>NZ_AP025517.1:0-5050229 GCF_024363545.1 Pandoraea sp. NE5
AATTGCAAACGCTCGCCGCGCGCTTTGCCAATTTCCTTCGCGAACAGGGCGTGCAGCCCGGCGACCGCGTGAGCGGGCTGTTGCCGCGCACACCCGAACTGCTCGTGACGATTCTTGGCACCTGGCGCGCGGGCGCGGTGTATCAACCGCTCTTCACGGCGTTCGGCCCGAAGGCCATCGAACACCGGTTGCACAGCGCCCAGAGCAAGCTCGTGGTGACCGACGGTGCCAATCGGGCCAAGCTCGATGAAGTAGCCCACTGCCCGCCCGTCGCCACGGTCAGCGGGCCGCGCGGGCAAGGGGTGCGCCGGGGCGACTTCAGCTTCTGGCATGAAGTCGAGCAACACGCCCCCGACTTCGCGCCGGTGCCGCGCCGCGGCGACGATCCGTTTCTGATGATGTTCACCTCGGGCACGACCGGCACCGCAAAGCCGGTCATGGTGCCATTGCGCGCGATCCTGGCGTTCGTCGGCTACATGCGCGACGCCGTCGATCTGCGACCGACCGATACGTTCTGGAACATTGCCGATCCGGGTTGGGCCTATGGCCTGTACTACGCCGTGACAGGCCCGCTCGCGATGGGCATTCCCACCACCTTCTACGACGGCCCCTTCAACGTCGAAAGTACGTACCGAATCATCCAGAAACTGGGTATCACGAATCTGGCCGGCTCACCGACCGCCTTTCGCCTGCTGATCGCGGGCGGCGACAAGGCGGCCGCGCCCGTGAAAGGACAGCTGCGCGCCGTGTCCAGTGCGGGCGAGCCACTCAACCCCGAAGTCATCCGCTGGTTTGCCGAGCACCTCGGCGTAACCATTCATGACCACTATGGGCAGACTGAACTCGGCATGGTCGTCTGTAATCACCATGCGCTGGCCCATCCCGTGCGAGCCGGGACTGCCGGCTTCGCGTCGCCGGGACATCGTGTGGTCGTGCTGGGTGACGACGGACACGAGTGCGCGGTCGGGCAGCCGGGCGTGCTCGCCCTCGATCGACGGCAATCGCCGCTGATGTGGTTCAACGGTTACTGGGAGCGGGACACGCCTGCGTTCGTGGGCGAGTACTATCTCTCCGGTGACACTGTCGAGCGCAACGAGGACGGCAGCATCAGCTTCGTCGGACGCAACGACGACGTCATCACGTCGGCCGGGTATCGCATCGGGCCGTTCGATGTCGAGAGTGCGCTGATCGAGCATCCCGCGGTGGTTGAAACGGCTGTGGTCGGCAAGCCGGATCCGGAGCGCACCGAAGTGGTCAAGGCGTTCGTCGTGCTGCATCCGCAGTTCGCGCCGACGGACGCGCTTGCGCAGGAATTGCAAGCGCATGTCCGCCACCGGCTGTCCACGCACGCCTATCCGCGTGAAATCGAATTCGTCGCCGAACTGCCCAAAACACCGAGCGGCAAGCTTCAGCGCTTCATCTTGCGCAACCAGGAAATCGCCAAGGCCGCGCAGACTTCTGCCGGCGCGGTCTGAACCTCAACGCGCTTTTCTTTCAGGAATCGCAGCCCATGCAAATCAAGGATCGTGTCTTTCTCGTCACCGGCGCATCGTCGGGTCTCGGTGCAGCCACCGCCCGCATGTTCGTCGACGCGGGCGCCAAGGTCGTGCTCGGTGACATCAATGCCGATGCCGGCGCCCGACAGGCCGAGGCATTGGGCGACGCCGCGCGTTTCGTCGCGACCGACATTACCCGCGAAGACGACGTTCAGCGCCTGGTCGACACGGCCCAAAGCGCGTTCGGCCGTCTGAACGGCGTGGTCAACTGCGCTGGGCTCGTCATGGGCGAACGCATTCTGGGCAAGCAAGGTCCGCACCGACTCGACAGCTTTGCCCGCATCGTCAACGTGAATTTGATCGGCACGTTCAACGTGCTGCGCATCGCGGCAACGGCCATGGCCGCGGGCGATGCCGACGCCGAGGGAGAACGTGGCGTGGTCGTCAACACGGCGTCGGTCGCCGCGTTCGACGGACAGATCGGGCAAGCCGCGTATGCGGCCTCGAAGGGCGGCGTTGCCGCCCTGACGCTGCCGGCCGCGCGCGAGCTGGCGCGCGTTGGTGTGCGCGTGGTGACGATTGCGCCGGGCATCTTCGAAACGCCGATGATGGCCGGCATGACACCGGAGGTGCAGGCCGCACTGGGCGCTTCGGTGCCGTTTCCACCTCGCCTCGGCCGTCCGTCGGAATATGCCGCGCTAGTGCGCCACATCGTCGAGAACGTCATGCTCAACGGCGAGGTGATTCGTCTCGATGGCGCGCTGCGCATGGCACCGAAATAAGTCGTCGCCAGTATCGCTGTCATACGCTGCACGCGAATTCGGAAAGCGCCGATCCTGTTTTCAGACGGCATCGGAGGCGTCATCAGGGGCCGCACTGCTAGAATCGTTGCGTCCCCTTGCTACGATGTTCCGTTTCGCGACGCATGGAAAAAGGCAGCATTTCGATTCATTTCGTGATTAACGCGTTGGCGCATGTCGAGCGGCTCGGCGGCGATCCAGCGGCATTGCTGCATGCCGCGGATATCGCGCCATCGCTGCTCGCGCACCCGCAAGCCCGCGTTTCCGCGGATCGCTATGCGCAGTTGTGGCGGCTGATCAGTGTCGCGCTCGACGACGAATTCTTCGGCCAGGATTCGCGCCGCATGAAAGTCGGCAGCTTTGCGATGCTGTGTCACACCGTCGTCGCGTGCCGCACCCTCGAGCAGGCGCTGCAACGCGCAACGCGTTTCATGGGGCTCTTGCTCGACGACCTGCAGATGCATCTGGTGCGGGACGGCGCGCTGGCCCGACTCGAAGTCCGTGAGCGCGCAGACGAACGGTCGCCACGCATCTTCGGGCACGAAACACTGCTGATTCTCTTCTATGCGCTGACGTGCTGGCTGATCGCACGTCGAGTGCCGTTGAGCACAGCCTATTTTTCATTTTCCGAGCCGGCATACAGCGACGAGTATCGGACGATGTACTCGCCGCGTCTGGTGTTCCACGCGACACATACGGCCATCGAGTTCGATGCGGCCTGCCTCGACTTGCCGGTGGTGCAGAACGACGAGTCCGTGAAGGAATTCCTGCGCGCGGCGCCGGGCAACATCATCCTCAAATACAAGAATACGAAGGGCATGGTCGCGCGCGTGCGGCGGCGTTTGAAGACGATGCCGACCGATCGCTGGCCGGCCTTCGAAGCGCTGGCGGGCGAGTTCCACACCACACCGTCGACGTTGCGTCGGCGACTGGAGGACGAGGGGCAGTCGTATCAGTCGATCAAAGACCAACTGCGGCGCGATTTCGCGATTCATGCGCTGTGCCACACGTCCAAGCCGATGCTGGAGATTGCCCTGTCGCTGGGCTTTGCCGATCCGAGCGCGTTCTTTCGTGCGTTCCGAAAATGGACCGGGGCGCGTCCCGGCGACTATCGCCGCCAAGCCGTGGCCGCGTGACGCCGATCTGGCCGTTCAAACCGCGCGCGCATCCGCGTTGACGCCATCGCCCTCGCCCCGCTCACCCCGCTCACCGGGCGCGTCGTCATCGAGCTCGATGCGCTTGACCTCGCCCAGCAGCAACAGGTAGCACAACACGCCGGCGATCGCGAAGAGACTGATAAGCCCGAGCGCCCAGCCGAACGAGCCGGTCGCCTTGACGATGAACCCGATCGCAATCGGCGTGACGATGCCCGACAGGTTACCGGCGAAGTTCACCGCCCCGCCCGTGATGCCCACCATGCCCTTCGGCGCGATGTCGGCCACCAGCGACCACGAGGCCGAGGCCGAGGCCACACCTTGCGCGAAGAACGCGAACGACATGATGGCGATCACGAGGCCGTTGGCGTCGGTCAGCACGCTAAGCGACATGGTCGGCACCAGCAACAAGCCGGTCACGATGGGCGTCTTGCGCGCCGTCCCCACGGCCACGCCGCGACGCAGTAGCCAGTCCGAGAGCAGACCGCCGCAAACCACGCCGATGGACGCCGCGACGAAAGGCACGGACGCCATGCCGCCCGCCTTGAGCACCGTCATGTGGCGCTCGGTGATCAGGTACGTCGGGAACCACGTCAGGAAGAAGTACAGCGACGAGAGCGACGCGAACTTGCCCACGCAGATCGCGATGATCTGACGATTCCGGAACAGCGCGAGCAACTTGCGCCATGGGAAAGCGTTCACGGCGGACCGATCGGTTGACGCCGCCTCGACAAGCGCCCCACCGCGACGAATGTGCGCCAGCTCGGCGGCGTTCACCCAGGCGCATTGATCCGGGTCGCGATAGCCGACGAACCACACGCCCGCCCACACAATGCCCAGGAGACCGGTCGCGTAGAAGATCTCTCGCCAGCCCCACGTGTGGGCGATCCAGAACAGCACGGGCGTGAGGGCCGCCATGCCGATGTACTGGCCCACCAGATAGACACTGGTGGCCACCCCACGCTCACGTTGCGCAAACCAGATCGAGACCACGCGGTTGTTGACCGGGAACGTCGGCGCTTCGGCGATACCCACGCCCAGACGCATGGCAAACAACGCAGCAAATCGCGAGGCGAAGCCTTGCATGAATGTCAGCATCGACCAACCGAGAATGGCGACGCCGTAAATCGCACGCGTACCGAACCGGTCGATGACCCAGCCGCCCGGAATGTTCGCGATGACGTAGGTCCACGCGTACGCCGAGAAGATAAAGCCCAGCGCGACGGGGTCCAGGCCGAACTCCTGCTTGAGCATCGGGGCGGCCACGGAGAGATTGGCGCGATCGACATAGTTGATGACCGTGCCGACGAAGACCAGGAAGAGCATCCAGAAACGCACGCGCGACGGGCGCTGAGCCGCAGACGGACGCAGGGAAACTGACATGATGAGTCTCGTAATAAGCCGCGGGACAGCGGCACCTTGTTCGCCTCATATTAACCAAATATGGAACGATGGTTATTAGGCGAAACAATTATGACGAAGTGGTTTCAGCGAGACAAGCGCAATCTGGAGAGGCGCGTGATCAAGGCGTGCTGATACAGACCCACTGATGCGGGTGCACCGTCGACGACACGCCGAAGGCATGGCGCGTGGGCTGACGCGCGCGAGCTGGCGCGCTTTACTTCGTCGCCGCCGACGTTGCGCCTGCGCGATCCGAGCGGTAGTTGAGCTTGTGCGAGAGTTCGTCCGCGGCGGACACGACCTTCTCGACGATGCCGCTCTCGAGCAGGTCCGCTTCTACGCGCGACTGAGGAATCGTCACACTGATCACGGCGACGATCTTTCCGAGATGATTGCGCACGGGCGCCGCGATCGTCGAGATGTTCTGCTCGAAGAATGCCTGGCTCATGCTGTACCCGCGGGCGATGTCGTCCTGGACCACACGGTACAGCGCTTCCACGGTCGTTGGCGTGTGGGCCGTATAGCCTTCGAGCTTGGCTTCCGGGTAAAGCTGCTTGAGCGCCGGCAGCGAGTAGTCGCCGAGCAGAATGTGTCCGACGACCGTCGCATGGGCGGGCAAGCGAGTGCCCACGCGAACCGTGCCGAACACCAGTTCACGGCTCGCCGCTTTGGCGACAAACACCGCGTCGCGCTGATCGAGAATCAGAATATGGCTGGAGAAACCCGTGGCATCGCGCAACTTCTCGATGACCGGCGTGCCGAGATCGGTCAGTTCGAGCGAATTCAGATACTCGAAACCCAGGCGAAGCACTGCCACGCCCAACCGGTAATGACGATCGTCCCCGGCCTTCTCGATGAACCCCTCGGCTTCGAGTGTCTGCAACAGGCGGAACACCGTCGAGCGTGGGATGCCGAGTCGTCGCGCCAAGTCGGCCCCGGCCAGCACGGGCTCGCGCGCCGAGAACGTCATCAGAACGCGCAGTCCACGCTCGAGGCCCGGGACGGAGTATTTGTTATCGCTGTCGTTGCTCATGCCGTTTGCGCACGCTGGCGCCGACCGGTGTGCAGGCGTGCCGCGCAACCGATAGACGATATTCATCGAAGGCGCACATTATAGGCCACAGGCCCGCCGTCGGGCCATGACGAAACGCCACGCGGCGACCAGGCCACTTTCTCATCTCCCGAGACTCGGTTGCACCGCGTACGCGCGGAGTTGCGCCCTACCTCGCGTCACCATGCCCTATCGGGGCGCAAGTGAGCACCCATCTTGGGCGACTCGCCGGCAACACGGCCAATGCACCGCAATGGGGGTAATTCCGAAGCGCGTCGACGCGCGCTTTTTGTCATCATGGCGGTTGCAAGCTTGACAAGCTGGCGCATGTGGAGCGAGACACTCTGGCCGGGGCCGAGAATAATAAACGATCCGGACTGGCCAAAAGGCACGTATTCCTTTTCTCCTGACGCTTTTGCGATTGCCTATCCCAATAGCCACCCAGGAGCTGCGCCCACCTGCCAAGTGGGCGTTTTTTTGCTGGTCAAACGCTCCCTTCGCAGTGTGGTTCGTCCCGCCCGCGGCGTTCTTCATAAGAGAACCCGATGATCTGGCATGCTTGTTGCTTGTATTTCCAGCATCGGGGAACGACGCCGCCTTGGCCGAGGTTTCACGAATAAGCACTTACCGGATTGCATCGGTACCTGCCGGATCGTGAAGCTCGGACTCGCCCCCTGCGGCGCCTCCGTTTGTTTTGGGTCGAGGTGTTATGTTTACTGAACTGAGCGACGTTGAATGGCACGCCCTGCGTGATCTGATTTGTGACCGTCCGGTCCGTACGGAGCGGCGTGGCCGCCCTCAAGTCGAACAGCGCACGCTGACTAATGCTGTCTTGTGGGTGCTGTTCACGGGCGAAAGCTGGTCCAAGCTGCCCATGCAGTACCCCTCCGTGCCGACTTGCCGCCGCAAACTCAACGAGTGGCGCGAATCAGGCATGCTCGATACGATCCTGAAGCGCCTGCAACAATCGGGCCGCGACATCAGCACCTGCGCGGGTCAGATCAGCAAGCCGACCCGCAGCACGCCCTGCGGCGACACCGATCGCCTGCGCGGGGTGTTCTGGACCAACCCGGCCTCGTGGAAGCCGCCGGTTGCCGTTCGCTGATCGGCAAACCCACCACGACCACCTTCACACCGATTCTTGTCCGACAGGCATGCCGCGCAACGCCCGCGGCACCGTTGGAACCGCACGACGGGGTTAGCCAGATAGCGGCCTAATGCGCGCGAGGTGACCACCGGTCACCTCGCGCGTTTTCACATCGAAACGCACGTCAAAGCGCCGCGCGCACCGCTTCGGCAATCGCGAGTGACGCCGTCAGTCCAGGGGACTCGATACCGAACAGGTTGACGAGTCCCGCGACACCATGCACCGCCGGCCCATCGATGCGGAAGTCTGCCGCCGGCTCGCCGGGTGCGCTGATCTTCGGTCGAATGCCGGCATAGCCGGGCTGCAACGCGCCGTCTGCCAATGCCGGCCAATAGCGCCGCACTGCCGCGTAGAAGCCATCGCCATCGGCGGCATTGACGGTGTAGTCGATCTCGTCGACCCAGGCCACATTCGGCCCGAAACGCGCTTGCCCCGCGAGATCGAGCGTCAGGTGTACGCCCAGCCCGCCCGGCTCCGGCACGGGATAGATGAGGTGCGAGAACGGCGCGCGCTGCGCACAGGTGAAGTAACTTCCCTTCGCGTAATAGCGCGGCGGAATGTATTCGGGGGCAAGGCCGACGAACGTACGCGCGACATCCACGGCATGAAGACCTGCGCTGTTGATGACGATGCTGGCGCATAGCGTCGACGTGACACCTGCCGTGTCGACATCCAGCTCAATGCCGTCGGCGTGGCCCACCCGGGCACCGACGACGCGCGCGTCGAACGCGAGCATGGCCCCCGCGCTCTGCGCATCGCCCTGCAAGGCGAGCATCAGACCGTGGCTGTCAACGATGCCCGTTGACGGCGACAGTAACGCGCCAAAGGTTTGGAGTGCCGGCTCGCGCCGGGCGACTTCGCCTGCAGTGAGCCATTGCAGGTCGTCGACACCGCTGGCGCGCGCGTTGGCGGCAATGGCCTCGAGCTCGCCCACCTGACGATCGCTGGTCGCGACGATCAACTTGCCGCAACGCCGATGCGCCACGCCATGCGAGGCGCAAAACGCATACAGGCGATGCTTGCCTTCGACGCACAACGTCGCCTTGAGCGAGCCGGGTGGGTAGTAAATGCCGCCGTGAATGACTTCGCTGTTCCGCGAGCTGGTGCCGGTGCCGATCGCGCGCTCAGATTCCAGGATGATCACTTCCCGGCCGGCCATGGCCATCGCCCGCGCGACGGCCAACCCGACGATGCCCGCGCCGATCACCACGCAATCGACTTTATCCATCGCTGTTCCTTCGTGACTTTCCGATTCGCATGAAGACGCCACACCGTCGCAGGCCAGCCTCCTCATGCGGATCGGCTGCGGGAGACGATCCCGCAGCCTCACCTCCGAACTCGCTTACAGCGCGCCCGTCAGCTCCGGCACCACCGTGAACAGATCGCCCACCAGACCGTAATCCGCCACCGAGAAGATCGGCGCTTCCGGATCCTTGTTGATCGCCACGATCACCTTCGAATCCTTCATCCCCGCCAAGTGCTGGATCGCCCCCGAAATGCCCACCGCCACATACAACTGCGGTGCCACGATCTTGCCCGTCTGACCGACCTGATAGTCGTTGGGCACGTAACCGGCATCGACCGCCGCGCGCGACGCGCCCAGTGCCGCGCCCAGCTTGTCCGCCAGCGGCTCGAGCACTTTCGTGTAGTTCTCCCCGCTGCCCAGACCCCGGCCGCCCGAGACGATGATCTTCGCGCTCGTGAGTTCCGGACGGTCCAGCTTCGTCACTTCACGACCCACGAACTGCGACACGCCCGCGTCCGGCGTCGCCGCCACGGTTTCCACCGCAGCACTGCCACCGCTTGCCGCGACCGGATCAAACCCCGTCGAGCGCACCGTGATCACCTTCACCTTGTCCGCGCTTTGCACCGTCGCAATCGCGTTGCCCGCGTAAATCGGACGCTCGAACGTGTCGGCACTGTCGACCTTCGTGATGTCCGAAATCTGCGCAACGTCCAGCAGTGCCGCCACGCGCGGCGCGATGTTCTTGCCGTACGCCGTGGCCGGCGCCAGGATGTGCGAGTACGCCCCTGCGATCGACACCACCTCGTCGGCGATGTTCTCGGCCAGGCCGTCACCGAAGTACGGCGCGTCGGCCAGCAGCACCTTCTTCACACCGGCGATCTGCGCGGCCGCGTCAGCCGCCGCCTTCGCGTTGTTGCCCGCGACCAGCACGTGCACGTCGTCGCCGCATTGCAGCGCGGCGGCCACCGTGTTCAGGGTCGCAGCCTTGATCGATTGATTGTCGTGTTCGGCAATTACAAGAATGCTCATCTCGTCGTCTCCCCTTAGATGACCTTGGCCTCAAGCTTCAGCTTCTCGACGAGCGCTGCCACGTCCGCCACCTTCACCCCCGCGCTGCGCTTGGGCGGCTCCACCACCTTGAGCGTCTTCAGGCGCGGGCTCACGTCCACCCCCAGATCCGCCGGCTTGACCGTCTCCAGCGGCTTCTTCTTCGCCTTCATGATGTTGGGCAGCGTCACGTAACGCGGCTCGTTCAGGCGCAGGTCCGTCGTGATCACCGCCGGCAGCGACAGCGACACCGTCTCCAGACCGCCATCCACTTCGCGCGTGACTTGCGCGCGGTTGTCCGCCACCGTCACCTTCGAGGCGAACGTCGCCTGCGGCAGCTTCGCCAGCGCCGCGAGCATCTGTCCGGTTTGATTGGAGTCGTCGTCGATGGCCTGCTTGCCCAGGATCACCAGTTGCGGCTGTTCCTTGTCCACGACAGCCTTGAGCAGCTTGGCCACCGCCAACGGTTGCAGCTCGTCGTCCGACTCGATCAGGATCGCGCGGTCCGCGCCGATCGCCAGCGCCGTGCGCAGCGTCTCCTGCGCTTGCGCCACGCCCGCCGACACCGCGATCACTTCGGTCGCCACGCCCGCTTCCTTCAGGCGCACCGCCTCCTCCACCGCGATTTCGTCGAACGGATTCATCGACATCTTCACGTTCGCGATGTCGACGCCACTGCCGTCGCTCTTCACGCGAACTTTTACGTTGTAATCCACTACCCGTTTGACGGGGACAAGCACCTTCATGCGGAACTCCCTTGATTCAGAAAACCCGGGCGGCGAGCCACGACGACGGCGCTAGGCCCCCCGGGAACGTACCACCTTACTCGATCTCGCGCCCTTTCGTTTCAGGCAACAACAAGGCGGTAATCAGCACGACAAGATAGGCACCGCCGGCAAACATGCCGATGGCCGCACCAAGACCGCTGGTCTTGGCCAGATAACCAACCAGACTCGGGAACAGCGCACCGAAGCCGCGCCCGAAGTTGTAGGTGAAACCCTGACCATTGGCGCGCACCGCCGACGGAAACAACTCGGTCAAGTAAGCCCCCATGCCGCTGAAAATACCCGACGCCGCGAAGCCCAGCGGGAAGCCGAGGATGAGCATCTGATCATTGCTCAATTGAAGCTGGGTATAAGCGTAGATGGTCACGCCCGACAGCACGGCGAAAATCAGCAGGTTGGCCCGACGCCCCAGACGGTCGGTCAGATAAGCCCCCGTCAGATAGCCGATGAACGACCCCAGAATGATCACGAGCAAATAGCCGCCAGTGCCGATGACCGACAGATGACGCTCCGTCTTCAGGAACGTGGGCAGCCACGTCGTCACGGCGTAGTACCCGCCCTGCACGCCAGTACACAGCAACGCAGCAAGCGCCGTGGTCTTGATGAGCGACGGCGAGAAAATCGCCCATGCCGACGTGCGCTGGGCCGCGGCGGCTTCCTGCTTGCGTGTGCGCTCGAACAGCGCCGGTTCCGGCACGTTCTTACGGATGAAGAGCACGAACAGCGCCGGAATCACGCCAATCCAGAAGAGTACGCGCCAGGCATAAGTCTCGGGCAGCAACGAGAACGACGCCGTGTAGCACAGCGCCGCCACCGCCCAGCCGATGGCCCAGCCGCTTTGCACGGTGCCGACGGCGCGCCCGCGATACTCGGTGCGCACGATCTCCCCCATGAGCACCGACCCCACCGCCCACTCGCCGCCGAAGCCCAGCCCCTGCAACGCGCGCAGCACGAAGATCTGCTCGAAGTTCTGCGCGAAGCCGATCAGGACCGTGCAGACGGAGAACCACAGAATCGTCGCTTGCAGGATACGCACGCGCCCGAAACGGTCGGCGAGCACGCCCGCCAGCCATCCGCCGATGGCCGAGAACAACAGGGTCACGGTGGCCAGCATACCGGCCTGCGCCTTGTCGATCTGGAAGACGGTGATCAACGTCGTGATGACGAAGGTGAACACCATGAAGTCGAGCGCGTCGAGCGCCCAG
Organism: Pandoraea sp. NE5; assembly: GCF_024363545.1. Taxonomy (NCBI): domain Bacteria; kingdom Pseudomonadati; phylum Pseudomonadota; class Betaproteobacteria; order Burkholderiales; family Burkholderiaceae; genus Pandoraea; species Pandoraea sp. NE5. Next base: position 11,333 of record NZ_AP025517.1, read on the forward strand.
CCGCCGAACGCCGCAACAAACGTGCGCCGCTCCGTCTTGTTCATCTGCCGATACCAGTCCATCTTGTCTCCTCGTGACGTTTTGAAGTGCTTTGAAGTGGGGGTCGTACGCGGGCGCGCGTTGCGCCCGACAATGCCGGCGAGGTCAATTCGTCACGCCGCCGGAAATCCGTAAAGACGTGCCGGGTTGTCTACGAGAATGCGGCGGCGTGTGTCGGCGTCGGGCGCCCACAGCGGCAGCAGATTGCGCAACGCCCCAGTGTTCGGCATACGCGTGAGCGACACATGCGGCCAGTCGCTGCCCCAGACCATGCGATCGGGAGCGTCTTCGATCAACGCTTGCGCAAACGGCGTGACGTCGTCGAACGTCGGGAAACGTTCGCTGATGCGATAGGCGCCCGAGAGCTTCACCCAATACCCGTGATCGCGCACCAGCGAGCGCAGTGCGGAGAAGCCCGGGGCGTCGAGCCCCTGCGCCACCGGCGTGTGTCCCATGTGATCGACGATACCCGGCACCGGCAGCTTCGTCATGCGCGGCATGAGGTCGGGCAACGTGCTCACATCCATCAGGAACTGCATGTGCCAGCCAAGATCCTTGATGCGATGCGCGAGCGTTTCCATCGCCTTGAAGCCGATGCCGCCCCCGAACAGCACGTTGATGCGTAACCCGCGAACGCCCGCCGCGTGCATCGCCTCGAGTTCGGCGTCGGTCACGTCCGGCGAGACCACCGCGATACCGCGCAGACGGTCGGGATGGCGGCGCAGCGTCTCGAGCAGGTAGCGGTTATCCGTGCCGTACACGCTGATTTGCACTAGCACGCCGTAGGTCATGCCGGTGGCATCGAGCATCGCGAGGTACTTGTCTTCTGGCGCGGGCGGCGGCGTATAGCTGCGCTCGGGCACCATCGGGTACGAATCGCTCGCCGCGACCACGTGCGCGTGCGTGTCGACGGCGCCGAACGGCACCACGAACGACGGTGGATCAATCTCGGGCAGCGGGCCGAGGCACAGCGGCGCGCCGGCGGCGGGGGTGACAATCATATCGACTCCTCAAGGGATGCGAGGGCGACGCTCGGAACGTCGGGCGCACGCCGGGGGAAAACAGATCGAGCGCCAGGGACGCCGGCACTCATCGACAAAGCACGCGCTTACAGCAGCTTGCCCGGATTCATGATGCCGGCCGGATCGAACACGGCCTTGATCTCGCGCATCAAGCGCAACTCCAGCGGCGACTTGTACTTCGCGAAGGACGCGCGCTTGAGCTGCCCGATGCCATGCTCGGCGCTGATACTGCCGCCGTAACGCGCCACTTCGTCGAGCACTTCGGCGGTGATCGCCTCGCCGTGCTTCGCCATGAAGTCAGCCGCCTCGCCCGCGGGACGCGACAGGTTGTAATGCAGATTGCCGTCGCCGAAATGCCCGAAGATGAAGGGACGCACCTGCGGGCACACGCGCCGCACGCGCGCTTCGGCGCTCGTCATGAAATCCGGAATCGCTTCGATGGGCAGCGAAACGTCATGCTTTAGGTGCGGTCCGTCCGCGCGCTGGGCCTCGGAGATCTCCTCACGCAACTTCCACATTGCCTCCACCTGCCCCAGCGTGGACGACACCACGGCGTCGGCACACAGATCGCGCTCGATGGCCGTCTCGATCACGCGCTCCAGCAACGCGGCCAGCGCCTGTTCGTCCGCCGTATCGGCCAGCTCGATCAGCACGTAGCCGGGGTGCCGCTCGCCGAATGGCGCACGCACGTCGGGCACATGCGTCATCACCAGGTCGACACACTCGCCCGTGAAGAACTCGAACGCCTGCATGCGCGGGCCGCACGCCGCAAACAGCAATTCATACAAGGCCAGCGCCTGACGCGGCGACGTGACCGCGGCAATCACCACCTGACGCACGGGGGTCGGCGCATACAGCCGCAACGCCGCGGCAGTGATGACACCGAGCGTGCCTTCCGAGCCAATGAGCAACTGCTTGAGGTCGTAACCGGTGTTGTCCTTGCGCAGGGTGCGCAGACCATGCAGGATCTCGCCGTTCGGCAGCACGGCTTCGACGCCGAGCACCAGTTCGCGCGTCATGCCGTAGCGCACGACGTTCACGCCGCCGGCGTTGGTCGCGAGGTTGCCGCCGAGCTGACACGAGCCCTCGGCCGCGAGACTGAGCGGCAGCAGGCGGTTTGCATCGCGCGCGACGCGTTGCAGGTCTTCGAGAATGCAGCCGGCCTCGGCCACCAGCGTGTTGGCGATGGTGTCCAGACTGCGCACGGTATGCATGCGATCGAGACTGAGCACCACGTTCTGCGCCGACGCGTCGGGCGTGGCGCCACCGCACAGCCCCGTGTTGCCGCCACGCGGCACGACCGGCGTGCCCGTGCTCTGACATAGCGCGAGGATCTTCGCGACGTCTTCCGTCGTGCGCGGACGCACGACCGCCTGGGCGTTGCCGCGATACATGCCGCGCCAGTCGGCGAGCCACGGCGCAACGTCGTCGGGGGAGGTGAAAACGCTGTCGGCGCCGACGGCATCGACAAGGCGCTGAGCGAAAGCAGTGAAGGTCATAAGGTCGCGCGTCGGGGGTTACGGTGCGGAGGATGGCATCTGACGACGGGTCAGGCGCGGGTCGGCGCGATGGCGCCGGTAATGATGTCGCGCTCGGGCAGCGTCAGCCCGAGACGCGCGGACGCGCGCAACAGATGCGAGAGCGACGCCGCGCGCGCCAGCAGCGGATCGCGCGCCTTGATGGCATTGAACACCGCCACGTGCTCCTGATGCACCTGCGCGGCGAGTCCCTCGTGGCGCAGCGTGTTCGAACGCGCCGCTTGCACGACCTGCCGCATCTGCAGGTTCAGGTACTGAAGAAGATCGGCGTAATAACGATTGTGCGTGGCACGCGCAATCGCGGCGTGAAACGCGGTGTCGTACTCCACGCCGTTGTCGGCGTGGTACAGATTCGTCTCGAGTTTCTCCAGGATGTCGGCGAGTCGGCGAATGTCATCGTCGGTATGACGCACGGCGGCGAGTGCGGCGGCCGTGCTCTCCAGATCGAGACGCAGCTCGTAGACGCTCGCGAGGTCGGCAGCGTCTTGCCCGGCCGGCACCTGAAAACCGCTCGACGGCGTGCGCGCCTTCACGGTCACGCCCGCCCCCTGCCGGCTGTCGATCAATCCTTGCGCGCGCAGGCGCTCCGTCACTTCGCGGATCACCGCTTGGCTCACGCCGTACGTCTCGGCGAGTTGCTTGCCGGTCGGCAGCTTGGTGCCGATCGGATATGTCCCTTGCCGGATCGCCTCCTGCAACTGCTGCGCGACTTGTTCGGTCAAGGTCTTGGGCTTGGTGGTCATGCGTTCACGTCACGGAATATTTTTCTGGTTTGCATGTTATATGAAAACTTTTGACAGTCATCACCGAGTTAACCCTAGGTGCGCATCTCGTCTCCCGGTCCAGAAAAGACAAAGGCGGTGAGGGAGACTCCCTTCACCGCCTGCGTTGCTGCGCTTGATGCGCGTAGCCCTTAGAAGCCGATGAGCGCTTCCGTGACGTGACCCACATTCGGCGGCGCCGCGAAACAGTCGCTCACCAGCGCCCGCCACTGCTGGAACGCTTCCGAGTTACGGAAGTGGACAGTGTGATCTTCCAGCGTTTCCCATGTCACGACCAGGCTGTAGTGCGTCGGTTGCTCGATGGACTTGAGCAGACGCATGCCGTGGCACCCTTTCGAGCCCTTGAACAACGGCGTCGCCTTGGCGACACCTTGCTCGAACGCGGCTTCGGTGCCGGGCTTCACTTCGATCTGGGCGATTTCAAAGATCATCGGATTTCCTTAGTGATTTGCGCGTGATAGCGCTTATGTCGATCGTGTTCTCGTCGCACGACGGCGCGGTTGGCAGCGCGGCATCGTCGACACCGGACGGGCGGCATGGCCCCGTGAGACCGTCAGATTCTATACCGCGCGTTCACGCGACGCATCGCATGAACGGCCGCACATCCTTTCCGCTTTTTTCGGCCAGTGCGCGTCACGTCGATGCACGGACTTCGCTCATCGACACGCCACACGGCACCATGAACGTGCAACACGGCGCCGAAAATTTCATATCGCCAGACAAAACATCAATATCAATCAATGGGATACAAATTGCTGGCATTACTCTTGCATATCATCTTTCTTCTTCATGTTTGCACCAAAAGAGCACATTCATGCCCAATTCCAATACACCCGGCGACGTGCTGTTCCTTTTGCTCGGCGCGATCCTGGTACTTGCCATGCACGCTGGCTTCGCGTTTCTCGAACTCGGCACGGTTCGAAAGAAGAATCAGGTCAATGCCCTCGTCAAGATCCTGACCGACTTCGCGGTCTCGGGTCTCGCCTATTTCTTCATCGGCTATCCGCTCGCGTACGGCGTCGATTTCTGGTCGAGTGCCACGGTGCTCTCCGAGCACAACGGCTACGCGCTGGTTCGTTTCTTCTTCCTGCTGACATTCGCGGCGGCGATTCCCGCCATCGTGTCGGGCGGCATTGCGGAGCGCGCCAAGTTTCACCCGCAGTCCGTGGCGACGTTCTTCCTCGTCGGCGTGATCTATCCGTTCTTCGAGGGCATCGCCTGGAATGGCCATCTGGGGGTTCAGGACTGGTTCACGCATGCGCTGGGCGCACCGTTCCACGATTTCGCGGGTTCGGTGGTCGTGCATGCCGTTGGCGGCTGGATCGGGCTGGCTGCGGTGCTGCACCTCGGTGCGCGCCGGGGACGCTACAACGGCCAGGGACAAGTCGCCGCGCATCCGCCGTCGTCGATTCCGTTCCTGGCGCTTGGTGCATGGATCCTGATTGTCGGCTGGTTCGGCTTCAACGTCATGAGCGCGCAGCGCGTAGGCGGCATCTCGGGGCTGGTTGCCGTGAACTCGCTCATGGCGATGGTGGGCGGCACGCTCGTGGCGATGTGGGTCGGCAAGGACGACCCCGGCTTCATCCATAACGGCCCGCTCGCGGGACTCGTTGCAGTGTGCGCGGGCTCGGACGTCATGCATCCGCTGGGGGCACTTGTTGTCGGTGCGGTCGCCGGCGGCCTGTTCGTGTGGCTGTTCACGGTGACACAGAATCGTCTGCGCATCGACGACGTGCTTGGCGTGTGGCCGTTGCACGGCGTGTGCGGCGTGTGGGGCGGCGTGGCCGCGGGCATCTTTGGACAGACGGCGCTCGGGGGCGTGGGCGGCGTGAGCTTCCTCGCGCAGGTCGCCGGAACCGTGATGGGCGTGGTGATCGCCTTCGCCGGCGGCTATGTCGTGTACGGCGTGATCAAACGCTTTGTAGGCTTGAGGCTCGACGATGAACAGGAATACTACGGCGCCGACCTCTCCATCCATAAGATCACAGCGACGCCGGAGCGCGAGACGAATTGGTGAGTGAATGCTGGAACGCGACGATTAGCGTCGTACGGCGCTCGACAAGGGAAAGATTGCATCACTCCGGGAACATTCGGGTTTGAATCGTCCGCCGCTTCGACGACGAGCGCCGAACCCGCACGACATCTGCGCTGTTTTGCCAGCGCGCCAAACAACGACGCGGCGCGCTGGCTCAGGCGATGTCATCGATAGGGTAGCCGAGCCAAAGGCGCAAGATGCAAAAAAAAATCCCTCCGAAGAGGGACCAAATCACCCGGGGTTTTGGCGTTCCCGTGGTTAATGAACCGTATCTGTCTATCAATAACGCATCCAAATCGTCTGCCGGCGTAGATGAAGCAAGCACACGTTCGAGTGTGCGATTACGCGTTGAACTCGCCTCTACCCGACCCGACTGGTTTTCTTGATTACTGTTGCCCCGAGTATAGGAACGCGCCATCTCATCGTAAAATCATATTTTTAGTGATTCGATATCTGAATTTCAGATGACTGAAAATATCACGATGAAGCAGCTTCGATACTTTGTCGCCACAGTCGAATGCGGCCAGGTATCAAAAGCGGCGTCGCGCGAGCACGTATCTCAATCCGCCGTGACCGCTGCCATCCTTGCACTCGAGGATACGCTTGGGACAAAGCTCTTCGAGCGACATCCGCACGGTGTCAACGTCACCCTCGATGGCAACGATTTCTACAATCACGCCCGTCACGTTCTGGATTCGTTGGAAGATGCCGTGCACAAATCGCGAGCCCGCTCACGCGAGGTATCAGGCGTAATTCGCATCGCCGCGTCATATGCCGTCATGGGGTACTGTCTTCCGGAGGTCCTGGCTCGATTTCGTGCCAGCTACCCAGACGTGAGCTTTGAATTGCACGACCTGGATCGCGACGTTCTTGAGAAAGCCGTGCTCGGCGGTGATGTCGACGTCGGCGTGGCATTGCTTTCCAACGTGTCGGATCTTGGGCGTTTCGCTCACCGAAGTCTCATACGCTCGCCGCGAAAGCTCTGGGTCGCGCCGACGCATCCGCTCGCCGCGCTGGAGCGGCCAACGCTGCGCGACGTCGCAGACCATCCTTACGTCATGATTACCCTGGACGAAGGAGAATCCTCGTCGATGCGCTATTGGCGCAACGAGAAGCTGCAACCCAACGTGATACTGCGCACCGGTTCAATGGAAGCCGTTCGTGCGTTCGTATCTCATGGTTTCGGCGTAACGATATTGTCCGATATGGTTTTCAGACCTTGGTCGCTAGAGGGAAAACGTATCGAAACGCGAGAGTTGAAGAACGCCATTCCGCAGTTGGAAGTGGGCGTGCTGTGGTGCAAGTCGCGCGAGTGCTCCGCGGCGAGTCGAGCATTCATTGATTTTCTGGCCAATACCCGCCAATCTTGAAACGATATCGATAGACTTGGAGACTGACCGTGTGGCAACCCGATTCAACGACACTTCGCCTGTTCATCTCCATATGTGAATCGGGGAGCATCTCGCGTGCGAGTGCCCGCGAGGGAATGGCGGCGGCGGCGGTCAGCAAGCGAATCGCCGATATGGAGCATGCGCTGGGCACACCGTTGCTGACGCGTCGCTCACGCGGCGTCACGCTCACCCCCGCAGGCGAAATCCTCCTGCGCCACGCAAAGCTATTGACCTCTGGCGTCGAGAATCTCCACGCTGACTTGAGCGAGTTCGCCAGCGGTGTTCGCGGCATCGTACGCGTTGCGGCCAACGTCTCGTCAATCATTGAGTTTCTTCCAGAACAGATCGCCTCATTCTTGCGACAGAACAGCCGAATTAACGTCGTTCTCGAGGAGCGCGTCAGCACCGAAGTGGTAAGAAACGTCGTTGATGGCATCGCCGATATCGGCATTTGTCGCGATTTCGTAGGCGTTGGAGAAGTCGAAATCGTCCCATACCGTTCGGACAACTTCGCGGTGGTGGTTCATCAAAGTCACCCGCTGGCCAATCGAAATTCGCTCGCCTTCTCCGATACGCTGGAGTACGAGCAGATCGGTCTTTCGGTAAGCGCCGCGGTGAGTTCGCTGACAAAACGCATCGCGGCAGAGAGCAATCGCCAGATTCGCTATCGCGCGAACGTGTCGACGTTTGATGCTGCGTTCAGGCTGATTCAACTGAATCTCGGACTCGCCGTGCTCCCCGCCGAAGCGATCCCGCGATATCGCGACCTGTATGAACTGAAAGAAATTCCCTTGACGGATGATTGGGCACGGCGTCAATTCATCATCTGCCACCAAGCGACAGACCAGATGTCAGTCTCCGCTCGTAAGTTCCTCGACCACCTCCTCGCCTCGCCGCAGGCCTGACCTTTAGTCAATACCCTGATAGGGATTTCCCCACACAGCGTTCAGCAAGACTGGACGCGGGCAACAAGCCATCGCACACGGCGATGGCCGCCATCGTCGGCAACTGATTGTTCTCGCGCGTCCAGCCCGGCAAGCTTGGGGTTCGACCGGTACAAGGAATCAGGAAGCCATGCGGGAGACCCAACACGCTATTGTTCAGGAAGTCGGATTCAGAGATGGTCTACAGAGCATCTGTCGCGTCATGAGCACAGAGGCCAAGAAAAAGTGGATCGCCGCGACATATGACGCCGGTGTGCGACACATGGAAGTTACGTCCTTCGTGCCGCCCAAACTACTTCCTCAACTGGCAGACGCCGCTGAAATCGTCGATTTCGCCATTCGACATCCAGACCTCACTGTCACAGCTCTTGCGCCTAACCTTCGAGGCGCAGAAAACGCACTGAAAGCGGGAGTTCATCGCATCGTCGCTCCGATTTCGGTCAGCGAGAAGCATAGCCTGGCGAATGTCCGCAAAACGCCGGACGATATGATCGACGAGTTTCGGAGGATGCGCGAACTTCGCGACAGCGATCCGTCCTGGTCCGGCACGCGAGTCGTCGCGGGTCTGTCCACTGTCTTCGGGTGCACGTATCAAGGCTATATCCCCGAGAGAGACGTGCGCGACATCGTCGACAAAGTCATCCAGGCCGGCGCCGACGCAATTGCACTCGGCGACACCACAGGCCACGCCACGCCGACTCACGTTCGCCGATTGTTGGAGACGCTCCTCCCGCGCGCGGAGGACAAGGTGCGCAGCCTTCACCTTCATGACACCCGAGGGTTAGCACTGGCCAACGCCGTTGTCGCGCTAGACCACGGCATCCGAGAATTCGACGCCTCACTCGCCGGACTGGGTGGCTGTCCACACGCGCCCGGCGCCACTGGCAACGTCGCGACCGAAGACCTCGTGTACATGCTCCATAGCATGGGCTTTGAGACCGGCATCGACATCGAAGCGATGCTCCGGGCGCGCGACGTTCTCGCTGAACACCTTCCTGGAGAACCCCTGTATGGCTATATTTCCCGCTCTGGTGTGCTTCGTGACTCCTTACCCGTATTCAATAGTTCACGAGGGCTCCAACAATGAACACCAGTACACAAGACGCGAACCAGCAACGTCAAACGCTCCCGCTTGACGGCATCCGCGTCGTCGAAATGTCGCACATGGTCATGGGCCCAACCTGCGGCATGATTCTCGGCGACCTCGGGGCCGAAGTCATCAAGATCGAGCCGCCAAAAGGTGACGCCACTCGCCGGCTTCTCGGTGCCGGTGCCGGCTTCTTTCGCACGTTCAACCGAAACAAGAAGAGTGTCGCAATCGACCTCAACGTTGAGGAGGGCCGCAGTGCCCTAATGCGCCTGCTTGACACTGCGGACGTCTTCGTCGAGAACTTCCGACCGGGACGTATGAAAGCGCTCGGCATCGACTACGAGTCGCTTCGCGCGCGCAATCCGCGAATCGTTTATGTGTCTCACAAGGGATTTCTCGACGGTCCTTATGCCAAGCGGCTGGCACTGGACGAAGTGGTACAGATGATGGCTGGGCTGGCTTACATGACCGGCCCTGTCGGCCGTCCGCTACGGGCTGGCAGCTCCGTCAACGACATCATGGGCGGAATGTTTGGCGCCATTGGTGCCCTTGCAGCGCTCATTGAGCGCAAACAGTCGGGATGCGGAAAGCAGGTGCAATCGGCGCTTTTCGAGAACTGTGTACTGCTCGCAGCCCAACATATGCAGCAGTTCGCAGTAACCGGGAAAGCCGCCGCCCCAATGCCAGAGCGCATCAACGCATGGGCAGTCTATGACGTATTCGAGCTTGCGGATTCGTATCAAATGTTCATCGCAGCAACCGGCGATGTTCAATGGGAGTCGCTATGTGGGATCTTGAAGCTGCCCGATCTGATTTCGGACATGCGTCTCCAATCGAATAACGACCGCGTTCTCGCGCGAGACTGGATGATTCCCATTTTGGCCTCGGCACTGAGGCAGCGAAACGCCGAAGAACTCGCGACAGCGCTTGAAATCGGCAGCGTGCCCTTCGCGGCAATCACGCGCCCGGAGCAACTTTTCGACGACCCTCATCTGAAAGCAAGCGGCGGACTCGTCAAGCTCCGTCTGGAGGACGGCTCCGAAACCGACATGCCGCTCCTGCCCATTTCCATTGATGGCGCGAGATTGCAGCCTCGCCGCCATATTCCGTTGGTTGGGGAAGACACCTTGTCCGTTCTCAGTACGCTGGGATATGACGCCGAACAAATTCGACAACTTGAAAGCGCAGGGGTTTTCACGTTGAGCGCCAAGTCAATCGGACGCGATTAGACGACCGGAAATCCCGCGAAACGACGCGCGGAGACACCCTGCGCACCACATGAGAGCGCCATATGAACATACTGAAATTGGACGACCTTTGTCCCGACATCGACGAATCAGCGTATGTCGCGATTGGGGCCACGGTCATCGGAGACGTACAGGTCGGCTGCGGATCGACGATTTGGAGCAATGCGGTTTTGCGCGGCGATAACGAATCGATTTGCGTTGGCAAGAACGTCAACGTCCAGGAGGGGGCCGTTCTGCACACTGACCCCGGCCATCCCATCGTGATTGACGACGGGGTAAGCATTGGGCACCAGGCGATGCTCCATGGTTGCAGAGTCGGAGCCGGCAGCCTGATTGGCATTCAGGCTGTCGTTCTTAATGGTGCCGTTATTGGCGAAAACTGCCTTGTTGCCGCGGGTGCGCTTATCACCGAAGGAAAATCCTTTCCCAACAATGCACTCATCGTCGGCGTGCCCGCAAAAGTTGCCAGGATGTTGAGCGACACCGAAATATCGAATATGAAGGCCAACGCCTCGGACTATGCCACGAAGGGAGCGCGATATAAGCACTCGCTCACACCTGCCGATTAAGTTGCCGCACGCGGGCGCCTTTTGGGCGCTCCGAAGCGCGTGCCATGCCCGACACCGCATTAAAAATAGAGCCTGAATCACTCAGGCCAGGAGACACGAATGAAATCACCAAGCACATTGGAACTTCCAGCCGAAGGCGCTGGCGTCGTTAGTAATCCTGGAACCCGCGCGACATCGATAACAGCATCCAACCGTCTTGGCGTCGGAGAAATTTCCGCGCGCCTGGATCGCTTACCTGCAACCAGAACCATCTGGAAGATGGTGCTGATGCTAAGCCTTGGGTATTTCTTCGAGATTTACGACTTGATGTACACGGGGTACATCGCCCCGGGTCTGGTCAAGGAAGGAATCCTCACTGCGACTACGCATGGGTTGTTCGGAACCACGGGAGTTGCCAGCTTTATCGCGGCGCTGTTCTGTGGCCTCTTTGTCGGCACGATCGCCTGCGGCTTTCTCGCTGACAAATTCGGGCGACGTGCAATATTTACTTACGCACTGCTTGGCTATGTTGCTTCGAACGCTGTCATGGCATTCCAAACGACCGCCCTCGGCCTGAATACCTGGCGGTTTCTCGCCGGTATAGGACTGGGCGTCGAGTTGGTGACGATCGGCGCGTACATGTCCGAAATCGTGCCAAAGCACATCCGTGGTCGCGCATTTGCCGTCGGTCAAGCCATCGGATTTAGTGCGGTTCCCATTGTGGCCTTCATTTCCTTCCTACTGGTTCCCCGCACATTTCTCGGCCTTGAAGGCTGGCGCTGGGTCGTGTTGCTCGGCGCGCACGGCGGCATCTTTATCTGGTGGGTGCGCCTCCATCTGCCCGAGAGCCCACGATGGTTGGCCCAAAAAGGAAGACTTGATGAGGCGGACACCATCCTTAGCCAAATCGAGCAGAAGGTCTCCCACGAGTATCGCGCCCCGTTACCGGTCCCCGAGACGTCCGATACCATCGCGCCCAAAGCGAGCTTCTCGGATATGTGGCGACCGCCCTATCGTCGACGCACATTGATGATGATGGTGTTTCACATCTTCCAGACTGTGGGCTATTACGGATTTGCGAGCTGGGTGCCAACGCTTCTGATGAAGCAAGGTGTCACCGTTACCCACAGTTTGCTGTACTCGAGCCTGATCGCCATCGCAGCCCCGATTGGTCCGCTACTGGGGCTCTTGATTGCCGACAGATTCGAACGGAAGACCGTCATCGTCGCGCTCAGCGCGGTCAATATCGTGTGCGGAATTGCCTTTAGTCAGCTACGCGACAGTACGTTTCTGATCATAATGGGTATCTGCCTGACGCTCGCCGGCAACATGATTTCGTACACGTACCATGCCTATCAGACTGAACTATTTCCGACCAACATACGCGTGCGAGCCGTCGGCTTTGTGTACTCGTGGAGCCGACTTTCCGCCATTTTCAGCGCATTTTTTATCGCGCAGATTCTGAATCAATTTGGCGTTTCCGGGGTCTTCACTTTCATTGCAGGCGCGATGGTCGTCGTGATGATTGCCATCGGCGTATTCGGACCTCGCACGAAGAATGTCGGACTGGATGATCTCTCCAGATAGCCTGACTGGCTTGCCGGAAGCTGACGTCGGGGCGGACGACATTACCGACGAGTGAAGTCGCGGCGCCCGGGGCTCCCGCCAGGCGCATGGACCCATCCATACGCTGGGCGTGAGCCGCCACACATGTACCTGTGAAGCCGGCCCATCCGAGCACATTCCCTTCCGCCAGGAGCGCCGACAAATGTGAACTTGGCGGCTTATGCAGCGCTTCGCTTACGACCAACACCGATCTGCATCAGGTCCTCGCCGATGATCAGTTGCCCAGAGAAGTTTCGTTGCGCACGGGCCAGATTGGCACGCGGCGCATGGCCCGGGGCGATATGGGACAGGACGAGCGTTTTCGCACCCGCAGCCTCGGCCACCTTCCCGACGTCATCAATCGACGTATGGGAACTCAAGAGGTGAGCCTTGAACGCCGCCTCCTTTTCGCCAACCGGGGGCGGGAATAGCGCATCCACCCAGGACGTATCAATGACTTCGTGGACCAGCACGTCGGCATGCTTCGCCAAGCGAACCAGATTTTCGCAGGGCGACGTGTCCCCGGAAAACACGATGGATCCGTCATCCGTGTCGAAACGAAATGCGAATGCCGGCCATATCGGGAAGTGATTCACTAGCGTCGCCGTCACCCGAACGCGGTCATCCTCGAATATCTTGAACGGCTCCATTTTCGGAACGGGCGTCTCGTTCGGAGTCTTGAATCCGGAAACCTGTGGGATGACGATGTCGTGGACCTCGACGAGCTTGCGCAAATCGGGACGATGCGCGTCGCGCAGACGGTCGTTGATATCGACGGCGAATGCCTGATACAAGTAATTCGTCATATCGACGGTGCCCGGCGTCGGATTCTCGGGATTCTCAATGCGAGGTTCTTCGACAGTCGTCTGGCCCGGCAGCTTGAAGATCGGCTCCATCTGCCCACGACGCCCGGGACCGTACACCTGAACCGGCTGCTTGATACCCGTCAGGCCGTCATACCAACCGTACAGGAACAGGTTGAAGTAATCGATCGTATGGTCCGAGTGGAGGTGCGTAAGGAAGATGCCGCGCAGGTTTTCCATACCCGTCATGCCGGATACCCGATTGATGGGACCGAGTTCCGCTTGCTTGTAGCGCTTTCCGACACCGTCACCGCAATCCACGATGTAGACAGCGTCGCCAACCACTACCGCCGACGATATGCCCTCACGGTCACAATTGGGCCACCATACGGGGCCACCGGCCGTGCCAAGCAGCACCAGGCGTGTGTCATGATCCTGCGCTTTCCTGCGAGACGCGGCGACAGCTTGCGTACGCTGCTCAACCTCCGCAGCCGTTGCGGGCATACCGAGTAAAAGAGGAATGCCGGCGCCGGCCATTTTCCAACCGGCACCGAGAAATCCTCTGCGCGACATCCCAAGCTCAAGCGCCTGCCCAATGCAATCACACATGAGAAGTCTCCGAAGTATTGATGCTTTCCAGGGGGGGAAACGGCTCGGTCCGTGGGGGAAGACCCGCGCCACCTGGGGGATTTGAATTCTGTTAAGTCGTCGTGTGGCGCGGGTGGGTAACTCAACCCGCTACGGCCGCTCGAGTCCGCTCGGCACCAACGCTCGCCGCGCCAGGAAACAAGTCACCTTTCGCGGGATGGATGTCACGATTGTTCCGGTAGATTTCACCATCCTTCATCACCAGCGCGATCTTGTTCGGGTCTTGAAGGAGCGTCAGGTCCGCGAGCGGGTCGCCCTCCACCATGACGATGTCGGCGAGAAACCCTTCACGAATCTGGCCGAGGTCATCGGATCGCAGCATCATGTCGGCCCCAAGCTTTGTGGCCGACAACAAGGCCTCCTTCGGCGTCATGCCGATATATTTCACGAAGTACTCGAGATCACGCGCATTGGTTCCATGCGGCATCCACGCGAAACCATAGTCACCGCCAGGAAGAATTCGAATACCGCGCTTGTGCATCTTGCTGAGTGACGCCGACGCCACTTCAAGCTCGCGGGCATAACCCATTTTCGTAGCGACTTCCTCGGTAATCCCCCACGGCGCGGCATGATGAATCGTACTGACGAGCCAGCCAATCCCCGGCGCAACAAAGTGCTTGTCCTTGTTGGCTTCGAGCATGTCCAACGCCTCTTCGTCGGAGAAGCTCGCGTGAAACACGAGTTCAATCCCATGGCGAACGCATTGCTTGACCGATTCCGCGGAGCGCGCGTGCGCCGCCATGCGTTTGCCGGCGCGCTTGGCCTCCGCTGCAAGCATGGCAATCTCCTCTTCAGAGAACGGCGACGCCTCGGCGGAAATGCCGGCAATGTATTCGCCAGAGAGATTGATCTTCAGGTGATCGACACCGTATTTGATGAACATGCGCGCAGCGCGACGCATATCTTCCGGACCGCTGACCACCTCGCCGAAATTTAGCTCGCGAAACGGCAAATGCGGAAGCGTGTTGTCGCCCAGGCCTCCGAGCGTTGTAATTTCCTGACTGCCCGCTAGATAGCGCGGGCCAGGGAACTCCCCCGCGTTGATGGCATTTCGCAGGACCACATCGAGTCGCGGCTTTGCCGCCGCGGCGCCGAGTGCCGACGTGAAGCCCATCTCAAGGTAACGTTTGGCAACTCGCACACACCAAAGGATATGTTCCTCAGGCGGCATGAACTGAATCGCGGCCAGAGACGGTTGATCATTCCAGGAGAAATGAGTGTGAGCCTCCGTCATGCCCGGCATCAGAAAGGCGCCACGCCCGTCGATCGTCTCGGTATTTGCATCCCCCCCCTCGACCTCGCCTTTGATGACGCGTTTGATGGTGTTGCCTTCGACAAGAACGCCGCCGTGGTAGGGGTCGGCGCCTGTTCCGTCGAAAATGGACACATTGGTAATCGCAATCTTGCGCATTTTGTCTCCTCCAATCCGGAATGGCTCAGGACATCGCTTTGTAGAACGCCTGTAGCGCCGCCACGCATTCGAACGGCTTTTCGAATGTGGTCCAGTGACCGCAACCCGCAAGCACGGTGACCGTGCTGCCGGGAATGCGAGCGCCGATCGCCTGCACTGCCGCGGGGGGGCCTACGCCGTCCTCTTCACCCGTGATCAATAGGGTCGGCACGTCGATGTGCTCCACCGAGGCGGGCTGCGCGCCCGCCAGTGCTTCGCAGCTTTGCGCATAGCCCTCAGGCGTTTGGCGCATTACGCTTTCTCGCACCAACGCGATGGCGACCGGACGCTCCGCCTTGGTTTGCGCACTGGTGGCGCCTTTCACAATGGCGTCCGCGATTTCCTGAAGTCCAGCAATACCCTTCTCGCGCACAAGGTCGGCACGCGTTTGAATGCCCGGACGCCCTTGGTCTGGCGGGCACAACAGCGGCCCGAAGAGCGCGAGGCTCTTCACGAGGTCGGGATATTTGACGGCCAGGTGCTGGGCCACGATGGTGCCCATCGAGTGAGCCACGATATGCGCAGCACGCACGTCCAGTGCGATGAGCGCGCTCGCCACACTCTCCACGTAAGCGTCGATCGAGAGCGTCTCGCGCAGCAACGGCGAGCGCGCGCTGCCCGGCAAGTCGAAGCGAATCACACGTTTGCCCTCAAATGCCGGCAACACAGGTGTCCAGTTATTGGACGTACCCCCTAACCCGTGAATGCAAACGACCGGCTGTCCGTCGCCGTCGGATTCAAAGATAAGACCGTTGACATGATGTGTCGACATCAGGCCACCTCGTTTTGCAGTACACCAACGTTCTGAATCTCGATGCGGACGACATCACCGCTTTGCAGAAATCTCGGCGGATTGAAGCCAATACCGACACCGGCAGGCGTTCCCGTGGCAATGATGTCTCCCGGTTGCAGCTCGATGCCTGCCGAAAGCGATTCGATAAGCGTCGGAATATCGAAGATGAGTTGCCGCGTATTGGCGTTCTGACGCAGTTCGCCATTGACCCAGCACTGCACATCGACATTCTGGCCGTCGACTTCGTCTGCCGTCACGAGATACGGCCCCATGGGACAAAAGCCGTCGAGCGACTTGCCGAGGAACCACTGACGATGCAGCTTCTGGAGATCGCGGGCGGTGAAGTCATTGATCACCGTGTAGCCGAAGACGTAATCCATGGCGTTCGCCTTCTTGATACCGCGCCCCGCCTTACCAATGACAACACCCAATTCGGCCTCGTAATCGAGTTGGCTCGTCACGTCCGCGTGACGAGGAATTTTTGCATTCGGGCCAATGATGGTGGACGCCGGTTTGGTGAAGTACACCGGCGCCTCAGGGGCGTGCTCACCGTTCTTTGCGCTGCTGTCAAAACCCGAGTTCTGAAATTCCGCCGCATGTTCATGGTAGTTCTTGCCGACGCAAAATAGATTCCGGCGAGGTGCCTCAATCGGTGCAAGAATCTTCGCCTCGCTCAAGGGGCGCCCCGCACCCAATGGGCGTAGGTCGCTCCCGAATCGGGCAAATTGTTGTACCAATTGGACCATATCACCATCAAACTCTGGAATTAGTGTCCGCACAGTCCAAAAGACGGATTTATCCGTATCTACGATGGAAATGGATTTTTTACCGTCGATTTCGAGATTTGCAAGTTTCATGTCATGGCTCTCCAAATAGGCCAATTGGTTTTCACGAGTGAAAATGTAGAACCATATTGGACAAGACGCAAGTCGGGGTTAACCAAAATATTGACCAATTGGTACCGCATGCGTATGATTTCCTCCATGCACCTGGGAGCGTTGTCATGAATGAAACCGAGACGAGAGGTCCGACGCGAGCCGCTGGCGCGAAAGCGCTCGCCCTTTATCTGGTTGAGGAAATTGCTTCCGGCCGTATGAAAGATGGCGTGAAGTTGCCAGCGGAGCGACAGTTGAGCGAGCAATTCGGGGCGTCGCGGGGCGCCGTGAGGCGTGTGCTGCAGGATTTGAAAAATCAGGGGCTGATCACGCAGGCCGTGGGCAGCGGGACTTTCGTCTTACCTGGGGCAGCAAAGTACCTTCCTCCCCGGGAACCCGCGATCGATGAAATCTCGGTGACGCAGACCAGCCCTGCAGAACTGATGGAAGCGCGACTGCTGATTGAGCCGCTAATGCCGAAGCTGATAGCGCGCAACGCGACGTCAGCCGACTTCGCAAGAATGGCCGAGTGCGTCGAGCGCTCTGAAGCCGCCGAAAGCGTCGAAGAATTTGAGCATTGGGACGGCGAGCTTCATCGCACCTTTGCGTTGGCGACGCACAATTCGTTTTTTCTGCAAATCCTGGACCTGACCAACCGAGTGCGCGAGCAAGGAGAATGGGGGCGCTTGAAGCGTCATTCGCTGACACCGGAACGTCGACACGAATACGAAACGCAACATCGCGCGATCGTGGAGGCACTGCGGGACCGGGACGCCGATCAAGCCGGCGAACTGCTGACAGGACATCTACGTCAAATTCAACACAACCTTTTCGGCGTGTGATGGTTGCCCCGGCACATCGACGTCGCAGAATCGTCTGGTGCGTTCCTGCCTCGACGCGTCTGCGCTAGGTCCCAAGACCGCGAAAGCAAAAGCGCCAATCAATGGTTCGATCGTTTATGCGGGCGCCAACTTCTCCAACAACATCGCCACAAACGTCTGCGTGACGGGAGGCAACGTTCTCCCGCGCTTCTTGATCAGGGCAATAGGTCGCAGGAACGCGTCGTGATCGATCGGGCGAACCCGCAATTCCGGTTCCGCCCGGACTTCCCGAGCCGACGCCGGCAGGATGGTCACGCCGAGTCCCGCGCGGACCATGGCGACGGCCGTCATCATGTACGTCGGCTCGCAGGCAATTTCCAGCGTGCAACCACCCCTCGCAAACGCGCCATCCACCACCGCCCGCACACTGGTGCCTTGCGCCGTCAGCACCAGCGGCACGCTGGCGAGATCCGTCAGCGATACGCGCTTGCGCCGCGCCAGCGCATGTCCCGCCGGCAGCACCGCCACCAAGTGGTCGGCGCCCGCGTACAACACGTCAATCTCCGCGTCGTTCAACTCACCGCCCGTCAGGCCGATATCGACCTCTTCGTTACGCACCAGCGTCTCGACTACCCCGGCCACCGCATCTCTCACATGAAAACCGGCGCGCGGTACCGCCGCCTTCACCTGCTGGATCAACTCCGGCAGCACACTCGCCGCAAACGTCGGCAAACAGGCAATGCGTACCGTGCCGCTCGACCCGTCGCCGAGCGCACGCGCATCGATCAGCACATGCTCCATGTCATGCAGCGACTTCTGCAACAACGGCAGTAGCTCACGCCCCGTCGGCGTCAGCGCAACATTTCGGCTGTTGCGATCGAACAGCCGCACGCCGACCGTCTCCTCCAACCGCCGGATCTGCACGGTCAATGCCGGTTGCGACAAATGCAATCGCGCCGCCGCTCGCGTGAAGCTGCCGGTCTGCGCCACCGCGATGAACGCGCGGATGTCTCGTAGATTCAAATCCATTATGTTTTTTGATTACTGCGATCAAATCATTTCAATTGATTTATCAACGCCCCGAACTTACGCTCGTTCGCATCAAAAAACAACATAGGAGACAAGCACATGCTGCCATTACTGGGGCTGGCTACTATCGTCGTGCTGCTCGGCGCGATTCTTTCGAAACGCATGTCGCCGCTCGTCGCGCTCATCATCGTGCCCATCGTGGCGTCGCTGATCGGCGGGTTCGGCTTTCAGACCAGCAAGTTCGTGATCGACGGCCTCAAGAGCCTCGCGCCGGTCGTCGGCATGTTCGTCTTTGCAATTCTTTACTTCGGCACCATCACCGACGCCGGCACGCTCGATCCGATCATCGATCGCATCCTGAAAGCCGTCGGCACCCGACCCACGCGCATCGTCATGGGCACGACGCTGCTGGCCCTGCTGATCCACCTCGACGGTTCCGGCGCCGTGTGCTTCCTCGTGACGATTCCGGCCATGCTCCCGCTTTACGACCGTCTGGGCATGGACCGCCGCGTGCTGGCAGCCGCCGTGTCGATGGCCGCGGGCATCAACTTCCTGCCGTGGACCGGGCCGATGATTCGAGCGTCGGCGTCGCTCCACCTGCCGGTGTCGAGCCTGTTCAATCCGCTGATTCCGGTGCAAGCCATCGGGCTGGTCTTCGTATTTGGCATGGCCTACTGGCTCGGCCGCCGGGAAGAGAAGCGGCTCGGCCTGAGCGCCACGAGCGGGTCGATCCCAAGCCCCAAGCGAGAACTCTCGCCCGAGCAACAGGCGCTGCGCCGTCCGAAGCTCTTCTGGTTCAACATCCTCCTTACGCTGGTCGTGCTCGGCACGATGGTCGTGATGGGCGAGAAGCTGCCGCCCGCGATCATGTTCATGGTGGGCCTGTGCGTCGCATTGATGGTGAATTACCCGGACGTCGACATGCAACGCAAACGCATCGACGCGCACGCACGCGCGGCGTTGATGATGGCCGGCATTTTGCTCGCCGCCGGGGTCTTCACCGGGGTGATGCAAGGCAGCGGCATGCTCAAGGCGATGGCGCAAGCGGCCGTCGGCTTCGTGCCGCCGGGCATGGCGGGCCACATTCCGGTCGCGCTCGGTCTGCTGTCGATGCCGCTGAGCATGCTCTTCGATCCCGATTCGTTTTACTTCGGCGTACTGCCGGTCATTGCCGAGGTCGCCGGACAACTGGGCGTGCCGGCCGTGCACGTCGGGCAAGCCGCCCTGCTGGGCCAGATGACGACAGGATTCCCGGTCAGCCCCCTCACGCCAGCCACCTTCCTGGTCGTCGGCCTGTGCGGCATCGATTTGGCCGACCATCAGAAGTTCACGTTTCCGCTGCTGTTCGGCGCATCCATCGTCATGACGATCGCGTGCGTCGCACTCGGCATCTTCACGCTTTAAGCCTTACTGAACGGACCCGACCCGCATGAACGGCACGCAACCCACCCCGTCTTCGCGACGAATCCGGATCGGCGCAGGCGCCGGATACTCGGGCGACCGCATCGAGCCTGCCGTTGAACTCGCTCAGCGAGGTGCGCTCGACTATCTCGTCTTCGAATGCCTGGCCGAACGCACGATTGGCATTGCGCAACAGGCACGTCGCCGAGACCCGCAATCCGGCTACGACCCGCTGCTCGAAGCACGCATGACCGCCGTACTGCCGGCAGCGCTGCGCAATGGCGTGCGGATCATCTCGAACATGGGCGCGGCCAACCCGCTCGCGGCGGCACGAAAGACAGCGGAGATCGCTCGCGCACTGGGGCTCGGCGACGTGAAGATCGCCGCCGTCACCGGCGACGACGTGCTCGACGTCGTGCTTCAAGGAGACGCTCACTTCGAAGAAACGGGCGAGCGCGTGGCGTCTTACGGGAATCGTATCGTGTCGGCCAATGCGTATCTGGGCGCGGCCGGCATCGTCGATGCCCTGGCGGCGGGCGCGCAAATCGTGTTGACGGGCCGGGTGGCCGACCCTTCGTTGTTCGTCGCGCCGCTGATCCACGAATTCGGATGGCGCATGGACGATTGGGAAACGCTGGGACAGGCCACCGTCGTCGGACATCTGCTGGAGTGCGCGGGACAGATCACCGGCGGCTACTTCGCCGATCCGGGCTACAAGGACGTGCCCAACCTCGCGACGCTCGGGTTCCCGATTGGCGAAGTCGCGCCCGATGGATCGGTCGTCATCACCAAGGTGCCCGACGCCGGGGGACGCGTGACGCAAGCCACATGCAAGGAGCAGTTGCTTTACGAGATTCATGATCCCCGGCGATATCTTCAGCCCGACGTCGTGGCCGACTTTTCGCACGTGCGCGTGGCGGAAGAAGCCCTCGACCGGATCAAGGTGACGGGCGGGCGCGGCACCCCCCGCACCGACACGCTCAAAGTTTCCGTCGGCTACGTCGACGGATTCATTGGTGAAGGGCAGATCTCTTACGGGGGCCCGGGCGCCGTGGCACGGGCGAGGCTAGCGCTCGATATCGTTCGCGAACGACTGGCATTGACGGGCGTGCAGACGAGCGAATTGCGTTGCGATCTGATCGGGGTGAATTCGCTGCACGGAGAAACGGCGGGCGCGCGCCACGCCGAGCCCTATGAAGTCCGTGTGCGCGTAGCGGGACGTATGCCATCCGCCGAGCAAGCGTTACGCATCGGCAACGAAGTCGAGACGTTGTACACCAACGGCCCAGCCGGCGGTGGTGGCGTGACCAAGTCCGTACGCGAGGTGCTCGCGGTCCAGTCGGTGCTGTTGTCACGCGAACACGTCAAGCCGTCCTTTACCTTCGTGGAGATGTGAGATGAAGCTGCGTGAACTCGCGCATTCGCGCACGGGCGACAAGGGCAACACACTCAACGTCTCGCTCATCTGCTACGACGCAAGGCATTACGAGCACCTGCGCGCCGAAGTCACGGCCGAGCGGGTGAAGGCGTTTCTGGGGGACGTCGTGCTTGGCGATGTCGTGCGTTACGAACTGCCTTGCCTGGGTGCGTTCAACTTCGTCCTGGGCAAGGCGCTCGGGGGCGGCGTGACGCGCTCGCTCGCGCTGGACGCCCACGGCAAATCGATGAGTTCGGCCTTGCTGGATTTTGAGGTCGCAACGCCGGATTGACACGTGGCACCATGCCCCCTCACACCCACGTCGACTCGATATCGACATGCGCCACGCCCGAGCGCGTGCGCGTGACGCCCGGCGGGTCGGTGGGTCGATCATTCGGCGACACCTCGGTCGCTTGCGCCGCCGGCGCACCGCACGACGACACCACGCGTTCCAGTAACGCCGCGCTCCAGTGCTGATACAGCAGCAGCAACCGATACGACGTTCGAACTGGCGTCGCGCCCCCACATTGCCACGCCTCCCCCTTCCATCGATATCCCCACGGACTCTCGGCCGGATTCAGGCTCAGATAGCGGTGGCCATCAACGCACGACGTGTGGCACTGCACGTCGAACGCGACACAAGCGGCGGCAATGTCGTTCGCCGTCAACGATTCGCCGCACGCCAGTAGGCGCTCACGTAAAGCCTCGCTCGACGCGATGGCCGCCAGCAGCGGGGTGTCACAATGCGTGGAGAGCTGCGTCACACGATCGACGCGATCGAGGACTGTCGCCCGATCGTCGGCCGATACCGTCGCGAGCCGCTCGCAAAGCAATTCCCATCGGCGCGTCAAGTCCTGCGCATCGCGAGTGAATACCGCATTGCGCGCCCAGGTACCCAGCAGACTCGTCACCGCGCGACAGGAATCGAGCATGAGCCCGGCTACGCGCAAGATGCCTCGATAACCGTCGGTCCCGCCAGACGGGCTCGACCCGCTCGCGAACCACGACGGCATCCAGAGTCCCAGCCGCGCAGGCGGCACGGCCGTATTGGCGAACGTAAAGAGTGTGGCAACGTCGCGCGAGCGCGTGAGCGTGGCAAGCGCGCCGCGCCACGACGACGGCGCATCAGGGGGCGGCGCCGACGATACCACGCATGCTTCCAGCAGCCGGCATCCCGCGTCCATGCGCTTGAGCACTTCGTCGACGGCATGGTGACGAATCAGCGTCGGCGAACCGAGCGACTGCGTCATGACGCCCTTCGCGCCCTCGAACGCCAGCAACGTCCAGTCGGCCCACGGCACCCCAAACGGGGTGTTGGCGATCGAGGCACCGCGACCGGCGACCGGTGCCCCGTCGTCGCCTGTCGCGCCCTCCTCCTGGTAGAAGCACGCGGCAATGATCGCGAGCAACGACAGATTGCCCGCGAGCGACAGGGCATCGCGCGCCGCACGAAAGTGCCAACCCCGGTCGCCGGTCGCGGCCACCGTGTTGATCCAACGCGCAATGTCGCGGCACGTGGGGTCGACATCGATAGCGTTGGCATTGGCATTGGCGTTGGCGTTGGCGTTGGCATTGGCATTGGCGTTGGCGTTGGCATTGGCGTTGGCATTGACGGCGCGGTTCGCTGCAGCGGTGCCCGTACGCATGGCAGTACCGGAGGCGGTGCCGCAATGCAGGCCCTCGTCGTGAGTGGGCGCCAACATCGCCTCGACCTGCGCGACGTTGCGCGCCAGACGCGCGTCGCGCGCGTGCGCCAGATCGAACTCCTTGCGATAGAAGTGCTGGCACGGCCCGGTCGTCACCCACAATCCCGCCCACGCCTTGGCAAAGGCCTGCGCAAGCGCAGGATCGACGCGACGTGACAGCGCGACCTCATCGCCGCACGCATCGCCCGCCGCGTTGGCCGTCTGCGTCAGACGGGCGCCAATATCGGTTTGCGCGGCGCGGCGCGGCATCGTCGCCTCCGGCGATTCCAAGCGCTCAACGGCCGGCGCCTTGCTCCAGGCCCCTCCCCAACCGCTTGCGCCTGCACACTGCTGGTACCACATCGCTCCCCCCACCTGGTCGCCGCCGGGCACGCCGGCAAACCGTCAACTATAGGGAGATGGCATGACGCATGCCGTGCCCCATGGAGCGAGCACGCGCGCCCATCCCGAATCCAGCCGTTGAACCCTGTCAGTGCCGCGGTGCAACCCTCCCCCAGCGAGTGCCCACTTACGCAGCTTGCACAGGGCAGAGTACAACTCCCCTCTCGCCAAGTGCCAATGCGCCGGGGTAGACTTTCGGACACCTGACGTCAGCGGTCGCTCGCGCATTCCGGCGAGCCCCCCTTCGCTATGATTGCCGCGAAGCCGGTGGGCCGATACCATGCCGGCCAGCTAACGATCCACGACATTTCAACGCACGAACGCGAGCGCGCCCGCCGCGCGCCCCCTGCCCCTATGGTCGATACCCCATCTCAGACGTCTGCCGCGCCCCTCCATGCGCTCCCCCTTGTCCCGCTCGCGCCCCACGAGATCCCCCTGGGCGACGCCCTGCCCTGGGCCATCGTTGATCGCAATGGGGAACCCCTGCTTGCCGCGGGCGATGTCGTCCCCACGCAGGCGGGCCGCGACTGGCTGTTCGCGTCGTTCGCCCCGCACCGGATCGCCAATCTCGGTGGAGACGACCTCGCCCCGTCGGAGGTTACCGCGCCCACGGCGGCGGCCCCCGACAATGCGAGCGCTGCCGCCGCCGGCGCGACGCAACCGCAGTACGCGCTCACCGACCTGAATCTGCGCCCCGGCGACTGGCTGCAGATCCAATTGCCGCCGGGCGCCGGGTCGCAGCGGGTGCGCACGCGTGTGATCGGATACGCGCCGAATCAGATGCTGTTCATCACCGCCCCGACGGGCCGCGTCGCGCCGCCGACCCTGAACGTCGGCGAGCGGCTCGAACTCTGGACATTCTCGGGCGAAGACATTTACCACTTCGTCTGTACGGTGGAGCGTGTGAAGCGGCTGCCGTTTGATTACGCCGTGCTCTCCGCGCCGGCACAGATCCGCCGCAAGGTGCTGCGCCGTTCGCAGCGCGTACCCGCCAGGCTGGTCGTATCGGTCAGCGCGGGTGAGACCCGCCACCTTGCCCTGCTGCAAGACGTCAGCGCCGAAGGTGTCTCGCTGCTGGCCGACGCTCCGCTCGGCGCGCCCGGCGACAGCATGCAGCTCGCGTTCCGCGTGCGTGTCGGCGACATCGACATGCCCATCGAAGCCAGTGGCACGATCCGCAGCGTGCAACAGGGCGACGACGGCAGTCATTTGCACGGCGTCGAATTGCCCGTTCTAGACCCGTCGCATTACGTCGCGCTCAAGTGCTACGTCTACGAGCGCCTGCTGGCGCTCGGGGGGGCCTGATGGCGAAGCCGAAGTCTCCCGAGGCCGAGCGTCCGCGCACGCTCGCCAGCCAGACGCTCTTCCGCGGCCTCGATATCGTGGAAGCCGTCGCCGCCGGCATCGACACCGTGCCGGCCCTCTCGGCACACACCGGCATCACAACGTCGACCACACACCGGATCGCGTCGGCGCTCGTACACGCGGGGTATCTGCGTTTTGAGCCGCGTCGCGGCTACCGGCTGGGCAACAAGCTCATCGAACTGGGGTTTCTTGCCTACCGACAAATCGACTTGCCACGCGTCGCACGCCCCACGCTCGAATCGCTCGCGAGCGAGACGCAGGACACTGTGCACCTGGCCGTCGCCGACGGCTGGGAAGTGATGTACCTCGACAAACTGCCGGGACAACGCGCCGTGGAGATCAGCTCGCGCATTGGCGGACGCAAGCCGATCTGCGTGACCGGCGTGGGCAAAGCGCTGTTGCTCGATCAGGACGAAGCGGCTTGGAAGGCGCAGCTTGCTCACTATCGGTCGCAGGCGCCGTCAACGTCGATCGACACGACGGCGTGGCTCGCCCGCATGCACGACTACGCCCGTCTCGGTTACGCCTTCGATCTGGAAGACGACACGCCGCAAATTCGCTGTGTGGCCGCGCCGGTGTATGACGCAAGCCAGCATATCGTGGCCGCCATCAGTGTCTCGAGTACGACCAAGTACATGAGCCGCGAGCGCATGCAGGAACTCGTGCCGCGCGTGAAGCACGCCGCCGCGCAAATCAGTCACCAGCTCGGCTGGTCCGGTCACGGGGGCTAAGGCTCGTCGATTGATTCGGTTCGACTGAAAAAAGCCGGCCCCTGCGGACAAGGGCCGGTGTCGGTAGGGCGTCGAAGGCTCCGCTCCCCGGGCGCTGCGCCAGGGGAGGCGCATCTCGGCGCTATGCCGCGCGTCGCTTGAGCAGATCGAGCGCCACGTCGACGATCATGTCCTCCTGACCGCCCACCATGCGACGCTGACCCAGCTCGACCAGGATGTCGACGGTCTTGAGGTCGTAGCGCGCGGCAGCGGCTTCCGCGTGACGCAGGAAGCTCGAATACACGCCGGCGTAGCCAAGCGCCAGCGTCTCGCGATCCACGCGCACCGCGCGATCCTGCAACGGGCGAACGATGTCGTCGGCGGCATCCATCAACGTGTACAGATCGCAGCCGTGGTGCCAACCCAAACGCGATGCCGCGGCGATAAACACTTCCAGCGGCGCGTTGCCCGCGCCCGCGCCCATGCCCGCCAGACTCGCGTCGATGCGATCGCAGCCCTCCTCCACCGCAACGATGGAGTTCGCCACGCCAAGGCTCAGGTTGTGGTGCGCGTGCATGCCGGTGAGCGTCTCGGGCTTGAGCACGTCCTTGAAGGCGCGGAAGCGCTCGCGCACGTCGTTCATACCCAGCGCCCCGCCCGAATCCACCACATAGATACACGTCGCGCCGTACGACTCCATCAACTTGGCCTGCTCGGCGAGATGCTGCGGCGTGGTCATGTGGCTCATCATCAGAAAGCCGACCGTGTCCATGCCCAGCTCGCGCGCGTAGGCAATGTGTTGGCGCGAGACGTCGGCCTCGGTGCAGTGCGTTGCGATACGCACCACACGCGCCCCTGCGTCGTAGGCTTCGCGCAGATCGTGCACGGTGCCCACGCCCGGCAACAGCAAGGTGGCGACCTTGGCGTGCGTGACCGTCTCGGCCACGGCGGCAATCCATTCGAGATCAGTATGGGCGCCGAAACCGTAATTGAAGCTTGAACCGGCCAGTCCATCGCCGTGCGCGACTTCGATGGAGTCGACATGCGCGGCGTCGAGCGCGGCGGCAATCGCTTTCACATCGGCAATGCGGTACTGGTGTCGAATAGCGTGGCTGCCGTCGCGCAGCGTCACGTCGGAGATGTAGAGCTTTTTCTGCGTCATGATGAGGTGTGTCTCCTGAGAGCGCGTGCGACCGTCAGGCCGCGAGCGCCAGGCGAGTGGCGGCGATACGGTCGGCGCAGGCCAGCGCGGCGCTGGTCATGATGTCGAGGTTGCCTGCATACGCCGGCAGATAGTGCGCGGCCCCTTCCACTTCGAGGAAGACCGAGGTCTTCAGGCCGGTGAGCTTGCCCAAGCCCGGCACGTTGAGCGGACGCGATGCGTCGAACAACTCGAACTGAATCTGTTGCTTGAGACGATAGCCCGGCACGTAGGCATGCACCTTGTCGACCATCGCCTGAATGCTCGCGGCAATGGCGGCCTGATCCCCCGGCTCGGACAGCACGAACACCGTGTCACGCATGATGAGCGGCGGCTCCGCCGGGTTGAGCACGATGATCGCCTTGCCGCGCGAAGCCCCGCCCAGCACTTCAATCGCTTTCGACGTCGTTTCCGTGAACTCGTCGATGTTGGCGCGCGTGCCCGGCCCCGCCGACTTGCTCGAAATCGACGCGACGATCTCCGCGTAATGCACCTTCGCCACCTGCGAGATGGCCGCGACCATGGGGATCGTGGCCTGACCGCCGCACGTCACCATGTTGATGTTTCGCGCGTCCAGATGCGCGTCGAGGTTGATCGACGGAATCACGTACGGGCCAATGGCGGCCGGCGTCAGATCGATCACTTGCACGCCACGCGCTTGCAGCAGCGCGTTGTGATGCGCATGCGCCTTGGCCGAGGTCGCGTCGAATGCGATGCGAATGTCCTCGAAACCGGGCATTGCCAGCAGGCCGTCGATACCTTCAGCGGTGACCGGCACGCCGAGGCGCTGCGCACGCGCCAGGCCATCCGAGGCCGGATCGATACCGACCATCGCGCCCATTTCCAGATGCTCGCTGTTGCGCATCACCTTGATCATCAGGTCGGTGCCGATGTTGCCCGAGCCGATGATCGCCACTTTCTGTTTGCGTCGTTCCGTCACTGTCGTCTCCTGAACGTATCCGTCCACTGATATGAGCCGCATCGTAATTGCGCGACACTCATAATGTCAATATGTAAATATTGATCTCATATATTGAGATCAACGAAACCCGAGCTTATCCACACTTTTTGTTCACAAGCCCGTTGATAACTTGCGGAAAAGCATCGCAAGTGGCTGATTCGACAGGGAAGAATGGGGACGCGCGAAAGTTGTGCCATGCGTTGGAAAACGCGGCCTGGCGCGGGTTTCGCGGAAGTTCGTTATCCACAGAATTTGTTTGCAAGCCAGTGGACAACTCGCGGATAGCTTCCTCAAGTCCTTGATCGGACAGAGGAAAAGGGTGGCGCGCATTTGCTGCGCGCCGTCGAGCGTCTTGCGATATCCCCATTTCGCATGGCCCACGCGGGCGCACACGGCGAGATGTTATCCACAGAAAATGTTCACAACCCGGTGAATAACACGTCGATATCCACGATAGGTCATTGACGCGAAACGACTTCTTTGCCGAGCGGCAGGTTCGATCAGCCCGTGCTTCGGGCTTGGGCCGTTACGCGAAAAATCGGTCATTCGAACTTTTGCAACGGCGACGAGGTCTAGAAAGATTGGAATGCCGGTCACGAAGCGCGTCAGGGCGACGTCCAAGTTCGCGGCGTGCCGTTTGCCGGCACCCTTCCGACGACCGTGATCGACACGTTTCTTGCAACACGACAAGCTCAACCATGAATACGAACCCCCGACGCACCGGGCGGCTCGCGCCATCGATTCGACTCGCACCGCTTGCCTCGCCCTCAAGAATTTCTCCCTCGTCTGGCCGCCGCACGCTTGTCGCGCTGGGTGCGGCGTTGACGTTGTTGTCACCGCTGGCAGCCCATGCCGACGACGCCCCGAGTAGCATCTCGACGTGGACCGGCGCCATCGTCGATGAAGTGCGCGACGTTGCCACGCAAGGTGCGAGCGATCTCTACGTACCGCTGCATACCCATCACCTGCGCTTCGCCTACACGAGCGAAAAGATCGCCCAGTACAACGAAAACCCGTGGGGACTCGGCTACGGCCGTGTGTTGTCCGACGGCGATAAGGGGTCGCGAATGCTGTACGCCATGGCGTTCAAGGACTCGCATAACGACTGGTCGCCGATGGCCGGCTACGGCCGCATCTGGAACGTCGCCAACGCCGGGCCCGTGCGCTTCGGGCTCGGCTATACGGTCTTTCTGATGTCGCGCTCGGACACGCTCCGCGGCGTGCCCTTCCCCGGCGCACTGCCCCTCGCCGAAATCGGCGTGGGGCGCGCCTCGGTCTCGACCACCTATGTGCCCGGCGGCAAGGGCAACGGCAACGTGCTGTTCTTCTTCGGTCGTTATACGTTCGGCAAGCCGGGTTGATCGCCGGGCGTTGACCGGCCATTCATGTGCGCCGGCCCCTCGGCGACGGCAGCCAATTCGGGCGCGGTGCGCACGCACCATGCCCCGAATCCGGCGATGTAACAGTACGCCACCGCCGGCACGAGGAACGACAACCCGATGCCGATGCCATCCGCCAGTGCCCCCTGCAGATAAGGCAACACCGCGCCGCCAACGATCGCCATGCAGATCAGCCCGCCGCCCTCGCTCACGCGCGCGCCGAGCCCGCCCACCGAGAGTGAGAAAATCGTCGGGAACATGATGGCGTTGCCGAGACCGCAGGCCAGCAACGACCACATCGCGAACGACGCCGGCAAGGCGAACGACGTGAGAATCAGCACTACGTTATAGAGCGCACACAGGCTCAGCAGCCGCCCGGGCGACACCTTGCGCAACAGCCACGCGCCCACGAATCGGCCCGCCATCGCCCCACCCCAATACAGCGCCAGATACCGGCTTGCCTGCCCATGGTCGACGATGCCCGTGCCCGCTTGTGTCAGATAGGCAATCAGGAAACTGCCGATACTGACTTCCGCGCCAACATAAAGAAACAGCGCCACGATGCCGTAACGCAAGGGACGGTGTGCCAACAGACTGCGCACGTTGCCGAGCACGCTCGGTGGCGACACGCGGCGCGCACGGTGTTCGGGCAGCGTCAGCCGCCAGAGCACCCCGCCGCCGATGGCCAGCACCGCCGCCAGCAGGCCATAGGGGCCGCGCACACTGTCTACGGCGTGGCCGGTTGCGGACTGCGCCTGCGGCGCGAGGATCCAGAGCGCGGCGAGCGGCGGCCCGACGGTGGTGCCCAGCGAATTGAACGCTTGCACCAGCGTGAGGCGGCTCGCCGCCGCCCCGCGCGTGCCCAACGTCTCGACGTAGGCGTTCACCGCGACTTGCAGCAACGTGATACCACTCGCCAACACAAAAAGCGCGGCGAGAAAGCAGGGATAGGACATGAGTGCGGCGGCAGGGAAAAACAGCGCGCAGCCGACGCCGGCCAACCACAACGAACTGGCCAGCGCCCGACGGTAACCGACGCGTGCGGTGTATTGCCCCGCCGGGTATGACACGACGAAATACGCAGCGAAGAAACTCGATTGGATCAGGGCCGCGTCGCGAAAGGTCAGGTCGAACGCGGCCTTGAAGTGAGGCACCAGAATGTCGTTCAGCGACGTAATGAGCCCCATGGCGAAGAAGAGCGTCGCGAGCATGGCAAGCGTGCGATTCGCGGAAGGCATGGGGGCGGTGGGGAATTCGTTGGGCGAGGGAATATCAGGCAGGCCAGGGGCATTCGTGCGATCGACAACCATGCATGTCTCCAGTGGACAACGAGCGGTGTTCTCGTTGAGAGCGGGGGCCGGGCACTAGCAGTCTAGAACGCGTTTTCGATGTCGGGATACGGGCGAAATCTCATAATTGCGCGACACCGGGATGGCATGTGATGCGGCTTCTCGTCTCCGAGTCCCCCACGTTTCGCGACTTTCGACGCTTGTCAGCCGACAACTTTTGATCGACTATCCGCGGCATAACGATGGCCGCCACATTCGGAGAAACATCATGCGGGGTTTGGTTTCCTTGAGCGTCGCGACGGGGTGGCTCGTCGCGGGTATATTCGGCTTCGCCGGCCAGGGGTACGCACAGTCCGGCGGCGCGTCGCGTGCGCCGGCCGCCGCGTGTGACTGTGCTCAGGTCGTTGCCGACTGTTCGGCCTCCGTGTCGGTGATTCCGATACGCGCGGTCAACGGCGCCTTCTCCGCCGACGTCATGCTGCAAACGGACGCCCCGTCGTGCGCCAAGGTCGATTACCGGCTAGACGACACACCGTACGTCACGGTGCTGCCCGACGGCGCCGCAGGCGGCCAGCGCCTCTACGCCACGCGTGCGCTGACGCGCAACAGCGTGTCGCACCTGTCGTGTCATGTGTGCGCGGCGGCATCGGCACCGGTGCCGAACGACGGCCTGTCTCCCGGTATGGCGCGTGTCGACGGCGCCCCCGGCACGTACAGCGCGGCGCCCGCTGGCAGCGCTGGCACAGCTACCGCCGCCTCGACGGCTACTACCGCTACGACTGACACGACTGACACCACGACCTCCGCGACCGTCTACACGCCGCCGATGACGTCGGGCACAGCGGCTCAACCGGGCGCAGCCGCCCCGTTGCTCGTGGTGAATCCGTCCGGGCACTGGCGCGGTCTGTGCACGAATGCGCCACCGTGGTGGAAGCTTTGGGGCTCGCCGATGACGCGTCTGATGGCGCTCGCGCTCAATGGCGCGCAGGTCACCGGTAGCGTCGACGACGTTGAGCCGAACGTCCACACCACGGTGCAGGGCACACTGTCGGGCGACCGCCTGCAACTCGCCGGCAGCTACGGCGCGAAGCACGACATCACGTTCGGCGCGAATGGCACGACGCTGACCGATGCCTGGTGCAACGGCGACGGCCGCTGCGAAACCTGCGAAATGCAGCGTTTTTAAGGCTTTGCGAGCCATCGACGTCGACGGCGGCGCGTGGCATGCGCACCAAAATCGCGCAAAGAAAGGTGCCGAAGGCTGCACGAAATTCGAGAGGCAAATTCTCCAACGCGAGGACGGATCGCCACGTTGTCGATGAAACGAAGCGAAATGCGGCGCGCTTCCCCGCCCAGCCTTGTGCGGCAGGCACGCAACATAATTCGCGCACCGCTCGCATAACGCGATTTCTTAGGTAGAATCGTCGGCGCAGCAATACGTATCATTCGGGTGGCCGTTCTACGACGGCACTTTCTTATTCTCATCGATTGGATCGATATGGCAACGGCAAAGAAAGCAGCAGCAAAGAAGGCCCCTGTGGCAAAGAAAGCCCCGGCAGCGAAGAAGGCGCCGGTAGCGAAAAAGGCAGCACCGAAGGCCGCCCCGAAGGCAGCCGTGAAGGCCGCTCCGAAGGCAGCCGCCAACGGGAAGGTGTCGCCGATCAAGGACGCACTCAACAAGACCCAGCTTGCAGCCCACCTCGCCGAGCAATCGGCAGTCGCCGTGAAGGAAGTCAAGGCAGTGCTGGCCGCGCTCGAGAACACCATCGTCAGCTCGCTGCACAAGAAGGGTGTCGGCGAATTCACGCTGCACGGCCTGTTCAAGGTCACGTCGCAACAAATCGCCGCCAAGGCGAAGCGTTTCGGCAAGGACCCGTTCACGGGCCAAGAGCGCTGGTTCCCGGCCAAGCCGGCGTCGGTGCGCGTGAAGGTTCGCCCGCTGAAGAAGGTCAAGGACGCCGCCCAGTAAGTCCAGCGCTCGCGTCGCCGTGGCATCCACGGCAACGTGATTTGCCAGGACCGGGCAAGCAGTGCCTGAACACGGTGCCGAATTTCGGCACCGTTTTTTTCGTCCTCATCTTCCCGTCTCGCGCACGCCGAGACACTGATTTCGTCGTCCTCATCACTGTCGCGACACGGCGCCGCTCGTGCGAGACTCAGGGTTTTCGCTGGGGTTTGTGCGGAGTGGACGCGTCTTGTACCGCCCGCTACCATCGCTCGGGTTAACCGTCAGACGGCCGCGAGACGTTCGCCTCGCACCCCACCTCAGCATTCCGGCAACGCCTTCGCAGCCTCAGGAGACCCAGCATGACTCGCAAGTTATCGCGTCACCCTGTGCAAGTTCGGCATCCCCATTCCTTTACGCATCCGGCCAGCCGGCAAAACGTTCCAGGCACCCCCGACCTTCGCTCGCGTCGCGGCTTTCTCACGGCGCTCGGCGTGGCGGCCATGCCGGCCGGTTTCGTCGGATCGCTCGGCGGCACCCTGGGCGGACTGCTCACGAGCACCCTGACGCTGTTTTCCACGCCTGCCCACGCGCAGACCGTGGCCGACATCAGGAAGAAGGGCACGCTCAATGTTGGCATGCTCATCGACTTTCCGCCGTACGGCACGACGAACGCGCAGATGCAGCCTGACGGTTACGACGCCGACGTGGCAAAACTGCTCGCGAAGGATCTGGGGGTCAAGGTCAACATCATGCCGGTGACGGGACCGAACCGGATTCCCTATCTGCTCAGCGGCAAGGTCGATGTGCTGGTCGCGTCGCTCGCCATCACGCCGGAGCGCGCCAAGCAGGTGCAGTTCTCCAAACCCTACGCCGCCGCGACCATTGTGCTGCTCGGCAAGACCGGCGCGCCCATCAAGTCCGCCGCCGATCTGAAGGGCTTGCGCGTGAGCGTCGCACGCGCGAGTACCCAGGACATGGCCGTGACGAAAACGGCGCCCGAAGGCACCGAGATCCGTCGATTCGACGATGACGCGTCCGCCATGCAGGCGCTGCTCACCGGGCAGGTCGATGCCATCGGTTGCTCGGTGACGGTCGCGAACGCGATTCGTCAGCGAGCACCGGGCCAGTTCGAGCCGAAATTCAATTTGCTGCAGCAGGCGATGGGCATCGCCTTGCGTCCCAATCAGCCGGAACTGCTCGCGGCGATCAACGACTTCGTCACGCGCAATACAGCCAACGGCGAGCTGAACAAGCGTTATCGCAAGTGGCTCGGCACCGATCTGCCGCAGATGCCATAAGCACCGCCGCCCCGGCGCTGAGCGCGCTGGGGCGCTTGCTTCCCCATCGATTGTCCGACCGCGTCCGTGCCGAACCCGGCACGGCGCCAACCTGTCGAAATGCGCATTTCGATCCAATCTCCGCACCTCGCGAAACCCTCCCGTAATACTCCGTAATACCCTGCCGTCCCCCGCCCCACGGTCATTCCCCGCCCTTCCGACGTGATCTTCACAAAAATAGCTTTGCTTTAGATGCAATTTAGATATATCGTAAACACATCTTAACTACATCGATAAGGAGTCGCATCATGCGTGGATCACGTGGCGATTTCATGGGCCGAGGCCCGCTGGACCTGGACAGCATGGAGGTTGGCGACGACCGGCGCGGTGGGCGCCATGGACGGCGCGGCAGTGGCGAGGGATACGGTGACGCCCGCTTCGGACGCGGCGACGAAGGGCGCGGCGAGCGCGGCGGCAGGGGCGGACGTGGTGGCGGCCGCCTCTTCGGTCATGGGGGCTTGCGGCTCGTGCTGCTGCATCTGATTGCGCAGCAACCCCGCCATGGTTACGAACTCATCAAAGCCATCGAAGAGAGCGTGAACGGTACGTACAGCCCGAGCGCGGGTGTGGTCTACCCCACGCTCACGCTGCTCGAAGAAATGGGCTATCTCCGTGTGCAGGAGAACACCGGCGACAGCCAACGGAAGTCATACGAAATCACCGATACCGGCCGCGTCTATCTGGCGGAAAACGAGGTCGCGGTGACGGAACTGCTCGCACGGCTGACGACGCGCCGTGAGCGTTCGGAAGACATGCCGCCGCAGGTCATGCGCGCGCTGCACAACTTCAAATACGCCGTGCATCTGCGCCTGGGCGGCGAGCCGCTCTCGACCGAACAGGCCAACGCATTCGCCGCCATTCTCGACGCGGCGGCGCAACAACTGGAGCGACTTTGATGAGAGATAACGCAGCACCGCCGGTCATCCCCGATCGCACACCGCAGCGCGTGCGCCATGAACTTCGCCTGCGTCGGCTGGAAGTCCGCCATGTCGAACAGCTCACGCCGCACATGCTGCGCGTGACCCTGGGTGGCGACGATCTCGAAGGTTTCACCAGCCCCGGCTTCGACGACCACGTCAAACTGTTCTTCCCCGACCCGGCGACCGGCGAACTGGTGCTCCCGCAGGTCGGCGCGCAAGGGGTCGCCAAGCCCGCGCCCGGCGACGCACCACGACTGATGCGCGATTACACGCCACGCCGGTACGACGCGGCGTCGCAAACCCTGGTGATCGATTTTGCGATGCACGACTCCGGCCCCGCCACGCAGTGGGCGCGCTCGGCTCAACCGGGTGACGGCATCGGTGTGGGCGGTCCACGCGGCTCGCTCGTCATTCCCATGACCTTCGACGGCTATGTCTTGATCGGCGACGACACGGCGCTGCCCGCGATCTCGCGG
The DNA here is from genome assembly GCF_024363545.1 of Pandoraea sp. NE5. Taxonomy (NCBI): domain Bacteria; kingdom Pseudomonadati; phylum Pseudomonadota; class Betaproteobacteria; order Burkholderiales; family Burkholderiaceae; genus Pandoraea; species Pandoraea sp. NE5. Next base: position 46,484 of record NZ_AP025517.1, read on the forward strand.
CGTCTGGCCGAACTGCCGGCCGGCGCGCTGGCGTTCGTCTTCGCGGAAATCGACAGTCCGGCCGACCGCCTGCGCTTCGCCAGCGATGCCGACGTCGTGGTCGAATGGCTCTATCGCGAAGGCACGCCGGCCGGTCAAAGCACCGCACTGATCGACGCGCTCTGCGTGGCCACACTGCCCGCTGGAGATGTGCATGCCTGGGTCGCGGCCGAGGCCGGCGTGGCAAAGGCCTTGCGGCGCCATCTCGTCGACGCTCGTGGGCTCAACCCGAAATGGGTGAAGGCGGCCGCCTATTGGCGACGCGGCGACGCCGCCGTGCACGAGACACTGGACGACTGAGCTCGGGGCCCGCGTGTATGCTTTCTACCCCCCGCAGACGAGAGAACGCTCCGCACCGATGAATACGCCCCTGATACCCGATACGAATCTATTTGCCGGCCTGCCGTCGTCTCCCGATTCGACCGCAGCCGAGCAGTTCACTACGCTGCTTGCGCACCACGGGATGCGTGTCGAGCGCATTGTCTCGACCGGGCAGGCCTCTCCCCCAGGCTTCTGGTATGACCAGGCGCAGCACGAATGGGTGGTGCTGCTCTCGGGCGGTGCGGGCTTGGCCTTCGCCGACACGCCCGACCAGACACTCGTACTGAAGCCCGGCGACGCCGTCGCGATTGCCGCGCATCGCCAGCATCGTGTCGCCTGGACGACGCCGGGCGAAACCACCGTCTGGCTGGCGATTCACTACGATTGACGACGTCCGCCGCGTTCCCCTTTGGAGAAATTCCCTGCCGTCTTTCGGAATTGCCTGATAGAAATGCCCGGAACAAATTCCGACTATGGAAACGCGTCCCGGGGATGTCGAATCTCGGCACCCGAAGGGCGGTTCACCCAAAAGGGGGTACGACGACATGGAGCAACGCAAACGACACGACGGCTTCGAGCGTTGGGCAGCGGGCGCGACGGCGCGTCAGGCGGCGCGCGATGATGCTCGCTGGCGCGTGTTTCGGGCACCGGAGCAGGCCGACTTTCACGGGTTTGTCGTCTGGTGTTACACGCAGGGTGTGTTTCTCGGTCAGGAATTCGATCGGCGCACCGACACCATCACGCACTGTTACGTGCGCAACGGCGCTTGGGCCGTGCAGTTCGATTCGTATGGGGAGGCGTGTGAGCGCGCCTTCGACATTCATGCGCCAACGCTGATTCTGTACGCACCGGAGCGCAACGGCAGCGTCTTCATCACCAGTACCGAGCAGTAGGCCGCACGGCGCGCCGACGGCTTCGGCAACGGGATGGCACCGGCCGGCGAAACGCCGCCCGGTGCTTTTTTCCGTGCTTGCCCGCCGAACCGCAACCGCAGTCGTGTGCGACGGCCGGGTCGGATCAGGCGTAGTGGCGGATGTCGTCGATCTCGGTCTGACCGAAATCGTCGCGCTCGGTCAGCGCCAGAATTCGCTGCGCCACCGCGTCCGGCGACGACAGCTTGCCGCTGGCCTTGAGGTCCTGAAAACGCGCCAGTGCCGGAAAACTCTCCACGCTGCTGCTGCGAATCGTCTCCTGCATGCCGGTATCGACCACACCGGGCGCGAGCGATACGGCCTGAACGCCGTGCTCGCGATGCTCCGCGTTGACCACCCGTGTGTACATGTCCAGTGCGGCCTTGGTGGCGCAGTACACCGACCAGCCGGCGGTCGGATTGCGGCCTGCGCCCGACGAAATGTTCACGATCTGTCGCTTGGCCGCGAGTCCCTGCGTAGCGGCGAGAAAGCGCGCCGTGAGCAGCATCACGGCGGTGACGTTCAGGGCGAACGCCGCGCCAATGGCCGCCGGGTCCGTGAGGGCCGCGGCATTCGCGACCGGATGGACCGTGCCCGCGTTATTGATCAGCAGGTATCGCGAGGCATCGCGCGGTAGTGCCGCGAAGATGCGTTCGGCGACCTGCGCTGCGGCATTGGCATCGGCCAGATCGACGGCCACTTGTTCAAGCGTCGCGCCTTGCGCGCCGGCCAGCGTCGCAAGGTCGTCGTCCGTGCGACGGGCCAGCGTCACGAGATGGGTGCCGGGGGTGAGCAGACCGCGCGCGAACGCCGCGCCGAGACCACGGGATGCACCGGTCAGAATGGCAATCGTTTGGGACATGGGGAATTGTGCGGTCGTGTTACGCCGCAGCATGAGACGAACAAGCCCGTCATTATCCGCGCATCGTCCCGACCCCGCTATCCCGACGACACGTCGATTTTCCTTCGACCCGACGCCCGCTGCCTGGAATGCGAAATGAAGTATTGCGGAATATAATCACAATCAAAATGCGCCGGTAATTGCAGGTATAAAAACGCATTGGGCGAGATGCGCGGAACGCGCGCAACGCTTGGCACGCAGGCGCAGTGCAAGCATTGCGCGCGCGTCGGTGTCCTGAATCGCCATGGTTGTCGCGGTCGGTCCAGCGCTTTGCGTGCGCTGCACGGTGCTGCCTTATGGGTATATATTTCCCTCTCATGGAAACGATACCGAGAACTATTCCGGCGCCGGGTGTTGCGCCAGCCACAAGCCAAACCGCACACGCCGTGCCACCGCGTCCGCGCCAATACGATGCACGGCTCGCGCGGTGGATGGTCACACCGCTGGCCGACACACGCATCACGCCGAACCACCTCACGACGCTGCGCCTGATCGTCGGCCTCGCCTGCGCATGGGCATTCGCGCAGGGCGGCTATGCGATGGCCAACCTGGGCGCCGTGCTGCTCGCGCTGTCGAACTTCATCGATCATACGGATGGCGAACTGGCGCGCGTCAGCGGCAAGACGAGCCGTCTCGGTCACTTCTACGATCTCGCGTCCGACGCCTTCGTCACGGTGCTGCTGTTTGGCGGTATCGGCATGGGCGTGGCGGCCGGTGCTCCGGGGCAGTATGCAGTGCCTCTGCCGCTGTCTGCCTCGTTGCTCGGCTGGATGGCCGGGGTTGCCGTCGCCCTGATCTTCTTCCTGCGCATGCGCATCGAGGAACGTGTCGGCAAGGCCGGCACGACACAAGCGCGCCTCGGCGGGTTCGAGACGGAAGACGTGCTTTACCTGATGCCGCTCGTCACGCTGTTCGACGGCACGCGCGGCTTCCTGATCGCCGCCGCCATCGGCGCGCCGCTCTTCGCGCTGCTGGTGATCGTCGACTACGTGCGCGCAATGCGCCGCCCGCTGCCGGCGGAGATGCGCGAGGAGCTCCAACCGTTGGCTGCGGCGCCGGTCGCGCCGCCAGCGCGCACGGCTTTCACGGCAGATGCCGACATCGAACGGGCGCTGGACGCCATCGACGTCGACGCGCTCACGCGCGAATTCAAATCGCAGGACGCCTTCGTCTATCTCGAGACGTTCCTGCCCGATGCCGTCACGCAACCGTTGATCGCCGCCGCCCGCGCGGTGACACCGAACGTGAACCGTAACTACCTGCCCGGTCACAAGCAGGGGGGCAGCGTGAGCCGCCACACGCTCGACGAGCACGCCCCGTTCGTGGCCGAGTTGTACCGCTCGCCGGCGCTGATGCGCTTCCTGGAGCGTCTGGCTGGCGAGAAGCTGCTGCCGTCGCCGCAGGACGACCCGCACGCCTACGCGCTTTACTACTACACGCGTCCTGGCGATCACATCGGCTGGCATTACGACACGTCCTACTACAAGGGCCGCCGCTACACGCTATTGCTGGGTGTGGTGGATCAATCGAGCTGCCTGCTCGAATACCGTCTTCACACGCGCAACCCCGGCGTGCCGCAAGTCGATGGTGCCGTCGCGTATCCACCCGGCGCGCTGGTGTTCTTCGACGGAGACAAACTGCATCACCGCATCACACCGCTCGGCGAGAACGAGGAGCGCATCTCGCTCACGTTCGAGTATGTGACCGATCCGCGCATGGGCGCGTGGCAGCGCTTCATCTCGAACATGAAAGACGCGGTCGCCTATTTTGGATTCCGGCAAGTGTTTCGTCAGCTATTGGGACGGACGAAACGCTAAATGAACCGGACTGCCATCGTCTCTCTCACCCTTGGCTTCGCCCTTTTCGTCGCCCTGTTGATCTGGCAGGGCGCGGGATCGGTGATGTCCACGCTGGCCGTCGCCGGCTGGGGTCTCCTGCCTGTCGCGGCGTTTCACCTCGTTCCGCTGCTGCTCGACGCCGCCGCCATCCAGGTGCTGGTCGCCAAATCGTGCTCGCTGCGCCGCGCCACGCTCACCCGCTGGGTGGGCGAGTCGGTCAATAGCCTGTTACCCGCCGGACAGATCGGCGGGCCGATCGCGATGGTGCGCCAGATGAAGCAGCGCGGGATGGCCGGACGCGAAGCCGCAGCGGCCATCACCGTCAGTACGACGCTGCAAGCCGTGGCGCAGATCGTGTTTGCGCTCCTGGGACTGGCCGTTTTCGGCATCAGCGCCACACACCGCCCCCATGACAGCCTATGGCTGCCGATGCTGCTCGCCACCGCGCTTGTCTCCGCGCTGCTCTATGCGTTCTACGCGGCGCAGCGGCGCGGCCTCTTCGGCTGGGCGTTTCGCCTGCTCCCGAAGCTGTCGTCCAAGCGCGACTGGTCGTCGCTGCTCGACCGGGCCGACGCCGTCGACGACATCGTGCAACGCCTGTACGGCCAGCGCCGTGAGGTGCTCGCAAGCTTCTCGCTCAGTCTCGTGGGCTGGATCGTCGGCACCGGGGAGGTCTGGTTGATTCTGCAGTGCATCGGGTACCCGGTCAGCTGGGTCGACGCCCTGCTGCTCGAAAGCCTCGGGCAGGCCATTCGCGGCGCCGCGTTCTTCGTGCCGGGCTCACTCGGCGTGCAGGAAGGCGGGTACCTGCTGCTCGCCCAGCTCGTGGGTCTGCCGGCCGACGCCGCGCTGGCCCTCTCGCTGGCCAAGCGTACGCGCGAGCTGCTGCTCGGCGTGCCCGGCCTCGTCTATCTGCATTTCTCCGAACGCGGCTGGCGCCGCCAGCGGGCCGCGCAAGACAGCGCGTCGCTGCCTGCCGCCACCGATACCGCACCGCTTTAAAGAAGGATATCGACCATGCGGGCCATCATTCTCGCAGCAGGCATGGGCCTGCGTTTGCTCCAGCCGGAAGACAGGCAGTCGCCCAAGTGCCTGCTCGAGTTCGACGGCATGTCGTTGCTCGAGCGCCACTTGCGCATGCTGGCCGCCGCCGGCATCACCGACGTCGTGTTGGCGCTCGGCTTCCATCACGAGCAAGTGAGCGAGGCCATCGAGCGGCTGAACTGGACGCCGCGTCCGCAGATCCGTCTCAATTCCGAGTTTCATCTGGGCAGCGTGCTGACGCTGCATACCGCCGCCGACGCCATGATAGCGGGGGGCGACGTACTCGTCATGGATGCCGACGTGCTCTACGACCAGCGCATCTTCAACGCCCTCGTCGCGGGCAAGACGGCAAACCGCCTGCTCATCGACCGCGACTTCGAGGTCGGCGACGAGCCGGTCAAGCTGTGCCTGCGCAACGGCGTGCCGGTCGAGTTGCGCAAGCAGGTCATGGTCGGTCTCGACTACGACACCGTCGGCGAATCGGTCGGCTTCTTCCGGTTCAACGAAGCGACGGCCACGCGCCTCGCGGAAATCACGCGCGATTACGTCGAATCGGGTCGCGCCAAGCTGCCGCACGAGGAAGCCGTGCGCGATTTGCTGCTCGAGCGCGGCGCGCAATTCGAAACGGCCGACGTCACGGGCTTCCCCTGGATCGAAATCGACTACCCTGAAGATGTGAAGCGCGCCGCCGACCAGGTGCTGCCACAACTCGAACCGCTCACGATGGTGTCCGAATGAACGCGCCCGACACATTCGCTCCTCCGCCGGTCGCGACCCGTGCGTCGCAACTGCGCGACATGCTGCGCAGCCCGCAGCTCGAATTCCTGATGGAAGCCCACAATGGCCTGTCCGCGCGCATCGTGCGCGAAGCCGGTTTCAAGGGCATCTGGGCGTCCGGACTCGCGATTTCGGCGCAGTTCGGCGTGCGCGACAACAACGAGGCGAGTTGGACGCAGGTGGTCGACAACCTCGAATTCATGGCCGACGCCAGCCAGTTGCCCATCCTGCTCGACGGCGACACCGGCTACGGCAACTTCAACAACATGCGCCGCCTCGTGCGCAAGCTCGAGCAACGCGGCGTGGCCGGCGTGTGCATCGAAGACAAGGTCTTTCCGAAGACCAACAGCTTCATCGGCGGCGAACGCCAGCCACTCGCCGATATCGACGAGTTCTGCGGCAAGATCAAGGCAGGCAAGGACTCTCAGGCCGACGACGACTTCTCCATCGTGGCGCGCGTCGAAGCGCTGATCGCCGGCTGGGGCATGGAAGAAGCTCTGCGCCGTGCCGAGGCCTATCGCCAGGCCGGCGCGGATGCCATCCTGATTCACAGCAAGCTGAGCCGTGCCGACGAGATCGTGCAGTTCGCGCGGGAGTGGGACCGCCGCTGCCCGCTGGTGATCGTGCCGACCAAGTACTACAGCACGCCGACCGACGTGTTCCGCGAAGCGGGCATCAGCGTCGCCATCTGGGCGAATCACCTGATTCGCTCGGCCACGTCGGCCATGCAGGCGGTGGCGGCCGAGATTCACCGCAGCGAGACGCTCGTCAACGTCGAAGACCGCATCGCGACCGTCGACGAGATCTTCCGCCTGCAGGACACCGCCGAATACAGCGAAGCCGAGGACCGCTACCTGTCGGCCGCGAACGCGCCGCGCTCGGCCATCGTGCTGGCCGCGAGCCGCGGCAAGAACCTCGAGAGCGTGACGACCGACCGCCCGAAGGTGATGCTTCCCGTGGCCGGCAAGCCGTTGCTGCGCTGGCTGGTCGACGGCTTCAAGAAGCAGAACGTGAACGACATCACCGTCGTGGGCGGCTATCGCGCCGACGCGATCGACACGGCGGGCATCACGCTCGCGATCAACGAGCGTCACGCCGAGACCGGCGAGCTTGCCTCGCTCGCGCGCGTGGCGAACGCGTTCGCGCACGACACCGTCGTCTCGTACGGCGACCTGCTGTTCCGCAGCTACATCGTGCGCGATCTGGTCGAGAGCGAGGCCGACTTCACCGTGGCGGTCGACTCGACGGCAGCGACAACCGCGCATGCGGCCAACGCCAGCGTGCGCGACTTCGCCTATTGCTCCGCCGGCGACGATCGCGGCCTGTTCGGCCAGCGCGTACTGCTGGAGATGATCAGCGCCAACGCTGCGCACGCCGGGCGTGCGCCCAATGGCCGCTGGATCGGCTTGCTGGGGGTGCGAGGCGATGACGCCCGCGCGCGGTTGCTGCGCGTCTTCGCGGCCTTGCAGGCCCGCGCGGACTTCGACGGGCTCGGCATGCCCGACCTGATCAACGCCCTCGTCGCCGACGGCGCCAGGATCGAAGTGCAGTACGTGCACGGCCACTGGCGCGGGGTGAACGACATGGACGAATTCCGCCACGCGGCCGACTTCGCGCATGGCCAGACGCCGTTGGGCGGCACCGCGACGGAGACCCCGCATGATTGAGGCCGGACAGTTCGTCGAAGCCGCACGCCAGCACGGCTTCACGTGGTACACCGGTGTGCCGTGCTCGTTCCTCACGCCGTTCATCAACTATGTGCTGCAGGACCCGACGCTGCACTACCTGTCGGCCGTCAACGAAGGCGATGCGGTCGCCATCGCCGCCGGGGCAACGCTCGGTGAAGGCCATGGCGCTCGCGCGGTCACGATGATGCAGAACTCGGGCCTCGGCAACGCCGTGAGCCCGCTGACCTCGCTCACGTGGACCTTCCGTCTGCCGCAGTTGCTGATCGTGACGTGGCGCGGCCAGCCGGGCATTACCGATGAGCCGCAACACGCGCTCATGGGCCCGATCACGCCCGCGATGCTCGACCTGATGGAAGTCCCCTGGGAGTTGTTCCCGACCGAACCCGAGGCGATTGCACCGGCGCTGGCGCGTGCCGTTCGTCACATGGACGAGACCGGCCGCCCCTATGCGCTCGTGATGCAAAAGGGCAGCGTCGCTCCCTTCCCGCTGCAACCGGCCGAGCGCCCCGCGCGTCCGGCGCAACCCGCCCCGGTATCGCTCATGCGAGACGTCGCGCCGGCCGAGTTGCCCACGCGTCGCGACGCCCTGGCGCGCATCATCGCCCAGACGCCGCTCGAAGGCACCGTCGTGCTCGCGTCGACCGGCTTTTGCGGACGCGAACTTTACGCGCTCGACGACCGCGCCAACCAGCTCTACATGGTCGGGTCGATGGGATGCGTGACGACATTGGCCTTGGGCCTCGCGTTGTCGCGCCCCGACCTGCGCGTGGTTGCGCTCGACGGCGACGGCGCCGCGCTGATGCGCATGGGCGCGTTCGCGACGTTGGGCGCTTACGGGCCGTCGAATCTCGTGCATCTGCTGCTCGACAACGCGTCGCACGACTCGACCGGCGCACAGGCTACGGTCTCGCCAACGGTCTCGTTCGCGGGCGTCGCAGCGGCCAGCGGTTACGCGCTCGCGCTCGAAGGCGACACACTGGACGTCATCGAAGCCTTGTTCGACGCCCCCGCCGCCCGCCTGAACGACGGCCCGCGCTTCGCTTGTCTGAGCACGCGTCCGGGAACGCCTGACGGGCTGCCACGCCCGAAAGTCACGCCCGAAGCGGTCAAGTCGCGCTTGATGGACCACATTGCACAACGCGCGCAGGCTTCGGCCTGAGCGTCCCCCTTTCAAAAAACTGCCGAGGAACCTTCGCCATGCTGTTACTGAATCCGGGCCCCGTTACGCTGACCGAGCGTGTCCGCAAGAGCTTGCTGCAACCCGATCTGTGCCACCGCGAGCCCGAATTCTTCGACCTGCAGGACGAAGCGCGCGCGCGTCTGACCGCCGTGTATGGCCTCGATCCGGCCGTGTGGACGCCGGTGCTGATGACCGGCTCGGGCACCGCCGCCGTCGAGAGCATGACGGCAGGCCTTGTGCCGGAAGGCGGCCGCCTGCTGATCGTCGAGAACGGCGTGTACGGCGAGCGCATCTCTCAGATCGCGAAGCAATACCGCATCGATCACGACGTCATCCATTTCGAATGGATGCAAGCGCCCGACCTGGCACAGATCGTCGACAAGCTCGACACCGCGGGCGATCGTCCGTACACCCACGTGGCGATCATCCACCATGAGACGACGACGGGCCGCCTGAACGATCTGACCGGTCTCGCCGGTGCATGCCGTGAGCGCGGCATCGGCCTGCTGGTGGACGGCGTGAGCAGCTTTGCCGCCGAGGCCCTCGACTTCAGCGATTCCGGTATCGTGGCCGTGGCCGCCACCGCGAACAAGTGCGTGCATGGCGTGCCGGGCGTGTCGTTCGTGATGGTGCGCAAGGACGCCCTCGCCAAGGCCGCGAGCCGCACGTATTACCTCGACATCGCGCGCCTGGCCAAGCTTCAGGCCGAGCGCAACACGCCGTTTACGCCGTCGGTGCATGCCTACTACGCGCTCGTGGAGGCGCTGCGCGAACTCGACGACGCCGGGGGGTGGCAAGCACGTCACGCCCATTACGGCGCGCTCGCCGAGCAGGTGCGCGCCGGTCTGGCCGCGCTGGGCATCGACAGCGCACTGCCGCCGGGCGAGTCGTCCGTGGTGCTGCGGGCCTACAAGCTGCCCGCCGGGGTCGACTATCCGCGTCTGCACGACTGGCTCAAGGCCGATGGCTTTGTGATCTATGCGGGCCAAGGCGGCCTGTCGAAGGAATTGTTCCGCATCTCGACGATGGGCAACCTCACGGCCGCCGACATCGACCGCCTGCTGGCGTCCTTCGCCCGGCTGGCGAAGTGAGCGCGGGAACGAACCTTTGACCATGACCGAATTGCTCGCCAGCGTCTCCTCCCCTGCCGACCTGCGTGCGCTCTCACGCGCCGACTTGCGCCGTGTGGCCGACGAATTGCGCGCCTGCGTGCTTGATAACGTCTCGCGCACCGGCGGCCACCTGTCGTCGAACCTGGGCACGGTCGAACTGACGATCGCGCTGCACTATGTCTTCGACACGCCCAACGACCGCATCGTGTGGGACGTGGGACACCAGACCTATCCGCACAAAATCCTCACCGGTCGCCGTGGGGCGATGCCAACGCTGCGGCAATGGCACGGACTGTCGGGCTTTCCGAAGCGCGACGAATCGCCTTACGACACGTTCGGCACGGCACATTCGAGCACGTCGATTTCGGCGGCACTCGGCATGGCGCTGGCCAGCCGCGTCAAGGGCGAGAAGCGTCACGCCATTGCCGTGATCGGCGACGGCGCGATGACGGCGGGCGAAGCGTTCGAGGCCCTGAACAATGCGGGCGTCCACGACGACCTGCCCTTCCTCGTCGTGCTCAACGACAACGACATGTCGATCTCGCCCCCGGTCGGCGCGCTCAATCAGTACCTCACGCGGCTGATGTCCGGGCAGTTCTACTCGGCGGGCAAGGAAAGCGTGCGGCAGTTGCTGCGCAACGCGCCCGCGCCGATGCGCGAGCTGGCCCACAAGCTCGAAGAGCACGCCAAGGCCCTCGTGTCCCCCACGGGCACGATGTTCGAGGAGTTCGGCTTCAATTACCTGGGCCCCATCGACGGCCACGATCTCGACGCGCTGATTCCCGCGCTCGAGAACATCAAGGCACTCAGGGGGCCGCAGTTCCTGCACGTCGTCACGCGCAAGGGACGCGGCTACAAGCTCGCCGAGGCCGATCCCGTTCTCTATCACGGCCCCGGCAAGTTCAATCCGAGCGAAGGCATTCGCCCGGCCGCACCGGGTGCCGCGTCGGCGAAGACCTATACGCAGGTCTTTGGCGAATGGCTGTGCGATGCGGCGGCCGCCGACCCGCGTGTCATCGGGATCACACCGGCCATGCGCGAAGGCTCCGGCCTCGTCGCGTTCGAGCAGCGCTTCCCCGAGCGCTACTACGACGTCGGCATCGCCGAGCAACATGCGGTGACCTTCGCCGGGGGATTGGCGACCGAAGGGCTCAAGCCCGTCGTGGCCATCTATTCGACGTTCCTGCAACGCGCCTACGACCAGTTGATCCACGATGTGGCCTTGCAGAACCTGCCGGTCGTCTTCGCGATCGATCGCGGCGGCCTGGTCGGCGCGGATGGCGCCACCCATGCGGGCGCCTATGACATCGCCTATCTGCGCTGCATCCCCAACATGGTGGTGATGGCCCCCGCGGACGAAAACGAATGCCGTCAGATGTTGCAGACGGCGCTCGGGATCGACGGCCCCAGCGCCGTGCGTTATCCGCGTGGCACCGGTCCCGGCGTAACGATCGATTCGGGGTTGTCGACGCTGCCCGTGGGCCGGGCTCAGCTACGGCGTCGAAGCGCCGCCCCGGCAGGCCGTCGCGTGGCGATGCTGGCGTTCGGCTCGATGGTCGCACCGGCGGAACAGGTCGCCCACGAGTTCGACGCGAGTGTCGTCAACATGCGCTTCGTCAAGCCACTCGACGACGCGACGCTGCTCCACATGGCGCGCACGCACGACCTCGTCGTCACGCTCGAAGAGGGCACGGTGATGGGCGGTGCGGGCACGGCCTGTGTCGAGGCGCTCAATGCGAATGGCGTGCAAGTCCCGCTGCTGCAACTGGGCTTGCCGGACACCTACATCGATCAGGGCACGCCCGCGCAACAACTCGCGTCGGTCGGGCTCGACGCCCCGGGCATCGCGGCATCGATTCGCCGGGCGCTGGCCGAGCGTCTCGGCGGCAAGGTTGAGGCGGTGCCCTCGACGACGTGAGTACGGCGGTTTATCCCGCTCGATTCAGCGCATCCAAAGCGACAAACGGCACCTTTCGGTGCCGTTTTGCCTTGCGTCGCTGCCGTCAGGTTGTTGGCGGCGGCGCCGGCTTCTTGCGCGGCTTGCCCATGAGCACCGGCTGGAAGAACACGGCGCCGATCAGCGTGCAGACGAGCGAGAGCGCCAGCAGCTTGCCCATGCTCGACGTGCCCGGGTGATGCGACAGCCACAGGCTGCCGAAGGCGATGCCCGTGGTCGCGGCCGACAGCACGATCGCCTGCGTCAGACCCGATGCGAGCAGCCGAGTCTGCCCGTGACGCCACGCGATCACGTAGTAGATCTTGAACGCCACGCCCACGCCCAGCAGCAATGGCAGCGCGATGATGTTCGCAAAGTTCAGCGGCAGGCCGATCAACACGCTGAGTTCGAGCGTGACGCCCGCCGAGACTAGCAGCGGCACCAGTGTGCGCAGCACGTCGCCAAAGTTGCGCAGCGCCAGCCATAGCAGCAAGGTGATCGAAAGCAACGCCAGCGCCCCCGCCTCGATGAACGCGCGAATGATCGTGTCGGCCGAGCGCAGGATCGAGATAGGTCCCCCTACGGCGTCCGGGGTGGTCGCCAGCACGGCGGCACTGAACTTGCGCAGCATGGCGTCGTCGCTCGGATCCGCGCCCTTCTCCACGCGCGGCGAGATGTTCACGAGCGCGCGCCCATCGGCCGCCACCCATTGCGAGGCGATGTCCTCGGGCAGCGACTCGCGCGTCACGGCATGCGGCTGCAGGGCATCGCGCAACTGACCGAGCGCGAGCTTCAACGGCTCGGCGATCGCCCGATCCGCGCGATCGCGTGTCGCGGCGTCGGCCGCGGCGAGCTTGCGCAACGCGGCGGCCAGGCGCTGCGCCGGCTTTGCGCCGTCGCCCGGATGATCGAGCGCGGCGTCCTCCAACTGACCGGCGGCGGTCTTGAGCGCCGACACGCGCGCCGCATCGGCCACCGGTGCCAGCGGCGTTTGTGAAAGCACCGGCAGCAACGATTCGGCCGCCGTGCCGATCAACGCAAGCTTGGCGGGCTGCTCTGCCGGCAGGAACGTCGTGAGCGTGACCACGCGACCGACTTCCGGCACGGCGCGCAGCTTCGCGGCGTCGGCGTCGGCGGCGGCGAGCGTCGGGGCGAGCAATTGCACGTCGTTGACCCCGGCCTCCGGCGAATTGGCCAGATCCCTCAGCGTCGCCATCGACTCCGTGTTCGGATCCTTCAGATGCAACGGGTTGAAGTCGAAGTGCAAATGGGCGAGCAGCGGCAGGCCCGCGACCACGAGGGCGAGCGTGCCGTACAGCAACGGCTTGCGGTGCTTCTCGGTGAATTCGTCGACCGGACCGAGACTGCGAAAGCCCGGCGGACTCGGTTCGCCCTTCGGCTTGAACACACTGATGAGCGCCGGCAACAAGGTGATGGCCGACGGGAATGCCACACACAGGATGCCCACGCCGGCGATCAATCCGAGTTCGGACACACCGCGATAATCGGTCGGCAGAAACGAGAAGAAACTCGCGGCCGTGGCGGCGGCGGCCAGCGACAGCGGCATCGCAATGGCCCGGCCCGCACCCGTGAGCGCGCCGTGGAGCGCTTCGTCGCCCGACGCTCCGGGCTGATGGTCCAGGCGATGGCGCTCCTCGCGATAGCGCACGCCGAACTGAATGCCGAAGTCCACCCCAATGCCGACGAACAGAACCGCGAACGCGACCGAAATCATGTTGAGCGCGCCGACCATCATCAGACCGAGCGCGAATGTGACCGCCAGCCCCGCGAGCAGCGTGATGAACACCGCGAGAATCATCTTGCCCGAGCGCACCGCCAGCCACAGCACGACCAGCACGGCGAGCAGCGTGACGACCGCGTTCGGACCGGCGTCCTGACGCACGGAGGCGAACTCCTCGTCGGACAGCGGGCGCGGGCCCGTCAAACGCACCGTCGCGCCATAGCGCTCACCCAGCTTCAGGTCGGCCACCGCCTCGCGAATGCGCGTCGCGGCATTCGCCCCGGCTTCGAGGGCCGCGTAGTCCACCTTCGGCTGCACCTGGACATAGCTGCGGGCCACCGTGTCGGGCGCGACGAGCGCTCGCCACGACATGGCCGCCGGACGTCCGGCAAGCACCGCCTCGGTCGTCTCGGCCGCATCCCCGAGCAGGTTCGCCATCTCCGGCAGCTTGACTTGCCCGGTGAGAAGCGGCGTTTGCAGCGTCACCGACAGCAGGTTCGACAAACCGGTCAGGCTCGGGTCCTGCGCCAGACGGTTGAGCAGGGGCTTGGCGTCATCCAGCTTGCCCGTGAGCGACTTCACGTCGTCGAGCGGCGCGAAGAGCAGCGCGTTGTGCGCAAAGAACTCCCCCGAGCCGGGACGGCTCACCGCCCGGAACACGTCGGTCTCGGTCACCAGCTTCGCGGCCAGCTCGGCGGCGGCCCGGTCGGCGAACTCGGCGGCCGGGGCCTGCACTACGGCCAAGGTGAGGTCTGTCTTCTGCGGGAAAGCGCGATCGATGGCACGACCGCGCTCGGCGGCGGGCGTATTCAGATCGATCAGACCCGAGATATCCGTGTTGATCGCGAAGTGCTTGGCGACGTACACGCAACTCGCCATCACGAGCAGGAGCGAAGCGAAAATGACCAGGTACGCGTGCTTCGCCGAAAAACGGACGATGCGCACGACGAGCGACGTCAGCATGAAACGGTTCCGGAAGAGAGTAGAGGTCTCCCTGCCCCCGGCCGCCGCGCTCTAAAAAGTCACGAAACGCGATGTACCAAGCGATACCGGGGAACCAATCGCAGACGAAGTCCGTCGATCAGCTCATGGAAGACAAGGAAACGGTGAATTTACGAAATCGCAGCAGTATACAAGGCCGCGTGAACTACACTACGGCCAACCCGATTGAAACCCACGAAGACGGTATGAATAAATTTCTGGTGACGGCGCTCTCGGCCGTCGCATTCAGCGGTATCGGCGTCGCTTCCGGCGCCTGGGCCCAGGCGAGCAGCAACAATCCGAACGACATGGTGAAGACGGCGGTCGAGACCGTCGTCAAGGCGGCCAAGGCCGACGCGGCGGCCCGCGACGGCGATGTCGCCGCCACCGCGCGTGTTGTGGCCCGCGACTTCCTGCCCTATACCGATTTCCATCGGACCACGCGTTACGCCGTCGGCTCGAAGGCGTTCGATGCGGCCACGCCGGCGCAGCAGCAGCAGGTCTTCGAGCAGTTCCAGCAGTTGCTCGTGAACACCTTCGCGCTGCAACTCTCGCAGGTGCGCGGCAGCCAGATCTCGTTCAAGTTCACGCCGGCCAAACTCACGGCGAACAGCAGCGACGTGGTGGTGGGCGCCTCGGTCAGCGGCAATGGCGACAATCTGTCGGTGGCCTATCGTCTGGCCAAGACGGACAAGGGGTGGAAGATCTACGACATCAACATGATGGGCGAGAACGTGGCCAACGCATGGCTCATCCAGTTGTATCAACCGCAATTCAAGGCGCGCATCGCCCAGGGCGGCATCGACGGCCTGATCACCTACTTGCGCGACAAGAACGCGCGTTTCGGCAAGTAAAATCAAAGGCTTGACGGCACCTGCCGCATCCCGTGCCGGCGGGCCCAGGGTGTCCGTGGCGACTTGGCGGCACCTTCGGCGCAAATCCGATCCAGATAAGCGCCGATTCGTCAACATTTACGAAATATGCACTGACGTCTCTCGACTCGGGAGTGGTCAGCAGCATTTGGCGGCGGCGGGTACAATCGTCGCTTGTCAAACGACCGGACGGCGGTCCCCCCAAGGGTGCGCGCGAATTGCCACTGGCACTGGTGCCGCGGGCGCCATGAGGCCATGGCGATCAGGACATGCAACCTCGATGGGAACCGTCATCCCGGCCGACCTGAGCCGGAGAGCTGAATGCAAGTCTTCCTTGCCCAACCCCGCGGTTTTTGTGCGGGTGTCATACGTGCCATCGAGATCGTGGAACGCGCCCTGGAAAAATACGGCGCCCCGGTCTACGTGCGCCATGAGATCGTCCACAACAAGCATGTGGTCGATTCGCTCAAGGCCAAGGGCGCGCGCTTCATCGACGAGCTGTCCGAAGCCCCCGCGGGTGCGGTCACTATTTTCAGTGCCCATGGCGTGGCGCGCGTCGTTGAACAGGAAGCACAGACGCGCGGCCTGCGAGTGCTCAATGCCACCTGCCCGCTCGTGACCAAGGTGCACCTGCAAGGCAAGAATTACGTGTCCGCCGGGCGTGACGTCATTCTGATCGGCCACGCCGGGCACCCGGAAGTCGAGGGCACGATGGGCCAGATCGACGGCCCCGTGCATCTCGTGCAGACCGAGCGCGATGTCGACGCGCTGCCGCTGGCCGTCGACACCCCGGTCTCGTATGTGACGCAGACCACGCTGTCGGTCGACGAGACTCGCGGTATCATTGCGGCGCTGCAAGGTCGCTTTACCGATATTGTCGGTCCGGACACCAAGGACATCTGTTACGCCACGCAAAACCGCCAGACGGCCGTGCGCGAGCTGTGCGAGCGTGTGGACGTGCTGCTCGTGGTGGGTGCGACGAACAGCTCGAACTCGAACCGCCTGCGCGAAATCGGCGCCGAAATGGGGCTGCCGAGCTATCTCGTGGCCGACGGCACCGAGGTCGATCCGGCATGGGTGCGCGGCCAGGCCCGCATCGGCATCACCGCTGGGGCGTCGGCGCCCGAACGCATGGTCGAAGACGTGATCGACGCGCTGCGTCGCATCGACACCGTCGAAGTGACTCTCATGGACGGCATCGAGGAAACCATCCAGTTTCGCCTGCCGTCGGAACTGACCAAAGACGAGCCGGTCGCCGCGCATCACGCGCTGGCCGGCTAACGCAATACGAACAGGAGCCGAACGTGGCCATCCCCTTCCTGCAACAGGCGTATGTTGGCGCCTATCTGATGAAACAACGCTTCAAGGGCAACAAGCGCTACCCGCTGGTGCTGATGCTCGAACCGTTGTTCCGCTGCAATCTCGCCTGCTCGGGCTGTGGCAAGATCGACTATCCGGACCCCATTCTGAACCAGCGCGTCTCGCTCAAGGATTCGCTCGATGCCGTGGATGAATGCGGCGCGCCGGTGGTCTCGATTGCCGGTGGCGAACCGCTGCTGCACAAGGAAATGCCGGAGATCGTCAAGGGCATCATCGCGCGCAAGAAGTTTGTCTATCTGTGCACGAACGCGCTGCTGCTCGAGAAGAAGATCGACGACTACCAGCCGAGCCCGTTCTTCGTTTGGTCGATTCACCTCGACGGCGACCGTGAAATGCACGACGCCGCCGTGTCGCAGGATGGCGTGTACGAACGCGCCGTGGCCGCCATCAAGCTGGCCAAGTCACGTGGCTTCCGCGTGAACATCAACTGCACGCTGTTCAACAACGCCGACCCGGAAAAGGTGGCCAAGTTCTTCGATTCCACGAAGGAAATGGGCCTCGACGGCATTACCGTGTCGCCGGGCTATGCCTACGAGCGCGCCCCGGACCAGCAGCACTTCCTGAACCGCTCGAAGACCAAGCAACTGTTCCGCGACATTCTCAAGCGCGGCAACGGCGGCAAGAACTGGACGTTCAGCCAGTCGAGCCTGTTCCTCGATTTCCTCGCTGGCAACCGTTCGTACCATTGCACGCCGTGGGGCAACCCGACGCGCACCGTGTTCGGCTGGCAGCGTCCGTGCTACCTGCTTGGCGAAGGCTATGCCAAGACGTACACGGAACTGATGGATACCACCGACTGGGACAAGTACGGCGTGGGCAACTACGAGAAGTGCGCCGACTGCATGGTGCACAGCGGTTTCGAAGCCACCGCCGTGAACGAGACGCTCTCGCACCCGTTGCGCGCGCTGGGCGTGGCGCTCAAGGGGGTACGCACGGACGGCGCGATGGCCGATGATGTTTCGTTCGCCAAGCAGCGTCCGGCCGAGTTCGTCTTCTCGAAGCACGTCGAGATCAAGCTCGACGAGTTGCGCCGGGTCAAGGCCTAAATGCCGTCGCGTGTCCTGGTCACCGGCGCCTCCGGGTTCGTCGGGTCTGCGGTAGCACGCGCGGCGCTGGCGCGCGGTCACGAGGTTCGCCTGCTGGTGCGCGGCACCAGTCCACGCGCGAACCTCGCCGATCTTCCTGTCGAGGTCGTGGAGGGCGATATGCGCGACGCGGCGTCGATGCAGCGCGCGCTTGCCGGCGTGGATGCACTGCTCCACGTGGCTGCCGACTATCGTCTCTGGGCGAAAGACCCCAGCGACATCATGCGGGCCAATATCGACGGCACGCGCACGGTGATGGAAGCCGCGCTGCGCGCGGGCGTCGGGCGCGTGGTCTACACCAGCAGCGTTGCCACGCTACGCGTGCATGACGCCGTTGGCCCCGTCGACGAAACCTCCCCGAACGACGAAGCCACGACCATCGGCGTATACAAGCGCAGCAAGGTCGCCGCCGAGCGTCTGGTCGAGCGAATGATCGCCCACGACGGTCTGCCCGCCGTGATCGTCAATCCGTCTACGCCCATCGGACCACGCGACATCAAGCCCACGCCGACGGGACGCATCATCGTCGAGGCTGCGCAGGGCAAGATCCCCGCGTTCGTCGATACCGGGCTTAACCTCGTGCACGTCGACGACTGCGCCGAAGGCCATCTGCTCGCCCTGGAGCATGGCCGCATCGGTGAGCGCTACATTCTTGGCGGCGACGACGTGCCGCTGCGCGACATGCTGGCGGGCATCGCCGACATGGTGGGGCGCCGCGCTCCGAAGATCGCGCTGCCGCGCTGGCCGCTCTATCCGCTCGCGATGGCGGCGCAAGGCGTTGCGCGCTTTACCGGCAAGGAACCGTTCGTCACGGTCGATGGCTTGAAGATGTCGCGGTATCAGATGTACTTCTCGTCGGAGAAGGCGAAACGCGACCTCGGCTACAGCGCCCGTCCCTACGCCGCGGGCCTGCAGGACGCGCTCGCCTGGTTTGGCTCCGCCGGATATCTGACATGACCGTTCTGGCCTGGATCGCCGCGCTGTCGCTGGGCATCTGGATCTACCTGCTCAGCTCACAAGGCGGCTTCTGGCGTGCGCGCGAGCGCGACGATCTGGATGAAGACCGTCTGCCTGTGCCCGACGTCTGGCCTGCGGTGGCGGTGATCATTCCCGCGCGCAATGAGGCGGAATCGATCGGACAGGTCGTAGCATCGCTGTGCCGCCAGGACTATGCCGGGCGGCTGCGCATCGTGGTCGTCGACGACCAGAGCAGCGACGGCACAGCCGATCTCGCGCGCGAAGCCGCCGCGCGGGCAGCGGCGGACGGCTTCACGCGCCGCGTGGATGTGCTCAGCGGCCAGCCCCTGCCCGGCGGCTGGACCGGCAAGCTGTGGGCCGTGAGCCAAGGGGTCGCGTTCGCGAGCGATCCGGGCACGAACGGCGATGGCGTCGCCCCCGACTACCTCCTGCACACCGACGCCGACATTGCCCATCTCCCCGAGAACGTACGCCGTCTGGTCACGCGGGCGGTGAGCGATGACCGCGTGCTCGTCTCGCTGATGGCGAAGCTGCGCTGCACCGCCTGGTTCGAGCGCACACTGATTCCAGCGTTCGTGCTGTTCTTCCAGATGCTTTACCCGTTCGCATGGGTCAACGATCCGAAGAAACGCATGGCTGCGGCCGCGGGCGGATGCATGTTGATCCATCGCGCCTCGCTCGAAGCCGGTGGCGGCATCGAAGCCATTCGCGACGAGATCATCGACGACTGCGCGATGGGACGCCTGCTCAAGCGGCAAGGCGCGATCTGGCTGGGGTTGACCGAGCGCGCCCTGAGCGTGCGTCCGTACGACAACCTCGGCGAGATTCGCAAGATGGTGTCGCGCACGGCCTACGCGCAGTTACAGTATTCGCCGGTGTTGCTTGCGGGCACCCTCGTCTCGCTGCTGCTTACGTTCATCGTGCCGCCGGTCATGACGATCTTTGCCACGGGCATCGCCCAATGGCTCGGCCTCTTTGCGTGGATAGCGATGACGCTGGCCTACGTGCCGATGTTGCGCTTCTACCGGCAGCCGTCGAGCTTCGGCCCGTTGCTGCCGCTCGTCGCTGCGCTCTATACCGTCTTCACGTTCGACTCGGCGCTACAGCACTGGCGCGGTCGCGGTGGCATGTGGAAGGGACGCGCTCAAGCACGCGGCCAGCAATCGTCGGACGCTTGAACCGGCACACGTAATGGCGTATGCCAGAAGGCAAAAATGCCAGCCCGTCTGCAACGACGCGCTGGCATTTTTATTGATTGCCGTCTTGATGAGGCGCGCAAGAAACGACGCGGCGATCAGATCCCCGCGGCCACCGCGCCGAAGCCATCGCCCAGTGTGAGGGCGATGACCTCGCGTCCATGGCGCATGGCCTGTTTGGCACGGCTCGCGTCTTTCCCGACACTCAGCAGCGAGGGCAATTGAAGCGGATTGACGGCGAGCGAGCGCAGCACGCCGAGGATATCGGTGGAGCCGTCGCTGCGAAGTCCGGCGAGCGCCGCCGGGGGGAGCGAGCGCTCCGCCGGGTCGATCACCACGCGGGCGGCGACGAACGGTAGTCCGTGCGCCTGTGCCACGCGTGCGACGATGTGCGACTCCATGTCGGCCGCCGCCGCCCCGCTCTCGCGCCACAGTGCGGCCTTGTCGTCGGCCCTGACGACGGGGGCCGTCACCCCGGCCAGATCGGCGTGCAAGGCGTCGGGCATCGCACGTCGCAGCGCATCGGCCCAGCGCACGCACGACACATACGCGTGCGCCTGCTGCGGCATATCCAATACCCTATGCGCAATCACCCATCGACCGGGCGCCACGCCGGGCCTCAAACCGCCCGCCGTGCCGAAGCTCACCAGCCCGCGCGCGCCGTCGCGTGCCATTGCGGCCTCCAGGTCTGACGCGAGCGTATTGTTTTGCGCGCAGACCACGACCACTCCGTCGCCGCGCGCGATGCGCGCTTCGAAAGGCATGCCGGTCACCACGATGATGGGCGGGGTCATGGCGGGCGCGATCACATCCCGCACGGCACCGGGCAGTCGTTGCGCACCGTCAGGTTGCGGTATCGCGCGAGTGCCCACAGCGGGAAGAACTTGCGATAGCCGTGATAGCGTAGATAGAACACGCGCGGGAAGCCCGTCGCCGTGTACAGGGCTTCGTCCCACAGCCCTTCATCGTTCTGCGTACTCAGCAGATAATCGACACCGCGCTTGACCGCCGGGTCGTCGGCCTTGCCCGCCGCCATCAGGCCGAGCAGCGCCCACGCCGTTTGCGACGCCGTGCTCGGTGCCGCTTCGTAGCCCTGGTAGTCGAGCTTGTAGCTCTCGCCATCCTCGCCCCATCCGCCGTCGGCATTCTGGATCGAGAGGAGCCACTGCGCCGCGCGCGCCATGGCCGGATGCGCCGGCGACACCCCCGCCGCCTGCAGGCCGCACATCGCCGACCACGTGCCGTACACGAAATTCATACCCCAGCGGCCGTACCAACTGCCATCGGCTTCCTGATCGTCGAGAATGTATTTCAACGCCAGATCGGCCGAGGCCTTGCGCTCCGGCGATGGCGGCAATTGCGCGAGCATCGACAGGCATCGCGCGGAGACGTCCACCGTCGGCGGATCGAGCAAGGCGCCATGGTCCGAGAACGGGATGCTGTTCAGATACAGATGCGTGTTCTCGGGCTCGAATGCGCCCCAGCCGCCGTTGCCGCTCTGCATGCCGATGACCCACTCCGTGCCGCGATCGATCGCGTGACGCATCGGCCGCGGGCTCGCGTCGACCGTGTCGTTCCCGAAGGCGCCCACGAGTTTCTCGTAGCGATCCATCGCCATGGCGACCACGGCGGTGTCGTCGACATCCGGGTAGTGCGGATTCGCGAACTGGAAGGCCCAACCGCCCGGACGCACGTTCGGGCGGCGCGAAATCCAGTCGCCGCGCACGTCCAGGATCTGCAGCGGAATGAGCCACTTGAGCCCCTTGCCCGCCTGCTCGATGGCGCGCTTGTCGCCAGTTTCGAGCAGCGCGTGCGCGGCCAGCGCGGTGTCCCACACCGGCGACAGGCACGGCTGCACATAAGTCTCGTGATCGGCGGGTGTCACGAGCTTCTCGACCGACCGGCGGGCCATTGCGCGGCTCGGATGCGCTTCGGGATAGCCAAGCGCGTCGTACATCATGACCGCGTTGGCCATGGCCGGATAAATCGCACCGAGGCCGTCTTCGCCGTTCAGGCGTTCCTCGACGAACGCGACGGCACGCTGGATCGACTTCTCTCGCAGTTTTTTCGGAAAGAACGGATCGAGGGCTCGCAGCACATGATCGACGCCCGAAAAGCACGTGAACCAGAAGCGGCTCTGGTGCGGTGCGCGCCTGGGCGGACCCACGTCTTTGGGACTGCCGATAAACAGTTCGTCGATACCGACACCCTTGGGATTACGGGCGCGCGGGCGCTTGGCTTGCAGCACAAGCAACGGCACGATCACCGTGCGCGCCCAGTACGACACCTTCGACAGATGGAAGGGGAACCACTGCGGCAACAGCATGATCTCGACGGGCATCATCGGCACGGCCTTCCACTCCAGCACACCGTACAACGCCAGCAAGATGCGCGTGAAGACGTTCGAGTTCTGCGCGCCGCCGCGCGAGAGGATGGCCTCGCGGGCACGCACCATGTGCGGGGCGTCAATGGGATCGCCGATCATCTTGAGCGCGAAATACGCCTTCACGCTCGCGCTCATGTCGAACTTGCCCTGGTGGAACAGCGGCCAGCCGCCGTGCTCGCCCTGGATGCGGCGCAAATAGGCGGCGATCTTCGCTTCGAGTTCGGCGTCGACCGGCTCGGCCAGATGGTGACGCAGCAGCACGTATTCCGCCGGAATCGTGGCGTCGGCTTCCAGTTCGAAGAGCCAATGACCGTCGTCTTGTTGCAGGTCGAGCAATGCTGCGATCGAGCGGTCGATACCCGTCTCGAGCGTCTGCGTTGCCATTGCCGTGCTCACCTTCTGGGCAAGCTCGGTATGCAGTTTGAGGTCCACGGCCGTGGCAGTGGCCGTGCGTCGCGCTTCCTTTTCGGAAGCATCGCGTATCGTGTCCATGGCATTCTTGCCTACTCAAAGGCGTGTGATCGGCGCGGCGTACGCGCCGGTTAAACAGTGTCATTGACGATAGGTGCCGGGTTCTGTCGCCCGGCTCATGCGCGAGACGGTTCGACAAGCCTCAGGCGGGGTGCAGCACGTCGGCCGCCCGGTTGCCGCTGCGCAGCGCGCCTTCGATGGTCGCGGGCAGGCCGGTGGCCGTCCAGTCTCCGGCGAGCGCGAGATTGCGCCAGCGCGTGCGCGCGCCGGGGCGACGCTTGTCCTGCGCCGGCGTTGCCGCAAACGTGGCGCGCTTCTCGCGCACCAATTGCCACACCGGCATCGGCGTGGCGGGTACCTGACAGGCGCGCGCGACCTCGTTCCAGATGCGCAGCGCGAGCGCTTCCCGCGATTCGTCGAGCAAATGATCCGCCCCGCTGATCGTCACCGACAACCGGCCGTCGAACGCGAAGATCCAGTCGCTCACGCCGTTCACCACGCCGATCATCGGCGGGCAGCCCGGCGGCGGCGGCACCTGGAAATGGGCGTTGACGATGGCCCGGTATTCGTCGGGCGTCGTCAGATCCGGCACCAGCCCAGCCGCCACGTTTGGCGGCACCGCCAGCACGACGGCATCGTCCGCCGCCAACGCCTGCGGTCCGTCGCCAAAATCGATCGATTCCACACGACTGTCATCCGGCGAAAATCCCAATGCCCGCACGCGATGCTGCATCATCACGCGTGCGCCGTGCGCTTCCAGGAATGCCAGCGCGGGCGTGACGAACGACACGTCCAGGCCCTCGCTCGCGATCAGCGGATGACAGGCCTTGCCGCCCGCCGCGAGCGTTTCGCGAATAACGGCGGCCGCCATCTGCGCAGAGCCTTCGGCCGGATCGGCGTTGAGCACGGCGAGAAACAACGGGTGAATCAGGCGCTGATAAAGCGCGGGCGGACAGCGCATCGCGTCGGTCATGGTCGCGTCGGGTCCGGCGCGCAGCAGCGGCGCGAGCGACAGGTAGTCCAACCACTTCGTGCCCGGCACGCGGGCGTTGCTGTCGAATATCCACCATGGCAGGCGCCCTTCCGACAGACGCACCGTCCAGCGCTCGTCGCTCGTCAGATCGACGAACGCGAATTCCGCACGATCGGGGCCGGTCAATGTGTGTTCGGAGCCGATGGTGCGCGTAAATTCGCGCATCGTTGTATTGCCCGAGAGCACCAGGTGATTGCCGTTGTCGATCACCGCGTTCAACTGCCGGTCGAAGTAGGACCGGCAGCGTCCGCCCGCCTGCGGTGCCGCCTCATGCAGCACGACCGGCACGCCACGCTTCACGAGCCTTACCGCGGCGGCCAGGCCTGCCAGACCGGCACCGATAACGTGAGCCGTGCCCGACATCAGAACGCCATCTGCCGCAGCAGCATCAGCATGAGGCGCCAGCGCGGCACACGCACGCGCTCGCGAGGCACGGCGAAGCCGCGCGCAATGAGCTTGTCGAGGATCGCGCCGTAGGCTTTGGCCATCACAGCGGGCGCAATCACCACGCGGCGCGGGTAAGGCGCCATGATCGCGCGCGCCTTTGCATAATGTTCTCGGGCCTGCGCCACCAGGGGCGCACAGGCGCGGTCGAGCTGGGCGGCAACGACGTTCTGCGGCGTGGCGCCCACGATGCCGGCCTCGGCCAGCGTTTCGCGCGGCAGATAGACGCGGCCGATGCCGGCGTCTTCGTCGATGTCGCGCAGGATATTCGTCAATTGCAGGGCACGGCCGAGGTGATAGGACAGATCGATACCGTCCTGCTCGGGCATGCCGAACACCTTGACCGACAGACGACCGACGGCGCTCGCCACGCGATCGCAATACAGATCGAGCGTGGGCAGGTCGGGCGCGACGATGGGGCCGCAGGCATCCATTTCCATGCCGTCGATCACGGCGAGAAAGTCGTCGTGCTTCAGGCCGAACTGCTTGACCACGCGGGCAAGGTTCGCGAGCGACGGCGCCGGGCGTCCGTCGTACAGATCGGCCAGATCGCGTCGCCACGCGGCCAGACGCGCCATGCGGCTCGCCGACGTGTCATCGCCGTCGTCGGCAATGTCGTCTACGGCACGGCAAAAGGCATAAATCTCGAACATGCCTTCGCGCTGCGCGGGCGGCAGAATGCGCATGGCAGCGTAAAAACTGCTGCCCGACGCCACGCGTGCGCTGCTTGGCTCAGGCGACATTTCGATCGGTTCGGCGACGCTCACGAGGCTCCTCGTCGTGCAGGGGAACGGGGTGACACCACGGAAAAAACTCAGGGGATTCTTGCAAGGAGGGAAGTATACCGGGGATTGGCGCGACTTTCCCGCCAGGATTCGGAACGATAGCATAGAATCTCGGGGCCCTCAGCGCTGCCGCGTTGCCCCATTTGCCCACCCGCCTGATGACTTCCGACGCCAAGATCGAGCATTACGAGAACTTCCCGGTCGCCAGTATCCTGCTGCCGCGCGAGATGCGCGCGCCGGTCGGCGTGATCTACAACTTCGCGCGCACGGCCGACGACATTGCCGACGAGGGCGATGCGCCCGACGCCGAGCGTCACGCCGGCCTCGCGGCGTACCAGGCGGAACTCGACAAGATCGCCGCCGGACAGCCCACGTCGCCCGACAAGCCGCTCTTTGCGGCCCTCGCGCGTGTCATTGCCGAGCATCGGCTCCCGGTCCAGCCGTTCTCCGACCTGCTGAGCGCGTTCGATCAGGACATCGACGTCAAGCGATACGCGACATTCGCCGATCTGCGCGACTACACGCGCCGCTCGGCCGACCCGGTCGGGCGCATCATGCTCGCCCTTTTCAAGCTCGACACGCCCGAGAACATCGCCTGCTCGGACGACATCTGCTCGGCCCTGCAACTCATCAACTTCTGGCAGGACGTGGAAGTCGACTGGCGCAAGGCGCGCGTGTACCTGCCGCAGGACGACATGGCCCGGTTCGGGGTGACCGATGCCGACATCGGCGCGCAGGCGTTCGACGAGCGCTGGCGCGCGCTCATGCGCTACGAAGTCGACTTCGCACGGCGGATGATGCTGCGCGGCGCGCCGCTCGCCAACCGTGTGCCGGGCCGCTTCGGCCTGGAACTATGTTGCGTGGTGCATGGTGGATTGCGCATCCTCGACCGGATTGAAGCCGTCAACTACGACGTCTTCCGTCATCGTCCGCAACTGGGAAAGGCCGACGGGCTGCGCGTGCTCCTGCGTGGCCTCGGCATGAAACTGAGCGGCACGCCGCCCAAAGCCCGCGCGGACTAGCGTCTGCTCACAAGCGGCCACACGCGGGGCCAGCGGCTGCGACGTCATGCCGCAGGCTCCACACCGTCTGAGTGCGCCCGCGCTTGACCCATCGCAAGACCCGTTCGCGGGGCAGGTGCCAGACTGCCCTTTTCGCGTGGGCGCGCCGTCACACGGCGCCATCGCCCGCGCGAGCCCACCTCGATGGACGGAACTGACATGAACGAGCAATGGTTGACGCTGGCCGGCCGCCGGCTGGTGCCGGTAGTGCAAGGCGGCATGGGCATCGGCATCTCCGCGCACCGGCTCGCCGGCACGGTGGCACGGCACAACGGCATGGGGACGATCGCGAGTATCGATCTGCGCCACCATCATCCTGACCTGCTCGCCGAAGTCGACGGCCTTCACACCCCCGAGGGCAAGAAGGCGGCCATCGAGGCGGTCAACCTGATTGCACTGGACCGCGAAATCCACGCCGCCAAGGCGATTGCCGACGGTCACGGACTGGTGGCGGTCAACGTCATGAAGGCGGTGAGCGCACACGCATCGCTGGTACGACAGGCGTGCGAGAGCGGCGCCGATGCCATCGTCATGGGTGCCGGATTGCCGCTCGACCTGCCGGAACTCACGGCGTCTCATCCAAGCGTCGCGCTCATCCCGATTCTGTCGGACTCGCGCGGCGTCAGCCTCGTGTTGCGCAAGTGGATGAAGAAGGGCCGCCTGCCGGACGCCATCGTCATCGAGCATCCAGCACATGCGGGCGGGCATCTCGGGGCGTCACGCATCGAAGAGCTGGGCGACGCACGCTTCTCGTTCGATCGCGTGCTCGCGGAGTGCCGGGAAATCTATGCGACGCTCGGCATCGAATGGTCCCGTGTACCGCTGATCGTGGCCGGCGGGATCCACCGTCACGAGCAGGTTCGGCACTGGCTGGCGCAAGGCGCGGCGGGCGTGCAGTTGGGCACGGCGTTTGCCGTGACCGAGGAATCTGACGCGCATCCGGCGTTCAAGGCGGTGTTGGCGAGCGCGCGGCCGGAAGACATTGCCGAGTTCACCAGCGTGGCCGGGCTGCCTGCGCGTGCAGTGCTGACACCGTGGCTGAAGAAGTACCTCTCGCGTGAGACCGCCCTGCAAGCGAAGGCAAAGGTGCGGCAGTGTCTGGAAGGATTCGATTGCCTGCAGGCCTGTGGGCTGCGCGATGGCGTGGCGCGCATCGGGCAGTTCTGCATCGATCTGAAACTCGCCCAGGCGGTGCGTGGCGATGTGGCGCGCGGACTCTTCTTCCGTGGCCGCGACCCGTTGCCCTTCGGCGAGCGCATTCGCCCCGTGGCCGATCTCATGCGTTACC
The DNA here is from genome assembly GCF_024363545.1 of Pandoraea sp. NE5. NCBI lineage: Bacteria > Pseudomonadati > Pseudomonadota > Betaproteobacteria > Burkholderiales > Burkholderiaceae > Pandoraea > Pandoraea sp. NE5. The sequence continues at coordinate 73,932 of NZ_AP025517.1, forward strand.
TGCTGACGGGCGAGCGGCCGGAGGACGGCGACACGGCTGCGGCCGCATAGCCGTGCTCACTTGGCCGGCGCCGCCGGTGCGGGCGGCGCGCTGGCTGCGGCATCCTCCCCCCCGCTCGGATGGCTGGCGCCCCCGGCATCGTCCGCACTGACGGGCGCGGCACGTGCCGCAATTCGCCGGTCGAAGAACGCGGCGAGCGCCGGGTCGTTCACCTTGAGATCGAACTGACGGTCATCCACCGCCGAGAAATAGCCATCGCACAGATCCGCTTTCGCGCTCTCGGTCGGCTGATCGTCGATGCTGCGGGAATAGACGACAAACTGGCGCTCGACAAGCATCGGCAATTGGTTGCGCAGCAAGTCGTCGAAGCGCGCGCGCGCTTCGGGATCGGTATAGGTGGATTGCAATTCGGCACGCACGCGCCGGCCCTCCGCGAGATAGTCGCGGTGCCGCGTCTGCCACGCGCGCAATGCCGCATTCCCGTGCGTTCGGGTGGCCGCGCCATAGAGCCCGCACTTCTGCACGAGCCGCGCGAGCACCTCGCCGACACCTTCGGGGGACGCGATCGCCGCCCCCATCAACTCGGCATCGTTCTTGTACTGCGGCGGCTGCGCCAGCGCCGCGGCCGCGCACACGCTTGCCGCACCCACGATCGCGCAGGCGACCAGGCGTCGCCCACCGTTACCAAATGGCTTCATTGCCGGATTGTCGGAATGGCGGGCTCGAACGGCCTCGCTCTCGGAGCTATCGCATCGGCCACGACGTCGATGCTGGCATCTTAGCCGAAGTGACGTCTGGAGGTGCGCGGCGGTAACGTCTTTCGCCGAACGCTGCACTCGACAGACCGCTGCGGGAGCAGCAATCCGTTGTGGCACATCATCACCATGGCACCGTACGACCGAGATAGTCGACGTAGTGCAGTCCGGCGCGCCCCTCGTGCGCCGTGATGGTGTCGATCAGGTGGGGGATGCTCTCGTCGATGCTCAGACGCGCGTCCGCCCCGCCCATGTCCGTGCGTACCCAGCCGGGGGCCGTCAGCAGCAACGTGCGCGTGTCGTCGCCATGCCGCGCCGCGAAGCTGCGCATCAACATGTTGAGCGCCGCCTTGCTGGCCCGGTAGACCTCGTAGTGGCCGTTCGTGTTGTTCGTGACGCTGCCCTGTCCCGAGGACATCACCCCCAGCGTGCCGCCGGGAGGCACAAGCGACTCGAACGTCTCGATCACCCGCATTGGGCTCAGCGCGTTCGTCACCATAACGCGCACGAACTCCTCGGTCGACACGTCGGCAATCGTCTCACGGTCGTCGTTCTTCACCCCGGCGTTCACGAAGAGCAAATCGACACGGCGCCCCGCCAATCGCTCGCGCAATGCGGTGACTTGCGCCGGTATCGCGATATCGACCGTTTCGACCTCCAGCGCACCGCCGACGGCTGCGCCCAAGCTATCAACCAACGCATCGAGCGCGCCAGACGACCCTTGCCGAGCCGTGGCGATGACATGCCAGCCGCGCCTGAGATACGCCTGCGCCATTGCGAAGCCCAGACCGCGCGATGCGCCGAACAGCAAGACAGTTTTTTGCGGGGAAACTTGGGAGATTGTTTCGTTCTGCATGCGTCGTTCCTCGTATCCAACGTCGCCCGCACGTCCGCGACGGAATGCCGGGAGGCGGTACGACGTGTGCTGTGAGGGACTATAGGTCGATGCAAGACATGGCGGAAGACGCAGCCGTTGCACTGATAACATGCGCGTAACGCCACATCTCGTTCCGTCGCCCCCATGACCGACCCCGATCTGAACCTGCTAATAGCGCTGGATGCCCTGCTCGCCGAAGTCAGCGTGGCAAGTGCCGCACGCCGGTTGGGGCTGAGCGCATCGGCGATGAGCCGTACGCTGAGCCGCTTGCGCGACACCACGGGCGATCCGCTGCTGGTTCGCGCCGGTCGCCGCATGGTGCTCACGCCGCACGCCGAGCAATTGCGCACGCGCAGCCGAGGCGCCGTCGACGAAGCACGCCTGCTGCTCGCGCCCGCCACATCATCGCCTGACTTCGCCACACTGCGCCGCACCTTTACGCTTCGCGCCAACGATGGCTTCGTCGACGCCTTCGGCGCGTCGTTGATTGCCGCGCTCACACAGGCGGCCCCGTTCGTGAGCCTGCGCTTTCTGTCCAAGGCGGAAAAGACCGCGATGCCGTTGCGAGGCGGGGAGGCCGATCTGGAAATCGGCGTGCTGGGGGACATCGGCGGGGCGAGCAACATGGGCCCGGAAATTCGCCTGCAGACGCTGTTCCGCGATCACTTCGTGGGCGTGGTGCGTTCGGGCCATCCGCTCGTCGCGCACGGCGCGCCGGACGCCGAGCGATACGTTGCGTTCGGGCATGTCGTGGCATCGCGGCACGGCGCCGGGCGGGGGCCTGTCGATGTCGCGCTTGACGCGCTGGGTCTGCACCGCGATATTGTCGCGGTGGTGCCAAGCTTTCCGGCGGCGTTGTCCGTAGCGCAGGCGTCCGACTTGATCGCGCTGGTGCCTGCGTCACTCATGAGGCAACGCGCCGCACAGCGGGTCGCAACCTCATCCGCGCCGGTCCACGTGTTCGACCTGCCGGTGACGACAGGACAGATTGCCGTGTCGTTGATGTGGCATCCCCGAATGGACGCGGACCCCGTTCATCGCTGGCTTCGACAACAGGTGCTGTCGGTGTGCCGCCCGGACGATGTCGCATCGCGATAATCGAAAGCGGTAAGACGGCGCTTATCGTGAGGTGGTCGCCCCACATTGCACCTGCCCCGACACCGGATCTCGCTTGCAAGCGGTGGGCCCCTGCTCGTTGAAGTAGACCGCACCCTGCGCGTTCGTCGACGCGCCCGGGAAACGACCTTGCGGCGCGCGTTGCGGATCCGTCAGTTGCCTCATCTGCATATCGTTTGTCGCGGACGACTCACGCTGGCGTTGTGCCTGCCGCTCACCCTCCGCCATGCCCTGCTTGAACCGTGCGCCAACGCCGCCTTCCCTGTCATGTGTCGACGCAGGCGGCGTAAGCCCCACGCCGGGCTGACCACCCGGCGCGGCCTGATTCGACTGGCGGATGCTGTTCAGATCGCCACTCTGCAAGTAGGACTGAGCGGCCGCGCCACCGGCCACCGATATTCCTGCGGTGGCCAGGCAGGCGATCAGCAAGGTTCTGGCTGACATGTTTCGAATTCCCCCGTGAAGTGCGACATGGATCACCTTTTTCGGGGCACAGTGTAGCGCCAATCGCAATCCGCTTCGACCTCCGAAGTTCGCGCGACAACCTACACCTCACGGCATGACCGGCGGGTGATACGTCAATGTCTGCGCGAGCAGCCACAGCATGACAATGACCACGGGGAAGTGCACCAACAACTGCGTGAACGTATATCCGACAATGTCGCGCGCGCGCAGACCTAGCACCCCCAGCAGCGGGAGCATCCAAAACGGATTGATCAGATTCGGCAGCGCTTCGGCTGCGTTGTACACGGTCACCGCCCACCCCAGGTGCACATGCAGGTCGTTGGCTGCCTGCATCACATACGGAGCCTCGATGATCCACTTGCCGCCGCCCGACGGCACGAAGAAGCCCAGTACCGCCGAATACACGCCCATCACGCCCGGGAAAGACGTCTGCGACGAGATCGCCACGAAGAAGCTCGACAGGTGGTGCGAAAGCGTCGCCCCGTCGATGCCCGGCGCTTTGGTCAGCAGATAGGCAATGCCGCCGTAGAGCGGGAACTGGATCAGCACGCCCGCCACGGACGGCACCGACTTCGCGATCGCATCGAGAAACCGGCGGGGACGCCAGTTCAGCAACATGCCCAACATCAGGAACACGAAGTTGTAAGTGTTCAGATTGGAGATCGCCAGCAGCGGATCCTTTGTCGTGAACTCATGTCCGATCCAGAGCACGCCCAGCGCCACGATCAGCACCGTGACTACCGGGCTGTATTCAAGCCAATCTCCTGGGCGTTGCGCACGCACGTAAGGCTTTGCCATATCGTCGAGCGACACACCGAGGTCGGCCGCGATGGTTGCGCGGTCGTCGCGCGGTGCCGAGTAGTAAGCCAGCGCCACCGACACCACCGTCAGCACGGCGGCAATCGCCATCGATTGCGGCAGGAAGATGGTGTCGGCGAACGGAATGACGCCGGTGATCTCGACCAGCGCCTTCGGCAAGCTTGCCGGGTTGGCCTGCAACTGCGCCGCCGACGAACTCAGGCCGAGCGCCCACGTCGCCCCCATGCCCAGATACGCCGCGGCGCCCCCCGCACGGTAGTCCATGCGAATGTCGTCGCGGCGCGCAATCGCGCGCACCAGCAGGCCGGCGAAGACCAGGCTGATGGCCCAGTTGAACAGCGAGAGCACGATACTCACAAATGCCACATACGCCACCGCGCTACGACCGCTGCGCGGCAGCGTGGCCATCTTGCGGATGAGCAACGCCGCGGGCGGCGAGACGGCCACCACATAGCCCGAGATCGCCACGATGGCCATCTGCATCGTGAACGGGATCAGGCTCCAGAAACCGTCGCCAAAGGCCACGCCCACTTTGACCGCCGGGACACCGATGGCGAGCGCGCCGCCCGCGCATACGATGACGGCAAGCGCCGCGAAAAGATAGGCGTCCGGAAACCAGCGCTCGGACCAACGCGTGACCGCCGCCGCCAGACGTTCCAGAAGTCCGCCGTCCTGCGGCGTCTCCGACATGCTCGAAAGTGAATTTCCCGGTTTCATTGCCTGTGTTCCCTTAGGTTTGTCATGATCGGCACCGCCGCACCTCGCGATGCGCGCCCCGTGCCCAGCCCTGCGGCAGCGACCTTTCATCGCCGCCGTCGTCCATCGCCCGCTGCCTGCGTCGCGTCAAGCGTGTTGAGTCGCCTGCCAGACGAGCGTGGCGGCCGCGAGATCTTCCAGCGCTGTCCCTACGGCCTTGAATACCGTGCGCTCACCCCCGCCGTTACGACATCCGCGTCCTGCGCGACACAGGTCGGCCAGCGTGCCGCGCACGTCCGACGCGGTGAACACGCCTCGCGACATCGGTCCGAGCAACTCCCCCGATTTGGCCAGCGCTTCGTCGGTGTCGACGTACAACGAAGCGCCGGCAAAGCAGAGATCGTCGGCTTCGCGCATCTGCGGCGTAAAGCTGCCGATCAGATCCAGATGGACGCCCGGCGCCAACCAGTCGCCCTGCACGACGGGCTCGGTCGCCAGCGTTGCGCAGGTGACGACGTCCGCGCCTTCGACGGCCGACTTCGCGGTATGGCACACGACCGCGTCGAAACCTTGCGCATGCAGGCGCTCGACCAGACGCCCGGACGCCTGCGCATCGCGATCCCACACGCTCACACGTGTGATGGGGCGCACCGCACGATAGGCCAGCGGCACGAGCGCCCCCACGCGGCCCGCGCCGAGCAGCGCGAGATGCGACGCATCGTCTGGCGCCAGATACGAGGCAGCCAGCGCAGAGGCCGCCGCCGTGCGGCGCGACGTGATCTCGTTGCCGTCCATCTGCGCCAGCGGCACGCCCGTCGTGGCGTCATAGAGCAGATAGGTCGAATGCAGACCCGGCACGCCGCGCTGCGCATTGGCCGGTGCGATGTTGACGGTCTTGATGCCGAGATAACCGCCGGGCTGCCACGCGGGCATGATGAGCACGGTCATCGCATCGCGCGTACCCGATTCCGAGATGACGTGCGTGTGGCGCAGCGGCACGTCGCATCCGGTGACGAACAGGCTACGAAGCGCGTCGAGCAACGGGCCGAAAGCCAATGCCTCGCGAGTGGCGTCGGCGTCGATGAATTTCATGAGTACAGCTCCTCGTCGAGGTGGAAATGAGATGTCAGGCGTCGAGCACGATGGCTTCGCGCGGCACGGCCTGACAGGCCAGACACATGCCGGGCTCGTCGAGCGCCACGTCGCCCAGGTGCTCGACCTCGCCAGCCAGCACGCGCACCGCACAACTCTCGCATTGCCCGACACGGCAACCGCTTGGCAGTGCCAGCCCCAGCGACTCGGCAAACGACAACAGGCTGCCGTGCGACGGCATCCAGACAGCCTCGCGGCCCGAGCGAGCGAACGTAACGGGCCACGCGGCCCCGGCGTCCACACGCGGCGCGCTCGGCGAACGGAACGCCTCCTTGAACATGTCGAACGCGGGTACGCCACGCGCCGCCAACCCCGCCATCACGGCCGTCATCATGGGCGCCGGACCGCACACGTAGAAGCGTGCGCGTCGCTTGATCAGGTCGTCGGACACCACGGCCGCAGACAGCCGCTCTGCCGAGGCGTAGTCGCGACCGAGAACATCCGCCTCGCGCGGCGCGTCGTAGTAGTTGAAGACGCGCACGTTGGGCAGGCGCTGCGCAAGCGCCGCCAGCCGATCCCGGAAGGCGTGCGTGGCGCCATTGCGGTTGGCGTAATGCAGCCAGACGTCGGGCAGCGGCAAGGGCGCGCGCTCGGCCTGCTCCGCCAGCGATTCCAGATAGCAGAGGAACGGCGTGATACCAATGCCGCCGGCGAAACACACCACCGGCTGGCGGCTGCGCAGCGGCATGACGAAGCGCCCGGACGGGGCGCCCAGTTCGATCACGTCGCCCACGCGAGCGCCGGTGTTCAGCCAACTCGAGACCAGGCCGTCAAACGGTGTGCCCTCGGACGTGCGCCCCTGCTGATGACGCACGGCAATGCGATAGCCGCGACGGTCGCGCTCGCTGGAGGGCCCGGTGAGCGAGTACGCACGTGTTACGGGCTGCCCTTGCCCGGGAATCGATACGCGCACGGTAACGTGCTGCCCCGGCAGATAGTCGGGTAGCCCCACGTCGTCGAGCGGATCGAGCGCGATGGCGCACACCCCCTCGGCCGCGGCATCGAGCGCGGCAATGCGAAAGCGCGCCATGCCGTCCCATGGGCGGCGGGCCGGATTGCTCGCCGGATCGCGCGCAACGTCGCATCGAAACGAGCGCAACGGCGATGCACCGCTGATCGGATCGATGTCCTGCGTCGTCACCAGTGCGTTGAAGTTGCTCGACTGATCGCCCGCCATCGCGAAACCGTCACGTCCCACGCTGTCGCAAGCCTGCCACCAGCCGTATTCGGCAAGCAGCACGTCGAGGCCCAATCCGGCATCGAACGCCGCGCGAAAGCGCGCGACCCCGGCCGGCGTCGTCACGCGCACCCAATCGCCTTCGGCGATGTGCCTGCGCGCCGCCAGCGTCGGATGCAGATGCACCACGGGATCGGGGGCGCGCATGCGCAGGCTCGCGAGTCCGCGATGCTGACTGTGGCAGTAGTAGCCGTTCTTGGTCGAACCGAGCAGCAACGGGAAGCGCAGCGCCTCATCGTCGCTCACGGCACGGGGCGCCACATGCACCGGTACCGGCGGATATCCGTGACGCAGCAGATGCTCGGAATACAGCTCGACACGCCGCGTTTCGGTGGCGAAGCCGCGCACATCGCCGGCCTCGGTGCGCGCGTATTTGCGCTCATATTGCGGCTGCGGACGCGAAATGCCCTCGGGATGCGCGCGCAACGTCTGCACGTCGAGCCCGAGCGGGGCGAGTTGATGATTCCAGCCGGCATCGAGACTGCCGCCGAAGAAGGCGTCGCCCATGCCCAGGCGCACTGCGAGATCGAACACGATGTCGTTGTCGCTGCGCGACTCACCGCGCGGCGACACCATGCGCTGGCGAAGTTGGATCAGTGCGTCGGCGCGATCGTCGATCTCGAAGCCGGCGCGCAAGCCTTCGCGTTCCCATGGCGTGTTCACCGGTAGCACGATATCGGCGAAACGCGCCGACGGCGTTTCGAACAGATCGCAATGGACGTGAAACTCGAGCGCTTCGAGCGCCTCGCGCGCCATCGCATAATCCGCCTGCGACGCCAGCACGTTGGTACCGAAGCAGAACAGCGCGCGCACACGATAGGGCGTGCCATCGAGAATCGCGCGGTAGGTATCGCGCGCGGTCACCCAGCCGCGCGCAGGCGGTCCCAGCGGACGCGCGTCGAGGCCCAGCGCCCTGGCCTGCTGCTCGGGGCTCAAAAGATCGTGCTGACTGACGGCATTCAACGGTTGACGCGTCATCACGCGATTACCCCCGCGTCTGTCGAAGCTGCCGGTCAGTGCGTACAAGACCGCGATGGCGCGCTCGATTTGCGTCGCGTTCGCGTGCTGCGCGACACCCGACCATGCGTGATAAGCGACGCGCTGTGCCCCGGTGAAGAGGTCAGCGGCGGCGTCGAGCTGCGCAGGAGAAACGCCGCAGAGTGCGCTTACGGTCGCCGCGTCGTAAGCGGCCAGCCCCGCGCAGAGACGATCGAACGCCGGCCGGCAGGCAATGCGCGATCCGTCGCCGGACATCACCGCAAACTCGCCGCGCAGGGCGGCTTGGTTCGCCGCGTCGCGGCTCAGCGCATGGGTCGTCTCGTACGGCTGCGGTGCCGCCGCCGCTTCGTTCCAGATCACGAAGGCTTCCGGCGACACGCCGACGTGCGTCGCAGCCACATCGCGTACGCGCAGGAAGTGCCCGTTGTCGTTGCGCACGAGCAGCGGCGCATTGGTCCACCGGCGCACGAACATCTCGTCATAGCGCCCACTGTCGATCAGACGACGGGCGAGACCGAGCGCCAGCGCCGCATCGGTGCCGGGCCGCACGGGCAGCCAGGCATCGGCGTCGGCGGCAAGCGGTGTCTTGCGCGGGTCGACGACGAGCAACTTGGCGCCACGCGCCCGCCCTCGCCCGATCGCGTTCGCCTGGCTCAACCACGTACTCGTGGGGTTGTGGCCCCAGACCATGATGACGTCTGCCTGCGCGTAATCGGCGGTCGGCATGCCGCACCCGAACGTGAACGCGTGCGCGAAATCCTTGTGCCAGTTGCAGATTTCCGTCGCGTAGATCGTGTTCGGGCTACCGAACACCCGGATGAAGCGCTCGATCCAGTCGATGCTGTCTGATAGCGGCGTGCCGCTTGGGGTCGTCACGCCAAACGCGACGGCATGCGCACCGCTCTCGCGACGGATGTCGCCCAGTCGCGCAGCGATTTCGGTGAGCGCTTCGTCCCACGAGATGGGCGTCCAACCCGGGTCGTCCGCCCCCTTCGGCGTGGTGCGGCGCAGCGGTGTAGTCAACCGGTCGGGGTGATGCACCAGCTCCGGCGCCGCCTTGCCCTTGCGGCACATCGCGGCGCCATTCGGATGCGACGGATCGGGTTCGACCGCGATCAGCGCATCGTTTTCCACGCGAGCCAGCGTGCCGCAGCGGGAGCGGCACAACGTGCAGAACCCGGGCTTGACCTCCTGAACCATGTCTCATGCGTCTCTATAGGAATCGATGTTCCGATGCTATACAGCCGTCACTTTTATTACTAATATAAAAAATATAGTTTGCAATATTGATTTTTTAAATGAAACCAACCCTGCGTCAGATCGAGTATTTCGTGGCGGTGGCCGAGACAGGACAGGTGATGCGCGCAGCCGAGCGATGCAGCGCGTCGCAGTCGTCGCTGACGATTGCCTTGCAGAATCTGGAGGTGATCGTCGGCACACCGCTTTTCATACGACACGCGAAGGGGCTGCGGCCGACCGAGGCCGGCGAGCGATTTCTGCGTCACGCCTACCGTATCCTCAACGCCACCGACGACGCACTGCAAGAGGCCCGCACGCTTCCAGACGATGCGGGTGGCCGTCTGCGACTGGCCGTCACCGAAACGATTTCGGCATATCTGCTGCCTTCGGTGGCCAGCACCTTGTCCAAGCGCTTCCCGAACGTCGAACTCACGTTGATCGAGGGCGACCGCCGCGAACTGGAAGCGGCTGTGCTGGCGGGCGAGGTCGACCTGGCGTTGCTGTTAGTGTCGAACGTCGTGGCTGACGGACTCGTCTCGCACACGTTGCTGCGCTCGACGCGCCGGCTGTGGACCAGCCCCGGACATCCGCTGCTAGACAAGCCAAGCGTCACGCTCGACGATGTGCGCGGACAGCGCTTCCTGTTGCTTGATATGGATGAACACGTGCAGACGGTCGAGCGCTACTGGCACGCCGCGCAGGTCGAACCGGTCGTGCACTTCCGGACTCGCTCGATCGAGGCAATTCGTAGCCTCGTGGCGCAGGGCTATGGGGTATCGATTCTCTCGGACCTCGTCTATCGCCCCTGGTCGATCGACGGTGGGCGAATCCTGCGACGGGATCTGAGCACGGGCGTGCCGTCGATGGATGTGGGACTCGTATGGGCGCAGCGGCGTCCGCCTGAGGGAATGACCGAGCGCATCGTCAGCGCGTTGCGCTCGCTGATCCGCGAAATCAACGATCGCGGACACATGGGGGTGGAATGATCCACTGACGACGACGCGCGAAGCGTCGGCGTCAGCGGCATTCATGCCCGACGCGTCGCCAGTTCGGCCCCTTGGCGCAGCGCTTCGAGCAGGCTGCGCTCGTCGGCAATGCCCTTGCCCGCGATGTCGAACGCCGTGCCGTGGTCGACCGACGTGCGCACCACCTGCAAGCCGACCGTCACGTTCACGCCTGCCTCCAGGCCCAGCACCTTGACCGGGCCATGCCCCTGATCGTGGTACATGGCGACCACGAGATCGAAATCGCCGCGCCCGGCGCGGAAGAACAACGTATCGGCAGGCAACGGACCTTCGATATCCCAGCCGCGCTCACGCAAGCGTTGCACGGCCGGCACGATCTTCTCTTCCTCTTCCCCGTAGCCGAACAAGCCGTTCTCGCCCGCGTGCGGGTTGATGCCGCACACGGCAATGCGGGGATTCGCGATGCCCGCCTTGACCAGCGTAGCGTGACCGCGCTCGATCGTACGCTGAACCAGGCCCGGCTCGATCTTGCGAATCGCATCGATGATGCCGATGTGGGTCGTGACGTGAATCACCCGCAGGTTCGGCGCGACAAGCATCATCGACACCTCTTCGATCCCCGTCAGGTGAGCGAGCATCTCGGTGTGTCCGGGGAACTTGTGCCCCCCCGCGTGCAGCGCTTCCTTGTTCAGCGGTGCCGTGCAGATCGCGTCGATTTCCCCGGCTTCGGCCAGCTTCGCCGCGTGCGCGATGTACCGGTACGCGGCATCGCCCGCGATCGCCGACAGTTGGCCAAACGGCAAGTCCTCGGGGATCAGGCCCAGGTCGATGCACTCGATCACGCCTGGCGTGAAGCGCGCTTGCGCGACCGTCTCGATACGACGCACGCTCAGCGGCATCTTGACGATGGCGATGGCCTGCTCGAGACGTCGCGCGTCGCCGATCACGACGGGGCGGCATTGCTGGTACACGCTGTCGTGCGCCAGGCTCTTCACGATAATTTCCGGGCCGACGCCAGCCGCGTCACCCATGGTGATGCCAATGACGGGGAGATATTGATTCATGGCGTTTGCGTTGATATCCATTTCGTTGGGAGGACGTCCGGAAAGTATTCCGGGATGATGTTCTGTTGTTGCGTTACCGGCTCGCGTTGCCTCAATGGCGCTCGCGCAGGTCGGGCGTCGTGCGCAAATATCGGTAGGCGCTATGCAGCGCCGCTTCGCCGCCGAAAGCGCCGGCCTTCGTCACGATGCGCATCGACGCCCCATTGGCCGGCCGCCCCACGGCGACGCCAGGCTCCACTTCAGCGAGCAGTTCGAGCGCGCCGATACCCACCGCGCTCAACATCGCGCGCGCCGTCTCGCCGCCGGTGACGACAAGGCCCGACAAGCGCGCGAAGTGCGGCGCGATCAACGCCGCCAGCGAGGCCGAAAGCTGCGCACCCTCTGCCGGATCGAAGGCATCGTCACGCCCGATTCGCACCAGCAGGTCGCTTCCCTGCCCAATGGCATCGCCAATCGCCGCACACCAGCGTGCGCTGTCGGGATGCGACGCGCCGGCGCGCAGGACCGCGGGCGGCACGATCCATTCGACCACCGCGTGCTCCGCGCATAGCCGCGCGCACTGCTGTTGCGACACGGCGGACAGGCTGCCCACCAGCGTCAGCAAGGGACCGGTCGTCCCGGCGTCGCTCGTCACGCGCGCATTGTCTCGCGCGTCGCCCATGCCGCCCTTACCGCTCGTATCGCCCGTCCCATCCGTCGGCGCGAACAATGCCGATTGTTCGGCCAGTGCGCGAGCGAGACCGCCCGAGCCGACCCAAAAGATGTCCGTCAGCCCGACGCTCGCGCGCGCCAGCATGACGAGATCGTCATCGGTCTGCGCATCGACGATCAACGCCGTCACGCCGTTGGCGCGCGCCTGCGCAACGACATCGGTCAACGCTGCACGCGCCGCCACAAAATCCTTGCGCAGCAAATCCGAGGACATGATCTGCGCCCTCACGCCCGCCGCCGCCAACATCGGCGCGAGTCGCGCCTCCTGAGCGTCATGCTCCAGTCGCCAGGTGTCGGTCTCGGCCAATGGCACACCGCGCACGAACACTTCTCCGTCTCGCACGACACGCCCCGTGGCAGGGAACGCCGGCGCCACAATGGCCAAGCCCGCGAGCGGCTGCAGCGCAGCGACTTCCGCAACCCAGTTGCCACGCAGTGTCGAGTCGATCTTCTTGTAGAGACGCCGTTCTGGCGCGGCAAGCCGCTGCCACGCCGCGACTGCGCGTGCGGCGGCCTCGTGCGCCGACAGACGGCGCGTGTCGATGTCGATCGCCACCACTTGCGCCGTCGCATTGAAGCCTTCGATATCGAGCGACACGACGCTACGACGACCGGCGTTGGTAAAGCCGATCGCGCAGTCGGCCGCGCCGGACAAATCGTCGGCGACAATGAGCATGCTCACTGCACCGCTCCCTTGGCCGCAGCCCCCAGACCCCGGGCCGCCACACGCTTGGCAACCGCGGCCGTCAGGATCGGCGAGACGATGGCCGTCACCACCACGCAGGCTGCCACCAGCAGCGTTGCGCTCTTGGCGGCGGCCTCGTAGACCGGATTGGCGGCAGCGATCAGCGCGGGCACCGCGGCGGCATTGCCAGCCGTGTTCGCGGCGGCCGTACCCGCCACGCCCGTCCCGCCCGTCAGGCGGTCGACGATGTAAAGCGGAATACCTGTGACGACGACGACGGCAAAGCCGAGCAGGATGCCCAGCAGGCCCGCCTGCCAGACCTTGTGCAGATCAAGCCCCGCGCCGAGCGCCAGCGCGAAGAACGGAATCATCACCGGCACGGCACGGCCCAGAAAATCACGCATTTCACGATCGAGATTGCCCAGCAACATCCCCACGGCCAGCGGCAGGATGCTGCCCACCAGCGTCGGCCACGGGAACGCGGACAAGCCCGCGACACCCAGCGTGACCATCGTCAGGAACGGGCCCGATTCCAGCGACATGATCGTGTAGGCGCCCACGTCTTCCGAGCGACCGTACTGCCCCATCAGCGCCATGTACAGGCCACCATTGGTGTCGTTCATCGCCGCGACCACGGCCAGCGTGGAAATGCCGGCGAACATGCCCGACGCGACCGGTGCCTCACCCAGGAAATGCCCCAGCACGATACCGACCACAATCGCCGCGCCGATCTTGGCCGCGAACAACGCCCCGCCTTTCTTGATCAGGTACGGCGTTGCCTTGACATCGATGCTGGCGCCCATGCAGACATAGAACACCGCGAGGATCGGCAGCGCGCCCGTGAACAACGCGTTGGTAAACGAGCCGAAGAACGTCGGCATCCCCGGCATGAAGGTGGCAATCAACGAACCGATCAGCAAGGGAACGATCATCATCCCCCCCGGCACGCGCTCGATGGCGCGCTTGATACGAATTTGAGCCATGGTTGTCTCCCGACCAATGTGGATATAAACCAATCGATCATTATTTTGATCGATTTGATCAGACTGAAGTCTAATCGCTGCCAGAAAAATGTGCAAATATTGTGAATAATGCGTAATCGCCGAGTGAAATCCACTCCCCACGGGCTTTCATCACGTCGGATTTTCCAAAAAAATGATCGAATCAATCATTTCTCGGCACCCGTCGTGAGGGTATCGTGGTCGTTCGGGGCGGCGCGTTGGACGATGGCTGCACGCGGGGACGCTACACTATGCGCGCCGCGCGGCGAACCCGTCCTTCGCTCGCATTTCTCCCGTTTTGCTCAGCACCGATCCACTCATGAAAGTTGCGAACCGCCGTGAGGCGATTTTCAAAGCCGTCCTGTCAGGCATGACGGATGTCGCTGCCTTGTGCGCCCATTTCGGCATGTCGGAGGCAACGGTGCGCCGCGACCTGCGCGCTCTGGCCGACGAGCGTCGCGTCGTGCGCACCTACGGCGGCGCCGCGGCGCCGATACGCATGCACGAACCAGAGGAATCGTTGGAGCTGCGTCGTGAGAGCTTCCGCGAACAGAAAGATGTCATCGCACGCGCCGCCGTGGCACACGTCACCGACGGCGATACGATCTTTCTCGATGGGGGGACGACCACCGAAGCGATGGCGCGTTTTCTTGCCGGGCGTGAGGGGGTGCACGTCGTCACGAACAACTTGCTCGTCGTCGGTGCGCTGGCGGCCAACAAGGTGCCTGTGACGCTGATCGGCGGCGACGTGCGACCGTCGAGCATGAGCGTACTCGGGCCGTTGGCACAACTCGCACTCTCCCGCGTGTCGGTCGACAAGGCATTTCTGGGTGCCGACGGCGTCGTTGCCGGACGCGGCCTGTGCGAGGCCTCCGCCGAGCAGGCGTGGCTCAAGGAGTGCATCGTCCGCCAGTCGGCCGACGTGTATGTGCTGGTCACCGCCAATAAGCTCGATCGCGCGAGTCAGCAGCACTGGACGCCGCTGGAACGGCTCTGGACGCTCATCACCGAAGCGCGCGCCGACGATGACAGACTGGTGCAATTCCGCACGCATCCCGAGATCACGATCGAGTCCGCAGACTGACGCACGGCTGACTTGAGAGGCCGCCGAGCCGATTCACGCCCATGCCCGACGTGGTCAAACGCGACTGGGCTCACTTTCCAACGGCAAGTCGAGCCCGGCCGATTCACGCGGCTCATTGCGTGCGAGGCGCGGCGAAGGCGCCAAGTCGTCTTGTGTTGACGAGGCAAGCACCCCTTCCCATTTGGCCACGGCCGCCGACGCCACCGCGTTGCCTAGCACGTTGGTCGCCGTGCGCCCCATGTCGAGAAAGTGATCCACGCCCATCACCAGCAACAGTCCTGCCTCCGGGATATTGAACTGGCTCAACGTAGCAGCGATCACCACAAGCGAGGCGCGCGGCACCGCCGCCATGCCTTTGCTCGTCAACATCAAGATCGCCAGCATCGACAACTGCTGGGCAAACGACAGGTGTACGCCATAGGCCTGTGCGATAAACAGCGTCGCGAACGTGCAATACATCATCGTGCCATCGAGATTGAATGAATAGCCGATCGGCAGCACGAAGCTCGCGATCCGCGTCGGCACGCCAAACCGCTCCAGCTGTTCGAGCGTCTTTGGATAGGCGGATTCGCTGCTCGCGGTACTAAACCCCAATAGCATCGGTACGCGCATATAACGCACAAGCGAAAATACACGTCGACCGAACATGACACCGCCCGCCAGGACAATCAGCGTCCAAAGCAGTAGCAACCCGCCGTAAAACTCGCCCATGAAGCGACCGTACGTCGCGAGGACCGACAGCCCGCGCGTCGCAACCACATTCGCCAGCGCCCCAAAGACTGCGAGCGGCGCGGCGGCCATCACGTAGGACGTGACCCGCAGCATCACGTGCGAGGTCTGGTCGAGCAAGCGTACGATACTCTCCCCTTTGTCGCCCAACGCCAACAGGCCGGCACTGAAAAATGCGGCAAATACGACGATCTGCAGAATCTCGTTGCTCGACATGGCCGCAACGATGCTGCTTGGCACGAGATGCACGACGAATTGATTGAGCGACAATCCGCCGGCATTCAAGCCGGTTGTCACATCAGCGGGCGGCAGCGGCAGATCCAGCGCGGCGCCCGGCTTCAGCCAGTTCGCCAGACCGGCACCCAGTGCCAGCGACAGAAAGCCCGCCGCGAGAAACCACGCCAAGGTGCGCAGGCCAATACGCCCGGCGGCGCGTACATCCCCGATTTTCGTCACGCCGATCACCAGCGTACAAAAAACCAGCGGCGCGATGATCATCTTGATGAGTCGAAGGAAAAGCTCGGCCAGCAGGGAGAAATAACCACCGGCACGCGCGGCTTCATCTGCCGGCAGCCACGTGTGACAGGCATAGCCAACGGCGATGCCAAGCAGCATCCCGATCAGTATGCGAAAGGTGAGGGGAAACTTCATGATGGATTCCTTGACTTCAGCCGGCATTGCCGGCGAATGGTGCGTTACGCGATGAGGCGCAAGTAGGCAAGATAGGCGACGGCGGCATCCTGCAAGGCGATGCCGACGGCTTTATAGATCACGATGTCCGTAGCGCCGGCATTACGGTGCTCGTCTGCGGAAATCACCGTTGAGAGATCAATGAGCGCCGACGATGCCAGCCATGTTTGCGTCGGCATACATAGGTCGCCGGTTTCGTGCGGCGTTTGCCCGGTCCAGTCGACGACGATGCGTGACGCGCGTCGCAACGATGCATCGTCCATTTCGCGTTGATCCGGGCGCGTCGCACCGATGCTCGCCACGAAAGCTCCCTCGCTCAGCCACGCCCCTCGGATAACCGGCATCGACGCACGCGTCGCAAGCACGACGAGGTCGGACGAGGCGGCCGACCTGGCGTCGGTGACCTCCGCAGCCAGGCCGTGGTCACGCTCGATGTCGGAGGCGAGCGCCTGAGCGCCGGAGGCGTCGTGACTATGGATTCGGACCTTGCGCAGGTTAGGACGGCTCGCAAACGCCAAGGCATGCGCCCTCGCCTGAATGCCACTTCCGAAAAGCCCCAGCGTGCGACTGTCGGGACGTGCCAGATGGGCAGCCGCGAGCAGCGTCGTCGCGGATGTGCGGAACCCCGTGATCGCGTCGCCTTCCAGTAGAGCGATCAACTCGCCATCGTCGAGCGAGAGCAGCGCGACGTAGAATCGAAAACGACCGTCAATCGTCGTATAGAGTTTGCTCGCCGCGATGCGCTGCGAGCCGAGCATCGCGCTCATCGCACTGAATTTGACGTCATCAAGACCCATTCGCGCGCGCGGTTGCACCGCTGCAGCACCACTCGCCATATCGCGATAGGCCGCGCGAATGGCTTCGACCACCGACGGCACGTCGAGAACACTGGCCACTTGTGCATTGCTGAAGGTCTTCATGTCGTCGGCTCCAGCATGGCAAACTCCACCGCGCCACTGATCCAGCAGCCCGCCTCGATATGATCGGCATCACGTAATGCCACGCGGATACACGACGGACGCCCCATCGCGAAGCCCTGATAGACCCGCATCGACGATTCGCCTTCGCTCAGCAAACCATAGTGAATCGCGCCGTACAGCGTCGCCGCGGCAGCAATGCCGGTGGCCGCGTCTTCCGGATAACCCGACAACCGTGGAAACTGGCGCGCATGCAGCGTCAGTGGCCGCGCTCGTTCGAGCGCGAACGGATACAGCCCCGTCGAGTCCAGTGCGTCGCACAACGTGCGCACGTCGTCCAGAGCAGGCGACAACGCATTGAGCACCTGCACAGACCGGACCGGGATCAGCGTTTTCGTGCGACTCGTTCGAGCATTGACGATGCCCAGGGACGCAAGATCGTCCGCGTCGATTCTGAGCACCCGACATACGGCGTCCACGAGTGCCCGATCGCCAATGGGCTCGACAATGCCACGCGGCTGGCCGACATCGATACGCCGCGACGTCTCGTCGTAACGTACGTCAACGAGGCCGCTTAGCGTCTCGACGGTAGCATGGGGTGTCGTCCACCGACCGGCTTGGCGCAACAACCACATCGCGCCGAGCGTCGCATGACCGCACATCTCCATTTCGTGCGCCGGCACAAAAAAGCGGAGCCGAACGGTGTGGCGCGGGTCGCGGCTTTGGCAGACGAAGGCGCTTTCGTGACCATAGCGCGATGCGATGGCCATCATCTCATCGGATGACAAGTCGTCCGCATCGAACACGACAGGCGCAGGATTACCGCCGCCCGCACCTGCGGAAAACACGCTGACGAAACGCAAATCCGGCGCATCGTGGCGGCGCACGGGCAAATCGGTTGGGGGGTAAGTGTCTTCCAAGTTCATCGGGGCGTTCCGGGAGTCAAGTAGCGCAAGCATGCCGAAGCCTTGAAAAACCGTCGCGCCCGATCGGGCCACTCGGCACGCCCTATCCGGCCAAAGGCGGGCGGCGCCCCGTATTTTCGCCCCCCAGGATTCGACGGTCGCCCTGCAGGGATCCGGCAGCCGTTGCCGTTTTCCGTCACCCGGCAGCCTGATGCCGCCGCGCCTCTCCCGCGCCTCTCATCGCTCTTCGCCAAGCGTTATACTGAGCCTCGACTGCCAACACGCCATCCACCGCGTTGCGTTCACGGCCGTCTGCGCGGGCTGCAAGTGTCCCGTCACGCAAAGGAAGCGCCTGGTGAAACCCTATCCGACTGCCCCTCGTCATCTCGATGGCGACCGCGTCGCCGATGTCCGGCATGTCTCGGTCGGTGAATACCGCACGCGGCCGCATCGACACGACGATGAATTCATGTTCCTGCTCCCCAGGACGGGACAACTCGTACTCAACGTCGAATCGAATGTCGCGCCGGTACGCGTTGCGCCGAAATCGTTCGTCGTCGTGCCGCCTCAACGCCTGCACGACACGCGAGGCTACCGCTCCGATCAGGCGCATGTGGCGGTGTACGTCGCGAGCGATTTCGTAGTCTTTTGCGAACGCAAGGCGCGACGCAAGCTATCGTGCGCGCGCATCTCGATCTGGTCGGCGCCATTGCTGTTGCTCGACGCAGCACGCGTCGCCACGGGAACGGTGCGCTCAAGTGAGGGCCCGACGAGCGAGCTTGCGGAATTTCGCGCGGAGCTTGCCGCCCGCACCTTGGCCGCAAGCTGTGTGCAAGCCGGCTTGATGGCCGCCGCGTTGCCATCAAATCGCGCCGATGCGCGTGCCGAAATCGTGCGCGACATCTGCGCATTTCTCGATGAAACGCTCGATCAGCCGATCTCGCTGGAACGTATCGCCTACGAATTCGGGCTATCGCAGCGTTCTCTGACGCGAGTCTTTCGCGAGGGCACCGGCGAGTCCGTCGTCGACTATCAATCCCGGCGACGCGTCGAAATCGCGGCCACGCTTCTGAACTCGCCCGGTATGACGGTGCTCGCGGCCGCGGCGGCCGTCGGCCTGGAGTCGCCGTCGTATCTCGCGCGGCTATTCAGAAAGTATGGTTATGGGCCGCCGAACGGTTATAAGGGCGACGCCACGCCGATCGGGTCTGCCGCCTCCCTTGCGGCGATCACGCGCGGCGTGCCGACGTCGTAGCGACACCGTCGGCGGGAGGCGTCAGGTGGGGCGGTAGATCGCGTACACCTTTGCCACGTTGCCCCGACTTTCCCAGCTGCACTGCGCGCGCTGTTCGACGAGAAAGATGTCGCCGCGCGAGAACGTGCCGCTGCGTCCGGTTTCGTCCACGAAGGTCACGCTGCCTTCGAGCAGATGCATGAGTTCGTAGTGGGCGTAACGCATCGCGATGCGATGATAGGGCGTCGAATCCCACGTGCCGCACGTGAATGTCGCATCCGATGAACGAAAGTCAGTGAAATTGCGGCACACGGGCGCCGGCGTGAGGAGCAGTTCAGCGGCAGGCGCCCCCGAGGGCGCCAACGACGGGCTCGGATCGATCGGCACGAGACTGTGATCGGTAACATTCCCGCCCTCGCAGCGCATGAAGACGATCGATGTGGAACCCTGCGTCGACCACATGAATGCCGAGCCCCGAGGGAGCACCGCGCTGCCCCCCGGCCCGAGCGTGAATGCGCGCTCCCCCTGCTGGAACATGATCGCGCCTTCGGAGACGATGACGAATTCGTCCGCTGGGTGAGACGACACCGCGCCGTTCGCCGCGTCGAGGGCAATGACGCCGACCGTCACAGGGCCCGGCAGCAGATCCGCCAGACGGCGGCTTGCCAGAAAGCGGTCGTCGCTTGCCGACGTCGCCGGGGCAGTGCCTTGGCGCGCATCCGACGCAAAGGCCTTGAGGTCCAAAAACGATCGGGGGCGATCACACGGCGCCATGGCGCGTTGCAGTTCGGGCATTTTGTCTTCCAGCGAGGTTCATTGGGTGAGCGCGGTTGCCGCCCGGGACTCGGGGACGGCACCGAAAGTCATCGTGCAGGCAAATCCCGTCAGCCCAGATTGCCCTGACAGAGATACTTGATGGCGAGATAGTCGTCCAACCCGTACTTCGATCCTTCCCGACCGTATCCCGATTCCTTGATACCGCCGAATGGCGCCGCCTCGCTCGCGAGCGCGCCCTCGTTGATACCGACAATACCGGCTTCGAGCGCGCTCGCCACCCGCTCGATGCGCCGCAGATTCTCGCTGTAAAAGTAAGCCGCGAGGCCGAAAGGCGTATCGTTGGCGCGCGCAATGCCCTCGCCTTCCGTCTCGAACCGGAACAGCGCCGCCACCGGCCCGAAGGTTTCCTCGCATGACAGCGCCATGGCTTCATGGGCGTCGCACAACACGGTGGGTGCATAGTAGTTCGGCCCCAGGGCCGCAAGACGTTGCCCGCCGGTCATCACGCGCGCCCCCTGAGCGAGCGCGTCGTCCACGTGACGCGCAATCTTCTCGACCGCTCGCGCATTGATCATCGGGCCGATCTGCGCGAGGGCATCCGTCGCGGGTGCCACCCTGAGCGAGGCCACGGCCTCGGTCAGCAACCCGGCAAAGCGGTCGTAAACGCCCGCCTGGACATAGATCCGATTCGGGCTCACACACGTCTGACCGCCATTGCGGAACTTGGCCGCCATCAGCCCGGCGACGGCCGCCGGCAGATCCGCATCGTCGAAAACAATGAACGGCGCATTGCCTCCCAGCTCCAGCGACAGCTTCTTGAGCGTGGCCGCCGACTCACGCGCCAAATGCTTTCCGACAGGTGTCGATCCCGTGAACGTCACCTTGCGCACACGCGGATCGGCGAGCCACTGCGCCACGGCATCGACCCCCTGCTCTCGCGACGCGACAATCATATTGAGTACGCCGGCCGGCAGACCCGCCTCGTGCGCGAGATAGGCCAGTGCCAGCGCAGTGAGCGGTGTGTCCTCGGCGGGTTTGGCAACCACGGTGCAACCGACGGCGAGCGCCGGGGCGATCTTTCTCGCAATCATCGCGAGCGGAAAATTCCACGGCGTGACGGCCGCGACGATCCCGATCGGTTCTTTCACGGCGCTCATGCGCTTGCCACGCGTCTGAGTCGGGAGTAGATCGCCATACACGCGCGTCGCTTCGTCGGCAAACCACGCGACATACGACGCGCCGTAGTTGACCTCCCCAAGTGCCTCGGCCAGCGGCTTGCCCTGTTCCCGCGAAATGAGGCGAGCAAGATCGTCGCGATGCGCCACCATCGCCGCATGCCAGCGCCGCAGGAATGCCGCGCGCTCGGCGGGTAACGTCGCTCGCCACGCCGGCAGCGCACGTTCGGCGGCGTCTACCGCCTCTCGCGCATCGGCCGGTTGCGCGTCGGATACCATCGCAACGGTATCGCCCGTTGCCGGGTCGACGACCGTGAAGCGCTGCGCGGTGGCAGCGCCCCGCCATTGTCCAGCGATCCATTGTTGCGTGCGCAGCAAATCGCCACGCGTGAGGTCAAGCGTCATGATGGGTTTCTCCGACTTGCGGGATAGGGTCGCACGTCAGCCGCCCCGCCATCGGGGGGCAGACGATTGCGCAAGCCGACGACGATGTCAGCCTTGCGGCGGGAAAAGGGTTTCGAGCGGGTAGTGCGTCTTGACGAAGGGTGACTTGATGATCACGAAGCTGAAATACTTCTCGATGCCGATATCGCGTTCGAGCAGCCCCTCGATGATGCTTTGATAATGACTCACGCTGCGTGTGACGAACTTGAGCAGGTAGTCGTAGCCACCACTGGCGAGATGGCATTCGACGATCTCGTCGACGTCTCGGATGGCATCGACAAAGCGGATGAAATCCTCCCGTCGATGGTCGGCGAGCGTCACCTCGGTAAACACGATCTGAATGTCGCCGAGCTTTTCGAGTTGAATCCGTGCGCCGTAGCCGACGATATAACCCGCCTTCTCCAGGCGCTTGACGCGAATCAGGCAGGGGCTGGGCGACAAGCCCACGGCGTCGGCCAGTTCCACGTTCGTGATACGCCCGCGCTTTTGCAGTTGGCAAAGAATGCGCAGATCGATGCGGTCGAGTTTGCTGTCCGTGCCCATCGTAATTTCGAAGCGCCAACAAGGGCGCGGTCAATCGTGAATCGTGAACGATCTTAACACAGCGGATTGGCCGCACAGGCGGGATCCTCACCGTACCGGCTATCACGTCAACCTCCTGTTTACGCGGCTTTCCGGGCACCTAACGCGGCGCGCCGAGCGGCGCTGACCGCATCGTCCGCCAGCACTTCGTCGAGCGTCGCTCTCACACGCTCGACCATGAGGGCCACGTCGTGCTCGGTGAAACACAGCGCCGGCGCAAATCCCAGAATGTTGTCGGCGAACGCTCGGAAGATCACGCCGTTCCGATACGCCGCGGCCGAAATCTTGTCGGCCAGTCGCAGCGACGGATCGAAACGCGCCTTGCTTGTCTTATCCGCAACGAGTTCCAGGGCACCCAGCAATCCGCGATGCCGCGAGTCGCCGACCAGCGGATGATCGAGCAGCGAATCCAGACCGGCCCCAAACGCGTGGGCCACGGCCTGGCCGTTGGCAATCAGACCGTCTTCGTACAGGCGAATCACCTCGAGCGCCACGGCGGCACTCACGGGATGCGCAGAATAGGTCTGGCCATGCCCCACCACCTGCCCCTGCTCGCCGTCGGCGATCGCCTGATAGATGGCGTCGCTCATGAGGACTGCGCCCATCGGCGCGTAGCCCGCGGTCAACCCCTTCGCGATCGTCATCATGTCGGGCTCGACGTTCTCTGCCTCGCACGCGAACATCGGCCCGGTACGACCGAAGCCGGTGATGACTTCGTCGGCGACGAACAGGATATCCAGGCGGCGGCAGGCATCGCGCATCGCCTTGAGCCAGCCCACGGGGGGCACGATCACACCACCGGAACCCTGTATCGGCTCACAGAAGAATGCGGCAACGTGATCGCTGCCGCCCAGTTCGGCAACCTTCGCTTCGAGCGCGGCCACACTTGCCGCGATGAGCGCCTGCCCGTCGCGCCCGAGCGGGTCGCGATACGCATAGGGCGACGGAAGGTAGTGTTGCGTTGGCAACGGCACATCGAAGCCGCGATGAAACGACGCGATGGCCGTCAGACCCGCGCCGATCGACGACGACCCGTGGTAGCCGCGTTCAAGCGAGATGAAATGCTTCTTCTGTGGGCGGCCCGTCACATTGCAATAGTGCGTGATGAAGCGCAGCGCTGCGTCCACGGCATCAGAACCACCGAGCGAAAAATACACATGCTGCAGCGAGCGCGGCGTAATCGACACCAGCTTCTCGGCGAGTTGCGCGGCCGGTGCACTGCCGAAGTGAAAGTAGCCCGTGGCATACGCCAGTTTCGCCATCTGGGCCGAGGCAGCGTCGACCACACTCTGCTGTCCATACCCCACGTTGACGCACCACAACCCGGCAAAGGCATCGAGCAACTCGTTGCCGTCGATGTCGCGCAGATAAACACCGTGCCCGGATTCGAGCAACGTGGCCCCTTGCTGCTCGTGGGCGCGAAAGCTGACGACGGGATGGATGAGATGCCGGCGGTCGGCATCGAGGAGTGATTGCTTGGACATGGGATCTCTCGGCGTGTCGGATGGGACGGGGGATGAACCTGTGTCCATACTAAAGAGCCGGCAGCGCAGATGCGTCGCCAAATTAAGCCGTAAAAAAAACGCGCGCCGCGAAATTGCGGCGCGCGCAGCATTTTGTGCTGCCGGTGTGGGCACCCCGGCGCGCTCAGTACCCCTGTGTGCGATCGATCTGCCCGACCATCGGTACGCCGGCGCGATGCCTGCGCAGGTTTTCCAATACCACTTCCACCGCAGTCTCCGGTCGCGTGGCGCTGGCGATATGCGGGGTGATGCGCACCTTCGGATGCGCCCACAGCGGATGCGACGGCGGCAGCGGTTCGGGGTCGGTGACATCGAGAATCGCGCCCGACAGATGCCCGCTGTCAAGCAACGCCATGAGCGCGTATTGATTGAGATGAGGGCCACGTCCGACATTGATCAGCCAGGCGCCGCGCG
Source organism: Pandoraea sp. NE5 (assembly GCF_024363545.1). Taxonomy (NCBI): domain Bacteria; kingdom Pseudomonadati; phylum Pseudomonadota; class Betaproteobacteria; order Burkholderiales; family Burkholderiaceae; genus Pandoraea; species Pandoraea sp. NE5. The sequence continues at coordinate 98,187 of NZ_AP025517.1, forward strand.
GCAATCCGCTCAGCAAGCGCTTGTCGAGAATGCCACGGGTCGCCGACGTCAGCGGCAACAGGCAGACAAGTATGTCGGTGCGGGCAAGGAAGGCGCCGAGCGACTCGTATCCCGCGTAGCAATCGACCCCATCCACCTGCCGCGGCGTTCGGCTCCACCCTGCGCAGTCGAACCCGAAAGCATGCAGGCGCGACAGCACTGCCTGCCCGAGCATGCCGAGTCCCAACACCCCCACACGGCGCTCGCTTGCCGGTTCCACGCTCAGTTCCGTCCACTCACGCATGGCTTGCTGCCGTGCGTAGGTAAAGATGTCGCGGTGAATCGAAAGGACCGCCTGCGTCACATACTCGACCATGCCTTCGACGATGCCGGGCTCGACCATGCGAACGACCGGAATATGATCCGGCACCCGCGACAGGTCGAACTGGTCGATGCCAGCGCCCGTCGAGAATACGACTTCCACGTTCGGCAGCAGCGTGACGAGATCTTCCGGCGGCTTCCAGGCAGCGAGGTAACGCACCTCGCGCGCGTCGCCAACATCGGGCCACAGTCGGAACGCCGTCTCCGGCGCCCGCTGGGCGAACAACCGCGCCCACACCGCACCGCGTGCCGGATCGGCCTTGTAAAGAAACGACATCTGCGCTCCCGCGTCAGCCGATGGCTTGATTGATGATGGCGAATTGCCGAACCTCGTCGTCGACGACCGGCGTGCCGTTACGGGCCATCTTCACGACCGTGTCGACGCGTTCGAGCCCAAGCACCTCGAGCCACTCGGTCAGTCCGCTGTCGGAGGGCGTGTCGATGCGCACAAAACGGCCTTCATGCAACGTCAGCCAGTGGGCAATCATGGCCTCGGCACGCTGACGGGTGAGTGACTCGGCGTCCGCGCCGCTGACAACGACCACCGGGCCGATCACAAAACCGCGGCCAAAGCGCCTGAACAACGAGAAGCCGAGCAGCTCGCCGTCGCGCTCGATGGCAATGCCGTCGGCGATATCGAGAAGCGCGGGCAGAATGCGCCCCCTGTCGAATCCGCTCGCGCGGCTGGCGAGGGTGACCAGCCGCTCGGGATCGTTGGTACTCAACGGCCGCAAACGTTCGCCAGGCGGCAGCTCCATGAGCGGCGGGCGACGAGCCGTTCCCTGGTGCTGGTCGATGCTGCCCATCGCATTGAACCCGAGCTTTTCATATAGCGGCTGTCCGGCCGGGGTGGCATGCAACAGCGTCAGGCGGGTTCCGAGTTGATCGAGCATGCGCTCCATCAACGCGCGCCCGATGCCGCGCCCTTGCTGCTCCGGCGAGACGATCACCATACCGAGCGAGCCGCCGGCCTCACCGTGCTGCCAATACAGTGCGGTACCCACGACATCGTCGCCATCCAGGGCGACGAAGCCTTGTCCCTGGCGCGCCAGAAATCGCCAGTCATCGGGTTTGTGCGGCCAGCGCACGGCGCTGGATAGACGATAGCCAGCCGCCACATCTGTGGCGGTAAATGGCCGGTAGACGAGTTGGGAAGATGCATGGAATTCGGACACGCCGAGCCTCCTTGGGGCATTGCCGGATGCGAAACAGTGGGCCACGCCCACCACGACTGCACTATGGCGACCTGAGCAGACGCTGCATAGGACGATTCTGTTGTTCGCCCGCACGATCGAAGGCCGCAGGACAAACGGCGCATTCATGCCGCCATCGCCCGCAAAAACCCATGCCGCGTGCGGTCCACGTCATTGTTTCGATGCAATCTGCCAGCCCGCTGCCCCTACCATGAAGCGCGTCGCCATGCTCAGGCGGCCACGATTACCCGTGTCCTTCCCCTTTGTCGATTGCCCGCCCCGGCGCGTGCGCCGTAGCGGCTCCGGAGAATCATCATGGACAGTTTCGATCCCGCGCAGGTGGATATTCCCACCGGTCATTTCATCGACGGAAAGTTAGTGGAAGCCGGTGGCACCCCACTGGACGTCATCTGCCCGTCGAGCGGTCGCCCCTACGCCGACCTCTCGCTCGCCTCACCCGACACGGTAGCCCGCGCGGCAGACGGCGCATGGCACGCCTTTCGCCACAGCGGTTGGGCCACCTGCGCACCGCGCGAGCGCGCGCGCGTGCTGCGTCGCCTCGCCGATCTCGTCGAGTCCGACGTGCGCACACTCGCGCCGCTGGAGGCCATCGGCTCTACGCGCCCGGTCCGCGAAACGGCAGCCTGGGACGTGCCCTACACCGCCGAGTGCCTACGCTTTTACGCGGAGCACGCCGACAAACATGGGGGCGAGCTGGCGGCCACCGACCCGGCACACCTCGGCATGACGATCACCGAGCCGATCGGCGTCGTGGCGGCCATTGCACCGTGGAACTTCCCGCTTGTCATGGCCGCCTGGAAGATCGCCCCAGCGCTGGCGGCCGGCAACGCGGTCGTGCTCAAGCCGTCGGAGATGACACCGTTCTCGGTACTGCGTCTTGCCGAACTGGCCATACAGGCGGGTGTCCCGGCCAATATCTTCAACGTCGTGCAGGGAGACGGCAGGACGACCGGCGACGCACTCGTACGCCACCCACGCGTCGGAAAAGTCACCTTTACCGGATCCACGCGGACCGGGGCCGCCATCATGGCGGCCTGTGCCCAATCGGGGACCAAGCCCGTGACGCTCGAACTGGGCGGCAAGAGTCCACAAGTGGTCTTTGCCGATGTGCCCGATCTCGACGCAGTCGCACGACGCGTTGCCATGGGCATCACCGGCAATGCGGGCCAGGTGTGCAACGCAGGCTCCAGGCTTGTGGTCGAAGCGGGCATCGCCGACGCACTGCTCGAAAAGCTGCGCGCCATCTTCGCGTCACTGCATCCGGGCGCCACGTGGTCGGCGGGCACAACGCTATCGCCCATCATCAGCGAAGCCCAGGTGCAGCGCATCGACGCGCTTGTCGCGCGGGCACGCGACGCGGGCGCCAGCGTGTACTGCGGCGCCGAGCGCGCGACCGCTTATCAGGATGGCGCTTGGTATACCCCCACCGTCTTGACCGGCGTTACGCCGCACGCTGAGATCGTGCGCGAGGAGGTGTTCGGCCCGGTGCTCACGGTGCAGACGTTCACTTCAGAAGAAGAAGCATTGCAACTGGCGCAGCACGACGACTACGGACTGGCGGCGGGCGTTCACACGGCCAACCTGGGGTGCGCCTTGCGCATGGTGCGCGGCATCGACGCGGGCAACATCTGGGTCAACCGTTACGGCCGGTCGTCGGACTTCGTGCTACCCACGGGCGGCTTCAAGCGCTCCGGCCTGGGCAAGGATCTTGGCCGTCAGGCGTTCGAAGCCAATCTGCGAAGCAAAGCCGTCCTCATCGACTTGAACGGATGAGCGTCTGGTGTTCGCGTTTGCCGCAGCGCCTTGTCGCCCAGCGTTGATGCGGGTTAACACGGCATCGGAAAAGCACAAAGCATTTCGTGCTGTTCATGCCCCCCAAAACGCATCGAATTCTATTTTTGCCTCGGATATTTCAACGCCAAGCCGAGATTTTGACCTGATTTAATTTTTCACAGGGACGTCGCGGATCGCGCATCAGGCCGCAAGCCCGTTTCGCCATTCTCGACCCACGCCGGACCGCTTTAACGCAATCCCTTTTGCCCAAGAATCCCCCGGGATTCGCCCTACACAGAGGATAAAGATCATGATCGACTTCGAGCCGAAATTCATTACCTTCGACTGCTACGGCACGCTGGTCAAATTCCGCATGGCCGACATGGCCCGCGAGATTTACGGCAACCGTCTGCAGGGCGAGGCGCTCGAGAATTTCGTCAAGGTGTTTGCCGCCTATCGTCGCGATGAAGTTCTCGGCGCATGGAAGCCGTATCGCGACGTCGTCGTCGATTCGGTGCGCCGCACCTGCGAACGCACCGGCGTGGTGTTCAACGTCGACGAGGCCGAACAATTCTATCTGGCCGTGCCGACCTGGGGTCCGCACCCTGATGTGCCGGAAGGCCTCTCGCGCCTGGCCAAGAAGTACAAGCTGGTGGGCCTGACGAACGCCGCGAACGAACAGATCATGAGCAATATCGAGAAGCTGGGGGCCCCCTTCCACGCCGTGATCACCGCCGAAGAGGTCGGCGCTTACAAGCCTCGCATGCAGGGCTTCGAGTACATGTTCAAGAAGCTCGGCGTGCAACCGCACGAAATTCTGCACGTCTCGTCGAGCCCGCGCTACGACCTGATGACGGCCCACGACCTCGGCATCAAGCACAAGGCCATGGTGCTGCGCGGCCACGAACCCGAAGCGCCGTTCTACGAATACACGCCGGTCAAGGACATCATCGATCTTGCCGTGCAGCTCGGGTTGTAATCGACGCTTGCGTTGCCCTTCCCTGCGGCTTTGGACCCTCGCCCCGACATGAAACTCGAATCGTACTGGCTCGACACCGTTGCACGCTTTACCGGTACCCAGGAGGGTCCGGTGGAGGGTCGCGCCGACGTGGTGGTGATCGGCGCGGGCTTCACGGGACTGTCCGCTGCGCTGGCGCTGAGCCAGCGCGGTGCAACGGTCACCGTGCTCGATGCGGGCGCTGTCGGCGCGGGGGCATCGGGTCGCAACGGCGGCCACTGCAACACCGGCGTGGCGCAGGACTACGTCGCGCTCACGGCGCAACTCGGTGCCGAGCGTGCGCGGGCCTGCTATCGCGCCTATGCGGCGGCCGTCGACACCGTGGAACGTGTGATCCGGGAGGAAGGCATCGACTGCGACTACAGCCGTCGCGGCAAACTGAAGCTGGCCGCCAAGCCTCACCATATGGCGCATCTGGCGGCGACCGCCGAGTTGATCGCGCGCGATGTCGATCCCGACGTTCAACTGATCGACCGCGCCGGCATCGGCGCCGAAATCGCCTCGGACGCCTTCCACGGCGGCCTGCTGCAACGCCATGGCGGACAGATGCACATGGGCAAGTTTGCGGCAGGTCTGGCGTCGGCAGCCGTCCGTCACGGCGCTCGCCTCTACGAACATGCGCCGGTGACACAGATTGCGCGTCATGGCGACGGGACGTATCGGGTCAAATCGGATCGCGGCGAGGTGGTCGCCACGCAAGTCCTCGTCGCCACCGGCCCGTCCCGTCATGGCCCATTCGGTTGGTATCGCAGGCGCATGGCACCGATCGGTTCGTTCATCATCGTGACCGAGCCGCTGGGCGCCGCAACGCTCGACCAGCTCCTGCCGAACCGCCGCGCCTACGTCACCAGCCGCCTGATGCACAACTACTTCCGCACCACCCCGGATCACCGGCTCGTACTCGGCGGGCGAGCCCGCTTCACTGCGTCGGAGCAACCTTCGGACGAGCGCAGCGGACGCATATTGCGCGCCAACCTCGCCACGCTGTTCCCGTCGCTCGCGCAGGCACGCATCGACTATTGCTGGGGCGGACTGGTCGACATTACCGCCGACAGGCTGCCGCGCGCCGGACAGCACGACGGCATCTATTACTCCATGGGTTACAGCGGTCATGGCACGCAGATGGCCACGCACATGGGGCAAATCATGGCCGATGTGATGAACGGCCGCGTCGAGGCCAACCCCTGGCGTGATTTCGACTGGCCCGCGATCCCGGGACACACCGGCAAACCGTGGTTCCTGCCGCTTGTCGGCGCGTATTTCCGCATCAAAGATATTTTCTATTGATTGACCCGGCGCGCAATCGCCGATGAAGGCTGGCAGTCCCGATCCCTCGGCAACCCCACAAGTGGAGATGTGCAATGAATTCAGATAAAACGGTCAACGGTGTCGACCTGAGCGCAGCACCGGACGAGAACCTGAGTCAGCGCGGCGCGCAGCGCCGGGATCTGCTGCGCGCGATGGCCGCCAGCGGGCTGCTGACCCTGACCGGCACGGGCCTTCTGAGTGTGAGCGGTCAGGCCTTTGCCCAGACGCCGAAGCGCGGCGGCAAGATTCGCGTCGCCACGCAATCGGCGTCGGCCGCCGATACGCTCGATCCGGCCAAGGGCGCACTCGCTACCGACTACGTCCGTGCCAACATGATCTACAACGGGTTGACCGAACTGGATTCGAAGCTTGGCGCCCAGCTTGCACTCGCTCAGTCGATCGATACGAAGGACGCCAAGGTCTGGGTGATCAAACTGCGCAGCGGCGTGCAATTCCACGACGGCAAGCCCCTGACGCCGGCCGACGTCACGTATTCGATCCTGCGACACAAGGACCCCGCGACCGCGTCCAAGGCGAAAACGCTGGCCGACCAAATCAAGGAAGCGAAGGCGACCGGGCCCAACGAGGTGACCATCACGCTCGAAGGCCCGAACGCCGACCTGCCGGTGATTCTCGCCACCTCGCACTTCCTCATCATCAAGGACGGCACCAAGGACTTCACGACGGCCGTGGGTACGGGACCGTTCAAGGTGAAAGAGTTCTCGCCAGGGGTACGCACCGTCGGGGTGCGCAACGAGAAGTATTGGAAGTCCGGACAGCCTTATCTCGACGAGATCGAGCTGATCGGCATCGGCGACGAATCGGCCCGCGTGAACGCCCTGCTCTCCGGCGACGTCCAGTTGATCAACGCCGTGAGTGCGCGCTCGACCGAGCGTATCAAGACCACACCGGGATACACGGTGCTCGAAACCAAGACGGGGCAATACACCGACCTGATCATGCGTGACGAGGGCGGCATCACCGGCAACATGGATTTCCGCCGGGGCATGATGCATCTGTTCGACCGCGAGCAGATCCGGAAGACCGTATTCCGCGGCTTTGGTGCGATCGGCAACGACCAGCCCATCGACCCGAGCAACAAGTACTACATGGCCGGACTGCCGCAACGGACCTACGACCCCGAGAAGGCGGCCTGGTACTTCAAAAAGGCCAACCTGCCCACGGCGCCGCTTCAGGTCTACGCCACGCCCGCCGCCGAAGGGTCGGTTGAAATGGCGATGATGCTTCAGCAAATCGGCCCGAAGGCCGGCCTGAATCTGCAGATCACCCGCGTACCGGCCGACGGCTATTGGTCGAACCACTGGATGAAGCACCCGCTCACTTTCGGTTCGGTGAATGCTCGCCCGAGCGCCGACGTACTGCTCACACAGTTCTTCCGCTCGGATGCCCCGTGGAACGAAGCGAACTGGAAGAACCCCAAGTTCGATCAGTTGCTCCTTGCCGCGCGTGGCGAACCCGACGATGCGAAACGCAAGGCGCTCTATGGCGACATTCAGACGCTGATTCACCAGGACGGCGGCATCGGCATCCCCATGTTCCTCTCGTCACTCGACGCCCACACCACCAAGCTCAAGGGATTGGGGTCGATCCCGCTGGCCGGTCTCATGGGCTTCGCCTTCGCGGAACATGTCTGGCTCGACGCCTGAGATTGACCGAGCGCTGCAGCAGTAAGCGGGCGATGCGCGCCGCCAGGCACGGCGCGCATCGGTCTGACACCGTCGTTTCCCCACGAACGGCGTCGTATAACGGGAGAGGTTTCCGATGAAATCCCAGGTGCAACGACTTATCGCGGCGCGCTTCGGCCTGGCCTTGCTGACACTGGTGCTGGTGTCCGCAATCGTATTCACGATCACGGCCCTGCTGCCGGGCGATGCCGCCCAGATGGCGCTCGGTCAGGCCGCGACCCCCGAAGCCGTCACCGCGCTGCGCCACCAGCTCGGCCTGGACCAGCCAGCGGTGACCCGCTACTTCCAGTGGCTCGTTCACATGAGCGCGGGCAACTTCGGCGAATCGATGTCGAACAATCTGCCGGTCGCGCAACTCATCGCCAGCCGTCTGCCCAACTCGCTCGTTCTCGCTGCCCTGACCACGCTCGTCTCGGTGCCGCTGGCGCTGGCCATCGGCATCGCCGCCGCCATGTGGCGCGGCTCGCTGCTCGATCGGGTCCTCAATATCCTGACGCTCTCGGCGGTGGCCGTGCCGGAATTTCTGGTCGCCACCATCGCCGTGCTGATCTTCGCCGTCAAGCTGCGCTGGCTGCCGGCACTGTCGTATTTGTCGTCCGTCAATTCGTTCGACGATCTGGTCCGGATCTACGCCATGCCGGTCATGACCCTGTGCTGCGTGATCGTGGCCCAGATGGCGCGAATGACACGCGCCGCGGTGATCGATCAGTTGAGTTCGTCATACGTGGAGATGGCCATCCTCAAGGGGGCGTCGCCCATGCGCGTCGTCTGGCGACACGTGCTTCCGAACGCCATCGGCCCAATCGCCAACGTGGTCGCCCTGAGCCTGTCGTATCTGTTCGGCGGCGTGGTGATCGTCGAGACGATCTTCAATTACCCGGGCCTCGCCAGTTTGCTGGTCGACGCCGTCACCAACCGCGATCTGCCGCTCGTTCAAGGCTGCGTCATGGTCTTCTGCGCGGCCTATCTCTTGCTCGTGTTGATCGCCGATCTGTGTGCGGTCGTCTCCAATCCGAGGCTGCGTCAACGATGAATCCGATTTCTCGCCCACCTGTCAGCCCCGCGGAAGCCCTGCCGCCCGCCCTGCCCGCCCCTGCGGCGCCCGACGCCGTCACCTCGCCTGCGGCCCCGCGGTCAAGCCGCTTCGCCGGTCTGCGCGAACGGGTCTCCTGGCTCGGCATGATCGGTGCAGTACTGGTGTTGTTCTGGCTGGTGATCGCCTGCATCGGCCCGCTGATCGCGCCGCATCCGGGCGGCGCCTTCACGTCGGCCGATGTCTTCGCGAGCTACAGCGCAGCGTATCCGCTCGGTACCGACTACCTCGGGCGCGACATACTCAGCCGAATTCTTATCGGCACGCGCTTTACCGTCGGCATCGCCCTGGCGGCCGCCGTGCTCGCCAGCACGGCGGGCACCTGCTTCGGCCTGTGTGCGGCGGTCGCGCCGCGCTGGGTGGACGAGGTGCTCTCGCGCGTGTTCGATGCGCTGGTGTCCATCCCGAGCAAAGTGCTGGCGCTCGTCGTCATCGCGGCGTTCGGCTCCGGCAACACGCTCCTGATTCTGGTCACCGCGTTTGCCTATATTCCGGGGGCATTTCGCATCTCGCGTTCGCTGGCGGTAAATCTCATGACGCTCGAATACGTGCAGGTCGCCCGCGCTCGCGGTGAAAAACTGCTCTACATCGCCCGTGTGGAAGTACTGCCGAACATGATTCATCCGATGCTGGCCGACTTCGGGCTGCGCTTCGTGTTCATCGTGCTGCTGCTCTCCGGCCTGTCGTTTCTCGGCCTCGGCGTGCAACCGCCAAACGCCGACTGGGGCTCGCTGGTCCGCGAAAACATCGGCGGCCTGGCCGAAGGCTCTCCCGCCGTGCTCATGCCGGCCCTGGCGATCGCCTCGCTGACCATCGGGGTGAACCTGCTGATCGACAATCTTCGCCGGCGCGGTGCGTTCGGCACCGGAGCACCGAAATGACGATGCAGCCCGCAGCAGGCACCTCGTGCCCACCCGTGATGATCGACGTTCGCGCTCTGCGCGTCGTGGCCCGCAGCCGAGGGGTCACCACGGAGATCGTCCGCGGCGTCGATTTTTCGGTGCGGCGAGGCGAAGTCCTCGCGCTCATCGGTGAATCCGGTTCCGGCAAAACCACCATCGCGCTGTCCTTGTTGGGGTATGCCCGCAACGGCTGCGACATCGCGGGGGGGCAGATCCGGATCGGCGACGTCGACGTGCTCTCGCTCGACGACCGGGGTCGGCGTGCGCTTCGCGCTCGCACGGTCGCCTACGTGGCGCAAAGCGCCTCGGCGGGCTTCAATCCGGCCCGCACGATCATGGATCAGGTAATCGAACCCGCCCTGCTTCATAAAACCGCCACGGCGGCGCAAGCGCGCGTGAAGGCCGTCGAGTTGTTCAGGGCGCTGGCGTTGCCGTCACCGCAGACCATTGGCGAGCGGTATCCGCACCAGGTCTCGGGTGGGCAGTTGCAGCGATTGATGGCCGCCATGGCGCTGATCACCGATCCGGCCGTGGTGGTGTTCGATGAGCCGACCACCGCGCTCGACGTCACGACCCAGATCGAAGTCCTCGCCGCGTTCAAGAAGGTGATTCGCGAGTTGGGCACCACGGCGGTGTATGTCTCGCACGATCTCGCCGTCGTGGCGCAGATGGCCGATCAGATCGTCGTGCTCAACGGCGGCACGGTCCGCGAGATCGGTGCGACCGCGAAAATACTGCGCAGCCCCGACGATGCCTACACCCGCGAGTTGCTCGCCGCACGCCGCCACGACGATCTGTCGGTCGCAAGCGCGGCACGCAGCGACACGCCCGCCCCGCCGCTGCTCGAAATTCGCGGGCTGCACGCGGGATACGGCAGTCGCGACCGGCATGGCCTGCCGGCGACGCGCGTGCTCGACGATGTCAGTCTTCGCATCGCCAAAGGCAGCGCGCTGGGCGTGATCGGCGAATCGGGTTCCGGAAAAACGACGTTGGCCCGCGTGGTCGCGGGCCTGGTGCCCCGCGCGCGCGGCGAAGTGTGGTTCGACGGCCAGCCGCTGCCCGATTCGTTGAGCGAGCGCAACGCCGAGCACTATCGTCGCATCCAGATCGTCTTCCAGAACGCCGACACTGCGCTGAATCCGAGTCACACCATCGCCGACATTCTGGCGCGTCCGCTCAAGCTGTACCACGGCCTGCGCGGCAACGCCGCGAAGCAGCGAACGTTGGCGTTGCTCGACCGGGTCCGGCTGCCGGCCGCGCTGCTCGATCGCACACCGGGCGGCTTGTCCGGCGGGCAGAAGCAGCGCGTGAATCTGGCGCGCGCGCTGGCGGCCGAGCCGTCGCTGATCCTTTGCGACGAAGTCACCTCGGCGCTCGATACAGTCGTGGGCGCCGCGATCATCGATCTGCTTGCGGAACTTCGCCGGGAACTGGGGCTGTCGTATCTCTTCATCAGCCACGATATTTCGACGGTGCGGGCGATCTGCGACGAAGTGATGGTGTTGTATGCGGGCCAGCGAGTGGAATCGGGGGCGCGCGAAGTCCTGAGCTCGCCTCCCTGGCATCCGTATACCCGGATGCTCGTCGAGTCGGTACCGGACTTGCGTCAGGGCTGGCTCGACGAGCGTCGCGCGTGCGTCACGAAGCCCCTCCCGCCCTTGGCAGCCAGCGCCGACGTGGCGGAATTGTGCGCGTTTCGCGATCGCTGCCCGGTGCGTATCGACGGCAAGTGCAACGTAACGCCCCCGTCGCTCAAATGGCTCGATAACGGTGCCGCCATTCTTTGCCACCATGCGAGCGGCGACCTCGATGCGCTGCAGGTTGCGCATCGCATGCCACGCGAACCGGAGCTGAGCGCATGAGCCCCTCGCGAGATCCCTCGCAAGCACGCTTCGTGCGCGTTGCCGAAACCGGGCGCGCGACGGTGTCCTTGCGCGTCGATGCCCGTCCCGTGCAAGCCTACGAAGGCGATACCGTCATGGTCGCCATTCTGACGACGCAGGGCGGCCTTCGGGATGCCGAATTCGGCCCCGAGCGCCGCGCCGGCTTCTGCGTCATGGGCGCGTGCCAGGACTGCTGGGTCTGGACCCGTACCGGGCAGCGGCTACGCGCCTGCACGACGCCCGTGAGGGCCGGCATGGACATCGTCACACGGCTCGTTCGCGGGGACGACGACACCGCTCCCATGCGCGCGACGACCGGCGGCGAGGAGGCACTATGGCCGCTCGCGTGATCGTCATCGGCGCCGGCCCGGCCGGGGTCCGCGCGGCCGAAGCGCTGGTCGAGGCGGGTGTGCGGCCGCTCGTGATCGACGAAGGACGCCGCGACGGCGGCCAGATCTATCGCCGTCAGCCGGAGGGCTTTCGCCGCACCTACGCTGCCCTTTACGGTACGGAAGCCGCACGCGCCCAGCGCCTGCACCATCGCTTCGACGCGCTGCGTCCCCACATCGACTATCGGCCGGAAACGCTGGTATGGAATATCCGAGAAGGCGTCGTCCATCTGGCCAATGCGCAAGGCGCGAGCCATGCCCCCTTCGACGCGCTGCTCGTATGCACCGGCGCCACCGACCGGCTCATGCCGGTTCCGGGTTGGCAGTATGCCGGCACCTACAGTCTCGGCGGTGCCCAGGTCGCCCTCAAGTCGCAGGGTTGCGCCGTCGGCGAGCGAACGGTCATGCTTGGCACCGGACCGCTGCTGTATCTGCTCGCCGCCCAGTACGTAAAGGCCGGCGTGACGCCCGCCGCCGTGCTGGATACCTCTCCCACGCGTGCGCGCCTGCGCGCATTGCCGCAATTGCTGGTCAAACCGGCCGTTCTGCTCAAGGGCGCGGCCCTGCTGCGCACGCTGCGCGCGGCAGGCGTACCGATACATCGTGGCGTCACGCCGGTACGCATCGACGGCGATGACGAGCTGGGCGTGCGCGGCGTACACGTGCGATTGGCCGACGGCACGGCGCTCGACGTGCCGGCCAACGCCGTCGCGATGGGCTTTCACCTGCGCCCCGAAACGCAGATCGCCGATCTCGCCGGTTGCGCATTTGCCTTCGACGACGCAGCAGGACAGTGGCTTCCCGAGATCGACGAAGACGGTCGCAGCAGTGTCCCGGGCGTCTACCTTGCGGGGGATGGCGCCCGCGTACGCGGCGCCGACGCCGCCGAGTGCGCAGGGCGGCTTGCCGCGCTGGCCGCGTTGCGCGACGCAGGCGTCGAACCGAAACACGACGACGCCGCGCGACTGCGTGCCGAACTGGCTCGCTTCTCTCGCTTTGCGGCCGGGCTGCGTGCGGCATTTCCCTGGCCGGCCCACCATGCGCGGCAATTGCCCGACACGACGGTGGTCTGCCGCTGCGAGGGCATCACGGCCGGAGAATTGCGCCGCGTTTGCACGCAGGATGGCGCCGTGGAGGCCAATCGGGCGAAGGCGTTCTCGCGTGTGGGCATGGGGCGATGCCAGGGCCGTTTTTGCGCGCACGCGGGGGCAGAGGTGATGGCCGCCGCGCTGGCAGTGCCATTGGCCGACGTCGGCCGGCTGCGCGGTCAGGCACCGGTCAAGCCGCTCTCGGTCGCGCTCGACCCCGCGCCGTACGCAGACGTCACCGTCGCAACACAAGACAACGCGGCGAGCGCAACGCCCCGCAGCATGGAGCTTTCATGAGCACGCATGCTTCGCACACGGCACATGCCGACGTCATCGTAATCGGTGGCGGCATCATGGGCTGCAGTACCGCCTACTTCCTGCGCCGGCACGGGTTATCCGTGGTGCTTCTTGAGCGCAACTTGACCGGGCAGCAGGCCAGCGGCACCAACTTCGGCGGCGTACGCAGGCAAGGCCGGGCGCTGCCGCAGTTGGCCATGTCCAATCGCGCGTTGCGGATATGGCGAGCTTCCCGCGAACTGCTCGGCAGCGACGTCGAGTTTCTGCCCTCCGGGCACACGCGCGTGGCCTATCACGCGCACGATGCCGAGTATTTCGACGACTACGCCCGGCAGGCGCGCGACTACGGGCTCGACCTCGAGGTGCTGCACGGTGCAGCGATGCGCCGCCGCTTTCCGTTTCTCGGACCGGACGTGCTCGCCGCCTCGATCTCGCCGCTCGACGGGCACGCCAACCCACGCCTGGCCGCGCCCGCTTTCGCGCGCGCGGCGCGCGCACTAGGGGCCGACATTCGGGAAAATGCGTCCGTACGCCGGGTCGAGCGAACCGCGACGGGGTTTCGCGTCGAGACCGTCGCCGGCGAGTCCTTGGTGGCCGAACGCCTCGCCATTTGCGCAGGCGCATGGACGAATGCGTTGGCATCGCAGTTCGGCGAATCCGCGCCGCTGACCGTGCGCGGTCCGCAAATGGCCGTCACCGAACCGGTGCCCTACGTGTTTCGCTCGTCGATGGGCGTCTACACATCGATCAAGGAAGAGAGCATCTATTTCCGGCAGATCCCCCGCGGCAATCTCATTCTGGGCGGGGGCCCGCCGGGTCCGGCCGACGCGGCAACGTCGCGCGCTGCCGTATTGCCCGAGAACACGCTCGGTCAGTTGCGGCAGTTCAGACGGCTGGTGCCGGGCGTTGCGCCGCTGCACATCATTCGCGTCTGGAGCGGCGTCGAAAGCTATCTGCCCGACGGCGAGCCCGTCATCGGCAAGAGCGGCACGACCGACGGACTCTATTACGCGTTTGGGTTCAGCGGCTCCGGCTTTCAGATCGGCCCAGGCGTGGGCGAGACGCTGGCAGAACTGATTGCCACCGGCCGATCGGAGATTGATCTGCAACCGTTCCGGATCCAGCGCTTCGACGCTCCCGGGCCAAGTACGCCGCCATTGGCGCCGATCATGGCGCAAGGCGGCCCGCCCTCCCCCACGGTAACCTCGTCATGAACGCGAACTCACCTTCGTGCTCGTCGGCCTCAAGGGCTGTGGCGTATCGCAAACCCGCGCCGACCGGCACGCTCGACGACGCACGCGCCTTCATGGAATCTCATTTCAACGAAGCGCTCTCCGTACCGCAGTTGGCCGAGATGTGTGCGCTGTCGGTGTCGCGTTTCGCCACGGCGTTTCGACAGCGATTCGGCGAGGCCCCCCATCGTTATCTATGCAGCGTGCGCGTTGCCGCTGCGCAGCGACTCCTGCTCGCGGGGGTGCCGGGCTCGCACGTGGCCACCGATGTCGGGTTCTTCGACCAGAGTCATCTGTCACGCCACTTCAAGCGCCTGTGCGGCGAGACCCCGAGTGAGTTCGTTCAGCGGCATCGAACTCACGAACGGCACCGCCCACGCTTGAGGTGGGCGGACACGTCCCTGCCTTTAGGGTGAAGCCGGCGGCGGCGCCGCCGCCCCCGTTACCGGCGCCACCGCAACGGCCGGCGCAGCGGATGTCGCTGCGGTCCGACCCCGACCCAGGCCGGCGCGGCGTCGGCCGCGCCAGCGCTCGCTTCGCGCTCCGCCGCTTCCTCATCCTTCTCGACGGTCTTGCTCGTGTCGATGAACAGTGCAGCAATCACGCCCACCCCGAGCAACGCGGCCGAGATCGCGAACGGCACGTTGTAGCTGCCGGTCGTCTCGATGAGATACCCGAACGCCACCGGCGAAATCATGCCGGCTAGGCCGAAGCCGGTGTTCATCATTCCGCCCGCCGTGCCCGCATATTTGCCCGCAATGTCGAGCGGCAGCGTCCAGAGCACCGGGTTGGTGATTTCGAGGAAGAAGAACGATGCCGAGAGCAGCAGCACCGCCACCATCGGATCGGACACCCTCGTCATCGGCAACAGGAACGCCAGCGAACCGCCCATGCCGACCACCATCACCGATACCCGCGCGAGGCGCAGCCGGCCGGTCATCTTGTACAGCTTGTCCGAGACCACGCCACCGAGCGTGTCGCCAATGACCCCGGCGAGCAACGGCAGCGACGTGAACAACGCGAGTTGCTTGAGATCGAAGCCCTGCGATTCACGCAGATAGGAAGGCATCCACGTGAGGTACACCCACAGCAGCCAGCCATAGCAGAAGTCCACGAACGTCACCAGCCACATGCGACGCACGAGCTTGCGCCACGGCGTCGACGCACGTTTCGCCCGTTCGCAATCGCCCGCGCGGTAGCCGATCTCGGCCGTCTCCTCGGGCGTGATGCGACGATGTTGCTCCGGCGTGTTGGTAAACACCTTCATGTAGAGCATCGTCCAGGCGAGGCTCACCACCCCGAGCACGATGAACGCCTCGCGCCAGCCGAACGCCACGACGATCGCCAGCACCACGGGCGGCGTGATGGCGCCCCCCAGGCGTGCGAAGCTGTGCGTGATGCCCTGCGCGAAACCGCGTTCGCTGACCGGCATCCAGTACGTGAAGGCGCGCGTGGCCGTCGGAAACGCGCCGCCCTCGCCCACGCCCAGCACGAAGCGCAACGCCACCAGCGTCGCGATGCTGCCGGCAAACCCGGTGGCCAGCGTTGCCGCGCCCCAGATCAGCGAAAGCACCGTGAGCACCAGCTTCGGCCCGAAACGGTCAGCGAGCCACCCGCCAAAGATCTGCATCGCGGCATACGGATAGGCGAACGCGGAAAACACGAGTCCGAGTTGCACCGTCGTCAGCCCCATCTCCTGTCGGATGAATGGGCCGGCGACGGCGATGTTGACACGATCGATGTACGAGATGAAATACATCAGGCACATGACCGCCAGGATGATGTGGCGCGTCTTCACGCGACCGGTGCGCTTGTCCATGTTGTCTCCTATGTATTTACGTCACACGCGTCTTGCGCATGCGATCGTGTCCTGCACAGTGAAGCGGGGTGCCCTCGCCGGCTTTGGGCCCGGGGGCCTTGAGCTTTCTGCCTTGCGCTGTCGGGCGTTAGCTTTTCAGCAGCTTGAGGCGTTGCACCTTGCCCGACGGGCCACGGGGCAAATCCGTCACGAAACGAAATTCCTTTGGCGTCTTGTAGCGCCCCAGCGTTTGCAGGCAGTGTTCGCGAAGCACCCCCGCATCGGGTGGCGCGCAGTCGTTGCCGTTGTTGTCACTGCATCGCTCGCGGACCACGACGAACGCCACGATGTCTTGTCCATACGCAGGATCCGGCACCCCCACCGCAGCCGCCTCCAGCACCCCCGGATGGCGCATGAGGGCTTCGTCGATCTCGCGCGGTGCAATGTTTTCGCCGCCCTTGATGATCAATTCCTTGGCACGTCCGGTGATATAGAAATACCCGTCGCTGTCGCAGTAGCCAAGGTCGCCGGTACGCAGCCAACCATCGGCCGTGAAGGTGGCCGATGTCTCGTCCGGGCGCTTGTAGTAACCGCACATGACCTGTGCGCCGCGCAACACCAGTTCGCCGGTCTCGCCGGGGGCCGTCTGTGCGCCGTCGCGCCGGATCACCTTCGCCTCGCCGCCCGACGGCAAGCCGATGCTGCCCACCCGTCGCCGGGTCGCATCGAGCGGATTGCTGAACACTGGGGCCGCCGTCTCGGTCATGCCCATCGTCTCGATGATGCCGATACCGAAGCGCGCCTCGAAGGCTCGATGGTGATCCGCCGGTAGCGCCGCCGAGGCGCTTCGGCAAAATCGCAGCGCCGCCAGCGCGGTACGTTCCGGCACCTCGCCTTCGAGCAGATAGGCCACGATGGTCGGCACCACGTTGATCCACGAACATTGCACGGCCGTCACGTCGCGCCAGAACGTGCGCGCCGAAAAGCGCGGCGCCATCGCGACCGAGCCGCCGTGAAACAGCGGCGCGAGCAGCGTGACCACGAGTCCGTTGATGTGATAGAGCGGCAGCGACGCGAGCACACGGTCGTCCGGCGTCAGACAATGCTCCGCGCTGATGAACCCCGCGTTGGCCAGCAGGTTCCCGTGCGTGAGCATCACCCCTTTCGGCACGCCTGTCGTGCCCGACGTGTACATGAGCAACGCGACGCCATGCATCTCCGCCGGTACTGGTGCGGCAAGTTGCGTCAGCGGGGCAATCTCGGGCAACGTTGTCGCCTCGGGCGAAGTGCAGACAAGCGCCACCGGTCGCGTCATGCCTTGCGCGCGCAACGCGTCCACCGCTTGCGCGATGGCGGGCAGCATCGCCTCGGACACGAAGATCAGCCGTGTGTCCGAGTGCTCTACGATGTACTCCATCTGCGCAGGCTGGCACAGCAGGTTGATGGGGTTGACGATCAGGCCGCTGTACATCGCCGCGAGAATCAAACGCGCTGTCTGCAGGCCGTTGCCCATGCAGACGGACACGATGTCCCCCTGGCGCAGTCCTGCGTCGGCAAATCGCCGGGCGAGTTCGCGGCAATCGTCGCGCAAGCCGCTAAAGGTGAGCGTGGCCGCGTCGTCGCCCGTCTCGGGGGTCGTCAGCAGGTAGGTCTTTGGGCCGAACGCGTCCGCTTGGGTGTCGATGAGCTCGCGCAGCGTGCGCGGCGTCATCTGGGTTTCGTGGGCCGTGACGTCGGCGACCGACGCCGGATTCATGGGCGCGTTCATCGTCCGACGCTCCCGAAATAGTCGCCCAGCAGATCGTCGACGTCGGGCACGGCCGCCGCGATGGGGAACGCCACGCGTGTCACGTTCAGGTACTGACGAAAGCCGAGGTTGTCGGTGAAATTGTTCTTCCCCCAGGTGCCGCAGCCCATCGACAACGAGAACGGCAGGCCGTTGTCGAAATTGCCACCCGTGGCGAAGCAATGCGCCTGGTTGACGATCACGCGTGCGACCGGCAACGTCTCGGCCAACGTCACCGCCTGCGCCGGGTCCGCCCCATGCAGTCCGACGGAATGGCCCGCGCCCATGTAGGCGTAGATCCGCTCGACGAGCGATGCCGCCTCGGCGAAGTTCCCGGCACGATAGACCGTGAGTACCGGCGAGAGTTTTTCGCCCGAGAACGGATGATCGGCGCCCACGCCGGACTCCTCGACCATCAGGAACGCCGGTTGCTGTGCCGCCACGTCGTCGAGCCCGGCCAACTGCGCGATCGTTTGCGCCGCTTTCGCCGTGCAGCCGCCCGCCAGCTTGCCATCCACCCACATGACGTCCTGAAGTGCGCGCTTCTGGCTGGCGTTCAGCAGCACGCCGCCGGCGGCGCGCAGCGCGTCGATCATGGCGTCGTAGACCGGGCTTTCGATCACGACACTGTTCTCCGACGAACAGCTCGTCGCGTTATCGAAGGTCTTGGAGCGCGCAATCTTGCCCGCCGCATCGGTCAAATCGGCGCTGGTCGTCACGATCGACGCCACGTTGCCCGCTCCGACGCCGAACGCCGGCGTGCCGCTCGTATAGGCCATGCGCACGTTCGCCTGCGATCCGGTGGCGACGATCAGGTCCGCCTGACGCATCAGCGCCGCCGTGGCGGCCTTCGTAATCGGCGCAGGCAGCATCTGCACGAGGTCCGGCGACAGTCCGGCCTTGGCGAGTTCGGCGTGAATGAATTCGAGCAATAACGCGCACGCCGAATGTCCCTTGGGCGACGGCGCGACGATCACCGCATTGCCACACTTGAGCGCGTTGACAATCTTGTTCGCGGGGGTGGCCGCGGGATTGGTGGATGGCGTGATGGCCGCGACGACGCCCACCGGACGCGCAATCTCCACGATGCCTTTCTCCGTGTCCCGCGCGATGACGCCATGCGTCTTGCGCCCGTGCAGATCGCGCAGCAGGCCGAGTGTCTTGCGGAAGTTTTTCTGGAACTTGTCGTCGACGTTGCCGAGTCCGGTGTCGCGCACCGCGAGTTCGGCCAGTTGGCGGTTGCGCGACGGCTCCATGATCGCCCACGCCGCCGCACTGGCTGCCATGTCGAGCGTTTGTTGCCCCGCGCTCGCGAAGTCGCGCTGCGCCGCGTGCGCGCGGGCGACGAGTGCCGCGACCTGAGCGTCGACGTCCTGCTGCGCAGGCGCGTCGGCGCGGGTGCCGGTGGGAGGAACGATGGCTCCGAAGGCCCGTGAATTCATGTGATGTCTCCTGATGCGCAAGGCGCCGGTTGTCGCTTGGTTTCGCGACTCCAATCTAGCCAACCGGGTTGCGTCGCAGGTCTCAAATTCCCGGACAAACCGGACACATTGGACAGGTGTATCGGTCGTCTCGATATTCGGGACCGAAGTGGTCCGCAAAAGTGATGAAAACGATGCAAAATCACGTTAAACAGCGCAGCCGGAATGAAGGCGTCGCAGGTGCGGCGAGTCGGAACCTGTCGCATCGGCAGACGAGGACTGCGCGAGGCATGGCATCAGGAGACAACATGACGGCATCGAATCAATCGAACGCAGCCGCGGTGCGGGCATTCCGCGTGCTCGAGACACTGGCGACGGCTGGCGGGCCGCTCTCGATGATGGATCTCGTCAACGCGCTGGATTTGCCGAAGCAGACGGTGCATCGCATCCTCACCCAGCTCAAGGACGCCTGGCTCATCACGCGCAGCGCCAACGACCGCCGCTACGAATGCTCGCCGCGCGTTCGTGCGCTGGCGATCAACGTGCTGATGCAGACCGGCGCCGCCGCCGCGCGGCATGGCTTGCTCGAGCAACTGGTCACGCGGATCGGCGAGACGTGCAACCTCACGATGCTCTCGGGCAACGACGTGATTTATGTGGATCGTGTGGAGACGGAATGGCCGCTGCGCATGCACCTGCAGCCGGGTTCGCACGTGCCGATGCACTGCTCGGCCAGCGGCAAGCTGTTACTGAGTTTTCTGCCGAAGGAACGGCGCGAACGGCTGATCGAAACCCTGCCGCTGCGCAAATTCTCGGAGCAGACGTTGACCGACCGCGGTGAATTTCGCACTGAACTCGAGCGCACGCGCCGGCGCAAGATGGGCATCAACAATCAGGAACACTTGCAGGGCTTGATTGCGATTGCGGTGCCGGTCATGCTCAACCGCAATCGCGCCTGCGCGGCCATTGCGGTGCAGGCGCCCATCGGACGGCTGACGCTCGACGATCTCCTCGCCTTCGAGCCGGAGCTGAGATTCGCCGCCGAGGAGACGGCGAAAACCTTCAAGAATTGAGTGACGCGGTGCGTGACGATGTGCCGTGCACCAGACGTTCGAACAGGTCGCCCCCGCCCATCTGCCCGCCTTTGAGCAGTATCTCCATGCCGTCGAGCGCTGGCGCATCGCTGCGAAGCCGGCACAGGGGCGCCCCCGGCGACACCATGCCCGCGTAAGCCAGCCCCCAGGCATCGAGCGCGCGCACGCCGTGACTCGACGTGTCGCCGCCGGCAATCGCCATGCGGGAGATGGGCACCTCGTCCAACACCTGCCTGAGCAGCCGCCCGCCCGCTTGCGCCAATGCCAGCGCAGGGACCGCCCGATCCTGCGTCGACGGGTGGGACGATGATTCAGTCGACGCGTCGGTGAACGGCACGGTGCAGGCGAGCGTGTGGCGTCCGGCGCGAAGGTGCGTGGCCAGTTGCGCGGCGGCCTCGCGGCAGTAGCGTCCATCCGGCTCGATCAGCCGTGCGGCGTCGAGGCGCACGACCTCGAACGACACAGCGGCCGTCACCTGGGCCGCCGTCACCGGCGACAGGCTTCCCGCCAGCACCAGCACTGGACCCTTCGCCGCCGGGACATCGTCATCCACCGCCTCGCCGCTTCGCGACATCGCGCTCGCCAGCGCCTGCGTCACGCTGCTCGGCCCTACGGCCAGCAGCGGTGAGCGCCGCGCCGCGCCCCAGAGCTGCGCGCCGATCTGCGGCAAGTCGCCCTGCCGGGCCACGTCCCAGAGCACGTTGACCACCCCCTCGGCCCGCAACGCGTCGACACGCGCCGACACCGCATTCGTCGAAGCGGTCGCCCCAACGTCGTCCCCCGGCGGAGTGTCGTAGCATGTCCAAGGCACGAGGCCGATATCGTTCAGACCCTGCTGCGCCAGATGACGCCGCAGATCGGCTTCATGCATCGGCGTCACCGGATGACGGCTCATCGTCGGATGCCGGTCGATGCGCACGACTTCACCGCCCACGCCGGCCGCAGCGAAGAGATTGCCGAAGAGGCAGTAGCGGCCAAGATTGGGTTGTCCCCCGACGATCGCGACCCATGGGCTCGGCATCGACGACGACAACGCACTCACGGCCTCGCCAATGCTTCCGACCTCCGGCGCGCTATCGAACGTCGAGCAGGTCTTATAATGCAGCACCGTGGGTTGCAAGTGCCGGGCCAGCGCCGCAATCGGCGCCAGCTCTTCACGCATGCGAGCCGGCGCGAGCGAGCGCGACACGCCGGCGATTCCCAGGCAGTCGAGTGGCCCGAGCGTTGCGAGACGCGCCGCGTCCGGGGGCGCGAACAGCAGAATGCTGCGCAAGCCCGCGCGTGCCGCGCTCGCCAGGGTATCCGTCGCACCGGTGAAGTCATCGCCGTAATAAAGCAGTTGGGGGCGATGCGTCATATCCGCCGGAGATTCGATAGGCATGGCAGCACCGGTCAATGGCCGAAAAATCGCAACGCGGCCGCCAGCGCGGGCGCATCGCGAGACGCCGCTTCAAGCGACTGGCCGGCACGCACCGCCGCCCATGCGTCCCGTAGACTCTGCACCCCCGCCGCCGGGCCATCGGGATGCGCCAGAATCCCGCCACCCGCCATGAAGAGCAGATCGTCGCGGCCGACGGCGCGCCAGGTCGCCGGCACCGTGCCGGCCCATTGCCCCGACGAGAACGCCGGCATCACCTGGTCTCGCGCGATGTCCTGCTCGGCAGCATCGACGGCCAGCGGCGCATAGCAGTCGTGCGCCGACTCGATCACCTCCTCGTCGGCCTGCGCGAACTTGCCTTGCAGGCCATGCACATGCATGTGATCGACACCGGCCAATCGCCATAGCGTTTGATAGGCCTGAAAGCCCATCCCCAGCATCGGATCGCGCGACATAGCACCGTAGCCGTTTCGATGCGCGTGGATTGCCAGATCGGTGTGACGGCGCAGCGTCTGCACGGCAGAGAATCCGCACCAGTTCAGGCTCACCATGACGCAATTGCCGCCTTCGCGCATCACGAGATCGGCATGGCGTCGCATCGCATCCGTTTCGTCGGTGATGTTGAAAGCCACCATCACCAGCTTGCCGGTGCGCGCCCGATGCTCGCGCACGACGGCCATCACCGCGGGCACCCGCTGAGCGAGCGGCGCGTGCACGGGGTTGGCACACACTTCGTCATCCTTGATGAAGTCGACGCCCGCCGCGCACAGCCGCGCGACCAGCGCCGCCGTTTCCGCGGCGCTCATGCCGACGTTCGGCTTGAGGATCGTGCCGACCAGCGCGCCTTCGCGCACGCCCGTCGCCTCGCGCGTACCTGCGATGCCATAGCGCGGAAAGTCGAACTGCTGTCGGTAGCTCGCCGGCAACGCAATGCGCTCCAGCCGCATGCCCGTCACTTCGCCGAGGTCATACAGATTGCCCGCAAGCGTGGCCGCGAGCGTTGGCAGATTGACGCCGACGTTGTCATACGGAAACGCTATCCGAACGCGGGCCCGATGCCACGGGCCACGGATGCCCTTGCGCTCGAGAAAGGCGTTCGGCAACGACGGCTGCGCCACGTCGCCTGCGAGGTCGACCGCTTCGACCACGGCGCGCGCGCGCTCACGCAGCGCATCGGTCTCGCCGGCCACGCGGGTAAATGTGCCGCAGGACTGCTCGCCGGCCATGACTTCGGCGACCCTGCGCGGATCGAGCGGCGTCTCGATCAGATAGGTGGCAGACAGGGTCGCGCTCATAGCGTCGTGAGGTCCGGAAAGGCGCGCACGGGATCGGTGCCGTCCCAGGCGGCCGCAGCCTCGCGAATCATCGTGAAGAGCTTGCCCTTCGGGCCGGCGACTTCGGACAACTCGATGGTCGTCCCGGGATGACAGCCGGGGTCGGCACTGCGATCCTCGAAATAAACGAAGCGGCCGTTCTCGCCCACCTCGCCGCTCATGCAGACTTCGAACCCCGCGTCACGCGCGCGCGCCAGATCGGCGTCGAAGTCCTCGGTCCAGTACGCCACGTGCTGCGCGCCGCTGCGCCCGGCGTTGAGGAAGTCGCGGTACATCGACGGCACGTCGTTGCGGATCTGCAGCAATTCGATCTGCAACCCGCCCGCGTTCGCCAGCGCCACGGCGTTGTGCGGTTCGAAGCGCTCGCCGCGGTAGGTGTAGTTGCGGATCGGCACCTTGGGGTTGTAGTACCACGGCCCGACACCGAGCACGTTCGACCAATAGGTCATTGCCGCCTCGATGTCCGGCACAAGGTATGCCACCTGGCGTATCTCGCCGAAGAATCTGCTCATGGTCTTCTCTGTAATCGTCTGTTGCGTAAGGTACGGATGGGCGGCGCCACGCGAGGCGAATCGATCGCGCCCGCCGCCATCCTTGAATGTGGCGATGCATACCACCGCATGGGGCACTTGCCGCGCCGTGGTGTCGTCGGTGTCGCCGGTGTCGGCGGCTTCGTCAATGAAGGAAGCCGATCGAGATCCAGGGAATCGCAGCCACGCAGATCAAACCGACGATGAGCGCCGCGAGATAGCCCCAGATCGCCCGCATGCCCTTCGCGGGATCGACCTTGCCGATGGCACAGGCGGCGTAGTACCCCACGCCGAAGGGCGGTGCGAACAGACCCAGGCCCATCGAGAGCACCACGATCATCGCGTAATGCACCTCGTGCACGCCCACCGCGCGGGCGATTGGGAACATCAGCGGCCCGAACAGCACGATGGCCGGAATGCCCTCGAGCACGCTGCCCAGCACGATGAACGCGACGATGGACACCACGATGAAACCCGCACTTCCACCGGGCACGCGTTCCATCGCGGCCGCGAAGTCCTGCGCGAAGCCCGATTGCGTGAGTCCCCACGCCATGCCGGTCGCCGCACCAATGATGAAGATGATTGCGCCCGACAAGGCCGCCGTCTCGATCAGCATCGGCAGCAGCCGCCGCGCGTCGAACCTGCGATAGAGCAGCAAGCCCGCCACGACCGAATAAGCGATGCCGATGGTCGACACCTCGGTGGCCGTCGCAATGCCCTCGACGACCGCCGCACGAATCACGAACGGCAGCGCCACCGCCGGCAACGCGTACACGAAGGCGCGCCACACGTCGCCCTTCCTGGCCTTCTCCACCCCGGACAGATCCTCATGGCGATAACGCCACCACACCACGCTGCACAGCGCAATGCCGAGCACCACGCCCGGCAGCAAGCCCCCGGTGAACAGCGCCGAAATCGACACCCCGGTCACCGACCCGATGGTGATCAGCACGATCGAGGGCGGAATGGTCTCGGTCTGTGCGCCCGTCGTCGAGAGCAACGCCACGAGATCGCCGGGATCCGCCCCGCGCTTCTTCATCTCGGGGAACAGCACGGGCGCGATGGCCGCCATATCGGCCGCCTTGGAACCGGAGATGCCCGACACCAGGTACATCCCGCCGATGAGCACATAGCTCAGGCCGCCACGCACATGACCGAGCAGGCTTGCGAGAAACTGCACCATCGCCCGCGCCATGCCCGTCATCTCGATCAGCAACCCGAGGAAAACGAACAGCGGCACCGCCAGCAGGATCAGGTGCGACATGCCTTCGTCCATCCGGCCCACGAGCACGACCATCGGCGTGTGCGTCGTCAGCGCGAGAAAGCCGAAGGTCGCCAGGGCGAACGAGAACGCGATCGGCACGCCCGCGAACACGCACGCCCCGACGACACCCGCGAAGAAGATGACCAGATTCCAGCGCCCGAGCGGCGCCAGCACCGGTCCGAGCAGCCAGAAGCCGACGCACACCACGCCCACCAGCGCTACGGCCTGGATCACCCGCGCGGCGGGCGCGGTGCGCAGCAGTCGCAATACGCTCACCACGAGCATCAAGGCCACGCCGACCGGCAACGCCGCCGCGCGCCAGACGTTGCTGATCTCCATCGCGGGCGTGATCACGAACGCCTCTTCCGACGCGTACTCGTACGCCGGATGCACAATGAGCATCAGGAACGCGAGCGCGGCGGCGATCGCCAGCACGTCGAGGAATGCCCGCGTCGACGGCGATGCCTTGCCGACGAACGCTGTCATGCGCATATGCTCGCCGCGCCGCAACGCGACCACGGCGCCAAGCATCGACATCCAGAGAAACAGGATACCGGCGAGCTCGTCGCCCCAGACCAGCGGGGCATGGAACACATAGCGGGCGACGACCCCAGCGAGCATCACGAGGATGTCCGCGAGCACGAGCAGTGCTGCGGGAATCTCCGTGAGCCAACCGATGGCGCGATCGAGGCTGCCGACGAACGCCCGCCAGCCATGCAACGGCAGGTCGGCGGCACCGCTCGCCGGCAGCGAGTCCCCGGCGGGTACGCCGTGCGGGGAATGCGCAGGACGGGGGGTCATCTCAGGCCACCTTGCCGGCCGTCGCTTCGAGAAGCGCCCAGGCTTCCGGGCCGAATTTCTTCTTCCACTCGGCGTAGTAGCCCGATTTCTGCAACTGGGCGCGGAACGTCTCCGGCGCAGCGGCATTGAACGCGAGTCCCTTGCTCGAGAGCGCGTTCTGCAGGCCCGTGTTGAGCTTGTAGACGTCTTCGCGCTGCTGGATAGCCGCCTCGTTGAAGGCCCGCGCGGCGATGACCTTGAGGTCGTCCGGCAGCGCGCGCCACGAACGGCCATTCACGACGAGGTGATAGCCGTCCCAGCTATGGTTCGTGACCGAGCAGAACTTCTGCACTTCGTAGAGCTTCGCCGTCTCCACGATGGCGAGCGGGTTCTCCTGCGCGTCGACAACGTGCGTCTGCAGTGCGGAATAGACCTCGCTGAACTGAAGGCTCGTCGGCGACGCCTGAAGCGACTTGAACAGCGAAATGCCCATCGGGCTGACGGGCACACGAATCTTCATGCCGGCAAGATCGGTCGCCTTCGTGATGGGCTTGTTGCCGCTCGTGATCTGACGGAAGCCGTTGTCCCACATCTTCTCAAAGGTGTAGAGCCCCGTCTTCGCGAAGGTCTCGCGAATGCTGTTGCCGAGCTTGCCGTCGACCGCGTGCCACACCTGGTCGTAGTTGGAGAACGCAAAGCCGACCGCCGTAATGGCACTGATCGGCGCGAGCGTCGCAATCACCATCGTGCCGGCGTTGAAAATGTCAATACCGCCGTTGCGCACTTGCGCGAGCATGTCGGTGTCGCCACCGAGCTGATTGTTCGGGAAGATGCGCAGTTCCATGCGCCCCTTGCTCTCCGAAGCGATGCGCGCCGCGACCTCCTGCGCCCGCACGTTCAGCGGATGGCTGACCGGCAGATTGTTGCCGTACTTGAACACGTATGCCGGCGCCGCGGCACGCGCCATGCGCGGCAGCGCGCCCGTCACACCGGCAACGCCCGCGACACCCAGTGCGGGCAAGGCGGAAAGCGCACGCAAAATGTTGCGTCGGCCCTGAGAAGTTGAATCGGTCATCCGCATGTCTCCTGATTTATGGTTTTTACACAAGCGTCGGCGCGGCGGTCAGCGCGACGGCGCGAAATCCCGACACCCCGCTCGCCGATTGATCCGCCCGGCGGCGTGGCGTCAGTTGCAGCGAACGTGCATGCCGCCGTCGACGAGCAATTCCACGCCGTTGATGTAGCGCGCCTCGTCCGACGCCAGAAATACGGCCGCATTCGCCACATCCCAACCATCCCCCATGCGACCGGTCGGGGACAGACGGTTGCGCGCCTCCACCATCGCCTGCGCGCTCGGGTAAAAGCCGGAAATTTGTTGATAGATGTGCGGCGTGTCCATCACGCCCGGCAGAATGCAGTTCGCCCGGATGCCCTTGGCCGCGTACTGCAACGCCACGCTCTGCGTGAGCGAATTCACCGCGCCCTTCGATGCGGCGTAGGCGCAATACGCATAGCCGGTCCAGCGCACGCCGCCGAGCGCGCCGATGTTCACGATCGCGCCGCTGCCCTGGGCTTCCATGAGCGGCAGCACGGCCTTGCACGTGAGGAACATGCTCTTGACGTTGACCGTCATCACGCGATCCCAGACGTCCTCGGTGGTTTCCACGGGCCCGCCCTGGGAGGTAATGCCAACGTTGTTGTGCAGGATGTCGACGCGGCCGTAGGTCTCGATGGCGGCCGCCACGGCACGCTGCACGTCGTCCCAGCGCGTAACATCGGCGGCCAGCGCAACGGCGTCGTTGCCTTCGTCGGCGATCACACGGCATGTGACGTCGGCCGCGCCCTGCGCGCGGTCCACGGCCACCACCTTGGCGCCGCTGCGAGCATAGGCCACGGCGGCCGCCTTGCCATTGCCCCACCCGTCGCCGACCGATCCCGCGCCGAACACCAACGCCACGCGTCCCGCCAACCGACGCGGCGCCGACTCACCGACTGCTGCCATCACAATGTCTCCTGTGCATTCGCGTACCGGCCTGGCGGTACGTTCGTGGATGTCTTGAAGACGTACGATAGGTCGCAACGCCATAATCGACCAACTCGGAATCGTGATGCGATTTGATGTGTTTTGATGAAGTATGCTGTGATCGTCGACGCGACGGCACGTGAAGCGAGGCCGCCGCCGCACATCACATTGAGGGGGGAAGCGAATGAGACGAAACATGCCCAATCTGGCCGACATCGCACGTCTGGCGGGCGTTTCCACGGCAACGGTCGATCGCGTGCTGCATCGCCGCGAGGGCGTGCGGCAGACGACCGTGCAGCGTGTGCTGCATGCGGCCGGTGAACTGCAATACCTGCCCGAGCCGGCACTGGAAGCCGTTCGGGCGGTACCTCCCACGCAGGTGCTGTTCGTTCTGCCCGGTCGCAGCAGCAAGTTCCTTCGCATGCTGGGCGAATGGGTGCAGTGCTCGCAAAACCAATGGGCGCCGTATCACGTGAACTGTCGCGTCCAGTTCATCCAGGGGTTCGATCCGGACGCCCTGTCAGCCGCATTGCTGCGGCGCGGACGCGGGTGCAACGGGGTGGCCTTCATGCCGCTGGAGCATCCCAAGGTGCGCGAGGCAGTGGACACGCTGGCCGACGAGGGCGTGGCGGCCGTGACGTTGGTGTCCGACCTGTCGCACTCGCGGCGCATCGCCTATGTGGGGTTGGACAATGGCTCGGCCGGGCGAACGGCGGCGTATCTGATCGCGCGCTTCGTCGGCGCGAAGCGGCACGCGAAGGTGGCGCTCATCGCGGGCTCGCTCAGCTACAAGGCGCACGTTGAACGCGAGGCGGGGTTTCTGCAGCTCTTCTCAGAGCAATACCCGCAGATGCAGGTCGTCGGGCTTCGCGAAGGCTACGACGACGAAGCGGTCAACTACCGGCAGACGCGGGCACTGCTCGAACAGCATCCGGATCTCGCGGCAATCTACAACATCGGCGGCGGTTCGGAAGGCGTTGGGCAGGCGCTCAAGGAAGCGGGAATGCAACACAAGGTGGTCTTCATCGGGCACGGTCTGACGCCGGATACCCGCGCACTGCTGATCGACGGATCGATGGATGCCGTCATCACGCAAAGCCCGCAAAGCGCCATCATGAACTGCGTGCGCATCTTCGCGAATCTGCGCGAGAAACGCGATCTGTCCGCCGGCATCGAGGCGAATCGCAGCCAGGTGATCTTTCGCGAGAATCTGCCGTAAGCCATCGCGCGGCGGCGAGACGTTGCTCGCCGTGCCCGCAGCGTTGCGTGAAGCGTACCGGCGCGTCGAACCCGCGAATCCGTCCTCGTGCTCGACACGCCGACCGACCAAAACAAAACACCAGGCTCAGCGGTAGCCGTTCGGGTTCTGCATCTGCCAGCGCCAGTGATCGGCGCACATACGATCGATACCGTATTCGGCTTCCCAGCCGATGAGATCGCGCGCCATGGCGGTCGCCGCATAGCAGCTACCGATGTCCCCGGCGCGCCGCTCGACGATCTCGTACGGCACCGGCCGGCCGCTCGCGGCTTCGAACGCCTTCACAACCTGCAGCACGGTGTAACCGTGTCCGGTGCCCAGGTTGACCGTGAAGCCGCCATCGCGTTGCTTGAGCGCATCAAGTGCGGCGAGGTGCCCGCGCGCGAGATCGACCACGTGAATGTAGTCGCGCATGCCCGTGCCGTCCGGCGTCGGCCAGTCGCCGCCGAACACCCGCAGGCGCTGGAGCTTGCCGACCGCCACTTGCGCCACGAACGGCATCAGGTTGTTCGGCACACCTGAGGGATCCTCGCCGATGCGCCCGCTCTCGTGTGCGCCGACCGGATTGAAGTAACGCAACAGCGCGATACGCCAGCTCGGGTCCGCCTTGGCCACGTCGTTCAGGATCGTCTCGGCCATGAGCTTGGTCTGACCGTAGGGATTCGTCGCCGACAGCGGGAACGACTCGTCGATGGGTACCGTTGCCGGATTGCCGTACACGGTCGCCGACGAGCTGAACACGAGATCCTTGACGCCATGCGACTGCATGGTCTCGACCAGCGTGAGCAGGCTGTCGATGTTGTTGCGATAGTAGGCGAGCGGCATTTCGACCGACTCCCCCACCGCCTTGAGCGCGGCGAAGTGAATTGCGCCGGTAATGCCAAAGCGCGTGAACAGGTCGTCGAGCACGGGCTTCGAGCACGCGTCGCCCTCGATAAAGACCGGGGCGCGCCCGGCAATTTCACCGATGCGCCGCACCGCCTCTCGATGGCTGTTGACCAGATTGTCGAGAATGACCACGTCATAGCCGTGCGCGAGCAGCTCGACACAGGTATGCGAGCCGATGTAACCGGCACCGCCGGTCACGAGAATGGTTCCGAGTGTATTCATGCTTTGCCCTTGAGGCATCTCATCCGTTGGCTATTCGACGGTCACCGATTTCGCCAGATTGCGGGGCTTGTCGACGTCGGCGCCCCGGGCACACGCCGTATGATAAGCCAGCAATTGCAGAGGCACCACGTGGAGCACCGGCGACAGCTCACCGTAATGTTCGGGCATGCGGATGACACGAATACCCTCGGCGCTGGCAATGCGCATATCGCCGTCGGCCAGCACGTAGAGTTCGCCGCCACGCGCGCGCACTTCCTGCATGTTCGACTTGAGCTTCTCCACCAGCACGTCGTTCGGGGCGACGGTCACCACCGGCATCTGCTCGCTGACCAGCGCGAGCGGGCCGTGCTTGAGTTCCCCAGCAGGATACGCCTCGGCGTGGATGTACGAAATCTCCTTGAGCTTGAGCGCCCCTTCGAGGGCGATCGGATAGTGCAGCCCTCGCCCGAGGAACAGCGCGCTCGGCACGTCGGCAAATTGCGCCGCCCAGGCGATGAGCTGCGGCTCGAGCGCGAGCACACTCGTGAGCGCCGCCGGCAAATGACGTAACTGCGCGAGGTGGCGCGCCGCCTCGGTCGCATCGATGCGCTTGCGCTCGACACCGAGCGTGACGGCCAGCATGAACAGCGACACGAGTTGCGTGGTGAACGCCTTGGTCGACGCCACGCCGATTTCCGTGCCCGCGCGCGTGATGAACGACATCGCCGTCTGCCGCACGAGCGCGCTGGTCGCCACGTTGCAGATCGCCAGCGTGCGCTCATGTCCCAGGCCCTGGGCGTGCTTGAGCGCGGCAAGCGTGTCGGCGGTCTCTCCCGACTGCGAGATGGTCACGACGAGCGCTTGCGGATTTGGCACCGACTCGCGATAGCGGTACTCGCTCGCGATCTCGACCTGCGTGGGAATGCCGGCGAGCGCTTCAAGCCAGTATTTGGCGGTGAGCCCCGCGTAGTAGCTGGTGCCGCAAGCGAGAATCAGCACACCGTTCACCTGCGGCAAGACGTCGGCGGCGCCTTCGCCGAACAAGGCCGGAGAAAATTCGGTGATATCGGCAATCGTGTCCGCAATCGCCCGCGGCTGCTCGAAGATCTCCTTCTGCATGTAATGCTGATACGGCCCCAGCGAGACTTCGGACTGGTACGCCGCCATCGCGCGTACCGAACGCTCGACCTCTACGCCCTGAGCGTCGAGCACCGACACGCGCGCTGGCGTGAGCAACGCCACGTCGCCTTCTTCGAGATACATGAACCGGTCGCAGTGACCGGCGAGCGCCATGGCGTCGGAAGCGAGGAAATGCCCATCCGCCGCAAAGCCGATCACGAGCGGCGAACCTTGACGCGCGCACACCATGCGCTCCGGTTCGCCCTTGCTGATGACGGCGATGGCATAAGCGCCCCGCAATTGCGCAATGGCCGAGCGCACGGCATGCACGAGCGTGCCGCCGTCGTTCGCCGCGAAATGCGCATCGACCAGATGGGCGATGACCTCGGTGTCGGTCTGGCTCGTGAACTCGTAGCCCTTGGCCCGCAGCGCGTCGCGCAGCGCCTCATGGTTCTCGATGATGCCGTTGTGCACCAGCCCGATCCGTTCGCGCGAGAAGATCGGATGCGCGTTCTCGGTCGCCGGCGCGCCGTGCGTCGCCCACCGCGTGTGCGCGATGCCCAGTCCCGCGCCCATGGCCGCGTCGGCCAGTTGCGCCTGGAGTTGCGCCACGCGCGACACGCTGCGCACGCGTGTGAGCTGATGTGCTGCGTCGAGTACGGCCACGCCGCACGAATCATAGCCACGATATTCGAGACGGCGCAGTCCTTCGACCAGCACCGGTACCACGTCACGGCGTGCCACGCCGCCCACGATTCCACACATGACTTCCCCTCAACAATCAATTGGATGAGCGCAGCACGCCGCCGCCGCCCGAATGGCCGGTTGCGTTCGTCTGCGTGTTGACCTGTCTGATGTCCGGCGTTGTGATGACGGCTCGCCGGGATTGTCTTCCGCCTTCTTCGTTGTCTCGCCCGGTGCGCTGCGTCAGTCCTGCGCCGCGGCGGGATTGACTTGCATGAGGTGACCGTCGCCCACGTAAGGAATGAGGCCCTGCGCACGAATCTGCGCGACGGCTTGCCTGGCGCACTCGGTATCCGCGGGGGCGCAGTAATCGATCGAGATCACCGGCAGGTCGTAGCGCTCGCGCACTTCGCGCGCTCGCGCAAGCAGCCACGCGCGATCGTCTTCCGGCACCGCCACGTACCGCTGATTCCCTTCGTCCCAACCGCGATAGAGCGATTCGAACGCCACGGCCGCCACGTCGCCGTGTACCTCGGGCATCAGCACGAAACCGCGATTCAGAATCAGTTCGGCACGCGGGAAACGGCGCCGAATTCGCTTGATGACCGCGACCAGCCCGGCTTGCTGACGCGCACGCTCGGCATCGGTCTTGGCGACCAGTTCATACGAATCGAGCGTGTCGAGGAAAAAGCCGCGATAGCCCTTGGCCCATAACGGCGCGATGACCTTCTCCACGAAAAACTGCGGCCAGCCCGGGGCGGCCTGATCGATCACTTCCGATTTCCAGTCGCCATTGCGGCCAATGCGCCAGGCTTTCGGGATCGCGGCGTAGTAGTCGCGCGTGGACAAGACTTCGCCCACGCTGACGTAAGCGATCCAGCGCCGGCCCTTGGGCTCGGTGGCCGGGTCGACGGCCTTCGGCACGAAGCCGTTGTCGGGCTCGATCACCACCTGATCGTAGCCGGCGAGCGCCTTCGGGTCGAGCGTCGCGCCATAGAAAAACGCAATGCGCCCGAAGACAGGCGGCTGCGCCGATGCGGTGTTGAGGAAGAAGCCGGCAAAGACCCCCACCACCCCGCCCATGAATCGAGCCAGTGGCCGGCGCCACCAAGTGGCGTGCGGTTGCGTCGTGTTGTCAGACATGGCGATCGGCAGCGGCAGTATCAGTGTCAGCGCTGCTGTTGCAGCATGTAGGTCTCATATTCGAGCGCGTCGAGCCGGCGATCGAGCAACTGCATCGCCACCATCACGACGACCAGCAGCGCCAGCGCGAAACCGTAGCCGTACGCATTCGGTCCGAGCATCAGCGTGACCCACGTAAACAGGCCGTTGGCGACGACCATCGCGGCGGTGAGCGCCAGCACCGTGCCACGCCGGTCCAGATAAAAGAAGATGTTCAGAATCCCGAGGAAAAGCACTTGCAGGCTCGCGGAAATGACGTCGATGTGCAGCAGCGGCAGATACAGCACCGAAATGCCGATCAGCCGCAACAGCTTGTCGCCGAACGCGAAGATCAGCAGCGTAACAACCGCCTGGATCTTCAGAATTTCGTACAGACCGGTACGGACCGAGCGCACCATCATGTCGCGCGATTCTTCGATGTACTTGAGCGTTCCGCCGGTACGCACCGCGTTGAAGAACTGATCGTAGTACTCGACGAAATCCGTCTCGATACGCAGCAGAAACACCGCCATGCCCGGAATCACGCACAGGTACGAGAGAAATACCGGCAGATCGTAGATCACCGACGCGCGCAGCGGGCCGATCACGTCCTGCCCGGTTACCGGATAGAACCAGAACATCAGCTTGTCGAGCCAGATGCCCAGATTGAACAGCAACCCCACGAACATCAACGACGGATACGAGAAGCGACGCGCAAAGACCTGCCAAAGCAGATATTCGTCCGTGCGGTAATTGCGGTGAATCAGGCAGACCATGCCGAGCAGCAGGATCAGGTGACCGATAACGAAACCGCCGAGCAGCCCTTCGAGCCCGTATCGATTGAGCAGCACCGCACTCACCACCGTCACGGTGTAGCCGACGAAGAAGATCGCCAGCACGGCACGGTATTGCTTCACGCTCGTGAGAAACAACACGCCGATCCAGATATTGCTCACGATCACGAAGCCCGTGAGCATCAACAGCCGATAGCCCGTGGACTGACCGCGGAACACGGTCAGCGCGAGGATGAGGCCGATGATGCCCGTGCCGACCGTCGTTACCAACGCAACCGCGTTGTAGTTCGGCAGCACCAGATCGGGACGCCGCTCGAACAGCCGGTCGCTCAGAAAGCGTGTGAACGAGAGTTGAAGTATGCCCGTGACGATGAGGCTGAACGCGATCAGATACGTCACCGACACCTGGAACTGCACGATGAGGCCCGGCGGTTGCACGACCGCGAGGCTCATCAGGCCGATGAGCAGAATACCGAGAATCGAGAGAATCAGCGGGCCCGCGCTGATGACCCCGGCGTAGCCATAGGCCGCGAGCGTGCTGGTCAGCGTGTCGCGCCGGAGAATCTTGCGAAGTTCAAAGCCAATACCGGCCATCAGTGGTCTCCCGCAACCACCCCGGCGGCGGGACGCGCCAGCAGTGTCTCGTACAAACTGCGATAGGCGTCCTGCATCTGGGTGATCGTGTAATAGCGTTCGACGCGCGCGATCGCCGCGCGCTGGGCCGCATGCCAGGTGGTGGGCTCGAGCACGTCGAGCAGCGCCTGGGCGAATTGCTCCGGGTTGGCGATCTGCACGACCTTGCCGGCAGGCCCCAGGGCGCGATCCTCATCGCCCAGGCCTTCGACCAGTTGGCGGCACGAGCCGACGTCGGTCGTCACCACGGGCACTCCGGCCGCGTAGGCCTCCAGCACCACCAGCGGCAACGCTTCGGAAATCGACGACAGCGCCATGACGCCGACCTGCGGCAGGATGTCGGACACCTTCTGAAAGCCCATGAACCGAAGGCTGTCTTCCAACCCCAGGCTCGCCGCAATGTCACGGCACTCCTGCGCGTAGGCCGGATCTTCTTCCTCGGGGCCGACCACCCACCCCTGCAGTCCCGGCATGTGGCGACTGGCGATGAAGATCGCCCGAATGAACGTCTTGATGTCCTTGATGGGCACCACCCGGCCGATCAGCGCCACCACCGGCGGGATGTCGGCCGGACGCTGCTCGCGCAACGGCGCGAACTGCGCCACCGAGATGCCATTGGGCGTGTTGCGGGTCTTGTACTCGGGCGCGCCGTCGGCGATCTGGCGCAGACGATTGCCCTCGAAGAGCGCGGTGATCTCGTCGGCCGCCTCGTAGCACACGCGTCCCATCGCTTCGAAGAAACGCACCCACAGGTTCTGGAAATAACCGACCTGCGAGATGTCGCGCTCGAACAGCCCCCGGTTGTCGCGAATCCACTGGCTCTGCAGCAGATCGATCTTGCGCTCCTTGGTATAAATGCCGTGCTCCGAGACCAGCAGCGGACGCTGGTGCTTGAAGCGCAGCAACGCGCCCAGGAAGCCCGCGTACCCCGTGGAAACGGTGTGGTACACCCTGGCCGGGATCAACTGGTCGCAAATGCGCGCGAGTTGCCACAGCGGCTTGTGCATGATCCGGATCGTCCAGAAATAGTCCGTGAACGACGGATCCAGGCAGTACTTCTTGTAGCGATCGGTGATCATGTCCCACGAGCGCCGGCTGTGCAGAAAATTGGCCTCGCTGATCTCGCCGTCTTCGGCGAGCATCGGAATCACGTCGTGAATCAGCTTGCCGATGCCTTGCAGGTCGTCGCGCCGGCGCAGCATGTCATGCATCTTCTCCATCTTCTCGAACGCCTGCGCGTCGCCTTCGGCGGCACGCATCGGCGCGGGCGCCTCGAATTCGTACAGATAATGCGCCTCGAAATGCACGATGTTGTCGTACAGCGGATAGACCATGTCGCCGTAGTCTTCGCGACGGCTGCCGATGAACACGACGGCAAACGTCAGATCCGGGAATGCGCGGATCATTTGATCCACCCACGACGACACGCCGCCCCGCACATACGGGAAGGTGCCTTCGAGCAGCAAAGCGATGTCGGCCGAGTCAGCGCGACGTTCGTTGGTACGCATTAGCGGGTCCAGAAACGCATGACGGGCTGCAGCATCGGGGTGGCCGTGCCATTCCCGAGGCCGGCGAGCATCTGCCCGACCCGTGCGTATTGATGTTTGAGGAACGCGACTTCGGCAAGCCAGGGCACGAGTCGGTCCGCAGGAAATTGATGGAACTCGGCACGCTGCAGACACTGTTCCGCTTGCTCCGGATCGTGACGCATCAGCGCGCAACGGCCCAGCAGGTACCACATGACCGCATCGCTCTCGCGATGGGCGAGCGCCTCGCGGGCAAATCGCTCCACGCGCTCCATCGTGAATCGGTACACCTCGCCGCGCACGAGGTTCTGATAAATCAGCTCCCAGTACAACTCGGCGAGCCGATGGCTCGCGTCGGCACGATCATCATCATTCTCTGCACGATCGCGCTGAGTGCGCGCGTCGAAAATACGCTGCATGATCTGCTTTTCCACGCCGTCGATAATCCCGTAGGCGAGCAACCGGATCTCTTCCACCGGATCGGCCAGCAGGTCCCGCATGATCTCGCCGGTGGCCCGCGACGGCAGCGCCTGCACCGACACCAGTGCGGCCACGCGGTCTTCGCTGGTGCCTTGCGTGTTGCGCAACCGCGCACGCAGGCGCGCACCGGCGCCGTGCGTGACGCGCGAGACCAGATACGTCACGAACTCGGGGCGATCAACCGCCCCGGAGCGGGCGAGCTCTTTCGGCGCGGGGAACAACACGCTGATCGCCATCACGCCGAGGAACAGCAGCAAACCGCCCACCGGCATGAACAAGCTGATCGCCAGGCTGTGCCAGAACGCCCCGGTACGCCCGTGGTAATGCTCCGGCAGTACCGAACGAACGAAGGTCGCGGTGAGCACTGCCGTGAGCAGTTGCCATCCAAAGAAGACCACGAGCGGGTCGATCCGCCAGGCCGGTTCGAAAAGCGTGTGCACCGCCTGGGCCTGCGCGAGCAGGGCCAGGATACCGAGCGCGATCGCCAGCAGTTTTTTAAGCATGATCGCGGCAGCGCTCCAGCAATTTGCTCAGCCCCTCGCCCGGGGCGCGCTCGTCCACGCTCGCCGAGTGCACTGCCACGTGACCGGTCTGGAAATCCAGCCCGTATTGCTGACGCAGCGCGCTCTCAATGCGGATGAGGTACCCGTCGATGCCATTTTCATCGGTAATCGGCATCAGGGCGATGGCGATTTGCTGACGAGGGCCTGACTGAATCCACAAGGCGTCGAGTGCCCGGCGCGAACGCACGGTCTGCTCGAACAGCGAATCGCCGCTCGCGCCCCGCGGGAAAACGAGCGCCACGAGCGAGGACTGGATGCCGCTCTGGCGCTTCATGCGAGCAAGGCGACCCAACTCCAGCGCGAAGTCGTAGGGCACGCTTGGCACCTCGTCGCGCACGCTGGCCACCACGCCCTGCTGTGCCACGCCGTCGGCGTAATAGGCCAGCAGCACCAGCAGCAATTGCAGGTTGTCGTGATTGAGCGCGAGGAACGACATGCGGCGCACGATCAGCATGCCGTTGATGTTGCCGTCCGTGTCGGTGAGCGGTGCGCACACAATATACGCACTGCCCTCGCCTACCGTCACGTCGTCGCGCACATGCGAGAGCGTGCCTTCGCGCAGGCAAGTCTGCACGAGCGGATCGCTCTCGACCGGCGTGAACGCCTCGCCCACGCACGCCACCGCCGTGGGCACCAGCCGCCCGAGGTGCACCGGGAAGACCGACGCCACTTCGATCTGGCACGTCAGCGCGGCAAATTCGAGCATCGGCTGTGCGTTGGGCAACGTTTGTGCCGCGGCGCCCGCCTCGTTGGACGTCGTCAGTTCCCGCAATCGCATGATGGCGTCGCGCAGGGTGCTCGGCTTGGTGAGCAAATCGCGCTCGAGCCGTTCGTGCGAGACACGCAGCAGGTAGTGATTGTTCGTAATGGCGACGAGGCGATCGTTCAGATACGTGTTGATGCCTCGAGCCCGCGTCGCGCGGTTGCCCCAGATGTCGCAGAAGTGCCCGCCGACGACGATCATCGTGAAGCCGCCGACGAAGAACATCGCCGGGAACGGCTCGCCATGCAAGCCATACAAGCCGTACCAGACGGCGGCAAGCACGAGCCCCGCCACCACGCCGAGCAGCGCGCCGTAGCGCAGCGCCATGACCAGGGCGACGAGCCACATCCATGGAAAGCCCAGCCCGATGAGCAGCGGATCGCCGGGTCGCAGCAGCCAGGCAATCGCCACGGCGAGCGCCATGCCGGTGACCACCTCGAAGACCGCTACCGGTCGCGCCACGGCCGGCGCGATCAGTCGGCCATAGGTGCTCACGTTGCCGAACGGCTCCGAGCGTCGCACCTGTTCCGGGCCGACGGGCTTCGCGTCGATGGCAGCGTCCTGTTGAGTCGCGGTTTTCACGATGCGGCCCGTTACCGTTGCGCCAGCGGTGCCAGCAGATTGCGAATCAACGTCTGACCGACGCCGGCCAGGCTCGAACGGCTCCAGCCGCTGCGGCTGCCGGTCGCGCTCCAGACGATGCTGCCGTTCGAGACATCGATGACATCGAACGTCACGCCGGCCACCGGCTCACCATCGACACCGACCTTGTAGCGCCATTCGGTCACAGCCCCCGAGAGCGCATACTTCGCCCCGGTCTTGCGCGCCCATTCCAGGGCACGCATGCGCGCCTGTGCGTTGTTGCCGCCGACGAGCGAATCGCCGCCATCCGGATCGCCGACATAGCGATGCAGATCGGTAAAGCCGTTCTGGACCAGAATGCTTTGGGCAATGCTCTCGGCGCGCTGGCCGGCATCCGGCGTTTCCGTCGTATTGGCGATCGGCAGAATCGCCCAGGCGGCCGTCTTGGGCAGATTCGGCGCGTCGCCGACATTCATCGTCGAACAGCCCGCCACCAGCGCGGTCAG
The DNA here is from genome assembly GCF_024363545.1 of Pandoraea sp. NE5. Taxonomy (NCBI): domain Bacteria; kingdom Pseudomonadati; phylum Pseudomonadota; class Betaproteobacteria; order Burkholderiales; family Burkholderiaceae; genus Pandoraea; species Pandoraea sp. NE5. The sequence goes on from NZ_AP025517.1 coordinate 137,016, forward strand.
GACGGCAGCGCCGGCCAGGCGGCGCCACAGCTTACTCACGATTGTCTTCATGGTCTTGCTCTCCCTTGCGGATGCGAAATTTCAGTAGAACAGCCGGTACGCGATGCCGACCTGCGTCGTGGCAACACCGGTGCCGTTGGTGATGTCGTGCGAGTAATACACGCGAGCGTGATCGTTGCCGAGCACCGACCCCGCCATGCCCAGGTTGACCTGCGGCCCCCAGCCTTGCTGACTGTCATGAATGTAGCCCACGTCGAGATACGGCCGCCAGGCACGCCGGTAAGCGTTCTGATAGTCCTGTCCGAAGCCGGCCATGACACCGTACTGGGTCGTTGTGATCGGCATGAACTCCGAGGCCACCGGCGCGGTGCCGGTCGGCAGCAGCACGGCGAGCGACGGGATGGTGGCCGTGCCCGGCGTATAAATGCCGCGCTCGGCCACGAGCCTGACGTTCAGGTCCGGGTAGTCGATGCGCAGCTTGTACCCCAATTCGCCGCCGAAGCGCCAGCCACGTCCGAGGTATGTGCGGTCCTGCGCATGAAAACGGTCGTACTCGGCGTTCGCCTGACCGTACCAACGACCATCGCCAGCCCACAGCATCTGCACACTGCCGAAGTCGCGCGTTCCGGCGACCTGCGTGTTCGGCGCAATATCGGTGAACTGGTTATAGCCCGCCTGGAACGTCGTGGTCAGTGGCGTATTGCGGTTGAATGCGGCCGACGCAAGTCCGGTGAAGAAGCTGTTCAACTCGCTGCGATGCCCGACCGTCAGCGCCAGATCCCGCGCCACGGTGCGATCGCGTACGGTGAAGTTGAAGATCCGGTCATGCGCCGGCACCCAGGCAAGCTGCGACGTGTCGATGGTTCGCTGATTGCGCTGGATCGCCTCGACCGTCACACCGATGCGGCTGGTGAGGTTGAGACTGCCGATCAGCGAACTCTCCAGATAGCTCAGCGGCGCCTGGCGCGAATAAAAGAGATCGAAGCCCGCATTCGATCGATCACGCAGGATCGTGTCCGTGAATGTCGTGTGCACGGCGTCGTTGTTCGGTGCGCCGTCGGCCGCACGCCATGCGAGCGTCTCGGCCTGGGTCGAGCGTCCGAGCCGTTCGTTCGCATCGACCTCGCTTTCAATCGGCATGCGACCTTGCCGGCGGTCGAGCAGTTGCGCCATCTTGTCGCGGTCGTTGTTCTCGAGCGCGAGGGCAATCTCCGCATCGGCGGGGCGCAGCAGACGATTCGCGTATTCGCGCGCCAGCCAGGCACGGGCCAGATCGAAGTGTTCGCCGGACAGCGCCCACGCCAGTCCGACGTCGCGCGTGGTCGCGCTGATCACCGCCTGTCGCGAGAGCAACGCGGGGTCGCGCGTCGCCGGCGAGTCGGTCGCGTCGCCGGCGGGTTTGAGCGGCGCCAGCTCGGCCGATTCGCCCAGCAGCGAGTCGCCGACCTTGGCGCTGTCCGCCGAACGACGGTCATCGCGCAGCAGATTTGCCAACAACTGACGCGACGTGTCGCCATTCGAGAACACTTGCGCGAGCGTGACACGCGCGGCTTGCGCTTCGAGCACGCCGTCGTTATCCGAGGTCTGCGCCGCAAGGCGTTGCACCACCGCGCCCGGCCGCCGGCGCGGGGCGATGCGCAGTTGTCCGGTCTGGGCACGCGTTTGCAGATCGCGCCAGGCGCCGCGACGAATGCGCCACGCGGTATGGGCATCGCCGGCCGCCTCTTCGGCGTCGGCGAGCGAGAGCATCCACAGCGGGTCGTCGTCCGAGAGCGACGCCTGTTGGCGCAAGTACGTCAACGCCTCACGCGCATTGCCCAGGCGTAGCAGACCGGCCCCGTACGCCCCCCAGTATTCGGCGTTTCCGGCCACGAGCGGACGATAGTCATGCAGCGCCATGCCGAGCGCGTCGTCGCTGCCATAGTCGACCAGCGCCCACAGGTAGGCAACCCGCACTTCGTCACCCGCATTGTCCAGGCGGGATGCCGCGCGCAGATCGGCCAGCGCCGCGTCCCAACGCTGAATCTGCTGATAATAGGTCGCGCGGGTGGAGAGCAGTTCGCTCGACTTGGCGAAGCGATCGCGCTGCTCGGCGTCGAGACCGTCGAGCAGGGCCTGCACCCGATCATAGGCGCGGGCCGTCGTGTAGAAGTAGATGGCCGACTGGAGCGCAATATCCGAATCGTTCTGCCGGAATTCCGCTTCGGCCGTACGGCCGGCATCGAGCGGATACCCCTGATAGAAGTAGGTCATCGCATTGAGGTCGAGCGCCTCGGCCTTGCCCGTGCGCAACAGGCGCGGATACGCATAGTTGGCGTCTTCGTCGCTTTGCGCCAGGCGCGCCACTTCGGCGTACGTGCGCCAGTAGCGCGCGTCGTCCGGCAGCGTTCCGGCGATGTCGCGCACCTTGCGCAGCTCGGCCAGCGCCGGCTTCACCTGGCCCTTTTGATACATCAGGCTGGCAATGCGCAGCGCATAGGCCGGCGACGGACCGAATTCCTTTTGCAGCGTCTCGAACGTCGCCAGCGCCTCGGCGTCCTGCCCAACGCGCTGGGCAACGTCGCCCTCGCGCTCCAGCAGCGCGCGGCGCTGATTGCCCACCGCATGGCGCTTGAGATATGCCAGCGCCTCGTCGGGGCGGCCGAGACGTTCGTAGGTATTGACGATATCGTCCTTGAGCTTGAGATCGCTCGGCTGGCGCTCGGCTTCGAAGATCTGTGCCGCGAGATAGGCCTGATCGTCATTGAGCTGCGGCGCGAGCTGATAGACGTTCTGCCATGCTTCGGCGTTGCCCGTGGCGTCGGCGTACTTGCGCCAATAGGTGAGCGCGACCGAGGGATGCCCGTTCCATTGCGCGACCTGCGCGAGACGGCGCGTCCAGACGAGTGGATCGAGCTTGCGTTGCAGCGCCTGCTGCGCGAGCTTTTCGGCGTCGTCGAGCTGACGCGCTTCGACAAACGCCTTGAAGGCCACGTCGTAATCGTTCGCCGTCACGCTGTTGGCATTGGCACCGCCCGCAGCCGACGTCGCGGCTGCCGTACCGGCTTGCCAATCGAATTTCCCAGGGGCGTCCGGCCTGGACGTCTTGTCCGCGTTCGCCGCCTTCGTCGCTTTGGTGGATGCGTCCGATGCGGCATCCGCCGCACTCGCGCCACGGGCCAAGCCCACATCGGCGACACGAACGATGCGATACGCGTCCATGCGCTCGCGTGCGCGCACGCCTTCCGGGCCATCGAGATAGCGCAGATGCGCACGACCGGCGCCGTCGAGCCCGCGGCCATCGGCGGTCACCCCCGGCAACCAGCCGGCGAGCTGCACATGCGCCCCGCGCGACGGCGGCACCAGGCTCGACAGTTGCGTGAGTGCCCGCGCGTATTTCGTCATCAGGTCCGGGCGGCCCGCCTGACGAGCGACATCGAGCAGATATCGCAGGGTTACCGGATCGTTGGCCAGTTCACCCACGCGTTTCTCGCCTTCCGCACATGCGCGCGAAATCTGGTTCGCCGACACGAGCACGCGGATGCCCGCGAGGAACAGGCGACGGCGATCGTCGCGCGTGGTTGCCGCGTCTTGCGCGGCGAAATAGGCATTGGCGGCATCGTCATACGCGGCGTGAGCGAAGGCGGCGTCCGCCAGCTTCTCCTGCCATTGCGCGGCGTTCTTGGCATCGGCGGCCGCCAGCAGGCGGTAGTCGCGCAGCATCAAATTCTGGGCACCTGCCAGCCGGGCCTTTTCCGCCAGCATGCGCAGCGTCGGCACGTCCCACTGGTACTGCGACGTTGCGTCGAGCAGTTCCACGTATCGCGCCATGCGCTCGGCGCGACGCGGATCGTCGGCGGGCACTTCGTACGCCCGCTGCTCCGTGGCCGCCAGCGCGAGCAGAATGCCGCGACGGCGATCTGGCTCGTCGGACATGCCGCGCAGCGTCTTCGCGACACCCATCGCGTCGTCCCAACGGCCCAGCCCCAGATATTGTTGGCCGAGCAGATCGAGATAACGGGGCGCGCCGGGTTCAATGCGCAGCCACGCTTCGAGATAGGCCACCGACAGTTCGCTCGGCGGTTGCGCGGCGAGCGCGCGCGTCTGGTCGTCGTCGCTCGGGTGAGCCGCGGCAAGCGCGAGCACGATGCCTGCGCCGATCGCGACCGTCAGCCACGGCGCGCTCAGCCGTTCGCGCCTGTCGAACGGTTTTCCAGTCACTGAGTCGGCAATCCTGTCGGGATCGGGGCGAGCGGCGTCAGTCACAGTCGACCCCCACGGTATGCATGACGACCGGCTTCTCGGCAACGCCGGAGACCTCGGCGCGCAGGCGACCCGCGCCATCGGCACGCCCCTTGGCCGCACCGTCGACGCTGATGCGGCAACCAGCGGCATTGGCCACGCTCACGAACGGCTTGTAGTAGCCGCCAAAGCGGAACGACAGGTTGCGCCCGGTGCGCTGGAAGTCGCGGATGAACCCGGCGGCTTCGTCGATGTGCGGCGTGCGCTCGGCGCCCTTCGGGGCGATCGAGAACTCGGCGGTGTCGCCCCCCATGTGGATGTACAGCCCGCCCGGCCCCGGCAGATAACCCGCGACGTCATCGGACGTCCCCATGTCCGGCACACCCGTGCCCGGCCAGCGCATTTCGCGCAAATCGGCACCGCTGCGCACGCGCCAGCGCGTGGCGCCGTCGGCGGCCACCTCGCGCGCCACGGCCACGCGACGCCAGTCCAGCACGCGGCGGATGTATTCCGTGGTGAAGATCGGGAACACGGGCTGCTTGAGCACCGCGTTATAGACCTCCTTGAGCGCATTGAGCGATGCGACCTTCGTGCCCGAGTACATGTGGTAGTAGAGGTTCACTGCCTTGAAGCGAATGGGCTTGTCGGTCATGGCGAACGTTTCGAGCACGCGCGTGTAGCCGTAGTAGGGCCCGAGCCAGTCGTTCGTGTAGACGTTTTCGTCCATCACGGCGGCATACACCTGGAACTCGGTCGGCAGGCTGCCCTTCGCTACGCCGTATGGTGCGATGTTGGTCCAGCTGTTGTTCGTCTTCGTGATGATCGTATCGCCGCCGTTGATCGCCAGCACGCCCGCGGCCCATGCCTTGCGAATTGCAATCGCGGGGGCCTGCGCATCGCCCGGCCATTGCAGCACCACGACCTTCTTGCCCGGAGGCGCAAGACGCCCGTTGATATAGTCGATCGAGCCCTGGATCTCGCGGTCGAGGTTGAACTTGTAGTTGGGGATGTCGAGCGAGAAGGCATCGTCTCCGCCCCACTCCTTGTTCGCCTTGCCAGTGATACGCTCGCCGGTGGTCTGGTTGATCTGCTCCAGATTAAACGGGTGCGAGAAGGTGTGCGTGCCGATCTCGACGTTCGGCAGTGCGAACATCTTGCGAGCAATCTCTTCGAGACGCGGCGAAATCTTCGGATACAGCCCCTTCGCGCCGACCTCGCCCTCGATCACCGACAGCGTCGTGGGCACAGGGTACTTCGTGTAGATCTGTTCATACAGCGCCATCGAACCGTAGTCGACCCCCGGGAATTCCGCGCGCGAGGCGAAGCCGTCGCCGTCGACGTGCACGAACATCAGTCGGCGGCCGTTCTCGGTGGTCACGTCGGGCACTGGCATCTGCGGCAGCGCCAACGCCTGGCGCAGGAAATCGATCGGCTGAATCGCCCAGCGCTCCTGCCCGATGCCGGCCAGCGACGTCACCCCATAGGGGTTCAGCGTATAGCCGCCCCACGGCAACATGCCGGCCATGTCGTAAGTGTAGGTGCCCGCTTGCAGGCGCAGCAGCGGCTGGCCAGTCGGTCCCACGCGCACGCCGAGGGCGTCGCGCACGTCGGGCGTCGGCATGATCTCGAAGCCCATCATCGGCGCCTTGCTCACCACGCTCGGCACCACCGAGCCGGGCACGGTGCCCGCCACGCGCTCGAAGCCCAACACCTGAGCCGTCTGCTGATCGATCGGGAAACCGAACTGTCCGATCACCGCCACGCGCATGCCGTCATGAATTCGGGCCAGCAGCCAGCGTCGCCACGCGCCGGCATTGTTCACATTGCGATCGATGGATACGACGATGCCCGCATAGCGGTCGGTACGTACATTGGCCGGCATCGGGCCCTTGTTCACGTCGACATACTGCACGTCGTAACCGAGGTAGTTCAGCGGCATCGAAATATCGCGCGCGCCGGTCGTCAGGTCGATGGGTTCGCCGTCGCCCGGCGCCTGCACCATCAGCACTTTGCGCGGCATCACTTCGATGCGGCCGACACCGACCGTCTCAACGTCCGGATCCGTGACGAACGCACGCACGCCTGTCTGATTGAGCGTGCGCGCCGTATCGCGACGGCAGGCCACATCCGCGCTCGCGCAGTAGTCCATCGCAAACGTCGGCAGATGAGATTGCTCGCGCAACGCTTTGAGCTGGTCGAGCGCGGACTGTCGCGCGTCGGCCGGTGTGTCGACGAAAATCATCGCCCGAGCGTCGTATCGATGCAACAACCCGTCGGCCAGCACACCGGCAAGCGCGGGGGCCAGCGACGACGCCAGGCTCAAGTGGTTTCGCAGTACGAGACGCGCATCGGCATAACGGGCGCGCACGGCTTTCACGCGCGCGGCGATGCGCGCGTCGCTATCGGCATCAGCCACGAGCGGCGCGCCGTCGTCGATCAGGAAATTACGATAGCCTTTCGCCCAGAGCGGCGCGACGCGCGCGTCGACGAACGCCTCTGGCGTTTGCACGGTGTCGCGAGCGTCCAGGCGGGCGAACCAAGTGGTATGCGGGGTGAGCGATGCGTCGGGCGCCGAAGTTTGTGTCGGGTCGATGACGACCCAATCGAAGGACTGCAGCGCGTCGACCGGCAGGTCGCGACCGTAGTAGAGCGCGATGTCGGGCACGGCGGACGACAACGGCGCCATGGCCGCCGGGGCGGGCATTGTCGGCGTTACCGATGGCGCTGCGGCCAGGGCCATGCCGGCCGGGATCATCGTCGTGAGCATGACGAACGACCGCAGCGAACCGGTGACCATGCCGCGCGTACGGCGCAACCAACGGCCGAACACATTACGACTTCCCCGATTCCCCAAAACGCCGCGGAAATTCCGTGCCTCCGCCGCGAATGCTTGTCCCTTCGATGCCATTAGCGTGTGTGCAATCAATGATTTGCGTTCGACCGTATCACGCGTCGCACGCACTGATCAATCTTCGGAGTCTCCCCGCCGGACGGCGAAACCGTCAAACGGGAAAGTTCGTGGTGGTACGTTGGCCGCAGTTCCCCCCCCGGGGCGGTGACCGATGTCGCACGTACGCGTCAATAGCGCAATCTACGACGGGATGATGTCTGATACCTGCGCTCAAGCACGATGCCTGGGATTCGAGCCTGGACGATCGCGCGGCTTGAATTGAGCGACGGATTTCCAGATGACCCGATTCGTCCTTCCCGCGAAGGACTGTGCGCATGCCGATTGTGGCATTTGGGCTGCCCAGCGCCGCAAAATTCGATGTCATCTCACCGTAGCTACGGACTTTAAAGGGCAACCGTCCCATCAGCGTCCCCCAGACAGTTATGGGAGGGTTGACGAAATTGAACGCATGGGCATCGCGTTCGTCCGCAACCGCTGCCATCGTCGATCAGCCGTATTGGGTAAGGGTTTGCCGTGCGCTCACATGGGAGCCGGCACCGCGCCCGGCCTCACCCGCCGCGTCCACCATGCTGAAGATCCGGCGGGTCGGACCGTCGGACGAGGCGGCCAACTCCCGCGCCACGCGCCAGAACGTCTCCAGAAACGCCAGCGCCGCGCCTTGCAGCGGTTCATAACGACGGGTGACGAGACAAGTTGCACTTTCGTCGGTAATGGCTTCGAAATCAAGTATGACGAAACGGTCGCGCATGTCCGGCGACATAGTTCAGAAGCCGGTAAGACGGGCTTGCCCGAGGCCGGGAGCCGCCGATGACGACGGTTTTGCATCATCGGCTGGCCTGGCATGGGTGTCAATCGGAGGTTGACGCGGAAATTTGGCGTTACCGCCCGGGCCGCCATCGATGTGGCTGACGGCGGTGCCTGACACTGTGCGACGTCTCGTCGTGGCGGCGGTGCTGACGACGCCGGCGGTGTTCAGAACGCCCGGTGGACGTCTCCCCGCGCACAACCACCGCCACACATCAGGGGTGACCCGCCGCACGGTCCACGCAGCCGAGGATGAACAACGCGCCACTGAATCCCAGCGCGACGACGCACACGCCACGCCATCCTTCCCACGCCCACGCGGCACCCGAGAGCACCGCGCCAAACGCGCCGCCTACGAAGAAGATCCCGACGAAGAGTGCGTTCAACCGGCCGCGTGCCGGCGGATTGATAAGGTTGATGGCGCGCCGTCCGAGCGTCTGGTCCGTAATGACGCCGGCGTCGAGAGTTGCGGCGCCGGCAACCAGGAGCGCAAGCGCCAGGCCCGGGTGCATCGTTGGCGAGAACCCGCCCCATCCGGCGCCCGCAGCGCCAAGCATGAGCACAGCGGCAATCATTGCGAGATGGGCGACGAACTGCGTCGTGCGACCGTGCCCACGATCCCCCAGATATCCGGCGAGCGGTGTCACGACGGCGCCCGTGGCGCCAGCCAGTGCGAAGCCCGCGATCCCCTGCATTCCGAGCGAAAACGGCGGTTGTGCGAGCAGGAGTGCGATAGCCGTCCAGAACGCGCTGAATGCGCCGAGCGCGAGCGCCGCCTGCATGGCGCGCCGTTGCAGGACCGGCTCTGTGCGCAAAAGCGTCCAGAGCGAGCGAAGCAAAGCCGGATAACGTGCCCCGGCCTGTGGTTTGCGATTCGGTAACCGGGCGTACAGCACGATCGCAAGCAACGCGTTGGCCAACGCCGCAACGCCGTAGAACGTGCGCCAACCCCACGCGCCGGCGATCAGACTCGCGAGTGGACGCGACAGCAGAATGCCCAGCATCAGGCCGCTCATCACGTTTCCGACGGCCCGCCCTCGACGGCTCTCAGGGGCCATCGACGCAGCCATCGGCACGAGCATCTGGATCACACTGGACGTCGCTCCCGCCAGGAACACCGACACGAGGAACACACCGCCCGACTGCGCGAACGAGGCGAGCGCAAGAAACGCGGCGCAGCAGGCGAGCGTCCGAAAGATGAGTCTGCGATTTTCGACCAGATCGCACAGCGGCACGAGTAGTAGCAAACCCGTCGCGTAGCCGAGCTGCGGCAGCATTGCGATCAGACCCGCAAGCTCCGTGGGCAGCTTCAGCGCGCGACTGACAGGCCCGGTCAACGGTTGCGCCGCCGACAGATTCACGACGACGATGCCGACCGCGGCGGCAAAGAATACTGTCAATGGCGTGGTCAACGTGACAGGCGTCGCTGGCGATGGTGGCATGGGCGCGACGACGGCGTCGCGCGAACAGGGGGTAGCCGGCTGAGTCATGTTTCGATTCCGATGAATGACTGAAGGTCACAGGGGGTGACGGTTCGGCTGATTGTAGGAACAGGTTCGTTATGCCACAATTGAATTATGTTTATATTCATTATGCCAATTTGTTTTGAACACACATGACTTGCAGGCTTTCGTCGCCGTGGTCGAAAGCGAATCGATGGCACAGGCATCGGAGAAGCTTTTCCTGACGCAACCCGGTCTCACACGACGCGTCCAGAATCTGGAGAAGATGCTGGGCGTCGAGTTGCTTGACCGGCAAAGCAAGCCGCTAAAGCCGACGCCTGCCGGACGCGAGGTGTACGGATTGGCCCGCACGGTGTTGCGCGCGGTCGACGACCTGAAAGCCGTTACCTCGCCCGATACGGAGCCGTCGGGCGAATTCCGTATCGGCGTGCCGCCATTTCTCTCGGCGCTTGCGCTGGAACAACCCATCGACTTTCTGCGCAACACCTTCCCGAAGCTGACGCTTCGAGTAACGGCGGCATGGTCGCCGGGACTGTTGCAAAGTCTCGAGCAGGCAAAGGTGGATGCCGCCGTCGTGCTACTGCCGGAGAGCGTGGCGTTGCCCGAAGGTGTGACGTCGACGCTTCTCTCGCGCAAGCCCATGGTGGTCGTCGCGCCCAGCGCCTTCGGGCTGGCCAACAAGCCGGTGACGCTCGCCGATCTTGCGAATCATCCTTGGGTACTGAATCAGGACGGTTGCGGCATGCGCTCGGGACTTGCCAGGGCGATGGCGATGGCCGGATTGCCGTTCAACGTCGCGGTGGAAGCGTTCGGCTCGGAGTTGCAGTTGTCGCTAGTTGCGCGCGGCCTCGGCATAGGACTGGCCACCCCCGAAGTCCTTGCACGCAGTGCGCATGCCAAGGCGCTGCAAGTCCTCGACGTGCCTGAGTTCCGAAGCGGGCTCAACGTCTGGCTCGTGCACGGCGCGTTGCCGAGCCGGCTCGCTCGCCCAGTCGCGTTGATGCGCGACGCGTTGGCGGAGAGGCTGGCAGAGGGTGACGTCCGGCTGGCGCCCTCCACGCCCACACGCAAGCGACGCAAGACATCATGAGATTCCTCGTCGCCACCTTGGGTGTGGATGGCGGACAAGCGGCGAAGCGGCGTTTGATATATCGGAGACCCACCTTTTAGCGAATGCGACGCATTCGTGATACGATCCGGGCGAATTCCAGATTCGGCCATCCCGGCGGACCGAAAATCGGCCTTTCACCACGATGCTCACTCGCTCACGCAAACGTTTCAGCGCATGGCTTGGCTTGACCGCCATGTGCCTGGCGCTTTGCGCGCCGATCGTGAGCCAGTGGCTGGCCGCGCACCGCGCGAGCGTTTCGCAGATCGACGCAACCTTCTGTACCGCAGACGGATTGACGCCGTCGGCCGTGCCAACCATCGCGCACGACGATTCGCACGCGGACATGCGTCACGCACCGGCCGCCGATCATGGCGGGCACGGTGACGCCTGCGGCTATTGCTCGTTACTTGCGAACCATCCGCCGCTGGTCATGCCGCCGCACGCAAGTGCGGTGTCGTTTGTCTGGATCGCCCGGGCCGGTCCGACGTCGGCCGTCGCGCCACAACCCCGTCCGCTCGCCTACATTCCGCCCGCCCGGGCCCCGCCGCACCGTTCCTGATTGACGCCTTTTCTTGCCCGGCAAGCCATTGCAATGCATTGGCCTGCCGGTCGTCATTCGCTCATCGCAGTCAGGAAAATCCATGCTCTCTCCCTTTGCGCCCAAGACGCCGCTGGCGCTCGCGCTGGCCGCCGTGTTGCCGGTCATCGCCCACGCCGCCGATAACAACGATCAAACCCCGACCGCTTCTGCGGTCGAACTCGCACCGACGTCCGTGACGGCGTCCTCAGAGCGCTTGCCCAAGCGCGTACTCGATCCCAATCTGCCGTCGTCAAGTGCGACGGTAACCGCAGACCAACTGCAATATCAGAATGTCGAGACGACCGAAGATGCATTGCGTTACGTCCCCGGTATGGCCGTGCGCCGCCGCTTCATCGGCGATCTGAATTCGACGATCGCCGTGCGTGGCACGAGCAATTCGCAGACCGCGCGGGGTCTCGTCTATGCCGACGGTTTGCTGCTCAGCAACTTCCTGGGCAATACATGGACGTTCGCGCCGCGCTGGTCGATGGTGTTCCCCGAGGAAATCGATCAGGTCGATGTGATCTACGGCCCGTTTTCGGCGTTGTATCCCGGCAACTCGATCGGCGCGACCGTTCTCGTCAGCACCCGCATGCCCGACAAATTCGTCACGGACGCGAAGATCCAAGGGTTCACGCAGCACTTCAATCTGTTCGGTGTGAATCGAAGCTTCAACGGCAGCAACGTGAGTGCGAGCGTTGGCGACAAGTTCGGCAACCTGTCGCTGCTGGTGGGCGTCGACCACATGGAGAACACGGGACAACCGCTCCAGTTCTACACGGCGACGCAATCGACCACGCCTGCCACGGCAAGCGCCAAGGTCGTGAGCGGCGCGTATTCCTATCGCGACCAGAACGGCGTGCCGGGTGTGGTGATGGGCGTGAACGGAGAAGGCATCGAGCGTGTGACGCAAGACCAGCTCAAGCTCAAGGCCACCTACGATTTCACCCCGACGCTGCAAGGCGGTTTTAGCTTCGGTTACTGGCACCAGAACTACAACAGCCAGACAAGCACGTTCCTGCGCGATGCGAACGGCAATCCGGTGTATTCAGGGACGGTCAACATCAATGGCTACCAATATGTCATTCCGGCATCGGCTTTTGCGCCGAGTCAGGGCGTGAGCGAGAACCTGCTTTACGGCCTGTCGCTCAAGACACGCCACAAATCCGGCTGGAATTGGGAAGCCATCGCGTCGTACTTCGATATTTCGCAAAGCGAGGCCCGCACGGCCAGCACCGGAGCGCCCGGCAACGGACCGGGGACGGTCACGTATGGCGACGGTACCGGCTGGAAGTCGATTGACCTGCGCAGCACCTATACGCCCGCCCAGGTCGGGGCGGGCGCACATTGGCTGGCGTTCGGTTATCACTTCGACACGTATTTCCTCGATAACCGCACGTTCAACACGTCGGCATGGGTCAACGGAAACGATACGTCGCTCGCCAATGCGTTCGGCGGCAATACGCTCACGCAGGCACTGTATGCCCAGGACACATGGCAGTTCCTGCCGCGCTGGAAACTGACCACAGGTCTGCGTTACGAAGATTGGCGCGCCTATTCTGGGGCACGCACGCTCGGCGGCCTGACGGTGCCGTATGCGGGATCGTCCGACAGCCACTTTTCGCCGAAGCTGTCGCTAGCGTTCGCGGCGACGCAAGACCTGACGCTGCGCGCATCCATCGCACGCGCCTACCGGTTCCCGACCGTCTCCGAGCTCTTCCAGGGCTCGATCACCGGCACGAACATCGTCAACAACAACCCGGGACTGCGCCCAGAAGACGATCTCGCGAAGGAGTTGAGCGCCGAGTGGCAACTGGAGGTCGGCAAGGTGCGCGTTTCGCTGTTCCAGGACGACGTGAAAAACACGATCTTCAGTCAGATAAATACGACCGTGTTCCCCAACGTCACGAACTTCCAGAACATCGACAAGGTTCGCTCGCGCGGTATCGATACGGCTTTCGACGGTCAGGACGTCCTCTTTCAAGGCCTCGACATCGCCGCCGGCCTGACGTACACGCAGTCGAAGATCATGGCGAATACGAATAATCCAGCGTCAGTTGGCAAGTACTTCTATCGGATTCCGCTGTGGCGCGCGAATCTGGTGGCGACCTACCGCTTCAATGCGAAGACGGCAGTGACCGGCGCGATTCGTTACTCGGGCCGTCAGTACAACACGCTGACCAATAGCGACAACAATCCGAACACGTTTGGCGGCACGAGCACCTATACCGTCGTCGATGCGAAGTTCACCTACAAACCGACTGCGCGCACGCAAATCGGTATCGGCGTGGATAACCTGTTCGACACGCGCTACTTCGTTTATCACCCCTACGCTGGCCGCACCTTCTTCATCGAAGGCAAGTTCGCCATCTGAATCGCAGGCCAAGGAGATCACGAATCATGGGGATACCTTTCACGCCGATGCGCGACGTGCCGGCCAATCAGGTCGCCAGCCGCTATCGCACGCTGTGGCGCTGGCACTTCTATGCCGGGCTGTTCGTCATGCCCTGGCTCATGGTGTTGGCCGTCACGGGAACGATCTACGTCTTTCAACCACAGATTGAACCGTGGCTTTATCACGACCGAATGGTCGTTGCCGCGTCACAGGCACCTCGCCTGACCGAGCAAACGCTCATGAAACGTGCTTCGGCATCGCTGCCGCGAGGCGCCACGATCAGTTCGGTCGAGGTGAATCGCGATCCGGCACGAAGCGCGGAATTCATCTTCCGCCTACCCGGCGGCGAGCGCGAGAGTGTGTACGTCAACCCGTACTCGGGCGAGGTGCTGGGCACGCTGAGCGTGGAGCATCGGCTGATGAAGCAGGTGCGCCAGTTGCATCGCGCGATGATGCTCGGCAAACCGGGGGAGTTGCTCATGGAGCTGGCCGGTTGCTGGACACTGGTCATGCTGGCGACTGGTGTGGCGCTGTGGTGGCCGCGCGGCAGCGCGACATGGGCGGGTGCGCTCAAACCGCGACTTCAGTTGCGTGGCCGGCCTCTGCTGCGCAATCTGCATGGCGTCGCGGGCCTTTGGCTCGCGGCGGGCGGACTGGCGTTTGTGCTCACCGGGTTGCCTTGGTCGGGCTCGTGGGGCAAGCAGTTCAAGGCCATCGCGACGCAAGCGGGCATGGGCTATCCTGCCGGCGCGTGGGGCGAAGCGCCGGTACGCTCTCGCATGCCGACAAAGATGGATGATCTACCGATCGCTCAAATGCCGTGGGCCGTGGGCGACACGACGGTGCCCAATTCGAAGGTGCCGGCGCACGAGATGATCGCCATGCATGGCGATCACGGCGATCCGGAAATGATCGGAATGCAAGGCATGGGCGCCTCGTCTCAAGCCGGCGGCGCAAGCGCCGCCGACGAACATGCCGCGCACGGTGGCGGTGGCGCCAAGAACGGGCTGACGATCGCCCAACTTGGCGCTCAGGGTGCGCTGCCCATCGACCGCGTGATGGAAATCGCGGCGAGCAAAGGCGTGAGCAGCGGATACAGCCTGGTCGTTCCGTCGCGCGCCGATGGCGTCTACACCGTTTCTTACTTCCCGCCTGATCCGCGCGACGAACGCACCCTGCACATCGACCAGTACAGCGGCACGGTGCTGCGCGACATCGATTACGACGCCTATGGCGGCGTCGCGCAGGCGATCTCGTATGGCACGTCGCTGCACATGGGCCGATACTTCGGCGCCGCAAATCAATGGCTATGCGCGCTGATTTCGATGGGGCTCTTCGCCATGGCAGCCACAGGCGCCGCGATGTGGTGGATACGCCGCCCGTCTCGCTCGCTGGGCGCACCCGCGCGAATGCCAATGCGCGTTCCCATGCGTGGCTGGATCGTGTCCCTGGTCGTGCTGGGCGTCGTGTTTCCGCTGATGGGCGCGACGATGCTCGCGGTCTGGGCGCTTGACCGGATGTGGGTCAGGCGGGCAACGAAGCCGCTGCGGCAGACGGCACAATGAATGTCGTTGATGGGACCCCGCTGGGCAGGGGACCATCCCGCGCGTATGCGTCTGCATCAGTGCATTGTGAACCCGCAATCCAGCGGAGAACGACGATTGAGGCCATTACGCAACACGCATGAATATGTCAAAACTATTTGAATAATGTCAAAGTCCCTCGCCAAAGCCATGGTTATGCTCGACCAAGAGTCGGATTCGACATGCGCATGCTGGATAGCGCACATGACCATAACATGGGTTCAGAGAGGCGAACATGCAATTTGGGCGAGCAAGAACGAGGGCTGGCAAGCCATCAAGGCACGACGGTGTCGTGCGGCGAGCCGAGGCGCCGGCGCGGCTACGCTTGCGGCACAGCAATCTGCTGTCCCTGATTGCCACGGCTCTGGTGTGGTCATCCCCGGTGCTTGCCCAGGACAAAGTGGCGCAATCGCCCACCGGCGAACCGCCATCGCCCGCGGCTCAGGTGCCCAGCCTGCCACCGCAAGCACCCAGCGATAACGCTGTTCCGGGCAAGGCCCCGGATCGCATCCCCACACCGGCCAGCCCGGCGAGTGCCACTGGCGCACCGTTCTCGCTCGGATCGTTCCTGATCTATCCAGAGCTCGCCACCTCGTGGATGTATGACAGTAATGTCTACTTTTTGCCGAACGACACTCGCCTGAGCGACCGGGCCTGGATCTTCTCTCCGGCGATCCGGGCCGAATCGAACTGGGCCAAGCATGAACTGGATTTTCACGCGTCCTTGGACAGTACACGCTACTCGACCTACACGTCGGAGAATTCGAACGATTTCCATTTAAGCACTGAAGGCCGCTACGACTTCAGTGCGAATACCAACGTCTACGGTGGCGTGCATTTCTCACAAGAGCACGAAGACCGCGAGTCGCCCTCGGCGCGTAACGGTTTGACACCCACTCAATACCATCAATTGCGCCTGTATGGCGGTGTGTTTCATCAGTTCGGTCGGGTCTCGGTGCGCGTGGCGGGTACGGCACAGCAGCTCACTTATAACAACGTCAACTTCCTCACCAGCAGCGGCGCCGTCAACATCATCAACAATAGCGACCGCGACCGCTGGCAGTACACCGGCGGCGTGCGCGTCGGATACGAGGTCACGCCACGCATCGAGCCCTACGTTCAGATCGCCTTCGATAACCGGTACTACAACAGCTCGGTCGACGATCTCGGCTATGAGCGCGACTCGACCGGGATGCGCTATCTGGCCGGCGTCCGATGGAACATTCCTCGCGTATTGAAACTCGATGCATTCGCCGGGTGGCTGCGACAGGATTATCGAGATCCGCGATTCGTCGACGTCACCGCGCCCGTGGTAGGCGCCGCGCTGCAATGGGTACCTACCGATCGCACCACTGTGTCGGCCTATCTCGACCGAACGGTCGAGGAAACCACCGTCACGTCAACACCGTCGCCCAGCTTGTTGCTGGTGTCGTCGAGCTATTTGAACACTTACGCATCGCTCGGCGTCGAACAACGCTTGACGGAAAAACTGACCGTCAGGGGCACCGGCTCGCTGTCCCACGTCGCTTATAAAGGCATTCCCCGCAGCGACGACTACTACGGCGCCACGTTGGGGATGAGCTACCGCTTTCATCGGAATCTATTGCTCGACCTGAGCGTGACCGCACGACGACTCAATTCAAGCGTCCCGACCGAGAATTTCAATCAGTACACGGTGATGGCCCGCGTGGTCATCCCCTTTTCGCACTGATCGTCCCCTGCGAATTATGCGTCGCCGGCACCGAATCCGCCGGCACGCTGCCGCATAAATGCGACGCTGCGCATCGGACTTCGGGTTGCCTCAGACAAACGCCATCCGCGCCGCTCGGCTGCATGCAATGCCCTTGATGCGCATCAATATCCGCAGCGTGCAAGCTGCAAAAATGTAGTCGAACAATACAGGTCGACACGAGTGCATTCGGCCCTGATCACGTGAATCGGCGCACTTCCATATCCATGCAACGAGAGGAAATTCATGTCCACCAAACCCCTATCCATGACCAGAATCGTCATTGCCACCGCAGCGTCGCTCGGCATGGTCATGAGTGTCAGCAGCACCGCCCCGAATTGGCTGGCTTCACTGGCGCCAATCTCATCCGCGCATGCTCAGAGCGGCACACCGAAGGGCGCGGGCGGGCCAAGCGCCGAGCGCGGCAACAAGGGCAAGCGCGGCTCGTCAACTGATGCGGGTTCAAGCGGTTCCGGCCAAGGCGGCCCGAGCGCCGACAGCGATGCGAAAGGGCCGAAGTATGGCGGCGGAGGCTCCAAGCCAGCCCCGGGCACTCAAGGAGGCAAACCGGCTTGGGCGCAGGAAGGCATTCCTTCGGATCTTGAACTGGGTCGCCTGAACGTAGCCCGCGCGCCGTCTCATGTGCTTGACCGCTCGCTGGCCGATGCGCTCTCCAGCATGCAACCGGCGTTCTATAACCAGGTTCTGGCGATCGCAGACAACGCCGCGCTCACCATGGATCAGAAAGTCGCGGCGCTGCAAACGTTAGTCAAGCAGACGTTCACCGATACGTCGGTTGTCATGGTCGACTCGCCACTACAAAACCTGGCGCTCTATAAAAATCTGCTGACCACCGGTCAGATCGTCAGCAGTTCGGGAACTTACGACGCGAGCACGTCGGCGACCCGTGCGCTCCTTCTTGCTGCGGTGTTCATTGGCACGGCGTCCGACAAGACATTGCCGGTCAGTACCGCAACTGTCGACGCCATCAACAAGATCATGACGCTGACGCTACCCACTGGTATTTCGGATGCCGAACTTGGTGCCATTGCAGAAGCAGTGCGCGCAGCGATTGCGGAAGCGCATGGCTGATCGCCGCCGCGCGCAGTTGGTCACGTCATTCGCCATTGAACGTTCGAGCCACGAGAAATGGGCGCCATCATGAAACATAAGGTCCGGGTCGCCATGCTTGCCATGGCGGCAATCGGCACATCTCTGCTCGCGCCGGAGCGCATTGGCACGCCAATCGTCTCTGTTGTGATCGGGCTCGCCAACGCGCAAGACGCAGGCGGAGGTGGCGGCCATGACAGTGGCGGCAGCAGCGGAGGGCATGACAGCGGCGGCGGTGCCAGTGGCCATAACGGCGGCGGCAGTGGGCGTGGCGGTGGCGGACATGATGCAGGCGGGGAAACCGGGGGGACCGTGGAAAAAGGCCATGGCACGCGCTACGGACACGAGGGTCACGAAAGCGGCCAACACCAGGGCGCCACCTCTCATCCCTCGCCAGGTGCTGAGCGCTTCGGCGGCGGCAGCGGCATACGTGGCAATGGGCAAGTGCCCGAGGGGGTCGGCCGCTACGGCAGTGGAGCGGCCCGCCTGGAGGACGTGGGCCGCACGCGCCTGCGTTACTGGGGCGGGTGGTCCAACCCGGATGATCCATTGACGCCGCCCGACCCGGGAACCGAGACAACCACGCCGACGATCGGTGACACGTCCGACTTCATTCCGGGCCCGGGGGGTGGTCCGGCGGTCAACGTGCGCAATTCGCTCGACAGTTCACCGCGCTGCCAAGGCGTATCGCTGGGTATGACAGCCGCGCAGCAATTCAGTGGCAGCAATCTGTTGCGCTTGAACACGGCGCGCGGCGAGGTCGATCCGGCGCTGGCCGCCAGCGGCAAGATCGCCGCGCCATATTTGATGGGCAACCTGCAAAGCGAACTGATCAAGCCCGCACCGAATCCGGAACTGGCCGGCACGTTGCTGGGCCTGGTGGCCAAGGCACCGGTCACCGCCGGAGCCGTCATGAAAATCGGATTCCTTCTGTGCGCCAGGATGAACGACACACAGGCGGACCAGATCGCCCAGATTGCAGAGCAACAACGAATGGCGCTCGCCGCGACGCCCGCGCCGAGGAAGTAAGCATGCCACGTCTGGCCGACGAAATAATGGCCGTCGTATCGATTTGCGCGCATGCCATTGCGGCCGTCGCGCAAGCGCAGAGGGGTGAGCGGCTATCACGTTCAGGAGCATCAGACGTGGTTGGAAAGCCGTCGCTCGTCGCAATCGCATTGGTCGTTTCGTAACCCGGCAGGAATTGCCCTGCATACAACGATTGGAGAACACCATGAAATCGCGCAAATTGATTGCCTCGTTGGTCTTGTCCTCAACCCTCGCCTTGCTACTGGGCGGAACCGTGGGAGTCGCCGTAGCTCAGGACCAGACAAAAGACCAGTTGCGGGACAAGGATCAGCTTCAGGACAGAGACCGTCTGAAAGACAAAGACCTGCTTCAAGACAGAACCCGAGACCGGACACAAACGCAGTCGCGAGACACCATCTACGGCAGCCAGTTGATGACGCCGAGCGAACGTAACGAGTATCGCGCCAAGATGCGTGCCGCCAAGACGGTGCGCGAGCGTGAGGCCCTGAGACTGGAACATCACCGCCAGATGCAGGAGCGCGCGCGCGAGCGCGGCGTGACGCTGCCGGATATGCCTCCGGCGCGCGGCAGCGGTACCGGCGGCCGAGGTGGCATGGGCGGCGGCATGGGCGGCGGGGTTGGCGGCGGGGTTGGCGGTGGGGTGGGTGGCGGTGCCGGTGGTGCGGGCGGTGGAGGCCGATAAGCTGGCGCGCCTGCGCTCATAGGACACATCTCGTCGGGGCGGCGACCTCGTAGCGACCGCATGAGCGGCATCAGGATACGGCGTTCGCCTTGCTCGGGCACCGGGATCTCCTTACCCGCTCCCCCGACGAGACGCCTCACGTCAAATGAGACGAGCGAAAGCGTGTCATCACGATCCTCGGCAAACGTTTGTGCTCAGGTCATACCAAGCGACGGCGACGAATCCGCCCACCAGTCCGAGATGCTCGAAAAAGCCGTTGGCAAGCATCAGCCGCGCCTCGGGAGGCGCGGCCCAGAACCGGTTGGCGAGACACGACGCCGCCAGCGTAAATCCGGCCAACGCCAACGCCCCCAACCACCGCCACCGGCCCGTCAGGATCAACAGTGACGCGCCGATTTCAAGCACGATAACGGCCAGTGCCATTGGCGCGGCCGGCGACAAACCGAAGTGCCGCATCTCGGCGATGGCGCCCGGGAAATCCATCGCCTTGTCGATGCCACCTTGCAGATAAGCGCTACACAATAGCAACAGCGCGAGCCAGTAGATCCAGCTCGGTAGCGAACACGTCTTGCGAGCAACCGCAGATGAAACATCCGGCGACGGCGGGAGGGGAGCCATAGAGCACCTCGGTTAACACACGCTGATCAGAACGCCCAGCAAGCTCACGGGTTGATGAAGGCCAGCAGGTCGGCGTTGACCTGATCGGCGTTGATCACGCACATGCCGTGGGACGCCCCCTTGTACACCTTGAGCTTGGCGTTGGGGGCGATCTTGACCGACAGCTCGGCGGCATGGCCGATCGGGACGATCTGGTCGTCGTCGCCGTGCAGGATCAGCGTCGGGATCGTCATTTTCTTCAGATCTTCCGTGTAGTCGACTTCCGAGAATTCCTTGACGCACAGATACTGGCCCAGAATGCTGCCGGTCATGCCCTGCGCCCAGAACGCGTCGACGGTGCCTTGCGACACCTTGGCATCCGGACGGTTGAAACCGAAGAACGGCACCGCCAGGTCCTTGTAGAACTGCGAGCGATTGTCTGCCACGCTCTTGCGGATGTTGTCGAACACCTCGAGCGGCAAGCCGTTCGGATAGGCGGCTGACTTGGCCATGATCGGCGGCACCGCGCCGATCAATACCGCGCGCGCGACGCGCTGGGTGCCGTGCCGGCCAATGTAGTGCGCGACTTCGCCACCGCCGGTCGAGTGACCGACCAGCGTAGCGCCCTGAATGTCGAGCGAGTCCAGCAGCGACGCCAAGTCGTCTGCGTAGGTATCCATATCGTTGCCATGCGCCGACTGGCTGGAACGCCCATGTCCCCTACGGTCGTGCGCGATGACACGACAGCCGTGCTGTACCAGGAAGAGCATCTGCGCGTCCCAGGCGTCGGCATTGAGCGGCCAGCCGTGCGAGAAGACCACGGGTTTTCCGCTACCCCAGTCTTTATAGAAAATTTGCGTGCCGTCTTGGGTGGTGATCGTATTCATCGTCTGCGCTCCGAGGAAGGAATGGCGGAATAGCGAGGGCAACTTCGGGTTGAAACCGGCGTGGGCTGCATTTGCACCGCGGGCCGCCACCGTGGCGGCCGCACCAAGTGTGTCGGCACCGCTCGCCGGCCATCTGCGACTCGAGGTGCCGACGGTGCTGGAGGGCGTCGGGTGTTGTGCTGCAACGCCTGACGGCCGATCACAAGGAAGACTAATGGCTCTGTGCCGGCGCCGCCATCGTCACTTGGTATTAACCGCCCGGGCTGCCCGCCTCGGACGATTCGCTAGAATGCGCTTCCCCCCGATTGGGCGTCAATCAGCCGTTCACGGCTCGCGATGTGCACGTCTATCTCACGCGCGTCGGGCGCGGCACACCTTTGTGCTATTGGTGAGCCCGCTGGACTGTGATTTGATGATGGCGTTCTCCCCATCACGCCCTGCGCATTGCCCATCATGACCCGCGAGCCCAGCGACATCGTCACGAGCATCATTACCCACGAGATCATTCCCGAAGCGACGCATCGCTACGAGCAATGGCTCGCCGACATCCGAAAGACTTGCGAGCGCTTCGAGGGCTATCTTTCCACCGATGTGATCCGGCCCCTCGGTCAGCAGCACACCTATGTGGTGATCATTCGTTTTGACGGCTTTGAAAACCTCACGCGCTGGATGGAGTCTGCCGAACGCCGCGAATTCCTGAAGCGTATGCAGCCCTTTTTGCCGAAGGGCGATCGCTACCAGATCCGCACGGGACTGGAATTCTGGTTCGAGCCTCCTGCGCACAAGCCCGCCACGCCATGGAAGCAGTGGTTGGTGACGTGGTCTGCAATCTTTCCCTTGTCGGTCCTGGTGCCTTGGCTGCTCGGGCCGGTATTCGCCTTGTGGCCCTTCCCCGGCGAGTCGATCGTCGCCCGGATGGCCGGTTCCGCGGTGATCGTGTTGCTGATGGTCTACGTCGTGATGCCACGCTACACGAAGGCGGTCGCCGGCTGGTTGTTTCGCTGAGGTGTAATGACCCAGCGGAGCCAGCACGGGTCAAGCGGCTAACGCGAACGCCTCAGCCGGCGTTTTCAACTTTAGCGCCTGGTGGCGCCGTCGATGGTTGCGGAATTGAGTTCAGTCGGCCCTCTACCTACCCAAAACAAGGGATCGCGACGGCGCCGCCCGCGTGTTAACGTTGCCCCGGCCTCGCCGCAGCGGCAAGCAGCGCTCGGCACGCTGCTCACCGTCCCTTTTCCAGGAGCCTTTTGCGATGACCGATTTTCGTCCCACCCGCCGAAAAGCGCTGAAACTCACGGCGGCGTCACTTGCTGCACCGGCGTTGCTGTCGCCCGCAACCAGCGCCATCGCTGCCGGGCGCGCCGATCTCGACACCGCCATCAACCGCTTTGTCGCCCTCGCGCCGAAAACGACCAGTTGCCTCGTTGCCGTAACCCCACCCCAAGGGCCGGGCTGGCGTGCCGGCTACGCGCCGGAGCAACGCCTGTTCGTCGGCAGTGCCGTCAAAACGTATATCCTCGGCCAGTTCCTGCTTGACGTTGAGTCCGGCCGCAATCAACTCTCCGGCACCCAACTCTGCACCGTTAGTGACGCCGTGCGCACGCCGGGCAGCCCAGTGCTCATCGGACTGAATGGACAGACGCTGTTCCGAACCGCACTCGAGTCGATGATTTCACACAGCGACAACATCAGCACCGACATCACGCTAGCCGCTGTCGGGCCGGCGCGCGTGCGCGAACTGGTCGGGCGAATGGGACTGAACACGGTTCGCATCCCCGATTCCACGCGCGTCCTCTTTTCCTATCTGGCGGGCGCGCCGTCGGGTGTCGATCTCGGCTGGGACGGCATGCAAAAGCTGGAGCACAACGAGAAGGTCTATTACGACAATCATCTTCTCTCACCCCGCACCGATGTCATCAACGACAAGCAATCGATGACCAGTTCGGCCAACGATCTCGTGAATTGGTATCAGCAGGTGCTGGCAGGAAAAGTCTTCACGAAGCCGACGTCACTCATCGAATTCAAGCGAATCTCCGCGATGGCCGACGCGGTGTGGATGACGGTGCCCCAAGGGCTGCTCGCCTATGGCAAGGGCGGCAGTCTCGACTGGGGGACGTTCCACGCCCTGTGCTTCGCCGGGCAGATGCTCGTGGGCAAAACGCCGGTGACGTTCAGCTTTACGTCGAACTGGCTGGACGGCAAGACCAGCGGCGAGCGCACCGAAGCATTCATCTCGGCAGTCAGCGACGTCCTCAAGGCCGCCGCCAACGCCGTTTGAGTCATCCGTGACATCGGTCCCGAACCGTCGTCCGGGACCGCGACGTATCCCTCCTTCGGACTCAGAAGTGCTTCGCCAGCCGCAACGCGGCGCTTTGTACCGTCTGTGACGATGCGGTGCGCAGGTTGTATTCCGCCCGAACCTCGAGCCCTTTCGACGACAGCAGTTCAACCCCAAGCGCAAAGTTGCCGTAGACACGCGGCTGCGATGACGTGATGCGAAACGCCGCACTCGGGAACTGGACGAACGACGCCTCGGCGCTCACATCCCCCTTCGACGCAAAGCTCATCCCTGCCGACAGATAGGGGCGCACGGTCGTGCCACGATAGTCGAGACGTGCGCCCACCTCGACGGCGGGACTCAACACCGCCGTTGTGCGCCCCTCGCTTTGCATCGCAAGATCGAACACGCCGGCGCCACTTTCACGGTAAGCCGAATTCCTGTCGTAGACGACGTCCAGATCGGTGTAGGGCTTCACATACCCTGCGGCGTAGTTCAATTGATAGGACAGCCGGGATCGTGCGCCAACAAAAAAGGCGTCCGGCTGACTCGTGGCTCGCGCGGACGCCCCCGGATATTCGATCGTTCGATTCTGCGTGCCGCTCTCGTAACCGCCCAGCACGGCGAGCGCGATTTGCCACGGCCCCATCTGACGCTTCAACGTCAGTCCGCCCCGGAAGCCATCGCTCGATATGTCCAGCGAGCGATCCGACGAGCGGGCATGCGTCACCACGTAACTCGCCGAACCGCCGACAAACCAGTCAGGCGCAAACTCCTTCTGAGCCCCGAACTGATAGGTCACCTGCTGACTGCGGAAGCCCACATCATCCGCAGTTTGGAAGCGATCGGCGCGGGTGCCGATCACGCGCGCCCAGACGCAACTGCCCTCGCCCATGCGCGTGCCGTCGGTGATGAACTGCGGGCAGCTCATCAAGCGATTCAGGAAGTCGTAGTTCTCATGCCCTCGCGAACCTGCGCGCATGAGTGACGCCGCCCCGGAAAGCACGTCCAGCGTCTTGCGGTAAGACGCCGCATCGCCCGCACTCACGAACGGCTGGAACAAGGGGCCCGCCGCGACCATGCCCGCGTCCCAATGGGTCTGAAGTAGGTCCGCAAACGACGCCTGATTCGCATTGAGCGACACGCCCGGCGGCCGGAAGTTGGCGTCCACCGAAATCAGCGGATCCCGCGAGCCGCCATAGTGATCCTTCATCTGATAGTTGAAGACGAGCGCCGTAC
Source organism: Pandoraea sp. NE5 (assembly GCF_024363545.1). Classification (NCBI taxonomy): domain Bacteria; kingdom Pseudomonadati; phylum Pseudomonadota; class Betaproteobacteria; order Burkholderiales; family Burkholderiaceae; genus Pandoraea; species Pandoraea sp. NE5. The sequence goes on from NZ_AP025517.1 coordinate 161,656, forward strand.
TCTTCGCGACGGCCGTCTCACCGGTCGGCGCGTTGTCGAAGTGCCCGATCCCAAGCCAGATGTTCTTGACCGGATTGCGAAGGAGCGGCACGACGCTGCCGCCGAACGTCAATGCCCCCGTCACCGTCAGGAAGTCGCTGTTGTGATTCGTGAAATCGAGGTCGGGCGCGTAGACGCCGGTGCCCGTCTGCGAGAAGCTGCCAATGATTTTCGACGCCTGGAACACGCCCGCCCCCCCGGGGCTGATCGTGCCGTAGTTTTGCGTCAGCCCGGCCGAGAGCGACTGCGCCGTACGTAGCTCGCCGCCCGCGCGGTTCTCAACCGTGCTGTCGGTCGTCAGTTCCACATTGCCCTGCATCAGGCCGCTGTTGACGACACTCGCGCGACTCAGCGACGCGACAGCCGTTGCCGCCGATACCGTACCGGCATTCTCGACGGTCACGCCATCGGTGTTGATGGCGAGAATGCCGATCCCCGAAGTTGCATTGGCCATCACGCTCGCGCCGCTGCCGATCGTCACGCCGATCGGCTTGCCCTGCATCGAACCGCCGCCCGCGTTGCCCATGCTGATCGCCGCAATCGCGGGGGAGTCCGCGCCCATGGCGGCAACCACGCTGCCCGGTTGAAGCGTCACGTCGATTGCGCCGCCCGTGTTGCCGCTCGCGCTCCCAGGCTGTTTCAGCCATACGCCGCCATCGCTGAACACGGCCCCGCCGCCAAGACTCATCGCAAGAATGGCCGGGGCATGCCCGCCGTCAGTGACCACACGGCCGCTCGTATTCACCTGCACCGCGCCCCCCGCCCCCACGGCGCCGGAGACGTTGGCCTGCCGCACCATGTCGAGACCGTAGGTCACTGCGGCGGCATCGCCTGTGATACCGCCTCCACCGCCCACGGACTGCGCCAGCACGCCTGCCGCCCCGTCGCCATGCGTTTGGACGCTACCATCGATGACCACGTCCACCTTGCCGCCGTCGTTGGCGCCAGCGCGTGTGACGACATTGTTGACCGACGCTAGCGTGACGCGTCCCGGCGCGGTGGTCACGCCTGCAATGCCGCCTCCCCCGCCGACGCTTTGCGCAACGATGCCGTGCGCATCCTGACCCAGCGTTTGCACCGCGACGTTACGCGCGACGCTCACGTCGACGTCCGCGCCGTTGCCGAACGTGTCGCCTTGCGCCCCGAGCGTCAGGCTGGTGACCGGCAGCGCCGACGGATTGCCGCCCTCAACCAGCGCGACATACCCGCCGCCACCGCCGATACTTTGCGCCAGCACGCCGAACGACAACGCCCCTCGTGTCGACACGACCGCCTGGTCGGCTGCAGGGTTCGTCAGATCGACACTGACGCTACCGGCGTTGGCTTGCAGACTGCTGCCGCCCGCAGGCGACGCACCGAGCTTGATGACCGCGCCCCCGAGCAAGGACGCAACCGACGCGTCGACGGTCATGCCGGCGGCGCCGCCGCCCCCGGCAACGGACTGCGCGAAAATGCCGTGCGAGAGCACACCGCTCGTATCGATGCTGCCTGAACCCACGACCGAGACGGGCGCACCGTTCATGCTCGACGGCGACAGTTCGCCGCTCAGCGTGCTGCCCAACGTGATGACCGGGACGGCGACCTGCTGCCCTGCAGCGAGATGCGTGCTCGCATTCCCCGTCAGGCCCACCGCTGCGGCACCGCCGCCGCCCGTGATGCTTTGTGCGATGACACCGCTCGCGTCGTTCCCCTGGGTCGCGATGACGCCACCACTCTTGACGTTCACGCGAGAAAACTGTCCCGCATTTCCCGCCAGATTGCCGGTGTACGTTCCCCCAAGCGCGAGCGACACCGCCGGCGATGTCGATCCGGCAGCAGCCCCGAGGCTGCTCGCGCCGAAGGTGTAATCCGTCGCGGCCGCCTGCCCTCCGCCGCCGGAGATGCTTTGCGCAAGGATGCCAGGCGAGCTGTCGCCGGTGGTTTGAATGCGACTGGCAGCATCGCTGGCGTCGACATTGACCGTCCCGCTGCTTCCCCCGCTACCGCCCTGCCCCCCAACGCTGACATTGACGCTGTGTTGCGCGCTGGCGAGATTCGAGCCGAGCAGGTCGATGAGGCGGGTGATCTCATCGATGATGCCTGGCGCGTCCTTCGGTGCCCAATTCGAGAGGAAAAGCTCGAGGTTCTGCGAAGTCGCCGCCCCCGCTCCGCCACCGCCGCCCACGCTCTGCGCGACGATACCCGGCGCACCGAAGCCCGTCGTGGACAGCGTTCCGGTGTTGAGTACATTCGCTTGCCACGCGTCGCCGCCGGAGCCACCCGATCCGCCAACGGCCACATGCGTCCCGACATTGGGTGAGACGTTGAAGTAGGTGCCAATCCTGCCAGCCATCACGCCAAGCAAGCTATCGACGCTCGAAAGCAGGCTCGACACGCTGGTCGATGCCGCCGTGCCGCCCTGACCGCCGCCACCCCCGATACTCTGCGCGACGATCGCCGCCGCGCCGGCGCCCGATGTCGTCACCGGGCCGTGGTTGTTGATGGCGGCCACGTTGCCGGCCCCGCCCTCGCCGCCCGTGCCACCGACGCGAACATCCACACCAACAGTGAGTGAACCGAACGCCACGTTCATCGAATTGCCGGAGGTCGTCAGCCAATTGCCGATCGACTGCAACAGCCCCTGAACCGATCCGGGTGCGCCGAGCGTTGCGCCGAACGACTTCGCGGTTTCCTGTTGCACCATACCGCCCACGCCACCGCCGCCACCAATGCTTTGCGCGACGATGCCATACGAGTGATCGCCAGCCGTGAGCACGCTGCCGTCGACGTTATTGTTGACCAGCGCGACTGCACCATCGCCCCCGCTGCCACCGGCACCGCCGATCGTCGCGCCCACGCTGATGTTGAAGCGACGGTTCGGCGTGGCGATCGATTGCGCCCGTAACGCGGCGGCAGCACTTCCCCCTGCACCGCCACCCCCGCCGATGCTCTGGGCCAGTATGCCGATGCTCTTGTCACCCAGCGTCCAGATACCGCCGCTGTTGTCGACCTGGGCCAACCCGCCGCCGCCGCCGTCGCCGCCGCTACCACCGATGGAGACGTGCGGACTGAGCGTGGCGGAAGGCACCTCCGGGCCGAGATCCGGCGCGATAGTGAGGGTGGCCGAACTGGCGAGTCCGCCATAGCCGCCGCCACCGCCGATGCTTTGCACGACGACGCCATCGCTTGCCACGGCCTGCGTCGTGACGCTGCTCCCATCGTCCAGCGTGGCATGCGCCACGCCACCCGCGCCACCGCCCCCGGCGCTGCCGCCATGACTGACGGCCACACCCAGTCCAACACCGACGGTCATGGCGCTGGACGACCCGCCAGCGCCACCACCGCCCCCCACGCTTTGCAGCAGAACGCCGCTCGAGCCCGCGCCAGCGGTCGAGATCGCTCCGCCCAGATCCATGAGGGCATCGCCGCCGTTTCCGCCGGCACCGCCGTGCCCGCCGGTGGCAATGCCAACGATGATGCCGGTCGTATCGGCGTCGCCGCCGTGCCCCCCGCCGCCACCGATGCTCTGCACCTGCACACCGGCGCTCTGATCGCCCGTGGTGAAAATCGAGCCATTGCTGCTGAGCGTCGTGTTGCCACCGAGTCCGCCGTTGCCGCCGGACCCACCGCCGATGTTCATGATCCCCTGACTCAGTTCAGCCGCCCCCGCGCCGCCCCCCACCGCGTGCGCCAGAATACCGACGGCGTCGTTACCCGACGTCATGATCGTGCCGTCGTTTTTGATATCGACGGCCAGATTTCCGGTGTTGCCACCCGCACCGCCATTCCCGCCATGTCCCGACCAGGGACTGGATTCGCCACCGTTCCCGCCTGCGCCCCCGACGACCGAAACCCGCATCCCCATCGCACCGACGCCGCGCGTCGCGATGCTGCCGGTGTTGATGAGCGTGACGGACCCCGGCGTTCCGCCATCGCCGCCCTGAAATCCGTTACCGGTGACACCGCCGCCGCCATCGCCGCCGTCACCCCCAAGGCTGTAGGCGGCAATGCCCGGTGCGTTAGCCCCATCGGTGGAAATCGCCGCGCCGTTCGTGATGGTGATGTTGCCGGCGTTACCGCCGTTCGAGCCTTTGACGTCCGTGCTATCGCTCATGCGTTTCGGGCCGTTGCCGCCGACGGAACGCGCCAGCACGCCGACTTCGCCATCGCCATGGGCGGTCACGGTGCCGTCCGCCGTCGACACGGTGACATTGCCCGCATTCCCGCCCCATCCGGAGAGCACATAGCCGCCCTCCCAGTCATCGATTCCCAATCCCCCCTGACCGCCCAGCGATTCGGCCCGAATGGCCGCGCCCCCACTTCCGCCGCTCGCACTGGCAGTGATGGTGGCCCCGCCACGCACGACCACGCTGGCATCCCCGGCGTTTCCCCCGACCCCGCCGTTCACGCCGGGCCCCCAGGGAATCGCGCTGGTCTGTCCGTTCCCGCCGATCGATTGCGCCGACAGCCCGAAGCCCACAGCGCTTACCGAGCCGCCATCGAGCGTCAGGCGTGCGAAATTGCCGTTCCCGCCGTTGCCGTTGCCTTCGCCGCGATTGCCCCACAGACCGCCGTCTCCCCCCTTGGAGAGGACGGAGGCGCCAAAACCGTTGCTAATGACGGTGCTTTGCGCGAGCACGAAATCGACGATGCGTCCAAAGCCGCCGCTGCCGCCCCAGTGATCGCGGCCACTGACATCGTCGCCGTTACCGCCGTTGCCGCCGCTCACGTCGACGGCGACGCCGGTCGCCCCATGCGTCGAGAGAATGTTCAGGCCCGAGAGCGTGCGCTCGACGTCGATCTGACCGGGTGCGCCGTCGAAACCGTTGGCGTTGTGACAGCACCCGCCTGTGGCGCCGCGATAGTCGAGAAACAGCGGACCGGACGTCTGCGCAACGGCCGGCCCGGCGAGCATGAGTCCTGCCACGCCGCATATGGCCTTGAGGCGACGTGGCGTCGCCCTTGCGGAAAACCGTTCTCCCACGCTGCCCCCCAATCCGAAAGCGTATGCCCGACTCCCGGATTTGCACGCCGTGTCACTTCGATGTCGTGCGCATTTTCTCGATCCTTGCGCAGCGCGAACCCGTTTGTGCGAAACGTAGCATTCGATGTGTGACGTCTGGCATCCCCCGAATTGAGTAAATTCGGGCTCTGCCTACCCTGTTTGGGGGATGGGCGCTACGATAGCGGTGCGCTAATTTGCATGACATTGTCTCCCCGCCTAATTGTCTGGAATCCCAAGCTATGCCTGCCAGCCCGTCAGTCGATGCCGAACCGGTGCTCCCCGGACCGCTATTGCTCGTGGAAGACGACCCGGCGACACAAACGCGCATGTGCGGCATTCTGAAATCGCTGGGCTATCGCAATGAGATGGTCTGTCTGGCCGGAAGCCTCGCGCAGGCGCGTGCGCATCTGGCAAGCACGCCGTGCGCGCTGATACTGGTCGATGTGGGCCTGCCGGACGGCAGCGGCGTCGATCTGATCGGCGAGTTGCACGAAAGCGATCCCGCCCTTCCGATTCTGGTAATCTCCGCGTGGAGTACGGAGCAGATCATTGTGCGTGCGCTAAGGGCAGGTGCGACCGGGTATCTGCTCAAGGAGCGCGACGACGAGGAAATTGCGCTTTCGATACGCAGCGCACTGCGCGGGGGTGCGCCGATCGATCCTTTTGTTGCCAGGCATATTCTTAGCCTAATCGGCGTCAGCCGGGCGACGCCAGTCACCGGTCAGTCGCCGACGGCCGAGGCCGTGCCGGCATTGAGCCCGCGAGAAATCGAGATTCTCGGGCTCGTCGCCAAAGGCATGACGAACCGCGAGATTGCAGCCCTGCTCAATATCTCCAGTCTCACGGTCGCATGCCACATCAAGAACATCTACAAGAAGCTCGCCGTCAACTCGCGCACGCAGGCCGTGTTCGAAGCGCGTACCTTCGGCTTGTTGCCCTGACCCGCCGCATCGGCACGATGCACTCGGCACGGGGCAGGTCTCTGTCTCTGCGCAGTCTTATCGTCTTTGTCTGCCTTATCGGCCCGGTCCCCGGCATCGTGGACGCCCAGGGACAGACACGCCCGCCCGAGAACACCGCGCCGACGTTCGATCGTATCGAAGCCGTGCGCGCCACGAGCGATGGCGTCGCGAGCATGAACCCCGACGCCGCCAACTGGACTACGGTGCACGCCCCAGACGTCGGCTGGACCGATGTCACGCTGCCCGACGTCTGGACACGCCGCTGGCCGGACTACAACGGCGTGGTCTGGTATCGGCTTACGTGGCGGGAACCGGAGCACCCACAGCCACGTGGCGTGCTGCTGGAATACCTGAATATGGCCGGTGTGGTGTACTTGAACGATGTCCTGATCTCGCGCGACAACTCGCTTGTCGAGCCACTGACGCGAGCGTGGAACACGCCGAGGTACCAAATTCTGGACACGCCGGCGTTACGTCCCGGCGTCAACACGATACTCGTACGCGTCTCGGGCCTGGCGGCGTACAGCCCTGGGCTTGGCCCAGTCGTGCTGGGCAGCCCCGACATCGTGCACGAGCGCTACGAGCGGGAGCAATGGATACGGCGCGACCTGCAACTCTTCAGTCTCGCCATCACCCTGACCCTCGGCATACTCGTGTCGATGCTTTGGTTGTATCGACGCGACGAGTCGGCCTACGGCTGGTTCAGCGTGATGTCGCTCACCTGGTGGCTCTATGCGGTCAATCAGGTGGTCACCCGGCCGTGGCCATTTGCGACGAACGACGCGTGGGAGGTCTTCGTCTCCATCGCATTTCTCGCTTACTGCGGCAGCTTCACGATGTACGTGTTGCGTTTTTGCGGCCGACGCATGCCGCGCCTCGAAGCGTTGTTATGGACAACGTTCGGCGCCGGAGCACTCTGGCTGATCGTCATGCCACACGATCGCATCGAGACATCGCGCGCGATCTGGGCCATAGTGCCCGGCGTGACCTATCTGGCGAGTTGCGTGCTGCTTTTCGTCCTCACATGGCTTGAGCGCAGGCTGGAACAACGTATCGTCTCAATGTGCGCGTTGACCTTCGTCGTCGCCGGCACCCATGATTTTCTGGTGTATTTTGGCGTGCTCACGTCGAACGTCTATTACACGACGCAAACGTCTCAGGTGCTCATGATCGGCATGGCCATCGTGCTTGCGAGGCGCTTTGCCGAAAACGCACGGAGAATCGCTCAGTTCAACGACGAACTGCGCGTCGGCATCGATAATGCGCGCGAGGAACTGGCGCATACACTCAATCGTCAGCACGAACTCGAAGTCGTCAACGCGCGCCTCGCCGAGCGGTTGAATCTCGCACACGATTTGCACGATGGACTGGGCGGCGCATTGGTGTCGAGCATCGCGGCCATCGAACATGCGCCGCACACGTTGCCGCCGGCGCGCTTTCTCGCGTTGCTCAAGGAAATGCGCGACGAACTGCGTTTCGTCATCGACACGGCGGCCACGCATCAGCAAGGTGAGTTGGCGCTCGCCGAGCAGATTGCCCCATTGCGGCATCGGATTTCAGTACTCTTCGAGACCCAGAACATCGAGTGCATCTGGCGGCTCGACGGCATCTCGACGTGCGTGCTCAGCGCCGCGCAATCGCTGGAGTTGCTGCGCATTCTCCAGGAAACGCTGACCAACGTGCTCAAGCACGCGCAGGCGACCCGTATCATTGTCGAACTGCGGCACGACGGCAATCGGGTCACCCTGCGCGTTGAGGACAACGGTGTCGGTTTCGATTTGCAGGGCATGCGAATCAATACCGATGCCCCGCAGGGCGGGCACTTTCACGGCACTGGGCTTAACAGCATGCACCGGCGTGCCCAACGATTGGGGGGCTCACTCTCGCTACTGAGGGAGAACAGTGCGACGGTCGTGATGGTGCAATTCGACCTCAGCTGACGCGCGGCGTATCAAGACCAGGCCTGAAGGGCTACATCGACGACTACAACCGGCACCGCATCAAATCGAAACTTGGTGGACTGAGTCCCGTGGAATATCGAATGCAAGCGGGAAAAAATCAGCGGTTCACCGTCACGGCGAGCGGTGGCGCTTAATCGTCAGCGGACGCCGCATGCACCGGGGCGGCCGGCGCCACGGCTGCCGCCATCTGCGCCGCCGCCTCCTGAAGCGGCGGCACGAACCGCCGCACGGCCTCGGCCGGGCTCACGGCCTGATCGAGATAGATCACGTTAAGACTCGCCAGCACACGTCCCTCCGACACAATGGCGACCGCTACCGCGCCGATCTTGCGCTGGTCGAGCCAGTCGCCATGATTCGAGCCGAAGCCGTTCTCGCGCGTCTGTCGCACGAGATTGCGGATGAACGCGTCGTCGCCGGCAAACCGCTGCTGCAACTCCCCGCCCGCGCCCGTTCGCAGCAAATCGAGAATGTCCTCGCGCTCCGCCTCTGGGCACATGCCGAAGTATGCCCGCCCGGCAGCTGTGAACAGCATCGGCAGGCGCCGCCCGACCATGGCGCGGTGAAACGACAACGGGCTGAAACGATGTGTCGTCTCGCGGATGATCATGGCGTCGCCGTCGGGAGTGGTCAGATCGGAGGGCCACACCACACGCTGCATCAACTTCCCCATGATCGGCGGTGCGACGGTCGCGATGCGTTCGTCGTCCGTGAAGCCCTCGCTGAGCGAGCGCACCGCGAGCGCCAGTCGGAAGGTATCGTCGGAGGTGCTGCGTCGCACGAATCCGTCTTCCAGCAATGTCTCCAGCAGTCTGCGCACGGTGGTGCGGTGAAGTCCCGTCGCTTCGCTCAACTGCTGCGGCGTCGCGCGTCCCCGCGCCATCGCGTTGAGCGCCCGCAGTACCAGCAGGCCGCGCGATAGCCCGCGCACGTTCGGATATTTGCTCATGAAATCGTATTTAAAATCAATGATGTGCATTCTATGCACATTTCGACGAAATTGTTGAGCGCTTTTCGCGACCTGCCTAGACTCATCGAAAAATCAGAGCGCTAGCGGAGACACCTTCTTTTCGGTGTGAGCGAGTGTCGTCGAAGACGCCTCGCTCGACGACCGACCCCGGCCCAACGATTAGCGGACGACACGAGCCGCGACGGAATCAACGAACGCAGCACGCCATTCGAACGCGCCAGACCGGCGTGCGGGGCGCGCTCGCGCTCAAGAAAAGGAGCGAGACACATGAGTACATTCGACAAAGCCGCCAGTGCCGTGGCTGACACCACTGCCGACATCACGACGGACGTGGCCATCGTCGGAGCCGGCCCGGTTGGGCTGATGATCGCGAATATTCTCGGCTTGCAAGGCGTGCGCGTCACGATCCTGGAAAAGCTGGATCAACTCATCGATTACCCGCGCGCCATCGGTCTGGACGACGAGGCCTTGCGTGTATTCCAGGCCGTCGGCCTTGCCGACGCTCTGCTTCCGCATACGACCCCCGATCACTGGATGCGGTTTGTCACGAGCGATGGTCACTGCTTCGCGTCGATCGAGCCGCGTACCGACGAATTCGGCTGGTCGCGCCGCAACGCGTTCATTCAACCGCTCGCCGATCGGGTGCTGTTCGAGGGGCTCGAGCGCTTCGCGCATGTGGACGTGCGTTTCGGGCACGGCGTCGAGGCGCTCGCGCAGGACGCTCGGGGGGTGACGCTGAGCACGCGAACGAGCGATGGCGAAGTCCGTACGGTTCGCGCACGTTACGTTGTCGGCGCCGACGGCGGCAACAGCATGATTCGTCGCCTGCTTCAGGTGCCGTTCGAAGGACGCACGAAGCCCAACCAGTGGATCGTGGTCGACGTGCGTAACGACCCGGTGGGCTCGCCTCACGTTTATCTGCACTGCGATCACGAGCGCCCATACGTTACCGCCGCCCTGCCCCACGGCATTCGCCGCTTCGAATTCATGGTCATGCCGGGCGAGACGGAGGAAGAACTCTCCAGGCCCGAGAACATGGCGGCGCTGATTCGCAAGGTGGTCGCGCATCCGGACCGGGTCGACTACATCCGCAAGCGGGTCTACACGCACAACGCGCGTCTGGCGGAAACGTTCCGCGTGGATCGCGTGCTGCTGGCGGGCGACGCGGCGCACATCATGCCCGTATGGCAGGGGCAGGGCTACAACAGCGGCATTCGCGACGCCAACAACCTGGGCTGGAAGCTTGCGATGGTGATCAAGGGGCAGAGTCTCCCGAGCCTGCTCGACACGTACACCGCCGAGCGCCGGCCACATGCGCGCTCGATGATCCACCTCTCCGAAGTCGCGGGCGACATCTTTGCACCGACCACGCGCTTCGGCGTGCGCTTCCGTGATGCCTTCGTGCGCAGCTTCAACCTGTTTCCGTCGGTCAGGCGCTACTTCGTGGAAATGCGTTTCAAGCCGATGCCGCGCTACGAAGCGGGAGTGGTGTTGCTTCCCCCCTCCACATCCACCGGCGGCTGGCTGGCGCGCCTGTTGAAGCGCTCGGGCAATTCGGCGCCGGGCCGTCTGCTGGGCCTGATGAGCGAGAAGCGCGATTCGTGGCTCGGCCGCCGGGTGTATGGCCGTGACCCGTTTGCCAGTTCGCCGGTCGGGCGTCTGTTCATTCAGCCGAGTGTCCGCACCGGGACCGGCGAGCTTCAACGTCTCGACGACGTCATCGGCAATCACTTTGCCGTGCTCGGATGGGGGGCCGACCCGACGTTCGGCCTGACGGCGCGTGCGCGCGCCGTTGCCGAGACACTGGGCGTGCGCTTCGTGCTGGCCAAGCCCGACGTGCAGATGGCGCACACCGACGACGTGCCGGAGGGCGTGATCGCGATCGGCGATCCACTCAATCGACTGAAAGACTGGTTCGGTGCGCGTTCGCAATCCGTGGTCTTGCTGCGCCCCGATCGATTCGTCGCCGGTGTCTGCGCCCCGCAGGAAGTGTCGGACGCGCTGATCGCGCTAGCCGGCAAGGTAGCGCTCTCCGATGATCCGGTGCGGCAGGCGACGCCGTTGCACGCGCCAAAGCATCACGCCCCCGCCCTCGTCATGCAGCAAGTTGCCGGAGCCTAAGTCATGCCGATTCATCTCGAATGCATTTCGCACACACCGTTGCACGGCTATTTCGATCCGCCCGACGACATCGTGTCCGAAGTGAAGCGGGTGCAGGCGCAGGCACGCGAGCGCGTGCGCGCGTTCGATCCCGAACTGGTTGTCGTATTCGCGCCGGACCACTTCAATGGCTTCTTCTATGACGTCATGCCGCCGTTCTGCATCGGCGCGGCGGCCACGGCGATCGGCGACTTCAACAGCCTGGCCGGCAAGCTGCCGGTCCCGTCAGATATCGCGCATGCGCTCGCCGAGCATGTGCTGGCGTCGGAGGTCGATGTCGCGCTGTCGTACCGCATGCAGGTCGATCACGGCTGCGCCTATGCGTTGGAAGTACTCACAGGCGGGCTCGATGCCCACCCGGTCGTGCCGGTGTTCATCAACTCGGTCGCGCCGCCGATGGCGACGCTGCGCCGGTCTCGCCTGCTGGGAGATGCCATCGGCCGGCACCTGGCGCGCACGGACAAGCGCGTGCTGGTGGTGGGATCGGGCGGCATCTCGCACGAGCCGCCCGTGCCCGAGTTGATCGGTGCGACCGAGGAGGTCGCCGAGCGTCTGATCGCCGGCCGTAACCCGTCCGCAGAGTCGCGCGCGGCGCGTCAGGCACGCACGGTGGCCGCCGCCGAAGCGTTCACGGCGGGAACGAGTCATCTGCATCCGCTCAATCCGCAGTGGGACCACGCGTTTCTCTCGTTGCTCTGCGACGGGCATCTGAGCGCCGTCGATGACATCAGCAACGACGCGATCACGCGCGACGGCGGCAAATCGGCCCACGAAATCCGTACGTGGGTCGCAGCGTTCGCGGCGCTCGCCGCTTATGGCGAGTACAGCGCGTCCCTCGATTACTACCGTGCGATTCCCGAATGGATCGCCGGCTTTGCCGCGATGCACGCCACGCCGCAAACGGCGCTGGCCGCGGCCGCCTGATAGAAGGAGTCCCCAATGTCAAATTCCCCGTTGATTCAGACCCTCGCCGAGCGTCTTCGCCGGGCCGAGGCCACGCGCCAGCCCATTGCACCGGTTCGCGGCGAGATCGCACCCGACGACATGGCGAGCGCCTATGCCGTGCAGCAGTGCAACGTCGCGGCGCGCGCCGCCACGGGCGAGCGCATCGTCGGCCGGAAGATCGGCCTGACATCGCTCGCGGTACAGCGGCAACTCGGTGTGGATCAGCCCGACTTCGGCGCGCTGTTTGCCGGCATGGCTTACGGCGACGCGCAGCCGATGCCGCTTGCGAGCCTCATCCAGCCCAAGGTTGAAGCCGAGATCGCGCTTGTGATCGAGCGTGACCTCACGTGCGAGAAACACACGTTCGCCGACATTCTGCGCGCCACCGCCTATGCGGTCGCGGCCGTGGAAGTCGTCGACAGCCGCATCGAGCAGTGGAATATCCGCTTCGTCGACACCGTGGCCGACAACGCGTCGAGCGCGCTGTTCGTGCTGGGCAGCCGACCGGTCGCGCTCGCCGAAATTGACCTGACAGCCTGCGCAATGACGCTTTCGCACAACGGCGAAGTGCGCTCGCGCGGCAACGGCGCGGCCTGTCTGGGCAACCCTCTGAATGCCGCAGTCTGGCTTGCCGACCACATGGCACAACTCGGCACGCCGCTGCGCGCTGGGGACGTGGTGCTCACCGGCGCGCTCGGGCCGATGGTCCCCGTTACCGAGGCAGGTACGTTCGTCACGGAAATCGAAGGTCTGGGCAGCGTACGCGCGACGTTTGCGTAAGGCAGCCCACACACGCGCCATCGCACGCAAGGACACGCGGACGCATCGGGACGCATCGGGACGCATCAGGACGCATCGGGCAGCAGCGCAAGACGACTGGTGGCGGTGCTATGCGAGTCAAGGCGATGCAATGCGGCAACGTCATGGGGTGAACCGATGCGACGAACTAATGCGACTTCGGTCGCTTGTGAACCAGACTTTTCGCCGTCGAACATCGAGAGATAAAGCGCGCAACTCCCAAGATTCAACACGACCGCCAAGAAGAGCGGATTTTCCTGGAACTGGAGACAAAGCAATGCAAGCATCATCACCGCAAGGCGCGGCGCCCGCAAAGGGTAGCCTCGCAACGATCGCACTGTGTTTGGCCATCGCCCTGCTCGAAGGCCTCGATCTGCAGTCGGCCGGCGTGGCGGCCCCACGCATCGCCAAGGAGTTCGCGCTTTCCGTGGCGCAGATGGGATGGGCGTTCAGCGCCGGTGCCATCGGCTTGTTGCCGGGCGCCGCACTTGGCGGGCGTCTGGCCGACCGTTGGGGACGCAAACGGGTGCTGATGCTGTCCGTCGCCCTATTCGGCATTTTCTCGCTCGCCACGGCACACACCTGGAATTTCGAATCGCTGCTGACGGCGCGCTTTCTGACCGGTCTCGGTCTCGGTGCCGCCATGCCCAATCTGATCGCGCTGTGCGCCGAAGCTGCACCGGAAGGCCAGCGAAGCACGGCTGTTGGCGCCATGTATTGCGGCATGCCGTTCGGCGCAGCATTCGCTGCCGTGATCGGCATCATGAGTCCTGGCGACGAGGGCTGGCGACACGTGTTTTACGTCGGCGGCTTCGGTCCGATGTTGATGGTGCCGCTGCTGGGGCTTTATCTGCGTGAGTCGGCACAGTTTGTCGCCACGCGTGTGACGCGTGACTCCGGCGTCGGCGGCACCACGGCGCAGCACGACGCGCCCGGCGCGACACCGAGCATCACGCACGCGCTGTGGAAGGAGGGCCGCACGCGCACGACGATCGCACTGTGGACGAGCTACCTCGGCACGCTCATCGTCCTGTACTTCCTGATGAACTGGCTGCCGTCGATGGTCGTGGCCAACGGGCTGTCGCGCGCGCAGGCAGGCATGGCCATCATGATGTTCAACATCGGTGGCGGCATCGGGGCGATCGGCATTGCGAACGTGATGGATCGTTACTCGCCGCGCCTGACCGTGATCGGCATGTACGTCGGCATTGCGTTGTCACTGGCCGGGTTGTCGGGGGCCAACGGTGCGGTGACGATGGCCTGCGGCGCCTTCTTCTGCGGACTGTTCCTGGTCGGGGGGCAGTCGGTGCTGTATTCGATGGCCGGGCAGGCGTATGCCACAGAAGTGCGGGGCACGGGCGTGGGGGCGGCGGTGGCCGTCGGGCGTCTCGGTTCGATCCTTGGGCCGCTGATCGCCGGTCAGTTGTTCGCGCTGGGGCAGAGTGCGTCGATGCTGGTGTCCTCGAGCATTCCGTTGATCGTGATCGCAGCCGTTGCCGCGCTGAGCGTGGTGAGCACGTTCGCTCCGCGCATGGTCGCCGGCGTCACTCAGCCGGGGCGATGACCGGCCGGCGCCGAGCTTCGTCGAGTGCTTGAGAAAGTCTTTGGGAGGATGGCGTGTTTCATGACGAAGCGCGCCGTCCTCAACGATTCACTATTCGTAGAGGGAGTCATTATGACGACAACGCAATCGGCCGACATGACGCTCACGGAAGCGTCCACGAGCCGCTTCGTGACGATCCGCGACGCGGACACGGAATATCGCATTCACTACAACGATACCGGCAGTGGCGCCGAAACAGTGGTGATGCTGCATGGGTCCGGACCGGGCGCGACCGGCTGGGCCAATTTCAACCGCAACGTCGAGCCGATGGTCGACGCCGGCTACCGCGTGCTGCTGGTCGATTGCCCCGGTTGGGGAAAAAGCGATCCGGTCGTCAACACCGGATCGCGTTCCGAATTGAACGCACGCGTGCTCAAGGCCGTGCTCGATGCGCTCGACATCGAGCGCGTGCACATCATCGGCAATTCGATGGGGGGACACAGTACCGTGGCGTTCGCCCTGTCGAATCCCGCGCGTGTCGGCAAGCTGATCCTGATGGGCGGCGGCACCGGCGGTCCGAGCCAATTCGTGGCCATGCCGACGGAAGGCATCAAACTGCTCAATGGTCTGTACAGGGATCCGACCATCGAGAACCTGAAGCGCATGATGAACGTGTTCGTCTTCGACGCGAGTTCGATCACCGAGGATCTGATGCAGGCCCGGCTCGACAACATGCTCGCGAATCGCGACCACCTCGAGAATTTCGTGAAGAGTCTTGCTGCGAATCCGAAACAGTTCACGGACTATGGCGCACGATTGGGCGAGGTCGCGGCGCCGACGCTGATCGTCTGGGGGCGTGACGACCGGTTTGTGCCAATGGACGTTGGCCTGCGACTGCTGGCCGGCTTGCCGAATGCGCAATTGCACGTGTTCAACCGCTGCGGACACTGGGTGCAGTGGGAGCACGCGGACGCATTCAATCGCATGGTCATCGACTTTCTGGCGCACTAGAAGACAAGCGCGCGTCAGCTTCCCTGTCATAGGGTCGTCGCATGACAGGGAAGCTTCGCGGATCGGTGAGCCTCGGTCTTTCGCGTCGTGCTTGCTTGGCTGGGATGCCGAGGTCAGCGTATACAAGCGCCGGCAGGTCGAACGCTGACTTCAAGATAGGTAACCGTATCGTCGGCACGGCACTTTCTCACGGCCAAGCATCTGCTTGGCGAACGCATCCGAATGATTTGATGGCGCTGTTCGCAGCGCTGCCGCTTGGGCATGGAGCGCAAAGCTAAGCTCCGAAGTCGGGCATGCCCGGAGCGGCCATCGTCGGTTCCCAGGCAATGATTTGGTAGCTGGCGACCCCGGCCTGATGGAAGGGGTCTTCGGAAATCCATTGCGAGACTTCGTCAAGCGCGTTGGCTCTGGCGAGAATCACGCCACCGGTTCGCGGCGACTTCCGGCCCGAGAGCAGGAAGTGCCCCGCTGCGTAATGGCGATTCAGAAAGGCGCGATGGTCGTCCATGTGGACGTCCACTTCGGACAACGGGCGCAGATAGTCGAGAAGGATGAGAAACAGCATGATGATCCTCGTTGTTTTTGCTCAGGGACGCAGGAGAATGGCACCGACAGTTTGCCCGGCTTCGAGCCGGCGATGTGCCTCCGCCGCTTCGCACAATGGAAGGATGTCGCCGATCGTCGGCCGCAGCCCGGCCTGCAGTTGCCGGATGGTGGCCAGTGCCCCTTCGCGATAACGTTCCAGATCCGTCATAAAGCGAATGACGCCGGGCCGCGAGAGCGCCACCGAACGCGCCGGGCCGAGCAGCGACAGATCGAGCAGTCCGGGGTCACCCGCCACCTGGCCGACATTGGCGACCATACCGTAAGGACGAACGCAGCCGAGGGTATCGAGCAGGGTCTTTCCACCGATGCCGTCGATAGCGTAATCGACGCCAAGCACTGCGGGAAGCGACGGAAGCCGATAGAGGCCGGTGCGGTGATAGATATCGACATAGTTGACCCCGATCGCCGTGTGCCGGACGCGGATTTCGCCGGCGGCCGGCGGAGGCAGCGTTTCGTCTACGGTGGTCAGTGCCGCCGCGTCGCCTTATTAACGGATAACGATCTGGGACGCTGCTGATGAAGCGTGAAATGATTCGCGCTGTGTCATGGCGTTCTCCTGATGGATGAGCTTGCAAGCGCAGCTTACGTCTAGCAAAATGCCACATCAATTCGCCAAATATCGACATTTGCCGCGCAAAAAAACACAGCCATCACTGGCATTGGAAAGCGCGCTCTCCAGTGGGATGACGTCCGTTATTTTCTGGAACTATCTTCGCTACTGCAATCGTTGGACCAGTTCCGGCACGATCTCAAAAAGATCGCCCACGAGGCCGTAATCCGCAACGCTGAAGATCGCCGCTTCCGGGTCCTTGTTGATCGCCACGATCACTTTTGAATCCTTCATACCCGCCAGATGCTGGATTGCCCCCGAGATGCCGATGGCAAAGTACAACTGGGGCGCCACGATCTTGCCTGTCTGCCCCACTTGGTAGTCATTCGGCACATAACCCGCATCAACCGCCGCGCGCGAGGCGCCCAACGCGGCGCCCAGCCTGTCGGCCAAGGGCTCCAGCAGGCGTTTGTAGTTCTCTGCGCTCCCCAGCCCGCGACCGCCCGACACGATGGTACCCGCGCTGGTCAATTCTGGGCGGTCCAGCTTAGTCACATCCCGGCTCACGAATTTCGATGACCCCGCGTCGGGCGCCGCATCGATGCTTTCGATCGGTGCGCTGCTGCCCTCAGTTGCGTCCGCGTCGAAGCTCGTCGCTCTGACCGTGATGACCTTGATCGAATCGCGTGATTGCACCGTTGCAATCGCATTACCTGCGTAAATCGGTCGCTCGAACGTGTCTGCGCTGCACACTGCCGTGATATCGCTAATCTGTGCCACGTCGAGTTTTGCAGCAATGCGAGGCGCTATGTTTTTACCCGATGCAGTAGCCGGCACCAGTATGTGCGAGTAATTCCTCACGATGCTCAACACCGTTGCCTCGATGTTCTCGGCCAGGCCCGCTTCTAGCTGCGGCGCATCGGCCAGCAACACCTTACTCACCCCTTCGAACTTCGCCGCAGCCTCCGCGGCGCTATGCGCATGATGGCCCGCAACCAGAACGTGCACGCTCTGCTGCGCGAATGACTTGATCGCCTTCGCCGCTGCCACTGCCCCCAGCGTCGCGGCTTTGACGGTCGCATTGTCGTGCTCTGCAATTACCAGAATCGTCATGTTTTTCCTCTCTTGCCCGTTTGTCAGAGTACGTTCGCCTCAGCCTTCAGCCTCTCCAGCAGCGACGCCACATCCGGCATCCTCACACCGGCGACGCGCTTCGCAGGTTCCACGACCTTGAGCGTTGCCAGCCGTGGCGTGACGTCAACACCGAGATCCTCGGGCTTGATCGTCTCGATCGGCTTCTTCTTGGCTTTCATGATGCTCGGCAGCGTTGCATAGCGCGGCTCGTTCAAGCGCAGGTCGGTAGTGATCACAGCGGGAAGCTTGACCGACAACGTCTGCGCACCGCCGTCCACTTCACGCGTCACAACCGCGCTGCCGTCAGCGACGACAACCTTCGACGCAAACGTCGCCTGCGGCAGATTTCCAAGAGCTGCGAGCATTTGGCCGGTCTGATTCGAGTCGTCATCGATGGCCTGCTTACCCAGGATGATGAGTTGCGGCTGCTCCCGGTCTACGATGGCCTTCAACAGCTTTGCCACGGCCAGTGGCTGCAACGCCTCATTCGACTCGATCAGGATGCCGCGATCCGCGCCGATCGCCAGCGCCGTGCGCAGCGTCTCCTGCGCCTGGGCCACGCCCGCGGAAACTGCGATCACCTCCGTGGCCACGCCCGCCTCCTTCAGCCGAACCGCTTCCTCCACTGCGATCTCGTCGAAGGGATTCATCGACATCTTTACGTTGGCGGTGTCGACACCCGTACCGTCCGACTTCACCCGGACATTTACGGTGTGATCTACCACGCGCTTCACAGTCACGATAATCTTCATTTCCTGATTTCCATATCACTAGGCAATTCAATCGTTTAATTTATGGCGAGCACCGTCTGCGGCGCCCGCGATCTGAGCTTCATACACGTAGCGGAGCACGCCGCCCGATCGCAAATACCGAAGCTCGGCGAACGTATCGACGCGCAGCGTCGCCGCCGATTGCGCCACCGTCGTTTCCCCACGGGTTACGACAACGCGCACGGGCTGCCGGCAGGTCAACGAATCGCTGTCGAAATGAATGTCGACCGACTCGTCTCCGAGCCATTCCAACTCGTCGAAATCCGTCGATTCCAGCAACTCGATTGGCATGACGCCCATCAGAACGAGATTGCTGCGATGGATACGTTCAAAGCTACGGGCCAGGACTGCGGACACGCCAAGCAACGACGTTCCGCGCGCCGCCCAATCTCTCGCGCTACCCGCGCCGTACGATTTTCCCGCGACGATGACGCTGGGCACGCCATCGTGCGCATTCTCCCGAGCGACTTCGAATACCGTGCGTACCTGCCCATCACGCGCCGAACGCGCAAGCGGGCCGACAAGCGGGTGCACCAACGAGTTGACCAGGCGCGGGCTCGCGAAGGTTCCGCGCACCATGACGTGGTGATTGCACCTGCGCGCGCCGTAGGTGTTGAAGTCTTCTGGCGCAACGCCTTGCTGTCGCAAGTAGCGCCCAGCATCGCCCTCTTCCGCGATGCGCCCCACGGGGCTGATGTGATCTGTCGTGATGGCGTCGCCGAGCACGGCAAGCACGCGCGCGCCGGTAATGGACGCCGCGCCGATCGCTTGCTTTGTCCTGTCGAAGAACGGTGGCTCAACGAAATACGTGGAGCCGTCCTGCCATTGATACACCGTGCCGCCCTCCGATGCGATTGCATTCCATGTCTGTCGGGCTGCGCCACTTGCGTCGGTGATCGACGCGTAATCGCGTTGATCGAGAACGTGCCGAAGCAGCGCCTCCACCGTGGCGTCATCCGGCCACAGATCGCGCAGAAATACCGGATGCCCGTCACGATCCGTGGCCACCGGCTGCGCTTCGAGATCCGTCAGAACAGTGCCGGCGAGGGCGTAAGCAACCACGAGTGCAGGGCTAGCCAGATAGTTCGCCTTGACCAGCGGATGAATTCGCGCCTCAAAATTCCGGTTTCCGGAAAGCACGGCCGCCACGGTCACATTCCTCGCAACGATGTCATCCTCCACGCCGTCGTGCAGAGCCCCGGTATTTCCGACACAAGCCGAGCACCCGTAGGCCGCCACGTAGAATCCCAAGGCCTCCAGCGGTGAGAGCAGGCCAGCGCGCTCCAGATACCTCGTGACCGCAAGGGACCCAGGCGCAAGCACGGTCTTCACGTATTGCGGCACGGTCACACCACGCTCGACGGCGGCCTTTGCCACGAGCCCTGCCGTCAACATCGCGGCGGGGTTGGCGGTGTTGGTGCACGAGGTGATGGCCGCGAGCACGACTGCGCCGTCAGCGAGCGACGCCATGTCGCCTCGCGACGAATCAGCCCGCGAAGGGTCGACTGGAAGACTTGCCGCAACGTCGGGCAACGACAATGTCTGATGCGGACGGCGAGGGCCGGATACCAACCGGCCCACGCGCGACAGATCGATTTCGAGTGTCGCGGAATAATCTAGATCGGTGGCTTCCGGGATACCCAGCAAACGCTGCCGAAGGCAGTAGGCGCCGAAGCGATCGACCCGTTGCTTCGAGCGGCCGGTGTCGAGAAAGTACGCCAGCGTACTTTCGTCGGTCGCGAAGTAGCCGACCGTCGCACCATACTCCGGTGCCATGTTCGCGATCGTGGCGCGATCGGGAACGCTCAATCGGCGCGCCCCTCGTCCGACAAATTCGAGAAACTTGCCAACCACACCGTATTCGCGCAGCACACCTGTCAGGTAAAGCGCCAGATCGGTGGCATTCGTCCCCGACTGCCGCGCTCCCGAGAGCGCAACGGCGATCACGTCCGGTGTCGGCACGTAAAGCGGCAGACCGAGTACGGCCAATTCAGCCTCCAGCCCTCCCACACCCCAGCCGAGAATGCCAAGTCCGTTCACCATCGTCGTGTGCGAGTCGGTTCCGACCAGGGTATCGGGGAAGGCGAATCCGTCGCGCTGCGCGAGCCCTGTTGAGAGATATTCCAGATTGACTTGATGCACGATGCCGTGACCGGGCGGAACGACGCGCAAGCCATGGAACGCTTGCTCCGCCCATTTCACGAACCGATAACGCTCGTCGTTGTTCTCAAACTCGCGTGCAAGGTTTTGGGCCTGCGACAGAGGGGTTCCCGAGAAATCCGCGACGACCGAATGATCGATGACAAGATCTACCGGAATACGCGGCTGAACACACTCGGGCGCAATGCCGTCGCGCCATGCGGCGGCGCGCATTGCCGCAAGATCGCTGAGCAGCGGAATGCCCGAAGCGTCCTGTAGCAACACGCGCGAGAACCACGCCGGAATTTCGTCGCGTACCCCGTTATGCCACGCGAGAAGATTGCTCAGATGCGCACACGTTGTGTGTTCGCCGTCGAAATGCCTCACCATGCCTTCGAGCAAGATCCGGATCGACATTGGAAGGCGTGCAACGGCCGGAAACGCCTGCTCCATCTCGCGCAGCGACACGATGCGGCTGCGCCCGCCGTCGCCCCAGTCGATCGGCTGGATGAACGCGCCGGCGTCCATCATGGCTTCAATACTGGTCATTTTCATACCGAATTGACGAAGGTACATTACGTCGCGCCGGTCCCGTGTAGGTGTAGGGAACGCTTGGCGGCATCGGACCCTTGATGCGCTCCTGCGCTTGCGACTGCTCGTACGCGTGCGCGAGGATGCCAACCGAGCGCGAAAGAATGAAGAGCCCCCGCCCCAGCGCCGCCGAGAAACCCAGCTCGCTATAGATCACCGCCGTCGCCCCGTCGATATTGATGGGGATCGGCTTGTTCGCACGCCGGGCGAGCGTGGCCTCGATCACCCTTGCCGCAGCAAGGTACTGTCCAGTCACCAGGCCTTCGTCACGCGCTTGCTCGACAAGCGCGAGCAGGCGCGTGGCGCGGGGGTCGACAGGGTGAAAGCGATGACCATACCCAGGAATCATCTTCGACACATTGCGCTGGTAATCACCCACCACGATATCGCTCGCATCTGCGATGCCGCACTGCTCGGCGCTTGCGCATTCAAGCACACTGCGGAACAGATCCATGCATTGCTGCCCCGCCCCGCCGTGGACGTCGCCCAGCACATTGATCGCCGATGCCATTGCGTTATTGATGTCGACGCCACACGTCATGCTCATGCGCGCAATCGCAATCGACGGTGCCTGAGGCCCATGATCGACAGCCGCGACAAGCGCGGCCTCGAGCAGCGTCGCCAGCGGCTTCGACGGGACTTCGCCGCGCAGCATCAGCCAAACCATTTGCGCGTAGCTCAGATTGCCGATGAGGGTTTCGATCGGGTATCCGCGAATACCAATTTCACCGGGTTGAACGTCGATGATCGACGTCTTCCACCATTGTTCGGGTGGCGTCCATGGTTTGCCTGTTGTGGGTTTCATACCGCCCCCTGATGCTTGAGCTGTTCAATTTCGAGACTCGTGTACCCGAGCTCGCCTAACACCTGAGCGGTGTGCTCGCCCAGCGTAGGCGGCGCACAAGCGACGTCCGGCTCAGCTTCTCTCATTTTGAATCCGGAAAGCACCACCGATACGTCTCGCTCGTTTTTTACGGCGCGTCGAAACGATTTCACTAATCGTCGTTGCGTCACCTGCGGCTCGGCAAGCGCACTCGCCACATCCAGCACCCGCCCTGCGGGAATACCTGCCCGGGTCAGCGCCGGCTCCCATTCGGTAGCGGACTTTGTCTTCAAAGCAGCCTCGATGAGCGTTTTCAGTTCCGCCCGGTGCCGTTTGCGCGCCTCGCGCTGCGCAAATCGCGCATCGCTGGCGAGTTCGGGAATGCCGAGAAGCGCTACGAGCGCAACGAACTGCTCTTGCTTGTTCGCAGCGATGTTGAGGAGGCCGTCCGCCGTTTTGAAAGTGCCGGAAGGGGCGGCCGTGAAGTTCTCGTTCCCCATCGGTTGAGGCCGCTGCCCCGCAATCAGATAATTGGAGATGACCCAACCCATCGATGCCAGCATGCAATCGAGCATCGAAACATCGATGGACGTACCCACCCCCGTTGCCGCCCGACGGACCAACGCCGCACTGATCGCAAAAGCCGCGGTTACACCACCCAACGTGTCCGCGACGGGGTAGCCGACGCGCATCGGCACGCTCCGTTCGTCGCCAGTCACACTCATTACGCCAGACATGCCTTGAACGATCTGATCATAGGCGGGGGCATCTTTGAGCGGCCCCGTCTGGCCAAAGCCGGAAATCGCGCAATATACGAGTCGCGGATTGATCTCGCGCAGATCGTCGTAGCCGACGCCGAGGCGATCCATTACGCCGGGCCGGAAGTTTTCGATGACAACATCGGCGGACGCAGCCAGTTTATGGAAGATGGCTTTGCCGGCCTCACTCTTCAGATTGAGCGTGACCGACCGCTTTCCCGCGTTCTGTGCGAGAAACGATGTCCCCATCAACTCGGCGTTCAGCGCCGGATCGGCGCCAAGTTGCCGCGCCAGATCTCCCGTACCTGGGGTTTCGACCTTGATAACGTCGGCCCCCATTAGCGCCAATTGATAGCCGCAGAACGGCCCGGCCAGGACGTTCGTCACATCGAGAATCCTGATTCCTTCCAATGCCTGAGTCATTTTTACCTCAATTTCAGAATTATTTTCTGAAACATTGACCAAAAGAGATCAACGCAGGTCTATCTGATAGAACATCGTTCTATAACTGGTTTAAAAAACAGGCGGCCTTCTTGCAGTACCGCCCAATGGGTTCGGTTAACGCTGCTGCGCAGCCTTTAGCAAACGTGTCTCGTCGCCTCCGCATTGTTTCGTCAACTCTGCAGCGAACTTCAACAGCGTCGGTACGTACGATTCCAGCGTCTCGGCTTCGAGCCGATAGCGCGGCCCCGATATCGTAATCACGCCAACCAATTGGTTGCGCACGCCGAGCACGGGGCATGCCAGTGCGGCCGTCTCGGGATCTCGCTCCCCCACCGAGGCGGCGTACATGCGGTCGCGGATGCGTTCGTACTTATCGCCGGACAAGCCGCTGAACGCAAGGATGACATGGCCGCCCGCCCCAACGTTGAGCGGAAGCCGGTGACCGACATGTACCGAATCACGTATGGCACGATCGGCGTCCTGCCGATGCAGGCAGACGCGCGTATCGCCGTCGCGAACATAAAACGAAGCGCTCTCGTTGATCTCATCGACGAGTCGGCGCAAGGCCTGAGGGACGAGATCAGACGTATTGAAATTTCGCTGATACATAAAGCCGAGCGACAGCGTCTTGGGCCCAAGCCGGTAAAGGCCGTCGGAGGTACGCTGAACGTAGCCGTACTTTTCCATCGAATCGATCAAGCGGAGAATCGTGCTCTTGTAGAAACCCGTGCGGCTTGCGATTTCGGCAAGCGTAAGCGCGCCATCACGCTCGTTGAACGCCTCAAGGATATCGAGTGCGCGTTCAACCGCTGCTACACCGTCTGAACTCATAAGTCTCCCTCTCTGGATCGCCCGTATATTAAACGAATCCGTTCGGTATTGATCGCTCCCCGCGCTGCGCTCACCCGACCTCCACGGCAAGATACCGACTCCGGACGTCTTCGGCGCCTGCGAACTCGTCCCGAGTACCGTGATAAGCGATATGCCCCTCTTCCAGGATGTAATGGCGATCCCCCAACGCCATGCAGACATCCACGCTTTGCTCGACGAGCAGGATGGGAATGCCTTCGGCGCGGATCGTTCGACAAATCGCCATGATTTCGTCGACGATGACTGGCGCCAGCCCTTCGCTCGGCTCATCGAGCATCAAGAGTTTGGGGCCGTTCACCAGCGCACGTGCGATGGCGAGCATCTGTTGCTCGCCGCCCGAGAGGGCCGACCCGCCATTTTTTCTGCGCTCGCGCAAACGGGGAAACAGCGCATACACCGCGTCAAGTGACCAGATCGAGTCTCGCCGCGCCGCTATGCGCAGGTTCTCCTCCACAGTCAGCATTGCGAAGATGCCTCGGTGCTCCGGAACCAACTTCAGACCATGCCGCGAAACAACATCGGCTCGTCCGGGCACGATCGCCTTGCCGCCTAGACGAACTTCCCCGGCGAACAAAGGGATCGCTCCCGCAATCGCGCTCAGCGTCGTTGTCTTCCCCGCGCCGTTGCGGCCGAGCAGGCAAACTATCTCGCCCGCCGCCACTTCGAGCGAAACGTTGTGCACGATGCGTGCGCTCCCGTATCCGGCGCACAAGCCTTCAACCCGCAACATGATGTCGCTCCCCCAGGTATACGCGCCGAACGCGCTCGTCACGTCTGATTTCGTCTGGCGTGCCTTCGGTGAGCACCTGTCCCTCGAAGAGGACGGTGATCCGATCCGAAAGCGACATGACCAGATGCATGTTGTGCTCCACGTACACCACCGTGTGGTCACGGCTCAAATCCTTGAGCAACGCGCGCATTACAGGCAGATCGTCGACGCCCATGCCGGACGTCGGCTCGTCGAGAAGCAGCAATTTCGGCCGGCCGGCCATGCTCATCGCGACTTCAATGATGCGCTGTCGCCCATGCGACAGCTCGCCAACGCGGCGCTCGGCCTCTGCTCGCAGCGCCAATCGTTCGATAAGGTATTCCGCCATCTCGGAGGCCTGCGTATCGCGCTCGCGTTTCGAAAAGAAGTCGAGCGCACGCACCGAACGCAGGCCTTGCGCGGCAAGCCGCAGATTTTCTCGCGTCGTCAGCCCGGGAAACAGATTCGTTATCTGAAAACAGCGCGCCATGCCTGAATGCAATCTGCGATGTACGGGCACGCGGGTCACGTCGCAGCCGTCGAACATGACCCGGCCTGACGATGTCTCGATGCGGCCCGACAGGGCATTGAAGAACGTGGTTTTGCCCGCCCCGTTCGGGCCGATCAGCGCGTGGATCGAGTTGCGCTTCACACGCAGATCGACGTTCTTGTTGGCGACGAAGTTCCCAAATCGCACCCCAACGGATTGCGCGTCTAGAATGTAGTCCATTGCTTGTCCTTTCGATCATAAGTTTGGCGCCGCACGCGCGAAACAAGGCGCCGCCAGAGCCCCGACAAGCCATCCGGCGCGAAAATGACGAGTAAGACCAGAAGTACGCCGAGCACCATCTGCCACCGCGGCCAGAGGTCCGAAAGAAAGTCACTCGCTATCACGAGCGCGGCTGCGCCGAACACCGAGCCGCTCAGCGAGCCCGCTCCGCCGAGAATGGCAGCGATCAGAATGTTCTGACTCGTGCCGATGTCGATATTTGAGAGCGGCACCATGCCGAGCAATAGGCCATCGATGGCGCCGGCGAGCCCCGTCAGGGCACCTGACAGAACAAATGCGAGCGTCTTGTAGTGCCGAACGTTATAGCCAAGCGGCCCGACGCGATGTTCATTCTCGCGAATCGCGATCAGGACGGAACCGAACGGCGAGCCGATCACGCGAAGCAGCAGGCCATACGCCGCGATGAATGCGATCGCGATCAGAATGTAAAGCGCGACGCTGTCGGCCACTGGCAGGCCTTTCAGGAACGGCAGCAACGTTGGCAATCGAGGCAGACCCTCCATCCCGTTGTCGCCGCCGGTCAACGCGGGCAGCGAATACGCGATGAAATAGAAAAGCTGTGCGAAAGCCAGCGTCAGCATCACGAAATACAGCCCTTTGCGCCGGATGGCTACAGCGCCAATTAGTCCGGCGATAAGGCCGCACCCCACGATTGCGACGACGAGCGCGGTGAGAACCCCACAATGCCCCCGCAGCAGCGCGAGTCCAAACAGATATCCGCCCAAGCCGAAGAATGTGCCCTGACAAAAGGACAACAGTCCGCCGTAGCCGAGAAGCAGGTTGCAGGCCATCGCCGCCACCGCATACACCAGCACGGAACCCGCCAGCGTCGGAGACGACACGACGAACGGCAAGACAATCGCGAACGCGAGAGGAAACAGCACGGGCGACGCGAAATTCATGATCCGGCTCATCACGCTCTCCCCAGAATGCCGCGCGGCGCGGTGATCAATACCAGTGTCATGACGACGTACACCATCAGTTGGGCCCCCTCCGACCAGAGGGTGCTCATCACACTTTGAACGACCCCCACCAAAATGCCGGCAACAATCGACCCCGTAAAACTCCCCATGCCGCCAATGATGACAACCACGAAGGCAATCCCCAGGGCCTCGCCGCTCATGCTGGGGTCGGCGCCGCGTATCGGGGCAATCAGTACGCCCGCGACCGCGGCGATCATGCCGCCGAGCGCAAACGTCAAGCTGGTCAGTGTTCGGACATCGACGCCAAGCAGCTTCACCATTTCTGAAGATTCACTGCCGGCGCGAACGAGAGCGCCGAACGTCGTTCGCTCGAGTAGCAACCAAAGCGCGATCGCGAGCACCGCAGCGACGGCCACGACGAACACGCGGTAGAGCGGATACTGAAAGTTGCCAAGCGAGACCACACCGGCCAGCGAATCCGGCACGGACACGCCGTTGCCGAGGGGTCCCCACAGCATCACGACGGCCTCTTGCGCAATCAATACGATGCCGAGTGTCGCGACGATCTGGTACTTGTGCGGCAACTTGTACGTTCGGACGAGAATCGCACGTTCGAGCGTGAATGCGAGCACGGCGACCACCAGCGGAGCGGCCACCGCCGCCGCCCAGAAACTGCCGCCCCACGAAACGATCTGAAACGTCAGATATGCGCCCAGCAGATAGAACATGCCGTGTGCGAAGTTGACGAATCCAAGCAACCCGAGGGTGATGCTCAGTCCGACTGCAACGAGAAAGTAGATCATCCCCAGACCGATGCCGTTGATGATCTGAAACAGATAGATGCCCATGACTTGCACCTGAATCGAGTTTGCCGGCGGCGCCCATGGCGGTTGGCCAATGGCGCCGTCGTCAGATTATGAAAATGTCTTCAGGCAAGCTTGCACTGCGACTGTCCCTGGCTTGGGAACGACTTTCCGAACGACACGACTTCGGCGAAATCGTCGGCATCGCGCATCTTCGCCTTGGCCTTGCCTCGCATCAGAAAATAGTTCTTCGACACTTGATGATCGAACGCGCGCATTTCCTCATCGCCGGTGATGCCCGCCCATTTCATCGATTCAAGGGTCTGCGCCACGCGCTTCGGATCGGTCGTGTTCGCGCGACGCACCGCGTCGAGCATCATGCTCGTGACAGCAAAGTCCGCAGCAGTGAAATAAGTGGGAGTCGCACGATTGACTTCACGATTGAGCGCGACGAAGGCCCGGTTGGCTGGCGCATCGTGGCCGTGCCAGTACTGCACGCCGAAGAAAACGTCCTCACAGATATCGGGACCGAGCGTCGCAAACTGGTCGAGCCCAGCCGACCAAGCAACGACGATTTTCATCTTCCTCTTGAGGCCGAAGCTGACCGCCTGCCTGAGGGTATCGATGCTTTGCTGGCTGAAGTTCAGGATCAACAGAACGTCCGCATTGGAAGCGGCCGCGTTGGTCAGATAGCCCGAAAACTCTTTGTCTTGCAACGAGTGATAGCTGTTGCCCACGTGTTCGATACCCTTTTCCCGGAACACTTCCTTGGCGTTGTTGAGTAACCCTTCGCCAAACACGTATTGCGGGGTTATGGTGTACCAGCGCTTTGCCTTGGGGAGCATGTCGGCCACCGGCGCGACGGTCTGGCGAATGGCGCCGTAGGTTGGCACGGCCCAGCGGAACGTCGCGCGGTTGCACGCCGATCCGGTGATTTCGTCGGCGCCGACATAGGTGATATAGACACCGCCGGCGTGCTCGATTTCACGGCTGACGGCGAGCGCCTCGCTCGACAGCGCCCCCCCCAGGAACAGGCGTCCCTGCTTCTGGTTGATCGCCTCTTGAATCTTGCGCACTGCCGTACCGGTATTCCCCTGCGTGTCGATCGTGTGATAGGCAACACTGCGCCCCATCGATGGCGACAGGCTCTTGACCGCGAGGCGGCCCCCCATTTCACCGAACTTGCCGTTTGCGGCAAATGGGCCGGAGAACGCGCTGAGCATGTAAAGATCCAAGCCGTCGGCGGCGAGCGCCCGTTGGATGTCGGCCACACCGAACCCGCCCGCCAATCCGGCGGCGGCGCTCAATCGAAGAAAATCGCGACGTTTCATGAGTTGTCTCCTCGCTTCACTCGTTTAACACGGTTGTCGTTTCAGGCGCGCTCTAGCGCTGCCGTCTTCCCAGCACGGCGGCCGAACACGATGCCGCGCAGCACGGAAGTCGATCCCGTGTACACCTGGTGGTAGATACCGACCGTCTCGCCCGCAGCGAGCAGCCCCGGAATGGCACGCCCGTCGGTATCGAGCACGCGCGCGTACGTATCGACCTTCAATCCACCGAAAGTGAAACAGTTCGCCGAAATGATGGGATAGGCAGAAAATGGCCCGGCTTCGATGGAGCGCGCGTGATTCGACTTGGCCGGCCAGACGCCCTTGGTGCTGAGCCCGTCCAGCGTCATGCCGCCATCGAACGCGTTCGGTGCGGGACAGGCCGCGTTGTAGGCGTCGATGGACGAGATGAAGGCGTCGACAGGAAGTTCCAGCTTCCGCGCGAGTTCCGGCAGCGAATCGGCCTGAATGGCGGGCTGGTCGCTGCGAATGCTGGTTTGCCAGCGCGGAATGTCATTGACCTTGCTGTCGAAGATCACGTACGCCACGCCGCCGGGCTGCTCGCCGATCGCACGGGTGATATTGTCGTAGTGGGCGTCCACCGTACCCGGTGCTTCATCGACAAACCGGCTGCCGTTGCGATTGATCAGCACGCCGTAGGGATAGATAAAGACGACGGCTTCGGCCATCGCTGAACGCGGGTCGACGGGTTCCGCATGGTACGAACCGAATTCCCCTGCGGGGGCGGCACCGAGATCGAGCGCCATGCGAATGCACTCGCCCTTGTTGTAATACCCACCGCGCGCGACTGGACGAATGTTGCTCGCTTTCGGACCGAGGTACTGCGTCAGCATTTCCGGATTGCCTTGGTATCCGCCGGAGGCCAGCACGACGTTCCGCGCGTGGAACGTCAACGGACCAGCCTCGGTGGACACCGCACGCACGCCGGTCACGCAGCCGTCGCCGTCTTGCAGCAATGCCTTGGCAGTGGTGTTGTAATGGAATTCGACGCCCAACGCCCGGGCTTGCTTGAGCAACGCCTCGAGAATCGCGAGACCGCCTCCCACCGATGCGATGCGCGTCGTGTTCTGGGTGAGCAGGTAAATGGGCATAGGTTCGAATCGGCAGCCGAACTGCTTGAGCCATGCAAGCGCGGAGGGGGCCTCGGCGGCGAAGAACGAGATCAATTCGGGGTCGGGGAAGCCGTGTGCCTTGACGATCGATGGCCAGTGCGAATACTCGGATACCGCCTCGGAGAGAATCATCGGATCCGGATTCGCCCCTGCGTTCTCAGCGAAGTGACTCTCGAAATCATCGCTAACCTCGCTGTCATTCTTCATACGCATGTACGCTTCGGTCCAGCGACTGTTTCCGCCGAAGTCCTCGAAAGGTGCACGCTCCAGCACCGCAACCGCAGCACCAGCCTGCGCGGCGGACACCGCTGCCGACAATCCTGCGACGCCGTGGCCAACCACGAGAACGTCGACATTACTTACCTTCGCCATCATCTCCTCCAGAACATTGAGACCTTCACGAACCGGCCGCAGTCTCAGGCTGTGATCTCTCCTTGCAACCCGGCGGCTTTTGACAAATAATAGAACTGCGTTCTGTTTAACGCAACGAATTATTCCATAGGGTTTCACCCTACAGAATTTATATCTGATTTTCGCAAGTCCGATTGGAGACATCACCATGGATCAACAGCTCCGCGAACCCGATCTCCCGCGCTATGGAAACTTCATTGGCGGGCAGGAGATTGCGCCATCGACCGGGGAGTATTTCCCTACGGAGAACCCTTACGACGGAAAAGTCTGGGCCGAGATCGCCCGCGGCGATGCACGCGACGTAGACGCCGCCGTGACTGCGGCACATGCGGCGCTAAACGGCGCGGCTTGGGCATCGCTCACTGCGACCCAGAGAGGCGCATTGCTGCGGCGTCTCGCAGATCTCATCATCGAAAATGCGCCGCATCTAGCCGCGATCGAGATGCGAGACAACGGCAAGCTGGCGGCCGAAGTGACGGGCCAGGTGCGCTATCTGGGCGACTATTACCATTACTACGCGGGACTCGCCGATAAGGTTCAGGGCGCCGTCATTCCAACCGACAAGAAGGGAGTGTTTGCGTATACGAAGTACGAGGCGAAGGGGGTGGTTGGCATCATTACGCCGTGGAATTCGCCACTTGCTCTGACGAGTTGGAAGCTCGCACCGGCGCTGGCGGCGGGATGCACTGCGGTCATCAAGCCGTCCGAATTCACTTCCGCATCCATGATCGAGTTTGCGCGCCTTATCAAGCAGGCGGGCTTTCCTGACGGCGTAGTCAATGTCGTGACGGGCTTCGGTCAGGAGGTTGGCGAACCGCTCGTCACGCATCCGCTGGTGGCACACGTTGGCTTCACCGGCGGCGGGGGGGCTGGTCGGAAGATTTACGAACTTGCGGCGCGCGGGTTGAAGACGGTGACACTCGAACTCGGCGGTAAGTCGCCGAATGTTGTTTTCGATGATGCAGATCTCGATCAAGCAGTAAAGGGAGTGGTTTCCGGCGTGTTCGCTGCATCCGGCCAGACGTGCATGGCGGGGTCGCGGCTGCTCGTGCAGCGCAATATCCAGGAGGCCTTCGTACAGCGACTCATCGACTTTGTGGGGCAGGCGAAGATCGGCGATCCGTCGAAGATGGATACACAAATCGGACCGATTGCCACGCGCCCCCAGTTTGAACGCATCATGGCATGCATCGAAAGCGCCAAGCACGAAGGTGCGACGTGCGTGCTGGGCGGGCGCGCACGCTCGGATTTGGGTGCAGGCCAGTTTGTGGAGCCGACCATCTTCACCAACGTGACCAACGACATGCGCATCGCACAGGAGGAGGTGTTTGGGCCGGTGCTCGCCGTGATTCCGTTCGATGACGAAGAGGATGCCATCCGGATCGGCAACGACGTTGCCTATGGTCTTGCGGCTGGCGTGTGGACACGCAGCCTGCACCGCGCGATGGTCATGACCGACCGCTTGAAGGCGGGAACGGTTTGGGTTAACAACTACCGCGCAACGAGCTTCACGTCACCGTTTGGCGGCTACAAGCAGTCCGGCATCGGCCGCGAGTCCGGCGTTGAAACGATCAAGGAATATCTTGAGACGAAATGCGTCATGATCTCCACGGATCTCGACGTCCCCAACCCCTTCATTCGACGATAGCTCGACGGTGTTTAACGGGCGAACGCCGGGCGAGGCTCTCGTAATCATGTTGCCGCCGCCTGGCGAACGCCGGTTCTCACGACTGGTTGCGGGAGCATTCACGCTTGCAACGTACTTCGTCCCGCTTGGCGCACGCCTACTTGAACGGCTTGCCCATAGCCGCTCGTGCACAGATTGGCCAGCAAAAACCCGAGATTTCCTGGATCGCCGTCCACGAGCGCGAATCCAGATTTTTTGTATCCCGTATCACGCCCTTGAGCCGGCCAGAGTGCGCCGGCTCCCTTCGCGCAATCCTGCGGAAAAGCAGGCCCTCAATGAACAGGGGATCTCAAACTTTCTCTGCCCGACACCGCCTTCCCATTTGGCCATAATGAACCTCGCCGCCTGGGTTATCGCTTCGCGGATACGCAAACGCGACCGAGGCTATCGAATCAGGCTTGCGACGAAAATCCGCAGGCGGAAGCCATGCACGAAGCGATCACAAACGTCGACGAGCGCCACTTCACATTTTTGGTTAGTCACAGAGCGTGGACCAACTGCTGCAGCCGGACGAGTGCCTCTGCCGATGTCCCATATGCCGAATCGCCCTCGCCTACGAATCCTCGACCGTGTCCGCGTTGCGGCACTGACCACGTTGAATGGGGGCAATCAAGCAAAACGCGACGTTGGTAGAAAAAATGACCTAGACCAAGCGCTTGTTCCACCGTCACGGCCCCGGATGGACGAGGCAAGGCGGCGTTTCGCAAGAAGGTGACGTGCGCAGCATGTTCCATTCGCCAAACCACTTCAGCATGTTGACTCACGCCCGGTCCTCAAAGTGTTTGCCCGTTCTCGGCTTTGACGATCTGACCGGTCAATGAACGGGACGTGAGCAGAAGCACGATAGTTTCTGCAATGTCTTCCGGTGTCGAGATGCGCTGAAGCGGAAGGTTGCCCGAGAGTTGGCGCATCTTGGCTTCATTGCCGGACCACCAACGGGTTTCGACAGCGCCGGGTGCAATGCAATTGACACGTATTTCCGGCGCTAGTGCCCGTGCCAGGGATTTGGTCATGCCGTGCAGGGCTGCCTTGGAAACGGCATAGGGAAGCGACGAGCCATAACCGGTTTCTCCGGCTATGCTGCCTACATTGACAATGGCACTACTTGGCACTGCGCGCAGGTGCGGTGCTGCCGCCCGGCTACAGTTGAATGCGCCTTTCACGTTGACCGCGAAGAGATCGTCCCAAACATCATCGGCAACTGCCTCCAGGTCAGCGAATGGCAACTGTCGGGTGATGCCGGCATTGTTGATGAGATAGGTGATGTTACCGAAAGAGTCGACGACTTCGGCCATCGTGCGCCGTACCTGGCCGTCGTCCGCAACATCGGTTTGGATGGCGATGGCGTCCTGGCCTCTCGCGCGAATGGCGTTCACGGTGTCGTTGGCTTCTGCGTCGCTGCGCGAATAGATGATCACCACCGTGCATCCCGCTGCTGCCAGTTTCTCGCTTGTGGCCCGACCGATACCCGTACCGCCGCCGGTGATAACGGCAACTGGTTTCTGAGTACTGTTCATTTCAATTTCCTCTTATTCAACTAATCTACTTGTCTAGTTCCCGTTCCTTCGAGCGAATTTCCACCACCCGTCGAGCAGGATCCCCCCACCCCATCCTCGAGATAACGCACTTCGTCGCCGGCAGACCGATCGGCGAGATTTTTTGTGGTTCCCCGCGCTCAGGGTTGAAACGTGCCTCAATAATTGCCTTTCCATCGCACGAGAAATCTCTCGATTTCCTGTTGCCATCATCCCCCGATGACTGATCGTCGCCGCCATGGGCTTGACCGGCGACGACAGTGCCGTTGGCGCTCGGCAAAGCTACGCTCGGAAGTCGGGCATGCCCGGAGCGGCCATCGTCGGTTCCCAGGCAATGATTTGGTAGCTGGCGACCCCGGCCTGATGGAAGGGGTCTTCGGAAATCCATTGCGAGACTTCGTCAAGCGCGTTGGCTCTGGCGAGAATCACGCCGCCGGTTCGCGGCGACTTCCGGCCCGAGAGCAGGAAGTGCCCCGCTGCGTAATGGCGATTCAGAAAGGCGCGATGGTCGTCCATGTGGACGTCCACTTCGGACAACGGGCGCAGATAGTCGAGAAGGATGAGAAACAGCATGATGATCCTCGTTGTTTTTGCTCAGGGACGCAGGAGAATGGCACCGACAGTTTGCCCGGCTTCGAGCCGGCGATGTGCCTCCGCCGCTTCGCACAATGGAAGGATGTCGCCGATCGTCGGCCGCAGCCCGGCCTGCAGTTGCCGGATGGTGGCCAGTGCCCCTTCGCGATAACGTTCCAGATCCGTCATAAAGCGAATGACGCCGGGCCGCGAGAGCGCCACCGAACGCGCCGGGCCGAGCAGCGACAGATCGAGCGGTGCGACGTCGCCCGACACTTGGCCGACATTGGCAACCATACCGTAAGGACGTACGCAGCTGAGGGTATCGAGCAGAGTCTTTCCGCCGATGCCGTCGATAGCGTAATCGACGCCCTCGCCATCCGTCAGCCGCATGACCTCTGCCACGAAGTCCTTATCGCGGTAATTGATCGCGTGGTCCAATCCGTGTGAGATGGCCAGCTCCGCCTTGGCCGGCGAACTGACGGTGCCGATGACGCGTGCGCCCATGGACTTCGCCCACTGCACGAGCACCAGCCCGAGACCTCCGGCCGCAGCGTGCACGAGCACGGTATCGCCAGCCTTCAGCGAATAGACGTAGGTCAGCAGCATGTAAGTGGTGATGCCGCGCAGCAGCAGGCTGGCCACTGCGTCGTCGGGTACGTCGTCGGGCAAAGCGATGGCCCGGTCGGCCGGTAGGTTGCGGGCGCTGGCATAACCACCGGTGGGAAGGCCGGCGTAGGCAATACGCTGGCCCAAACGCACTGTGTCGACATTCGGCCCGAGCGCCTCGACGATGCCAGCGGCCTCGACGCCAAGCACTGCGGGAAGCGAGGGCAGCCGGTAGAGGCCGGTGCGGTGATAGATATCGACATAGTTAACACCGATCGCCGTGTGCCGGACGCGGATCTCGCCGGCCGCCGGCGGAGGCAGCGTTTCGTCTACGGTGGTCAGTGCCGCCGCGTCGCCATATTGACTGATAACGATCTGGGACGCTGCTGATGAAGCGTGAAATGATTCGCGCTCGGTCATGGTGTTCTCCTGATGGATGAGCTTGCAAGCGCAGCTTACGTCTAGCAAAATGCGCCATCAATTCGCCAAATATCGACATTTACTGTGCATAAAAACACAGCCATCGCTGGCATCGGAAAGCGCGCTCTCCAGTGGGATGACGTCCGTTATTTTCTGGAACTGGCGCGCACGGGCAGCCTGTCGGGCACGGCTCGGCGGCTCGGCGTCGAGCACTCGACCGTGGCAAGGCGCGTCGAGGCACTGGAACAGTCGCTGGGGATCAGGCTTTTCGACCGCTTGCCCAAAGCGTGGTCATTGACGGCGGAAGGCGAAACGCTGGTCGCCCAGGCTGGCCGACTGGACGACGAAGCCCAGGCGTTCTCGCGGGTAGCGCTCGGCGTTTCATCCTTGCAGGGAACGGTCCGGCTGTCGGCACCCCCTGCCTGGGCGGGTCATTTCCTCGTGCCTCGCCTGGCCGCCATGCGCGCCAGATGGCAGAACATCGATCTGGAGGTTATTGGTGAATCGCGGGATGCCAATCTGGCGCGGGGCGAGGCCGATCTGGCGATCAGAATGTCGCGGCCGACGGCAGCGGGACTGGCGGCGCGTGGCATTGGGGACATGGGGTATGGACTTTACGCCGCCCATGGTTATACCCGTCGACCGGCTGATGCGTGGGAGTTCCTGGGTTACGACGACAGTCTTGACCAAGTACCTCAGCAGCGCTGGCTGAGCCAGATTGCCGGCAATCGGCGTTTTGTCTTCAAGAGCAACGATCTCACTGCGTTACTCAACGCTACCCGTGTGGGTCTTGGAATCGCGGTACTTCCTCATTTCCTGGCAGCCAACGACGATGCATTGTCGTTGGTCCCCGATCCTGTCTGCACCATCGTAAGAAAGCTATGGCTGGTGATGCATCCCGATGTCAAACGCTCACCACGTGTGCGGCTGCTTGCCGATCTACTGGTGGAGGTGGTCGTCGAGGCGCAAGCGCTGTTGTTGGGAAATGCCCCCGACTGATTCTTCGAGGGCCTTTCCATCCTGCTGTCACTGGCTTGTTGGTGTCCAACGCACGCCGAACCTGGTCGATTGCAGCAAGCACGCCATGACACACCAAACGGCATTCCGAAACGCAAAAAAACAAAAAAGCCCTTGAAAATTCAAGGGCTTCATTGTGTGCTTGGCGGAGAGGGTGGGATTCGAACCCACGGTACGGTATAACCGTACACCGGATTTCGAGTCCGGCGCATTCGACCACTCTGCCACCTCTCCAAGCGTTCTTTCTGCTTTGGTTCGCTGCCTAAGTGGCCTCAAGCAGCGAGAAAGAGATTATAGCCGAATTTCGTCAGCCGCCAACCCCCTTTCCAAAATTTTTTACGCGGCCGGCGCAAGGCGCTCGATGCCGCCCATATACGGACGCAGCACATCGGGCACGGTTACCGAACCGTCGGCGTTCTGATAGTTCTCCAGCACCGCGACCAGTGCGCGTCCCACGGCCAACCCCGAACCGTTGAGCGTATGCACCAGCTCCGGCTTGCCCTGCGCATTGCGAAAACGTGCCTGCATCCGGCGTGCCTGGAAGCTCTCCATGTTCGAACACGACGAGATCTCACGGTACGTGTTCTGCGCCGGAATCCAGACTTCCATGTCGTACGTCTTCGCGCTGCCGAAGCCCATGTCGCCCGTACACAGCACAATCGTGCGGAACGGCAGTTCGAGCTTCTTCAGAATCGCTTCCGCATGCCCCACCAGGCTCTCCAGCGCGTCATACGACTCCTCCGGACGCACCACATGCACCAACTCGACCTTGTCGAACTGGTGCTGACGAATCATGCCGCGCGTGTCCTTGCCATAGCTGCCCGCTTCAGAACGGAAACACGGCGTATGCGCCACCATGCGCAGCGGCAACGCATCGCCCGCCAGCAATTCGTCGCGTACAAGGTTCGTCAGCGACACTTCCGCCGTCGGAATCAAATAGAAGTTCTCGATCCGCTCGCCGTCCTCACCGCCCACCTTGCGCGGCACCTTGAACAGGTCGTCCTCGAACTTCGGAAGCTGCCCCGTGCCACGCATCGACGCCGCATTCACGATGTAAGGCACGTACGTTTCCGTATAGCCATGCTCGCTCGTGTGCGTGTCGAGCATGAACTGCGCCAACGCACGATGCAGACGGGCAATGCCGCCCTTCATCACCGAAAAGCGCGCACCGGCGAGCTTCGCCGCCGCATCGAAGTCCAGACCCAGCGCAGCGCCCAGATCGACGTGGTCGCGCGGCGTGAAGTCGAACGCGCGCGGCGTGCCCCAACGGCGCACTTCCACGTTCTGCGTCTCGTCGGAGCCCAGCGGCACGCTCTCGTGCGGCAAGTTCGGCACCCCCAGCAACACGTCCGACAGACGCGTCTGAATCTCCTCCAGACGCACCGACGACGCCTTGAGCGTGTCCGCAATGCCGCCGACTTCAGCGATTTCGGCCGAGGCGTCCTCGCCCTTGCCCTTCTTCATGCCGACCTGCTTCGAGAGCGCATTGCGGCGGGCCTGCAGCTCCTCGGTTTGCGTCTGAATCTGCTTGCGCTCCGCCTCGAGCGCAGCAAACGTCGCCACGTCCAGCGTATAGCCGCGCGCCTTGAGTCGCGCCGCAACGCCGTCGAGATCCTTGCGAAGTAGTTGAATGTCGAGCATGGTGGGGTGTCTGTCGTTAGCGGCCCATCGTCGTGGGCCAAAAAATTCGTTCTGGCTGCCCGCTTGCCCATCAAGGCACCGGAGGCAGCATCAAGCCAGGGATTTTACCAAACGCTCACGGCGATTTCGCCATTTGGCGCGTTTGCGACGGCAACTGCAGCCCGCGTCAGGCCGATTCATCGTCGGAAGGCTCGACCGGCGCGGGCTTGCCGGAAGCCGTCGCCCCCGCGCCCGATGGCTTGGCCGCGGCGTCGGCTTGACGCCCCTTGGTGTTCGCGCGCCGCCACTCGGCATCGAGCGACTTCAGCCAGTTGAGCTTCTCCCCAATCTTGCCCTCCAGCCCACGCGGCACCGGACGGTACCAATGTTGGGCGCGCAAATCGTCGGGGAAATACGTCTCGCCCGCCGCGTAGGCATCGGGCTCGTCATGCGCATAGCGATACTCGTGGCCGTAGCCGAGTTCCTTCATCAACTTCGTGGGCGCATTGCGCAGATGGATCGGCACCGCCCGCGACTTGTCCTTGCCGACGAATGCCCGCGCCTGGTTGTATGCGTTATAGCCCGCGTTCGACTTCGGCGCCGCCGCAAGATACAAGATGGCCTGCGCGAGGGCGAGTTCGCCTTCGGGCGTGCCGAGGCGCTCGTAAGTCTCCGCCGCATCGAGCGCGATGCGCGCCGCGCGCGGATCGGCCAGCCCAATGTCCTCCCACGCCATGCGCACAATCCGGCGCGCGAGATAGCGCGGATCGGCGCCGCCATCGAGCATGCGGCAGAACCAGTACAGCGCACCGTCCGGCGAGCTGCCTCGCACCGACTTGTGCAACGCGCTGATCTGGTCGTAGAACGCATCGCCGCCTTTGTCGAAGCGCCGTAGATTCTCGGCGAGCACGCTGGCGAGCAACGCTTCGTCAATCGTCTTGAGGTTCTGCATCGCCGCCGCCTGCGCGACGATCTCAACGTTGTTGAGCAGCTTGCGCCCGTCGCCGTCCGCCGAATCGATCAGGCCCTGGCGCGCTTCGTCGGTGAACCCGATGTCGCCCAGTTCATGCGCCGCGCGCACGATCATCTCGCCGAGTTCGTCGTCATTCAGGCTCTTGAGCACGTACACCGCCGCGCGCGAGAGCAACGCGCCATTCACCTCGAATGACGGATTTTCTGTCGTCGCCCCCACGAAAATGAAGAGCCCCGATTCGACGTGCGGCAGGAACGCGTCCTGCTGCGCCTTGTTGAAGCGATGCACCTCGTCGACGAACACGACGGTTTGCTTGCCCTGTCCGCGCTGAATCTGCGCGGCCTCGACGGCGTCGCGAATATCCTTGACGCCCGAGAGCACCGCTGACAGCGCGATGAAGTACGCCTTGAACGCATCCGCCATCAGGCGCGCCAGCGTGGTCTTGCCCACGCCCGGCGGGCCCCACAGAATCATCGAGTGCGGACGCCCCGCTTCGAACGCCACGCGCAAAGGTTTCCCCTTGCCCAGCAAATGGCGCTGGCCAATCACGTCGTCGATGGTACGGGGGCGCAGGCGCTCGGCCAAAGGCACCGAAGCCGACAGAGGGGCGTCGTTGGACATGTTCTCAAGCAGCGCGGCCGGGGAGTCCCCGGCCGCTTTCGGATCGTCAGATGTCCCCATTATGCCAGCCCGGACACCGCCCCGCCGGCAAGTCACGCCACCGAGGACAGGCACAACATGGACTGATGCGGACGACGCGCGTTCAACCCTTGATCAGATCGGCCCCCTTGGGCATCGTGAACTTGAAGTTGTCCGCCGACATCGGCGGATTCTTCTGGATCTTGTCGAACGTCAACAACGTGACGTTGCCGAAGGCGTCATAGAGCTCCATTGCCGCCAGGTTGCCGTCGCGAAACCCGATACCCACGCGCTGGAACTGCGTGTCTTTCGCCTTCGGCTTCAGCTCCACCCAGTCGATGCCGTTCTTCACGCCGGCGTCCTTGAGGGTGAAATTCTTCTCGATGTCGTTGCTGCCGAACAGGATCGCGGCCGGGCTCGCGCCCAACGAAGCGCCCAGCTTGCGCTCGGTCACCTGGTTCAGATCCTTGTCGTAGATGTAGAGCGTCTCGCCGTCGGCCTGCAACAGTTGGTCGTAAGGCTTGACGTAGCGCCAGATGAAGCGGCCCGGGCGCGCAAACTCGAAGGTTCCCGAGGCTGCGTTCGACACCTTCAAGGCTCCGTCCTGCTGGCCCTTGACCTGCTTCTGCTCAAACTCGCCACGCGCCGACTTCACTTGCGCGACAAACGCCTTGAGCTGCGCCGTGCCGCTGGCATAGGCGGGGGCGACCAGCGCCGCCAGCGTCACACCCACAGCACCCGCGATAAGCGGCAAGCCGCGCTTGAATCCCAACATATTCCTTACTCTCCTTCGCGATTCGGCACCAGAATATCCCGGTTGCCGTTGCTCGCCATCGCCGACACAACGCCGGACTGTTCCATCTGTTCAAGCAGTCGCGCCGCCCGGTTGTAGCCGATGCGCAGATGCCGCTGTACCAACGAAATCGACGCACGGCGCTGCTTGAGCACCACGGCCACGGCCTGATCGTACAGCGGGTCGGACTCGCCGCCGCCCTCGCCGGTTCCGCCGCCCGCGCCACCGGCACCGTCGATGCCGCCGTCTTCACCGTCGACAACGCCGTCCAGAATGCCCTCAACGTAATTCGCCTCACCCTGCTCCCGCAGGCGCTCGACCACGCGATGCACTTCGTCATCGGCCACGAACGCCCCGTGCACCCGCAATGGCAATCCCGTGCCCGGCGGCATGTAAAGCATGTCGCCCATCCCCAGCAACGTTTCGGCCCCTTGCTGGTCGAGAATGGTGCGCGAATCGATCTTCGACGACACCTGGAACGCCACGCGCGTCGGCACGTTCGCCTTGATCAACCCGGTAATGACATCGACCGACGGACGCTGCGTTGCCAGAATCAGGTGGATACCCGCCGCACGCGCCTTCTGCGCGATGCGCGCGATCAACTCTTCGACCTTCTTGCCGACGACCATCATCAGGTCGGCCAACTCGTCGATCACCACGACGATATACGGCAGGCGCTGCAGCGGCTCCGGCGCGTCGGGCGTAAGCGAGAACGGATTCGGGATGTGCTCTTCGCGCTTGGCGGCGTCGTCGATCTTGTTGTTGTAACCGGCGAGGTTGCGCACCCCGAGCTTGCTCATGAGCTTGTAGCGACGCTCCATCTCGGCCACGACCCAATTCAGCGCATGGCCCGCCTGACGCATGTCCGTGACCACCGGGCACAGCAGATGCTGGATGCCTTCGTACATGCTCATTTCGAGCATCTTCGGATCGATCAGGATGAGCCGCACCTGCTCGGCGGTCGCCTTGTAGAGCAGCGACAGGATCATCGCGTTGATCCCCACCGACTTGCCCGAGCCCGTAGTACCGGCCACCAGCAAGTGCGGCATCTTCGCCAGATCGGCCACCACCGGCTTGCCGCTGATGTCCTTGCCCAGCGCGAGCGTGAGCAGCGACGCCGAGTCGTTGTAGATCTCGGAGCCGAGAATCTCCGTCAACCGCACCGTCTGACGCCGCGGATTCGGCAGTTCCAGCCCCATGAAGTTCTTGCCGGGAATGGTTTCGACCACGCGAATGGATACAAGCGAAAGCGAACGCGCCAGATCCTTCGCCAGGTTGACGATCTGGCTGCCCTTCACGCCCGTGGCCGGTTCGATTTCGTAGCGTGTGATGACCGGCCCCGGATACGCGGCCACAACGCTCACATCGACACCGAAATCCTTGAGCTTCTTTTCGATGAGGCGCGACGTGAATTCCAGCGTCTCCGCGGAGACGGTCTCCTGCGCGGCCGGGGCCGCATCGAGCAACGCCAGCGGCGGCAGGATGGAGTCGGGCAGATCGGCAAAGAGCGGCGCCTGCTTTTCCTTCTCGACACGCTCGCTCTTCGCGACGACCTTGACCGGCGGCACGATCTGCACCGGCTCATGCACTTCGGCGCGCACGCGGTTCTGCACGATGGCCCCTTCGCGTGCGATCGCGGCCTCCTCGCCCAGCCGACGGTCCTGACGCGCCTCGCGGCGCCGGCGGATCACGGTGCCGGTATCGAGAATCAATGCGCCGAACTGCTCGGCAACGCTCAGCCACGAGAAATGGAACAGCAGCGACAGGCCGAAAACGAAGATGAGCAGCAATGCCAGCGTGCCGCCGGTAAAGCCGAGCGCGTGCTGGAAGAAGCCGCCTACGGTCTCGCCGATCACGCCCCCGGAGGCGCGCGGCAATTGGGCTTTGAGGCGATATAGGCGCAGCGATTCGATGCCGGCACTGGAGAGCAACAGCATCAGGGACGAAACGATCTCGACCCATCCGCCACTGGCCAGCCGTTCGCGCAGCGGGGGCGCTTCGCGCTTGGCCGAGATCCGACGATAGCCGGAAATCACGCGCCGGGCGATGAAGACCACCAGCCAATACGCGGAAAGGCCCAGCATGAGCAGCAGCATGTCGGCCACCCAGGCACCCACGCGCCCCGCCCAATTGGCGATGCGCTCCACGTGCGCCGCATGCGTCCAGCTGGGGTCCAGACGGCTGTAGGACAGCAACGCCATCAACAGGAACACCATCAGCGCGACCTGCGCCATCCAGCGAATTTCATGGAAGAGGTGCGTCACCCGGTTGGGTAACGACGATCCGGCACCAGCAGAGTAGGAAGATTTCGTCGTCATCAAGCCATGCGGTTGGGCGGGCAGACGGGCGGCCTGCCGCGCGGCAAGGCTCCATTGTAAACAACTATTCCCCCACTTAATGCACGAATACGTGACAAGCCGTAACGCCGGGCCTCACCGCGGCCTTCGGCAGACGGCCGCGACCGGGCGCTCGCCCGCCCTGGTGGCGCGCGGGCTATCGCGTCGATTGCAAGAGTCGATCAACGAAACGACGTCGGCCCCTTATAATGGCGGTTTGCGCCAATCCCCGCGCCGCGCCATCGCGGTGCAGGATCGGATCGGGCGCCAGCCCCCATCCCTTTCCGGTGAGTTCTCGTTCATGTCCGTTGCCAAGCACGCCAAAGTCCTGATTCTCGGTTCCGGCCCCGCCGGTTACAGCGCCGCCGTCTATGCCGCGCGCGCCAACCTCAAGCCCGTGCTGATCACAGGCATCGCCCAGGGCGGCCAGTTGATGACCACGACGGACGTCGAGAACTGGCCCGGCGACCCGACCGGCGTGCAAGGCCCCGAGCTCATGGCCCGCATGCAGGCCCACGCCGAGCACTTCAATACCGAGATGATCTTCGATCACATTCACACGGTGCATCTGAATGAGCGTCCGCTGCGGCTGATCGGCGATTCCGGCGAATACACCGCCGATGCCCTGATCATCGCCACGGGTGCCTCGGCACAATATCTCGGCCTGCCGTCGGAAGACGCCTTCTCGGGCCGCGGCGTGTCCGCCTGCGCCACGTGCGACGGCTTCTTCTACAAGGGCAAGGAAGTCTGCGTGGTCGGCGGAGGCAACACGGCCGTCGAAGAAGCGCTGTACCTGTCCAACATCGCCAGCAAGGTCACCGTGATCCATCGTCGCGACAAGTTCCGCGCCGAGCCGATCCTGATCGACCGTCTGCTGGAAAAGGCCAAGCAAGGCGCAGTCGAACTCAAGTACGACACTGTGCTCGATGAAGTCACCGGCGACGACTCGGGCGTGACCGGCATCCGCATCAAGAACGTGAAGACCGGCGCCAGCGAAGCCATCGCGCTGCATGGCGTGTTCATCGCCATCGGCCACAAGCCGAACACCGACATCTTCGAAGGGCAGCTCGAGATGAAGAACGGCTACATCGTCACGCACAGCGGCCTGAACGGCAACGCCACGGCCACCAGCGTGCCGGGCGTGTTCGCGGCAGGCGACGTGCAGGATCACGTCTACCGTCAAGCCATTACCAGCGCCGGCACGGGCTGCATGGCCGCGCTCGACGCCCAGCGTTACCTCGAAAACCTCGACCAGTAACCGCTGAATGACCTGCGACGGCGCCCTCGCCACGTGAAATTTCATACGCTGGGGGCGCCGTTGTCGTTTGATCTCCCACCGACCTTGTTCGCACGACCATGAGCAAGAAGCCTCCCAGACTCGGCCTCGGCGATCTCGCCGGCCTGCGCGACGCGATCGCCAAGGATTCGGCCGCGCGCGAAGCCGAACGCCTAGCCGCAGCCAAACGCGCCGCGCAAGCCAAGCGCGACGCCAACGTGTTCCGCGACAGCGTGGGCGACATCGCCCCGATCGCTCGCAAGGGCGCGACCGATCGCGTGGAGCATCCGCGCCAGCCGCCCGAGCCGGTGGCCCGTCAGACGCAGGAAGACGAAGCGGCCGTTCTGCACGAATCGCTGTCGGACGAGTTCGACCCCGAAGCCCTGCTCGACACCGACGATCGCCTGTCCTATCGCCGCCCCGGCATCAGTCACGACGCCCTGCTCAAGCTGCAGCGCGGCGAATGGGTGGTGCAGGCGCAGATCGACCTGCATGGCATGCGTCGCGACGAAGCCCGCGAGGCGCTGTCCGCCTTCCTGAACGACGCCGTGAAGCGCGGCCTGCGCTGCGTGCGCGTAATCCACGGCAAGGGACTCGGCTCCGTGAACCGCGAACCCGTGCTCAAGGACAAGGTGCGAGGCTGGCTGGCGCAAAAGGACCAAGTGCTGGCCTGGGCGCAAGCCCAAGGACGCGACGGCGGCAGTGGCGCGTTGGTCGTTCTGCTCCAGGGCGCGCAGACGCGAGCACCGCGCGGCTAGTCCACGCGCCCCGGCGCGCG
This sequence comes from Pandoraea sp. NE5, assembly GCF_024363545.1. Lineage (NCBI taxonomy): Bacteria > Pseudomonadati > Pseudomonadota > Betaproteobacteria > Burkholderiales > Burkholderiaceae > Pandoraea > Pandoraea sp. NE5. The sequence continues at coordinate 206,103 of NZ_AP025517.1, forward strand.
CCGAACACACCACGTCGCACGCCGCCGCACACGCCTCCGCCGTCGCAGGCGTGGCAAATGTCGCAAAGGTCATCGCCGCAACTTACGCGCCATCAACGCCAAAGGGCGACGCCGCCTGCGCAGTCGTCGCCCTCCTCCGTCCAGCCCTTTGCGTCTCGCCCCGCTCGCCGCCGCAACCTCGCGACGACGCCCGAGCCGGCGTCAGACCGCTTGCTCGCCCTCTTCTCCCGTACGAATGCGGATCACGCGCTCGACATCGGTCACAAAGATCTTGCCGTCACCGATCTTGCCGGTGCGCGCCGCGCTCAATACCGCGTCGATGACCTGATCGGCCTGTGCCGAGCCGACCACCACTTCGATCTTGATCTTCGGCAGGAAGTCGACCACGTACTCGGCGCCGCGATACAGTTCCGTGTGACCCTTTTGACGGCCGAAGCCCTTCACTTCCGTGACGGTCAGGCCGGTCACGCCGACTTCGGCCAGCGCTTCGCGGACTTCGTCGAGCTTGAAGGGTTTGATGATGGCAGTTACGCGTTTCATTGTCGCCTCGATATCTTGGTTGGATTGTTCTGAGAATTCGCCGGGCTATTGTACCGGTCCGCGCAAGGCGCGCCGATCACAGTATGCTCAGGCATGCGGGTCGTCGGGCACGGTGTCCAGGTCGGCGAGCCACACCACCGACTCCGAATCGCTCGGTGCCCGCCAGTCGCCGCGCGGTGAGAGCGACCCGCCCGTGCCGACCTTTGGCGCGTTCGGAATGCACGACCGCTTGAACTGACTGGTGCGGAAGAACCTGTCCAGAAAAATGCGCAGGTTTCGCTTGATCGCCACCAGATCGTACGCGTGATGCGCAACGTGTCCTTCGTCCGGCCAGCGTCCCGTCGACGCGTCGTGCCACGCGCTCCACGAGAGAAACGCCACCTTGCGCGGTGCGTAGCCGAAACGCAGCGTGTAGTAGAGGTTGAAGTCCTGCAACGCGTAAGGCCCGATGAAATGCTCGGTGCGCTGTTCCGGCGCGCCGTTGGCCTTGCCCGGTACGAGTTCCGGGCTGATTTCCGTCTCCAGGATATCGATGAGCACGTTGCGACGCGATTCGGCGTCCTTGCCAGCCTTGCTCGCGGGCTTGGCCGACGCCGCGCCGCCCAACTGCCCGGTTTCCGCCACCCATCGCACGAGGTGCATGATGAGCGTCTTGGGCACGCTGGCGTTCACGTTGTAGTGCGACATATGGTCGCCGACGCCGTACGTGCACCACCCCAGTGCCAGTTCGCTCAGATCGCCGGTGCCGATCACGATCGCACCCAGGTGATTCGCGAGCCGGAACAGATGATTGGTACGTTCACCGGCCTGCACGTTCTCGAACGTGATGTCGTAGACTTCATCCCCCCGCGAAAACGGATGGTCGAGGTCTGCCAGCATCTGCATGCAACTCGGGCGGATGTCGATCTCACGCGCCGTGCAGCCTACCGCCGCCATCAGCTCGCGCGCCTGTCGCAGCGTTCGCTCGCTCGTGGCGAAACCGGGCATGGTGTAGGCAAGGATGTTCGTGCGTGGCAGCCCGAGCCGATCCATGACCTTCGCGCACACGAGCAGCGCATGCGTCGAATCCAGGCCACCGGACACCCCGATCACGACCTTCTGAATCTTCGACGAGGCCAGACGCTGCATCAGCGCCTGCACCTGGATGTTGTAGACCTCGTGGCAGCGCTCGTCGCGACGACGCGGGTCGGACGGCACGTACGGGAAGCGTTCGATGGCGCGCGCGAGCGGCAGCTCGGCGTTGCGCGGCATCGCGACATCGACCTTGATGGTGCGAAAGCGCGCCACCTCGTCGGCATGGCGCCGCACCGACACGCCGAACGTCGTCTGATGCATGCGCTCGCGCGCGAGCCGCTCCAGATCGACGTCCGCATAAATCAGATGCGAGTCGCTGGCGAAGCGCGCCGACTCGGCCAGCAGGTCGCCGTTCTCGTAGATGAGCGCCTGGCCATCCCACGCGAGATCAGTCGTCGATTCGCCCTGCCCGGCCGACGTATACAGATAAGCGGCGAGGCATCGCGCCGACTGTTGCCCGACCAGTTGGTGGCGATAGGCCGACTTGCCGACGACCACGTTAGATGCCGACAGGTTCACGAGTACCGTCGCGCCCGCCAGCGCCGCGAACGACGACGGCGGCACGGGCACCCAGACGTCCTCGCAAATCTCGCAGTGAAAGCGCAGCAACGGCTGGTCGGCCGCCTCGAAGACGAGCGCACCGAACGGCACCTCGTCGCCAAGCAGTGTCACCGTGTCGACGCCCGCGTCATCGGCCGCGTTGAACTGACGCGCTTCGTAGAACTCGCTGTAGTTCGGCAGGTAGGTCTTGGGAACCACGCCATGCACGCGTCCGCGCGCGACGACCACTGCGCAGTTGAACAGGCGTTGCTGCACGCGCACCGGCATGCCCACGATCAGCGCGGCACCCAGTTCGAGGCTCGCCGCCACGATGTCGGCCAGCGCCACGTTGCAGGCGTCGAGCAATGCACGTTGCTGGAACAGGTCTTCGCAGCTATAGGCGGGAATGCCGAGTTCAGGGAAGGCGACGAGCACGGCGCCCGCGGCATCGGCCTGCTTCGCGAGCGCAATGGTCTGCGCGGCGTTGTAGGCAGGATCGGCGACACGGCATTGCGGCACTCCGACGGCCACACGCGCGAAATCGTGATTGTAGAGATTGAGAAATCGGTTGGTCATGTCGGCGGCTACGAGGCATCGTCCCTGTGCCGATACGATGGCAGACGAAGGCACCATGGGCCGTCGCCCGCCCGGCGCGAGCGGCGGACGTGAGGATCACCAGTATATTACGCGCGACGCCACCATGCCGGGCGACGGCGCCGGGTGCTACGGCGTCAGGATGCCGGGCGTTTGAACGGCGTGTGGGCCTCCAGCTCGCCGATATGCTCGTCCATCGCCGAGGTCTCCGCATCGAGAAACTCGGCAATGGCATCGGCGAAGCGCGCATCGGCAATCCAGTGGGCCGACCAGGTAGGCGTGGGCAGCAGACCGCGCGACATCTTGTGGACGCCCTGCGCGCCGCCCTCGAAGCTGCGCAGCCCACGCGCGATGCAATACTCGATGCCCTGCGCGTAGCACGTCTCGAAGTGCATGCCGGACACGAATTCGGTCGTGCCCCAGTACCGTCCATACATCGTGTCGCCACTCACTACATTGAGCGCGCATGCCAACGGCTCGCCGTCGCGCTCCGCCATGACGAGCAACAGCGTGTCGGGCATCGCCGAATGCCACTGATCAAAAAAGGCGCGGGTCAGATACGGCGCATTCCAGTGTTCGCGATACGTGTTGTCGTAGCACTGATAAAAGAAATCGAGCGCGGCTTCGTCGATGTCGGCACCGCGCAGCCACCGGTACGTTACCCCGGCATCGCGCACGCGCCGGCGATCCTGTTTGAGCTTCTTGCGCTTTTCCTGATTCATCTGCGCGAGAAACTCGTCGAACGAGGCGACGCCCGGGTTCTCCCAATGAAACTGCACGCCTTCGCGCAGCGCATAGCCCGCCTCGGTGAGTGCCGCCAGATCGTCGTCATGCGCGAACAGCACATGAATCGACGACAACTCGAGCTGCTTCGCGAACGCGATCGCGCCGCGTGCGAGTGCGACCCGGTCGGCGTGGGTGCGCGCCAACAGACGCGGCCCCGTCACGGGCGAGAACGGCACCGCGCACAGTAGTTTCGGGTAGTAGTTCAGGCCATGACGCGCAAATGCCTCGGCCCATGCGTGATCGAACACGTACTCGCCGCGCGAATGCGATTTGACGTAGAGCGGCATGGCCCCCACGAGGCTATCGCCGGCCTGCATGAGCAGATAAGCCGGCTGCCAGCCGGTGCGTTTCGACGCGCATCCGCTCGTATGCATCGCATGCAGGAACGCGTGCTGCACGAACGGGTTGCCGCGCGCGAGCGCGTTCCACGCGTCGGGCGGCACGTCTTCAATCGATTGCACTACACGGATGACTACGTCGCTGCTCACCGCTCACCTCGTCTGCAAACCCGTGGGCCGACGTTGCGGCCGCCGGCATTGATCCATCGAACTGGCAGCCATTGTCGCCGAACTTGGTGCAGCTTTCAGCGGGCAACAAAAAAACCCGGCACACGGCCGGGCTTCTATAGCGTTGACGAGCGACGCCGCAGGCGAAAATCGCTTACTTCTTGGCGTTGGCCACGCCATCGACGATTTCCTTGTGGGCAGCTTCAACGCCTTCCCATCCCTCGATCTTGACCCACTTGCCCTTCTCGAGCGCCTTGTAGTTCTCGAAGAAGTGCTTGATCTGATCCTTCAGGTAACCCGGCACGTCGTCGATCGACTTCATGTGCGCCGTCATCGGGCAGATCTTGTCGACCGGCACGACCACCAGCTTGGCATCCACGCCCGACTCATCGGTCATGTTGAGCAGGCCCAGCGCGCGGCAGCGCACGATCGAGCCAGCCAGCAGCGGGAACGGCGTGACGACCAGCGCGTCGACGGGGTCACCGTCACCGGACAGCGTTTGCGGAATGAAACCGTAGTTGGCCGGGTAACGCATGCCCGTACCGATGAAGCGGTCGACGACCAGCAAGCCCAGTTCCTTGTCCGCCTCGTACTTCACCGGGTCGCTTTGCGCCGGGATCTCGATGATGACGTTGAAATCGTTGGGGATGTCCTTGCCGGCAGGCACGTGGTTGAAGCTCATGATGGCATTCCTGTGTATGAAAAAGGGCACGCCGCCGCACGGCGTTCGCGCCCGCCAGCCTGCCGGATGCCACGCCGCCCGACGGCAATCGGGCGCGGAACATTATAGCGGGTTTGCCTGATTCGCCTGTATTGACGGCAGCCGGACCAGCCGCTGCGACGTGAGGTCGCGCACGCTTGCACAGCCCAGCAGTTGCATCGCCGTGTGCAACTCGCCCAGCAACAGCGCGAGCACCCCGGCCACGCCCTTGCCGCCACAGGCCGCCACGCCATACAACGGCGCACGGCCAAGCAACACCCCCTTGGCCCCCAGCGCAACGGCCTTGGCCACGTCGGCGCCACGCCGCACGCCGCCATCGACAAACACCGCCATCGCGGACCCGCGAGCGCTCACCGCATCGACGATCGGCGGCAGCGCCTCGAGCGGCGCGAGCGTGCTGCCCAGTTGCCGCCCGCCGTGATTGGACACGACGATGCCATCCGCGCCGTGCGCCTGCGCCAGTCGGGCGTCCTCCACGGTCTGGATGCCCTTGACGAGCACTTCACCGGGCCAGTGACGGCGCACCCAGGCCAGATCGTCCCAGCCGAGCGACAGATCCATCTGACGGCTCAGCACCGCCGCATGTCGCGCCAGATCCGCACGCTCGCCCACACTCCTGGCGATGTTGCACAGTTGCGGCGCGCCATGGGCCAGCATCTGCCAGCTCCAGTGCGGATGCCGCATGCAGTCGGCAATGAGCCGCGGCGTCATGCGCAACGGCAGTTTGAAGCCGTTGCGCGTGTCGTGATCGCGCTTGCCATGCACCGGCGTGTCGACCGTCAACAGCAGCGTGCGGAAACCCGACTCACGCGCGCGGCCCATCATGCTTTCGGCAATGCGACGGTCCTGCTGCACATAGAGCTGGAGCCACATCTCGCCGTCGGGCACCGCCGCGCGAACGTCTTCCAGCAGCGACGTCGATGCCGTCGACAGCACGAACGGCAGCCCGGCATCGGCGGCCGCGCGGGCGAGCCGCTCATCCGCCTTCGGCCAGAACAGGCCGTTCAAGCCGGTCGGCCCCACGGCCATCGGGGCGGCGGCGTCACGTCCCCAGAACGTTGTCGCGCTCGAACATTGCGACGTATCGGTCATCACGCGCGGCGCAAAGCCCCACTGCGCGAACGCATCACGGTTGCGGCGCAGCGCGTCGCCGTCTTCCGCCCCACCCTCCAGGTAATCGAACGCCAGCTTCGCCAGACGCCGCCGAGCGGCCCGGCGGTAATCCTCCACGCAAGAAAACGCGTGCATTGCTCCCCCCTATCCTCAAATGCCCCCGTGGCAGCCGCCACGCGGTCTCAATGCGTGTCCCACAACACGACGTGCCGGCAATTCGTCACTTGCACACAAACAATTGCATTACAATCACAATCGTTACAATCCGAACATATTGGTGCATTCCATGCCGCGCTTGCCCGCCCGGTCATCCGGCCGTACTGAAGACGCGCCGGCCGCCACGCCAGCCAAATCCGCCAGCGTGTCGGACGCTGCGCCGTCGACGCCCCGCTCGTCGCTCTTCGTCGGATCCACCGAAAAGACGTTTCAGGTGCTGCACGCCTTCGACGGCCCGGCGCGCTATATGACGCTTGGCGACATCGCCAAGGCGGCAGGGCTCGATCGCAGCGCCACACAGCGGCTCGTGCACACCCTCGAAGTGCTCGGCTACTTGTTTCGCGTGCCCGAGACCCGCACCTACGGTCTGACCACCAAGGTGCTTCAGTTCTCATACAACTACATTCGCGCGAACGATCTCGTCGAGAAAGCCGCGCCGTATCTCCTGGACATCTTCCGCCGCGTTGGCGAGACGACCAACCTGCAGGAGCTGGACGGCCATGAGATCGTGTACGTCGCGCGCTTTCCCGGTCAGCATCTCGTGAATATCGGCATCGTCGTCGGCGCCCGCCTGCCGGCGATGTTCACCGCCTCCGGCATCGCCATGCTGTCGCGCCTGCCCGACGCACGCGTGCGGGAAATCCTCGCGAATACGTCGCTCGAACCGATGACGCCGTACACCACGACGGACGAGAAGAAGCTCCTCGAACGCATCCAGACCGCTGCGCGACGCGGCTATGCCATCGTCGAAAGCGAAACCGTGATGGGGGACATCTCGGTCGCCGCCCCCATCACCGATCACGATGGATACGCCGTCGCGGCCATCAACATCTCGGTGCCGACCTCGCGCTGGACACGCGAGCGCGTTGAGGCCGAACTCGCGCCGCACGTGCAGGTCGCCGCCACCTCGATCTCGAAGTCTCGAATCTCGACCTTCCGCCGCTGAATCTCGCCAGCGGCGGAAGGTCAAGACCGCGTCCGGCCTCAGCGGCCCTCGAAGATCGCCAGTTGCTTGGCCAGTTCCTCGCGCAATTGGGCCGACAGCGCCGGTGCGGGCGGCACCAGCGGAGCGAGCATCGCCGGCGCGTCGACGCCGATCAGGTCCATCACCGACTTCATCGGCCCCGGGTTGGTCTCGGCAAACGCCAGGTTCATCAGCGGAATCAGCGAGCGGTGCAATTCAAGCGCGTCGGCCGTCCGGCCTTCCGACGCGAGCATGAAGATGCGCTGCCATGCGCTCGGCAATAGCGATGCGGTCACCACGATGCCGCCGCGAGCGCCCGCCGCCACATGCAACGGGAACAACGTGTCTTCGCCACTCAGCACGGCGAACGACGCATCGATGCCCGCGATCGTGCGCAGGAAATGCCACATGTCGGTGTTGCAGGCCTTCATGCCGATGATGTTCTCGTGGCGCGACAGCTCGTGCAGCACTTCCGGGGCAATCGCGATGCGCGTGCGATACGGAATCTCGTAGATCAGGATGGGCACCGGCGACTCGTCGGCATAGCGCAGGAAGTAGTCGCGGATACCGGCTTGCGTCGGGTTGGTGTAGTACGGCGTGAGCACGAGCAGGCCGTCGGCACCCGCTGCCGCGAAGTCGCGACCGGCTTCGATGGCGTCGTGATAGCCCGGGTCGAGCACGCCCGCGATCACCGGCACGTCGCGGCCGTGCGCCTGCACTTCCTGTGCCGTGAGTTCGGCCATGCGCACGCGCTCGGCGCGCGAGAGCGCCCCATACTCGCCGGTGCCGCCGAGCGGCACCACGCCGTCGATGCCCTGCCCCAGCAGATACCGCATCAGCGCGCGCGCCGCATCGGTGTGAATCGTGTCGTCGGCGTTCACCGGCGTGGGAATCGCCGGCAGAATGCCCTTCAGTTGTGCAGAGCGAAGCATGTGTTAAACGTCCGTGAATCGTGAGTTCGGTGAAATCGGATACCGCATCAGGTCGCGAGGCTGCGCCGGCGCAAGCGCTCGGCCACCCAGATGAGTGCGGCGATAAAAAGGAACAGGCACGTGGAGACCGCGGCGATCACCGGCGAGATCTGCATCGTGATCTCGTCCCAGAACTGCTTGGGCAGGGTGGTCGACAGGCCGCCCGACGTGAACAGCGCAATCGTGAGTTCATCGAACGACGTGGCGAACGCGAACAGGAACGACGAAAGCAGGCCCGCGCCGAGAATCGGGAACGTCACGCGGCGCAGCGTCGCCCACGGACGCGCCCCCAGGCTGTAGGCCGCCAGGTCGAGGCGCGTGTCGTAGTTGCGCAGTACCGCCATCATCGTGATGACGACATACGGCACGGCCACGACGGTATGCGCGAGGGTCAGCCCGACGCTGGAGCCCACCAGACCGATCTTGGCAAAGAAATAGAACACGCCCACGGCCAGGATCATGCGCGGCACCACGATGGGGGCGAGCACGAACGCGAGCATCGCCGACTTGCCGCGCATGCCACCGCGCACCAGCAAGAACGCGGCCGGCGTGCCGATCAGCATCGACAACAGCCCCGCACCGATCCCGACGAGCATCGAGCGCGTGACCGCCTGCATCCACAACGGGGAATCCCAGATCTGCTGATACCACTGCAGCGAGAAACCCTTCGGCGGCCATGCCAGGCCGGACGCCGAGTCGAACGACATCGGAATCATCAGCAGCGCCGGTGCGGCAAGAAACACCACCAGCAGGACCACAATCGCACGCAGCACGCGCCCGTCGCCCTGCTCGCCCTTGTGACGCGGCATCGCACGCAACAGCAGATCGGTGGCACGGCCCAGCGCCGAGAGCACCGTCTCGCCCAGCGCCCGGCTCCATCCGCCGCGCCGCTTGCCGGTCTTGACGTCGCCTGCGCCGCCGGCCATCGTCGACAGCCCGACCAGGCGGTCGTAGACGAAGAACACCACCAGCACCACGGCGAGCAGCAGCACCGAGATCGCGCCCGCGAAGCCCCAGTTCAATGCCTGCATCACCTGATCGATGATGAGCTGCGTAATCATCGTGTCGTGACGACCGCCGAGCAGCGTCGGCGTAATGAAGAAGCCGATCGACGTGACGAACACCATCAGCGCGCCGGCGGCCACGCCCGGCAGCGACAAGGGGAAATACACCCGCCAGAACACGGTGCCGGGGCGCGCGCCCAGCGTCGATGCCGCGCTCGGCAGACGACGGTCGATGTTCTCCATGACGGAGAGCATGGTGAGCACCGCCAGCGGCATGAGTGCATGCACCATGCCCAGCAACACGGCCGGAAAACTGTAGAGCAGCGAGAGCGGCGCATCGATCAGACCCAGATCGAGCAACGTTCGATTGATCACGCCGTTGCGGCCGAGCAGCACCACCCAGGCAAACGTACGCACGAGAAAACTCGTCCAGAACGACAGCAGGAGCCAGAACAACAACCGCTGCTTGCGCGCGCCGCTCAGTGTCGAGAGCCGATATGCAATCGGATAGCCCGTGAGCACCGCGAAGAAGGTCGTGTATAGCGAGACCTTGAGTGTGATGAGCAACACCTCGACGTACACCGACGAGGCGAACAAGCGCTGATATTCGGCGAGCGTGAAGCCGCTCTCGCCGCGAATGCTCAGCAGCAGCAGTTGACCGACCGGATAAATCAGCATGACCGCCAGCAGAATGACGATGGGCGCGGCCATGAGCAGCGGGCGCAGGCGCGCACGCCAGCGGGCCCGGCGCGGCGCCGGCTGAGCGGGACGGGACGACGAAGGACGAACCACGGCGGATGCACTCATCGCTTACCCCGCGATCGCCACGGCGTCATCGGCACGCCATGCGAGGCCGAGCGTCTGCCCGATCTCGAAACGTTTGCCACGACGATGTGTCGGGAACGACGCCACGAGCGACTTGCCTACGCCGCCCCCCTCGCCCACCGCCCCGCCCATCACCGACGACTGCAGGTACAGCTTCGTCATGCCGCCCGTGACCATGATGTCGGTGAGCTTCGCCGAGATCGTCGCCACGCCATCGCGGTGCGCGCCATCGCCGCCGACGGCGCCATCGTGGATGTGCAGGTTCTGCGGACGCAGCAGCAGCTTGACCGCACGGCCCGGCTCGACCATGGGGTCATAGACCATCGCGCTGGCGCCCTGCGCACCTTCCACGCCCGGCATCGCCACGCGCACCTGATCGCCCGCACGCTCAAGCACGGTGGCGTCGAGCAGGTTGGACTCCCCGAGGAAATCGGCCACGAACACGCTCGACGGACGGAAATACAGGTCGTCCGGCGTGCCCAGTTGCGCAATTTCCCCGGCGTTCATCAGGCAGATGCGATCGGACATCGTCATCGCTTCTTCCTGATCGTGCGTCACGTACACGATGGTGGTGCCGAGTTCGCGGTGAATACGCTTGATCTCGAGCTGCATGTGATCGCGCAATTTCTTGTCGAGCGCGCCCAGCGGCTCGTCCATCAAAATGATCGACGGCCGGTAGACCATGCAACGCGCGAGGGCGATGCGCTGCTGCTGCCCCCCCGAGAGTTCGCGCGGATAGCGCTCTGCCACATGCGGCAGATGCACCATCTCCAGCGCGTTCATGACCATCTTGCGAGCGGCCTGTGCGTCGGTGCGACGCATTTGCAACGGGAATGCGATGTTCTCCGCCACGGTCATGTGCGGGAACAGCGCGTAGTTCTGAAACACCATACCGATGTCGCGCTCGTACGGCGCGCCGTACGTGACATCGGTCCCATTGATGCGGATGGCGCCCGCATCGGGCTGCGACAGACCCGCGATGAGCGAGAGCAAGGTGGTCTTGCCCGAGCCGCTTGGGCCGAGCAAGGTCAGGAATTCGCCCTGGGCGACATCGAGGTCGGTCGGGGCAAGCGCGACGAAATCGCCGTAGCGCTTGGACAGACCCGACACTTGGAGATTGGCAACGGTCATGAGATCAGCACCCTAGAATGCATGAAACGGAACGGCAGGTGAGGATCAGGTCAGGATCCAACGGTTGAAACGCTCGAGCGCCACGCTCTGGTTCTGCTGCCAGAACTTCGCGTTGATCTGCACGCCACTCTTCATGTTCTCGGGGAACGTCGGGCAGTGCTTTGCAATCTCGGGCTTGACGTAATTGAACGCCTCGGGCTGCGTCAAACCGGCCGGGAAGAACTTGGTCAGTTCGGCCTGACGCTTCGGATCGCTCACGAACTTGATGAACTCGCGGCAAGCACCGGCATTCGGCGTGCCCTTGAGGATCGACCAGTTGTCACACCCCCAGATGTTCTGGTTCCACACGATCTCCACGGGCGCGCCGTTGGCCTGCGCCGACTGCGCGCGCGAAGCCCACGTGGCCACCATGTCGACTTCGCCCGAGCCCAGCATCTGTTCGAGTTGTGCGCCAGTGGTCCACCACACGTCCACATGCTTCGCAATCTTGTCCAGGCTCTTGAATGCACGGTCGAAGTCGCACGGATAGACCGACGCAGGCGCCACGCCATCGGCCAGCAGCGCTTCTTCGATCGTGTCGAACGGGTACTTGCGGATGGCGCGACGGCCCGGAAAATCCTTCACGTTCCACAGATCGGCCCACGACGCCGGCGCCTTGCGGCCCTTGAACGCATCGGTGCGATAAGCGAGCACCGTCGAGTAAATGTTGGTCCCCACGCCAAACGGCGACATGTACTGCGAGGGAATCTTCGCGATGACGGGGTCCGACTCGAGACCGTGACGCTCCAGGTACTCCTTGCCGCCCCCGGTCAGCAGCAGAATCGCGGGCTGGCTGATCTTGGCCATGTCCCACGTGTAGCTGCCCGCCTCGACCATGCTCTTGATCTGCGCGGTCGGCTCCGCGTTGGCCTGCACGCCCACGACCTCGATGCCCGTCGCCTTGGCGAACGGCTTGTAGAACACGGCGTCGTACGCCTTGTTGTAGATGCCGCCATCGTCGCGCACGACGATGCGCTTGGTGGCGGCGCGCGAGGACGTCCACACGAACGGGAACGCCACGGCGGCGGCACCTACGAGCGCCGTCTTCATGGCCGTGCGGCGGCCCGGCTGTGCGAGCGACGCAGCGTCGTTGTCGGCGTGGGTGTCAGCGAGGTCAACGGTATCGAGCGGGCTTGCGAAGGGCTTGCGTTTCATCTTGGTCTCCGGTCTTGACTGGGAGGGTGGGCGCGGTGGCGGTGTGCGACTTCGGCACAGCCGCCGCGCGCGCGGTTATGGCAAAACAAACAGCAATGCGTGAAATGACTCAGGGAACGAGACGTCCCGGATTGAACAACTGCTGGGGGTCGAGCGCCGCCTTCACGGTGCGCATGAGGGCGAGTTCGGCCGGCGCCTTGTAGCGCTGCATGAGCGGCAAGCCCGTCTGCCCGACGCCGTGTTCGGCACTGAACGTACCGGAGAGCCGTGCGGCCACGTCGTTCACACAGGCGCGCAGGGTGTCGGCCATCGACGCACTGTCGGCAAGCGCCGCCCACGCGGCAAACGAGAACATCGGGATGAAGTGCACGTTGCCGTCGCCCATATGGCCGACGATGGCGATGTCGAGCCCCGGCACGACGGCGTGCACGGCGCGCGTGGCGGCATCGATGAATTCGGACACGCTCGACACTGGCACGGCGCAATCCGTCGTGAGCCCGACGGTGGTCTTTTTGTTGGCTTCGCTCACGCTGTGGCGCACTTCCCAGAGATCGGCGCGCTGCGTGTCGTTCGCCGCGATGACGGCGTCTTCGACCAGCCCTTGCTCGATGGCCTCGCCCAGCGTCTGCGTCAGCACGGCTTCGAGCCCTTCGGCGTCGCGCGTGTCGCTCAGCTCGACCAGCACATGCCAGGCATGCGCGTGCGCGAGCGGATTTCTGCGATTCGGCACGTTGGCCAGCACCAGATCGAGCTGGTGACGATTCATGATTTCAAAGGCCGACAGGCGTGAGCCGCAAGCGCTCTGGAACCTACCGAGAATCTGTTGCGCGGCGGCGGGATCGCGCGGCGCAAACCACGCGAGTGCATGCTGCGTGGGCAACGGATGCAGCTTGAGCGCGGCGGCCGTGATGATGCCCAGCGTGCCCTCCGCGCCGATGAACAGATGCTTGAGATCGATACCGGTGTTGTCCTTGCGAAGCGCGCGCAGTCCCTCCCATACCGTGCCGTCCGCCAGCACGACTTCCAACCCCAGCACATTCTCGCGCGTGTTGCCATAGCGCAGCACGCTCGTGCCGCCCGCATTGGTCGAGAGCGTGCCGCCAATCTGACACGACCCTTCGGCGCCGAGGCTCACCGGATACAGGCGTCCGACGCCAGCCGCCGTCTCCTGCACAGTTTTCAGGATGCACCCGGCTTCGACGACCATCGACCCGTTGGCCGCATCGACCTGCCGAACGCGACGCATGCGCGCCAGGTTCAGAATGACAGGCGCCGGGCCGTCGGTTGGCGGCACCGCCCCGCCGCACAGGCTCGTGTTGCCGCCCTGCGGCAGGATCGGCACGCCCGCGGCGGCGCACAGCCTGACGACATCGCTCACCTGCGCGGTGGTCGAGGGCAGCACGACACACAGCGCCTCGCCCCGGTAACGGCCCCGCCAGTCCTCCGTGTAACCGGCGGTATCGGGCGCATCGCTGAGCACGGCCTGGGCGCCCAGCGCGTCTCGCAACCGAGGGATCAGTGTTTCACGCGTCACTGCGTCGTTCATTGCCTGCGGACTCCTGAATACTTCCGTTCGACGTTGTCGCCACGGCGCGCAGAAGCGCAGGCGGCGAGCGATGGGGGTACGCCAGATGTCCGTCTGGCGATTCATTACGATCAAGGATAGGTGATAAAAAATTGCAATAAAATCTCTTTAATTACTATGCGATCAATTTAGGTGTTTGTGCGGATGTGGCGCATGCGACGGTCAACCCCCTCGCGAGTTAAGTGATAATGAGGGCCACCCCCACACGAGGTGACGTTGTCATGCCCGAAGCTACACACTTCATCGGCAACCAATGGGTCGCTCCCGCGAAGAGCCCGACGATTCCCGTTGTTGATCCTTCCGACGGACAAGTCTTTAGCCAGATCGCCCGCGGCGACGCCGAGGACATCGACCGCGCCGTGAGAGCGGCGCGCTCGGCCTTCGACGGCGACTGGGGCCGCACCAGCGCCGCCGAGCGGGGCCGCGTACTCTACGCAATGGCGAACGTGCTGGCCCAACATCACGAGGCATTGGCACAGCTCGAAGCGCGCGACACCGGCAAGCCGCTCAAGCAGGCGCGCGCCGATGCCGCCGCCATCGTGCGCTATTTCGAGTTCTACGCCGGGGCCGCCGACAAGCTGCACGGCGAGACGATCCCCTACCAGCCCGGCTTCACCGTGTTTACTGTGCGCGAGCCGCACGGCGTGACCGGTCACATCATTCCGTGGAACTACCCGCTGCAGATCTTCGGACGCAGCGTGGCGGCGGCCCTCGCGACCGGCAACGCCTGCGTTGTCAAGCCGGCCGAAGACGCCTGCCTGTCATTGCTGCGCGTCGCCGAGCTGTCGATCGACGCCGGGCTGCCGCCGGGCGCGCTCAATATCGTGACCGGATACGGCGCCGAGGCGGGTGCGTCACTCGCGCGGCATCCGGGTATCGATCACATCTCGTTTACCGGCTCGCCAGCGACCGGCACGCTGATCTCGCAGATGGCCGCGGAAAACCATACGCCCGTCACGCTCGAACTCGGCGGCAAATCGCCGCAGATCGTTTTCGCCGACGCCGACATGGACACCGTGCTGCCCGTCGTGGTCAACGCCATCGTGCAGAACGCCGGACAAACGTGCTCCGCCGGCAGCCGTCTGCTCATCGAGCGCGACGCCTACGAGCGCCTGCTCGCGCGTCTGGCCGAGGCGTTCGCACACCTGCGCGTGGGACCGTCTCAGGACGATCTCGATCTCGGCCCGCTGATCAGTGCGCGCCAGCAGCAACGCGTGTGGGACTTCCTGTCCGAAGCGCAGCACGATGGCATCGCGGTGATGTCGCAGGGCGAAGTCGTCGGCAGCGCACCGGAAACCGGGTTCTATCAGGCCCCCACGCTCCTGCGCGACGTTCCCGCCGCCCATCGCCTCGCCCGCGAGGAAGTGTTCGGTCCGGTGCTCGCCGCCATGCCGTTTGTTGACGAGGCCGACGCCGTGCGGCTGGCCAACGGCACGCCCTACGGTCTGGCCGCCGGGGTCTGGACGCGCGATGGCGCACGCCAGATGCGCCTGGCACGCGACATTCGCGCGGGACAGGTCTTCATCAACAACTACGGCGCGGGCGGCGGCGTGGAGCTGCCGTTCGGTGGGCGGAAGCACTCCGGCCACGGACGTGAAAAGGGCTTCGAAGCCCTCTATGGCTTCACGACACTCAAGACCGTGGCCATCCGGCACGGTTGATTCGCAGGACCGGTTGCACACTCCCTGATCTAGATCGCGGCGAAGCATCGAGCGCACGCCCTGTGTCCGACGCTTCGCCATCCCCAGGCACTTCAGGAGACAAGGCATGCGTTTGCAAGAGAAAGTGGCCATCGTCACGGGCGCCGGTTCCGGCTTCGGCGAGGGCATTGCCAAGACGTTTGCGCGCGAAGGCGCCGCCGTCATCGTGAACGATCTGAACCGCGAGGCCGGCGAACGCGTGGCCGCGGACATCGCCAAGGCCGGTGGGCGCGCGGCGTTCGTATGCGGCGATGTGTCCCGAGAGGACGATCACGTCACCCTGCTGGGCGAAGCCGTCACGCGCTTCGGCCATCTCGACATCGTGGTCAATAATGCGGGCACCACGCATCGCAACAAGCCACTGCTCGAAGTCACCGAAGCCGAGTTCGATCGCGTCTATGCCGTGAACGTCAAGAGCATTTTCTGGAGTGCGCGCGCGGTCATGCCGTACTTCCTGCAGCGCGGCGCCGGCGTGATGATCAACATCGCGTCGACGGCGGGCGTGCGCCCGCGCCCGGGCCTTGTCTGGTACAACGGCAGCAAAGGGGCCGTGATTACCGCGAGCAAGGCCATGGCCGCCGAGTTCGGCCCGAAGAACATCCGCGTGAACTGCGTCAACCCCGTCATCGGCGATACCGGATTGACCGCCGAATTCATGGGCGTGCCGAACACCCCCGAGAACCGCGCCAAATTCCTCGCAGGGATTCCGCTCGGGCGCTTCTCCACGCCGCAGGACATTGCCAACGCCTGTCTCTACCTCGCCAGCGACGACGCCGCATTCATCACCGGCGTGTGCCTGGAGGTCGACGGCGGACGCTGCATCTGATCGACCCATCGTTTTTGCAGTCGGTAATCCCGTAGTTGTCGCACTCACACCATAACGACAGACAACACCACGTCAAACCGGAGGAGCTTCCGTATGAACAGCGTTCCCACGCCCCCCTCGCCCATGACCGATGCGTCGTCGGCCGACTTTGAAGCGGCCACCTACCGCAAGGTCGGCTGGCGGCTGATTCCGTTTCTACTGCTGTGCTATGTGGTCGCGTATCTCGACCGGGTCAACGTCGGCTTCGCCAAGCTGCAAATGGTCGGCGACCTGCAATTCTCCGAGACCGTGTTCGGTCTCGGCGCGGGTATCTTCTTCTTCGGCTACTTCCTCTTCGAAGTGCCAAGCAACGTGATCCTGCATCGCGTAGGCGCCCGCGTGTGGATCGCGCGCATCATGATCTCGTGGGGCATCATCTCGGGCGCGACGATGTACGTCACCTCGCCACAGATGTTCTACATCATGCGATTCCTGCTCGGCGTGGCCGAGGCGGGCTTCTTCCCCGGCATCATCCTGTACATCACCTACTGGTATCCGGCCTCGCGGCGCGGACGCATGACCGCCTGGTTCATGACGGCCGTGGCGTTGTCCGGCCTGATCGGCGGACCGCTCTCGGGCTGGATCCTCAAGGACATGAGCGGCGTGAATGGCCTTGCCGGTTGGCAATGGATGTTCCTGATCGAAGCGATCCCGTCGGTGGTGATCGGGCTGATCGTGCTGGTCGTGCTCGACGACCGCATTCGCGACGCCAAATGGCTCAACGATGCCGAGAAGTCCATGCTCGAGCGCAACATCGCCAGCGATGTGCTCAGCAAGGAAGACCTGCCGCTGCGCCGGGTGTTCTCCAGCCCCCGCGTGTGGATGATGAGCCTGATCTACTTCTCGTTCGTGATCGGCCTGTACGGTGTGGGCTTCTGGCTGCCGACGATCATCAAGGGCACGGGCGTGACCGATCCGCTGCAAATCGGCCTGCTTACGGCCATTCCGTATTTCTTCTCGGTGATCGCGATGGTCCTGGTCGGGCGTCGCTCCGATCTGCGCGGCGAGCGTCGCTGGCACATTGCGATACCCGCTTTCGTCGGCGCCATCGGCCTGTTCCTGTCGACGACCTGGAGCCACAACACCCAGCTCGCCATGGTCGCCCTGACGCTGGCCACGATGGGCATCATGATCGTGCTGCCGCTGTTCTGGAGCCTGCCCACGGCCTTTCTGGGCGGCACCGCCGCCGCGGCCGGTATCGCGATGATCAACTCGCTGGGCAATCTGGCCGGTTTCGTGGGCCCGTACCTGATCGGCTTTCTCAAGGACGCCACGCACAGCACCAACAGCGGCATGTTCCTGCTCACGATCTTCATGATTCTGGGCGGACTGCTTACGCTGGCCGTGCCCGCGCGGCTCGTCAACCAATGACGGGTACGGCGGGATCGGCTGACGAAACCGCATCTCGCCGGGCAAGACCACCCCGCCACGGGGCCGCTGGCCGGGTCGCCACCGTGACCATCCGTTGGGAGTAATATATTTCGCATCGAAAAGGCCGTCCTTGCCGGGACGGCCTGTTTTTTGCTCCCAAAGATCCGCATGCCCGCCAACGACTCTCAGACGACGCCGGCCGGCGTCTCGCTCACCCCCACCGAGGTCAAGTCGATCCTCTCCGGCCTGCTGCTCATCATGTTTTTGGGCTCGCTCGACCAGACCATCGTCGCGCCCGCCCTGCCGACCATCGCCCGAGACCTCGGTAGCTTCGACGCCGTGTCGTGGGTCGTCACCGCTTATCTGCTCTCATCCACGGCCATCACCCCGATCGTCGGCAAGCTCTCCGATCTGTTCGGACGACGCGTCGTCATCGCCGTGAGCGTGGCCGTTTTCCTCGTGGGGTCGGTGCTGTGCGCGCTGGCGCCGAGCATGCTCGCGCTGATCGTGGCGCGCGGCGTGCAGGGGCTGGGCGGGGGCGGCCTCATCGCGCTGTCCAATACCGTGATCGCGGATATCGTCTCGCCGCGCGAGCGCGGCCGATATCAGGGATATATCTCCGGCATGTTCGCCGTCTCCGGCGTGGCGGGTCCCATCACCGGCGGGGTATTCGCTCAGTACCTGAACTGGACGCTCATCTTCTGGATCAATCTCCCGCTCGGCCTGCTCGCCATCTACCTGAGCGACCGCGCACTGCGCCACCTGCCCCGTCGCGAGGGCAAACCCAGCATCGACTATCTCGGGTCGGCGCTGCTCATCGCCGCGACCGTCTGCCTGCTGCTGGCGCTCACGTGGGGCGGACATCGCTACGCCTGGGTGTCGATGCCCATTGCAGGCCTGCTCGCTGCGAGCGTGATCGTGGGGGCGATCTTTCTGCGCCACCAGCAGGCGGTGCGCGAGCCATTGCTACCGGTGGCGTTGCTTGCCAATCCGGTGTTCCGGATGACATCGACGATGGCCGTGCTCGTGATGATGGTCAACATCAGTATCGGAATCTACGTGCCGCTTTATCTTCAGTTGCAGCGCGGCGAGTCGGCCAGCCGTTCGGGGCTGATGCTGATCCTGCCGTTGCTGGGCATCGTGGTGGGGGCGCTCAGCGCGGGGCATTACATGCGCGCGACGGGGCATTACAAGCGTCCGCCACAGATTGGCCTGCCCGTGGCGTTGCTGGGACTGACGACGATTGCGCTCGGCGTGCAGACACTGCCGCTCTGGGTCGTGGGGCTGTGTCTCGGACTGGTGGGGATCGGCTTCGGCTCGGCCATGCCGGTGATGACCGTGGCGACGCAAAATGCCGTTGCGCCGCGCGACATCGGCATTGCGACGGCCGCACACGCGTTCTTCCGGGCGCTCGGCGGGATGATCGGCGTCGCGATGTTCGGCGCGCTCATCGTCGGGCTGTTGGTCTCGGCAGACGGCGGCGCACCGCGCGAACTGACCGACTTCCTTCGCCCAGGCGGCGCACCGCCCGGGATGGAAGATCATGTCCGGCTCGCCTTCGGCGCCTTCTTCGGTGGTAGCGCCCTCATTGCCGCGCTGGCCATCGTCGCGCTCGGCCGCTTGCCGGAACTGCCGTTGCGTCAGAGTTCGGGGAACGAAGCAACGGCCATCGAATGACGATGCGAGCCTGACGGCTCGCTCGCCAGCCATTTACGCGCTCGCGCAGGCCCGATAGTGGCGGTTGGCCAGTTCCATCTGCTCGAGCCCCTCGAAGAGTTGCGCCAGCGCCAGATGCACGCGCTGTTGCAGATGCCGGTCGTCGGTATGACGCAGTGCCCCTTCGAGGAACGTCTGCGCCTTGCCCCACAGCCGCTGGTGCTGGCACAGCTTGCCCAGTGCGAAGAGCAGATCGGGATCGTTCGGATGTCGCTGCTGCCACGCCTCGGCCTTCTGGATGAGCGGCAGGGCATCGCCGCCGGCACAATCGGCATAGCGGCGCAGCAGACGCGGGTCCCAGTGCTCGGCCAGCGCGGCCTCGACGATATCGCGCGCCTCGCGCAGGCGGTCGAGCGAAATCAGCAACTCCGCCGCGACATCGGCGATGCGCGCCGACGTACGCGCATCGGCCGGCAATTCATTCCAGCACTTGAGCAGCGCGTCGGCATCGTGGCGGTGATCGCGCAGAATGCCCTCGCTGGCCGTCTGCTTGAGCTTGGCCGCCAGCGCCGGATGCAGCGCTTCGCGCTTTTCCAGCACCTTGAGCAGCGCCAGGACCTCGGGCCAATGCTTCAGGTGTTGATGTGCCCGCAGGGCGACCAACTGCGCCTGCATGCGGCGCGCGCCCTGCGCCCGCATCTCGGTCAGGGCTTCGAGCGCCCCTTCCGCATCACGGGTATCGACGCGCAACTCCGCCGTCTGCAACAGACGCGCCTCTTCGAGGTTCGCCCCCTGCGCTTCGGCCAGCCAGCTGTCGCGACGCGCAAACTCGCGCATACGATGCGCCGCGCGCGCGCCGATGATCGCCGCCACGCCGCGATTGTCGTCCTGCTCGGCAGCTTCGCGCGCCGCTTTCTCCGCCCGCGTGTAGCGACCCGCGAAGAGATTCGCCACGGCATCGCGCAACGCGATGTTCGCGCGACGGCTGCGTTGGCGATTGCGGTAAGCGGCCACGCGCTCCGGCATCTTGTAGATGTTGCGCAGAATACGAATGACGACGTACAGCGCAACGAACAAGGCCAGCAACGCCAGCACAAAAAGGTTCAGCGATACGTCCACACGATACGGTGGCACGAGCATCACCACCTGTCCGTGATTGAATGTCGCCAGCACGGCAAAGCCGGCGGCGACGGCGAACAGGAGCGTTAACCAGATCAGTCCTCGCATGCCCGGCTCCTTACGGCTTGTCCTTGACGTCCTTGACCTGACCGATGGCGGTCAGGCTGGCGTCAAGGGTCGGCAGTTCGATCGTGCGCGAACCCGCGTCGACCTGGTCGAGCAACGTTTTCACGGCGGCGATGCGACGCGACTTGGCGTCGAAATACTTATCGAGCGCGGCCTCCGCGACCACCACGTCGCTATGCACAGCAGACGCGTTGCGCGCAAGCAGCGCCAGTCGCGCATTGAGCAGGCGCAGCTTGAGATTCGCCCGCAGGAACGCGCCCTGCTCCGGCGCCACGAGCATGACGTCCGGGTCGTCCAACCGGCGGACCTGCACCAGTTGCTTGAGGCTGCCCAGCATCTCCGAGGACAGGCGATGCCACGTCGCGATCCAGCCCGCTTCGCTCACGCCGCCCGCACCGGCCGCGCCCCCCGCCGCCGACGTCGGGTCGACGCGCCGCTCCTCGGCCTGCAACGGCAACGTGTCGACCATGGCAATCGCCTGATCGAGCTTGCCGGTCAGTTGCGGCAAATCGGCCGCCGGCACGGCCTTGAGCCGGTCGATGTCCTTCTTCAACGCGTCGCGCACGCCCGCGAGCTGCGGTGCGCCGGAGCGTGCCAGGCGAGCATCGGCACCCTCCAGCGCAATCAGCGCGCCGCGAACGTTGCCGGTGAGCTGCAATTGTTGATTCGCACTCGTGACGATCTGCTCGGTCTCGGCGAGCACCCATTCGTCTCGGTTGTGCGCCAGATCCTGATAGAGCTGTTCGAGTGCGGCCTGCTGGCTGCGCGAATCGGACACCCGCCCTTCGAGCGCCGTGAGCCGGTTTTGCAGATCGCGCTGATTGTCGAGTGCCTGCGCCGTTCGCACCTGCGCCTGCATGACCTGTGCGTCGCCCGTCTGCTGACGGCGCGCCATTTCCTGCTGCACGCGGTCGAGCTTCTGGTTCAGCGACCAGCCGCCGATGCCGGCCCCGGCCGACACTAGCACGAAGAGCAGCCAGGGCAGCGCGGCCCCCGACCCTCGACGCCGAGGCGGCGGCTCGGGCGGCTGCCATGCGGGCGGACTACCCGTCGTGCCATAGGGGGCACCGCCGGCCGTGGTTGCATTCGACGCCGCCGGGCCGGTCGACGCCGACGGGTTCTGGGAAGACTCGGGAACGCGATTATCTGTCGTCATGCTTTGACTTGAATGGGATCCGCCCATGTTTTGAGTGCCGCCAACAAGTTCTCGTCGCCGGGCGCGCATTGCGTAATCCTATCAAACCCCGCAGCCCGCGCGGCATCTGCGATGCGTACATGCGACGTAAAGCACCGCGCCGCCAGGATTTGCGCCAGCACCTGCGGGGTGCCCGGCGTGTGGATGCCATCGCGCGTGCCGTAGCGCGCAGCGAGCTGCGTGGCCAGATGACGCACCGCCTCGGAGCTGGTCAGCACCCAGGCGCAACGCTCCGGCGAAGCCAGCCGGGCTTCCAGCGCGGCCCACGCGGCGGCGTCCGGCGCGGGCGCCCGACGCGTGTAGGCGCTGACGAGGTCCACCTGCGCGCCACGGGCGCGCAAGGTGTCAGCCAGCAGTTCGCGACCGCCGTCGCCCCGCACGATCAGCACGCGGCGCCCTGCCAGCGAAGCGAGGTCGAGTTGCGCGAGGAGCGCTTCCGAGTCGAACCGTGCCGCCGGACCGCCCGGCGGCACGATCACCCGATGTCGTGGCGCGGCGATGCCGGCGTCGGCCAGCGCGTGCGCACTCCCTGGGCCGACCACGGCCACCGGCAATGCCGCGGGCCACAAGTCGCCCACGTGGATACCGACTTCGGTGCGGTCGTCGCTCGTTCGATGATCGAGGGATGCCAGAAGCGCCAGCCGAGCCAGGCCATGCGTCACGGCGTTGGGCGAGACGAACACCGCCAGCGCGTAGGACGCCAGCGAGCGCAATGCGCGATCAAGCGCCGCCAATGTGTCCGGGTCGGCCTGCGCGGCAATGTGCAGCAGCGGGAATGCGAGCGTGTCGATGCCTTCTGCGCGCAACGCGCGGGCAAGCGCATGGGCTTGTCCGTCGGGGCGCGTCAGGATGGCGCACGGCGAGCGAGGCGACATTGCCCCACCGGCAAGGCGCCCGCAGACGGACGCCGGCGCAACGCCAGCGGCGGGCGGCAAGGCCGGCGCGCGCGGGCTCAAGCGGGAGGATCCTTGGGCTCGGGCGGCGGCACCAGCGCCAAGCCTCCCGCATCGATCAGTTCCTGCGCGACCCGCTTCCCGAGCGCCTCGGCGCCGGCCACATCGCCGTCGGCGACATTGGCCGTGCCCTGAGCGCGCAGCACCGTCGCGCCGTCCGTCGACGCAATGAAAGCGCGCAGTGCCAGGTCGCCCTGCTGCGTAAATTCGGCAAACGCGCCCAGCGGCACCTGGCACGAGCCCCCCAGCGCACGCGACACGGCGCGCTCGGCGCTCACGGCCAGCGTGGTGTGGCCATGGTGAAGTGCGGCGAGCCATTGCAGGATTTCGGGACGTCCTGCGCGCACTTCGATGCCCAGCGCGCCCTGCCCGGCGGCCGGCAGGCTCACCTCCGGCGCGAGCGTGGCGCGAATGCGCTCGCCCAATCCCAGGCGTTTGAGACCGGCCGCCGCAAGAATGATCGCGGCGAAATCGCCCCGGTCGAGCTTGCCCAGACGCGTATCGAGGTTGCCCCGCAACGGCGCCACCAACAGGTGCGGATACCGGGCACGCAGACTCACTTCACGGCGCAGGCTCGACGTGCCGACCACCGCCCCGGCGGGCAGTGCATCGAGACTGTGGTAATCGTTGCTAACGAAAGCGTCGCAGGGATCCTCGCGCTCTAGCACCGCGGCCAGCGTGAAGCCTTCGGGCAGTTGCATCGGCACGTCCTTGAGCGAATGGACGGCGAGATCGGCCCGTCCATCGGCCAGGGCAAGTTCGAGTTCCTTGACGAATAGCCCCTTGCCGCCGACCTTCGCGAGCGAGCGATCGAGAATTTGGTCACCGCGAGTGGTCATTCCGAGGATACTCACGCGACACTGCGGATATAATTTGTGCAGCGCGTCACGCACGTGTTCGGCTTGCCACATGGCGAGCCGGCTCTCGCGCGAAGCGATCACCAGGGTTTCAGGAGCAGCGAAGTTCATTCAGCAACCGCGTGAAGACCAAAAGAAAAAATGGTAACACGCTTGACCGGCCCGAACGGCGGGTCGTGAGAGGAGCGACATGAAGAGCAGCGCAAAGGTAAAAGCCCCGCAAGAGGGCCTCGCCAAGTCGGTCGGCAAGACTTCCCCCGCGAAGGCAGCAGCCGCGGCCCCATCCACTTCCCGCCTGACGGCAGATGGGCCGGCCAAGGGCAAGGCCCGCCGCTCGCGTGAAGACAAGGACGCCCCGCTGCGCGAGGACATCCGCTTCCTCGGCCGCCTGTTGGGCGACGTGCTGCGCGAGCAACAAGGCAGCGACGCGTTCGATCTGGTCGAGACCATTCGCCAGAATGCGGTGCGCTTTCACCGCGAGGGCGACCGCAGCGCCGCCCGCGCGCTGGGCGCATTGCTCAACGGTCTGACCAACGAGCAAGCCATCGAGGTGGTGCGCGCGTTCAGCTACTTCTCGCATCTGGCCAACATCGCCGAGGACCGCCATCACAACCGCCGCCGTCGCGTGCACGCGCTCGCCGGCAGCCGGGCCCAGCCGGGCAGCCTGCGCGCCGCGCTGCAAAGCCTGAAAGACGCCGGCCTTGCCGATCCCGCCACGCTGCAGGCGTTCTTCGCGAGCGCGCTCATCGTGCCGGTGCTCACCGCCCACCCGACCGAAGTCCAGCGCAAGAGCATTCTCGACGCCGAGCGCGAAATTGCCCGTCTACTCGCGCATCGCGACGACGCCCTCACCGAGCGTGAGGCCTCGCGCAACACCGAATCCATGCGTGCCTACGTCACCACGCTCTGGCAGACGCGCATGCTGCGCAGTTCGCGCCTGACCGTGGCCGATGAAATCGAGAACGCGCTGTCGTACTACCGGAGCACGTTCCTCTCCGAGATTCCCGCCCTGTACGACGACGTGAGCGCCGAACTGCACGACGCCGTGCCCGCCGTGCGCGCCGAAGGCCTCGGCCGCTTCCTGCAGATGGGTAGCTGGATCGGCGGCGATCGCGACGGCAACCCGAACGTCACGGCGCAAACGCTGCAACTGGCGATCACGAGCCAGGCCACCGAAATCTTCGCGCACTACCTCGAACAGGTGCACTTGCTGGGCGCGGAGTTGTCCGTCTCGCAACTGCTCGCCGGCGCCAGCGACGCGCTGCTCACGCTCGCGCGCCGCTCGCCCGACGATTCGCCGCACCGCACCGACGAGCCCTATCGACGCGCGCTCATCGGCGTGTACGCGCGTCTGGCCGCTACGGCGCGCGAATGGGTCGGCCATGTGCCGCATCGCGTCGCGGTCGGTCGCGCCAGCCCGTATCTCGACGCGAGCGAATTCATCTCGGATCTGAATACGGTGGTCGCGTCGCTCATGGCGCATCATGGCGGCGCTCTGGTCGCGCAACGCCTCGGCCCGCTCGTACGCGCCGCCGAGGTGTTCGGCTTCCATCTGGCCAGCATCGACCTGCGCCAGAGTTCGGACATTCACGAAGCCGTCATCGCCGAGTTGTTCGCCAAGGCGGGCATCGAAGCGAATTACGCGAAGCTCGACGAAGACCAGAAGCTCGCCCTGCTGCTGCGCGAACTGCGCGAGCCGCGCCCGTTGTTCTCGCCCTATCTCGACTACTCGCAGCGCACGCGCGACGAGCTGGCCGTGTTTGCCGCGGCGCGCGACATCCGCGCCCGCTTCGGCCCCCGCGCGGTGCGCAACTACATCATTTCGCATACGGAAACCGTGAGCGATCTGGTGGAAGTCATGCTGCTGCAAAAGGAGACCGGCCTCTTCCAGGGGGCGCTGGGTGGCAACGGCGCGAAGGCCATCGAGCCCAAGGTCGGTGCGATGGTCATCCCGCTGTTCGAAACGATTGCCGACTTGCGCAATGCGCCGGTCATCATGCGCGCGTTCTTCGACATTCCCGGCATGTCCGAGGTGGTCACGCAGCAAGGCGGCGAGCAGGAAGTCATGCTCGGCTACTCCGACAGCAACAAGGACGGCGGCTTCCTCACGTCGAACTGGGAGTTGTACAAGGCCGAACTCGCGCTGGTGCATCTGTTCGAAGAGAAAGGCATTCGCCTGCGTTTGTTCCACGGCCGCGGCGGCACCGTGGGGCGTGGCGGCGGCCCGACCTATCAGGCCATCCTGTCGCAACCGCCGGGCACGGTGAAGGGGCAGATTCGTCTGACCGAGCAAGGCGAGATCATTGCGAGCAAGTTCGCCAACCCGGAGATCGGGCGGCGCAACCTGGAGACCATCGTGGCGGCCACGCTCGAAGCCACGCTGCTGCCGAGCCGCAACCAGCCGCCGCGTCTGGCCGCGTACGAAGAGGTCATGCAGACGCTCTCGGACACGGCCTTCGCCGCGTATCGCGACCTCGTCTACGAGACGCCGGGCTTCACCGACTACTTCTTCTCGGCCACCCCGATCGCGGAAATCGCCGAGCTCAACATCGGCTCGCGTCCCGCCTCGCGCAAGTTCTCGGATCCGAAGAACCGTCGTATCGAAGACCTGCGCGCGATTCCGTGGGGCTTCTCGTGGGGCCAGTGCCGTCTACTCATCACCGGCTGGTACGGCTTCGGCAGCGCCGTGCAGGCATTTCTCGACGGCGGGCAAGGTAAAGCCGCGAAGGCCGACGCCGAAGGTCGCGAAAAGCGTCTCGACACCCTGCGTCAGATGGTCAAGCGCTGGCCGTTCTTCGCGACGCTGCTCTCGAACATGGACATGGTGCTCGCCAAGACCGATCTGGCCGTGGCGTCGCGTTATGCCGAACTGGTGCCGGACGAAAAGCTGCGCAAGCGCGTGTTCAATCGCATCGTTGCCGAATGGCAGAGCACCTCGCAGGCGCTCGCGCTCATCACCGGTCACGAGGAGCGACTGGCGGACAACCCGCTGCTCGCCCGCTCGATCAAGAACCGCTTCCCCTACCTCGATCCGCTCAACCACTTGCAAGTCGAGTTGTTGCGCCGGCATCGTGCGGGGGAATCGGACGAGCGCGCGCGTCGCGGCATCCACCTGTCCATCAACGGCATTGCCGCCGGGCTGCGCAACACGGGCTGACGTCCTCGCGGCGTGACCCGGCGCCGGCTCCGCAGTCCGCGGGGCCGGCGCACAACGTCGATGGGCCGAAAACGCCATGTTGGCCGCGCGGTACTCGGCTTGAGAATCTCCCCAACGACAGTGGGCCGATAGAACGGTATATTTCGGGGATTCGATTCGATGGCTGCCGGGGGGCCCATCCATCATGCAATCCGATTCCAACGCAGTCTCCGCGCGAGGTACGCGCTTACGACGGGTCTCCAGACGCTTCACGGCCACCGCGCTTGGCCTGATTTGCGCAGGTGCACAGGCGGGTTCGGCCGTCCAGATGTCACCACACAACGCCAGCACCGGCCTTTCATCTTCCGCATCCTCGCCCCCGCCCGCGCCCGTCTCGCATGCACTCGCTGCGGCGCCGCACGGCGTGCGCGGTTTGGCCGTACGCCTTGTCTCGCAAACGCTCGCGTCGTCGCCCGCGAGTCCACCCAAGCCGCGGCCGATCGTCGATCCCGTGCTCGACCCGCTGATGCACGGGATTCTGGAGCGACTGGCGATCAGCGAAGCGGTTGCGCGGACCAAATACACGTCGGGCAAGCCGGTGCAGGACACCCCACGCGAGCAGGCGTTGCTTGACAGCATGGGAGACCGGGCCACCCAGTACGGCCTGACGCCCGCGCAGGTGCGCACGTTCTTCCGTCTGCAGATCGAGGCGGGCAAGCTGGTGCAGACCGCCTTGCTGGCCCGCTGGAAGCGCGAAGGCAGCGCGCCCGGGGAGCCGGTCGATCTGGCCACGCGTTTGCGTCCGGCGCTCGACCGGCTCGGCACTTCGCTCATGCGCGATCTCGGCCGCCTGTGCGCGTTGCCCGACGATCCATCGCGCATGGCGCGCATTCACCAGGCCCGCGAGCGGATCGCCAAGACGGCGAAGCTCGAAGCGCTGCAACGGGCGGCGTTCGACGAGGCAACGTCGGGTCTGTGCCTGTCGGCGCCGCCGCGCGTCTGGACGCTGTCGATGACGCACTGACCGGCACGCCCTGGCCCGGCCGCGCTCGACGCTGCGCCGACCGAGGCACCCTGCCCTGAGCGCTGGCGATGTTGCGCCGGCTGGGGCGCGCTGGACCCGCCGTCGGCCGAGTCGATGGGCCAACGCCGGGGTTGTATAATCCCGGTTTGCCGTGCTCCGCCACGGTCCGCTTCCATCTGCCCCCGATGGGCCTCGATTAGCCAAGCTACGACAATGACCTCCCAACTCCACAAGAAAGGCGAAGCCTGGTCGGCCCGCTTTTCCGAACCCGTTTCCGAACTCGTCAAGCGCTATACGGCGTCGGTCTTCTTCGACAAGCGCCTGGCGCTGTTCGACATCGAAGGGTCGCTCGCCCATGCGGATATGCTGTCGGCGCAAGGCATCATCAGCGCCCAGGATCTGGCCGACATCCAGCGCGGCATGACGCAGATTCGCGGCGAGATCGAACGTGGCGAGCTCGAGTGGCAACTGGATCTCGAAGACGTTCACCTGAACATCGAAGCGCGCCTGACCGCCCTCATCGGCGATGCGGGCAAGCGCCTGCACACCGGCCGCTCGCGTAACGATCAGGTGGCGACCGACATCCGACTGTGGCTGCGCAGCGAAATCGATCGCATCGGCAATCACCTCGGCGACCTGCGCCGGGCATTGCTGGATCTGGCCGATCAGCACAGCGCCACGATTCTGCCGGGCTTCACTCACCTGCAAGTCGCACAACCGGTGACGTTCGGTCATCACCTGCTGGCTTACTTCGAGATGTTCAGCCGCGACGCGGAACGCATGCTCGACGTGCGCCGCCGCGTGAACCGGCTGCCGCTGGGCGCTGCGGCGCTCGCCGGCACGAGCTATCCGATCGATCGGGAACGGGTCGCGGCGACGCTTGGCTTCGAAGAAGTCTGCGCGAACTCACTCGACGCCGTGTCGGATCGCGACTTCGCGATCGAATTCACGGCCGCCGCCGCGCTCGTGATGACGCACGTCTCGCGCTTCTCGGAAGAGTTGGTGCTGTGGATGAGCCCGCGCGTGGGCTTCATCGATCTGGCCGACCGCTTCTGTACCGGCAGCTCGATCATGCCGCAGAAGAAGAACCCGGACGTGCCCGAACTCGCGCGCGGCAAGACCGGTCGCGTCAACGGCCACCTGATCGCGCTGCTCACGCTGATGAAGGGCCAGCCGCTCGCCTACAACAAGGACAATCAGGAAGACAAGGAACCGCTGTTCGACACGGTCGACACCGTGATCGACACGCTGCGCATCTTCGCGGACATGGTGCCGGGCATCAAGGTACGCGAAGCCAATATGCGCAACGCCGCGCTGCAAGGCTTCTCGACCGCCACCGATCTGGCCGACTACCTCGTCAAGAA
Organism: Pandoraea sp. NE5; assembly: GCF_024363545.1. Lineage (NCBI taxonomy): Bacteria > Pseudomonadati > Pseudomonadota > Betaproteobacteria > Burkholderiales > Burkholderiaceae > Pandoraea > Pandoraea sp. NE5. Next base: position 235,233 of record NZ_AP025517.1, read on the forward strand.
GGGTCTGCCGTTCCGCGACGCCCACGAAATCGTGGCGCATGCCGTGAAGATCTGCTCGGATCGCGATATCGATCTGGCCGACCTGTCGCTCGCCGAGTTGCAGAAGTTCTCGCCGCTCGTCGGTGAGGATGTCTTCGATTGCCTGACGCTCGAAGGCTCGGTCGCCAGCCGCAACCACATCGGCGGCACCGCGCCCGCCCAAGTGCAACGCGCCATCGCCGCCGCACGCGCGAAGCTCGCCAAGTAAGTGGCCCTGGCCAGGTCATTCGACTTGGCGGGCGCCAACGAAAATGCCACCCGGATGGGTGGCATTTTTCATGCGCGCGAGACGGACATACGCGCGGGACCATGTCCCTCGCATCAGAACAGCGGCAGCGACAGGAACCCCTTGATGATGATCGCGTTGAGGATGTCGATGAAGAACGCCCCCACCATCGGCACAATCAGGAATGCGATGTGCGACGGGCCGAAACGCTCGGTCACCGCCTGCATGTTGGCGATGGCTGTCGGCGTCGCACCCAGCCCGAATCCGCAGTGGCCCGCCGCGAGCACGGCCGCATCGTAGTTGCGTCCCATGACGCGGAACGTGACGAAGATCGCATACGCCGCCATCGCGACCGCCTGCACAACGAGAATCACGATCATCGGCAGCGCCAGCGTCGAGAGATCCCACAGACGCAGGGTCATGAGCGCCATCGCCAGAAAGAGCGAGAGACTCACATTGCCAAGCACCGACAGCGAGCGCTCAAACACCTCGTAGCCCACGAGCGACAGCAAATTGCGCACAACGACACCGGTAAACAGCACGCACACGAACGTCGGCAATTCGAAGGCCGTGCCCGCCAGCCAGCGCGCAATGACCTCGCCGCCCAGCAAACAGATGGCAATCATCGCCACCGTTTCGATCAGCGCCTGCGCGGTGATCAACCGCACCGTGTGCGGCTGCTCGAAGCCCTCCGGCGTGGTCTGTTGCGCCGCGGCGGCGCCCGGCACGTTGGTGCCCAGACGCCCCACCAGGTAACGCGCGACCGGCCCGCCCAGCAACCCGCCAAACACCAGCCCGAAGGTGGCGCAAGCCATCGCGATTTCCAGTGCCGACTGCACACCATAGCGCGCGGTCAGCGTGTCACCCCATGCCGCGCCCGTGCCGTGTCCGCCCGCCAGCGTAATCGACCCGCCCAACAAGCCGACGCCCGGCGCCAGCCCCATCATGGACGCAAGTCCCACGCCGATCGCGTTCTGTACGATCAACATGCCCGCCACCACGCCAAGGAACAACACCAGGCGACGCCCGCCGGCCTTCAGGCTGGCTAGATTGGCCGACAGCCCGATGGTCGCGAAAAAGGCAAGCATGAGCGGCGTTTGCAACGACGTGTCGAACTTCAGCTCAACCTGCCCAAACTGGCGCAGCGCCAACGCGCCCACGGCCACCAGCAAGCCAGCCGCCACGGGTTCAGGAATGCTGTAGGTGCGCAGCGGCCCAATCCATTCGACCAGCTTGCGCCCAAGCAACAACACCAACGTGGCACAGACGAGCGTGCCGTAGGTGCTGAACTCCAGTTGTCCGGTTTCCATGAATTCTCCCGCTCGAAAAAAGTGCGTCGAGTGTAGCAACCGAATCGGCCCAAATTAACGGGAAATCACCCAAATTGGCGCAGTTCGAGCCAAACCACAAATCGGGTACGCCCCGCCTCATCTCGACGATCGTCAGGCATCTTCCGCCATTTAATGGCCAATTTCACGAATTCGGCTACGCATTTTCGTCCGACAACGCTTCGCAACGCGCGATACGTGAAATGCGTCCAGCAAAAACGGGCGTATAAGGCGCGCCGCCACACGCTGGGCATCCGCATGCCGACTTCGTTGAAACAAAAAAAGCCCCGTGCTTTCACACGGGGCCGGATGTCGCCACAGGCGCGCTCGCGTAGCTTACTGGCGCACACAATCCACAAAATACTCGGGGCGTCCGTCCACTTCCTCGACGACCAGACCGTGGATATCGGTATGGAAGCCCGGGAAGCGTTCGTTGAAGTCGCGCGCGAAACGCAGATACTCGATGATCGCGGCGTTGAAGCGTTCGCCGGGAATCAACAACGGAATACCCGGCGGATACGGCGTGAGCAACACGCTCGTCACGCGCCCTTCGAGTTCGTCGATGGGCACGCGGTCGATCTGGCGGTGCGCCAGTTTCGAGAACGCGTCGGTCGGCTTCATCGCGGGCTGCATGTCCGAGAGGTACATCTCGGTCGTCACGCGCGCCACGTCGTTCGCCTTGTACACGCTGTGGATCTGATCGCACAGATCGCGCAGTCCGATGCGCTCGTAGCGCGGGAACTGCGCCACGAACTCCGGCAGTACGCGCCAGAGCGGGCGGTTGTGATCGTAATCGTCCTTGAACTGCTGCAGCTCGGTCACCATCGAATTCCAGCGGCCCTTGGTGATGCCGATGGTAAACATGATGAAGAACGAATAAAGCCCGGTCTTCTCGACGATGATGCCGTGTTCGGCAAGGTACTTGGTAACGATGGCCGCGGGAATGCCGCTCTCGCCGAACTCGCCGTCCACGTCCAACCCCGGCGTGATGATCGTCGCCTTGATCGGATCGAGCATGTTGAAGCCTTCGGCCAGATCGCCAAAGCCGTGCCAGCGCTCGTTGGCACGCAGCACCCAGTCGTCGCGCTGAATCGTGCCCTCGTCGCCCAGATGCTCCGGGCCCCAGACCGAGAACCACCACGAATCGCCGTACTCGGCCGCCACCTTGCGCATGGCACGGCGGAAGTCGAGCGCCTCGACGATCGACTCTTCGACCAGCGCCGTGCCGCCCGGCGGCTCCATCATCGCGGCCGCCACGTCGCACGACGCGATGATCGCGTACTGCGGCGAGGTCGACGTGTGCATCAGGTACGCCTCGTTGAAGCGATACGTGTCGAAGGTTCGCGCTTCCGATTCCTGCACCACGATCTGCGACGCTTGCGAAATACCGGCGAGCAACTTGTGCGTAGAGTGCGTGGCGTAGACCGTGGCCTCCGCCGAGCGCGGGCGCCCTTCGCCGATCGCGTGCATGTCGCGATAGAACTCGTGGAACGCCGCGTGCGGCAGCCAGGCTTCATCGAAGTGCAACGTGTCGATGTTGTTGCCCAGCAATTCCTTGATCATCTCGACGTTGTAGATGACGCCGTCATAGGTGCTCTGCGTAATCGTGAGAATACGCGGCTTGGCGTTCGGATCGCGTTCCAGCACTTCGCGCGCGAACGGGTTCGCTTCGATCTTGGCGCGAATGACTTCCGGCTCGAACTCCGACTTCGGAATCGGGCCGATGATGCCGAGGTGGTTGCGCGTCGGCGTAAGAAACACCGGCACGGCGCCCGTCATCGTGATCGCGTGCAGGATCGACTTGTGGCAGTTGCGGTCGACTACGACGATGTCGCCCGGCGCCACGGTGGCATGCCACACGATCTTGTTCGAGGTCGACGTGCCGTTCGTCACGAAGAACAGATGATCCGCGTTGAAAATGCGCGCCGCATTGCGCTCCGACGCACCCACCGGGCCGTTGTGGTCAAGCAACTGACCCAATTCTTCCACGGCGTTGCACACGTCCGCGCGCAGCATGTTCTCACCGAAGAACTGGTGGAACATCTGGCCCACCGGGCTCTTGAGGAACGCCACGCCGCCCGAGTGGCCCGGGCAGTGCCACGAATATGAACCGTCGGCCGCATAGTGCGTGAGCGAGCGGAAGAACGGCGGCGGCAGCGAGTCGAGGTACGACCTGGCTTCACGGATGATGTGACGCGCCACGAACTCCGGCGTGTCTTCGAACATGTGAATGAAGCCGTGCAGCTCGCGCAGGATGTCGTTCGGGATGTGGCGCGACGTGCGCGTCTCGCCGTACAGGAAAATCGGAATGTCCGGGTTGCGACGGCGCACTTCCTGCACGAACGCGCGCAGGTTGATGATGGCCAGCGCCAGCTCGCCCTCGCCTTCACCGCCCGCTTCGCTCGAAAACGTGCCGAACTCGTCGTCGTCGATGGACAGGATGAAACTCGATGCGCGGCTCGCCTGTTGCGCAAACGAAGTCAGGTCACCGTAGCTCGTGAGACCGTTGACCTCCATGCCCTCGGCTTCGATGGCCTCCGCCAAGGAGCGAATCCCGGATCCGGAGATGTTTTCGGAGCGGAAGTCTTCGTCGATGATGACGATCGGAAAACGGAATTTCATTGGCGTTCCTTCGACAAAAGAACGAGCCACGGTCCGACATGGCCGTGGCTCTTGGGCAGTGCGACGTTGCGGGTGCTCACCGGTGGCGAGTCAAGCCTGCGCAGGCTAGGTTTTCGGCAGCGTGACGCCACGCTGTCCCTGGTACTTCCCGCCGCGATCCTTGTACGACGTCTCGCAGACTTCGTCGGATTCGAAGAACAGCACCTGAGCCACGCCCTCATTGGCGTAGATCTTGGCCGGCAGCGGCGTGGTGTTCGAGAATTCCAGCGTCACATAGCCCTCCCACTCGGGCTCGAACGGCGTCACGTTCACGATGATGCCGCAACGGGCATACGTCGATTTGCCGAGACATACGGTGAGCACGTTGCGCGGAATACGGAAGTACTCGACGGTGCGCGCGAGCGCGAACGAGTTCGGCGGAATGATGCAGACATCGCCGGAGAAGTCGACGAACGACTTTTCGTCGAAGTTCTTCGGGTCGACAATCGTCGAGTTGATGTTCGTGAAGATCTTGAATTCAGCCGCACAGCGAATATCGTAGCCGTAACTCGACGTGCCATAGCTGACGATCTTCTGCCCGTCCTGGGATTGCCGGACCTGCGACGGCTCGAAGGGCTCGATCATGCCGTGCGCCTCGGCCATACGCCGGATCCATTTGTCGGACTTGATGCTCATGTGTGGACCTGAATGGGCGTGGTACGTGAAAAATTGGGCGTATTTTACGCGATTGTTGCGGTGCGGTGAGGTTTTCGCGCGCACCGCGCTGCACGGGGCTCCCCGGGCCCCTGTGCGCCGTCCTTACGTGTTCTGAACGACGATCGACGGGAACTTGCTCGTCATGTCCTTCTGACGCGCCGCGATCTTCACCGCCATCTTGCGGGCAATGGCCTTGTAGAGCGCCGCGACCCGGCCGTCCGGGTCGCCCACCACGCTCGGCATGCCGGCGTCGGCGTGCACGCGGATACTCATCTCCAACGGCAGCTTGCCCAGCAGCTCGACGTCGAAATCGTGGCTCATGCGTTCGCCACCGCCCACGCCGAAAATCGGCTCCTCGTGTCCACAGTTCGAGCAGATGTGCAGACTCATGTTCTCGATGAGACCGAGGATCGGCACGCCGACCTTCTCGAACATCTTGAGACCCTTGCGGGCGTCGAGCAGCGCCAGGTCCTGCGGCGTGGTGACGATGACCGCGCCCGTGACGGGCACCTTCTGCGCGAGCGTGAGCTGGATGTCGCCCGTGCCCGGCGGCATGTCGACGATCAGGTAGTCAAGGTCGTGCCAATTCGTCTGGTTGAGCAGCTGTTCGAGCGCCTGCGTGACCATCGGGCCGCGCCAGACCATCGGATTGTCCGGCTCGATCAGGAAGCCGATCGAGCTGGCTTGCAGGCCGTGCGCCGTCATCGGTTCGAGCGTCTTGCCGTCTTTCGACTCGGGTTTGCCGTGAATGCCCAGCAGCGTGGGTAGGGACGGGCCGTAGATGTCGGCGTCGAGAATGCCGACGGTGGCTCCCTCGGCCACCAGCGCCAGCGCCAGGTTCACGGCCGTGGTGCTCTTGCCCACGCCGCCCTTGCCCGACGCCACCGCCACGATGTTCTTCACGTTCGGCAGGAGCTTCACCCCGCGCTGCACCGCATGCGCCACGATTTTCTGACTGATGTCGACCGCCACGCGTTCGACACCGGGCAGCTTGCCCACGGCATCGGTGATGCGCGTGCGCATCGCCTCGAACTGGCTCTTCGCCGGATAGCCGAATTCGATCTGGATACCGACGTGACCATGCTCGGCCACGACCTGCTTCACATACTTTCCGGCAATCAGGTCGAGCCCCGTGTCGGGATCGACGATGCCACGCAGCACTTCATTGATTTGGGCGACTTCCATGTGGGTCTCTCGCTCTGTCGAGGCGCGCCGGGAAAGCCCCGGCAAGCGCTAACAACTTGTAACATCCGTGGCGCACGCTCTCGATTAGCATGCGAGGCGCGCGTGTTATGGGGAACCCGCCGGCATGGCAATCTGTCCTTGCCTGCGGTTGACACTCAGCGCTATTGTAAAAGACCGCGCGCCGGCAGGTTCAAAACCCCTGCGACGCACGCGTGCTTCGGCGAAGTGCTCACGCGTTGTTTCACGACTGCTAGCTAATCGATAAGGAGCCTCACATGAATAAGAACTCTCTGCGCGCTTGCGCGCTCGTCCTGACCGCCGCCGCCATGCTGGCCGGTTGCCAGACGCCGCAGGGCACGAACACGGCGGTCGGTACCGGTGTGGGTGCGGCAGTGGGCGCAGGACTGGGCAACCTCATCGGGGGCAACACGACAGGCACGCTGATCGGCGCCGCCGTGGGTGCCGCCGCTGGCGGCGCGACGGGGTATAACTGGAGCGCGATCAAGAACACCTTGGGCGGTCACACGGCCGGCACGGGCACCACCATCTCCGAGCAGCCGGACGGCTCGCTCAAGGTCGCCGTCCCGAGCGACGTGACGTTCGACACCGGCCGCGCCGATATCAAACCGAACTTCCGCGCCGTGCTCGACGACGTCGCCGCGTCGCTCAACCAGAATCCGGGGATTACCGCCAACATCGTGGGCCATACCGACAGCACGGGCGGCGATCGCATCAACATCCCGCTGTCGCAAAACCGCGCGTCCAACGTGATCCAGTATCTGAACAGCCGCGGTATCGCGATGAACCGCATGAGCGGCACGGGCGTCGGGTCGAGCCAGCCGGTCGCCTCGGATGCCACCGCCGCCGGCCGTGCGCAGAACCGTCGCGTCGAAATCCTGCTGCACGCACCGCGCGGCTGATCGCCTCGCGCTTCGCTTTCTGCCCCCGCTTTCTGCCTGACGGGGCATTGGGATTTCGTCGCACAATCGCGGGTCCGGTCCGCCGGACCTGCGTTCTGCCGACGCGCCCGAGCAACATGCTGCGATGCACCATCGAAAGTCGGCACCTCAGTTGAACTAAACCCGCGTCACATCGCTCAGACCCTTCGGAAGTGCTTACTGTGGGCGCTTCCATCTCCTCTTTGTTATTGACGTTACGTGTGCCTAGTTAAGCCGGAACCTGGTTCCGGCTTTTTTTTGGTTCATCGTGGATTGCCGCCCACAGACGTCGCCGGCGCCATCGGCAACGGCCTGCCATTGCCCCGCTCTCGCTCCTCCCTCGCCGTGCCGGATTCATTGACCGAGTCGGGCGGTTGGGCGTCAACTGGCCTCGCCTGCTAGAATCGACCTTTCCCGGTTCCCTCAACGCACAGTCGATCCTCATGTCCCGCCGCATTCTTGTCACCTCCGCCCTGCCGTACGCCAATGGCCAGATTCACATCGGCCATTTGGTCGAATACATCCAGACCGACATCTGGGTACGGTTCATGCGGATGCAGGGCCATGAGGTCTACTACGTCGGCGCGGACGACACGCACGGCACGCCCGTCATGCTGCGCGCCGAGAAGGAAGGCCTCACCCCCAAGCAATTGATCGAGCGCGTCTGGAAGGAACACAAGCGCGACTTCGACAGCTTCGGCGTCTCGTTCGATAACTACTATTCGACGGATTCCGAGGAAAACCGCGAATTGTCCGAAGGCGTCTATCTCGCCCTCAAGGAACAGGGTCTGATCGAAGCCCGCGATATCGAACAGGCGTATGACCCGGTCAAGGAAATGTTCCTGCCGGATCGCTTCATCAAGGGCGAGTGTCCGAAATGCGGCGCCAAGGACCAGTACGGCGATTCGTGCGAAGTCTGTGGTTCGACCTATGCGCCGACCGATCTGCTCAACCCGTACTCGGTGGTCTCGGGCGCCACGCCGGTGCGCAAGACATCCACGCATTACTTCTTCAAGCTCTCGGACAAGCGCTGCGAGCAATTCCTGCGTAAATGGGTGGCCGGACTCGCGCAACCCGAAGCCGCCAACAAGATGAAGGAATGGCTCGGCGAAGACGGCGAGTCCACGCTGGCCGATTGGGACATCTCGCGCGACGCACCCTACTTCGGCTTTGAGATCCCGGGCGCCCCGGGCAAGTATTTCTACGTGTGGCTCGACGCGCCGGTCGGCTACTACGCCAGTTTCAAGAACCTGTGCGCGCAGCGCGGCCTGAACTTCGACGAATGGGTCAAGCCGGGGTCGACAACCGAGCAGTACCACTTTATCGGCAAGGACATCCTGTACTTCCACACGTTGTTCTGGCCGGCGATGCTCGAGTTCTCGGGCCATCGCACGCCGACCAACGTGTTCGCCCACGGCTTCCTGACGGTGGACGGCCAGAAGATGTCGAAGTCGCGCGGCACGTTCATCACGGCACAAAGCTTCATCGACACCGGCCTCAATCCGGAATGGCTGCGTTACTACATCGGCGCCAAGCTGGGCAACACGATGGAAGACCTCGACCTGAACCTCGACGATTTCATCGCCCGCGTGAACAGCGACCTGGTGGGCAAGTACGTGAACATCGCCAGCCGCGCGGCGGGCTTCCTTCTCAAGCGCTTTGACGGTCGCGTGTCGCCGGACGCCATGCAGGCGCCGCTGCTGGGCCAGTTGCGCGCCGTTGCCCCGCAGATCGCTGCGCACTACGAAGCGCGCGAGTTCGGCAAGGCGCTGCGTCTGGTGATGGAACAGGCCGACGCCGTGAACGGTTACGTCGACACGGTCAAGCCTTGGGATCTGGCGAAGGATCCGGCGCAGGCCGGCGCGCTGCACGAGGCTTGCTCGGTCTGCCTCGAGGCGTTCCGCTTGCTCACGCTGTACCTCAAGCCCGTGCTGCCCGTGACGGCCGAGGCCGTGGAGCGCTTCCTGAACATCGCGCCGCAAGCGTGGCAGGACGTGAGCCGCCCGCTCACCGCCGACACGGCGATCTCCGCCTACAAGCATTTGATGACGCGCGTCGAAGGCAAGCAGGTTGAAGCGTTGCTCGCGGCCAACCGCGACTCGCTGCAAGCGGCCGCACCGGTGGCCGAGGCGGCAGCGGCGAAGGGCAAGCACAAAGCCGCTGGGGCGTCGGAGAAGGCCGAGAACGGCGCGGAAGACGGCATCATCAACATCGACGACTTCGCCAAGATCGATCTGCGCATCGCGCGCATCGTCGATTGCAAGGCAGTCGACGGGTCGGACAAGCTGCTGCAACTCACGCTCGACGTGGGCGAAGCGCAAACGCGTAACGTCTTCTCCGGGATCAAGTCCGCCTATCCGCAGCCAGAAGCGCTGGTGGGCAAGCTCACAGTGATGGTCGCCAACCTCGCGCCGCGCAAGATGAAGTTTGGTCTGTCCGAAGGCATGGTGCTCGCCGCCTCGGCCGCCGACGAGAAAGCTGAACCGGGCCTCTACATCCTCGAGCCGCACGACGGCGCGAAGCCGGGCATGCGGGTGAAGTAAGGCGCCGACGTCCCCCATCGGGAACACCGGCCGCATCTCGCGACAACGCCTGCGCTTCCCACGAAAAACACCCCGAATGCCAGACATCTCGTCCGGCACTCGGGGTGTTTTTTTATGCTGGCGTCCCGCAACCCGGCGGCCGAGGGTAGCGATGAAACGCCGACAGGCTAACGCAAATGATCCACCGGCAACGCGGTGGTGAATTTCACCGTTTCCATCGAGAAACTCGCGCTGATGTCTTGCAGATCGGCCACGCGAATGAGCTTCTTATAGAAACGGTCGTAGGCAGCGATGTCCGGCAGATACACCTTGAGCAGATAGTCGATCTCGCCCGCCATCCGGTGCATCTCCACAATTTCAGGCAATTCCCGTGCCCCCGCCACGAAGCGGACCATCCAGTCCTCGCTGTGCGCTGCCGCCTTGATGAACACGAACGCGGTGACGCGCAGATCGAGCTGCTGAGGATCGCACAGCGTCACCTGCCCCGTGATGACGCCGTTTTCGCGCAGGCGCTGCACGCGCCGCCAGCAGGGCGTCGGCGACAGATGCACGGCTTCGGCCAGTTCGCCCAGCGAGCGCGAGGCATCGGCTTGCAGATTTTCGAGAATTGCGAGATCGGTTTTGTCCACGACAGCCACCTGAGAGGAAAATTCTTCCAAATCCTACGCCATTCGGCAGAAAATTTGAAACCCTTTACCTCTCATTGGCACGTAAACTTCAGAAACATTCCGAAAACAGGCGGCATCATGAAAATCTTCACTCAGCATCCGGCCTCTGTCGGTGAAAATTACCTCCAACACATGGGATCGGCACTGTCCTTCGCGCTGCCCTTGCTGGGAGCATGTCTGGCGTGTCTCGTGCACGCACTGCTGCCATTTCTGTTCGAGAAGACGGGCAGCCGAATCATCGTTCGCCTGCACGACCGCATGGTGACGCATCGCAACCGCCACGCCGCGCCCGCGACGCCGTCCGAGCAGGCCGAGGGCCAACCATCGCGGGCGATGCCATAAAGCCGAGTCGCCGCGGCCGAGCGACCGGCCGTCGCCTCGCCCCCGGGTCAGGGACGCTCCGACGCCGGATCCGCCGAGCGCGACGTGACCGTTACCCGGCCGTCGGGGCCGAAGTGCGCGTTGAACATGCCCGCCGTGTTGACGCCGTCCTCAAGCCAGCGCCAGCTCCACACCGTTTCCTTCTTCAGTCGGTACTCCGCCACGCTCGTCGGCTTGCCGAGCAGACGCCGCACGTCGTCCTGTGACATGCCCGGGCGTACCTGTTCGAAGTTCTCCGGCGAGAGCGCCTGGCTGACGCCACGCAGCTTCCCGTCGGGCGCGATGTCAACCATGTAGGTCCGCAAGCCGCCCGGCGCACGCGGATACTCCAGCCGCCGCGAGCCGTCGTCGTTCTCCCAGACGATTTCCGGCTTGCCCATCTGCTCGCGCACCTGGGCCTCGGTCGTGACGCCCGGGGTGAGGTTGCGCAACAGCATGTCATCCGGCTTGATCGCATTGACCGTATCGCGCGCTTTTTGACGCACCTTGTCGATCTGCTGCTGATCGCAGCCGAACAAGCCCAACAGACTCGCGAACAATCCCATGGCGACTCCCCAGCGAAGACCCCGGCGCAGCCCCTGCGCCGGGTGAACGAAACTGCGCAACGTTGTCATCGACAACACCTCCTTTTCCCGTATTTTTTCCACGCATTTGGCGCGCCGTGGCGTCCCCGCATCGATCAGTCGAAGCGACGGTTGAACAGCACGTCGAAGCCGGACAGCGAACCGGTGCGCAGCACCAATTGCCAGCGACGCGACACCTGCCAGGTAATCTTCACGATACTCGCGGCGCTGGTCAGACTTTGCTCGTATCCCAAGGCGAAGTTGTCCGAGATTGCCTTGCCCACCTTCACCACCTGCTCGTCGTCCGACAGGCCCGAATCGCTGGTGCCGATGCTGAACTCGTCGATCCCGAGATCCTTGATGATGCGTCTGCCGCCCGTGGCCCCGAGCAGCGCCGTAGCCGCCCCCGCCATCGCCTGACGCTGGCCGAGCCCCGCGCCATCGGGGCCGTGGCCGAACATCAGCCATGAGAGCTTCTCCTCGTCCGACACGTTCGGCTCGGAGACGAGCGACACACGCGGCTGGCGCACCGTGCCCGTCACCAGCACCCCGGCGGCGACTTCCTGATTGCGGCGCATCGCCTGAATGTAGATGTCCGGATTGTCGAGCGGGCCGACGAAGTTGATCTGACCGCGCTCGATCGCGAGCTTCCGGTCGAACGCCTCGTACGTGCCCTCCGCCACCGTGATGGTGCCGGTTGCGCGCATCGTCGTGAGCGGGTCACTCTGCAAGCGCACGCTGCCGCGCAACAGCAGGTCGGCCCCGGCACCGACGAAACGGAAGTCCCGCCCCAGATCCACGTCCACGTTGATGTGCGGCGAGAAGCGGCTGGCCGGCTTCGCGCTGATGCGGGCAGCCTCTTCCTTCGCATCGAGCGGCCGGGTGCGGGCCTGCGCGCCGCCGCGCACCACCACGACATCGTCGCCAAGCTTCGGCGCGCTGGTCGGCGGCAGCGCAAAACGGGCCCGGTCGATGGTGAACTTGCCAGTCACGGCCGTCGCGTCGCCACTGCCCATCGCCTTCGCCTCGCCGGTAAGGGATAACTGCCGGTCCGGCGCGGCGAACAATTGCAGCTTGTCGGCCGTGAGCGTAACGCCAAGCGTCGGCTCGGGCGTGTCGAGCCGGATGTTGCCCGTCGCCCGCGCCGTGCCCCCGCCACCGCCCGTCACGACCACGTCGCGCAGCACGATCTCGGTCGGGGTGAGCGCAATGCGCACCCGCCCGTTCTTGACGCGCACGCCCGTGTCGAACATCTGCATCGACAGATCGTCGGCGGTCAGCTCGCCGGTGGGACGTGGCTTGCCTACCGTGCCCGCGAGCGTCACTTGCAGGTTCGCACGCCCCTTGAAGGCAAATTGCGCCCCGGCCAGACGCTCGAAATTCGAGAGATCGGGAATGGCAATGGCGAGGCGTCCGGCGAGCGGCGCGGTGTCCTGCACCTCGGGAATGCCGCCCTGCACATGCAGGCCCGCCTGTATGTCGGCGTCCAACGTGCCGACCAGCGACGAGACGGCCTTTAGCGTGACGTGCGCTGTCTGCCCCGCCAGGTCGACGCGCGCGCGCAGCGCCGAGATCCCGAGCGGCACGCGCGCCCCCACGCCGCCCTTCTCCGCCGTCAGGCCGGGAACGCCTGTCACCGTCACGTTCACGCTCTCGTTCAACCCGCCGCGGCGCAACGTGACGTCACCACTGCGCCGCACGACTTCGACAAAGCCGTCGGCACGCTGACCGGTGTGCACGTCCCATTTGCCGTCGAGCACGAGGTCGCTGGCGACCGACGGCGACTCGCCCGTGAACGCGTGCATGACGCGCAGCACCTGCGCGACGTCGAGCGTGTCGAGGGTGCCCGCCGTCTTCAGTTGCCCATCGCCGTAGTCGAGGTTTGCCAGCAACGCCGTCCCTGCATCCGTCACGAGTTTGGCCGCGCCAAGATGTACGCGATCGGCACTCACCTGGACCTGCCACGGGGACGCAAGGGTGAGCTTCGGCACGCCCCGGTTCTCGAGCGTCTGGATCGTGCCGCGCCAGCCTGGCTTGCCGCGCGTATCGGTCACGGCGCCGGCGGCATCGAGATTCATGTCGAGCGGCGCTTCGCGAAGCTTGCCGGCCGCCTTCAGATGCAATGTGTGTGCGCCGCGTGTGCCCGCCAGCGCGAGCGAGAGCCGGTCGAGCCGCGCGATGTCGCTGGTCAGGCCCTGGCCCTCGAGCGTCACGTTCAGCCGGTCGCCCGCCGCGCCCGGCAGGCCGCCGCTGACGTCCACCTTCCCGCTCAGATGCTGGAGCTTTTGCGCCCCGAAGACAAGCTTGTCGGCCGCGAGCGTCGCGACCACGACCGGACGCTCGATCGTGCCCGACACCAGCCCGTCCACTTGCAGGCGACCGGCAAGGCCGAAGCCCAGCTTGTCGAGCGACGGCGCGTCGACCTTCACCGCCATCTTGTCGCCCGCGGTGCCGAAGCTGCCGCGCAGTTGCACCTGATTGCCTGCCACGAGCAGGTTGGCGTCACTGGGCAGCAGGCGCGTGCCCGCCAGCCTCACCGTGCCCGACCCGCTCATCGGCAAGTCGGCGTAGACGCTGTCCTGCAATGCAAACTTGAGCGCCAGTCCGAACGCCGGACGCAGCGCCCCCTGCGCATCGACCTGCCCCGTGACGCTCGCCGCCGGTGGCTTGGCACCCCGTTTTTGCGGGCCGTAAAGGTCGTACCAGTCGGCGGGATCGAAGCGCGTGAGCTTGATCTGGGTCCGATAGGCGCCCGCGTCGTCGTTTTCGAGAACGCCGGTGGCCGCAACCTTGCGATCGCCGGCCTCCAGCGAGAGCGCGTTGACGGTGGTGCCCTTAGCATCGAGACCGATGTCGGCCAGCACACGTCGGGCCGCGTCGCGCCAATCGAGGACGATATGTTGACCGGTGGCGTCGAGCTTGATGTCGAGCGGCCCGCCGAGCGTCGTCGCAGGCAGCTTGCGGTACAACGCGCGCAGATCGAGATCGCGCATCGTCAAAGCGAAGCCGCCGACGGTCGCCTCGGCATCCGGCGACGTCGGCGGCGCCGCCTTTGCGGCGCTGGCCCCCTTCGCCCCCTTTGCCGCCGACGCGACAGGCGCCGTTGTCGCCGCCACCGACACGCCCCCCCTCTCCCGACGCAGCTCGCCACTGCCGGTGAGCCGGCCACCGCCCACAAGCTTCAGCTCGATATCGGTCAGCGCCTGATGCGTCGCATCGAGCAGCACCTGCGTGCGCAGGCTTTCGACCGGCAGCCCGCCGGCATCGATGGCCCCTGGCTTGGCGTTCGTCACGGACACCGGCCCCAGCACGCGGAATGTTTTGGCCCCCGGCGCCGGTCGCAAATCGGCCTGCACCGCGAGATCTGCCTGCGGCGCCGTGGGATCGAAGTCGCGCGGATTGAGGTGATCGAGCGACACCTGCGCGCGCGAGAGCGGCACGGCGCTGAACGGCGACGCGGCAATGTGCGCCGTACCGTTCAGCGTCTTTCCGGTCGCCGTCAAGTCGACGACGAGCGCGTCGAGCGAGCCGGACAGGTCGGCCTGCAGGGCGACCGGAATATCGCCCGCCTTCGCTTGCAAGCCGACGTTGCCGCCCAGCGCGAACGGACGCCGGCCGTTCAACTGCACATTCGCCCGCACGTCGCCGTAGGGCGTGCCGAGATGTTCGACCTGAATCGTGTGTTGCGTGCCGTCGCTGCGCGCGGCGACGCGAACATCTTCCAGCACCAGCGCAGGCGAATGCAGTGTGAGCTTCGCCACACGCACGTCGTTCAGCGTGAGGCCTAGCGGCAGACGCAGGCTCGACGGCATCGTCGCGGGCGTGCTCGACGGTGGCGACGGCGCAAACGCCATCTCCACATCCCCCACCTGCAACTTGTCGACGGTGAAATGCAGCGGGCGCAAGCGCAAGTCCCAACGGCTTTCGAGTCGGCTCACGGTGATGCGCGTTGCACCGTCGAGATAGCGCAGGTCGTTCACGGTGAAGCCGTGCGCGAGGCTTCCGCTGCGCCATTCCCCCGAGAGTTTGCCGCCGAGCGTCGACACGGCTGTCTGCCACAGCCAGCGGCTGCCGCGTTCGCTCGACATCGCCCAGAGCAGCGCGCCAATGACCAACACGACAATGAGCAGGACGGCGAGTACGACGCCCGCCAGCGCTCGCCCCCATCGCCGGCGATGCGCAGGCGGTGATGGGGGCGTTGGAGGCGGCTCGGATGGACGCGGCGGCAGTGAGGTATCGAGCGGCATCGTCATCAGAAAGCCACCCCTAACGAGATGGCCGGACGGAACTGCTTGTTGCGCACGCCGTAGCCCAGATCGAGGTTCACCGGCCCGACCGGGCTGCGCCAGCGCACACCGACCCCCACGCCGTGATACAGCGGCGTGGGATGGCGATAGTCGTCGGTAGCCGTGCCGACGTCCCAGAACACGGCCCCGCCCCAGTCACGCGTGACCCAGCGCTGATATTCGAGACTTGCCGTGCCAAGGTACTTCGTGGGGAACGTGGTGCCGTTCTGCTGACGGCCAATGCTCTGATACGTGTACCCGCGAATCGACGACGTGCCACCCGCGAAGAACAGCAGCGACGACGGAATCCGGTTGCTGTTGCCATTGGTGAGCACGGCGCCAAGCTCCAGGCGCGCGATCACGATGTCACGTTGGCCCACGGGAAAGTACTGACGGATACGGCCATAGAGACGCCCAAAACTCTGATCGGTGAGGACCGGCTTCGCCGCGACGCCGATCTGCGTGTTCACAATGTTGCCCTTGCGCGGAAAGATCAAATCGTCGACATCGCGACGGTTCCACGAAAACGCCGCCACGAGCGCCTTGTTGAGGAAAGGCTGGCCGCCGTCGGGACGTTCGTCCGCGCGGTAAAAGTCGAGCGTATAGGCCCAGTCGTAGCGATCGCGCGAGCGGGCGCGCTTGATGCCGATCTGGGTCGAGCGTTGATCGAGACCATTCAGATAAGTGCGCTCGAACGATCCGCGAAGGCTGTTGGTGTACGCGCTGGTGTCGGGCGGCATGGCGATTTCGGCGTACCCGCCCTGTCGATACTGCTCCAGACGCGCCTGCGTGTTGAACGTCCACGCGCGGCCAAACAGGTTGTAGTACGAATAACGCCCGTTGACGCTCGCGCCGGTATCGGTCGTATAGCCGACCCCGCTTCGCACGCGCTGCGTGGGGAATTCGCGCACCTTGACTTCGACCGGTGCGTTTTCGGCACGCGCCGGGTCCTCCGTGACCGAGATGATGACGTTCGAGAAGTATGGCGTGGCCTGAATCTGACGCTGCAGTTCCCGCAAGCGCTCGGCGTCGAACGGCTCGCCCTCGGACAGCGGATTGACATTGCGGATGATCTGCGCCGGATAGCGCCGCGTACCGGAGATGATGAGCGGACCGAGGGTGAAGGGCGGACCGCTCTCGTACGTCGCGACGAGCGAGGCGGCGTCGTTATCGGCATCGACCACGGCGCGCGCGAAGGCCATTTTCGCCGCGTGATAGCGCTTCTGCCCCAGTTGGAACAGGGTGTCGTCCTTGGCCTTGTCCCAGTCAGCCTGACGGAACGGCGCATCCACCGGCAACGCCCAGGCATTGCGCAACTGCGCGACACGCTGTGGATCTTGCTCGATCACCGGGCCGGTGAACGTGAGATCGACGTTCTTGATATGCGTGCGCGGGCCGGAAGCCACTGCGACGTGAACGTCGCGCTTGCCGTTGATGGTGGCCACGTCCACACGCGTGACGGGCGAGAAATAACCTTCCGTCGACGTGAGTTCCTGCACCTGCTCGCCCACGGTCGCGATCAGATGTTCGAACTGGGCCTCGCCAATGTCGTCGCGCGCGGCGTAGCGCACGAGATCGAGGTTGTCCGTCAGGAGCTTGGCCAGACCGTTGGGGGCGTCGACACGAACGCGATAGTCGGCTTGCGCCGCACCGGTCGTTCCCAGGCCCAATATCAAGCCGGCCAGCGTGATCAGCATGGCCGGTAGCGTGCGCAAAGGGGGCACGACTGGGCGACGGCAAACGTCGAAACCGGGTGGGATCTGCGAGACGGTCAAAACCTTCCTTGGCGTGTTGAATGTTGCGGCCGGTCGTGCGGCATGCGGTCAATGGCGCTCAATCGCACCCTGGGTGCAAGCATGGCACAGCATTGGCGCGTGCGATGCGCATGTAAGGCGTATATGAGACGTATTTGACCATAACCCTTCCCCCCGTTCACCCGCTTGGCCCAAAACAGCCAAAACGGTGGGCCAGGGACGGGTTTGCGGTAGAATCTGCGTCGATTGGCGCCGCCCCGATGGCGCCGCTGCCGCCTATTTTTCGAGCAATCGACCATGTACGAATCCGACATCACCCAATTCATCAAGCAACTGAAGACCGAGAAGCCGACGCTGGAAGCCGAACAACGTCAAGGTCGCGCCCTGCTGTGGGACAAGCAGCCGATCGATTTGGATGAGCGCCGCCAGGCCCAGCAGTCGCGCGTGGCCCAGCAGCCCTACGTCTATCAGGGCGAGTAAGTCGCCGCTGCCCGGCCGAGTCCCGTCTTGAATCCGAGTCCGCCCGACGATCCGTCGCACACGCCCGAGCCGATCCCCGACGTCGCGCCGGCGTCGGCGCACGTCGATGCGACGGCGTCAGAGGCATCGTACACACCGGAGATCTCGGACCAACCGGAAGCCCCGGACGCGCCGGGGCCAGCATCGCCCCAGCCGCGCCCGGCCGGCAGCGCGACGACGGAGCTGCCCGCGCCGCACAGCGGACAGGACTCCACGCCCGACACGGTTGACGGCGTGGCGCGTGCGCGCCTGTATGGCGAGCCGCTCTTCGCCCTGCCGAACGATCTGTATATCCCGCCGGACGCGCTCGAGATCTTCCTCGAAGCTTTCGAAGGCCCGCTCGACTTGCTGCTGTATCTGATCCGCAAGCAGAACTTCAACGTGCTCGACATCCCGATGGCGCAGGTCACGAAGCAGTACCTGCTCTACGTCGACCAGATCCGCCGGACCAATCTCGAGCTCGCGTCCGAGTATCTGCTCATGGCCGCGATGCTCATCGAGATCAAGTCGCGCATGCTGCTGCCGGTCAAGAAGGCCGACACCGGTGAAGACGCCGAGGACCCGCGCGCGGAACTCGTGCGCAGGCTGCTCGAGTATGAACAGATGAAGCTCGCCGCGCAGAAGCTTGACACGCTGCCGGTGCTCGGCCGCGACTTTCTGCGCTCGCAGGTCTATATCGAGCAAAGCCTGCAGCCGCGCTTCCCCGATGTCGACGCCGAGGACCTGCGCGCCGCGTGGGCCGAAGTGCTGCGCCGGGCCAAGCTCGTGCAGCATCACAAGATCTCGCGTGAAGAGTTGTCCGTGCGCGAGCACATGAGCCAGATTCTGCGACGCTTGCAAGGCGCACGCTTCATGGAGTTCACCGAACTGTTCGACGTCACGCGCGGCGTGCCGGTCGTGGTGGTCAACTTCATCGCCATGCTCGAACTCTCGCGCGAGTCGTTGCTGGAGATCACCCAGGCCGAGCCGTTTGCGCCGATCTATGTCCGCCTGACCTACTCGCCCAACTGAGCGCCCAACGAAGCGCCCAGGAAAACTCGGGGCGGCGCGAGTCCGCCATGCCAGCGCGGTTTTGCGCACGCCCATTGAGATTTCCTCTACAATCGCCCGGACGTTTTGGCGGCCACGCCCTTGCCAGACAAGGCACGCGCCACGCCTGGACGTAACACACACGTACGCCACGCACGGAACCTCAATGAAAGTCATCCCTTCGATTCATGAACTGCGCGACCAACTGCGCGGACAGAATCGCGTCGCCTTCGTGCCCACGATGGGCAATCTGCATGACGGGCATCTGTCGCTCATGCGGCTGGCGCGCCAGCACGGCGACCCGGTCGTTGCCAGCATCTTCGTGAACCGCCTGCAATTCGGACCGAACGAAGACTTCGACAAGTATCCCCGCACCATGGCGGACGACGTCGAGAAGCTCACGCGCGAGAACGTCTACGTGCTGTTCTCGCCGGACGAAAGGGAGATGTATCCGGAGCCGCAGGAATACCGCGTCGAGCCGCCGCACGATCTGGGCGACATTCTCGAAGGCGAGTTCCGCCCGGGCTTCTTCAAGGGCGTGTGTACGGTCGTCACCAAGCTCTTCTCGTGCGTGCAGCCGCGCGTGGCCGTGTTCGGCAAGAAAGATTACCAGCAACTGATGATCGTGCGCAGCATGTGTCGTCAGTTCGCGCTGCCCATCGAAATCATCGCCGCCGAGACCGTGCGTGCCGACGACGGCCTGGCGCTGTCCTCGCGCAACCGCTACCTGTCGGACGCCGAGCGAGCGGAAGCGCCGCAGCTCTATCGTCTGCTGGGCCAGGTCCGCGACGACGTCAACGGGGGCAAAACCGACTATGCGGCGCTCGAAGCCGCAGCCATGCAAACGCTGACCGAGCGCGGCTGGAAGCCGGATTACGTGGCGATTCGCCAACGCGCCAACCTGCGCGTGCCGGCCCCTGGCGCCGCACCGGCCGAGAGCCTGGTGGTGCTTGCGGCCGCCAAGCTCGGCGCGACACGACTGATCGACAATCTCGAAATCTGAGCGCCGGGCACGCCGCATACGGTCGAACGACCGTTGCCGTGTGCTCCCGACGCAAGCCGCGCGTGCCGGTTGCACGCGCATCTTTCGTCGCGCCGCTCGCGCGACACCGTAATACTAGAGGCAAGCCATGTACCGCACCATGCTCAAGTCGAAGATCCACCGCGCCACCGTGACGCATTGCGAATTGCATTACGAAGGCTCGTGTGCGATCGACGAGAATCTGCTCGAAGCCTCGGGCCTTGTCGAAAATGAGCAAATCGACATCTTCAACGTCAACAACGGCGAACGCTTCACGACCTATGCCATTCGCGGCGAGCGCGGTAGCGGCATGATCTCGCTCAATGGCGCCGCGGCCCGCCGCGCGCAACTGGGCGACGTCGTCATCATCGTGTCGTACGCACAGGTCGAGGAAAAGGAAGTACTGGCCGGGTTCAAGCCCAAGCTGGTGTTCGTCGACGAGAAGAACGTGCAGAAGGGCGAACGCGATCACGTGCCGCTGCAAGCGTGGGAAGAGACACGCGCCTTCGAGGCGGCGCAAGCGGCCAAGTAAGGCCGCGCGTCAACGCCTACGACAAGTGTCGAATGACCAAGGGGCCTGCGGGCCCCTTGGTCATTGTCGTCGCGCCGGCGCATTAACCGCCGCGCAGACGATCACTTCGCGACGAAGGCCGTAATGCCCTCCCACTGCGGCAGATCGCGCTCAACGCGTCCCGGCGCCACGTCCCACAGCGTGAGGCCGTGCGCGGCGAGCTGCACATAGTTCTGCGTGTTGCGCAGCATGCCGAGCACCGGCAAGCCGGCCTCCTCGCAGTAGCGCGAGAGCTGATCGGCCGCGCGAGTGCGGGCATCGACCCGCATGCCGACCACGCCGATACGCACATCGCCCTGACGCACCGCCCGCTCCTCGCCCAGCTTTTGCAGGAAATCGCGTGTGGCGAGAATATCGAAGATCGACGGCTGCAGCGGCACCAGCACGTAGTCGGCGAGTTTGAGGATCGACTCGAGCCGCTTGCCGTGCAAACCCGCGGGGGTGTCGAGCACCGCATGGGTCGTGCCCTTGGGTGGACGGGCGACATCGTTGTGATCGACATCCCAGGTGGCGATCGGACGCAGTCCAGGCGGGCGCAAGCCCAACCAGGCCCGCGACGACTGCTGCCGATCCGTGTCACCGAGCATCACCGCATGCCCCTGCGCGGCCAGATAGCCGGCCAGATTCGTCGCCAGCGTACTCTTGCCCACTCCCCCCTTCGGATTCGCCACCACAATCACCGGCATTGCAGACTCCCCTAGGTCGATTTGCCGTTCATCTTACAACGGCGGGATGGCGGCCTCGCGTCACTCCACCTTCGCTGTGCACTCATGCAGACATGCCCATACCCGCGATAGATCCAGATGCGCCGCCAGCGAATCCGCCAACCGGTCGAGCGACGCCTCGCGTAGCGCGTTGTAGTCCTGCGCTTCGACATCACCGGCACCGGCCCACGTGAGCACCGCTTGCAGGGACTGTGGCGTATCGAACAGGCCATGCAGGTAGGTGCCCATCACCTGATCGTCGGCCGAGCGGGCGCCGTCGGCGCGGGCGGCCGCTTCACCCGATTGCGCCGCGTGGCTCGCGTCGCCCGCCAACCAGACAGCCGGCCGCTCGAGCGCCGCCCCGTGCGTCACGCCCATGTGGATCTCATAGCCGCTCACGGGGGCATCGCCGACGCTCAGGTGTCCCGTCACGACGCGGAGCTGCTTTTGCGGCTGCATCGTGGTCTCGAGGTCGAGCCATCCGAGGCCGGCGGTCGTCCCCGCCTCGCCTTCCAGCCCGAGCGGATCGTGAATCGACGTCCCGAGCATCTGCAAGCCCCCGCAGATACCTAGCACCTTGCCGCCGTAGCGCAGATGCCGTGCGATGGCCGGCGCCCAACCCTGCCCCCGCAGCCATGCCAGATCGGCACGCACATGCTTGCTGCCGGGCAGAATCACGAGATCGCTGTCGGGCCACGACTCGCCCGCGCCGACATAGCGGAAATCGACCTGCGGGTGCGCCCGCAAGGCGTCGAAGTCGGTGTGATTGCTGATGCGTGGCAAAGCGGGTACCGCGACGCGCAGGCGCGTCTCGCTGCGCGCGGCCGAGTGGCGCTCGTCGGGCAGCATGTCTTCGCCATCCAGGTGCAGGCCGTGAAGATAGGGCAACACGCCCAGCACCGGGATGCCGGTGCGCGCCTCCAACCAATCGAGGCCACTGGTCAACAGCGACGGATCGCCTCGAAACCGGTTGATGACGAAACCCTTGATGCGTGCACGCTCGCTCTCGGACAGACACGCGAGCGTGCCGAGCAATTGCGCGAACACACCGCCCCGGTCGATATCGGCGACGAGCAACACTGGCGCGTCGACCGCCTCGGCGAAGCCCATGTTCGCGATGTCGCGCGCGCGCAGGTTCACCTCGGCCGGACTGCCGGCCCCTTCGACGAGCACCGCATCGTAGCCGGTGCGCAAGCGCTGGTAAGCGGCCAGCACGGCGGCCATCGCACGGGGCTTGTACTCGTGATACGCACGCGCATCGAGATCGGCCATGACCTTGCCGCCGATGATGACCTGCGCGCCGCGGTCGCTGCTCGGTTTGAGCAGCACGGGATTGAAGTCGGTGTGCGGCGCGATGCCGGCCGCCTGCGCCTGCAAGGCCTGCGCCCGACCGATCTCGCCGCCGTCGGCCGTCACGGCACTGTTGAGCGCCATGTTCTGCGGCTTGAACGGTGCCACGCGCACGCCTTCACGATGGAGCAAACGGCACAGACCGGCGACCAAAGTGCTCTTGCCGGCATCGGACGACGTGCCCTGAATCATCAGGGTGCCCCGATAGGCGCGTGCGGGCGCCGCCAAATTGACAGGGAATTCACTCATGACGCGAATTATCGCATCGGCCGCTCGTACAATATTGCCCATGAGTGCCCTCGACCTGACTTTCGTGCTGGGTGGCGCGCGCTCCGGCAAGAGTGCGTTCGCCGAACGTCTCGCCGGACAAAGCGGCCTGCCGGTCACCTACGTCGCTACCGCCGCGGTAAGCGACGAGCCCGAGATGCGCGCGCGCATCGCCCACCATCGCGCCAGCCGTCCGGCGCACTGGCGCACCGTGGAAGTCGGACGCGATCTCACGGGAACGCTGCGCGACGTCGCCCGTGACGGCCATTGCGTACTGGTCGACTGTCTGCCGCTGTGGCTGGCCGGTTGGCTCTGCCCGCCCGACGATCATCCCGACGGGCCCGCCAGCGATACGCAGTGGCACGGTGTCGTCGAATCGCTCGACCGGACGCTGGAATCGCTGCCCGGCAAGATCGTTGTCGTCAGCAACGAAATCGGACTCGGCGTGATTCCGATGGGCTCGCTGACGCGCCGCTACGTCGATGAGCTGGGCCGTCTGAACCAGCGTGTCGCGGCACGCGCCCCGCAAGTGCGTTTTGTCGTCGCCGGATTGCCGATGACCGTCAAAGGATAATCGCCAATGCTCACTGCCATCGCCCCCGAATCGCTCTGGCTCGCCGCCCTGATCGGCGTACTGCTCGACGCCTGGCTCGGCGAGCCGCGCCGGTGGCATCCGCTGGCCGGGTTCGGCTACATCGCCAACGGCGTCGAAGCCTGGCTCAACGCGCCCGGCATCCAGGACAAGCCGTTCAGCGCCATGGTGCGCGGCGCCTGGGCGTGGGCGATCATGCTGGTACTGCCCGTCGCGATCGCCTGGGCGCTGACGTTCCTGCCCGGTTGGGGCGGCATTGTCTGGCAGGCGCTCGCGTTGTACGCCGCCCTGGGGGCGCGCAGCCTGCGCGAGCATGTGATGCCCATCGCCCAGGCACTGCGCGACGGCGACTTGGCGCAAGCGCGCGCGCTCACCGCTCGCATCGTCTCGCGCGACACTGAAGACGCGAGTGCCTCCGATCTCGCGCGCGCAGCGGTGGAGTCAACGCTGGAGAACGGCAACGATGCCATCTTCGGCGCGCTGTTCTGGTTCGCCATCGCAGGTGCGCCCGGCGTCGTGCTGTTCCGACTCGCGAACACGCTCGACGCCATGTGGGGCTATCGCACCGACAAGTTTCTGTACTTCGGCCGGCCGGCGGCTCGCATCGACGACGCCCTCAACTGGATTCCCGCGCGGCTGACCGCTGCGAGCTACGCCATCTTCGGCGACGTCGCCCGGGCCATCGACTGCTGGCGCACGCAGGCGAGCGCCTGGTCCAGCCCGAACGCCGGGCCGGTGATGGCCGCTGGTGCCGGCAGTCTCGGTGTCCAATTGGGCGGCCCCGCCCGCTATCACGGCGAGTGGGAAGCACGTCCGGCGCTCGGTTGTGGCATGACGCCGTCGCCGTCGCACATCGAGGCCGCGTGGCGGCTCATCTCTCGCTCGATGTGGATGTGGCTGATCGTCGGCGGCGCGCTGGCGCTTTTCGCGGCCTCACAGGCCGATAGCGTGCCGACGGGAATGTTGTGAACGAGACGGCATTCCCCGCGTTGTACGCGTCACCAGCGCCTCGCCATGGCGGCAATCTCGGCGAAGCCATTGTGCGGTATCAACGGCCGCGCGAAGACTGGCTCGACCTGTCCACCGGCATCAATCCGAACGGCTATCCCGTGCCGCTGCCGCCCGCGAGCGTCTGGCGCGACTTGCCCGATGCCTTCGACGATCTGCGCGACGTGGCGGCGCAGTACTACGGCGCGCCTGTCCAGGCCGTGGTGCCGTGCGCCGGATCGCAGGCCGTCATTCGCGCGTTACCCGCGCTGCTGCCGCCGGGACGCGTCGCCGTCGCCTCGCTCACCTACAGCGAGTACGCGCCGGCCTTCGCCCAAGCCGGACACACCCTTGTGCCATGGCTGGGGCCCGAGGCCGGCTTGCCCGACGTCGACTACCTCGTGTGGGTCAATCCCGACAATCCGACGACACGGTGCGTTTCACGCCAGACCCTCTCCCGATGGCAAGGTTTGCTTGTTGAGCGCGGTGGCATGTTGATCGTCGACGAGGCTTTTGCCGACGTGTCGCCCCACGCGTCGATGACATGCCACGCGGGCGAGGATGGCCTCGTCCTGCTGCGCTCGGTCGGCAAGTTCTTCGGGTTGGCGGGCATTCGCGCGGGCTTTGCGCTTTGTCCGCAAGGGGTGGCGACGCGCTTGGCCGAGCGACTTGGCGCGTGGACGGTCAGCGGCCCGGCAAGGTTCGCGGTGCGAACCGCCCTGCGCGATACGGCCTGGCAAGCGGCGACGCGCGTGCGTTTGGAGAAGGACGGCGAGCGCCTGCTCGCGCTGTTGCGAGGGCGGGGCTGGCCCGCGCAAGGCACGCCCCTATTCGCGTGGACACCGCATGCGATGGCGCCGCGATGGCACGCCCAGTTGGCGGCGCAGGGCATCTGGACACGTCTCTTCGAGGCACGTCCGATCGCCGTGGCGAAAGGGGAAACGCGGACCTTGCCGAGTCTGCGGCTCGGCCTGCCGTCGACCGAGGGCGAATGGCAGCGATTGCAGTTGGCACTCGACGGCTCGCGCCCCGAATGACATTTTAGGGAACTGCGGAAGTGAGGGGCCGTCCAATTTCCTCGTAACGCGCCCGAAGGGTCGCCTCATTTGCGCTTACCTCGTATCAAACGACGTGAGACGCGAGCCCTTTTTCGTTACAAATTGAAGCATTTCTGCAACAAATGCATACAGTCATCGCCGAAGGGCGCCGTTAGACTGAAGGTTCTTTCGCAAGGGCTTTCCCCGATAAAAGGACGACCAAATGAAAAAACTGCCTCTGTTGCTCGCGACCCTCCTGACCGCCGCTGTCGTGACGGTCGGTTGCACCAAGAAGGAAGACCAAACGGCCGCGCCGGCCGCCGACACGTCGGCATCGGCACCGGCGGCAGACACGGCCGCACCGGCCAGCGATGCAGGCGCTGCCATGAGCGCGCCGGCGTCGGACGCAGGTGCTGCCGCCCCGGCCCCGGCGTCCAACTAAGGTCGCCAACCGGTTGGCCGGACACTGCCGCGCAAGCGGTTCTGTTACACGGTGCGCCATCCACCGGTCGCCGGAGTCTCGCTTCAGTAACGCTATAGTCAGGATGTAGTCACGCTTTAGTCACGCCCTGACAACGCGTTAGCGATCGCGCCCCCTGAACTCTCCGGAGTCCGGGGGGCGCGGTCGTTTTCACTTGAGGCGCGATCGCCAGCGTTTTGTCCCGCGAGGCTTCGCACCCTGCGTCTATCGACACGTCCCACTATTTGACCACCGTTACGCCACCGTCGATCACGCCGTAGGCTTGCACCTTGCTCGTGCCGTTCGCGGCGCTCGCACCACCATGTCCGTCCGGCGCCGCACACGCACCGAGCATCATCACCAGTGCGAGCGTCAACGCGCGCCTCATTCCGATATTTCGCTTCACGACTTCCACTCCCAGAATCCCCCGCACGGGCCGTAAGTATTGTCTGCCGATGTCCCGACGCGCTCCAGCCTATCGCGTCACGCATCGTTCGACCTCTCATGCATGACATCGGTTCGCGGGGATCAGCACGCCAGCCCCTTGTCGCGACGACACAACCCGCAGAGAATGGCGAGTCGGCCGGCGAGCCGGTGCGTTTTCGCGACGCTCCACCGTGCCAACCCACGTCCTTCAACCCCAAGCCCGCCCAGATGCCGCTCAATCTTCCGGCCATGCCCCTGCTTTGCCGTCTCCGCGGAATTCGCCGCTATGGAATTGCCCTGGCCGCTGCCTGGCTCGCCACGCTCAGTGCCCACGCCGCCATCTCCGTCAAAGATGACTCCGGTGCCACGGTCACCCTCCCGGCGCCGGCCCAACGCGTGGTGAGCCTCTCGCCGCACGCGACCGAGCTGCTGTTTGCGGCCGGCGCGGGCGACAAGGTGGTGGGCGTGGTCGCTTACTCAGACTACCCCGAGGCCGCGCGTCGCCTGCCGCGCGTTGGCGACAACAGCGCGCTTGATCTCGAACGCATTCTCTCGCTCAAACCCGACCTGCTCGTCGTGTGGATGCATGGCAACTCGCAGCGTCAGGTCGAAGCATTGAGACAGTTGAAAATACCGATCTTCTATTCCGAGCCGAAGCATCTGACGGATCTGCCCACGGCAATCGAGACGCTGGGCACGTTGACGGGAACACCTGCCAAAGCGCAAGCGTCGGCACAAGCGTTTCGCGCGCGCTACGAAGCGCTGCGCAAGCAGTACGCATCGCGCTCGCCTGTCGAGGTCTTCTATCAGGTGTGGACGCAACCGCTCATGACACTCAACGGCAACGCCATGGTGAGCGACGTGATCCGGCTGTGCGGCGGTGTGAACGTCTTCGCCGACGAAGCGCCGCTCGTGCCGCGCGTGTCCGTCGAAGCGGTACTGGCCAAACGACCGGAAGCGATGTTCACGGCGACGTCTGGCGCAACGGCGTCCGTCAAGCCGCTCGCCACGCTCGACGCCTGGCGCAAGTGGCCGCAGTTGCCTGCCGTGGCCCACAACAACCTGTTCGGCATCGACGGCGACCTCATCAGCCGGCCCGGCCCGCGCATTCTCGACGGCGCACGCGCGATGTGTGAAGACCTCGATATCGCTCGCGCACGTCGCCAACCTGCCGTGCAGTAATGCCGTCGCGGGGCGGCGCCCGGCCGCTCATGTGTTCCAGCGAATCAATCGCGCATGGCCGTCGTCGGCAACGTGAAGGTGACAGAGCGCGCCGAAGTCGAGCGCCCATGACAGGCATGCCGTGGTCGGCATGCGCAACGCCGTTGCGGTGTGCAGACGAATCGGTCCAGCGTGGGCGACGGCCACATGCACGTCGTTCGCGCCGGCACGCAACGCCCTCGCCCACGCGTGCATGCGCAACACGACGTCGCGCGCGGATTCACCGCCGGGAGGCGAGAATCCATGGATGTCGCGTGCCCACGCATCGAGATCGCGCCGGTCGAGGTTGTCCCACGGCCGCATTTCCCACGCGCCGAAGTCCATCTCCGCAAGACGCGCATCTTCTGTCACCGGCACGCCGAACGACGTCGCCAAGGCGTCGGCGGCGCGACGTGCGCGCAGCAAGGGACTGCTATGAATCGCCGTCGGCGTGCGGCCATCGAGTTGCGCCGCGAGTCCGGCCCGCATCGCGGCGACACACGCGTCGAAGCGCGCCGCATCGACCGGCAGGTCGGTCTGGCCGTAACAGACGGAAGACGCGACATCGGGCGGCGGATGCCGCATCAGGATCAGATCCATGCGCACACCGTGAGATACAGCGCGAGCTCGCCGAGTTGTTGGGCAAAGCCGAGCGTGTCGCCGGTGTAGCCGCCGAGACGGCGGCGCAGATACCGGATGAAGCCCGCGCGCAATGCGATCAGCACCACCGCGCCCGTCACGCCGGCGCGCCAGTCGGGCCACCCCCACCACGGCACGCTGCACGCCACGCCAAACAGCAGCTCGCGCAGGTGCAAACGTTGCGCGACCGGCTTGGCCTTGCCTTCCGGGCGCACGTAATCGAGCGAGCGCAACAGACTGATCGCCATACTGCGGCTGGCGGCGTGCGCGCCGATCAGCACGACGGCAAAGCCGCCCCACCCCGCCGCCGCCTGTATGTCGACGAGGGCCTGCCATTTGACGGCAAGCGCCAGCCACAACGCCACCGCGCCGTAGGTGCCGATACGCGAGTCGTGCATGATCTCCAGCACGCGCTCGCGCGTGAACGCGCCGCCGAACGCGTCGACCGAATCGGCCAACCCGTCCTCATGAAAAGCCCCGGTGAGCAGCACACTGATGCCCAACCCCAATGCGATCGCGAGGTGCGGCGACCACAACCGGCCCATCGCCACCGTCAACAACGCGACGAGCGCGCCGACGAACACGCCGACGAGCGGGAAATAACGCGTCGCGGCATTCAGTTGCTCGGGCGAATGACCGACCCATGGCGGAATCGGCACCCGGGTGAAAAACCCGAGCGCGGTCAGGAAAAGCCGCACCTGTCCCTTGATGCCCCCGAACGCCCCTGCGCAAGCCCCTTCGCGCGCCGGGCGATCCCGCGTTGCCAACGCGCTCGACGGCGCATCGGCATCGCCCGCGGGGCGCGAGGGATCGGGGGACGAGGGGGTCATTGGTCCGACGCCTCGCGCTCACTCACGCCCGCCCCTTCGAACGTTGCCATCTCGCGCAGAAACGCGGCGGCCGCCTGAATGAGCGGCATCGCGAGCGCAGCGCCCGTGCCCTCGCCGAGACGCAGGCCCAGTTGCAGTAACGGCGTCGCCGTGAGGATCTCGAGCATGGCACGATGGCCGGTTTCGTCCGACGCGTGCGCGAAGACGCAATAGTCGAGCACCGCTGGCGACACGCGCGCGGCGACCAACAGCGCCGATGTGCTGATGAAACCGTCCACCACGATGACGAGTCCCAACTTCGCGGCCGCGAGATATGCACCGGTCATCATTGCGATCTCGAAGCCGCCAAAGGTGGCGAGCGTCTCCAGCGGATCCGGCATCCCATTCCCCACGTGCGGATGCGCCGCCAGCGCACGCTCGAGTATGGCGGTCTTTCGCACGAGACCGGCGTCGTCGACACCGGTGCCGCGCCCGACACATGCCGCGAGCGGCAGGCCGGTCAGCCGCTGCATCAGACACGCCGCCGACGACGTGTTGCCGATGCCCATCTCGCCAAAGCCAATCATGCGCGTGCCGAGCGAGGCGTGCGCCACAACGCGCGCGGCCCCGCCGGCCAACGCCGTTTCGAGTTGCTCGCGGGTCATGGCGGGCGCTTCGAGGAAGTTCTGCGTGCCGCGCGCCACGGGAATGTCGACGAGCGATGCATGCGACGGAAAATCAGCCGCAACGCCCGCGTTGACGACCTCCAGCCCAATGCCGTGAGTGCGGCAGAACACATTGATGGCTGCACCGCCGCGCAGGAAGTTATGCACCATCTGCGCGGTGACGGCTTGTGGATATGGACTCACGCCCGCAGCGACGATGCCGTGATCGCCCGCGAACACCAGCATGGTCGGACGCGCGAGATCGGGCGTCGCGCTCTGCTGAATCCGGCCGACCTGGTGGGCCACGCGCTCGAGCGCGCCCAGACTGCCGGGCGGCTTCGTTTTGATGTCAATGGCGTGCCTGAGCGAGGCGTCCATCGCCGCGGCAGGCGCGGCGATATCGAAAAGCTCGGCGAGCGAGGGGCTGAAAGCATTCATACGGTGACGTCCTGAAACAATGAGGCAGTGGTTACATTTCCACGCCGGCCTGCGCACGGATGCCCTGGGCAAACGCATGCTTGACCGGCGTCATATCGGTCACGGTGTGCGCCACATCGATCAGCGCTTGCGGGGCGCCGCGTCCTGTGATCACCACGTGCTGCATCTCCGGTCGTGCCTGCAAATCGGCGATCACCGTGTCGACGTCGAGATAGCCGAGCTTGAGGGCAATGTTCAACTCGTCGAACAACACCAGACCGAACGACGGGTCGCGCAACATTCGGCGCGCTTGCTCCCAGGCCGCTTCGGCCTTCGCGATGTCGCGCGTGCGGTCCTGCGTCTCCCAGGTGTAGCCCTCGCCCATCACAAAAAACTCGCACTCCGAAGGAAAGCGGCGCAGGAAGGTCTCCTCACCCGTCGGGATCGCGCCCTTGATGAACTGCACGACGCCCGTCTTCATGCCGTGCCCCATCGCGCGCACGACCATGCCGAAGCCGGAGCTCGATTTGCCCTTGCCATTGCCGGTCGTGACGACGATCACGCCACAGTCGCGCTGGGCCTGCGCGATCTTGTCGTCGATCACCTCCTTCTTGCGCGCCATGCGCGTGCGATGGCGCGCGTTGCGCCCGTCGTCGGCTTCCGATTGGGATGGGGATTGCGGGGTTTCTTGTGTCATGAACAGCACCTGTCAAAAGCAGGCGTACGGCGCGAGACGGCCGCACGCGGATGAGAGTGTACGCCCGCCCGTCGGGGCATCATGCGCGCCATTTACAGGCGACGCACGGGCACGAGGGCCTCGTCGTCGCCATCGCGAATGAGGCGCAGCGGATACCCGAAGGCGTGGCTGCAATGCTCGGCGCAGAGCACGTCGTTCACCGGGCCGGCGCGCCATCCGCCACGGCCGTCGAGCAGCAGCGCGTGCGTGGCGAAACGTCGCGCCAGATTCAAATCGTGGCAAGAGAAGATGACGGCGGCATCAATGCCTTCGGCGTGGCGGGCGAGTCGCTCAAGCGCGTCGATCTGGTGATGAAGATCGAGATGCGAGACCGGTTCGTCGAGCAACAGCAACGGCGTGGCCTGCGCCAGCACGGCGGCCAGCGATACGCGCTGGCGCTCGCCCCCCGAGAGCGTGGTGACGTCGCGCGCGGCGAAGCGCTCCAGACCAACCTGCGCAAGGGCGGCCATGGCGGCGGCGATGTCGTCGTCCGACTCCCATGCCCCCCAGCGGCCTCGCGCCAGATAGGGATGACGGCCCGTCAGCACCACTTCGAGCGCGGTGGCGCCGAACGCGTCGCGCGTCTGTTGCGGCATCAGCGCGCGCACCTTGGCGAGCGACGCCGGTCGCCACTGCGCCAACGCCTTGCCGCCAAGCATCACGCGGCCACTGGCGCTGAGCGGGGCGCCGCGCGCCGGTGTCTCGTCCACCTGACGCAGTCCGGCGAGCGTGCCGAGCAATGTCGTCTTGCCCGCGCCGTTGGGGCCGGCCAGACACCAGCACTCGCCCGGCGCGATCACGAGATCGAGCTGGTCCACGAGCACCCGCTCTGCGGCGCGCAGCGTCAGCGCGTGTGTTTGCAGCAGCGGTGCGCTCATTGGATGGCCCGTCGGGAAAGCAGCCACAGGAAAACGGGCACGCCAATCATCGCCGTGATGACGCCAACGGGCAATTGCGTCGGCGCAATGACTGTGCGCGCCACAAGATCGGCGAACATCAGCAACGCCCCACCCCCGAGCGCGGCGGCCGGGAGCAGCATGCGCTGATCGTTGCCGAAGCGCAGACGCAGGATGTGCGGCACGACGAGACCGACGAAGCCGATGCTGCCCGCGGTGGTCACGGCCACGGCGGTTGCCAGCGACGCCGCCAGATAGATGCGGGCGCGCAGGGGGCCGACGGCCACGCCCACGCCATGCGCCACCGCTTCGCCGCGCAGCAGCACATTCAGGCGATGCGCGACCGGACACACGATGAGCAGCGTCGCCGCGAGCGCGATCAGCGGCAACCAGGCGCGGTCGACGCCGTTCAGATCGCCCGTGAGCCAGAACAGCATGCCGCGCAGGCTGGCGTCGGGTGCGAGGGTGAGAATGAGCGTGGCGAGCGCGCCAAAGCCGGCGGCCATCATCACGCCGGTCAACAACAATTGGGTACTGCTGTCGTGATCGTCATGGCGTAGAAAGCTTCGGCGAGACAGCGCCATCACGAGGGCAATGGCCGCAAGCGCGCCAGCGAAGGCGCTCGTCTGCACCCAGAAAAAAGGCAGCATGAGTGCCAGCGACGCCAGCGCGGCAACCCCCGCACCGCCGGAAATGCCCAGCACGTAAGGGTCAGCGAGCGGGTTGCGCAACAGCGTTTGCATCAACGTGCCCGCGACCGCGAGCAGGCCGCCACAGGCGAACGCGGCGAGTGCACGCGGCAGACGCAGACGCCAGACCACGTCGCCGGCAAGACCGGCGTCATGGCCGAGCAGCAACGTGCCGATTTCGCGCAGCGAGACCGGCACGCTCCCTAGCATGAGCGACGCCACGAGAACGGCCAGTGCCACACCGGCCAGTCCCGTCCAGATGGCGAGGGCGCGACGCAGCGTCATGCGACGTCTCGCCCTGCCGGGACGTCGTTAGAACTGCTTCCAGCCGAGCGAGACGTAAATCGCGCGTCCGAGGGTGTTGTAGCCATAGACCGTCTGGTAGTTCTTGTTGAAGACGTTGTCGAGGTGCGCCGAGACGTACCAGGATTTGTCGATATCGTAGCGTGTCTGAAGGTTCACGAGCGTGTAGGCACCGAGATGCTGACCGCCCGTATCGTAACGCTCGCCGCTGTAGAAGACATCGCCGCCGACGGTGAATTTGCCGAACGTCTTCGACAGACCGACCGACCCGAACTGCCGGGCGCGACGCGCCAGTTGCCTGTCGGCATCCAGATCGGTTGGGTTCTGCCGCGTGAACGACGCGCGCACGTCCATGCCGAGGAACGGACGGCCCGCGTAGGTCAACTCCAGGCCCTCGACGCGCGCGTTTGCGACGTTCGCAGCCGTGTACGGAAACACCGTGAGCGACTGGATCAGGTTGGTGTAGTCGGTCCGGAACCCCGTCAACTTGACCAGGCCGAGGCGCTCGCCGCCGTTGAACTGCACGGCGAGTTCCTTCGAAATAGAGCGTTCCGGTTGCAGGTTCGGATTGCCGAACCCCGGATAGAACAGCTCGTTGAAGGTCGGTGCGCGAAAGCCATCCGACGCATTGGCCATGACCTTCCACTGCGGCGTGAGCGAGTAGCCGTAGCCGGCCCAGTAGCTGTTCGCGCCGCCGAAATCGGAATACACGTCGCGTCGCACGTTGGCCTGAATCTGATGCTTGCCGAATCGTCCCTCATATCCGACGTAGCCCGAATCGAGATGGCGGTTGTTGCGGTCGTAGTTCGTACTGCTCTCGACCGTTTGCTCCAGACGCGTGTAGCCGGCGATCAGCTTCTGATCCGGCATGAACGCATATTCGTTGGCCCAGTCGATCTGGTTGCTCGACGTATGGAAGTTGCCGTTACCGCTGCCGTTCAGATAGTTATAGCTGTAGTCGTCGCCCTGCGTGACGGTAATCCGGGTCTTCCACTTGTCCGTGAGGTTGCCCTTCGCGTAACCAGAGATCTGGCGAACGCGGGCGTCGCTGTCGTTCAGGTCGGTGGGCTTGCCGTAGGCATTGTCGTAGCTGCTGCTGCCGTCGCTCTGAAACAGACGCGCACCGACCTCCCACGTGTCGCCGACCTTGCGCGACAGCGATGCGCTCACGCTCGTGTTGTCGTCGCCGTTGCGGTTGGGGTTGACCTTCGGCGCGAAGCGCGGGTCCTGCGCCGAGATGCCGTTGGTGTGAAACCGCGAGACGTCCAGGGAGAAGCGGGTCTTGCCGTCGTCGAACGCGCCGGCAATGCCGGCGTTGGCCTGCGTGGTGTTGTTCGTGCCGTAGCCCACTTCGGCATAGGCGCGGGGCGGGCCGCCGTTGCCCTTGCGCGTGAAGATCTGGATCACGCCACCGACGGCCTGCGAACCATACAGGGCCGAGACGTTGCCGCGCACGATCTCGATGTGGTCGATCTGCGACACCGGGATCTGAGCGATGTTGGTCGTACCGGTCGTGGCTGCGTTGACGGGCACCCCGTCGATGAGCACGAGCGCAGCGTTCGATGCCGCGCCGCGCATGAAGACGCTGGCCGACGTGCCGAAACCGCCGTTCTGCACGATTTCCACGCCAGCCTGTCCGCGCAGCAGTGTCGGCAAGTCCTGCGTCTGGCTGCGTTCAATGTCTTCGCGCGTGATGACCGAGGTGGCCGCCAGCGTGTCTGTGAGCGTCTGCTCGGTGCGCGAGGCTGTCACCACGGTCGCCTTGAGTTGCACGGCGGTGGGGCTGTCGGTCGCGGGGTTGTCGGGCGGATTGGCGGCGAGCACTGCCGGCACGGACGACGCCGTCGATGCGGCATCGGCGGACTGGGCCGACTGGGCATGGGCGCCGATGCTGGCGGCCAACAGGGCCGCCGCGATGGCAAGACGGTGCGGGGCGGCAACCGACGTGGCCGGTGAAGACGTAATGCGGGTAGTGCAGGTAGGACGTGGCAAGACAGGCGCGTGCAGCGCCATCGCGCGAACGTGGGTGCGCATGATCGGGTGTGACTTCCGTAGTTTTTTTATTGCCTAGGCCCGTTCCCCCGCAGGCCGCTGGCGCAAGGGGAGCGCCGGTGACACGTCACGGATGCGAAGCACCGACACATGAAAACGACGACTGCCCGCCACCGGCTGCGCCGGATGGCATGGCGTTTCCCCACTCACTCCGGCCGGTATCCGGGCTGGTCATTGTGGCGCCTGACCGGCCTTCCCGCGAGCGGATAGCTCACAGTGGCGATGAAGGTGAAGCGCGTTTTCGGAAACCTTTCGGGCCGAAAGAATGACTTACCGTTGCGGGGGCAGCACAGGTTGACCAGCCCGTGTGGGGGCGCGGCTCCCTGTTTCCCGTTTAACTGCGCATGCCGGGAGGGCGTGCGCGAGCACCGAAGTGCCGCAAGTGTAGGGGCCATTCGAATGAGCGTCAATGCTCGTTCGTCGGGCATTGGCCGCCGATTCCGTTAGAATGTAGGGCAATTAAGAGGACGCAGCCCGATGCTCACCGATCTCGACAATCTCACCGACAAAATTGAACAGTTGGTTGTGATCAGCCAACGTTTTCATCAACACAACCAAGCGCTGCTCGCCGAACTCGATCGCGCGCGTGCTGAATGCGACGACACACGCACCGCCATCGAGCAGTTGCGCGTCGAGCGCGACGCCCTGCGTCTGCAGCGCGATCAGCTTGCTGCCAAGATCGACGAAGCGCAGGTTCGCCTGAATGCCATTCTGGAAAAGCTCCCGACGCAGAACCCCGCTGAAGGTCAAATGGATCTGCTCGGCACCCCCGGTGGAGAAAACGCATGACGATCAAGCAGCTCGAAGTCAATATTCTGGAACAGTCGTACCGGCTCGCCTGTCCGCCGGAACACGAGGCCGACTTGCTGTCTGCGGTGTCGCGCGTCGATGCCGAGATGAGCAAGGTGCGTGCGCAAAGCAACGTGCGCGGCACCGACCGGATTGCCGTCATGGCAGCCTTGAGTCTGGCATCCGAATTGCTTGCGCTGGAAAAAAGTATTGCTGCTGGACAAGCATTCCCCGCGGAAGAAATTCAGAGTAGAATGAATCGCATGAACGAACGACTGAGTGCTGTGATCGATCAGTATCAAAGCTGAAAATTCACTGGCTGCCGCTCGATTCAAAAAGTTAGTTTTCCCTGCCTGGTTCGCGAAAGTCATAGATTCCTTGAACCAATGATCTGTTGCAGGTTGCGGAAGTTTGTAGTGCTGGTGTGATCGTCACTCTGTCTGATGAACCCGAAGCGTTACTAACCGCGACCACCTTGAACCTCACGGTTCAGGATGCCGGCTTAGCGGCTGAGGCGGGGACCCAATACACGGCACTGCGCAGGCAGTGCCGTTTTTTTTCGTCCGTTGTGTCCGTTGTGTCGCGTCCATCCGCTGCACTCGCACAAAAAAAAGCGGCCCGTAGGCCGCCTTCCCATCGATCGCGTCACACCAGCGTGACAGGCCGATCAGAACTGTGCTTCGCTCAACGACAGGGCCGACGCCGCGCCTTCGGTAATCGTCAGGGCAAGACCCGGCGCTCGCGTGAGAAAGTGATCCGCGAAGAAGCGCGCGGTACCGATCTTGGCATCGTAGAACGACGGGTCCTGATCGCGCAACGACTGTGCGGCCAGCAACGCGCGGCCCATCTGCCATCCCCCCAGCACGATACCGGCAAGCGTCAGGTACGGCACGCTGCCTGCAAACACTGCATTCGCATTGTCCTGCGTGTTCGCGAGCACATAGTCGACGGCGATCGAGAGCGCTTCGCGCCCCTTCGCCAGACGGTCTGCCACGCCCGGCCCCACGCCGCCCATCGCACGCAGTTCGTTTTCCGTCACCCTGATCTGCTCGCACAGGGCGCGGGCCACGGCACCGCCGTCGCGCAGCGTCTTGCGGCCGATCAGATCGTTCGCCTGAATCGCCGTCGTGCCTTCGTAGATCGGCAGGATGCGCGCGTCGCGGTAGTACTGCGCCGCGCCCGTTTCCTCGATAAAGCCCATGCCGCCGTGCACCTGCACGCCGAGGCTCGTCACCTCCAGCGACATCTCGGTGCTCCAGCCCTTGACGATCGGCACGAGAAATTCATAGACGGCCTGTGCACGTTTGCGTTCGGCCGCGTCTGCTGCGTGGTGACCGATATCGGCGTGCGCTGCCGCCACGTAAGCGAGCGCACGCGCGCCTTCGGTCAGCGCACGCATCGTCATTAGCATGCGCTTGACGTCCGGGTGATGAATGATGGCTACGGCGTCACGCGACGAGCCATCGACCGGACGGCTTTGCAAACGATCGCGGGCGTACGCCACGGCATGCTGATACGCACGCTCGGCGATAGCCACACCTTGCATGCCGACCGCGAAGCGCGCGGCGTTCATCATAATGAACATGTATTCGAGGCCGCGATTCTCCTCGCCGACCAGGTAGCCCGTTGCCCCGCCGTTGTCGCCGAACTGCAGCACCGCCGTCGGGCTGGCCTTGATGCCGAGTTTGTGCTCGATCGACACACAATGCACATCGTTGCGCGCCCCGAGATTGCCCTCGGCGTCGACGTTGAACTTCGGGACGATGAACAGTGAAATGCCCTTCACGCCGGCGGGCGCATCGGGGGTGCGTGCGAGCACGAGATGCACGATGTTCTCGGCCATGTCGTGTTCGCCGAACGTAATGAAAATCTTCGTGCCGAAGATGCGATACGTCCCGTCGGCCTCGCGTTCGGCGCGCGTGCGCACCATCGCGAGATCGGAACCCGCTTGCGGCTCGGTCAGGTTCATCGTGCCGGTCCACTCGCCCGAAAGCAGTTTCGGGACGTAGAGCGCGCGTTGTGCATCAGTGCCCGCGGTGAGCAACGCCTCGACAGCGCCGTCGGTCAGCAACGGACACAGCGCGAACGACAGGTTCGCGGCATTGAGCATTTCCGTGCACGGCGTGGCCACCAGCTTCGGCAGCCCCTGCCCGCCAAACGCCTGCGGATGCACGACCCCCTGCCAGCCCGCCTCGGAGAACTGACGAAACGCCTCCTTGAAGCCCGGCGTGGTCGTGACGACGCCATCCTTCCACGTGCTCGGCTGCTGGTCGCCAATGACGTTCAGCGGGGCGAGCACTTCCTGATTGAAGCGCGCCGCCTCCTCGAGCACCGCCTGCGCGAGTTCGGGCGAGGCGTCCTCATAGCCCGGCAGCGCCGAGATGCTCGTCAGATCCGCCAGTTCGTTCATCACGAACTGCATGTCCTTGATCGGGGCCTGATAACTCATGTCGTTCCTCCAACGAATTCCGATTGCCTGCGGATGACGGCGAATGCCGAGATGCTTGGGATGTTTTTATGTTTTTGTTCGACCGATTCGCATGAAGACGCCACACCGTCGCAGGCCAGCCTCCTCATGCGGATCGGCTGCGGGAGACGATCCCGCAGCCTCACCTCCGAACTCGCTTACAGCGCGCCCGTCAGCTCCGGCACCACCGTGAACAGATCGCCCACCAGACCGTAATCCGCCACCGAGAAGATCGGCGCTTCCGGATCCTTGTTGATCGCCACGATCACCTTCGAATCCTTCATCCCCGCCAAGTGCTGGATCGCGCCCGAAATGCCCACCGCCACATACAACTGCGGCGCCACGATCTTGCCCGTCTGACCGACCTGATAGTCGTTGGGCACGTAACCGGCATCGACCGCCGCGCGCGACGCGCCCAGTGCCGCGCCCAGCTTGTCCGCCAGCGGCTCGAGCACCTTCGTGTAGTTCTCCCCGCTGCCCAGGCCCCGGCCGCCCGAGACGATGATCTTCGCGCTCGTGAGTTCCGGACGGTCCAGCTTCGTCACTTCACGACCCACGAACTGCGACACGCCCGCGTCCGGCGTCGCCGCCACGGCTTCCACCGCTGCGCTGCCACCGCTTGCCGCGACCGGATCGAACCCCGTCGAGCGCACCGTGATCACCTTCACCTTGTCCGCGCTTTGCACCGTCGCAATCGCGTTGCCCGCGTAAATCGGACGCTCGAACGTGTCGGCACTGTCGACCTTCGTGATGTCCGAAATCTGCGCAACGTCCAGCAGTGCCGCCACGCGCGGCGCGATGTTCTTGCCGTACGCCGTGGCCGGCGCCAGGATGTGCGAGTACGCGCCTGCGATCGACACCACCTCGTCGGCGATGTTCTCGGCCAGGCCGTCACCGAAGTACGGCGCGTCGGCCAGCAGCACCTTCTTCACGCCGGCGATCTGCGCGGCCGCGTCAGCCGCGGCCTTCGCGTTGTTGCCCGCGACCAGCACATGCACGTCGTCGCCGCATTGCAGCGCGGCGGCCACCGTGTTCAGGGTCGCAGCCTTGATCGATTGATTGTCGTGTTCGGCAATTACAAGAATGCTCATCTCGTCGTCTCCCCTTAGATGACCTTGGCCTCAAGCTTCAGCTTCTCGACGAGCGCTGCCACGTCCGCCACCTTCACCCCCGCGCTGCGCTTGGGCGGCTCCACCACCTTGAGCGTCTTCAGGCGCGGGCTCACGTCCACCCCCAGATCCGCCGGCTTGACCGTCTCCAGCGGCTTCTTCTTCGCCTTCATGATGTTGGGCAGCGTCACGTAACGCGGCTCGTTCAGGCGCAGGTCCGTCGTGATCACCGCCGGCAGCGACAGCGACACCGTCTCCAGACCGCCATCCACTTCGCGCGTGACTTGCGCACGGTTGTCCGCCACCGTCACCTTCGAGGCGAACGTCGCCTGCGGCAGCTTCGCCAGCGCCGCGAGCATCTGTCCGGTTTGATTGGAGTCGTCGTCGATGGCCTGCTTGCCCAGGATCACCAGTTGCGGCTGTTCCTTGTCCACGACAGCCTTGAGCAACTTGGCCACCGCCAACGGTTGCAGCTCGTCGTCCGACTCGATCAGGATCGCGCGGTCCGCGCCGATCGCCAGCGCCGTGCGCAGCGTCTCCTGCGCTTGCGCCACGCCCGCCGACACCGCGATCACTTCGGTCGCCACGCCCGCTTCCTTCAGGCGCACCGCCTCCTCCACCGCGATTTCGTCGAACGGATTCATCGACATCTTCACGTTCGCGATGTCGACGCCACTGCCGTCGCTCTTCACGCGAACTTTTACGTTGTAATCCACTACCCGTTTGACCGGTACCAGGATCTTCATGAACTCGCTCCAAAGTTACGTTAACGTCAATCCGCTGTCATTATAACCACACAGCGAATGACGCATTTGTTGTCGATTCAATGCATTTTGTGGCGTTAATTCGTGATGCCCGTCTGATTTGCCGCAAATGCACAATCCGCAAGTCAGCGACGCCATAACGCGACCGGTACGCGCTGTCACGCAACCGATTAACCCCGAACGATCGTGCTATTTTTATGGAAATCTCGACGGGCAGCCAGTCCCCGTGTGGTGCATTTCCTCTAGAGAAATCACCCCGCCGCTCAGGCGCCTATGATCGAATGGCGCACCCGATAATCGCTGTGCCATCGCACGCGTGACGGCCACTCGGCCAACGCGTCAGGAGGAGACATGACTACGTATTCCGAATCGCGCCTGCACGCGAGCGACGGCCTTTCACTGCACGTCCATTGCTGGACGCCCGATACCGGGGGCGCGCGCTTGCGCGCGGTGGTGGCCATCATCCACGGGATGGGCGAGCACGGCGGGCGTTACGCACGCCTGGCGGAGCACTTCGCCGCGCAAGGCCTCGCCACCGTCACTTACGACCTTCGCGGGCACGGCCGCTCGGGCGGCGCGCGCGTCTTTGTGAAGCATTTCGACGAGTACCTCGACGACACTGAAATCTTCCTCACGCATGTGCGCACCCAGTTCGGTCCGGCACCGTTGTTCCTGCTCGGCCACAGCATGGGGGGCGCCATCGCAGCCTTGTACACCATCACTCGGGCACCGGCGAACGTGCGCGCGCTGATGCTGAGCAGCCCGGCGCTCGCGCCCGGTGAGCCCGTCGCCCCATGGATGGTGAAAGCCGGGCGCTGGGTGTCGCGCTGGCTGCCCAAGGTGCCCGTCTTCAAGATCGATCCTGCCATGATCGCGCGCGACAAGGCCGTGGTGGCCGCCGCGAAGCAAGATCCACTCAACGCCTATCGCGGCACGCCGGCGCGCACCGCCGCCGAGCTGCTCGACGCGATGGCGCGCATTCACGCCAACGCCGACGCGCTACGTCTGCCGCTGTACGTCTTCCACGGCACCGCCGACCGACTCACCGCCCCATGGGCAAGCGAGCAATTCCACGGCAACGCGGGCTCGCAGGACAAGACACTGCGCCTCTATCCCGGGCACTTTCACGAAACGCTCAACGATCTCGATCGCGAAAAGGTCATCGACGAACTGACACAGTGGCTGATGCAACACCTGCCCGAGACGCCAGTGGCGCAGCCGACGCAACCGACCGTCGGGGCACACGACAGCGTCTGAGCATTGGCGTGGGCCAAGCACCCGACACACGCCCGGAACCCCGCACGCGAGCAGGGTCTCGTCACGCGCTGCCCTGCTGCGCGCTACACTGAAGACGTGTGGAACTGCGAGGAGCCTCCGGCATGCAAGCGCAGACGAAATACTCGCCGCAAACGGTCACCGGCATGCATTTCTGGACGCCGACGATCTTCAGTATCAAGACCACGCGACCGCCCGGCCTGCAATTTACAGCGGGACAGTTCGTGCGGCTCGGACTTCCCGACGACGACAGCGAAAGCGGCGAGATGATCTGGCGCCCCTATTCATTGGTGAACTCGCCCAATGAAGATACATTGGAGTTCTACCTGATCACGATTCCCGAGGGGAAACTCACGCCCCGTCTGGCGCAACTCAAGGTCGGCGACACGCTCTTCGTCGATCACACCGCCTATGGCTTCCTGACGCTCGACCGATTCACCGGCGGCGAAGACCTCTGGCTGCTCGCCACCGGTACTGGTCTGGCACCCTTTGTGTCGATCCTGCGCGACCCCGCGGTATGGCACCGCTTCAAACGCCTCTTCGTCGTGCACAGCGTGCGATGGGCGCACGACCTCGCCTATTACGACGAGCTGAAGCATTTCTCGCACCCCGACGTCGATCCGTCGCTGGTCGATAAACTGAATTACGCCGCGTGCGTGACGCGCGAGCAAGCGCCAGGCGCGCTGAACGGACGTGTGACGTCGCTGCTGGCGTCAGGCGAGCTGGAGAAGGCGATGGGGGCGACGCTCGACCCGGCCACGTCGCGCATCATGGTTTGCGGCAATCCGGACATGATCAAGGCGCTGCGCGCCTGGTTCACCGACAAGGGATACGCCGTGAGCCGTACGGCGATGCCCGGGCCGCTCGTGCTGGAAAAGCAGTGGTAAGGCGCGAGAACCGCGAAACGATTCGATAAGCACGTTCGGCGCCCAAAACGCATCGGGCGCTTCGGGCCGCCGTCCCCGTCAGTCGGGCCGCTTCGCCCAGTCGGGGGCGCGCTTCTCGATGAACGCTTGCACCCCTTCCAGCGCACATTCGTCCATCATGTTGCAGGCCATCGTCTGCCCGGCCATCTGATAAGCGGCCTCGATGCCGGTCTCGACCTGCCGGTAGAACAACCCCTTGCCCGCTGCCACCGCCGCGGCGGGCTTCGCCAGGATCGAACGGCATAGCGCCGCCACTTCCGCGTCAAGCCGCTCCATTGCCACCACACGATTGACGAGACCGCGCTCGCGGGCCGTCTGCGCGTCGATGAAATCGCCCGTGAGCAGCATCTCCATCGCCTGCTTGCGCGAGAGATTGCGCGAGAGGGCCACACCCGGCGTCGCGCAGAAAAGGCCGACGTTGATGCCGGAGACAGCGAAGCGCGCCGCCGACGTCGCCACCGCCAGATCGCACATCGCAACCAGTTGACATCCCGCCGCCGTTGCAATGCCATGCACGCGGGCAATGACCGGCTGCGGCATGCGCTGCATCGTCAGCATCACACGCGTGCATTGATTGAACAGCGCGCGGTAGCTGTCGAGCGACGGTTCGGCGCGCATTTCCTTGAGATCGTGTCCGGCACAGAACGCCGGACCGGCGGCCGCCAGCACAACCACGCGCGCGCTGGCATCGCGCTGCGTGTCGTCGAGCGCACGTTGCAGCGCGTCGAGCATCGCTATCGAGAGGGCGTTGAATTGACGCGGGCGATTCAGCGTCAGCGTGACCACACCGGCCAGCTCGCCTTCACCTCGTGTGACGAGAACAAGCGGCTCAGGCGTCGCTGTCGTCGCTTCGGATGCGGTCATGGTCTCTCTCCCGTACCGCGTCGTTTCGCGCGGCATCGCACAGTCGTCAAGCGCGAATTATCAAACGTCGGCGAGCACTTTCAGGTGCGCCACGACACTGCGTCCGAGCGCCGAAAGGTTGTAGCCGCCCTCCAGGCAGCTCACAATGCGCCCCTTCGCATGACGATCCGCCACCGCTTTCACGCGTTCGGTGATCCACGCGAAGTCCGCCTCGGTCAGACCGAGATTGCCGAGGTCATCTTCGCGGTGCGCGTCGAAGCCCGCCGAGAAGAAGATCATCTCCGGACGGAACGCGTCGAGTTGACCCAGCCAGCCGTAGTCGATCGCCTCACGGACCTGCATGCCCGAGGTACGCGCGGCGATCGGAATGTTGAGCATGTTCGGTGCCGGATCGACCGCGCCCGAAAACGGGTAGAAAGGGTGCTGAAAAATGCCGCACATCAGCACGCGTTCATCGTTGCCGAACGCGGCTTCCGTTCCGTTGCCGTGATGCACGTCGAAGTCGACGATCGCCACCCGCGAGAGTCCGTGCACTTCGAGCGCGTGCGCCGCAGCGATCGCCACGTTATTGAACAGACAAAAACCCATGGCGCGCGTAGGCGTGGCGTGATGGCCCGGCGGGCGAACGCTGCAAAACGCGTTGTCGAGCTCGCCGCGCAGCACGGCATCGGTCGCCGCAATCGCCGCACCGGCCGCACGCGTGGCCGCACGCCACGAGTACGGGTTGAGCAACGTGTCGGGATCGATCGGGAAATAGCCGGACTCGGGGATGTTGTCGCGAATGAAGTCGATGTGATCCTGCGTGTGCACGAGCCGCAGGCTGGCCTCGTCGGCGGCTGGGGCTTCACGGCGCTCGAGCAGGCCGTCGATGCGTCCTGCGATCAATTGGTCCTCGATGGCACGCAGCCGTTCGGGACATTCCGGATGCCACTCGCCCATTTCGTGACGGATGCAATCGGGGTGCGTATAAAACCCGGTAGCCATTCGGT
This sequence comes from Pandoraea sp. NE5, assembly GCF_024363545.1. NCBI lineage: Bacteria > Pseudomonadati > Pseudomonadota > Betaproteobacteria > Burkholderiales > Burkholderiaceae > Pandoraea > Pandoraea sp. NE5. Next base: position 279,014 of record NZ_AP025517.1, read on the forward strand.
GTGTCGCCTATCGCTTCGAATCGTTATGGTGGGACGGGTGGGGGACGCCCGCCGTGCCGTGCGCCTCGCGTCCGGTAGCGGCCGGGCGGAGCGCGTGGCATGCGATGCCGCACTACACTGCCGCTCGCTTGCCGATGGCCGGCATCCCCCATGAGTCCTGTCACGGACAGTGCTCAGGCCTTAAGGTATCACAGGTGCACTCGGTTATACTGCCAAGCAGTCTCCCAGCAGACCCGTGTCAGCCGGCAAGGGCCGTTCACCTGAATTTCGGGACGGCGGGAACCGGCATGAATGGTTGATGCTCTCGTTATCGGCGCGTCTCGGATCACTGACGCACGCCCTGACGAACGCGTCAACGCGACTAACGCGACGGCGGCCAAGGTGGCTGCGTTGCCTTCGGACTTCATACAGGCCTGACAGACAGCATGACATCACCGGTACGGATGTACGATTCGCTCTCGCCGGCGCACACGCGCCCGCCCCATCGACCGGACACTGACCGCCCTCGCGCGGCTGCCCTGCGCAAACGTGCCGACACCCCCTCCCTCTCGCCACTGTTGCGGCTCGCGCAGGCGTTCGGCGTGGCGCTTTGCGTCGGCACGTTCGCGCTGACGTCTGCCGGCGTGCACGCGCAAACACGCGCCAAGCCGATCGCAAAGGCGGAATTCGAGGAAGAGGTCGTACCGCAACGCTATGCGGCGAACCCCGAGGTCGACGCGTTCATCAACGACCTCGTGGCGCGCGACGGATTCGATCGCGCCGAGCTGCAAAATGTCTTCTCGCGCGTGGTGTTCTCGCAGACGGCGGCGCGTCTGGCGGCACCGCCCGCCACGCCCGGCCAGAAGAACTGGACACGGTACGAGCGGAATTTTCTCGATAACACGCGCATCAACGGCGGCGTGCGTTTCTGGAACCAGAATGCGGCGGCACTCGCGCGCGCGGCGAAACAATATGGGGTGCCCGAGGAGATCATCGTCGCGATCATCGGCGTCGAGACCATTTACGGGCGCAACATGGGCAACTTCCGCACCATCGATGCGCTCACCACGCTGGCGTTCGACTATCCGCCCGCCCGCAACCGGTCGGAGCGCATGGCGCTGTTTCGCAACGAGCTGGAAAACCTGTTGCTCTACGCGCGCGAGCGCGGGGTCGATCCGTTCGGCATCTACGGTTCGTACGCAGGCGCCATCGGCATTCCGCAGTTCATGCCGTCATCGATCCGCAACTACGCCGTCGATTACACCGGCGACGGCAAGATCAACCTCACGAACGATGTGGCCGACGCCATCGGCAGCGTCGCCAATTTTCTCAAGCAGCACGGCTGGCAGGCGAAACAACCGGTCGTCTGGAATATCGCCGGGGATCGCGGCAGTCAGGGGTTGGCCGAAGCCGGGGCAGACGGGCAACCTGAGCCGCATTGGAAGCTCGGCGACTTCATCAAGGCAGGCATGCTGATGAACGAGCCGCGGCTCGATGTCGGGGCATCGCTCGACACGCCGGTGCTCATCGTCGATCTGCCTACGCCGGGACAAGCCACCGAATACCGCATGGGTCTGACGAACTTCTACGTGCTCACGCGTTACAACCGTAGCTTCTTCTACGCGATGTCGGTGTACGATCTTGCCGACGCGATCAAGGCAGCGCGCGCTCCGTAAGACAGGATGCCGAGCCGCACTCGCCTTGCAAAACGGGACCCACTGGGTCCCGTTGTTCATGATGCGAGGCATCCCGTCACGTGCGCGTGACCGGCACCGCGGCGCATTACGCCGGGAACACCCCGGTCGACAAATAACGATCGCCGCGATCGCACACCACGAACACGATCGTGGCATTCTCGACTTCATGCGCCAGATTCAATGCAATCTGGCAGGCGCCCGCAGCTGAGATGCCGCAGAAAATTCCCTCTTCCGCCGCAAGACGGCGCGCCATGATTTCCGCTTCCGCCTGCGTCACGGGGATGGTGCGATCCACACGTGCCCGATCGAAGATCTTCGGCAGGTAGGCTTCCGGCCACTTTCGAATGCCCGGGATGCGCGAGCCTTCGGCGGGTTCGGCGCCGATGATCTGCACCGCGTCGCTCTGCTCTTTCAGATACTGCGATACGCCCATGATCGTGCCCGTCGTACCCATTGCGGAGACAAAGTGGGTGACGCGCCCTTCGGTATCGCGCCAGATCTCCGGACCGGTGCTCTCGTAGTGCGCGAGCGGGTTGTCCGGGTTGGCGAACTGGTCGAGGATGATGCCGCGTCCGTCGCGCTGCATCTGCTCGGCGAGATCGCGGGCGTATTCCATGCCCCCCTTGACTGGTGTCAGGATGATCTCAGCGCCATACGCACCCATGCTCTGACGGCGCTCGATGGAGAGATCTTCCGGCATGACGAGGACCATCTTGTAGCCGCGAACGGCCGCAGCCATCGCCAGCGCAATGCCGGTATTGCCGGACGTGGCTTCAATCAGCGTATCGCCGGGCTTGATGCGGCCGCGCAATTCGGCGTGCTTGATCATCGACAGCGCCGGACGGTCTTTCACCGACCCCGCCGGGTTGTTGCCCTCGAGCTTGCCGAGAATCACGTTGTTGCGGCGACGGATTTCGTCGTCGGGCAAACGCATCAGTTGTACCAGCGGCGTATTGCCGATGGTGTCTTCGATAGTCTTGTAGGCCATTGCGCTAAGCTGTTTCGGTCGGGAATCGGAACATTCTAATCCACCGGCCATGTCCGCGCTCAGGGGAGGGATTTCGGCCGGACATCGCAATGGCGATGCCCGGCCGCCCGTCGGGGCGTCAGAGCTTCGGTGCGCTAGCCGCCGACGGAGCCTTGGCCTTCTTGGATTTGGAGGGCTTTGCCGGGGCTGCGGCGGGCGCGGCCGCCGGCGCCGATGCCGCGGCAGGGGCCGCGCCCGCCTTGGCCGCCTTGGCATCCTTCGACTTCTTCGACCGGGTCGCCTTCGCGTCCGATGCGCCTGCGGCCGATGCCGCCACCGGAGCCGGCGTCGAGCGCTTGGCCGACATAGTCGCCGCACCTGGCGCCGCAGGCTTCATCGTCGAACCGGCGGCAGGCGTCGGCACAGGCGTCTTTTGAGTCGTCGTCGATGGGACAGGCGCCGCCGGCGTCATGGGCTTGGCGGTCGTCGCAGGTGCCACAGGCGTTTGCGCGGCAGGCGGCATCGGTTTGGCCGGTGCCGCAGGCGCCGCGGCCCCACCCTGCCCGTTGATCGTCATGCCTTCGGACTGAAGCGTGGTCACGGACTTGGCGCCCAGCCCCTTGACGCGTTTGGCAACGTCCGCCGCATCCTTGTAAGGGCCGTGGGCGTTACGCTCGTCGACGATGGCTTTGGATTTGACCGGCCCAATGCCCTTGAGCGATTCGAGCTGCGCCTGGTCGGCGGTATTGATGTCGACGGCAGCCATGGCCAGGCCGCACAGGGTGAAAAAGGCAACAACCGCCAGCAAGAACTTGCGAAGCATGATCTGTTCCTTATGAAGTCACTCGGGCCGATATCGCGGATATCGTGGACATCCTCGACACCCCGATTATGGCTTAACGTCCAGGAACGGCTACGGATGACATCGCACGCCCACAACATCAAACAAAACGGGGAGCCAGTGGGCTCCCCGTCCGTCTTGCGCTGTGACTCGCCATTTACTGCGCGAGCAACCAGCGCACGTACCGCGAGACGCCCTCACCCACCGTGTAGAAAGGCTGCTGATAACCACCCGATTGACGAAGATGATCAATGTTCGCCTGCGTAAAGCATTGGTACTTGCCGCGCAGCGCGTCGGGGAACGGGATGTACTCCACGAGTCCCTGCTTGACCAGTTCGTCGAGCGACAGCGCCGACTCCCCCGCTTCGGCGCGAAGCGTGTTGATCACGGCAACGGCGATATCGTTGAACGGCTGGGCACGGCCCGTGCCGAGGTTGAAGATGCCGCTTCGCTCAGGATGGTCGAAAAAGTGCAGGTTCACCTTCACCACGTCTTCCACCGACACAAAGTCGCGGCTTTGCGTACCGGCAGCGTAGCCGTTGTATTCACCGAAGAGCTTCACCCGACCATTGGCGCGGAATTCGTTGAAGTTGTGGAACGCGACCGAGGCCATACGCCCCTTGTGCGCCTCACGCGCGCCATAGACGTTGAAGTAGCGAAAACCGGCCACCTGACTCGGAAGCTTGCCGCCGGCCTCGCGCATCGCCCGACGCACGATCTGGTCGAACAGAAACTTCGAGTAACCGTAGACGTTGAGCGGTTTCTCGAATTCCCGTGCTTCCACAAACGTTTCCGACGCACCGTACGTCGCCGCAGACGAGGCGTAGAGGAACGGCACGGTCTGCGCCTGGCACGCTTCGAACAACGCACGCGTATAACGGAAGTTGTTCTCCATCATGTAGCGGCCGTCGGTCTCCATGGTGTCGGAGCAGGCGCCTTCGTGGAAAATCGCGCGCACACGGCCGAATTCACGACGCTGGAAGCGCGCGACGAAGTCGGTCTTGTCGAGGTAATCGCTGATCTCACAGTCGACCAGGTTGCGGAACTTGTCGGCGCGCGTGAGGTTGTCGACTGCCACGATGTTGGTTTCGCCGCGCTCGTTGAGGGCTTTGACGAGGTTGGCGCCAATGAATCCCGCGGCACCGGTCACGATGATGGTCATGTCAGTTCGGAAAAGAGTTCGGTGTAGTCCACAGTCGCCGTACCCAGCTTGCCGACGACAATACTGCCCGCGCGATTGGCGAGCACAACGGCCTGCGCGAGCGGCAGACCCGCAGAAAGCGATGCGGCGAGCGTTGCGATCACAGTGTCGCCCGCGCCTGAAACATCATACACTTCGCGTGCCTGCGCCGGCACGTGCAGCGCGCCGCTCGCGGTGAAGAGCGTCATGCCTTCTTCCGAACGCGTGAGCAACAGCGCCTCGAGATCAAGCGACTCACGCAGCGTCTGCGCGCGGGCTGTCAGGTCGTCTTCCGAGCGCCATTCGCCCACGACTTGCTGCAATTCAGAGCGGTTCGGCGTCAGGATGCTGGCGCCGCGATATCGCTCGTAATCACTGCCCTTCGGGTCCACGAGTACCATTTTGCCTGCGGCGCGCGCCGCTTCGATCATCGGCTGCACATGCGTCAGGCCGCCCTTGGCGTAATCCGAGAGCAGCACGACGTCGTAGCTGTCGAGCAGTTGACGATACTGATCAAGCACCGCCAGCAGCACTTCCCGGGCCGGCTGGTTCTCGAAATCGATGCGCAGCAATTGCTGCTGACGCGACACGATGCGCAGCTTGATCGTCGTCGCCAGATCGGCGTCGCGGGTCACAAAGGCCGTCACACCGCTCTCGTCGAGCAGGTCGACGACGCGCTCGCCCGGTTCGTCTTCCCCCAGCACGCAAAGCAGCCCGGCCTGCGCCCCCAGCGACGCGGCGTTGAGCGCCACGTTCGCCGCACCGCCCAGCCGTTCTTCGTTGCGCTTGACGTGCACCACCGGCACCGGCGCTTCCGGGGAAATGCGATTGACGTCGCCGAACCAGTAGCGATCGAGCATCACGTCGCCGACGATCAGCACGCGCGCGCGACCGAACGCCGCGCGAGGCACGGTGGGCACGCCGGGTGCCTGCACCGTGCGCGTGAGCGAAGTTGCCGTCAAAGTCATCTGACGCTCCTCGTGACTCAGGCCGACTCGTGCAACCCACGGCCGATGCCGTGGTACTCGATGCCCAGCTCCTTCATGGCGTCCGGTTCGTACAGATTCCGGCCGTCGAAAATCAGCGGCAGCGAAAGCGCCGCCTTCACCCGCGCGAAGTCCGGGCTGCGGAACGCCTTCCATTCCGTGACGATGACGAGCGCGTCGGCGCCCGTCAGCGTGTCGTTCTGCGTCGCACAGAATTCGATGCGGGCGTGCGCCTCGGCATCGTCTGCAAAGTCGAGCGCGACCACGCGGCGCGCTTCGTCGAGCGCCACCGGATCGTAAGCGCGCACCCGGGCGCCACGACGCACCAGCTCGGCGATGACGCGGCGGCTCGGGGCTTCGCGCATGTCGTCGGTATTCGGCTTGAACGCCAGCCCCCACAAGGCGAACGTCTTGTTCGACAGATCGTCGCCGAGGCGGTTGACAATCTTGTCGATCAGCACGGCCTTTTGCGTTTCATTGACGGCTTCCACTGCGTTGAGAATGCGCAACGGCAGGCCATAGTCCTCGGCGGTGCGCACGAGCGCCTGGACGTCCTTCGGGAAGCACGAGCCACCGTAGCCGCAGCCGGAGTACAGGAAGTGGTAGCCGATACGCGGGTCCGAACCAATGCCCTTGCGCACGTCTTCGATATCCACGCCGACGCGATCGGCCAGATTGGCCATCTCGTTCATAAACGAGATGCGCGTGGCGAGCATGGCGTTTGCCGCGTACTTGGTAAATTCCGCCGAGCGCACGTCCATGTACAGGGTGCGCTCGTGGTTGCGGTTGAACGGTGAATACAGGCGCTTCATCATCGCGCGCGCCTGCTGGCCGTCGGTGTCGCCGTCCACACCGATCACGATACGATCCGGGCGCATGAAATCGTCAACGGCCGCCCCTTCCTTCAGGAATTCGGGGTTCGAAACGACGGAGAACGACACGTTTTCGCCACGCTTGCCGAGTTCGTCAGCCACCGCAGCACGCACCTTGTCGGCCGTACCGACCGGCACGGTCGATTTATCGACGATGACCTTGAAGCTCTTGGCGTAGCGGCCGATGTTGCGCGCCGCGGCCACGACATATTGAAGGTCGGCCGAGCCATCTTCGTCCGGGGGCGTGCCCACCGCGATGAACTGAACGTCGCCATGGGCGACCGAGGCTTCGACATCGGTCGAAAATTGAAGGCGGCCAGCGGCGCGATTGCGCGCGATGACTTCCTGCAGGCCGGGTTCGTGAATCGGCACGCCGCCGTTGTTCAGGATTTCGATCTTGCGCGGATCGACGTCGAGGCAGAACACGTCGTTGCCGACGTCCGCCAGGCACGCCCCAGTGACGAGGCCGACGTATCCGGAGCCGATGATAGTGATCTTCATAATTTGCGAGTTGAGAAAAATTAGGAGGCCGCCGGCACGTCGACACGTCGCGGCGTATAGGTCTCCCAGCCGTTACAGCCGGGGCATTGCCAATAAAACAATCGCGCTCGGAAGCCGCACTGGTCGCAGACATACCGGGGCAACGACTTGGTACGCTGCGTGATGAGCTTGCCCATGAGTTGCAGGTCCGACTGCGTGTCGCCGTGCGCCGTGGCGGCATGGGCTTCGAGCAGGCGCACCATGCCGGGCGCGCTCGGCGCGCGGTGCATCTGTTCGCGCATGAGCTTGAGCGCCGCTTCCGGGCCTTCGAGGGCAATCGACTGCTCGTAGACGATCTCCAGCAGATCGTCCGACGGATTCTTGCGCAGCCCATCGCTCAGCACGGCGAGCCCTTCTTTCGCCCGGCCCAATGCCTCATACGCCCGCATCAGGCGCTTGGCCGCCAGGCCGAGGTACACCGGATTCTGCTGCTCGATGGTGCGAAGCACGCGCAACGCGCCTTCGGCGTCGCCCGCAGCGAGCAGCATGTCGCCGCGCAGCAGCGGCGCACGCACGTTGGCGGGATTGACCGCGAGCGCAGCGTCCAGCGCTTGCGTAACGGCGTCGGCGTCCTTGCGTTGCAGCGCTTCCTGCGCCAGCTCGCAGTGGAACTGCGCGATCTCCTTGCGGTACGACACGGCAGGGTCGAGGTCACTCAGCGCCTCGGCCTCGGTCAGCGCCTTATGCCATTCCTTCTCGATCTGATAGATCGTGAGCTTTGCATGTTGCGCTGCCTTGGCATAAGCCCCAGTGTGCAGTCGGCCGAACGCCTCTTCGGCACGGTCTAGCAACCCCGCCTTGAGAAAATCGTGGCCGAGTTCGTAGAGCGCGTGCTCATGATCGGCTGACGGCAGGTCATGGCGCGAGAGCAGGTTCTGGTGCACACGAATGGCGCGCTCCGTCTCGCCGCGACGACGGAACAGACTACCCAGCGCGAAGTGCAGCTCGGTGGTCTCGGGATCAAGCTTGGCGACTTCGATGAAGGCATCGATCGCCTTGTCGGGCTGCTCGTTGAGCAGGAAGTTCAGACCGCGAAAGTAGGACGCCGGCAGATTACGGCTCTCGGAGAGCAAGCTGCGCAGATCCAGGCGTGCGGCCACCCAGCCGCAGCCAAAAATCACGGGGATGGCCAATAGCCACCAGACCTCGAATTCCATGAATGCGTGTTGTCGTTGAAACAGTCGATGAAGAGGGCGAGCGTCGCGCGCCGTGTCGCCCGAATTAGACCGGCGGTAGCATCGGCGGTTGATCCCCCGCCTCGGGGTCGCGTTGTGCACGGGCCAGATCGCGCCGCGTGCGGCGTAGCTCCAGGCGCTGACGCATCAGGCTCGGCAATGTCGCGAGCACGCCGATGACGCCACCGACCACGAAAAACGCCAGGCCGATCATGATGAGCGGTGCCGTCCACGTATGCCCCAGGAAAAGGTTCAACGTGACTTCGCCCGTGTTGGCGAGCGCGAGACACAGCAACACCACAAACACGATGAGACGAACGATCCAAACAATCAGCTTCATGCCGAAAGGCTCCTGCGGCAGGGTTGCCGTATGTTTTGCGACTTGAGCGGCCACGGGCCACGGCGTCGATGCCGCCGACGCACCCGGGCCGGCACGTGGCCGTATTGTACCGGATGTGCTCCGTCAGGCGCCGTTACTGCAGCAAGCTTCACGTTGGCGTCAGTGGCCCGCACGTCTTGCCGCCAAATGCAAAAAAAGCGCCCGAAGGCGCTTTTCTCGCGTAGTAGATCCCAAAGGGCCTTATTGGTCCGACGCCTTGTGATCAACCCGCTCTCGCAACTCCTTGCCGGGCTTGAAGTGCGGCACGAATTTCTCCGGCACCATCACTTTCTCACCCGACTTCGGATTGCGGCCGACACGCGGTGGCCGACGGTTGAGCCCGAAGCTACCGAAACCGCGGATCTCGATTCGATGACCGCGCGCAAGCGCGTCTGCCATCGCATCGAGAATGGTCTTCACCGCGAAATCGGCATCCTTGAGCACCAACTGGGGAAACCGCGCCGCCAACTGGTTGACCAATTCAGACTTGGTCATAGGCCTTGGACCTTACTGATTCTGGCTGTCCAGCTTGGCTTTGAGCAGGGCACCCAGATTCGTGGTGCCGCTCGCTGCCGAGCTATCCGACGACATCTTGCTGATCGCTTCTTGCTGTTCAGCCGAATCCTTCGCCTTGATCGACAGGTTGATGTTGCGCGACTTGCGATCGATGTTGACGATCATTGCATTGACGGCTTCACCTTCCTTGAGCACGTTGCGGGCATCTTCCACACGGTCGTGCGAAATTTCCGAAGCGCGCAGGTAACCTTCGACGTCTTCACCCAGCGACACGACGGCACCCTTCGGGTCGACCGCCTTGATGGTACCGTCAACGATCGAGCCCTTGTCGTGAATGGCCACGAACGAGTTGAACGGATCGCCTTCGAGCTGCTTGATGCCCAACGAGATGCGTTCCTTCTCGACGTCGATGCCCAGAACCACGGCTTCGACTTCGTCGCCCTTCTTGTACTTGCGCACGGCGTCTTCGCCGGTTTCGCTCCACGACAGGTCCGACAGGTGAACCAGGCCATCGATGCCGCCCGGCAGACCAATGAACACGCCGAAGTCGGTGATCGACTTGATGCCGCCCTTGATCTTGTCGCCCTTCTTGAAGTTGCGCGAGAAGTCGTCCCACGGGTTCGCCTTGCACTGCTTCATGCCCAGGCTGATACGACGACGGTCTTCGTCGATCTCGAGCACCATGACTTCGACTTCGTCGCCCAGCTGGACAACCTTGGTCGGTGCAACGTTCTTGTTGGTCCAGTCCATTTCCGACACGTGAACCAGGCCTTCGATGCCCGATTCCACTTCGACGAATGCGCCGTAGTCGGTAATGTTGGTGACCTTGCCGAACAGGCGGGTGCCTTGCGGGTAGCGGCGAGCAATGCCTTCCCACGGATCGTCGCCGAGTTGCTTGACGCCCAGCGAGACACGGCCCTTCTCTTGATCGAACTTGAGGATCTTGGCGGTGACTTCCTGGCCAACCGACAGCACTTCGCTCGGGTGACGCACACGACGCCAGGCGATGTCGGTGATGTGCAGCAGGCCGTCGATACCGCCGAGGTCGACGAATGCGCCGTAGTCGGTGATGTTCTTGACCACGCCCTTGACGATCGCGCCTTCCTTGAGCGTCTCGAGCAGCTTGGCGCGCTCTTCACCCTGGGTGGCTTCGATCACGGCACGACGCGAGAGCACAACGTTGTTGCGCTTGCGATCGAGCTTGATCACACGGAATTCGAGGGTCTTGCCTTCGTACGGGGTCGTGTCCTTGACCGGACGCGTGTCCACCAGCGAGCCCGGCAGGAATGCGCGGATGCCGTTGACCATGACGGTCAGGCCGCCCTTGACCTTGCCGGTAATCGTGCCGGTCACGAGCTCGCCCGATTCGAGGGCCTTTTCCAGTTGCAGCCACGAGGCCAGACGCTTGGCCTTGTCGCGCGACAGCACGGTGTCGCCGTAGCCGTTTTCCAGGGCGTCGATCGCCACGGAAACAAAATCGCCGGCCTGAACTTCGACCTCGCCCTGATCATTCAGGAATTCTTCGATAGGGATGTACGCTTCGGACTTGAGCCCGGCGTTGACGACCACAAAGTTGTGGTCAACCCGAACGACTTCTGCGCTGATGACTTCACCAGCACGCATGTCTTGACGGGAGAGCGACTCTTCGAAGAGTGCCGCGAATGATTCGTTAGTCGAGGTTTGCAGGTCGGACATAAATGTGGATTACGCCGCTGACGTCCGTCACCCGAAGGGGGGGTTGACGATCACGCACAACGGTTGGGTTAAAGGTTGACAAAGCCACGACGGGTGACTGCATGAAACACCCTGTCAGGCGCCTTGCGGATACTGCACCTGCGCGAACCATTCGAGCACCTGGGCCACCGCCTGATCGACGTTCAGCCCCGACGTGTCGAGTACCCGCGCACCCTCTGCTGGCCGTAGGGGCGCTTCGGCACGGGTACGATCCCGCGCATCGCGCGCCTCAAGATCCAGCATCAGACTGTCTATGTTAGCAGAAAATCCTTTTTCTATCAATTGCTTATAACGCCTCTCGGCGCGCGCCTGCGGTGTGGCCGTCAAAAACACCTTCAGATCGGCCTCCGGGAAGATCACCGTGCCCATGTCGCGACCGTCCGCAACGAGGCCTGGCGCGGTCTTGAAGGCCCGCTGAAGCGACACGAGCGCGTGACGGACCGCCTTGTGCACGGCGATGCTCGATGCCCGGTTGCCGATCGCCTCGGCGCGTATCGCGTCGGTGACGTCCTCCCCGGCCAGCCAGATGCGCTGCTCCTTGAACCGCACATCGAGCGTCTCTGCGAGCACCGTCAGCGCCCCGACGTCGTCCGGATCGATCCCGTGCCGGGCGCTCGCCAGCGCCGTCAGCCGGTACAGCGCCCCACTGTCGAGATAGTGAAAGCCCAATGCATCGGCCACACGGTGTGCCACCGTCCCTTTGCCGGATGCCGTTGGGCCATCCACCGTAATGACCGGAATCGAGTCGTCCACCATCGTGAAATCAGGCATCCCTTCGTCTCTGTGTGTTCAAAACATCAAAAAATGAAATCTCGCGCGCAAATAGTAATGATTACCATTTTTGCGCAGGCACCATTGGCGCGTCCCGAAAACTCGGCCGCCGCGCAAGATCGCGATTATCCCTTAGCCAGTCCGAATGGGGGGTCTCTACGCACGGCAGGGCGACATGCCCCGTGGCTCGCACCGATGAATCGGGCGCCCGGGCGCGCTCAAGGGCACGGGTGAGATAGATCCCGACCACCGGGCCGCGGCGGCCACGAGGGGCGCTATGCGAATTCGCTACCGCACGTTGTCCCGCCTTCAAACTGCCCGGGATTAGGGTGGCAATGGGGGATCGCGACCATCGATTCGGCGACCGGCAGCGAACTCAAGCAACGCTGACCTGACCAGTATAGCCGTCGTGCCTCGCGCACGACTGACGCGCCGCCGGAATCGCGGTCTCGCGGCGGCAGGGGGCGCGACCGGCCGATGGATTCGATCGCTTCCCTTGCCCTGATTTCACTTGAAATCATCGGACACGATGCCGAGGCGCCGCATCTTGTCGTACAAGGTCTTTCGGGGAATGCCCAGCTTTTCGCAAGCGAGCGATGCGCGTCCGCCGGACGCGCGCAACGCCTCTTCGATGAAACGCCGCTCGAACAGGTTCATCTGCTCGTCGAGCGTGCGCGGCGTCCCCTGCGGGCCGTCGTCCGGATCTCCGGTCCCGAGTCCGAGCGTAAAGCGCTCGGCGACGTTGCACAGTTCGCGCACGTTTCCGGGCCACGGGCGCGCCATCAGCCGATTCAGACGCTCGGCGCCGATCTCCGGCACCGGACGACCGTACGCCGCCGCCGCCCGCAGCACAAAGTGCTCGAACAGCAGCGGAATGTCTTCCCGACGCTCCCGTAGCGAGGGGATCTCGAGCACGATCACCCCAAGCCGATAGTAGAGATCGTCGCGAAACCGCTGCTGGCGGGCGAGCTCGAGCAGATCCGCCTTCGTCGCGGCAATGATCCGGCAATTCATCGGCAGCAGTTCGTTCGAGCCAATCCGCTCGAACTGGCGCTCCTGAAGCACACGCAGGAACTTGACCTGAAGTGCCATCTGCATCGTCTCGATCTCGTCGAGAAAGAGCGTGCCGGCCTGCGCATATTCCAGCTTGCCGATGCGACGTTTCAACGCCCCCGTGAACGAGCCAGCCTCATGGCCGAACACTTCGCTCTCGAATAGCGATTCGGGAAGGCCCGCGCAGTTCAGCGCGGCAAAGGGTTTGTCGCGGCGCGGGCCGAAGTCGTGCAGGCAGCGCGCAACCAGTTCCTTGCCGGTGCCCGTCTCGCCGAACACCAGCACGTTCGCATCGGTATTGGCCAGTTCGAGGATCAGCTTGCGCAAATGCTCCACGGGTCGCGAATTCCCGAGGATCCTCGCATCGATACGATCACGACTCTCGAGCTGCCTGCGCACGGCCGTCAGTTCGAGCGTAAGCCGTCGGTGCTCGAGCGCACGTCGCGCAAGCTCGACGATCCGCTCCGACGCGAACGGCTTTTCAACGAAGTCGTAAGCGCCGAGGCGCATGGCCTGTACCGCCATCGCGATGTCGCCGTGCCCGGTCACGAGAATGACCGGCATCGACGCGCTCATTGCCTTCACGCGTTCGAGCAGTTCGAGTCCCGTCATGCCGGGCAGACGCACATCGCTGACGACAATACCCGGAAAATCGCCGTCGATGTGCTCAAGCGCCTCCTCGGCGCTTCCAAACGCGTCGACCTCGATGTCCGCTAGCTGCAACGCCTGGACAGTACCGAGCCTCACTGCCGCGTCATCCTCCACGAGCAGCACGCGCAAGCTGTCTGGGATCACGGGTTGCCCTCCCTGTACGTACGTAGATAAATACTGAACTCGGCGCCGCCCTCCGGCCGGCCGGAGGCTTTCAGCGAACCGCTGAACTCACGCACGATGCCCTCGGAGATCGCCAACCCGAGGCCCAGCCCCGTGCCCTGCTCCTTCGTCGTGAAGAACGGCTCGAAGAGCCGCGCGCGCACAGCCTCGGAAAGCCCCATGCCGGTATCGCGCACCCGGATCACGGTCGTATTGCCATCCGCCTCGACCGTCACCTCAAGGCGTCGCACCGGGGTGATGGCCATCGCGTCGAGCGCGTTCGTGAACAGGTTCACGAGCACTTGCTCGAGCCGATTGGCATCGGCGAGCACGCGGGCATCGGCCAATTGCGCGTCGAACATGAGCTCGACCCGCTCCTTTCGCAGCCGCTGTCCAACGAGGAACAACGCGTTATTGATCGCCTCGGCGGCAACGACAGGCTGGAGCTGCGTCGGCGCCTTGCGGGCGAAGCGCTTCAGTTGCGACGTGATCCGCCCCATTCGCTCTATCAACTCGCCGATCATCCGAAGATTGGCCTCGGCGTGACTCGGCCGCCCCCGTTCGAGGAATGTCAGCGCGTTGTCCGACAGCGTGCGTAGCGCCGCGAGCGGCTGATTGAGCTCGTGGGTGACGCCCGCCGCCATCTGCCCGAGCGCCGCCATCTTGCCCGCCTGCACAAGCTCCTCGAATGCCGCCTTGAGCTGCGCCTCGGTTTCCCTGTGCATCGCGACCTCGTGCTCCAGATTGCGGTTCGCGCGGCTCAGCGCCGCAGTGCGCCGCGCGACCTTGCGCTCGAGCTCCTCGTTCAGTTGCTGCAGCGCCTCGCGCAGTGCCAGCCGTTGCGCGACAATGCGCCGTCGCTGCCACACCGTCAGCGCCAGCACGACGACGAATGCGAGCCCGAGCGCGGCCGATCGGGCCAATGCACGCGCCACCGCTCGCGCAGGCGCGAGATTCGACAGCACGACAATGTGCCAGTCGGTGCCCGATACGGGACGGGTAACGACCAGGAATTCGGTTGGAAACGGCTGAGGGGTCGGCAGGCTGGCGGCCAGCGGATTGTCGCGCGCCACCGACTCGATCCACGCATTGGGTGCGAGTGTGCGCTCGATGGTGAAGCCAGCGGGCATGAGTGCCCCCGGCGCATCGTACTGGTGCGTACTCACGATCTCGGCGCGCGCGGCCGCCGACAGCGGACGTAGTGTCCTGTATTTGAGCCCCGGCACCGACGACAGCATGATCACGCCATGCGAATCGACGGCGAGCACGGGCTCGGCGCCCTGTCGCCAGACCGATTCGATCCGGTCGAGATTGACCTTGAGCGTCACGACGCCAAGCACGCGATGCGCGTCGTCATAGATCCGTTCGGCCAGAAAATAGCCCGCCTCATTGCTCACGGTGCCCAGCCCGTAGAAACGGCCATGGCCGTCTCGCATGGCGCCGATAAAGTACGGGCGGAACGAAAAGTTCGACCCGACGAACGTCTTCGGCTGGTTCCAGTTGCTCGCCGCGAGCGTGTTGCCTTGCTTGTCCATCACGTAGAACGCGCTGGAGCCCGCGTCTGCATTGACGGTCTGCAGATACGCATTGACCCGCGCGACCAGATCGCGATCGGTCGGATGGCGCAGCATCGAGAGCACGTCGGCATTCAGGCTCGCGAGCGACGGCAGATAGCTATAGTGTCGAACCTCGCTCGTCAGCGCGTTCTCGTAGCCGTCGAGCCGGTGCGCAGCGGTGTCTCGCAGCGTGCGAATCTCCACCTGCTCCGCGTAACGATAGGCCACCCATGCGCCCACCACCGTCAGCAAGGCGAACGCGACCACGAGCGCGAGCAAAACACGCGTGCGACGCGACGTTGCGCTGACGAACTTCACGACCGCCTCCCCGCAAGCCCGCGCCCCGCGGGTCCGCGAACGTCCATTGCCCACCGCCCCATCGCACCGTCTCCTCTGAAGCCATCATTCTAACGGTGCGGCGACCGACGACCATCGGCACAAGCGCTTGTCCGGCGTACCCGATCCCCGTGCTCCGCTCGATCCTCTGGCGGGAGGGGGCCTCATCAGGCCCGCGTCCTGCGTCCGCGACGACAACGCGTCGACATCCCGGACATCGTTCGCCAAACGAACCTTACAGCCCGAAGTAAGTCTCGCGCACGGCGTCGCTCGCTTCGAGCTCCGCGCGCGAGCCCGACACGCGAACCTTGCCGTGATCGAGCAAGTAACCGCGATCGGCAAGATCGAGGAACGCGATATTCTGCTCCGCGATCAGCAACGAGGTTCCGTCGCCAATGGCCGTGCGCAACGCGTCGATCACGTGCTTGACGAACACCGGCGCGAGACCGGAGGACGGCTCGTCCATCAACAGGAGGCGGGGTTCGGCGATTAGCACCTTCGCGATGCCGAGCATCTTGCGTTGCCCCCCCGACAGGCTTGCCGCGGCAGCACGCCGCTTCGCCGCCAGTGCGGGAAAAAGCGCGAACAACACTTCCTTGCGCTGACGGATTTTCGCTTCGGGCATGAAATAGCCGCCGAGCGCGATGTTCTCGTCGATCGACAGCGTCGGAAATACACCGAGCTCCGACATGAATGCGATGCCGCGCCGAATCCGCTGATCAGGCCGCAGCGTGTCAATGCGCTCGCCGTCGAGCGTGATGCGCCCGCCCTTGCACGGCAATAGCCCAATCAGCGTGCGCAGCAGCGTCGTCTTGCCCGCGCTGTTTGCACCGAGCAACAACACGGTTTGCCCGGGCTCGACCCGCATATCGACGCCCCAGAGCACCTGCATGTCCCCATAGCCGGCCTCCACGCCTTCGATTACCAGGGATGCCGTCATCATGCCGCTCCAATAAATGCAGCGATCACCTCGGGGTCGCGCGCTGCCGACGCGAGCGGTCCCTCGAACAACATGCGCCCGGCGCCGAGCACGATCACACGTTCGGTGATGCGGTTGAGAAAATCGAGCAAGTGCTCGACCACGATCATCGCGATGCCACGTGCCGACAGTCGTTGCAGCAACTCGGCAATCACATTCAATTCCGCGGGATTGAGCCCCGCACCAATCTCGTCGACCAGCAGCAATTGCGGCCGCGTGGCGAGCGCCCGTCCGAGATCGAGCAGCTTCTGTTGATTCACCGTCAGCGAACCCGCGACACGCGACGCCACACTGGCGAGACCGATGTCTTCGAGAATCGGTCCGATCTCGCGGGGATCCAGACGCACGCTGCGCGCCGCGACTTCAACGTTCTCGTGCACGGTCATGTCGCGAAACACCTTCGGCACCTGAAACGTACGGTTGATGCCAAGGTGTACACGCCGGTGCATCGGCATGCGGTTGATCGTTTGCCCGAGGAAATCGATCGCGCCCTCGTCCGCCTGCAGGAGCCCCGAGATCACGTTGATGGTCGTCGTCTTGCCGGAGCCATTCGGGCCGACGAGACCGACGATCTCGCCGGGCACGACAGCAAAGTTCACATCGTTGAGCACGACCTGTGCGCCGAAGCGCTTGTGAACGCCCACGAGTTGCAACAATTCAGAAGACATGGATACCCCGACGTTGCAGCAGCGACAGGAGGCCACCCGGCAGAAACAGCACGAGCAGCACGATGAGACCGCCATAGATGAACTGGAAGTACTGTGGCGTGGAAATCCCGATCGCCGCGTACAGGACGTAGAGCAGCCCCGCGCCGACAATCGGCCCGATGACCGTGCCGACGCCGCCGAAGAGTGCGAACACGATGGCGAACACCGAGAACTGCAACGTGAACACCGCGTCGGGATAGAACACCGAGATGCCCCATGCGTAGGTGCCGCCCGCGAGCCCGGCGATCAATGCCGACACCAGCCACGCGACGAGACGCGCCTGCACAACGTTGACGCCCGCCATCGCCGCGCTCACCGGATCCTGCTTGACCGCACGCAGCGACATGCCAAAGCCGGACGTGCGGAAGTACGCCGCAAATGCGCACGCGATGAGCAAAACGCCGAGCATGCAGGCGTAGCTTGCGTCCGGACTGTAGACCTGTTCGATCTTGAGTCCGTAGGGGCCGCCGGTCACGTCGGACAGGTTCGGGTTCGACACAACGAAGTAGATGATCTGCGACGCCGCGAGATTCGCAATCGAGAAGTAGGCGCCCGAGAGCCGCAACAGCGGCCCGAGCACCAGCCCGAGCAGTGCGGCCGCGAGGCCGCCGCCCGCGACGCACGCGAGAATGGGCAGGTGCGTATGAAGCACGAGCAGCGACGTTGCATAGGCACCACTGCCGAAAAAGCCCACATAGCCGAACGGCAAATAGCCGGTGAAGCCGTACAGCAAGTTGAGTCCCTGTGCCAGCACGATAAACGTCATGATCGTGAACAGCAGCGACTGGTTGGCGTACACATGAGGTGCCACGAGGAAGATCGCGGCAACCACTGCAAGCGTGATAGCCGGTGCGCGCAAGCGTCGCGGCGCCGTCTGTCCGGTGGGGTTCAGAGTGGTATCAAGCAAGACGCACCGCCTTTCCGAGCAAGCCCGAGGGACGAATGAGCACAATGATCAACAGCAGCGCATACGGCACTACGTTCGACCACGACGAGTAATAGGTTTGCATCAGCATCGTGCCGAGACCGAACACGAGCCCGCCGGCAATCGTGCCAAGCGGATTGCCAAGGGAGCCGATGACCACGATCGCGAACGCGGTCGTGGTGAGGTTGTCGCCAAGATCGGGCGACACCGAGCCGAGGAGATACGGCACGAACACGCCCGCGATGCCCGCGAGCGCGAGACCTGCGACGAACGCAATGGTCGACACACGGCGCACGTCGATTCCGGTGGCAACGGCCTCTTCCCGATTGGCCATCACTGCGCGAGTTGCATAGCCGAACCGCGTGCGCGAGAAATACAGCCACAGCACAACCAGCGCCGCAACGCTGATGCCGGCGGCCCACCACCAACTATCGGGAAACTGCTGGCCGAAGGCCCCCAGATTGCCGCTGCCGAGCGCATCGTCGGGCAACGAGCGCTGGTCGGCGCCGAACATCAGTACCGTCAACGACTCGAGCATCTGGCCAATGCCGAAGAACAGGATGAACGACAGCATCTCCGGGTCGTCGCTGCGCTGCAGTCGCGGCACGACGGCCCGATACATCGGCCAGCCAATGATCGTTGCCGCGGCCACCGACACTGGAATGGCCCACAACGGACTCAGGCCGAAATGATGCGAGACCATCCACGCCGCATAGCTGCCCAGCACGATGAACTGCCCGTGCGCGAGATTGATGATACGCATCACGCCGAACACGAGATTGAGTCCCAGGCCGACCAGCGTGAAGAAGATACCGTACAGAAT
Source organism: Pandoraea sp. NE5 (assembly GCF_024363545.1). Classification (NCBI taxonomy): domain Bacteria; kingdom Pseudomonadati; phylum Pseudomonadota; class Betaproteobacteria; order Burkholderiales; family Burkholderiaceae; genus Pandoraea; species Pandoraea sp. NE5. The sequence goes on from NZ_AP025517.1 coordinate 297,843, forward strand.
GCCGCCCATGACGGCATAAGCAAGAAGTTCCACGTTCGTCCCTTCGCAAGCGAGGATGTCGTCGCCGGCGCCGTCGTTCGGCGCCGGCCGGTTCCTGATCAGACGATGCGACTGACGATCAGTGCGTCGGCGCCGGATACACCGGCTTGCCGGTCGCATGCGAGTCCGGATACACGACGACGAACTTGAGCCCCTTGTTGCCGTCCGGCACCATCTGGGCGACCGGGAACGGTTGGCCGAGCTGCGCCCCGTTCGCATTGATCTGGAACGGCCCCAGCAGCGTGGTCGTCTTTCCGGACATGTCCATCAAGGCCTGATGGAAGGCCGGTTGTGCAAACGTCGGTGCGTCGCCAAGCATCTTCTCCATGACAATGCCCGTGTTGTAACCGGCCGAGTCGAGGAAGGTCGGATCCTTGTGTTGGTCGGCCTGGAACGCCTGCACAAATTGCGCGGTATTCATCCCGTAAGTGACCTTGTCGTACTTGACCAGCGGCGGCGTGGGGTACGTGTACGTGTAGGCGAGCGCATCGACCCCCGCATTCTTCGTGAGCAGTTGCAGCAGTTGCCCCGGGAAGATCGTGAACGTCATGTCGAAATGCAGGCCGCTTTGCGACAGCGCGCGCAGGAATGCGATGTCGTTCGGCGCGTAGCCGAATTCAAGCAACGCCTGGGGATTGGCGGCCTTCGCCGTGTGCAGCAGCACGTTGTAGTTCGATTCCGTGGTCGGCACGCTGTGGTAGAACACCGGCGTCACGCCTCCCTTCGCGAGTTCCGCCTTCATCGTTTCGGCTTGCGAGGCATCGAAATCGTTCGCGCCGTAGACAATCGCCACGCGCTTGATCTTCTGCTTGAGGAGGAAGTTGGCGAGCGGCACCGGCCAGACCGTCGACGACGGAATACTCACATCGGCGAGGTAATCGGTCTTCTGAGTGAAGAAGTTCGCCCCCGAGCCGGTCGGATCGATCAACAGCATGTGGTGCTCAGCCGCGAGCGGCACCGCGACCGACGTCAGCACCGACCCAAAGTCGGCCACGAGGATGTCGACCTTGTCCTGCGTGATCAACTGGTTATAGAGCGTGGTGGCCGTGGACGTCGAACTCTGGTCGTCGTACGCCACGATCTTCACGGGAATCTTCTTGCCGTATGCCTTGACGAGCACCCCGCCCTGCTTGTTGACGGTGTCGGCCCAGAACTTCAGCCCTTCGTATTGCCCCTGGGAAGCCACCGCGAACGGGCCAGTGCTCGCGTAGAGCGTGCCAATACTGATCTGTGCTGGCGCCTGTGCAGCTTGCGCCCCCAGGCTGGCGAACGCGCAGGCGATCGCGGCGGCGGTCATTTTCAGCGAAGTGGCGGTTTTACGGGTCAGTCGCGCGTGCATTGAAATCTCCTCTGGATCGTTTTGACATCAAGACCTGTCCACGCCGCGCGGCGAAAGCCGCAATGACGCACGTGGTCAGGGTTCTGCTACGTGGGAAGCGAATGGGAACCGACGGCCTGAGGCCGGGCCGGTTGGGCCCGGTGGGTCAGTAAATGGGAAGGCGGGTGAATGTCATGACATGTCTCCTGATGATCGATATTCGATTGTTTGGAGAACGTTATGCAATTCGCATGCCAATCACATCGGCGAACGCAATGCCTTGATGCAGCACGGTGCCCGCGTGTCGCGACATGCGCATTGCGCGAAAATCCGCACAAATGCGCCGACGGGTGGCTGGGAAAAGTGACGTCCGGCCGGCTCGCGCCTGATGCGCCTGATGCGCCTGATGTACCGGATGTGCCGGATGCGCCGGATGTGCCGGATGTGCCGGATGTGCCGGATGCGCCGGATGTGCCGGATGTGCCGGATGTGCCGGATGTGCCGGATGTGCCGGATGTGCCGGATGTGCCGGATGTGCCGGATGTGCCGGATGTGCCGGATGTGCCGGATGTGCCGGAGAGGCCGAAAGCGCCGGAGAGGCCGGATGTTTCCGGGGCGAGGCAGGCAGAGCACGCCGATCCCGAGCCGCGCGGCACGCGGGGCTATGCAGATAGACAGGAGGGAAATTGAGGTGCACCGGGCGGTCGATCTCGTGCCAGGGGCCTGGCCACGCACACGGCCAGCGTGATCGGCCCCCGAGTGGTCTTCCGACAATCAGGGGCCGATGCGCGTACGTACCGTCAGTTCTGCCCTTTCAACAACGGCGTGCGACCCAGCATTTGCAACGCGCTAGGACGCAACGCGCGCAAACTCGGTGAAATACGTCGGGAACGTCTTGGCAACGCATTTCGGATCGTTGATCGTCACCGGCACGCCGCCCAGGCTCACGAGTGAGAAGCACATCGCCATACGGTGATCGTCGTAGGTGTCGATGGCCGCGTTCGGTGTGAGTGCGGCGGGCGGCGTGACACGCAAATAGTCCGTGCCCTCCTCCACCGTTGCCCCCACCTTGCGCAGTTCGATTGCCATGGCGGCCAAACGATCCGTTTCCTTCACGCGCCAGCTTGCGATATTGCGCAGCGTGGTGGTGCCGTCCGCGAAAAGGGCGGCGACCGCGATCGTCATTGCTGCGTCGGGAATGTGATTGAAGTCCATGTCGAGCGAACGCAGCTTGCCGCTCGGCGTGTCGACGCCGTGCACTTCAATGGCGTCGTCGAACAGTGTGACGCGCGCGCCCATCGCCGCGAGGGCGTCCACGAAACGCACATCGCCCTGAATGCTGTCGCGGCCGACGCCTTCCACGCGCAGCGGTCCGCCCCCAATGGCCCCGGCGGCGAGGAAGTACGACGCCGACGACGCATCGCCTTCGACCCGGACCTCGCCCGGACTCCGATACTTCGCGCCGCCGGCATCCGCCGCCGGCAACGTGAAGCGCGACCATCCGTCTTGCCGGACATCGATGCCGAAGCGCCGCAACAGTCGCAGCGTGATGTCGATGTACGGCTTGGAAATCAGCTCTCCCTCGACTTCAACGACGATCTCGCCCGTTGCCGACGGCAACAGCGGCAACGTGAGCAGCAACGCGGTAAGGAACTGGCTCGACACATCGCCACGCACGCGAATGGGCGCCGACGGTGCGGCCACATCGGCCGGCTGGATATGCAGCGGGGGATAGCCGGCGTTACCGACGTAATCGATATGCGCGCCGAGCTGACGCAAGCCGTCAACCAGGTCGCCGATCGGGCGTTCGTGCATACGCGCCACCCCTGAGACCGCATAGTCGCCGTGGCTAAGCGCGAGCGCCGCCGTCAGCGGACGAATGGCCGTGCCCGCGTTGCCCATGAACAGCTTGGCCGTCTTGACGGGAAATGCACCGCCGCAGCCCTCAACGATGAAATCGCGCGAGTCACCGACCTGCGTACATTTGACGCCAAGCGTCGCCAAGGCGTCGAGCATGACCTTCGTGTCGTCCGACGCGAGCAGGTCGCGCACGCGGGTTGTGCCGTGGGACAACGCGGCGAGCAGCAATACGCGGTTCGAGATACTTTTCGAGCCGGGCAGGCGCAGCGTGCCTTCGGCGTGTCCGTAAGGACCCAGATCGAGCGTTTCCATTACTTTTCCTGTTGCTTGGCCCAGTTCGTGCGCGCCTGGCTGGTGCGCGCGAAGACGGCCTCGAGACCGGCGCCGTCACCGGCATCGATCAATTGACGCAAACCCGCGAGCGTCGCGACGTAGCCATCGAGTTCGGCGAGCAGTGCCTCGCGATTGGCCATACAGATATCGCGCCACATTTCCGGATTCGATGCCGCGATGCGCGTAAAGTCGCGAAAACCACCGCCCGCGAAACCGAATTTCGAGGCAGCGTCGGGGGCTTCGAGAATCTGCGCGATGAGCGCGTACGAGAGAACATGCGGCAGGTGACTGACCGACGCGAATACGCGATCGTGCTGCGTCTCGGACATTTCCGACACACGCGCCCCGGTCGCCTCCCACATCGCGCGCACCCGCGCGACGTCCTCGTGACGATTGTTCGTTTGCGGACACAGCACGACGCGCCGGTCGAGATACAAATCGGCTTTCGCTGCATCGACACCGGACAATTCCGCCCCGGCGATAGGGTGCCCCGGCACGAAGCGCCAGACTTCGTCGCCCAGTGCGGCCTTGGCGGCGGTTACGGCGTCCGTTTTGGTACTTCCCGCGTCGGTCACGATCGTATCGCCACCGAGAAACGGGCGGATCGCCGCGAGCAATGCGGGCGTCTGCGCCACCGGCGCCGCGAGCACGACGATATCGGCCCCCGCCACGGCCTCGGCCATTGACACGGCAGCCCGATCGATCACACCGAGTTCGCGCGCGCGCGCCAGCGACGCCTCGCTGCGCCCGACGCCGACGACTTCCTTCACGGCACCCGCGGCCTTGAGCGCACGTGCGAGCGAACCGCCAATCAGGCCGACGCCGCAGATGACGAGTTTATTCAGACTCATGGTGTTTCGTCCGCCGCCCCGTTATGCGGAGCGCGGGTATGACCCGAGCACTTTGCAATAAGCCGCGTTCTGACGGAGCGCGTCGAGCGCCTTGGCGACATTGGGATCGTCGCGATGACCCTCGAAATCGACGTAGAAGTAATACTCCCACGCGCCGCTTTTGGCCGGACGCGACTCGAAGCGCGTCATCGACACGCCATTGTTCGCCAGCGGTTCGAGTAACGCCACCACGGCACCGGCGCGATTCGGCACCGAGAGAATCAGCGATGTTTGATCGTGGCCGCTCGGCGCCGGATCCTGCGTGCCGACAACGACGAATCGCGTGCGGTTGTGCGGATCGTCCTGCACGTGCGCGTAGGCCACCTGCAGTCCGTACTGGGTCGCCGCGGACTCGCCGGCAATCGCCGCAATGGTCGGATCGGCCGACGCCATACGCGCCGCCTCAGCATTGCTCGACACCGCCTGCCGCTCCAGCAGCGGAAAATGCGCCGTAAGCCAGTGCTGACATTGGGCGAGCGACTGCGCATGCGAGCAGATGCGCTTGACCCCGTCGAGCGTGCCCGAGAGCGACATCAGATTGTGATGAATCGGCAAAGCCACTTCGCCGCTGATCGTCAGCGGACTTTGCAGCAGCAGGTCCAGCGTGCGCGACACGACACCCTCGGTCGAATTCTCGACCGGCACGACGCCGAAGTCCGCGCTGCCGGCCTCGACGGCGCGGAACACCTCGTCGAGCGACGGGCACGGCAAGCCTTTCACGCTTTGTCCGAAGTAGGCAAATGCCGCCTGTTCGCTGTAGGTGCCGGCCGGCCCCAGGTAAGCGACCGTCATGACCTTCTCCAGCGCACGGCTGGCCGACATGATCTCGCGCCAGATCGACGCCAGATTGTCGCCATACAACGGGCCGTCGTTGGTTTGTTGCAGACGCGAAATGACCTGCAATTCGCGCTCAGGCCGGAACACCGGCGCGCCGAAACGCTTCTTGACTTCGCCCACTTCCAGGGCGACGGCGGCGCGTTGGTTGAGCAGTTTCAGAAGCTGCGCGTCGATGTCATCGATTTTCTCCCGCAAGGGGCGCAGCAATGCGTTCAGATCGTCTTCCATGGAGCGTATTGTCGTCATGCAGTGGAACAGGGGCGGGCGATTCGACCGTGCTTGGCGCGATGTCCCGAAGCGCGTCGGGACATTCCTTTTGCGCCGGCCGTTCGCCCTCGTCAGCCGTGGCTGCGCTCGAATTCGCGCAGATAATCGACCAGCGCCTTGACGCCGGCCAGCGGCATCGCGTTGTAAATCGAGGCGCGCATGCCTCCCACGGACTTGTGGCCCTTGAGTTGCAGCAGGCCGCGCTCGCGAGCGCCGGCCAGGAAAGACTCGTTCAATGCGTCGTCGTGCAGGAAAAACGGCACGTTCATGCGCGAGCGGCAATCCTTCGCGACGGGTGTGCGGTAAAACTCGCTGCTGTCCAGGTAACCATAGAGGCAATCGGCCTTGGCCTTGTTCTGCGCCTCCATGGCCACCAGTCCCCCCTGGCGCTTGAGCCACTGGAACACCAGACCGGCGATGTAGATTGCGTAGGTCGGCGGCGTGTTGAACATCGAGTCGTTCTCGGCAACGATCTTCCAATCGAACGCACTCGGCGTGATCGGCAACGCGCGGCCAAGCAAGTCGTCGCGCACGATGACCACCGTCAGCCCCGACGGACCGATATTCTTTTGCGCACCGCCGTACATCACGCCGAACTTCGACACATCCATCGGACGCGAAAGAATGTGCGACGAGACGTCCGCCACGAGCGGCACGTTCGGCCGCCCGGCGGCGCCCAAATCGGGCGTCCAGAAATACTCGACGCCATGAATGGTTTCATTCGTACAGATATGCACGTAAGCCGGATCTTTGGACAACTGCCATTCGTCCATTGTCGGCAGGCGGGTGAACTTCTCGGCTTCGGTGCTCGCGGCGATATTGACGTCGCAATACTTGCGCGCCTCCTTCTGCGACTTCACCGACCACGACCCGGTGACGACGTAGTCCGCCGTACGACGCTCTCCCGCACGCTCGCCGCCCAACAGGTTCATCGGGATGAGCGCGTTCTCGGCCAGCGCGCCGCCCTGCATGAACAGAATCCGGTAGTTCTCCGGCACGGCGAGCAGCTCACGCAGATCGGCCTGCGCCTGCGCCAGAATGCTCATGAACTCACGTCCGCGATGGCTCATCTCCATCACGCCCATACCGGCGCCGTGCCAGTCGAGCATTTCCTCGGCAGCCTGTGCCAGCACCTCGGCCGGCAGCGCCGCCGGACCGGCCGAAAAATTGAAAGCGCGCGTCATAATGTTTTGCCACGGTAAAAGTGAAACGCAAGCCGACGGACACTGCCCCGTGCGGCTTGCGTTTCACGTCTGACGATGACTCGTTTGCGAGGCGGCGAAGACCCACTATACCGCCAGATGCCTTCGACGTGCGGGTGTCCGCCCCAATTCCGCCGCTGGACGATGGCTTTGCCGGAAAATTCCGAGCAAAACCCGGCAGTTCACACCGTCAATGCAAAATGGCCGTTTGCGATCGCTCGCAAACGGCCATTATCGGTCAATCCCAGCGGGACCGGCCGAAATTTACTTCTTGGCCGGCGCCTTCGGTGCCGACTTGGCAGCCGCGGCAATCTCTGCGTCCGCTTGCTTGCTGGTCGCGTCGATCGATTGCGGCATGTACTTCTGCATCAGACCGCCAACGACTTCCTGGCCAACCTGATCCTGCACCTTGATGTACTTCTGGCCGACCGCGCTCTTGTAAAACGCCGTCAGACCCTTGATTTCGTCGGTGGTGTAGAACTTGCCATAAGCCGCGTATTGCGCTTGCACGGCATCGTTCTTGAACGCGTCGGAAGTGAAGACCTTGCCTGCCCCCTCGACGAGCTTTTGCACCGAGCGCTCTTGCAGCGTCGGCACAATGGCCTGCTTCTGCGCATCGCTCATCGTCTTGTTGGCGACCAGTTGGCGTTCGAGCACTTGCGGCGCCAATTGCTTCGCCTGTTGCTGCGCGCCGTCACCGATGGCAGCGACGAGCTTATTCGCGTCGATGGCGTCGAGCAGGTCCTTGATGGCGGCCTTCTTGTCGGCATCGATCGGGGCGCTTTGTTGAGCCATCGCCATTGCCGGCGCTGCGAGCAGCAGCCACATCCACTTCTTGACGTTATGTTGCATAGTAATAGTCACTCCAAAGTTCGCCGGCTTTGTCCGGCGATAAATAGATGCATCCTCGCCTGGGCACTTCACTGCATCGAGCCAGATTCTACTGACTTTTCGGGGTAATGCGCCCGCAGCTTACATCGCGTTACGTCAGTCATGATTCCGTGACATCCGCTTCCGGCGTCTCGTCGCCATCTTGAGCATCACCGCCATTCTCCGCGATTTCGGCATCGGACTCGACGATGCGTTGCAGGCCCGAAAGCGTCGTGCCTTCGTCCAGGCTGATCAGCGTCACCCCCTGCGTGGCCCGGCCCATTTCGCGAATTTCCGACACGCGCGTACGGATCAGCACCCCGCCGGTCGTGATCAGCATGATCTCGTCATCCGGCTCGACCAGCGTCGCCGCGACCACCCGGCCGTTGCGTTCGCTCGTCTGGATCGCAATCATACCCTTAGTGCCACGGCCGTGGCGCGTATATTCGGTGATCGACGTGCGTTTGCCGTAGCCGTTTTCGGTCGCCGTGAGCACCGACTGCTGCTCGTTCTCGGCAACCAGCAGCGCGATGACCGTCTGCCCGTCTTCGAGCTGCATGCCGCGCACGCCACGCGCTTCGCGTCCCATCGGACGCACATCGTTTTCGTCGAAACGCACCGCCTTGCCGCTGTCCGAGAACAACATGACGTCGTGGGCACCGTCGGTGATGGCCGCGCCGATCAACACGTCGCCGTCATCGAGATTCACCGCGATGATGCCCTTCTTGAGCGGACGGCTGAAGGCCGTCAGCGGCGTCTTCTTGACCGTGCCCAGGCTCGTGGCCATGAACACGAAGCGATCTTCCGTGTATGCCTTGACCGGCAGCACCACGTTGATCTTCTCGCCGTCCTGCAACGGGAACATATTGACGATCGGACGCCCGCGCGAGGTTCGTGACCCCTGCGGCACTTCATAGACCTTGATCCAATACACGCGGCCGCGATTCGAGAAGCACAGAATCGTATCGTGTGTATTGGCAATGAACAGCGTGTCGATCCAGTCGTCGTCCTTGGTCGCGGCCGCCTGCTTGCCTCGGCCACCGCGCTTCTGTGCGCGGTATTCGGACAACGGCATCGACTTGATGTAGCCCGAGTGCGACAGCGTAACCACCATGTCCTGCGGCGTAATCAGGTCTTCGGTGTCGAGTTCGGTGGCGTTGTGTTCGATGGTCGAACGACGCTCGTCGCCGAACTCGGCGCGCACGGCCGTCAGTTCGTCGCCGATGATCGCCGTCACGCGTTCAGGGCGCGCCAGGATGTCGAGCAGGTCGGCGATCTGGGCCATCACTTCCTTGTACTCGGAAACGATCTTGTCCTGTTCCAGACCGGTCAGGCGCTGCAGACGCATCTGCAGAATTTCCTGCGCCTGCGTCTCCGACAGACGGTAGAGTCCATCGGCCTGCATGCCCACGGCGGCGTCGAGCCCTTCCGGACGGTAGGCCGCACGGCCGCCCTGCGTATCGCTTTCGGCCCGCGCGAGCATGTCGCGCACGACCGACGAATCCCACGCCTTTTCCATCAACGCGGCCTTCGCGATCGGCGGCGTCGGTGCCGCCTTGATGATCGCGATGAAGTCGTCGATATTAGCAAGCGCTACCGCCAGACCTTCAAGCACATGCCCACGCTCACGGGCGCGACGCAGTTCGTAGATCGTGCGGCGAGTAATCACTTCGCGGCGGTGCGCAAGGAAGTGCACCAGCATTTCGCGCAGGTTCAGCAGCTTGGGCTGGCCGTCGACCAGCGCCACCATGTTCATGCCGAACGTGTCTTGCAGCTGCGTATGCTTATAGAGATTGTTGAGCACAACCTCGGGTACTTCGCCGCGCTTGAGTTCGATCACCACGCGCATGCCGCTCTTGTCGGACTCGTCGCGAATGTCGGAAATCCCTTCAATACGCTTCTCGTTGACCAGCTCGGCAATACGCTCGAGCAGTGAGCGCTTGTTCACCTGATACGGCAGCTCGTCGACGATGATCGCCACGCGCTGGCCGCGATCGATGTCTTCGAAGTGAGTCTTCGCTCGCATCACCACACGACCGCGACCGGTGCGGTAGCCCTCGCGCACGCCGGAGATGCCGTAGATGATGCCGGCCGTCGGGAAATCCGGGGCCGGAATGATCTCGATGAGTTCGTCGATGGTGGCTTCCGGGTGCTTGAGCACGTGCAGACAGCCTTCCACGACTTCGTTGAGATTGTGCGGCGGAATGTTCGTGGCCATGCCGACCGCAATCCCCGACGAACCGTTGAGCAGCAGGTTCGGGATGCGGGCCGGCAAGATCAATGGCTCTTTCTCGCTGCCGTCGTAGTTCGGACCGAAGTCGACGGTTTCCTTGTCGATGTCCGCGAGCAGCTCGTGGCCGATCTTGGCCATGCGCACTTCGGTGTATCGCATGGCAGCGGCGTTGTCGCCGTCGACCGAGCCGAAGTTCCCCTGCCCGTCGACCAGCATGTAGCGCAGCGAGAACGGCTGCGCCATACGAACGATGGTGTCGTATACAGAGGCGTCGCCGTGCGGGTGGTACTTACCGATGACGTCACCGACGATACGTGCCGATTTCTTGTATGCCCGGTTCCAGTCGTTATTCAACTCGTGCATGGCAAACAGTGCACGGCGGTGCACCGGCTTCAGGCCGTCGCGCACGTCTGGCAGGGCGCGGCCGACGATCACGCTCATGGCGTAATCGAGATACGACCGCCGCATTTCTTCTTCAAGCGAAATCGGGAGAGTTTCTTTGGCGAACTGATCCATTATTCGTATCTATCAAACCCTAATCGCGATAGGCGGTTGCCGGCGATATGATCTTAAGATTCTAACATGCCCGTCATTGGCATCCGAAACGAGCGTGATGCGATGCACAAGACATGTCCGGCATACCAAAACGATCGATGACGACGAAGAATGAAACGGTTGGCGAGGGGCCTCAAAAGGTGTTGCGCTCACACCACAACTGCGCCACGACGGGCGGCAAACTTGGGGTTTTGCTCACGGGTGGCGGAAGCGCTATGGCAAAATGCCGTGGCATAAGTTAGACATTATTCGAAGTGCATGGGCCATGCTTTGACGCAAAGGCCGATGTTATACTTCGAGCGATGTAAGACTTTGGTACCGTCGTCTAGGCTCGCAGTAACCCTGCGGTAATCTCATTTCGAGAGGAGAAATATGAATAAATTCGCTAAGCTCGCGATCGTTGCAGCTACCGCAGTGATGGCTGCTTCGGCTATGGCTCAAAATTATGTCCAGACCGCTCCGGGTCCGATCGCGGCCTCGAAACAAGCTGTCAACGACAACTGGGTTAACGGCAGCGGCGAGTGGGTTTGGAAGAACGGCTCGGACGAACTGTGCTGGCGCGATGCCTACTGGACCCCGGCCACGGCCAATGCCAAGTGCGATGGTTCGATCATCGCCCAGGCACCGGCTCCGGCACCGGCTCCGGTTCCGGTCGCTCCGGTCTCGCAGAAGGTGACGTACCAAGCTGACGCCCTGTTCGATTTCGACAAGGCCATCCTGAAGCCGGAAGGCAAGGCCAAGCTGGACGACCTGGCTGGCAAGGTTCAAGCACTGAACCTGGAAGTCGTGGTTGCCACGGGCTACACCGACCGCATCGGTTCGGACAAGTACAACGACCGTCTGTCGCTGCGTCGCGCTCAAGCTGTGAAGGCCTACCTGGTCAGCAAGGGCGTTGAAGCCAACCGCGTCTACACGGAAGGCAAGGGCAAGCGCAACCCGGTCACGACCGGTTGCAACCAGAAGAACCGCGGTCAGCTGATCAAGTGCCTGGCACCGGATCGCCGCGTGGAAGTCGAAGTCGTCGGCACGAACAAGTAATACGGTTCTCACCGACTACGAAAAAACCCCGCCTCGGCGGGGTTTTTTTTCGTCTGCCGCGATCGGATCCGTCATCCGAACCGTCGCGAGGCTCCGACAATCGGCACCCTCACGCCTCGCTGCCCAGTTGCGGATACTGCCGGCGCACCATAAAGCTCAGCAGCGCCTTGACCGGACGGTCGCGCCACCACGATCCCGTCTCCAGCGGCTTGAACATCATGCGCGTGGCCGCCTCGACAGGCATATACTGCTTCATCACATCGCCCGACATCGCCAGGAACGCGTCCCAGGTCATCGTCTCGAACGGCGGCGGTGTGCGCCAGAATCGATTGAGCGGCTCGAACGCGAACGCAATGTCCTCGTCGCGCACCAGTTCGCTGCGCTCGACCATGGTTCTCAGCCGCCGGATCACCCCGCGCTGCTCCACCGCGTTGTACCGATCGAATGTCTTGCGGAAATAGCGATAGTGGCCGACCTCCTCGTTGCTCAGCTTGTGCATCATCTGCTTGAGTTCCTCGACCGGCATATAGGATTCCAGGCAGCGGTAGATCATGGCCGTTTGCGTCTCGGTCACGCAGCGTGAAAGCGCCTCGAGGGCCAGCGACGGCCGCATGTGCTGCACATCGCACCGCGGCTTATAGCGTTCCAGAAATGCGTCGTACGCCGGCGCCCAGTCGAACTCGGGCCAGACACGCGCGATGTAGTCCTTGGCGAGCCGCCCGTGCTCGACTTCCTCGGGCAGCCAGGTATCGCGCAGCCACGTTCTCATCTCGTCGTCGTCGCCATACATCTGGTTGAGCGTGGAGACGAACTCCGGCACGCTGGTCTCGATGAACGACACCGTCGCGAGGGAATAAAAGATGAACGCATTGGTTCGAACAGACGGCTCTGCTGCCATGACACGCTCCTATCGGCATAGGGGGTTGAACATGTATCGCTCAAGCACGTACGCGCGACCTGTGTGAATGGCGGGTTGACAAGCGCATCGAGCACTTGCCCGTTGCGAGATCGGACAGGGCACTCCGCCAACCGGTCACATCAATCGTCACACGAAGATCACAAACGCATAGTATAGGATTTGGCCAAGGATCGCAGCGCAGCAACCCATCCATCCAAAATGCGTCGATTTTTGGTCAATTTGAGCGATGTTTGCTACCGTTACAACAACTTTAACTCTGAAACGGCATGACGCAACGTTACTGGTTGATGAAGTCCGAACCCGAGGAGGCGAGTATCGACGATCTCGCCAGCGCGAAGCACCAGACCCTGGCGTGGACGGGCGTGCGCAACTATCAGGCACGAAACTTCATGCGCGACGAGATGCGCGTGGGCGACGGCGTGCTCTTCTATCATTCGAGCTGTGCGGTGCCCGGTATCGCCGGACTCGCAACGGTGGCGTCGACGCCCTATCCCGACCCTACCCAGTTCGACTCCAAGAGTCCCTATTTCGATCCCAAGTCGGCGCCGGAATCGCCACGTTGGCTGCTGGTCGACGTCAAACTGGATCGCAAGACACGCCTCATGCCGCTCACGGAAATGCGTCAGACGCCGGAATTGGACGGCATGTTGGTCCTCGCCCGCGGCAACCGTCTCTCGATCACCCCCGTGGCGCCCAAACACTGGAAGTTCATCACCCGGCATCTGCTTGAAGACTGAAAGTGTCGGGGGAACCAACCCGGTTGCGATAGCGTCTGTATCAGGTTGCCGACACCGGCATAGCCTGTGGCCATGACCGCATGACACGCCATCATGTGGCGAGCGTCATGCCGCGAAGGCCGCGCGAGCGACCGGTCAACCGTTCGCCACGCCCAGGCGAACTCTCACTCGAAAAAGGACAATACGATGCGCAAATCTCTCGCTGCCGCGCTGCTGATCGCCACCGCCGCCAATGTCGCCTACGCCCAGTCGGGTGAAGATGCCAACCGTCAGGTCTCGGGTGTACTGGGCCTCGAAGCGCACGCCACGAAGGAAGTCGAGCAGGACACCGTTCACATCACGATGTCCGCGCAGGAGCAAGGCGCCGACGCCGCGACCGTGTCGCGCAATCTCACACAGAAGGCCAACAGCGCGATGTCCGTGGCCAAGGGCCAGAATGCCGTGCAGGTTCAGACCGGTAACGTCTCGCTCTACCCGACGACCAACCGCGACGGCAAGATCACCGCATGGCGAGGCCGCACCGAACTGCAAATGACTTCGAAGGATTTCGGTGCCGCATCGCGTCTCGCCAGCCAGATCTCGAACCAGATGCAGATGGACGGCGTGTCGTTCTCGCTCTCGCGTGAAGCGCAGGAGAAGACCCAGGCCGAGCTGACGAATCAGGCCATCCAGGCGTTCCGCGATCAGGCGCAGAACAACACGAAGGCCTTCGGCTACAGCAGCTACACGATCCGTCAGGTGCAGGTCGGTGCGAACGCGCCGATGATGCCGCGTCCGTACGCGATGAAGGCAATGGCCATGAGTGCGGGCGCCGACGCCGCGCCGCCGATGCAGCTCGAAGGCGGCAAAACGCAGGTGACCGTGACGGTCTCGGGTACGGTGCAGATGAAGTAAGCCGCGCGGGCCCGCACGTTGTTAGGTGAGTTATCATGCCGCCCCGTCGAGGGCGGCATTCTTTTACGTTCAATATTGGATGACCGACGCGCGATGCTGCATCGCGCTTACTTGAAGCGCTCACGCAGCAAGTTCTTTTGCACCTTGCCCATCGTATTGCGCGGCAATTCGGCGACGACGTGCACACGCTTGGGCACCTTGAAGTTGGCGATACGCTGCTTGAGCGTGTCGATGACCGTTCGTTCGTCGGGTGCCTTTGCACCGTCGCGCGGCACGATGACGGCCACCACCGCCTCACCGAAGTCCGGGTGCGGAACGCCAATCACCGCCGACTCGGCCACGCCGTCCATCTCGTCGATGAAGCCCTCGATTTCCTTCGGATAAACGTTGTAGCCGCCCGAGATGATGAGATCCTTCGAGCGACCGACGATGTGCACATAGCCCTGCTCATCGAACTTTCCAACGTCGCCCGTCTTGAAGAAGCCGTCGTCGGTGAACTCTTCTGCGGTCTTCTCCGGCATGCGCCAGTAGCCGGCAAACACGTTCGGCCCCTTGACCTGGATGTGACCGATCTCGCCCGACCCGCATGGCTGTGCGTCGTCGCCGACCACGCGTACCGTCACCCCCGGCAGCGGCACGCCAACCGTACCCGCGCGGCGCACGCTCGCCGCATCGCCGCGATACGGGTTCGAGATGAGCATGACCGTCTCGGACATGCCGTAACGCTCCAGAATCGTATGGCCGGTGCGCTCGCGGAAGGCGTCGAACGTCTCGCTCAACAGCGGTGCCGAGCCAGAAATGAACAGCCGCATGTTGCGACACGCCTCGCGATCGAGCCCCGCCTCCGCCAGCAACCGGACGTAATACGTCGGCACGCCCATGAACACCGTGGCACGCGAAAGTTGATGCAGCACTTCACGTGCATCGAACTTCGTCATCCAGATCATCTTGCTGCCGGAATACAGCGCCGCATGGCTCGCGACGAACAACCCGTGCACGTGGAAAATCGGCAGCGCGTGCAGCAGCACGTCGCCGCCCTCGCGCTCGCCCCATCCCCAGAACTCGTGCAACACGCGCGCGTTGCTCGCGAGGTTGCCGTGAGAGAGCATGGCCCCCTTGCTGCGGCCCGTCGTGCCCGACGTGTACAGAATGGCGGCGAGATCATCTGGCGCACGCGGCACCGTCTCGAAGGAGTCGTCGAACCACGCCGCGCGCTCCAGCAGCGAACCCGTACGATCGTCGCCGAGCGTATAGACGTGCTTCGCACCGTTAGTGAACGCAACCTTCGACACCCAGCCGAAATTTGCCGGACTGCACACCACGACATCCGGCGCGGCGTTCTCGACGAAGTAAGCGATCTCGCCCTCGCGATATGCCGTATTCAGCGGCAGATACACGAACCCCGCGCGCAAGGTGGCGAGGTAGAGCAGCAGCGCCTCCGGCGACTTTTCGACCTGCACGGCAATACGTGCGCCAGGTGTCAGGTCGAGACTCGCGAGCAGGTTCGCCATGCGAGCGCTCGCGCGCTCGACGTCGTCCCAACTGTAATAGAGCCCTTCGGGCGTCTCGATCGCGCACGCCGATTTATCGGCGGGAAAACGCTCGGCAAAAAGTCGGTAGAGATTGGTGTCTTGCGTCATAAACAGAACCGGATTTGAAACAGTGGATGCGTTGACTGGAAAAAAAGCAGCGACGACGTGGCGTCGCTCACCGCCCCAAAAAGTCAGGCGGGCGCTTCTCGAGGAATGCCGCCACCCCTTCGCGGTGATCGTGCGAATCCCAATACGAAAACGCATTTTGCCATTCGGCCTCGGACAACGGCGGCACGGTCGGTGCCAACCGGGCGATCAGCCATTTGTTCAGTTGGGCGGCCAACGGCGCGCCGGCGGCGAGACGCCGCGCGCACGCATAGCCCTCGTGTTCCACCGCGTCGTCGGCCACCACGCGCGTAAGCAGTCCTTTCTCGCGCGCCTCCGCCGCGCCAAAGACGCGCCCCTCCAGCAAGATTTCGAGCGTTGTCGCGCGGCCTGCCAGGGCGAGCACGCCGCGCAGTTCGCCGGGCGCCATTGGAAAGCCGAGCTTGTTGATCGGCACGCCGAAACGAGCGCCCTCCCCGGCAATGCGCAAGTCGCAATGCGCCGCGATCTCCAGGCCGCCGCCCACGCACACCCCCTCGATCAGCGCGACGCTCGGATGCCGGCAATGTGCCAAGGCGTCGAGCGTCGGCCCGATGACCTCGCCGTGATAGCGCCGCAGCGCGTCGTAGCTGCCGCGCTCGAGCGGAAACTCTTCGATATCGGCGCCGGCCGCGAAGTGACCTTTCGCCCCGCGAATAACGATGGCGCGCACGCGCGCGTCCTCGTCGAGCGCTTGCAGATGCGCGCGCAGGGCACGCCACATGGCGACCGAAATCGCATTGAGCTTGCCGGGATTCGACAGCGTCAGCGTGACCCATCCGTCGTCAAGCGAACGATCATCGCGCAGGACTTCACTCACGCGTTCCTCCATGCGGTTGATGGGCGTAGATACTGGTTTGCATACCAAAGCGTCGTCATGTTCAGAGCAGCCTCGCCACGGCGCGTCCAAGGGCGGGTTCGCCGTCGATGAGACGTTGAAGGTTGGCGTCGAGTTCGTCGGGCTCGTATAGATAATTGACCATCATGCCGCACGACTGCTTCGCGCCCTTCTTCGAAAGATCGGCATGCCAGTTGATGCGCTCCACGCGCGCGCCGTTGCCCAGATGGAACCGCGCAACCGGATCACGCGGCTGTCCCCGCACGGTTTCGCGCGCCAGATAGTACGCGGCCAGCGCTTCGCCAAGACTGCGCTGCGATGCTTGCGCGCCCTTGCGCTCGGCAGAGGCCTGCAACCACGCCACCATCTGCGCGCCGGAGACATCGGGCGCCGGCGCCCCCTCCTGCCCCAGCAGTTTCGCGCGCTTTGGGCCAAGCACTTGCACAAGCGCCAGGGTCGACAGCGACTTGAGCCAGTCGTTGAACCCCGGAATCGGCGAGAGCGTCGCGAAATTGCGCAGCTTCGGAAAATCGACTTGCAGTTCGTCGATCACGCGCTTGAGCAGGAAGTTGCCGAAGCTCACCCCGCGCAGGCCGGGCTGCGTGTTCGAGATCGAATAGAAGATCGCCCAGCGCACGCGACGCAGATCCTCGAGCGGCGCCTTCTCGTCGAGCAGCGAATGCACGTCGGCGGCCATCTCGGGCACAAACGCCACTTCAACGAAGATCAGCGGCTCGCGCGGCATGCGCGGATGAAAGAACGCATAGCAACGGCGATCAGAATCGAGCCGGTTGCGCAGATCCGCCCACGACGAAATCTCATGCACCGCTTCGTAGCGCATGAGCTTTTCGAGCAGCGACGCCGGCGAATCCCACGTGATCGGATGCAATTCCAGCAGTCCGACGTCGAACCATGTCGAAAAGAGACTGCCGAGATCCTCTTCGAGCGCCGCGAGTC
The DNA here is from genome assembly GCF_024363545.1 of Pandoraea sp. NE5. Taxonomy (NCBI): domain Bacteria; kingdom Pseudomonadati; phylum Pseudomonadota; class Betaproteobacteria; order Burkholderiales; family Burkholderiaceae; genus Pandoraea; species Pandoraea sp. NE5. The sequence goes on from NZ_AP025517.1 coordinate 315,306, forward strand.
CGGGCAACACCGCGCGGTGTTCCAGCATGTCGGCGCGCCAGCGCACGAGGAACGGCAGGCCATCGGGCAGCGCATTGAAGCGCTTGAGAAAGCGCACACGCGCACTGCCGAGCGCACCGGCCAACCCGCTGGCCGCGCGTCTGGCACTGGCACCGTCGCCGTCCCTGCCGACCTCGGCCCCCGGGGAGCCGTCGCTCGCACAAGCGTCGGCGACGACCGCGAGCAGCGCCAGTTGCGTGTCGGGCGACGCCGCTGTGTAGCGCGTCATGAAATCGCGCGCGGCGTCGTTGGCGGCGGAGTCCGTCAGCCGCGCCGCCAGGCACAGCGTCAACTGCCGCCGCAGCGCGCTCTGCGCACGCGGCGACAGCGTTGCCGGCGTGACCTTGGCGCTCCCTTTACCGTCCTTGCCGTCTTTCGGCCCGCCGCCGTGCCCCCCCGATTTACCGCCGCCGCGGCCGAACCACTGTCCCAGGCGCGCCCCGAGCGACGGCTTGGGCGACGGTACCGGCGCGCTCACGTCAGACACGGTCTCGGGCGTGCCCCGCCCCGGTTGGGAAGGCGACGACGCGGATGGCGAGGACGAGGCCATCGCGGTAGACGACGCGGCCATCGTTGAGTCCATCTCCGACGGACTCAACGAGACGGGAACGGACATGGCTGACATGATTGGCTCATCCTTCATGGCTTCCTGACATTGCGCCCGGGTAGGCAAGCACACCGGCTATACCGCGATGACGCACCCTCCAGCGAATATTGCCGCATTTCGTGAAAGCGCTCTCATCCCATCAGTCGATCCGGCAACCACAGCGACAAGCCGGGCAACGCACAAATGAGGACCACGGCCAGCACCATCAACACCACAAACGGCATCACGCCCCACACGATGTCGCGCAACGCAATGTCGGGCGCCGTATTCTTGATGACGAAGATGTTGAGTCCTACGGGCGGATGAATCAACCCCAATTCCATGACGATCGTCATCACCACGCCGAACCACACCAGGTCGAAGCCGGCGGCCCGCAGCGGCGGCAGAATGATCGGCGCGGTCATCAGGATGATGCTTACCGGCGGCAGGAAGAAGCCGAGCACGACCACCATCAGCAGAATGGCCGTGAGCAGCACCCAGCGCGACAAATGCAGCCCCACGATCCATTGCGCCGCCGACTGGCTGATGTGCAGATAGCTCATTACGTACGAATAAAGCAGCGACATGCCGATGATGAACATGAGCATGGTCGACTCGCGCAACGTGCCGGTCAGAATCGGCGCAAGCTGACGCGGGTTCCACATCCGATAAATCACGGCGATGAGCCCGATCGCGAGCAGGCCGCCGAGGCCAGCCGTCTCCGACGGCGTGGCATAGCCGCCGTAGAGCGCCGCCATCACGCCGATGAGCAGCGTCACGAACGGCAGCACGCGCGGCAACAGCGCCAGCTTCTCGCGCATCGTGGCCGGCGGCTCGCTCGGGAACGGCGACGGCGTGCCGTCGCGGGCGAGGGCCACTTGCGCGCGCGCATACTCGTGTCGGTAGCGCCACGCCGCGTAGCAAGAGAAAAGCCCCACCAGCAGCAGCGCGGGCACGATTCCGGCGAGGAACAGCCGCCCGAGCGACTGCTCTGCGGCCACCGCGTAGAGAATCATCGTGATCGACGGCGGAAGCAGAATGCCCAGCGTTCCGCCCGCCGCGATGATCCCCGCGGCGAATCCCGGCGAATAGCCGCGCTGGCGCATCTCCGGAATCCCTGCACTGCCGATCGCGGAGCACGTCGCCGGGCTCGATCCGGCCATCGCGGCGAACAGCCCGCAGGCGAACACATTGGCGATGCCCAGACCGCCCGGAATCCGGCGCATCCACGCGTGCAATGCCAGATAGAGGTCCTGACCCGCGCGTGACTTGCCGATGGCGGCCCCCTTCAGAATGAACAGCGGAATCGAAAGCAGCGTAATGCTCGCCATCTCCTCATAGACGTTCTGCGTGATCGTATCGAGCGACGAGACCGGCATGAAGCCGAGCATGAACGCCACCGCCACGGCCCCCAGGGCAAATGCGATGGGCATGCCCGAGAACATGGCGACGAGCGTCGCGCCACCATAGAGCAATCCGATACCGAGTTCGCTCATGCATGCCCTCCCGTACGATCCGATCCGAGCGGTGCGTCATGGCCCGCAGGTTTTCCCATTTCGCCGGCGCCAATCGCCACTTGCAACAGCAATTGCACCGTGAGCAACGTCATGCCGAAGGCCATCAGGCCATACGGAATCGACAGGGGCGGCCCCCACGTCGAACTGCTCGTCTGGCCATCGACATAGGCTTCCCAGAACAGCGTCCACGACTTCCATGCGAAAAAGCCGCAGAAAGCGAACGAGACCATGTCCACGCACCAGCGCCGCACCCGGTTCACGCGCGGCGAGAGCAAGGTCGTGATCGCTTCGATGCCGATGTGCCCACGCAAATGCTGCACATGCGCGGCTGAGACGAAGGTCGCGCCGACCAGCAGGAACACAGCGGCTTCGTCCTGCCAGTCGGTGGCGAGCTTGAGCACGTGCCGCGCGAACACGCTGTAACTGAGCACGAGCGCGGCCCCGACCAGCGCCAACATGCACACGACCATGAGCAGACGACTCACGCCCTGTAACAGGGCGTCGAGCCGCCGCAGCAGGCGAGTGCGTGCCGCCGCCGGTTCCGCGCTCACGGCGGCCCCACTCATGCAGGCACCTGCTGGGCGAGCGCGAGCAGTTTCGCGCAGGTGTCGGATCGGCCCGCGTAGTCCTTCCACGCGGTGCGTCGTGCGATGTCGCGCCACTTCATCACCGTTGCCTCGTCGAGGTCGTAGACCTTCGCGCCGGCCTTGGTATAGACGCTGGCGATCTGCGCATCGTCGGCCTTGGCGGCTTCGGTGCCGAACGACTCAAGTTCCGCCCCCACTTGCAGAATCGCCTGCTGTTGGTCCTTGGGCAGCTTGTCGAAGACCTGCTTCGACATCAACAGCGGTTCGAGCATGAACCAATACGACTTGTTGCGCCCGGTGGTCAGATGCTTCGATACCTCTTCGAGACGGAACGACATCAGGCTCGTCGACGAAGTCATCGCCGCGTCCATCGCGCCCGTCTGCATGGCGGCGTAGAGTTCGTTCGACGGCAGCGAAATGACGGCCGCGCCGGCCTCTTTGAGCATCATGTCCATCTCGCGGCTGCCGCCGCGCACCTTGAGCCCCTTGGCGTCGTCAGGCGAAACGAGCGGCTTGGCGCGGCTCGCAACGCCGCCTGCCTGCCAGACCCAGCTCACGATCACGACGTTCTTCTCCGCCAGCACATCGGTGAGCACCTTGCCGATCTCGCCGTGGCGCCACGCAGCGCCCTGCGCATAGGACGTCACCAGCCCCGGCATCAGCCCGATGTTGAGTTCGCGGACTTCGCCCCCGGCATAGGGCAGCGGATAGAGCGAAAGATCAAGGGCTCCGCGACGCAGCGCCGAGAACTGCGCATTAGTCTTCATGAGCGAACTGCCCGGATAGACCTGAAACTTCAGCGCGCCGTGGGTGCGCTTCTCGACTTCCTGCGCGAACTTGCGGCAGAGCCGATCTCGGAAGTCGCCTTCGGTGAGCGTGCCGCCGGGGAATTGATGGGAAATCTTGAGCGGGCCGGACTGCGCGAATGCGTTGCCCCATGGGCTGGCCAAGCCGCCGGTGGCGAGTGCCGATGCGGCACCGAGCATGAGTTGCCGCCGCAGCGGGGAATGATTTGTCTCCATGGCGTCTCCTGTCACTTCTGTCAGTGGTGAACCAGCGAAGCCCGGTGCCTGACATCGCCCGCTGCGGGTTTTGCTTCCCGCCGCGGGTGCACCACCGGTTCGCCGGCACTGCATGTACGGATGACTGCTTTGATTTTTGGTATTTCGAGTGCGCGAGTTGCCGCTCTCGGGATGAAATCGTATAGTCAATCCAGCATGGTGTATACAAATTGACCGTCAAAATAATACATTTTCGGCGTATACCCCGATCTTCAAGGCGGGCTTCAAGCGTTACTTTGACAACCATGAATCCGATTGAGCCCCGTGCGACGGGACCGAAACACAACCCAGCGAGAGCGTCATGACCGTAAAACCGAAGCGATCGGAAGCGCTACGCCAGGCGATCGAGGAGAAGATTGCCGTGGGCGAGTACCCGCCCGGCATGCGTCTCGACGAAGTTGAACTGGCGAGCGCGTTCGGCGTGTCGCGCACGCCCCTGCGCGAGGCATTGATTCAATTGGCGTCGTCGGGGGTCATCGAGATTCGTCCTCGCCGGGGCGCCGTGGTCGCGCAGATCGACCCGCAGCGCTTATGCGAGATGTTCGAAGTGATGGCGGAACTCGAATCGATGTGCGGGCGCCTCGCCGCGCGCCGCATCACCGAAGAGGAACTGGCCGAATTGCGCGAGACGCACGAGGCCAGCCGGGCGGCGGCCGAGGCGCGGGACATCGACACTTATTACGAAGTCAACGCGCATTTCCACGCGTTGATTTATCAGGCCAGTCACAACACCTATCTTCAGGAAACGGCGTTGCAGCTGCACCGACGACTGCGCGTGTACCGCCGCTTGCAACTGCGCGTACGCGACCGGCCGAACCAATCGTTCTCCGAACATGACGCCGTGTTCCGCGCCATTGAAGCGGGCGATGCCGACGCGGCATCGGAACGGCTTCGCGGCCACGTCACCGTGCAGGGCGAGCGCTTCGCTGATCTGATGGCCTCATTGCGCGCGCTCGAGCGCAAGGCGAGCTGAAGCTTGCCCCAAAAGCCAACGGGCCGCCGGAGGAAACGTCTCCGGCGGCCCGTTGGCTGATTCTCTATGGCGCAGCGCCTGCCGACGCCTTAGGCGCGAGACCGCGCTGGCTGGCGGCGATACGCCCATACGAGCATGATGACGCCCGCGACGATCATCGGCATCGACAGCCATTGGCCCATCGACAGCCCGAACGAGAGCAAGCCGAGGAACGCATCGGGCTCACGCGTGAATTCCGCGAGGAAGCGGAAGACGCCGTAGCCCACCAGGAACATGGCGGACACCGCGCCCACTGGCCGCGCGCGTCGCGCGAAGAACCACAACAGCAGGAACAGCGCCACGCCTTCGAGCGCGAATTCGAACAACTGCGACGGATAGCGGGGCAGCCCGTGGAATTGCGCGAACACCGCCGCCATCGCCTGATCGGCCATCGCCTGCGGATGCGCCATCGCCCACTGAACGTCTTCGCCCGCCGATTGCGGGAACAACATTGCGAAGCGCGAATCGGGTGACGTCACGCGTCCCCACAATTCCCCGTTGATGAAGTTGCCCAGACGACCGGCAGCGAGCCCCAGCGGGATCATCGGTGCGATGAGATCGGTGCCTTCAAGCAGCGAATGGCCACGACGGCGAGTGAACAGCCACATCGCGACGAGCACGCCAAGGAACCCGCCGTGGAACGACATGCCGCCTTCCCACACCTTGAAGATGTCGATCGGATTCGCCAGATAAAACGCCGGCTTATAGAAGAGCACGTAGCCGAGACGTCCGCCAAGAATCACCCCGAGCACGCCATAGAACAGCATGTCGTCGAGATCCTGCACCTTCCAGCCTTGCGCGGCGATGGACGGCTGGCGCACGCGCACGCGCCCCACGACCAGGAACAGAATGAAGCCGACCAGGTACATCAGGCCGTACCAGCGGATGGCGAGCGGGCCGAGATGAATCGCGACCGGGTCGAATTGAGGATGAATCAGCATGGATCAGAAGAATCGATTCGTGAACAAAAGTTCCGTCGGAGGGCGGATGCGCTGTCAAGGCAACCCATTGCTGCCGTCGAGTGGCACGCCAGCGACAGCTCGCCTGGGCAACTGAACCGGCAGGCGTTGGGATGGGCAGCACAATACCACGAGCGCCCCCTATCGCGGCGGCCTGGCGGGCACCGCCAATCACAGCGACCTTCAGTTCGTCAGCGTTGCCCCCGGTGGGGTATGGGCCACCGCGCGCGCCGTTTCGAGAAATCCTTCGAGGACAGGGGTGACTTCGGCCGTGCGCCAGAGCAGGCCCGTCTCGATGAGGGTGCTCGTCTCGCGCAGCGCGCGATAGTTCACGCCGGTGCGGCGCAGATGGCACAGCGATTGCGGCACCAGGGCCACGCCCATGCCCGCCGACACCAGGCTCACGATGGTCTGCATTTGAATGGCCTCCTGCCCCACGCGCGGCGTGAGGCCAAGTGCGGCGTAGCAGCCCATGATGATGTCGTAGAACGCCGGCGCCACGCGCCGTGGGAAGATGACGAGCGGCTCGTCGGCGAAGTCGGCCAGACTGACCGGGGCGCCCGGCTGGGCGTCGGCAGCGGTGTCGTCGCCGGCAGCCATGCCCCGCCCGGCCGGCAACGCCAGCATCAGCGGTTCGCGCACGATCGGCAGATAGGACAGTTCGTTGGCGTAACGGGCAGGCACCGGCGGGATGAAGAGGCCGGCGTCGATGCGTCCATCCATGAGCGCCTCGACTTGCACGTCGCTCGTCGCTTCGAGCAGTTGCAGACGCACGCGCGGATAGCGCTCGCCGAACTCGCGCAGCAGCGGCGGCAGAATGCCATAGTCCGCCGTGGAGACGAAGCCTAGCGAGAGCGTGCCGACCTCCCCATGCGCCAGCCCCTGTGCGAACGCGGGCAGCGCGTCGGCGTCCGCCAGAATGCGCCGTACCTCGGGCAGTAGTTGCCGGCCCACGGCCGTCAGCTCCACCGACCGGTTGGTCCGCACGAAAAGCGGGGCCCCCAACGACGCCTCCAGCGCCCGGATCTGCTGCGAGAGCGGGGGCTGGGTCATCGACAGACGCTGGGCCGCACGGCCGAAATGCCGCTCTTCGGCCACCGCGACGAAGTACCTGAGTTGACGTAGATCCATGATATGTTTTTCGACTCAATCCGAGTCAAATAATATATTTGACAAGCATTCAAGGAAAGACGAATCTTGATGCCCGGCCGACGCTGACGTGCCGCGCGGCCATGGCAGCTTCGCCCAGCCACGCGCAAGTCCAGACCGAATCCAGAGCGAATTCAGACCGAATGTCGCCTGGCGGCCGCGTATTCGTTCATCCCACAAGCACAGCGTTCCAGAGACGACCATGCCTCAATACCGTTCCCGCACCTCGACCCACGGCCGCAACATGGCCGGCGCCCGCGCCCTGTGGCGCGCCACCGGCATGAAAGACGACGACTTCGGCAAGCCGATCATCGCCGTGGTCAACTCCTTCACGCAATTCGTGCCGGGTCACGTGCACCTGCGCGATCTGGGCGCTGTGGTCGCCAAGGAGATCGAAGCGGCCGGCGGTGTAGCCAAGGAATTCAATACCATCGCCGTGGACGACGGCATCGCCATGGGTCACGGCGGCATGCTGTACTCGCTGCCGTCGCGCGAGCTGATTGCCGACTCGGTGGAATACATGGTCAACGCGCACTGCGCCGATGCCATGGTCTGCATCTCGAACTGCGACAAGATCACCCCGGGCATGCTCATGGCCGCCATGCGCCTGAACATTCCGGTCGTGTTCGTCTCGGGCGGCCCGATGGAAGCGGGCAAGGTCAAGAATGGCGACGGCCAGGTCATCGCCAAGATCGACCTGATCGACGCCATGATCAAGGCAGCCGACCCGAAAGTGAGCGACGCCGAAGTCGCGGAAATCGAGCGCAGCGCCTGCCCGACGTGCGGTTCGTGCTCGGGCATGTTCACCGCCAACTCGATGAACTGCCTGACCGAAGCCATTGGTCTCGCGTTGCCGGGCAACGGCACCATCGTCGCCACGCACGCCTGGCGCCGCGGGCTGTTCGAACAGGCCGGCCGTCTCGTGGTCGATCTGTGCCGTCGCTATTACCAGGAAGACGACGCCTCGGTGCTGCCGCGCAACATCGCGACCAAGGCAGCGTTCGAAAACGCCATGGCGCTCGACGTGGCGATGGGCGGTTCGACCAACACGGTGCTGCACCTGCTCGCCGCCGCGCAGGAAGCCGGCGTCGACTTCAAGATGGCCGACATCGACCGCATCTCGCGCAAGGTTCCCTGCCTGTGCAAGGCGGCCCCGGCGACCGACAAATACCACATTGAAGACGTGCACCGTGCGGGCGGCATCATCGGCATTCTGGGTGAACTCGCGCGCGGCGGGCTGCTCGATACGTCTTGCGGCAACGTGCACAGCGGCACGCTCGGCAACGCCATCGCGCAGTGGGATGTGGCCGCCGACGCGGGCGACAAGGCGCACACGTTCTACAGCGCCGCCCCCGGCGGTGTGCCCACGACCATCGCCTTCAGCCAGTCGTCGGTCTATCCCTCGCTCGATCTGAACCGGGAAACCGGATGTATCCGCGACAAGGAACACGCCTATACGAAGGACGGCGGCCTGGCCGTGCTGTACGGCAACCTCGCCGAGAAGGGCTGTATCGTGAAGACGGCCGGCGTCGACGAATCGCAGTGGGTGTTCACGGGCCGTGCGCGCGTGTACGAAAGCCAGGACGATGCCGTCGACGGCATCCTGGGCGATCAGGTCCAGCCGGGTGACGTGGTCGTGATCCGCTACGAAGGCCCGAAAGGCGGCCCGGGCATGCAGGAAATGCTGTACCCGACGTCGTACCTGAAATCGAAGGGGCTGGGCAAGACGTGCGCCCTGTTCACGGACGGCCGGTTCTCGGGCGGTTCGTCGGGTCTGGTGATCGGCCACGCCTCGCCGGAAGCGGCCGAAGGCGGCATCATCGGTCTGGTGGAAGACGGTGACGTGATCGAAATCGACATCACCCAGCGCAAGATGCATCTGGCCGTGTCCGACGACGAACTGGCGCGCCGCCGCGCCGCCATGCAAGCCCGTGGCGACCAGGCATGGCAGCCGGCGAATCGCGAGCGTGCGGTGTCGCAAGCACTGCAAGCGTACGCCGCGCTGGCCACCTCAGCCGACCGCGGCGCGGTGCGCGACCTGTCGCAACTGAAGCTGGGCAAGCGCGGATAACGCAAAGAATGCGCAACGAAAGCGCCGATTGAAGTGGTCGGTGCGATCGATGCGATCGGCGTGAATCACGGGAGCCGTCGCGTGCGGCGGCTCCCGCGCAGGACTTGACGTAAAGTGACGCAGTAGTGAAGCAGCAATGCCCTTGAGCGGCGCACCCGGACGACGGGCGTACCGCCGGCATGACAGCGTGATACAACAACGCTTGTGCGCGACGCTGCGGTAGCGTGTGGCGTGGTGCATCCCCACAGGAGACCGTCATGGCATTCAACCGTCGTTCGCGAAACGTCACGCAAGGCGTGGCCCGTTCGCCCAACCGCTCGATGTACTATGCGCTGGGCTACAAGGAAGAAGACTTCGACAATCCGATGATCGGCGTGGCCAACGGCCATTCGACGATCACCCCGTGCAACGCAGGGCTGCAGCGGCTGGCAGACGCCGCCGTCGACGCCATCAAGACCCATCAGGCCAATCCGCAGACGTTCGGCACTCCCACTATTTCCGACGGCATGTCGATGGGCACGGAGGGCATGAAGTACTCGCTCGTCTCGCGCGAAGTCATTGCCGACTGCATCGAGACCGCCGTGCAGGGGCAGTGGATGGACGGCGTGGTCGTGATCGGCGGCTGCGACAAGAACATGCCGGGCGGCATGATCGCGCTGGCGCGCATCAACGTGCCGGGCATCTATGTCTACGGCGGCACCATCAAGCCGGGCAACTGGAAGGGCAAGGATCTCACCATCGTCTCGTCGTTCGAGGCCGTGGGCGAATTCACCGCCGGGCGCATGACCGAGGCCGATTTCAAGGGCATCGAGAAGAATGCGTGTCCGTCGACCGGGTCGTGCGGGGGCATGTACACGGCCAACACGATGAGTTCGTCGTTCGAGGCGCTGGGCATGTCGTTGCTGTATTCGTCGACGATGGCCAACCCCGATCAGGAAAAGGTCGACTCGGCGGCCGAATCGGCGCGCGTGCTGATCGAAGCGGTCAAGAAAGATCTCAAGCCACGCGACATCATCACGCGCAAGTCCATCGAAAATGCAGTGGCGCTCATCATGGCCACGGGCGGTTCCACCAACGCAGTGCTGCACTATCTCGCTATCGCGCACGCTGCCGACATCGACTGGAGCATCGACGACTTCGAGCGCATTCGCGAGCGCGTGCCGGTCCTGTGCGACCTGAAGCCGTCGGGCAAGTACGTGGCGACAGACCTGCACAAGGCCGGTGGCATTCCGCAAGTGCTCAAGATCCTGCTCGACGCCGGCCTGCTGCACGGCGATTGCATGACGATCACGGGCAGGACCCTCGCGGAAGAACTCAAGGACGTGCCGTCGGTGCCGCGTGCCGACCAGCATGTGATCTTCCCCATCGACAAGGCACTCTACAAGGAAGGGCATCTCGCGATCCTCAAGGGCAATCTGGCGGAAGATGGCGCCGTCGCGAAGATCACGGGCCTGAAGAATCCGGTCATCACCGGCCCGGCGCGCGTGTTCGATGACGAGCAAAGTGCGATGGACGCGATCCTCGCCGACAGGATCCAGGCGGGCGACGTCCTCGTGCTTCGCTACCTCGGCCCGAAGGGTGGCCCGGGCATGCCGGAGATGCTCGCGCCGACGTCGGCAATCATCGGCAAGGGACTCGGCGAGACGGTCGGCTTCATTACCGATGGCCGATTCTCGGGCGGCACGTGGGGCATGGTCGTCGGGCACGTGGCGCCCGAAGCGTTCGTGGGCGGCACGATTGCCCTCGTGCACGAAGGCGACTCGATCACCATCGACGCGCACAAGCTGCTGCTGCAACTGAATGTGCCGGACGATGAACTGGCAAGGCGTCGCGCCGCGTGGAAGGCGCCCGCGCCTCGTTATACCCGGGGCGTCATGGCAAAGTATGCCGCACTGGCACAACCGGCCAACAAGGGGGCGGTCACGGGCTGACCTTGACGTTGGAACGCACGAACGGCACCGCTTGCCTCCCTGGCCACGGTGCCGTTTTTTCATGCACCTTTGTGCCGAGTCGCGCATTGTGCGCGCCGCCTTATAATGGCGCATCGATGCGCCTGCCCAACGTCGTCACCCATGGACGTCCAACTCACGCAGCCCCGCATCGGGATCTGTGAACGATCGGGGAGTATCGAATGAAGGCAAGCAACGGCAAGTCTGCCGGGGCGATGGTCGGTGCGTGGCTGTTGATCGCGGCGGGCGCTGCTCTCGCGCAGACAACCCCGCCGTCGCCGTCGGCCACGGGGGCGCAATACACGCAAAACGCCCAAGCCATGGAAAAGCTCGCCCGCGAGCGCAATTGCATGACCTGCCACGCCGTCGACCGGACGTTGCTCGCGCCGTCCTACCGGGACATTGCCAAACGTTACGAAGGTCAGCCTGGCGCCGCCGCCGATCTTGCACGAACCATTGCGGACGGCAGTCGCGGTAAATGGGGAAGTATTCCGATGCCCGCCAGCCCACAGCTCGCCCCGGGCGAGGCGAGCCGTCTGGCACGCTGGATTCTTGGCCTCGGACATTGAGGCGTCGGGCACTGAGGCCTCGGATGCACGGCCGTAAGCGTTGCTGCGCGTTACAGCATGGCCCGTCGGCAACCACCGCCCCTCGAGCGCTACGAACGAACCTGCTTCGCGACCTCTTCGATCACCGCCTGCCGGATTCGGTCCGGCAATTGCGCTTGCAAAGCGTCGGCGACCTGCTTGCCGATCAGTTGCACCAGCCAGGACGTCTGATCGATCAGTGCGTCGTGACAGCGGCGCTCCACCATCGTCGTGATTTCATCGGCCAGTTGCAGCGTGAGCCGGGCACTCACACGCTCGGCAAACACCGCGACATCGGCCGGCACACCCAGCTCGGCTGCCACCGGTGCCGGGTCAGGATCCGGCACCGGCGTTGCCTCCCCGGGGGCGAGCACTTCGGTCAGCGTGGGAATGCCGGGGTCCGTGCGCTCGGGCTCATTCGTCACGATCCGCCTCTCTGGTCGTAATTGTTGAGGGTGTAGCCGCGATCGCGGTAGAAACGATAGCGTTCGCGCGCACCGGACAATTCGTCCGGCGTGTCGCCCACGATCTCGACCACGCGTTCGAAGCGTGCGAAGTGCGTCGGCACGCTGCCCGCCAGATTCAGCAGCACCTGATGATGCTGCACCTCTTCATCGAGGGCGGCCAGCACGACGGGTGTCTGCGGGGCAAGCGGGTCCTGGGTGAAGCAATGCGGCACGAATTCGAGCGGCGAGAACGTCCACAGCGTCTGGTCGAACGCGCGCAGCACGTCGGGCTCACCGACGACCACGAGCGTTTGTCCGGCGCCGTAGACCTTGCGCGCGAACCGGCACGCATAATCGAGCCGGTTCGCCACGTGCGTGTGGAAGTCGACGCGCGTCACCGGGCTTCGCGATCGATCAGGAATTGCGTAAGCAACGGCACCGGACGCCCCGTCGCCCCCTTGGCCGCCCCGCTCTTCCATGCCGTGCCGGCGATGTCGAGGTGGGCCCATTCATACTTCTCGGTAAAGCGCGACAGGAAGCAGGCTGCCGTCACGCTGCCGGCCGGGCGCCCGCCGATGTTCGCCATGTCGGCGAAGTTCGACTTGAGCTGCTCCTGATACTCCTCCTCGACCGGCAAACGCCAAGCCGTGTCGCCCGCCGTGCGACCGGCCGCGAGCAGTTCGTCGGCGAGCGCGTCGCTCTTCGAGAAGAGACCCGTGTTCACGTGACCAAGCGCGATGATGCAGGCGCCCGTGAGCGTGGCGACGTCGATCACGGCGGCCGGCTTGAAACGCTCGGCATAGGTGAGCGCGTCGCACAGGATCAGGCGGCCTTCGGCATCGGTGTTGAGCACTTCGATCGTCTGGCCGGACATGCTGGTCACCACGTCGCCCGGCTTCGTCGCACGCCCGCCCGGCATGTTCTCCGTGGCCGGCACGATGGCGATGACGTTGAGCTTGAGGCCCATCTCGGCGACAGCACGCATCGTTCCGAGCACAGAGGCCGCGCCGCACATGTCGTACTTCATCTCGTCCATGCCTTCACCGGGCTTGATCGAGATGCCGCCCGAGTCGAACGTCACGCCCTTGCCGACCAGCACGATCGGGGCCTGCTTGGCGGCGCCACCTTCGTACTTGAGCACGATGAACTGCGGCGGCTGCACCGACCCCCGGGCGACCGACAGGAACGAGCCCATCTTGAGCGCTTCGATCTGCTTCGGCCCGAGGATGTCGGCCTTGAGCTTGAACTCGCGCGCGAGCTTGCGGGCCGTATCGGCCAGATAGGTCGGCGTGCAGACGTTGCCCGGCAGGTTGCCCAGGTCCTTGGTGAGCGCCATGCCGTTGGCAATCGCCTCGCCGTGCTTGGCCGCGACCTTGGCTGCCTTCAGGTCCTCGGGCGCCACCGCGAAGAGCACCTTGCGCAGCGCAGTGTTGGCCGGCTCGGCCTTGCTCTTCATCTGTGTGAAACGGTAGGTCGCCTCGCGCAGGGCGAGGATCGAGGCGCACACGGCCCAGGCGGTGTCCCGCTTGGCCACCGCGGCTTGCGGCAGTGTCCAGATGGCATCGGACGCACGCGACGCCAGCACCGCGCGCGCGGCGGCGCGCGCGGCTTCGTTGAAGCCCTTGGGCGAGAACTGGTCTTCGCGGCCCAGACCGACGAACAGCACACGTGCCTGGCTCCATCCGGCGACCTCATGCAGCATCAGCGTGCTGCCGAGCTTGCCATCGAGTTCTCCACGCTTGACCATGCGGGCGAGCAGGCCCTTGCTGACGACGTCCAGCGCCTTGGCGAGCCCCGCGAGCGGCTGTTGCTCGAACACACCGACCACCAGACACTCCGTCTTGGCGTTGGCAAGGCCGGCCTGACCGGCCTTGGTCGAATCGAAGGCTTTTGTGCTAAAGTCCATCGCGCTTTCCTCGGGTAAAATTCGTACGATCCGCAATTATCCGCTTTTTTCCCCGCTCGCCCAACCGCGAGAGCACCCCAATCGCCATCACATGATTTTTCAGCGTTCCCTGCAGCGCGAGCTGAACTACACCGCCGGGGCCGTCTTCATGGTGCTGATCACCGTCATGCTCACCACGATGATGATCCGCATCCTGGGCTTCGCCGCGTCCGGGAAAGCCGACCCGCGCGACGTCCTCGTGCTCATCGGCCTGGCCGTGATCGGCTACCTGGCCATCATTCTGATCGTGACGCTGTTCGTCTCGATTCTGTTCGTGCTCACCCGCTGGTACCGCGACTCGGAAATGGTCGTGTGGTTCGCCTCGGGCCTGTCGATCACCCACTTCGTCAAGCCGGTGCTGCGCTTTGCCACGCCCTATCTGGCCGTGATCACATTCTGCGCACTCGTGGCCTGGCCGTGGGCGAACCAGCAGATCTCCGCGCTCGAAGCCCGCTTCGCCCAACGCGACGACGTCTCGATGATCGCGCCGGGCCAGTTCCGCGAAAGCGCCGCGAGCCACCGGGTGTTCTTTGTCGAGACCGTTTCGCCGGACGCGACCAAGGTGCACAACGTTTTCGTCTCCGGCACCGAGAACGGCAAGGTCAGCGTAGTCGTCTCGAAAGAGGGGCATATCGAAACGGCCAAGGACGGCAATCGCTACATCGTGCTGGAAAAGGGCCGTCGCTACGATGGCGTGCCCGGCCAGCCCGATTACCGTGTGATGGAGTTCGAGCGCTATGGCGTGAAGATCGACAACCCGGCAGCCGCGCCAACCGACAACACCCCGACCAAGGGGGTACCGACCCTGCGCCTGTTCCGTGAAATCCAGAACCCGATCTTCCGCGGCGAGATCGTCTGGCGTATCGGCCTGCCGCTGCTCGCGCTCGCGCTGGTGTTGCTCGCCGTGCCGCTGGCCTATCAAAACCCGCGCCACGGCCGCACCGTCAACCTGATCATGGCCGTGCTCATTTACCTCGCGTACACCAACCTGCTGAGCCTCTCGCAGGCGTGGGTGGCGCAAGAGCGCATGCCGCTCGCCATCGGCGTGTGGTTGTTGCACGCGCTCGCCATGGTTGTCATCGTGCTGCTTTACCTGCGCCGCGTGCGCTTCCGTGGGCTGTTCGGACGTCGTCGTCTCAGCCGGTCCGGCGGGATGCCTGCATCGGGAGGGATTCGCTGATGCGCATCTATGAGAAATACTTTGCTCGCCAGATCTATCTGGCGTTCCTGTTCGTGCTGCTCGCGTTCGTCGGTCTGTTCGTCTTCTTCGACCTGGTGAGCGAACTGGGCGACGTCGGCCGTGGGGGATACCGCTTCCAGCATGCCCTCGCCTACGTGCTGCTGTTCGCGCCGCAGCGCATGTACGAAATCATTCCGGTCGCCGCGCTCATTGCCGCCATCTATGTCTGCGCACAACTGGCGGGCAACTCGGAGTTCACGATCTTCCGCGTCTCGGGGCTCTCGACCGGTCAGGCGTTGCGCTCGTTGCTGAAAATCGGTTTCCCGATTGTGCTGATCACCTTCGTCATTGGCGAGTACGTCGCACCGAATGCCGAGCAACTCGCGCAGAAGATTCGTCTCGAAGCGCTGGGCAGTTCGGTCTCGGCAGGGTTTCGCTCGGGTGTCTGGGTCAAGGACACCGTCGATCAGGACGGCTCGCGCGTCACCCGCTTCATCAACGTCGGCACGCTCAATCCCGACAACACCATTGCCAACGTTCGCATTTACGAATTCGACGACAAGTTGCGTCTCGACAGCGTGCGACTGGCCAAGCTGGGGCAGTTCGAAGCGCCAAACTTCTGGAAGCTGACAGACGTGTCCGAAACGGTCTTCAGCGCAACGGACGATACCTCGGCCGGCACCGATCCGCTGCGCGCCCTGGTGCAGAGCAAACAGGTGCATATCGCCACGGTGCAGATGCGCTCGGAACTCACACCGCAGATCCTGTCCGTGCTGATGGTCTCGCCCGACAACATGGCCATCGGCAGCCTCTATAGCTACATCGGCCACTTGAAGGAAAACCAGCAGAACACCGACCGCTACAATCTCGCGCTCTGGCAGAAGCTGCTGTACCCGTTCGCCGTCTTTGTGATGATGGCGCTGGCGCTGCCGTTCGCTTACTTGCACGCGCGCGCCGGGGCCATCGGCCTGAAGGTGTTCGGCGGGATCATGCTCGGCATGAGCTTCCAGTTGATCAACAACCTGTTCTCGCACCTGGGCTTGCTCAACACCTGGCCGGCGTGGTTCACCGCCGCGTTACCGTCGTTACTCTATCTGGTGCTCGCCATCGCGGCGTTGCGCTGGGTCGATAAACACTGAGCCGCCGATCATGTCCAGCAAACCCGGCATCGTTCTGTTCGCCCACGGATCCCGCGACCCGCGCTGGGCCGAACCGTTCGAGCGTCTGCGCGACAAGCTGAGCGCCCGGCGTCCCGACGCCGACGTTCAGCTAGCCTTTCTTGAACTGATGACACCGAACCTCGGAGACGCCGTGGCGACCATGACATCGCAGGGAACGTTCGATATCACGTTGGTGCCGGTCTTTTTGGGCCAGGGTGGCCACGTGAGGCGTGATCTTCCGGCGCTCGCCGACGCTTGCCGCGCCGCCCATCCCCAGCTCGACTTGCGCGTGAGCGCCGCCATCGGCGAGGACGACACAGTGCTCGACGCCCTCGCCGACTATTGCGGCAGGATGATGGACGGCAGCTGAGGGAAATCGCCTCATCTCGGCAGGGCATCGCCAGAATGAGAAAACGGCGTCACAGGGTGAACTGTGACGCCGTTTTGCGTAAACCGTGACCGGCACCAATGACGCTGACTGACGCTCGGGGGCGATCGCCGTCAGGCCGCCATCGCCGCCTGCGTCGCCCACTCGTGCAACGATGCGGCATCCGCATGTGCGAACGCCTCGCCGATGAGCAGGACACTCGGCTGCGACGCGTCGAACCACGACGCCGCCAACCCTTGGCGAACATCGTCCAGCGTAAGGCGCACACGTCGCTCGCGCGATGTCGTTGCGGCCTCCACGATCGCCACGGGTGTCGCTGCGGGCTTGCCGGCCGCGATCAATTCCACTGCAATGCGCTGGGCACTGTCTCGTCCCATGTAATAGACGAGCGAATCGGCCGACGCCTGCGCCGCGATCTCGGCCGACTCGGGCGCACGGCTTTGCGTGGCGAAGGCCACACTGCGGGACACGCCGCGCAGCGTCAGCGAACGCCCCAGCGCCGCCGCACTGGCCAGCGCCGCCGTAATGCCAGGCACGACTTCCACTGCAATGCCTGCCGCCTCCAGCGCGCGCAACTCCTCGTCGGCGCGACCGAACAGCATCGGATCGCCGCCCTTCAAGCGCACCACCAGCGCGTGGGTCCGCGCGTGATCAATCAACTGCTTGTTGATGAAGTGCTGCGCACTCGATTGCCTCCCGCAACGCTTCCCGACAGCAATGCGCTTGGCCTGCGGGCACAACGCCAGCATCTCGGGTTCGATCAGCGCGTCGTGCAGCACCACGTCGGCCTGAGCCAACAGTCGTGCGCCGCGCACCGTGATCAGATCGGCCGCGCCGGGGCCCGCCCCAACGAGATAGACCTTGCCCGGCGCCGTACCGGTTTGCGAGGAAGTCACCGTCATGATGTCGCCATGGTTCGTGAGGATTGGCGCCGGCCCCATCCGGGGGACCGTGCGCCGGGTAACGCAATATGCAATACGCAATAATTACGCCGCGAGGCTGCGGATCATGCCCGCTGCCACCGTGTGGTGCGTGGCTTCGTCGATCAACACGAACGCGCCCGTAGCCGGGTTCGCGTCATAGGTGTCGGCGGCCACCGGCTTCTGCAAGCTCAACTGCACACGGCCGATGTCGTTCATGGCGAGGGTCGCCTTGTCCGTGCCGTGCAAGAGCGTGCTGACGTCGAGCACCGTGTCCACGCTGCCGACTTTCACGTACACCGTGCTGGTCGCCTGCTTGAGCAGGTATTTGCGCTGCGGCGCGAGGGCATCCTCATCGAACCAGCACACGTCGGCAGCCAGTTTGCGCGACGGCGCCAGCGTGGAGGCGCTCGCCACCAACGTGTCGCCGCGCGACACATCCACGTCTTCCGTCAGACGAATCGTCACGCACTGCCCCGCAAACGCTTCCTCGAGCAAGCCGCGCGGCCCGATGATCTCTGCGACGCTCGCCGTGCGGCCTGCCGGCAACACGCGCAGCGCCTGACCGACACGCACCGAACCCGATTCCACGCGCCCCATGTAGCCGCGGAAGTCGTCGGCATGAGCGCCGTCCTGACGCGCCACCAGTTGCACCGGGAAGCGCAGTTCGCCGCCCGACTGCGCGACCGGCAGCGATTCGAGCATGTCGAGCAACGGTTCGTCCTGATACCACGGCATGCGCTCGCTCGCGTACACGATGTTGTCGCCCTTGAGCGCGGAGACGGGCACGAAGCGCACGTCCGCCAGCCCCAAGCGCTGCGCCAGATCCAGATAGGCGGCGCGAATGGCGTTGAACGCTGTCTCGCTGTAGTCGATCAGGTCCATCTTGTTGATGGCGACAATGACGTGCTGAAGGCCCAGTAGTTTGACGATGGCACTGTGGCGCTTCGTCTGCGCAAGCAACTCCGTGTGGCCGTCGACTTCGGTCACGCGCGTGGCGTCGACCAGAATGATCGCGGCATGCGCCGTCGATGCCCCCGTGACCATGTTGCGCGTGTACTGCTCGTGGCCCGGCGTGTCGGCGATGATGAACTTGCGACGCGCGGTCGTGAAGTAGCGATAGGCGACGTCGATGGTAATGCCCTGCTCGCGCTCGGCTTCAAGGCCGTCGGTGAGCAGCGAGAAGTCGATGTCTTCGCCGGCGGTACGTTTGTGCTTGGCGCGTGCGATGGCGGAGAGCTGGTCGGTCAACACCGACTTGCTGTCGTACAGCAGACGGCCGATCAACGTGCTTTTGCCGTCGTCGACGCTGCCTGCCGTGATGAAACGCAGCACGCCGAGGTCTTCCAGATGCGGGGTGAGGCTCATGATGTCCTGACTCGATTGCGTGGCCCCTGGCGCGGCGACTCTGCGCGCCCGGCGGGCCGATGTGTCTGTACTTAGGGCGGATGGCGGCGGTTCGGCGCCTTAGAAATAGCCCTGCTTTTTGCGCTGTTCCATCGCGGCTTCCGATGCCTGATCGTCCATGCGGGTGGCGCCGCGCTCGGTGATGTCGGTCACGGCCGTCTCGGCAATGATCTCCACCGGGCTGGCGGCAACGCTGGCAACCGGGCACGTGCAACTGATGTCTCCAACGGTACGGAAGCGCACCGACGCCAGTTCGCTCGACTCGTCGTCCTGCTTCGGCGTGAGCGGCGTGACCGGCACGAGCAACCCGTTGCGACGCACGATTTCGCGCTCATGCGCGTAGTAGATCGACGGCAGGTCGAGGTTCTCGCGGGCGATGTATTGCCACACGTCCAGTTCGGTCCAATTCGAGATCGGGAACACGCGCAGGTGCTCGCCTTTGTGCAGACGCGCATTGAACAGGTGCCACAGTTCCGGACGCTGCGCCTTCGGATCCCACTGACCGAATTCGTCGCGGAACGAGAAGATGCGCTCTTTTGCGCGAGCCTTCTCTTCGTCGCGGCGCGCACCGCCGATCATGGCGTCGTAGCCGTGTTCGGCAATGGTTTCGAGCAGCGTCACGGCCTGCGCCGCGTTGCGCGAATCGTTCTCGCGACGCAGGCGGACCGTGCCGCGCTCGATCGAATCTTCCACATGACCTACGACCAGTTCGGCACCGAGCGCCTTTGCGTGACGATCGCGGAACTCGATCACTTCCGGATAGTTGTGACCGGTGTCGATATGGACGAGCGGGAACGGCAGTACCGTCTTGCGGTTCGGGCCAAGACCAAAGGCCTTGAGCGCCAGGTGCAGCACCACGACCGAATCCTTGCCGCCCGAGAACAGCAGTGCGGGTTTGCGGCACTCCGCCACGACCTCGCGCAGGATGTACATCGATTCGGCTTCGAGCCAGTCCAGATGATCCATACGCGAGCCGTTGGCTTGCGCGACTTCGTGCATCGCACCCATAGTGTTCCCTTCCTTGATGATTCCGAAATTTCCGTGATTCGATTCGTCACGATGCGTCGCCGCTTGAGCTCGTCACATCGTCATATGTCTTGCGGGTTCGCCTGATCCGCCTGCGCCGTGCCCGATGCCTCAGCTCGACTGCACGGACACCGGGATCTGGCTCAGGTTGCTTGCATGCAATCCGCATTCCTTGCTGTCGCGCGACTCCCACCACCAGCGCCCGGCGCGGCTGTCTTCCCCCGGGCGGATGGCACGCGTACACGGCTCGCAGCCGATGCTCGGGTAGCCGCGCGCATGCAGCGGGTTGACCGGCACGTCACGCGCCGTTAGATAGGCCCACACCTGCGCTTCGGTCCAGTCGAAGATCGGGTTGTACTTGGCGATGCCGCGGGCATCGTCGTGCTCGGCGAACGCCAGTTCCTCGCGCGTGACCGACTGCTCGCGTCGCTGGCCGGTGAGCCAGGCGTCGGCGTCGGCCAACGCGCGGCCCAGCGGCTCGACCTTGCGAATCTGGCAGCATGCCTTGCGCAGGTCCACACTTTCATAGAACGCATTCGCACCGTGCTCGGCCACATACGTCTCGACGGCATCGGCCTGCGGCGCGTACTGCGCGACGTCGTACCCATAGCGCGATTTGATCTGATCGAGCATGCCCAGCGTCTCGGCATGCAAACGCCCGGTATTGAGCGTGAAGACGGTGATCGGCAGTTGCTGGCGCAGAATCACATGCGTAACGAGCATGTCTTCAGCGGCCAGACTGCTGGCAAACTTCACATTGCGATGCGAACCCGCGATGCGGGCGAGGCGCTCGGCCAGCACGGCTTCCATCTCGTCGAGCAGCGCCATGTCCTGATGCTCGGCATCGGCCCCGTTCGACGGTGTAGTCGCTTGCGTGGGTTCCCGGCGGGATTCGTTTCGCATGTCGCGAACTCCTTGTTGTCTGTGTGGGTCAGCCGACCAGCTTCACTGCCGCGAGCGTGAGCGTTGCCGCCAACGCCCCGCGCACCACGCGCTCGGGCAGATGACGGGTGAGCTTTGCACCCAGCCAGATCCCGGGCAGCGAGCCGATCAACAGACTGCCGAGCAGTGCCCAGTGCACCGTCCCGAGCCAAATATGACCCAGCGCCGCAATGGCCGTCAGCGGCACCGCGTACGCGATATCGGTTCCGGCGACTTCGGCCGGTTCCAACTGTGGGTACAGCATCAGAATCAGCGTCGCGCCAACGGCACCGGCGCCAATCGAGGAAATCGTGACGAGCACGCCGATCACGGCGCCCACCAGCACGGTGGCCGCGACTTGCTTGCGGCCCGTCAACTGCCAGTTCGGGTGGGTGCGCAGCGCCGCCAGCAGCTTGGCGCGGAACAGCAGCGAGAGCACCGTGAGCAGCACCGAGGCCGCGATCGTCAGCTTGATGACATGCAGCGCCGCGTCGTCGATGCCGCCCAGGTGCTTCAGGACAACGATCGTCACCAGCGCCGCCGGCAAGGCGCCGAGCGTGAGCCTGCGCACGATGTGCCACTTCACGTGGCCGTGTGAGCGATGCGCGACCGTGCCGAAGCTCTTGGTCACCGCCGCAAACGCCAGATCGGTACCGACCGCGACCGGCGCCGCGTAGCCCAGCAGCAGCGTGAGCAGCGGCGTCATCAGCGAGCCCCCGCCGACGCCGGTCAGACCGACCAGCAGGCCGACGCCAAATCCGGAGAGGGGTTCGAGCCACAGCGACATGTATGACGTTCCTGTTGGTGCTTAATGCCTGGCGGGAATAACGTTATCGAAACAGTGGCACCCACTGTAATGAAAACGCTATATACTTCAAACGAATTAAAAATTGTTTGTATATTTTCGAAAGTTATACAAATGAACCTGCACCAGTTCCGCTTCGTGCGCGAAGCCGTTCGCCAGAATTTCAACCTGACCGCTGCCGCCAAGGCGCTGTTTACCTCCCAGCCGGGGGTTTCGAAGGCCATCATCGAGCTGGAAGAAGAGCTTGGGGTGGACATCTTTGCCCGGCATGGCAAGCGCATCCGCAATCTGACCGAGCCCGGGCGCATCATTTTCGAGTCCGTCGAGCGAATCCTGCTGGAGGTGGAGAGCCTCAAGCGGATCGGCAAGGACTACGCCGCGCAGGATCAGGGCAGTCTGGCGATCGCCACGACGCATACGCAGGCGCGATATTCGCTGCCGCACGCAGTGGCCGAGTTCAAGAAGCGGTATCCGAAGGTGCGGCTCTCGATCTTGCAGGGGAGCCCGACGCAGATCGCAGAAATGGTGCTGCACGATCAGGCGGATCTGGCCATCGCGACCGAAGCGATTGCCGGCTATAAGGATCTGGTGTCGCTGCCTTGCTATCAATGGCAGCACGTGGCCGTGGTGCCGCCGGATCACCCGCTGCTGCAACTCCCGTCCGTCGGCATCGAGGATCTGGCGAAATATCCGCTGATTACTTATGACCCCCAATTCGCCGGCCGCGCCAAGATCGATCAGGCCTTCGCGCTGCGCCATGTCCAACCGGACATCGTGCTCGAGGCGATCGACGCCGATGTCATCAAGACCTATGTCGAATTGGGGCTTGGCGTGGGGATTCTGGCGGGGGTGGCGTTCGATCCCGAGCGCGACCGTAACCTCCGGGCGCTCCAGGTCGGGCACCTCTTCGGCACGAACGTGACGCGCGTCGCCCTCAAACAGGGCGCCTATCTGCGCGGCTACGTGTTCACGATGGTCGAACTGCTCTCGCCGATCCTGACGCGCAAGCTGGTCGAGCAAGCCTTGCGCGGCGAACACGAAAGTTACGAGCTTTAAGCCCTCCAGGGGCGTTGGGGAAACATAGCGCGCCGACGCCCGGTCACCGGGCGTGCCGCCCCTCGCATTCCGAGGTGAGCCTGGCACTATTTTTCTTCGCTGGCCGAACGCAAGCGGTGCGGTATGCTTACGCGATTCGATCAACAGGAGACCCCATGCGCTCACCTCTTCGCGGCATCCGCCTGTCGGGCGTGCTGCTTGCCCTGACCCTTGCCGGTGTTGTGACGGCGGCTCGCGCCGATATCACCGTCGGTATCGATCTGTCGTCGACCGGCCCGGCGGCCGCCATCGGTATCGCCAGCAAGAATGCCATGCAGCTTTGGCCCGACCATATTGGGGGGCAGAAGGCGCACTACCTCTTTCTTGACGACGGCACCGACCCCGGTACGGCCGTGAAGAACGCGCGCAAATTCATCAGTGAGAACAAGGTCGACGTCATCGTTGGCCCGAACATTACGCCGAGCGCACTGGCCATGCTCGACCCGATTTCGGAGGCCGAGACGCCGATGATCACCCTGATCGGTTCGGCCGTCGCCGTGGAGCCGCAGGATGCCAAGCGCCGGTGGGCCTTCAAGATGGCCGCGAACGATTCGGCGATGGCCGACGTGATGACGCGCTACATGGCTAACCACGGGATCAAGACGGTAGGCTTTATCGGCTTTGCCGATGCCTACGGCGAGAGCTGGTGGAAAGAGTTCTCGAAGTTTGCCGAACTTCGCAAGCTCAAGGTCGTGGCCCAGGAGCGTTTCAACCGCACGGACACGAGTGTCACGGGCCAGATCCTGAAGCTGATGGCGGCCAAGCCTGACGCTGTCCTGGTAGCCGGATCGGGCACGCCGGCGGCGTTGCCGCAGCGCACGTTGCAGGAGCGCGGGTATGCCGGGAAGATCTACCAGACGCACGGCATCGCCACGTACGACTTCGTTCGCGTGGGGGGCAAGGACGTGGAAGGCACGCTGTTCCCGACGCAGCCGGGTGTGGTTGCCAAGACGTTGCCGGCCGGGCATCCGGCGCGCACGGCGGCGTTGGCGTTCACCAAGCAGTACGAGGCCAAGTATGGCCCCGATACGGTCACGCAGTTCGCCGCCGACGCCTATGGCGTATGGGATCTGCTCAACGACGCCGTACCGCGCGCCGTGAAGGTGGCGGCACCGGGCACGCCGGCATTCCGTGTGGCGCTGCGCGATGCGCTCGAATCCACGCACAATCTCGCCATTCCGAACGGCATCATGAATCTCAGCCCGAAGGACCACGTGGGGCTCGATCAGCGTGCCAGCGTGATGGGGCAGATCAAGAACGGAAAATTCGTCTACGTCTCGAATTGATCCCGGCATGACGACATACACCATCGCGTTTATCGGGCTGGGCGCCATGGGCGGCCAGATGGTTCGTCATTTGATGGCCGCGGGGCATCGGTTGCACCTCTACGCGCGCCGGCCTGAGGCTGCGGCCCCGTTTGTCGCGCAAGGCGCAGAAGTGTTCGCAACGCCCGCGCAGGCCGCCGCCGATGCGGACTTCGTCGTGACCAACGTCACGACGACACAGGACGTGGAGGCGGTGCTGCTTGGGGCGGATGGCGTGGTGCATGGGGCGCGGGCGGGCGCGATCTGCGTGGATCACAGCACGATTTCGGCGGAGGCGACGCGGCGTATTGCCGCGCGCCTGGCGCTTCACGAGATTGTGCTGGTGGATGCGCCGGTGTCTGGCGGGCCATCTCGCGCGGCCGACGCCTCGCTATCGATCATGGTCGGCGCGTCGAATGACGTCTTCGAGAAGGTCAAGCCCCTGTTGTCCGTGTTGGGCACGACGATCACGCATGTGGGCGACGTGGGGGCGGGTCAGGTGGCGAAGGCGTGCAATCAGATCGTGCAGGTGATCAATATCCAGGGCATTGCGGAGGCGATGCTGTTCGCGGCGCGCAACGGCGTGGATCAGGACAAGGTCATCGAAGCGATTTCGCAGGGGCTGGCGGGCAGTCGAATGCTCGACATGATGGGGCCGAAGATGGCCCATCGCGACTTTGCGGCGGGCATTGAAGCGCGCCTGCACGACAAGGATTTCGCGATGATCCTGGACGCCGTGGCCGACGCAGGGCTCTCGCTGCCGGCGCTGTCACTGGTGAAAGCCCAGCTGACGGCGCTGATGGAGCGCGGCTGGGGGCATGACGACACGTCGTCGCTGCTGCGCGTGCTCGAGAGTCAACAGCAAGTTCATTGAACACCCACGGGGCGGGCTTGTGGCCGGGAGAAATTTCGGTCATAATCTCGCCTTCGTCCGGTGAGCCGTTAGGTTCATTGAACGAGTCACGCTGCGACACCGCTCGGTGAACGCACACCTGCCCAGGTGGTGAAATTGGTAGACGCAGGGGACTCAAAATCCCCCGCCGCAAGGCGTGCCGGTTCGATTCCGGCCCTGGGCACCAAGAATATTCAAGGCTTCCCGCCGAAGTGCTGACTAACGCACTTATCCACAGATTGCGGAATATTCCGCAAAATACAAATCCCAATGGTCAACCGAACAACCTGGCAGACGCTTCTTTTCGATCAGCGCCAGCGGTTGGGAGAACTGGTGGGGATACCTGGCGCCCCGAACCGGTAGCGTCCCACAACGGCGGGGCGCGCGGGAAAGATAATTGAAGCGATCATATTTTATTTTTTGATCACGCTGATTATCTTTTCTCGCTTTACTGCGCGCGTGCTACTGCGGTCGTCGCCCAATGCGATCCCCCGCCGAGCCGCACGCCCCAATACATCAACCACGCACGCCACGCCGGCACGCCTGACGCAATCGATGCTTCTTTCAGGATCGCGTCCGCCGTCGCCCTGTCGACAGGATGTGTGGAATACAGCCAGTCGTGAAGTGCGCTCGCCTCGTGGGCGCTGTCTGCCGTAAGCAGGAACGCCACCGGCGCGCGCGGGACCGATGCAAAGTCGGTTTCGAAGCCGATTGGCACGGCAAACGTTCGGGCGGAGACGTCGGAACGATATACCAGCGGCGCCGTGAGCCGCCACGTGCCGCGTCCCGAGTTCGTCGCGTCGCTCACTAGCGTGACGGCTAGGTTCGTCAGGAACCTGCTCATTTCGCCGTCGGCGCCGAAGTGCCCGTCGGAACGTCCTGCGGCCACGCGGCAATCGTAGCGGCCAGTAGAATCTGCGCGGTCGTCACGCCCAGCACGATGCGATCCTGATCTTGTGCGGACAGCGGCGACGCCTTCGCCACAGTGATGATCGCGGGAAGGCCCGCGCTCGCGAGCGTCTGAAGGTTGACGGTATCGACGGTCGAGCCCGACGCGCACACCGCGTTCACGACCGGCTGTGCTTCGGACAGCGCATGCAGCGCACTGTCGCTCATGCCGTTGACCTGCTGCAGCGATTCGATCGCCACCTCGACAGGCGGGCACACGCGGGCGGCGACCTGCGCCGGCGTCGGTACGGACTGGCCGGTCGTGGAACAGGCCGCGAGGGCGAACGAAAGCACGGCCGCGCACACGGCCAGAATGGCAAAACGCTTCATGGTGATTTCCTTACGGGGTGGAGAGCTTGACGGCGGCAGCCGCCGCGCTGGTGACTGCGGCCGAAATGCTGGAAGCAATGCCGCCGCCGGCGGTGATCGGCGCGCTGGCAGAAACGCCGGTCTCGCCGAAGTCGAGGCTGAAGCCGTTGGGGGTGTTGTTGACGCGCACGGTGACGGCGCCGACGTCCTTGCTGCTCGAGACAGATGCCTCGCAGCAGATCAGCCGGCCGGTCGAGTCATAGAACGGCCGCACGTCATACCGGGCAGTGCCAATGCAGGCCGACAGCGCCAGGCCAACCGCACACGCGAGCGCGGCGCGAATCATTGCGGGGCAGCCGCGGCTGCGCCCGCGAAACGCTTGCTCAGCGCATTGATCGCGAGGTGAGCGCCAGCGGCCAGCGCGCCCGTGACGAGGGCCGACACGCTGTCGGGCACCGGGGCATGGAAGATCGCAGCCAAGGCCCAGCTCACGGCCGGCTCAAGGGTTGCGGCACTGATGGTGATGCCGCCGGTAACTACGCTCGAAGTTTGGTTCATTGCGTCGTGTCCTTCTCGTGGTGGTGGATGATCTCGGTCGGCGTGAAGCGGTAGCCCTCGATCGCATACTTCTGCGCGACCCAAAGCGGGAACGGCATCGCATGGATGCCCTCGTCCTTGCCGATGTGGTGGTCCTTGCACAGCAACATGCCGTTGACGGTCATGTCATCGATGAACAGGTACGGGTCAGCCGGCACCAGGTAGGTGACGTCGGGGTGCAGCGCCGTCTCGCCCGCGATAGTCATTTGTTGCGCGCCCTTGAGAAAGCCATCCCAGTCGAATGCCTGGGCACGAGCGCCCCATACGCCGGCGCGACAGTCTTCCGCAAAGCGCGACCAGTCAATGAGGTTGGCGGTGCTGCGCTCGATCGGATGGTGATGAGCCTCGAGCGGATGGCCGCTATCGTGCTCCGTGCCGCCGCAGACGAAGCACCGGCCGCCCTCGCGCGCAATCAGCGCCTTGCGCGTGCGGGTGAATAGCGCGGTAGTCGTGCGCGGATCGTGCCCCGGCAGCAGCACGTCGACGCTCAGGGTTTCTTTCTCTTCGTGGGTCTGGGTTACGTCGGACATGAGCGTCACTCCCCCCATCCGGCAGGGAACGGAGCGAGCGCGACCGTTTTCCCGGCAAGCGCGTGAGTACAGTCGCCCAGAAACTGGATCTGGCCATCCGTAACAAACGAATGGCACACTTTGGAGGCATCCTTTGTCTGATCATCGAACTCGCTCGGGATGTCGCTCGGCTCACTCCACGTGACCAGAATGCTGGGCGTAAATGTGGGGTGCTCGACGTCTCCGTTCCAGTTCCACCGCGGCCCCGTACCGGCGCCGTGCTGAATTCGGTGCGCATGGCCGCAGCCTGGGCACCAGAACAACAGTCCGTTACCTTCGGACCCTCGTAGGGTGTTGCTCAATCGACTCATTCGAGACTCCAGAAACAGCAAAGCCGCCCAAAGGCGGCAGTTACATGATGTAGAGCTGTCGCTCTTTCTCGCGATGCTTAACCAAGCCCGGCAGCACCTCCGATCACATCAAACCGATCCAGCTTGCGCGCCTGAATGGTGGCAGTCAGCTTTCGGGCGTAATCCGGGTCCGTGGCATATCCAGCCGCCGCGATCGCGCTGGCGAACCTGATACCGTCTGGAAAGTCGAATGCCGCACGGTAGCGGGGATTGCTCATCAGAAATGCAGCGTGATCGTCGATGCACTCTTGCCACCCCGAGTAGCGGCGCCACTGCGCCGACACCGTGATCCGCTTGCCGCCGATGACCTCGATGGTCGGCATGATGACCGTCGGCCCCTTCCATGCGCGATCGGCCTTGACGCCGAACAGGTTGAAGGCGGTCTTCGCGAGCTGCGATGCCCCCCAGCCCGATTCCAGTGCGCCTTGAGCAATCGTGAAGCTGGCGGGAATTTTGGTGCGACGCATGCAAGCCTGGGCTGCCGGCGCGATCGCCGAGATGAAATCTTCCGGACTCATAACACCGCCATAACAAATTTGAACGTGGCGCTGAGCCAGTCTGGAAATTCATGAAAATGCCTGTAGTACCAAATGCCATAGAGCGCTGCGAGTGGCGCAACGAATGGCAGAAACACGCTGCGCATGAGAAAGCGCCAGGCAGCGGCTAGGCGGCAGCCAAAGCGCACGGCGACAATGCCTTCCGCCCAAGCGCTGCGAATGAATGCAGTGTCGTCGGCAACCTGCTGCGTCAACGCCGTGTTCTCCGCGATGGCAATATCCTGCGCGCTCATGCGCAGAGCGACGTGACGCCGAAAATCTTCCTCGGGCATGTCCATAATTTCGCTCGGTTCCATTGATCCCCGGAAATGAAAAGCCGCCCGTAGGCGGCTTGGTTACAATATCGAATTCGCTCTTAGGCGACTGCGGCAGATATTGCTCTGTCACCTTGCCGAAGCAGGCGGTACGAACTGATAAACAATCGCGAGCGCGTTCCTGCCGCCAGCAGTGGCAGCATCAATTCGTGGCATGTGTCCCTCTGGGGAAAGCGCCCGCGCGCGGCGGGCAACAAAAATGCTACCCGAGGGTGGCCGATATGTTGGTGCGCGCACTCACCGGCGGCTCGTCGGCGGCGCGACCTCGCTAGGCAGCCGGCAACGGCGAATTTCCCGCCGACAGCCACTTTTCGTAGATGTCCCAGAAACGATGTCCCTGCGGCACGGTCCACACTCCGCCGTCGTCATCCGTGTACTGGATGACGTTTGCCCGCACCTCCATCGTGATGGGGTCTTTCATCTGCTGAAATTGAATAGTGGCCACGATGGCTCCTTAGAGACGAGAGTCCAGCACAATGCCGGTACTCGCGGAATTGAGCAGGAAGTAGAAATCACCGGCCGCCGTTGCTGTGGTGAGAATCAGCGTCGAGTTGTCGGAACATGCCGATATGCCGGGCTGCGAGCAGTTGCTGACCACCCAGGTCCCCACGACACTTCCGGCCGGAGCCGCCCGCATCCGGACTCGGTAGAAGGCGTTCATGTATTGGGTGTTCGCGGCGGCCGCGTTACCTCGCTGGCCAAGCGTGTAGGTATTCGCGCTGAAACCGATCTTCTGGAAGACGCGCTCGCAGGCGGGCATGTCTATCGAAATCGGGCGGTACTCGAAGGGGCCCGCTACCATCCCCTCTTCGATCTGCCACTCGGTGAACCAGAAGTTCTTCGTCGTGACGGCACCGCAAGCAGCCTGGACTTCGATCTCTATACCGTTCGATACGTCACCAAGCGCAACCCCAGAAGCAAACGGAACCAGCTTGGTCGGCGTACCGGACGGCACCGACACCGCAGAACTGGTCGAGATGACGGTCGTGCCGGTGTAGTTGTCAGCCACCGTCGGCTTGCGCACCACCACGGTGTAGTTGATCGCGCTACCGACATCATGCTGGACAGCAATCTGGAACTGGCTGGTCTGGTTCTTCAGCTTGAGCGCTTCGGCAGCGTCCATGCGATAGCGCCATGACACCTGGCCAGAGCCGGTCAGCGTCACACCCGCCAGCTTTACCGCGTACCCCGTTCTCCCTACCGGAGACGCTGTGTCCTGGGTAATGGTGCCCGCGCTGACAGAGCCCCCAGATGCCCAGGCCGCCACCATATCGACCAGGCCGTACTGCGGGCTCGTCGACAGACTTCGCGCAGTGTCCTGCGCAATGTAGGCCCATCCGTTCACCAGCTTGTTTCGGTTCGACGGCGAACCAGAGATCCCTGCAACGGACTGCACCTGGGCGAGCTGCACAGCGTGTTGAGACTGAGTGGCGGGGGCAATTTGCTGTGCTCCTCCTGCGCATTCCATCAGCACGCAGATCGGATTGCCGCTGTTGACGCCAGGGATCGTCGCGTGCATGAGTACTGCGGTCCCGCCGACCGCCAGTTCACCACCCTGCAGAGCCTGCAGGCCGAGCCCATAGATTGGGATCGGGGTCAGGCCATCCGGCGCGTACGTTGAGGCGCCTGTGTTCGCATGCGCGATTTTCACTGCCTGAACCACACCGTCGATCCACGTCCCTGCGACGAGCGGCGTTGCATTGACAGCCGTATAGGCATTTGCTGCACCGGTATCCGCCAGCACGATCGTATTCTGACCGATGCGCTTGATCGCGGACAGCACTTGGTTGTATGTCGTCTTACTCGGCG
Source organism: Pandoraea sp. NE5 (assembly GCF_024363545.1). NCBI lineage: Bacteria > Pseudomonadati > Pseudomonadota > Betaproteobacteria > Burkholderiales > Burkholderiaceae > Pandoraea > Pandoraea sp. NE5. The sequence continues at coordinate 345,765 of NZ_AP025517.1, forward strand.
TCAACCCGCCCGCAACAACAATAGCGCGCAGCTCTTCCTGAATCATGTTCAGCCACGATCCGCGTACATTCGTCGCGGGCGTGCCGGCAGTCGGATTACCTTCGGTGAAGTACCCTTCCGTGCCTGCTGCTTCTGGCGCTGGGAGCGCGGTTGCTGCGGTTGCGTCATCAATACGGAACATGTGACCTCTTATGCGTATGCAAAAATTGGGATCGTGTGGGCGGGAATCACCGCGCGCAACTCGCATTCGAGTACGCTTTTTCCCCATGCTGCGAGTGGGTCACCCGCTGCCATCGCACCAGCTACCGCGCGCACGATTGTGTTCAATGGTGCTGTGATCTTCCAGGCAAAATTCCAGTCATATCCGCAGCACGGATCGCTCGCTTTCAGCATCCCGGCGCGAGCTTGCGTGTACTGCGTGATCGTTACCGTGTAGCCGAGGTTCGCGGCAAATTGCGTCAGGCCAGATATCGAGGGACCACCGACTCCCACGAAGCGCGCCAGCACCTGGGCTTGCCGCTGCGCAATCGAGGGTGCCACGCCGGCACACGGATCTGGCAAACCTAGCGTCGACTCCCAATCCGGAAGGAGCTCATAGGTCGTGGCCGGAAATGCATCCTTGAGCAGGTAGTTCGCACGTGCTGTAGCGCGCTCGTAGCTCGGCGCAAGCCCCGAAAGCACCTGGGTCTGCACCGCATCAGCATCGCGCGGCCAGACCCTTCCGCGCGGCATCAGTCCCTGCAGCGCCTTGAGAAAGTTGGCCGCAGTCAAGTTAGGTGCGAGCATGGAGCCTCAGACGTAAAGCACATTTGCAAGGACGGGAAGCTGCCCGAACCCGCTCGTGATGTTCCCCGGATAGGTGGTGGTGGTAACGCCAACGACGCCCTGAATCAGAGTGATCAGGAAGCCGCTTGTACCCGAAACAGACCGTATTGCGGCCGAGATGTCGTCGCGATTGATCGTCCCCGCCCGTGGATCACCGTTGCGAAACAGCACATCCGCGATCGCCGCCGAGATCGCCGCGCGCGTCGCCGTCGTCACCGATGTGAGGCCGGAAAGAGTGATTGTTAGGTTGTTGGCGATCGGCGCGCACGAATAAACGAGTGCCGTCACCGGCTGCTTCGTGACGATCGAGTCTGCGACAACGAGCTGGTCGCCCACTGCGACCGTGTCCCGCGGTATTCCGCCCGGTCCCTTATCGTCCTGCGAGACGCCGTCGCTTCCCTGAGGAAAGCCGTTGTGTGCCGATTCTGCGTTGTCCCACATCGTGTAGACGACGACAGTGCCAGCACCGAATCCATTCGGAGCGCACCATGCGCGCGTCACACCCGCGACGGCGAGCGCCCATAGCACATAGTCGTCCGAGTCGCCGCCCTGAGGCGTGCTCTGATACGCATCGAGCATCCGGCTCCGCAGAGAATCGTTGTCTTCGATGTCTGCACCAGATTTGACCGATGCCGTAATCGTGCCACCCTGCTGAATGCCATCGACCGCTACGCTTAGCGAAACCAAGGCGCCCGGATCCGCGTTGCCCGCTGCTCCCGCCACATCGGCCACGATGGTAACCGAGACGTTTCCCGTCCCGTCGACGGTGCCAGTCGTTGAAGTGGTATATGTGACCCCATCGCCGCGCGCGACGGGAGTGCCTGCGCTCAGCACCTTTCCTGTCGTCCCCGGAAATTGGGCAGTCAATTGCGCCTGAGACGCCTCCTTCTGATAGACATCTTTCAGTGCTGCCCAGCCTTGCAGATATTCATCTTCGGCCGTGAATGGGACCGCCTGCTTCGCGATCCAATCAAGGTATCCAAACTGCTGGTGGCACATACCAGCCTGGATCTTGCCGACAATCTTCAGCACGGCAAAACGCAGAAGTGTATCCGCACCCTGAAGTGCCGACGAAATATCGGCCGCCACCTCAGAGATCAAGGTGGAAAGCGTCTTTCTTTGAAATGGCATGTCAGGAGATCTGGTTCCAGGCCCACGCGTAGGTCATGTCGATCTGCGTGCCCGTCGGTTGATAGAGCGTGATCTGTGCGCCGAGAAACGTGTCGCGCACCCACTGCGTCTGCACATCGATGCTAGCGACGACGCCGTCATCAATCAGCCATTGAAGCGCCTCGTTGATGTAGTCGCGAGCGTTGTTCAGCACTTCCTGCGTCTGCTTTGATCGGTCGAGCAACCAAAGGCGCGAGCCGATCGGTTTGTCTTCGCCGATGTCGCCCCACCAGCCGCGCGGATCACCAGTCCCATCGGGAATCGGATCGTCCGGATTCGCAGCACGGTCGGTGAGGATGCTGACGAGGACTGCGGTTTGGAGATCGTTCCCGGTGACGAGGACCGGCGCAACGAAGCGCCAATCGCCGCGGCTGTTGTCGACGTCCCAAATAACAGAGATGTCGGACATATATCACTCCTGTTCGGTCGGAACTTCCGACGAGATGTTGCTGCCGCCGGCCTGAACGTTCTTCACGAGATGATGGTGGCCGTCGAAGATCATGCGATCCGCAGACATGCTTCTGCCGGTCGTATCACAGTTGTCGACAATGTCACCCGTGCATTCGAATAGAAGCGTCTCGGCACGCACCTTTGAGGCATTTGTCAGCATGATCGGGTTGCCACCGCCATTTACTACGATGCCCGTCGACGAAAGGTAGACCGACTGCCCCTTATCGTCGCTGATCGCAACTTCGCCGCTTGCGAGCGCCTTCATGCGGTACTTCGCGTTCGACGTCGCGATGACGAACCCATCGTTGCGATCGCCGTTCTTGAAGGCGATGAGCGCCTGCGTGCCAGCCGGCGGATTCGACGTGAAGCCATACTCTGCATAGCGCGGCACGTCCGGGATCAGCTCCAGCGCGTTCAACCGAACCTGCAATGTCTGTACGCCCTTCGTGTCGTCGACCAGCGCGATCGCGCCGCGCGCCATCAGCAGGAGAATGCGGCGCCCAAGCCGGTTAAGTTCTTGCAGCACTATTGCTCCACTGGTGTTTGCGTTGATTCATCCATCGGCAAAATGTCCAGCGCGATCGGCTCTGGCAGGAAACCCTGACGCGGACCAAAAACCAGCTCGGCATGCGTGCCGTTCTTATCGAGGATGAACGTCACCTCGGCGAGCAGAAGAATGGTGTTATCAGGGATGCCAGCCGCCGGCGCGGACACCGGATAATTGACGTTTGGAATCCATGGAGACCCGCTTGCATCGCGCCAGTTATCCACGAGCGCGCGCACGCGCCGTGCGCGTCCATAAGCCCGCGACGCCATCCAGTTGACACGCTTCTCGATAAACCGCCGATCTGTTGCGCTCTGCTCCGATACAAAGTACGTCGGTCTCAGCCGCGCGGGATTAGCCGCCGGGCCCGTCGCCACCACCGTCACCACCGGCAGGTTCGGGATGCTTTCATCGTCCGCGCCGGCGCTGTATGCGCTCAGCACAGCGTTGTAAGTACTGAATGTTCCCAGGACGCTTTTCGTGCAGACAAGCGCCTCGATGTTGTTGCCGAGGGCAATGCCCGAAGCCGCAAGCTCGGTGCCTGCCTGCGAGATCGTGAGCTCTCCCTCTTCGCTCTCGAATACCAGCAACCCGCAGTAGCGCGCGTAGCGCTCGATCACTTCCCACGCCGTCTCGGTGATGCTGACGATCTGGCGCGGCAGCGCCGGCAACGCATCGAGAACTGCCTGCGTACCATTCGGCGGCACGAAAACGTCAATCGAATATGGCGTCGCGATCATGGTGCACAGCTTCTGCAGCCCTGTATTCGCGTTGACGCGGTCCAGACGACATGAGCAATCGACCAGGTCCGCGAGCTTGCCGCGGCCCGAGATGGTGATGTCATGGCTATACGGGGTGATGATCGTCTCGACGGTCTCCACGTATCCGGACAACACGAGGTCATCGCCGATCGAAACCTTGATAGGCGCGCCCTCGCGCGCGAGCAGCTTAAGGGTGTTCGCGTCAGACGAGCATGTCAGCACGAATGCCGACGTCGCAACCTCAATAGAGCGCGTAACCCTCACCGCCTTCCATCCCGTCAGCAGCAATCCATCCTTTGTCAGCAGTACGCGCACTTCATCGACGCCGGGCTTTCCCCCCAGAGCGTCGACGACTCGATCTGCGTTCGGCATCAGAAGCTACCTGGTGAATAGGCGTATTGATCGCCGAGAGGTGCCTGTTGGCGATCCGTTTTCAGTTGCGTGTCGACGTTCGGCGACGACGTGACGTTGGTGCTCGTGCCCGGCGGCGCATTCTTGTGGACGATCTCGACCGTGACCTTTCCGGGCTCGCCAGTTCCCTGGCCTAGCTGCGCATCAAGCTGGCGAGCGATTCCTGCCCGAACGTTTGCCTCGTTCGGATCCTTGGGCCGCTCGTACAGTGACGAGACCTTCGCTGCCGCTTCGGGCGCTGTCGTCGATGCCATTAGGGCATCGCCAGCAGCTCTCTCGTTGTTCCGAAGCTCCCACAACGAGTAGCCAAGCTGTTCCTCATGACTTGCGGACGCAAGCGGCGTTTTGAATGTGCGCTCATAGATCGCCTGGCGATCCGGATGCCACTGGTATAGCCCTACCGCTTTCCCGTTGTCGCCTACCGCGCGATCGTCTAGCCCGCTTTCCCGGCTCGAATTTGCGACCATGCCAATCGCTTGCTCGCGCGAAAGACCATGATTCATATACCACTGGACATCGGACCGTGCCTGCTCGAGCTGTGCGCCATTACCAACAGCCGTCTTCTCATTCAACTGCGCCATAGTCACAGCGCCGCGCCCGCGCAGCGAATTACCGAAGCGCTCAAAGCCATCCCAGATACGCTGCTCAGTGCTATTGGCACCGCTCGGTTGTGGTGCAGGCCGGTTGCGGCCGCTTGTGGCGTCGAAGAAGAACTGGATACCTTGCAACAATGAGTTGAGTGCCGGTTCAACGCCGCTCAGCACAGTCGTCTTTAAACGGTCATACGTGATGCCAAGCCTGGCAGATGCATCCGCATACTCGCGCGCGCGCTGGATATCCTGCTCATCGGGGATGTATTCCTTGGCCGTCGCGAGATCCGCTGACACCTGCGCCGGACCTCGGCTCAAGAAATCGACCAGCGATCCCGCGCCGGCGGCATTCAGGAAATTCTGCGCGCCGCCGTATTTCCCCTGCCCGCGCAGCGTTTCTGCATATGCGGCCAACTTCGCGAGCACTGACTCGATGGATTCCAGCCGGGTCGGATCAGTAGAGATGCCAGCGGCCTGAAACCGCTTGAGCGCCTCCGGATTCCGATTGTTTAGTGCGTCGCTGTACGTCTGGCGCACCTGCTCAACGCCGGCGTTTGCCTGCTCCGGCGACAGCCCGGCAAGGCGCCCCGCATATTGCACGCCGTACGCAGTTGATGTAGAGAGGCCGCTGCGCACGGCCAGATTGCTCATCGAGCGCACCGATGATGCCCACTGCGACTCCATCTGCGCGATCTTCACAGTCAGCGCCGTGATGCCGCCGATGATGCCCGCTTTGCCGACGAAACTTGCAATTTCGGAGATTGCGCCGCTGTTGGAATTGAAGCCGGCAGCGATCGAACTGCCGAGACTGTTCAGTTTCCCCTTATTCGCCTGCGCCTGCAGCTTGGACAGGCTGTTGGTCACCTTCCCGATCGGGCCGGATGCCTGATTCTTAGCGGTGATTGCAATCGAGATTTTGCTTGCCATGGGGCCGCTCGGAAATCATTTTGCCAGCGCCTTGAAAGTCGTTGGCATGAATGCGGGGTGTACGGGATTCGCCTGCGCAACGAGTTCGTCGGCCCGCGTCGGGTCGCGATACAACCGTGTCGCGAGCGCGAGCGACGGCAGCATCGACGGAAGGTCGAAAGTCTTGATAGACGAGAGACCCGCACCGCGCTTGTTCAGGTCGGCCACTACCGCCGCACGCAGGGCCGACAAGGCCTCGTAGGTCTCGTCCTCCCCTTTGTCGCCGGCAACCATCATCTCAGCGTCGACCAAGTCGGTGACCAGATCGCGCACTCGCATAGCGTCGTCGCTCGACTTCGGCTGATACGTCGATGACGCCTGCGCGACCGCGCCGATCGAAGCGCGCCGAAACAGATCGCTGCACGCCGATTGCATGTCGCCCATCGCCGCACCAATGACGGACGTGGTCGTGCCGGCATCCGGAATAAACGTCGAGAGCGTCGACAACAGCCGGATCGAATCGCTAGGATCGTTTGTCGCCGCCAGAACTGCTGCGGTTACGCCCTGAACCGATGCCGTGAAGGCACCCACCGAGGATGCGTCGAAAGCTGCTGCAGCAGTCGCCATTGCATCGGCCGCCGCGCCGACGTTCGCGCGCGCCGAGGTGGCGGCCTCGATCATCGCCTGAGTCGACGTCGACTGGACCGAGGAACTCGGATACTTGCTGAACGTCGGCACCGTGGCACTGCCCGCGAAGCGACCGAATTCGCCCGGCAGGTTAAACAGCAACTGAAACAGGTTCCGCGCATCGCCGACGATGTTTTTGGCGTACGAGTACCAGCTGAGCGCCGTATTGACGACCGTGCCCAGCACCGCAGCGCCATATGCAATCGCGGTCATGGCCGTCTTTGCGAAATTGATCGCCGCCGCAACATTAAGCCCTGTCACCGCGTTCAGCACAGACTGCGTTGTCGCGGTCTCTGCTGTCGGGTAGGTGCGCTGCCCTGCCTCGATGAATTCGAAGTGAAGCTCGAAGTACCGGCCCTTTTCCCAATGCTCGATACTGCGAAACCCGTCAAGGTTGACTGTGAGCCGGCCAAGTGTCGGATGAATCAGCTCACCGTCGCCTGCGGTCTCGGTGGCCGCAATCATGACGTCGCGCTGTGCGATGACGTCGTCGCCGACGACGAAGCCATACATACGGATGCGCCGAGCGCCGCGACCGAGATCCTCGATCCATGGCGTATCCCGCATCGGATACTGGTGCATCTGGTTGCGGCGACCGAACGCCGCCTCGCTGCCGAGAGACACGAACGGCACGCCGCGATACGACGCCGGGCGCAACTGCTCAAAGTACGACTGCGCAGAGCCTCCCAGCCGAGCTGCGAGCGAACTCGCCAGATTGGAAATGCCCGAGGCGGTGCTGAGCACGGCGCCTGCGCCGCCACCGATGTTCATGCGCCAACTCCAATGCGTTTGCCCAGGCGCCGCGCTCTCGCGAGCCAGTGCAGGGTCTCGGTTTCTGTCATCTGCTCGACCCGGTCAGGATCGAAACGCATCATGTGCGTCAGTTCGGTGAGACGATCGTCCCACCACTCCGGAATCGAGATCTGCTCGGCGATCAGTCGTCCGAGTCCGATGATCGCCGAACCTGAAAACCGTTGAAGTACGCCACCGCCTCGAGGAAGTCCCGTGCGGACAGCGCGCGCACCGAGCTTTTCGGAACCTTGCCGATGAGGCTTATGAGCGCGACCATGCGTGCGAATGGACCGCCCGCGGCTTCCGCTTTCCGCTTCTGCTGATTCGTCGGCTCGCACAGCGTCAAAGATGCGATGTTCAGCGCGCTGTCGTCGCGAGTGATCTGCACCGGCTTTGTCAGCTGAATGACGATCTCGTCGGGGCTCCGAGCCGGGTTCCGCACCGCGTCGTGACCGAATGAGGCGATGAAATCCTCGGCCTCGTCGATCTGACTGCCATACATCTGGTCGATGACGTCGATCGGCACGGCGCTGAGCAGCGCAATTAGGGCGATCGACGTGCCGTAGAAGCCGGCCGCCTGCTCCGCACTCTCGTAGTCGCCCGCCGTCGGCCCGCGAAGTGTGATCTGACTGACGGTCGTCTCCGCGTCACCCTTGCCATGCTTCAGCGGCTTGCGCAGGACAATCGTTTTCGTATCGGTCATCCCTTATTGCTCCGTGACTGCGTTCTGGAGGCCTTCCCAGCGACAGGTGAACTTGGCTTCGGCCGTGTCCACTTCCTGCGCCTCGACCGTCCACATGTTGCGGCCGATCACCGTCTTTCCGTTAGCCAGCTCGAGGACGAGCGTCACGTTGCGCATCGCATTGAACGCAGCGAGGCTCAGGCCACCCGAATCGCGGATGGAGGCACTGATGTACGGCGCTTTCGGCATTTCGCTGAAACCATGCACCGCGTCCTGCCCCGCCTTCGACTCGCGCGTCACGCTGCCAACGTCATACTTCAGCTCGCCTTCGATCTGGTAATTCACCCCATCCACCGTCAGATACGCGACGCCGGCGATGAGGCCTGTGTTGTTCGCCATTTATGGCTCCATGAAATGACAACGCCGCCCATCAGGGAGGCGCCATACGTTGACGGACGAATCAGGACTGCGTGGTCGAAAGCCGGAACTGCGCCAGCAGCGCGAAGATGCGCAACTGGTTAATCAGGGTACCGGGCCACAGCACGTCCACGCGGTTCGGATTCGACGCGTTCTGCTCGACGATGATCGACTGCGCGAAGACGTCACTCCCCTGCACATAGCCTTCGTATTCCATCGCGCGGTATTCCGCGATCTGGTCCGCCTTGATGATCTTCGGAGTCACGATGCCCGAGCCAGGCGCGAAGCGCGTACCGTCTGCTGCCAACTTCACGCGCGCATACTTCGTCGTCACCATCGTGCGCAGCCGGCGCAGCACGTACGTCAGCAAGAACATCGTCTCGATTTCCAGATAGCTGTTGTCCGGCTGGCCGGACGCGTTCGTCTGGTAGGTCGTGATCAGGTTTTCGATCGCGACCGTGCCATCATCGGCAACCGTGAATGTCGAGATCCCGTCATAAAGCAGCGTATTTCGCTGGCTCAGGTTGAAGCGCGATTGCAGCGGAGGGGCCAGCACTCCGGCCAACGCAACGGTCTGCATGGGGATGCCCGGATCCGCACGCACGCTCACAGCGTCCTGTGCTGCGATTGACGCCGCCCACTGCCAGGGAGGCGTCGGCGAATCGTAGAACCCCATCACCGTTTCGTGTGGATTGTTCCGGGCGGTACCAAACGTCGTCTGATTTGCCCACGTCGCGCGATACGCATAGAACGTGTGCCCGAACACCTGCTGCTGCCAGCTCCAGCGCCCCGTCGAATCGTTCAGGAACTCCTTCATCGCGTCCATCGACGTCGTGTCTGTGAACGCGCACGCGATGAAGTCGAACGGCATATCGAGCAGATTGCCCAACGCCGTCGTCAGCGTCGGGTTTGTCGCGCCCCCGGTCATCGCCATGATCGTCGCAGCAAACCCCGTCGGGAAAACTTCGCCGTTCGCCGCGCCCTGGTAGTTGAAACGAATGTCGATATCGTTGCCAATTAGGCCCTTGTTATCCGCCGTCAGATTGACCGTGCTTGTCGTGACTGCCGCGGTCACCGGCATGCCAGGAATTGCATTGATCGCTCCAGCGATGGTGGTCGCAACCTGTGCCGTCGTCTGACCCGCCGCGACAGCAACGGAAACCAACTGCCCGGCAATATACAGCGCCACCGTTCCATTCGCCGTCGGCGCGCCCGTAACGCCGATCGAGCCGCTTGCGGCCGTGGCGCCAGCGGCATCAGCCAACGGGAGCGTCCACAACTCACCGAACGTATCGTTCTTTCGATATGCCCCCACCATCAGCGCGAGCACAGAATTCGCACCGAACTGCGTGTTTGCATCACCCGTGCCAGCGGAGAGCAGCGGCACATCCGGAGTAGCCGCGCCGGACGTCATCGGTCCGATCAGTAGCGCGCGCTGATTCGCAACCGCCGAATTGGCATGAGAGTTATCGATCTCAGCGAAGAACAGTGGGGTGCGCAGGTTCTGCGGGATCTGTTTGAACGGTACGGTCATTACGCGTTACCCCCGACCTTCTTCGTTGCGGTTGCGGGCGCCTCGATAACGACGTCACCGTCGTTCGCTACACGCGTCCAGAAAATATCGCCATCCGGCACTTCGATGCCTTCGGGCGGCAGAAACTGTTTCGTTACCGGATGCCGCACTTTGAGGCCCGGTGCAGGTTTGACGATCATTCGTCACCTCTTAAGAGAAAGTTGCTTTGACGAAGCCTTCAGCCCGTCCATCGGGGCCTTCGGTGCGGGGCGCCGGCGTAACTGCGTCAGGGAAAGGAGGATTTGGGTAGGTCTCCGTCGGATCGAAGACGTTGATCAGATCTGCAGTCAGGTCGATTTCAGTGAGTTGTGCAGTGACGTCCGGATAGAACGTCTCGTACATCTGCACGCCAAGCGAAACGAGCATTCCGCCTATGTGTGTCTCGCCTTCGGCGCTCACGTCCGTTTGAATCCGCACAAACGGGAAGTCCTCTGCGAGTTTGCGCAGCGGCACGCTCTTGAAGATCGCTGCCTCAATGTCAGCCTGCAGACCTTCGAGTGCGAGAAGCGCCGCCGGACCAGACACTGCCGATACTTCAACGCGGATCTCGAAGATGCTTGTCGTGGAGAAGGCAGTCTGGCCGCTATTACCGAGCGACTGCTTTTCTTCACCGCCATACCTCACCTTGATGGAAGGCAGCTTCGCCGCCGGCAAATTCCAGTCACCCGGCGATTGCAGCTTGACGCCCTGCAGCATGCCGAGAACGGACAGCAGCGCAGCGCGGAATTCCGCGCGTGCAGTCTGATCAGACATCGGTTTGGCCTAGTACGTTGAGCATTAGCCGGGCTGCGCCGTGGCCGTCTGGATGTACCTCCCGAACTTCCCACTGCTCGCCCGTCTTGTTGATCAGAAGCTGATCGCCTTGAAGGGGCGGCGCCTGGCCGAAGAACTGCGAAAGCTGCACGCCGATCGTCGGCTGATTCGTGACAACCGGTTCCCCAGACGTCGGATCGACGCCGAAAAACGCCTTGTCGTAGATGCCGGTGATCTGGAAAGGTGTGCCAACCGCTGGCTGATACGTGATCGCCGTGCCGAATACCTTCTGGACAGGCCCGAGAATCTTCGCGTCGACGACGTCGTCCCAGTCCATTTCTTACGCCACCTTGACAGTCGGACCTTCTGACGGCGAAAAGACGGGACCGTCACCGCGCGGCAATTCAGTTTCACCGGGCGTTGTCAGAAACCCCGCCTTCCGTAGTTGAGCGATTTCGGCTGGCGGCAAAGAGACCTCTTCGCCGGGGCCGACCTGCTTTCCGTCGATGGTGATCGTGCGGCCTCGCGCTACGGTCGCACGCGAACCGCCCTTTTCGGGCGCGGCCATTAGCTCACCACCGGATCACAGACCGTCGCGGCGAAGCACGCGTTGACGCGGCTCGGGATCACGATCGGCGACGACTGCATCATCAGGAAGCGCTGGGCCGGATCTTCCGACACCCAGGTCTTCGGTGCGTACGGGAGCGCCTGATAGTTGAACGCCGGGTCCAATACCGTGCCAAACGCCCGCGTGCCCATCAGATCGGGGCCCGACATGATCACCGTGCCATCCACCAGCATCGGCTGCTCGACGTTGTTGTCGTCGACATACCAGTCGTTGTAGACCCACAGTTCGTACTGGCCCCAGTGGCCTTTATACTGTGCGCCGCGCTGAATCTGTGCGCCAACGTTGATGTTGTTGCTTTGGCCGCCGTTGCCCGGATACCAGATGGCGGCCTTGACGACCGGATCGGCAATGAAGCTGGTCCAGGCACTCGTCGTGAAAATCAGGTCGGTGGCAACTCCACCTGATTTTTTGAGCATGAGATGGCCCCACTGCTCGAGATTCGTCGACGGCGTCGCTGTACCGCCTGACACGTTGGCCGGCGTCCACTTTGCCGAACCCGTAAGAGCGGTCGTCAGCGACGCATCGCGACCAAAATCGACCACCACTGTCGGGAAGCCGTCACCAGAGATCGTGACGGAGCCGGTTGCCAGCGCCTGGGCGGCCATCCATTCGAGACGGCGATCGAGCATATCGATCTGGTCTTCCATCTCGAACGTCAGGTTAGCCATCTCGCGCTCGCCCGCCGACATGTCGCCGCCGATGCGCTCGCCGATCATGCGACGAACCGGCTTGCGCAGATCCGGGGCGCGCTTGTCCTTGATATACGCCGGCTTGAATTCGTTCGTCTGGTAACGGCGCTGCTCGACGAGCTTGCCTTCAACCAGCGGCGAAACGAACGGCGACATGCGACGCTTGCCAACGTCCACGTCGATCGACACGAATTCGGTGTCCGACGTGACGACGTTCGGGAAAAGCTTGTCGAGCAGGAACTTCTGCGACTTCTTCAGATTGGGAACCATCTGAATAAGTACGTTGGTGTCGAAAATCAAATTTCCGGCCATGTTTTAACTCCGTGCGGATGCTTTTGAGAGCCCCAAAATGACAAAACCCGCCGAAGCGGGTTTCTCGTGGTGTGGGGATTGGGGTTAGCTCGGGTCCGCAGCGGAGACCGAGGTTTTGACGTAGATGTTGGAGTTGATCAGCAGTGCCGCCTTAGCCGCAGCGAGCGTAATGCCGGTGCCCAGCGTCAATGCGTCTCCATTCACTTCGGCCTGCAGGTAGATGCCGGAGATGACGTCCGCCGCACTTCCGTCGGCATAGTCTGCCAGCACAGCGCACGGGTTTTGGCTGCCGTCCGCCGAAGCGGACAGCGCAATCGTGTACTTGCCCGATGCGGTGATCTTGCCGAGAACCGTGCCGCGCACGAACGGGCCACCCGTGATCGTAACCGAGTCGGTGACGACCTGCAGCGGGCCGGCGATCAGTTGATCCGGAATGAAGGCTTGAGCGGTGATGCTCGGCTGTTGGGGATTCTCCCCGATGGTGCTGACGTTCAGCGTCATGGTGTTGGCTCCTTATCGGAGAGTGGTTAAGCGGACTCGCCGCGGACACGCGCGGCGGCAGCGATGGCACGTTGCGCGATGGCGCGCGGGTCATACGCTGCCGGCGCTTCGGCCTGGGGCGCAACAACCGGTGCAGCTACCGTCGACATGCGTTCGCCGAGGCCAGCGCGCGCCTTCGGCTTGTCGAGATCGCTCGCACCGAGAGCCGAGATCGCCTGCGAGGCGCTCAACGACGTATCGAAGGCGAAGACTGCGGCCTGGTTCACGCGACCAGCCTTGATGCCGGCTGCCATGATGCGTGCGCAACGAATACGCTCGCGCTGGCGGGCACCTTTAGCGCGGCCGCCGCGCGGGCCTTCTTCCTTGTCGTCCTTCTTGTCGTCCCCGTCGCCGTCTTCCATGTCGGCGTCGTCGCTATCGTCGTCCGCCCTGGCAGACTCATCCCGCTTTTCTTCCTTGGCCTTGCGTGCTTCCTCGTCCTTTTTGTCCTGCTCTTCCATGCGCTTGGCGTAATCATCATCGGACTCGTCCTCACGCTGTTTGCGATCGTCGCTCTCTTCAGCGCGAGCGGCGGCCGTGGCTGGCAGCCCAAGAAAGTGTGCAAACGGCATCGCCGCCGCGAGCTTCGTCAGTTTCGACATGTGATTTCCTGAATAGATGGTCTAGGCGTTGATCGACTTGATCAGCGCCCGAAACGCGGCATCTGGAGCCGCCACTTCGTCCGCAAGCCCAAGGGCAACGCCTTTCTCGCCCATGAACGTCGCGGCCTGCGTACCCCGAACCGTGGCGGCCGAGATATTCCGGTTGCGGGCAACTGTTTCGACGAACAGTTCGCCCATAGATGTGATGTCTGCCTTGTGACGATCAAGCTCATCCTGCGTAATGGGAAGTTCGCAATGCCCGTCAGCCTTGAAATCGCCATACGTGATGAAGTGCACTTCGACGCCCGACTTCGACAATGCCTGGGACATGTCTACTCGGGCAGTAATCACGCCGATGCTTCCCGTGCCTCCGGTTCGTGGGACGACAATTCGGTCCGCGGCACTGGCAATTGCGTAACCGGCGGAATAGGCCGATTCGTTTAGGATCGACCACATCGGCTTCCGGCCGCGCGCGGCAAAAATCGTGTCGACCAGATCGAAACAGCCCGCGACTTCGCCGCCCGGCGAGTCGACATCAAAGGCGATCGCGTCAACCTCTGGATCATCAAGTGCCGTGAGCAGGTTCTGCCGAATGCCGTCGTAGCCGGACATCCCCGAATAAGGCCGCAGAGAGCCGAGCTTTTGCACGAGAGTGCCCTGCACCTCAATCACTGCTATGCCGCCAACGTTGTCATAGCCCGTACGCTGCACGCGACCGGGCTCTGCAAAGCCGTATTCGTCGTCTTCCATAGCGAGCGGCGTGACAACGCCACCGCCCATTCGCACGATCTGGCTGATGCCAAGGCGGTCCGCGAGCGCTGCCATCACGATTTCCGCCTTGCGCGGATGAATCGCCAGCGGCGTGTTGAACATTCGCTGAGCAAGACGTGGTAGCAAATGATTCATGCGGGTTCCGGTTCAGGGGGTGGCTGGACAAGCTTTTTGGCATCAACGCGTGCCGCCCAATCCGGCAGCGGGATGCTGAGCTTGCGCATGCGGTCAATTTCCACTGCCTGACGATCCATGTTTTCGCGCCAGTCGGAGCCGGCGAGATCCGCGCATTCGTCCTCCAGCGTCGACAAGCCCGCCGCCATACCGAGAATCGCGCCTTCCTTTTCCTTTGTCGGATCGACGTATCCTTTGCCGGGCCCCATCCACTTCGCACGCGAGTATGCCGTGCGGCACTCGATGAACTCGGGCACGTATCCACTCGGCATCGGCAGATCGTCCACCTCGTGCGATTCCTCGACGAAAGCGGCTGCGATCGGCTGCGCGAAGCCGCGCGCGAAGTTCACACGCCGGCGGTAGAAGGTCTTCCACGCCTCGAGCATCGCCGCGCGATACGAGGAATAGTTGACGTCTGACCAGTTCTGGCTGATCTGCTGCGCCGATAAGCCGGCGCCCGCCGCCACATTTCGAAGCATCGCGGCTTCGAATGCTTCGAAATTTCCGGCCGGCCGCGATGCCGCGACTGTCGAGATGCTCTCGCCAGGGTAAAGCGACGTTAGCTGCGCACCACCGAGCCGAATGCGACGCTCGCTATGGAAGTCCGCGCGCCCTTCCTGATACGCGCCGATTCCCCCACCGAGCGACTCCTCTACGAAGTTCTGGTCGAACGGACTTGTGATGTACGCCCCGAAGATTGCATTGATGATCGCCGCATCGAGTTCCGTGCTGTCGTATTTGATCAGCATCTTCAGACGCTGCAACACGGGCGTAAGAATGCCTGCGCCGCCGCGATGCTGGCCCGCGCGATCCGGTGTGAAGTTGTGAACGATGATCGGGCGCCCCCAATCGGTCTCGCGCGGGATCAAATCCCAGTGGATTGAGTCACCCGCACTGAACCAGTCGCCCTGATGCGCGCGCCGGATGTAATACCCGGTCGCGGCGCCGTATCCGTCGACCTTCACACCGCCGCGCTGCGTCTGTTGATCAAATCGCAATTGCGGATTCGACAGCCGGTCGGGATCGATCAGCATCACGGTCGTCGCGTAGCGCGCGCGGCCTCTGCCGACACGTTCCGGCAACCAAAGCATTTGTCCCAGCGAATCGCCGTCGACCAACTCGTGACGGAAAGCCACAGCCATAATCTCGGGCATCGTCAGGTTACGCTGCGCATCGCAGTAGCGGCCGAGATCATCCGCCCAAGTGCGGTAATTTGCCTCGAGCGCCTGCCCATACTCTTCGGCCCAGATGTGATCGAAGCCTTTGTTGCCGCTGAATGCGCGCAGGGCCTGATAGTCCGGCTTGAACACGGGATGAAAATTTGCTCCGACGACAGTGTCGAGTGTGCGCGTGACAGCCGCCGATGCCCAACCGTCGTTACGAACCAGATCACGTACGCGCGCGACGATACGGTCGCGGTACATGTTGAGCTCGCCATCCGGCGACCACAGATACGGCTGCCAGTCGGCAACATGGTCGCCATACATATCGGCGGCGTCATATGGCGTGCGCGAGCCTCCAGTCAGCATCTGCACGCGACTCGGCGCGAGCGGCGCGCCGTTCGGCCCGAGAATCGATACCTGATTTTCCATTTACCGATACACGAAGCGGATTGGTCGGCGCGCCTGGCAGACGATACCGAGTTCCTGCTGAAGTTGTCGGATCAGCGCGGTGAGCGCTGCGATGTCGGTTTGCTGATATGTGACAGCACGTGTCCCATCGCCCTGCGTATAGCTGAAGGTCACACCCTTCGCGCCGGTCTGCAGTTCGATCAGCGCGCTCTGTGCGTTCGATAGAGCCTGCTGCAGTGCAGTCTGCGACATGCCAGCGAAGATCGACGGCGTGAGGTTCGACAAATCTGGCTCCAAACTTTGAGTTAAGCAAGCCGACTGGCTCGCGATTGCTTCGCGGGTTCCGCAACGATCACGCGCGGCGCCCGTTCGAGCTCTGCCTTCGGCGCGGGCTTAACGTCGAGCGTGACCTCGTGCGGCGACGCGCCGGGTACTCGCTGCATCGGCTCGGCAGGCAGCGCCGCGACTTCGTCAGCGCGCTGGTTAAGCCGCAGGCCGAAGTGCATCAACCCGCAAAGCGCGGCATAGTTGTACACGGCGAGGTCGAGCGCCTCATTTGCGCGACCGGCCGGCAGTTCCCATACTCGGAACACTTGGCCGTTCACCATCTTCTTTACCGAGCGCTCCGAGACGAGCTGCGCGAAATAGTTGATGTCGCGATCTGCCGGGAAGTGCATATAGCCGGGCCCCGGCTCTTCAACATGAAGACGGGCGCGAATAACGTCCTTCGCCGCATTCACGCCGATAATCACCGGTCGATAGCTCGATTTCGTGCGCGAGGTTGGCTTCTTCGTCGGCCAGACAGGAGAGCGTGCCCCACCGCGCGCAGACTCGCCTTTGATCGCCCAAATGCGACGGCCGATACGCGCCTTGCAAAACTCGTAGACCGTTTGCGTGTGGTGACCACCTGAGTCGATACACGCGGCCATCACTTCATACGGTCGCCCATCGGCGCGGAGCCAGATTCGCATCAGGTAAGCATCGACGCGATTCCACAGCTCATCACTGGCCGGATCACCTTCGAAGAGCGCGTGATCGATCGACCAGCGCTCTTCGTTGCGCCCCCATCCAACCGTTTCGATTTCGACACGATCATCCTGAACGTCGCCAGCCGCCGTGATCACCGCGACACCGTCGGGCACTTCTGCAGCCCAGACTTCCGTGCGCGCCGCAAGCTTCGCCTCGTTCAGCGCGCGCTCGCCACGGTCCTCATATGGCTCTCCCAACACAAGGTTGATGAACGTCTGCCGGGCGAGCGGATCGTCTTTCACCCGAAGCCACTCGGCGACGAGATTCGGCCACGACGCATTCGGGAACAGCGAATAGCCTGCCCAGATGTGAAATCCGGCGTGCCCCTTGAACGGCTTTGAGGCGCGCCACTCGCCGGCCGCAATCATGTCGGCCTTGTCGACCTCGTAGACGATGCAGCCGTTATGCCTGCACACGTAGTACGTCGACTCGGGAAGCCCGTTGCCGTCTTTATCCTTGTCCCATTTCATCCCGTGCGTAGTGTCCGGGCCGCCCCATTCGAGCACCTGGAATTCACCGCAGTGCGGGCATGGCACCCAGTAACGCCGCTGGTCGCTTTCACCCCAGCTTTTCTCTATCCGGCTGTAGCCTTTGACAGTCGGCGTCGAGCCGAGCACGATCTTCCGATTCCAGAAGGTCTCCGACCGCTTCGTACCGAGCGCGATCTGATCGCCTTCATTGCCCGCCCCGTCGACTGGATAAGCATCTACCTCATCAAACATGACGACGCGCGACGTGATACGCCGGAAGCCCGCCGGACTGTTCGCCCCGACGAGCGTCAGGCTCGAGCCATTGCGGAACGTTTTCGCCAGAATCGTCTGGTCGCTATTCTTCGCCTTCTGATCACCCGAGATCACGGCAAGGACAGGCGTGTCGCGCAGCATCGGCGCGATTTCCGTCTTTGAGTAGCTCTCGGCGTCCTCGACGCGCGGCTGCACGACGAGGATCGGCGACGGATCCTGATGGATGAAGTAGCCGACAGCATGATCCATCAGCTTCGTATAGCCGACACGCGCCGACTTCATGACGCTGATCTTCTCGACCGACGGGTCGGTTACGGCATCCAGCATGCCGCGCTGATAGCCGAATGCACGAAAGCGCCCCGTTTGAGCGCTCGTCTCACGCGAAAGCACGGCGTATCGCTCTGCCCACTGGCTGAGCGTCAGTTTGGGAGGCGGCAGCAAGTTATCGCGCCGCGCCGCGAGCAGACCCGCATGCAGGGCGTCATACCCACGCGCGTAGCGTCGCGTGCTATGTTGGGTTGCCTGCTCCGTCACGGGTTAGCTCTTCGAGTGCTTCTGTAATGACCTCCTGCAACATGTCCTGCAATTCAGCCGGCGTCTTGCAGCGGTGAAGACGCGGCGCCTGTTCCGCGGGAATGGACAGCAGGCGAGTTCGTACCTTGGCGTATTCAGTGCCGACGGCTTTCGCCACGTCGGCCACGTCGACCACTAGCCCCGAGTCTCGGTCGTACTCGAGCTGAGCCATCAGCCCGAGATAGTTCTCTTTGAAGCGCCGCGCTTCGTCGAAGCTCAGCAGATCGACAGCGCCAGTGAGAATGCGTTCTGCCGCAGCCTCGGCACTCTCGCCCGCACTGAGCGTGATCTCTGACGCAGCTTGGGTAACAGTCTTGCGCTTGTTACCCTTCTCATCCTGGGTAACAGCTTGGGTAACAGCCCGCGCTCCGTCGCGGCGGTACCGTTTCAGCAACTTGTTCGACTCTTCGACATTGACGTTATCGCCGTCAAACACAAGCCAGCCGCGCTCCTTCCACTTCGTAACAGTCTTTCGACTGACACCGTGCAGTGCTGCGAACTCGCTCTGTTTCATCGTTTTCCGCTGTTACCTGTTACCCAAATTTGAAAAGTTTGTGGCTAGAGAAAGATCGCGCGTGCGCAGTGCCCGCGTGTTCGGAAGGGCGGGAGGGACCCGCCCGCATGGTGGGCGCAGCCACCCGCCGCACACCAAATCAGTGCATCGTCGGATGGTCACCCCAGTTTCGCGGTCGCAAGTGCCTTTGCCATCGCTTTGTCGAACTCTCGCGCGAAGTTCGCGTCGACCACCTCGAAGGCCCGCTCACCGAACTCCAGATGACGCCTGACCGGCATCTCATCGCCGAATCGGATCAACAATTTCAGGTGTCCCGTAGTGTTTGCTCCTCGTACGGCAACACCGCGCTTACCTGCTCGCCGGACGACCTTCGCGTTTTGCGGCCGCTGCCACACGCCGCCGATCTGCTCACCTCTTTTCGTCTTGATTGTGCCGACGAACACATCGGGCCTCGCCTCCAAACGCTGAAGGGCCGATTTGTTGAAGTTGCCGTACTGGTTGAGAAGTGCTCTGTCTTTCGGGTTGAGCCACGTCTTACCTCGCCCGATGAGCTTGTGATTGCCGCCGAACTCGTACGGTTCAAGATACGCTGCAGCGATGTCCTTGATAAATACGCGGGCTTCTAGGTCGCTCTTTCGCGCGCCCTTGACCGCAACAGAATTGACAGTGAATGGCGTCGGTCGGTCGAAGACCTCAGACATCGCCGCTTTCTCTTCGCCTTGAGCAATCTTCGCAACCGCCGTTAACGTCTGAGCAATTGTGAACGGCAGTTGCTGTTTTTCGATCTGTGACAGCGACTTCGTAAGCGCCTTCAGATCCGGAGATACGCTAATTGCGAAGTCCATGGCCGAACGAATAAGAAAGCCTGGTACGCGGCCAGGCGAATCCATCGACAGATGGTCGCTGGAGGAGACAAGTTGATGGCTGCTGCGCTCGGCTCGCGCGGCTCAAGGTCCGAACTCACTGTGCGTGACCAATCGCTTCGCCCTCATCAAACCCGCCAACCCGTTCGTCGCTTGGACGCGCTTAGCCAGCCTCGCCGGCAGTCTGCGGGTTTGATGAGAACGCGAAAAAGAAAAAACCCGCCGGCTTTCCCCTGGCGGGTTTCGTTGGACGCAATGCCCCGGAGCAAATGTCTCACATCCTGTCGCGCTTTTCAAAGACTGCGTGTCGCACTTTTATCTGCGCCACTTATATAGAGCGCCTGCGCCGCGATCGCAATGAGGTGCGCGAATCGATACAGACCCGCATTCATGGAGAGCATGAAGCACCCTCAAAACGCCGCGATGCACGGCAGAGCGCTGCGACCCAGGCGCTCTACTTCGAACATAATTGACAAGCTCGTTCATAGGAAACCAACGGCCTGGATGATGTGCCATACACTCCATGACTTCGCGTGAGTATTTCAAGAGAATGCCCTCCGTACCTTTTTTCTCCCAATCTCCAGCACGCTCTCGTAGCCGGAAACAGACACCCCAATTTTTCGCGCGGCGCCCGCCACTCCCTTGTGGATACGGTCGTACCTCCAAGGCGACAGATATTCAGCTTGCATCACCTTTCGCTCGATATAGGGCATAGCGTCATATACGCGCTGCACAACCAAAGCACGTTCTTCGAAAATCGGTTCGAGCCTCTCATCCTGCTCGCAAAACGCTTCCGCTCGCATATAGCGACACTCGATCGACTGACAGTGATCCGGCGGCATCGGGTGCGGGAGCGCGCCCGCCTGGCACCATCGCACCCAGTTCCTGATTTCACTTTCTACCCATTTGGGAACGCTCATTCCTCGGATCCCCCATCGTTGTAGAACATGCATCGGCGCATATACCTTGCCCCCGGCTTTGTTTGGTCTTTCGCGCAATACTCCAAGCCCCATAGCTTTAGCTTGTGAATGCACCCTTTGCATGTCTTGCTTTCCTCTTCTTCCAATACGATCGCCGGATCTCGATACATCCGCGAAGGTAGAACTGCCATCAGGTCACCCCGCTCGAAAGCTTTGCCTCGCGTACCGGCTCCCAGTCCCGATACCCTGCTCGCCATACACCGAACTTTTGCTCTCGCGGCGCCGAACTTTGGTCTAGCCATATGTGACACGCCATGCACCCGGGTACCGTGAACTCATCGCGCGCCTTGAGTCCCATGCCCTTGCCGTGCTGTTGCTCGTTCGAATGGCATGGCACGACGGTTTCCGCCGTCGGAAGGCAGACGCCAGGCACGCGCAGGTAACAGCGTTCGCCCCGGCATGCGGCCAACATCCGCTTGTCATGCCCTTCCCGCTTCTTCGGTGCTTTTCTCTTGAACGTCGTTCCGTGGAGCGCCGCCGTGCCGCTGAACGGGCTGAGCGCCGCCCGCGCACTCCGCTTGAATCCAGTCCGCCTCATGGGCTTCCGGTTCATCGCGACTCCTCACAGAGTCGTTGATGGGAGCGGGCGTACGTCTCATATGCCTCGAGCGGTTCCCACTTCGGTCGGTACGGCCCACCGGCCACCTCCGGATTCGTTGGTCGGCTCGCAAGCGCCGTGGGCGCCACATGCTTGACCATCGCCGCTGCCGGCGTGCCGCTCGTGACAGCGAGACTGAATTCGTCAGCACGAACACCTCGGCGACGTATGAGAAGCCCATCGCGCACAAGCTCATCCACCAGGGTCGCAACCAACCTTCTCGAGACGTCGCTTTCGTCAACGAGCGCTGGCCGCGTGTACCAAACGCCCTTTTCCATGCAGTCCAGGATCCAGTTCTTCATTTGACCTCCGTAATCGTCAAGCCTTTGGCGGCCATCAGATGGCGTTTAATTCGGTATTCCGCCGTGATCACTCCCTTGACGTCCTCGATCACTGTTTCTTCGCCGCGCTCATATACGAAATCAGCGATGTATCGCAGCGGCGGAACTTTCCGGCCATTAATCGCAACGCCAGGCGCCAACACGTAGACCACCTGCCGCTCAAGCGCGCATATCTCGCCAGCTTTTTGCATTGCGGCCAGTTGGGTCCATCGAGCAGCCTCGCGGCGACTGTCGAATTTGATGCCGTCGACGACGCACTTCTCGTTGCTGTACTTGCTCCGCTTCGGCGCGGCCATGCCAAGCAATGGGGCCAAGAGCGGTGCAGGCGCAGGGGACGCGAGCGCCGCGGCTGTTGCGCCGATCTGCGCGCGAATCCGCGCCGTGCCAACTCGACCGTTGCTCACCGCGTCTTCCGGAAACGTGAGGCCCTTTCTCGTCACTTACCCTTCTCCCGTAGGTGGGCGATGTACGCCCGCAACTCCTTCTCCTGCCTCGCTGCTGTCTCGTCCCCGCAGCGCCGCCTAACCGCTGCGAGGTAGGCGCGAGGCACGGTGCCAATCCCTGCCAGCGCCGCCCTTGCCGCTTCCTCGAAGCGCCGCCAGCAATCAGCCTGTGTCACGCGACCAGCCTCGCAGGCTCACTTTTTCGGGCCAGTTGCGGCAGATCAGCGCCGGTCAGTCGCGTGTACCCGACCAACGGCGCATTGCTGCCTCCGGCCTGTACCGCTGCCGCCAGCTCGGCGTTGCCAATCAGAACCGGCCCCTGCGACTGAAATCCGGCGCGTGTGTTCGTGGTCTCAGCAATGCCGATCAGAAGCGGCGGGTATTCCGGCACTTGGCTGCGGCCTCGATACCCGCGATACCGATTCACGAACTCGTTCTTCACGAAAGGCCATTCCGACTCGTCTTTCGTGCCGAGCGAGACCCAACCACCCATTTCGAACACGATGCGATGAATCAGGGCGTCATCGAATGCCACGGATGCGTACGTGCCAACCTCGCGAATGGCCTTGTCGACCTTGTGCCAGGCAAACAATGCGGAATCCTGCGTCGACCCCTGGAGCATCTTCACGACGTCGGCCGGCTTCGGCAGGAACTGGCCTGCATCGGGGTTCGCAGCATGCCGACCGAGTGCGTCGCGCACCGCTGCCAAGTCGAACACCTGCATTGCCCCCCACCAGACTTGACCCACGAAATCCGAGTAGTCCTGGCGATAGAAGGCGTAGACGTTGCTGATGAGCGAGAAGAACTCGGTCGAATCGGTCGGTTTCATGCTGGGGCCCCCGCCATCACGCGAGCAGCCTGCGCCGCAGCGATCTCACGGTTTCGCTGCTCGAGCTGCTGCTGCTTGTTGAGTCCAGCCCCAGCAGTTGGCGGCAATCGACCGTCAGCGTTTTGCAGCCAAGCGGCCTTGAATCCAGCCCAACCGGCCTTAACTGCCACCTCCACCGCCGCCGGAGGCGTCAGCCCTGCCTTCGCGGCCTCGTCGGCGATGTCCGCCCATGCCGTCGGCGTGAGCGGCAGTCGCTTCGCCTTTCGAATCGTCAGCCAGTCCTTGGCGTGCTGTTTGTCGACACCTTCGGCGATCAGGTCTTTCTCGCCCAGCGGCTTCGCCACGTCGGCGCCGCCAGAGGCATCAGCACCGCGCTTGCGCGAGTGCGTTATGTCTTTCTTCTGTTCTTCTTCTGTATCTGTATCTTCTTCTGTATCTAGGCCGTTACTGGAACGTTTCTGTAACGTTTCATTGTTGTTGCCGGTTTCGTTTCCTGCCTGTTTCGTCTTGTTGCGATGCGCTCTCACGCGATCCGTGCTGGAATCCGAGCGCATCTGGCGCTTGTCCCATGCCGCCGGCTGCCAGTTCTCATCGATCAGTCCAACAGCCATCAGGCGCTTTTTGACCTCAACGATGACGGCGTAGTCCACCCACAGGCGTTGGGCAACGATCCGGTTAAGCAGGTCCGGCGCGCACTCGTTGTCGAGCGTCCCATCTCCCTTCAGTGCGAGCAGGCCGATGAAATGGCGCTGATCCTCGAATGCAAGCGAGATCATCTTCGGATCGTTGAGGAAGTCCGTGTACATGCGGAACCATGGCATTTGTTTCGTGCTCACTGCTCGCCCCCTACGTTGACACGGAACTGCGTCACGCCGCGGCGAATCGGCACTGTCGCGATATGACCGGCCGCTTCCAGCGCCTTGATCGAATCGCGCACAGCAGACTCGGACATGCCGCAGTCACGCGCCAGGCGGCTGATCTTGGGTGACGACTCGCCGGTCGACATAACGGCGTGGTGGCTCAGCGCCAGCAGCACGATCTTCTCGGTGTGGCGCAGATCGACCGACCAGGCTTGATTGACTCGATGGGAACTCATCGCGCACTCCTCAGTAATCGCATTGATTCGGGGCATTCCGGAACGGATATACGTCGCTCACCAGTTGGCCGCGACGAGCGTCAGCAAATCGGCCACGAATACGACGAAGAGCTGACTCGAGTTCCGTCGACCACAATTCATGCGGTGCGGAACCATAGGGATAGGGATTTTGTGGATCCGGACCGCGTCCGGACTGCTTTTGACACGCAGCCGAAAATGCCTGCTGCGCGATCAGGTCGCGAGATACGAAGATATCCATTCTGGCCCGTGTTTCTTGCTCGGAACCTTCTCGGCGCCGCAGCGTTTTTGATGTACTTCGATTGCCTACTGTTGACTGCCGTTGGATCAGGCAGCCCGCGGCATGACTTTCACTCGCCGCTCAAACCCACACTCGCCGCCGCCCTCACGCGCACAGCGGCAACTCACGCCGGTCTCTGCCATCGATGCCAGGGCATCGAGGTATCGAGGCGTGACCATCACGAAGCCCGTCAATCCGATGACGGCATCGAGCTTGTCAATGGGGATGCCGTTTTGCCCCGACAGAAAGCGCGAAACTTGCGATGCGTCCCATCCGAGAACCTCCATCGCAGCTTTCCGCTCGTCGCCGGAAAGGAGGAGGCGCAAGGCCCGCTCGATATTCGGCCGTTCAGCCATGTTCAATCTCCTTCAACCTAAGTTGCGTGCTGTTGCACGCCGTTTTTCTTACGATGCAAGGCATGTCCAACACGCCCTGCGAGATAAAGATGAGCACTCACCGTCATGCGAGAATGGTGTTTCCACACAACCAGTTCACTCAATCTAGGAGTGCTCATGACTCGTCCAAAAACAATCACGGTTGCCGAGCTGCGAAAAATGCTAGAAGGTCTTCCCAACACCTCCGAGATCTATCTCGGGAATGGCGACCTAAGTATTTCTCGCCTCAAAAATCGCCAGTACTCAGACGACTTGAAGACGACCCCAACCTTGATCCAACTCGAAATTGCCGAGCTATATACGGTCGATCAAGCCTCGGAGTCGGATCGCTGACATCTGACGCGCTCTCGTACGGTCGTGGACCGGTAACCTCTGGGAACCGACTGACCGGCGGAAAGGCACTCGACGACAAAGCCCGCTTCTTCCGGCGTTTTGCAGAGATAGCTTTCGATCAGACCAGCAACGCCATTCGCGGCGAAGCCGGGGAAATAAACCCGAACGTGGAAACTCTCGGCCTGCACGTCGATAGCGATCATGCAGCCGCGCACTTCATAATCAAGTTCGAAAGCAGGTTCCATTCCTCAAGCACCTCCGCCCATCAGCGCCGCCCCGTAACTACTTGCTTCCGCCCCCTCGCTGTCTCTTGCAGCGTCGGGGCGCGGTCGGAGGCGCGGCGGACTCACACTCGTCTGCCCGAAGACCTCGGCGTGAAGGTTCTCAAGCCCTACAACGATCTTGTAGGCAGGACGCTTCTTCCCAACGCGCCCGTGAGCGATGTCAGAAATAGTCGGCTGGCTACACCCAAGCCGATCTGCGATCGCTTTCTGGGTCCAGCCGGCGTCAATTAGTTCGAGAACGATTTGTTGGATGTCCATACTGAAAATATAGACAAACCGATAATTAATGTCAATCGGTAAATCTATAGCTCGATATATAAGAATTCCGATATGACACTAGGACAACGACTGCGCGAGGCGCGAAAGGACGCAAAACTCTCTCAGGCAGAGCTTGCGAAGCGCGTTGGGATCAAGCAGCCCACTCTTTCCGACCTCGAAAATGATGTGACCAAGGGCTCGACAGCGATTGCGACTATTGCGGCTGCCCTTGGGGTGAGTGCGTTATGGCTAGCGGAAGGGCGCGGTCCGAGACGGGGCAACGAACCTATTCAAAACATCACGACAGCATCAATTGGGCATCGCCGAATTCCGCTCATCAGCAGTGTTCAGGCCGGGCAGATGACTGAGGCTGTAGTCCCGTTCCCGCCGGGCGGCGCATACGAGTACCTGCTTACCGATCTGGAGTTGTCGGAACACGCGTTCGGCCTTGAGGTCGAGGGCCGATCCATGGAGCCGAAGTTCTATGAAGGTGATCGACTGATCGTCGATCCAGCTCTATCTCCGCGCCCCGGTGATTTCGTGATCGCAAAGAACGGTCATGAGGAAGCCACGTTCAAGAAATATCGTCCCCGGGGCATCAACGCCGCCGGCCAAGACGTGTTCGAGCTTGTGCCACTCAACCCTGACTATGCAACGATAAATAGTGAGAATGAGCCGGTGCGTATCATAGGGGTCGTTGTCGAGCATCGACAGGTGCTCCGACGTTAGCGCCGCTGACTGAACGGTATATGCGACATTTCGGTCGGAGGCGCGGCGAAGCCCTGCGCTTTAACCAAAACGATGGAACAGGCATCAGATATGCCTGAAGTTGCGATGGGGGATAATATGAAGAAAACGGCACTCGTTTGTGTTCTTGCGCTGACACTTGCGGCATGCGACAAGCCGAAGCAAACTGATTCCGGGAATGCTTCAAAGGCCGAACCAGCTGCCGCGAGCGCAGTTGTCGGGGAAAATACCCAGCCGAAAGTAATTCCACCGCCCCCACCTACGCAGCCCGTGCCTCCTCCTGTTCACCACAACTTCTCGCTTAACCAAGGTGGGACATATGGCTACGAGCCCGCCCTTAGTGAAGACGATATTCGGAGCGGTACGGCCACGAAACCTCTCGTGATGATGCGGTATGTCGGGCAGCGGAATGGTAGCTACATCTTGTTGATCCTTGATCAGAATAACGAGAATGTTGCGACGCGCATTACGTGCCAAGCGCCATGCGATTTCGCTCAATCGCAAATCACATCGAATGGAGTCGTCCTCAGAACCGAAACGCTGCGCGTTACGCCCAACTCTCTTCTTGGGGCGATGGTCGAGGATGCGGTGGCAGGGCAGTTGATACCTTACGGCTATCGGGCTCCCATAGCCCCGATGTCTGGCGCAGCACCGACAGCTATTCAGGGAACGCAACCCGTTGCAGCTGGCGAAGCGTTACAACAAACCAGTTTTGATTGCGCGAAAGCCAGGTCCATACCGGAATATCTAATCTGCCATGATCCCGATCTCGCGGCCGCTGACCGCGAACTTGCCGCTTTATTCCAACAAGCGAAAGCTGCGGCGCAAGATCGGGCTGCATTCACGGAGCGAACCCGTAAGCAATGGAACTACCGAGAGAAAAATTGCACGGATAAGGCCTGCTTGATGGCCTGGTATGCCTATCAAACAAACGTCCTCACAAAGATCGCGCAGACGGGCGACGTCAACGCCAACTGACGAGGCGGCTCAAAAACCCATCAGCCATAACGTTTGATACGAAACAATGGGGAAACGCAATGTCACAACGGTTCAAAAATCCGGCAAATGGATACATAGAGGAAGTCGACTATAACGCGTGCTTCGAGGTGTTCTTTCTGGGACCTCTATATTTAGCCGTGAAGGGGCTGTGGGGTCATGTCTTCATCTGGCTTGCAGTAGTCGTGCCCCTTGGGGTCATCTCAGGAGGCTTTCTTTTTCTCGTTACCATCCCCGTCGCGTCCATCTGCTATGCATTTTCCATTCAAGGGATCCTGCAGAAGAAATATCTCAGCAAGGGATGGGTTGTTGAGGCCGATGCCAAGCGACGAAGGTCCACCTGGCCTTCGGTAGAGACTGCCGAGCCCACACTCACTCCCCTGACGAAGATATGCCCGTTCTGCGCAGAGGAAATCAAGGTTGAAGCCATTCGCTGCAAGCATTGTCAGGCGGATCTGAGCGAGTCGACGGCCGCCTAGCTGCAATACAAGACGATGGCAGATCATTGAGCGGCCAGAGAGTTGCGAAAGGACCTGAGGCAAATGGAAATTCTCCATCGGCACGGCGGCAAAACGCTGAGAAAATGGAAGGCGGGGAAAAAGAGGCTGAGCAGATGGCAAATATAACGGAAGAGCTTCTTCTCACTTTGAAAGCAAGCAAAAAAACGCCAGTCGCCAAATGGAAAGAATCGTCCAAAGCAAAAAGCCATTGGCAGGCGGAAATGCAAGTGGAGGATGCGGATGGAAACGTTTTCCGCATATATCAACGTCAAAACGCTGTCATTTCCGACAATTTTTCGTGCGGGATCGTCTGGCTGGCACGTGACGGCTCGGCGGTTCCACTAGCCAGATACAACGGCGCAGACCATCCTCACAGCAACCCCATCGAAGGCACGCAATTCGCCTTCGTCTGTCATATCCACGTGGCTACCGAGCGGTACGGCGCAAGCGCAAAGCCGGACAAGTACGCCGAAGAGACGGATCGCTATAGTACGCTTGCCGGCGCGCTCGCGACCATGGTAGAAGACTATAATATTTCAGGACTGGAAGACCTTCCGGGACAAGGATGTCTGATTTAGCCGAAACCATTGATGACGTGCTGTGCGCGCAGATTTGCGGCGGCATACTGAAGCAACAGACCCCCAATGGCCTGCGGCTGGCACTTCCTATGGTCGGACGCGATGGTGATCACATCACGCTCTACGCCCTGTCTCATGCAGGCGGTTACCGGATCACCGACCATGGCTCGACCAGGATGCGTCTATCTTATGAGATAGAGTTGTCGGACCTAGATCGTAGCGCCCGCGGCAAGGTCTACGAGCAGATCCTGAGGGACTGCGCTGTTGAGCAATCCGAGCAAGGCGCCCTCTATTCCGACGTCCCCTCGAACAAGTTCGCGGAAGGGCTTTTTAATACCGCCCAAGCGGTGGCGCGTATCCTTGACTTGCCCCAGTGGAATCGCCGTCGCGTCACTGACACGTTCCTAGATGACTTGGCAACCATCATAAGAGAGGCGTCGGATGATCGCAAAGTCGAACGTGATTTTGTCTACGACGAC
This sequence comes from Pandoraea sp. NE5, assembly GCF_024363545.1. Taxonomy (NCBI): domain Bacteria; kingdom Pseudomonadati; phylum Pseudomonadota; class Betaproteobacteria; order Burkholderiales; family Burkholderiaceae; genus Pandoraea; species Pandoraea sp. NE5. Next base: position 374,490 of record NZ_AP025517.1, read on the forward strand.
CTCGCCAGCGCATCATCGTATATCGTCGACTATCGAATCGCCCTACCTCACGATAGAGACTTCTTGATTTTCGGGGTCGACAGCTCGAACAAAGCGCGACTTTCTACCATTACGCTGCAGCATCTGCGATCCGTAGGCAAGAAGTTTGATTCGCTGGTGGTCGTGTCCAGTCTAGATGATGTGCCCAAGGCCGACCTGGGCCGGCTGATGAATGCCGCCAATGACATGGTGGCCGGCGTTGACGATCGATCCGAGATTCATTGGAAGGTCCGACACCGACTGGCAGCCGCCTGAACTATCTGGCTGCCCACACGGGCTTTTTGCGACCGTCCCAACCCGCTTCGGCGGGTTTTGTCATTCCAGCGCCCTCACAATCCGCTTCGTCAGCCCTTCCTTGTATAGCGCCGCCCCGACTGACGTCAGGGTCGCCATATCGTCCCCCTCCATCTGATCCCACCGACCCGCCAGCCAGCCGGCGAATCCGGCTATCGCCTCATCCAGCGGCACCGTCCGCTCTTCCACGTTCAAGCGCTCAAATATCGTCAACACGTCTTCTGGGGTCATGACTGCCTCCGGTTGATCGACCAGTTTAGGACATTCGACGCCGCCCGGAAGCGCCATCACAAAAAATATCGGAAAATCTATTGACTCAATTTATCGGTTTGTCTATATTTCACTCCAACGCAGCACTCTTCGCTGCGCGCCCGACCTCTCGGGTGCTCTCTAAAAATTCGGCGGATAAAAGGTGTCACGCGGCCATAGCGCCGCCATGCGCACACATCTCCCACACGCGTGGATGAGTAGGTTGGAAACGCGGAAATGGTTGGTCGGCTGGCCCGACTGGCTTCCGCAGTTCACCGCGGCGCCCACACATCGTGTCGATGGCGAGGTAATCGACACAAAACGCAGGAGACCCCGGAGCCGGCTAGACCGGGTGTAGCCGGGGGACTGCGTGATCTGTATCTGAGGCGGCTTTCTTCCGAGAGCCGCGCCATATACACGAGGAGGCTTCAAATGGAAAACCAGCATCGCAAGATCACCGGCTATCGCGAACTGTCCGCAGAAGAGATCGACCTGATGAACCGCATTAAGGCCAAGGGCGCAGAGCTACTCGCGCTGCAATCCGAACTTGCGGGCTTCCTGTCGACGCAGGCGGAGACTAAGCGCGCCGATGCCCGTCGCTCGATGGACGGAAAATCGTTTGAGGGGCGCCCATACGACGAATACACCGGCGGCTCGGATGAATGTGACGAGTTCCGGCGATTTGCAGCGGCCGAGCCCACACGGTGGGCAGCCATAGGCAAGACGGACATTCAAACCGGAATCATGGCGCTCGTTCGCGCCGTCGCGCAACCGGCCGTCTGATCCCTACACCTCCCCGGCGAGGGAACGCCCCCGATGACGTAGGCGTGACGGCCGCCAGAGTGCGGCACCTTCAAGTGAGCAGACCCGCGTCGGCGCAGCGACGTTAAATAGCCCGTAACCGTCCCCCGGTAGCTGGAAGGGTCTGCTCTCTTGAGGGTGAATGCGCAGGCTGATGCGCGAGTGGCCCTCGGCTGGCACCGAGCGCTCGGTAGGGCGTTGAGACAGACAGCAAGCCAGAAAGCCGGGGATCAGCGCCGGCCACCCTCCCCATCCTCCTGCGCGCCATGCTGGTCTTGCGCCCCCATCTATCGGATAGACACATGGCAGCGACCAAGAAGGCGCTGGAGATCCATCTCGCCAAAACGAAAGTCGTGGATGAGATCAAAACGGTTCGCGCGCAGATTCAAGCCGCTTGCCGGCACGTGCCCAAGTGGGTCGCCACAGCAGACGCGACGAAATCCGCCGCGTGGCGTGACCGCGCCGAAACCGAGTTGGCGCGCGTTTCAAATTTCCCCTCCGTAAGTGGGGGGGGGGGGAATACCTTGAACAAGCTTCGCGACATCCTCGCATGTGATCGCAGTGCGCTTGGCCTCCTGCTTTGATCGGCTGAGTGCTGTAGTGGAGCGAGCCTGACCGCTCACAGACCCATGGCGGACATGGTTAAAGCCGCACGCCCCGGTGTTCTGCCGGGGCTTTCCTACCTCGCCGGAGGATTCCCATGTTTGCAGCAGAGATTCGCCAATACCAGACGGGCTGGCGCGACGCCATGCGCGGCACGCCCTGCCAGTCGAATGACCTCGCGTACCGACTCGGGTATCGCGATGCCTCCGTCTGAGGTGCGCCGTGCTTGATCGATTTCTCATCCGGACCGTCAACAGCGCAGACCGATGGATTCGCCATCACCGCGGCGCCGCCTGGACGATCTGGGCTCTTCTGCTCGTCTCCTGCCTCTACGTGAGGTGGACGTCTGGCGTATGAGCAATGCCGCGAAACGAGCGGCAGCGGAACGGGCCTGGAAGACGCTGCGCCCCCTCATGAACGACCGTCACGCGCGGCCAACACTTCCCGCTCGCCCCGGTTCGCCACGCTACTACGACGAAATCGAAGCAAAGCAGGCTTTGCGCGATGCCCTCGAAAAGCATTCACCCATCCTGCTCGCCGCTCTCGCCTTCTATATCAAATTCGACACCCAGCGGCGCGACGATGCCGACCGCGAACGAGGAAAGAAATGACCGCTGTCCCATCCTTCAAGCAAAAGATCAACGAAAAGGAAATCCGGCGCGCGGACGCAATGAAGATCCGCTACGAGGATATCCACGTCGAACCCGGTTTCAATCTTCGTGCGTCGCTCGACCTTCTCGAAGGCGAAGCGCTCGAAGCTGCCAGGGAGGATGACGAAAGCCTGTTTCGCCATATCATGGCCGGCGGCCAATACCCGGCCCTTGAGGTCCGGCCCCGCGCCGAGGGTGGCGTCTGGCTTGTCGACGGTCATCGCCGCTATGCCGCCATCGGCCGCGCCGATTCCGCTGGCGCGCCGCTGCGCGACAAATCTGGCGAGTTGATGGTCCGTATCGACGCCTTCGACGGAAACGATGCGGACCGGACCGTTCGGATCCTGTCGAGCAACAAGAATCGGCAACTGCACCCGCTTGAAAAGGCTTTCGGCTACCAGCGCCTTGCGCGCTTCGGTTGGGACAACCCGCGCATTGCCGAGGCCGATCACGTCTCACCTCAGTGGGTCGGCAAGATGCTCTTGCTGGCTGGGGCCAACTCTGACGTCCATCGCCTGGTGTTCTCTGGCAAGGCGTCAGCATCGGTCGCGGCTGACGCGGTACGCCAGCACGGCGAGCAGGCTGGGGCCTTCCTGTCTGGCGAGCTTGAGAAGGCATCGGCGGGCGGCAAAACGAAGGTCACAGCCGGATCGATCAAAGGCAAGTCCTACTCACGCAAGGCCGTTACGACATACGTCGAGCGCATTGGCACCTTCGTCTCGGCCCTGCCCGACGCGGACCGAGAGGCAATCGCCAATAGCGAAACTGACTTTCCCGTGACGGTCAGCGCAAAAGCACTGCGCGAGTTGCTCGCGGCCCATTCCGATATCAGCGCCGCCAGTGCACCAACCACATCCACCGCCGGAGCCTGACATGCGAATCTGGATGCCCAAGATCGTCGCGCGGGCGATCATCGCCTACGCCCAGCGCACGCCCTACTTCGATCTATGCGGCTACATGCGCCGTTGGTGGGTCAAGAAGCCGCGCGGGCACGACGCCAGCGCCGCCGGGGACGGGCGCCGCGACACCTCATGGGGTGCTCGAGTGCACAACACCCTGCGCAGCGACGCTGGCCGCGATCTGCACGATCACCCTTGGTGGAGCATCTCCATCGTGCTGCTCGGCGGTTACTGGGAAATCATGCCGACTGAGCAGGAGCAGCCTGCCAAGTGGGATTCCCGGCCGGAAACGATGCTCTTGCGCGGATATCGCCGCGTCTGGCGCGGCCCCGGCTCGATCGTGTTCCGCCGTGCCACAGACCGTCACCGCCTCGAAATCCCCGACGGCGGCGAAGCCTGGTCTCTTTTCATCATGGGGCCGTGGCAGCGCAACTGGGGCTTCCATACGCCTCGTGGCTGGGTTCTCTGGCGCGACTACATCAAACAGCCTGGCGACAGGAAGCACTCCGCGTAAATTCCCGAGGCTCCCCGGCGGCCGTAGCTGCTCTCCGAGCGGTGAATAGCTGGGATCAACCACTAACAGGAGAAACACATGACTCAGGTCGTAATCCCGCCGCTCAATGAGGGCGAAACCTACCTTTGCGGCTTCGTTGACGCAAACGGTGACGTCGAACACGTTGCCATCGTCGCGATCAACAACGAGCGCGCCGAATGGCAAGAGCAGATGGGCTGGGCCAAGTCCCTCGGCGCTGATCTGATGACGCGCCCCGAGCAAGCGATCGCCTACGCGAAGCACAAGGATCTGTTCGAGGAGGCCGCCTACTGGAGCAACGAGGATGCCGGTGACGGCTTCGCCTGGTATCAGGGCTTCGACAATGGTCTCCAGAAGTACAACTACCAGACCACCCGGTTGCGCGCGGTGGCCGTCCGCAGATTCAAAAATTAAGTCATTCACCCATTTCAACGGAGCATCGCAATGACGATCACGCTTGAAGCCATCGAGGCAAAACACACCGAACTCGGTCAGTTGATTGAGCGGCTCAAGGAGCAGGCGAAGGGAACCGAGATTCGCATCCACGATACGGTCATCCCGCTCGCAGTCGGAGAACGCTTTGCCGGGGCTGTGCTGAACGGGGACGGGACGCTCAGTCACTACCTCATCAAGCTCGCCGGCGAGATCGAAGACGTCGATTTCGCCGGCGCACGTGCATGGGCCTTGAGCAAGGGCGGCGAACTGCCGACGCGCCAAGAACAGTCCCTGCTCTTTGCCAACCTCAAGGGTGAATTCTCGGCTAATTGGTATTGGTCTGGCGAGGAGAGCGAAAACGGCTTCGCCTGGTGTCAGGACTTCCTCTATGGTTACCAGTACTGCCTCAGCCAGGACTACCGGTTGCGCGCGGTGGCCGTCCGCAGATTTATTCCTTCAGTTATTTGATCATTTGAGCCGTGGCCCAGCACACACAATTGCCCATTTATCGGGCGGCATATTCGCTGCTCGATAACGTCACCGACATGGTCAAGAACATGCCGCGCGATTTCAAGCGCTCCATCGGCGAAAAGATCAGCGCGGAATGCATCGAGATCATGGTGTTGGTGTTCCGGGCCAACGTCGCAACGGACAAGGCTCCGCATCTGACCGAGTTGCTGGAGAGGCTTCAGGTGATCGAGTTGCTGTTACGGCTCGGGATGGATAAGCGGCTCATATCACGGCCCGCTTATGCCGGCGCTATCGAGCAAACAACGAGCATCGGTAAGCAGGCCAACGGCTGGAAAAGCAGTTCCGCAAAGCGCCCGCCTCGCTAAGGTCAAGGCCTACGCGACTGAGCGCCATTTTCAATCTGGTCACGCCGCTGCCTCACGAGGGCACCGACAGGCGCACAACAGATACCGGCGGCAGCAGCCGCGTCTGGTCTAGCGCAGTTTCCCGGCTGATCGGTTCGCCTTCGGCTGGGCGACGTGGATAGCGCGACTTCTACGGCTTCGCCTGGTATCAGAACTTCAACAATGGTAACCAGAACTACAACAACCAGAACAACCGGTTGCGCGCGGTGGCCGTCCGCAGATTGGGATTCAGTAGAGAACGACGGTTTTACGTTCGCCGAACTGGTCGATGCCTACTTCGACTGTCGGCGAACAAAGCGCAACTCCGGGAATGCCCTTGCATTCGAAGTGAATCTCGAACGCAATCTCAGGGATCTGTACGACGACCTGATGGACGGTTCGTATCGCCCCGGCAAGTCGATCTGCTTTGTCATCACGAGGCCGAAACCACGGGAAGTGTGGGCGGCAGACTTCCGAGATCGAATCGTCCATCACCTGCTCTACAACCGTATCTCACCGCCCTTCTACGCATCATTTGTGTCGGACTCATGTGCTTGCATTCCGGGCCGGGGCACCTTGTATGCGGGGAAACGGCTGGAAAGTCAGGTGCGAAGTTGTACGCAGAATTGGTCGAAGGACGCCTTTTACCTGAAATGCGATCTTGCGAACTTCTTCGTCAGCATCGACAAGCGAGTTCTGCATCGTCAGGTGATGGCGAAGATTCCCTCCCGATGGTGGCGCCTACTGACCAAGCTGGTGTTATGGCATGACCCGCGCGAGAACGTCGACATGCGTTGCCGCCCCGAACTGCTTGCCAAAGTGCCTAAGCACAAGCGCCTCATGGAGCAGCCCGCGCACTTGGGTCTTCCCATCGGCAACCTTTCGAGCCAATTCTTCGCGAACGTCTACCTCGACGCGCTCGACCAGTTCGTGAAGCACCAGATTCGCGCGCCAAGGTATGTCCGATACGTCGATGATTTCGTGCTTCTGCACGAGTCTCCGCAGTGGCTCAACGACGCGCATGACCGTATCAACGCGTTTCTTCCTGACCGGCTGCACGCTCACCTTAACCCGACGAAAACGATTCTCCAGCCGGTTGATCGGGGAATCGACTTTGTCGGTCACTTCCTGAAGCCGTGGAACCGAACCATCCGACCTCGCACGCGGCGCCAAGCTGCAGCGCGCCTGATCGAAATGCCGCATGAAGACGTCTACCAGGCGACGAACAGCTATTTCGGGCTACTGCGGCAGTCGCCAGCCAGTCATAAGCACCGGGCGGAAATCGCCAACGTCGTTCGACGGCGCGGCCATGCAGTCAGCGCCGCCCTCACGAAAGCCTATCGGAGCAAGGAGAACAAGAATGCCTGACCTCAAGACCGTGACGTTTGATGCGACGCTGAAGCCGTGCCCATTCTGCGGCGGAACGTCCCTCACCACCGATGTGACTCAAACCGATGCGGTTCACTGGATATGCAGCATCGATTGTGGGGACTGTGATTCCTCAATGCGGCCCGTCTATGACAGCAAATCGGACTCGGAAGCCGCTGCCGATGCGCGACAACTTTGGAACACTCGCGCCCCCACGCCAGCCGCACAGAGCGCAGGGCAAGAGGCGACTGACGCTCCGTCGGCAATTTGGACGACAGAAATGTTGGCTTCAGTGCGTAAAGATGCGGAGACGCTGCATTCTCGCCTTTCCTGTCGTCCATTGGCAGGTGACGCCGCGCCCGTGAATGGCGGCGCGTTCCGTAAGCGCGTGTGCGCCGCCCTCATGATTCCTGAAGCGTTGGACGACGACGCCGTCATAACGACCGTTGAGTTGACGGATTACGAGTTTCGGCGACTGTTTTCCGAGAGCGTGAATGGCGGCGAGCAATCCAACGCCATCAACACGGAACTGCTGGAGGCTGTGGAGGCAATGATCGAGTGGGATGCCCGCGAGAAGGATCACGCCGTCGATTTTTACGCTCGCATGGACCTCTGCGCCCAAGCATTTGACAAGGCTCGCGCCGCCATCAGGTCTTACGCGAAGGAGCAAAAATAATGAGCAAAGTCACCATCACTGTGTCCGGCCGTATCGGATCGGGAAAGTCCGCCCTGTGTGGCGAGATCGAGATTATGTGCAAGGCACTTGGCCTTGAGGTCGAGTGGCAGGACGGCCAAGCGGAAAAGAATCTGACGCACGCCGATTGGACCGAATCGCTCGAAATGTACAAGCCGAGCGTGGAAATCGTCGAAAAAATCGAGTCTCCCGCGAAGGTGGGCGGGGATGAGCGGGATGCGTTTGAGGCTCACCCGATAATCGCGAAGAAATACAACCTGCGCCGTGACGCAGAATTCAAGAATAAGTACGAAAACTTCGGCGCACGATGCGCATGGGAAGGCTGGCAAGCCCGCGCCGCGCTGTCGGCAACGGAGCAATCGAAATGACCAATAAATTCGAACGTGAAGAACGTTATATCGTCTTCAAGATCAGCAAGCTCGACGACTCGACACGACATGAACTTCAAATGGTTTTACGTCGTATTTTCGCATCCGGGGGAACATCGCCACTGGTTGATTGTGTCGTTGTCGAAAACGACTGGCCCGAGTACGAACCAACGTGGGCAGCCATTGAGGCTCGCATGACTGGCCGCGCCGCGCCCGTGAATGGCGGAGAGCGCGCCGCAGATGCGCAGCAGGTGGGCGGCCGAGTCATCCCGTGGGACTTGACCTGTGTTGTGCTCAACAAATGGTTGGAGAAAAACTATTCCTCGCTGGGTGCCGAGTGCGAGTCCGCCTTCGATGCCGAATGCCATTTGTTCCGCGAACTCTCCGCCCTCACGTCTCCCGCGAAGGTGAACGAGTGCGATGCACTGCGATTGCCGAGCGAATCCATACCCCTCGAACATGATGTTTCGGAAGCCTTTGCACGCGGCTTCAATACTTGCCTGTCCATCGTGAAAACCTTGAACGCATCCCTTGTGAAGGAGCAAAAATAATGGACAGCAATCACGACATCGTACCGACACTGCGCATGATGGACGGCGTTTATACCGGACTCGCCGCCGACGAAATCGAGCGCCTGCGTGCGCGCGTTGCAGTGCTGGAACGTCGCGATAACACTGCAGCCATCCCCGGATCGCTACCGACGCATCGCTGCAAGGTATGCGGCGCGTACTGGCGGAAGTGGAATATCGGCGGGAAGCAGAGTTGGAATCTTTGCTCGCGTGGTTGCGGCGAGTGCTGTGACAACGCTGCGATGGGCGATCAGATAGAACCGCTGGCGTCTCCCGCGAAGGTGGGCGGGGATGGCCTGATCGAGCAGCACCACCGCGACAGCGCAGAACTGCGCCGACTTTGTGAGGCACGTGACCAAGCTCGCCGCACTGCTGAGCATTGGAAAGCCGAACACCTTGCGGGCAATGCTGAGATTAAACGTCTCAAGAAACTGCTGGATGCGAAGGTGTGCGGGGACGAGCCCCTTGAGCTTTCTGAGCGCCACGCGCTAGACAGCGCCTGCGCCGACATTGCCGCCGTTCACCTTGCGCTCGACCTACCGGAAGAAGATGCCGGTGGCGTGGACGCCATCCTCGAAGCAATCGAAGAACTCAAACGACGCGCCGCGCTGTCGGCGGATGGCGGGGAAGCCGCAAACCTCGAAGGACTGCGCGACAAACTGTTCGACGGCCGCCCGGTGACTCGCGATGCCGAAGGCTGGTACTGGCACCCGGCAATGCCAGACGCCGACGAAGACGTCAACTATGGGAAGTTGCTGACGGCGCTGCGCATTGAAGCGGTGTTCGTGTCGATGGAAGTGGACGATTCTGAGGCGGCAGATCGATACGGCGAAGCTGGTGAGGCCGACTGCCACTACTGGACGCCTACGCCGCCCGAGGGCGATGGCTGGCACCTGCTCGCCGTGTACGACACCGAAGACGGCCCCTATGCGTTGTTTGGTCGCGATGCATACGTCGCCGAGCAGAAATGCAAGCAGGAACGCACGCGGCAGATGGCCGCCGCCATTGCCGCCAATCAGTCCGGCAAAGGGGGTGAGTGATGCTGAGAGTAAAGGATCTTCCCGGCAAGATCACCGTTGCCGAAATGCGCCGGTTGTTCGAGGCGTCTATCACCAGCACGCCCATGTTCAAGGACAACACCCCGCTCGGCATTATGCAGGTCAACGGTGAGTTTTCGCACTACATGACGCCGGACACTGACACGATGTGGCTGGGCTTCGCACTCGGCATGCGCTGCGCTGAACGCGTCGACGCAAAGGACCGCTCATGAGACAGAACGAGATCATTCTGGGCGACTGCCGGGAGGTTGCATGACCGCGCACAAGCCGTGGAGCGACGAAGAAAAAGCGTTGCTCACCAAGCTCTACCCGGATAGGACCGCAGCGGACGTCGCGCTGCTACTTGGGCGCCCCGTGTCGCAGATCTACTGCACCGCAGCACGGCTTGGCGTGAAGAAGAGTGCTGAGTTCTTCGTCAGCGCTGAGTCAGGACGAACCGACGGTACGCGCGGCAAGTCGAGCCGGTTTGTGAAGGGCCAGACGTCCTGGAATAAGGGCGTGCTCGGGATTTGTGGCACTCACCCGAACAGCCGTCGAACGCAGTTCAAGAAGGGCGAGATGCACGGCGCCGCTCAGCACAACTACGTGCCAATCGGATCGCACCGCGTCAGCAAAGACGGTTACCTCGAGCGCAAAGTCACCGACGACCACCCGGTACCGGCACGCCGCTGGGTGGCCGTACATCGCCTGGTGTGGGAAGAGGCACATGGGCCGGTGCCGTCCGGACACGTTATTTGCTTTCTACCTGGCCGGAGATCGGCCGATCTAGATGCGATCACCCTCGACGCCCTCGAGCTGGTAAGTCGTGCAGACCTCGCCCGGCGTAACCATCCGCGATCGCACTCGCCAGAGTTGGCCGGCTTGGTGCAGCTCAAGGGGGCGATCACACGACACGTCAACCGCATTGCCCGAGAGGCAAAGGAAAGCCAATCATGAGCAACAACATCTCGACCGTTCGTCAGGCGCTTCTCGACACCTTGGCAGACCTTCGTAGCCGGGATAATCCTATGGAGATCGAACGGGCCCGCGCTGTTGCGGACGTCGCTCGCGTCCTGGTCGACACAGCCAAAGTCGAAGTCGACTATCTCAAGGTGACCGGCCAGAGCGCTGCCCCATTCCTCGAGCAAACTGACGAGAACGGGCAGCGCTCTGGCCTGCCGTCTGGTATCACCGGGATCCGGCGTCACGTCCTGAAATGACCACCCACCCGGCCACAAAAAAAGCCCATCACGATGGATGGGCCATGAATCCGTGGAGCGGGGGCACGACATTGCGACACGGTCAGCACAGTCTACGCGCGCCAAATTGCCGGAAGGCTAAGGAATACCCGGCCAAACCAAACATGCGTTTGAGGAAAGAGTGATAGAGCAGGCACCACCGGCCACGGCCGAAGCACTGGAAAAGATTCTGCGGGTGACCGCGAAAGATTGGGAGTTGAGCAATGAGTGATACGTTCTTGACTCGGCAAGAGGTGAAGGAGTTAACTGGTGCGCATAGCCGACAGCGGCAGATTGACACGCTGCGACTTCAACGCGTGCCATTCTTCGTCAACGCTGCTGGCTGGCCGGTCGTGACGCGGGCCGCTCTGAGCGGCGATCGCGCTGCCCCACAGCAGGCAGCAGGATGGGCGCCGCGCGTTCTGAGGACTGCATGATGGGACGCAAGCCGTCGAAGAATTTGAACCTGCCCGTCGGTATGCGAGCCAGGCCGAGGGGTCAGAAGGTCTTTTACTACCTCGACAGAGGCGGTCGACCGCGCGTGGAAATTCCACTCGGGTCAGACTACGTGCTGGCGGTCGCGGAATACTCGCGGCTGCTTCAGGACGTTAAGGCGCCGGTCGGCGGATTGTTCGATGACATGGCAAAGCGGTACGAACGCGAAGTCATCCCCACGAAGAAACCAGGAACCCAACGCGATAACCTACGCGAGCTTGAACCGCTTCGGGAGTTCTTTGCCGGCGCGCCATTGGCCGAGATCAAACCGCTGCATTTGCGCCAATATATGGATTGGCGCCCACAGTGGGGCCAGATCAAGGCGAAGCGGATCAACGAACAGCGGGCCAAGGACGGCGTGGCGCCTGTGAAGATTCCCCCACTCGGCGGCAATGTTCGCGCAAACCGCGAGAAAGCCCTGTTCAGCCATATGTGGAACAAGGCCCGGGAATGGGGCTACACAGACGCCCCCAACCCTTGCGCCGGCATCAAAGGCTATCGAGAGACTGGGCGGGACGTGTACGTCGATGATGAGTTGTTCCGCCGCGTATACGACGCTGCAGCTCAACCTCTGCGCGACGCGATGGATCTAGCGTTCCTGACTGGGCAGCGACCGTCGGATGCACTAAAGCTGACGGAAGCCGATATCAAGGATGGCGCGCTGTGGTTGCGCCAAGATAAAACTGGCACGCCGGTACGCATCTCAATCGAGGGTCAGTTGAGCGATGTGATCGAGCGAATCAAGGCTCGCAAGACCGCAAGCAAAGTCAGAGCCTTGGCGCTAGTCTGCGAGGCCAACGGGCGGCCGCTCAGTGCGCGCGCGCTCCGAACGATGTTTGATGACGCCCGCGCAGAGGCCGGGATCGAGAAATCTGCTTTCCAGTTCCGTGATCTTCGTGCGAAGGCGGCGACGGAAAAGGACATGGCAGAGGGCATCGGCGCGGCGCGGGATCAGTTGGGGCACTCATCTGAGGCGATGACCCGGAAATACGTGCGCCATAGGGCCGGGAAACTGGTCAAACCGACGCGCTGAAACTGTTCCGCAAATTTTCGCGAGCCCTTGTCGCATAAGGCTTCCAGCCTGTCGATAAACTGATAATTGCGGAACACGTTTCATGCATAACGTCTTGATTTACTGAGAATCCCCGCAAGACTCAAAATCCCCCGCCGCAAGGCGTGCCGGTTCGATTCCGGCCCTGGGCACCACAGTGATTTCAAGGCATTCGGCGATTCCGCCCTTTTCTGCCCTGCTCCACAATTCGTATTTGGCTCCGCAAAACCGGTTATTGGGTCGGTTCAACCTTGTCGCCCAGTCGGTCACGCACGTAGTGTTCGGTCATCGCAAGCGGCCTGTGCCCCAACTGCTTTTGCGCTTGACGAATGCCCCCGGTCGCCTCCGCTTTATCGGTTCCAGCCTTGGTGGAATGACCCAGCAGAACCTGCTCAGGTCAGGCGGCTAAAGCAAAGGCCTCGGCCGGGGTCATCATCTTCAGCGCGTGGCGCGGCCGCCGATGGTTGTAGAACTGGATCCGGTCGCCGATTACACGGCTGGCGTGCTGCGGCGTAGCAAGGCGCGAGGGTGAATCCAGAATTTGCCGATAACGGCCCACCGCATTGGATGGGCCGCAACCCAATCTATCTCACCAATCGCGGTTTCTCACCCCGCCTCGCCGCGTGAATAATGACGTGCGGGCCCATCAACGTATCCGTCGCCACCATCGCTTCTGCGAACGTCTCAAAGTAAATCGCGTGCTCGGGGTCGGACACATGCGCTCGCCTGATTTCTCCTGCTCGCTCGTCCCACGCGTAACCGAGGTACTTCTTGTATTCGTGGAACCAGACAACATGCCCCTCGCGCGTCAACGACTTGGGGAGGTCGAACCCGCCATCGCCTTGACCGCCGATTTCTTCGTCCTTCCCGCCGCTCTTGTTTGAATCACTCATCAAAATCTCCTGACATGTGAATAAATTCAGCCGCGCTAACGACTGACTTCATCATCGCAGGAGTGCCAAACCTTGCGTTTCAGCAACTTCCGAATATCCGAGCCTATGCGTCGACACTCGAAACGTTTCGACGCGCTGCGAAAACGTTTGTGACGTATAAGAGGCGAAACGAAGACGGGCCGAGGGAATCACGGTGAACCCACGACCCTAAGGCACGAATTTCAACATCATTCGATGCCACAGTTGTGCCACTCACGTCGATGGAGGTGGCATATGCGCACTACTTGCGTAGGGCTGTAAGACTACAATGCGCGGGACAAGCTCGCCGTCCATCGATGGCATCCGGCGCAAAGGTTTCCCGCAGGAAAAATCAAAAAGTGCCCCCCACGTATCCGTGAACTTCGGAGGTTTCGTATGGGGTTGGCATTGCTTTCCCTTGCCCTGCTTGTTGTCATGGTGCTGATGTTGGAGACGGTTCGACCGCGCAAACGCAGGGCGGGCATCGCCATCGACTCGACCGCGTACTACGCCGTGAAACCGCTCACGAAAACCGAGCAAGCGTTCTATCGGCTGTTGGTCAACAGCTTGCCCGGACACATCGTTCTGGCACAGGTCGATATCAAGCGAATCGTCCGAACCAAGCGCGGCAAAAGCCATTCGCACTTCAACCGAATCGCGCAACTATCGGTGGACTTCCTCGTCTGCACCCCTGACTTTTCAATCGCTGCCGCAGTTGAGCTGGATGACCCGTCGCATGAGGGAAAGCAACAACGAGCGCGGGACGCAAAGAAGGAGGACGTGTTGAAGGCAGTCAATGTGCGCCTCGTGCGATTTGACGTCAGGCGCTATCCTTCAGAATCGGCCATTCGACAAGCGATTCTGGGAAGCACCAACGGCACCGGCGATCTGAAATTCGCCGCATGACCCGCGACCCGAAAGGGGCGTCTAGATCCGCCCCGCCTTTGCCCACGGCATCCACGACTACGATCACGGCCGCATCAGGCTCGAGCCAGCCAGAAGGGCTAAGTTCCGTGCGGTACAGAACCCGGCCCTTACCGCCATCACTTCCCCGTCCAACTTTACGGGGTCAGTTCACCGTCACCGGCCTGCCGCGGCGTTGAAAATGCCAGGCGTCATCCCTGCTACGCCGCTACGCCGCTTCGCCGCCACACGTCGGGGCAAACGCCATATGAGCGTCTTGCGAAGGCAAACCCCATCAGACCGGGTTTAGTACGTTACGCCCCGCTAGCACAGCCGCCACATTGTCCAACGCGGTGAACCCCATCTGGTCGCGCGTCTCTTTCGTCGCGCTCGCCATGTGAGGCGTAAGAAATACGTTGTCCAGCGATGCGAAGCGGGCATCGACATTGGGCTCATTTCGATACACGTCGAGGCCCGCGCCGAAAAGGTGCCCCGACGTCAATGCGCCGTAAAGCGCATCTTCATCTACCAGATCGCCACGCGCCGCATTCACAAATACGGCCCCCTTCGGCATGAGATCGAACTGCGCCTTCGTCATGAGCGACGATCCGCCACCGGGAACATGCAGCGAGAGCACCTGGCAATGCGGAAGCAGTTCCGTGAGGCTTGGATAAAACACCGCCCCGTTCTCCAGCGCCGGCGATGCCCGCTGAATGTCGGTGTAGGCCACCTTCATGCCAAACGCCTGCGCGCGCTTTGCGACCGCTCGCCCGATACGTCCGAAACCCACGATGCCAATCGTTTTCCCGTTGACGCGCGTGCCCAGCATGTCCGTCATGCCGAACGATTCCCCCCAACCGGCGCGCATGATTTTTTCGTATTCCGCCGCACGCCGACTGGCCGCCAGCACCAGCAACATCGCGAAGTCCGCCGTGCATTCGGTCAAGGCATCGGGCGCGTTCGTCACGACAATGCCTCGCTCGCGGGCGAACGCCACGTTCATGTGATCAACGCCCGCGCTGGCATTGGCAATGATCTTCACCGTGGATGGCAACGCCGCAATGTGCGCTTCCTGCAAGCCAGATTTCTTCCCGACCAGAACCGCTGGCACCTCGCGCGCCTTGCAGAATTCCACCACCGCCCATGCATCCATATCCGATTCGGTCACGTAGGCGTTGAATTCCGACACTGCGCGGCTCGCCACGGCTTGCGGCACTTTTCGCGCGATCAACAGTTGGGTGCGCGTGCTTTCCGACATGATCTTTTCTCCAAGTAGACGGTCGCACAAAGACTACGAAACCCGCCAGCCCAAGGTCAATGTTGATTGAATCAATCAACCTATGACCGCCGCCCACGCGCGCCCTTCGGTCGCATCCCACCATGGGATGCCCTCCACCTTTCGCTCATCAGGAAAACCCTGACACGCCACCGACTGGGTGCGCTTCCAGATGTTGATTGAACGAATCAAGATTGCCCGGCCGACGCGGCCGATGCCATTCTCGGTTCGTGACCCACTGAGAAAAGGTAATGTCATGTCGACTTCGAAGCAGTTCGCCGCCGTCACGGGTGCCGGTTCCGGCATCGGTCGAGCGGCCGCCATCGCGTTTGCCGCATCCGGATTCACCGTCGCGCTGATCGGACGCCGGGATGCGCCCCTTCAGGAAACCCAAGCGGCCATCGATGACGCAGGCGGCAACGCGTATGTCGTGGCGGCCGATGTCGCCGATGAACGCTCCGTGGACGCGGCATTTGCGCAAATCCTTCGCGAATTCGGACGTCTGGACGTCCTCTTCAACAACGCCGGACGCAACGCCGGCGCAGTGCCGCTGGACGAATACCCGCTCGACTTCTGGAACGACGTCGTCGCCACCAACCTGACGGGTGTGTTCCTGTGTGCGAGAGCGGCCTGGCGCATCATGAAGAACCAAACGCCGCAAGGCGGGCGAATCATCAACAACGGATCCATCTCGGCGCACTCCCCCCGCCCCAACACCATCGCCTACACCGCCACCAAGCACGCCGTGTCGGGCATCACCAAATCGTTGGCGCTGGACGGGCGCCCCTATCGCATCGCCTGCAGCCAGATCGATATCGGCAATGCGGCAACGTCGCTCACGGAGCGAATGACACGTGGCGTGCTTCAGGCCGACGGCAGCGTGGCCCCGGAAGCTCGAATCGACGTCGCTCATGTCGCGAACGCTGTCGTTCACATCGCCAGCCTCCCGCTCGAAGCCAACGTCCTCAACATGACCCTCATGGCCACCACCATGCCTTTCGTAGGCCGCGGATAACCCCCTCGCCCGCCCCACATAAAAAGCAACGGGCAGGCCACCGATCAGGAGACATCGATGAAATTTGCAGAGGAACAACACCTGTCAGCACTCGATACGGCATCACGCGATATCACGGCAAGACCATCGAAGGTCAGATACGTCGTGCTGTCGATGTTGCTGATCGCGACAATTCTTAACTACGTCGACCGATCCGCCCTCGGCATCGTCGCCCCAAGCCTTTCGAAAGACCTCGCATTGAACAAGATGCAGATGGGCGAGCTGTTCGCCGCATTCGGTCTCGCGTACTCCCTCGCCTTGCTGCCCAGCGGCATCCTTGCCGACGTGCTCGGCTCACGCATCGCCTATGCGCTGTCGCTGGTGGGATGGTCGCTCGCGACGCTCACGCAGGGGCTGGCCAATGGCTATCACATGTTGCTTGGCTCTCGCCTGACGATGGGTGCGCTCGAGGCCCCCGCGTTTCCATCGAATGCACGCGCGGTAACGCTTTGGTTTCCCACGCAGGAGCGCGGATTCGCGACCAGCGTCTACGTCATGGGACAGTACATCGGAACGCCCATTTTTACGGGCCTTCTGCTGTGGATATCGGCCGCCGCGGGATGGCGTTCCGTGTTCTTCGTGACGGGCGGCTTCGGCATTCTTTTCAGCGTGATCTGGTTCTGTGCCTACCGGGATCCCTCGCGACATCGCTGGGTGAACAAGGCCGAACTCGACTACATCAACGAATCGCGCACCCCGTCCGCGCAGAAGTCGCGGGAAAAATTCAACTGGCGCATGGCACTCAAACTGCTCGGGTATCGCCAGATCCTGGCCATTTGCCTCGGCAAGTTCTGCAACAACACGATTCTGGTCTTTTTCACCACGTGGTTCATGACGTATCTGGCCGAGGCGCGCCATATGTCGATGATCAAGGTTGGGATCTTTCAGGCACTCCCCTTCCTGGGCGCGACGCTCGGCATTCTCGTCGCCGGTTGTCTCTCGGACTTCTTCATTCGCCGTGGCGTCTCCCTCTCCGCCGCACGCAAAGCGCCGCTGGTCATCGGAACGCTGCTCGGCTCGTCCATCGTCCTGGTGAACTTTGTCGAATCCAACGCGATGGTCATCGCCATTCTGACCATCGCCTTCTTCGCGCAAGGTGTCGGCTCGATGTCCTGGGCCGCCGTCTCCGAGATCGCGCCGCGCCAGTATGTCGGTCTCACCAGCAGTATCACGAGCCTCGCCGCCAACATTGCTGCCGTGACGACGCCGCTGATGATCGGTTACGTCATACAACGCACGGGACAGTTTTACTGGGCACTGAATCTGATGGGCGCTATCTGCCTGCTCGGTACGTTCTCGTATTCCGTTCTCCTCGGCAAGCTCTCCAGAATCGAGCTTTGAACGCCCCCACCTATCGCACGAACGACATGATTGAATTCAAATGGGATCACCTTCAGCTACGCTCGGCAGACGCTGAAGCCACGGCAGCGTGGTTTGCCCGGTGCCTGAATGCGGAAGTCGTTCGACGTCCGGGGCGTGTGGATCTTCGCATCGGGTCCATCAACTTATTCATCACCCAACTGTCCGGCGCGCATACGACCGAAATCTCAGGTGGCACGCGCACGCAAGGCATCGATCATTTCGGCGTGACCGTCGATGATCTCGATGTCGCCTTCAATCACCTCAAGGCCTGCGAAGCCGACATCGTCGAGCCGATCAAGTCGGTCCGTGCCGGCGTCCGGGCACTTTTTGTGAAGTCCCCGGGCGAGATCCTCATTGAAGTCCTTGAGCGCAAGCCTAGCGAGATGACTTTTACTTGAAGAGACGTCAATATTGAGCCACCCGCTCGGGACTCACTCGAAACGAGTGAGTCCCGCTGCCCGTTTTGAGCGCCCTGCCCTATAGCGAACGCCTATTCCATGCGAACCTGGATCACGTTGACCGAAGCGGCCCGACAGTTGGGCGTGCAAGCGCAGACGATCTACGCGTACGTCAGCCGAGGCAACATCGCCGTCATGCCGGACCCCGCCGACCCGCGCAAGAGCTTGTATCGTGCAGAGGACGTCGCGATCCTTTGCCGAAAGAAGCAGGTCGGCCGCAAACGCGCCGCCCTTGCCGCAGGCACGATATTCGGCGCCGAGCCTTGCATCCACAGCGCAATCACTACGTTTTCCAAAGGGCGCGCGTACTACCGCGGGCGCGATAGCATTCGCCTGTCACAGGCATCGACGCTCGAAGACGTTGCCGCCATCCTGTGGAACGCACGATCGCCAATTGCCTTCGACATTGACCGAACCCCGCTGCAGTGGGAAGAGCGCGGCAGACAGTGCGCTTTCATGTCCTTGGCCGCGCTTGCCGCGAATGGTCACTCGACACACGGCCGAACCGACCGAGCACTACATACCGAGGCGGGCCACCTGGTCGCGCTCGTCTCCCAAGCGTTTGGTGCGAAATGCAGCGAAAAGGCGACGCTCACGCATGAACGACTGGCGCTTGGATGGGGGCAAGGAAGCGAAGGCACCGACCTCATTCGCAGAGCCCTGGTACTCGTTGCCGACCACGAGCTAACCAGTTCGGCCTTTGCCGCAAGAATCACGGCATCCACCGGCGCATCGCTGCCGGGATGCCTGCTCACCGGGCTGGCGGCCTTCTCAGGCCCGTTGCACGGCGACGCTTCAGGTCGTGTCCGTGCCGTGTTCGATCATGTAGAGCGAGTAGGGGCGGAAAGTGTGGTGGCCCATCACTTGCAGTCGGCCCTCCCGATCCCTGGGTTCAGCCATCATCTCTATCCCGAAGGCGACCCGCGCGCCCAGGCGTTGCTGGAGCGCCTCGATCCCCCCGAAGAACTGGCATCATTTATCGGGGAGGTGACCCGTTTGACGGGGCTTCAACCGAACATCGATGTCGCGCTTGCCGTTCTGGCTTCTCAACTCAAGCTTCCTCGCGACGCCGCCTTCGCCCTATTCGCCACCGCACGAAGTGTCGGCCTGCTTGCGCATAGCATGGAGCAGCTCAAGGTCGGAAAGGTGATCCGACCCCGCGGACGTTACACCGGCCCCGTTCTCGAGGATGTGGATTCGGTGCCCCCCAACGACGATGGCAATGGCCTGCCTGACGCGGCGACCGTCGACCGAAATCGCGTATTCAAGACGATCATCCGCTAGCTGAGATCCTGCTGGTTCACCCTGCCGTATCGGCGGATACGATTCCACACTCGGTTGGATGAGCCCGCCCCGCGCCGGCACTCGGGACATGGGCAATATTTCAGCGCGCATTGATTACCGAGGACGACCCGTAGTAGCATACGCAACTTAATTAATAATAATTCTCATTTCTATTTTTATTATTATCGATGCGCCGCCTCCAGAATTACGCTGCACTGCCGCTGGTCTTCATCGCGGCGTCGCCGCTCGCCTTCGCGCAGGCCACGTCTACTGACGTGGCGAGTTCGGCTGCCGTGAGCGCAACGAACACCGACACCGCCACGCCCGACGCCACGTCCGTGAGTGCATCTGGCACCGTTGCGCTGCCCGCAGTGTCTGTCAGTGCGAGCGGCGCGCCCCGCACCGCGTTCGACGCGCCCGCCGCCGCTCAGGTCACGAAGTCGTCGGTGCCTTTGAGCGAGACGCCGCAATCGATCAGTGTCGTCACGCGCGATTTGATGGACGCGCAACAGGTCCAGACGCTCAACGACGCGCTGCACGACGTGCCCGGGGTGATCTCGGGCACGTACGGCAGACGGGGCTGGGACGACTTCATCATTCGCGGCCAAACGGCGTCGGATTCCGTGTATCTCGACGGCCTGCGCACGGCCATCAATAACCGCTTCGCCGAAGAAACCTTCGGACTGCAACAGATCGAAGTGATCAAGGGACCGGCTACGTTGCTTTCCGGACTCGTGCTGCCGGGCGGCATGGTCAACATGGTCAGCAAGCGGCCGGAAGCCGACACGTTCGCCAACGTCGATGCCACCGTGGGCAGTCACGGCTTCTACCAGAGCACCGTCGACATGGGTACGCCGCTCTCGGAGAACGGCAAGGCCGCATTTCGCATCAACGCCCTGGCGACGAACAGCCACGACGCCACCGACTATGTCTGGTCGCGCAATCGTTATATCGCGCCGTCGCTATCGCTTGATCTCGGTCCGCGCACGGAATTGACGATCCTGACGAGCTATCAGGAACGCAACTACCTCCGCCAGCAAGGCCTGCCGTGGTCCGGCACGCTGATCCCGAACAAGAACGGCAGCCTGTCGCGCAGTACCTTCACGGGCGAGCCCGGTGAGCGGCCCTACTCGGGGCACGAGGCACGTATCGGCTACCGCTTCGCCCACCATTTCGACTCGGGCTGGACCGTGAACCAGAATGCTCGCTGGCAACAGTTCGCGCTGGGCGGTCAGCTCGTCGCCAATGGAAAGGTCGCCTCGAACGGCTACACGCTGAGCCGCACGGCCACCGATTCGCAATGGTCCGGCGACACGCTCTCGCTGGACAATAACGCGCAGAAGACCTTTGACACCGCGTTCGGCCGCCACGAGATCACCGTCGGCATGGACTACATGCGCGGGCGCGAGGACGTGACCACCACCACGTGCTCGGTCGGTTCGATCAACATGTACGCCCCGGTCTACACGGGAGCCATCACATGCCCATCCACGCCACGAACGCGCGCGTACACTACGATCCGCGATCTGGGCGTCTACGCGCGCGATCAGATCGCACTCGGCCAGCGCTGGCGCGTGCTGGCGGGCATGCGCTACGACAGTGCGTCGAGCAACGTACTCAACAAGCTGACCGACACCACGAGCGGCAACCCGTCGAACGCCACCACGGGCTCGCTTGCGCTGATGTACGAGCTGTTCCCCGGCGTGCGCCCTTATGTGAGCTACGCGACCTCGTTCTACCCGAACAGCGGCGCGGACGTAAGCGGCAACGCCTTCGATCCTGAAACCGGCAAGCAGTGGGAAGCGGGGGTGAAGTTCGACCTCCAGAAGGGCCACACGAGTGTGACGCTCGCGGCATTCGACCTGCGCCGCCGCAACGTGCTGGAGAGCGATCCGAACAACGACGGCTACAGCATTGCCGTGGGCGAAGAGCATTCGCGCGGCGTCGAAGTCAGCTTCAACACCGCGCCGACGAATCAGTTGAGCGTGACCGGCGGCTACGCCTACACGTCGGCCGTGATCGCCGACGATGGCGGCCAGGCACCGTCGACCAATGGCGTGCGCATCAACAACGTGCCACGGCACAGTTTTAACCTGTTCGCACGCTACCGGTTGCCGGGCGAACTGCGGCGCTGGGAGATCAACGGGGGTGTACGTGGTCAGAGCAACCTCTATGCGTATGGCTACACGATTCCGGGCTTCGTGGTCAGCGACGTGGGCGTGCGCTACACGGCACCGAGCTGGCACGCCGCGCTGAATCTGAAGAACATCTTCAACAAGCATTACTACACAGGAGGTCTGAGCAACGCCGTGGCACTGGGCGACGATCGCTCGGTGATGCTCACACTGGGATACCGCTATTGAGGCTTGCGAAGCGCCAACCGCCCCCACGCATCGATTTGGGAAATACGTCGAGGCTTTCGCATGGCGACGTCCCGAGCCGACAATTCGGACGTTGCTGAAACTCAAGTGATTTCACGGCTGGGATGATGGAAGCGTCCCCCACATCGGTGGGGGCAACTTCTGGGAGCAACCCATGCGCGATTCGAACGATGAGAACGTGAAATCCCGAGGTGCAGGCATGACGAGGCGATTCGGGACGAGCGGAGCACCGGACCTGCCGAAACCGCTGTCGAGAAAGGGCTATGTCGTCTGGTTCCACGACCATGGCGAGTATCTGGGGCTCGCATGGAACGCGTCGGCGGAAGAAATTGAACGAGCGCACGTGGCAAATGCCGACCACGCGATCTACTTCGAGACCTTTGCGCAGGCGGCCGTCGCCAGCGACAAGTTCATCAGCCCCTGTCGGGTGATCCATTCCCCCGGGCCCGGCAAACGACCCAAGCTTATGCCCTAGAACAACGTGACGGCCCGTCACCGTTGTCGGGCCGTCACGCCTGCGATTTATGCGCCGCCGGTTCCCGTGTTACTTTTACGGCAACGTTACTGCGTGTGAGGTGTGACCATGTACACCGTAATGGGCATCACGGGGCGAGTGGGCAGCGTGCTGGGACATGACCTTCTCAAGGCAGGTCTACCGTTGCGGGTCGTCGTCCCCGATGCCGTCAAATCGAGCCGATGGGCCGCACTGGGCGGTGAGATTGCCGTCGCGGAAAACGACGATGTCGACGCCCTCACCCACGCGTTTCGCGGCAGCGAAGCCGTGTTCGTGATGCTCCCACCGAACGCAGACCCCGAGCCGGACTTCTCGCATGCGCGGCGCCTGATCGACGCGATTCGGCAAGCGCTGGCCGCCACTCGCCCGAAACGCGTGGTGTGCCTGTCGAGCATCGGCGCCGACTGCGAAATGCCCAGCCTGCTCACCGCGCTGCGCTTGTTCGAGGCGGCGATGCTGTCGTTATCGCTGCCGGTGACGTTCCTGCGCCCGGCCTGGCTGATGGAGAACTTCGCGTGGGACATCGAGCCCGCTCGCGAACGCGGGGAGCTGCCGAGCTATTTGCAGCCGGTGGATCGGGCGCTTCCGATGGTCTCGGTGAGCGACGTCGCCCATTTCGCGGCGCGCGCCATGCAGGCGCCGTTCAGCGACAACCCAATCTGGGAAATCGAAGGCCCCGAGCGTTACTCGCCCGACGACATCGCCGCCGCACTCGCCCGTACGCTCGTTCGCGACGTCTGCGCCGAGGCGGTGCCCCGAGCGGGCTGGGATCCCCTTTTTCGCGCGCAAGGTATGCGCAACCCGCTGCCACGTATCCAGATGCTCGACGGATTCAACAACGGCGACTTCCGCTTCCGCGACGACGGCAAACACGCGCTGCGTGGCGGCGTCACACTCGTCGAGGCAATCGCCGCATTGGTGCGCGAAAGCTGACACCGGTGACGGGCGTCAGGCCATCCGCAACCCGCTAGCGGTCTCGGCAAACCGGCACTTGTGCGAGCAGTTCACGCCAATGTTGCGCCCAATCGCCATCGTGCGCGACCCCGCGCACCGTGACCGTCGTCACACAGGATCCCCCCGCCGCCGCCGCGAAGCGCCGCGCGACGTCCGGCGGCACGATCGTATCCTGCGCGCTGCTGAAATGGATCTGCGCAATGCCTGCGATTCGCCGCGCCACGTCGATAGGATTACGAGACGCCGGCATCGGCGAGACGTGATGCAGCCGATTGATATACTCGGTGTCGAGGTTGCCCGCGACCGTGCGCAGCGCGGCGACGTCGTGGCGGCGCGCAGCGATCAGCACGGCAATGGCGCCACCGCCCGAGTAGCCGACAAGCTCCACGGGCTGCCCAGGGGTACGGGCCACGAGTTGATCGACTGCCGCGTTCATTGAATCGATCACTTCGGGGGCGAACCGCTTGCCGGTCCAATACGCGACGGCGCAACGGGGATTGTCCTGCATCGGCGTAAATTGGCAGGGTCGCGCCAGATAGGCGACGTTGTCGGCGGCCTTCGCGGACGAATCCGCGGCAGCGAGCGCCAGCCCCGTTGCCGCGACCGGCGTGGGGTCCAGCGATGGCTCACTGCGCGAAACCCAGGCCAATCCATCGCCTTCGATGTAGATGCGCAGAGGCTTGTCGGGGCGGGTAATGCGCGAGAACACGGCAAGGCGGAAATCGCCCGCCGTCAGCACTTCCCGGTGCAGTCCCGCCGGTCCGGCCAACGCATCGGCATGCGCGTTGCGATCCACACTGGCACACCCAGACGCCAGCGATAGGGCAGCCAGTGCGGCAACGTAACGCATCCCGCGCTGCCACCCTGCAAGCATGGCGTTCATGGCGCTGCGCCGCGCCCTTCGGTCAAATCGCGCCATCACGCCATTCCACCACGAAGTGCTTGAGTGCCTGCGCCATGCGTTCGACCACGGGTTGCCAGTGTGCGCGGGCCTCCTGGCGAAACAGACGCATCCCCGGATACCAGGGCGAGTCGTCGCGACCGAGCAGCCAGCGCCAATCGGGAACAAACGGCAACAGCACCCATACCGGACGTCCCATCGCGCCTGCCAGATGAACGGGCGACGAATCGACCGACACCAACAAATCCGCGAGATGCAAAATCGCCGCAGTGTCCTCGAAATCGCGGATCCCGTCGCTGAGCGACACCATCGACATGCCGTCGGGAGGCGTGCTTGCCTGCGAGGCCGCCGGCCCCTTCTGAATCGAAAGGAACGTCGCGCCACTCGCCCCCAACGGGCCGAGTTGTGCGAGCGACATGGACCGGTTGCCGTCGTTGACGTGTTCGGGGCGCCCCGCCCACACCATGGCGACCCACGGGCGCGGCAGGTCGGCCAATTTTTCGCGCCAATGGGCGACGCGCTCGGGGTCGGCGCTCAGGTACGATACGTCGCCGGGCAGATCGGCGAGCGTCAAGCCCATCGCCATTGGCAGGCTCATCAGTTCGCAATGCTGATCGAACGTCACCGGCAACGTACCGCGAGCGACGATATCGTCGTCGCCCCACATGCGCCTGGCGATCGACAATGCTTCCGGATTGATCTCCAGGATCACGCGCGCCTGACTGCGCTCACGCGCCCAGCGCGCCATGCGCAGGAACTGGAACGTGTCTCCGTAGCCCTGCTCGTCGTGGATGAGGAGCGTCTGGCCGGGAATCGGTCTGCCGTCCCAACGCGGGCGTTGCACCTTGCGCTCAATGGACTGCGTATGTTCGAGGCGGTAGCGGTGGCGATACTCGCGCCAACCACGCTCGAAGTCGCCGAGCAGGAGCAACGTCTCGGCGAGATCGAAGCGGTTGGACAGGTCGCCAGGCACCTGACGGGCAAGCCTGTCGAGTATGTCTCGTGCCTCGTGCGCCTTGCCTTGCGCGCGCAAGACCATCGCAAGCAACCGCCACATCGCCACGGGCGCGGTCTCGGCGCCCACGACCTCGCGCAGCATCGACTCAGCCCTTTCGTACGCCTGCGCACGGACACACGCCACGATGGCGTCGTGAACCGAGCTCATATCCGGCGGTGTGGCGGGCAATCGCGGCACCGACGGCGGGACACCGTCGACGAGTGCCGGGCGATTGCGCGTAACCCTCTGCGCCTCGACAAGCGCAAGCGCAGCCCGCGCATCGTGACTCTCCGGCTGGAGGGCGAGCGCATCGCGAGCACAATCGAGTGCCTCGTCCAACCGTCCCACCAGCGGCAGAATCCGGGCACGCGTCACGAGCGTGGAGAAATGCTGGGGGGCGAACGCCGACATGATCTCCACGACCTGCAACCCCGCCGCCACGTCTCCACTGGAAACTTCAATGTCGGCAAGATTACGGTAGGCGTCGACGAACGACGGATCCAACTCAATGGCGCGGCGCGCCAGAGTTCGCGCTTCGGTAATGCGCTGCTGTGCGCTCAGCAGCGACGCCAGATTGCTGTGCACGTCCGCGCGTAGCGGGTCGATTTCAAGGGCCCGCAGATAGTGCGTCTCGGCAGACTCCTGACGCCCCAGCAGACGCGCGGTATTCCCGAGATTGTTGTGCGCATCGGCCGACGCGGGCAGCAGTTCGCTCACGCGGGTGAGGCATGCCAAGCTCTGATCGAGCTGTCCGACCTCCTGCAACACTATTCCGAGGTTGTTCCACCCGGCAGCAAACGCCGGATCGATTTCGACGGACCGGCGCGCCGCCGCCAGCGCCTCATCGAGCCGGCCCGCCTGCCGGCACATCTCGGCCAGATCGGACCAACTGGACGCCAGCGCACCGGGCGCCCGGCAGGTGGTGCGCAGATGGTCGATCGCCATGTCGCGCTTGCCATAGGCATGGGCCATGAGGCCGAGGAGATAATGCGCGTCCGGGTGCTCGGGCGACGCGTCCAGCACGCGCCGGCACAGGACTTCGGCCTGGGGCGCCTGTCCCGCCTGCCAATGCGAATGGGCTAACGCAATCGCCTGAGCGAAGGTCAGCATTCCGGGAGTCGAAGCAGCGGCAGACATCGAGAGGCGGTCGGGAGACGGTAGGCACTGCGCGATACTTCCACGGCGGTCGCTGCCATGTCAATCGTTGCGACCGCCGGACGCGTACGAACGTTTCCGAACACGCGCGACGCTCAGAAGCGCTGTTGTACGCGCACAATCCCCGTGTGCGACACAAAGCCCGCTCCCGCTTGCAGGTCGTAGCGAATCGAGGCACTCAGATTGTTCGCTTTCATCAGGGTCAGGCCCAGCGAGATATCGGCCAGGTCCGACACCGGCGTAGCGCCCACGGTCGTGAACGCCGTCTGGCCGGACGGATCCGCAGCGAAGCTCGCGCCCGTCGTTTGACGCGTACGGTTGTACTCATGCAGCCAACGCACGCTCAGTTCGGGCACCCACATCCCCCTCGCCGTTTCGAATGGCAAGGCGACCTTCGCCCCCAGCGCGCTACGCACCGAACTAGCGCCGACACTGCCGACCGTAAGCGCCGAGCCATTGCCACCCGTTTCGGTATAGCCGTTCTGGTTCAGATAGCCATATGTGACGCCCGCCAGCGGCGTGACGATGGCACGTCCCAGCGCCAGTGGCCAGCCGAATTCGGCGCCGAACACGAATTGTTGACCGTTGAAGTTGCCATGGGCCACGCCGTTGAATCCCGGCATCGACACCGATCGCGTCGTATCGTAGTGTTGCAGCACCGCCGAGCCTGACAGGTTCACGTACCACGGCTCGCCGGTGTACGCGGCGTACCCAATGAGGCCATACCCGTTCACGCCGGTCGTATTGCCCGACGTGCTACCGTCATTGTCGATCGCCGTGCGCGAGAACTGGACCGCTCCCCCCGCACGCCAGCGCTCGCCGAACGCTCTGTCAGCACCGACGACCAGTCCACCGTAGTTGGCGCTGTAGCCGTCGACGTCGTTACGCACCGACTGGCTGGCGTGACCGCCGAAGGCCTGTCCCCAGACGCCCCAGTTGGCTGCGCTGTCGCCCGTCGCAATCCCGGTGCCCCCGGCCTGCGCTACGCGCAGGCTGTTGACGTGCGCACCGACCACGCCCAGCGATTCGAAGGTGGCCGCGCCTGCGGCACGCGTATTCTGCGCCGGGGCGAGTTGCTTGCCGACCCGATTGGCCGAGTCCGTCGAACCGCCGCTCAGCGACCCGAGTGCCGCGTTGTACAGATTCAGCAGTTGGGCGTCGCTCACGCCGGTGTAGCCCAGCAAGCCCCGCAGCGACGACTGCGCGTTGGGTGCCGACGCAAGCAAGGCGTTGGTGCGAGGGTCGGCGGGCGGTGTCGTACCGGTGCCGCCGCCGTTGTCGGAACCGGCATTCGTATCCGAAATCAACGTCACGACCAGATCCTGCCGACTGCCGTTAGCGACCGTGGCGCCGGTCGCGCCGAGCGTCGACGAACCGTTGACGCGATAAACCAGCGAACCTTCGTTGTAGGTGGCCGAGCCTGCCGTGTCGATCACGACATAGCGCTGACCCGCCGCAAACGAATAGCCGAGCGACTGTAACGCGATACTCGAACCCGCTGCCAGTGTCGTGTTGCCGCTCACAACCAGCCGTCCGTAGCCGCTGTCGGTCGTCAAGTCGCCGGTCGTAACCGCATTGCCTGCAACACCGATCTGAAGCGTGGCGGCTGCCGCCTGCGCGTAATCGCCTGAGACCTGGATGGCATTGTTGACTTGCAATACCGACGCGTCGTTGAACGCCGTTCGTGTGCCAGCGAGGTTCAGGTCGTCGTTAAGTAGGAGATTGCCACCGTTGAAGTGTATATCGGCGAGCGAGCTGGAAAGGGTTCCGGGGATAGCACTGCCGAAACCCGTGAGGGTGCCCTGCGCTGCGCCTGACGCCCCCGCGATGGACAAGGCTTGCGTGCCGGAATGGGAAATGTTGCCCGCAATGGTGCCGGCGTTATTGATCTGTCCGATCGTGGCCGCTGCGGAGGCATTCGCGATGGCCGCGCCGGCGCTCGAAATGAGCCCGCCCGCGAGATTGTTGATGGTACCGATCGAGTCCTCGTTGTAAATGCCGTAGTTCCCGCCCGAAATCGTTCCAGCGTTGTTGATCGTGCCAATGATGCCGTGATAGGTCGTGCCACCGATCACGGTACCGCGGTTGTCGATGCCGGTGCCGGTGCCGAGCCCACTGGTGCCATCGATCAGGCCAAGGGGCAGGTTGTCGATCGTCGTGAGGGTCGCGCTTCGGTTCATCACCCCGCTTTGCGCGCCCGTAATGGTGCCGCTGTTCGTCAGCGTGCCCAACTGCGTCGATACACTGCCCATGAACGAGGCCACGCCATAACGGCCCGAGATAGTCCCCGTGTTGGTCAACTCGCCGAGATGCGACGTGTTCTCCACACCATACCCGTTGGCGGCGGAGATCGAGCCGGAATTGAATGCAGACGCCAGTGTGCCAGCGTTGTCGATGCCCGCGTTGCTCGGCGAGAAAATCAACCCGCTATTCTCGAGACGCGCCACCGTGCCCCGTGACGAAATCAGCAATGCGTTACCGCCGACCAGCGTGCCAGCGTTCGAAATTGTCCCGAACGTGTTCACGATTTGGGCGAAGGTCGCGCCCGTGATCGACAGGGTCGTACCGTCATAGCGCCAATTCGGCGACGAAGTGGTGTCGGCCTGACCGGCAACGAGAAACGTGCGACCATCCATGATGGCGGCCAGCGGGACTGCCCACACCGGTCCTGTGTTCAGCGAAGCCGCTGCAACGACGGCGGCGACCGCCGCTTTGCGCACACGGCGATGGTCCGCCGAGCGCGACGTTCCGCCATGACCGCCGGCCACTTCGGACGCGACCTGATGCATGCCCAGACTGGCGCTCCATACCACACGATAGATGCGATTCATTCGATTTCCCGGAATACGGCTTTCTTATTGCAACGCGTTGACTCGTGGATTCGGAACGGGCTCGCGCGCAGCGACCGACACGTAGGCGCAAGACCTCCGTCATGGCAGGGAAGTCCGGCCGTATCGGTCAGAAGGATTGGATGCGTGAGCGTCGCGGCACACGCTCGCTACGGCATGAGCGCGGTCTGATTCAAGGCGATGACGTGGCCTGCCTCTGGGGCAGAATCACCGATGGTGCGAGAAGCTGCACGAAACATTCGAACGACCCCGTGTTTGTTCACCTGTACGACGCGCTTGACAGCGCTCGTCATTTTTTTATTCCGCGAATCCTTCCATACCATTTACCGACTGTCAATCGGCATTTTTTTCGCCGGTCGGCAGGCGCCCACAGGCTTGCGCTACACTCGGCTGACCGAACCAAGAAAGGAAATACGCATGAGCACCCCTATCGAAAACATCGCGGTGACGCGCAACGACGGCGGCGCCGCAACCTTGGGCGACTATACGGGACGCGTGCGTCTGGTGGTCAACGTCGCGTCGAAGTGCGGCCTCACACCGCAATACGAGGGCCTTGAGCGCTTGTATGAAGAAAAGCGCGCCGCCGGCCTCGAAGTCCTCGCCTTCCCCGCCAATAACTTCAAGGGTCAGGAGCCCGGCACCGATGCCGAGATCCTCGACTTCTGCACCACGCAATACAACGTCACGTTCCCGCTGTTCGCCAAGCTCTCGGCACTGGGCGACGACCGTCACCCGCTCTACACGGCGCTTGTCGAAGCACAGCCCGCAGCGATCGGCGAAGGCCCGTTCCGCGAGCGTCTCAAAGGCTTCGGCGTAGTCCGCGAGAACCCGGCCGACGTGTTGTGGAATTTCGAGAAGTTTCTGATCGGACGCAACGGGCAGGTCGTGGCCCGCTTCTCACCGGACGTCAAGGCCGACGACCCGCGGCTGGTCGCCGCCATCGACGCGGAGTTGGCGAAGTAATCGCACCATGCAAAAAAGGGCAGCGCAAACGCGTGCCCCCTCGTGCCACAAGCGTCGGCAGGACGGTTGCCGGC
Organism: Pandoraea sp. NE5; assembly: GCF_024363545.1. NCBI lineage: Bacteria > Pseudomonadati > Pseudomonadota > Betaproteobacteria > Burkholderiales > Burkholderiaceae > Pandoraea > Pandoraea sp. NE5. Next base: position 404,702 of record NZ_AP025517.1, read on the forward strand.
GCGCCATGAACGCCTTCCGAAACGACCTCACGTCTGGCAAGGTCGATCCGGGCCTCATGACGCCACATCGCGCGCCGGTTCCCGCTTCTCGCGACAACTCGTGAAATGCGGCGCGTCATCCCCCCCGGGATTGACGCTTCCGCGATGACTCGACTCAGCGCTTGGCCGTGTCAGTCATGAACTTGCCGGTTGGCGCTTCGCTCCCCTTTTTCTGACGGCGCGTGTTGCCGTCGAGTCCGCCGTCCACCGCCCATTCGGCAAATACCGTCGGCCCCGGCTCGAAGTCGCGCGGCTGCCATTCCGGCGTAAGGATGTCCTCGTCGGCGTAATACTCGATGAGCGCGCCGCACGGATTCTTGAAGTACCAGAAATACGCCGACGAAATCGGGTGACGGCCCGGGCCCAACTGGGTTTCCCATCCGCAGCGGTCGATATGCATGCCGCCGCCGAATACTTCGTGGATATCTCGCACGGTGAACGCCACATGGTTCAGCCCGCGCTTGCCGTTCGGCAACGCCAGCAGGAACAGATCGTGATGCCCGCCGTGCGGCGCGCAGCGCATGAACGCGCCACGATCCGGATAGCGATCCGACAGCTCGAAGCCGAGCTTCGTTTCATAGAACGTCTGCGTGGCCGCGAGCGCGTTGGTGAAGAACACGACATGCCCCACTTCGATCGGCTGGGCACGCTCATACACCGGGCTCGGCGTGTTCACGCGCTGCGCCGCGATCCCCCACGGATTGCTCAATGCGCCCTTCACGTCCACGGCCCGCTTGGCAGTCACTTCCACTCGCACGGCCAGACCGTTGGGGTCAACGCAACCTGTCGCACCGTCCTTGAAGTAATAGCCCGGCTGGTCAGCGAAGCGGTCGGCGATGGCGGCCACTTCTTCGGCCGTCGTCACGCCCCACGTCACTTCGCGCAGCGTCGGTCCATCTTCCATCGCCGGCGGCAGCGACGTATCGTCGTGACGCACGGCCAGCACACGGCAACCGTTCAGCGTTTCGAAGCGCGCGCCGTTTGCGTCGACGGACACCTCGGTCAGGCCCCAGTCGCCCAGAAAGCGACGGCAGGTGTCGAGGTCGGTGACCCCGTAGGTAATTTGTTCGATGCCCAGAATCGTCATGACAGTCTCGGGTAGGGGTTCAAAGTGGGCGCGGTCACAGATCCAGCGTCAGACGGTCGCCCTTGCAACCGGACACGCAAATCATCATGACCTTGTTCCCGGCGCGCTCAGCCGCGCTCAGCACCGAATCACGGTGATCGGGACAGCCTTCGAGCACACGTGTCTCGCAAGCGCCGCAAACACCTTCCATGCAGCTATGCTCCGCGTCGATACCCGCGGCGAGCAACGTCTCGAGCAGCGTCGCCCCGGCCGGCACGCTCAGCTCCTTGCCGGACTTCGCGAGCTTCACGACATAGCCCTCGGACGTCGCGGGCGGCGGCGCATCCGGCGCCGCAGCGAAGCGCTCGATGTGCACGTTGGCGATGCCAGCCTCGGCGCACGCCGCTTCAAAGGCGTCGAGCATCACGCCGGGTCCGCAGCAGTATGCGTGCGTGCCCGCCGGCTGCCCGGACAGAAACGCCGTGAGCGACGCCGGCTTGCCGCCGTGCTGGTCGTCGAAGTGATAGGTAATGTCGCCGCCCAGCGCGTTCAGCTCGTCGACGAAAGCGGCTTGCGGCGCCGTGCGCGCGCAATACATCAGCTTGACGTGGCGACCGAGCGCACGCAGGCGTCGATACATGCAGAGAATCGGCGTCACGCCGATCCCGCCGGCGACGAGCACCGTGTGCTCGGCGGCGTCGTCAAGTTCGAAGTGATTGCGCGGCGCGGAAATCTCCAGCGTCATCCCCACGCGGAAATTGTCGTGGATGAAGCGCGAGCCGCCGCGGCTCTTCGGATCTGCAAGAATGCCGAGCACGTAGCGGTTCGGCTCGCCCGGCGCATTGACGAGCGAATAGCTGCGCACCAGCCCGCTCGGCAGATGCAGATCGATGTGCGCGCCCGGCGTGAAGTCGGGAAACGGGGTGCCGCTGCCCGCCACCGGCACGAGTTCGATGCTCATGATGCCCGCCGCTTCGAAGCGAAGCGTGCGCACCATGGCCGACAGAGTTGACTTGCTCATAACGCCGCTCTCAGATGTTGCTGATACTCTTGACGTCCGCCGGCTCAGCCCGCGGCGGACAAATCGATGTCGAGACGCGCGAACGCCTCGATCTCCACTCGCAGCTCCGGAAACACCAGGCCGCTCACTTCCACGAGCGTCGAACACGGATACGCCCCGCCGTTCGCCGCCACGTCCGCAAAAAACTCTCGCCGGGCCCGGCCGACCTCGTCCTTGTCGGCAATGTCGGTCACGTACACCACGAGCTTGTAGATGTTGGCCAGACGCCCGCCACCCGCCTCGACCAGCGCGCGGATCTTGCCCAGCACCACCCGCGTCTGCTCGTAAGTCGTGAGCGGCTCGACGGCGGCGCGCGTGGCTGGGTGCGCGGTCATGCCCGAGAGCACGATGTCGTTGCCGACGCGAATGCCGTTGCTCCAGGTCGCCGCGCCCAGATCGGGCACGGCCTGGGCACGGATCCGCTCGGCCTTGAGAGGTGGGTCGATGGGCATGAAGCGTCTCGCGCGGCTTACGCCTTGCCCTGCGCAATGCGCTCGAGTTCCGCCTTCGCCAGGTTCTTCAGATGGCGACGCAGACGCACGATACCCATGTCATGTTGATACAGATGCTCGCTCTGGTTGGCATCCGGCTCCATGTCTTCGAGCATGACGCGATCCTGTTCGAGCACCGCCCAGTGGCGCGCTTCTAGACGGTTGCGATACAGGAAGCGCCACGTATCGCGTTGCCAGCCGTCGAGCTTGCGGCAGCGCCAGTGGAACACGGCGGCCAGCGTCGGGGAGACCGGCGTGTAGCTGCCCACGATCACGAAGTTGCCGCCGGGGCCGCCCGTCTTCGGGTACGGAATCTCCAGACGCATCCAGTGCGTGCCGGTATCGGCCCACTCGGTCCAGTCGAAGTTCACGTCACGCTGGCCTTCCTTCTCGAAGACAAAGCCACGGTCGGTGTCGCGAATGCGGAAGGCCGCCGTGTTGTCACCCTCGGCCATCGAGTGCGACTGCTTGTGCAGATACGTGCCGTGCATCGGATCCATCACGTTGTCGAGCACGTACCGGTAGTCGCCCTTCCACTCGGTGTAGCACAGGAACGACGAGTACTCGCCGTCGGCATCGAGTTCCTCGGGCAACACGAGCGGCGGCGGCGTGTCGATGTTCTCGGTGGCGTTGTACAGCCAGATCGCGTCGTTGCGCTCGACAATGTGGTACGCCTGCGTCGGACGCGAACCTTCGAGCTTGCAGCCCGGGCTGCCCGGCACACGCATCACGGTGCCGTCGCAGCGCACTTGCACGCCGTGATAGCCGCAGGCGATGCGATCGCCCATCACGATGCCCTTGGACAGCGGGGCACCACGGTGCGGGCAATGATCATCGAGGGCATGCACCTGGTTGTCCTGGTCGCGCCAGAACACCAGCTTCTTGCCCAGGCGGCGCAGCGAGACCGGCTCGCGGCCAACCATGTGCGACGGGCAAATCGGATACCAGAGGTTCTTCAGGCCACGCTCGAGAATGGCGTCGGCAGTGAGGATAGGCTGTTGCGTAGTCATGGGGGACGTCTCCATCGCGATCGCCGCGCACCCGCGGCGCGCAGCGATCGAACTCTGTGATGTTGTTACTCTTCGGCCATTCGGGCGATCTGCGCGGTGTACACCGCTTCGGTCCACACGTCGCCCGCTTGCGGGCCGGGGCCCGTGCGATTCAGATAGGCCACCAGCCCAGCCAGATCGTGTGTGCCGGCGGCATAGGCGCGCTCGATGGCGTCGCCCAGCAGGCTTTCGTATTGCGTCGGCTCATGGCGACGCGCTTGATTCGGTTCGAGATAGCGGTCCATCATTTCCCTCCCTGGTGAACCCGTTCGCGAATGCGCGCGTGCACGGGTACAAAATCGTAAGTCGGATAGCATTCGGTGCGAAACACTCCCCAGGCCGAGCGCTCCAGCTCGACGTTGACCGCCGGCAGCAGGTGCGGTGGCAGTTCTAGCGTGACGATCTGGCCAAAGCCCATCGCCACCGTCCACGACACCACCCTCACACCGGCCGGCGGAAAACGCTCCCACCATTCGGCCGCCTTCAGGCGTTCCTGGAAATCGTCCAGATTGTTCGACTGATCGTGACGCAGGAACACCGTCAGCAACATCGTGTCGGGCTGGGTGGCCGCAGCGGCGCCCGGGGCGTTTTCGTTCATGTGTCGTCTCGCGTTATTGCACGAACTGGTTGGTGAACAGGTCGGCCAGGTTCGACTTTTCGCGAATGATCTTCTCCTGCATATAGAAATCCTGTAGCTTCGTCACACGCGCCGGATCGAACGCACCGAGACGCTCCTGGCCCGGATACACGTTGCGGGCGTAATACGTCAGGATCTTCTCGATCTCGGCTTCCTTGCCCTTGTAGCCGGGCACGGTCGCGCAGTATTCCTTGGCCGCGGCCGCCGGGTCGCGCATGATCTCGGCCACCGACTTGATCGTGGCACGAACGAACTTGCGGACCATCTCCGGCCTCTCGGCAATGGTCTTGTCCGACGCCAGAACCGCTTGCGCCATGCCCGGGAAGTACTTGTCGGTCGAGGTCATCGTGACCTTCACGCCGGCATCTTCAATATTCTGCGCCCACTCCGGCGTGCCCACCATCGCGTCGGCCTTGCCCGTGGCGACCTGCTGCCACACGCCTGCCGGACCGGCGCCCTGGATGCGCGCGTCGGTGCGCGTGAGACCCGCGGAGGCGAGCAGGCCCAGCGTCGCGTAGAAGCCGGTGTCTTGATACGACAGCACCGTGATCGTCTTGCCCTTCAGGTCGGCGGGCGATTTGATGTTCGCATCGTTGCGCACGACCAACTGATGCAGCGTGCGCCCGCCCAGCAGCGCCACGCCCTTGATGGGAATGCCGTTCGGACGCAGCACGATCGGGGTGTCGCCCAGGCCGCCGCCCAGATCGCCATTACCGGAGGCGAGCTGCTTGCCGACGTCGGCACCGCCTTGCACGGTCAGCCAGCGCACCGACAACCCTTCCGCCGCGTAGTAGCCCTTCTTCTCGGCCAGCATCAGCGGCGCGAAGGCCGGCAGGTTGGCCGGCGCCGGGAGCAGATAGGTAATCTGCTGGGTAGCCGGCTGCGCCATTACCGGCGCCGCCAGGCTCGTGAGTCCCGCCACGGCGCACAGGCCAACAGCACGACGCGCACGGCGCGCCAACGATCCACGGAAAATCGACAACATATCTCTGCCTCGCTCAAGTATCGGATGACCGCAATACCCTGTGCATTGCGGCGTGTTCTGCCACTGACTGACGTTCAGACCTTGCCCGCCCACGCGAGCGGGCTGTCGTTGATGCCCCAATAGAGGCTCTTCTGGTTCGTGTACTCCAGCAACCCCAGACGCCCCTTCTCACGCCCCATGCCACTCTCTTTCCAGCCGCCGAACGGCGTCGAGATCGAAAACTGCTTGTAGGTGTTGATCCAGACTGTGCCGGTCTCGAGCGCACGCCCGATGCGCCAGGCGCGCTTGAAGTCGCGTGTCCAGATCCCGGCCGCAAGACCGTAGACGCTGTCGTTGGCCTCGGCCAGCAGGTCGTCTTCGTTCTCGAATGGCAAGACCGCCAGCACCGGGCCGAAGATTTCTTCCTGCACCATGCGTGCCTGGTTCGTCAGGCCCGCGATAATGGTCGGCTGATAGAAGTAGCCCTTCTCGCGGCCATCGCCCGCCGGACGCTCGCCGCCGCACAACAGGCGGCCGCCCTCTTCCAGCCCGATGGCGACATAGCGCTCGATCGACTCGCGATGCGACGACGTCACCAGCGGCCCCATCTGCGTGTCTTCGCGCAGCGGATCGCCCACGCGAAGTTGCTTCGCGCCGGCCACCAGCCGCTCGACGAAGGTGTCGAAGATGGCCTTGTGCACGAACAGACGCGAGCCCGCGATGCACGATTCGCCCGACGAACTGAAGATGCCGTAGAGCACACCGGCCACCGCATGATCGATGTCGGCGTCTTCGAACACGATGGTCGGCGACTTGCCGCCGAGTTCGAGCGAGACCGGCATGAGCTTTTCCGCCGCCAGCCGCGCAATGCCACGACCGACTTCGGTGCCGCCGGTGAAGGCGACTTTCTTGACCTTGGGATGGCGCACCAGGATGTCGCCGATGACCGAGCCCTTGCCCGGCAACACCGAGAGCACGCCGCGCGGCACACCGGCCGCTTCGCAGATGCGGCCCAGTTCGAGCGAGGCGAGCGGCGTCACTTCCGCCGGCTTGAGCACCACGGCGTTACCGGCGGCAAGCGCCGGGGCCAGCTTCTGCGCGTCCGAAGCGATCGGCGAATTCCACGGCGTGATGGCGGCCACGACGCCCAGCGGCTCATGCACGCTCATCGTCAGGTAGTCGCCCCGCGACGGCGTCAGCGTTTCCTCCAGCGTCTCGAGGCACGAGGCGAAGTAGCGGAACGTGCTCGATGCGCTCGCGACGAGCGCGCGCGTCTCGCTGATCGGCTTGCCGTTGTCGCGCCGCTGCAGATGGGCCAGCGCTTCGGCGCGCTGCGTGATGCCGTCCGCCACGCGATGCAGCACTGCGGCGCGTTGATGCGGCTTCAAGCCCGCCCAGTCCGCGCGACGCCAGGCCGCATCGGCCGCCTCGACGGCGTCGATCGCATCTTCGGCGCCCGCCGCCGCGATCTCGGCATTCACGCTCTCGTCGGCCGGATACAGGCTCTGATAGCGCTTGCCGGTGCCGGCGCGCCATTCGCCGCCGACCAGAATGTCGCTCGAAAACCCTTGCAGCAAATCTTGATGGCTCATGATGCTCTTCCTGCTAAATCACACAGTTCGCAACGCGATTGCGTAGCGCGCGAATGGCCGAATACGCGGTCAGTGCCGACGTCTTGGGGTTGTCCGGCAGCGGCTTGCCGCACATCTCCAGCGACATCTCGCCGAACGCCCCGCGGGCGATGATGTGATGCACGTTGCGCGTGCTCGTCGGGTCAGCGATCAGGCGCACGCGCGTCGCGTCGAGCCCCAGACCGGCGATGGCCACGGTCGCCGCCACGTTCGCATTCTTCGGATACAGACGCGCCGCGTCGCGGGCGTTGCCCTCGAAGATCACGGTCGCGGTAGTGAGCGTTGCCAGATCGCAGACCTGCTCGGCCGGCGTGCCGAGCCAGCCCATCGGCGGCTTGCGACCGGTGTACAGCACTTCGTCCAGACCGCCTTCGCGCGCAGCGGAAATCGCATCGATACCGCCGATGGCACCCGAGAGCAACGTAACCGTCGACGCGCCGTCCTTGGCGGCTTGTTCCAGTGCAGCGAGCAGATCGGTGTCGGACAGCGCACCGATCGATGCCACCGCGCAATCCACCCCCGACTTGAGCAGCGGCACCACGTGCCCCGACAGCGCGCTGTGACCCGCGCACTCGAGCACGAAGTCCGGGCGGCTGGAGAGCGCCTGCGCCGAACACACCACTTCGGTGTCGGCGCGCACGCTCTCGCGCACGCGGGCGGCGGCGTCTTCCGGCACGATCACGTGGCCCACGCGCAGATACGGATCGCTCGCGCACGCCTCATAGACCTTCGAGCCGATCGCGCCGAAGCCGATCAGCGCGACGTCAACGGGACGGTGGTTCAATTCATGCATTCGCAGGCTCCCGGACCGGCGGACCGGCAAAGTGCGAAGCGAAGCTGCCGACCGACAGCATGTCCACTTCGAGCAGCACCGGGCCGTCGTGCGCCACGGCGCGTGCGACCGCCGCCTCCGCCTGATCGATGGCCGTGATGCGCTCGTGCTTGAGCTGCAGGCTCGCGCAGAACGCGGCGAAGTCCGGTTGGTGCAGTTGCACGTAGTGACGGCGACCGCCGTACTGCGCATCCTGAATGTTGCGGATCACGCCGTAGCACTGATCGTTCATCAGCAGGATCACGACCGGCGCCTTTTCCTGCACGGCGGTGGCAAGTTCGCCCACGTTGACCATCAGACCACCGTCGCCGCACAGCGCCACGGTCTTCTTCGCGTTGCCCGCGAGCGCCGCGCCGATACCCATCTGCATGCCCTGACCGATCCCGCCGCCCAGCGCGTGCACACCGGCGCGCGGCGAGAAGAGCTTCAGCAGACGGTTGCCCCACGTGCTGTTCGATATCGTGACGTCGCGCACCCAGTTGAAGTCGCGGCCCAGCGCACTTTGCAGTGCGGAGACGAGTTGACGGTACGGGCCGAGACCTTCCGCGACCTGCTTGACGGCCACCTCGCGAGCGGCCGCAAGATCGGCGTGGAACGCCGGATCGATCGACAGGCGCCCTTGCAGACGGTCAGCCAGCGCGTTCAGCACGCGTGCGGCGTCGCCCTGGATGAACAGGTCGTTGCGGTAGCCACGGCCGTCCGCCAGGCCATCGGCGTCGACGCGATAGAGCGGGCGCGGCAGCGCGAGCTTGTACTTCAGCGTTTCGTTGCCACGCAGACGCGAGCCGACCACGAGCACGGCGTCGCACGACTTGTAGAACGTCTCGACCGTCGGGTGGATGTTGAACGCACCGAGCGTGGCGGCATGATCTTCCGGCACGATGCCGCGACCCTGCACACTGGTGACCACGCCGAAGCCCATGTCGACCAGACGCTTGACGGCGGCTTCCGCCCCGCGCGCCCCACCGCCCAGCCACAGCATCGGACGATGCGCGGCGGCCAGCTTGTCGGCGAGCTCGGCCACGCGGGCGTCGTCGTGCGTCGGCACCGTGATGTGCGGCGCGGCCAGATCGGCGGGCCATTCGATTTCCGCCGCCTGGATGTCGATGGGAATCTCCACGCTCACCGGGCCGGCCGGCGCCGTGAGCGCCGCGCGCACGGCTTCGCGCACGGTCGAGAGCGCAGTGTCGACGCAACGCACGCGATAGGCGGCCTTCGAGATCGCGTGCAGCATGCTGAGCTGATCGGGCGCTTCGTGGATATACGCGAGATCGCGATCGAGGAACTCGGTTTCGATCTGGCCGGTAATGTGCAGCACCGGCGTGCCGGCGGTGAGGGCTTCGACCATGGCGCCGGCCGCATTGCCCGCGGCGGTGCCCGTGCTCGTGAAGGCCACGCCGAGACCGCCCGAAACACGGGCAAGGCCATCGGCCATGTTCAGCGCACCGGCTTCGCCGCGCGCGCCGACATAACGGATCTTTTCGCGACGCGCGATGGCGTCGAGGATCGGCATGTTGTGAATCGAGATCACGCCGAATGCGGTCTTCACACCGCACTGCTCGAGAAACGCCGCGATGACTTCGCCGACGGTGGTTGTGTTAGACATGTCTTGCCAAGCCTCCGGAAACATCGATGTGGCTGCCCGTCGTATAGGACGACTGCGGGCTTGCCAGGAAAAAGATCGCTGCGGCCGCCTCTTCAGGCCTGCCCAGACGTTGCAACTGAATTTGCTTCTTGCGGGCCAACTCGCCGGTCCATTCCTCCCAGGTCTTGCCTTCGCCTTGCGCGGCAAAGCGACGGCGCCACTGGCCCGACTCCACCAGGCCGATCAGAATGCTGTTGACGCGCACGCCGTCGGGCGCGAATTCGCTCGCCATCGAGCGCACCAGGCTCTGGATCCCCGCGCGCGCCGACGACGTCGCCACCATGTGCGGCTCCGGTTGGAGCGCGAGCAGCGAGTTGACGCAGACGATGGCGGCATCCCCCGTCTCGCGGGCGGCTTCGCGCAGCATCGGCAGGCAGGCGCGCGTGGTGCGAATGACGCTGAAATACTTCAGCTCCAGCTCTTCGCGCCAGGCGTCGTCGGTCGTGTCGGCAAACGTCGACACACGACCTTGGCCCGCGTTGTTGACCAGCATGTCGAGACGCCCGAATTCGCCACAAATGCGCTCGGCCAGCGCGGCGACATCGTTGGCATCGAGCACGTCGCACTGTGCGGCAATCACGCGCGCCTCGGCATGACGCTCGCGCAGACGGGCTTCGGCTTGCGCCAAGCGCTCGGGGTTGCGGCCGCAGATCGCGACAGCGGCACCGGCGTCGAGCAGGCGTTCGGCCGTGGCGAGGCCGATGCCGGACGAGCCGCCTGTGACCAGCGCCGCGCGTTGGGTGAGGTCGATCTTGATCATTTCAATCCCAGTGACTTCATGTAGGGGGTGGCCCGGTCGTCGCTGCCCGGCCGGTAGTTCAGGCGGTGCGACAACGCGTCGGCCGCCTCGCGCACCTGTGCGATCAGCCCCGCGTCGAGCACCGACGCATCGAGCGTGGCGCGCGGAATGGTGACGGTGATCGCGGCGCAGATGCGTCCCGCGTCGTTGCGCACCGGGGCACTCACCACGCTGATGCCGCGCTCGAACGACGAGGCCGACACGGCGTAGCCGCGCTCGGCGTCTTCGCGCACGCGCTCGAACAGCTCGGTGATCGTTTCGGGTGTCTGCGGCGTGTATTTTTCGAGTGTCTTTTCGGGGTACAGCGCGCGAAGCTCGGCCAGCGTCAGGTCGCCCATCAGCACATGGCCGTGTACGGTCGCATGCGCCGGCAGGCGCGTGCCGACGTTGACCTTGATCGAGTTGAACACGCTCGCCACGCTCTGCGCCTTCGCCACGAACACGATGTCGCGCCCGTCGCGGATTACGATGTGCGACGTGAGCTGCGTGGCGTCGCGCAGCCGTTCGATGATCGGGATGCCCAGATCGGTCAGCTCCAGCGAGCTGAGGTATTCGAAGCCCAGACGCAGCACGGCCACGCCCAGACGAAAATTCTTTTCACCGCCTGCACGCTCCAGGAAACCCATCGCTTCGAGCGTTTGCAACAAGCGGAAGACCGTGGTGCGCGGAATCCCCAGTCGCTGCGAGAGCTCCGGTGCGCTGAACACGGGCTCGCGCGGCGAGAATTGCGTGAGAATGCGCAGGCCGCGCTCAAGGCCCGGTACCAGGTAGCGCGTCTCGGTGGCCGCGCCGTCGACGAGATCTTCGCTCTCGCCCTCGCCTTGCATCGCGGGCTCGCGCAGCGTGTCGTCTTCGGTGAGCGCCTCGGCCATTGCCGTCATGCGCTTGGGCGTTACGGATGCCATCTCAACGTTCTCCTGCCGCGATACGTTCGAGCCACGCGGCGAGCGCGGCATTCAGAACGTCTGGCGTTTCGATATATGACGCGTGCCCAGCGCCTTCGATGATTTGCAGCGGCACACCGGCCGCCTCGGCGATCGCCTGGCAAGCCGCCGGGGGCGTCACGGCATCCTGTGCGCCGACCGCCACCGCGACCGGGCCCGCATTCGCCGCCACGTATTGCGCTAGCGCGCCGGCGACGTCGCCATTCGAGAGCAGATGCGTTGCCTGACGATAGCCCGCGGGCAGCACGCGTGCCATGTTCCATTTCACCCACGCGCGCGGCAGGGCCGCGGCGTTCGGGGCGACGAGGTTGTCGCTGCGTTCGCGCGCCATGCCGGTCGGGCCGAGCTTGTCGAGCATCGCCAGACGACCGTCGCGCTTGCTCACACGTACCTGCGCATCGGCCTTGCCGTAACCGCCGGCCGGCGAGCAGAGAAAGAGCCCGCTCACGCGCTGCGGCGCACGGCTCGCGAACTGGGTTGCCATGATCGCGCCCAGCGAATGACCGACGAGCGCGACGCGTGCCAGCCCCAGCGCATCGAGCCACGCCGCGAGCGCTTCGACATAGGCGTCGGCGTGCGGCTCGGCGTCGGCGACATTCGTCGTCTGCCCGTAACCCGGCGCGTCCCATGCGTAAAGCGCGGTATCCAGGCCGGTGGCTTCGAATTGCGCGAGCCATGACGCCGCACCGGACCCGATGCCGTGCAGCATCACGACCGGCATGGCACCTTCGGCTTGCGTTCCAGCGCTGCGATAGCCCACGGTGCCCGCGCGCGTGGCGACGGTGCGGTACGGGAAGGCGTCCAGACGCGCGCATAGCGGCGCGACGGCGGCATCTTCGGGTACTTCGGACTGAAAGGCTTCGGCTTGCATGGCTTGGACTGAACGTCTTGCTTTGTGAATTCCTGCCGGTGTGGCGCTTGCGACGGGCAAGCCCCTCACCGGACTTTCCGGGACAACGGCCCCCGGCGGGCTTACTTCAGATCGCGCTTGATCTGCGCGAGCGGCGAATCCGGCGGGTACGTCGGCGTGACCGGCTTTTGCGAGCCGAGCATCACGCACATGAGCGCGTCTTCGTCACCAATGTTGATTTCCGTTCGATACACGCCAGGCGGCACCGAGATCAGGTCGCGCTCACCGAGAATGGCTTCCCAGGTTTCGCCATCGCGCTCGCAGATCACCTTCATCTTGCCGCGCATCACGAAGAAGATTTCTTCGACATCCATATGGATGTGGCTCGGGCCGATGTTGCCGGCCGGGATTACCATCGTCGAGAACGTGAAGTGACCGGCAGGGACCGTGTTGACGTCCTTGGCCACGCCCGTGCCGCCCGTGCCGACGTAGCGCATTTGCGCGCGGCGGTACTTCGGGTCGTAGTCGGCCTGGAACTTCAGCGCGTCCCAGTCGTACTTGCGCGTCGAGAAACGGGCTACGCGCGTGTCCAGCCAGTCGCCGAACGCCTGGCCTTCGGCCTGCGTCCAGCTCTCGACGGCCTGTGGCGTCGCGGTGTTTTTAGCGTCGGCTTGCGCCATGGTCTAACTCCTTGAAGGCGTTGCGAATAAGAACGGCTCGTCAGGGCATCACGAAGCCGCCGTTGACCGGCAGCACCTGCCCGGTCACGAAACGGGAAGCATCGGAGAGCAGGAACAGCACGGGGCCGATCACGTCGTCGGGCACCTGGGCGCGCGGCAGCGCACGTCCCTCCAGGTAATGACGATGACGCTCGGCAGGCACGTAGGCCGTGGCTTCCACCTCGACGAGTCCCGGCGCGATCGCGTTGACGGTGATGCCGTCCGGGCCGAGTTCGCGGGCGAGCGAACGTGTCATCGCCATGACGGCGCCCTTGCTGGCGGTGTAAGCGAGCAGGCGCGGCGCGCCCCACAGCGCGGTATCCGACGCGATGTTCACGACGCGCCCCTGCCCCGATGCACGCAGAAACGGCAGCGCCGCCATCGTCATGAGCCAGGTGCCACGCACGTTGACGTTCATGACCGCGTCCCACGTCTCGATGCTCAGCTCGGCGGCCAGCTTGCCGCCCGAGTTGGTGATCGCGCCGTTGTTGACCAGCCCGTCGATGCCGCCCATGCGCTCGGCAGCCCCCTTGGCGGCCGCGTCCACCGAGGCCGGATCGGACAGGTCGACACGCACGAACGACACGGCATGTCCCACACCGCTCAGTTCGGCCGCGAGGGCCTCGCCGGCCTGCGAGGCGATATCGGCAATCGTCACTTGCGCGCCGCGTGTCACGGCGGCACGGACGAACCCTTCGCCAAGGCCACGCGCGCCACCGGTGATCAGCAGCTTCTTGCCGTCGAGCGGCGCCAGCGTGTTGGCGTCGAGCGGGGGGATGGGCAGTTCGTTCACGGTGAAATTCCTCGTCGTTCAGGCGATGTTCATGGCGGCTCGCGGCACGTAATGCAACGCGCGGCGTTCCAGCCAGACCACGGCGGCGTACGCCGCGATACCGATGACGGTGAGCCCGGCGATGGAGACGAACACCATCGCGGTGTTGCCCTGACCTTCGCCATACACCAGCAGATAGCCCAGGCCACGGTCGCCACCGACCAGCTCACCCACGGTCACGCCGATCACGGCCAGCGTCGACGCGATGCGCAAGCCCGCGAAGAGCGCCTGCATGGCCGACGGGAATTCAACGAAGCGGAAGATCTGCCAGCGGCGGCCGCACAGGGCGCGCACCAGATTGACCATGTCCGGGTCGACGGCGCGCACGGCGCCGAGCACATTGATCATCACGGGGAAGAAGACGATCAGTACAGCCACGAGAATCTTCGGGTAGATCGTGTAGCCCATCCACATGACGAACAGCGGCGCAAACGCGACCTTCGGCGCAATCTGCAGCGCGAGGATGTACGGTGAAAGCATGGCTTCGGTCGACGGCGACAAACCGAGGACCACGCCGATCACCACGCCCAGCGCCGAGCCGATCACGAAGCCCGCGATCACTTCGATGGCCGTCACGCCGATGTGTAGCCACAGGTTCTCGACCTGGAACATGCGGGCGCCTTCGATCACGGTCGACGACAGCTTGGGCAGCACGAACTCGGGTACGCCGAACGCCGTCGGGCCCCATTGCCAGATGGCCGCGAAGATCAGCAGCAACACGAAGCTGCCAACGGTCAGTTGCGTTTTGGAAAGGGATTTCATAGCGAGGATTCCAGTGTCTTGCAGTGTCGGGGACGAGGATCAACCAAGGTGGTCGTCGCGACCCACCTTGAGCAGTTCCATCAGATGGGCCACGTATTCGTTCATGCCCGCCTGCTTGCGGCGCTCGATCGGGTTGTCGCGATGCGGCAGATCGATCGTGATCTCCTCGATGATCGTGCCCGGGCGCTCACTCATCACGAACACGCGATCCGAGAGCGCAATGGCTTCGGCGAGGTCGTGGGTGATCATCAGCGCGGTCTTGCCCTCGTCGGCGAGCATCTGCGCGAGATCCTGCTGGAGCACCATCTTGGTCTGCGCATCGAGCGCCGAGAACGGCTCGTCCATGAGCAGAACGTCCGGCTCGACGGCCAGCGTGCGGGCCAGCGCCGCGCGCTGACGCATGCCGCCCGAGAGCTGGTGCGGGTAGTGGTTCTCGAAGCCCTTCAGGTGGCAACGCGCGAGCAGCGCCTTGGCCACTTCCGCCCGCTCGGCCTTGCTGCGCCCACGGATCTGCATGCCCAGCTCGACGTTCTTCTGAATCGAGCGCCACGGCATGAGCAGGTCTTTCTGCAACATGAACGCGACTTGCTGCGACGGGCCGCGCACCGGCTTGCCCGCGAGCGTCACCTGCCCTTCGCTCGGCGCGTAGAGACCGGCGCCCATGTTGAGCAGCGTGCTCTTGCCGCAGCCGCTCGGGCCGATCAGCGAGACGAACTCACCGGCCTTGATGCCGATGGAGACGTCCGAGACGGCCGTCATCTCGCCCTTGCCCTGGCGATTTTTGAACCGACGCGTGACGCCGCGGTATTCGATGGCGAACGGCAGGGGTGCCGCCGCCGGCTGCGCCTGACGTGCCTCGGCATTCGCCTCGGCTACGTTCGCGTCCTTCAATTGAATCGACCTGAGCATGGGAAACCACCGTGTTTCTGGATGTTCAACTTGCCTCGGGCAGCCTGCTGCGTCGTTTCGCCTGCATGGCTTGCCACCTGTCTTCCCTTGCGGGACACGTTTCATATGTGAAACGTTGATTTACTTATGGATCAATTATAGGGAGGGATTTGCCCGTTCAAAATTGTTTTTTGACTAGGGGAAACCCGCACCCGCAGGCGTTGCACAGCCAACACAACAGCCGAGACGAAAAAAAACGCCGGCGGGCAAAGGCCGGCCGGCGTGGGAAGTGAGACCACAAGGGGCGTCTCGCAATGCGTTGGCGTTGCGAGGCGTCAGAACGAGTGATGCACGCCCGACAGGATGATGAACTGATTGCCCGTCGACGACGCGCCGATCGTGTTGATGGCCGTCACCGCCCCATTGCCGCTCGCGTGTTGATACACACCGCTCAGATACACCTGCGTGCGCTTGGAGAACGCGTAGACGTCGCCCAGGCTGACCTGCGTCCAGCGCTTGCCCGTCAGCGAAGTCGTGGCCGCGCCGAAGGTGATCGTGTTGGCCACGCCCGTCGCATAGTTGGCACCGCCGTCGAACGACTGGTAAGTGTCGCTGAAGCCCGGCGACTGCAGTTTCACGCGCGTGTACAACGCGTGCAGCAGCCACGGCCCGAAGCCATACGACACGCCGGCGCCCATGTTCTCGACGTTCGACGCCGCATAGCTGCCAACCGCCTGTCCCTGGAAAGTCGCGCCGCCGAGCACGGCAACGTTCGGCGTGCGGTTGTTCTCGTTCGAGTAGACTGCCGACGCCTTGAAGCCGCCGTTCGTATAGTTCGCGGCCACACTCCACTTGCGCCCGTTGGCGAAGTTCGTGTTGTTGCCGAACGAGATCATGCTGCCCGCCTTGAAGCCCGCAAAGTCCGGCGTGACGTAGCGCACGGAGTTGTCGACCTGCACGACGGACGTGTTCGCCAGCTCGTCGAGGTTACCCGGGTGGAACATGTACCAGTTCATGCCCAGGTAGGCCGTGCTCATCGGCCCGAGCCAGTCGAAGTTGAACGTGGTCATGTGACCGATGGTCAACGTGCCCATCTTGTCCGACTGCAGGCCAACCCACGACTGGCGGTTGAACATCGCGCCCGCCTTGACCGTGTTGCCCGAGAGCGTCGAGAAGCCGTTTTCCAGCTGGAAGATGGCACGATTGCCACCGCCCAGATCCTCGACCCCGCGAAAGCCCCAGCGATCCGGCTGCGTCGCGCCCTGCTGGGCGATCCAGTTCGCGTTGCCGCCCTGATTGTTCACGTACGCCATGCCGGCATCCAGGCTGCCGTAGATCGTGACGTTGCTCTGCGCCTGCGCAGCGACCGGCACCCCCGCCGCCAGCAGCATTGCCGCCGCCAGCGCCGTCATGCCAGGGATCCGCCCCATCGGAAACCGCTTCATCTGTGTACTCCTGTCGTTCGATGATTCGAGAACGGTGACGACGCCGGATGCGATGCGCGGCAACCCAAGCCAGTCGCCTCGTCCCGCATTTGCTTTTTCGACGTTCCACCTATGAAACGTTGGATTACTTATGAAACCAACTGAGCGAAGCTTAGGCCAGGTGACGCATGAGCCCCGCAGCGGAGATTCACGAATTGATAAGAATAAATTGGCGTGCTAACGCGCCGGTACAGCGACGAAGATCTCCGCCCCAGCTGCGCAGCGAGCGGCACCGTTCGTCCCGCGAGCGTTGCCGGGCGTCCTGGCTCGCCCCCCGTCAGGGCCTGTCCGTTTCCTCGGGATTTACCCGAGGATGCCTTGCCTTTGATCGAATCAAAAACAATAATATTTGAACATCATGTTCATATTTGAACTTATTATTTTTCTGGTTTGTCGTCACTTTCGTCAAAGGATGTTCCCATGCAAGCTCCTCTCATCGGCATCAACGGTGCCGGCATCGGCGGTCTGGCCGCCGCCATCGGCTTACTGCGCGCAGGTTTCCGTGTGCGCGTGTATGAGCAGGCAGCGCAGTTCGCCCGGGTCGGCGCGGACATCAACCTGACACCCAACGCCGTGCGCGCGCTCGACGGCCTCGGGGTCGGCGACGCCTTGCGCCAATCGGCCGCGCAACCGAGCCATCGCATCAGCCGCACCTGGGATTCGGGCGAGGAGACCTCGCGTCTGGAGATGGCCCGCACGGCGCAGACGAAATACGGCGCGCCGCAGCTCACGATGCATCGCGCCGACCTGTTGCAGGCGTTGGAGCAGGCCGTGCCCGCGACGTCGATTGCGCTGGGCAAGAAACTCGTATCGTTCGAAGCGCCGGGCAACGCGCAGCCCGGCCCCATTCGACTGGCGTTCGCGGACGGCACGCACGACGACGTCGATGTGCTCATCGGCGCGGACGGCATCCACTCGGTCGTGCGCACCGGCCTGTTCGGGCCGGAATCGCCGGAGTTCACTGGCGTGGTGGCGTATCGCGCGGTCGTGCCCGCGGACAAACTCGACGGCGTGCCGAATCTCGGCGCGTTCACGAAGTGGTGGGGACCGAACCCGTCGAGCCAGATCGTGACGTTCCCGCTCAATCTCGGCAGCGACATCTTTGTCTTCGCCACGACGCCCCAGGACAGCTGGACGCTGGAATCGTGGACGGCACCCGGCGACGTGCACGAGTTGCGCGCGATGTACGCCGACTATCACCCCGAAGCGCGCGCCCTGCTCGACGCGTGCGACAGCGTGCTGAAGTCGGCGCTGTATGTGCGCGATCCGTTACCGCAATGGTCGCGCGATCGGGTGTCGCTGCTGGGCGATGCGAGCCATCCGATGATGCCGTTCATGGCACAAGGCGCCGGCATGGCGATCGAAGATGCTGTGGTACTGTCTCGCCACTTGGCGGCCGTGGGCCCAAGCGCCGAGCTTTCCACGCTCGCCGCCGCGCTCGCGCGCTACGAGGTATCGCGACGCGAACGCACGGCACGCGTGCAGATCGGCTCGCGCGGCAACCAGTGGCTCAAGGAAGGCGGCAATGCCGACTGGGTCTACGAGTATGACGCGTGGCAAGTCCCGCTCGCGGCCTGAGTGACCTGCGGCGGCGCAAGTGCGATCGCTGCGCCGCCCTATACCGATGCTCCCGATGCCCCCGATGACTGGAATCGACCGCATGAACAAAGCTACGCAAGACATTGAGTCCACCACCGACGCGCAAGACACCGGACAAGCGGGCCTCGTGACGCCGGTCATGCGTGCGCTCAAGCTGCTGCGCTTCGTGGCGGACGGCGGGTCGACGGCCAATGTCAGCGACGTCGGCCGCCGCATTGGGGTGAATCGGGTGACCGTCATGCGTTTGATCGAGACGCTCCAATTCGAGGGCGTGCTGGAGCCGTTGCCGCAGGGTGGCCATCGGCTCGGCTTGAATTTCCTGACACTGGCGGCCAGCGCACTCGCCGGCGAGGATCACCTGGCGACAGCGCGGCGCGTACTCACGCGCGTGACGACCGAGACCGGACTATCGAGCTATCTCACCGTGCTCGACGGCGCCCAGGTTCGCTATCTGCTGTGCGAAACGCCGGCGTTACCGCTCGTCAGCAATATCCGCGCGGGCAGCCGCGTCACGGCACATTTGACGGCACCGGGCCGGTCGCTGCTCGCGCATCTGAGCACCGAGCGCCGCCGTGCGTTGCTCGGGCCGGAACCGCTCGCTGCCGCCACGGCACAAAGCGCACGCACGCATGCTGCGCTCGACGCCCAGCTCGAACGTGATCGCGACGCCGGATGCGCCTGGAGTCAGGACGGCTTCGAAGCGGGCATCGACGCCTGCGCCGCCGCTGTGCTGGACGCTCACGGCAGACCGTTGGCAGCCCTGAGCGTTGCCGGTCCGCGCTCGCTGGTGGGCACTGATACATTGACGCGCGAGCGCACCGCGCGAGCGGTGAAGTCGGGCGCGGCCGATCTCGCCATCCTGCTGGCCGACGCACCCGCGTTTCTCGCCGCTGCCGAACGCGGCTGAGCCTTCGCGACTTCACCGCCATCGCCTCGCTTCAGAGGGCGATGGCCGCGAGCTTGCGTTCCCCGAGCGGCGTGACGCGCAACGCGCGCGGCGCCCGGGTGGGTTCGAGCCACTTGGCGTCGAGGCAGGTGCTGAGCAGCGCCGCCCCCAACGCACCCCCCAGATGCGGCTTGCGCTCGCTCCAGTCGGGGCAGGTGCAGGCGAAGCGGCGTCGATGGGCGCGAGCCGTGGCGAGGTTGACGCCAACGGCCGTGAGTCCCTCCACGCCCATATCGGTGAGCGCCACGTCGCTACCGTCGATCCGAAGCCAACGGTGCGCATGCATCCGCGCGAAGAGATCGACCGCAACTTCCCCAGCGAGATGGTCATAACAGGTCCGCGCGTGGCGAAGCGGTATCGGCGTGGAACGACTGACAGGGACAGAGCGCGGCCGCAGATCGCGCGTGGCAAGCACGGCGCTGGCAAGCGCTTCGATGGCCGCGGCGGTCTCGGGCGTGGCGATGCGGAAATAACGATGGCGTCCGCGTGCTTCTTGCGCCAGCACGCCGCCGTCGACCAGTCGGGCAAGATGGCCGCTCGCACTGGACGGCGACAGCCCGGCCACCAACGCCAACTCCCCCGCCGGACGGGCTGAACCGTCCATCAACGCCCACAGCATGGTCATCCGCCCGGCATCGGCGAGCAACGCGGCGAGTGAACTGACGCCGGGGGCGTGATCTCTTGCGATGTCCACAGCAGGACTCCTGTAAGGATGATGAAGCACAGCATCGGCAGTATAGGCTGGGGGATGCGTTCAACACTTCAGGATGGGATGAAACGTGCCGGTCGGCCGATGCGCCATGATGAGTCCCGTTCCCCTCAAATCGAGATGCCCGCCATGTTTGCCGCCACCGCCGATCTCCTCACCGTGCCGCCGCCCGCCAGTGCGTTGGCCGCCGTCGTGCACCCCAACCCGTATCCGTACTACCAGTCGCTCGCCGCGCGACGCCCGTTCGATTTCGATGCCTCGCTCGGTATGTGGGTCGCCGCCAGCCCGCAAGCCATGGCCGCCGTGCTGCGTCATCCGGCGTGCGGTGTTCGGCCGGCTGGCGCGACCGTCCCCGCGGCATTGGCCAATGGCGCCGCCGGCGACTGGTTCGGCACACTCGTCAGGATGAACGACGGCGCCGCGCATGCGGCAATGAAGCCCTGGCTCAAGGCTCGACTCGCCACGCTGCATGCCGACGGCGCCACCCTCGACCGGCTGCGCAACGCCAGCCAGGCCGCCTGTGCAGACGCCTATCTCGCCCAAGGGGAGACACCCTGCGCGCGCCTCGACGACTTTGTCTTCCGTCAGCCGATCTATGCCCTCGCGGCGTGGCTGGGCGTTCCTCCCTCACAGTGGGTCGACGTGTACGACGACGTCCGCACGCTGGTCGCGGCGATGGCCGAGTCCACCCAGTCGTCTCCGCGCGCCGAGAGGCTCGCACGCGGACACAGCGCCACCACGACGCTTCGCCATCGTGCCATGCGCTGGCTCGACAACGACGCCGCCCCAGGAACTTGGTTGCGCGACACGGCCCGAAGCGCGGCACGCGACGAGGCCGTCGACTACGGGGCGCTCACGGCCAATGTCGTGGGCCTCTTTACGCAAACGCATGACGCCTGCGCCGGACTCGTGGCCAACAGCCTGCGCCGGCTCGCGCAGCAGGCGTCGCCCGGCGCTGTGCCCGCCGTCAACGGTGCTCAATCGCTAACGGCCAACCTTGCCGTCGCCATCACCGCCATCGGCGAGGTGATCCGTCAGGATCCCCCCGTGCAAAACACCCGTCGATTCCTGCACGCGCCCGCCATCATCCATGAACGAACGCTCGCACGCGGCGATGCCATCCTGGTGGTGCTTGCCGCCGCGCCCGCCGGCGCCGCACCGGACGACGTGGCCTGGACCTTCGGGCACGGCGCCCACACCTGCCCGGGACGCTCGCCGGCCAGCACGATCGCCGCCATCGGGGTCCAGACGATACTCGACAGCGATGCCGAGCTCGCCGCCATCGCGACCAGCTCGACGTATCACCCGCTCGGCAACATCCGGATCGCGCGTTTCCACGATGGCGCCACGGCGGCTTGAGGCAAATGACTGCTGTCGATGAACGCGTTTTAATCAGCGGAACCTTGGTTCCATTCAACGAAACACAATGGAACAAATGAAACCCTTGTAAACATAAGGCTCTGCGCCAGGGCCCCGCGTGGTCCAGGAATTTCGGGCAGGATGACGCTTTCGTTGTGCGCACCGCCCGCTGTGGCGTCCCGGTGCGCGCCCGTCCCGTCTTCCGCTGCCCACATGTCCGACACACACACCGACGGTATGCCCATGCCCGCCCGGGTATGGGCCGTTGCGACCGTCATGCTCGCGATCTCGCTCGCGGTGCTCGATGGGGCGATTGCCAACGTCGCGCTCCCCACGATCGCGCGCGACCTCAACGCCAGTCCCGCCACGTCGATCTGGATCGTCAACGCTTATCAGCTCGCCATCACCATCTCGCTGCTGCCGCTCGCCGCACTCGGCGAGATTGTGAGTTACCGCCGCGTCTATACCGTCGGGCTCGCGCTGTTCACCGTCGCCTCGCTTGGCTGCGCGCTCTCGGATTCGCTCGTCACGCTCACGCTCGCACGCGTGGTGCAGGGCTTCGGGGCGGCAGGCATCATGAGTGTGAACACCGCGCTGGTGAAAGCCATCTACCCGTCGCGCTGGCTCGGGCGCGGCGTCTCGCTCAACGCGCTCATCGTTGCCATCTCATCCGCTGCGGGCCCGACGATTGCCGCCGGCGTGCTGTCCATCGCGCACTGGCCGTGGCTCTTTGCCATCAACGTGCCGCTCGGCGTCGTCGCCTTTGTCATCGCCGTGCGCTCGCTGCCCGACACGGCCCGCGCCTCGCACCCCTTCGACTGGACTGGGGCGCTGTTAAGTGCGCTCACCTTCGGCTTGCTCATCTCCGGCATCGACGCCTTCGGGCATGGTCAGGCGCGTTGGCTGGTGGCGCTCGAAGTCGCCGCAGCGATCGTCATCGGCACGGTCTTCGTGCGACGCCAACGCACCCAGCCGGTGCCGCTGTTGCCGCTGGACCTGCTGCGCATTCCGATTTTCGGGCTGTCGATCTGCACGTCGATGGCGTCGTTCTGCGCGCAAATGCTCGCGTATGTCGCGCTGCCCTTCTTCCTGCAGGATTCGCTGGGCTTTGATCGCGTGCAGACCGGCTTGCTGATGACGGCCTGGCCGCTCACCATCGTTGTCGTCGCGCCGCTGGCCGGGCGCCTGCTGGAGTATTACAAGCCCGGTCTGCTCGGTGCGATTGGTCTGGCGGCGTTCGCCCTCGGCCTGCTCGCGCTCGGCCTGCTGCCCGCGCACCCGCAATCGGCCGACATCGTCTGGCGCATGGCCCTGTGCGGCTTCGGCTTCGGACTGTTCCAGTCGCCCAACAACTACGCGATGCTCATGGCCGCGCCCGCCCATCGCAGCGGCGGCGCAAGTGGCATGCTGGGCACTGCGCGCCTGACCGGGCAGACGACGGGTGCGGCGCTCGTGGCCCTCATCTTCAGCGTCGCCCCGTCGGGCTTCGGCACGCGCGCCTCGCTCTATGTCGCGGCGGCGTTCGCTGCAGTCGCGGCCGTGGTGAGCAGCCTGCGTACGCTGCCCGCGGCCCAGCCCGACGCGAATTCGGCACGCGGATGAGCGTCGTGCAGCGCTCGCCCGAGCGCCTCCATCCGGCCGACCGTCCGGCCGTGCTACACTGCCGACCTTTTACGGCTCGCCTGTGCGGGCCGCAAATGCCATGAGCTTCTGCGCCATCGATTTCGGCACTTCGAATTCTGCCGTCGCCGTGCAAGACGGCGCCGCCATGCGTCTGGTCGAGCTGGAAGCCGGCTACGGCACGCTGCCGACCGCCGTATTCTTCAACGCCGATGAAGGTGGCCGCGTGTCGTTTGGCCGTCAAGCCGTCGCCGATTACGTCGATGGTTACGACGGGCGCCTAATGCGCTCGCTCAAAAGCCTGCTCGGCTCCTCCCTGATCGAAAGCACGACCGACCTCGGTAACGGGTCGGCGATGCGTTATATCGACATCATCGCCACGTTCCTGCGCCATCTGCGCACGCACGCGCTGAAGGCCAGCGGCGGCGACCTGCGTCATGTGGTCATGGGTCGCCCCGTGTTTTTCGTCGACGACGATCCGCGCGCCGACGCAGCCGCGCAACGCTCGCTCGAACAAAGCGCGCGCGACGTCGGGTTCCATGACGTGCATTTCCAGTTCGAGCCGATTGCAGCCGCGTTCGATTACGAATCGCGTCTGAGCGATGAACAGCAGGTGCTCGTCATCGATATTGGCGGCGGCACCTCGGACTTCTCGCTGGTGCGTGTCGGACCGGAACGGGCACGCCATCTCGATCGCAAGGACGACGTGCTCGCCCACCACGGCGTGCATATCGCCGGCACGGACTTCGACCGCCGCATCGAGTTGGCCACGATCTTGCGCGAACTCGGTTACAAGGCGCTCGGTCCCGACGGCAAGGAAGTACCGAACCGGATCTATTTCGATCTGGCAACCTGGCATCTGATCAACACGGTCTACACGCCGAAGCGCGTTGGCGAACTGGCGCTCACGGCGCATCTGTACGCCGACCCTGCCCATCACCGGCGCCTGATGCGCACGGTCGAGCAACGCCTTGGACACGCGCTCGTCGGTCATGCCGAAGACGCGAAGATCAACGTCGCCTCAGGCGGCGAGACGCGCATCGATCTGTCGGTGATCGAACGCGATCTCGCGGTCGCGTTCTCGGAAGCGGGCCTGGTGGAAGCGGTCAGCGACGAAATCGCGAGCATCACGGCAGGCGCCGTGCATACGGCGGCGCTGGCCGGACTGCGCGCCGAAGATGTCGATGCGCTCTACTTCACCGGCGGCTCCACGGGGCTGCGCAGCCTTTCCGGTGCCATGTGCGCGGCCTTTCCGAAAGCAACACCGGTATTCGGCGACCGTCTCGCCAGCGTGGCGCTGGGTCTGGGCATTCACGCCAGGCGCGTGTTTTCCTGAGCGGTCGCCGGCGTCCGTTACTGAAACGCGACTTCGTTGAAACTGCGCAGCTTGCGACTGTGCAGACGATCCAGACCGTTATTGCGCAGCAGCTCCATCGCCTTCACGCCGATCTTCAGATGCTGGTCGACGCGCTCGCGATAGAACCGGTCCGCCATGCCGGGCAGCTTCAGCTCCCCGTGCAGCGGCTTGTCGCTCACGCAGAGCAAGGTGCCATACGGCACCCGGAAACGGAAGCCGTTCGCTGCAATCGTCGCACTCTCCATGTCGAGTGCAATCGCCCGGCTTTGACTCATGCGCTGCACCGGCTCGCGGTGATCGCGCAATTCCCAGTTGCGATTGTCGACCGTGACGACCGTGCCCGTGCGCATCACACGCTTGAGTTCGAAGTCGTCGAGTTGCGTGACGTCGGCCACGGCACGCTCGAGTGCGACCTGCACCTCGGCCAGCGGCGGCACCGGCACCCATAGCGGCAGATCGTCGTCGAGCACGTGATCCTCACGCACGTACCCGTGCGCCAGGCAGTAGTCGCCCAAGCGCTGCGAGTTGCGCAGCCCTGCGCAGTGACCCAGCATGACCCAGGCATGCGGGCGCAGCACGGCGATGTGATCGGTGATGGTCTTCGCGTTGGAAGGCCCCACGCCGATATTGACCATCGTGATGCCCGTGTTGTCCGGGCGCACGAGGTGATATGCCGGCATCTGCGGCAGGCGCGGCGGCGGCGTGCCCCGCGCGTCGAGCGCGGCTATGTTCTGGTTCCAGTGCGTGACGTTGCCCGGTTCGACGAACGCCGTGTACTGACTGCGGTATTCGCGCAAGGCCGGATCGTCGGTCGCGCTCATCAGCTCGCGTCCCAGTTCGACGAACTCGTCGATATAGAACTGGTAGTTCGTGAAGAGCACGTAGTTCTGAAAATTTTCGGGCGAGGTCGCTGTGTAATGGCGCAGGCGATGCAGCGAATAATCCACGCGCGGCGCCGTGAACAGAGCGAGCGGCAAGATCTCGCCGGGCATGGGATCGCGCGTGCCGTTCACGATGCTGTCGTCCATCGTTGCCAGATCGGGCACGTCGAACGCGGTGCGCATGGCGCGCAGGTGTGTCTGATCGAGATCGCCTTCGAGGTACACGCCGTCCTGATAGGCGAAGTGCACAGGGATCGGCTCGTCGGAGACGCCCACTTCGAAGGCCACGCCGTGATTGTGCGCCAGACGGCGAAGCTGCTCGACGTAGTAGTTTTCGAACAGATCCGGTCGCGTGACCGTCGTCTGATAGCTGCCCGGCCCCGACACAAAGCCATAGGACAGACGCTTGTCCAGTTGGGTAATGTCTTCGGTGGTGATGCGAATGAACGGATAGTGCGCACTCACGCGCCGCGCCGCCTCCTTCTGCGTGGCGAAGCGGTCGAAAGCGGCGCGGAGGTACGCCGTGTTGGCATCGTAAATCGTCTTCAGGTAGGCGACGGCTTCCACCGGATCCGCGATCGATCGGGTGGCATGGACCGGTTCTTGTTCGGACATGCGCAAACCTCTTCTGTCTTAATCATGAGGGGGAGTATGCGCCCATTGTGACACGACCGGCAGGCGTCTCCGCGTCCCGTCCGCTGCCGTGGCCAAGCCAATCGAGCGCGCCCTCGCCGGCCGTCTCCGCCCCTGGCCCGGCGCGCCGAATCGCCACGCCCACGGCGAGCACGTCGATCGCCGCGAGGTGCAGAATTCTCGCGATCATCGTCACGTGAGCGCCCATCGTCTCGACGTGATCGTTGGGCAGCACGAGCGTCGCCTTGCGCGCCAGCGGAGAGTTGCGCGCCGTGAGCGCAATCACTTTCGCGCCGCGCGCCACGGCGATGTCGACCGCGCGGTTCAGATCCGCCGAGCGGCCCGACGCGGAAATGGCGACCACCACATCGCCGTCTCCCAACAGCGCTGCCGACGCCTGCAACAGATACGGGTCGCCGTACGCGATGGTCGGCATGCCGAAGCGGAAGAACTTGTAGTGCGCGTCCTGCGCGATCACGCCGGAGTTGCCCAGCCCGTAGAACTCGATGCGGCGGGCACCATCGAGCAAGGTGACGGCCGC
The DNA here is from genome assembly GCF_024363545.1 of Pandoraea sp. NE5. NCBI lineage: Bacteria > Pseudomonadati > Pseudomonadota > Betaproteobacteria > Burkholderiales > Burkholderiaceae > Pandoraea > Pandoraea sp. NE5. The sequence continues at coordinate 431,039 of NZ_AP025517.1, forward strand.
CTCGAGCGTGCGCGCGTCGAGATGCTCGCGCATCTGCAGAATCGACGACACGGTGTTGTCGAGCACCTTGGCGCTGAATTCCGCCGCCGAGTCGCCCACGTGCACCTGTCCATGACGCACCGGCAGCGTGCCGGTCAGCGCACTCGCGAGTTTGAGTTTGAAGTCCGACAGTCCCTGACAGCCGAGCTTGCGGCAAAAGCGAATGACCGTGGGCTGGCTCACCCGCGCCAGACGCGCGATTTCCGACACCGGCTCCGCGAGCAGCGCACGCGGTTGCTTGAGCGCGAGTTCGGCCACGCGCTGCTCGGCCGGGCTCAACCGGTCGCGCAACCGATGCAGACGGTCGATCAGCGCGCCCGCGCCCGCCGCATGCGTGCCGAGCTGTTCGGCAAGGATGGCGGACGTGCCCAGGAACGCCGGATGATCGGCCGTAATGACGTAAGTCGGAATCGCCTTCAGATACGCCTCGAATCGCCCCTTTGCCTCGAAGCGCTGACGAAACGGTGAGTCCTCGAACAACGTGCCGAGCTTCGGAATCACGCCGCCCCCCAAGTACACGCCGCCCACCGCGCCCAGCGACACCGCGATATTGCCCGCGAGCGTGCCCAGCATCGCGCAAAAGCAATCGACGGTCTCACGCGCGAGCGCATCGCCCGCCTGGGCGAGCTTTACGATGGCGGGGGTCTCCAGCGATGGCGCCGAGCGGCCGTCTCGCGCCGCCAAGGCTTGATAGACGAGCGCCATGCCGGGACCGGCTACCAGACGCTCGAACGACACGTGCGGGAACTGCTTCCATGCGTAGCGCAGCACCTCGATTTCGCGCTCGTCCGCCGGCGCGAACGTCGTGTGCCCGCCTTCGCTGCCGAGCGCGATCCAGCGGTCTGCCGCCGGAATCAAGCCGGACACCCCAACGCCGGTGCCCGGACCGAGCAAGCCGATTACCCCGCCCGGCTGTGGTTCGCCGCCGCCCACCTGACGCCGCTGTGCCTCGGACAGGTAAGGCAGCGCCATCGCCAGTGCGGTGAAATCGTTGACGACCAGCAGCGTCTCGAAGCGCAGCGCACGGCGTGTCGCTTCAATCGAGAAGTGCCAGTCGCGATTCGTCATGCGCACCTCGTCACCGGCAATCGGATTCGCAATCGCGATCGCGGCATGCCGCACCGGCTCAGCGTGATCGGCCTCGTCAAGATACGCACGGATGACTTCGGGAACGCCTGGGAAATCGTCGCAAGCATAGTCGCGGATCTCGACGAGATCGCCGGGTGCGACTTCCAGCGCGAACCGGGCGTTGGTACCGCCGATGTCGGCCAGCAGTCGCGGACCGCTTACGTGCGGAGGATTATTCCTCACTCCAGAAGACATCGATGTTCACTCCTTCACAGTGGATCAGCCGGGAGATGGCGTTGTCCTGCACCTCGGCCTGCGCCGCTTCGAAGACGGCGCGTTTGGCCGGGCCTTGAATTTGCAGCAAGAGGCGCTCGCAGGACGCGAGCGCGGCGAGCGACCACGACACGCGCAGGTGCGGCGCGTGCTGGGGCTGCACGAGCACGAATTTGTCGTGTGTGGCGATGGCGTCGTGCCATTGCGCCGCGTCGGCGAAGAGCGACGCCGTATGGCCGTCCTCGCCCATGCCGAGCACGGCCACTTGCGGCACGCCATGCCTCCACGTGTCGTTGAGCGTTCGCACCTGCAACGCGGCGGACGTCGCGGTGTCCACCAGCGGCAACCAGTGCGCACCCGTCGCACCGGGCAGCAGTGTCTCGGCCACCAGCCGGGCATTGCTCTCGGCATGCGTGGGCGGCAGCCAGCGGTCGTCCACGAGCGTGATGTCGATGTCGCGCCACGCCACGGGAAGCCGGGCCAGTTGCAAGAGAAATGCCTTCGGACTCGTGCCGCCCGATACAGCCAGCAACGCGCGCGGACGAATCGTCAAGGCTTCGTCGAGCCGTGCAACGACGGCGTTGGCGAGCGCCAGCGCCTGTGTCTGCCGGGTGGGGAAGGTGCGCCAGTGGATCATGGGTGTTTGCCTCCGGTTGACATGACGTCGGACCGACGCGCCGGGCCTCGCCCGGCGATCCGCCTCAGTTGTCTTCTTCGACCCAGCTCGTACCGGACTGTGCCAGCAGCGCGCTTGCGGCGGGCGGCCCCCAGGTGCCGGCGGCGTAACGCTTTGGCCCTTTGTGCTGACGCGACCAGTACGCCTGGATCGGCGCGACCCAGCGCCAGGCCGCCTCTTGCTCGTCTCGACGGACAAAGAGCGCGAGACGCCCGTTGATGACATCGAGCAGCAGGCGCTCGTACGCATCCATCCGGTGTCCCTTGAAGAACTGGTCGAACGCCAGGTCGAGGTGAACGGTTTGCAGGGTCATGCCGTCGCCCGGCTGCTTCGCAAGACAGTAGAGGCGGATCGATTCGTTCGGTTGCAAACGGATGACGAGACGATTGGCGCCGGCCTGCGCCGTGGCTTCGCCGAGCAACGGATAGGGCGTTGCGCGGTAGTTGACAACGATCTCCGCCACGCGCTCGCCCAGCCGCTTGCCCGTGCGCAGGTAGAACGGCACGCCGGCCCAGCGCCAGTTGTCGATCTCGGCCTTGAGGGCCACGAACGTCTCCGTCTGGCTGGACGGCGGCACGCCCGGCTCGTCGACATAGGCCGGCACCGCCGACTTGCCGATCGCGCCACCGCCGTATTGGCCCCGCACCACGTTGCGCGCGACCGTGTCGTCGTCGAGCTGACGCAGCGAGCGCAACACACGCAGCTTCTCGTCGCGCACGGCGTCGGCGTCCATCGACAGCGGCGGCTCCATCGCGACGATGGCGAGCAGTTGCAGCAGATGGTTTTGCACCATGTCGCGCAGCGCGCCGGTCTGTTCGTAGAACTCGCCGCGCCCTTCGACGCCGATTTCCTCGGCAATCGTAATCTGAATGCTGTCGATCAACTCGCGTCGCCACAACGGCTCGAAGATCGCGTTGCCGAAGCGCAGCGCCAGCAGGTTTTGTACCGCCTCTTTCCCGAGGTAGTGGTCGATGCGGTAAATCTGGTCTTCGCGAAAACTCGCGCCCACCGCATCGTTGATCGCCTCCGACGAAGCCAGATCGTGCCCGAGCGGCTTTTCCAGCACGATCCGGCTGTTCTCGTTGAGTTTGGCGCTGCGCAACCCTTCGCAGATGGGGATGAACAGCGACGGGCCGGTGGCCAGATAGAAGATGCGCACGCCCTGCCGTTGGGCGAGGCGCTCGGCCAGTACGCCGAATTCGGCTTCACGCCCGAGATCGAGCGGCATGTAGTCGATGGTGGCGAGAAACCGCGACCATGCGCCCTCGTCCCAGACATCGGACTTGATGTGCCCGCGCACGTGTTCCTCGCACCACTTGTGATACGCGGCGGCCTCCATCGGCTTGCGGGCAATCGCCAAAATGCGGCCGGTACTCGCACCGGCGCCAGCGTCGGCATCGGCGCCCAATTGCCCCGTGCGGAACGCCCGGAACAGCGCGGGCAGCACCTTGCGCAGTGACAAATCGCCGGTGGCGCCGAACAAGACAAAGGTATAGGGTGAAGGCGTGGTCATAGACAGCGTGGACTCCCGTGCGGCCGAACGCTTCTCCCAGGCTCCGCTCGGCGCGCCAACTGGCGAGCCAGCAAGCGGCGAATGGGCCGCCGGACACGGCAAATGTCCGAATGTCACCGAAGAAGCGCAACTTTGACACTGCATTGTAGTTTAACTACACTTTTAATCAACTAAGTTTCGTTCTTTGACTACATCACCCACGTCGAGCGACCCACAACGTTCCGGACACTCCATGACCCAGTCTTCGCAAAATGTACCGCTGCATCCGGTGGTTGAGCGCGTGACCCAGCGACTGATCGAGCGCAGCCGTCCAAGCCGTCAGGCCTATCTGGAGGGCGTGGCCCGCGCCACGCAGGGGCAGCCCGGTCGCGAGTCGATCGGCTGCGCCAATCTCGCGCACGCGCTGGCCGCCGCCCCCGCCGACGACCGCATCAAGATCCGCACCGAGCGCACGCCGAATATCGGCATCGTCACGGCCTACAACGACATGTTGTCGGCGCACGCCCCGTTCGTTGAGTTCCCCGACGTCATCAAGTCCGCAGCACGGGCGCATGGTGCCAGCGCACAGGTGGCCGGTGGCGTGCCCGCAATGTGCGATGGCGTCACGCAGGGTTATGCGGGCATGGAACTCTCGCTGTTCTCGCGCGATGTGATCGCGATGGCCTCGGTCGTGGCGCTCTCTCACCAGATGTTCGACGCCGCCATGTTCCTCGGCGTGTGTGACAAGATCGTGCCGGGACTGGTCATCGCCGCCCAGGCGTTCGGCCATCTGCCCGCCGTTTTCACCCCGGCGGGCCCGATGCCCTCCGGGCTGCCCAACGACGAGAAATCGCGCATCCGGCAGGAGTATGCTGCGGGCCGCGTCACGCGCGCGGCGCTGCTCGACTCCGAACTCGCCGCGTACCACACCGAAGGCACCTGCACGTTCTACGGTACCGCCAACAGCAATCAGATGCTCATGGAATTCATGGGGCTGCACTTGCCCGGCGCGTCGTTCGTCAATCCGCATACGCCGCTGCGTCATGCGCTCACGCAGGCGGCCACGGCGCGCGCCGTGGCGCTGGCGAAGACCGGTATCAACACGTCGCATATCCTCGATGAGCGAGCGTTCATCAACGGCGTCGTCGGCCTGCTGGCCACGGGCGGCTCGACCAACCACACGCTGCATCTGGTGGCGATGGCGCATGCGGGCGGCATTCTGCTGGACTGGCAGGACTTCGCCGAGCTGTCGGACGTCACGCCGCTGCTCGCTCACGTCTATCCGAACGGCAAGGCGGATGTGAACCAGTTCCATGCGGCGGGTGGCCTGAACTTCCTGATTCGCGAGTTGCTCGACGCCGGATTCCTGCACGATGACGTGACCACCGTCATGGGGCACGGTCTACGCCCATACACGCAGGAAGCCGTGCTGCACGACGACGTGCTCTCCTGGCAGGACGCCCCCAACAACAGTCTCGACGAGGGCATCGTGCGCCCGGCATCGCGGCCGTTTGCGCGCGAAGGCGGCTTGCGCATGCTCGCGGGCAACCTGGGGCGCGCGGTCATCAAGTCATCCGCCGTCAAGCCGGAACATCAGACGGTTCGCGCTCCGGCACGCGTGTTCTCCGATCAGGAGAGCGCGCAAGCGGCGTTCAAGGCGGGAGAACTGACGCGCGATGTCGTCGTCGTGGTGCGTTTCCAGGGCCCGCAGGCCAACGGCATGCCGGAGTTGCACAAGCTCATGCCGATGCTCGGCCTCCTGCAGGACGAAGGCCATCATGTGGCGCTCGTGACTGACGGGCGAATGTCCGGTGCGTCGGGCAAGGTGCCCGCCGCCATTCACCTGTCGCCGGAAGCGGAGCAAGGCGGCATGCTCGCCCGCGTGCAGGATGGCGACATCATCACGATCGATTGCGAGAAGAACCTGCTGCACTGCGAAGTCGACGACGCCACGCTCGCCGCGCGTGCTCCGGCCCCGGAACCGCAACGGCCGTTCGACCCGTGGCGTAACGTATTCCGCCTATTCCGGCGCAATGTCGGCGCCGCACCGCATGGCGCGTGCGTGCTGTTCGACGACTCGGAGTATCCGAAGCACTCGTGACTGGCCGGCGAATGATGTGCGATTAAGTGTGACGTGGTGCGTCAATCGGCGGTGTCCCGTCGTGAAATAGCGTACGCAGTTGCGAACGCAGCTCGGCGGAATCGGTATGTCCGTGAACCGTGATGGCGTGTTGCACGGCCGCTTCCATCAGTTCGTTTTCGGAATCTGCGGATAGCGCTACGGAGCAGTTCATTGCGCTCGGGAATTCCCGGCAATCGATGAATTTGCGGGTCATGATGGTCTCCTCTCACGAGAGCGTCGTCTTGGCTGGATGATCGCGCCGTATACCACGCGACGCCTGCGGGGCGCGATTTCACCTTCTGCGGATGGGATGGGACGGCAAACACAATCATTCTGAAAGTATAGGTTGCGGGTGGCGATTGTCAGGTCACACGACGATGGGATTCATGCGGTCGGTCGAAGCCCCCATGACGGTGGGGCTGCGGCCGCGTCCGGACGGCGTCAAGAAATCTTGACGCCTTTTTTATCCGTGCATCCCTAGACTGGCTCCGTCGTCACTCCTGTCGTCAATCGACACGTTGTCATGCCTACCATCGCCCAACGCGCCAGTCTGGAACCCCCTGATGCAGGTTCCGTCTTGGCCGACGCCTTCTCCGCTGCGCGTGAGCGCCATCGGTGCCCCCCACGCGCACGTCTCGATGCAACGCTCGACATCACGCTCAGCCGCGCGGCCGTCTCCACGCTCGCCGTCACGCTGGCGATGAGCCTGCCGCTGCCGTGGCGCGTCGAGACAATTCGCCCGATCCGGCACGATACCGCCGCCGTGGTATCGATTGCGTTGCCGCGCGTCGAAGCCTCGCGGGCCATGCACGCCGTCATGCAATCGCTGCCAGAAGCTGAATTTGGTGTGCTGCGTCTTCGCCCCGCCGCCTGAGCGTTCAACGTCCCCGGTGTTCCGCCCCCTTCGCCCCGCCAATCCGCCCCCCGCCATGAACCCAGCCATCTTCGAAGGCGTTTGGATTCCCCTCGTCACGCCCATGACAGGCGCGAACGGCGCACAGATCGATCGCAGCGCCTTCGCCCGTCTGGTCAACTTCTACCTTGCTGCCGGGGTCAGCGGTCTTGTCGTGGCCGGCACCACGGGCGAAGGTGCGCTGCTGGCCCCCGACGAACGCCGCTGGCTCGTCGAGACCGCGTGCCATCTCGCCCAAGACCATGCGCCCGTCGTGGCTGGCGTCGGCGCGGCCGACACGTCGGACGCCGCGCATCAGATTGGCAGCCTCGACGATCTGCCGCTCGCCGGTTACCTTGTGCCGCCGCCCTACTATCTGCGACCGTCGCAAGACGGCATCCTCTGGCACTACCGCACGCTGGCAGCCGTGACGCGCAAACCGCTCGTGCTCTATAACGTGCCGCTGCGTACTGGCGTGGCGCTCGGCGTGGAGACGATCCGAGCGTTGGCATCACACAGCGCCTTCGCGGCGATCAAGGAGTGCGACGAGCATTCGCTCACGCACCTGCCGTCGCAGGTCGCCATGCCCGTGCTGTGCGGCGACGATATGCAGTTGCTGCCCGCACTGCACGCCGGTGCGCGCGGATGCATTTCGGCGGCGGCACATGTGCGGCCGGATCTCTATCTGAAGCTGCTTCGCTACGCGCGCGAGGGCGACATGGTGCACGCCACAATGCTCTTCAACGGCATGAAGCCGCTCATCCGACGCCTGTTTTCCGAGCCCAATCCCGTGGCGATCAAAGCCGCGCTCGCGTCATTGGGCCTGTGCCCGGAGACGGTTCGTCGTCCGCTCATGCCGTGCTCGGACGCCCTTCGCAAAGCGATCGACGTCCAGCTCGAAGTGACGATGGCCTTCTGAGTCCGAACGGCGCGGCCTGTCCGCCCTTCCCCACGACACGAGACCCGATATGGACGACATCGAACAGCGTCACCGCACCATCGCCCGTCTGCTGATCAAGCTCTCGGGCACCCCGTTGGCCAGGCTCGCCTACGCGACCGGCATGACCGGCAACACGATTTCACGATGGGTTCACGGCGATCGCTGCGCGCTGGGTCCGCAGGGACGCGACAAGCTGCTCACCGCGCTTGGCGCCCGCAGCGATGGTGTCAACGTAAAACTCGCATTGCGCGCCACCGGCGCCACGCAACCTGTCTTCCAGATCAACGGCCTAGTGCAGGCCGACCGCTTCGCCACGCTCGCGGCTCTGACCTCGACGCAATTCGTTGCGGCGCGCGAGACCTGTCAGGGAAAAACGCTCGTGAGCGTCGTCACCGACATGAGCGGGCAAACGACGGCGCTGCTCGTCGGCACACGGGAAGCGCTCGACGAGCTGTATGCAGCACTGGACATCACCGTGTCACCCAAACGCCGTGTGGAGGTCGCGCACGGTCCTTGCGCTTCGACTGACGTCGCAATGCGAATACACTCAAGCTGACCGTAGTTCGCGAGCGCCACACGCGATAACGACGGCGCGCTCGACGTGACGCTGGAACTCGACGATGCGCGCGACGTCTTCGCCCCTCGCAGCCAACATTTCGACCGTCCGTCCGGGACCTGGGTAGATGACTGAGCGTCCCCGGAACCCATGAGGTGAACGCCAGCGGCGATCCTCTCGCCGCTGGCGTGGTGCGTCAGGCCGAGGCGCGTGCGCTCACTGCCACCCGAACCGTCGCGCGAACATGCCTTTCATCATTTGCGTGAGCACAGCGTAGGCGAGCAGGATGGCCGCGAGCATCGGGAAGTACGCGAGCGGCAATGCCTGCATCTTGAACGTGTCCGCGAACGGCGACATCGGCAGCATCACGCCGATCAGCATCACGGCGGCCGTCATCATCAGCAACGGCCATGCCGCGCGGCTCTGCACGAACGGAATGCGACGCGTGCGGATCAAGTGCACGATGAGCGTCTGCGACAGCAGCCCCTCGACGAACCAGGCGGACTGGAACAGCGTTTGATGCTCGGCGCTGTTCGCGCCGAACCAATGCCACATCGCCACGAACGTCAGCACGTCGAAAATCGAACTGATCGGGCCGAAGAACACCATGAAGCGCGACAGATCCGCCGGATTCCAGCGCTGCGGCTTCGTGAGCTGTTCGTCGTCGACGTTGTCGAACGGTATCGTCGTCTGCGACAAATCGTAGAGCAGGTTCTGCGTGAGCAGTTGCAACGGCAGCATCGGCAGGAACGGCAGGAACGCACTCGCGATCAGCACCGAGAAGACATTGCCGAAGTTCGAGCTGGCGGTCATCTTGATGTACTTGAGCATGTTCGCGAACGTGCGACGCCCCTCGATCACGCCCTGCTCCAGCACCATCAGACTCTTTTCCAGCAGGATCAGGTCGGCCGCTTCCTTGGCGATGTCCACCGCCGTGTCCACCGAAATGCCGATGTCGGCCGCGCGCAAGGCCGGTGCATCGTTGATGCCGTCGCCCATGAAGCCAACGACGTGGCCGTTCGCGCGCAACAGGCGCACCAGGCGCTCCTTGTGCGACGGCGTGAGCTTGGCGAATACGTTGGCGCGTTCGACCGTGTGCGCCAGTTCGGCGTCGCTCATCGCCTCGATGTCGTCGCCCAGCACGCAGCCGTTCACCGCCAGCCCCACTTCGCGGCACACCTTCGCCGTCACGAGATCGTTGTCGCCCGTGAGCACCTTGACCTGGACACCCGCCGCTGCGAGCGCCTTGAGCGCCGGCGCCGTCGACTCCTTGGGCGGATCGAGAAACGCGATATACCCGACGAGCACGAGTTCGCTCTCGTCCGCAATGCCATAACTGTCGCGCACCGGTGGCAAGTGGCGCGTTGCCACGGCCACCACGCGCAGACCTTCGGCGTTCAGGTCGGCCGTGACGCGACGCAGGCGGGCCAGCACATCGGGCGTGAGCGGCTCGACGTTCGCACCATGCTGCACGCGATTGCACACGGCCATCACCTCCTCCACCGCCCCCTTGCAGATCAGTTCGTGATGATCGCCGTTCTCGCTGACCACCACCGACATGCGACGGCGCTGGAAGTCGAACGGGATCTCATCGATCTTGCGATACCGGTTCACGATGTCGAGATGCTGGTGCAGCTCCCCATGATCGAGCACTGCCACGTCGAGCAGGTTCTTCAGGCCGGTCTGGTAGAAGCTGTTGAGATAGGCATACTCGAGCACATCTTCCGAGGCGTGGCCCCAGACATCGGTATGACGTTCGAGACAGATCTTGTCCTGCGTGAGCGTGCCGGTCTTGTCGGTGCACAGCACATCCATCGCGCCGAAGTTCTGGATCGCATCGAGCCGCTTGACGATCACCTTCTTGCGCGAGAGCACGACCGCGCCCTTGGCGAGCGTGGCCGTCACGATCATCGGCAGCATTTCGGGCGTAAGACCCACCGCCACCGACAGCGCGAACAGCGACGCCTCGAGCCAGTCGTGCTTGGTGAAACCGTTGATGAGCAGCACGATGGGCGTCATGACCAGCATGAAGCGGATCAGCACCCACGACACACGATTCACGCCCTGTTGGAACGACGTCACCGTCGGTTGCTGCGCCGTGACGCGCTGCGCGAGCGAGCCGAAGAACGTGCGCGCCCCCGTCGCCACGACGACAGCCGTGGCCGACCCGCTCACGACGTTCGTCCCCATGAACGCGAGGTTGTCGTAGGCGAGCGGATTGCTGCCGCCGGACTCGCAAGCGTGCGCGAATTTCTCGACGGGCAGTGCCTCGCCGGTAAGCGCCGATTGCGAGACGAACAGATCCTTGGCCGCGAGAATGCGCACGTCCGCCGGAATCATGTCGCCCGCCGCGAGCAGCACGATGTCGCCCGGCACGAGTTCGGCCAACGCAATTTCACGGCCCATGCGACCCAGACGGCGCACGTGGTCGGCCTCTACGCCCTCATGGCCGAACATTTCGCGGCGCAGCACCGTCGCCGTGGTGCTCACCATGGCCTTGAGCTTTTCCGCCGCCTTGGAGGAGCGCGCCTCCTGCACGAATCGCAACACCGTGGAAATGATCACCATCGACGCGATGATGATCGTTCCCTCGGTGTCGTCGGTCGCGTACGACACAGCGGCCAGTGCCGAGAGCAGCAGGTTGAATGGATTGCGGTAGCAGTTGAACAGGTGCCGCCACCAGGGCAACGGTTTTTCGTGCTCGACTTCGTTGACGCCAACGTGTGCCCGCACGGTGGCGGCCTCGTCATCCGACAGACCGTCGCGCGTCGTGTGCAGACGGGCGAGCAGATCGGGGCCGGCGTCGCGGGCGGCGTCGAGCAAACCTGGCGGTGCCTCGTGGCCATGCGCTGGCGCATCGAGGGTTTCGAGCATGTCGCGGCGGCGGAAGAAGCGCAGGCCAAGGCGCGCGCCAAGCACCGCAATCAGTCGCTCGCTGAACGTGAGAGCTTGTTGCATCGGATACATCCTGAAAATACGGTTGATATCGCTGGGCACCGGCCAGTCGCCGATGCCTGGGGACCGTTATCGCGCAGGCTCAGCCCGCGCGTCCGGTCGGATCGTTGCGACGCACGAGCGCCAGCAGCCACTGTCCGAGTCGCGCACTCGCGCCCGGGCGCGCCGTGACAGCGGCGTCCTCGGCATGCGGGGCGACGTGATAGTGATGCAGGCACTCGGTGGGCAGCATCAGGGCTTGCGGATTGCCTCCGCGAAGGGTCATGGAGTAACGGAACACGATGATTCTCCCGGCCGCGCGGCAATCGGCCCGGCGCGCACGAGAGACTCGCATTTCATCACCGGCGCCCACGGCAAACGGCCTGAAAACGAACCCCTGCGCGCAACGGGACAGCCCGAACGGCAGACGTAAAGCAAATTAGGGAGCGTGCTACGAAAGACGGACGCTATCGGTATGGCCCAAGAAAACCCTTCGGCGCGGCGGCCAAGGGCATTGGACATTCGATGCGTACATCAGAGGTGCGCGCCAACCCGGCTATGCGAGTTAGCGGCAGGGAAGATCCCGGGGACTAACTCGCGGTGATGGTGTCGACCTGCGCCGACCGGCAACTACCACTAGAACTACTGTCCACGGAAGGACCTCCTGAGAGCTATGACGGCGCGATTTTACCCCCGAGTGCGTCGAAAGAAAAGTGACAATTCACCGTGTTACAAAATGATGACGAATGCAACTTTCCAGCGGGAAGCGGCTCAGTCAGAATCTGTCATGTTTTCGTCACAAACCGCCCACCGGCGGCCGTCGAGGCACCGGCACCGCACGCCGCCCGGTGGCGTACCGGGCAACCGGTCTGGCCTATTTCTGCTTCCCGCTCCCCGAATTTCATGGATTCAATCAACCGCGCCCTGTTCCTGGCCGTCAATGCCTCGCCCAATGTCAGTGAAGGAGAACTGGCCATCGCCGTTCTCCTCGCCAAATACCTGATCCTGCTGCTCCCGGTGGGCCTGACCCTCCTGTGGCTCGCTGGCGGTCGCGACCGCGAGGGGGCCGTGCACGGTCTGCTGGGCGTAGCGCTCGCGCTACTGGTCAACGGTGTGATCGGTCTGGCCTGGTTCGAACCGCGGCCGTTCGTCGTCGGTCTCGGCACGAACCTGCTCCCGCATGCGCCGACGAGTGCCTTCCCCAGCAATCACGCGTCGATCCTGTTCACGTCGGCGTTCGTCCTGATGGGCACGCTCGCGCGCTCGCCTCGCCTGCTCGGCCGGCTCCTGCTGCTATGCGCCGTGCCCGTGTGCTGGGCGCGCGTCTACCTTGGCGTGCACTGGCCGCTCGATATGGTCGGTGCGCTGGCGGTATCGATCGTAGTGGCGCTCATCATGCACACCGCGAGTGCGCGTGAGACGAGTCGTATCGTCGCGGCTATCCTCGAAGCCCTCTATCGCCGCCTGATGGCGTGGCCGATTGCGCGCGGCTGGCTGCGTCGCTGAGCCGGCGGACTTGGGAAACGACGGGAACTGCGGGTTTGCGGACCTGCGGGAAGCGGTGGAAGCTTCAGGAGGGGTTGACGAACAGGCAGGAACGGTAGGAAGACTCGGGAGAACCGAATCTCCCAGTACGGCGTCGGAGACGGGGGATCAGCGGTGGTATTCGCCGGCAGCTTCGGGCTGGTAATCGATGCCGAGCAATGTCAGCGCGATCTGGTGGCCGCCTGGCACTTGCCACTGAATCGACTGACCGACGCGCAAGCCGAGCAGCGCGCTACCCACCGGCGCGAGCACCGAAATGCCGCTCGGCGTGCTCGCCAGATGTTGCGGATACACAAGCGTGACGCGATGTTCCTGCTGCGCGGCGAGATCACGGTAGCGCACCACCGAGTTCATCGTGGCGATGTCGGCCGGCATCTGCTCCGGTTCGACGACGCTCGCCCGGGCAAGCTCTGTTTCGAGTGCCTCCACATACGGCAATGCCGCGCGGGGCGCCTGCGCCATGAGCGCTTCGAGGCGTTCAAGGTCGAGCGTGGAGACAGTGATCGAGGGGCGTTGCGAATGGACGGTGAACATGTCGGCGGGCCTGTTTTTCCTTGACGTTGAGGGAGTGACCTTCAATCTAACAGAAGCCCCGCGCGGCGAGAAGTCCCGGACTTGACCGCCATCCGCTAGAATCGACGCATTAGGCACACAAAGTCGAAGTCATGTCCGAACACACTACCAATGCCGCGCTCTTCGCGCGCGCCCAGCAGACCATCCCCGGCGGCGTGAACTCGCCGGTGCGCGCCTTCCGTTCGGTCGGCGGCACGCCGCGCTTCATCGCCCGCGCCCAAGGCCCTTATATGTGGGACGCCGAAGGCACGCGCTTCATCGACTACATCGGCTCGTGGGGCCCGATGATCGTCGGCCACCTGCATCCGGACGTCGTCGCCGCCGTGCACGCCGCGATGTCGCAAGGCTTCAGCTTCGGGGCGCCCACCGAAGCCGAAGTGGTGATGGCCGAGACCCTCTGCGGCCTCGTGCCGTCCATCGAGCAGGTGCGCCTGGTGTCCTCCGGCACCGAGGCGACGATGAGCGCACTGCGCCTGGCGCGCGGCTTTACCGGCCGCAACAAGATCGTCAAGTTCGAGGGCTGCTATCACGGCCACGCCGACAGCTTGCTCGTGAAGGCCGGCTCCGGCCTGCTCACGTTCGCCGATTCGACGCGCAACGCGCCGTCGTCGGCCGGCGTGCCGCCCGAAGTCACGCGCGACACGCTCGTGCTCGAGTACAACAACGTCGAACAGCTTCGCGAACTGTTCGCCGGCCAAGGCGGCGAGATCGCGGCCGTGATCGTCGAGCCGGTGGCCGGCAACATGAACCTCGTGCGCGGCTCGCGTCACTTCCTGCAGACGCTGCGCGAGCTGTGCACCGCCCATGGCGCCGTGCTTATCTTCGACGAGGTGATGTGCGGGTTCCGCGTCGGGTTGGGCGGTGCGCAAGCGCTGTACGGCATTACGGCCGACCTCACTTGCCTGGGCAAGGTCATCGGCGGCGGCATGCCGGCCGCCGCGTTCGGCGGACGACGCGACATCATGTCGCACCTGGCACCGCTGGGCGGCGTCTACCAGGCCGGCACGCTCTCCGGGAATCCGCTGGCCGTGGCCGCCGGCCTCGCCACGCTCAAACTGATTCAGGCGCCGGGCTTCTACGAGGATCTGGCCAAACGCACATCGAAGCTCGTCACGGGGCTCGTCGAGGCCGCCCAGAGCGCTGGCGTACCGTTCTCGGGCGACAGCGTCGGCGGCATGTTCGGCCTGTACTTCCGTGCCAACGTGCCGCAGAGCTTCGCGGAAGTTACAACGTCCGACGTGGCCCGTTTCAACAAGTTTTTTCATGCGATGCTCGATCGCGGCGTGTATCTCGCGCCGAGCGCCTTCGAAGCGGGCTTCGTCTCGGCAACGCACGACGACACGATCATCGACGCCACGCTCGACGCTGCCCGCGACGCGTTTCGCGCCATTGCGTGATCGTTGCAGGTCACGTGGCTGTCTTCGGCCGGATTTCGCACACCTAGCGAGTCGGCCAGTCTGACCATCACAGGGAGAAACATCATGCAAGTGTCGTTGCCGACAAAGCTTCGCCAATCGTTCGTGCGCTGGTTGGCGCTGGGGGTGCTCACCTCGTTGTTGTCCGCCTGCGGATACAACCAGATTCAGGTCAAGGACGAAGCGGTCAAGGCCGCTTGGAGCGAAGTCGTCAACCAGTACCAGCGACGTGCCGACCTGGTGCCGAATCTGGTGAACACGGTCAAGGGCTATGCCACGCACGAGCAAACGACGCTCACCGAGGTGATCAACGCGCGCGCGAAGGCCACGAGCATCACGGTCACGCCGGAGACGCTCAACGACCCCGAGGCATTCAAGCGCTTCCAGCAAGCGCAGGGCGAACTGTCCGGCGCACTCTCACGCCTGATGGCCGTCTCGGAGAACTATCCGAACCTGAAGGCCGACGGTCTGTTCCGTGACCTGCAATCGCAGCTCGAAGGCACGGAAAACCGCATCACCGTGGCGCGCAATCGCTACATTCAGGCCGTGCAGGATTACAACGTGTATGTGCGCCAGTTCCCGAACAATCTGACGGCGAAGATGTTCGGCTACGGGCCGAAGCCGAACTTCACGGTCGAGAACGAGAAGGCCATTTCGACCGCGCCGGCCGTCAAATTCTGAGGATCGGATCATGGCTGCCGTCTCCGCGGACTACAAGGTGTCGCCAAAGGGCCGTGGAATGCCGACGCGCCGTCCGGTGACGGATGACGCGCGCGGCGGGCACTCGCGCAGTTGGCATTGGGGACCGACGCTTTGGGCGATGCTGGCGCTGGCGTTGGCGTGCCTGGGCTCGCTGGCGTTGCCGGCCAGCGCAGAGGATCTCGTGGCCGTGCCCGCGCTCACCGCGCGGGTAACCGACCTGACCCGCACACTCACGCCCGAGCAGCGCAACGCGCTCGAGACACAGCTCGCACAATACGAGCAACAACGCGGCAGCCAGATTTTCGTTCTGATGGTGCCGAGCACGGCTCCCGAGACGATCGACCAGTACAGCATTCGCGTGGCCGATGCCTGGAAGGCCGGCCGCAAGGGCGTGGACGACGGCGTCATCGTGCTCATCGCGAAGAACAATCCGAACGACCTGCGCAAGATGCGCATTGAAGTCGGACGCGGGGTACAAGGCTCGCTGACCGATGCCATCTCCGGGCGAATCCTGCGCGACGTGATGGCCCCCCATTTCCGCAGCGGTGACTTCTTCGGCGGGTTGGCCGCCGGCGTCGCGGCGGTCGAGGCGGCGATGAACAACGAGGCGCTGCCCGCCCCGAATTTGCCGTCGACGCGCGCGCCGCACTCGGATCTGTCCGATTTCCTGCCGCTGCTCTTCATCGTCTTCATCATCGGGATGGTGGTCCTGATGGAAAGCCGCCGGCGGTTTCAAGGGCCCGGTCTGCCGGGCGTGGGTCCCACCGACCCGCGCTCGCGGGTGCTCACCGGCCAACGCGGGCGCATCGGTGCCGGCGGCTTCGGCGCCGGGCTGGGTGGCGGCCTGGGCGGTCTGGGCGGCTGGGGACGCAACGACGGCGGCGGATTCGATGGCGGCGGCGGAGGTTTCGGCGGCGGCGGCGGTGGCGGATTCGACGGCGGCGGTTCGTCGGGGAACTGGTGATGGCGATGGCAAACGAAGCAATCCCAACGCAACACAAGACGCACGATGTCTCGCGCTGGCTGCGGCATTTGGGCACCTGGCGAGCGCACGCCCGGTGGCTCTTCCCGGACAAGGCGCTCGATGCGCTCGAAGCCGCCATCCGCGATTCCGAAAAGGAGCACCGCTGCGAGATTCGCCTAGTGATCGAAGCTGCCATGCCGCTTGCTGCGGTATGGCACGGGCATACCTGCCGTCAACGCGCCGTTCACTTGTTTCGCCAGCTCGGCGTGGCGCATACGGGCGAGCGCACGGGCATTCTCCTGTACATCAACATCGCCGATCACGATATCGAGCTGATCGCCGACAAGGGCGTCGACGCGCTGGTATCCCCCCGCACGTGGGACACCGTCGTTGCGCAGATGAGCGCCGGCTTTCGTGACGAACGTTATGTCCAGAGCGTGCTCGACGCGCTGAACACCCTGCGCGGCATTGCGCGCGAATTCCTGCCGGCCCATGCCGGCGCGGCGCCGGACAATGCGTTGACCGACCGGCCGCTGATGCTCTGACGCCTCATGTTCTCCGAACAGGATTTCTCTTATATGCGTCGCGCGCTGGCGCTCGCCGAGCGCGCGATGTTCACCACCACGCCGAATCCTCGCGTTGGCTGCGTAATCGTGCAGGACGGACGGATCATCGGCGAAGGCTTCACGCAGCCGGCCGGCCAGGATCACGCCGAAGTGCAGGCCATGAAAGACGCGCGCACGCGGGGCGAGTCGGTGCGTAGCGCCACGGCCTATGTCACGCTCGAACCGTGCAGCCATTACGGCCGCACCCCACCGTGCGCGAAGGGGCTCATCGACGCGGGCGTGAAGCGCGTGATCGCCGCGATGGAAGATCCGAACCCGCTCGTGGCCGGGCGCGGCCTGAGCCTGCTGCGCGACGCGGGCATCGAAGTGCGCTGCGGACTGCTGGAGCATGAGGCGCGCGAAATGAACATCGGGTTCGTCGCCCGCATGACGCGCGGCACGCCGTGGGTCCGCATGAAGGTGGCGGCCAGCCTCGACGGCAAGACGGCCCTGCACAACGGCGTGAGCCAATGGCTGACCGGCCCGGCCGCGCGCGCCGACGGCCACGCGTGGCGGGCGCGCGCGTGCGCCATTCTCACCGGCATCGGCACGGTGCGCGAGGACGATCCGTCGCTCACCGTGCGAGAGGTGGAAACGACACGCCAGCCACTGCGCATCGTCGTCGATTCGCGTCTCGAGATTTCCCCGACCGCCAAGGTGCTCGCGAACGGCAACGCGCTCGTAATCTGCGCCAACGGCGATCACGAGCGCGCGTCTCGTCTGCGCGACCTGGGCGTGGAGGTGCTCGACCTGCCCAATACGACCGGCAAGGTCGACCTCTCGGCGCTGCTGCGCACGCTCGGCGAGCGCCAGCTCAACGAACTCCACGTGGAGGCGGGCTACAAGCTCAACGGTTCACTGCTGCGCGAGCGCTGCGTGGACGAACTGCTCACCTACCTCGCGCCGTGCATCGTCGGCGACGCGCAAGGCATGTTCCACCTGCCTGCGCTCACGTCGCTCGACGACAGGCTCGCGCTCAGTTTCACGGACGTGCGCATGATCGAGAGCGATCTGCGGGTGATGGCCCGCGTCAAGCGCGACTGAATCCCCGTCGCCGGGTGCGCCGCGTGCGCTTAAACGTGGAAGCCCACGCGACCGAGCGCCTCCATTTCCACCGACACATACTGGCCCGGCTGGATATATTCGGCGGGTGTCGCACCGCCAGCCATCACGATCCAGCCGGCTTGGAGCGGCTCGCCCGCGGCGGCTGACAGACGCGCCGCTGCGACCAGCGAACGCAGCGGATGGCCGAGCAGCGCCGCCGTCGATCCCACCTGCACGGTGCGGCCGTTGATCGTCATGGCCAATCCCAGATTCGAGAAATCGACATGCGGATCGTGCCAGGCCCCAATCACGAAGCCGCTCGACGACGCGTTGTCGGCAATCACTTCCGGCAACGTGAACTTGAAGTCCTTGTAGCGCGAATCGATGATCTCGATGGCCGGCGCAATCGCTTCGACCGCCGCGAGCGCCTGCGGGCCCGTGACATGGCCTTCCAGCGGTTGCTTCAGGATGAAGGCGATTTCCGGCTCGACGCGTGGATGCACGTACCGCTTGAAGTCGATGGCCGTCCCCTCCTCGATCTGCATGCCGGACGTGAGGCGCCCCCAGATCACGTCGGACAGTCCCATCTGCATCATCTTCGCGCGGCTGGTAAAGCCCATCTTCACGCCGACACGCGTTTCGCCGCGCGCGGCGCGGCGGGCGAGCGATGCGGCCTGAATGGCGTAGGCATCGTCGAGCGACAGACGACTGTCGGTATCGAACTGTTCGACCTCGTGCGCGAAATGGGCCGCGTCGTCGAGCAGCGTTGCGTAGTCTTGAATGTGGCTCATCGTGCCGCCTCGCTGGCAGATTCGAACACGGCGCGGACCGAGCCCAGGCCGTTGATACGGGTCTCGAAGATATCGCCGGGGGCCACGGCGACCATAGGGCCAAGCGCGCCCGAAAGCACCAGGTCGCCCGCCTTGAGCGGCGTGCCCACCGCCGCCATCGTGCGGGCTAACCACACCACGGCGTTGATCGGGCTGCCCAGGCAGGCCGCGCCCGCGCCGACGGACACCGGCTCGCCGCGACGCTCCATGACCATGCCGCACAGGCGCACGTCGAATTCGGCGAGCGTCTTCGGCGTATTGCCGATCACGTAGGCCGACGACGATGCGTTATCGGCAATCGTGTCGGTGATGCGGATGTTCCAGTCGGCCACGCGGCTGCCGACGATCTCCAGCGCGGGCAACGCGTACTCGATGGCGTTGATGACGTCGAGTTGGCCCGGGTTGTCGACACTCAAATCCCGGCCGATGACGAAGGCGATCTCGGCCTCGATCTTCGGCTGCGTGAGGATCGAGGCGGGAATCGGCTCGCCGTCGCCATAGCCCATGTCGTCGAACAGCAAGCCGAAATCGGGCTGATCGACGCCAAGCTGCTTCTGCACGGCGACCGACGTCAAGCCGATCTTGCAGCCGACGACGCGGCGCCCGGCCGCCAGATGCCGCTCGGTGTTGATACGCTGAATGGCGTAGGCGTCATCGATGGTGAGCGGCGCGTACGTGTCGCGCAGCGGGGCGATGAAGCGGTGCGAGCGCCCGGCGTCGTGCAGTGCGTCGGCCGCCTGCTGCAGGCGCGCCTGTGTGGCGGCGTCGCGCGGCGAGGTCGCGCTCATCGGGCGTCCGCCCTGGCCGGCGCCGCCGGCTCATCCTTGGTGTGCTCGCCCACCGCCCAGTGCGCGGCCGGTACTTGCGTCGCATACACGCGGATCGATTCGAGCGGTGCGCCGAGTGTCTCGTGGACGGTGCGTGCCACGGCCTTGACGCAGGCCTTCACGGTGGCGTCGTCGCGACCTTCCACCAAATGGATTTGTACGATTGGCATGAGGCTGTCCCCCTGAAAATGCCGAAAAGAAAGCTTTCGGAGGAAGCCATCATGCGCGCGCCGAGAGATACCGTCCAATACCTATTTTCCAGATTCCGATACTATTTCGGTATCAAGTTATCCCGCCGGAACGGAGCCGTCCATGGACATCAAGCAAATGCGCTACTTTCTTGCCGTCGCGCAGGAAGGCCATTTCGGGCGGGCGGCACAGCGGCTGAACATGGCGCAGCCACCGCTCACCCGCCACATTCACGCGCTCGAAGCCCAGCTGGGCACACCGCTATTCGTGCGTACCCCCAAGGGCGCCACGCTGACCGCCGCGGGGCAGACGCTGCTTGCCGAAGTGCCGAACATCCTGGCACTCGCACGCCGCGCCGAGGAGCAGACGCGCCTCGCCGGCGAAGGCTATATCGGACGGCTCGACGTCGGCATCTTCAGCTCGGGCATTCTCAACGCGATTCCGCGCTTGCTGGCGAGCTTTCATACCGAGCGCCCCGAAGTGAAGATCGGCCTGCACAACCTGTCGAAGACCGACCAGATCGCGGCGCTGCGCGAGCGGCGCATCGCCATTGGCTTCAATCGGCTGATTCCGGACGAGCCGGATCTCGTCGTCGACTGGATTCATCGCGAGCCGTTTCTCGTCGCGCTCTACGAAGGTCATCCGCTATGCGAGCGCGCGTCGCTGACCCTGGCGGATCTCGATAACGAGCGAATGATCCTGTACCCGAACGCCCCGGTGCCGGGACTCGCCGAGGAAGTCGCCGCCGCGTTTCGGGCCGAGGGCGTGACGTTGCGCGTGGAGCAGGAAGTGGAGGATGTCGTGACGTCGATCGCGCTCGTCGCGAGCCGCTTCGGCGTTTGCGTGACGACGGAGTCGGCGGCGAACCTGCGGCTACCCGGCGTGGTGTACCGGCCGCTGAAATCACGACATCTGCGCGCCATCGAACTGAACTGCATGTACCGGCGCGACGACGATTCCCCGATTCTCAACGCCTTTCTCGCGCTCATCCGGCGCTCGCGCAATCGGCGTCACACCTTGGCGATGTAGCGCGTCGATCGATCCGGCGCTCCCGAGATCGGATGCAAACCGCCTGAATTGGATATCAATGACTGGCGGATTGTATCCAAAATGTCCTATTCGACAATCCATCCCGTCTTCTCCGTTGTCGCCGACTCGCCCCTCGATTTGTCGATTCATCGCCGATTTTTTTAAATTTCAATCTGCGTAGTACTACGCATCATCGCTGTGACGACTCTTATTTCTTTTTTTCAACAGTCTTGAAACGCTTTATTCATGCGGGTTTTACGACATCGCCGGATAGCTATTCCAATTTAACGGCCGATTACGCTACTATGGCGCATCGTTTCTGTCGCCTGCGGCAGGAGTGAGCCAATACCGACCGGGTTCCGCCGTCGATCAAGCGCACCGCACGACCGGGTGCTCAAAAAATACAAATCAAGGAGATGTCCACGATGCAGTTCCGTCACAAATCCCTGTTCGTCGCCGCTGCGCTTGCCGTCCTCGGCACGGGCGCCAACGCCGAGACCGTCAAGATCGCCATCGCCGGCCCGTTCAGCGGCTCGGTCGCTCAATATGGCGACATGGTGAAGGCGGGTGCGCTGACCGCCATCGACGAAATCAATGCGGCAGGCGGGGCGAACGGCAACAAGCTGGAAGCCGTGATGATGGACGACGCGTGCGAGCCGAAGCAGGCCGTCGCCGTCGCCAACAAGATCGTCAGCCAGAAGATCAAGTACGTGATCGGTCACGTGTGCTCGGGCTCGACGATCCCGGCATCGGACATCTATGAGAACGAAGGCGTGGTGATGATTACGCCGTCGGCGACTGCACCGCAATTGACCGAAGGCAAGAAGCGTCACTTCATCTTCCGCACCATCGGCCGTGACGACCAGCAAGGTCCGGCGGCCGCGCAGTACATCATCAACAAGGTCAAGCCGAAGAAGGTGGCCGTGCTGCACGACAAGCAGTCGTACGGCCAGGGTATCGCCACGTCGGTGAAGAAGGACCTCGACGCCGCCAAGATCCCGGTTGTGCTGTTCGAAGGCATCAACGCCGGCGACTCCGACTACTCGGCCGTCATCACCAAGCTCAAGGCACAGGGCGTGGACTTCGTGTACTTCGGCGGCTATCACCCGGAAATGGGGCTGCTGCTGCGCCAGGCACGCGAACAAGGTGTGAAGGCCACGTTCATGGGTCCGGAAGGCGTGGGCAACAAGGACGTGACGGCGATCGCCGGCCCGGCCTCGGAAGGCATGCTCGTGACGCTGCCCGCCGACTTCGCGGCCGACCCGGCCAACGCCAAGCTGGTGAAGGCCTTCGCGAGCGCCAAGCGCGATCCGAACGGTCCGTTCCAGATGCCGGCCTACACGGCGGTGCAACTGATCGCCAAGAGCATTGCCGGCGCGAAGAGCACCGACTCGGAGAAGGTGGCCAAGTACCTGCACGCGAACACGTTCGACACGCCGATCGGCAAGGTGGCGTATGACGCGGCAGGCGATCTGAAGTCGTTCAAGTTCGTGGTCTACACCTGGCACAAAGACGCCACCAAGACCGCCGCCAACTGATTTCCTGACGCTTTACCGGCCAGCGAATCCCCCCAGCCGCCCGCCGTTCCCGGCGGGCGGCGTGCATTCGCGCTCGGCCACCGCTCGTCGCGAGGCTTCCCGCATGAACGAATTTTTCCCGCAGTTTGCCCAGCAACTGGTCAACGGCCTGACGCTGGGCGCGATTTACGCGTTGATTGCCATCGGCTACACGATGGTCTACGGCATCATCGGCATGATCAACTTTGCCCACGGCGAGATCTACATGATCGGCGCCTACGTCGGTCTCGTCACACTGACGGCCATCGGCACCGCAGCGGGTTACCCGTTGCCGCTCGTTTTGGGCGCGGCGCTGCTGGTCTCGGTGCTGATCACCGGCCTGTATGGCTTTGCGATCGAGCGGGTGGCGTATCGCCCGCTGCGCGGCGGCCCGCGTCTCGGACCGCTGATCTCCGCCATCGGCATGTCCATCTTCCTGCAAAACTACGTGCAGATCGGCCAGGGAGCGCGCGACGTGTCCGTGCCGATGCTGATCTCCGGCGCCATCGATATCCCGATGGGTGACTTCACGGTGACCATTCCCTACGCGCGCATGCTGATCGTAGGCGTGACCGTCGCGCTGATGATTCTGCTCACGCTGTTCATCGCCAACTCGCGCATGGGCCGCGCCTGCCGTGCCTGCGCCGAGGACATGCGCATGGCCAACCTGCTCGGCATCGATACGAACCGCGTGATCTCGTTCACCTTCGTGCTCGGCGCCATGCTCGCGGCCGTCGGCGGCGTGCTGATCGGCCTGACCATCGGCAAGCTCAATCCGTACATCGGCTTCATCGCCGGTATCAAGGCCTTCACGGCAGCGGTACTGGGCGGCATCGGCAGCGTTCCCGGCGCCATGCTGGGCGGTGTATTGCTGGGGCTGGCGGAAACGCTCGCCTCCGGCTACATGCCTTCCGAGTACAAGGACATCGTGGCGTTCTGCCTGCTGGTGCTGGTGCTGCTGTTCCGCCCCACCGGCCTGCTGGGCAAGCCCGACGTCGAGAAAGTCTGAGGTCGACCATGACACAACCCCTCACGCTCAAGTCCGGCGCCGCCCAACGCGCACCGGCCGGCGACACCCTCAAGGGTGCGGTCATCTCCGCACTCGTGACGATCGTGCTCACCGCCCCCATCCTCGGCCTGCAACTGAAGCTCGACGGCTACCGCGTCGTGATCGAGCAGCACTGGCGTCCGGTCTGGATCGCCGCGGCCGTCGTCTTCGTGTTCCAGATGCTCAAGCCGTTCCTGCTGCGCTCGACGCGTGCCATCACGCTGCCGGCCATCCCCACCCTGGGACGCCGTCAGCAACTTAGCGCCATGTGGGTGCTGCTCGCCATCGGGCTCGCGTGGCCGTTCGTCGGCTCGCGCGGCGCGGTGGATGTGGCGACGCTGGCCCTCATCTACTGCGTGCTCGGCCTGGGCCTGAACATCGTCGTGGGATTCGCCGGTCTGCTCGATCTGGGCTACGTCGGCTTCTACGCGGTCGGCGGCTATACATATGCCCTGCTCAACCAGTACTTCGGCCTGACCTTTTGGGAATGCCTGCCGATTGCCGCACTCATGTCCGCCACCTTCGGGTTCCTGCTCGGCTTCCCGGTGCTGCGCCTGCGGGGCGACTATCTGGCCATCGTGACGCTCGGCTTCGGGGAAATCATCCGCCTGCTGCTGAACAACCTGACGAGCCTGACCGGTGGACCGGACGGCGTCTCGGGCATTCCGAAGCCCAGTGTCTTCGGCATCGAGATGGCGCGATCATCGAGTGTCGATGGCGTGAAGACGTTCCACGAACTGATCGGCTTGCCGTACGACGGCTCGCACATGGTGATCTACCTCTACCTGCTGGCGTTTGCGTTAGTGGGCTTCACGCTGTTTGTCACTAGCCGCCTGATCCGCATGCCGATTGGCCGCGCCTGGGAAGCGTTGCGCGAAGATGAAATCGCGTGCCGCTCGCTCGGCCTGAACCCCACGCGCATCAAGCTCTCCGCGTTCACACTCGGGGCATCGTTCGCCGGGCTCGCCGGCGCATTCTTTGCCGCACGTCAGGGGCTGGTCACGCCCGAATCGTTCACATTCATCGAATCGGCGCTGATCCTCGCCGTGGTCGTGCTCGGTGGCATGGGCTCGCAAATCGGCGTGATTCTCGCGGCGATTCTGCTGACCGTCCTGCCGGAAGTCGCGCGCGACTTTGCCGAATACCGCATGCTGATTTTCGGCCTGGTGATGGTACTGATGATGATGTGGCGTCCGCAGGGCCTGTTGCCCGCCACCCGCCCGCACGTGGAGTTGCCGCAATGAGTGCAGCACTGTTGAAACTCTCCGGCCTGCAGATGCGCTTCGGCGGTCTGCTGGCCGTCGATGGCGTCGATTTCGACGTCCGCCCGCACGAAGTCTTCGCCATCATCGGCCCGAACGGCGCCGGCAAGACGACCGTCTTCAATTGCGTTGGCGGCTTCTATCGCCCCACGGGCGGCTCGATCACGCTCGACGGCGACAACATCACCGGCCTGCCGAGCCATAGCGTGGCGCGACGTGGCCTCGTACGCACGTTCCAGAACATCCGCCTGTTCCGCCAGTTGACGGTGGTGGAGAACCTGCTCGTTGCACAGCACATGCGCGTGCATAGCGGCTTTCTGCAAGGGCTGTTCTCGACGAGCGCGTTCCGTCGCGCCGAACGCGCGGCGCTCGAGCGCGCCAAGGCGTGGCTCGACCGGTTGGGCCTGACGGCCGTCGCCAACCGCGAGGCCGGCACGCTGTCGTACGGACACCAGCGACGTCTCGAAATTGCACGCTGCATGATCACGGAACCGCGTCTGCTCATGCTCGACGAACCGGCCGCCGGCCTCAATCCGCAAGAGAAGGTCGAGTTGCAGCAACTCGTCGACAACCTGCGTCACGAGTTCGGCATTTCAGTGCTGCTGATCGAGCACGACATGAGCCTCGTCATGGGCGTGTCGGACCGGATTCTCGTGATGGAACACGGCAAGCCGATCATGACCGGCAAGCCCGACGAGGTGCGGCGCGACCCGCGCGTCATCAAGGCCTACCTCGGGGAGGAATAATGCTCAAGCTGGAACAAATCCATACCCATTACGGGGCCGTCGAGGCGCTCTCGGGCGTGTCGATCGAAGTGAACAAGGGCGAGATCGTCACGCTCATCGGCAGTAACAGCGCGGGCAAGACGACGTTGATGATGACCGTGTGCGGCACGCCGCGCGCATCGAGCGGACGTGTCATGTTCGAAGGTCGCGACATCACGGGATGCGCCACGCACGACATCATGCGCATGGGGCTGGCGATTTCACCGGAAGGCCGCCGGGTATTTCCGAGTCTGACGGTCATCGAGAACCTGAAGATGGGCGGCTTTTTCGCCTCCAAGGATCAGATCGACGCCGGGATGGACCACGTGTTCAAACTGTTCCCGCGGCTCGCGCAGCGCGGCAAGCAGCGCGCGGGCACGATGTCGGGCGGCGAACAGCAGATGCTGGCCATCGGGCGGGCGCTGATGAGCCGTCCGCGCCTGCTGTTGCTCGACGAACCGACGCTCGGCCTGGCACCGCTCGTGATCGCGCAGATCTTCGACATCATTCGCGCGATTCGCGAAGAAGGCGTCACCGTGTTTCTGGTGGAGCAAAACGCGAACAAGGCGTTGAACGTGGCCGATCGCGGCTATGTGCTCGAGACCGGTCGCGTCGTGCTCGCCGACTCGGCCGAGAACCTGCTCGCGAACGACGACATCAAACGCGCGTATCTCGGCGCGTGACGTAGCGCGCCGCGGCCCAGCGCACGGACGTTCGGCGTCAAAATGAGACATGGGGACGCACCCTTCGGTGGCGTCCTCATGTTCTCATGCGGCAAAGCGCACCCGCGGCCCACGACGTCGCCCGGATTGGCACGTCACGCGGTTCACTGGCCCCACCCGATCCGGATTCGCGCACTTGCGAGATTCGGACGCAGACGGACACCCGCTTGGCGTAGAATAGAGCCTTTCCAAATTCCGCCCCGCGTTGTCCGCTATGCCGTTGGCCACTACAGAAGAAATCATTGCCGAGCTGAAGGCCGGCCGCATGGTTGTCCTCGTCGACGAGGAAGACCGCGAAAACGAAGGCGACCTGGTCATGGCGGCCGAGTTCGCGACGCCTGAAGCCATCAACTTCATGGCCAAATACGGCCGCGGCCTGATTTGCCTCACGCTCACGCAGGCGCGTTGCAAGCAGCTCAACCTGCCGCTGATGACCTACCGCAACGGGACCCAGTACGGCACCGCGTTCACGCTGTCGATCGAAGCGGCCGAAGGCGTCACCACGGGCATCTCGGCAGCGGATCGCGCCCACACGGTGCAGACGGCCATTGGCCGCGACGCGCGTCCGGAGGACATCGTCCAGCCGGGTCATGTGTTCCCGATCATGGCGCAGCCCGGCGGCGTCTTGGTGCGCGCCGGTCACACCGAAGCCGGTTGCGACCTGACGGCCATGGCCGGCCTCACGCCCGCCGCCGTCATCTGCGAAATCATGAACGACGACGGCACGATGGCACGCCTGCCGCAGTTGCTGGAGTTCGCCGAGCAGCACAACATCAAGATCGGTACGATCGTCGATCTGATCCACTACCGCAGCCGCACCGAATCGATGATCGAGACGGTCGCCACGCGCGAAATGCAAACGGCCTGGGGCCCGTTCCAGGCCACGCTTTACCGCGACAAGCCGAGCGGCAATCCGCACCTCGCGCTGGTGCGCGGGGTTCCGAACCCAGCCGACGAAACGCTCGTGCGCGTGCACGAACCGCTCTCGGTGCTCGATCTGCTCGAGACCGGCGTGTCGACCCACTCCTGGACCCTCGCGGGCGCGATGCAAGCGATTGCCGAGGCGGACAAAGGGGTTGTCGTGCTGCTGAACTGCGTGGAGACGCCCGAGCATCTGTTCAATCAGTTCGAAGCGCTCGACGAAACCGAGCAGGCGGCGCGCGCCAAGCGCCGCCCTGTGGACTTCCGCACGCACGGCGTTGGCGCGCAAATCTTGCGCGAGCTGGGCGTCGGTAAAATGCGGGTGCTCTCGAGCCCGCGCAAAATCCCCAACATGGCAGGTTATGGCCTGGAGGTCACCGGCTTCCAGCCGATGCCCGGCGCACCGGGCGCCTGAATAGTCTTGTATCGATGGCCCGCCCGCCAGTGGCAGCGGGGCATCACCTTGCCGAGCCATGCCTGTCTCGGGCATGCCGGCACAACGTTGGCCGCACCGCCTGGACGGTACTTTTTTAGAGGAAGCCCATTATGGACATCGGACAATATCAGCCCGAACTCGACGGTGAAGGCCTGCGCATAGGCATTGTGCAAGCACGATTCAACGACGCCGTTTGCACGGCACTTCGCGCCGCTGCCGTGGCCGAACTCGATCGCCTCGGCGTCGATGGCGACGACGTGCTGCTCGTCACGGTGCCCGGCGCATTGGAAATTCCGCTGGCATTGCAGAAGATGGCCGAATGCGGCCAGTTCGACGCGCTGATCGCGCTCGGCGCAGTCATTCGCGGCGAGACATATCACTTCGAACTGGTCTCGAACGAGAGCGGTGCCGGCATTTCGCGTATTGGTCTCGACTTCGGCATTCCCATCGCCAATGCGGTGCTCACGACCGAGAACGACGAACAGGCCGAAGCGCGCGCCGCCGAAAAGGGCCGCGACGCCGCCCGCGTGGCGGTGGAAATGGCCAATCTGCTCGAAGCGATCGACATGCTCGGTGGCGACGACGGATTGGACGAAGACGAAGACGAAGAAGAGGAAAATCGGTAATGAAGAGTGCTCGCCGCCGCGCGCGCGAATTTGCGTTGCAAGGGTTGTATCAATGGCTGCTCTCGCGCGACCACGCGGGTGAGATCGATGCGCATCTGCGCACCACCCCCGGCTACGACAAGGCCGACCGCACGCACCTGGATGCCCTGTTGCACGGCAGCATCCGTGAGGCGGACGCCTTGTCGCAGCAACTCCAGCCCTACCTCGACCGCCCGGCCGCCGAACTGTCGCCGGTCGAGCATGGCGTGCTGGTCATTGGTGCCTACGAACTGATTCACCACCTGGACATTCCGTACCGCGTGGTCATCAACGAGGCGGTCGAACTCGCCAAGACCTTTGGCGGTGTCGAAGGCTTTCGCTACGTGAATGGCGTCCTCGACAAGTTGGCCGCGGAAGTGCGGCCAGACGAAGTCGCCGCGAATCGCAATGGCGGTCGCGGCAAAAGCGCATAGCCCTACGCGAGGGCTGCGCAAGGTATCGCAGGCCGGCCGGCCTGACGATTCCTCCCGCGTCGCGTGCACGCCGAACGGGGCAATCGCCCCGTAGCGTTCGCCCCGCAAGTCCCCCACCTTCTCCTTCCTGTCTCCCCCCCGACATCATGGATCGAACGCCCGACCTCGCCCCCGCCGCACTGAAGCTGGCGCAACGTGTCGACGACATCGCCCCGTTTCACGTCATGGAGCTGGCCAAGCAGGCTGCGCTGCGCGAAAAGGCGGGGCATCGCGTCATTCACATGGGCATCGGCGAGCCGGACTTCACGGCCCCCGAGGCAGTGATCGAGGCGGCGGTGAAGGCTATGCGTGACGGGCGAACCCAATACACGGGGGCGATGGGCATCCCAGCCCTGCGGGAGGCCATCGCCGGTTATTACCGTAGCTTTTACGGCGTGGAGGTCGAACCGTCGCGTATCGTCGTGACGGCCGGTGCATCGGCCGCCCTCGTGTTGGCGTGTGCCGCGCTGGTCGGCGTGGGCGACGAAGTGCTCATGCCGGATCCCTGCTATCCGTGCAACCGCCATTTCGTCTCCACGTTCGACGGAAAACCCGTGTTGATCCCCTCGGGCCCCGCGGAGCGCTTCCAGTTGACGGCCGAGCGCATCGAATCCCATTGGGGCGCGGCGACGAAAGGGGTGCTCCTCGCCTCGCCGTCGAATCCAACGGGCACGTCCATCGAGACGGCGGAATTGGCCCGCATCGTCAAAGCCGTGCGCGCGCGCGGCGGCTTCACGCTTGTCGACGAGATCTATCAGGGCCTGTCCTACGACAGCCAGCCCACCACGGCGCTGACCTTCGGCGACGACGTTCTGGTCGTGAGCAGCTTCTCGAAGTACTTCAATATGACAGGCTGGCGCCTTGGTTGGCTGGTCGTGCCGCCGTCGATGGTGTCGACGTTCGAGAAGCTCGCGCAGAATCTGTTCATCTGCCCCTCCGCCGTGGCGCAACACGCGGCGACGGCCTGCTTCCAACCGGAAACGATGGCGATCTTCGAGGCGCGCAAGAATGCCTTCCGTGAGCGACGCGACTACATCGTGCCGGCGCTCGAGCGCCTTGGCTTCCAGGTGCCCGTGATGCCTGACGGCGCGTTTTACGTCTACGCGGACTGCACCGGCGTATCGCATCCGGACGCCGCCGACAGCGACCGCCTCACGCAGTCTCTCTTGCAACAAGCCGACGTCGTGCTCGTGCCGGGACTCGATTTTGGTTTTTCCGAGCCGCGCCGCTACATCCGATTGTCATATGCCACGTCGCTCGATCAATTGCACGAGGCGATGGACCGCATCGAACGGGTGTTCGCTGCCGGCTGAGTCGCCGGCCAGCCCCGTATTCGGGACGCAGAAACAAAAAAACCCATCGAATCACTTCGATGGGTTTTTTCTTGGGCCGCGATGGCGCTCTCTATAGAGAACCGTCGCGTGCCGACGGCTCGACGGGAAAAACGATGCACCGGCCCAGGCACACCACGCCGCCGATGGCCGATCAGGCGGCGGTGCTGTCGTCCGCTTCGAGCGACTTGGCGGCCGCCTTGCCCACCGAGGCCGCCGGCGTCGCCACCGAATCCGTCGGTTCGCCCGACTTGCCAGCCGAGACCGGTTTCGCCACAGGCTTGGCCGAGCTGACGATAACCGGCGCTTGCGGCGCGTTCGGCGAGACCTTGTGTCCCATGGCAACGCTACGCAGTCGATCGCGCTCGGCGAGTACCTTGGCACCGTATCCACCGTCGCCTGCGCTGGTCGACCCCACATAGCGGCGCAGACCACCAGCGAGCGAGCCGCCGCTGGCGATACATTCCTTCAGGATCAGCGCACCCACCTTGATGTTGGCAATGGGGTGCAGGGCCGCCTCGGGACCGCCGAAGTACTCAAGCTTGTCACGATGCACCTTCGACATCACCTGCATGAGGCCCTGCGCACCCACGGTACTTTCGGCGTACGGGTTGAAGCCCGACTCGATGGCCATCACAGCCAGCAGCAGCAGCGGATCGAGGCCGACTTCCTTGCCGGTCGAGTACGCCGCGCGCACGAGGTTGCCCGTGACGTCTCCGGCCACGCGATAGCGACGTGCCAGATAGTCGGCGACGGCGATTTGCTCGCGCGAGTCCAGCGGCTTGGTGGCGCGCGCATCGGCGGCCACACGCTGATTCGGAATATAGGCCGCGAGCACGGCGGCCGACGGCACGTGCTGCGCCGCTTGCGCCATCATCGACGCGTCCGACGGCGAGCGCTCAGCGACCACAGCGCCGTTGCCGCCCGGATCGGCCGCATGGGCGGATCCCGTGGCGGCCTCGAGCAGCGGACCGACTTGCGACGCCAGATCGGCGCGCCACGTCGGCTGCGCCCACAGCGCCAGCGTGCCGACCACGGCAACCAGGCCCACCGCGCTGGACGTATAGAGTCCAACACGACCGCCGTGCCATGCGAGGCGACGCCAATCGCGACGAGCCAAGGCTACCGTTGCCGTACCTCGCGCGCCGAGCGCACGGATCACGGCCAGTAGCCAGGGTGATAAACCAGACTTCTTCATACTACGTACTCCGGTTACGCCGTCACCACGGGGTGGCCCCGGGGCGTATGGAAATGAGCCGCGATGCCCGCCAGGCATCCCGTGTAACGCTCATTTACGGCATAGGGAACAAGGCGGGGCATCGTGTGTGTCTTGGACGATGCCACTACCGCCGCAGCACGCCGACCTGTTCAGGTCTCTGGCGCTGACGAGCTATTGCCCGCGCTGCTTCCTAAAACACTGGTTTCCCGACCTCGGTGAGAAAACCAGCGACTGAAAATCCACGTCAATGTTGTAGTTGTCGCTAAGCTTGAGCGGGTCGGCCTACCCGTCTTCAAAGCCGCCTTTTTGGATTCAACGGGCGGATTGTAGCAGCCATATATAAACAGTCAATACTATTATCACGACAGAACATTACCAAAAGTAATTTGTAACAGCTGTTTTGCCGTGACGTCTGGACACCTTGACCGGTAAAATGCCCTGCCTAAACCCCGCGTTTACAAGGGTGTCACTCCGACTTTCCTGGAATTCAAACGGCCGTTTTCACCGGCCGTATGAATTCCGTAAAAATTTTTGGTAACGGTTTGTTTCATGAAATATGTCGATCTTCGTGACTTCACCGCGCAACTGGAGCGATCCGGCCAGCTTCGTCGCATAGACGTGCCGGTATCGCCGGTGCTGGAGATGACGGCGCTCGCCGACCGCGTCCTCAAAGCGGCCGGCCCGGCGCTGTGGTTTGCGCGGCCGACCGGTTACGACATGCCCGTGCTGGCCAACTTGTTTGGCACCCCTGAACGAGTGGCGCTCGGCATGGGCGTCGATAAAGGCGAGAACGCGCTCGGTTCGTTGCGCGATATCGGTCGCCTGCTCTCGACGCTCAAAGAACCCGAACCGCCACGCGGGCTCAAGGATGCGGGCAAGCTGCTGGGCATGGCCAAGGCCGTTTGGGACATGGCGCCCAAGGAAGTCGGCAGCCCGGTGTGTCAGGAGATCGTCTGGGAGGGCGACGATGTCGACCTCGCGCGGCTGCCGATTCAGACCTGTTGGCCCGGCGATGCCGCCCCGCTCATCACGTGGGGCCTGGTCATTACCAAAGGGCCGCATCGCAAACGCCAGAATCTCGGCATCTACCGCCAACAGGTCATCGGACGCAACCAGGTCATCATGCGCTGGCTCGCCCACCGGGGCGGTGCGCTCGACTTCCGCGAGTTCGCACAGGCGAACCCCGGCAAGCCTTTTCCGATGGCCGTCGCACTGGGCGCCGATCCGGCGACGATGCTCGGCGCCGTCACCCCCGTGCCCGATTCGCTGTCCGAGTATCAGTTTGCGGGCTTGCTGCGCGGCAGCCGCACTGAGCTGGCCAAGTGTTTGACACCGGGATTGGAGTCGCTGCGCGTTCCCGCACGTGCCGAGATCGTGCTCGAAGGCTTCATTTACCCCGCCGCGACACCGCCGCGCGCACCCGATGGCGCACCGCCGCCGCCGTCGCGCGGCGCGACAGCGGGTTACGCCCATGCGCTCGAAGGCCCCTACGGCGATCACACCGGCTACTACAACGAGCAGGAGTGGTTCCCGGTGTTCACGATCGAGCGCATTACCCTGCGCCGTAACGCGGTCTATCACTCCACCTACACGGGCAAACCGCCCGATGAGCCGGCCGTGCTCGGCGTCGCGCTCAACGAAGTCTTCGTGCCGCTGCTGCAGAAGCAATTCCCCGAGATCACGGATTTCTATCTGCCTCCGGAAGGCTGTAGCTACCGAATGGCCATCGTGCAGATGAAGAAGGCGTATCCGGGGCATGCCAAGCGCGTGATGTTCGGCGTCTGGAGTTTCCTGCGGCAATTCATGTATACGAAGTTCATCGTCGTGGTCGACGAGGACGTCGATATCCGGGATTGGAAGGAAGTCATCTGGGCCATCACCACGCGCGTCGATCCGACCCGGGATACGACGCTCGTCGACCAGACCCCCATCGACTATCTCGATTTCGCGTCGCCCACGGCAGGACTGGGCTCGAAGATGGGGATCGACGCGACCAACAAATGGCCCGGCGAAACGTCGCGCGAATGGGGACGCCCCATCGAAATGACCGCCGACATCGATGCGCGTATGGCTACCCTATACGCGGATCTCGGCTTGTAAGCACGGTCCGGGGGCCGGGGCGCACCGAGCGTCCTACCCCCTCCCCCGGCATCTGACAGCGACATCACACCGCGCCGTGCCCAGTGGCGAATTCGCGCCTCATTCGGGTCCGATATTCATCTGACCCTTTAATAATCTGTAATAAGGGCTTTCCCGCCCCCTGAGATCCGCATGCTGACTGGCTTGCGCGCATTTCGACCTGATGTCGGCGAACCCGATCCCATCGCGAAAGTGTCACAAAGTCCCACACAACGCCATTCCCTCGGGTAGAATCGCGCTTTTTTTCGCGAATGGGAACTCCGACCCCAATTCGGGGTAGCCGCGCTCGCAAGTACGCCGCGACGTGGAAATCGTTCGATATTCGCGAAACTCAGTAGCAGAAGTCAGAAGTCGCGCCCCGCCAGCGCCGCCCCCGAACCGTCAGGCCCGTGCTGACGGCGACCGGCCTGCGGGAAATTTGTCCGCCCTCGCGCAGCGTACCGCCCGCCCTCATCGGGACCGGTGCCTGCCCCCCCCGGGCGTGGAGAAGACATCGAATGGATAACAATCAACCCCTCATGCGTAACATCGGGCCCTTCGCCCTGATGTTGACCGGTCTTGGCTCGATCATCGGCTCCGGCTGGTTGTTCGGTGCCTGGAAGGCCGCCAAGATCGCCGGCCCCGCCGCCCTTTTCGCGTGGCTCATCGGCGCCGTCGTCATCCTGGCCATCGCGCTCACTTACGCCGAACTCGGCGCGATGTTCCCCGAGTCAGGCGGCATGGTCCGCTACTCGCGTTATTCGCACGGCAGCCTCGTCGGCTTCATCGCCGCGTGGGCCAACTGGATTGCCATCGTCTCGGTTATTCCGATCGAGGCCGAAGCATCGATTCAGTATATGAGTACGTGGCCGTACGACTGGACGCACGCCCTGTTTGTCGACGGCACGCTCAGCACGAGCGGCCTCATGCTCTCCGCGCTGCTCGTGATCGGCTACTTCATGCTCAACTACTGGGGCGTGAAACTGTTCGCGCGCGCCAACACGGCCATCACGTTGTTCAAGTTCGCCATTCCGGCATTGACCATTGCCGGCCTGATGATCGCGGGCTTCCACCCGGGCAACTTCAACGTGGCGGAGCACGGCGGTTTCGCGCCGAACGGCATGTCGGCGGTGTTCACCGCCGTCGCCACGTCGGGCATCGTGTTCGCGTTCAATGGCTTCCAAAGTCCGGTGAACCTCGCGGGCGAAGCACGCGACCCGGGGCGCAGCATCCCGTTCGCGGTGGTCGGCTCGATCCTGCTCGCCACCGTCATTTACCTGCTGCTGCAAGTGGCCTACATCGGTGCGCTCTCCCCCGAACAGCTGGCCGGCGGCTGGCACATGGTGAGCTTCAGCTCGCCGTTCGCGGAATTGGCGATCGCACTCGGCCTGAACTGGCTGGCCATCGTGCTGTATTTCGATGCTTTCCTGAGCCCGAGCGGCACCGGCACCACCTATATGGCCACCACGAGCCGCATGATCTACGCGATGGAGCGCAACCGCACATTGCCCGCGATCCTCGGTCACGTGCATCCGCTGTATGGCGTGCCGCGCCCGGCGATGTGGTTTAACCTGGCGATCTCGTTCATCTTCATGTTCTTCTTCCGCGGCTGGGACTCGCTGGCCGCCGTGATCTCGGTCGCGACCGTGATCTCGTACCTGACGGGCCCGATCAGCGTGATGGCGCTGCGTCGCTCGGCCCCCGAGCTGCACCGTCCACTGCGCCTGCGAGGCCTGTCACTGATCGCACCGTTCGCCTTCGTGTGCGCGTCGCTGATTCTTTACTGGGCTCGCTGGCCGCTCACGGGCCAGATCATCGTACTGGTGATCGTGGCGTTGCCCGTCTACTTCTACTATCAGGCGAAGGATCGGTGGCAGGGTTTCGGCCGTGACCTCAAGGCATCGTGGTGGCTGATCGGCTACCTGCCGGCGATGGCGCTGTGCTCGTATATCGGCAGCAAGGAGTTCGGCGGTCTTGGCCTGCTGCCGTATGGCTGGGATATGGTGATTGTGGCCGCCATGTCGCTTGCGTTCTATCACTGGGGCGTGAAGGCCGGCTGGCGTACGCCGTACCTGGCGGGTGAGCGTGAAGAAGACGTCGCCAGCATGGAAGGCATGCCCGCGCTCTCGCACTAAGCGCTCCGAACATCGGCAGCGCCGACGGAAAAGCCCGCCTGCAATGCATTTGCGGCGGGCTTTTTTTACGTCATGTGCGGCATGCCGGGCACGCTCACCGGTGGGCGCGCCTACGCTCGACGAACAGGCTGTTGCCGAGCGCGCGCTTGGCCATCTTCTTGGCGTCGGCGGCCGCGGCCGAGACTTCCACGTGCGAGGGAAAGCTCTCCGGCGTGACCGCCACCACGCCGATCGACAAGCTCGTGATCGGGTGAAAGATGATCATGCCGCGACGATCTTCCGCTTCGAACCCGCCCGCCGCGATCTGATCCGGATGGAAGTATTCCGTCACGGCCTCGCCGAAGCGCCTGAGCGCCTCGCGGCAACGCGCCTCCCAATCGGGGCTGCGAAACACCACCAGAAAGTCGTCGCCACCGATGTGACCAAGGAAGTCGCGCTCAGGGTTGCGCACCGCCATGAGCACGCGCGCGACCAGTTGGATCAGGTCGTCGCCGCGCCGGTAGCCGAACACGTCGTTGAACGGCTTGAAGTTATCGAGATCGACATAGCAGGCGAAGAACGACTGCCGCTCACCGATCATGCGATCCATGTAGTCGTCGATCGGCACGTTGCCCGGCAGCAGCGTGAGCGGGTTGGCGTACCGCGCCGCGTCGAGCTGCATATCGGTGATGTGACGCATCAGCGCGTGGCCCTGCGCCACGCCCAGATATCGCCCTTGATCGGTGACGATCAAACCGCCCGCGATTTGCCGGCTGGCGCCTTCGGCAATCATGCGGCTCAGATCCTCAATGCGCGCGCTCTTGTCGAATGTGAGCGGGCGCGGCTCCATCACGGCCGAGCAAGGCTTGCGTCCGTAGAGTTCACGCGTAAAAGGCCGAGCGAACCGGCCGATCAGCGACGCGCGTCCGATCAATCCCACGGCACGGTCATGCTCGACCACCGGCAGCACGTCGAGCGTCGCATCGCTCTCGAAACGCGCCACGACATCTTCGCTGCGGATCTCCGGTGAGACTGGCTGCACATACGACGCGATTCGCTCCAGCGTCACATTGCCCGCACCGAGTTGACTCGGTTGTTGATGTACATAGGCGCGGCGCTCGTTGACAACCGCCCGCACGTGGGCCGTGATCGCCCGTTGCGGCTTCGCTTCCGGGCGCGCGATGAAATACCCCTGACCGAGGAAGATGCCGAGATCGCGCACGACCTGCAGTTCCTCGGCGTGCTCGATGCCCTCCGCGATGACCCGCGTGCCGCTCGCCTCCGCGATCTGGCGCATCGACCGCACGAACTGGAGTTTGACGGTGTCGGTGTCGATGCCGTCGACGAAATGCCGGTCAATCTTGACGTAATCGGGCCGCAGCTCGGACCACAGCCGCAGGCTCGCATAGCCCTCGCCCATATCGTCGAGCGCCACTTCGAAACCCAGCGCGCGATACGCCGTGAGCGAAGCGCGCGTGCTTGCCAGATCCAGCGCAGGCGCATGCTCCGTGAGTTCGAGCACGACACGCTCGGGGGCGAGGCGCAGCGGCTGGAGCATGGCAAACGTTTCGTCGAGACCCAGCGATTCGCTCACGCCGCCGACCGGGTGCGCTCGAGTGACCGGACCGATGTTCAGGAAGAGGCGTTCCGGCAGGTCCTGCTCGACGAAGCCACGCAGCACCGTGCGACGGCAAGCCAGTTCGAGCGGCGCGAGCAGACCGTGGCGACGCGCGGCGGCGAACAGCGCCAGCGGCGAATGGATCGCCGTGCCGGCGGGCCCCCGCACCAGCCCCTCGTAGCCGGCAACGCCCGACGTGCGAAAGTCGAGAATCGGCTGGAACACGCAGGTCAGACCGATACCCTCGCACAGCTCGGCGAGCCATGCGGCCTCGTCGGGTTCCGCATCGGGCACTGACGCCGCGACGGACGTCGATATCGCATCGTGCAGTGTTCCAGGCGCGGCAAAGCGCTCCGGCGGACGTATCGCGACAGGCGGGGGAAGGTTCAACGGGAACTCCGTAGGTCGGTGCGGTGCGCCGCCATCATGCAAATCGCATTGCGTTGTGCGGGCATGTGCCGGGCGCGTCCATACCCATCGAAGGCGCGCTGCGCTTCGATGAAGCGTTTCACCCGTTCCCCGTGCTTCGCTTGCGGTAGCTGCTCTATGGCCCGTATCCGCGTCTGTTGACGGTGCCCGCAGGCACCGTCTTTTACTTGCCCTCAGGCTATCGCCGTTGTTTGACAAATCTGTGACAGTGTCGGATTTGCCACACACGCCGAGACGGCGAAACCCCCACCGTCGAACACCCTGGATATCCATCGCGTGCGCCCGGCATTCCTCCGGCGCGGAGACGAAAAAAAACGGCAACGCCGCAAAGCGTTGCCGTTGCTTCGCGAGGGTGCCGCCGACCGGCGCGCCCTCCCGAACTTACCAGGCGGTGACCACCGAGCCGCCGAACTTCTTCTCGATGAAGGCCTTCACTTCCGGCGAATGGTAAGCCTTGATCAGCTTGGCCACCCAGGGCTTGTTCTTGTCGGCCGTGCGAATGACCAACACGTTGGCGTACGGGCCGTTGGCGTCTTCGATGGCAATCGAATCACGCTTCGGGTTCAGACCGGCTTCCATCGCAAAGTTCGTGTTGATGACGGCCACCGCCACATCGTCGAGCGAGCGCGGCAGTTGTGCGGCGTCCAGCTCGACGAACTTCAGCTTCTTTGGGTTATCGACCACGTCGAGCGGCGTCGCCTTCAGACCGGCGTCGGCACGCAGCTTGAGCAGGCCCTGCTTCTGCAGCAACAGCAGGGCACGGCCGCCGTTGGTCGGGTCGTTCGGCAGCGACACCTTGTCGCCGGCCTTCAGATCGGCCAGCGACTTGATCTTCTTGGAATAGATGCCCATCGGGAAGATCACGGTCTTGGCGATCGACTCAAGCTTGTAGCCACGGTCCTTCACCTGGGCGTCGAGGTACGGCTGGTGCTGGTAGCTGTTCGCGTCCAGGTCGCCCGACGACAGCGCGGCGTTCGGTTGCACATAATCGCTGAACTCGATGACCTTGATATTCAGACCGTCTTTGGCCGCGACCTTCTTCACTTCGTCGAAGATCTGCGCGTGCGGGCCGCCCGTGACACCGATCTTCAGATTGACGACATCGGCGGCAACCGCCGACGCGGCGAATTGCGTGGCGAAAACCGTAGCGGCACCGACACCGGCCAGCAGTTTGAAAAGCGTGCGACGTTGCATGGAAAAACCTCGTGTGTGTGATGTGCCGGTGCGCCGGCGACGTTGTTATATGAGATGTTACTTATGGCTCAGGCGACGCACCAGCCAGTCGCCGAACGTCTGTACCAACTGCACGAAGACGATCAGGATCAGCACGACGGTAATCATCACTTCGGGCAGGAAGCGCTGATAGCCGTATCGGATGCCCAGGTCGCCCAGACCGCCGCCGCCGATGGCGCCGGCCATTGCCGAATAGCCGACCAGACTGACGAACGTGATCGTCAGACCGGCCACGATGCCCGGCAAGGCCTCGGGCAGCAACACCTTGGTGACGATCTGGCCGGTGGTCGCGCCCATCGACTGCGCCGCCTCGATCAGGCCACGGTCGACCTCGCGCAGGGCCGTCTCCACCAGGCGCGCGACGAACGGCGCGGCGGCGATGGTGAGCGGCACCACGGCCGCCATCGTGCCGATGGATGAGCCGACAATCAGACGCGTGAACGGGATCACCGCGACGAGCAGGATGATGAACGGTGTCGAGCGCACCGCGTTGACGAGGATGCCGACGACACGATTGGTCGGCAGGTTTTGCAACACGCCGTTGCGATCCGTCAGATAGAGCAGCACGCCAAGCGGCACGCCGACCACGGCACCGATCAGGCCGGAAATCCCGACCATGATGAGCGTCTCCCAGAAGGAGGAGACGAAGAGATCGAACATTTCACTCCACATGGCTCAGCTCCTCAACGACAACACCTTGACTGGCGAGGAACGCCATGGCTTCGGCCACCCGGGCCGGGGTGCCGCCCGCCAGCACGGCGAGCGATCCGAACGCCTGCCCCTGGATCTCGTCGATCTGGCCGTGCAGGATGTTGAAATCGAGTTCGTAGCGACGAATCGCCTCGGAGAGCAGCGGCTGATCGACGCCTGCGCCGGAGAACGCCAGACGATACAGGTGATCGTGACCGTTGCCGATGCGCGACGCGACACGCTCGCGAACGCCCGCGGGCAGCTCCTGCGAAATCACGTCGCCGATAAGCGCACGCGTGACGTCGTGACGCGGGCGCAAGAACACGTCGATGACACGGCCCTGCTCGACCACACGGCCGGCATCGAGCACGGCGACGCGGTCGCACACCTGCTTGATGACTTCCATCTGGTGTGTAATCAGCACAATGGTCAGGCCCAGCTCGCGATTGATGCGCTTGAGCAACTCGAGAATCGAGCGCGTCGTTTCGGGATCGAGCGCCGACGTCGCTTCATCCGAGAGCAGCACCTGCGGCTCGCTCGCCAGCGCGCGGGCAATGCCCACCCGCTGCTTCTGGCCACCGGAAATCTGCGACGGATAACGATCCTTTTGTGCCGTCAGACCGACGAGTTCGAGCAGCGGCAGGATCTTCGCGCGAATCTCCGCCGCCGACAGACCCGCCAACTCCAGCGGCAACGCCACATTCTCGTAGACGGTGCGCGAGTTGAGCAGATTGAAGTGCTGGAAGATCATGCCGATGCGGCGGCGCGCCTGACGCAGCGCGTCGGACGACAGCGACGTGAGGTCCTGCCCGTCGACGCGCACGCTGCCGTCGCTCGGACGATTGAGCAGATTGATGACACGCACGAGCGTGCTCTTGCCGGCGCCGCTGCGGCCAATGATGCCGAAGACTTCGCCGCGCTCGATCGACAGGCTGATGTTGGAAAGCGCGTCGATCGGCCCCTTGGGCCCAGCGAAACGCTGGGTAATGTTCTGGAGTTCGATCATGCAAAAAAATAGCAGCCCCACTGCTGAAACCGCCCGCAGTGCCGCCGCCTTGACTCGATATTCAGTGCAAAGACAACATTCTAGCCCATGCATCTAAATAGATGAAAATAATAAAACTTGATCTCCTTATATCGGATTTCGACTGAACCTGACGGCGATCACGCTTGTCTGCGAGAGGCGAAGTCGTCGAGCACTTCGATCACGCGGTCAAATTCGAGCGATTTGTCGAAGAAGTACTGCACACCCAGTTGCTGGCAACGCTTGCGGTACGTGGCCAATGCATAGTTCGTGAGCACGATGGCCATCAGTTGGGGCAGCAGTCCCGCGTCGTGCAGGTAGGAGAGCACGTCCATGCCCGAGCCGCGTCGCAGTTGAATATCGACGATCACCGCGTCGAACGAATCTTCCTGGAGTGTGCGGACCGCGTCGTCGGCCGTCTCCGCCACGCCTGTCACCTGGAGCATCCCGGTCGAACCGAGCGCTTCGGACAGGCTCTCGCGGATGACCGCCGAGTCTTCGATCAAGAGCACCTTGAGGGGCAAACCGGACCCCGTATGCGTTGCCGCGTTCCCGGTTGGCATGACAACCTCGCTATCAACTGATCAAGCCGTTCTTGAGCGCGTAGAGCGTCAGGTCGGCATTGGTTTTCAAATGCATCTTTTCCAGCACGCGCGCGCGATACGTGCTGACGGTCTTTACCGACAGATGCAACTCGTCCGCAATTTCGGTGGGCGTGCGGCCCTGCGCGAGCTTGCAGAACACCTGGAACTCGCGCTCCGAGAGTTGCTCGTGGATCGGCTCGTCGCCCGGCTGGTCCAGCTTCTGCGCGAGCAGGTCGGCGGTACCTTCGCTGACATAGCGGTGGCCGCGCGCCACTGTGCGGATAGCCCGGATGATTTCCTCGGGCGCCGCATCCTTCATCAGATATCCGTTCGCGCCGGCGCGCAGCAGGTTGACCGCATACTGCGCTTCAGGATACGTCGACAGGAACAGTACGCCCTGCGCCGGGCGCAGTTGTTTGATCACGCGCAACGTGTCGATACCGTTCTTGTCAGGCATGGCGATATCCAGCAACACGACGTCGAAGGCTGTATCGCGAACCGCACGGATCACTTCGTCGCCGCTCGCCGCTTCGCCCAGCACTTCCATGTCCGACTCGTCGGCAATGAATTGCTTGAAGCCGGTACGGACAATCGCGTGGTCGTCGGCAATCAGGATTTTTATTGTTGTCGGTGACATCTAAGCTCCAGTGACGCTCGGTCGCTCGAATAATGAATCATCTGCCGGTAACTCTCAATGGTGCCGCACGAGATCCTGCGCCTCCACAGCCAGCATGCCGGGCCGCCTGGCGAGCTGCCCGGGCGGCCCCAGACGTCATCTATCGTCGGAACACCCCAAAGAGAAGTGTGACCAGGAAGATCACCAGAAAGATGAAGAACAGGATCTTTGCGATCTCTGCGGCACCGACGGCGATTCCCGTAAAGCCGAACACTGCAGCGATCAACGCGATCACGAAAAAAACGACAGCATAGTGAAGCATCGCAACCTCCTTGTAGGGGAACGGGCCGCGCGCGTCTGCATGACGCGTCACAGTATCGCTTCAGCGCACGGACAAGCCCCGTGCGGCAGCGCTCCGTCTAATCGACGATCTTCTTGGCGACAGTCAGTCCAAGCAGCAGGAAGATCACAAACAGCACCAGGAACAGCACGAACAGAATCTTCGCGATCCCGGCGGCACCCGCGGCGATCCCGGTGAAGCCCAACAGGCCCGCCACGATCGAGATCAGTGCGAACATCAACGCCCACTTCAACATAGCGCTCTCCTCGGTCAATGCATCGTTTCCCGGAGACTTCGTTCGCCTCCGACGGCGCGACACCGGTTTGCGCAACGCGGCGCGAACCCTCGGACGCTGAGTGAATGGTAGAAAAACGGCGCGTAGGCGACTGCCCGGACCCCGCTGGTTTTTGCGTAGGAATTGACTGACAATTCGCGAAACAACGCGATTTTCGACTTATGATCGAAACGCGTTCGATCATCGGTATTCCCTGCACGCCCCTCCTCAACACCTCGCCACAGGCCCTCATGTCTCGATTGCTCACGTCC
This sequence comes from Pandoraea sp. NE5, assembly GCF_024363545.1. Taxonomy (NCBI): domain Bacteria; kingdom Pseudomonadati; phylum Pseudomonadota; class Betaproteobacteria; order Burkholderiales; family Burkholderiaceae; genus Pandoraea; species Pandoraea sp. NE5. The sequence continues at coordinate 473,442 of NZ_AP025517.1, forward strand.
TGGTTGCGTCGCCGAAGCTGGATCATCGCCATGATCGCGGCGATCGCCATCACCGTTGGCAGCCTGATCGGGCTGGAGTCTGCGCACCGCCGACTGGCGTCCACCTACGAGGCGGCCTTGCAGGCCATGACCGCGGCCAACGAACTCAACGAGATCATGGCGCGCACGTCGACCGTGGTGTCGAGCCAACGCGGCTATTTGCTCACGAACGACCCGATCTATCTCGATCCCTACCTGTCGGCCGTGCGTCGCATTCGTGATCTCGCCGCCCTGATCGTCCGGCATTACGAAGCCACGGGCGACACGCAGGCCACGAAGGACTTTGCCAATGTGATGACGCTGTTCTCGCAGCGCATCACCGCCATGGAAACGGCACGCGCGGCGGTCAAGCAAGGGAAGATGAATTTCGAAGAGGCGCTCTCGCCTGCCAATCTCGGCATCGGCACGATGGAGCCGGTGCAAGACGGCATCACCGACCTGTACAACCGCGAGCTGGCGCGCGCGCGCACTGCACAGAACGACGGACGCTTCGATCAGGCGATCTCGGCGATAAGCGCCGGCGCGCTCTCGGTGCTCACCATCCTGCTGTTCGTACTGCTGTTTCGTTCCCTCGGCCGGCAGATGCGGCAGGAGCGACTCGCGCGCGACCGGTTGAGCGAACAGCAAGCGCATCTGGATCGGGTCGTGCGCGAGCGCACCGAGCAACTGGACGAGTTGGCCACCCACTTGCAGAACGTCAGCGAGGACGAGAAGACCCGACTGTCGCGCGAGCTGCACGACGAACTCGGCGCGATTCTCACCGCCTGCAAGATGGACGTGACCTGGGCGCATCACAAGCTGCGCAACGTCGATCCGGTGATTGCCGAGAAACTCGCTCGCGCGCAACGCAATCTCGACGCCGGCATTCAGACGAAGCGCCGCATCATCGAGAATCTTCGTCCGACGGTGCTGATCAACTTCGGTCTCGTGACGGCGTTGCGCTCGCTCGCCGAGGAAACCGCCGATCAACAGCACTGGCAGCTCGATCTCGACCTGCCCGAAGAGGACTTCGCCCTGCCGGAGTCGACGGCCATCGTGCTGTTCCGCGTTGCCCAGGAAGCGCTCACGAACGCGGGCAAGTACGCGCGTGCCACCACCGTGCGCGTGGCCCTGGCATGCGACGATCAGCGGGTGCGTCTCGAAGTCATCGACAACGGTATCGGTCTCACGCCGGATCAGTTCAACAAGCCCAAGACACACGGCCTGTTCGGCATGCGCCAACGGGTCTCGGCCAAGGGCGGACGCATCGACATTCACTCGCTGCCGCTGCGAATCGGCACCGAGATCCAGGTCGTGCTGCCGCTGTGCAATCCGGCGGACGCGCCCAACATCGCGACCGAAGTCACCGAAAGCACCGCCACACAGACACCTGCCCCCGAGAAGCCCGACGACGGCGCGAGCGCCTCGCCGCAAACGCCTTGATCCCCTGATCCTCAAACTGGCGCCCTGGGTACTGCGTCCTCGATACCGAGCACGTCGGAATGCGCCGACAGCGCAACCCGACGCCACCTACGCCGCGATGCTATCGCGGCTGACATCGCGAACACTTCGCACTCCCTACCATGGAATCTCGTGCCGCATCGAAAGCGCGGCAACGAGGCGCGCCGCTTTGCGTGCCGATGCGATGAAAATTCTCCGAACCGAACCTATCCCAACCCAATATGAAGGAGTTGCTATGAACTCGGATCTGATCAAGGGCAAGTGGAACCAACTCAAGGGCGAAGCGAAGAAGCAGTGGGGCAACCTGACGGATGACGATCTGCTCAAGATCGAAGGCAACCGCGACAAGTTCGTAGGGACGATCCAGGAACGATACGGCAAGGCGAAGGCCGAAGCCGAACGCGAAGTCGACACGTGGAACGACCAACACAAGCTTTGGTAAGCGCTTGCCGCCGTGCCCGCCAGGAGGCGGGCGCCCCGACGCGTCCCTTTCACTTCGCGCGCGTGCCGCGCGTCGCACAACATCCTCTGTCAAAGGAGACATTCAAATGAAACGACTGATCGCCATCGCACTGCTCTCCGGCTTCGCGCTGGGGCTCGCCGGATGCAACACCATCCACGGCGCGGGCAAGGACGTCGAACGAGGGGGCGAAGCCATTCAGGGCGCCGCCGATCGCGCCAAGTAATCCGGCATATCGCCGAATCCACGTTCCCCGCATGTCCCCCCGCCCCCCCGAAACTTGTGATGCATCGGCATTGCGCCTCATGCGCATTCCATTGCCCGCCTGAAGGAGGACCCCGACATGTCACATCGAACTGTCATGAACATTCTGACCTGCGCCAGCCTGAGCGTGGGCACCGCGGGAATGCTGAGCACCGCGGCGGCCCACGCGGCGGACGCGGCGACCAAGGATCGCTACGAGGCGACGCAGAAATCGGCCGAGGCCGACTACAAGGCGTCGGTCGCGCGTTGCAAAGCGCTCAAGGACAACGCGAAGCGTGTCTGTGTCGCGAGTGCAAAGGGCAACGAAGCCATTGCCAAGGCCAATGCGCAAGCCGACTATGAGCAAACACCCAAGGCGCGCTACGAGGCCGCCGTCGCGAAGGCCGACGCCGATTACAGCGTTGCCAAGTTGCGCTGCGACGACAAGAAAGGCAACGACGAGGACGTTTGCGTCAAGGACGCCGAAGCCGCCAAAACCAAGGCCTACGGCGATGCCAAGGTCATGCGCACGAGCCGGGAATCGTCTAAGGACACGATGGCCGCGCGGCAGGACGCCAATGCCGAGGCGGACAAGGCGCAGTACAAGGCCGCGCTCGAACGCTGCGAAGCGCTGGCCGGCAATCCCAAGGACACCTGCGAGGCGGACGCCAAGGCGCGCTTCCACCAGTAAGCGCAGGGATCTCCCAAACCATGCGGATCGCGGCCACGGATCCGTCCCAAAAACAGCAGATCCGGACGCACCGGGCGAACCGGTTAGGCAGGGAGGAGACGGCGGCGTTGCGTGCAGCCCCGCGACGTCGATGGCGGGCGAATGCGGCAAAAGCGGCATTCGCCTGCTGTTTTTGTGCCACAGGCGGCGAGCGTGCGTGTAAATGAATGTAACAAGCGCAGCCCGACCTGACGCTCCCCGACGCGAGCGCGGCAACGCAAGACGCTCACCGAAACGAGCGCAAATCGTTGATTCTGAATAGAATGACGACTTGATCTACACGTTTGGCGGCCGCTTTTCCTCGCCCGGACGTTCCCTGTGCCGTGTCAATGCGCATACTTTGCAACAATTGCGCCACGCCCGCGTTTCGGAACTTCAGTAAAGTTAAGCCAAGGAATCTGACGAACAACGGTGCTTAAGGGCACCCGGCGCGTCGCACGGCATGGTGCCGTCCGGGCGCTGTCATCAGTACGCTGCCAAGTCCGCAGGAGAAATGTCATGAAAACCAAGTTTGCCGCCCTTGCCATCGCGGGGATCGCGCTCGCTGCGGGTGCCGTCGGGACAGCGCAGGCTCACGTCTCGGTCGGTATCGGCATTGGCCTGCCGCTGGTCGTCCCGGCACCGGTCTATGCGCCGGCGCCCGTATACGTCGCGCCCCCGCCGCCGGTCTACTACGCCCCGCCGCCCGTCTATGTCTCGCCCGCGCCGGTGTATTACGGTCCTCCGCCGGCGTATTACGGCCGTCCGTACTACGGGTACGGGCACGGTCGCTGGCGCCGCGACCACTGGCATCGCGATTGAGCGACGGCCGGCCCCACGCGGGCAAACGCATCGGATAACACACCGGTCGCCGAAAAATGAACGCGCCACCGACTGCGAAGTCGGTGGCGCGTTGTCTTTGGCCGCGCCGGTCGGCGCAACGCGGCTACCTGCCGACGCGATAGGCGATGCGAAAGCCGCCCCAATGACGCCCATTCACATAGATCGGCGCCGAGGCATCTTTCATCACCATGAACGCCCCGCCGCCCATATCTCGCCGGTAAGTCTGCAGCAACAGCGGTTGGGTGTTGCGTCCGGCGGCCGCGCCCGTGCGGTCGTTGAACAAACGCCGGTTGCGGCAATTCGCGGCATTCCAGACCGGATCGTTGGTCGGTGCCTGCGAGAACTTGCGGTTATGCGTCGGCAGATAGCCGTTCTCGTCGACGGCGGCGCAAAAGGCGATACGCTCGTTGAGCGCGAGCAACGGCTCCTGGATGGCCGGGAGCGTCTCGTCGGTAAAGCGCGTGAAGCTGGCCATCAACTGCTGCGGGTTCGAACCGGGGATCGGCTCGTAGCGGCGGTCAAACAATGCCTGCTCGGTGATCTTGCCCTTGGCAAGCGCCGCCTCGAAGCTCTCCCCCACCTGCTTGGCCGCGCGGCGTACCGCGCGAATGAACGGTGTGTCCTCCGTCTCGACGTCGCTGCCGGCGATCAGGCCGATCAGATGTTCCGAGACGCCTAGCAAACCGTTGATACGCTCGCGCGCACGCTCAACGTGTTCCGCCGAATGCGAAACGCCGTCGGCCATTTCATCGACGTGGGCGACGAGCGTGGCGCATTCGCTTTCGATGGCTTCGCTGGCCTGCGCGATCTGTCCGGCCTGACGGTCGAACGTGTCGAGCGCAGTCCCGGCCGTCTCGATCACGCTGGCGATGGCGCGGGTGCCTTCGCGGGCGTCGTTGGCGCGCGCGACGTTCGCGTTGCTCTCGCGCATCAGGCGCTCGGTGCGCTCGCCCAACGTGGCGAGCGTGTGCTCGATCTGCTGCGTCGCCTCGGCCGTCTTGCTCGCGAGCAGTTTGACCTCGGTAGCCACGACCGCGAAGCTGCGCCCAGCCGCGCCGGCGCGCGCGGCTTCGATGGCGGCGTTGAGCGCCAGCAGATTGGTCTGACGCGCGATCACCGAAATACCCTCAGCCACCTTGCCGACGTGATCGAGCGCGTCGCGCAGCCCGGCGATCTCGCCGGCCATGCCGGAGACGCCCTCCACGAGACCGTGGATCGACGCCAGCGACGCGTCGGCCGTGTGGCGCGACGCCGCAATTTCGGCGCTCGCGCGATCGGCCACATCGCGGGCCTCACGCGCGGCGCTGGCGATACGTTGGTTGCCTTCGCTGGTCTCGGTGGCGGTTTGGTGAAGCGCCTGAAACACGTCGGCCTGACGCTTGATGCGAACGGCGATCTCGTCGACGTTACCGGCGATGTCGCACAGTTCAACGCCGAGGGTGCCGGCATTGGCCGCCACCTCCTTCATGATGTTGACGGTTTGCGCCGCTCCCCGGGTGCGCGTGAATAGCCCCATTGTCAGTCTCCTCGCGTCTCTGATCCACTTGTTATGACGAGGGCGCGACAGTCGCCGTACCGCACGGAAAACATCGGGGCAGACGTTCGCGCCACACGCTGGTGTGTCGAAAGAGATAACGGGAGAAAAAACGGTCGACTTGAGGGTTGCCTCACTGGTCGCCGCCCCGCGCTTCCGACTTTATAGGACCACCCTCTCATGCACGGCTTACGCGGGACTTACTGACCCGGCCGTGTCGCGTCGGCACGCAATCATCCGAATAGTGGCTATGATGGCGATCAATCATCACCCTATCCGATGGATTCGACATGACGCCGGACCAATTGCTGACCTTCGCGACCGTGGCCGAACTTGGCAACATCAGTCATGCGGCGCAAGCGCTGCACCTATCGCAACCGGCCGTCTCCGGCCAGTTGCGGCTGTTGCAGGAGTCGTTCGGCGAGCCGTTGTATCGACGCGATGGACGCGGTATCCGGCTGACGGCCGTGGGCGAGCAGGTCGCCGTATATGCCAACAAGCTGCGGCAGGACTATCGCCAGGCCATGGCACTGCGCGATAGCCTGCGCGGCATGGAAACCGGGGCGCTGCGCATCGGGGCGAGTACGACGCCGGCAAGCTACCTGCTGCCCTACGCGATTGCGGAATTCCATCAACGCTACCCTGCGGTCGCACTGCATATCATCGACGGCAACACCAGTGAAATCGTGGCGCAGCTCGATCGGCTCGACGTGGCATTCATCGAAGGCGCCGTGCCGCCGGGTCTGTCGCCGGAGATCGCGGTGCGTCCGTGGCGCGACGACGAAGTCGTTGCCATTGCCCGGGCCGACCATCCCCTCGCGCAGCATCCGCAAGGCGCATCGCTGCAGGCCATCGCCGAGTACCCGTTGATCCTGCGTGAACCGGGGTCGGGGGTACGCGCGCTGGTCGCGCGCGCGTTCTCGGTGGCCGGACTCGCGCCACGCGTGGCGCTGGAATTGGCCGGGGTGGAGAGTATCAAGGAAGCCGTGCGGGCGGGCATGGGCGTGGGCTTCGTGTCCGCGATGTCGATGCGTCACGAAGACGCGGCGCTCGCCTCGGTTCGCATCGATCCCCCGCATGGCCTCAAGCGACTGCTGACGGCGCTTGTGCCGCATGCCGATGCCCTGTCACGTCCGACCGAGCGATTTCTCGCCCAGTGCTTCGCCAGGGCCGCCGACGAACCGGCAACGTTGCGGTAACCGCGCGCGGTTCGTCCGTACGTCGGTACGGGTGCGCCAGCGACGCATGGCGCTTGCCGCATCCCGCTCAGAACGGCATGCGTACCCACTCCTCCACGGCACCCACGACCTTGTCACGCGTTCGCATCAGCAACGAAAACGACAAATCGGCCTGAGCGCTCGACAGCATTGCACCGGTCAGGTCGTCGCTCTGGCCCAGATCGAATGCGCGCATGCGCTCGCTGGCGTCGCGCCCCCCCGTCACGCTATCCAGTTAGCGCTGTGTCGCATGCATGCGACGCCTCTCGGCCATCAATGACTGTTCCATCGAGACGGGCATCGGCGATCGGCCCCACGCGTGGCCCATATGTAGCAAAGCCCTCACGCGCGTCACACGTGAGGGCTTTGCTGTCTTGCGGCAGCGGCGCCAGGCTGCGTCGGTTCGCGTCAGGCGGCGATTTTCTCAGGCGTTACCGCCTCGTCCTCCACCGAGCTGAGCATCAGATGTTCGAAGGCGCCCAGTGAGGCCTTCGCGCCTTCCCCGACGGCGATCACAATCTGCTTGAACGGCACGGTCGTGACATCGCCCGCGGCGAACACGCCGGGCACCGACGTCGCGCCCTTGGCATCGACTTCGATTTCGCCGTGAGGCGTGAGCGACACGCTCCCCTTGAGCCACTCAGTGTTCGGCACGAGACCGATCTGCACGAACACGCCTTCGAGCGCAATCGTGGACGTCTCGCCCGAGGCGCGGTCGCGATACACAAGACCGTCCACCTTCTGCGCGTCGCCACGGATCTCGGTCGTCTGTGCGTTCATCAGCACACGCACATTCGACAGGCTGCGCAGCTTGCGCTGAAGCACGTCGTCCGCGCGCAGTTGCGTGCCGTATTCGATCAGCGTGACTTCCTTGACGATGCCGGCCAGATCAATGGCCGCTTCCACGCCCGAGTTGCCTCCCCCGACCACCGCCACGCGCTTGCCCTTGAAGAGTGGGCCGTCGCAGTGCGGGCAATAGGCCACACCGCGGTTGCGATATTCGCGCTCGCCCGGCACGCCGATTTCACGCCAGCGCGCACCGGTGGCCAGCACGACCGACCGCGCCCTGAGCACCGCGCCGCTGGCCAGATGCACTTCGTGAATCTTGCCGGGAATCAAGGCTTGCGCGCGCTGCGTGTCGATCACGTCGACGTCATACGTCTTCACGTGCTGTTCGAGTGCTGTGGCGAACTTCGGTCCTTCGGTGTGCGTCACCGAGACGAAATTCTCGATGGCCATCGTGTCGAGCACCTGGCCGCCGAAACGCTCGGCGACCACGCCCGTCACAATTCCCTTGCGGGCGGCGTAGATCGCGGCGGCAGCGCCTGCGGGGCCGCCCCCCACGATCAGCATGTCGTAGACCGGCTTGTTCTCGAGCGCCTTCGCGGCGCGCACGCTTGCACCCGTGTCGAGTTTCGCGAGCAATTCCTTCACGCTGGTGCGGCCCTGCGTGAACGATTCGCCGTTGAGGAACACGGTGGGGACCGCCATCACCCGACGCGCCTCGACTTCGCCCTGGAACAACGCGCCGTCGATGGTGACCTGCTGGATGCGCGGATTGATCAACGCCATGACGTTCAACGCCTGCACGACTTCCGGACAGTTCTGGCACGACAGCGAGATGTAGGTCTCGAAGCGGAAATCGCCGTCGAGCGCACGAATCTGCGCGATGGTCTCGTCGTCGAACTTGACCGGGTGACCGCCCACTTGCAGCAAGGCGAGCACCAGCGACGTGAACTCGTGCCCCATGGGCAGCCCGGCGAAGCGGATGCGCGGGGCTTCCCCCGGCGTGCCGATGGCGAACGACGGACGACGCTCGCCGGCGCTGTCGCCGCCCTCGGCGTGCGCCACGACGGCGATCTGTGGCGAGAGCGGGGCGATCTCGTCGACCAGCGCCTTCATTTCAGCCGACTTCGGACTATCGTCGAGCCACACGGCGATTTCGATCGGACGCGTGACTTTCTGAAGGTACGTTTGCAACTGGGCTTTGAGGTTCGCGTCCAGCATGGCGTTTCTCCGTCTCGATAGGGAGTGATGGGGTGAGCGAGGCCCACCGCGCGGGCCACAGGCAGGCGCAGGTCGGCGTCGGGGTTCGGGGTCAGGGGCCGGCGCGCCAGACTCAAGCGGCTGGCGCGCTGGCGAGGCGCTTGCGGCGGCGATCGTGCGTAGCGCAGGACGCGGCCCGTTAGTGCCCCGTAGCGCTTGGATCTTGCTTAGATCTTGCCGATCAGGTCGAGCGACGGGCTCAGCGTTTGCGCGCCCGGCGTCCACTTGGCGGGGCAGACCTCGCCCGGATGGGCGGCGATGTACTGCGCGGCCTGGACCTTGCGCAGCAATTCCTTGGCGTCGCGGCCGATGCCGTTGTCGTGAATTTCGCACAGCTTGATCTCGCCTTCCGGGTTGATCACGAACGTGCCGCGCAGTGCCAGACCTTCTTCCTCGATCAGCACGTCGAAGTTGCGCGAGATCGCCAACGTCGGGTCGGCAAGCATCGGGTACTGGATCTTCTGGATCGTGTCCGACGTGTCGTGCCAGGCCTTGTGGGTGAAGTGGGTATCCGTCGATACGCTGTAGATCTCGACGCCCAGTTTCTTGAACTCGTCGTAGTGATCGGCCAGGTCGCCCAGCTCGGTCGGGCATACGAAGGTGAAGTCGGCCGGGTAGAACACGACCACCGACCACTTACCCTTCAGGGTCTCGTCGGTCACGGTGATGAAATCGCCATTTTGGTAGGCGTTGGCTTTGAACGGCTTGATCTGGCTGTTGATGATCGGCATGTCGTTGTCTCTCTGACGGGGTGGAAAGTGTTGACAGTATGCCGAAAACTATTGATTTACTAAAATTGATTATTAAAATCTATGTAATTGGCTCAGGCTATCGGCGCCGATAGCCTTCGCGCGCGCTTCCGACATGGCCCGCCATGTCGTCCCTGCCGCGTCAGACCGGCCATTGTCCGACGCTCGGTGGCTCAGCGCTGCGGATAGCGCACCGCGCGAACCTTGCCGCTGCCACCGCCGCCGCAGAAGAACAGATCGGCACCGTTATGCTCCAGGCCGCTCACGCCAATGCCCTGCGGCATCTCCACGTGCATGAGCACTTCACCGCTGGCGGGGTCGACCTGACGCAGTTCGCTCTCGTCGTTCTCCCACGTGCCGTGCCACAGTTCATCGTTCACCCAGGTCACGCCGGTCACGTACCGATCGGACGCGATGCTGCGCAACACCTGCCCGGTGGCAGGATCGATCTGGAGAATGCGGCGATCGCGATATTGCCCGACCCAGAGGCTGCCCTCGGCCCACGTCAGTCCCGAGTTGCTGCCGCTGTCGGGCGCGGGAATCGACGAGACGACCTTGCCGGTCGACGGATCGATCTTGTCGATACGCGATTCGGCGATCTGATAGAGGTGCGTGCCGTCGAAGGCCGTGCCGGCGTCGCTCGGGGCGGCGATCGTGCGACGAACTTCGCCCGTGGCGGGATCGAAGGCGATCAGGGTATCGCCCGTTGCGGCCCATACCTGTCGGCCGTCGAACGTAACGCCATGGATTCGCTCGTTGCCCGCGAACGGACCGTACTCACAGGCGATATCGGCCGCCATCACGGCGGCTTGGGGACGCGGACGTTCCGCTCGTTGCAGTTTGCTTGTCATGTCAGGCTCCGGTTGTGACGCCGTCTTCGGCGTGCAAGTCCACTCTAGCCAAACGACCATCCAACAGGGAGTAACAATGTCGTCGTGAATTCGGCGAGGGGCGGCGATGTCCATCGACGAGCCCTTGCGCGGCCCAGCGCGCACACGCGGCCCTCGTGCTCCAGCGCGGACAAGGCGCGCTGCACGGTGCGTTGACTCGCACCGAGTGCAAGGGCCAGGGCGGAAGTCGACCACGCCGCACCGTCCGACAGCAGAGCGACAAGCGACGCGCGATTGCCGTCGATGGGCGGCAGCAGCACCGACACTGCGCGCCCACCTTGCGTGCGCAGCACGAACCCGCGCGGCGTCGCGTCGATGTCGGCGAGTCCCTTGAGCAACGCGCGCAGACGGCCAATCTCCACACGCAGGTGAGCGCGGTGGGTGTCGTCGGGGCGCCGCAGTCGAAACACTTCCGCGATGAGCGTATCGCGGTCGACGTCGCCGGGCCAGGCGCGCGCGAGTTGCAGCGCCAGGGTGAAGAGCGCCGGACGCCGTGCCAGCGGTCGCCAGCTGCTACCGGCGCTATTGCCGGCGCTGATGCCGCGCCGACAGGCATCGACAACGAGCCCATCCGAATGCAGCAGTCGTGCCACTTCGTCGAGGTTCAAGGCGCGCTCGCCGTCGGACTGCGCAAGGCGAGCCGCCGGTCGCGCCAGAGCGGCGTGCACGGTCTCGACTTCGGCGATCAGCGCGGGAATGTTGGCCGCGGACGCGGCCGTTTGGGCATGTGCGAGCATGGCATGCGCTTGTGGAATGCGCAGTGTGCGCAGCGCCAGCTCGGCGCAGATCAGCGCATGCCCGGCGACGAGGCGCGCCGGGACGGCGTCTGACGGGGTGTCCTGCAGGGCTTGCGCAGCGGCGTCGAGCTTGCCGAGCAGCACGAGGCGGCGGGCAAGGACCAGATGCGCAAGCATGGCATTGGGGATGTCCGCATGCGCAAGCAGCACAGCGGCGGCGGCGTGGAGCGATCGCGTCGACCCGCCAAGGTCACGCATGGCGAGCGCGACTTCGGCGTCGGCGACTACACATCGAGCGCGTGCCAGGGCCTCATGCGGGCCGAAGCTACGCGCCGCCCGCTTGAACAGCTCTCGCGCGCGGGCAAACTCGCCCAGCTGTGCCATCGCGATGCCGCGCAGCGCGAGTGCTGGCGCATCGTCGCGCAACGCGATCCGACGCAAGGCACCCAGCGAATCGCCGGCAGCGAGCGCGCGCGCGGAAGCAGCAATGAGGGAGTCCATCGCGCGATATTACCGGGGATCACGCATGGCGCGCCGGAATGCAACGCAACCCAGAACACCATCACCGTCGGTCTGCGTGACGTTTTCTAAGCGGGAACGACGCGCCCTGCAAGAGGGCGCGGCAGGCATGCCGTGCGGACGATTCAATGGGACTGAGACGCCGGGTCGCCGCGACAATCGCTCCCGGAACAGGACGACGCCGCTTTGCGCACGTGCGCTCCCGGCCCGGACGACGTGCCCTGACGTCCGAAACCGATCTGCTGAAAAACGCCGCCACCCAGTTCAAAACCGGAGGCGTAGTGATAGGCGGCCACTGTGGAGCCCAGCGCCACCGATAGCAACAACAACGTTCCCGTACGCCAGCGGCGTCGGACCGTGGAAGCCATGTCTCCTCCCTGTCAGAGGTCGGCCCGCTCGAACGGCGCTTGTCACCGACTATCGGCAACGAGCGTTCCGTCATCTCGGCGGGGATCGAGTTCCCGTCACTACTGAGTCTCGTTTTTTCGCGATTCTGCACGCACTGGCCCCCATTTGTCATCCCGGCTATCCCTAAGCCCGCCAAATGTATCGCGATATGATATATTTTTTTGTTTTTGGACTATGCGGCGCTTCTCGCCCGCCCGACTCATGCCTGCGCCTGCCTCGCCCAATCCAACGGTCACCACCGATGCGCTGACCAAGAGCGATTTCGAAGCCCTATCGGAATTCCGCTATCGGCTGCGCCGTTTTCTCAATTTCAGCGAGTCCGCCGCACGCGACGAAGGCATCACGCCGCAGCAGTACCTGTTGCTGCTGCACGTCAAAGGTATCCCGGGGCGCGACTGGGCGTCCATCAGTGAATTGGCCGAGCGCCTGCAAGCCGTGCATCACAGCGTGGTGGCGCTCGTTGCGCGCTGCGAGAAAGCCGGGCTCGTCACGCGCCGCCAAAACGAAAGCGACCGGCGAGTGGTGGAAGTGCACCTCTCAGCGGCGGGCGACGCGTGCCTCATGAATCTCGCCGCCCAGCACCGCAACGAGTTGAGCACCTTTGCGGACATCTTCCACATTCGTGGCGTTCATTTGTAATCACGGCATTGTCATGGCTTCCGTTCCCCATACTCCTTCGCCTCACTCCACCATGGCCGCGCCCGCCCATGCACGGGACTTTTCGCGTGCGCCGGGCCTGCCTCGACTCATTGCGCTGGCCGCCGTCATCGGCTTTTGCGGTGTGCCTGCCGCGTGGCTGCTGCTGCACCTCATCCAGGGCTTCACCAACCTTTTCTTCTATCAAACGCTCTCGTTCGCGCCACGCTCGCCCGCCAATAACACGCTCGGCGCAGCGGTCATCGCTCTACCGGTCATCGGCGGACTGATCGTCGGCGCGATGGCCCGCTTCGGCAGCGACAAGATTCGCGGTCACGGCATTCCCGAAGCCATCGAGGCGATTCTGTTCGGCAAGAGCAAGATGTCGCCGCGCGTCGCCATCCTCAAACCGTTGTCCTCGGGCATTGTGATCGGCAGTGGCGGGCCATTCGGCGCGGAAGGCCCGATCATCATGACGGGCGGCGCCGTCGGCTCGCTCATCGCCCAATACTTTCACCTGAGCGCCGCCGAGCGCAAGACACTGCTCGTGGCCGGCGCCACCGCCGGCATGACGGCCGTATTCGGCACGCCGGTCGCCGCCGTGCTGCTCGCCGTGGAACTGCTGCTTTTCGAATGGCGTCCGCGCAGCCTGCTGCCGGTGATCGCTGCATGCGCGGTCGCCGGTTTCGCACGGCCGCTGATGCTCGACGCAGGTCCGCTCTTTCCGATGGCGGAATCCGTCGTCGCCCCCATCGCCCTGCTGTCGTGCGTGATCGCCGGCGTATGTGCGGGCGTTCTGTCCGCCGGCATGTCGCGCGCCCTCTACGCCATCGAAGACGGCTTTCACAAGCTTCCCGTGCATTGGATGTGGTGGCCGGCCATCGGCGGTGTCGCCATCGGCATTGGCGGCTATCTCCAGCCGCGTGCGCTCGGCGTGGGCTATGACGTCATCGCAGACCTGCTCGCCGGACACTTCACGCTGCATGCCGCGCTGGCGCTGCTGGTGGTCAAGGCGATCATCTGGGCGATTGCCCTGGGATCGTGCACCTCGGGCGGGGTGCTCGCACCGCTGCTCATGATCGGTGCCGGGCTCGGCACGCTCCTCGCACCGGTGCTGCCGGGTGGCGACGTCTCGCTGTGGGCACTGGTGTGCATGGCGGCAACGCTCGCGGGCGTGCTCGGCGCGCCGCTGACGGCCATCGTCTTCGCCCTTGGTCTCACACACAACGTGAACGCGTTGCTGCCGCTACTGCTCACTTGCGGCATCTCCTACGGCATCACGATCTGGATCATGCCGCGCTCGATCATGACGGAGAAGATCGCGCGACGTGGCCGTCACATCCACCGCGAATACGGCGTCGATCCGCTGGAGCGCCTGCACGTTGGCGAGTTGATGACCCGAGAGCCGGTGTCATTGGCCGCCAACATGCTCATCGACGAAGCCGCGCAGCAAGCCTTCGGCGCGGGCCAGCGCCATCGCGCCTACCCCGTGGTCGACGCCGAGCACAGCGTGCTCGGCATGGTCGACCGGCAAGCACTCACGCGCGCGCAGACACAAGGGTTGCAAACGCTGGGCCAACTGTATGGCGCGAATCCGCCGCTCGTCGCGCTGGCGTCGGAGACGGGGCGTATCGTGTCGGCACGCTTCGCCGCGCATCACCTGGAACGACTGCCGGTCGTGAGCGATGCCGCCTCACGCAAGCTCGTCGGCATCATCAGCCGCAGCGATCTGGTCAAACCGGCTGAGCACTGGCGCTCGGAAGAAGAAGTGCGCGAGCGCATGCTTCATCTCGGACGCCGACGTAGCTGATTCTCGATACGACGACGCGCCGTCAACCAGGGTTGACGGCGCGTCAGAGCGAGAAGCGACGAGACGACCGTTATTGGTCAGTGCATCGGCGCCGAGTTGCGCGCGTCGCGCGACGCGGACGTCGAATTGCCGTGGGCCCGTTCCCAGGCATTCTTCGCTAGCAACGCCAGCATGGCGATCACAGCCGGCATGGCCAGCAGCGAGAACGTCGATGCGAACCCCATGTGACGGCGCATCAGTTCCGCGCCCAGCAACGCACCCGCAATCCCGCCGAAGCGCCCCACACCGAGCATCCACGCCACGCCCGTGGCGCGGCCGTGCGTCGGATAGAACATTGCAGCCAACGACGGCATCGACGACTGCGCACCGTTCATCGCCGTGCCTGCCAGGAAAATCAGCACGACCAGCGCGCCGATGTTGCCCATCGCCTGCCCCACCGCATACACCAGCACGGCCGTGAGCGCGTAGCCTACGGCGACCACTTTCTGCGCGTTGAACTTGTCCATGCACCAGCCCGACAGAATCGTGCCGATGCCGCCGCCCAGCGGGAACAGGGCCGTGATCAGCGCAGCCCGTTCGATGGTGAACCCGGCATCCTTGAACAGCAGCGGCATCCAGCTCGTGAGCAGATAGAAGATGACGAGTCCCATGAAGTAGGTCACCCACAGCATCAGCGAACCGAAGCCATATTGCTTCGAGAGCACGACACCGATGGCGGAACCGGCCCGCTTCGGGGCCGCTTCATTGACCGTAAAGGTGCCGACGTCATCGAGCGACTCGCCCGAAATCCGCGACAGGATGCGGCGCACCCGCTCGATCGGCTTTTGACGCACCACGAGAAACTTGACCGACTCCGGCAGGCAAAGCATCAGCAGCACCGACAGCACCAGCGGCAGCACGCCGCCGAGCACCAGCACGCTATGCCAGCCAAAGTGCGGAATCACCCACGAGGCAACGAATCCCCCCACCGACGCACCCAGCGGGAATCCGCAGAACATGGTGTTGACGATCACCGCGCGACGCGCTTCCGGCGCGTACTCGGAAATCAGCGTCACGGCATTTGGCATGGCCGCGCCGAGCCCCAGCCCTGTCAGAAAGCGCAGCGCCGTGAGCGTTTCGAGATCCTGAGCGAAAGCCGTCGCGAGACTTGCGATGCCGAAGAATACGACCGAGAGCACCAACAGCGTCTTGCGCCCGAGCTTGTCGGCGAGCGGCCCGGCGAAGATCGCCCCGCCCGCCAGACCGAAGAGCGC
Organism: Pandoraea sp. NE5; assembly: GCF_024363545.1. NCBI lineage: Bacteria > Pseudomonadati > Pseudomonadota > Betaproteobacteria > Burkholderiales > Burkholderiaceae > Pandoraea > Pandoraea sp. NE5. Next base: position 488,975 of record NZ_AP025517.1, read on the forward strand.
CGCAGAGAGCACCGGACCCAGCGAACCTCTGTCGATGTGCCACTGCTGCACCAGCGAAGGCGCAATGTAACCGATGGCCGCGGTATCGAAGCCGTCGATGGCGACGACGAAGAAGCACAGGATCAACGCCACCCACTGATAGCCGGAAAACCGGTGTGCGTTGATATAGGTGGGCACATCCACCGTTCTCGTCTGATGCATGAAACTGTCTCCTCGGGGCGTGGCCGCCCCGGTTGTCGTCCCGTCATTATTTTGGATTTCGCCGCCACCGATGCGCGTCCGGTGCCATGGCGTGGCGCGCTTGTCGGTCGGCTTGATTCGACGGATTTGCGGCGTCGATTTTGTGCCGCTACTGTAAGGCCTTCCAGTGGTCGTCAAAATGATCTTTCGTCAGATCATCCATAACGGCCGGTTATACGCGCGAGCAGGCGAGCACTGGCGCCCGCGCGCCGATGCCCCGCCCTGTGCCTCAGGCAAGCGGCAGCCCGACATAATTCTCCGCGAGCATGAGCGATGCCGCGCGCGAACTGACAACGTACTCCAGTTCCGAGCGCTGCATCTGTTGCTCGAACGGCGTGGCGTCGTCGAGGCGGTGCATCATGCGCGTCATCCAGTACGAGAAGTGCTCCGCGCGCCAGATCCGCTTGAGCGCCGCCTCCGAATATCCGTGCAAACCGGCTTCATTATCGCGATGGAAGAAATCGTCGAGCGCGCGCGCCAGACGCCACACGTCGGCCACGGCCAGATTCATGCCCTTGGCGCCAGTCGGCGGCACGATATGCGCCGAGTCGCCCGCCAGGAACAAGCGACCGTACTGCATCGGCGTGGCGACGAAGCTTCGCATCGCGATCACGCTCTTCTGGAAGATCGGCCCCTCCTTGAGGCGCCAGCCATCGTCGCTTTCCGTGCGCATGTGCAGCTCTTGCCAGATACGCTCGTCGCTCCACGTCTCGGCGCGCTCGCTCGGATCGCATTGGAAGTACATGCGCTGCACCGTCGGGGAGCGCGTGCTGATCAACGCGAAGCCGCGCTCGTGTGCCGCGTAGATCAGTTCGTCGGACGACGGCGGCGCCTTCACCAGCACACCGAACCAGCCGAACGGATACACGCGCTGATATTCCTTGCGCACCGAGGCGGGCATGGCCGGGCGGCACACCCCGTGGAAGCCGTCGCAGCCCGCGATAAAGTCGCACGTCAGCCGTCGCACCTGGCCGTCCACTGTGAATTGCACGCTCGGTTTCGTGCTATCGATGTCATGCACCGAGACGTCCGACACGTCGAACAGAATGTCGCCCTGCACCGCTTCGCGCGCTGCGATCAGATCCTTGATGACTTCGTGCTGCGCATAGACCGTAATGGCGCGGCCGGTCAGTTCGGTCAGCGCAATGCGATGACGCTGGCCGCCGAATGCCAGCTCGATACCGTGATGCAGCGCACCTTCGCGACGCATGCGCTCGCCCACGCCCGTCTCGTTGAGAATATCCATCGTGCCCTGCTCCAGCACACCGGCGCGAATGGTCGATTCCACGGCAGCGCGCGTGCGCGATTCGAGCACGATCGATTCGATGCCTTGCAGATGCAGCAGATGGGAAAGCAGCAGTCCGGCCGGACCGGCACCGACGATGACGACGGGGTAATGGGTTCGCATGCGTTGTCTCCTGTAGTGGCATTGCCCGTGCCTGGCACACCCGTGCCGGGGCATCTCGCGACGGGTCGACGGCCTGCATGCGGCTTGCATTTCTCTGCTGCCTTGCGCTTGCTGCACCGAATTGGGACTACGCGTAAACGAGCATCCCTGAACCGATGGACACGCCTTGTCACGAGGGGCGAATGCGTCATATCTTATGGACCGCACGCGTCGAGTTGAATGGATGAATCGACGCCTTTCTTGTACTTTTTCGACAACTTCGACCAAGGGAAAACCAGTATGTCAGGCGCGTCACCCCGGCTGCGCGCGGCGCGCGAGGCGATTCCGGAATTCTCGCTGTATGGTGAATTGACGGGCACCGACAGCGCCGATTTCGTCCATATCGAGTGGATTGAGACGCGCAGCCGCCTCTACGACTGGCATATCGACACGCACCGGCATCTGGGACTGTTCCAGGTGCTGGCGATCTTCGAAGGCGCGGTGGAGGCGAACGTCGACGACGCCACGTGGGAGGTGCAAGGCCCGGCCGTCATCACGGTGCATCCGTCGGCCGTCCATAACTTCCGCTTCTCGCGCGGCGCGCACGGCTTCGTGTTGACGATGGCGCAGAGCGTGCCGTTCGATGCCGCGCTCGGCGCCGATGCCGACATGGCGTCGCTGCTGCGCAAGCCGTGGCTATTCCCGCTGGGCGACGCACCGCAAACGCGCGACCGTCTCCATACGTTGCTCGGTCTCATCATGGACGAGTTTTCACGCCCGCAACTCGGGCATGAGGAAATGGTGGGATGGCTCACGCGCAGCGTGCTGCTGCTGCTCGCGCGCCTGCATGCGCATCACGATTCGGCGACACGGGCCGGACGCACGGAGCTGGATTTGTTCGCGCGCTTTCGCGCCCTTGTCGAGACGCATTACACCGAGGCATGGGCTGTACCGGCCTACGCCGAACGACTGCACGTCACCGAGAGCAAGCTCAATCGGTTGTGCCGTCGCATCGCGGGAAAATCGGCCTTCGATCTGGTGCAGGACCGATTGATGCTCGAAGCGCGCCGCAAGCTGATCTATATTCCCGCGCCGGTCTCGCACGTGGCTTACGAACTCGGATTCCAGGACCCGGCGTATTTCTGTCGCGTCTTCAAACGGCATGTCGGCGTCACACCGTCGGCGTTCCGCCGCAACGCGCAACATGCCCACTTGGGCGACGCCTCATAACCTGATGCCCCGGGGGGCGGGCCTTCCCTGTTGAAGGCCCGCCCCCCGGCGACGCACCGATTCGCAGATTCCCCGATGCGTCGGCGCTCAGTGCTTACGCATTGGCCGGCGTCGGCACGCGCAGGAAGCTCAAGAGCGCCTCAGTCACGGCCGGGGCACACTCGATATTGGAGAGATGCGCGCCCGGCACGACGATCTGCTGCGCGCCAGGAATCCGTTCGAGCATCGCGCTCGACATCGCGGGCGGCGTTGCGAGGTCCCCCGCGCCGGTCACGATCAATGTCGGCGCGGTGATCGACGCGATCTCGTCGAGCTGATTCATATCGCGCACGGCAGCGCAGGCGGCCGCGTAGCCCTGCGGCGACAGCGAGCGGAACATCGCCTTCATGCGCTCGATCAACGCCGGCTCCTGCTCCGCGAATGCGGGCGTAAACCAGCGCGACACCACGGCGTCGGCGACGGCAGCCATACCATCGGCCAGCACCGTGCGAATGCGCGCATTCCAGCCGTCTTCGCCGCCGATGTGCGCCGAAGAGCAAACGATAGCGAGACGCTCGATACGCTGTGGTGCGTGAATTCCCAGCCACATGCCCGTCATGCCGCCCATCGACACCCCCGCCACGCTCGCACGCTCGATATGCAGCGCGTCGAGCAGCCCGATCACGTCACGTCCCAATTGGTCGATGACGTAAGGGCCCGGCGTGACGGACGAGCCGCCATGTCCGCGCGCGTCGTAACGGACCACCCGGAATTCACGGGCGAGCGCCGGCACCTGCGGCGCCCACATCTCGAGCGTCGTGCCCAGCGAATTGGACAGCACCAACGCCGGTGCGCGGTCGTCGCCGTCGATCGCCACGCGCAGCGTAGCGTCGCCCACCTCGATAAGACGTTCCGTCGTCATTCGTTTCGGCTCCTCAGCGTTGTGCGGCGTCGCGCGCACGGGTCGTCGAACCGGGCTCGGCGGCTTCCATCTCCGCGAAGATCGTCTCGGCGTCGTGGATCGCCTGATTGGCGGCAGGCAGGCCGCAATACAGGGCAGCGTGCATGAACAGCTCCTTCATTTCCTCGCGCGTCACGCCGTTGTTGAACGCGGCGCGCACGTGCATGCGAAACTCGTCGCCGCGATTCAAGGCGATGAGCAGCGAGAGCGTCACCATGCTGCGCATATGGCGCGTGAGACCCGGACGCGTCCAGACATCGCCCCAGGCGAAGCGTGTGATGAAGTTCTGGAAGTCGTCGTTGAATTCGTTGCGGCGTGTGAGGGTGCGATCCACGTGCGCGTCACCGAGGACGGCGCGGCGCACCTGCATGCCGTTGTCGTAGCGTTCCTGATCGTTCATGTTGATTTCCTGCCGGGTTGTGAGGGTGTCACGACGGCGTCGGCAAGCGCGAGAACTCGGCCCACAAACGTCTCGGCAGCACCCAGATAATGTTGCGGGTCCGTCAGTCGCTCGAGCGTTGCAATGCCGAGGCTGCGGGTAATGTCATCGTCTTCGCGCAGGATGTCGAGCAAAGGACGGTGCTGCGCGAGCGCACTGCGGCAATGTGCTTCGACACGCCGATGGGCTTCGAGACGCCCCATCGTTTCGCCCAACGCCATCGTCACGGCCTCGGCCATGATGAGGCCGTGCGTGATGTCGAGGTTTGCCCGCATGCGCGCCGTGTCGACCGTCCAGTCTTGCACGAGCGTGCGCGCGGTGGCCAGCGCACCACCGCACAGCATGAGCAGTTCGGGCAGCGTTTCCCACTCGGCGTGCCACGTGCCCAAACCGCGTTCGTGATCCTGCTGCATCGCAACGAACAACGTGGCGGCCAGTTGCGGCGTGCGGGTGGCCGCCGCGAGCATTGCCGCACAGCCAACCGGATTGCGCTTGTGCGGCATGGTCGACGAACCACCACGCCCGGGACCGGAGGCTTCGGCAATTTCGCCGACTTCGGTTTGCGTCAGCATCGCCGTGTCGCGCGCGAACTTGCCCAGCGAGCCCGTCAGCGACGCCGCCCAACTTCCCACGCGCACGATGCGATCGCGCTGGCCGTGCCACGGCGTGATCGCCTCCGACAGCCCCAGGTGACGCGCCAGCGCTGCGGCGACCACCGGGCCCAGCGTGCCGAGCGACGCCAACGTGCCGGCAGCCCCGCCGAACTGCGCGCACAGCACCTGCCCACGCACGTTCGCGAGATCGGCGCGCGCGCGCAACAAAGCGTCGAGCGTACCCGCAAGCTTGAGGCCGAACGTAATCGGCAAAGCGTGTTGCAGCCACGTGCGGCCGACCATGACGGTCGCACGATGCTGCCGAACTTGCACCGCGAGTTCGGCGATGAGGCCGTCGAGGTCGGCGCCAAGGTCGTCGAGCGCGCCACGCACCTGCAGGATGAGTCCGGTGTCGATGGCATCCTGACTGGTCGCGCCCCAATGCACGAAGCGCGCGGCATCGGCATCGAGCGCTTTTACACGCGCTGTCAGTTGCTTGACCAAGGGAATCGCGAGGTTGCCCGCGCCAGCCGCGGCGTCTCGCAGGGCGGGCCAGTCGAGATCGCCGGCCCGCGCGGCGGCGGCGATCGGGGCGACAGCGGCGGCCGGGATCAGGCCGGCCTCGGCCTCGGCGGCAGCCAGCGCCGCTTCGAAGTCCAGCATGCCCTGCAGCGTGGCGTCGCGCGAGAAACGCGCTGTCACGGCAGCGCCGCGCAGCAAAGAGTCAAGCAGTTCCGTCATCGGAGCGTCGAGAGTGATTAGGGTTGGGTCAGGCCGGGTCGCCCTGTTCCGTTGCAAAAAGGCGGAGACGGCCGCGGGCTGTCAGCACTTTCATGCCGACAGCCCGAAGCCGCGCCAGTGTCAGCCTTGCATGACCAGCATCAAAGGTCGAGGAAAACCGTCTCCTCGTCGCCCTGCATGCGGATGTCGAACCGGTACGACACACGCCCGCCGCTCACCTCGCGGCGTGCGATCAGCGTGTGGCGACGCTCGGCCGGCACTTGTTGCAGCACGGGGTCGAGCGCATTGGCCGCGGCCTCGTCGTCGAAATAGATACGCGTAAACAGATGATTGAGCAAGCCCCGCATCGTCAGAATCACATCGATGCGCGGTGCCTCGCCGGGCGCGGCCGCGCCCGGCTTGATCGTGTCGAAGACAAAACAGTGCTCGGCGTGGGAGCCGGTGCCGCAGCGGCCCGTGCCGGCAAAGCCGGTGCGCTCGATGTCCTCGGCGCTCTGCACGTAGCGCCCAGCGGCATCGGCCTGCACGACCTCGATCAACGCGTCGTTGATCGGTTGACCGGCGCCGTCGAGCACCTGTCCGATCACGCGGATGGCCTCACCTTCGGCACGATCGAGCGCCACCACGGGGGTGAAAGCGCTCTTGAAGTCGTAACGGTACTGCTCCGGCGACAGGCCATAAGCGAAGTACGGGCCGACGGTCTGCGACGGCGTTTGCTGATAATCGGACATGACTCAGGACTCCATCGGCGTTTGGTCGGCACCGCGCAGGACGATGTCGAATTCGTAACCCAGTGCGTACTCAGGCTCGGTGATATCCATCGAGAAGCGCGCAATCAGACGGTCGCGGGCATGCGCCGGCGTGGCCTGAAAAATCGGATCGTAGCCGAGCAGCGGATCGCCCGGGAAGTACATCTGCGTGACCAGCCGGGTCGCGAAATACTCACCGAACACCGAGAAGTGCAGATGCTGCGGACGCCACGCGTTGTGGTGGTTCTTCCACGGGTAAGCGCCTGGCTTGATGGTCAGGAATTTGTAACGGCCCTGCGCGTCGGTCAGCGCGCGGCCGGCACCGAGAAAGTTCGGGTCCAGCGGGGCGTCGTGCTGGTCGACTTTGTGCACGTAGCGGCCGCATGCATTGGCCTGCCACAGCTCGACAAGCGTGTTCGGCACCGGACGACCGCCTTCGTCAAGCACGCGGCCCGTGACGATCATGCGCTCGCCAAGCGGCTCGCCGTTGCGCACTGCATTGCGCGTCAGGTCGCTATCGAGCGCCCCGACGATTCCGTGACCGTAGACCGGCGAACGCAGGTTCGCGAGGTTCTGCTTGACGGGCACGAGCAGTTGCTTGGGGCCGCGCAGCGCCGTGGACTTATACCCGCTGTCGATCAGCTTGGGATGCGAATCCCAGTCGCGGGGGCGCAGGACGGTCGTCGAATTCGACATGGTCTCACTCCATTTTGTGTTGACGAATCTGGCTTGCCGCCAGCTGGTTTTCGACACTATATCCATAATCAATGGATATATTTATTGACATTTTCTTAGGTTTTTCATAACTTTTCGGCATGGAAAGACATCGACTCGACGGACGCATCAAGCTGCGCCATCTGCAATGCCTGCTGGCGGTTGCCCAACACGGCAGCCTGCAGCGTGCCGCGGAAGCCCTGTCCATTACGCAACCGGCCGTCAGCAAGACGATTGCCGAACTCGAAGGCCTGCTGGGCGTGCGTCTGTTCGAGCGCGGGCGCAATGGCGCGCGCCCCACCGCACAGGCCGAACTGTTTCTGCGGCATGCGGGCGCAAGCGTGAGTGCACTGCGTCAGGGCATCGACGTGCTCTCTCGCGCCAACGGCCAGACGGGCGGCGTGATCGAGATCGCCGTATTGCCCACCCTGGCGGCCGCCATGATGCCCAGCGTGCTCGAAACGTTCCGGCGCGAATGGCCGGGCATCGTCGTGCAAGTCCACACCGGCGCCAATCAACAGTTGCTCACGCAGTTGAAGTCCGGACAGGTCACGCTGGCGCTCGGCCGGATGTCGGACCCCGAGGGCATGGCGGGCCTCACCTTCGAGCACCTGTGCGCAACCCCGTTGAGCGTGGTGGTGCGTGCGTCGCATCCGCTCGTTCAGCAGCGTAGCGTGTCGATGGCCGACATTGCGCGCTATCACGTGGTGCTGCCGCCGAACGGCACAATCCTGCGGCATACCGCCGACGGCTTCTTGCGCGCGCATGGCGTGGGCATGCTCGACGACTATTCCGAGCTGCTCTCGATGTCGCTCGCGCGCGCGATGACCTTGCGCGACGATGTCATCTGGATCGCCTCCGAAATCACCGTGCAGGACGACCTTGCCGATGGCGTGCTGTGTGCTTTGCCGTTCGCGACGAAGGGCACCGAGGAGTCCATCGGCATTCTGTGGCGCAACGACACCGTCCCGACGCCGCCGGAACAAACGCTCATCAGCGCCATGCGCGAAGCGGCACGCGTGCGCTACGGCACACCGGGCGTACGCTGACCACAGCACGGCGCGACCGTTCACGCCCGCCGCCCGCCGCCCGTCACGCCGCCGACGCGATGTTCTGCTGCGTGTCCGCAAGCCCGAGCATGCGCACTGCGTTGTCCTTGAGCACAAGCGGTTTGACCTCGTCGCGAAACCCCGCCGTCTCGAAGTCGCGCAACCACCGGTCCGGCGCGATGAGCGGAAAATCCGAGCCGAACAGCATCTTCTCGCGCAGCAGCGAATTCGCGTATTGCATCAGCTCCGGCGAAAAATACTTGGGCGACCACCCCGACAGATCGATGTAGACGTTCGGCTTGTGCAGCGCGATGGACAGGGCTTGCGATTGCCACGGCCACGACGGGTGTGCGATCACGATGTTCATGTCCGGGAAGTCGGTCGCCACGTCGTCGAGATGGATCGGCTCCGAGAACTTGAGCCGCAACCCGCCGCCGCCGGGCATGCCTGAGCCGATACCGGAATGACCGCTATGAAAGACCGCAGTGAGCTGGTATTCGGCAATCAGCTCGTACATCGGGTAGGCCATGCGGTCGTTGGCGAAGAATCCCTGCATGGTGGGATGGAACTTGAAGCCGCGCACGCCGAATTCCTCGACGAGCCGCCTCGCCTCGCGCACGCCCATGCGTCCCTTGTGCGGATCGATGCTCGCAAATGCGATCATGATGTCCGCGTTCTCCTGCGCGAAGCCCGCGATCTCCTCGTTCGGAATACGGCGACGCCCGATGTTCGCCTCGCAATCGACGGTAAACATCACGAAGCCGATATTGCGCGCGCGGTAATGCTCGATGGTCTCGGGAATCGTGGGGCGGCGATTCTGCTTGAGCACCGTGCCGAAATATTTATCGGCCGCGTCGTCGAACGCCTTGCCGAACAGGTCCGGTGGCTCACAGCACGACACTTCCGCATGCACGTGCGTATCGATGGCGATGAGCTTGTCGAGATTCATTCGGCGGTCTCCGGGTCACGGATTTGCGCAGCGACGATCGCCATCGCACGACGCGTCTCCGGCAGGCTGAACTTCAACCAATAGCGCGCCGCGCGGCGTTTCCCATCGGCGACGGGCCCTTGGACGCGGTGCGCCGCCAGCGCCGCCTGCGCCCAGAGGCCTGCCATCGACAAGCCGTGCACCACGCGCATCACCTCGCCCGCGACACACAATGCCGCGCGGGGCGATGTTCGCGCCAACGCGATGACCGACGGCATCAGCAACGTCCACTCGTCGAGCACCGTCAGCGCGGCGTCGAAGCCATCGCGCGTGTCGACGACGATGCGCGCCTCGCTCACCTGCGCACGCGCCCACGTCAGCCATTGCGACAACGTGGCGCCGTCGTCCTTGACGACCTTGCGCAGCATCAGGTCGATGGCCTGAATTTCATTGGTCCCTTCATAGATCATCGGGATACGCGCGTCGCGCAGAAACTGCGAGATGCCGGTCTCTTCGACATAACCGTAGCCCCCGAAAACCTGTAACGCATCGCTGGCGCCCAGGAACGCCTGCTCGGTGAGCATCGCCTTGACCACCGGGGTGAGCAGCGCCGCCAGCGCATCGGCCTGCACGCGCGCCTGCGGCGTGTCGGCATGGTGAGCCTCATCGATGGCGAGCGCCGCGCGATACAACAACAGTCGCGCGCCCTCGACCGCCACGCGCTGCCCCTCGAGCAAGCGCCACACCGCCGGATGCCCGGCGATGGGCACGCCGGCATCGGCCCCCGGCACGCGCGATTGCACACGCTCAAGGGCATGTCGAACCGACATATCGTAGGCGCTCTGCGCCAGCCCAACGCCGGACGCCCCCACATGCAGCCGCGCCGAGTTCATCATCGCGAACATCGCCTCGAGTCCGCGATGCGGTGCACCGATGAGGTAACCGGTCGCGCCCTCGAACGCCATCGAGCACGTCGCGCTCCCGCGAATCCCCATCTTGTGCTCAATGCCCGTACAACGCACGGCATTGCGCTCGCCATGCGCAAGCACCTTGGGGACAAGAAAGAGTGACAACCCGCCGCTGCCCGGCGGGGCATCCGGCGTGCGCGCAAGCACGAGATGAACGATGTTCGGGGTGAGATCCTGCTCGCCGCCCGAGATGAAAATCTTCTCGCCGGTCACTCGCACCGTCTCGCGCGCCCCGTCGATCCATTCGGCGCGCGTGCGAATCTGCCCGAGGTCGCTGCCGGCGCCCGGTTCCGTCAACGCCATCGTGGCGAGCCATTCACCGCTGACCAGCGGCCCCAGCCACGCATCGCGCAGTGCGGCGCTGCCGAATCGGTGCACGCATTCATACGCGCCATGCAGAATGCCTGGGTACATCGTCCAGGCGAGATTCGCGCCGGCCGTGAGTTCCTGCACGGCCACCTGCACCACGACAGGCAACCCCTGTCCGCCCAATGACGGATCGCACGGCAGCGACGGCCAACCGGCGTTGCAATACTGGCGATAGGCATCGGCGAAGCCGCTGGGCGTGCGCACCTCGCCGTCGCGCCAGGTGCAACCTTCGCGGTCCCCCACAGCGTTGAGCGGCGCAAGCACTTCACGGGCGAAACGGGCGGCTTCGTCGACGACTTGCACGAGTGTGGCCGTGTCGAATTCACGAAACGGGGCGAGGCGTGTCAACGCGTCGCCCACGCCGAGCGTGTTCAGCACGAACGCGATGTCTTCGGCCGCGCCAAGCGATTGCGGGTACATCATGTCAGCGCCTTGCGGGTGCGAGGATGACGCGCGGGTCGCCCGCCTGCGCGGCATGCAACGCATCGACGGTCGCGGCACGCTGGTCCTGCACCGCACGCTGGTTGATCGATCCCTTGTCGGTGACTTCGCCCCGGTCGAGCGAGGGCGGAGTGTCGAGCAGCATGAGTCGCGCAACATACGTGGCGCTTCCCCCGGCGCTCGCATTCAGTCGTGCGAGCAGTGCCGAAAACGCTTCACGCACGGGACCGCTCGCCAGCACGTCGCTCAGCGGCGCGTGTGACGGCAAACCGCTCAAGCGCCGGCAATCCTCGACGCGCGGGAAGACCATCAATCCGATATCGTCGCGATTGATACCGGTGACAACCGCGTCCTGCACATAGGGCGCCCCTTCCGAAATCACGCGAGCCCGCAATGGCCCCACGCTCACGAATGTGCCTGAACTGAGCTTGAAATCTTCGGTGATGCGTCCGTCGAATTGCAGACCGACCTCCGGGTGCTGCGCGTCGACAAATGTGGCGGCATCCCCCGTGCAGTAGTAGCCCTCGTCGTCGAACACGGGATCGCCCGACGGGTGACGCCAATAGCCGGCCATGACGTTCGGTCCGCGAAAGCGCACTTCGAGCTTGCCGCCGACCGGGGCGAGCTTCACTTCGCAGCCGGGCGCGGGCAAGCCGATGTAGCCCGCACGCATGATCGGCCCGGTGGTGAACATGCAACTCGGCGACGTCTCGGTCATCCCCAACCCCGACATGATCCGGATACGCTCGCCGCAATGCGCCTCGGTCACGCGTTCGAGCCGGTCCCAGGCCGCCTGGGACAGCCCGGCACCGCCGAAGAAGTAAAGATTCACACGGGCGAAGAAGCGCTCGCGCAGGGCCGCGTCGTTTTCGAGGGCGATGGCGAGATCCTCCCATCCCTTCGGCACATTGAAATACACGGTCGGCGAGATCTCGCGCAGATTGCGCAACGTTTCCTCGAACTTGCCTGCGACCGGCTTGCCGTCGTCGATGTAGAGCGTGCCGCCGTTGTAGAGCGCGATGCCGACGTTGTGACTGCCGCCATACGTATGATTCCAAGGCAACCAGTCGACCAGCACGGGCGGCGCCTCGCCGAAGGTCGGGAACGTTTGCAGCAGCATCTGTTGATTGCTGCACAGCATGCGCTGGGTGGTCGGCACGGCCTTCGGCAGACGGGTTGAGCCGGACGTGAAGAGGATCTTGGCGATGGTGTCGCCGTTGACTTGCGCGTGAATGGCGTCGATGTCGCGCGGCACGGTATCGCGCAGCGCATCGAAGGCCAGCGTGCCCCCGTCGCCGCGCGCGGTGACGCGGACCACATTGTCGTCAAGCACGGCGTCCATGGCGCGACCGTAGGCGCCCGCATCCGTCGCGTACACCAGCCCCGGCTGCAGCAATTCCAGCGTATGACGCAGCTTCCCGAAGTCCGTCGACACGATCGAATACGCCGGCGAGATCGGCGCGAACGGCACCCCGGCGTACATCGCGCCGAGCGCGAGTTCAAAGTGTTCCAGATCGTTGCCGGAGAGGATCGCGATGGGACGTTGCGGCGACATTCCGCGATCACGCAATGCCTGGCCGATCGCACGCGCACGCTGCAGCATCTGCGCATACGTGATGCCGATCCATTGACCGTCGGGGCCGCGACGCGCTACGAGCCACCGTTCCGGGTGCCGTGCCGCGCCGGAGATGAGCCGGTCCGTGAGACGCGCCGGAAAATCGCCGAGCGGCTCACGCGAGCGCAGATACCAGCATTCGCCATCGAGAATCACGTCGACCCCCGGGTTGCCGATGGCGACCTGGCGATAGCGATGAGCCGCCACGTCGTGCGTGGCGGCGGTGTTGTTGCCTTGATTCAAAACACTGTCTCCTGCTTCGATCCCGCCGCGGCGCTCTCTCGGTAGCGTCCGCGCACGGGCACAGCCTCATCCTGCGAACGATCAGATCGGGTAATGGCGCGGCGTTGTCTGCACGGTGATCCAGCGCAGTTCCGTGAATTCGCCGATCGACGCCTTGCTGCCGAATCGGCCGTAGCCGCTGGACTTCACGCCGCCGAACGGCATCTGCGCTTCGTCGTGCACGGTCGGGCCATTGATGTGGCAAATTCCCGACTCGATGCGCTTGGCCAATTGCAGCGCTCGCGATACGTCCCGGCTGAAGATCGCGGCCGACAAGCCAAATTCGCTATCGTTGGCCACTCGCACCGCCTCGTCATCGCCGCTTACACGCTGGATCGTCACCACCGGACCAAACGACTCCTCGCGGTACAGTCGCATCGCCGGGCTCACGCCATCGACGATCGTCGCCTGCATGATCGCACCGTCAACCCGGCACCCCAGCGGCAGATGCGCGCCATGCGTGCGAGCGTCCTCGACCAGCGCCGCCACGCGCGACGCCGCCTGCGCGCTCACCATCGCACCGAGCACACTGTCGGGCGACGTCGGCGACCCGGCGCGCAAGGTCGCCGCCTTCGCCGTGAGCTTTTCGACGAAGGCGTCCGCGATGCGCGCGTCGACGATCACTCGCTCGGTCGACATGCAGATCTGCCCTTGATTGAAGAACGCGCCGAACGCAATGCCGTCGACGGCGGCGTCCAGTTCGGCGTCGTCGAGCACGAGCACCGGGGCCTTGCCGCCCAACTCCAGCAGCGCCGGCTTGAGATGTTCCGCGGCGAGGCGCGCGATGATGCGACCCACGTGCGTCGAGCCGGTAAAGTTCACGCGCCTGACAGCCGGGTGCGCAATCAGTCGCGCCACGATCTCGCCGGCATCGTGCGGCGCGTTCGTCACGACATTGACCACCCCGTCGCCCAGCCCCGCATCGTGCAGGCAGGCACCGATCAACGCATGCACGCCGGGGCATTGCTCCGACGCCTTGAGCACGACCGTGTTGCCGCACGCGAGCGGCATGGCAAGCGCGCGCGTCGCCAGAATCACCGGGGCATTCCACGGCGCGATGCCGAGGACCACGCCGACCGGCGAGCGCACTGCCATTGCAAGACTGCCAGGCACATCGCTCGGAATCACGCTGCCGTCGATTTGCGTGGTCATGGCCGCCGCTTCGCGCAGCATGTTGGCCGCGAGCATGACGTTGAAGCCATACCAATTGGCCATCGCGCCGGTCTCGGCGGCCCCGATGGCGATGAACTCCGCCGCGCGGGCGTCCATGCGCTCGGCGGCCGCAAGCAAGCGTTGCCGACGCGCCGTCGGCGACAGCGCCGCCCAGGCGGGAAAGGCCGCTTGCGCCGCGTCGACGGCCGCATCGGCATCCGCCAGCGTCGCGGCCGGTGCCCGTGTGGCAACTTCGCCCGTCACCGGATCGATGCGCTCGAACGTTGCCCCACCCTGCGCGCCGCGCCACTGGCCCCCGATCAGCATCTGCACTTCATGCATTGCGCTCTCCCTCTTTCCGGTCACCGATGAACGTTGCGCCTCAGCGCTTGTAAGCCTGCAGGCCCGGCTTGATCGCCTTGTCGTCGAGGAACTGCTTCAAGCCTTGCTCGCGGCCGTGTTCCGGGTCGCGCAGCTGGGCCTGATCGAGTTTCGCGTACAGATAGTCTTCGCACTGCTCCCACGTCAGCTCACGCGAACGCTTGAAACCATGCTTCGCAGCGCGCAGCACGACCGGATTCTTCTCCAGCAACTTGGCGGCCAGGGCCAGCGTGGCATCACGCAGTTGGTCGAGCGGCACACTCTGGTTCACCAGCCCCATGTCCGCCGCTTCCACGCCCGTGAACGTGTCGCCGGTCATGATGTAGTGCAGCGCGCGGCGATGTCCCACCGTGTCGGCCATGGCCTTGCTCACCAGATTGCCCGGCGGAATGCCCCAGTTGATTTCCGACAGACCGAACACTGCCTCGTCGGCAGCGATCGCCAAATCGCACGCCACCAGCGGCGAGAAGCCACCGCCGAAGCACCAGCCGTTGACCATGGCGATGGTCGGTTTGGCGTACATGCGCAGGCGGCGCCATTGCCAATCCGACGCGTCGCGGCGTACGCGCTCCTGCACGACTTCCGGCCCGCCATCGATCTCGCGGAAGTATTCCTTCAGATCCATGCCCGCCGTCCATGCCGCTCCCGCGCCCGTGAGCACGACAACGCGGGCATCGGCATCGAGCTCGAGCGCGTCGAGCACCTGGATCATTTCCGTGTTGAGCGTCGGGCTCATGGCATTGCGTTTCTCCGGGCGATTGAAGGTGACCCAGCCAATGCCCCCCTCCACCTTCACGTCGATCGTCTTCCAGCGTCCTTCGTATGCAGTCATTTTGCGCAATTCCCAAGTGTTCCGGGCAACCTGTGCCGCGCGCCGGGAGTGGCGCGCGGTGTTGCCGACAGACACATTTAATATCAGGTAACCTTACATTGCAAGCATCACGCTTTCAGTGAAAACCCTGATCTCGAAATATCAGAACGTATGACGCATGCCGAGCATCACACCGGCCTGGCCCTCGCCGGCGGGCGGCGTGGTGCCGCCGCCTCCGCCGCTGACCGAGTACGCTGCGTGGGCGCTGTTGAAGAGGTATGCCGCCTGCGCGTAGACCGCGGTGCGCACCGAGAGCGAGTAAGTGGCGCGCAGCGTGGTCATCGTGCCGCGCGTGTTGTGATCGCTGTTGACGATGCGGTAGACCTCGCCGTCCACCAGCCACGCCGGCGTAATGCTGTACGCCGCGCCCAGGTAGAACAGGTTGGTGTGCGTATTGATGGCGGACGTCGACACGCGACGGCCCAGCCAGCCGCCGCCGACCTTCAATGCGCCGTACTTGTAGTACGCGCCGAGGGTCGTGCGGGTGTCCTTGTCGCCGCTGCTGGCGAACACCGAGGTGGGTTGTCCGTCGAAGAAGTTGACCGCGGCGTTGGTGCCGCCGCGCAGTTCTTCGTATGATGTGGCGACGCCGAAGTTGTTCGCGTCGTACTTGAGCATTACCGACCAGTCACGGCATTGCACCGACTGCCCCGGCACCTGTCCGGCGCAAGTGCCCTGCCCCGGCGAATTGCCCGTACCCGCCGCGTCGCGGCCGAACGAGTACCCCGCGCCGAAGCTCAGCCCCTGCCAGCCGACCTGATACGTGACCGAGTTATCGGTGCGCGCATTGGGGACGTACGCATCGAACGAGCCCATGCCGTAAATATCGGGGCCAAGGATATCGGAGCCCAGCAGCGCGTAGAACGTCATAGTGTACTGGCGGCCAAACGAGAGCGTGCCATACGGGCCCTTCACGCCCACGAAGGCCTGGCGGCCGAACAGGCGACCGCCCTGGCCAAGATCGCCGCCACGCAGGTTGAAGCCGCTCTCCAGTTGGAAGATCGCCGCGAGCCCGCCGCCGAGATCTTCCGTGCCGCGCAGACCCCAGCGCGACGGAAATTCGCCGGTCACACCCGGCATGCGCAACACGGCACCGTTCACACTGGCGTGCGAGACGTACTCGATTCCGGTGTCGACAATGCCGTACAGCGTGATATTCGATTGTGCGCTGGCGATACCGGGCGCCACCAGCGCGGCGGCCACGGTCAATGAAGCGAGCGCATGAGCGCGATGGGGAAATGCCATGGGTGTCTCCAAATAATTGATGTTGTTATCGGTGTAGGCAAACCAGGAACGGCAGACCTGCGCGGCCCTTGCGCAAGAAAATGCGCGACGGCACAGCCCAGTGGCGTCCGTCGCGCACAAGCGAGGCCAACCGGCGTGACGCCGAATCAGTCAGCCGCGCGGGGACGACGAATGAGCATGAGGGCGGCCAGCGCGGCCACGATGGTGACGGGAATGCTCGCGCCGATCACCAGGGCGGCACTGCTGCCCACGGCAAGCAGCATGCCGGCGGCCAGTGGCCCGACCACCGAGCCGATGCGTCCGAACGCCACCGCTGCCCCCACGCCCGTTCCGCGCATGGCGGTCGGGTAGTAGGCGGCGGCGAGCGCGTAGAGCACCGACTGGCCGCCGATGATGAACATGCCGGCGAAGAACGCCGCCGTCGCCAGTACACCGAAGCCCTGGGCCGCCGCGAGCCCGACAAGCGAGGCGATCATGCCCAGGTACATGCCGCCAATCACGAGCGACATGCGCGCGCGATCCATCAGGTAGCCGAGGGCGAGCACGCCAACGGCGCTCCCCACGTTGAAAAGAATCTGCACCCAACCGATATCGCCGCGCGCCAGACCGCGCGCCCCCATGAGCGACGGTAGCCAGTTGAGCAGGAAGTACAGCACGATGAGCGTGCAGAAGTAGGATAGCCAGAGCTGAATCGTCGAGATGCCGCGCCCCTCGGAGAACAGCACCGTCATCATCGGCGCGGGCGTGGCGCGCTGGCCTTGCGAGGTCGCGGCCGCAAACGCGCGAGACTCCGGCAGGCACCAGGCGAGCAACGGCAAGAGCAACAGCGGGCCAATGCCGCCCGCGTAGAAGATATGCCGCCAGTCGGCGTCGCTCACCGCCAGCATGCCAATGGTCGCGGCAATGCCACCGCCGAGCGGAATCCCGCAATACATGATGCTCACGGCCGTGCCGCGCAGGCGGGGCGGCACGGCTTCCGACGACAAGGCAATCAGGTTCGGCATTGCACCGCCCAGGCCGATGCCCGTGAGCACGCGCACGATCACCAACATCCAAAAGTCCGACACGAACGCCGTGGCAATCGACAACACGCCGAAGACCGCGGCCGAGAGCATCAGCACGCGCTTGCGGCCGATGCTGTCGGCCAAACGCCCGCCTACCATCGCCCCGGGCAGCAGGCCAAAAGTGCCCGCCGAAAAGGCGAGCCCCATCTGCGCGACGCTGAGTCCGAACTCCTTGGCCATGCCGCGTGCCGCCACCCCGACCGATTGCAGGTCGAGACCTTCGAGCAACGCCACGGCAAAGCAAAGCGCCAACGTGAGCGCCACCGGACTGGCGAGACTCGCTTGCCCGTCCGGCGCCAACGGCAACGCCTGCGCGTTGCCCTCCTGATTCGATTTCATGGTGTCTCCTGTCATCTTCGTCATGGACTTCGGTCGCCGCCCTGCGAGAGCGGCACCTGATGCGCAGTCAGCCGACGCCGGCGGCGACGCCCATTTAATCAGGTAACCTGATATATAGGGCGGACGTACGGCGGGCGCGACAATGCCGCGCGAGCCGCATATTGCGTTCGCCTTACCGTGCCACTGGAATGCTGTCGCCCGCTTCTCTGCGGCGACGGTCTCCATTTAATATCAAGCTACCTGACAATACAAGTGATCGGCAGGTCGGGACAAACCCGGGGTCAGTCGCGCAGATTGCGCACGAACATTTCGAGATGGCGTTGCACGGCGGCGGCGTCTTCGCGGCTCACATCGGCACGCATGCGCGTGTCGATTTCCTTGGCGACGGCTTCGCATTGCGCGAGCACCCGGCGCCCTTCGTCGGTGAGTTGCAACAGCACGATGCGGCCATGATTGGGGTCGGGCTCACGGGTGATCCACTGGCGCCCAGCCATGAGGCTCACGACCTCATTGGCCGATTGCGGCGTGATGAACGAGCGCTGGGCGAGTTGCGCATTGGAGAGCTTGCCGCGGGCGTCGAGCACCGATAGCGCGGTGAACTGGGCGAGCGTGAGGCCGAGCGGTGCCAGCGCTTCGGACATGTGGCGACGCAGCAGACGGTCGAGGCTGGCGATGACGTAGGTCAGACGCAACTTGGCCCGACGCGGCCGTGCCTCGGCCGAGCCCGCCGCCCCTTCGATCACTTCGGTGTCCGGTGCCCGCACGACATTGTCGTCGGCGCCTGCGGCTGCGGTCAGCTTCTTTTTCTCAGGTACAACGCTCATGATGAGGAAGCGAGGATGCGCAAACAGCCTGCGTCAGTGCTCGCATAGTGCGGGAAAGTCAGCAGTGTAACGCCGCCGTCGCGCAGTGGCGACGGTCCGGCGGCGAGGCGTCGCGGACCGGCCCCCGCGGCACCGGTTGGCCTGCGATGTCAGCCGGCGAGCCGGCGGAACGTCTCGAGCACGGCGTCGCCCTTGAACGGCTTGACGATCCAGCCCTTCACGCCGGCCGCCTTGCCACGCTCCTTCATGGCCGGGCTGCTCTCGGTGGTGAGCATCACCACGTTGACGCTCTGGTTCGCGAGTTCGCCGCGAATCTTCTCGACCATCGTGAGGCCGTCCATATTCGGCATGTTCACGTCGCTGATGACGAGCTTCACGCCCGGGCTGGCCTTGATCTTGGCGAGACCGTCCTTGCCGTCAACGGCGGTGTCCACGTCCAGGCCGTTCTTGCGCAGAAAGCCGGCGACTTCGTCGCGCACAGTGCTCGAATCATCGACCACGAGAATCTTCGACATGGTGTTGTCCTTGTGTGTAAGAGGGAGTAGAGGTTCGCGTCGGGATCTCAGAACAGCTCCAGCGCCCCGGTTTCGACGGGCTCGGCGCTTGCCTGCGGGGCATCGCGAAACGCCTCCGGCGACCAGTTGAGGCTAAAGACGAAATGCTGATGCAATGTCACGATCTGGCCGCTGACCGGATCGGTGAGGCGATAGACGAAACACAACTGCGGGTTGTCGGTGCCGAACGAAATGTACTTCTGCTTGTGATTGATGAGCAGCGGCACCTGCACCTGTGTGTGGCCCACTGCCGAGGGATCACCCATGTAGCGGTTCTTGAACGCACCCCAGATCAGGTTCGTCAGCTCGCCCAGCATGCCGTTGAGTTCGCGAAAGCCCGCCGGCCCCTCGCAGCGGCCGGTATGTTCGATCAGTTGCATGAACGGAACCTGCTCGGCCTGCATCATCATGTAGCCGCGGCACCAGGCGCTCTCGAGCGGGATCAGGCTGAAGACCTCACCGAAAATGATGCGATCGCGCACCACGCCGGGCGGCTCGCAGTGCACGGCGATGTCGCCGAACAAGCCGCGAAATACACCATCGGTGATATCGACCATGCCGCGCACGAGCGCTTCGGGGTATTCATGCTCGACGCTGTCGTCGAGGATCAGAAACTGGCTGACCGACTCGCGGGGGGTGCTTCGGTTCATTATCGTAATTTCCTAGGGCCTGACAAAACCATTGCCAATTCAAAACAATTCCAGTTCACCGCTGCTGTCTTCCGATTCGCTGACGTCGGCATTGAAGTCGAGCGGGGCGTGCGCGCAAACGCATAGCGTGGCCGCCAGACGCACCGAACCATCGAGCGTGATTTCCCACGAGGACAGCAGATTCGGCTTGAGTTGCGTGAGGTGCGGCACGCAGTGCGCACTCAGTACGTACGGCGTCGACATGCCCAGATCGGGGAAGTAGTTGAGCAACTCTTGATTGATCGCCCCGCAACACAGATTGCCAAGTTCGAGGAACACCTCGCGAAACGGCTTGTCGCGATCATCGCCCGCGAAGTACGCGGCCGTCGCATCGTCCTCGTCGAAGTGCAGCACCAGCAGCATGCGAAAGCCGATGGACGAGATGGTGAACACCACCACGTTGGCATGCCGGGCGGCCAGATCGACCCCGACGTCCAGCGGCGGCGCGTCGTGCTGGCGCACTGAGAGCGGCACAATCTCGCACGCGCCGCTCACCGAGCGTGCGAGCCGGGTGCGTGCGGCTTTATGGAGAATGCGTTCGAAACTGTCGCGGGCGTGAGCGCTGATCACAACGAAACCTGCTGGCTTAGTGAAGACGGGAATGCAACTGCTGCGCGAGGGCTTCAACGCTCGAGAGGGAGGCCGCGATCATCTTGCCGCCCGCCTGAATGTCCTGGAACGTTGCCGTCGTCGTCACGTCGTTGCGAAGCAGGCTGTCGCGATAGCTCTTCGAGAGTTCTTCGGAGCGTGTGGCGAGCGAACGCACTTCGCTCGCGACGATGCCAAAGCCGCGCCCGGCCGGACCCGCGCGGGCTGCTTCGATGGACGCGTTGAGCGACACGATCAGAACGTGCCGAACGATCGACGCCAGTTCGTGGTTCTTCGCGTGCATGTCCTGGTTCTGCGTCATGAGGGAGATCATCTGCTCGTGCCAGCGCTCGAAGGTCGCCGCCAGTCCGCGCAGACGCCCCGCCTCGCCCGCAATGCGCTCGGCCTCGGCTTGCCAGTGACCTTTTGCTTCCAGCACGGCAGCCTCGGACTTGCGCGCCACTTGCAAATCGACTTCGGCCTGCGTCAAACGTGCCTGTTGCGCGGTGAGCGCCTCGTCGTGCGCCTGTCCCTGTTCGTCGAGGCTGGCGATGGCCAGACGCTCGCGTTCGAGCGCCTGCGCCAGTGCCTCGTCATGCGCCTGGGTCAGTGCGCGCCAGTGTGCCGTGGCCTGCGCCATGCGCCACCGGTGCGCAACGAACGCCACAACGCCTGCGCTGATCACGCCCGCCATTCCACCCGCCAGCAACCATTGCACCGAGTTCATACTCGAATCGTCTCCGAGCGCGGCACGTCGACATCCAGCGCAGGTCTGTCGACGGCATCGGCCGCCACGCTGTTCAGGTCGAAACCGTCGACCACGAGGTTGTCCGGCAGACACACCACCGTCTGGAACTGGCGGAACTCAGCCCCCTTGTGCTCGTCGGTGAAGCGCAGCTCGATGCGGCCATGCTCGCGCCGCACGAAGTCCTGCACCGCATCCATGCCCACACCGCGCCCGGACACCTCGGTGACCTGCGCCGCCGTCGAGAAGCCCGGGCGGAAGATGAACTGGGCGATCTGCTCGTCGGTCACGTAGGTTTCGGCCGTAATCCAGCCGCGCTGCACGGCGATGTTGCGAATGCGGTGCAGCGCCAGGCCGCGTCCGTCGTCGCAGAGCGTGACTTGCAGCATGTTGTGATCGAGGCCGACTTCGATGTCGATGGTGCCGGCCTCCGGCTTGCCCTTCGCACGACGCTCGTCCGCGCTCTCCAGCCCGTGATCCATGGAGTTGCGCAGCAGGTGCATGAACACATCGCGCAGAATTCGCACGGCGGGCGAACGCAGGCGATAGCCGTTGTCGTCGACGCGCACCGCCGGCGCCGGCTTGCCGAGTTCGCTCGCCAGCGACGGCAGCGAATCGAGCACCCCGCCCAACGCTTCGCCCACGCCCTCGGTGCCCAGCAGGCGCAGGGTCTGATGCACGGCGTCGCGCATTGCGACGAGTTGATGCGGATCGTTCGGATCGGCCGCTTCGAGCATGCGCAGGCTCGCGCGGATGTGGGCACGGTCCACCACCATCGATTCCTCGTCGGCCGTCCTGCCCGGGCCTTTTCGACCGAGGCTCATCTCATTGATATGCGCATAGGTATCGACGGCATCGCGCACGCGCTCCAGTTCGCGCATCAGGCCATCCTGATCCCACAGGCGCGCGACGTCCGGCTGGCGCAGCTCGTGATAGCGCTGCTCGGTCTCGTGCACGACGTTCGTCAGGTACTGCAGGTTGTACGTGCGCGCGTTGCCCTTGATGGTGTGCATATTGCGGAACAACTCGGCAATGGCCGCGCTGTCGGCCTGCGAGTGCTTGCGTATGATGCGTTCATTCTCACGAATGAAGCCGGTCGAGCTTTCGATGAAGTGATGGAACTTCTCCTGGCTCACCGACAGAATCTCGCCGATCATCTCCAGCCGCTGCTTCTGCTCGCTGGCCTCGGCCGCGAGTTCGCGCAGCTCGGTCACGTCGCGTACACACAGCATGAGCCGCAGGATCGTGTCGCTCTCGTCGGTGATCGCCGACCAGGTCAGATCGAGTTGCTTGATGCGCCCGTCCGACATGCGCTTGCCGATCTCGCCCACCAGCAAGTGTTCGTTGAAGACAAAGTTGATGGCATCCTGCCCGATGCAGGCCTCGACGGCGGCTTCGACCTGCGAGAGCGCATCCGCGCCCAGATCGCTGTCGCCGAACACCAGTTCCATGACGGGACGCCCGGCGATGTCCTGCGTCTCGAAGATCGCTTCGAGATAGGCCGAGTATTCGCCATGCACGCGCGCGCCGTCGACCACCGTCAGAATGCCCTGCTGCATGTTCTGCAGCATCGCCTGAATGTCGGCCGTCTTTTGCTTAAGTTGCGCCGAGCGTTCCTGAATCTTCTCGATCATGCCGTTGAATGCCACGATCGAGTGCCCGATTTCATCCATCCGACCGACCGGCACGCGACGGGTGAAATCCTGGCTTTTGGCGATCTCGCTCATCATCGCCTGCATGCGCGAGAGCGGACGCGTGATCTGGCGGTACAGCAACGCGCCGATGGCCGTGAGCAGCACGATCGCGAGTCCGGTCACGATGCCGATGGCCGTCGTGGTGGTCGAGAGCGTGTCATTGAGCGTTGCAATGGCCGAGTCCTGCTGGCGCGTCTTCTCGACGCGCAGCGTGTTGACCACCCCTTCGAGTTCGTCGCGATACTGCGCGACCATCGCGAAGAGGAACGCCTGCGCCATGTCCGTCTTGCCCGCCTGCTTGAGCTTGGCGGTGTCGTTGATGGCATTGAAGTAATTCTCGACGCTCTCGCGGGCCTGGGTCACCAATCCCTTCTGCGCATCGCTCGCCGCGCCTTCGGCCTGACGGGTCAGCGACCGGTCAATGTCGCCGCGCAGCTTCTTGAGGGTGTTGAGCGCCTGTTCGACGACAGTGTCGTCCTGCGCGTAGACCAGCGTCATCGTGGCAATCTGCACCGCCTTGACTTGCGAGACGAGATCGGCGGAAGCGAGTGCGCTCGGCACCACGCCTTCCGTCACCTGCCGAACCTTGTGAGCGCTGGCGCGGGTCTGGTAGACCGCGTAGCCACCGATGATCGAGAGCGCGATAAACGTCAGGATCACCAATAGCGTAATTCGATGACGGATCGTCATGGCATCGTTTCCCCGGGTCGCACCGGCCCCCGGTGCCACGCGCGATTCGACGCAGTAGATCGGTTGCCGAATTAGTTGGTATAGGCTTCGTGCGACGTGATTATTGCCGGTGAACTGTGACGATTCGATGAATCAACAGAATCTTAATGTGTTCTGTACGCCGTAACGCCGTGTAGGAATCCGAGATGAGTGAGCGCACGCCAACATCGCCTCTGGACACGACTTGGCATGCGCAGCGCCGCCCCATAAGAAAACAGCGCCGGTGGCGCGGTGCGATGCACACCGCGCCACCGGCGCTGCGGGACCAACCGCTGGCTCAGTAGCCGGCGGCGAGACCGTCGCGACGACTGTCGCTCGCGGCGACGTAGCCTCGATCCGGATCGTTGCGATCCAGGCGCCAAATGTACTGGCCCGAGCCGAAGTCCATGTACGGGTCGTCGATGGACTTCAGGGAGTGCCCCATCGCCACCAGTCCGGCCACCGTCTCGCGGTCAAGCGTCGATTCGATATCGACGGTAAAGTCGCGATTGACCTTCCAGCGCGGTGCGTCGCATGCCGCCTGGGGTTGCTGGCCGTAGTCGATCATCCGCACGATCGATTGCAGATGGCCCTGCGGCTGCATATCGCCGCCCATCACCCCGAAGCTCATCACGGCCTCGTGCTTGCCGTCGACCTTTTGCGTGAGGAACGCCGGAATGATGGTGTGGAACGGTCGTTTACCGCCTTCGACCACGTTGGCCGACTTCGGATCCATGGAGAACCCGCAGCCTCGGTTTTGCAGCGCGATGCCCAGATCGGGCACCACCACGCCGGAACCGAAGCCCATGTAGTTCGACTGGATGAAGCTCACCATCATGCCCTGCTCGTCGGCGGCCGACAGATAGATCGTGCCGCCGGCCTTCGGCATGCCGAAGTCGAAATGCGACGCCCGCTCGGGGTCGATCAGCTTCGCACGCGCGGTGAGGTAGGCGTCGTCGAGCATCTGCTCAGGCGTCACCTCCATCGAGCGGGGATCGGCGACGTATCGGTAGAGATCGGCAAAGGCGAGCTTCATCGCCTCGATCTGCAAGTGTTGCGAATGCACGCGATCGACCGCCAGACGAGACACATCGAACTTCTCCAGAATGCCCAACGCCATGAGCGCGGCAATGCCCTGCCCGTTCGGCGGAATCTCGTGCACCGTATAACCGCGATAATCCTTCTCGATCGGCTTGACCCAATCGGCGCGGTAATTGCGCAGATCGTCGGTCGTCATCGCCCCGCCATGCTCTGCCGACCAGGCGGCGATGCGCTGTGCAATCTCGCCTTCGTAGTACGCGCGCGGCCCCTCCTTCGCGAGCAGGCGCAGCGTGCGCGCATGGCCGGGCATACGGATCATCTCGCTGGTCATCGGCGCACGGCCATGCGGCATGAACGTCTGCGCGTAACCAGGAAGGTCCTTCAGCTCAGGCACCGCCGCCGCCCATTTGCGTGCGACGATATGCGCCACGGCATGTCCGCGCTCGGCGATCTCGATCGCCGGCGCCATCAGATCCGCGAACGGCAGCTTGCCGAACTTCGCATGCAACGCCTCCCAGCCCGCGATCACGCCGGGCACGGTCACGGTGTCGAGACCGCGCGTCGGCTGCTTGGCGATGCCATGCTGCTCACCATATTTCTTGCGGAAGTAATCGATGTTCCACGCGGCCGGCGCCACGCCCGAGGCGTTCAGGCCGTGGAGTTCCTTGCCGTCCCAGACCAGCGCGAAGCAATCGCCGCCCAGGCCGTTGGAGACCGGTTCGACGATTGTCATGCACGCGGCAGCGGCAATCGCGGCGTCGACGGCGTTGCCGCCCTGCCACAGCATGCGCAGCCCGGCCTGGGCGGCCAGCGGATGCGACGTCGACACAATGTTGCGGGCGAACACCGGCAGGCGCGGCGTCGGGTACGGATTCTGCCAATTGAAGTGCGTCATGGGACTGGCTGATGACCTTGGTAACGAATCGTGAAAGTGGCCCACCGGGCGGCGCGGCTGAAGAATCTCGTGCCGCGCTATTGTTCGCGCGGATCGAGCGCGTCGCGCAAACCGTCGCCCAGCAGGTTGAAACCGAGTACCGTCAGGAAAATGGCGATACCGGGGAAAATCGACATCCAGGGCGCCTGCTCGACGAAGTCCTTGGCCGTGTTGAGCATCGAGCCCCACGACGGCGAGGGCGGCAACTGTCCAAGCCCCAGAAACGACAGGCTTGCCTCCGCGATGATCGCGGTCGCCACGGTCAGGCTCGCCTGCACAATGATCGGCGGCAGCACGTTGGGCAGGATATAGCGCACGATGATGCGCGCATCCGTCAGGCCGATGGCGCGCGCGCCTTCCACATACTCCTCCGCCTTGACGGTCAACGCCTGCGCGCGGGCAAGCCGGACGAAACGCGGCATGGCCGACACGCCGATGGCAATCATCGCGTTCGTAAGGCTCGCGCCGAGGAACGCGGCCATCGCAATCGCGAGAATCAGGAACGGGATCGAGAGCAGCGCATCGGCCAGACGCGAGACAATCGCGTCGACCCACCGGCCGAAGTACCCTGCGAGCAAACCCAGCGGCACGCCGACGATCACCGCGATGCCCACCGACACCACCCCCGCCGCGAGCGAGGCGCGCGCACCGAAGATCATGCGGGCGAGCACGTCGCGACCCAGCTCGTCCGTG
This sequence comes from Pandoraea sp. NE5, assembly GCF_024363545.1. Lineage (NCBI taxonomy): Bacteria > Pseudomonadati > Pseudomonadota > Betaproteobacteria > Burkholderiales > Burkholderiaceae > Pandoraea > Pandoraea sp. NE5. The sequence continues at coordinate 515,182 of NZ_AP025517.1, forward strand.
CCGAACCAGTGCAGCGCGCTCGGCGCCTGCCGCACCGTCATGAAGCTCGTGGCGATCGGATCGTACGGCGACAACCACGGGGCGAACAGCGCGACGATCACGGCGAACGCCACGATGATGGCCCCCACGACCGCCGCCCGGTTACGTGCGAACTTGCGCAGCCCGCGATGGCGGCGGCGCGGCAACCGTTCGGGGCTGGCAACGGCCGCGGCGGGTCGGCCCCCTTCGGCGCTCTGCGATGCAGTGGAAGTCGTAGGCAATGCGGCCATGTTCGAAGAGGTCTCAGGCGCGACGCAGGCGCGGGTTGAGCAAGACGTAAAGCACGTCGGCCAGGAGGTTGAGTGCGATGAAGCTCACGGCGGTCACCAGGACCACGCCTTGTACCACGGCATAGTCACGATTGAACACGGCATCGACGACCAGCTTTCCGAATCCCGGAATCGTGAAGACCTGTTCCGTGAGCACCGCGCCCGCGAGCAGTTCGCCAAAGAGCAGCGCGAGCACCGTCACGATAGGAATCAGCGCATTGCGCAGCGCATGCTTGAGCACCACGGTGCCACGCAACAGACCCTTGGCGCGCGCCGTGCGAATGTAGTCGGTGCGCAGCACGCCAAGCATGGCGCTGCGCGTGTGGCGCATCAACTGAGCCCCCAGCGCCGCGCCGAGCACGAACGCCGGCATGACCATCGTCTTGAAGCTCATCCACAGGTCTTCGGCAGGCGATACGTAACCCGACGACGGCAGCAGGTGCCAACGCACCGAGACCAGAAAGATCAGCAGAATACCGAGCCAGAAGTTGGGGATCGACATGCCGGACAAGGCCAGCACGTTCGCGCCGTAATCGATGGCCTTGCCGCGGTTGGCCGCCGACAGGATGCCCAGTGGGATACCGATCCCGATGGCAATCAGCAATCCGAACATCGCCAGTTGCAGTGTCACGGGCAGCTTCTGCGCGATCAGTGTCGTGACCGGCTCGCCTGTGCGCAGCGAGTTGCCGAGGTCGCCGCGCAGCACGTCGCCGATCCAGAGCGCGTACTGCGTGGGCAGCGGCTTGTCGAGGTGGTACTTCTCGCGCAGCGCGGCGATGACCTGCGGGTTCTGATCCTCGCCGGCCATCGCGAGCACGGGATCGCCGGGCAACATCTTCTGCAGCCCGAAGATCATCATCGACACGATGATGAGCGTGGGTATCGCGACCAGCGCACGATGGAGGACGAGGCGAAGCATGACGGCTCCTGTTTCCCTGGTAATGCCGGGCGGTCCCGGATTATCCCTTGAGGCTCACGCCACGCAGACGAATCAGTCCGTCCGGATAGGCAACGAATCCCTGCACCTTTTTGGTAAGCACATACGGCCACGGCTGCACGTACAGATAAAGGATGGGATTGTCTTCGGACAGGATCTTGTCGGCGGCGTCATAGAGCGGCTTGCGCTCCGCCACGCTGGATTTCACGCGCGCCTCGTTGAGCAGCTTGTCGACATCGGCATTGCAGTACTGCCCGTAGTTCAGGTTGCCCTTGCACGTGACGAACTGATGCAGGTTACCGTCCGGATCCACGCGTCCCGACCAGCCGTTGTAGAGCACGTCGAAGTCGCCGCGATGGGCGGCGTCGAGCGCCGCCGCGTAATCCATCGGCCGCAATTTCAGTTGAATGCCCGCCTCGGCGAGCATCGCCTGCAGCATCTGCGCCATCTGATTGGAAACCGTGTTGTTGCCGAAGCTCAGCGTCACGTCGACCTTCTCGAAGCCCGCCGCTTTCAGCAACGCTTTTGCCTTGGCAACGTCGCGCTTGGTCGTCTTGATCGACGCGTCGTAGTACTGTCCCGAGCGCGGCAATGCCTGATTGGCCGGGGTGAAGATACCGCCGCCGATCACCTTGTTGATGGCGTCGCGATCGATGGCCAGATCGAACGCCTGACGCACGCGCTTGTCGCGCAATGCCTTGGGCGCGTTCGCCGCCACATTGAACGTCAGGCCGTAGTAACCCAACCCGTCGATGGAGACGAACTTCAGGTTGGCATCGCGCTTGACCGAGGCCACATCCGACGGCGCGAGGCGTTCAAGCATGTCGAGCGATCCCGAGCGCACGTTGGCCAGGCGCACCGTGGTGTCGGGAATCGGCAGGAAAACGACCTTCTGGATCGGATACTTGTCCGCTTCCCAGTAGCCCGGGAATTTCTCCAGCACCACACGATCGTTCTGTACACGCTGCACGAACTTGTACGGACCGGAGCACACGGGGTGGGACTGCACGGCGGCATCGTCGCTCAGGGTCTTGGGCGCGAGCATCATGCCCGCGCGATCGGACAGCGTGGCGAGCAGCGCGGAATCCGGCGCTTTGAGCACGATGTTGACGGTGCTGTCGTCCACGGCGTCGACATGATCGATGGACGACAGCTCGCTCTTGCGATTGCTCGCGGGCAGGCTACGCGCGCGGTCCAGATTGGCCTTGACGGCGCGGGCGTTGAACGGTTCGTCGTCGTGGAACTTCACGCCCTGGCGCAGCTTGAATGTCCACGTCTTGCCGTCGGCACTCACACTCCACGAGGTGGCGAGCATCGGCACGAACTTCAGATCGGTACTGATGTCGACCAGCGAGCTGCACAGCGAGCGCAGCACCATGCGGTCGACGACCTGCGAACTGCGCGCGGGATCGAGCGAGCCGATGTCCTCCTGCAAGCCGATGCGAAGCGTCGATTGCGCCATCGCGGCGGCTGCGCCGGTCGTCAACGACGCCGCCAGTACAAGATCGAGCAGAACTTTACGCATGCGTGAGATCCCTTGTGGATGAGAGTGGGGAGAAAGTGTTGTTATCTGCCGACGGCCGCATCGGCCTGGGCTTGGCGCGCACGATACAGCGCAAGTCGCGCGCTCAGCGCATCGCTCGGCGCCGCGGCGCGCGCCGGACTGGCCCCAGCGTTCTGAATCTCGCGCCAGAAATGACAGGCAACTTGCCGGCCGTCGGGCAACACTTCGTCGACCGGCTTGTGCTCGCGGCACGCGGCGCGCGCATGCGGGCAACGCGGATGGAAGCGGCACCCGGGCGGCGGCGCGGTCGGGCTGGGCAATTCGCCGCCGAGCGGCGCGCGTTCGCGCCGCAAGTGCGGATCGCTCGCGGGGATTGCTTGCAGAAGGGCCTGCGTGTAAGGGTGCAGCGGCGTGTCGAAGAGCGCGTCCGCGCTGGCCAGCTCGACAATCTCCCCAAGGTACATCACCGCCACACGATCACTCATGTGGCGAATCACCGCCAGATCGTGGGCGACCATGATGAGCGTCAGTCCGAAGTCGTGCTTGAGGCGTTCGAGCAAATTGATGACCTGGGCTTGCACGGAAACGTCGAGCGCCGAGACCGGCTCGTCGCCAACGATCACCCGAGGCTCCCCCGCCAAGGCTCGCGCAATGCCGATGCGCTGTCGCTGACCGCCGGAGAACTCATGCGGAAAGCGTTGTGCGTAATCGGGTTGCAGGCCGACGGTGCGCAGCAGTTCGGCCACGCGTTCGTCCCGGGCACGCCCACGGGCGAGGCCGTGCAACGCGATAGGTTCGCCGATCAGTCCCCCCACGGTCATGCTCGGATTGAGCGACGCGAACGGGTCCTGGAAGATGATCTGAAGTTCGCGCCGAAGACGCCGCATGGCGCTCGCACCCAACGTCATGATGTCCTCGCCCTGATAGCGCACTTCGCCGCGCGTGGCATCGAGCAAGCGCAACAACAGCCGCCCCAGCGTGGATTTTCCGCAACCGGATTCGCCCACGATTGCGAACGTCTCTCCGGCCTGCACGGAAAATGACACGCCGTTGACCGCATACACCGTGGGCGCACGAGAGAAGCCGACGCGATGACCGCCGAAGTGCTTGGTCAGGTCGCGCACGTCCAACAGCGGGTGCACAGGGGCGGGGGCGTTCATACGGCAACCTCTTCCATCGGGAATGCGGGCGGTGTCAGGGCCTCCACCGGTGCCAGCCAGCAGGCCACGCGATGCTTGCCGGACAACGTACGCTCGACAGGGGCTTCCTGCGTGCAGCGGGCTTCGGCAAACGGACAGCGCGGCGCAAAACGGCAACCGGCAGGCATGCGTTCCGGTGAAGGCACCGCGCCACGGATGGTCGCGAGCGTGCCCTCGCGTTTGCCAATCGACGGAATCGCCCCCATCAGACCGATGGTGTAGGGATGCTGCGGATCATCGAAGATCTCGTTCACCGAGCCGTATTCGACGATGCGCCCCGCGTACATCACCGCGACATCGTCGGCGACTTCGGCGACCACGCCCAGGTCGTGCGTGATGAGCACGACGGCGGTGCCGGTTTCGCGCTGCAAGGTTTGAATGAGCGTGAGTACCTGCGCCTGAATCGTCACGTCGAGCGCGGTGGTCGGTTCGTCGGCAATCAGCAGCGCGGGTCGGTTGGCAAGCGCCATCGCAATCATTACGCGCTGACGCATGCCGCCGGACAGTTCGTGCGGGTAGTTGTCGAGCCGTGTCTCCGGTGCGGGGATGCGCACCCGCTTGAGCATTTCGAGCGCCTCGGCGCGCGCGGCGCGGCGATCCAGACCGCGATGGCGCCGAATGCCCTCCTCGATCTGATGACCGATGGTGAACGACGGGTTCAGCGAGGTCATCGGCTCCTGGAAGATCATCGCGAGACGATTGCCGCGCAGGTCGGCAAAGTCGCGCTCCCCCAACGTCAGCAGATCCCGACCTTCGAACATCGCGCGCCCCGCCACGACATTGGCGGGCGGACTCGGCAACAACCCCATGAGGGCGAGCGACGTCACGCTCTTGCCGCATCCCGATTCGCCGACGATGCACAGCGTCTTGCCGGGATACACGGCAAACGAGACGCCATCGATCAGATTCGGCGAGTCGGGCGCTTTGGAAAACTTCAGCGACAGTCCGGTGACATCAAGCACCGGCCCAGCGTCTGCGGGCATGGTCATGGGCGCGTTGTAGGGGTCATCAATCGTCTTGCCCCGGTTCCGGAAAGTCGGTCGCGAGGGATGTGCGTGACACGATTATGTCTTCCACGCACGCAAAAGAAATATTAATATTTCTTTTTCAAACGTAAATTATTTTTAACCTCTCGATGCTTACGTTGCGCATGTTGAAGACGTTCCGGCTGGTGGCACAAACCGGCTCGTTTGCGGCGGCCGCCGAGCGTGCCGCCCTGACGCAGGCGGCCGTCAGCCTGCAAATGCGCGGTCTCGAAGATGCCGTCGGTCAGCGGCTGTTCGATCGGCGCGGCCGGCAGATCACGCTCACGCGTCAGGGACGCGACTTGTTTCCGCGCGTCGAGCAGATCCTGGCGCTCACCGCCGAGCTGAGCGCCACCTCCGCCGGCACCATGCAGGGCCCGGTCACCATCGGCGCCGTGGTGTCGGTCATTGGCGCACTGTCGATGGCTGTCGCGGAACTCAAGACCGCGCACCCACGGCTCGATGTGCGGCTCACGTCGGCGCGCTCGGACGAACTGACCGATCTCGTCGAGCAGGGCGAGGTCGACATCGCCGCCGTGGTCGCGCGCGCCGACGATGCGCGCGTCGACGGCCTGGTGTGGACGCCCCTCTATACCGAGCCGATGGTCATGGTCGTGAATCGCGACGTCACCGAAACCGACCCGCAGCGCATTCTCGACGAGCACGCGTTTTTGCGCTTCGACCGGCGCGTTCGCACCGGCATGGTGGTGGAGCAGGCGTTACGCGCGGCGAAGCTCGGTGTGACCGAATACCTGGAGCTGAACTCCATCGAGACGATCGTCGCGCTCGTGCGCAAGAATGTCGGCGTATCGGTGCTGCCGCAACTGCATCGCGGCGATTGGCAGTCCGACCCGTTGTTGCGCATCGTGCCGATTGCCGAGCCGCCCTTGCTGCGCACGGTCGGCATGATTCATCGTGAGCATGACTCACGCACGCACGACATCACGGCCGCCATCGCCGGCATGTTGCACGACGTGTGAGTGGATGCTGCGACGAGGGAAAAACGGCGCGAACACTGTCGCGCCGTGACCGAAAATGAGAAGCCTGCAGCCGCGCATGCGATCAATCGCGCGTCTCGAAGGCCTTGTTGATGCGCAGTGCCAGCAGCGTGCAGACAGTGCCGGAGAGCAGATAGGCGCTCACTGCGATCAGCCCGAACTCGGACGACAATCCCAGTGCCACGAGCGGTGCGAAGGCCGCGCCGAACAGCCACGCGAAGTCGGTCGTCAGCGCCGCCCCGGTGTAACGGAAGCGTTGCTCGAAGTTCGACGTCACCGTGCCCGCCGCCTGCCCGTACGACAATCCGAGCAGGGCGAAGCCGACCAGGATGAAAATGTCTTGCTGCGTCGAGCCGCCGCCCATCAGGAACGGCGCGAAGAGTGCGAATATGCCGATAAAGATGGCGAAGAGGCCCAGCGTGGTGCGTCGGCCGATGCGGTCGGCAATGCGCCCGGAAATGACCGTGCACACGATGGCGATCGCCGCGCCGCACAGTTGCACGATCAGCACATTGTTCAGATCCTGGCTGTTTTTCAGCGCGATCCACGACAGCGGGAACACCGTCACCAGGTGAAAGAGCGCATAGCTTGCGAGTGCGGCGAAGGCGCCGAGAAAGATGTTGTATCCCTGCGAGCGCACCATCTCGCGCGTGCTGATCGGCTCCAGTTGGCCCTCTTCGAGCATCTCCGTATATTCGTGCGTCACCACCAGACGCAGCCGGGCAAACAGCGCGACCACGTTCACGGCGAACGCCACATAGAACGGATAACGCCACCCCCACGTTAGGAAGTCGTCGGACTCAAGGCTCGAGTGCAGGAACAGGAACAGCGAGGCCGCGATGATGAAACCGATCGGCGCGCCCAGTTGCCCCATCATCGAATACCAGCCGCGCCGCTGAGGTGGGGCGTTCATCGCGAGCAGCGACGGCAGCCCATCCCACGAACCGCCGAAGCCGATGCCCTGCACGAGCCGGAAGAACGCGAGCAGCCAGATGGCGCGGTCCCCCAGTACCGCATAGCCCGGCAGGAACGCCATGCCGGCTGTCGCCGTGCCGAGCACGAACAGCGCGGCGGTGAGCTTGACGCTGCGCCCCCAGCGGCGCTGCGCGTTCATGAACAGCGCGGTACCGAACGGGCGCGAAATAAACGCGAGCGAGAAGATCGCGAACGCGTACAACAAGCCATGCAGGCTGTCAGCGAACGGGAAGAAAACATGGGGGAAGACGAGGACGGCGGCAATGCCGAACACGAAGAAGTCGAAGTACTCGGAGGTGCGTCCGACCACCACGCCGACCGCGATTTCCTCGGGCGCAATGCGCGACTTGCTCCCGTGATCGTGCGCTGTCGATGCGGCAGTCACGCCGGGCGGCGTCGGCGATTGATGAGCACTGCTTGACATTATCGGACCCCCTTGCGGATCGGGATGACCATGACACTCGTGCCAGAAGAGCATCGCAGGTATCGCGAATCGACGCCATAGGGTTTACCCTAAATTGCCGCATCATGGAGGGGAGTCCATGATGAACCCGGTCTACGGCTACGGTTCCATCGATCGCAGCATGACTTCCCCCAAGTGCCTTCGCGGGGTATTTTTGCTCCCCGCCACCGCGTTGCTGTCCGGTTGCAATACCGTATTGATGTCGCCCTCGGGCGATCTTGCGGTAAGGCAGCGGGACATCATCATCATTTCCACTGTCCTGATGTTGCTGATCATCGTTCCGGTGATCGTGCTGACACTGGTCTTCGCATGGCGTTACCGAGCGTCGAACAAGCGTGCCATTTACACGCCCGAATGGGATCACTCGACGCTGCTCGAACTGCTGATCTGGGCCGCGCCGCTGCTGATCATCATCGCGTTGGGCGCGCTCACCTGGGTCAGCACACACAAGCTGGACCCCTACCGGCCGCTTGAGCGCATCGACGCCAAACGCGAGATCCCCCCCGACACGCGCCCCCTCACGGTGCAAGTGGTCGCCATGGACTGGAAGTGGTTGTTCTTCTATCCCGATCTGGGCATTGCGACCGTCAACGAACTGGCCGCCCCCGTCGATCGGCCGATCCGATTCGAAATCACATCGACGACGATGATGAATTCGTTCTTCGTGCCCGCCCTGGCCGGACAGATCTACGCGATGCCGGGCATGGAAACGAAGCTGCATGCGGTCATCAACAAGCCCGGGATCTATGACGGCTTCTCCGCGAACTTCAGCGGCGCGGGCTTCTCGGGCATGCGCTTCAAATTTCACGGACTGTCGGCAGACGGTTTCGACGCGTGGGTCAAACAGGTCAAGGCGCGCGGCGACAACCTCACGCGCGACAAGTACGAGGCCCTCTCCCAGCCGAGCGAATGGGTGCCCGTCCACTACTACGGCGACGTGGCGCCCAATCTTTATGACGCGATTCTGAACCGCTGCGTGCAACCCGGGCAGACCTGTCTGAAGGACATGATGGATCAGCCCAATCATCCGCGCGCCAGCCGGGCGCGCACAGGCACGTCCGAGTCGTTGCTCGCCGACGCGATGTGCACGGCGCAAAACACCGTGCAGTTCGCCTCCGACACTCGGCACGCCCCCGGCGAGAGACTTACGCAGTGACGCATACCGCGCCCAACCGTCGACAATGATGCGCCTTGTGCGCGATTGATCCCAGGCTCGAGCTTATGGACATCGTCAAGTTGATCTTCGGCCGCCTCACGCTCGAGGCGATCCCGTACCACGAACCGATTCTCGTTGCGACCTTTGCCGGGGTAGCGTTCGGAGGCATCGTCGTACTGAGCGCCATCACCTACTTCAAGTTGTGGGGATACTTGTGGCGCGAGTGGTTCACGAGCATCGATCACAAGAAGATCGGCATCATGTATGTGATCCTGGGCATCGTCATGCTGTTGCGCGGCTTTGCCGACGCCGCGATGATGCGCATGCAGCAGGCGATCTCGTTTGGCGACAACATGGGGTATCTGCCGCCGCACCACTACGATCAGATCTTCACCGCGCACGGCGTGATCATGATCTTCTTCGTGGCAATGCCGCTGGTGACTGGCCTCATGAACTTCGTGGTGCCGCTGCAGATCGGCGCGCGCGACGTGGCGTTCCCGTTCCTCAACAACTTCAGCTTCTGGATGACGACCAGCGGGGCCATGCTCGTAATGCTCTCGCTCTTCGTCGGCGAATTCGCAGGCACTGGGTGGCTGGCTTACCCGCCGTTATCGGGCATCCTGCAGAGCCCTAACGTCGGGGTCGATTACTACATCTGGGCACTGCAGATCGCCGGGATCGGCACCCTGCTCTCGGGGATCAATCTGCTCGTGACCATCGTGAAGATGCGCGCCCCCGGCATGACGATGATGCGCATGCCGGTCTTCACATGGACCTCGCTGTGCACGAATGTGCTGATCGTGGCTGCCTTCCCGGTGCTAACTGCCGTGCTCGCCCTGCTGGCGCTGGATCGCTACGCCGGCACCAACTTTTTCACGAACGATCTCGGCGGCAACGCCATGATGTACGTGAACCTGATCTGGATCTGGGGCCACCCCGAGGTCTACATTCTCGTGCTGCCCGTGTTCGGCGTGTTCTCCGAGGTGGTCGCCACCTTCTCCGGCAAGCGCTTGTTCGGCTATGCGTCGATGGTCTATGCGACGGTCGTGATTACGGTGCTGTCGTACCTCGTGTGGCTGCACCATTTCTTCACGATGGGCTCCGGCGCGAGTGTGAACTCGTTTTTCGGCATCACGACGATGATCATCTCGATACCGACCGGCGCGAAGATTTTCAACTGGCTGTTCACCATGTATCGCGGGCGCATCCACTTCGAAGTGCCGATGCTGTGGACCGTCGGTTTCATGGTGACGTTCGTCATCGGCGGCATGACCGGCGTGTTGCTCGCCGTACCGCCGGCCGACTTCTCGCTGCATAACGGCCTGTTCCTGATCGCTCACTTCCACAACGTGATCATCGGCGGCGTGATCTTCGGGGTCATGGCGGCAATCACCTACTGGTTCCCCAAGGCCTTCGGCTACCGGCTCGATCCGTTCTGGGGCAAGTGCTCGTTCTGGTTCTGGTTCATCGGCTTCTACGTCGCCTTCATGCCGCTGTACCTGCTGGGCCTGATGGGCGTGACCCGTCGCGTGAGCCACTTCGACGACATGTCGCTGCAAATCTGGTTCCAGATCGCCGCCGTGGGGGCACTGCTCATCGCCATCGGCATTGGATGCTTCATCGTCCAGCTCGTCGTGAGCTTCATCCGCCGCGAGCAACTGCGCGACGACACGGGCGACCCGTGGAATGGCCGCACACTGGAATGGTCGACGTCGTCCCCCCCGCCGGCCTACAACTTCGCCTTCACGCCGATCATTCACGACAACGACGCCTGGTGGCAGATGAAGCAGCACGGCTTCAAGCGTCCGGAGCACGACTTCATTCCGATCCACATGCCGAAGAACACGGGCGCGGGCATCATCCTCGCGGGGCTTGCGACGGTATGCGGCTTCGGGCTCATCTGGCACATGTGGCTGGTGGTGATCGTGGCGTTCGTGGCGCTGCTGGCGACCGCCATCGGCCACACGTTCAACTACCACCGCGAGTACTACATCCCGGCCGATCAGGTCGAACAAACGGAGGCAGCGCGCACGCGCCTGCTCGCGCAGCATGTCTGATACGACGGCACCCTTCCCGGCCGGTGGCGCCCCGCTCGGGGCCCACACGCCCAGCGCGCCGCACGACGGCGAGTTGAAGTTCATGATGACGAGCGACTACCACCCGCCCAACGGGACGCTGCTCGGCTTCTGGGTCTACCTGATGAGCGACTGTCTCGTCTTCGCCTGCCTGTTTGCGGCGTATGGCGTACTCGGGCGCAACTACGCAGGCGGGCCGACCGGTGCGGAGTTGTTCGAACTGCCGCTCGTGGCGTTGAATACGACCTTCCTGCTGCTCTCGTCGATCACCTATGGCTTTGCGATGATCGAGATGCAGCGGCGACGCCAGGGCGCGGTGCTAGGCTGGCTCGCGGTCACCGGCGTTCTCGGTGCGGCGTTTCTCTCGCTGGAACTCTACGAGTTCGCGAACCTCATTCACGAGGGGGCGGGGCCTTGGCGCAGCGCGTTCCTGTCTTCGTTCTTCACGCTGGTGAGCACCCACGGGCTGCACGTCACGTTCGGCATCGTCTGGCTCATCACCCTGATGGTGCAGGTCGGCAAGCATGGCCTCACCGCGCCCAACCGCCGCCGGCTCATGTGCCTGTCAATGTTCTGGCACTTTCTCGACGTGGTGTGGATCGGCGTCTTCACGTTTGTCTATCTGATGGGAGTGCTGCCGTGAGCACCCACGACTCGACCCTGCACAATGCCGACGGGCACGGCCACGATCACGATCACGACCATGGCGACGAAGGACCGCACAGCACCCTGCGCGGGTATGCGACCGGCTTCATCCTGTCGGTCATTCTCACCGCCATTCCCTTCTGGTTCGTGATGGGCGGTGTATTCGAGAAATCGAGTACCACCGCGATCATGATCCTGTTCCTGGGCGCCATTCAGATCGTCGTGCATATGATCTACTTCCTGCACATGAACGGGCGCTCCGAAGGCGGCTGGAACCTGTTGTCGTTGATTTTCACGATCGTGCTGGTCGTGATCACGCTGTCGGGTTCGCTATGGGTGATGTATCACCTGAACCAGAACATGATGGCGGGTATGATGCAGGATACGAAAAACCTCCCTTGAACGGCACTTCCCTTGAGCAGCAATCGACTTCATGACTCGGGGGGCGCACAGCGTCCCCCGCGCACTTCCGGTGCGCCCGCCCGCCCGTCTCCCCTTCGACTGATCATCCTTGGCGTTATCACGTTGGTGCTGGTCAGCGTCTTCGTCTCGCTCGGGACCTGGCAGCTTCATCGCCGCGCCTGGAAGCTCGATCTGATCGAGCGTGTGAATTCGCGCGTGCATGCGCCGCCCACCCCGGCGCCCTTGCGTGGCCAGTGGGCCTCGGTCAACGCGGCCGCGGATGAGTATCGCCACGTCTCGCTCAGCGGCACGTACCAGTTCGACAAGGACACGCTCGTGCAAGCCGTCACCGATCTGGGCGGCGGGTTCTGGGTGCTCACGCCGTTGCGCACGGCAGATGGGGGCGAAGTGCTGATCAACCGCGGCTTTGTCCCGCCGGGCTGGAAGGAATCCGTGCCGGCCGCCCCGGCGGGTGCGTTCACCGTCACCGGTCTGCTGCGCATGCCCGAGCCGGGCGGCGGATTCCTTCGCAAGAATGCGCCGTCGGAGAACCTCTGGTACTCGCGCGACGTCGCGGCCATTGCGACCGCGCGCGGACTAACGAGCGCCGACGTGGCGCCCTTCTTCGTCGATGCCGACGGCAAGCCGGGCGCAGATGCAAGCCGCGCGCTCGTCAGCGGCGATGCTGAAGCCGTCACCGGCCGGGCACCGGCACTCGACTACCCCGTGGGCGGGCTCACCGTGGTGCAGTTCCCGAACAACCATATGAGCTATCTGCTGACGTGGTACGCGCTGGCGATCATGTCGGCCGTGGCCGGCGGGTTCGTCATCCGACTCGAACTGCGCAAGCGCGGCTAGTCGAACACCCTGCGGCCGCGACGCGGTCTCGTGTCGCATCCTTCCGAAATCGCGTTCACGACAACGTGGTGACAGCGCAACAGCTGCCAGGCGGAACCTCATCGTTTCAACCGGTTCCGCCTGCCGATCTGCCTCGATTCCCGCAGCGACCGCCCATCCACATCTGACCCCATATAGCAACAAGCGCTTGTCGGCAATGACAAGCGGGCACTTCTGCGGAATGTCCAGAGCCACTCGATCTCGCAATGTGGCCCGTCACGCGGACGTGTGAGACATCATTCCCTAATTAGCCGATATGCGTTAACGTTCCATGGTCGACGGAACTGTTACGCATGCCGAAACCAAGGCAGCGGAGACGTCGCCCCGCAACCGTGCCAGCCTCAGGTGCGCCGCGCGGGCGAGCTGCTGGTCGTGCGTCCGTCGCCAGCGAAGTTGAAATTTCCCCCTATCTCGCTCAAACAAGAACATTTAAAGACGATGAAAAATCCAACCTTATCCAAAGCGTTTCTGGCGACAGCGCTGAGCTGTGCGTTGTTCAACGTTCACGCGGCCTCGCAGGCACCGGTCGGTGCCGAGAACGGCATGGTGGTCACCGCCCAGCACCTGGCGTCGAAAGTCGGCGTGGACGTGCTCAAGGCCGGTGGCAATGCCGTCGACGCGGCCGTGGCCGTGGGATATGCGCTCGCCGTGGTATATCCGGCAGCCGGGAATCTCGGCGGCGGCGGTTTCATGACGATCCAGCTTGCGGACGGCCGCAAGACCTTCCTCGATTTCCGCGAGAAGGCCCCGCTGGCCGCGACGGCTAACATGTATCTCGACAAAGACGGCAACGTCATCAAGGGTGCCTCGACCACGGGCTATCAGGCAGTGGGCGTACCCGGCTCCGTGTCGGGCATGGAATACGCCCGTGAAAAGTATGGCACCAAGACTCGTGCGCAACTGATCGCGCCCGCCGTCACGCTGGCGGAAAAGGGCTTCGTGCTCGATCAGGGCGACGTCGACATGCTTTGGACGGCGACCAAGAATTTCGAGAGCGACCGCGCCAATTCGGGCGCCATCTTCCTGAACAAGGGCCAGCCGTTCCAGCCAGGCGAACGCCTTGTGCAGAAGGATCTTGCACGTACGTTGAAGCTGATCAGCGCGAAGGGTACCGACGGTTTCTACAAGGGAGAGGTCGCCAACAAGCTGGTGGCGTCGATGAAGGCGGGGGGCGGCATCATCACCCAGGCCGATCTCGATCAGTACAAGACGCGCGAACTGGCGCCGGTCGAGTGCGACTATCGCGGCTATCACGTGGTCTCTGCCCCGCCGCCCAGCTCGGGCGGCGTGGTGATCTGCGAGATCATGAATATCCTCGAAGGCTACCCGATGACCGAGCTGGGGTATCACTCGGCGCAGGGGGTGCATTACACCATCGAGGCGATGCGCCACGCGTACGTCGACCGCAACAGCTATCTGGGCGATCCCGATTTCGTGAAGAACCCGATTGCCCACCTGCTCGACAAGCAATACGCGGCCAAGATTCGCGCGGCCATCAACCCGCAGAAGGCGGGTATCTCACAGGAGATCAAGCCGGGGGTGGCGCCGCATGAAGGCAGCAACACCACGCACTACTCGATCATCGATCGCGACGGCAACGCGGTGTCGGTCACCTACACGCTCAACGACTGGTTCGGCGCAAAGGTGATGGCCAACGGCACGGGCGTCATGCTCAACGACGAAATGGACGACTTCACCGCCAAGGTGGGCGTGCCGAACCTGTATGGCCTGATCCAGGGCGAAGCGAACGCCATCGGCCCGGGTCGTCGTCCGCTGTCGTCGATGAGCCCGACCATCGTCACGAAGGATGGCAAGCCGGTCATGGTCGTTGGCACGCCGGGCGGTAGCCGCATCATCACGGCCACCCTGCTCACGATGCTCAACGTCATCGACTACGGCATGAATCTGCAAGAAGCCGTGGACGCCCCGCGCTTCCACCAGCAGTGGATGCCGGAGGCGACCAACATCGAGCGGTTCGCCCTGAGCCCCGACACGCAGAAAATCCTCGAAAGTTGGGGTCAGAAGTTTGCCGGCCCGCAACCGGCGAACCACGTCGCCGCCATTCTCGTGGGCGCGCCGTCGCTGGGCGGCAAACCGATCGGGAAGAACCGCTACTATGGCGCGAACGATCCGCGTCGCAACACGGGACTCGCGCTCGGTTATTGATTGAGGGCGTGTGATCCAAACGACATTGGGATCGAAGGAATTGATGGGGCCGCGCGCGCGGCCCCATTTTTTATGGATGCCGTCTGCGAACGTGTGTGTCGCAGCGTCTTCGTACCCCGAGAGTTAGACATCTGTAACATTTTGTAATGCGTCGTTTGAACGCTCAGGAACTCCTCGCGCGCGTAACGTCCAACAGGTTTCCCGTGTATTTCGCCTGCATCGCGTGCGGTGGCTGCTGCCGCGAGTTGCCTTGTTGTGTGCACATGTCGACCGTATCTTCTGACTATGGAACCGCGTGAAGATGTCTGCCCTGTGGTACCCATTGTTTAGCTCGTCGTTGCCTCGTCTTCGTCGCCTCCCTCGCCGCCCTCGTCTCTCCCGGTTCCCTCGTCTGACGCCACGCATCGTCGCGCTCGCTCGCCTGGCGCTCTTTGGCTTGACGCTGCTCGTTGCCGGGATGCCAGTCAGCGATGCGCTCGCGGTGACCAGCCATCATTCGGGTCATGGCAAGCGCCACCTCCAACCGGCGAAGCACAAAAAGATGGCAGCAAAGACGACGTCGAAGCCCGCGCGTCGGAAAGCAACGGCTGCGCGTGCGCCGCACCATCGATCGGCACATCATCGGGCAAAGACCCATGCAGGCCGTAAAGCGGCGAAACCTGCGCGTCGGGCGCAGACGACGGTGAAGCATCGGGCTAATGCTACGCGGCAGCATGCGACGCCGAAAGTGTCGAGAGCAGCGGGAGCGGTGCGCACTGCTGGCGCGGTAACGAACGCGACCGCGCGCGTGCACACTGCTGCCAAACCACGCCTGCTCGCACGGTGCGGCTTCACGCCGGCATCACGCAAGCGGCTTTTCTCGCGCGCCGTTTATATTGTCGACGAGAATACCAAAACGCCGCTCTTCTCCCTCAACGCCAATCAAGTGCGCCCGATCGCCTCGCTGTCGAAGCTGATGACGGCAGTCGTCTGGCTCGATAGTGGACCGGCCATGCGTGCCCCCCTCACGGTCACGAATGCGGATCTCGATACGCTCAAGTTCAGCCATTCACGTCTGGCGGTAGGCTCGACGCTTTCGCGCGCCGACATGCTCCACATCTCGTTGATGGCGTCGGAAAACCGTGCTGCTGCCGCATTGAGCCGCGACTATCCGGGTGGACGTCCAGCCTTCATCTCCGCCATGAATCGCAAGGCACGCGCCTTGAACATGCCCAACACGCGTTTCGCGAACTCGACCGGGCTATCACCGAACAATGTATCGACGGCGCGCGAACTGGCGCGTCTGGTACGGGCGTCGAACGCGTATCCGCTGATCCGTCGCTATTCGATTGATCATCAGCAACGGGTGAATACGGGCAAGGGACAGTTGCAGTACGTCAATACGAACCGTCTGGTGCGCTACGGGAAAGTGGATGCAAGCGTCCAGAAGACCGGCTTCATTAACGAATCGGGGCATAACATGGTGATGCGCGTGCTTGTGCACAAACGGCGTCCCGTGATCGTGACGATGCTTGGCAGCGACACGCCGGAAGGCTCCCGCCTCGATGGCGTGCGCATCGCCCATTGGTTGTCGTGCTCGTTGCGATGACGCGCGGCACGGGGCGTGTGAAGGCGCACGCTTCAACGGCGCACGTATCGCTCATTGGTTGTCGTACTCGTTGCGACGACGCGCGGCACGCGCGTGTGAAGGCGCCCCGCCTCAACGACGTCACTGTCTATCGGTTGTCATGCTCGTTGCGAGGACGCGCGTGTGATGACTGGCGCGGTTGGCATATCTAAGTGAGACGGCACCTTGGCGTCTGCGGGTGGTCCAGCGTCCTGATACGTCAGTCGCGCGAGGCCATGCGCGGGCGATAACGCTGTTCGATCACCCAGCGCATTGGGACAGTCGAGGCGCCCCATTTCGGCAACGGCATCCACCGAAGACCGTCCGGCGAACTGGTTCCGAAATGGTGGATTGGTGGATTGGTCATGGGAATGTCAGCCAGATCAAGCTGCCCCGTCACGACCTGGGCATCGAGCCACGCGGGCGTTCCGGTGCTGGGCATTATCGCCGTGGACACGACCTTGGCATCGAGCCAACGCAGCCACGCCGGCGCTGGGCATTACCGACGTGGACACGACCATGGCATCAAGCCATGCAGGCGCTCCGGCGCTGGGCGTTATCGCTGTCGACACGACCATGGCATCAAGCCATGCAGCCGCGCCAGAGCTGGGCATTATCGCCGGGGAAAAGCAAAAACCCCTTGCTACACGAGTTAGCAAGGGGTTTTTAGGGGGAGCCTGACGATTACCTACTTTCACACGGGTATCCGCACTATCATCGGCGTGGAGTTGTTTCACGGTCCTGTTCGGGATGGGAAGGGGTGGTTCCAACTCGCTATGGTCATCAGGCATAACTTGTATGTTCTGCTGAGCGAGGCTCAACAAAACCAATTTGGAAGAAGCGTAGTACTACATTGGTTGGGTTGTGAGTTGTATCGGCACACTGCACGACACTCACACCAGGAAAAACACACTGGTTATAGGATCAAGCCTCACGGGCAATTAGTATCAGTTAGCTTAACGCATTACTGCGCTTCCACACCTGACCTATCAACGTCCTGGTCTTGAACGACCCTTAAGGGGAATCGAGTTCCCAGGGAAGTCTCATCTTAAGGCGAGTTTCCCGCTTAGATGCTTTCAGCGGTTATCTCTTCCGAACATAGCTACCCGGCGATGCCACTGGCGTGACAACCGGTACACCAGAGGTTCGTCCACTCCGGTCCTCTCGTACTAGGAGCAGCCCCCTTCAAACTTCCAACGCCCACGGCAGATAGGGACCAAACTGTCTCACGACGTTTTAAACCCAGCTCACGTACCTCTTTAAATGGCGAACAGCCATACCCTTGGGACCGGCTACAGCCCCAGGATGAGATGAGCCGACATCGAGGTGCCAAACACCGCCGTCGATATGAACTCTTGGGCGGTATCAGCCTGTTATCCCCAGAGTACCTTTTATCCGTTGAGCGATGGCCCTTCCATACAGAACCACCGGATCACTATGACCTGCTTTCGCACCTGCTCGACTTGTCAGTCTCGCAGTTAAGCACGCTTTTGCCATTGCACTATCAGCACGATTTCCGACCGTACCTAGCGTACCTTCGTACTCCTCCGTTACACTTTGGGAGGAGACCGCCCCAGTCAAACTGCCTACCATGCACTGTCCCCGATCCGGATTACGGACCTAGGTTAGAACCTCAAACAAACCAGGGTGGTATTTCAAGGACGGCTCCACAGAAACTAGCGTTCCTGCTTCAAAGCCTCCCACCTATCCTACACAGACCGGTTCAAAGTCCAATGCAAAGCTACAGTAAAGGTTCATGGGGTCTTTCCGTCTAGCCGCGGGTAGATTGCATCATCACAAACACTTCAACTTCGCTGAGTCTCGGGAGGAGACAGTGTGGCCATCGTTACGCCATTCGTGCAGGTCGGAACTTACCCGACAAGGAATTTCGCTACCTTAGGACCGTTATAGTTACGGCCGCCGTTTACCGGGACTTCAATCAAGAGCTTGCACCCCATCATTTAATCTTCCGGCACCGGGCAGGCGTCACACCCTATACGTCCACTTTCGTGTTTGCAGAGTGCTGTGTTTTTATTAAACAGTCGCAGCCACCAGTTTATTGCAACCCTTTCACCCTCCTGGCGCAGGCCAGTCAAGCTACAAGGGCGTACCTTATCCCGAAGTTACGGTACCAATTTGCCGAGTTCCTTCTCCCGAGTTCTCTCAAGCGCCTTAGAATACTCATCTCGCCCACCTGTGTCGGTTTGCGGTACGGTCTCGTATGACTGAAGCTTAGAGGCTTTTCTTGGAACCACTTCCAATTGCTTCGTACCCGAAGGTACTCGCCCCACAGCCTTGAATTACGCGCCCGGATTTGCCTAAGCGCCTTCTCCACTGCAGGGACCGGGACTTCCAACACCCGGACAACCTTCCGCGATCCGTCCCCCCATCGCATCATACGACGGTGCAGGAATATTAACCTGCTTCCCATCAGCTACGCATCTCTGCCTCGCCTTAGGGGCCGACTCACCCTACGCCGATGAACGTTGCGTAGGAAACCTTGGGCTTACGGCGAGGGGGCCTTTCACCCCCTTTATCGCTACTCATGTCAGCATTCGCACTTCTGATACCTCCAGCATCCTTCACAAGACACCTTCACAGGCTTACAGAACGCTCTCCTACCATGCGAGCAAGCTCGCATCCGCAGCTTCGGTATATTGCTTAGCCCCGTTACATCTTCCGCGCAGGACGACTCGATCAGTGAGCTATTACGCTTTCTTTAAAGGGTGGCTGCTTCTAAGCCAACCTCCTGACTGTTTTAGCCTTCCCACTTCGTTTCCCACTTAGCAATATTTAGGGACCTTAGCTGGCGGTCTGGGTTGTTTCCCTCTTGACACCGGACGTTAGCACCCGATGTCTGTCTCCCGTGATTGCACTCTTCGGTATTCGGAGTTTGCTATGGCGAAGTAATCCGCAATGGACCCTTCAACCATGACAGTGCTCTACCCCCGAAGGTGATACACGAGGCACTACCTAAATAGTTTTCGGAGAGAACCAGCTATTTCCAAGTTTGTTTAGCCTTTCACCCCTATCCACAGCTCATCCCCTAATTTTTCAACATTAGTGGGTTCGGTCCTCCAGTACGTGTTACCGCACCTTCAACCTGGCCATGGATAGATCACTTGGTTTCGGGTCTACACCCAGCGACTGAACGCCCTATTCGGACTCGCTTTCGCTACGCCTTCCCTATTCGGTTAAGCTTGCCACTGAATGTAAGTCGCTGACCCATTATACAAAAGGTACGCAGTCACCCCTTGCGAGGCTCCTACTGTTTGTATGCATGCGGTTTCAGGATCTATTTCACTCCCCTCCCGGGGTTCTTTTCGCCTTTCCCTCACGGTACTGGTTCACTATCGGTCGATTACGAGTATTTAGCCTTGGAGGATGGTCCCCCCATCTTCAGACAGGATTTCACGTGTCCCGCCCTACTTTTCTCAAGCTTAGTTCCACACCAGGGTTTTCTCATACGGGGCTATCACCCACTATGGCCGGACTTTCCATTCCGTTTTGATAACACCGGTGCTAAATCTTGAAGGCTGGTCCCATTTCGCTCGCCACTACTTTGGGAATCTCGGTTGATTTCTTTTCCTGCAGCTACTTAGATGTTTCAGTTCGCCGCGTTCGCTTCACTAGACCTATGTATTCAGTCTAGGATGACCCAAAGGGCCGGGTTTCCCCATTCGGACATTTGTGGATCAAAGCTTATTTGCCAGCTCCCCACAACTTTTCGCAGGCTATCGCGTCCTTCATCGCCTGTAATCGCCAAGGCATCCACCACATGCACTTATTCGCTTGACCCTATAACGAGTGTGTCTTTCGGCACATTCCCTATAGGTTGAGTTTTCGCGTTGTGCCGTATTCCAAGTCATCTTTCGATCACTTAAATACTAGTTGATACAATCACAACCCGTACAATTTCCACGCGCCATCTCTAACGCGCTTCCGTTGTACTACTACTTCTTCCAAATTGTTAAAGAACAAATACTGCATGACATTGCTGTCATTCAAAAACATTCACACTTGGGGATTTACCACAGACGTAAAAGCTTTTGACTGACATCGATGTGCGATCTAAGGAATTGGTGGAGGCAGACGGGATCGAACCGACGACCCCCTGCTTGCAAAGCAGGTGCTCTCCCAGCTGAGCTATGCCCCCCAAATCAGTCTGATGCGGCGTTACAAAAAACCTTGCATACCGATGTATGCGGCGGCCTTTTGTGCCTTGCCTCAGCCAGATTTCTTTCTACCAGGCGTCGGTGGAAAGAGTTTGGTGGGTCTGGAAGGACTTGAACCTTCGACCCCCGCCTTATCAAGACGGTGCTCTAACCACCTGAGCTACAGACCCGACTTAGATCTACGCAGTCAACAACCGATAAGCGTGAACACTCAACTTCCAGTGCATGCTCTAGAAAGGAGGTGATCCAGCCGCAGGTTCCCCTACGGCTACCTTGTTACGACTTCACCCCAGTCATGAATCCTGCCGTGGTAAGCGCCCTCCTTACGGTTAGGCTACCTACTTCTGGCAAAACCCACTCCCATGGTGTGACGGGCGGTGTGTACAAGACCCGGGAACGTATTCACCGCGACATGCTGATCCGCGATTACTAGCGATTCCAGCTTCACGCAGTCGAGTTGCAGACTGCGATCCGGACTACGATCGGTTTTCTGGGGTTAGCTCCACCTCGCGGTTTGGCAGCCCTCTGTACCGACCATTGTATGACGTGTGAAGCCCTACCCATAAGGGCCATGAGGACTTGACGTCATCCCCACCTTCCTCCGGTTTGTCACCGGCAGTCTCCCTAGAGTGCTCTTGCGTAGCAACTAAGGACAAGGGTTGCGCTCGTTGCGGGACTTAACCCAACATCTCACGACACGAGCTGACGACAGCCATGCAGCACCTGTGTTACGGTTCTCTTTCGAGCACTCCCACCTCTCAGCAGGATTCCGTACATGTCAAGGGTAGGTAAGGTTTTTCGCGTTGCATCGAATTAATCCACATCATCCACCGCTTGTGCGGGTCCCCGTCAATTCCTTTGAGTTTTAATCTTGCGACCGTACTCCCCAGGCGGTCAACTTCACGCGTTAGCTTCGTTACTAAGGAAATGAATCCCCAACAACTAGTTGACATCGTTTAGGGCGTGGACTACCAGGGTATCTAATCCTGTTTGCTCCCCACGCTTTCGTGCATGAGCGTCAGTATTGGCCCAGGGGGCTGCCTTCGCCATCGGTATTCCTCCACATCTCTACGCATTTCACTGCTACACGTGGAATTCTACCCCCCTCTGCCATACTCTAGCCTTGCAGTCACGAATGCAGTTCCCAGGTTAAGCCCGGGGATTTCACATCCGTCTTACAAAACCGCCTGCGCACGCTTTACGCCCAGTAATTCCGATTAACGCTTGCACCCTACGTATTACCGCGGCTGCTGGCACGTAGTTAGCCGGTGCTTATTCTTCCGGTACCGTCATCCCCCCGAGGTATTAACCCAGAGGATTTCTTTCCGGACAAAAGTGCTTTACAACCCGAAGGCCTTCTTCACACACGCGGCATTGCTGGATCAGGCTTTCGCCCATTGTCCAAAATTCCCCACTGCTGCCTCCCGTAGGAGTCTGGGCCGTGTCTCAGTCCCAGTGTGGCTGGTCGTCCTCTCAGACCAGCTACAGATCGTCGCCTTGGTGAGCTTTTACCCCACCAACTAGCTAATCTGACATCGGCTGCTCTTGTAGCGCGAGGCCCGAAGGTCCCCCGCTTTCCTCCTCAGAGCGTATGCGGTATTAATCCGGCTTTCGCCGAGCTATCCCCCACTACAAGGTACATTCCGATGTATTACTCACCCGTTCGCCACTCGCCACCAGGTGCAAGCACCCGTGCTGCCGTTCGACTTGCATGTGTAAGGCATGCCGCCAGCGTTCAATCTGAGCCAGGATCAAACTCTTCAGTTTAAACCTGTTACTGTTTTCGGTTTTTCGTGATAAATCACTCGAACCGGTCGCTCTCAAAGTATGCTGACAAGTTAATTACTTAACTTACCTATTACTTATGTGAGCCTCAATAAATTTAAAGCTTATCTGCCGAAGCAGACGCACTATTCATCGAGTGCCCACACTTATCGGTTGTCTAGTTTTTAAAGATCAATCGCATCGAACTTCGCTTCGTCGCACACTTACCGCGCCGTCGCTTCGTTTTCTGCGTCGCTGCATCTGCAGCAGAGAAGCAAGATTATGTCGCAGCTTCTCGTCGTCGTCAACAGTTTTTTTCGCCTTCTTCGCTCGTCGCCGTAGCAACTCGCCAGCTCCAAAACCACCAACCACCGGGCTTTCCAGCCCGCCGCCCCCACCGCTTCGCCGCTTTCGCTGCGTCGCCGTCGTTGCGAGAGACGGAATATTAGACAGGTTCGACCAACCGCGCAAGCCCTTTGTGAAACTTTTTTGAAGGCGGCGACGCGTCCCTGCCGTTTAGCGCCGTGTTCGATGCTCGACACGCGCCTCACCAACGAAAAATGCTTGCACGCCGGAACGGTCTACAAGTGATCCGCAGCCGCGTAGCGCGACGTCGTCCCATGCCATCTTTCTATATATATGGATCGGCTGGTCGCGTCGCCGCTGGAGATGGCGGGATAAATTTCCGGCAAATAACGATGCGCCAAGCGCATACGACGCCCCGGTCGCCCAGTTGAGCGTCGAGCCGTCGATCTGTCGGGAGTTGGCGCGCCAGGAATCGATGCGTCCGGAGACGGGGCAACAAGATATGAAGGTGCGCGAACCGCGCGCCGTCGATCAGGCGGTCTCTCGGCGATTTCGGCCAATACCGCCGTGATAAAGCGCTGGGGACGTCATGCCTAGCTTGTGCGCCATGATGACGAGATCCGCAAAGGAGCGGGCTTCCATTTTGCGCATGGCATTGCCGCGATGAATCTTGACAGTGACTTCGCTGATGCCCAACTCGTCCGCAATATGTTTGTTCATGCGGCCCGCCGCGACCAATGCCATCACCTCGCGCTCGCGCGGCGAGAGCCGCTGCGCCCGGTCGGCGACGGTCGTGCTCACTTTCTCGCGTGCGAGGCGCAGACGATCCTGCGCGAGCGCGGCGCCCACAGCATCAAGCAACACGCCTGCGCCAAACGGCTTGGTGAGAAAGTCGACCGCCCCCGCCTTCATGCCCTGGACGCTCGTCGCCACATCCGCGTCATCGGCGATGAAGACCACCGGGATCGGATCCCGCATCGCGACAAGGGCGCGCTGCAAAGCCAACCCGCTCCCGACCACATCGAAATCCATATCGACCACAAGGCACGCAGGCCCAGCAGCACGTTCGCTCGCAAGGAACGATGCCCCGCACGCAAAGCCGCGCGCACATACGCCGGCGGCGAAGAGCTGCGCGCAAAGCGTGTCTCTGCTCGCCGGTTCGTTGTCGACGACGTAGACGGTCGCGGTATCGTTATCCGAAAGCCCGTTCATGCGGATAGGCAGTGTCATGATTCAGTGCGGACGAGTATACGATAGCCGCGAGACATATCGTTCGACGCCATAGAAAAGCACGAACGTCCGCGCTATTCTCGGTAAACATTGCCGGACGGACTGCGTCAGAAAGGGGATGACGGACGCTAATACGAAGAGACGATAGTCCGAGCAACATGAACGGCATAGGCTTCGGAAGATCTGCCGCCGTGGCATCACCCCCATGTCCGCATTACCACCGGAGCCCCTCATGTCGAATCCCAAGCTCGAAGTCCTCACCCCGCAAAACAGCCAGCTCATCTTCATCGATCATCAACCGCAGATGGCCTTCGGCGTTCAGTCGATGGATCGTCAAGCACTCAAGAACAACGCGGTCGGTCTGGCCAAAGCCGCGCGCATCTTCAATATTCCGACGACGATCACGACCGTGGAGACTGAATCGTTCTCGGGCTTTACCTATCCGGAACTGCTCGACGTCTTCCCGAACCAGAAGTTGCTGGAACGCACCTCGATGAACTCGTGGGATGACCAGAAGGTGCGCGACGCCCTCGCCGCCAACGGTCGCAAGAAGGTCATCGTCTCTGGCCTGTGGACCGAAGTCTGCAACACCACATTCGCGTTGTGCGCGATGCTTGAAGGCGGCTACGAGATCTATATGGTTGCCGATGCGTCGGGCGGCACCTCGAAGGAAGCTCACGACTATGCGATGCAGCGCATGGTGCAGGCGGGTGTCGTGCCCGTGACGTGGCAGCAGGTGCTGCTCGAATGGCAACGAGATTGGGCACATCGCGACTCGTACGATGCCGTGATGAAGCTCGTCAAGGAGCATTCCGGTGCCTACGGTATGGGCGTCGACTACGCCTACACGATGGTCCACAAGGCGGCGCAGCGCACCGCAACGCCGCACGACGCCATCCCGGCCGTGCCCGCTCGCTGACAGGAGGGACGCCATGTCCGCCCCCACCCCCGATCTGATTCTCATCAACGGCAAGTTCGCCACGCTCGATCGCGCCAATCCGCAGGCGGATGCCGTGGCGCTCACCGGCGGGAAGTTCACTGCCGTGGGCACACGCGACGACGTGATGCGTCTGGCCGGCAGCGGCACCGAGGTCATCGACCTGCGGGGCCGCCGCGTCATCCCGGGACTGATCGACAGTCATATGCACATCATCCGGGGCGGTCTTAACTACAACATGGAACTGCGCTGGGACGGGGTTCGCTCGCTGGCCGACGCCATGCGCATGTTGAAGGCGCAAGTCGACCGTACGCCTGCGCCGCAATGGGTTCGGGTGGTGGGTGGGTTCACCGAGCATCAGTTCGCCGAGAAGCGTCTGCCGACGATCGACGAACTGAACGCCGTTGCCCCCGATACGCCAGTGTTCATCCTGCATCTGTATGACCGTGCGATTCTCAACGGCGCAGCCCTTCGTACGGTGGGCTATACGAAAGACACGCCCAACCCGCCGGGCGGGGAGATCTTGCGCGACGCGTCGGGCAATCCGACCGGGTTGCTGCTGGCCAAGCCGAACGCGACCATTTTGTATGCCACGCTCGCCAAGGGCCCGAAGCTGCCCCCGGACTATCAGAAGAACTCGACGCGCCACTTCATGCGCGAGGTCAACCGGCTCGGCGTGACGGGCGTGATCGACGCGGGCGGCGGGTTCCAGAACTACCCCGAGGACTACGACATCATCGAAGCGCTGCATCGCGAGGGACAGCTCACGGTGCGCCTCGCCTATAACCTGTTCACGCAGAAGCCCAAGGCCGAACTTGAGGATTTCAGTCAGTGGGTCAAGCAAGTCAGCCCCGGCCAGGGCGACGATCTCTATCGTCACAATGGCGCGGGCGAGATGCTCGTGTACACGGCCGCCGATTTCGAGGACTTTCGCGTCGAGCGGCCCGAGATGCCACCATCGATGGAAGGTGATCTCGAGCCGGTCGTGCGGCTGCTTGCGGAAAACCGCTGGCCGTGGCGTCTGCATGCCACCTACGACGAGACCATCTCCCGCGCGCTCGACGTCTATGAAAAGGTCGCGAAGGATGTGCCGTTCGACGGCCTGCATTGGTTCTTCGATCACGCCGAGACCATCAGCGATCGCAACATCGATCGCATCGCGGCCCTGGGCGGCGGCATTGCCGTGCAGCACCGGATGGCCTATCAAGGCGAGTACTTCGTAGAGCGCTATGGCGCGCGTGCGGCCGAAGCCACACCGCCGATCCGCCGCATGCTGGAGCGCGGCGTGAAGGTCGGCGCAGGGACGGACGCGACGCGGGTCGCCTCCTACAACCCGTGGGTCTCGCTTTACTGGCTCGTGACGGGCAAGACCGTGGGTGGGCTGCGCCTGTCCGCGCCGGGCAACCTGCTCGATCGCGACGATGCGCTGCGCCTTTGGACGGAAGCCAACGCATGGTTCTCGTCTGAGGTTGGCAAGAAGGGGCAGATCAAAGTGGGGCAACTCGGCGATCTGGCGGTGCTCTCCGACGACTACTTCAGCGTGCCTGAAGACGAAATCCAGGACATTACGTCGGTGCTTACGTTGCTGGGCGGAAAGGTTGTCTACGGCGACGGCGACTTCGGCGGCCATGCCCCGGAAATTCCGCCAGCCATGCCGGACTGGTCGCCGGCACGGCATGGCGTGGGCTACTCGCCTCGCCAACCGCAAGTGCTTAACGTGAGCGTGAGTTGTGCATGCGCGACGTCGTGCGGGGTACATGGTCATGCGCATGCGAGGGCGTGGTCGTCCAGTGTGCCGGCGTCTGACGAAAGCGGCTTCTGGGGTGCGCTCGGCTGCTCGTGCTGGGCGTTCTGATCGTTCGGACGGTTCGGAGAATCCTCATGAAGCTATATCTCGTATCGCTCGGCGTCGGCGTGCTCGTCGGCATCATTTACGGCGGTCTCGGCGTGCGTTCCCCGGCACCGCCGGCTGTCGCGCTCATCGGGCTGCTCGGCATGCTGATCGGCGAACAGGTCGTACCGCCGGTCAAGCGACTGCTCGCTGGCGAGCCGGTCAATCTCGTCTGGTTCCATCGCGAATGCGTGCCGAAGATCACCGGCTTGCCCGGGCCAGTGGCGCAACCGACGAAGGAAGCTGCCGAGAGCGACTCGCGCAAGGCTTGATCTGTCGTCGGAGAGGGATAGGTCGCTTGTTGGCGCCCGGCGGGTAACGAACCGCGCAACGCGGAGGAGGTATCGTTTCCCACCGGGCACGTCAAAGGGGGGCGGCGGCTTACATGCCTATTTCATACTGGCGAATCAACTCACGCACCCGATCCTTGTCCGCATCGGGGATACGATCCAGCCCGATGTATTCCCAGAACTCCTCCGCAGCGGCCATACCCTCCTCACCGTCCGCGAGCAAACACGCCAGCGCATCCGCCCTACGGCTTGGCGGCAGCACGTCGATGCATAGCATCAGCGCATCCATCACGCGTTGCTTCCGGCTGCCTTTAAAGAAGCGGACACTGATGTCGTCGACGAATCGGCACCATGCTTCGGATTGACTGCCGGCGCTCGCCGCTTCCCCCCATTGACTCAGAAGTGTTTCGTTCTGCTTCAAAGGCTCGCGGAAAAACGCGAAGTCGACGGCCGGTTCCGGATCTGGCAAGTTCGCCAGGTTATTGACGGACAGAAGCGGCAGCGAGCGTTGTGAGGTGTCGTCACGCGTTCGTACCGCCAATGCCGCCATGGGCGAGCGGAGCCTTCCCGCCGCCTGGAGTCCAACAGTCCGGAGATCTGCGATGAAACGCTCACTCGGGCGATCCAAAGGCCGGTGCTCGGTGCTGGGCACCATCGGTAAGGTGCTGATCGTTGCGGCGCCTACATGATTCATGGACAACCTCCGTGGGTGGTGGGAGATTGCATCCTGCCATCGCCTTGGCGCCACACTTTTCCATACGAGCGGCGGGCTTGCAGTTCTGGCGAACACGCGGCGACCCGATGACAGTCCGCACAATCCCCGAGCCCCCCGCCATCGACCGGTCATTGACTCGATTCGAGAAATCGCGCCACGCCACCGTCGCTTGTTCGCGTGTGTGATTGCTTGCGACGTGAGGCTCCGGCGCGCGACCCGACATCGTGGGCGATTAGCGCACCGGGCCGCGTTGCGACGCCTTAATCGTTCATTTCGGCGTCAGGCTGGATGCCGCCTCGGGATACCGGACCGCCACCGCACCCCGATAGTCGGACTTCACGACATCGATCTTCTTCTGCTGGAGCAGAAACTCGGCCGTCGACTTCAGCGTTTGTGCCGCACCGCCCTTCTCCCCGCACCCAAGCCACTGACATGAGACCTGCTCCGCCAACGTCGGATACTTGTACAGTGCCATTTCTTCTGCCGCGTCGTTGGCATTGCCACCGAGCCCGCGCAGCACTGCCGCCATATTCTTCGAACCGGCCCCCCATGCGTCGGGGTGCTCTATGAAGTCTCGATTCGTCGCGTTCAGCACCGCAATGAACTTGGCCATGAATTCAGGATTGCCGGCCCCGAACGTCTTCGTCACGGCCATCCCCTCAAACGTGCAACGGCCCAGCGCGCATATCTGCCCTGCCGTGATCAATGGCTTTCCGGTGGGCCGGATCCGGCCGAGCGCCGGCCCCCAGATGAAGGCAGCGTCGACGTCGCCTCGCTCCCATGCGGCGGCGGCCTGCGTCGGCGTCATATTGACCAGCTTCACCTGCTGGGTGATGCCCCATTTGTCGAGCATGTACATCAACTGGTAATGGCTTGTGCTGGCCACCGGCACCGCGATGGTTTTGCCCACCAGGTCCTTGGGCGATTGGATGTTCGCCGCGTTACGCACCATGAGCGCCTCGGCGTTGGCGATGTCCTCCAGAATCCAGAACAACTGAATGTCCATTCCGCGGCTGGCTGCCGCCGCCAGCGGGCTCGATCCCAGCACACCGATGTCGATGCTGCCAGACGCCATTGCACTCATCACCGCCGCGCCGGAATCGAACTTCTTCCAGTGGATCTGGTAGCCGGTCGCCTTTTCAAACGCGCCATTCACCATCGCCGCAATCCAGGGGCTGTAGGTCGTCTGATACGCCACGTTGACGACCTTCTCGGCTGCGCGGGCCGGGGCCAATGCGCCACCGCACGCCAACAGAAACACGCCACATACGAACGAACCGACGATTTTTGTCAGGTATTTCATTCCGTCTCTCCCAATTCGGCGTAGCGAGACAGGACTGGCGAGCATCGTGCCCGCCCCCCTCCACGCCCGCCACTGTGGTCAAAGTGATTTGCGGCTGCGAATACTTTCCGCGAGCACACAGAGAATCTCGAACATCAGCGTCGCCCCCACCAGCGCGGTATTGCCGCTCGGGTCGAACGGCGGAGAGACTTCCACGACGTCTCCGCCGATCAGGTTCAATCCTTGGAGCCCACGAATCATGCGCTGCGCGTCGAGGGTCGTCAGGCCGCCAATTTCCGGCGTTCCGGTGCCTGGGGCGTACACCGGATCCAGGGCGTCGACGTCAAAAGTGACGTAGGTTGCACCGTCGCCGACGACTCGCCGTGCTTCGGCGATGACCCCCTCGACGCCCAACGCGCGGCATTCCTCGATATCAATCACGCGAATGCCCTGTCGCTCACCCCAGTCGTTCTCGCTGTCGTTGTACAACGCGCCCCGAATGCCGATTTGTACCGTGCGCTTGGGATCGAGCAAGCCCTCCTCGATGGCGCGCCGAAACGGCGTGCCGTGGGTGTAGGCGTTATCGCCGAAATATCGATTCCACGTGTCTGTATGCGCATCGAAGTGCACCATGCCCACAGGCCGGTGCTTGGCCACGGCGCGCAAGATCGGCAGCGTCACCAGATGATCGCCGCCGACGGACAGCGGCGCGATGCCGGCATTGCAGACCTCATCGTAAAACGCCGCAATACGTGCAAGGGAATCCATGAGGTCGACCGGGTTCACTGGGGTGTCGCCCAGATCGGCACAATTGCAAAGCTCGAAGGGGTTGATGCCGCTCGCCCGATTGACATTGCGCACCATCGTCGAAAGATCGCGCACCTGGCGCGGCCCATGGCGCGCCCCTGGCCGATTGGTGGTGCCACCGTCCCAAGGCACACCGATCAGGCCGACATCCACGGCGCGAATGCTTTCGTCGTCAAGACCGACATAAGGCAACCGCATGAGTGTCGCCAATCCCGAAAACCGAGGCATGACGGTACCGGTAATGGGTGCGAATTTATTTTCTTTCATAGACAATTCCTGGGTGGCAAGGGGTGTCTCGGACTGGATCGCCCGACGCGCACTGGTAAGCGGCACCGAGCGATGCGTGAAGCGAGTGTGTCCGTTGCGCACGTCCTATGGAATCCCGATTGTTCGAACTTTAGTTTGGTATTTTCCGAAGCATTACCGCCACCCTTGCGTGCCGATCCCTCGTTTGCCTGGCCCATGAGTCCATCGTCATGATCAAAGTAACTGACTTCGATCTGCGTCTGCTGCGTATATTCAAAACAGTGTCGGACTGCGGCGGCTTCTCGGCGGCGGAGTCTGCGCTGAACATGAACCTGTCGACCATCAGTACGCATATGGCCGACCTGGAAGCACGCCTGGGCATTCGCCTTTGCGAGCGCGGGCGCCGTGGCTTCCGGCTGACGGAAGAGGGCCACTCACTTTATCGAGCCGCTGAGCGGCTGCTCGAGTCTGTCGAGGTGTTCCGCACGGACATTGGGGAAATACGCGGTCAGATCAGCGGCGAGTTGGCGATTGGCGTCGTCGACAATACGATTACCGATGCGCAATCGCACATTGCACGCGCCATCGGCATGCTCAAGCAACAAAGTCGAGATCTGGAGATCAGATTGGAGATCAAGTCGCCCAGGGAAATCGAGGCCGGGGTGTTGGAGAGAAAGCTTCATCTCGGCATCGGACCGTTTCGAGATACGCAACCGGGCCTGATCTATGAGCCGCTGTATCGAGAGGAAATTCAGCTTTATTGCGGCGCGGGGCATCCGCTCTTCGCACTGGCGCCCGATGACGTTGACATGCAGAGCCTGAGTGGTCTCGACTATGTCGCGCGGGGATATTTACGGGAGACGAAAGAGTTCGGCATCCTCACGAACCTCAAGGTCGGCGCGAGCGTTTTCCACATGGAGGCCGTCGCCACGCTCATTCTTTCGGGAAAGTTTGTCGGCTACCTGCCCACGCACTACGCGCAGCATTGGATCCGGCAAGACCTGATGCGGTCATTACGCCCGGATCACCTTACCCACCACGCCGAGTTTCGACTCATTACCCGAAAGGACCGCGAGACGACTGTCGCCGCACGGGCATTCCTGGATGCGTTGCGCGGCGGAGCAAATGGCAAGTGAAGATGGCGCAGTTCACACACCATGACGGTGATGTTGCTGTCTGGCGCACGTTGAATCACGGCGTCGGGCATATGAGCCGCCAACGTACAAAGGGCTTCCACTCGGGAAGCCCTTTGTTTATCCGTGGCGGAGAGAGGGGGATTCGAACCCCCGATAGGCTATTAACCTATACACGCTTTCCAGGCGTGCGACTTAAACCGCTCATCCATCTCTCCTGAAGGTCGCGAATTATAGCAGATCATCGGCAACATCCCATACCCTTTCGCACGAACCCCGCCAAAAATGCTTCCGCCACGCATCGTTACGGGCGGCGAAGATGGTCCACCAGATGTCGATCGCGCTCGCTCGGACGCCCACCCAGCAAGCTGAATAGGATCGCCACCGCAAACCCCGCCGGCACCCCGAACGCCCCCGCCGAAATCGGATCCACCCCCCACCAGCGCGCCCCAACAAACCCCGTCAAACGCGTGAAGAACGGATACGTCGTCACAATGTAATACACACACACCAGCAACCCACTCACCATCCCCGCCGTCGCCCCCAGCCGTGTCGTACGCTTCCAAAACACCCCCAGCACCAACGCCGGGAATAAGCACGACGCCGCCAACGAAAACGCCGCCCCCACCAGGAACAAAATGTTCCCCAGATTCAGCGACGTCACATACGACGCAAACATCGCCACGCACAACAACAAGATCTTCGACGTCGTCACCCGCTTCTGGCTCGACGCATTGCGATCCACCATGTGAAAGTAGACGTCGTGCGACAACGCGTTCGCAATCGTCAGCAGTAACCCGTCCGCCGTCGACAACACCGCCGCCAACGCCCCCGCCGCCACCAGCCCCGATATGACGTACGGTAGTCCCGCAATCTCCGGCCCCGCCAACACCAGCATGTCCGGCTGCATCCATATCTCGCCCCACTGCACCACGCCGTCGCGATAGACATCCGAGATATCGAGCTGCACCGGCGTCGCATGCCGCCACTGCATCACCCACCCCGGCAGATTCTCATAACGCGCCCCCACCAGATGCAACAGCACGTCGTACTTGAGCATCACCGCCAGCGCCGGCGCACTCACATACAGCAGTGCCACGAAGAACAGCGTCCACCCCACGGAACTACGCGCGCCCTGCACCGTCGCCGTCGTCCCATACCGCGTCAAGATGTGCGGCAAGCTCGCCGTGCCGATCATCAGGCACACCATCAGCAACAGAAAGTTCAAGCGCTGCGCGTTGCGCGTTGCGTCGTCGTGCGCGGGGAACGGCTCCGTCATCGCGTGCTGCGGCTCGCTGCGCTCCACATACTGATTGCGCATCTCCAACCAACGGTTCTGCGCCTCGCCGACGTCGCGCGGGAACGCCTCCAGCTTCGCTTCCAGCACCTTCACGTCGCGCAACGGCCCGTTGCGACGCTTCGTATCCAGCAACTGCCGCTCCAGCTCCGCACGCTCACCATAAAAGCTGTCCGGTAAGCCGTCCAACCGACGCTGCATCTGCTCCGCCTGCTCACGGTAGTAATCACGCACCTCGCGCTCAGGCACCGACTGCTGTATCTGGCGCTCCAGCGCCTCGACTTTCGCCAACGCCGTGCCATAGCTGAATTGCGGAAACCAACCGTTACCCGTCTGATGGCCGATCATGGCCGTCGGCACCAGAAACGCCGTGATCATGATGATGTACTGCGCCACCTGCGTCCACGTCACGGCGCGCATGCCCCCCAGGAACGAGCACACGAGAATGCCCGCCAACCCAAAGAAAATGCCAATGGTGAATTCCACACCGATGAATCTCGACGCGATCAGTCCCACGCCTTGAATCTGGGCCACCAGATAGACGAATGAACACAGAATCGTCGAGAAGACCCCCAACGCCCGAACCACGTTGCTGTCGTAGCGCGTGCCAAGAAAGTCCGGCACCGTGTAGCGCCCCATCTTGCGCAAATACGGCGCAAGCAGGAACGCCACCAGACAGTACCCGCCGGTCCATCCCATGACGTACGCCAGGCCATCGTAGCCCGACACGTAAAGCGACCCCGCCAACCCCATGAACGACGCCGCGCTCATCCAGTCCGCCGCGCATGCCATGCCATTGAACACCGGCGGCACACGACGCCCCGCAACGTAGTACTCGGCAGCGTCCGACGTCCTAGAGATCAGGCCAATTACGGCGTAAACGGCAATCGTCACGAACAGGAACGCGTAGCCGATCCACACGCCCGGGCCGTTGACCCGCTCGAGCAGCCCCATCATCAACACGAACGCCAGGAAGCCCGCCGTGTAATAGAGGTAGTAGCGCAGCATTCTGCGCGTGAAACTCATCGGGACGTCGGCGCCGACGTGACGCGAGAGGGAGCGAGAGAGGAAGCGCTTCGAGATGCCGCAGACGCCGCAGCGTTGTTCATCCCGTCGCTATCCAGGCCGAGACTTTCGCGATGCGCATCGCGCAACGCATTCAGCTCACGATGGTAGCGCGCGTCATTGCGCCGTTGCAGCCACGCGTAGGCGACGATCAGGCCGATGTCGACCAGAATCGAACCCTGGGCGCCCATGTAGAACGGCAGCGGCCACCCGGCAAATCGCGTCTCGGCCCATTCGCGCGCCCAGAACTGCGGCACGAATGTCACCACGAAGCCGATCGCCATGAGCACGGCTACCCAACGCAATGTCCTGCGCCAGTGACGCGCCGCAATGCCGGCGGCTGCCCCATGCCAGTCGACATCGGGCAGCGAGCCACCGGCAGCAAGCCCCGGCGGCCGGCTGACGCCCACCGGGTCGGCCTTGCCGGCCGAGCCGGTCTGCGAGCGATTTGCCATAGCCCCGCCGCGGAACCCGCGCTTACTGCGCCTGCTTGAGCTGCTCCAGAATGGCCGGATTCTCTAGCGTAGACGTGTCCTGCGTAATCTCCTCACCCTTGGCAATCACGCGAAGCAAACGGCGCATGATCTTGCCCGAACGAGTCTTCGGCAGGTTGTCGCCAAAGCGAATGTCCTTCGGCTTGGCGATCGGCCCGATCTCCTTGCCCACCCAATTACGCAGTTCAACGGCCAGTTGCTTGGCTTCGTCGCCCGTCGGGCGCGAACGCTTGAGCACCACGAACGCCACGATCGCCTCGCCCGTGGTGTCGTCGGGGCGCCCCACGACCGCCGCTTCGGCCACGAGAGGATTGGCGACAAGCGCCGACTCGATTTCCATCGTGCCCATGCGGTGACCCGAGACGTTCAGCACGTCGTCGATACGGCCCATGATCGTGAAGTAGCCCGTCTTGGCGTCGCGAATCGAGCCATCCCCCGCCAGATAGATCTTGCCGCCCAACTCCGACGGGAAGTAGCTCGACTTGTAACGCTCCGGATCGCCCCAGATCGTACGAATCATCGCCGGCCACGGACGCTTGATCACCAGCATGCCGCCCTGACCGTTGGGCACGTCCTGCCCGGTTTCGTCGACGATGGCCACCGCAACGCCCGGCAGACCCAGCGTGCACGACCCCGGCACCAGCGGCGTGGCACCCGGCAGCGGCGTAATCACGTGTCCGCCCGTCTCCGTCTGCCACCACGTGTCGACGATCGGGCAACGCCCGCCGCCAACGTTTTCGTAGTACCACATCCACGCCTCCGGATTGATCGGCTCGCCGACCGACCCGAGAATGCGCAGCGACGACAGGTCGTACTGTTTCGGATGCACCGCGGGTGTCTGCTCGGCCGCCTTGATCAAAGAACGGATCGCCGTCGGCGCTGTATAGAACACGGTCACCTTGTGACGCCCGATCATCTCCCAGAACCGCCCCGCATTCGGGTACGTGGGCACGCCTTCGAACACGATCTGCGTCGCGCCCACCGCCAACGGACCATAAGCGATGTACGTGTGACCAGTGATCCAGCCAATGTCGGCCGTGCACCAGAAAACGTCGTCGGGCTTGATGTCGAAGGTCCACTGCATGGTGAGCGACGCCCACAGCAGATAGCCACCGGTGCTGTGCTGCACCCCCTTCGGCTTGCCCGTCGAGCCCGACGTATAGAGGATGAAAAGCGGATGCTCCGCGCTGACCCACTCCGGTTCGCACTGATCCGATTGACCGGCGACGAGATCTTGCAGCACTTCGTCACGACCTGGGTGCATCGTCACATTGCCGCCCGTGCGACGGTAGACAATCACGGACTTCACATGGTCGCAGCCGCCCATCGCGAGCGCTTCGTCGACGATGGCCTTCAAGGGCAGCGCCTTGCCGCCCCGCATCTGCTCGTCGGCAGTGACGATCGCCACCGCCCCGGCGTCGATCACGCGCTCGTTGAGCGACTTGGCCGAGAAGCCGCCGAAGACGACCGAATGCGTCGCGCCGATACGCGCGCACGCCTGCATGGCGACCACGCCTTCGATCGACATCGGCATATAGATGACCACGCGGTCGCCCTTCTTCACTCCCTTGGCCTTGAGCGCATTGGCGAAGCGGCTCACGCGCGCGAGCAGGTCGCGATAGGTGACCGGGGTCACCGTGCCATCGTCTGCCTCGAACAGAATGGCCGTCTTCTCGCCCAGGCCCGCTTCAATCTGGCGATCCAGACAGTTATAGGAAGCGTTGATCTGACCGTCGGCGAACCACGTGTAGAACGGCGCGTTGGTCTCGTCGAGGACTTGCGTGAACGGCTTGTGCCAGGCCAGATTTTCGCGCGCCTGGCGCGCCCAGAATCCCTCGTAATCCTTGTCGGCCTCGGCGCACAGCGCCTCATAGGCGGGCATGCCGGAGATCTTCGCTTGGGCGACGAGCGCCTGCGGCGGCGCGAAGACGCGCTGCTCCTGCAATACCGATTCGATTGCTGCCATGAGTTGTCCCCTCTTATAGATATGCAAAAACCATTGCAATCAAGCCCAAACAGATCGCTAACGTCACATTAAGACGAGCGACTTACTAACGCCTTACACTGGCGCACGCGACATCGTCGCGCCGCGCGCGGGACTCGCGCGAACGCGCACCCGTAGGGCGTCAGACTGTGGCGAATTCGCTACAATCCTACCCGCATCCCCCCGACTCGCCACCCCGGACTCGCACGGAGCGCCCGTGAATTCGACATCTCCGTTCCAACCACCCACGCCGTCGCCCCCGACGGGGTCACCCGCCGACCGCCTGTTTGCGCGTTTTCCGAGTTTCGCGCTGGCACTGGCGATGACCTTCGTGGGCACCAACGTCGGCATCGGCAAGACCATGGTCGCCGTCATGCCGGTGGCCGCCTTCGCGCTGTGGCGCTTCGTGATCGCCATCGTCGCCCTCGCGCCCCGCTACCGTCCCTCGGCCATGCGACGCGTCACGCGCCCCCAATGGCGCAACCTTTTCGTGCAAACGTTCTTCGGCACGTTTCTCTTCACCTTGCTCATGCTCTCGGGCGTACGGATGACGACGGCCACCGCCGCCGGGGTCATCACCGCGACGCTGCCGGCCTGTGTCGCCCTGCTGTCGTGGGGCGTGCTGCGCGAACGCCCGTCACGACGCACGCTGGTGAGCATCGGACTGGCGATTGCCGGGGTCGCCCTGCTCAACCTGTCGCGCGGCGACACGCACAGCGCCAGCGCCCCGGGCGCCGCCGGCAACGCCTGGCTGGGCAACCTGCTCGTGCTCGGCGCCGTGGTCTGCGAAGCCATTTACGTGATCGTCTCGAAACGGCTCGCCGCCGAACTCGCCGCCATCGATATCTGCGCCTACACCCACCTGATCGGCGGCGCGCTGATGCTCCCCTTCGGCGTGGCGGGCCTGATGGCCGTGAACTACGCAGCGCTGACGCCCTGGCATTGGGCGCTCATCGTCTGGTACGGACTCGCCGCCAGTGTCTTCTCGTTTTTCCTGTGGATGCGCGGCATTCGGCACGTCAGCGCTCAACTCGCGGGGGTTTTCACCGCCATGGTGCCCGTGGCGGCGACCGCGTACGGCGTGATCTTCCTCGGCGAGCGGCTGGCCCCCGCCCAAGGCGCCGCGCTGGCCCTGACCGTCGCCGGGATCGTGCTCGCCGCGTTGCCGCGCGCCGGTTCACGCAAGACGCTATTGCCCGCCCGAGATTGAATCGGACACAGCGCCTGCGGCCAGACGTTGTAAAATGCCCGCCAAGCCGAATGTCGCGACGCGATATCCGTCACGGGCAAGCCAGTCGCCGTATCGCCCGATGTCCTTCTATTTGATTTGCGTATCCAATAATTCCGGTCTGCCGCGGCAAGCGCCGACCACTGTCACCACTTCGTCAAAACCGCCATGTCGACTCCCGGCCGCCCGTCCGACGCGCCGATGCGCCCCCTGCCCCGCATCATCTTCTTCAGCCGTTGGCTCCAACTGCCGCTGTATCTGGGGCTGATTGCCGCGCAAGGCGTCTACGTCTACAAGTTCCTGGCCGAACTCTGGCACCTGATCTCGCACGCCACGACGTTCGACGAAACGCAGATCATGCTCGTCGTGCTCGGCCTGATCGACGTGGTGATGATCTCGAACCTGCTCATCATGGTCATCATCGGCGGCTACGAGACGTTCGTCTCGCGCCTCGGTGTCGAAGGCCATCCTGACGAGCCGGAGTGGCTCGATCATGTGAACGCCGGCGTGCTCAAGGTGAAGCTGTCGATGGCGCTCATCAGTATTTCGTCGATCCACCTGCTCAAGACCTTTATCGATGCCGCCCAGCAAACGCCCCACACGATCATGTGGCAGGTGATCATTCATTGTGTCTTCCTGCTTTCCGCCGTCGTCATGGCCGTCGTCAACAAGTTGACGAACGAGAGCCACGCCCCGGCGTACGCGACCCCGCAAGTCATTACCCCCATCCGTCCCCACTAAGTCGAGAGCCGTTTCATGTCTACCGTCATTAAAGAAGACGACGTCATTCAGAGCGTCGCCGGTGCCCTGCAGTACATCAGCTACTACCATCCGGCCGATTACATCCAGGCACTGGGCCGGGCGTACGAGGCCGAGCAAAGCCCCGCCGCGCGCGACGCCATCGCGCAGATCCTGACCAACAGCCGCATGTGCGCCGAAGGCCGCCGCCCGCTGTGCCAGGACACCGGCATCGTGACCGTGTTCGTGAAGGTCGGCATGAATGTGCGCTGGGACGCCAAGCGCAACCTCACCGACATGATCAACGAAGGCGTGCGTCAGGCGTACATGCACCCGGACAACGTGCTGCGTGCCTCGATCGTGGCGCCGCCCGAAGCCGGCCGCAAGAATACGAAGGACAACACGCCCGCCGTCATCCACTACGAAATCGTGGAAGGCGACAAGGTCGACATCACGGTCGCAGCCAAGGGCGGCGGCTCGGAGAACAAGTCGAAGTTCGTGATGCTCAACCCGTCCGATTCGATCGTCGACTGGGTCGTGAAGACGGTGCCGACGATGGGCGCCGGCTGGTGCCCGCCGGGCATGCTCGGCATCGGGATCGGCGGCACGGCGGAAAAAGCCATGGTGCTCGCCAAGGAATCGCTCATGGACCCGATTGACATCCATGACGTCATCAAGCGCGGTCCGCAGAACTGGAACGAAGAGCTGCGTATCGAGCTGTTCGAGAAGGTCAACGCCCTCGGCATCGGCGCGCAAGGCCTGGGCGGCCTGGCGACCGTGCTCGACGTGAAGATCCTCGACTACCCGACGCACGCGGCGTCCAAGCCGGTCGCCATGATCCCGAACTGCGCGGCCACGCGTCATGCGCACTTCACGCTGGACGGCTCGGGCCCGTCGTTCCTCGCCGCACCGTCGCTCGACGCATGGCCGAACGTACACTGGGCACCGAATACCGAGACGAGCAAGCGCGTCGACCTGGACACGCTCACGCCGGAAGAAGTCGCCAGCTGGACGCCGGGCCAGACCCTGCTGCTCTCGGGCAAGATGCTCACCGGTCGCGACGCGGCACACAAGCGCATCGCTGACATGATCGGCCGCGGCGAGCCGCTGCCGGTGGACTTCAACGGCCGCGCGATTTACTACGTCGGCCCGGTCGATCCGGTGCGCGACGAAGTCGTCGGCCCGGCGGGCCCGACCACGTCCACCCGCATGGACAAGTTCACCGACATGATGCTGTCGAAGACGGGGCTCGCCGTCATGATCGGCAAATCGGAGCGCGGCCCGGCCGCCATCGAGGCGATCAAGAAGCACAAGGCTGCGTACCTGATGGCTGTTGGCGGTGCCGCTTATCTCGTGTCCAAGGCCAT
Organism: Pandoraea sp. NE5; assembly: GCF_024363545.1. NCBI lineage: Bacteria > Pseudomonadati > Pseudomonadota > Betaproteobacteria > Burkholderiales > Burkholderiaceae > Pandoraea > Pandoraea sp. NE5. The sequence continues at coordinate 554,487 of NZ_AP025517.1, forward strand.
TCGTGCGGCGCGCGTGCTCGCCTTCGAAGACCTCGGCATGGAAGCGATCTACGAGTTCGACGTCAAGGACATGCCCGTGACGGTGGCCGTCGATTCGACCGGCGTCTCGGTGCACCAGACCGGTCCGAAGGAATGGCAAGCCAAGATCGGCAAGATCCCGGTCGCTGCCGAGTAATGCGCCGTAAAGCGACGTAGCGCGAAGTAGCGCGCCACAACGCGACACCCGGTTGCCCCCGGCCGCAGACAGCCGGGTCAGCGCCTGCTGGACCGAGCCCGGCCTTCGCCGGGCTTTTTTTGTCCGCTCGGCGCCGATCCGCGCCATGCCGATCTCACATGAAGGAGCACGAATGGATCGCATTTCCATTTGCACCTTGGTTCACGAAAGGCCCGGCAAGGCTTGGCTTCCCAGCCTTTTCAGGCTACGCTTCAACCGCTCGCAAACCGAACAAGGCAGGGATTCCAAATGAAAGGCGACAAGAAAGTTCTCGAACTCCTCAACGCGCAGCTCACGAACGAGTTGACGGCGATCAACCAGTACTTTCTGCACGCCCGGATGTACAACCACTGGGGCCTCGCAAAGCTCGGCAAGCACGAGTACGACGAGTCCATCGGCGAGATGAAGCACGCCGACAAGCTGATCGAACGCATCTTCATGCTCGACGGCCTGCCCAACCTGCAAGATCTGCACAAGCTGCTCATCGGCGAGAACACGGAAGAAATCCTGAAGTGCGATCTGAAGCTCGAATACCTCTCGCAAAAGACTTGCAAGGAAGGGATCGCCCATTGCGAAAGCGTGAAGGACTTCGTCTCGCGCGAAATCTTCAACGAGATCCTGCACGACACCGAAGAGCACATCGATTGGTTGGAAACGCAAATCGAACTGATCGACAAGGTCGGTCTGCAGAACTATCAGCAGTCCGGCATGGCGTCGTTCGACGAATAAGGTCGCACGCCGCAGCACGCGGACGCACCACGCATCGCCGCACCGATATGGGTTCGCGGGCTTTGCGCTAGAATTCCAGGGTCGGCCATTTGCCGGCCCTTTTTCGTTTGCCATGCCCTCCAACGCGCCGATTGGCGTTTTCGATTCCGGTCTCGGCGGCCTGTCGGTGCTTCAGGCCGTACGCGCCCTCCTCCCGCAAGAGTCCCTGCTCTATGTGGCCGACTCCCGCTTCGCTCCGTACGGCGAGCGCCGCGACGCGTTCATCGAACAACGCACACTGGCGATCGGCCGGTGGCTGCGCGAGCGCGGTGCCAAGGCACTCGTCGTCGCCTGCAACACCGCGACGGCGCACGGCGTGGCAGCGCTTCGCGCCGATGCCTCGTGGCCGGTCGTCGGCGTCGAGCCCGGCATCAAACCCGCAGCGGCAGTGTCGAAGCGCGGTGTAATCGGGGTTCTGGCTACGGCGGCCACGCTGCGCAGCACCCGGTTCGCCGATCTGCTCGCGCGCCACACCGCACAAGGCCAACGCTTCCTTTGCCAGCCGGGTCACGGGCTCGTCGAGCGCATCGAAGCCGGCGATGTCGACTCACCCGACGTCATGGCACTGCTCGAACGATACGTGGAACCGATGGTGTCGCAAGGCGCCGACACGCTCGTGCTCGGCTGCACCCACTATCCCTTCCTGATACCGGCCATCCAGCGACGCTTCGGCACGACGCTCTCCCTTATCGACACCGGTGCGGCCATCGCCCGGCAGCTTGAGCGGCGTCTTGAATCCGATGCCCTGATCGCCCCTCGTCTGCCCGACACCTGTGGCGACCTCAAATTGTTCGCCACCGCGAACGCGAGCGCGCTGCAGACGATGGCCGATCGGCTACTGCCCAACGCGCCACGCGTTCAGACGATCGAGATCGCCGACATTGCCGAGATCACGTCGGATGGCCCGGCCAGTCTCGATCCGCTCCCAAACCTTCCCATCATCTCCGCCTGAACCCGCGACCGCAAACCCCTGCTCGCACCATGGAATAGGTCGACGGCACTTGCAAAACATCATCACTTGAATAATAATTATTCTCATTAGTGTTACATTTTGACGTTTTCATCATGATCGTCTGCGTCTGCAAATCCGTCTCCGAACGCCAGATCAAGGCCTGCATCGATGCCGGTGCCACCTCGATGGAAGATCTTCAGATCGACCTCGGCGTTGCGCTGTGCTGCGGCAAGTGCGGCCCTTATGTTCAGGAAATGGTGTCCGGTGCGTCGCCGTGCTGCGGCCGCTCGTGCGATGGTGGCTGCCAGTCAGCCCATGCGACGCCCTCCTCGGAAGTCGTGGTCGTGCGGGAGCTGGCGCTGGCCGCCTGAGACGGCTCGCACCGTCACGCCCTCCCCCGATTGCCCTGCGGCATCGGCAGCAATTCTGCCGAGTGTTCTGCCTGGCATGTTTCCGAATCGCCTCTGCGGCCAAGTGTCGCATCGGCAACAGCGCCAGCCAACGGCGGCCTATGCGACGATTCGCATGTGCCGCCCAGCGCCAGCCAGCGACTTCTCACCCACCGGAGGTGTCAAATGGAACTCCTGATTGGCTTTGTGTCGACGCTATGTTTGTCGTTTTTCCTGTTTCGAAAGTGAGTTCGCGCACGGCGCTCGATTCATGCCGTCACTGTGTTCGCCGACCGCGCCGCTTGGCGCGGTTTTCCTTTCATCGTACGTCCCGGCCTATCCCGAACGTCGAGTCATCGCGCACCGCGCAGCGCTCGCCGTTCGTCGCCGCAATTTAGCGTACCCTAGCCGTTACCATGTCGACCGTGCCCCCTTCTGGCCTCACGCTCATGCCGAGCCGCGATCCGCTGATGTCGCCGCGCGCCGTCGCAATTGCGGCAGTGATCGTCGTCGCCCACATTGCCGCGCTGGTGGGCCTGTCGCACCTGCGAAATGCCCCGGCGCCGGCCACGATTGTGCCGACGGTCTTCACCGCCACCATCGTTCCGCCCCAACCGAGACCCGCGCCGCCGCAGGCATCCCCCCCCAAGCCCGCGCCCGAACCTCCGAAGCCAAAGGTCGCTCCGCCGCCGCCCAAGCCTCGCGTATCGGCGCCCAATGCCATCGCACAAAAGGCCGAGCCGGTAGCGCCGCCGCAGCCAAGTGCCGAGCCGGTGAAAGACACGGCACCTGTCGCGCCAGCGGCACCGCCAGCACCGGCACAGGCCGTCGCGCCGCCGGGCCGCGTCGAAGGGCTGAAACTCGAATGCCCGGATCCGCCGCTGATCTATCCGACGCAGTCACGCCGACTCGGTGAGGAGGGCGTCGCGACGGTAAGGATGGTCATCAATGTGCAAGGCCGAGTGGCGGAGGCAAACATCGTCAAGTCGAGTGGTTATCCGAGACTCGATAAAGCCGCCATCGAATCGGCCTACAAGATGCGCTGCGCTGCGCCTATGAAAGACGGACGCGCGGTAGAAACCACGGCGACGAAGCCTTTCAGATTCAACATCGACAATTAACGCAACCCTTCACGAACGGGATCTCCCGAGGAAAGCAAAATGCAAGAGTATGGTTTGAGCCACGTCTGGGCGCAGGGCGATTTCGTTACCCGAGCCATCGCGATCGTGTTGTTGGTGATGTCGGTGCTGTCGTGGACGGTCATCCTCATCAAGGGCACCCAGGTCTTCCGCCTGAGCCGCCTGACGCGCACCGCCGAGCCGGATTTCTGGCACTCGGAGAATTTCTCCGCCGGTCTGCAGAAGCTGGGGGAATCCGGGCAGAACAACCCGTTCCTCGCACTGGCCCTCGCCGGCCAGGACGCCGCCGAGCATCACCGCCAGAGCCAGCCGCACCTGCACGACAAGATGGATGTAAGCGACTGGATCACGCGCGCCCTGAAGAACTCGGTGGACGACACGGTGTCGCGCCTGCAAAGCGGCCTGGCCATGCTGGCGTCGATCGGCTCGACCGCACCGTTCGTCGGTCTGTTCGGCACGGTGTGGGGCATCTATCACGCCCTGCTGGCGATCGGCGCATCGGGTCAGACGACGATCGACAAAGTGGCCGGCCCGGTGGGCGAGGCGCTCATCATGACCGCCTTCGGTCTGTTCGTCGCCATTCCGGCCGTGCTCGGCTTCAACGCCCTGACGCGCGCCAACAAGGGCATCGTGTCGAAGCTCAACCGTTTTGCCCACAGCCTGCACGCCTACTTCCTGACCGGCGCCAGCCTGCACCCGACGCAGTTCGCGACCAACGTCTCGCCGGTGCGCAAGTCCACCCCGGCCAGCGCCAGCTAAGCCGCCGCGCCAGACAAGGAGTTCGCCATGGCTATGGGTTCATACAGCAGCGACGACGGTGCCGACGACGCCATGATGAGCGAGATCAACATGACGCCGCTCGTCGACGTCATGCTGGTACTGCTGATCATCTTCATCGTGACGCTGCCGGTGCTCAATCAATCGGTCAAGCTCGACCTGCCGCAGGCAAGTAGCCAGCCGGAAGACACCAAGCCGGCCAAGATCGATCTGTCGATCCAGGCCGACGGCACCGTCTTCTGGGACAAGCAGGTCGTCGACGAGACCGCACTCAAGGCGCGTCTGGCGCAGGCCGCCGAAGCGCAGCCGCAGCCGGAACTGCACCTGTTCGCCGACAAGAACGTGCGCTACGAGAGCGTCGCCAAAGTGCTGGCGCAAGCGCAGACGGCCGGCATCACCAAACTCGGCTTCGTGACCGCCCCCGACACGAAATAGGTTTGACGCGTTCACGAATCGCGCAAGCGCGGTGCTCGTCACCGCGCTTTTTTTCGCCCATCGAATTCGCAAACGACGTCGTGCGGCCACATTTGGCCGGCATTGTTCCAATCGGGTAACAATCCTTCCTGCGTTACGGGCTACTCCCGGGGCCATGCGCCCCGATATAGTTTGGGCACGACATTGGACGCACAACGCCATCTCGGCATGCGCCCCCCCCACAGGAGGTTTCCCCATGAGCACCCCGTCGGCCCGCCCGATCGCCCGCGTCTTTACGGCAGCGCAAACGCAGGAAGGCGCCGGTTTTCACGTCAATCGCCCGTTCCCCACGCGCATGATGGCGGACTTCGATCCGTTCCTCCTGCTCGACGAAATGGGGCCAATGCAAGTCGCCCCCGGCGACGCCAAGGGCGCCCCCGATCACCCGCACCGCGGCTTCGAGACCGTGACGTACTTGCTCGCTGGCGAAATGGAGCATCGCGACTCACAAGGCCACGCGGGCAAGCTCACGCCGGGCGACGTGCAGTGGATGACGGCCGGTGCGGGCGTCATCCACTCCGAAATGCCCTCGCAGGCCTTTCAGCAGCGCGGCGGCGAGATGCACGGCTTCCAGCTCTGGGTGAACCTGCCGCGCACGGACAAGATGATGACGCCGCGCTACCAGGAACTGCCGGCGGCCGGCATCCCGAGCGCGACCAGCGAAGACGGCAAAGTGTCGGTGCGCGTAATTGCGGGCGAGGCGCTTGGAACGCGCGCCGCCATCGAAACGCGGACGCCGATCCTGTACCAGCACTTCACGCTGCAATCGCAGGGAGTGCTCGATCATTCGGTGCCCACGGACTTCAACGTGTTCGCCTATGTGATCGACGGCGAAGGGCAATTCGGCGACGACGCCACTGTGGCCAAGACGCATCAGATGGTCGTATTCGGCGACGCCGGCGAGCGCATTGCCGTGCGCAACGTTAGCGACAGACCGATGTCGTTCCTGCTGATCGGCGGCAAGCCGCTGGGTGAGCCGGTGGCCCGCTACGGCCCGTTCGTGATGAACACGGAGGGCGAGATTCGTCAGGCGATTCTCGACTTCCAGGCCGGCCGAATGGGACGGATTCCGGCCTCGAGCACTACCGACTGAGGCGTCGTCGTCGGGGAGATCCCCGCCGTTCGTACCGGCCCGGTGAATTTGGGTCACAATGGCACGCAGAGTGCGTTGTGGCTCGACGTCTTCACCGGGCCGTTCTCATCCTCTCCCGATACGTTCCGTGACGTTCACCCTAACGTTGATTTGGCCCCCACAGGAGCTGCCATGGCTGCAGAAGCGATAGTCACCGCCCATCTGGGCGCCGCAGGTTTTACCACGCCTCTCTCGGACGGCAAGCATGAATGGCTGGCCGACGAGCCCGCGGCGCTCGGCGGCGGCGACCTCGGTCCCGCCCCTGCGGCGTTGCTGCTTTCCAGTCTCGGCGCCTGCACCTCGATCACGTTGCAGATGTATGCGCGGCGCAAGGAATGGCCGCTCAAGGAAGTGACCGTGACGCTCGCGATGAATCCGGACGGCAAACCGCCCGTCGGGACCACGCAAATCACGCGCAAAATCGAACTGGCCGGAGATTTGTCGGAGGAGCAGCGTCAGCGCCTCTTGGAAATCGCGAATGCGTGCCCAATTCACAAGGTGTTATCGGGCACCATTGCCATCGACAGTCTGTTGGTCGAGTAATATTCGGCGCGACGCCGGCATGCTGTCACCGCATGCCGGCCCGCACCGATGCACGGGGAGACTTTCTTGCAGTACGAACACCTGATCGAGGTCAACGACCTCCTGAATCCGCTGGCCTTCGCGTTGACGCGCGATCAACTGTGGCGCGGTCTCGTGCTGCGCGCCGAGCAACCGGAGACTTTCGTGCTCGGACTCGACACGTGCATCGTGCACGAACGCACCGACGACTCGCTGACCCGCGAGCTGCGCTTCGGTGAAGCGGTGGTGCACGACCGGGTCGTCTTCGAGGCCCAGCAGTGGGTGCGCTACGAGACGGCGGCGACGGATCAACACGCGGGTGGCACCCTCACCATGCGTATCGAAGAGCCGACGCCGACGCATTACTTCGTGCGCTTCACCTACAGCACCACACTGCAGGAAGACGCCGCCACGGCAGACACGCGCTATAGCGAGTTCGTGAAGTCCGCCTATCGTGAGGCCGATATCGACACCGTCGGGCAGATCCGGGCACTCGCCGAACAAGGCGCGCTGGGCTAAGCGATCATCGGCAAACGATTCGCCGGGCGTGGCGTGCCACCCGTCCGGCGAATCCGCGATTAGCTACTCACTATTTGGAATTCACAGCAATAGCCATATTTCAATGTAAATAGTAATGATTCTCATTTAATATCTGTCTCATAGTCAGCCACACGGATGAGCGAGATGACCGCAAGCCACACCCCTGCCCGCCAGACCCCGCCCGCCATGGCACCGCGCCGCACGTTGTCGGCGTCACGTGCGCAAACGGATAGATCGGCCAGCCACACCACGGGGCGCGCGCTCACGAGCGAACACCTGCTGCAAGGCACGCAATGCGTGAACATCCTGCACAACGGACAGACGTATCAGTTGCGCGCCACGCGGTACGGCAAGTTGATCCTGACGAAATAAGACGCGCAATCCGTCATGAATTTTGGCGGCGGCACGACCACGACCGTGCCGCCCCGTTACCGAGTTTTGTGGGGACCACCTCGCCTAAGAGGTGTTTGGCAGTAGCCAGCGAATGCAACGCAATCCCATGTAGTTACGGCAAGCCCCTCTCTACCTGCGTTGCACGCCAGCCAAGCCGCTTTTTTTGTCCGTCCACGCGAGTTTCATTGATGTTCTCCTCGTGGCCCAGCCTGCCAAGCCTCAGGGGGTGGCCATCCGGCCTGACAAGCCTTTGACCCGTCCGCGAGGACGGGTTTTTCTTTGGTGCCGTCGAAAAAAAAGCATCGTCGAACTCATCGACGATGCTTTTTGTCCCTACGGATCTGTGGAGGCGGGCGAGTGCCCCGAGGCACTTAGGCGCTCAGGCGCGCTTGACCGCCGCGATCCCAGCCCGCGCGATCTGGGCATCCTGCGTCGACTTCACACCGGACACACCGACCGCGCCAATCACGTTGCCGTCGATCACGATGGGCACGCCGCCTTCGAGCATCGCGGTGTTCGGCGCGCTCAGGAACGCAAAGCGGCCGCCATTGATCATCTCCTCGAACGCGCCGCTTTCACGACGGCCGACCGCGGAGGTCTGCGCCTTGCCCAGCGACATCATGGCCGTGCTGGGCGCCGCACCGTCCATACGATACAGCGACAGCGCGTGACCGCCGTCGTCGACGATCGTGATGCACACGTTCCAACCGTTCGCGGTGGCTTCGGCCACGGCGGCGGCGTTGATCTTCTGCACGTCTTCAACGCTCAGGACAGCTTTCGTCTTCATACGTCTCTCTCGTTTGAGGTTGGCAATTCAAGGAGCCCGCATCCATGCGTGACCCCGATTCGTTCGTCGTCCCTTTGAGACGCCGGTACTTCGTGGCATCGAAAAGGGAATGAAAAAGCTCAATGCCCCACGGCCAGGGCCATCCATTCGCGCAGCGCCTGATGCGTGGTGCGCAAGCCACCGACGGTGGGCCACCAGCCGGGAATAACATCCGCTTCGAACGCATTCGCATTGCAGCACGGTGCGGGTACCACCGTCAGTCCAGCACGTTCGAACTGGTCGCGAGCCCGACGCATATGCCAGGCGCTCGTGACCAGATAGACGCGCGACACGCCGACGTTCGCCAGCATACGCGCGCTGAAGGTGGCGTTTTGCGCCGTATTCAACGATTGTCCTTCTATCCAGCGCACCGGGACGCCGAATTCTTCGGTCGCGACTTGGGCCATCATGCGCGCCTCGACCACATCGCCAGTCGGACTGCCGCCCGAGACAAGCACCGGCAATTGCGTGCGACGCGCGAGCAGCGCGCCATACCGCACGCGGGCCAACGTGGGGGCCTTCAGATCGGAATCGCGTTCACGCCCGAATTCTGGCGCATGATGGGTCGCCCCGCCACCAAGGATCACCACCGCCTGCGGCAGCGTCGCTGCCGCCCCGCTCGCCCCGCGCGCGGCGTCGAGCGACTTGAGATCGATCGGGGAGCCGGTTTCCAGCGGTCGAGCCAACTGCCGGCCGAACCAAGGCATCGCCTGCACCCATAGCGCAAGTATCGCGACGATCGCCAGCGTTTTGCCGACACGCGGACAGCGCCGCCCGATGGCGACGGCGAAACCCGCTAGCAGCAGTACATTGACCGGCGGCAGGAACAGGCTGACGAGAAGAGTGCGGGCAAGCCAATCGAGGGACATCCGGCCAGTGTACTGGACTGCACTGCGCAGCGCACCCTTTCTCTATGACATCTTCCGTACGATAGCCGGGCCTAGCGTCAGGCTGTCAGGCCAGCAGGCTGCGCAGCATCCATGCGTTCTTTTCGTGCAGTTGCATGCGTTGCGTGAGCAGGTCGGCGGTCGGCTCGTCGGAGGCGGCGTCGACCGTCGGGAAAATGCCGCGCGCGGTGCGGGTCACCGCTTCCTGCCCTTCGACCAATTGGCGAATCATCTCTTCGGCAGCCGGCACGCCGTCGGCTTCGGGAATCGACGACAGCTTCGCAAACTCCTTGTAGGTCCCCGGCGCCGGGTAACCCAACGCGCGAATACGCTCGGCAATCAGGTCGACGGCCAGGGCGAGTTCGTTGTACTGCCCTTCGAACATCAGATGCAGCGTGTTGAACATCGGACCGGTCACATTCCAATGGAAGTTGTGCGTCTTCAGGTAAAGGGTGTAGGTGTCGGCCAGCAGATGGCTCAATCCTTCGACGATACGCTTGCGATCCTTCTCGCTGATGCCGATGTTCACACTAGCCACATTGTTCTTCTTTGCCATGATCCGACTCCGTTGGTGATGGTGCCCCCGTCGTACTGTGGGGGCACGCTGGACTGAAATGAAAATGCCGGCGCAGGCCGACGAATCCCGACTTCGGCGGGCATCGGTCCAGTCTATCGGGATCGCGTGGCGATTCCCGGCACGTCTGGATGTGATGCCTCTCACCCGCCGATGTTTCGCGCGAGCGCTCTCCGTACTTTCCTCGAGACGTGCGCGCTGGCATTCCGGTTACACTGCGCGCATGTCCGCCGACCCCGCAGATTCCGCCTACCGCCTGTCGATGCCCGACCGCCCGGCCGCGCACGACAAAGCGGACCGTGCCACGCCTCCCGCTCAAACGCCTCTGCCGCGCCAACTCCTGGTGACGCCCGATATCGCGACGCGCTCACAGATTGCCGGGTTCGCGTCACAACTCGCGCAAGCACTCGCCCGCGGCATCCGGCTGGTACAGCTTCGCAATCGTTCGCTCGATGCCGACAGCTACCGGGCCTTGGCAGAGAGCGCCCTAGCATTGACCCATGCGGCAGGTGCGCAACTTATCCTCAACCCGCCGCAAAGCGTTGCGGATCTCTGGCTCGACGCACCGAACGGCGTGCACGCCAGTACTGTCCCGCAGGCAGACGGCTGGCATCTGACGAGTGCGCGACTCATGGTCTGCGATGCTCGTCCCGCGGGCTGGAAGCTTGTCAGCGCCGCCTGTCACAACGCCGCACAGGTCGAACGCGCCACGCTTCTGGGCCTCGACTTCATTACGCTATCGCCCGTGCTCGTCACCGCGACGCATCCGGACGCCAAGCCGCTTGGCTGGCCCGCATTCACCGCGCTCGCCGCGCAAACGTCGCTGCCGGTGTTCGCCCTCGGCGGCATGCGGGACGACGCCTTGTCGAGCGCGCGCCACGCCGGGGCCTACGGCATCGCCGCCATACGCGCTTTCTGGCCGTAGTCGACGCGCTCAGTCATGGCTTGCCGGGCTTCTCGATGCTTAAGACTAATTCGCCTTATGAAAACGGTCGAGTTAATCGTTTTTATGCGTTCAATAGCTAAAAACAATACGCCGCAGCACCAAGCGACGGCGTATTGCACCTTCAAGCGGTAACGGAACGGGTGGGTCCCGGCGTATCAGTTCGACGTTGCCGGCAGATCGAGGGGAATCACGCCCGGCAGATGGCATCGGGCGATGGCTTGCGCCACGGCGTCGATGGCGGGCAGCCGCGTGAAGCTCTTGCGCCACGCCAGCACGACGCGACGGTCAGGCACTGGTGCCGAGAACGGCACATAGCGCAGCAGACTGTCGGGCGCCTGCGTCTCGGGCACCGACGTCTTCGGCAGCACGGTGATGCCTACGCCGCTCGCGACCATATGACGAATGGTCTCCAGCGAAGAGCCTTCGAACGTCTTCTGGATGCCGTCGGCATTCTGCGAGAAGCGCATCAGTTCCGGACACACACCCAGCACGTGATCGCGGAAACAATGCCCACTGCCCAGCAGCAGCATCGTCTCCTGCTTGAGATCGCCCGCGTCGATGTGCTCACGCTCGGACCACGGATGCGAACGCGGCAGCGCCACGACGAACGGTTCGTCGTAAAGCGGGCGCACCATCAGGCCGCTCTCCGGGAACGGCAGCGCCATGACCGCCGCATCGATTTCGCCCTGCTTGAGCAGCTCGATAAGCTTGAGCGTGTAGTTCTCCTGCAGCATGAGCGGCATCTGCGGCGTCGTCTCGATCATCTGTTTGACGAGGGACGGCAGCAGATACGGCCCGATCGTGTAGATCACGCCCAGACGCAGCGGCCCGGCAAGCGGATCGCGCCCCTGCTTGGCGATTTCCTTGATGGCGATCGTCTGCTCGAGCACTCGCTGCGCCTGGGCAACGATCTGCTCGCCGAGCGGCGTCACGCTCACTTCGGCGGCGCCACGCTCGAAAATCTGTACGTTCAGCTCGTCTTCGAGCTTCTTGATGGCCACCGAAAGCGTCGGCTGGCTGACGAAACAGGCTTCCGCTGCGCGACCGAAATGGCGTTCGCGCGCCACCGCCACGATGTACTTGAGTTCCGTGAGGGTCATGTCGTCCTAACCTGTGTAAATTAATCGAATTACCGCAATCGATAGATTTTGTTTTTTATAGCACAATCGAGCGGCGATTGCCCGTTTTCGGTCGACGTCCACGTTGATGCCAGCGCAGATGCGTCCGTTGACGCCTCACCGCCCGACCGTCGCGCAGACACCGGCGTTATGCCTTCAGATAGTCTTCCCGCGCCCCGAGCCAGCGCTCCAGGTGCGCCGCCACGGCACCGGGGTGCGACGCGAGCAGCACATCGGCCGCTTCCTGGGCGCCCGGGATCAGCCAGGCGTCCTCATTCAGATCGACGAAGCGCAACATCGCCGCGCCCGACTGCCGCGCACCGAGAAATTCGCCCGGGCCGCGAATCTCCAGATCGCGTCGCGCAATGACAAAACCGTCGGTGGTCTCGCGCATCGTTTGCAAACGCGCCTTCGCGCCCATCGACAACGGTGACGCATACATCAACAGGCACACCGATTCCGCCGAGCCGCGCCCCACGCGTCCGCGCAACTGGTGCAGTTGCGCAAGCCCGAAGCGCTCCGCATGTTCGATGACCATCAGCGATGCATTCGGCACGTCCACCCCCACTTCGATGACCGTGGTCGCCACCAGCAGATGCGTGTCGCCACGCGTGAAGTCGTCCATCACGGCCGCCTTCTCCGCCGGCGCGAGCCGCCCGTGCACGAGTCCCACACGCAACTCGGGCAGCGCCGCGACCAGTTGGGCATGCGTGTCGACGGCCGTCTGCAATTGCAGCGCCTCGCTCTCCTCGATCAGCGGACAAACCCAGTACACCTGGCGGCCGGCCAGCGCCGCCGCCCGCACGCGTTCGATCACTTCCGGGCGCCGCGTGTCACTGATCAGCTTGGTGACGACGGGACTGCGGCCCGGCGGCAACTCGTCGATCACGGAAACGTCCAGATCGGCGTAGTACGTCATCGCGAGCGTTCGCGGAATGGGCGTCGCGCTCATCATCAACTGATGCGGCATGGCGTTGCCGCCCATGCCGGCGGTTTGCATCTTGCTGCGCAGCGCCAGACGCTGTGCCACGCCAAACCGGTGTTGCTCGTCGACTACGGCCATGCCCAGTCGCGCAAACGTGACGGTATCCTGAATGATGGCGTGCGTGCCGATGACCAGTTGCGCGTCGCCGCTCGCCACGCGCGCGAGGGCCTCGCGCTTTTCCTTCGCCTTCATGCTGCCCGCCAGCCACGCGACCTCGACGCCCAATGGCGCAAGCCAGCCCGAGAGTTTGCGCAGATGCTGCTCCGCAAGGATTTCGGTCGGCGCCATGATCGCCGCCTGATACCCTGCGTCGATGGCCTGTGCCGCGGCCAGCGCCGCAATGATCGTCTTGCCGCTGCCCACGTCGCCCTGAAGCAGGCGCTGCATCGGATGCGGTTCGGCAAGATCGGCGCGGATCTCGGCCCACACGCGTTGCTGAGCGCCGGTCAGGCGAAACGGCAGCGCCGCCTCGAAGCGTTCGAGCAAGCCCCCCGGCACGCGGGCGCCGAGCGCAGGGGCCGCGAGCCGTCGACGCGCCGCCTGTGCCCGTTTGAGCGACAGTTGCTGCGCGAGCAACTCCTCGCACTTGATGCGCAGCCATGCCGGATGCGAGCGCTCGACAAGCGCTGTCTCGGACACATTGGGCGGAGGCGCGTGCAGCAGGTGGACGGCGTCGGACAACGCCGGGAGCGGATGCTCGGGCCCCATGACACGCTGAAGCAGTCCTGGCGGCAGCAACTCCGGCAACGGCGTGCGCTCCATCGCGTTGTGGATCGCTTTGCGCAGATACGCTTGCGACAGGCCCGCCGCGCTCGGGTACACCGGCGTGAGGGACTCCGGCAGCGGCGCGGCGGCGTCCTGCACCACGCGATACGCGGGGTGGACCATCTCCAATCCGAAGAAGCCGCCACGCACTTCGCCACGCACTCGCACGCGCGTGCCAACGGCGAGTTGCTTCTGCTGGCTGCCGTAGAAATTCAGAAAACGCAGCACAAGTTCGTGGCCTTCGTCCGCAATGCGTACGACCCATTGACGGCGCGGCCGGAAGGCCACTTCGCTTGACGTGACGACGCCCTCCACCTGCGCCAGTTCGCTCGGCAGCACTTCGCCGATCTTGCGCAGGGTGGTTTCGTCCTCGTAGCGCATCGGCAGATGCAGAATCAGATCGATGTCGCGCTTCAGACCGAGCTTGGCGAGCTTGTCGGCCGTGCCTGAACCGGTCGTCTTGCGCGCGGCGGCCTTCGCGTTTTTCGGTGACTGGGTGGATCTAGCGGGGACCGCTTCGTCCCCCCCTGTCGGCGCCTGCGCCGGCGCAGCCGGGCGCCGACCGCGCTTCGCGGCGGGACGTGGTGCGACATCGGTCTGTGCACCGGCGGCATCGGCAAGGTCCACGAGGTCGGCAGGGGCGTCGTCAGGCGCGGTGGCGGGCATTCTGCGTTCGGTCATGCAGTCGCGAGTCGGGGACGTTCGGCCGTGAGGCGCACACCGTGCCGGCAGGCCTTCGGACGAACCAAGTAAAATGTCGGTTGCTACGCATTGTAAACGCTGATGTATACCCTTTCCGATTTCGATTTCGACCTGCCGCCCGAACTGATCGCGCAGACCGCGCTCACCGAGCGCACCGCCAGCCGCCTGCTGGAGGTCGACGGCAGCGTCACGCCGCCCCATCTGTACGACCGGCGCTTCGCCGATCTGCCTAGCCTGCTCGCCCCCGGCGACTTGCTGGTGTTCAACGACACCCGTGTCATCAAGGCGCGCCTGTTCGGCCAGAAGGCGAGCGGCGGCAAGATTGAGGTGCTCGTCGAGCGAGTGATCGACAACCGCACCGTGCTCGCGCAGATCCGGGCGAGCAAGAGCCCGACGCCCGGCACCGTGCTGCATCTGGCCGATGCGTTCGACGTGACCGTTGGCGAGCGCGTCGAACCGTTCTACACGCTGCACTTCCCGGACGACTGCTATACGCTGCTGGAGACCTACGGCCGCCTGCCCTTGCCACCGTATATCGCACACGACGCCGACGCCGCCGACGAAACGCGCTACCAGACCGTGTATGCCCGCAACCCGGGCGCGGTGGCCGCGCCGACCGCTGGGCTGCATTTCGACGACAGCCTCTTCGCCCACCTCGACGCACTGGGCGTGCACCGCGCCACACTGACGCTGCACGTGGGCGCCGGCACGTTCCAGCCGGTGCGCGTGGAGAACATCGGCGAACACAAGATGCACTCGGAGTGGTACGAAATCACGCCGTCGCTGGTCGACGCCATCGCCGCCACCCGCGCGCGCGGCGGCCGCGTCGTCGCGGTCGGCACGACGTCGATGCGTGCCCTGGAGTCGGCCGCGCAAGCCACGCTGGCTGCGGGCGGGGCGCCGGGCACCTTGCGCGCCGGCAGTGCCGAGACGGACATTTTCATCACGCCGGGCTACCATTTCCAATTGGTCGACCGGCTCATTACCAACTTCCACCTGCCCAAATCGACCTTGCTCATGCTGGTGTCGGCGTTCTCGGGGATGGAGACGATCCGCGCGGCCTACCGGCATGCGATCGAGCAGCGCTACCGCTTCTTCAGCTACGGCGACGCGATGATCCTCTCGCGCGTGGCGCCTCACGACGCGCCGAAAGCCGCCGCCTGACGCGGCACGGCCGTTGGATCGACGGCCGTGCGACCCGGTACAATAGCGGCTTGGCCGCGCATGGGGCGCCGGCCGCTTATTTGACGTCCTGTGCGGGCGCCGGCTTGTGTTGCCGGTGGTGCCGGGGCGCACGACACATGCTCAAGTTCGAACTCATCACCACCGACGGACAAGCCCGCCGGGGGCGCGTCACGCTCAACCACGGCGTGGTCGAGACACCCATCTTCATGCCGGTCGGCACCTACGGCTCGGTCAAGGCGATGTCGCCGGCCGAATTGGTCGAGAACAACGCCCAGATCATCCTCGGCAATACCTTCCACCTTTGGCTGCGCCCCGGGCTGGAGACGATCGCCGCCCACGGCGGGCTGCATCGCTTCATGGGCTGGGATCGTCCGATTCTCACGGATTCCGGCGGTTTTCAGGTATTCAGCCTCGGTGAGCTGCGCAAGATCAGCGAGGAAGGCGTGAAGTTCGCGTCGCCTGTGAATGGCGACCGTCTCTTCCTCTCGCCCGAAATCTCGATGCAGATCCAGCACGTGCTCAACTCGGACATCGTCATGCAGTTCGACGAATGCACGCCGTACGAGATCGACGGCCGCCCAGCCACGGAAGTCGAGGCCGGCCAGTCGATGCGCATGTCGATGCGCTGGGCCAAGCGCTCCATCGACGAATTCAACCGTCTAGAGAACCCGAATGCCCTGTTCGGGATCGTGCAAGGCGGCATGTACGAACATTTGCGCGACGAGTCGCTCGCCGGGTTGTCGGAACTGGACTTTCACGGCTATGCGATCGGCGGGTTGTCGGTCGGCGAGCCGAAGGAAGACATGATGCGCGTGCTCCAGCACGTGGCGCCGCGGCTGCCGGCGAACAAACCCCACTACCTGATGGGGGTCGGCACACCGGAAGACCTCGTGGCTGGCGTGGCGGCGGGCGTCGACATGTTCGACTGCGTGATGCCCACGCGTAACGCGCGCAATGGCTGGCTCTTCACGCGATTCGGCGATCTGAAGATCCGCAATGCGTCGCACAAGACCGATACGCGCCCTCTGGACGAAACTTGCGGCTGTTACGCCTGTCGAAACTTCTCGCGCGCCTACCTGCACCATTTGCAGCGAGCCGGGGAAATTCTGGGCGCGCGGCTCAACACCATCCACAACCTGCATTACTATCTCACGCTGATGCAGGAAATCCGGGATGCCATCGAAGCGCACCGTTTCGACGCTTTCGTCGCCCAGTTCCGGGCCGATCGCGCGCGCGGCGTGCATTGACGGCCGTCGCGCGCCAGCGGGCGCCGAAACCCCGGAGACCGGGGTTGGGCAGTGGTAAAATGTCGGGCTTGGATCCTGCATCCACGCACCGAAACACACGCCGCGCGTGTCCGGAGCTCCGGCCACACGCGGCTTTTACACGTCTTACATAAGGAGAACCGAACGTGCTGATTTCCAATGCCTTCGCTCAGACGGCAGGCGCCGCGAGCCCGACCAGCAACCTGATGAGCTTCCTGCCGCTGGTGCTGATGTTCGTGGTGCTGTACTTCATCATGATCCGTCCGCAAATGAAGCGCCAGAAAGAAACGCGCAACATGCTGTCGGCCCTCGCCAAGGGCGACGAAGTCGTGACCTCGGGCGGTCTGGCCGGTCGTATCTCGAAGGTCGGCGAGACCTTCGTGACCGTGGAGATCGCTGAAAACGTCGAAATCAACGTGCAGAAGGGTGCGATCACCACCCTGCTGCCGAAGGGCACCATCAAGGCGCTCTGAGCCTTCGCGCCACTGCACGCGGCTGCCTTCAACGGCAGCCGCCGTGCATGGCGACGCCGGCCTTGGCGACCCTCGTTGCCATGCCAGCCGGTCTGAAGCACGGTTTGCCACATGGCATCACCCTAGCCCGCTGCTATGAATCGCTATCCTCTCTGGAAGTACATCCTCATTCTGGTGGCGCTTGCCATCGGGGTGTTCTATACGCTGCCCAACCTGTTCGGTGAAACACCGGCAGTACAGATTTCCAGCGTCAAGGCGACCGTCAAGGTCGATGCCTCGACGCTCGCGCGCGCCGAAGACGCACTCAAGGCGCAGAACATCGCCTATCAAGGCGCCGTGTTCGACAGCACGGGCAACAACCCGAGCGTGCGCATTCGCTTCGCCGACACCGACACGCAATTGCGGGCCAAGGACATGCTCCAGACGGCGCTGAACAGCGACCCGACGGACCCGACCTACGTCGTCGCGCTTAACCTGCTCTCGGCCTCGCCGGAATGGCTCACCCGAATCCACGCGCTGCCGATGTATCTCGGTCTCGACCTGCGTGGCGGGGTGCACTTCCTGCTGCAAGTCGACATGGCCGGCGCCATCACCAAGCGCCTGGACGCGAGCGCCGCCGATGCCCGCACGCTGCTGCGCGACAAGAACATCCGCCACAACGGCGTGACGCGTACGGACACTGGCATCGAAGCCGTCTTCAGCGACCAGAACGACGCCGAGCGCGCCCGCGGTGCCCTGACCGACGGCCTGCCCGATCTGTCCTACACCACGCAAGCCGGCCCGAACGGGACGTTCAAGGTCGTGGGCGCCTTCACGGAAGCTGCCCGTCGTGCGGTACAGGACAACGCCGTCAAGCAGAACATCGTCACGCTGCATAACCGGGTGAACGAACTCGGTGTGGCCGAGCCGGTGATTCAGCAGGAAGGCCCGGACCGCATCGTCGTGCAGTTGCCCGGCGTGCAGGACACCGCCAAGGCGAAGGACATCATCGGCCGTACGGCAACGCTCGAAGCGCGTCTGGTCGATCCGGACGCCCCGCGCCTCATCACGGCCGACACACCGGTGCCGCCGCAGGACGAATTGTTCCTGCACGGCAACGGCGCGCCGGTGATGCTCAAGCGTCAGGTGATCTTCAGCGGCGATCGCATCACCAGCGCGTCCGCGGGCTTTGACGATCACCAGCAACCGTCGGTGAACATCAAGCTCGACGCCGCCGGCGGCCGTGTGCTGCGCGACGTCTCGCGCGACAACATCGGCAAGCCGATGGCCATCGTGCTGTTCGAGAAGGGCAAGGGCGAAGTGCTGACGGTGGCGAACATCCGCAGCGAACTGGGCCAGAGCTTCCAGATCACCGGCATGGGCTCGGCGCAGGGCGCCAACGACCTGGCACTGCTGCTGCGCGCCGGTTCGCTGGCCGCCCCGATGGAGATCATCGAAGAACGCACGATCGGTCCGAGCCTGGGTGCCGATAACGTGCACAAGGGTGTCGACTCGGTGCTGTACGGCCTGATCGCCATCGCCGTGTTCATGATGGCGTACTACATGCTGTTCGGCGTGTTCTCGGTGATCGCGCTGCTGTTCAACCTGTTGCTGCTGGTGGCCGTGCTCTCGATGATGCAAGCCACGCTGACGCTGCCGGGGATTGCCGCTATCGCGCTCACACTCGGTATGGCCATCGATGCGAACGTGCTGATCAACGAACGCATTCGCGAAGAGTTGCGCGCGGGTGCGTCGGCACAGAAGGCGATTTCGCTGGGCTTCGAGCATGCCTGGGCGACGATTCTGGACTCGAACGTGACCACGCTCATCGCCGGTCTGGCGCTGCTGGCGTTCGGTTCGGGCCCGGTGC
The DNA here is from genome assembly GCF_024363545.1 of Pandoraea sp. NE5. NCBI lineage: Bacteria > Pseudomonadati > Pseudomonadota > Betaproteobacteria > Burkholderiales > Burkholderiaceae > Pandoraea > Pandoraea sp. NE5. The sequence continues at coordinate 573,401 of NZ_AP025517.1, forward strand.
GCGCGTTCGCCGTGGTGCACTGCCTGGGTATTCTGACCTCGATGTTCTCGGCCGTGTTCTTCTCGCGCGGTCTGGTCAACCTGTGGTACGGCGGCCGTCGCAAGCTCAAGACGCTGGCGATCGGTCAGGTCTGGCGCCCGGACGGTGCGAAAAACGCACCCGACGCAGGCGAGCAATAACCGCAGGCGCGAGAGGAAACAGTCATGGAATTTTTCCGCATCAAGAAAGACGTGCCGTTCATGCGGCACGCCCTGATCTTCAACATCATCTCGGCGCTCACGTTCGTGGCGGCGGTGTTCTTCCTGCTCACGCGGGGCCTGCACATGTCGATCGAGTTCACCGGCGGTACGGTCATGGAAGTGGCCTACACGCAGGCGGCCGATCTCGAGAAGATCCGTGGCGAAGTCGGCAAGCTGGGCTATCGCGACGTGCAGGTGCAGAGCTTCGGCACCTCGCGCGACGTGATGATCCGCCTGCCGATCCAGAACGGTTCTGACGGCAAGCAGGTCACCAGTGCGCAGCAAAGCGACGCCGTGATGTCCGCCCTGAAGGCCGACGCCCCCGATGTGCAGTTGCGTCGCGTGGAATTCGTCGGTCCGCAAATCGGCCACGAGTTGTTCACGGATGGCCTGCTGGCGCTGACCTTCGTGGTCATCGGCATCATCATCTACCTGTCGTTCCGCTTCGAATGGAAATTCGCGGTGGCCGGCGTGATCGCCAACCTGCACGACGTGGTGATCATTCTGGGCTTCTTCGCCTACTTCCAGTGGGAGTTCTCGCTGGCGGTGCTGGCGGGGGTGTTGGCCGTGCTCGGTTACTCGGTGAACGAATCGGTCGTGATCTTCGACCGGATTCGCGAGACGTTCCGCAAGATGCGCAAGGCGACGGTGCGCGAGGTGATCGACCACGCCATCACGACAACCATGTCGCGTACGATCATCACGCACGCGAGCACGGAAATGATGGTGCTGTCGATGTTCTTCTTCGGTGGACAGACGCTGCACTACTTCGCGCTCGCCCTGACCGTGGGTATTCTGTTCGGTATCTACTCGTCGGTGTTCGTGGCCGCGGCCATTGCGATGTGGCTCGGCGTGAAGCGTGAAGACCTCATCAAGCACAGCAACAAGGATGGTGAAGAAGGCGTCGATCGCAACGACCCGAACTTCGGCGCCCGAGTCTGACCGACCGGCTCACTGCGCTCCGTCAGGAAGACCGCCGGCATGTCCGGCGGTTTTTTTTCGCCGGTGCATTGTGCGCTCCGCGTTGCGACAGCGGCTTCCCACGTTGCCCTGCGCAGGCTGCCGTCACCATGCAAAACGGGCCGCAAAAGCGGCCCGTTTCGTTCAAGCAGAAAGCGTGCTGGACGGACGCGCTCAGACCCGCTTGGCGAGCGATTCGGCGATACCGATGTAGTTCGCCGGCGTCATTTGCAGCAGACGCGCCTTTGCGTCTTCCGGAATAGCCAGTTGCTTGATGAAGTCCTGCAACGCTTCGCGCGTGATGCCCTTGCCGCGCGTCAGCTCCTTGAGCTGCTCGTACGGGTTGGGAATGCCGAAGCGGCGCATCACGGTCTGTACCGGCTCGGCCAGCACTTCCCACGTATTGTCGAGATCGTCGTTCAGACGCTGCGGATTGACTTCGAGCTTGTCCAGGCCCCGCTTGCACGAGTCGTACGCCAGCAGGCTATAGCCAAACGCCACGCCGATGTTACGCAGCACGGTCGAGTCGGTCAGGTCTCGCTGCCAGCGCGAAACCGGCAGCTTGTCGGCCAGATGGCGCAGCACGGCGTTCGCCAGACCGAGGTTGCCTTCCGAATTCTCGAAATCGATCGGGTTGACCTTGTGCGGCATGGTCGACGAACCGATCTCGCCGGCCTTCGTCTTCTGCTTGAAGTAGCCGACCGAGATATAACCCCAGATATCGCGGTTCAGGTCGAGCAGGATGGTGTTCGCACGCGCAACGGCGTCGAACAGCTCGGCCATGTAATCGTGCGGCTCGATCTGGATCGTGTACGGGTTGAACGTCAGGCCCAGGCGCTGCTCGATCACGGCCTTCGAGAAGGCTTCCCAATCGTATTCCGGGTAGGCCGAGAGGTGGGCGTTGTAGTTACCGACCGCACCGTTCATTTTGGCGAGCAGCTCGACGCGGCGAACGCGCTCGAGCGCGCGTGCAAGTCGTACGGCCACGTTCGCGAGTTCCTTGCCCAGCGTGGTCGGCGACGCCGGCTGACCGTGCGTGCGCGAGAGCATCGGCTGGGCGGCGTGTTCGCGGGCCAGTTCGCCGAGCTTGGCGACCAGCGATTCGAGCGCGGGCACGACGACCTTGTCGCGCGCGCCCTTGATCATCAGGCCGTGCGAGGTGTTGTTGATATCTTCCGACGTGCAGGCGAAGTGGATGAATTCGCTCGCCTTTTCGAGTTCCGCCTGGCCCTGCACCTTCTCCTTGAGCCAATACTCGACAGCCTTCACGTCGTGGTTCGTGACCTTCTCGATGTCCTTGATGCGCTGCGCATCGGCGTTCGAGAACTGGGTGGCCAGGCTGAGCAGGAACGTCTCCGCTTCGGCCGAGAACGGGGCGATTTCGGCGAAACCGGCCTTGGACAGGGCGATCAGCCAATGGATCTCGACGGTCACGCGGTGGCGCATGAACGCCGCTTCGGACAGCCACGGACGCAGGGCGTCGGTCTTGCTGGCATAACGGCCGTCGAGCGGAGAAAGCGCGGTCAATGGGGAGAATTCGTCGGACATGGCACTGGGCACCGAAAAAGAAAATCGGGGGAGCCGGCGAGCCGCCAACTCGGAAAGGCCAGTATTTTACCATTCTCGGCCTCGCCCATCCCGGGACGAATCGATTTCACCGGAATTCGGGCAGGACTCGCCCCGGGCTGCGGCATACGCAACACGCATGCGCGAGCGCCCGGAGCCCACGTTATACTCTCCCCCGCCCTACCGCGATTTATCAAGGATTCACATGAAGTTGATCGGTGCCCTCGCCAGTCCCTACGTTCGCAAAGTCCGCATTGTGCTGGCTGAGAAGAAGCTCGACTACAAGCTCGAGCTGGAGAACGTGTGGGCCGACGACACGCGCATCCAGCAGTCCAACCCGCTGGGCAAAGTGCCGTGTCTGGTCATGGAGGACGGCGAAGCCGTGTTCGACTCGCGCGTGATCTGCGAGTACCTCGATACGCTCTCCCCGGTGGGCAAGCTCATCCCCCCTTCGGGCCGCGAACGCGCCGAAGTGCGCTGCTGGGAGGCCCTCGCCGATGGCGTGACGGACGCCGCCGTGCAGATTCGCGTCGAGGCGATGTTCCACGACGAAGCCTCGCGCTCGCAGGCGCTCATCGACCGTCAGCGCGGCAAGATCGACGAAGCGCTGCGAGCAATGGCGCTTGGACTCGACGAACGCCAGTGGTGCGCGAGCAACCGCCTCACGCTGGCCGACGTGGCCGTCGTCTGTGCGCTCGGCTACCTCGATTTCCGGTTTCCGGAGATTGCCTGGCGCGACGCCCACCCCAATTTGGCCGATCACTTCGAACGCATGTCCGCGCGCCCGTCGGTCGTCGACACCGCCCCCACGCGCTAGTCCTATCTCCTATCCGCCAACCGCAGGGCCAGCGCCTCGCGCTTGGCCGCGCGCGGGCATGGCGACCGCTGGCCGGTCGCGTCCGCGGCTGTCGGTGGCTTCCGCCGACGGGCTGCGTGTCAGCAGTGCCCCGACCCCTCGCAGCAAACGCCAGGCGCGTTCCCTCGCGGCCTCGTTCGAGGACATATCGCCGCGCTCCCGAGCCGGCGTTGTCGTGGCGGGCGCCTTGGTATCGGGCGTCGTATCGACAAGGACGGCGGCAGGCTGCATGGGCTGCATGGGTGGCAAAGGTCGCGAGGGCACCGCTGGCACCGGACTCGCGTCGCGTAGCCGAGCGTATCCGGCCATCACCTTGCGCACGTAATTCTGCGTCTCCGGGAACGGCGGGATCTGACGACCATAACGCAGCACCGCACCCTCCCCCGCGTTGTAGGCCGCCAATGCCAGCGTCAGGTCGCCGTCGAAGCGCGCCAGCAGCCAGCGGACGTAGGACGCCCCAGCGCGTACATTCTCCGCCGGGTCTTCGAGACGTCGCACGCCGAAGCGCGCGCCAGTGCGCGGCAGCACCTGCATCAACCCGATCGCCCCCCGCACGGACACCGCCTGCGGATCATATCCCGATTCTGTGTCGATAATGGCGTGCAGCAGCGCCGCATCAACCGACGCCACTTGCGCCGCGCGTTGCACCACCGCGTCGAAGGGCAGCGCGGGGTCGGCAGACGTCGGTGCGTCCGTGTCGCGGGCGCTGGCGACGACAGATATCGGTGCCGCCGTGTCGCGGGGGCTGGCGACGACAGACATCGGTGCCGCCGTGTCGCGGGAGGTGGCGATGATCGACGTCGGTGCGTTCGCGTCGCCGGGGCTGGCGTCGACAGGCGCGGGCACGGGCCGCACCAACGCGTCTGGCGTGGCCCGCGGCACGGGTACCACGAGCTGCGCGTCAGCCACTCGCGGATGACGCGGCAGCAATCCCCCGTCCATCGCCCATACGGACATCGACGGCCCCATCATGCTTAACACGCTGAGCACGCCTCCCGCGAGCCGTGCGCGCCACCGGCACAAGTCCCGAATCCGGCGCCCACTCATACGCCGTCTCCCGAAGCCGAGCGCGTGGGCGCGTCCTTCATGCCGCCTCCGACGCAGCCGTCCTGCGGCATTGCATCAGCGTGCGGCGTGGCGTTCGCCGCTTGCACCTCATAAGGCAGGTCGAGCGCGAGCCGCAGAATCGCGGCCACTGCGTCGAACAGATCGGGGGGAATCGGTGCGTCGACCTCGACGTCGTCCATCAGGCGGCGCGCCACAGGCACGTGCTCGACTATCGGCACGCCTTCGCGCTCGGCGAGCCGGACGATGGTCCGCGCGCGTTCGTTGCGGCCCTTCTCGATCACCATCGGCACGGCCGTCTCGCCGGGCACGTAGCGCAGGCAAATCGCGATGCGGGTCGGGTTGCGCACCACGGCCGTCGACCGCTTCACGTTGTCCGACAGACTGCCGCTTTCGATCGTTTCCCGATGAATGTCGCGCCGCTTGTTCTTGATCTCCCGGTTGCCCTCGACCTCTTTGGATTCCCGCTTGATCTCGTCGTGGGACATCATCAATTGCTTGCGAAGCTGATACTTCTGATACGCGAAGTCGAGCCCGCCGAACACCACGTACGCGATAACCAACACCGCCATCAACCAGAACATCAACCGCACCGTGAGGGCAAGACCGCACGACGGCCCGCACTGCGGCAGCGCGGCGAGCGACGGCGTGTACTGTCGGATCAGATAGAAAAAGACCACGGCCAGCACCGCGACCTTGACGAACGACTTGCCGAATTCGAAGAGCGACTGCATCGAGAACAGTTGTTTGGCCTTGGCGATGGGATCGATCCGTTCATACTTGGGACGAACGCTCTCGGGCGCCACGAGCATGCCGACCTGCAACACCATCGCCAGCCAAGTCGTCACGATCACCAGCACGGCAAGACCGCCCACAAAACGCACGAAGAGCAGCAGCGACGGTCCGAGCATGCCGCGCACGGCGTCGTCCACCGGATCGTTGAGCAGCCCTAACATGCGCGCGACGAGCGCTTGCAGCGCGTCGTAAAGCGCCGGGCCTTCGAACGTCAGCCACGCCAGCACCACGCCGAGTTGCATGCACACGGCAAGATCGGCGCTCTTCGCGACGCGCCCCTTCTTGCGCTCGTCTTCGATCTTCTTGGGGGTGGGCGGCTGGCTCTTTTCGCTCATGTCGGCCTCAGGATGCAGGCAGCGCCAGCGCGGCCCAGGCGCGAAACACGTCGGGCAGCCGATACCAGCCCTGCAGCGGCACGGCGACGGCAAACGGCAGACTGGCCACCGTCACCAGCAGCGCCATCGCGCTTTTCACCGGCATGGCGAGAAAAAAAACGTTGAGCTGTTGCGCGGCCCGGTTGATGAAGCCCATCGACATATCGACCAGCACCATCACGACCATCGCCGGCAGCGCCACCGCCACGCACATCACCTGCACCGCCTGCCAGAGCGCGAGCAGCCAGGCCACGCTGTCGTCATGCCATTGCCACGGCTGCCCCACCGGCAGCGCGGCGTAGGAGTCATATAACGCGGTGAGTAAGGCCTGCGCCGCCGGGGTGACAAAGAACAGCACGCAAAGCATCTGAGTGAGCGCGATGCCGAAGACCGACGACTGCGCCCCCATCAACGGATTGAGCACGCTCGCCATGGACGCGCCGCGCATCGTGTCGATCACGTACCCCGTCATGTCGACGGCCCAGAACGGCAGCGCGGCGGCAAAGCCGAGCAGGCCGCCGATGCACAACTCGCGCAGCACCAGCATGCCCCATGCGCCCCAGTGCGACGGCATTTCCGGACTTGCATGCACGAGCGACACCACCGGCAAAGCGAGCGCCAGCACCAGCGCATTGCGCAACATGCCGGCGCCGAGCATGCCGACGGAGAACACTGGCAGCAGCATCGCAATGCCCAGCGGGCGCAGCATCGCCACGCCCCACGCCACCAACCAGCCATACAGGTCGGCCCACAGCGGCGAGAGCAAGGTGTCGACGCCGGGCGCCATGCCCGGCACGAAGGAGGACGTCATGCCGCTCACCGCATCCGGCTGATCTGCTCGAACGCGTTACCCGCGTAATGCAGCAGCACATGGCCCATCCACGCATAGGTGGCGGCCAACGTGACCGATACCGCAATGAGCTTGATGAGGAACTGCACGGTCTGATCCTGCACCTGCGTAAGCGCCTGGACCAGCGAGACCAGCACGCCGACCGCCGCCGCCACCACCACGGTGGGCAGCGACAGGAGGAGCGTAAGCCAAAGCATCTCGCTCGTGAGATTGACGACGATGGCTTCACTCATGGGTGCGCTCCGGGCCGCGTCATGCGTAGGAGAGCATCAACTGGCGCACCAACTGCTCCCAACCGTTCATCATGACGAAGATCAGTAACTTGAACGGGAGAGCAATGGTCATGGGCGAGACCATCATCATGCCCATCGCGAGCAGGATGTTCGAGATCACCAGGTCGATCACAACAAACGGCAGGTACAGCAGCAGCCCGATCTTGAACGCTTCGGCGAGTTGGCTCAGCGCGAACGCCGGCATCAGGACGAGCAGCGAGTCGCTGCCCAGGCGGTCGCGATGCGCCTCAGGCCAGGTATCGCGGCCGACGCCGGCGAAGAAGTCGCGTTGTCTCGCGTCGGTGTGACGGGTGAGAAATGCACGGTAGGGCGACAGGACGCTCGCATCGACATCGGCCACGAAATCCTTGGACGACAGCGATACCGGACGCGTCTCGAGATTGGCCTCGATGTCGAAGGCCACCGGGGCCATGATGAAACAGGTGAGCACGAGCGATAAGCCGTAAATCGCGATGTTGGGCGGAATCTGCTGCGTGCCGAGCGCATTGCGCAACAGGGCGAACACGACCGCCAGCTTCAGAAACGCGGTTCCCAGCACCACCAGCAACGGCATGATCGAGAGCAGCGACAGTACGACGACGAGCTGCACCGGGTGGTCGAGCAGGGACATGCAAACTCCAATGAGCGGCGTTGACGACCGGGTGGGGTATCCGAGAGGTTAGGTCGTCTCCGGATGCACGCCCATCCGGTCACGACCCGAAATGGCGCGGGGAGAATCGCGCTCACCGGGCGCGTCACCTTCGGTGAGGGCGACCTCAAGCGAAGCGTTCGCGGCGAATGCGCCGATCACGCTGTCGATGCACACCGCGAGTCGTCCGTCGTCGAAACGCAGCAAACGCCCGACGGCCCACGGTGTGTCGTCACGCAGAAGCGTGATTCGATCGGCCGACAACGCGCAGGCGATTGCCTCGCTTTGGGAAACGGCATCGTTGCCTGAACGCCAGGCGGTCAGGAACGGAATGGGAAATTGCCTTTCTGCGACGAGGGCAGACAAACGCACGGTGGCTGCTCCCTGGCGCGCTCCGGCCGCCGTCGACAGGGTGTCGTCGGGGGGACTGGCGTTCGTGTCGTCGAGTTGCAGGACGCGCCGATCCAACGGCCGGCCGTCACGCATGGCCATGGCGCGGTCGCCGTCCACAAGCCAATACTCACCGCCTGCGATGTGAGCCGCCACGTCGAGGAGTACGGCGTCTCCCACCTGCAGATGCTCGCATTGCGCGCTGGGCAAGGTCGCCCACCCCGCCACCAGCGCACATCGACGCGTCGGCAATCCCGACGGATCGAGCGCGGTGTCGCCTGGCGTCGCCCTCCGGCAGCGCTCACACAGCCACGACGTCGCGCCGTCGAGATACATCAACGCCAACCGACGTCCCTCTCGCTGCAACACCATGCCCACACGCCACGCTGTCTCCACTTCCGCGGCCGCGACGTCAGTCGCGCGCGGCCACGAACTGGTATCGCGGGCCGCGTCGGCCGCACTGACCGCGGCGTCGAGCGACATATCCGCGCTCACATCGCCCGTCGCCAGCGTGAGCGACGCCGCGCTGGCCCGCCACGAGGGCGGCAGCGCGTCCCACGACGGAACCGGCAGGTTCGGCGCGAGCCAGTCGCGCCACTGCTGCGCGTCGCACCAGAAGCGCGTCTGGCCGACAAGACCGTCGTCGACGCGTGCCGTCACGACAAGACCGTCCCCTCCCGCACGTAGCCAGCCGACGCGGACTTCGGTATCGCCTTCGACAAACTCCACGCAGGCCGCGCCCATGAGCGCCTCATCCAACGGCCCCGGCGTCGACGCCGCGATGAACCCGACGTCCGGCTCAAGGGGCATATCGCGCCTCGACTTCGATCGTGACGGACACCTTCAGGCGCGACGTCAGGGCGCGCTCGAGCCGCCCTCGATGCGCCAGCAAGCGCCGGTACATCGTGAGCCGCACGCAGAGCAGACTCACCGTCACGCCCTGCCGTCCGCGCCGCGCTTCGACGACCAACGCATCGAGCGCGCCACCATGCACCAACACGCGCAACGAACTGCCGCCGTCCCAGTTGGCCTCCTGGCGCATGTGCCAGACACGCAACCAACGCAGCACATCCGCGGGTCCGGACACGCACGCGGCCGGCTCGCATGCCAGGGTGAAGGTCCGTTCGTGACGGTCGCCGCTTGGCCTTCCATCGGGCGTTGCCGTGCCGCGCCGTTGCGACGACGAACGGTCGGACAAGCTGACGAACGCATCGGCTGACGGGCCGCTTCGGTGAATGGTACGCATCGTGAAGTCCTCTTGATGGCAATGGTGGTGAGCGCGTTTCGTTCGGCATAGGTGCGCAATCCCTTCGGCGCCGGGTAATGGCGTGAGACGGTTCCGTCTTCAGCGGCCCATTGCCCATTCACCGGCGGTGAAACGTCATCAACTCCCGCAGTTTTTCCTGTTTGCGTGCATTCGCCTGCAGGCGCTCGCGTTGGTGAAGCACTTCGGCGTCGACAAGCTTCGCGTGCGCGAGTGCAGCGCTGTGCCGGTTCCGCGCCTCGCCAAGGGCGGCACGCTGCACTTCCACCGCACCCGGCGCGCCCGCGGCCTCGCGTGGCCCGTAGACACCGCCGCGCGACAATGCGTCCTGCCACGCGCGACGTTGCGCGTCGCACGCGCGCTCGCACGCAATGACCGCCTCGTTGGCATCGCGCGCCGCGACCGTCATGCGGGCCAGTGCGGCACGCAGGCTGGCTTCGCGGCGCTGGGCGAGGGCCGCCAACGCCGCGAGGCCCTCGTCGTCCGTCAGTTCGCGAGATGTTCGAGCCATGCGCGCGTGTCGTCGAATGGCGTCACGTCGTGCTGCGCCTGACAAAGAAAGGCACGGATGTCCGGGGCCCGCGCGAGCGCGTCGTCGGTCTCCGGATCGTTGCCCGGCTGATATTCGCCAACGCGTACCAGCAACTCAACCTGCGCCGCCAGCGCCATCGCGCGCCTGACACGCGCCGCCGCATCGACATGCGGCGCGTCGGTCACCGCCGCCATCACCCGCGAGAGGCTCCTCGCGACGTCGATGGCGGGATAGTGATTTTCCTGCGCGAGACGCCGCGACAGCACAATGTGACCGTCGACGATCGAACGCACCTCGTCGGCGAGCGGCTCATCCAGGTTGTCGCCTTCGACGAGCACCGTATAGAACGCGGTGATGCTGCCGCGCACGCCGGTCCCCGCGCGCTCCAGCAACCGGGGCAGACGCGCATAAAAGCTCGGTGGCAACCCGCTCGTCGCGCCAAGCGGCTCTCCCGCCGCCATCCCGATATCGCGCACGGCGCGCCCGAAGCGCGTCAGGGAATCCATGAGCAACAGCACGTCTTTGCCGTCGTCGCGAAACGCCTCCGCAATGGCCGTCGCGGTGTAGGCGGCCTTCATCCGTTCGAGCGCGGGACGATCGGATGTCGCGACGACGCAGACAGTTCGTGCACGCGCCTCAGGGGTGAGGGCCGACTCGAGAAACTCGCGCACCTCGCGCCCGCGCTCGCCGATCAGCGCCACGACGATCACATCGGCCTGCGCACCCTGGCACATCATCGCCAGCAGCGTGCTCTTGCCCCCCCCCGCCGCCGCAAAGATGCCCAATCGCTGGCCACGACCGCAGGTGAACATGCCGTCGATCGCGCGAATGCCGATGGGCAGGCACGTGGACACCAGCGCACGCGTCATCGCGGGCGGCGGCTCCGTGTCCAGTGAACGCCATGCCACGCCGGACGTCGGCGTCTCGTCGGCCGCCGCACGGACCAACGGCCGCCCCAGCCCATCGAGCACCTCGCCAATCAGGTGATCGCCGACGGCCACGCGCGACGACCTTCCCAGCGCCTGCACCAGCGCGCCATTGGCCACGCCGTTCGGCTCGGCATACGGCGCAAGCCAGACATGCCGCCCCTCGACCGCAATCACCTCGGCGTCGAGCGACGGCGAGACCACGCGGCATTGCTCACCGAGCGCCGCGCCCGGCAATCGGGCCCGCATCGCATTCGGGGTGATCTTGTCGATACGACCGTAGCGCGCATCACCGCCGGACATCCGCCGCCACTCGTCACACGCCTTGCGCCGCGCGTCGAGCGTTCGACGAAGCCCATTGGCGATGCGTGTGGCGTCCGGGCGACGCATCTCAGTAGGTTCCCTGCACGTCGATCGTGCCCAGCACCCGCACATGCGGCTCGTCGGCCACTTCCTGGAACGACAACACCGCCAGATCGGCGCGCTCGCGCTCGACGAGCTTGCGCAGAAAACGCCGAACATCCATGGCGGTGAACAGCACGGCTGGCGTGCCGTCATGCGCGGTCAGTGCGCCATCGATGGCGTTCAGAATCGCGTCGGTCTGCGTGGGATTCAGATCGGCATAGGACCCCGACGCCGTCTGCCGCACGGCGGCGCGCACGGTGTCTTCGATGCCGCGTCCCACGTTCCACCCGGTGATGTGTTCGGTGCCCCGTCGAAAGCGCCGGGTGATGTGACGTCGCAGGCTGAGCCGCACGTACTCGGTCAACATGATCTGATCGCGCTCACGCGGGGCCCATTCGATCAGGGCCTCGAACACGCGCCGCAGGTCGCGAATCGACACGCCCTCGGCGACCAGTCGCTGCAGGACTTCCGCCGTCCGGCTGATCGGCAGTTGGCGTTGCAGCTCCTTGACGAGTTCGCCGTAGCGATCCTCCATCGCATCCATCAGGAAACGCGCTTCCTGCACACCCAGGAAATCGGCGGCATGCGCGTCGATGACCAGCGACACGCAGTGCGCCACGCGGTCCGCGCCCACGATCACGGTGCCGCCTCGCGTCTGCCACGCCTGGCGTTGCGCGTCGTCCAGCCAGAAAAGGATCTGCCCGCCGAACGGCAACGGCATCTCGCGCGGCGCACCGGCGTCAAGGCTGCGCAGCGCGGGCATCGGATGCGCCGCGTCGTGCTGCGCCAATGCGGCGTCAGGGGCCAAATCGATCGTCATCACGCTCTCGTGATAGAGCTGAATTTCCAGCGTCTCGCCCGGCAGGCCGGCGTCGACGACCACCTGTACCTCGGGCATTGGCACGCCGAACTGCTCGAACTTCTGATCGCGCAGGGCATTGATGCGCGCGGCGAGCACCGCGGTGCCGCCCGCTGCCTCGGCCAGCGCGGCCCCCACCCGTGCCTGCAGCGGCTGCGCGCCAGGGCGTCCCGGTTTCGCTTGCGCTCCGCCGGCGTCTCCCTGCGCGCCGTCCTTGTCCCCTTGGCCCTCGCCCCCTCTGCGCCCTGCCCACCACGCGGCGGTCCCCGCCAGCGCCGCGAGCAGGAGGAAATAGTGCATCGGGAAGCCAGGGATCAGACCGAAGAGCACAAGCACCACGGCCGCCAACGTCAGCGAGCGCGGCTGTGCGGCAAGCTGATCGGTGAGCTCGCGCGCCAGGTTGCGACGTTGCTCGCCAGGCACCCGCGTGACGATAATGCCTGCCGTCACGGAAATGAGCAGCGCCGGGATCTGCGACACCAGCCCATCGCCGATGGAGAGAATCGCGTAGATCGCCGCCGCATCGCCCGCGCTCATGCCGCGCATGAAGACGCCGACTCCGATGCCGCCCAGCAAGTTCACCACGATGATGACGAGGCCGGCGATGGCATCGCCCTTGACGAATTTCATCGCCCCGTCCATCGCGCCGTAGAACTGGCTCTCCTTCTGCACGATGCGGCGCACGCGCTTGGCTTCGGCTGCGTCGATGGTGCCCGCGCGCAGATCGCCGTCGATGCTCATCTGCTTGCCGGGCATGCCGTCGAGCGAAAACCGGGCGCCGACTTCGGCCACGCGCTCGGAGCCCTTCGTGATGACGATGAAGTTGACGACAGTGATGATCAGAAACACGATCATGCCGACGACGATGTTCCCGCCTGCAGCGAAATCGCCGAACGTGTAGACGATGTCGCCCGCGTCGGCGCGCAGCAGAATCAGGCGGCTGGTGCTGATCGTGAGCCCCAGCCGAAACAGCGTGGTCATCAGCAGTACGGACGGGAACGCCGAGAAATCGAGCGGCTCGTTGATATAGAGCGCCACCATCAGCAGCAGCAGCGACAGGCCCAGATTGAGCGCGATGAGCAGATCCATCACCGACGGCGGCATCGGGATGATGATCATCAGCACCGTGACGAGCAGCAGCGCGGCCAGCACGATGTCCTGCCGGCCGGCAGCGACGCGAAGCCAGGGCAGCAGGCGCGTCACGGGTAAACCTCCTGCTGCTGCCGGGCATCGATTCGCTCCAACAGGCGCCGCATGCGGCCGAGGCAAGCGAACCAATCAACGGCCTGTGAGTTGCCGCTCGCCGGCGGTGTCGCGATCAGCATCGGGCGCCCCTGCGCCACGCATGCCCGCACGGGAATGCCGAGACTCCACTCCGGCGCGCAGGTTTGCAGCAACATGGGCAACCACCGCTGCGCGCGGGCGGCGCGATCGATCAGCGTCAACACCAACGTCACGCCCTGCGCATCGACCTCGATCATCAGCACGCAGGGTGCAAGCACCACGCGCATGCGAGGGGCCACACGTTGCGGCGATAGCGCCAGCAATTCGAAGAGCTGCTCGAGCTTGCGTTGAGTCTGGGTGTCCATCGGCGATCTTGCGTTGGGAACGTGCTGGCGGCGCACGCGCGGCTCGGAGGGCGCTCAGGTAGCGGCAGCGGGCATGGTCGCGCATCCACGGCCGCGGGGGCTATCCGGCGCATACCTGAATTTCGCGGCGGGCGTTCCGACGAGGGGTGACCATCGTCACAGCATCATGCGCAGGCGATGTGCCCAATTCACGATATCGGCCACGTTGTGTGCATCGAGCTTGCGCATCATGTTCAGCCGGTGGGTCTCGACCGTCTTCACACTGATCGACAACAGTTGCGCGATGTCGCGATTACGTTGCCCTTCCGCGACCAGCTTGAGCACCTGCCGCTCACGCAGCGTCAGCAGCCGTTCGGGCATCTCGACCGCACATGGGCGGGGCACGTGGCGCGCGCCCGCCGGATCGTGCATGCCACCGAACACGGCCGGATCGACGAAGCGCTCGCCACGAATGACCTGGTACGACGCGTGGATCAAGGTCGTGCGAGGGCTGCTCTTGAGCACGTAAGCCGCCGCGCCGGCTTCCAGCGCCTGGCGTGCCCGCTCGCTGTCGTTGCTGGCCGAGTTGACAACGATACGCAGGTCGGGCCAACGCTGGGCGCATTGGCGGATCACGTCCACGCCGTCCATGCCGGGCAGGCCCAGATCCAGCATCATCAGGGTCGGTCGATGCACCACGCAGGCCCGGTAGACATCGAGCCCGTTGACGACCCGGGCAAGCACACGCCAACCGAGATCGTGCTCGATCAGGCAGCAGAGTCCGTCGGCCAGTAACTCGTGGTCTTCGACAACGACGACACCGATACACCCCGTCATTCGCAGCTCCTCGACAGTTGGTCATAAGCACTCACGCAAGCACTCATACGGATTTTTGTTCACTTTCTATCGACTTCGGGCCACTTGCGCGAATCTTGTGCCTTCGCCTGACGTCGGACGTGGGAAAGCCCCCCAAACCACGGCGCCCGAGCGTCACTTCAGGTCTGCGCCGGATTGTGCCGGCACCTCAGCGCTTGATAATGAGGAATCTTGTGCGCCGCCGTGTCGATCGACGGCGACCCGTGATGGCGTATGCCGCCGATGTCGCATGCGCTTTGTTCCCCGTGCCCGTGCACTGCCTCCTTCAGATACCTATGCGTTTGCCATTTGCGCTTGCCGCGCTCGACTGGATTGCCTCGCGCGACGTACAGGGCGCGCGCCTTGCGCTCGATCTCGACGGCCAACGCGGCTGGACGTGTCGAGTCGACGGCGGCTATTGCGTCGCGACGGCGCTGACACTGCCGCCGCACGACCCTATGCAAGTCCATCCCCATGCTCATCCCCATGCGCAACCGCTCGCCGCCGCACTCGACGACGACCCGGCGCTCGCACGCTGGCTCTTGCGGCTCTCCCTCGTGCTGGCCGGTCAGCCGGCGTTGCGCGACGACAGCCTGTGCCTTGCGAACGACGTCCTCTGGTGGGTCCACCGCTTCGACGCCGGCGAACCGGCCGCACGCGTGGAAGCGCAGCTTCGTCGCCAACTGCTGGCCTGCATGATGGTGACGTCGCAGGGCACGCGCGCCGACGCGGTGCCACCTGCATCATTCACGCCGCACGCGTCCGGTCGCCCGGCCGGGGCGGCAGACGCCAGCCGCCGTCTTCACACGCTGCGCCGCTGCTGACCATGCCGCCTTCCTTCACTTCGCGCACCGTCGCCCTGCTTGCCGGGAGCCTGTGCGTCACGCTGGCCACCGCGTCGTTTGCCGCGCCCCTCACGGCGCATGCGCCCCGGGTCTCACCGGGCACGCCGGTTTGGCGCGGCGGCCCGTTCGTCTTCCAGAGCGCAGGCACGCCTCTCGCGGAGTTGTTGCGCGACTTCGGGGCGCACCACGGCATTCCGACCGTTGTGAGTCCTCACGTCGCCGATCGCTTTATCGGCACGCTACCTGCGGGTGCCGCTCAGGCGACCCTCGACGCCCTATCGGAACGTTATCGGCTTTCGTGGTACTTCAACGGCCAGACGCTGAACGTCTATAAATCCAGCGAGGCAACGCGGCGCGTCATGTCTGTGCGTTACGCCTCGCCCAGCGACTTGCTCGGGCACCTGCGCAATGCCGGTGTGCTGCACCCGCGGCACTGCGTGGCACGGGCGATTCCGGCCACTCACGCGCTCGAAATCGCCGGCGTTCCCGCCTGCATCGAGACGGTTGCCATGCTCGCAGACCACCTCGAACGCGACGCCCGCGATCAGCAGGAAAGCGAAGAGACCATCAAGATATTTCCCCTGAAATTCGCGACGGCCGACGACACGAGGTACTTTTATCGCGGGCAGGAAGTCGTCGTGCCGGGCGTTGTCAGCGTACTGAAGGATTTGATTCTCGGCGCCGGCCCGCTCGGTGCCACTGCGGCGGCGTCTGCCTCGCCGGGCGCGTCGGCCGGCGCCGGCCTTGACGCCCGCCTTCCCCCCGCCACCGGCTCGCGCTCCGGCACGCCGCGCTTTTCCGCCGATCCGCGTCGCAATGCGGTCATCGTGCGTGAGCGGCGACGCAATCTGCCGATCTATGGCGACCTGATCGCGCAGCTCGACATCCGGCCCCGCCTGGTCGACATCTCGGTGGCGATCATCGACGTCAACGCCAGCGATATCGCCGAACTTGGCGTCGACTTCTCCGGCAGCGCCCGGCTGGGTGGCTTCGGCGCCGTGTCGCTGAACTCGCAGACACAGAGTGGCGACTCCGGCACGTTCACGACATTGGTCGGCGACACCAACAAGTTCATGGTCAATTTGAGCGCGCTGGAGCGAAACTCCAAGGCGCGCGTTCTATCCCGCCCATCCATCGTCACGCTCGACAATATGCAGGCCGTACTCGATCGCAGCGTGACGTTCTATACCAAGGTCTCAGGCGAGAAGGTCGCCAAACTGGAGAGCGTGACGTCGGGATCGCTATTGCGTGTCACGCCGCGACTCGTTCCGCAGGAAGGTGATGGTCGCGAGCAGGTGATGCTCACCCTCAATATTGAAGACGGCGGCGAAGTGCGCAGCGAACGCAACAGCCGCAACGAGGTCCCGACGATCCGCAACTCCTCGATTTCGACGCATGCCACGCTCCAGGCGGGACAAAGCCTGCTGCTCGGCGGCTTCGTGCAGGACGCGCAGCACGAGCAGGAGCGCAAGATTCCCCTGCTGGGCGATCTGCCGCTCATCGGCCGCCTGTTCAGTTCGACGAGCAACCGGAGCGACAGTGTCATGCGTCTGTTTCTGATCAAGGCCGAGCCGGCGGCCGACCTGCCGAGCGCATGAGCATGCTCACGCTCACGCTGCTCGACGGCCCCCTCGCCGGACGACCCATGCCGCTACCACCGGGCACACTCACGATCGGCGACAGTGATTCCGATATCGCGATGACGCTCGATCATGGCGCCCAGATCGCGCTGGGCGTCGACGACGATGGCGTTCGCCTGCTCACGCCGGCGCCAGTCTGGGTCGACGGCGTGCCCGTCGCCGCATCGGATGATCGCGCGGCCGACACGCTCAGGCTCCCGCTGCATACGGCGATCGATCTTGCCGGCCTCGGCATCTGGCTCGGCGACGGCAGCGAAAGCGCTCCCGCGCCCATGCCAAAACGTCCAGAGCGGCGTCCCGAGCACACGGCATCGCCTCGCATGACCCTCGCGCCCGAATCCCCCCAAGCGGCCGAAGCCCCTGCGCGGCGCGCTCGCGCCCAGACCGCCTGGATCGCAGTCACGGGACTATCGCTACTGATCGCGGCGGCGGGCGTCGCGATCTGGCGCACGGGAACCGCCAACGTCATCGCCGCGCCGCCACCGCCCGATGCGCTCAAAGCGCTCGCGGCACGCGTCGCGCCCCGCGTCGTGCTGGATCACAGCGGCAATGCGGTACGCCTGTCCGGTGGCTGCATCGACGACGACGCGCTTGCACGACTGCGCGCCGAGGCGCGTTGGCTGGGCAAAGCGTTGAGCGACGAGACCTGGTGCCCCGCGAATTCCATACAGACAGTGCGCACGTTGCTACGCTTGCACGGCTTCGGTACCGCACAGGTGAGCGTCACGCCGGACGGCGAAGTGCTCATCGGTGCGCCGACGGTCGCCGACGCCCGCTGGCGCTCAGCCGCCAACGCGCTCGATGCATTGGCGCTGCCGCATGGCTGGCGCGTGGCAGAAGGCACGGCCAACAGCTTCGAGCGGCTGTTGAAGACGCTACGCGACGCCGGCCAGTTGCGCGGCATCGATATCGCACGCGATCGCAACGGATGGCGGCTTACCGGGGCACTGACCGTGGGACGCCAAGCGTCGTTGAAGGGGATCGTCGACACATGGAACACCGGTGACAACGCGATGCCCGTGCGCATCGAGCCGCTTCCGCCACAGATCCCGACGCTGGTCGAAACAGGCTTTTCCGCGCCGCTCGTGAGCATAGGTGGCTCGCCCAACGCGCCGCAGATCACCCTCGCCGACGGCACGCGCCTGGCGCAGGGGGCGCGTCTGCCCGGCGGCACACGCGTGATCGCGATTCATACGGGCGGCGTGTCGATCGGCTCGCACGACCGGCTTTTCTACTTACCCCTGTCTCCGGAGACGCTGTATGACGATTCGCCTGACCCAGCTTGAAGACCGCCTCGCCGCCGCGCCCGAGGCTGTCGCGCGCGACGTCGGCACACAGCTCGATGTCGCGCGCCAGACGCTACAACAGGCGCTGCACACGCCGCTTGCGCCCGCGCAGCACGCGCTTGCGCAAACACAGATGCAAGCGGTCCGCGCCGCCGAGGTGATTCTCGAGGGCGTCGCGCGGCGGTACGCCACGTCTTACGGATCGTCGTCGTGACGACGGGAGCGACGGTGGGCGTCGATCGATGCTCGCGTGTGCGCAGAAGCGACAACCCAGCTCGCGCGACCAAAGTCTGCTCGGTCCAATCGTGGGAACCTTCGGCATCGCGCGCCCCGTGCGAGCGGTTTTCGTCCCCGCGTTGTCGCAGGACGCTGGCACGGGGCGCGTCGACGATTTCTTCCACTCTCCACGCATATCATGCCAAGTTACGACCTAGCGAAAACTCTCGTCGAAGCGCTGAAGTTGATCGGCTGCGACCCGAGCAAGATTAATACCGTCGACAATCACTCGCCCATCGAGCTGACGTTTACCGCCTCGCCCAGCATCATCGTGGAAACCTTGAAAAACCAGGCGTGCAGTATTCATGCCATTGTGGCCACCGACGAAGCCGCACGTCTGCATCGTGCCAACAGTGAGCGGCTTCTGCAATTGCTCATTGAGCCGGCCGAATGGGCCGTCACCGGGCACGTGCAGTTGCGCGAGCGCGACCGTCGTCTGATTCTTCACGCGCAGGTGACGGACGAAGCCGCCGCCGAGCCCGAGCCGTTCGCGCAAGCGCTCACCGATTTCTATGACCGTATCAAGCTCTGCCGGGAGCACCTGCGCGCCTGAGCGCCGCCGCGGTACCCGTTGGCGCATCCGTTGTGCGCCAGCCCATCCCCCCGATCCTCGCGTCCCCACTTCCCCACTACCCCCCGGTCACCTCTCCCTCGTGGGCGATCTCCGCGCGCCAGCCATCCAGTGCTTCGCCGAGCGTCTCGCGCTGTGTCTCGTCGCGAAAGCAACCGTCATGGGCCGACTGCACCAGCCGAGTCAGTTCGCGCGCAAACGCGTAGCGCGCGTCGACCGTCACCATGCCTAGATGGGCCGCGCGTTGCGCAAGCCATTCCACGCCCACCCACGGCTGATCCAGTAACGTGAGCATCTCCGAGATCATCGTGTCCGTCTCAAACGCGCGAGCGCCTGCCGCGCGCACTGTCTGCGCCGCTTGCTCGCATGCCGACTCCAGCGTGAGAAACAGCACCACTCGACGAAGATCGTCGATGACGGCCGCCAGACGCGGGAGCTCCGCACCGGCCTCGCGCGCGCCCAACTCCAACCCCAGCGCCTGCATCAGCGCGCGCAACCGCGCACGACGCTGCGCAAAGCGCCGGCATTCGTCGAACCATTGCGTCAACGAGCGCTGCGATCCTTGTGACTGGCGGAACAGCGACTTGAGTTGTTGCAACAGCGCCATGCCTGGGTTTTGCCCGTTACCGCATTCCAGCGCAGCGAAGGCCTCGATCGCCCACGTCTCGGACGACGTCAGTTCGTCCAACGTCCGGCGCAAGCGGCTGCGCGTTCTGCTGTCCAGCCCGCCATCGGCCAACCAGGCCGCAACGACCAACGCCGCATGCCCGGCCGACAGGTGGGCCTGGCGAATCAGTTGATGTGGGTCGGGAACGAACGGAAGATCGCGCAACTGCCCGCGCAGTCGCTCGAATTGCGCCGCGTTCACGCGCGCAAACCGATGCATCTGCTGCTCGAACAGGGCGCGCGCACGCTGCTTGTCGTCGCGCACATCGCGATCGCTCGCCCTGCGGAATCGCACCCCGAGGGCGAAGCTGAGATTCTCTTGAGATTCGGCGACCGCCGCCTCTTCGTTCTGCGAGATGGTCGCTTCGATAAGCGCGATATGTCCCGGCATGTCGGCAGGCAACCCTCGCGCCGCGCTTGCCTCACCATCCAGCGGCAGCCATTCGTCCGCCACCCGGCGCTCAACGGCCTTGTTTTCCTGGATTGCCCGACCCGTCGATGGACCGGACGATGGCAAGCGCTCAACCATCAGCGATCTCCAGATCTGGACTCGCGTTCAGGCGCTCGAGGACGGCCGCGAGATCCGCGTCGAGATCCAGGCACACCGTCACCCATTCGCTTTCGATGCGGGCCTGCCGGCCAACCAGCGTGGCATCCGCCGTGCAGGCCAGCACAATATCGGCCGCTCGCAAGGCATCGGCCACGTCGTCGCGATGGGCGGGCGGCACTCGCAGCACGAGGGCTCCTTCGCGCACCAGCGCGGGTAAAGCGCGTGCGACGCGTTGTGCGAAGCGCTCACCGACATCGAGCGGGGCGATGAAATTCGACAGCGCGGCGCCCAGGGCGTCTGTCACGCGACGCTCCAACGAGCGAACGATGTCGCGCTCGAGCGACGCCTCGTCGACCAGCCATGCAACGGCCTGCGCCACGGCGTCACGGCGGGCTGTTTCCGCAAGCGCCGCCGCCTCCTCTCTGGCCTGCTCGCGCGCCGCGTCCCGCCACGCGTCGCGCAGCGCCTGCGCATCGATACGTGCCTGTTCGCGGTCGGCCAGCGCGGCGTCACGCTCGGTCTTTGCCTGCGCCATCCAGCGAGCCCGTAGACTTGCCTGTTCGCGAAGCTCCTCGAGTGCCTGGCGGGGAATCACCGGCCCCGCGGGCGCGGGGCCGTCCATCGCTTCGATGGCCGTCAAGGCGAAGTCGACGACATACATAGCATCTTCTCCAGCGCTGCAAACCGCAGCCAGATGTCCTCGTTCGTCAAACGCGCACCCGACGCAAACGGTTCAATGTCGGCCGGCGGGGGAAGCAACAGTCTGGCGGCCTTGCTCACCGTCGCCACCTCGACGCACGGCAGCTCAGGCGCGCCATCCAGGCACGCGCCGGTGGCCGCCAGCGCCGCAGGAACGACCTGCTCGGGCGACAGGGTGGGACTGGCAGGCCAATCCCGACGCGTGAGCAGCAAACGGTCGCATTGCCAGGCGTCGAGCCACGAAGCCAACGCACGGCGGTACGTGCCGAGCAGGAGATAGTCTGGACATCCCATCGCGCGCAAGCCGTGGGCCAACGACAGACGTCGCAGGTTCGGCAACCGCCTCAGCATCGCTTGCGCCGTGTTGCCTTGCGGGGGCGCGCAATCGCCCGCCGCCGCACCCGGCCAGCCGCGCCGGGCGATGACCAGACAGTCGATGGACGCACGGCACGCGGCGTGTCGCCGGTAGGCCTCTCGCCAAGGCAACATTTCGAACGCGCGCCACCAACCGACGTCCATTTGCATGCCGGGCTGCCAGATCAGGCGTGCAAGTTGGGTAGCGCCGCCGCAGTGCGCAGGCGTCACGATGCCTTCGATACGCGGGCGCGCAAACGCGGCACCCATGATGCGCGCCGACGCCACGCCACCGCCGCGGCAGCGGCCAGCCCGATACACGCCGCCACGACCATGCCCCACGTCATCGTCGGCAGCCCGCGTCCGCGATCCGTCAATGGGCCCGTGGGCGCACCTGTCGACGCGTCGATGGACGCGCGGGGCAAACGATAATCGGCGGGCTGCAACACGATGCTGATGCGCTCGGGCGTCACCCCCGGCACGCTGTCGTGAACCAGACTGCGTATGTCCGTCATACGCTGCGTCATATTGATCTCGGGGCTGTACTTCACGAAGACAGCCACGCCGGGCGGCAAGGTCGTGCGCCCTGCGGAATCCGTCGGCACCTGCGCGATCGAGACTTCGGCCACCATCACGCCGTCGAGCGACGCGAGCATGCGCTCGAGTCGCTGCTCCTTGAGATAGATCAGCTTCGCCTGCTCCTGCACAGGCGAACTGACGAGTTGTCCTGGTGGAAAGACGTCCTCGACGGACGCGCGCTTCTGGCGCGGCAAGCCGTGTTGGCGCAGCACCTCGACACCGCGCACGAAATCGCTGCGCTCGATGCGAACCGTCATGCCCGCGGTGTCGGCGCGCTTGTCGGCCTGCAGCCCGGACACCAGCAATAGCGCCAACATCTGGTTGGCCTCGGTCTCGCTCAGCGAGCGATGCAGTTCGACCTTGCACCCGGCGAGCGAGATCACGAGCAGGCTGCCCAGCAGCCATCGACCGCGCCAACGGCTTTGTGCCACGGACGGGGTGCGTCTCGCCGATCTCGTCACGACGTCGGCGATGCGACGGCCGCACGTCATTGCATATGCACCAGCTTGTTCACCCCTTGCGTGGCGGCGCCTGCCACCTTCGCCACGAACTCCAGTGCCAGCACGCGCTCGGTCAGGGCTCGCTGCATCGCGAGCATGCGGGTCGGATCGTCCAGCGTGCGCTCGTCGATCGCCACCCGATCGGCCAGGCGTTCGGTGTTACCCGCAAGCTTGCCCGCTGCGCTGAGCAGATGATGCTCCGGCAGCGACGGCGCGCTCGCGAGGGCCTGACCGAAATGAACGGCGTCGTGCTCGCTGGCGTTGGCCGGTACGAGCGCGGCGTTCGCCGGCGTTGCAATGGCAGACGCGTGCGCAAGTACCGCGGGGATCTGAGAAGTGGTCATGACGAGGGAACGGGAGGAGGAGAGGAGGACGAGGACAACGCGGGCGACGTCGGCGACATCGCGTTGGCGGACTGGCTGGCGTCCATCGCGTCAAGCCAGCGGGCGAGCACGTCGCCTGTCGGGTTGGCGTCATGCCCGGCCGCCACGATCTTGGCGAGGTGGGCGCGCGCCGCGCGGGTATCGCCGAGCGCGATGAGAAGCGCCGAGTGCAGCCATTGACGCGTCTCGCGATCCGTCACGAGCGACGGCAAAGCATTCAGGATCACGTGGGCTTGCGAGTGCATGCCGTGATGCGCACCCGCCAGCGCCAGTTCGACGACGATTTGCCGGATCGACGCGTCCAACCATGAATCGGCGGCATTGCTCGGTACGCGGTCTGCGCGCGTCATGCGATCTTGGCGATGATGCCCATCAGCGTGTCCTTGATGAGCTTGATCGCAGCGCTATGCAGCCCGACCATTGTCGAGAACTGCTGCAACTTGAATTGGACATCGAGCATATGCCGAGGGTCGTTGGTTTCGGGTGCGCGCACGGCCTGGGTGGCCTCGTCGGACATGCGTCGCACCCCTTCGGACATCCCGCGGTGAATCTCTTCGACGTTCATTGCACGCCCTCCTCGGTGACGGCACCGTGTCCCGCCACCAGATCGGCGCGCATGGCGGCGTAGGCGTCGGCTTGCGGCATGGCCACACGACGGCTACCGCGCTGCGGCGGCGTGCCGAGTCGGATTTCCGTCGGCGCGCAGTCGAAGCGCTTGCGGAAGGTGTCGGTAAAGTGCGCGTGGTTGGTGAAGCCGCATTCGAGCGCGATGTCGAGCACCTTGTGGCGCGTGGACAGCAGCAGATCGCGCGCCAGCCGAAGGCGCCGCTCCAACAGCCACTGCTTCGCGGGCATGCCATACGTTTGCTGAAACAGGTAGCGAAATTTGCGCAGCGGCATGCCGAACTCCTCGGCCAGGCGGCCGACCGGCCACGGTCGGTGAAAATTTGCCTCGACGAAATCGAACAGCGAATGGCTGCCCGCAATCGTCTGACGCAACATGGCCGAGAAGTACCGCTGATCGCGACACAGGCAATAGACGTAGAAGAAACGCAACATCGCCATGCGGTCGACGTTTTGCAACGTCATGGCCACGTCGACCATGCTGGGCTCGAGAATCAACGTGCGTGCCGCCTGTCGATGAAAAACGCCGAGCGGACGGCGGTCGAGCAGATCGACGACATCGGGGTACAGCGCCTGCAGGTCGCAGGCGTGAAAATCGTGTGACATCACCGGCCCTGGGGCATCGATCGTCGCATCCGAATGGGTGGCGGTCATGCCGCCGGCCGGCAGCGTGTGTATGAGACCGTTCACATTCAGTTTGACGTCGTGGTGGCTGATCAGAAATCGCACCGTACTCATAGGCTCCTCCTCTGACGACGGGCGGTCGCCGGGATGACAAAGTCGAAGGCCACACCATAGGCGAGTCCGCCCGCGAGCATCATCCGGTGGAGACCTTAATGTGCGATGCCTGACCTCGGCGTTATCGTATTTGGGAAGAAAACTATCGGGAAACGTAAAAAAACCCGGCGCAGCATCGCGTCGGGTTGTGGTGGAAGCCTCTTGCCTGGGCTTGCGCCGTTCTGTCAGGTGACCTCAGCCGGAGAGAAACTGTCGGCACGCGCCATCGGCCAGTATTTTTCGTAGAGCTGATAACGGAACTGGCCGCGCAGCAGATCGCCCGGCGCAAGGTACTTGAGCGATTCCGACATCAGGCGAATCTCGTTGGTCGACACACGCTCGACGATGTGATGCGCTCGCAGGTCCGACGGATGCGACAACCCCGCCGCCTGAATCAACTCCTGCAGCGCATGCAACGTATGCGCGTGGAACTGGTGCACGCGCTGCGCCTTGTCCGGCACCACCAAGGCGCGCTGACGCAACGTATCCTGCGTTGCGACGCCCGTCGGGCAGCGATCGGTGTGACATTTCTGCGATTGAATACAGCCGATCGCGAACATGAAGCCGCGCGCGGAGTTGCACCAGTCGGCGCCGATGGCCAGCGTACGGGCGATGTCGAATGCCGTAACGATCTTGCCCGATGCACCGATGCGGATCTTCTCGCGCAACCCGGCCCCCACGAGCGTGTTGTGCACGAGCAGAAGTCCTTCCTGCAGCGGCGCACCCACATGATCGGTGAACTCCAGCGGCGCGGCGCCCGTGCCGCCTTCCGAGCCGTCCACGACGATGAAGTCGGGCAGGATACCGCTCTCGAGCATCGCCTTCACAATGCTGAAAAATTCCCACGGATGGCCGATGCACAGCTTGAACCCGGTCGGCTTGCCCCCCGAGAGCGTGCGCAGACGCTCGACGAATTGCAGCAACCCGAGCGGCGTCGAGAACTCACTGTGACGCGACGGCGAAATACAGTCCTGCCCCATCGGCACGCCGCGCGTGGCGGAAATCTCCGGCGTGATCTTGGCCGCGGGCAACACGCCGCCGTGTCCCGGCTTTGCGCCTTGCGAGAGCTTCACCTCGATCATCTTCACCTGAGGCGTCGTCGCCTGCGCCGCAAATTTCTCGGCGTTGAAGGTACCGTCGTCGTTGCGGCATCCGAAATAGCCCGAGGCCACCTCCCAGATCAGGTCGCCGCCCTGCTCCCGATGATGCGGCGAGATGGAACCCTCGCCGGTGTCATGAATAAAGTTGCCGAGCTTCGCACCGCGATTGAGTGCGCGGATGGCGTTGGCCGACAGGGCACCGAAACTCATGGCGGAGATATTGAAGATCGACGCCGAATACGGCTGTGCGCGATCCGCGCCAATGGTGATGCGAAAGTCGTGATCCTTCAGGACTGTCGGCGCGAGCGAGTGGGCAATCCATTCGTAGCCCGTCGCCTTGACATCGATCTCGGTGCCGAACGGCCGGCTGTCGACATCGCCCTTGGCGCGCTGATAGACAATGCTGCGCTGGGCACGCGAGAAGGGGGTTTCGGACGTATCGTCTTCCACGAAATACTGGCGAATTTCGGGGCGGATGAATTCGAACAGAAACCGGAAGTGTCCCCACAGCGGGTAGTTGCGCAGCACGGCGTGACGCTGCTGCACGATATCCCACACGCCGAGCGCCACCAGCGCAGCAAACGGCAACGGCCAGAGCGGATGCCAACCGTCGAACAGCACGCCCGCCAACGTTGCCAGGAGCAACGCCACGACGAGCCACAGAGCCAGGAATCGGCGCGAGAACATGAAATCTCCTTGCTTTAGGGGACACTCGCCGGCACGCGGCCGGGGGTCCCCCGGCGAGCGCCGGCGGATTCAATGCGTATTGAGGATGGCGTGTTTGGCGGCCACGGCGGCCTGGGGGTTAGCGCTGCCGGCGTCGGCCGGCGTCGTGGCCGCGATGATGCCGCCGCCCAGACAGACCTCGCCGTCATACAGCACGGCCGATTGCCCCGGCGTGACCGCCCACTGCGCCTCGGAGAACGACAACGTGAGCGCATCGGCGTCGGCACGCACCACTTCGCATGCGGCGTCGGCCTGCCGGTAGCGGGTCTTGGCGCCGCAGCGCGTGCCCTCGGCCGGCGGCTCGCCCGCGACCCACGACAGGTCTTCGGCATCGAGCGTGTTCGAGAGCAGCCACGGATGATCGTGGCCCTGCACCACATACAGCGTGTTGCTCGCCATGTCCTTGCGCGCCACGAACCACGGCTCGCCGGAGCCTTCGCGGCTGCCCCCGAGTCCGATGCCCTTGCGCTGGCCCAGGGTGTAGAACGCCAGGCCCACGTGCTCGCCCACGACCGCTCCGTCAGGCGTTTTCATCGGGCCCGGTTGGGTCGGTAGGTAGCGATTGAGAAAGTCGCGGAATGGGCGCTCGCCAATGAAGCAAATGCCGGTCGAGTCCTTCTTCTTCGCGTTCGGCAATCCGATCTGCGCGGCAATCTCGCGAACCTTCGTTTTCGGCATGTCGCCAAGCGGGAACATCGTGCGCGAAAGCTGTTGCTGGTTCAGCCGGTGCAGGAAGTAGCTCTGATCCTTGGTGTGATCGAACGCCTTGAGCAACTCGAAGCGCCCATCGCGCTCGCGCACGCGGGCGTAGTGACCGGTGGCGATGGTCTCGCCGCCCAGCGCCACGGCGTGATCGAGAAACGCCTTGAACTTGATCTCGGCGTTGCACAGCACGTCCGGATTGGGTGTGCGGCCCGCCGAATACTCGCGCAGGAATTCCGCGAACACACGGTCCTTGTACTCGGCGGCAAAGTTCACGGCTTCGACGTCGATGCCGATCAGATCCGCGACCGAGACCACGTCGATCCAGTCCTGCCGGGTCGAACAGTATTCGCTGTCGTCATCGTCTTCCCAGTTCTTCATGAACAGGCCGACGACGTCATAGCCTTGTTGTTTGAGCAGCCATGCCGTGACCGACGAATCCACGCCGCCCGACATGCCGACCACTACGCGTTTTTGACTCATGTGTTGCCTTGCCCGCCGGCGCTCGCCGGATGGGTCAGAAGTAGGGCGAGGTCGTAACGGACCCCCCGCAGGTAATCGTCCATGCAGCGCTCGAGAATCGGCGAGCGATGGCGCGCGCGCTGGGCACGCACTTCGTCTGGTGTCAGCCAGACGGTGCCGACAATGCCGTCGTCGAGCGTACGCGACGCATCGAACTCGCCCAGTGTGCCGGTGAACGCGAAGCGCAGATACGCGATGTCGCCGGGGCCGGGGGCGAGATAGATGCCCAGCAGATGCTGGGGCGCGAACGCATAGGCCGTCTCTTCCAGCACTTCACGGCGCACCGCGTCGAGAATCGACTCGCCCGGCTCCAGATGACCGGCCGGTTGGTTGATCAACAGGCCTTCACGCTTTTGCTCTTCGACAAACAGAAAACGGCCGTCGCGCTCAACGACCGCGGCGACCGTCACGTTGGGCTTCCAGCGTGCATTCATGACACATCCTTGCAGGACGGGGGACCTGACGAGCCCCATGGACCGTGGCCGGCGGTTGGCCCACGCAGTCGGTCCGAGACGTTACCCCGATAAAAGCAGCATTTTACCGTCTGACGGGGTTTGGCGCTGAGGACGGGTGAGCGTCGTGAGTGTGGCGGCCGAGATGACCGACCGGTCGGTCGGCCGCAACGACCATCGTCCCGGCCCCGTCGGCATATCCATATGCGGTTTCGTGCAATAGGCGTGCCTGTCATCTTCGGGTAAGCTTCCAGCACCAGCAATGTGCAGCATGCAGTGGCAGTACCGCATCACCGGTTTGTACAGTAGTTCGATTGCAGTGGTTTGTGCAGGACTAATGTCATCAGCGGCGAAACAGGTAATGCGCCTGCCCCGGCAGCGCACGCGCTGCGGCTCCTTGGCCGCTGATGAGATCAGTTCACAAACCCAAGGAGAGACGTAATGAGAATCGGCATCCCCGCCGAAACGCTTACCGGCGAATCCCGTGTCGCGGCCACGCCCGAGACGGTGAAGAAGCTGGTCGCGTCAGGACATCAGATCGTGGTTGGACGCGGTGCAGGAGACGCCGCAAGCGTGCCCGACGCGGCCTTCGAAGCCGCCGGCGCCACATTAGGCACCGCCGCCGACGCCCTGGGGGCAGAACTCGTACTCAAGGTACGGGCCCCCTCCTCCGAAGAACTCGCACTCATCCCGCGCGGCAGCGTCGTCGTCGGCATGCTCAACCCGTTCGATGCCGAGAACAATGCGCGCATGGCGGCCGCCGGCATTACGGCCTTCGCCCTGGAAGCCGCGCCGCGGACCACGCGCGCGCAAAGCATGGACGTGTTGTCTTCGCAGGCCAACATCGCCGGCTACAAGGCCGTAATGCTTGCCGCCAATCTGTATCAGCGTTTCATGCCGATGCTCATGACGGCCGCCGGCACGGTCAAGGCCGCGCGTCTGGTCGTGCTGGGCGCCGGCGTCGCCGGGTTGCAGGCCATCGCCACGGCCAAGCGTCTCGGCGCGGTCATCGAAGCCTCGGATGTGCGTCCGGCCGTGCGCGAGCAGATCGAGTCGCTCGGCGCCAAGTTCATCGACGTGCCGTTCGAGACCGACGAGGAACGCGAGATCGCCAAGGGCGTGGGCGGTTATGCGCGCCCGATGCCGGCGGCATGGCTCGCGCGTCAGTCGCAACTCGTGCACACACGTTTGACGCAGGCGGACATCGTCATCTCCACCGCGTTGATTCCGGGACGCGCCGCACCGACGCTCATCGCCGAAGACACCGTCAAGGCCATGAAGCCCGGCTCGGTGATCATCGACCTCGCTGCGGGACGCGGCGCGAATGGCGGCGGCAATTGCCCCTTGTCGGTGGCCGACGAGGTCGTCAAGGTGCATGGCGTAACGATTGCGGGCTACACCAACCTCGCGGGCATGGTGGCGGCCGACGCCTCGGCGCTGTATGCCCGTAACGTGCTCGACTTCCTGAAGCTGGTGATCGACAAGGAAGGCAAGCTCGTCATCGATACCAACGACGACATCGTCAGTGCGTGCCTGATGTGCCGCGACGGTCAAGTGCTGCGTGCGGCATAAGGGGGAGACACGACCATGGAAATGATCAATCACACGGTGATCAATCTGATCATCTTCGTGCTGGCGGTGTACGTCGGCTATCACGTGGTGTGGAACGTCACGCCTGCGCTGCACACGCCGCTCATGGCGGTCACGAACGCGATCTCGGCCATCGTGATCGTGGGCGCAATGCTCGCGGCCGGGCTCACGGAAGGCGCGCTCGGCAAGACGATGGGTGTCGTGGCCGTGGCGCTTGCGGCGGTCAACGTGTTCGGGGGCTTCCTCGTCACACAGCGCATGCTCGAGATGTTCAAGAAGAAAGACAAGGCACCCGTCAAGGCGGCCGAGGGGGACAAGCAATGAGTATGAATCTCGTCACGCTGCTGTATCTGGTCGCGTCGATCTGTTTCATCCAGGCGCTCAAGGGCCTGTCGAATCCGAAGATGGCGCGACGCGGCAATGCGTTCGGCATGATCGGGATGGCCATTGCGGCCCTCACCACGATTGCGTTGATCTTTGAACTGCGACGCCTGATGGGCGGGAACTATTCGGGTCTCGGGTTGATTCTGGGTGGGCTCGTGGTCGGCGGTGGCATCGGCGCGTTCGTCGCACGCAAGGTCGAGATGACCAAGATGCCGGAGCTGGTCGCGGCCATGCACTCACTGATTGGTCTTGCGGCCGTGTGTATCGCGGTGGCGGCGGTGGCGGAACCGGCGGCGTTCGGCATTGTGCCGGCCGGCGAAACTGTGCTGCCTTCCGGTAACCGTATCGAGCTGTTCATCGGCACGTTCGTCGGCGCGATCACGTTCTCGGGGTCGGTCATCGCCTTCGGCAAGCTCTCGGGCAAGTACAAGTTCCGTTTGTTCCAGGGCGCACCGGTCCAGTTCACGGGCCAGCACACGGTCAACCTACTGCTCGCCATCGCGATGCTCGGCTTCGGCGTCATCTTCTTCCTGTCGCAAAGTTGGCTGCCGTACGTTCTGATGACGGCCATCGCGTTCGTGCTCGGTGTGCTCATCATCATCCCGATTGGCGGCGCGGACATGCCCGTCGTCGTGTCGATGCTGAACTCGTACTCGGGCTGGGCGGCCGCCGGTATCGGCTTCTCGCTGAACAACCCGATGCTCATCATCGCGGGCTCGCTCGTGGGTTCGTCAGGCGCGATCCTGTCGTACATCATGTGCAAAGCCATGAATCGCTCGTTCTTCAACGTGCTTCTCGGCGGGTTCGGTGCAACGCCGGGCGCGAGCCCTGCGGGCGGCGCGCAACAACAACGGCCGGTGAAGTCGGGTTCGCCTGACGACGCCGCGTTCCTGATGAGCAACGCGGAATCGCTGGTGATCGTGCCGGGTTACGGCCTGGCCGTCGCCCGCGCGCAGCACGCCCTGAAGGAGTTGACCGACAAGCTCACCGAGAAGGGGGTGAATGTGCGCTACGCCATTCACCCGGTGGCAGGGCGCATGCCGGGTCATATGAACGTGCTGCTCGCCGAAGCCGAAGTGCCGTACGATCAGGTGCTGGAGATGGACGAGATCAACGGCGAATTCGGCCAGACGGACGTGGTGCTGGTGCTCGGCGCGAACGACGTGGTGAACCCGGCCGCGAAGAACGATCCGACATCGCCGATCGCCGGCATGCCGATTCTCGAGGCGTACAAGGCCAAGACGATCATCGTCAACAAGCGTTCGATGGCGGCGGGCTATGCCGGTCTCGATAACGAGTTGTTCTATCTCGACAAGACCATGATGGTGTTCGGCGACGCGAAGAAGGTCGTCGAGGAAATGGTCAAGGCCGTCGACTAAGGCGACACGTTCGCCATCGGCCGGACTGCGGGGCTGCACGGGAAGGTGACCGGCAGCCCCGCGCTACAATGCGCGCTCCTCATTGCTCCCAGGAACCGCGCCATGACGCTCGGCATTGTCGCCGCTCTCCACGAAGAAATTACCGATCTGCTCGCCGAGATGGCGCCCGGCGCGCACGTCGAGTCCATCGGTATGCGCGACTACCACGTGGGCAAGCTGCATGGCCATGACTGTGTCGTCGTGCTCGCACGTGTCGGCAAGGTTGCGGCGGCCGCCACGACCGCCGCGCTGATTCACCGGTTCGCGATCGACGAGCTCGTTTTCACAGGCGTGGCCGGCGGACTCGCGCATGGGTTGTCGGTCGGCGACATCGTCGTGGCCGACACGCTCGTGCAGCACGACATGGACGCCAGCCCCCTCTTCCCTCGTTTCGAAATCCCGCTGCTCGGGCGCGACACCTTCGCCAGCGCACCGCCGCTGCGCGACGCCCTTGCGAAAGCGGCGCGCGACTGGCTCGCCGAGGAGATGGCGACGCAAGTGCCTGTCGCGCTGCGCACCGAATGGCAGATGAGCGCCCCACGCGTGCACGTCGGGCAAGTCGCGAGCGGCGATCAGTTCGTCTCCAGCGCGGGCGAGGTCAGCCGGCTGCGCGACGCGCTGCCGCAGACCCTCGCCGTGGAGATGGAAGGGGCCGCCGTGGCACAGGTGTGTCACGAGTACGGCGTTCCGTTCGCGGTGATGCGCACGCTCTCCGATAGCGCCGACGACACCGCCCACGTCGACTTCCCGCGCTTTCTGCGCGAGGTGGCCAGCCATTACTCGCACGGCATCCTGCGCCGCTTCCTGACCGAACGGCGCGCATGATCCGGGGACCCGCCGCGGACCATCCGAGCGCTTCACCATCGGACCCTTCGAGGCGTCCGTCCCCGTTTGGACAATGACGGCGCACGATCTCGATACCTCGCATCGAACGCCTTCCCGACAATGCCATCTTTTGCATTGTCCGAAGGAGAGTCCCGATGAACGTGGAAAATCATCTTGTCGGCACAGGCGCAACGGCGCGTCTGAGTACGCCGGCATTGGCGCCGATCTATCGAACGATGGCCTGGAGCGACGTCGTCCAGATCCGCGCCCTCAACCCCAAGTGCAATCCGACGAAGGCGGCAATCACCCTTGCCGCCGAACATCCGGACAGCGTGTTCGGACGCGAAATCGATTGTTACGTCGGCAGGACGGCCGTCGGCGAACCGGCCCTCAACGCGCAGC
Organism: Pandoraea sp. NE5; assembly: GCF_024363545.1. NCBI lineage: Bacteria > Pseudomonadati > Pseudomonadota > Betaproteobacteria > Burkholderiales > Burkholderiaceae > Pandoraea > Pandoraea sp. NE5. The sequence continues at coordinate 605,697 of NZ_AP025517.1, forward strand.
AGCAATTGGCACTGCGCCGGCTGGCCGTGCTCGAAGACCACGAGGTCACGGTCGATTCGCTCAGGGATGCGGGCCTGCCCACTGCCCTTGCCGTCGATCTCGTGCAACGCCTGTGCGCACGCCCGACGGGTTGGTCCCTCTTCGAGCGGCTCGTGATCACGCCGACGCTGAACGACTGGGCGCGATCCGTACTGGAACGCCAGGACCCCGTTCACGTGGCCGACGACGTGCTGACGCTGCGCATCCTGCAGGCGTTCGGTCACGACGTCGCCGTGCCGTGGACGTTCGACGTCACCAACAAGTGGGTGTACTTCTACAGCGTATCGTCGGGCGACACGGGGTGCCTTACGCGACTGCTCAATACGGCGACACGCGATCGACCGGCCGACAGCGTCCGGCGCGAAGCATGCCGCAAGGCCTATCAGGCGCTGGCGTATACGCATTTCGGCGCAGACGGCCAGCTCTGGCCGCATTGGGAAGCGAGAGACGACACCTGGGAGATTTACCCGGATCCGCGCGGCGAAACCTTCCGTGACGACATCGTGTCCGAGAACGCCATCACCTGCGAGACGGAGCGGTGGCTCCGGAACGTTACACCCGTCGGATTCATGAACGTTTCCGGCCACTCGCCGCGCACCGGCCTCGACTACGACAGCGATCTGTCGGACCCGGACAACGTGACGTGCGATCCAGAGCGCGCTCGGGTCTCGCCGAGCGAACTGCGCGTGCGCCTCGCAACGCTGGCGGCGCAGCGACGCGGGGAGACGCAAGCCGCATTGGCGGTATCGCTTGCACCACCTGCACCACCTCCATCACTTGCCCCCTCTTCAGCCAGGCGGGTCGCCTGGTCTCCCGCCACCGACCAGTAGCCACGACGCGCCCGTCGCGCACAAAGCAAAAGACCGGCGGCCGCCGGTCTTTGTCGTAACGTCGAACGAGACGATTCGCTTACGCTTGCGGCGCGCCCGCCTCGTCCTTGCCTTCGCTCTTGCCCTCACTTTCCGCGCGCTTGCGCACCGAGCCGGCAATCAGGTCGAAGCGGAACAGACGGCATTCGAGCGCGCCGTTGAACAGCGGCGTACGACGCGATTCGCGCAGACGCATCTGTCCGGGCAGGCTCATGTCGGCCGTCAGCAGGTAGGCACTCCAGCCCGTGAAGCGCTGCTTGAGCGCGTCGCCGAAGGCGCGGAAGAATGCCGCGTCGACACCGTCCGGCTGATTGCGCTGGAACTGACCGCCGCGATTGCCCTGCATGTCCGGCGATTCGTCGCCGTCATCGGCGTCGCGCGATCCGCGACGTCCGCGCACTTCGATACGCTCGCCGTACGGCGGATTGGCGACGATGATGCCGGGTCGATCCACCGGGGGCGACATATCGCGCGCATCCACCTGCTTGAGGCCGATGTCGCCCACGCCCGCACGCTCCAGGTTGGCGCGGGCCTTGGCCAGCATGTCGCCCGAGATATCACTGCCGAAAATCGTCGGCGGCACACCGCGCACGCGGGCATCGCGTTGCGCTTCGGTGGCCTGCACCTTCAGCGCCTGCCATGCCGTGATGTCATAGCCCTTGAGCTTCTCGAAGCCAAAGCGGCGCTCGGCACCCGCGGGCACGCCCAGCGCAATCTGCGCCGCTTCCGCGAGGAAGGTGCCGCTGCCGCACATCGGGTCGTACAGCACCATGTCGGCCGCCGTGTCGGTGCGCCAGCCGGCCAGACGCAGAATGCCCGCAGCCAGATTCTCGCGCAGCGGGGCCGCCCCCTTGTCCAGGCGCCAGCCGCGCTTGAACAGCGCTTCGCCCGAAGTATCGAGATAGAGGGTAGCGTCGGTGGCGGTCAGGAAGGCGAACACCCGCACGTCGGGCTGCGACGTATCGATGTTCGGCCGCGCGCCGGTCTTCTCGCGCAGGCGGTCGCACACAGCGTCCTTGATCCGCAGCGTGACGAATTCGAGGCTGCGCACCGGCGCCTTGATGCCGGTGACGTCCACGCGCAGCGTCTGCTGAGACGAAAACCACTCTTCCCAGCGCTGACGCAAGGCGAAGTCGTAGATGTCCTGTTCGGTGCGGTACGCCTGCTGTGCGATGCGCAGCAGCACGCGGCTCGCGATGCGCGAATGCAGGTTGGCGGCCATGCCGGCGGCCCACGGACCGGCGAAATGCACGCCACCGGGCACCTGCTTGCCCACCGACACGGGCGCCAGACGTCCCAGCTCTGCCAATTCGGCGGCGAGCGCCTCTTCCAGTCCGCGAGGACAGGGCGCGAAGAATTCGAAGGAAGCCATTTCGATGCGTACGACCGGCACGCGAAGTGCCGGCGGAGGGAATAAACCGCTATTGTACGCGCGCCGACCCGGCCGGCGTCAGCGCCGCGCCACCGGGGCAGGCGGCGAGTTTGTGCAACAGCGTCTCGACGATGGCGTCGGGCGACTCGCGGATGTCGATCACCAACGCGTCGCGCGGTTCTTCGAGCGTGTCGAACTGGCTTTGCAACAGCGCCGGGTCGAAGAAGTGCCCGCCACGCGACGCCAGGCGCTCGCCGATCACCTCGGGGGCCCCCTTCAGGTAGACGAACACGACGTCGCCGTCGTGCTCGCCCAGCACGTCGCGATAGCGCGAGCGCAACGCCGAACACGCGAACACGTGGTGACGCCCCGCCACGCGGCGCGCGACGATCGCCTCGCGAATCGCCGCCAGCCACGGGGCGCGGTCGTTGTCGTTAAGCGCCTCACCGCGCCGCATCTTTTCGATGTTCGCGGCGCTGTGAAACGAATCCGCGTCGGAAAACCCGCAGCCCAGACGCTCGGCAAGTCGTTGCCCGACCGTGCTCTTGCCGCTGCCCGATACGCCCATTACCACGACGATCATGGCTCGCCTCCTTGTAACCGGCTGACTCGCGTCAGCGTATTGACGCTGTTGCACGCCCTGCATCGCTACCTCACACCACCGTGGCGAGGCCGAGCGTCAGCAGCAACGCCACAACCGAAATGATCGTCTCGCACACCGTCCAGGTCTTGAAGGTCTGCGGCACGGTCATGTTGAAATATTCCTTGACCAGCCAGAAGCCGCCGTCGTTGACGTGCGACAGGATCAGCGAGCCCGCGCCCGTGGCCAGCACCATCAATTCCGGTTTCACGGTGGCACCGGCGGCCGCCGCGATCGGTGCGACGATGCCGCACGCCGTGGTCATGGCCACCGTGGCCGAGCCCGTCGCGATACGAATCAGCACCGCCACCAGCCAGCCCAACAGCAGCGGCGAGAGGTGGGCGTTCGTCGCGACATCGACGATCGCCTTCGACACGCCGCTGTCCATCAGGATACGCCCGAAACCGCCACCCGCTCCCACCACCAGCGTAATCGTGGCGATCGGCGCCAGACACTCGTTGGTGAACTTCAGGATGTGGTCGCGATTGAAACCGCGCTGCTTGCCAAACGTGAAGAAGCTCACGAGCGTGGCGATCAGCAACGCCATCACCGAGTTGCCGATCAGGCGCAGAAATTCGTTGGCAAACGTCTTCGGCGCGAAGAACAGGTCGGCCCAGCTACCGATGAGCATCAGGATCACCGGCAGCAGGATCGTGAACAGCGTGATGCCGAAGCCCGGCAGTTCGTTCAGCGCACGGTCCTTTTCGACGAACTGCGAGAGCAGCGGATTGTCCGGATTGGGCACCACGTGGCGCGCCATGAGCTTTGCGAACAGCGGGCCGGCAATGGCCGCCGTCGGAATGCCGACGATCAGCGCGTACATGATGGTGTGACCGATGTCCGCGTTGTAGGCGGTCACGGCGAGCAACGCGGCCGGGTGCGGCGGAATCAGGCCGTGCACGACCGACAGGCCCGCCACCATCGGAATGCCCACGAGCACCATCGACGTACCGGTCCGCTTGGCGACGTTGAACGCAATCGGAATCAGCAGCACGAAACCGACTTCGAAGAACACCGGCAGACCGACGATGAACGCGATCACGACCATCGCCCAGTGCACGTTCTTCTCACCGAAAGCGCCGATGAGCGTGCGCGCAATGCGCTCGGCCCCGCCCGACTCGGCCATCATCTTGCCGAGCATCGTGCCAAGCCCCACCACCAGCGCAATGTGCCCCAGCGTGTTGCCCACGCCTGTCTCGAACGCCTTGACGATTCCCCCCATCGGCATACCCACCGCCAGCCCGAGCACGAGCGAGACGACGATCAGCGTGATGAACGGATTCAGTTTGAAACGCGCGATCAGCAGAATCAGCGCGATTACCGCGACTAGCGCGTACACCAGCAGCAAGTTGCCTTGCACCGCGACCATGGGGGGTCTCCTCGTTTGGCTAGATGGGCGAATGCCCGAAGGGCTTGCGCCCGATTATTGGAATTGTGGGATGTGATGCGTTGCTTCGATGAAACCGGTGTTGCCTAGCGGCGCGGCAAGGCAGTCGCCGCTCGCGCGAGACGCGTAATGCCGTCCCAGTCCTGCGCGTCCACGAGCGCCTTGGGGGTGAGCCACGATCCCCCCACGCACACCACATTGGGTTGCGCGAGATACGACGGCGCCGACTCGGCGCTGATACCGCCCGTCGGGCAGAAACGCACGTGCCGGAACGGCCCGTAAAGGGCCTTGAGCATCGGCACGCCCCCCGACGGTTCGGCCGGGAAGAACTTCACCGTGTCGTAGCCATCGGCGAGCGCCGCGAGAATGTCGGACGGCGTCACCACGCCCGGCAGCAACGGCAGACCTGCTGCCTTGGCCGCTGCGCCCAGCGCGCTCGTGTAGCCCGGCGAGACGCCGAAGCGCGCGCCGGCCGCCACGGCCTGCGCCATTTCTTCCGGGCGTGTGAGCGTGCCCACGCCGACAATCAGTTCGTCGGACAGCCCCGCCACATGGCGAATGACGTCCATCGCGGCCGGGGTGCGCAGCGTGATTTCGAGGACCCGCACGCCGCCCGCGAGCAGCGCGCGCGAGACCTGCTCGCCCTGCTCGACGCTGTCGAACTGGAGCACCGGAACCACGGGGCCGGCACGAACGATGTCATTGATGTCCATTACGTTTTCCTTGAATGCAGCGACGTGACCGGCACGTCACTCAGAACCGAAGAACACGGACGCGCCGGCTTCAGCCGCGCCCACCGCCGCGCGCATGTGACCGAAGAGCAGACGCCCGGTGTCGTCGCCCGAGACCGGCACCTCTGCCATCTCACGCGCCTCCCATACCTGCGGGGCCACCTCGGCGTGCAGCATGCCGGCGTTCGCGTCGAGCACGATCAGATCGCCGTCGCGCACCCGTGCCAGCGGGCCGCCGCCCGATGCTTCGGGCGACACGTGAATCACGGCGGGCACCTTGCCCGAGGCGCCGGACATCCGACCATCGGTCACGAGTGCCACCGCAAACCCTTCGTCCTGCAAAACACCGAGCAGCGGGGTGAGACGGTGCAGCTCGGGCATGCCATTGGCGCGCGGCCCCTGGCCACGCAGCACCACGACCACGTCGCGACGCAATTCACCGGCGTCGAACGCGGTCTGAACCGCTTCCTGCGACGCAAATACGCGTGCCGTTGCGGCCACGCGCCGATGTTCCGGCTTGACCGCCGACACCTTGATGACGCCGCGTCCCAGATTGCCGTGCATGAGCCGCAATCCGCCATCGGGGGCGAACGGTTCGGCGTGGCCGCGCAGGACGTCACGATCACCACTGTAGGCGCTACCGGCGCGCCACGCCAGTCCATCGGGCGACAGCCACGGCTCGGCGCGGTAGCGCGCGAGGCCCGGACCGGCCACGGTCTTGACGTCGTCGTGCAGCAGGCCCGCGTCGAGCAACTCGCCGATCAGGAAGCCCATGCCACCCGCCGCGTGGAAATGATTCACGTCGGCCTTGCCGTTCGGATAGACCCGCGCCATGAGCGGCACCACGGCCGACAACGCGTCGAAATCGTCCCAATCGATGATGACGCCCGCCGCGCGGGCCATCGCCACCAGATGGAGCGTGTGATTGGTGGAACCGCCCGTGGCCAGCAGGCCGACGATGCCGTTGACGACGGCACGCTCGTCGACCACATGGCCGATCGGGGTGTAGTCGGGCGTGTCGGCGCCGATGGCCAGCACGCGCGCGAGGGCGGCGTCGGTCAGTGCGTCGCGAAGCGGCATGTGCGGATGCACGAAGGCCGCGCCCGGCAGGTGCAGGCCCATGATTTCCATCAGGAGCTGATTGCTGTTGGCGGTGCCGTAGAACGTGCAGGTGCCTGCGCCGTGATAGGCCTGCGACTCGGCTTCGAGCAGCGCGTCACGGCCGACCTTGCCCGTGGCATACGCCTGGCGGATCTTTGCCTTCTCGTCATTCGACAAGCCGCTCGCCATCGGACCAGCCGGCACGAAAATCGTCGGCAGATGACCGAATTGCAGGGCACCGATCACGAGACCCGGCACGATCTTGTCGCAAACTCCGAGCATCAGCGCGGCATCGAACATGTTGTGCGAGAGCGCGACCGCCGTGCTCATGGCGATGATCTCGCGCGAGAACAACGATAGCTCCATGCCCGCGTTACCTTGCGTGACGCCGTCGCACATCGCCGGCACTCCGCCCGCGACCTGCACCGTGGCGCCGAGCTTGCGCGCGGCTTCGCGCAAACGCGCCGGATACGACTCATACGGCTGATGTGCCGAGAGCATGTCGTTGTAAGCCGTGACGACGCCGACGTTCGGACGACGCTGTTCGCGCAGGACGAGCTTGTCATTGGCCGGCATGGCGGCGAATCCGTGCGCCAGATTGGCACAGGACAGCGCGCCGCGCTGCGGGAAGCGTCCGGCGCTGGCGTCGATGCGGGCCAGATACGCCGCACGCGTGTCGCGGCTGCGCGCGGCAATGCGCGCCGTGACGGCCATTACGGTCGGGTGCAGGGGCTTCTTTTGCTCAGACATCATGCCGGGGAACGGAAATTGCGACGCACCCAGGGTAGGTGCGATTCGGAGCGGAGTTTAGTAGAAATTCTACATCGCATCAATCGAAAGACATCGGCATCCGGGCTTGTCCCTAGTATTATCCGACAGTTATGTCGCATTTTACCGTATCAAGAAACATCACACCACAATATGAAATGATGATTTCCTGTAGTTTTTGTACATTCACACCGCAACTTGCACACGTGCCGATCCGCGCCCGCGCTACGGCGCCGGGACCTGCGGGTGCTATAGTGGGCGCCTGCTTTTGTCGACGCCTGCCATGCTGAACCGAATCAAAGCCACGCTGACCCAATTGCGCCCGTCCGAGCGCAAGCTCGCGACCTATGTGCTGGATGCGCCGCGCGAAGTCGTCGATCTGTCGATGAACGAACTCGCCGAACGCGCCAGCGTCAGCCAACCCACGATCGCCCGGTTCTGTCAGGCGGTGGGTTGCAGTGGCTATCGAGAATTCAAGATCCGGCTGGCGCAGGGCATCGCGCAAGGGGTGCCGTTCGTACACCGCGACGTCCGCCCCGACGAACCGGTGCCGGGCATCGCCAGCAAGGTGCTCGACCGCACCATCGGCAGTCTCATGCAGGTTCGCAACAATCTCTCGCCCGACAGTATCGGGCAAGCCATCGAGCTGCTTGCCGGGGCACGACGCATTGAGTTCTATGGCGCGGGGGCGTCGGGGATTGCCGCACAGGACATGCAGCACAAGTTCTTCCGGCTCGGGGTGCCCGCCGTGGCATATAGCGACCCGCATGTCTATGGGATGTCGGCCGCGCTGCTGCGACAGGGGGATGTGGTGGTGGCGATCTCCAACACCGGGCGCACGCAGGATCTGCTTGAAGCCGTCCAGTTGGCGCGAACGGCGGGCGCGAGCGTGATTGCAATCACGCACAGCAACTCGCCACTGGCGCGGCAGGCGAGCGTCGCGCTCTTCGCCGATGTCGACGAAGACACCGACGTCTACTCGCCACTGACCTCGCGTATCGCGCATCTCGCCATTGGCGACGTGCTCGCCGTGGGCATGGCGCTGCGCCTGGGCGATCGCCTGCCCGCCCAACTCGCCCGCGCGAAGGAAGTCATCAATCGCCGCCGGACGACGAACGAAGGGCGATAGCCACGGCTATCGCCTCACCCTCGTCATTTCGCATCGCTTAAGGTCAGCGCCTATGCCGCGCTCAGCGCTGCTGTGCCTGCGGATTGACGGCGTTCTGTAATGGCTTGCCGGTCAGCGCAGCAACGAGGTTGTCCGCCGCGCACGCGGCCATGGCATGGCGCGTCTCGTGTGTTGCCGAACCGATATGCGGCAGCGCGACCACTTGCTTCATCTTCAGCAGCGGCGAATCGACCGACACCGGCTCGCGCTCGAACACGTCGAGGCCCGCCCCACGCAGATGGCCCGACGCCAGCGCATCGATCAGCGCCGCCTCGTCGATCACCTTGCCGCGCGCCGCGTTGATGAAAATGGCGCCCGGCTTCATCTGCGCGAATTCGTTCGCTCCGATCAACCGTTCCGTCGCCGGCGATAGCGGTACGAGCGTCACGACAAAGTCGGCTTCGGCCAGCAACGCCGGAAGTGCCCGGTGCCGAGCGCCGTAGGCCTGCTCCGCAGCCTCGTTGCGCGAACGGTTGCTGTACAACACCTTCATGCCGAAGCCGAGCGCGGCACGACGCGCGACCGCGCCGCCGATGCGGCCCATGCCGACGATGCCAAGCGTCTTGCCTTGCACGTCGGTACCGAAATGTGCCTCGTCGAGACTCGCCGTCCAACCGCCCGACTTCACCAGTTCGGCCAGTTCGACGACGCGCCGGGCACTCGACAGAATCAGGGCGAAGACGGTATCCGCCGTGGTTTCCGTCAGCACATCGGGGGTATTCATCAGCACGATGCCGCGACGCGTGAGATCGGCCACGTCGAATTGATCGTAGCCCACGGAAATGGTGGCCCAGGCCTTGAGCCTGGGTGCGGCGTCCAGCAATGCGGGCGTGACGTTCATGCCCCCGCCGATGGCGCCCTCGGCGCGGCCCAACGCCGCCAGGAATGCCGCGCGATTGCCGTCGTTCACCCCGTCGAATTCCGTCAGCGTAAAGGTTTCGGCCAACCGCGCGCGCACATCTGGCGGCACGCTCTTGTACAGCACCACTTCCGGAAGACTCATCCTCTTCACTCCTTGGGAGGTTGCCGCTACCCGCACCCGCGGGCACCGGACGACACGTTCGGTATGCCGGATCAGCGCCGAGTGCCCTGAGCGTCGGCAAAAGCCCGTTCGAGAAAATCGAGGCGGTCCTGGCCCCAGTAGGGCTGGCCGTCGAACACGAACCACGGCGCGCCGAAGACGCCGGCGCGTTCGGCGTCGTCGGTGTTGGCGTCGTAGGCCGCCTGCACGCCGGCCGTCTTCGACGCCGCGAGCAGCGATGCGCCGTCGAGCGACAGGCTGTCGGCGATCGCCTGCAACGTTGCCTCGTCGGCGATGTTGCGCTCCTCGGCCCACAGCGCCGTCGAAATGGCCGCCGTCAGCGCGAGCGCCTTGTCCGTGCCATGCGCGAGCTGCGCGGCGACGATCAAACGCGCCGCCGGATCGCCCGCCACCGGAAAGTACTTCGGTTCCAGGTTGAGTGGCACGCCGAGATAGCGGGACCAGCGCGCCAGCTCGACCAGACGATACGCTTGGCGCTGCGGCGCACGCTTGGCCAGCGGCAGGCCGCCCGAGCCGGCGAAGATGCGCCCGATATCCATCGGCTTCAACTGGATCTGCACGTCGTAGCGACGTGCCAGTTCGACAAAGCGGGCCTGCCCCATGTAGACATAGGGCGACGGCGGCGCCACGAAATAATCGCAGGTCAGACTCACGGCAGACTCCTCTCGGGTATTGGTGGTGGGCGCGGGTGGGCGCGCGATGGTGCGGTGGCCAGTGCTGGCGATGTGCGACGACGTGGGTGAAAAATGATCCGGCGCGTCAGAACGGCTTGACGACCACGAGGATCACCGCCGCGAGCAGCGCCAGCACCGGAAATTCGTTGAAATAGCGATACCAGCGATGCGAATGTGTGTTGCGACCGGTTTCGAATTTGCGCAGCAGACGGCCGCACGCATGGTGGTACCCCAGCAGCAACACCACGATGAGCAGCTTGGCGTGCAACCAGCCGCCGTAGCGTCCGATCCCGTAGTACAGCCAGAGGATCAGTCCGAAAGCGAGCGCGGGCACCGCCAGTATCGTCATGAAGCGATAGAGCTTGCGGGCCATGAGCAGCAGGCGCTGCGTGGCAGCGGGATCGCTCTCCATCGCGAGGTTGACGAAGATGCGCGGCAGGTAGAACAGGCCGGCGAACCACGAGGCGACGAAAACGATATGGAGCGCTTTGATCCAGAGCATCGGGGACGGGCGGCCCGCACGCAGGCCGTCGAATATTTTGAACAGCAAACAATGTACAACAATCCGTCGCGCCGCGAAGGGCAACGTCCCGCGCATTCAGGCTCGGGCACCGCGACAAATCGACGCGACGCGGCCCGCGGCGTTAGCGCGCACCGGGTTGTCATCCGCTGGGGTGCGGCGTCATCGCGTCTCACCCGATGAAACACACCTTGAGCGACGCCCTCGCGCGGCTGTGCCAGAATACGGGCCATATTGGCGTCTTCGCCCCGCATCGGTCGGTTTTCCGATCATTGGCCCCCGCATGAGAATTCTTGGCATCGACCCCGGGCTGCGTGTCACTGGCTTCGGCGTGCTCGAAAAGCACGGCAACCGTCTGCAGTACGTGACGAGCGGCGTCATACGCACCGGCGAAGGCACACTGCCCGCGCGGCTGCGCATCATCTTCGAGAGCGTGGCGGAACTGGTCGACACCTATCGGCCCGATCAGGCGGCCATCGAGAAGGTGTTCGTCAACGTCAATCCGCAATCCACGCTTCTGCTTGGACAAGCGCGCGGCGCGGCGATCACAGCGCTGTCGGTCGGCGGGCTCGAGGTCTTCGAATACACGCCGATGCAGCTCAAGCAAGCGGTGGTCGGCTACGGACGCGCCCGAAAGGAGCAGGTCCAGGAGATGGTCACCCGTCTGCTCACGCTCACCGGAACCCCCGGCAAGGATGCGGCCGACGCGCTGGGCGTCGCCATCTGCCATGCGCACAGCGGCGAGACGTACTCGGCACTGGCCGGCGTCGCCCCGACCCTTGCGGCCAAGGGCCTGCGCGTGCGGCGCGGTCGTCTGGTCGGCTGAGCGGCACCACCGCCGTTGCGGTTGCGGTTGCCCTTACGCGTGCGCTTGCCGTGGCGGTTGCCATCACGGTCATCGTCGTACGTCGCGGCATACCGTGCTGCCTCACGCCGGCAAGCGACGTCCGAAGCGCTACAATGCAGCCATGATCGAAACCGACAAACTCGCCGCCGAGCGCATCATTGCGCCGACCCCGGCCTCGCCTAACGAAGAAGCCTTCGAGCGCGCGCTGCGTCCCAAGCTGCTCGACGAATATGTCGGTCAGCGCAAGGTGCGCGGCCAGTTGGAGATCTTCATCGAGGCCGCGCGCAAGCGCTCGGAACCGCTCGACCACGTGCTGCTGTTCGGGCCGCCGGGCCTGGGCAAGACGACGCTCGCCCACATCATCGCCCGCGAAATGGGCGTGCATTTGCGCCAGACGTCGGGGCCCGTGCTCGAGCGCCCGGGCGACCTCGCCGCGCTGCTGACCAATCTCGAAGCCAACGACGTGCTGTTCATCGACGAAATCCACCGGCTCTCGCCCGTCGTCGAGGAAATCCTGTATCCGGCGCTCGAGGATTACCAGATCGACATTATGATCGGTGAAGGCCCTGCGGCACGCAGCGTCAAGCTCGATCTGCAACCGTTCACGCTCGTGGGAGCGACCACGCGCGCCGGCATGCTGACGAATCCGTTGCGCGACCGCTTCGGGATCGTGGCGCGTCTGGAGTTCTACACGGCCGAAGAACTGACCGGCATCGTGCGCCGCTCGGCCGGCCTGCTCGGCGCGGCCATCGTCGACGACGGTGCTTTTGAGATCGCCCGTCGCGCGCGCGGCACGCCGCGTATCGCCAACCGGTTGCTGCGGCGTGTGCGCGACTACGCCGAAGTGAAGGCCGACGGGCGCATTACCGCCGCCGTGGCCGACGCCGCGCTCTCGATGCTCGACGTCGATTCGGTCGGCCTCGACGTGATGGACCGCAAGCTGCTCGAAGCCGTGCTCCACAAGTTCGACGGCGGCCCCGTGGGCGTGGACAACCTCGCCGCCGCCATCGGCGAAGAGCGCGACACCATCGAAGACGTGATCGAGCCGTACCTGATCCAGCAGGGCTTCCTGCAACGCACACCTCGCGGGCGCGTCGCGACACTTGCCGCGTATCGTCACTTCGGACTGGCCGCCCCTGGCAGTGCGCCGGACAGCAGCTCGCTCTGGTCGCCCGACGCCACCGGCAAGTGAAACCTGCCGCTTTGACATCGCCACACTGAACCTCGCATGTCCTCGCACGACGACCTCCCGACACCGCCTCCGGCAACGCCCTTGCGGCCTGCCGGGCCGGTCGTGGGCGTGTCGGGACGTGTGCGGCACGCCATTGCGATGCGGCTGGTGAGCCTGACCTCAGGCCCCGGCGCTCCACGACTGAACTACGACACCCCGGCTGGCGACCCCGGCCTGTTCGGCCCGGACGCCGCCTGCTGGCATGTGCATGGAGACTTCACGTCGATGATGATCGGCGGCATCAGCGCGCTGCTGATGCAGTCGTTGCACCCGCTCGCGATGGCCGGCGTCTGGGATCACTCGACCTTCCGACAGGACGTGATCGGCCGTCTGCGCCGCACGGCCACATTCATCGGCGGCACGACGTTCGGCAATACCGCCGACGCGCAGGCGCTGCTTGAGCGGGTGCGACGCATCCACCTGCAGGTCAAGGGCGTCGCCCCCGACGGGCGCCCCTACGCCGCGTACGATCCGGATCTGCTGACGTGGGTGCACGTGGCCGAGACGTCGAGCTTCCTGCGCAGCTATCTCGTCTACAAGGATCCGGCGTTCGCCCGCAGCGAGCAGGATCGTTATTACGCGGAAGTCGCGCGCATTGCGGTGGCGCTCGGCGCTCGCGACGTGCCGACGAGTGTCGCGCAGATCGACGACTATCTCGCGGCCATGCGCCCGGCCTTGTGCGCGAGCGAGCGCACCGACGAAGTCGTGCGTGTGTTGCGCAATCTGCCCGCGCCGTTCACAGGCGCGCGCCTGTTCAGCGGCGTGTTGTTTCGCGCAGGCATCGATTTGCTGCCCGACTGGTCGCAGGCGATGCTCGGCTTCGGGGAAGGGGCGACGGTACGTCGCCTGACGGTGCGGCCCGCAGTGCGTCACATGGCGCAGGTCGCCCGATGGTCGATGCGCAACAGCGTGGCGCACCGCGCGCGACGTCGCGCATTGGCGACGCCCGATGTTGTCGTCGTGCAGTCATCGCTGGAACGCTAGGCACGTCTGCGTCACGGCCCTTAGCGGATTTGGCAGACTTAGCGGACTTAGGTGACTTAGCGGCCTTACACGCCCCGACGTGCTGACCCGACCGGCCAGCCTGTCACACCACGCGCGGATCGACGCGATCCATGGCGGCAGCGCCCTCCGGCCTGTCGTTGCTTTCGTCTCGCACGGCGGCGTCCAGATGCGCGACATCCCCCCAACACAGCACTTGCCAGCGCTGGCCATCGTAGGCCAGGCGGTTCACGCTCGCATTGAGCAGCGGATAGGCTCGCGGCTCGGTCAATGCAAGCCGCGTTGCGAGCCGATAGCAGCAATCGAGCACGCCGCCATGCGCCACCAGCGCCAGATGCTTGCCCGCATAGTCGTGCAGCAGTTGCGCGACGGACTCGGTGATACGCGTGTAGAAACCTCGCGTGGACTCGCCGCCGGGAATCACGAAATCGGGATCGCGGCTCTGCCAGCGTGCATAGTCTTGCGGAAATTCCGCCTGGATCTCGTCCGGCACACGGGTTTCGAAGACCCCATAGTGACGCTCCCGCAAACTCGCGGTGCGCACCAGCGGCAAACCGCACGCGCGCGCGACGGGTTCCGCCGTCTGCACCGCTCGCTGCAAATCGCTCGTAAGCACGTGGTCGAAAACGCGCCCGCGCGCCGCCACCTCGCGTTCGATACGCTGTCCCAACAAGACCGCCTGATGCTCGCCCTCGGTCGAGAGCGGGATATCGGTGTGGCCTTGAATCCGTTTGGCGCGGTTCCAGTCAGTCTCACCGTGGCGAATCAAAGTCAGGGTCGTGGTCATGCCGGTCATCGATGCGATTGCTTGTTACGTGTGGCGTGAGTCAAAGCGAGCGGAGGCAAACGGCGCGCAGTCAGGCCAGCGCCGGATTGAGCGTGTAGGTGCCGGTCACGCGCGCCTGCCCAAGCACGTGTGGCTGAATCGCCGCGAGCACGTCGTCGCCCCCGAAACGGCCGTCGAGCGGCACACGGGCGATATCGAGCGCGTACACGGTGAAGTGGTAGTGGTGCACGATCGTGTCGTTCCACGGCGGGCACGGGCCATCGTAGCCGTAGTAATCGCCGCGCATGCCCTCGTCGCCCGCAAACCAGGCGGTGTAGTCGTTGACGCCGTGACGCATGCCGTCGAGCGCGTCCGGGCCGAACTTGCCGCGCGGCGTAACGTGGTTGCTATGGCTGGCCGCCGGGATCTCGGACACCGACGCCGGCACGTCCACGAGCACCCAATGATAGAAATCGACGCGCGGCAGCGTCGCCGGCACTTCGCGACCTTCCTGGTTGACGTCGTCGCCCTGGCTCGGTACGTCGCTATCGGTGCAGATCACGACAAACGAACGGGTACCGGCCGGCGCATCGGACCACGCCAAATGGGGATTCTTGTTCTGCGACAGCGCCACGTGCGCCTGTGCATCCGGTTTGCCGAAGGCGAACTGTTCATCTATCGCCGCATTGTCGGCAAACGAGTCACTCCAGACTTTCATCGGTTTCTCCCAAGCATTGTCGTTTCGGAACTCGACGACGGTATCACACCGATGCGAATCGCGTGCGGGCCATCCCCCACAACCGGACGATTCCGAGCAATTTTCGGGATAGGCCCTGGGCGGATGCGGCCGGCGGCGCAGATAACGCGCGGTATCGGCAGCACACGCCGCCCACCCCGAACGTCAACCGGCGTCGGGACGCGTCTGAAGCCAGAACGTGACCGGTCCGTCGTTCACGAGCGAGACGCGCATGTAAGCGCCGAATTCGCCCGTTTCCACGATCGGATGGCGCGCACGCGCCTGCGTCACGAAATGATCGAAGAGCCGCTTGCCGTCGGCCGGACTGGCCGCCGGGGTGAAGCTCGGCCGGGTACCGCTGTGGGTGTCGGCCGCCAGCGTGAACTGCGAGACGAGCAGCAAGCCGCCAGCCGCGCCGTTGCCGTCGAGGCTCGACACGCTGCGGTTCATCTTGCCCGCCTCGTCCGAGAACACGCGATAGCCGAGCAGCTTAGCGAGCAGCTTGTCCGCGCTCGCTTCGGTGTCGCCGCGCTCGGCGCACACGAGGGCGAGCAGGCCCGGACCGATGGCGCCCACCGTGCGGCCATCGACCGTCACGGCGGCTTCGAGCACCCGCTGGATGAGCGCGATCATCGGCTGACCCGCGCCTGCAGGCGCCACATCAGCGGCGATCGGGCGGCGACGCTCAAGCGAGCGTCACGCGCGCGAAGCGGCGCTTGCCGACCTGCACGACATAGGTGCCGGCGTCGATCTTCGCGCCCTTGTCGGACACGGCCTCGCCGTCGATCCGCACGCCGCCCTGCTCGATGTTGCGGTTGGCTTCCGACGTCGACGGCACCAAGCCCGCCTGCTTGAGGAGCTGAGCGATCCCCAGCGGCGCGCCTTCAAGGGAAACTTCCGGAATGTCGTCCGGCACACCGCCCTTGGCGCGCGCGTTGAAATCCTCGAGCGCGCGCTCGGCATCGGCTTGCGAGTGGAAGCGCGCCACGATCTCCTGCGCGAGCAGCACCTTCACGTCGCGCGGATTGCGCCCGCCTTCGACGTCCTTGTGCAACTGGGCGATCTCGTCGAGCGTACGGAACGAGAGCAGCTCGTAGTAACGCCACATCAGATCGTCCGAGATACTCATGAGCTTGCCGAACATCTCGCTCGGCTTCTCGCTGATGCCCACGTAATTGGCCTTGGACTTCGACATCTTCTCAACGCCGTCCAGCCCTTCGAGCAGCGGCATCGTCAGAATGCACTGCGGCTCCTGGCCGTATTGCTTCTGCAATTCGCGGCCCACGAGCAGGTTGAACTTCTGGTCGGTCCCGCCGAGTTCCAGATCCGACTCCAGGGCCACCGAGTCGTAGCCTTGCATGAGCGGATACAGGAATTCGTGGATGGCGATCGGCACGCCGCCCTGGAAACGCTTGGTGAAGTCCTCGCGCTCGAGCATGCGCGCCATGGTGTAGCGCGACGCGAGCTTGATCATGCCGTCCGCGCCCAGCTTCATCGACCATTCGCTGTTGTAGCGAATTTCGGTCTTGTTACGGTCGAGCACCAGCGCGGCCTGCTCGAAATACGTCTTGGCGTTCGACTCGATCTGCTCGCGGGTGAGCGGCGGACGCGTGCTGTTACGGCCCGACGGATCACCGATCAGCGACGTGAAATCGCCGATCAGGAAGATGACCGTGTGCCCCAGATCCTGCAACTGGCGCATCTTGTTGAGCACCACGGTGTGGCCGATGTGGATGTCGGGCGCCGTCGGGTCCAGTCCCAGCTTGATGCGCAGCGGCTTGCCGGTCGCTTCGCTGCGCGCCAGCTTCTGGAGGAACTCCTCTTCCACGAGCAGCTCGTCGCAACCGCGCTTGGCGATCGCCAGTGCGGCCCGCGCGGCGTCGGTCACGGGATACTTCTTTTCCGAGGTGAGTGCGTGTTCACTTGTCATAACATCATTGTCCAGACTGGTTCAGGGTTTCCCTTGAGCAGTCAGTAAAGGCGGAGGCCGCGGTAGCTCTGCTATAATCGCGGCTCAATTCTCGGCTCGGGCCGAAGCGACGCCGGGTTGCCCCGGAATTCCGACAGGCAATCTCGAAGCGTGCCGCTCCGCCCGGGCTTTTTTTGTAAGTTGCGCAGAATTTTACGTGATGTGGCCAAAACTCCGTGATTTTTTTGCGCGTGAACTGCTGACGCTGATCGATCCCACGCAGCCCAAGCACCGTCGCAGGAAGGTGCAAATCGTGGCAACGGTCGGTTCTGCCCTGACGTTGGGAATGGTGACCGCTTTCGGCGTGGCACCGATGGTGCCCGACGCGGCCCGCAACGGTGTGAGCGTGACATTGCCGCTCACCTTCCCCGACCTGGCCAAACAGATTCAGCAGCTCGACGCGCAATCCCAGACCTTTATTCATCAAGTGGCCCTGCGCCGCGGCGAAACCCTGGGCGACATGCTCTCGCGGTTGTCGATCCAGGACCCCGCGGCCGAGCGGTTCATTCGTGAGAACGCCGTCGCTCGTCGCCTGATCGGCGTGCCTCCAGGGAATGTCGTGCAGGCCGAGACCGACGACGACGGCAAGCTCGTCTCGCTCTCCACCGTGTTGTCCAACGGCAGCACTGCGGCCCAGCAACTGGTGATCGATCGCAACGATGGCGGTCGCCTGTGCGCCCGTATGGAGCAGCTTGCCAACGATACCGAATGGGCCATGCGCTCCGGTGCCATCGCGGGCAATTTCTTCACGGCGATGGACGATGCGGGCGTGCCCGATGCGGTCGTCGCGCAGATGGTGAACATCTTCTCCGGGGTGATCAACTTCCAGCGTGACGTTCGCCGCGGCGACCGCTTCCGCCTCGTGTACGAGGTGATCAAGCAGCAGGATCGCACCGTGCGCACTGGCCGTGTGCTGGCGATCGAGTTCATCAATCAGGGCAAGACGCACCAGGCCATCTGGTACGCCGATCCGAAGGGCGCGCCCGAGGGCGCGTACTACGGCTTTGACGGTCGCAATCTGAAACAGGCTTTCCTGCGCACGCCGGTCGAATTTTCGCGGATTTCGTCGGCCTTCGGCGGTCGCGAGCATCCGTTCCAGCACAAGTGGAAGCAGCACGAAGGCGTGGATCTGGCAGCGCCTATCGGCACGCGCGTGTTTGCAGCCGGCGACGGCGTGGTCAAGTTCGTCGGAAAGCAAAACGGTTACGGCAATCTGGTCGAGATCGATCACTCAGGCAATTACCAGACGCGTTACGCCCACCTGTCCGGCTTCGGCCAAGGCATGAAGCCCGGTACGCGTGTCACCCAAGGTCAGGTCATCGGCTTCGTCGGACAGACGGGCTGGGCCACCGGCCCGCACCTGCACTATGAACTGCGCTTCAAGGGTGTGCCGCTCAACCCGTTCTCAACGGACGTGGCGGCGGTCGCGCCGCTTTCGGGTCCGCGCCTGAAGCTATTCGACATGTACGCCGAGAACCTTCTCAAGCGCATCGATCTGATGCGCACCGTGCAGGTCGCCGAGCGCGATTGAGGTATGCTGGAGACCGCACTGTGCGGGGCGATAGGTGACTCACCTGCGCCCCCTCCCGGTGCGGATTCGATTTCTCCGGCCCCCGCTCCGCCCATGACCGACACCGCTCGCCACCTCGACGCCCCAGCATCCCCCTCCCATTTCATCGGCCTGATGTCCGGCACCAGTCTCGACGGTGTCGACGGCGTGCTCGTCGCGTCAGCCAGCGGGCCGGTGCTCGCAGAAGCCTATCTCCCCTTTCCGGACGATCTGCGTGAAACGTTGATGGTGTTGCAAGCGCCCTCGGAAAACGAACTGCACCGGGAAGCACTGGCGGCGAACGCATTGGTAAGCGTCTATGCGGACTGCGTGCGCGAGCTGCTCACGGCGGCCGGATTGCCGGCGTCCGCTATCGCTGCCATCGGCGCCCATGGGCAGACGATCCGCCACCGTCCGGGCGAGTTCGATGGAATCGGTTATACGCGCCAACTCAACGCGCCCGCACTGCTCGCGGAATTGACCGGCATCGATGTCGTCGCAGACATTCGCAGCCGGGATGTCGCCGCCGGCGGCCAGGGCGCACCGCTTGTGCCCGCCTACCATCAGGCGGTGTTTTCGGATGCCGGGCAAACGCGCGTCGTCTGCAATCTCGGCGGCATCAGCAATGTGACGATTCTGCCGGCGGCCGCATCCGGCCAGCCCGTCTGCGGCTTTGACTGCGGCCCGGGCAATGCACTGCTCGATGGTTGGGCCGCCCGTCATCTCGGAACCTCGTATGACGACGCAGGCGCCTGGGGCGCCAGCGGACACGTCGACGAGGCCTTGCTGGGCACGTTGTTGAGCGAGCCTTACTTCCGTCAGACACCGCCGAAGAGCACCGGTCGCGACCTGTTCCACGCGAACTGGCTGGATGCCCGACTGGCGGCCGCTCCGGGCGTGTCGCCGGTGGATGTCCAGGCCACGCTCGTCGCGCTGACCGCGCAGTGTGTCGCCGACGACGTGTTGCGTTACGCGCCCGACTGCAAAGGGTTTTACGCCTGCGGCGGCGGAACGCGCAATCGTGCACTCATGCAAGCCATCGCGGCGCGTTTGCCGGGTGTGACCGTCGCGACGACCGAGGCGCTCGGCGTACCGCCGCATCAAGTCGAGGCCCGCGCCTTCGCCTGGCTCGCGCAACGTTGCCTGGTCAGGCAACCGGGGAATCTTGCATCCGTCACCGGCGCGCACGGCCCTCGCATTCTCGGCGCGATCTATCCGCACTGAGCCAGGCACACCCATCGCACCAGGAAATCGACGGAGCAATAAGAAAGGGCCCTTGCGGGCCCTGTCTCGTACTGCATCCAGATACGGATTTCGTGCGGCTCAGACCGAGAACGAAGAACCGCAGCCACAAGTCGTGGAAGCGTTCGGGTTCTTGATCACGAACTGCGCGCCGTTGATGTCTTCCTTATAGTCAATCTCGGCGCCGACGAGGTATTGATAGCTCATCGAGTCGATCAGCAGCGACACGCCGTTCTTGTCGAGCACGGTATCGTCTTCGTTGACGTCTTCATCGAAGGTGAAACCATACTGAAAGCCGGAGCAACCGCCGCCCTGCACGAAAACGCGCAGTTTCAGCTCGGCGTTGCCTTCCTCGTCGATCAGTTGCTTGACCTTGTCCGCGGCGCTGTCGGTAAAGACCAGGAAAGCGGGCATTTCCGTGACGGCGGCCTCAAGCGGTGCGTTCATCGCAAATCTCCAAAAATCGGTTCGGTACCATTCTAGTCTCTATTCCCAGATTGTGCCGACGGCAGAAAAATCAAGGGCTTAGAGACCATAAATACCGTTACGGCAGTACGGGAATATGGGTCAGCCCCATGTTCTCCGGCAAGCCGAACATCAGGTTCATACACTGCACGCCCTGACCGGACGCACCCTTGACCAGATTGTCCTCGACGACGAGGATCACCAGCGTATCTTCATTGCCCGGACGATGCACCGCCATACGGACATAGTTCGATGCGCGCACCCAGCGCGTTTCCGGCATCGAGCCGGCCGGCAGCACGTCCACGAACGGCTCGCCGGCGTAATACGTCTCGAACAGCGCCTGGAAATCGGTGTCGCGCGCTTCGGGCAGGATCGTCGCGTAAAGCGTCGAGTGGATGCCGCGAATCGTGGGCAGCAGGTGCGGCACGAACGTCAGGCCCACGTCGTAGCCCGCGATCGCCTCCAGACCCTGCTTGATTTCCGGGTGATGGCGATGGCCCTTCACGGCGTAGGCCTTGAAGTTGTCGGCCGACTCCGCGAGAATCAGCGACGTCTCCCCCTTGCGACCCGCACCGCTCGCCCCTGACTTGGCATCGGCGATCAGGTGTTTGGGGTCGACCAGCTTGCGACCACCGGCAAACAGCGGCGCATAGCCTAGTTGCACGGACGTGGGGTAGCAGCCCGGCAGACCGATGACGCGGGCGCTCTTGATCTTGTCGCGGTTGATTTCGGGCAGGCCGTAGACGGCTTCTTCGAGAATGTCGGGGCAAGCGTGGGGCATGCCGTACCACTTTTCGAACGTGGCGATATCTTTCAGGCGGAAATCCGCCGCCAGATCGATCACGCGCACACCGGCGGCGAGCAGCTCACGCGCTTGCGCCATGGCCACGCCGTGCGGCGTGGCGAAGAACACCACATCGCAATCGGTCAGGCGGGCGTCGTCGGGCGTGCAGAACGCCAGGTCGACACGGCCTCGCAGGTTCGGATACATATCGGCGACCGGCGTACCCGCTTCCTTGCGCGAGGTGATCGCCGTCAACTTCACTTCCGGGTGCTGTGCCAGCAAACGGAGCAGCTCCACACCGGTGTAGCCGGTGCCGCCTACGATACCTACCTTGACCATGTCCTACCCCTTTCAATCGGAACCGCGATTCTATCAAGCTTCCACGACACGTGTGGGACGGCAACGCGCCTGACACCTGCGCAAGTCACACGCGCCAAAGGCGACGCACAATAGAAAAAAGGCCGCACGAGGCGGCCTTTCCTTGCATCCGCCAGAGGCCGATGCGAACAAGCACTCGGGCGATTAACGCTTCGAGAATTGCTTGCGACGGCGAGCCTTGTGCAGACCCACCTTCTTACGTTCGACTTCACGGGCGTCGCGCGTGACGAAGCCAGCGGTCGACAGCGTCGGCTTGAGCGTCGCGTCGTAGTCGATCAGTGCGCGGGTGATCCCGTGACGAACCGCACCGGCCTGACCCGTTTCACCGCCGCCGGACACGTTGACCTTGATGTCGAACGTTTCAGCGTGGTTGGTCAACTCGAGCGGCTGACGAACGATCATCAGCGACGTTTCGCGAGCGAAGTACTCTTTGATCGGCTTGCCGTTGACGACGATGTCGCCCTTGCCAGCCTTGATGAAGACGCGAGCAACAGCGCTTTTGCGACGGCCGGTGCCGTAATTCCAATCGTTTTTGAACATGGCGTGGCCCTTAGATCTCGAGCGACTTCGGTTGCTGCGCTTCGTGCGGATGGTTACCGTCGGCGTAAACCTTCAGCTTCTTGATCATCGCGTAGCCCAGCGGACCCTTCGGCAGCATGCCCTTCACGGCCTTCTCGAGCGCACGGCCCGGGAAACGCTCTTGCATTTTGCCAAACGTGGTTTCGTAGATACCGCCCGGGTAACCCGTGTGACGGTAGTACTTCTTGTCGGTTTGCTTTGCGCCCGTAACTTTCAGCTTGGCAGCATTGACGATGATGATGTAATCACCCGTGTCAACGTGCGGCGTGAATTCCGGTTTGTGTTTGCCGCGCAGACGGCGTGCCACTTCGCTGGCGACACGGCCGAGGACTTTGTCCGTCGCGTCAATCACAAACCATTCGCGCGTCACCTCTGCCGGCTTAGCGGAAAACGTCTTCATGATCGATCCAAATAAAATACATTTGCCCCATTAACATCAACTTCCTGCTTGTCTGCCGGCCGCGTCCTCGCGATTTGCATCGCATGGCGCAGTCCTGTGCTTGCAGGCTCTCCCTGATGTATCTTCCGTGGGCATTTCCGGAAAAGCCGTTGATTATACAGAAAAAACCACTCGTCGGTAAACAGCGTTTCCCGACGCACAAAAAAAAACCCGAACCTCATGGGTCCGGGTTAAATCCACCAAAGGAGGAGGGTGGAGGAGACACTGGCAGAATTGCTGTGAAGCACAACAACCAATGACTGCAGTCTAGCAAACCCGATGGTGCGATGCAAGAAAATTTATAGTGCGAAATCAATAACCATAATGCGGAATGGCCGGAAGATGAGGGACTGACAATTATCTACATTAAAATCAAATGGTTACCATCAAAAAACCTTACGTAACAACGCGGCCAGTAGAGTCCAACATCTAACTTTAGGGTTTATCCGCCTGAAACCACGATCAAAAAAGCGCCAATATTGCGACGCAGCAACCCGTGCTGCCCAGGTCGGCATCCCAAGGTCGCGTTGAGCGTCGTACGCGCCTTAGCGGAAGCCGTTACAATTTTCGCTTGAACGGGATATCGGGGTTTCGGAATATGGAATGCAAGGTGAGTTGGATGGGCCAGGACGGTATGGCTTTCGTCGCCCAGACGGGAAGCGGACACATCGTCGCAATGGACGGTGCCCCGGAGGGTGGCGGTCACAATCAGGCGCCGCGTCCGATGGAAATGCTGTTGGTTGGCACGGGCGGATGTACGGCGTACGACGTCGTGCTGATTCTCAAGAAGAGCCGGGCCGAAGTGAAGGATTGCAACGTCACGCTCAAGGCCGAGCGGGCCAGCGAAGATCCGAAGGTCTTTACCAAGATTCACTTCCACTTCACGGTGACGGGGCGCAATCTGAACCCCGCCACGGTGGAGCGCGCGGTGACCCTCTCTCACGACAAGTACTGCTCGGCGTCGATCATGCTCGCGAAGACGGCGGAGATCACCCATAGCGTCGAGATCGTCGAAGGCTGAGAATCGCTCGGTCCGGCCATGGCTCGCCGACACGATGACGTTGGAAACACAAAAGGCTCCCAGCGGGAGCCTTTTGTGTTTTGTTCGGATGCAGAGCCGGCCGATAAGCCGGATTCTGTGAACGCGACTCGCGCCGCGCCTGACAATCATTCCTCTAGGCGACGCATCACTGCGCCGCTCAAGCTTCCTACCCGCAGGCTCCCGGGGGCCCCGTTGCCGGCATCCGCACGAGGCGCATGCCGTTCACCTGCCTATTTGGAATTGCTCCGGGTGGAGGTTACCGTGCCGTGTGCGTTGCCGCACGCCGCGGTGCGCTCTTACCGCACCGTTTCACCCTTACCTGATCCGCCTGGCTTGCGCCAGGGGCCATCGGCGGTCTGTTCTCTGTTGCCCTGTTCCGCGTCTCACGACGGATGGCCGTTAGCCATCACCCTGCCCTGTGGAGTCCGGACTTTCCTCCCCCTCCCAAAGGGAGGCGGCGATTGTCTGGCCGACTCTGCGGGCGGAAGTGTACCACGCGTGCCGCCGTGCCGCCGCCGTTCCGCCGCCCTGCCCCTGCCCTACTTCAGCGCCTGACTCTGCCCAACGTCCGCCCTCCTGGCCCACGCGCCACCGAGACACTCAGCTCGTCCGACGCCGGCCAGGCCGGAAGACCGAGGTGTCCCGATAATAGGCGGGGTCTTGGTTGGCCGGCCACCAATCGGGGATGCCCAACACCGGCAAGGGGGCGAAGTCACGTGTCGTGAGCGGCCCATTGGCGAGCCCCGGCGCGATCCGGGCGTCGAGCCAGGCGCGGCGCGCATTCGGTGTCCAGCCAAAGTAGGCGTGTGGCACGTCCACGATCCACGCGTGCGCGGTCACTGCCGGGTACGGGGCAACGAGCTTCTCCAGCAACGCATGCCCGAAAGGCTGCACCTCGCAGGCGCGCCCCCAATCGGCACGCCGTGCAACGAAGAGCGTGTGCCAGTCGAACGCCCGAAGCGCCCCGCCCAGCGCAGGGTCGCTACACGCGAAGAGGACGGCATTTTCGTCGAAGAGGGTGGCGGCATCGCGCGTGGCACCGCGCGTGGCTTGCACACCGTCGACGGCGATGGCGGCGGCCTGACGAGCGTTGAGCGCCGCCTTGCCGCGCGGATAGGCCAGCCAGATCAGCGCATTGAAGAAGTCATGCAGATTAGGGCGCGTCGGTACCCCGCCTGTGTCCGCGATGAAGGCCTCGTAGGCGGTGTCGGCGGGAAGCGCCTGTGGGGCGACGAATCGCAACGCCCGCCCCCGCCCACTCACCTGTCCGGCCGCCGCCGCTTGCGCCGACAGCGCCTCGCGCCAGTCGGCGCCCGCCAAGGCGTCCCGTCCCCGCTCGGCAACCGCGTCGAACCAGGGCGCGTGCCAGTCGATCGCCGGCAAGCCTGTCCGCGTGGACGCCAAAGGCGCCGACGCGTCCACTGGACTCACCCCTTGAACTTCCAGCCGATGACTTCGCCGCCGCGCAACGGCACCACGGTCGCATCGCCCATCGGCAGTGCCGCCGGCAGTTCCCAGTCTTCACGCACCAGGGTGATCTTGTCGCTATTGCGCGGCAGTTCGTAGAAATCCGGGCCGTGGAAGCTGGCGAAGCCTTCGAACTTGTCGAGCGCGCCGGCCTTGTCGAACGCCTCGGCGTACAGCTCTACCGCGTGCAGCGCCGTGTAGCAGCCGGCGCAGCCACAGGCGGCTTCCTTCGCTTCGCGTGCGTGCGGGGCACTGTCGGTACCGAGGAAGAAGCGCGGACTGCCTGACGTAGCCGCCTTCACGAGCGCGTCGCGATGCGTCTCGCGCTTGAGCACCGGCAGGCAGTAGTAATGCGGACGAATACCGCCCGTGAAGATCGCGTTGCGGTTGTACAGCAGGTGATGCGCGGTGATCGTGGCGGCGATGGGGCCGTCGGCCTGTGCGACATACTCGGCGGCGTCCTGGGTCGTGATGTGTTCGAACACCACCTTGAGGCCCGGGAAATCGCGGCGCAGCGGCGACATCACGCGGTCGATAAAGACCTTTTCACGATCGAAGATGTCGATGTCGGCGCTCGTCACCTCACCGTGCACGAGCAGCGGCATGCCAACGTCCTGCATCGCTTCGAGCGCGCCGCGGCACTTGGCCAGATCGGTCACACCGGCGTCGGAGTTCGTCGTGGCGCCGGCGGGGTAGAGCTTCACCCCATGCACGAAGCCCGATGCCTTCGCGCGACGGATTTCGTCGGCGGCCGTGTTGTCGGTCAGATACAGGGTCATGAGCGGCTCGAACGCATTGCCGGCCGGGCGCGCCGCGAGAATACGCTCGCGATACGCGGCGGCGAGTTCGGTCGTCGTGACCGGCGGCTTGAGGTTCGGCATGATGATCGCGCGCCCGAACTGGCGGGCGCTGTCGGGCAGCACGCTCTTGAGCACGTCGCCATCGCGCACGTGCAGGTGCCAGTCATCGGGGCGGGTGATAGTCAGTTCGTTGATCATGGGCGTTTTCCGGGAGCTGGGGGAGACGGCAAGCCCATGAGACCGTCGCCGCGCGGTGACGCGTCGGCGCGACGGACCGATTGGGCGGCAATGTACGTACACAGGGGCCAGTGCTATGCTTGTGCAACCCCATATTGTACTGGTTGCGGCGCTCCGACACGACGTGCGCAACCCATCTTCGATTGACCCGCCCCATGTGCCAACTGCTCGCAATGAATTGCGCGGAACCGACCGACATCACGTTCTCATTTACCGGTTTCGCAGCGCGTGGAGGCGGTACGGATCACCACGCGG
Source organism: Pandoraea sp. NE5 (assembly GCF_024363545.1). Taxonomy (NCBI): domain Bacteria; kingdom Pseudomonadati; phylum Pseudomonadota; class Betaproteobacteria; order Burkholderiales; family Burkholderiaceae; genus Pandoraea; species Pandoraea sp. NE5. The sequence continues at coordinate 631,796 of NZ_AP025517.1, forward strand.
ACGGCTGGGGCATTGCATTCTTCGAAGACAAGGCCTGCCGGCTGTTCATCGATCACCAGGCCGCCGCGAACTCGCCCATCGCCGAGCTGGTGAAGAAATACCCGATCAAGTCCAAGAACGTCATCGCGCATATCCGCAAAGCGACACAGGGCATCGTTGAGCTGGAGAACTGCCACCCGTTCCAACGCGAGCTATGGGGACGCCACTGGATCTTCGCGCACAACGGCGATCTGCATGACTACGATCCGTTTCTCTCGGGCGTCTACCAGCCCGTGGGGACGACCGACAGCGAGCGCGCCTTCTGCGACATCATGCAGGGCCTGCGCAAGCGCTTCCCCGGTTCGCAACCGCCACTCGACGAGTTGTTCCATGCGGTCGAGGACATTACGCGCACGATCACGCGCCACGGCGTATTCAACTTCGTCCTCTCGAACGGCCAGGCGCTGATCGCGCACTGCTCGACACGGCTGCACTTCATCGCCCGCCAGTGGCCGTTCACGAAGGCGCATCTGATCGACGCCGACTGGGAAATCGATTTTTCCAAGTTCACGACGCCGGCCGATCGCGTGGCGGTGATCGCCACGGCACCGCTCACCGACAACGAAGTCTGGACGACCTTCGCACCGGGTGAGTTGATTCTGTTCGAGAAGGGGGGGCCGTCGCTGCGCACCGTCGTGCCGATTCCCGAAGCCGTTCGTCTGCGCAACGAGCAGAACACTGCCTGCCAGTAAGCCCGCGACGACGCCGACGAGCATAAAAAAGCGTGCCCGAAGGCACGCTTTTTTCATTCCACCCGCACCAACGATCAGTGCAGGATCTTGGCCAGGAAGTCCTTGGCGCGGTCCGACTTCGGATTCGCGAAGAACTCGTCCTTCTTGTCGTCTTCGACGATGATGCCTTGATCCATGAAGATCACACGGTTCGCGACCTTCTTGGCGAAGCCCATTTCGTGCGTAACCACCATCATGGTCATGCCTTCCTGCGCCAATTCGACCATCACGTCGAGCACTTCGTTGATCATTTCCGGGTCGAGCGCCGAGGTCGGCTCGTCGAACAGCATGGCGATCGGGTCCATGCACAGGGCGCGAGCGATGGCCACGCGCTGCTGCTGACCGCCCGAGAGCTGGCCCGGGAACTTGTGGGCATGCGCCGTCAGGCCCACGCGCTCCAGCAACTTCAGGCCCTTGACACGGGCGGCGTCCTTGCTGCGACCGAGCACCTTGACCTGCGCGAGCGTCAGGTTTTCGGTGATCGACAGGTGCGGGAACAATTCGAAGTGCTGGAACACCATGCCTACGCGCGAGCGCAGCTTGGCCAGGTTCGTCTTCGGATCGGCGACCGATGTGCCATCGACGATGATCTCGCCTTGCTGGATCGGCTCCAGACCGTTGACGGTCTTGATGAGCGTGGACTTGCCCGAACCCGACGGGCCGCACACCACCACGACTTCACCCTTCTTGACTTCAGTGGAGCAGTCCGTGAGCACCTGGAACTGGCCGTACCACTTGGAGACGTTTTTAAGGGTAATCATTTCGCCAACCTCTTCTGAAGACGTTTAACCGACATCGAAACCGTGAAGCAGATCACAAAGTAGACCGCTCCGGCAAACACAATCATTGCGGGCAACGTGCCGTCACGCTGGCCCACCTGGTACGCCATGCCGAAGAAGTCGGCCAAGGCGATCGCGTATACGAGCGAGGTGTCCTGGAACAGAATGATGCCCTGGGTCAGCAACAACGGCACCATGTTGCGGAACGCCTGCGGCAGCACCACGAGCGCCATCGCCTGCCAGTACGACATGCCCAGCGCGTAGGCGGCGGACATCTGGCCCCGCGATACGCTCTGGATACCCGCGCGAATGATTTCCGAATAATACGCCGCTTCGAACAGCGAGAAGGCGACGAGTGCCGAGACCATCCGGATGTCCCAGGTCGGCGGCACATCGAGCACCGAACGCAACACCTGCGGCACGATCAGGAAGAACCACAGCAGCACCATCAGCAGCGGAATCGAGCGGAACAGGTTCACGTACAGATCCGCAAACCATTTCAGCACGGTCACGCCCGACAGACGCATCATCGCGAGAATCGTGCCCCAGAGGATGCCCACGACCACGGCGAGCACCGTGATCTGCAGCGTGGTGATCATGCCCTTGACGAGCAGCGGCATCGCGTCGATAGCGCCGCCCCATGCGAAGATCTCACCCATTATTTGCCCCCGATGTAGCCCGGCAGGCGGGTCTTGGCTTCGATGAAGCGCATGAGCACCAGCACCGCGACGTTGATGATCATGTACGCGATCGTCACAGCAATGAAGGACTCATAGCTATGCGCCGTGTAATCGATGAGCTGCTTGCCCTGCCCGGTCAGTTCGAGCAGGTTCACCGTCGAGATCACGGCCGAGTTCTTGAAGATGTTGACGAATTCCGAGGTGACCGGCGGAATCACCACACGGAAGGCCACCGGCAGCAGTACGAAGCGGTACGTCTGCGGGAGCGTGAGCCCCATGGCCAGACCGGCGCTCTTCTGGCCCTTGGGCAGGGAATTGATACCGGAGCGCACCTGCTCACACACCCGGGCCGCCGTAAAGAGCCCCAGGCCGATCACGCCGGTGAGCAGCGAGACGCTCGCCGGATTAAGCGCGAACAACCACGTACGAACCGATTCCGGCAGGAAGTCGGGCGCCACGTAGTACCAGAAAAACAACTGGATAAGCAACGGGATGTTCCGGAACAACTCGACGTAGGCCGTCGCGAAGCCGGATATCCATTTGTTGGGGATGGTGCGCATCACGCCGAGCACGGAGCCCACGATGAGCGCAATGATCCAGCCGCCGAGGCCAACTTCAAGCGTGAGCTTGAAGCCCGAGAGCAACCACCCGAAATAGGTCGTCCCCTCGCCCGTTGCCACAGGCTGGAAGAAAAAACTGAAATCGAGACCGAGAGCCATGATCTCCCCTTTTCTACTTGTCTTGCTTAAAAAGAAGCGGAAGGATTGGCTCCTTCCGCTTCGGCATTACGCACTGATGGTGCTCGGCGACTCGTGAAGCCTGCGAGGCTTACTTGGCGCCTTGAACGTCAGCGTGGTCGTTCGGCGACTTCCACAGCGCGGCCATCTCGGCCGACGGGGGGAAGTCCATATTCACGCCGCCCAGCGCAGCGATCGGCTGCTGGAACCACTTGGCGAAGTCCTTCTGCGCCTGGCCCGACTTCTGGTAATCGGCAACGGCCTTGTCCACCAGCTTCTTGAAGGCCGGATCGTCCTTGCGCATCATGCAGCCGTAGGCTTCATACGATTGCGGCTTGCCGACAATGCTGTAGTCCTTGGCGTCCTTGAACTTGGCGCGCTCGCCCGCGAGCAGGGCGTCATCCATCATGAACGCGACGGCACGGCCCGAGTGCAGCGTGATCGCGGCTTCTCCGTGGTCCTTGGCGCTGATGATGTTCATGCCCATGTTGTCCTTCTGGTTCATCTCGCGCAGCAGACGCTCGGAGGTCGTGCCCGCCGTGGTCACGACGTTCTTGCCCTTGAGGTCGGCGAAGTCCTTGATGCCCGAGCTGTTCTTCGCCAGCAAACGCGTGCCGATGATGAAGAACGTGTTCGAGAACGCTGCCTGCTTCTGACGCTCGGCGTTGTTCGTGGTCGAACCGCACTCCATGTCGATCGTGCCGTTCTGAACCAGCGGAATGCGGTTCTGAGACGTGATCGGCGTCTGCGTGACCTTCAGGTTCGGCAGCTTGAGTTCCTTCTTGACTTCGGCCACGACGGCCATCGCCACATCATTGGCATAGCCAACGACATTGTGGTTATTGTCATAGAACGAGAACGGAATCGAGGATTCGCGGTTACCCAGCGAGATGACGCCGGTGTCCTTGATTTTCTTGAGCGTACCGGTTTCCTGCGCCTGGGCAGCACCTGCCATCAAGCCAACACAGCACATCGCCAATGCAATTTTCGAGAGGGTCATTCTTTAGTCTCCTTGGCAAAAAACAGATGCATTTTAGCACCGCATTTGCCCATTTTTTTATTATCGAATGTTCGGAACGTACGTCTTTCTTAACGCAAATCGCCCCGAACATTCTGTTTTACGCATTATTGCGTATTACTACTTAGCCGGACAGCACCGCCTGATCAGGGGTACAGACCGCGCATCTCACGGGCTTGCAGAATACGGGTACACGCCACGATGAATGCGGCAGTACGCAGCGAAACCTTATGCTCCTGCGCCACATGCCACACGCCATCGAACGCTTCGCGCATGATGCGCTCCAGACGGTGGTTGATCTCTTCCTCGGTCCAGAAGAAGCTCGAGAAATCCTGCACCCACTCGAAGTACGAGACCGTCACGCCGCCGGCGTTGGCCACCACGTCCGGCACGACAAGAATGTTCTTGCTGCGCAAGATGTCGTCGGCCGCCGTCGTCGTCGGGCCATTGGCCCCTTCGACCACGATCTTCGCGCGGATCTTGTCGGCGTTTTTCTCGGTGATCTGGTTTTCGAGTGCCGCCGGAATCATGAACTCGCAGTCCAGCGACCAGAACTCGTCGTCCTTGATGGTCTCAGCCGCCGGGAAGCCGCCCACGCCGCCGGTTTCGGCCACGTGCTTGAGCAGGTTCGGCACGTCGAGGCCGTCGGACTTGTAGATCGTACCGGTGTGATCTTGCACGCCGATGACATGCGCACCCGCCTCGTGGAACAGACGGGCGGCAATGCCCCCCACGTTGCCGAAGCCCTGTACCACCACGCGTGCGCCGCGCACGTCGAGTCCCAGGCGGCGGGCCGCCTCGCAACTCACCACGAACACGCCGCGGCCCGTGGCTTCACGACGGCCCAGCGAGCCGCCCAGCGAAATCGGCTTGCCGGTCACCACGCCGGTGGCCGTGGACCCCTCGTTCATCGAGTAGGTATCCATCATCCACGCCATGATCTGCTCATTGGTGTTGACGTCCGGCGCCGGAATATCCTTCGTCGGCCCGATAATGATGTTGATTTCGCTGGTGTAACGACGCGTCAGACGCTCGAGTTCTCCGCGCGAGAGCTTGCGCGGGTCGACACGAATGCCGCCCTTGGCGCCGCCGTAAGGCACGTTCACCGCTGCGTTCTTGACCGACATCCAGGCCGACAGCGCCATGACTTCGGACAGCGTGACGTCCTGGTGAAAACGCACACCGCCCTTACCGGGGCCGCGCGACGTATTGTGCTGGACACGATAGCCCTCGAAATGGGCGATGGTGCCATTGTCGAGTTCGATCGGGCAGTCGACGATCAGGATGCGCTTGGGACGCTTGAGGGTTTCGACCCAGCGCGACAGCGTGCCCAGGTAAGGCGTGACGCGGTCGACCTGTTGAAGGTAGTTGCCCCACGGACCGAGATCATCGGCCTGCAGGTAAGAAGGCAAGATATGTGACGTTTGCGACATTATGGAATTCTCCGGCTTCAATCTGCGCCGCACGCACATACCGTGCTTGCGACACGAATGGCTGGCACTTTACCGAGAACCCCCGAGAACAATCCAATGCCGAATAAACATGCAACTATGCATTTCATGCATAGTTTTGCCGCCCGTCTGAAATTATCCCGACATTCCGCGAATCGACGCGCATCGCGCCGATCCGGCACGCACGCCGGTCAGCCTTTGATCTGATCGCGCACGGCTTGCCAGAACGCCTCGAGCGCATCGCGCTTGGTCAGCTCGCGCCGGTTGCTGGCGTCGGTATAGGCCAGACGGTCGCGATACAGGCGAATCTCCATGTCCAGATGCCATGGGGCCGCCGCCTTGCCCGGGGGCGCGAGATCGACCAACTCGCCGCGCGCGACCGAATCGACCACGGCGCTTTCCGGCAGAAAGGCCACACCGTGTCCGGCGAGCACCATGGCCTTGAGCGCCTCGGCCATGTCGGTCTCGTACACCTTGTCCAGATGCAGCCGGCTCGACGCGTCGCCGGCGAGCAGATCGGTCATCCGGCCGAGATAGGCATTCGCCGTGTAGGCGAGGTAGGGCACCGGCGCGTCGGGCGTGCCGGGCAGCTTGAAGCGGGCGCGCTTTTGCGGCGTCGGGGCGCTGTAGGGGCTGAACCGCTCGCTGCCGAGCACGATCATCTCGTAGCGCGCCGCATCGAGTTGCAAGGGCTGGCTCGGATGGTAGTAGCACATCAGGAGATCGCAGCCGCCATCGGTCAGCGACATCGCCGCGTCGTGCACGTTGAGCGCACGCAAACGGCTGCGCAACAGGCCCAGACGCTTCTCCAGCGCCTTGAGCCATCGCGGGAAGAACGTCATCGACAGCGTGTGCGGCACGGCGAAATCGAGCACCGAATGGTCGGCCGAGCGCTGTTCGCGCAGCAAGGCGCGCGCCTCCTGCGCTTGCGAGAGCAATGCCAGCGCCTGCTCATAGAACACTTCGCCGGCCGCGGTGAGGCGCGTGGGATAGCTCGATCGGTCGATCAGTTCACTGCCAAGCCACGCTTCGAGCGACTGAATCCGGCGCGAGAACGCCGGCTGCGTCACATGGCGCAACTCGGCCGAACGACTGAAACTGTTCGTCTTGGCGAGCGACACGAAGTCCTCGAGCCATTTGATTTCCATGCGGCACTCCCGCGTCGGCGATGTCAGCGCGCTAGTCTACTCAATCGTCCGGCCGGCGCACAGACCCGCGTCCGCGCCAGTCGTCCAACTGCCCAACGGCTCAACCGCCCTGCCTTCCGCCCGACGGCCGAGTTGCCACGCGCCCTCAGGACACCACCGTGGCGAAGTGCGACGCCTCGGCATCGCCCTCCCCGTCGCGACGCTGCTGTTGCAACGCCCACATCTGCGCGTAGAGTCCTTCGGCACGCAGCAGGTCGTCGTGCGTGCCACGCTCCACGATGCGGCCCTTGTCGAGCACGATGATCTGCGCGGCGTGCACGACCGTCGAGAGGCGGTGCGCGATGACAAGCGTCGTGCGTTCACGGGCGATGTTGCGCAATTCCGCCTGAATCGCCTGCTCGGAGCGCGAGTCCAGCGCCGAGGTCGCCTCGTCGAAAATCAGGATATGCGGATTCTTGAGAAGGGTGCGCGCAATCGCCACGCGCTGCTTCTCGCCGCCGGAGAGCTTGAGCCCGCGCTCGCCGACCATCGATTCATAGCCGGCCGGCAGGCTCTCGATGAAGTCGTGGATATGCGCCGCACGGGCCGCGGCGATGACCTGCTCGCGCGACGCCGACGGATTGCCGTACGCGATGTTGTAGTAGATCGTGTCGTTGAACAGCACAGTGTCCTGCGGCACGATACCGATGGCCGCGCGCAGCGAGTCCTGCGTGACGTCGCGAATGTCCTGCCCGTCGATGGTGATGCGCCCCGCCGCCGCGCCGGGGAAGCCGACGTCGTAGAAGCGAAACAGCAGGCGTGAGAGTGTCGATTTTCCCGAGCCGCTGTGCCCGACGACAGCCGTGGTCGTGCCCGCCGCCACGGTGAAATCGACGTCGTGCAGAATCTGGCGCGACGCCTCGTACCCGAAATTCACGTGCTCGAAACGCACGGTGCCGCCATGACAGACAAGTGGCGCCGCACCCGGCGGATCGGCAACTTCGCGATTCACGTCGAGCAACGTGAACATGCGATCCATGTCGGTCATCGCCTGTTTGAGTTCGCGATAGATCACGCCGAGGAAATTCAGCGGAATGTAGAGTTGCAGCATGAAGGTGTTGACGAGCACCAGGTCGCCGAGCGTCATGCGGCCACTCATCACGCCTTGGGTGGCATGCCAGAGAATCAGGATGAGTCCGGTCGCGATGATCGCCTGCTGTCCGAAATTCAGCACCGAGAGCGAGTTCTGCGACCGAATCGCCGCGGCGCGATAGCGCTTGAGGTTCTCGTCGTAACGCTGCGTCTCGAACGCCTCGTTGCCGAAATACTTCACCGTCTCGTAGTTGATCAGCGAATCGATGGCGCGCGCGTTGGCTTTCGAGTCGAGTTCGTTCATCGTGCGACGAAAATGCGTGCGCCACTCCGTGACTTTCACCGTGAACACGATGTAGAACGACAGTGCCACGAGCGTGACGATGGCGTAAAACGCGTCGTAGCGCACGACGAAGAAGCCGAGCACGAGCGCCACCTCGATGAGCGTGGGCAGAATGCTGTAGAGCGAGTACGAGATCATCGACTGGATGCCCCGCGTGCCGCGCTCGATGTCGCGACTCATGCCGCCCGTCTGACGCTCCAGGTGAAAGCGCAGCGACAGCGCGTGCAAATGGCGAAACACCTTGAGCGCGATTTGCCGCACCGCGCTTTCCGTCACCTTCGAGAACAACATTTCCCGCAGTTCGGTGAAGAGCGACGTGGACAGGCGCACCACCCCATATGCCACGACCAGCAGACCGAGCCCGCCCACGACGATCAGGCTTGCATCGCCCGATGCGCGCGCCGTGGCGGAGAAGGTCGCCACGGGGCCGAGCCCGTCGACGATGTGCTTCATGATGATGGGCACGCCGAGGTTGGCCACCTTCGCCATGACGAGACACGACAGCGCCAGCGTGACGCGTCCGCGGAATTCGAGCAGATACGGGAACAGCGATTTGATGACTTGCCAGTCGCCGCGGGGGGGGCGAGCGGCGTCGGAGGCCGTCGGTGCAGGCTCGGCCGAAGAGTAACGTCTCATGATGGGGAGGGGCGGCGTCCGGCTCGTTCGAGGGCTTTCCGCTAAAATCGTCGATGGCGTATTTTCGCAGAACCCGGCGTCTCATGCTGAGCCGACGCCGGGCGGCTCTTCCGCCCGTGGAAACCCGAAGCAGGACCGGCAGCGGCGTGCCGTCGCCGTCTTTCTCGCGGTTTCCGACTTTCGCAGTCTTCCCGGCTCACGCAAGGATCCTCATGAGTACCTCGACTGCCGCCCTCACGGCCCTGCCCGAAGAAAAAGAACTGGCGTTGCGCGTACTGCCGATGCCTGCCGACGCCAACGCCCACGGCGACGTATTCGGCGGCTGGATCATGTCGCAGGTCGACATTGCCGGCTCGATTCCCGCCGCACAGCGCGCCAACGGCCGCGTGGCGACCATTGCCGTCAACTCGTTCCTGTTCAAGGAGCCGGTGTTCGTGGGCGACCTGCTGAGCTTTTACGCGACGATCGTGAAGACCGGCAATACGTCGATCACCGTCTACGTCGAGGCCTATGCGCAACGCATGCGCCTGTCGCACGAGATCGTCAAGGTCACCGAGGCGATGGTCACGTACGTGGCGACCGACGAAGATCGCCGTCCGCGCCCGCTGCCCAAGCTCGACACGGCGAGCTGAGCGTCCGCCAACAAAAAAACGCCGCCGTCTCGCAGAATGAGGCGTGCGGCGTCGATGCGCCTGCTGTGCCGCCGAGTCTTCCCGGCGACGGCGGAGGCGTTATGAAAACTGACTGAAATCCGGCTTGCGCTTCTCGAAGAACGCCGTGAACGCCTCACGCGCTTCCGGAGAGACGAGCCGTTTACCGAACTCCAACGCCTCGTCGCGAATACGCGACTGCACCGCTTGCGCGCTGTCGCCCTTCATCAGCTGCTTGGTCACGCGCAGCGACGCCGCCGGCATGGCCGCGAGTTGCGCGGCACGCTTCGCGGCGTAGTCGGCCAGTTCGTCCGCCGGCACAGCACGGTTGACGAAGCCCATCGCGACGGCCTCGTTCACGTCGAACGGCTCACCGAAAAGCAGCTTCTCGGCGGCACGCTGGTAGCCCGCCACGCGCGGCAGCAGCCAGCTCGACGCCGCCTCCGGACACAACGCCAGTTGCGAAAACGGCAGCGAGAAGCGAGCGGTTTGCGTGGCATACACGACATCGCAGTGCAGCAGCAGTGTCGTGCCGACGCCGACCGCATTGCCCGCCACGGCCGCGACAATGGGTTTGGTCGCCTGGCTGATCGCACGCAGGAACTGGAACACGGGGGCGTCGTCGTCCTTCGGCGGGTTTTTCAGAAAGTCTTCGAGATCGTTGCCTGCCGAAAAGGCCTCCGGCTGCCCCTGGATCAGGATCACGCGCAACGACGGATCGGCCTCCGCCTCGGCAATGCCTTCGGCCATTGCCTGATACATCGCGGCGGTAATCGCATTCTTCTTGTGCGCGCGGTTGAAGGTCAGCACCTGCACCGCGCCCTGGCGATGCACCAATACGTCTTCCATCTCGTGTGTCTCCTCGGATGTTCCGGGCCTCTGGCGACGCCGGGTCACTGCCCGCCGTAGATGAGAACGCCGGGGGCGGTCGCGCTGTTGCGAAACCGCACCCCGGCGCCCTGGGCCGTCGTCCGCCGCATGTCTGACGATTGCCAGCGGACGGCCTACGGCACGCCCGCTTACATGCGCTCGAGAATCCCCGCCGCGCCCATGCCGGTCCCCACGCACATGGTCACCATCCCGTACTTCAGGTTGTGACGGCGCAGCGCGTGCACCACGGTCGCGGCACGGATCGCGCCGGTCGCGCCCAGCGGGTGGCCCAGCGCGATAGCGCCGCCCATCGGGTTGACCTTGCGGGTGTCGAGATCCAGATCCTTGATGACGGCAAGGGCCTGCGCGGCAAACGCCTCGTTCAGTTCGATCCAGTCCATGTCCTGCTGCGACAGGCCCGCCGCGCGCAGAGCCGCGGGAATCGCCTCCTTCGGACCGATACCCATGATCTCGGGCGGCACGCCGCGCACGGCGAACGACACGAAACGGGCGAGCGGCGTGAGGTTGAACTGCTTGAGAATCTTCTCGCTCACGACGAGCAGCGCGCCGGCACCATCCGACGTCTGCGAACTGTTGCCGGCCGTGACCGACCCCTTGTTCGCGAAGACCGGACGCAGTTTGCCGAGCCCTTCGATCGACGTATCCGGCCGCGGGCCTTCGTCGAGCGACAACGTGCGCGTCTTGATCGACACGTCGCCGGTGGCCAGATTCGGGAAGCGTTCGACGATCTCGATCGGCGTGATCTCGTTCGTGAATTCGCCCGCCTGTTGCGCCTGGATCGCCTTCTGGTGGGAGGCCAGCGCGAAGGCGTCCTGCGCGTCGCGCGTCACGCCCCATTGCTGCGCCACCTTCTCGGCGGTCAGCCCCATGCCGTACGCGATGCCCACGTTCTCGTCGCGCTCGAAGATCGACGGCGAGAGCGACGGCGTGTTGCCCATCATCGGCACCATGCTCATGCTCTCGATACCCCCGGCGAACATTGCGTCGGCTTCGCCCACACGAATGCGGTCCGCCGCCATCGCGAGCGCCGTGAGGCCCGAGGCGCAGAAACGGTTGACGGTCACCCCGCCCACCGTGTTCGGCAGACCCGAGAGCAGCGCGCCGATACGCGCCACGTTCAGGCCCTGCTGGGCTTCGGGAATGGCACAGCCGATGATGGCGTCCTCGATGACCTTAGGATCGAGATCCGGCACCTGCGCGAGCGCACTCTTGAGAATGGTCGCGAGCAGGTCGTCCGGACGCGTGTTCTTGTAGCTGCCCTTGGGTGCCTTGCCGATCGGCGCGCGCGTGGCGGCAACGATGTAGGCGTCTTGCAGTTGTTTGCTCATGTCAGTCTCCGATCGGCTTAGTTGCGCACCGGCTTGCCGGATTGCAGCATGCCCATGATGCGTTCCTGGGTCTTCGACGTGCCCAGCAGTTCGATGAAGGCGCGACGCTCGAGCGCCAGCAGCCATTCTTCGTTCACGAGGCTGCCGGCCTCCACGTCGCCGCCGCACACGGCTTCGGCGATGCGCGAGGCGATGAGGAAGTCGTGCGCCGAGATGAAGTTGCCGTCTCGCATATTCACGAGCGACGCCTTGATGGTCGAGATCCCCGAGCGACCGGCGACAGGAATGCCAGCCGGCTTGAGCGGCGGACGATAGCCGGCAATGGCCAGCGCGCGCGCCTCGTTACGGGCGACCGACAGCAGTTCGTGCACGTTGTACACGATGGTGTCCGTCGGCTTCAGATAGCCCATGTCGCGGGCGTCGAGCGCCGAGGCCGAGACCTTCGCCATCGCCGCATTGGTGAACGACTTGGTCACGAACTGGAGATACTGCACGCTGCCCGCGGCACTCGCGGCTTCCGCTGCGCGGATCGCCGCTTCCTTCAGGCCGCCGCCGCCCGGCACCAGCCCGACACCGACTTCCACGAGACCGATGTAGCTCTCGAGCGCCGCCACGCGCTTCGCGCTATGCAGCAACAGCTCGCACCCGCCGCCCAGCGCAATACCGGAGACGGCCGAGACGACGGGCACCTGCGCGTACTTCACACGCATCATGCCGTCCTGGAACTTCTTGATGAACGGCTCGATACCCTTCGCCCCGCCCATCATGAACGCGGGCATGGCCGCTTCGAGATCGGCGCCGGCAGAGAACGGACCACCCGGCGCACCGAGTTTGAGCGACGTGGGCTGCCATACGACCACACCGCGATAGTGCTGCTCGGCCAGATCGATCGCGCGGGTCAGCCCGTCGATGACGGCCGGCCCGATGGTGTTCATCTTCGACTTGAACGAGACGATAAGCACGTCGTCCTGCCCCGGGGTCTCGTCGACCCACAGGCGCACGGCGTCGTTCTCTTCGATGGTCTTGCCGAACTTGCGCGGATCGGCGCTGGCGTCGCCCACGAGCGAGGCCGGGAAAACCTGACGCTGATACACCGGCAGCGTGCTGCGCGCAACGAACGCGTCCTTGGCCGGTGCATACGAGCCATTCGCCGTGTGCACACCGCCCGCCTCGGCGACATTGCCGCTCGTCACCCACTTGGGCAGCGGCGCGCTCGAGAGCGCCTGACCGGCGTCGATGTCTTCCTGCACCCACTGCGCAATGTCCTTCCAGCCCGCAGCTTGCCAGTCCTCGAACGGACCGGTGCTCCAGCCGAAGCCCCAGCGAATCGCGAAGTCGACTTCACGTGCGTTGTCGGCGATCTGCTCGAGATACACACCGATGTAATGGAACACATCGCGGAACACCGCCCACAGAAACTGGGCTTGCGGGTTCGTCGATTCGCGCAGCAGACGCAGACGCTCGGCCGGCGCTTTCTTCAGAATGCGCACGACCATCTCGTCGGCCTTCTTGCCCGACTCGACATACTCACCCGATTGCGGGTCGAGCACCTTGATGACCTTGCCTTCCTTCTTGTAGAAACCCGCGCCCGTCTTCTGACCCAGCGCGCCCTTTTCTACGAGTGCCTTGAGCACCGGCGGCGTGGCATACGTCGGGGCGAACGGGTCGTCCTTGAGGCCGTCCTGCATCGTCTTGATCACGTGCGCCATCGTGTCCAGACCGACCACGTCGGCCGTGCGGAACGTGGCCGACTTGGCACGACCCAGCTTGCTGCCGGTCAGGTCATCGACCACATCGAACGGAATGCCATACTTCTGCGCTTCGGCGAACACCGCCAGAATCGAGAACACGCCCACGCGGTTGGCGATGAAGTTCGGCGTATCCTTCGCGCGCACCACGCCCTTGCCGAGCGTGGACGTGAGGAACGTTTCGAGTTGGTCGAGAATCTCCGGCGCCGTGGTGGCGGTCGGGATCAATTCGACCAGATGCATATAGCGCGGGGGATTGAAGAAGTGCACGCCGCAGAAGCGCGACTTCAGATCGGCATCGAAGCCTTCCGAGAGTTCAGTGATCGACAGGCCCGACGTATTCGACGCGAAAATTGCGTGCTTGGCCAGATGCGGCGCGACCTTCTTGTACAGGTCATGCTTCCAGTCCATGCGCTCGGCGATCGCTTCGATCACCACGTCGCAGCCGGCGAGGGTTGCAAGGTCGTCCTCGTAATTCGCCGCTTCGATGTATTGGGCGTCGGCCTTGTCGGCGAACGGCGCGGGGCTCAGCTTCTTCAGGCCGTCGATGGCACGCAGGACGATGCCATTCTTCGGGCCTTCCTTGGCCGGCAGATCGAACAGCACGACGGGCACTTTCGCATTGACGAGGTGCGCGGCAATCTGCGCACCCATCACGCCGGCGCCCAGCACAGCGACCTTGCGTACGACCAGGGGTTTGTTGGTTTGGCTCACGGTGATCTCCTCCGCTCTCAGAACAGGTCGACGTCGACTTCCATCAGCGTCTTCGCACCGGCACGGGCCATGCGGATTTGCGACGCGGTCTCCGGCAGCAACTTGGCGAAATAGAAACGCGCCGTGGCGAGCTTCGATTCGTAGAACTTGTCGCCGCTGCCTTGCTTGTCAAGCGCGATGCGCGCCATGCGTGCCCAGAAGTAAGCGAACACGAGATGGCCGACCACGCGCTGATACGGCACCGAGGCGGCGCCCACTTCGTCTGGATTGGCCATGGCCTTCATGCCGATTTCCATCGTCAGCTTCTGCACCTTGTCGCCGATGTCCGCGAGGGGATTGACGAACTCCTGCATTTCTTCCTTCGTGCCTTCGGCCTCGACGAAGTCCTGCACGAGCTTGCCGAACTTCTTGAGCTTCGCCCCCATGTCGCCGAGCACCTTGCGGCCCAACAGGTCGAGCGCCTGAATCGAGTTCGTGCCCTCGTAGATCATGTTGATGCGTGCGTCGCGCACATACTGCTCCATGCCCCACTCGGAGATGAAGCCGTGGCCGCCGTAAATTTGCATCGCATGGTTGGTGCACTCGAACGCGTTGTCGGTCAGGAAGGCCTTGATGATCGGCGTGAGCAGCGCGACCAGATCGGCGGCTTCACGACGCTCGGCTTCGTCACCGTGCGACAGCTCCTTGTCGATGTGCAGCGCGGTCCAGTAAGAGAACGCGCGACCGCCTTCCACATAGGCTTTCTGCGTGAGCAGCATGCGGCGCACGTCCGGATGCACGATGATCGGATCCGCCGGCTTGTCCGGCGCCTTCGGGCCGGTGAGCGAGCGCATCTGAATGCGCTCCTTCGCGTACACCAACGAGTTCTGGTAGGCGACTTCCGTCAGGCCCATGCCCTGCATGCCCACGCCCTGACGCGCGGCGTTCATCATCACGAACATGGCATTCAGGCCCTTGTTCGGTTCGCCAACGAGCCAGCCGCGCGCGCCGTCGAGGTTCATCACGCAGGTGGCATTGCCGTGAATGCCCATCTTGTGCTCGATCGAGCCGCACTTGATGCCGTTGCGCTCACCCGGTGCGCCATTCGCGTCGGGGATGAACTTCGGCACAACGAACAGCGAGATACCCTTCGTTCCCGGCGGCGCGTCCGGCAGGCGGGCCAGCACAAGGTGGACGATGTTGGCGGCCATGTCGTGCTCGCCGGCGGAGATGAAGATCTTGGTGCCGGAGATGGCGTACGAGCCGTCGCCATTCGGCTCGGCCTTCGTGCGCAGCATGCCCAGGTCGGTGCCGCAGTGCGGCTCGGTCAGGCACATCGTACCGGTCCATTCGCCCGATACGATCTTCGGCAGATAGGTGGATTGCTGCTCAGGCGTGCCATGCGCATGCAGGCACTCGTAAGCGCCGTGCGACAGGCCGGGATACATCGTCCAGGCCTGGTTGGCGGAGTTGAGCATTTCATACAGGGCGTTGTTGACGACCTGCGGCAGCCCTTGGCCTCCGAACGCGGGGTCGCACGCCAGCGAGGGCCAGCCGGCCTCGACGTATTGCTGATAGGCCTGCTTGAAGCCGGTCGGCGTCGTGACGACGCCATCGCCTTCGTACTTGCAGCCCTCGCGATCACCCACCTGATTCAGCGGGAAGACGACTTCGCTGCAGAACTTGCCGGCCTCTTCGAGCACCTGGTTGATGGTGTCGGCATCGATGTCCGCGTGTTTCGGCAATGCCTTCAATTCGTTTTCCACGCCCAGCAGTTCGTGCAAAACGAATTGCATGTCGCGCAGCGGCGCGTTGTACTGTCCCATGACCTACTCCTCCGAACAAATCGAATTGAATCGCGGACGGCTCGCGCCTCACCCGCGCTGATAAGACGAAATCAGTTTTTCCAGCGCCACCCGGGTCATCTCGACGGCCCCCGGCTCCCGGAGGAACCGCGCGTCGTGATGCAAGCCAAGTGTCAGGCTGTACATTTCAAAGAGCATCAGACGCGGATCGGTGTCCGCACGCAAATGCCCCTCCTCCTTCGCTTGCGTGATCGCGCGCAGCAGGGCCGATCGCCACAACCGCACGCTCTTCACCAAGGCCTCGCGCACCGGGCTGGCCGCGCGATCGTCGTACTCGACGGCACCGCTGATATAGATACAGCCCGTCGTCACCTCGCGAATGCGCTTGTCCATCCAGCGATCCACCAGCGCCCTGAGTCGCGGCAGGCCGCGCGGAGCTTCCATCCCGGGGGCGAACACCTCGTCCTCGAAACGCCGGTGATACTCGCGCAGCACTTCAATCTGCAAGTCCTCGCGCGAACCGAAATGCGCGAAGACGCCGCTCTTGCTCATCTGCATACGATCAGCCAGCAAGCCGATCGTCAGCCCCTCAAGTCCATCGCGCCCCGCAAGTTCCAGCGCGGCATTCAGGATGGCGGCTCGTGTCTGTTCACCCTTTCGCATATGTTTGGCATCGCTTTGGTTATCCGTTCTCCGATGCTAACCAAAAAATCGAACGGCCGTCCTATTATTGGGGGACACCCATGGGCGAACAAGGAATTTATTAGATCGGAATACCTAATCGGTAGCCGTCGGAGGGCGGGGTTCGGCGACGTCGGCACAGGGCCGAGAGCCATGAGCAACGGCGGATCATCCGTCGGCATCCGCCCGAAAATCAGTCGTATTTGCCGCGCGTGAGGAGCCGCATCGTCAGGCGATAGAGGCGATACGCCATCCACTGGCGGAAGCGCCGCCAGCGCGAGCGTGCGCCGTAGCGGGCGGGGTCGATGAGACGCGCCTCGTCAAAGGCTCGGCGGATGTGATCGCGCAGTTCGATGACCAGCGGATCGTCGAGCACCACCACGTTGGCTTCGTGATTCAGGAACAGCGACAGCGCATCCAGATTGGAGGAGCCGACCGTAGCCCATACGTCGTCGACGACGGCCACCTTGCCATGCAGTTGACGCACGTCGTACTCGCCGATGCGCACGCCGGCATCGAGCAACTTGGCGTAAAGCCAGGGCACCGCGGCATCGAGCAGGCGGAACTCGTTGCGGCCGATCAGCAGATGCACCGCCACGCCGCGTCGGGCCGCCTGCGTCAGTGCACGTCGCAGCCGGCGGCCGGGCACGAAATAGGGATTCGCGAGCCAAACCTCGTGGCGCGCGCGGCCCAGCGCCATCAGGTACGCCTTTTCGACCGCGCGACGATTGTGCAGGTTATCGCGTGCCACGAAGGCTGCCTGACCGGCGTAAGGCGCGTGCAGACGCCCACGTTGCCCGCGGCGCCGATGACGGAACGGCGTCCCCAGATACCCCGGCGCGAGGCGCAGCCACTGAATATGAAACGCGATGGAGATTTCGGCGACGATGGGACCGCGGCATTGCACGGCAAAGTCCCAGCGCGGATCGTCCATGCGGGTGTCGCCACCGGCGTTGTCGTCGTCGATGATGTTGATGCCGCCGACAAATGCCACCGCGTGATCGACGATGGCCAGCTTGCGGTGCGTGCGCGAGAAACCGAACTTGCCGAACAGCCGCGGATTGTAGATGCGATACGCCACACCGCGCTCGCGCCAATCGGCGAGAAACGGCAGTCGGCGGCTCGTGCCGATGCCGTCGAGGATGACGCGTACCGCAACGCCGCGTTGCGCGGCGCGTTGCAGCGCTGCGGCGACCTGCTGCCCCGCCTCGTCGGCTTCGAAGATATACGTCTCGAGCGCCACGTCGCGGGTGGCTCGGTCGATGGCGGCAATGAGCGCTGTGAAGTAGCGCTGACCGAGATAGAGCAGCGTCAGATCGTTATCGCGGGAGAACGGCAGGTACTTGCTCATCGGCGCGCCGTGCCGCGGCTAGCGCACGCGCAACGGCAACTGCCGGATGGCATCGCCGTTCGACGGTGAGAAACAACGCGCGGCGGCCGCTTCCCACGGCAGCCACGCATAGGCGACATGCTCGCGCGGCGAAAGCGTCACGGCGGTGTTCTGCGGCACGCACAAGCCGAACCAGTGTTCCGTATTGCGCGTCACGCCCGGCGCATAACGATGGGCCCAACGCGGATAGATGTTGTACTGAATTTCGTGCTGCCAATCGGTCAGCGCAGCGGCGGGCACCGCGGTTCCGTTTGCCACGCGAATACCGGTCTCCTCGAAGACTTCGCGCACGGCCGTCTCGAACAGCGGTTCGTCGAGCCGGTCCTTGCTGCCGGTGACCGACTGCCAGAAGTTCTCGGCGTCGGCACGCTCGATGAGCAGAACGTCGAGCGCCGGCGTATAGATCACGACGAGCACCGATTCGGGAATCTTGAAGGGTTTCATGCAGGTGGCGATTCGAGAACGGCACCGAAGACCGGCACCGATGACGCATTGTATAGGGCAAACGCCGGGTGTTGCGGCATGCGCGATGCCCCCGAAAAACGAAAACCCCCTCGCCTGACGGCAGAGGGGGTTTTCAGCTTGCGTGCGGGGCCGACGAGCGGCCCCGTGAGCCACGTCAGGCCTTGGGCGCTTCCGGCTGGCGCAGACGGATATGCAGGTCGCGCAGTTGACGCTCGTCGACCGACGACGGTGCCTGCGTGAGCAGATCCTGCGCACGTTGCGTCTTCGGGAACGCGATCACGTCGCGGATCGAATCGGCGCCGGCCATCATCGTGATGACGCGGTCGAGACCGAATGCAATGCCCCCGTGCGGCGGCGCGCCGTACTGCAGCGCGTCGAGCAGGAAGCCGAACTTCGCGCGCGCTTCTTCCTCACCGAGATTGAGCGCACGGAACACCTTGCTCTGCACGTCTTCCTGGAAGATACGGACCGAACCGCCGCCGATTTCCCAGCCGTTGAGCACCATATCGTAGGCTTTGGCCAGGCACTTGCCCGGATCGGTCTCGAGGTAGTCGATGTGCTCGTCCTTCGGGCTCGTGAACGGGTGATGGCACGCGACCCAGCGGGCATCTTCCTCGTCGTACTCGAACATCGGGAAGTCGACGACCCACAGCGGACGCCAGCCGGCTTCGAACAGGCCGTGGCTCTTGCCGAATTCCGAGTGACCGATCTTCAGGCGCAGCGCGCCGATGCCGTCGTTCACCACCTTGGCCTTGTCCGCACCGAAGAAAATGATGTCGCCGTCCTGCGCGCCGGTACGCTCGAGAATCGAGGCAACGGCGGCGTCGTGCAGATTCTTCACGATCGGGCTTTGCAGACCGTCGCGGCCCTTGGCCACTTCGTTGACCTTGATCCACGCCAGGCCCTTCGCGCCGTAGATCTTCACGAAATCGGTGTAGGCGTCGATTTCGCTACGCGAGATCTCCGCACCGCCCGGCACGCGCAGCGCAACCACGCGACCGCCTTCGGTCGTGGCCGGCACCGAGAACACCTTGAAGTCCACGTCGCCCATCACGTCGGTCAGCTCGGTGAATTCGAGCTTCACGCGCAGATCGGGCTTGTCGGAGCCGAAGCGACGCATCGCTTCCGCGTACTCCATGACCGGCACCTTGGCATCGAGGTCGACGTCGATGGCTTCCTTGAACACGTGACGAATCATGTTCTCGAACAGATCGCGGATTTCCTGCTCCGTGAGGAACGAGGTTTCGCAGTCGATCTGCGTGAATTCCGGCTGACGGTCAGCGCGCAGGTCTTCGTCGCGGAAGCACTTGGTGATCTGGTAATAGCGGTCGAAGCCGGCCACCATCAAGAGCTGCTTGAAGAGCTGCGGCGACTGCGGCAACGCGAAGAACATGCCGGCGTTCACACGCGAGGGCACCAGATAGTCGCGTGCGCCTTCCGGGGTGCTCTTCGTGAGCATCGGGGTTTCGATGTCGATGAAGCCTTGCGCGTCGAGATATTTGCGCACTTCCATCGCCACCTTGTAGCGCAGGCGCAGGTTGTATTGCATCTGCGGACGACGCAGATCCAGCACGCGATGCGTGAGGCGCGTGGTTTCCGACAGGTTTTCGTCGTCGAGCTGGAACGGGGGCGTGACCGACGGGTTGAGCACTTCGAGCGCGTGGCACAGCACTTCGATCTTGCCGCTCGTCAGGTTGGCGTTCTCGGTGCCCGCCGGACGGCTGCGCACCAGGCCCGTGATCTGCACGCAGAATTCATTGCGCAGGCCTTCGGCGGCCTTGAACATCTCCGCGCGGTCCGGATCGCACACGACCTGCACCAGACCTTCGCGATCGCGCAGGTCGATGAAAATGACCCCGCCGTGATCGCGGCGGCGATTGACCCAGCCACACAGCTTGACCGTTTGGCCCAGTTGTTGCTCGGTCACCAGACCGCAGTAGGAGGTACGCATGGACATTTTGCTGTTCCGATTTTCAAAAAATGGCGCCGGCGATTCCCGGTGGCTCAGAGGAGCGGACCGGGACGTTGCTGGCGCGGGTTGTGGGCGGGCGCCACCACGCCCATCGATACGATGTACTTGAGGGCGGCATCGACCGTCATGTCGAGTTCGACCACGTCGCTCGCCCGCATCATCAGGAAGAAACCCGACGTCGGGTTCGGCGTCGTCGGCACATAGACGCTCACGAACTCGCCCTGCAAATGATTGACCACGTCGCCGCCCGGCGCGCCGGTCAGGAAAGCGATGGTCCAGGAATCCGCGTGCGGATATCGCACGAGCAACGCCTTGCGAAACGCGTTGCCGTTGCTCGACAGCAAGGTGTCGGACACCTGCTTGACGCTGCCATACAGCGGTCCAACGATGGGAATGCGCGTCAGGATGGCTTCCCACCAGCCGACCAGCTTCTGGCCGATGAAATTATGCGCCAGAAGGCCAACGACGAACACGAACGCGAGCGTCACCACCACGCCGAAGCCGGGCACGCGCATGCCGATGAGGTGCGACGGCTGCCAGTCGTCCGGCAACAGCAGCAAGGTCTGATCCATCGTGCCGATGATCAGGCCGAGGACCCACAGCGTGATGGCGAGCGGCACCAGCACCAGCAGGCCGGTGAGGAAAATCGTCTTCAACGCGGGTTTTTTAACGCGCATGGCAGGGCTCGCGAAGGTGGGCGGCTATGGGTATGTCAGCAGGCGAATCCGCGTTCCGGCGCATCCGGCCGCCGGGCTCGAACGCGCATCGTTCTGTCTATCTCAGTGGCAGGCGCAACCGCCGCCACAGCTCGCCGCCGGCGCGCTCGACGACTCGCCGCCAGACGACGAGGCCGAAGCGGACGACGTCGCGCTCTCGCCCGACGCCGCTGCCGGCGCCGACGAGGTCGACGCCGCGCCCGAGGCACTCGCGCCGCCCGAACCGCCACGGAAATCGGTCACATACCACCCCGAACCCTTGAGCTGGAACCCGGCCGCAGTCACCTGCTTGCGAAACGTGTCCTTGCCGCATTCCGGGCACTGGGAGAGCGGATCATCGCTCATTTTTTGCAGCACATCCTTGGCGAAACCGCATGTTTCGCAACGATAGGCATAGATAGGCATGGTACTTTCCGACGGAAAAAGGCGCGCAAAGCCTTGAATTATAACCGCTTCACAAGGCTTTCGGGATTTGTCCAGCGACATATGGGGCCGCAACGACCCAAGATCAAGATGGGTCGTTGCCGTAATCCGCGTAGTGAAAGGCTTCCCGGCCTGGGTCGTCAGATCGTCGACACCTGCGGCTCCCGCGACTGCGCATGCGCTGCGTTGGGTTGGAGGAGCGAGCCAACGACCATGCCGGCGATCGAGGCCGCCAGCCCCGCCAACTGCGCCGGCACCATGGCCTCGGGCGCCAGCCATTCGCACCCGATCCAGACGATCAGGCCGAAGAGCACGGCAAGCGTGCCGCCCAGGGAGCTCGAACGCTTCCAGTAAAGTCCGAACGCCAGCGGCACGAAGCAGCACACGAGCGTGACCTTGTATGCGCTCTCGACCATATGGAAGATCGACGCCGTGGAATTCAGCGCGTACACCAGCACCAGCGCCGTGAAACAGAGCACGACGATACGCATCAGTCGCAGCAGGTGCTTGTCGTCGATACGACCGCGCAGCATCGGGCGGACGATGTTCTCCGCGAACGTCACCGAGGGCGCCAGCAGCGTGGCCGACGCGCAGCTCTTGATGGCCGAGAGGAGCGCGCCGAAGAACATTACTTGCGCCACGACCGGCACACTAGTGAGCACCAACTGCGGCAGAATCTGTTGCGGATCGGTGCCGATGTACTTCTGCACCATCGACGGGGCGATCAGCAGGGCCGAGTAGGCCAGGAAGATGGGGATGAACGTGAAGAAGAAGTACAGCACGCCGCCCGTGACCGAACCGGCGACCGCGACATTCTCCGACTTGGACGACATCACGCGCTGGAACACGTCCTGTTGCGGAATCGAGCCGAACATCATGGTAATGCCCGCGGCAATGAACGCCAGCACTTCGGTTGGGTTCAACTCCGGCAGGAACGCGAACTTGCCGGCCTGAGCCGCGTGTGTGATCACCGCGCTCGCCCCCCCCGGCACCATGCCAGAGACCTGCACAGCGATGTACACAAGCCCCACGACGATGATGATCATCTGGATGAAGTCGGTCACCGCCACCGAGATCATGCCGCCGAGCAGCGTATAGGCCAGCACCGAGACCGCGCCGATCACCATGCCCATGGGCTCGGACATTGCGCCGCCGGACACCGCGTGAAACACGAGTCCCAGCGCCTTGATCTGCGCACCGACCCAGCCGAGGTACGAGATCACGATGGCGATACTCGTCACCACTTCAACCGTACGGTTGTACCTGAGCTTGTAGAAGTCGCCGATCGTCATGAGGTTCATGCGATACAGCTTGCGGGCGAAAAACATGCCGACGAGCACCAGGCACATCGACGAACCGAACGGATCCGAGACCACGCCGCGCAGCCCTTCGCCGAGGAAGGTGGCGGGAATGCCGAGCACCGCTTCTGAGCCGAACCAGGTGGCGAAGACCACGGCGATGACCATGCCGTAGGGCAGGCGACGGCCGGCGACGGTGAAATCCTTGGTATTGCGGACCTTGAGGGCGGCCAACAGCCCGATGGCCACTGAAATGACCCAATACAGTATGACAAACCAGATCAGCATAGCGCGGCCCCCGCCAATCCCCGGGGCGTCGGTCATGGCGTGGCGGCGTCCGTCTTGCGCCCGGTCCGGCCTCAAACGGCCACTGCGCAAGCGAACGATACCGCGCCTTGGGCCTCAGCCTTCCGGGCAACAGAAAATCAGGTCGTGCATGACGGGGCCGATGCGATGGAGCGCTTTTATCTGCCCGCTGTGCCGCCTGGCGAAAAAATTTCGGCCGATTATAGCGGCGCGAGCGCGACGCGGGGAGGAAAAATCGCGACGGCCCGGTTCGATGGCGGCAAATATCGGGAATTGCCTAGCGTCTGAGGTGACGTTGCATGCTGATGGTGCCTGTGCGCAGTCACCGCCGAGACGCCAAAAGGCGTGTTCGACGCTCAGCGCCGGCGCCAGATCATCCAGTGTTCGGCCCCGGCGAAGACCGGCACCGAGTCGTCGACAAGCCGGTCCGCCTCGCAGACGAAGTCCTGACCGAGCAGAGCATCCAGGGCGTCCGGCGCGATGCCGAACGGCGGGCCCTTCAGCGTTTCCTTGAGGAAGAAGAATCCGGCCAGACGTCCACCTTGGGGCAGCAGTTGCGCCATCCGGCGTGCGTAGTCCTGCCAGAGGGTGCGGGGCAAGGCGCAGAGAAACGCCCGCTCGTAGACCACCTCGAGCGCGAACGGCGGCGTATAGGTGAAGAAATCGGCCTGTTCCACGAGCGCCGCGTGTGAACCGAGCCCCGCCTTGGCCGACGCGACGGCGGTCGCCGAGAAGTCGATGGCCCGCACCGGCCAGCCTTGCGTGTCGAGCCACGCGGCCTCATACGCCGAGCCACAGCCCGGGATCAGCGTGGCCCGGGGTGCGCCCTCGCCTGCGACGAAGTCGCGCAGCGCCCTGGGCACCCCGGCCGCATCCCAAGGCATGAAGGCACTCGCGAAACGCTCGTCCCAGAATTCCGCGCGCGACGGATCGCGATGGGAGAAAGTCGGGACGGAAGGTGCGGCAGGCGCGGCGGACGCACCGCCCGTCTCCGGGCGGTCATCTTCTCGAGGGGCGGCAAATGCGACGTAAGGCGTTCGGACGATGGGCACCATAGGCTCCGCTATTTTCAGAATCCGCCGTAGAGCCAGACAAATGCCGTCAACACGCCGATGGCGACGCCGCCCACCAGACAGAACGCGCCCGTCAGCAGCCGATTGGTGCGGCGTTGCTCCTGAAGTAACGCGAGCAGCACGGTGTCGTCCTGCGGACGCGCATGCGCGGCGAGCGCCTGGTGGATGAGCCGCGGCAGTTGCGGCATCGTCTTGCTCCACTGCGGCGCTTCGGCTTTCAGCCGTTCAAGCCAACCGCGCGGGCCGATCTGTTCGGCCATCCACCGTTCGAGGAACGGCTTGGCCGTCTTCCACAAATCCAGATCCGGGTCGAGCTGACGGCCGAGACCTTCGATATTGAGCAGCGTCTTTTGCAACAGCACGAGCTGCGGTTGAATCTCGACGTTGAAGCGGCGCGACGTCTGGAACAGGCGCATGAGCACGAGCCCGAGCGAAATCTCCTTGAGCGGCCGGTCGAAGTAAGGCTCGCAGACGGCGCGAATCGCCCCTTCGAGTTCTTCGACCCGCGTGTCGGCCGGCACCCAGCCCGACTCCAGATGCAGCGATGCCACCCGGTGGTAGTCGCGACGGAAGAACGCGAGGAAGTTCTGCGCGAGGTAATTCTTGTCGAACTCGGACAGCGCGCCGACGATGCCGCAGTCGAGTGCGATATACCGGCCGAACGTCGCCGGGTCGAGACTGACCAGGATATTGCCCGGATGCATGTCGGCGTGGAAGAAGCCGTCGCGCAGGAACTGGGTGAAGAAAATCTCGACGCCCTCGCGCGCAAGCTTCTTGAGGTCGACGCCCGCCTCGCGCAGCACGTCGATCTGGCTGATCGGCACCCCGTGCATGCGCTCCATCACGAGGACGGCGCTGGAACTGAATTCCCAATAGATCTCGGGCACCATCAGCATGCCCGAGTCGATGAAGTTGCGACGAAGTTGCGCGGCGTTGGCGGCCTCGCGCATCAGGTCGAGTTCGTCGTGCAGATACTTGTCGAACTCGGCGACCACCTCACGCGGCTTCAACCGCTTGCCGTCTGGCCACAACCGCTCGACCCAACCGGCGAGATCGCGCATGAGCGCCAGATCGCTGTCGATCACGTTGAGCATATTCGGGCGCAATACCTTGACCGCGACTTCTTTGCCGGCGTGCTCGCCATCGCGAACCCGGGCGAAGTGCACCTGCGCAATCGAGGCACTCGCGACCGGCATGCGCTCGAATTCCACGAAGACGTCTTCGAGCGGGTGACCCAGCGACTTCTCGATGCTCGCGCGGGCAACTGCCGGATCAAACGGCGGCACCTGATCCTGGAGACGCGCCAGTTCCTGCGCGATATCGGGCGGCATCAGATCACGGCGCGTCGAGAGCACTTGTCCGAACTTCACGAAAATCGGCCCCAGCGATTCAAGCGCGAGGCGCAAACGTTCGCCGCGCGGCGCTTTGAGCCCACTGCGCCCGAACGACAACACGCGCAGCAGCCCGCGTGCCATGGGATGAGGAATGCTCGAGAGCACCAGTTCGTCGAGCCCGTAGCGGTAGCTGACGAAAAAGATCTTGATCAGACGCAGGAGGCGCATCGTTCAGCGACCTCCCAGGGGGCGGGATACCGAGGCGGCTGCCGCATCGCGCCCGGCCGTCTGGCGTTCGAGCTTCTCCAGGCGCTTTTCCAGCCGCGCGAGATCGTCGCGCAGCGTGCCGATGCCGCTGCGCATCGCATCGAGGCGCCCACGCCCGACCAGCAGCGGGTTCTCCTCCACGAGGTAATCGGCGAGCGAGCGCGCCAGCGTGCCGCCGGTGCGGCGTGCGCCGGCCACCGCCGCCTTGCCGGTTTCGGTCACCCGGTGTGCCGCCGCGTCGCCGATCACCTTGCTCAGGTCTTCGGCCACCTCCCAGCGCAGATGCTGGGCCAGATAGGAGACCGTGTTGGCAAACTCGGCATCGCCCTCGATCTTGACGTGTCGCATGACAGCCGCCTGACCGCCGCCCGCGAAGTCGGCGAGCGCCGCCGGCGGCACCGCGATGCTGACGTCGCAAGACAGGTTGGCATCGGCGGCGACCAGATAGCCGTCGTCGCCCACGCGCAGACGCAGGTCGATGGCCGACATCGCCAGCCGGGCAGACGCCCCGATGTGATGGCGCAGACGGTCGCGCGCCCACGGTTCGCGGGCAAGCAAGTGGTTCACGGTGGCGGCAAAGGCTTTGGCGGCTACGGTCATGAGCTTGGCGGTCGGCCGGCGATGCGCGCCGGTCGTACCGAAAGACGCCGCCCGGCAACGATCGGCGGACGGCAAAAAAAAGAGCCCGCGCTTTAGACGCGGGCTCTCATTGTAAGGCAGGTTACGGCAAAACCGTCGTGCGCTTAGCTAGCCTGTTGAATCCCGGCGAGCACCCAGCCGCCGCTACCGGTCACCGGCTTGGTCAGGTTCCACACTTCGTTGAACGGCTCGGCCGCGGCACCCTCGGCTTCGCGGATCAGGCCCGAGAAGCGAACGCTTGCCACATACTCGACGGCCGATTCCTCGATGCCAAGCAGTTCGGCATTGAGTTGCACGACGTCCGTGCGGTTGACCGACTTGCCGCGCTCTTCGAGGTCCATCTTGATTTCCGCGAACATCTGCGGCGTGGTGAACTCGTTGATATCGGCCTGATCGCCCTTGTCCCAGGCCGCTTGCAGACGGTTGAAGTACACCTTGGCACTGCGCAGGAATCCGTCGACATCGAAGCCGGCCGGCACGCCGAACGGGGCGGCTGCGGCAGCGGCCCCCGCGGCGACGGGCACGCCCGACAGCGACGGCTGGGCCGACGAAGACGCCGGTTGTGCCGGTTGCGACGGTTGTTGCGGCTGGCTGTCCCACGACTGGCGCAGCGTGTTGTTCGACGCGTCGTTACCCGCGCCCGCATACGCCGGCGTCTGGGACTGCGACTTATTGCCGCGGAAACGACGGATCAGCCACATCACGGCGAAGGCGATCAGCGCAATCATGATGACGTTGGCCATCATGCTGGCGAACGCGCCGCCCAGGCCGAAGTGCGAGAGCAGGGCCGCGATACCGAGACCGGCCGCCAGACCGGCGATCGGGCCGAGCCAGCGATTGGCCGGCTTGGCGGCGGCCGCGGCCCCTGCGGCACCGGCCCCTGCTGCCGCCGGTGCGGCCTGCTGCGGTGCGGTGCCCGGCGTGGCTTGCGTCGGTTGTTGCGGCGCTTGCTGGCGCTGCGTCACGGTGCTGGACTGCTTGCCGATGCTCCGGCCGCCGCCAACGCGTTTGGCATCGGCGTCCGCGATCGTCATGCCGACCGCCACTACGCCGGCCACCACGCCCAACAACAGCTTGTTTTTCAGGAACTGGAACATCGTTCTGGTCTCTCCGTGGAGTTTATAGGTTGCTGTCTACTGACAGGCGTCAACCGGAATGGTTCAGCACTTTTTTACGTACTGAAACCAGATGAGGCGACGGCCGATTCTGCCACAGCAGAATTAGCTCGTTCTTAGAGAAACGCCCCGGCGCGGCTTTTTTCCGCAGTCCGGGGCGCTGAGGTGCGTCAGGTAAGTGAGCGCAAACTCAGAATTTGCGTCCGATATGCAGCGCGACGACCCCCGCGGTCAGGTTGTGATATTCCACACGTTCGAGACCGACCTGTTCCATCAGGGACTTGAGCGTTTCCTGGTCCGGGTGCATGCGAATCGACTCGGCCAGATAGCGGTAGCTGTCGGCGTCGCCCGCGATGCGCGAACCGAGCCACGGCAGCACCTTGAACGAATACGTGTCGTACGCCTTCTCGAGCGGCTGCCAAACCTTCGAGAACTCGAGCACCATGACCTTGCCGCCCGGTTTGATCACGCGGCGCATTTCGGCGAGCGCGGCATCCTTGTGCGTCATGTTGCGCAGGCCAAACGCCACCGTGACCACATCGAAATAGTTCGACGGGAACGGCAGCTTTTCGGCATCGCACAGCAGGGTCGGGGTGACAATGCCTGCGTCGAGCAGGCGATCGCGCCCCACGCGCAGCATCGATTCGTTGATGTCGGTGAGCCAGACTTCGCCGGTCGGGCCGGCCGCGCGCGCAAACGCCTTCGACAGGTCGCCCGTGCCGCCCGCGATGTCGAGCACCTTGAAGCCGGGGCGCACGGCGGCGCGTCCGATCGTGAAGGCTTTCCAGATCCGGTGCAGTCCACCCGACATCAGATCATTCATGATGTCGTACTTGCTCGCGACCGAATGGAACACCTCGGCGACCTTGCCGGCCTTTTCCTTCTCGTCGACGGTTTCATAACCGAAGTGGGTCTGTTGGCCCATTGCAATCTCCCAGATTCATGTAAGCGGGCGCGCCACACGCACGTGCGCCCCGCCGGGGCCTCAATGGTGGTGGCAGCCACCCGCAGCCGGCGACGACATCGGCGTGTCGCGATCGACCCCCGCTGACGCGAGCTTGTCCAGGTATTCCTGCCACAGCGCGTCCTGACGCACGCACAGCTCGTAGAGGTAATCCCACGAATAGATGCCGGTATCGTGTCCGTCCGAAAACACCGGGCGCACGGCGTAATTGCCGATCGGCTCCAGGCCAATCAGATCGACATCGCGCTTGCCGGTTTGCAGCGTCTCCTGCCCCGGGCCGTGGCCACGCACTTCCGCCGACGGCGAGAGTACGCGCAGGAATTCGAACGGCAGGCGGTAGTGTGTTCCGTCCTCGTAGCCCAGTTCCAGCACCTTCGATGTGCGATGCAGCGTCAAGGAAACGGGAATCGGCGTGTCTTTCTCCAGCCCAGCCATGGTCTTGCTCCAGAATAATCGGTCGGTGCGCCGACATGCGACACATCGGCCGGCAGTATAGCCGCTCAGGCCTCAACGGTCATGCCGGCCACGCCGGGAGACGATTCAATTCCGCCACCACGGCCTCGCGCAGGGCGGGTGTCCAGGCGGCGCGCTCGGCGAGCACCGCCGCCGGCACCTCGCGTTGCGGCGCGCTCCAGACCGAGCCGGGAAAATGAACGTCGTCGCGATATCGCGGAATCACGTGCCAGTGCACGTGCGGCACCATGTTGCCCAGACTCGCCACGTTGATCTTGTGCGGCGACATGACCGTGCGCTGGGCTGTTTCGACGGCGAACACGGCGCGCATCACATGCTCGCGCGCCGCCGCGGGCAGATCGCTCATTTCGGCGACGTGGGCATGCCAGATCACCCGAGCGAAGCCCGGGTAGGCGATCTCATTCGCCAGCACCACGCGCAGCACCGGGTCGCGCCATACGACATCGCCGCCCTCTCCGGTGCAAAACGGACATTCCATCATGCGTCTTCCCTCGTTTGCCCTGCCCTCCCCGCGTGCGCCGCAGACGGTTCAGGTCAGTGCTGTCAGTGCGCTCACTGCTTGTTGCGCTTGTAACGTTTGCCGGTGGCCGGGTCGACCGGGCCGAGCGCAAGTTCGGCGAAGTCGATCTCGCTGATCAATTCGCGCAGCGTCTCGTCGTTGATGCGGTGCGCCAGGCGCAGACGCGACAGTTCCCCGCGCTCGGCCTGCAGGGCGGCGGCGCGCAGCCGGCGTTCGACTTCGACCTCACGCACCGCGCGCACGCGCATCTCGTCGTCGGTCGCGTTCGACGCGTTGAGCGTGCGGCGATACCGCCCCATCACCCGCGCGGCCGCTTCGGCGCACACGGCAGTGTCGAGTTCGTCGCCCGACTTCGCAATGACTTTTTGCAGCGATTCAACGGTGCGGATCGCCGCCTCCGACGCCGCGAGGCGCGCCTCGCCCATCTCACGATTGCGCGGGTCCTCGACCGGCCAGCGCACGCCGCGCAGCAGGAACGGCAAACCGAGGCTGCCGCCGACAAGCGAGAGCAGAATCACGCCGGCGGCCAGGAAAATCAGCAGATCGCGTCCCGGAAACGGCGCGCCGCCCGGCAGGGCCAGCGGCACCGAGAGCGCACCGGCCAGCGTCACCGCGCCGCGCACGCCCGAGAGGGCCGTCACGCCAGTGAAGCGCATGCCGGGCTTCATTGTGATTTCGCCACGTCGCATACCGAGAAAATACATCACGCGCCACGCCACCCACACCCAGCAGAAGCGCAGCACGATGAGCACCGCCGAAATCGCGCCGACGTAGGCCATCAGTTCGCCGAGATTGAGCAGCGTTCCCCAATGCGGCTCGCCGGGCCGCAACGCGGCACGCACGATGTCAGGCAATTGCAGGCCGAGCAGCACGAACACTGCGCCATTGAACACGAATTCGAGCATCGACCACACCCCGTTACCGAGAATGCGGGTGGCGGTGCGGGTATTGAGCAGATCGGTCGAGCTGACCGTCATGCCGGCGGCCACGGCCGCGAGAATGCCCGAGAAGCCGAAATGTTCGGCCAGCAGATAGGCCGCAAACGGCATGAGCAACAGCAGCAGCACGACCGTCGCCGGCTCTTCGGCGGACGCCGCCATCACGCGGCGATGGAACTGCGTGAACAGCCACGTCACGGCCCAGCCGGCGAGCAAGCCGCCCAGCGCGATGACGAAAAACGAGAACGTGGCGTTACCGATCGAAAAGAGTCCCGTGGTCGCGGCCACGATGGCGAACTTGAACGCGACCAGGCCCGACGCGTCGTTCATCATGGCCTCGCCTTCGAGCACGTGCATGAGGCGCGTGGGCATCTGCAGGCGTGCGGTGATGGCGGAGACGGCCACGGCATCGGTTGGCGAGAGCACGCCGCCGAGCGCGAACGCCACGGCGAGCGGAATCGACGGAATCATCCAGTGGATGAAATAGCCCACGCCGAGCACCGTGAAGATCACCAGGCCGAGCGCCATCGCGACGATCGGCACGCGCAGGTGCCAGAACTCGCGTTTGGGCATGCGCCAGCCGTCGGCGAAGAGCAACGGCGGGATGAACAGCAGGAAGAAGATCTCCGGATCGAGATCGATGTGCAGCCCCGCGCCCGGAAAAGCGAGCGCGGCGCCCACAGCGATCTGCACGATCGGCACCGGCAGAACTTTGACGTAGCTGACCAGCACGCCGGTCAGCGCCACCACAAACAGCAGGATCAGCGCGGTGAGGACTACCCCCATGCCGCCTCCATGGTCCGTCGGTCAGGCATCGGCCGCGTCCCCGAGCGGGCCATCAGACCAGCACGCGTTCGATGCCGCCGTGGTTCGCATCCTTCACGTAGTCCACCAGCCACTCGTCACCCAGCACATGCTTGGCGATCTCCACGACGATATAGTCCGCCGTGATGTCGGCGTCGTCGTTATAACGCGACAGCCCTTGCAGGCACGACGGGCAGCTCGTCAGAATCTTGACGTCCTCGACCTTGCCGTCCGCGCGCAGCTTCGCCGCGCCCTTGCGCATCTCCTCTTCCTTGCGGAAGCGGATCTGCGTCGAGATGTCCGGACGCGTGACCGCCAGTGTGCCCGACTCACCGCAACACCGATCGTTCTTCTCGATCTTGTAGCCGTCGTGCTCGCTGCCCATCAACTCGTTCACGAGCTTGACCGGATCCATCGTCTTGATCGGCGTGTGGCACGGGTCGTGATACATGTAGCGCGTACCGTTCACGCCTTCGAGCTTCACGTTCTTCTCGAGCAGGTATTCGTGGATGTCGACGATGCGGCAGCCCGGGAAGATCTTCTCGAATTCATAGCCCGCGAGCTGGTCGTAGCAAGTGCCGCACGACACGACCACGGTCTTGATATCGAGATAGTTCAGCGTGTTCGCCATGCGGTGGAACAGCACGCGATTGTCCGTCACGATCTTCTCGGCCTTCTCGCCCTGCCCCGAGCCGCGCTGCGGATACCCGCAGCACAGATAGCCCGGCGGCAGCACCGTCTGCACGCCGACATGCCAGAGCATCGCCTGCGTGGCGAGCCCGACCTGCGAGAACAGGCGCTCCGAGCCGCAGCCCGGGAAATAGAACACCGCTTCCGAATCGACCGTGGTGGTCTTCGGATTGCGAATGATCGGCACGACCTTGTTGTCTTCGATGTCGAGCAGTGCGCGCGCCGTCTTCTTCGGCAGGTTGCCCGGCATCTTCTTGTTGACGAAGTGGATCACTTCCTCGCGCAGCGGCGGCTTGCCCACCGTTGCAGGCGGACGTGCCGTCTGCTTCTTCGCTAGCTTCTTGAAGACGTCCGCGCCGAAACGCTGCGCCTTGTAACCCCAGTCGATCATCACCTTGCGGGTGATGTTGATCGTCTCCGGGTTCGTCGCGTTCAGGAAGAACATGCCGGCGGCCGCGCCCGGATTGAACTTCTTCTTGCCCATCTTGCGCAGCAGGTTGCGCATGTTCATCGTCACGTCGCCGAAGTCGATCTTCACCGGACACGGCGTTACGCACTTGTGACACACCGTGCAGTGATCGGCCACGTCGTTGAACTCGTCCCAGTGCTTGATCGACACCCCGCGGCGCGTTTGCTCTTCGTACAGAAACGCCTCGATGAGCAGCGACGTTGCGAGAATCTTGTTGCGCGGGCTGTAAAGCAGGTTCGCGCGCGGCACGTGCGTGGCGCACACCGGCTTGCACTTGCCGCAGCGCAGGCAGTCTTTCACGCTGTCCGCGATCGCGCCGATATCCGACTGCTGCATGATCAGCGACTCATACCCCATCAGCCCGAAGCTGGGCGTATAGGCATTGCGCAGGTCGGCGGGCAGTTCCGGCATATCGAGCAGCTTGCCCTTGTTGAAGCGCCCTTCCGGATCCACGCGCTGCTTGTACGCGCGGAACTCGCCGATCTCGGCTTCCGTCAGGAACTCCAGCTTGGTAATGCCGATACCGTGTTCGCCCGAGATCACGCCATCGAGCGAACGGGCGATGGCCATGATGCGTGCCACCGCCTTGTGCGCATCCTGGAGCATCTCGTAGTTATCCGAGTTCACCGGGATGTTCGTGTGCACATTGCCGTCGCCCGCGTGCATGTGCAGCGCGACGAACACGCGGCCGTGCAGCACGCGCTTGTGAATCGCTTGCGCTTCCTCAAGGATCGGCTTGAACTCCGCGCCCGAGAAAATCTTGCGCAGTTCTCCGCGGATCTCCTGCTTCCACGACACGCGCACCGTACGATCCTGCAGCAAGTCGATGAGTCGGGTTTGCGGCTGCTTGCTCAGCCGATCGTTGAGCGCCACGTTGAGGTCGCGCACGCCGTGTCGGTTGAGCAGCGGAATCGCTTCGGCCAGCGGCAGTTCGAAATGATCGCGCAGGAACACCCAGCGCGCGCGCACGTCGCGCAGCAGCGTGAGTGCCGTTTGCACGCGATCTTCGAGCAGTTCGGCCGACGGAATCTCGTTCGCGTCATCCGTCTTGCCCAGCGGCAGATTGCCGGCGTCGAAGAAGACTTCGAGCGCATCGACCAGTTGCAGCTTGTTCTTGAGCGACAGCTCGATGTTGATGCGTTCGATGTGATCCGTGTACTCGCCCATGCGCGGCAGCGGAATCACCACGTCTTCATTGATCTTGAAGGCGTTGGTGTGGCGCGCGATGGCGGCGGTACGCGAGCGGTCGAGCCAGAACTTCTTGCGGGCTTCGGCCGACACCGCGACGAAACCTTCGCCGCTCTTGCCGTTGGCCATGCGAATCACTTCCGACGTCGCCTGAGCGACGGCGTTGTCATCGTCGCCAACGATATCGCCGATCAGCACCATCTTCGGGAACGCATTGCGCTTCGACTTCGTGGCGTAGCCCACGGCGCGCAGATAGCGTTCGTCCAGATGCTCCAGGCCCGCCAGAATCGCGCCGCCGGCCGCCGTCTGCGCGAACATGTAGTCCTTGATCTCGACGATGCTCGGAATCGCTTCCTTCGCCTGGCCGAAGAACTCCAGGCATACCGTGCGCGTGTGCGCGGGCATCTTGTGCAGAATCCAGCGCGCGCTCGTGATCAGACCATCGCAGCCTTCCTTCTGAATGCCCGGCAGACCGGCGAGGAACTTGTCCGTCACATCCTTGCCGAGCCCTTCCTTACGGAAACGCTTGCCTTCGATGTCCAGTTTTTCCGTCTTGAGCAGCACGGCGCCCGGGGCGTAATTGCCGTCGAACCACGTCAACTCGAAGCGGGCGACCGGAATGTCGTGAATCTTGCCGAGATTGTGATCGAGACGGGTGACCTCGAGCCAATTGCCCTGCGGGTCGACCATGCGCCACCACGCGAGGTTATCGAGCGCGGTGCCCCACAGCACGGCCTTCTTGCCACCGGCGTTCATCGCCACGTTGCCACCGATGCACGATGCGTCGATCGACGTCGGGTCGACCGCGAACACCAGACCAGCCCGCTCGGCGGCCTCGGCCACGCGACGCGTCACCACGCCGGCGCCCGAGAAAATCGTCGGCACCGGTTCGTCGACGCCCGGCAGCGCCGAGTACTCGACCTCATCGAGCTGCTCGAGCTTTTCCGTATTGATCACGGCCGAGAACGGCGTGAGCGGAATCGCGCCGCCCGTGTAGCCGGTGCCGCCTCCGCGCGGAATCACCGTCAGTCCCAACTCGAAGCACCCCTTCACCAGCGCCGCCATTTCGGCTTCGCTGTCCGGCGTGAGCACCACGAACGGGTACTCCACGCGCCAGTCCGTCGCGTCCGTCACATGCGAGACGCGCGACAGACCGTCGAACTTGATGTTGTCATGCGCGGTCGTGCGACCGAGCACCTTCTTCGCGCGACGGCGCAGCTCGGCCATCTTCGCGAACTCCTCGGCGAAGTCCGCCACGGCGCGGCGTGCCGCCACCTCCAGTTGCTCCACACGGGCGGCGCGTTCGCGGCCGTTCGCATCGGCGTTCGCGGCCACATCCGCGCGGCGACGCTTGTCGATCTCGTTCAGACGATGGTCCAGCGCGTCGATCAGCAGCTTGCGGCGCTTCGGATTATCGAGCAGGTCGTCTTGCAGATACGGATTGCGGCGAACCACCCAGATATCGCCGAGTACCTCGTAGAGCATGCGGGCCGAGCGGCCGGTGCGTCGCTCCGCGCGGAGTTCGTCGAGGATGTGCCAGGCGTCGGCGCCCAGCAGGCGCATGACGATTTCGCGGTCCGAAAACGACGTGTAGTTGTAGGGGATCTCGCGCAGTCGCGGCGGCTGGGCGGCGAGTGCATGCTTGGCGTCGTGCGGCTCGAAGGCGGGCAAGGGTGCGTTCATCTTGTCGGGCTCGTCAATGCGGCGGTGCATCCGCCGTCGGCGTTCGTCTCGCGAGACGCGCCGAAAGTCAAAATCGGGTAAGCGCAATGGATGCCGGCGGCAAGCGCGACGGGTGCGCGCGGGCCGGCAACAGACGATCTGCGGTCAACGAGATCGACGACTGCCGTGCGAAGACGTCGATGACGAATCGTGTCCGATCATCGCGTAGAAACACAGGGGGGTGAGGCAGTTCGTGCGCATGCCCAGATCTTTCTTCCGGCTTGGGAACAGGTTGGTAGGGGAATGTAGCCAGAATTGTACTTCATTGCACCGCAACACGTCGGCACCGCGCCGAATTCGCCGCGAGGCGCGAGATTCCCCTCCTTCCCGACGCTCCGGCGCGTTCACTGCCGCGTTGACCGCCCCTACACGAGCGCCGGCCCCTTCGCATTCCCGCCCTATCGCCGACCTTCCTGCTGATCGCTATATCCGAATGGATACAACGACTTATGACACACGCCTGCGCTGAAACTTTCACCGAATGGGAGTATGTTTTGCCGATCCCCGGTCTCTCCACCCGTCAAGAGGTGTCTCTATGGTCTCGTTTCAACTGAACGGCCGTGTCGTGCAGGTCGATGTCGACCCGGCCACTCCCCTGCTCTGGACCCTGCGCGACGCGCTCAACATGACCGGCACCAAGTTCGGTTGCGGCATGGCGCTGTGCGGCGCGTGCACCGTGCATCTCGACGGTGCGCCCATCCGAAGCTGCATCACCCCGGTCTCCGCCGTCGCGGGAAAGGCCATCACCACCATTGAAAACGTCGGGGCGGACGCCGTCGGGCGTGCTGTGCAGAACGCCTGGGTCAAACACGACGTGCCCCAGTGCGGCTACTGCCAGAGCGGCCAGATCATGTCCGCCACGGCGTTGCTGCGCGAGAACAAACAGCCCAACGACGAACAGATCGACGCCGCAATGTCCGGCAACATCTGCCGTTGCGGCACCTACGCCCGCATTCGTGCGGCGATCAAAGACGCTGCGGCGTCGCTGGCCTGAGGCGAGGAGATACCCATGCGTGAACTTCGCTTTTCCCCGCGCCCTGGCGTCGCCGTGGGCGACTTCGCCGGCCTGACGCGCCGAGTATTTCTCAAGACCTCGGCGCTTGCGGCCGGTGGACTCATGCTCGAAATGTCGCTGCCCGGCGCCATGCGGGCAGCCAGCGCCCAGGGCGCGGCCGCCACGCCCGCCGTGCCCTCGGCCTTCGTGCGCATTGCGCCGGACGACACCGTCACCATCCAGGTCAACCGCCTCGATTTCGGACAAGGCGTACAGACGGCGCTGCCCATGCTCGTCGCCGAAGAACTCGATTGCGACTGGGCCAAAGTGCGCAGCGAGCTGGCGCCGGCGGCCGACGTCTACAAAGACCCCGTGTTCGGCATCCAGATGACGGGGGGCTCGGGCTCCGTCGCGCATTCGTGGCTGCAATACCGGCGCATTGGCGCATCTGCGCGGGCCATGCTCATCGCGGCCGCGGCGCAGCAGTGGAAAGTGCCGGCGGCGCAGTTGCGCACCGAGAACGGCGTCGTGCTCGGCCCGAACGGCCAGCGCGCCACGTACGGCAGTCTTGCCGCGCGCGCGCAGGCGCAGCCGGTGCCGGCCGATGTCGCGCTCAAGGAACCTTCGGCGTTCCGCCTGCTTGGCAAGCCGACGGGACGGCTCGACGCGCGGGCCAAGTCCATGGGCGTGCCGATGTACGGCATGGACTTCAAGCTGCCGAACCTGAAAGTTGCTGTCGTTGCTCGCCCGCCCGTGTTCGGTGCCAAAGTGAAGCAGTTCGACGCCAAAGCTGCGCGGGCGGTCAAGGGCGTGCGCGATGTCCTAGAGATCCCGGACGACCGGGGCGGCACCGCCGTGGCCGTCATTGCCGATGGCTACTGGCAGGCCAAGACCGGGCGCGACGCGCTCAAGGCCACGTGGGACACGACGGGCGTTGAGCATGTCGACACGACCGCCCAACTGGCCAAATATGTGGAAATGGCCAAGACGCCGGGCACGGTCGCGATCGACGCGGACATCTCCAAGCTCAAGGGTGCGCCCAAGACCCTCGTTGCCGAATACCACTTCCCGTACCTGGCGCACGCGCCTATGGAGCCGCTCAACTGCACCGTGCAGCTTTCCGACAAGGGCGCGCAAGTGTGGACCGGCACACAGTTCCAGACCGTCGACCAGGCCGCCATTGCGCGCACGCTCGACCTCAAGCCCGAGCAGGTCAAACTGCACACGCTCATGGCGGGCGGCGGATTTGGCCGCCGCGCGGTCCCGACGTCCGACTATGGCGTCGAGGCGGCCCAGGTGGCGAAAGCGTGGCGGCGTGCGGGGCATCGTGAGCCGGTGAAAGTGATCTGGAGCCGGGAAGACGACATCCGTGGCGGTTACTACCGTCCGATGTACGTCCATCGTGCCGAGATCGGCCTGGATGCCAAGGGCAACGTGCTGGCGTGGGATCACACCATCGTGGGTCAGTCGATTTTGCAGGGCACGCCGTTCGAAAAGATGATGGTCAAGAACGGCATCGACGGCACCAGCGTCGAGGGCGTTGCGGGCACCCCATATGCGGTGCCGTTGCGGCTCACGTTGCACAGTCCGCAGGTCAACGTGCCGGTGCTGTGGTGGCGGTCCGTGGGCAACACGCATACGGCGTACGTCATGGAAACATTGATAGACGAACTATCGAAGGAAGCGGGTCAGGACCCGGTGGCGTATCGGTATGGGTTGATGGGAGATAAGCATCCTCGGCACCGGGAGGCGTTGGCGTTGGCGGTTGAACGTTCCGGCTATGGAAAGACGCCGTTACCGTCGGGCCAGGCGTGGGGTGTGGCGGTGCATGAGTCGTTTGATTCCGTGGTGGCGTACGTCGTAGTGGCTGAGATGCGCAATGATTCACCGCGTTTGGTGAGTGTGACGGCGGGGGTGCATTGCAATTTCGCGGTCAATCCGTTGACGGTGGCGGCACAGGTCGAGGGAGCGGCCTTGATGGGATTGGGGATGACGATACCGGGCGCGGCGATCACGATGAAGGATGGAGAAGTTGAGCAGAGCAACTTCCATCAATACATGGTGGCGCGTTTGCCCGACATGCCGGCCATCAGTGTGCACGTTGTGGGTTCGGGGGACGCACCGACGGGGATGGGAGAGCCGGGGTTGCCGCCGTTGGCGCCGGCGTATGCGAATGCGGTATTCGCGTTGACGGGAAAGCGGATGCGGGCGTTGCCGTTCGACCTGACGAAGGCGTAACGGAAACGGAGGCAAGGCGTAGCGCAAGCGCACGTCGGGCGGGTTGGGCTTGGGGGAGCGTGACGGTGGGCCGGACCGGGGCCCCTTTCTGCAGCGAGTTGGGTTTATGTTTGAGAGGCGGAAAGGGGCCCCGGTCCGGCCTCTCGGGCATAGGAAGAAGGAAGCGCGTGGCATGACCACCGGTGTGTGTGTCAGTCCAGGCGTCAGCCCGGTCGTCAGCCAATGAGCAGGTGTTTAAGGGGCGCAAAGATGCCGTGCCAAAACGACTCGGGCACGCGCAGCATCAGAAACGTGACGGCGACATAGCGAAGCGTTTTGCCGACGGCGATAAAGAAGAGGCATTCGCGCCAGGAGAGTCGCAGCCATCCGGCGAGGGTACAGAACGGGTCGCCGACCACGGGCAGCCAGGAGAGCAGGAGCAGGGGTGGGCCGAAGCGGCGCATCCAGCGGTGATAGCGCTCATTCATCGGGGCTTGTCCGTTGGGGCGCTTCGTGCTGGCGGGCTCTGGCATCGGGCCGCCCGCGAGTGCGGCGGTACGGGCGTGCGCGCGTCGGCGGGCTTTCAGGCGAACGAAGCCGCGGCGAGCGGCGAAGCCCATCCACCAGTCGAGCATGCCACCAGCGGTATTGCCTATGCTGGCCACCGCGATGGCGGTCCAGAGCATATGTGGATTGAGCGTCACATAGCCGAACAGTGCGGGCTCCGAGCCCATGGGCAGAAGCGTGGCCGACAGAAACGACACCAGGAAAATGGCCGGCAGGCCGACGCCGGGCAGGGCCAGCACGCCGAGCAGCCAGGTGATGAACGACTCCATGCAACTCCGGGAAAAGACAAAAACGACCGAAAAAATGGCGGCAACCCTGCCTCCATGACCGACCGGACGGTCGGCACATCCCGCGAGAGGGTACACGCACGCGTTTGGCAGAAACAAAGAGTCTGGCGCATAATGCACCCCCATGACCCGACCCTCGACGCCGCCCGTGGCCATTCTACTGGCAGGCGGACTCGGTACCCGCTTCGATGCGGCGGGGCGCAGGAACAAGCTGCTCGCGCCGCTGCCTGGCGATCCCCTGAACCGACCCGTTGCCCTCGCCAGCGCCCACGCGCTGCTGGCGGTGTTGCCGCGCGTCATCGCGGTGGTGCGCCCGGACTCGGCCGAGCTGGAGAGCGTGCTGTTGCAGGCCGGGTGTGAAGTCGTCATGAGCCATGCCACCCAACGCGGCATGGGCGCAACGCTTGCCGCCGGCATCCGGTCCGGCGTCGACGAAGCGCCGCCCTCGGGGCTCGAACATCTCGACGGCTGGCTCATCGCGCTGGCCGACATGCCCTACATTCATCCGAACACCATTCGCGCGATTGCCGGCGGACTCACGTCGCCCGACGCCATCGTCGCTCCGAGTTACCAAGGACAACGCGGCCACCCCGTCGCGTTCGGATCCGCCCTGACACCGCGCCTGAGCGCCCTCGATGGCGACATCGGCGCGCGCGACCTGTTGATTAGCGGGCACATTACGATCGTCGATGTCGACGACGCCGGAATCGTGCGCGACATCGACACCCCAGACGACCTTCGCTAGGGCGCGCACTCTCCTTTCCCGTTTTTTCCAGAGAAACCAAGCGCGACCGCCCCGGCGGACGTGCTGGTCTATCATTGTCCTTTCGTTCCTCGATGTGCCTAACCTGAAGAAGCCTTAAATCATGTCCGACGCAGCTCCCGACTATCTGAAGAAGATTCTGACCGCCAAAGTCTACGACGTCGCCAAAGAAAGCGAACTCGAACTCGCACGCACGCTCTCCATGCGTCTGCACAATCGAATTTATCTCAAGCGCGAAGACAACCAGACGGTGTTCTCCTTCAAGATTCGGGGTGCATACAACAAGATGGCCAACCTGAGCGAAGCCGACCGCGAGCGCGGCGTGCTCACCGCATCGGCAGGCAATCACGCGCAAGGCGTCGCTTACTCTGCTGCGCGCCTGGGCTGCAAGGCCGTCATCGTCATGCCCGTCACCACGCCGCAGGTGAAAATCGAGGCCGTGAAAACCCACGGCGGGCGCGCCGTCGAAGTCGTGCTCGCGGGCGACTCCTACAGCGACGCCTACGCCCACGCGATGACATTGCAAGAAGAGCGCGGCCTGACCTTCGTGCCCCCGTTCGATGACCCCGACGTCATCGCCGGCCAGGGCACCATCGCCATGGAAATTCTGCGCCAGCACCAGGGACCGCTGCATGCCATCTTCGTGCCCATCGGCGGTGGCGGCCTGGCTGCGGGCGTGGCGGCCTACGTCAAAGCCGTGCGGCCCGAGATCAAAGTCATTGGCGTGCAATCCGTCGACTCCGACGCCATGGCCCAATCAATTCACGCCGGCGAACGTGTCCTGCTGAGCGACGTCGGCCTCTTCGCCGATGGCACCGCCGTCAAATACGTCGGCGCCGAGACCTTCCGCCTGTGCGCGGCCTACCTCGACGAAGTCGTGCGCGTGGACACCGACCAACTTTGCGCCGCCATCAAAGACGTCTTCCAGGACACCCGCAGCGTGCTCGAACCGTCGGGCGCCCTGTCCGTGGCCGGGGCCAAGCTCTACTCCGAGCGCGAAAAGCTCAAAGGCGAAACGCTCGTCGCGATCACCTCCGGCGCCAACATGAACTTCGACCGTCTGCGCTTCGTGGCCGAGCGTGCCGAAGTCGGTGAAGCCCGCGAAGCCGTGTTCGCCGTCACCATTCCCGAAGCGCGCGGCAGCTTCAAGCGCTTCACCGAAGTGGTGGGCAACCGCAACGTGACCGAGTTCAACTATCGCATCAGCGAAGCGTCGAGCGCTCACATCTTCGTGGGTATCCAGATGCACAACCGCGACGAAGGCGAGCGCATCAAAGCCGGCTTCGAACGCCACGGCTTTCCCACGCTCGACCTGTCCAACGACGAACTCTCCAAGCAGCACATCCGCTACATGGTCGGCGGCCGCTCCACACTCGCCAGCCATGAAGTGCTGTACCGCTTCCAGTTCCCGGAGCGTCCGGGCGCGCTGATGACTTTCCTCTCGGCCATGAGCCCGAACTGGAACATCAGCCTGTTCCACTACCGCAACCAGGGGGCCGATTACAGCAATATCCTCGTGGGGATCCAGGTGCCCGACAACGAGAAGGCCGCGTTCCGCGACTTCCTCGCCACGCTCGGCTATCCTTACTGGGACGAGAGCGACAACCCGGTCTACAAGCTGTTCCTCGCGTAAGCCGGCCCGATAGACGCCGCCGCTCACCGCCTCACGACAGGAGTTTCGCTGCCACCATGCCGATCACGCTCGAGAACAAACTCGTTGTCGCGATATCCTCGCGCGCGCTGTTCGACTTCGAAGAAGAGAACCGCGTGTACGAGGCCGGGGTGGCTGGCGGCGACGACCGATCGTACCGGCAGTACCAGCTCGACCGCCTCGACGTGCCCGCACGCGTCGGCGTCGCCTTCCCGCTCGTGCAGAAGCTCCTCGCCTTCAACCAGGGCAACGAGATCGACAACCACCGCGTGGAAGTCGTCGTCCTCTCGCGCAACGATCCCGTGAGCGGCATGCGCGTGTTTCGTTCGGCGCGTCAGGTCGACCTCAAGATCGAGCGCGGCGTGTTCACGCGCGGGCGCGATCCGTTCGGTTATCTCAATGCGTTGGGCGCGCACCTGTTTCTCTCCGCGAACGAGCGCGACGTGCGCAGTGCGCTGGTGGCCGGATTTCCTTCCGCGCGCGTCTATCCCGACTCGGCGAAAAAAGCCGAGCTGCATCCCGACGAAATCCGCATCGCCTTCGACGGCGACGCCGTGCTCTTCTCCGACGAAGCCGAACGGGTCTTCCAGCGCAACGGCCTCGACGCGTTCCAGCAGCACGAGACCGAACGTGCCGCGACCCCGCTGCCGCCGGGTCCGTTCAAGCCGCTGTTGCAGGCCCTGCATCGCCTGCAAAGCCTGGCGGGCCACGAAGTGCCGGTCAAAATCCGCACGGCGCTGGTCACGGCGCGCTCGGCCCCGGCCCACGAGCGGGCCATCCGCACGCTGATGGACTGGAAAATCGACATCGACGAGGCGATGTTCCTGGGTGGGCTCGACAAGGGCGCGTTCCTGCGCGAATTCGAGCCCGATTTCTTCTTTGACGATCAGACACGCCACTGCGAGTCCGCCGCGCGGGTGAGCCCGACCGGACACGTTATCAGCGGCATTGCCAACCATGACCACGCCTGACCAATCTCCGCTCGGCAAGGAAGTTGCCTACACCGAGCAATACGACCCGTGCCTGCTCTTCGCGATCGCCCGTGCCCCGGCGCGCGCGGCCATCGGCGTACCCGACGTCCTGCCGTTCTTTGGCGCGGACATCTGGAACGGCTACGAACTCTCGTGGCTCAACGACAAGGGCAAGCCGCAGATCGCGTTGCTCACGGCCATGGTGCCGGCCGACTCGCCGAACATCATCGAATCGAAATCGTTCAAGCTGTATCTCGGCTCATTCGCCCAGACCAAACTGGCGAATGCCGATGCCGCCCGGGCGCTGATTCAGCAGGA
Organism: Pandoraea sp. NE5; assembly: GCF_024363545.1. Classification (NCBI taxonomy): domain Bacteria; kingdom Pseudomonadati; phylum Pseudomonadota; class Betaproteobacteria; order Burkholderiales; family Burkholderiaceae; genus Pandoraea; species Pandoraea sp. NE5. The sequence continues at coordinate 674,760 of NZ_AP025517.1, forward strand.
TCTGTCCGAAGCCGCAGGCGCGGCGGTGCAGGTGCGTCTCGTCGAGCCGGGCGGCTTCGCCAAACTCGAACTCGACGAACTTGACGGCCTGCTCGTCGACCGGCTCGATATCGACACGGATATTTATTCGCCGGATGCGACCTTGCTCAAGGCCGCACAGGGCGAAGCGCCTGTGGAGGAAACCCTCGTCTCGAACCTGCTCAAGTCCAACTGCCCGGTGACAGGACAACCCGACTGGGGCAGTCTGCAGATTCGCTACGTTGGCCCGCCCATCGACCAGGAAGGGCTGCTCAAGTACGTGATTTCGTACCGGCGCCACACTGGCTTTCATGAGCAATGCGTGGAAGGGATCTTCATGGACATCCTGCGCCAGTGCCAACCGACCCAGTTGGCCGTCTACGCGCGCTACACGCGGCGTGGCGGACTCGATATCAACCCGTTCCGCACCAACTTCACGTTGCCGATGCCGGACAACGCCCGCACGGCTCGCCAATAAGCCGAGGGCGAAAAAAAGCGACGGGTTGATGAGACCCGTCGCCAATCCACGCACATCTAGAGGGGAGTCAGCGCATGAAGCTGACGCGGGCCATCATCCGGCGGGCCGCGTTGCCCACGTTGGCATACTGGGGTCGACCGGCGCAGCGGTGCAGCGTTTCCTTCATGGCGCGATAGGCCGCGTCGAATTGGCGCAACTCGATCAGGCACTCGCCAACGCGATACATCGGGCCGGGCGACGCCTCGTCCAGCAACGCCGCCGCCATGAACAGCGACAGCGCCGCCTTGGGTTCACCGAGCCGTTGCACCGAGAGCGCCAGCGCCACCGCGTAGTCGGCCTGGAGCGGACACGCCGACAACAGCGGCGCGAAGCACTCGATCGCCTGCGCGTAGTCGCCACGCTCGTAAGCACCATAGCCGCAGCGATACGCGGCATCGCACTGCATCGCGTCCCACGCGCCGGGACTCGGCATGCCCATCGCCGCCTGCTGCTTTTGTGCGTCGCGCACCACCGCCAGCGCCACGTCGATCTCCTTGGCGATATGCTGCGACGATGGCCGCTTGCCCTGGGGAATCTCAAACGTGCTCACGGACGGAGTTCTCCCATCGTCGATTCGAATCGCGCCTGCTGGCTAAGCTCCAACGCCTCTTCCTGAGCTTCACGACGCTTCGCCGCGGCATAGCAGAGCTGACCGACGCCATACGTCACGAGCATGCCCCCCAGAACGGCCACACTCCCACCGAAGCCATATCCCAGCCGTTGAATCTCGCTATTGGCAACGGCGCTACCGGCCTGCTTATCGGTCTCAACGCAGACGTAGGCCGCGGTCGCGAGTCCCGCCAATCCCAGTACCAGCGTTACCAGCCCCGACATCCCGCTGGTACACCCCGCCATGCTGAGGCGGCACGAGCTAGTGCTTTGAGAGCGCAAACGGACGTCATCGGGCGACGCCGGAAAATCGATCGTGACGCGTTGCTCATCGACGGCCTCGACGTCCGTCTGCGGTGCTTGCATCGTCGGCGCGATCCCGGAAATTGATCCTAGTGTCACAGTCCACCTCCTCTTGGGTTAGGAGATTGAAGACTGCGCGCTCGCGACGACACCCGCCATCGAAGCCAAACCGCAAACTTTGTGAAACGGGTACTGAAGTGTCCGTCAATGCACAGCCCGCATGCCGCGGGCCTTCGATCCCTCTGCCCTTCGGGCTTTATGCGGCTGGCTTCTTGTATGCCACGCAGTCCACTTCCACCTTGCAGTCGATCACCATGCTCGACACCACGCAGGCGCGCGCGGGCGGATGATCGCCGAAGTACTCCTTGAACACCTTGTTGAACGACGCGAAGTCGCGCGGGTCGTCGAGCCACACGCCAATGCGCATTACATGCTCGGGTCCGTAACCGGCTTCGGTGAGAATCGCCAGCATGTTCCGGATGGCCTGATGCGACTGGGCAACGATGCCCCCGTCGATCACTTCGCCATCTTTCATCGGGGTCTGACCCGAGACGAACAGAAAGCCGTCAGCTTCGGTGGCGCGTGCGAACGGCATGCGTTGCCCGCCTGTGCCCTGCCCGCCTTCCACGCCATATCGTTTGATGCTCATCATTGCTCCTTTCGACTAAACGGTTTCATTTCCACTCATTCAAAGCACCGGCTGCGGCGTGCCGCGACGCACGAAGCGGCCTGCGCGTGCATTCTGCGTAGGCGCGCGATCCTGCCAAGCCAGCACGCCGTTGACCCACACCGCCGCAATACCGTACGCAGGCTGCATGGGATCGGTGAAGGTCGCGGCATCGGCCACGGTGGCCGGATCGAACAGCACCAGGTCGGCCCAATACCCCTCGCGTACCAGCCCCCGGTCCGTCAGACCGAAGCGCTCGGCGGAGAGCCCCGTCATCTTGTGAACGGCCTCGGCCAGTGGGAACAGTTGCTGCTCGCGGCTGTAGCGACCGAGCACACGCGGGAAGGCGCCCCACAGACGCGGATGCGGCAACGGATCGTTCGGCAGCCCGTCGGAGCCGACGACCGTTGCCGGGTGCCGCAGAATGCGCCGCACGTCGTCTTCCTCCATGCAGTGATACACCGCGCCCGCCGGTTGCAGACGCTTCGCGGCCTCCATCAGGTCGACGCCCCACTCGACCGCGATCGTCGCGAGCAGCTTGCCGCCCTGCTCCGGGTACGGTTGCGACCACGTCACCAGAATGTCGAAGTCGTCCGTCACCTGTTTGAGGTCGAGCGTCGACGAACTGGCCGTGTACGGATAGCAGTCGCAGCCGACCGGCTGGAAGCGCTGCGCCTGGTCGAGCGCGTCGAGAATCTCCTTGCTGCGTCCCCAGTTGTCGACGCCCGCGCACTTCAGGTGCGAGACGACGACCGGCACGCGGGCATGACGGCCGATGCGGAAGGCTTCATCAAGCGCTTCGAGAATCTCGGCGAACTCCGTGCGCAGGTGCGTCGCATAGAGACCGCCCGCCGCGGCGAGCGGCTCGGCGAGCGCGAGCACTTCCTCCGTCGGCGCGGCATTCGCGTTCGCGTAGGCCAGCCCCGTCGACAACCCCAATGCGCCATGCTCGAGTGCTTCGCGCAATTGGGCGCGCATGCCTTCGATTTCGGCCTCGGTCGCGGGCCGGTCGAGGCGATCCATATGGTTGCTGCGCAGCGCGGTGTGACCGATGAGCGCCGCCACGTTGATCGCGGGCTGCGCGGCTTCGAGCGCGGTAACGTAGGCGGCGAAGGTCGGATACTGGAATGCGTCGGCGTCGCCCAGCAGGTTCATCGGATCGGGCGGATCGCCCCTGAGCGTGACCGGCGCCGCGCTGATGCCGCAGTTGCCGACGACGACCGTCGTCACGCCCTGCGAGAGCTTCGGCGTCATGTCGGGCGTGCGCACGACGTTCGTGTCGTCGTGCGTATGTACGTCGATGAAGCCCGGGCTCAACACCTGGCCGTCGCCGCGAATCTGTTGCGCGGCGTGCCAGCCGGCGAGCGCACCGGCCGGGGCGATCGTATGGATGCGGCCGTCGCGCAGCGCGACGTCGAAGCGCTCGTCGGTCATGGGCGCGCCGGAGCCGTCCGCCAGACGCACGTTGGTGATGAGGGTGTCGACCGTTCGGTTCGCGAGGCAGTCAGTCATGTCAGTCTCCGAGGGGCTGGCGATCGCCGCCGCCCCGATGCGTATCGAGCACGTACTTGATCCGCCGCAACAGCGCCTGGCTCTGCGGCTTGGCGAGCAACGCCAGTTCCGTGGCCAGCACGTCCATCGCCAGCAGCATCGCGTAACGCGACGACGACGGCTTAAAAATGAAATCCGTTTCCAGTGCACGGATCGGCAGCACCTCGTCGGCCAGCGCCGCGAGCGGCGAGCCGGTCGCCGTGACCGCCACCACCTGCGCGCCGTACTCGCGGGCGATCTCGCAGGCCGAGACCAGCTCCGGCGTGTGGCCGCTCACCGAGAAGGCGAGCACCACGTCGTCGCGCCCGAGCGTGCTGGCAACCATGCGGGCGAGCACGGCGTCCTGATAGGTCGCGACCGGGCGTCCGAGCCGGACAAGCCGGTAACGCGCTTCATCGGCCATCAGCGACGAGCCGCCCCCCATTCCGAACGCGTACACCATGCGCGCCGACAGCAACCGGGCCGCCGCGCGACGCGCGGTGTCCGGCTTGATGAGGCTGCGATGCAACTGCAACGTCGTCTGGATATCGTCGGCAATGCGGTCGATGGTTTCCGTCGAGCCGTCCGGCCCGCTCGCCGCGTTCGCGCCGAAAAAGCGCTGTCCGACGACGGCGGCTTGCGCCAGACGCAGCTTGAGATCGCGCACGTCGCGGCAGCCCATCGCCTTGGCGAAACGCGTCACGCTCGCCTCGCTCACGCCCGCGCGCTCGGCCAGCACGTTGATCGACACCGCTGCCGCGCCGGCGACATCGTCCAGCACCACCTGCGCGACCTTGCGTTCCGCCTGGCTCAGCGCGTCGGTGCGCTCGGCAACGCGCGTCACGATATCGAAGGTTTCGGGCATCTCTCGGGTCCATGTGGCCCCCACGACGCCGTGCCGGGGTGCCTTGCTGATAGGTTTGGCAACTTTTTTGGTACTTTATAACAAAATTGTCAAACACAGGGAATTAAAAGCTATTATAGGAGGCATCCAGCGGCCCTATCCGCATCGTCACGGAGATGATTCCCAATGAATGATACAAACTATCAGCACGGCATGATCGATACCCTCAACAAGGGTCTGGGGGCGATGGAAGTCCCGCTCGCCCCGTCCGCGACGGCCGGATTGGGATGGAATCTGCTGGACGAAGATCTGAGCCTGCCGACGGCGGTGCTCTACGAGGAAAAGATCCGTCACAACCTCGCGTGGATGCAGCGCTTCGTGCATGAGTACGGCGTGAAACTCGCCCCGCACGGCAAGACGACGATGGCGCCCAAGCTGTTCCGCCGACAACTCGAGGGGGGCGCGTGGGGCATCACGCTCGCCACGGCGCAGCAGACCCACGCGGCGTATCACCACGGTGTGCGACGCGTGCTCATGGCGAACCAGCTCGTCGGCAAGCGCAACATGGCGCTGATCGCCGATTTGCTGACGGATCCCGATTTCGAATTCTTCTGTCTGGTGGACTCCGCCGCCGCGGTGGAGCATCTGGGCAAGTTCTTCCGTGCGCGCGGTCAGTCGATCCAGGTGCTCATCGAACTGGGCGTGACGGGCGGCCGTACCGGGGTGCGCGACGCCGCGCAGCAGCAGGCGGTGCTCGACGCTCTGGCGCAGTATCACGACGCGGTCAAGCTCGCGGGTGTGGAAGTCTACGAGGGGGTGCTGAGCACCGAAGCGGACATTCGTGCGTTCCTGCAACGCGCGGTGGGCATCACGCGCGAACTGGTGGCGGCGGGTCGCATCGAGCGCACGCCGGCGGTACTCTCGGGTGCAGGTTCGGCGTGGTACGACGTCGTCGCGGACGAGTTCGCGCACAAGGACGTGGGCGCGCCGCTCGACGTCGTGTTGCGCCCGGGCTGCTATCTCACGCACGACGTCGGCATCTACAAGGCCGCGCAAGCGCAGATCGCCACGCGCAACCCGATCGCGAAGCAGATGCGCTCGCAACTGCAACCGGCGCTGCAACTCTGGGCGTATGTGCAATCGATCCCGGAGCCGGAGCGCGCGATCATCGCGCTCGGCAAGCGCGACGCGGCGTTCGATGCCGGCATGCCGGAACCGGCGCTGCAGTTCCGTCCGGGCGAGAGCAAGACACCGACGGCGACGCCGGCGCACTGGGAAGTCACGGGCATGATGGATCAGCACGCGTATCTGCGCATCGCCCCAGGCGACGACATCCGCGTGGGCGACATGATCGCGTTCGACATCTCGCATCCGTGTCTCACGTTCGACAAATGGCGTCATTTGCCGGTGATCGACAGCGATTACAACGTCGTCGACATCGTGCAGACGTTCTTCTGATCGCGCATCGACAACGTAACGCGTATCGCTCCAGCCGCTGTAGCGCGCTACAACGACAAAGCCGCCCGATGTGAACTGCCCCGCGAGGTTGGACGCGAATCCAACCGTTGGGATGCAGCTCACGATGGGCGGCTTTTTTACGTCAAATACGGTCGCGATGTGAGCAACGGCGCGTCGCGACGAGGCGCTTACGCTCGACTGCGCGACGCGCGTTTGCCGGGTGACGTGGCTAACGCCGACGTCGGTGTCTCGACGTGCGCGGGTCGCGTCGCGTCGCCACTTGACTTCGCGTCCGTATCGGTCGCTTTCGCTCGCGACGCCACCGACTTGAACTGCGCTTCCAGATGGCCGAGCGCGCTTTCCAGCGTTGCGATCTCGGCGGGCGTCATGCCTTCGAGCGCGTCGTCGAAGAAGGCCTGACGGCGTGGCGTCGCCTCGTCGTACACGGCCATGCCGGCGACGGTAAGCGTGACGTTCGTAAGACGGTTGTCGTGCGGATCGGTCGCGCGCGAGATCCAGCCGAGCGCTTCCATCGCCTTCAACTGACGCGTGAGCGACGCCGGATCGAGACGACAATGTTCCGCGAGAAACTTCTGAGAACAGGTACCCCGCTCGGCCAGCGCGAGAATGATTCGCCAGCGCGGCAGCGGGTGTCCGACCTGAGCGTCGAAGGCAAGCATCATCGCCCGATAGGTCTGGCCGAGTTGCTGGATAACGTTGCGTCTTTGCGGTGTGGGCATCGCGTCACTCCCCGACGGGCGGCTGCGGCTTGGCGCCGCGCGTCAGACGAATGAGCGGCACGCGCTTGACGAACCACAGACCGGCGAGCGCTGCCGCGAGCGACATCATTTGCCCGTTGTGGATGGCGGCAACGAGCGACGTGCGAGCCGATTCGATGAAGAGCGCGCCATTCTGCCCCAGGGGTGCGAGCGCGCTCAGGAAATCGCTTTGCGATTGCGCATTGACGAGGATCTGCGGATCGGCAAGTTGCGGCACCCAATGCGTACCGCCGTTGGCGGCGAGGGCATCCGTCACGCGGCCGGTGTAGCTGTGGTTCACGAGCGTACCGACGATGGCCGTGCCGAGCATCCCGCCGATCATGCGCAGCGATTGCATGAGCGCGGTGGCGATGCCCAAGTGCGCGGGCCCGGCAACTTCCTGGGCGAAGACGGTGAGGTTCGGCATGACGAAACCGAGGCCCAGTCCGGCGAACAGCATGTAGGTGGCGATCAGGGCATGCGGCGTGCCGCGATGCGTGGTGATCACGCCGGCGCACGCGAGCGCGAGCAGAAAGAAGCCGCCGTAGAGCATCACGTTCGGATTTGGCAGGCGCGTGATGAGCCGGCCGTTCACGATGCTGCCGACGGTGATGCACACGACCATCGGCGTGATCAGCAGACCCGTTTCCCTCGGCGAGAGGCCGAAGCCGCCCTGGAGCAGCAATGGCGCGTAGAACAGCACCCCGAACATGGTGAAGCCGGCGAAGGCTGACAGCACGAAGAGCGGCGCAAGTTTCTTGTCGCGGAACATTTCGAACGGCACGATCGGATGCGACGTGCGCCGCTCCCACTGGTAAAGCGCATACGACGAGATCGCCAACACGACGAGCAACATGAGCACGCCGCGCGAGAGGCCATCGGCGGGCAGCCATTCGACGAGCATTTGCAGGCTACCGAGCGTGGCGGTGATCAGGACGGCGCCGAGCCAGTCGAGGCTCGCCTTGCCGTGCCCGCCGGCGCGCATATGCGGCAGGTGACGGCCGACAAACCACAGACCGAGCAGACCCACGGGGAGGTTGACGTAGAAAACCGATCGCCAGCCATAGGCTTCGGTGAGGAAACCGCCGAGCGAGGGCCCGATGGCATTGGCGATCCCGAAGGCGGAGCTGAGCATGACCTGCCAGCGCAGACGCACGTGGGGATCGGGGAACAGCTCGGGGATGCAGGCGAATGCGGTGCCGACGAGCATGCCGCCGCCGATACCTTGCAGAGCGCGCGCAATGACGAGGAACAACATGCTGTTCGAGGCGCCGCACAGGACCGATGCGGCGGTGAAGATGATGATGGCCGCAACGACGAAGGGCTTGCGTCCGTAGAAGTCGCCGAGACGTCCGAAGATCGGCACGGTGATGACGGAGGTGAGGAGATACGAGGTTGCGACCCAGGCGTAGTACTCGAAACCCTTGAGTTCAGAGACGATGGTCGGCAGCGCGGTACCGACCACTGTCTGGTCAAGCGCCACCATCATCGTACAGAAACACAGGCCGAGCATCGCCACGATCGATTGCCGGAACGGCAATACCTGCCCCGCCGAATGCGGGGTATTGGGACTGGGAGCCATTTTTTGACGGATCAATGTTTGATCAGTCAAGGATTTTAACACATCGACGGGCCGATGGGTCCGCTTAAGGCAACCGGTGACAATCGCGCCCGGCGCAATAGGGTGCCAGGAGCGACCATTCGCCAGCGGCGGTAACCGACCACAGTCCGTCGATCACGAAGGATCGCGACGCATGGCCGGACACGCAATGCCACAGGCAATTATCGAGCGTTGATCATGGTGAGAATCGCGCTCGAAAGATCGCTCCCCGCTTCGCCCACTCGGTCAACGGCATCGAAATGATGGCCGTCACGCTGGCGCACGATCCGTACGTCCAGACCGTGGTCGTTCAGTATCGTTTGGTACTGTGCCTGAAGTCGATGAAATTCATCCGACTCGTCTCCGCCCACACTGAGAATGTACGCCAGCGGTACTTTAGGGAGATGATGGATCGGGCTAAAGGCGACCACGTCATCTTCATCGAGCTGAACCGCCTTGTTCAGATAGCACAGGCGTATCGGCTCAAGGTCGTAAAGACCGCTGATCGCACATGCCCCCTTGATCAAATTGGGAGGGGCATCGAACGACGCCCAGTCAGTGCCTGCCAATGCAGCCGTCAAATGACCACCCGCCGAGCTGCCGCAAACATAAATTGCGTCGCGATCGATGCCGAGGCTCGCGGCATTTCGGTACAGGTGCAGCACTGCCTGGCGATTGTCGTCGACGATTTCCGCCATCCGTACCTCTGGCGCCAAGCGATAGTTCACGACCACAAAGTTGATGTCGTTGGCCTGATATAGACCGGCCAGCGCGCTGAAATCGGATTTATCCAGCGATTGCCAGTAGCCGCCATGAATGAACACCAGCGTTGGCCGGCCTTGCCCCGGCGCGGGAAACAGGTCGTAGGTCTGCTTCGCCTCGCTGCCGTAGGCGACATCCTCCCTGAACGTCTTGGCGCGACGGAAGGCTTCGCCAGTGCGGGCCCAACGAGAAAAAATTTCGAGATGATCGGGAATGCCCGCGCGAACGTTGTACTGACGATCCAACGCCTCTTGATCAAATGAACGGTAAACCGGCATGCTAGCCTCACTTATCGGAATGGAAGTCGATCTCGCGCCGCATCGTTACGGCGCAAATTCCGAATCTAAGAGACACACGACGCCGCGGCGCGCGGACAAGTGTCAAGCTATGACGAGGTTACGCCATGTTCGGAAAAAGTGAGGATCGAGACGATTACCAGCGGATCGCGCGGCCGGTGGGTGGCATGGCTCGCGACCTGCCGGATCGCTTCTTCATCGATTATCACGAACACATCCGTGGACAGCTGATCTATGCAAGCACGGGTGCCATTGTCGTCACCACCGCGAAAGGCAACTGGGTCGTGCCGTCGCTTCGCGCTGTCTGGGTACCGCCGAGCGTCAGGCATTGCATGCAGGCGGTCGGCGCCATCGAAATGCGCACGCTTTATTTCGATGCCGACCGCGCCCCGCTTCGCTCAAGCGATTGCTGCGTGGTGTCGGTGTCGCCGCTGCTGCGCGAACTCATCGACGCCGTCACCCGGATGCCTGTCGACTATGCGCCCAATAGCCGGGATGCGGCCGTCGTAGATCTGCTGTTTCATGAGATTCGACCGCTGAGCACCGAGCCGCTGCACCTTCCCATGCCGTCGGACGAGCGCATCGCCCGCATTTGTCGGTGGATTCTTTCGAATCCCTCGGAAGAGACATCCGTCGCGGCGTGGAGCAGAGTCGTGGGCGCCAGCGAGCGCACCATCATCCGGCTGTTTCCGGAACAGACCGGCATGACCTTTACGCGCTGGCGGCAACAAGCCCGATTGCTCGTGGCCGTGCAGATGCTGAGCGCGCAACATTCCGTGACGGACATTGCCTCGTCGCTCGGCTATGACAGTACAAGCGCTTTCAGCGCGATGTTCCGCAAGGCGCTCGGTTGCACGCCGACGGAATTTTTCAAGCCCTGAGTCGCCTGATGTCGATTGGCGCAATCGCGATATACGTCTGCGTCGCCGCTACATTCCCCACCTGCCGGATCATCCAGAATTGACAGGCAGCCGCAGCCGCGGCGCCATTCTGGAGATCTCATGAACATCTACGACCGCATCACCGCAGCGGGGCTGGCATTGCCGAGCCTTACGGTGGCACCGGCCCCTTTCAAGCCCTTCAAATTGCATGGCAACACGCTCATCGTCTCTGGGCAATTGCCGGTGCGAAATGGCGTGCCCGTTTGGGTGGGCAAAGTGCCATCCAACGTTTCGACCGATGACGCACGAAGTGCGGCGAGGCTTTGCGTGATGAATCTTCTTGGTTGGGCCCACGTTGCCACCGACGGACGCCTCGATCGCGTCGAGAGCGTGTTGCGGGTAGGCGGATTCGTCGCGACATCCGAAGGATTTGCCGACGCGCCGTTTATCGTGAACGCGGCATCAGAACTACTGACGCAGCTCTTCGGCGAGGCGGGAGCGCATGCCCGTATCGCCATCGGCGTGGCAAGTCTGCCGTTCAATGCGCCCGTCGAGGTGGAAGCCACGTTCGCCCTCGCCTCATGAGCGCCGGCTCGGGGTATGCCGATGTTCTTGTCGGCCTCCAATACGGCGATGAGGGAAAAGCCAAGATCGTCGACATGCTTGCGGCCGATTACGACATCGTCGCCCGCTTCAATGGTGGTGCGAACGCAGGCCACACGGTGCAGACTCCACGCGCAAGCGCTCGACTCGCCCAGGTGCCTTCAGGCGTATTTCATTCGGGAAAGCTGCTCTACATCGGCTCCGGATGCGTCGTCAATCTAACGAAACTTTCCGACGAAATCACCACGCTCCGAAACGCCGGCTGTCAGTTGGCAACGCGGCTGTACTTGAGTGAACACTGCACGGTCATTCAGCCCGTGCATCTCGATCTCGATGCCGGACACGGGGCTGGCATTGGCACGACCGGCAACGGCATTGGTCCATGCTATGCAGACTTGTCGCTCCGTTGGCAGCGCGGCATACGCACCGTGGTACAGATTCGCGATCTGGTCGCCGACGAAGCGGGCGCGTTCGAGCAGATGGCGCGTTACGCGGCTTTACACGACAACTCGTCGGAAGCCTTAGCCGCGACAGCCGTCGCAATCACAGGCATGCGCGCGGCATGGCAAGACCTACAGAGCACAATCGTCGTCGCGGACTCGCGATGGCTTACGCGCAGGGTCAAGGGTGGGGCCCGCGTTCTGTTCGAAGGTGCCCAGTCCGTAATGCTCGACGTCACCGGCGGACAACAGCCTTATGTCACCGCCAGTCATACGGCGCCGGCATTTGCCTTCGTCGGTGGCGATCTTCCCAGTCAATATCACCGCAAGACGATCGGTGTCGCGAAGGCCATTGCTTCGCGCGTCGGCGCGGGGCCGTTTCGCTCCGAATTCGGAGGAGACCAGTCAGCCCGCTATTGCGCAGACGCCGAGCTGCGCGGTATTGGTTGGCGTGAGGAACAAGACCGTTTCGACGCTCACGAAATGCTGGCGTCGGAGGACGAGTTTGCGGTCGGCGTCGCCCTTCGCCTGTTGACGGGAGAATACGGCACCGGCAGCGGACGGCCGCGCCGTCTCGGGCGGCTCGACCTTGCCGAGCTGGCTGCGGTCGTCGAGCGCCATGGCGTGGACGAACTGTATCTGAACAAGTGCGATTGCCTGTCACTGTTCTCAAAGACACGCGACGGTCGGATTCCCGTCCTGGTCGACGAGGCACGGAAGGGTCGGTCGCTTCCGACAATCCGCCACTTCCCCGCCTTCGACGCCCTCCCGGATACCCCGCTTGCCTTCTCTTTGCTTCCCTTGTCATTGCAAAAATTTGTCCTGGCGGTCCAGGAGGCAACGGCGTGTCGCGTCGCGGGCATCGGGGTAGGGCCCGGGCGAGAACAACAACTCATCATTTCAACAGGAGACATGGATCATGACGCCTGAGTATCTTGATAACACAATGCGTCGAACGGATCTGACGTGGACCGATTGGCCTGCCATCGAAGCGTTTTTGCGCGACGAGCTGATCTGTCGTGTGGCCGTGAACGACAAGCCGTTTCCCTACGTGGTGCCACAAAGCTTTACGTTTACAGGCGACGCCTTCCTGATTCACTGCTCGCGATTCGGAAAATTTTCCAAACTGATCCAGGAAGATCCGCACATTGTTATCGTGATCGATCGCCCCGTCGCATTGCTCAAAGCGCCCAAAGGGCAGAACACCAGTCTTGAGTACTACAGCGTCATCGCGCGATGCAAAGCTTTCACCCGCATGGAAACACAGGACGTGATTGCACATCAGAACCAGGCATTGGGCAAGTTTCGCCCGGAAAACGACTACACCGCCATCGAACCGGGGGCCGCGAATCAGATCGTGGCCATTCGATGTCAGATCGAGAACCTCAGCGCGAAGAAGCGCATTCTCGCAGACGGCCAGTATTCGCCGCCGGGCCAGCCTCAAGCACCTTATCTTCGCTATCCATTCGAGCGAGGGGCGTGCGTGTCGGGCCTCCCGGAAGGAGCGTTCGATCCTCATCGCTTCAGTCGCACGAAATAATCGCGTTGGGCAGTATGGGGACGCGCGCCGTCGCTTGCGTTGCAAGCGTGCCACGTGATCCCGCAGCATCATCTTGGCGTAACTCCGATTGCATGCGACATTTTCCCGCGCGCCTCACTAGTTTTGGCGGCCCACATTGATGGATGTCAGTACCGATCTCCGGTACTGACACATTCCACGAGATCGGTCAAAACGGAGGAGGTTGAATGAAAATGCAATCGATTGAAGTCGGTCGTGTAACGGCGGCCCAACGCCTGGAGCGGCTGCCCATCTGCGGGTATCACCGTTGGTTGTTTCTCGTCATAGCGCTGGCATTCTTCTTCGACAATATCGATCTGGCCACCATGACGTTCGTGCTCGGATCGATCAAGGCCGACTTCGCACTTACCAATGTGCAGGCCGGGATGATCGGAAGTGCGAGCTTCGTCGGCATGGCGATCGGCGCAATCTGCTCGGGCATTGCTGCCGACCGCTTCGGACGAAAGCCGGTGTTTCAGATCAGTATGGTGGTCTGGGGATTGGGCAGCGTGCTCTGTGCCGTCGCATCGGGACCGGTCGAGTTGAGTGCGTACCGGTTACTGCTCGGGATCGGCATGGGAATGGAGTTACCGCTCGCGCAAACCTTGCTGTCGGAGTTCATTCCCACCGACAAGCGAGGTAAGTATCTGGCGTTGATGGACGGTAATTGGCCTATCGCTTTCATCAGCGCCGGACTGCTTTCCTACTACGTGCTGGCGCACCACGGTTGGCGCGTCTTGTTCGCCCTGGAGGCCGTGCCCGCGCTGTTCCTGTTTGTCATTCGCCGCTATGTACCGGAGTCACCTCGTTGGCTCGAATCGCAGGGACGGTATGCCGAAGCTGATGCGGTTGTGGCGCGCGTGGAGCAGTCGGTCATGCGCCGACTTCACCTGAATGTCCTGCCCCACGTTCCACCGATCGCCTCGGAGAGTCTGCTCGAAGAACGCGGCATGCGAGTCATCTGGTCGGCGAACTACCGCGTTCGCGCGCTGGTCGTCGGTACGCTCTGGTTCTTCGCGCTTCTCGGATTCTACGGTTTGAATACATGGCTTGGCGCGCTGCAGCAGGCGAGCGGGGTCGCCGTCACGCAGTCCGTTCTGTTCACGGTCTGTATCTCGCTCGGCGGCATTCCCGGCTTCCTCGTCGCGGCGTGGTCGGTAGAACGTCTAGGGCGAAAGTTGACGTGCGTCGGCACCCTCGTTGGCGGCGCGCTCGCCACCTATGTTTTCGGCCAGGTGTTGCAGGCCGGGGCCGACCAGTGGTCGAGTTATGTGGCAGGGGCGAGCATGCAATTCTTCGCATTTGGTATGTGGGCGGTCCTCTATGCCTATACACCGGAATTGTTTCCTTCGCGGGCGCGCGCCACGGGGTGTGGATACGCCTCGTTCTGCGGTCGAATTGGCGCGTTGTTGGGCCCGACCCTCGTGGGAGCGATCGTCACGTGGTCAACGAGCGACGCCGTATTTCTGTTCGGGGCGGTTTGTTTCGGCATTGCCGCCGCATGTGTTTGGTTCTTCGGCGTTGAAACGAAGGGCATTCAACTGGAGACGGTCTCGACCTGATCTGCTCGCTCGCGCGTGGTTGCGGAGCGTAACGCTTCGCCCCATCTCCGCACGACCCAATAGCAGCGTCGGGGCCTCGACGCACGGCACAAGGCGCGCGCAGCGGGTCGCCCACCCTGCGCGGCATCGCCCGGCGACTTGCTTTGGATGTTGAACTGCGCGGCTTAGGGATGAATGGTTTCACCGCGATTCAGCATGCCGATGAACGCCTCGATCCTGCGCCCCCGCGTCGCGGGCGTTTTGGCGTTCTGTATCCGAAACAGGATCGCGTAGCGGTTTCGGCCGCTCAGCGTTGCAAAGAACTCGCTGGCCTTGGGATTGGCATCCAGTGCGACCTGCAGGTCGTCCGGCACGACCGAGTTACTGGGCGATGTATAGGCAGCCTCCCAGCGGCCGTCCGCTTTGGCTTTCTCGATTTCCCGCATGCCAGAAGGCAGCATTCTGCCTGCGGCGATCAGCGTTTCGGCCCGCTCTTTGTTGAGTCGGGACCAGATACTTTTTGCGGAGCGTCGCGTGAAGCGTTGCAACCAGTATTCATCACTTTCCGTCTGCTTTTGACCGTCGATCCAGCCATGACAAAGGGCACTTTCCAGCGCCTGCTCATACGTCAATGTCTGCAGCCCGGTGCCCCTCTTGGCAAGGCGTAGCCATATCCCGGTCGACGTACCGCCGTTCTGAGCCAACCAGTTTTCCCATTCGTGCTGGTCAAGGAATGTGAAACGAGGTTCAGTCATGGAGAGATCCGGATGATTGCTTTCACGCAGCGATGGTCCTTGATTCGCCGAAGCCTCACAGACTACCGATTCTTTCGGATTTTGGAATACCCGATTTAGCGACAATCCAGCGTGGACTTGCCTGAGGAAAGATCGAGGTCTTCCTGACTTAACATCCCGTTGATCGGGTGTCCCGCCAACATCCGCCGTTGCCATCGGGCAGGTATCGGCCAGCTTCAGCCGTTCGCCTGAATTAAAGGCCGGACACTCGGATGCCCGGTTGACTTCGAAACCCGTCAACGTCCGATCCGGCTCTTGGACGCATGGACCGAACAGACGGCCGTGCTGAGCCTAACCCGGTCCATCGCTCGCCGCCGCCAGCAGCGGCACGATTAGATCGCTGACCGGCGTGGCGATGCCATGCGCGCGGCCGCAACGCTGTATGACGCCGTTCCGGCTATCCCATTCGAGCGGCCGGCCTGCTTGCCGGTCGGCGAGGATCGATGTGCCAAGGTCGGGTGGTGCGCGCCGGAATCCATCGACGATTTCTCGCATGACCTCATCGCCTAGTGCCGCGCCTTCCGCACGAGCGACCTCGATGCACTCCTTCAGATACGCGAGCGACAGGTGTTCGATATCGGCGCGGGAATACATGCCGGCGCGGCGGCCCGTCAGAACCATCAATCCGGCGACTGCGTTCTGAAGCAGTTTGCGCCACGCGATGCTGGTGAAGTCCTCGGTCACATCCACGGAACAGCGGGTGTCGCGCAACGCCGTCACGACGGCCTGGGCCGCCGACGTGTCCGGCAATGTGAGTCTCGGTTTCGCATGCAGCCACACCGAGGCATCGACTTTCCGTTGAGCGGGAAACCAGACCACCGAAGGCAGCACACGGTCTTTCGACACGTAAGGCGCGAATTGATCCCTTTGTTCCACGCCGTTCTGCAACACACAAACCACGGTCTTCTCGCCGCACAACGCGGACAGCCATGTCGACGCAGCTTCGACCTGCGTCGTCTTCACCGCGACGAAGACGAGATCGAACGTCGTTTCGATGCCGGCCGGATTTGTCCGCACGGGCCCAGGCACGCAAATCTGTCCGCCGTCGAATCGCACGTGCAGATGGTCGTGTGCGGTGCGCCCGAATAGCGCCGGTGTACGGCCTGCTTCGTGAAGCGCAGCGGCAACGGTAGCGCCGATTGCGCCAGGGCCCACCAGGGCGATTGTCGGAGTGTCATGCATTGTCGTAGGCTTCCTGATTTGTTGAGCATCGCTCGTACTTGGCAACTCACGTCGTGCTCAGATGACGGCGAAGCGCAAGCGCTAACGGAAAGATGACGAGCGCGGTGGCGGCGGTCACGATCGTCGCACCGTGCACGCCGATCCGATCGCCCACCAGTCCGTACGCGATCGGAGCGAGTGCCCCCGATGCGATCGTGCCGGTGTAGAAGAGCGCGAATGCCCGCTCGGTGCGACCGGCCGGCGCGAGTTCGGGTACCGTCCCATAAAGCACCGACGACGTGCCGTTGAGCATCACGCCGAGCAGCGGCAGCAAGATCGTCGCGGGCGCGAGCGGCAGCCAGATCACGGCGAGAATCAGCAGCGCGGTGGCGCCTTCGGTGGTGAACACCGCTCCGATCACGCCGACCCGCGCGCCGAGCGCGCCGCAAGCGAACTTGCCCGCCGCGCCGCCGATGAACACCAGCGCCAGCGCCGTACCCATCATCTGAGGCGAGATGCCTTTCGAGCGCAGGAGAAACGGCAGAAACGTGAGCAAGCCCATCCGCACAGCGGTATCGAGCACGCCGATCGCAAACAGCAGCGAGAATCCGCTTCGCGAACTTTTCGTGGCTTCGCCGGCCGTCGCTTCGGCTTCCGATTCGATTCTGCGCACCGAAGGGAGGAAAAGTGCGATGACCAGCGCGACCAGAATGCCGATGGTCGACATCGCCCACAGCGCATGACGCCACGGCATGAAGTTAATCAGCAGCGAAACGGCCGCGGGCAGCGCGGATTTGCCGAGATCGCCGGCAAAGTTATAGACACTGAGCGGAGCGCGGGCGTCGCGTCCGTATGCACGCGACACAGCGCCCGACCCGAGCGGATGCTGCGTGCTCGATCCGCAACCCGACACGGCGAGCGCAACGCATAGCCCCAGCAAAGAGCCCGACATGCCCGCGAGGGCATAGCCTAGCGCGGCGAGCAGCGTGCCGATCGCGAGCGTCGCGCGCGTGCCAAGCAAGCGTGCCAGGCTGCCGGCAGGCACTTGCAGCGTCGCCATGGTGCCCGCGTAGATGCCGCGCAACAGCGCGAGCGCGCCGTAGCCGAGGCCGAAATCCGCCTGCCATGTAGGCAACAGCGCGTAGATCATGTCGGTGTAGCCGTCGTGCAACGCGTGTGCCGTGCACGAGAGCCATAAAACGCGTTTGCGTTGCGCGGAGCGGGTCGGATCGGGGCACTCGGCTGTGTTCGTCGCCGGCGCGGAGAGGAAGAGAAGTCGCATTCGTTGGACCAGGGCGCGCACGTGCGAGTCACGTCGCGCATATCGTTGCAAGCCAGACCGAAGTGTACGGTCGCCCCACCCGTGCAACAACTGACATAAAATTGCCTCGGACGGGAGAAAAAGTCACCTATGAGTACCAGGAAGCGCGTCGCCGCGGATACCGAAAAGTTACCCCCCTTGAATGCCTTGCGGTACTTCGAGGCGGTGGCCCGTCTCGGCAGCTTCGCGGGTGCGGCGAACGAGCTTCACGTGACGCATTGGGCGGTGGGTAAGCAAATCCGCATGCTGGAAGACTGGTTCGGCGTTCCGTTGTTCGAGCGTCGCGCGCGCGGCGTCGTGCCCACCGACGAGGGAACCACATTGCTCGGCGATGTCAACGGCGCGTTCGCGCAGCTGGGCAATTCGGTGGGCCTATTGCGACGGGAATCGATCACGCGTCGAATCAGGGGTGTGGTACGCGTGAATGCGTTGGCGAGCTTTGCGCTGTGCTGGCTTATTCCCAGGCTGGCAGATTTCCAGGCGCTGTATCCGGACGTCGATGTGAGGCTTTCGACCACTTCGCGCCGGCTCCGCTATGTCAGCGATGCATTCGACGTCGGCGTGCGCTCCGGCCCCGAAGACGCGGCCGGCCTCAAGTCATCGATCCTGATGCCCGACCTGCGCTTGCCCGCATGCAGTCCAAAGGCTTTGGTCAGTCGTCCGCTCCGGGCCGTCGCCGATTTGCGCAACCACACATGGCTGCATTCGACGAGCACGCACACAGCATGGTCTGAATGGGTACGGGAGGCGGGCGAGCCGACCATGCGGGGTTTACGCCATCTCAATTTCGATCACGTGTTTCTGCAGTTAGCCGCAGCGACGGAAGGCCTCGGCGTTACCCTGGCGTCGCTGCCCCTCATCGAGCGCGAGATCGCCGCGGGGAGGCTCGTGTGTCCATTGCAAGGACCGGTTTGGCGCGGCCCCGATTACACCATGGTCGTCAATGTGGATCGTGCGGACGACGAAGCCGTCAGGGCGTTCAGAAAGTGGATCGTCACTGCGGCAAAAGCCAGCTTCCCATCGAGCATGAAGTCTTTCTAGCGTGGACTGTTGACGCTGATGGTTAATGCTCATTGAGGGACGAGGGGTATGCTCGCGCTGTTGCAGAGAATGGCCGATCGCGGCCGCCCTCCTTCGTCAGGAGATGTGCATTCGGATGACCGTCTATCTCCGACAAGAGACATTTAAGGCAGCCAACAGAGAACGTCCGGGAAGGGTCAGAAACTGCCCTTCGCGCGTGACCGGTATCGGCCATAAACGGACTTCTACAAAGCACGAACGTCTGGCCGTTCTCCTCGGACGTTGCGACGCTCAATCCGCGCCAGACTGCGGGGAAGAATTGAAATGATCGACTCCGGACACACCAGGCCGGTGTTGCGGGCCGGCCAAGCGCGAGTTAGTGGGCCTTCAAGAATGCGGCAATCAGTCCGGTGATCGCTTGCGGCGCATCCTCGAAGCTGTAATGGCCGACTCCGGCGAGTCGGTGAACCGGCGCCATGGGAAATAGCTCGCTGAACAGCGGAAGAAAGTGTTCAGCTGCCAGCGTCCGATCGGCCTCCCCCCAGATGGCAAGCGCTGGCTTTGAACGGATCGCGTCGAGTGCTAGCGCGTCTGGCACTTCGAAACGATGTGCCCCGATCGCGAAGCCCTTTGCCCAGCCAATCGCGCCTGCACTGTCGGTCGGCAGAGCGAAGCGCGAGCCGTAGGCGCGCAGCCACGTATCGTCAATACGCGCGTGGTTTTCGAAGCCGTTAAGCTTCAAGACACTCAGGATGTTGAAGCCCAGTTCGTCCAGCACGGGTTCGAGACGACCTTGCGAATCGGAGCGGAGAATCCACTGGAACCATGGCGAGACTGCGGCATTCGCATTCAGCCGGTCGAATAACGTGCTTTGACCAAACGGCGTCGGTCCGTTCGTGCTGACGACTCGGCGAATGCGGCCCGGATGCCGTGCGGCGAGTCCCATGCCAACGGGGCCGCCGAAGTCGTGCATGACGAGAGTGATGTCGTCTAAATCCAGCGCAAGCACGAGCTTTTCAAGGTTGTCGATATGATCCTGTAGCCAGTACGTGCGATGTTCCGGCGTCTCGCTCTTGCCGAATCCCATGTGGTCGGGCGCGATCACACGGTAGTCGCCCGCGAGCGCCTTGATCAGATCACGAAACAGGTAGCCCCACGTCGGTTCCCCGTGAATGCACAGGACGACCGCGCCGTCGGCAGGCCCTTCGTCAACGTAATGCATGCGAAAGCCGGCAACATCGCTGAAGCGCGGCGAAAACGGAAACGTTCCGTCAAACGTGTCATTGGATGGTGTCATATTGGGGGTCTCTTGACGAAGGGACCGGCGGGAAATCCGCGCGGTCGAAAGAGGTTAAACTTTGACATCGCTGTCAAGGTCAAGCGTTTCTTTCTGGGGATGTCATGCGTATCGGAGAACTGGCTCGCCGCACCGGTGTCAGTGAGCGGATGCTGCGGTATTACGAGAACGAAGGTCTCCTCAATCCGAGGAGGACCGATTCGGGCTACCGCGAATACGGTTCCGACGAAGTAGACGCCGCACAGCGCATCCGCACGCTCAGCGCGGCAGGTTTGAAGATCAGCAGTATCCGGCTATTGCTGCCTTGTGTACTCGGTGAGAAACCGGTGTTTCATCCATGCGTAGAGGCGCGCGCGTTGCTGCGCGGTGAAGTCGAAAAGCTCGACGTTCGGCTGCGCGAACTCAGTGAAACGCGAGAAGTCGTTGCGAGGCTGCTCAATGCGGTCGATACCAACGAGACATTGGCGCTCTAACAGTTGCGTAGGTTCGAGTACTGATGCACCGCCGCTGGGCGAGACCGATCGAGTTGACGTGTTTCGATCGAGGGTGGAAGCAAATGCTTCGGATCACCGTCCAGAAAATGTCTCCACGAACGACCGTAATCGAGCGTGGTAGAGACGCTCACAAATAGCTGTCCGACGGCGGAGAAGGGTCGTCCTGAGCCGGCGGACCGCTAACCCTTACCGACCGGAACGAATCGTTCGACGGCCACCAACAGATGCGCCAACCTCCGTTGGCACATCCGGAGGTGGCCGAACGCCATCTCAAGCCCGCGACAACTACTGCGACGCAAGCATCAGGTCCAGGTTCTGAACCGCAGCGCCAGACGCGCCTTTGCCAAGGTTGTCGAAAACGGCGGCCAGCAAGACTTGTCCGTCGTCCACGTTATGAAACACGCTTAATTGCATGTCGTTCGTACCGTTCAGCACTTGTGGATCCAAGTGCTCCACGGCGCTCGATTCATGCAGCGGCAAGACCCGCACGTGAACCGCCTCAGCATAGTGGCGAGCGAGGGCGGTGTGTAGCGCCACGCCGTCCACGCCGGGCGCCAGCAACCGCACCGCCAGGGGCACCGTCAGCACGATGCCCTGACGGAACGCTCCGTATGCCGGGACGAAAATGGGACGCTCCGCGAGCCCCGCGTGCTTCTGGATTTCCGGCGCGTGTTTGTGCGCGAGTTTCAGGCCATAGACCTGGTATGACGGCGCGTTGACGGCTCCCGCCCCCTCATACTCCTCCACGCCTGCCCGTCCCCGACCGGAGTACCCCGAGACCGCATGAATGCTGATCGGGTAATCGGGCGGGATAAGCCCGGCCTGCACCAACGGCCCCAGCAAGCCAAGCGCACCGGTCGGATAGCAACCGGGATTGGTGACGCGGCGGGCGTTGGCAATTCGTTCGGCCTGCCCCGGCGCCATCTCCGGAAATCCGTAGGCCCAGTCCGGCTGCGTGCGGTGCGCGGAGCTGGCGTCGATGACTCGAACCGCAGGATTGACAATCGCGGTCACTGCCTCGCGTGCCGCGGCATCAGGCAAACAGAGGATCGCGATGTCGCAGGCGTTGATGAATTCCGTGCGACGCCGCAAATCTTTGCGCTCCGCGGCATCAAGCGTCATCAGTCTGATGTCGGTCCGGTGACGAAGCCGTTCCTGGATCAGCAACCCGGTGGTGCCTTGATCGCCGTCGATGAATACAACGGGAGAGCCCATACGTGAAATACTCCGTTGACTTTGAATGGTAACCAGCAAAAACGAGCACGAGTCCCTATATTCCGTTGACAGATAGAATAGGGAAAGTTGAATTTCACAACGTGATCATTCATTTTTCCTGAATCTGGACGCCGACATGCGAGAAATCAGCCTGGACCGCTTGCGCACCCTCGTGGCCATCGCAGACCGCGGCTCATTTGCCGAGGCGGCACGTGCATTGCACTTGGCACCGCCAACGGTCAGCCTCCACATCGCGGAACTGGAAGACCGCATTGGGGCGCCACTGCTGTCGCGAAAGCGCGGACATGTCAGGCCGTCGGCGATAGGCGAGGTGCTGGTGGAGCGCGCACGTCGATTGCTGGCCGATGCGGAGCAGGCGTTGGCGGATATTCAACGCCAGGTGCAAGGACTCGAAGGGCGCGCGCGGATCGGCGCTTCGACGGGCGCGATCGCACACCTGTTACCGCAAGCGCTTGAGGTGCTGCGCCAGCACCATCCCGCCATCGACATTCAGGTTGCAGTGCTCACGTCGCGGGAGACGTTGTCCGGACTGGTGGATGGAACGCTGGACGTTGGGCTCGTTGCGCTGCCTCAGCCGCCCGAGGCTGGACTCGTGATCACGCCTTGGAGGCGCGACCCCGTGATGGCTTTTGTGCCGGCACATTGGCAGTGCCCTGCCCGCGTCACGCCCGCATGGCTCGCTGGCCAACCGCTCATTCTCAACGATGCGACAACGCGTCTTTCACAACTGACGGCGGAGTGGTTCGCGACTGGGGGGCATCAACCGGTGCCACGCATCGAGCTTAACTACAACGACGCGATCAAGAGTCTGGTCGCGGCAGGATACGGCGCCGCGCTGTTACCCCATGAGGCGACTGCGCCATTGCCCGACAAGCGCGTTGTCATGCGCCCATTGCGGCCGGCGATGTGGCGTCGGCTCGGCATTGCCCATCGCGCGGGGCACATCGAGCGCTCCACGCAACACGTACTTGATGTGTTGCGCGATCTGCGAATGGCATAGGCATTGCGCTGCATGCGCCTCACATCGACCCCCCATTAACGAGGCATGACGGATGAATGTAACGTTCGAAAGCACAACGCACAGCGACGTCGAATCGCTTCTATCAACGGCACGGATTCGCGAAGACGATAGAAACGGAGTGGGATATCTACTACGTTCGCAAACCGCAATGACGACAGTTACCGGCCATCTCCGGTCGGTCATGGATCGCATTCAGGCGGCCGTTCACCCTCGATCAGCGGTCCTTCAACACGAGTCGCTTGCCACCATTGAGGAGAGTTGGCTTGCCTAGCGTTACGAGAGTCGGCTTGCCTGCATTGTGAGGAAACGCGAGTTGAGGCGTGACGGCGATAGTGCTGCCCGGCGTGTTGCATTGCGGCGAGCCTAGGGCAACAAGCGAATAGGGCCGCAGCCGTTGGCCCACAAGCGGTTGCGCGCTCGGCAAGCAGGCAGCCGGCGTCGTGACTCGGGGCCCGTGGGGCTACGCGAAACGCCCTCAGAGCCTTCCGGATTTTGGACTCGCCGGAGAGAGCTAAGGGCTTTCCCTAGAATCAGTCAAATCTCCTTGACGGGCTGACGCGGGCTTCGTACATTTGCGCCATCGATTGCCGAGTTTCATTGGCAATCCGCGGCAACGATGCCGTGCTACATGGAAGGCTATGCAGCCCCCGAACTTGCGTACCAACGCTGGTTCGGGGGCTTTTTGCTTTTGGAGAACAGAATTGGAAAACTTTCAGCGCAGCCCTGCCCCTCGGAACACTAACGGTCCGGTTGTGGCCTGCGTACAGATGGAGCCCCGCATCGGCGAAAAGCATGAAAACGTCGCGAGGTCGCTCCGCTACATCGAGGAAGCTGCGAAGAACGGCGCGGCCCTCGTTGTCCTGCCCGAATTGGCCAACACCGGCTATGTTTTTGCCGACCGCGAAGAAGCGTTCGCGCTGGCCGAAGATCTTCCGAACGGCGAGACGGTCCAGATCTGGGCTGACGCGGCACAGCGTCTTGGCGTACATATCGTTGCGGGCGTTGCAGAGCGCGAGGGCAAGCGACTTTACAACTCGGCTGTCTGCGTCGGCCCGTCCGGGCACATCGGGACGTACCGGAAGCTCCACCTTTGGAACAACGAAAACGTCTACTTCGAACCGGGTAATCGCGGCGCGCCGGTGTTCCATACAGCGCTCGGGAGGATCTCGATCGCAATCTGCTACGACGGATGGTTCCCGGAGGTGTACCGGCTGGCAGCCGCCCATGGCGCCGACATCGTCTGCGTGCCAACGAACTGGGTGCCCATGCCGGGGCAGCCGGCAGAGCACCAGGCGATGGCCGCGACGCTCACCATGGCCGCCGCACATAGCAATGGCCTGATGATCGCGTGCGCGAACCGGATCGGCACCGAGCGCGGGCAACCATTCATCGGACAAAGCCTGATCGTGGGCGGTGACGGATGGCCGCTGGCCGGCCCCGCTAGTCAGGATCGCGAAGAAATCCTGTATGCACAAATCGATCTGCAGGGCATCCGGTCTGGGCGCTCGCTCAATGCTTTTAACCACTTGCTGCGCGACCGGCGCATGGACGTGTACGACCCGATGCTGGGCACGGGCTGGCCTTCCTCACGTCCGTGAGCTGCCAGGCAATGTCCGCATGATCCTGAAAACGAAACCGACCTTACGTGAAGGAGACACCATGAATCAGTTCAAACATCGCGTCCTTGTAGGCGCCGTAGCTGCGATAGCCGCGCTTGCTGCAAACACATATGCCGCAGAGCCCATCAAGATCGGTGTTGCGGTTGGCTTGTCCGGCGCCAACAGCGTAGTCGCACCTGCCGTCGTGCAGTCATCGCAGCTCGCGGTCGAAGAAATCAACGCCGCCGGTGGCATCCTGGGACGCAAGGTCCAGCTCGAAATCGCAGACGACGCGTCTGGTGCAGTCGGCGCACAGAAGGCGTACGACACGCTGGTGTTCCAGAAAGACGTTGACGCGATCATCTCGATGGAGACCAGTGCGGCGCGCAATGCGGCTTTGCCCATCGTCGCTCGCGGCAAGAAGCCGTTCATCTACACGTCGTTCTATGAAGGCCGGTCGTGCAGTCCGTGGATGTATGTCAACGGCTGGGTGCCGGAGCAACAGGTCGCACCTGTCGTCGACTTCTTCGAGAAGAGCAAGGGCGCGAAGACGTTCTACCTGGTCGGCAGCGACTATGCGTTCGGTCGCGGCATGCTCGAGTTCACAAAGAAATATATCGAGCAGCACGGCGGCAAGGTTGTCGGTGAAGAGTACCTGCCGATCGACAGCACGGACTGGACACCGATTCTTTCCAAGATCCGTTCCGTTCATCCCGATGCGCTGATTAGCGCCACAGCGGGGGGAGCGCCTAATGTGGCGCTCGCCAAGCAGCTGAAGGGTTCGGGGATGACGCTGCCGTACGGCAACCTCGCCATTGACGAAGGGACAGCGAAGAGCATGGGTGACGTTGCCACGGGCATCTACATGTCCGGGTCCTATCTGACGAGCATTGACACGGCCGCAAACAAGAAATTTCTCACTGCAATGGACAAACAGTTTGGGAAGGACGTAAAGACGCCCAACGAACTGTCCGAGCCGCAGTACGAGGCCTTCTTCCTTTACAAGGCCGCGGTCGAGAAGGCGGGCTCGACAGACCCAGGCAAGGTGATAAAGGCACTTGGCCAGGTATCGTTCAATGGGCCACGCGGCGTGGTATCGATGGACAAGAGCCGGCACACGCCGCTTGCGATGCGCCTCGGTCAGATCCAGCCCGATGGTTCCGTGAAGATTTTGCAGACCTTCCCTGATGTCAATCCGGGCTCGCAATGCCCGAACATCAAGTAGACGAGGTCAAGGACAAGGCATCCGCCTGCTGACTTGGCGTGGTACGCCGCGCGGGCGGATGCGACTGGAGACGGAAATGGTTCTAGCACTAGATATTTTCACCACCGCGGCGATACTGTTCATCGTGACCGCCGGCTTGATGATGATTTTCGGCGTGATGAAAATCGTCAACTTCGCCCACGGTGCGCTGCTGACGATGGGTGCCTACTCGAGCTTTGTGGTCACGCAATTGAAACTCAATCCATGGTTTGGCGTGCCACTCGCAATGGCTGTGGGCGTAGGAGTTGGCATGCTCGTCGAGCAGGTGATCGTGCGTCCCCTGTATAAGCGCCCCCTCGACGCAATCCTTGCCACCTGGGGTCTCGGAATCGTCATCGGGCAGATCATTGTGATGGTGTTCGGCCGGGAGGTGCAGTTTGTCGAAACGCCGCTGAAGGGAGCATTCTCGATCGCCGGTACGGACTATTCTGCCTATCGCCTGCTGCTGATTCCGATCGCGTTGGGCTTGTGCGGGCTTCTCACCGCGCTACTGTCCGGCACACGCTTTGGCGTCAAGACCCGTGCGGTGATCATGAATGAGGATCTCGCGCGCGGACTCGGCATTCATTCTGGACGCATCCGCTTCATCACGTTCAGTCTGGGCGCAGCGCTTGGTTCCCTGGCGGGCACGCTGATTACGCCCTTGTCAAGCGTCGATCCCAACATGGGGCTACCGTGGCTGGTCAGTGCCTTCATGCTGGTCATGGTTTCAGGCTACTCGATGGTCAGCCTGCTGGTTACGTGTCTGGTGTTCGGGGCGTGCCAGGTTCTTGTTAGCACGTTTGTCAGTCCGGTATTGGGTGGCCTGACCATCGCCGTACTTGCCGCTCTCACGCTGCGCGTTCGTCCGAAGGGGTTCTCGCATGGCTAAAATCAACATGTCGCCGGCCCCTGTCGGCGTCAAATCCTCGCAAAGCGAGATTCGGTTGTCGGATCGGCGAAAGATACCTTCGCGCGGAATGCTTCTGGTCGGTGCATCGGCCGTTCTGCTGCTGGCCGTCGGTCCGTTCCTGTTCGGCACGTACCTCCTGAACGTCCTGATTCAGGCGTTCTTCTTCTCGATCGTCGCGGTAACCGTCGACATCCTGTGGGGCTATACGGGTTACCTGACGTTCGGGCAATCGGCCTTCTTCGGCGTTGGTGCCTATGCCGCGGGCCTCTTGTTCACACACGGCGGCTTCTCGCCCGGATACGTCGTACTGGCAGTGGGCGCCGCCATCCTCGTCGCGGCCGTGATCGCAGTGTTGCTCGGCTGGCTGTCATTTTATCGGGGCGCTTCTCCATTCTTTGCCACTGTGATGTCGCTCGTCTTGCCAATCGTTCTCAGCCAGGTGCTCCTGTCTGGCGGTGAGTGGACCGGCTCAAGCTCGGGCCTGACCGGCTACGAAACATTTGATCTGTCGCTCCACGCGTGGTACTGGATAGCGGGTGCTGGATTGCTGGGCATCGCGACGCTTGCGTGGCTTTTCGTGCGCAGCGATGGCGGCCGCGTGCTGGTGGCCATTCGCGATAATGAATCGCGCTGTTCATACCTTGGCATCAACACGTCGCTTGGGAAGATTGTCCTGCTGGTTGTGGCGGCCATTGTTGCCAGCATCGCGGGATTTGGCTATGGATCGTTCAGCGGCGTGGTTGCGCCGGAACTGACCGGCTTCGTTCTAGGGACGCAGTTGATCATATGGGTCGCGCTCGGCGGTCGAGGTACATTGTGGGGACCTGTGATTGGCACGCTGCTGATCAATGTTGCAACGTCGTATCTGAGCGGCAGCATGCCGTTTGCATGGCAGCTCATCCTTGGTGCGGCGTTCGTCGCGGTAATTGTCCTGTTGCCGCAAGGCCTGGTGCCATTGCTGCTCAAACCGTTTCGCAGTCTGACTGGAAATGCCGTTGAACTCGAACTGGTTGAGCGTCCCGTGCGCCCCGATCATGTGCAACCGGCTTCCGCGCCGGCGCTGCAGATGGCCGGTGTCGCCAAACATTTCGGTAGCCTGAAGGTGCTGCAGGGCATCGACCTGAATGCCAAAGCGGGGGAACTGGTTGGACTGATCGGGCCGAACGGAGCAGGCAAAACCACATTGATGCGATGCATGAGCGACGGTGCAGAGCGTTCCGACGGCACGGTTGTGCTTTGCGGAAATGATATCCGCGATTTGCCGCCTGACCAGTGCGTGCGTTTCGGTCTGGGCCGCAAATTCCAGAACGCGAACATATTCGATTCCCTGACAGTCGGGGAATGCCTGAGGATCTCTGGCACGATCATCGAACGGCCTTCGTTCTTCAAGCGTTCACACACGCTTGCATTGCCACCGTATGCGCTCGAGGTAGTTCGCACAACGGGCCTCGACCAGAAGCTGGGGGCCGTAGCGAAAGACCTGTCGCACGGCCAGCAGCAGGCACTGGAACTGGCGATGGTGCTTGCATTGGAGCCGCGTATCGTGCTGCTCGACGAACCAACGGCAGGATTGACAAAAACCGAACGTACGCAGATCGGCAACGTGCTTGCGGCATTGGCTCACCAGTATCAACTGTGTTGCCTGCTGGTTGAACACGACCTCGACTTCGTGAAGGAAATCGCAACACGCATCGTAGTCCTGCATCAGGGTCAAATCGTGATGCAAGGCAGCTTCGATGAGGTAGTCAATTCGGAGTTGGTCAGAACGATATATGCCGGAACCGCGCACGATACGGGAAGCGCGGGTACCGCCACATCAGGGGAGGCATCATGAGCCAGATCGCATTGGACCTGCAGGACGTGACCAGCGGATACAAGGCTTCCGTGGTGCTGCGCAAGCTATCCATGACCGTCGCGAGCGGCGACGCGGTAGCCCTGCTTGGTAAGAACGGCATGGGCAAGACGACGCTGCTCAAGACGATCATGGGCTACCTGCCGAAAAAGAGCGGTGCAATCCATCTGAACGGGCAGGACATCACCCGCCTGCCGCCGCACCGGATTGCCCGTGCCGGAATCGCTTACGCGGCGCAGGAACACGCGTTGTTTCCGGATCTCACTATCCGTGACAATCTGCGCCTCGGACTTGAAAAGGTATCGGTGTTCGACGAGCGGTTTGCGGAAATCGAACCGATTTTTCCGGTCTTCAAGAGCCGACTCAAGCAACATGCGGGCACACTGTCCGGCGGCGAGCAGAAGATGTTGCTGGTCGCCCGCGCCCTCATGATGCGCCCAT
Organism: Pandoraea sp. NE5; assembly: GCF_024363545.1. NCBI lineage: Bacteria > Pseudomonadati > Pseudomonadota > Betaproteobacteria > Burkholderiales > Burkholderiaceae > Pandoraea > Pandoraea sp. NE5. Next base: position 703,536 of record NZ_AP025517.1, read on the forward strand.
CGATCATCCTGCTTGATGAAATCACTGAGGGTCTGCAACCGTCGGTCATTGACCGCCTTGCCGAAGCGCTGCTTTGGGAACGACGTCGCCACGGCACAACACTGCTGCTGATCGAGCAGCACGTGCCTTTCGCCCTGAAGGTCGCAGACCGCTATGCCGTGCTGAAGCAGGGCGAAATTATCGACAACGGTGATGCGAAAAACCCGGTAGCTGCAGATTCGGTATTCGAGCACCTCCGCGTCTAAGTCGGTCTGAAAAGACACGCCGCGGGCGGGCGGTTCAGCCCTGCATGGCGTGTCTATCGCCGTCGCCAACGATGACCCATTTAACGAACCGATGACTGCCTCTGCTCCTTCCCAACTCCCTACGTGTGCCTACATCGCAACGGGCGGTACCATTGCGATGAAGATCGATCCGCTGAAACAGGCGCCGGTCCCGGCTCTGTCCGGCGAAGACCTGTTGGCGGCTGTCCCGGCCATCACCGCGATCGCAAGACTGGAGGTCAACAACCTGTCCAATGTGCCTTCCGATTACATGGGGCCGCAGCGTTGGATTGAGCTGCACAGGGCAATATCATCTGCGCTGGCAAAGGATGACGTGGCGGGCGTTATTGTTTCCCATGGAACGGACACCCTGGAAGAAACCGCCTGGTTTCTCGATCTGACAACCGACACGCACAAGCCGATCGTTCTAACCGGTGCGCAGCGTAACGCGTCTGCATCCGATTTCGATGGTCCGCGTAACCTGCTCAATGCTGCGCGAGTTTGCCTTTCGCCGGATGCACGCGGCAAAGGCGCCGTTGTTGTATTGAACAACCAGATCAATGCGGCGCGGGAGGTCACCAAGGCACATACGGCTGATGTGGAAGCATTCCGGTCCGGGGATTTCGGGTTCCTTGGAACAGTGGACGAAGACCGTGTTGTATTTGCCCGCTCACCTGTGCGCCGGCAGTTCATTCGTCTTGAAAGGGACACACTGCCGTACGTGGAAATTGTACCAATGTACGCCGGCGCCGATGGTGGCCTGGTTCGCGCCGCCCTGAAGCTGGGCGCCAGAGGAATCGTGATACAGGCGCTTGGTTTTGGCAACGTCAACGCCGAAATGTACGAGGCGATCAGGGAAGCAATCATGGCCGACGTGCCTGTTGTCATTTCGACGCGCGTGCCCAACGGCCGGGTATTGCCGGTGTATGGTTTTGTTGGCGGCGGGAGCACACTGAAGGCGGCAGGTTCGATCTTCGCCGACAATCTCAGCCCACAGAAAGCGAGAATTCTCCTCATGCTGGCGCTACAGAATTCTTCGGCGCAGGAAGATATCCAGCGTCTCTTCGATCGATAAGGTATTTCAGATGAACTCGAGCCGAAATTCCGTTACTGAGCCAGGCTGGCGCATCGGCGTCCTGTTCTCACGAACCGGCGTCACAGCGGCAACAGAATCCGAGCATTTTTTGGGCACTGTACTCGCAATCGAAGAAATCAACGCCGCTGGTGGCGTCGACGGGCGATTGCTTGACCCCGTCGTGTATGACCCGAAGAGCGACCCGGATGAATACAGGCGGCTCGCTACACGCATGCTGCAGGAAGACGACGCAACGGTAATATTCGGGTGTTCCACTTCTTCCAGCCGTAAGGCAGTGCTGCCGGTGATCGAGCGCAACAACGCACTGCTCTGGTACTGCTCGATCTATGAGGGCTTTGAGTATTCGCCGAACATCATCTACACGGGCGCAGTACCTAACCAGAACAGCATGCAACTTGCGGCGTATCTTCTCCGCCATCACGGAAAGCGCTTTTTCCTGGTTGGGGCCGACTATATCTATCCGCGCGAGTCGAACCGAATCATGCGCGATATGGTCGAAGAGCACGGCGGAGAGATCGTGGAAGAAGTCTACCTGCCAAGCGACGCGGCCCCTTCCGCCCTCGAAGCGGTCGTGCGGGAGATCAAGGCCGTCGAGCCGGACGTAGTTTTTTCGACCCTGATCGGACGTGGAGCACGCGCGTTCTACAAACTCTATCGCGAACACGGTATCGATCCCGCCTGTATCCCGATCGCCAGTCTGACAATGACGGAGGGCGAAACGCGGATGATTGGCCCGGAATTGTGTGGCGGGCATATCGTAGCTGCCAGCTACGTCAATACGTTAGACAATGAGAGCAACCGGCGTTTCATGAATGCGTGGCAGGCGCGTTTCGGAGACCAGCCGGCCAGCATGTGGTCGGAAATGGCATACAACCAGGCACACCTCTTCGCCCTCGCCTTGGCACGCACCCGTAGTCTCGACACAGCAAAGCTGGTGGCGGCTGTTCGTGAAGTCGGGTTCGATTCACCCGAGGGGTTGCTCAGGATCGACCCTGAGAATAACCACGCGATCCTTACGCCACGTATTGCCGTCTGTCGCCCAGATGGAGCGTTCGACGTCGTGTGGGAAGGCAGCGGTCCGGTCAAACCAGATCCTTATCTGACCTCTTACGGCTTCACGGACTTCTGGCTTAACGGAGAACTCACATGAACACCGGCGCGCGTCGGCTGTTCGACGATTTGCGTTCGCTGCGGGTCGTCGTGATCCATCCGCCGGGAGAGGATCGTGGCGTTCTGGAAGAGCAATTGCGCCGCATCGGTTGCCCCGTTCGCACCGTCTGGCCATTTCCAGCTCAGTTGCCCGCAGATGCGGACGTGATCCTCTTTCTTGTTGGCCCCGAGTTACGCAGCGCGGGCAACTGGTGCGCGGCAGACACCGATGCGACGCTCATCGCGCTGTCCGACTATGAGAACCCGACAGCTTTGAAACTGCTCGTCGACACGCGGGCGCATGGCGTGATCACGAAGCCGTATCGCTCCACGGGGATACTGAGCACGCTGGTGCTGGCACGCGCCTCCTCTGGCTATCAACAGCGACTTCACCACAAGATCGGAAAGCTTGAAGAAGCAATCAAGGCGCGACGCCATATCGAGAAGGCGATACGGATTCTGATGGATGCCCATCGACTCAGTGAGAATGACGCCTACGAGCACATGCGGTCACGCGCAACAAGTCTCCGGGTCACGGTAGGGGAAATTGCTACGATGATAATTGACGCCCATGAGGCAATGGAAAAGCTGGGTTTAGGAAAGGCACCCAAACTCTGATCGAAGCGGTGTTGAGGCCAACAGTTCAGCCACATAGCCCTGTGATCGCCCGCAGACTTAATCCGGCACTGCGTTCTAATCGACGTTCCCGGCAAGGTCGGTCAAGTTGCATTCCACACGGCATTCAAGCGTGCAGCCTCTCTGAGGTATGTCGAATGACCGGTTTATGCTGACAGACAGACGTTCCACTCACATACGCGACCGGCAGCAACGGGTCGGAAACCGACCGTCATGAGCGACGGCGAGCGGCCAGCGGCAGTCACTAGCCCGTCCCGCAAAACTGCCATTTAGACGGCGGGTTCGCATCCCAACCCTGCCAATCGCCTACGTGTGCATCGCCGAACCGGACGGGCCGCATACGGCGACTGCTATTTATTCCCTACGCGAGACGATTTCGACCGCAACGCCGAAGTTTCAACTTCTCCTGCAAGCATCGCAATGGTGACCTTCTCGAATTTTTTTAGCAGGACAGCCTCGGCTTCGAGAAGCGTCGCCGAAAGATGGGCATTCACAGCTTGTTCGACAAGACATTCCGGATGATCCTCCGAAACAAGATGCGAGAAAAGCGAAGGTTCACCGACCGCACGGTAGACGTCCAGTAGCGTGATGTTTTCGAGGGGTTCGGCCAGCACCCAACCGCCTCCGTGCCCTTTCTCCGAAGTGACGTATCCAATATCGCGCAGACCGCTGAACAAACGTCTCACGACGACGGCGTTCGTGCACAGCATTTCACCGAGCGCTTCGGAGGTGAGCGGACCCTCCGCATGCTTCATGTGAATCAACGCGTGCAAGACGCGAGACATGCGGCTATCGGTCTTCATCGTGGGCACTCATCTCAAGAAACTTTTCAAGTTGCATAAGAGTTTAACATGGCGTTATCATGCAACTCACAATGTTGCGTGATGATCTGGAGAGGGAACGTATGGACGAGCACTACGACGTCATCGTGATCGGCGGCAGCTTCGCCGGTCTTTCAGCCGCAATGCAGCTGGCGCGCGCGCGACGGCGTGTGCTTGTGCTCGATAGTAGAAAGCCACGCAATCGATTCGCATCACACGCTCATGGTTTTCTCGGGCAGGATGGCAAGGCGCCCGGCGAGATCATCGATGAGGCGACGGCGCAACTCTCGGCGTATCCGACGGCGCACGTCGCGACAGGCGAAGCACGCACGGCGGAGCGTGTTGATGATTGCTTCATCGTCACGCAAAGCAGTGGGAGCACCGCAAGCGCGGATCGATTGATCCTTGCGACGGGCGTTCGAGACGAACTGCCCTCTCTCCCCGGCCTGGATGAACGGTGGGGTATCAGCGCGCTGCATTGTCCGTATTGTCACGGTTACGAAGTCGCGGACAAACGGCTCGGCGTCCTGGCAACGCATTCACTATCGATTCATCAGGCGATGCTCGTTCCCGACTGGGGACCGACAACCTGGTTTACGCAAGGCATAGTCGAGCCATCGCCCGAAGAGACTGCGTTGCTCGAAGCCCGCAATGTGCGGATCGAACGGGCGCCAGTCGTGGAAGTGCTTGGCGACGCACCCAACATGACAGGGTTGCGTCTCGCCGACGGCCGCGCCATCGACATCGATGCACTGTTTGTGGGGCCGCGCACCCAGATGGCAAGTCCGCTCGCAAAGCAGCTCGGATGCGAGTTCGACGAAGGTCCGATAGGTCCCGTTATCCGCGTGGACGGCTGGAAGCAGACCACCGTTCCGGGAGTGTTTGCAGCGGGCGATGCGGCGAGCGCATGGTCCAACGCGACGTTCGCCTCGGCCGCCGGCGTTGCAGCGGGCGTTGCGGCACATCGCTCGCTCATTTTGGGCTTGTAATCGATCGTGGAAGTGGCCGCGCCCTGGCAGCGGGCTCTAACGCGTCGAGTGCATCAAACGACTATCCGCGAGGCTCGCATTCGTCCGAGGTGGCCACGGGGCGGTCCGATCGATCATTCCTGCGCCTTGGTTCTTCCCACGAGCAGGTAAAGGCGATTGAGGCCGGAAGCCGAACGGCCGCTTCACGGTCGGGATTCGCCGTTCAACCAGCCGTGCGTCGAGTGACTCGGATGGGTCGGAAACCGACCGTCATGAGCGACGGCAAGCGGCCATCAAGCGCCACTACTCTTTTTGCCCTCAATGGCTAATCAGCGCCGCGTTTCGGTCGTTCGGCGCTCAAGGTAGCCCCTCCCCGAGACACGAGGAATTGCCGGTTCTGACACATTGGTCGACGTAACCTGTCAACGTGCGGGATTGCGTGCATTGACGACCCACGCCGCGCCGTTGATCATCACCGACCGCTCACCGGGGAGGCTCTCGAAGGCGGCACGAACTGCGGCCGCGGCGCGGGCGCGGAGGTCGTCGGGCTGATCAGCGAGCACACGCGACAGCGGGCCGACCTCGAGCGTCATCTTCACCGCGACGTCGATCGCAGCGTCCCGCGTTTCGCCCTCACCGAATGGGACGGACGCGTCGAAGGGCATGATAGCGATATCGGTGAAGCCGGCCGCCGTCAGGATGCGCGCCACGCGCGCTCGGTCGCCGAACGAAAACGGGCCGGGCGCTTCGGGATCGGGCAGCGCGCTCGGCGGGAGAATGCCCTTGAGCGCGCCCACCGGCAGGCGCATCCAGTCGTTCTCGGCCGCCCCGCGCCAGCAGACAAAAGCGACCCGCCCGCCAGGCCGGAGTGCGCGTCGCATGTGGGCGAACGCCGCTGTCGGATCGTCGAAGAACATCACGCCGAAACGCGAGAACAGGATGTCGAACGCGCCTTCGGGCAGCTCTGCGCTGCTGGCGTCGGCCACCTGAAACAGGGCCGGCGTATCGTGGCGCGCAAGCGCGCGCGCTCGCTCGATCAGCGGCTCGGATATGTCCACGCCCAGCACTTGGCCCCCCGCGCCAACGCGGGCGGCCAGAGCCAGACTCGATGCGCCCGCGCCGCAACCGATGTCCAGCGCGCGCTCACCCGTCGCGGGCGCGGCGGCTTCTATCGCAGCCTGGCCAAACACTGCCACCAGAGCGTCGAGCCGGGCCTGGTTGGCGACCCAGCGCTCACCGCTTCGACCATTCCAGTCACCCACCTGATCAGCACTTTGCTTTGCCATGTCATCTCCTCGACTCGACGATCCGCTCTTCACTGCGCCGATCTACGCCAACCTTTTCGAAGGCGACGACGCAATGGGAGAAGGGAATCTGTGCTCTCAAACCACCATCGACTGCTGGGCGAAGATGCCCGCCAATGCGCCCTGCGAGGATGCCTGGGTGACCGATGGCAAGAAGGGCGTGGCGAGGTCGCCAGCGGCGTAGATGCCGGGCATGCTGGTTTGGCGGCGCTCGTCGACCTTGAGTACGATGCCGGTGGGCGTATCGACCGTGGCGAGGCCCAGTGATTCATGCAGGCTTGTGGACGGCTTGTTGCGCGGATTGGCGAACAGGATTTCGATCGCGACATTGCGACCAGTATCGAGATTGACGGTGGTGATATGGCCCTTCTGGTGGGCGATCTCGACGATCCGTCCATCGACGAGAGGTATGTTGCGGCGCGCCAGATCGGCCTCGATATCGGGCGCAATGTCATGACCATCGGTGAAGACAGTCAACTTGTCAGTCCAATCGCGGAACAGCTTGGCAGATTGGTACGACTGCGGGCTGGACCAGACGAGGCCCCAATGCTGGCCGGCGACTTCAAAGCCGTCGCAATAGGGGCAGGGCACGATGGACGTGCCCCAGCTTTCGGCGAAGCCCGGAACATCAGGCATCTGGTCGGCGACGCCATAGCTCAGGATCAGGCGGCGCGCCCTCAGGCTTTCGTGATCGTCAGTGACGACACAGAAATCGTCGATGGCGCCAGACACGCTTTCGGCCCGGGCATTGACGAAGCTGATCGTTGGATAGCGCACCAGTTGCTGCCGCGCCTCGACCAGGATGTCCAGCGGCGGTTTGTGATCGTGGCCGAGCAGGCCATGTGAGTGGCCGGCAAAGCGGTTACGCGGCCGGCCGGTATCGAGAACGGTGACCTTGCGGCGGGCACGGCCAAGCTGCAGGGCGGCGGCGAGGCCGGCAAAGCTGCCGCCTATGATGATGACGTCATTCATGGTGATGGGCTCCGTGTTGTGAATGAGGGGTGGGCCCCGGGGACGCCTGATCTGGACAACCGGTTGAAACCTGCCCTTGGCTTGCACATTGCGATACTATACGGTATCGTATTAACATATTTCAATACTGTCAAGTACCATAATTATCGTGACCGAAAATAGCCAGAGCCGGCGCGGCCGGCCCGCCAACGAGGCACTTCGCCAAACGATCGTCGACGCGGCCTGCGAACTCTTTGTGGGATTGGGTTTTCAAGCGACGACCATGGACAAGGTCGCGCAGCGGGCGAAGATATCCAAGCTCAGCATCTATCGGCACTTCGAGAACAAGGAGGCGCTGTTCAGCGCGGCCATGGTGGCCCGCTGCGATGAGTTTGCACCGCAGGCCCTTTCTGACGGCGTCGACGGTTCAGCCGAAGATCAGCTCATGGCGATGGGATCATCCCTGCTTCGCACGCTGTTGAGCCCGGACGTCCGCAGTGTCGAGGCCATGGTCTTGGCCGACAAGACGAATCAAAAGGCGTTAAGCAAGCTCCACTACGAGGCCGGGCCTGCCCATGTCATCGCCCACATCGAGGCCGTGTTGCGTCAGTTGCACGAGAAGGGGATGCTGAACGTACCCGATGCGCACCTGTCCGCCCGCTTGTTTGCCGCGCTTTTCAAAGGGGCCGATCTCCTGCTGATCGCACGCTTCGATGAGGCGAGAGCAGAGGACGACAACGAAATCGAATCCTATTGCCGGTCGGCCGTCGCCATGTTTATCGCCGCGCACGGTGGCATCTGAGGGTGCGCTATCACGGTCGATGAAGTACACGCCGTTCGCGCCGAGCAATCTATTTATGATGCGTTGACGAGCCTGATGGGCCAGGCTCATTGCATTAGCGAAAAGCCGCGCGCGGGCAGGCAAGTAGGCGGGCAGAGCCCTCTTTACACACGATAGCGGTCGCTACTGCGGCCTGAGCGGAACGACAGAGAAGGGTCGCAAGCAGATGCTTGTGATAGGACGCAATCGGCCAGGAAGCGCATCGGACGTGGCTCCTGTCGGCAACAAGTCAAACGACGACTTTGCGTCCGCCACCGGCCATTCGACAACGCATTCTGATCGCTTGATTGTTTCAATCGGTTGGCACCGGTGCAGTCGCGTGACTTGGCGTGCGCTTATCGTTTCCGTATCAACGGGTCTTCATGCGCGAGCCGCGTCAAGACGTCGGCGAATATGCGCCGGCTTTCCCCAAAAGACAGAAGCCAACGACCTACGCATCGTAGGCGAGATCGCCCGACACCTCGGACGCGCGCCCAACATGCCCCAAAGACTTGCTATTGCACCTCCCGATAAGCTCGCGTATAGTTAGCCAAATGGATAACTATGGAATTGCGCTGAACTCGGTCTTTCACGCACTGGCAGACCCTACGCGCAGAGCAGTTATTCAACGGCTCGGCGTGGGGCCCGCGACGGTGAGCGAGTTGGCAGAACCCTTCGACATGGCTCTGCCGTCGTTCATGAAGCATGTGCGGGTACTGGAAGACACCGGGTTGATTCACTCGAGCAAGACCGGCAGAACTCGCACGTGCATGCTCGATCGCCAGAATCTGGCGGCCGCCGAACGGTGGTTTGCCGAGCAGCGCGCGATCTGGGCAAGCAGGTACGACAACCTCGACAACCTGTTAGAAAAACTCCAAGGACAAGACAATGAAAGCTGACCTTCGATTTGATTTCGTCGTCGATATGGAAAAAAGCAGCATCACGGTGAAGCGGGAATTCGCAGCAGGACGCCAACTGGTGTGGGATTGCCATACAAAGCGCGAATTGCTCGATCAATGGTTCGCGCCCAAGCCGCTCACCACCCGGACAAAGCACATGGAGTTCAAGGAAGGCGGCTATTGGCACTACGCCATGACGACGCCTGACGGGGAATCATTCTGGAACCGTCTGGACTACCAGGCAATCAATCCGATCGATGGCTACGTAGCGCTCGACGGTTTTTGTGATGAATCGGGCGTCGTGAATCCGAGCCTGCCGAGGGCACGCTGGGACGTCGCTTTCGCCGATGCGAAGGAACGGACCCTTGTGACCACCGTTGTGCTCTACAACTCGCCGGCAGATGTGCAAAAAGCTATCGAGATGGGATTGAAAGACGGTCTGGCTGCCACTCTCGAACGACTCGACGAGCTGCTGCTCACCATCGTACCGTCAGAAGCGCGTGCATAAGGACTACCGCAAGCCCCTGGCCTGCAGCGGAGAAATCCATCACTTTCCGCGCTTGGCCAGACGTCGACATGGCGATCAACGCCACCCATTGCCGACGAGCGGCAGATCATCCGTCATTCAAACTGAAGCAAAAAACCTCGCCAAGGCGTGCGCTACGGCCTCAGGCTGTTCCTCTGGCTGAAAGTGTCCGCAATTCACGATGGTCTCCCCGCACACCTCATCTGCGAATGGGCGGAGTGCAGCCGACATATCCGGGATCGACCCCTGGTCTGCACTGAGGCCGAGTACCGGCATCTTGAGCTTCCGGTCGTGAGACAGCGCACGGTTCTGTTCGACCGAAAGCGCCGCGGCGCGATAGAATGCGAGCCCCGCGCGCATTCCGCCAGGCGCGCAGTAGGTCCTCAGATACTCGGCAATTTCGTCCTCGCCGTAACATGCCGGATTGGCCGCCTTGCTCCAGAAGAACCACTCGAGATAGGCTCTTTCCCGACCGGCAAGAAGAATCTCCGGAAGGTCCGGGACCGCGTGAAAGGAGAAATGCCAGGTCTTCCACGACAGATTGGAAGACGACGGCAGCATGTCCGGCAGGGTGATGCCTGGAATGCCCGCATCCATTAGCGCCAGCGCCTCGACTTCCTCGCTGAATAGGTGCGCGTATGGAAACGCAACCCATGCGCCGACGTCGTGCGCGGCGATACTGTATCGCTTGATGCCGAGATGATTCACAAGTTCGTGCACACGTTGTGCGACGGTTTGCGTGTCATAGCCGTCGAGCGGTCGATCACTATCGCCTTGGCCCGGCAAGTCGATGGCGACGACACGAAAGTCGTTGCCAAGCAACGGCATCACCTTACGCCACGCGTACCAACTCTCGGGAAAGCCGGCGATGAGGACGACGGTGCGTTCTGCCTTCGCGCCACCGTCGACATAGTGGAAACGCAGACCATTCACGGTAGCAAATCGATGTTCAAAACCGGCGGGGGCGGCCGGCAGTACGCCATGTATCATGACGGAGTCCTTTTCGAATAGCGCAGCGCGACGGTCATCGCAGTCAGTGCGACCACGCCGCATACGCTGCCGGTGTATGAACAGATGGAAGGGTCGGTGCTGCCTTCGCTACGCGGTAAGCCGCGACCGGAGGTGAGTCCGACCGGCACGAGCGCAAAAAATTTGGCGGTTCATGGTCACTCCAGGACTTTGAGTGCTAGGGCAACAAATGCGTCCGCATCGTCGCTAAATGCACCGGCTTTTCCGAGCACGCGCATGCCCTGCAACAGTGCAAGCAACACATCTGCCACGGTCGCGGGATCGCTTGCGGTAGTGATCGAGCCGTCGGCCTGCCCTTGGGCCACCAGTCTGGCCAATAGATCTCGACGCTGCGCAAGCTGGCCCCGCAACGCATCGCCGACCCGAGAGAATTGAGGCAGCTCGGCGATGCCCGCCACCAGCAGACAGCCGAGTTTGCCCTCCTTTCCTTGGCTAAGCCGGGCATATAGGCCAAGCAGCGATGCGATGCTGGCGCGTGCGTTCTCCGCGCCTTTTATCATGGCGCTGACCTCCGCCTCGCGCCGGGCGATATAACGCTCGAGCGCTTTGGCAAAGATCCCTTCCTTGTCCAGATACGCCTTGTAAAGGCTGCCGGCCGTCAGGCCGGTAGCCTGCTGGAGATCGCTAATTCCTGTGGCCGAATATCCCGAAGCACTGAATAGCGCGATGGCGCGACTGAGCACTCGCTCTTCGTCGAATTCTCTCGGCCGCCCCCGGGGCCGGCTTGCAGCAGCCTGGATCATCTTTATCGCACTTATTTAGGAAACGATCACATCCTAAATTCTCTTTCTCACGTTGTCAATCGGCCGGCAGACAGACTATCTCGAGGCCCGGCAGGATGGGCATGCGGAACGCCTATCGCGTCGAATTCGCCTGGACAACGGACGCATGCCGCCGGCAAAACTCAACTTGCGAGTGCCATAACGAACTCGAGGAATCTCGTTCCGAACAAATCCGGCGATAATGGCTCGTCAGCGTGTGACGCCTTGACGGTTATCAACCGCCGTATATTCGATAACGCCCCTCGATATGACTATCGATACCGGCCATGCCGCCGCCGTACAGCTTCAGAAGCCATCCACCTATACGAGTTCGGTCGAGCCACCTCCCCCGCGACGGGTTCGTATTGGGCGTGACGTACTGGCCGGCGTTTCGATAGCAGGACTCTTGCTGCCTGAGGCCATTGCCTACGCGGGTATCGCTGGACTGCCACCGCAGGCGGGCCTGATTGCGCTGCTCACCGGGCTTGTCGTCTATGGGCTAACGGGCAGTAGCCGATTCGCGATCGTATCGGGAACATCCTCATCCGCAGCCGTGCTTGCCGCCACGGTGGGGGCCGGCGACGGGGGCATCGGTGCGCAGCTCGCCTACGCCGCCGCCCTCGTCGCGGCGACTGGCATTCTTTTTCTGCTGGCCGGCGCGTCGCGTTTGGGCGCCATGTCGGACTTTGTCTCGAAGCCGGTCTTGCGCGGTTTTGCGTTCGGCCTGGCGCTGACGATTGCCATCAAGCAACTGCCGGCCATACTCGGCGTGCACTCGCATTACACCGATACGCTGCGAATCGCTTTCGATCTCGCGTATCAAGCGCCCAGTTGGAATTTCTATAGCGTGGCGCTGGGGGCGGCTGCGCTGGCCATCCTTTTCGGGCTGGGCCGAAGTGCCCGCATGCCGGCGACGCTGGCGGTGATTGTGCTCGGCATCGCGTTGGGGTACCGGATCGACTGGCATGCACATGGCATTGGCACCGTTGGCGCGATCGATTTTCACGATATGACGGTCGGCCTGCCACGGTTCGACCGCTCACAGTGGCTGCAAACCGCGGAACTCGCGTTTGCGCTGATGCTGATTCTGTACGCGGAATCGTACGGGTCGATCCGCAGCTTCGCGCTAAAGCATGGCGATGTCGTGTCGGCTAACCGGGACCTCATGGCGCTCGGCTGCGCAAATCTTGTCTCCGGATTACTGCACGGGATGCCGGTGGGTGCAGGCTACTCGGCGACTTCCGCCAACGAAGCCGCCGGCGCGCAGACCCGCTTCGCGGGGATATTTGCCGCAGCGGTCATTGCGCTGATCGTGCTGATGCTGTTACCGCAGTTGTCTCGCACGCCCGAACCGGTGCTTGCTGCGATCGTCATTTATGCCGTCAGTCACTCACTGCACCCGGACGTGTTCAAGCCATACTGGACGTGGCAACGTGACAGACTGGTCGTGATAGCGGCGCTGCTGGCTGTGCTCGTGTTTGGCATACTTCACGGCTTGCTGGTCGCCATTGGGGTGAGCCTTCTGCTAACACTGCGTAACTTGTCTGAGCCGGCAGTCTCGGTGCTCGGGCGCCTGAGAGATAGCCACGATTTCGTCGACATCTCCGCACACACGGATGCAACCCCCATCCCCGGCATCACGATCGTGCGGCCAGAGGTACCCCTCTTCTTTGCCAATGCCGAACGCGTGCTCAGTCAGGTGCGTTTAATGCTGCGGGGGCAGTCGACGCCGGTGCAGACGGTAATGCTGAGTCTCGAAGAAACACCCGATGTCGATAGTTCAGTGATCGAAGCACTGCGCATCTTCTCCGCCGAATTGACGTCGCGTGGGCAGCGGCTGCTCCTGGTGCGGCTCAAACCGCGCGCGCTTGCGGTGCTTGAGCGAGCCTCCGACGAGACGCTGCCGCGTAGCGCGCTATGGGAGTTGAGCGTCGATAAATGCGTGCAGTCGATTGCGGGTGAAATGGACCAGAAGGGCTGACGATAACGGCGGAGAAGTTTGTGGATTCAACCAGGAGTAGTCCTTCGCTCGTTTGTGTGTCGACGTACTCAGCCTGACTAACCAACGTAAGTCGGTCCGTCCCATCCATCGAGGTACTTCGGCAGTTTGTCATCCACGTCGATGATCCTATGCCGATAGAACAGATGCATCGTCGCCCGCATTGGTTCGGGCAACTCACCGCCCGCCGCCCGAGCAACAACGCTGTTGGGAATGACTAACATGCCGAGACGGTTGGTACCAAACACTGTTTCGCCGCAATGGGGGCAAAAGGCGCGCGACAGTTGCCTTGTCGGGTGTGCAAATTTCGAGAGGCTACCGCTGACCACCGCGACTTGCTCGGGTAGCCATGCAGTTGCCGACAACATTGAAGTCCCGTAGAAATCCCGGCAGGACTGGCAATGACAGTTCGCTCTTGCTTCCGGTTGGCCTTTTAACTGAATATTGACGGTGCCACACAGGCACCGCAGGGAATTTGGTTCGGTCATATCGGCTCCGAGTTGTGCGTCGGAAGTATATATAGTCGAATGCTGTCTTTGAGCACGGCAGGCTGTCCCCTGCCGGCCAGCTCCAGTCACTGGCCGGCCCTCTCATACTGCCGCTCGAGTGACGCTTCGACCTTAGCAATCGGCCATTCGAGCATCAATGACCCACGCTGTACCCGTCGCAAATACTGGTTGGACTTGTATGGTCGTCTAATTCCGGTAGGGCGCAGATGAGTAGACGATTTCAGTATTTTGATAGCCACATCTGCGCATGAAACTTTCGACAGACTTCGCCAATAATTCTCGATCGGGTTGTGGGCCGACTACTATCTTCGTTATATTAAGCGAGGGCACTTCTATCTCAGTGGCGGCCGGATACATCCCCCATTCGCTTGACTTCAAATACGGCACTATTATTCGCCCCCGGACTCGGTTGTGAATGGGCATCTTCTCGCCAGAAGCTACAAGCCTGATTTCATTCTCTGAGCGGAAAGCATTGTGCTTGAACGTTGGAATGCGGTGCATTATCTCGTTCGAAAAATGTGTCGCGTATTCTTCAGCAAAATCTGGTGGCACCTTATCTCGATAGAATAGATAATCCTGCTCCAGCTCTCGGAGATATTTTCGTGCAAGCCATATAATCACACGGACCTTGCTCAGATCATCGTATAGAACGGGAAAAAGCAGTGTTCTAGGTCCTACTCCAAGGAGCCCCCCATACGGCATTGAAATCTCAATATTCACTCCCCCGGCCCCACCATAGGCACGCCATTGCTCAAGACTATCTGCCTCCAATGTAAAGCAGGTAACGTAGAATTCGTGTGCTTCGGCTTGCTTGATCTTTTCGCATGCTCTACCGAGAATATCCTTCATTAATAAGAAGCGATTTTTATGGGCGAGACCTTCGAGCGTGTGTAGTGTCAGATCTCTTCCGTGTGAAATTTCCACAGCATCATTAAGAAAGCCATGGTGTGTCATGTAGAAGCCACGATCTTTAACGATCCCAAGCAAGCCATCGACTGAAGTGTAGTGATAGATTTTGGGCGGACAGGGCATTGGAAACAAGAAAGGATACCGAGCGTTCACGCGGCGGATAGCGGAAATATTCTTCTCATCGGCACCCCACCAGAATGCATTGAGGAAGCCTGCGCGATAGGTCGTTTCAGTCATAGTTGCCGATGTAGGCGTGCGCTCTTGCATTGGGACGAAGCCATATGGTGCCACACCATCATTTCGACGGACCCTCAGCGAATCGTTTCCGCCGTAGCGAGTGGTCACGATTGGCACGCCGGGCTACCAAACAACAAAAAGCGGCCGCTGAGCGAACGCCTGTCTGACCGGCAGCAACGGGTCGAAAACCGCCGATGGACTGACAACGGTTACCGGCCAGGAAACCTCAGTCATGGACGCCGTCAGTCGGACGCCCAGGCGCCCGATTCTCTCTGTGGATTCAACCGGTCGTTCCCACCACTGCGGCGGGGAAATTCAGGTTTCTCCGCTAGTCGATGCAACCCTGCAACCTGCATCCACCATCTGGATCGAGACCGTCTCCAGCTCCCTCACGGTCGCCACAGCACACGCCCCCCTAAATCCGCACCACCTTCGCCGCATCACTAAGACAGGCACGAAACAGCGCGGTGGCTGGGGTGTCGTCGGCATCGGCTCGCCATGTGGTGCTGACCGGGCCGAGCGCGGCACCGAGGCTCAGTGGCAAAATCTTCAACACACCGCCCTCCTCGTGATGCCGAGCCAGCGAGCGCGGCAGCAGACCCAGCACGGGGTACGACTGCAGCATGCCCACGTTGGCGTCGATCACCACCGACTCGATGGTGTTGATCGGCGTACCCACGCCGTGCGACTCCAGTACCGACAGCAGATGCCGGTACATGGGCGCACCGGCACTCGGCACGATCCACGCCAACCCTGCCAAGTCGGCCCACTTGATGCGCTTACGAGATGCCAGCGGGTGCGTGCGCGCCACCACGATGACCGTCGGGTCGTCGAACAACGGCTCGCTGGTGAATTCCGGCGCGGACAGTCCCCGCGCGAGTCGCCCAACGATCATATCGAGTTGACCCACGCGCAGCGCCGGCAAGAGTTGATCCAGCGTGCCTTCGTGCAGGCACACCGTAGCCGTCGGCGAACGCTGCTTGAACAGCGCCACGGCCGCCGGTATCAGAATCGGCGCGGCCACCGACAGCACGCCCACCTCGACGCGGCCGCCAATGCCGCTGGTCATCGCGTGCAACTCCTCACTCGCACGCTGGGCGTGCAGCAATAGTTCGCGCGCATGGCGGATCAGGCACTCGCCGTAAGCCGTGGGCCGGATACGGCGTCCATCACGCTCGAACAGCGGCACACCAATACCTTTCTCCATCTCGTTGAGCATCTTCGAGACGGCCGGCTGCGTCACGTGCAGTGCCTCGGCGACCTTGCCGACCGTCTGGCGATCGGCGAGTGCCACGAGCAACTGCAGGTGCCGCAGTTTCAACTGGCGCGAAAAATACCCGTCAATAACACTACGTTCGAGCGACACGCCAGGCGATGCGCCGGAGGTTGCGGAAGCCATCGATTCATAACCTTAAATTTATGATTTGGAGGCAATATCTCATTGGACGGTAACGAAGTAAATCCACACAATCGTGATGGCTTGCCACACGGACAGCCCTGAGCGCCCTAGTGGCGGCCACAACAACACAAACACGAGACATGGCAGCCGCCCGCCCCGGAGCCCGGCCGCCGCCAGGAGGATTTCGCCATGCCAACCACGCCCGCCCTACCCCGCGCCAACCGCCGGGCGATCGTCGCCGCCACCATCGGTAACGCATTCGAGTGGTACGACTTCATCGTCTTCGGCTTCCTGTCGGTGATCATCGCGCGGCAGTTCTTCCCGTCGTCGAACCCGACCGTATCGATGCTGCTGACCACGGCAACCTTCGGCAGCGCGTTCCTGATGCGGCCGATCGGCGGCATCCTGCTGGGCATCTACGCCGACCGTGCCGGGCGCAAGGCTGCGCTGTCGCTGGTGATCCTGCTGATGACGGTGTCCTCGGCCATGATGGCGCTCACTCCCGGATACGCGACGATCGGCATCGCCGCGCCGATCATCGTGGTGCTGGCACGACTGCTGCAAGGCCTGTCGGCCGGGGGCGAGTTCGGCAGCGCCACGGCGATGCTGATCGAGTACGCGCCGCCTCACCGGCGCGGCTTCTACGGAAGCTGGCAAAACTTCGGCCAGTTCGTCGCTGCCGTGACGGCCGCGCTGATGGGCGCCCTGGTCACGCGCGGGCTGAGCCAGAGCACACTCGATGCGTGGGGTTGGCGTGTGCCGTTCCTGTTCGGCATGCTGATCGGTCCCGTCGGGTTCTACATCCGCACCCGGCTGCACGAAGTGGTGCCGGCGTATGAAGACGCCGACGAAGGCGCACGCGCCGCCACGGTCGGCAAGGCCGCCTCGACACTCACGACGGTCTGGCGCGAGCACCAGGCCGCACTGTGGATCGCATTCGGGCTGGTCGTGGCAAGCTCTGTTGCTCAATACGTGCTGAATGTGTACCTGCCAGTCTACGCGGTGACCCAACTGAAGCTGCCAGTGTCCGCACCGTTCATCGTGCTGATGGTCACCGGCACGCTGCGCATGATCCTGATTCCGCTGTTTGGGCTGCTGTCTGACCACGTCGGGCGCAAACCGGTGATGGGCGCCTCAATGGCGCTGTACGTGCTGACCATCTATCCCCTGTTCCTTTGGCTCGTCGCTGGGCCGAGCTTGCCGCGACTGCTTGAGGTGGAGGTCGTGTTCGCGGTGCTGATGGCAGCCGCACTGGGCCCGGCGTCGACGGCGCTTGCCGAATTGTTCCCCGCACAGGTACGGGCCACCGGTCTTTCGATTTCCTACAACTTGGCCACCACGCTGTTCGGCGGCTTCTCGCCGTTTCTCGTCACCTGGCTCATCAGCGCAACCGGCGACAAGATGATGCCGGCCTACTTCGTGACAACGGCCATGGTTGTCGGTCTTGTCGCGTTGTGGCCGATGCCCGACCTGGCACGCCGCACAACCAGTGTGCCATTCGGCACCAGCAATGGCACGACGTCGCGCTGAACGTCATCTCTTAAATTCAATTCGGATACCTACGATGTCGTCGATCCGCAACGTGCTTTTCGTGATGTGTGACCAGCTACGGGCGGATCACCTGTCGTGCTACGGGCATCCGTATCTGGCCACGCCCAACATCGACGGTCTCGCCCGACGCGGTGTGAAGTTCGAGCGCGCGTTCGTACAGTCGGGGGTGTGTGGTCCGTCGCGAATGTCGTTCTACACAGGGCGCTACGTCGCCAGCCATGGCGCGACGTGGAACCGTGTGCCATTGTCGATCGACGAAATCACGCTAGGGGAATATCTTTCCGCGCGCGACATGAAGCTGGCGCTGGTCGGCAAGACGCACATGATGCCGGACAACCACGGTCTGAAGCGCCTGCATCTGGATGGCGGCAATGCGCTCGGCGCGCTGCTGCGCGAGGGGCATTTCACGCTAGTCGACCGCTACGACGGGCACCACGCAGAACCCGCCGGCGGCTACGCGGAATACCTTCGCCGACAAGGCTACGCAAGCGACGATCCGTGGTCAGACTTTGTGATCTCGGCCGAAGATGCGCAGGGCCGCATCGTCAGCGGCTGGCACATGCGCAATGCGCACCTGCCCGCGCGTGTGCGCGAAGCCGACTCCGAAACGGCCTATACCACCGACCAAGCCATCCGTTTCATCGAGCGCCAGGGCGATGCGCCATGGGCGATGCACCTGTCGTATGTCAAGCCACACTGGCCGTATATGGCCCCAGCGCCGTACCACAACAAATACACCCTCGAACAATGTCTGCCCGTGCGGCGCGCCGAGCGTGAGCGCGAGGCGCCACATCCGGTAACGGGTGCGTACTTCCAGCAGGAGGAATGCGCCAATTTCATGCGCGACGAGGTCATCGCCAAGGTGCGGCCCGCTTATCAGGGTCTGATAAGCCAGCTCGACGATCATCTCGGACGACTGTGGGAAACCCTGGACAGGCTCGGACGGTGGAAGGACACACTCATCGTTTTCACCGCCGACCACGGCGACTTCCTCGGCGACCACTGGCTAGGCGAGAAGGAATTGTTCTACGACACCGTGCAGCGCGTGCCGTATATCGTCTACGATCCGTCCCCCGAGGCCGACGCCACGCGCGGCCACAGCGACGCACGCTTCGTCGAGGCCATCGACACCGTGCCGACAGTGCTGGACGCGCTCGGCATGCCTGTTCCCGATCACCGCGTCGAAGGTCGCTCGCTGCTTGCGCTGACGCGAAACGACGCAGCGCAAACGCCCTGGCGAGATGCCGTCTTCTCCGAGCTTGACTACGCCTATCGGCAGGCACGCCAGATCCTCGGCCGCCGCCCCGACGCATGCCGCGGCTGGATGGTGCGCACCGACGCATGGAAATACATTCACTGGGACGGATTCGCGCCGCAGCTTTTTGATCTGTCCAACGATCCCGACGAATTCGTCGACCTCGGTACCGACCCGGCGTTTGACAACGTGCGACAAGCCATGCGCGAGCGCCTGCTGACCTGGTCCCTCGGCCTGCGCAATCGCACCACCGTGACGCATGACGACGTCGAACGCGGCACGCATCAGTACAAGAAGGCCGGGGTGTTCTACGGGGTGTGGTGAGCAACCGAAACGACAGACAGTCGCTCGACCAATAGACGCACAGAATGCATTCGTAGGGCCCATCGAGCGCATCGGGTTTGTCCGGCCGACCGGAGGCGCTTGCGGTGTGCGGCGGCGCATCGTCGATCCAGTACGGCATGATCGAATGCCTTCAGCCGCACCAATACATCGAGCGGCATCCTGACACCTACGCCCTGAGCATGCGACACTCCGCGCTCAGGGCGAGCAGATTCGGATCGCGCTCGCGGTTTTTCGGAAGCACCAACACGATATTCTGGCTGCGCGCATAGCGTTCCGTGAGCGGAATCAACTGCACCTTCGGACTGAAATCCGCAACGCGTCGCGGCAGCAACGCGTACCCTATGCCGCCGCTCACGAGATTGATCAGCGAAAAGATGTCGCCCACCTGCATCGCAATGTCCGGCGCGAATCCCGCGAGATCAAAGGCCGATTTGAAATCGTGATACGTCGCGAATTCGTCGCCGAGCGACACGAACTTCTCATGACGCACGGCCCTGAGGTCGATGGCCGTCTCTTTCGCATACGGCGAGCCCAGCGGCGCCGCGAAGAGAATGTCGTCCTCGAACATGGGGATGACCAATAGGTCCGGACTCTTCGGCGGTGCGCCGAGGGCAATGACAATCGCGTCCAACAGACCGTCGTCCAGTTTGGACATCAGATCGCGATTGGACCCGAGCGTGAGATCGATATCCAACGCAGGTCGGCGCATTTTCAACCCGACCAGCAATCGCGGAATCGTCCCGACCGTCATCGAATACAGGCCGCCGATCTTGAGTCGCGTCGACGTGAATCCGGCCGCCTCGCGCGTGCGCTGCACACCGGTCTCGCACTCGCTCAGCATCCGCGCCGCATGCTCGGAGAACACATACGCCGTCGCCAACGGAATCAGCTTTCGACCGTCCTTCTTGAACAACGGACACCGGAGCCCAGCCTCCAGCGAGTGGAGCGCACGGTGCACGCTCACCGTGCTCTGACCCAGCACTTCCGATACCCGGGCCATATTCCCCAGCGCCATGAACGCCTGAAACACTTCCAGCTTCTTCAGGGTGATGCCGTCGTCAATTGCCATGCTCGCGCCTCACTTCGTTTCGGTACGTTTGCTTCGAACCGCCCAATTATTACCCTAAAGCTAATGAACCGACACCTAAGTTGATTGAAACGAGTGGTTTTGACGCATAGGTTAGAGGCTACTGACGACTCAATGGCCGGAGCCTCCGACATGCAAGAGATGCCCACAATCCCGGCGAAATGGCGTCGCCGGCGCGACGAAAAGGCGCGCCGCCTCGCGGCCGCCCGCAGGATCGCCCATGGCAAGGTGATCGAGACCGGCGACATCGTGGCGGCCCTGCAAGCGCTGATCGCACCGGGCGACCGCGTGGTGCTCGAAGGCAACAATCAGAAGCAGGCGGATTTCCTCTCGCGCTCACTGGTGCAAGTCGATCCGGACATCGTGCACGACCTGCACATGATCATGCCCAGCGTGGGTCGCGCAGAACACCTCGATCTCTTTGAAGTCGGCATCGCCCGGAAGCTGGATTTCTCCTTTGCCGGGCCGCAGAGCCTGCGCATCAGTCAGTTGCTCGCCGACGGACAGTTGGAGGTCGGCGCGATCCACACCTACATCGAGCTTTACGCGCGGCTTGTCGTGGACTTGATCCCGAACGTCGCCCTCGTGGCGGGCTTCAAGGCCGACCGCGCCGGCAACATCTACACCGGCCCCAGCACCGAAGACACACCGGCGCTCGTGGAACCCGCGGCATTCTCCGACGGCATCGTGATCGTTCAGGTCAACGAGATCGTCGACGACGTGACCGACCTGCCGCGCGTCGACATTCCGGCGTCGTGGGTCGATTTCGTCGTCGTGGCCGACAAGCCCTTCTTCATCGAGCCGCTGTTCACGCGCGATCCCCGCCTGGTCAAACCCGTGCACGTCCTGATGGCGATGATGGCCATTCGCGGCATCTACGAGCGGCACAACGTTCAGTCACTCAACCACGGCATCGGCTTCAACACCGCGGCCATCGAACTCATTCTGCCGACCTACGGCGAGCGCCTCGGACTGAAAGGCAAGATCTGCCGGAACTGGACGCTCAACCCCCACCCGACCCTGATCCCCGCCATCGAATCGGGATGGGTCGAAAGCGTGCATTGCTTCGGCACCGAGCTTGGCATGGAGCGCTATGTGGCCGCGCGTCCCGATGTTTTCTTCACCGGTCGCGACGGCTCGCTGCGCTCCAATCGCATGCTCTGTCAACTGGCCGGTCAGTACGCGGTCGATCTGTTTATCGGTGCCACGCTGCAAGTCGACGGCGACGGACACTCGTCCACGGTGACGCGTGGTCGGTTGGCCGGCTTCGGCGGTGCACCGAACATGGGGCACGACCCGCGCGGACGCCGTCACGCCACGCCTGCCTGGCTCGACATGACGCAGCCGGACACCCTGCTCGAACGCGGCAAGAAGCTGGTCGTTCAGATGGTGGAGACATTCCAGGAAGGCGGCAAGCCGACGTTCGTCGAAACGCTGGACGCCGTTGCTGTCGCCAAACAAAGCGGCATGCCACTCGCCCCCGTGATGATCTATGGCGACGACGTGACCCACCTGCTCACTGAAGATGGCATTGCCTACCTCTACAAGGCACGCTCGCTGGAAGAGCGGCGCGCCATGATCTCTGCAGTGGCCGGCGTCACCGCGATCGGCCTGAAGCACGACCCGGCCAATACGGCCAAGATGCGCAGCGACGGCCTCATCGCCTTGCCGGAGGATCTTGGCATTCGTCGCACGGACGCGAGCCGCGAGTTGCTCGCCGCCAAGAGCATCGGCGAGCTGGTGGAATGGTCGGGGGGACTCTACGACCCGCCCGCGCGCTTTCGGAGCTGGTAATGGACAAGACCCTCATTCGACGGATCGAGTCGCCGTCCCAGCCGATCGCGATCGCAACGAAACTCGCCACGCTCGTCGAGTCCGCGCTGATCGACGAAGTGACGCTCTCTCCCAAGCCGGGCCTCGTCGATGTTCGCGGATGCGGCGCACATCACGACCTCACATGGGGCTTGATGGTGCAGTCGGCCAATGTCTTGCGGCCGACGTTCGAGGCCATGGCCAAGGCCGGTGTGTTGATCGAAAACCCAATGCGCCTGCGCGAGCAGATCGGCCGTCTCGGGCGCCTGGGGGAAACGGCAATGCTCGCGGCGACTGGCGGCGTGAACACCCACCGCGGGGCCATCTGGGCACTGGGCCTTCTGATCACGGCCGCAGCGCAAGCGCCCAACGCACTGAGCGCCCATGCCGTCGCGCGTCGCGCCGCAACGCTCGCGCGCCTGCCCGACCGCTTTGCGCCATGTGCCACCGGACATAAAGGCGAGCGCGCGTGCCTCGACTATGGCGTGGGCGGTGCGCGAGGTCAGGCATGGGCAGGCTTTCCGCACGTAACGAAAGTCGCGCTGCCCGCACTCAGGCGAGCCCGCGCGGCAGGCATGCGCGAGGACCATGCCCGTATCGACGCCCTGCTCGCGGTGATGGTCACGCTCGACGATACGTGCGTCCTCGCTCGGGGTGGCCCCGATGCGCTGCACGCGATGCAGGCCGGCGCGAGCGCCGTTCGCGCGGCCGGTGGCTTGTCGACGGCCGACGGCCGACGCAAATTTCGAAAACTCGAGTCCGACATGCTGGCCCGACACATCTCGCCAGGCGGTGCCGCCGACATGCTGGCCGCCGCCCTGTTCCTCGACCGGCTTTCCGCAAAGGGGTCGTCGTCGCGGCTTAACGAATCACCGTTTCTGAGTCTTTAGGAAGCACGTCCATGGAAACGCTTCAATTTCATTTCTCCGGCGGCGCACCCAGTGCGGGCAGAGCCTGCGTCGGTGTCGTCGGGTCGGGCGACCTGGAGGTCCTGCTGTCTCCGGGCGAGCCGGGGCAGATCCACGTCGAACTCACGACTTCGGTCAATGGCCTGTCCGCGATCTGGCAAGCGCAACTCGAGCGCATCTTCGCATCGCATACCTGGCCGGCGCTGAACGTGGAAATCAACGATTTCGGCGCTACGCCGGCCGTCGTTCGCCTTCGCCTCGAGCAAGCGCGCGAAGCCCTCGAATCTCCCCAGTAAGGGCTCATCGAGATGACGAATACTCCGATACAACGAGACAGCTTCATCGAACGCGACGCGCGCCGTCGCGCCCTCGCCCTGCTCGACCCCGGCACGTTCCGCGAGCTTCTGGATCCGTTCGAACGATTGTCCTCGCCCTGGCTGCCCCGGCAAGGCATCGTTGCGCAAGCGGACGACGGTGTGGTCGTCGCCCGTGGCACGCTCGATTCGCAACCGGCAGTCGTTCTCGCCATCGAGGGCGCCTTCCAGGGCGGAAGCATGGGGGAAGTCTCCGGCGCGAAAATCGCGGGGGCCCTTGAGCTTGCCGTCGAAGACAACCGCCGAGGCATACCGACACGCGCGGTCATCGTCTTCGAGACGGGCGGCGTGCGTCTGCAGGAAGCCAATCTCGGCCTCGCCGCCATCGCGGAAATCCACGCGGCCATCCACGAACTCAGAACGTTCGGGCCCGTCATCGGCATCTCCGCCGGCGTGGTCGGCTGCTTTGGCGGCATGAGCATCGCCGCCGGCATGTGCAGCTATCTGCTGGTCACACGCGAAGCACGGCTTGGGTTGAATGGGCCCTCCGTCATCGAGCAGGAGGCCGGTGTCGAGGAATACGACTCGCGCGATCGACCGTTCATCTGGGGTCTGACGGGCGGGGAACAGCGCCAGGCGACAGGCCTCGTCGACGCCTGCCTCGACGACGACACCGCAGCGATTCGCGCGCAGGTGCTCGCATGGCTGCGGGCCGACGCCCCGAAGCCGCAGCGTAGCGAACAAATCGAGTACTACCTTGAGCGGCTGATGCACGTCGATGTGACGAATCAGCCTTCGCCCGAAGACGTGCGCGTCCTTTATGCCGTCCCCCGCGCAGGAGACCCCTCATGAACCTTTCCGAACGCTCCTCGCGAGGCGCCGTGTGGATGCACGCTTTGACGTGCGACGCTGCGCACCGCACCGTCACCCATGACTACGGCAGCACGTTGCAGGTCGTGGATGCCTCGCTCGCCGAGTCCCCCGCTCGCTACATCGCCGTGATTCCGGACGAGAACAATCGCTTTCCCCGCGCACGACACGGCGAAGTCGGATTGATCGAGGGATGGCAACTGGCGCGCGCCGTGCGGGACGTGATCGCACGCGACCGAGACCGCGAGAGCAAAGCCGCCATCGTCGCCATCGTCGACGTGGCGAGCCAGGCTTACGGACGCCGCGAAGAAGCCTATGGCATTCATCTCGCGCTTGCGGCGGCGGCCGATGCCTATGCCGCGGCGCGTGTGGCCGGACACCCCGTGATCGGGCTCATCGTCGGGCGAGCGATGTCCGGCGCGTTTCTCGCGCATGGTTATCAGGCGAATCGTCTGATCGCGCTCGACGACGCGGGCGTGATGGTTCACGCCATGGGGAAAGCGGCTGCCGCGCGCATTACACAGCGTTCGGTCGACGAACTCGAAGCGCTGGCCGAAGCCGTTCCCCCGATGGCGTACGACATCGCCAACTTTGCGTCGCTTGGGCTGCTGTGGCGCCTGCTGAAGGTCGGTTCAGCCCAACAGCCCGATCCGGAAGACGTCGGTGAAGTACGGCGCGTGCTGGCGCAAGCGCTCGCGGACATCCAGAGAGATCCGTCGCGCGGTCTTTCCAGCCGACTCGGCGCGCCTTCCCGACAGGCCTCATCGACGGTACGCGAACGACTGAAGGCACTTTGGTAGTTCGCGCCCGACCGCCCGGCGAGAGCGCCGGGCCATCCACAAAACTCACCGCCGCGCGCCTGGAGAGCGATTGTCGGCCCAGATATCCGATTCCCGTTTCACCCCTGAATCCGACGACTCGACGCTTGCCATAACACCAGAAAAGACAGTTCGTCATTGCTTCAACCAGGAGACAGCTTGTGATTATTTACGGTACGACCCTGCTCGCGATTTGCCATCTCGCCGGCATCTTCCTTGGCGACCTGCTCGGCCAGGCCATCGGTGTGAAAGCCAATGTCGGCGGCGTCGGTATTGCCATGCTGCTATTGATCTTCGCTCGGCTCTATCTGCATCGGCGCGGCCTCATGCCTGCTGCGACCGAAGCCGGGGTTTCTTTCTGGGGCGCAATGTATATCCCTGTCGTGGTCGCCATGGCCGCTCAGCAAGACGTTGTCACCGCCTTGCGAGGCGGTCCCGTCGCGCTGCTTGCCGCCGTGGGTGCCGTGCTGGTCTGCGGCGTCGCCATTGCGCTGATCAACCGAACGGGCAACGCGCAGCCGCTTCCGCCGCTGTCCGAGACGGCACAGAACGCTTGAGGGAGGATCAGTCATGCTATCCATGTTCGAGAAAATTCTGCATCACAACGGATTGGTCACCGCCTTCGCCCTCGTCGGCATCATCATGGGACTCTCCATGTGGGTGTCCCGACGGCTGACATTCGGGCGCGTACACGGTTCGGCCATCGCCATCATGATCGGCCTTGTGTTGGCCTATTGGGGCGGCGCCGCCTCGGGCGGACAAAAAGGACTTGCGGACGTCTCGCTGTTCAGCGGTATCGGACTGATGGGCGGCGCGATGCTGCGCGACTTCGCGATCGTTGCCACCGCGTTCGAGGTACAGGTCTCGGAAGCCCGCAAGGCCGGTCTGATTGGCGTTGTGTCCCTGCTGCTCGGCACGGTACTGCCCTTCATCGTCGGGGCATCGCTCGCCCATGCGTTCGGCTACACCGACGCCGTGAGCATGACCACCATCGGCGCAGGTGCCGTGACCTACATCGTCGGCCCGGTGACCGGCGCCGCGATCGGTGCCAGTTCCGACGTGATGGCGCTGTCGATTGCCGCCGGGCTCATCAAGGCCATCATCGTCATGGTCGGCACGCCGTTTGCCGCCCGACTGCTGGCGCTGGACAACCCCCGCGCCGCCATGGTGTTCGGAGGACTGGCAGGGACCGTCAGCGGTGTGTCGGCGGGACTCGCCGCAACGGATCGCCGACTCGTGCCCTACGGCGCGCTCGTCGCGACGTTCCATACCGGCCTGGGATGTCTGCTCGGACCGTCGGTCCTGTTTCTAGCGACGAAGGCCCTTGTGCAATGACATTGGACCGCGCTGCGCAACGGCCATCGCTACGGCCCCACGATCTTCTCTGGTGTGACGATGTTGCGCTACCGGAGGGGATGGCGGTGCCGGGGTGGGTGGCTGACGCACTGGCAAGCGGTACGCCTGCCGTCGTGCGCAGGGCGCCGCTCGCGCAACCCGACCTCGTACCGGTCGGGTTGCGTGGGACGTCCCGCGACCAGCGCATCGCGGCGCACGTGCCGCGCCGATCGGTGCGCCGCATCGTCTCGCCGGAATCGCTGCTCGATCGCGTCGCCAGGATCGAGCCCACAACACCGTTGCCGTGCCTCAGAGCACTTCGTGATCTCGCCCCGGCCCTCAATGCCTTGGGATTGCATTGGGGACCGACCGGCGGCGTCGGCTTTGCGCTGGCCACCGGCTTGCCGGCCCTGCATCCACAAAGCGATCTCGATGTCCTCATTCGCCTGCCGTTTCCACCATCGGACGTGCAATGCGACGCGCTCGCATGGATCGCGCGCGACAGAACCTGCCGCATCGATATCCAGGTCGATACCGGGCGCGGCGGGTTCTCGCTTCGCGAATGGCTGCGTTCGCCGCCTCGCGTGCTGGTGAAAACCGACCAAGGTCCGACACTGGTTGCGGATCCGTGGGGCGACGTCGGAGACGCGACGTGAGCATCTTGTTCACCTATCCCGGTCAGGGGGGGCAGCGCCCCGGCATGCTGGGCGCATTGCCCGACACGCCCGAGGTCCAATCAACGCTGGCCGAAGCGCACGATGCCACTGGCATCGATCCGATGACGCTTTGCAGTACAGATTCGCTTCGCTCGACCACCGCCGTGCAGTTGAGTCTGCTGATCGCGGGGGTCGCCATGACAAGAGCGCTCGCCGCACAAGGGGCCACACCGCACCTTGTGGCGGGCCACTCGATCGGTGCCTGGACGGCAGCCGTCGCGGCAGGGGCGCTGGATTTCAGGGATGCGCTGGGTCTCGTGCACCTGCGAGGCCGCTTGATGGAGACGGCCTATCCGCGCGGCTATGGCATGACGGTGATTACCGGATTGTCCGCGGCAGCGGTGGCCGACATTGTGGAGGCAGTTCACACCGACGACTCGCCCGCTTACGTCGCGAATCTGAATGCCGAGCAACAGATCGTGGTGGCGGGCAACGATGCCGCGCTGGATCGTGTACAGGCGCTGGCGTCGAAAGCCGGTGCCGCACAGGCGGCTCGACTGGCAATGGCGGTGCCGTCGCATTGCGCGTTGCTCACGGCCCAGGCGAGCACGTTGGCGCAAGCCACCGCGAAAGTGCGCTTTCAACGGCCAACGATGACCTACGTCAGTTGCACCCGGGCGCGTGCGCTTTTTCGTCCCGACGACATTGCAGACGATCTCGCCTGGAACATGGCCCGTCAGGTGAATTGGCATGACACCGCGCGTCACGCATATGAGCGCGGGGCACGGCTCGCCGTGGAAATGCCGACGGGCGGCGTTCTGACCCGGTTGACACGGCCGATATTCGGGAATGACAGCGCCATCGACAGTGCCAACGAAAAGGTGAGTTCCGTCGTCACGCGCCTCCTTCGATACCGGGGTACGGATCGCGCTTGATCGCGGACCGTGCTCTCTGGCATTCCCAGCCATCGGGGCACACGCATCGTTGTTCGACACGTGCCCTTGACGACGTCTCACTCCCGCACATCAACCGCCTTCGACGTCACGCCGGCTGGCCGTCGCGATCGCGTTGCCGTCCAGCAAAGTATCGAGCCGCCGCACACCATCGCCGCGCCTTGCCAGAACGCGAAGGACAGCGGCGCTTGCAGCAACATCGCCGATATTGCCGCGGAGAACACCGGAATGAAATACGACGCCCCGGCCAGCACCGTCACATTGCCGCGCAAAATGCCAACGTTCCACGCTGCATAGCCGAAGCCCATCGCACATGCGGCCAGCACCAGGTAGACGATGCCACTCACACGCAATTGCATCTGCCCTCCGCCCGCCAACAGATACTTGGCCCACAGCGCCGCCGCCACCAGCATGAAGAAGAACGTCACGCCGTTCTTGCCCTCGGCATAGCGCGTCGTCACGGTGCAATAAGCGGCCCAGATCACCGCGCCCGCGAACGCCAGGCCGTAACTCAGCGGGTTGGCGAGCACGTTGGCTGCCATCTCGGCGACGTCGAGGCCATGATCGCCGCCCAGTACCCAGCAAATGCCGAGCATTGACAGGAAGAACCCCGGAATCACCCAGAAATTCGCGCGCTGCTTGTTGAAGACGATGGCCGAGATCAGCGTGAACGTCGGCCAGAGATAGTTGACCATGCCGACTTCGATCGCCTGCTGCGCACTGTTCGCGTAGCCGATCGACAGTGACAGGCAAAGTTCATAGGCTACGAACAGCAGGCTTCCCACATACAGATATCGCTTCGGGAATGTCTTGATCTGCGGGAAACCGACGGAGAACAGCAGAAACACCGAGGCCACGGTGTACATCATCGCCGCGCCGCCTGTCGGCCCGAAGCTCTCGCTCACGCCGCGAATCAGTCCGACGATCGAACTCCACAACACCACGGCCGCCAATCCAATGAGCGTCGCCCGGTTCTTGCACTTGCTATCCATGCTCCCTGCCTGCCTCCATGTTCAACGATGTCGCCTGCCGACGCATCATAAGCCAGCAACGCCCGCTGACTGCCGGCCGCACGCGACCTACCCCTGCGCCATCGTCTCGCGCAGGACCTCGGCCAGCGCGATGATGCCCGACTCGATGTGCTCGAGCCGTATCGACGAAAAGCCCAGCCGGAACCGGTTGAGCGGCGGCGTATCGCCCATGAAGAAAATGTCGCCCGTCTCGATGAGAATACCGCGCACCTTCGCCCGCGCCGCCAGTACGTTCGCGTTCAGTGTCGGCGGCCCTTGCACCCAGCACGACGCCCCGCCCTTCACCTGCACGAACGACACCTCCGGCATATGCGCGGCAAGCGCCGCGCTCAGCACCTCGGCGCGCTTCGCATAGGTATCCGCCAGACGACGCAGCAAGGCGTCGTGATGGCCCAGTGCCAGGAACATCGAAAACGAGCGTTGAATGAAGGCCGACGGATGGCGAATCATCAAGCGGCGCAACGCCCGCAACTCCGCCACCAACGCCGCCGGCGCCACGATATACCCCAGGCGCAGCCCAGGGGCGAACGACTTGGACAAGCTCCCGATATAGATCACACGGTCGCTGCGATCCAGGCTCTTGAGCGCCGGGATCGGAATGTCCGAATAGCTGTTTTCGCTCTCGTAGTCGTCCTCGATCACCACGAAGTCTTCGGCTTCCGCCCGACGCAGCAACGCCTCGCGATTCGCCAGCGGCATCGTGGTCGTCGTGGGGCACTGGTGCGATGGCGTGACGTACACGTAATCGCACTGCGACAAGCGATCGTCGACCGGCAGACCCGACTCGTCCACGGGCAAGCCCACGAGCTTTGGCGTGCGTATCGCGAAGATGTTGCGCGCGTCCGGGTAGCCCGGGTCTTCGATCCCCACCGTCGTGTGCGCCCCGACCAGCAAATCGGCCAGTAGATACAGCGCCTGTTGCGCCCCATTGGTGAGCACGATCTCGTCGGCGTCGGCCCACACGCCGCGTCGCGGCAGCACGCGCGTGCGGATCTGCTGGATCAGTGTCTCGTCATCGCGCGCGATCATGTCCGGTGCCCAGTCGCGGATCTCCATGACGGTGAGCGCCTTGTGGCAACACTCGCGCCAATCCGCCGTCGGGAACATGGTCGGATCGAACTGGCCGTAAATAAAGGGGTACTGATACTTCTGCCAATCGATGGGCTTCACGATGTTGCGTTGCCCCGAAGGACGCACCACGTAGCGCCCCTCCCAGTCCGGTGTCGCCGGATCCCGTGGCGCGATGGTGCCAGCCGCCAACGCCGGCGCATCGCGCGCCGGCGTGACCTGCGACCCGACGCGGGGCGCCAGAATATCGCCGTTGACGAAATACCCGCGCCGCTCCCGCGCAATCAGGTAGCCCTCGTCGACCAGTTGCTGATAGGCGAGCACCACCGTGTTGCGCGCCACGCCAAGCCCTTCGGCCAACTCGCGCGACGACGGCACCGCAGCGCCGCGCATCAGCCGCTCGTCGAGAATCGCCGACACCAGCATCTGGCGAATCTGGCTCTGCAAACTCATGCCGGCGTGCGCCGACATCTGAAACAACTGGTTCCACATCGCCGCGGAAATCCGGCTCGACATCGTGCCCCCTCTCGACTCACCCTTCCAGAACGTCAATTATTACTCAAGTGACGGTGACATCCATTCCGAGTTGGGGTTTATCCGCAGTCGCGCGAAATCACGCCCGATTCCAGCATTCATGCGGCTTGCAAGCCGATTTCGGGTCCACTGGACCAGTTGGCATCATCAAATGCGGCCAACTGGCTCTAACGAACAAAAAGGCTGGCGGCAATGATGCAATCACTTGGCGCCGATTCTTAACAGCATGCGCGTCAAACCCGAGTGTTCTACCGAAAACTTTCCGATTAGAGGTGAACCATGAATGGACTTCCGAACCGGCTGCGACGGGCGTTCGCCGCCACGGCGCTGGCGGCAGCTGCACTCCCCGCTGCGCTGACGCTCGGGCTTACGCTGCCCTCGACGGCGCAGGCGCAGGAAAAAGAGGTGACGATTGCGTACCAGCAAATCGTCGATCCGTGGCTGGTCGCCATTACCGGCGGCGAATTCGAGAAGGCCACCGGCTACAAGATCCACTGGCGTCAGTTCGAGTCGGGCGCCAAGGTCGCCACGGCCCTCGCCTCGGGCGACATCAAGATCGGCGTGCTCGGCTCCAGCCCAATGGCCGCCGCCGTCTCGCAGGGGCTGGACCTGCAACTGTTCTGGATTCTCGACGACATCAACCAGGCCGAGGCAATGGTCGTGCGCAACGCCTCGAACATCAAGTCGCCCGCCGACCTGAAGGGCAAGAAGATCGGGGTGCCGTTCGTCTCGACCACGCACTACCACACCATGTTTGCCTTGCAACAATGGGGCATCAAGCCGACCGAGGTGAAGGTGCTCAACATGCAGCCGAACCAGATCGTGGCGGCGTGGGAGCGTGGCGACATCGATGCGGCCTACGTCTGGGATCCGGCGCTCGCGCAGATCAAGAAGAGCGGTCACGTGCTGATCACCTCCGGAGAGCTGTCGAAGCAGGGCAAGCCGACGTTTGACGGCATCGCCGTCGACCGCAAATGGGGGGAGGCGAACGCTGATTTCATGGCGAAGTTCGTCAAGGTGATCGCCGACGCCGACGCGGCCTACCGTGATCATCAGGCCGCCTGGACCGCCACCTCGCCACAGGTCAAGGCCATCGTGAAGATGATCGGCGGCAAGCCGGAAGACGTTCCCGGCGCGCTCTCGCTCTATGCCTTCCCGTCGGCCCAGCAGCAGGCATCGGCTGAATGGCTGGGCGGCGGCAAGGACAGCCGCGCCGCCAAAGCCCTCAAGGACACTGCGGAGTTCCTGAAGGGCCAGCAGAAGATCGACGCCGTCAAGGCCGACTACACGCCTTATGTCACGTCGCGCTACGTCGACGCCGCACTTAAACTGAAGTAAGCCGTACCGGGGCGGTCGCGCCGAAAGTTCAGGCGCGACCGCCCCTCCCCGATCGCTCGATCGACAGGAGAAGGGCTTCATGGAACAACTCATCGTCAACGACGTCAGCGTCGTCTATCCCGGCCGGCGTCCCGGCGAGCAGGTGCAGGCGCTCGCTCACGTCGATCTGACCATCGCACCCGGCGATTTCGTAGTGGCGCTCGGCGCCTCGGGTTGCGGCAAGACCACGCTGCTCAGTCTGATGGCTGGCTTCATCGCGCCCACGTCCGGCGAATTGCTGCTGGGCGATGCCCCGATCGAAGGCCCTGGCGCCGATCGCGGCGTGGTGTTCCAGAAGCACGCGCTGTTGCCGTGGCTCAACGTGATGGAGAACACCGAGTTCGGGCTGAAGCTCCAAGGCGTGCCGAAGACGGAACGACGCGCCATTGCCGCGCGCAATCTCGCGCTGGTCGGGCTGCAGGACTTCCACAATCACATGATTTACCAACTCTCCGGCGGCATGCAGCAGCGGGTGGGCATTGCACGCGCGCTCACGTGCAATCCGTCGATGCTGCTCATGGACGAGCCGATGGCCGCACTCGACGCGCTCACGCGTGAAACCATCCAGGAACTGCTGCTCGACGTGTGGCGCGAGACCCGCAAGATGATCTTCTTCATCACGCACAGCGTCGAAGAAGCCCTGTTTCTCGCCAGTCGCCTGATCGTGATGTCGCCGCGCCCCGGACGCATCACGCACACGTATGAGCTTGACTTCAACCAGCGCTATCTCGAATGCCGTGACGCGCGCACCATCAAGTCGAGCCCGGATTTCATCGCCATGCGCGAGACCGTGCTCAGCATCATCTACGGCGACGAACGTGCGGGCCAGACGGCGACGTCGAATGCCAATGCGGTCGCAGCCTGATCGCTGCAGGAGAGAACACCATGATGACCAAACCCGTCACCCCTCACCCCACGCCGCCCGCCGCTGCCGCCAATTCGCCCGGCGCGCGCCGCCCGGCGGTTGCGCCCCGTACACCGCGTCGGCGCGGTTTCTTCGCGCGCATGTTTGCCCCGCGCCCGGTCAAGGCCGGTGAGTCGTTCGGCGCCCCCGGCCAAGGCCCGAGCCTGGCGATCAGCGTCGTGACCGTGGTTGCGCTGTTGCTGCTCTGGATCGCCATTACGTCGTCGGGCATGATCAAGCCGCTGTTCCTGCCGGGACCGCGCGCCATCATCGAGAAGTTCATGCAGGTCGCCACGGAGGGCTTTGCCGGCTCGACACTGTGGGAGCACACGCTCGCGAGTCTGTATCGCGTCTTCGGCGCCTTTGCGCTGGCCTGTGTGACCGCCATCCCGGTGGGCATTCTCATGGGCGTGTCGCGCATCGGCCGCGGCGTGTTCGATCCGCCGATCGAGTTCTACCGCCCGCTGCCGCCGCTGGCCTACTTGCCGCTCGTCATCATCTGGTTCGGCATCGGTGAATTCTCGAAGGTGTTCCTGATTTACCTGGCCATCTTCGCCCCGCTGGCCATTGCGGCACGGGCAGGCGTGCGCTCGGTGTCGATGGAGCAGATTCACGCGGCCTATTCGATGGGCGCTTCGCCGCGCCAGATCGTCATGCACGTGATCGTGAAGTCGGCGCTGCCGGAGATCTTCACCGGCATGCGCATCGGCATCGGCGTGGGCTGGACAACGCTGGTCGCCGCCGAAATGGTGGCGGCATCGAGCGGACTCGGTTTCATGGTGCTCAACGCGGCGGAATTCCTCGCGTCGGACATCGTGATCATGGGGATCATCGTGATCGGCTTTTTCGCGTTCGGATTCGATCTGATCATGCGCTACCTCGAGCGCGTGCTGGTGCCCTGGAAAGGCAAGGTCTGACAAGACGTAAGCAGGTCCGTTGGTCATTACAAAAGACGCAGGGCGGCTCCCCCCGCCGCACCTGCCGTCAGATAAGGTCTTCAGGAGGTTGTGTGGTAGTCGAGACATTGCAGGTCGGGCGTGTTGCCCGTGAGCGGCGCGTTGTCGCATTGGCGGTTCCCCCCCGGTTCTCCCTCTCCCCTTGTTCCATCAGCGTCTGCGATAGCGCCGTGCGCATCGCACGCCCCATCACGGGAGGTCGTCATGGCCAATCGTGAACAGGGCACGCATCTGCAATCGAGCCTCAAGCAGCGGCACATGAGCATGATCGCGCTGGGCGGCGTGATCGGTGCAGGCCTTTTCGTCGGCAGTGGCGTAGTCGTGCATGCCGCCGGCCCGGCGGCCGTGCTGTCGTTCCTGATTACCGGCGCGCTCGTGGTGCTCGTGATGCGCATGCTCGGCGAGATGGCGTGTGCGCTGCCCGCGGTGGGGTCGTTTTACGAGTACGCTCGGCTCGCCTGGAACGACAAGCCGGTCGGCGGTGAGCTGGCCGGCTTTCTGACAGGCTGGATGTACTGGTACTTCTGGGTGATCGTGGTCGCGGTCGAAGCGGTCGCGGGTGCCAACCTGATCCAGTTCTGGCTCCCCGGCATCCCGGCCTGGGCCATCAGTCTCGCGTTGCTGGTGGTGCTGACATTGACGAATCTGGTGTCGGTGGCGTCCTACGGCGAGTTCGAATTCTGGTTCGCGTCGATCAAGGTCGCGGCCATCGTCGTGTTCCTTTTCCTCGGCGGGCTCTTTGTGTTCGGCCTGTGGCCGGGTGCGGTGGCAAGCACCGGACACCTGCTCTCGCACGGCGGCTTCATGCCCAACGGCATTGGCCCGGTGATGGCCGGTGCGGTCGCGGCGACCGGCTTTTACTTCGGCGCGGAGATCGTGACGATTGCGGCCGCCGAAGCCGCCGAGCCGCAGCAAGCCGTGGCACGCGCCACCAATTCGGTCATCGGCCGCGTGCTGTTCTTCTACATCGGCTCGATCCTGCTGGTGGTGATGCTCGTGCCCTGGAACTCCGCCAGCATGGCCACGCCGTATGTGAGCGCGCTCGAAGCAATGCACATTCCGGCAGCGGCGCACATCATGAACGCCGTGGTGCTGACCGCCGTGCTCTCGGCACTGAACTCGGGTTTGTACGCCTCGTCGCGCATGCTCTTCGCGCTCACGCGCCGTGGCGATGCCCCGCGCTCGCTGGCCAAGCTCAATGCGCGTGGCGTGCCGGTTCGCGCCATTCTCATCGGCACGCTGTTCGGCTATGCGGCCGTAGTGATGTCTTACGTGTCGCCCGATACGGTGTTCGCCTTTCTCGTGAACTCGTACGGCACGGTAGCGATCTTCGTGTACGTGCTCATCGCCTTCTCGCAGTTGAAGCTGCGCAAGCGGCTGGAACGCGAGGCGCCGGGCAAGCTCAAGATTCGGATGTGGGGCTACCCGTACCTCACCTGGGTCGCGATTATCGGCATGCTGTCGATTGTCGGGGCAATGGCCTTCATCCCGGACCAGCGCACGCCGCTAGCCCTCGGGGTGGCCAGCCTGACGGTCCTGCTCGTGGCGTTCACCGTCCGGTCGATCTGGCGCAAGCTGCGCTCGCCGGACCCGGGCTTCGAGATCTGAGATAGGTCGGTGTGACAAGGGCGGTGGCAGACTCTGTCGATGGGCGAACGTTCAAATTCCGACGACCGCTTGCCACCGCCCTCATTCGTGGACTACCGCTGGCATCGAGACGATGCGGCATGCCTTCGGACGGGCCAACGTGCGCTTATGTAGCGTTACGCTTGGCACCTCGCCCCCGCAGCCACTCGAGCACAAGTAGCAGACAAGTGGAAAAGACGATCAGGATGGTCGCAAGCGCTGCGATGGTCGGGCTGATGTTTTCACGAATCCCGGTAAACATCTGACGCGGGAGCGTCGCCTGCCCCGGTCCGGCGAGAAACAGCGTCACGACCACATCGTCAAACGAGGTCGCGAAGGCGAACAGCGCCCCCGATATCACCCCTGGCGCAATCACCGGCAGCGTTACGCGAAAAAAGGTTTCCAGGGGGCCTGCCCCCAGCGACAGGCTCGCACGCACCAAATTCTGGTTGAAACCCCGCAAGGTGGCCGACACCGTGGTGACCACAAACGGTGCGCCCAGCGCGGCGTGCGCCAGCACCATGCCCAGGTAAGTGCCGGCCAGCCCCAACGGCGCGAAGCACAGATACATGCCGACGCCGACCACGATCACCGGCACGATCATCGGTGACATCAGCACCGCCATCAGGATCGCCTTGCCGCGAAATTGCACCTGGTTCAGCCCCGTTGCAGCCAGCGTGCCCAGTATCGTCGCCAGCAAGGTGGCCAACGGCGCAATAATGAAACTATTGCGTGCCGCCGACATCCACTCGTCGGAGTTAAACAGGTTGTGATACCAGCGCAGCGAGTACGCCGGGATCGGATACGCGAGGAAGGTGCTGTCCGAGAACGACAGCGGCACCATCACCAGAACCGGCAGCACGAGGAACAACAGCGTAAGCGCGTTACCCGCGCGCAGCAGGTAGTACCAGAGCCGCTCGACCAGGGAAACATACGGCGGAAAGCGCGATGGACGACCACCGGTTGCCGGCGGCTCCTGATACGCGTTATGAGAATTGATTGCTGGTTGTCTCATTGCTCACCCCATGCCCAATTCCGCGCGCGTCAGGCGCCCATAGACCACATACAGCACGAGCGTGGCGGCAAGCAACAGGCCGCCCAATGCACACGCCATACCCCAATTGATGGAAACGTTCGTGAAATAGGCCACGTAGTAGCTGATCATCTGGTCGTTGGGTCCGCCCAGCAACGCTGGTGTGATGTAGTAGCCGATCGACAGGATGAACACCAGCAGCGCGCCAGCGCCAACGCCCGGATAGGTTTGCGGCAAATAGACGCGCCAAAATGCCGCGAACGGATGACTCCCCAGCGAGACGGCCGCGCGCTGATACGTCGGAGGAATCGATTTCATCACGCTATACAGCGGCAAGATCATGAAGGGCAACAAGATATGGGTCATTGAGATGTACACGCCGACCCGATTGAAAAGCAGCTCGAGTGGCGCGCGTGTCATGCCGCTCGCCATCAGTGCCTTGTTGACCAAGCCTTGCCCCTGCAGCAACACGATCCATGCGGCGACACGCACGAGAATGGACGTCCAGAATGGGATCAACACCAGGATCATCATCAAGTTCGCGCGCCGGCCCGGCAGCGTCGAAATCCAATAGGCAAGCGGAAAGCCGATCAACAAGGCGAAGCATGTCACCACGGCGCTGATGCCGAAAGTGCGCGCAAAGATGTTCAGGTAGATCGACGCGTCCGGGTCGGCCGGCACCACTTCGCCGAACGCATTCTGCCGATGGTCCAGCGCCGCGAGCACATAGAACGCAGAGTAGCGGCTGCTGTTCTTGGCGATCGCCTGCCAATAGGGCAGTTCGCCCCATCGCGCATCAAAATTCACCAGCCGCTCGCGCGCCTGTGTGAGCGGCACTGTCTTGCCGTCGTCATCGGTAAACGGCAACGCCCGCGCCGTCTTCATCACTAGTGTGTGAAATCCAGGTAATTCCGTGTTGAGGCGTCGCGCGAGGCCGCCAAGGCTATCGCCGTCCTGTAGCGCCGTCAGATCACTCATCAGTGCGACGTACGCGGCGTCGCCGGGCAACTGCTTGCGATCCCAGCCGTGCAGCGTGCGGCTTGTCGTGGGCAAGGCGCCGACGACCTCGGGATTCTCGACCGCGCGAGTGAGTAGCATCGCAATCGGCACGACAAAGATCAGGAGCAGAAAAATCGCCAGCGGTGCAACCAAGGCCAGCGCCTTGATCCGCTTTCGATTCCGGGTCTGACGCAACTCGTCTTTAACGAGTCGCATGTTCTCGGCAACGGCCAGTGTTGCGGTTTGCATGTAGGAGATCTCTTTTCTCGACGTCGAATCTTGCGATTCCACTACCGTTTCGGGTTCGCTCGTCGGTGCCGCGCGAACCCGAAGCATAGGCTTGCTACATCGTCTTATTTCGAGGCCCATGCCGCAAAGCGTTGCTCGAGTTCATCGCCGCGATCCGTCCAGAAGTCGATGTTCTGAAGCACAGCAGTCGTCACGTTAGCCGGCGAGTTAGGCAAGTCTTTCAGGGTGGAGGCATCGAGCGACTTGACCGCCTCATTGCTGACCGGGCCGTAGGCTATGTGCTTGGCATAGGCACTCTGCGCGGGTGTCGACAGCGAATATGCGATGTATTGCAGTGCCAGGTCCTTCTTCGGCGATCCCTTCGGAATCGCCCAGTAGTCGAGATCGTAGATACTGCCGTTCCAGACCACCTTCAGGTTCTTTCCCTCGCGCTGCGCCGCATCGATGCGGCCGTTGAACGCCGTCGACATGACAACGTCACCGGCCACCAGGAATTGCGGTGGCTGAGCGCCCGCTTCCCACCACTGAATCGACGGCTTGAGTTCGCTCAGCTTCTTGAAGGCTCGATCGACACCCTCCTTGGTCGACAACACGCGATAGACATCCTTGGGCGCAACGCCGTCGGCCATCAGCGCAAATTCAAGATTGCCGCGTGCGCCCTTGCGCATCGCGCGCTTGCCCGGGAATTTCTTGGTATCCCAGAAATCGGCCCAACCCGTCGGCGCAGTCTTGAGCGCGCTGGCGTTGTATGCCAAAACCGTCGACCAGATGAAAATGCCTGCGCCACAGGTCTGCACCGCGGCGGGCGTGAATCCATTCTTCGGCCCGATCTTGCTCCAGTCGAGCTTTTCGTACAATCCCTCGTCGCAGCCACGGCCAAGGTCGCCGGACTCGACTTCGACCAAGTCCCAATTCACACGCTTGGCTTCGACCATGGCCTTGACCTTGGCCTGCTCGCCGTTGTACTCGACGCTCGTCACATGATGGCCGGTGGCCTTCTCGAACGGCTGCACGAAAGCTGCTTTCTGGGCGTCGCCGTTGGCACCGCCGAAGTTGACAACGGTCACGTCGGCGGCTTGGGCAACGCCGAACAGCATGGCGCCGGCAACGACGAATACTGTGTTTACAACCTTCTTCATCTTCAACTCCTGTTGATGGTCAGACGGACAACTAGACAAGGAAACGGGATATCTTGATCAAGTGAATACGCGCAGATGTTCCGGCTCAAACGCGAGCGCGACCGGTACGCCTTGCACAAAGTGCTTGAGCGCCGGCGTTCCCAGCGGCACCTTCACGAAGCATTCGTCCTGCTGCGGCAATTGGCAGCGCATGCGCACGTGGTCGCCGAAATAGATCAGGCCGGCTGCACGTCCCACCACGCCATTAACGCCGCCGTCGACCGACGAAGCCGGGTCAATCAGGCGCATGCGTTCGGGGCGGATGCATGCGCTCACCACTTCGCCAATCTGGGCGCGACGACCCGTACTGCCGACGTCGCGAGCCGCCGACGCGTGAACGCTCATGCCGCGAACCTCGCTTCCGTCCGCGAGCCGCAACGTACAGTAGTCGTCCCCCAGTTGTGAGACCACCCCGCGCAGGCGGTTACTGTCGCCAATGAAGTTCGCAACGAATTGATTGCACGGTGACTCATACAAGCGGTCCACGGTATCGAGCTGCTGTACATAACCTTGATCGAACACGGCGACACGATCGGACATCGTCAACGCTTCGCCCTGATCGTGCGTCACATACACGAAAGTCACGCCTAACCTCTCGTGCAACGCCTTGAGCTCCAGTTGCATGTGTTCGCGCAGTTGCTTGTCGAGCGCACCCAGCGGCTCGTCCATCAACACTAGACGCGGCTCGAACACCAGTGCGCGTGCCAACGCGATACGCTGCTGCTGCCCCCCCGACAACTGCGCCGGATAGCGCTTGCCAAAACTCCCCATCTGCACCATATCCAGCGCTGCGGCCACTCTCCTCGCACGGTCGGCGCCAGGCACGCGGCGCACCTTCAGCGGGTATTCAACGTTCTGCGCCACGCTCAAGTGTGGAAAAAGTGCGTAGTTCTGAAAAACCATGCCGATATTGCGCTGATGCGGCGGCACCGTGTTGAGCAGCACACCGTCGAGCCAGATCTCTCCGCCGGTGGGGTACTCGAACCCGGCCAGCATCATCAGGCAAGTGGTCTTGCCCGATCCCGACGGCCCCAGCAAGGTCAGGAATTCGCCTTGGTAGATGTCGAGGTCGAGTTGTTTGACCACCAACGTTTCGCCGTCGTAGGTCTTGCTCACGCGACGAAAACTCACCAGTACCTGTTTGCTGTTCACCATCGCGGGCCTCTTCATCCCTGGTTGATATGCGCGCACCGAAGCGCGACAAGCCCAATGCGCTTAGGGCGTCACGACGTTTGCGACGCCGTGGAACTTAACTTGAATCCGAATATAGACTGACTTGGCCCTACAATAGGGAACCATTTCTTTATTCTGGATGGGACCACTTTGGACGCAATCATTCTGTCGGACTGGCTGATCCAGCATCTCGACAAGGCGGGCGGCGAGCCGGCATATCGCCAGATCAATAGCCTGCTCCAGCAGGCCATCCTGAGCGGCCAGTTGCCGCCCGGCACGAAGCTGCCCTCCTCGCGAACGCTCGCATCCGATTTGCGGGTGGCGCGCAATACCGTGCTGCACGTCTATGACCAACTGACTGCCGAGGGTTATGTCACTTCGTCCACGGGCAGCGGCACGTACGTGGCGGATACGCGGCCCGCGCGCGCTGTCGATACGGCCGCCTCGGAGATGACATCGCACGAGCAGCCGCACAAGCGCTTGTCGACGCGGGGGCAGCAAATGATCGATCAGGCGGGCGTATCAAAGCGACAATGGGGTGCTTTCATGCCCGGCGTACCGGACACCTCCGAATTCCCGAGCAAGACATGGAACCGCCTCCAAGCCAAGCTCTGGCGCCAACCCAGCCATGAACTGCTGACATATGCATCGGGCAGCGGCTACCGTCCGTTACGACGTGCCCTGTCGGATTATCTGCGCGTGGCACGTTCGGTCAATTGCAATCCCGATCAGATCATCATCACGACCGGCGTGCATCAGTCGGTCGACCTGGCAGTCAAGCTGCTGAGCGATATTGGCGACGTCGCGTGGCTGGAAGAGCCGTGCTATTGGGGTGTGCGCAGCGTGTTCCGGATGTCGGGCCTCGAACTGAAGCCGATCCCGATCGATACCGAAGGCCTCAACCCGAGCGTGGAGGACATGCAGGGCCCACCACCGCGCTTGATTCTCGTCACGCCATCGCACCAGTATCCGATGGGGATGGTAATGAGCCTGTCGCGCCGCCGAATGCTGTTGGATTTCGCGAGCAAGCATCGTACTTGGGTGATCGAGGACGACTACGACAGCGAATTTCGCTATGGCAGCCGGCCGATCTCATCGCTACAAGGACTGGATACGGCAGGTCAGGTCATCTATGTCGGTAGCTTCGGCAAGACCATGTTCCCCGGTTTGCGCATGGGCTATATGGTCGTGCCCGAGAACCTGATCGAACACTTTCGCACCGGCCTGTCGGAGCTGTATCGCGAAGGCCAGTTGATGCAGCAAGCGCTGCTGACCGACTTCATCATCGATGGCTACCTGACCTCGCACATTCGACATATGCGCGCGCTGTACGGCGAGCGGCGCACCTTGTTGATCGATACGATTCGCGCCAACTTCGGCGATGCGCTGCCGGTGATGGGCGACGAAGCCGGATTGCACCTGGTGCTTGGCCTGCATGGGCAGTCACGAGACCCGCACGATAACCCCATTTCGGATGAGAGAATTACCGACGAAGCACTGGAAGCGGGCATCGTGGTGCGGCCTCTGACGCGCTATTACATCGACCCAGCCTCGGCACAATCGGGCCTGTTGCTCGGCTATGCGTGCGTGCCCAACAACCGTATTGAGCCCGCCTTCGACAGCCTCGCCCGCGTCATCGAAAAGCACCTGAAGCCGTAGACAAGCGCTGCCGAAAATACCAATGCTCAGCCATTCGGATCGGCGGGCACGATTCTCCCTCAGCGACTGTCCATTCCCATCCGAGGCGAAGCCGCACCTCATTCGCCAAAAAAGCGGCTCCATCAAAGATAATGAAATGGCTCTTTTTTAAGAACCAGACCTGAGTATATTCCGAACTATCAGCCAGATCGTGCCGAACCTCGGCGCGGCAACCGGACCACTCAGGAGTCGAAATGTTGAATGCGGAATTTCACGCGCGCAAAAATGCCGCCACCCCGCGCGGGATCGGAGTCATGTGCGATTTCTATGCGGAACGAGCGAAAAATGCCGAGCTCTGGGATGTCGAAGGACGGCGTTTCATCGACTTCGCCAGCGGCATCGCTGTGCTCAACACAGGGCATCGTCACCCCAAGATCGTAGCGGCGATTCGCGAACAACTGGATCGCTTCACGCACACGGCATACCAGATCGTGCCGTATGAATCGTATGTGACGTTGGCCGAGCGCTTGAATGCCTGCACGCCGGGTGACCATTCGAAGAAGACCGCCTTCTTCACCACCGGCGCCGAGGCTGTCGAAAACGCGATCAAGATCGCACGTGCCGCCACGGGACGTACGGGGGTGATCGCATTCGGCGGGGCATTCCACGGTCGGACAATGATGACCATGGCGCTGACGGGCAAGGTCGAGCCATACAAGAAGGGTTTCGGGCCGTTCCCTGGCGAGGTGTACCACGTGCCGTTCCCATCGGCACTGCACGAGATCGACTCGGCGCAGAGCCTCGCGGCGATCGAACAGCTGTTCAAGAGCGACATCGACCCGCAGCGGGTAGCCGCGATCATCTTCGAGCCGGTGCAGGGCGAAGGTGGCTTCTACCAGGCGCCGCCGGAGTTCGTGCGTGCCTTGCGCGCGTTATGCACGCAGCACGGCATCCTGCTGATCGCGGACGAGGTGCAAAGCGGCTTTTCTCGTACAGGCAAGCTTTTCGCGATGCAACACTACGACGTGATACCCGACCTGATGACCGTAGCCAAGAGTTTGGCAGGCGGCATGCCACTGTCGGCAGTCGTCGGTCGCACGGAGATCATGGATGCAGCCGCGCCGGGGGGGCTGGGCGGGACATATGCGGGGAATCCGCTGGCCGTTGCGGCAGCGCATGCGGTACTGGATGTGATCGAGGAAGAGCAGCTTTCATCGCGCGCCGAGACCTTAGGCAACCAGTTGAAGGCGCGCCTGCGCAAGCTACAGGCTTCGGTGCCGCAGCTTGTCGAAGTGCGCGGACCGGGCGCAATGGTAGCGGCGGAATTCCACGATCCCCAAACCGGAGCGCCGGCACCGGAAGTCGTGAAACGGATCCAGGCCCGCGCACTGGAACAGGGCCTGCTGCTGCTGAGTTGCGGTGCCCATGGCAACGTGATTCGCTTCCTGTTTCCGCTGACCATAGAACAAGCGGTGTTCGACGAAGCTCTCGGCATTCTGGAGACAGCCTTGCTCGAACTTAGCGACGTAACGGTCTGAGCGTGCCTCGTTTTCACGCGCAGCAATTCACGCCGCCTATCGCATAGCCTCGTCGTCGCACGCGCCTCGAAGCATGGCGGCTTCGAGCGCCTGCGTGAGCCGACGCTCGTCTTCGTCCGAAACAATGCCGATGAACACGATGACCGACGACGCGGCAGGCAGATCCGAGCGACGTGTGAGCATCGAACGACGCCCGACGACATGCAGCTCGCTCATCTGACCGGCCTGCAGCGCCACGAAGCCCTTCGCGCGCAGCAGTTTGTCGCCCAACAGGGCCAGCGCCGCTTTCAGTCGCGACCGGTCGAACACGCCACCGGTCGCGACGCTGAAACTGCGCAGTCCACGCGGCAACGCGCGTGATGCCGACTCCATCGGGCGCGGGCTCAGCAACCCGGGCAAGGTCATCACGTCATCGGGAAAGAGAATGGCGGGTGGCACGACGCCCTGGTTCGCGGTGACAACGACCTGCGTTGCCCCCAGCGATGCCAGTCGCTCTCTGACGGCCTGCAACCTGGCGTCGCTCACCAGATCGGTCTTGGTCAGCACGAGCGTGCTGGCCGCCGCAATCTGACGCCGGACGATGTCGCCGACATAGCGATCGTCCAGTACGGCGTCAATGCCATCGACGTCTACCGCCACCACAATGCCATGCAGGCGGAATGCCTTGTCGAGCAACCCCACCTGCGCGATGCGCAGCGGATCGGACACACCGCTCGCCTCAATCACGAGCAAGTCGGGCCGCTGCGCGCGCTCGCCCAGCGAGATCAGCGTCTCGACCAGGCGTCCGCCAATGGTGCAGCACACACAGCCGTTCTCAAGTCCGATCACGTCGTCGCCTCGCTCACGAATGAGCGACGCGTCGACATTGATCGAACCGAAGTCGTTGACGAGCACGGTAACGCGCAACCCCTCGGCATTTTGCAGCAGCGCGTTGACAAGCGTGGTCTTGCCCGCACCGAGATAGCCGCCCAGGACGACCATCGGGATCGGAGGCCTGGGCGCCGCAGCGACCGCTGCGGGTGCGAGGGGTTGACTGCCTTGCATCGTCGTCACGCCGGGGCGCGGAACACCTCGCCCCCGAGCACCGTGCCCCACACCGGCATCTGTCGCAGATCGTCGACGGGCACCTCGAACGGATCCGCCTCAAGGACGGCAAAGTCGGCGTACTTGCCGACTTCGACACTCCCGACCAAATGATCCATTCCCAACGAGAACGCGGCACCCAACGTGATCGCGTGCAAGGCATCCGCCACCGGCAAGCGCAGCGACTCGCCCAGCACGCGTCCCGACGACGTCTCCCGTTTGGCCGCGCACCACGCGGTGAACAGCGGATTGAGCTGGGTGATCGGCGCATCCGAATGCAAGGCGAACGGCAGGCCGATCTGACGGGCGACCTCGGCGGCATCCATCCGATTGGCGCGATCCGGGCCCATCGTTTGGTGATAGTGTGCGTCGCC
This sequence comes from Pandoraea sp. NE5, assembly GCF_024363545.1. Lineage (NCBI taxonomy): Bacteria > Pseudomonadati > Pseudomonadota > Betaproteobacteria > Burkholderiales > Burkholderiaceae > Pandoraea > Pandoraea sp. NE5. Next base: position 748,477 of record NZ_AP025517.1, read on the forward strand.
CCAGTAGTAGACGTGGTTCGCGAAGAAGTTCACACACATGCCGAGCCGCTGCGCTCGCGTGAGTTGCGCGGCATCGGCCATCTGGCAGTGCTGCAACGTGTGGCGATGATCGACACGCGGATGCAGCGCCAGCATCGCCTCGATCGCATCAAGCACGACGTCGGTCGCCTCGTCGCCATTCGTATGAATATGCAATTGCAGGCCAGCCGCGTGGAACGGCATGAACGTCTCGACCAGTTGCGACGGTGGAATCAGCCAGAGCCCGTTGGGCTTGCCATTGTGGTATCCCGGCCAGCGCAGCCGCGCCGTAAAGCCTTGAATCGAGCCGTCGACAATGAATTTGACCGGCCCGTAATGAAGCTTGTCCGTGTTGCCCTCACGCGCGCTCAACACGCGTTGCGGCCCCCCTTCCGGGCAGCGCTGCGGCGCAAACGCCGGCACGATGCGGATCGGATATGTCGGGTCACCTGTCACCTCGCGAAGATTCGCATTGCCCGACGGCGTCAAGTCGTTGACGAGGTCGGTGGCCGTCGTCACCCCGGCGAGCTGCGCAACGCGTCCGAAATTCCAGATCGCGCGAACACTCTCGCTCGCGGCAATCGATAGTCCTTCCCCAATGACCCGATACACCGGAAACATCGCCGCGAACTCCTGCAATTCACCGGTCGGCTCGCCGTCAGCGCCCATGACGACGCCTTCGACATCGGTGTCGCCGTCGATGCCCGCCAGCGCGAGCATTGCCGAATTCACATTCATCAGATGCACACTGGCATGCAGGATCGCAATGGGCCGGGTGGCGGACACGGCATCGAGGTCGCGCGCGACGAGCGGCGCGCCCTCGAAGAAGATCGGGTCGTAGCCCCAGGCCAGCAACGGCTTGGGGTCGCCGGTCATGCGTTGCTCAGCCTCGCGCAGGCGCTCCAGCACGGCGGCCGGCGACTTCAACCCTTCCCACAAGTGTCCATCGGGGCCGCGCCGGTCGTAGTAACCCACGTAGACGGCATCCCACATCGCGCCCTCCATGAGGTGGCAGTGCCCCTCCACCAGTCCGGGCATCAACACCTTGTCGCGCAATGTGTCGATCGGTGCCGCGTCGGTCCAGCGCCGCATGTCCTGCAAATCGCCGACGGCCAGGATGCGGCCGTCGCACACGGCCACGTGCGTCGCAACCGGTTGCGCCGGGTTCATCGTCAGGATCTTGCGGGCGACGTAGACGCGAATGTCGTCGCGGCTGGCTGCGGTGTTGTCTCTGTCTGTCATCACGACTTCTTGTAGGTGGAAAGCGAGCCGACCCCCGTGTCCATCGAACGCTCGCGACTGCCGCCAAGCAGCAAGTTGAGCACCGACATCACCACGATGTTGACGACCAGGCAGATCAGCCCGAGGTTCACGCCGCCAAGGTCCGGATTCTTGAAGTAAAGCACGAGCGCCAGCCCCTGACCGGCCAGCACGCCGGCCGCGACCGCTGACGCCCGGACACGCAGTCGCAGGACCACGGCGATCACGCCCGGCAGGAACTGCGTCACCCCGTAATAGGCCATATTGATCAGCGTCAGCATGAGGTTCGGCGTGAGCAGCGTAAGTACGATGGAGCCCAGCAGATACAGCACGATCACGACCTTCGAGCTGGCTTTCTGACGATGCTCAGGCATGCCCGACAGAATGTTTCGCGTGACGATGGGGCCCAGTGCGAGGCAAATCCCCGCGAGCACGAGCAACCCCGACAACGCCGCGCCTGCCGCCACGAGCCCGACCAGCCACGACGGCAGCAATTGCGTCACGGCGGCGAAGAACGCCTCGTTCGGCGACGCCAGTGTGATGTTCCGGCTGATCGCGTAATACGACGCCAGCACGAGGAACGGATACATCAGCATGTACAGCGGCATGGCGACCTGCGTGCGGCGAATCGTCGAGGCACTTTTCGCCGTGAAGAAGTTCTGCACGCCAAATGGCATGACGTACATGCCGAGCGACTGGAAGACGATGGTCGTCATGGCGAACGTGAGCTGTTGCGTGCTCATCGCGTTGCTCACGTGCTGGCTCGCGGCCTGGAACACCGGCGTCACGCCCACTTCCCACGCCACGGCCACCCCGGTGATGACGATGGCGGCCACCATCAGCACGTCCTTGAGAACGGCGATATAGGCCGACGCGCGCACGCCTGCAATGGCGATGTAGATGAAGGCCAGCATCGCCGAAAAAGCGATGAGCCACAGCGGCTGGAAGTTCCACCCCAGCCCCTTGAGCGCCGCCACCAGACCGGTGAACTGCAACTGGCCCCAAGGCAACAGGAAGACGATGGCGGTCACCGCCACCACGAGTTCGAGAAAGCGATTTTGAAAGTGCCCCTTGAACAGATCGGGCAGTGTGATCGCGTTGTAGCGTTTGCCCGCATCCCAGATCTTCGGGCCGAGGAAATACCCGACCGGATAGGCCAGCAGGATGTAGCCGAGAAACCAAACGCCATACGTCGGCCCCTTGGCGTAAATGCCGCCGGGAAAGCCGACCATCGTGCCAATGCTGTAGATCTCGCCGGCCGCGAGGAAGAACACGAGCCACGCGCCGAACTGGCGTGACGCCACGAAAAAATCGTGCACGCTTTGCGGGCCGCGTCCTCCGCGCGCTCGCAAGGCGAGATAAACCGACAACAGGATGAAGCCGGCAAAGATGAGGGTTGCCATCGACGCAATCTCCGGGGATTCGTTAATGAAGCGCTGGTCGCGCTGTCTGCGCGAGCTGGGCACGACGGCAAAACACGCCGGCCGCCAGGCACTAAGGGGAAACGGCCGTTACGCCGGTTCCTCGACGGTATGTCGGTCGAAGAGCGCCCAGCACAGCGCAAGGCAGCCGGACGTGAGCACGAACCACAGGAAAATCCAGCCGTAAATGAACGGCACCCCGAGCACGTAGCGATCGACGGACGCCGCCCACGGCAGCATTCCCACGACACCGAGATACGGCAATCCAAGACCAATGAACCATCTGAGCATCATCTCTCTCCGCTGCGCGAGGCGTTGATCGGCTTGTGTGCACCGGCCACTGCGGCGCACACGTGGCCCGCATCGCCGAATGACGATCAGAGGCCGGTTTTCTGGCCCAGTATCCACAGCCAAAATTCGCGCCGTTTAGAGCCACATGAGACAAAAATGTGGTGCCAGAGAGGCGCTCACCGACCCGCGAAAACGCTGCAACGGTGCCGCTTTTCACTGGCACCATCACAAAGCGGCGGTGGTACTAATCGCGGCAAAATGTTCTTGGCAGTATGGTCACATTTCCGTCAGGAGCCTACCGTGGGTACGATTGAAACCTTCGCGCTGGATCGTCGCTCCGAAGCTGCGCCATACGATCCCCTCTACGATCCGCTAGTCTCGGCCAGCCCTGGCCTCGGCATGGACTACGCGCCCACTTACTGGGTCGCCACCGCGGGCGATGCGCCCGAAGATGACGGCCCGCTGCCCGGCGATGCCGATGTCGACGTGGTCATCGTCGGTGCCGGTTTCACCGGTCTGGCGACCGCGCTGTTCCTCGCTCGCGAGCACGGCATTCGCGCCATGGTGCTCGAAGCGAACCGCACATGCTGGGGCTGTACCAGCCGCAACGGCGGCCAGGGACAAAACGCCAGCGGACGACTCTATCGCTCGCAATGGATCGCGCGTTGGGGCAAGGAAACGGCCCTGCGTCTCGATGCCGAAATTCGCGAGGGCTTCAATACGTTCAAGTCGCTCATCGCCGAAGTGCCCGAGTGCGAGCCTCAACCGGGCGGCCATCTCTACATCGCGCACCGCGATCGCAAGATGGAATTCCTGCGCAACGAAGCCAAGGTCATGCACGACGTTTTCGGTTACGACACGCGCATCCTCTCGCGCGACGACGTTCGCGAGCAGTATGTCGACGACCAGGAAAACTGCGGCGCGATGCACGAGCCCGACGGCATCGGCGTGCACCCGCTCAAGCTCGCGTTCGGCTATCTGCGCATGGCCCGCGCCCTCGGCGCTCGCGTGCATCCGTCCACACCCGTGCTGGATGTGCAGACGATCAACGGTGTGCATCACGTGCGCACGCCGCGCGGGGTGGTGCGCGCCAAAGCCGTCGCCTTCGCGACTGGCGGCTACACGCGCAACGACGTGACGAAGGCCCTGCGCGCCAAGATCATGCCGATTCTGTCGAACTCGCTGGTGACGCGCGTGCTCACGCCCGACGAACTCGCCGCGACGAACTTCCGCACCCACGAAGTCATTACCGATACGCGCACGCTGCGCTACTACTACCGTCTGCTGCCCGACAACCGCGTGCAGATCGGCAGCCGCAGCTCGATCACCGGTGCCGACGCACAGAATCCGAAGCACATGGCGGTGCTCGTCGAAGGCCTGCACCGCAAGTTTCCGGCGCTGCGCGGCATTCGCATCGACTATTCGTGGTGGGGCTGGGTCGACGTGAGCCACGACATGATGCCGCGCGTGACACAGCCCGATCCGCGACAAAGCCTCTTCTATGCAGTGGGTTACGGCGGCAACGGTGTGTCGTTCTCCGCGCATGCCGGTCGCCGCCTCGCACAACGCATTGCCGGAGAGCGCGATCCGTCGTGGAACCTGCCGATCTACGACTCGGCCCTCCAATACCCGAACGTGTTCGGCGCCGTGCAGTGGCAGGGCTTCGCGCCGTTCCGCCGCATCGGCCAGCGCTTCCTCTATCAGAAGTATCACGCGCAAGACGAAGCGCGTTGAACCCTTTGCCTCTTTGCCTTTTCTGGAATTTGCCATGACGACTCAACACGACTCCACCGACATCCAGTTGCTCACGACCTTCAATGACGCCTGGAACCGGCACGACATCGACGCCCTCATGGCCTGCATGACCGATACCTGCGTGTTCCACGCCGTCGCCGGCCCTGACATGATGGGCCGCACCTTCGAAGGCCGTGACGCCGTGCGCACCGCGTTCCAGTCCGCGTGGGAGACCTTCCCCGACGCATCGTGGACCGAGGGCGTGCATTTCGTCACCGGCAATCGCGGCGTGTCCGAATCGACGTTTCGTGGCACGAAAGCCGATGGCACCCGCGTCGAGGCCCGCATGGTCGACGTCTTCACCCTGCGCGACGGCAAGATCGAAGTGAAAAACGCCTTCCGCAAAGACCGCCCTGCGCTCTAAGACGCCCCCGACATCTCGTGGATCCATGGCCCTGTCGTCGTTAATCTCATTTTTCAATACAAAACGTACCAAATAATAAAAATACTGATTGACCACGGTAGATACTTCGCCTAAATTTCCACTTACACAACTAAATCGGAATTATTTGTTCCGTTTATTTTTCACTGGAGACATCCATGAGCGCCAAAGATTCGGCTACGGCCACCCAACAACTGACCGCCTCCGACGGTGGCCCGCAGGCCATGACGCCGTCTGAAGCCTTCGTCGAAACAATGGTCGCCAACGGTGTGAGCGAGATGTTCGGCATCATGGGCTCGGCCTTCATGGATGCGATGGACATCTTCGCGCCGGCCGGCATTCGTCTGATTCCGGTGGTGCATGAGCAAGGCGCCGGCCACATGGCCGACGGCTACGCTCGCGTCTCGGGCCGTCACGGTGTCGTGATCGGACAGAACGGCCCGGGCATCAGCAACTGCGTGACGGCGATTGCCGCCGCTTACTGGGCACACAGCCCGGTCGTGATCGTCACGCCTGAAGCCGGCACGATGGGCATTGGCCTCGGCGGCTTCCAGGAAGCCAAGCAGCTCCCGATGTTCCAGGAATTCACGAAGTACCAGGGCCACGTGACCCACCCGGCCCGCATGGCCGAATTCACCGGCCGCTGCTTCGACCGCGCGATGGCCGAAATGGGCCCGACGCAACTCAATATTCCGCGTGACTATTTCTACGGCCAGATCAAGGCCGAGATTCCGCGTCCGCAACGTCTCGATCGTGGCGCAGGCGGCGACGAGCGCCTGAACGAAGCGGCCGAACTGCTCGCGCAAGCCAAGTTCCCGGTCATCATCTCGGGCGGCGGCGTGGTCATGGGCGACGCCATCGAAGAGTGCAAGGCGCTCGCCGAACGTCTGGGCGCGCCGGTCGTGAACAGCTATCTGCATAACGATTCGTTCCCGGCCAACCATCCGCTGTGGTGCGGCCCGCTCGGCTATCAGGGCTCGAAGGCCGCCATGAAGCTGCTGGCGCAGGCCGACGTGGTCGTGGCGCTCGGCTCGCGCCTCGGACCGTTCGGCACGCTGCCGCAGCACGGCATGGACTACTGGCCGAAGAACGCGAAGATCATCCAGATCGATGCCGATCACAAGATGCTCGGCCTCGTGAAGAAGATCTCGGTCGGTATCTGCGGCGATGCGAAGGCTGCCGCCATTGCGCTGTCGCAGCGTCTGGCCGAGCGCACCCTCGCGTGCGATGCCACGCGTGCCGCCCGCGCCGACCAGATCGCCACGGAGAAGGCCGCGTGGGAGAAGGAACTCGACGAGTGGACTCACGAACGCGATCCGTACAGCCTCGACATGATCGAAGAGCAGAAGCAAGAGCGCACGTTCAACGGCGGCGAGTATCTGCATCCGCGTCAGGTGTTGCGCGAGCTGGAAAAGGCCATGCCGGAAGACGTCATGGTGTCGACCGACATCGGCAACATCAACTCGGTGGCGAACAGCTACCTGCGCTTCAACAAGCCGCGCAGCTTCTTCGCGGCCATGAGTTGGGGCAATTGCGGCTACGCGTTCCCGACGATCATCGGCGCGAAGGTTGCCGCGCCGCACCGTCCGGCCATTTCGTATGCCGGCGACGGCGCCTGGGGCATGAGCCTGATGGAAACGCTCACCTGCGTGCGTCACAACATTCCGGTCACGGCCGTGGTCTTCCACAACCGTCAGTGGGGTGCGGAGAAGAAGAACCAGGTCGACTTCTACAACCGCCGCTTCGTGGCGGGCGAACTCGATAGCCCGAGCTTTGCCAACATCGCCCGCGCGATGGGCGCGGAGGGCATCGTGGTCGATCGTCTGGAAGACGTGGGTCCGGCGCTCAAGAAGGCCATCGACCTGCAGATGAACCACGGCAAGACGACGATCATCGAAATCATGTGTACCCGCGAGCTGGGCGACCCGTTCCGTCGCGACGCGCTGGCCAAGCCGGTGCGCATGCTCGACAAGTACAAGGACTACGTCTAACGTCGTCGAGGTCGTTCGTGTGACAGCGCTCCCGGCTCTGTGGGTGCCGGGGGCGCTTTCTTTTTTTTGACATCGACATCATGAAAGCCATCCATCGCATTATCGACACGGCGCGCCACGCACCGATGCGCATCGTGCTGTGCGAATCGGAAGACGAGCGGGTGCTCGCCGCCGCCGCACGGGCCACGCGCGAGGGCATCGCCCGCATCTTGCTCGTTGGTGACATCGGCAAGACACAACGAGCGGCCGAGGCGGCGCACATCGACCTGGCCGGCATGGAACTGATCGATCCGGCCACGTCGCCGCTGACCGATGCCTTCGCCGAGACCTGGTACGGCATGCGCGCCAAAAAGGGCATGACGCGCGAGCAAGCCGTCGAGGAAATGCGCGCGCCGCTGGGCTTCGCCAACATGATGGTGCGGCTCGGCCACGCCGACGGCTCCGTCGCCGGCGCGGTCAACACCACGGCCGACGTGGTGCGCATGGCGATACAGATCATCGGGGTGCAGCCGTCGTTCCAACTCGTGTCGAGCTTCTTCCTGATGATGCTCTGCGAGCCGTTCCATACGATGAAGGGCGGCCTGATCTTTTCCGACTGCGCCCTGGTCGTCGATCCCGACGCCGCCCAGCTCGCGCAGATTGCACTGGCCGCCGCCGACAGTGCCAGCGCCCTGCTCATGGAGCCACCGCGCGTGGCGATGCTGTCGTTCTCGACCAGCGGCAGCGCGAAGCATGCGGCCGTCGACAAGGTGGTCCAGGCGACCCATCTCGTACAAGCGGCGCGGCCGGACCTGGCCATCGATGGCGACGTCCAGCTCGATGCGGCCATCGTCGCCGAGATTGCCCAGCGCAAGGTCGTGCACTCGCAAGTCGAGGGCCATGCCAATACGCTCATCTTCCCGAATCTCGACGCGGGCAATATCGGCTACAAGCTCGCGGAACGCATCGGCGGAGCGAAAGCCATCGGCCCGCTCCTGCAAGGGCTGAACCGGCCGGCCAACGACCTGTCGCGCGGCTGCAGCGCCGACGATATCTATTACGTGATCGGCGTGACCTGCGTGCAGGCGCAGGCCGCCCAGGCCAAGCTCACCGGAACCTCGCCGCTCGCCACCCGGCCATGACGCTTCACGCCATTGCGGCCTACCTGCCGTTGATGCTGTTGCTGGGCTTCGCCACGTATTTCCAGACGGTCACGGGCTTCGGGCTGGGCATGATCGTTCTGGGCGGCGCCAGCGGGTTCGGGCTGGCGCCGGTGGCGAGCGTGGCCATTCTGGTGAGTCTGGTCACGCTGATAAACAGCGCCCTTGCGCTGCCGGGCACGCTGCATCACATCGACTGGCGGGCGGTAGGCGCGGCGACCCTGGGCATCCTGCCATCGGTCGTTGTCGGCGTGTTGCTCTTCGATTACCTGAACGGCACCGCGTCGAACGCGCTGCATCTGCTGCTCGGCGCGGTCGTGCTGTACGGAGGTATTGGCTCGGCGCTGCGCCCCGCGCCGAAGACCGAGCGCTCCGGCGACACGGGGTTCTTCCTCAGCGGCATCTTCGGCGGATTGCTCAGTGGGATGTTCGGCATTTCCGGGCCGCCGCTGATCTTCTATTTCTATCGCCAGCCGCTCACCCTGGTGCAGATTCGTTGTGCGTTGATTCTGTTGTTCGCCGTCACGGCGTCGATCCGCACGCTCTACAGTGCCTTCGCGGGACAGTTGCCCGCGTCGATGATCTGGCAGGCGGCCGTCGCGCTACCGGTCGTGACGTTCGCCACCCTGTTCGCACGCCGTTATCCGCCTCCGCTCTCGAGCGTGACAACACGGCGTCTCGCCTTTCTCACGTTGATCCTGTTGGGCACCCATTTGATGGTGAGCGCGTTGATGGAAATGGCTTAGGGACGACAACGCGGGCGGCGGTTAAGTGTGTGCGCGACGACCACCGGTGCCGATCCAGTCGACGAGTCGCGAGAGCATCGTCATGTCGGGCGGCGACGTCAGGTCCAGCGCCAGCGAGTTCCGGTAATACGGGCTGAGATCGAGACCCACGCCGAGCCCGAGCACTTCCACATCGCCGAGCGCCTGCTGTTGCGCCACGACTTCGCGCAGGTGATGGTCGAGATAGTGGTCGTCGTTGGCCTGGTTGGTGGCGGCGTCCATCGGACTGCCGTCGGAAATCACGATCAACAGGCGTCGGTTGACGCTGCGCGAGCGCAACCGCTCGCACGCCCACTCGACGGCCTCGCCATCGACGCCCTCGCGGAACAGATCGGCCTTGAACAGCGACGCGATGTCGGACCGGGCTCGGCGCCAACTCGTCACGGCGTCCTTGAAGATCAGATGCGAGACTTCGTTCAAACGCCCCGGGAACTTGGGCTTGCCGCGCGCGAGCCAATCGGTGCGCGCGCGTCCGCCGTTCCATGCGCCGGTGGTGAAACCGAGGATTTCGTTGGTGATGCCCGCCGCATCGAGCGCCCGCGACAGGACGTCGACAATCATCGCAACCGCTTCGATCTGGGCCTTCATCGACCCGGAACAGTCGATTAGCAAGCTCACCATCGACTCGGCAATCAACGTGTGCTTTTCGAGCCGGAACAGCCGCCGCTCGGCAGGCGAGCTGACCAGTTGCGCGAGCCGCCGTCCGTCGATACGCCCGTGCTCTTCGCCGAACGACCAGCCGTCGCGCTGCGGCACCGCCAGCGCCGCCTTGAGCGCGCGCGCAAGCCTCGGCACGTTGATCGCCTGCGCGACGATGCGCTCGTCGAGCCGTTCGCGAAATTCCGTCAGCAGCGCCCGGCGCACGAGCGTGCCGGCATACAGCTCACGGTCGTAACGCTGGGTGAATACGCAGTAGCCCTGCGCCGACGCCTTGAGCACGCGGCTATCGCCCGAATGCGCGAGCGTGATGCCATCGTCCTCCTGATCGTCGATATCGAGAAACAGCGAGAACGCGTTGCGCACACCTTTTTCGTCCTCGTCGTCCTTGGCATCGCCCTCGGCCTGGTCAGCGCCGGCGGCACGAATCAGGCCCGCGATATCGGCGGCTAGCGCGCGCGCGTACACGGCGAAGGCGGCCTGATCGGCACACGTTCGGCGCATGCCCGCGAGGGCGCCGCCGATTTGTGGCGCGATGGCCATTCGCGTGGCTTCGATGAGACCTTCCGTGTCCTCGATGACCGGATAGCCGGTGAGCCGCGACCAGCCCATCTGGGCGACGGTATAGAGCAGCAGCCCGACATGACTGTCGGCCACGCCAGCGATGTGCATCGCGCGCGACCAAGCCTCGAAGCGATCGCGCACATTCTTCGCCACGCCGGGCATGCCCGCCGGGATGAACGTCTCGCAGCGCAACTGCTCCATCAGCTCGAAGAGCAGCCGCTCGAGTGGTGCGTCCGGTTGCAGGCGGCGATGCAACGCCGCATCGCTGTGCCGCAACCGCAGCGCCGCGCCGTCGGCTGCACCGCGCAGCGTCGTCAGCGGATCCGCGGGTGCCGGCAGCGTTTGCAGATGCGGGGCATGCAACGGCACCGGCCGCATGTTCCGGCACAGGCGCGCGCTGCTGTAATGCAGCGCGGCGTCGCCGGTCAGTGCGCGCACCGTCGCCGCGCACAGCGCCTCGCCACGCGCGGCGCGACGTGCCGCCTCGCGCTCGGACATCGTCATAACGCATCGGCCAGCAGCGACCGGCTGCCGTCGTTCGTGGGCAACTCGCAACCGAAGGCGCGCTGATAATACTCGGCCACCACGGCGCGCTCGGCCTCGTCGCACTTGTTCAGGAACGTGAGCTGAAAGGCCAGCCCGGCATCGCGGAAGATTCCAACGTTCTCCGCCCAGTTGATCACCGTGCGCGGCGACATGAGCGTGGACAGATCGCCCGTCGCGAAGCCCTTGCGCGTGAGTTCCGCCACGCTCACCATCGAGTCGATGAGCGTGCGCCCGTCGCCGTTGTCCAGTTCCGGCACGCGCGCCAACACGATGCCCGCTTCGTCCTCGCGCGACAGATAGTTGAGCGTCGCCACGACATTCCAACGGTCGATCTGGGCGTGATTGAGCACCTGTGTGCCGTGGTAAAGGCCGTTGAGGTTGCCGAGACCGACGGTGTTCGTCGTGGCAAACATGCGAAAGCCTGGATGCGGATGGATCACGCGATTCTGGTCGAGCAACGTGAACTTGCCGTCGCGCTCCAGAATGCGCTGAATCACGAACATCACGTCGGGACGCCCGGCGTCGTATTCGTCGAAGATCAACGCGACCGGGCGTTGCAGCGCCCACGGCACGATGCCTTCCTGAAACTCCGTGACCTGATGGCCGTCGCGCACAACGATGGCGTCCTTGCCCACCAGGTCGAGACGGCTGATGTGCCCGTCGAGATTCACTCGCACGCACGGCCAGTTCAGCCGCGCCGCCACCTGCTCGATGTGCGTGGATTTACCGGTGCCATGCATGCCCTGCACCATCACGCGCCGGTTGCGCATGAAGCCGGCCAGAATCGCCAGCGTGACGTCGGGGTTGAAGCGGTAAGCCGTGTCGATCTCGGGAACATGGTCATCGCGCTCGCCGAACGCCGGCACCTGCAGATCCGTATCGATGCCGAATACGCTGCGGGCATCGATCAGACGATCCGGTTGTTGGGTTGCGGTCTCCATTACGTCCCTCTCCTGTTCCAAAGCCAATTCGGTGCATCATAACGCTAACCATTTTTAGAAACAATTCGTTCCGAAAAATAAAAATACTGATTGACGACGCCTGATGGCTCATCTACATTTGAACCAACCGAAACGCATCGGAACCCAGCCCATGCCGTTCAATCCGTTCGATGGCCCGTTTGGGTACAATACCGCTGATCCATTTTCCGGAACGGCGCATATGAACGACGCAGCACTTCAGCTCGACTCTCCTGCAGACAACAAGGCGGATACCCCGACCCTGCGGGCGTTTGCGTTGCTCGAATATCTCGTCGCGGCCGACGCACCGGTCTCGCTCGCTGACATGGCGCACGACATCCAGATGCCGAAAGCTTCGCTGCACCGCATGCTCGGCTCACTCGAAGCGGGTGGCCTGGTGATTCGCGAGCCGGGGCAGAAGAACGCCTACGTGATTGGCCCGCGCCTCGCGCAACTGAGCTTGGGCGTGATGATGCAGGCGGGTGCTCGACGCATGCGCCATGCGATTCTTGGCCGTCTCGTGGCCGATCTGGGCGAGACGTGCAACCTCACGATGCTGCACGAGACCGAGGTGCTCTATCTCGACCGCATGGAAGCGCCGTGGCCGCTGCGTCTCGATCTCAAACCGGGGTCGCACGTACCCGCGCACAGCAGTGCGAGCGGCAAGCTGATGCTGGCCATGCTGCCGCGCGAGCAACGCGCCGCCCTCCTGCGCGCCATGAAGCTCCAACGCTTCACGCCGAACACGCTCACCGACCCCGAACTGCTGGAAAGCGAACTCGACCGCATTGCGCACAAGGGCATTGCCGTCGACAACGAAGAGTTCGTGCTGGGCATCGCCTGTGTGGCCGCGCCCGTGCTCAAGGACGACGGCACGTGCATTGCCGCCGTGGCCGTGCATGCCCCGGTCTCGCGCACGTCGCTGTCCAAGGCCATGGAGTTCGTGCCGCGCCTGCAGGAGGCCGCGAAGGAACTCGCCAAGACGTTCTGACACGTCAGACCGCTCTGCGCTGCTCCCGGGCGTCGGCCAGCTTCGCCAACGCTTCCGCCTTGCCGGCCCGCTGCCAGTCGAGCAGCGGTGCGAGCGCCGTCGCGGTCTCGCGCAGCGTGGGCGCCAGCGCCAGCAGTTGTTCCAGCGTCACTCTCGCCGTCGGCCCATGCACGGCGAGCACCGCGCGTACGTGGCCGTCATCGAGCGCGCGCACCGGCACGCCCACCGCCACCATGCCGCGCACGAATTCCTCGTTATCGATGCCGATGCCGCGCGCGGCCAGCCGGTCCAGCTCGGCCTCCAACAGGCTCACGTCGGTGATGGTGCGCGGCGTCATGCGTTTGAGCGACAGGCGCGAGAGTACGGCGCGCCGTTCGGCCACCGGCATCTGAGACAGGAATAGCTTGCCGCTCGCCGTGCAATGCAGTGGCACACGCATGCCGGGATGCATCTGCATGCGCAACGGCTCGTTCGTCTCCACCCGTTCGATGTAAAGAATCTCGTCGCCGTCGAGCGCTGTCAGGTTGACGGTCTCGCCGACACGATCGACCAACGCGCGCAGCAACGAGCGTGCCGCACGTGTGAAGTTGTTGTTCGCCAGCGTGACCAGCGCCAGTCGCGCCGCGCGCGGCCCCAACGACAGACCTCGCTCCGATCCGCGCGAATCGGGCACATGCGAGACATAGCCGCAGACCTCCAGCGCCTCGATCAGGCGCATGAGGGTGGCCTTCGGAATCGACAGACGCGTGGCGAGCTGCGACAACGTGTAGGGCTGTCCGGCCATCGCCAATCGTTCAATGACGGCCAGCGCACGCAGATTCCGCGCCTCGTCGCTCGCGCGCAACTCCCCCTCCTCCAGCGTGACCGTCTCGCGCATTGCGCCTCCTTGCTCGCCATCAACACAATAAAAGAAACAAAATATACCAATTATTTGACGATCATCCGCTTCGGGATAACCCCGGGGCTGTCTGAAAAACCTCGCGGCACCCCAGTCGATCGACGCATCGAGTCCGCGCGCCAACCCCTAGTAAAACCCCGCAGATGCGCTGCAGCAATCGTCTCGTTCTGAGACGCCAAGCGCGAAATCCGTTTCAGTTTTCCGCCGCACGCGGTTTTTTGCTTGGCATTTACGTACGGCTCGCCGACATTGGATCGAAACAATCCGAAACAAATCGTTTCACCCAATTCGAAGCAGATGCGAGGCAGGAGACAAGTGGTATGGAACATGAGGTCGACTATCTGATCGTCGGTGCGGGCTCCGCCGGATGCGTGCTCGCCAATCGCCTGAGCGCGGACCCGGCAAACCGGGTGCTGCTGCTCGAGGCCGGCGGCCCCGATAGCAATCCGTGGATTCACATCCCGGTTGGATATTTCAAGACGATGCACGACCCCGAACTCGACTGGTGCTATCGCACCGAGGCCGACGCCAACGTGGCCAATCGTCAGATCGACTGGCCGCGCGGCAAGGTGCTGGGGGGCTCCAGTTCGCTCAACGGGCTGCTCTATGTGCGCGGACAGCGCGAAGACTACGATCACTGGGCGGCACTGGGCAATCGCGGCTGGCGCTATGCCGACGTGCTGCCGTACTTCCGCAAATCCGAAGATCAGGAGCACGGTGCCAACGAGTATCACGGCGTGGGCGGCCCGCTGAAGGTGTCTGATCTGCGCCTGCGCCGCCCGATCGCGGAACACTTCATCGCCGCCGCGAACGACACCGGCATCCCATTCAACGCGGACTACAACGGCGCGACGCAGGAAGGTGTCGGTTACTTCCAGCAGACGGCGTTCCGGGGCTTTCGCTGGAGTACGGCGAAGGGCTTTCTGAAGCCGGCGCGCGAGCGTCGCAACCTGGTGGTGGAGACGCGTGCGCAGACCTGCCGCGTGCTGTTCGAAGGCAAGCGTGCGGTAGGTGTCGAGTATCTGCAGAACGGCGAGCGCAAGAAGGCACGTGCGCGCGTCGAGGTCATTCTCGCGGCCGGGGCGATCGGGTCGCCGCAGTTGCTGCAAAACTCGGGGGTCGGTCCGACAACGGTGCTGGCGAAGGCCGGTGTCGCGCTACGGCATGCGTTGCCGGGCGTCGGTCGGAACCTGCAAGACCACCTGCAAGTGCGCCTGGTTTTCAAGACCCGCGAGCGCACCCTCAACGACGAGGTCAACAACCCGCTGCGCAAGGCGCTCATCGGCCTGCAATACGCGTTGTTCCGCACGGGGCCGCTCACGCTCGCCGCCAGTCAGGTGACGATCTTCACGCGCTCGCGCCCGGAGCTCACGCGTCCCGACATCCAGTTCCACATGCAGCCGCTCTCGGCCGACAAGCCGGGCAAGGGTGCGCACCGGTTCTCGGCGTTCACTTCGTCGGTGTGCCAATTGCGCCCGTTCAGCCGGGGCAGTGTCGAGATCCGGTCAAACGATCCGCTGCAATACCCGGCGATCCACGCCAACTATTTGTCGGATGAGCGCGACCATCGCGTCGTGATCGACGGCATCAAGGTGGCGCGCCGCATTGCCGCCGCCCCGTCGCTCGCACCGCACATCATCAGCGAGTTCATTCCGGGCGCGCAGTATCAGAGCGACGACGAGTTGCTTCAGGCCGCGCGCCAGTTCAGCCAATCGATCTATCACCCGGCGGGCACTTGCCGGATGGGTCACGACCCGATGTCGGTCGTCGACGACCGTCTGCGCGTTCACGGCCTTGCGGCGCTGCGCGTCGTGGACGCGTCGATCATGCCCGAGCTGGTGTCGGGCAACACGAATGCACCGACCATCATGATCGCCGAGAAAGCGGCCGACATGATTCTCGAAGACAGGAAGCAGGCGTCGGGCATGCAGGAGATTCGCGGCAGCGAGGCGCCGCCAGCAGAAGCGGCACGCGTTGCCGTCGTCATTTAGCCAGTCACGTCAGCCCCAACCATTACAAAATTCGGAGACAACCATGAATGCATCGAAGCAGACCGACGCCCGGCAGATGCGCCGTGTCGTCGTCGCCAGCCTTATCGGCGCCACCATCGAGTGGTACGACTTTTTCCTGTACGGCGTTGTCGCCGGCATCGTGTTCAACAAGTTGTACTTTCCCGGCAGTGACCCCCTCGTCTCGACGATGCTCGCCTATGGCACGTTCGCCGTGGGCTTTCTCAGCCGGCCGCTGGGTGGCGTGATCTTCGGGCACTTCGGCGACAAGCTCGGCCGCAAGAGCATGCTCGTGATGACACTCACCATCATGGGCATTGCCACGATGCTCATCGGACTGGTGCCGACGTACGCGCAAATCGGCCTGTGGGCGCCGGTGTTGCTGCTCGTGCTGCGGGTGCTGCAAGGCATCGGGCTCGGTGGCGAGTGGGGCGGCGCGGTGCTCATGGCATTCGAATATGCGCCCAAGGAGAAGCGCGGCTTCTACGCCAGCCTTCCGCAGGTGGGCCTCGCGCTCGGCCTGTGCCTGGCCTCTGGCGTGGTTGCCCTGCTGTCGTACACCCTCACCACGGCCCAGTTCCTGGCATGGGGCTGGCGCGTAGCGTTCTTCCTCTCGGTGGGGTTGGTGGCCATCGGCATGTACATTCGCCTGAACGTGATGGAGACGCCCGAGTTCACGAAGATCAAGAAGGCAGGCACCGAGATCAAGATGCCGATTGCCGAAGTCCTCATGCGCAGCCCGGGCAATGTACTGGCCGGCATGGGCGCGCGCTTCATCGACGGCGTGTTCTTCAACGTCTTCGGTGTGTTCTCGATCTCTTACCTGACGCAGACGCTCAAGCTGTCGCAGACCGAAGCGCTCACCGGCGTGATGGCCGCCGCGTTCGTGATGATCTTCACCATTCCGTTCTTCGGCAAGCTGTCGGATCGTATCGGTCGCACGCGTATCTACTTCTGGGGCTCGCTCGCAACCGGCCTGTCGTCGTTCGCAGGGTTCTGGCTGATGAAGGCGAGCGGCGGCAATGTGATGCTCGTCTGGCTGTCCATCGTGATTCCGCTGGGCGTGATCTACGCCTCGATTTACGGACCCGAAGCCGCCCTCTTCTCGGAACTGTTCGACGCCAAGGTCCGCTACACCGGTATCTCTTTCGTCTACCAGTTCTCGGGCATCTTCGCGAGCGGCCTGAGCCCGATCATCGCGACCTACCTGTTGCAGAAGAATGGCGGGGAGCCGTGGATGATCTGCATCTACGTACTCAGCGCCGGCCTCATCAGCGCGCTGTCCGCGGCGTGGATCGGCAGCCGCCAGCGCCGCCAGAATGTATGGCACGGGGCCGGCGTGACCGAGCATTGAAGGGCCAAGCGCCGCCGCGCCGGGACGGACATCCGGCGGCGGCGCGATGCCGGGCGCCCTAACGCCCAGGCCCCAGTTTGGTGCGAAGGCGACGCACGCTGGTGCGATGCGTCGTCTCCCGGGCGAAAAATCGCGGAAAATCAGGGACAATAGCGCCGGCGCCGCCGGGCGCCTTTGAGCACGGTTCTTGCTCATCTATCCTGTACTTAACCCTGCTGCCCCGCGCCCGTCCCTACCATGACCATGATCGATCTCGACGCCCCCGGCTTGCTGCCGCCCCGTTTGACGGCGGCCGAAGACGGCCGGCGCATCGTCATCTACGGCGACTTCACGATTTGCAGCGTCTTCCAGCCGGTTTTTTCGGTCTCGCACCGGCGCGCCATCGGCTACCACGCATCCCTGCGCGCGCACGACGCGCAAGGTCGCCACATCCCGTCGCACGAAGTCTTTACACTGGCCGCGCGGCACGGCGACATGCTCGAACTGGGCCGACTGGCCGAATCGCTGCATCTGGGCAACTTCCATGAATTCGACGGCCGCGATGCGTGGCTCTTCCTGAGCCTGCACCCCGCCGCCCTGATGGACACTGTCTACGGCGACGCACTCATCGCCACGCTCAAGGCCATCGGCCTGTCGCCGCAACGCGTGGTGCTCGAAGTGCCCGAGCAGGCGGGCGGCGACACCCCGCGTTTCGGCGCCATCGTCGGCAGCCTGCGCAAGGCGGGCTTCCTGATCGCGCTGGGCGGCTTCGGGGCCAAGCATTCGAACATCGACCGGGTGTGGGATCTGCGCCCGGACATCGTGGTGCTCGATCGCGGCATTCTGGCGCAGGCGACCGAGCAATCGCATCTGGCACGCGTACTGCCCGGGCTCGTGTCGCTGTTGCACGAATCGGGACAACTGGTGATGATGGGCGGCCTCGCGACGGATCGCGAAGCGCTCATCGCTCTGGAGTGCAACGTCGACTTCGTGCAGGGGCTGTACTTCGCGGGGCCGGATGTGGACCCCGTTCAGCCGAAGGTCGCGGCCGAGCGCATGGACGCGCTGTCGTCGGCGCTGCGCACGCAACTCGTCGAGCGGGAGCGGGCCGAGCATGCGCGGCTTGCGCCGTATGTGGCGGGCATCGAGGCGGCCGCCGCCCACTTGGCTCAGGGGCAGGACCTCAGACACGCGACACACGACCTGCTCGCGCTGCCCGATGCCGCGCGCTGCTTCCTGCTCGATGCCGCCGGACGCCAGATCGGCGACAACGTGCTGCCGCACAACCATTCGTCACAGCGCGCCAAGCGTTTCCGTCCGCTGCTGCATTCGGAGGGGGCGAACTGGGCACGGCGACCGTATTTCATCGATGCCATGCGCGCGCCCGGCGAAGTACACTTCACCTCGCCCTATCTCTCGATCAACGAGGCTCACCTGTGCGTGACCGCCTCCATCGCCACGCCCGCCAAGCAAGGCCTGCATGTGCTCTGCGTCGATATCAACTGGTGACGGCAACCGTTTGAACCTCGCTTGAAATGCCAACGCCCCCGGACATCTTCCGATGCACGGGGGCGTTGTTCATGGCGCGTCGCCGTGATCAGGCGGCGCGTTGCACGCGATAGCGTTCAAGCCAGTGCGCATACGGGGCGGGCAACACCCACGACGGACGCGCCACATCCAGTTCGCGCGCTGCGTAATACGGCCAGTGCGGGTTGGCGAGCAGTGCGCGCCCAATCATCACGAGATCCATCTGGCCGTCGGCCACCACGCGCTGCGCCGCATGCGGGTCGTCGATACTCCACGACGACGCCACGGCAATCCCCGCTTCTTTCTTGACGCGCTCGGCGATCGGCGCGAGGAACGCCGAGCCCCAGGGAATATTCGCGGTGGGTGTCGAGAAACCGACGCTGACGTTGAGCAGATCGAGACCGCCTTCACGCATCTGCCGCGTGAGGTCAATCGATTCCGCCAGCGTTTCTTCATCGCGGCCGTCGTATTCGAGCACGCCGAAACGCGCAGTGAGCGGCAGATGCTCGGGCCACACCTCGCGCACGGCGGCGAGCGTCTCAAGCAAGAAACGGCTGCGTCCCGCGACGTCGCCGCCGTAGGCATCGTCGCGATGGTTCGCATGCACCGAGAAGAAGCTCTGCGCGAGATAGCCGTGAGCGAAGTGCAACTCGAGCCATTCGAAGCCCGCCGCCAACGCACGGCGTGCGGCCGCCACGAAGTCGGCTTTCACGCGTTCGATGTCGTCCAGCGTCATCGCCGTGGGCACTTTGCCAAGATGCGCGCCGAAAGCGACCGCCGACGGCGAGATCGTCGGCCAGCCGCGCGGATCGTCTTCACCGATGTGGTCGTCGCCCTCCCAGGGGCGGTTGGCGCTGGCCTTGCGTCCGGCGTGCGCGATCTGAATGCCGGGCACCGCGCCGTGCGCCTTGATGGCCGAGGCAATGCGCGCCATGCCTTGCGCCTGAGCGTCGTTCCACAGTCCGGTGCATCCCGGGGAGATACGGCCTTCGGGCGAGACGGCGGTCGCCTCGACGATCACCAACCCGGCACCGCCACGCGCCAGTCCGGCGTAATGGGCGAGGTGCCAGTCGTTGATGAGACCGTCGACGGCGCTGTACTGGCACATCGGCGGAATGGCCACACGGTTGCGCAACTTGACGCTTTTCAATTCAAACGGGGAAAACAGGGCGGACATGGGTTTCTCTTGGAGTCAGGGGAGCGGCGCTGACGGACGACATCGGTCGCTGAAGAACATGACGGACGTCGGTGTTTCGCAGCGCCTCGACCGTGGCAGGTCGACCAACGCCATGTTAGCCTCACAACGCTATAATGAAAACTATCTACACATTATCGAATTGATAACAGTTCATTATGGTCAATCCTCAGTGGCTCAAATCGTTCGCCACGCTCGCCGAGCTCGGTAACTTCACGCGCACCGCCGACCGGTTGGGCCTGACGCAGGCGGCCGTGAGCCAGCACGTGAAGCATCTCGAAGCGGAGTTCGGGCCGTTGTTGGTGCGGCGTCCGCGCGCCATCGAACTCACGCCCGCCGGTCAGGCGCTGCTGACCTATTGTCGCGAAGTCGAGTGTGCGGCGCGGCATCTTCGCTCACGGCTGGACGATGCGGACGACGATTGCGGTGAAATCACACTCATCACGCCGGGCAGCATCGGGCTGTACCTGTGTCCGATCCTGCTCGACATGCAGAAGGCCAACCCGACGATGGTCGTGCAGCATCGCTTCGCGCCTGACCGGGAGGTGCTCGAAGGCGTGTTGCAGAATCGTTTCGAGCTGGGCCTGGTGACGTTGCGGCCTGACGATCCACGGCTTGCCGCCACGCCGTTCACGCAGGAGCCGCTCGAACTCGTGGTTCCGGCGGGGGAAGACGTGCACAAATGGGAGGACCTGAAGCGCATCGGGTACATCGATCACCCGGATGGCGAGGCGATGTCGACGCGCTTGTTGAGCCGTCGTTTTCCGGGCAATCCCGGCGTACAGAGCCTGCCGTGCAAGGGGTGCACGAACCAGATCGGCCTGATTCTCGAATATGTTGCGCGGGGGCTGGGGTTCACCATCATTCCGCAGTACGCGCGGCAGGCGTTCGCGTCGCAGGCGGCCATTCGCGTGGTGGACTGCGGCCCGCCGGTGGTCGACACGCTATGGCTGATCCATCGCGCCGAGTGGCCGCTGTCGGCGCGCGCGCAGCGGGCGGTGGCGCTGCTGCGCGAACGTGTCGACGCTCCGCGCCCGCGCGCCTTCGGTGGCGAACGGGTGCGACAACGCACGGGCGCGAGCGTGGGCGCGTGAGCGGGCGGCGGGCGCATCGCTCGGCCCGCTCGGCCCGCGCGACACGTCTCACGTTCACGCGGTCGCGGCAGCGGCGATCGCTCCTACCGCCCACCGGTGTATCCTGCTCAGCCCGCGCTGACCACGGCGGCAATCGCCTGACCGACTTCGGTCGTGTTCGCGCTCCCCCCTAAATCGCCGGTGCGCGGCCCGTCCTTGATGACCTGCGTGATCGCCGCGAGAATGGCGTCGTGCGCCTCGCGCGTGCGGCCTTCGCCGCGGCCGATAAAGTCGAGCATCATCGCGGCCGTCCAGATCATGCCAATCGGGTTGGCGATGTTCTTGCCCGCGATATCCGGCGCCGAGCCGTGCACCGGTTCGAACAGCGACGGGAATTTACCTTCCGGATTCAGGTTGCCCGACGGCGCGATGCCGATGGTGCCGGTGCAGGCCGGCCCCAGATCCGACAGGATGTCGCCGAACAGATTCGACGCGACCACCACGTCGAAGCGATCCGGATTGAGCACAAAGCGCGCACACAGAATGTCGATGTGCTGCTTGTCCCACGTGATGTCCGGATACTTCGCCGCCGTCTCGGCCGCGCGCTTGTCCCACCACGGCATCGAGATCGAAATCCCATTGCTCTTGGTCGCCACCGTCACGTGCTTGCGCTCACGTTGCTGTGCGAGATCGAACGCGAACTTCAGCACGCGCTCCGTGCCGTGGCGCGTGAAGATCGACTCCTGCACCACGAACTCGCGCTCCGTGCCCTCGAACATTACGCCGCCCACCGACGAGTACTCGCCTTCGGTGTTCTCGCGCACGATCAGGAAATCGATATCGCCCGCCTCGCGGCCCGCCAGCGGTGACGGCACCCCTTCGAACAGACGCGCCGGGCGCAGGTTGATGTACTGATCGAATTCGCGACGGAACTTGAGCAACGACCCCCACAGCGAGATATGGTCGGGCACCGTCTCGGGCCAGCCCACGGCACCGAACAGAATGGCGTCGACGCCGTCGAGCTGCTGCTTCCAGTCGTCCGGCATCATCTGGCCGTGCTTGGCATAGTAGTCGCAGCTCGCCCATTCGATGTGCTGGTAGTCGACGGGAATACCAAAGCGTCGGCACGCGGCGTCGAGCACGCGCAGGCCTTCGGGCATCACCTCTTTACCGATGCCGTCGCCCGGAATCACGGCGATCTTGAACGGACGCGCAGGGCGCTGGGACGTGTCGGTCATGGTCTGCTTCTCCTGAGGGTTGGACGATGACGCTAGATTATTCCATTCCAACGCGGATAAAATCCCTCAATCGGTTAATCCACTATCCACGAATCGTGAATAAACCTCTACCCGTCACCCCGAATCTCGACGATCTGCGCGTCTTTTGCCAGGTCGCGCGCCGTGCCAGCTTTTCGGCGGCAGCCGAAGCGCTGGGCGTCTCGCCCGCGTACGTGAGCAAGCGCGTCGGCATGCTCGAAGCCGACCTTGGCACGCGCTTGCTACATCGCTCGACCCGGCGCGTGGCCATTACCGACGCAGGGGAACGCGTGTACGCCTGGGCGGAAAAGATTCTCGACGACGTGAATCACCTGATCGAGGATGTCTCCAGCACGCGGCAGGTGCCGCGCGGCACGCTGCGGGTGTCGAGCAGCTTCGGCTTCGGACGGCATGCCGTGGCACCCGCCATGTCGCGGCTGCGCGCGCTGCATCCGCAGCTCAACGTGCGCCTGGACCTGTTCGACCGCATCGTCGACGTGGCGGCCGAGGGATATGACCTCGACGTGCGCATCGGCGACGACATCGCACCGCATCTGATCGCCCGCAAGCTCGCGGACAATCATCGGGTGCTGTGCGCCTCGCGCGCCTATCTCGACGCGCACGGCACGCCGCGTCAATTGAGCGACCTGGCCGGCCATGCGTGCATCGTCATCAAGGAACGCGATCATCCGTTCGGCATGTGGCGGCTGCAACAGCGCGCAGAGGCCGTCGCCCTCAAGGTGACGGGACCGCTGTCGACGAACCACGGCGAGGTGGCCGTGCAATGGGCGCTCGACGGACAGGGGATCGTGCTGCGCTCGATGTGGGACGTGGGGGCGCTGATCGCGCGCGGGGATCTGGTGCAGGTTCTGCCCGACGTGACGCAACCGGCCAACGTCTGGGCCGTTTATCCGTCGCGCGTGGCATCGTCGGCCAAGGTCCGTGCCTGCGTGGAATTCCTTCGCGAGGAATTCCAGACGCAGACGTGAGGTACGTCAAGTCGCGACACCACGCCGCGACACGCGTTGCCATTACTGCAGCGTGAACGACGCCTGTTCGACATGTTGCGAATCAAGCCCGATCTCGACGTTGAAGTCGCCGGGTTCGGCCACGTATTGCAGTTTCGCGTTGTAGAACTTCAGCAGACTTTCATCGATCGCGAAATGCACGGTGCGCGATTCGCCAGGCTTCAGGCTTACCTTGTCGAAACCCTTCAGCTCCTTGATGGGCCGCACGATCGACGCGGCAACGTCCTGCAAGTAGAGCTGCACGACGGTCGCCCCCTCGCGCTTGCCGGTGTTGCGCACCGTCACGCTCGCATCGAGCTTGCCGCCGCGCTCAAGTGTCTTGCTCGATAGCGTCACCTTCGACACCGCGAACGAGGTGTAGCTCAGGCCGTAGCCAAAGGCATACAACGGGCCGGAGTCTTCCTCGAAGTATTGCGAGGTGTAGTTGGCCGGCTTGCCCGGTGTGAACGGACGGCCGATGCGCAACTGGTTGTAGTACGTCGGGATCTGGCCGATCGAGCGCGGGAACGAGATCGGCAGCTTGCCCGACGGGTTGTAGTCGCCGAACAGCACGTCCGCAATCGCGTGGCCGCCTTCGGTGCCGGTGTACCACGTCTCGAGCATGGCGTCGGCGTTGGCCTTCGGCCAGTTCAGATCGAGCGGTCGACCGTTCATCAGCACGACGACGAGCGGCTTGCCGGTCGCCTTGAGTGCCTGCAACAGCGCCAACTGGCTACCTGGCAACGACAGGCTCGTGCGGCTGGACGCCTCGTGCGACATGCCACGCGCTTCGCCTACCGCCACGATCAGCGTGTCGGCGTTGCGCGCGACTCGCACGGCTTCGTCGATCATCTGCTGCGGCGATCGCTTGTCCTGCACGACTTCCGGATTGTCCCAATCGAGGAAGTTGAGATACTGCACCACGCGCGGGTCGTCGGTGATGTTCGCGCCGCGCGCATAGGTCACCTGCGCCTGCGGGCCGAGGGCGTCGCGCACGCCTTGCAGCAGCGTGACGGCCTGCGCCGCCACGCCCGCGGCCGACCAGCTCCCCAGGATATCGATCTTCGCGTCCGCGAGCGGCCCGATCACCGCGACCTTGCCCGCTTTGGCCAGCGGCAGTGTGTCGTGCCGGTTCTCCAGCAAGACAATGGACTTGCGCGCGGCATCGCGCGCGGCGTCACGATGCAGACGGCTCTGCGCATTCACATCTTTCGGATCCTGCGCCGCGTTGCCAATCCGGCGATAGGGGTCGGCAAACAGGCCCATGTCGTATTTCGCGCCGAGGACTTCGCGCACGGCGTCGTCGATGTCGCGCATCGGCACCTCGCCCGACTTCACGAGCCCCGGCAATTGCTTGAGGTACTGCACATCGGCCATGCTCATGTCGACGCCTGCCTCGATGGCCAGCTTCGCGGCCTCGCGGCCGTCCTTCGCCACGCCATGACGCATCAACTCTTCGATCGCGCCGTGATCGCTCACTGTCACGCCCTTGAATCCCCATTCGTCACGCAGCAGGTCGCGCAGCAGCCACTTGTTCGACGTGGCCGGCGTGCCGTTGATGGAGTTCAGCGCGATCATCACCCCGCCCGCACCGGCATCGATCCCGGCGCGGTACGGCGGCAGATAGTCCTGGTACATGCGCATCGGGCTCATGTCGACCACGTTGTAATCGCGTCCGCCCTCCACGGCACCGTACAGCGCAAAGTGCTTCACGAAGGCCATCAGGCTGTCCGGGTTGGCCGGCGACGTGCCCTGGAATCCCTGCACGCTCGCGCGCGCGGCTTGCGAAACCAGGTACGGGTCTTCGCCGAAGCCTTCCGAGGTGCGCCCCCAGCGCGGATCGCGCGAGATGTCGACCATCGGCGCGAACGTCGCATCCAGCCCGTCGGCGCTCGCTTCGATGGCGGCCACGCGTGCGGCGTGCTTCACCACCGACATATCCCAGCTCGATGCCAAGCCGAGGCTGATCGGGAACACGGTGCGATGCCCATGCACGATGTCGTAGGCGAAGAAAATGGGAATCTTCAGGCGGCTTTGCTTGACGGCCGCGTCTTGCAGCGGGCGGTTGTCGCTGCGCGTGACCGAGTTGAACGTGCCCCCTACGCGACCGGCAGCAATCTCCTTGATGAGCTGCGGCTGCGGCATGTCCGAGCCGATGCTGATCAGGCGCAATTGGCCGACCTTCTCCTCGAGCGTCATGCGCGCGATGAGGTCGTCGATGAACGCCCGCTTGGCGGACGCAGACGGCATGGCCGCCGGGGGATTGCCTTGAGCACCGTTGCCCAGGGCGGCAGGCGCGTCGGCGAAGGCCGGTGCGGCCGTGAGACTGGCCGCGAGCGCCAGTGCGGAGAACATTCTCATCTGATAGCGATCCAATGTGGCGCGACGTGTGGATGACCGGCGAGATCGCGCGGCAGTGCCTCGCGTCGTATCAACTGGCGTTACCCATACCGGCGCAACGATCCGGGTGCGTAACTCGAAGTGCGAAGTGCGATACTTTGCCACAATTGGTTTTTCCCGAAGGCGTTCGTCCCGGCTTTCGCGAACGTCGCGATGCCATCGGGCGCGATACGCCCCCCCAACGACTGGAGAATTTCGTGGTTCTGCTTCCCCCCGCCAAGTCTTGGCATCGACGCGGCGCACGCGCGCTCGTGTCCGCCTTCGTCACGGGTGCGGCCCTGCTGGGCGCCGCGTATGCCCATGCCTTCTCGCTCGAGGACGTCACGGCCCGCGCGAAGGCGCTCGCCGACAAACCTTACGTCGCGCCAGTGAGCAATCTCACGCCGGCCTTCGCCAAGATGCCGTTCGGCGACTACATCAAGATCCAGCCGCGGCGCGACGCGTTCGAATGGAACGATCAGCCCTCGCCGTTCAAGCTGGGTTTCTATCACCAGGGCATGCAGTTCAGCACGCCGGTGAAGATCAACGAGGTCGTCGGCACAGGCCCCAACGCCAAGATCGACGAGATCAAGTACGACAGCCACCGCTTCGACTTCGGCGATCTCAAGCTCGACCGCAGCGCCACGCACAATCTCGGCTACGCGGGCTTTCGCGTGCTTTACCCGATCAACGAACCGGGCAAGCTCGACGAAATCATGAGCGTGCTCGGCGCGAGCTACTTTCGTGTGATCGGCAAAGGACAGGTCTACGGACTCTCGGCGCGCGGTCTGGCCATCGACACGGGCCTGCCCATCGCGGAGGAATTCCCGGCCTTTCGCGAGTTCTGGATCGAACGGCCGAACGCGGGCGACAAGCACCTGGTGTTCTACGCGCTGCTCGACTCGAAGCGCGCCACCGGCGCCTATCGCTTCGATCTGACGCCCGGCGAGGATTCGCTGTTGAAGGTGCAGGCACGGGTCTTCCTCCGCGCACCGGTGACCAAGCTCGGCATCGCGCCGCTCACGAGCATGTTCCTGTTCGGACCGAATCAGCAGCGCGATCCGTACAACTTCCGTCCGGCATTGCACGATTCGAATGGCCTGGCCATTCACGCCGGCAATGGCGAATGGATCTGGCGTCCGCTGAACAATCCGCGCAATCTGGCCATCAGCCAGTTCCAGGTGACAAATCCGCGCGGCTTCGGCCTGCTTCAGCGCGGGCGCGATTTCGCGCAGTACGAGGACCTGAAGGATCGTTACGATCTTCGCCCAAGCGCCTGGATCGAGCCGCAGGGCGACTGGGGCAAGGGCCATATCGAACTGGTGGAAATCCCGTCGCCGGACGAGACCAATGACAACATCGGCGCGTTCTGGACGCCTGACCAATTGCCGCCCAAGGGGCAGCCGCTGCAGGCCGATTACACGATCCACTGGACGATGAATGAGCGCGGCATCGTCGATCGACGTCTGGCCTGGGTGAAGCAGACGCTGCGCACGGCGGGCGAGATTACGCAAGCCAACCTGATCCGTCACTTCGACGGCAGCACCGGGCTGATCGTGGACTTCGACGGCGGCCCGCTCGCCACGCTGCCCGCCGGTTCGGTCGCGCCACAGGTCAGCGTGAGCGATAACGCCACCCTCATCGAGCAGACGCTGCAACCGAACCCGGTCACGCATGGCATGCGCCTGAATCTGCGTGTGATGGTCAAGGATCCGGCCAAGGTCGTGGAACTGCGGGCCGCCCTCGTCTCCGGCGGCAAGGCCGTAAGCGAGACCTGGAGTTATCAGCTCCCGCCGTTTTCGGTCGCCAAGCAATAAGTTGCATCCTGCGTCTTCGTGCGGCGGCGTCCTGCCGCCGCACACCGCGCTCCCTCCGCACCCGTCACCACCGCAATTAAACAGGCACTTACGCGCCTTGTTTCCTCCTGTAAAACCCTGAATCGGGCAAATTGTCCTTGCAGTGAATCGTCATTTCGCGTTTACTGCATGCACAATATTGCATAAATAGCTGCCCATCGAGGTGTGTTGAGGCAGTCGGCTTCCTCGGCAACGGTCCTCGGCCGCCCGGATGGGGCCCGGCCTGGTGCCGCTTGCGTCGGTCAAGACATCCCCAAGACTCTCCGCATTTCGACGGAGGGCGGATTCGTTATGGAGACACTCGCATGCGACCTATCGACGTACATGAGTTGGCCGACAACGCCCGCTTGAACGGCTATCACTACCGCATCCTGCTCTGGTGCGCGCTCATCATCATCTTCGACGGCTACGATCTCGCGGTCGCGGGCATTGCGCTGCCCTCGATCATGAAAGCGATGAACGTCGACGCCACCAGTGCCGGCTTCATGGTCAGCGCCGCCCTCTTCGGCATGATGTTCGGCGCCATTGCGATGGGCATGGTGGCCGACAGCATCGGCCGTCGCAAAGCTATCGCCATCTGTGTGCTGATGTTCTCGCTGTTCACCGCCATGGCCGGATTCACACACGAGCCGATCAGCTTCTCCGTGACGCGCTTCTTCGCGGGCGTCGGCATTGGCGGCGTGATGCCGATCGTGGTCGCGCAAATGACGGAGTACGCGCCGCGTCGCCTGCGCGCCACGCTCGTCACGCTCATGTTCTCGGGCTATTCGGTGGGCGGCATGCTCGCGGCGCTGCTCGGCAAGGGGCTGATTGAGACGCACGGCTGGCAGTCCGTCTTTCTGGCGGCGGGTCTGCCCGCGCTGCTCGTGCCGTTCGCGATGAGGGCACTGCCGGAGTCGATGCCGTTCCTGATCCGCACCGGCCGTCTCGACGCGCTCAAGCAAGTGCTTGCCCGCCTCGCGCCGGATTATGTCGCGCAGCCGGGCGATCAGTTCGCGCTGGCCTCGACGGATCGCAAGCAGGCTGCGCCGCTCTCGCGTCTGTTTCAGGACGGGCGAGGCGTGAGCACCGTCATGCTGTGGGTCGCGTTCTTCATGTGTCTGTTCATGGTGTATGCGCTCAGTTCGTGGCTCGCCAAACTCATGGCAAGCGCCGGTTATAGCCTCGGCTCGGCACTCACGTTTGTGCTCGTGCTGAACTTTGGCGCGATGCTCGGCGCCATCGGCGGCGGCTGGCTCGCCGACCGTTTCAACATCAAGTACGTGCTCGTGGGCATGTATGCGCTGGCCGCCGTGTCCATCACGCTGCTCGGCGTGAAGGTACCGACGCCGGTGCTCTTCGTGCTGGTGGGGTTGGCCGGGGCGTCGACCATCGGCACGCAGATCGTCACCTACGCGTACGCGGGACAGTTCTATCCAATGGCCGCGCGCGGCACGGGCATCGGCTGGGCCTCCGGGGTGGGACGCAGCGGCGCCATTCTCGCGCCCATCGCGATCGGCATGCTGGTGAGCCTGTCGCTGCCTTTGCAGCAAAACTTTATGGCAATCGCCATTCCCGCCGTCATCGCGGTCGTCGCCGTGTTGTTGATCGACCACAAGAAATCGGCGTCGGTGCAGCAGCAAGCGGCAACGCAATCGCACGTCACGGCGGCGAAACTCGCGAACGGCGCGGGAGAACCGGCGTAATCTCGCGCGTCAAGGCACGCTCGGCCAACCATCACCGACGCAACGGCATGGCGACGCAATCGCGCGTCGCCATGCGAAAATGCGCGCCGCGGCGGTTATGGGAATGATCGCGGCTTTCAGTGACGCAACGCGCCGGTGTCGGGGCAATCCGTCAACGTCCGGCGCATCCGCGGCACATGAAAATTTCCTTCAACCCGAGCGCCTCAGGCGCCGATAACCAGATATCCGTCCCAACGGACTCTCTGGGGAAAATCAATATGCCGCGTATTGCTTTGCTGAGTGCCCTCGTGCTGACCGTCGCCCAGGCGCCGGCCTTCGCCGCCCCCCTCAACGACGCCACCGTCGTCAATCTCTCCACCCGACAAACCCTCGCCAGCGACGCCGTGTTTCGTGGCGGCCAGACCGCCACCCTCGGCACCGACGCGCTGCGCAACGCGCACGGCAGCTTCGGCGTCAACGTTGCCGCCGGCGCGCTCAACTTGCAGTCGAATCAGCTTGTGCTGGCGAACGCCTCGCGCGTTGCGGTCGATACCCGTCAGACGATCCGCAACACGACGATCCTGACCGGCGTGCCGAGCGCGTCGCTGGGTGACCGGGCCCTGATGGGCGCCTCGGGCAATCTCGGTGTGAACGTGGTGGCCGGCGTGGCCAACGCACAGGCCAACGCGTTGGCCATTCATTGACGACTCGCTGAACCTTCACCCGGCCGGATGACGTCTCGGCCGGGATCGGTCTGTACCGATACGGCTCCCGCCGCGCGACTGCGTCGACGCCGCGCGCTTACCCTACCGCGCCAACCGAACCATCCGCGCCGTCCGCCCGGCCCACCGCGCCAAAGCGCCACGACAGCCTGCGCGCCGCCGCCAGCAAGGCCTGCGCCGGCGATGCGCCCAGCGCCGTCTCGAAACTGCCCGCCGACCCCATCAACGCAAGCACCAGCGTGACTTCTCCCGTGTGATCGAACACCGGTACCGCCACCGTGTCGATTCCGGGCACGGGGTTGCTCTGCGCCGTATCGAATCGTTGTTCGCGAATCACCTTCAACCGCGCGGCAAAATCGGCTGGCGGCGTCGACGCGCGCCCTTCCGCGCCGAGGCCCGCCATGCGCACCGATTCCTGTGCGAGCATGCCGCCGAGTACCGCATCGGGCAGGAACGCCGCGAACGTGCGCCCCATGGCGGTGTTCACCAACGAAAGCACCGTGCCGATGCGCAAGCTCACGTGCTGCGGACGCATCGCCTCCTCAAGCCGAACCACCGTGGGGCCGACCGGCCCCAGCACGGCCATCGCGGCCGACAGCCCGGTGGCGTGAGCCAGCGCAAGAATCTCCGGCTCGGCCTCCCCCGTAGGCGAGAGACGCTGCAATGCCATCAAGCCTAGCTCAAGGCTGAGCGCCCCCGCCTCGAAATTGCCGTTCGCATCACGCGAGAGCAAGCCGGCACGTTGCAGGCTCACCAGATGCGGATGCGCCTTTGCTGGCGCCATCCCCGCGTTGCGCGCCAGCGCATTGAGCGGCAGCGGACGCCCCGCCGCCGCCAGCGCCTCGAGCAATGCCCCGGTGCTTTCCAGCGCCTGAATGCCGCGCTGCGGTTTCGCGGGCATCAATGCCACGTCGTCCGGCACCTCGTGCGTTTCCTTTCGGCTTGGCGTCGCGTTCATGCGCCCTCCTTGCCGTCTGCACCACGAGCATCGACTTGCGCGGCGATGTCGCTCGCCGTCGCGCGCAATGCATTCGCCGCCGCGCCGTCCCAGGCGACATCGAGTGCAGCCGTCGGCCCGATCGCGGTGAGCGCGAGACGCAGCCGCCCGCTCGCATCGAACACCGGCGCGCACAGGCTGCTCACCGACGGGCTCGGCGTATTCACGCTACGCGCCACACCGTGCGCGCGTGTCTCGTCGAGCAGCGCATCGAACCCTTCGCGCTCGCTCGGGGATGTCGGCATCTGCTCACGCCACGCCTGCGGCCATTGCGCCTGCGGGGTGAAGGCGCAAAACGCCCGCCCGGTCGACGTCGTCGTGAGCGACATGACCGATCCCACGTGCAGATTCACATGCAACGGAAACGCCGCACGCTCGAAATGCACGACGAGCGGGCCCTGCGGCGCACTCGTGCAGATCGCGACACAAAGCCCCGTCTCGCGTGCCAGCGCAACGACACGCGGCACCGCCGCGCGATACGCCGGGTCGTTCTCGAGATGCAGCAACGCGAGACGCAACGTCATCGGGCCCGGCGTGTAGTCGCCCGACATCGGGTCGCGCTTGAGCAAGCCGAGCCGCGTGAGGCTTACCAGATACGGATGCGCCTGCGCAGGCGGCAGCCCGGCGAGCGCGGCGAGATCGCCGGGCCCCAGCGCCCGGTGCGCCTGCGCCAGCGCCTGAAGCACGCGCGCCGCCACGTCCACGCTTTGCACGCCGCGCGAGGCACGCCCGGGTTGGCCGCTCGCGTCGGCCGTGCCGTCCATCGGAATTCGATTCATGCGATCAAGGGAGGCGGGCTCCCAAAGGAAAATGGCCTAGATTCTAAACAAGTCGACGCCCGCAATGGCATCGATCCCGATGTTCCTCGGGGTTAACCCAAGACGGGAACGTCATTCCATCGCTCACGAAGCAACATTAGCAAATAACGATACTATTTGTCATTGACAAATATTAAAGGCATTTCGTAAGATGGCTTCATCCACCCCATCAGTCGCATCATCCCCGCAGACGAGATAAGAGAGAGACAAGCATGGCCAAAGCATTCGCCTCGCAAGCCGACCTGGAAACCAAGAAGGTCACATTTACCCAATTGTCGGAAAACACCTGGGCCTACACGGCCGAGGGTGACCCGAACTCCGGCGTCATCATCGGCGACGACGGCGTGATGATCGTCGACACGACAGCCACGCCCGCCATGGCGCAGGATCTCATCGCGAAGATCCGCACAGTCACCGACAAGCCGATCAAGTATGTGGTGCTCTCGCACTATCACGCCGTGCGCGTGCTGGGTGCGTCGGCCTACTTCGCCGAAGGTGCGCAGCAGATCATCGCAAGCCGTGGCACGTACGAGATGATCGTCGAGCGCGGCGAAGCCGACATGAAGTCGGAGATCGAGCGCTTTCCGCGTCTGTTCGCCGGTGTCGAAACGGTGCCGGGTCTCACGTGGCCGACGCTCGTCTTCGAGAAGGAAATGACGCTCTTCCTCGGCAAGCTCGAAGTAAAGATCGCGCACCTCGGTTCGGGTCACACCAAGGGCGACACCGTGGTGTGGCTGCCGTCGCAAAAGGTGCTGTTCTCGGGCGATCTGGTCGAGTACGACGCCGCCTGCTACACCGGTGACGCGCAACTCGCCGAATGGCCGGCCACGCTCGACGCGCTGGCCGCGCTCGGCGCCGAAAAGCTCGTGCCGGGCCGGGGCCCTGCCCTGACCACGCCCGACGATGTCGCCAAGGGCCTGGCGTACACGAAGGACTTCGTGACAACGTTGTTCGAAGCGGGCAAGCAGGCCGTCGAACAGAAGCTCGATCTGAAGGGTGCGATGGCGCTTACGCGACGCGAGATGGATCCGAAGTTCGGTCATGTCTTTATCTATGAACACTGCCTGCCGTTCGATGTGACCCGCGCGTTCGACGAAGCGAGCGGCATCACGCATCCGCGCATCTGGACGGCGCAGCGCGACAAGGAAATGTGGACCGCCCTGCAGGACTGAGTTCGCGCCGAGCGCAACATCAAAAGTAAAAAGCGGAACCCGCCGGGGCACGTGCGCCGGTGCGGTGCCGACGATGGAGACATTGCATGAGCAGCATCGATTACCAGCGCCTGACGTTCGATTACCGGCCTTGCGCAGAACAGTCCGGCAACGCCGCAGGTGAGATCCACCCGGTCATCGTGGTCGGCGCGGGGCCGGTGGGACTGGCCGGCGCCATCGACCTTGCGCAGCAAGGCGTGCCCGTGATCGTGCTCGACGACGACTGCACGCTCTCGGCCGGCTCACGCGCCATCTGTTTCGCCAAGCGTACGCTCGATATCTTCGACCGTCTCGGCTGCGGCGAGCGCATGGTGCAAAAGGGCGTGCGCTGGAACGTCGGCCGCGTGTTCCTGCGCGATCAGGAGGTCTACAACTTCGATCTGCTGCCCGAAGCGGGACACCATCGCCCGGCGTTCATCAATCTTCAGCAGTACTACGTCGAAGGCTATCTCTACGAGCGCGCACGCGAACTGCCGAACATCGACATCCGTTGGAAGCACAAGGTCGTCGGACTCACCCAGCAGGGCACGCCCGGCACGCCTGAGGCGAGCGTCACGCTCACGGTCGAGACGCCCGACGGCGAGTATCAAACCAGCGCACGTTACGTCGTGGCCGCCGACGGATCGCGCAGCCCCGTGCGCAAGTTGATCGGTGTGGACACCCACGGACGCACATTCAAGGACCGCTTCCTGATCGCCGACGTGAAGATGACGGCAGACTTCCCGACCGAGCGCTGGTTCTGGTTCGATCCGCCGTTCCATCCGAATCAATCCGTGCTGCTGCATCGACAACCCGACAACGTGTGGCGCATCGATTTCCAATTGGGATGGGACGCCGACCCGGCCGTCGAGAAGACGCCCGAGCGCGTGATCCCGCGCGTGCAAGCCTTGCTCGGCCCGGACGCCAAATTCAGCCTGGAGTGGGTCAGCGTCTACACCTTCTCGTGCCTGCGCATGGACGACTTCCGTCACGGTCATGTGCTGTTCGCCGGAGACGCCGCGCATGGTGTGTCGCCGTTCGGCGCGCGCGGTGCGAACAGCGGCGTGCAGGATGCGGAGAACCTCGCGTGGAAACTGGCGCGGGTGCTCGCCGGTCAGGCGCCGGATACGCTGCTCGATACTTACGCCCGTGAGCGCGAATTCGCCGCCGACGAAAACATCCGTAACTCGACGCGCTCCACCGATTTCATCACGCCCAAGAGCGCTGTCTCGCGGGTCTTCCGCGATGCCGTGCTGACGCTCGCCCGCGATCACGCGTTTGCGCGTCAGTTGGTCAACAGCGGGCGGTTGTCCGTGCCCGCCGTGCTGAGCGAGTCGACATTGAATACGCCGGAGCGCGACACGTTTGCGGGACGCATGGTCCCGGGCACGGCCTGCGTCGACGCGCCGCTCGTCCGGCATGGGCAGGACGGCTGGCTGCTGCCTCGCCTGGGCGGGCGCTTTGTCGCACTCGTATTCGGTGCGCCGGCGTCGCTCGATGCGGCATCGCTCGCGGGCCTCGACGCCCTCGCGAACGGCAGCGTGCCCGTCGTGTCATTGTTCGTCACGCCGGATGCCGAAGCGGCGCAGGACGCGCGCGGCGAACCCCATAGCGTCTGGCACGACGCGCAAGGCCTGGCGGCCCAACGCTATGACGCCGCGCCGGGAACGGTGTATCTGATTCGTCCGGATCAACACGTGTGCGCGCGGTGGCGCAGCGTCGACGCGACGGCGATTGCCGCCGCGCGCGAGCGCGCCTTGGGACGTACCGCCCCGGAAGTCGCGCCGATGCAATGCGCGGCCTGACGTGCCTCCGGCCAAACGCATCGACCACATCCCGATCCCATCGATCCCGCAGTAAGGAGCCCCTTCATGGCACTCGATACACAACCGCGTCTGACGCGTCCGGACGACTTCTACGAAGCCCTGATCGACATGCACCGAGATCTCGACGAGGCGCAAAGTCAGGCCGCCAACGCGCAACTGATCCTGCTGCTCGCCAACCAGATCGGCGATCACGACACGCTGCTTTCGGCGCTTCGGCTGGCGCGCGCTGGCGCACTGGGCACCGCGACGAGTGGTTCGACGGACGGTCCGCACGCGTGACACAAGCAAAGGCGGGGCGCCCGGCCATCGGGCGCCCCGCGTTGTTCGACGCGAGACCGCGCAAGCAATGCGCGTGCGGGCGTTACACCACCACCATCTGCGAAATCTTCTGCGCCGCCGCCAGCAGGGGAGCGAGGAATGTGGCTTCCATTTCCGCTGCCGACGTCCGGTTGGCCTGACCACTGACATTCATCGCCGCGATCACCTGCCCCGCGCGATTGCGAATTGGCGCAGCGATCGAAATCATCCCCTCTTCCAACTCCTGATCGACAATGGCCCACCCTTGGGCGCGCACGTCGAGAATGCGTTGACGCAACGTGTCGATATCCGTCACCGTGCGGCGCGTGTGCTGACGAATGTCCGCGCGACGCAAGGCGGCGTCGAGTTCGTCGTCGGGCAACGCCGAGAGCATGACGCGCCCCATCGAGGTACACCATGCCGGCAGACGGCTGCCGATCGACAGGTTGATCGACATCACCTTGCGCACCGGCACGCGCAGGACATAGACGATGTCGTCGCCATCGAGCACCGAGGCGGAACTGCTCTCATGCACTTGCTGCACCAGCGCCTCCATGAACGGCTCGGCCAGATTCCACAGCGGCATCGACGTCAGATACGAGAAGCCGAGGTCGAGAATACGCGGCGTGAGCCGAAACAGGCGCCCCTCACTTCGCACGTAGCCCAGCGCTTCGAGCGTGAGCAGAATGCGTCGCGCCCCCGCACGGGTGAGGCCCGACGCCTGTGCGACTTCCGAGAGCGTCTGCGCCGGACGCGTCGCGTTGAACACCTTGACCACGGCCAACCCGCGCGCAAACGACTGCACATAGGAGTCACCCGGTTTCTTGTCGGTGGGGTCGGTAGCGTCGTTGGGCACGGGTGTCATGGAAAAGGCGGATGGCGAAAGGCAATGGAACGGCAAGCGTAATGGATTTGTGTCGCCGGTTCCACCGCACGACACACGCCACCGCGTCGCCTGCGCCAGACCGGCGTTCCCCCCTCGGGCCGACCCTCGCTTGACGGCCGACAAGAGAAGGCTTACGCTGTTCTTATAGCGAATATATGTTCGCTATAAGAACATTGTGAACCAGACGATGCCGCCTGACAAGTCGCCGTCGCCGGGAGACACTCAACAAGGGTCACGGGCGCGAGTCCGCCAGCCCGATGGAACTGCCCAGGAGGCACGTGTGATCAACAAGATTTACGATTCGCTCGCCAGCGCGGTGGCCGACGTTCACGACGGCGCGACGATCATGATTGGCGGCTTCGGCAATGCCGGGATGCCCTCGGCGCTCATCGACGCCCTGATTGAGCAAGGCTCGCGCGAACTGACCATCGTCAACAACAATGCCGGCAACGGCGAGACTGGCCTCGCCGCCCTGCTGGGTGCCGGGCGCGTGCGCAAGATTATCTGCTCGTTCCCGCGCCAGACCGACTCGCAAGTGTTCGACGCGCTCTACCGCGCGGGCAAGATCGAGCTGGAACTCGTGCCGCAGGGCAATCTGGCCGAGCGTATTCGCGCCGCGGGCGCCGGCATCGGCGGCTTCTTCACGCCGACCGGCTACGGCACGCTGCTCGCCGAGGGCAAGGAAACGCGCGTCATCGACGGCAAGCCGTACGTGTTCGAACTGCCGATCCACGCCGACTTCGCGCTCATCAAGGCGCTCAAAGGCGACCGCTGGGGCAACCTCGTGTATCGCAAGACCGCGCGCAACTTCGGCCCGATCATGGCCACGGCGGCCAAGTGCGCCATCGTTCAGGTGAATGAAGTCGTCGAGCTTGGCGAGCTCGATCCGGAAGCCGTGGTGACGCCCGGCATCTTCGTTCAACGCGTTGTCGCGGTGCCTGGCGCCGCACGCGCCTGATCCCCATCTGATTTCGGAGCACGACATGAACCGACTGACCCGCGACCAGATGGCCGCCCGCGTCGCCCAGGACATTCCCGACGGCGCCTACGTGAACCTCGGCATCGGCTTGCCGACCGCTGTTGCCAATCACTTGCCTGCCGAGCGAGAGATCATTCTCCAGAGCGAAAACGGCGTGATCGGCATGGGCCCGGCCCCCGCCAAGGGCGAAGAGGACGAAGACCTTATCAACGCCGGCAAGCAACCCGTCACGCTCAAGCCGGGCGGCGCCTACTTCCACCATGCCGATTCGTTCGCGATGATGCGCGGCGGCCACCTCGACTTCTGCGTGCTCGGCGCGTTCCAGGTCTCGAAGACGGGCGACCTCGCCAACTGGCACACCGGCGCTCCCGACGCCATTCCAGCCGTCGGCGGTGCGATGGATCTCGCCAGCGGCGCCAAGCAGGTGTTCGTGATGATGGAACACCAGACCAAGCAGGGCGATAGCAAGATCGTCGAGCAGTGCACTTATCCGCTCACCGGCGTGGGTTGCGTCACGCGCATCTACACCGATCTGGCGGTGATCGATGTCGCCCCCGAGGGCCTGCGCGTCGTCGAGATGGTCGACGGCCTCACGCTCGACGAACTCCAGCGTGTGACCGGCGTGACGCTGCTGCCCTCGCCGGCCGTTGCCTGACGCGACACCCCCATCGCCGGGACATCGCCTGATGTGACCCGGCGTTTTTTCATCTGCGAGACTCCCTGCGCGAGTTTCGATTCGGCTGAGGTAGACCCATGAGTGAAGTCTTTATCTGCGACGCGATTCGCACCCCGATCGGCCGCTACGGCGGCGCGCTGTCCTCCGTGCGTGCCGACGACCTCGGCGCCATTCCGCTCAAGGCGCTCATGGCGCGCAACGGCGGCGTCGACTGGACGCAGGTCGACGACGTGATCTTCGGCTGCGCCAACCAGGCCGGGGAAGACAACCGCAACGTGGCGCGCATGTCGTCGCTGCTGGCCGGCCTGCCGCAAGACGTGCCGGGCGCCACGCTCAACCGCCTGTGTGGTTCGGGCATGGACGCCATCGGCACCGCCGCGCGCGCCATCAAGGCGGGCGAAGCCGGTCTGATGATCGCCGGCGGCGTGGAGAGCATGAGCCGTGCGCCGTTCGTGATGGGCAAGGCGGCGAGCGCGTTTTCGCGTCAGGCGGAGATTTACGATACGACCATCGGCTGGCGTTTCGTCAATCCGCTGATGAAGGCACAGTACGGTGTGGATTCGATGCCCGAGACGGGCGAGAACGTCGCGACCGAGTTCGGCATCAGCCGTGAAGATCAGGATCGCTTTGCGGTGCGTTCGCAGGAAAAGGCCGCACGCGCCCAGGCGGACGGCACGCTGGCCCAGGAAATCACGCCGGTGTCCATCGCCCAGAAGAAGGGCGAGGCGATCGTGGTGGATCGCGACGAACATCCGCGTGCAACGAGCATGGAAGCGCTCGCCAGACTCAAGGGCGTGGTACGCCCGGATGGCACCGTGACCGCCGGTAACGCTTCTGGCGTCAACGACGGCGCCTGCGCACTGCTGTTGGCAGACGAGGCGAGTGCGGCGCGCTTTGGCCTGACGCCGCGTGCCCGCATTCTGGGCATGGCGACGGCAGGGGTGGCACCGCGCATCATGGGCATCGGTCCGGCTCCCGCAACGAAAAAACTGCTCGCTCGGCTCGGTATGTCGATCGATCAGTTCGATGTGATCGAACTCAACGAAGCGTTTGCGAGCCAGGGCCTGGCCGTGCTGCGTCAGCTCGGCGTGGCCGACGATGACCTGCGCGTCAATCCGAACGGCGGCGCCATTGCGCTGGGCCATCCGCTCGGCATGAGCGGCGCACGTCTGGTGACGACGGCGATGTATCAGCTCCAGCGTACGGGTGGTCGCTTTGCGCTGTGTACGATGTGCATTGGGGTCGGCCAAGGCATCGCTATCGCCATCGAAGCGGTGTAATCCCACCACACCGCCTGTGTTTCAGGGCCGGGCGTGCGTGCGGGACTCGGTAAGTCCCGCCACGCCTCGCCCGGGTCCCGTCGGCATGATCGATGCCGGTCGGGACGCGTCTGCCCTCAATCTCCTTCCGTCCTTCCTCAGGTTCCCCTGACCGTTCAGACAGCCTTGGCGACGTCGCGCATGACGGCGTCGAAGAACGTTGCCTGCGCGTCCGCTTCGCTGCGGGCATACGCGCGGTTGATGCCGCTGATCACTGCCCGAATCGATGCGGTCGTCAGATTCGCATCGATGCCCACGCCGAAAGCACTGCCCACGATGGCGTCGCCAGCCATTTCCGCGATGGCGATCGCGCGGGCGTCGGCCCCTTGCGTGAGCGCGCGCTCCTCGTAGTGCTGGACACGCACAGGCGTGCGCATGGCGTGCATCAGCGCATCGAGCGGTCCGTTACCGGTGCCCGAGACAGTCGTGCGCTGACCGTGAATGTCGACCGTCACGGCGATATGCTGGCGGCCGTCTCGCTCGGACAGCGTGTGACCAACGTACGCGACCGGCTCGCTCGACGCCACGTATTCCTTCTGGAACAGTTGCCAGATCTGCGACGCGGTGACTTCGGCCCCCGTCTCGTCGGTGTAACGCTGTACGGCTGAGCTGAAATCGACCTGCAGGCGACGCGGCATCTGCACGCCATACGACTGCTCGAGCAGATAGGCGATGCCGCCCTTGCCCGACTGGCTGTTCACGCGAATGATCGAGTCGTACGTGCGGCCGAGATCGCTCGGGTCGATGGGCAGGTACGGCACTTCCCAGACGGCGTCAGGTTTTTGCGCGGCCAGGCCCTTCTTGATGGCGTCCTGATGCGAACCGGAGAATGCGGTGAACACCAGGTCGCCGACATACGGATGACGCGGATGCACGGGCAACTGCGTGCATTCCTCCGACGTGCGGGCGATCTCGTTGATGTTCGAGAAATCGAGGCCCGGATCCACGCCCTGCGTGTACAGGTTCAAGCCGAGGGTGACGAGGTCGACGTTGCCGGTACGCTCGCCGTTGCCGAAGAGGCAACCTTCGATGCGATCGGCACCGGCCATCACGGCCAGCTCGGCCGCGGCCACCGCCGTGCCGCGATCGTTGTGCGGGTGTACCGAGAGAATCAGCGAATCGCGGCGCGCGAGGTGACGGTGCATCCACTCGATCTGGTCGGCGTAGTGGTTCGGCGTGCCGATTTCCACCGTGGCCGGCAGGTTGACGATGCACTTGCGCTGCGGCGTCGGTTGCCACACGTCGAACACCGCGTCGCACACGTCCTTGGCGAACTCGAGTTCGGTGCCGGTGAACGTCTCGGGGCTGTATTGCAGCGTCCATTGCGTGTCCGGCGCGGCGTCGGCACAGCGTTTGATCGTCTTGGCCGCAGCCACGGCAAGCGCCTTCACACCGGGCTGATCGAGGTTGAAGACGATGCGGCGGAATTCGGGCGCGGTCGCGTTGTAGAGGTGGACGATGGCGCGCGGTACGCCCTTGAGGGCGGCGAAGGTGCGCTCGATGAGGTCGTCACGGGCCTGCGTGAGGACTTCGATGGTGACGTCGTCGGGAATGTGACCGCCTTCGATCAGTTCGCGCACGAAGTTGAAATCGGTATCGGACGCCGACGGGAACGCCACTTCGATTTCCTTGAAGCCAATGGCGACGAGCGTCTTGAACATGCGCATCTTGCGCTGGGCATCCATCGGCTCGAACAAGGCCTGGTTGCCGTCTCGCAGATCGGTGCTCATCCAGATCGGGGCACGCGTGATGGTGCGGCTCGGCCATTGTCGGTCGGGGATATTGACCGGGGTGAACGGGCGGTACTTCGTGGCGGGGTGCTTCAACATGGCGTAGTCTCAAGGGTCGGCAAAAGTGGCAACCGGACGACGCATGAACGCAGATTAGCTACGACCGCCGGTTGGAGGAACCGGGGCTCAGATCGGCGTAACTGGGGAAAATCAGCGGTGCTTCAGAGAAGTCTTCAGACGATGCACGCGCGCAGCAACGGACCAAGCCCGGTGGAGCGGGCTAGTAGTCGTAGCGAGAGGGAGAATTGCGCGGTGATCATGGCCCTCATGAAATCACAGAGTTTCGGACGCTGTCAACCATGATGTGTTGTCTCATGACATTTCCCTCGTGGGCCGGCACGCACCGGCGCGGTCGTCGTCGACCCGCGGCCCCGGGGATCGGGCGCCTCGTCAGGGCGTGAGCGGCACGGCCGAGGTGCACTTGATCTCGTCGAGACAAACGCTCGACTTGACGGCACTCACCCCGGGAATCCGCATCAGTGTATCGAGCAGAAACTCGGACAGCGCCTTCAGATCACGGGCCACGACCTTGAGCACGTAGTCGATATCCCCCGTCACGGAAAAGCACTCTTGAATCTGTGCCAGCTCCGCCACCAATCCCTTGAAATTCGACAGGTCGCGGATATGACCGCGCTCCATCGTCACGTGGACAAAGGCGACCACGCCAAAGCCGAGCCGCTGCGCGTCGAGCCGTGTGTCGTAGCCCTTGATCACCCCCGTCTCCTCGAGCCGCCGGTGACGCCGCAACGTCTGAGCAGGCGACAGCTTGATCGCCTCGGCCAGCTCAAGATTCGAAATTCGCCCGTGCGACTGCAATACCCCCAGCAACCGGACGTCGATTCGATCGATCTCGATGTCATGCACTTTTATCTCTCCTTAGGCACATATCACGAAATATTAGTGCAAAAACTAGGGTTTCCCTAACACCGTTACGAAATCCTATTTTGCGGTGTCCCCCTTACACTGAGCGCGGTAAAACGTCGCACGTGCGTGCCACCTTCCCACTATTTCAGGGATTACGGCGAGCGGAACGGGCCCGCCGGTTTATCCCAACCCGACGGTCGACAAAGCGCAATTTTGTTGCACTTTCCGCCGTCACCCGGCGTTCGACGAATCTGACACTTTATCCATCACCTGACCCAGCCGAGACGATCATGGCCGACCTGTTTGACAACCCGATGCAACTGATGGGCTTCGAATTCGTGGAATTCGCGTCGCCTACCCCGAATGTCCTCGAACCCATTTTCGAGCAGATGGGCTTCACGCTGGTGGCGCGTCACCGTTCGAAGGACGTAGTGCTGTACCGCCAGGGCGACATCAACTTCATCGTGAACCGCGAGCCGAACAGCGAAGCGGCCTACTTCGCCGC
This sequence comes from Pandoraea sp. NE5, assembly GCF_024363545.1. NCBI lineage: Bacteria > Pseudomonadati > Pseudomonadota > Betaproteobacteria > Burkholderiales > Burkholderiaceae > Pandoraea > Pandoraea sp. NE5. Next base: position 790,341 of record NZ_AP025517.1, read on the forward strand.
CGAGCACGGCCCGAGCGCCTGCGGCATGGCATTCCGCGTGAAAGACTCGCACAAGGCCTACGCCCGTGCACTGGCGCTCGGTGCGCAGCCGGTAGAGATCGAGACCGGCCCGATGGAGCTGCGTCTGCCCGCGATCAAGGGCATCGGCGGTGCGCCGCTGTATCTGATCGATCGCTTCGAGGAAGGCAAGTCGATCTATGACATCGACTTCGAATTCATCGAGGGCGTCGACCGTCATCCGGTCGGCCACGGCCTGCGTCTGATCGACCACCTGACGCACAACGTTTATCGCGGCCGCATGGCCTATTGGGCCAGCTTCTACGAGAAGCTGTTCAACTTCCGCGAGATCCGCTACTTCGACATCTCGGGCGAATACACGGGCCTGACATCCAAGGCCATGACCGCGCCCGATGGTAAAATTCGCATCCCCCTGAACGAGGAATCCGCCAAGGGCAGCGGCCAGATCGAGGAATTCCTGATGGCCTTCAACGGCGAAGGCATTCAGCACATTGCGTTCCTCACCGACAACCTGCTTCAGGTGATCGACAACCTGCAAATGGCCGGCGTCGAGCTCATGACCGCGCCGAACGACTTCTACTACGATGCGCTCGAGACCCGTCTGCCCGGCCATGGCCAGCCGATCGGCGAACTGAAGTCGCGCGGCATTCTGCTCGACGGCACGACCGAAGGCGGCAAGCCCCGCCTGCTGTTGCAGATCTTCTCGAAGACGCTGCTCGGCCCCGTGTTCTTCGAGTTCATCCAGCGCGAGGGTGACGACGGCTTCGGCGAAGGCAACTTCAAGGCGCTGTTCGAATCGCTCGAGCGCGATCAGATCGAGCGAGGTACGCTCAAGGTCTGAGTCCGGGGGAGACACGATCGTCGGCACAGTCCGACGATCCCAAAGGACACGGCGACGGCGTCATAAGCGCTGCGCCGTGGCGGCTCAACGGTTCCGGTTCGTTCGCACAGAACGAAACAGAGAAGCGCGCCGCATGGCAATGAAGGTAGGGTAAGGAACAGACATGTCCGCCAATGCACCACAAGAAGGCTCGCTCCACCGCGGCCTGAAGAATCGTCACATCCAATTGATCGCGCTGGGTGGCGCGATCGGCACCGGCCTCTTTCTCGGCATCGCCCAAACCATTAAGACCGCCGGCCCGTCAGTGCTGCTGGGCTATGCCATTGCCGGCGTCATCGCGTTTTTCATCATGCGCCAGCTCGGCGAAATGGTCGTCGACGAGCCGGTCGCCGGCTCGTTCAGCTACTTCGCCAACAAGTATTGCGGGCATTTCGCGGGCTTCGTGTCCGGCTGGAACTACTGGGTGCTCTATGTGCTGGTGTCGATGGCCGAACTCTCGGCCGTGGGCATCTACGTCCAGTACTGGTGGCCGGCCATTCCCACGTGGGTTTCGGCCCTCGTGTGCTTTGGCGTCATCAACGCCATCAATCTCTCCAGCGTGAAGTCGTACGGCGAGATGGAATTCTGGTTCTCCATCATCAAGGTCGCCGCCATCGTCGGCATGATCGGGTTCGGCGGCTATCTGCTGTTCTCCGGCAACGCCGGCCCTGAAGCCAGCGTGACCAACCTGTGGCGACACGGCGGTTTCTTCCCGAACGGCGTATCGGGCCTCGTCATGGCGATGGCCGTCATCATGTTCTCCTTCGGCGGACTGGAACTGGTCGGCATCACCGCGGCGGAAGCGGACAACCCGTCGCACACGATTCCGCGCGCGACCAACCAGGTCATCTACCGCATTCTGATTTTCTACGTTGGCGCGCTCGGCGTGCTGCTCTCGCTGTACCCGTGGGAGAAGGTGGTATCCGGCGGCAGCCCGTTCGTGCTGATCTTCCACGCACTGAACAGCAATGCCGTGGCCAACGTGCTCAACGCGGTGGTATTGACCGCGGCACTATCGGTCTACAACAGCTGCGTGTACTGCAACAGCCGCATGCTCTACGGTCTGGCCGGTCAAGGCAATGCGCCGCGTGCGCTGCTCAAGGTCAACCGTCGTGGCATTCCGCTGCTGGCGCTGGGCGTCTCGGCCGCCGCGACCGCCGTGTGCGTGGTGATCAATTACTTCATGCCCGGCAAGGCGTTCGAACTGTTGATGGGGCTGGTCGTGTCGGCCCTGATCATCAACTGGGCGATGATCAGTGTGATCCACCTGGTCTTCCGTCGTGCCAAGGCGCGCGCGGGCGAGACAACGCTGTTCAAGAGCCTCGGCTACCCGCTCACGAACTACCTGTGCCTGGCGTTCCTCGGCGGCATTCTGGTCGTGATGTACCTGATTCCGGACCTGCGCATTTCGGTCTACCTGATCCCGGTGTGGCTGGTGGCGCTCGGCATCGGCTATCGGGTGCGTCAGAAAACAAACCGCGTAGCCCCGATTCAGGCCAGGGCGGCACGCTGAGGTCCCCCCGCTCAATGCTGACGGCCACCGGCGGCAGCGGGTCGCAACGCGTCGCGGTCTCGCCTCGGGGACCAACCACCCGGGGCGTACCCAGCGATACCTCACTAGCGGTATCATCAACTGTTTGGCGCCGTCGGGGCCGCCGGAGCCGCACCGACGGTCCGGTGGCCCCCAGCCCGCATTCCACCGACTTTCTCTCGTTTTTCCAGGAACCGCCATGTTCGAACATATCGATGCCTATCCCGGTGACCCGATCCTCTCGCTCAACGAGAATTTCGCCAAGGATCCCCGTACCAACAAGGTCAACCTGAGCATCGGCATCTACTACGACGACGATGGCCGCCTTCCGGTCATGCAGGCTGTGCGAGAGGCCGAAGCGCAGTTGCTCGGCGAGGTCGGTCCGAAGCCGTACCTGCCGATGGCGGGGCTCGCCACCTATCGCGACGCCGTGCAAGCGCTCGTGTTCGGCGACGACTCGCCGGCACGCGCCGACGGTCGCATCGCTACGGTGCAGACGCTCGGCGGCTCGGGCGCGCTCAAGGTGGGCGCCGATTTCATCAAGCGCTACTTCCCCGGCGCGCAGGTCTGGGTGAGCGATCCCACGTGGGACAACCATCGCTTCATCTTCGAGCGTGCCGGTTTCACCGTGAATACGTATCCGTATTACGACGAAGCCACCGGCGGCCTGCGTTTCGACGCGATGGTCGACGCCATCGACAAGCTGCCTGCGCGTAGCGTGGTGCTGTTGCACGCGTGCTGTCACAACCCGACCGGCGTCGATCTGAACGACGCGCAGTGGGTGCAGCTGATCGACGTGCTCAAGAAGCGCGAGTTGTTGCCCTTCGTCGATATGGCGTATCAAGGCTTCGGCTCGGGTCTGGACGCCGACGCGTTCGTGATTCGCGAACTGGCCCGTCAGGGCGTGCCGGCCTTCGTCGCCAACTCGTTCTCGAAGAACTTCTCGTTGTATGGCGAGCGTTGCGGCGGCTTGTCGGTCATCTGCGAGTCGGCGGAAGCGGCGGATCGCGTGCTCGGTCAGCTCACGAGCGCGGTGCGTTCGAACTACAGCAACCCGCCGACGCACGGCGCGAAGATCGTGGCCAAGGTGTTGAGCACGCCGGCACTGCGCAAGTCGTGGGAAGCCGAACTCATGGCCATGTGCCAGCGCATTACGCGCATGCGCGGCGCGATTCACGACGGCCTTCGTGGACACGTCCCCGAGACGATGCTCTCGCGCTACCTCGAGCAGCGCGGCATGTTCACGTACACGGGGCTGTCGGCGACGCAGGTCGATGTGCTGCGTGACACTTACGGCGTCTATCTGATCCGCTCGGGCCGCATGTGCGTGGCGGGCCTCAACGAGAAGAACGTGGCGGTGGTGGCCGACAGCATTGCCAAGGTGCTGAGCCACGGCTGAGCGTCGCTCGATACCGGAAGCTCCACGAAAAGGGACGGCGCGTGCCGTCCCTTTTTCATTCCAACGCGGCGTGCTTGACGCGCCGCGCCGCACCGCAAGCTTTTCCGCCGTCTTTCGTCATCCGCGTTCCGTGGCGAGGTACCGCCACGACAGCCCTACCCCATCGCGCACGACCTTGCCCGCCGAGCCCTCGGGAAAGTGGGCTGGGAACACCGTGGTTCCGGCGTCGAGCGCCAGATCGAGCAGCCCGCGGCGAGACTCGCCGGCCTGAACCGGATCGAGACAGAACGCCGAACACCACTCGGGACGATAGACCTGCACGGGGCTGTGCATGACATCGCCGGAAAACAACGCGGTCTCCCCGCGAGACGCGATCGAGATGGCCATGTGCCCTGCGCTGTGGCCCGGCGTCGGCAGAAAGCGAATGCCGTCGAGCACCTGCTCACCGGCGTCGGGCACCTCATGCACAAGACCGGCGTCGAGCAGCGGCAACACGCTGTCCTCGAACACCATTCGGCGTGCGGCACCCGGGCCGGTGTCAAAGAACTCGCGCTCGCGCCGGGCGAAGACATACGTGGCGTTGGGAAAGACCGGCACCCAGCGCTCTCCTTCGCGAAAGGTGTTCCAGCCAACGTGATCGACGTGGAGGTGTGTATTGAACACGTAGTCGACCCGTTGGCGATCAAACCCCGCGGCGCTCAAGCGCTCCAGCACCGGGTTGGACAAGCGGTCGAACAACGGACTGAAGGCGCGCATCTTGTCATTGCCGATGCCGGTGTCGACGACGATCGTCAAGCCGGCGAACTCCACGATCCAGAGATGCGTTTGCAATGCGACGCGTCCATTCGAGTGATCGAACGAGGCCGGCGAGAGCCTTGTCGCGAGATCGGCCCCGGCCTCGGCTTTCCAATCGGGGAACAGTCGCGGCGCGGGCAACGCAAACGCGGTCTCGAAGATGCCCGTGATTCGGGCGGATCCCACATGAAAGACGGGTACAGACGGCGTCATGTTCGAACTCCAGGACGTTATCCAGAAGAATAAGCTGCGTATGCAGTGACCGGCGCATCACTCGCTACCGGATGCCAATGCCACCGCGGCGCGGCGCGTGGCAAGCGCATAGCAAAGGAAGCTGGCAATCGCCGCGACCGTCCCCACCAGCGCAAGCGCCGTGCCCAGACTACTTGCCGTTCTTCCAAGGTGCTCGTTGATCGCGCCAACCGCAAACGGCCCCACACTGCCGCTGATGGCATTCGTCATGAAGACGAGCAGCGCGATCGCCCGACCACGCATCCGGTTCGGCAGCGCGATCTGAAGCGGAACAGGCGCGAGCGCCATGGCGATGCTGGCGGCGAACGCGCATACACCATACAGCACCACTGCCGCCAGACTATGGCTCATCAGCGGCATCGCAAACGCGGCAGGAATCAGAATGGCCGCGCCGCCCGTGGACAGCCCCAGTACCCGGCGCAGCGCACTGCGATCGGTCGCACGCGCGGCGAGCAGGCCCGCACACACCACACCGAGCACGCCCCCCAGCATGTACGCGGGCGCCGCAAGTTCGCCGACCGTCCGGGCGTCGAGCTGAAACGTGCGCATGAGTAGCGCCGGAAACCAGGCGGCATGGGCGTAAAAAAGTGTGATCAGCGCCACATACGCCGCGAAGTACGGCAGGCAGAAGCGATTCCTGACGAAGAGTTCTCGCATCACCTCCCGCATCGACGGCAGGTCGTCCTCGTCGGCGGCGCCGGCACCTCCGAGACCGCGACGCGCCGGCTCACGCACCGTGAACAACACCAGGGCGCTGAGCAGGAAACCTGGCAGACCGACGGCAACGAAAACGGACTGCCACGGCGTCAGCCCATGGGTCGCCAGCCAGGCGCTCGCGGTGTGATCGCTGCTCAGGGTGAACAGAAAGCCGCCACCGAACAATGCCAGCCCGCCACCGACATACGGCCCCAACATGAAGATGCTGCTGGCGCGAGTGACCTTTCGCGGCGCGAAGAGATCGCTGAAGATCGACAGCACGGCAGGGCTGAGTGCCGCTTCCGCCACGGCCGTCCCGGCGCGCGCGAACAACAGTTCCGTGAAGTTGGTCGCAAACCCGCACAGCACGGTCGATGCCCCCCAGATGGCCACACAGGCCGCGATCAGCTTCACGCGATTGGCGCGGTCGACCCAGCGGGCCACGAAAACCCCCGCCGTGGCATAGCACATGGTGAAAGATATCCCTTGCATCAGACCGATCTGCACGTCGGTGAGCCCAAGCGTTTGCTTGATCGGCTGCACGAGAATGCTGACAACCTGACGGTCGAGATAAGAAAACGCAAAGCAAACGAAAAACAGCAGCACCACGTAACCGTAATAGCCGGCACGTTCGTGTTGCTCATTTGCCGGCGTGGCAATGATGGCGGGTTGAGCGCTCATGAGAATGTCCTGTTTGACATGCAATGTGTCGAGATGACGGAGGCGGGGATCGGCGCAGTACGCGTCAGTCCCAGTGACTGTCGCTGGCGAGCAATGCGATGCAGTCGCCCGGTTCCACTCGGGCGAACGTGCGCATGCACATCACCGTGCCATCGCTGCGGAAGGCGATTTCGCGGGGTGCCTCCCACGGGGCGTGCGGATCGAACAGACGCCCCGCCAGTTGCCCCTCGCGCACGTCGTCGCTCAGCCGGAACGCGGGCTCAAAGACTCCGCCCCGCGGCGCGTAGACGTAATGCCTCGGCCCCTGCACCGCCATGACGCGGGTGTCGTGCGACGGTGCCGGGCCGTCCTCCGACGTGACACCCAGCGCGCGCAGAACGCGTTGCAGACCGGCTTCGACGATGGCGAGGTTGGCGGCGTCGCAACCCGCGCCACCACCAAATTCGCCGCAGAGAAATAGTTTGTCGTGGCGTTGCGCCGCAGCGCCGAAGGTGCGGTCTTCGCCGAGCAGATCCATGACCATCGTGTACGGGGCACCGAAGGCGCGAACCAACTGCAGATAGCTTGTGCGGCGCACGGCATCGACGGGCGGCGCGGCCAGCAAGGTCGGCGTGTGGTCGAACGACGCCCCGCCAGCGTGCAAGTCGATCACGACGTCGGCACGGGGCAGCAACTCGGTCTCGACGTAGTGCGCGATCATCTCGGTCGGCGACCCGTTACGCGCGCCGGGAAACAGCCGGTTCAGGTTGCCCTTGTCGATGGGCGACGTGCGCGTGCCGTTCGCGAACGCCGGAAAATTAAGCCCTGGAATCACGATCAAGCGGCCGCGAATCGACATGGCGGGCAGGCGCCGCATCAGCTTCATCAGAGCGATGGGGCCTTCGTATTCGTCGCCATGATTGCCGCCCGTGAGCAGCACCGTGGGCCCCGTGTCCGGGCCCGCGTTCAGCACGGCGACCGGAATCGGGACATGGCCGTAAGCAGACCGGTCGTGAGAGTAAGGCAAGCGCAGCGTGCCGGTCTGAAGACCGGTGCGCTCGTAGTCGATATCGGAAGCGATCAGGGAAGCAGAGTTGTGCATGACGAGAGAGTGAAAAGCCAGGCGACGCCTAGGGTGAATTCACTATCGCAGACGCAAAAATGCTTGACCAATGCCGTTCATTGACCTGGGTGATGCCTCAAACGCATCGCCCGAAGCCGCGGCGGTTGCCGCCGCATTTCGTGGTCCCCGTGGTCGTCAAGCCGCCTGAACGGTCGCCAACTGCTCGATGAACCGTTGCAGGGCGGGCTGCGGCGGATGCTGGGCCGAGTGACAGAAGGCCAACGGCAGCCGCACCGAGAGATCGCGAATGGCGGCAAAACGCACGCGTGCCGGCGGCCGGTCGCGGTTCGCATCGTTGACGATCGCCAGCCCGACACCCGCAGACACCAGCGACAGGATCGCCGCCTCGGTCGATACTTCCTGACGAATGTCGAGCGTCAAGCCACGCTCGGCGCATGCGGCGATCAAACGATCGTAGTACGCGGGATAAACCGCGCGCGGAAAGGCCACGAAGGGGTGCGCGCGAAGCGACGCGATGTCCACGTCTCCCTCGCGCCCCAACGGCCAGTCTGCCGGCACTGCGAGGACGACATCGTGTTCGAGCAGGGGCACCTCGGCGCATCCTTCGCGCAACGCGCCGAAACGATAACAAAACCCGCCGTCCAGCGTGCCAGCCGCGATGGCGTCGAGCTGCTCGGGCGTGTTCATCGGTATCAGTTCGAGCGCCACGTCTGGCGTGGCGCGCTGAAAGGCATTGAAGGCGGCGGGCACCAGACCATCCCAGGACGCGTTCTCGACAAAGCCGATGCGCAACCGGCCGGTGACGCCCGACGCGAGGCGCCGTGCGGTACGGTTCGCGCTTTCGACACGGGCGAGGATGTCACGGGCTTCAGCGAGATAGGCCGTTCCGGCAGCGGTCAGCACGAGGCCGCGCGCCGTGCGCGTGAAGAGCGCCGCCCCGATGGTCTCTTCGAGATCCCGGATCTGCCGGGAGACGGCCGGTTGCGTCACATGCAGAATTTCGGACGCCGCGCGCACGCTCAACTGCTCTGCCACCGCAATGAAATATCGAAGATGCCTGAGTTCCATGGTCTGGCCGAGGAAGGTGCTTCGTGTCTCGCCTGCGCAGACAGCCTCCGCGCGACGGGTCGAAGTGCGAGCAGTCTACCGGAAAAGCCCGACGCCACCGCGCCCGGCAAGCCTGGCGACTTGGCGGTATATTGGTCGTCCCGCGGCGCTGCGCGTCGCTCCAACACGAACGCATCGATCCTCATGTCCGATCTATCCGCCGATCTGTCCCAGTTTCCCATCACGCGCAAGTGGCCTGCCGCGCACCCCGAGCGTCTGCAACTGTATTCGCTGCCCACCCCCAACGGCGTGAAGGCCTCGATCATGCTCGAAGAAATCGGGCTGCCTTACGAAGTGCACCTGGTGAACTTCTCGACCGACGACCAACTCTCGACCGAGTTTCTCGCGCTCAACCCCAACAACAAGATTCCCGCGATCCTCGATCCCAATGGCCCCGACGGCAAGCCGATGCCGCTGTTCGAGTCGGGCGCGATTCTCTGGTATCTCGCCGAGAAGACCGGCAAGCTGCTGCCCGCCGATCCGGCCGCGCGTTACGAAACGCTGCAATGGGTGATGTTCCAGATGGGGGGCGTGGGGCCGATGTTCGGTCAGGTCGGCTTCTTCCACAAGTTCGCGGGCAAGGACTTCGAAGACAAGCGTCCGCGCGACCGGTACGTGAACGAAGCGAAGCGCCTGCTTGCCGTGCTCGACGCGCGCCTGGCGACACACCGGTGGATCATGGGCGACGAGTACACGATTGCCGATATCGCTACGTTCCCGTGGGTGAGAAACCTCGTCGGCTTCTACGAGGCGGGGGAGCTGGTCGGCTTCGACCAGTTCAAGCACGTGCGACGCGCGCTCGACGCGTTCGTTGCGCGTCCCGCCGTGATTCGAGGCCTCGACATTCCGAAGCGCTCCGCCTGAGCACCCGGATCAGGCCGGAATGTCGATGCGACGATCGGCCTGCGAATGTGAGCAGGGATGCGTTTAGTTGCGCTCACGCCGGACGTCGGACAAACGATCCGGCGGGCTCGATGCGCCCCGCACGAATTACGGCGGGGCAGGCCCCGATGCGGCTGGCGTCGGGCGCGACGGCGTCACGAACTGCGTCGCCGGCGACGGTAAGCCGCCCGCCGAGCCGGACGGCAGCGCCGCACCGTTCGACGACGCCGCGCCCGGGCCGTTCCACTCGCCCGGTACGCCCGGAATCGTGGTGCCATGCGGCGTGCTCGCGGGCAGACCTGACTCGGGCTGCGCCAGCACGGCCGACGCGACCGGCACCGGCAGCGGCCCGCTATCGCTCGCGGCGGCGGGCGTGGCGCCCGCGGAAGCGGGCGCAGGCGCCGCACGCTTCACCGGGGCTTTCGCCTTGTGCGCCGGTTCGGGCGTCTTCGTGAACAGCCCCGTCACCCAATCCGAGACGCGCGTCCACCCGTCGCTATACCAATGGTGGTTATCCGGCGCTTCGAACTTCGCATTCGCATCGATCACCTTCGAGCGCAAGGCGCGCGAGAACACGTCGCCGACGATCGGCAACGCGCTGTGCGCGCCCTGCCCCCAGTAATCGCTGCGCAGCGTCACGCGACTGTCGTTGAAGCCGACCCACGCCCCCGCCACCAACTGGGGCTGCATGAGAATGAACCAGCCATCGGCATTGTCTTGCGTCGTGCCGGTCTTGCCCGCCACATCGGCGCGAATGCCGAAACGTGTGCGAATCGCAGTGCCCGTGCCGCGATTGATGACTCCCCGCAGCGTATCGAGCAACGTGTAGTCGTCGTTCACGGAAAGCGCTCGCTCGGCGCGCGCGGGTGAGAACGTGGCGAGCACGTCACCGTCGCTGTTCGTGATCTCGGTGACCATCGTCGGCTCGCGATACTCTCCGCCATCCGCGATGGTGCCGTATGCGCTCACCATCTCCTTGAGTGAGACAGGGCTCGTGCCGAGCGCCAGCGACGGCACCGGATCGAGCTTGCTCTCGCGCACGCCCATTGCCCGCGCCAGGCCGGCCACACGCGACGGCCCCACGTCCTGCATCAGTTGTGCCGTGACGGTGTTGCGCGACTGCGCCAGCGCGTCGCGCAACGTCATGGGCTTGTTGGTCGGCGCGGTGTCGTCGCTCGGTCGCCAGATCTCGCCGCCCGCAAGCGGAATGTCGACGACCTGGTCGACGATGGTGTCATCCGGCGTTCTGCCCTTGACGAACGCGGCGCCATACACGAAGGCCTTGAATGTCGACCCCGGCTGCCGCCGCGCCTGCTGAACGTGATCGAAGGGATCGGTCATAAAGTCGCGGCTGCCGACCCACGCGCGAATTTCACCCGTGCGCGGATCGAGCGCCAGAAAACCGGCTTGCACCCGGGTCTTCGTCGCGCGCAGATTCTGCATGAACGTCTTGTCGGCGAGCAGGCGCTTCATCGCCGCGTCCGGCGCCTCTCCTCCCGCCACCGCGTTGCGATACTCCGCCGATTCGCGCACGAACGCATGCACCAGCGCCGCGCTGTCGCGCCAGCCACCGCGTGCCGACCAGTTCGCGTCGGCAATACTCTGCAGTTGATTGGCCTGATGCGTGAGCGCCTGCGTGGCCATCGTCTGCAAGCGCGAGTCGATGGTCGTATGCACGACGAGGCCGTCGGAATAAATGTTGTAATCGTGACGATCGGCCCAGCCGATCAGCCACTTGCGCAATTGCTGGGCAAAGTGCGGTGCGGGCCCGGGCTCCTCGGTCTGCCGTTCGAAGTTGATGCGCAGCGGGCGTTTCTGCAACGCGGGGAGCTTCGACGCATCGAGCCCTCCGAACTTGACCATCTGGGCGAGCACGGTATTGCGACGTTGCAGCGCACGCTCCGGGTTGATCACCGGGTTGTAATAGCTGTTGCCCTTGAGCATGCCGACGAGCGTGGCGGCTTCGAGCAAATCGAGCTGGTCAGCCGACTTGTCGAAGTACGTGCGCGCGGCCATCTCGATACCGTACGCGTTGTACAGGAACGGCACCGTGTTCAGGTATGTCTCGAGAATCTCAGGCTTGGTGTAAAGCGCTTCGATTTTCAGAGCGGTGATCGCTTCCTTGAGCTTGCGCGTGAGCGTGGGCGCCCGGCCGATCTCGTCCGGATACAGATTGCGCGCGAGCTGCTGCGTGAGGGTCGACCCGCCCTGCCGGTCGCCGGAGAACGTGTGCAGCGCCGCCGATGCGGTGCGCTTCAGGTCGATGCCATGATGCTCGTAAAAGCGGTGGTCTTCCGTCGCAACCAGTGCCCTGACGACGTTCGGAGATACGTCTTTCAACGGCACCCATTCACGGTTCGCCGGCCGGAATTCGGCAAGCAGCTTGCCGTCGGCCGACAGCACCTGCGCCGGTCGGTCGATCCTGGCGCGCCGGATGTCGCGGATGCTCGGCGTGAATGGAATCAGGATCAACGTGTACGCGACAAGCAGGCACGGCAGCGCCGCGACGGCGATGAGCACGCCCCGGCGCGTGGGGTGACGCACGTGAAACCACGCACGGGCCGCATACGGCTGCAGGGGTTGCGCGAGACGCAGACCATGCCGGCCCGTCTGGGCGATGGCATGCAACAACGACGAGAACAGCGACGAAATCGGGCGCTTCACGATGGGGGATGGCGTGGCAAAGTCCGCATCCTACCAAAACCGACGGACGAACCCGGCAAGCTCAAGGCACGATCGGCGCCGGCGAGTCCGGTTCGAGCTTGCGCCACACGAAGCCGATATGCTCGCGCATGATGCGGCGCGCCGCTTCGGGCTGGCGGGTACGGATGGCCTCCCACAGTGCAAGATGGTGCGCGAGGATGGTTTCCGACGCCTGCTCGCGCAGATCGAACAGCCCCGAGTTGTTGAGTGAGATGTGCTCGTGGAGCATCTTGGTCACGCTGCCTTGCAGGTGTCGAAGCATCGCATTGTGCGACGCGTTCGCGAGCGCCGTATGAAAATCACCGTCGAGCCGTGACTCGCGCACCGTGTCGCCGCGCTCGTGCGCGTCGACCAGTCCATCGACCAGTTCGGACAGGCGCGCAAGATCTTCATCGGTCGCCCGCACGGCCGCCAGATAGGCGGTGGTGCCCTCCAGCATCAGGCGAAACTCGAGCATGTCCGGACGCAATTCCGGATGATCGCTCACGAGTTGCCGCCACGGCGAGATCAACCCCGTCTGCAGACGATCCGAGACATACACGCCCGACGCGGCGCGCGTCTTGAGCAGGCCGCGGGCAACGAGGCGCTGAAGCGCGGCGCGCACCGTCGAGCGTGCCACGCCCAGCGACAGCGCCAGCGCACGCTCAGACGGAATGCGCTCGCCTGGCGCCCATACGCCTTCGATCAAACGGGTCTCGAGTTCGCGTGTGATGCGCTCGGTCAAAGTGGGACCGCTCACGGTGACGTCTCCTGCAATCGGACAGATGCGTGCGTCGATGGCGACGCGGCGCCCAAGTTGCGACACACGAGCACCTCGATGCCTGGGCGTGCGTCGTCGGCGCGTGTTTTGCCTATGCCGCGATTTTGCCCTGTCGGCTCGCATTCACAGCAACTGGTACGACCAGTTTGCCCGAACGTTTCACGGGTGTCGATCATCGCGTCAGCCGGACGACACGTCCGTGCCAACCGTCGTGCCAACCGCCATTCAGACGCGGCCGCGCGCACGGCGACACCGCCTGACCAAGCCTTATAGCAATCGATCACCAAATCGAGGAGACGCAAGTGGAAGTGTGGGTACAGAACTACGTGCCGGGTGGCACGCTATGGATCGCGGCGCTCATGGCCGCGCTACCGATCATCGTATTCTTTGTCGCCCTGGCGGGACTGCGCATGAAAGCGCATGTCGCGGGCGCGCTGACCGTTGGGATCGCACTGATCATCGCCGTCGCTTACTTCGGCATGCCGGCCAGAATGGCCGCCATGTCCGCCGTGTATGGCTTCGCTTACGGTCTGTGGCCCATCGCCTGGATCATCATCACTGCGGTCTTTCTTTATCGTGTGGTCGTCAAGACCGGACAGTTCGACATCATTCGCAGCTCGGTGGTCTCGCTGACCAACGACCAGCGGCTTCAGATGCTGCTGATCGGTTTCTCGTTCGGCGCGTTTCTTGAAGGTGCGGCGGGCTTCGGCGCGCCGGTGGCCATCACCGCCGCGCTGCTCGTCGGCCTCGGCTTCGAGCCGCTGCGCGCCGCAGGCCTGTGCCTGATCGCCAACACCGCGCCCGTAGCCTTCGGTGCGATGGGCATTCCGATCATCGTGGCGGGTCAGGTGAGCGGCATCGACGCATTCCATATCGGCGCAATGGCCGGACGCCAACTGCCGCTGCTCTCCGCCTTCGTCCCGTTCTGGCTCGTATTCATCATGGACGGCAAGCGTGGCGTCAAGGAAACGTGGCCTGCTGCGCTTGTGGCGGGGGGCAGTTTCGCCGTCGCGCAGTACTTTTCGTCGAACTATATCGGACCGGAACTGCCGGACATCATCTCGTCGCTGTTCTCGCTCGTGTGCCTCGCCAGCTTCCTGAAGGTGTGGCAGCCGAAGACGTCCGCCGCGCGGGCCCATTCCGGCGTGTCGATGTCGGGCGGCAGCGCAGCCCTGGGTGGATTCGGTGGTCTTGGTGGCGGATCGGCGCACGGCGCGACAGCGTCGCCCTACTCCGCCGGCCAGGTCCTGCGTGCCTGGTCGCCGTTCCTGATCCTGACCGGCATGGTCACGATCTGGAGCCTCCCCGCCTTCAAGGCACTGTTCGCCGCGACAGGCCCGCTGGCGTGGACCGTGCCCTCGCTGCACGTGGCCGGGCTCGACCGCCTGGTGTCCAAGGCCGCGCCCATCGTCGCCAAGACAACCCCGATGGACGCCATCTTCAAGTGGGATGCCCTCTCGGCGACGGGCACGGCGATCTTCATTGCGGCACTGCTCTCGATGGCCCTGCTGCGCATGAAGCCTGTCGACGGTGTGAAAAGCTTCTTCGAAACCGTCATGGCGCTGAAGAAGCCCGTGCTGGCCATCGGTCTCGTGCTGGCGTTTGCATTCGTCATGAACTATTCGGGCATGTCGACGACGCTTGCGCTGTTGCTCGCGCACACGGGCGCGGCGTTCCCGTTCTTCTCGCCGCTGCTCGGTTGGCTGGGGGTGTTCCTGACCGGTTCCGACACGTCGTCCAACGCGTTGTTTGCGAGTCTGCAAAGCACCACCGCGCAGCAGATCGGTGTGTCGAACACGCTACTCGTGGCCGCGAACACCACCGGCGGCGTGACCGCCAAGATGATTTCCCCGCAATCGATCGCGGTGGCTTGCGCGGCCACCGGCCTGATCGGCAAGGAAGCCGATCTGTTCCGCTTCACCGTCTGGCACAGCCTGATGTTCGTCTTGCTCGCCGGTGTGATGACGCTGGTGCAGGCTTACTGGCTCACGGGGATGCTGGTGCATTGAGTCGGTCGTCGTTGTAGACACTCGCCGTGGCGCCGATTGTGTGCCGCGGCGAGTGTGTCGTCCCCTGTTGGAGAATCCCATGAAAGCGGCCTTGTTCGTCCCCTGTTTCATCGATGCCCTGTTTCCCGAAGTCGGCATCGCCACGCTGGAGTTGCTGGAGAAACTCGGCGTGAGCGTCGATTACCCGCGCCGTCAGACCTGTTGCGGACAGCCGTTGGCCAACAACGGCTGCGAAGCCGACGCCGCGGGCGCCGAGTCGCTCTTCGTCGACAACTTCGCCGGTTACGACTACATCGTGGCGCCGTCGTCGAGTTGCGTGCATCACGTGCGCAAGCACCTGAGCGCAGCGGGCGAGTCGGAGCGCACGGCCGCCGTTCGCGCCAACACCTACGAACTCACCGAGTTTCTCCACGATGTGCTCAAGGTCCGCCACTTTCCCTGGGCCGAGTTTGCGTACACCGTCGGGCTGCATAACAGTTGCAGCGCCATCCGCCACCTGCATGCGGCGTCTGCCAGCGAGATTCCCGGCGAGCCATGGTCGAAGGCACGCACGCTGCTCGACGGCGTGCGCGGCATCCGCTTCGCGGCGCCGCGTCGTCCCGACGAATGCTGTGGCTTCGGCGGCACATTCTCCGTGTCCGAGCAGGCCGTCTCGGTCAAGATGGGGCAGGACAAGGTGCAGGACCACCTCGACGCGGGCGCGCAGTTCATCGTCTCCGCCGACATGTCTTGCCTGATGCATCAGAAAGGTTGCGCGGCACGCGCGCAGACACCGATGCGCTTCCTGCATATCGCTCAAGTCCTCAATGGCGTCGACCTCGACACCCTCGCGCCGGCGGCGCATGCGCAGGTGACGGCATGAGCCGGGCCGAGCGCGTGAATCACGCCAGACAGGCTGAGGCGTTTCTCGCGAAAACCGCGCACGTGGCATTTCACGACAAGCGCCTGTGGGATCTGCGGATGAAGCGCGACGCGCAGGCCGCCTCCATTGGCGAGTGGGAAACACTGCGCACGCTCGCGTCGCAAATCAAGGAACACACGCTCTCGCGATTGGGAGACTACCTCGACCAATTCTCGACACAAGCCGAAGCCAATGGCGTAAAGGTTCATTGGGCGCTCGACGCCGCGGCGCACAATGCCATCGTCCACGGCATTCTTGCGGCGCATGGCGTCAAGACACTCGTCAAGAGCAAGTCGATGCTCACCGACGAATGCGAATTGCGCGAGTATCTCGAACCGCGCGGCGTCGAAGTCATGGAGACCGATCTTGGCGAGCGCATTCAGCAGCTCGACAAGCAGCCGCCGTCGCATGTGGTCGTGCCTGCTGTGCACAAGCTGCGGGGCGACGTCGCAAAGCTGTTCGGCCGCACGCTCGGCACTGACCCCGACAACGACGACGTGCACTATCTGGCCGAGAGTCAGCGTCAGACCACGCGTCCGGCGTTTCTCGAAGCGGGCGCCGGCATGACCGGCTGCAACTTCGCCGTCGCGGAAACCGGCACGGTCGTGGTGTGCACCAACGAGGGCAATGCCGATCTGTCGGCCAACGTACCGCCGGTGCACATCGTGTCCATCGGCATCGAAAAGCTGATTCCGCGCACGGCCGACCTCGGTGTTTTCATCCGCTTGTTGTCGCGCAGCGCCCTCGGGTCGCCCATCACCCAATACACGTCGCACTTTCGCGCGCCGCGTCCGGGTACGGAGATGCACTTCGTCATCGTCGACAACGGCCGCTCGGCGCGTCTCGCGATGGACGACTTCTGGTACTCGCTCAAATGCATTCGCTGCGGGGCCTGTATGAATACGTGTCCGGTCTACCGACGCAGCAGTGGCCTGTCGTACGGCAGCACTTACGCAGGGCCGATCGGCGCCATTCTCAATCCCGCCTCCGACCTCAAGCGCTACAGCGCGCTGCCGTTCGCATCGACGATGAATGGCAGTTGCACCAACGTCTGCCCGGTGCGCATCAATATTCACGAGCAGTTGTACAAGTGGCGGCAGATCGTGGCAGAGGAAGGTGAATTGCCCCGCGTCAAGCGCAGCCTGATCAAGGTCGCGGGCAAGCTGCTCGCCAATCCGGTGCTGTATCGCACATCGATCAAATCGATGAACGTCGCCCTGCACCGTCTGCCGAACCTGGTGCTCTACAACCCCCTCAACACGTGGGGCAAGGGGCGCGATCTGCCCGACGCCCCTACCCAGACCTTCCGCGACTGGTACGACGCCAATCGAACATCGCGCGACGCGACAAGCAAGGAGACGCCATGAGCACGTCCCGCAACGAATTTCTCGCGCGCGTGCGCGCCGCGCAGCGCGTATCGCTGCGTGATGACGAACGGACTGTCGACGGGGCGTACGAACCGTTTCCCTTGCCCGTACTGCCGGTCTTCGAGACACCCGAGGGCGACCGGTGCGAGCGCTTTGGCCTGAATCTCGTTGCGATGGGCGGCAAACTCGCGACGCTCGACCACGCGCGTGAACTGCCTGCGTGGCTTGCCGAGCGGTTTCCCGGCGTGACGCCCGTCACCGCAACGGCGGAGGCCGCCTCGGCGGCACCGCTTGACGTCGCGCGCGCGCCGGCATCGCTGCATGACGTCGACGTCGCCATCGTGCGTGCGCGCTTCGGCGTTGCGGAGACCGGCTCCGTCTGGCTCTCCGAGCAGGAGTACGGAGTGAACGCGCTCGGCTATCTCGTGCAGCATCTCGTGGTGTTGCTCGACCCACGCGACATCGTCGATGGCCTGCAGGACATCTATCGATTGCCCGACTTTGCGTCGGCGCGTTACGCGGTCCTCGTCACCGGACCGTCCGCAACGGCCGATATCGAAGGCGTGCTGATTCAAGGCGCCCAGGGCGTGCGTTCCCTCACGGTAGTGTTGCTGCCTCGCGACTGAATGCGTCCCAACGCAGCTCGGCGCCGCGACGCTTTGTCGCACAGCGCCCCTGCGTTCTCCCGCACTTGACGCGCATCAAGTTCGCCACGGAAGGCGGCTTCTACCATCGGTCGGGCTCACTCACGACTATGGAAACCACCATGAAGCTCTCTCTTGGCGCTACGGCCATCGCCGCCGCATTCGTCAGCTGTGCCGCCGTCTTCAGCCCATTCGCGGCGGCACAGGCAACGTCACAAACGACCGACAACGCCCCGGTCGAGTCAGCCAAACGCTTCGGCTTCATCAAGGACAGCTCGCAAGGGATTTACGCCGGCGACATCCTCGCACGCGTTCGCGTCATCGGCATTTTGCCGGACTCGCATGCAAGCGGCAGCGTGTTGCCAACGCTGGGGGTGAGCGTGAACAACGCCATCGTGCCGGAGCTGGATTTCAGCTACATGATTCTCGACAACGTTGGTGTTGAACTGATTCTTGGCATGTCACGTCATCAACTGACGTCCAGCATCGGGAACCTCGGCAGCCTGAACGTATTGCCACCGACGCTGCTGCTTCAATACCACTTTAATCATGCGGGCAAGGTACGTCCGTATGTCGGTGCAGGCGTCAACTACTCGCGCTTCTGGAACAGCAACCTGCAGGCGGGCGGCACGCCGATCTCGATCACGAACCACAGCTTCGGTCCGGCACTGCAAGCGGGTGTGGACGTTCAAATGACGAAGCATCTGTTCGTCAACATCGATGTCAAGAAGGTCTGGATGAAGACGGATACCTCGCTTGGCGGCACCGATCTGGGCACGCTCCACATCGATCCGTTGATCGTTGGCGTGGGGCTGGGCGTAACGTTCTGATACCCCTGCGGGCGCGCAAGAGAAACGTTCGGGTCAAACGCCGAAACGCGCTGGCCGTTACAAACGGCCAGCGCGCTCGCCCGTGCCTTGCTGGGCAGCACCGCACCCGCACACACGCGGCGCCCGGGGAGGCGCCGCGCAATGTCCCCTCAGAGCGGGCGACGCAAAAATCCCTTTTAAAGCATGCGTCGCAACGTATCGTCGCGACGGAAGTAGTGGTGCCACAGCGCCGCCAGCGCATGGAAGCCGATCACCCAATAGAACGCGTTGCCGATCGTCTCGTGAATCTCCTTGATCGAACGCCCCGTCTGTTCGTCTTTCGCAATGAACTGCGGCAGCGCGATATCCAGGCCTGGAATCGTGAGCGGATGCCCCTGGGCATTGAGCGTCAGATAGCCCAGCACCGGCTGCGCAAACATGAACAGATAGAGCAGCAGATGTGCGGCCGACGACCCGGCTCGCGCCCACCACGCTTGGCCTGGCAGCGCCGCCGGCGCGCCCTTGATCAATCGAATGAGCAAGCGCGGCACGGCCAGCACCAACACCGCGAGCGCAGCCCATTCGTGGATCGTGAGTGATAACGCACGTGGCGCACTCCCTCTCGGCAAATAGCCTTTGATAATGACGGCGGCATAGGCGATCACAATCAGCAATGCGATCACCCAGTGAAAGAAAACCGAGGTCGGCGCGTACCGCTCACCGGGCAAGAGCGACGAACCGCGCGAGCGGAACTTGATCGTGTTATCCATCTGGGGAGTTCCTCGAGTTTGGGGTCCCCCATTATCGCGTTCGTCCCGCGACAAGAAAAGGTCGCCAATTGTCACATTTGTTACCCAACGTTCCCCCCTGACATTCGGAATCCTCCTTCCCATAGGTAGATCGACTATGCCGACAATACGTCTGAAGCGCGCCCCCACTCGATGTTCGCGCCGCGCTGCGATGAACCTCCTTGGCCGACGCACGCTCGGTCGGCCTTTAAGCCCCGCTCGCGGGGCTTTCTTTTTTGCCCGTAACGCTCGCCCCCCTTTTCTTCCGCCCCCTCCTGTCCTCGCAGGTCCGATGCACACGACGGGAGCCATCACCGAGCCGTCTCGCTGCGGAGCAACAATCGCCATGTACATCGGTGAAATCAGCTTATCGCGGCGATGCGACGATAGGGCTGTGAACTATCCGAGAGAATCGGTGCACAAACGCAAAAGCGGCAATTTCCGAACGGTGCTTCAGGCGAGTCCGAGTCAAACGATCGGACGACACCGCAAAGTGTTGCGTGAAGCCCTCACGGCACTGGTCATCGCTCGACTTGCGGGCCGATAATGGTGACCAGGATTACGGAGGACAGGCCATGCGAAAAATCGCGCTGCCCCAGGGCGACACCGTGCCGGTACTCGGCCAGGGGACTTGGATGATGGGCGAGAAGCCGGAGCGGCGTCGCGAGGAGATCGCGGCGTTGCAACTGGGTGTCTCGCTGGGCATGACGCTGGTCGATACGGCCGAAATGTATGGAGAAGGGGCGACCGAGTGTCTCGTGGGCGAAGCGCTCGACGGACTGCGCGATGAAGTATTTCTCGTGAGCAAGGTCTACCCGCACAATGCCTCGCGACGTGGCGTGATCGCCGCTTGCGAGCGGAGTCTGGAACGCCTGCGCACCGATCGCCTCGACCTCTACCTGCTGCACTGGCGCGGCGACGTCCCGCTCGAAGACACGATTGCCGGCTTCGAAGCACTGCGTGAAGCGGGCAAGATCCGGCACTGGGGCGTGAGCAATTTCGATACGGACGACATGGAAGACTTGTTCGAGCTGCCCGGCGGCGACCAGTGTGCGAGCGATCAGGTGCTGTACAACCTTTCGCGGCGCGGTCCCGAGTATGACCTTGTCCCGTGGCTGGCGGCGCGCGGTCTGCCGATGATGGCGTATTCGCCGATCGAACAGGGACGGCTGCCGGCAAAAGGCGCACTCGACGACATCGCCGCCGCGCGCCATGTCGCACCGCTGCAGATTGCGCTTGCCTGGGTGCTGAGCCGCCCGGGCGTCATCGCCATTCCCAAGGCGAGCACGGACGCTCACGTACGCGCCAATCGTGCTGCCCATGACATCGATCTGACGGCGGAGGAACTATTACGAATCGATCATCAGTTCGAAGCGCCGTCGCGAAAGCGTCCGTTGGAAATGATCTGAACACATTCCTGAATTTTGAAGGCGTTCAGGGGTACGTACTTAACCCGGTACACTAGGCGCTTTCGTGTTTTCGCAGGGCGGCTTCATGAATGATTCACGTCCCGTCGTCGTTATCGGGGGCGGTTTGGTCGGCGTATGTACGGCCGCGTATCTTCAACGCGCCGGACACGCGGTGGTGATCGTCGACCGGCAATCGGCACGCCAGGCGGCGTCGCTTGGCAATGCGGGCTGCATCAATGGCTCGTCGGTCGTGCCCATCGCCATGCCCGGCGTGCTGTGGCAGGTACCCGGCTGGTTGATGCAACCGGAGGGTCCGCTGGTGCTGCGTTGGGGGTACCTTCCGCGCATGGTGCCATGGCTGATGCGCTTCGTCGCCGCCAGTCAGCCCGCACGTGTCACCGCGCAGGCGCGCGCGTTGCGCGCACTGCTCGGCCCCGCGCTCGACGCCTATCAACCGTTGCTTGACGATGCGGGCGCAAACGATCTCGTCACGCGTCGCGGCTATCTCATCGCCTATTCCAGTCAGAAGGGTATGGTGGGCGACGAAGGCGGGATGGCGCTGCGCCGCGACAACGGCGTGCACATCGAAACGCTGGATGCGAACGCATTGCGCGAGTTCGAGCCCACGCTATCGCATGACTTCGTCGGTGCCCGCTATATCGGCGAGACCGGCCACACGCCCGATCCCGGCGCGCTGTTGGCGCGCTTGACGGCGCAAGTGGTCGCGCGGGGCGGGCGAGTTGTCGATGCTGCCGCCACCGCCATCGAGACCAATGGCGCGCAGGCCGTGGCCGTGCACACCAACCGGGGCCGCGAAAGCGCAAGCGCCGTGGTGATCGCGGCCGGTGCATGGTCCGCACCGCTTGTGCGCCAATTGGGCGACACCGTTGTCTTCGACACCGAGCGCGGCTATCACGTGGAAATTCCGACGCCGCATGAGATGCCCTCACGTCCCGTCATGTGGGCCGAAGGCAAGCTGTTCGCCACACCGATGAACGGCCGTCTTCGCGGTGCGGGCACGGTCGAACTGGCCGGTCTGCAAGCCTCACCGAACTGGCGGCGCGCCGATCTGCTGCTCAATCAGTTGCACAAGATGTTCCCCGGCGCAGTGAACGGGACGAAGCCGACACAGTCGGTCGACGGTGCACGCTGGCAAGGATTCCGCCCCAGCACGCCCGATTCGCTGCCGGTATTGGGCGCGGCGTCGAAGGTGCCTAACGCTTTCTATGCATTCGGCCATGGCCACGTAGGTCTGACCGCCGCCGCCTCGACGGGACGCACGATTGCAGCGCTGGTGTCCGGCGAGCGGCCCGCCATCGACCTCTCGCCCTTCTCCATCGGCCGCTTTCGCTGACGGGGCAGGATCAGGCGGAGGACAGCGGGCGTGATCGTTGCGCCCCCTCCTTCGCCAATCCTCACGACGCGCTGCGTATCGTCATGACTTGCAGACGGACGCGACGATATCGCACGAGCGCAGGCGCAGCGCGGGATCGTAGATGTCGGTGACGAGCATCAGCTCATCGGCCTGCGTACGCTCGACCAGATCGGACAGACCGGCCCCCACCCGCTCGGGGCCACCCACCACGGCCACGCCGAGGAACGCTTCCACCGAGTGCCGTTCGGCCGGATCCCAGCGCGCGTCCATATCGTTCACGGGCGGCTGCAATTTCAGGCTTTGCCCGCGCATGAGCGCCAAAATCTTCTGCTGCGCGGACGTTGCGAGAAATGCCGCTTCCTCGTCCGTGGGCGCGGCCACGACCGGCGCGCCCACCATCACGTAGGGCTTATCCAACGCTGCCGAGGGACGGAATCGCTCGCGGTAAAGCCGAAGTGCGTCGAACAGGAACCGCGGGGCGAAGTGCGACGCGAACGCATACGGTAGCCCCAAATGCGCCGCGAGTTGCGCAGAAAACAACGACGAGCCCAGCAACCACACCGGAATATCGCTGCCCGCGCCGGGCGTTGCGACGAGCCGTTGTCCGGGCTGCGCGGGCGCAAGCAGCGCGCGCAATTCGGCGACCTGCTCGGGGAAATCGTCGCCATCGGACAATCGGTCGCGACGCAGCGCGCGCATGGTGGCCTGGTCCGCACCGGGTGCGCGCCCCAAGCCCAGATCGACACGTCCCGGATACAGCGCGGCGAGCGTGCCAAAGTTCTCGGCAACGACCAACGGCGGGTGGTTCGGCAACATCACACCGCCCGACCCCACGCGAATACGCGACGTCTTGCCTGCAACGTGACCGATCAACAGCGCCGTCGCCGAACTCGCGATGCCGTCCATGTTGTGGTGTTCGGCCAGCCAGAACCGCGTGAAGCCCAAGCGTTCAACGTGCTGCGCCAGTTCCGTGGATTGTTTCAGGGCATCGGCCACCGTGCCGCCGGCACGCACCGGCACCAGATCCAGCATTGAAAGGGCCGTCTTCGACAAACTGCTCATGGGAGTCTCCAAGTTCCTGCGCGCGCCCACTCCGCATGTCGACCCGCAGGCTTCCAGGCTCCCTCACACCGGATGACGCGCACCATCGCCACAAAGTATAGTGACGAAGGTCCCAAATCCCCAGTAGGCACCTTTCAGTTGAATAGTCACCAATTAGTAACCATGAACAAACTTGCCCCATTCGTTTTCGAGGAAACCTGCGTGCCGCGCCGCGTGCTGGAGCTCTTCAGCGTGAAGTGGACGAGCATGGTGTTGTACGCGTTGCAGTGCGGCACCACACGCACGGGGGAACTACAGCGCCGATTGCCGGGGATTTCCAAGAAGATGCTCACGCAGACGTTGCGCGAACTCGAACGCGATGGTCTGATTCACCGCGAGGTGTTTGCCGTCGTGCCGCCCAAGGTCGAGTATTCGCTCACGCCGCTGGGTGAATTGTTCATCGAGCCCATCGAGATGCTCTACCGCTGGGGCAATCAGCACGCCGACGTACTCGCCCAACTGAGCCTGCGCCGCGGCAAGCGGGCACAGGCTGGGGATTCCGGAGATTCCGGGGACGCTACCGACACGACGGCCCCATAGGATCAACGATCCAGCAACCGTCCCAGGCGCATCATCGTGACATTCACGCCAAGGTGCCGCATCGACGGTTGCACGATGACGCAGTTGTCATAGGGCGTGACGATCACCTCATCGCCATCGCGGGCGATCTCGGTGCCGGCCTTCTCGATCACTTCGAGCCCCGTGAACGGCTGCGAGAAGCGGAAGTCCATCGAGCGCGCCACAACCGGCTGCGTGATTTCCACGAACTTCTGGCGGGCGGGCTGCGTCTGCGTCAGGTACGGCGCCATGTCGGCTTCGGCCACGACGCCCGCATGAATCAGGAAACGCGCCGCGCAATCGAGCGCGACATCGCGGGCGCTCCCCGCGAAATGCTGACCGGTTTCGATCAGCAGTGCGTTCTTCGGGCTGGCCGGGTCGCCGAAGCCACCGTAATCGCGCATGCGCGTGCCGTTCGCGTGCCCCTTGTCGACGATCACGTGCTCGGGCGTGCCGAGTTCGGCGGCGAGGGCGATCGCCTTCTCCAGCGGACCGGTCATCATCAGCGGCGCGGACGCCTCGTGCATCGAGTGGATGTCGAGCAGCAGATCGACCGTGTCGATGAACGGACGCATCGCACGGGCACGCGCGAGCTCGCGGCTCTGACGCGCTCCGTCGAGCGTCGATGGCGTCCAGACGCGGTTCATGTCTTCGTCGAGGAAACGGGTAGCGTCGGCATTCTCCGCGCTGAATAGCGCGTACGCACCGATATTGCCGAAGCCCAGCGACAGACGGCCCGCCGTGGGACGCACACCGGCGGCAAGCAACGTATCGACCGCGATGGCGCCGCTCACTTCGTTGCCGTGCGTGAGCGCGAGAATCATCACGTGCTTGCCGGGCTTGCCGCTGTCGAACGAATGTAGGTAGTCGATGCCAGTGTTGCCGTCGCGCCAGCGGGTGATGTCGGGGAACGAGACTTCGATGGGGTATGCCGGCAGGGCGGCGCGGATCGCTTCAAGCGTGGTCATGAAAATGCTCCACAGAGGATGTCGCGAACGACGACGTCTCGGCAGGGAATGGCGAACGACGTCGTTGCGGCGGGATTCAGTTCATCGGACGATGGCGCCGGTGCGGGAAGTGCATTGCATGCCGATCGTCCGGGGCGTCGATCAAACCTTGGATACGCGGGGCGAGCCGTGCGTCATGCCGGCGATCTTGCCGGCGCGCACCCGGCGGCCGAGCGATATCACTGCGGTAACGCTGAGTACGGCGGTCGCCATCACGTAGAAGCTCGGCGCGAGCTTGTTGTGCGTGGCATCGATGAGCCAGGTCACGATGAGCGGTGCAAACCCGCCGAACAGCGTCACCGAGAAGTTATACGACAGCGCCAACCCCGTGCCGCGCGTGCTCGTCGGGAAGATGTCCGCCAGCAGGGCGGGCAGCGGCGCGAGACTCACCGCGATGAGCAGACCGACGAGCGCCTGAACCATGAGCAGCGTCTGGAACGTCGGATATTTGTTGAGCAACACGAACAAGGGGTACGTCGTGACGCCCACGAGAATGAGTGCCCAGAGCATTACGCGAATGCGACCGAAGCGATCGGAAAGGTGGCCCACGACCGGGGCGGCGATCATCAGCATCACGCCGGTGACGACCGCGCCGATGAACGATGACGTCGCCGGAATATGCAGTTGCTTGACGGCATACGTCGGCATGTAAAGCTTGTGGACATAGTTGAACGCTGTGGCCGCCGCGACAACCCCCGCGCCGAGCAACATATTGGCGCGATCACGACCGAAGACCTCGCGCAGCGGCGACGTTTCGCGCTGCTTTTGACCGAGCTTCTTGAAGTCGGCCGTCTCGTCGATATTGCGGCGAATGTAAAGACCGACCGGGCCGATGAGCAAGCCCACGGCGAAAGCGATACGCCATCCCCATGCGCTCAGTTGATCGGCGGTGAGCAGCAGGCTCAGCAGCGCAGACACCCCGGCGGCGAGCACGGTGGCGAGACCCTGCGTCGACATCTGCCAGCTCGCGAAGAAGCCACGGCGTTTCGCGTCGGCATGTTCGACCATGAAGGCCGTGGCGGCGCCGAACTCGCCGCCCGTCGAGAAGCCTTGCAACATGCGGGCGACGATGATCAGGAGCGGCGAGAAAATGCCGATCTGCGCATACGTCGGGGCGAATGCGATCATGGCGGTGCCGAGCATCATCAAGGCGATGGATACCGTGAGCGACGCCTTGCGGCCGGCACGGTCAGCGTAGCTGCCCAGAACGATCGAGCCCAGGGGACGCGTCACGAAGGAGATGCCGAAGGTGCCGACGGAGAGCAGCAACGACGTCGTCGGGTCGTGCGAGGGGAAGAACAACTGCCCGATCACGATGGCGAAGTAGCCATAGATCAGCAGATCGTAAAACTCAAGTGCATTACCGATGCTCGCGGCGCAAATTTCGCGCCACGGGTTGTGGGGTTTGGCGTTGTGGGTCATGCCCGGCTCCTCTGGATCGCTGGCGTTGGGGATAAGTGTGAGATGACCCCGGGGCGCCACGAAGGCGCGCTGGAGCCATCAGCCAGTCTCAGGAAGCGGAGTGTAGGCGGCAGAAAAAGAGGCTTCGTGCCGATTCGGCACGCACGGGTGCTGATTGAGAAGTCGGCGCGTGCATCACTGAAGAAACTGGACGATGGCCGCCACCGTCGCCTTCGGCTGCTCCTCCATCAGCCAGTGGCCAGCCCCCGGGATCACCACCCCCTGCACATTCCCGGCGGCCCCACGCGCCACGGTTTCCATCATGGTGCCGAACGATTTCTCGCCACCGATGGCGAGCACCGGCATCGGCAACGGGCCTTTGGCGAGGAAGGCTTTATTATCGATTGCGTCCTGGTCGAAAGCGTGGAATTGTTCGAAGCCGGAATGCATGGCACCGGGCAAGGCGTAGAACTTGGCGTAGTGCCGGCGCGATGCCTCGTCGAAGTTTTTCGGATTCGCCGAGAAATCGTTCCAGAAGCGATCCAGGTAAATGCGCTCGCGGCCTTTCACCAGCCGTTCCATGTCCGGCCCACCAAATCGGAAGTGCCACAGCAGCGGGTTCTTCAGAATCTCCTCCCACGGGCCGACGCCGGGTATCGGGGCATCCATCAACACGAGTTTGGACACGCGCTCGGGCTGCTCGGCCGCGAACGCGTAAGCGACCATGTTGCCGATGTCATGGGCGACCACGTCGACCTTGCCAATCTGGAGCGTGTCCAAAACACCGGCGATATCGCGTGCTTCGTTCTTCTTGTCGTAGCCGGTCGCGGGGTGGTCGGAAAGCCCCATGCCCCGCAGATCCGGCACGACCACCGTGTGAGTGGCGGCCAGCTTCGCGGCGAGCGGCGCCCACATGTCGCCGGTCTCACCGTAGCCATGCAGCAACACCACGGCAGGCCCATGGCCGCCGACGCGAACGTAAATCTTTGCGCCGTTGGTCGTAATGGTCCGCGTCTTGAAACTCGCCGGAAATGGCACGACTGCGGAGAAGGCTGGGACGACGGGCAAGACGTACAGCGAGGCAAGCAACAACAGAAACGAGAGCATCTTTCGCATTTCTAACCTCCGAGGGTCGAGAAAACCGATCCAAGACGCCACCGTTGGCGCCATCGATCGCTACCGCGAACCACGTGCTTCGTTACCGCGTCGTACCCGTGCTGGTTGCTTCCATGAAAGAATCGGCGCTGATGCGAACACCCTCTGCACCCATGACGCGCTACGCCCCGGAACGTTCATGGGCTGTCGTGTCGCGCCGAACCGACGACCCCGCCCGCGCGTCCGCAACGTTCACCCCTGAGCCTTTCCCGCCTTCTGAAACGCGTCGACCAACTTGTCGACAATGCTGTTCAGTTGCCCGCGCTCGTCGGCACTGAGCATCGACAGCATTTCCGTCTCCATCGACTGCCCAAGCTCGTCGCTGGACACGCGCAGGCGCTTGCCGGCCGCCGTCGGCCACAGTTGAAAGTGACGCGCGTCGTCGGGATGGATCGAGCGCCGAACCAGCTTGCGTTGAATCAAGTCCGCGATCAGCTTCGAGAGCAACGTCTTCTCGACGAGCGTCTGCGCATTGAGCGCGCTCGCGGTAATCCCGGGGGCGTCGCAGATCACGCGCAGCACGCGCAATGAACGCACATCGAGCCCGAACGCGGGACGATACTCGGCGTTGGCACGGCTGATCATCTCGCTTTTGATCAGGTCCAGCTTGAACGTCAAATAATAGGCCACGCCACCGGCCGTGCCGCCTTCTCCTTTGGCCTTGTCGTCTTTGCCACGGCCCCCCGGTCCTTCGTCATGTCCCGCCGGTGACGTTCCTGCTCGCATGTGCTGCCGCCCTGTCTGAAGTCTGCATCCCATCGAAGCGCGTTGCGCCGGCCTACCCTCGCCCGCAGCCGCTTCGCCACGGACGATGATAGCTCAGCCGGATCGATGGTCGACAACATCCGGGTAATTCATTAGTTGAAATATTCAACTAATGAATTACCCTTCGACCAGAAGCATTCGTTCGGGCAGTCCCTGGACGGTCCCCACACTCCCCCGTGAAAAAGAGGTTGGCGCAATGCAGATGGATGGCGAATTGAGCGGTCTTGGAGAACAGATGCGCACGTGGCGCAGGGACATCCACCAGCATCCGGAGTTGGGCTTTCACGAGCATCGCACGGCCGGTCTGGTGGCAAGGCTGCTCGCCGACTGGGCAATCGACATCGAGACCGGTATCGCCGGCACTGGCGTGGTCGGCACGATCCACGGCACGCGGGGCGAGGGACCGTCGATCGGTCTGCGCGCCGACATGGACGCGCTGCCGATGAGCGAAAAGGGCACGTCCGCGCACCGCTCAACGCACGACAATGTGTTCCACGGCTGCGGTCACGACGGTCACACAGCCATCCTGCTCGGCGTCGCCAGGCACTTGTCCCTGAATCGCGATTTCCGGGGCACCATCCATCTGATCTTTCAGCCGGCCGAGGAAACGCTACGCGGCGGCTCGGCCATGATCGACGACGGCCTGTTCGAGCGATTCCATTGCGACGAAATCTACGCGCTGCACAACAACAACGCTCTGCCGGCCGGCAAGGTCGGCGTGCGCAGCGGTGCCATTCTGTCGGCATGCGACCTGTTCCGCATCACCATCAAGGGCATCGGCAGCCACGCGGCGATGCCGCACAAATCGATCGATCCGTTGATCGTCGGGACCACCCTGGTGCAGTCGATACAGAGCATCGCGAGTCGCAACATCGACCCGCTCGACACCGCTGTGGTGAGTGTGTGCAAGTTCCTGTCGGGCACGGCGATCAACGTCATCCCCGACACCGCGGTGCTCGAAGGCACCGTGCGCACGCTGTCAGTCAAGGCACAGGACATCACGCTCGCACGACTGCGCACGATTTGCGAAGGCGCGGCGACGATGTATGGCTGTGAAGTCAGCTTCGAGCATCTGCAAACGTCGCCGCCGACCGTCAACACCCCCACCGAAACCGAACATGTGCGGCGCGCGGCGGAGCGCGTTCTCGGTGTGGACAACGTGATCGTCGACGTCGCCCCGCTGATGGCCTCGGAAGACTTCGCGTTCATGTTGCAGCAGCGCCCGGGCTCGTACTTCTTCCTCGGTCACGACGGACTCACCTGTCACCACCCCGAATTCGATTTCGACGACGACACCGCCCCCACCGGCGTGGCCGTGTTCCTCGAAATCGTCCGGCAACGGCTTGGCTAAGCCGGCCTCACTTCCAACAATCGATCAGAGGGGAACCGCAATGAACGAAAACCCGACACCGTCGCCGGCGATGGTGCGCAAAGTCGTCATCGCCTCGGTACTCGGCAATGCCTTCGAATGGTTCGACTTCGCGATCTACGGTCTGTTCGCCGTAATGATCGCGAAGCTTTTTTTCCCGAGCGGCAACGAGTTCGCGTCGATGCTGCTCACACTTGCGACGTTTGGCGTCGGCTTCGCGGTACGGCCGCTCGGCGGCGTACTGCTCGGCCTCTATGGCGACCGGGTCGGCCGCAAGAAAGCGCTGTCGCTGACGATCGTGCTGATGGCGGTCGGCACCGGCATGATCGGCATCTTGCCGACGCATGAGGCTATCGGCATTGCGGCGCCGATCCTGATGGTGCTTGCGCGGCTGATCCAGGGCTTCTCGGTCGGCGGCGAGTTCAGTGGCGCGACCACGATGCTGGTGGAGTTCGCCCCCGCGAATCGCCGCGGCTTTTTCGGCAGCTTCCAGATGTGCTCGCAGGCGCTGGCGTTCTCTCTCGGTGCCTTGGTGGCCTATCTACTGACAGTCAATCTCGCGCCGCACGATCTCGAGTCGTGGGGCTGGCGCCTGCCGTTCCTGCTCGGCATTCTGATCGGGCCGGTCGGCTGGCTGATCCGCTCGAACGTCGACGAATCGCCGGAATTTCTCAATTACGCGAACGATGTGAAACGCGGCAAGATTCAGCGCGTGAACACGCCGCTGCGCACCGTGTTCCGCGACTATCCGCGCGCGGTGTTCGGCACGCTCGGCATCTCGGTGGTCGGCACCGTGTCGGCCTACGTGTTCGTGTTCTTCCTGCCGATCTTCGCGAAGAAGCAACTGGGCATGTCGGCCGCCGACGTCAACCTGAGCACGTTCATCGCCACCCTGGTCATCCTCGTGTTCTGCCCGCTTGCCGGCTATTTGTCGGATCGCTACGGCCGCAAGGCGGTCCTGCTGCCGGCGATCATCGCGTATGGCGTGGCGTCGTACGTGCTGTTCAAGCACTTCGTCACCCTGCCGAGCCTGGGCTCGCTGCTGGCGGTGCAGATCGGCGTGTCGTTCTTCATGAGCTTCTTCTGGGGCCCGACGCCGATCGTGCTGACCGAGGTGTTTCCAGTCAGCGTGCGCTCGACCGGCGCCGCCGTCACCTACAACCTCGCGGTGCTGGTATTCGGCGGCCTCGCGCCGTTCCTGAATACGTGGCTCGTGCATGTGACCGGCAGCAATCTCGCGCCGATCTACTACGTCCTGACGAGCGTGGTCGTCGGGCTGGCCGGTGTGTTGGTGTTGCCGTCGGCCGAGCGGCGCGCCTCAGCGGCGCTTGCGACCTGAGCCGCTTACAAAGCACGCGCGAACAGGGCGGTCGGCGGCGTCGTGCCTCCGCCCTGCGCTAACCATCGCCAAGCATGCCGAATTCAATCGGGAAGCGCGTATAGAAAACGTGGACGCGTTGCGCACGAATCACGTCGAGCAGGCGTTCGGCTTCCTCATCGGTGATGGCCAACACGACCTCGACCGGTTGTTCGGCGAGCTCAAAGAATCGGGCGGCATGACGCTTTCCGACATGATCGATACCTTCCGTGCCCACGAACAGGGTGGCCCCGCGAATCCCCAGCTGCCGCACTTCGCTCATGATCCAGTCGGCGACCGGCTGATGGCCATGGCGGTGATTCTGCTGTGTGTAGAAGGTGAGTTGACATCCGTGCATGACGACCTCCCCAGGCGCAGCGTGCGCCACGTTCGCGCGCCCCTGACTGGCATACCCTCGCCCGTTGATTTAAATCTAGCACATCGCGCTTCACCGGGAACGCGACTCGTTCAATGCGCCGCCCAACCGCCGGTCCGCTGCGTCGGCAACCGCCGTCACGATCTCGGGACAAACCCCGAGCCGCGTCGTTGCCCCCCACGCAAGCGTCAGGTCCGACGGGCTTGGGCAGGCAGTTCCGCTCTGACGACGATCAACCTCAGTGCAAATTGGGGTAGCGGGACGCAAATGACTGACTACACTTCCTAAATGCGTACGACGCGAAAAGGCCACGAAAGACGGTTCGTAATACGAAGGTCGTTGTACGTGAGACAAATTGGGGCTGGCGACGTAGCGT
The DNA here is from genome assembly GCF_024363545.1 of Pandoraea sp. NE5. Classification (NCBI taxonomy): domain Bacteria; kingdom Pseudomonadati; phylum Pseudomonadota; class Betaproteobacteria; order Burkholderiales; family Burkholderiaceae; genus Pandoraea; species Pandoraea sp. NE5. The sequence goes on from NZ_AP025517.1 coordinate 821,875, forward strand.
TTCCATTCCTTCACGGGAGGCATGTCCATGACGTGCCTAGGCAAATGGATGATCGGCGCGTGTGTCGTCACGCTAAGCGGCGTGGCGATCGCAGAGGGCGCCAACTCGGGCTCATCCGAACAGATGATGCTGGCCAACGTTGGCCCCGGGCCACTCCCCATACACGTGCCGCAACCGCCTCCACCGGTCTCCGTTGCTGCCGTTCCGGCCGTTCGCGTCACCCTGTATCCGTTTGGTCGCGAGGGTCCGGAGCCGACCGCGCTGGCCGACGACAGCGCATTCCTTTACACGCGCATCGAATCGATCAACAGCGCCCTGCCGACGGCGGACAACGGACATGTGGACTGGATCGACACCTCGACCTCGGAACCGGCCGCGCGGCCGACTCACAGCTACCTGAAGATCGGACCTTCCACGGCGCCGCAGTTGTCCCTCGTGCAGTGGGCCAACACCGACGATAAGCTGGGCTCCGACCCGAAGCGCGGATTGTCGCTCAAGACGGAGGAATGGACGTTTTCGGCAAGTGCCCGTGTGCCGCTGCTGCGCTCGCACGACTTGGGTGCGACGATTTACGTCAAACGCCGCTTCTGAGTGGGCTGCTGAGTGGGCTTCTGAGTGGGCTTCTGAGTGCGCTTCGGTGCGTTTGACCGCGCTTGGCGCAGCGCGATACGTGGCCGGCGCTTGCACGCCGGCCCGACGTTGTTGTTGCTTCACTTATGCGGCTTATGCCGCTCGTGCCGCTTATGCCGACGACACCGCCGGCTTCACCGCCGTCACATCGATTTCGACCAGCCACTCCGGGCGCGCCAGCGCCTGCACAACGATGCCGGTCGACACTGGAAACACGCCCTTGAGCCAGCGTCCCATGACGTTGTAGACCGCCTCGCGATAACGCGGATCGACGAGATACACCGTGACCTTGCAGATATCCGCGAGCTGGCTGCCGCACTCGTCGAGCAGCATCGCAACGTTGGCCATGGCCTTTTCGGCCTGCGCGGCAACATCGCCGATGCCAACGGATTCGCGCGTATCGAGATCCTGGCCGATCTGACCACGCAGATAGATGGTGTTGCCGGCGACGACCGCCTGACAGAGGTCGTTGTCGAGCTTCTGCTCCGGGTAAGTGTCGCGGGTGTTGAATTTGCGGATTCGGGTGTGCGTCATGATGTCTCGGTATGGAGTCTTGATGTGGGTGAGCTCGGCGCGCGATGGCGTCGCGCACTCAATGTGTCAGGATCTTCGAGAGAAAGCGTTTGGCGGCGGCACTGGCGGCGTCGTTGAAGAACATGTCGGTCGGACTGTCCTCGATGATGGCGCCGTCCTCCATGAACACCACGCGATGGGCCACGCGTCGCGCGAACCCCATCTCGTGCGTGACGACCATCATCGTCATGCCTTCGCGGGCGAGTTCGACCATCACGTCGAGCACCTCGTTGACCATCTCCGGGTCCAGCGCCGAGGTCGGCTCGTCGAACAGCATCGCCGTCGGGTCCATCGACAACGCGCGCGCAATCGCCACGCGTTGCTGCTGACCGCCCGACAACTGCCCGGGATACTTGTGCGCATGCGCCGACAGACCGACGCGATCGAGTAGCGCGCGCGCCTTGGTGCGGGCCGCATCGACGCCGCGGCCCAGCACGATCTGCTGCGCGAGCGTGAGATTGCGCGTGAGATCCAGATGCGGGAACAGCTCGAAATGCTGGAAGACCATGCCAACCTTGCTGCGCAGCTTCGGCAGGTCGGTCGTCCTGGCCGTGAGCGACGTGCCGTCGACGACGACATCGCCCTTCTGGAAAGGCTCCAGTGCATTGACCGTCTTGATCAGGGTCGACTTGCCGGACCCGGACGGTCCGCACACCACCACGATCTCGCCCGCGCCCACCTGCGTTGAGCACTGCTTGAGCACGTGATGCGCGCCGTACCATTTGTCGACGTTCCGGATGTCGATGATGGGCTGTGCGGTGCTCATTTGTCGAAGTGCCCCGCGCGAATCGATGCGCCGATCAGGTTGAGAATCAGACGACCGGCCGTCACGCACGAGATCATGTTGGCGTCGTCCTTCTCGGGCTGAATCTCCACGATGTCCATGCCGACCACGCGTCCCTTGCGTACCAGGCCGTGAATCAGCTTGCGCGCCTGTACAAACGTCACCCCACCGGGCGCGGGACCGGCAACGGCCGGCATCGTCGACGGATCGAGGCCGTCCGCGTCGATGGTGAGGTAGTAGTTGCCGCCGTCCGGAATGCGATCGAGCACGGCGTCCATGCCGATGTCATGCAGCTCGTACGCGGTCACCAGTTCGGCACCGTAGGCGCGCGCCGCGACGAGTTCCTCGTAACGGCCGCTCCCCTGCGCGCGCAGGCCGATCTGCACGATGCGGTCCACGTGCGCCATCTCCGAGGCGCGGCGAATCGGGCTCGAGAGGCCTTCGCGCACGCCGTTCACCTCGTCACGCCAATCCAGGTGGGCATCGATGTGCACGAGCGTGATGGGCCCCTTTTGGTCCAGGCCGCGCAGCACGGGCGTCGTAATGCCGTGGTCGCCGCCAAGCACGATGGGCATCGCACCGCCGGCCACGATGCGACGCACCGCCGCCTCGGCGCGGGCATAGTGCTCGCCGGGCTTCGTCAGGTCCGGGATGATGTCACCACAATCGACGAAGCGAATATCCGTGCGCCCCTGGAGCAGCGGCCCGTCGATGTCGAAGTCGTAGTGGTTCGGGCGACGCGCGATGCGATCCGTCGCCTGGCGGATGGCGGACGGCGCATTCGTCTGGTCGTTGCTGAAATCCGACGCCGCGTACGGGGCACCGTAGGGCATGCCCAACACGGCGATGTCGGCCTTGAGGTTGTCGATATCGAGATCCAGCGCCGAATACAGCAGGGTCGGATGGCCGGTGCGAGGGGCCACGGTGTAGGTCGTCATGAAAGTGTCCTCGGGTGGAAGTTTCGGGGCGTCAGGCGTGCCGGGTACGTCGCCCGACAACGGTTTCCAGTCGGCGCCCCACGCTGGCCAGCAAGACGCTGCTGACCCAGTAGATCAACGCTGTCGTGCCAAGCACTTCAACGTAGGCGAATGTATTGGCCGTAAGCAGATTGCTCTGATAGGTCATCTCCGGCAGGCTCATGACCGAAAAGATGGCCGAGTCCTTGAACATCATGATCACGAGGCTCGTCGTCGGCGGAATCAGGAAACCGAAGAGCTGCGGCGCGATGATGTGCCGTTGCGTCTGCCAATAGGTCATGCCGAGCGAGAGCGCCGCATGCGTTTGTCCGCGGGCGACGCTGCGCAGTGCCGCGCGTAGGATTTCGCAGAAGTAGCCGCCGGTGTAGAACGCCGTGCAACCTACCGCGACGCTCATGGCCGACGCGCCAATGCCGAGCTTGGGCAGGCCGAAAAACGACAGATAAACGAGAATCAGGTATGGGATGTTGCGCACCCCTTCCACGTAGCCCAGTGCGATAGGTCGCAAGATCGTGCGCGACTGCGCCGCATAGGCGGCGACGATGCCGATCGCCACGCCGAGCGGAATGCCGATGACGCTGACCAGTGCCGTGACACGCAGGCCTTCGAGCAGCACGGGAATCGCTTCCCTGACGATGGAGACATCAATGGCCATGGGGCAACATCCTGGAAACGCGGCGCTCGCACAGACGCGAGGCGGCCGAAATGCAGAACAGAAGGACGAAGTACACGGCGGCGGTGATCGCGAACACCTGTAATGGCAGGTCGGTCTGCAGCGTGGCATTGCGGGCGACTGTCGCCAGTTCCGGCACGGCGATGATCGACATCAGCGACGACGCCTTGAGCAGGATCGTGAACTCGCTGGTGAGCGGCGGAATGGCGCGATAGATCACCTGTGGCAGGAGTACGTGCCGCCAGACCTGCGAGACGCGCATGCCCATGGCGTAGGCGGCGGCGCGTTGCCCACGAGAGATCGTGCCGAGCGCGCCGCGCAGAATCTCGACGATATAGGCGCTCGTGTTACACGCCAGCGCGGCAACTCCGGCGGTGATGGGCGAGATCGAGATATCGAACAGCGCCGGCACCATGTAGTACGCGATCAGCATGTGAATCAGCGCCGGCGTGCCGCGAATCAGGCTCACCCACAGCACGACGAGCGAGCGCAATGGCGCGAGCGGCGAGATGCGGGCGAGCAGCAGCACGACACCCAGCGCCAGACCGATGGCGAAGGCGACGGCCGACGCGGCCAGCGTGATCGCCGTTCCCGAGACGACGCCTTCGAGGAACGGTGCGATCACGCCGCCCATGTCAAGCCCGCCGACCGTGGTCGCGGGCGTCAAATGGCACCTTGCGGCAGGTAGTTCGCGTGCGGCGTGTCCATCGACGCCCCGAACCACTTTTTCTGCAAGGCGGCGAGCTTGCCGTTCGCGCGGAATTCATCGAGCGAATCGTTGATGAACTTGCGGATCTCCAGATCGTTGGGATTGGCGACCCATGCCAGCAGCTTCGGCTGGCCGATGGTCCCGGCAATGCGGAACACGTTGGGCTGCTTGCGCATCTGGACGGCGGCGATATTGGACGGCATCAGCGCCACGTCGATCGTCTTGTTCGCGAGCGCGTTCGACACATCCGGATAGGCCTGGAACAGGCGCGTGCCGGCGTATCCCTTGCCGGTCTTTTCCTTCAGTTCCTTCTCGAATTCGTCGGCCACCGGCTGCGAAGACGATCCCATCTGGGTGCCGATGGTCTTCCCGGCGATGTCCATGTCCTGCTTAATCGCTACGTCGTCGGCGCGCACCATCAGAACCGAACGCACCACGCCGACCGGCTGGCTGAAGGCGAAGCGCTTGGCGCGCTCCGGCGTGATGCCCACACTGGTGGCGACAAAGTCGAACTTGTGCGACATCAGGCCCGGCAGCAAGCCCTGGAACGGCAGGTTCATCTGCTCGAGCTTCACGCCGAGTTTCGCCGCCATCAGTTCAAGCACATCGTGCCCATATCCGACCACCTGACCGTTTTCCACGAACTCGAACGGCTCGTAGGCCGCCTCGGTGCCGACTGTCAGCTTGCCGCGCTTCTTGATGTCGGCCAGGGTGCCGCCTTCGGCATACGCCATCGTCGGCAGGGCCGGCAGGGCCAATGCGGCGCTCGATGCGAGCGTCGCCTTTACAAAGGATCGTCTGGACCAGGTCTTCATCGCTTGCCTCGCGGGGTGTGGGTAGGGGATTGCGCTGGCGCATCGGTTCGGTCAGGTCCGGCCCGGTGCGAGTGAAATCCAATGTATGCGGGCAAAAAGATCATGAAAAATGATTTTTTTATTGGTATGGTTCCAAAAAACGAAACCTTTTGACACGCGCCATCCGCAGCAGGTTTGGCGCCATTTCCGGGAGTGGAGCAGTGGCAAGTCGTGACTTCAGTGAGCGTGACCTGCGCTCGTTGCGCATCTTCTGTGCCGTCGCTCAGGCCAGCGGCTTTGCGGCGGCGGAGAAGCAACTGAACATGTCGAAGGCGTCGATCAGCCGGCACATTCGCGAGGTCGAGGAAACCTTGGGTACTCGTTTGTGCGAGCGTGGACCGTCCGGATTTGTTCTCACGCACGCGGGCAAGGTCGCGCTGGACCTTGCCCGCGACGCGCTGAAGTCGCTGGAGCGCATACGTCCCGAAATCGATGCGGTGCGCGGTGTGCTCTCGGGCACGTTGTCCATCGGCATGGTCGAGCACGTCGTGTCCGACATCGGCTGCCACATCCCCGAGGCGCTTGCCGCGCTCAAGGCGCAGGCGCCCGACGTGAAGGTCGAACTCACGGTCATGACGTTCAACGAGCTCGACCTCGCGTTGCGCGAGCGCCGGGTACAGATCGCCATTCGCGGGATGTATCGTCGCGAAGCCGGGTTTCACTACCAGCCGCTGTTCATCGAGCGTCACCGCCTATACGTTGCGCGGCATCGGATCAAGGACGCGTCGACGCTCCCGCTCGTCTACCGGAGCCAGCCGTTTGTCCATGAAGCGCTCAATTCGCTCGGACTGACGCGAGGGCCAACGGCGTCAGGACTGGAGGCTGTCGCCATGCTGGTCCTCTCCGGGCATTACGTCGGACTGTTGCCGCAGTACTACGCCGCGCTGTTTGGCAAGCGCCATGCACTGGCGCAGGTTCCGACAGGGCCTGAGTATGAGAATGCCATCAGCGCCATCACCGAGGCCTCGCGGCCCAGGACGCGCGCGCTGGAGCTGTTTCTCGATCTGCTGGCGCAGTGTCACCCGCGCGAATGAGGCGTGAGGGTTCGGCCGCGCGGCGTGCTAGCCGATGCGGTGCACAGGGCATCCAAAAAAATTTTCTCGATTTTCCGCACGTCGTCCCGCCCATCAACACGCTCGTAACACGCCCGCAAATCGCCGTCCGACGGGCGCGATCACCATGCTGCAACGCAACAATCCAAACAATTGTTTCGATATTCACAATAATCGATTCAGCACTCAGGCATTGTCTGCGCATGCCCACACCCGCTATAGTTGGCCCGCCCCCGGGACGCGATGCCTGGTTGTGCCTCCGGACAGGTGATCCCTGTGAGGCGAGCGCATCAGCGTCATGTTGCAAACGTAGTTATTAATGCGATGTCACCATCGCCCGTAGAAATGAGAGACACAGCTACTACCGACGCCGCCATGGCCACCAAGCCGCCCACGCCGGAAGAAATCCGCAAGCGCATCTTCGCGATTGTTGCGGCATCGTCCGGGAATCTGGTCGAGTGGTTCGACTTCTATATCTATGCGTTCTGCGCGATCTACTTCGCGCCGGCGTTCTTCCCGAGTGCCAATCCCACCGCACAGCTGCTCAACACCGCGGGCGTGTTTGCCGCAGGCTTCCTGATGCGCCCCATCGGCGGCTGGATCTTCGGCCGCATCGCCGATCGCAACGGCCGCAAGAACTCGATGGTCATCTCGGTGATGATGATGTGCTTCGGCTCGCTGATGATCGCCGCGCTCCCGACGCACGCCAGCATCGGCAACTGGGCTCCGGCGTTGTTGCTGGTGGCGCGTCTGTTGCAAGGTCTGTCGGTGGGTGGCGAATACGGCACCACGGCGACGTACATGAGTGAAGTGGCGCTCAAAGGCCGTCGCGGCTTCTTCTCGTCGTTCCAGTACGTGACGCTCATCGGCGGCCAGCTGCTTGCCGTGCTCGTCGTCGTGATTCTCCAGCAATTGCTCAGCGAGGCCGAACTCAAGGCCTGGGGCTGGCGCATTCCGTTCGTGGTCGGCGCGATCACTGCGGTCGTTGCCTTGCTGCTGCGTCGCACGCTGCACGAGACGTCGACGAGCGCGAGCCGCAACAGCCGCGACGCCGGTTCGATCGCCGGGTTGTTCCGCCACCACAAGGCTGCGTTTTTCACGGTGCTCGGCTACACGGCCGGCGGCTCGCTGATCTTCTACACGTTCACCACTTACATGCAGAAGTACCTGGTGAACACCGCCGGCATGCCGATCAAGACGGCCAGCTACATCATGACGGGCTGCCTGTTCGTCTACATGTGCATGCAGCCGATCTTCGGCATGCTGTCGGACAAGATCGGCCGTCGCACCAACATGCTGCTCTTCAGCGCGCTCGGCGCCATTGCCACGGTACCGATCCTCACCACGCTCAAGACGGTGCAAAGCCCGACCGCGGCGTTTTTGTTGATTTGTCTGGCGCTCGCCATCGTCAGCTTCTACACGTCGATCAGCGGCATCGTGAAGGCCGAGATGTTCCCGATCGAAGTGCGTGCGCTCGGCGTGGGTCTGGCCTACGCCGTGGCCAATGCCATCTTCGGCGGTTCGGCGGAATATGTGGCGCTCGGCCTCAAGAAGGCCGGCATGGAGCCGACATTCTACTGGTACGTGACCGGCATGATGGTCCTGGCGTTCCTCGTCAGCCTGCGCCTGCCGCGTCAGGCAAAGTACCTGCAGCACGAGCACTGATCGGGCCCGTCGGGGGTTGGCGCGCGGTTCAGGCGTCGTCCCCCGAGGCCTGACGCGCGCTCTGCCAGATCGCGTCGAGCACCGGGTGCGGTTGGTGCCGGCGCCGGTAGAGCGCAATATCGAAGCCGATCTGCCATTCCTTGCCGCCCACGATCGCGAGCGTGCCGCGCGCAATGTCGTCGGCCACCAGGCGTTGCGGCAGCCACGCGATACCGGCGCCGCGTCGCGCCATCGCCAGAATCGCTTCGTACGAATCGGCCTGATACACCGGCTTGAGCGTGGGACGGTTTGCCATCTCGGCAAGATGGCGGGCCAGCACGGCCCGCAACGTCAGCGTGCGGGAGAACGCCAGCCAGGGAATCGGCGACGGGCCGGCGGCAAGCCGATAGGTGGCGCGCCCCTTGGCGTCGAGCGCACTCACCGGCACCAGCACCTCACGCGCGACACTCAACCAGTCATAACGCTCCTGATCGATCAACAGCCGCGTGTGCGCACTGGAATACACGATGAGCAGATCGACCTCGCCGGCCGCGAGCCGCAGAATGGCCTCCTCGGCCCCTCCCGTGGACAGCGTCGCGGTGAAGAAGCCGATGCGCGAGACCGCCTCGTCGTACCAATCCGGAAAGAAGGTGGCGGCCAAGGTTCGGCCCGTGGCGATCTTCAGATTGTTTTCGAGTGTGGGCGCGGCGTCCTGCAACTGCGTGCGAGCGCCGTGAAGAATGTCGAGCGCATTGGTCGCCGCATCGAGAAACACGGTGCCGGCAGCCGTGAGTTCGAGCGGTTTGCTCCGTTCGACAAGCTGTGTGCCCACCCACTCTTCCAAGGCGCGGATGCGTCGCCCGAATGCCGGGTGCGTGACGAAACGGTTTTCCGCCGCTCGCGTGAAACTGCGCGTGCGTGCCAGTTCGACGAAGTCTTCAAGCCATCGCAGTTGCATACCGTCTCCTCACGGCCTCCCCACGGCCTCGACGAGGCCGATTCGTGTTTCGCTCAGGCCTTGGAGAGCGACTTGAGCGCGTGCTTGATGCCGTCGGACACGCTTGTGCCGTCGGGCACGCTCTTGACGGCGGCAAGCGCCTCCTTGTCGGAGTAGCCCAGCGCGAGCAATGCATTGACGACGTCGCTCTTGTGGTCGTGCGGTGTGAGCGCGCCGGGCACCGTGCCCAGTTGCGCGCCGAGCTTGCCCTTGAGTTCGAGCAGCAGACGCTCGGCTGTCTTCTTGCCGATGCCGGGGATCTTCGTCAGACGTCCCGACTCCTGCAGCGTGACGGCCTGGGCGATGTCCGCGACGCTCATGCCCGAGAGAATCGCAAGTGCCGTGCGTGCGCCCACGCCGGAGATCTTGAGCAGTTCGCGAAAGGTGTTGCGCTCGTCAGGCGAGCCGAAGCCGAAGAGCAGTTGGGCGTCTTCGCGCACGATGAACTGGGTGAGCAACGTCACGCGCTCGCCGAGATTCGGCAGGTTGAAGAAGGTGCTCATCGGCACCGAGATTTCATAGCCTACGCCCTGGCAATCGACCAGGATGTGCGGCGGATTCTTTTCCAGCAACGTGCCGGAGATGCGGCCAATCATTGACGCCTCGGGAGAGTGACTTCGACAGGCGGCAAGTGTAGCAGCCGCCAGCTCGGCAACGGACTCGGCAAGCTCATCCGTCGCCTTCGATGCCCGCGACCGCGTCGCCCGTCGAGCGTCTCGCCGCGCTGCGCAGACACTCAAGCGCCGCTGCCACCGCAGCCCGGTTCGCGCCGTCGTCGCGCCAGTACATCGAGATCGCCCCGAACCCCGCCAGACGCAACGGCACGATACGCAACGCCCCGAGCGCCTGCAGACGACTCGCCGTGCGGTGCGACGCCAGGCCGATCATGTCGCTGTTGTTGAGCAACGTCAGGTTGAGAATCGTGGAGTTCGATTCGACGGTGTCGTTCGGCAACGGATAACCGGCCTCCGCGAGCGCCGCCTCCAGCGCGTTGCGAATCGGCGTGCCGCGCGGCCAGACCACCCAGCGGTAACGCTGCATGTCGGGCCAGTCCACCCTGTCGAGCGAAAAGACCGGATGGCGCGCGCGCGCAACGAAATGCAGCGGCTCCAGATATAGCGCCTCGGCGCGAACGTTGCGGTCCTGCAGTTCGGGGGCCGAGCGCCCAACGACGATATCGATCTCGCTGTGCGCGAGCTGATTCATCAGCCGGTCCATCGTGTTCTCGATCACGCGGGCCTGCACGCGGGGCATGCGCTGCAGGAGCAACAACATCGCGAGCGGCACCGTGTCCGCCGACGACGCCCCCGACGTGCCGATCGCCACCAAACCGCTGCCGCCCTCGCGCATGGCGTCGAGATCGTCGCGCGCCGTGTCGAGCTGCGCCTCGATTCGCCGCGCGTGCTGGATCAGGGATTCCCCGTAGGCCGTCGGACGCAATCCCCGCGCCTGACGCTCGAACAGCGGCAGGCCAATGTCCTCCTCCAAATCCTTGAGCCACTTCGACAAACCGGGTTGCGTCGTGTTGAGCAATGTCGCGGACTGGCTCATGTTGCCGGTCTCCGCAAGGGTCAGCAACATTTGCAGATTGCGCAGACGCAGTCGATGGGTCCAGTCCATACGAAGTCTCCGGGCCCCCTCGGGACGCCCCCAAAATCACCCAATCCATACTATTTTTCGTATGGATCCGATGATTTATTCATTTCAAAGAATATGTCTCGCCGAGTATAACGCTACTCATAGACCCGCAAGCCCTCGTCGGCCGAGCTTGTCAGACGAGTTGACCGGGCCCCATATCGACACGGAGACACGCATGTCCGAACGCGCCCCCAGCGCCGATCGCGCTGCCTATTACGAACACATCGGGCACAACCACATGGCCCCGCTGTGGGAATCGCTGCACAGTCTCGTGCCCCCGCAGCCGCGCCCGCGCGTGGTGCCCGCCCTCTGGAAATACAACGAAGTGCGCCCGCTCGTGATGGAAGCGGGACGCGTCATCAGCGCCGAAGAGGCCGTGCGTCGCGTGCTGGTCTTGCAGAACCCGGGAACGCCGGGCTCGTCGAGCATCACGGGTTCGCTTTACGCCGGGCTGCAACTCATTCTGCCGGGTGAGATCGCACCGAGCCATCGCCATACGCAATCGGCCCTGCGCTTCATCGTGGAAGGCCGCGGTGCGTGGACGGCCGTAAACGGCGAGCGCACCACGATGCACCCCGGCGACTTCATCATCACGCCGTCGTGGACGTGGCATGACCACGGCAACCCGGCGGACGGCGAGCCGGTCGTGTGGCTCGACGGGCTCGACATTCCGCTCGTGCAGTACTTCGACGCCGGCTTTGCCGAGAACTACCCCGAGTCGCAACAGCCGGTGCAGCGCCCAGAGGGCGACAGCTTCGCGCGTTACGGCCACAACATGCTGCCGGTGCATCACAAGGTCAGCGAGCCGACCTCGCCGATCTTCAGCTATCCGTATGCCCGTTCGCGCGAAGCGCTCGACACGCTGTACCGCAACGGCGAACTCGATCCGTGGGACGGCATCAAGTTGCGCTATGTGAATCCGGCAACCGGCGGCTGGCCGATGCCGACGATGGCGACGTTCATGCAATACCTGCCCGCCGGCTTCCAGGGCAAGACCTATCGCAGCACCGATGCAACGGTCTTCTCGGTGGTCGAGGGTCGCGGCACGGCGCGCATTGGCGACGAAGTCTTCCAGTTCGAGCCGCGCGATCATTTCGTCGTGCCCTCGTGGGCGCCGGTGCAGCTCGCCGCGCTCGACGACGCCGTACTGTTCAGCTACTCCGATCGCCCCGTGCTCGCCGCCCTGAACCTGCTGCGCGAGTCACGCACCTGAGGCCAACCCAACGCTCACTTGCCGGCCCCGCGCGCCGAACACCCGCGTGAGCGGCGCGCGCCGCCTGTGTCCTTTCCTTTATTCGTCGAGTCAAACGCTATGTCCTTCGTCTTCGCTCCGCCCGCTACCGTCGCCATTCCCGTTGTCGGCAGCGCCGACCAGTTCGCCGTGCGCCGCGTGTACTGCGTTGGCCGCAACTACGCCGCGCATGCCCGCGAAATGGGCTTCGATCCCGATCGCGAACCGCCGTTCTTCTTCTGCAAGCCGGCCGATGCCGTGGTGCCGGTGGCCTACGGCGAAACGCTCACGTTGAAGTATCCCGCCCAGACGACCAACTATCACTACGAAGCCGAACTGGTCGCCGCGATCGGCAAGGCGGGCTCGGACATTGCACTCGAGCAGGCGCTCGAACATGTCTGGGGCTACGCCGTGGGGCTCGACATGACGCGCCGCGATCTGCAGATGAAGATGCGCGAAATGGGCCGTCCGTGGGAAATCGGCAAGGCATTCGATGACTCGGCCCCGATCGGCCCGATTCATCCGGTGTCGAGCGTCGGTCATATCGAGAAGGGCGCGATTTCGCTGACGGTCGACGGCGTGCAAAAGCAGAAAAGCGACGTCACCCATCTGATCTGGTCGGTGGCGGAAACCGTCTCGTACCTGTCGCAGTTCTTCCGTCTCGAGCCGGGCGATCTGATCTACACCGGCACGCCCGAAGGCGTGGGCCCGGTCAAGGCAGGAGAGACGATGGTCACCGCCGTGGAAGGGCTCGGCGAGATCACCGTGCGCGTGGTCTGAGGCCTCGTCATGCAGCTCTATAGCTTCTTCAACAGCTCGACGTCGTATCGCGTGCGCATTGCGCTCGCGCTCAAAGGGCTGGAATTCGACACCATTCCGGTGAATATCCGCGCCGGCGAGCATCGCGCCGGCGCGTATGTCGACGAGGTCAATCCGTCGGCCAGCGTGCCCGCCCTGATCGACGGCGAGATCGCGCTCGGTCAGTCGCTCGCCATCCTCGACTATCTCGACGCGAAATATCCCGAGCCGCGTCTGGTGCCGCAGGACATCGAGGCACGCGCCCGCGTGCTCGAATTGGCGATGCTCGTCAGTTGCGACATGCACCCGGTGAATAACCTGCGCATTCTGAAGTATCTGCAAGGCCCGCTGGGCCTCAGCGTCGAGCAGAAGAACGCGTGGTACCGCCACTGGGTCGACGAGGGCATGGCAGGCGTGGAGCGATTGCTCGGCAAGCATGGTCACGGCGCATGGTGCTTCGGCGATGCACCGACGCTTGCCGACGTCTGCCTGATTCCGCAAATCGTCAATGCCCGGCGCATGGGTTGCGATTTGTCGGCGTATCCGCGAGCGATGGCGGTCTACGCGCAGGCGGAGACACATCCGGCTTTCCTCGCGGCAGCGCCCAATCGTCAGCCGGATTACACGGCCTGAATTCCATCCAGAACGGCTGGACAGGCCGCAGGAGACAACCATGAGTCAAACCTCTCAACCCAAAGCGCTGGTCGTTGGCGGTGGCATCGGCGGCCTCGCGGCTGCACTCGCGCTCGCCAATCAGGGCGTGCAAATCGAACTGCTGGAGCAAGCCGAGACCATCGGCGAAATCGGCGCGGGCATTCAGCTCGCCGCCAACGCGTTCGCAGCACTCGACGCCCTCGGCGTCGGTGAGGCAGCGCGCGGGTGTTCGGTCTTCACCGACCACATCACGCTGCGCGACGCCATCGACCGCAGCATCATCGCGCAAGTCGACGTCGGCGCGCCGTATCGCGAGCGCTTCGGCAATCCGTACGCCGTGATCCACCGCGCCGACATCCATCTGTCGATTCTGGAAGCGGTACAGCGCAATCCGTTGATTCAGTTCCGCACCGCGACGCGGGTCGTCTCGCTGGCGCAGGACGACAAGCACGTCACCGTCATCGACCAGCACGGCGAGCGACACACGGCCGACGCCGTGATCGGCTGCGACGGCGTGAAGTCCGCCGTGCGCGCCGTGCTGATCGGCGACGAGCCGCGCGTGACCGGTCACGTGGTGTATCGCGCGGTCGTCGACGTCGAGAACATGCCGAAGGACTTGCAGGTCAACGCGCCGGTCGTCTGGGCAGGACCGAACTGCCACCTCGTGCATTACCCGTTGCGCGGCGGCACGCAATACAACCTCGTGGTCACGTTCCACAGCCGCGAGCAGGAAGTCTGGGGCGTACGCGACGGCAGCAAGGAAGAGGTGCTGTCGTACTTCGAAGGCATCGATGCGCTGCCGCACCAGATGCTCGACCGTCCGACCTCGTGGCGACGCTGGGCCACCGCCGACCGCGATCCGGTCGCGCAGTGGAGCTTCGGGCGCGCCACGATCCTGGGCGACGCCGCCCACCCGATGACGCAGTACATCGCGCAAGGCGCCTGCCAGGCACTCGAAGACGCCGTCACGCTCGGCGCCGCGTATGCGGCGGCGAACGGCGATTTCGTCGACGCCTTCCGCCGCTACGAGCACGCCCGCATTCCCCGCACCGCCCGCGTGCTCTACGGCGCGCGCGACATGGGCCGTGTCTACCACGCCAAGGGGGTGGATCGTTGGGTGCGCAACTCGCTGTGGAAGGGCCGCACGCAAACGCAGTTCTACGACGCCTTGCAATGGCTGCACGGCTGGCGCGCCGAGCATTGCCTGTCGCAAACCCCGTGGCTGGCTGAGGCCTGAGCGCTAACCACGCCCTACCTCTCGATTCACCGCCCGGCATCCGGGCATCCCGCCACGCGACGGTCCCGCACCGTCGCGCGGCCCCCCTCGCCTCGCGTCTCGCGATGCGGGGGCTCGGCAGCACTAATAACAACAATCACGGCAACACGTTTCGGCGACGACGGCTGACTTGCCGCGCCGCTTCTGGCAACTTTGAGGAGACAACCCATGCCAGCCACCCCCATCAACGTGACGGCGTTCATCGACCGCCATCGCATTTCGCCGTTCCAGGTGATGATCGTCGTGCTGTGCTTCCTGATCGTCGCCATCGACGGTTTCGACACGGCGGCCATCGGCTTCATCGCCCCTGCCATTCGCGCCGAATGGTCGCTCACCCCGGCGCTGCTCGCGCCCCTTTTCGGCGCCGGGCTCGCGGGCCTGATGGCCGGCGCATTCCTGTTCGGGCCGCTCGCCGACAAGTTCGGCCGCAAGACCATTCTCATCTTCTCCGTGGTGTTCTTCGGTCTGGCGAGTCTCGCGTCCGCAGGGTCGATGGAACTGTGGCAACTGATCGCATTGCGGTTTCTGACGGGCCTCGGCCTCGGCGGCGCCATGCCGAACGCGATCACGCTGACGTCGGAGTACTGCCCTGAGTCGCGCCGTTCGTTCCTCGTAACGACCATGTTCTGCGGCTTCACGCTCGGCTCGGCGCTGGGCGGTCTCGCGTCGGCCGGGTTGATCGACGCCTTCGGCTGGCGCGCCGTGCTGATCGTGGGCGGCGTCATGCCGCTCGTGCTCGCTGTACTCCTGATGCGCGCGCTGCCCGAGTCGGTGCGCTATCTCGTGATGGCGGGCAAGTCGCCGGAGCGCATCGCGGCATCGCTACAACGCATTGCGCCGAATGAGGATCTGCGTGGTGCGACGTTCAACGTCGCGACGAAGCCGTCGACCACGTCGCCGGTGAAGCATCTGTTCAAACCCGAATTGCTGCGGGGCACGCTGCTTTTCTGGATCACGTTCTTCATGAGCCTGCTCGTGATCTATCTGCTCTCGAGCTGGTTGCCCACGCTGCTTCGCACCAACGGCCTGACGCTGCGCGACGCCGCCATCGTCACCTCGATGTTCCAGGTCGGTGGCACACTCGGCGCTATCGTGCTCGGCGGGTTGATGGACCGCTTCAACCCGCACTACGTGCTTGCTGCCGCTTACGTGGTTGCGGGCGTGTGTGTCGCCGCTGTCGGTCCTGTCGCCAGTTCCCCCGTGCTCGCCTCGGTGGCCGTGTTCTGGGCCGGGTTCTGCGTGTCGGGCGGTCAGGTCGGCGCGAACGCGCTGTCCGCTGGCTTCTATCCCACGGATTGCCGCGCCACGGGCGTGAGCTGGGCCAATGGCGTCGGGAGACTGGGGTCGGTGGTCGGCTCGGTTGGCGGGGCGTCGATGCTCGCCATGGGCTGGTCGATGCCGGCCCTTTTCGCCGCCATCGGCGTGCCCGCCGTGCTCGCCGGTCTGACGATGCTCACGCTGGGTCGCCTGCGTCATCATCAGGCCACGCACGCGGTGCAAGCCACGGCCTAAGCGTTTCGGCCCACGCAACAAGGCATACGTAACGCACACTGCCGCGGGTCTCGGGCTTGGGCGGGCGCCATTCGCATTGTGCGATGGCGCCCGCGTGCGTTTCGGGCCGGGAAATCCCGACAGCAAGGAGGTCGCGTGGCGTGTTGCATCGCGCAAATCGTTGCGGATAGGCATACAGTGTCGACTGGCGGCGAATTCGAGGTGTCCATTCGGCACCCGCGTCATTGCGACGCTGCGCCGCGAGCCCCCATTTCCCTGTGGAGATTGAAGGTGTCGTTGCCCTCATTGCTGGTCCTGATCCCGATGCACCCCGAGCAGTTGTCCGCACTGCAAACCCATTTCGATGTGGCTTACCACCCGAGCTATCACCCCGCGCCGCAAGGCTGGGGGCCCGACGGCGAGCGGGCGCGCTTCGTGCTGACTCACGGCGCGCGTGGTCTGAGCGCCGCCGAGCTGTCGCATCTGCCGAACGTGGCGTTGGTCAGCGCGCTGGGCGCCGGCTATGAGAATCTGGACGTCGCCGCCATGCGTTCGCGCAATATCGTGGCCGTGAACGGTGCCGGTGCGAATGCGCCGACGGTGGCGGATCAGGGCTTCGCCCTGCTGCTTGCTGCCGTGCGTCGCATTCCGGCCTACGACGCCGCCTGCCGCAAGGGTGTGTGGCGCGACGCGCTGCCGATGCAGCCGGGCGTGTCGGGAAAGAAGCTGGGGATCGTGGGGCTGGGGGCGGTCGGCCGTCAGTTCGCCAAACGCGGTGAGGGCTTCGATATGCAGATCGGTTACCGGAATCGGAACCGTCGCGACGATGCGCCCGCGCACTATCAATATTTCGACAGCGTGCTGGCGCTGGCCGAATGGGCGGACTACCTCGTCGTAACCGCTCCGGGCGGCGCGCAGTCCCATCACCTCGTGAATGCCGAGGTGTTGCGCGCGCTGGGCAAGCACGGCTTCCTCGTCAATCTGGGGCGTGGCAGCGTCGTCGACACGGCCGCCCTGGCGGACGCATTGCGCGACGGCGTCATCGCCGGTGCCGGGCTGGACGTCTACGAAGGCGAGCCGTCACCGCCTGCGGCACTGATCGATTTGCAGAATGTGGTGCTCAGTCCGCACGTCGCTGGCCGCTCGCCCGAAGCGGAAGCCGCCACGCTCGCCCTGTTTCTCGAAAATGCGCGTCGCTTCCAGGCGGGGGAGCCGGTGTTGACGCCGCTGTGAGTGGCGAATGGCGTCAGTGATTGTCGAGCCCGTCGATGCTTCGCACGGGCGACGGCGAGAGCGTGACGCCGTCGTTGACCGGCTCGAACTCGATGCTGCTGTTGGCGCTGCCCGTGGTGAAGGCGGTCTCGCACGTCGGACACTTCACTTCGGCATCCGAATGGAGATAGTCGTACATCGCCTGGACGGTCGGCTCGCTCGCCGCGACGGGGAAGCGGGCTTTACAGGTAGGACAAACGACGAAACCGGTGTGGATCGACAGCATGACGGGCCTCCTGCGGGCAAGTCGGCAACGTCACTGATTTTACAACCAGCCGGGTCATCGTGCGACGCGGGTCGCGGGGATTGGCGACGGCATCGATCCCGAACTGAAGGAACGCGCCACTGCCGTACTCGACAAGATGGGGTTGACCGTTTCCGATGTAGTTCGGATTTTACTCACGCGCATTGCCAACGAAGGTGCGCTACCTTTTGGTTTCGTCACGGATCCCGACGCTCACGATGCATGGTTCAAGCGAAAGGTGTTGGAAGCGCTGGAAGACACACGTCCAGCCATTCCCGACGAAGACGTCGAATCCCATTTCGCCGCACGCCGTGCCGCCGCACGCAAACGCAGTTCCCCAAAAGGTTAGTTTCGCGGCGCCCCGGCCTCGCCCTCCTGCAACCAACGGCGTTTGTCGCGCAGCGGCGCTTCGCCAAACACGCGCGCATATTCCCGGCTGAACTGCGATGCACTTTCATACCCCACCGTCTGCGCTGCCGCCGCCACGGTGACGTCCGCCGCAAAGATCAATCGCCGCGCCTCCTGCAAGCGCAACTGTTTCTGGTACTGCACCGGACTCATGGCCGTCACCAGCTTGAAGTGGTGATGCAGCGACGACACGCTCATGTGCACCTCCTGCGCCAATGCCTCCACGCGCAACGGTTGTGCGTAATGCTCACGCAACCATCGCACGGCGCGTGCAATGCGGTTCATCTGGCTGTCCTGCAACGCCATCTGCCGCAGCAACACTCCCTGACCGTTCATCAGCAATCGATAGACGATCTCGCGCTTGATCATCGGCGCCAGGATCGGAATGTCGCGCGGCGTGTCCAGCAAGCGCAACAATCGCAACACCGCGTCGAGCAACGCCGCGTCCAGCCGATTGACGTACATGCCACGCCCACTCGCTGAAGGCGCCGGCGGCGGCAAATGCTCGTCGCCGATGAGCGACGTCACATCCTCGGCCACCAGGTCGAGGCGCATGCCCAGATACGGCGACTGCTCGCTCGCCCCCGACACCTGCGCCACCACCGGCAAATGCACCGACGACACCAGGTAGTGCATCGGGTCATACGCGTAATCCTCGTCGCCGATCCGCAAGCGCTTCTCGCCCTGGGCGATGACGGCGAACGCCGGTTGCTGAAGCGCCGGCTTCGGGCCGCCCGGATGCAGGATCCGATGCACGAACAGGCCTTCCACCGCCGTCGGTGTCGTGCCCTCCAGGCCGTGCGTCGCGCGCTCCAGCCGATGCACCAGTTCGGTACGCGCGGCGCGCGACGGATCCCCCTCGAACCCGCGCGGCGAGGCCTCGCGCGGCTCAGTCTTGACCAAATGCATGACCATGCCTTCACTCCAGAGGCGGCCGATCCCCACGTCACGGCCGCAATGCTGCACAGCATACCCTCGCTACATGCGCTTGCCCGATCCTCCGACCGGGGATTCACACGATCAGGCAGGAAATGTGCAGGAACAGGTACTGCTCGCCCGATGCGCCTCGACGCATAATTTCTCCCATCCCGTGCAAGCCGTCGCCCCTCCCAGACGGCCGCCTGCGACGGGCAGCCACTTCAACGGAGCAATGCAATGCGACAAAGAAAACTCGGCAATACCGGCCTCTTCGTCTCGGAACTGTGCCTCGGCACGATGACCTTCGGCGGACAGGGCGAACTGTGGAGCAAGATCGGTCATTTGCAGCAACACGATGTCGACTCACTCGTGGGCCGCGCGCTCGATGCCGGCATCAACTTCATCGACACCGCCGACGTCTATTCGGAAGGGCAGTCGGAAATCCTCACCGGCCAGGCCCTGCGCAACCTCAAGGTACCGCGCGATAACGTCGTGGTCGCCACCAAGGTCTTCGGTGCCACGGGCGCACAAGGGGCCAATTCTCGTGGCCTTTCGCGCTATCACATCATGGACGGCATCAAGGCCAGTCTCAAACGCCTGCAACTCGATCACATCGACCTGTACCAGGTGCACGGCTTCGATCCGGCCACGCCCATCGAAGAGACCCTCGGCGCGCTCGACACACTGGTGCGCCAAGGGCACGTCCGCTATATCGGCGTCTCGAACTGGGCGGCCTGGCAGATCACCAAGGCGCTGGGTATTTCGGCGCGGCTGAACCTCGCGAGCTTCACGTCGCTGCAGGCGTATTACACGGTCGCCGGACGCGATCTCGAACGTGAAATCGTGCCGATGCTGCGCAGCGAAAACGTGGGCCTGATGGTGTGGAGCCCGCTCGCCGGCGGCCTGCTCTCGGGCAAATACACGCGCGACGGCCAGTCCGAAGCGGGCAGCCGCCGCCAAACCTTCGACTTCCCGCCGGTCAACGTGGAGCGTGCCTATGACGTCATCGACGTCATGCGTGGCATCGCCGCCGAGAAGGGCGTGTCGGTCGCGCAGATCGCGCTCGCCTGGCTGCTTGCCCAGCCGGTCGTCTCGACGGTCATCATCGGCGCCAAGCGGACCGATCAGCTCGACGACAACATTGCGGCAACGCGTGTCACGCTGAGCGCGCGCGAACTGTCGGCTATCGATGGGGCCAGCGCTCTGCCGAGCGAGTATCCCGGCTGGATGCTCTCGCGCCAGGGCGACCCGCGCCGCGCCCAGCTCGCCGAAGCCGGTCTGCTGTAAACGTCGGGAAGCAGTCAATGCGCGCAGAACTGTAGTGAGCGAGACACAGTGCACCGCGCGAGCGGTGCACTGTGCTCACGGCACGAGGGAAAATTCTCGCGACCTGGTGGCGGCAAGGTGTGAACATAGATCGCGCCCTATTGGCGATTTTTGCGGTAGCTTATTGTCGCGTGCGTTGGACAATCCAGGCCATCGCCCGCACATCCCTTTAACAGGAGTCCATCTTGTCAGCTGCTGCCCCCGCCTCGCTCACGCTCTTTGTCGACGCTCGATTCACAAGCCCCTACGCACTGTCGGTCTTCGTCACGCTACGTGAGAAAGGTCTGCCGTTTGATCTGCAAACCGTGGATCTCGTGCAGGGCGCGCATTATGAGACCCGCTTTGCGAACCTATCGCTCACGCGTCGCGTGCCCACGCTCGTGCACGGCGATTTCACGCTGTCCGAATCGTCGGCCATCACCGAATACATCGAGACCATTTTCCCCGAGGTGCCCGTGTATCCGTCAGATGTATGCGAGCGGGCTCGCGCGCGTCAGGTGCAGGCGTGGCTGCGCAGCGATCTGGGCGCCTTGCGAGAAGAGCGTTCGACCGAAGTGATCTTCTACCGTCCAGTGGACGAACCCCTCTCCGACGCAGGTCACGCGGCCGCGAGCAAGCTGATCGCCATTGCCCAGGACCTGCTGGCCGATGGCCGCATGTCGCTGTTCGACAAGGCGTGCATCGCAGACGTCGATCTCGCATTGATGATCAACCGTCTCGTGTACAACGACGACGTGGTGCCTGCGGCACTGGTCGAGTATGCCCGCCGCCAATTTGCGCGACCGGCCGTGCAGGAGTGGCTGGCGATGACGCGCCCGCCGCGTCCGGGCGACAGCATCGACGGCAGGGCCGCAGCCTGAGGGGGCCGTCGCCCTGGACGAATAACCCAGTCGCTCCCTCCTGATAAACGAAAACGCCCGTTTGACACGTTGCAGTCCTTCGTGGAGACGAACGGCGGCAGCCGTCATTTCGCGGGAATATCGACAAATCTCGCACTTTTCTTCTAATAATCGGCCAATTTCCGATTTTTATCGGCGTCATCGCCCTCTGAATGAAGTTGTGACGGCGCGGGTGGTGAATTCAGTCGACAGGCAGGGGGCTAAAGGAGGAAAATATGGCGACCTTGCCGTTTACGTTAACGGCACTGACGACTGAAGCCCCCTCTGCCGAGACATTCAAGAAACATGAGCGCCGATAATCAATTGCGTTTTGTCGTGGAGCCGCACGCCAACCCCACCCCTGCCGACCAGATCGCCGCCAAGCTGGCGAACCCGGTGTTTGGCCGCGTATTCACGGATCACATGGTCACGATTCGCTGGACCGAGGGCACGGGCTGGCATGACGCGAAGGTAGAGGCCCGCCGTCCGTTCGAGATCGATCCGGCATGCGCCGTGCTGCATTACGCGCAGGAAATCTTCGAAGGAATGAAGGCCTATCGCAGCGAAGACGGCAAGATCTCGCTGTTCCGCCCGCAAGCCAATGCCAAGCGTTTCCGTGAATCGGCCCAGCGCATGTCGATGGCCGAGCTGCCGGAAGCCGTGTTCCTCGAAGCCGTGGAAAAGCTGGTCGACATCGATCGCGCATGGATTCCGGGCACGGAAGGCAGCAGCCTCTATATCCGCCCGTTCATGTTCGCGTCGGAGAGCTTCCTCGGCGTGCGCGCCGCGCATGAATACATTTTCTGCGTGATCGCCTGCCCGGTCGGCCCCTACTTCAAGCCCGGCAAGTCGGCCGTGACCGTGTGGGTGTCCGACCAATACACGCGTGCCGCCCCGGGCGGCACGGGTGCCGCCAAGTGCGGCGGCAACTACGCCGCGAGCCTGATCGCGCAGACCGAAGCGAGTGGCAAGGGCTGCGATCAGGTCGTGTTCCTCGACGCCGCGCAGCATCGCTGGATCGAAGAGCTGGGCGGCATGAACGTCTTCTTCGTCATGGACGACGGCTCGCTCCAGACCCCGCCGCTCGCCGGCACGATTCTGCCGGGCATCACGCGCGCGTCGATCATCGAAATGGCCAAGCGCGACGGCCTGACGGTCAACGAAACGCCGTACGAGTTTGCCCAGTGGCAAGCCGACGCAGCCAGCGGTCGTGTGAAGGAAACGTTCGCGTGCGGCACGGCGGCGGTCGTCACGGCCATCGGTCAGGTGCGTCACGCCAAGGGCGAGTTCAATATTGGCGACGGCGGCGAAGGCCCGGTCACCAAGCGTATTCGCGATCAGCTCACGGGCATTCAACGCGGCAAGGTCGCCGATCCGTTCGGCTGGGTGCACCACGTCGCCTGATCGACGGACGTTGCTCACATAACAAACAAGTTGCGAAGTTGCGCATCGCCCGAGACAGCGATGCGGGAAATCATCGGCGGCGCGCCACGACACCAGGAGAGTCGGGCGCGCCGTCTTGTTGTATTTGACTTGCAGATCATGGAACAGAATCCAGGCGCCATGGCGGGCAGCCCCCGCAGCGCCCTCGCGGCAGCCGACACAATCGGCGTTCCGCACTCCGTGCTCGAAGACATCTATGCGATGGTCATCGGCATGGCATTCGTGGTGGTCGGGCTCGTGCTGCTCAAGGCAGCCGGGTTGGTCACCGGCGGCGTGGCCGGCATTGCACTGCTCGCGTCCTACGTCTTTCCCCTCCCGGTGGGCACCATCTTCACGCTGGTGAACATTCCGTTCTTCCTTTTTGCGTACGTCACGATGGGCCCGCGCTTCGCGCTCAAGTCCACCGTCGCGAGCGTCGGCATCACCTTTGCCCTCGCGGCCATGCCGCAGACCTTCAACGTCGCCTTCGTCAATCCGCTGTTCGCCGCATTCGTCGGCGGCACGCTGTGCGGCATGGGAATTCTGGCGCTCGCGCGTCACGGGGCCGGCGTGGGCGGCACAGGCATCGTCACGCTGTGGCTGCAACGCGAGCGCGGCATCAACGCGGGCATTACCCAGGCGTGCATCGACACGACGATTCTGCTCGCCTCGCTCACCACGATCCCCGCGGGACGCGTTGCCTGGTCGGCACTGTCCGCGCTCGCCATGAGCGCCATGGTGGTCGCCTGGCACCGGCCGGGCCGTTACACCGGACGCTGAGCCGCGTCAGACGGGCGCGTCCGGGCGATAGGCGCTGGCCTGTGTCAACAGCCACTCCCGGAACACGCTGAGTGGTTGCCCATGCGTGAGTTCCGTCGGATAGACGAGGTAGTAGGCCGACTCCGCCACGCTCTTCACGTCGACCGGAATTGTCAGGCCAAAGGTGGCCAATTGTCCCTCGACGAAGAATTTCGGCACCAGCGCGACGCCGAGCCCGGCGGCCGCGCCCGCGATGAGCATCGTGTGCAGCTCATAGCGCACCCCCTGGAGCGCCCGATGGTCCTCGATGCGTTGCTCCGCAAACCATTGGGTCCAAGCACTGGGGCGTGTCGTCGAGTGCAGCAGCGGATACTCGAGCAGATCGGCGGCCGTGCGAACCGGCCCTTTGAGCAGCGACGGTCGGCACACCGGCACAACTTCCTCACCGAACAGATAATCCGACGAGGTGCCCGGCCAGGTTGGCTGCCCGAAATGGATGGCCGCTTCGAAGTGCGTCTCGTCGAACGTGAACAGGTCGGTGTGCACCCCCATGTTCACCCGAACCTCGGGGTGGCGCTCGTCGAAATCCTTCATTCTCGGAATCAACCACTCGGACGCGAACGTCGGCAGCACCGCCAGTTCCAAATACCCGCCCCCGCTGCCGTGCGCCATGATCGAGAGCGTGTCTCGATCAAGTTGTTCCAACGTGCGGCGCACTTGCATGCCGTACAGGCGTCCGGCGCGGGTGAGCACCACGCGCTGCTTGGCGCGAACGAACAGACGCACCCCCAGTTGCGCCTCCAGCGTGGCGATCTGACGTGACACGGCACTTTCCGTCAGAAACAGCTCGCGCGCCGCGTGCGTAAAGCTTTCGTGTCGGGCCGCGGCCTCGAATGCCAGCAGCGCCGCCGTGCCCGGGGTCTTGAATTTGCGCATATTGATTCCAAGAACGCATCAAGTGGCAATTTTATCTCGCTTTACGAGTGAGGCATCCCTTCCAATAATGCTGTCAATGCAAGATGGCATGGGGTAAGGCGCTCCCTGCCATGCCCTGACACCCTGCGATGCCGCCTGAGACGGCGTTCCCCCTTGAGATAATCCGATGCGCAATGCCAATGTGCAGTCCCTGCTGGTTCCCCTGATCGGGCAAGCGCGTACCGACGCGCTCTTCGCGACACTCAATTCGCCGTCGATCCTGGCGGATGCCGAGCCGGGATGCGTGACGAGAGCCGAACTCGCGCAGGCCATGAACATGGCCCTTTTCGAAGGGCTGCTGGCGCGTTCGCCGAATGGACGCACCTACACTGAAGAAGCGATTGCGGGCGGTGGCAGCGTCTACTTCGATCACGGCGCGCTGCGCACCGTACGCTGGGCCGGTAACGGCGCGCTGCCGCCGGGCGAAGCGGCCTTCACGCGCATTTTGCGCCCGCTGGGCTTCCGTCTGAACGGTCGCTATCCGCTCGACCGTCTCGGCATGACGGGTCGAGCCTATGCACACGAAGACGCCCCTGAAGAGATTTCGCAGTTCTTCGTGAGCGAGCTGCATCCGGAGCGTTTCTCCGAGACGTTCCAGCAAGCCGTGTCGCGTGTGGTCGGCACGTCGAAGGATCCGCTCACGCCTGCGGCCGCCGGTCAGCTTTGGGAACTGGAGCGCGACGGCACGCTGCCGCTCGAAAGCGCACAAGCGCTGCTGCCGGTGATCGTTGGTGCGTTTGCCCGTCAGCACGACATTCCGAGCGAAGCCGATTACGAACTGCTGTTGGCGGAATCCGCTGAAATGGCCTGGATCGCGACCGAAGGCAATGCGTTCAATCATGCGACCGACCGTGTCGAAAACGTGTTCGCGTTGTCCGACGCCGAGAAGGCCAAGGGCCGCCCGATGAAGCCCGACGTCGAGCGTTCGCGCTCGGGTCGCGTGTTCCAGACGGCCTATCGTGCCGACACCGTGCGTCGCGAGTTCCGCGGCAAGGACGGCGAAATCGTGACGCGCGACGTGCCGGGGTCGTTCTACGAATTCATCACGAGGCATCGCGCGTACGACACCGAGAAGCGTTGCTGGAAGATCGACCTGCGCTTCGACGCGGGCAATGCGCAGGGTATTTTCAAGATGACGGCCAACGCCAAGTAATGGAGGGCTCGTGGCGTCCGGCGCACAATATGTCCGTGCCTCGATGCTGCACCTCAATCTGCCGACACCGGTGAACAGCACCGTCGGCCAACACTGAATTCCATAGGGGTATCCACGTGAACGCAACTTCCATCCTCAACGAACTGGGCATTGCCAAACTGGCCGAAGCGGGCGACATCGCGGTGCACTCACCCATCGACGGCGCATTGATCGGCCGCGTGGCCAGCGCCTCGGTCGCCGACGCCCAAGCCACCCTCGCCCGCGCGCAGACCGCGTTCACCGCATGGCGCAACGTGCCCGCACCGCGTCGCGGCGAACTGGTGCGTCTGCTCGGCGAAAAGCTGCGCGAGCGCAAGCAGGCGCTGGGCGCGCTCGTCACGCTCGAAGCCGGCAAGATCCTGCAAGAAGGGTTGGGCGAAGTGCAGGAAATGATCGACATCTGCGACTTCGCCGTCGGCCTGTCGCGTCAGTTGTACGGCCTGACCATCGCGTCGGAGCGTCCGGGCCACCGCATGGCCGAGACGTGGCACCCGATGGGCGTGTGCACGGTCATCTCCGCCTTCAATTTCCCGGTGGCCGTATGGGCCTGGAACGCGGCGCTCGCGCTCGTGTGCGGGAACGCCGTGGTGTGGAAGCCCTCTGAGAAGACGCCGCTGACCGCACTGGCCGTCAATCGTTTGATGGAAGAAGTCATCGCCGAATTCGGCGACGCGCCGGAAGGCCTGACCGCGCTCATCATCGGCGGTCGCGACGTGGGCGAGGCACTCGTCGCCGATCCGCGCTCGGCCATCGTGAGTGCGACGGGCAGCACGGAAATGGGCCGCAAGGTCGGCGTGGAAGTCGCGCGCCGCTTTGGCCGCTCGATCCTGGAACTCGGTGGCAACAACGCGGGCATCGTGACCGGCAGCGCCGACATGGAACTCGCCCCGCGCGGCATCCTGTTCTCGGCGGTGGGTACGGCCGGTCAGCGTTGCACCACGCTGCGCCGCCTGTTCGTGCACGAGAGCGTGTATGACAAGACCGTCGAGCGTCTGAAGACGCTGTATGGCAAGGTTGCCATCGGCAACCCGCTGGAGCGCGGCACGCTCATGGGCCCGCTGATCGACGAAGGTGCCTTCAAGCGCATGCAAGACGCCCTGGACAAGGCACGCGCGCAAGGCGGCAAGGTCACGGGCGGCGAGCGTTACGCGGTCGCAGGCGCGGAGAACGCGTTCTATGTGAAGCCGGCCATCGTCGAGATGCCGTCGCAGACGGAAATCGTGCTCACCGAAACGTTCGCACCGATCCTGTATGTGCTCAAGTACAGCGACTTCTCGCAAGCCATCGACGCCAACAATGCCGCTTCGCACGGCCTGTCGTCGTGCGTGTTCACGACCGATCTGCGCGAAGCCGAGCGCTTCACGTCATCGGCCGGTAGCGACTGCGGCATTGCCAACGTCAACATCGGCCCGAGCGGCGCGGAGATCGGCGGCGCCTTCGGCGGCGAGAAGGAAACGGGCGGCGGACGCGAGTCGGGTTCGGACGCGTGGAAGGGCTATATGCGCCGTGCCACCAACACCGTCAACTACTCGTCCGCCCTGCCGCTCGCGCAAGGCATCGACTTCTCGATCGAGTGAAGTCTCGATAACCCGCCCCGACGTCGCCCATGCCCATGCGCGACGTCACGCAACGGGTTACGCATCTGGTCAACGCCGGACGTGCCCTGCCCCTCGGCAGGTACGCCCGGCGCCCCTCCCCGATAGCCGAATTCCGTCACGCTTTGTTTAGCGAGGCCCCCATGTACGCCTTCACTTCTGTGTTCGCCAACCCGGCCGGTTCGCCGATTCGCGAATTGTTCAAATACTTGTCCGAGCCGGGCATGATTTCGTTCGCGGGCGGCTATCCCGCAAGCGACCTGTTCGATGTGGACGGTCTCGCCGCAGCGCAGGCCCGCGCCTTCGCGCAACCGACGCGCTGCCTGCAGTACGGGCCGACCGACGGCCTGGCCGAACTCAAGACGCAGCTTCTCGCGCTGATGGCCTCGCGCGGCGCGTCCTGCGCCGCCGATGAGCTGCTGGTGACGACCGGCTCGCAACAAGGGCTGGACCTGCTGCTGCGCGTGATGATCGCGCCGGGCGATGTCGTGGTGACCGAGCAGCCCGCGTATCCGGCGACGCTGCAGGCATTGCGACTGCAGCAAGCGACGATCGTGACGGTGCCCGTCGACGCACACGGTCTGGACGTCGCGCACCTGAGCACGCTGCTGCACGAGGGCAAGATCGCCGTGCCGAAGCTGCTGTACACCGTGCCGACCTTCGCCAATCCGACCGGCGCAACGCTCTCGCGCGAGCGTCGTATCGCGCTGCTGAAGCTGGCGGTCGAGTACCGGTTCATCATCGTCGAGGACGATCCGTATGGCGACTTGCGATTCGCGGGCGACGCGGTGCCGACCTTGCTCGGCCTGACGGCGGAAGTGCCGGGATCGCGCGACTGGGTGGTGCACTTCTCGAGCCTGTCGAAGATCGTCGCCCCGGGGTTGCGCGTGGGTTGGACGGTCGCGCCGCCGGAGATTGCGCGCCGATGCGTCGTCGCGAAGCAGACGGTTGATCTATGCAGTGTTCCGTGGACGCAAGCGGTCGCGGCGGAATATCTGGCAGACGGCGCGTTGGCACGCCATCTGCCGAGGATCACGGAAGCCTATCGCCGCAAATCCGACGCGATGTGCGACGCGTTGCGCGCGACGCTGGGCGATGCCATCGCGTTCCACGCGCCGCAGGGCGGCATGTTCGTGTGGGCGCGTCTCGCCGCAGTGAAGACGAGCGATCTGCTGCCGCACGCGATCGCCGAGAAGGTGTTGTTCGTGCCGGGAACGGCGTTCTTCGCAGAACAGGCCGACGAGGCTTCGCTGCGGTTGTCGTTCGCGGCGCCGGCCGTATCAGCGATCGAGGAAGGCGCGGCACGACTTGCACGTGCAATGCACGCGACCGGCGCCACGCGATGATCAACGCGGCAGGCTGTCGCGCACGATCTGCGCGAAGTAGCGCGCACCGAGCGGCAGAATCGCGTCGTTGAAGTCGTAGCAGGCATTGTGCAGCGGGATGGCGCCAAGCGCATCGCCGCTGCCGTTGCCGATGAACGCGAAGTTGCCCGGCACGTGCTGCAGGAACACCCCGAAGTCCTCCGATGCCATCATCGGTGTAACGTCCGCGTCGACGCGGGTTTCGCCCACCACCGACTGCGCCGCGCGAACGGCGAGCGTCGTGTTGTCCGCCCAGTTCATCGTCGGCGCGAACTCGTGTGCGTACTCGAATTCGCCATGCGCGCCATGCATCGCACAGACGCCCAGACTGATCTCACGCATGCGTGTCTCGAGCAGTAGCTGCACGTCCGGCGAATAGCTTCGCGTGTCGCCCTTGATGACGACGTTCGTCGGAATGGCGTTGCGAATGCCATCTGTAATGAATTCCGTGCAAGACACCACCGCCGACAGCCCCGGATCGACACTGCGCGACACCACGGTCTGAAGCGCCACGACGATCTGCGCGCCAATCACGAGCGGGTCGATGCCCATGTGCGGGCGCGCCGCGTGCGTTCCCTTGCCGCGAATGCGGATGACGAAGTTGTCTTCGCTCGCCATGATGCCGCCGACGCGCGTGGCGAAGTGACCTGCCGCGATGCCCGGCATGTTGTGCACGCCGTAAATCGCATCGATCGGGAAGCGTTCCAGCAATCCATCCGCAATCATCGCCTTCGCGCCGCGGCCATGCTCCTCGGCGGGCTGGAAGATGAAGCGCACCGTGCCGTTGAAATCGCGCGACGCGGCCAGCAGCTTGGCCGCGCCGAGCACCATCGACATATGACCGTCGTGCCCGCAGGCGTGCATCTTGCCCGGCACTTGCGACGCGTGGTCACGCCCCGCCGCCTGCTCGGCGATCTGTAGGGCGTCCATGTCGGCCCGAATGCCGATCGCGCCGCGCCCGTCGCCCACCCGCAGATTCGCGACAATCCCCGTACCGCCGATGCCGCGATGCACCTCCAGCCCGAGACTCGCCAGAATCGTCGCCACCGTTTGCGACGTGGCGACTTCCTCGAAACCGGTCTCCGGTTGACGGTGAAACGCGTGTCGCCACCCCGTCAGCGCCTTGGCAAAATAGAGGTCCTGCGTCATGACTGACTCCTGTGAATGCTATTGATCGGAGACGACATCAGCGTGCCAGCCACGCCTGCTGGCGCCGCGTCACCGACGTCGCCGGTTCGCCCACAAGGTCCGCATAAACGCGCGGCGCTGTCGCGCCTTCCGTGTTGATCAGCAGGACGCGTGAGTCCGCGTTCAGACCGATGGCCGTTGCCAGCGCAGGCGTAGCGGCCGCCTGCATCAAACCCGCCAGACCTGCTACCCCCGACTCTCCCGCGACAAAGGGCACGTCGTTGTCGCTGCCGCGCGCCAGGCACCGCATGGCTTCGACGGCCTCGGCATCGGTGACGGTCATGAACGCATCGACCGACGATTGCAGGAATCGCCACGCGAGCGGCGACGTCTCGCCGCAGGCCAGCCCGGCCATTACGGAATCGACCGACCCCGACGCCGAGGCTGCCTTGCCCGCAATGGCGCTCTGATAGAGGCAATCGGCCTGCATCGGCTCCACGACAACGAATGTTGGACGCCACACGCCCCAGCGCTCCCAAAGATAGCTCACGATACCCGCCGCCAGTCCACCCACGCCCCCTTGCAGGAAGACATGCGTGAGCGGGCAGGCGGCGTCCGTGCGAGCGTCTGCGCCGCAGAGCGCTTCATCGACTTCGGCCGCCGCCGTCCCGTAACCCTGCATGACGTCGCGTGGAATGGCCTCGTAACCCTCGTAAGACGTGTCCGAAACCACATGCCAGCCGTGACGCGCGGCAAGCGCCGCCGCCGCGTCCACCGACGCATCGTAATTGCCCTCGACGCGCACGATCTCGGCACCGTACGCGGCGATCGCCTGTTCGCGCTCCTCGCTCACCTGCGCGTGCAGCACGATGACGCAGCGGCAGCCAATGCTCTGCGCTGCCGCGGCGAGCGCGCGACCGTGGTTGCCGTCCGTCGCGCTGATGACCGTGACACCGGCCAGCGCGTCGCGATGCTCACCTCGCAGAAGCGTTCGCGCGGTGAAGCCGAGTGTTTCGCATTCGCGCAACAGAAGGCGCACGAGCGCGATCGGCGCGCCCAGGGCCTTGAAACTGCCCAGCGCCGAGCGCAGCGCTTCGTCTTTCACGAGCACGCTGCAAACGCCCAGCGATGCGGCCAGATCGGGCAGCGCGCGCAGCGGTGTGCTCCCGCGCGTCAGCCCATCCCAATGGGCCAGCCACTCGCGGCTCTCTTGCGCACGAGCGATGCTCATGATGTCCTGGAGGTCGGCCGGGTATGGCGCGCGAGCGGCGTGCGGATTGACGTACAGCATGGGGGGCTCCGGTATTGCGGTATTTCGGGATGTCGGGATGTCCGAACGGTTCTATCGATGTACGCCGAGGCGCCTTGCAACGACATCGAGCAGCACTTTCGCGCCGTTCACCAATTGCTCGTCGTCGGTGTGCTCGCGCGGGTTGTGGCTGATGCCGCCCCGGCTCGGCACGAAGATCATCGCCGCCGGCGCGATGCGCGCGATCATCTGTGCGTCGTGGCCCGCGCCCGACGTCATGCGCTTGGACGACAGGCCCAGCCCGCTGGCGCTCGCTTCAATGACGTCGGCCAACTCGGCGTCGAAGACAACCGGCGAGAAGCGCGCCAGGCGCTCGGCCGAAATGCGCACGCCTTCGTCTTGTGCGAGCTTCGTCAGGAATGCCGAAAAATGCGCTTCGCTCGCTGCCAGACGTTGTTCGTTCGGGTCGCGCATATCGACCGTGAATACCGCCTTGCGGGGAATCACGTTGATGACGCCCGGCTCGAACCGCAGCGTGCCAACGGTCGCGAGCGTCGTGCCGGCGTCGACGGCGATGCGCCGCAGCTCGGTGACCGCGGCGGCCGCGGCATAGCCGGCATCGTGGCGCAGACGCGTCGGCGTGGTGCCGGCATGATTGGCGTTGCCCTGCACGGTGATCTGCTGCCACGAAATGCCCTGTAGATTCTCGACGACGCCGATCTGCCGCCCTTCCGCCTCGAGAATCGGGCCTTGTTCGATGTGCAGCTCAAGATACTCGTGGGGCACGAGGGTGCCCGGCATCATCTCGCCCGCGTATCCGATACGCACGAGTTCATCGCCCAGACGCGCGCCATCGGTACCGATGGCATCGAGCGCCTCGGCCAGCGGCA
The DNA here is from genome assembly GCF_024363545.1 of Pandoraea sp. NE5. NCBI lineage: Bacteria > Pseudomonadati > Pseudomonadota > Betaproteobacteria > Burkholderiales > Burkholderiaceae > Pandoraea > Pandoraea sp. NE5. The sequence continues at coordinate 853,476 of NZ_AP025517.1, forward strand.
CCCCCCCCGCGTGAACCAGCGAGCCCATCATGTCCGGATGAAAACGCGCGCCTTCCTCGTTGGTGAATGCCGCGACCGTGATCGGACGCGACGGCACGACGCCCGCTTCGCGAAATGCCCGCACGATCGCAAGGCCACCGAGCACGCCATAGCATCCGTCGAGCGCGCCCGCGTTGACGACGGTGTCGATGTGCGAACCCATCATGAGCGGGCGCAGCACCTCACCCGCCTCACCCGCCGCGTCCTTCGCGGCCGACGACAGCGTGCCAAAGATATTGCCGATGCGATCGATCCGCACGTCGAGATCGAGTTCGCGCATCCACGCGACGACCTGATCACGCCCGGCTTTCTCGGCATCGGTGAGCGCGACGCGAGTGCGGCCGCCCGCCACGGGATCGGCGCCGATCTCGCCCAGCTCATGCAACTGTTGCAACAGCACGGCGCCGTTCAGGCGAAGGACGGTGGGGGCGTTCGTAGCGGACATAGGGGAATGCGGTCGTTTCGGTGGAGATGTCGATGGGACAGCCGCTCGCGCAAGCGTTTTCAGCGACGGGTTTTGCGCGTCACCGCTGGCGGAGTATCATCGATCTGCCTGAATAATATTCCGGGGCGCGTGTACGATTAACCCGTTTTTAGCCGAAAATTCGAATTTTTATTGCGTCACATGAGCCTGGACAGTTACGACATCGCCCTGCTCGCCGCGATCCAGCAAGACGCGACGACGCCTCAGCATGCGCTTGGCGCGCAAATCAATCTGTCATCGGCCGCGGTGAATCGGCGGCTCAGAAAGCTGGCCGACGAGGGCGTGACACGCAAGACCGTCTCGCTGGTGGATCCGGCCAGCGTAGGCTACACGCTGACGATCATTACCGAGGTCGAAGTCGAGAACGAGCGGCTCGACCTGCTCGATGCGATGAGGCGCAGCTTTCTCGCCTGCCCGCAAGTGCAGCAATGCTATTACGTGGCGGGCGAATGCGACTTCGTGGTGATCATGGTCGTGCAGAACATGGCGCAGTACACCGAACTCACCCGCGCCCTGTTCTTCGAGAGCAACAATGTCAAACGCTTCAAAACGCTCGTGTCGATGAGCAACGTCAAGGTCGGGTTGGAAGTGCCGCTGGACGCGCTCGGCAGTTGAGCGCAACGACACCCGGTCATTCTCCTGGGCACCATGCCCTGACGAACGACCGGGGAAACATCACAGGGCATCAGGACATCAGGGCATCAGTACTTTGTCCACGACGTGAATCACCCCATTCGATTGCATGACGTTGCTGATGGCGATGTTTGCCACACCGCCCTTGTCATCCGTCACCATCAGGTGTCCGCCCATCTGCGTCACGGTCAGTGAATCGCCTTCGACCGTTTTCAACATCGCCTTGCCGCCGGCGTCTTTGACGGCCTTCATCAGATCTTGCGCGGAGAGTCGGCCCGGCACCACGTGATACGTGAGCACCTTGTCGAGGGTTGCCTTGTTCTCGGGCTTGAGCAGCGTATCGACAGTCCCCGCCGGCAGTGCCGCGAACGCTTCGTTGGTCGGCGCGAAGACCGTGAAGGGCCCGGGGCCGGAGAGGGTGTCGACCAATCCGCCGGCCTTCACGGCGGCGACGAGTGTCGTATGGTCTTTTGAGTTCACCGCGTTTTCGATGATGTTCTTCGAGGGGTACATCGCTGCCCCGCCGACCATGACCGTCTTCTCACCGCTGTCCATCGGCGCCGCGCAAGCGCTGAGCGCCGATCCGAAAACACAGCAGGTTGCCACAAGCACCGGCAGAAATCCGGTCGAGTAACGAGTCTTCATTTTCTCACCCCATTGATGGCGCTTCGCAAATCGGAAGCCCTCTTACTTACGAACAAGCCGGGTGAGCGGATGCACGCTCCGGAAATGAATTCACGAAGGTGGCAATATCGTCCAGCACTGGCGCATACCCTCGCAGCGGTGCGCTAAGCGTTCCCAGAAGCATCGCGTGTCCGAGGTCGTAGTGCCGCACTTGCACCGCATCGTTCATCCCATGCAAGCGCTGGGCAAACCGCGTCGTATTGCCCGGATCGACGACCGTGTCCGCGTCGCCCACGGCCAACCACATGGGCGGTTCCCTACCCGTCACGAAATGAATCGGCTGACTGGCGAGTCGCACCGGCTCGGGAAATATCCGGCGAAGCACATCGCTCTTGAGCGGCAGGAAATCGTAGGGGCCGGCCAGACCGATGACGCCCGCGATATCGCACTCGCGCATGCCATTGGCGTGCAGGTAGCGGGCATCGGTTGCCAGTAACGCGACCATTTGCGCGCCCGCCGAATGGCCCATGAGAAACAGGCGGTCGGGGTCGCCGCCATACGCTCGCGCACGCTCGCTCGCCCAGCGCACCGCGATCGCGGCGTCGTCCATGAAGCCCGGGAAGGTCACCTCGGGATAGGTTCGATAGTCGGGCACGACCACCAGGAAGCCGCGCGAGGCGAGCGCCTCGCCCACAAAGCGGTAGTCTTCACGTTGGCCGTTCTGCCAACTCCCGCCGTAGAAGAACACGACCACCGGCATGCCGCTCGCCCCCGCGTCGGGGTGTGTTGGCACATAGACGTCGAGTCGCTGTCGCTCCGACGTGCCATAAGCGATATTCGTGACGTCACGATACGTGGTCCGCGGCGTGAGCGCATTCACTAGCGTGACGGGACTGCACGCACACAGTGCGACGCTGGTGAGCACCAGGGCCAGCATGCCGCCGAGCGAGACATTCGTCATGTTCCCTTCCTGTCGAATAGAGGCCGGGGAAGGCCAATGCCCCCCGGGCTTGCCTTCGTCAGTACGGGAATGGCGATCGCCCGGATGCACGTCCGAGCGGAAATCGGCGGTTTTTTTGTTTCCGCTGCATCCGAGGGATCGCGACGTCCGTATACCCGTGACACGCGTCTTGAACCCGCTACGGAGCTTGCATCATGCCTGCCGCCGCCATTGCATTCGTCGGACTGAATCTCGCGCTGTATGCCGCGTGGCTTTCTCGATGGCGCAGCCACGAAGGCGTCAAACGAACGCGCCACGTTGCGGTGGCCGTGTTCGCCGGTGCGAGCGTGCTGCTGGCGGGTTGTACGGGCGCGCCGCCCAACCCCAACCCTCGCGCGGACGTTCCGCTTCACACGGTGCCGGTCGACCTGCCGCGATACATGGGCAAGTGGTATGTGATCGCCAACATCCCCTATTTCGCCGAACGCGACTTCGTCGGCAGCCGCGCCGAGTGGAAGTTGCGCGACGACGGCAAGATCGACGATCACTTCTATGGTCGCAAGGATGGGTTCGACCAACCCGAGCGTCATTACCAGTTCCTCGATAGTGTGGTCCCGGGCAGCGGTGGCGGGGAGTGGCGTGTTCGCCTGTTCTGGCCCATCTATGTCTCGCAGCTTACTGTGTATGTCGATCCGGATTATCGGTACACGCTGCTGGCCTATCCCGACAAATCGTTGGGCTGGATCTTTTCCCGCGAGCCGACGATGGACGACGCGACCTACCGCGCACTGCTGTCCCGCTTCGCCGCCATGGGTTACGACACCACGCGCTTCCGGCGCGTCCCCCAGTTTCCCGAGCAACTCGGTCAGCCGGGCTTCGCCACGCCGGGGAAAAGCGAATGAAAGCGAGTCGTCTGACAAGCGTGATCGTGTGTTTGGTCGGCACGCTGGCAACGTCATCCGCCTGGTCGGGATGCCGCGATGTATTGACAACAGCCCACCGCGTTGGCGCAGGTGAGTTTTGCGTGCTGGGCTTCTGTCTCTATAAGGCTGAGCTTTGGTCACCGCACACGCCCGTCTCGGCCGACACGCCCTTCGCGCTCGTCCTCAAGTACGAACGCAGCGTCAGCGGAGAGCGCATGGTCTCGACCGGCATCGACGAGATGCAGCGGCTGGCCCCGCGTCCGATCGCGAACGACACGCTCAATGCGTGGCGCGAGGACATGCAGCGTGCGTTCGGCGACGTGTCACGCGGAGACGAGCTATGTGGCGTCTATCTGCCTGGGCGTGGCGCACGGTTCTATACGAACGGGACACTGAAGGCCGACGTTCCCGACATGGCGTTCGCGCGGGCATTCTTCGGCATCTGGCTCGACCCGAACACGCGGGCGCCTTCGCTTCGCAGACACCTGTTGGGCGAAAGCCCGTGACCGGCCGTGGTATCGCGACGGTGTAACCCACCGCACCCGGGAGGTTGCCTCGGCCTGGTCTACGTCGTACTCGGCCAGGTTGGGTGGTTCACGTGCGTGCTCAGCGCCGCCAAGGGAGACGGATGGATAGGCGTCGCGCTCGTGGCCGCCATGGCGGCGGGTCATCTGTGTCTGGACCGGCGACCGCTTCGCGAAGCGGGGTTTCTCGTCGTCGTCACAGTGCTGGGTTTCGGATGGGAGTCCTGCGTTTATCGCACCGGCTGGATCGCCTACCCGAACGGCGTGCTTGTCCCCGGATTCGCGCCGTATTGGATGGCCGGGCTATGGGCCCTCTTCGCGTTGCAGATCAATCCCGTCTTCGCGTCGCTGCGCCGTCGCCGGCTTCTGTGCGCCATGCTTGGCGCGGTGGGCGGTCCACTGTCGTTTCGCGCGGGCGCGGCTTTGGGGGCCGTGCAGTTCATCGACATCTGGCGAGCGCTCGCCCTGATTGGCGCGGGATGGGCGGTCATGCTGCCCGGACTGATCACGCTGGGGGAGGCGATCGGTTCGGGGCCGATCGCCTCCCGTAAGGCTACCGACGCCATGCAACATGACGATCGGTAGTCACCCGGCAGTCATACCCCTCAACGTTGCCCGGCCGGCACGCTGGCCGCGCCACTGACCTCATTGCTGCGCGCTTCCGGCGCCGGCACCAGCCCGACCGATGCGATCTCCTGGCGTCCCAGCGAGATGATCGCGGCGGCGAGCGCCAATGCCACGGCGAAGATACCGAACGTGTAGCTCGGCGACGGGTTGAACGTTGCGACGATGCCAATGATCATCGGTCCCATGATGCCGCCCACGCGGTTCAGCCCCACGGCCACACCCATCCCCGTGCCACGCACTTCCGTGCGATAGCACATCACCTGATAGTTGTTGAGCACGGCCTGCGCACCGAAGATGAAGAAGCCCAGCGCCGCGACGAACGGCGGTGCCCACAGATTGCCCAGCGCAATGCCGACCGAGATCATCGAGATTGATGCCAACGTGTAGCCAATGATCATCGCCTTGATGCGGCTGCGCAGCTTGTCCGCCAGCCATCCCATGCCGATTCCGCCAAACACCGACGCCAGCATCACCAGCGTGCCGTAGGCGAACGCCGATGACACACCGCCGCCGCTCGCGACGACCAGCGTCGGCAGCCAGCCCGTCAGACCGTGGATGCAGAACAGGCTGAGGAAGCCGACAATCCAATGAACGATCGTGTTGCGGCGATACATCGGCGAGAGCAGTGCCGCGATCGAGCCAATCGTCTCGGGCTTGTGCATCGGCGCAAACGTCGCCGTGCGATACACCGCCTCACGCTCAGGACGCAGCTTGGCGAGCAGTACGCGCACTTCCGACTCCCGTCCGCGCAGCATCAGATATTGAATCGATTCAGGCAACCACAGTGTCGCGGCAATCACCACCAACAGCGATGCGGCACCGATGTAGTACAGCGACTCCCAACCGAAGTGCGCCGTCATCGAGAGCCCGGCGATGCCTGCGAAGATCCCGCCTGCGGAGAAGCCCAGTTGGAACACCCACGTCGCAAACGTGTTCGCGTTCTTCGCCGGCGCCCACTCGTTGATGCAGGTCAGCGCCAGTGGCGTCACCATGCCCAGCGCCGTGCCCATGATGAGGCGGAAGATCGCAAACCCCAGCGGCCCGTGCACGACGGTGGCGAGAAGACCGCTCGAGAGGGTCAGCATCCACAGTGCCAGCAGCATGACGCGACGGCGTCCGAACCGGTCCGACAGCAGGCCTTGCAGCACCGAGCCGATCGACAGGCCGATGATGCCGCTCGAGAGCATGAAGCCGATCATGCCGGGCGAAGGCTGCCAGGTCTTGCGCACCAGAGGGATGACGTAAGCGGCATTGAAAAGATCGTAGCCATCGAAGAACATGATGGCGGTGAGCAGCACGGCAAACTTGAAATGAAACCCGCCGAATTTCGCCTGCGCGATTTCTTCGCGCGCGGTAATGGTTGTCGTCACGATTGTCTCCAGACCGTGTCAGTCGCGGCCGCGCCGGTCTGGTGCCGGCGTGTTCCGCATATTTAGTGGCGGCTTGCCACACCCGCGCAAGCGGGCGTGGCGCCGGCCGTCAACTCAACGCGCCGATCAGCGCGTCGAGTTGTGATGCAAGCGCACTCGCGTGTCCCGCCACACCCCAAACGTAGTGGTCCGGTCGCACGATTGCCGCGTGGCAATCGTGCTTCTCGAACCATCTCGCGAGGACACCTTCCTTCTCCTGCACTGCCACACTGCCGGCTGGCAACGATGCTGCCGAGCCAAGCACCACGACCCTTGCGCCGATATCGCGTGCCGCGGCGACCCAGCCGCTGTCCAGCAACGCAACATCGTCGACCACCACGCGCCAGCCGCCCCCGACCACGTCGTCGAGCAACGCGGAGGCGTTCGCGTCCGTCGCAACGAGCGGTTGCGGGAACAGCGTGCCGTTCACGGCGTTACCGTCAGCGGCAAGCAATCCGGACTGCAACGGCGGCACGATTTCCTGACGCGTAACGGTCTTCACCACACCGCCGCACTCGGCCAGCAGTCGTGCGTCGCGCGCGGCGGCCGCCGCTTCGTCACGCTCGCAGATCACGCGACCGATCTCCTTGATGCGGGTGGTCAGTGTCGTCACGTGCTGCTTGCGTTCGACCTGATACGTGTCGAGCAGCGCGTCCGACGCCGTGCCGCGAAGCACCCGTTCGAGCTTCCAGACCAGGTTGACGATGTCGCGCACGCCCTGACACATCCCCTGACCGATGAACGGCGGTTGCTGATGCGCGGCATCACCCGCGATGAACACGCGGCCACGGCGCCATTCGCTCGCCACCAGCGCGTGGAAGCGATAGCTCGCCGCGCGCCACAAGGTGCCGTCTTCCGGCGTGAGCCAGCGCGAGAGCAGTTGCCACACGCTTTCGTCTTCGCGCATTTGCGCGGGATCTTCCCCGGGCGAGAGCATGATTTCCCAGCGGCGATGCCGTCCGGGACCGACGATGTACGTGCACGGGCGCTTCGGCTCGCAATACTGGATCGCCACCTTCGGCAACTTGGCCAGACCGCTGTCGTTGACCATCACGTCGACTACGACCCACGGTTCGTCGAACACGAGGTCTTCGAGCGCGATGCCCAGCGTGGTGCGCACGAAGCTCGACGCCCCGTCGGCGGCAATCAGATACTTGGCCGTGACGGTGCGCGTCTGGCCGGCGCCGTCGCGCAGGCGTGCGGTGACCGCCTCGCCCGTGTCTTCGAATCCGATCAGCTCGGTGCCCAGCGCGAGGCTCACGCAGTCGTAGCTCGCGGCCTGATCGCGCAGCGCTTGCTCGACCGGCGGCTGCGTGAAGGTCATCGTCGGCGTATAGCCCATCGGATAGGGCTTCTCGACGGTGGCGATGCGCTTGATCAACTGCCCTTGCGTGCCGTAGTACTCCGACGGCGGAAACACATCGACGAACGGGGCGATGCGCTCGGCTAGCCCGAGATCCTGGAAGATGCGCATGATCTCGTGATCGAGCGCGATCGCACGCGGCTTGTCGTAGACCTCGCGCGCCTTGTCGACGCACAGTGTGCGCACACCGAGCTTGCCGAGCAGGTTTGCGGCGACGGCCCCCGATGGGCCGAAGCCGGAGATGAGAACGTCGTAGGACTCGTTCATGACGCTCATTTCGCCTCGACTTCGTCCTGCACGAGGTTGGACAGCACGCCCACACGCTCGATGTCCACTTCCACGCGATCGCCGGCCTTCATCCACACGGGCGGCGTGCGGGCGAACCCGACACCGGCCGGCGTGCCCATGGCGATCACGTCGCCCGGTTCCAGCGTCATGCATTCAGACAGCAGTTCGATAGTTTCGGCCACGCCCCAGATCATGTCGGAGGTGTTGGTCTTCTGCATCACCTGGCCATTCAGGCGCAGTTCCATCTTCAGCTCGGTGGCGCCGGCCGGCAGGTCCTCCGGCGTGACGATCCACGGGCCGAACGCGCCGGTACCGTCGAAGTTCTTGCCGATGGTCCACTGCGACGTGCGCTTCTGAAAGTCGCGCACCGAGGCGTCGTTGAAGCAGGCGTAGCCGAAGACGTGCTCGAGCGCGTCGCTGCGCTTGATGTGTCGACCGCCTTTGCCGATCACCACCGCCAGCTCGGCTTCATAATCGAACTTCTCCGACACGTACGGACGAATCACGGGATCGTCGTGGGCGATCAGCGAGGTCGCGCCGCGGAAGAAGATCAGCGGGTACACCGGCTTCAGGTTGCCGCCTTCCTTGGCGTGATCATAGAAGTTGTGGCCGAGACAGACGATCTTGCCCGGACGCGGCAACGCCGGGGCGAGCTTGACATCCGACAGGCGCACGCGCTGACCGGCATGATTGGCTACCGCACGCTTGGCGGCGCCGAGCACATCGACATCCTGCTCCAGCGCGACGCGCAGATCGGACGGCACGCCGGGTTCGGCCGCTGCCAGGTCGATGACGTCATCGCCGTCGACCACCCCCAGGCGCGTGCCTGCTTCATGCTTGTATGTGACGAATTTCACCGAAAGACTCCGTGGACTTGATTGAAGATTGACGCGACGGCTTCAGCCGTGGCGAAAGCGAATGGTTTTCTGGGCTTCCTTGAGGCGCGGCGACGGCGATTTTCCGACACCCCACTGATCGATGCGTCCGGGCGGCCACTTCCAGTCATCCGGCCCGCCGGTGCGGTAGGTGTCGTCGACCTGTTGCACTTCGGCCGTGTATTCGATGACGAAGTCGAACGGCCCGAGGAAATACGCAAACACGTTGTTGCCCGGACCGTGACGGCCGACGCCCCACTCGATCGGATAACCGGCATCGTTCATGCGGCCGCCACCGCGCATCACCGAATCGAGGTCCGGCATCACGAAGGCGATGTGGTTCAGGCTGGTCTCGGTGGCATCGGCCAGCGCGATGCTGTGGTGATCAGTGCCACACCGCAAAAAGGCCATGATGCGGGTGCGATCCGAAAGCTTGAAACCCAGCGCGTCTTCGAAGAAGGTCTGCGCGACGGCCACGTTCTCGCTGTTCATCACGACGTGCGTGATCTTGATCGGCGCGTCGGCGCGCTCTGCCGTGTCGGTCCAGCGCATGTCGCCAAAAATGAAGCGCAGCACGCGGCCTTGCGGGTCCTGTACGACCAACTGTGTGCCGCCACCGGGTTCGGTCACCGGTGCCGGGCCGTCGATCACCGTGCCGCCGTTCGCCGGAATCGTCTCGGCCAGCATCGACAGCGCGTCGAGCGACGGCACGTTGAAATCGACGCTGCGTACGTCGGCGCGGTCGCTGCGATGCAGCGCGAGAATGTGATGCGCCGCGCCCGTACCGCGCAGATAGACCGCGTCATCGGTGCGCGCCACGACGCTCAGATGCCAGGTCTCGGTATAGAAGGTTTCCGCGAGCGCGAGATCCGGCACGCCGATGGCAATGCCGCGCAGTGCGCTGACGAGGGACGACGTCATGAGTGACTCCTTGCAGACATGCCGAGAAAGCGTTCGGCATTGAGATGAATCAGGGATTCGCGCAGCGTCGCATCGGCGAACGCGCGCTCGATGCTGGCGACCGGCGTGGTCTCTCGAAACGCGAACGGATAGTCGGTGCCGAGCATCAGTTGTGTGTGGCCGAAGGTCCTGACCAGGTGCGCGAGTGTGTCGTCGTCGAACACCAGGGCGTCGTAGTACAGGCGTCGCGCTTGGGCGCTCGGTGATTCGAGTAGCGTGTCGTCGAGCGGCTTGAACACCTTGTGCGCGCGTTCGAGTCGGGGCAACAGCGACGCAAGCGTGCCGCCGCCGTGACTGAACGCGATGCGCAGCGTCGGGCGACGCACGATCAGATTTGTCGTGAGTACCGACGCGGCGGCCAAGCCAACGTCGGTGGGGTAGCCGAGGGCTTGCAACAGAGGCTTCGGCCCGACCAGTCGCGCCTCGCCGGCCGGGCGCAGTGCATGCACGAAGATCGCCGCGCCGAGCGCTTCGGCCGCTTCGAAAAAGGGATCGAAGCATGCTGCGCCGATCGGCACACCGTTGATATTGCTGCCGAGTTCCACGCCCGCGAAGGCGCCCGAGGCCATCATTCGGGTCAGTTCGGCAATGGCGAGATCCATGTCCTGCAACGGCACCGCCCCGAGACCGACGAAGCGCGTCGGCGCGGACGCGACCATCTTGGCGATCTCGTCGTTGACGTAGCGATTCAGATGCGCGGCCTCCTGCGCCGGCAGCCAGTAGCCGAGCAACTCTGGCATGGGCGAGAGCGCTTGCACGCCGACCCGCTGCTCGGTCATGTCGTCGAGCCGCTTGCCGGCATCCCAGCAGCGGTCCGAGACCGTGCGATAGAGACCGCCGTCGATCATCACGTGCCGATGGCACTCGTGCGCCGGCGCCATCGACGGCCAGCCGGCCGGCGTGACGCCCAGCGACTTCGGAAACTCGGCGGGAATCACATGGCAGTGCACGTCGATACCGGGCAGCGCAGCACAGCCGCAACCGTGGCCGTGTACGACAGGCTCACTCATGACGCAGCCCCGCGGCCATCACGCCGGCGATGCAGATCGCTTCGTCCTCGTCGCCTGTGCCGCCCGATGCACCCACGGCGCCGATGACGCGGCCGTCGGCATCGCGAATCGGAACGGCGCCGGTCTGGGGAATGAACTTGCCGCCGTGCGTAACCGCGAGTGCATTGAAGAAGGCGGGATTGTCCTTGGCACGGGCGAGCAGCGCGCGGCTGCTGGCGCCCATGCTCACACAGGCCCACGCCTTGCCGGTTGCGATGTCCACTCGCGACATCGACGCGCCGTCTTCGCGCTGCACGGCCTTGATGTGGCCAGCATCGTCGAGCACGACGACCGCCATCGCCTTGTACTGATGTTGGTGACTCGCAGCGAGTGCCGCCGCGATGATTCCGTTGGCCTGCGCCAACGTCAGGGGGGATGCCATACGACTGATCTCCGAACGCGTCCAGGCGTTGCGATCTCGATCAAGCGATCGCACCGGACCTTTGTTGCGAGCAATTATATATACAAAAACACTGATTTGTTATTTTCGTACACAAATAATCGTAAACACCTAGGTTTCCGACGTTGGCATTGGGCTGACCCGTTTCAGATATACTTGCACGTAACTTCCCGCTCCCATCTGATCGAGGTAACGTTTTGTCCCGTATATCCGCGCTGTCCTCTGCCAGCCAGACCGCTAGCCAGGCCGGGTCGAACGTCACGCTGGCGACCAATCTGTACGACCGGATGCGGGCCGATCTTCTGGCCGGCAAGCTCGAGCCGGGTCGCAAATTGCAGATCGAATTCCTCTGCGATCAATACCAGGCGGGCCAGACGCCGGTGCGCGAAGCGCTCAACCGGTTGACCTCCGATGGCCTGGTGGAGCGGCGGGATCAGCGGGGATTTGCCGTCACCGGCATCAGCGCCGCCGACCTTCGCGAGATCACCAGGACGCGCGTCTGGCTCGAAGAAGTCGCCCTGCGCGAGGCGTTTGCGGCCGACCAGCCGGAGTGGGAAGAGGCGCTGGTGCTGGCTTACCACCGCCTCTCCAAGGTGCCGCGCTCGCTCAGCGAAACTCAATACCTCGAAAATCCCGAGTGGGAGCGGCTGCATCGGGCGTTCCATCGCACACTCATCAGCGGCTGCCAGTCACGCTGGCTGCTCAACTTCTGCGAGCAACTCTCGGATCAGTTGTACCGCTATCGCCAGTTGTCGGTGAAGCGTATCTACCCGAACCGCCACGAGCGCGAAGAGCACAAAGCGATGCTCGACGCCGTCATCGAGCGCGATGCGCCGCGTGCGATCCAACTCATGCGCAAGCACTACGAAACCACGGCCGACATCATCCTCGCCGACGCCAATCTCTTCCCGGTGGAATAAGCCGTCTCGTTCGGCCGGCCCGATCGCTTGGGCTGGCAACGCTGCCCCCTCCCTTCCCTCGCCTTCACGTTCCGCTGCGCTGGTGCCTGCCGCGCCTGCGCAGGCGTGGGGGTATTGCGCTGCGTCTCCCTCTCATCTCGGCCTGTCGTCGTGCTACGTGTTGCAGACACACATCACGAAGTCTCCCGGTTTACCCGAGTTTCGACATTAAAATTTGATTTGCTTAAAAATATATACAAAAATTGCCATCAGCCATTTTTGTGCAAATGAATGGTCTATGACGACAGAGGAATGGAGACATGGCAATGATTCGACGTTTTGGCGCCGCTGCGGCGCTTTCGCTGAGCGCGAGCGTGGGCGCGCATGCGCAATCCGTGACGCTGTACGGCATCATCGACACGGGCGTGCAATATGCGCACACAGGCGGCACCAGCGTGTCGCGGGTGGAATCGAGTTCGGTGGCGCCGTCGCGATGGGGGATGATTGGCACCGAAGACCTGGGGGGCGGCCTGGCTGCGGTGTTCAAGCTTGAAGACGGATTCAACGTGAACAACGGCACGATTGCCGGCAATGGTGCGCTGTTCAATCGCGAGGCGTGGGTCGGATTGCGCAGTAATCAGTGGGGGCAGGTGCAGGTCGGCAACAACTACACGCCGCTGTTCACGACCTATGTGACGTATTCGCAGGGCGACCTCAACACACTCGGCTGGGGCAATGCGACGAACAACTTCGTCTTCGTGCCGGTGGCCCGCACCGCCAATTCGATTCGCTACGTGTCACCGGCCTTCGCGGGCCTGACCGTACGCGCGTTGTATGCGCGCGGCGCCAATGGCGCGACGGGACAGCCGCGTACGCTGGGCGATACGGCGTCGGTGGGATTCAACTTCAAGGCGGGGCAATTCTCGGCCGATGCGGATTACCTGCAGCAGCGCTTCAGCACGACGTCGGCTGTCACCACGGCGTCGCCGACGGGTACCGGACGCTACTACCTGTTTGGCGCGTCGTACGACTTCGGCTTCGTCAAGCCGGCGTTCCTGTATCAGATCCACCGCAACACCGATAGCGTAACGACGGCGAGCAACGCGACCTACGCGAACCCGGACAACGACTTCTATGAAGTCAATGCGCTGGTGCCGAACCTGGCGAGAGGCACGCTGTTGCTGAGCTTCGGTCAATACCGCCTGCGCGGCAATTCGTCGGGCAATGCGCTGTCGTATGGCGTGCGGTACGACTACTTCCTCTCGAAGCGCACCGGGTTGTACGCGGGGGCCAGCTACGTAAAGAACAACGCCAACGCGGCCTTCACGATCAGCAATGCGGGCGGCGCCGGCATTCCCGTGACCGCCGGCAACAATATCGTGAGCTTCATCGCCGGTATCGTGCATCGCTTCTGATGCCCGCAACGACGTGACACGGGATCTGACGCGGTATCCGAAGAGGCTCGGTACCGCGTCAGGTTCGCTTGAGACGTCACGCGACATGTGTCAACGGCGCCACCGCAATCAGTGGAATTGCGCCAACGCCGCCAGACCGACGATGACCGTGACAGCGCCCCCGATGCGCGTGGCGATTTGCGCGAACGGCATCAGCGACATCCGGTCGGCTGCGGTCAGGATCGCGACGTCGCCCGTGCCGCCCAGGCCGCTGTGCGTCGCGTTCACGATGGCCGCTTCGATCGGGTACATACCGACCAGGCGGCCGACAAAGAAGCCGGTCACGGTCAGCGTCAACACTGTCGCGACGGCCGTCACGATATTGATCCAGTGGAAGGCGCCGACGATCTCGCCCCACGGCGTCATCGCCACGCTGATCGCGAACATCAGCGGATAGGTCACCGCCGTCGAGAAGAAACGGTACATGAACCTCGCGCCACCGTTGACCTGCGGCGAGACAATCTGGAACAACTGCGCGGCGATCACCAGCACCAACATGATCACGGGTGCGGGCCAGCCGAACAGCTTATTTGTCAGCACACCGACCAGATACAGCGCAATCGCGGTGCCGCCGGCAGCCGCCACCGAACTGACGTCGACGTCAGGCTTGGTCGACGCCTGCAACGGCGGTTGCGCTTCACCGACGAGATACTCATTACCCACCGTCAGCCGGCCGTTACCGGTCCAGGCCGGCTTGCGGCTGCCGAGATAGCTCAGGAACCCCGCCGAGCAGATCGCGACAATATTGCCGAGCATCACGGCCGAGAGCAATTGCGCGAAGATCGGCCCTTGCTCGACGCCGAGAATCTGCGCATACCCGGCCGACAACGGCAGCGCGCCTTCGCCGACGCCGCCTGCCATGATTGGCATCACGATGAAGAATAGCGCCTGACGCGCCGGCAAGCCCAACGCCGTGCCGACCGCAACGCCCACCACGCCGGCGGCGATCGAGCCGATGGCCACCGGGATGAAGATGCGTACGAAGCCCTTGATAAGCGCCTGACGATCCATCGACAGCACGCTGCCGACGATGATCGCCGCGATGAAGAGATACAGGAAGTTCGATTGCTTGGTGAACAGCTTGACGGCCGACGTCACCGGTGTTGGCATCCACCCGTAGAACACCAGCATCGACGGCACGAAGGCCGCGAAGATCGAGGTGCCGCCGATATGCTTGGCGAACGGAATCCGCTTGGCCAGTTCAGCGCACGTATAACCGCCGACGGCGACCAACGCGATGCCCGTGGGCAGATCGGCCGCCAGCTTGCCGGCGTGCGCCATCGCCGCGAGTACCGCGACCAGCACGATGTAGACCGGCAACGGCAGCGCGCCGATGGACGTGTCGAAGACGGCCCACCAGCGCTGCTTGAGCGATTTGGGCTGTGCTGCACTCGCCTGGCCTTGACCCGCTGCGGTGGTTTCCATGGGGGAGTCTCCGTTCATATTGTTATGTGGTTTACACCAGGAACAGCATGGCGGCGCCGTAAATCACGAGGCCGACGAGGAAGGTCACGACCGTAAATCCGAGCACGCGTTGCACGCCGATGCCGGCCATCGCCACGACAGGGGCGGCCCAGAACGGTTGCATCATGTTGGAGACCTGCTCGCCCATCGCGACCGCCATGGTCGTGGCCGGCACCGAGGCATGCAGCGCCACGGCGGCCGGCACCACGAACGGGCCTTGCACGGCCCAGTGACCGCCCCCGCTCGGGATGAAGAACGTCACGATCAACGAGCAGATGTAGCTCCAGAACGGCAGCGTGTGCGCGTTCGAGATCGCGATGAAGAAATGCGAGATCACATCCGGCAGGCCGGTCGCGTCCATCATGCCCATGATGCCGCCGTACAGCGGATACTGCAGCATCATCGAGCCGGTCTGCTTGGCGGCGTTCTTGACCGCGTCGGCGTAGGCCAGCGGGTAGCCGTGCAGCACGATGCCGGCGATGAACATCACGAAGATCACCGCATTGACGCCCGAGAATGCCACGTGTTCATAGCGCGTGTAGACGAGCAGCGCCACGCCGAGCACGCCGATGAAGGCGCTGCCGATCCACGAGTGTTCGAGCCACTTGGCGAAGCTCAACGGGCCTTGCGGCTTCTGGCGCACGGGCGGGTCCGGATGCAGCGTCGTGTCGAGCACGACCGCGTTCTCGTCGCTGGGTTTGAGCCAGGCGAGCACGAACGGCATCACGATCATCATCGCGACGGTCGGCACGAGGTTGAAGCGAGTAAAGACGGTGTCGCCGAACGGCAGCACCGTGCCGGTGACCTTCTGCACCACGTTCATGGCACTACCGGCGGTCGATTGCGCGAGGGCAATCGAGCTGGAAATGCCGCTGGCCCAGACCACCCAACCGGAGAAGCCGGCCGCGACGATCCACGCGAAGTCGACCTTCATGCGCTTGGCGACTTCGCGGGCGAGCAGCGCGCTCACGACCAGTCCCAGGCCCCAGTTGAAGAACGATGCGATCGCCACCAGCAGGAACGTCAGTGCAGCGGCCTGCACGGGCGTGCGCGCGATCGAGATCAGTCCCTTGAACACGCGCTGCACGGGCGGCGCGTGTGCGAACGCATGACCGGTCACCAGCACCAGTGTGATCTGGAAAGCGAACGTCAGAATGCCGAAGAAGCCCTTGTACCAGCCGGTGACGAGACGGTCCACACTCGCGTGCGGGCCGAAGATCAGCGCGAGCGCGCCGACCACGGCCGTAATCAGGATGGCCAGGACAAACGGATCGGGAATGATCCGTTCAAACAGCTGGATGGTTGCCTCGGTGAAACCGACTTTCTTCGCCGGTGCGCGGGTGACGCTCGTTTTCATCTTTGTCTCCGTTTGCGCGAATGGTGTCGCGCGGGCTGGGCATGCTCGTCATCGCTGCATGTCTTGTTCTGTTGTTGCTGGGTTCTGGGAACGGCTTCTGCCGTTAGCGGGTGAAGCCGTAAAGCTGCGCCGGGTTGTCGACGAGGATGCGCTTGCGTGCCGCTTCTTCGGGCACCCATTCGGTCAGCAGTCGTAGCAGGTCGACATCGTCGGGCGTGTGCGTTTCAGTGACGTGCGGCCAATCGCCCCCCCACACGACGCGGTCGGGCAACGTCCTGGCCCAGTGGCGAGCGACCGGGGCGACATCGGCATAACGCGCATCGAGGCCGTCGCGTGAATCGAGATACGGGCCCGAGAGCTTGACCCAGACGCGCCCCGTGGCGGCAGCCAGTTGCTCAACCACCTCGCGCGCGGGATGCGCCAAACCGGCCGGCTGCGGCAGGCGCGCCATATGGTCGAACACCATCGGGCACGGCAGACGGCCGAGCATCGCGCAGTGCTCGACGATCTGGTCGGCCGTCCAGTGCAGTTGCACGTGCCATCCGTAGGCGTGAATGCGTTGCGCGAGGGGCTCGACCATCTCGAAGCCGACGACGGCGTTGGCCGGCGTGTAGAGCGTGAAACGGATGCCGCGGATGCCACCGTCGTGAAGCCGGCGGAGTTCGGCGTCGGAAATGTCGGGACGGATCACACCGACGCCGCGCGTGCGCTCGCGGCCGAGCTGCGCGATGGCGTCGAGCGTCACCGCGTTGTCGACGCCATGCGGGCGGGGCGTGACGACGACGGTGCGCGTGGTGCCGAGCTGTGCCTGCACGGCCGCGTAACGTTCGATATCGACGTGCGTGAAGATGTGCATGTGCGCGTCGCACGCATTGACCGGCGTCGCCGCAGCATTGCTGCCGTGTTCGCGTTGCGGTGAAGCGTCGGTGAGTGCCATCGTCGTGTCTCCGTCTGGCGATTGTGTTTTTTTCGTACCTTGCCGCGCAGTGTCGTCTCGTCGCGTGCTCAGAGCAGCGCGTGGGTACTGCGCAGCGCCGCGATTTCCTCCGCGCTCCAGCCTTCGCCGAGCAGCACTTCGTCCGAATGCTGGCCGAAGGCGGGCGCGGCCATCGGTACCGGGCCCGGCGTATCGCCGAAGCGGATCGGTTGCTTGAAGCCGCGATATTGCCCGACGTTCGGATTCTCGAACGTGGCGATCATGTCTTCTGCGAGCACTTGCGGGTTGTCGAACATGTCTTCGACGTTGCGCGCGGCGGCGCACGGCACTTCCTCGCCGAACAGCGCTTCCCATTCGAGTGCCGAGTGCTGCGCAAGCGCGCTGCGCAGCCGTTGCACGATCTCGTCGCGGCGCTCGGCGCGCTTGCGCACGGTGTCGTAACGCTCGTCGGCAGCCAGTTCGGGCAGGCCGATCTTCTCGCACAGCGCACGCCAGAAATGCGGCGTGTTGGCGGAAATGTAGAGATAGCCATCGCGCGTCGGGTGGATGCCCGTAATGCCGCCGGAGCGCATGTCGCGGCCGATCTCGCGAGGCTCGCCGTCCGCCCAGATCAAGCGAGCCGATTGCATGGTCAGCGCGCTGCGCAACAACGATACGCCGACGTATTGCCCTTGGCCGCTACGCTCGCGCGCGAATAGCGCCGACGAAACGCCATTGGCGACCAGCGACGCGGCAAAGTAATCGACCACGGAACCGTAGAGAATCTCTGGCGGGCCGCCGGCCTTGCCCTGCATCACGCACATGCCCGACATGGTTTGCAGAACCTGGTCGTAGCCTGCCTTGTCCTTGTCCGGGCCAGTCTCGCCGTAACCGGTGACGTTGCAGTAGATCAGGCGGGGATTGATGTCGCGCAGTTGGTCGTAGGCGATGCCAAGGCGCGCGGGCACGCTCGGCCGGAAGTTGTGCACCAGCACGTCGGCACGCTCGACCAGACGCTTGAGCACGGCCAGCGCCGCCGGTTGCTTGAGATCGAGCGCGATGCCGCGCTTGCCGCGATTCACGCCAAGGAACGCACGGCTTTCGGCTTCGAGCGTCGACGGGTACTTGCGCAGATTGTCGCCGGTGGGCGGTTCGATCTTGATGACCTCGGCCCCCTGATCGGCAAGCAGCGCGCAGCCGTACGGACCGGCGATATACGCGCTCAGATCGAGCACGCGGATGCCCGACAGCGGGCCGGCCGGGTTGGCGGTGGAATCGTTCATCGTGCAGGTCTCACAAAATTCGGTCGAGCGGCGAGGTGCCCGGTTGGTGCGCGGTCAGTGTCGGTCAGTGGCGGAAGCTCAGACCGGCGCGTCGAGCGCAATCAACTGGTCGGCGCTCAGCAGCGCCATGCGGCGCGCGTCGTCGACAACGGCTTGCGCCCGCGCGGCGAACGGCGGATCGATCATCTTGCCGTCGACCACGTATGCACCGACGCCGTCGCGATTGGCCACGCGCGTAGCGATCACGACGCGCACCGCGTGGGCGATATCGTCGTCCGACGGGCGGAACACGTCGTTGCAGATCGCGATCTGGCTCGGGTGGATGCAGGTCTTGCCAAGGAAGCCCATCGCGCGGGCCAGCTCAGCCTCGGCACGAAAGCCCACTTCATCCTTGATATTCCCAAAGGCCGAGTCGTAGGCGTAGACGCCAGCGACACCGGCGGCCATCCGAACAGCGTACATCGCCTGCTCGATGGCGCGCGGCTCACGACGGGCGATGCCCAGCGGCTCGAACAGGTCGCCAAGGCCGAGTTGCAAGCCGGCGACGCGCGGATGCGCGCACGCCAGTTCAGCAGCGTTGAGCACGGCGGCCGGCGATTCGATATTGAGCAGCAGGCGGATCGGCGTGGTCACGCCGTTCTCGCGCTCGGCGGCTTCCAGCGCCGCGACGGCGGCGAGCACGTCGGCCTTCGTTTCTGGTTTGGGCAGGTTGATCAGGTCAAGGCCGGGCTGGGCCACGGCGCGAACGTCATGCGCGAAGTGCGGCGTGTCGAGCGCGTTGACGCGCACGATCAGCACCTTGCCGCATTGCCGGGTCGCCTCGTCGCGCAGCATCGCGCGCAGCGCGTCGCGTGCGTCGCCCTTGCGCTCGGGCGCAACGGCATCTTCCAGATCGAACGAGAGGGCATCGGCCTGACCGGCCAACGCCTTGGCAAAAAGCGCCGGGCGGGATGCCGGAACGAACAGCTTGCTGCGCACGATGTCTCCTGATTTTTCGTTTTGATAAAACGCTTGATCTGGAGTCTAGCCGCCCGACTTTTTTAGATAAACTATTCATATCTATCTTCAAACAGTAGAAATTCTTTCGATATGGATATCGAATTCTTCAAGACATTGCTACATGTCGTCGATGGCGGGTCGATGGCGGAGGCGGCGCGGCGGGTGGGCGTGACGCCGGCGGCGGTGGCGCAGCAAATGCAGGCCATCGAGCGCGAATTGGGCACGGCGGTGTTTACGCGGGCGGGGCGCACGGTAATTCCTACCGAGGCCGGCCATCGGGTGATCGAGCGGGCGCGCACTCTGGTACGCGATTACGGCGAGTTGAAGGATTTCGCGTTGCAGGGCGAGCCTGTAGGCGAGTTGCGTATCGGCACGATCACGACGGCCTTACTGACCGTCATGCCGGACGTGCTCGCGCACTTCTCGAAACGCTTTCCCCAGGCCAAGCTGTTGATCCGCGGTGGCCAGACGCCGGAGCTGTTCGAAACGCTCAAGGCCGGGGATATCGATGTGGCCGTCTGTCTGCTGCCCCCGTTCGATCTGTCCAAGACCTTCGAGTGGCGGCTATTGCGCGAGGAACCGATCGTGGTGCTCGCACCGAGAGCGCTGGCCGGGCGCGATCCCGACGACCTGCTGCGCACCGAGCCATTCATTCGCTACGACCGCACGTTAGGTGGCGGACGGAATGCCGAGGAATATTTGCGCTCGCGACGGATCGTGCCGCGCGAGCTTTTCGAGCTCAATTCGATCCTGACGATCGCGATGATGGTCGACCGGGGGTTGGGGGTGGCACTGGTGCCGGACATCGAATCGCCGCTGCTGGCATCGCTCGACATCGTCAAGCTGACGCCCCCCGGCCCTGTCGCGCCGCGCCGTTTCGGCCTGCTGTGGCGTCGCGCGTCACCGAAATCGCGCTTGATTCAGGGTTTGCTCGAGACAGCGCAGATGACGATGCGCAGCTTGCGCGGGGCGGGGGGTGCCGACGTGTAAATTGCGCTCGCACCGGCCGATGACGCTGCGGCGCGTAGGGCATGGATCTAGTACGGCAAGCCCTCATCAATGGGCAGCGAAGGATCCCTGGACCATTCATTCCACGAGCCGAGGTAAAGGCGCACGTCCCTGATGCCGGCCTCCTCCAGTGCTACAAATGTGTTGGAGGCGCGCGCCCCTTTGAAGCAAAACACAACAACAGGCGTATCGCGACGAATCCCCACGGTCGCACACTCGGCAAGAATCTCTGCCGGCGATTTGAACATCTGCCCAGCGGGGGTCGGTTTCATCATTCGATACCACTCTAGCCACACCGAGCCGGGAATGCGGCCCTTTCGGGGGCAAAAGTCCTTGCCATAAGGTGACGAGCTTTCGGCAATCCATTCATCGACGTCGCGCACATCGAGCTTCACGATACGCGGGTCTGCAACGGCGTCCTTCATCCCCGCCAGGTCGACGAGGATGCTGCTTCCGCCCGTATCTGGGGGAAACGCGACGGGAGTCGGCGAAGGAGCTTCCGTTGTGCTTGGCAGCCCGGCGGCACGCCATGCACTGTAGCCGCCGTGAAGTACCTTGATTTTGTCGCGGGGATAGCCAAGATAGCGAAGCAGTACATAGCCACGACAGGATTGGCCAAATCCAGTCGTCATCGACTGTTCGTAGATGACAGCCGTCTCCTTCCCAGACAATCCAGCCTTCGCGAATGCCTCGGTGAATGTTTCGCGCAAGACGGCAAGACCTTCTGGCGTTGAGGTAGCCAGATAGGTAAATATCTCATGGATATTCACCGCGCCTGGCAGATGCGCTTCGGCAAAACTTGCCGCGTCTCGTGTGTCGATGAGCACTACCGGCCCCGACTGAATCAACTGTGTCAATTCATCGGGTGAAACAAGAACTCTCTCGTGCATGGCAATCCCCCATCCAGCTTGACCTGACGGTGGCCCGAAAAGAGGACCACATCCCGATGCAGTGCATCGTGGCAAGCTCGGCGCCCACTTGTCGAAATAAATCTAGACGACGACGGACGAACCACTTTGATGCTTATCAAAGGAAAACGCGAGAGGGAATCCCAAACGGGGCGGTCGTACCACCCGCCCCGGCGCCGAAGATGAAAACCGCGCCTGTGGCACGTGCTTTGGCTATCCGATTTAGCCGATTCCGCAGAGTCATGACTGCAGCGCGAAAGTGCGCAACACACAAAAACAAATGGCCCGCACCAAGGGAGGTTGCGGGCCAGCGACTTACACTTTCCAGACTTGCTCAAGTGCGGGTTTTAGAACGGAATATCGTCATCCATGTCGTCAAAACCGCCGCCCGACTGCTTGGCCGGTGCTTGCTGACGGGCACCGCCACCACCACCACCGCCACCACCGCCGCGCGAATAACCGCCACCGCCGCCTTCGTCGCTACCACCACCGCCGCGCGAGTAGCCGCCACCGCCGCCGCCACCTTCACCACCGCTGCGGCCGCCCAGCATCTGCATCTGGTCCGCTACGATTTCCGTGCTGTAACGCTCGGTGCCGTCCTGCGCCTGGTACTTGCGCGTGCGGATACGACCTTCGATATACACCGCCGAGCCCTTCTTCAGGTACTCATTGACGATCTCGGCGAGACGGCCGAAGAACGACACCCGGTGCCATTCCGTCAGCTCCTTGAACTCGCCAGACTGCTTGTCCTTGTAACGGTCGGTCGTCGCCAGACGAATGTTCGCGACCGCATCGCCGCTCGGCATGTAGCGGACTTCGGGATCGGCGCCAAGGTTGCCGACCAGGATCACTTTGTTGACTGATGCCATAAATCTTTCTCCGGTATTGCTGATATCCGATCAGGATTGATGAGGCGCTGGCGTCCTCATCGGTGCGGCGATTATAAGCCACACGACAGCCCCGACTGAGCAAGTGATGAAGATTGCGTTCTGACCGTAGTGGGTCATCAGAAAACCCCCTATCGCCCCGCCGCAAAACAACCCGAGGGCCTGCGTCGTGTTGTACACGCCCACCGCCGCGCCCTTGCGCTGCCCCGGCGCCAGCTTCGACACCAGCGACGGCTGCGATGCCTCCAACACGTTAAAGCCCAGGAAGTACACGAACAGCACGCACGCAATCACGCCCACCGTCGGCGGCAATCCGCCCAGCGCCGCCTGCGCCACCGCGACCAGTGCAATCGCCGAGAGCAGCACCACCTTCATCTTGCCGCGCTTCTCGGCCGCGATGATCGCCGGCACCATCGCCACGAACGACAACCCCATCACCGGCAGATACACCTCCCAGTGCTGCGCCACCGGCAACCCCGCCGCCACCAACATGCGCGGCATCGCCACGAACAGCGCCGTCTGTGTCGCATGCAGCACGAACACGCCGAAATTCAGACGCAACAACTCCGGGTTGTGCAGCACCTCCGAGAACGGCGCCGGGCCCACCTTGGGATGCGCGGGCGGCGTCGGCACGACCCACACCACCACGAAGATCGCCAGTACCGCCAGAATGCCGATGGCCGAGAACAGGCCACTCATGCCCAGCCAGTGATACAGGAACGGTGCACACACGATGGCCACCGCGAACGACAGGCCAATGCTGCCGCCGATCATCGCCATCGCCTTGGTGCGGTTGGCTTCGCTCGTCAGATCGGCCACGCACGCCATCACCGCCGAGGAAATCGCTCCAGCCCCCTGGATCGCCCGGCCGACGATGATCCACGCCAGATCATGCGCCAGCGCCGCCACGAGCGAGCCGATCGCGAACACGATCAGGCCGAACACGATGACAGGCTTGCGCCCCAGCCGGTCGGAAGCCCACCCGTACGGAATATAGAACAGGGACTGCGTCAGACCATAGATGCCGATGGCCAGTCCGACGAGAAAAGTGTTGTTGCCGCCAGGAATCGTCTGCGCGAACACAGAGAACACCGGCATGATCAGAAACAGACCGAGCATGCGCAGTGCAAAAATCCCCGCGAGCGACGCGCTCGCGCGCACTTCCAGCGGGGTCATGCGGCCACCTCGGCCGCGCGTTGTGGCAGGGGAAGCGGGAGTCACGGAATCGGTAGACATTACGTCCTGAGAGATGGAAATAGCGCGCGCAACAACGTGCAGCCTCGGAATCGTCTGATGATTGCTGCCCGGAGGCATGTCGATGGGCCCGGACGACGGTCCGGCGCCAGCCCCCTGGAAAGCGGGCGATTCGCCCCCACCTATGGCCCATGCCGGTATATCGCCCGAGACTACCCGTCAGCCGGTTCAGCCCCAGCAATCAAACTTAGGTATATTAGCAGGTTTAGCCGCCCTGATTTTCCCCCAGCGGCCCGCCCGACCGCTCCCGCCGCCCGCTGCGTCGACGCCCGGCCAACGCCGTGCCGATATCGCGCGACGTCCCGGGAAACTCGGACTCTTGGGGGCCGGAAACCGCCCCGCGACATTTCGCCGCGCGGATTCCTCGGCGACGACCCGGAACCGTGAATGGAAACCATCCGTATTCGTGGGGCTCGTACCCACAACCTCAAGAACGTCAATCTCGACTTGCCGCGTCACCAGCTCGTGGTGATCACCGGCCTGTCCGGTTCCGGTAAGTCGTCGCTGGCCTTCGATACGCTCTACGCGGAAGGTCAGCGTCGCTATGTCGAGAGCCTGTCGGCCTACGCCCGCCAGTTCCTGCAACTGATGGAAAAGCCCGATGTCGACCTGATCGAAGGCCTCTCGCCCGCGATCTCCATCGAACAGAAGGCCACGTCGCACAACCCGCGCTCGACGGTGGGCACGGTCACGGAAATCCACGACTACCTGCGTCTGCTCTACGCGCGCGTGGGTACGCCCTATTGCCCCGACCACGGCCTGCCGCTCGAATCGCAAAGCGTCTCGCAAATGGTCGACGCTGCGCTCGCGCTGCCGGAAGACACCAAGCTCATGATCCTCGCGCCCGTCGTGGTCGATCGCAAGGGCGAGCATGTCGACCTGTTCGAGACGATGCAGGCCCAGGGCTTCGTGCGCTTTCGCATCCGCTCGGGCGGCGGCGCGGCCAACGAAGGCACGGCGCGCGTCTACGACATCGAATCCCTGCCCAAGCTCAAAAAGACGGAAAAGCACTCGATCGACGTGGTCATCGACCGCGTGAAGGTACGCGCCGATCTGAAACAGCGTCTGGCGGAATCGTTCGAAACGGCACTGCGGCTGGCCGACGGCCGGGCCGTGGCGCTGGAAATGGACACCGACAAGGAACACGTTTTCAGCTCGAAGTTCGCATGCCCGGTGTGCTCGTATTCGCTTCAGGAACTCGAGCCGCGCCTGTTCTCGTTCAACAATCCGATGGGGGCATGCCCAAGCTGCGACGGTCTTGGCCACATGACGTTCTTCGATCCAAAGCGCGTCGTCGGCTTCCCGGCGCTCTCGCTCGCCTCGGGCGCGATCAAGGGCTGGGATCGCCGCAACCAGTTCTATTTCCAGATGCTGCAGAGCCTCGCGGCGTTCTACGACTTCGATGTCGACACGCCCTTCGAGGAGCTGCCGGAAGCCACCCAGAAGATCGTACTCTTCGGCTCCGGCGAGCAGACCATTCCCTTCACCTATGTGAATGAGAAGGGCCGCACATCGGTGCGTGAGCATGCCTTCGAAGGCATCATCCCGAATCTGGAACGACGCTATCGCGAAACCGATTCCGTCGCCGTGCGTGAAGAGCTGGCCAAGTACCAGAACAACCAGGCCTGCCCCGATTGCGAAGGCAGCCGCCTGCGTCGCGAAGCCCGTTTCGTCAAGGTCGGCGAAGGCCAGCAGGCGCGCGCGATCTACGAGATCGGCAACCTGCCGCTGCGCGAAACGCTCGGCCACTTCCACGAACTGGTCCTGCACGGTGCGAAGCGCGAGATCGCCGACAAGATCGTCAAGGAAATCGTGGCCCGCCTCACGTTCCTGAACAACGTGGGCCTCGACTACCTTTCGCTCGAACGCAGCGCCGATACGCTCTCGGGCGGCGAAGCGCAGCGCATCCGCCTGGCGTCGCAAATCGGCTCGGGCCTCACCGGCGTGATGTACGTGCTCGACGAGCCGTCCATCGGCTTGCATCAGCGCGATAACGACCGCCTGATCGGCACGCTCAAGCATCTGCGCGATCTTGGCAACTCGGTCATCGTGGTCGAACACGACGAGGACATGATTCTCGCAAGCGATTATGTCGTCGACATGGGGCTGGGCGCGGGCATCCACGGCGGCAGGGTGATCGCACAAGGCCGCCCCGAGCAGATCGAAAACGCGCCGGAGTCGCTCACGGGGCAGTACCTGTCCGGCGCGCGGCGTATCGAAGTGCCTGCGCAGCGACGCGCGCCGAGCGACGATCGACTGCGAATTCTGGACGCATCGGGCAACAACCTCAAAAACGTCTCGCTGAATCTGCCGGTCGGGTTGCTGACCTGCGTGACCGGCGTGTCCGGTTCGGGCAAGTCGACGCTGATCAACGACACCCTGTATCACGCCGTCGCACGGCATCTCTACGGGTCGTCGGCCGAGCCGGCGCCGTATGACCAGATCGAAGGGCTGGAGCACTTCGACAAGGTCATCAACGTCGACCAATCGCCCATCGGACGCACGCCGCGCTCGAACCCGGCCACCTACACGGGGCTGTTCACCCCGATCCGCGAACTCTTCGCCGGCGTGCCCGCGGCCAAGGAGCGTGGCTACGATCCGGGCCGTTTCTCGTTCAACGTCAAGGGCGGACGCTGCGAAGCCTGTCAGGGCGATGGCGTCATCAAGGTCGAGATGCACTTCCTGCCCGATGTGTATGTGCCCTGCGATGTCTGCCACGGCAAACGCTACAACCGCGAAACGCTCGAAATGCAGTACAAGGGCCGCAATATCTCGGAGGTGCTCGACATGACGGTCGAGCAGGCGCACGAGTTCTTCAAGCCGGTGCCGGTCGTCGCGCGCAAGCTCAGGACATTGCTGGACGTGGGCCTGGGCTACATTCGCCTCGGCCAGTCGGCCACCACGCTCTCGGGCGGTGAGGCGCAGCGCGTGAAGCTCTCGCTCGAACTCTCGAAGCGCGACACGGGCCGAACGCTTTACATCCTTGACGAACCGACGACCGGGCTGCACTTTCACGATATCGAGCTGCTGCTCACGGTGATCCACCGGCTGCGCGATCAAGGCAATACCGTGGTCATCATCGAGCACAATCTCGACGTGATCAAAACGGCGGATTGGGTGATCGATCTCGGGCCGGAAGGCGGCGCGGGCGGTGGGCAAATCATTGCGCAAGGCACGCCCGAGCAAGTGGCGGCGAACAAGGCCAGCTTCACCGGCAAGTACCTCGCCCCATTGCTGACGCGCGCAAAGTAAGCGCATCGCCCGTTCGGGCTGTCTTACGTCACGACACGCGCGAGCGCCTTGCGAGGGTCGCCCGCGTCGTCGCGGCAGAGTCTTATTACAAGGACGTCATTGCATGGAACCGCGCTCTGGCTGGCATCCGGATCGGGATGCCTGGATCGAACTGGCGAGCTACGCGGCCGCCGCCCTCGCCCTTTGGCTGATTCTGAGCATCCACCTGCTCTCGGTGGTGCTCGCGGGGACGGTCGTCTATCAGCTCGTGCACGTGCTCGGGCCGCGCCTGCAACTGCGCATCTCCAGCGAGCGCGCCCGGCTGGTCGCCGTCGCCCTCCTGTCGGCGGTGATCGTCGCGCTGATGACCGCGATCATCTTCGGCATCATCACGTTCTTCCGCAGCGACGCCGGCCATCTGGAACACCTCAACGGCCGGATGATGGACGTGGTCGAGCAGGCGCGTGCGCAGTTGCCCGCCTGGATCACGGCACGCCTGCCGGCCGACAGCGACGACATCCACCAGTCGATCACCGGCTATCTGAAGGACCACACGCAGGAGATGTCGCTCGTCGGCAAGGAAGCGCTCAACGCGATGGTGCACATCATCGTGGGGCTCGTGCTCGGTGCACTCGTGGCCCTCTCGTCGATCCGGCCCGTACACAGCATGCGCCCGCTCTCGGCCGCGCTCTCACGGCGCGTCACGCTGTTTGGCGATGCGTTTCGCCGCATCGTGTTCGCCCAGGTCAAAATCTCGGCAATCAACACGCTCTTCACCGCGATCTTCCTGCTCGGTGTGCTGCCGCTGTTCGACGTTCACTTGCCGCTGCGCAAGACGATGATCGTGGTGACGTTCGCCGTGGGCCTGCTCCCGGTCGTCGGCAACCTGATCTCGAACACGTTCATCGTGGTGCTGGGCCTGTCGGTCTCGTTGTACGTGGCCATCGCCGCCCTGACCTTCCTGATCGTGATTCACAAACTCGAGTACTTCCTGAACGCCCGCATCGTCGGCACACAAATCCAGTCGCGCTCCTGGGAGCTTCTGCTCGCCATGCTCGTCATGGAAGCCGCGTTCGGGCTGCCCGGACTGGTCGCCGCGCCGATCTATTACGGCTATCTCAAGAGCGAACTGGCGGAAAAGCAACTCGTCTGAGTATCGACCGGCGCCCTGGCGGCCGCTGCCACCGTCGAATCATCGACAGGCACCGGGCGTTTTTCGGGACGCCATTTGACATTTCGTCACTGAATGACATAATGTCAAATCATGAAATCTGCCAAATCGTCTGCCCCCCGCATGCTCGACGAGAACGCCTTGCTGCTTCGTGAAGGTCGCAAGATTGTCGAGGCGCTCGGTCAGACCTTCGCGCCGCTTGTCGAAGTGGTGTTGCACGACCTGACCGAACCAGACCATGCCATCGTGGCAATCGCCAACAATTTGTCGGGGCGCGAACCCGGCGATGCCGTCACGGAGATGGGCCTCGCGCGCATCGCCGACCCGGCATTTCCCGAGGTCATCGCGAACTACGCGAATCGGTTTCCCGATGGGCGTCCGGCCAAGAGCACGTCCATCGGGCTGAAGAACGGTCGCGGCGAGTATGTCGCCGCCATTTGCCTGAACATGGACATCTCGATGCTCGCGGCGGCGGCGGCCAGCGTGCAGCAACTGGTGAGCGTGCCCAACCATGCGCCGACGCCCGTGCGCGAAACGCTCTCGACGCGCCGTCTCGACGACATCGTTCCACTGATCACCGACTTCGCCGCGCAGCGCAACACCACGCCGCTGGGCCTGACGCTCGCGCAGCGCCGCGAAGCCATCCGCCTCGTCGAGGCCCGCGGTCTGCTCGACCTTCGTCACGCGCACGCCGAAGTGGCACGCGCGCTGGGCGTCGCCCGCTCGACCGTCTACACCTATCTCTGCGACACGAAAGGCACATCATGACAACTTCTTCGCTGGCGATTACCTATGGCGACATCGTTGCCGCCCACGACCGGATTCGGGAGGCGGCGCATCGTACGCCCGTGCTGACGTCGCGTACCGCCGACGCCATGACCGGCGCCCGCCTGTTCTTCAAGGCGGAGAATTTCCAGCGTATGGGCGCGTTCAAGTTCCGCGGGGCCTACAACGCGATCTCGCAGTTCACGGCCGAGCAGAAGCGCGGCGGCGTGCTGGCCTTCTCGTCGGGCAATCACGCGCAGGCGATTGCGCTCTCCGCGCGCGAGCTTGGCGTGCCGGCCGTCATCCTGATGCCCCAGGACGCCCCGCAGATGAAGATTGACGCGACGCGCGGTTACGGGGCGGAAGTGATGCTGTTCGACCGTTACCAGGAGGATCGCGAAGCGCTTGCGAAGCGTCTCGCGCAGGAGCGCGGCATGACGCTGATTCCGCCGTACGACCATCCGCACGTGATGGCCGGCCAGGGCACGGCAACCAAGGAATTGATCGAGGACGCGGGTGAGCTGGACACCCTCGTCGTTTGCCTAGGCGGTGGCGGGTTACTCGCGGGCAGTGCCGTCGCGGCGCGCGCATTGAATCCCGACATCGAGATCTACGGGGTTGAACCGGCGGCCGGCAACGACGGCCAGCAGAGTTTTCGCACGGGCAAGATCGTGCACATCGAAACACCGCGCACGATTGCCGACGGCGCGCAGACCCAGCATCTCGGCGAATACACGTTCCCGGTGATTCGCGCGCTCGTCGACGACATCGTGACGGTGACCGACGATGAACTCGTACAGACGATGCAGTTCTTCGCAAGCCGCATGAAATTCGTGGTCGAGCCGACCGGCTGCCTCGCCGCGGCGGCGGTGCTGCAAGGCAAACTGGATATCCGCGGCAAGCGCGTGGGCATCATCCTGTCGGGCGGTAACGTCGATATGGCGCGCTTCGCCAAACTCACGCTGGGAGAAACGGTATGAGCACCCAGGCCGATGGCATCGACGCCGTGAACGTGGCGGCGTTGCAGCCGCCGCGCGGCCATTATTCGCATGGTGTTCGCGCGGGCGGGTTCGTCTTCGTGTCGGGGCAGTTGCCGATCACGCCGGAAGGCGAGCGCCTCGCCGGCGCGCCGTTCGCCGTACAGGCGAAGCAGGCCTTGGATAACGTCGCGACGATTCTTGCCGCGTGCGGCACGCGCATCGACCGCTTGGTGCAGGTGCGCGTGTACATCACGAACGTCGACGATTGGGGGCCTTTCAATGAGGTCTACGCTGCCTGGGCCGGCGAGGCGAAGCCCGCCCGCGCGGTCGTGCCGGTGCCCGCACTCAGTCATGGCGTGGCGGTGGAGATCGAGGCCACGGCGTTGGCAGGCTGATTCGGCAGCACCCACGCGGTGACGGCATCGAGGTGGACGCGCGGCGGTGCCGCTGTCGCATGGCAGAAACGCGCGTCGTCAGGCTCGGCATTGCGCACTTTGCCCACCGGAGATGGTGCGTCCGCTCTCCAAAGCTTGGCAACGGTTTGCGAAATATCCCAGGATTTTTGCGCGTACAGATTCGTCCGACGGATACACTTTGGGCCACGAACGCCGACGACCATCACGCCATGACAACTCCTGATTCTTCGCCTCCGCCGCAGGCCGCCACCCCCGACGCAACGCCCCCGCAATCACAGCAACGCATCGACGACGAGCCGATGCGGCTCATTACCAGCTTCAACGACGTTTTCGTCGTCGTCGCGTCGGCGCTGCTCATGTTCGGCACGGCGTGGCTGACACGCACGCTGCCGCCATGGCTCACGGCGCTGGTCTGCGCGGCGCTCTTCTGGGGACTGTCGGAGGTGTTCGTGCGGCGCCGTCGCATGGCACTCCCGGCCCTCTTCTATTGCTTCGGTTTCATCGCATCGTTTGCCAGTGTCGGCCTCATCGGCATACAAGCCGCCGCGCCGGGATTTGGCTCGGGCGAACCCATCCCGCCCGAGGCGGAAGGACTCGCGCTGGGCGCCCATGTCCTGCTGTCGCTGTTCGCAAGCTATGTCGGCATCGCCGTCGGCACGGTGTTGTACTGGCGACGCTTTCGGGTGCCGGTCACCCTCGCCATGGGCATCGGCGGGGTGGTTTTCCTGACCTGGCTCTTCGTCGTGATTCTTGGCGAGAACCTCATCGACGCCCTGCGCGCCGTGACCATCGTCGGCGGTCTCGCGATCTTCGTCTGGGCATTGCGATGGGACGCCCGCGACCCCAAGCGCACGACCTTTCGCTCGGACGTCGCGTTCTGGCTGCATCTGCTCGCCGCCTGCATGGTCACGCATCCAATCTTCTGGGCGCTCATGCCGGATCACGCCGTCGGCGCCATCGCATTCTTCGTCTTGCTCACGGGAATTTCGCTCGCGATCGACCGTCGCGCCCTGATGATGTCGTCGCTGTTGTATGTGATTACGGCAATGCTCAACCTTCTCGTGACCTCGGAGAACACGCATGCGTTGGCGGTTGTCGCCGTCGTGGTCGGCGGCGCCCTGTTGCTCCTGTCCGCCTTCTGGCACCCGTCACGCGCGGCGGTCCTGAGGCTGCTGCCCGCAGGCTGGCGCGCACGCCTGCCTCATTGAAGCGTTACCCGCGCCAGCAATTTCATATAGTGATCGAGCGATGGCGTCGGCATGCCGGCGACCTTCGCGCGGTCGTCCCAGCGACGTAGCCGCAGCGCCGCCTCGGCATGCTCGCGAGCCAGGAACGTCTTCGCCTCGTCATCGCTGAACACCCCGCCCTGCAACGCCAGACTGCGCACCGAATCGACCGAGAGTTTGCTGAAGTAATCGGGATCGACCGCGCACAGACAGCGCTTGGCATCCACGTGCAGACGAATGGGATCGAGCACCGCGTTGCTGAACAGCGGGCGCAGGAAAGGCAGGGCGAAGTACTGATGCAGATCGTCGATGCCGCGCTCAGAGGGCGTTTCGCCCTGAAGGTTGAGCAGATGACCGAGATCGTGCAGGAAACTGGCGGCCACCAGCGCCTCGTCGGCGCCTTCGCTCTCGGCCAATGCCGCGCTTTGCTGCGCATGCTCCAATTGCGTGACCGGCTCGCCGCTGTAAGCCAGCGAACCGAAGTTATCGAACAGGGTGCGGATGTCCGGCAGGCTCAGGGCCATCGTGTGAACTCTCGTTGTCGTCGCGAACACCGGCGGCGGCAGCCGTCGCGACATCGGCCAGTACCGCCAGCGTCGACGCCTTCGATTCCTTGGGCGTCTTCGAATCCCTTGTATCCTTCGCGTCCTTGCCGTCCTTCGGCTTGTCCCGCATGCGGCTCTTGCGCAGCGCACCGGCATCGTCGAGCACCGGATACGCCGTCGAGCAGAACAGCGAGTTCAAACGCTTCATGTCGCTGATGATGTCCAGGTGCAGTGAACTCGTCTCGATGCTCTGCACCGACTGGCCCGCCAGACGGTTCAAGTGCGTGTACGAATAGGCGCGCTCCAGATCGCGGAAGCTCTCCTTCTCGGCCATGAGCCGCTGCGCACTCCGGAGGTCGGTGTTCAGGAACACCGAGAGCCCCAGTTGCAGGTTCGTCACCAGTCGCGCATGCATGTCGCAGATTTCCTGCAACCCCGCTTCCGAGAACGACAGCTTGTGCGAGATCTTCTTCTCCTCGACCTCCGTCACCATGCGCTCGATGATGTCGCCCGCGTGCTCCAGATTGATCGTGAGCGAAATGATGTCCGTCCAGCGGCGACTGTCCTGCTCGCTCAGGTTCTCGCGCGACACGCGCGTCAGGTACATCTTCACCGCGGTATAGAGATGGTCGACGTCGTCGTCGAGCCGGCGCGTCTCTCTCGCGCGCGCCACGTCGTTGCTGCGAATGACTTCGAGCAACCCATTGAGCATCTGCTCGACGATGTCGCCCATGCGCAGCGTCTCGCGTGTCGCGTTGGACAGCGCCACCGACGGCATCTCCAGCGCGCTCTCATCCAGGTGGCGAGGACGCATCACGCCGTCCGCCTCCGGCCGTTCCGAGAGCAGACGCACGCACAGGCGCGCCATCGGCTCGGTGAACGCAAGGAACACCACGCATCGCACCAGATTGTAGAGCACGTGGAAATTGACGACGGCTTGCGCGGGGGCATCCGAGAGCCAGCTCACCAGCGCCGGCGCATAGTCGACGAACGGCAGCACGACCAGGCAGCCGATCAGCTTGAACACAAGGCTGCCGAAGACCACGCGACGGCCCGCCGCATTCTGCCCGGCCGACGTGAGCATCGCGAGCATGCCGCTGCCCAGATTCGCGCCGATCACGAGGCACAAGGCCACCTTGAGCGAAATCACGCCCGACGACGCCAGCGTCGCCGTCAACAGCACCGCCGCCAGACTCGAATACGACACCATCGCGAAGAGCGCACCGATCAGCGTGTCGAGCATCACATCGCCGGTCAGCGACCCGAACAGCACCTTGACGCCCGCCGCTTCGGTCATCGGCGTGGTCGCGTTCACGATCAATTGCAACGCCAGCACGATCAACCCGAGCCCGATGGCCACGCGGCCGATCTGGCCAGCGCGCGTCTGCTTGCGCGACAGAAAGAAGACCACGCCGAAAAAGATCAACAACGGCGAAAGCCAATGCAGATCGAACGTCAGGATTCGCGCCATCAGCGCCGTACCGACGTCCGCCCCCAACATGATCGACAGCGCGGGTGCGAGCGCGATCAGGCCCTGTGCACCGAACGACGAGACGATAAGCGCCGTCGCGTTGCTGCTCTGCACGAGTCCCGTGACGAGCAAGCCTGCCGCAAACGCCAGGAATCGATTCGAAATGCTGTGCGACAGAATGCGCCGCAGATCGGCGCCGTAGACGCGCAAGACCCCGGTACGCACGATGTGCGTCCCCCAGATCAGCATTGCAACGCCGGAGAGCAGGTTAAGGAGTGTCAGCATGCCAGTGTTCCGTGATCATTGTGTCGACGGGACCGGCAGCGCCCTGCGCCGCCAACATGACGCGCACACTGGTTTGCCAAACCGGCATCCCGCGTCAGTCCAACACTGGCGTCGGGATGCGTATGAAGTTCACGCGTCATGCGTATCCCCAATCGGAACACCGTACACCAAAATGACCAGCGCAACAATCGTGTCATCAATTTGTCACAATTTTCGCCCTGATTCCGCCAAGCCTTGTTGCGCAAGGGGAACAGCCTGAGCCGAAGCGCCGCGAAACGCGGCTTTTCGCCCCATTTGACGGTGTCGGCGGGCGCCCCTTGCGCGGTCGATCACCTGCCTCAGACACCCCACGGCAACGTGAACGTCTTGGTGTTGGTGAAGCTCTTCATCGCCTCCTGCACGCCTTCTTTGTAGCCGAGCCCGGAATCCTTGATGCCGCCAAACGGCGTCAACTCGATGCGATAGCCCGGCACTTCCCAGATATTGACCGTCCCCACCTGCAGTTCGTTGGTGAAGCGCGTCACATAATCAAGGCGGTTCGTGCACACGCCGGACGACAGACCGAATGCCGTGCCGTTGGAGATGGCGATGGCTTCGTCAATGCTGCCAAACGTCAGAATCGGCGACACCGGCCCGAAGGTCTCTTCGCGCACGACCGTCATTTTCGGATCGACGCGATCGATGACAGTCGGCGAGTACAGCGCGCCCTCGCGCCGGTTGCCCACGAGCAAGCGGGCGCCCTGTGACACCGCTTCGTTCACGCGTGCCTCGAACAGGCGGGCGGCCGCTTCGTCGATGACCGTACCCATGTCGTTGGCGCCGTCGGCCGGGTCGCCGTACCTCCACGCGCGGGTCTTTTCCACCACGAGATCGGTGAACTGCGCCGCAATATCGCGATGGACGAGCATCCGCTTGACGGCCGTGCAGCGCTGGCCTGAATTCTTGTACGACCCCTGCACCGCCAGATCGGACGCACGATCGAGATCGGCGTCCTCCATCACGATCAACGGATCGTTGCCGCCGAGTTCGAGCACGATGCGACGATAGCCCGCCTTCGACGCGATGTACTTGCCGATCGACACGCCCCCGGTGAA
Organism: Pandoraea sp. NE5; assembly: GCF_024363545.1. NCBI lineage: Bacteria > Pseudomonadati > Pseudomonadota > Betaproteobacteria > Burkholderiales > Burkholderiaceae > Pandoraea > Pandoraea sp. NE5. Next base: position 888,227 of record NZ_AP025517.1, read on the forward strand.
CGTGATCATGTCGATGTTCTCGTTCGTGAGCAGCTCGTCGGCAATCTCCATCGGGTCGCCGGTCACGACTTGCAGCATCTCCGGCGGCAGACCCGCTTCATAAAGCGTGTCTGCCAGGTAGCAGGCCGAGAGCGGCACCTTTTCCGACGGCTTGAGCACCATGCGATTGTTGGTCGCAATCGACGGCGCGACCTTGTGGGCCACCTGGTTCATGGGGTGGTTGAACGGTGTGATGGCCGAGATGGCCCCGAGCAGCGGCTCTCGCTGCGTTACAACGCGGCGCTTCTTGCCATGCGGCGTGAGATCGCACGAGAACGCCTGTCCGTCGTCCTTGAGCGCTTCGCCGGCGGCGAACCCGAGCACATCGGCCACGCGACCGATTTCGTAGACGGCGTCTTTCTTGCACAACCCCGATTCCATCGTGATGATCGCCGCCGCCTCGACCGTGCGCTCGCGCAGCAACGCCGCGGCCTTATCGAGAATGTTGGCGCGCTCGAAGCGCGTGAGCGTCGAGCGATACTGCTTCGCAATCGAGAACGCGCGGCGCACGTCATCGAGCGAGGCTTTCGGCACCGTGCCCACCAGATCGCCCGAGTAGGGATTGAAGATTTCGATGATTCGATCGCGGGTCACCTTCTCGCCGCCGATGCGAAGCGCTTCGGCGCGGAACTGGGGATGCAGCTTGTGCGGCGCATTCATGGGGTTCTCCACAGCGTGTCCAACGGGTCGGGGCCCGGCGACGCAACCGTTCTGGGTTGCACGCCGCGGGCTCACAGGGCAAAGGCGTTGCGGTACCGCGTCAGACGTGATTGAGTGCCACGTCGAGAATGTCGAAGTTGCGCAACCGCGCCTTGCCCGGAATGCCGCCGGTCTTGCGGTTGAACAGCAACGGCACCGTCTGCTCCGAGATCCCGCCATGCGAGCGCAGCGGCACCGTGAGTCCGGTCAGATCGTGACGGCTGGCACTCGTGCCCAACACGACCGACTGATCGCTCACAACGACCAGGTCGCCCACGCGGTCGGGCGGCAGTTCGAAGCGAGCGCATGCCTCGGCGTTGCTCAGCACGACCTCGATACCGGGCATCGCGGCGATGCGCCGGCGCATGGCGTCGCGATCCACGTCCTGCGGCAGATAGATCGTGGCAAACGAGCCGAGCGCGCCGTGATGCACCACGTAGGGATCGGTAATCGGCAGAATCACTCGCGCGCCGCCGGCTTCCACGCCCTTGCCGAGCCAGTCGTCGAGCAGATCCTGCAAATAGATGACATTGGGCCGGCCAGTCGCCGGATCGTGCTTGGCGTTCATGCCGTGGTCGGCCGTCAGTCCGATGACGGCGCCCAGCGCGTCCATGCGACGCAGATAGCCGTCCATCATGGCGTAGAAATCGTTCGCGCCCTGCGTGCCCGGCGCCCATTTGTGCTGAACGTAGTCGGTCGTCGAGAGATACATCAGGTCGATGTGACGCGTCTCCAGCAGGCGCACCCCGGCGGCGAACACGAACTCGGAAAGTGCCGCGCTGTAGACGTCCGGCACCGGCATGCCGACGAGTCCCAGCACGTCGTCGATACCGTTCTCGGCGAGCGTGACGTGGTCCGCCTTTTCCGACGAGAAGCAGATGCCCGTCATGCGATGGCCGAGCAGCTTGCGCAGCTTGTCCTTCGCGGTCACGACCGCCACGCTCGCCCCCGCATCGGCGGCGGCGGCAAGCACCGTGCCCGCGCGCAGGTAGGCAGGATCGTTCATCATGACTTCCGCGCCGCGACCGCCATCGGCCGACGGGTCGAAGAAGTAATTGCCGCAGATGCCATGCACGGCGGGGGGTACGCCGGTCACAATCGACAGGTTGTTCGGGTTGGTGAACGACGGCACGACGCAGTCGCCCTGAAATACCGCACCGTCCGCCAGCAGGTGCTTCAGGTACGGGGCGACGCCGGCAGCAGCGGCGGCTTCGAGATACTCGAACTGGCAGCCATCGACGCAGACGATGACGGTCGGCTGTTGCGGCAACCGGTATTGGCGGCCGTTAACTTCGATCTGTACGGACGGGTTCACGTCGGGTCTCCTCAAGCGCAATTCGGTAAATGGCCGACGGTGTCGCCCTCGCGGCAGCACGCACCCGACGGCCGGGTATTCAGCAGTACAAATCGTTCACGGTCCTTCAGCCGGCCTTCGCCTGCGCGGCGGCACCAGGTGCCCGCGCAAGGGCCTCGCGAATGCGCGCGCGGCCTCGCGACAGATGCTCGCGCGTGACTTGCGCCGCATGCTCGGGGTCGCGCGACGCAATCGCGCTCACGATGTCGCGATGCTCACGCGCCGACTGCGGCGGCGCAGACGTATCGCCGGTCAGCGCTTCGTGACGGAACAGGCTCAGCTCCCTGACCAGGCGCCGGTAGGTTTCAATTAACTTGCGATTGCCGACCATCTCGACGAGCGCGTCGTGAAACGCCAGGTTCAGCCGGTAATACGCCTCGCTGTCGCCCGCCTCTACCGCAATGTGCATAGCCTCGACGGACTCGCGCAGACGGGTGAGCTGCGCCGAGGTGATCGACTCCGCCAGCGTGCGCGCCACGAATTCGTCGAGCACGCCGCGCAGCGTGTAGATCTCTTCGGCCTCCTCCAGCGAGATAACGCGCACAAACACGCCCCGATTCTTCTCGGTGCGCAGCAGCCCCGCTTCTTCGAGCGCGCGAAACGCTTCGCGCACCGGACCGCGCGACACGCCCAGACGGCCGGCCACTTCGATCTCGTTGAGCTTGGTGCCGGGCGTAAGGGCGCCCGCCATGATGAGACGCTCGATTTCGTGCTGGACAAGCGTGGTCAGCGACTGGCTCTGTAACAGCTCGATCGCCGAGGGCGACGTGGGATTTGGGTTCATACCGGTCTTCCTTCTCTCCGAACGCTGGCGTCATCCTGCGACGCGATCCCGCAACGGCACAAATCGCTTCCGCGCCGATCATTGGCAATTTGTGGCGTTACGCGACTATTTGTGTTGTTGACTATTCAAGCACAACGATTTGTAGATTGTCAACAAATTGCACTCGCCATTTCCCAGAGATTGCGCAGAACCGCTGAACAACGTTGCGCGCAGCGACGACAAAACCCTATCCCAATCAAAGGTTTCCATACTATTTGAGGTATTTGACGAACAGATGACAACACCTCAGCGGTTTCAATAAAACGACATAATTTGCCAATAATATGCAACACATCGCCTCGCCGAGGTGTTCACCGAACGCAGCTTGTTTTCCCGCTTGATAGGAGGCGGTCATGATTCTTGGTCAGGAACCGATTCTGCTCACCCCCGGCCCGCTCACCACGTCGCCGGCGACGCGGCAGGCCATGTTGCGCGACTGGGGCTCGTGGGACGCGCAGTTCAACCGCGTCACCGCGTCGCTGTGCCGCGATCTCGTGGACATCGTGCAGGGCGGCGACACGCATGTCTGCGTCCCGCTCCAAGGCTCGGGCACGTTCTCGGTCGAAGCGGCCATCGGCACGCTCACGCCGCGCGACGCACGCATTCTCGTGCCGGACAACGGCGCGTACTGCCAGCGCCTGCTCAAGATCTGTCGCTATCTCGAGCGCGACGCCGTCGCCCTGCCCATTCCCGACGATCAGGCGGCCAGTGCCATCGCGATCGACGAAGCGCTCACGCTCGATCCGTCGATCACGCACGTTGCTCAGGTCCACCTGGAAACTGGCGCGGGGGTCCTCAATCCGCTCGCGGATATTGCACACGTCTGCCAGAGGCACGGTAAAGGGCTGATCGTCGATGCCATGAGTTCGTTCGGCGCGCTGGACATCGACGTGCGATCGATGCCATTCGACGCGCTGGTCGCCGCGAGCGGCAAATGCCTGGAAGGGGTGCCGGGCATGGGCTTCGTGATCGCCAGGCGGTCAGTGCTCGAAGCGAGCGGCGGCAACAGCCATTCGCTGGCGATGGACCTGCACGACCAGTACGCATACATGCAGAAGACCACGCAATGGCGCTTCACCCCGCCGACGCACGTGGTCGCGGCCCTGCGCGCGGCCGTCGATCAGTTTTTCGCCGAGGGCGGCCAACCGGCTCGCGGCGAACGCTACCGCAAGAACTGCCGGACATTGGTCGAGGGGATGGCGTCGCTGGGCTTCCGGCCGTTCCTCGCGCCGGAGATTCAGGCGCCCGTGATCGTGACGTTCCACGCGCCCGCCGACAGCAAGTACGATTTCCAGACGTTCTATGCGGCGGTGCGCGAACGGGGTTACATCCTCTACCCCGGCAAGCTCACGCAGATCGACACGTTTCGCGTGGGCTGCATTGGCGCCGTGGACGATAACGAAATGCGCAACGTCGTCACGGCGATCGGGCAGTCGCTGGCGTCGCTCGGCATTCGGCAAGTCGCGCCCCTCACGCGCGCAGCGTGATGGGGTGGCCGCCGACGCATGCAGGGCGCGGCGTTCTCGACGGCCCTCACGTTCGGCGACGCAACTCGGCGTCGCCGAACGAGCACGGCACTCGCCGGCCTCGGGCGCCTCGGGTAAGCTCTCGCGTGTCGCGCGCTTGCGCTCCCACGCTCCGAGGTCGCCGCCTATGCCGTCGTCGAAGACACCTGACGCCGCCCCGCCGGTCAAAGCCAACCCCGCTCGCAAGCGCGGCGCCAAACTTCCCGAGATTCGCTTCAAGCGGGTATACGATGCCCCCGAAGCTGCCGACGGCCAACGCGTGCTCGCCGATCGCCTCTGGCCCCGCGGTCTCGCCAAGGCCAAGGCGCAAATCGACTTCTGGGCCAAGGACGCCACCCCGAGCACGCCGCTGCGCCAGTGGTTTCACCAGCATCCCGAGCAGTTCGACGAATTCCGCCAACGCTATCTGGATGAACTCGCCGCGCTCGACGCCGAGCGAAACGCCACGCTCACAGACCTGCGCACGCGATTGACCGAAGGCCCCATCACGTTGCTCACCGCAGCCCATCGACTGGAAGAGGAGGATGCGCACACGCACCTCGACGTGCTGCGCGACTTCCTGACATCGCGATAGGCTCGAACGCCTGCGAGGGCATCGACGCTGGTGTCGTTGCCGGCGTCGCTGCAACCGCCAGCATGCAACGATCGACCGCGCGTTTCGATAGATACAACAACGTATTGTGGTGCAACACCGCATTCCACCCTCCAAAGCGATGTTGCCCGGCGCGGGCTCCGTGAAAACCCGCATGACGCCTGGCGCTGCACGCGACCGGCGCGGACCGCGGAGAAGTTTGCTATAACCCTCACTGCGCCGCCATCGAGCCTGCGATGACCGGCGCACCGCCGTGTTATCGATTGCCCCCCGCTGACGCACCGCCGCTCGTGTGTCGAGTCGTTCTTCGTTTGCTTACCCGGTTGCCGCGACGGCAACGTCATGCCTCATGCTTGTTCCACTGATCGTTGCCTGCGCGCTGTTCATGGAGAACATGGATTCCACCGTGTTGTCCACCTCGTTGCCGTTGATTGCGCAAGATCTCGGCGAGAGCCCGATCACGCTCAAGCTCGCGCTCACGACCTACCTCATCAGCCTCGCGGTCTTCATTCCGATCAGCGGATGGATTGCCGATCGTTTCGGCACGCGCAATGTCTTTCGCACGGCCATCGGCGTGTTCGTGCTTGGCTCGATCTGCTGCGGCATCTCGAGCACGCTGCCGGAACTGGTGATCGCGCGTTTCATCCAGGGCATGGGCGGTGCGATGATGGTGCCGGTGGGACGCCTCGCCTTGCTCAAGTCCGTGGAAAAGCGCGACATGGTGCGCGCACTCAATTACCTCACGATCCCCGCGCTGGTCGGCCCGGTGCTCGGCCCGCCGCTTGGCGGCTTCATCACCACGTACTGGCATTGGCGCTGGATCTTCTACATCAACATCCCCATCGGCGTGCTCGGCTTCGTTCTTGCAACGAAGTACATTCCCGATCTTTATGAGGACGACGTGCCGCCGCTCGACATCCGGGGCTTCGTGCTGTCGGGCCTCGGACTCTCGATCCTGATGCTGGGGTTGTCCACCATCGGCCGCCATCTGATCCCTGTGTCGCTCGCGCTGGGACTCGTCGCCATCGGTGCGGCGTTGCTCGTGGCCTACCTGCGTCATGCGAAGGGGCTCGCGCATCCGCTGCTGCGGCTCGACCTCTTTCGCATCCCCACGTTCCGCGCCGGTGTGGCGGGCGGCACGCTGTTTCGCATTGGCGTCGGCGCCACGCCATTCCTGCTGCCGCTGATGCTGCAACTGGGTTTCGGGATGACGCCGATGGAATCGGGCGCGCTCACGTTCATCTCGGCCGCGGGCGCGATGTTCATGAAGACGCTCTCGCTACGCATTCTGCAACGCTGGGGTTTTCGCCGCGTGCTGATGACGAACGCGCTGGTCGCGTCGGCGACGATTGGCGGCTACGGGTTGTTCACCGCACAGACGTCGCATCTGGTGATTCTCGGCACGCTGCTGTTTGGCGGATGCTTCCGCTCGTTGCAGTTCACGAGCCTGAACGCCATTTCATACGCGGACGTGCCGGCGCCGCGCATGAGTCAGGCCACCAGCCTGGCCAGCGTCGCCCAACAGGTGTCGCTCACGCTGGGCATCACCATCGGCGCCGCCGTGTTGCAGACGTCGTCGTGGCTGCACGGGCGCGATCATGTGATCGACGTCGACTTCCCGTGGGCGTTCCTGGTGGTCGGGCTGATTGCCGTGAGTTCGACGATTTCGATTGCGCGGCTTGCGCGCGATGCCGGCAGTGAGCTGGCGCGGCGCACCTAGCGCTTCGCTTAGCGGAAGATCACCGTCTTGTGGCCGTTGAGCAGAATGCGATGCTCGGCGTGATAACGCACGGCGCGCGCCAGCGCCACACATTCCACGTCGCGCCCGATGGCGGTCAGTTGCTCCGGGTCCATCGTGTGGTCCACGCGCTCGACTTCCTGCTCGATGATCGGACCCTCGTCGAGATCGGACGTCACGTAGTGCGCCGTCGCCCCGATCAGCTTCACGCCACGGTCGAACGCCTGATAGTACGGCTTCGCGCCCTTGAAGCTCGGCAGGAACGAATGGTGAATGTTGATCGCGCGGCCTGCGAGTTTCTCGCACAGATCGCTGGACAACACCTGCATGTAGCGCGCGAGGACCACCAGATCGATGTCGTTGTCCTGCACCAGTTCATACACCTTCGCTTCCTGCGCCGCCTTCGATTCGGGCGTTGCGTTCATGAGCGGCAGGTAATGGAACGGAATGTTGTAGCTCGCGGCCAGTTGGTAGAAATCCTTGTGGTTCGAGACGATGGCCGGGATTTCGATGTTGAGCTGGCCCGTCTTGTAGCGGAACAACAGATCGTTCAGGCAGTGACCGATCTTCGAGACCATGAGCATCACGCGCGGCTTGATCGCGGCGTCGACCAACTCCCATTGCATCTCATACTGCACTGCGAGCGGGGCAAAGTCGCGCTGCAACGCGACCAGATCGCTCTGGCCCGGCAGTTGCTGGAAATGCACGCGCATGAAGAAGCCGCCGGTGAAGCGATCGTTGAACTGGGCCGAGTCGAGAATGTTGCCGCCGCGCTCGACCAGGAAACCGGCCACCGCGTGGACGATGCCAGGACGGTCCGGGCAGGACAACTTCAGAATGTAGCTATTTTCGATCGGTGCCATGATTGCTCCTGGGCAAAGGCTTGCAATGTCGTTGCAGTGTTGAAATCGGTATCGATGGACGTGCGTCCAATGGCCTCGATCATTCGTCCGCCGGCTTGAACAACGCCTCGATTCCGGCGCAGTCCTTGGTGCGAATGGCGCCCTCGCGCAGCAGGAAGTCGAGACTGGCGAGGCTCGCGTCGACGGTCATCTTGCCGTGCGCGATCACCTCGCGCACGTCGCCGGCCGAGCACAGCCAGTGCGCGCTCGCCTCGCCGTCCTGATTCTCGGGCACGAAGCCGCGCGGCAGCGCGAGATCGTAGACGAAAATCTGCTCGGACTGCACGCCCTCCGGAATTTCCGCGAGGATATGCAGCGTGCGGCCAGGCCGCGCGTCGTTCGCCAGATGGGCCGGAATGCCGGCCTCTTCCCAGCACTCCTTGACGAGCGTGTCGCCCACGCCAATCCCATTGCCGATGCCCCCGGCGGCCGTATTGTCGAGACAACCGGGATCGGTCGCCTTGAGCACACTGCGCCGCGCAATCCAGAGCTTCGGTGCTTCGCCCACGAAGCGGGCCGGCACGTAGCCGTTCACATGCACGGCGAACGTGCGCGTGCCGAAAAAGCGCGAGGCCGCGCGTTCGATCCACGCGAGCGGCGCGTCATAGAGCCGTTGCCGGATGGCATAGCGCTCATTGCGCCAACCCGTGATGAGTCCCTCGGCCGCCAGCGCCTCGATCACCGGCGCCAGCGCCGCCGTGCGCGCTTCGCAGGTATCGTGGCGCGGATGAATCCGCACCGCGAGTGAACTGATCTCGAACACGTCGGGCCAACGGCACAGCGACTCGGCGTCGCGACGGCGAACCCACCCATAACGCTGCGAACCGATCACGAGCGGCAGATGCGCGGTGTCGTCGAAGCGGCGCGCCGCCGCAATACAAGCAAAAGGCATACGTCAGAGACCGGACGCGCCCCCGTCGGAGACGCGCGAAATCGAGGCAAAAGCGGCATTTTACAGAAGCGGCGGCGAGTCCGCCCGCCTCCGGTGTCGCGGCGGCCTGCATCGTCGTCGCGCCCCACCGCGACAGGCTCGCCCGTTCAAGCGCTCACGCGCTCGCCCTTCGGGTCGTACAGCGCGCGCAGTTGCACTCGAGCGTCGAGCCGATCGCCCGCGAGATCGACCTGATAGCGGCCCGATTCCACGTATTCGGCGGACACGACGCCGTTGGGATTCGTCAGATAGGCGAGCCCGACGGGCGCATCGATCGTGTGCCCATACGCGGCCGACGACAGGAAGCCAACCGGCTCGCCGTTGCGAAGCAGCGCCTCACCGCCCCAGAGCATCCTGTCGCTCGCCCCGTCGAGCACAACGCTCACAAGCCTGCGGCGGACCCCCGTCGATTTGGCCAGCTCGACCGCCTTGCGGCCGACAAACGGGAGACCGCCGGCCAGCTTGCAGGCGAACGTCAGCCCCGCTTGCACCGGGTTCGTGTCAGGCGTCAGTTCTCGTCCCCAGGCACGATAGCCCTTCTCGATACGCAGCGAGTCGATGGCGTAGTAGCCCGCATCCTTCAACCCGAAGGCGGCGCCCGCCGCGTGCAGCGTTTCATAGACGCCCACCGCGAACTCGACGGGCACGTACAGCTCCCAACCGAGTTCGCCGACGTAGGTCAGGCGCGTGGCACGCACCGTGGCATAGCCGAGATCGATTTCCTGGCTCGTGCCGAACGCAAACGCCTCGTTGGAAAAATCAGCGCGGGACACCCGCTGCAACAGCGCGCGGGAATTCGGCCCCATGAGCGCCAGTACCGCGTATTGCCCGCCGACGTCGACGACCGTACAGCGCGGATCGTCGGGCTGCTGGGCAATGCGCCGTTCGAGGTAGTCCATGTCACGGGTCGTCTGCGCCGAACCGGTGACCATCAGGTATTGATCGGGCGCGAGTCGCGTGAGTGTGAAGTCCGATTCGTAACCGCCGCGCTCGTTGAGCATCCCCGTGTAGACGGTACGCCCGGGCGGCACGGCCACGTCGTTGGTACACAACGCTTGCAGCACGCGCTCGGCATCGCGGCCCTTGATGAGCAGTTTCGCGAAAGAACTCATGTCGAACAGCGCGACGGCCTCACGGCACGCGCGATGCTCCGCGGCACTCCACGCGTGCCAGTTCTGCTGACCGAAGCGGTAATCGATCGTCGCCTGCTCCGGCGACGGCGCGAAAAAGTTCGGCCGCTCCCAGCCCATCTTGCTGCCGAAGCAGGCGCCTTTGGCGAGCAACGTCGCGTGCAGTGGCGAGCGACGGAACGGCCGCGCCGTGTCCAGTTCGCGATTTGGCCACGGCATGGCGTAGTGCAGGCCGAGCGTTTCCTTCACGCGATCATGCAGCCAGGTATCGTTGCCGTTGAATCGAGCAAAGCGGCGGATGTCGACGGGCCAGAGGTCCATCGTCGGCTCGCCCGCCACGATCCACTCGGCCAGCGCCATGCCGGCCCCGCCGGCCGACGCAATGCCCATCGAATTGAAGCCCGCGCCAACGTAGAAATTGCGCAGCTCGGGCGCTTCGCCGAGCATGAAGTTGTTGTCCGGTGTGAACGACTCGGGGCCGTTGTAGAACTGCCGGATCTGCGCCGTCTCGAGCGCGGGCACACGCATCAATGCGTTCTCCATGAGGATCTCGAACTGGTCCCAGTCGTCGGGCAGCAGTTGAAATTCGAAATTCTCGGGAATGCCGTTCATGCCCCACGGCTTGGCGTTCGGCTCGAAGCCGCCCATCACGAGACCGCCGACTTCCTCCTTGAAGTAGATGTAGCCGTCCGGGTCGCGCATGACCGGCAGATCCGGATGCACGCCCGCGATCCGTTCCGTCACGATGTAGTAATGCTCGGCCGAATGCAGCGGCACGCTCACATCGCACAGACGACCCACGGCCTTGGCCCACTGCCCCGCGCAGTTCACGACGATCTCCGCGTCGATGCGTCCGCTTTCGCCGTCTTTATTGCACCAGGACACCCCCGTCGCCGTGCGAATCCCGCCAGGCGACGCCGTGTGAATCTCCGTGATGCGCGTGTTCTCCGCGATGCGCACGCCACGGCTGCGCGCGCCGCGCGCGAGCGCCTGCGTGAGATCGGTCGGGTTAGCCTTGCCGTCGCCCGGCAGCCACACCCCGCCGACGAGATCGTCAGTGCGCATCGCCGGCCAGAGTTCGCCGGCCTCGCGCGGCGAGACGACGTCGCACTGCACGCCATAGGCACGCGCCACCGCCGCCGTGCGCTTGAGTTGCGTCATGCGCGCCTGGGTGCGGGCCACCGACAACGACCCGCATGCCTTCCAGCCCGTGGCGAGCCCCGTCTCCGCTTCCAGTTCGCTGTAGAGCTTCGTCGAATAGCGGATGAGCTTCGTCATGCTCTCCTGCGAGCGCAACTGGCCGACCAGCCCCGCCGCGTGCCACGTCGTGCCGCACGACAACTGTCCCTGCTCCAGCAGGACGACGTCCGTCCATCCCAGTTTGGCGAGGTGATAGGCGACCGAACAGCCGACGATGCCGCCACCGACGATGACGACGCGAGCTTGAGTGGGCAAGGCTGAGGGCATGGGGAGGCTCCGGTTTGGCTGCGCGCCGGGAACGGCGTCACGGCCCAGGCGATCGACATTGGCCGCTGTGCGGGACTCGGCGCCGGCGCGAAGCGGCTGCCGTCAGGAAAAACAAAGGGCACCCAAGTGCCCTTTGCGGATTGACGCGATGGACGCGGCGGGACGATCAGATCACATGCTTGCGCACACGGGCCGAAAACACGTCGATGCATGTGACGACCACGATCATGATGAGCATCACGGCACAGGTCTGCGCGTACTCGAAGCTGCGGATCACTTCGTAGAGCACCACGCCGATGCCGCCCGCGCCCACCATGCCGACCACCGACGCCGAACGCACATTCGACTCGAAGCGGTACAGCGTGTACGAGATCCACAGCGGCATGACCTGCGGCAGCACGCCGTAAAGAATTTCATCGATCGCGCGCGCCCCGGTGGCCCGCACACCTTCGACCGGGCGCGGATCGATCGCTTCGACCGCTTCGGCGAACAGCTTCGAGAGCGTGCCCGTCGTATGCACCCACAGCGCCAACACCCCGGCGAACGGGCCAAGCCCTACCGCCACGATGAAGAGCATCGCGAAGACCATCTCATTGATCGCGCGGCAGGCGTCCATCACGCGACGCACCGGCTGGTACACCCACGCCGGCACCATGTTCGACGCCGAGAGCAACCCCATCGGAATCGAGCACACCACGGCGAGCACCGTGCCCCAGACAGCGATATGAATGGTCACGAGCATCTCGTGGACATACACGCGCCAGTCGTGAAAATCGGGCGGGAAGAAATCGTGCGCGAATTGGCTCATGTTGCCGGAATCGCGAATCAGATCGAGCGGACGCATATCGGCGCCGCCCCACGACCACACCAGGATCAGGAAGAATGCGCCCCAGCCGATCAACGTCAGCCATGAGCGCTTGGGCGGCTCGCCCGGCAGGCGGCCATTTGCAGTGAGGGATACGCTGGTGTTCATGTCGTGTACCACAAGGCAAGCCGGTGCAGCATCGACCGGAAAATCATCGGACCACAGAGGTCATCAGCGGTCACGGCAGGCCAGATGACCTGGCCCGCCGTCACCGATCACAGAGCAACGCCCGTGCGCCGCCCTGTGACATTGTGTCGTTCCACGCCCAGGCAATCAGGCGCTTACTTCGTTTTGCTCATTTCCTGATCGAGCGCGGCGAGCTTGCTGTCGATGTCGGTCAATTGCGATTGCTTCTTGGCGGCATCGAGGTTGGCATCCGACTGGATTTGTTGCTTCTGCTTGAACAGCTCGAGCTGGCGGATCGGCAGCAGTTGCGCGTTGCTCGACGCACGGAAGCCGCCGTAGTTGTAGATGTTCTTCAGCACTTCCTTCTCATGTGCGTCCTTGCCGTACGCCAGGAAGAAGTCGCGAATCTTCTTCTTCGTCGCATCCGGCAGGTCCTTGCGCCACACCAGCGGATCCGACGGGATCAGCGGCGACTTCCAGATCACCTGCACCTGCTTGGCCTTCTCCGGCTGCGTTGCCTCGAGCTTGTCAATTTCTTCGGTGTTGTTGGTGGCCACGTCGACCTGGTTGTTGAGCACGGCCATCAGGTTCGCGCCGTGATTCGAGCTGCGCGCGGTTTTGAAGTACGTGCGCGGATCGATGTTGTGCTTCGCGAACACGTAGTAGCCCGGCACCAGCGTGCCCGACGTCGAGGTCGGATCGCCCAGGCCGAAGTTGATCTTCTTGCCGTTCTTGATCACGTCGTCGAGCGTCTTGTACGGGCTCGCCTTGTTCGCGATCAGCAGCGAGTAGTAGCCTTCGGTGCCGTCGGCGTACATGATCTTCGCGAAGACTTCACCTTGCGAGCGGTCCACGGCTTCCATCGCGGCCTTGTTGCCCAGCCAGGCGAGCTGCACCTTGTTGAAGCGCATGCCTTCGATCACGCCGGCGTAGTCGGTGGCGAAGAACGGCGTCACCTTGATGCCGGTTTGCTTCTCCATGTCGTCGATCAGCGGCTGCCAACGCTGGCGCAGTGCCGCGCTCGAGTCGGTCGAGATGATGCCGAAATTGATTTCCTGCGCGTGCACTGCCGCCACCGAGGCAAGCATGGCCGCGCCGGCCAGCAGGGTTTTCCAAAGTTTCATGAGAGCAAGCTCCTGGTCAGGTCAGACTGAGGGACATCGAGGTGAGGAATGGGGCTTGCGCATTGGCCGGCGCGGGGCCGGCTGCGCGCGGAGAGGCGTCGGCAGCGTCGCTGTCGTCGGCGCCTTCCACATGGTCAACGTGATCGACCGGGTCAACGCGGTCGTTAAGCAGTTCGCTTGCCTGCACGCCATAAAGACGGCGCAGCAGGTCGGGCGTGAGCGCCGCGGACGGGCCGTCGTACACCACGCGTCCCTGATGCAGGGCAACGGTTCGCACGCAGTAACGCATGGCGACATCCACCTGATGCAGCGAGACAACGACCGTCAGTTTGTGATCGCGGTTCATGCGGGCCAGCATGTCCATCACCTTGCGGGCCGACTCCGGATCGAGCGACGCAATCGGTTCGTCCGCAAGAATGATCTTCGCGCCCTGCACCAGCGTGCGCGCCAACGCCGCACGCTGCTGCTGACCGCCCGAGAGCGTGCTGGCGCGCTGGAACGCCAGATCGGCGATGCCGACCTCCGCGAGCGCCGCCATCGCGGCCTGACGCTCGGCCGGCGTGAAGCGGAATAGCAGGCTGCGCCACAGCGGCACGCGCGCGAGCAGACCCGTCAGCACGTTGGTCATCACCGGCATGCGGCCCACCAGGTTGAACTGCTGGAAGACGAAGCCGATGTCGCGACGAATCTGGCGCACTTCGCGCACGATGCGGCCGTCGCGCTGAATCGGACGACCGAGTATGTCGATACCGCCCGGTTGCAGATCGGCCGCCACGAAACCCGCCATGTGACGCATCAGCGTCGACTTGCCCGAGCCCGACGCCCCGATCAGGGCGACCATTTCGCCCGGCATCACGGTAAGCGCCACCTCGTCGAGCGCACGGCGGCCGCCCCCGAAAGTCTTGGTCAGTCGCTCGATTCGAATTGCTTCGTCCACGGGTCACCTGTCAATCGACTCGCCGGTCGGATCCGATGCATTCCCGCTAACCGCGCCCCAGGCTGGGAGCACGTCGCCCGCATCGCTCGACTAGCTGTTTTGTGGCAATTTGTGCCAAAAGTGACAGCAGTCTAAGAAGTGCCGATGACAAGACAGTGACAATCGATGAGCTTTTCGATGGGCGTTGAAAATCCTTATTGGGTCAAGGAGTTAACAACGTTTTCGGCGCCACGGCACGCACGGATGCGCGGGCGCCGACGCCACGCCAAACGGGGCGTGACGTCATCGGCCTCGGGGTCGAGCGCCGATGTTGTCTACACATTTACGCGATGAGGAGTTCCGGGCCGCGAGCGCGCAGTTGGGCCAGCATGCTCTTGTGCGGCGCGGCGTCGCTGATGAGGTAGCGGGCCGCCTCGAAATGGCGGATACGCACGGGCGTCACGCGCCCGAACTTGGTATGGTCCGCCACCACGGCCGAGATGTTCGCACACAGCAGCATGCGCGCGCGAAGCTCGGCGGCCGCGCGGTTGAAGTCGGTAATGCCACCGTCCTCAGTCACGCCGCCCACGCCGATGAATGCGAAGTCGGCATGGTATTGCGATATCTGGTTGATGGCATCCCAGCCCTGCACGGCATCTTCGTTGTCCTGCAGCTCGCCGCCGAGCAGTGTCACCTGATTGTCGTGATGACGGCCCAGCAATCGCGCGATCTGCCAGTCGTTCGTGTAGATGCGCAACCGGTGCTTTGCAAGCAGCGCCTGCGCCACCGCCCGTGTGGTCGTACCGTAGTCGATGATCACCGACGCCCCATCGGGTACGAGTTCCGCCGCGCGCATGCCGATGGCCCGCTTGCCCACGGCGTTGACGTTCTCGCGCAGCGTCCAGTCGGGTTCGCTGCGATCGGCGGCCAGCGCGCCGCCGTGCGTCATGAGCAGCAGCCCGCGCGCGGCGAGCGTGTTGAGGTCGCGGCGCACCGTCTCGCGCGACACTCCCAGCTCACGCACGAGATCGCTGATCGCGAGGGCCCCGGTCTTGGCAAGTTGTTCAAGCACGTACTGTTGGCGTTGTTCGGCAAGCATGATCTGGCAATGTCGGTGGGACTACGAATTCCTGGAAGGCATCGGCGCGGCCGCCGCCGCTCATGCGTGGGCGCGCGTGCGTCCTACGCCTGTAGCGCGACGCGCAAGCCCAGGCCGATGAAGATGGCGCCGGCGGCACGGTCGAGCCAGCGCCCTGCCCCGGGGCGTCGCTTGAGCCACGTGCCCAGCACGCCAGCGAACCATCCGTACGCGCTGAACACGACAATCGTCTGCGCCATGAACACCAGGCCGAGCAACAGCATCTGCGCGCCCGGATGGGCCGTGTCGGCACTCACGAACTGAGGCAGGAACACCAGGAAAAACAATGTGACCTTGGGGTTGAGCATATTCGCCAGCACGCTTTGACGAAAGACGGCCGCGAGCGGTTGCGGCGCGGCCTCGTTGGCCAACGCCAGCGCGCCGCGCGCGCGTATCGCCTTGATGCCGATCCAGATCAGATAGGCGGCCCCCGCGAGCTTGATCCCCTCGAAGGCCCACGGCGACGAACGCAGCACGGCGGCCAGGCCGATGGCCGCGACGCTCGTGTGGAAGAGACATCCCGACGTGAAACCGGCGGCCGCAGCCAGCCCCGCCCGACGGCCCTGCGCAATGCCGCGCGCGATGACCTGCATGTTGTCCGGCCCCGGCGCAAGCGTGATCGCCACCGAGGTCAGCAAGAACAGCCAGAGATTGGGCATCGGCGTGTCCGAAGTGGGGTAATGGGGATGATCAGGGGTGGGAACGCGGCAAAGCGTCCGCTCAGGCAACCGGGTTCAATGGCCTTCGAACGAGCACAGCAGGAACAGTGGCAATCCGGCGGCGCGAATCAGGCGCGAGCCCCCCAGTTCCGGCAGGTCGACAATGGCAGCCCCTTCGATGACCGTTGCCCCCAGGCGCTCCAGCAGCTTCTTGCCGGCGAGCATCGTGCCGCCCGTGGCGACCAGATCGTCGATGAGCAGCACGCGGTCGCCCGGGCCGCAGGCATCGGCATGGATCTCGACCGTTGCACTGCCGTATTCCAGTTCGTACTCCTCCGCGACCGTCTGATAGGGCAGCTTGCCCTTCTTGCGAATGGGGATGAAGCCGATGTTCAACTCGTAGGCCAGGATCGAACCGAGAATGAAGCCGCGCGCGTCGAGACCCGCGATGTAATCGGGACGCTGCGTCATGTAGCGGTGCACGAACACATCGATGAGCACCCGCAAGGTGCGCGGGTTCTTGAGCAACGGGGTGATGTCGCGAAACTGCACTCCCGGCGCGGGCCAGTCCGGCACGGTGCGAATCTGGCTCTTGATATAGGCGGCAGGGGACTCGTCGATCTGCACGGGGATCCTTCTTGGAATACTGAGGGGGAAACACGCCACATTATGCCAAAAATCGCCCGACGCCCCGCGACCGAGCGGACAGTGCCACCCGGCGCACGACGTACGCCCCATCAGCACGCCCCAGCAGCACGCCCCGACAGCGCGCCCGCTTCACGGTCTGGCCGTCGACTAGTGGTCGTCTATTCGTGGCCGCGCAGACGCGCCTCGGCCGCGACCAGCTTGTCGGGCAATCCGCGCAGCACCACGATGTCCTCGGCCATCAGACGCGTCTCCGACACCGGCTCGACCCCGCGAATGCCATGCCGACGGATGGCCGTGACCGTCACGCCGAGCTTGTCGAGCCGGAGTTCGCCGAGCGTGCGCCCGACCGCGTCCGAGTGAAGCGTGAGCGGCACCGATTGCAGTCTGACCTGCTCGCGCTCGCCGCCCTCGTCCTCGTCGTCGAGGCCGTGAAAGTAACCCCGCAGCAGACTGTAACGCTCGTTACGCGCCTGCGCCACCCGGCGCAGCACGCGGCGCATCGGCACGCCCAGGAGCACCAGCGCATGCGATGCCAGCATCAGGCTGCCCTCCACGATCTCGGGCACGACTTCGGTCGCGCCCGCCGCGATCAGTTCGTCCATGTGGGTGTCGTCGACCGTGCGCACGACCACCGGCAATGTCGGCTCCAGCGCCTGCACCTGCGAGAGCACCTTCAACGCGGCCGGGGTGCTGTCGTAGGTCACCACGATGCCGGCGGCGCGGTGAATCCCGGCCGCGACCAGCGCCTCGCGCCGGGCGGCGTCGCCGAAGACGACCGTCTCGCCGGAGCTGGCCGCCTCCATCACTCGATCGGGGTCGAGATCGAGTGCCACATAGCCGATGCCCTCCTGTTCGAGCATGCGCGCCAGATTCTGGCCGCACCGGCCGTAGCCGCAGATGATGACGTGACCCGACGTCTTGATGCTCTGCGTGGCGATCTTGGTCATCTGCAACGACTGCATCATCCACTCATTGGCGACGAAGCGCAGCGCGATGCGGTCGGCGTTGATGATGAGAAACGGCGCACACAGCATCGAGAGCAGCATGCCCGCGAGCACGGCTTGCGAAAGCGACGGGTCGAGCAGGTGCCTGTCGATCACCAGATTGAGCAGCACGAAACCGAATTCGCCCGCCTGCGCCAGGCCCAGGCCGGTGCGGATCGCCGTGCCGGGCGGGCTGCCGAACAGGCGCGCAAGCCCCGCGATCAATGTGAATTTGACGACCAGCGGGCCAACGAAGAACAGCAGCACGAGCAGCGGCTGCTGCGCCACGATAGACGGATCGAGCAGCATGCCGGTCGTGATGAAGAACAGCCCCAGCAGCACGTCGCGAAATGGCTTGATGTCGTCTTCCACCTGATGGCGGAACGGCGTCTCGGCGATGAGCATGCCGGCAATGAACGCGCCAAGCGCCATCGACAGGCCAAGGTTCTCGGTGACGTAGGCCAATCCGAGCGTGAGCAGCAACAGATTGAGCATGAACAGCTCTTGCGAGCGCCTCGCTGCCACGATGTGGAACCAGCGTCCGACCAGTTTCTGGCCAATCCAGAGCAGCAGCGCGAGCGCCCCGCTAATCTTGAGCGCGGCCAGCGACAGTGCCAGGACCAGCGCCTTCGGGTTGCCGCCCAGTGCCGAGATCACGATCAGCAATGGCACGACTGCCAGATCCTGGAACAGCAGCACCCCCATGATGTTGCGGCCGTGCTCCGTCTCGAGTTCCAGCCGCTCCGCCAGCATCTTGGTGACGATGGCCGTCGAGGACATGGCCAACGCGCCGCCCAGCGCCACCGATGCCTGCCACGAGAACGACCAGAACAGGTTGACGAGCGCCCCCAGTCCCACCGCCACGAGCAGCGTTCCCATGACCTGGGATACGCCCAGCCCGAGCACGATCCGGCGCATCGTCCTGAGCTTCGGTAGCGAAAATTCGATGCCGATGGAGAACATCAGGAAGACAACGCCGAACTCCGCGAGGTATTGCACGCGCTGGGTGTCGGCGGCCAGCCCGACCGCGTGCGGGCCGATCACGATGCCCACGCTCAGGTAGCCGAGCATCGGCGGCAGATGAAGCATGCGGAACAACACCACCCCGACACAGGCGGCAAACAGCAGGACAAGAGTGAGTTCGAGCGGTGATGCCATCGGCTAAGGTGGGTTTCCTGAGTGAATCTGAATGCTGGCGGTCTGACCGAACGCGGTACTTGCTATGCAAGTGCCGTGCCAGATAGCGTTGGCGCAGTGGTCTCCGACGAGGCACCGGGCCGCTTCCTGGGTGGTCTCGAACGGTGCAGGTCCAAGCCTGGCGCGGCTGTCCTCGGCGCCGCGTGCGTTTTGATATACTTCGCGCATGATAGCGAAAATCAATCCAGGCCGGGCACTCGAGGTCGCCCGGGAGGTGTTGCGCACCGAAGCCGACGCCATCGAACGCGTCTCCGCGCACCTCGACGACAGCTTCTTCGAAGCGATCTCTCTGCTGCTCGCCTGCCGCGGGCGCGTGGTCGTCACCGGAATGGGCAAATCGGGCCACATCGGCCGCAAACTGGCCGCCACGTTCGCCAGCACCGGCACACCCGCCTTCTTCGTTCACCCGGCCGAAGCCAGCCACGGGGACCTGGGCATGATCACGACCGACGACGTCGTTGTCGCCCTGTCCAACTCCGGCGAGACGGGGGAACTGGTCAGCATTCTCCCGATGATAAAGCGCATCGGCGCGAAGCTCATCGCCATGACCGGCAACGCCGCCTCCAGCCTGGGGCGCCTGTCCGACGTGCACCTCGACGCGCACGTCGACAGAGAAGCCTGCCCGCTGGGCCTCGCACCGACCGCCAGCACCACGGCCGCTCTCGCCCTGGGCGATGCGCTTGCCGTCACGCTGCTCGACGCGCGCGGTTTCGGCGCCGAGGACTTCGCCCGGTCGCATCCGGGCGGCGCGCTCGGTCGACGTCTGCTGACGTTCGTGCGCGATGTCATGCGCACCGGCGAGCGCGTTCCGCGCGTGCGCGCCGATGCCAGCCTGTCCGATGCCCTACTGGAGATGACCGCCAAGGGTCTGGGCATGACGGCCATTGTCGATGCCGACGATCGCGTTGTGGGCATCTTCACGGACGGCGACCTGCGCCGCCTGTTCAAGCGTACGCTCGATTTCACCACGCTCACGCTGGCCGACGTCATGAAGGCCGGACCGCGCAGCATCGGCCCCGATCAACTCGCCGCCGAAGCCGCCGAACTGATGGAACGTTTCGGCATCACGCAATTGCTCGTGACCGAGAACGACCGCCTCGTCGGTGCGCTCAACGTGCACGACCTGTTCGCCGCCAAGGTCGTGTGAGCCGCTTGCCCATGAATCAGCCCAGCATCGCCCAACCCACTCGTTCCGCCCCGCTTGATGCGACCGACGTGACCGACGCCGCTGCGCGCGCCGCTCGCCTGCGTGTCATGGTGTTCGACGTCGACGGTGTCCTCACCGACGGCGGCCTGCGCTACGGACCGGCCGGGGAAGTCATCAAGACCTTCGATTCGCTCGACGGCCACGGCCTGAAGCTGCTCGCCGAGGTCGGCATCGTCACGGCCATCATCACCGGACGCCAGTCCGAAATCGTCGCCAAACGCGCGGCCGATCTTCGTGTCGCACACGTCTATCAAGGCGTGCAGGACAAACGCGCCGCATTCGAAGACCTGTGCGCCAAGGTGTCAGTGACGAGCGAGGTTTGCGGCCATATCGGCGACGACTGGCCCGATCTGCCGATCCTCAGCCGCGTGGGCTTCGCCGCCTGCCCGGCCAATGCCCATGCCGAAGTCAGGGCACGCTGCCACTGGGTTGCCGCCACGCGCGGCGGCGAAGGCGCCGTGCGCGAGCTGTGCGACTTCATTCTGCGTGCCCAGGGACGTTACGACGCCCTGCTCGCCGACGCGCTCGCCTGACGCGTCGAGGAAGCCGATCATCCATGGCCACTCAACGCCTCTCACCCGCTTCGCTGGTCGCCATCGTCGTGCTGGCCGGCCTGGCCGCCGGCACTTACTGGCTCGTGCAACGCACGCTGCCGTCTGACGCCGACCGCGCGCCGTATGTAAAGCAGCACATTCCGGATTACTTCGCCGACGACATGGTGATCTCCACCCTGTCGGCGACCGGCCTCACGCAATACCGCGTCAATGCCGTGCACATGACGCATTACGAGGACGACCAGACCACGGCCATGACCATGCCCGCCGTCCGCGCGTTCACGCCGAATCAACCGGAAGTGACCGCCACGAGCAAACGCGGCACGCTCAATGCCGACATGTCCGTCGTCGATCTGTACGACGACGCGGTCGTGGTACGTCAGGCCGGACCGCGCGATCCGCAAATGCGGGCGCTGTCCCAGCACTTCCAGGTGCTCGTCAACGACGACATCGTGCGCACGGAATTGCCAGTCCAGCTGTTCCGCGGTGCTTCCGTGATGTACGGCGATGGCATGATTTTCAATAACATCTCGCGCGCCGTACAATTGCTCGGCAATGTTCACGGCACGATCCAGCCGGCGGAACTGGGCGGCAATCGCCCGGCACCGGCCGCCGCGCCGAGCGCGCCACTCCAGACCAAACCGGGCCCCAAGACCCCATGACCGATCGCCGCCAACCGCGCCCCGTCTCCCTGTCGCTGCGTCGCCTGCGCGCACTGGCCGCCGCCTTCGCCATGCTCGGCGCCCTCGCGTCGCCGCTCGCCCATGCCGAACGCGCCGACCGCGACAAGCCGCTCAACATCGAGTCGGATCACATGAGCTACGACGACCTCAAGCAGGTCAACATCTTCACCGGCAACGTGACGATGACCAAGGGGACGATTCTCCTCAAGGCCGATCGCGTCGAAGTGACTCAGGATCCAGAGGGCTATCAGTACGCCACGGCCTATTACAAGCCGGGCGGCCCGCTCGCCTACATGCGCCAGAAGCGCGACGGCCTGGACGAATACATCGACGGCTGGGGCCAAACGATCTATTACAACGGCAAGACCGAAGTCGCCACGCTGACCACACAAGCCACGCTCAAGCGCCTGGCCGGCGGCACGAGGGTGCTCGACGAAATTCACGGTAGCGTGATCACGTACGACACGTACAACGAGGTCTATACCGCCAACAGCGGTGCCGATCAGGTCAACGCCAACAATCCGAACGGCCGCGTGCGCGCCACGCTCGCCCCGCGCAATGCCACTGGCGCGAACCAGCCAGGCGCCGGCGGCGCGAGCAAGCCGGCGGCCGCGCCCAAGGGCGATCTGCCGCCGCTGTCTCCCTCCAAAAGCATCGGGAATCCGCGTGAGTAATTCTGCCAATAGCAACGCCTCGACGATCCATCCGGGCGACGGTCAATCGGGCAAGCCGAGCGCGCTCGTGGTGCGCTCGCTCAAGAAACAATACGGTGCCCGTACTGTTGTCAAGGACGTCTCGCTCGATGTGAAGAGCGGCGAAGTCGTGGGACTGCTCGGCCCGAACGGCGCGGGCAAGACGACATCGTTCTACATGATCGTGGGCCTCGTGCCCGCCGACGACGGCGAAATCCAGCTCGACGGCAACGTGATCAGCGAGCTGCCGATTCACGAGCGCGCCCGCATGGGCGTCTCGTACCTGCCGCAGGAAGCGTCGGTGTTCCGCAAGCTCACGGTCGAAGACAACATCCGGGCGGTGCTCGAATTGCAGCTCGATGCGCACGGCAAGCCGCTCAAGCGCGACGAGATCGACCGACGCATCGAAGCGCTGCTCGACGAGTTGCAGGTGAGCCATTTGCGCGAAAATCCGGCGATGTCGCTCTCGGGCGGCGAACGCCGCCGCGTGGAAATCGCCCGCGCCCTGGCCACGCAACCGCGCTTCATTTTGCTTGACGAACCGTTCGCGGGCGTCGATCCGATCGCCGTGCTGGAAATCCAGCGAATCGTGCGTTTTCTGAAAGATCGTGGCATCGGTGTCCTGATTACCGACCACAACGTACGCGAGACGCTCGGCATCTGCGATCACGCCTACATCATTAGCGAAGGCTCGGTGCTCGCCGCCGGCACGCCCGACCAGATCGTGGCCGACGAAAGCGTGCGGCGCGTATATCTGGGCGAAAACTTCCGGATGTAAAGCAAATTTTTCGCATGTAAACCCTGCCTCCGATAGGGGGCCGGGCCGGTTTCGCTGGCGTGACAAAGCCTCTACAATGAAGGCGAGAAATGCTATGAAACCGACCCTTCAACTCCGCACCTCCCAGCACCTGACCCTCACGCCTCAGTTGCAGCAATCCATCCGATTGTTGCAACTGTCGACGCTCGAACTTCAGCAGGAAGTCGAGCACGCCCTCACCCAGAACCCGATGCTCGAGCGCGAGGACGATTGGCTCGCCGGCACGATCCGTGTGGGCACGGACGGATCGCTGCGCAATGAGCGGGGCTCGTCGAGCAGCAGCACCAACGACACGCCGGAATCGGCCAGCGGCCAGGACGACGCCCGCGAACTCGACGGCGAGACCCGCTTCGACGACAACGCGCGCGACGGTGGCAACGACTGGAGCCTGAACGACTTTGCCCGCTCGGGCAGTGCGTCGGACGACGACGACAATGAGCGGCCGCAACTGCACGTCGATCATCCCAATCTTCGCGAACACCTGCTCGCCCAGTTGCGCCTGACGAAAGCCAGCCCGCGCGATCGCCTGCTGGTGGAATTCCTGATCGAATCGCTCGACGAAGACGGCTATCTCGGCACCCTGCTCGACGAAATGCAGGCGGAAATGTCCGAGGAACTTGGGCTCGAGACCGAAGAGATCAACGCCGCGCTCGCGCTGCTGCAGAGCTTCGACCCGGCAGGCGTGGGCGCCCGAACCCCGTCAGAATGCCTTCGCCTGCAACTCCAGCGGCTGCCGGCAAGCAGCGTGCGAACTCTGTCGCTGCGCATCGTTTCCGATCATCTGGAGCTGCTCGCCGCGCGCGACTACACACGGTTGCGTCGTCTGCTGGGCGTGAGCGAGGACAGCCTGCGCGCGGCGCATCAACTGATTCGCTCGCTCGACCCGTTCCCGGGCGCCGCCTACGGCTCGCCCCAGGCGGATTACGTCATCCCCGACGTGCTCGTGCGCAAGCAAGGCGGCGGCTGGACCGCCGAACTCAATCCCGAGGTCATGCCGCGCCTGCGCATCAATGAAATGTATGCGCGCATCCTTCGCAACAACCGCAATGCGCCGGGAACCGGCAACCTGCAGCAGCAACTTCAGGAAGCGCGCTGGCTCATCAAGAACATCCAACAGCGGTTCGACACGATCCTGCGCGTGTCGCAGGCGATCGTCGAGCGTCAGAAGAACTTCTTCACGCATGGCGAAATCGGCATGCGGCCCTTGGTTTTACGCGAAATTGCTGATACGCTGGGTTTACATGAATCCACGATTTCACGCGTGACAACCAGTAAGTACATGCTCACTCCATTCGGAACCTTCGAGCTTAAGTACTTCTTTGGTTCACACGTGGCCACGGAAGCCGGGGGCGCCGCCTCATCGACCGCCATCCGCGCACTCATCAAGCAACTCATAGGAGCAGAAGATCCGCAGACCCCCCTTTCCGACAGCCGTATCGCGGAGCTGCTGGCAGAGCAAGGGTTCGTGGTAGCGCGACGCACCGTCGCGAAATACCGCGAAGCCATGCGCATTCCCGCAGTGAACTTGCGCAAATCTTTGTAGGACGGTCCTGGTGTGCCATCTTGGCTCGCTGGGGCATCACGCCGCAGTGCGACATTGCGTCACGCCAATGGCTCGCACTCCCGCTAGCCAGCGTTGCTTGTGACGCGGCCTGCACTTCGGCATTTCAGCAAGGAGAGCAGCTATGAATCTGAAGATCAGTGGACATCATCTCGAACTCACGCCGTCGCTGCGCGAATTCGTGGTCAACAAGCTTGAACGCGTGTTGCGCCATTTCGACCAGCTCATCGGTGCCGAGGTGATCCTATCTGTCGACAAGACCAAGGAGAAGACCGGACGCCAGATCGCTAGCGTCACCGTGTATCTCAAGGGCAAGGAGATTTTCGTCGAGAAGTGTGACGAGAATATGTACGCCGCCATCGACAAGCTGATCGACATGCTCGACCGCAAGGTTATGCAATACAAGGACAAGGTTCAGGATCATGGCCGCGAGGCCCTCAAGCACCAGGAACCTCCCGAGGCGGAACCGCTGCAATGAGTCTGTCCGGGCAAGGTAGCCGCATTGACCGACACTGACGGCGATTCGCGAGGAAGCCCACGCGCACATCGACGTCTGTCGTAAGTCTCTGGCATCACCCACCGCGGGGCCGTTGAACGGCCCCTTTTGCATGCTCCCTCGCATCGCCGGGAGTGCGTCGACGGGTGGTCTATAATGCGAGGTCAACCGGGGGGCTGGAGGGCGACCATGCGTTCGCCCGCATTACAAGATGAACCGTTTAGTCAAACTCTTACCTGCGTCCAACATATTGCTTGGACTGTCTGTCACCAGCAAGAAGCGCGTCTTCGAGCAAGCCGGGCTTCTCTTCGAGAACAATGCCGGCCTGTCGCGCGCGCTTGTCACCGACAATCTGTTCGCCCGCGAGCGTCTCGGCTCGACCGGACTGGGAGAAGGTGTGGCCATTCCGCACGGGCGCATCAAGGGCCTCAAGCATCCGATGGCAGCCTTCGTGCGCCTGGACGATCCGATTCCCTTCGAGGCCCCCGACGCGCAACCCGTGTCCCTGCTGTTCTTCCTGTTGGTACCGGAGCAGGCAACGCAGCAGCATCTCGAGATATTGTCCGAAATTGCGCAGTTGCTCTCGGATCGCACGATGCGCGAGACCTTGACCTCCGCGCCGAGTGCCGACGATATCCATACTGCGCTCGCGAACTGGCAACCCTGAGCCGGCGCTGGTGCGGCTATCCCGGTGTTTCGGGGTATCGCGCCGCGACGCAGGACGAACTCCGTAGCACCCAACCCCAACCGAACGAGGCGACGCGGTGGAACTGACCGGCATCAACGCGCAAAGCATTTTCGACGACAACGCCGCCACGCTGCGTTTGTCGTGGCTGACCGGGCACGAGGGGTGGGAACGTGGCTTCACGCCCGAGAGCGTGTCGACGGCCACCTCCAGCGCCGACCTCGTGGGTCACCTGAACCTCATTCACCCGAACCGGATTCAGGTGCTTGGCGAGGCCGAGCTGCGCTACTACCAGCGCCTCACGGACGAAAACCGCAAGCGCCACATGGGCGAAGTCATCGCGCTCGAGCCGCCGTTCCTCGTGGTGGCCGACGGCCTCGAAGCCCCGCCCGATCTCGTACTGCGCTGTACCCGCTCCTCCACGCCACTGTTCACCACGCCGATGTCGACGGCGGCGGTCATCGACAGTCTGCGCATGTACATTTCGCGTGTGTTCGCCCCGCGATGCACGATGCACGGCGTATTTCTCGACATTCTGGGCATGGGGGTGCTGCTCACCGGCGATTCCGGCCTCGGCAAGAGCGAGCTCGGCCTGGAACTGATCAGCCGCGGTCACGGACTGGTAGCAGACGATGCGGTCGATTTCGTGCGCCTCGGGCCGGATTTCGTCGAAGGCCGTTGCCCGCCGCTGCTGCAAAACCTGCTGGAAGTGCGCGGCCTGGGTTTGCTCGACATCAAGACGATCTTCGGTGAGACGGCCGTGCGCCGGAAAATGAAGCTCAAGTTGATCGTTCAGTTGGTGCGCCGCCCCGATGGCGAATTCCAGCGGCTGCCGCTCGAAGCGCAAACCGTGGATGTGCTGGGCCTGCCCATCAACAAGGTGATTCTGCAAGTGGCGGCCGGGCGAAACCTCGCCGTGCTGGTCGAAGCCGCCGTGCGCAACACGATCCTGCAACTGCGTGGCATCGACACCCTCAAGGATTTCATGGAGCGCCAGCGTCAAGCCATGCAAGATCCGGACGGCATGCAGAATCGGCTGCTCTGAGCGATCTCCTGCCGGACGAATGCCCCGGGTTTACCGCAATTTCTGCGTCTTTCTGTCAACGCCGCGCGATTGCGGCGCGTTTTCTTTCATGTTGTAATCGCCACGCGGTCCAATCCCGTGCGTGTCGACCTTATGGAGAGACGATCATGAAAAAAGCATTCGCTGCATTGCTTCTGGTATCCCCGCTGCTCGCATCGCCCGTGTTTGCCCAGACGGCCGCCCCCGCACCTGCGCCCAAGGCTGCCAATACCCAACAAAGCAAGATGGGCGTCTGCAATGCGCAAGCTGGCAGCAAGAAAGGCGACGATCGCAAGGCGTTCATGAAGGAATGCCTGTCGAACAAGCCCGCCGCCAAGCAGACCCAGCAGGAAAAGATGAAGACCTGCAATGCCCAGGCTGGCGACAAGAAGGGCGACGATCGCAAGGCGTTCATGAAGTCGTGCCTGTCGAACAAGTAAGCGCACCGGGGGCTTTCCCGCACCGACCTTCTGACGAATCGACGGATGGACGGATAAGCGGCGAGCCTGCCCACAGGCTGACACAACGGCGCCCCTCGCGGGCGCCGTTGTCGTTTCTCGCGCGTCATTCTCGCGAATGGAGCAAAAACGCATGGAACGTTCTTCTTTTTGGCCGCTCGACACCCATACGACACAATCGCTTACCATGATCGCTGTATCCGGGGAATCTCATGAAGATCGTACTGATTACCGGCGTTTCGGGTTCCGGCAAATCGCTCGCCCTGAACGTCCTCGAAGATGCGGGTTACTACTGCGTCGACAATCTACCGTCGCGCTTTCTCCCTGAACTCGCCGAGTATCTCGAAACGCAGAACTACACACGTCTCGCCGTTGCCATCGACGCGCGCAGCGGCGGCTCGCTTGCCGATCTGCCGCCGATCATTGGCGGCCTGCGCCGCTTCGGTCACGACGTGCGAGCCCTGTTCCTCAACGCCACCACGCAAACGCTGGTTCAGCGCTTCTCGGAGACACGCCGCCGTCACCCGCTCTCCGTGACGAGCGACGATACCGTCTCGGCCAATGGTTCGCTGGTCGAAGCGATCGAGACCGAGCGCGAAATGCTCAACAGCGTGGCCGAACTCGGTCACCAGATCGACACCAGCAATTTGCGCGCGAGCGCGTTGCGCCGTTGGATCCGCGAGTTCGTCCAGCACGATCACACCGGACTCACACTGATGTTCGAGTCCTTCGGATTCAAGCATGGCGTGCCGCTCGACGCCGATCTCGTCTTCGACGTGCGCTCGCTGCCCAATCCGTATTACGACACGCAGCTGCGTCCGCTGACCGGTCGCGATCAACCGGTGATCGACTTCCTGTCGGCCATCCCCGAAGTCGACGAGATGACCAACGATATCGGCGCCTATCTGCAGAAATGGCTGCCGAGCTATATGCGCGACAACCGCAGTTACCTGACGGTGGCGATCGGCTGCACGGGCGGTCAACACCGCTCCGTGTTCATCGCCGAAACGCTGGGCAAGCGCTTTCGCTCCGAAGCCAGCGTGCTGGTACGCCATCGCGAACTCGCCCCGCTCGAGTCGACGACCTGAACCGGAACAGCCCGCTCAGGTCGGCAACGACAGTTGGCCGTCGCTCGGCGAACCGATCGACAAGGCATCGGCAATCTTGCGGATCGGCGAGGGTAGGCCGGCGGCGGCAACGCCGGCGGCGTCCAGCCACGCGTGGCGCGAGCCGTTTGGCGGCACCGCGGCGCTCGCGCCCAGCGTCACCCGCCACGGCCGCAAGTGCAGCCGAAAATGTGTGAAAACGTGCGTGAGACCGTGCAGCGGTTCGAGCGACTGCACCCTCCCGTCACCCGCACCGAGCGCGGCGGCATGCGCGCTCAGACGCTCGCGCAGCAACGCATCGTCGGCGTCGCGCGCGTCGGTCGGCGGGGTCAGTTCCGGCAGGCTCCATAAGCCGCCCCAGATACCGCTGTCCGGCCGTCGCTCGAACAACACGCGCTCGCCCGCGCAAATCACCAGCACATCGACATAACGCTCCGGCTGCGCCTTTTTGGGCTTGGATGTGGGTAACGTGCGCTCGCGTCCGGTCGCATGCGCGACGCAATCGCCGTCGAACGGGCACTCGCCGCAACGCGGCTTGCCGCGAGCGCACAGCGTCGCCCCGAGATCCATCATCCCCTGCGTATAGGCGGGCAAGTCGCGTTGCGGCAGCAGGGACTCAGCCAGCGTCCACATCGCCCGCTCGATCTTCGGCGTGCCCGGAAATCCCTCGATGCCGAACACCCGCGCGAGGACTCGTTTGACGTTGCCGTCGAGAATCGCGGCGTGCGCATCGTAGGCAAACGCGGCAATCGCCGCGGCCGTCGAACGGCCGATGCCCGGCAGCGAGGCGAGCATCTCGGGGTCGGACGGGAAACGACCGCCGTGCTCGGCCACCACGACCTGCGCGCAACGGTGCAGATTACGCGCCCGCGAGTAGTAGCCCAGGCCGCTCCAGAGCGCCATCACGTCGTCCTGCGCGGCGCTCGCCAATGCCGCGACGTCGGGGAAGCGCTCGAGAAAACGCGTGTAGTAGGGGATCACCGTCGCGACCTGGGTCTGCTGCAACATGATCTCGGAGAGCCAGATGCGATAGGCGTCGCGCGTGTTCTGCCATGGCAGGTCGTGACGGCCGTGCTCGGCCTGCCAGGCAATCAGACGCTCGGCGAAATGGCTCGCCGGCGGGCCGGCGGTGGAGTCGTTGAGGGAGTCGGTCATATCATTTTTGGGGGGCGTCGTGTACGGCAGCCGTCGCGGCCAAACCGCCGACCCGCTGCGCGATCTGCGATTGCCGCTTGCGTTATTTTTGACAATGCGGGCAGAAGAACGTGGAGCGCTGCCCTTGCACGATCTGCCGGATCGGGGTGCCACACACGCGACAGGGTTGCCCGGCACGATCGTAGACGAAATATTCCTGCTGGAAATAGCCGCGATTGCCGTCGCTGCCGACGAAGTCGCGCAACGTGCTGCCGCCCTTCTCGATCGCCGCGGCAAGCACGTCCTTGATGGCTTGGGCGAGCTTCTCGGCCCGGGGCCGCGAGAGTTTGCCCGCCGCCATGCGCGGCGCGATGCCCGCGCGGAAGAGGCTCTCCGACGCATAGATGTTGCCCACACCGACAACGATGCTGCCCGCGAGCAATGCCTGCTTGATGGCGACGGTCCTGCCGCGCGTACCTGCGTAAAGCCATCGGCCGTCGAAAGCGTCCGTCAGCGGCTCGACACCGAGACCGGCCAGCAGGGGATGTGCCAGCACGTCGCCCGCCGAGCGCGGATGGAACAACACCGCGCCGAAACGACGCGGATCGCGATAGCGCAGCGCGCATCGCTCGAAAACGAGATCGATATGGTCGTGCACCCCGGCCGCCGGCAGCGCCTGCGGCTCGGGCAGGACACGCAACGTGCCGGTCATGCCCAGATGCACCAACAGCCAGCCGGGCGCGTATTCCAGCAACAGGTACTTGCCGCGACGGGTCACGCCGACGAGCGTTTCGCCGCGCAGGAGCGTGTCGAGTCCGTCGGGCACCGGCCAGCGCAATGAGGCGTTGCGCACGTCGATGCGGGCAACGCGTGTGCCCGCCACGTGCGGCGCAATCCCGCGACGGGTGACTTCGACTTCTGGGAGTTCAGGCATGCCTGCGAACGTTTGCTGAGGATTTAGACTCTATTGTATCGGGCGCGCTACAATCGCTCGAAACCTGTCGTGGATCCCTATGCCGAACACCCGATTCCAGTCCATCCCCGCCGCGACCAGCACGGCGCTCACCGTGGCACCCGTGGTTTTGCGCCTGCGCGGCGCCCTGGCACGCGGGGCGTGGGCCGGCGCAACGGCGCTTGGCGTAACCTGCGCCAGCGCCATCATGGCATTCCTGCCTTCGTCGAACGCGTTTGCACAGTCCCGGCCGACGGCGCAAGCCGCGCCAGCGAGCGCGCCGGCAGGCGCGAGCGACGCCAGCGCAGACGTCGGCAGCGAAGCCGGGGCGTCCGCGGCGTCAGATGCGAGCGTCCCGCGCGAAAAGCTTCCGAACGTCGCGCTCTCCAGCGAGATCGTCTTCGAGGTGATGGCCGCCGAGTTGAGCCTGCAACAAGGCAGCCTGGCGCCCGCCTTCAACACCTATGTCGCACTGGCCAATCGCACGAAGGACCCGCGCATGGCCCGCCGCGCGGTCGAGATCGCGCTCGGCGCCCGCCAGCTCGGAGACGCGCTCATTGCCGCCCGACTCTGGCACGAACTCGATCCGACCTGGCGTCCTGCATCGCAGTTGCTCGCGAGCCTCGAGGTCGGCACCGGCCATCTGTCCGACGCCGAACCGCTGCTCGTCGACGAACTGAACAAGGTGCCGGAAGCACGCCGCGGCCAGGCCATTCTCGAACTGCAGCAGATGATTGCGCGCAGTCCGGAGCGCGCCACGGGGATCGCGTCGCTCAAGCGGATGCTGGCGAACGACATGCAACGCCCCGAGGCGCAACTGGCCATCGCCCGCTCGCAACTCGATGCCGGCGACACCGCCGGCGCACGCGCGTCGCTGGAAAAGGCCCTCAGTCTCAAGCCCGATTACGAGGCCGCCGCACTGCTTTACGCTCAGATGGGGCCGGAAGAGCGCAGCAGCGCCATTGCCGGATTGAAGACGTTCCTCGATC
Organism: Pandoraea sp. NE5; assembly: GCF_024363545.1. Classification (NCBI taxonomy): domain Bacteria; kingdom Pseudomonadati; phylum Pseudomonadota; class Betaproteobacteria; order Burkholderiales; family Burkholderiaceae; genus Pandoraea; species Pandoraea sp. NE5. The sequence goes on from NZ_AP025517.1 coordinate 919,481, forward strand.
GCAATCCGAACGCCAAGGAAGCGCGCTTCGCCTACGCCAAGCTCCTGCTGGCCGACAACCAGCTCGACGCGGCACAGAAGCAGTTCGAAACGCTGGAAAAGCGTTACCCGCACGAACTCTCGACGCTCATGGCGCTCGCGCTGCTCAACCTGCACGCCAAACATCCTGAGCAGGCCGAACAATATCTGCAGAAGTACGCGTCGGAAGCCGAACAGCAGAACACCGACGGCGCGCAAGCCTATGTCTATCTCGCGCAGATCGCCCAGGACCGCAAGGATTACCCGGCCGCCGACAAGTGGCTTTCGAAGATTCGCGAAGACAGCAACGCGTATCTGCCCGCGCAGATCGGGCGCGCGCAGCTGCTCGCCGATCAGGGCAAGGTCGACGAAGGCCGTGCGCTGCTGCACAGCATCAGCATCAAGACGAGCGATCCGCGTGAGCAACTCGCGCTCAAGCGCGCCGAGTCGGATCTGCTCGTCAAGGCAAAACGCTACGACGAGGCGGAAAAGCTGCTCGCGGTCGAGGTAAAGAATCATCCCGACGATCCGGACCTGCTGTATCAGTACGGCATGGTGGCCGAGTTGAACAAACACTACGACGTCATGGAAAAGACGATGCGTCGTGTGATGGCGTCACAGCCGGAAAACGCACAAGCCTACAACGCGCTCGGCTACTCGCTGACCGTGCGAAATACCCGTCTGCCGGAAGCGCTCAAACTACTGCAAAAGGCGTCGGCGCTCGCGCCGGACGATCCGTACATTCTGGACAGCCTGGGCTGGGTGAAGTATCGCCTCGGCGACAAACCGCAGGCGCTCGAACTGCTGCGCCGCGCGTATGGCATTCAGGCGCAGGCCGAGATCGGCGCTCACTTGGGCGAGGTGCTGTGGGAATCGGGCCAGCAGGACGAGGCACGCAAGACCTGGCGTGAAGCCCTCAAGCTCGACGGCGACGACGACACGCTGCGCGCGACGATGAAACGCTACAACGTGACGCCGTAATGCATATGAGGTCGCCGTTTTCGCTCGTGGCGTCGCGTTCGGCTCGCGCCACGACCCTGGTGCTGGCCTGTGCGCTCGCCGGGCTCGTCGCCGGCTGTGCGAGCCTCGCGCCGCCCACCGCGGTGACGTCGGCGGCGGGCGCCAGCGTCGAACACTACCGTGGCCGCTTCTCCGTGCGTTACGAGCAGAATGGCGAGACGCGCAATACCTACGGCAATTTCGACTGGCAGCAGAATGGCGACAACGCGATCGTCCAGTTGCTCGACCCGCTCGGACAAACCCAGGCGATCGTGCGCGAGAATCCGCGTCGTGCGTCGCTCGAATTACCCGGCAAGGCACCGTTGAGTGGCCCGCGCCTCGAAGATGTCATGCACGACGCCCTGGGCTTCGCGCTGCCGGTGGGCGGCCTGCGCTACTGGCTGCAAATGCAGGGCGCTCCGGGATCGCAGGCGAGCATCGAGCGCGATCCCCAGACACAACGGCCGACGCATTTGAAGCAGGACGGGTGGACGATCGACTATCAGGCCTTTTTCGACGGCGCGCCACTACGCGTCAAGCGCATCGACCTGTCTCGCGATCTCGACGGGTCGCCGCTCGCTGTGCGGCTCGTGATCGACGAGTAAGGTCGAGCGACGCCGATTGGGCCGGGCACCGCCATCGCTTTGGCGACATCGGCGGTATCGACGGCCACTTGGGCGCGCTTGTTGCGACGGTGCTATGCTTGGCGCCGCCCGCTCCAGCGCACGTCGAATGCCACGCGCGCCTTGCGCAAAGGGATCGAATTGCGCGGGGAAGTCCCGTCTCCAGACACCGACGTTGCGACAGTGCCGCGTCGACGCTCGTTATCCATCGTTTTGCATCGCCATGTACGAAATCCTGCGTGACTGCCCGGCTCCGGCCAAGCTGAACCTGTTCCTGCACATCGTGGGACGCCGGCCGAACGGCTATCACGAGCTGCAGACTGTCTTCCAGCTGATCGACTGGGCCGATACGCTGCATTTCGCGCGTCGCGACGATGGACGGATCGTTCACACGAACCCGCTGCCGGGGGTGCCCCCTGAGACGGATCTGACGGTGCGCGCCGCCCGCCTTCTGCAGCACCATTGCGGCGTGCGCTTCGGGGTGGAGATTGCCATCGAGAAGCGGCTGCCGGCCGGTGGCGGCATCGGCGGCGGCAGCTCCGACGCCGCGACGACGCTGCTCGCACTCAATCGCATGTGGCAACTCGATCTGCCGCGCGCGGAACTTCAGGCGCTCGCCCTGCAACTCGGGGCCGACGTGCCGTTTTTCGTCTTCGGCCGCAATGCGTTCGCCGAAGGGCTGGGCGAGGAATTGCACGCCGTGGATTTGCCGCTTCGGTACTTCCTCGTGGTCAACCCGCGCGTCCACGTCGCGACCGACAAAATATTTCGCGATCCACTGTTGACAAGGGATTCGAAGATCGTCACAATGGCGTTCTTTCTCGAACACACCAGCAAAAACGTGTTAGGAACGGATGAAATTTTCCGTAACGACATGCAAGCGGCAGTGATTCGAGAATACGCGGAAGTCGCTGCGGTGATTGACTGGTTCAGCACCTTCACCACCGCACGTATGACGGGCTCCGGCGCCAGTGTGTTTGCAGCATTCGACACGAAGGCAGAGGCGGAAGCGGCATACCAGCGATTGCCAGAGCGCTGGCTGGGTCAAGTGACCGCCAGTCTGGCCGAACACCCGCTGTTCGCCTTCGCGTGAAGGGTTTTACTTTGTTGCGTTTCCTACGACGCGGCAAGGGCAACGGTTAGTGTAGGGGAGTCGCCAAGTTGGTTAAGGCACCGGATTTTGATTCCGGCATACGAGGGTTCGAGTCCTTCCTCCCCTGCCAATTTCTCTGTCGTGCAGTCTCAGCATCCCAACGTTCCGCAGGTAGCCAGATGAGTAGTGATAACCTAATGGTATTCACCGGGAACGCCAATCCCGCCCTGGCCCAAGCGGTCGTCGACACTCTCGGCATTCCCCTCGGCAAGGCCATGGCGAGCCGGTTCTCGGACGGTGAGATCCAGGTCGAAATCCAGGAAAACGTGCGCGGCAAGGACGTCTTCGTCCTCCAGTCGACGTGCGCGCCGACCAACGACAACCTGATGGAACTGATGATCATGGTCGATGCGCTCAAGCGCGCGTCTGCCGGCCGGATCACCGCTGCCATCCCGTATTTCGGCTATGCCCGTCAAGATCGCCGCCCCCGTTCGGCGCGTGTCGCGATCTCGGCGAAGGTCGTCGCCAACATGCTGCAAATCGCGGGCGTCGAGCGCATCATCACGATGGACCTGCACGCGGACCAGATTCAGGGTTTCTTCGATATCCCTGTCGACAACATCTACGCCTCGCCGCTGCTGCTGGCCGATGTGCGCGCGCAGAACCACGAAAACCTGTTGGTGGTCTCGCCGGACGTTGGCGGTGTGGTGCGTGCGCGTGCGCTCGCCAAGCAACTGCATTGTGATCTGGCGATCATCGACAAGCGTCGTCCGAAGGCCAACGTCGCCGAAGTGATGAACATCATCGGTGAAGTCGAAGGCCGCACCTGCGTCATCATGGACGATATGGTCGACACGGCCGGTACGCTGTGCAAAGCCGCGCAGGTGCTGAAGGAGCGTGGCGCACAGAAGGTCTATGCGTACTGCACGCACCCGGTGCTTTCCGGCGGTGCGGCGGCGCGCATCAACGCGTCGGAACTCGACGAAGTGGTCGTGACGGACACGATCGCGCTGCGCGACGACTCGAAGGGTGGCAAGATCCGCCAGTTGAGCTGCGCCAATTTGCTCGCCGAGACGTTCTCGCGTATCCGTCGTGGCGACTCGGTAATGTCGCTGTTCGCGGAATAAGCGTTCGGTAAATTTTTGCGACGGCGCCTGTGTGGCGCCGTTGTTGTGTCGGCGGGGAGCGTCTCCCCGCCTTTGTCATTCCTGAAGCCGATGTTTTTTGCACGGCATTTGGGAAGCTATCGCTGCCTGGTCGCGGGCAGTCCAAGGAGTTGTTATGAAAGTCGTCGCTTTTGAGCGTAATCTGCAAGGTACGGGTGCGAGCCGCCGCCTGCGCAATGCCGGTAAGACCACGGGCATCGTGTACGGTGGAAACGTTGATCCGAAGATGATCGAACTCGATCACAATGCGCTGTGGCATGCCCTGCGCAAGGAAGCGTTCCACTCGTCGATTCTCGAGCTGGAAGTTGCCGGCCAGACCGAACAAGTGCTGCTGCGCGATGTGCAGTACCACCCGTTCAAGCAATTGGTTCTGCACGTGGATTTCCAACGTGTCGATCCGAACAAGTCGATTCACGTGAAGGTGCCCCTGCACTTCCTGGGTGCTGAGAACGCCCCGGCCGTGAAGCTGGCGTCGAACGTGATCAGCCACACCGTGAACGAACTCGACGTGAACTGCCTGCCGGGCAAGCTGCCGGAATTCCTGGAAGTCGACCTGTCGACCCTGGAAGCGGGCAAGACGGTGCACGCCAAGGACGTCAAGCTGCCCGCCGGCGTGACGCTCACGCTGCATGTCGAGCAAGAAAACCCGGTGGTCGCGCAAGCCGTCCAACCGGCAGGTGCGGCTGCTGACGAAGCGGCTGCTCCGGCTGCCGAAGGTGCAGCGCCGGCCGCCTAAGGCCCGCGCGTTAGCCTTCAGCGGCGACGCTGGACGCAAGACCCGCCGCGACGTCATGTCCGGCGGGTTTTTTTATGGCGGCGCGCATGCCGATTCGGCGCGCGCCAAGATCGTGATACCGAAATGATCAAGCTGATCGTAGGGCTCGGCAATCCGGGCGCCGAATACACAGCAACGCGTCACAACGCCGGTTTCTGGTTCGTCGACGCGTTGGCGCAGCAATGCGGTGCGTCGCTCACGAACCAGAAGAACTTCCACGGCTATGCAGCGCGCACACGCATTGCCGGCCAGGAAGTCTGGTTGCTCGAGCCGCAGACCTTCATGAACCGCTCGGGGCAGTCGGTTGTGGCGCTCGCACGCTTCTACAAGATCCTGCCGGATGAAATCCTCGTCGTGCACGACGAACTCGATCTGCTGCCCGGCACGGTGAAACTCAAGCGTGGTGGGGGCAGCGGTGGTCACAACGGACTGAAGGACATCGCCGCGCATCTGACGACGCCCGAGTTTTGGCGTCTGCGTCTGGGCATCGGCCATCCGCGCACGCTTCAGCCGACGGGCAGCCAACAGCAGGTCGTGGACTTCGTGCTCAAGCCGCCGCGCAAGGAAGAGCAGGCGCAGATCGACGACGCGATGTCGCGCTCGCTCGACATCGTCGATCAGGTCGTCAAAGGCGAGATGGAAAAGGCAATGATGCGCCTGCACGCCGCACCGGGGAAATAAGCGGCGCTGCCGCGCACAGTGCGCGGCTGGCTTGGCCGGCACGCCGCTCAGGCCGTCTTGGCCGCTTGCAGATGGGTGTACTTCTCGAGCAGTTGCTCGGGCGTCTCGACGTGTTCGGGGTTGATGGGAATGCACTCCACCGGACACACCTGCACGCACTGCGGTTCATCGAAGTGCCCCACACATTCGGTGCACTTGTTCGGATCGATCTCGTAAATCTCGACCCCCATCGAAATCGCGTCGTTCGGGCACTCCGGCTCGCACACGTCGCAATTGATGCATTCATCGGTAATCATCAAGGCCATACGGCACCTCCAGCCGTATCGCAACGCCGGTCAGCCGCAAGGGCCGGGCCGGCGTACGCGATACTCATCCGTTCGTCGGCAGGCTGCCGACTTTCGTCATCAGCCATTTTTCGACGGAAGGAAACACGAACTTGCTGACGTCGCCACCCAGTTGCGCGATCTCGCGCACGATCGTGCCCGAGATGAACTGGTACTGGTCAGACGGCGTCATGAACATCGTTTCCACATCGGGCAACAGATAGCGGTTCATCCCGGCCATCTGGAACTCGTACTCGAAGTCGGACACGGCGCGCAGGCCGCGCACGATCACACGGGCCTGGTGCTTGCGCACGAAGTCCTTGAGCAGCCCGGAAAACCCTTCCACGCTGACGTTCGGATAGTGACCCAGCACTTCGCGCGCGATGTCGATGCGCTCTTCCAGCGAGAAGAACGGCTTCTTGTTTCGGCTATCCGCCACGCCAACGACGAGCTTGTCGAAAATCCCTGCTGCACGGCGGACCAGATCTTCATGTCCTCGGGTCAACGGGTCGAACGTCCCCGGATAAATCGCCACTACCATGCCAACGTCTCCTCGCGGCTGGGGACCTGTGCTGCGTACTTGTTCATTGTGGTCTCTAGGTTTTCGGTATCGATTCAAGCAAATGATAATGCACGGCCCCGGCTTTCGCCCGTCGCAGGCATGCGAGGTCGAGCACCGCCAGTGCGTCGTCCTCCAGCGCGATGTCCGATTCGGCGTAGATCACCCCGCCAGGGGCGAGCAGACGGGCCGCAGGCGCCAGCAGGTCGTTCATCCAGCCGCTCGCAAACGGCGGATCGAGAAACACCACGTCAAAAGCCCCGGGCGGGAGTGTGGTTATCAGACGACGGGCATCGGCCTGCACGATCTCGATCTGATCGGCCCCGAGTTTGTCCTGATTGGCACGCAGTTGCCGAACGGCCCGCGCGGCGTGCTCAACCATCAGCACGCGGGCGGCACCCCGCGAGGCGGCCTCGAATCCCAGCGCGCCGCTGCCCGCGAACGCGTCGAGGCACCGCATGCCGCCCAGATCCTGACCCAGCCAATTGAACAGGGTTTCCCGCACACGGTCAGGCGTGGGCCGCAGGCCTTCGCCCGACGGCACCGGCAGCGGCGTGCGCTTCCACTGGCCGCCAATGATGCGCACCTGCTGCGGCGCGCCGCGTGCCACGTTTCCCGAACCGGACTTCATCGTGTTCCCCGCAGGACAGCCTTGCCGGAGACACCGTCACCCGTGCAAAAATGAGTTCGCGCGCGCGGCTGCGCACGCCAGGAATCCAAAATCATGACAATTCACGCTACATTGTTGAGGCGAAACATACCACATCGCCCGCAAGACCTGCCCCATCAAGGCATACGATGGCAGACGATGCGTCGATCCCGAGCGGCGAGCGTCTGCCTCGACGCCAGTGGCACAACGACGACGCGCCCGGCAGGACATCACAGGAAACCGCCCGATTCGCCATGACCGACGCCGCCATCGAGGTAATTGAGCTATGCAAGGCCTATGACGGCCGTCCCGTGGTCGACCATCTTTCGCTGCGCGTCGCGCCGGGCGAGTGTTTCGGCTTGCTCGGGCCCAACGGGGCCGGCAAGACCACCACGTTGCGCATGCTGCTGGGCCTGGTCACGCCCGACAGCGGTGAAATCCGTCTCGGTGGCCTGTCCGTGCCGCGACAGGCGCCACAGGCGCGACGCCGCGTCGGTGTCGTGCCGCAATTCGACAACCTCGATCCCGACTTCACCGTGCGCGAGAACCTCGCGGTCTTCGGACGCTATTTCGGACTCTCCTCTGCCGAGCTTCGGGAACGCGTGCCCGCCCTGCTCGCGTTCGCGCGACTCGAGTCGAAGGCAGATGCCCGCGTCAGCCAACTCTCAGGCGGCATGAAACGACGTCTCACACTCGCCCGGGCGCTCATCAACAATCCCGATGTGCTTGTACTCGACGAGCCCACGACGGGCCTCGATCCGCAAGCTCGCCACCTGATCTGGGAACGGCTCAAGTCGCTGATGAACGAGGGCAAGACGATTCTGCTCACGACGCACTTCATGGAAGAAGCCGAGCGCCTGTGCCATCGTCTGTGCGTGATCGATGCCGGCCGCAAGATCGCCGAGGGCACCCCGCCCGAACTTGTTGCGCGGGAAATCGGCTGCGATGTCGTGGAGGTGTTCGGCGACGTGCCGCAAGCCCTGCTCGCGCGCCTGACGCCACTGGCCGACCGCATCGAGACGAGTGGCGAGACCCACTTCTGCTATGTGCGCGACGCGGTGCCGGTCGTTGCAGCGCTGCAAGAACAGCCCGGCGTTCGATATCTGCATCGGCGAGCCAATCTGGAAGACGTCTTTCTCAAACTCACCGGCCGGGAGATGCGCGATGACTAAGCGTGACCATCCCATGCCCGACGCACCCGAAACATGCGACACCGGCGATACCGGTGATACCGGCGACAGCGCGGCAGTCTCGACGGTGGGCGCGCATCGCGCGGGCCCACCCCACGAACGCACCCCGGAGACGCCTCGCTACCTGCCCGGCATCTCGCCGTGGATGGGCGTCTGGCGGCGCAACTTCCTTGTCTGGCGCAAGCTCGCCATCGCGTCGCTGTTCGGCAATCTGGCTGACCCGATGATCTACCTCTTCGGGCTGGGGTTCGGCCTCGGCATGATGGTCGGCGAGGTCGACGGCACCTCATACATTGCGTTTCTCGCCGCCGGGACCGTTGGCTCAAGCGTGATGTTCTCCGCCAGCTTCGAATCGATGTACTCGGGCTTCTCGCGCATGCATGTGCAGCGCACGTGGGAAGCGCTCATGCACACGCCGCTCACGCTGGGCGACGTAGTGCTCGGCGAAGTCGTGTGGGCGGCGAGCAAGGCCGTACTCTCAGGTGTCGCAATCCTGCTGGTGGCCAGCGCGCTCGGCTACGCGCGCATCGACAGCATGCCTGTCGTACTGCCGGCGATCCTGCTGGCGGGGCTCGCGTTCGCCAGTCTGGCGATGGTGATGACGGCGCTCGCGCCGAGCTATGACTTCTTCATGTTTTACCAGACGCTGGTCATGACACCGATGCTGCTGCTCTCGGGGGTGTTCTTCCCCTTGGCGCAACTGCCGGCGGCAGCTCGTCACGTCACTGAATGGCTGCCCCTGGCCCACGCGGTAGCGCTGATCCGCCCCGCCATGCTCGGACGCCCCATCGACCTGCCATGGCTGCATGCAAGCGCGCTCGCCATCTATGCGGTCGTCGGGTTCGCCGCGGCACTCGTACTGCTGCGCAGGCGCATTCTTCGGTAACGCCGCGTCGTACCTTTCGGCCCGCTCACGCAAGCCAACGAAAAACGGCACCGAAAGCTGTCGGTGCCGTCTGTCGTATGTCGTATGTCAATACGTCGCGTCAATCCCACGACGATGCGATGATTATTTCGTTTGCGTGCGTACCGAAGATCTTCCGCTGGGCGCCGCCGCGCCTGCGCTTGCGCCGCCGAAGACGTCACTCGGCCCCACGACGACCGTGACGAGCCGGTCCGGCGCCACGTGACGCGCGAAGGCGCTCTTTACCTGCGCAGCGGTCACGGCCTCAACGTTGCGGGTCCACGTATCGAGGTAGTCCAGCGGCAGGTGATAAAAGCCGATAGCGGCCACGTTCGCCAGCAGCTTTCGATTACTGTCGAGTCGCAGCGGAAAGCCGTTGGTCAGGTTGTCCTTGGCGGCCTGCATCTCCGCGTCGGTCGGCCCGTCCTGGACGAACTTGGCGAGCGTTTCACGCACGACCTTGAGCGCCTCCGGTGCCTGCTCACGGCGCGTCTGCAAACTGATCTCGAACGGCCCCTCCTGCAACTGCGGCATGAAGCCACTCGACACGCCGTACGTCAGACCGCGTTTTTCGCGCACCTCCGTCGTCAAGCGCGACACGAAGCCCCCGCCGCCCAGGACATAGTTACCCACGAGCAACGGGAAGTAGTCGGGATCACTGCGCGCCACCGACGCCTGCCCCGTCACAATGTGCGCCTGCTCGGCCGGGTGCGGCAGATCGATCTGCACGGCACTGCTCAACGACGCGACCGACGGCATCGCCGGCGGCGTCACGCCCACGGGCATGGCGTCGGTCAGCGTGGCGACGAGCGCCTCCGCCTGCGCTCGATCGATGTCGCCGACGATCGTCACGACCGCCCGCTTCGGGCTGTACATGTCGCGGTAGAAACGCACCAGATCGTCGCGCTTCACGGCGTTCACACTCGCCACCGTCGGGCTGACACCATACGGATGGCTGCCGTAGATCGCGCGGCGAAATGCCTTCTCGGCAATCGCCTCGGGCTTCGTATCGGATTCCGCAATCGCCGCCGACAGACGCGCCGCTTCCCGCTTGAGCACCGCATCGGGGAACGTAGGATGTTGCAGGAACTGCGCCATCGCGCCGACCGCCGCATCGCGTTCGGTCGCTGACGACAGCGTGCGCAGGGTGACGGTCGCGGCATCGCGTCCGGCACTTGTCGCTTCCATCGCGCCCACGTCGGCAAAGCGATCGGCAATCTGCGCCTCGGTCAGCGCGGGGCGCCCGGCTGCGGCGGACGCGCCCGCGTCGAGCAAGCCCGCCGTGAGCATCGCCAGACCGGACTTCCCCGGCGGATCGTAGCGACTGCCGGCATCGAAGTCGATGTTCAGGTCGATCATCGGGATCGAACGACTCTCGACGAACATCACCTTGGCGCCCGACGGCGCCACCCAGCTTTGAATCGGCAGCGCCGCGCGAGCACTCAGCGGCGTGACGGCAATAATCGCACCCGCGGCAACGGCAGCAACGCTCGCCGTAAAGCCCGTGCGCGCAGGCACAGAGAACGCACGCAACAGTGCGGAAATTTTCATCATCGTGTGGCCCTCTCAGCGCATGTTCTTCAAGTCTTCCGCCCCTTGGGCGCGGCGCTTTCGTGTCGCTTCGTCGATGGGCTGGGGAACCAGCGTCGCCACAGTCAGGGACGCATCGCCGAAGTACTTGCCGGCCACCGCCTGCACCTGTGCCGGCGTGACCGCCTTCACCTTGTCGAGCATGCGATCGATCTGCCGCCACGAGATGCCCGACATTTCGTTCAGACCGATCTCCATCGCCTGGCCGAACACCGAGTCGCGTTTGTAGATTTGCGAGGCAACGACCTGCGCCTTCACCCGCCCAAGTTCCGCCGCGGTCACACCATGCGCCGCAATATCGGCCACCTGCGCGCGAAGCGCCTTCTCGAGCTGCTCAGGCGTCTTGTCCTTCGCGGGGGTGCCGTCGAGAAGGAAGAATTGCGGGCCACGGCCCACGCCATCGTAGTTGGCACCAACATCGTTCGCGATGCGTTGCTCGCGCACGAGACGGCTCGTCAGACGCGCATTGCCATAGCCGTCGAGCACGGCGGCGAGCACCTGCAACGCATAGACGTCGTCGTCCTTTTCGACGTCGGTCAGACGGGGCGCACGCCACGCGAGCATCACGTGTGGATTCTCGGCCGGCGCTTTCACGAACACCCGGCGCACGCCGAGTTGTGCCGGCTCGTTCTGAGGACGCCGATCGGGCAACGCATGCGGCTTGAGCGAGCCGTAATAGGTCTCGGCGAGTTGCTTGACCTGCGCGGGATCGACATCGCCGCTCACGACCACCACCGCATTGTTCGGCGCATACCAGCGCGCATACCAGTCGCGTGCGTCCTGGACGGTCATGTGCTGAAGGTCGTCCATCCAGCCGACGATTGGGCGACGATAGGGATTGGCAACGAGCGCCGAGGCCATCAGTTGCTCGTAGAGCAATGCGCGCGGCTGATCGTCCGTGCGCAGCCGGCGCTCCTCCATGACCACCTGAATCTCTTTGGCGAACTCGTCGCCGGAGAGCGTGAGGTTGGCCATGCGGTCGGCCTCGAGACGCATCATCTCCGGCAGACGCGACTTCTCCGTCTGCTCGAAGTAGCCGGTGTAGTCCTTGCTGGTGAACGCATTTTCGCGGCCACCCAGCGCCGCCACCTGACGCGAAAACTGGCCCGGCCCGACAGCCTTGGTGCCCTTGAACATCATGTGTTCGAGCACGTGGGCCACACCTGTCGTGCCGTTGAATTCGTCGAGCGAGCCCGCGCGATACCAAACCACGTGGGCCACCGTCGGTGCCCGGTGGTCTTCGCGCACGATCAGCCGCAGCCCGTTCGATAACGTGAATTCCGACGTGTTATCCGCCGTTTTGCTGCCGGCGGTGTCGGCCGCCTGGCTCAGGCATGCCACACTGGCCAGGATGAGTCCGGCCAAGGTATGTCGCCAGCGCATGGTTCCCGTCATGGATCCCCTTTCGCCCGTCACGGACGTTGATTCGCGTCTGATAAAATACGTCGCATTTCCCGCGTCGGAAATCACGACCCGCCCATTGTAGGGCGTTTTGTGCGACGCGAATGGCAAGACAAATCACAGACGCACGCTGACCGCGTGCGCCCACGTCGAGTTCTTCACCCCATGTTCAGTTTCTTCAAGCGCTTCAAGTCGGGCGGTAACAAAGCCGCCGAGACGAGTCCCGCATCGACCGAATCCCTCGCGTCCGACGCGCTGGCGCCATCGCCGGAAATCCCGGAAACGCCCGCTTCGCCAAGCTTGCCGGTCGAAGACGCTGCGGCGAAGGCCGACATCGCACCGGCCGTCGTGCCCGCTAGCGTGCCGGCCGAAGCCGCGCAGGCACCCACCGCACCCATCGACGCCGCGCCCCCGCCCGTCACCCCGGTCCAAAATGCGGTGCCGTCCGAGCCGGCGCAGGCGAATGTCCCATCGCTCGTCACGCCGGCGCAGTCCACACCCACGATTGCGCCGCAAATCGCGCCCGAACAGGCGGAACTGGCGGAACCCGTCGAGCCGATTGAGCCGATTGAGCCGATTGAGCCCATTGCGCCGATATCGTCGATCGAGCCGGCCGCACCGCCCCCGGCCGTCGTTGTCAAGGATGCCCACGGCGACGCCATCGGCGAGATCGTCGCGGCCCCGGCCCAAGCCCCGGCCACCAAACGCTCCTGGCTCACGCGCCTGAAGGCGGGACTGTCGAAGACGAGCGCCGGTCTCACGGGCATCTTCATCGGCGTGAAAGTCGACGAGAACCTGTTCGAGGAACTGGAAGACGCGCTGCTGATGAGCGACGCCGGCGTGGAAGCCACAGCTTTCCTGATCGGCGCCCTGCGCAAGAAGGTCAAGACTGACCGGCTGACCGAAGGCGAGCAGGTCAAGCGCGCGCTGCACGATCTGCTGGTCGAATTGCTGCAGCCGTTGGAACAGAGCCTGGTTCTCGGTCGCGAGTCGCCGATGGTCGTGATGATCGCGGGCGTGAACGGCGCAGGCAAGACGACAAGCATCGGCAAGCTCGCCAAACACTTCCAGCACTACGGCCAGTCCGTGCTGCTCGCCGCCGGCGACACCTTCCGCGCGGCGGCACGAGAACAACTGGCGATCTGGGGCGAGCGCAACAACGTCGCCGTCGTCTCACAGGAGAACGGCGACCCGGCCGCCGTCGTGTTCGACGCTGTGACTGCCGCACGCGCGCGCAAGATCGACATCGTGATGGCCGACACCGCTGGCCGACTGCCCACACAATTGCATCTGATGGAAGAGTTGAAGAAGATCAGGCGCGTGTTGGGCAAAGCTGCCGAGGGCGCACCGCACGAGGTGCTGCTCGTGATCGACGCCAACACGGGACAAAACGCGCTCACGCAGGTCAAGGCGTTCGACGACGCGCTGCAACTCACCGGCCTCATCGTGACAAAGCTCGACGGCACGGCCAAGGGCGGCATTCTCGCCGCCATTGCGCGTCAGCGTCCGGTGCCGGTGTACTTCATCGGCGTGGGCGAAAAGGTCGAGGATCTGCAGCCGTTCTCGGCGCGCGAATTCGCCGACGCCTTGCTCGGCTAACTCAGCCGACTCAGTCAAGCGCATCCGCCGGCCACAATGCCAACGGCCCGCCCGCATCACGGGGCGGGCCGTTGCCTTTTCCGGCGACGCAAGACAGCGCCGCCCGATAACAACGCATTACCACTGCTGCGCGACGAGTCCTGCGCAGAGCCCCCACATCATCATGCCGACGATCCCATCGAGGATCTGCCATGCTCGCGCGCGCGCAAACAGCGGCGCAAGCAACCGGGCGCCATAGCCGAGCGTGGTGAACCACAAAACGGAGGCGGTCATCGCGCCCACGGCAAACCACGCATTCCCGGGCGGCACCTCGCGCGCGCCGATGCCGCCCAACAGAATCACCGTGTCGAGATAAACGTGCGGATTGAGTAACGAGAGCATCAACACGAGCACGAACGCTCGCTGCCAGGTCATGTCCTGCGTAGCCGCGCGGCTGCCGTCGGCCTGCAAGGCGCCCGCACCGCGCAACGCGGCACGCCACGCGCGCAGACCGTACCAGAACAGAAACGCGGCGCCGCCCCACGTCACGGCCGTCAGGAAGCGCGGATAGGCGGCGATCAAACCGCCCATGCCCGCGACCCCCGCCGCAATCAAGACCATGTCGCAAATTGCGCAGACAGCCACGACCACGCCGACATGGCGTCGAAGAATGCCCTGACGCAGCACAAACGCATTCTGCGCGCCAATGGCCATGATGAGGCTGGCGCCCAGCGCCATGCCCCGCCAGAACGCGGGATCAACCATCGTGTGGCTTACTCGGCGTCGGGTTGCGCTTCGGGCGCGGCGCGGCGGAAGGCGTCAAGTGTCAGGCAGTGCGCGTTGACGGCGGCAATTCGCGGGAAGCGCGTCATGTCTACCTTGAATCGGTTCGCGTTGTAGACCTGCGGCACGAGGCAGCAATCCGCGAGCGTCGGGGTGTCGCCAAAGGTGAACCTGCCGTGCGGCGACTGCGCCGCCAGGCGGGCTTCCAGCGCCGTGAAACCCTCCACGACCCAGTGGACATACCACGCATCTTTCTGCGCGTCGGTCACCCCCAGGTCGTGCTTGAGGTAACGCAGCACGCGCAGGTTGTCGATCGGGTGGATGTCCGCGGCGATGTCGAGCGCCAGTGCCCGCACCTGAGCGCGCGCCACCGGGTCGGCCGGCAGCAGCGCAGGCGTCGGATGCACGTCTTCGAGATACTCGATGATGGCCAGCGATTGATGAAGGTTCACACCCTCGTCGACGAACGTCGGCACCAATCCGTTGACGTTGAGCGCAAGGTACGCCGGTTTGCGCTGCTCGCCGCCCTCGCGCACCAGATGCACCGGCACGGTCTCGTAATCGAGGCCCTTCAAATTCAGGGCGATCCGCACGCGATACGCGGCGGAACTGCGGAAATAGCTATACAGCGTGGACATGGCTGACCTCGGAGGCGAGATTGGGGAAGGCGCGGCGCCGGCGTCAAGCCTCAGGGGCCGCGTCTGAACACGAAATGGTACTTCAAGCGCTGGTCGCGATGACACTTGATTGCGTATGATAGATGGATATCCGGCGGCAGGATCACAGCGGCTCGCCCGTCCCCTGCACCGCCCCCGCGACCCCAACACCGACGTGCCATGACCTCTGCCGCTCCTTTCGCCTGTGCACCGCTGCTCAAAATCATCGCTCGCGGGGCGAAAGGCGCACGGGCACTCAACGCCGACGAGACGCGTACCCTGTTCGACGCCATCCTCGCCGGCCGCGTGGCCCCGGCTGAGCTGGGCGGGGTTCTGATCGCCTATCGCATCAAGGGGGAAACGCCGGTCGAACTGCGCGCGATGCTCGACGCCGCACACGCGACATTTACGCCGCTCATCGCCCCCACCGACGCCCCGCCACCGGTGCTGCTGCCCAGTTACAACGGCGCGCGCAAGCAACCGAACCTCACGCCGCTGCTTGCCTTGCTGCTCGCCCGCGAGGGGATTCCGGTACTCGTGCACGGTCAGCATCACAGCGGCGCGAATCGCGTGGGCTCCCAGGCGATCTTTACCGCACTGGGTCATGCCGCCTGTCAATCGGCGACCGAGGCCGAGGCGGCACTGCGAACGCGTCGTGTCGCCTATCTGCCGATTGCGGCGCTTTCCCCGGCGCTGGAGCGACTGCTGGAGATGCGTTCGGCGCTGGGTGTTCGCAACTCCGGCCACACCGTGGTGAAGTTGTTGCAGCCGTTTGCCGGTCCCGCGTTGCGGCTCGTGAATTACACGCACCCGGAATATCGCGAAACGCTCAGTGAGATGTTTGCCGACGCGGCCAACAGTCCGGCGCCGGGCGTGCTGCTCGCGCGGGGCACGGAAGGTGAACCGGTCGCGGATGCGCGCCGTCAGGCCGCCATCGACGGCTTTTCGGATGGGGCTTACCAACTTTGGCAGGAAGCGGAAGACGGCGCGACGGGCACGCCGCCGATGCTCCCGGCGGCCGACGCACCGGCAACCGCGCAGTGGATTGAAGCGGTGCTGGCCGGCACCGTTGCCGTGCCCGCGCCGATCGCCCGGCAAGTCGAGGTGATTCGTCAGGCACTGGGGCGCATCCAATAGAAAGCCGTCGCATGCGCTCCAGCGACGCTCGAGCGCAACGGCGAGGCCCCCCCCTGGACTTCGACGCCCCGCACCTGAACACAATCAATAATTTTCGGAACAATTCATTCCGAAATTAATCAAATATGCTGTTTTGAGGCACATATCCAGCGAGTGCCAGGGGAACGCGGGGCCTAATCGGCCTGACGAAATACTGGCGATTCAGTCGGTCGACGCCATGCGAGTCGCCTGCCACGAAATGAGGTGCCATTCGTTGGCCTCAAGCACGTGCACCGCCGTATAAGCCATTTGCGACTCGAGCGAGCCGGTGGCGGTTTCCAGTTCGACCTTCAGCTTGCCCGTGACGACCACGGTGTCGCCGAACTGGCGCAGTTCCTGTGCGCGGATATCGATGTCGAGGTAACGACGGCGGCCCGAGGTGAGCGCGTCGAGAAATTCGCGTTTGCTTTCGCGTTTGCCATTCGAATGAACGTAGTGGAGACCGTCGGCCAAGAGGGCGTCGAGTTGTTCGACGTCCCCTTCGACCATCGCGTCAAAGCGCGCCGACTCGCGTTCGCGTACCGCGTCAATTTGCTTCTCCGCCATGTCGACCTCCCGTCGTCTTCGCCCCAAACGCGCGCGGCTTGGGTTGCAATTTACACCATCCGCGTGACGTTTGCGCCAGTGACTTTCCCCGTTTGATGGGGGGTGCTGGAAAACCCCGAGATTGCGGAAACTTCCCGCCCGGTAAGGGTTCTAACGTCTTTAGCACTCATTCGAAGAGAGTGCTAAAATGCTTTCCAGAGGCTAACCAGGAGTCTGCCACTTGAGTACTGCCGCCACTTTGCATCCGACGACGCCGGCCACCGGCACGGCGCCGACTTCGCGAGCCCTTGCGTTTGCCCCGTCTGCATTGATGCTGCCGGGCAGTCTGGGCAATATCGAAAGCTATATTCAAGCCGTCCATCGTATTCCGCTGCTTACCGCCGAGGAAGAGCAGTCGCTTGCCAAGCGTCTGCGCGAGAACGACGACCTCGAAGCCGCCCGTCAGCTCGTGCTCTCGCACCTGCGCCTGGTGGTGTCGATCGCGCGTAACTACCTCGGCTACGGTCTGCCGCACGCCGACCTGATCCAGGAAGGCAACATCGGCCTGATGAAAGCCGTCAAGCGCTTCGATCCGACCCAGGGGGTGCGACTCGTGTCGTACGCCATGCATTGGATCAAGGCCGAGATTCACGAGTATGTGCTGCGCAATTGGCGCACGGTCAAGGTTGCGACGACCAAGGCCCAGCGCAAGCTGTTCTTCAATCTGCGCAGCCAGAAGCAAGGCCTGCAGGCGTTCACGCCGGACGAGATCGATCAGGTCGCCCGCGATCTGAACGTCAAGCGCGAAGACGTCGTCGAGATGGAAACGCGCATGTCGGGCGGCGATATCGCCCTCGAAGGGCATAGCGACGACAGCGACAGCGCAAGCTTCGCCCCCATCGCGTATCTGGCCGACTCGCACCAGGAGCCGACCGCCGTGATCGCCGCACGCGAGCGCGACCGTCTGCAAAGCGATGGCCTGCAAACGGCCCTCGGCCGTCTCGACGCACGCAGCCGCCGCATCATCGAAGCGCGCTGGCTGTCGGTGGCCGACGACGGCAGCGGCGGCGCCACGCTGCACGAGCTGGCAGACGAATTCGGCGTGTCTGCCGAGCGCATCCGTCAGATCGAAGTCGCCGCAATGAAGAAGATGAAGGGCGCGCTGCAAGCCTCGGCGTAACACCTCGATCGGATTGTCGACGGCAATGCGACACGTTGCCACACGACATCGCCGGCACCGAAACCCCGTGAGATCCACGGGGTTTTTTTATTGGACTTCGAAAGTTCGCGCTTCATTTGCGTCGAACTTGATGCATCGCAATGTCGTCGGCGAGCGCGGTCGATAGAATCAATCTGTCTGTACGTGGCCATGCTACGTGCGAAGGACGGCCCGGGGGCCGTTCGCTGCGCCGGACCCGTGTTTCGAATCCGCATCGAACTGGCGTCGTCGGCGTGTCATCCGCCCCCGCGCCGCGGTTTGACATTTTCAAGCGATGAGGCAAAATGCGGCGAAAGTCGACGCGGTTTCCGACACAACGACTTTCGACGCCAGGAGCCGTCACGGATGGACACCCACTCTCCTAGCAGTCTGAAGCCTCCCGCCACGGCCGCGCCTGTCGCGGCGTCGCGTCCTGCCATCGCCGCCCTGCGTGCCTGGGCGATGCAGCGCTGGCGCAACCGCCCGTCCCGCTTCATGTTCGAAATCCTGATCGTCCTCGCGATCAAGGTAGCACTCCTTTTCATCCTGAAGCACGCGTTCTTCGACGCTCCGATGGCCAAGCACATGCAATTGCCGCCGGATGTCGTGGCGCGCGCCCTGATCGGGCCGCAAGCCGTCGAAGCGCCATCCCCCACCCCAAGTCAAGGTGTCCGCCATGATCAGTAGCGAAGTCGTTGACCTCTCGCGCCTGCAGTTCGCCATAACGGCGTTGTATCACTTCCTGTTTGTCCCGCTCACCCTGGGCCTGTCGTGGCTGCTTGTCATCATGGAATCGGTCTACGTGATGACCGGCAAGCCGATCTACAAGGACATGACCCAGTTCTGGGGCAAGCTCTTTCTGATCAACTTCGCGATGGGCGTGACCACCGGCCTCACGCTCGAATTCCAGTTTGGCACCAACTGGGCGTACTACTCGCACTATGTGGGCGACATCTTCGGCGTGCCACTTGCGATTGAAGGCCTGATGGCGTTCTTTCTCGAAGCCACGTTCGTCGGCCTGTTCTTCTTCGGCTGGAACAAGCTCTCGCGCATCGGCCACCTGGCCACCACGTTCGCGGTGGCACTGGGCTCGAACCTCTCGGCGTTGTGGATTCTCGTGGCCAACGGCTGGATGAACAATCCGGTCGGCGCGCACTTCAACTACGAGACCATGCGCATGGAGTTGACCAGTATCTGGGACGTGATCTTCAACCCCGTGGCCCAGGTGAAGTTCGTGCACACGCTCTCGGCCGGCTACGTCACCGCCGCCATGTTCGTGCTCGGCATCTCGGCCTGGTACCTGCTCAAGCGCCGTGACGTGCCGTTCGCGCTGCGCTCCTTCGCCGTCGCGGCCGGCTTTGGTCTGGCCTCGACGCTGTCGGTCATCGTGCTGGGCGACGAATCGGGCTACACCACGGGCGAAGTGCAGAAGGTCAAGCTCGCCGCCATCGAAGCGGAATGGGAGACGGCCAAGCCGCCTGCATCGTTCACGCTGTTCGGCTTCCCGAACCAGAAGGAAGCGCGCACGGACTATGCGGTGAAGATTCCCTGGGCGATGGGCCTGATCGCCACGCGCTCGATCGACACGCCGGTGATCGGCCTCACGCAATTGCGCGACGAACACGAGGAGAACATCCGGCGCGGCATGCTCGCCTTCGCGGCCCTCGAGAAGCTGCGCGGCGGCGACACGTCGCCGGCCATGCACGCCGAGTTCGACAAATACAAGGACGATCTCGGCTACGGTCTGCTGCTCAAGAAGTACACGCCGAACGTCGTCGACGCCACGCCTGAGCAGATCCGCCTGGCCGCCAACGATACGATTCCGGCCGTCGCGCCCGTGTTCTGGTCGTTCCGCGTCATGGTCGCGCTGGGCTTCCTGTTCCTGTTCACGTTCCTCTGGGCGTTCTGGCTGTGCGCACGTCGTCGTCTGCTCAAGCCTCGCTCGGCGTGGTTCCTGCGCTGGACGGTGTGGGCGATTCCGCTGCCGTGGATCGCCATCGAATTCGGGTGGATCGTCGCCGAGATGGGGCGTCAGCCGTGGACCATCGCCGGCGTGCTGCCGACCCACCTTTCGGTCTCGTCGCTCTCGGCAACCGACCTGTACCTGAGCCTCGCGGGCTTCATCATCTTCTACACCGCGTTGCTCATCGTCGAAATGTTCCTGATGGTGAAGTACGTCAAGCTCGGCCCGTCGTCGCTGCACACCGGCCGCTATCACTTCGAGACCGAAGGGACCGACGGCGCGGCCATGGTTGGCAAGCGTCCGACGGCTTCGGTCTGATCGTCAGGGAGACACCACATCATGATGATCGATTACACCGTACTCAAGCTGGTCTGGTGGGTGCTCATCGGCGTACTGCTGATCGGCTTCGCCTTCTTCGACGGGTTCGACATGGGCACGGCCACGCTGCTGCCCTTCCTGGGCAAGACCGACGCGGAGCGCCGCGTCATCATCAATACGGTCGCGCCCACCTGGGAAGGCAACCAGGTCTGGTTCGTGACGGCGGGCGGCGCCATGTTCGCCGCCTGGCCGCTCGTCTACGCGGCGGCGTTCTCGGGCTTGTACTGGGCGCTGCTGCTCGTGCTCTTCGCGTTGTTCCTGCGCCCGGTCGGCTTCGACTACCGCAACAAACTGCCGAGCGCACGCTGGCGCAATTCGTGGGACTGGGCGCTGTTCGCCGGCAGCGTGGTGCCGTCGCTGGTGTTCGGCGTGGCCTTCGGTAACTTGCTGCTCGGCCTGCCGTTCTCGTTCGACGACACCATGCGCTCCACGTACACCGGCTCGTTCTGGGCGCTGCTCAATCCGTTCGCGCTGCTGTGCGGCCTCGTGAGCCTGCTGATGCTGCTCACGCACGGCGCGGCCCATCTGCGCATGAAGGCCGATCCGATCGTGGCCGAACGTGCCGGACGCATCATGCGCCTCACCGCGCTGGGCACGCTGCTGCTGTTCCTCGTGGCGGGCGTGCTCGTCGCCACGCATGTCGACGGTTTCGCCATCACGAAGATGGCCGCGACCGACTCGCCGGCCAACCCGCTCCTGAAGCAGGTCACGACGGGGCCCGGCCTTTGGCTCTCGAACTATCAGACGTACCCGTGGATGATGGCGGCACCGATCGTTGCCTGTTTGTGCGCCCTGCTCGCGGCCCTGCTGGCGACCAGCCGGGCCTACGCGTGGACGTTCGTCGTCACTGGCCTGATGATGGCTGGCATCATCCTCACCGCGGGCTTCTCGATGTTCCCGTTCGTGATGCCCTCGGCTACTGTGCCCGGCAACAGCCTGACGGTCTGGGACGCCACCTCGAGTCAGCTCACGCTGCAAATCATGCTCATCGCCGTCGTCGTCTTCCTGCCCATCGTCCTGCTCTACACCGGCTGGGTGTATCGCGTGATTCGTGGACGCGTGACGATCGAGACGGTCAACGACAACCCGCACACGATGTATTGATCAAGGAGTCGCGACATGTGGTACTTCTCTTGGATTCTCGGCCTCGGCCTCGCGCTCGCGTTCGGCATCATCAATGTGATGTGGTTCGAAGCGCATGACGACCTCGAACGCCGCAGTCAGGAAGGCAATGGCCCCTGAGCGCTCCCGCTCGGGGCCGGGTCGGCAGAAGTGAAAATCGCGCCCCGAGGGGCGCGATTTTTTTGTACGCCACGCGCGATGCCGACTCAGCTCAGCAACGTGTGCAGATCCTTGGCCATCGCATCGACCGATTCGTCGGGACGCATGAACAGGCGCAACTGACCGCTCGGGTCGAAGACATAGATGCCCGCGGTATGGTCGATGGTGTAGTTGGTCGGCGTGGAGCCTTCCACCTTGTTCACCACGACGCGGAACGACTGGGTAACGGCCTTGAGCGCCGCATCGTCGGCCGGACGAAGCCCCACGAACGTCGGGTTGAACGCAGGCGCATACTGCCCCATCAGTTCCGGCGTATCGCGCTGCGGATCGACGGTCACGAACACGACCTGCACGCGTTGCGCGTCCGGACCGAGCTTCTGCATGACCTGATTGAGCTGCGCCATCGTTGTCGGGCAAACGTCTGGGCAATGCGTGTAGCCGAAGAACATCACCACCGCCTTGCCCTTGTAGTCGGCGAGCGTACGCGTCTTGCCCTGCGGATCCTGCAGCGAGAAGTTTTGTGCAAACGCCTTGTTGCCGGTGATATCGAGACTCTGGAACGTCGGGCCGTCGTTGCCGCAGGCGGCGAGCAGCACGGTGAGTCCCATCAGCAACAGCGCGCGACGCAACCAGATGACAGCCAGATTCATGAACGAATGCCCCAAAAACGGATGAAAAAATGCGTCGCGCAAAGACAACAGGCGCGCCGGTCAGGAATACCGTAACGCGCCTGTCATCGTGACTCAAACGACTGTGGACCACGAACCCGTGACTGCAACGCCAACGGCAAGGGCTTAGCCGAGCAGGAAGATCTGAACGTAATGATCCACCAGCAGTGCGGCAAACAGCAGCGACAGGTAGATGATCGAGTAGCGGAACATCGATCGCGAGAGCGCATCGGAATAGTGGCGCCACAGCTTGATCGCGTAGCCGAGGAAGATGCCCGAGAGCACGACCGCCGAAATCAGGTACACGTAACCGCTCATGCGATGCGCGAACGGTAGCAGGGACACCGCGAAGAGCACCACACTGTAGAGCAGGATTTGCAGACGCGTGTATTTCTCGCCGTGCGTGATCGGCAGCATGGGCAGCCCCGAATTCACATAATCCTGACGGCGATAGAGCGCGAGCGCCCAGAAATGCGGCGGCGTCCAGACGAAGATGATGAGCACCAGTATCCAGGCGTCCGCCGGCACGGCACCGGTGGCGGCAGCCCAGCCGAGCGCCGGCGGCATGGCCCCCGACGCGCCGCCGATCACGATGTTCTGCGGCGTGGACGGCTTGAGGATGATGGTATAGATCAGCGCATAGCCGACGAACGTGGCCAACGTGAGCCACATCGTCAGCGCATTGGTGAACGTATAGAGCACCGCCATGCCCGTTGCGCCGAGGATCGTCGAGAAGACGATGATTTGCCACGGCGCGATCTCGCCACGGGCGGATGGCCGCCACGCCGTGCGGCGCATCAGCGCGTCGACGCGTTGCTCGATCAGGCAATTCACGGCAAAGGCGGATCCAGCCAGCAGCCAGATACCGAGGGTGCCGCCGATCAGCACCTGGAGCGGCACCATGCCCCGCGTGGACAGGAACATGCCGATCACGGCGCAGAACACGGCGAGCTGCGTCACACGGGGCTTGGTCAATGCCCAGTATTGTGCGATACGGCTCGCTGGCGGATGGGGAAGGGTCGTGCTTTTCATACACTCAGAGGCAATGCGCTACGCCGAGCCAGTCGGGGCGCCGGCGAGTGGAGCGGCAGCCGGCTGCGCTGCTGGAAGGGGCTTCTGGCGGGCCGGAAGGTCATCAGCCTGATCGCTCAGGCGGGCCGCCATTAACGCCGTTTTGGCGGCGCGGATGCGGAAGTTTAACATAACGAGCAATAGCAGCAGGATCGCCGCCCCGCCGTTGTGGGCGATGGCGTTGAGCAGCGGCCATTGGAAAACGATGTTCGACAATCCGGTCGCGAATTGCACGAACACCAGGATCAATACCAGGATCGATGGCTTTCTGAGCGCGGCAAAACGTCGCAACCGGCTCGCCAGCCAGGCCAGATACGCCACCACCACCACCGCGAACGTGCGGTGCACCCAATGGATCGCGACCAGCGCGTCCATGGGAATCACCTCGCCACCGGCCGTTTTCCCCAGCGCGCGCCAGAGCCTGAAGCCGTTATGAAAGTCCATCGGCGGCACCCACTGGCCCTGACACGTCGGGAAATCGGTACAGGCAAGCACTGCGTAGTTGGTGCTCACCCATCCACCGAGCGCGATCTGGAACACCAGCAACACCAGTCCGAAGAGTGCGGCCCAGCGCCAGCGCAGCGCGCCGGGGTCGGCCGCCACGCTGGCGAGCGGCATCTGGCGCGATGCCAACCAAACGAGCGACGCCAATAAAGTGAGCGCCAACATCAAATGTGTCGAGACGATCACTGGCTGAAGCTTCATCGTGACGGTCCAGGCGCCGAACGCACCCTGCACGCAAACGAGCACAAACAGCCAGGTGGCGAGCCAGGGCGACTGCTTCAGTTCGCGTCGCTTCACCCAGGCCGTCACCATCAGCGCAATGATGAGCACGCCCACGGCCATGGCAAAGTAGCGGTGAACCATCTCGATCCACGCCTTGACGAACGTCACCGGGCCGCTCGGCAGCAGCAACTGCGCGGCATGAATGTCCGCATGGGCGGCGAACGGCGACGACGTGCCGTAGCAGCCTGGCCAGTCAGGACACCCGAGCCCCGAATCCGTGAGCCGCGTGAAGCCGCCGAACATGATCAGGTCGAGCGTGAGAAAGGTCGTTACCCAGGCCAGTTTGCGGTATTTGTTCGCGTCGCGGCGCAGCAGCACCCAGCCCAGCGGCAGCACCGCGATACACAGGCCGATAAAGCCCAGTTCCAGAAGGTAAAGCATCGGTTTTACGTCAGGTCTTCGTCATGTCCGGTGCGCCATTGCACACGGTCTCGTTGCAGTTGTCGGGGCTCGCCCCTCAACCCGTTCCCGACCACTTGAGCAGGCGCGACAGATCGCGCTTGATCTTGCTCGGGTCGGCGTGCTTCGGGAACGCCATCATCAGGTTGCCCAGCGGATCGACCAGATAGATGTGGTCGCTCACCTGGGTGCCGTCCTGCGTTGGCAGCCAGGCGGCCAGTGCGGCAGGATCGACGCGCAGACGGCGCGTGTCCGGATACGCGCTGTCGATTTTCTGCGGCACGGAGGCGGCATCCGTCACCAGCCAGAGCGTTTCCACGCGCGTGCGCTCATTGCCCTGCAACACGCGAATCTGCCGCATGTAGAAGAGCTTGCTCACGCAATTCTCGTCGCAAGCGGCCGTGTCCGCGCTGATCATCAGCCACTTGCCTTTGAGCGACGACAGCGGCAGCGTCTGCCCCGTCTCGTCGTCGCGCGCCACCAGCGCGGGCAGCGGACGCTGCGGCTCGATCAGCTTGCCGTAGGCCGACGTGCCGCCCTGCGGCTTGAAGACGTAATACATCAGGTACGCCGCCACCGCCGGCGCCGCACACACGACGAACAGCAGCACCAACATACGCCGCGCTCGGCGTCGCTGCGCCGGGTCGATGGCGGGGCCGTCGGCGTGCCCGGGATTCACCTCTGTACTCATGTTCGCCTCATGCCCGCTTGAAGTGGTTGTCGGGGGACGCCGCCAACCGGCGTCCTCGCCGATACGCCAGACGCAAGCCCAGCAGCGCGAGCATCAGCGACATGCCGGCCCACTGCGCCATATACCCGTAGTTGCGATCCGCCCCGCTGGCCGGCGCAGGCCAGTCGCGCAACAGATGATCGCCCGTGTCGTTCGTTTGCATGATCACGAACGGCTGCAGCGGCAGCGCCGATTCGCGCGCGTAATCCGCCACGTCGAGGTTCTGGCGAATCGTCATCCCCGGCGCAGAACCGCCTTTGCCCAACTCGAACGCCCGCGACGGGTCCGGCTGCGCCAGGCCTTCGATGGTGACGTCACCGGCTGGGGTCGCGTACGGCATGATCGACGTGCGATCGCGCAAATCGCGGGGCAACCATCCCCGATTGACGAGCACCACGTGATCCGGTGCGATCTGCAGCGCCATCACCACATAGAAACCGGGCAGTTCGTTGCGGGGACGATTGTCCAGGTACACCACGCGGTTCTGCAGGAAGCGTCCCGTGACGCGCACGCGCCGGTTCGCCACGTCACCGAGCGTGTAAGCCTGTGCACCCAGCACGAGTACCGGCGCGTGTTCGGCCTGCTCGATCTGCGCCTGACGCGCCAGACGCATCTGGGCACGATCGTATTGCCACACACCAAGCGCCGCCGTCAGCATCACGGCAAACAGCACCAGCACCGCCGGCACCGGGCGCATACCGCGCAAAAGGGTTTTCAACACATCCATTCCTTGTCTGACATCGCGACGCAGGCGGGCGATCAACACACCGCATTGCAGCGTGCCAGCGCGTGTTCGTTGCCCGATAATGTCGCATCATTGTGATCGGACACATCATGCGCATTATCGTTGCCATCGCCTTCGTCCTGATTCTCGGCAGTCTGGCGTCCGCATTGTTTTTCATGATGCGGGACAAGGGCGGATCGAATCGCACCGTGCATTCGCTCATGGTGCGCGTCGGCCTGTCGGTGACGCTGTTCCTGCTCATCCTGTTCGCCAACTGGATGGGGTGGATTCACAGCACGGGCATACGATACTGAGTCCCGCGCCGCTTCTCTGCGGCAAAACGCCGCACCCCATGCCCACCCCACGGGTTCGATCCACGTCATGCGACGGGTCATCGCGCGGCGTCATGGCTTGCCGGCCGGCGGCGGTCGTGCGACATAAAGCCGCATTGCGTCCGCATCCGCCTCTCGCCTCGTCCATCCCCGCCATCCCGTCCGTCCGGCCGGCCATCGAGCCGTGAAAGCGCGTGCCGGGCGCGGCCTCGCCTCGCTGCCCTCGCCTCAGCCCCCGCCATCACTGCAAAAGGAAACGCCGCCGGAATCCGGCGGCGTTCCCCCGATGCACAGACGGCTGTCGGCGTCAGAGCCAGTAGACCACCACGTACAGTCCCAGCCACACCACGTCGACGAAGTGCCAGTACCACGCGGCGCCCTCGAAGCCGAAGTGATGCTCCGGTGTGAAGTGCCCCTTCATCATGCGCACCATCATGACGGTCAGCATGATCGCGCCCAACATCACGTGAAAGCCGTGGAAGCCGGTGAGCAGGAAGAACGTCGAGCCATACACGCCCGAGGTCAGCTTCAGGTTCAGCTCGGTGTAGGCATGGTGATACTCGTACGCCTGGAAGCCCAGGAACGTGAAGCCCAACGCGACGGTGGCGAACAGCCAGAAAATCGCGCGGGCGCGATGGTTGGCGCGCAGCGCGTGGTGCGAGATCGTCAGCGTGACGCCCGAGGTCAAGAGCAGTGCCGTATTGAGCGTGGGGATCGGCCACGGGCCCATCGTCTCGAAGGCGTCCACCACGCCGGCCGGGCCGGCGTTCGGCCACACGGCGCTGAAGTCGGGCCAGAGCAGCTTGTTGTCGAGATCGCCGAGCCACGGCATCGCCAGGGTGCGGGCGTAGAACAGTGCGCCGAAAAACGCCGCGAAGAACATCACCTCGGAGAAGATGAACCAGCTCATGCCCCAGCGGTAGGACGCGTCGATGCGCTTGCCGTACAGGCCACCCTCGGACTCGGCAATCGAGTCGCCGAACCAGCTACGCAGCACCCACAGTACCCACAGCAGGCCGGCCAGCGCCGTCCACGGGGCCCACGGTTGTCCATTGACCCACGCGGCCGCCGAGCCGAGCACCACCAGCAGGCCGACACTGCAGCTCACGGGATGGCGCGACGGGGCCGGCACGTAGTAGTAAGGCGCCGTTTGGTGTTGACCACTCATTCTTATCTCTCCAGGCTTGGTTCTCTTTGTCGATGCCACTCACGTCGCGAGCCGAATGGCGAGCTTCGCCAGCAATACCAGCGCCACGACGAACAGGATGCCTCCGATCAGCCCCGCGACGATCAGATGCACAGGGTTGAGCTGCGCCATGTCGCGGTCATGATCACGCCCCTTGCGCACGCCGAAAAACGACCAGAACACGGCTTTGATGGTCTGGACGAATGACAGCTTGCGCTGGGTCGCCTCCTTCAAGTCATCCATTGCTGCCCTTGCCTCCCCCCGTCGGTCCTGCGTTCAACTCGCCAGCCTGGGCACCGGTTGCGGTATCCGCGCGCGGACTGGCGTCGTTCTTGCCGAGATCGAAAAAAGTATAGGACAGCGTAATCGTATTCACATCCTTGGGCAGCTTCGTGTCCACCACGAAGACCACCGGGTATTCCTTGGCCTCTCCGGCCTTGAGTGTCTGCTGCGTAAAGCAGAAGCACTCGATCTTCTTGAAGTAGCTCGCGGCCAGCGCCGGCGCATAGCTGGGAATCGCCTGTGCACGCACCTCATGCGACTGCTGATTCGCCACTTCGTACTCGATGGTCGCGATCTGCCCCGGATGCACCGTCAGACTGCTCTTCGCCGGCTTGAAGCGCAACGGGCCCTGGGCATTGGCGTCGAACTCGACGGTGATCGTGCGGCTTTCGTCGACCTGCGAATTGCGAGCGGTGATCTCGGTCGCGCGATCACCCAACTGGTTGATACCCACCAGATTGCAGAACGCCCGGTAGAACGGCACCATGGCGTAACCGAAGCCAAACATCACCACGACCATCAGCAGAAGCTTGCTGAAGGTGCGCACATTGATTCGTCGCAAACCGCTCATATTCGCCTTGCCGGTTCCCCGCTTGACGGCCGTCAGTCCTCCGATGCCGTCGGTTGCCGTGTGCTGCCGTGTGCCGTCGTGAACCGGCTTCTCGTACCGAGCATCCCGTCGGTGCGACGGGACGCCCGGATCAGATGCCGCCCACCAGCTTGACCTTGATCATCACCCCGAAGAAGAACACCAGCACGACGGAGCCCAGGATCAGCCCCGTGCGCAGGTTCTTCGCGCGTTGCTCGCGAGTCGCGGCCATGATCAATGCACCTTCGGCGGCGTCTCGAACGTATGGAACGGCGCCGGGCTCGGCACCGTCCACTCGAGGCCCTCCGCACCATCCCACGGCTTCGCTTCGGCCGCCGGGCCGCTGCGCCACGTCGGCAGCGCCACGAAGAACAGGAAGTACACCTGCATCAGGCCGAAGGCGAACGCGCCGATCGTCGCCACCTGGTTGAAATCCGTGAACTGCGCCGGGTAGTCCGCATAGCGACGCGGCATGCCGGCCAGCCCCAGGAAGTGCATCGGGAAGAACGTCACGTTGAACGAGATGAGCGTTCCCCAGAAGTGGAATTTGCCACGCCACTCGTTGTACATGTGGCCTGTCCACTTCGGCACCCAGTAATAGAACCCTGAGAAGAGCGCAAAGAGCGAACCGGCCACGAGCACGTAGTGGAAGTGCGCCACCACGTAGTAAGTACCGTGCATCTGGATATCGAGCGGCGCCATGGCGAGCATGAGGCCGGTGAAGCCGCCCATCGTGAACACGAAGAGGAAGCCGATGGCGAAGAGCATCGGCGTCTCGAACGTGAGCGAGCCCTTCCACATCGTGGCAACCCAGTTGAACACCTTCACGCCCGTCGGCACCGAGATCAGCATCGTGGCGTACATGAAGAAGAGCTGGCCCGTGACCGGCATGCCCGTCACGAACATGTGGTGCGCCCACACCATGAACGACAGGATCGCGATCGACGCCGTGGCGTAGACCATCGAGCTATAGCCGAACAGCGGCTTGCGCGAGAACGCCGGAATCACCTGCGAGACGATCCCGAACGCCGGCAGAATCATGATGTACACCTCCGGATGTCCGAAGAACCAGAAGATGTGCTGATACATGACCGGATCGCCGCCGCCCGCCGCGTTGAAGAACGACGTGCCGAAGTGACGGTCCGTGAGCAGCATCGTGATCGCGCCGGCGAGCACCGGCATCACGGCGATGAGCAGATAGGCGGTAATCAGCCACGTCCACACGAACATCGGCATCTTCATCAGCGTCATGCCCGGCGCGCGCATGTTGAGGATGGTCACGATGATGTTGATCGCGCCCATGATCGACGACGCGCCGAGAATGTGCGCGCCGAAGATCGCCAGATCCTGGCCCGGCCCCATCTGCACCGACAGCGGCGCGTACATCGTCCAGCCGGCTGCCGTGGCGCCGCCCGGCACGAGGAACGACGAGAGCAGCAGCAGGCCGCCGACCGGCAGCAGCCAGAAGCTGAAGTTGTTCATGCGCGCGAAGGCCATGTCCGACGCGCCGATCTGCAGCGGGATCATCCAGTTCGCAAACCCCACGAACGCCGGCATGATCGCGCCGAAAATCATCACCAGCCCGTGCATGGTGGTGAGCTGGTTGAAGAACTCCGGACGAATGAACTGCAGGCCCGGTTCGAACAACTCCGTACGGATCATCAACGCCATCACGCCGCCCGAGAGCAGCATGACAAACGAGAAGATCATGTACATCGTGCCGATGTCCTTGTGATTCGTCGCGAACAGCCAGCGACGCCACCCATGCGGATGGTCGTGCGCGTGATCGTCGTGACCCGCCACGTGATCGTGAGCGATGGAACTCATACCCAATCTCCTTCCTCGAACTGGTCGAACGGCACTTAACTGTTCTTCGCTGCGCCAGCGTCGGCAGCCCCTGCGGCCTTGGCCGACTTGTTGCCACGCGCTTCGCGCACCTGTGCCGGCTGAATCACGTCGCCGGTCTTGTTACCCCACGAATTGCGCTCGAATGTGATCACCGACGCAAGCTCAACATCGTTCAGATGCGACCAGTTAGGCATCGCATTCTTGCCATGCAGCACGATGCTGATGTGATCGGCCACCGGTCCGTTCGCGATCTTCGAGCCGTCGAGCGCCGGGAAGGCGCCGCCGCCCTTGCCGTTCGGCTGGTGGCACACCGCGCAATTCGACGCGTAGACCTTCTGGCCACGCTCCATCAACTCCTGCACGGTGTAGGTCTTGTTCGGATCGTCGGCCGACGCGGCCATCAGCTTCTTCTGCGACTCGACCCACGTGTTGTAGTCCGCTTCCGAGACGACCTTCACCACGACCGGCATGAATGCGTGTTCCTTGCCGCACAGCTCGGTGCAGAAGCCGCGATACTCGCCGACCTTTTCAGCCTTGAACCATGTGTCGCGCACGAAGCCCGGAATCGCGTCCTGCTTGATGCCGAAGGCCGGTACGTAGAACGAATGAATGACGTCGTTGGCCGTGGTGATCAGACGCACCTTCTTGTTGACCGGCACGACCATCGGGTTGTCGACTTCCTGCAGATACGTGTTGCTCTTCGGCGACTCCCCGTCGATCTGGCTGCGCGGCGTGGTGAGCGTGGAGAGGAACTTGATGCCCTCGCCGTCGCCCTTGAGGTAGTCATAACCCCATTTCCACTGATAACCGGTGACCTTGATCGTGAGATCGGCGTTGGTGGTGTCCTTCATGGCGACCACGGTCTTCGTGGCGGGCAGCGCCATCAGAATCACGATGATGAACGGCACAACGGTCCAGATGACTTCGACCGTGGTGCTTTCATGGAAATTCGCGGCTTGATGGCCCTTGGATTTGCGGTGCTTGAAGATCGAGTAGAACATCACGCCGAACACGCCGAGGAAGATCACCAGGCAGATGATCAACATCATGGTGTGCAGGCTGTGAAGCTCTTGCGCGAGTTTCGTGACCGGCGGCTGGAAGTTGAGTTCGTTGACGGCCGGCCCCCCGGGCATGTCCGTGACCGCCGCCAGGGCCGGAACGCAGGCGAGCAGCGAGGCGCCCGCAAGGAAGGCCGCCAAGGCGTGTTTCGTTTTTTTCATAGCTTCCTTACCCAAAATTACCATCCAAACCTCCCTGGCGGTCGCCCGAGATTGTCTCCATCTCTCAGGCCTGTTGGGCAAGACAACGGCGCAGCTCGCGCGCAAACGTTTCGCGGCGATGCGGCGCAAGGTAGGCACCGACAGTGACCGAGCGGCTACCCGAGCGCAAGACAATGCGCAAACGCGGCGGCTTCTCGATGTCGATGCGCACCCAGCGGGGATTGAACTCGTACTGCGTCAACCTCTGTGCTGAACGTTGCTCGACCACAAGGCTCACGGGCGACAACCGAATGACCTCGTAATCTGTGGCATGCCGGGCATGAATGACAAACGCAACGCCCACCACGAGCAAGTCCAGGCCTGTGAACGGCAAGACCAACCACCCACCGCGCCACGCCGCAATCAAGGCAACACCCAGCGACACGGCGGCCAACGACAGGTAGAACAGGACAAACTGGCGCGGCGATATCGCGCAGTTGCGCTTGTGCTTCCATTCCTTCGTCACCGAATCGGCATCGGAAGAAGAGGCTGCGAGCATCGCCGTCACCCGTGGGGCATTTTGGGTCTTTCATGTCCGACGGCCGGGAACTTGCTGCGTCCGGGCCGCGACAAACTGCCGCATTATAGAACGCGCCTTCTCCAAGCGACAACATTGATACCGAGTATTTGGCGCACCATAGCATTCTCCTGAACTCATTGATGCAAAAGGGAAATCCGTTTATTCCCCTAGTCTGAAATCGCGACGGCGAAGCGACTACGGGATACTCCCTATGCGTCATCGGTTTGACACATTGCAACAACGCGACGACTCGTTGCGGTGTCCTGACTACCCGAAGCGCCCCTCGCCAACGACCGTCACCCCACTAGTCCAGCACCGCGTCACGCCAATCGCGCAACGCGGAGCACTCCGGCCGCCTTCGCTGCGATGCGGGATTCGTCCGATATCCGTCAACCGTCGATACGGCACCATGGGGCGCGTGCGACGTTATGTCGCGCCCTGAGGCGGCGCGCCGCGGCGGCTGCACGGCGGATGCGCGCCGGCCCCTCGGCGACCATCGATGCGCGCGACGATACAACGCGTGCTAAAACCGAAACCTGTTCCCCACCTCGCCATGCCATGCGTGCCACGCGTTGCGTCACTCCCCGCTCGTTTGCCGACGGTCTGAGCGCCTTGCGCTCCGCCACCGACTTCGATGCCTTGTGCGCCCTGCTGCAAACGTTGTGCGGCTCGCTCAGCCACCGTTATTTCAGCTATCGCGGACATTTCCCTCTGCCAGGCGGGAAACGGGCAACGCCTCGACTCGGCAACTTGCCGCAGGCGTGGCAAGCGCACTACGACGCTCAGCGCTACGCGAACGTCGATCCGGTGCTGGCGCGCGCCAGCCGGCAACTCACCCCCGTCGAATGGACGCCAACGCTCTATACATCGCCCGATGCCCGGCGGCTGCTTCGCGAACAGCGCGCCGCGGGCATGCGCTACGGCGTGACGTATCCGGTATTCACCCCGTCGGGCGCGTCGGGCATGTTAAGCCTCTCATCGACCCGCCCGCCTCCCTGCTATGGGCGGGCACTCGGCGCGCCTGCCTGGAAGCCGCATGCCGGCGCGTTGTTGGCGATGCATGTGCATGAAGCCGTGTGGCGCATCGTGCAACGCGACGCCGTGCATCACGGCGCCCCTGTGCTGACACCGCGCGAGCGCGAGTGTCTGCGGTGGGTGGCGCGCGGCAAGACGTCGTGGGAAATCGGGCGCATTCTCACGCTCTCCGAGCATGGTGTGGTGTTTCATCTGCGCAGCGTCATGCGCAAGTTCGACGTCTCGAGCCGCCATCGGGCCGCGAAGCTGGCGAGCGATTACGGCCTGCTGGACGACTTCGCCGGCAGCGTGTCGCCCGTCATTGGCTCCGCGCCGCAAGATCGGCGAGCGTCTTGTATCGCGTCAACGTGAAGGTGTCGCTCGCGGCATTCACGAACGATCCGCCGCCCAATCGCCCCACGGGACGGAGCGTCTGCAAATCCACGTGATGCGTGACGGGGTCGAGCAACGCGTCGTCGACATGGACCGCAACGACGGTGCCGAGCACGACCCATCCGCCGCCCGGCGCGGCGCTGATCTCGATAATGTCGCGGACCTGGCATTCGTACGCGACCGCAGCCTCCTGAACCCGCGGCGGCCGCACGCGCGACGAGGCAACCGGGGTCATGCCGGTGAGCGCGAACTCAGACTCGCCGGGCGGCAACGGCGCCGCCGAGAGATTCACGGCCTCGATACACGACAGGCTCGCCACGTTCACGACGAACTCCGGCACCGACTCGACGTTGAGCAACGTGTCCTTCTTTCGCTTCGGTGCCGGCGGCACCACCGGGCAGAACAGTACCGTCATCGGCACACAGCACACGCCCATGAAGTACGCATAGGGCGCCAGATTCGGCCGGTCTTGCGCATCGACGGTACTGACCCATGCGATCGGCCGCGGCAGAATCGTACTCATCATGAAGTTGTAGCGACTTGCCTCGTCGAGCGTCGCCGGATCCAGTTCCATGTCGTCTCCCAAGGTTGTCATCCCTCGCCTGCTATCCGAAGGCGGGGGCTAGTTGTGTGATGCCACGCCCGTGAGCCGAAGCACCTCATTGGCGCATCCCCACGACAACGTGAAGCCCCCGCCCCCATGGCCGTAGTTGTGAAGCAGACACGGGTGGTCCGCGTCGCGCGCCACCCGTGTCACCCGTCGCATCGGCCGAAATCCGAGGCGGACTTCAACGACACGCAGCGCGGCGACGCCATCACACAGCCCGGTGCATCGGCGTACGATGTCCTCGACCTGCCGCTCGCCGATCACGGTCGACGTCAGGTCGGGATCGGCGGTGCCGCCCAGTACGATGTCCTCGTTCCGTTCGACCACGTATGTCGGCGCCTGCGGATCGGAATCGTCGATGAAGCAGCCGCGCACGGCGGCGTCGCGCTCTGCCCGAAGCACAATGGCGCGCGACAACGATAAATCGCTGTCGCCAAACGGCCGGCTTCCATAACCGCAGCAATTCACGACGTGCTCGGCGTCACCGAGCAACGACGCCGGATCGCCGACGCGCTGCGCCACATACCGGCCGCCGAGTTCGAGGAACAGCGTCATCAGGTAGCGAAGATAGACCGCTGCGTCGGCCACGGGCACGTCCATGCGGTAAGCGCAGGCGAAACGCGACGGCACGTCCGCCGGCGCCAGACGCTCAAGACCGCTGGCGCATTCCGTCCACCACGGCGGCCCGGCATCGCGTTGAAAATATTCGGTGAGCACGCGCATCCGCACGCCTGACGCCGCGTCGGCGGACAGGCGACGCATCGTCGCGTAGGTTTGCCGGGCGCGTTCGAGATAGACGAGGTCGGGCGCCTGATAAAACGGATGCCAGATGGCCGCCGCGAGCGCCGACGTCGTCTGCGCCGGCCCCTCTGCCGCGTAGATAACGACGTCGCACCCGGCCAACGCCATCGTCACGGCCGTCGTCAGGCCGCTGACCCCGGCACCGAGCACAATGATGCGCGGGCGGATCACGGCTGCGCCTCCGATTGCACGTATCCTGGGTCGTCAGGCATGCGGCGCGGCGCAGCTTCGACATAGCCCCGCAGTTGGCCGGGCGTCACAGCGTCAAAACACTGCGGAGATTTCAGGCCGCTTCCCGTCCCGAGCAGCACCACGCGCGACCGGGGCTCGATGCGCCCCGTCGCGAGACACTCGCCCAATGCGGCGTAGCCGGCGGCCGTCGACGGTTCGAACCACAGGCCGAAGCGCTGCGCGAGATTGCGCGCCGCCGCCATGATCCGTGCGTCACTGAGTGCGACGCACGCGCCGCGCGTGGCGCGCAAGGCATGCAGGGCCGCGAAATGATCGCGCGGACGACCGACCGCCAGACTGTCGGCCACGGTGTCCGGGCTGACCTGCGTGGGCGACGCAGGCAAGGCCATGGCATCGTCGCAGGCGCGCCAATCGCGCGTGATGCTGCTTGCGCTGTCGGCCTGAGCCGCGAGCAATCGCGGCATGGCGGAGGTAATGCCGAGCGAATAGAGATCGAGAAACCCCGCCGCGATGCCTGACAGAATGTTGCCGTCCCCCGTGGGTACGATGACCCAATCGGGCACACGCCAATCGAGCGCTTCCGCCATCTCGAACGCGCATGTCTTCTTCCCCTCGCGCGTGAAGGGATTGATGCCCGTATTGCGACAGCACACGCTGGCGTCGTCGGCCATGCGCTCGGCGATGTCGAAGGCGTCGTCGTAGCTG
This sequence comes from Pandoraea sp. NE5, assembly GCF_024363545.1. Lineage (NCBI taxonomy): Bacteria > Pseudomonadati > Pseudomonadota > Betaproteobacteria > Burkholderiales > Burkholderiaceae > Pandoraea > Pandoraea sp. NE5. Next base: position 955,095 of record NZ_AP025517.1, read on the forward strand.
CCCTCGACCTCGCAGACCTTCGCCCCATACGCGCGAATCTGCGCGAGCTTCACGCGAGGCGTGCTTGCCGGCACGACCACGGTGGCCGACATTCCCTGCGACGCCGCGAGGCACGCCAGCGACGCACCGGCATTGCCGGTCGATGCGGTCACCGCATGCTGGCACCCGGCGCGTTTGGCGACCGCCAGCACCACGTCGGTGGCGCGGTCCTTGAGCGATCCGCTTGGGTTCCGCGCCTCATCCTTCACCCAGAGACGGACGCCGCTGTCGTCGCCGCAATCGACCAACGGCGTGGCGCCCACGACCAACCGGCTCGCCCAGTGGGCTTCCACCGGAAGGAGTGCGCCATATCGCCACATTCCCCGTCCCTGAAACGTATTCACGATGTCCGCGGCGCATGGCGAATCCGCGTCCACCCGCCGTTGAATGCGAAGATTCTGCCCACACACGGGGCAGCGATAACGGATCGCGCCCCACGACTGCGGCGTTGCACACCTCACACACACGTAGTGGTACGAAAACGGCGGCCTCACGCGAGGCATCCCGGATTCAGCAGGTGCGCCATCACGGCATTCTGCGCATGAAGTCGATTCGCGGCCTGGAGGAAAACCCACGACGACGGGCCATCGATCACGTCGTCCGTCACCTCCTGCCCCCGGTCAGCGGGAAGGCAATGCAGGTAGCCTGCGTCGGGCGCTGCGCGTCGCATGACGTCGGCGTCGACGCACCAGTCCCGGTACCGCTCGAAGACGTTGTGCATGACGGCCTCGTCGACCGGATCGCCGTGACGTTGCGGAAGATGCGCGAGACTGCACCACGATTTGGCGTAAACGGCGTGCGCATCGGTCACGCCGTCGCGCAGATCGTGGGTCACGCGCAGACGCGCCCCGGTCTGCTCGGCGAACCGCGTGGCCGCGGTCATCACCTGCGGATCGAGGCCGAGCGATGGCGGATGCGCAAGCGTCACGTCCATCCCGGATTTCACTGCGGCGAGCAACAGACTCTGCGGCACGGCCACTGGCTTGTGCCAGCTACCGGAATACGCCCAACTGATGCACAGCCGCCGGCCGGCCAGCCCGCCCAATTGCTCACGCATCGTCATCACATCGGCAAGCGCCTGACACGGATGAAAGCGGTCGCACTCCATGTTGATGACGGGCACCCGACTCGACTGAGAAAAAGCTTCGAGATGACGATGTGCCGCACCGTACACCCACCCGGCCGGTGCGCCATACATGCGAATGGCAATCGCGTCGCCATAGGATGAGAGCACGCGCGCCACGTCGGCCACGCGCTCCGTTGAGTACGGAATCTCCGCCTCGGGTAGCGCGGGCGTATAGATCCCGTTCAGCGGATCGAGGACGATCGCATGGCCGCCCATTCGCGACAGTCCGGTCTGGAAGCTACTGCGAGTGCGTAACGACGCGTTGTAAAACAGAAAGTAGATCGTTCGGCCGCGCAGCGCAGATTCCGTGTGCTGCGGATAGCGGCGCTTGAAGGCGAGCGCCGCCTCAAGGAGTGCGCGATACTCCGCCGCACTCATGGTCAGATCGGGGGCTAGCCAGTGGCAATTCACAGATCTCTCCTGGTGGTGTATCGGCGAAGCGCGGGGACAGCACAACGTTGCCCGCCGGGTTGAACCGGTTCGGCCGCATGATCGCGTGCGTCGCCACGTCAGCGGCTCGACTGGCCGACGCTCAAGGCGGCCGCCAGCGACTCGCTTGTTGCGCGAAGCGTTCCGCGCAGGCCATGCCCAATCGCTCGAACAAGCGCCGTGGCACCCGCGCCGCTTCCATCATCTGCACGCCCACTTCGAGCGGGTCGATGCTCTCGCGGATCACACGATCGGCTTCAGTGGCATCCAGCCCGACGGCACACAGATGCGCTCGCAACACCGGCAATTCAGGTGCAAGAAACGCGGTCATCAGGTCCGGAAGCAGAGTGTCGAGAAACGCGCGGTCCGCTGGGGATAACGACGGAATCCACTCGCTGGAAAAGCGGACAAACGCCGCCTGATGACGTCGTTCGTCGGCGCCATGTTCGCTCAGCATTGCGCGCACGGGCGGGTAGATATCGTCACCGGCCCCCGCCTGCCGCAGCGTGCCTGTGATCAATGTCTCGGTCACCGTTGCCGCTGCGACGATGGCCATCTCGCGATGCGTTTCGGGCACCGCCTCACACAACGCCAGCACGCGTACGACACTCAGCGATGGCGTTCGCGCCAGCTCATACCCCGCCTGTTTCAACAGATGTCTGCGGAATCGCTCCATCATCCACGTGTGAAATCCCTCGTCCGTGTAGATGGCGAGCAGATCGTCACGGCTGACCGACGCGATGCCAGGCATGTCGAGCATTTGCTCGATGGCGCGATTCACGATGTGTAGTTCGACACGTTCCGTCTTGTTCAGGTAATCGGCCAGACGGCGCGCACTCAACTGCTGCCGAGCCGCCTGACCGCGTTCACAGACCAGCGGATGCGTGGCATACGGCATGAGCGACAGGTTGAAGAACAGGTGCTCGGGCCGCAGCGGCGGGAACGGTGCCTCCCCGCCGCCGCGGGTCACGGCGGCGACGTCTCGCCACGGCCGCTGCCCATGCTCGACCGACCCGCCATCGCCGGGCATGCACGTTGCAACGCTGCTCCCCGTATGCCGATCAGACATGCGGGAACGCCGCGACGACAAGCGCCGGTTGATGCGCGCTCAGCGATACCAGGCTGGCCCGTTCCGGCCCTAGTCCGATGCCGGCCAGCGGCGCGCCGATTTGCCGCTCGACGAAATCGACGAAGCCATGCATGGCGGCATCGAGCTTGCCTTCGCGTCCGAGTGTGAGTGAGTGCTCGGACAGTCCGGGATAGATCAGCACGTCGGGCATAACGTCGCTGGACAGCACGTCGCGATTTACACGCATCGGCACGCCCTGATAAGTCGAATGGAAGTAGTGGGCCAGGCAGTCGACCTTGTTGAGGTAGACGCAGTCGATAGCGTGGGCCTTGACGATCTCTCGCAACTGCGCGAGATCGAGCATGCCGATACGACGCGGGCGCCCCGTCCCCGTGCCGTACTCGCCGGTGAGCATGCGAAGCGCGGTGCCCACGTCGAACGGATCGTTGGAGCGCAGCAGTTGTTCCGGCGAGAAGCGTACCTGCTCGTCGGTCACGCCGAGGTGAGACTGGGACGCGTCATCGCAATATTGCGCCGAGCGCTCGCCCCCCAACTCCGACGGAAACGGGCCACGCCCCACGCGCGACATGATGGCCTTCGCCACGCCGATGGTCCGACGGTGGTACTTCGGCGACAGATCGCCCCCCACATACGCATATGCCGGCACCGTGTGGCTCGACGTGACATACGGCTGACAGCCGTCAACGACATCGAGCAACACCGACTGCGCCCCTTCGAACAACACCCTGGCGCCTTGCTTCACGCGATTCGCAAGCCATCCTCGATCGGGTTCGATGTAGGCGCGCAAGGTGTCGGCGACTTTCGGCAGGCTCAACAACAGATCCGACATTTCGGCGACCCAGGGCGACGTTCCCCCGTCCGCGTTGATCATGCGCGTGAAGACATCGCGCATCGAAGCTACGGTGTCCGCCTCGCTATTGAGCAGATCGCCGAGCATCAGATTGACGCGTTTGTCGTTGCGCACACGCAGGGCGCGATCCGCGTAGCACGGCCCGATGCCGTTACCCGTGGTACCGATCGTGCCGCCGCCGCGTCGATCCAGCGCAATGTGGTGGGGCTGCACGAGCGCGGCTCGCGCACTGATGCGTAGCCGGCCCTCGAGCGAGACGCCCATCTCGCGGAGTTGTTCGATCTCGTCAGCCAGCTTCCACGGGTTGAGCGCGCACCCAGACCCGATGTACAGCGTGGCGTGGGGATGAAACACGCCTGAGGGCAGTTGCTTGAGCGCGATGCGGCCGAAGGGCGTGTCGATGGTGTGGCCGGCGTTGGCGCCGCCATTGAATCGGGCGATCACGTCGTACCCCGCAGCGAGGGCATCGATGATCTTCGCTTTGCCTTCGTCGCCATATTGCAGACCGACAAGGACGTCGGCGAAGCCTTCGGCGGGAGGCGAAGCGAGGTGAGCGGCGGGGAAGGAGGCGCTACAGGTAACGGAGGTCATGCGCGTTGCATATCGTGGAAAAAATGGGGGATGGGCGCCTGCTGCGCAGCCAACTGTTCATAGACCCAACGCCCGACGGCAATGTCCAGGATGCCCAGACCGAACGGCGAAAACACAATCGGTCGATCACGCACCGGCGCCTGTCCGCCACAGAGCAAATGCGGCAGCGACGTCGTGACGAAGCGCCGATGACCGGTCTCGACTTCAGCGAGATGAAGCGAGGTCATCGCCCGCAGACAATGATCGATGTCGTCGACGACATTGTGGGACGCAAGAACGACCGCTGGCGCAAGGTCGCGAAGCGAGAGGTGCAGCACGACAGGGCAGTGAGAGAACCATTCCGGGTCGTTCACATAGGGCGAGGGCGCCGTCGTGGTGAATACGATCACGTCCGACGCACGAACGGTGCGTTCGAGCGAGGCTTCGGTACGCGCGTCGTAGCCGAGGCGCGTACTCATGCGGGCGGCAAGTGCCGTGGCGTAGTCCGGGTTCAGGTCGTGCACCGTCACGTCACCAATGGGCAGTGCCGCGAGCGGCAGACACTCGGCCACATGGCGTGCGATCACGCCGGCGCCGACAAATGCCACGCGCAGGCTTCGCGCTGAGGTCTTGGCCGTCGCCTTCGTGGCGAGCGCGTCGCTGGCGAGACACCGTAGCGCGCTGATCGCGCTCGCCGCCGTGCGCGCCGCGCTGATGAGGCTCGCTTCCATGCACGCCATCGGATAGCCCGTCGCCCCATCGTTCAGAATGAGGACGGCCGACGCGCGCGGCATGCCACGTTCGATGTTCGCGGGAAAGCTCGATATCCACTTGATGCCGGTCACCGCCTCGCCGCGGTCATCGCGAAGGTGCGCAGGCAACGCGATGATGCGATTGCGTTGCGCGTCGGGAAAGCGGAGAAACTGACTCTCCGGATTGACGGTGCGCCCGGCGTGATGCGCGCGATACGCCGCTTCGACCGTTTCGAGAACGGCAGCCTTCCGCGTCCCGAGAGTCGAACTGACCTGCGCTCCGGTGAACACACGAAATTGCGGTAGCGGTAGTGCGTTCATGGCAATGAAGGATCGACGGTATCGACGAGTGGCGACGGTCCGCATGGCGAACGCGGGCGGCCATCGATACAGGTGGCGGCCCAATCGGGGTCGTAGAGGGTGTCGAGATATTTGTCGCCCATATCGGGAGCGACGGCGACGACTGTGTCGCTGGCGGCGATCTCGACCGACGACAACTGCACGGCACGCAACACGCTGCCCGTGGACCCGCCCGCGAGCAAACCGCGCGCGGCCAGCGTGTGGCACATGCGGAGGGTTTCGGCCTCGTCAACGTAGACGATGGCGTCCGGCGGCTCGGCCTGCGACGCTTCAGACAACGCCGGGCGGCAACTCATGCCCAGTCCGGGGATGCGGCGAGGCCCGGGCGGGCCGCCAAACGTCACCGAACCGACGGCATCGACCGCAATGACACGGGTCGGCAGTCGATGGGCGCGCACGTAACGCAGGCAGCCCATCAATGTGCCGGTGGTGCCCGCGCCGACAAACAAGTGGTCGACGTTGCGATAGGCCGCGAAGATTTCCGGCGCCGTCCATCGATAGTGCGCACGCCAGTTGCCCGGGTTGGCGTACTGATTGACCCACACCCAACGCGGGTTACGCGCCACTTGCTCACGGATCCACGCGATGCGGGTGCCGAGATACCCCCCCTGCGCATCGCGACGTTCAACGCGCACGACCTGCGCGCCCGCCGCCTGCATGGCACGGATCGCATGACGCGACGTGTTGGGATCCGTGACGCAAGTGAACGGGTAGCCGCGATTTGCGCACACCATCGCCAGCGCCATCCCGAGATTTCCCGAGGACGATTCGACGATCCGCGTATTCACGTCAACGCGGCCCGCATCCTCCAGATCCTCGATGAGTTGAAGCGCAGGCTTCAGCTTGATGGAGCCGGCTGGGTTCAGACCTTCGAGCTTGAGGTGAACCGTGGCGCGACACAGCCCGTCAATCGCCGTGAAAACGGGGGAGGTCGGTCGCAGAAAGGCGCCATCGACGCGCAGCCCCTGGCGATCGCGCGTTGTTTCGCGTTGCGCAGGTTCGACCTGCGGCGACGCCACCCACGTTTCGTGCTGGTTCCCCACCCCGACCTCCCAATGTCTCGCCCGAAGGCGATTCGATGGCGTGGCGTAGCGAAGGCAATCCGCAAGGCCCTGTGCTCATGCACGCCGTGAAGCGCCATTTAAGCGAATCGGGCGTGCGCAGAACACCTGCAAGGTCGTGTAGGACGCAGGATACGGTGGGGTGTCAGGGCGCCAGCGGGAGGGGCCGGGTCCGCGAAACTCAGCGAAACTCAGCGAGGCCGGCCGCCGCGTCCGATGTCCTGAAGGCGAACGACGGCATTGCCGGCCGCATCGGTCTTCTCGGGAATTTTCCAGGCGTGCCCGTAGACGAGTTCGAACGTCAATGCGATCGTGCCGTCCGCACCGCGCTGACGTTCCAGCGCCGCACGCAAAGCCGCAAGACGCGCCCGCCCGGTAAGGCCCCTACGACGCTCGGGTCGTGGATTCACGCCGAGCAAACGCACGTCGCGCAGCAATGTGTCAGGCGTTTCGAACGTCAGCGTGAGGCGCTCCATGTCCGTGACGGGGGTATCGAATCCACTCGCCACCATCATGTCGCCCAAGTCATGCATGTCCGTCGGCTCAAGGGCATGCGGCGCGTCATCGACTTCCGCCCACGCCGCTCGCAACTCCCGCAGGGTATCGGGACCATAGGCCGAAAACATCAGCAAACCGTCGTTGCCAAGCACGCGATGCCATTCGGGAATGACGCGATGCGGCTCGCGATACCAATGGAGCGCGAGGTTCGACCAGACGAGATCGAAGGTGCGCGGCGCGAACGGCAGCGCGGAGAAATCGGCCTGCACGACGCCATAGGGCGGCGCACTGCGCAGCAGTCGGCGCCAACCGGTTGCTGCGCCTGCCGCCGCGGCGGCCTTGACCATCGCGAGCGACGCATCGAGCCCCACGCGATAGGCCTCGGGGTAACGCTCGCCGAAGCTCAGCAAATCGCCGCCCGTGCCGCATCCGGCATCGAGCACGCGGGTCGGCTTCAGCTTGATGTAATCGAGTCGGCTCGCGAGCCGCGATGCCACCTCCCGCATCAGGAAGTCGGCCTGCGGCCAGTTCGGCGCTCGGCGGTCGAACGCAGTGCGCAAAAAGCGAGCGGAGAACGCGGAGGACGGGGTCGGGGGAGCGGCGGAAGGCTTCATGGGACGGGCGAAAAGGCGAGTCGGCAGTATACTCGTTGCTGTCCGAATGCATCGTGCACCGCCACGCGCCCCGGCGCACGCCGTTCCATGCCGAGCATCGACGATGTCGACCGCCCCGCCTTCCCACCACTTCATCGCCGCTATCACCTTGCCCTTCCTCCCTGCCACCTTGCCAACGCTCGCCAAGCTTGCTGGCGGGTGGCTGCGCATGGCGTTGCCCGATCACTGCGCGCTTTGCCACCGGCGCGCACCGCGGCAGATCTGTGCCGATTGCGCACACGCCTTCGACGCCGACCGGCCTGATGCGCCGTTGCGCTGTCGCCAATGTGCGGTCGCATTGCCATCGCGGCCCACTTACGCGGACGAAACGGACTCGCAAGGCATCGGAGGTGCGACAATTTGCCGCACCCCACCCCCGCTCGTGTGCGGACAATGTCTGCGGTTGCAACCTGCGTTCGACACGACACTGACGCTCGCAGACTACGTGGCACCGCTCGATGCGCTGATGATTCGTCTGAAATACCATGGCGCCCTGCCATTCGCACGCGAGTTCGGCGAACGCCTCGGCAACGCCCTCTCGAATTGCCGAGACGAGGCTGCGCTGCTGGTGCCCGTACCGCTTGCGCCGTCGCGACTCGCGACGCGGGGTTTCAACCAGGCGTGGGAACTCGCGCGGGTCGCGTCGCGGCGGGCGCATCTGCCCGCCAGCGCCCACGTGCTGCACCGTGAGCGAACGACCGCCGCGCAGCGACGCCTGTCGCGCGATGAACGCCGACGCAACCTGCGCGGCGCCTTCGTCGCGAGCGACCAAGTCCGTGGGCGTCGGATTGTGCTTATCGACGACGTGATGACGACGGGTGCGACGTGCGACGCCGCGGCCGCCGCCCTCAAACGCGCCGGCGCAGCGCATGTGATTGCGGCAGTCGCATTGCGCACGCCGCTCACCTCATAACTCTGTCTCAACGCTCATGTTCAACGTCGTTCTCGTCAGCCCCGAAATTCCGCCGAACACCGGCAACGTCATTCGCCTGTGTGCCAATACGGGCGCGCGCCTGCACCTGATCGAACCGCTAGGCTTCCCGCTCGACGACGCGCGTATGCGCCGCGCCGGGCTCGACTATCACGAGTATGCCGAGATGAAGGTCCACCGGGATTGGGCCGCGTTTCTGAGCGCAGAAGCGCCGGATCCCACGCGCATGTTCGCGTTGACGACGCGCGGTTCGCGCCCCTTCGGCGAGCTGTCGTTCGCCAAGGGCGATTGGTTTGTGTTCGGATCGGAAACTCGCGGCCTCGCCCCGGAACTGCTCGATACATTCGCCGCGACGCAGCGCGTGCGACTGCCGATGCGCCCGGGCAATCGCAGCCTCAATCTTTCGAATACGGTTGCCGTCGTGGTCTTCGAGGCGTGGCGTCAACAGGGTTACGCCGGCGGGTCCTGACTCGCCAGTTCGGCGCGATAACGCGCCAGCATCGCACCGTCGAAACAAACGAACTCGACGTGCTCGATGCTCGGGAAATGCGGCAGCGCGTCGCGCACGGCGAAGACAGCCAGCGGCACCGCCAGCTCGGGGGGATAACCGTAGATGCCGCAACTGATGGCCGGAAACGCTACGCTGCGACAGCCGTGCGCCGCCGCCAGACGCAAGCTCTCGCGATAGCAGCTCGCGAGCAGCGCAGGCTCATCGTTCGCGCCGCCGTGCCATACCGGCCCCACCGTATGAATCACGTATTTCGCCTTGAGTCGAAATCCCGGTGTGAGCTTGGCCTGTCCCGTCGCGCAACCCTGCAGTTTGCGACAGGCGTCCAGCAATTCCGGGCCGGCGGCACGATGGATCGCCCCGTCGACACTGCCGCCGCCCAGCAGCGATTCGTTCGCGGCATTCACGATGGCATCGACCGACGATTGCGTAATATCGCCTTCGGAGGTGTGGAGATGGGCAACTGGCGACATGGGTTCGACTCCCTTGTGCGAGTGCCGACGACGGGATTCCGCCATCGGGGAAACGGCGCGCCGACTATCCTGCGAAGCATCGCAGGCCGGTCATGCTGCGCCGGGCGAGACCGGACAACGTCGCAACGTGCCAGTGAAGCGTCAGGGTGACGCCTCACCCCGCAGGGGTGTCGTCCTCTCGTTCCGCGCGGGCATCGCGCCGCAGCAGGGATTCCACCGCCGCACGGGCCGGTAGCCCCTCGAACAGCGTAGCGCATACCGCGTCGGTAATGGGCATTTCAACACCGTGCGCGCGGGCCAGATCGCGCACCGCACGTGCACATCGTACGCCTTCCGCGACGTGCCCCAACGATGCCAGCACGTCGTCGAGCGACTTGCCCGACGCCAGTTGCAGACCGACGGTACGATTGCGCGACAGATCGCCCGTTGCCGTCAGGATCAGATCACCCATGCCGGCCAGCCCCATGAACGTCTCGGGCTTGCCGCCCAGCGCGACGCCCAGGCGGGTCATTTCGGCCAGACCCCGCGTGACGAGCGCCGCGCGGGCATTGAGTCCCAGACCGAGTCCGTCGCTGACACCCGTGGCGATGGCGAGCACGTTCTTCACGGCGCCGCCGACCTCGACGCCGACCACGTCGTCACTCGAATAGATGCGCAGTGCGCCGAAGTGACACGCGGCGATCGTCAGTTCGCACAGCGACGGCACCGCGCTCGCAATGGTCAGCGCCGCCGGCAGTCCCTGGGCGACTTCGCGGGCGAAACTCGGCCCGGAGAGCGCGCCGCCCGCCACCTGAGGGAAGACCTCGGCAACGATCTGGTGTGGCAGCAGTCCGGTATCGGACTCGAAACCCTTGCACAGCCAGATCAGGTTGTGCGGCGCATCGGCCGCAAGCGCCATATGGCCGGCCAGTGCCCGCAGGCCGGCCACGGGCACAGCCGCTACGCACAAGGCGCGTTCACCCGTGCCATGCGTGAGCGCCGTTGCGAAGTCGGCTTCGAATCGCAGACGAGGCGACAGCGGCGAACCAGGGAGGTAGAGGGAATTTTCGTGCGAGGCGTTCAGTTGCTTCACGAGCGCCGCATCGCGCGCCCAAAGGACAACCTCATGGCGTGCCGCCATGTGACTCGCCATCGCGGTGCCCCAGGCACCTGCACCGAATACGGCAATCTTCATGAGAGAGGCCTCGACGCGAAGGCCGACGCCGGGCCGGCCGTCGCGTCGATCAAGCGCAAGCGCTTAGTGGGTCTGGGCGGCCGAGCCGTCGGGCATCACGATGCCCGGGGCCGGCGTTTCGCCGTTGGCCGCTTGTTGCTCGGCCAGTTGCGCCAGTCGCTGTTCGTACAGTGCCTGGAAATTCACTTCGGCCAGATGGATCGGCTGGAACCCGGCACGGCTGATGGCATCGGCCACGTTGGCGCGCAGGTACGGGTAGACGATCGTCGGGCAAGCAATGCCAATGAGGGGGTCGAGTTGTTCGACGGGCACGTTGCGAATCTCGAAGATACCGGCTTGCTTACCTTCGACCAGGAACGCGACCTTGTCCTTGATCTTGGCCGTCACGGTGGCAATCACGGCGACTTCGAAGATTTCCTCGGCCAGGCGTTCGGCGGCGACGTCCAATTGCACTTCCACGGTCGGCATCTCTTGCTCGAGGAAGATCGCGGGCGAATTCGGCTGCTCGAGCGACAAATCTTTCAAGTAAGCGCGCTGGATGCTGAAAAACGGCTGATTCTGGTCGGACATTTTGTTTCCTTGGGATAAGACAGCCGCGCAGACACGCGGCTGGGCGCACTATTTTGCGGGCGGTATCAGGCGGCTTGCAAGAGCGGCACGAGGCCGCCGGCACGGTCGAGTGCCGACAGATCGTCGTAACCGCCAATGTGGCGCTCGTCGATGTAGATCTGCGGCACGGTGCGGCGCCCTGTGCGCGTCATCATTTCCTCGCGGCGGGCGGGTTCCTTGTCGATCAGAACCTTCTCGATTTCCTGAACGCCACGCTGACGCAGCAGTCGCTCCGCCATCTGGCAATACGGGCACACTTGCGTGCTGTACATCACGATCTTCGGCATGACTGGCGATTCCTCGATTACTTCACGACCGGCAGGCCGGCTTCCTGCCAGGTGGCAATGCCGCCCTGGAGGCTGAACGCCTCGGCGTAGCCGAGACCGCGCAGCAACGTCTGGACGCGCGCGGCGCCCTGCCCGTTCTTGCACACGATCAGGACCGGCGCGGCCTTGTTCTTGATGACCTGCCCGACCTTTTGTTCGACGTCGTCGAGCGGCAGATTGCGCGCGGAGGGCAAGTGGCCTGCGGCGAACTCTTCGCCAGAACGCACATCGAGCACCACGGCGCCTTTACGGTTGATGAGCTGGGTCGCTTCCACAGTCGACAGACCGCGCCCGCCACGCTTGAATACGGGCCATGCCAGCATGCCCCCCGAAACGAGGGCAATGGCGATCAGCGCGAGGTTGGTGTAATCAGTAAAGAACGTCACAAACCACCTGAAAAATATCAAAAGAATCCGATCATTATAAAATAATCCGTGATTGCGCCGACGGGTTGCGTTGCCAATCGCTGCGCCGGACGTCGGCGGCCCCCTCGCCGCGCCCCCGAACGTCTCTGAATTGTTGCCGCAAATCCCCTTGCCGGGCCTTGCTGCGCAAGGCGCGGCGTGTAGCAATGCGCTCGCCGGCTGCCCCCGCTTTCCAACTCTGACTGACGTTTTCTCATGTACAAGCTCGTTCTCATCCGCCACGGCGAATCGACGTGGAACAAGGAAAATCGCTTCACCGGCTGGGTCGACGTCGACCTGACCGAGAAGGGCGCCGCCGAAGCCATTCAGGCCGGCAAATTGCTCTCTGACGCCGGCTACGCGTTCGATCTCGCCTATACGTCGGTCCTCAAGCGGGCGATCCGCACGCTCTGGCATGTGCAAGACGCCATGGACCAGATGTGGATTCCCGTCATCCATAGCTGGCGCCTGAACGAGCGTCACTACGGTGCGCTCGCCGGCCTGAACAAGGCCGAGACCGCCGCCAAGTACGGCGACGATCAGGTGCACGTCTGGCGGCGCAGCTACGACACGCCGCCGCCGCCGCTGGCCGCGGATGACGAGCGCAGTTCGTACCGCGACCCGCGTTACGCCAAGCTCAAGCGCGACGAGATTCCGCTCACGGAATGCCTGAAGGACACTGTGGCGCGCGTGCTGCCGTTGTGGAACGAGTCGATCGCCCCGGCCGTGCGCGCCGGCAAGCAGGTGCTCGTCGCCGCGCATGGCAATTCGCTGCGCGCCCTCATCAAGCATCTCGACAACATTTCGGACGACGATATCGCCGGTCTGAACATCCCGAACGGCACGCCGCTCGTGTACGAGCTGGACGCCGACCTCCAGCCCATCCGGCATTACTACCTGGGCGACGCGGAGAAGATCGCCGGCGCGTTGGCCGCCGTGGCCGCGCAAGGCAAGTCGAAGTAATCGTCGATCCTCGCCTGCGCCAATTGACGACACCGAGCGCGCCGCCCCCTTGCGGCGCGCTCGCCCCCCGTTTGGCGCGCCGCTACGTCCCTCCCTTCCGCCGCTTTCGCGGCACTTCCCCCCAGCACGTCCCCCGCTGCCCCCTCCAGTAACGCGCCGTAACACGATTTCCATCGCTTTCGGGCATCCTGCCCCGCGAGGTCCAATCCTCGCCAATGCTCGCTCCGCCAGCGAAAGCCCGCCGTTATCGAGCCGCGTGCCGGAAACATCCCCCACAAAGTCGCCGCAACCGGAACTTTTCGTAGAACCACTCAGGAAAACTCCCTGTCGAATGGGCAATGCCCGCCCTGCGGGCAAACGGTTATACTTCGCCAAAGTGCGCGCGCCCCTTGGCGGGCGCCCCGAAAAATCCGGAATTTCCACGCCTATATGCGCCAAACCCTCAAACACATCGGCCTGATCGTGCTGGGCCTCGCAACCGGTGCGGCTGCCACCCTCGCGTTCTCGCAGGCTTCCGCACAAACCGCTACCACGCCGTTGCCGCTCGAACAGCTCCGGCTGCTGGCCGAAGTGTTCGGTCAAATCAAGCGCGAGTACGTGCAGCCGGTCGACGACAAGAAGCTGCTGACCGCAGCCATCAAGGGCATGGTGTCCAGCCTCGATCCGCATTCGTCCTATCTCGACAAGGACGAATACAAGGAGTTGCAGGAACAGACGCGTGGCCGCTTCGCCGGTCTTGGCATCGAGATCTCTCAGGAAGACGGCCTCGTGAAGGTCATCTCGCCGATCGAGGACAGCCCGGCCTTCAAGGCGGGCCTGAAGCCCGGCGACCTCATCACCCGCATCGATGACAAACCCGTGCGCGGCATGACCCTCGATCAGGCGGTCAAGCGCATGCGTGGCGCACCCGGCAGCAAGGTCACGCTGACCATCTACCGCAAGTCGGACGAGCGCACGTTCCCGGTGTCCATCGTGCGTGCGGAAATTCGCGTCCAGAGCATCAAGGGCAAGATGCTCGAGCCGGGCATCGCTTACGTGCGCATCACGAGCTTCCAGGAACGCACGGTGCCGGATCTGGCCAAGAAGCTGCAGGAGCTGGCCAAGGATCAACCGATCAAGGGTCTCGTGCTCGACCTGCGCAACAACGGTGGCGGCATTCTGCAGTCGGCCGTCGGCGTGTCGGCAGCCTTCATGAAGGAAGGCGCCACGGTCGTGACGACCAACGGCCAGATCGAAGACGCCAAGCAGAAGTACACGGCCACCTTCGACAACTACCGTCTGTCGGCGAGCCCGGACGATCCGCTCAAGGGCGAAGCCGCCTTCTGGAAGACGGTGCCGATGGTCGTGCTGGTGAATGCCTACTCGGCCTCGGCCTCGGAGATCGTGTCCGGTGCGCTGCAGGATTCGAAGCGCGCGCTGATCATGGGCAAGACGACCTTCGGCAAGGGCTCCGTGCAGACCGTGCGTCAACTGTCGCCGGACACAGCGCTGCGTCTGACCACGGCCTACTACTACACGCCGAGCGGCCGCTCGATCCAATCCATCGGCATCACGCCGGACGTGCCGGTCGACCAGAATCCGAAGGGCGATCCGGAAGACGTGCTGGTTACGCGTGAAATCGACTACCAGAACCATCTGCACAACACGCAGAAGCCCGACGAGCAGAAGGCCATCGACGCCCGCGAAGCCCGTCGCCTGGAAGAATTGCGCCGCCTCGAGGAAGAAAACGCCAAGAAGACGCCGGAAGAGCGCAAGAAGGAGCGAGACGCGCGCCTGCCGGATCTGGGCAGCGCCGACGACTTCATGCTCCAGCAGGCCGTTCATCAGCTCAAGGGCGAGCCGGTCCAACGCACGAAGTCCCGTCTGGAAGCCAACGCCGGCCCGATGCCGAAGGACGCGTCCAAGGCTGCCAGCCCCGCCGCGACGCCGGCCAAACCGTCGGACAAGAAGTAAGCATCGGCTTTACACTACAAACCGTGCCCGCGAAAGCCGGCACGGTTTTTTTATTCTTTTCCGTTTTGCGATGAACGACGACCAGTTGCTGCGTTACTCCCGCCACATCCTGCTCGACGAACTCGGTATCGAGGGTCAGGAGCGTCTGCTCGCGGCCCACGCCGTGATCGTGGGCGCAGGCGGTCTCGGCTCGCCCGCCGCGCTTTACCTCGCGGCCTCCGGCATCGGACGCATCACGCTGATCGACGACGACGACGTCGATCTCACCAACCTGCAACGCCAGATTCTTCACGACACCGACAGCGTCGGTCGGCCCAAGGTGGTCTCCGGACGCGACCGCATTGCGCAGATCAACCCCGGCGTGGTCGTCGACGTCGTCACCGCACGGGTGGACGAAGCGCAGCTCACAGCGCTCGCCCGCGGCGCCACCGTGGTGCTCGATGGGTCGGACAACTTCACCACGCGTCACGCCGTCAATCGGGCTTGTGTCACGGCGAGGGTGCCGCTCGTGTCCGGCGCGGCCCTGCGCTTCGACGGGCAGATCAGCGTATTCGACGTGCGCGACGACGCGTCGCCGTGCTACGAATGCATCTTTCCCGCCGACGAACCTTTCCCCGAGCAGGCCTGCGCCACGATGGGGGTTCTCGCCCCGCTCGTAGGCATTATCGGCAGCATGCAGGCGGCCGAAGCGATCAAGCTCATCACGGGCATCGGGAAGCCGCTCGTTGGGCGCCTACAGATGCTCGACGCCCTCAGAATGAGCTGGCACACCATGCACTGCGCCCGCAATCCGGAGTGCAAGGTCTGCGGCCAGCGCCACTGAAGGCATAGGGTCCGGCCGACGTTGACCGGGCGTCGCACGAACCCTCAAATCGCGCTCAATGCCCGCTGAGCGCGGGCGAAAAAAACGGGCCCCCTGTGACAGGACGCCCGCTTTTTCGTACTTGTGGGGGATGCGCGACGCCCCGGCCTGCCCGTCAGGCCGCCGCCAGGCGCGCCAGCGCCGCCTGCATCTCCTCGGGTTCAGTGGCGGCGAGCAGCTCCTGGACCGGCCGTTCCAGATCCGGCAGATGCGCCCGCAGGATTTCCTGCTTGACCTGCAGCAGTTGGCTCGGATGCATTGAAAACTCGCGCAGGCCCATGCCGAGCAGCAGACGGGTCGCCGTCGGATCGCCCGCCATCTCCCCGCACACTGCCACCGGCACGCCGAACGCATGCGCTTCGCGAATGGTCATGGCGATCAGTCGCAGCACCGCCGGATGCAGCGGGTCGTACAGATGGGCGACGGCGTTGTCCGCGCGATCGATCGCAAGCGTGTATTGAATCAGGTCGTTCGTGCCAATGGACAGGAAGTCGAGCCGCTTCAGGAACATCGACACCGTGAGCGCCGCCGCCGGCACTTCGATCATTGCGCCCAGCTTCACGCCCGGGTCGTAGAGCAGGCCCGCCGCGTCGAGCTGCGCCTTCGCTTCGCGAACGAGTTCGAGTGTCTGGTCGATTTCCTGCGCATGCGCGAGCATCGGGAACAAAACCTGCACCTTGCCGAAAGCCGACGCGCGCAAAATGGCGCGCAACTGCGTGAGGAACATGCGCGGCTCGGAGAGGCTCCAGCGAATGGCCCGCAGCCCCAGAGCGGGGTTCGGCGCCGTCTCGTACGACTCATGACTGTCGAGTGGCTTGTCGGCGCCAACGTCGATGGTCCGGATCGTCAGCGGCAGACCTCGCATCGATTCGACGGCGCGCTTGTACGCCTCGAATTGCGCCTCTTCCGCCGGCGCCTCCTTTTCGTTCATGAAGAGGAATTCCGTGCGAAACAGCCCCACGCCCACCGCGCCGGCGGCGACCGCCGTCGCAGCGTCCTCCGGCAATTCGATGTTGGCCAGCAACTCGATGTGGGTACCGTCGATCGTCTGCGCGGGCGAATGCTTCAGACGCTGCAGACGGCGCTCCTCGAGCGCACGCTCGCTTTGGCGGTAGCTGTACTCCTCGAGCACGATCGGCGCCGGGTCGACGATGACGATACCGTGATCGCCGTCGATGATGATGATGTCGTCCTGCTTGATGAGCAGGCTGGCCTGCGCGACACCGACCGCCGCCGGAATGCCCAGGCTGCGCGCGACGATGGCCGTATGCGACGTCTTGCCGCCAAGATCCGTGACGAAGCCTTTGAACGTCTGCGACTTGAACTGAAGCATGTCGGCCGGCGCGATGTCGCGGGCCACGACGATCATGTCGTCGCGTGGCGTCTCAGCCACCACATGGCGAATGCCGGGCGTACCGGCGAGCGCCTTGAGTACGCGCTCGGTCACCTGTTCGATGTCGGCGCGGCGCTCTCGCAGATACTCATCGTCGATCTCCTCGAAACGGGCGACGAGCACCTCGAGCTGTGTGGTCAGCGCCCATTCCGCGTTGTAGCGGCGCTCGCGAATCAGCTTGATGACGGCGTCGGCGAGCAACGTGTCGTTGAGGATCAGCGAGTGAACATCCAGGAATGCGCCCATCTCGCCCGGCGCATCGTGGGGCAGTTCAACCTTGAGGGTATCGAGTTCGTGCTGGACAGTCGCCTGCGCGCCGTGAAAGCGCGCGATTTCTTCATCGACCTGGGTGGCGTCAAGCAGATAGTGCGGGACATCGAGCGTGGCGGGCGCGAGCAAGTAGGCGCGTCCGATTGCGATGCCGCGGGAAACGGGAATGCCGTGCAGGGTGAAAGACAAGGAAGTCTCCCGGTTCAGAGGCGGATGATTCGACCGAAGTCCGTGTATTTTGCCGCGTACGGGCGGCGCTCGGCACGGTGAGTCGCCATTGGGCACAGGCGCGATCGACGCTCGCGGCGCACCGCGACTCACCGCAACGGCGTGTTACTCCCCTTCGCCGAACTTGCTCGCGATGAGCGCCAGGATTTCATCCATGGCTTGTTGCTCGTCAGTGCCTTCGGTCTCCACTTCGACCGTCGCGCCAATCCCGGCAGCCAGCATCATGACGCCCATGATGCTCTTCGCGTTGATGCGCCGACCATTCCGGGTCAGCCAGACCTCACTCTGAAATTTCGCCGCCAATTGCGTCAGCTTTGCCGATGCCCGGGCATGCAAGCCCAATTTATTTACGATCGTCGTTTCTTGTCGAAGCATGTTTCAGTGTGACGTAGTGTGTGTGGCCGGCGCACCCGCGCCGACTTCCAGAATACCTTTAGATCCGCCCGAAAGCACCTTCTCCACCAGCGTGTCGAGCGGCACCGAGCGATAGCACACCGCCTTGATGAGCATCGACAGGTTCACCCCCGAGAGCACGCGCACCTTTGGATCGACGAGTTGCGCAGCAACATTCGACGGCGTGGCCCCGAACAGATCGGTGAGGACCAGCACGCCGTTGTCTTCGTGCAACTGCGCGAGGCGTTCACGCGCCGTGACGACGAGTGCCGCCGTGTCCTGGTCGGGCACAACGTCGATCGCGCCGATGTGCGCCGGACAACCGCCGTAGATATGCGAAACACACTCGCGAAGTGCCGAGGCGAGCGGTGCGTGAGCAATAATCAGAATTCCAGCCATGATGCTAGGTACGCCAAGCGCCGCGCGTGTTTGGAAGACAAACACAACGGCGAACGCGAACCTGTCGTTTTTGGGACTGTTATTTTAGCAGGCGCGCAAAAAACCCGAATTTTCATCAAGTTAGGGGCTGTCTGAAACGACTCGTCGCCCGACCGGCCCCGGATTTGCCTTACACCGCCCGTTCCAGCGCGTCGATGAACATCTTCGGCACGTCGAAGCCGGTTTGCTCCGTAATTTCCTGGAAGCACGTCGGACTCGTGACGTTCACTTCCGTGAGGCAATCACCGATGACGTCGAGCCCTACGAGCAGCAGACCACGTTGCCAGAGGATCGGCGCCAGTGTTTCGGCAATCTGACGATCGCGCGCCGTCAGGTCGCGCGCCTCGCCCACGCCGCCGGCAGCAAGGTTGCCACGCACTTCATTGCCCTGCGGGATGCGCGCCAGCGAGTGCGGCACGACCTGGCCGCCGATGACGAGAATCCGCTTGTCGCCCAGCACGATCTCGGGAATGAAGCGCTGCGCCATCACCGAGCTGGCCCCGTATTCACCGAGCATTTCGATGACCGACCCAAGGTTGCGGCCATCCGGCCCGATGCGGAACACCCCCGTGCCGCCCATGCCGTCGAGCGGCTTGTAGATCACGTCGCCATGTTCGTCGTGAAAGGCGCGCAGGCGGTTCGCGTCGCGCGTGACCAAGGTCGGCGTCACGAACTGCGGAAACTCGGCGATCGCCATCTTTTCGGAGTGATCACGAATCGAACTCGGCTTGTTGAACACCCGGGCACCGGCGCGCTCGGCGACTTCCAGCAGCCACGTGGCGTTGATGTACTCCATGTCGAACGGCGGGTCCTTGCGCATGAGCACGGCGTCGAACTCGGTGAGCGCGCTCACCCGCGTTTGCACCACGTCGTACCAGGCTATCGCATCGCCCGTCAGGCGAATTTCCCTGACGCGCGCATCGACCGCCGCGTTTTGCCATGCCATCTCGTGCGTCTCGCACGCAAAGATGCGGTGCCCTCGACGTGCGGCCTCGCGCATCATCGAGAACGTGGTGTCCTTGTAGATCTTGAACTGGTCGAGCGGGTCGGCGATAAAGAGAATCTGCATCGATCGGCGGGAGTCTTTGGGGGTTCGGATGCACACACCGCGGGCAGCGGCGACAGGCGTCTATTCTAGCCGAGGCGCCATTTTGCCGCTGTGCGTCGCCTCGACGAGCGGCGCGCCGCGCCCTCCCAGCGCACGTGCGCCGCTTCCGAGCGCCGCCGTCCCGCCCAGCCCGAGCAGCAGCGATGCGTCGCGCACGGGGTCCAGACGGGCGCGCATGAGCGACAAATGCGTCTTGAGCGTTTGCACGCCAATCGCGCAAGCCTCGCGCGTCTGGGCGCGCGACTGCCCAGCCAGCAACCGCATCGCGATCTCGCGCTGCACCGGGGTCAGTCCCGTCTCCCAGAGCCGCAGCAGCAGCCGGATGGCGGGCGGCACGGCCAGGCGCAGGGCAATGCGCACGCGCTCGGTCGCTCGCCCCCCCATCCCGCACAAGTGCGTGGCGTGCAGATGCAGCGTGCCGCCCGGCACCTCGACCGCCGTGCAGACCGGCACACCCGGCGACAAGGCATCCGATGGGTGGAGTCTGAGTTCGTCGACCAGCGTCTGACACGCCTGCACTACGACGCACGCGTCGGGCCAAGCCCGCCCCGGCATGCGTTGCCAGACCCGTCGCATGAGCGTCAGCGCCGCGGGGTCGGCCCACTCCGGCTGACGCCGATGCCAGACAATCGTACCCGCCACGTCATCGCCAATCGCGCCCGACGGCTCGGGCCGAAGGGACTGCGCAGGCGATGTCATCGCGGTCATCGCGGTCATCGGCGGAAAACCGGGGCGCTTGGGTGGCGTGGCGAATTCGGCGGCGGCTGTCTCGAACGCCATCACTTCGCGCGCAGTGAAACGCGGCTGCGACCTGCGGCGCGAAACAAACAATCGCAACACGCCGGGGGGTGCGATGGGCAACAGATCGGCGCCGTCGCTGCGCGCCGCTTCCTCGTCGCACGCCCGGGGCGCCGGCAACAGACAAACGTCGAGCAAGTCCCCGTCGGCGAGGCATCCCGCCAGTTCCGGCGGACGACGCAACGACCAGGGCGCCGCGGCCAGACCGCCCCGCGAGCGCCGCGCATGACCGCATAACAGCTCGCCGTGCGCGAGCGAGCGCTGTAACTCCGCCACCGGCGGCATCGCCCAATCGCTGGCGGCAAACCGCTCGCAGGCCGACAGCGGTGCCTGCGGTGCGTACCAGCAGGTGGCCTCGGCCGTCGCGGCCGGGTCGTCCGACGCATGACACCAGAGCGCGGCGACGCCATCCGCTGCCAGACGTCGGCGCAGCGTCTCCAGCCACAGCGGCAGATAGCCCAGCGTCGGTACCGGCAGTTGATGGATTTGACGAAGGCCCGTGCGCAAATCCCCGTGCATTTCCATGTGCCTCCCAGACACCCCCATTCCGAGGAAATTTCCTATTCCGCATCGAGACGGACGCGCATCCCCCGTTCGGGGGATGTGGTGCACATCAAACGGTCGCATCATCGCTTCAATGCTGACGCGAACGAGACGGCGGATCGGCACAGTACACCGATCCAACCGTCGAAGGGGGAGCGCAGGAAACCAGTTTGCGGGGGGAACCGCCCAGGGAAGCCCCGATTTCCGGTCGTTGCATGAGGCGACCGGTAAATGTGACGCCCGGCTAGTCGGGGGGCCAGCCGGGCGTCTTTTTCTTTTCGCCCCACGGAACTTGAAGCGTTCAAGGCCGCCGCCGCACAGGCAGGGCCTCACCTCAAATTCGGAAACATCTCAAACCAACGCGTGACCGAAAAGGCGTGAACGGATGCCACTGGTCGCCGCGCCGATCGTGCCGCGTCAATACGTTTCCGGATCCGGATCGGTGCGCTCAAGTTCGACCGACGCCGCGAGCAGCGCCAGACGCGCCACCACACCGTACATATAGAACCGGTTGGGCGGTGCCGCCCCCGGCTTGGCGTGGACATCGGGCAGTGCCGTATGCTCGAAGGCGAGCGGCACGAAGTGCATGCCCGGCGCGTTGAGGTTCTCGTCGGTCCCGCGTCCGGTGTGCACCCGGTAGAAACCGCCGACCACGTACCGATCGATCATGTAGACGACCGGTTCGGCCACGGCTTCGTTGATGCGCTCGAACGTGTAGACCCCTTCCTGCACGATCACGTCGTGCACTTCGAGGCCTTCCTTGACCACACTCATCTTGGTGCGCTCGCGCCGGTTCAGGTTTTTGATCTCGGCGGCGTCGTGCACCATCATCACGCCCATGCCGTAAGTACCGGCATCGGCCTTGATCACGACGAACGGCTTCTCGCTGATGCCGTACTCGCGATACTTCTTGTTGATCTTCTTGAGCACGGCGTCGACCGTATCGGCGAGCTTTTCTTCGCCCACGCGCTCGTCGAAATCGATGCCCTCGCACTTGGCGAAGTACGGGTTGAGCATCCAGGGATCGACGTCGATCATCTTGGCGAACTTCTTGACGATGTCGTCATATGCCGAGAAATGCTGGCTCTTGCGGCGCACCGCCCACCCCGCATGCAGCGGCGGCAGGAGGTACTGTTCGTGCAGACCTTCGAGAATCGGCGGAATGCCGGCGGACAGGTCGTTATTGAGCAGGATCGAACACGGATCGAAATTCTTGAGGCCCAGCCGGCGCGGTGTACGCTCGAGCGGCTCGATCACAACGTGCTGACCGTCGGGCAACTCGATGGTGGTCGGCTCGGTGATGTCGTCCGAGAGACTGCCCAGACGCACATGGAGCCCTGCGTGACGCATGATCGTCGACAGCCGCGCAAGATTCTGCAGGTAGAAGGTATTGCGCGTATGCCGTTCGGGAATGAGCAGCAGGTTCTTGGCGTCGGGGCAGATCTTCTCGATGGCGGCCATCGCCGCCTGCACCGCAAGCGGCAGCACCTCCGGCGCCAGATTGTTGAAACCGCCGGGGAAGAGATTGGTGTCGACCGGAGCAAGCTTGAAGCCGGCATTACGCAGGTCGACCGAACAATAGAACGGCGGCGTATGTTCCTGCCACTCGAGCCGGAACCAGCGCTCGATGGCGGGCGTCGCATCGAGGATCTTTTTTTCCAGGTCGAGCAAAGGGCCTTTCAGAGCCGTGACGAGATGCGGAACCATGCTTCTCTCATATCCAGATGGAATATCGATTGTAGAGCATACGCTCGGCGCCCCCCACCCTTGGGCGGGATCGGAGGACGTAGAGTGCGCACGCCGCGGTGAGAGAAGATGGGGACGAAGCGGGGAATCGCAAGCGAAAAAAACGGGTACCCGCCGGGTACCCGTCCAATGCCGGGGGCGGCTGTCCGACCAGCCACCGGCAACCTCTCTTGCTCGCCCTGGGCCGAGGTTGGCAGCGCATCGTTGCCGATTCGCGGGCGCTTGTTGGAAGTCACGCCCGGCCGGAGCCGGGCCTAAACCATGCGATGTCACAGCGTCGAGCGGTGGGGCAAACGCCCCCCACCGACGTCTGCGTCATCAGTTGTGATAAGCGGATTCGCCGTGCGAGGTGATGTCCAGCCCCTCGCGCTCTTCGTCTTCCGGCACCCGCAGACCCAGCACGATGTCGGCGATCTTGAAGGCGATGAAGGCGACCACGCCCGACCAGACGACCGTGGTGAGCACGGCCTGCAACTGGATCCAGACTTGACCGGCGATCGAGTAGTCCGGCGCCACCTTGTTGGCCACGTAGTCGTAGATGCCCGTGCCGCCAAGCGACGGGGCCGCGAACACGCCCGTCAGAATCGCGCCGAGCATACCGCCCACGCCATGCACGCCGAACACGTCGAGCGCGTCGTCGGCCTTGAGCAGGCGCTTCAGGCCATTCACCCCCCACAGGCAGATCAGACCGGCAAGCAGGCCGAGCACGATCGAGCCCATCGGGCCGACGAAGCCGGCGGCCGGCGTCACCGCCACCAGACCTGCGACAGCCCCCGAGGCACCACCGAGCATTGACGGCTTGCCCTTGCCGATCCACTCACCCGCCGTCCATGACAGCGTTGCAGCTGCGGTGGCGAGCAGCGTGTTCACGAAGGCGAGCGCGGCACCGCCGTTGGCCTCCAGCCCCGAGCCGGCGTTGAAGCCGAACCAGCCGAACCAGAGCAGCGAGGCACCGATCATCGTCATCGTGAGCGAATGCGGCTTGAACGCTTCCTTCCCGAAGCCAACACGCTTGCCGACCATGTACGAGCCGACCAGACCGGCGATAGCGGCATTGATGTGCACCACCGTACCGCCTGCGTAATCGAGCGCGCCCTTCTGGAAGAGCCAGCCGGCATGTGCCGTGGCGGCGTCGGCGGCGGCAGGGTCAGTGTAAGCGTCCGGACCCGACCAGAACCACACCATATGGGCGATCGGCAGGTACGAGAACGTGAACCAGATCACGGTGAAGAGCAGCACGGCCGAGAACTTGGTACGTTCGGCAAACGCCCCGACGATCAGCGCACAGGTAATGGCGGCGAACGCGGCCTGGAACGCCATGTACGCGTATTCCGGCACATTCACGCCCTTGCTGAAGGTCGCGGCGATCGAGTCCGGCGTCATGCCCTTCAGGAACAGACGATCAAAGCCCCCGAAGAACGCCCCGCCCTCGGTGAACGCGATGCTGTAGCCGTAGATCGACCACAGCACGACCACGAGCGAGAAGATGATGAAGCACTGCATCAGCACCGAGAGCATGTTCTTCGAGCGGACGAGACCGCCGTAGAACAGGCCCAGGCCGGGCAGCGTCATCAAAATCACCAGCGCGGTACAGGTCAGCAGCCAGGCCGTATCGCCTTTGTTCGGTGGCACGGGCGTTGCGGCGGCGGGTGCCGGCGCAGCGGCCTGAGCCGACGGTGCAGGCGCAGCCGCCGGCGTCGCAGCCGTCGCTGCGGGTGACGCCGTCTCCGACGCGGCGGCAGGCGCCGAAGCGTCCTGCGCGAGCGCGGCGGTCGAGCCGAGGCCCATCGTGCCCGCGACGCCTGCGAAGGCGGCGACGAGCAACAGTTTGGCAAGCAGTTTTTTCATGATTTGTTGTCTCTTTTGTAGGACCTTCACAGCGCGTCTTCGCCGGTCTCTCCCGTACGGATTCGGACGACGTGTTCGACGTTGGACACGAAAATCTTGCCGTCGCCGATCTTGCCGGTGCGGGCCGCCTGCTCGATGGCGTCGATCGCCTGATCGAGCAGGGCGTCGCCGATGACCGCCTCGATCTTCACCTTCGGCAGAAAGTCGACGACATATTCTGCACCCCGATACAGCTCGGTATGGCCCTTCTGGCGGCCGAAGCCCTTGACTTCGGTCACCGTAATCCCCGCCACGCCAATGTTCGAGAGGGCTTCGCGCACCTCGTCGAGCTTGAAGGGTTTCACAATTGCGGTTATCAGCTTCATATTGAGTCGCTCCTTAGAATGTCTTCGACAACCCCACGACGACCGTCGCCTTGGAGAGTACCTTGCCGGAATTCGCGGCGGTGTAGTACTTCTCGTTGGCGTTCGTATCGACGTAGGCGACCGACACGGAGAAGTTCTTGCCCAGGTCTTTCGACAGGCCGATCTTCCAGTCGGTGTAGCCAGCCGCGCTGAAGTTGTGCACCCACTGATGCCCCACGTGACCCACCGCGGAGAGGCCCCAGACGCCGATGTCATAGGTTGCCGTGAGGTCGAGGTAGCCGCTGTTCGACGTATCCTGGCCGTCCGGACTCACGAGGCCGAACAAACGGGTCATGGAGTGCGAGTACTTCAGCGTTACGGTTTTCCAGCCCAGGGCGGCATACAGTTCGAACGTATGCGGACGCGGGAAGAAGGCCCCGGACGGATAGGTGCCCGGGTAGTAGTACTGCAGGCCCCCGACATCGATGGTCCAGTCCGGGATGATTTCCTTCTTCCAGCCGCCGTAGAAATCCATTTCGATCGGCGCGCTCACCGCCGAATTGCCATCCGAAATCCAGCTGATGTTCGACGCCCATACGCCCGCATACAGCCCGGATTCGTGTGCGATATCGAAACCGCCCTGCACCGCCGGGCGCTTGCCCGTTTGCGAGATCCCGCGGAAGCGGTAGTCGGAGAACAGACCGATGTTGGCGGTCACGGTCAGCGGTTCGGCCGCGGCACTCGCCGCTGTGGCGGGCGCCGCGCCATCGGCGCTCGTTTGCGCAAAAGCGCCGGCAGACATCGCCATCGCACCGGAGAACACAACGCCAGCCATCGCAGTTGACACTTTCTTCATCACTTTCCCCTGAGTTGTTATCTAACGTCTTGGTGCAGCGTGCGGCAGTTTCTGACCTGAGTAGAGCAACTCTCGTGCCAGGTCTCGCATCCCCATGCGCTGCGATGCGCAAGATACAAATTCCGGGATAAAAAATTGGCAAAATTGCGGGGACAAAGTGGCGCGCCGGTGCCGGCACCGGCGACAACCCAGCGTGTCGAACGAGATCAAATCCTTGCCGGGTAACGGTTGCGCCGTTGTGTGCGCTGGCTGGGTGCAGGAAACGGTGTTAGAGTTGCGCCAACGTTGGCGGCCGCCCTGATGCACCACCTTGCACCGGTCAGACCGGCGCGCCGAAGCACACTGACGGTGCAAGCACCACGTTGGTGCGAAGAATCGAAGAGAGGAAGGCTTATGAAACCGAACGAGATCCTGCAAGACATGCAAGCCAAGGTGAGTGAGTTGCTCAAGCAATCCCCCGCCAAGGATATCGAGCGCAACGTCAAAAGCCTGCTCAACCAGGGCTTTAACCGGCTCGATCTGGTGACCCGCGAGGAATTCGACGTGCAGGCGCAGGTGCTCGCGCGCACGCGCGAAAAACTCGAGGCGCTCGAAAAGCGCGTGGCCGAACTCGAAGGCCTGCGCAACGAAGCGCAAGACTGACGAAACACAAGGGGCGCGTGGGCGCCCTTTGTCATCTTCGGCGGCCGAAGGCCAACGCCATGCCCCGCTGCGGCGCACCCAACTGCCGCGTGTCGTCACTTCCCGATTCTCAGTCTGAGATCAGAATCCTCCTAAATCGTAGCGGACCTTGCCGAACCGTCGGTGCCGTCGCTCCGAAAACACCCTCCACGCCCCCGATTTCCTCCGATTGAACATTGTGCGCCGCGGCGTTCTGCGACGACTATCGACATCGATGTGATGCGTCGCAATAGTTCGAAGGAGGAGAGATGTCAGTGGCAGTTGTCAGCAGCCGTGCGATCACGGGGATGGCGGCCCGCGCGGTCACCGTCGAAGTGCACTTGGCGAACGGGCTGCCCGGCCTGTCGCTGGTCGGCCTGCCCGATACCGAGGTCAAGGAAAGCCGGGAGCGCGTGCGCTCTGCGTTGCAGAACAGCCGGTTCGAATTTCCCGCCCGGCGCATCACGGTCAATCTGGCGCCGGCCGATTTACCCAAAGCGTCTGGCTGCTTCGATCTGCCGATTGCGCTTGGCATCCTCGCGGCCAGCGGTCAGCTCCCCGACATCGGATTGCGCTCGCACGAGTTTGCGGGAGAGTTGTCGCTCACCGGCGAGTTGCGTCCGGTTCGCGGGGCATTGGCGATGGCGAGCGCCATGCTGGCCGAACCGTCGGCGCGTGCGCTCGTGCTGCCCGCGGCAAGCGCGCAGGAAGCCGCATTGGTGGAGGGCGCCACGGTCTATGGCGCGCGCACCTTGCTCGATGTCTGCGCGCATCTCGCCGAGCCCGACGTGGCGACGCCGCTGCCGCGCGCCGTTGTCCCACTGGCGCTGGCGGCGTCGGCCGACAGCGGCGTCGCGCAAGCAAGCGACCTCCCCGACCTGGGCGATATCAAGGGACAAGAGCACGCCAAGCGCGCCCTGGAAGTTGCGGCGGCAGGCGGACATCACATCTTGTTCTACGGCCCACCGGGTACCGGCAAGTCGATGCTGGCGACGCGGCTCGCGGGACTGCTCCCGGCGCTGAGCAAGGCGCAGGCCGTGGAGGCCGCCACGCTGGCCAGCCTGAGCGCACAGGGATTCGATATGCGCCACTGGGGCCGGCGACCGTTTCGCGCGCCGCATCATACGGCGTCGGCCGCGGCGCTGGTGGGCGGAGGTAGCGCGCCGCGGCCCGGTGAAATCAGCCTGGCCCATCGCGGGGTGCTCTTTCTCGACGAACTCCCTGAATTTCAGCGCCGCGTGCTCGAAGTCCTGCGCGAACCGCTGGAGTTGGGCCATGTCACGATCTCCCGCGCGGGCGGACACGCCACGTTCCCCGCCGCGTTTCAACTCGTGGCCGCGATGAACCCGTGCCCGTGCGGCGACCTGGGACATCCGTCGCGCAATTGCCGCTGTACGAGCGAGGCCGTGGCGCGATATCGCAATCGTCTCTCGGGCCCGCTGCTCGATCGCATCGACCTGCACGTCGAAGTGCCGGCGCTGAGCGCCGAGACATTCGCCGCGCCGGCCAGCGGCGAGCGCAGCGAAGTCGTGGCGACACGCGTCAGGCAGGCGCGGGAGCGCCAGCTATCTCGCCAGGGCCAATTGAACTGCGGCCTGTCGAGCCGTGCGCTGGAGGCGCAATGCGCCCTGCAGCCGAACGCGCAGGACGTTCTGCACCGCGCAGTGACGCAACACCATTGGTCGGCACGCACCTATCATCGCGTGCTGCGCGTGGCGCGCACGGTAGCCGATCTCGCAGGCATTGGCGATATCGATGCCCATCACGTCGCAGAGGCCGTGCAATACCGCGAAGCCCCGTCATCGTAACGGGCGCGAGGCGCAGCGGCGATCACTCCAGCGTGAACGAATCGAGAAATTGGTCGACCTGGTCCTTCGCGGGAGCCTTCGTCGCCAGCACGACCACTTGATAAACGTGATTGCCGCGACCGACGAAACGGGCGGCAACGTAACGCTCCGTCTTGTCGCTGGCCTTGCCTTGCGCGGATACGCCCAGTCCGGGAATCGCAGGCGCGTCGCCCGCCTGACGCACCATGACCTGCACCGGCGTGGCGGCCCCGTCGTTCACGTTCGCGAGCAAGCCATGCTGCAACTCGGCGAGGACTGCTTGACGTAGCGTTGCGTCGTCCTTGGGCAGCGTCACCACGCCCACGGCGAAGAGTGCCGCATCGACGCGGGCAGCTTGCATGCGCATAGGCAGTGGGCCGGAGGCGAACTTCACTTCGCGCGCGTCCTGCGTCGGTTTGGCGGGATAGGTTGCGGCATACCCGCCGTCTTTGTCGTGCACCTCGCGCCAATCGTAGCGAGGGGAACAGGCGGCGAGCACCATGGCCGCGGCAAGCATGACGTAGACACGGATAACGCGATTCATAGACAGGAGGATGAGCCTGAAGGGAAGGAGATTGCCATTATCCGCCATGTGTTGCGACACGAAAAACGCGCCGTTGCAGATCCCGGTATCATCGGCGGCATGGAACCCACCACGGCCGCCTCATCCCGCCCATTGCCTACCGACGTCTGCGACACACGCGGGGCGATTGCATCCGCGCTGGCGCTCAAGCCCGGGTGCCACGCCCCTGCGCCCCGGCAAAGGACCGGTCGCCTGATGCGGGGGCTGGCGGTGCTGACGACGGGCTTCGCCATTGGCGCGGCTGTCGCGGCGCCGGCATCAGATGGTAGCCCGCGCCCTGCCGCGGGGAATTTCGCGTCGGCGCAAACCGCGGGCGTCACGTCACCGCGTGACGGCGGCGGCGGGTCGGCAACGCCCGCGCAGAACGACGGGGCGCGTGCGGTGCAAGCACAGGCCAGCGTGCCGCTGGCGACGGACTTCGCCGCTCACGCCCACCGTGCCGCTTCGCTCGACACCCCGCTGATCGTGCTGGTATCGCTGCGCGACTGCGTCTATTGTGGCCCGATCCGCCAGCGCGAACTTGCGCCGCTCGTGCGCGGCGGCAAGTACGAGGTGCGCGAGATCGGCATGGACAGCACAGCGCCGGTGCGCGAGTTCGACGGCTCGACGACGACGGGCGTTGCCTGGGCGCGCGCTCACGGCGTGAAGGTGTCGCCGACGGTTTTGTTCCTCGATACGAGCGGACACCCCGTCGCCGACCCGCTGATCGGCGCAGGACTCCCCGACTTCTATGGCGCCTATCTCGACAACGCCATCGCGCAGGGCCGCACCCAGCTACGCGCCGGCCGCGCCGCCGCAACGCGCTGAGAATCGGGGCTGCGGAATCGGGGCCGTGGAATCGAAGCAGCAGAATCCGGGCGGCAGAAACCCGGTTGGAAATCAGAGTAGAATCGTCGTCACCCATTGAACAATCCGCCCACACAGCTGTGTCATGAGCGCTACGACCCCCCGCAAGTCTCCCATGAGCAAGATCCTCGCCATTGCGATCGTCGCAATCGTGGCGATCGCTGGGTATTTCACGTTTGTTGGACAGAAGCGCGCGCCCGACGCGACGTTCACGCTGCTCTCGGGACAAAAGCTCGGCACCGAGCAACTCAAGGGCAAGGTCTATCTCGTCAACTTCTGGGCGACGAGCTGCACAACGTGCATGAAGGAAATGCCGTCGATGGTGCAGACGTACGAGAAGTACAAAGGCCGAGGGCTGGAATTCGTGGCGGTTGCCATGAGCTACGACCCGCCGATGTACGTGGTGAACTATGCGCAGTCGCGTCAACTGCCGTTCAAGGTGGCGATGGATTCCGACGGCAGCGTGGCCAAGCAGTACGGCAACGTCCAGCTCACGCCGACGACCTTCGTCGTGGATCGCAATGGCAAGGTGCTCAAGCAATACGTGGGCGAGCCGGAATATGCGGAACTCGACAAACTCATCGAGACGGCACTGGGCAAGCAGGCTTGACGTCGCGGCTCCGGGCCACGTCACCGAATCGCCTGGCCTCCCTCGCCTCAACGCAAGCGCCCTTCGGGGCGCTTTTGTTTTGTCGCCGAATTCGGCGTCCTGCATCACCGAGTCCCCTCAACGCCCGCTGTCGCCGCCCTCGCCCTGACTGCGCGTGTGAAGTCCGTAACGCTTGAGCTTTTCATACAGCGTCGCCTTGGGCACGTGCAGCGCCTCGGCCGTCGCCGCCACGTTGCCCTTGCTGTGCTCCAGCGCCTCTTGCAGCACGGCGCGCTCGAAGCGGTCCACCTGCTCCTTGAGCGGCAGCGGCGCGAGCGAGTCGCCCTCGGGCGCACTCGCCACACCGAGCACCAGACGATCCGCCGCATTGCGAAGCTCGCGCACGTTGCCCGGCCAGTCTGCCTGCATCAGCTCCTGACGCATCCGATCCGAGACCACGGGCGCCGGACGTCCATAGCGCACGGCGGCGTCCAGCATGAAGTGCTCGAACAGCGGCAGGATATCCTCGCGACGCTCGCGCAGCGGCGGCAACGCCAGCGTCACCACATTCAGCCGGTAATACAGATCGCGACGGAATGTGCCCTCGCGCACCAGCGCTTCCATATCGCCCTTCGCAGCAGCGACCACGCGGCAGTCGACACGCACCGACTGATTCGAGCCCAACCGTTCCAGCACACCTTCCTGCAAAACGCGCAGCAGCTTGACCTGCAACGCAAGCGGCATGCTCTCGATCTCGTCGAGAAACAACGTGCCGCCCGACGCATGTTCAAGCTTTCCGATGCGACGTTTGGCCGCGCCGGTAAACGCGCCCACCTCGTGACCGAACATCTCGCTCTCGAAAATCGCCTCGGGCAACGCGCCGCAGTTCAGCGCGACGAACGGCGCATCGCGGCGGCGCGACAGTTCATGCAGACTGCGCGCCACCAGCTCCTTGCCCGTCCCCGTGTCGCCGTTGATGAGCACCGGCGCATCGGTCATCGCCACGTTGGCGATGAGCGTGCGCAGCGTCTCCATTGCCGGACTGCGCCCGATGATGCGCGAGGCGCGGCCGCCCTGTTCCGCCAGTTCGCGCCGCAACGCCTGGTTCTCCAGCATGAGCTTGCGCGTTTCCAACGCACGCTTGGCCGATTCGATCAGACGGTCCGGCGCAAACGGCTTCTCGATGAAGTCGTAGGCACCGTCGCGAATCGCCTGAACGGCCATCGAAATATCGCCGTGACCGGTCACGAGGATCACGGGCACCTCGGGCGCGTGCTGACGCAGATGCGAGAGCAGCTCAAGTCCGCTCATGCCGATCAGGCGAATGTCCGACACGACGATGCCGGCGAAATCCGGCGTGATGCGTTCGCGCGCGGCTTCGGCCGAGGCAAGCCCGAAGGCGTCGAGTCCGGCGAGTTGCAGGCTCTGCAGCGTGGCACGCCGCACGAGTTCGTCGTCTTCGACAAATAAGATCTGAAGGTTCTTGTACATCATGCGATTGTCGCGCCGGTGCGTTGCACGCGGCGCAGCGTCACGAGAAATTCTGCGCCACCGCCAGGAACGTTGCGTGCGACCAACTGGCCGCCGTTCTCCTGGGCGATGGATGACGAGATGGCGAGTCCGAGCCCCATGCCCTGCCCCCCCTCCTTGGTACTGAAAAACGGCTCGAACAGTCGCGGCATATGTGCCTCAGAAATGCCCGGCCCGTTGTCGCGCACGTAAATGCGCACCCACAGGTCGTCGGCCTCCACATCGATCCAGATCGACGGCGGTGCCTGCGGGCTGGAAACGCTTCCTACCGCGTCGATAGCGTTACCCACCAGATTGATCAGCACCTGCTCGAGACGCAGTCCTTCGCAGGCGACGTACACGTCGTCTAATCCGTCGGCAAACGTCGTCGTCAATGGGATGTCCTCCAGACGCCCGCGCAGCAGCGTCACCGTATTGTCGAGCGCGCGGCGCACCGACGCCTCCATGTCGCCACGGCGTGCGCGGCCTGCGAAGAGCCGCAGTTGTCCGGTGATCTTGCCCATGCGATCGGTGAGCGACGCGATGGCCTCCAGGTTCTCTTGCGCCGCCCCGTACTCGGCACGTTCGAGCAACACGCGTGTGTTGTCGGAAAAGCTGCGCAGCGCCGAGAGCGGCTGATTGAGTTCGTGCGTGATACCTGCGGCCATCTGCCCCAGCGCCACGAGTTTGGACGCCTGCACGAGTTCGCTCTGTGCCTCGCGCAGTTCGTGCTCGGTGCGCGAGCGCTCCTGCACCTCTGTCTGCAAGCGTTCATTGGCCGACTGCAGATCGGCGGTGCGCTCGGCCACGCGCTCGCCCAGTTCCGCGTACGCCGATTGCAACAGCTCACGGCTCTTGAGCATGTCGCGTACGCGCTGACGCCGCTGGTTCCATGCCACCCCCAGCAAGCAGGTAAACGCCGCGAGACAGCCCGCCGCCACCGCCGCGATCCGGGCGTTGGCGATCACCTGATCGAGCGGCGCGAAGTACATCAGTGTCCAATTCGGCTCGCCCAGCCTGCGCTGCACAGCAAGAAAGCGGCGCATCTTGCCGGCGCCGCGTCCGTCGCGCACGGTCACGACCTCGCCGTCGGCGTCGAGCCGCTCGTCCTCGCTCCAGGCGAGCGGCGTGATGTGCTGGTTGTAGTACTGACGCGAGCTGTCGAGCGCCGCCTTCACCGCGGGGGTGAGCGGTGCGAGCGCCCGATACTGCCAGCGCGGCTCGGACGACAGGAATATCACGCCGTGATCGTCGGCCACGACGACGGGCTCGGAGGCGTCGGCACCTGCACGCTGGAACCACTCCAGGTTGAGCTTGAGGACCACGACGCCGCGAATCTGGCCATCCACCACAATCGGCTGCGAGACGAAGTACCCTGGCTCGCCCGACGTCGTACCCACGCCATAGAAACGGCCCAGTGCGCCCCGGATCGCATCGATGAAGTACGGGCGAAAACGATATTGCTGCCCCACGAACGTGGCCTTCTCGCGCCAGTTGCTCGCGGCCAGCGCGATCCCGTTCGCGTCGATCACATAGGCGGCCGACGCCTTGGCGCGCTGGTTCACGTCGAACAGATAATCGTTGGCGCGCTGCACGACCGCGGGATCGTTCGGATGAAGCAACAGATCGCGCACATCCGGATGCAGCGAAAGCAAGTACGGCAGGAATTCGTAGCGATCGACGGTGCTGCGCAGACTGCCCGCGTAGCGCTCGACCCGCGCGCCGGCGTTCACGCGCAGGTCGGTCACGCCGCGCTGCCAGCTCAGGGCGTACGTCAACCAGCAGAACAGAACGCTCGCCAACAGCATGACGGCGATCCACGACCAACGGCGCATCGGCACGGTCCTCTCGAAATCGATGGGGACTTCGTCGCGCCGGGGGGGCGAAACGTCCGTACGTGAAGCGGAGGCACCTGCCGGTGCCTGGCGCTCGCGTGGGCGAATCGGGTTGTCGTGCTGAGTGGCCATTGGGTCGCAGCGTACGCCTTGTCGACGTCGATGACGGCCGGTTCTGGCGATGGCGGCAGGCGGCGCGGTCGTGCCGCCTGTCGTCATCGCAAAACCAGGAAAAACCAAAGGACCACCGGGCGGCGAAGCTCAGGCGCTATTGTGCCTGTGCCGCGCCGCCCGGTGGCGAATCTTGCGTTGGCGGGGGGGCCGGTGGCGTCACGCGAAACGACTCACGTGACGCTCCTGCACCCGCCGCCGCCGGCCGTCAGGCCAGCTCAGGTTCGCGGTTCTTGGACATGGCCTGCGCGAGCTGCTTGCGGTCCAGTTCCTTTTCCCAGGCCGACACGACGATGGTCGCCACGCCGTTGCCGACGAGGTTCGTCAGCGCACGGCACTCGCTCATGAAGCGGTCGATACCGAGGATCAGCACCATCCCGGCCACCGGAATCGTCGGGATCACGGCGAGCGTGGCAGCCAGCGTGATGAAGCCGGCGCCGGTCACGCCCGACGCGCCCTTCGAGGTCAGCATCGCCACGGCGAGCAGCGTGAGCTGCTGGCCCCAGGTCAGGTCAATGTTGGTCGCTTGCGCAATGAACAGCACGGCCATCGTCATGTAGATGTTGGTGCCGTCGAGGTTGAACGAGTAACCGGTCGGAATCACCAGACCCACCACCGACTTCGAGCAACCGGCGTTCTCCATCTTCTCCATCAGTTGGGGCAGCGCGGCTTCCGACGAGCTGGTGCCCAGCACGATCAGCAGCTCTTCCTTGATGTAGGCGAGGAAACGGAAGATCGAGAAGCCCGTGAACTTGGCGATCAGACCCAGCACGACGATCACGAACAGGAACGACGTCAGGTAGAACGTGCCCATGAGCTTGGCGAGCGGCACCAGCGAGGCGATGCCGTACTTGCCGATCGTGAAGGCCATCGCACCGAAGGCGCCCAGCGGCGCAACCTTGGTGATGATGTGCACCACGCGAAAGAGCACGCCCGAGACGCTGTCGATCCAGTTCGTCACCACGCGGCCACGCTCACCGATCATGCTCAGGGCGGCGCCGAACAGGATGGCGATCACGAGGATCTGCAGAATCTCACCCTTGGCGAACGCGTCGGTGATCGTGCTCGGGATCAGGTGCATCAGGAAGTCGACGAACGTCTCGCCGTGGGCAGCCTTCGCGGCATAACCGGAAATCGCCTTCGGATCGAGGGTATTGATGTCGACGTTGAACCCCGCACCCGGCTTCAGGATGTGCGTCGCCGCCAAACCGATGACCAGCGCAAACGTCGAGACGATTTCGAAGTAAAGGATCGCCTTGCCGCCGACGCGGCCGACCTTCTTCATGTCTTCCATGCCGGCAATACCGGTCACGACGGTACAGAAGATCACCGGGCCGATGATCATCTTGATCAGCTTGATGAACGCATCGCCGAGCGGCTTCATCTGCACGGCCAGATCGGGCTTGAAGTGACCGAGCACGATGCCGATGACGATGGCGATCAGCACCTGTACGTACAGGATGCGGTAGAAGGGTTTTTTGGTCTGAGTTTGCATGTTGTTTCCTCTTCAGGCGGCGGGGCAAGCCACCGCCCTTGTTATCAATCCGCGGTGACGCCGCGAATTTCGCTTTGCGCAAAGCGCATTTGCTCCTCCATCACCATCTGGGCCAGCGACTTCTTCAATTCATTGAATTCGCTGCCTGCCGTATCGCGCGGACGGGGTAGGTCGATGACCATGTCTCGCTTGACCGTGCCCGGCCGGTACGTCATGACGACGACCCGGTCGGCCAGATAGATCGACTCCTCGATGCTGTGTGTGACGAAAATGATCGTCTTCTTGAACTCCTCCCAGATGCGCAGCAGCTCGTCCTGCAACGTACGTCGTGTGAGCGCGTCGAGCGCGCCGAACGGCTCGTCCATGAGCAGGATCGGGCTGTCGAGCGCGAGCACGCGGGCAATCGCCACGCGCTGGCGCATGCCGCCCGACAGATCGCGCGGAAACCGGTCGCGAAACTCGCGCAGGTTGAGCTTGCCGAGCAGCAGGTCCACGCGCTCGTTGATCTCGGCGCGGCGCATCCCCTTGATTTCCAGCCCGAACGCAATGTTCTGCGCCACCGTCATCCACGGAAACAGCGCGTACTCCTGGAACACCATGCCGCGATCCGGGCCCGGCTCGGCCGCCGCATGCGCACGACCGTCGATACGGATGGCGCCCGAGGTCGGTTGCACGAATCCTGCCAGCGCGTTGAGCAGCGTCGACTTGCCGCAGCCCGACGGTCCCAGCAGGCAGACGAACTCCCCCGCGCCGATGGTCAGGTCGATGTCCTTGAGCGCGTCGACGACACCGCCCGGAATCGGGAACTGCTTACCCACGTGTTCAATTTCGATCAGCATGTCGCTCGCCTCACTTGGTTTCGAGACCACGGTGCCACTTGAGCAGGTGGTTGTTGAGACGATCCATGCCGAGGTCGATCACCAGGCCGAGCAGACCGATGGTCAGCATGCCGGCGATGATCTTGTCGGACCACATGTACTCGCGCGCTTCCAGAATGCGGTAGCCGAGCCCGTTGTTCACGGCAATCATCTCGGCCACGATCACAACGATGAACGCCGTGCCGATGCCGATGCGAATGCCCGACAGGATGTACGGCGTCGCCGCCGGCATGATGACGCGGCGAAAGATCGTGAACTGGCTCGCCCCGAGGTTGCGGGCCGCGCGCAGATAGATGCCGTCGACGTGACGTACGCCTGCGATGGTATTCATCAGCACCGGAAAAAACGCCCCGAGCGCGATCAGGAAGAACGCCGGCGGATTGCCCAGGCCGAACCAGAGAATGGCCAGCGGAATGTAGGCGATCGGGGGAATCGGGCGCACCACCTGCACCAGCGGATTGAACAGCCCGTAAATGCGGCTGCTGGTGCCCATGAGCAGGCCGAGCGGCAACGCGATCACCGCGCCCACGAGGAAGCCCATGACCACGCGATACAGGCTGTTGGCGGCGTCCATGAGCAATTCGCTCGAATTCAGCCACGCGCCGACGCCGTCGGCCATCGTTACGGTCGGTTTGAGGTATTGCCACCACTTGGCGACAACCGCCAGCGGCGACGGAAGAATGATCGGGTTGATCCACCCGAGGCCCGTGACGATCTGCCAGATCACCACGACCGCGAGCGGAATCAACACACCGCGCATCATGCGCGCGGTGCGCGTGGCGCCCGAAGAAGCAAGGACAGCGGCCATCCGTTCGCCTCGCTTTACTTGATGTTCAGTTGGGTCTTCGCCTTGGCGAGCAGGTCGAGCTTGACCCAGTCGTCCGCCTTCGGCACCGGATCCTGCAGCCGGCCCACGCCATACTGTTTCATCAGGTCGGTCGTGAGCTGTACGTGCGAGGTGCTCAGGTCGTAGCTATACGGCGAGTTGCCGATGGCATCCGAGAAGTCCTGCGGCGTGATCTGGTTCTTGAACATGTCCTCGCGCACGAACTTCTCGGCCGCTTGCGGATGCTGGATAAAGAAGTTGGTGGCTTCGACGAACGCATACATCAGGCGCTGCGCCACGTCCGGCTTTTCCTTGTAGAGCTTCTCGGTGATCACGAGCGCCCGCACCGGTTCGCCGAGCGGCGTGTCGTACGGCTTGAGCACTTCCACGCCGAAGCCCTTGTTGATGGCCTGCGACGCCTGCGGCTCCGACTGGCACATCGCATCGATGCTGCCGGCGGCAAGCGCCTGGTTCAGGTCGGCGTAGGCCATGAAGAGGATCTGCACGTCCTTGCCCGGCTTGTCCGACCACGTCAGGCCGGCCTTGGCCAACTCGGCGTACAGAATCAACTCCTGGGCACCGCCACGGGCCACGCCCACTTTCTTTCCCTTGAGGTCGGCCACCTTGGTGATCGGCAAGCCCTTCTTCGCCACGAGGCGCACACCGCCCTTCGCGAACCCGGCCACGGCGTAGATCGGCGCGCCCTGCGCACGCCCCGCAATTGCGGCATCCAGCGCGCTTGCCGACACGTCGACCTGCCCCGCCACAATCGCCGGCATGATGTCCACCCCCTTGGCGAACATCCGCTCCTCGATCTTCAGGCCGTATTTCGGCCCGATGACCTTCATGTACGACACTGCGCCGTAGTGGGCGAACTTCAGATTCCCCAGACGCACGACGTCGTCGGCAAACGCGTGTAGCGAAGCTGCGCACAGTGCCGCAGCGGCAAGACATTGCTTGAACATAAGGTCTCCTCTCTTATTAGGTCGGCTTGCCTGGCACGTCTGGATTCCCGTAGGGACGCCGGATCATGCGGCAGCACGTACTCTACAAAAGCAATACCCATGCCAACAACGCAAGTCTTTGATTTTAATAATGGAAGCTGTGGAAAACCCGAAGATCGATAATACGGAAACCTGGAAAACGACGTCATAAACTTTCTGGATTTCCAGAAAATCCACGACGCGCAGTGTGTCGCACAAGGCGCCAGGGCAAATCCCGAGGTCGCATCAACGACACGGCCCGACCACTCGCTCAGGCGGACAGCGCTTCCGGCAGGGGCGTCTGATAGCCCAGTGCAGCCGAGATCTCGGTGGCACAGGCCGACAGGCGCGACGAGATGTCGGGCAGCAGCGCCCGCGTCATGCGCGACGACGGACCAGACGCCGACAGCGACGCGATCACTTCGCCGGAGGCATCGCGCACCGGCACCGCGACCGATACGGCCTCGGGCGCGAGTTCACCGAAGCTCACCGCGCAGTCCTGACGGCGCACGTTGAGTAGCTCGGCAGCCAGCTCGTCGCGCTCGATGAGCGTGCCTGCGGTGTAGCGCTTGCGCGGACGGCCCAGCACCTGCGCGCGAACATCGTCGGACGCGAATGCCAGTAGCACGCGGCCTGATGCGCCGACATACAGCGGACGACGATTGCCGACCACGCCGTGCACGCGCAACTCGTGGGTCGACTCGACGCGTGCCACGCACAGCGACTCGAGCCCGTCGCGTACGCGAAGCTGGATATTCTCGTTCAGCGCGCGATTGAGCACCTGAAGATGGCGATGGGCGACCTTCACGAGATTGACCTGCTCGTGCCCGGCCACGCCCAACACCAACGCCTGAGCGCCCAGCACATAGGTCACCGGGCTGCCTTCGCGCACCACCCAGCGGTGCTGCTCGAGCGTTGCCAGCAGACGAAAGGCGCGCGACTTGTTCAGGCCGGCGCGATGCGCCAGTTCCGTCACACCCAGGCCAGGACACTCCCCGACCAGCGACAGCAGCGTAAGCGCCGTATCGACCGAAGCGACTGTATAGTCCATCAAACATCCTCACTATGTTGTTCGGCATAGGCGGCGAGCGCCGCCGCGAATTGGCCAAGTTGCGATTGCAGCGTGGAGAAGCCGTCATGCTTCTCCACGCGCGATTCATTCAGATAAAGCGCCTGATTCAGCTCGATCTGCACACTGTGGCGCCGCGCCTCGGGACGTCCGAAGTGACGCACCAGATCGCCGCCGCCGTCCTCACCGCACGGGGTGTTGTACGCCACGCGATAGCCCAGTCGCGTGAACTCGGCAATGATCCAGCGCGAGAAGGCCGGATCGGCCGTGGTCCCACCGCCGTCGCTCACGAGCACGTCGGCACGCGACATGCCGGCATCGACATCGAGCGCCCCGCCGCGCGAACGCATCGAATGACAGTTCAGGTGCCAGACCGCACCGTGCCGCTGCCAGGCGGCATCGAGCACATCGCGCAGGGCGTGACGGTAGGGCAGGTAATAGTCATGAATACGCCGCTCGACTTCGGCCACCGACAGTCGCCGGTCGTAGAGCGGCACGTTCGGCGCGGCAAACCGATGCAGCAGGCCGACACCGCGCTCGCTATAGGCTTGCGGACGCGCGTCGTGCGGCCACAGGCTTGCGAGCAATTCGGGATCGATGTCGTGCTCGGCGCGGTTCGCGTCGATGTAGGCGCGCGGGAAAAGCGCGGCAACGAGCGTCGCACCGTGATGCGTGGCCACGGACCACAGCTCGTCGACGTAAGCATCGCCGCACGCAAGAATCGCAGCCGTCGGCGCAATGGTGTCGAAATCGGGGGGAAACACATGCCCGCTGTGCGGTGCGTCGATCACCAGAGGCAAGCGCCTCCCCAGGCCCCCTTGTGGCGCTTCCACAAAATATCGGCCCTCGGTGACCTGACGGGACATGCAGTCTCCTCGCGTGCGTCGGGAACGTCTGTTCGCGAATTCCCATGACAGCCGCATTGTTTTGTCAAGCAAAACAAGGTTTCAATATTCTGAAACAATGCCGGAGAACCGACAAGGTGAGGGTTGTTACAGCATATTTCGTGGCGCGATGAGGCGCGACTGGCGGGTGAGGCGCCCGATTCGTCGACGTTCACCGCAGATAGCGACACATTTGGAGCGACTTAGTCGGCACGGGCCCACTTGTGCGCGCGTATTGCGTATTGAACCGAGCCCATCCTGTGACGCGTCGTAATCGAAAGGCAAACAAAAACGCGGACCGTCTTTCGACGGCCCGCGTTCTGTGTCTGACGACGAGGTGACGCTGGCGAATCAGATAGCGTCGGCCACACCCGCTTCGTGCGCCTGCACGTCGGCGTGATAGCTCGAGCGCACCATCGCGCCGACGGCCGCATGCGTGAAGCCCATCTTGTAGGCCTCCTCCTCGAACATCTTGAACGTGTCCGGCGTGACGTAACGACGTACCGCCAGATGGTGCTCCGACGGCTGGAGATACTGGCCGATCGTGAGCATGTCGACGTTGTGGGCACGAAGATCGCGCATCACTTCCAGGATTTCTTCGTCCGTCTCGCCCAGGCCGACCATCAGGCCCGACTTCGTGGACACGTCCGGATGCTTCGCCTTGAATTCCTTCAGGAGCGTGAGCGAGTGCTGGTAGTCCGACCCCGGGCGCGCTTCCTTGTACAGACGCGGCACCGTTTCGAGATTGTGGTTCATCACGTCGGGCGGCGCCGCATTCAGAATGCCCAGCGCGCGATCGAGACGCGCGCGGAAGTCGGGCGTGAGGATTTCGATGCGGGTTTGCGGCGACAGCTCGCGCACGTGGCGGATACAGTCGACGAAGTGCTGAGCCCCGCCGTCGCGCAGGTCGTCGCGGTCGACGCTCGTGATCACCACGTACTTCAGGCGCATCGCGGCGATGGTCTTCGCGAGGTTGATCGGCTCGTCGACGTCGAGCGGATCCGGGCGGCCGTGGCCGACGTCACAGAACGGGCAGCGGCGCGTGCACTTGTCGCCCATGATCATGAACGTGGCCGTGCCCTTGCCGAAGCACTCGCCGATGTTCGGGCAGCTCGCCTCTTCACACACCGTGTGCAGGTTGTGCTCGCGCAGGATCTGCTTGATCTCGTAGAAACGCGACGTATGGGTGGCCGCCTTCACGCGGATCCAGTCCGGCTTCTTCAGACGTTCGATCGGCACGACCTTGATCGGGATGCGGGCCGTCTTGGCTTGCGACTTCTGCTTGGCGGTGGCGTCGTAGTCGCCGTCGATCGTGCGAACTTCCTTGTTCGCGGTGTCGTTCTGAGTCACGGTGGTGGTCATGTTGGGGGCTTTCCAGACGTCCAATCAGGCGGCGGCGTTTGCGCTGGGGGCCGGATCGGCCTGCGGCGCGGCTTCGGCCGACGCGGTGTGCTGTTCGAGATGATGACCGAGTTGCTGCGCCAGTCGCGCGGCCACTTCGTCCCAGCGGGGGGCCACGCCGAGCGTGGCCATGTCTACGGTTTGCAGGCCGGCATAGCCGCACGGATTGATCCAGTCGAACGGCCGCAGATCCATCGCAACGTTCAACGACACGCCGTGATAACTGCATCCGTTGCGGATCTTCAACCCGAGCGCGGCGATTTTCGCACCGGCATGCGCTGCGGCACCGTCGCCCGGGCTCACATAGATTCCCGGTGCGCCGGCCCGGCGCTCAACGTCGAGATTATACGCGCCCAGGGTGTCGATCACCGCCTGCTCGATCAAACGCACCATTTCGCGCACGCCGAGCTTGCGCCGGCGCAGATCCACGAGCAGGTAAATCACCACCTGCCCTGGGCCGTGATATGTGATCTGGCCTCCACGGTCGACCTTGACGAGCGGAATACCGGTATTCGAAACGAGCAAGTGAGCGGGGTCGCCGGCCAGTCCAAGCGTGTAGACAGGCGGATGCTGAACGATCCAGAGCTGGTCGGGGCCGTACGCGCCACGCGTGTCGGTGTACGCGCGCATGGCGTCGAACGACGCGGCGTAGTCTTCGGTGCCGCGCCAGCACACTTCGATCGGGGAGGTCATGCCCGCAATTTTAACGAAACCGGCGCAGTCGTGCTCGAAGCCGCGCTCGCGGGCGCGAGATGGCGGCTTCTCCGGCGTAGTTACGCTCTGCGGGCATTCAGCTCATCGCGCAGATTGTTGTGAATTCCATTGACACATCGACGACGTCGACGTCACCCTCTGAAATGAAACGCGCGCCCGTTGGCAACGAAGGCCAAGGGGCGCGCGATGTCGATGACCCCGCGCGCCAAACCTGCGCGCCGGACCCACGACCGGCGTTCGTCAGGCGGCGGCCGCGCAGGCGTTCGCTGCGCGCGATGCCCGGCGCCCGGCGAGCCACCGGCGCAGCACACGAGCCAGTGAGAAACGGTGCGCCACTTCACGCTGCAGCTCGGCTTCCGCCACCCCGTCGGACGACATCCAGTAACGGCGACCCGGTTCGACGGCGAGACGCTGACCGGGCATGAGCCAGTAATCGCGCGGATCGCCTGCACGCGTAACCCAAACCGCCGCGCCGCGTGCCACCAGCGTATGCTCGTGATGCAGGTCGAGGCTGATTACGTCCCCGGGGCGGATACCGTAGAAGTACTGCACCTTTGTTAAATTGTTTTGCATTTTACGACCCCCACTCAGTGCGAGACAATGACTGAATCATAGGGACTGGCGGGCGCTGCACCAAACGACATATTTTCACGGCGTTGCTAACAAAATTCACATGGATATTCGGAGACTTCCTAACCTGAGTGCCCTGCGCGCCTTCGAGGCGGCGGCCCGCCTGGAAAGCTTTTCGCGCGCGGCAGAAGAACTGTTCGTCACGCACGGCG
Organism: Pandoraea sp. NE5; assembly: GCF_024363545.1. Classification (NCBI taxonomy): domain Bacteria; kingdom Pseudomonadati; phylum Pseudomonadota; class Betaproteobacteria; order Burkholderiales; family Burkholderiaceae; genus Pandoraea; species Pandoraea sp. NE5. The sequence goes on from NZ_AP025517.1 coordinate 997,742, forward strand.
CCATCAGCCATCAGATTCGCGCGCTGGAGCAAGAGTTGGGGACGACGCTTTTCGCGCGCAACGGCAAACGCATCAGCATCACGCCGGCGGGACGCCAGTACGCCGCGTCGATCCGTACCGCGCTCGGCGACATTGCCCAGGCGACGCGCAAGTTGCAAGCGGGCACGCGCAGCGAGCGGCGGCTGGTACTGACCACCATGCCGTCGTTTGCGAGCCGGTGGCTCACACCACGCATCGGGCGCTTCATTGACCGGCATCCGGAGCTGGAAGTGGAGTTGCGGTGCAGTGCCCAGTTGATCGACTTCGAGCGCGAGGATGTGGACGTCGCCCTGCGCATGGGCAAGGGCAACTGGCCAGGGCTGCACATTGAGAAAGTGCTCGACGATGTGTTTTTCCCGGCCTGTAGCCCGTCATACAACCAGGGGCATCTGCCGAAGACGGCGGAGGAATTCCGCCGCAGCACGTTGCTGCGCTCTGAAGGCGAGCCGTGGGCGCCGTGGTTCGCGGCGGCGGGCTTCGATCTGCCCGAGCCGACGCAGGGCATGATGTACGAAGATTCCGGCATGTTGTCGCAAGCGGCCATCGTCGGCCAGGGGCTGGCGCTCGTACGCCGCTCGCTGGCCGTGGGCGACATCATGGCGGGACGTCTTGTCCGGCTGTCCGACGTCGATACGCCGTGTGACTGGGATTATTACTTCGTGTGTCCGCCCGCCGTGCTGGAAACGCAGCGTGTTCAGGCGTTCAGAACGTGGTTTCTGGAAGAGTTGAAGGCGTTCGAGTCGGTGAAGGACATGCAGCGCCGCCCGGCGCGCCCAACATCGGTCGACTGGGAGGCCGACATGGTCACCACTGCGGGTGAGCCCGCACCGGGCATCCAACCGGGGCGCACGGCCTCATCGCCGCCCGACGACGGCGCACCGACGCACGCGTGATGCGCGTACCGCAAGCGCGTTCGTGAGGCGCCTGCGTGCGTCGCCTGCGCCTCACACGCGGTGCACGCTTACAGCACCACCTTGACCATCGGATGCCCAGTCAGCGCGCGATAGATATCGTCGAGATGGGCTTTCGAGTGGGCGCGCACCGTGACGGTCAGGCCGAGATATTTGCCCGTGCTGGACGGGCGCATCTCCACGGTCGCCGCGTCGAATTCGGCATCGAACTCTCGCAGCAATGCCACGATGGCGTCGGCGAAACCGTCCTGCGTCGTCCCCATCACCTTGATGGGAAAGTCGCACGGAAACGCCAGCAGGCTTTCCTTCTTGTCCAGGGTCACAATGCCTCCTTGGCGCGTTGATACGCGGCATACAGCGCCTGGAAGACGGGGCCCGGCCGGCCATCGCCCACGGGCTTGCCGTCAAGCGTGACGACCGCCAGCACTTCCTTGGTCGCGGACGTGATGAGCAGCTCGTCGGCGTTGCGCACGTCCGCTTCGCTGACCAGGCACTCATGGAACCGGATGCCGCATTCGCGTGCAAGTCCTTCGAGCACGCCGTAGCGAATCCCTTCCAGAATACGATTGTCGCGCGGCGGCGCAAACATTTCACCGCCCTTGACGACCCACACATTGCTCGACGACGCCTCGGTCAGATTCCCGTCACGGAACTGGATCGTTTCCTGAACGTCGTGATCGGCGGCGTACTGTGCCATCAGCACGTTGCCCAGCAGCGACGTCGACTTGATATGGCAATTCAACCAGCGTCGATCCTCATGCGTGACCGCGCCCACGCCGTGCGCCACTTTGTCGCGGCTGGGCAGCGTGAGCGGGGTTGCGATGCCGAACACCGTAGGCACGATGTCCTTCGGAAATGCGTGCTGACGCGGTGCCACGCCGCGCGTGACCTGCACATAGACGCTGTGCGGATCGGCCGAACATGTGGCCGACAGGCGCGCGAAGAGCGCCTCCCATTCGGCGCGTGTGTACGGGTTCGCGATGCGGATCTCGGCGAGGCTGCGCTCGAGCCGGTCCAGATGCTGCGCAAGCCGGAAAGGCTTGCCGCGATAGACCGGCACGACTTCATAGATGCCGTCGCCGAACAGGAAACCCCGATCGAGGACGGAGATTTTCGCGTCGCCGAGCGGGATCAGGTCGCCATTGAGCCAGACGGTGGGGTTATCCATGCTTACTTCTTCACGAACATCAGGCGCAGCGCGTCCCATGCGCGGCCGACGAAGCTGGCTTGCGCAACGTCGGCGAGGGCCACAACCGGGAATTCGGCCAGCGACTTGCCGTCGGCCATGACCTTGACGGTACCGACCTGCGCCCCATTGGCGATCGGCGCGATCAGCGGCTCACGCAGTTCGAGTTGCGGCTTGATCTTGTCGGCGGTGCCCTTCGGCACGGTGATGAAGGTGTCCTTCTTCACGCCGATCTTCAGCTCGCTGTCCTTGCCCTTCCAGACCTTGGGCGTGGCCACGACCTGATTGGCGCCGTACACACGCAGCGTGTCGAAGTTCTGGTAGCCGTAGTTCAGGGCCGAGAGGCTGTCCTGCACGCGCGCGCGCTCGGTCGGCTCGCCCACGACCACGGACAACACGCGGCGGTTGACGCCCGCCGCCCCCGGCATCGGACGCGACGCCGTCGCCACGAGGCAGTAACCCGCCTCCTTCGTGTGGCCGGTCTTCAGGCCGTCGACCGTCGGATCGAGGTACAGCAAACGATTACGGTTCGGCTGGCGAATGTTGTTGTACGTAAAGCTCTTCTCCGCGTAAATCTTGTAGTACTCGGGGAAGTCCTGAATCAGGTGCGTCGACGCCGCCGCGATATCCGCCACGGTCGTGTAATGCTGCGGATCGGTCAGCCCGTCAACGTTCGCGTAATGGGTGTGCTTCAGCCCCATGCGCTGCGCCGCGCGGTTCATCAGTTCGACGAAGCCCTGTTGCGAGCCACCGACGAGTTCGGCCAGCGCGATCGACGCGTCGTTACCCGACTGGACGATCATGCCGTAGATCAGATCGTGCACCGAAACCGGCTTGCCCGCCTCGATGAACGTGCGCGACTCGTCGCGACCCACCTTGCGAACCGAATCGCTCGGAATGACCGTCTGCTCCATCGAAATGCGCTTGTCGCGCAGGGCTTCGAAGATCACATAGGACGTCATGATCTTCGTGAGCGACGCGGGCTCCACGCGCGTATCCGCATTACCGGCGGCCAGCACCTGACCACTGTTGACGTCGACAATCGTCCACGCCGTGGCCGACATCGGCGGCGGCGGAATCTGTTGGGCACGAGCGGGAAGCGAGGCAAGCGAGCCGCAAGCGACGAGCGCCGCGGCAGCGGCGGCACGGGACAGCGAAGCGTTGAATTTCATGGGCGATGAGGAAAACGATGTGAGGCTCAGGGGCATCTGCGCTTGAAGAAACGCCGTGCCGCCGACACGTTGACGAGCGCGCGGCACAGCGAAGAAGACGGCGGCACCGGAGCGCCGGGGCCATGCCTGTCGGAACCATAGACCCGACCCGGCATGACAAGGTTCAGGGTCGAATTATACGCGTCGTGATTTCACGTCCCCAGCGGGGCGGGCCTCGACGGTCGAAATCGGCCGAAATTCGCCCCGGGTGTATCAATGACGCCACGCGTCGACCACGAGCTGTTTCAGCAGGGGTAACAGACCGTGGAAAAAGTGTTCGCCGCCCGGTATGACCACTACGGGCAAGGTCTGGGGACGCGCCCAGTCCAGCACCGATTGCAGCGGCACCGTGTCGTCGAGTTCGCCGTGAATGACCAGCGTGTCGGCCGGTACGGTCGCCACCTCCCAATTGCTCGCTGCCGTGCCCACGAATACCAGACGCTGCGCGGCGGTCCCCGCCGCCTCCAGCGTCTTCGCGACATGCGAGAGCACGAAGGTGCCGAACGAGAAACCGGCGAGTGCGAGCGGCAATGTCTCCCAGCCCGGTTGCTGGCGCATCCAGTCGATCACGGCGAGCAAGTCGTCGCGCTCGCCGATGCCGTTGTCGTGCTCGCCCGTCGACTTGCCGACGCCACGAAAATTCGGGCGCACCACGGCGTAGCCGAGCTGGACGAACGCGCGGGCGAGCGTCTGGGCGACCTTGTTGTCGAGCGTGCCGCCGAACAGCGGGTGCGGATGGGCAACGAGCGTGATGCCGCGCGGCGCGCCGGCCGGACGGTCGATGGCGATTTCGATGGCGCCGACCGGGCCGTCGATAGTGAAGCGTTCAGTCTGGGCGTTCATGAGCGATGGTGGGCTGAAGTGCGGCGAGGGCCGTGCGCGGGGCCGTGCCTGTGTCGCCGGGATCAGTCGATCAGCAGACGCTCGACGATCTCGCCTTGCGCCAGATGCTTTTCAACGATCTCGTCGATATCGGTTTCGTCGATATACGTGTACCAGGTCCCTTCGGGATAGATCACCACGACAGGTCCTTGCTCGCAGCGATCGAGGCACCCGGCCTTGTTGATCCGCACCTTGCCGGGACCGGCCAGGCCGAGTTGTTTGACCTTGGCCTTGGCGTACTCCTGCATCGCCTGCGCGTTGCAGTTGGCGCAGGACGGGCGATCGGCGCCGGGTTCGCGCTGATTCAGGCAGAAAAACACGTGATGCTGGTAGTACTGCGGCTGGGTGGCCATGTCGGGGCTTTGGCGGAGTGGCAACGTATTGCGGGCCATTCTAACCGACCTGCCGGGGCACTGCGGCGTCGGCCCCCGTGCGCTCACGAAGCGCAGCATGGCGGGACATCAGGAAATGCGAAATCCGGGACGTCCGGCGCGGCGCAAGGCGGCGCGTGCCGTACGCCTAGCGCAGGCGTCGCTGCACAGCCATAAAGATAGCGCAGAGCGCCGCCAGGCACGCGAAGCCGAAGAACACGTTAACGCAGGCCAGCACGAGCGCCTGTTGCGACGCGAGGCCGCCCACCCAGGCCGACGCCATGTGCGCGGCGGTCGTCGCATCGACACTGGCGCCGAACGCCTGTTGCGCTTGTGAAACGGCCGCGTTGTACGCCGGGTTGAGCGGCGTCATCGACGGCGTGAGTTGATGCATGAAGACCGCCTGCCGGTCCTGCATCAGCACGGCCATCACCGACACCGACATCGAACTCACCAACTGACGCACGATGTTCTTCGTCTGATAGCCGTGCTGGAAGACGTACTCGTCCATGCCTCGAAACGTCAGCTCGGCGATGGGAATCATGGCGAACACGCCGCCCAGCCCGCTCAGCACCATCGGCAGGATCAGCCACTGACTCGACACACCCTGATAGCTTTGCGAGAGCAGGAAGGCATAGCCGAGGAGGCACAAGTAACCGAGCAGCACAAACGGCTTGAGTTGCACGAACTTCGGACGCGCGAGGGTGTATATCACGGCCACGACGAGGCTCGTCACCGACGCCACGGCCTGCAGATAGCCGGTGTGCTCCACGCTCCAGTTGAGCCCTTGCTGCATGTAGATCGGGAACAGATACGACGTCGAATACGAAAAGAAGTAGTACACGGCATAGCCGCCCAGCCCCAGCACATAGGCCGGATTGCGCACCAGCACGCGAAAGTCGATCAGCGGCTTGTGATGCGAATACTGATGCCACATGTATCCCATCGCGCAGATCGCCCCCACCAGGCAGAGTTCGAGCAGATGCAGCGGATCGGAGAAGAAGTCGAAGCGCGAGCGCTGCATCATGACTTCGACGAACAGCACGCCGGCGGCGAAGAAGACGATGCCACGCATTTCAAACTCGCCTTCGTCGCGCAGGCGCTCGCGAAAGTCCGGGATGACGAGCCACGACGCGATCGCCCCCACAAGCGCGATCGGCACGACGGCGAAGAACACCGACGACCAGACGAAGTGATCGACGAGATAGCTCGCGAGCAGTGGCGCGGAGATTTGTCCGCCGAAGAAGCCATAGGTAAAGAAGAGCAACGCCCTGAGCCGAAGCTCCGGCGCGAAACACAGGTTGATGAGAATCCGGCTGGCAGTAAACAGCGACCCCGCGCCCAACCCGAGCACAAAACGTGCGACGGCGAGCTGCGTCGACGTGTGCGCCATGCCGCACAGCCATGCCCCAAACGCCATGAGCGTGAGCGCGCCGGTGAGGAACGCGCGATACCCCAGGCGCGAGGCCAGCCAGCGCTGCTTGAGAATGACGAGGATCCCCGCCACCGCATAGAGCGTCGAGACAAACGCGTACTCTTCGGGGGCGGCACCGACGCCGCCCGCGATATGGGACGACGCGAACACGAACATGCCGTTCTCCAGCATTTCAATGCCTGTGGCGGCGGCAATCACGGCCATCAACACGCGCTGCCGTGTCGTGTGTGCCAACCGCAATCCCCAGGAATTCATCTTCGCCTCGCCAATGAAAACCGCCCGGGATCTGCCTGAAGATGCCGGGCGGTCATGACACACCGAGTGTCAGCGTGCCTTACATGGGAGTCTAGGCGTTGCCGGCTTGCGGACCAATGGGATGGCGGCCAATACGCTATTGCCGATTTGGCAACAATGCGCCGCTCAACAAGCCGTTCGGCCAGGCCGGGGCGACCTTAGCGCCGCACGCCAGCGGTGCGGGCGGGGCCGCGGTGGCTCGGATCGAACATCGCGAGCAGGTAGATCAGCACGAGGTACGGCCATGTCCAGGCGAGCCAGCGCGCCAGCACATTGAAGTGAACGTAGCGGCCTTGCCGCCAGGACTGGAGCGCCGCCTCGTAGTATGGATTCGCGGGCAGGAGATTGACGAACACCAGCAGCACGACAAGCGCGCCCAGCGCGACAGCCCCGCGCAGCGCACGCGGTCCGCGGCCGGCGACGAGCAACACCAGCGCGCCGATGACCACGCCGTAAATGGCGCCCGCCGTCACCCAGTCGAATGCCTGCGCGGGCGAGAATTGCCACGCCGACGCGATGGCTTTGATCGCGAACGCGCTGGTAAACATGGCGCACAACAACGGCACACGCGGTGCCGTCCGGCGCATCGCGAGCGTGGCGAGCAGCCCGGCCAGCACGGTACCGCTGGCGCTCACTACCGTCTCCCACAGGGCATGACTGGCGACGGCATCGAGTTCGGAAAGATAGTCCTGCAACTGCCCCAAGCGCGGTACCCAGTCGATCACCCGACCGGTGACGTCGGGATCCTGCCAAAGCCATATTTGGCGCACCAGATCGCCATCGCCAAAGAGAAACTGCTGCGGGTAAGCCTGTGCCCACGGCCACAGGGCCAGCAACACAAGCAGCAGGCTCGCGTGGCGTTCGAACCATGCGAAGCGCAAATGCCGCAGCCATCCCCGATCGAGCAGCGGACTCGTGAGCGGCACCGCAATGGCGCCGCCGATAAGTGCGCCGAGCGCGTTCGTGGCGAGATCGACGTTCGATGCCACCCGCGTCGGCAAGTACGTCTGCAACGCTTCGATGCCACCGGAAAGCCATGCGCCGAGCACGAAGGCGGCGACGACGGCCCGCACGCCCCGCCAGGCCGGATGCAGGGCCAGTACGGTCAACATGCCCAGCGGCAGGTATCCGAGCACGTTGGTGATCACGTCGAACTGCGTGATCCAGCGAGGTAACGGCGCGAACAGGTAGTCGAACGGCCCCACCGCCGCACCCTGGAATTCGAACGGATACAGGCTCGCATAGGCGATCAGCAGTATCAGGCATAGCAGCGCCTGACGCGCAAGCGGCGAGGCGCGTCGTTGCCAGGGTTTGACGTCCTGCTCGGTCATTGGCGGCACGGCCCTATCGTGCTGTCGCGCCCGAGGCCGACGACGCGGCAGGCAACGTCCGCGACGGCAACGGCGACCGGGCACGTGCCGCTGTCCCGGCCGTAGCCGTTGGCGCCGGCACGCGCCCGGCGAGCCACTGAATCAGTTGCGTCTGCACCGCGTCGCTGGCCGCGGCAAGCGCGCGGGTGCCGCCGGCCGCGTCGGCACTCGCGGCAGGGGCCTGCGCACGTAACGTCGTCTGCGCGAGCAGCTTCGGCCCATCGAACAGCGTGGCGCGTATCTGGACAACGCCGTGGCTTGTCGACGCACTGTCGAAGTACTGCGCAAACTCCTCGAGCTCCACACGTAGCGCCGGCGCAGCGGTCGGATCGCCTGCCGCGAGCACCGGGCGGTCGACCGACAACGCCGCGCGCAGACGATCCCCGAAGAGCCGCGCGGGCGACGCCAGCCATCGGCTGTTCGCATACCCGCGAGCCTGATCGCCATCGCTGGCGGGCAAGCGGTAGTAGATTGTGTCGACGTCGAGCCAACTTGGCGCGTTGACCACCACTTTCAGCGGCGACATTCGCAGGCCACCGGCCGCGGCCACGTCCGATGCCGGGGCGGCGGTGTTGGCGGTGGTGTCCCCGGCATTGGCAGCGACATTGGCCGACGCGGCAGGGATCGTCGGCGGGCCGAGATCGAAGCGCGTCAGCGAGGCCGACGGTGCCGGGGCGGCGCACCCCGCCACCAGCACCACCGCGGCGGCGCAAAGCCACCCGGCGGCGAGCGCACGCTTGCCGCCGGGTGGCGCGACACCTGCCTCGCTGACTTTGCCCGCGTCGATCGGCTCAATCATCTCGATACCCTCTTGCATGACGGTGTTGCGCATTATTGACGTTCTCCCCCGGGCCACGAAAAACCCGCTTCGCCCGGACCGGGCGGCGGCGGCGACGTGCCGAAGAGCAGCGCGCGCGGATTGCGATTGATCGTCTCGGCCGCTTGCCCGACCGCCTGCGTCGTGAAGCGCAGATCGTCCGAGAGCGTGTTCAGGCGCGGCAGCGCTTCCTGTTGCAGCGACCCTTCGAATGTTTCCATCGTTCCCTGGAACGCCGCCAGACTCGACGCCGCCTGATCGGCCGCGCGTCCCACGCTATCCAGGTTGCGCACGAGCGGCCCCTGAGGATCGGTCAATTGATCGGTCAGACGATGGGCCCCGGCAAGCGTGCCGGTGAGTTCGCGCACGGTGTCCGGCAACTGCGCCGTGACGGGCTCGAGCTGCTGCGCCACGCGATCCACGCTTTGCGCCGCGGCCTTCACGCTGTTGATCGAATCGAGCATGGCCTGCCGGTTGTCGGGCGACAACAGCGTATTGACCGAAGACGTTGCCTCTTCGAGCTGATGTACCAGGTTGTTGCCGCGCCGCTGCAGTTCGTCCACAAAACTCGGGCGCAGTCGCAATTGCGCGACGTGCTTCTCGGACGACGGCAGCAACGTTCGGTCATGCCCGTCGTCGTCCAGTTGTACGAAGGCCAGCCCCGTAACCCCTTGATAGCTCAACGTGGCGAACGTCGACCGGGTCATCGGCGTGCCTTCGTTCACGAGAATGCGGATCAGAATCTGCCCAGGCGTGCGCGGGTCGAACTTGATCGACTCGACCTTCCCGACGGACAGACCGCGATACCGCACGGCGGATTCCGGATTGAGTCCGGTCACGTTGGTGTGCGAGACCAGATCGTAGGGAAGGCGCACACGATTGTCGCGATTGAACCAGTACACCGACGCGGCGACAGCGGCAAGCAACACCAGCGTGAAGAGGCCCGCCATGAAAGCGTGCGATTTATTTTCCATCGTCGAGTAACTCCGAAATCTTGGCGCGCCGCGCCGCAGGCAACGCGAGCAACGCGCGTCTGCCGCGTTCACCGAGGAAGAAGCTGTGGATGAACGGGTGATCGACACGGACCACGTCTTCCACCGGCGCATTGACGAGCACCCGACGCTCGGCGAGCACCGCCACGCGCGTGGCGAGCATCATCACCGTGTCCAGATCATGCGTGACCATGACGACGGTCAGGCCCAGCGAGCGGTGCAGGCCGCGAATCATGTCCACGAACTCGTCTGACGCCTGCGGATCAAGCCCAGCCGTGGGCTCGTCGAGAAAGAGCAGTTCCGGCTCCAGCGCAATGGCCCGCGCGATCCCAACGCGCTTGATCATCCCGCCCGACAGCTCCGACGGCATGCGGTTGGCCATGCGCCCCGACAGCCCCACCATCTCGAGCTTGTACATCACGACATCGCGAATCAGATCTTCCGAGAGCGTGTGCAGTTCGCGCAGCGGTTGCGCAATGTTGTCGAACACCGTCATCGCGGAGAACAGTGCACCGCGCTGAAACAACATGCCCGAGCGGCGGCGCAGCAGGTGCGCGCTGCGCCGATCGATCGTCGTGATGTCGTGACCGAAGACGCTGATGTGGCCAGTGGTCGGCGACTCCAGCCCGATGATCTGGCGAATCAGCGTGGTCTTGCCCGAGCCTGAGCCGCCGACAAGCGCAATGATCTCGCTTTGCCGTACGGTGAGATCCAGATGCTCATGAATCGTGTGCGTACCGTAGCGCTTCGTGAGATCGTGCACCTCGATCACCGGGTCGGCGTCGCCCGGCAGGCTTGACGACACAGGCGGACAACCCGCCGCGGCGCCGGATATCACATCGCTGGCGTAAGCCTGCGCGACGGGAGCGGCCGCGACGGCCGACGTGGCGAGCGCTGGGGCCCGATCGGGCACGGGGGATTGGGACATCAGCCGATCCCCGTGTTGCGAAACAGAATCGCGAAGATGGCATCGGCCAGAATCACGACGGTGATCGAGGTCACCACGGACTGTGTCGTGCCCTCCCCCAGGCTCTGCGTGTTCGGTTTGACCCGCATGCCGAAATGGCAGGCCACGAGTGCGATCAGCATGCCGAAGACGCCCCCTTTTCCCAGGCCGATCCACAGATTGGCGATGGGCACGGCATTGGGCAACGTGGTGAAGAAGTAGCGCAGTCCGATACCGAGTTCGTACTTTGCCGCGAGCGCGCCGCCGAGCAGCGCGATGATGTTTGTCCACATGACCAGCAGCGGCATGGCAATGGCCAGCGCAATGACCTTCGGCAGAACGAGCCGCAACCCGTGCGGAATATCCATTACGCGCATCGCGTCGAGTTCTTCGGTCACGCGCATCACGCCGAGCTGGGCGGTGATGGCCGACCCCGAGCGACCCGCCACGAGAATCGCGGAAAGCACCGGGCCGAGTTCGCGGATCACGGCGAGACCGAGGATGTTGACGATGAACGTGCTCGCCCCATACAACTTGAGTTGCTGGGCCGACAGATAGGACAACACGATGCCGATCAGAAACGCCACCAGCGCCGTGATACCGAGTGCCTTGGCCCCCGCGCTGTAGATATTGGCGGACATCTCCAGCCATGGCGCGCGAACCGGATGACGAATGACGCGGCCGAGGTCGATCACGAAGCGTCCGAACATCGTGACGCCGTCGCGCAAATGCTCGCCCAGCGTGAAGAGCGACGCCCCCAGCCGGCTGATCGGATCGAGGCGGCGGGTGGGCGCCGGACTCTGTCGCGAGCGATCGAATTCGGCGAGGTGATCGAAGAGCGCCCGCTGTGTCGGCGTAAGCGCGACGCGCTCGGGAAACCGACGTTGCCAATAGCGCCACAGCGCCTGCGCGCCGACGTGGTCGAGCCGTTCGACGCGGGTCAGGTCCCACGCCAGGTCGCCCTGCGGCAGCGAATCGACCAGGCGCAGCAGCGTCTTCTTGCGCTGCGAGAGGGCGAGCGCTGTCCACAGGCCGTGCAGCATGACCACCGGGCCTTGCGCCGTGGTGGTCAGCTCCAGAGTGGGCACGGCATCGAGGTTCAAAACAGACGATCTCCTGGCGACAAACTCGTCGAAATCCGGCAAAACGCGGTCATTGTACGGTACAGGGGCGACCGGTCGATGGCAACCCGGCGCAGGCTGAAAACGCGTCGGCGCTGGCCGATCGGGTCCTCGGACAATACCGAAAAACGGGGACGACGGCAGTGCAGACCGGCGCGGCGCCGGCCTCGCCGCTACAATAGCAACCATGAATAAAGCCGCGCCCTCCTCGCCGAACGCCCCCCTCGCCCCTATGGCGGCGGATTCGTCTGAACGCCCCGCCGACGCGGGTGGCGAGCCGTCGCGCGACACCGCATCCCGCCAGCTCGATGGCGACCGAATTCGCTCGGCGCTGGCCGCCACTTGCCGCGACTGGCAGATCGACGTGGTCGAGACCACGGGCTCCACGAACCTCGATCTGCTGACCCGCCTTCGCCGGGACGCGTCGTGCGCGCCCCTGCTGCGCGCCGCGATGCGCCAGACGGGCGGTCGCGGACAACGTGGCCGCGCATGGCAGAGCGTGCCGGGCGACAGCCTGACGTTTTCGCTCGCCTATACGATGCCTGGCGGACCGGCCGAACTGGCCGGGTTGTCGCTTGCGACAGGCGTCGCGGTGGTGGAAGGGCTCTCTGATCTGCCGCTGTCGGCGCCGCACGCGCTCGGCCTCAAATGGCCCAACGATGTGCTGCTGCGCGGCGGCAAGCTGGCGGGCATCCTGATCGAGACGCTCCCGGCCGGACCGGGCCGCATCGGCGTCGTGATCGGCATCGGGGTCAATCTTCGGCGGGCTGCGGACGTCGCCGCCCGCATCGACAACGCCGCGCCTTCCGACGACGGCACGACCTCATCTGCCGCCGTGCCGGTCACGCCGCCGGCGGCGCTCGAATCGGTGCTGGTCGATCCGGATATGTCGACGGTGTTGATCGCATTGGTCCAGCGTCTCGCCACCATGCTGAATCGCTTCGCCGTGCATCGTTTCGGTGTCTTCCGTGACGACTGGGAAGCCATGCACGCCTATGGCGGAGCGTCGATTCGCGTCATCGAAAATGGTCGCGATCTGTTGCAGGGCGTGGCGCTCGGCGTCGACTCGCAAGGTCGGCTGCGCGTCGCGACCCCTGACGGCGAGCGCACGATTGCCAGCGGAGAAGTCTCCGTGCGATTGCTCGATGCGTCTGGCACGCGTGACGCCCAACGGGGCCGTGGATGAGCGCCGCCCGACAGACGCCGCCCCCACGACCGGTGGACACCGCGAAGTCCGCGGCAACGGCGGCGGACACTCGCCTTGCGAAGACATCGCGCGGCAGCCTCGACACACAGGGCGCAAGCAGCGCTGACGGTGCACCTTGGCTGCTCGTCGATGCCGGCAACAGCCGGATCAAATGGGCGCTTGCGCCGGCCGTGCGCCCAGAGGGTTGGAGCGCAGCGGCGCCGTCCTTTCTGGCCAGCGGTGCGGTCGATCACGCCGAATGGCGCACGCTCGCCACGCAAATTCGCGCGGGCTGGGCCGCGCTGGTCTCGGGCTCGGGAGAGGCTCACTTCGCGCCGAACATGGCACCGCTCGCCACCGGCCAGGGCCGACAGGACGAAAGCTTCGTCTGCCCTGCACCCGCGGGTGTCTGGCTTGCCAATGTGGCGGGCGAACCCGCGGAACAAGCCGTGCGCATGACACTGCAAACGCTGTGGGGCATGGCGTCGACCGATTGGCTGCAGGTCTTGCGCGCCAGCGAATCGCGAGCGGGGGTGCGCAATGGTTATCAAGTCCCCACACAGCTCGGCAGCGACCGCTGGGCCAGCCTGATCGGCGCGCACGCCGCGTGGCCGGGCGAACATCTGCTGATCGTCACGTTGGGCACGGCCACCACCGTCGAAGCCTTGTGTGCCGACGGCGATTATCTCGGCGGGCTGATCGCCCCGGGGCCCGCACTGATGCTCCAGTCGCTGGCCCACGGTACCGCACAATTGCCGACGCTCGACGCCACCATGCCAACCGGCGGACAAGCATTCGCATGCAGCACGACCGATGCCATCCTGCGCGGATGCGCCGCGGCGCAAGCCGGCCTGGTCGAGCGCAGTCACGCACAACTGCAGGCACAACTCGGCGCACCCGTGCGTTGCGTGCTCTCGGGCGGCGCACGCCAGGCGCTCGCGCACACCCTGACCATGCCCGTTACCGAACACGATCAACTGGTACCGGCCGGCTTATACGAGGTGGCACTTCGGGCTGCCGAGTGCGGCGCAGCGGCGAGCGCGACATCCGCCCCCCACATGACCGATATTTCGGTATCCCCATCGCAAGATGCCGATCCATCCCCCGGGGGTGCTTGAGATGTTGCGTGCGCTGTTGCTTGTCATGTTTCTCGCGGCGAATGCAGCACTCGCCGCTGTGCAGTTCGGCTGGCTGAAATGGCACGATGTGCTGCCTGCCACCGGCCGCGAACCGGCGCGGGTCGAAAGGCAACTCGAACCGGAGCGAATCCGCTTGACCGGAGCAGCGATCAGCGGTCAGTCGCCCGCCGCCTCCCTCCCTGTCGGTGCGTCGGGCGGGAGACACGAATCGCAAGCCTCAGGAGCGGCGACGTCGGCCGGCGCTTCAGGCGCTTCAGGCGCTTCAGGGGCGACCGCCGCATCGGCAGGGTCTTCCAGCCCCGGAACGTCCGAGTCGGCATTGACGACGATGGCCGCAAGCCGGGCCGTCGCCGCCGCGACAACGAACGCGGTATCGGGCGATGCGGCGGCTTCGCAGGCCGCCGCCGCGAAGGTCGCGCCCATCTGTCTGGAAGTCGGCCCGTTCGCCGCCAACGACGCGCAGCAAGCGCGCGGCCTTTTGCTCGCCGCGCTGCCTTCAGGGCAAGGTGACATTCAATCGGTGGCGCTCGACAAGCGGTACTGGGTACATCTCGATCCGGTGCCCAACAAACCCGCCGCCGATAAACAGGTTGCGCAATTGCGTGCAGCAGGGGTGACGGAGTATTTCCTGCTCAACGGCGAAGGCTCGACGCTCGTCGTCTCGCTCGGACTGTTCAACGACAAGGAGCGTGCGGTGCGCTTGATGACCGCCGCGCAGAAGCGAGGCATCACGCCGCAACTGAGCGAAAGGCCCAATGCCAAGAGCCGGATCGTCTACCGGATTGTCGGCATCAACGCGAACGCGGCCGCCCAGATTCGCGGCGTCGTGACACAACAATGGACGGCGCAGTGGGTGCGGACATGCCCCGCCCCGGCCGGTAGCGCGCCGGGGTAATTGAACCGGCCTGCGCCTGGCTCAGCCGACGCGCTTCAACGACACGACCGGCCGCACAATCCCGGTCTGGATACCCCGTGCGTTCTTGACGATCGGCGACACCCACGGCGCCAGTCCGGTCGCCTCGGGCGACTCGACCAACCCGAGAGCCTTGAGTACGGCCACCGCTGCGGTATATAGCGCACGCATATTGCCGTCGACAACTTTGATGGCAATGCCCAGGCCCGCCGAGCGAACGCCGATCGTCTGCACGCCATCGGCGCCGATCTTGGCCACCCAGTCCCCGGGCGCCATGCGCATGAACGCCAGATCGTTGCGCGCCGTGCCGGACACCATCTCCGGCTGCTGCGTCATGGCGGCGAACAAGGTCGAGAGTGCCGCGTCGTCGCTCGCGGCGAGTCGGGCGTACGCGGCAGCGAGCCTGTCGAGCGGCAACGCGTAGTTCGGCGCGGAGCATCCGTCGATGCCCAACGCCAGCGTCTCGCCCTTCACGCCGACGACATCGCCGACGCGTGCGCGAATCGCCTGTTGCAGCGGATGCGCCGGATCCAGGTAGGTATCGAGCGGCAAGCCGTGCTGCGCGCAATACGCGAGAAAGCCCGCATGCTTGCCCGAACAGTTGTGATGCAGCGACGTCGGCTTCAGATCCGCCGGGGCACGTTTTCCGGTGGCGGAGTAAAACGTCGGCATGTGACAGCCGCACTGCAAATGATGCTCGTCGCAACCCGCCTTGCTCAGTAGGCTTTTCACACCATCGACGTGAAACGCCTCACCGGAGTGGCTCGCGCACAGTAGCGCCAGCTCCGGCTGCGTCAGACCGAAATGCGCGACGCCGTCGCCCTCGACGAACGGCAGCGCCTGAAAGGGCTTGAGCGTGGAGCGCGAAAACGTCAGAAACGACGGGTCGCCTGCGGCGTATCGCAAGTGCCCTTGCGCGTCGACCACCGCTACGGCGCCGTAATGCACGCACTCGACGGTATCGACGCCCATCGCGCCGCGCGTGACTTCAACGAGCGGGGCCAGATTCATGATTGGGCGCGCACCTTCTTGAGCAGCGACGTCGTCGAGCGCTGATGTTCGAACGGAATGGCCAACGCCTTGCCGCCCCAGCCACGCACGAGCGCAGACTCCGGCAGCGTGTCCATCTCGTAGTCGCCGCCTTTGACGAGAATGTCGGGACGCACGGCGGCAATCAGCGCCTCGGGCGTCGATTCGCCGAACGTCACGACATAGTCGACGCTTTGCAACGCCGCCAGCAGTGCGGCGCGGTCGTTTTCATTATTGATCGGCCGGTCGTCGCCTTTGCCGAGCGTGCGCACCGAGGCGTCGCTGTTCACCCCGACGATGAGGCACGCCCCCAACGCGCGCGCCTGCGCGAGATAGGTCACGTGACCGCGATGCAAGATGTCGAACACGCCGTTGGTGAACACCAGCGGTCGCGGCAGCGTCGGCGCCAATGCGGCGAGCGCCTCGCGCGGGAGAATCTTGGCCTCGAAATCGGCCGGAGGAATGACTTGGGAAGCGGACATGACGATCGTTCGAAATAGATGCGCTATTGTCCCACGCCGCGTATGTGGCAACAAAAAAGGGGCCGAAGCCCCTTTCCTGTCGATACCGTCGGCGCCGAACGCGCGATTACGATGCCGTGGCTACGGCCGGTGCGGCCACTGCCGCCAGACGGCTGGTGATTTCCTTGCGGTAACGGTTCAAGTCCTGCGCCGTCGCGAACGTGTGCTCGAACAGCAGCGACATGTTGTGCAGAATACGCTCGACGACCTTCTTCTCCCAACTGTCGTCGAACTTGATTTGCTCGTCGAGCCAGTGTTCGAGCCACTCCGGTTCCGGCAAACGCGACTGCACCGTGTCGTTCGGGAACAGGTCCTTGTTCACGTGCAGGTTGGTCGGGTGCAGCGGCTTTTCGGTGCGACGCGCCGACGCCATCAGCACGCCGATCTTCGCGAACGCGGCGCGCGCGTTATCGCCGAAGCTCGTCAGTGCCTTCTTCATGTAGCGCAGATAAGCGCCGCCATGACGCGCTTCGTCGCGCGAGATGATTTCGTAGATGGCCTTGATGACCGGCTCGGTGTGCCATTCGGCCGCACGGCGATACCAGTGATTCAGGCGAATTTCGCCGCAGAAGTGCAGCATCAGTGTCTCGAGCGGCGGGGCCGGGTCGAACGGGAAGCGCACGGCGTGCAGCTCGGCTTCGGTCGGCACGAGGTCCGGGCGGAAGCGGCGCAGGTATTCCATGAGCACCAGCGAGTGCTTCTGCTCTTCGAAGAACCAAACGCTCATGAACGCGGAGAAATCGCTGTCGTCACGGTTGTCGCGCAGAAACATCTCGGTGGCCGGCAGCGCCGCCCATTCCGTGATGGCATTCATCTTGATGGTGCGCGCCTGATCGTCGGAGAGTTGGCTTGCGTCGAACTTGTCCCAAGGAATGTCCTTCTCCATGTTCCAACGCACTGCCTCCAACGACTTGTACAGTTCGGGATACAGCATTTCGTTCATTTCAATTACCCCCAAGGTCGCGAGACCTTACACCAGGACTCAAGATAGTATTGTGAAAGTTTACGCCGAATTTCGACAGACAAAACGGTGAGCGTGTCGTGGGCGGCCCCCGCCGTCCGACTTCACGTCTTGAACCCTGCCGTCGCTGAAGGACGACGAATTAACGCCTGTAATCTGGCCGCATCCTGGCGATATGGCTTAGAGCGAGCCTACTAAAATATGGCCAAACTCTTGAATCATAACATAAAAGCCGTTTAATCCCGCCAACGTCGCCCCTCGCGTGACAGTAATGCGTCGTAATGTTGACGCCCGTCAAATTGTCACGCAAAGCACCTATGCTCAATGGGCGACAGGCTTTCCGACACACCTTCGGCGGCCAGCCCGGCGCGTGGCCAGCCGCTTGGGCGTCTTGAGCATCAACGCCTGCGAATGCGGACATCACGGCAGCGCGTCAGGGTTTGCCCTTGTGCCATGGGCCTGCGCGCGCGGCGTCCGATGGTCTACGCTGAAATCAATCGTTCCGTAAGTGCGACCGGGTGACAGCCCCCATCCCTGCCGACGCCGACGTTTCCTTTTTCCGCGCCGCGCTTTGAGGAAAGTTCTCAGTCGCAAATACGCAACACGTTGTATCGGCCGGCGCACCGGCAGAACGAGCCATGCGCCGCCAACGGGCCTACCGACTCGACTGGATCCTTGACCGATAAGGAGCCGAGCATGCCCACTCGTCCCGCACTTGCCGCATGGCTACGCACCGTCTGCTTTCTGGCGACGGTGGCAACGGCCCCCGGCGCCCTGGCGTTCGACGCCGGGCAACTCGCGTCGCAAGAAATCCCCACCGCCCATCTGGTCGGCCACGGCTCCTTCACGCGCCTGGGTTTTCATCTCTACGACGCGGAACTCTTCTCAGGCGCCGAGCGCGTCAGCGCGAACTGGAGTGCGCATCCGCTGGTGCTCGATCTGCGCTACGCGCGCAGTTTCAAATCTCATACGCTCGTGCAGCGCAGTCTGATCGAAATGACCAAGCTGCAAGTGGCCACCGATGCGCAACGGGAGCGCTGGGCCGAAGAACTGGCGCGCATCCTGCCCGACGTGACGGCCGGGCAGCACTTGACCGGCGTGTTCCTGCCCGGCGACGGCACGCGGTTCTTCTCGGACGGCAAACTGATCGGTCAAATCGCGGGCGACGCCTTCGGCCGTGCTTTTTTCGCCATATGGCTGGATCCGCGCACCAGTGCCCCCGACCTTCGCGCCGAATTGATCAGCGACGCGCGATAGGTCGCCGGGGCGGCCGACGCCGTCGGGTGTCTCATCCGCGCCACGCACGCTGCAACATCGCGGTGCAAACGTGCGTTGCCGTTGATAATTGACCGAAAGCCGATCCCGACGCCGCGCGCCCGGGATGACGGAGAGCGGCCCCGCCCCGGCCATGGACGGGTCCATCGAATCGCGCTGTCCAGGCGCCCACGCGAGCATGCCTATGGATATCGATCATGCGGCTGCGCTCACGCGCCTGACGCGCTACTTCGAGACCCTCACCCGCCAAAGCGTCGGGAATCTGGGCGAGTTCTACGCGCCCAACGTCTATCTCAAGACGCCGCTGCACGAGGTGCGCAGCGCCGCCGAAGTGGCGACGCTGCTCACGCACCTATTCGAGCGTGTCGACGTGCCGCGCATTGAATTTACCGCCACGCTGCTGCAACACAATCAGGCGCTGCTGGTGTGGAATCTGCATTTCCATACCAAACGGTGGCTTGACGACGAACAGGTCATTCATGGCGCATCGCACCTGCGTCTCGCTGTGGACGGACGCGTGGCCTATCAGCGCGACTATTGGGACGCCACTGAAGATATCTACGTCAAGCTCCCCATCTTTGGACGTTTATTGCGTTGGCTACGCCATCGACTGTTTCGTTGAGACGTCGGCACGCGGCCATTTGCCAGAGGGCAGTTTTCTTCAATACACGGCGTCCGTCGCCGCCTACATTCGGAACCTCGCTTCACCCGCTTTCTTCAGTATCGAGGGATCCGATGACACTTTTCTATTCAATGGCGGCGTTCGCGCTGGCCGCTTCGATCACGCCGGGTCCGGTCAATGTCGTGGCGCTGGGCGCGGGCGCGCGCTATGGCCTCGGACCGAGCCTGCGTCACGTGACCGGTGCGACGGCGGGCTTCGTCGCGTTGCTCGTTGCGGTCGGCTTCGGCGTGCACGAGTTACTGCACCGGATGCCCGTACTGATGCGCGCGATTCAGTGGTTCGGCGTGGCGTTCCTGCTTTATATGGCCTACAAACTGGCGATCGATAACGGCGTGTTGAACGACGCCGACACGCAGCGTGGCCCGACCATATCGAAAGGCGCCGTCATGCAGTGGCTCAATCCGAAAGCCTGGCTCGCGGCGCTGGCCGGAATGGGTGCGTACACGGCAGGTGATCCCGCGCGCATCTGGCAATTCGCTGCGATCTACTTTGTCGTTTGCTGGTGCTCGGTGGGATGCTGGGCCGCCGCGGGTGCGATGTTGCGTCATCGCATGCGCGACGCGCGGCGCGTGCGGCGTCTGAACTGCGCGATGGCGGCGCTGTTGGCGGGAAGCGCCGTGTATCTTGTCGCGACCAGCTAAGGAAACATGCGCCTTCGCGGCGTCGAATCACGCTGCGTGCGGCTCCCGGTAATGCCCCGGCGTCGTGGCGAGGCGTTGTTTGAAGGCGCGTTGGAAATGCGCCTGGTCCGCGAAGCCCGCATCGAGCGCCACCTCGGCAATGGCATGTCCACGACGCAGTCGGCGCCGTGCATATTGAATCCGCTGGTCCATGAGAAAGGCGTGCGGCGTGAGTCCGTATTGCTCTCGAAAGACGCGTGTCAGATAAGAGGCCGACAGGCCCGCCGCCGCGCAAATCTGCGCAAGCGTCAGCGCCTCTGTGCAGTGCGCACGGATGAAATCGGCGGCGCGGCGCAGCTTGTGCGAGTCGTCCCGCATCGATTGCGGCGCAGGGTTCAACCGCTCATGCACGTCGATGAAAAACTGCTGCACCACGCTCTCGCGCTCAAGCCGGTCGCGCGTCGCGTCGGTGCAAACGTCATAGAGCCGGTTAAGCCCCCGGTACAACACCGGATCGTCAGCGGACATCGGGTCGAACAAATGCAGATCCTGTCCATGCCCGAAACCCAGTTCCCGCTGCGTTTCGCGCAACCACGCCGTGTCGACGAACAGCATCCGATAGGCCCACGCCTCGTCGTCAATGGGATTGCAAGCATGCACCGCGTCAGGGTTCATCACGACAACGCTGCCGCGGCCCACCGTCTCGTGTGCCCGACCATTCCGATAGGTACTACGCCCTCCCGTCACGGCGCCGATGGAAAACGTCTCATGGCTGTGCAACGCGTAGCAGACGCGACGCCCATCGCGCACCTCTCGCGCTTCGAGAAACGGCAGCGCCGGATCGCGCCAGAACGTCGACGGGTACGGACACGCAACAGTGGATTTCGACATAGGGGCGGGATCAGTGAGGACAACAACTCATGCGGCCGGCTTGCCAGTATCCGCCACGGCGGCGGGCGACTCCGCCGATAGCGGTGAATTCGCCGGCAATCCGCCGCCCCCGACCGCGCCGGCCTCGACACGATGGAGCGGGCTCGTGCCATCCGCTTCCGCCACGAGCCATGCGGCAATCGCGTCGCGCTGCGCGTAGGCGTCGGCCTCGCCCAGCGCAATGAGTTCCTGCGTATAAGACGACTCGAACAGCAGGTAGCTGGCGAAGGCCGCGCCGCGCGCTTCGTCCGCCCCGATCGCGCCGAGGATCGTACGAACGGCCCGCGGCAACTGCTGCAGATGACGCGCTGCAATCGGCTCGATGCGCTGGCTTGGCGAGATCAAAAGCGTCTCGAT
Organism: Pandoraea sp. NE5; assembly: GCF_024363545.1. NCBI lineage: Bacteria > Pseudomonadati > Pseudomonadota > Betaproteobacteria > Burkholderiales > Burkholderiaceae > Pandoraea > Pandoraea sp. NE5. Next base: position 1,018,930 of record NZ_AP025517.1, read on the forward strand.
GGGCCGCCAGCCGCTGGATTCGCGTTGCGCCTCGGGCACATGCCGCAACACATTGTTGATGTGCTGGAGGCGTTCCAGATCCGCCGACAGGCCGTCGATGAACACGCTTGCGAGCGCCTGCCCGCCGATCTGCGCCAGACTGGGATAGCCACCGATGCGCTCGCCGCTGCTGTCGAGTCCGTACTGTCCGTGCGCCGCGCCAATGATGAGGATGCGGGTGGCGCCCAGATGGATCGGTGGACTGAGCGGCGCAATCTGGCGCATCGATCCGTCGCCGAAATACTCGGGCTGCCCGTCGAGATCGAGCTCGACGGCGGGGAAAAGAAACGGGATCGCACTCGATGCCAGCAAGTGCTGCACGCTCAGCGGCACCGCGCGCGCCAGGCGCAGCGAACGCTTCCAGGCCTGAATCGGCTCGGCGCTCTGGTAGAAGGTGACATGCTTGCCTGACGAGTACGAAAGCGCCGTCACCGACAAAGCCTCGAGCGCCCCCGACGCGAACACGTCGGGCAGTCGATCGAGACGGATCGCACTGCGCAACATGTCGCCGAGTGGCGACCAATCGAACAGCGAGCGCGGTGAGCGACGCAGCGCCCAACCGAGCGAAAGCGCCGCCAGCCAGCGTGCCCCGGTGCCCGCCATGCCCAGCGAGTCCGCGCGGAACACCTGGCCGGCGTGAAATTGACGCCACACCGCGTCCAGCTTCATGACCCCATGCTGGAAATCGTCGGCGTGCGACGCGAGCGCGGCAGCATTGATCGCGCCGGCCGAGGTGCCACAGACAATGGGAAACGGAATCGCGCGACGCGACGGCAGAACCTCGCGTTGGATCGCGGCGATCGCGGCCAGCACGCCCACCTGATACCCCGCGCGTGCGCCACCGCCCATCAGGACGAGGCCGGTACGTTCGCCTGAAATCATGGGGGCCTCCTCCCGCCGTGGTCAACGTTGTGGTTGTCGTTGTCGTTGTCGCTATCGCTATCGCCGTGACCGAAGCCGTCGTCGCGTCTACCGCATGTGCCGTTCGTGCGACCGCCCTACCACTTCCAGGCGGCCTGCTTACCCGGCGTCTTGCCTGCGGCGGGCGCGGCCTTCGCCGACGTCTTGGCAGACGTTTTTGCCGCGGCCGACTTCGCCGGCGGCGTCTTGCTGGCCGGCGCACGCTTGGCAGCGGTCTTGCCCGCCGCCTTGCTCGTACCCGCCGACCGCTTGGCGGTGCCGGCCTTTGCCGTGGCCTGGCCAGACGCCTGCGTGGGCTTTGCGGGTTTTGCGGGTTTCGCCGGTGCGCTCTGCGTCGCCTTGGCAGCGGCATCCGACATTTGCGCCGCAGCGGCTTCCGTCATTTGGGCCGCCGATACACCGGCCGCCTGCGCAGCAGCGGCAATCTGGTCGAACTGCGTGCGCATGGCGTTGAACCAAAGCGACGGGTCCAACGCACCATAAGCGTTGCCCGCCTGCGCGAACGGCGACTGTGTGTCGCCGCCCGCCGGGGCTTCCTCGGCCGCGGCCGCCTTGGGTTCCGGTTGCGGATCCGGTTCCGGCTCGGGTTCCGGTGCGCTCGCCTGCGGCTCGACGTCTTGCGCCGGCGCCTCGGCGGCAAACGGCGAGCGCCAGAAGTTCGCCGCGCCCGCCTGTCCGAACGGCGACGCACTCGCCTGCGCGTCGCTCGCGGCGCCGAAGGTGCCGGTGCCGAACGAGCGAAGCGTGGCATAGGTGGCCCGTTGCACTTCGAAGGCCTGGATCGTCGAGCGCAGCACATTCAGATTGAGCGTGAGCCACTGCTCCACCGCTCGCATCTCGGCGATGCGATTCTCGATCTCGTCGGGATCGAGCAATGGCGCCGCGCTCTGCATCAACTGCGTGAGCGGCGAGGTGAATGTCGCGGGCGGGCTGAACGCTTCCCACATCTTCTTGAGAATGTCGAAGCCGTTGGGCATGGCACTCGTCGAATCGCTCATTACAGTCTCCAGTCACGGTCGGGGACGCACGGCCCGCGGGGCAATCCCGGCAAGTCGCGCACATCCTGAGCGCCTTTGCGCGCACGTCGGCGCGCGGAGGGCGTATGGATATGGATCATACGCCGAGCGTGCGCCAGTGGTGTGTCAGAACGGGGCGTCGCCGCTGTAATCCGGCGCGCGGCGCTCGCGCAGCGACGCAATGCCTTCGCGCACGTCCGGCCCCGCGAAGCCCATGAATTCGAGTGCGAGCGACGCATCGAACGAGGGCCCCGCGCTGCGCAACCAGTTGTTGAGCGCGTACTTGGTCCAGCGAATGGCCGTGGTCGAGCCACGCGCCAGCTTGTCGGCCACTTCGAACGCGCGCGGCAGCAGGTCGGCCTCGTCGACGGTAAGCGACACGAGCCCGATGCGCTCGGCCTCTTCGCCCGTGACCGGCTCGCACAGCAGCAGGTAGTACTTCGCCTTCGCCATGCCGCAGAGCAGCGGCCAGACGATGGCGGCGTGATCGCCCGCCGCAACCCCCAGCCGCGTATGGCCGTCGATGATGCGCGCCGTCTTCGCGGCAATCGAGATGTCCGCGAGCAGGCCCGCGACCAACCCGGCCCCCACGGCCGGGCCGTGCATGGCGGAGACGATCGGCTTGCTGCAATTGATCACGTTGTAGACGAGATCGCGCGCTTCGCGCCACACGCGGGCGCGCACGGCGAAATCGTCGGCCATGTCTTCCACGAGCGACAGGTCGCCGCCGCCGGAGAACCCCTTGCCTTCGCCTCGAATGACGACCGCGCGCGTCTCGGTGTCGCGATCGATGTCGCGCCACACATCGGCCAGTTCCTGGTGCATGCGATGGTCGGCCGTCGACAGGCCGCTCTTGTTCGCCCCGGCGCCCATGATGAGTTCGAGTACGCCATTGGGATGCCGATTGAATTGCAGCGACTGGTAGTGTTGATAGGGGTCTTGCGACATGGCTTACCGCTCCAAAAAAATATCCCCGCGCAAGCGGGGATGGGGAGACGGCGGCACCGGACAACGCCGATACCACCGACGGTCAATCTGTGGTCGATGCGCGCAGCGTCGGCCGCCTCACCGTCATGCGAGATCGGCAGGACTCACAACTTTCGCGCGGCACTCACGGCGCGAGTTGCCACTTGCCATTCTCGATTTCGACCATCACACGGGCCCGCTGGTCGAGGCCGAGGTGATCGGTCGGGCTCATGTTGATCACACCATTCGTGACGTGCATGTTCTTGCTCGTCTCGAGCGCGTCGCGCAACGCCTTGCGGAATTCCGGCGTGCCCGGCTTGGCCGTCTTCAGCGCGATCGGAATGGCGCGCTGGAGCAGAATGCCGGCATCCCATGCATACGAACCGAAGGCGGCCACCGTGCCGGCACCGAACTTGGCTTCGTACTTCTTGATGTAGTCGAGCGCCACCGCCTTGGCCGGATGATCGTTCGGCAGTTGCGACGCCACGAGCACCGGGCTCGCCGGCAGGTACGTGTTGTTGCAATCCTTGCCGCACACGCGCAGGAAGTCGTTATTGCCCACGCCGTGGTTGTGATACACGAGCCCCTTGTAGCCGCGCTCGGCCAAGGCCTTCGGCGGCAGCGCGGCCGGCGTGCCGGCGGCGCCCACGACGACGGCGTCCGGGTGCGCGGCCATGATCTTCAGGATCTGCCCCGTCACGCTCGGATCGGTGCGGGCGAAGCGCTCGCTGGCGACCATCTTGATCTTGTGCAGCGCGGCGAACTTGGCGACTTCCTCGTAGAACGCTTCACCCAGCGCGTCCCCCTGACCGATAAACGCCATCGTCTTCACGCCATGACGGCTCGCATGCTCGGCGATGGCTGAAGCCATCTGCGCGTCGGTCTGCGGTGTCTTGAACATCCAATAACGCTTGGCGTCGACCGGTTCGATGATGCGGGCCGACGATGCCAGCGAAATCGTGGGCGTCGTGCCGCTGGCGATCACGTCGATCATCGCGAGCGTGTTCGGCGTGATCGACGACCCGATGATGGCGTCGACATGATTCTCGGAGATGAGCTTCTTGGTGTTCTGAACGGCGGTCGTGGTGTCCGACGCGTCGTCGAGCATGATGTACTCGACCTTCTGGCCACCGATCTCGGTCGGCAGCATGGTGATCGTGTTGCGCTCGGGAATGCCAAGTGACGCGGCAGGCCCGGTGAGCGAGATATTCACGCCGATCTTGACCTGAGCGGCGGCACCGCCGGCCATCGCCAGCAACATCGCACCCAGCAGGGCAGTGCGCACGGGGTTTCGCATGGAGAGTCTCCTGATCTGGTCTGGCCCGCGCTCGGTTTTTCTCTTGCGCGGGCCCCCTGGAAAAGGGGCCTCGCGCCGCGCCGGCGAAAATTAGGGCCGGTTCGCCGACCCGATAGGGGTGCGAACCGACTCAAGGAGACAAAGCATAGCGGAGCCGGAATTCCCTGCCATATCCGGGTTCACCCTATTGACGCATCGCCGCGAACGCCGCAAAGGTCCGCGGGACGCCGACTTTCAAGGCCCACAGGCATTTCCCGCCGCGTTGGCGACAAGAAGTCACTCATCCAGCGGCGAGACGGCCTGATCGATGGCGCCGAAGATCGACTTGCCCTGCGCGTCGAACATTTCGATGCGCACGCGATCGCCGTAGCGCATGAACGCGGTCTCCGGCGCGCCCTTGTCGATTGTCTCCAGCATGCGCTTCTCGGCAATGCATGCGCTGCCGCGACTGCGATCCTTATTGGAGATCGTGCCCGAGCCCACGATGGTGCCCGCGCGCACATTGCGCGTCTTGCACACGTGCGCCACGAGTTGGCCGAAGTCGAACACCATGTCTTCGCCGCATTCGGGCGCACCGAACTTCTTGTCGTTCCACTTCACGGTAAGCGGCCGGTGCACCCGGCCAGCGTGCCAGGCATCGCCCAGCTCGTCGGGCGTGACGGCCACCGGCGAGAAGCTGCTTGCCGGTTTGCTCTGGAAGAAGCCGAACCCCTTGGTCAGTTCGGCGGGAATCAGGTTGCGCAGGCTCACGTCGTTGACGAGCATCAACAGACGCACGCCTTCGAGCGCGCGCGCCGGGGTGGCGCCCATCGGCACATCCGACGTCACCACGGCAACCTCGCCTTCGAAGTCGATGCCGAAGTCTTCGGACGCGCAGACGATGTCGTCCGTCGGTCCAAGGAAGTCATCGCTGCCGCCCTGGTACATGAGCGGATCGGTCCAGAATTCGGGCGGCATGTCGGCCCCGCGTGCGCGGCGCACCAGCTCGACGTGGTTCACATAGGCCGAGCCGTCGGCCCATTGGTACGCGCGCGGCAGCGGCGCCATGCATTCGGCCGGATCGAACGCGAAGGCGTTTCGCGCACGCTGGTGATTGAGTTCGGTGTAGAGCGTCTGGAGCTGAGGCGCGTAGAACGTCCAGTCGTCCAGCACGCGTTGCAATGTGGGCGCGATGGCGTCGGCAATGCAGGCGCTCGACAGGTCGCGCGACACGACGATCAGTTGGCCGTCGCGGGTGCCGTCCTTGCGGGTAGCGAGTTTCATGGGATGGAGTCTGCGGGCCACCTGAGGCCCGATAGAATGGCGCGTGAAGCCGAAGATTCTACCTGAGGGCATCGCCCGCCCGTTGAACGGCCGCCGACACGATCTGTCGAACCGAGTGCATCGCAATGTGAGATCCTGAGCCCGTGACGTTCCGGTGGATTGTGGCTCGTGCCGTCGCTCGCTAAACGTCGGAATCGCCCGCATTGTCCGTCTCGCCCTTATTGCTCCTTTTGCCAAGCAGTGCCCAACGTGCCTCCGGCCCCCATCGATTCCCAGGACGCGGTCTTGCCGCCCGCTGGCCCGACACCGTCAGCGGCGGCTCGCCAGCGCGGGCTTTGGCGCACGCGTGGATTCGTCTGGGCGGGCGTGATGGCCGCCGTGCTCGCCGTCCACGGGCTCATCGCATTGTGGGTCGCGAGCGACCGGTCGTCGATGGAAGACACGCCGATTCCCGAGATTCCGGTCACGCTGATTCCGCTCAAACCTGTCGCACCTCCCGCACCGCCGGCGCCGCCCGCACTCCCCGCGCCGTCAGCGCCCAAGCCGGCCGTCAAGCCGCCCCCCCGCAAGCTCGCCCCCCCCGCGCCGCGGGCCGCCCCCAATACGCTTGCCGCACCGGCCACGGCGAACACGCCCGGGCCGCAGGCGGCCTCGCAGACCGTCGCAAGCGAAGGCGACACGTCTGGAGCGCCCGCCAGCAGCGCGCAAGCCACCTCGCCGCCCGGCCCGCCGCTCACGGCAGCCGCCGCCAATGGCGACAGGTTCGATCCGCCGCCCTCCGCCACGATGGCGTACGACGCGTACATGAACGGCGTGCGCAATCAGACCGGCGAACTGCAATGGGTCAACGCAAACGGCCATTACCGTCTGCGCGTGGCGGTGCCGATCATCTTCTTCGGCACGTTCGAGTTCATCAGCGAGGGCGGTTTTGACGTGAACGGCATTGCGCCATCTCGTTATGTGGAAAAACGCGGTCGTCGCGCCGAATACGTCAGTGACTTCCATCGCGATGGCACGCCGATGCTGCACTTCTCGCGCTCCGGCCAGTCCATGCCGCTCGCGCCCGGCGCCCAAGACCGATTCAGCGTGATGATGCAGCTGGCAAGCTATGCGAGAGGCAATCCGGAACGCTACGCACAGGTCGGCGTGACGCACGAGTTCACGGTGGTCGACACGGACAGCAGCGAAGTCTGGCCAGTGCAGTACGTTGGCCAGGAAACCTTGCGCACGCCGCAGGGCTATGTCGAGACCCGCCACTTCACGCGGTTGCCGCGTAAGGCGGGTGACGAGCGACGCGTCGACATCTGGCTCGCGCCATCGCTCAACTGGATGCCGGTGCGCGTCAAGCAAACCGAGCCGTCGGGCAACGAATTCGAACTGGTCTTCACACAGCAATCGTCGCCTTGAGCCGGCCCGGCTCGGCTCGGACCTCCGGGGCGCTAAACCCCGCGCCCCCATTCGTTAGAATTTCGAGCGATGTGCACGTCGCACCGCGGCGCGGCGCAGTGTTGTCGTGCTACTACGGTTCGCCAGCAGAAGTCCAAGGTTCCTGACATAATCAGAAACATCCCACTGCACCTACGCCACTTCGCCAACGCATCGACGAGATTTGGGGGACCGCTCACCATGAAAGTCAGTGCCAACGGTGCATCGATTCATTACGCGGTGGAAGGCCACGGTCCGTGGGTGACGCTCGCGCATCCGCTGGGCGCGGATCTCACGATCTGGGACGATCTGGTGCCCGACCTCGCGGCCCATTTCCGGGTGCTCCGATACGACAGCCGCGGCCATGGCCGCAGCGACGTCCCCGCCGGCCCTTACACCATCGAACAACTGGCCGCCGACGCGACCGCATTGCTCAATTCGCTGGAAATCCCACAAACGCACTTCGTCGGCATTTCGATGGGCGGTGCCGTCGCGCAACAAGTCGCGCTCGATGCGCCGGAGCGCATCGCCAGCCTGACGTTGATCGACACCACGGCCGGTTACGACGACGCCGACGCGAAGGTGTTTCGCCAGCGCGCCACGCAGGCACGCGAACGGGGCATGAAGGCGCTTGCCGACGGCACGCTCGAGCGCTGGCTGGGCGAGCGCTTCCGCAAGCGCCACCCCGAGGCATCGGAACGCGTTCGCGCGCTGGTGGCCAAGGCGCATCCTGAGGGTTTCGCGGCCGCCTGCGAAGCGCTGGCCGCGTTCGACGTGCGAGCCAAACTGTCGGAAATCGACGCGCCGACCCTGGTGCTGGTCGGGGAAAACGATCCCTCCACGCCGCCGGCCGTCGCGCGACGCATCGCCAGCGGCATCGCCGGTGCCCGGCTGGAAATCGTGCCCGACGCGGCCCATCTGTCGATCGTCGAGCAGAAACAGTTCGTAACCAATGCCCTTGCAACGTTTTTGCTCGGGGCGTCCTCTAACGTGTGAACCAGCAAGCTGCGGGACCTGTAGCGGGATCTTAGACAAGGAGGGCCAAAACCATTGAATTCGTCAGCCGGTGTGCCGATAAGCGAATCATGGGGCACTGCCTCTTGAAATCGCGCCGCGTCGCCCCTATGTGGGTTACTGAGGACCATGCAGGAACACCAGGAGAGTTGCCATGCTCATGATTTACAACAGCCCGAACTACTATGTGGTCGAGTTTGCCGCGGATAACGGCGATCACGCGCTATCTGCCGGTGGCTATGAAATCGTGGACAAAACCGCTGGCCGTGAGATTTTTCTCGACGGCACGCTTGCCCGGCAATTCCGTGAAGAAGTGCAGAAGTTGATCGCCAGCGAGCCCTCCGAGGACGAAGTCGATGAATTCCTCGGCCAGTTCGATACCTTCATGACGAACCCGGTCGTGCTCCACTGACGCCAACACCGCACGCGGTGCCGCCACCCACACCCAACCCTCGCCACGGCGAGGGTTTTTTCATGGCGCCGAAGCTTACCGGCATGTCATGCATCACCGCCTTATCCCGCACGGCAATGGCCTCGCGCAGGCCCTCAGCACTGTTCCCACGGGAGTCCTTCGAAGCGCCACCCGTTCACGGCGTTGCGGTGATGGGTGCCGTCCAGATCGCCCTCGAAGCCATGCAGCACGGCATACACGTTGCGGAACCCGGCCGCCTCGAGCGCCTCGCCGGCCGCAGTGCTCCGGTTGCCGCTGCGACAGATCAGCAGCACGGGACGCTCGCCTCCGGCGCCGGCGAGCTTGCGCACGCTCTGGACGAAATGGGGGTTGATCTCCCAATCCGGGCCGTCGTTCCACGCCACGTGGATCGCCCCGGCCGGGTGTCCCACGAACAAGTATTCCATTTCGCTGCGGCAATCGACGAACAGGGCATTGGCCTTGGCTTGCAGAAACTGGTGAGCGGCGCTCGGGAGCAGGAATTCCATATCGTTGGCGAAAGCGGGTCAGGACGGCGCGGCGCGCGCGTCACGAATCGCCGCCGGCGCCGCCCGGCAGGCGGCGGCGCGCGGGCGGCGGGCGCGAAAACCATTACAATTATAGGTTTTCCGGCCACTCCAAGGCGACGTCCGTCATGACCACCGCTAGCCCATCCGCCGCCAACGCCCATACGGGGACCGCATCGACCACGGCTCCGGCCCGCTCACAGCCACGCTACACGCGGGGTCAGGCACTGCCCGCGCTGCTCGAATCGCGCATCCTGATTCTGGACGGGGCCATGGGCACGATGATCCAGCAGTACAAGCTGAGCGAAGCCCAGTACCGTGGCGATCGCTTCGCCGACTTCGCGCACGACGTCAAGGGCAACAATGAGCTGCTCTCGCTCACGCGCCCCGACATCATCAGCGAGATTCATCGCAAATACCTTGCGGCAGGCGCCGATATCCTCGAGACGAATACGTTCGGGGCGACGACGATCGCCCAGAGCGACTATCACATGGAGGATCTGGCCGACGAGATGAACCGCGCGTCGGCACGTCTGGCGCGCGAGGCCTGCGATGCCTTCAGCACGCCCGACAAGCCACGCTTCGCCGCCGGCGCCATCGGTCCAACGCCGAAGACCGCGAGCATCAGCCCGGACGTGAACGATCCGGGCGCGCGCAACGTCGACTTCGACCAACTGCGCGACGCCTACTACGCGCAAGCCAAGTCGTTGCTCGAAGGCGGCGTCGATCTGTTCCTCGTCGAGACGATCTTCGATACGCTCAACGCCAAGGCCGCGCTCTTTGCCATCGACGAGCTGTTCGAAGACACCGGCGAGGTATTGCCGATCATGATCTCGGGCACCGTCACCGATGCCTCCGGGCGCATTCTGTCGGGCCAGACGGTCGAAGCGTTCTGGAATTCGCTGCGTCACGCCCGCCCGCTCACGTTTGGCCTGAACTGCGCGCTCGGTGCGACGCTCATGCGTCCGTACATCGCGGAACTGGCCAAGCTGTGCAACACCTACGTGTCGGTCTACCCGAACGCCGGCCTGCCCAACCCGATGAGCGATACGGGCTTCGACGAGACGCCCGACGTGACGTCGAGCCTGCTCAAGGAATTCGCGCAGGCGGGCCTGGTGAATCTGGCGGGCGGCTGCTGCGGCACCACGCCGGAACACATCGCGGAGATCGCGAAGGCGCTGGCTGACGTGAAGCCGCGCCGCTGGCCGTCGCAGTATCGCCCCACCGGCGGCGGCGACGGCACGGATGGCAACGACGGCGACGACGCCTGAGCGTAGCCAGCGTCCGCCCGACGAAGACAAGATTGATTGCAGCAAGCCCGGCGCGCCGCCGTCGCCTCTCACGCACGAGGCACGGCCAACGCGCCAACCACTGAACGGATTGCCCCATGAGCCAAACGCCCTTCCTGACGCCTGTCGAATCCGTCGAGCCAGTGCAGCCGATGCGCCTGTCCGGCCTCGAGCCCTTCAACATCGGCGCGGGCACGCTCTTCGTCAACGTCGGCGAGCGTACCAACGTCACGGGTTCGAAAGCGTTTGCGCGCATGATCCTGAACGGCCAGTTCGATGAAGCCCTCGCGGTCGCCCGCCAGCAGGTCGAGAACGGCGCCCAGGTCATCGACATCAACATGGACGAGGCGATGCTCGACTCCAAGGCCGCGATGGTGCGCTTCATGAACCTGATCGCCTCCGAGCCGGACATCGCGCGCGTGCCGATCATGATCGACTCGTCGAAGTGGGAAGTGATCGAGGCGGGACTGAAGTGCGTGCAGGGCAAGGCCATCGTCAACTCGATCTCGCTCAAGGAAGGCCGCGAAGCGTTCGTGCATCACGCCAAGCGGATTCGCCGTTACGGCGCCGCCGCCGTGGTCATGGCCTTCGACGAACACGGGCAGGCCGACACCTACGCGCGCAAGACCGAGATCTGCGCGCGCAGCTATCGCGTGCTCGTCGACGAAGCGGGTTTCCCGCCCGAGGACATCATCTTCGATCCGAACATCTTCGCGGTGGCCACCGGCATCGAAGAGCACAACAACTACGCGGTCGACTTCATCAACGCCACACGCTGGATCAAGGCGCACCTGCCCGGCGCGAAGATCAGCGGCGGGGTGTCGAACGTCTCGTTCTCGTTCCGCGGCAACGACCTCGTGCGCGAAGCGATTCACACCGTGTTCCTGTACCACGCGATTCAGGCGGGCATGGACATGGGCATCGTCAACGCCGGTCAGCTCGGCGTGTATGAGAACCTCGATCCCGAACTGCGCGAGCGCGTCGAAGACGTGGTGCTCAACCGCCGCGACGACAGTACCGAGCGTCTGCTGGAAATTGCAGAGCGCTTCAAGGGCGGCGCGCAACGGCGCGAAGAGAACCTGGAGTGGCGCAACCAGCCGGTCGAAGCGCGTCTCGCGCATGCGCTGGTGCATGGCATCACCACGTTCATCGTCGACGACACGGAAGAAGTGCGCCAGAAGATTCACGCCGCGGGCGGCCGTCCGATCCAGGTGATCGAGGGCCCGCTCATGGACGGCATGAACGTCGTGGGCGATCTGTTCGGCGCGGGCAAGATGTTCCTGCCCCAGGTCGTCAAGAGCGCGCGCGTGATGAAGCAGGCCGTCGCGCATCTGGTACCGTTCATCGAAGAGGAAAAGGCGCGCATGGCCGCCGCCGGGGAAGACGTTCGCTCGAAGGGCAAGATCGTGATGGCCACGGTCAAGGGCGACGTGCACGACATCGGCAAGAACATCGTGACCGTGGTGCTCCAGTGCAACAATTTCGAGGTGGTGAACATGGGCGTGATGGTGCCCTGCGCCGACATTCTCGCCAAGGCGAAGGAGGAAGGCGCCGACATCATCGGCCTGTCGGGTCTCATCACGCCGAGTCTGGAAGAGATGGCCTACGTCGCCTCCGAAATGCAGCGCGACGATTACTTCCGCCTGCGCAACATTCCGCTGATGATTGGTGGCGCCACGACGTCGCGCGTGCACACGGCCGTGAAAATCGCGCCGCACTATGACGGCCCCGTGATTTACGTGCCCGACGCGTCGCGCTCGGTGTCGGTCGCCTCGAATCTGCTGTCGGACGAAGCCGCCGAGCGATACCTCGAAGAGGTCAAGACGGATTACGAGCGCGTGCGGGCACAGCATGCCAATCGCAGGGCCACGCCGATGGTCTCGCTCGCCACCGCGCGGGAAAACAAGTTCAAGATCGATTGGTCGACGTACGTCCCGCCCAAGCCGAAGTTCATTGGCCGGCGCGTGTTCAAGAACTACGACCTGGCTGAACTGGCGGACTACATCGACTGGGGCCCGTTCTTCCAGACGTGGGATCTGGCCGGCCCCTTCCCCGCGATTCTCAGCGACGCGATCGTCGGCGAGTCGGCCCAACGCGTCTTCGCGGACGGCAAGGAGATGCTGGATCGCATGATCAAGGGCCGCTGGCTGACGGCCAACGGCGTGATCGCGATGCTGCCCGCCAACGTGGTCGGCGACGACGACATCGAAATCTATACGGACGAGTCTCGCTCGGAAGTCGCTTTCACGTGGCATAACCTGCGACAGCAAAGCGAGCGGCCCGTGGTCGACGGCGTGCGTCGCCCGAACCGCTCACTGGCCGACTTCATCGCGCCCAAGGACAGCGGGGTGGCGGACTACATCGGCGTGTTCGCGGTCACGGCCGGTCTCGGTGTCGACGCCAAGGAAGCCGGCTTCCTCGCCACACACGACGACTACAGCGCGATCATGCTCAAGGCATTGGCCGACCGACTCGCCGAGGCGTTCGCCGAGTGCATGCACGCGCGCGTGCGTCGCGAGTTCTGGGGCTACGCCAGCGGCGAGCAACTGGACAACAATGCCCTCATCAAGGAAGCGTACGTCGGCATTCGCCCGGCCCCGGGCTACCCGGCTTGCCCCGAGCACTCGGTCAAGGGACCGATGTTCCACTACCTGCAAGCCCATGAAGTCGGCATGAGTGTGACGGAATCGCTCGCCATGCTGCCCGCCGCGAGCGTCTCGGGCTTCTACCTGTCGCATCCGGACAGCACGTACTTCAGCGTCGGCAAGATCGGCCCCGATCAGGTCGAGGACTTCATGGAACGCGCCAACGTGGACGAGGCCACCGCCCGGCGCCTGCTGGCCCCGCAACTGTCGTAATCGCATGCCTTCGCGTGACCCGGTGGGCGGCATGACGACTGCACGCCGACGCCGGTGTCACGCCCCTGTCGCAACCGACGCGTAGTGTCCCGCCCGTTCGGGCTGAGCCGGCAGATCGGATCCTCGGCCACCGGCGCCTTGCCATCTGTCGACCGGCTCACTTCGAGAGGTTCCATGCACGCATTGCAAAGCATTCAGAATTTCCACCTCCTGCCGCTGCTCAACACAGCCGTCTCGCTGCTCGTCGCGTTTATCCTGGGCACGATCATCGGTGTGGAGCGTCAGGTCCGCCAGCGCACGGCCGGTCTTCGCACCAACGTGCTCGTGGCCGTGGGGGCCGCCGCCTTCGTCGACTTGTCGATGCGGCTCATGCCCGGCGATACGCGCGTGATTGCCTACGTCGTGTCGGGGGTCGGCTTCCTCGGGGCCGGCGCCATCATGAAAGACGGCGCCTCGGTGCGCGGCCTGAACACCGCCGCCACGTTATGGGGCTCGGCCGCCGTGGGCGCCGCCGCCGGGGCCAGTCTGATCGTCGAAGCAGTCGTCGTCGCGGGCTTCGTGCTGGCGGCCAATACGTTGCTGCGTCCGGTTGTGAACCGCATCAACCGCGCCCCGATCAACGAGGCGACGTCGGAGGCGACTTACGCGCTGTCCGTCATCTGCGCCCGCACGACGCAACGAGAAGTGCTCGACAAGGTGGAAGCCTGGCTCGAAGCGTCGAACTATCCCGTGCGCGCGCTCGATATTCACCCGTTCGGCGAAGCCGACGTCGAGATCGAAGCGCTGTTGCTGCCCACCGCCGTGCAGGCTGGCGAACTCGACGCCCTCTCCGATCATTTGGAAACGCTGCCGGGGGTGAATCAGGTGTTCTGGTCGAGCCGTTCGGACGACTAGGGGAAACATGCCGAGTGATGCGCGATGACGGCCCATGTGAGGGCGTCGCCGCATCGATCGCTGGCACTGAAAGTTGCAGATTCCGGGACGGGGAACTCACGCGAAAGCGAGAGGGTTGGCGAGCGACGCGCTCGGACGAGGGGCGCGTCGTGCCGGACGAGGGGGGGGGCGCCTGCCCTGCGCTGTCTGCGAGGGCCTGCCGTTGCCTTCGACCGCTTAGCGGCGGCCAGTCTCCCACATCACGGCGACGTTTTCCTTGCGGGACTCGCGCAGCATATCGAGCAGCGGATACGCACGTTGCGCCAGGCGCAGACGATCCTCTTCCTCTCGTTCGCCGGACTTCTTGCCTTCGTTTTCCTTCTTCGCGGCGGCATTGTCTTCCGCGATGGCGGCTTCCAGCTTCGCAATGGCCTCGCCCATTTCGTCCTCGCCGATGGCACCGCGCTCGCCAAGCTTCTTGCCGACCAGCCCGAGCAGAAACTGCGCGAGATTTTCCAGCATGGTGATTGTGGGCGAAGCGTGCGACTTGAACGTTACCAGCATGGTTGTCTCCCTATTGGCGTTGTGACCCCCTCCGCCGCCCCGAGCGCATGTCACGCAACGCGTGGGATCAGCGGGTACCGTGACTTCATCATACACCTGTTAAAATCCGGTGCTGACGATTCAATTGCCTGTCCGGACGCGTCCGGACGCACCCGAAACACCCGCCAATGCTACCTGCACAAAAGAATGCTCTCGTCGCGCTGATCGGCGACGTCGTCGCCGGTCTGATGCCCGCAGACGGCACTGCGACCCCCGCGCAAAATGCGCCGGCCTTGCCGACTATCCTGCTCGAACGCCCGAAAGTCGCCGCGCATGGCGATCTGGCCTGCAACGTGGCAATGCAACTCGCGAAGCCGCTGCGCGCCAATCCGCGCGAGCTGGCCCAGAAGATTGCCGACGCCATCCTCGCCGACGCCCGCGCGAGCGGACTCGTCGACGCGGTTGAGATCGCCGGCCCCGGCTTCATCAACCTGCGTCTGGCCAACGCCGCGAAGCAGTCGGTGGCGCGCGCGATCCTGACCGAAGGCGCCGCCTTCGGCCACTGCGCTGTGCGCCACGACGACGCGCCGGTGCTCGTCGAGTTCGTCTCGGCCAACCCGACCGGCCCGCTGCACGTGGGTCACGGCCGTCAGGCCGCGCTCGGCGACACGATCTCGGCGCTGCTGGGCACGCAAGGCCATCCGGTCCATCGCGAGTTCTATTACAACGACGCCGGCGTGCAGATCCAGACGCTCGCCACCTCGGTGCAGGCGCGCGCACGCGGCCTCAAGCCGGGCGACGCCGAGTGGCCGGAATCGGCCTACAACGGCGACTACATCGGCGACATCGCACAAGACTTCCTCGCACGCAAGACCGTGCAGGCCTCCGACGGCGCCCCGGTCACCGGCAGCGGCGACATCGAGGACATCGATTCGATCCGCGCATTCGCCGTGGCCTATCTGCGCCGCGAGCAGGACATCGATCTGCAGACCTTCGGTGTGCGCTTCGATCAGTACTACCTCGAGTCGTCGCTCTATGCCGACGGCAGTGTCGAGCGCACGGTGCAGGCGCTCGTCGACGCGGGCGTGACGTACGAACAGGACGGCGCGCTGTGGCTGCGCACGACCGATTACGGCGACGACAAGGACCGCGTGATGCGCAAGTCCGACGGCACGTACACGTACTTCGTGCCGGACGTTGCCTATCACACCCGCAAGTGGGCGCGCGGCTTCCATCAAGTCATCAACGTGCAGGGGTCGGACCACCACGGCACTATCGCCCGCGTGCGCGCGGGGTTGCAGGCCCTGGGCATCGGCATTCCGACGGGCTACCCCGACTACGTGCTGCACAAGATGGTCACCGTTATGCGCCACGGCGAAGAGGTGAAGATCTCCAAGCGCGCGGGCAGCTACGTGACGGTGCGCGACCTGATCGAGTGGTCGGGCGGCATCACGGCCGAAACCCCGGTCACGGATCCGGCCGAGCGTGAAGCCGCCCTGCGCCGTGGCCGCGACGCCGTGCGCTTCTTCCTAATTTCGCGCAAGGCGGACACCGAATTCGTGTTCGACGTGGATCTCGCGCTCAAGCAGAACGACGAGAACCCGGTGTACTACGTGCAGTATGCGCACGCCCGCATCTGCTCGATCCTCACGCAATGGGGCGGCGACGACGCCCGTTTGGCCCACGCCGACCTCGCGCCGCTCGACAGCGAACGCGCGCTCGCGCTGCTGCAACTGCTCGCCGAATACCCGGACATGCTCACACGCGCGGCCGAGGAACTTGCGCCGCACGCCGTGGCCTTCTATCTGCGGGATCTGGCGGGGGCGTTCCACTCCTTCTACAACGCCGATCGCGTGCTGGTCGACGACGAGACCGTCAAGCACGCGCGTCTGGCGCTGCTGGCGGCCACGCGTCAGGTGCTGCGCAACGGTCTTGCCGTGCTGGGCGTGTCGACCCCGGCCAAGATGTAAGCCCCAGTTATCCAACCCTTCCGAACGGCAAACGCATCGGAACTCTGTAAGGACGGAATCGACTCGATGGCACACACACGTCGGCCTCCCCGCCAGCGGGGCGGTACTTTTCTGGGCATCGTGCTCGGCCTGATCGTTGGGCTGGCCGTTGCCGTCGTCGTCGCGCTCTACATCACGAAGACGCCGACCCCATTCGTCGAAAAGACGCCGCCGCGCCCGGCCGATAACTCGCCGGCCGCGCAAGCGCCCGATCCGAACAAGTCGCTGCAGCCGCGCACGCCGCTGCCGGGCGCCGCGTCGGCCGTGGCCGGGCCGGAGTCGGCCTCGCAGGCCGTGACGTCGCCGCTCGTACCCGGCACACCGGTCACGTCGCCCACCGCGTCCGCGCCCACGGCACCGGCCCCGACAAAGCCGTCGCCCGCCGATATTCTCAGCGGCAAGTCGACGGTGCCGGTCGCGCCGCAGACCACGCCGCCCGCCAGCGCGACGGACACCGCCAACACGGGCTACTACCTGCAAGTCGGCGCATTCAAGTCGCAGAGCGACGCCGAGCAACTGCGCGCCAAGTTGGCGCTATCGGGCTTCGAGGCGAAAGTCACGCAGCGCGATGCCAACGGTCTGACGCTCTACCGCGTGCGCCTCGGCCCGTATGGCAAGCTCGACGAGATGAACCATGTGCGTCAGCGCCTGCAGGATGGTGGCTACGACACGGCCGTGATCCGCTTCACGAAGCAATAAACGCAAGAGGCGTTGCTCGATAAGGGCAACGCTTTTTGTTTCGTCGCCCGGCACCGCGTCGCGCCCGTGCGGAATGCATGCCCCACCGGCGGCATCGCTCGGGAAACGCCGGGGTTGCCGGGAGGTTGAACCCGGCAGCGCGGCGCTGGTCATACGCACTAGCTTATCTGTCTGAATCCGGGATATGGTTTCGCAGGAACGCCGACCAACCGATGGCTGGCGCGTCTGCCTCACTCCTCAACAACGATCATGAAAAAACTTCTTGGTACCGTTCTGCTGTCTTTCGGTTTCCTTTGCGGCGCCGCCTCGGCCTCGCCCGAAGCCCCGGTCGCGGGAACCGATTACCTGGTGTTGCCGCAAGCACAGCCCACGTCGGCCGGCGCGGGCAAAATCGAAGTCACCGAATTCTTCTGGTATGGCTGCCCGCACTGCAATGCGCTCGAACCGTCGCTGGAAGCGTGGGTCAAGAAGCAAGGCAAGGATGTCGTGTTCAAGCGCGTGCCGGTCGCCTTCCAGGACCGCTTCGAGCCGCACACCCGTATGTTCTACGCACTCCGCGCGCTGGGCCGCGAAGCCGAACTCACGCCGAAGGTCTTCAACGAGATCCACGTCAAGCACAACTATCTGCTGACGGCGCAGACCCAGGCCGACTTCCTCACGCAGTTCGGCATCGACAAGCAGAAGTATCTCGACGCCTATAACGGCTTCTCGACCCAGGCCAGCGTGAAGACGGCCAACAAGACGTGGCAGGACTACAAGATCGACGGCGTGCCGACGATCGCGATCCAGGGCAAGTACCTGGTCTCGCCGGCCACCTCGGGCGACGCCCTGCAAAAGGCCGGCAAGCCGGCCACGACCGAGCAGCAGACGTTCGATGCGGCGCTCAAGACGGCCGACGCCATCATCAACCAGATCCGCGCGAAGAAGCTGTAAGCTTCGCCGCTCACCCAGCCCGGCCCCGGCCGGGCTTTTGCATTAGATGGCAACACACACGACATCACCGAAGGTCTTTATCACGGGCGCCTCGAGTGGATTGGGCGAAGCACTCGCACGCCACTACGCCGCGCAGGGCGCCATCCTCGGGCTGGTGGGCCGACGCGGCGACAGGCTCGCCGATCTGGCCGCCTCGCTCCCCCATCCGCATGCCGTACATAGCTACGCGCTCGACGTGCGTGACGCGCTCGCGTTGCGCGCGGCGGCCGACGACTTCATGGCGCGTCACGGCGTACCGGACATCGTTATCGCGAATGCCGGCATCAGCCACGGCGTGACGACTGAAGACCCGGCCGATCTGCCGCACTTTGCGTCGGTCATGGACACCAACTGGCTGGCGATGGTGGCCACGTTCAGCCCCTTCGTCGCGCCAATGCGCGAACGCAAGCACGGCACGCTCGTCGGTATCGGCAGCGTGGCCGGTGTGCGCGGTCTGCCCGGGCATGGCGCCTACAGCGCATCGAAGGCCGCCGCGATGACGTACCTCGAAAGCCTGCGAGTGGAATTACGCGCCGCCAAGGTCGCGGTCGTGACGATTGCGCCCGGCTACATTCGCACGCCAATGACGGATGGCAATCCGTTTCCGATGCCGTTCCTGATGCCCCCGGACACGTTCGCGCGCAAGGCGGCCGCGGCGATCGCTCGACGCAAGCGCTTCGTGGTGCTGCCGTGGCCAATGGGCGTGGTGGCCTGCGTCATGCGATGCCTGCCGCGCTGGCTTTACGACGTGCTCTTCGCCCGTGCGCCGCGAAAGCCACGGTTGTCCGAGCGCAACGTACAAAACGCCCCCTCGGCCCATGCCGACCCGCCGCCCGACGATCCCTCAACAGGCCCCAAATAGCGGCCAACGCAGGGATATTCCCCAAATCCAAGGGTGAAACCGGGGGAAGCTCAATGTCACGCGTTACATTGCTCCGAATCCCTAACGCGCGACGTCCCCATGAACGCCATGTCAACGCAAGCCGCGTCACGCGCTTGCCCCAATCGCGGCGTCGCGCTACACCGACGCATCGCCCTCATCCTTAGCCTGCCGCTTGCCCTGATGGTTTCCGGGTGCGCGGCGTTGGACCCTGGCAACTGGCAAATCGTCGGCCCGCCGGAGTCGTACATCCGCCCCGCCCCGACCCTCGTCGCGCCCGCCCCCATGGTCGTCGCCCCTGCACCGGTGATCGTGACGCCGGCGCCCACCATCATCGCGCCCGCCCCCGTCATCATTGCGCCGCGACCGCCCGTCGTCATCGCGCCCGCGCAGCCATACATCGTCGTGCCGCAGGCGCGACCACGCACGTCGCGCGATGCCGCTCACTTCCTGAGCGAGAAATGCTATCTGCAGAAGGGCGGCTGCTACACCAGCGAATACCGGGAAGGCTACGAGTTCAACCCCTACACCGGCACGTGGGAATGGGTCGGTCAACGAGACTACCGGTGGAAAGGCAGCCGCGGGAATCGATAGTCCGACACGCCCAAGTTTCTCCCTTGGAACACGCGCCGGCCGCCGTGGCAGCGCGGATTATTGAACCGTTGTGGTGCATTGCGAACCTGCGCTAGAGTGCTTGTGTAACTTCGATAGAGGTACACACGACGTTAAACCGGTCTTGCCGTCAGCGAGCGGACGGATGTCGACGGACGTTAGCAGACCGATCCGACTGCGGCACGCCCAACCAAGCAGGAGAGGCATATGCAGGCAACCCCCACCGGCGCGCCGGTCATCGATCCGGCACTGCGACGCAAAGCGGTGATCGGTTCCACGCTGGGCAATGCATTCGAGTGGTTCGACTTTACGGTCTACGGTCTCTTCGCGGTCATCATCGCGAAACTCTTCTTCCCTGCGGAAAACGATACGAACTCGCTGCTCGCGAGTGTGGCGTCGCTTGGCGTAGCGTTCTTCTTCCGTCCCATCGGCGGGCTCGCATTCGGTTTGTACGCCGACCGGGCCGGGCGCAAGTCGGCGCTCTCGGTCATGGTGTTGCTCATGGCGCTGGGCACGGGCCTGATCGGCATCGCGCCGACGTATGCGGCGATCGGCTTCGCCGCGCCGCTGCTTATCCTGCTGGCACGCGTCATTCAGGGCTTCTCGGCGGGCGGTGAATTCGGCGGCTCGACGGCCATGCTCATCGAGTTTTCGCCGCCCCACCTGCGCGGCTTCTACGGCAGTTTTCAAATGTGCTCGCAGGCACTGGCCGTCGCGTTCGCCGGGCTGTGCGCGTATGTGCTCAACACGTCGCTCACCAAGGAGGCACTCGAATCGTGGGGCTGGCGGCTTCCGTTTCTGTTCGGGATTCTGATCGGTCCGGTGGGTTTTTATATTCGACGTCGCATGACCGAGTCGCCAGAGTTTCTGGCCTACGCGGCCGCGCGTGCACCGACCCGCCGCACACCGCTCGCCGACGTCTTCTCGCATCACTATCGCGCCCTCATCGCCGGCTTCGGCCTGACGGTTGCCGCAACGACGTCGTTCTACGTCACGCTGATCTATACGCCGATCTACGCAGTCAAGCAGTTGGGATTGACGCAGGGCGCCGCGAGCCTGTCGACGTTCATCGCCGCCATGCTGATCGCCGCGCTGTGCCCGCTCACGGGCTGGATTTCGGATCGCGTGGGCCGCAAACCGCTGATTCTGCTGTTCGTGCTGCTCTACGGCCTGACGTCGTTCTGGATGTTCACGCGGCTGCACGGTGCGCCGTCGATGGGCAATCTGCTGCTCGCGCAGATTCTGCCGGCCGTCTGCATGGGCTTCGTGTGGGGCGCGTTCCCGACGGCGGTCACCGAGGTGTTCCCGGTCGGCGTGCGCTCGACGGGCGTCTCGATTCTCTACAACGTCTCGGTGATGTTGTTCGGCGGTCTCGCGCCGTTCTGGATCACATACCTGATCAAGGCGACGCAGAACCCGCTGGCCCCCGCGTATTACATTCTGATGACGGTGACGATCAGCCTGGTGACGTACGGTTTGCTTGGTCGCGACGGCCGCAACACGGCGGCATCGACGCAGCACGCCTGACGTCGCACGCGACGCCGAAAGCACGCGCGCAAAAGCAATGCCCCGGCGACCTGATTCGGTCACCGGGGCATTGTTTTGTGGCCAACCGATCCAGTCGGCCGCTCATACGCGACGCTCATGCCTGTCCCTCGCACCTGCCGCTCGCACCTGCCGCGAAGGCCGGTCGTCGTGCAGGTCGGTCACGCAGGTCCGATCAAACCGGGGAAAAGCGCCAGACGCCCTTCGCATCCTGCTCGCGCTTGAGTTCCCCCGAACGCCAGAGCATGTGCAGGTGCGCCAGCGCTTCGCCCATGGCGAAGGTGGTCTGGTGCGCATCGAGCTTGCGATGGAACATGATCGGCACGATATCGCCCGCGCTTTGCGGCGACCGGGCGCAGGCGTCGCGCACCTCCTGCAGCCGCGCGGTGTGGTGATCGCGCAGTTGGCCGATGCGGGTGTGCAGTCCGGTGAACGGCCGGCCATGCGAGGGCAGCACGAGACAATCGGCGGGCAGATCGAGATAGACGCCGAGCGAGTCGAGGAACAGTTGCAGCGAGTTGGCTTCGGGTTCGATGTCAAAGACGCTGACATTGGTCGAGATGCGCGGCAGCACCATATCGCCGGAGATGAGCACGTTGTGCTGTTCGGAGTACAGCGCCATGTGCTCCGGCGAGTGGCCATAACCCGCGATCAAACGCCAGTCGCTGCCGCCGATGCGCAGGGCCTCGCCATCGCGCAAGCGGAAGAAGCGCGACGGCACTTCGGGCACGAGATCGCTGAAGTAGGTCTTGCGGTGGCGGATCTGGTCGATCATGGCCTCATCGGCGAGCCCATGCGAAATAAAGTGCGCCACGGCGAACTCTCCGCCGGCATTGGCGGCGTTGTTGTTGACGGCCTCCGACATGAGGCGGCCCCATGCGTAGTCGCCCTGCGACATGGCGAGCCGGGCCGACCAGCGGGGTTTGTCGCCGCCCTTGCAGATCCAGTGCGCGAGGCCGAGGTGATCGGGGTGGCAATGCGTGACGACGACACGCAGAACCGGCTCGCCGCCGAGCGCGTTCTCGAACACTTGTTCCCAATAGGCCTTGATCTGCGGATGGGTGATGCCGCAATCGACGACGGTCCAGCCTTTGACGCCGTCGATATCGTCGCGCAGCAACCACAGGTTGATGTGATCGAGCACGAACGGCAGCGGCATGCGCACCCAGAAGACGCCTGGCGCCACTTCGTGCACGGTGCCGCCTTCCGGCAAGAATTCTCCGAGGGGGTAATTCAGTTGTTGTTCAAGGGCATTCACGAGGACCACGCTCCAGATGGACTTGTTCTGTCGTTATCGGTTAACGCCGTCACCGATTGCATAGGAAGCAACTTGACGCTAACGTAAACGGCAATTCTATCTGCAATGGTAAGCACCTGCTTAACCCGATGCTCACATACACGATTACCGAGCTTGCCCGCGAGTTCGACATTACGCCCCGCGCGATCCGTTTCTACGAGGATCAGGGGCTGCTCACACCGGCCCGCGAAGGTCCCGGCGGGCGCCACCGCGTCTACACCGGGCAGGATCGCACGCGTCTGAAGCTGACGCTGCGCGGCAAACGTCTAGGACTCACGCTCTCGGAGATCAAGTCGATTCTCGATCTCTACGAGTCGCCCAAGGATACGGTGTCCCAGCTTCGCGTGTTCCTCGAAACGCTGTCCCAGCATCGGCAGGTGCTCGAGCAGCAACTCGAAGACCTTCACGCCACGCTCGACGAGGTCGCGCAACACGAAGCCCAATGTCTCGCGCTGCTCGAGGCTGCCGGCGAAGCCGCACCCGCCGACGTCGCTCAACGGTCGAAGACGACGTCCGTGTCGCACTGATTCGTCAGGTTTCGACTTCTGTTTCGGCCTTGGCGTCGGCCTCGGTTTCAACCACTTACTGCCCCAACCCGCCTCAACCCGCCTCGCCCTGCATCCTGTCCGGGGTCGCCTCCCGCCCGGCCGACCTTCGCGCTTTCGATGCTGGAAAGCCCTTACTTTACGTTTACGTAAACGTAAAGTAATATCTGGGCACTCGGCTTTGTCCGTACTTTCGCTCCCATCATGGCCAACCTCCCTGTCTCTCACGCTGCACCGCTCGACGACGCCGTCGCCGCAAAAATCCGCGCCAGCTTCGACCAACAGGGCGTCATGACGCATTGGGGCGCGTTGCTCTCGCATCTTGCCGACGGACACTGCGAAATCTCGCTGCCGTTCTCGGACAAGGTCAACCAGCAGCACGGCTTTTTCCACGGGGGAGTGATCGGCGCCATCGCGGACTCCGCCGGCGGCTACGCAGGCTACACCCGCATCTCGCCGGACCAGGAACTGGTCACCGCCGAATACAAACTGAACATTCTCGCGCCCGGCAAGGGCGATACACTGATCGGACGCGGCCAGGTCGTGAAAGCCGGTCGCACGCTGATCGTCGCCACCGCCGAACTGTTCGTTGTCGACGACGACAAATGGACGCTTTGCGCACTGATGCAGCAAACGCTGTTCGTGCTGGCGGCAAGTCCCTCGGCAACGTCGTCTCCCAAGACTCGCTGAGCGCCCCCGCCACCGGATCACCGAATCAACCTCATCAGCCGCACCATCGAACCCATGCGCGGGCTAACGGCCACGCGCCACCCTCTGGAGACTGTGTCATGACCCTGTTGCCCGGACTCAATTTCATGCTCGGCGAAGACCTCGATATGCTGCGCGAATCGGTCGCGAACTTCGCGTCCAAGGAAATCGCCCCGCGCGCAGGCGAAGTGGACCGCACCGACCAGTTCCCGATGGACCTCTGGCGCAAGATGGGCGACCTCGGCGTGCTCGGCATGACGGTTTCGGAAGAGTACGGCGGCGCGAACATGGGCTATCTGGCCCACATGATCGCGATGGAGGAAATCTCGCGCGCCTCGGCGTCGATCGGCCTGTCGTACGGCGCGCACTCGAACCTCTGCGTCAACCAGATCCACCGCAATGGCACCGCCGCGCAAAAGGCGAAGTACTTGCCCAAGCTGGTGTCGGGGGAGCATATCGGCGCCCTCGCGATGAGCGAGCCGAACGCCGGCTCGGACGTGGTCAGCATGAAGCTGCGTGCCGAGAAGCGCGGCGACCGCTTCGTGCTCAACGGCACGAAGATGTGGATCACGAACGGCCCGGACTGCGACACGCTGGTCGTCTACGGCAAGACCGATCCGGAAGCGGGCGCCCGCGGCATGACGGCCTTCCTTGTCGAGAAGGGCATGAAGGGATTCTCGGTCGCGCAGAAGCTGGACAAGCTCGGCATGCGCGGCTCGCACACGGGTGAGCTGGTGTTCGAGAACGTGGAGGTGCCGG
The DNA here is from genome assembly GCF_024363545.1 of Pandoraea sp. NE5. Classification (NCBI taxonomy): domain Bacteria; kingdom Pseudomonadati; phylum Pseudomonadota; class Betaproteobacteria; order Burkholderiales; family Burkholderiaceae; genus Pandoraea; species Pandoraea sp. NE5. The sequence goes on from NZ_AP025517.1 coordinate 1,043,417, forward strand.
AGGAGAACGTGCTGGGCCAGGTCGGCGGCGGCACGAAGGTGCTCATGAGCGGTCTGGACTATGAGCGCGCGGTGCTCGCCGGCGGCCCGCTGGGCATCATGCAGGCGGCCATGGACGTGGTCGTGCCCTATATCCACGACCGCAAGCAGTTCGGCCAGTCGATCGGAGAGTTCCAGCTCATCCAGGGCAAGGTCGCGGACATGTACACGATTCTGCAGGCAAGCCGCGCGTATCTCTACGCGGTGGGCCGCCAGCTCGATTCGCTCGGTCGCGATCACGTGCGTCAGGTGCGCAAGGACTGCGCGGGGGTGATTCTGTACACGGCCGAAAAGGCGACGTGGATGGCCGGCGAGGCAATCCAGATTCTGGGCGGCAACGGCTATATCAACGAGTACCCGGTCGGCCGCCTGTGGCGCGACGCGAAGCTTTACGAAATCGGTGCGGGCACGTCGGAGATCCGCCGCATGCTGATCGGCCGCGAGTTGTTCGCGGAAACGATGTAAGCCCAAGACACATCGACTGACATTCAGGCGCAGGCAGCGGCGCTACAATCCCTTGAGATCGCCCCTGCGCCTGTCCCGACCGGTATGAATCACTTCCCGAAACTCCTGTCGTCGCAGTTTGCTTACGATGTCGCCCGCACGATGCTGGACGGCTTCGACAAGCATTACCGCATTTTCCGCGATGTATGCATCGCGGCGCAGGCGTGTTTCGAGGCGGGCGATTTCATGGGTATCCAGAAGCTCCAGCGCGACCGCATCGCCTATTACGACGAACGCGTGCGCGAATGCGTCGTGACGCTCGAAGACGAGTTCGACGCCCAGTCGCTCGACGACGATGTCTGGCAGCAAGTGAAGCTGCATTACATCGGCTTGCTCACCGAGCACCGTCAGCCGGAGCTGGCCGAGACGTTTTTCAACTCGGTGTGCTGCAAGATCCTGCACCGTTCGTATTTCAACAACCGCTTCATCTTCGTGCGCCCCGCCGTGGCGACGGAGTACATCGAGAACGACGCGCCCGCCGCGAAGCCGACGTATCGCGTCTATTACCCGGCGCAAGACGGCATGGCCCCCACGATCGCGCGCATCGTCACGAATTTCCAGCTCAAACGCCCGTTTGCCGATCTGACGCGCGACGTCGGCTATGTGATGCGCGCCCTCGATGAGACGCTCGGCGACTTCGTGCCCGCGCCGAATTTCCAGATTCATGTGCTCGCGTCGCTGTTCTTCCGGAACAAGGCCGCCTATATCGTGGGACGTATCGTGAACGGCGATGTGACCACGCCCTTCGCCCTGTCGATCATGCACGACGCGAATGGCATGCTGGCGCTCGACGCCGCTCTGCTGCGCCGCGAGGAACTCCGCGTGGTGTTCGGCTTCACGCACGCCTATTTCATGGTCGATATGGAAGTGCCGTCGGCCTACGTGCAGTTCCTGCGCACGATCATGCCGGGCAAGCCGAAAGCGGAGATCTATACGTCGGTCGGTCTGCAGAAACACGGCAAGAACCTGTTCTATCGCGATTTCCTGCATCACCTGAAGCATTCGAGCGACCTGTTCGTGAGCGCGCCAGGCATTCGCGGGCTGGTCATGCTGGTTTTCACGCTGCCCTCGTATCCGTATGTCTTCAAAGTGATTCGCGAGCGCTTCGCGCCACCCAAGGAGACCACGCGCGAGCAGGTGAAAGCGAAGTACCTGATGGTCAAGCAGCATGATCGTGTGGGCCGGATGGCCGATACGCTGGAGTTCTCGAGCGTGGCCTTCCCGCGCGCGCGTTTCGACGACGCCCTGCTCGCCGAACTCCAGCGCGAAGTGCCCTCGCAGCTCGAAATCGACGGCGACGCTCTCGTGATTCGCCACTGCTACATCGAGCGCCGCATGACGCCGCTCAATCTGTGGCTGCAAACGGCATCGGACGCCGAGGTCGACCACGCCATGCGCGAGTACGGCAACGCGGTGAAGGAGCTGATGGCGGCGAACATCTTCCCCGGCGATCTGCTGTACAAGAATTTCGGTGTCACGCGCCACGGCCGGGTGGTCTTTTACGACTACGATGAACTGGAATATCTGACGGATTGCCACATCCGTCGAGTGCCGGAACCCCGTAACGAAGAAGAGGCGATGTCGGGGGAAGTCTGGTACCGTGTAGGCCCGCACGACGTGTTTCCGCAGACGTTCGAGACGTTCCTGACAGGAGACGCGCGCGTGCGGCACTCCCTGAGCCAGCATCATCCGGATTTTTTCGACCCCGGCCTGTGGCAGGACTACCAGGACCGGGTGCGAGCCGGACAGATGCACGACTTCTATCCGTACGATGTCTCGCTGCGTTTCGTCAATCGCTACGGCACCGGCCACGGTGCCACCAGCGCCCCGCCCCGCGCGGCGGCCGCTTGAGCATGCGATGTCTCCCAGCACACGACACGTTCACCGGATGACACGATCATGACCGAAGACAAAGACCAACCTCTCCTCCATCTGCTCGATAACAACCGCGCCTGGGTCGCCAGCGTGAACGCGGAAGATCCCGCATTTTTCGAGCGGTTGTCAAAGCTGCAAACGCCGGAGTACCTCTGGATCGGCTGCTCGGACTCGCGCGTGCCGGCTAACCAGATCACGGGCCTCGCGCCGGGCGAAGTGTTCGTCCACCGCAATATCGCGAACGTCGTGGTGCACAGCGATCTGAACTGTCTGTCGGTATTGCAGTTCGCCGTCGAAGTGCTGAAGGTTCGCCACATCATGGTGGTCGGCCATTACGGTTGCGGCGGCGTAGGCGCGGCGCTCGACGGCGCGAAGATGGGCCTCGTCGACAACTGGCTGCGCCACGTGCGCGATGTGTACGAGCGCCACGTCGAGCAAATCGACGCGCTGCCGTCGCGCGACGCGCGTCACGACCGACTGTGCGAACTGAACGCCATCGAGCAGGTGGTCAATATCTGTCATACGACGGTATTGCGCGACGCCTGGGCCCGCAATCAGCCCGTAACGGTGCACGGCTGGGTGTACGGCCTGCGCGACGGGCTGGTGCGCGACCTGCGCATGTCGGTCAACAGCCTCGAAGCCCTGCCGCGCATTTACGACCGCTGCGTGGCCGCGATGGCCGAATTACGCAATCCGCGCGCCTGAGCGAGCCACCTTGTCCGGCCACGCCGGACACCCCTCGCCGGGCGCACGGACGATGCAAGGACTGAAGCATTGGATATTCGGGGGCTGACGACCCGGTCCGCAAGGACGATCGTCGGCCCCCGCAAGCAATTACAGGAGACTGCCATGCAACACGACCCGATCGTTATCGTTTCCGCCGCACGCACGCCGATGGGCGGCCTGCAAGGGGTATTCGGCGATGTGACCGCACCGCAACTGGGTGCCGCTGCCATTCGCGCCGCCGTCGAACGCGCCGGAATCCAACCCGAGCAGGTCGACGAAGTGGTCATGGGCTGCGTGCTGCCCGCCGGCCAGGGTCAGGCGCCTGCGCGTCAGGCCACGCTCGGCGCCGGTCTGCCGCTCGCCGCCGGGGCGACCACCGTCAACAAGATGTGCGGGTCGGGCATGCGCGCCGCCATGTTCGCGCACGACATGCTCGTGGCCGGCAGCGCCGACGTGATCGTCGCCGGTGGCATGGAAAGCATGAGCAATGCCCCGTATCTGCTGCCGAAGGCACGCACCGGCATGCGCATGGGACACGGCCAGGTCATCGACCACATGTTTTACGACGGTCTGGAAGACGCCTACGACAAGGGCCGCCTGATGGGCACCTTCGCCGAGGAATGCGCCGACCGTTACGCCTTCACCCGCGAGGCCCAGGACGCCTTCGCCATCGCCTCGCTCGAACGCGCGCAAAAGGCCACGAAGGACGGCGCGTTCTCGTGGGAAATCGCGGCGGTGACGGTACCGGGTCGCAAGGGCGACACGGTGGTCGATCAGGACGAGCAGCCGTTCAAGGCCAACCCCGAAAAGATCCCGACGCTCAAGGCAGCCTTCCGCAAGGACGGCACGGTGACAGCGGCAAATTCGTCGTCGATCTCGGATGGTGCCGCGGCCTTGGTACTGATGCGCGAATCGACGGCCAAACGTCTCGGCCTCGCGCCGCTCGCGCGCATCGCCGGACACACCACCTTCGCCCAACAGCCGGGCCTCTTCACCACGGCGCCGGTCGGCGCGATGCGCAAGCTCTTCGAGAAGACCGGCTGGTCGACGAACGACGTCGATCTGTATGAAATCAACGAAGCCTTCGCGGTCGTCACGATGGCCGCGATGCACGAGTTCAACCTGCCGCACGAGAAGGTCAATATTCATGGCGGCGCCTGTGCGCTCGGCCACCCGATCGGCGCCTCCGGCGCCCGCATCCTGGTCACGCTCATCGGTGCGTTGCGCCAGACCGGCGGCAAGCGCGGCGTAGCCAGCCTGTGTATCGGCGGCGGCGAAGCGACAGCGATGGCCATCGAACTCGTTTGACCCCGCAGGCTCACGCACTGGCCCACAGGAATCACAGGTCATGAAAACAGCGCTCATCATCGGTGCCTCGCGCGGCATCGGCATGGAATTCGTCAGACAGTATCGCGACGACGGCTGGCGTGTCTTCGCTACAGCACGCCATGAGGACGGTCTGGCGGCCTTGCGCGAGTTGGACGCCGAGCCGTTGCAGCTCGACGTCACGCGTGTGGAGTCGCTCTCCGGCCTGTCGTGGCAACTCGATGGCGTGGCCCTGGACGTCGCGATCTACAACGCAGGCGTGAATTCGGAGCGCACCACGGGCCTCGCGCCGATCACCATGGCCGAGTTCAACCGCGTGTTCCACACGAATGTCCTCGGCGCCATGCAGGCCGCGCCGCTCGTGTTGCCGTTCGTCGAGGCCGCCGGCGGCGCGTTTGGCTTTCTTTCGAGTCGCATGGGCAGCATCGCCCTGATGGAGACGAATGGCAGCTGGCTTTATCGGGCAAGCAAGGCGGCCGTGAATTCGGTCGTCAAGGCCACGTCGCTCGAAGCGCGGCGCGCCACCTGCGTCGCAATGCATCCGGGCTGGGTGCGCACGGACATGGGCGGCGAGAACGCGGACATCGACGTGCAGACGAGCGTGGCCGGCATGCGGCGTGTGCTCGCCCGAGCACCGGGCGAGCGCGCCACGCACAACGGAGGTTTCTTCAATTACGACGGCAACGCACTTGCGTGGTAATCGCAGGAAAAAATAAATTCGCGACCGGGCAGACATCGTCCGGCGCGAAACGGAATAACAAGCTGTAGCCACACCGCCGCATCTTTTGATTCGCGGGCCAGACACGTCACTCGGAAACGGAGCCCACATGACGTCCGCCATCGACTTTTATTTCGACTTCGCATCCCCGTATGGGTATTTTGCGAGCACCTGCATCGACGACATCGCGACGAGACACGGGCGTGGCGTGGCGTGGCATCCGATCCTGCTCGACATCGTCTATAAGGTGAACGGCACGGGCGCACCGACGCAGCATCCGATCAAGACCGCGTATCTGCGGCATGACGTGGAGCGCACCGCGCGGTTTCACGGCATCGCGTACAAGCGGCCGACGCACTTCCCGATTCCGACGCAAGCCGCCGAGCGCGCCGTGCTCTGGGTGCAGGATCATCACGGCGGCGACCTGTCCGCCGAGTTCGCGAAGTCGATCTTCCACGCGCTTTACGTCGACGACGTGAACATCGGCGACCCGGCGGAACTCGTGCGTCTCGGCGAGGCCCTGGGCATCGACGGCACGAAGCTCGACGCCGGCATGCACTCGCCCGCCGCCAAGGACCATCTCAAGGCCGAAATCGATCTGGCGATGGCGCGTGGGGTGTTCGGCTCGCCCTTCGTGATCGTGGACGGCGAACCGTTCTGGGGCTTCGACCACTTCCCACAGGTCGAGGCCTGTCTGAAGCAAGGCAAGATCTGACAACAAGGCAAGACTCACGATGGCAAGACCCCAAACGTCGCGCAGCGCAACGACGCCAGACCTCGAGCGCGACACCTGCCCTTGCGGCGGGCCCACGTTCGACGACTGCTGCGCGCGCTACCTGGAACACGGCGACATGGCGCCGAGCGCCGAAGCGCTGATGCGCTCGCGATACACGGCGTTCGTGCGTCACAACGCCGCGTACCTGCTCGACACCTGGGCGGCGCGCACGCGTCCCGCCACGCTTGACTTCGACGACGCACCGCAATGGCTTGGCCTGCAGATCAAGGCCCATCGCCAAAGCGATGCGTCGCATGCCGAAGTCGAATTCGTCGCCCGCTACAAGGTCGGCGGACGGGCGCACCGGCTGCACGAACGCAGCCGCTTCGAGCGCTCGGACGACGGCCGCTGGCGCTACATCGACGGCGACCTGTTCGACTGACCCCGCCGCGGTGCACGTCCACGAAACGCCTCCAACGACTCCCTCACTCTCCACCGGATTTCGTCACATGCCGATTCTTGAAAGCAAGCTCAACCCGCGCGGCGAAGACTTTGCACGCAACGCGGCCACGATGCAGACCCTGGTCGACGACCTGCGTGCCCGCATTGCACAACTGGCCGGTGGCGGCGGTGAGGCCGCGCGCAAGAAGCACATCGCGCGCGGCAAGCTGCTGCCGCGTGAGCGCGTACAACAGTTGCTCGATCCGGGCTCGCCGTTTCTCGAACTCTCGCAGCTCGCGGCCATCGGCATGTATCACGACGACGCCCCGGGCGCCGGCATCATCACCGGCATCGGCCGTGTATCAGGCCAGGAGTGCGTGATCGTCTGCAACGATGCCACGGTCAAGGGCGGCACCTATTACCCGATGACGGTCAAGAAGCACCTGCGCGCGCAGGAGATCGCCGAGCAGAACCATCTGCCGTGTATCTACCTGGTCGACTCGGGCGGCGCCAACCTGCCGAACCAGGACGATGTCTTCCCCGACCGCGATCACTTCGGGCGCATCTTCTACAACCAGGCGCAGATGTCCGCGCAGGGCATTCCGCAGATCGCCGTGGTGATGGGGTCGTGTACCGCCGGCGGCGCCTACGTGCCTGCGATGAGCGACGAGTCGATCATCGTCAAGGAACAGGGCACGATTTTCCTCGGCGGCCCGCCGCTCGTGAAAGCGGCCACCGGTGAGGAAGTGAGCGCCGAAGACCTCGGCGGCGCCGACGTCCACACGCGCCTGTCGGGCGTGGTCGATCACTTCGCGCAGAACGACGCGCACGCGCTGTCCATCGCGCGCAGCATCGCCGCGAATCTCAACCGTCGCAAACCGGCCACGGTTGCGGTCAAGCCACCGGTCGAGCCGAAGTACGACGCCCGAGACCTGTACGGTGTGATTCCGTCCGACACGAAGAAGCCGTTCGACGTACGCGAAGTGATTGCGCGCCTGGTCGACGGCTCCGAGTTCGACGAATTCAAGGCGCGCTACGGCACCACGCTCGTGTGCGGCTTCGCGCATCTGTGGGGCTATCCGGTCGGCATCGTGGCGAACAACGGCATCCTGTTCTCCGAGTCGGCCCAGAAAGGCGCGCACTTCATCGAGCTGTGCTGCCAGCGCAAGATCCCGCTGATCTTCCTGCAGAACATCACCGGCTTCATGGTCGGGCGCAAGTATGAGAACGAGGGCATCGCCAAGCACGGCGCGAAGATGGTGACGGCGGTCGCCACCGCGAACGTGCCGAAGTTCACGGTCATCATCGGCGGCTCGTTCGGCGCCGGCAACTACGGCATGTGTGGCCGGGCCTACTCGCCGCGCTTCCTGTGGATGTGGCCGAACGCCCGTATCTCGGTGATGGGCGGCGAGCAGGCCGCGTCGGTGCTCGCCACGGTCAAGCGCGACGGCATCGAGGGCCGTGGCGGCCAGTGGAGCGCCGAGGAAGAGGATGCCTTCAAGCAGCCGATTCGCGATCAATACGAGCGCCAGGGCCATCCGTACTACGCCAGCGCCCGCCTGTGGGACGACGGCGTGATCGATCCGGCGGATACCCGCACCGTGCTCGGACTGGGGCTGTCGGCCACGCTCAACGCGCCCATTCCCGAAACGCGCTTCGGCCTGTTCCGCATGTAATCGCCCGCAACGGCCCATCGAGGAATTCCACGTCATGAATCTCGTCACGTTAAAAGTCAGCGTCGACGCCCACGTCGCCACCGTCACGCTCAATCGTCCGGACGTGCGCAACGCGTTCAACGAAACGGTCATCGAGGAACTGACGGGCGCGTTTCGCGCGCTCGCCACGAACGACGACGTGCGCGCCATCGTGCTCGCCGCAGAAGGCGTCGCCTTCTGCGCGGGTGCCGATCTGAACTGGATGCAGAAGATGGCCGGCTACTCGGACGCCGAGAACCGCGCCGACGCGATGACGCTGGCCGTCATGCTGAGCACGATCTATCGCTGCCCGAAGCCGGTGATCGCCCGCGTGCAGGGCGACGCGTACGCGGGCGGCGTGGGTCTTGCCGCCGTGGCCGACATGGTCGTGGCGGTCGACACTGCGCACTTCTGCCTGTCGGAGGCAAAGCTGGGCCTGATGCCGGCAACGATCGGCCCCTACGTCATTCGCGCCCTCGGCGAGTCGGCTTCGCGCCGCTATTTCCTCACGGCGGAGCGCTTCACCGCCGCGACCGCCCACCGTCACGGTCTCGTGCACGAAGTCGTGAGCGCCGAGGCGCTCGACAGCACCGTGCAGGCACTGGCCAAGGCGCTCGTCGACAACAGCCCGAACGCAGTAAAAGAGTGCAAACGGCTCGTGCAGGACTTCGCGAGTCGAGAGATCGACGACGGCGCCATCGCCGACACGGCGGACCGCATCGCGAAGATCCGCGCGTCCGACGAAGGCCGCGAAGGGGTGCGCTCGTTCCTCGAGAAGCGCGCGCCAGCATGGCGCGAAGCGTCCTGAGCGACGCACGTGCGTCAGGCCACATCATCGGTTACAAATTTTTTGGGGGAGGGGTGACGGCGGAGATGCCGCAACGTTATCGGCGGGTTTTGCGAATTTATCGATAACGTCACGCTACGGCACACAAAACAGCGATTTTTCGCACCAATTCCGCCTATTGCCCTACTAAAACGCTTTGCCTACCATGCGTCCATCCCCCCACCTCCGGCCCCGTGCGGCAGCGCCCTGCGCAATGCCCGTCACCGGCCAGCCGAACGGACGGCACACATTAGCTTGTGAGCGTCGTCCGTCGCGGCCAACCAAGGAGTCACCGATGGACGCCTCTTCGCGCCCCCCCGCCGTTCCCGGCGATCTCGCCGCGCGCAGTCTGCGACAGGTCTGGCACCCCTGCACGCAGATGAAGCAACAGGCACAGCTACCGCTCGTCGCGTTGTCCCACGGCGAAGGTCCCTGGCTCGTCGATACCGACGGCGAGCGTTACCTCGACGCCATCAGCTCATGGTGGGTCAATCTGTTCGGCCACGCGAATCCGCGCATCAACGCGGCACTCGTCGATCAGCTTGGCCGCCTCGAACACGCGATGCTCGCAGGCTTCACCCACGAACCGGTCGTTGCCCTGGCCGAGCGTCTGTCGGCGCTGACCGGCGGCGTGCTCGGCCATGCGTTCTTCGCGTCTGATGGCGCGTCGGCCGTCGAGATCGCCCTGAAGATGAGCTTTCACGCGTGGCGCAATCAGGGCCACAGCGACAAGCGCGAATTCGTCTGCGTGCGCCACGGCTATCACGGTGAGACGCTCGGTGCGCTCGCCGTGACCGACGTTGCGCTCTTTCGCGATGCCTACGACCCGCTGCTGCGCCACGCCCACGTGGTGGCCTCGCCCGACGCGCGTGACGCCCGCGACGGGGAGACGCCGGCCGACGTCGCGCGTCGCGCCGCGGCAGACCTCGAGACGTTGCTTACGCAGCGCGAGGGACGCATCGCCGCCGTCATCGTCGAACCGCTGGTGCAATGTGCGGCCGGGATGGCAATGCACGATCCCGAGTATCTGCGCCGCGTGCGCGCGCTGTGCGACCAGCACGGCGCGCATCTGATCGCCGACGAAATCGCCGTTGGGTGCGGACGCACCGGCACCTTCTTCGCGAGCGAGCAGGCCGGCATCTGGCCCGATCTGCTCACCCTGTCCAAGGGCATCAGCGGCGGCTATCTGCCCCTGTCGCTGGTGCTCTCGCGCGACGCGATCTACAACGCCTTCTACGACGACGAGACCGCACGCGGCTTCCTGCACTCGCACTCGTACACCGGCAATCCGCTGGCGTGCCGCGCCGCGCTCGCCACGCTCGACATCTTTGCCGACGACGACGTGCTCGCCAGCAACATACTTCGCGCACAACGCCTCACCCAGGCACTCGCGCCGTTGGCCGACGATCCGCGGGCCAGGCACTTGCGTCATCGCGGCATGATCTGGGCGTTCGATGCGATGTTGCCGGACACCCCCGGCGCCGCCAGCGCCTTCGCGAAACGCTTTTACGCCGAAGCCCGGGCGCGCGGCGTGCTGCTGCGCCCCATCGGCGCCACGGTCTACCTGATGCCGCCGTACGTGCTCGACGACGACACCATCGACTGGCTCGCGGCGCAAACGCTTGCGGCCTTCGACGCCACGACGACGCACGGCACGGAGGTGCCCGCATGACAACCCATCCCCTGTTCGCCCGGCTCGACGCCGGCCTGGCCGACATCGACCGCGCGCATCTGCGACGCCGCCGCCGCGTGGTGTCCACGCCCTGCCAGCCCCATGTGCGCGCCGACGGCCGCGACGTGCTCGCATTCGCCAGCAACGACTATCTCGGTCTGGCAGCGCATCCGAAGATTGTCGAGGCGCTCATCGAGGGCGCGCGGCGCTACGGCGCAGGCAGCGGCGCATCGCACCTCATCAGCGGTCATTCGCAGGCCCACGCGGAACTCGAAGACGCGCTCGCCGACTTCATGTCGCCCCATCTCGTCGACGGCCGCGCGCTGTACTTCTGTACCGGTTACATGGCCAACCTGGCGACCCTCTCCGCGCTCGCCAACAAGGACGCCGACATCTTCTCCGAAGCGCTCAATCACGCCTCGCTGATCGACGGCGCACGTCTGTCCCGGGCGCGCACGCACGTCTACCCGCACGGCGACGTCGACGCCCTGGCCGCGCTGCTCGACGCCAGCACCGCCGAGACGAAGCTGATCGTCACCGACGGCGTGTTCTCGATGGACGGCGATATCGCGCCGCTGCCACAACTGCTTGCACTGGCCGAACGACACAACGCGTGGCTGGTGGTAGACGATGCGCATGGCTTCGGCGTCGTCGGCGAGACGGGGCGAGGCGTGTTCGAGCATTTCGATCTGTGCTCGCCGAACCTTGTCATCATCGGAACGCTCGGCAAGGCCGCCGGTGTCGGCGGCGCATTCGTCGCCGCCAACGAGCGTGTCATCGAATGGCTCGTCAATCGTGCGCGGCCGTATATCTTCACCACGGCCGCCGCGCCGTCGCAGGCCCACGCACTGCTCACGAGCCTGGCGCTGATCGCCGGCGACGAAGGCCGCGAGCGCCGCGCCGCGCTGCAAGCGCGCATCGCCCAACTGCGCGACTCGCTCACGCTGCGGCATTGGCGGCACAGGGTCTCGCCCACGGGCGTGCAGCCGATCATCCTCGGCGAGAATGCCGCGGCACTGCACGCGCAGGCTGGGCTGGCCGAAGCGGGACTGTGGGTGCCCGCCATCCGCCCGCCGACCGTGGCACCCGGCACGTCGCGACTGCGCCTGACGCTCTGCGCAACGCACACGGCCGACGACGTCGACCGGCTCGCCACCGCCATCAACCAGTTGGATCGAGACTGGACGGAGCACGCCCATGGCTGATCCGCGTCTCGTCGCTCCCCTCGATATATCTATCGATACGCCCGCCGCCCGGGCCACGTCGGCGCGCCATGCGTTCTTCGTTACCGGCACCGACACGGAAATCGGCAAGACGCTCGTGTCGTCTGCGCTGCTCCATGCCGCCTCTCGGCGCGGGCTGGTGTGCGCGGGGCTCAAGTCGGTCGCGGCTGGCGCCTCGGAGCATAACGGGCGCTTCGTCAACGACGACGTCGAGCAGTTGCACCAGGCGAGCAACCTGAAGCTGCCCGACGACTGGTACTGCCCCTATGTGCTCAAGGACGCCACGGCGCCCCATATCGCCGCCGCCGCTGAAGGCATCGCGCTCGATTGCAGCGTGATCCGCGCGGGCTATGCGCGTGTCGCCGCGCGGGCCGATCTGGTGATCGTCGAGGGCGTGGGCGGCTTTCGTGTGCCGCTCGGCGCCGATGCCAATGCACCGGATACGGCCGAGCTGGCGCGCCAGCTCGGCCTGCCGGTGATCCTGGTCGTCGGTTTGCGGCTCGGCTGCATCAACCACGCCCTGCTCACCGCCGAGGCCATCACCGCCCGCGGGCTCACGCTCGCGGGCTGGGTCGCCAATCACGTCGATCCGGAGATGCGTCACGTGGCGGCAAACATCGACACCCTTGCCGCGCGCTTGCCCGCGCCGCTGCTCGGGCGCGTGCCGCATCTGGCGCACCCCGACGCGGCGACCGCCTCCGGCTATCTCGACATCGGGCCGCTCGTCGACATGACGCGGCCCTGAGCGCGCCACTGCCCTATCGCGCGACATCAACGAACTCACCGAATTCAAGGAATCACATCATGCAAGTTCACGCCCACACCGCCGCTCACGGCCACGACGAAGCCCTGCGCCGCAACGACACGCCCTGGAGCGTCGCCGACATCGAGGCGCTCTTTGCACTGCCGTTCAATGACCTGATCTTCCGCGCACAGCAAGTGCATCGCGAACACTTCGATGCCAATGCCGTGCAGCTCTCGACGCTGCTCTCGATCAAGACCGGCGGGTGCCCGGAGGACTGCGCCTATTGCCCGCAATCGGCGCGCTACGACACCGGCGTGGAAGCCGAGAAGCTCATGCCGGTGGAGGAAGTGGTCGCCGCGGCGCAACGCGCGAAAGATGCAGGAGCGACCCGCTTCTGCATGGGCGCCGCCTGGCGCAGCCCGAAGCCGCACCAGGTCGACGCGGTGGGCGAGATGGTGCGCAGCGTCAAGGCGCTGGGCCTGGAGACATGCGTCACGCTCGGCATGCTGCGTGACGGGCAAGCGCAGCAATTGCGCGACGCCGGCCTCGACTACTACAACCACAACCTCGACACGTCGCCCGAGTTCTATGGGCAGATCATCACCACGCGCACCTATCAGGATCGCCTGGACACGCTGGCCCGCGTGCGCGACGCGGGACTGAAGGTGTGCTGCGGCGGCATCGTCGGCCTGGGCGAGACAAGCCGCGAGCGCGCCGGCCTGATCGCACAGCTCGCCAACCTGTCGCCGTATCCCGAATCGGTGCCCATCAACAACCTGATGAAGGTCGAAGGCACGCCGCTGGAGAACAACGACGCCGTCGATCCGTTCGACTTCGTGCGCATGATCGCCGTGGCGCGTATCACAATGCCGCGCGCGATGGTGCGGCTGTCGGCCGGGCGCGAGATGATGGACGACGCCCTGCAATCGTTGTGCTTCCTCGCCGGCGCGAATTCGATGTTCTACGGCGAGAAGCTGCTCGTGACGCAGAACCCTCAGGCCGAACACGACCGCGCGTTGCTCGCGCGTCTCGGCATGCACACGTCGACCGAGGAAAAGCTCGGCGCCGCCGAGCCCGCAGGCGAGTGCGATGGCCTGACGGCCTGCGCCACGCACTGAGCGTTATCGGCACGGCGAAGGGCTGGCGTTGAAGGATGTGTTGACAGGTTAAGCCGCCACGACGGCGACGAGATCGCAAAAGACGATCCGCCGTCGCGGCGAAGTTGGATAGCAAAGAGAATGGCGCGAGTGCAGTGGCCCTTCGTCACAAGCGAAGTGCGATGCGCAGGCGCCGCCCCAATCGATCATTTTCCGGAGGCAGCATGTTCGACAAGATCCTCATCGCCAACCGCGGCGAAATCGCCTGCCGCGTGGCCGCCACGGCCGCACGGCTGGGCATCCGCACGGTGGCCGTCTATTCCGACGCCGACGCGCACGCCAAGCATGTCGCCGTGTGCGACGAAGCGGTGCACGTGGGTGGCGCCGCCGCGCGCGAGAGCTATCTGCGCATCGATGCCATCATCAACGCCGCCAAGGCCACCGGCGCCCAGGCCATCCACCCGGGCTACGGCTTCCTGTCCGAGAACGAAGCCTTCGCCGCCGCGTGTCACGAGGCCGGCATCGTCTTCATTGGCCCGCCGGTCGGCGCCATTCACGCGATGGGCAGCAAGAGCGCCGCGAAAACCCTGATGGAAGGCGCCGCAGTGCCGCTGGTGCCGGGCTACCACGGCGACAATCAAGACGCCGCGTTCCTGCACGAGCGCGCCGACGAAATCGGCTACCCCGTGCTGCTCAAGGCCAGCGCGGGCGGCGGCGGCAAGGGCATGCGCGTGGTTGAGCGCAGCTCGGCGTTTCGCGCCGCGCTCACGTCCTGCCAGCGCGAAGCCGCCAGCAGCTTCGGCGACGAGCGCGTGTTGGTCGAAAAGTATCTGACGCGTCCGCGCCATATCGAGATTCAGGTATTTGCCGACGCGCACGGCAACTGCGTCTATCTGTTCGAGCGCGACTGCTCGGTGCAGCGCCGTCACCAGAAGGTCCTGGAAGAAGCCCCCGCCCCGGGCATGACCGACGAGCGTCGTCGCGCCATGGGCGAAGCCGCCTGTAATGCCGCGCGGGCCGTGGGCTATGTCGGCGCGGGCACGGTCGAGTTCATCGCCAATCAGGACGGCTCGTTCTACTTCATGGAGATGAACACGCGCCTGCAGGTCGAGCATCCGGTCACGGAGATGATCACCGGGCTCGATCTGGTGGAATGGCAATTGCGCGTGGCGGCGGGCGAACCGTTGCCGCGCAAGCAGGACGCGTTGCGCATTCACGGGCATGCGCTCGAAGCCCGTATCTACGCCGAGAATCCGGATAACAACTTCCTGCCATCGACGGGCACGCTCTGCACGTTGCGTCCGCCCGCAGCGGTCCAGTGCGAGATCGGCAGCGCCGACGTGCCGGCCGCGGTGCGCATCGACTCCGGGGTGCGCGAAGGCGACACCATCTCGCCCTTCTACGACCCGATGATCGCCAAGCTGATCGTGTGGGGTCGGGACCGCGACGAAGCGCTCGCCCGCATGCGACGCGCGCTAGGCCAGTATCGCGTGGTGGGCGTGCAGACAAACATCGCGTTCCTCGGACGCCTGGTCGCCAGCGAGCCGTTCGCCGCGGCCGATCTCGACACCGGGCTGATCGAGCGCCATCGCGACACGCTGTTCCCGGCCGCCGCCCCGGTACCGGCGACCACGCTGGCACTGGCCGTCGCGGCGCAGCTGGCCCGCGAAACCGTGATCGGCCGCCGCAAATATCAGGACAGCATCGATCACCACTCGCCGTGGCAGCTCGCCACCGGGTGGCGCCTGAACGGCGACTACCAGCGCACCCTCGCCTTCGATCACGACGAGACGCGGCTGTCGGTTCTCCTCACGAGCGGGCCACAGGCGAGCACGCTCACCGTGGACGGGCAGACGTATCCGTATCGCTACGCCCACGACGCCGGGGTGTATCGCGTGACGCTCGGCGATCGCCGCGTTCAAGGGCATGTCGACTTCGAACACGACGCCGCGCACGTCTTCGCGGACGGTCAGTCCTGGACGCTGCGCTGGCACGATCCGCTGGCACAGGCCGGGGCGCAGGAAGGGGGCGAGGGGCGGCTGACGGCGCCGATGCCGGGCAAGGTCATTGCCGTGCTCGCGCCAGCCGGTACGAAGGTCGAGAAGGGCGCGCCGCTGCTCGTGATGGAAGCGATGAAGATGGAGCACACCATCAGCGCACCCGAGGACGGTGAAATCGAAGAGGTGCTGTTCGCCGTCGGCGACCAGGTGCCGGAAGGCGCCCAGTTGCTGGCGTTCAAGCGATAACGATCGTCCTGGCGCGGTGCTCCGGCATCACGCCGCAGCGCACGCCGGTGCGGATCCACATTGACTCGCGCAGGACGGTGCTTTCCGCGCTACCGCTTACTGCGGTAGCGCGCGATGAAATTTGAGGACACTTCCTAGAAACTTCGGCAGCGCCCCCGACAGGGGGTCGCTGCCATGGGGATTTCAGTGCATTCGGAATTTTCATAAGGAATCCGAATGGCTGTTCGGAAATATTCTCGGTGTCGATTTCCACCATGCGCGGTTAAGCGCTCGACACCATGACTCAACGTCCTCACTCGTTCATCGGCCCGCGCGCCATTGCGCTCGCCGCCACGCTCACCCTCCTGACTTTGCCTGCCAGCGCCAATGCGCAAAGCAACGTCACCCTCTACGGCACGATCGATTCCGGCTTCGTCCACGCCAATCACACGGACGGCCTCAACGGCCCGCAATCGCGATCGATGATCACGAGCAACATCATCTCCGGCAGCCGCTGGGGCTTGCGTGGCACCGAGCCGCTGGGCCGCGGACTGTCGGCGATGTTCCAGATCGAAAGCGGCTTCAATGCGGTCAACGGCGAGATGGGTAACGGCGGCCGGGCGTTCGGACGCAAATCCATCGTCGGCCTGACGAGCACCGAATGGGGCGAAGTGACCATCGGCCGTCAGTACGACCCGGTCGTCAATCTCGTGCAGGGCATGACCGCAGACGGTTACTTCGGTGGGTTCTTTGCCACGCCGGGCGACGTCGACAACTACGACAACGGCGCACGCATCAACAACTCGATCCGCTACGCCACACCGAACTTCGGCGGCCTGCAGTTCGAAGGCATGTACGCATCGGGCAACGTGGCCGGGGAAACCGGGGCCGGCCGGTCGTACGGCGTCGCCGGTGCCTACAACAACGGTCCGCTCGCGCTCGGCGCCGGTTTTTTCTTCGCGGACGGTGGCAACACGCGGGCGGCCTACGGCTATCGCGAGTGGACCAGCAGCGCAGGCTCGCTGTTCAACTCGCCGATCAACAGTGGCTTCCGTACGGCGAGCAAGGTACGCATCGCGCGCGTGGCCGGCAAGTACGCCGTTGGCCCGGCGATCCTTGGGCTGTCGTATTCGAATGCCCAGTACGCGAGCGATGGTCTGTCGGAATTCACCGGCACGGCGACATTCGACACCGTGAACGCCTTCGCCACATATGCCCTGACGCCGGCGATCAACACGGGCATCGGCTATAGCTACACGCGAATGCGCGGTGCGCGCAACCTCGGCGCTCACTACAACCAGTTCAATGCCGGCGTCACCTATGCGCTGTCCAAGCGCACGTCGACCTACGTCATCGGTGGCTATCAACAGGCCATCGGCAAGACGCTGGATAGCGGTCAAACGGTGGAAGCCACCGCGTCGGTCGGTTCGTACGGCTTCAACGCCGGCGCACGAACGCAGTTGCTGGTCGGCATGGGCCTGAAGCACAGCTTCTGACCCCCTTCGTCCTGATCGGGCCGAACACGTGGAAGCCCGCGGGTTCGGGCCGATTTTTCCAATGAATTTAAGCACCTGGAATTCAAACGATCGTTTGGACGATTCCGATTCCTCTGTCTTAAAAAATACACAATTTGCTTAATTGGTATTTACCCTATCCGGGAATCTATTTAGAATTCGCTCCTGTTGAAGTTTGTTGCGGTAGCAACCGACTTGCGACGACTGGCGTCCCCGCTTTCTGAATTTCGCCTTGCGGTCAACGCGGGCCGATGTCTCTCGTGCCGATGTCTCTCGCGCTGCTGCCACTCGGGCCGGTCGTCATTGGACACAGTCATCGCTTACGTCTGTTGTTACGCCGCGCTGTCGTCGCTTAGGGAGAGGGTTTGTGATTTTCGTCATTTGGCTAGGGGTCGCGACGCTCGCCGTCACGGCGACAGTGGCACGTGTCATGCAACTGCAACGCGCTGCGGCACGCACCGCAGCGGCGACCCACGTCTCACGTGTCCTGCGATATCGCCGTAGTCATCGTCGTACCCCTTGCTCGCGCATTCGCTTGAAGGACGCCGCGTAATTTAACGTTGGCCGGCCACCGCTGGGGCCGACGCTGCCGGAACCGAAGCGGTCAGTCGCCGTTCAACGAGTCGCACCGAGTTGTCGTCGTACTTGAAATCGTAGTCCGTAGTCCGCAGTCCGCAGTACTCATGCTGTATTCCGGCACCGATGTCCTGGCCGGATAGAGAGTCATCCCTCCCCGCCGTTACGAGGCATCGCTCTCACGCGTTAGCGCCGTACCGCCGCCCACGACTCGGGCGGCCAATTTCGCGCCCACAGCCTCGTATTGCCCACGCATTGCATTAGCCCCCGACGCCCTCCATCGCGCGCCGTCGGATCACGCTCGCTCGCGTTATCGCGTGGGCGCTTCGGCATGCGCTTCACCCGCGCGGCATGCCCAATGTTTTGAACCAGAGAAAATTGGCAGACATGAACACCGCCTCAGAGCGCATTACCGTCACCCTTGAGCTGCATCCGAACGATTTGAAACAGCTCGATATCGCCTGCGAGCGCGTCGGTATGAATCGAGAAGATTTCTGCCGGCTGGCCACTCACCTGGAGGGCGCTCGCGTGCTCAATGGCGAGGGCCTGGCCGCGCTGTCGCGCCCGTTCGGTTTCGCCGCCGCGCTGCCCGCCGTCCTGCGCGGCGCGCTAGCCCGCTTCTGCCTGCGCTGATCGACATCATCGGCCTACGCCACGGCCAGCACCATCCGATGCACTGGCGCCGTTCCATGTCAGCGTGTCGCCCCATCGGCTGACAACGTCTCGTGTGATGGCGCGGCCCCATGAATTGGGAAGCGTCCGATAAGTTTTGCGCTATAGAGGTCGCCGACTCTGTATAGAGGCCCGCCTGTAACGCATGGGGAGGAGAGCGATATAACGTCGCAAGACGCGGGGGGATTGATTACGCTGTGTGACTCGTCAACGGAGTTCCGCCATGCAAACGAATCCACTCGCGCTGTTCGGAGACCATCTGGCCTGCTTGCGCAAGGCGCGCGGCTGGTCGCAGGAGAAACTGGCGCTCGAGAGCGGTCTGGCTCGCTCGTACGTCAGCGGCATCGAGCGCGGTCGACGCAACGTCGCCCTGGTCAATATCTGCGTACTGGCCGATACGCTCGGCGTGCCAACGTCCGAAATGCTGCGCTTTGCGCAGGCGGCCGGTGCCGCTGACACCGCAGCGCTACCCGATCGTACGCCATTGCCGCAGATCAGCCGTTCGCTGTGCCGCCTCGAAAACCGCGATCAGGTCTGGCTCGCCGAGATCATTCGAAGCCTCAGCTCCCGCCTGAGTCAGGCGGCGCCGCCGTCGGCGACCGACGCTTACGCAGACCGATGCGGCCCCTTGTCTGTCGCACACGGCGGTGCCTGTGGCGATGCGCGAGATAGGCGCAATCGGCACGAAGCGCGCGACGGCATCGACGATACCGAGGATCTCGACGATTTCGACGACCTCGATGACGCCGCCGCCCCGCCCGCGGCTCTCCCCAACGCCGCTAGACGGACGCCCACCGCCCCAGCGTTCTCCGCAGGCTTTCCTGCCCATCTTCAACTCGCCGCGCCGAGGGAAGCTGGCTACCGCGTTGCCGACGGCACCGGCACCGACGCCGCCCATCCCGTCGCGCGCATCTGTGACCCCGGGCGCACCCCATCCGAACGCCACGACACATCCGTCACGTCGGCCAATGCCGCCAGATCCGACGCCATCGCACGCGATGACTCGCGGCGTTTCCCCACCGGCGATGACGAGTGAGCGAAAGCGAGGCAATTGATTCTTAGGACATTGCGCAAAGTCCCCCCAGCATCGCGGGGACGTTGCGTGAGCGTTCGTCTTGTAAGCGTGACCTGGCCTTCCGTAAAAACGCTCGCTTCGTCGAGCGTCTTACATCCCCGCAATGGACGTATCACCGCGCCGTGCCTATTTCATGCACGCCAAGCCTATCAAGCATGACAGCCGGCCGATGACTGCCGACCATTCGCGCCGCTCGACACAACGTCCGGTTCGCCCCGTCAACATCGAGTGACATCCCAAGGCGGAAACTTTCAGAATCGCGTGATGGCTTGCGCCGGCATGTCCGGTGTCACACTGCGCGGCTCCGGTTCACGGGAGTGCGACAAAGCGTATCGAAATGCCTGCAGAGCGGTACGCAAACTGGCGCCACCACTACCGTCTGAAAGCACGCACTCCTTGTGCCTTCTCCGAAAGTCCGCAAAAAATCCGCGTTGCGGACCCGGTAGTTCGTGCCTCGCAAACGGGGGATACCCGAGGCACCGTCCCCAATGCCGGCTTTTTGTTTCAATCTTCTTGTCCCTAACAAGGAAAACATTCTTATGGACACCAATTTATTCAGATTCGGCCGACACCTGGCCGGTTTGCGCAAGAAGTACAACTGGGCGCAAGACAAGCTTGCCCTGGAAAGCGGTCTGGCGCGCTCATACCTGAGCGGTGTCGAGCGAGGCAAGCGCAATATCTCGCTGCGCAACATTTGCATTCTCGCCGACACGTTGGGACTGCCACCGCATGAGTTGCTGGCGTTCGATTCGTCGAACGGCATGCTGGCTGACGCGGGGGTGGCGGTGCCCTGCGATCCGTATCCCTCGCTCAACCGGGCAATGCAGAAATTGTCGGACCGCGATCAGGCGTGGATGGCCGATCTGGTCCGCACGCTGAGCTTGCGTCTGGGCCACGGCGTGTTGCGCGACGAATGAGAACGGGGCGATTGATCGCGGGACGCGACGTCCGCGCAACGCGCGCGTGTCCGGCGCCGGGCGACGCCGGCTCGCGCGCCGGCTCGCGCGCCGGCGTCGCTCCTCGGGTTCAGTCGTTCCCGAGGAAGGCGTCCACCGCGCGGTGAAACGCAATCGGATTGGCCAGATTCATGCCGTGCGATGCGTCCTGGATCACCATGCGACGGGCTTCCGGCATGGCGCACGCGAGCGCGTTCAGCACGTCGGGATAGGGTGCGGGACTTTGCGCGCCGCCCATCAGAAGCACCGGCGCATGCAACGCGCCAAGGGCGTCGATCGGCAACGGCGTACGCGGCTCGGCCACCTGACCGATCAGGGTGTGAGCGTTGTCGCGCACCATCTGCTTGAACCACGGCACCATGCGCCGCCACGTATCCGGGCCGCTCACGGTGTCGATAAAGATCGCCAGTCCGCCGTCGATATCCCCGGACTCGATGGCAGCAAGCGCCTGCTCGCGGAAGCTGCCCCGCTCGCGGTCGAGTGGCGTCTGCGCCGGGCCGCCGCTGATTTCCACGCCCGGGTCCGCCAGTATCAGCGAGCGTACGGTGTCGGGCGCGAGCAGTGCCGTGCGCAACGCGACATAGCCGCCGCGCGAATGGCCGAGCATATGGACCGGGCCGACGCCCAACGCCGTGACGAATGCGGCCAGGTCCTCGGCGTGCTGCTCCCCCGAGAACGTACCGTCATGGCCGCCCCAGGCTTCGGGCCAGTAGTGACGCAGACTCACCGAGATGACCCGCCGCCGCTGCCCCAACGGCGCCATGTTCGGCTTGAAGTAACGGCAATCGCAAAGCGAACCGTGAACCAGCAAGAGCGGCGCGCCACTGGCGTCGGCGGGGGCAGGGGTCTCGACGTACGCCATCGGATAACCGTTGACGTCGATCGTTTGCGGTACAGGAACCGGCATGGGAGACACATCAGGTAAGGCGGGGCCGCCAGTATACCGAGCTTGCCGCCCGCTTGCCGCGGTGCGCCATCGGCATGCCATGGCGCCTTGGAGAGCGGGAACAACGCGCTAGTGTATGCTTGCGACTCCCTTCATTCCTGCGGTTTCCCGGTATGGCACTCAAAGCCACCATATACAAGGCCGAGGTGCAGATCACCAACCTCGACCGCCACTACTACGCCGCCCATAGCCTGACGCTCGCCCGACATCCGTCGGAAACCGACGAACGCATGATGGTGCGCCTGCTGGCCTTCATGCTGTATGCCGATGAACGGCTCGCGTTCGGCAAGGGCCTCTCCAACGCCGACGAGCCCGACCTGTGGGAACACGACTTCGGGGGCGACATCGTCCGCTGGATCGACGTCGGGCAGCCCGACGCGCGGCGCCTTGTCAAAGCCGCGGGCCGTGCGACGCATGTCGACGTCGTGGCGTACGGTGGCAAACCCGCCGCCGTCTGGTGGCAGGCGACCGAGTCGCAGATCACCCGCTTGTCGAACCTCACGGTGCGCATGCTCGATGAGGCGTCCGCCGAGGCGCTCACGGCACTCGCCGCGCGCACGATGCGCCTCCAGTGCACGATTCAGGACGGTGAAGTCTGGATCGCCGACGACAGCCACAATTTCGCCGTCAACCTCGTGACGTTGCGCGCGGCCGCCAACGACTGACCGGCTTCGGTCATTCCCCGACGGCGGAGCGGCGCGCTGTGCCGCTGCGCCGCGTCACAACGTCACCGCCCCGCCCTCGCCTTCCTCGCCTTCCTCGCCCTCCGCACCCTCCTCGCGGCTCGTCGCCCTCCGCGACTCCGGCCTCGCCGCAGTACGCGCGACACCACAAGCTGCGTTACACTTGACGTTAACGTCAATCGAGTGAACGCGGCTGCGCCGTCGACGCCTGCCGGAAGGACCGGACATGTGTGCCATGCGCCCGCGCCGTTACCGTCAGTGCGGTAGGTGCGTGCCGCCCCCTCGCTGGCCCTATCGCCATGACTCATTCCTATACGCGTCTGCCCCGCAACTCATGGACATCCTGATCTTTTCTCCGGACGGCAAGACCGCCGCCTACGAAGCCGGCCTCGCCGAGCATCTGCCGCAGGCCGGCATTCGCGGCTGGCAGCCTGGCGATGCAGCACCCGCCGACTACCTGGTGCTCTGGAAGCCGAATGCCGAAGTGTTGCAACCGCGCGAGCGCCTGAAAGCGATTTTCAACCTGGGCGCCGGGGTGGACGGTGTGCTCGGCACGCACGGCGAAGACGCGCATCGCCTGCCGGCGGGCGTGCCGCTGGTCCGTCTCGAAGACGCCGGCATGGCCGACCAGATGGCGCAGTACGTGAGCGCCGCCGCATTGCGCTACTTCCGCCGTCTCGACGAATTCGATGCGCAGCAAACCCGAGGTCAGTGGAAGTTCCAGAAGCCGAACCGTCTCGCGGATTTCCCCGTCGCGGTGCTCGGTTACGGCACGCTCGGCGCGCACGTCGCCCAGGCACTGAAGGCGTTCGGCTTTCCGGTACGTGCATGGACCCGCAGCCAGCGCAGCGACGATAGCGGCATCGAATTGCACCACGGCGACGCCGGCTTCGATGCCTGCGTGTCCGGCACCCGCATACTCGTCAACCTGCTGCCGCTCACGCCGCAAACGGTCGATGTGCTCAACGCCAAGCTGTTTGCGAAGTTGGCGCAAGGAGCGTTCCTGATCAACGTCGCGCGCGGCGCGCACCTGGTGGAAGACGACCTCCTTGCCGCGCTGGACAGCGGCCAGATCGCCGCAGCCACGCTCGACGTGTTTCGCACCGAGCCGTTGCCGGCAGACCATCCGTTCTGGCACGCACCTCGCCTGACGCTCACACCGCACATTTCCGCCCTGACGTTGCGCGACGAAACGGTCGCGCAGATCGCCGGGAAGATCGCCGCGCTCGAACGCGGCGAAGCCATCACCGGCATCGTCGACCCGGCGCGCGGCTACTGAGCCGTCGCCCACGCGCGTCATTGCCCGAACCCCTCCAAGGAGACACCGCATGTCCTTGTCCACGCCTAATCTGCCGAAGCACGTGAAAGTGGTCGAAGTCGGCCCGCGCGACGGTCTGCAAAACGAAAAACAGCCGGTACCGACCGATATCAAGATTGCGCTGATCGACCGACTGTCGGCCGCCGGCTTCGCCAATATCGAAGCCACCTCGTTCGTCTCGCCCAAATGGGTGCCGCAGATGGCCGACGGCGCCGAGGTGATGGCGGGCATTACGCGTCGTCCCGGCACGATCTACTCGGTGCTCACGCCGAACCTGCGCGGCTTCGAGGGCGCGGTGGCGGCCAAGGCCGACGAAGTGGTGATCTTCGGCGCCGCGAGCGAAGCGTTCTCGCAACGCAATATCAACTGCTCCATCGTAGAGAGCATCGCGCGCTTCGAACCCGTCGCGCGCGCGGCGAAGGACGCCGGCCTGCGCCTGCGCGGCAGCATCTCGTGCGCGCTCGGCTGCCCGTACCAAGGGGAAGTGTCCGTCGCGAGCGTGGTCGACGTCGTGCAACGACTCGCGGCGCTCGGCTGCGACGAAATCGACATTGCCGACACCATCGGCGTGGGCACGCCCTCGCGCACCCGCGAAGTCATGGAAGCCTGCGCGAAGGTGTTCCCGATCGAGCGTCTGTCCGGCCACTTCCACGACACCTACGGCCAGGCGACGGCCAACGTCTACGCCGCGCTGCTCTCGGGCATTTCGATTTTCCACTCGTCCGTCGCCGGCCTCGGCGGCTGCCCGTACGCCAAGGGCGCGACGGGGAACGTGGCGACGGAAGACGTGGTGTATCTGCTGCATGGTCTCGGCATCGAGACCGGCATCGATCTGGACGCCGTCGTACGCACGGGCGACTTCATTTCGCGCGCCATCGACCGGCCGAACGCGTCACGCGTCGGCCGCGCCATGCTCGCGAAACTGCAGGACGGCGCGCCCACCTGTGTGTGATACCGCGCGGGCCAATGTGCCCGCGTCGACCCTGTGATTCGAAGACACTGACACGACCATGAGCGAGACACCCCGGACTCCCGAACCCGCCCAACAGGACGCTCTTCCCGAAGGCGCACGTCACGTTGCACGGCTGCTCGCCGGCCTGGGCCACGACCAGCCGATCGTGCTGTTGCCGAGCACCGGCAAGACCTCGGCCGAGGCCGCTGCCGGCCTGGGGTGCGATGTGGCCCAGATCGCCAAGTCGATCCTCTTTCGCCGCGCCGCCGACGACACCCCGGTGCTGGTCATCGCGAGCGGCATCAATCGCGTCGACGAGAAGAAGGTGGCGGCACAGGTCGGCGACCTTGCCCGCGCCGATGCGCGTTTCGTCAAGGAGAAGACAGGCTATTCAATTGGTGGCGTCAGCCCGATCGGGCACGTCGTGTCGCCGCTCACGCTGATCGACGAAGACCTGCTCAAGCTCACCAGTCTGTGGGCCGCCGCCGGGCACCCGCATGCCGTGTTCAACCTCACGCCGATGCAGCTCGTGGCGATGACGGGCGCGCCCGTCGTCGACGTGGCGCTGCGCGACTGAGCGAACGCTTCCCTACGTCACCCCAAGGCCATCATGACCCTGCCCGCGTCCCCTGTGCCATCGCCCTGCACCAACATCTGCCGCATGAATCCAGCGACGGGGTGGTGCTCTGGCTGCTGGCGCACGCTCGACGAAATTGCCGCATGGTCGACGATGGCCGAGGACGACAAGCGCCACATCTGGTCGCTGTTGCCCGCACGACGTGTCGAACACGAACCGCCGCCGGTGCAGTATCGCCGCGTGATCGCCAACGACCCCGGCTCGGGCAACGCATGACGCGCCCCGACGCATAACGCTTTCAATACCGCATATGGGAAAAATCGTTGCCATTGGTGAGACCTTCGCCGCCACCCACCATTTTTCGCCTGACTCGATCCGCGAATTTTCCGCGCTCGCACACGACTTCAATCCACTGCACCACGACGCGGATTACGCGGCCGCCGACCTGCGCTTCGGCGGACTGATCTCGTCGGGCACGCAGCAGATGTCGTATCTGGCCGCCCTGCTCGCCACGCACTATTCGAAAACGGCCCAACCGCTCGGGCTTGAATTCGACATGAAGTTGCGCCGCGCCGTGCACGCGGGCGACGACATCACCGTGCGCTGGACCGTGACCGACAGCCTGTGGAAGGACAAACTCGCGGGCGACATCGTGTCGCTCGACGGCGAGGCCGTCAATCAACGCGGCGAGACAGTGATCGCCGCCACGGCCAAGATCCTCGTGAGCGCCAAGCCGGCGTGACACGCCGCCAGCGCCCTGTGTTCCCTCTTATGCCCCTACGTCCATGACCTCGCATGCCCTGCCCGCCGGGCTTCGCGTGTTCGAGCGCGGCTGGCTCTCCTCGAACAATGTCCTGTTCCTCGGCGACGCGCCAACACTCGTCGACAGCGGCTACGTCACGCATGCCGAGCAGACGCTCGCGCTCGTCGCGCACGCGCTGCCGCATGGCCAGTCGCTCGAACGGCTCGTCAACACGCATCTGCACTCCGATCATTGCGGCGGCAACGCGGCACTTCAAGCGCGCTACGGTTGCCGTACATGGGTCCCCGCCGCCGACGCCGACCCCGTGCGCCACTGGGATGCACGGCGTCTGTCGTTCGAAGCGACGGGCCAGCAGTGCGCGCGCTTCACCTTCGACGACACCCTCTCGCCCGGCGACGCGATGACGCTCGGCGAGCGCGAATGGCTCGTTCTCGGTGCCCCGGGCCACGATCCGCACGCGCTGATGCTCTACAACGCCACCGACGGCATCCTGATTTCCGGCGATGCGCTGTGGGAACGCGGCTTCGGCGTGATCTTTCCGGAGCTCGACGGCGAGTCCGGGTTCGCCGAACAGGCCGCCGTGCTCGATCTCATCGAGCAACTCGATGTGGCGCAGGTCATTCCCGGACACGGCAAACCGTTCGGCGATATCGACGGCGCACTCGCCACCGCGCGCGCACGCCTCGACTATCTGCAAAGCGATCCGGCACGCAATGCGCGCAACGCCCTCAAGGTGCTGATCGTCTTCCGTCTCATGGCCGAGACGGAGATGACGGGCACGGTGCTCAAGGCCACCCTCGACACCGCGCGAGCCTGGCGCAGTGCGGCCGCGATGCTTGCGCCGCCGTCGGCCTGGCCCGACCTGCTCGACCGCCTCGTCGCGGAACTCGCCAAAGCAGGCGCCGTGCGCTACGAGCGTGAGACGGATACGTTGTACGCCGTCTAGGCGCACCGGGCTTTCCAGATTTTTGAAAAAACAACGCCGCTTGCCAGTCACGGCAAGCGGCGTTTGAGGACGTGACGTGCCGGACGAACGCTGCGGTCGCTAACGCGGCGCCCGTCCTGTGGCGTCTTGATGCTGACGCCGCTTGGCACGCGCTTTCATCCTAGTCGCGACGCCCCCATCTCCCAAGGGGACTTTCCCTGATACACGCGCGAATTCCCTCCACGGAACCGAAGCTTTCTTCGAGTGCCCGCTCACCGGGCGACGAACGATTCCCCCTATAATCGAACGATCGTTCGCGAAATTAACCCGCTGCGAATTGAGCGTCGACGCAGTGATGTCGCGCGCCGAACGCCCTGCTCGAGGAGACTTCATGGCCCTTCCCAAAATTCTGCAAAACCTGGCGCTGCCTGTCGTGGCGTCGCCGATGTTCATCGTGAGCTACCCGGAACTGGTGCTCGCACAGTGCAAGGCCGGGATCGTCGGCTCGTTCCCTGCGCTGAACGCGCGTGAGCCGCAAATTCTCGAAGACTGGCTCTCTCGCATCACCGAAGAACTCGCTGCGTATCAGGCGGCGAATCCGGACGCCATCGTGGGTCCACTCGCCGTCAATCAAATCGTGCATCAGTCGAACCAGCGCCTCGAACACGACGTGCGGGTATGCGTGGAGCATCGCGTGCCGATCTTCATCACGAGCTTGCGCGCGCCGCCCAAGGAGGTGCTCGACGCAGTACACAGCTACGGCGGCATCGTGCTGCACGACGTGATCAATCTGCGCCATGCGAACAAGGCGCTCGAAGCCGGTGTGGATGGGCTGATCCTCGTCGCCGCCGGGGCGGGCGGCCACGCGGGCATGCTCTCGCCGTTCGCGCTGGTGGGCGAGGTGCGCAAGATCTTCGACGGCCCGATCGTGCTCTCCGGCGCGATTGCCAACGGCGGCTCGGTCCTGGCTGCCCAGGCCATGGGCGCCGATCTCGCCTATATCGGCACGCGGTTCATCGCCTCGTCGGAAGCCAACGCCAGCGACACGTACAAGCAGGCGATCGTCGAGGCGAGTGCCAACGACATCATCTACACGAACCTGTTCACCGGTGTGTCCGGCAACTACATTCGACAGAGCATACTGAATGCCGGCCTCGATCCCGATGACTTGCCCACGGCCGACAAGAGCGCCATGAACTTCTCCAAGGCGAAGGCATGGAAGGACATATGGGGTGCGGGTCAAGGGGTGGGATTGATGGACGATATTCGTCCGACGGCCGAAATCATCGCGCGTCTGAAGCAGGAATACGAGGACACGCGCAAACGACTGGCCTGCTGAGAGCGCAGGCTCGCGCCAAGCGCCAAGCGCCTTATGGTCTCGGCGCGCCGCGGTCCGACGAGCCGGCTGAGCAACGCCTGAAGATCGACGATGCGCAGGCCGTCGACGCGGAATGGCTTGCCGCCGCTCACGGATTTCGCATCGAAGGCGAGCGCGCATATCTTCAGGGATACGAACAATCATTGCCGCCAGAGTCGATTCAGGGCGGACAGCAGCATCAGTGGATGACGGCCAACGGTCGCCAGTACCTCGGCGGTGAATCCGGCGATTACCACGTGACGCCCGGGCAACGCGCCGGCGCGTAACTCGCGCCGGCCTGCCGTCCGCTCGACCGGCGGTCAATACGTATATACGCCGCGCCCGGTCTTGCGTCCGAGATACCCGGCGGCGACCATTTCCTTGAGCAACGGGCACGGACGGTACTTCGAGTCCGCAAATGATTCGTAGTAGACGTTCATCACGGACAGGCAAACATCGAGACCGATCATGTCGGCGAGCGCCAACGGTCCGATCGGATGATTGCAGCCGAGCTTCATGCCTTCGTCGATCTCTTCGGGCGACGCCAGATGCTCGGCCAGCACGAAGAAGGCCTCGTTGATCATCGGCACCAGGATCCGGTTGACGACGAAGCCCGGCGCGTTCTTCACCGTGATCGGCGACTTGCCGAGTCGGCGCGCGAGGGCATCGACACGCGCATGCGTCTCGTCGGTCGTCTGCAAGCCGCGAATGATCTCCACGAGCGCCATCAGCGGCACCGGGTTGAAGAAGTGCATGCCGATGAATTGGGCCGGCTTGGCGACCACGGCGGCAAGCTGAGTGATCGAGATCGACGACGTGTTGGACGCGAGAATCGCACTGTCCTTCGTCGCGCCCTCGAGCTGTTTGAGGATCTTGACCTTCAGATCGAAGTTCTCTGTGGCCGCCTCGATCACGATGTCGGCGTCGGCCAGCGAGGCATAGTCGGTTGAGGTTGTGATGCGCGCCAGTGCGGCTTGCTTGTCGGCGGCCGTGAGCTTGTCTTTTTTGATCAGGCGATCGAGGCTGCCGGCAATCGTCGCCACGCCTTTCTGTACGGCGGCATCGCTGATATCGACCATCGTCACCGGCAGCCCGGCCACCGCACAGGCCTGTGCAATGCCGTTGCCCATGGTGCCTGCGCCAATGATGCCTACGTGTTGAATCGTCATGTCGTCTCTACTCCGTTTGTGCTCGGGGGATGGCGGGAATACCGTCTTGCGCGGTGCACAAATCATAGCGCGGACCCGTGGATTCGGTGACACATGAAACCGCTCTGCGAAACGACGCTGACGCGGGCGTGTGATCTGCCGGGCGTGTCGGTGTCGGCATCCACATCCGCAAACAATGACATCGCGATCGACCT
The DNA here is from genome assembly GCF_024363545.1 of Pandoraea sp. NE5. Classification (NCBI taxonomy): domain Bacteria; kingdom Pseudomonadati; phylum Pseudomonadota; class Betaproteobacteria; order Burkholderiales; family Burkholderiaceae; genus Pandoraea; species Pandoraea sp. NE5. The sequence continues at coordinate 1,072,919 of NZ_AP025517.1, forward strand.
GACGAACGAAGGGGGCAGACGCGCCCAATCGGCGTCTGCCCCCTTCGATGATTCCTTCGGCACGCGCATAAAGTCCGCGTGCGCGGGGAATGTCAGAACTTCATGCGAACGCCGCCGCCGAAGGTATCGCCACCCGAGAGCGTGCTCACCTTGTCGTTCATGTACGCGGCGTAGACATCCGTGCGCTTCGAGAGTGGGTAGTCATAGCCGAGCGCCCACGTCTTGCGGTTGACGTTGCTCGCGCCAGAACTCTTCGTATAGGCATACGACGCGAGCACGCTGCCGTTGCCCAGCGGCACCGACACGCCGAGCTGGCCACCGTTCTCCGACACACCGCCGCCGGCGATGTTGTTGCGGATGTACTGATACTGACCGAACAACTTCACCACGTGCAGATCGTACGTCGCCCCCAGTTGCACGGCCTGCTGGCTGCGAAAGCCCGTCATGCCGGCGAGGTCGTCCGGTTGCGAATCGAACTTCACCTGCTGGTAAGCGACGGTCGCCGCAAACGGACCGTTGAAGTACAACGCCGACGCGCTCCACTTGTTCTGCCCCGTCTCACCGGCCTTGTTGCCGAACGCATACGAGACGCTGCCCGACAGCCCCTTGAAGTTCGGCGTCGTGTACATCACCGCGTTGTTCCAGCCGGAGTCGCCCACGATGCCCTGACCGGCCACGCCGATGTACGTGTGGAACACCATCGGACTGAAGGTGTACGAATCGACGAACGGGTTGAACAGGATGGTCGAGACGAAGTACGACGTGGTGAGACGGCCGAGAGTGACCGTGCCGGCGGTGTCCGACGACAGACCGACGTATGCGTTGCGCGAGAACATCGAGTCGCCCTGGAAGCGGCCGTATTGACCGTTCTGCGGACGGAAGAAGTCTTCCAACACGAACACGGCCTTCAGGCCGCCACCGAGATCTTCATTGCCCTTCATGCCCCAGTACGACGTCGACATGCCGCCGCCGCCCTGCGTCCAGGCGCGATCGCTTCCCGGGTTCTTGACTGCGCCCATCCAGGCGTCGACCTGACCGTACAGCGTGACGTTCGATTGTGCGAACGCCGGCGCGCTCATGCATGCGCCCAACACGAGTGCCCCGCCAATGCCCTTGGCCATGCTCCGCTTCATTCACTTCTCCTTGGTTTATGTCTTTTGTGTGCCCGTTCCCGGTGTGCACGGGAGCGGCCGGCGCCCGCTGGCGAAGCGCCTCCCTGATAAACGGCCGTGATTCTCGCACAGGCTCGCCATGCGCAGATAGGCCGAAACGTCGAGAAAAAACGCACCACACGAAGTGGCCGGGAAATGGTGGGGAGACAAAATTCAGCCGACCATCCGCGCCAAAGTTAGTCTCGGTATAACGAAATCGATATGTCCCTTACATCAGCAAGTTAGCGATTGCTCACATTCGCCGTGATGTCGGGAAATAATGGAGGCGTGGGACGCGTGATTGGCAGACGTTGCTGGGAATGGGCGAGCGTATCCGATGTTGCACATGTGCAACGCCTGGTTCGTCCGAGGACATCGGAGGGGAGGGGAAAAACGGGAAACGGGGACAGCAACGCCGGCGCGGAACCGCGCGCGGCAACAAGCGTCAGCGACCGCGACGGCCGCCACCGCCACCGCCACCGCCGCGCGACCCGCGTGGCTCGCCTTGCGGCGAGTATTGGCGCTCACGCGGCTCCGCCGGGGCCGCCCAGTTCGGATAGGCCGCCTGACCGCGACCGCGATCGGCGCTGAAGCGGCTGATGTCTTCCCGCAGCGATGCCTTGTTCAAATCCAGCATGTCGCGCCCGCGCCCGCCCCCTGCCCAGGCAGGATAGGCACACACAAGCAGCAACAGGAAACAGTAACGAAGTCGGGCACTCATTTGGGTTCAGCCATCGCACCCGGCCCTAAGGTGGGGCCGGTTGGCACGAGACGCGGACGGCACCGGTGGGTTGCCTGTGCGCCATACGCCTCAAGAATGACTGTACCGGGTCGGTCGAATGAGCGTCGACCGAAAAGATGTTAACGCGTGGCGCGGTCTGCAACCGTTTGTAACGGCAGCATCACGGTGGCGCCAGACGCATCGCCAGCCCCGTTCGGCGGGACTGGGCGCGCCGCCCAGCCGCCGATGGCGAGACGGTGTTCAACCTCGGCAACGGTAACGTACCGCTTACTTCTCGATCTGCTTTTCGACGGACAGCGAGATTTCTCGCAGGCGCTCGCCGCGCGACGTGATCAAGTCCTGTGCCGTGACGGTGAAGTTGACCGGATGCGCATACTTCCGGCTCGCGCTCTGCCATTCGGCGGGCAAACCGGCAGCGTTTGTCGTGGTCGTGCGCAGCGTGGTCACGCCCCGGGTGCAGCGCGAGACCTGCGTGGCGAATCCCTGCGCCTCGCGGCGCAGATCCGCCGGCGTGATCTTCTGGTAATCCCAGACACATTCGTAAGTCGGTGCGAGACCCTTTGCCCGGAATACCTTGCAGTCGCCGCCCGGTACCGAGTAGGTCGCCTGATAGCTTTCGCCGCGGTCGTTCTTGGCCGCAAGCGGGCCGGAGATGTTGTCAAAGCCGGTCTGCGCGCTCTTGGCCAGCATGAGGATACCCTCGCACTGGTCGGCGGCGATCGCCGACTGCGCCGCACAGAGGCAGGCAAGCAGGGTCCATCGTTGTAGAGAATTCATTGCCATCGTTGGAATGTTCGACTGGGGCCCGGCGTCGTATCGCGCGATGACGATGCGGAAAGCCGCATGCCTTGCGATTACGTCGTGAATGGTGACATTAGACCCCAAAGTCGGCGCGGACGAAACCGGGGGCATGAGGGAAATCCTGTGTCAATTCGGGCGCTTGCCTACCGAACGGTTCGCCCTTGGCGCCCCCCTCATCCGAAAAGTCGATTCGCTTACCCGCGCGCGACCTATACTCAAGGGGCAGTCAAACTGCATGGGCGCGGCCGGGAACTGGAAACGGTTCAGTGCATGACGGCAATGCCTTTCGGTGCCAAGTCTACTTGGCCCATACCATGCCGCGCCGGTACACGCGGCTGGCGACGCCCCGATGGGGCATCAACCGGCGGCTCAGTCCGCCGGTTTTCATTGGGTCGTCGCGCGCCACCTATTCCCTGCCGCCGTCCGGCGCGGGATCGTCGGCGCCTCATGCTGACGGATTAGGCGAAAGTGCGGATTTCGCCCGTTGCAGTCGTCTGCAACTATCAAATCACTAGACCAATATTCGCCGGGCACGCAACTTCGGGAAGTCAACGGAGTGTTTGTGGATACCTGTACGTTATCGGCAATACTTGGCTTGCCGCGCGCACGCATGGTCGTGCGTTACGCGGGGTGAACCATGGGACACCCGACCCTTCCCGGCCGTCTTCGCCCCGGCACGCCAGACCCTGACATTGCGCTGGCGCATGACCCGTCGTGCCTGATGGAGTGCGTTCGCGGTCACGGCGGCACGCTGGCCCACGTGCTCGGCGCCCTCGGCACGTTCCGCTCCCGGCACGGTCATTGGCCCCGCCGCCTCTATCTCTATCCCGAGACCCTCGCCGCGCTGGTGCAGGATCTCACGCCACTGGGCTTCTACCGATGTCAGCAACGGCTCGACATCGTGGCGGACCTGGAGCGCGACCTCTTCTGTGCCGACGAAAGTGGCAACGTGTCGATCTACCGCATACAAGCCACGGTGGACCCGGTAGGCATTGACGCGGCCGCCGTCTGGCTGGGCCTGGCGCCACCGATGGCCGGCAACGCGCACGGCCCGGACGACACGCCACGTTCGTTGGCCACACCGAAACCACCCCGCTGACGACGACTTCCAAACCGCGGACAGCTGTCACGGCGCTATCGCATTGCGTGGCTAGTCTGGCCTGCCGCCAAGTACCGGCACCTTCATCTGACTGTTGAACCGCAACCGGACCCCGTCGCCTTGCGCGGGGCGATCTCACCTCCGCACCTTTTTCGTCGGAGAGATGTCATGAACCGAACCGCGATTGTTCTGGATGGTTTGATGCTGCTTTATCTCGCTGCGGCAACGGTCGTCGGCGTGCAATCGAGCGCCGCCGACGGGCATGCACTGCTCGCCAGCGTGCTTGGCGTGCTCCTCGCGCTTTGCGTGCTGGCGCTGATCGCCGCACCGTTCTATGTCTCGCTGGTCGTGCTCGTGGCGCAATCCGAGCGGCATCTGCGGCTGGCGACGTGGCTGCATCGTGCGATGCTGGCGATCATGGTGGCGTTGACACTCGTCTCGCTGCTCGCGCGCGACACCATCGAAGTCTCCGCGCCCCTCTTCGCGCTGGTTGCGCTCGTGTGCATCGTCAATCTCGTGGCGCTCTCGCGACGGCGAAACCATTTCGAGGCCTTCCACCTCTTCGAGCATTGACGCCGCGCCTCGCCGCCCCCCTGTCCTGCCACGGCGCGCCGTCTCACGCGACGACCGGCCGTCTCATCGCCTCAATCGCTCCGCTTGAGGCCGCCGCTGAGGGCTTGCGTCGCGTCGGCTTCGAACGCCGCCACGTCACGCACCTTCAGGCGTAACCGCAGCGTGACGGCGTCATCGTAGCCAGCGTCGAGCACCTCGGCGCCATGACGCTCCGCCAACCGGCGCAGCGTCGCTTCGTGGGCAAAGGTGCAGCGGTAGCGCGGCTCGGTCGTCGGCTCGACCGCCGTGAGCGTGGCGAGCTTGAGCGCTTCGCTCACCGCCTGCCCGTAGGCACGGGTCAGGCCGCCCGCGCCCAGTTTGATACCGCCGTAATAGCGCACGACGACCGCCAGCACATTCGTCAGGCCCTTGTGCATGAGCACGTTGTACATGGGCTTGGCCGCCGTGCCGCCCGGCTCGCCATCGTCGTCGAAACCCGACGCGCCCTCGCACAACAACACCCAGCAATAATGCGTGGCGTTGGGATAACGCACGCGCAGCGCGCCGAGTTCGCGCATGGCCGCCTCGCGCGACGTTACCGGCATGACGATGCCAATGAACCGGCTCTTTTTGATGTCCAGCTCGGTCTCGACCGGCGCTGCCAATGCATACATACGGCTATGGTCCCCGGGCGCCTTACAGGCGCACCTCGCCGCGCGCGAGTTCGATGACGTTGCCGCCCACCAGGATCCGACGATCCGCCGTGACTTCGAGCGTCAACCGGCACGGTCGCTCGATGGCGTCGCCCTGCGACACGCGCGCGCGCACCGGCAGCGGATACCCTTGTCCGATCAGCCAGCCGCCAAGGTTGGCGCAAGCGGATCCCGTGCCCGGGTCCTCGCTCACACCGCCGCCCTGCGTCGTGAAGAAGTAGCGGGCCGTGACCTGCAACTCGCCGCCCGTCTCCTCGTCGATGGAAAACACGTAACCCGTTTTACGCTCCAGACTCGAGAGCGGCCAGCGCTCCAGACGCGCGCTGTCGGGTTGCGCCCGCGCGACCGCGTCGGCGTCGCGCAGCGGAATCAGTAGTTGATCGGCCCCGGTGTCGACCCATTGGGGCGACTGTGCGAGATCGTCGCGCCCCAGCCGCACCAGCGCCGCGATGTCGGCATCGGCCTCGCTCGCAGGCTTGATCTTCGGCTCGCCCGACGACGGGGCCGTGAGCGTCCAGTGATCGCCGCTCGCCTGAACCGGCACCAGGCCGGCGGCAAATTGCAGCGTCACGCGGTCACCCAGGGCGCGCATGGCACGCAGCACGTGCGCCGTCCCCAGCGTGGGATGCCCGGCAAAACGCATCTCGTAACCGGGCGTGAAAATTCGCACGTGCGCATCGGCCGTCTCGGAGGGCAGAATGAACGTCGTCTCGGACAGATTGAACTGTCGCGCCAACGCGCCCATCTCGTCGTCGCTCAGCCCGCGCGCGTCTTCGAAAACGCACAGCGGATTGCCTCCGAAGGTCGTCTCGGCGAAAACGTTGACGATACGAAATGCATAGGTGCGGCTCATGACGAATCTCCAGTGGGGGCGGGTCGGACGACTGCACGGCCCTCAAGCCATGCGCGCACAAGTGTCCGATAACAGCCTGCCGTGCCTGCTCGCGCATTGGCCGGCCAGCTTTGGGAAAGAAGGTCCGTAGTCTCGCACATCGCGCACCGGCACGCGCGCCAACGCCCGCGCTTTCGGTCGTTTGAACCCCACGCATTAAGAATCGTCCACCTCGCGCCCGGAAGATCGGCGATTGTCATCGGCCTCAATTGTCACCTATAACGCGACAATTATTCCACAATCAAGCGGATTGTGGTTTCTCGCCAGGACTCTAAAATGACATTCATCGAGGCCAACCCAGCCTCTCAATGAAACGACGAAGACACAGGAGCCCATCATGCTGGACATCAGAAAAGCTGCAGACCGAGGCGTTGCCAACCATGGCTGGCTCAACTCGCGCCACACGTTCTCGTTCGCGAATTTTTACGATCCCAAGCAAGTCGGCTTTTCCGACCTGCTGGTGATCAACGACGACCGCGTGGCGCCGGCGCAAGGCTTCGGCAAGCATCCGCACCGTGACATGGAGATCTTTTCGTACGTGCTCGAGGGCGCGCTCGAACACAAGGACACCATGGGCACGGGGTCGGTGATCGAGCCGGGCGACGTGCAGTTGATGAGCGCGGGACGCGGCGTGGCACACAGCGAGTTCAACCACTCGCCCACCTCGCCGGTGCACTTCCTGCAGATCTGGATCGTGCCGAATCAGGCAGGCATTGCGCCCGAGTATCAGCAACAGCGCTTCACGCCGGAAGAAAAGCGCGGCCGACTGCGCCTGATCATCTCGCCGGATGGCAGCGACAACTCGCTGCACATCCATCAGGATGCGCGTGTGTACGCCGGTCTGTTCGACGGCGACGAGTCAGCCACGCTCACGCTTGCGCCGAACCGCTACGCCTATGTGCATGTTGCACGCGGTGGCGTGAGCTTGAACGGCGTGGCGCTGGCGGAAGGCGATGGAGTGCGCGTGCGCAACGAAACCGCCCTCACGCTCTCGCACGGCAACGACGCGGAAGTGCTCGTGTTCGACCTGCGCCCGGTGGAAACGCCTGACTTCTAACGCGCGGCAGCGCAGACGCACCGTACGGCGGCTTTCTCGCCTTGCGGTGCGTCACGCGTTCAAGATGGGCAACGATGCCCGCAACGTTTGATCAGGATCAGCCCCCTTCTTCGGCGTGCCACTATTGTGAAGAGATTGCAGATCCGATCTTGGGGAACGCGCCGTGTCGATTCTCGCCAGTACCGCCAGTCAGGACACGACCACTCGCCCAACAACGGCGCAGATGTGTGGACGAGTGTGCGCGGTGCGTGGCGCGGTCGTTGACGTTGCGTTCGAGACGAGCGAGCTCCCCGCGGTCGATAGTGCGCTATGGATCACCCTGCGAGGCGGCTCGCCGATCCTCGCGGAAGTCCAGTCACACACCGGCGAGCGCACGATACGCGCGCTTGCGTTGCACGCGAGCGCAGGTCTCGCGCGTGGCGCGGCGGTGCGGGCCACCGGAAAGCCCATCGACGTGCCCGTAGGAGACGCCGTGCTGGGCAGGTTGCTCGACGTCGCCGGCACGACGCGCGACGGCGGTGAGCCTTTGTCCGAAGCCATCGAGCGCCGACCCATCCATCGCGCGCCGCCGCCCCTGTCATCACAGCGCGGCACGACGCGCCTGTTCGAGACGGGAATCAAGATCGTCGATTTGCTGGCCCCGCTCGCGCATGGCGGCAAGGCGGCCATGTTCGGGGGCGCCGGCGTCGGCAAGACCGTGCTCGTGATGGAACTGATTCACGTGATGGCCGCGCAGTATGGCGGAATGTCCGTGTTCGCCGGCGTCGGAGAGCGCTCGCGCGAAGGGCACGAAATGCTGGCGGACATGCGCGGCTCCGGCGTGTTGCCGCGCGCGGTCCTCGTCTATGGGCAGATGAACGAGCCGCCCGGTGCCCGCTGGCGTGTGCCGCTCACCGCGGTCACGATCGCCGAGTATTTTCGAGACGATCGCGGCCAGAACGTACTGCTGCTGATGGACAACATCTTTCGCTTCGTGCAGGCGGGCGCCGAGGTCTCGGGGCTGCTCGGACGCATGCCTTCGAGAGTCGGCTATCAGCCGACCCTCGCGAGCGAAGTTGCGGCCTTACAGGAGCGGATTGTGTCGGTGGGCAATGCGGCAGTCACGGCGATTGAAGCGGTCTACGTCCCCGCCGACGACTTCACCGACCCTGCCGTGACGACGCTCGCATCGCACGTCGACAGCATGATCGTCTTGTCGCGCTCGCTCGCCGCCGAGGGCATGTACCCCGCGATCGATCCGATCGCGTCGTCGTCGATCCTGCTCGATCCGCTCGTCGTGGGTGAGACGCACGCGGCGGTCGCCAACGAGGTTCGGCGTGTGATCGAACATCAGCGCGAACTGCAGGACGTCGTGGCGTTGCTCGGCATCGAGGAACTCGGCATCGACGATCGTCGTGCCGTGCAACGCGCGCGCCGATTGCAACGATTTCTTACGCAGCCGTTCACGGTCACCGAAGCCTTCTCGGGCCAGCCCGGCCGATCGGTCGCGCTCGCGGACACGATCGCCGGCAGCAAGGCGATTCTGGCGGGCGAGTGTGACGACTGGCAGGAGAGTTCCTTATATATGGTCGGAACGCTGGACGAGGCACGCGCGAAGGAAGCGCGCAGCAAAACGGCGACGGCCGGCGCTACGTGAGAGGAGGCCTCGCCATGACAGCGCGTTGCTTCACGCTGACAATCACCACGCCATCGCAAATCGTCGTCGACCGACTGGCGGTCTCGTCCATACGTGCCGAGGACGACAGTGGGGCCTTTGGCGTCCACGCCGGACACGCGGATCTTGTCACGCTGATGAGTGCCTCCGTCGTGCGCTGGCGTGGGGAAGATGGCAGCGAGCATTACTGCGCGATCGACGGCGGTGTGCTGGTCGTGTCGGGCGGCACCGACGTTTCGCTTGCGTGCCGTGAAGCCATTTCGGGGACTTCGCTCGATCAGCTCGAAGCGGAAGTGCGCCGCGCGCGCGCCGCGCAACTCGACGCGATGCGGCGCGCGCGCGTCGAGCAGACACGGCTGCATGCGCAGGCAGTACGTCAGATGCTGCGCTATCTCCGGCCTCCGCCCAAGCAGGGAGCCGCGCAATGACATCCTGGCCACCTACGGGAGACACCGAGGGGAAAGACGGCGATCGCGTCGCGCAAGCGGCGAAGCGCGCTGCGAGCCACGAGCAGATCGCGCGCGCAAACCCGGAGCCGTCGCTTGGCGTGCGGCTCGGACAGATTGGGATTCTCGGCTGGACGATCGTTCTACCGATACTGCTCTGCCTTGCGCTCGGGCATTGGCTGGACCGCATTGCCGGCACGCGGGTACTTTTTGCGGCACCTCTGGTGATGATCGGCGCGGCCATCGGCCTATGGTCCGCATGGCGCTGGATGCATCGGCAGCAGAGGAGAGATCATGATTGACCTGAACCTATGGCCGTGGGGCAACACCATCATGCTCGCGACCGCCGGGGTCGCGTTGGGGCGGCTGGCTGGCGCGCTGCATTTCACGTCGCTGCACTGGGCCGTGGAGGGCTTCGCACGAGGCCGCGTGACGCATGCGCTGGGGATACAGTTGGCGCGCCTCGCACTCACCGGCGCGGTGTTCGTAGGGCTGTCGAGAATGGGAGCGCTCGCCCTGTTAGGCGGGACCGGCGGCTTTCTCTGGGCGCGTGGCGTCGCGCTGCGAAGCCGGGGGGTGGCACCGTGATTCACGCGCCATTCATCGCGGAGCCGCTGCTACGAGCGGGACCTCTGATCGTCACGGCGCCCGTGGTGGTGACGTGGGCGATCATGGCCGCGATGGCGGGCGCCTCGCTGCTGCTGACCCGCAAGCTGTCCGTCATGCCGTCGCGCGTGCAAACCGCGCTCGAACTGCTGGTCGGCACGCTCGACACTGAGATTCGCGCGACGATGCAGACCGACCCCGCGCCGTACCGTTCGCTCATCGGCACCTTGTTCCTGTTCGTCTTGATCGCAAACTGGTCGTCGCTCATTCCGGGGGTTGAACCGCCGACCGCGCATCTGGAAACCGACGCCGCGCTCGCGCTGCTCGTGCTTGCCGCGACGCTCGTGTCCGGCGTGCGCACGCGTGGCATTCGCGGCTACCTTGCCACCTTCGCCGAACCGGCGTGGGTGATGATTCCGTTGAACGTCGTCGAGCAAGTCACCCGAACGTTCTCGCTCGTGGTTCGCCTGTTTGGCAACGTGATGAGCGGCGTTTTCGTGGTCGGCATCGTGCTGTCGCTCGCCGGGCTGCTCGTGCCCATTCCGCTCATGGCGCTCGACCTGCTGACCGGCGCGGTTCAGGCATACATTTTCGCGGTGCTCGCGATGGTCTTCATCGGCGCGGCCGTCGGCAAGTCAGGCGTTTCCGTTCACGACAAGCCTAAAGGACAGACATGAGCCTCATTGAAATCTTCAGCATCGTCGCGGCGGCACTGGCCGTGTCGTTCGGCGCGATCGGTCCTGCGCTTGCCGAGGGCCGTGCGGTCGCAGCCGCAATGGATGCCATCGCCCGCCAGCCTGATGCGGCGGGCACGTTATCGCGCACACTGTTCGTCGGGCTTGCCATGATCGAGACCATGGCGATTTATTGCCTTGTCGTCGCCTTGCTGCTGTTGTTTGCGAACCCATTCGTGAAATAGAGCGCGCGATGAAACTCGACTGGTCGACGCTGGCACTGCAAACGATCAACGCGCTCATTCTGGTGTGGCTGCTCGCGCGCTTTTTGTTCCGTCCGGTCGCGAAGATCATGGCCGAGCGTCAGGCCAGTGCCAATGCATTGATGAGCGACGCGAAGGCCGCAAAGCTCGCGGCGCAGGCCGAGCGCGATGCAGCGCAGGCCGAACGCGAGCAACTTGCCGCACAGCGAGCACAGACGCTCGCGCACGTCGAGAGCGAAGCGCAAGCGCAGCGCGCGGCGCTGCTCGCCGCGGCGCAGGAAGACGCGTCTCGGCTTCGCGCCCAGGCTGCGGCGGAAATCGCGCGCGAGCGGGCGTCGCAGGCCGACGCGGCGGCGGCGGAAAAGCTGCAGCTCGCCGTCGACATTGCCGCGAAGTTGCTTGATCAACTGCCCGATGGCATGCGCGTGACGGCGTTCATCGCCGGACTGGCGAATGGCGTTCACCTGCTGTCGCCGGCCGCGCGCGCAGAAATGGCCGAGGACGCGTCACTGCGGCTCACAGCGCCGCGCGCATTGACGATGGATGAACGTGCGGCGTGCGCCGCAGCGCTCGCCACCGCGCTCGGGCGCCGCGTCGAATTCACTACCGAGGTTGATCGAGCGCTGATCGCAGGACTTGAGTTGTCGGGCACGCACGGCGTAGTCCGCAATAGTTGGCGAGATCGGTTGGCACAGATTCATGACGGGTTGCTTCGCGATGACGGCCGCCAACGCTGATGTCAACGACGACCCGGCGGACGACGGGTGGCTCGCCCGCCAGCGTGCCGCGCTCGCGCGCCTCACTCCCGAACCGAGTGCCGCCAGCATCGGGCGCATCGAGCTGATCGCCGACGGCATTGCGTTTCTCTCGGGCCTGCCCGACGCGGCGCTTGACGAGGTTGTCGAGATCGAGTGCGGCGCACGCGGATTCATTCATTCACTCGACGACACCACCGCCAGCATTGTGCTACTCGACGGCGACACGCCAGTGCGGGCCGGGATGCATGTCGTTCGTACCGGACGCGTGCTTGACGTACCCGTTGGCGATGCGCTGCTCGGACGCGTCGTCGATCCGCTTGGCAGACCGCTGGACGCAGGCGATCCGCCCAAATGCGAAGCGCGCCTGCCCGTGGAACGCCCGGCGCCCGCAATCATCGAGCGCGACGTCGTGCATGAGCCGCTCGAGACAGGTGTACTGGTCGTCGATGCGCTCTTTGCCATCGGACGCGGCCAACGTGAGCTGATCATCGGAGACCGCGCAACTGGCAAGACCTCCCTTGCCATCGATGCAGTCGTCAATCAGAAGCATAGCGACGTAATTTGCGTGTATGTCGCGGTCGGGCAACGCTCCACGGCGGTGCAGCGCGCCATCGATGCCGTGCGCGAGCACGGCGCGCCCGAGCGCTGTATTTTCGTCGTGGCATCTGCGGCAACGCCGCCCGGGCTGCAATGGATCGCGCCGTTTGCGGGCTTTTCGATTGCCGAGTTCTTTCGCGATCGCGGCCAGGACGCGTTGATCGTGATCGACGATTTGACAAAGCACGCGGCAACGCATCGCGAGCTTGCGTTGCTCACGCGCGAGCCGCCCGGGCGCGAGGCGTATCCCGGCGATATTTTCTACCTGCACGCGCGCCTGCTCGAACGCGCGGCCAGGTTGTCGGCAGCGCTCGGCGGCGGCTCGCTGACCGCGCTGCCGATCGCCGAGACGCACGCTGGCAATCTGTCGGCGTATATCCCGACGAACCTGATTTCGATCACGGATGGACAAATCGTGCTTGACGCTGCGCTTTTTGCCGCGAATCAACGGCCCGCAGTGGATGTCGGATTGAGCGTGAGCCGCGTCGGTGGCAAGGCGCAGCGCGCGGCACTGCGCGATGTCGCGGGCCGTTTGCGGCTCGACTACGCGCAGTTTCTCGAACTCGAAATGTTTAGCCATTTCGGCGGTCTTGCTGACGCGCGCGTCAACGCGAAAATCGAGCGGGGCAGGCGGATCCGTGCGCTGATCACACAACCGCGCTTCAGCGCATTGCGCGTGACCGACCAGATTGCGTTGCTCGCGGCCCTGGATGAGGGTGTCTTCGACGGCATCTCGCGCGACGTCACCGCCTGGGTTCGCGACAAACTGAAGCGCGCGGACGAGGCGGCTCGCGATGCGGCCGCGGAGGCGTGGCCGTTGTCCGCGCTCGACGACGCACAGCGCAAGCATCAGGTCGAGCGGATCCGCACGCTTGTCGAACGGGCCGTGCATGAGCACGTCAATGGGAGTACCGGGCGGTGATATCGCGATGACCAGCAAGCTCAGTGAAATTGAGCGCCGCGCCGCGTCAGCGACGCAACTCGACGCGGTGATTGGTGCGATGCGTGGCATTGCGGCAGCGCGCGAGCGTGAGGCGCAGGCTCGGCTTGCCGGTATTCGCTCGAGCGCAGCCATCGTCGGCGATGCCATCGGCAGGGTGCTGGCGGCCGTGCCTTCAGACGACGCGACCGATCCCGGAACGGCGGAAACCGGCACCCGCATTCTGATCGTCGTGTGCACAGAGCAGGGTTTCGTTGGCGGCTTCAATGAGCATCTGCTCGCGAAGGTCGAGTGCCTGAAGGGGAACGCGCCAGCCGACCTCTTCGTGGTCGGTACGCGAGGCGCGATGCTGGCTCGAGAGCGTGCATTGCCGTACGCGCTGTCTGTGCCGATGGCGTCGCATGCGGACGACGCGATGCGGGTGGCCGGACAGATCGCCGATGCGGTGTTTTCGCGTTTTCGCCATCATGCATCGTCGGCGCTTTGGCTCGTCCATGCGACGCCCGGCCCTGCCCTCGACGAACGCATCGTGACTCGCCAGCTCGTGCCGTTCGAGTTCGCGCGATTCCGACTGTCATCGCACAGGCAGGCGCCGCTCGTCAATCTTCCACTCGACGTATTGCTGACTGGGCTCACCGAACGCTATGTGTACCTCGAGCTATGCGAAGGCCTGATGCAATCGTTCGCGTCGGAAAATGCAGCGCGCCTGGCGGCGATGCTCTCGGCGAGTCATCACGTGAGGGACCAGCTTTCGACGCTCACGCGCGAGTCTCGTATCGTCCGGCAAGACGCGATTACCACTGAAATCGCCGAGTTGTCGGCGGCCAGGGCCTATGCGCAACCCTCGCCCCCCATGCAGCGTCGGTAGCGCGGGATGGGGACACGCTGGATTCCGTGCCAATCCAGCAACTCGGTGATCTCGGCAAGCATTCCATTCGTGAACACCAGGAGCGCCCAACCGCGCGTCGGTGCCCGGCTCACCGGTTCACGCGTCCCCGTCCTCGATGGACAGCGGCAGCGCGTGCGCGTCGTCGCGCCAGGCGCCATCGCCGAGCGAGCGTTCCACCACGCTCAGACAGCACGCATCGAACGCCTTTTCAATAACATCACGATCCATGCCGCGTCCGATGAACACCACTTCGTTGATGCGGTCACCCCAGGGCGCCTCCCAATTCGTCTCGATGGCGGCGCGCTGCGGATCGCCCTCGGGCGGCCATACGGCCTGATCCACGGCCGCCCACCACTGCCCCATCGGCTCCAGCGTCGCCGTATTGCCCGCGCGCGAGTACGCGAGCGCCCACGCCGGGTGACTTGCGGCCCAGACATAGCCCTTCGCACGGATCAGACCGTCGAATGGCTGCGACATGAACGATGCAAAGCGCGCCGGATGCAACGGCGCACGACGACGCAGCACAAAGCTCGTCACCCCGTAGGTGTCGGCCTCTGACACAGGCTCGCCTTCGAGCGCCTGCGCCCAGCCGGCCATTCGCTCTGCCCGCTCGGGATCGAAAAGTCCCGTGCCCAGTACGTCGGCGAGCGGTACCTGTCCGTGCTCGCCCAGCACGATGCGGGCCGACGGATTGAGACCGGCGATCAGCGCCTTGACGGCGTCGAGCCGCGCCGCGTCCACGCGATCCCCCTTGCTCACGACCACCACATCCGCAAACTCGATCTGCTCGGTCAGCAGTTCGGCCAGACGTCGCTCATCCTCCTCACCGGCCACCTCGCCGCGCTGCGAGAGCGTGTCGACACTGTGGAAGTCTTCCAGCACATGGAGGGCGTCGACGACCGTTACCATCGTGTCGAGACGAGCGATGTCGGCGAGCGATTTGCCCGCCTCATCGCGAAATTCAAACGTCGCGGCCACCGGCATCGGCTCGGCAATACCCGTCGACTCGATGAGCAGGTAATCGAAGCGCCCCTCCTGCGCCAGATCGCGCACCGCGATGAGCAAATCCTCGCGCAACGTACAACAGATACAGCCGTTGCTCATCTCGACGAGACGCTCCTGCGTGCGCGAGAGCGCCGCGCCCGCCTTGGCCGCACCGCGCTCCACGAACGACGCGTCGATGTTCACATCGCTCATGTCGTTGACGAGCACTGCCACGCGCAGGCCGTCGCGATTGCGCAGCACATGGTTGAGCAGCGTGGTCTTGCCGGCCCCGAGAAAGCCGGAAAGCACGGTCACGGGCAGGCGACGGTCGGCGTCGCCGGATGCCCCGAGAGGAATCGTCATGGCAGCAAAGTCCTGTGATCTTGTGAGGCCGGCACGGCGCGCGGACGTCCCATGGCGCGCGTCACGCCCGCCCGTCCCCGACGCCGCGCGGTACGCGGCCGGATTAATGCAACCAAGTTGCAACATGACGCGATGATACTAAGGGCGATGTCATTTTGCAACTCAGTTGCAAAATGACAAGCATGCGTCGATGCAATCTGCGCGACACATTGGCGCGCGAGACGCGCCCCCTGGGAACCCGCAGATGGCTGCGTCGGTCTGCAAGGTCTGCGATACTGCGCGAGCGGCGTTGAGCGCGCCTGCGCGCTGGACAATGCGAGCGCGTCGCCAACGCGGGGCGAGCGCGTTCTGCCCTACCGCTCGCCTGCGAACACCGCCACCCTAATGTCTTCGCGGCGTATTCAAATCATTACCCAACTCGTTAGCCCACTCGATATGCGCATTTCCAAGAACGCTTCCCATGCTCCTCGTGCCACTGGCTTCCTGCGTCGCGCGACGCACGGACTCACACTGGCGGCCGTGGTCGGCCTGACCGGGCTCGCGCAGGGAGCGTGGGCCCATGCGCACGTCGTCTCGAGCGATCCGGCCGCGCAGGCGAGTGTCGCGGCGCCGAAGGCCGTGCGCGTAACGTTCGACTCGACGCTCGAAGGCGCGCTCTCGAAGCTTGGCGTCGTCGACGCCCAGGGCAAGCCGGTCACGCAGGCCAAGGCCGAACTCGACGCCTCGCGCAAAACGCTCACGTTGTCGCTTCCCGCGCTTGCCGCCGGTCGCTATCAAGCGAATTGGGTCGCCGTCGCGAGTGACGGCCATCGCACGCAAGGCAACATCAAGTTCTCCGTGAAGTGATGTCGGCCGATCTGGCCGCCGGCACTTGGCAGCCCGCCACCGCGGGGCTGCTTGACCTCGCGCTGGCACTGGCCCTCGGCGTGCTGCTGCTGCGCAGTCCGCACGCAGTGCGGCGCGGTCTCACCCTGCGCGTGCTGCCGGCCTTTGCGGCGGGCCTCGCCGTACTCGCGTGGATCGCCTACGTGTTCGCAAGCACCGATGCGATGACGGGCGGCGACTGGGAAAGCACGGCCGCCATGATGGGCGACGTGTGGGTGGTGCTCACCCAAA
This sequence comes from Pandoraea sp. NE5, assembly GCF_024363545.1. NCBI lineage: Bacteria > Pseudomonadati > Pseudomonadota > Betaproteobacteria > Burkholderiales > Burkholderiaceae > Pandoraea > Pandoraea sp. NE5. Next base: position 1,089,216 of record NZ_AP025517.1, read on the forward strand.
CCCACTTCGGCCGGATGCAATGGATCGCCGCGCTCGGCGTCGCACTGCTGTGCGCGGGCGTCTGGGCCTGGTACGACGCGCGACGCCGCCTGCGCGCGGCGCTGCCGATCGCCGACGATCCTCGCGACCGGCATCATCGTCGCGAGCATCGTCAGGAGCGTTATGCGCGCATGGTCTACGCCGCCGGCGCCGTGACGCTGGCGCTCGCCCGCGCCGGGACGGGGCACGCGGCCGATGCGGCCGTGCCGTGGCTCGCCATTGGCATTCACACGCTGCATGTCGCCGCCGCAGCCTCATGGACCGGCGCGCTGCTCGTGGCCGGATGCGCGACCCCGGGCTGGCGCCATTGGCCAGTTGGCGCACGCGCAGCGTACGGCGAACGGCTTTCCTCGGTCGCCGCGCTGGCCATGGTCGTCGCGCTGGTGACGGGGGCGTTCAACGCATGGCGCACTCTCGGTGAGACGCCCTCGCTGTGGTTCGCCCCCCAGAACGCGCCGTACTTCGCCTGGCTCGTCACGAAGCTCGTGCTCGTCGGCATTGCCGCATTGCTGGGTGCGTGGAACCGTTGGCATTTCTTGCCGCGTCTTGCGCTGGACACGGGCGAGACGCCGCTGGATACGACGGCCTTCGCGCGCGTGGTCGCCATCGAGGCGCTCGTGCTCGTGATGGTGATGAGCCTTGCGGCCAAGCTTGGCACGACGATGCCGCCGGGCGGCTGACCGAATTCGACAGCAAGAAACGGAGCGCGGCATCGCGCCCCGTTCCCTACACTGAAGGCAAGTCCTCAGTCGTCCGGAGCCCCCTGTGATGCCCACCTATCCAATGACCGCCAAACGTCCCCTTCAGCCCGGCGCCCCGACCGGCAGCCCGAGTCGTTCGCAGACCCGGACGCCGACTGTCCAGGCGAGCCAGCTTTCGGCCAAATCGCGCTACGCGACCGACGACGCCAAGTGGGCCGCGGTCGCGGCGCGCGACAAACAGGCGGATGGCGAATTCTTCTATGCCGTGCGTACGACCGGCGTGTATTGCCGCCCCTCGTGTGGCGCGCGGCTCGCGCGGCGCGAAAACGTAACGTTCCACGCCGATAGCGCCGCAGCCGAGCGCGCGGGCTTTCGTGCCTGCAAGCGTTGCCAGCCTGCGCTTGGCGCGTCTGGCGCGCGCCAGGCCCGTCACGCCGCACTGGTGAGCGCCGCTTGCCGGCAGATCGAGGCAGCCGAGGTGCCACTGCGACTGGACACGCTCGCGGCCGAGGCCGGTCTGAGCCCGCACTATTTCCACCGACTCTTTCGCGCGGTCACGGGCGTGACCCCACGCGCTTATGCCAACGCGCGTCGCGCCGAGCGTGTGCGCGACATACTGTCCGCCGCCGAGAGCGTCACGTCGGCGTACTACGACGCCGGCTTCAATTCCAACGGCCGCTTCTATGCGAATGCCGACACCCTGCTCGGCATGAAGCCCGCGGCGTACCGCGCGGGCGGCAAGGCCGAATCGATCCGCTTCGCCGTGGCGCAGTGCTCGCTCGGCGCATTGCTGGTCGCGGCCACGCCGCGCGGACTCTGTGCCGTGTCGTTGGGCGACGACCCCGATACGCTGGTGAAGGCGTTGCAAGACCGCTTTCCGCATGCGGAACTGGTCGGGGCCGACGCCGAGTTCGAGCGATGGGTGGCCCAGGTGGTGGGGTTCGTGGAGTCGCCGCGCGTCGGTCTGTCGTTGCCGCTCGATGTGCGCGGCACGGCGTTCCAGCAACGCGTGTGGCAAGCGCTGCGCGACGTGCCTGCCGGTGCGACCGCCAGCTACACGCAGATCGCCGAGCGCATTGGGGCCCCTCGTGCGGTGCGTGCGGTAGCACAGGCATGCGCATCGAACCCGTTGGCCGTCGTGATTCCGTGCCACCGCATCGTGCGCCAAGACGGCGCGCTGTCGGGCTATCGCTGGGGCGTCGAGCGCAAACGCGCCTTGCTCGCCCATGAAGGCGAGGAAAGTGCCGACGCGACGACCCAGGTGACGCAGTGAGCGCGCGCGTGCTGTCGCTCGATTGGGCCGCCCTCGAAGACGAACTCAATGGCTACGGTGCGGCGCGCATTCCACAACTGCTGAACGCGAGCGAGTGTGCGACGCTTTGCGCGATGTACGGCGAGACCGGCGCGCCACTGAGCACTACGCCCACGTCGCCGCGTTTCCGCAGCCGTATCGTGATGGCGCGTCACGGGTTCGGGCAGGGCGAATATCAGTACTTCGCTTACCCGCTGCCGCCGCAGGTCGCCGCGTTGCGCGAAGCGTTCTACGCGCCGTTGCGCGATATCGCGCACCGCTGGCACGCGGCGATGGGCATCGACACGCAATATCCGCGCACACACCAGGACTACCTCGCGCAATGTCACCGCGCCGGTCAGCGCCGACCGACGCCGTTGCTGCTGCGCTACGCGGCCGGCGACTACAATTGCCTGCATCAAGACCTCTACGGAGAACACGTCTTCCCGTTGCAGGTGGCCATTCTCCTGTCTCAGCCCGGCGAGGATTTCACGGGCGGCGAGTTCGTCGTCACCGAGCAACGCCCGCGCATGCAGTCGCGCGCCGAGGTGGTGCCGCTCACGCGCGGCGATGCGGTCGTGTTCGCCGTGCATCACCGTCCGGTGAACGGCACGCGCGGGGTGTATCGCGTCAACCTGCGACACGGGGTGAGCCGGGTGCGCAGCGGCCATCGACACACGCTCGGCGTGATCCTGCACGACGCCACATGACACTCGATCTTTTCGGCTCTGCGCACGACGACACAGACCACGGCACGCCGCCATTCGACGCACTCGGTCCGGGAGCATTCGTGTTGCGAGGGTTCGCGCAGTCACAACTGACGGCCTTGCAGGCCGATATCGACGCGGTGATCGCGCAAGCGCCGCTGCGTCACTGGCTGACGCCGGGCGGCAAGCGCATGTCAGTCGCCATGACGAATTGCGGGGACGTGGGATGGATCAGCGACCGACAGGGATACCGCTACGGCACGCACGATCCTCTCTCGCAACAACCGTGGCCATCAATGCCGGCATCGTTTGTCGCGCTCGCGCGCCGCGCCGCCGACGCTGCGGGGTATCGCGACTTCGCGCCAGACGCCTGTCTCGTCAATCGTTACTCGCTGGATGCGCGGCTCACGTTGCATCAGGATCACGATGAGCGCGATCTGGGCGCGCCCATCGTGTCGGTGTCGCTTGGACTTCCCGCGACGTTTCTGTGGGGCGGAGTGCACCGTGGCGATCGCACCCGCCGCATTCGTCTGGCCCCAGGCGACGTGGTCGTCTGGGGTGGGCCGTCGCGACTCGTCTATCACGGCATTGCGGGCGTCGAAGGCAGTTTCGACGCGCAAGCCGTGCGTTATAACCTCACGTTCCGGCAGGCATGCTGATCGCGCCAACGATCGACACGCACCGCCGTCGTCTCACGCTCAGTAGCCGACGGTAAAGCGCGCGCGCGGATGCGCGTTGCGCTCGAGTTCGTCGACCAGGGCGATGGCATAGTCTTCCATCGAGATCCAGCTCTTGCCGTTCGCATCGACGAGCAGACCGTCGCCACCGAGACGGAACTGGCCCGTGCGCTCGCCCGGCTCGAACAATGCCGACGGCGACAGGAACGTCCAGTTCAGCGGTGACGCCTTCGGCTCGGCGCGCAGCACTTGCAGGAACGCGCGGCCTGCGCTGGCTTCCGGCTTGTATGCCTCCGGGAATTCCGGCGTATCGATCAGCGCCTTGCCCGGCGCGACGTCCAGACTTCCCGCACCGCCCACCACGAGCAGACGCGGCACCCCGGCCCGCTTGACGGCGTCGATCAGCTTGGCGGCGTCCATGGATGCGAAGCGACCCGCGCTGATCACGGCATCGTGTCCGGCGAGCAGCGGCGCGAGCGACGCCGGGTCAGCGGCGTCGCCCTTGGCGACGGTGAGTCCCTGTTCGGCTTCGACGCGTTCGGGATTGCGGGCGATCCCCGTCACGGTGTGATTGCGTTGCAGCAGTTCGGCGGCAACGCGCGTACCCACGCGGCCGGTAATACCAATCAAGGCGACTTTCATCGGGATTCTCCTGGAAGTGACGAGTGAATTCGGGATAGGTGGCAGACGCTCAGAGAGCGCAGCCGTCGGGACCGCACTGGGGCAACGTACTGGCGTCGCCGTCCGGGGAAGACGCCGCCTGCGCAGACAACAGACGCTCGCGCAACGCGTCGCGCCACACGTCGGGCTGCCCCAGATAATGTCCCACTTCGAGGCGCTCGATGTGACCGCCGATCGCCAGCGCGAACGTCGGGAAGCCGCTGCCGCCGACGCGGGCAAGCCACGCGCGGCTATCGCGGAAGTGCCGCATGAGGGCGTCGGCCGCCTGTGCATCGAGCGCTTGCGCGAAGGCCCCCCGGTCGAGACCGAGATTCGCCGCGACATCGATGAGCACATGGCGATCGGCAATGCGTTTGCCATCGACATAATGCGCGCGCTGCAGCGCCGCGAACATGTCGAGCCCGCGGCCGGCCAACGCTTCGGCCGCCAGCGCGGCGGCCGTGGGCGGCGCGGAGTCGAACACGGCGGTGCCATCGCGCAGCAGACCGTCGAAATAGGCGTCGCCGAACGGCTGGCCGGTCAACGCCGCAATGCGACGGTCATGCGGCATGACGTAATCGCGCAGCTGCGGCGTAACCGGTTGCGCGTTCGGCCCGGCCATCATGCCGCCACCGTGAAACACGACATCGAGGCCGACCACGTCGCGCGCAGCGCGCACGAGCGGCGCCGCCGCGTAGCACCATCCGCACAGCGGGTCGGCGATGTAATGCAGAGTTGCCTGGGTCATCTCGATCTGTCCTGTGTCTTGCGACGCCGCCCTTCGACGCCTCTCATGTTTGCCATCGTAGTCGCGTCAGTCGCGCAAAAAAAGCCCATAATGGCGATCACTTTGTTGCATCGATCGAGCAAATCATGGATCGTCTGACGGCAATGCGGGTCTTTACCGAAGTGGCCGAACGCGGTTCGCTAACGGCGGCCGCGCAGCGGTTGGATATGTCGCGGGCGATGGTCTCGCGCTATCTGGCCGAACTCGAGGCGTGGCTCGGCACACGGCTGCTGCATCGGACGACCCGTGCGGTCAGCCTCACCGACGCCGGGAGCGACGCGTTGCCGCGTTGTCGCGAGATGCTGGGTATCGCCGACGATCTGGCGTGTGCCTCGCACGCCGACAGTGCGCCGCGCGGCCTGTTGCGAGTGGCTTGCAGCACGTCGCTCGCTCAGGCATTCCTGGCGGCGGCGGTCACGCGGTTCATCCTGCGGTATCCCGGTGTCGCCATCGATCTCGTGGTGGCGGACCGCACCGTTGACCTGGTGGACGAGCGCATCGACCTGGCGATTCGCGTAACGTCCGAGCCGTCGCCCGGACTGATTGCCCGTCGTCTCGCCACGTGCCATTCGGTGGTCTGCGCGGCACCGTCATATCTCCGGCGCCATGGCGCGCCGGAGCGCGCCGAAGACCTCGCCCTGCACAACTGCCTGACCTACACGTACTTCGGCAAAAGCCTCTGGCAATTCACGCACAACGGCACACCGCTGGGCGTGCCCGTCGGCGGCAATCTATCGGCCAATGAAGTCAATGTAGTCTTCGCCGCTACGCTCGCGGGCGCGGGCATCTCGATGCAACCGGTGTATTCGGCGTTACCGCATCTGCGCGATGGCACCTTGCGTGCGCTGCTGCCCAATTACGTGCCACGCGAGATGACCGTCTACGGCGTCTACATGTCGCGCAAACAGATGCCCAGCGCATTGCGCGCCATGCTCGACGATCTGGTCGAACAGTTCCGCACCGAGCTGTTCGAGGACACGGGCTACGCCGTGCCGCCGGAGACGCCCGCCGCGTGAGCCACCAGAGCCACGCAAGTCGATTGCGTCGCGTGCGCCACCCCACCGCGTTTTGTCTGTCGCGACATCGCGACGGCGTCACCGAATTGTCACACTCCCCGCGTAAAAACGTCGTCTGCCCAGCCTGCCCCGGCAGGCCGACGACGCGGCTCCCGCTCGTCAGCCGTTGCCGACCGGACGCGGGTGTGCACGCCTGCCTCGCCGAACGCCTCTGCCCGACTCGCCCATCAAGGACATCATGACGCACGACGCCAAGCCCCAACCTCACGATCCCGCGCTCGACGCCGCCCCAGCGCACGACGACAACCCGGCCGATCCGTCGCGTCGCCGTCTGCTTCAAGGCCTGGCCGCCATCGGTGCGGCCAGCGCGGCGGGCGCCACGACGGCACTGACCGGCTGCGCCGCCGAAGGCAGTGCCAGCGCGCCCACGGCCGTCGCCGCGGGCGGCTCGTTCGACGCCCAGCTCAAGGCCAACATCAAGACGGTGGTCGTGATCTATCTCGAGAACCGCAGCTTCAACAATCTGTTCGCCGATTTCCCCGGGTTGGAAAAGCCGCTCGCGAAAGTGCCGGCGTCGGTCTGCACCCAACTCGACCGCGACGGCAAAACGCCAATGCCGCTGCTGCCGCCGATCTTCGAGGGTCTCGTGCCGCGCGCTCAGACGATCGGCGGAAAGAAGTATCACATCGCCGAGAAGGACATCGCGCGGCAGCCGAACGCGCCATTCATGCTCAAGGACGCCGAAGGCCAGTTGCTGCCGACGTCGGTCATCACGCGCGATCTATGGCACCTGTTCTGGCAGAACCAGATGCAGATCAACGGCGGCACGAACAACCAGTTCGCCGCATGGGCCAACTCGGGCGGTCTGACGATGGGTTACTACGGCGAGACGGCCAAGACGCTCGACATGTACAAGATCGCGCAGCAGTACACAATGTGCGACAACTTCTTCATGGCGGCTTTCGGCGGTTCGTTCCTGAACCACCAGTTCCTGATCTCCGGACGCCCGCCGGTGTATCCGAACGCCGCGCAAAGTCCGGCCAAGGACAAGATCGCCGTGCTGGCCGACGGGCCGCAAGGTGTACGTCTGGCGGTGTCGCCGGCGTCGCCCGCGTCGGCGGCTGACGGTCCGCCGAAGTTCGTGCGCGACGGTGCCATCACGCCCGACAACTTTGCGGTGAATACGATGATGCCGGCTTATCAGCCGTCGCCGATCAAGCCCGCGGCCTCCGGCGACAAGCGTCTGGCCGATCCGTCGAACCCCGCCACGCTGCCCCCGCAAACGTTCCCCACCATTGGCGATGTGCTCTCGACGAAGGGCGTGTCGTGGGCGTGGTACGCGGGCGCGTGGCAGTCGGCGCTCGATCACAAGGGCGGTGCAGACAAACCGAACTTCCAGTATCACCATCAACCGTTCAACTACTTCGCCCAGTACGCGCCCGGCACGGCCGCACGCGAGATGCATCTGCGCGATGGTGGTGAAGGCGACAGCCCGATCGCGAACAAATTCATCGCCGACGCCATCGCCGGCAAGCTGCCCGCCGTCACGTTCTACAAGCCGCAGGGCAACCTGAACCAACACGCGGGGTATTCGGATGTGGAGTCCGGCGACCAACACGTGGCGAACGTGCTGGCCCATCTGATGAAGTCGCCGCAGTGGCAAAACATGATGGTCGTGATTACGTACGACGAGAATGGCGGCTGGTGGGATCACGTCGCGCCGCCGCAGGGCGACCGCTGGGGACCGGGCTCACGCGTTCCGGCGTTAGTGGTCTCGCCGTTCGCCAAACGCGGCAATGTCGATCACACGTTCTACGACACCACGTCGATCCTGCGCTTTATCACGCGCCTGTACGATCTGCCGACGCTCGAAGGCATCGCCCATCGCAACGCCGCCTTCGCGGCGCGCGGGGCCATGCCGCCGGGCGATCTGACGAAGACGCTGTCGTTCGCTTGAGGAAGGTGAAGGCCCGCGTCACGTGTGCAAAGCGAAGGCGTTGATGACGTCGACGTGCGCGTGGCGCAACTGAGCAAAAGGGCATCTGCGTGTCCGCACTCCGATCTTTGGGGCGCTGTTTCACGCGGGTGCGCTTTCCGTTTCCGTGGCACCGCGTAAGTGGCACGCGGCGCATGCCCCCGGGTGAGACCGATTAGCCTTGCCCGTCGAGTTCGTCCGAGCGCAGCAGCAGTTTGTCGAGCAGTTGCTCGTACACCCGCATCTCGTCGTCAGTCAGCGTGTCGAACAATCGGTCGTAGTGGGCGCGCGCCGCATCGATCACCACGCGCCATACGCGCTCGCCCTCCGGCGTGAGCGTGACCTTGACCGCTCGGCCGTCGTGTTCGTCCGGCGCACGACGCACCAGTCCGCGCGATACCAGCCCGTCTGCCCCCCGGCTCGCCTGACTCTTGTCGAGATTCGCGCGACGCGCCAGCTCCGAGTTCGACAACGCCCCCGCCGTGCCCACCGCCGCCAACACGCGCGACTCGGCCAGACTCAATTGCGCCGCGTCGGCATACGACTGCGCGATACGTTTGTCGTGCTGCTTCATCAGGCGGTGCATCTTGTACGTCAAGAACTGGTCGAGCGATGGGTGGACAGGCCGCATCTCAGTGTTTTTCCCTAGTCGAAAACGGTCGATATTTTGTTGCGAGCGCAACCTTAGCACACTAGAATGGTTGCGTTAGCAACTATATGCTCGTTGGCGTTTTTGCCATTCGCGCGCTGCGCTTGCGCCGTCTCCCCGCTGACACGAGACTCGCTGCGTACGTGCCGAGCCGAATTTTTGGGTGTCGCATCATGCATCGACCAGAGACCACCCCGCGCGCGTCGCTTTATCACGCGTACCGCGTCCATCCGCACTTTGCGCCGCAGGGCGAGACAACCCCGGACGTCCCTGTCACCGTCGTGGGCGGCGGCCCCATCGGTATGGTCACCGCACTCGCGTTGGCACGCCATGGGGTGCGCTGTGTCGTGCTCCAGGCCGAACAGCAAGTCTCGGAAGGCAGCCGCGCCATCGTCTTCACGCGTCGCTCGCAGGAGATTCTGCAAGCCGTGGGCGTGGCCGACGCGGTCCTCGCCAAGGGCCTGCCATGGACCAGCGGGAATTCTTACTATCGCGGCCAGCGCGTCTTCCGCATGGAGTCGCCGGTGGACGAAGACGACCGATTCGCGCCGCTGATCAACTTGCAACAGAACGTGCTCGAGAGTTATCTGGTGGACGCCGTCGAGCGCCAGCCGCTCATCGAGATGCGATGGGGCAACAAGCTCGTTGCGCTGACGCAGGATGACCACGGCGTGGCACTGCAGATCGATACGCCCGAGGGCGAGTACACGCAACGCACGCGCTGGCTCGTCGCCGCCGACGGCGCGCGCTCGACGGTGCGCACCGCGCTGGGCCTGCGTTTCGAAGGGGCGAGCTACGAAGGCCGCTTCGTCATCGCCGACATCCGCATCGATCTCGATCTGCCCACCGAGCGCCTGGCGTACTTCGCCCCCGACTGGAATCCCGGCAACACGGTGCTCATGCATCGCGAGCCGGATGGCATCTGGCGCGTGGATTATCAATTGCCGGCGTCGGAGACGTCCGAGCACGCGCTGCAACCCGAGACGATTCGCGAGCGCATCGACGCGCAGCTCGACATGATGGGTCTCGGCGGCACGCCGTGGGAACTCGACTGGTGTTCGGTCTATTCGGCGCGCGCGCTTACGCTGCCCGACTACGTGCACGGACGCATTCTCTTCGCGGGCGACGCCGCTCACCTGCTGCCGATCTTCGGTGTGCGTGGGGCCAACACTGGCTTCCAGGACGCCATCGATCTGTCGTGGAAACTTGCCGCAGTTGCCAAGGGTGCGGCACCGGCGTCGTTGCTCGCGTCGTACACAAACGACCGCGTGGGCGCGGCGCGCGAGATCATCGCGGAGGCCGGCAAGAGCACACGCTTCATGACGCCACCCTCACATGGCTTCCGTGTGTTGCGCGACGCCGTGCTCGATCTCTCGCTCGATCACGAATTCGTGCGGCCGCTGTTCCACTGGCGCACCTCGCGCGCGCACGACTATCGCGACTCTCCGCTCAACAGCCCCAACGACGACAACGCGCGGATGACGGCGGGACCCGGCGCCGGTGCGCCGGCGCCGAACGTCAAGCTCGGCGACAACGACTATCTGTACGACCACCTCGGCGCCGCGTTCCATCTGGTGACGTTTGGCGATGCCCCGCTCGACGATGTCGTGCGTCATGCGCTGGTGACGTGGCGCGAGCGCGGTGTGCCGGTGAAGGTGATCGCGTTCGCGCCGTCGGAAGACGACGTGACGGGCGCGGACCTCACGCTGCCCGATCCGACGGGCCATGCCGCGACGAAGTACGGTGCCGCCAGCGGCACGGCGTACCTCGTGCGTCCCGATCATCATGTCTGCGCCCGCTGGCAGCAGCTCGACGCCACGCGTCTTGCCAGCGCGCTCGCTCAGGCGACGGCCCACGCCTGAGCCGTCACGTCATACAAGGAAGCTCTGCCATGACTGCCCAACAAACCGCCATCGCCGGACTCGAGGAGATTTACGACACCCTCGCGCTGGCCATCGACGCCGCACCGGACGACAAGCGCGAGCTGCTGCTCGCCAAAGTCGTTCTGCTGTTGGCACACGAGATCGACGATCCACAGCGCGTGATCGACTGCATTCAGCAAGCCGCCCGCAGCGCGCAGGATTAAACACGGTTCCCTTCGGCGTCCGCCCTCGATGGCGGACCCGTTTTCATCACACCGCCACACAATATCCGAGGCGGGGAGCGTTGGAGAAGACACCCATCATGAGTCGTATCACGTCTGCCGCCGGTATCGCCGGCGGAATCGCTGCACCCGCATCGCCCGCCGCTGTCGCCCTCGATGGCACGCCGGCGTCGCAGTGTCTTCCGAACGAGGCCCTGGAGCGCGAAGTCGTACGCAAGGTCTCGCGCCGTCTGCTCGGCTTCCTGTTCGTGCTGTTCCTGTTCTCGTTTCTCGATCGCATCAACGTCGGCTTCGCCGCGCTCACGATGAGCCAGGATCTGAAGCTCACGAGCACGATGTTCGGCATGGCCTCGACCGTGTTCTACCTCACGTATGTGCTGTGCGGTGTGCCGAGCAATCTGATGCTCGTGAAGGTCGGCGCGCGTCGCTGGATCGGCACGATTCTGATCGCGTGGGGCTTCGCTTCGAGCGCCACGATGTTCGCGCACGACGCCACCAGCCTCTATCTGATTCGCGCCATCGTCGGCATTACCGAGGCAGGCTTCCTGCCGGGCATGCTGCTCTATATGGGCGACTGGTTCCCTTCGGCCGCGCGCGCACGCGCCAATGCCTGGTTCATGATCGCCATGCCGGTGACGTCCGCACTCGGCGCCGCCGCATCGGGCTATTTGCTGCGGCTCGACGGCGTAGGCGGACTCGCCGGGTGGCAGTGGCTCTTCGTGCTCGAAGGACTGCCGACGGTCTTGCTCGGCGTCGTCACCTGGTGGTATCTGGACGACAAACCCGCCGACGCGCGCTGGTTGAGCGTCGCCGAAAAGCGCGCGCTCGACACGATGATCGCCCGCGACCGTGCCGCCGCGCTCACGCAACAGACGGGCGGTGCGGCGCACGCCGGCAACAGTATGTGGCGCGCCATTCTCACACCGAGCGTGGCGAAGTTTGCGCTGGGGTATTTCTGCCTCGTCAACACGCTCTCGCTGGCGTCGCTGTGGATTCCGCAGATCGTGAAGAGCTTCGGCACGACGAGCAGCAACGTGACCATCGGCCTGCTCGCGGCGATTCCGTCGGTCTGCACGATTGCCGGCATGATCTGGTGGGGACGCCGCTCCGACCGGTTGCAGGAACGCCGCTGGCATCTGGTGCTGCCCATGCTCTTCTCTGCGGCGGGCTGGGTCGTCACGTGCTTCGCGCCAGAGCCGTCGCTGCGCCTCGCCGGGGTAGCGATGGCCTCGACCGGCGCCTACACCGCCATGGCGATCTTCTGGACGGTGCCCGACCGCAGTCTCGCCCCGCATACGCGCGCGCTCGGACTGGCGGTCATCAACGCCGTCGGCAATCTCGGCTCGGCGCTCAGTCCGATTGTCGTGGGCGCACTCAAGGACTGGACGCACTCGTTCACCTCGGGCCTGATGTTCGCTGCCGTGAGCTTGCTCGTCGGCATTGCGGTGCTGTGGTTCGCCCCGCTGGGGCAGCGTCGCGGCAACCGCTGATTCCGGTCACGGCATGACGGACACCGTTCCGGGCCATAATGCGAAACGTCTTCGCGTTCAAGGAACCCCGTCATGCCAGTGACACCCCCTGTGGCCGCCCAAGGCCCCACGCTCGTCGTTCTGATCGACGCCGATAACGCCGCGCCCGCCATCGTCGAAGGACTGCTCACCGAAGTGGCCAAGTACGGCGTGGCGAGCGTGAAGCGCATCTACGGCGACTGGACCAAACCCAATCTCGACGGCTGGAAGAAGTGCCTGCTCGAATACTCGATCCAGCCGATTCAGCAGTTCCGCTACACCGTCGGCAAGAACGCCACCGACAGCGCCATGATCATCGACGCGATGGATCTGCTCTACACGGGACGCTTCGACGGCTTCTGCCTCGTCTCCAGCGACAGCGATTTCACGCGGCTCGCCTCGCGCATTCGTGAGCAGGGACTGATCGTGTACGGCTTCGGCGAGCGCAAGACGCCGCAGCCGTTCGTCACGGCCTGCGACAAGTTCATCTACACGGAATTGCTGCGTCAGGACGACGAGCCGGACGGCGACGAAGCCCCGGCGCCGCGCAAGCGCCGCAGCGCGTCGGACCTGAAGCGCGACACGCGCCTCGTGCGGCTGCTGCGTAACGCGGTGACCGGCGTGTCGGACGAGGACGGCTGGGCGAGTCTTGGCCCCATCGGCAGCCATATCGCCAAACAGGCGCCGGACTTCGACTCGCGCAATTATGGCTTCGGCAAGCTGAGCGACCTCGTGGCGACCATCGGCCTGTTCGACGTCGAGCAGCGCACGGGCAGCGGTGGGAACAAGAGCCTCTGGGTACGGATCAAGCCCAGGCGAGGCACGGCGAAACGCGGCGAATGAGCGCGCTCGAAACTTTTTTCGACGATATCGCGCGAAACACTTGTCAGGTTCCGGAATTCCCCCTATACTCGCGGTCTTTCTAGGCTCGTAGCTCAGCTGGTTAGAGCACCACCTTGACATGGTGGGGGTCGTTGGTTCGAGTCCAATCGAGCCTACCAACGAATCAAAAGCACAAGGCGTTGCGCGTTTTTCGCGTAACGCCTTTTGTTTTTTCCGCGACCGCGCGAAGACCATCGCCCGCGTTACAAAACGACACATCCCCGACAAACTGGTAGCACCTGCCGCGCGGGGTCATCGATACACTGGCTTCAACGGTTCGACGAAAGGCATCAGGATGGGAATGCTTCCCGGCTTGCACCGCCTTCGCGAATCGATCCGACTCACTGGCTTCATTGCCCACGCGCACGCAGTCGCACCATGTCATCAAATGATGCATCGACCTGCGAGCGCCTCCGGAGGACATTATGAAACGCATTCTTATCGTCGCTGCCCTCGGCGCTGTCGCCGCTGTCGCGTCGAGCGCCGCGTCGGCCCATGTGGATGTTGGTGTCTATCTGGGGTTGCCCGCCCCTGTGATTGAAGCGCCGCCGGTCTATGTGGCACCGCAGCCTGTCTATGTGCAGCCGCGCCCCATGTACGAAGCCCCGCGTCCGGTTGTCTACTACGGTCGCGACCGCTGGGACGACTGGCGTGATCGCCGCTGGGAAGACCGTCACGATCGCGGCCACCACCGCGGCTGGGGCTGGCGTCACGGCGACGACGACTGATCCTAGAACGAACGAAGCGGTCCGCCGATTGGCGTCGGTGGGCTTTTTACGCGGGAAGCGGCACTGTCGCTTTCCGCGTTCTTTTGTTCATCGCATCGACACGTCGCGCAACTCCCGCTTCATCCATTCCACGAACACGCGCGTGCGCGATGGCAACAGTCGCGCGTGGGGATACACGATATTGACCGGCCGTGCCGGTCCTTCGTAGTCCTTGAGCACGCGTACCAGACGGCCGTCGGCCATCGGCGCGGCGACCTGATACGAGAGGAAGCAGCCGTAGCCCATTCCGCCCAGGCACGCGTCAATGGCCGTGAGGCCATGGCTGACCTCGAGATTGCCGTCGACCGGTACGACGAATTCGCGTCCGCCCTCCCAGAACCGCCACTGTCCGAAGCCGCCACCATGCGAGCGGATGCAATTTTTGCCCGCCAGGTCGCGCGGGTGCTTCACTTCCCCCTGCTCGGCCAGACACGCCGGACTCGCCACCACCACGCGACGAATGGCCCCGAGGCTTTGCGCAACGAGTGTGGAGTCGTCCAGCGGCGAGATGCGAATCCCGACGTCGATGCCTTCCTCCCAGAGATTCACCACGCGATCGTTGAGCAACAGACGGCATTTGACGGCCGGATACGCGCGCAGGAAGCGATATAGCGCGGGCGCGACGTGCAACTGTCCAAACAGCACCGGCGCCGTGACCACGAGTGTGCCGCTCGGCGCCTCGTGCCGCGCCGCCAGTCGCGCTTCCGCCTCCTGGAGTTCGCTCAGGATCTGGCGGCACGTGTCGAGATACGTCCGCCCCTCTTCAGTGAGCGCGATACGGCGCGTGGTGCGATTGAGCAGCCGGACATCGAGCGATGTCTCGAGCGCCGCCAGCGTGCGCACGACCGCCGGGAGGGAGGAGTCGAGCGCGCGCGCCGCCGCACTCAGGCTGCCCTGATCGACGATGGCGACGAACGTCTGCATGGCACGAAGTTTATCCATACCGCACATCATTACTCCGAATATTGGAGCAGTCAAATCAGCTCTGCGGCATTTATCCGGAAATCGGCTTGATGGAAAATCGGTGCATCGCGTGACACGCCTGAGCGCAGGACTCACGCGGCCTCGCTCACCACCGGAGACATCTCATGGCCCACCCCGCCGAAACGCATGCCCCCTCACCCGAGCCGTCCTTGCGCCCAACGCGTCCGATTCGCCTGTATCGGCATGCGCTGTCAGGCCATTGCCATCGTGTCGAACTGATGCTGCACCTGTTGGATCTGCCATACGAGACCATCGACATCGACCTGATGACGGGGGAGCAAAAGCAACCGGCGTTTCTTGCGCTCAACCCGTTCGGGCAAGTACCGGCCATCGACGATGACGGGCAGGTGATTGCCGATTCGAATGCGATTCTCGTCTACCTCGCAAGTCGCTACGATGCGCATGGGACCTGGTTGCCCCGTGACCCCCTGACGGCCGCCACGGTGCAGCGCTGGCTGTCGGTGGCTGCGGGCGATCTGGCCTTCGGACCGGCGGCCGCGCGCGTGGTTGTCGTGTTCAAGCGTCCCATCGACGCCACGGCGATGATCGAGCGCGCCACACTCCTCCTGTCGCGCATGCAAGCCCATCTGTCGGCACCGCAGGCGACGCCGTTTCTCGCCGGCGACACGCCAACGATTGCCGACGTGGCGTGCTATACGTATCTCGCGCATGCGCCCGAGGGCAACGTCCCGCTCGAACCGTATCCGGCCGTGCTTGCGTGGTTGGCCCGTGTCGCCGCGTTGCCGCGCTTCGTGCCGATGGTGTCGAGCGCTTGCGGCCTGAACGCCGCCTGAGCCTCGGGAGGACATCATGAATACGTCCGAATCCCCTTCGGTCCCCACGTCACCGTTCCATACAGGCGAACTCGCCGTGCAGACACTGGCCGGTTCGCGTGAAGCGATAGCGGATATCGGGGCGCGGGTGATCCGCAGCGCGATGCCCGATCAGCATCGTCAGTTCTTCGCCCAGTTGCCGTTTCTGGTCGTGGGTGCGCTCGACGCGCGGGGGCAACCCTGGGCAACGCTGTTAAGCGGCACGCCCGGCTTCGCCCAGGCGCCGGAGCCGACGTTGCTGCGGGTGAATGCCTTGCCGCCCGCCACCGATCCTTTGTACGGCGCCGTGACGCCAGGCGCGCCGGTGGGCGTGTTGGGGCTCGAGCCGTCGACACGCCGCCGGAATCGTGTGAACGGACAGGTCGTCGACGCAGATGCGCAGGGCTTTGCGATTCGCGTTGCGCAGAGCTTCGGCAACTGCCCGCAGTACATCCACAAACGCGACATCACGCCGCAAGCGCACGCGGGACGGGCACTGGCCGAGCCGCCGCGGACATCGCTCGACGACGATGCGCAATGGCAGATCGCGAGCGCCGACACGTTCTTCATCGCCACGCATTACGCGGGCGACGGCGCGACCGAGCGCAGCGCCGGTACGGACGTCTCGCATCGCGGCGGCAAGCCGGGCTTCGTGCGTGTCGACGATGCCAACACGCTGACGTGGCCCGACTTCCGTGGCAACGCCTACTACAACACGCTGGGCAATCTGCACGCCAATCCGAGGGCGGGACTGGTGTTCGTCGACTTTGCGTCGGGCGACTTTCTGCACGTGGCAGGCGACGCGGAAATTCTTTGGCAGGACGAAACGACGAGCGGCTTCGCCGGCGCACAGCGGCTTGTGCGCATGCGGGTGCGCGAGGTTCGGCGCGTGCATGGCGCGCTGCCGGCCGCGTGGCGCGATGGCGAGACGTCACCGAGCGTCGAACGCACGGGCGCATGGCCAACCGCTTGATACTGCGCGCTCACACCCCATTCGCCTCGGGCTCACCTCGGGCTCACTTCGGGCTCACCTCGGGTTCGCCTCGCGCTTGCCGCAAGGGTTCGCTGCGTGTAAAGTGTGCCCACGCCCGTCGAGTGACGGGCGCCTCTTTTCTCCTCATCGATCCATGACTGTTCACACGTCCCTTCGACTTGCCGTAGCACCGCCGCAACGCGCGGTGGGTGCACGTCTGCGCGGACGTTTTGCAGCAGTCGCGCCTCCCCCGCCGGCCGGCGTGGCACCGCCCGCTGGGGTGGTCGCTGCCGCAGTCGCCGATACCGGCGTCGTGGCCTGACGCCACGGTTGGCGCGCCGGGCGTTCGTCGCCCGGCACAACACCTTTTCATTCGAATTTCAGTTTCGATCCGCCTGTCAGCGCGTCGAACGCCGTGACGTTGTGTCATGCCGTGTCGGCGACGGCGTCGCGTCACAGGGAGCGGCGTTCTTGAGCCGTTTTCATTGACGTCGCGCCCGGCAGGCTGGACATCCTGTTCAGGGGAAGATCGATGCAATCAGAAGGTCTCGCGTGGCGCCGGCACGGCGCGACGCTCTTGTTTGTCCTGCTTTGGAGCGGCGGCGCACTGGCTGCCAAATGGGGGCTGGCGCATGCGTCGGCGTTTGCGTTTCTCGTCATTCGACTGGGGGTGGCGCTGGCTGCGCTCACACTCATCGCACTGACGCGCCGTCAATGGTGGCCGGCCGCGAACACCCGGTGGCAGGTGGCGGGCACCGGTGTGCTGCTCATTGGCGGCTATCAGGCGGCGTACCTGCTGGCGCTCTCGCACGGCGTCACGCCCGGCGCACTCGCCACGGTGCTGGGCGTGCAGCCGATTCTCACGCTGGTGGCGCTGGAGCGGGCGCATAGCGCGCGACGTCTCACCGGACTTGCGCTCGCTCTCGCCGGACTCGCACTGGTCGTCGCGCAAAGCCTGATGTCGGCGCGGTTGTCGGCGGCGGGCTCACTGTGGGCGCTGGCCGCGCTGGCGTGCATGACGCTGGGTACCCTCGCGCAGAAAGGCTCGCGACAAACGCCGCTCGACGTACTGCCGCTGCAATACGCGGTCGGGTTCGCGCTGGCGTTGCTCGTCGTGCCCACGCAACCGTGGCACGTCGACGCGTCGCTCGGTTTCTGGCTGCCGCTGCTCTATATGGCGCTCGTGATTTCGGTCGGCGCGACGCTGCTGCTCTACCGCATGATCGCGACGGGCAATCTCGTCACCGTCACCAGCCTGTTCTATCTGGTGCCCGTAGTGACGGCGCTGCTCGACTGGGGCATCTTCGGCCATCGTCCCACGGCGCTCGCCGTCGCAGGCACGGCCGCGATCCTGCTGGGACTGCGATTGGCGCTTCGATAGGTCAGTCGCGCGTCATCTCGGCTAAGATTGTCGGCTACCGGGTGACAATGCTGGGGCGAATCCCCTCGTTGTCACCTGGATCTTCTTATGACTGGGAGCTTGCGGATGGATTTACTCGACGACATGCGGATCTTCGTCACTGCGGTCGATGCCATGAGCTTCACGGGCGCGGCGGCGAAGCTCAGCCTATCGAAACAGTTCGTGAGCCGCCGTATCTCGTCGCTGGAGCAGGCGCTTGGCGTGCGTTTGTTGTTGCGGACGACGCGGCGACTCGCGGTCACGGACCTCGGCCGCGTCTATTACGAGCGCGCGCGGCGCATTCTCGACGACGTGGAGGCGGCCAACCTCGCCGTGAGCAGTCAAGGGGAGCGCCCGCGTGGCAATCTGCGGGTCTCCGCCCCCATGTCATTCGGCACGATGTTTCTCGGGTCGGTCATTCCGTCGTTTCTCACGACCTATCCGGACGTCACCATCGAGCTGGAACTCAACGACCGCACCGTCGACATCATCGGCGAAGGCTACGACGTGGCGGTGCGCATCGGTGCACTGGCCGATTCGTCGCTGATCGGCCGGGCGGTCGCGCCCATGCGCATGGTGACCTGCGCCAGCCCGCGGTATCTGGAGGCGCACGATGCGCCGCAAACGCCGGAAGCGCTGCGCGAGCACGCCCTGCTGCCCTATGGGCATAGCCAGCGCGTGAGCTGGACGTACACGCGAGACGGTCATCCGGTCGAAATTCCGGTGACCGGTCGCCTGCGCGTGAACAATGGCGAACTGGCACGTGACGCCGCCGTGGCCGGGCTCGGCATCACGTGGCTGCCGGTGTTCATCGTGGCGCCCGCCTTGCTGAGTGGGCGGCTGGTCACGGTCCTCGACGCGTTCGCGCCCGCCCCGTCGGCGATCCACGTGGTCTATCCGCAGCATCGACAGGCATCGCTCGTGATTCGCGCGTTTTCCGATTTCCTGTCGTCCGCATGTAGCGTGGCCGGTACTCAATGGTGACCTTTTGCGCAATGTTTGGCGTCCCGACGCACGGGAATCGGCCGTCAGACTTGACCATCCATAGCCCGGACGGGGATACTTGACAGGTTAAAAACCCAGCTTTTCCACGCCGATGACCACGATTCTGCAACACATTCCCACGGGACAACGGGTCGGCATCGCCTTTTCGGGCGGTCTCGACACCAGCGCTGCGCTGCTTTGGATGCGCCAAAAGGGCGCGATTCCGTACGCTTACACGGCCAATCTGGGTCAGCCGGACGAACCCGACTATGACGAAATCCCGCGCCGCGCCATGGGTTACGGCGCCGAGAACGCCCGTCTGATCGACTGCCGTGCGCAACTCGTGGCCGAGGGCATCGCCGCTCTGCAATCGGGCGCGTTCCACATCTCGACCGCCGGCGTCACGTACTTCAACACCACGCCGATCGGCCGCGCCGTCACGGGCACGATGCTCGTCGCGGCAATGAAGGAAGATGACGTCAATATCTGGGGCGATGGCAGCACGTACAAGGGCAATGACATCGAGCGCTTCTACCGCTACGGTCTCTTGACCAACCCGGGCCTGCAAATCTACAAGCCGTGGCTCGACCAGACGTTCATCGACGAACTGGGCGGCCGCAAGGAAATGTCGGAATTCCTGATCGCCAACGGCTTCGATTACAAGATGTCGGTCGAGAAGGCCTATTCGACGGACTCGAACATGCTGGGGGCGACGCACGAAGCCAAGGACCTCGAGCACCTGAATTCGGGCATCAAGATCGTGCAGCCGATCATGGGCGTGCCGTTCTGGCGCGACGACTGCGCGATCAAGGCCGAAGAAGTCACCGTGCGCTTCGAAGAAGGCCAGCCGGTGGCGCTCAATGGCAAGACGTTCGCGAGCGCCGTCGAGTTGTTCGAGGAAGCCAATCGCATCGGCGGCCGTCACGGCCTGGGCATGAGCGATCAGATCGAGAACCGCATCATCGAAGCCAAGAGCCGTGGCATCTATGAAGCCCCGGGCCTCGCGCTGCTGTTCATCGCGTACGAGCGTCTGGTCACCGGCATCCACAACGAAGACACCATCGAGCAATATCGCGAGAATGGCCGCCGCCTCGGCCGTCTGCTGTATCAGGGCCGCTGGTTCGACCCGCAAGCCATCATGCTGCGCGAGTCGGCACAGCGCTGGGTGGCACGTGCCGTGACCGGCGAAGTGACCGTCGAGCTGCGTCGCGGCAACGATTACTCGCTGCTCAACACGACGTCGCCGAACCTGACGTACAAGCCCGAGCGTCTGACGATGGAAAAGGGGGACTCGGTGTTCACGCCGCTCGACCGTATCGGCCAGCTCACGATGCGCACGCTCGACATCGTCGACACGCGCGAGAAGCTCATGACCTATGCCAAGGCCGGTCTGCTCACCGCATCGAGCGGCGACGCCCTGCCGCAGCTCGAAAGCAAGAAGGACTGAGTCGGCCAACACTCGCCGTGCCTCTCGGGGCGCTGCGAGTATCGCCCGCCACAACAGGCGGCGCGCCCTGAAAGGAGCGCGCCGCCTTTGTTTTTGGTCTGTCACGGTTCACACGCTAAGATAGCGTCAAAATCAGCCACATCCCCAATCGTTACGCATTCGGGCTGCGCGCCGTGTCCCGTTTCGCGGACAGGCGCATGCGATGGAGACCCTGCGTTGGTACGCTTGATATTGCTGTTGCTCGGCGTCGATTACTTGCGCCGCCGCGCCCTCGCCCTGATTTGGATCGGGGCGATTTTCTTCGCTTTCGGGCTGGCGCTGATCGTCGATGCCCTCGACGGGGTGGTGCACTTCCCGCTCAACGTGTTCGCCTGGCTGCTGCTGCTCGAAGGCCTGGCGACGCTGGCCATCGTCAGCATTGGCGTTGGCGGCCAGCGCATCGTGCGCGCACTCAAGGGCGGCACCTTTACCCTCGCCGCGTTGCTGGTGCTCTTCTTTCATCAACAGCACGGTAACTTCTGGCTGTCGATGTTGTTCGGTACGCTATTCCTCGCCGATGGGCTGCTGCAATGCGTGGCGGCCTATGTCGTGCGGTATCCGCGCTGGATGTGGGCCACGGCGGGGGGATTGGTCGAGATTGCCGTGGCGATCTTCTTTTATCAGCCGTATCCGACGCACTACAAGGGCACCTTGCCCTACGCCATCGGGCTGGGGCTCGCGTTCACCGGGTGGAACTTATTGGTCCTCGCCATGCGCGCGCGGCGCCTGCGCCGCGACTTCCGCGTCGAGCAGGTTCTCGGCAGCCCCAGCGACAAACGCGGCTTGTGGAGGAATCGTCCCCGCGCACCGCGCTGGGAGGGCCCACCCGCCGACGGCGAACCCGCGTTGACGGTGCACGTCTGGACGCCATCGGGCTCGTCCAAGGCCCCGGCGCGCCGTCACCCGGTCATCGATCGTTATATCGCCGCCGTCGACGGGAATGGTGTGATCTCGACGGGTCACGCCGCGCTGGAGAGTCACGAAGGCGTGTATGTGAGTCTGTATCCCGCCAAGGAAATCGACCGTTCTCCGGATCAATTCGGGCAACTGCTGCGCGCCACGCGCGAGAATGACGTCCCCGGCGTGTTCCAGCCGGACTATGCAACGGAATCGAAGGCCTGGTGCGCGTCCACCGTCAAGGTGCGTATTCGCAATTACAGCCCGCGTCAGCTAGGCACGTTCTGGCAGGCTTACCGTCAGGACGCCACCTATAACCTCACGCACCGCAACTGCTCGAGCAGTGTGGCCAAGGCGCTCGAGGCCGCAATCGAAGGCCGCGTGGGTCAACTGCCCGGCGGGGCGGATGCCGGCTGGTGGACGTTCGTACGTCTGTGGCTCACGCCCGAGTTGTGGGTCGCCGCGCAACTGCGCAAGCGGGCCGAGACGATGGCGTGGACGCCGGGCCTGGTGCTCGATTACGCGCGTGCCGTGAGCATGCTTGTCGACCCGCGTCCGTTCGGCTGGATCACGATGTCGTCGCTCGCGCTGCGTCGCATGCGCCGGGCGCGTCGCGCGTGGCAGGACGCCGCCGATCAGGCGAGCGTCGCACAATCGCAGGAAAATCGGCCCTAGCACGGCCGACGGAACACCGAAACGCCCGAGACATCTGAATGGCGACGGCGTAACGTCATGGATACGACGCAAGGCAATGGCAGCAGGTCCGCGGGCGACGCGTGAGCTTCACTCACGCATGCTTCAGAAGCACAACTCAATACGAGGACAGTTCAGTATGTTCCATCGCCTGTGGCGCTTTATCAGCGCCGCCCTGTTTGCCAGTCTGGTCATCGGCCGCGCGGCCCACGCGATCACGCCCGAAACCGCGCCCGCCACACTTCCACACGGGGCTATCGTCGACCGGCAGCCGCTCGATGCCGACCACGGCTTGCCCGAAGCCGGCGAGCAATTCCGCATTCGTTACAGCTCCATCGATGGCGTGGGTGGCACTGAAGCGCGAGAAGACACGGGTGCCGTCTTCCTTCCCAAAGGACCGACACCGCCCGGTGGCTGGCCGGTCGTTGTGTGGGCGCACGGTACGGTGGGCGTCGCCAGCGCGTGCGCGCCGTCGCTCAATGTGCGCAGCCAGCGCGACATGCAATATCTGGGCACATGGCTCTCACTCGGCTTCGCGATCGTGGCCCCCGATTACGCGGGTCTGGGCTCGCCCGGGCTGCACCATTATCTGAATTCGCGTGCGCAAGCCTACAGCGTGCTCGACAGCCTGCTGGCGGCACGCAGCGTCTTCCCGTTGCAGAACCGCGTCGTCCTCGTCGGGCAATCGCAGGGCGCGCACGCGGCGTTCTCGGCCGCCGGTTATCAGCCGCAATACGCGCCTGACGTCAAAGTGATCGCAACCGTGCTCACGGGCACGCCGTATTTCAACGCGCAGACGTCGGCCGCCATGCTGTTCGCGAGCCAACCCGATCCGGGCGCGCCGGATCCGAAGATTCCGTACGCGATGTACCTGTTCCTGTCGGCAGCCGACCGCGATCCGACGATGCAGGCGTCGCGCTACTTCTCACCGCAGGCGTTGCCTGTACTGAACGAAGCCCGCACGCTTTGCATCGACGAACTGACCGATCACTCCACGGCCGCCGGCCTGAATGCGGGCAACAGCATGCAGCCGGATATCCAGAAGCTGCTCGACAACCAGACGCCGTCACTGCGCTACCCGACGCTGCATATCAAGCATCCCGTGTTCATCGGCATGGGCATGAACGACATCGACGTGCCGGTCATCATGCAACAAGCGTTTGCGCGCGATGTGGCCCAAGCGGGAACCACCACCCTGGTGCGTACGTACGAAGGGCTCGATCACGATGCGACCGTCAATCCGTCGCTCCGCGATTCGGTGCCATTCGTCCTCGACCTCATGTCGACGAGAAAGCGTGCGCACGCACAATAATTAGAAGGATGCCTCGAAATTTTGGGTCGAAAAAGCAGAGAGATTGATGGATGGCAGCGATAAGTAGCTGATTTTATTGTTGTTATTTTGTGTTGCATATGTGCAACATGCGGGTAACTACGTAAAATTACATATGGTGCGTCGCAACACAGCGTCCTATACTGAACTCGTCTCCTCCATGTCTCCTCCTGATATGGATTAAGCCCGCCATTCGCGGGCTTTCTTTTTTTGCGCGGCCGGAATTCGCTCGACCGTCCGGCGCGGTCATGACCCAGCGCGCTCAGTCGATAGCGGCCGCACACGCGTCCGTCGGCGTGGCCAGCACGCCCCCAACCCCCGGAATGATCTTCAGCCCCGCCGACGCCACCCGGCAGGGGGCAGCCATCAATCCGCACCCTGACACCGACGTCACGAACGGGAGAATGGCGAACAAGGCCCACCACCGGCGCAGATTGCGCGGGGCGGGTTTCGACGCCAATGTCGCGTCCCCCACGTCGGGGATGCGGAGCGCTTGCCTGTCGACCGTTGCCGGGCGGGAGCGCGAAGCGTCAATGGTGTGATGGGACATCGGGGGGCGCAGCGTCATGAGGGGGTGTCCTGATAAGGGCGAAATGCCAGTCGTTCATGTGATTTGCCGCGGGCGTCGCAAAGCGAGCGAGGCGCCGTGGCTCAGGCAGCAGGCGTCGTGTGGCCGATGTACGTGAAGCGCGGCACCGAACCGCTGTCCGTCTCCACCGGTTCATTCCAGATGCGCAACAGACGGGTGCTCATGGGTAGCCCTTCGCGCGGGTACAGCCGCGTATAGACGACCACCGGCTCATCGGTCTCATCGGCGCGGGCGACACCTAGCGCGAGATAACAATTGCCTTTGTAATGACGGTAGACGCCCGGGCGGAACGCCTCGATTTCCGGCGTGGATTCGGCCGACGGCGCGGACATATTCGATACCATCGTTCTCTTCTCCTGCTGACCACAACCGGATACGGTCGGGCAAAAAATGCTCGTTGAAGTTCCGCGTCAGCGCGGCACCGCGATCCCAACCGATTTCGCGAGCGGCGCGGGCGAGATGCCCGAAGCGCCACGGAACGGCTCATCGAGGTTGACGATCAACGCGATCACCATCCCGATCGCGCCCATGTGGATCGCGATGATGAAATTACTTTTCCACGAGCCCGGATACCGGCCGTTCATCGCCATCGCCGCCAGCATGAAGAGCGCGATGACCCACCAGAACACGTCGGGCACGGTTTTCGTCGAGTTTTCGAAACGTCCTTGGCGGGCCTCCTCCAACCGATCGAGCAAGGTCCGGATCGAACTGGCGCTGTCCTCGTGTTTCGCGACCACCCGACGCGTAGCCCCGACAAACGCCGTCAATGCCGCTTCGGTCACGGGCGACAGATCCGGGTCGGCGGTGCTCAACGTCTTCCATTCGTCGGTGACGGCGGACGTCACGTAGCTGCGCAGCAACACACGCGCCGCCTGCGCGTCGCTGTCGCCAACCGCCTTGAGTTCTCGATCGAGACGTCGGACCACCGACGCCTCGCGCAGCGCCTGATCGTCCGCATGGCCGAGGTTGGCGCGCACGTCGGTCAACACATGGGCGAGCACGAAAACGATGAATGCGAGCAGGCTACCGTGGACGACATCGGATACCGTGCCGCGCACCTCGGACGGATCGGCTAATCGATCGAACAGCCAGACACGCGCCAGCCACGCGACGGCCACGGCGAGCAGCGCTGTGCCGATGGCCATGCTGACAAGCAACAGCCCCGTCGGCATCAACGTCATTTGGTTCACCAGCCATTGCATTCGCGTTCCCCCGCATCCGTCTCGACAAAGCTTTGCGAAACTTACATGGCGGCAGTAAGCGCTGCACCGCCGCCGATGCGGCGACTATACCTGATGCGCGCCCGGCGACAAGCTGGCGACGACCTGACGATGCGTGGCCGCCGGGGCGCACGCGAACAGCGCCGCCCGCTCGAAAAGCCATCTGGGTGCCTGGTTCGCGAACCTTGTGCTCAAGACCACGCGTTGCGAAGCTTGCGAGCGACGTCGATGTGCACCGCCACGTCGCCCACCGGCCCCCGCAGCACCTCGCCCTCGCGCGGCTTCGGGAGAATTTCGTACAGCGGCAACATCGTGTCGGAGACGAAACGGCTGCGCGTGCCGTACACGTGGCGATCGCCCATTCCCGTTTGCTGATGCACGTAAAACCGCTGAGGCACGACCAATTGCAGCGATTCCTTCGCGCGCGTCATCGCCACATACAAGAGCCGACGCTCTTCCTCGATGTCCTCGTCGTCGCCCGTGCTCATGTCGGACGGAATGCAGCCGTCGACGACGTTGAGCACATAGACCGAGCGCCACTCCTGCCCTTTCGCACTATGGATCGTCGACAGAATCAGGTAGTCCTCGTCAAGCAACGGCGGGCCGGATTGCGCACTCGTGGCGTCGGGAGGATCAAGGGTCAACTCGGTCAGAAACTGCTCACGCGACCCATACGTACCCGCAATGCGGGCGAGCTGTTCGAGGTCCGCCTGGCGCACGGCCGCGTCGTCGAAGCGTTGTGTCAGCAGCGGCGCATACCAGCGCAGCGCCAGATCGACATCGGCCGGCCATGACAGCCGCGTGTCGTGCAACGCGATGAAGACGTCGACGAACGCGCGCCAATCGGCAGCGGCCGCCGACGGTGGCTTGAAGTCCGCGAGCACCTGCGCGGGCATGGCGGAGGCCGACATGGCGTCGAGCAATCGGGTGGCGCTCACGGGCCCGATTCCGGGGATCAACTGGGCCACACGAAACCCCGACAAGCGGCTGGCCGGGTTGTGCGCCCAACGCAGGATCGACAACATATCCTTGACGTGCGCCGCTTCGAGAAACTTCAAGCCGCCGAATTTCACGAACGGGATATTGCGGCGTGTGAGTTCCAGCTCCAGCGCCGCGCTATGGCTACCAGTGCGGAACAGCACCGCCTGCTGCATCAATCGGGTGCCGGTCTCACGTTGCGCCAGCACCTGATCCGCCACCCAGCGGGCCTGCCCCGACTCGTCGCTCACATTGACGAGTTGCGGCAGATGCGTCGATTGCCGATCGGTCCACAATGCCTTCGCGTAGCGCTCGTTCGACTCGGCGATCACGGCATTGGACGCATCGAGAATCGGTTGCGTCGAACGGTAATTCCGCTCGAGCGTGACCACATGGGCGGGCTCGGCAAATTGCCCGGGAAAGTCGAGGATGTTTCGGATGGTGGCCGCGCGGAACGCATAAATCGACTGCGCATCATCCCCCACGACGGTGAGGCCGCGTCCGTCGGGCTTCATCGCGAGCAGGATCTGCGCCTGCAGCCGATTGGTGTCCTGGTATTCGTCGACGAGCACGTGGTCGAAGCGCTCGCCCAGTTCGCGCGCGAGATCCGGCGCGCTCATCGTCTCGGCCCAGTACAGCAGCAGATCGTCGTAATCGAGAACGTGTTGCGCTTGCTTCGCGTCGACGTAGGCACCGAAGAGCGTCTTGAGCTGCGCCTCCCATTGCGCGCACCACGGGAAATGCTTCGCGAGCACTTCCGCAAGCGGTGCCTGACTGTTCACCACGCGCGAATAGATCGAGAGGCATGTGCCCTTGAGCGGGAAGCGCGACTGCGTGGCGGAAAAGCCGAGGTCATGGCGCGCAAGGCCCAGCAGATCTTCGGCATCGCTGCGGTCGTGAATGGTGAACGCTTCCGACAGGCCGATGCGCGTTGCCACATCGCGCAGAATGCGAGCGCCAATGGCGTGAAACGTGCCGGCCCACGGCAGCGACGGCGGTTGCGACGACGCCAGCCCCAGCACCTTTTGCAGCACCGCGCCCACGCGTCGCTCCATTTCGCCGGCGGCGCGACGCGAGAAAGTGAGCAACAAGATACGGTTGGGGTCGGCCCCGCGAACGATGAGGTTGGCGACGCGATGCGCAAGCGTGCTGGTCTTGCCCGAGCCCGCGCCGGCGATGACGAGCAATGGCCCGCCGGGCGCGCCATCGTCACCGACACCATAGTCGACGGCTTCGCGCTGGCGGTCGTTGAGTTCGGCCCACGGATCGCGGGCGGGGGCGGTCGGCTGTTCGGACATGCGAGATCTGGGAGCGCCACGAAAAGACGGGCCGTGGCCCGCAAGTACGCTCATCGAGTACTGTATATTTATACATTATAACGATGGCTTCGACGCCCATCGAGTCCCTTCGGAAATTGAGACGAATTCCGGCTGTCGCCCGTCTGACGGCCCACTCACCTACCTCATGACGATTCGTACCGGCACATCGTCCTGGACCGATCCGACGCTCATTGCGTGCGGACGCTTCTACCCGCCGGGCGTCGATACGCCCGAGGCGCGGCTGCGCCATTACGCGTCGCAGTTCGATCTGGTCGAGGTCGACAGCAGCTACTACCGGCTACCCGACGCCGCCATGGCATGGCGCTGGACGCAACGCACGCCCCCGTCGTTTCGCTTTCACATCAAGGCATTTCGGGCGTTCACCGGCCATACGACGCCGCGCGCGGCACTGCCGCGCGATATCGCGCAGGCGCTGGGTGCGGGGGACGACGCAAACGCAGGGCCAGAGGGCCCGCTTGCGTCGCTTGGATCGCTCGCGCCGCACGACCTCCCCGCGGAACTTCGCGACGAACTCTGGCGACGCTATCTCGAAGCCATCGAGCCGTTGCGTCAGTGCGGGCAACTGGCGGCCATTCACTTCCAGTTCTCCCCGCGGGTGCAGAACGACCGCGCCGGGCGGGCCCTGGTCTTCGAGACCGCGCGACGGCTCGATGGCGAACGGCACGCCGTGGAATTTCGTCACCGTAGCTGGTTCGACACGCCCTCGCGCGAAGCCGCCACGCTGGCCATGCTGCGCGAGACGGGGGCGGCGCACACCATCGTCGACAGCCCCGACGGATTCGACAACACGGTGCCTGCGGTCTGGGCGACGACGCGCGACGACCTGTGCGTCGTCCGTCTTCATGGCCGCAACGCCGCCGCCTGGAACCGACGAGGCATCACCGCCTCCTCGGGACGCTTCGTCTACGAGTACAGCGCGAGCGAGTTGATCGACATCTCGGCGCGCGTCCAGCGACTGGCCGCGAACGTCGACGACACGCACGTCCTCTTCAATACGAACCACGAAGATCAGGGGATGAAGAACGCGTCGGCGTTCGCGCGCACGCTCACGACGCTTGCGCACGGCATCGTTTAGGGGCGGTGCGCGTCGTCGGTTGGCCGGGCGCCAGCCTTGAGCGTCTTGCGCCATGCGGGCAGGTCGCCGAGTCGCGCGCCTTCCGGTACGGCTCCGTGCTTGCCAGACCCGACGCGTTGCGCGCGATAGATGCCTGTATGCCCCGAACACAGGTACGCCAGCACGCACGCAATCGCGGCATAGCCCCCGATCTGCGGGCCGAAAATCTCGATGGCCATCAACGTCGAGGCGATGGGCGTGTTGGCCGCACCCGCGAACACGGCGACAAAACCGACGCCTGCGAGCACCGCCGCCGGCAACGTCAACACATGCGATAAGGCGTTGCCCAGCGTCGCGCCGATATAGAACAGCGGCGTGACTTCGCCGCCCTTGAAGCCCGAGCCGAGCGTGACGACGGTGAAGACCGCCTTGCCAAGAAAGTCGTACCACGGCAACGACGTATGAAACGCATCGACGATGGTCGGGATGCCCAACCCGAGGTACTGCGGCGTGCCCAGCACTGTGGCCGCCACTGCGACTACCAGCCCGCCGGCGAATGGACGCAGCGGAGCGTAGGCGATACGCCGCTTCATGAAGGCCGACGTGGCGTGCGTCGCCTGGGCGAACGCCATCCCCGCGAGTCCGCACAACACCCCAGCGGCGGCGGCACTGAGCGCCCCGGTGATCGACATCGACGCGGCGAACGCGCCAGGCGCAATCGTGTACACGGTGTGATGCACGCCCCAGGCGCGCGTAACCGCGTCGCCCACGAGCGCCGCGACGAGGCACGGCAACAGGGCGTCGTAGCGCAGGCGTCCGATGGCGAGCACCTCCAGGCCGAACACGGCGCCAGCGAGCGGCGTGCCGAAAACCGAGGCGAAGCCTGCGGCGATGCCCGACATCAGCAGCACACGACGCTGCTCACCGGACAGACGGAAGACATGCGTGAGCTGATCGGCCAGTGCGCCGCCCATCTGCACGGCCGTGCCCTCGCGCCCGGCGGACCCACCGACCAGATGCGTGACAACCGTGCCGAACAGCACCAGCGGCGCCATGCGCAACGGCACGACACGCCGCGGATCGTGAATCTCGTCGATCAGCAGATTGTTGCCGGCTTCGACGCTCGCGCCGAGCCGCAGATAGAGCCAGCCCACCGCGAAGCCGGCGATGGGCAGCAGCCCGAGCAGCCACGGGTGAGCCAGACGCGTCTCGGTCGCGAGATCCAGCGCGACAAGAAACAGGGCCGATGCACTTCCGGCCATGATGCCGACGAGCGCCGCGAGCGAACTGGCGCGTGCCGCGCGCGGCAGCACGCCGAACAAGTCGCGCAAGGGGGAGTCTTGAAACATCTTCATGATGTCCAACAGGGGGGACGAGCGACGCCGTCGACAAATTGCCTGAACACTACCGAGAATGAGAGAAACGCTCGCGCGCATAGCCCGCAACCTCCCGGCACGCCAGGATCTTGCAGGCATCATCAGCCCCGGGGAGGGGCGGTTTGCGCAACGAACGCCGGAGGTATGCCATCTCCGTGAAGCAGCCGACATGCTATCAGGAAGCACGAGCCCTCACAATGCGTGACATTCGCTGCGCCGAAATGCCGAACCGGATCGGCGCATTCCGATAAATCGGCGCATTGACGTTTCGCCGCCGCTCGCATCGCTAGAATCGGTGTCCGGTTCACGGAGAGCGGGTATGGCAGCGGACAGCGAATACATCGAACGCGTCAGGGGGTACGACTGGGACGACGTCACCGGGTTGTGGCGCGACATCCAGCGCTGCGCCACGCCTGGATGGGACGCGGGCAAGGCGCTGGAATATCTCGTACTGAAGGGGTTCGAGCTGGGCGGCGCGACGGTGAGGTGGCCGTATACGGTCAAGTTCGTCGATGAGAAGATCCTCGAGCAGATCGACGGCGTGATCTACGCCGCGGGCATCGCGGCCATGGTCGAATGCAAGGACTATTCGGCCCCCTCCAGTCGAACCAAACGGCGCATCGGCGCCGACCCGATTGCAACGCTCCAGGCGAAGCTGACGCGCCGTCCCGCCGCGCTGATCGGGTGCCTGTTCGCCAGCGGCGAATGCACCGAAGCGGCGGAACAACGGGTCAATTTCACCAAACCGGCGACCATCCTTTGCTGGACCGGCGACGATATCGATCGCTGTGTCCATCGACGAAACTTCACGCAGACCCTGCAGCGCAAATTCCGAATCTGCGTCGAGGAAGGCAAGCACCTCACGAAATGTTCGACCCAAGGAGACAGTCAGATGGAAATGCGGAACATCATTTGTCCCTCACAGGACAGCGTGAACTTTCTGAACGCGTGGCTGCCCCCCGAAATTTCCGCGTCGTCGCACTTCTTTTTCCCGTCGCCGCTCAGTGATGCGCCGGCAACCGCCAGGAACGTCCTCGCTACACACCCCCTTCAGGCGCTGCTCATCCGCGACGCCCACACGACGAATCCCGTGCTGATCAGCGATCTGGAGGTGTATGCGGAGGAAAGGTTGATGTTGTCGGCACCGAAGCAGCAGTTCGAAATCGAGGTCGTCTCACCGACACTGTTGGTGATGCTGTTCGAAACGCCGGAAATCTTCACCGCAGTCTTTGGCGAGCGAGCGACCGATTTCCTGCACTTGATGGGCAGCTACGATCCCGAGCGGGCGATCGGCGAAGCCGGCGCCACGGTGGCGAACATCATCGCCCATCTCGACGACACCACCCGTGCTTTGCTGCGCGCGACGCCGACGGCGCGTCGGATCCTTTCGCGCATCGCCAAACTCGACGCCAAGCCTTACCTGCGCGATGACGACTGGGACGCTGCCTGGTATCGCGACCGGCCGCAGCCGACACGGTCGTATTGAATCGCCGACGGGTTCGGCCGCGCCAACGCGTGTTCGATACCCCGCCCTCAGGCCGCCAACGCCCGGCACTGACCGACGACACGCTCGAAGCACGCTGTCACGAAATCGACCGACGCTTCGGTCGTAAAGCGCCCGAGGCTCACACGCACCGTGCGGCTCGCGGCGTCGTTGTCGAGACCAATAGCACTCAGCACGTGAGACGGCTGCCCCGACGCCGAGTTGCAGGCCGACGTCGACGACACGGCCAGCTTGCCGTTGAGCATGAACGTAGCAAAACCCGGATGTCGCACCGTCAAGCTCAACGTATGAGGGATACGCTGCGCCGTCGCGGCGTTGTGCACAATGTCACCGAGTCCCAGCACACCATCGAGCAGGCGGCGACTCAGTTGCGCGATGCGCGCGTTGTCGGTCGTCATGGCCTGCATGGCGAGTTCGCATGCGGTGCCCATGCCGACGATCTGATGCGTCGCCAGCGTGCCGGAGCGCAGGCCTCGCTCGTGACCGCCGCCATGCATCTGCGGGGCGATGCGCGTCATGACATCCTGGCGCACGTATAGGGCACCGATGCCCTTGGGGCCGTAGACCTTGTGCGCCGACATCGACATCAGGTCGATGCCCATCGTCTTGACGTCGATGGGGGTCTTGCCAAGCGCCTGCGCCGCATCGACATGCAGCAACGCCCCAGCCGCATGCACCACCTTCGCGACGGCCGCCACGTCGGTCAGCGTGCCGAGTTCGTTATTGACGAGCATGACCGACACCAGTCCGGTGTCGGGCCGCAGTGCCGCCGCCACGGCATCGGCGGTGATCTCGCCGGTGGCCGACGGCGTCAGATACGTGACGGATGCGCCGCGCGATGCCAGACACGCCATCGTGTCGAGAATCGCCTTGTGTTCGAGCGCGCTCGTCACGAAATGTGCGCGCGACTGCCCGCGTTCCGCATAGCCTTTGAGTGCGAGATTGTTCGATTCGGTCGCGCCGGACGTCCACACGATCTCGGCCGCCTCGGCACCAATGAGTGCCGCCACCTGGGCCCGCGAGCGCTCCACCAGACGGCGCGCACTCACGCCCGCCGCATGCGAACTGGAGGCTGGGTTACCGAAGACACCGTCCACGCCGAGACAATCGGCCATTGCGGCAATTACGGCGGCATCCGCCGGCGTCGTGGCCGCGTAATCGAAGTAATGGAGCGGTTCTCTCTCGCGCATGATCGGCCTCGGATAAAAAGTGCATCGATCGTACGCGCCACAAACGAGAAAAGGCTTGCGAAATCCCCCGTTGACCGGACGTTTCAGGCAAATCTCTTCCCAAAATATGACGAAATCAGGAATTTCCTTCCAGGCGTGAGTGAGTGCCGTCACTGGCTGGGAATCGCACCGTCACCTCGAGTCCGCCACCGGGCGCATCGCCGAGCGACACATCGGCACGATGCATTCGAACGATTTCCCTGACGATGGCAAGTCCCAGCCCGGAACCATCCGCCGTCTGGACCGCTTGCGGGGCCGACCCATCGTGCTCGCGGCGATAGAAACGCTCGAACACCGCCTCACGCTCGCACTCGGGAATGCCGGGGCCGTTGTCGATGACTTGCAGCACCGGCACATCGCCATCACACCAGGTGCGCACCGTAATGACAGCACCGTCGCCGGCATAACGAATGGCGTTATCGATGAGATTGCCGCACAACTCGGACAGCAACTCGCGCTGCGCCACCACGGGCACCGGCCCGTCATGCTCAAAACCCAGATCGATCCCGCGCGAGCGCGCCACCGGCGACCAGTCGAGGGCCACGCTGCGCGCCAAATCGTCCAGCCGTAGCGACACCATCGCCACCGGCGGGCCGCCTTCCGCCTCCAGACGCGACAGCGACAGCAGTTGCCGAACGCTCTTCGCGGCCTGCTTCACCGCATGGTTGAGTCGCTCCACACGCTCACGCGCCCCGGCACTGAGCGATTCCCTGAGCGTGAGTTCGGACTCTGCCTGAATGATGGCGAGCGGGGTTTTCAACTGGTGCGCCGCGTCGGCGAAGAACCGTTGCCGCGAGGCCTGCATGCGGCCCACGCGGCCCACATACTGATTGATGGATTCGACGAGCGGCTTGACCTCGGTCGGCAGATCGACATTGTCGAGCGGCGTCGTGTCGTCTTCATCGCGCGCCGCCACCTTGGCGGACAGCCGATTCAGCGGCCGCAGCCCACGCGTCACGCCCAGCCAGACGATGGCAAGCGCCAACACAACGAGCAGCACCTCCTGCTGCAGCGCGCCCGTAAGAATCTGACGCGCCAGTTCGTGGCGAGACTCCGTCGTCTCACCCACGACGATCCACACAACACGCGTCTGCGCGTTCGGCACGTCATGCACGGGCAGTTGCAGTGCCCCCATGCGCAGCGTCTCGCCGCGATACGTGGCGTCGTAGAACACGGCGTGATATGGCCCGGGCACGAGTCGTCCGGGAGGCATCGGCAGATCGTGATAGCCCGTCACCGCGCGGCCGCCCGCTTCACGAATCACGTAATAAATCTTGCCGCCGCGATCCGATTCGAACATCTCCAGCGCGAGATACGGCAGATTGACCTGCACTTCTCCGTCGATCAGTTGTGTGCCCTCGCGAATCGACTTGATCGAAAACTCCAGCGACCGGTCGAACGCCGAATTGGCCGCGCTCATCGCGCGCTGATAGGTCAGCCAGGTATCGAGCGCGAGCAACCCAAGCAGCGGGAATAATAGCCAGAGCGCCAGTTGACGGCGAAGGTTAGGTTGCGACATGGAGGGCGACGTCAGACGTGCGGATCATGCGGCAGGCGGTGCCGCGTCCGACTTCACTTCGAGCAGATAGCCCAGTCCGCGCAGCGTGACGATCGCCACGCCGCTGCCTTCGAGCTTCTTTCTCAAGCGGTAGACGTAGATTTCGATGGCGTCTGGATTCACGGATTCATCGATGCCGAAGAGCTTCTCCGAGAGCGCTTCCTTGTTGATCGCACGTCCGCCACGCACGATCAGCACTTCGAGCACGGCCCGCTCGCGCTTGGTGAGCGCCAGCAGTTCGCCGCCGAGACGGAAGCTGCGCTCAACGCCATCGAATACCAGCGGCCCGCACGCCACATCGGCGCTTTCGTGATGCTGGGCACGACGGATCAGCGCACGAGCGCGTGCTTCCAGCTCATCGAGTTCGAACGGTTTTGAAAGATAATCGTCGGCCCCAAGGTTGAGGCCCTTCACGCGATCTTCGAGCGAGCCATGCGCCGTAAGAATCAGCACGGGCACGCGGTTACGGCGCGCGCGCAGTCGTCGCAGAATTTCCAGGCCGTCCAGACGCGGCAGCCCCAGATCGAGAATCACGAGCGAATACTCCTGCGTGCGCAACACGTGGTCGGCAGCCTCGCCGTCGTGCATGCAATCGACGGCGAAGTGCGCCTGCGTCAACGCCTCGGAGAGCGATTTGGCCAGACTCGGATTGTCTTCGACAAGCAGGATGCGCATGAGACCTAGGGAAATCCATGACCCAAAAAAGGGGGCTTGGGCCCGCTTCGATACGAAATCGAAAGCGAATTGAAAGTTTCGGCAAATTACCATGCGCCACACGAAAACGACAAACCCATTCAAGGGGTCTTCCGGAGGATGACATGAAGCAACAGCAATCGCTTGGCGCGATGGTCGCGACCGCAGCGCTCTTCGCAGCCGCTATGCCCGCAGCCCATGCGCAGGTGCCCGCCGGCTATCCGGCGAACTATCAGGCCACGGTCGACGCGGCCAGGAAGGAAGGCAAGCTCATCGTGTACTCGGTGACGGATACGGCGCTCGTGCGTCCGCTCATCAAGGACTTCGAGTCGCTGTACGGTGTGAAGGTCGAATACAACGACATGAACAGCACCGAGCTGTACAACCGCTACATCAGCGAGAGCGCGGCCGACAGTACCAGCGCCGACGTGCTCTGGAGTTCCGCGATGGACCTTCAGGTCAAGCTCGTGAACGACGGCATGACGGCGAGCTACGAATCGCCCGAATCCACTCACATTCCACAATGGGCGCAGTATCAGAAGCAGGCCTACGGCACAACGTACGAGCCGCTCGCCATCGTCTACAACAAGCGTTTGTTGCCGGCGAACGAGGTACCGCAGACGCGCATGGAACTGATCAAGCTGCTGCACGCGAACCCGGCCAAGTTCAAGGGCAAGGTCACCACCTACGATATCGAAAAGTCGGGCGTGGGCTTCAACTACCTGACGCAGGACGCCCGCGTGAACCCGGAGGTGACATGGGAACTCGTGGCCGCTTTCGGCGCGCTCAACCCGAAGCTGCAATCGAGCACCGGCGCGATGATGGAGCGCATCTCGTCGGGCGAGAACCTGATCGGCTACAACATCCTCGGCTCCTACGCGTTTGCCAAGGCGAAGAAGGACCCGTCCATCGGCTACGTTTATCCGCGCGACTACACGCAGGTGGTGAGCCGTCTCGTCATGATTTCGAAGAAGGCCAGGCATTCGAACGCGGCCAGGCTCTGGGTCGACTATCTGCTCTCGAAGCGTGGCCAGACCCTGCTCGCCAATCAGGCCAACCTGTTCTCGATTCGAGCGGACGTCGACGGCGAGACGTCGATGGCGAACCTCACGCAACAACTCGGCTCGGCGCTCAAGCCGATCCCGATCGGTGCGGGCCTGCTGGTCTACCTCGATCAGTCCAAGCGTCTTGAATTCCTCAAGCGCTGGCAGCAGTCCATCAAGCGCTGAGCGGCATGCGTGTCGCACGCGCTTCATGGCTGACGTGACACGACGGGTCGCCCCCCGCCCCGCGATCATCGCGTCACCGGCAACACCCTTAAGTCCGGCGGCCGCATCGGCGGCCTGCCTCTCCCCAAGCCTTTCTCGATATGCGCCCCGCGGGGTGCAGGGAGACCCTCATGCTGTCATCTTCTACCGCTGACCGCTCTGCGGTGCCCGCCGGTCGTCCCCCTGCCGGGGCGACACCTCACGGCACAACACCCTGGCGTGCACTCGCGGCCACGTCGCGCTGGCTGGTCATCGCCGTGCTCACCGTTGCCGTGATGCTGCCGCTGTCGTTCATCGTCGTGCAGAGCCTGCTCTCGGCCCCGTTCTTCGATGCCAACCGCACGTTCGGTATCGACGGCTATCGCTTCGTCTTTGCCGACCCCGACTTCTGGTCGGCGGTGAAGAACTCGTTCATCATCGCGTTCGGGATGCTGTTCATTTCGATCCCGCTCGGCGGCATTCTCGCCTTCCTCATGGTGCGCACCGATTTGCCGGGGCGTCGCTGGCTCGAACCGCTGCTGCTCACGCCGGTGTTCGTCTCGCCGATGGTGCTCGCCTTCGGCTACGTCGTGGCCGCCGGCCCCGTCGGCTTCTACGCCGTGTGGTTCCGCGAACTCACCGGTCTCGACGCGCCCTGGTCGATCTACTCGATCTTCGCGATCACCGTGATCGTCGGCCTCACGCATGTGCCGCACGTCTACCTCTATTCGTCGGCCGCACTCCGCAATCTCGGCTCCGACGTGGAAGAGGCGGCCCGCGTGGCAGGTGCACGCCCGTTCCGGGTGGCGCTCGACGTCAGCCTGCCGATGACCCTGCCCGCCCTGCTCTTCGCTGGCGTGCTCGTGTTCTTCCTCGGCTTCGAGGTCTTCGGTCTGCCGCTCGTCCTGGGCGATCCTGAAGGTCACCTCGTGCTGGCGACATACCTGTACAAGCTCACCAACAAGCTCGGTGTGCCGTCATATCACCTGATGGCGGCGGTGGCGATGTGCATCGTCGCGATCACCTTTCCGCTCGTGCTGCTGCAACGTCGCCTGCTCAAGCGCGCGAACAAGTACGTGACCGTCAAGGGCAAGGCGGGGCGTCAGACCGCGCTGCCGCTGGGCGTGTGGCGTTGGGTCGCGCTGGCGATCGTCGGTGCCTGGCTGCTGGTGACGGTCTTCGTGCCGATCTCGGGCATCGTGCTGCGCTCGTTCGTCACGCATTGGGGTGAAGGCGTGGTCCTGAGCGACGTGCTCACGCTCGCAAACTTCACCGAGCTCTTCGAGCAAGACAATCTCGTGCGCGCCATTCTCAACACGCTGGGCATCGGCGTGATCGGCGGCGCCATCGCGGTGGGCTTCTACTCGCTCGTGGCATTCGCCGGCCACCGGCGCAACGACTGGGCCACGAAGCTGCTCGACTATCTCGTGCTGCTGCCTCGCGCCGTGCCTGGCCTGCTCGCCGGTCTGGCCTTCCTGTGGATCTTTCTGTTCGTGCCCGGACTGCGCGAACTCAAGAATTCGATGTGGAGCATCTGGGTAGCCTATACGGTCGTGTGGCTCGCGTACGGCATGCGCCTCATCCAGAGCGCGCTGCTCCAGGTCGGCCCGGAGCTGGAAGAGGCCGGACGAAGTGTCGGCGCCACGCGCAGCCGCGTGAGCCTCGACGTCACCCTGCCGCTCGTGCGCTTCGGTCTGCTCGCCGCGTGGCTGCTCATCTTCATGATCTTCGAGCGCGAGTATTCGACCGCCGTCTATTTGCTCTCGCCTGGCACGGAAGTCATCGGCTCGCTGCTCGTGTCGCTGTGGGCGACCGGCGCGGTCGATCAGGTCGCCGCGCTCTCTGTCATCAACATTGCGATGGTCGGCGCCGGTCTGGGCGTGGCGTTGCGCTTCGGAGTCAAATTGCATGGATAAGCTCATCGTTGACAACCTCTTTCTGAGCTACGGCGCCAACCCGATCCTCAAGGGCGTGTCGTTCGAACTCAAAGCGGGTGAAGTCGTGTGTCTGCTCGGCGCGTCGGGTAGCGGCAAGACCACGTTGCTGCGCGCGGTGGCGGGGCTCGAACAGCCGTCGCAAGGCCGCATCGCGCTCGACGATCAGGTCTTCTTCGACGGCGCACAGGGCATCGACTGCCCTGTCGAGCAACGCTCGCTCGGCCTGGTGTTCCAGTCGTACGCGCTGTGGCCGCATCGCACCGTCGCGGACAACGTTGGCTATGGTCTGAAGCTGCGTAAGGTCGGTGCGGCGGAGCGGCGCGAGCGCGTGCAGAACGCACTCGACCAGCTTGGCCTCGGTCATCTGGCGGCGCGCTTTCCGTTCCAGCTCTCGGGCGGACAGCAGCAGCGCGTGGCCATTGCGCGTGCGCTGGTCTACAACCCGCCCGTCATTCTGCTCGACGAACCGCTCTCGAACCTCGACGCCAAGTTGCGCGAAGAAGCGCGTGCGTGGCTGCGCGAGCTGATCGTCTCGCTCGGATTGTCGGCGCTGTGCGTTACGCACGATCAGACAGAGGCCATGGCGATGTCGGATCGGATCCTGCTGCTGCGCAACGGACGCATCGAGCAGGAAGGCTCGCCTGCCGAACTCTACGGCGCGCCGCGCTCGCTGTACACGGCCGAATTCATGGGCAGCAACAACCGGATCGATGCGACGGTGAGCGCCGTCGACGGCGATCTCGTCACGCTCGCGGGCGATGGCTTCGCCCTGCAAGCCCGGGCGCGCGACACGCTCGCACCGGGACAGGACGCGCAGGCTGTCATTCGCCTGGAGCGCGTGCAGGTGGCCGACGGCCCGGGCCAAAACCGCGTGAGCGCACAGCTCGTCACGTCGATGTATCTCGGCGACCGCTGGGAGTACCTGTTCCATTGCGGATCGCTGCGCTTCCGAGCGTTCGGCCAGACGGCACGCGAGCCGGGCCATCACTGGGTGGAATTTCCGGCGAACGATTGTTGGGCCTTCGCGCAGGCGCAAGCCTGACACGGGCACGCCGCCGCGTCGGCGCGCCCCCTGCTTTTCACGCGACGCGCGGGCGCTCTCCCGCGCAACACCACGAGAAACATAAGAGAGGAGACACCCATGAAAAGAAGCAGTATCGGTCTGGCCGCATTGAGCGCAATCGGCGTGCTCAACGCCGGCCTGACGCACGCGGCATCGAACGTGACGATCTACGGGATCATGGACGCCGGGGTGGAATATGTGAATCACGCCAGCGACGCCGGTGGCGCGGCACGCGCCGTTTCCGGCGGCAAGAATACGTCGCGCTTCGGTTTCAAGGGCAGCGAAGACCTTGGCGGCGACCTCAAGGCCATCTTCCAGCTCGAGAGCGGCATCAGCATCGTCAACGGCCAGTTCGACGACGGCCCCGGCGCGATCTTCGATCGTCGTGCGGTGGTTGGGCTCAAGCACAAACAATGGGGCCAGGTCACGCTCGGTCGTACATTCACGACGACGTACGACTACATGCTTCAGTTCGATCCAATGGGCTACGCGCCGAACTACTCGTGGGCGACCAGCGCCACGGCCACCGGCGCACGCAAGGATGGACTGTTCTCGCGCTCGGCCAACGCCGTGCGTTACGACGGTGAGTTCAACGGGTTCAAGCTCGGCGCGTTGTATGGCTTCGGCAATGTGGCAGGCAGTACGAAGACCTCATCGAAGTACGACTTCGCTGTCGGCTACGAGAACGGCCCGCTTGCGCTCGTCGCCACGTACGACCGGCAGAACGGCGCGGGCAGCAGCGTCGCGCCGGCCGACACGACCGACTACATCCAGGGAATTCATGCCGGGGCGAGCTATCGCTTTGGCCATGCGAAAGTGATGGCGGGCTACCGGAACTACAAGAAGACGTTTGTGACGGCGGGCACTGCGTCGCTGCGCAGCGACATGTACTGGCTGGGCGGGTCCTATGACTTCACGCCGGCATTCACGTTGTACGGCGCGATCTATCATCAGAACATCAAGGACGCGAGCGACGCAGATCCGACGCTGATCTCGCTGCGCGCGCAGTACGCGATGTCAAAGCGCACGGCGCTGTACCTGTCTGGCGGTTACGCGTTCGCCAAACATGGTCAGAACGTGAGCCTGTCGCGTGACCTGACCGGTGCGGCCGACACGCAGGTCGGCGTCACGGCCGGCATCCAGCATCGCTTCTGACGCTTTTCCTCGACGACGGCCCGGGGCCAATGGTGGGTAAGCCGCTTGCCGGGTCGTCGTGCTTTTTTTGAGGCGATCCCTCTCTGGCGTCAGGAGAGGGATTCGATATGCGTCGAGTGTGCGTAGACCTGGCCGAACCGGTTCGCCAGGAAATTTGCCAGGGCAATCTGTTCCTGACGCACGAAACCGCGCTGAGGCAACTGCCCGCCGAAGAACATATCGACCGCCGCGCAGATGGCCGACGCCGTCGTGATCTGGATCGCGCTGGCGCTGTGGCCGTTGTTGCGCTCGGCGAAGATTTTCCGCGCGAAGACTTCCTGCGTCAGCACGCCGCGGCGAAGGCCGCTCACGACCACGAAGATCAGCACCACGTCCTGCAGGGTGCTGGGCACCGCACGCTTGAGGATCGTCTTGATCGTATCCTGATCGTCCTTGAGGCGCAGTTCGTTGAGCAGTACCTTCATCAACGCGCCGTGGCCCGGATAGCGCACGGACTTGTAATCGAGATCGCGCACGCGTCCGCTGAGCGTCTCGCATAGCGTGCCCAATCCGCCCGACGTGTTGAACGCTTCGTACTCCACGCCATCCAGCGAAAAGTGCTCCAGATCCTCCAGCGGCTGAACGCTCAGTCGGACCCCGTCGCGAATCGCTTCGCACGGCTGGCAGTACTCGTTGATGAGCCCGTCGACGCTCCACGTCAGGTTGTACTTGAGCGAGTTGGTAGGAAATGCCGGTAACGCCCCGACACGCATCTTCACGGAGTCGACCTGTTCGAAGGTGGCCGCGAGATGATGGGCCGCGACGGCGATGAATCCGGGGGCCAGGCCGCATTGCGGCATCAGCACGGTCGACGCGCCCTCGGCCAATTGCTGGACCGCGTGCGTCGCGGCCACGTCCTCGGTCAGATCGAAGTAGTGGCACCCTGCTGCGACGGCGGCCGTAGCGGCGCTCGTGGCCATGGTGTAGGGCAGCGCATTGACGACGGCATCATGGCCCGAGATGGCCCGTTGCAGCGAGCCGGTATCGCATCCCGTCAGTTCGACGAACGTGTGGGCATGGTTGCGCACCACGGCAGCCGCCTGCGCGTTGCGGTCGAAAACCGTGACCCGGTAGTCGCCGCTATCGTGCAACAAGCGCGCAATGGTCTGGCCGATGTGTCCCGCGCCAAGCAAGGCGATCTTCTTCATGGTCTTCCCCTCGAATGGAAACGTCGAACGGCAGGGCTGGCCAGCATCGCGCCGAATCGACGGCTTCGACGTTTGTGCAAGCACCGCCACATCCATTCTAGGGAGAGTGCCGGATGAAATGTAGCGTCATTTCGTCGAAATTCATGATTTAACTGCCGAAATGAC
Source organism: Pandoraea sp. NE5 (assembly GCF_024363545.1). Taxonomy (NCBI): domain Bacteria; kingdom Pseudomonadati; phylum Pseudomonadota; class Betaproteobacteria; order Burkholderiales; family Burkholderiaceae; genus Pandoraea; species Pandoraea sp. NE5. The sequence goes on from NZ_AP025517.1 coordinate 1,130,832, forward strand.
GAACATCATGACGAACTACGATGCTGTGGGCCGCGGCTATAAGAAACGTCGACCGGCTCGGCATTCGCGCAATGTGCTGCTCGGAGGAATGGGGAAGAAGGGGATTCGGGCGGGCACGGTGTCCGCCGATCGCCGATACACGGTGTGTCAGTGAGTCGCTGTCGCCAAGCCGAGATACCCCTGGTAGCCCACATACAAGCCGACCATTACGATCAGGGCGCTGGAGAAATAGGGCGCCTTGCGTGCGAACTCGCCGAAGCCGCTCCACCGTCTGGACACGTGTTTGACGCTAAGCGCGGCGAGCGTGCCGGAGGCCACCATGGTGAGCGCCAGTCCAATGCTGAAGCACAGCACCAGTCCCGCCCCCAGGGCGAACTTTTTGAGTTGAAGGCAAAGCAGCAGCACCGTAATCGACGCCGGGCATGGCACCAGTCCGCCCGTCAGACCGAACATCACGATCTGCCCGGTCGTGACGTCCCGATTCGCGAAGCGGCGTTTGATATCGTCGGCGTGCGCCCGCTCGTGGGCGTCCTGGTAGTCATCCGAAGCCACGTCCAGGCCGCCATGCGAATGATCGTGCTCCGTGAACTCGACATCGTAGCCATGACGATGGAAGCCATGCTCCAGCAGCAGGCGCGCCGTGAACGCGTGAGGCTCCGGAATCTCTTCGACAGATTCGAGATACCCGTCACGCGGCACAAACGTGAACGTCTGCTTGGCACCTCCCGGACGCTCGGTCTCGAGTCGTACGTTCTCCGCCGCCCAATCCTGGCCGTGATGTCCTTGGCGGGATAAACGAAAGCGCGGAGGCACGCCCTCCTCGAAGATCGCCAGACGGACCAGACCGTGCCCCGTATCGATGACGCGCGTCTCATCATGTTCGTGGTCGTGGCTGTGGTCATGACCGTGGTGGTGGTCGTGGTGATGTTGGTCGCGCCAGGTGCGCCAGACCATCCAGCAGGCGACGGCGACGATCAGCACCGCCGAGGCGATCTGAAAGTACGGCTCGGTCGCTTGCGCGTCCCAATTCCGGCCGAGATACAAGCCGCCTAACGCCACGCCCCAAACGACCGCCGTGTGCGACACCGTCGCGGACAGGCCGAGCAACACCGCTTGTCCAATCGTGCCGCGAATCGCCACGATGAACGCGGCCATCATCGTCTTGGAATGTCCAGGCTCCAGTCCGTGGAGCGCCCCGAGCAAGATTGCGCTGGGGATGAAAAGCCACGCGTTACCCTGCTGAAGTAGGTTGGCGAAGTCGGCCATGTCGGAGAAGGTGCATAGTGTGGGTGCGCCAATATACTCCACCCCAGTATATTGGCGCCACTTTTTTCTACACGTTTCTCGCGTCGCTCCCCCTCAAGCCTTCGCAAGGGGCGGGGATTGCTCAGGCACACGGGGACGACGGGAGCGCTCTCGGCGACGTCGATGGGGACTGCGCGTCCGGCAAGCGATCACCGAACCGTCGCTGCAATTCCTCAAACGACACCAACTCACCGGCGATGGCGCTCGCGGCGACCGTCGGCGGACTGGCCAGCCAAACCTTGCCGGGTCCGGAGCGCCCTGGGAAGTTCCGATTGATGGCGCTGATCGTCACCTGCTCGGCGTGCGTCGACGACCCCGGGCCACAGTTCGCACACGCGCCGCATGCGGGCTGCAACAATTCCGCCCCCACCTGCTCGAACGCTTTCAGGTAGCCACGATGCTCGCAGTAGTCCCGAACGGCAACGGTCCCGAACTGCAGATACAACTTCACATGCGAGGGCACCTTCAGTCCGCGCTCCGCCGCCCATGACAGGACCGCATGGTAATAGTCGAAGTCTTCACGCTTGCCGGCGGTGCAGGATCCCCCATAGGCAATATCGAAGCGAATCGGCCCTTCGGTGACATCGGTGATCGGCACGCCGTTTCCGGGATCGCCCGGCCGCGCCACCATCGGGACGACCGCGCTGCAATCGATGCGAATGACGTCCGCATAGACCGCGCCCTCATCACTGTGCATCCAGTCTTCGATGACGAACGTCACGCCTCGGCGTTCGCGCAGGAATCGAACCGTTTCCTCGTCTGGCGCAACGATGCCGGTGAATCCGCCCAGTTCGGCGGTCATGTTCGTCAACGTAGCACGCTCGTCCGTCGACAACTGCTTGATCGCCTCTCCCGTGAACTCGAAGATCCTGCCCACGCCCGCGCCTGCCTTGATGCGGGGCGCCGCGAGCAGTTCGAGCACGATGTCCTTTGCCGTCACGCCCGCGGGAATCCGACCCACGAGATCGATGCGCAGCGACTCGGGCGCCGTCAAGCGCACCGCACCGGTGACCATGCTGTTGGCCATGTCAGTCGTTCCCACGCCGAACGCCACGCAACCCACCGCACCGCTATGCGGCGTATGGGAGTCCGTGCCGACCACGACCTGACCCGGCAATGCGTAACGCTCGGCCATAACGGCGTGCGAGATACCTTCGGACCCTTTCCCATGGCCCACGTCGGCGTCGCCGAGATAGCCATGATGGCGAATGCCGTACTCGCGGACGAAGTCGCGATGCGCGCTGGACAAGTGGTACACGCCGGTCATCAACCCGTTCTGGCTATGCACCGGGCTACGATTCGAATACGAGAGATGATCTTCGAAGGCGATGATCGACTGCGGCTCGTGGAGCACGGTCGGTCGTCCGAATGCCGCATGCAGCATGTGCATGCACATGCCCGTGTAGTACTCGTGGATAAAGCGCCAGTCCGCCTTCACGAAGCCGCCGGCGCCCGGTTGCAGACCGCCATCGACATCGTCGGTCACGACGCGATGACGTAACAGGATCTTCTCCGCGAGGGTCTGCGGCCGGGGCGACGCATTCGCCATGGCATAAGGACGAACGTCGCGCATGCGTGACTGACCGTACTTGAGCAAGCCACCGTGCCTCAGAATCGCGGCAGCGAGTGTGTCACGCGGCGCCACCAGTTCCTCGATGTCGATCGCCTCACCCCGCTGGATTCGGTCAATCAGTCCGAAGTCCGTCGACGTGAACAAGCCGACGTTGTCGGCGTTCTGTCGATAGATGCGCTCGAAGCTCTCCGCGATGACCAGGACGATGCCCGCACGACGTTCCGCGACCGGACTGTGCTCGCGCGATGAGCCTTTCCCGTAGCGTTTGCCAGCCACGGTCACGCTGAACCCGCCGTGCTTCACGCTGTCCGTGCCGATCGGTGTCCGCTCGCCGGCCTTCAGGCCAACGTAGGGATAGCGTCCCAGACGGTCGTCGTAATACGTCAGCACCGGAATCGGCGTGATCTCGTCGGTCGACACATCGTTGCGCAGCGACCCCGCCTGTGCAAGATTCAATGCACGCCCTTGAAGCTGGGCATCGATCGCGTCGGGGTCTTCGCCGAGGAAGAGAATGCGGCCTGGAATGTGAAGTTCGGTCATGCAGCGCTCCTGGTCCCGGCAATGTACCGAACGCTCACGCGATCCTGAAGTGCCGATTCATGCAGGTCGCCATCCCGATTTGCGAAGGCCCCGGCTTGCGCGCGCGACGCGCCTCTGACACATAGCTGGCGCGCCTTTCCCCGCAGGTGGCAATGTTTGCCACAACGTTGGCAGGAATTGCCGCATTACGTCACTTTCGGTCTTGCGCACCGCATCCCATAATTTCCTCACGGCGCGAGCGACGCTTCGCTCCAGCGAGCCGGGTTGCCATTGCGGCGCCGGCGCACGACCGAAAGTCAGTGAGGAAATCATGAGTCATGCCACCACCACTACGCAATATGTTCAGCCGCGTAGTTCGGTAAAGCACCTTCCCGTCAATTTGTTTGCGTCAGTCATGGGTATTTCCGGACTGTCGCTTGCGTGGCGTGGCGCCCATCAGCTCTTCGGCGCCGATGTGGAGATCGCGGAGGGGATTGGCCTCATCGCCATCCTCACGTTCCTGGTCCTGGCAATCGGTTACGCCGTCAAGTGGGCGCGGTATCCCGCGGTCGTCAAAGCGGAATTCAATCATCCCGTCGCGGGCAACTTCTTCGGCACCATCACGATTGCTGTGCTGCTGCTCTCGTCCGTCGTCGGCTTCTACAGCGCAGTGCTCGGCGAAGTCGTCTGGACCCTCGGATCCATTCTGACGATCGGTCTGGCCTTCGTTATCGCGGGTCGGCTGTTCCGCGGCCAGGAGGATCCGGCCCACGCGGCGCCGGCCTGGTTGATTCCCGGCGTTGCCACACTCGATATCGCCGTGGCCGGGGGCACGATGCCGATGGCGTGGGCGCACGAGCTCAACATGTTCGCGATTGCCATCGGCACGATGATGGCGCTCGTGTTCTTCACGATGATCTTCTCGCGCGTGGTGCATCATGAACCGCTGCCGGCCGGCATGGTGCCGTCGCTGATCATCATGATTGCACCGTTCGAGGTGGGCTTCCTGGCGTACGTGAACGTCACCCACCATGTGGACATGTTTGCCGGCCTGCTCTTTTACTTCGGCCTGTTCCTGTTCATCTCGCTCTCGTTCAAGGTCTTCCGCCGGTCGATTCCCTTCGCTGCCTCGTGGTGGGCCATCAGCTTCCCGATCGCCGCGCTGTCCAATGCGGCCATCAAGTACGCGGCCTACTCGGATACCTGGGTGCTCAAGGGGCTGGCCGGCCTTATTTTGGCCTTCCTGAGCGCTGCCATTCTCGTGCTCTTCCTGCGCACGTTGCACCGCTTGTTCACGCATCGACTTCTGGTCGGCTGAAATTGCCGGCTCTGCTATGGCGCCCTCTGCCCGGAGGGCGTTTTCATTATTATCGCCCCTACGCTACATCGGTAATTCGCTATGTCTTGGATCGTGCTCAGTGTCGCTGGACTTCTGGAAATTGCTTTCGCCTTCGGGATGAAATGGTCGGCGGGGTTCAGCCGGCTCTGGCCAAGCGTTTATGCCGCCATCACAGGACTTGGCAGCATCTGGTTGTTGAACACGTCGCTCAGATCGCTTCCGGTCGGCACGGCCTATGCAGTTTGGACAGGGATTGGCGCAGCCGGCACGGCCGTCATCGGCATGATCTTCCTCGGCGAATCGGCGTCGGTGGCGCGCGTGGTATGCATCGCACTCATTCTGTCCGGCGTCGTCGGCTTGCGCATTACGGCCGGCGCGATTGCTTAGCGTCGCGCCAAGCGATATCGGTAGGCCGTGCCGACTGGCACGGCACCAAGAGGCGGGGCGGCGCGTCAGTCGTGTGCCGCTAAGCGGCCATGCGAAAGCGTCGCCGATAGTCCACCGGGGAGACACTGAGCTTGCGCAGGAAAGCGCGCCGCAGTCCATTAGGATCGGCAAAACCCGTCAGACTCGCTACTTTCTTCAAGGGGTGTTGGGTTTCCTCGAGCAGTCTGCGTGCCGCATCGATGCGGGCGTCCTCGACGAACGATGCGGGGGTCGTGCCACATTCCTGTTTGAAGATGCGCGCGAAATTTCGCGCACTCATTCCGGCACGCTCCGCAAGCGCTTCGACCGATAGCGACTGCGACAGATTCTGAAGCACCCATTCCTGCACGTCCCGGATGGCGCTCTTCTCCGACGCCTGTGCGGTCAGATACGCGCTGAACTGCGACTGCCCACCGGGGCGCTTGAGAAACATGACGAACTGACGCGCGACTTTCATGGCGACCGCTCGCCCCAGGTCTTCTTCCACGAGCGCCAATGCGAGGTCCAGGCCCGCCGTTACGCCCGCCGACGTATAGATGCCGTTGTCCCTGACGAAGATTTGGTCCGGCTGAACATCCACCTTCGGATAAAGGCGGCTCAGGCGTGCCGTGTAGTTCCAGTGTGTGGTTGCCTTACGACCGTCGAGCAAGCCTGCGCGCGCAAGCAAGAGAGCACCCGAACATACCGAGCCGATACGACGCGCCGTCTTTGCGTAACGCAATATCCATTGACGGATCGCGGCATCGTCCTCCAGCAGCTGCATCGATGGGCTGCCCGCAATCAACAGCGTATCGATATCCGCGCTGCTCGTGTCCAGCGTCGTATCGGGGGTGATCGTCATTCCGTTCGACGCCAGCAAAACGCCCGACGTCGTGGAGACAATTTCGAACTGATAGGTCGAAGGCGCGCCGGCCTGCCGCGCCGCTTCGTGAAAGACTTCCACCGGCCCGACAAGGTCGAGCATCTGCACGTTTGGAAAGGTGAGCACTGCAACTTTCATGGCCGCGACCTGTAGTCCCGATGACATTACAGTGTAGTTGCCGTGAACCGCGCTTGCCAGTCGATGGCCGAGAATTTACGTATTCTGGCCGAGATGAATCCATCGCGCCGCGCTATGGGCGGATTGATGCCAGGACTACCTGGCCCGGAACGACGCTCCCTCCGCATGGAGGAAGCGTGTCAGGACCGGGCGACTGTACGCCAGCCCCCGGCCTCACTCCACCGTCACCGACTTGGCCAGATTCCGCGGCTTGTCGACATCGGTGCCGCGCGCGCAGGCGGTGTGATACGCGAGCAATTGCAGCGGCACGACGTGCAGAATCGGCGACAGCTGGCCGTAGTGCTCCGGCATGCGAATCACGTGGATGCCGTCGGCGTTCGCGATCTGCGTGTCCGCGTCGGCGAAAACATACAACTGGCCGCCACGCGCACGCACTTCCTGCATGTTCGACTTCAGCTTCTCGACCAGCGCATCGCGCGGCGCGACCGTTACCACCGGCATCTCTTCCGTCACCAGCGCCAGCGGACCATGTTTGAGTTCGCCCGCCGGATACGCCTCGGCGTGAATGTACGAGATTTCCTTGAGCTTGAGCGCGCCTTCCAACGCGATCGGGTAATGCAGCCCGCGCCCGAGGAACAGCGCATTCTCGCGACGCGCAAAGTCCTCCGCCCACGCGATGATCTGCGGCTCCAACGCCAGCACACTATGCAGCGCCGCCGGCAGGTGTCGCAACTGCGTCAGATAGTCCGCTTCCTGAGCCGCCGTCAACCGCCCGCGCAGCTTCGCGATCGTCAGCGTCAGCAGGAACAGTGCCGTCAACTGCGTGGTGAACGCCTTCGTCGACGCCACGCCGATCTCGGTCCCCGCGCGCGTCAGGTAGTGCAGCGCCGTCTGACGCACCATCGCACTCGTGCCCACATTGCAGATCGCCAGCGTGTTCGTCATGCCCAGCGACTGCGCATGTTGCAGCGCCGCCATCGTGTCGGCCGTCTCGCCCGACTGCGAAATCGTCACCACCAGCGTCTTCGGATTCGGCACGCTGTCGCGATAGCGATACTCGCTCGCCACTTCCACTTGCGTCGGAATCTGCGCCAGCGATTCGAGCCAGTACTTGGCCGTCAGGCCCGAGTAATAGCTCGTGCCACACGCCAGAATCAGGATCGAGTCGACACTGCTCAGCACCGCTTCGGCCTTCTCGCCGAAGAGCGTCGGCGAAATGCCTTCCACGCCCTCCATCGTGTCGCCGATCGCACGCGGCTGCTCGAAGATTTCCTTCTGCATGTAGTGACGATACGGCCCCAGCTCCACCGCGCCCGTGTACGCCTGCACCGTGCGCACTTCGCGCTCGACGGCCGCATCGTTACGGTCCACGATCGTCACGCCCTCGAGCGTGAGTTCGACGACATCACCCTCTTCCAGGTAGATGAACTGATCGGTCGTGCCGGCCAGCGCCAGCGCATCCGAGGCGAGGAAGTTCTCGCCCTCACCCACGCCCACGACCAGCGGCGACCCAGCGCGCGCGCCCACCACGCGGTGCGGCTCCTGCTTGCGGAACACCGCGATGGCGTAAGCGCCGTGCAGACGGCGCGTCGCCAGACGCACCGCGTGATACAGATCGCCCGCGGCGCCGTTCGACAGCAGGTGATGCACCAGGTGCGCAATGACCTCGGTGTCGGTCTGCGACACGAATTCGTAGCCAAGGCCGCGCAGCTCGTCACGCAGGCTCTCATGGTTTTCGATGATGCCGTTGTGCACCAGCGCCACGTCGTCGCGCGAGAAGATCGGATGCGCATTGTCCGTGATCGGCGCGCCATGCGTCGCCCAGCGGGTGTGGGCAATGCCCGTCTCGCCGCCCAGGTGCGTCTGCGCCAGTTGCTCATCGAGATCCGCCACGCGCGATACGCTGCGCGCACGCTGCGGCACGCCATCCTTCAATACCGCCACGCCGCACGAGTCGTAGCCGCGGTACTCCAGACGACGCAGCCCTTCGACCAACACCGGTACTACGTTACGTCGCGCCACCGCGCCGACAATGCCGCACATATTCGCTTCCCTTCGTGCCAGAGATCCTGGCGCATTCGATCGGATTCAATCCGTTTTGACTCGCCGGCGCCCGCTTTGGCTTGCGTGCGTGTCGCGCGCCGGTCCATAACCGCCGATTTTACTGCTTCTGCTTGCGCGGACGGATGTAACCCGTCTTCGCTTCCTGCGTCTTGCCGTTGAGCACCAGCGAATCTTCCGGCGTATCCTTCCACACCGTGGTGCCGGCAGCAATCGTCGTGCCGCGCCGCACCGTCACCGGCGCCACGAGCTGCGTGTCCGAGCCGATGAAGACGTCGTCCTCGATCACCGTGCGATGCTTGTTGGCGCCATCGTAATTGCAAGTGATGGTGCCCGCGCCGATGTTGACCCGCGCGCCCACCGTCGAGTCGCCGACATAGGCCAGATGGTTGGCCTTCGAGCCCTTCGCGAGCGACGCATTCTTCACTTCCACGAAGTTGCCGATGTGCACTTCGTCGGCCAGATCTGCGCCCGGTCGCAGACGTGCATACGGCCCCACGTGCGCGTCGGCGCCCACCACGGCGCCGTCCAGATGACTGAACGCCTCGATGTGCGTGCCCGCGCCGATGGTGCTGTTGCGAATCACGCAGTTCGGACCGATGGTCGCGCCATCGCCAATCGTCACTCTGCCTTCGAACACGCAATTCACATCGATCGAGACGTCGGTGCCGCACGCGATCTCGCCGCGCAGGTCGAAGCGCGCCGGATCGATCAGGGTCACGCCCGCCGCCAGCAGCGCGCCCGCCGCATTGCGCTGGTAGTCACGCTCCAGCTCGGCAAGCTGCGCCTTGTCGTTCACGCCGTTGGGCTCCCACGCGAAGGCCGGCTGCGTGGTGACGACCGGCACGCCGTCCGCGACCGCACACGCGATCACGTCAGTAAGGTAGTACTCGCCTTGCGCGTTCTGATTCTTCAAACCGGCCAGCCAGCCCTTGAGTGCGCGCGTCGGCGCCACGATGATGCCGGTGTTGATTTCGCGAATGGCCAGTTCAGCCTCGTTGGCATCTTTCTGTTCGACGATGCGCAGCACGTTGCCCGCCGCGTCGCGCACGATCCGGCCATACCCGGTCGGGTTGTCCAGATCGACGGTGAGCACGCCCAGCTTCTCGCTGCCCGCAGCGTCGAGCAGCCCCTGCAAGGTCTCGGGGCGCGTGAGCGGCACGTCGCCGTAAAGCACCAGCGTCGGCACCGACTCGTCGAGCAGCGACGCCGCTTGCTGCACGGCGTGTCCGGTGCCCAGCTGCTGCGCCTGCTCGGCGAAATGCACACCGTCGCCGGCCACCGCGTCGCGCACGGCCTCGCCACCGTGACCTATCACCACGATGAGCTTGCCCGGCGTGAGCTTGCGTGCGGTCGCAATCACGTGCGACAGAAGCGGCCGGCCGGCCAGCGGCTGCAACACCTTGGGCAGCTTCGAGCGCATGCGCTTACCCATGCCGGCGGCGAGAATCACAATATTCATGGCGTCGTGACGATTCGAGAGTGGAAATCCGTGTGTCGGGGTCGGGCGGCCGCGCCGGTTCGTCCGGCAGGCTGCGTCAGGTTTCAATGCAGCGAGTGGGGTCGCTCGCGATCAGTCGTCGAATTGCGTAATACGGATGATGCCCGCGTCGTTCTCGTCGCCGCACGGCGCTTCGTCGAACGCAATATCGCCGAGCGGATCGGGCTGCCCCGTCGCACGCAGATTCTTGAAGTCATGAAGGTTCGTATCCATCAAATGCGACGGCACCACATTCGACAGCGCACTGAAAATCGATTTGATGCGCCCGGGATGCTGCTTCTCCCACAGGCGAATCAGCGACTTCATCTCGGCGCGCTTCAGGTTCGGCTGGCTGCCACACAGCGTGCACGGAATGATCGGGAACTGCTTGTACTCGGCGTAACGTTCGAGATCCGATTCGCGCACGTAGGCGAGCGGGCGGATCACCACGTTCTTGCCGTCGTCCGACTGCAGCTTCGGCGGCATGCCCTTGAGCTTGCCACCGTAGAACAAATTCAGGAAGACGGTCTCGATGATGTCGTCGCGGTGGTGGCCCAGCGCAACCTTGGTCGCGCCGAGCTCGCCCGCCACGCGATAGAGAATGCCGCGACGCAGGCGCGAGCACAGCGAGCACGTGGTCTTGCCCTCCGGCACCACGCGCTTGACGATCGAGTACGTGTCCTGGTTCTCGATGTGGAAATCCACGCCGATGGAACGGAAGTAGTCGGGCAGCACATGCTCCGGGAAACCCGGCTGCTTCTGGTCGAGGTTGACGGCCACGATCGAGAAGTCGATCGGCGCACGCTCGCGAAGCTTGAGCAGGATGTCGAGCATGGCATAGCTGTCCTTGCCGCCGGACATGCACACCATTACACGATCGCCCTGCTCGATCATGTTGTAGTCGCCAATGGCCTGTCCCGTCAGACGGAACAGCCGCTTCTCGAGCTTGTTGTTCTCGAACGCGAGCTTCTGCGCTTTCTTCACGCTATCGGGGGCGACGGTTCCGGTCGCGACCAGCGGCGCGCTGGTCTCGGGCATGACGGCACTCATGTCAGGCATCCTTCATCTTGAACACTTCGATGCCGACCGAGTGGCAATCGGGATAGACGTCGGGTTTCTCGGTCGACACGCCCACGGCACGCACGCGCGGATGCGCGAGCAGCGCACTCGCGACGTCGTCGCACAGCGTTTCCTGCAGGTGGATATGGCCCAGCCCCACGCGTTTGGCAATGGTCTCGCGCATGAAGTCGTAATCGACCACTTCGTCGAGCTTGTCCGCCAAGGGCGTGCTCTCGGCGAGCGGCACGAACAGTTGCACATTGATCAGCACGCGCTGCTCGCCACGCTTCTCGTAATCGTGCACGCCGATGTTGATGAACACTTCATAGTCGCGCAGGAACATGCGGCGGCAGTCCATCAGGCGAGGGTGAGAAAGAGCGCTATGCATTTTGAAAACTCTTAATGACAATCAACGAGACCGGTCGGCATCGGCCGGCTCGGTCAGAAATTTCACGTCACGCGACGAACTCGCGAGATGTTGCCCACCATCGACATACAACACGGTGCCGGTCACCGCTGGCGCGTCGGCCAGATACGCCACCGCCTGCGCGATGTCCTCCGGCGTCGACGATGCGCCCAACGGCGTGGCCGCATGCGCCGCCGCAAAGCCCGTCGGGGTCTGGTCGACCGACAACAGCGTCACGCCAGGCGCCACGCCGACCACGCGCAAGCGGGGCGCGAACGCCTGGGCAAGCAACGTCGTCGCCACCGCCAGCGCGGCCTTCGACAACGTGTACGACAGGTAATCAGGGTTCGGATTCGCCAGCTTCTGATCCAGCAGATTGACGACGACGCCTCGCCCCGACTCGCCCAATGCGGCATGCATCTCGCGCGCGAGCACGAGCGGTGCGCCCGCATTCACGCGCATGTGGCGCTCCAGCGCCTGATAGCCGAAATCGCCCGCGCTATCGTACTCGAAGCGCGAGGCATTGTTGACAAGGCAGGTGGGCACGCCCAGCGCCTCGCTACACCGGCCGATGAGCCCTGCCGTGGCGGCTTCGTCCGCGAGCGATGCCTGCAACGCGACTGCCCGGCGCCCCAGCGCCTCGATGGCCGCGACGGTCTCGAGCGCCTCGTCATGCGAACGCTCGTAGTGAACGGCCACGTCCCACCCCACACCGGCGAGGCGCAGCGCGATCGCGCGGCCGATCCGGCGCGCGCCGCCCGTCACGAGCGCAACACGCGGCACCGGCGGTACAGCCGGCGGGCAGGCGGCATCACCTGCGGCGGACGTAGGGCGTGGCGTCGATGCAACGGTCATGCGGCGAATTCCTGTCAGAGGGCGGTTGGGTCGATGCACTTCGGACGGCGATGGGCTTGAATCAATGCTCGGTGCCGTCGCGCGCGACGCCCTCGCGCAGCATCCATGCAACGGACATGCATCGCAAACACTGGCGAAAACCGCGAAAAAACGACTGAAAATTGACGAAAACCGGCAAAAATTACCCAGAAATCGTCCGCAGACGCGTCAATGCCAACCAAAGCAGCCAGCCGACACTGTCTCCGCTACAATGCCCGCATGAATCAGGCCGCACCGAAACCCCATAGTTTACCCGTTCCCGAGCCAGACGCGCTCGAACACTCGCGCCGCCTCACGGCCTATCTTGCCGACGCCATCGACGCGGCCGGCGGCTGGCTGCCGTTCGATCGCTTCATGGAACTGGCGCTATATGCGCCCGGCCTCGGTTATTACGCTGCCGGTGCCGCGAAATTCGGGCGCCTGGCCGCCGACGGAAGTGACTTCGTCACCGCGCCGGAGCTCACGCCGTTCTTCGCGCGCACGCTGGCCCGCCAGATCGGTGAGATCTTCGAACAAACGGGCGACGCGCAAGTGCTGGAATTCGGCGCGGGGTCCGGACGTCTTGCGGCCGACCTGCTGCTCGCGCTCGACGCCGAAGGCACGCCCTGCGAGCGCTACTCGATCATGGAACTCTCCGGCGAGCTGCGAGCGCGCCAGCGCGAGACCATCGCCAACGCCGCGCCACATCTGCTCGATCGCGTCACGTGGCTTGATAGGTTGCCCGACGCCTTCCACGGCGTGATGCTCGGCAACGAAGTGCTCGACGCCATGCCGGTGCGCCTATGGACACGCCGCCCGGACGACGCCGGGCAGCCGGTCTGGTTCGAACGCGGCGTAGTGCGTACGCAAGACGGTTTCGCCTGGGAAGCTCGTCGCCATACCGGCCCATTGCCGCAGGCCCTCGACGCGCTGGCCGATCTGCCGCCGACGCAGGAATATCGGACGGAGACCCACGAAGCCGCCTCGGCTTTCGTGCGCAGCGTGGCCCCCCTGCTCGCGCGCGGCGTCTTGCTGCTCGTCGACTACGGCTTCCCCGCGCGCGAGTACTATCATCCGCAGCGCGCAGACGGCACCCTGATGTGCCACTACCGCCACCACGCGCACGACGATCCGTTCTATTACCCCGGCTTGCAGGACATCACGGCTCACGTGGAGTTTTCAGGGATTGCCGATGCCGGCGTCGAAGCCGGTCTCGATCTGCTGGGCTTCACCTCGCAAGCCCGATTCCTGATGAACGCCGGCATCATCGAGCTGATGAGCGCGCTCGATCCGTCCGATCCGAAGGTGTTCCTGCCGGCGGCCGCCGCCGCGCAGAAGCTGCTCTCGGAAGCCGAGATGGGCGAACTCTTCAAGGTCATCGCGTTCGGTCGCGGCATGGACGAGTGGGCGGGCCTGCTCGGCTTCGCCACCGGCGACCGCAGCCACGCCCTCTGACCCCCCTTCACCGCGAGGCCACCCCGATATGTTTCGCTGGATGTTCACGATCTTCATCGCGATCTGCATCCTCTCGGCGGCCTCGCCGTGGCTTACCAAGCTCGGCATCGGTCGATTGCCCGGGGATCTGCGCCTTCGCTGGCGCGGCCGCGAGATGGTGTTCCCGTTCGCCTCGACCGTCGTGCTCTCGCTCGTCTTCAATCTGCTGATTCGCCTGCTGTAGCCAGCGGCGGCGACGCAACACCTGTTGCAACGTCCGTCAGCCCCACACGCGCCTCGCGGTTCCCCCCGGCGCCGCCAGCCCCCGCTCCGCGCGGCCCCCCCCCGCGGCCCCGATTCGCGGCCGATCGCCGGCCCGACGCATGTCCGCGTGCGTCGCCGTCACAGCGGCGCGCCGGACGGCAGCCATCGCTAGGGTTAACTACGATTTGATCATTTGTTGCAAAAAATTTACCATGCAACAAATGATTCAATCATGAATCAAAGTGAGGCCATTTCAGGAGCAGGACATGATCAAGATGCGATTGACCGGGATGATGTTGGGCGTAGCGATGGGTGTCGCCACGGGAGCGGCGCTGGCGCAGCCCGCTTCGGCGACGCTGCAGAAGATCGAGAGCAGCGGCGTGATCTCGATTGGGCATCGCGAGTCGTCGATTCCGTTTTCGTACTACGACAACAATCACAACGTCATCGGTTATTCGCAGGACCTGTGCAACAAGGTCGTCGATGCGGTCAAGACGCGCCTGAAGAAACCTGACCTGCAAGTGCGCTTCATCCCCGTCACTTCGCAAAACCGCATCGCCCTCGTGCAGAACGGCACCGTCGATATCGAGTGCGGCGTGACGACGAACCTGAAGGCGCGTCAGGCGCAGGTCGATTTCTCGAACACCTTCTTCGTCGCGGGCACGCGGTTGCTCGTGAACAAGCACTCGGGCATCAAGGACTTCCCGGATCTGGCGGGCAAGCCGGTCGTGACCAATGCGGGCACGACCTCAGAGCGCATCCTGAACAGGATGAACAACGAGAAGAAGATGAACATGAGCGTGATCTCGGGCAAGGACTATGGGGAATCCTTCACCATGCTCCAGGGCGGTCGCGTGCAGGCGTTCATGATGGACGACGTGCTGCTCGCCGGCGCGCGCACGATGGGCCGCAACCCCGACGACTGGGTCGTCACGGGCACACCGCAATCGTTCGAGGCCTACGGTTTCATGACGAGACACGGCGATACCGAGTTCAAGAAACTCGTCGACGACACGCTCGCCGGCGTGATGAAGAGCGGCGAGATCAACACGATGTACAAGAAGTGGTTCGAATCGCCGGTGCCGCCGAAGCAGATCAACTTCAACTTCGCGATGAGCGAACAGCTCAAGCAGCTCTACGCGAATCCGAACGACAAGGCGTTCGAGTAAGCGACCTTCGTAGGTCGCGGGCATGCGCAGACGCGAACGTCTCGCATGCCCCCAGCGACTCAGTTCCCCTCGCCCCCGAGCCCCGCCGCCTCGACCGCATCGATTCTTGCGGCCTGCACGGCGTCGCGAATCTTCACAGGATTGTCGGCATACCGTCGCGCCACCGCGCCCGCATCGATGCTGCGCGCCGCGCCAAGCGCCGCCATCAACCGATCGCGTTGCGGATAGGGTGCCGTGGCGAAATCCCCGCCGCGCCCACGCGCATCGGCTTCGCAGGCCTGAAGTATCTCCACGAACCGGTCGGGCTTGCGCAGGGCGTCGCACCGCTCAAGCAGACGCACGAGCGCCGCCGCGCCAAACTTCGGACTTGCGTGGATGTTGCCATGCTCGCGTGCCACGACCTGCGCCAGCTCACGGCAATCGACCGGCACGCGCAAACGCGCGCACAACGGCTTGAGCAAGTCGACACTGCGCCCCTCATGCCCGATGTGACGCGGCAACACGTCGTCAGGCGTGGTGCCTTTGCCGAGATCGTGCGTGAGGGCGGCGAAGCGTACCGGCAGCGAATAGCCCTGCGTCGCGGCGTAGTCGAGCACCATCATCACATGCACGCCGGTGTCCACTTCGGGATGGAAGTCGGCGCGCTGCGGCACCCCCCATAGCCGGGCCACCTCGGGCAGAACGCGATCGATCGCGCCACACGCGCGCAAGACATCGAACATGCGCGACGGCCGATGCTCCATCAGCCCGCGTGAAATTTCCTGCCAGACCCGCTCGGCCACCAGCGCATCGACCTCGCCGTTGGCCGTCATCTCGCGCATGAGCATGAGCGTCTCGTCGGCCACCGAAAAATCCGTGAAGCGCGCGGCAAAACGGGCGCACCGAAGAATCCGCACGGGATCTTCCGCGAAGGCCTCGCCGACATGGCGAAACAGCCTCGCTTCCAGATCGCGCCGGCCGCCATAGGGATCGACCAGTTGATCCGACAGACTGCCGTCGGGCATGACCTCGCGCGCCATCGCATTGATGGTGAAATCGCGTCGCACGAGGTCTTCTTCGAGAGTGACTTCGGGGGCGAAGTAGAACGAAAATCCGTGATAGCCGCGCGCCGTCTTGCGCTCGGTGCGGGCGAGCGCGTACTCGGCCTGCGTCTTGGGATGCAGAAACACCGGGAAGTCGCGGCCCACCGGTTTGAAGCCCTGCCGCACCATCTCCTCGGGCGTCGCACCCACCACCACGTAGTCCCGATCCTTGACCGGCAAACCCAGCATGGCGTCGCGAATCGCGCCGCCAACCGCGTAAATCTTCATGGACGCGCTTCGTAGTAAGCCACACGCTGCGTCTCGCCGCGTCCCGCAGCCACCCACGCCTGCACGGCCGCCAATTCGCGAATGCGATCGACATACGCCTGCGCGCGCGCCGACAACGCCGGCTCGAACGTTGCGAAACGCATCACCACAGGGGCGTAGAACGCATCGGCAATGGTGAAGTCGCCAAACAGGAACGGGCCGTCGTAGCGCGCGAGGCAATCCTCCCAGATCGCTTCGATACGACGGACATCGGCAAGCACTTCATCCGTCGCGGCTGCCCCCGGCCAATGCACGCCGACGTTCATCCACATATGCGTGCGCAGGGCGGTGAATCCGCTGTGCATTTCGGCACAAACGCTGCGCGCATGGGCTCGCGCTTCACGCGACTTCGGCCATAGCGGCAGATGCGGATAGCTCTCTGCCAGGTACTCGCAGATGGCCAACGAGTCCCAGACGGTAATGCCGTTGTCGATCAGGCACGGGACTTTACCGGTGGGCGAATAACGCAGAATCTGTTCACGCGAGTCGGGCTGCGCGAGCCAGACGTTGCATTCTTCGAAGGCGATGCCGAAGTGCTTGAGCACGACCCACGGACGCATCGACCACGACGAGTACCTCTTGTTGGCAATGATCAGTTGCATGAAGACGTTCCTTGCGCGCATGACGCATCGGGGAGTGACGCGCCGGATTGAAAAGAGTGAGGTGTCAGCGCCCCGCGTAACGCCGGTAGTCAGACAGACGACGCTCCTCGCTATCGCCGTCGAGATAATCGACGGCAATCTCGAGCCCATTCGGCACAAGCCCGAGTTCGGGCGCCAGCGGGCCGCTCATGACGTTATCGACACGCATCGAATCGAGGTTGTCGCGCGTGATGATCGGCTCGCCCGGTAGCCGCTCGAAAAAGGCGGCCTGCAGGCGCGCGGCGCCCTCGGGCAATCGCAGGATCGGCCGCTCGCAGCCGCACGCGGCGCCCGCAAAGCGAACGAGCGCTTCAAGCGTGTAGACCTCCGGTCCGCCCAGTTCGTACGTCTTGCCAAGCGTCGCGTCGTTGTCGATCGCACTCGCGAAGGCCTGCGCCACATCCATCACGTAAATGGGCTGAAAGCGCGCCGTGGCGCACGCGAGCGGCACAACGGGCAAACGCCGCTGCAGCGCCGCGAAGGTATTCAGAAAGTGGTCGCCCGGACCGAATACCACCGACGGACGAAAGATCGTGACGGGAATGCCCGTCGCTCGAATTGCGACTTCGCCGTCGCCCTTCGAGCGCTGGTACATGCTCGGGCCATTCGAATCGGCGCCCAGGGCGCTCATGTGGATGAGCCGCGCGATGCCCCGGTCGCTGCACGCTTGTGCGATCTTGCGCGGCAGCTCGACGTGCGCGCGCGCGAACGCGCGGCCATAGGGCGTGCCACGGTCGCTGTGCAGAATGCCCACGAGATTGATGACCGCGTCGCTGCCCGCGATCACGCGCTCCAGCGCGCGCGGATCGTGCACGTCGCATTCGACGAGTTCCACACCCGGCAGCACGCCGAGCGCCTTGGCGGCGTCGACGCGCCGCGTTGGCAGGCGCACGGCGTATCCCATCGACACCAGCCGGGCCACCAGATGGCTGCCGACGAAGCCGGTGCCACCCACGACACAAACGTTATGGCGCATGCGTCACCTCCGCGACATGACGGTGGGTTCGCGGCTCCGACCGCTGCCGGGTCACTGGGGCAGAATGATGCCGAGCCGCTCCTTGAGCGATTGCGGACGACCCGTGATCAGGGCCGAGTAGTACGTGGTGTTCGACAACACGTTCTCGACATAGGTGCGCGTCTCGTTGAACGGGATCGTCTCGGCGAAGATGGCCCCCTCGACCGGACGATCCAGCGTGGAGCGCCACGTGCGCGGACGTCCCGGGCCGGCGTTGTAACCGGCCGACGCCAGCACCGCCGAGCCGTCGAACTTGTTGTAGATATCCGCCAGATAGCTCGTGCCCAGACGGATATTCGTGTCGATGTCGTGCATCATGCCCGGCTGGTAGTCCATGCCGATCTGCCGCGCGACCATCTTCGCGGTGGCCGGCATGATCTGCATCAGACCGCCTGCCCCGACCGACGAGCGGGCATTGATGATGAAGCGCGACTCCTGCCGGATCAGACCGTAGGCCCACGCTTCGTCAAGATCGACGGCCGCGGCCAGCGGCTCCACCTTGTCGCGGAACGGCATCAGGTAGCGCAACGTGAAGTCGTGCTCGACCTTCGTGCGATCGGCCGTGTTGACCGTGCGGTCGAACAGTTCGATCTGGTTGGCGTACTGTGCGGCGGCGAGCAACTGGCGGTCGGTCATGTTGCGCAGTTCCCAATTCCACTCGCGATTGCCTTCGAAACGCAAACCGAGATCGTAGAACTTCGCGGCGCGCCGGAATCCGGCGTTCGCCTGGTTCGCATCGACCTCGGCCTGGGTGACGGTCGTGCGCGGTGGCAGCGACGTCTTGTTGCCCAGTTCCTCGTTCGCCAGTTGTCCGTAGAAGTTGGGCTGCATGGCGATCTTCTGGAATTGCGCGCGCGCGGCATCGCCCTTCCCGGCTTCGCGCAGCGCACGGCCGTACCAGTAAGTCCAGACACCGTCGTCGCGCAACGCCGCCGGCATCGCTTCAATGCCGGTGCGCACGAGATTCCAGTCGCCCGCGCGCAGCGCCGCACGAATCTTCCACTCCTGCGCCGTCACCGAGAGCTTGGCGTTTCCGGCCTGACGGTACCAGGTGATCGCCATCGGATTCTGCGACAACGCCCCGCGCATGCCGATGCTGCCCCAGCCGATGGCGCGCTCGTCCGGCGACAGACTGCCCGCGACGCTGGAGAAACTGCTCGCCGCCAGCATGGCGTCGCTGCGGGCCATGCGCACGACGGCGAGCAGCGTGAGCTGGCGCGACGCTTCCGAGCCGTCCACCCCACGCGCGAGAATCTGCGCCGGACGCGTGGCGGCCATGTCGAGCAGGCTGTCGTCCGGGCGCGTGGCGCCCAGCGCATCGGCGATCTGCTTGCCGAGCGAGGTGTAGTTTTCCTCGTAAGCCAGGCGAATCTGGTGCCAGACCTCCTTGCGCGGCAACTGGCCGCTTGCGGCCAGCGTATTGATCATGTCGACGCAACCCTCGCCGTAGTATTTCGGCGTGGTCAGCAGGTCGGTAGCGGCCTGCGTGACATTTTCGCCACGCGCGGCACGCGACATCAGCGCGTAGCATTTGACCTGCGTGTCATCGTCGAGCACGAACTTCGGATATTCGGCATCGAACGTCTGCCAGTCGTGACGCTTGCCCAGCACCAGCAACCAGTCGTTGCGCAGACGGTCGGCGATCGCCTGACCGTCATACGTGCGCAAGAAGGCGCGGATATCATCGTCCGGCGCATCGATGAGCGCCTTGCCCGAGCGGTCGAACATGCGCGGCTTGATCTGGAAGTACTGGACGTAAGACGGCACGTCGTAGCCGGAGAGCATGGCTGCGAGCGCCGTGGCGCGCGGCGCGTCGTTGGCGCGAGCCGCTTCGCGCAGTTGCACGAAGATGTCGTCGGGCGAGCGCTGCGAGAGCAGGTCGGCAGATGCCGTTGAACGGCTTGCCGCCGAATGCGCCTTGGCGCGACCGGTTGCCTGGGTCGTGCTGCAGGCAACGAGCGTGGCAGCGGTCAGGGCCAGCGCAACGGCGCGATATACTCGGGTCAAACGATCTGACATCTTCGGGGGAGCGTCGGGTAAAAAGTGAATCCAAGCATAGCACGGGACCCCGCCCAATCGGCGGCCCAAACGTCCGGAAATGGGACCGAATCGGTCGCCGGAAAGGCACGTTTGCGCAAGGCCTTGCTCGACACGCGCACCACGCTCGCCGGACGCGCCGCACGCGACGCCGCACTCGCCGCCCGGCTGGCCGACGAGCTGACGCGTCGCGCGCCGCGCTGTGTCGGCTTCTACTGGCCGATTCAGGGCGAATTCGACGCCCGCGAAGTCATCTCGGCATGGCTCACGCAGGCGTCGCCCAAGGGGTTGCGCCTGGCCGCACTGCCGGTCGTGACCGCCCCGGCCGCGCCGCTCGTCTTTCACCGCTGGACCCCCGATACCCGCATGACGGAAGGCCGCTACCGCATTCCCGTCCCGCTCGAGGCCGACGTGCTCGTGCCCGACCTGCTGTTGATTCCCTGCGTGGGCTTTACGCGCGACGGCCTGCGACTCGGTTACGGCGGGGGTTTCTACGACCGCACCCTGCATTCGATGTCCCCGGCGCCGCAAACGCTCGGCATCGCTTACGACGCACTCGAAATCGACGGTCTCACGGCCGAAGCCCACGATCTGGCGCTCGACGTCATCGTGACCGAATCGACCACCTTCGCGCGCGCCGACACCCCCGCTCGCGAATCCAGTCCCCCCTCGCCATGACAACGCTCAAGATCCTGCCGCTCGGCGACAGCGCGCTCGTGTGCGAAGCGGGCACCTCGCCCACGCTCGCGTCCCAACGCCGCGTCTGGCACGCGGCGGCCCTCGCGAAGGATTGGCCTCACGTGCGCGACGTCGTGCCCGGCATGAACAACCTCACGCTGGTGTTCGACCCGTTGGCCACCGATATCGACGTGCTGAGCGAGCGCCTGCGTGACGCCTGGCAGACGCAGCCCGTCGCCGGGGAAGTCGGACGCGACATCGAGATCCCCGTGCACTACGGCGGCAAGCACGGCCCAGACCTTGCCGACGTGGCGAAGCACGCACGTCTGCAACCGAAGACGGTCGTGCAACGTCATACCGCACCGGAATACATCGTCTACTTCCTGGGTTTCCAGCCGGGCTTCGCCTATCTGGGCGGGCTCGATGAGTCGATTGCCACGCCACGCCGCGCCGAGCCTCGCCTGTCGGTACCGGCGGGGTCGGTCGGCATTGGCGGCAACCAGACCGGCATCTATCCGCTCGCCTCCCCCGGCGGCTGGCAAATCATCGGCCACACGTCCAGCGCGCTGTTCGACCCCACCGCGACACCGCCCGCCTTGCTGGCGCCGGGCGACCGTGTGCGCTTCACCATCGCGAGTCTCGACCTGTGATCGATATCCTGCGTGCCGGCCTGCTCACCACGGTCCAGGATCTGGGCCGCGCCCGTCTGCGTGAATTCGGCATTGCCAGCGGCGGCGCCGTCGATGCGCTGGCCTGCACCGTCGCCAACCGCCTCGCGGGCAACGACCCCAACGCCGCCACGCTGGAAATCACGATGGGGGCGTGCGTGCTGCGCTTTGCGAGCGCGACCCTCGTGGCGCTGGCCGGTGCCGATTGCCATGCCGATCTCGACGGCGTCCCCGTGTGGTCATGGTGGCGCGTCCCCGTCGCGCGCGGTCAGACATTGACGTTGCGCCCGGCACGCTTCGGCATGCGCACTTATCTGGCCGTGGCGGGCGGCGTCGATGTCCCCGAGACACTCGGCTCGCGCAGCACCGATCTGGCGGCCGGCTTCGGCGGCTTCGAGGGCCGTGCCCTGCGCGACGGCGACCGCATCGCCATCGGGCAACCCAGCGCCGCCGCGCGCAAGGCCGCGCCGTTGGGGGTACGTCCGCCGGTGTGGTTGTCCGATCCGCTGGCGCACCGCGTGCGGGTGCTGCCCGGTCCGGAATACGACGACTTCATGGCCGCCTCGCACAAGGGCTTCTGGGAGAATCCCTGGCACGTCACGCCCAACAGCAACCGCATGGGCTACCGGCTGTCGGGCCCGGAGCCGCTCGCGCGCAAGAAGAATCGCAGCCACGATCTGCTCTCGCACGGTGTGGTGCCGGGGGTGATTCAGGTGCCGCCGTCGGGGCAGCCGATCATTCTGATGGCCGACGCCCAGACCACCGGCGGCTACCCGAAGATCGGCGTCGTGATCAGCGCCGATCTGTGGCGGCTCGGACAGGCGCGGCTCGGCAGCACATTGTATTTTTCGGAATGCAGCGGCGCCGAGGCGCGCGAAGCGCTGCACGAACAGCGGCGCTATCTGGCCCAGATCGAGCGCGCGCTCGCGTGGCACGATCACGGCATTCTGACGACATCGCGGCGGCCGGCCATCTCGCGCAAGGCCTGACGCCACGCCCGCCCATCGTCGTCCCCCGCAGGAGAATCCCGGATGAAAATCGATCTTAACGTCGACCTCGGAGAAGGTTGCAACTACGACGAAGCACTCCTCGCCCAGGTCAGCTCGGCCAATGTGGCGTGTGGCTGGCACGCGGGCGACGCGGGCACGATGCAGCAGGTGGTGCGCTGGGCGCTGGCGTGCGGCGTGGCCATCGGCGCGCACCCGAGCTTTCCCGACCGCGAAAATTTCGGCCGCACGGAAATGCAGCTTCCGCTCGACGACATCCGCGCGGGCATGCTGTATCAGATCGGCGCCCTCGCCGCGATCGTGCGCGCCCAAGGCGGCTGGCTCTCGCACGTCAAGCCGCACGGCGCGCTCTACAATCAGGCGGCGCGTGACCCGGCACTGGCCGAGACGATCGTCGAAGCCATTCGCGCGTTCGACACCGACCTGGCGATTTTCGGGCTGGCGGGCGGCGAGTTGGTGAAGGCGGCGCGGGCTGCCGGCATGCAGGCCGTCGATGAAGTCTTCGCCGACCGGGGCTATAACCCGGACGGCTCGCTGGTCAAACGTGGCACGCCTGGCGCGTTGATCGAGCGCGAGGAAGATGCGCTCGCCCAAACGCTGATGATGGTGCGCGAGCAACGCGTGCGCGCCATCGACGGCACGCTCGTGCCGATTCGGGCGCAAACCGTCTGTCTGCACGGTGACGGCGAACACGCACTCGATTTCGCACGGCGCATTCGCGGCTTCCTGCTCGACGAGGGCATCGACGTCGCGCCGGTTCATCTGACCTGACTTCGCCGCCATCCCAAGTCAAAAAACGCCGTCCGAGGGTAGTTCAGATCCCCCGGACGGCGTTTTCATGTCGATGCCGGCAAGCATCGGCACCTGCGCGGCACAGCGTTAGCGCCAATTGCGTCGATTTTGCTGATCGCCGCTTGATCTCCGTTATTGGCCGAGCGTCGGCATGACGAGCGACGACGCGGCATTCGCCGGGCGTCCCTCCGACCAGCGACGCGTGACCACCTTCGAGCGCGTGTAGAAGCGCACCGACTCGGGTCCGTAGATGTGCTGGTCGCCGAACAGCGAATTGCGCCATCCGCCAAACGAGAAGTACGACACCGGCACCGGAATTGGCACGTTCACGCCGACCATGCCGACTTCGATCTCGTCTTCGAAGCGCCGCGCGGCACCGCCCGACGTCGTAAACACCGCCGTGCCGTTGGCGTACGGATTACGGTTGATGAGCGCGATCGCTTCTTCCAGCGTCTTCACACGCACCACGGCCAGCACTGGCCCGAAAATCTCGTGGCGATAAATCGACATCTCCGGCGTCACGTTGTCGAACAGGCACGGGCCGATGAAGAAGCCGTCGTCGCGCTGCGCGACCTTGAGGCCACGGCCGTCCACCACGAGCTTCGCACCTTCGCCGACACCGGCATCGACATAGCCGCGCACCTTGTCGCAATGCGCGCGGGTAATCAGCGGCCCCATCTGCGCGACGGGGTCGGCACCGTCGCCGACCGGCAGCGACGTCGCGGCTTGCGCCAGACGTGCCACCAACGCATCCGCCACGTCGCCGACGGCCACGGCCACCGAGATGGCCATGCAACGCTCCCCCGCCGAACCGTACGCGGCGCCGATCAGCGCATCGACGGTGAAATCGAGGTCGGCGTCCGGCATCACCACGCCATGGTTCTTCGCGCCGCCGAGCGCCTGCACGCGCTTGCCGTGCGCCGACGCCGTGCTGTAGATGTATTGCGCGATCGGCGTCGAGCCGACGAACGACACGGCGTTCACGTCCGGATGCGTGAGCAGCGCATCGACCGCCGCCTTGTCGCCGTTCACGACGTTGAGAACACCGTCGGGCAGCCCGGCGTCCTTGGCCAGGCGCGCGAGCAACAGCGCCGCCGAGGGCACCTTCTCCGACGGCTTGAGCACGAAGGTGTTGCCGCAGGCCACGGCCATCGGGAACATCCACAACGGCACCATCGCGGGGAAGTTGAACGGCGTGATGCCTGCGCAGACGCCGACCGGCTGGTGAATCGAATACGTGTCCACGCCCGTGCCCACCTGTGGCGCGATCTCGCCCTTGAGCAACTGCGGAATGCCCATGGCGAACTCGACCACTTCGATACCGCGCGTGACTTCGCCGCGGGCGTCGTCGAGCGTCTTGCCATGTTCCTGCGTGATCAGTTGCACAAGTGCTTCGCGATGCGTTTCGAGCAGCTCGCGGTACTTCATCATCACGCGGGCGCGCTTCATCGGCGGCGTGGCACGCCAGCCGGGCAAGGCGGCGCGTGCGGCCGCCACGGCGCCCGCGACATCCGTCGCGCCGCCCAGGGCTACCTGGCGGATAACTTCGCCGGTGGCCGGGTTCGTCACTTCGCCGAAGCGGCGATCGGCTTCTCCAGACGCGACGCTTGCGCCGCCAATCCAATGCTCGATACGTTCGGTGCTCACTCGTTGATTCATGTCGATGTCCGTGAAATCGCTGTCGGTGGGCGAGCGTCCGCCCGAGGCGGGCGTTCGCCCTGACTGTCTGAAGGATGGCGGGGCGTCGCGCGGCGGCCGCCCAGCCTTGCTGTGGATGTCGCTTACGCCGTCTCGCGAATGGCTTCCGACACGATGCCGAACAACTCGTCGATCTGCGCTTCGCTGATGATGAGCGGCGGCGAGAACGCCAGGATGTCGCCCGTGTAACGCACCAGTGCTCCCTTCTCGAAGCACTTGACGAAGATTTCATGCGCGCGTGCGCCCGGCTTGCCGTCGCGGTTGGACAGCTCGATGCCGCCGACCATGCCGAGGTTCCGGATGTCGATGACGTTCGGCAGATCGCGCAGACCGTGAATGACCTTCTCGAAATGCGGCGCAAGCGTTGCGGCGCGTTCGAACAGGCCTTCACTCTTGTACAGATCGAGCGCGGCGCACGCCGCGGCCGCGGCCAGCGGATGACCCGAGTAGGTATAGCCGTGGAAGAACTCGATCGCGCCCGAGTTACCGGCGTCGACGATGGTGTCGTGCACGCCCGTCTTCACCGCGACGGCGCCCATCGGAACGGCGGCATTGTTCACGCCCTTGGCCATCGTCATGATGTCCGGCGTCACGCCGAAATACTGAGCGGCGAACGGCTTGCCCAGGCGGCCAAGTCCGGTGATGACTTCGTCGAAAATCAGCAGAATGCCGTGCTTGTCGCAGATCTCGCGCAGCTTTTGCAGATAGCCGTGAGGCGGCACCAGCACCCCGGTCGAACCGGCGAGCGGCTCGACGATCACGGCGGCGATGGTCGACGCGTCGTGCAGCGTCACCAAACGTTCGAGTTCGTCGGCCAGATGGGCGCCCCAGGCCGGCTGCCCCTTCGTGAAGGCCGCCTCCTTGATGTTGAGCGTGTGCGGCAGATGGTCGACCGCCGGCAGCAGTTGCCCCGAATAGGCCTTGCGGTTCGGCGAGATGCCGCCGACCGAAATCCCGCCGAAGCCCACACCGTGATAACCGCGCTCGCGACCGATGAGCCGTGTGCGCTGGCCTTCGCCGCGCGCACGATGGTAGGCCAGGGCGATCTTCAGGGCGGTGTCGACCGACTCCGAGCCCGAGTTCGTGAAGAAAATGCGATCGAGCCCCTGCGGCGTGATCGCGGCGATCTTGCTCGCGGCCTCGAACGCCTTCGGGTGTCCCATCTGGAACGTCGGTGCAAAGTCCATCTCACCGGCCTGCTGGCGGATCGCCTCGACAATCTCGGTGCGACAGTGGCCGGCGTTCACACACCACAGACCGGCGGTACCGTCGAGAATCTTGCGATTGTCCGACGACGTGTAATACATGCCCTCGGCCTTCACCAACAGGCGCGGCGAGCTTTTGAACTGACGGTTGTTGGTGAACGGCATCCAGAACGCCGTCATGTCGAGATTCAGGTCTTTCATGTTCATCGCGGGGTCTCCCCAGAGCTTGGCTCGATCAGAATGTCCCGCGCTCGGCACGACGGCGCGCCACGGGTGGATGGGATCGATCCTACGAGAGACGAACCGATACAGACATGTACAGTCACTCGCAAAATGTATATTCTGTATTGGTCAATCGCCTCAACTGTATTGGCAACAGCCGATGCCCCGATACCATGGTCCAACCGCTTGCCTTTTCCCTGAACCGCGCCCAACCGGAAGCACTCGTCGATCAGATCGTGCGGGAGGTCGAGCGAGCGTTACAGCGTCAGACGCTGCACGGCGGCATGCGCATGCCGTCGATCCGGTCACTGGCCAAGGCGCACGGCATCAGCACGTTCACGGTGGTCGAGGCGTATGACCGGCTCGTCGCGCGCGGCACGCTCGTGGCCCGGCGCGGCGCGGGCTTCTTCGTCGCGGGGGCGGCCGACGCGCGAGACACGGGGCTGACCAGCCCCGGCGGGGCGCTGGCGGTGAGCACCACGGCCAGCGAAGTCACCAATGCGTGGCTGCTTTCCGAGATCTTCGCGGACGACGCGATCGCGGTGAAGAGCGGCTGCGGATGGTTGCCTGACAGCTGGCTCGACGAAGACGGGCTGCATGGCGCGCTGCGTTCGCTCTCGAAGGGGCCGGGCGCGCATTTCGCGCACTACGGACATCCGCGGGGGTATGGGCCGTTGCGTCAGTGGCTGGCGCGGCGCCTCGGCGAGTTGTCCATCGACGTGCCGCCCGAGCACATCGTGCTCACGCATGGCGCGACGCAGGCGCTCGATCTGGTGGTGCGCACGCTGCTCAAGCCGGGCGATACGGTATTGGTCGAGGCACCGGCGTACTGCAATCTGCTGGCGGTGTTGCGTCTGGCGGGCCTCAACGTCGTGGGCATTCCACGCACCGAGGCCGGTCTGGATCTCGCCGCGCTGGAGCAGGCGGCGCAGACGCACCGTCCGCGCGCGCTGTTCGTGAATCCAGCGTTGCAGAATCCGTTGGGCACCTCGCTCACCCCGGCGGCGGCGCATCGCATCTTGCAGTGTGCCGAGCAGCATGGTTTCTGGATCGTCGAAGACGACATCTATCGGGAACTGGCGCCGGCGGGCACACCGTCACTGGCGGCGATGGATGGCCTGTCGCGCGTGATCTATGTGTCGAGCTTTTCGAAGACGATATCGCCGTCGGTCCGTGTGGGCTATCTGGCGTGTTCGCGCGATCTCGCGCATGAGATCGCGCGCAGCAAGATGGTGGCGGGCCTCACGTCCTCGGAGATCAACGAGCGCATCGTGCATGCGATTCTCACCGAGGGACGTCACCGAAAGCATATCGAAAGACTGTCGGACCGGCTGACGCGTTCGCGCGCGCGTCTCATCACGCAGTTGCAGTCGCACGGGGTGACACTGCTGGCGCAGCCGGAAGGCGGGATGTTTGTGTGCGGCAGCTTGCCGGAGACGGCACAACCGGCGCGCGAACTGGCCGAAGCGGCGCTGTCTGAGAGCATCATGTTGGCACCGGGCGAGTTCTTCCTGGCGCACAACGAGCCCTGCCGCTGGTTCCGCTTCAACGTCGCCTATTCGGACGACGCACGCCTGTTCCGCTTTCTCGATCGGGCAGCGACGGGGAAGTTGGCGGCTTGACGCCATGTGTCGGCCGATGCGATCTGCTTGGCGAGACCGCCGACATGCCGTCGACATCCAACCGACCAAGGTTCGCCAGCAACGTCAGCTTCGCCGTTACTTGGCAGACTTGGCAGCGCTCTCGACGAAGGCGGCAGTGTACGTCTTCGACAAGTCGATGTCGGCCGCTTTCACCGCTGGCATAATCGCGGACAGCACCTTCAGCACAGCTTGCGGTCCGCCCGCAGGCATACGCCCGTCGCTCGTGAACATAGGCAAAAATGACTTCATGGCAGCGACATACAGTGTCCTTTTGCCATTGTAGTAATTACGCGGCAACAGATCGACGATTTGCTCGGCACTGTGAGCATGCAGGTATCGCAGTGCGCCGACAATCGCTTTGACCAGCCGCCCCGTCTCGTCCCGATGTGCATCGACCCAAGCCGTGGGCATGTAAATACATGCCGCAGGATAGATGTCGCCGAGGGCATCACGCGTGCCCGCTTCGGTGCGCAGATCCACCAGCACCTTGGCCTCGCCCGTCGATAGCAGTTCAACCGCGGTGGGATCGGTCGTCATACCGGCGACGATCAGATGTTGTCGCATGGCAGAAATGAAAGTCTTGCCGGCATCGACCGGCACCAGACGATAATCATCTCTATCAAGACCCACTTTGCTTGCCAGATATTGGGTCAGGAAATCGGTCGACGAACCGAGCCCGGTCACGCCTAGCGACTTTCCCTGAAAGTCGATCAGCGAGCCAATCGTTTCCTGCTGGGTGGTTGAAACCAGCTCTACCTCGCCAGGCACGTTTGAGAACTGCACCACGGATTCGACTTCGGTCCCCTTGCTTTGCAAATCGATGGTGTGGTCGTAGAAACCCGCCACGCCCTGCACCGAGCCGGCAATCATCTCGTTCTCGGCATTGACCCCGGCCGGCTCCGTGACGACGGCGACATCCAGCCCCTGCTTTGCGAAGTAGCCAAGTCGCGTCGCCAACAACACCGGCAAATAGATGATCTTGTCCTCGCCGCCGACCATGATCGTGATCTTCTCGGCGGCGTGGACGACGCTCGCGAGCGAACAGAATCCGGCCATCATGACCGTCGTGACGGCAATACGCCTCAAAGTGCTCATGCTTGTTCCCGTGTACGCTGTATAAAGTCAGGCGGCATTGCTGCGAGGCATGCCGTCTATATCCTGAGGCGCGCTACGTTACGTTTGCCGGCAATCGGACAACGGCACTGAGTCCGACGCCGCCCGGCCGGCTCGACAACTCGACGACACCGCCGCAAGCCTTTGCTGCCTCGTTGACAATGGCGAGGCCGAGCCCGAACCCATTGTTGTCGGAAACGTTACCGCGGCTGAAGCGCTCGAAGACGTGCGGCTTGAGTGCGTCCGATATGCCCGGCCCCGTGTCGTCGACCTGCAGAATGGCGTCCGCACCCGCAAGCCCTGCATGGACGGTCACATTGCCTCCGCGCGGCGTATAGCGCACCGCGTTATCCACCAGATTGAAAAGTAGCGCGTGGACCAGCGCTGGATAAGACTTCACGCAAACGTCTGTACTGCTCGAACTCAAGCCGAGATCGATACCCCTGTCATCCGCCAGCAGCGACAGGTCAACCAGTACCTGCTGCGTCAATTCGAGCAGATTCACGTTCTGACGCGGCAGATGGGTGCCGCGAGCGGCTTCCGCGTGAGAGAGGCTCAGCAACTGGTTGATGAGATCCTTGAGACGCCGGGTGCATGCACGCACGGCGCGAAGGGTTTCCTTCAACTCGGGATCGACGGCAAGGTGGGTGGCGTAGTCGAGTTGGGTGCTGACAAGCGCGACCGGCGTGCGCAGCTGGTGCGCCGCGTCTGCGACAAACCTTTTCTGTATGTTGACCTGTGCGGTCAGACGCGTTGCGTATTGGTTGATCGTCTCGACGATGGGTTGCAGCTCGCCTTGCAACTGCACTGTTTCCAGCGGCGTCAGATCGTCCGTTTCGCGCGCTTCCAAATCTCTGCGAAGCAACAAAAGCGGCCTCAGTTCGAGCGTCAATCCGACGATCATGAGCGCCAGCGCCACCGCGAGCAGCACCGACTCCTGGATAAGGACAGGCCGCCATAGCGTGGCGATCAGACGATGGAAGGCGTTGTGGCTCTCGGCTACGCTCACCGACACGGATGTCGTGTGTCCGTTCCGGTACACGCGGCGCATCAGCGTCACCATGCGCAGGTCATTGCCGCGATACTGAATATCGCTATAAGAAGGGGCGCCATTATCCGGCGCAGCGCCTTGGGGCAGATCCGGCCAGCCGGCGAGCAGTTCGCCGGGGGTTGCGCGCACCTGGAAATAGACGCGATCCTGCGCCCGTGAAGCGAACATTCGGAGTGCTGCCGGCGGTGTTTCTGCGCTCAATCGTTCGTCCTGCCAGCGCACCTGCCCGGCCATCACCTCGGCGGACGCCAGCAGCCGGCGGTCCTGAACCAGGCGCGCGGTACTGCGCGCATTCTCCAACGACAGCCCCGCCATCAACGCCAATACCAGTGTCATGGGCACCAGAACCCACAGCAGCAGGCGAACGCGCAACTGGTTCATGTCGTTGCGCCGGCATCGCGCAACAAGTAGCCCAAGCCGCGCAGGGTGAGGATACGTGCCTGGGAGCCCGCAAGCTTGCGGCGCAGACGGTGCACGTAGGTCTCGATGGCGTTTTCGCTCGCCTCGCTGCCTAGATCGAATACCTTGACCATCAACTGCGCCTTCGTGACCGTCTTGCCCTGGCGCAGCATCAGCGTTTCAAGCACATCGTGCTCGCGCAGTGTCAGCTCGAGCGGCAGGCCCGCTGCCCGGAACTCGTGGGTATCCAGATCGAACTGCAAATCGGCGCATTGCACGATCGATTGGCTGCTACGCCCCCGCCTCCGAATCAGCGCCTTGATGCGCGCAACGAGTTCCCTCAGTTCGAACGGCTTGTCCACATAGTCATCCGCACCGTGATCCAGACAGTCGACCTTGGCGTCAACCGATGCGTTGGCCGTCACGACCAGCACCGGCATATCGTTGCGCCGCCGACGGATGTTGCGCAACACGCTGCGCCCATCCATGCCCGGCAGACGAAGGTCGAGCAACAACAAATCGTACTGCGACTGCTCGATGTGATGAATCGCTGTCGAGCCGTCATGCACGCACTCGACAGTAAAGCGCTCTGCCTGCAATGCCTTGCTGAGCCAGAGCGCAAATTCCAGGTTGTCTTCTACAAGTAGTAGTTTCATCGAGCTATTAAACAGTCCACGCAGAAACTGTGTCGGCAATCCGCCTCCGGTTGCGCAAAACAAGCGACAGGACAGCGGCGGGTCGCACGTAGCGGGACGAAACGTCGCCTGCAGAGATCACGAATCTCGCAAAGGACGGTGATCGATGATCCCGGGTTTCTCGGCTCAGGGATATTCGACTGGCCAAGCGACGTCGGACTTCAAGTCGTCTTGGCGAAGCCGCGGCTTGGGCGCGTTTCACCCGAGTGCCGCACTTGCGCCGAATGTTCGTCTCGCACCGTTTCCTCGCGGTCGCTCACGCTGCGCCGATCAGGAGGTATCCGCGCAAGCGCAGACAGCTCCTGTCAGACGTCATTTTTTGCGGAAAGGGGCATTTGGCAGCAAATTACGTGCCCCTTCCGATTCAGGCAATCGGTTATTTCCCTCCCTTGGCTTCGCTCGCCAGCAGCGTATTGGCTTTGATCGCGAAGTCATTTGTGTACGTCGCGTCGAGATTGATCGGCTTAACGATCTTGCCGGCCAGCTTTTCCACGGCGAGGACGGTTTCGGGGCCGCCCTTCGGCATCAGGCCATCCGGCAGAAACTGGCCCTTGTCCTGCTCGAGCGCTTTGATGTATTCCTCCTTGCTCGACAGCTGATTGCTGACGAAATCCTTTGGCAGATGATCTGCGATCTCCGCGGCGCTATGCGTATGGATCCAGTGCATGGTGGCGACCATCGCGTTGACAACGGCCTGCGTTTCAACCGGGTGTGCCTGTACCCACTCGCCTCGCGCAAGCACGCTGGCCGTCGGCCAGTAGCCGCCCAGCCACTTGTTGACGCCCGGGCCGGTGGCAAGATCGATCGCGGAGTAGCCGAGACGCATTTTCTCGACGGCGTTGACGGTCGGTTGAGTCGTCATTCCGCAGACAATTCGGTTGTGCTTGAGCGCACCGATCAGGGTCGGCCCCGCACCAACGCCTACGCGGGTGAAGTCTTTTGACGTCAGGTGGTAGCGGGCGGCAAGGTAGAGCGTCAGGTCGTCGGTTCCCGACCCGACGTCGGTCACGCCCACCACCTTGCCTTTCCAGTCGGCCGGCGTCTTGACGCCAGCGTCAGTCGCACACATTTCTCGCTCGCCTGGCGCGCCGCTGAGCTGGACGATGCCGATCACGTTCTTGCCATGCTGCTGGAAATCGATGGTATGCAGGTACCAGGCCCCCGCCATCTCGACCTGCCCGGACACCACGGCCTCTTCCGCGCCAACACCGCCGGCCGTTTCCGTGCTCAACTGCATGTCAACGCCGTACTTCTTGAAGAAGCCGAGATTCTGCGCGAGTTGGTACGGTAGATAGATCTGCTTGTCGATCCCGCCGATCATCATGCTCACTTTGGGTAGCGTGGCCGCCATGGCGTGACCGCTGAACAGGCCCACGGCGCACAGCACGCCCGCCAAAAGCTTTACTGCGTGTGATTTCTGTTTCATGACTCTCATCTCCTTGGATATTCGGGATTGCGCGAGGCGATCCCTAGTCGGTGGTTTCCACTCGTGTTGCATAAGTTGGGCGGGGTCAAACGCCCGGCATGTTGCTATCGGCACCCGTTGGCGGCTGCCAGGAAAGCAGTCGCTTTTCCAGCATGGCCATCAACACTTCCGCGCTGAGCGCGACGACACCGATGATCAGCATCGCGCCGAAGACACCATTGGCGTCGAACGTGTTCTGGGCCGTCGCGATCACCAGGCCCAGGCCTTGCTGCGCGCCCAGAAATTCACCGACGATGGCCCCGATGATCGAGAAACCCAAGGCGACGTGCAGGCTCGCGATAATCCACGTCATCGCGGACGGGAAGACGACGTTCGCGATGACATCGAAGCGCGATCCGCCCAGAATGCGCACGTTGGCGATCAGGTTGCGATCGACGCTGCGCACGCCCTGGAACGCGTTGAAGAACACGACAAAGAACACGAGGACGGCGGCCAGCACCACCTTCGACGGCATGCCGAGCCCCAGCCACATGACGAGCACCGAGCCCAACACGATCCGCGGCAGCGCGTTGACGATCTTGATGAATGGGCCGACCACGTCTGCCAGATACGGGATCTCGCCCAACAGCACGCCGAACAGGATGCCGGACGTCACGCCTGCAATAAAGCCGAGGAGCGACTCTTCGATCGTGACCCAGATCTGCAGCCAAATAGAGCCGTAAGCTGTCCCGCTGCGCGCCCATTCAATGAGTCGAGCGACGATCCCGCTCGGCGATCCGAAGAAGAATGGGTCGATGACTCCCCAGGATGAAAACAGCTGCCAGCCGCCGACCAACAGTACGAACAGGGTTGCGCGCCCCAACCAAACCAGGTTCTTGCGGCGCTGTGCCTTGCGTCGCGCGGCGGCCGCCACCGTCACCGAATCGCTTCCTGCCAACGCGCCGTTAAGCTTTGCACTTGAGTTCGAGCTGGTCATGCCGAGGCCCCCCTGACCTTCGCTGCGGAGGTCGTTCGGGAATAGGCTTGCTCGACTTCCTCGCGCAGCGAATCCCAGATTTGTTGATAAAGATCGAGAAACCGCGGATGGAAGCGGATCTCCTGCACTTCGCCGCGCGGCCTCGGCAGGTCGATGTCGAACACCGCCTTGACGGTGGCAGGCCCTGCGGTCATCACCACGACGCGATCGGCGAGGGCGATCGCCTCCTCAAGGTCGTGCGTCACGAACAGGACCGAAGGTCGGGTGCGCTCCCACAGCGTCAGCAATTCGTTGGACATGATGGCCCGCGTTTGCACATCAAGCGCAGAGAACGGCTCATCCATGAGAAGCATGGAGGGTTTGTTGATGAGTGCGGCGGCAAGGCTGACGCGCTTGCGCATGCCCCCGGACAGCTGATACGGGAAGTAGTCTTCGAAGCCCGACAGACCGACGATCCGCAGCCACTCACGCCCCTCGTCCATCGCGGCCGCTTTCGGGACGCCACGAAACGACGGCCCGAGCGCCACATTCTTCAGGATCGACTTCCAGGGAAGGAGTGCGTCGTTCTGGAAGACGAAGCCGGCACCGCCGGAAATTCCGTCGACGGCCTGGCCAGATACCTTGACAACGCCGGCGCTGGGTCGATACAACCCTGCCGCCAGCGTCAAGGTTGTGGACTTTCCGCATCCGGTCGGCCCCACCACCGCGCAGAACATGCCCGGCTCGATGACGAGGCTGACATCGCGCAACACCGTCTTTTCCGTGCCGTCTCGCGTGGGAAATCGCTTCGTCACCCCGGAGAACTGAATACCTCCTTGCCCTGCTGAATTCTCTACCATCGCAAACCTTATATCGTGTACCCATCGACATCCGACCGCATGGTGGACGCCGATGAGTGAATTGCAAAAATCACACACTGCCCACATCGAGTTCTCTTCGAACCCGTATCGGGCTACCCCGTCAGTGACCCATTACCGATAAGCAGGAAAGGGCTCGTGAATAAAGCTTCACTGAAACTTCCGAGTAAATGGTCACCTCCACAAAAAATAGGAGTCCTATATACGTTCGACTACACAACACTCGAAAGAGAAATCCCCTTGCGTCATGCGGCTTTCGGGACAGCGCGAAGCGTAGCAAGTACGGGAAGCGATAGCGGCAAGCCGCATTTGCTTCGATATTTCATGCCAATCCGCTCGCCAACGTCGGATCAGAAATGCCAGATGCCGCCGGCCTCGATACGTTTTGCCGTCGCGGCAGACAGTCCCGTCGAGTTCTGGAACGTCTTTTGCCCCCACATCACCTCGATGCCCACGTCGACGGTGCGGAATGGTCGATAAATCAGGTTGAGGTGAACGGTCTTGGTAGTGACGGCGTTCTGCGGATCGGCGGGCAGGAACGACGCCAATCGCTGGTGGTTGTATCCGAATCCAATGTTCGAACGCAGCTTGTCGGTCCACCAATGCTGGAAGAACAGGCCTCCCCCAAGCTCGGGCTGGATCTGGACATCCGTGGCCCCTGTGGGGTTGGCGGCCGTTCCGTTGTTGATCGCGAGCACGGAAGCCGTGTTGGCACCGAAATCGTCCGGAATGTATCGGCCCAATGCGCCGTACCAGACCTGGCCGCCGAAATTGTCACGACCATATCCGCCGCCCGCCTTGGGCAGATTGAATGTCGCACCCATCAGCATCGCGCCCGCAAGCTTTGTCGTGCGCGATCCATTCTGGTCGGTAAAGCCGAGCTCACGGGCAATCCCTGAAACCTGAAAGTGGCCCCAGGCGGCTTCGCGCTCGTACTTCACGCTCAGATCCGGGAACGGGTTCGATTTCGTCACGGCCTCGATGTTGCCGCGCGTATCCTGGTAGCCGGTCTGCGGGTTTTCCAGTGCGAACGACACGGCACTGCCTTTGCCGAGCGGCAGCGTGTAACGGACTTGCGGCGTGCGCGCGGCCGGGAGGCCTGCCTGTCCGGCGTTGTCGAATGTCTCCACCGCGTCCGGGTCGTCGATGAAGTTCGAATTCGCCATACCGACGAGGAACCCGCCAATCGTGCCGTAAGCGGTGACCACGCGGGCACCCCAGCTATTGTTCTGCAATGCCTGGTTGTTGTCGCCACCCGAGACGAAGCCGTAGAAGTCGAGTCCGAAATTGGTGGTGATGTTGCCGTACGGGCTTGGCGTGCTGCTCCCCACGACCAGTCGTGAAACCTTGTCCTGGAAATGGAAGGTACGTGCCGATTGCGCTCGGGCGTTGCTGCCGGCAGGATCCAGATTGCCTATCGCAAACTTTGGCCCGAGATTTTCGGTGGGATCGTAAATGCCCTGAAAATTGATGAAGCCGCCAATACTGAGCGAGGTGTCGGTGCCCGGGACGATGAACGACCCCGGCATGGCCCCGCGACGGATGTACTGGTCCGAAATGCTCATCTGCTCGGCCTTCGTCGGCGGCAGACTCTCGGTCGGCGCTTGCGCCACGGACACCGCGACGGGATTCTTGGCTGTCTGGCTCTGCGCCATTTTCAACTGATCGAGCCGTACCGACAGATCGTGAATCTCCGCCTGAAGCTTGCTCATGTCATCGGCATGTGCTGCCGGCATCGCGCCGAGACCTGCAATTGCGCAGCACAGGACTTTCGCCGACAACGACTTGTCCAATTTCGAACGACGTTCTCGCCTCTTAGGTAACTTCGCCCACCGTTTCATCCGCTGTCTCCTGCATCTGATTGTTGTTCATGCAAACCCGCTCAAGGAAGCATCGTGAGCAGTGAACGAATCTTAGGGAGGACTAGCTGTCAACTGGCTGACGCTGGCGGGACTGAATTGACGGTGTTTACCCGGGGCGGCGGGGAAGTGGGCGGCGTAGGGTCTGCGGTCTAAGTCCCCTGCAGGAATTGCCTCGGAGGAGACGCGTCGGTCCGTTCGAGCAAGGCGAACCGGAGGCGCGCGTTGAGCAGGGCCGCCGGAAGTGTGCTGGCACCCGCGCCCGAGTCCACCACCACGGGAATCCGCGTCGCGTTGAAACCCACGGCAATGGCCATCACGCCATGAACGTTGGGCAATGACGTGCCATCGGCGATTCGAAATCGCTCGTTGGCCGCCGGATCGAACTGCTCGCTGACGAAGAAGCAGTCGTCATTTAAATTAAGGACCGAGACCTTGCTATCGGCCAGATCAAGATGACGGACACAGTGAGGTCTCGGTGTGGTGACGATAGGTGCGATCCGTGAAGTATCGATGGAACGCGAACCGTTCGAAATCGGCAGATTCCGAAATGTCGTTTGCCTGATCGTCACCACTGCAGCGTCATTTGACGCCGACCATCCCTGGCCGCCGCAAACGTCTCACGCCTACGCCACGCCCATCACCCCAAACCGCTCCCGATACGCCACCGGCGTCACGCCGTACTGGCGTTGAAACGCGCGGCGCAGGTTTTGTTCGTCGCCGAAGCCCACGCGCGCGGCGATGCGCTTGAGCGGCGCATCCGAATCGAGCAAGGCAAACCGGGCCGCCTCCAAGCGCATGCGCTCGACCGCCTTGGCCGGCGTCGACCCCGTCCGCGCGAGATAACTCCGCGCAAACGTGCGCGCGCTCATGTTCGCCTGCTCGGCCAGCCGCACCACCGACAGATCGCCATCGAGCCGTTCGGACATCCACGCATGCAAATCGCCGAACGGCGCTCCCGCCGCGACCTGCGCCTGCAATGGCGGGCTGAACTGCGATTGCCCCCCAGCACGCTTGAGGAACACCACCAGCCGACGCGCCGCCTGCAACGCGATATCCGCCCCCAAATCGTCCTCGACCAACGCCAACCCCAGGTCGATCCCCGCCGTAATGCCCGCCGAGGTCCAGACCGGATCCTCACGCACATAAATCGGATCCGACTCGACCCGCGCCTTCGGATAACACGCCTGCAACATCGCCGTGTCGAGCCAGTGCGTCGTCGCGCGACGTCCATCCAACAACCCCGCCGCCCCCAGAATGAACGCCCCCACACACACCGAACACACACGCCGCACACGCGGCGCGTAGGCGCGCAACCACTCGCCCACCTCACCCGGCACCGCCGGACGATGCGCCACCGCGCCGCCCACCGCGATCAATGTGTCGACGGACATCGTTTCGAGCGCGCGCATCGGCTCGGTGTGCAGCGTGATACCCGAGCCCGTCTCCACCGGCCCACCATGCTCGGACACCACCACGGTGCGATACGGTGTCGCTTGCCCCAACGCCGCGAAGTTGCGAATGACGGCGTGAAACGCGTCGAGCGGTCCGGCCAGATCCAGCAACACGAACGGCGGCACGATGAGAAAGGCAACGAGACGAGGTGGGTTCATGATCGCGAGAATGTCGGAGCGTCAGGCCGTCGCGGGCACCGCACGGCGCTTCGCGTCGACGGCATACCACACCGTCGCCAGCGCCGCGAGCGCCAGCAACGGGAAGGTCGCCTGGTTGATGGTGGCCCAGCCGAAGCGAGCGAGCAGTTGCCCCGCGAACAGACTCGCGAGCGCCGTCCCGGCGAAGGTGATGAATTCGTTGGCGGCCTGCGCGCGCGCACGCTCCGCCGAACGATACGACATCGTGAGCAACGTCGTGCCGCCCACGAACATGAAGTTCCATCCCACGCCGAGCAACGCCAACGCCGCATAGAAGTACGGCAGGCTCGTCGACGCGAGCGCCACGACACCGCACAGGGCGCTCATCGCAATGCCCGCCAGCAACACCGGCACCACGCCCCAGCGCTTGACGAGATGCCCCGAGAAGAACGACGGCGCATACATCCCCACCAAGTGCCACTCGATGATGTGCGCGCCGTCGTCGATGCTGTGCCCACACGTCACCGCCGCGATGGGCGTCGCCGTCATGACGAACATCATCACCATGAAGCCGATCAGGTTGTTCGCCAGCGCCGCCACATAAATCGGCTGACGCATGATCTCGCCGAGCGGCCTGGCCGGTAATGCATCCGCGTCGCCGGTGGCACTGGCAGCCGCATGCACCGGTAAATCGCGCAGCAATCCGACGAGCAACGCCAACGATATCGCCGAGAGAATCGCCACGACGAGATACGATCCCGCGAACGTCACCGGCGCGAGCCAGTTTTTACTGCCTGCCGCGAGCGCCGGTCCGATCACCGCCGCCAGCACGCCACCGGTGAGCACGATGGAAATCGCGCGTGGCTTGTCGTCGAGCGGCACGACGTCGGCCGCTGCCAGCCGGTAATAGCGCGCGAACGCCTGAAACACCCCCACACACGCCGTACCCGCGCAGAACATCGCAAAGTGACGCTCGTAGATCGCCATGACCGACACCAGCCCGCCGACCGTGCCGAACAATGCGCCCAGCGCGAAGCCGAGACGCTGACCGATACGCTGGATCAACATCGACGCAAAGATCGTGGTGATGGCGGACGCCACGGTAATCAGCGAAAACGGCAGCGTCGCATAACCTTTGTCGGACGCCAGCATGTAACCGACAAGCCCCGTCAACGTCAGGTCGACGGACATCGCCGCCGTGAATAACGCCTGGCACGCGGCCAGCACCGCGGCATAGCGGCGGCCCATCGAACGATCGGGGCGCCCGGAACGCTTCGGGCGCCCGCTGGGTTCGGAATCCGTGGGGCGCGCGGCGCGCCCGGCAATGGCATCGGTCATGAGCGTGTTGTCGAACAAGTCGGAGAGTCGTCGGGAGCCCTCATCTTGCCGTCGACCGGTTTGGCACGAATGCCAATCATGCATCAAAAAATGCCACCTCGTCGTCAGGCGTCTCGGGCGCCAAGCAGTCGTCCTGGCCGGCGACCTTCCTGGTGGTCATGCCACCGAATCGCGCCAACTCGGTGCGCACCAACTCAGCGCGCAGCCGCACCACACTGCTTCGTTCGGAAGACGACACGCCGATGAACCCCTGCGCAGAGTCCCATGCGTACGACATGATCGACCCTGACGATTCGACGCGCAGACGCCGCCCTCGCGGGCCTGCGCGCGCTTAGCGACGTTCGACGCTTTTGCTTGCGCGACCGTGCACCGTTACCTCGCATGCCCAATCCCGCCCATCGCTGGCACGGCCCTTGCGTTACTCCTCCGGTACCGGATCGACCGGTCTAACCAGGAAAGGGGAAGACGTACCATGAAACGACGCACGCTACTCCAGATGGCGGCCCTCTCGGGCGCCGCATCGCTGACGGGCATGGCGCCCAACTTGTTCGCGCAGAGCAAGTCGCCCATCAAGGTCGGCATCCTGCACTCGCTCTCGGGCACGATGGCCATCTCGGAGACGTCGCTCAAGGATGTCGCGCTCATGACGATCGCCGACATCAACGCCAAGGGTGGCGTGATGGGCCGCCCGCTCGAAGCCGTGGTGGTCGACCCGGCGTCGAACTGGCCGCTCTTCGCGGAAAAGGCGCGTCAGTTGCTCACCAAGGACAAGGTCGCCGCCGTGTTCGGCTGCTGGACGTCGGTGTCGCGCAAGTCGGTGCTGCCCGTCTTCGAAGAACTCAACGGCCTGCTCTATTACCCGGTGCAGTACGAAGGCGAAGAGATGTCGAAGAACGTCTTCTACACGGGCGCGGCGCCGAACCAGCAGGCGATCCCGGCCGTGGAATACGTGATGAGCAAGGAAGGCGGCGGCGCCAAGCGCTTCTTCCTGCTCGGCACCGACTACGTCTATCCGCGCACGACCAACAAGATCCTGCGCGCCTTCCTGCATTCGAAGGGCGTCGCCGACAAGGACATTCAGGAGGTCTACACGCCGTTCGGCCACAGTGATTACCAGACCATCGTCGCCAACATCAAGCAGTTCGCCCAGGGCGGCAAGACCACGGTCATCTCGACCATCAACGGCGACTCGAACGTACCGTTCTACAAGGAACTCGGCAACCAGGGCCTGAAGGCCACCGACGTGCCGGTGGTGGCCTTCTCCGTCGGTGAAGAGGAACTGCGCGGCATCGACACGAAGCCGCTCGTCGGGCACCTCGCGGCATGGAACTACTTCATGTCGGTGAAGAACCCGACCAACGACGCGTTCAAGAAGGAGTGGTTCGCCTACGTCAAGGCCAAGGGCCTGCCCGGCGGCGACAAGCGCGTCACGAACGATCCGATGGAAGCCACGTTCGTCGGCATGCATATGTGGAAGCAGGCCGTCGAGAAAGCGGGCAGCGTCGACGTCGACAAGGTACGCACCGCGATGATCGGCCAGTCCTTCAAGTCGCCGGACGGCTTCGACATGGTCATGGACGGCAATCACCACCTGCACAAGCCGGTGATGATCGGCGAGATTCGCCCGGACGGGCAGTTCAACGTCGTGTGGAAAACCAAGACCACGGTGCGTGCGCAGCCGTGGAGCCCGTACATCGCGGGTAATGAAGGCAAGCCCGACAAGGTCTGACCCTCCTTCCATTCCCTGCGCCGGCGCCGGATCGATGGCCGCCGGCGCGCGCAGAGGTTTTGA
The DNA here is from genome assembly GCF_024363545.1 of Pandoraea sp. NE5. NCBI lineage: Bacteria > Pseudomonadati > Pseudomonadota > Betaproteobacteria > Burkholderiales > Burkholderiaceae > Pandoraea > Pandoraea sp. NE5. Next base: position 1,171,793 of record NZ_AP025517.1, read on the forward strand.
TGATAACGATAAGACGCTGGACCGCTGCCGCCCTTGTCCTGCTCTCGCTGGGCGCCGCGCTGACCACTCCCTCCCTGGCCCATGCCGCCGTCTCGAGCGCCGACCTCACGGCGCTGGCCGGCGACGACTTCGACGCCAAGTCGCAGGCCATCGATCATCTTGCGTCCGACGACTCGCCGCAGGCCGCCGCACTCCTCAAGGCGCTGGCCGACGACACGGTCGTGACCGTGGGCGATCGCCTCGCCATCCAGGACGGCGAGAAGACCCTCGATCCGATCACGGGCGCCCCGATCAAGGGCGACAACGCGGGATCGATCACGCTCAACAACGTGCTGCGCGCCAAGGTCGCTACGGCCGCCGCCGCCGGCGCCTTGCGCTCGCCCGATCACGACGCCCGGGCGCAAGCCATCGACACGATGCTGCAAAACCCGTCGCCCGCATTCAAGACGCTCATCGAACAGGCGCGCCAGAAGGAGACCGATCCGACGCTGCGCAAACGGCTCGACCAGCTCTGGGCACAGACGGCATTGCACGACACCGACGCGAAGAAGCGTCGTGAAGCCATCGATCTGATCGCCGCGGCGGGCGACCCTCAGATGCGCGATCTGCTGCTGCCCATCGTCGCGAAGCAAGCGGACGGCACCTATGCCGAACCCGACGCCAGCGTGCGCAGCGCCGCCGACATCGCCCTGACGAAACTGGCCGCAGCCCAGCGCCGCAGCGAGTTCTTCGGCACGCTTTTCGCCGGTCTGTCGCTCGGCAGTGTGCTGCTGCTCGCCGCGCTCGGCCTGGCCATCACCTATGGCCTGATCGGCGTCATCAACATGGCGCACGGCGAATTCCTGATGGTCGGCGCGTACGCCACGTATGTGGTGCAGACACTCTTTCAGCGCTTCCTGCCGGGGGCGTTCGACGCCTACCTGGTCGCCGCCGTGCCCGCCGCCTTCCTTGTGGCGGCCTTCCTCGGCTTCGTGCTGGAGCGCACCGTCATCAAGCATCTGTACGGCCGCCCGCTCGAAACGCTGCTCACGACGTTCGGTATCAGCCTGCTCATGATCCAGGGCGTGCGCACGCTGTTCGGCGCGCAGAACGTGGAAGTGATCAATCCCTCGTGGATGAGCGGCGGCGTCGCCGTACTGCCCAACCTGATGTTGCCGTATAACCGCATCGCGATCCTGATATTCGCGCTGGTGGTCGTGGCGCTCACCTGGTCGGTGCTCAACCTCACGCGCCTGGGGCTGTTCATTCGCGCCGTCACGCAGAACCGGTCGATGGCCGCCTGCGTCGGCGTGAAGACGGGACGCGTCGACAGCTATGCCTTCGCGTTTGGCGCGGGCATTGCCGGACTGGGCGGATGCGCGCTCTCGCAGATCGGCAACGTCGGCCCGGACCTCGGGCAGAGTTACATCATCGACTCGTTCATGGCCGTGGTGCTGGGCGGCGTGGGACAACTGGCCGGGACCATCGTCGGTGCGTTCGGCCTGGGCATCGCCAACAAGCTGCTCGAACCGGTGTGGGGTGCCGTGCTCGCCAAGATCGCCGTGCTGATCCTGATCGTGCTGTTCATCCAGAAACGCCCGCAGGGCATGTTTGCGCTCAAAGGGCGCAGCGCGGAGGCCTGAATGCAGACGTCGAACTTCCTGCCCGAAGGGATCGCCCCTTCGATCTCGCTGGACGTGCCGCCGCGCGCCCGGCTCCTGCCGAAGCATGTCGCGCCCTTGCTGTTCGCGTTCGTGCTGGCGGTGACGATTCTCGTGCCGGTTTGCGCCCTGGTGCTGCCGGCCACGCACCCGTTGCATCTGTCGGCCTACGCGATGACGCTCGTGGGCAAGATCATGTGCTACGCAATTGCGGCGCTCGCGCTCGATCTGGTGTGGGGCTATTGCGGCATCCTGAGCCTGGGCCACGGCCTGTTCTTCGCGCTCGGCGGGTATGCCATGGGGATGTACCTGATGCGCGGCATCGGGCGCGACGGCGTGTATCACAGCAACTTGCCCGACTTCATGGTGTTTCTCGACTGGAAGTCGCTCCCCTGGTACTGGACCGGCACCGAGCATTTCGCCTGGGCGATGTTTCTCGTCGTGGCACTGCCCGGCGTGGTCGCGTGGCTCTTCGGGTATCTGGCCTTCCGCTCACGCGTGAAGGGGGTGTACCTGTCGATCATCACGCAGGCGCTCACGTTCGCCGCCATGCTGCTTTTCTATCGCAACGAAACCGGCTTCGGCGGCAACAACGGCTTCACCGACTTCAAGCGCATTCTCGGCTACTCGATCACGTCGGCAACCACGCGCACGGTGTTGTTCCTCGTGACGTTCGTCGTACTGATCGGTGCCTTCGTGCTGTGCCGCGCGCTGGTCGTCTCGAAGTTCGGCCGTGTGGTCACGGCCATTCGCGACGGCGAATCGCGCGCCATGTTCCTCGGCTACCGGCCGCTGAGCTACAAGCTGTTCGTGTGGACGTTGTCCGCCATGCTGTGCGGCATTGCGGGCGCGCTTTACGTGCCGCAGGTCGGCATCATCAACCCGAGCGAGATGGCGCCGGTCAACTCCATCGAGATGGCCATCTGGGTCGCCATCGGCGGACGCGGCTCGCTCGTGGGCGCGATTGCCGGTGCGTTCCTCGTCAACGGTGCGAAGAGCTTCTTCACGGCGTACTTCGCCGAGTACTGGCTGTTCTTCCTCGGCGCGATGTTCGTGCTCGTGCCCCTGCTGCTGCCGCAGGGCGTGATCGGCCTCGTCGCACAACTGTCCCGCAAGCGCACGCCACACGCGCCGGCCGCCGCCGAAGGCGATGCGCCGCACCCCGCCACCGGAGACCGCGCATGAGACCCGACATCGACATCAGTTGGCAAATCGCCGACGCCCCCGATGCATCCGTCACCGTCAGCGGCGACCCTACCGGGATGTCGCATCTCGTGGTGCCGGGCGAGATCGACACGTCGCACGGTCTTATCCTCTACCTCGAGAACATCTCCGTATCGTTCGACGGCTTTCGCGCCCTCAACGACCTGTCGCTGGCGATCAAGACCGACGAGCTGCGCTGCATCATTGGCCCGAACGGCGCGGGCAAGACAACGATGATGGACGTCGTGACGGGCAAGACCCGCCCCGACGCCGGCCGCGCCTTCCTCGGCCAGACGCTCGACCTCACCCGGCTCGACGAGCCGGCCATCGCGCAGGCGGGCGTGGGCCGCAAGTTCCAGAAACCGACGGTGTTCGAACATCACAGCGTGTGGGAGAACCTCGAACTCGCGTGTGCGGGCGACAAACGCTGGTTCCGCGCCCTATGGGACATGCTCACGCCGACCATGCGACGCCGCATCGAGGAAGTGCTCACGCTCACGCACCTGGAGCATCAGGCCCATGTGCGTGCGGGACAGTTGTCGCACGGCCAGAAGCAGCGCCTGGAGATCGGCATGTTGCTCATGCAGCAACCGCAACTCCTGCTGCTCGACGAACCCGCCGCCGGCATGACCGACGAAGAGACCGCGCAGCTCGCCGAGTTGCTCAACCGGCTGCGCGGGCATTGTTCGATGATGGTGGTCGAGCACGACATGGCGTTCGTCGCCGCGCTCGCCGGCGAGACGGGACTCGTGACCGTGATGGCCGAAGGGCGGGTGCTGGCGGAAGGCACGCTCGATGTCGTGCAACGCGACGAGCGCGTGATCGAATCGTATCTGGGACGCTGACCATGTTGGAAATTCACGCACTCAATCAGTACTACAGTGGCAGCCACATTCTGCGCAACGTGGAGTTCACCGTGCCCGACGGCCAGCTCACCGTGCTGCTCGGGCGCAACGGCGTGGGCAAGACCACACTGCTCAAGTGCCTCATGGGCGTGGTGCCGGTGAAGTCGGGCAGCATCGCGTGGCGCGGCACTGCCCTGACGTCAGCCCCCCCGTATGCGCGCGTGGCGCATGGGCTGGCGTACGTGCCGCAAGGACGCGAGATCTTCCCGCGTCTCACCGTCGAAGAGAATCTGTTGATCGGTGCGGCGAGCCGTCCCGCGCGCGAGGCCAAGCGCGGCGTGCCCGAGCACATCTACGAACTGTTCCCCGTATTGCGCGATATGAAGCAGCGGCGCGGCGGCGATCTGTCCGGCGGGCAACAACAGCAACTTGCCATTGGACGCGCGCTCATGAGCGACCCGCAACTGCTGATCCTCGACGAGCCGACCGAAGGCATTCAACCGTCGATCATCAAGGACATCGGGACAACATTGCGGCGTCTGGTCGACGAACGCGGCATGACGGTATTGCTGGTCGAGCAGTATTACGACTTTGCCCTGCAACTCGCGGATCACTATCGCGTGATGAGTCGGGGCGCCATCGTGGCGAGCGGCCTCGGCAAGGACATGGAAGCCGACGGCGTACGGCATCAGGTGGCCGTGTGAGACAGAGACGGCAGGTTTCGATGTCGCGCACGGTCGGCGCGTGCTAGATTCGCGCCATCCATTGCCGAACGATTTTCATGAATTCTCCGCACACGCCCAGCGCCGGCTGGCACGCCGCGCTGACGCTCGGCTTCGCCCGTCAGGAAGCGCGCACCGTTCTCGCCACGCGACGCCACCACGGCCCGCTCGTCGTCCAGAAGTCACTTCATCCGGAAGGCCCCGGCATTTGTCATGCCGTTGTCGTACATCCGCCCGGCGGGATTGCGGGCGGCGACACGCTGTCCATCGACGTCGAGGTCGGTCCCAACGCGCACGCCGTATTGACCACGCCGGGGGCGACCAAGTGGTACAAGTCGCAAGGCCGATTCGGGACGCAGGACATCAGCCTCACCGTAAGCGACGGCGCGAAGCTCGACTGGCTGCCGCTCGAGAACATCGTGTTCGAGCATGCGGATGCGCGCCAATGCATCACCGTGAAGCTTGGCGAGAACGCGTCCGTCATCGGCTGGGACGCCACGCTGCTCGGCCGTCAGGCGGCAGGTGAGCAGTGGACGCACGGCCAATGGCGCGCGCGCTTCGAACTGCGCGATGCAACGGATCGTCTGCTGTGGGCGGAACAGGCCGTGCTCGACGCCGACGATGCGCAACGCACCGGCACCACCGCGCTGGCGGGTTTCCCCATCTTCGCCACGCTGTGGGCCGTCGGTGCCGCTTGCACACGCGAGCTGGCCGAGTCGCTCGCCCAAGGCCTGCCGTTCGACGACACGCTGCGCGCGGGGATCACGTGCCTGCCGGGCAACGTGCTCGTGGTGCGCGTGCTCGGACACGATATGGAGACGGTACGGCGATTGCTGGTCTCGCATTGGCTGACGCTGCGCCCGCTCGTTCACGGCGTGCCCGCCGAGCCGCTGCGACTCTGGGCGACGTGAGACGGCTTCCCTCCCGTCACACACACCACACGCACCACACGCACCATAACGGTGACGCGCGCGCTGCCGCGTCATCCTCTCCGGCCCGAATTCGCACCAATGCTGGGCTTCCCTCCCCGTTTTCGCCACTTCCCGTTGTCGTCGCCATTGCTGTCGCCGTTGCCGTCGGCACGGCACGTTGCGCGTGCGTGCGCTCCATCTCATCAGCCCCGTGACCTGAAGCATTGCCGGGCACGATTCCTGCTAGATCACTGTATCGACCGGTCAGACCAGATGTACCGGCCGCCGGAACACTCCTGTTACCGGAATGCTTCGCCCCCCGATCCACGAGGTTGCCTCTATGCTGCCGTTCATTCGTAGTGCCTTCTCTCACGACACCGTTGCCGCCACGCTCGGCGCACGCGCACGGACCCGTCGCGCGTTCACCACGCTGATGCTGGCCGTGAGCGCAATCACCGTCTTCGCCGTGGCCGTGCCACGCAGCGCGCATGCCGACGGACTCGACGACATCATCAAGCGTGGCACCCTGCGCGTAGCCGTGCCGCAAGACTTCCCGCCGTTCGGTTCGATCGGCGCCGACATGAAGCCGGTCGGCTACGACATCGACGCTGCCGCCTTGCTCGCCAAGGGCATGGGCGTGAAGCTGGAACTGGTGCCGGTGACGAGCGCCAACCGCATCCCCTACCTCACGACGAACAAGGCCGACCTGGTGATCTCCAGCCTCGGCAAGAACGCCGAGCGCGAGAAGGTCATCGATTTCTCGCAAGCGTATGCGCCGTTCTACAACGGCGTGTTCGGACCCAAGGATCTCGCGGTGTCCAAGCCCGCCGACCTGTCGGGCAAGACCGTCGGTGTGACGCGCGGCGCCGTCGAAGACCTCGAACTCTCGAAGATCGCCCCGGCCGACGTCACGATCAAGCGCTTCGAAGACAACAACGGCACGATCTCGGCGTTCCTGTCCGGGCAGGTGCAATTGGTCGCCACGGGCAACGTCGTGGCTGCGGCCATTCTCGCCAAGCACCCGCCCAAGTTGCCGGAGCCGAAGTTTCTCATCAAGAACTCGCCGTGCTTCGTCGGCCTGAACAAGAACGAGCCGCGGCTGCTCGCCAAGGTCAACGAGATTCTCGCCGCGGCGAAGAAAGATGGCGCGCTGAGCAACGTCTCGCAGAAGTGGCTCGGCATGCCGCTGCCGACGAATCTCTGATCTTGACATCCCGCCCCTCGCGACTCCTCACCGGCTTCACATGCATTACGTTCTCGATTTTGCCGATCTGCGGCAATACCTGATGCTCTTCGTGCGCGGCGCCGCGCTGACGGTTGTGCTCACGGCCGTGTCCACGGTCGCGGGCGTGAGCCTCGGCGCGCTGTGCGCCGTCGCCCGCGAGGAAGGCGCGGTGTGGCTCAAAGCCATTACCGGGCTGTACGTCGAGCTGATCCGCAACACGCCGTTCATTGTGCAGCTCTTCTTCATCTTCTTCGGACTGCCGAGTCTTGGCATTCATATCGACGAGACGACCGCCGCCGTGCTCGCCATGAGCGTGAACCTGGGCGCGTACGCCACCGAGATCATTCGCGCCGGCATGCGAGCGGTGCCGCGCGGTCTGTCCGAAGCGGGACTGTCGCTCGCCATGACGCGCGGCCAGATCCTGCGTCATGTGATCTTGCCGCAGGCGTTTGCCAAGGTGTTCCCCGCACTCGCCAGCCAGATCGTGATCGTGATGCTGGGGTCGGCCGTCGTCTCGCAGATCTCCGTGCCCGATCTGTCATACGCCGCCAACTTCGTGCAGTCGCGCACGTTCCGGGCGTTCGAGAGCTATCTGATCGTCACCGCCGTGTACCTCGCGCTCGCGATCGCACTGCGCCGTGTGCTGACGCGCTGCGCACGGCGCCTCTTTCGCGGCACGGTCAACGTCAAGGCAGGTGCCCGATGATCGAGTTCTCGACGTGGGACATGTTGCACGGCCTGCTGCTGGCAGCCCGCTGGACGCTCGCCCTGTCGGCCATCGCCTTCGTCTGCGGCGGCGGCGTCGCCCTGATGTTGCTTGTCGTGCGCGTTGGACGCGTTTCCTGGGCAGCACGCGCCGTGGCGCTGTATATCGAAGTGTTCCAGGGCACGCCGCTGCTCATGCAGTTGTTCCTGGTGTTCTTCGGCTTGCCGCTGCTCGGTCTCGACGTCTCGCCCTGGGTCGCGGCGGCCGTGTGCCTCACGCTCTACACGAGCGCCTATCTCACGGAGATTTGGCGCGGTTGCGTCGACGCGATTCCGCACGGCCAATGGGAAGCCTCGTCGAGTCTCGCCATGCGATACGGCGAGCAACTGCGTCACGTGATCTTGCCGCAGGCACTGCGCATTGCCATCGCGCCCACGGTCGGCTTCTCGGTGCAGGTCGTCAAGAGCACGGCGCTCGCGTCGATCATCGGCTTCGACGAACTCACCAAGACCGGCACCATGCTCACCAACGCGACGTTCCAGCCGTTCACCGTGTACGGCCTCGTCGCGCTGCTCTACTTTGCTGCCTGCTATCCGCTGTCGCTGTGGGCGCGTCATCTCGAAAGGAAACTCCATGTCGCTCATTGAAGTCAGGGGCATGCAAAAGCGCTTCGGCGAAACCCCCGTGCTCAAGGGCATCGATCTGGACGTCGAGCGCGGCCAGGTCGTGTCGATCATCGGCAAGAGCGGGTCGGGCAAGAGCACATTGCTGCGCACGCTCAACGGCCTGGAGCGGTTCGACGCGGGCAGTGTCGCCGTGGAGGGCGTGCACGTCGGCGCGCGCGACACCGATCTGCGCGCATTGCGTCTGAAAGTCGGCATGGTGTTCCAGCAGTACAACCTGTTTCCGCATCTGTCGGCCGGCGAGAACGTGATGCTCGCGCAGAAGGTGGTGAAGAAGACGCCGGGCGCCGAAGCGCGCGACGTTGCCCGCGCCATGCTCGATAAGGTGGGACTGGCCGACAAGTTCGACAGCTATCCATCGCAGCTCTCGGGCGGTCAACAGCAGCGTGTGGCGATCGCCCGCTCGCTCGCCATGCGTCCGGCCGTGATGCTGTGCGACGAGATCACCTCGGCACTGGATCCCGAGTTGGTCGCCGAAGTGCTGGGGGTGCTCGAAAACCTCGCCGCCGAAGGCATGACGCTGATTCTCGTCACGCACGAGATGCGCTTCGCCCGTCATGTGTCGGACCGCGTGGTGTTCATGCATCAGGGCAAGATCTGGGAGTCCGGCGCGCCGGAAACCCTCTTCACGCAGCCGTCGACACCAGAATTGCAGCGCTTTCTCTGCCAATGACGACGCCGATGACCGACACCTGCCGCCGCGTCGTTTCGCACAGTTTTGGTGCGTGCCACGCAGGCGGCAAAACCCAGTGGCGCGGACAAGAACGTGCGCCTATGATGTGCGGCAACGGCGACCGCCCCACGACCCTTTCGCATTGACGTTCCCCCCGTTCACGATGAAGCTCACTCCGCGCGAAAAAGACAAGTTGCTCATCTTCACCGCCGCCTTGCTCGCCGAACGTCGGCGTGCGCGCGGGCTGAAACTGAATTACCCGGAGGCCGTGGCCTTCATCAGCGCCGCCCTCATGGAAGGCGCGCGCGACGGACGCACCGTGGCCGACCTGATGCATTACGGCACCACGCTGCTCTCGCGCGACGACGTGATGGAAGGCGTGCCCGAAATGATTCCGGACATTCAGGTCGAAGCCACGTTTCCGGACGGCACCAAGCTCGTCACCGTGCACCACCCGATTCCCTGAAGGACGCACGCGCGGAATGCCGAGCGTACGACGGTGGCCCTCATCGCCGTTCGTTCTCGGTCACCCTTGTCCTTCGCTTCGCATTCGATTCTCTGTCGTCGACAACCCCATCTTAAGGACGTCTCATGTCAGTGGCTCGCCTCCCTATTGCCCGTGATGCCCATGAAGTGACCGTCGCGTACGCGGCGGATGCTTCCCCGGCCCCCGGTCGCACGTACCCTCGCGTCGTGCGTGTGACGACTGGCCTCGCGCTGCTCGCCGCTTCGAGTCTGGCGCTCGCGCACCCCGGTCATCCGGGCCATGACGCGGCGGGCAGTTTCGTCGCAGGTTTCGTGCATCCGCTCACCGGCGCCGATCACCTTTGCGCCATGATCGTGGTTGGTTTGTGGAGTGCGCTCACGTCGAAACGTGTCTGGCTCGCGCCGTTGGCTTTCGTCGCCATGCTTGCTGCAGGCGGGTTGCTCGGCATGGCGTATGGCGTGGGGCTGCCGGGCGTCGAGCCGATGATTGCCGTCTCGCTGCTCGTGCTGGGACTCATGCTCGCGACGCGCGCGAAGCTGCCCGGCGCAGCGGGGGCTGCCGTCGTCGGCGCGTTCGCGATCTTCCATGGGGTGGCTCACGGTGCGGAATTGCCGGTCGAGGCGAGCGCCATGCATTACATGGCCGGCTTTCTGCTCGCGACCGGCGTGCTGCACAGTCTGGGCATCGTGGCCGGCGTTGCGCTGCGTCGCCGTACCGCGTGGTTGCCGCGCGTGCTCGGCGCGGGCGTGCTCGCCTACGGCGCGGCGCTGCTCGTCGCGGCGGCCTGAACGGCCAAGGTTGCGCGCATCCTTCAATTCCTCCAAGAGACGCTCATGATTCCCGGAGAACTGTTGCCCGCCGCAGGTGACGTCACGCTGAACGAGGGTCGCCCGACCCTCAGCGTGAGCGTTGCCAACACCGGCGATCGCCCGATCCAGATCGGCTCGCATTTTCACTTCTACGAAGTCAACGACGCGCTGCAATTCGACCGCGAAGCGACGCGCGGCTTTCGCCTGAACATTGCGTCCGGCACCGCGGTGCGCTTCGAGCCGGGGCAGCAACGCACGGTCGAACTGGTCGCGTTGGCGGGGGACCGCCGCGTCTTCGGCTTCGCGGGTCGCGTGATGGGGGCGCTATGAAGATTTCACGCCGCGCCTATGCGGAAATGTTCGGCCCCACGACGGGCGACCGGCTGCGGCTCGCCGACACGGAACTCATCGTCGAGATCGAGCGCGACTATACGATCTACGGCGAAGAAGTGAAGTTCGGCGGCGGCAAGGTGATTCGCGACGGCATGGGCCAATCGCAGCGCACGCGTGCCGACGTCGTGGATACCGTCATCACCAATGCCGTCATCATCGACCACTGGGGCATCGTCAAAGCCGACATCGGACTCAAGGACGGCCGGATCTGGGGCATCGGCAAGGCGGGCAATCCGGACATCCAGCCCGGCGTGACCATTCCACTGGGCGGCGCGACGGAAGTGATCGCCGGCGAAGGCATGATCGTCACGGCAGGCGGCATCGACTCGCACATCCACTTCATTTGCCCGCAACAGATCGACGAGGCGCTCTCGTCCGGCGTGACCACGCTGCTCGGCGGCGGCACCGGGCCGGCGACCGGCACGAACGCCACCACCTGCACGCCGGGGCCGTGGCACCTGGAGCGCATGCTGCAAGCGGCCGACGGCTGGCCGATCAACCTCGGCTTTCTCGGCAAGGGCAACGTCAGCCAGCCCGCCCCGCTGATGGAGCAGATCGAGGCCGGCGCGATCGGCCTGAAGCTGCACGAAGACTGGGGCTCCACGCCGGCCGCCATCGACGCCTGCCTGTCGGTGGCCGATGCGACCGATACGCAGGTCGCCATCCACACCGACACGCTCAACGAGGGCGGCTTCGTCGAAGCCACCGTTGCGGCCATCAAGGGCCGCACGATCCACACGTACCACACCGAGGGCGCCGGGGGCGGTCACGCACCGGATATTCTCAAAGTGTGCGGCGAGGCGAACGTGCTGCCGTCGTCCACCAACCCGACGCGGCCGTACACCATCAACACGCTCGACGAGCATCTCGACATGTTGATGGTCTGCCATCACCTCGATCCGGCCATCGCGGAAGACATTGCGTTCGCCGAATCGCGCATTCGCCGCGAAACGATTGCCGCCGAAGACATCCTGCATGACCTTGGCGCACTGTCGATGATCTCGTCGGACTCTCAGGCCATGGGGCGCGTCGGCGAGGTCGTCATGCGCACGTGGCAGACGGCGCACAAGATGAAGGTGCAGCGCGGCGCGCTCGGCACCGACTCGGCGCAGGCCGACAACTTCCGCGTCAAGCGCTACGTGGCGAAGTACACGATCAACCCGGCGATCACACACGGCATGGCCCATGAGATCGGCTCGGTGGAGGTCGGCAAATGGGCCGACCTGGTCCTGTGGGAACCGGCGTTCTTCGGCGTGAAGCCGTCGCTGATTCTCAAGGGCGGCATGATTACGTCAGCGCTCATGGGGGACCCGAACGCGTCCATCCCGACGCCTCAGCCGGTGCACTATCGCGAAATGTTCGGCGCGCGCGCCGGGGCGCTGGCGCGCACGTCGCTCACGTTTGTGTCGCAGGCGGCGTACGATGGCGACGTGGCCGGCCGCTATGGACTGGCCAAGCGCATCGTGCCGGTGCGCAATATCCGGCAGGTGACCAAGGCCAACATGATCCACAACGACTGGCTGCCGCATATCAGCGTCGACCCCGAGACCTATCAGGTCATCGCCGACGGGCAGTTGCTGACCTGCGAGCCTGCGAGCGTGCTGCCGATGGCGCAACGTTACTTCCTCTTCTGAGCTATGTCGCAAGCCCCCGAATCGCCCCACCCGGCAGATAACGCCGCCCCTCCCACGACGCTGCGCCGCGTCGAGAAACGCCTCGAGGCCGGACGCCTGGCTGCGCCGCTCATGCGGCGTGCCCCGGCGCTCGTGCTGCCGTTCGATGCGCGCAGCAAGAGCCGCCTGCGCGCCACGCTGGAGACCGGCGAAGACGTCGCCCTGTTCCTGCCGCGTGGCACCGTGCTGCGCGGCGGTGACGGGCTCGTGGCCGACGACGGCGGTCTCATTCGCGTGGAAGCCGCCCCCGAGACGGTGCTGCTCGTCACGGCCGCCACGCCGCTCGCGCTGACCCGCGCGGCATACCATCTCGGCAATCGGCATACGCCTGTCGAAGTGGGCGATGGTTATCTCAAGCTCGAATACGACCCGGTGCTGCGCGACATGTTGCTGCGACTCGACGTCGACGTAGCCGAAGCCTTGATGCCGTTCGAACCCGAAGCGGGTGCCTATGGCGGCGGCCACAAGCATGGTCACGATGCGACCTTCGCCGAAGACATGGCGCTCGCCCAGCGCGTGTTCCATGAGCATCATGGACATTCGCACGAGCATGAGCATGATCACGGGCACGGGCACGGGCACGATCATGACCATGATCGCGGCCATGTTCACGGCCCGGGGTGCCATCACGATCACGCGGCGGTTCACGCGCATGGCCCGGATTGCGCGCACTCGCACGCTCACGACGATCATCACGGCCATGCCCATGTTCACGGCCCCGATTGCGGGCATGACCACTCCCATACGCCGGACAGCACCACTACCGGCAATGCGCCTTTCCCTGTGAGTCCGACCGATGACGGCAAGTCTGGCCAGTCCTCTCGCTGAACCGGTTGCCACCGCGTCGTTGCAGTCACTCGCGGCGCTGCTGCATCTCGCATCGCCGGCGCTGCCCATCGGCGCGTTCAGCTATTCACAAGGGCTCGAAGCCGCGGTGGAACATGGCATCATCCACGATGCCCCGAGCGCCGAGCGCTGGATTGCCAGCCAGCTCGACGGCGTATTCACGACCGGCGAGATGGCCCTGCTCGCCAGACAGTGGCGCCACTGGCAAGCGGGCGATGTCGCGTCGCTCACCCGTGTGAACGAATGGCTACTCGCCACGCGCGAGGCGGCCGAGTTGCGTGCGGAAACCGAGCAGATGGGCTGGTCGCTCACGCAACTGGCGATCTCCCTCGAATGGGGGAATCCGATACAGCGCGAACACCTGTCCTCGCTGCGTCCGATCGCGTTGCCAACGGCCTTCGCCTTTGCGGCGCTGACGCATGGCGCTCCGCTGCTGGATACGCTCGTCGCTTACGCGTTCAGTTGGCTCGAGAATCAGGTGGCCGGCGCGCTCAAAGCCGTGCCGCTCGGACAATTGGCCGCGCAACGGGTCATCGTGGCATTGCGCCCTCGTGTGGTCGATGCCGCGCATCGAGCCGCGTCGTTGCCGGATGACCGGATCAATACCTTTTCCCCGGCGCTCGCCATTCTCGCGTCGCGTCACGAAACACAGTATTCACGCTTGTTCCGTTCGTGAGACGCGATACGTCGCGTCCACGATTTTCGTCATTTCGCTATTTCGCTATTTCGTCACCTCTCCTCTTTTCCGCCACCCACGACATTCGCCATGACGACTTCTGCCAACGCCCGTCGTACCAAGAAGAATCCGCCGCTGCGTGTCGGCATCGGAGGCCCGGTCGGCTCCGGCAAGACCACCCTGACCGAGATGCTCTGCAAAGCCATGCGCGAGCGCTACGATCTCGTCGTCATCACCAACGACATCTATACGAAGGAAGACCAGCGCCTGCTCACGGTTGCCGGTGCGCTGGCGCCCGAGCGCATCCTTGGCGTCGAGACCGGCGGTTGCCCGCACACGGCCATCCGGGAGGATGCATCGATCAACCTAGAGGCCGTCGAGCGCATGCTCGAACGCTTTCCTGACGCCGACGTGGTGTTCATCGAATCAGGCGGCGACAACCTCGCGGCCACATTCAGTCCCGAACTCTCGGATCTCACGATCTACGTGATCGATGTGGCCGGTGGCGAGAAGATCCCCCGCAAGGGCGGCCCCGGCATCACCAAGTCCGATCTCCTCGTCATCAACAAGACCGATCTCGCGCCGTACGTCGGCGCATCGCTGGACATCATGCGTTCGGATACGCAAAAGATGCGCGGCATGCGTCCGTTCGTCATGGGGAACATGAGGGAAGGCAAAGGCCTTCAGGAGATCATCCGTTTTATCGAGGCACGGGGGATGCTGGCTTGATGTCATGCACGAAGCCGCCGGCCGGGGACACGTCAGTCGTGGAATGGGTAGTCCTTGGGCGGCCAGGGACGACTGACGTTGTGTAATGACAGGATGGTGACCGCGTTCTCCTTTAATCGATAGATGAGTTTGTAGCGTTTATGGGGCACCAACACCCGGGTGTTCCCCGCCCTGTGCGGACGCCCAATCGCGGGAAAACACCGCAGATGCCTAAGCGCGCGCTCCACGGACACATTCAGGTTCAAGGCTGCGCTGGGGCTGGTATTCGACAACTGGTTCCAGAGGATGACGCGTTCGCGCAGGGCATATTCCGACCAACGAATCGTCACACTCACAGCGTATCCAACAGCCTCCGGCGATATTCGGCGAACTGGGCGCTGACCACCTCATCGGGTACCGTGCGCCCGGCGTCGGCGTCCCGCAGCCCCAGTAGGATGCCCACAAACTCGTCGACGTGGATCTCGCTGGGGTCATGCGGGAACTCGAAATACGCTTCATTGAGGTCGACGGAGCATCCAGTCTTTACGACTTCGCTGGGCAGCTTGCGGCCGGCGGCCACGTCGGCAAGTCCGCGGATCGTTGCTTCGTAGAGGATCTGCGCCTCGTCTTCAACGCTGAGCGCGTAATGCTCTATGCGCTCAACGGGCTCAACCGGCTCGGACGGATCGGACGGATCGGACGGCTCAAAAGGCGTGGAAGGAATGGCATGCGCCGGCGCTTGGCGCACGGCAAGATCGGCGCTTTGATCGACAATTGGCATCGTGGCTCCTGACAAGGATTTGGGCGGGGGGCCACTCACACGAGTGTGACCAAATTAATCGTCAGGGATGGGGGAGTCAATCGGGTGGGCTTGTTTCTCGGGCGATTCCTAGCCGGATCGCCCGCCTGTCTCAGGTCCGTTTCAGACTACCGCTGCGCCACGGAAAATCCATGCTCCCGCAGCAGTTGCAGCACCCCATGCGGGCCGCCGAGATGGAGCGTGCCGATGGCGACGAAGACCGGCTTGCCCGGGTCCGCCAGAAACAGCATGCGCGCCAGAAAACGCCGATTGCGCGAGTACAGAATGCGCTCGTCGATGGCGTCGGCCAGTGCCACGTTGCGCCGCACTTGCGCCGCCTTGCCCTGAGACCAGTCGAACACCAGCTCGGCATCCCCGGCCCGCCACAGACGGTGCAACTCCTCGACCTGCGCCGTGGCGGTCTTGGGTGTGAGCACCAGCTCCTGCGCCAGCAGTTCGTTTTGCTGAGCCGACGTCAGTCCGGTGAAGGCATCCATCTGCTCCGCCAGCGATTCGAGACCGACGATGCGCCCGCGATAGATGTTCTCCAACTGGTTCTCGGTGCCGTACTCCGTTTGCAGATCGGCCCCCATCGAATCCAGCGTCTCGACGAGCAGCGCCGCCAGCCACGGACGCATGTGACGAATCTCGGCCAGCATCGCCGGATTGCCCTTGAGACGCGCGCGCAGCTTACGCCACAGCGCCCCCGGGATAAGCCTCGGCAGACAGGCGCGTGAGCACATGCCGTACTTCTGCACGTCGTCCTGGGACATCGTCAGGTCGTCGGGCGACAACTCGAATGCCACCACCGACGACACGCGCAGCGCATCGACCACGACTTTGCGAAACGGGTAGTCGTCCGGCTTGCCGACGTGCAGGGT
This sequence comes from Pandoraea sp. NE5, assembly GCF_024363545.1. Lineage (NCBI taxonomy): Bacteria > Pseudomonadati > Pseudomonadota > Betaproteobacteria > Burkholderiales > Burkholderiaceae > Pandoraea > Pandoraea sp. NE5. The sequence continues at coordinate 1,187,673 of NZ_AP025517.1, forward strand.
GCCCATCACGTAGATGGTCATGTCGCCCTTGCGGGCTTCGTAAAACGGGAGATTGGCGCCGGGCGGCGATTCGCCCGGCTCGGGCACGACCAGCGGCAACGTTCGCGGCGCCACGGCTTGCGGCGTTACGATCGACGCCGCGTCCAGCGTGATGGCGAACGTCATCAGCAGGCAACCGAGCAGCCAGCCGGCCAATGCAGCGCCCCGACTCACATGCGTCGCGCGTGGTGGTCCACCCAATCTCGTCATCCCTCAATGTCTTCAACCCGATGGCACGCCACCAGACGCCCGTCGAGCTTGCGCAGTTGCGGCACTTCTTCGCGGCAACGGTCTATCGCGTACGGACAGCGCGGTGCAAACGCACACCCCGGCGGTGGCCGCAGCGGCGAGGGCAACTCGCCGGTCAGCGCCATCTTCACGCGCCGCTCGGCGGCCTTGATCGCCGGCGTCGCCGACATCAGCGCCTTGGTGTACGGATGCAGCGGCTTGCCGAACACGGCGGCCTTGGGGCCGTGTTCGGCCGCGCGGCCGAGATACATCACCATGACGTCGTCGGCCACATGCTCGACCACGGCGAGATTATGCGACACGAATACGTAACTCGTCGCGTATCGGTCCTGCAAATCCATGAAAAGATTCAGGATCTGTGCCTGAATTGAGACATCCAGGGCCGAAACCGGCTCGTCCGCGACCACGATGGCCGGCGACAGGATCATCGCCCGGGCAATCGCCACCCGCTGCCGCTGCCCGCCAGAGAACATGTGCGGATAGCGCGCCACATGTTCCGGACGCAGCCCCACCGTGCGCATCATCGCCGCGATCGTCTCGCCGCGTTCGGCACGGCTCGCCGAGGTGTTGATGGACAGCGGCTCGTCGAGCGCCTGCCCCACCGTCTTGCGAGGGTTGAGCGACGCATACGGGTTCTGGAACACCATCTGGATCCGCGTGCGCAGCGGCGCCAGCGCCCCCGCCGACGCCGCCGTGGTCTCGGTCGCGTCGACCACGAGTCTGCCGGACGTCGGTGCTTCGATCAACGTCAGCACCCGCGCCAGCGTCGATTTGCCGCACCCCGACTCACCGACCACGGCCAGCGTACGACCGGCGGCCAGCGAGAACGACACGCCGTTGAGTGCCTTGACCGTGGCCTGTGGGCGCATGAAGCCACGATTGACGGCGTAGAAGCGCGTCAAATCGTGCGCGGCGAGCACCACGCGGCTGCCGCCGCGGTCAGCTTCATGTGCGTCCGGGGCCTGCGGCACTCCCGGAGGTGTCGCGAAAACAGTTTCACTCATTGCGCACCTCCTGTCGTGCGTTCTTCCGCCAACGCATGCGGCAGCGGCTTGAAGCATCGCACCTGGGGCGAGCCCGAAGCGTTCGGCCCGACGTAGGGCTGCAACGCCGGGGGCACCGTGCGGCAATGGTCGTCGGCATACGGACAACGCGGCGAAAGCAGACAGCCCGTCGGCCGATCGTCGCGCCCCGGCACCATGCCCGGCAACGTACGCAGTCGCCGCACGCCCCGGTTGTGCTCGGGAATCGCTGCGAGCAACGCCTCCGTGTAGGGATGATGCGGGGCATCGAACAGCGCCGGCACCTGCTGGTTTTCGATCACCTGCCCCGCATACATGACGGCCACCCGGTGCGCGACTTCGGCCACGACGGCGAGATCATGGGAGATCAGCACGAGCGCCATGCCGTGATCCTTCTGCAATTGCAGCAGCAAGGCCATGATCTGCGCCTGGATGGTGACGTCGAGCGCGGTGGTCGGCTCGTCGGCAATGAGCAGCTTCGGGCGACAGGCAATCGCCATCGCAATCATCACCCGCTGGTTCATTCCGCCGGAGAGCTGATGCGGATACGCGCCGACCCGGTTCGCGGCATCGGGAATTTCGACCTGCTCCAGCAACTCGACGACGCGATTGTGCAACGCACGTCCGCGCAGCCCCATGTGGCGGCGCAACACCTCGGCGATCTGATAGCCAACGGTGTAGCTCGGATTCAGGCTGGAAAGCGCGTCCTGAAAGATCATCGACACGTCGCGGCCGACGATGCCGCGCCGCTCGCGCGACGACGCGCGCAGCAGATCGCGTCCGTCGAAGCGTACTTCATCGGCACGTACGCGGCCTGGCGCGTCGACCAGCCCCATGAGCGCGAGCATCGTCACACTCTTGCCCGAACCGGATTCGCCGACCACGCCAAGAATCTCACCCTGGCCGACATCGAGGTCAATGCCCTCGACCGCGCGTGCGCCGTCGAAGTCGACCGAAAGATTTCGAATGGAGAGCAGGCTCATGCGATTCGCTTCAATTTGGGGTCAAGTGCGTCGCGCAGGCCGTCGCCGACCAGGTTGATGGCGAGCACCGAGATGACGATCGCAAGTCCCGGCAGCGTCACAATCCACCAGGCACTTTCCATGTAGTCGCGTGCGGAGGCAAGCATCGAGCCCCACTCGGCGAGCGGCGGTTGCACGCCCAGGCCAAGAAAGCCGAGCGCCGCCGCATCGAGAATGGCCACCGAGAAACTCAGCGTGGCCTGCACGATGAGCGGCGCCGCGCAGTTCGGCAACACCGTCGAGAACATCAGTCGCAGCGTGCCCGCCCCGGCCATGCGCGAGGCAATGACATATTCGCGCTGCAACTCGCCAATCGCCGCTGCGCGCGTCAAACGCACATACGCCGGCAACGTCACGATCGCGATGGCGATGGTCGTGTTGGCGAGGCCCGGGCCGATCACGGCGACCACGGCCACGGCCAGCAACAGCGACGGCAACGCCATCATCATGTCCATCAACCGCATGATCGGCGTGTCGAGCCAGCGTGGGAAGAATGCCGCCAGCAGCCCCAGCAGAATGCCCGGAATCAGCGAGAGCACCACCGACGACAGACCGATCCAGAACGACAGGCGTGCGCCATAGATCAGACGCGAAAGAATGTCGCGGCCGGCCTCGTCGGTCCCGAGCAGGAACTGAAGCTTGCCGCCGTCGAACCAGGCGGGCGGAATCTTCACGAAGTCGCGATATTGCTCGATGGGGCTGTGCGGCGCGATCCATGGCGCGAAGATCGCCGCCACGAACATCGACAACAGCACGATGGCCGCGGCCGTTGCACCACGGTTCGCGGTGAAGCTGCGCAGGAACTCCCGGAACAACCGCGCACGAGGTGTGGCCGTCACGGCGGCGGGGGGCGGCAGCGTAGCCGGTGTATCGCTCATGATTGACGTCCCTCAGTGCCGGATGCGCGGGTTGACGACGCCATAGAGCACGTCGACCAGCAGGTTGACCAGGATCACGCCCGTTGCGATGAGCAAAATGCCGCCCTGCACCACCGGATAGTCGCGTCGCAGAATGGCATCGATCAGCCATTTGCCGATGCCGGGCCACGAGAACACGTTCTCGGTCAGCACCGCACCGGCGAGCAGCGCGCCGACTTGCAGACCAATCACGGTGATGACCGGAATCAGCGCATTGCGCAACGCATGCACGACGATCACGCGCCACGGGGAGAGTCCCTTCGCACGCGCCGTACGGATGTAGTCCTCGCGAAGCACTTCGAGCATGGCCGAGCGCGTCATGCGGGCAATCACCGCGAGCGGCACGGTGCCGAGCACAATGGTGGGCAGAATCAGATGACTCACCGCGGAACTGAACGCCCCTTCGTCGCCCGAGAGCAATGTGTCGATGAGCATGAAGCCGGTGACGTGCGGCACATCGTACTCCACGCCAATGCGGCCGGAGACGGGCGTCCATTGCAGGTAGACGGAGAAGAACATGATGAGCAGCAGGCCCCACCAGAAAATCGGCATGGAGTAGCCCGTGAGGGCCGCGCCCATCGTGGTGTGGTCGAGCATTTTGCCGCGCCGCAGCGACGCCGCCACGCCGGCGGGCAAGCCGACTGCGAGCGCGAAGATCATTGCGCACAGGGCAAGTTCGAGCGTCGCGGGAAAGCGGGCGAAGAACTCGTGAAGCACCCCCTCGTTGGTGACGATGGAGCGCCCGAGGTCGCCTTGCGCCGCGTGCTTCAGATAGACGAAATATTGCGTGGTGAGCGGCTGATCGAGACCCAGGCGCTTCATCGCCTCGGCGTGCATGACCGGGTCGAGATTTCGCTCGCCCACGAGCACTTCGATCGGATCGCCGGGAATCAGGTGAATGAGCGCGAACGCCAGGACGGTGATGCCGATGAACGTCGGGATCACCATGCCCAGTCGTCTCATGACGAATCTCAGCATAGGAGGTTTCCGTGGGGGCTTCGCGCACCGCCCATCCCCTGTGCGGGGACGGATGGCGCTATGCCGCGTGAATCAATCATGGACGATCCTTTGTCCTGTTGCGGCAGGCGGACTCGGGCGCGGCGGCCGAGTCTGCCTGCGTGATACCGGGATGACGACGGACGGCGACAGATAGCGACCGACACCCGGCGTCAGCCGGATGCGGTCATCAACGCGCCCGCCGGGTGCCTTACTCCAGCGATACGCCAATGAAGCTGTTGCGGCCGAACGGGCTCAGCTTGAAGCCCTTCACGTTCGTGGCCATCGGCTTGTACTGCGTGGAGTGCGCGATGGGCGAGAACGGCAGTTGTTGCGCGAAGATCTCCTGTGCCTGCGTGTAGAGCTTCGTGCGCAAGGCGACGTCCGTGGTCTGGCGTGCTTGCTTGATGAGATCGTCGAACGGCTTGTAGCACCACTTCGAGAAGTTGTTGCCGTTGACCGAATCGCAGCCGAGCAACACGCCGAGCCAATTGTCCGGGTCGCCGTTGTCGCCGGTCCAGCCAATGAGCAACGCGTCGTGCTCACCCGCCTTGGCGCGCTTGATGTACTCACCCCACTCGTACGTGACGATATTGGCCTTCACGCCGATCTTTGCCCAGTCGGCCTGAATCATCTCGGCCATGAGCTTGCCGTTCGGGTTATACGGACGTTGCACCGGCATGGCCCACAGCGTGATTTCCATGTTCTTCACGCCCGCCTTCTCAAGCAGCGCACGGGCTTTCTCCGGGTCGTAGCCAGCCGACTTGATGTTCTTGTCGTAGGACCACTGCGTCGGCGGCATCGGTGCGCCGTTCGACAACTGTCCGGCCGAGCCATAGACGGACTGGAGAATCGCCTTCTTGTTGATCGCCATGTCGAGTGCCTGGCGCACTTCCACACGATCGAGCGGCTTCTTCTGCACGTTGTACGCCACGTAGCCGAGGTTGAAGCCGACCTGGTCCGGCATCTTGAGCTTCGACGCCTTGCCCTGCGCCGCGATCTCGGCCTTGATCGCATCGACATCGGCCGGGCGCGGGTAGGTCGTGATCTGGCATTCGTTGCGCTTGAGCTTCTGAATGCGAACGTTGGCGTCGGTCGTGATCGCGAAGATCAGCTTGCTGACCTTCGGCGGCAGACTCGTGTTCCAGTATTCCTTGTTGCCATCGAAGCGCAGCGTGGCATCTTTCGTATAGCTGCGGAAGATGAACGGCCCGGTACCGACCGGCTTGAGCGCGATATCGCGAGCGTTGTTCGCCGCGAGCAGCTTGTCGGCGTACTCCTTCGAGAGGATCGATGCGAACGGCATCGCCAGGTTCTGAAGGAACGGGGCGTCGACCTTCTTCAGCACGAAGCGAACGGTGTACGGATCAACGACCTCGATGTGGTCGATATCAGCCTGCAGACCCATGTCGACGAAATACGGAAACTCCGTCGGATAGGCCTTGCGGAAGGGCATGTCGCGATCGCCCATGCGATCGAAGGTGAACTTCACATCCTCGGCATTGAAATCGCGCGTGGGTTTGAAGTACTCCGTGGTGTGGAACTTGACGCCCTTGCGCAGATGGAATGTGTAGATCTTGTTGTCCGGCGAGATGTCCCACGACTCCGCGAGTGAGGGCATCACGCCCGTCTCGCCCGGCTTGAACGCGATCAGGCGATTGTAGATGGCGTCGGCAGGATCGAAATCGGTGCCGGTAGTGAGCTGGCCCGGATCGAAGCCGACCGGGCTGCCCTCGGAGCAGTACACGAGGGTCTTGTTCGGGATTTCGACAGCTGCGGCGGGCCGGATCACGGCCACACCGGCAAGCAACGTCGCAGCCAAAAGCAAACGCAGGGTGTGAGTCTGTTTCATAGGCTCCTCGGGATCGGGTGTGATGCCCGGCAACGGTCTGTCGCCGAGCCTACCGGGGATATTACTGAAGCTTCCCCCGTGCCACAACACGCCAAATCCCTAGCAAACCGCCTATTTGTGGTGTTTTTGATTAGGAAATCACTGAATTGTGATTAGAATTGACTTCCCATCCGCCCACCGTTCGGCCAACGATTTCGCGACGCGTTACAGACCGAGTCGCTGCCACATCGCCTTGGTGGCCGACGCCGCGTTGAGGGTATAGAAGTGCAATCCGGGCACGCCCTGCGCGAGCAGCCGTTCGCATAGCGCCGTCACCACATCGAGCCCGAAGGCGCGGATCGAGTCGCGATCGTCGCCAAAGCCTTCGAGACGCTTGGCAATCCATCGCGGCACTTCAGCACCGCACATCTCCGAGAAGCGCATCATTTGCGAATAGTTCGTGATCGGCATGATCCCCGGCACGATCGGCACGTCGACACCGAGACGCGATGCATCGTCGACGAAACGGAAATAGGCATCCGCATTGAAGAAGTATTGCGTGATGGCCGCATTCGCCCCCGCCTTCACCTTGTGGGCGAAATGCTCGAGGTCCAGGCGCGGCGACTTCGCCTGCGGATGGTACTCCGGGTAGGCCGCCACCTCGATGTGGAACCATTCGCCGGTTTCGGCACGAATGAACTCGACCAGCTCCGACGCGTAACGAAACTCGCCGATCTCCCCCATTCCCGACGGCAGATCGCCGCGCAGCGCCACGATGTGGCGGATGCCGTGTTGGCGATACGTCTGCAGAATCTCGCGGATGTTGTCCTTGGTCGAACCGACGCAAGAAAGGTGGGGGGCCGCCTCCACGCCTTCGCGTTGGATTTCGACAACCGTATCGAGCGTACCCTGCTGCGTGGAGCCGCCGGCACCGAACGTCACCGAGACAAACTTGGGGCCGAGCGGGAAGAGTTGCTGGCGCGTGGCGCGCAGCTTCTCCGCGCCCTCCGCCGTCTTGGGCGGGAAGAATTCGAAACTGAAGGAAGGTTGCGTCATGATCGTTCTATTATCGAGAGAGTCGTTCATGCCGCGCGCGTCGCGTGCACGAAGAACTCCCGGTTGCCGTCACCGCCAGCGATAGGACTGTCGAGCCATGCGGCTACCGTCAGTCCCAACGTCTCACAGGCGGCGCGGATTTTTGTCTCCACTTGCGCATACTGCGCGGCATCTCGCACCAGGCCGCCGCGGCCAATGTGCTCACGCCCCACTTCGAACTGCGGTTTGACCAGCATCAGCAAATCGCCGGTCGCGCCCAGCAGCGGCGCCACGGCCGGCAACACCAGTGTGAGCGAAATGAACGACACATCCCCGACGATCAGGTCAAAGCCTGCCTCGGGAACAGCCGCCATCGTCGACGCCGGTTCGCCCTGTGCGCCGCCCTCCGCCGCCTGCTGTGCCAGACGCGCATCGAGCGTCTCACGCGACAGATGCCGCGCGTTGATCCCTTCGAGCGACACGAGCCGCGGCTCGCGCGCCAGTCGTCGATGCAGTTGCCCGTGACCGACGTCGACCCCGACCACCCGCGCCGCCCCCGCCTGCAAGAGGCAGTCGGCAAAACCGCCGGTCGACAACCCGACGTCGAGCGCGACGCGGCCGGTGACGTCGAGCCGCGTTTGCGCCAGCGCGCCCGCCAGCTTCAACCCGCCTCGCGACACGTAGCGGTCCTCGCCGGGCAGGCCGTCGGCGGCGGCACGTACTTCCAGATCTTCGTCGCTCGCCACAACCTCGCTGGCTTTCTTCACGGCCGTTTCGGTGCCCGCGTAATAAACACGTGCGGCATCGATCAGACGTTGCGCGGCGGTGCGCGATGCGGCCAAGCCTCGGGCGACGAGGGCTTGATCGGCACGAAGGGCTTGCGACATGACAGCGAATTTCCTGCAATACAAGGTCGACGACGACGCGTCGACCGTTACACGTTGGTAGCGCGGTCGCCGCCGAACACCAGCGCCGACAGAATCCACGAGATCAGGCTATACAGCAGCGAGCCGAAGAGCGCCGCCCAGAAGCCCGAGACTTCAAAGCCCTTGACGACATGCGCCGCCAGCCAGAACAACAGCGCATTGATCACGAAGATGAACAACCCGAGCGTGAGCACCGTGACCGGCAACGTCAGCACGACGAGCAACGGCCGGAGAAACGCGTTGATCAGGCCGAGCACGATCGCAACGACCAGGGCCGTCCCGATGCCCTTGAGCTGAATGCCCGACACAACGTGCGGCAAAACGAGAAGTGCAATGGCATTGATGAGCCAAATCAGCAGCAGACGCATGGCAAGCTCCGAAGGACAGGCCGGTGCGGGAGGTCGCTCCCGGCACCGGCAGTGACAAAAACCAACGCGGCGCACGATGTCGCCGCGCGAAACCGTTGCCCGTCACCCGTGCCTTGCAGCGCACCGGCGACGGTCGGTAAGACACGTTATTGATCGGTAGCGATCGCGACCGATCAATAACGGTAATGCGCCGGCTTGAACGGACCGTTCTTGTCGACGCTGATGTAGTTCGCCTGATCGTCGGTGAGCACCGTCAGTTCGGCGCCGATACGTCCCAGGTGCAGGCGCGCGACCTTCTCGTCCAAATGCTTCGGCAGCACGTACACGCTGTTCTTGTACTTGTCGCCATGCACGAACAATTCGATCTGCGCGAGCGTCTGATTGGTGAACGAGTTGCTCATCACGAACGACGGGTGGCCCGTGGCGCAGCCCAGGTTCACGAGGCGGCCTTCCGCCAGCAGGATGATGCGCTTGCCGTCCGGGAAGATGATGTGATCGACCTGCGGCTTGATGTTTTCCCACTCGTACTTGCGGGTCGACGCCACATTGATTTCCGAATCGAAGTGACCGATGTTGCACACGATGGCCTGGTGCTTCATGGCCGCCATGTGGTCGTGATCGATCACGTGGAAGTTGCCCGTGGCCGTCACGAAGATGTCGGCCTTGTCGGCGGCGTATTCCATCGTCACCACGCGGTAGCCTTCCATCGCGGCCTGCAGCGCGCAGATCGGATCGATTTCCGTGACCCACACCGTGGCGCCCAGACCGCGCAGGCTTTGCGCGCAGCCCTTGCCCACGTCACCGTAGCCCGCCACGAGGGCGATCTTGCCGGCGATCATCACGTCGGTCGCGCGCTTGATACCGTCGACCAGCGACTCGCGGCAGCCGTACAGGTTGTCGAACTTCGACTTGGTGACCGAGTCGTTCACGTTGATGGCCGGGAACGGCAGCGTGCCGTCCTTTTCCATCTGATACAGACGGTGCACGCCCGTGGTGGTTTCTTCGGTCACGCCCTGGATCTGGGCCAGGCGCTTGCTGTACCACTGCGGATCGATGGCGATGTGGCGCTTGATCGACGCATACAGCGCGACTTCTTCCTCGTTGGTCGGGTTGCCGACAACCGACAGATCCTTCTCGGCCTTGCTGCCCAGAATCAGCAGCAGCGTGGCGTCGCCGCCGTCGTCGAGAATCATGTTGGCGAACTCGCCGTTCGGCCATTCGAAGATGCGGTGGCTGTATTCCCAGTATTCGTCGAGCGACTCACCCTTGAAGGCGAACACGGGGATCCCGGCAGCGGCGATGGCCGCCGCGGCGTGATCCTGCGTCGAGAAGATGTTGCACGAGGCCCAGCGCACTTCGGCGCCGAGGGCGATAAGCGTCTCGATGAGCACGCCCGTCTGGATGGTCATGTGCAGCGAGCCGGCGATGCGCGCGCCCTTGAGCGGCTGGCTGGCCTTGAATTCGGCACGCGTGGCCACCAGACCCGGCATCTCGCTCTCGGCGATGGTCAGCTCTTTGCGGCCCCAATCGGCCAATTTGATATCGGCAACATGGAAATCGGAGAATTTTGAATCGACTACGGCGTTCATCACGCCTCCTTTCTCTAAAAGACTAGATAGTTGGGACGTGAGCGCCGTTCTTGGGGCCCACACGCCATGCGCTCCGGAGGTAACCGGCGGCCGGCGGGGCCAATAGGAAGGATCTTGAGCCTGGCAGCACGGTGGCTGTCGCAACGCTCCTCAAGACCCCGGCATTGTAGCAAAACTGATGCGCGCCGTCGGGGCAAGGGCAACGCCCGAAGGGATATTTTTCGAGGGGGAGGCGCGAGCGGCACGGCGCCCGTGCCGACCGGTCGTCAGATGGGCAGATGGGCGAGCAACGGCGCGGCAAAGACCATCACGATGCCGTTGATCATCATGACGAGACTGGCCACGACACCCTCTTCGCTGCCGATCTGGCGCGCCTTGGCGGTGCCGAAGCCGTGGGCCCCCGCGCCGAACGGCGCGCCGCGCGCCATACGGGTGCGCAGCGGCAACCACGACAGCAGCGCCTCGCCGAGCAACATGCCGATAAACCCGGTGATGATGACGAAAAGCCCCACCAGATCGCGCGAGCCGCCGACCTTGTCGGAGACCGCAAGGGCAAACGGTGTCGATATCGACCGGGCGAGCAGGCTGCGCGCCATTTCGGGGGGCAGCTCGAACAGGCGGGCAAGCACGAAGGAGCTTCCCACGGCCACGACCATCGCGACGAGCACGCCGACGATCAGTGCAAAGGCATGCCGGCGAATGATGTCGCGATGCTCATAGATCGGCACGGCAAACGCGATCGTCGTCGGGCCAAGCAGCCACACGAGCCAGCGCGAGTCTGAGATGTACGTCGTGTACGAAATGTCGCCGCCGACCATCACGGCGATGAGCAGGACCGGCGCGAGAATGGCCGGGCCGAGCCACACCTTGCCGAAACGCGCATAGAGACGCTTCGACACGTAATAGAAGACGACCGTGAGAGCGAGCAGCAGGAGCGCCGTATGATTCATGGCAAGACCCGGCAAGCGCCAGCAGGATTGGGCGCCGCTGCGACAGCGGCGACTTGGCACACGTCACGCATCAGCGGGCGTCGTGCGCGTGCGCACGGCGAACGAGGGCGCGCTTGAGATGACGCTCGGCGCGGCAGGCCAGATCGACCGCCAACGCCGTCGAGACCATCACGAGCACCGTGCCGACGCCGATCACGGCGAGCAATTGCAGGCCCTCTTGGCGCAGCAGATCGGTGTATTGCATGACGGCCGCGACCATCGGCACGAAGAAGAGAATCATTTCCGCCAGAAACCAGTCGGCACCGCGCTTGATCTTCTCCGTCTTCAGCACACCGCTCATGAGCAGTGCCACCACGGCGAGCAGCCCCAGTACGCCACCCGGCAGCGGGAGATGAAAATGCCGCGATGCAGCATCCGCCACCAGATAGATACCGGTGAGCAGCGCGATCTGCCAAACCACGTCAACCACGCCCTTGCTACGGCGATACATACGGCTGGCAATCATCTTGGTCATGGCGGGCTCCCGGGTGTGGCATCAATATGAGACGGAGTATAGGAAGCACCGCAACATAAATATAATGAATTAGAATTATCAAATCGATTCCAAATTGGAATAATTTAAGTATTAACCCTAATGGTGCGTGAGAAAGCCATACAGGACGGGGCTTTCCCGCCGATCGCACCAAAGCGGTGCAAACGAGAGATCCAAAATGGAACTGCGCGCGTTGCGAGGATTTGTGGAAGTGGTGCGACAGCAGAGCTTCACGGCGGCGGCCGAGGCGCTGTTTGTCACGCAACCGACCGTGAGCAAGATGGTCAAGGCGTTGGAAGACGAGTTGGGTACGCCGCTGATGTTGCGCGAGGAGCGCGGCATGGGGCGCAGGCTCCAATTGACCGATGCGGGACGCGTCGTCTTCGAGCGCGGGCAGGATGTGCTCGCCGCTTACGCGCGCCTGCAGCAGGAGGTGGCCGATCTCGAGACGGTCGCGCGCGGCGAATTGTCGATCGGGATTCCGCCGCTCGGCGGCGACTTGTTCATCCCGGTGATCGGCGCGTTTCATCAGCACTACCCGGATATCGAGATGAAGCTCTTCGAAACCGGCTCGCGTGCCATCGAACAGGCGTTGCTGGCCGGCGACATCGAATTGGGCGCCGTGCTGCTGCCGGTCGATCCCACGATTCTCGACGTGCTGCCCGTGTGCCATTACCCGTTGCGGTTGATTGCACCGCGCGATTCACGCTGGGAAGGCCGCGCCTCCATCGGTCTGGGCGAGTTGCGCGACGAACCGTTTGTCTTTTACGGCGAGGGATTTGCCTTGTCCGAACTGGTCATCACCGCATGTCGTCGCGCGGGCTTCACGCCCAAGATTGCGGGACGCTCCAGCCAGTGGGACTTCATTGCGTCGATGGTGGACAACGGCGTCGGCATCGCCTTGCTGCCCGAGCCCTTCTGCGCGCGGCTCGACCCGAAACGCTTCGTGATCGCGAACGTGCGCGACCCCGAGATTCCGTGGGATCTGGCGATGGCGTGGCGGCGCGACTCGTATCTGTCGCACGCGGCGCGACGCTGGCTCGCGCTCGCGCGCGACCTGCTCGGCCCGGGCGGCGACGGCGAGGCCAAGGCGGCCATCGCCGGCGGCGCCCGGCGGACGTGACATCTGGCCGTCGACCGGCGACCGGCTGGCGATTGCGGTATCCTTGCCGCTGACATTTTCCCCTTGCCGCGTCAGCGCGGCGCATCGACACTCATGCGCATCATTACCGCGAATCTGAACGGCGTGCGATCGGCCGCCAAGAAGGGCTTTTTCGAGTGGTTCGGCAATCAGGACGCCGACATCCTGTGCGTGCAGGAAATCAAGGCGCAGTTGCCGGACATGACAGCGGACTTCCTCACGCCCCACGACTACCAGGGCCACTTCCATTACGCGCAGAAGAAGGGCTACAGCGGCGCGGGCGTCTACGTGCGACGCGAGCCGGACGACGTCGTCGTCGGCTGGGGCAATGCGGAGTTCGATGCCGAGGGCCGCTATGTCGAAGTGCGTTACGGCAACCTGTCGGTCATTTCGGTGTACATCCCGTCGGGCTCGAGTGGTGAGGAACGACAAACCGCCAAGTTCCGCTTCATGGCCGACTTCATGCCGCATCTGCTCGCGCTCAAGGCGGCGGGACGCGAGGTCGTCCTGTGCGGCGACGTGAACATCGCGCACAAGGAAATCGACATCAAGAACTGGAAGGGCAACCTGAAGAACTCAGGCTTCCTGCCAGAAGAGCGCGCCTGGCTCACCCAGTTGTTCGACGACCACGGCTATGTCGACGTCTTCCGCACGCTCGACCCGCGCGCCGATCAATACACGTGGTGGAGCAATCGCGGACAAGCCTATGCGAAGAACGTCGGCTGGCGCATCGACTACCAGATCGCCACGCCCGGCATCGCCGGCAAAGCCAAGACGACCTCCGTGTTTCGCGACATCAAGTTCAGCGACCACGCGCCGCTTACGGTCGACTACGATCACGCGCTGTAATCCAGACGCCCAAGGGGCCGGCACGCTCGTGCCGCGCCCGAGCCATAGCATCACAGCGAAGGCGACGAACGGTGCCGGCCCCTTCGCGTCAGCGCGACCCGCTTGCCGCGGGCACGCCATCGCCGTCGTCATCGTCGGCTCCCCAGGGGGCGACCTTCGGCAAGAGCAGCATGCCCGGCACGGCCAGCACCGTGCAGATGAGGAAGAACGTCACCCAGCCCACGCCGTCGACGATATACCCGGTGCCCGCGTTCGCGAACGTGCGTGGCACCGACGCCAGACTCGTGAACAGCGCGAACTGCGTCGCCGTGTAACGCGGGTCGGTGGTACGGGCAATGTAGGCGGTAAACGCCGCCGTGCCCAACCCGGCCGTGAACGCTTCGAAGGCGATCACCGCGCCCAGCCCCGTGACGACCGGCCCTGCCTTCGCCAGCCACGCGAAGCCCAGCACCGACACCAGTTGCAGCACGCCGAACACCCATAGCCCACGGTTGATGCCAAGTTTGATCAGCCAAACCCCGCCGATGATGCCCCCCGCCACGCTCGCCCACAGGCTCGTCGCCTTGGCGACCACGCCGATCTGCGTCTTCGTGAATCCCAGATCCAGGTAGAACGACGTGGCCAGCGACGTCGCCATCGAATCGCCCAACTTGTAGAGAAAGATAAACGCGAGCACCAACAGCGCCTTTGCCCAGCCGCCGCGCGTGACGAACTCGTGGAACGGCTCGACCACCGCCTCGCGCAGCGTCTTCGGCGGCGTACCGCGAATCGCCGGCTCCTTGACGACGAGCGTCATCACGATGCCCGGCAGCATGAACGCCGCCGTCGCGAAGAACACCTGCGACCACGGCAGATGATCGGCCATGATGAGAGCCAGGGACCCCGGCACGAGTCCCGCCACCTTGTAGGCATTCACGTGCATCGCCGTGCCGAGCCCCTGCTCGCGGTCGGACAGCAACTCACGCCGATAGGCATCCAGAGAAATGTCCAGACTGGCGCTGAAGAACGCCAGCGCGGCCGCGAGCGCGGCAATCGTCATCAGGTCGCGCTGCGGCGAATACGTTCCCATGAGCGCCACCACACCGGCCACCAGCAGTTGCGTGACGAACATCCAGCCGCGTCGCCGTCCCGGCTTCCATCCGAACACGTTGGGCGCGAAGCGATCCATGAGCGGCGCCCACAGGAACTTCCACGTGTACGGAAACTGGATGAGGGCGAACAGGCCGATGGCCTTGAGGTCCACGTGCTCGCTGCGCAGCCACGCCTGCACCAGGTTGAGCAGGATGAACAGCGGCAAGCCGGAGGTGAAACCGAGAATCACGCAGATGAGCATCCGCGTGGGGTGGAAGACGCGCCCGTCGTCGGGCGGCAGCGAATCGGTCATGGAAAGGACAGTTGGGGCCAGCCGCCCGCGGTGCACGGCACCCGGCCCCCTTTGCCTTCACCCGCCAGGGGCCCGGCGCTTCGCTGCCCCGTTAGCTGCCGTCGGTTCAGGAACGCTTGACGCGATAGACCGCAAGACTACCACGCCAGTTCGCGCCCACGGACACGAGTCGCCCGTTATGCAGCACGGCCCGATCGAGAATCTGCACACCGACGTCCGGGGCCAACGCCTCGAAGTCCTTGATGGTCAGCACGCGCACGTTCGGCGTGTTATGCCACTGGAACGGCAGGCTCTTCGACACCGGCATGCGTCCCTGCAACACCGACAGCCGGTGCGGCCAATAACCAAAATTCGGGAACGACACGATCGCTTCGCGGCCGACCCGCACGGTCTCGCGCAGAATGTCCGCCGTGCGGTGAAGCGTCTGCAAGGTCTGCGACAGAATGACCGTATCGAAGCTCTGATCCTCAAAGAGCTTCAGCCCGTCTTCCATGTTTTGCTGGATGACGTTGATGCCGCGCTGCGCCGAGGCCAGCACGCCAGCGTCGTCGATCTCTACGCCGTAACCGCTCACGTCGAGTTCGTCGATCAGCAAACGCAGCAGCGAGCCGTCGCTGCACCCGAGGTCGAGCACCTGCGACGACGGTTCGATCCATCGCGCGATCACCCGGAAATCGGGCCGCTCGGCCAGCGACGCCGCAATACGGCCCCGCGACGCCGCGAGCGCCGCCGCCTGGGCGCTGTTCACCGGTACCGTGGACTGACTCATACCCCGACCTCCTGGGCGATACGTTCGTAGTAGGCGCGCACCAGGTTGTGATAGCGCGCATCGGTGAGCAGGAAGGCGTCGTGCCCGTGCGGCGCGTCGATCTCGGCGTAGCTCACGGTACGGCGCGTGTCGAGCAGCGCCTTGACGATCTCGCGCGAGCGCGCGGGCGCGAAACGCCAATCGGTCGCGAACGACACAATCAGGTACTTGGCCGTGGTGTGCGACAACGCCTTCGCCAGATCGCCGCCCACGGTGCGGGCCGGGTCGAAATAATCGAGCGCGCGCGTGATCAGCAGATAGGTGTTGGCGTCGAAGTACTCGGCGAATTTGTCGCCCTGATAGCGCAGGTACGACTCCACCTCAAACTCCACGTCGAAGCTGAAGCGATAGCCTTCGTCCTGCGCGTTGCCGTCGCCCTTTACGCCGTCGGCCATCACCTCGGCACGGCGCAGCGCGCGGCCGAACTTGGTCGCCATGTCCTCGTCGGACAGATAGGTGATGTGGCCGATCATGCGCGCCACGCGCAGCCCGCGACGCGGCACCACGCCATGCGCGTAATAGTTGCCGCCGTAGAAGTCCGGATCGGAAAGGATGGCCGAGCGCGCCACTTCGTTGAAGGCGATGTTCTGCGCCGAGAGCTTCGGCGTGGAGGCGATCACCAGACAATGCCCAATGCGCTCCGGATACATGATGCTCCACGCCAACGCCTGCATGCCGCCGAGACTGCCGCCCATCACCGCCGCGAACTTGTGGATGCCGAACGCATCGGCCACGCGCGCCTGCGCATTGACCCAGTCTTCGACGGTCACGACGGGGAAGCGGGCGCCGTACGGTGTGCCCGTGGCTGGGTCGAGACTCATCGGCCCGGTCGAGCCGAAGCACGAACCGAGGTTGTTCACGCCGATGACGAAGAAGCGATTCGTGTCGAGCGGCTTGCCGGGCCCGACCATGTTGTCCCACCAGCCGATGTCCTTGGGATTGTCAGCGGCGATACCGGCCACGTGATGCGACGCATTGAGCGCGTGACACACCAGCACCGCATTGCTGCGATCGGCGTTCAATTCACCGTAGGTCTCGACCATCAGGTCGTAGCCGGCGAGCATGCTGCCGTTCTGCAGTGCCAGCGGCTCAGCGAAGTGCATCCGCTGCGGTGTGACGATTCCGATTGAAGATTCCATAACTCCCTTTCCGAAACATGCCGGGGCCAGCGCCCCAGTCGACAAGGGTCGACGGACGGCGTCCTGAAGCGTTCTGTGCGGGAAAAGGGGTCGACGGAAAAACGGCGGCGTGCGCGCACGACCTCTTTAGCCGCATTTTTAATGAATGCCCTCTGCCGGGAAGCCCCCCAGAGTCATTCGCGCGCCCGCAAGCGAGTCACCAAATCGGCGCGCCAATCATCGCGTCAAAGCCTGTCAAACGTACGTCGGCCTCGGCGCGGGAAGCAAAAGTATAACGTAATCCGCGCCGTCGGCGCAGACCCGGGATCTTAGCGCAGGAGCGCGGCGATCTGGGGCTCGGCCCCCTCGACCAGCGAGCGCTTGAAGCCGCTCTTGGCGAAGCGATGCCAGCGGCCGAGCACGTAAGACACGAGCAGGTTGGCGCGCGAGTTGGCATCGAACGTCTCCGGCAGCGTGCCCTGTGCACACGCCAGACGCAACACCTGGCGCAGCGAGGCCTCGATGCGGTCGAGCAACTGGTTCATGCGCTCCTGCAAGCGCTCGTGTTCGCCGACCAGCGCTTCGCCGGTCAGCACGCGCGTCATGCCGGGGTTCTTCTCTGCGAACCCGAGCAGCATCAGCACGATGGCGCGTGCTTGCGTCACGCCGTCCTGATCCTGCGCGGAGATCTGGTTGATCAAACCGAAGATGGTCTGTTCGATGAACTCGATCAGACCCTCGAACATCTGGGCCTTGCTCGCGAAGTGGCGATAGAGCGCCGCTTCGGAAACGTCGAGACGCGCGGCGAGCGCGGCCGTGGTGATCTTTTCGCCCTTGGGCGTCTCGAGCATGGCGGCGAGGGTCTGCAACACCTGCACCCGGCGCTCACCCGGCTTGGGGCGGGTTGTCTTCACTGGCGCGGGCACGGCCTCAAGCGCATCGGCGGCGCCGTAACCGGCACCGCTCGAAGAGTTTTCCTGCTGCATCGTCTGGTCGTTATCGGTAGGTATTTTTGGGTCGGGCGGCTCGGGCTGCGCGTCTCGCACCGGCCCCGGTCGCAAGGCGCGCCCGTAACTCGCGCAGAGATTGTACTTTGATATCCACGTAGTGTGGGCGCCCACTGCGCGGCATGGCATCGCCAAGACTGTTTCTGGCCGGCAGATGCCCCGTGATCCAGACCGTCTTGATACCGAAATGCCGGAGGTGCTTGAGGTGGGAGCGCGTGTCTTCGACCAGCCACGTCCGATACGGCGCGAGGCCCTCGCGCACCAGCAGACGACGCAACATGATCGCGTCCGGTTTGGCGCGCCAGGCCCGGCGGTCCGCCATGTCCTCGATGCTCACGCAGCGCTCGAAATGTCGGCGAATGCCCAGCGCCTCGACAATCGGCAGGGCGTAATGCGCGGGCGCATTGGTCAGGAGAATTTTGCGCCCGGGCAGGCCGGCGAGCAGGCGGGCGATCCCGCGCTCGGCGCGCAGCACCTCGACCAGCGGCGGCAGCTCGTGCACGCGCGCCAGAAACTCATGTGGATCGATGGCGTGATGCTTGATGAGGCCCAGCAGCACGGCCCCATACTTCGCCGTGTAGTCGGTACGCAGACGATTGGCTTCGTCGGGCGGCAGCCCCAGCTTCTCGACGATATAGGCCGTCATCGCGCGATTGATGCGCGGAAAGATCGCGTGCGACGCGCGATGCAGCGTGTTGTCCAGATCGAACAGCCAGACCGGACCGCGCGTGCCGTGTTCGCTGCGGGCGCGGGGCGCCCGGCGTCGCCGGCTCAGAACGTGAGAAGAAGACACGAAGATAGCGGATTCATGCGAGGAGATACGGGGAGATGGCTGCCGCGCCCCGACAGCCACCCTTCCTGTCGCAGAACACATTGCCGCCATGGCTAGGCACGATGCTAGCGCGTGAATCCCGCTTTGACAAACCTCGGGGCGCAGCACCGCATCACGTGGGGATCGCCCCCCCGGACGATCCTCACGCCTGAACGACACGCGATGCTGCGCGATCTGGCCGTTGTCATGGCGCCTCGATGACGTCTTTCGCGTCATCGCCAGCGCCACCGATCAGAACGTGTGCTGAATGCCCAGCATCGTGCCGAACTGATTACCGCCCGTGGCAACCGAGCCGCCTGCGGCAATCGCCACCGCGCCGTTTTGGCTGTTTGCCACCCAGCCGACCAGGCCATACAGCGACGTGCGCTTCGAGAGCGAGTACGAGGCGCGGCCGATGAGCATCGTCGCGTTGGCACGGCTCTTCAACTGGTAGCGAATGGCCTGCGCGTCGAACGCCCACGTGATCGTCGGCAGATAGCTCACGCCGATGAAGTAGATGTCCGAGCGCAGCGAGGCGGCATCGGCGCTCACGTTACGGTGAATCCAGCCACCGCCCACGCGTCCCGTCGACCATTTGTAGTACGCGTTGATGACCGAGTGCGAGTCGGTGTAACGCGAGCTGGTCAGCGGGGCCGCGGCGCCCGTGTTGCCGCGCATCTGGTCGTACGATGCCGAAATGCCGAAGTTCTGGTAGTCGTAGCCGATCAGGCCCGTGAACTGCTTGCAGGCCTGGTAGTTGCCGGCGACGTTGCCCGCGCAGTTCGTGGCCGACGGACCGCCGGCGGACGAGCCATCGCGCCCGAAGCTATACGTCGCGCCGAGCGTCACGCCGGAGAATTTACCCATGTAGCCGACCGCGCTGTCGCTACGTGCGCTGGCGATGTACGGATCGACGCTGGCCAGCGAGAAGATCGACGGTCCGATCACGTCGGCGTTGCCGGTCACGTAGAACGTCATGTTGTTCTGACGGCCGAGGAGCACCGTGCCCCAATCGCCCGACAGACCGACGTTCGCCTGACGGCCGAACAGACGTCCGCCGTAGTTCAGGTTGCCGGTGCCCGGCTGGAAGCCGCTTTCCAACGTGAAGACGGCTTTCAGGCCGCCGCCCAGATCTTCGACGCCCTTGAAGCCGAAGCGCGACGGCACCTTGCCCGTGAGGGTCGGCTCGCCGATGAAGCTACCGCCCGTGGCGGCGTTGTTGTAGTAGGCGATGCCGGTATCGACGATCCCGTACAGCGTCACGTTGCTTTGTGCGTGCGCCAGGCCCGCCCCCAGCAGCAGGCCAGCGGCCAATGCATGTTTCACTTTCACTTCTGTCCCCTTGTTTTTTGAAATACACAGCAACTACAGACTTCAACCTCCGGACCGTTGGCAACCTCGCCGGCCCAGTCTTTTGCAAGACGGCATGCTGGCCGCCTCGGGTACTGCCCTTGGAACCACCGCCCTGACTGCGCCCTCGGCCGGGTTCAAGTGCAGGGATGGCGCGACGTGCGATGCTGTTTTTTCCTCACGCCTCGCGTACGAAAGCGAAACGCGCTTCGCGGCGGGCAATGCGCCAACCCTGCGCGGTCCGCACGAACGTGTCTTCGAACTCCCCCATGACCTGCCGGCCCTGTGCCGGACGTCCGAATGGCCCCGGCACATCGTGTGCCGAGCCGCTCCAGAGCAACACCGTGCTGCTGCCGATTGCGCGCGTCGGCGACGTGACATCGATCAGCACGTTGCCTACGAGATGCCGCGTGAGCCGATCCACTGGACGCTGCGCATAGGCAGCCGCAATGGCGACGGGGCCAATGAGCGCGTCGCCGTTGGGGCGCACGAGCACCCCCGCCTCGGCAAACAGCGCGGCGAGTCCCTGCGCGTCGCGCCGGTCGTTGCAGGCGACGAAGCGCATCACCAGGTCGTGGCAAGCCTGTTTGGCCAGCAGGGCGTCGAGCGATTGCGGGTCGACGCCGGGCGTCAGGTCCTGATCGGCGGCATCGTTCGTCATGCGTCGCGCCCCTCGGTGGGTGCGATGTCCAACGCGGGCCGTGCCAGCCAGGTCCGCATGGCCTGCGCCACGTCCTGCGGGCGCTCCATCGGACTCATATGGCCACTGTGTTCTATGACGTGCAGCACGCTCCCCGGGATGAGCCCCGCCATCACTTCGTGGCGCGCGAGCGGGCTCCATGTGTCCTGCCGGGCGCACAACACGAGCGTCGGACAGCGAACGCCGCCCAGCAGCGACGTTGCATCCGGTCGACCGAGCAATGCATGAATCTGGGCGGCAAACTGATCGGGGTGGCTGCGCTCGATCATGTCGAGAATCGCGCCGAACAGCGGCGTGCCGATCTGGTCGGGATGCACCATCCCGGTCGCCCATACCTGCCCCATCGCCCGCATGCCGGCTTCGCGCGCGCGAGCGAGCAAGGCGGCGCGTCCGGCACGTTCCTTCTCGGCCGCCTCGCCGTCGGGCAGCGCCTGATAACCCGTGTCGAGCAGCGCAAGATGCGTGACGCGATGCGGTGCGCGGCGCACCACCTCCAGCGCCACGCGTCCGCCCATCGAGTGCCCTGCGAGGGCGAAGCATGGCGCGGCGGTACTTGCCAACACGTGATCGGCCATCGCGTCGATGGTGTCGAGCATGCCCCACGTGGGAACGCGGCAATCGTATTGCGGCAGCGCTGCCGCCGTGGCCGCCCAGGCCACGTGATCGCAAAGCAAGCCGGGGAGCAGGAGCAACGGGGAACGTTCGACACTCATGGTTTTCCTCCCTGCGGCCAAGCACGATTCGGTATGCACACCTCGCCGTCGAAGAGCCAGCGCGCCGTGCGCAGCAGGCCGGCGCCGGCGACGTCCGGCGCACCGTCGGCATCGACGCCGAGCGCGAGGCGCACGGTGAATTCGCCCGTCGGGTGTTCGATGGCGAGCAGCGGCGCGTCGTCGTCCGGCACCACGGCCATCGCGTGGCAAACGGTGCCCGGCAGCGCGGCAGCCGTCGCCACGCTCACTGCCGCCAACACGCCGATGGACGAGTGGCAACGATGTGGGATGAAACAACGTGTCGCGAGGGCGCCACCGGCCTTCGGCGGCGCGACGAGACACATCTTGGGCACCGTGCGCGAACGCACGTCGCCAAGATGCATGCGCGGGCCGACGGCCAGTCGAATGGCCTCGATCCGGTCGCGCATCGTCTGAAACGCTGGCGCCGAGTCGAGCTGCTCGCAAGACTCAGCGCCAGTGATGCCCAGGTCCGCCGCGCGCAGGAGCACGAGCGGCATGCCGTTGTCGATGCATGTCACCGTGATGCCGTCCACGACGTCCTGACGCTGCCCCGTCGGGAACAGCGCACCGCAGGAGGAACCTGCCGTATCGCGAAACATCAACGGAATCGGGGCAGCCGTGCCCGGCACACCGTCGATGGCCACGTCGCCGTCGTACTTCACCACGCCGCGCGGGGTCTGCACGGTGGCCACCGCCACCTGCCCCGTATTGAGCATGTGAATGCCGACGTCCGTCACGTCACCCGGCGCGCTCACGAGCCCCCGCTCGATCGCGAACGGCCCCACCCCGGCGAGCAGGTTGCCGCAGTTCTGTCCATAGTCGACACGCGCTTCATCGACCACGACCTGGGCAAATAGATAGTCCACGTCGGCGTCGGGCCGCGTGGCGCGCGAGACGATGGCGACCTTGCTCGTGAGCGGATTCGCACCGCCCATGCCGTCGATCTGACGTGCATCGGGCGAGCCCATCGCCGCGAGCAGCACGGCGTCGCGCGCGGCGCCCTGCTCAGGCAAATCCTCGGCGAGGAAGTACAACCCCTTCGAGGTGCCGCCCCGCATGACGGCCGCCCGGATACGCGTTTGCGAATGCGTCACGTCGCGGTCCTCATTCGCCTTGCAGCTCGTCGAGCGAATCGACGTAGCGCAAGCCCTTCGCGGCAAGGCGTTCGCGCATCTTGTAATAGTCGAGCCCCAGCGTGCCGCCCGCGAGCACACCGCGCTTGTAGGCTTCGTCGGCACCGCGTGCGGCCGCCGCCTTGGCCACGGCCTCGGCGTTCGCGAACGGCACCACGACCACGCCGTCGTCGTCCGCGACGATCACGTCGCCCGGGTTCACGATCTGATGGGCGCACACGACCGGCACGTTCACCGAGCCGAGCGTCTCCTTGACCGTGCCCTGTGACGAGATGGCCTTCGACCACACCGGAAACCGCATGTCGGTGAGCGTGCCGATGTCGCGACAGCCCGCATCGATAACGAGGCCGGCGACACCGCGCGCCTTCATCGACGTGGCGAGCAGGTCGCCGAAGTAGCCGTCGTCGCAAGGCGACGTCACGCCAACCACAACGATGTCGCCCGGCTGCGCCTGCTCCACGGCAACGTGCAGCATCCAGTTGTCCGAGGGCGGCGCGAGCACCGTGACCGCACTGCCGGCCACCGCAGCGCCGGCGTAGATCGGGCGCAGGTACGTGGCCATCAGGCCGAGCCGGCTCTGCGCTTCGTGCACCGTGGCACTGCCTGCGCTGCGCAGCACGTCGAGCGTGGCGGCGTCGACACGGGGAATTTGACGAACGACGACGCCGCGGATCATGACAGTTGCTCCGTCACGACCGGCGTGAGGCGCATGAGCCCCTCTGCGTACTTGATGTCGCGCGCGGCGGCGATGCCGATGTTGCGCTTGGCCTGCACGCCGCGTTGCAACGCCACGCGCGTGTAGTAATCCCACAAGTGCTCCTGCCCCGCCATGCACTCGATGGCGGCACGCTTCGTGTCCCACACCGACGTGATATCGACGAAGGTGTTCGGGATCCATTCGCACTGCTCGGTCTGATGCGGCTCGAACGCGAGCACGGCGGGAGCGCCGATGATCTTTCCGCCCGGCTTGTGGCCCTCGGCCTGCGCAATGACGCGGGCTTCCTGCGTGACGTGCATCGCGAGCGGATGATCGAAGTTATACGGATCCTTCTCCGAGTGGCTCAGCACGAACGACGGTTGCAGCTCGCGATAGATGTCGACGAGCCGGAAGAGCGTTTCGTCGGATACGCGCATCGGGTAGTCGCCGATATCGAGGAATTCGATTTCCGCGCCGAGAATATCGGCCGCGCGCTGCGCTTCTTCGCGACGCGCGACCTTGACCTTCGCCTCGGTCATGTCCGCGCCCTTGCGCCAGAGCTTGGCCGACTCGCCACGCTCGCCGAAGGACAGGCACACGACCTTCATGCGATAACCCTGCGCGACATGCGTGGCAATCGTACCCGCCGCACGCCAGACGAAGTCCGCCGAATGGGCGCTGACCACAAGGCCGGCCAATCCGCCGGTGAGGGTGTGCTGTGATGTGCTCATATGTTTGACGTCAATACGTGTTGTGCTGTGCCCGTTCAGGCACTTTCCAAGCCGACCAGCGTGCCGAGCAGTTCCGGCGATGCGGCCAGTTCGCTGCTGCGTCCCGCCCAGACCTCGCGGCCCCGGTCGAGCACCAGTGCGCGGTCCGTCAGCTCCAATCCCAGTTCCGCGTGCTGCTCCACGAGCACCACGCCCATGCCGCCGTCCGCGCGCAGCTTCCAGAACGCATCGACCAGTTGATCGACGATCACCGGTGCGAGCCCTTCGAATGGCTCGTCGAACAGCAGCACGCGCGGATTGCCGATCAACGCACGGCCGATGGCCAGCATCTGCTGCTCGCCGCCCGAGAGTTGGTTGCCCAGGTTGCGGCGCCGCTGGTGCAGGCGTGGGAACAGGTCGTACACGCGATCGAGCGTCCAGGCGCCGTCGGCCGGCCCCATCGCGGACACCTGCAGGTTTTCTTCGACGGTGAGCGACTTGAAGATCTCGCGTTCCTGCGGCACCAGCGCCAACCCGGCGCGCGCTCGCTTGTACGCCGGCCACGACGAGATATCGTCATGGCGATAACGCACCACGCCGCCGTGGCGCGTGGTCAGTCCCAGCAGGCTGAGTAGCAGCGTGCTCTTGCCCACGCCGTTGCGACCGAGAATGGCGAGCGCTTCTCCCGACGCCAGACGCAGGCTCACGTCTTCGAGCACAATGGTCTCGCCGTACCCGGCGCTGAGCCCGCCGGCTTCGAGCACGATGTCAGTCATGATGGCGACGCCCCAGATAAATGTCGCGCACGCGCGGATCGCGGCGCACGTCGTCCTTCTCGCCTTCCATCAGCACCGCGCCTTCGACCAGCACCGTGATGCGGCGCGCGAACCGGAAGACCAGATCCATGTCGTGTTCGATGACCATCACCGCCACGTCTTCGGGCAAACGCTCCAGCAATTCGAACAGCTTGCGGCCCTGCCCTGACGGCACCCCGGCCACGGGTTCGTCGAGCAGCAGCACCTTGGGATCGAGCGCCAGACCGAGCGCGATTTCGACCTGACGACGTTGGCCGTAGGCCAACTCGTCGATGCGCCTGCCCGCGAGATCGAGCATGCCGAGCGCGCGCAAACGCTCCGCCGCTTCCTCCACGACTGCCGGACGGCTGGCCATCGGCTTGCCGACGCGACCGTCGAGGCCGCTGCGCGCCGAGAGGGCGAGCGCAACGTTCTCGGCCACGGTGAGTGTGTCGAATAGCGTGTTGAGCTGGAACGTGCGCGCCAGACCGAGCTTCACGCGCTTGTGCGACGGCATCGATGTCACGTCGGTGCCCCCCACGCGCACCACGCCCGCGTTCGGTTTGAGCACGCCCGTGAGCAGATTCATCAACGTGCTCTTGCCGGCGCCGTTCGGGCCGATCAGCGCGTGTCGCGCGCCCACGGGCAGCGACAGGCTGACGTTGCGTGTGACGTCGAGCTGGCCGAAACGCTTGGACAGCCCCTGAATGTCGAGTGCAGCGCTCACGGTGTCACCTCCTTGTCCGTGGTCGTTGCCTGGGTGTTGCCGATGGTGTCCGTCACGATCGCGCGCGGGTCGCGACGCCGCGCACGGGAGACGCGAGCGGCAAAGCGATCCACCAGTCCGATCAGGCCGTCGGGCGCGAAGCGCACCACGACAATGAGCAACACGCCGAGGGCGGCGAGCCAGTTCGTCGGGTCGATGGCAGCGATGCGATCGGACAACACCATGAAGACGATGGCACCGAGGGCCGCGCCATAGAGGCGTCCGGTGCCGCCCAGGGCGAGCATCACGAGCACGTTGGCCGACAGCGTAAACGACAGTGTGTCGAGGGCGACGATATTATTGACCTGTGCCGAGAGCGCGCCCGCGACGCCGGCCAGGGCGGCGGCGAGGGTGTAAAGCATCAGGCGCCGCAAGCCGACGCGCACACCGAGCAGCGACATACGCGTGGCGTTCTCGCGAATGCCCTTCACGGTCAGACCGAACGGCGAGTTCACGAGGAATTGCGTGAACAAATACACGACGAGCAGCACCGCGAGTGCGTAGAGATACGCCGTATGTCCATAGATATCGAACTCGAACTTGCCCAGCACCGGCGCGATGGTGTAGCCGGTCAGGCCGTCGTCGCCCATCGTGATCGACTTCGCGACGTTGCCGGCCTCATAGAGCAGCGTGGCGCACACGAGCGTGAGCATGATCTGCGTGAGCCCACTTACCCGTAGCACGACGACGCCGGTGACGAGCCCCACCAGCGCCGCTACCACGGCACCCGCGACCAGCCCGAGCAGCGGGTCGGGCGAGACGTGCAGCGCGAAGAGACCGGCCGCGTAGGCACCGCTGCCGAAGAATGCCGCGTGCCCGAGTGTCTCGATGCCGCAATAGCCCTGCACGAGATCAAGCGAGAGCGCAAAGATGATCATGATCAGCACGCTCGTGGCGAGCGCGAGATACAGATCGGCGAAGAAGTAAGTGGCAACGGCAGCGAGAAGCAACACCGCATCGAGTGCACCGAGACGTTTGCGTCGCAGCGCGGGGACAACGTGCGTCGTGCCTGCGGCCGACGGCAGCGGATTCGTATGAGACATCATGACCCTCCGCTCAGGCGCGGCCGACCAACCCTTGCGGGCGGATCAGCAGAATGGCCAGCACGGCCAGGTAAATCATGAAAGCGCCGAGCGCTGGCACGTAATAGCGCCCCAGCGTGTCGATCAGGCCGAGCAGCAGGCCTGCATAGAGCGAGCCGCGCAGACTGCCGAGACCACCGGCCGCCACCACGATCAGCACGAGCACCAGATACTTCAGACCGTAATAAGGCTCAAGCGGCAGGATCTGGCTCGACAGCGCGCCGCCTAGTCCGGACAGCCCGCATCCGATGGCAAATGTGATCGAGAACACGAGCGGCACGTCGATGCCAACGCAGCGCGCCATGCGCGGGTTGTCCACGGCCGCGCGCAGCTTCGCGCCGAACGGCGTGCGCTCCAGCCCCCACCAGATGCCGAGGGCCACGACCGCGCTGCAGACCAGGGCGAAGATGCGATAGACGGACACGGAGAATGCACCGAAGTCCCATGTGCCGCGCAGTGCCTCGGGAATGGGAATCGACTGCAGCTCGGTCCCGGCGAGATGCTTGGCCAGCGCGCAGATGATGAACGCGAGCCCGATCGTCATGAGCAATTGCCCCAGACCGTTGGCCGTGTAGACCCAGCGATACAACGTGCGTTCGAGCACAGCACCGAGCACCATGGTGCCCGCCACACCGACGAGCAACGCGGCGAAGAAATCGAGCCCGGCACGCTGCATGGCCCACAAGGTGAAATATCCGCCGATCATGGCGAAGGCGGAGTGCGCGAGATTGACCACGCGCATTACGCCCAACGTGACCGTGAGACCCACGGAGATGAGGAACAGCAACATCCCGTAGGCCACACCGTCGATCGACAACGACAGGAAAGTGGCAAGCGATTGCGTCATGACGAATTACCGAACGAACTGAGCGACAACGCCTGCGTTACTTGGCGGCCACTTGGGGGTGGCTCACATGCCACGGCTCGACCACCGACTTGAAGGTCTCGATGGGCTTGTTGCCCAGCTTTCCGTCGATGTTCTCCACCCGGCGGATATACACGTTCTGCACGATCTCACGCGTCTTCGGATCGATCGACACCGGACCCCGGGCGCTCGTCCAGGCGAAACCCTTCACGGCGGCGATCGCCTTGTCGCCATCCTTCTTGCCCTTTGTGGCCTTGATCATCTGTGCGATGACGGTCATCGAGTCGTAGGCCGACACCGAGGCAATCGACGGCAGCGCCCCCGGACCGTACTTCGCCTTGTAGGCCTTCACGAATGAGGTGTTTTCCGGCGACGTCAGGTACGGCGAATAATGCAGGGCGGTAATCGTGCCGATTGCGCTGTCGCCGATGGCCGGCAAATCGGACTCCATCGTCTCCGTCGTTGCGAAGAGCTGGATACCCGCTTTGTCGAGTTCGCGCTCCTTGAACGCCTTGACGAAGCCGGCTGACATCGGCCCCACCGGCATGAACAGGAAGAGGGCATCCGGCTTGGCATCGCGAACACGTTGCAGATAACTCGAAAAATCGGTCGTGCCGAGCGGCACCTTCACTTCGGTGGCAATCTTGCCGCCCGCCTTCTTGAACGTCTCGCTGTAGGCGTCGATCGCGTCGTAGCCTGGCGCGAAGTCGGCCACCACGATGGCCGCGTTCTTCACGCCCTTGCTGGCGGCGTACTCTACGAGCGGCACGCTCACGGCCCACTGCGTGAAGCCCGTACGCACGAAATACGGCGACTTGAGCGTCACACTGGACGTGCCCGAATTGCCAATGACGAGCGGCGTCTTGGTCTGCGTCGCCACATCGGCCATGGCCAGCACGTTCGGCGTGAACGAACCGCCGAACAGGTACTGCACCTGATCGCGCACCACCAGCTCCTGCGCCAGCTGACGCGTGCGTTGCGGGTTGACGCCGCCTTCGTCACGCTCAAGGATCACGAGCGTGTCGTCGCCCACTTTGCTCTTGTGCTGCTCGAGCCACAGGTTGACGCCGCGACGATACTCCGTGCCCCACCAGGACGCCGAGCCTGAGAACAGCCCCAGCATGCCGACCTTGATTTCCTCGGCATGCGCCGAGACAGCGGTGAATTGGCAAACACTCGCAAGTGCTACAGCAAGCCACAGATGGCGCTTCATCATGATGTCGTCTCCTCGTCGGCGTCGAGCGCCGCTCCGCTTTTTCGATGTGGCACGCCGGGGGGCGGGCCTTTTCAAGGTATGGGAAACAGCTTAGGCAGCCGAGCGCGGCGCGTCGAATGAAACTCCCGCGTCGAGCGTCGCGTTTTTCGTATATCCCCGAGATTTCCCTTACGTGACGGGACGCATTTCGCGAGCGAGATTTCGCAGTGCGAGACGTTTTGCGTTCCCATGGTGGAACGCCCGCCGCAAAAGGCGCGGCGGGAAGGCGTCACGGCACATTTCAAGTCGAATGACTCGGAAGGAAGAGAACGCGTCGACACATGCAAGCCATGGCGAAATCAGCGAATTTCGCCGCGCTCGCGAACCGTATCGCGAGCCTGTCACGCGTCTTACGTCGGATGCTGCATTGTCGGGGCCAGCGCGCGCAGCTCGTCGAGCAATTGCTCAGCGGCCGGGGACAGCAAGCCGTCGCGCCGCGTGGCGACACCGATCGCACGACGTGCATGCTGCAACGGCACCGGTACAACGGCCAGCTCGCCGGTGCGCAACTCCGACGTGATCTGCACCGGCGAGAGCAACGCAAGCCGGTCGCTCGATGACAATAACCCGCGTACCACCGGTGAACTGCTCGCGTGCACCTGCGTACGCGGCAATGCCAGACCCTCCGCATGAAACACGCGCTCGAATACCCGGCGCGCGGGCGTGGAGGGCAGCGGGCTCACCCAGCCGTACTCGGCCAGTTCCGCGAGCGTGGGCGTGCGGCCCGACGACAGGCAGGGATGGTCGGCACGGGCGACCACCGACAGGTGATCCTCGAACAGCGCCTCCTGGCGAATGTCCTGCGGCACGTCGCTCGCTCGCAAGGCGCCGACGATCATGTCGACGTCGGCCTGTCGCAACTGGCGAATCAGGGCTTCGTAGGTGCCGTCCACCACTGTCACATTCAGATACGGCGACTGGTACAGCAGACTGTCGATGGCTTTGGGCAGCAGAAAGCCACTGGACAGCGGCAACGCGGCCACGATCACGGTGCCTTGCTGACGCCCCCCGAATGGCGCGAGTTCGTCTTCGGCGATCGCCAGCTCGGCCAGCGCGCGCTTGACCGGGCCGAGCAACGCCTGCGCCTCGTCCGTCAGACGCGTGCCGCGCGGCGTGCGTCGAAACAGCTTGATACCGATCAGATCTTCGAGCTGATCGAGATTGCGCTGGATGGTCGGTTGAGAGCATTGCAGGCGGCTCGCCGCGAGCGGCCCGCTACCCAGCTCCGCGACCGCGATGAAGCTGGTGAGTTGCTGGGGAGCGACAACCGCCGCGAAGCGACTTGCGGCCCGCGCACCGCCGTCGGCCTGCGACGCCGTGGCGGCAAACGCGTCGCGATACCCGTTGGCCAACTCCGCGAGTGCGCGCGTGGCGCGCACACCCAGGCGCTGACCGGCCGCGTTCGGCGTCAGGCCGCGCGCGCTGCGGTGAAACAACGGAAAGCCCAGCTCCGCCTCGATATCGGAGATCGAGCGTGCAACGGCCGACTGTGAGAGATGCAGCATGCGCGCCGCACGCGCTACCGAATCGCATTCCAGCACGGCGACCATCGCGCGCAGGCCGCGCAATTTTCGGCACAGGAGCGTCGCCTCGTTGCTCTGTGGCGCACGGCTCCATGTGCCGCGCTCGTGACAGGCGAGTTGAGGGGCGGCCAACGGCGTGGTCAGGCTGATCGACGTGTCGATGGACATGCGCGGTGCGTCGCCGGGTTCAGCGCAGGGTCGGCACGCGGCGCGTGGCCATGAACTCGTCGAGCGTCTCGCCGCGCATGAGCGCATAGACTTCGAGGTTCGTCTTGCGCACCACGCGAGCGAATTTTTCGAGCACGAAGAAATTCACGCCGTGACGCACGAGTCCAAGCCAGTCCTGCGCTTGCACCATCGCCTGTTCGTCGGCGGTCAGACCGGCGGCGGTCATCGCAGCAACGGGGTCGCCGAGAAACGACTCCCGATTGTCGGCGCGAATCATGTGCCAGAAGAAGCGATTGAGCTTGAGCGTGCGATGGCTCACGCGCAAGTCGAACGCGTACGTGCCGGTGATCGCCTCGATGCCTTCGAGCTGCGGGTTCATGCGGCGTCCTCCTCGTAGAGCGCG
This sequence comes from Pandoraea sp. NE5, assembly GCF_024363545.1. Taxonomy (NCBI): domain Bacteria; kingdom Pseudomonadati; phylum Pseudomonadota; class Betaproteobacteria; order Burkholderiales; family Burkholderiaceae; genus Pandoraea; species Pandoraea sp. NE5. The sequence continues at coordinate 1,218,447 of NZ_AP025517.1, forward strand.
ACGGTCATGGCCGTCGTCGTCGCCAGGTAGTAGTTCAGATGCAGACGCTTGATGCGCGGGCCCAGCGCACCGCGCATCGACAGCCACATGATTTGCTCCACGCTCTCGGCACCGCCGCGCTCGACGTAATCCACATGCCTGAGTTCGGTCAGCGTCTCGGGCTGATGTTCGAGCAACGACAGGAATTCGCGATCCCACGCTTCGTCGTTGTAGCCCGCGCGCTCGCCGTGGATCTGGTGCGAGAGACCGCCCGTGCCCACCACCACCACGCGCAGATCTTCCGGATACGACTCGATGGCGCGGCGCACGGCCTGACCGAGGCGATAGCAGCGGCGCCCCGTCGGCAATGGGTATTGCAAAACGTTGATGGCGATCGGCACGACCGTACCCGGCCAGTCCGGCTTGTGCGGCCACAGCAGCGGCAGCGGCGACGCGCAGCCGTGATCGATGGGCTTGTCCTGAAATACGGTGATGTCGAATTCGTCGTTCACGAGCGACTCGGCAATGTGTGCCTGCAGCGCGACGTCGCCCCGAATCGGCGGCAACGGACGCAGCCCGGCCCCTTCGTCGGCGATCGGGAACGAGTCGCCCACGCCGAGCGCGAACGTCGGATACATGTCGAAGAAAAACGTGGTCGCGTGATCGTTGTAGAAGAACACCAGCACATCGGCCTGCTTCTCCGCCAGCCACTTCGCCACGGGCTCGTAGCCCTGGAACAGCGGCGCCCACGCGGGATCCTGCTGCTTGCCCTTGTCGTACGCCACGCCGATGGTCGGCACATGCGACGTACCGATCCCCCCAATGATCTTTGCCACGTGAAGTCTCCGTCCTTTGTCTTGTCATGCGTGGGCGATGCCATGCGATCCCCCACCGTTATGCTGCGGCGAGTCTATACGGGATCCCATATGCACATAAAGCAGGGTATTTACTGATGCAATGTCTTATTATGGGATCCCATAATAAAAAAGCCGGGCCTGGAAGCCTCCAGAATGACCGGCACGAATTCCCGCCATCGAAAGGAGACGCATGCTGCATCCCACGCCCACCACGGTTCAGTTGCGCGAGATGATTCTCAAGGGTGAACTTGCGCCGGGCGAGCGTCTGGCCGAAGCCAAGCTCGCGGAGCAACTCGGTGTCTCGCGCATGCCGGTGCGGCAGGCATTGCCGGTGCTTGCCGAGGAAGGGCTGGTCGTGCGTGCCGGTCAGCGCGGCTACGCGGTGCGAGCGCATACGCGTGAGGAAAGTGTCGAGGCGCTGCATCTGCGTGGCGCGCTCGAAGGTTATGCCGCACGTCTGCTGGCCGAAAAGGGCGCAAGCGCCGAGCTGCTCAAGCAGTTGCGCGACCTGTTGGCCGAAGGCGACGCCCTGCTCGCCGACCATACGATGACAGCCGAAGTACAGATCGGTTACGCGTCGCTCAACGCGCGCTTTCATGACCTGCTCGTCGTCGGCGCGCAGAATCCGCTGCTCGAAGGCTTCGTCGCGCGCTGCAATCTGGTGCCTTTCGTCGCGCCGCGTACGGTGGCCTTCGGACACAAGGACCGACGCCAGTACGCCGACATCATCGCGTACGCGCATCGCCAGCATCACGCGATTGTCGAGGCGATTGCCGCCCGTCAGCCCGATCGTGCCGAGTTCATGTGCCGCGAGCACATCGTCACCCAGGAACACAGCATGGGCGCGCAGTTGCTCTGACACGCGTCCCTCGACTTCATCCCGACCATCCTCTATCGACACGAGAGCGCGCCCGTCGACGGCGCGCCAAGGAGACAAACGAACATGTTTCTGAAAAATACCTGGTACGTCGCATGCACGCCGGACGAGTTCGCCGACAAGCCATTGGGCCGCAAGGTCTGCAACGAAGCGATGGTGTTTTTCCGTGAAGCCAACGGCAACGTCGCGGCCCTGGAAGACTTCTGTCCGCATCGCGGCGCGGCGCTGTCGCTGGGCTTCGTCAAGGACGGCCACCTCGTGTGCGGCTATCACGGCCTGACGGTCGACGGCGGCGGCAAGTGCACGAAGATGGTCGGCCAGCGCGTCGGCGGCTTCCCGAAAACGCGCGCGTATCCGTGCGTGGAGCGTTACGGCTTCGTGTGGGTCTGGCCGGGCGACGCCGCGCTCGCAAATCCCGACGAGATTCCTCACCTGGAATGGGCGGTGAGCGATCAGTGGGCCTACGGCGGTGGCCTGTATCACATCAAGTGCGACTATCGACTGATGATCGACAACCTGATGGATCTGACGCACGAGACCTACGTGCACGCGACGAGCATCGGTCAGGACGAGATCGAGGAAGCCCCGCCGAAGACGACGGTCGAGGGGGATAGCGTGATCACCGCGCGTCATATGGAGAACATCAAGGCCCCGCCGTTCTGGGCGAGCGCACTGCGCGCGAACGGCCTGGACGACCAGGTGCCGTGCGACCGCTGGCAGGTGTGCCGCTTCACGCCGCCGAGTCACGTGATGATCGAAGTGGGTGTGGCGCACGCGGGTCATGGCGGTTACGACGCCCCGGCCGACAAGAAGGCCGGCAGCATCGTGGTCGACTTCATCACGCCCGAGACCGACGAATCGATCTGGTACTTCTGGGGCATGGCGCGTAACTTCAAGCCCGAAGATGCCGAGCTGACCGCCGCGATCAAGCGCGGCCAGGGCGGTATCTTCGCCGAGGACCAGGAAGTGCTCGAAGCCCAGCAACGCAACCTCTCGGCGTATCCGGAGAAGAAGATCCTGAAGCTCAACATCGACGCCGGCGGCGTGCAGTCGCGCAAGGTGCTCGATCGGCTGATCGAGGCCGAACGGGCCGCAAAGGGGATCGTGGGCAGCCTGGGGAACGCGGAGAACGCGGCATGAAGGTCCGGCTCGCGAGCAAGCGCGATGTTGCCACCGACATCTGCGAATTCGAATGGGTGAGTGTCGACGGCACCCCCTTGCCGGCCTTCACCGCGGGTGCACACATCGACGTGCATGTCGCCGACGGGCTCGTGCGGCAGTACTCGTTGTGCAATGCGCCGGGTGAGACCCATCGCTATTGCGTGGGTGTACTGCGCGACCCGGCGTCGCGCGGCGGTTCGACCGCCATGCATGCGCTCACGCCCGGCACGACGGTGGAGATCAGCGCGCCGCGCAATCACTTCCCGTTGGTGGAACACGCCACGCACAGCATCCTGCTTGCCGGAGGGATCGGCGTGACGCCGATTCTGTGCATGGCCGAAGCGTTGTGCGCCCGCGGCGCGTCGTTCGAAGTGCATTACGGCACGCGTGAACCGGCGCGCACGGCGTTTCGCGATCGTTTCGCGCGCGACGATCTCGCGGCGAAGACGCACCTGTACTTCGACAGCGAAGGCGAGCGCGCCGATCTCGACGCGATTCTTGCGCAACCGTCCGGCGGCAAGCACCTGTATGTCTGCGGCCCGGCAGGATTCATCGACGCCGTGCTGGCACGCGCAGAAGCGGCGCAGTGGCCGGAAGGCAATGTGCATCGCGAGTACTTCGCCGCACCGATGCCGTCGGACACGGCGGGCGACAAGGCATTCCAGGTCAAGCTGCATTCGAGCGGTCGCGTGATCGACGTGAAGGCGGGCGAGACCATTGTCGCGGCGCTCGCCGCGAACGGCGTGGAAGTGCAGATGTCGTGCGAGCAGGGCGTGTGCGGCACGTGCCTCACGCGGGTGATCGACGGCACCCCGGAGCATCGCGATGTCTACCTGACCGACGACGAGCGCGCCGCCAACGACCAAATCCTGCCGTGCTGCTCGCGCAGCCGGTCGCCCATGCTGGTGCTCGATCTGTAACGCATCCTTGTCCTCACCGAAGGAAATCGCCCCGCTTCGCATCGCGAGCGGGGCTGACTTTTCTTGATGACCTGACCGCGTCGCGAACGCCATCGACGTCTCTATGTCGTGGGCCTCACAGCACCCGGGCCTTCGTCTCCCGGACGAGGAACGTCGAGATCAGCGCCATCGCGGCGAGCACGAGGAAGTAGACGATGACCGGCCAGATGTGGCCATGGCTCCAGGCAAGCAGACTCGCCGCGATCATCGGTGCGAGTCCGCCCCCCAGCACGGTACCGATCTGCTTGCCGAGCGACACGCCCGAGAAGCGTACGCGCGTATCGAACAGTTCCGAGAAGAAGCTGCCTTCGGGACCGAACATCATCGGGTGAATCAGGCCCGCGCCGATCACGATGGCGAGCACGACCAGCGCCGTCTCCTTGCTGCCCATCATCAGGAAGAACGGATAGATGAAGATCGCCGTGGCAGCCAGCCCCAACAGGAACATCGGACGGCGGCCCAGCTTGTCGGAGAGCATGCCGAACGTCGGGATCGTCAGCATGGCGAGCAGGTTCGCGTACAACACGCCGTCAGCCATCATGCTGCGCGGCAAGCCGAGCGTCTTGGTGCCATACGACAGCGAGAAAATCGCGACCAGGTAAAAGAAGCTCGTCTCGGCCAGGCAGATGAAGAACGTGACGAGCGTCGGCCGCCAGTAATGCGTGAGCACTTCCACGACCGGCACTTTCGCGATGTCGCGATGCTGCTCCGCCGCCTTGAAGCTCGGCGACTCCTCGACTTTCAGGCGCACGTAGGTGCCCAGCGCCACGAGCAGCAGGCTCACGAGAAACGGCACGCGCCAGCCCCACGCGAGCAGATCCTTTTCGGGCAGGCGGGTAATCAGCACGATAGCGAGCGACGCGCCAACGATCGACGTCGGCCCGGCGGCCTGGATCAGTCCGCCGAACAGGCCGCGTAAGTGCGCGGGGGCCGCCTCGACGGTCATCAGCAACCCGCCGACCGACTCGCCACCGAGCGCAAATCCCTGCACGAAGCGCAGCGTCACGAGCATGATCGGCGCCCACATGCCGACCTGGTCGTAGGTCGGCAACAGACCGATCATCGTGGTGGCCACGCCCATCAGAATCAGCGTGAACAGCAGGATCGACTTGCGACCGATGCGGTCGCCGAAGTGTCCGAATACAATGCCGCCGATCGGCCGCGCGAGGAAGCCTACGGCGAACGTGGCGAATACGGCGATCATGCCGGTCATCGCGTCGAGCTGCGGGAAGAACAGCCGATCGAACACGATGGGCGCGAGAAAGCCGTAGACGAAAAAGTCATACCACTCGATGGCGGTACCGAAGCAACTAGCCGCCACTACGCGGCCGAAATTCGCCGTCGCGCCAGCGGTGTTCGCTTCAGGGTGGTGCGCGTCGCCGGCCTGGGTGTGGCCGGACGTGGCGCCGGCAGTCGCCGGCGCAGTCTCAAACGGTTGTGACACGGTTGTCTCCTCCGGCCGTCTGTTCCGGTGTCCCGGCTGCGGCGGTATGGTGGTCCTGCATGACATCATCGGTGCGCTGGCGACTGGACGTCGCTCAGAACGGGTAATGACGCGGGGTGGTCTGCACCGTCATCCAGCGCAGATCGGTAAATTCGTGAATGCCGGCTTTGCCGCCGAAACGTCCCCAGCCGCTCGACTTCACGCCGCCGAACGGCATCTGCGCTTCGTCGTGCACTGTGGGGCCATTGATGTGGCAGATGCCCGATTCGATGCGCTTGGCCACGCCCATCGCGCGGGCGATGTCGCGACTGAACACGGCGCACGACAGGCCATAGGCGTTGTCGTTGGCGCAGGCGATGGCGGCTTCGTCGTCCTTCACGCGCACAATGCCCTTGACCGGACCGAACGACTCTTCGCGGTAGATCTGCATGTCCGGCGTGACGTGATCGAGCAACGTCGCAGGCATGAGCGTGGTGTCGGCACGGCCGCCGCACAGCAGCGTTGCGCCCTTGGCAAGCGCATCGTCGATCAACGCATTGCAGCGCGCGACGGTCGCCATGTCGATCACCGAGCCCAGCACGACCGGGCCGTCGCGCGGATCGCCCAGCGGCAGTGCGCGCGCCTTGGCGGCAAGCTTGTCGACGAAGGCGTCGGCAATCGATTCCGCCACCACGATGCGCTCCGTCGACATGCAGATCTGGCCGGAGTTGGCGAACGCGCCGAACGCGACACCGTTGACGGCCGCGTCGAGATCGGCATCGTCGAGCACAAGACACGGCGCCTTGCCGCCCAGCTCCAGCACCGCCGGCTTGAGATGCTCGGCGCACAGCGTGGCGATGATGCGGCCGACGCGCGTCGAGCCGGTGAAGTTCACGCGACGCACCGCAGGCGCGGCGATCAGCGCTTCGACGATGGCGCCCGCGTCTTTCGGTGCATTCGTAATGAAGTTCACGACGCCCGGCGGCAGACCGGCTTCGTCGAGCGCATCGGCAATCAGGCCGTGCGTGGCCGGGCACAGCTCCGAGCCCTTGAAGACGACGGTGTTGCCGCAGGCGAGCGGCAGCGCGAGCGAGCGCACGCCAAGAATCACCGGCGCGTTCCACGGCGCGATGCCCAGCACTACGCCGGCGGCCTGACGCACGCCCATCGCGAGGCTGCCCGGCACATCCGAGGGGATGATCTCGCCGGCGATCTGCGTCGTCATGGCGGCGGCTTCGCGCAGCCCCTGCGCCGCCAGATGCACGTTGAAGCCGGCCCACAGACCTGACGCTCCCGTTTCCGCCGCCATGGCCGCCTGAAACGCCTCGATCTTCGCTTCGAGCCGGTCGGCGGCCTTCATCAACAGCGCGCGCCGTTCGCCGGGACCGGTGTTCGACCAGGCGGGGAACGCGTCCCACGCGGCGCGCACCGCGGCGCGGGCGTCGTCGACCGTGGCGGCGGGGGCGCGCGAGGCGACCTCGCCGTCCAGCGGATTGCGTCGCTCGAACGTGGCGCCGTGTGTGGCGCCGACGCGCTTGCCGGCGATCAACATCGTCAGCGCTTTGGGATCTTGCTGGGCTTGCATGGTGTTTTGTCTCCTGGCTCGGTAGTTCGTCTCGGGATGGCACGCGCCGTGCGTCACGTCACCACGATCTCGACAAGACGCGTCTCGCCGCTCGCGAGTGCCTGCGACAGGACGCCGTGCAACTCGCCGCCCTGCGCGACGCGTTGCGCGCGCACGCCCATGCCTTCGGCCAGACGCACGAAATCCAGATCGGGCAGATCGGTCCCCTGCACCGGATCGGTGGGGCCGAAGCCGAACGACGGCGCGAAGTCCTGCAACGCAGCGTAGCGCCGATTATTCAGGATAACGAACGTGATTGGCAGTCTGGCCTGCGCCGCGCTCCACAAGCCTTGAATCGAGTACATCGCGGAGCCATCGCCAATCAGGCCGATGACGCGCCGCCCGGGATGCGCCATCGCCACCCCGACGGCCGCGGGCAGCGAGTAGCCGAGACCGCCGCTGTTCATCGTGTAGAACGTGCCCGGCTGCGAGAACGGCAGGTATTGCTGCATGACAGAGCGTGCGCTCGGCGCCTCCTCGACGACGATGTCGTGCGCCGCGCGAACGCTCGCGAGCGTTTGCAGTGCGAAGGCCGTCGACATGCGCTCGCCTGCCGCGTTCGGCAGCGCCACCGGCGGCATGCTGCGCGGCGGCGGCAACGCGCGCTCGCCGGGGACCTCGCGCGCGAGCAAGGCTTCGACGCCAAGTCGCACGTTACCGACGACGGAGGCGCCGACCGGCGTCCACGCGGCCACGCCCGGATCTTCGATCAACTGGAACAGCGAAGCGCCCTCGGGCACGTGCGGCCCGGTCCCTTCCACGTGATACGTGAACGCCGGGGCGCCAATCACAAGAATCAGATCGTGACCGCCCAGCAGATCGACGATCTTCTCGCGCATCGGCGGCAGGAAGCCGGCAAACAGCCGGTGATCTTCCGGGAACGCGCAGCGCGCGGACATCGGTGCGGTGAAGACGCGCGCGTGATGCCGCTCGGCCAACGCGCGCACGGCATCGAACGCCCCCGCGCGGTCAATCGACGAGCCGACCACGAACACCGGACGCAAGCATGCATCGAGCGCCGCCCCCAGTTGGGCAAGTGCGAACGGATCGGGCTGCACCCGCGTGCTCACCTGACGCGGTGGCAACGCCTCGGCCGGCCGGTCCCAATCATCGACCGGAATGGAGGCGAAGACCGGCCCCTTCGGTTCCTGCATGGCGATGTGATAGGCGCGGGCCAGCGCCATCGGCACGTCTTCGGCGCGCGCCGGCTCCAGACTGAACTTGACGTACGGTTGCGGCAACTCGGTCGCACGCACCGACGCGAGGAACGGATCGAACGGGAGAATCGAGCGCGCCTGCTGTCCGGCCGTCACGATGAGCGGCGTCTGGTTCCTGTAGGCGGTAAAGATGTTGCCCATCGCGTTGCCGACACCGGCGGCCGAGTGCAGGTTGACGAACGCCGCGTTGCCGCTCGCCTGCGCATAACCATCGGCCATGCCGACAACGACGGCCTCCTGCAGGCCCAGCACGTACTCGAAGTCCGGCGGGAAGTCGCGGAACAGCGGCAGCTCAGTCGAACCGGGGTTGGCGAATACCTTTGTCATGCCATGGCGGCGCATCAGATCGATGACCACCTCGCGAACCGTCAGGGTTTGCGGGTCGCCGGCGCGTTGGCCGGCACGAAGTTCTCGGCTGTCTTTCATGGGGGCTGTCGTCTCCTGCCACCGTCGACGGGCGAACGCGTGACGGCGGGCGGTTGTCGTAGCTCGGGCCGCGCGATCAGGTGCGGGTCTCGGCGAGCGTTTCGACGAGTATAGGGAGTCGATATATGCACCGGAATTGCTTTTGCGTGCCGAAGTCATTACGATCTTGCATGGCTTATGCGTCGCCCTGCTGCCACGTTGCCGGAGCGGCGCTCGGTCTCGTTCCGACCTCTGGACTGCCCTCCCCCCATGAGCCTCAATCTCCAGCAATTGCGCGCTTTCACGACCATCGTCGAGACCGGCAGTCTCGGACGCGCCGCCACCGAGCTGCATCTCACGCAGCCCGCGCTGAGCCGTACCATCAAACGGCTCGAAGCCGATCTCGGCGCGCCGCTGTTCGAGCGTCACAGCAAGGGGATGGCCTTGACGGCATTCGGGCAAGCGTTGCTGCCGCACGCCATGTTGCTCGAGCGCGAAGCCGAGCATGCGCGTGAAGAAATCGATGCGCTGCGCGGGCTCGCGAAAGGCACGATCAAGGTCGGCGCGGTCGGCGCCATCGCCAGCCATGTGCTGCCGCTCGCGGTCGAGCGCGTGCTCGACCGCTGGCCGAACCTGCGCGTGGAAATCATCGAAGGGGTTTGGGACCGGCTCGCCCAGGGACTGATGCACCACGAGATCGATCTGGCGCTCTCGACCGTGGCCCCCGACACCGATGACATCGTCGCGATCTCCGACTGCCATTGGAAGGACGACAGTTATGTGGTCGCCGCGTGCGACCATCCGTTGCGCCAGCGCGGCACGCTCACACTGGCCGACACACTCGGGGAACGCTGGGCGATTCCGCCGCGCGGCACCGCGCCATACGCGCATGTGGAAAGCGTGTTCGCCTCGCATGGGCTGGCGTTGCCGAACATTGTCGTGGAGACGCGCTCCGTCCCGGTGCTCAAGAGCATGGTCGCGCGATGCGGCTTTCTGACGTGGATGCCCGAGCCGATGTATGACGTCGAAGCACGCGCGCGTGTGATGGACACCCTGCCGATCCCGACCGTTCACGCCACGCGCATGCTCACGGCCTTCCGCCGCCGTCAGGGGATCTTGCCAAGCCCCGCCGCCAAGCTGCTCGACGAACTGCGTCGGCTGACGGCGCCCGGCTGATGCCGTGGGCGCCGGTCAGCCGCCCGCTGCCACGATCTGCGCGCGGTGGTACGGCGTGCCGCCGTACTCTTTGGGGCCGTGAATCGTCTCGACACACTCGATGCGCCACGGCACCGGGCGCGTGAAGCGAGGGCCATCGTAGGCGAACGTGTGGAACTCGCCGTTCTCACCGCACGCGTCGACGTGCGCCGGCAGGTCCGCCAGCAGCGAGGCATCGTATTCGCGGCCGACGAATTCCGGCCCGAGGTGCCGACCGTCCACACAGACGATCACCGCCCGATAGCCCAGCGAGATGAATTCGTGCGCGAGTGTCAGGCGCTCGCGTTGCCACAGCGGCAATACGGCGGTCATGCCCGCCGCCGCGCAGACCTTCTCTTCCCAATCGCGATGCGGCTGCAAATCGATATCGCCGAACAAGCCGTGCGTGATGCCCTCGGCACGCATCGCCAGCAAGCGGGCGACGAACGCCGCCTCGTATTCGTGCCAGCCGGCATGGCCGACGTCGAGCGGGATGCCGAGTGCCTCGGCCTGCGACTGCATCAATTCACGCGGCAAACCATGCGAGCGCGAGCTGTCGCCCGTTTCGTCGAACATCGCAAGCAGACGACGCACCTCGTAGTGCGGCTCGCCGCGCGTGTCGCCAGACAATGCGTGATGCAGGGCAAGGCAGGAATCCTTGCCGCCGCTCCAGGAGAAAAAGGCGGGGGTAGGCATGCGGTCTCGCGAAGAAGGGGTCACACCAAAACAAAGCGGACCCCGCAGGGTCCGCCTTCGATACTCGGGGGGCCGGGCGATGTGGGCATCGTCACCGCCCCCACGCGTCGCACTCAGTGCGAGCGGATCATCGTGCCGAATGGCTGTTCCGTCAGGATTTCGAGCAGCACCGAATGCTCGATGCGGCCGTCGACGATGTGCACCGACTTCACGCCGCTCTTCGCAGCGTCGAGTGCCGACGAGATCTTCGGCAGCATGCCGCCCGAGATCGTGCCGTCGGCGAACAGGTCGTCGATCTCGCGCGCCGACAGGTCGGTCAGCAGATTGCCGTCCTTGTCCATCACGCCCGGAATGTTGGTCATCATCACCAACTTCTCGGCGCCCAACACCGTGGCGAGCTTGCCGGCCACGAGGTCGGCGTTGATGTTGTACGCCTGGCCATCTTCCCCAACGCCGATCGGCGAAATCACCGGGATGAAAGCGTCGTCTTGCAGCGCACGCACCACGGCCGGATTGATCGAGTCGACTTCACCGACGAAACCGATGTCGAGCAGCTCGCCGGCGTTTTCGCGATCCGGAATCAACATCTTGCGCGCGTTGATCAGGCCGCCGTCCTTGCCGGTGAGACCCACCGCCTGGCCGCCGTACTGGTTGATCAGCATGACGATGTCCTGCTGGACTTCGCCGCCGAGCACCCACTCAACCACTTCCATCGTCTCTTCGTCGGTCACGCGCATGCCCTGGACGAACGTGCCCTGCTTGCCGATCTTCTTGAGCGCCTGATCGATCTGCGGGCCGCCCCCATGCACCACCACCGGGTTGATGCCCACGAGCTTGAGAAGAATGACGTCGCGCGCGAAGCCTCGCTTCAGGCGCTCTTCGGTCATTGCGTTGCCGCCGTATTTAATCACCACGGTCTTGCCGTGATATTTGCGGATATACGGCATCGCCTCAGCCAGAACTTCGGCCTTGAGAGCAGGAGCGATGTCGTCGATGGAAGACGGTTGCAGATCGGACATGGCGGGAAGGTTTTTCGCAGGTGGACCAGAAACACGGCGAATTGTACAGCCAAGGCGCCCGGCCGTGCGGGGCTTTGACGGGATTCGACAGGGTCTGGGACTTGCGTCGGTCGATGCCCATGGCGACCCTTCGTCACATGCGGGGCGGCAACCGCAAATGCGGCGATTCTCGCCCCGTCAGCGGCGCAGGGCTGCGCGTACGTATCTCCCCTTTGGCCTCTCCATGCACGCCCGTCAGTGGCCGATTTTTACCGCGCCCCCTTTCGCCCCCGATTTACGCGCTGCGCCCCCCCCGCCAGAGGCCAGCCCCTGACAACGCCGCCGCTGTTGCAGTTGTGCAACTCGCTTCGCCGCGGGGCACCTGTCTATGCCCCGCCTGTCTTCGCGCGGCGCTGCTTGCGGCCGGTGTGGGAATCAACGGCACCGCCGCCGCCCGTGCGACGTCCGCCAACCTCACCAACCCCACCGACCTCGCGACCATTGCCAATCCCGACTGAGCCCTGCCGACGGCCCGGCACCTCGGGCGCGCCAGGCGCCGGTGACGGAGGCCGCCCCCCCGTGTAACGGGCGCCCACCCGGCCGCCGACACCCGCCGCGCCGCGAAACATCAGCTTCTGCCGGGTACCGAGCGTCTTGTTGGCCATGACCTGAACCGCCGGTGCTTTATTGACTATGGGCGGCGCCGTGCGCCATACCGGCCATACCGCTCATACCACTCATACCCCTCATGCCGGTGCCCGCAGGCCCGCTCGCCGTCAGGTCGAGCACAGGGATCTGAACCTGCTGCTCGGACATCTTGTGATCGGCGGATTCGAAGCGCAACGTGACCGGCACGGTGTCGCCCTTCTTGAGCGGCGTCTTCAGGTCGCTGAGCATGATGTGATAGCCGCCCGGCTTGAGCTGCACGGGCTGATTGGCCGGCAGCGGCAAACCGCTCGGCAGGGCGCGCATTTTCATGAGCGCGCCTTCGAGCTTCATTTCATGCACTTCGGCGTTTGCGGCGGCGGGGGTGCTCACGCCCACGAGCGTGGTCGCCCGAGGCGCCTGCAACGTCATGAAAATGCCGGTCGCACTCTGACCCGGCACGGTACCGCGTGCCCACGCGTCGGACACCGTCACCTGCCCCACCTGTGCGTAGGCCGAAGCCATGCTGAAACTCAGTGCGGCAACTGCCCATAGCTTGTGCTTCATGCAAACTCCTTATCGTTGTCGACGGAAGGCTTCCGCCCTGTATCGCATGAGAGGTTACGCGACACCCTGCCGCGCAAGACGTGGATGCTCATTGTAGTCGCGCCCCGCCACCCGCGGGAACGCGTTGCGTGATGCCGGTCATCGGCGCCTCATCGGTTCTTCATCGGCACCCATGCGGCAGAGTGTCGCAGCGCCCTGCGACGCGGGATAGCCCGTGACCCGGACTTGGTACACTTGTCGTATGACCCATTTCCCCATCGAGCGAGCCAACGTCGTTCAGCTCTTCTGGTTGCGCTGTCTGGCCATCGTCGGCCAGTTGGCGACGATCGGCGTTGTGCAACTCTGGCTCGGCGTGCGACTGCCGCTCGAGCCGATGCTCACCATCATCGCCCTCGAAGTGCTGTTCAACGTCCTCACGTGGGTGCGCGCGCGGCGGGGTATCGAGCGCGCCCGGCGCCGCACCGATCTGGACCTGATGAGCCAGTTGCTTGTCGATCTGGCCGCGCTCACGGCGCTGCTGTTCTTCTCGGGCGGCGCGACCAACCCGTTCGTCTCCCTCTTCCTGCCGGGCCTGGCGATCGCCGCCGCCGTGCTGCCATGGCGCAACGCGTCGCAACTGGCGCTGCTCTCGCTGGTCGCGTATGGCGCGCTGAACTTTCAGTACGTGCCGCTCGATCTGGCAGACCCGGGCAATCTGCTGCGCCTGCATCTGGCCGGCATGTGGGTCAACTTCGTGGTCAGCGTGCTCGTGATCGCGTGGTTCGTTTCGCGGATGTCGCGGGCCTTGCGCGCGCGCGACGCGCAACTCGCCCGCGCTGAACAGCGGTTGCTGCGCGACGAGCGGATGGCCGCTCTCGGCGCTCAGGCCGCGAGCGTGGCACACGAACTCGGCACCCCGCTCTCGACCATGGCCGTGGTCGTCGGCGAACTGCGCAGCGAGAGCCTGGGCAATGCCGCGTTGAAGCCCTACGAGCCGGATCTGCAGACGCTTGAACAACAAATCGCGCTGTGCAAGAGCGCCATCGGCCACGTGCAGACGCGTGCGGCGGCACCGGTGCGGCAGGCGTTGGCCGAATGGTTGCCGGCGTTCACCACGCAATGGCGCTTACGGCATCCGCAAGTCCAGTTCCAGATGCACGTGCCGCCGAAGTTGACCGCGCGCATCGAAGACACCGTGCAAGTTGGCCAGATCCTGACCATCGTGCTCGATAACGCCGCGTATTTCAGCCCGTCGTCGGTCACCCTCGACGTGGCGGTCACGCCTGACGACATCCGCTTCACGGTCTGCGACGAAGGCCCCGGCATGACCACTGAGCTGCGTACCCGGCTGGGAAATTCACCCGTCATGAGTACGCACGGCGGACAAGGCATGGGCCTGTATCTGGCCTTTGCCAGTGCCCAGCGTCTCGGCGGCGACATCGTCCTCACCCCCAACACGCCGCAAGGCACGCGCGCCGAGCTGCGCCTGCCGATGGCCACTTTCCTCTTCGGCTCGCGGAGTCAGACATGAACGCCTCCCACTTCCTTCTTATCGACGACGACGTCGTTTTCGCCGAAACGCTCGCCCGCGCGCTGACGCGGCGCGGCTACGACGTGCAGATCGCCGCCGACAGTGCCGCGGCGCTGCTCGCGGCGCGCACGCGCCAGTTCGACCTGATCTCGGTCGACCTCCATCTGGGTCACGACTCGGGACTGCCGCTCATCGCGCCATTGCGCGCGTTGCAACCGAAATCACGCATGCTGGTGCTCACCGGCTACGCGAGCATTGCGACGGCGGTGCAAGCCGTCAAGGATGGCGCCGACAACTACCTGGCCAAGCCGGCCAACGCCGACACCATCCTCGCATCGCTGCGCAGCGATGCGAGCGAGACCCAGGCCGACGAAGCCATCGAAAACCCCTCGCCGCTGTCGGTCGCGCGCCTCGAATGGGAGCACATTCAACGCGTGCTCACCGAGCACAACGGCAACATCTCCGCCACGGCACGCGCGCTGAACATGCATCGGCGCACGCTGCAGCGCAAACTGCTCAAGCGTCCGGTGAAGCAGTAACGCCCATCGTCAAATCGTCAAACGCAAAAAAGGCCCCGAGGGGCCTTTTTCACATTGCAGCGAACGTCACGCCATCACAGCACGTAGCGCGACAGATCTTCGTTCTGCGCCACTTCCTCGAGGAAGCGATTGACGTAGCCGGCGTCGATCGACACTACTTCGTTCGCCTGCTTGCCGGCGTTGTACGAGATGTCCTCGAGCAGCTTTTCGATGACGGTGTACAGACGTCGCGCCCCGATGTTTTCCGTCTTCTCGTTCACAGAGAAAGCGATTTCCGCGAGCCGCTTGATGCCGTCCGGCGCGAAGTCGAGCGTCACGTCTTCCGTGGCGAGCAAGGCCTGATACTGCTTCACGAGGCTGGCATCCGTCTGCGTGAGGATCGCTTCGAAATCCTGGACCGACAGCGATTCGAGTTCGACGCGAATCGGGAAGCGGCCCTGCAGTTCCGGAATCAGATCGCTCGGCTTGGCCAGATGGAACGCCCCGCTCGCGATGAACAGAATGTGATCCGTCTTGATCATGCCGAACTTCGTGCTCACGGTCGTGCCTTCCACGAGCGGCAGCAGGTCGCGCTGCACGCCCTGACGCGACACGTCGCCGCCACCCACTTCGCTGCGCGTGGCGATCTTGTCGATTTCGTCGAGGAACACGATGCCGTTCTGCTCGACGTTGCGCAAGGCCAGTTGCTTGACCTCCTCGTCGTTGAGCATCTTCGACGCTTCTTCGTCGGTCAGCACCTTGAGCGCGTCCTTGATCTTGAGCTTCTGGCGCTTCTTGCGCTGGTTGCCCAGATTCGCGAACATGCCCTTGATCTGCTCGGTCATCTCTTCCATGCCCGGCGGGCCCATGATCTCCATGCCCTGCGCCGGAATTTCCACTTCCAATTCGACTTCCTTGTCGTCGAGCTGACCTTCGCGCAGACGTTTGCGGAACGTCTGGCGCGTGGCGTTATCCTCGCTGCTGGCCTCGACCTCGTGCGACGCCGAACCGAAACGGATGTCGCGCGACGACTCGCGCCCGCTCGGCAGCAACAGATCGAGAATGCGATCCTCGGCGCGATCTTCCGCCGTGGTGCGCACCTTCTTCATTTCAGCTTCACGCGTCTGCTTGATCGCGATTTCCGCGAGGTCGCGCACGATGCTGTCCACGTCGCGCCCCACGTAGCCGACTTCGGTGAACTTGGTCGCCTCGACCTTGATGAATGGCGCGTCGGCCAGCTTGGCCAAACGGCGCGCGATTTCGGTCTTGCCGACACCGGTCGGACCGATCATCAGAATGTTCTTCGGCGTGATTTCCTGACGCAGGGGATCGGCCACCTGCTGACGGCGCCAGCGGTTGCGCAACGCCACCGCGACGGCCTTCTTGGCCTTGTGCTGGCCGATGATGTGTTTGTCGAGTTCGGAAACGATCTCTGAGGGGGTCATATGGGTCATGACGTTCGCCAAATTAGGGGGTTCGCACGGAGGGTGACGTCCGGCCGGTCACCTGCCGACCGGCCAATCGTGCCGCAGGAGGGAGGCCCGCTGCGGCACGCGCGTCGTCACTGCGCTGCCTTCGGGGGCAGCGCCTCGATGATGTGATTGCCGTTGGTGTAGATGCACATTTCGCCCGCGATCGTCAGCGCCTTCTTGACGACTTCCGCCGGCGTCAGGTCCGTGTTCTCGACCAGCGCGCGGGCGGCCGCCTGGGCGTACGATCCGCCCGAACCGATCGCGGCAACGCCACCCTCCGGATCGAGCACATCGCCGTTGCCGGTGATGACCAGCGTGGTCTCGGCATCGGCGACGATCATCATCGCTTCGAGCCGGCGCAGCATGCGGTCGGTACGCCAATCCTTGGCCAGTTCCACCGCCGAGCGCGTCAAATGCCCCTGGTGCTTCTGGAGCTTCGCCTCGAAACGATCGAGCAGCGAGAAGGCATCGGCCGTCGCACCCGCGAAGCCAACCATGACCTTGCCGTCGTAAATCGTGCGCACCTTGCGGGCGGTGCCCTTCATCACGATATTGCCGAGGGTGACCTGACCGTCGCCGCCAAGCGCGACCTGATCGCCGCGCCGAACGCAGACGATGGTGGTGCCGTGATATTGCTCCATGCCTGTTCCTTTTCGGGGGGCGACGTGCGCCCCGTAACGATTGGCCCGGCCGCGCGCGCCACACAATCGTGACGACGTGCCCGACCGGGCGAGATGTCACTGTAGTTTAGGGCAATCGAAAGAATATCAAGAGGCGTCGACGGCAACACGCCCGCCCTGCTTGACGCCCTCGAGGCGATGTCGCACAACGTGGCATGGATCGTGAAATTCGCGCGGCAATGCGCCGCGCGAATCGCCTACTGCGAGGAAATTTCTCGGAAATTACTCCGTTTTTGCGGCACGATCCCGCTCAAAACGTGGTGCGCAAACCCACGCGAACCGAGCGCCCCCCCTGCGGCGCAATGTCGCGCAGCACCGAGCTGGCCAAACGTACCTCCTGGTTGGTCAGGTTCTCTCCCTTCAAGTACGCCAGCCACTGCGCGCCACCCGCCTTGAACTGATAGGTGAGCGCCGCACCGAGCGTGGTGTAGCCACGGGTCGTCAGATCGTTGGCAGGCACGCGGCCTTGAGGACTCGCGTGCACCATTTCCAGTCGCGCGCCCCAGTGACCCAACGCATAGGCAAGCGCCGCTGTCAGACGCAATGGTGCGATGCGCGGCAGCGGTTCGCCCGTCTCGCGGTTGCGCGCGATCGTGTAGTCGCCGCGCAGTTCGAGATCGAGGTTGCCGTGACCGCGCCAAAGGCGCGCACGGCCTTCGGCTTCCATTCCGTAGAGGTCGGCTGGCACACCCGCGTACTGATAGACCGGCAAACTCTGGCCGCCCTCATCGATCGTGCGCCCCGTATTGTTGAGTGCGATGAAGTTGTTGAAGCGGCTGTAGAAGAGACCGACGCTGGCCTTGTTCGGGCCCTGTACATAGCGTAGCGACAGGTCCGTCGAAAACGCCTTTTCAATCGCGGCCTGCGGACTGCCGATTTCCCAGACCCCGGTCGCCAGGTGCGGGCCGTTCGCATACAGCTCATAGAACGTGGGCGCGCGCTCGGTGTACGAGGTGTTGAGCGCGACCGACCACGCGGGGGCCAATGCGAAGACCGCACCCGCCGACACGCTGCCCGGCGTGAAGTCGCGCGACGGCAGATTGTCGAAGCGTTCATTACCGCCCGCCGTCGGCTTGACGCTCGAGTGCTCGATGCGCGCGCCGAACGAGAGCTTGATCGCCGGATGCATCGCCCACTCTTCGAGGGCAAACAGCGCGACATTGCGCGTGTCGCTCTTCGGCACAAAGGCCTCTTCACCTAGCGCTGAGAAGGTGTTCTGCGAGAACTGCACGCCCACGGCGCCGTCGAGTGGCCCGAGCTTCGCGTGACGCGCTTCGATACGGCCTTCGTAGCCGTGATTCTTGAAGGTCGTTCCCGTCTCGCCGTTTTCGATTTCCTTGTGCTCGTAATCGGTGTAGCCAAAGTTGAACTTGAGAGCGGTGATCGGGCCGCTCAGGTCGCGGATCTCGCTGGCCAACGCCAAACGCTGCTGCCGCAGCCGAATGCGTGTGTCCGCCTCGGCCACGGTGCCGTAATCCGAGTCGTAACCGGAGTACGACAGGCCCGTATAGCCGTCGGCCCACGTCCACGACGCACCGACAGCCGCGCCACTCACCTGCCCCTGGCTGTTGGGCAAGGTGCCCGACGGTTGCGGCGTGTTCTCGTCATCGCGGGCGCGTTGTTGCGCCGAACGGGCGAAGCCGGGAATGCGCAGGTCCGCGCTTTTTCGGGCGAAGCCGTCAACGTGGAACGCGAACTCGCCGTTGCCGAATTCAAGTTGCGCGGCCCCGGCACGCTCGCGGTTCGCACCGCCATAGCTGAAGTCCGTCGCACCGGAAATGCCGGTGATGGATTCTCGCGGAATGCGGTTGTCAATGGAGTTGATCACGCCGCCGACCGCATTGCCGCCGTAGAGCAGTGCCGCAGGGCCCCGCACGACTTCTACGCGTTCGATCGTCAGCGGATCCTGCGCCACGGCGTGATCGTAGGATAGCGACGAGGCGTCGAGCGCCGCCGTGCCGTTCTGCAACACGCGAATGCGGTCGCCGTCGAGGCCACGAATGATGGGGCGACTGACGTTCGGGCCGTACGATGTGGCCGACACGCCCGGCAGCCCGTCAAGCGTCTCGCCCAACGTGCCTGCACGGCGCAACGCCAGCGCCTTCCCGTCGAGTTCGGTAAGTGGCACGGTCAAGTCGGCAGCGGCGCGCCCAAGCGGATTGCCGGTCACGAAGGTGGTTGGCAACGTCACTTCAGGCCTCGCCGGGACGGCAGCGGCAGACGTTGCTTCCAAGGGTGCATCGGACACATCGGCCGCCTGCACGGACGCGCTTGCCGCAGCGAGCGCGCTGAACGTCAGCGCTGCGGCGAGCGGGCGCGGCGAGTTCACGGGCCACGGGCGGCGTGCCCGGCGGGAAGCCGAAGGGGCCTCGATGGGGAAAGCGGGGGCTAGCAAGGGCGTCGCGCGCTCACGCGCGGCGTTCAAAGCAGAAAGTGCCATGTCGGTATCGGGTGTGTTGGGTCGGTGCGCGGGAGCCTCGTCAACGGGCTCCCGAGGATTCCGGGCCTCGGCGCGAACGAAGCCCCGCCGCGTCGGCGATGATGGGCCGACGAGCGTGCAGCCGCCGCCATCGCGGGCCCGAAGGCTGCGAGGGTCGGCACGGACAGTGGCAGGGATTCGCGCAGTCAGCGCGGAGAAGTTCGAATGGCGCGAATACGCGTGGCGTCAGATCGCGAGCGGCGGTGCGCGGGAGTCGAACGGTCGTCGGTGAACGCTCGGGTGACGGCGCCCGGTCGCGCGCTGGGGGAGGCTCGCGATGACGGTATCGCTTCCCCACGACAGGACGGCCACGGCCATGGCCGCGGCCAGCGTGGCGCCTTCGAACAGATGGCAATGGTGGTGGGAGTTGCCGAAATCGACGGACACCGTGCCGACCGCTTGGGCGCGACCGTCTGCGGCCATCGCGAGATCCGCACCTCCCGCCTCGTCCGGATCATTCGCCTCGCCCGCCGCTGACCGGCTCGCATCTGCCGAAACCGGCGGCACGCCGGACAACCTTCGGGCATGCAGAATTTCGTGTTGCAGCCCCCAGATCTGTACGCCGATCAGCGCAACGATGAGCCACGCGACCCAACCGCTTCGCCCACACCCCACCCGCGTGCGCAAACGCGCGCGCCAAAAGCGAGAAGCGGATTCGATAGACGGCATAGGCGGCCACAATTGCAACTGAGTTGCAATTGTGGCATAAAGTTGGCTCGACGGCGAGCGTCAGCAAGCGTTGCGTGCAAGCCACAGTTCCGGGAGGAACGGGCCGCGGTCGACCGGACGACGTCAAAAAACGGCAACAAAAAAGGCACGTCGAGACGACGTGCCTTTGGCAAACCGGGCGCCGACGGACCTGACCTGCCGCCACCGCGCGGCGTCGGGCCGGTTGTGCGATGCGATCAGTCGCCGAACAGCTTCTGACGCAATTCGCGACGCTCTTGCGCTTCGAGCGACAGGGTGGCGGTCGGGCGGGCGAGCAGACGCGGAACGCCGATCGGCTCTCCGGTTTCTTCGCACCAGCCATATTCGCCCGATTCGATGCGAGCGAGCGACTGTTGCACCTTCTTCAGCAGCTTGCGTTCACGATCGCGGGTACGCAGCTCAAGCGCGTGCTCCTCTTCAATCGTGGCGCGGTCGGCCGGATCCGGGACGAGAATGGTTTCGCGCAGGTTCTCGGTGGTTTGACCGGCGTTACGCAAAATGTCAGCCTGCAGGTTTTCCAGACGATCCTTGAAGAAGGCGAGTTGATCTTCATTCATGTAGTCCTTCTCGCCCATCTTCAGAATTTCGGCCTCGGTCAAAAGTCTTTTCTTGCTCATGGGTTTTTGTGGCGTCTCTTTCGGATAGTCCGGTGACGCCCCTGCAGCGAGTGGGACGTCTTGCTTACCGGCGATGCCGCGGGCGGCTTCTTGGGTTACGTTCCTACCGGACGATTTGGGCGCCCCGTGCTTGGCGGCGGCCTTTTCGCCCGTCTTCGAATTACCTGCTGGAGCCCGCTTGGCGCCCGCTTCCGACGCCGGCTCTGACCGGCGCGTGGGGCCTGCGGTGGCAGTCTTGCGAGAGGCGGTAGCCATGGCGGTGCTCCCCTGCCGGCCCTCCGAAGTGCCGCGTTGGTTCGCTGGCGGCAGCCCCAGTGGGCACGTATTGTAACCGAATCGTTCAACAGCCCTGATTAAGGGGTTTCCCGTTGCACGGTTCGCCGGTCCCGCTCAGACCAGACAGCGCTCCAGCCCTTGCAGGATGATCTCTTTCGGCAGCTCGGCACCAATAAACACCATCTTGGTGTTCGGCGTCTCATCGGGCTGCCATTTCGCGCCCACGTCGCTGCCCATCATCTGGTGAACGCCCTGGAACACGACCCGGCGGTCGATGCCACGCATGTTTAATACACCTTTATAACGCAATAAGCGTTCGCCGTACACCTGTAGGATGCTCCCGAGGAAATCCTCCAGCTTCGCCGGATCGAAGGCTTTCTCGCTGCGAAAGACAAACGATTTGATGGCGTCGTCGTGGTGGGCATGGGCGTGACCGTGGTCGTGCCCCTCGTGCGCGCACTGGTCATGATCGTGATCGCAGTGCGAGTGATCGTGATCATGGCTGTGATCGTGATCGTGCGCGTGGTCGTCGGCGCCCAGGAATTCCGGATCGATGTCGAGCTTGTCGTTCAGGTTGAAGCCGTGAAGGTCGAAGATCTGCTTGAGCTCGGCCTGGCCGAAGTCGACTTCCTGCTGCGGCGCGCGCGGATTCATGTGCGCGAGGCGATGCTTCAGGTCGTCCAGCGCCTCGGGCGTGACCAGATCGGCTTTGGTGATGAACAGGCGATCGGCAAACCCCACCTGGCGCTGCACCACTTCGTGCTGATCGAGCTGCTGCTGGGCGTGCTTCGCGTCGACCAGCGTGATGATGGCGTCGAGCCGGTAGGTGTCGGCCACCTCGTCGTCGATGAAGAAGGTTTGCGCCACCGGGCCGGGGTTGGCCAGGCCGGTCGTCTCGATGACCACGCGGTCGAACTGGATCGCACCCGCGTCGCGCTGGCTGTTCAGGTCGGACAGCGCCTTCACCAGGTCGCCACGAATCGTACAGCAGATGCAGCCGTTGCTCATCTGTACGATCTGCTCGGCGTTGTCGTGCACGAGGATGTCGTTATCGATGTTCTCTTCACCGAATTCATTTTCGATGACGGCGATCTTCATGCCATGCGCCTCGGTCAGGATGCGCTTGAGCAGCGTGGTTTTTCCGCTGCCGAGAAAGCCGGTCAGGATGGTGACGGGGGTCATGAATGCTATGTCCTGTTGTAATGCGGCGTACTCGACGCCGTCTCAATGTCGCCCACTGTACCCGAGGTAACGAAAAGCGGCTGGGGACGCGTCAGTTGGGGGCGCCCGCGCACTGTGCGCAAGTGCCATGAATCATCAGCTCGACCTGTTCGCCCACGAAACCCTTGGGCAGGCGCTTGAGTTCGCGCTCACTCAATTGGGGATGCTGGGGCCAATCGTCAAGACAGAAGGTCCGGTGGCAGCGTACGCAACGAAAATGTCCGTGTTGCGTATGCGGACGCGGCGATGCCGCACGCTGCGGGTCGACATGCTCGGCCATGACGAAGCGGAAGATTCGGTCGTCACCGGCCTGCTTGATGGCCCAGCCCTGCGCGACCAGCCAATCGAGCACGCGGTAGGCCGTTACGCGGTCGAGCGGATCGGCGTCGGTGGCCAGATCGGCCAGCACTTCCTGGTGCGTGAGCGGACGGCCCGCCTTGAGCAGCATCGCCAGCACGCGCACGCGTCCAGAGGTCACGCGGCCCGATTGCTCTTGCAAGCTCGTACGGGCGGCTTCCAGATAAGGTTGTAGTTGAATAAGGCTCATAAATCGATTTAAGCACAGCACCGCCAGCACTGCAACGGAGTTGCAAAAGTAGGCATTTCCCGAGCCCTGAAGGCCGCCGACCGAATCTGTCCGGAGGTGAACGGGCAATGCGTCATACAATTGACGCAAAAAACACCGCTCACCATGTCGCTCACCGCTCTCGCCCTCGTTGTTACCGCCGCATTCCTGCATGCCACCTGGAATTTCCTCGCCAAGCGCATCGACACGCGCGAAGGCGGGGGCCCGCAGCTCGTCTTCCTCTATGCGCTGCTGACCGTCGTGCTGTACACGCCGCTGGCGATGTTTTTCCTGATCGGTTCAAACGCCAGTTGGCCGAATGCGCTGGGTTGGGGCGTGATCGCCACGAGCGCCATGCTGCACTACGGCTACACGCTAG
This sequence comes from Pandoraea sp. NE5, assembly GCF_024363545.1. NCBI lineage: Bacteria > Pseudomonadati > Pseudomonadota > Betaproteobacteria > Burkholderiales > Burkholderiaceae > Pandoraea > Pandoraea sp. NE5. The sequence goes on from NZ_AP025517.1 coordinate 1,241,474, forward strand.
TCCTGCAGCGCGGCTACCGGGTGGGCGACCTGTCGGTCGTCTATCCGCTCGCACGGGGCACCGGGCCATTGCTGTCGTCGCTGGGCGCCATCGTGCTGCTGGGGGAACGCCCGGGCTGGCTGGCGCTTTTCGGGATCGGGCTGGTGGTCGTCGGCGTGCTGATCATCGCCGGGGGCGAGCGCCTGTTCCGGCGCGACACCATGCACGCGGGCGCGGGCTGGGGCGTGCTGACCGGCGGATTCATCGCAGCGTATACGCTGGCCGACGCCTACGCCATCCGCACCCTGCTGCTTGCACCGCTCGTCTATTACTACCTGGAGAATGTGCTGCGAGTCGTGCTCTCGGCACCGATGGCGTGCTCGCGTCCCGCCCGCATGGTCATGGTGTGGCAGGCGAACTGGCGCAAGATCGTGCTGATCTCGCTTATCTCGCCGATGTCCTACTTCCTGATCCTGACGGCGCTCAAGTACGCGCCGGTGTCGCACGTCGCCCCAGCGCGGGAGATGTCGATGATGATTGCCGCGCTGTTGGGCGTGCGGCTGCTGGGCGAAGGGGAGATGCACCGCCGCGTGGGCGGTGCCGTGTTGATCGCGCTGGGCGTGGTCGCACTGACACTGGGTTGACGCCCACAGAAGCGAGCGCTTACATACGCTGCAACCAAAGCCCCTTGAGATATTCGCCTTCGGGGAACTGGGTGAGCATGGGGTGATCCATGCCCGCCGACAGGCGCCGCAGAATGCGGGCGTCCACGCCGGCATCCACGGCCGCGCCCGCCACGATCTTCTGGAACAGATCGGCATCGATCGCGCCTGAGCACGAGTACGTCAGCAGCTGGCCGCCCGGGCGCAGCAGCTTGAAACCGGCCAGATTGATGTCCTTGTACGCCCGTGCGGCACGCTCCACGTGATGGGCCGACGGTGCGAACTTGGGCGGATCGAGCACGATCATGTCGAACAGGCGCCCCTCTTCGCGCAACGCGCGCAGGGTCTTGAAGACATCGGCGTCGCGCCATTCGGCGCGCGCGGCGTCGAAACCGTTGAGTTCGACATTGCGCGCGCCGATGGCCAACGCGTCGCCCGACGAGTCGATGGACAACACGCTCTGCGCCCCGCCCGCCAGCGCCGCCAGCGAAAAGCCCCCGGTATAGCAGAAGCAGTTGAGCACGTCGCGGCCCTTGGCCTGCTGCTTCACCAGCAGACGATTGTCGCGCTGATCGACATAGAAGCCGGTCTTGTGCCCGTTGCGCACGTCGACGTAATACTTCACGCCACACTCGTACGTCGTGAGCAAGTCGGGCGCCTGGGGCGGCTCAGCCCCCGCCAGCACGCCAGTGAGGCTCGGCAGACCTTCGCGCTCGCGCACGGCGGCGTCGGAGCGCTCGTAGACATTGGGGCAGCCGGTCGCGCCGACGAGGGCATTCACGATCGCGTCTTTCCAGACTTCCACGCCCGCCGCCATGAACTGGCAAACGATCTGGTCCGTCACCGGCGCACCGGGCGCGGACTGATAACGGTCGACGATCAGACCCGGCAGGCCGTCGGCCTCGCCGAAGATCAGGCGGGTCGCCCCGGTGTCGTGCACCATCTGCTCGCGATAAGCGAGGGCGGCGGTCACGCGACGCTTGAAGAACGCATGATCGACCGGCTCGTTTTCATCGAACGTCCACACGCGTGCGCGGATGGCCGAGACCGGGCTGAAGGCGGCGCGAGCGAGAAATCGCCCGTCGGCGGCGCGCACCACGACCGTCGCGCCGGAAGCCGGTTTGCCGTCCACGCGTGCCACGGCGGTGGCGTAAATCCAGGGGTGACGGCGCAGCAAGGACTTTTCTTTGCCGGGCTTGAGGGTCAAGGTATTCATGCGGGACGGACCAACGGTTGACGACGGGGTGACGGCAAGTCATCCAGCAGACGGAGAACATGCGGGACTTGCTGAGGAAGGACGCGATTCTACACCGAGTCGCGCCGCCCACCGCAACGCTCAGGGCTTCTTGCGCGAGCGCGGATGCGCCTGATCGTAAACCTTCGCGAGATGCTGGAAGTCGAGCTTCGTGTAGATCTGTGTCGTCGAAATATTGCTGTGCCCCAACATCTCCTGCACGGCGCGAAGATCGCCGGACGATTGCAGGACGTGCGTGGCGAACGAGTGACGCAGCATGTGCGGGTGCACGTGTGTCGGCAGCCCGGCCGCCAGCGCGTGGCGCGACAGCCCCTGCTGCACCGCGCGCGCGCCGATGCGCTTGCCGCGCGCCGACAGGAACAGCGCATGCGGCTCAGCCGTTGCCAGTTCTGCCCGCATGTCCAGCCAACCGGCCAGCGCCTGCGCCGCTTTCTCGCCCACGGGCACGCGGCGTCGCTTGTTCCCCTTGCCGGTCACGACCACCTCGCGTTCGGGCAAATCAAGCCAGCTCACGGAACGGTAGCCCTCGGCCTCGACGTAGCGATGATCGAGGCTCGTGAGTTCCGACAGGCGCAGGCCAGACGAGTACAGCAGCTCGAACATCGCCCGATTGCGCACGGCCTCGGCCGACGTGCCGGAGACGAACTCGACGAGCGCCGATGCCTGATCCGGCGACAGCGCTTTCGGCAACGGCTTGGGTTGTTTCGGCGCGCGCACGCCGTCGACGGGATTGGCCGCCAGCGACGTGCGCTGGGCAAGCCACGCGAAGTAGCCTCGCCAGGCGGAGAGCTTGCGGGCGATGGAGCGGCCGACGAGGCCCTCGCTGTGCAACTGCATGGCGAAGCGGCGAATGTCTCCATGCTCCAGCGATTCGAGCGGGCGGCCGCGCGCCAAACGCTGCAACTGGCGCAAGTCGCGCGTGTAGTTTTCCAGGGTGAGCTCGGCGAGCTTGCGCTCGCTGGCGAGCGACGTCAGGTAGTGGCGGATGCCCGGTTCGAGCGGCGTCTCGTCGTCCGACGCCTCTGCGTGCGCCCCGGGCTTGCGCGCGCGTTCCGGCGCGGCGCGCCCGGCGCGCGCCTTGGGCGTGGCCACGCTGGCAGGACGCGGCGATCGGGTCGAGGTGACCATAAGGCGTGGTGAAAGGTGCCGTCAGCGCGTCAGTCCGCCCGGGCGCCGGCGACGCGCATCAATCGTTCGCGCGCAGCTTGCTGAGCGCCGCGCCGGCCAGTTCCCCGATCTGCGTCAGGAAGTCGGTCGCCATGCCTTCATGGAAACGGCGGGCGTCTTCCGAGCCCATGACCAGCAGGCCGAAGACCGGCCCATCCGTGACTTGCGGGTCACGCAGCGCGAGCAGCGCCACCGACGCCGGATCGCTCGGCGCGCCGAGCCATGTCACGGCTTCGAAACCGGTGTTGGCACCGCAATAGGGAGTCGCCAGGCTCGAGGCGAAGATCTTGACCTCTTCGCTCACGCTGCGGGCGAACTCGGCCGGTTGGTACGGCGCGGCCACGTTCCACACACGAACGGCCGCAAAGGGGACGTTGAAAACGTCGCGCAGGCCGCGGGCAATCGCGTCGGGCAACGCGTGCGGATCGCGCTCGCCGAGCAGGCCGAGGTTCCAGCGATGCAGCTTGGCCGAGATGTCGTCGTTCTCGTGCCCGTAGCGCATCAATTCGGCGAGGCGTCGCTCGATCTGCTTGGTCTTTTCGCGCTGCATCTCGATCTGGCGCTCTTGCAGCGACACGGCGCGCTGGCCGTGCGGGCTGGTGAGCCGCACGCCGGCCAGCAATTCGGCATGGCGTTCGAAGAAGTCGGGATGCGCGATCAGGTATTCCGCAATATCTCGGTCGTTCATGAGTGTCCGTCTGCTGTTCGTCAACTGCCGCCGACCGCCGCTGCGCACGAGGCACAACGGTGGCGCACGGCCGCCTGGGTCGCTAAATCAGAGTCCGTCAGAAACCAAAATCTTACTGTGCTGCGCCCGCGGCCTGCCCGCGCGGAACACCGGGACCGACGTTTGGCGTCAGATCTCGATCGTCCCTTCGAAGACCGTGGTGGCGGGTCCCGTCATGATGACGGGACCGCTTGCGCCGTCCCAGTCGATGGTGAGCGTGCCGCCGTGCGTTTCGATGGCCACGGGCGCGGCCAGCAGCCCGCGGCGGATGCCTGCCACTGCCGCCGCGCATGCGCCGGTGCCGCAGGCGAGCGTCTCGCCCGCACCGCGCTCGTACACGCGCAGACGCGCCTGATGCTTGTCCACCACCTGCAGGAAGCCCGCATTCACGCGGCGCGGGAAGCGCGCATGACGCTCGATCAGCGGGCCGTCCGTTTCCACCGGCGCGGTATCGACGTTCTCCACCACCTGCACGGCATGCGGATTGCCCATCGAGACCACGGAAATCCACGTCGTCTTGCCGGCCACGTCGAGCGGCCAGAGCGTGTCGTCGCCCTCGCGACGACCTGCCAGCCCGCTGGCGTCGAACGGCACATCCGACGCCGTGAGGATCGGCGCGCCCATGTCCACGCTGACCTGGCCGTCGTCGCGCATCGTGAGCGTGATCAAGCCCTGCTGCACCTCGACGCGCACCGTGCGCTTGTCGGTCAACCCCGTGTCGCGCACGAACTTGACGAAGCAGCGCGCCCCATTGCCACAATGCTCCACCTCACCGCCGTCGGCGTTGAAGATGCGATAGCGGAAGTCAACGCCAGGCTGCGTCGAGCGTTCGACGAGCAGGAGCTGGTCTGCGCCGACGCCGAAATGGCGGTCGGCGAGCGCCCGCCACTGGTCGGGCGTGAAATCGATGGATTGCGAGATGCCGTCGATCACGACGAAGTCGTTGCCGGCACCCTGCATCTTGGTGAATTTGAGCTTCATGGCGCTATTGTAGTGGAGAAGGCCGACGCGCATCCGGCGCCTGTCAGTACACGCTTGGCTCGCCGGGCGGGCGCGTCTTGAAGCGCTTGTGCACCCAGTAGTACTGCTCCGGCATCTTCAGGATTTGTTCTTCGAGGAACGCGTTCATCCGGCGCGCGTCGGCGTCGGGGTCGCCGCTGGGATAGTTTTCCCACACCGGGAAGACCTTGAGGCGGTAGCCCTTGTAGTTGGGCAGCACCTCGCCGATGAACGGCAGGATCTGGGCCCGGCCGACTTCGGCCAGACGGGACACGGACGTCAGCGTACAAGTGTTCACGCCGAAGAACGGCACAAACGTGGAGTTCCGCGCGCCATAGTCCATGTCGGCCGCCAGCATGACCGGCTTGCCCTTTCGGAACATGCGCAGCACATCGCGGGCACTGTCGCCGCGCGCGATCATTTCCGCGTCGAAACGACCGCGCTGCTCGCGGGCCATGGCGTCGAACGCCGGGTTGGACATCGGCGTGTAGAGCGACGCGCACGGCCGGTGCAGCGAATAGTTGATGAACACCGAGCCCGCCTCGATGCCCACGAAGTGGAACCCGAGCAGGATCGTCGGTGGCATATTCGGGTCGAGCAGGTCGACCGCCGAGTCGAGTTCGATCAGCCGCTCCAGCTTCTTGCCGTCGGCGAACCATTGCACGCTGCGCTCCGCGTAGCTGCGAATGGCATGCACGAACGACGCCTTGGCCACGCGCTCACGCGTCGCCTCGTCCCAATGCGGGAAACACAGCCGCAAATTGGTGTGCACAACGCGCTTTCGCGAGCTGGGAATCAGGTACAACAGGTGCCCGAGACCCGCGCCAAAGCGCGCGACCCAGCCATAGGGCAGCAGGTTGAGCCCGCGCAGCAGGCCAACGCTCAGGTAGTAGCCGAGGGATTTCTTGGGTGTGGTTGCCATGTCGCAAGCAGGATTTCTTCAGGGGCGTATAATAAGCGACATCGCCGAGTTAACTGACAACTTGCGGGGCGATTCGAATGTGCCACCCTATCGAGGCAGCGCATACGACCAATTTTCCGCTAAAGCGTCGCCGCTTCCCCTCCGATGACGGCAACGTGAGTCGCCAAATTCGTTTAGAGGAGCCAGAAGTGGCGAACGATTATCTCTTTACTTCCGAATCGGTCTCCGAAGGTCACCCGGACAAGGTAGCCGACCAGATTTCGGATGCCGTGCTCGACGCCATCCTGAAGCAAGACAAGTACGCGCGCGTTGCCGCAGAAACGCTGTGCAACACGGGTCTCGTCGTGCTCGCGGGTGAAATCACCACGACCGCCACGGTCGACTATCAGCAAGTCGCGCGCGAGACCATCCGCCGCATCGGCTACGACAACACCGACTACGGTATCGACTACAAGGGTTGCGCGGTGCTGGTCGCCTACGACCGCCAGTCGCCGGACATCGCCCAGGGCGTGGACCGTGCGCATGACGACAACCTCGATCAGGGCGCCGGCGACCAGGGCCTGATGTTCGGCTACGCCTGCGACGAAACGCCGGAACTCATGCCGCTGCCGATCTATCTGTCGCACCGCCTGGTCGAGCGCCAGTCGCAAGTGCGCCGTGACGGTCGTCTGCCCTGGCTGCGCCCGGATGCCAAGTCGCAAGTCACCATCAAGTACGAAAACGGCCGTCCGCACAGCATCGACACCGTCGTGCTCTCGACGCAGCACCATCCGGACATCGCGCTGGAAGCCCTGCGCGAAGCCGTCATCGAAGAAGTCATCAAGCCGGTGCTGCCGGCCGACCTGATCAAGGGCGACATCAAGTTCCTGGTGAACCCGACCGGTCGCTTCGTGATCGGTGGCCCGCAGGGCGACGCCGGCCTCACGGGCCGCAAGATCATCGTCGACACGTACGGCGGCGCCGCACCGCACGGCGGTGGCGCGTTCTCGGGCAAGGATCCGTCGAAGGTCGATCGCTCGGCCGCCTACGCGGGCCGCTATGTCGCGAAGAACATCGTGGCGGCCGGTCTCGCCTCGAAGTGCGTGATCCAGGTCTCGTACGCCATCGGCGTGGCGCGACCGACGTCGGTCATGGTCAACACGTTCGGCACGGGCAAGATCAGCGATCAGCGTATCGCCGAGTTGGTCGAGAAGCACTTCGACCTGCGTCCTAAGGGCATCATCCAGATGCTCGACCTGCTGCGTCCGATCTACGAGAAGACCGCCGCCTACGGTCACTTCGGCCGTGAAGAGCCGGAATTCTCGTGGGAAGCGACCGACCGCGCCGACATCCTGTTGGCCGACGCCGGCCTGCGCGCGGTGGCCTGATCCGGCATCGCTAGCGTGGTGCCCGCCGGTCTCGACCGGCGAGCACCCAACAAAACCCCCGCTCGGGTCGAACCGGCGGGGGTTTTGTTTTATCGCGACGTCGGATGCCCGACGTCAGAGCTCAGAGGTCAGCGCATCAATTGCCGGATCATCGTGGCGAATACCTTGCCATACGGCGGGTTGAGCAGGCCGGCGCCGTTCCAGCGCGCCTGCCGGAAGATCGGCTTCTCCTTGGAGAACGTCCGGAAGCCCGCCTCACCGTGGTACCCCCCCATGCCCGACGGCCCCACGCCACCGAACGGCAGCGCATGCTCCGCAACGTGCAGCAGCGTGTCGTTGATCGTCACGCCGCCGGAAATCGTGCCGTCGACGACACGGCCAATGCGCGTATTGTCGGTATCGAACACATACAGCGCGAGCGGACGCGCACGCTCATTGACATAGGCGATGGCGGCGTCCAGGTCATCGTAGGGCACCACCGGCAACAGCGGCCCGAAGATCTCCTCGCGCATCACGCGCATGCCGTCATGCACGCCAGTGAGCACCACGGGCGGCAGACGCCTGCGCGCCGCCTGCGCCGGGGTATCGAACAGCGCGTGCGACGTGGCGCCCTGCGCCGCCGCCTCGGCGGCAAGCCCGGACAACCGCTCGAAGTGCCGCGACGACACAATGCTCGTGTATTGCGGATTGTTCACGGCGTCGGGATACAGACGCGCCGCCACCTGCCGCGCCGTGGCAACGAAGGCGTCGAGCTTGTCGCGCGGCACGAGCACATAGTCGGGCGCCACACAGGTCTGACCCGCGTTGACCAGCTTGCCGAGCATGATGCGCTCCACCGCGTGCTCCCAGCGCGCGCCCGGCCCGATGATGGCCGGCGACTTGCCACCGAGTTCGAGCGTCACCGGCGTGAGGTGTTCGCTGGCCGCACGCATCACATGATGGCCGATCGACGTCGCGCCAGTGAACAGCAGATGGTCGAACGCCAGCGTCGAGAACGCCCTCGCGACCCGTGCATCGCCAGTCACGACCGTGACCCACTCCGGCGGGAACGTCTCGGCCACGGCGGCCGCAAACGCATCCGCGAAGCGCGGCGTGACCTCGGAGACCTTGATCATCACCCGATTGCCGGCGGCCAAGGCGTCGGTGAGCGGACCGACGGCCAGAAACAACGGGTAATTCCACGGCACGATCACACCGACGACGCCGAGCGGCTGCGGCACGACGGCGCGTCGCGCAGGCAGCATCCACAGGTTTGCCCAGCCGCGCGACCCGCGCATCCAGCGGCGCGTGTGCGCGAGCGCATGCTTCAGGTTGCCGTGCGACGGGAACAGTTCGAGCATGTCCGTTTCCTGCGCCGAGCGGCCGCCGAAATCCGCATCGATGGCGTTCGCGAACGTTTCACGATACTTGTGAAGCATCGCTTGCAGCGCTTTCAGGTGACGCTTGCGCGTCGGCCAATCGACTTGCGGCGCCGCGTCGTGTGCGCGGCGCATCGCGTCGAAGCGCGGCAATAGCGACGCGCGGGCGATGTCGTCGTCGGTCGAGGTATCCGGTGCCGACGACGGTGTCGCCTCATGCAACCCGTTCAATTCATGTTGGTATCCCATGCCTTCTCCTCCCTGAGGTCGCAGGTGGCCCCGTCGGTGCCGCCCAACGCCATCGATATATTGTTATCCGTTATGCGAGAAAAGCCCGGTCGAGCCAGGCACGTTGCACTGCCACCGCGAGCGTGTCCGGCATCACGCCGTACACCCGCCCGCCCGCGTTCGAGAATCGGCTCTCGATGAAGCCATGCGCCAACTCGGCCGGCGCGTGTTCGAGCAGCAATGCCGCCTGTGCCAGCAGTACCACCTGCTGTGCAATCGCACGCGCGCGGGTCGCGTGCGTTGCCTGATCGGCCGCCAGCCAACCGTGCAACTGCGCCAACGCCGCGCGCAGCGGCGCATGCGATCCCGTGCGCTCACCGATCCATCGGAACCAGTACTGTGCGACGTCAGGCTCGCGGCTCATGGCGCGCAGCACGTCGAGACACATCACGTTGCCCGAGCCTTCCCAGATCGAATTGACGGGCGCCTCGCGATACAGCCGCGCGAGCGGGCCGGTCTCGACGTAGCCGTTGCCGCCCCACACCTCCATGCACTCGCCCGCGAGTTCGAGCGCGCGCTTGCATACCCAGAACTTCGCGGCGGGCAACACGATGCGGCGCCACGCCCGCTCACACAGCGAATCGTTGTCGGACACGCCCGCGTCGAACGCCTGCGCCAGCCGCATCGCCAGCCACGTCGCCGCTTCCGACTCCAGCGCCAGATCCGCTAGCACCGTCGTCATCAGATCCTGATCGACAAGCTTCGCCCCGAACGCCGAGCGATGGCGCGCGTGATGAATCGCCTGCACGACACCCGCGCGCATCATTGCCGCGCTGCCGATCACGCAGTCGAGCCGCGTATACGTCGCCATCTCGATGATCGTGGGAATACCGCGCCCCGGCGCACCCACGCGTGTGCCATACGCGCCCTGCAACTCGACTTCACTGCTCGCGTTGGAGCGATTGCCGAGCTTGTCCTTGAGACGTTGCACTTGCACACCGTTCTTGCGCCCGTCCGGCGCGTAGCGCGGCACGAAGAAGCAGGACAACGCTTCGCTGTCGGCGTCGCGTGCGAGCACCAGATGCGCGTCGCACTGCGGCGCCGAGAAGAACCATTTGTGCCCGACGAGCGAGAACGTGCCGTCGCCGCAATCGGTGGCCGTGGTGGTGTTGGTGCGCACGTCGGAGCCGCCTTGCTTCTCCGTCATCCCCATGCCGATGAGAATGGCGTGCTTCTGCGCGAGCGGCACGTCGCGCGGGTCGTGCTGTGGCGCGAGCAACTTGTCCTTGATCGACGCGAAGGCCGTGGGCTCCTTGGCGAGCACCGGAATGCTCGCGAACGTCATGGTCGTAGGGCACAACGCACCGGCCTCGTTCTGCGCGTGCAGGAAATACGCCGCCGTGCGCGCCGTCATCGCGCCGTCGCGCGGATGCGCCCACGGCAATGACTGCAGTTCGGCCCCCCGCAACAAACCCATGAGCGCATGCCACGCCGGATGAAACTCGACGCGATCGATGCGATTGCCTTGCGAATCGAACGATTGCAGTTCCGGCGCGTGACGATTGGCCGCCTCCGCCCACGCCTGCACCTCGGCTTCGCCCAGGCGAGCGCCCTGACGGTAAAGCGTTGTCGCATGCCACCCCGCGCCGAAGGCCGCCACTGCGGCTTGCAACGCGGCGTCGGTGGCGTAAAGGTTGTAGTCCGTAAGCGGCGGCACCTGATTGGTGACGTCGTGGGTCTGCCAGGCTTGCGTCATCCGTGTCTCCGTATGCCCAATTGCCGTATGTGACGGTCACGCCATGGGGATCCTTTCATCATAGCGGCTAGGTCCGCGCGCTCCCATAAATTAGAGGATTGCTTCACATCCCCCCCGAGCGCAGGGATTGTCTGCTTACAATGAGTGCCGCTCCGAGGCGTCGCCCATGCGGCGGCACCGCGCGCAGCGAGACACGAGACAATCGCGCTCAGAACGACAAGCAAAAAGCAGCGAACAAAACGTCAAAAAAAGCGGTAGATGCAGTGCCCATCCAAGGGAGGATGACAGCATGGACTACGACTACATCATTGTCGGCGGCGGCTCGGCCGGTTGTGCGTTGGCGGCGCGATTGGCCGACGGTGCGCCGGGCAGCACGATCGCGCTGATCGAAGCGGGTCCGCCCGACAACAGCTTTCTCGTACGGCTGCCGCTCGGTCTCGCCGCATTGGTGCCGTTCCGATCGCGGCGCAACTATGGCTATCGCACAACGCCGCAGGCGGGGCTGGCCGGACGTCAGGGCTATCAGCCGCGCGGACGCGGCCTAGGTGGCTCGAGTTCGATCAACGCGATGATCTACACGCGCGGTCACCCGGACGATTACAACGCGTGGGCGCAGGCCGGCTGCACCGGCTGGGGATGGGACGACGTGCTGCCGTACTTCCGTCGCAACGAGAACAATGAACGCGGTGCGGATGCCTGGCACGGTACCGGCGGCCCGCTCAACGTTGCCGATCTGCGCACGGTCAATCCGTTCTCGCAACACTATGTCGACGCGGCGCGCGAAGCCGGGTATCCCGTGAGCGACGACTTCAACGGTCCGCACTACGAAGGCGCGGGCATCTATCAGGTGACCCAAAAAGACGGGCAGCGCTGGAACGCCGCGCGCGCCTATCTGCAAGGAAAATCACGCGCAAATCTTCATGTCATCACCGATGCGCTGGTGCAGCGCGTTGTCTTCGATGGCAAGCGCGCGACCGGCGTCAAAGTGCAACGGCGCGGCGCGCTGGAGACGCTGCGCGCACGCGCTGAAGTCGTGCTGAGCGCCGGAGCGTTCAATTCGCCGCAGTTGCTGATGTGCTCCGGAATCGGCCCTGCCGAACACTTGCGCTCGCATGGCGTGGAGGTGCACGTCGATGCCCCGGGTGTCGGAGAGAACCTGCAGGATCACATCGACTTCATCATCAACAAGTACGTGGCGCATCGCGATCTGGTCGGCTACACGCCCGCGGGATTGTGGCATCTGCTCACGCAAGGGCTGGACTATCTTCGCGAGCGGCGCGGCCTGTTCGCCAGCAACGTGGCCGAAGCCGGTGGCTTCCTCAAGAGCGATCCGTCACTGGCGTGCCCCGATTTGCAAATGCACTTCCTCGTGGGCATCTGCGACGACCATAATCGTCGGCTACATCTGCGGCGTGGCCTGTCGTTGCATGCCTGCGTACTGCGTCCGAAAAGCCGCGGACGCGTGACGCTTGCCAGCGCCGACATGCGCGACGCGCCGCGGATCGACCCGGCCTTTCTGCAAGCGCAGGAGGACGTCGACACGTTGCTGCGCGGGGTGCGCGTGATTCGTCGGATTCTCGCAGCGCCGTCGCTCGCGCGGTTCGGCGGCGAGGAGCTGCACAGCCGGGGCATCGAGTCGGACGAAGCGCTCACCGCGCTGATACGTGCGCGCGCCGACACCATCTACCACCCGGTCGGCACCTGCCGCATGGGCAGCGATGCGGCGTCGGTCGTCGATCCGGAACTGAGGGTTCGCGGCGTGGAAGGTTTGCGCGTGGTCGATGCGTCGATCATGCCCACGCTCATCGGCGGCAACACCAACGCCCCGTCGATGATGATCGGCGAAAAGGCCGCGGACCTGATGTTGTCCGGCGCGGGTCGATTGACGCAGCGCGTTGGATCGACATCCGTCGACACCGCGCCGCACGCACCAGCGACGTTAGCCGCCCGGGCGCAGCCACAGATCTAAGAAAGGCTCGCCCCACAGCCGGCTCGCCACCGCGCCCAAGCATAGCCAGGGACCAAACGGCAGCGGCTCGCGCAACGCGCGGCCGCGCCACACGCCGAGGCCCGCAAAAGCGAGCGTGGCCGCCACCGCGCCGAAGGCCAGCATCAGCGGCGTGCCGATCCACCCCAGCCATGCCCCACACGCGGCGACGAGCTTGGCGTCGCCGCCGCCCAGTCCGTCGACACCGGTCAGCGCCCGGTACGCGCCCGCCATCGCCGCCATGACGCCATATCCCAACGCAGCGCCAAGCACGGCTTCGTCGATGGGCAATGTCAGGCCCGCGACGCTGCCCAGCAAGCCCGCCCACAGTAGCGGCAACGTGAGCGCATCGGGCAACAACCGCGTATCAATGTCGATCAGCGCGAGCGCCAGCAGTGCCGCGCCGAAGCCGCACCATGCGAGCATCGCGAGGTACTGCATCGAAGGGACGAACGCCCACGCGAGCGTTGCGAACATGATCCCTACGGCTAGTTCGACAAGCGGATAGCGCAGGGAAATCGCCGCGCGGCAATTTGCGCAGCGGCCGCGCAGGAGGACAAAGCCTAGCACCGGGACATTGTGACGCGCCGCGATGCGCGTCTCGCAATGCGGGCAGTGCGATGGCGGCCAGGCGAGGTTGAAGGCGGGCACGACCGGCGGCGCCTCGCCCGCCCACGACGCCGCGTCGTATGCCCATTGCCGCTCCAGCATGCGCGGCAGGCGGCAGACGACCACGTTCAGGAAGCTGCCCACCAGCAGCCCCAGCGTCGCCATCGCGGCCACCACGGCTTCGCGCGGCAGCGCCCGGAAGGCGTCTCCAACGTTATCGATGAGCAACGCCATCATCAGAACATCGACTCCGCGTACTCACCCGCCGCGTGACCGATCTGCAACATGCCGCCCACGGTGAAGATGATCGTCAGCCCGACCAACGCCATCAGCACCGAGCGTAGCGCGGCAGATCGCGCCTTGACGCGCTCCGCGACTTCCTCGATGGTCATCAGGCCGATCTTGCGAATGCCGGCATCGAAGTTGGTGCGTCCCGAGTATTCGACCAGACGATCGAAGACTTCCTCGTTGAAGATGCCGGTATCCATCGCCTTGACCATGCTTCGCTCGCTCTTGAGCGACGCCCGCATGCGCAGCAAATGCGAGCGCATCCAGGGCGAGGCGCCCGCGAGCATGAGTGACACGGCGTCGAACACCGACGTCTTTGCGCCGGTCAGCGCGGCCAGTGACACCAGAAACTCCCCGGCGCGCACGTCGCGATACACGGCATAGGGGCCGAAGTTCTCGACGCGCTGCCGCATCGGCCCCGTCCATCGGCTCAGCGACAGCAAGACCGCCACCACGATCACGACCGGCACGCCATAGAGCAGTGGCCACCAGTTCGCCACGAACCCGGACACGATATACAGCCCCGCGCCCACGAGGGGAAACATCTCCGGCGGCATGATCTCGGTCATGATCGGCATCATGCCGTAGGCCACGCCCAACTGGATCGCGGCGAGCAGCACCGACATGAAGATCGGCAGCACAACGGCCCCGGCGATCGCCGCGCGCGTTTGCTGCTGCAAGGTAACCACCCGCGCCAGAAAGCGCAGCGTGCCGGCCAGGTCGCCCTTCTCGCCGGCCGAAATCACGATCAGATCTTCGTCGGGGATCGTGCCCTGCCACGACTTTCGCAGGTTCTTCGAGCTGGCGCGATCGCGCCATATCGCATAGAGGGGCGCCATCGGACTGCGCCGCTCCTTGGCGCGTGCATACCGACGCGAGAATAGCTCGAACGGATTGGCACCGTCCTCGATAGCGTCGGCAAAGTCGCTGTAGAACTTCGCTCGCATTTTGCGAAAGTGACGTTTCGCGCGACTCAGGCCCGGGTAAGAATCACGCGCGGGAGATAGCTTGGCAAGCAGACGATTGACGGCTTCTAGCATAGGAAATTGGGCGACGTTTCAAACAAGTTTCGTGAGGACGACTTACACACTCGAGAGTCGGCGCGGGGGTTGGGGCGATGTGGAGCCCCCTTTCCATATCTGGAATTTCTTGAGCTTGTAGAACGAGGCTTCGATGTCATGCGGATCGACGCGACCCTGCGCCATCTTGTAGATCGCATGCTCCATCGCCGATTTTCCGTGCATGACAGGGCTCGTGAGATCGCCATCGTGGTACGTACGCCAGTGGCGCTGCGCCTCCCAGAATTTCGACTGTCGCAGCAGTTCGAGCAACTCCTCGGTCACCTCGCACACCTCGGCCACGACCGTCTGCCCCGCCGTACCCCGTTCCTTGCAGTGCCCGCACCCCGGCCCCGCCACGCACACGCGCGCCGTGTCGATACCGAGACTACCGATCACGCCCAGCGTCATCTCGTCGAGCTTGCCGACGGCCGGCAACTTGCAGTGATCGCACAACACCGGGATCAGTTTTTGATACACCATCGCGGTGAGAAAGTTGGGCGACGTCACGGCCGAGACTGGCATGCCGATCTCGTCGCTGATCAGGCGCGGAATGATGCCGAAGGCGCTCGACGCGTGCACGGTCGAGAGTACCTGGTGGCCCGTCTCGGTCATCGATTTCGCGAAAGACCCGGTTTCGACATCGCGGATCTCGCCAGGCATGAGCTTGTCCGGGTCGCCGCGCAACAGCACCTTGGCTGCCGCACCGAAGGCCGATTCGCCGTGACCGTCTTCGGCACGCCGTTGAATCGGGATCTGCGTCACATGCGGCTGGATGTATTCGACCGGATCTTCGATGGAGAAGAATTTCTTACCGGCGTCGCGCTCGTACATCATCATGGTGCGCAGCGTCGTCGACTTTCCCGAGCCCGTCTCGCCGGCGATGATCGTCAATCCGGGGCTGCGATACACCGCGTTCTCCAGCACTTCGATCTGATCCTCGGAGTACCCGAGTTCAGCGAGCGTCATGACATCGTCGTCGACGGCCTCGTTCACAAGCAAACGCAGCACCACGTCGACGCCACGATTCTCCTTGATGCTCTGCAAGCGCAGTTGGTACTTGCGATTGCGCAGGTTCAGCGGAATGGAGCAACTCTGGTGCTGGGCTTCATCGAAGTGATTGTGGCTTCGGCTGCTGGGGTCGGCGCGCGAGTTGTAGGCCGCCGAAACGGCATCGAGCATGGCATGGTAGTCGCGCGAAAGGCGATCCAGCTCGCCGGTCGCACGAAGCTTGCCGTGGATGCGCATGCGCACGCGCACATGCCGGCCCTCGCGAAACTCGAAATGAATATCGGAGGCACGCGCATCGATCGCCCGCTCGATGATCAGATCGAAGTTTCGATAGGCGCCCGTGCGCTGCTCCTCGGCTCGGGCACCCGTTTCGCTATGCTGCTGGAGGCGCGACTGCATGAGCAGAATCTCTTCGGTCGTGCCCACGTAGACACCCTCGAGATCGAGCCGATGCGTCGCGCGTACTGCCTGTTCGAACCGCGCGAGCAGATCGGACCCCTGCATGCGAACGAACGTCGTGTGTTCGAGCAGCACCAGGAACAGGCGCGGCTTGATGGCCACGAGCACCAGCGATCCGTTCTCGGCGCCGGCCAGGGTAATGCCGAGATCCTGACGCCAGCCCTGCGTCTGGATATCTTCGATGCGAAGGTCGGCAATCGGCCGCGCCACCGCGCCGCCGCGTCCATTGACGCGCGAAAATGCCGCCTGGAAGCGGTCAGAAATCGTCGCCATTGCGCCGCCCTGGTGACCCCTGCCTTGCACTGCCCGCCTGCGTCGCGCCCATCGCATTGGGTAACAACAGGCGACGTGGCTTGCCGCCTCGCGCCACGTCGACGTAGTCGCTGCCGATCTTCACCACTCGCCAGTCGCCAAACCGGTCGCCGTCACTCACGCTGTAGCCAAAACGACCGTCAACGCGCAGATAGGCCACCGTGGTGTCGTCAACGCCGTGAATGAACAGCAGCTCTGGCGCTACGTCGGGCGTCGCGCCCGTGACGGGCTGAGGCTCGCCCCCCGCCGCCGCGCTCTGGGCGGCCGTGGCTTCCTGCGACGACTTGAGATGCGCACGCGCAAAGGTGTCGATCGTCTCGGCGGCACGCACAGGCGTGATCGCCATCGGCAACGAGAGCATCGCGGTCATCGCGAACCCTGCGGTGAGGCGAAGCTTAGTGGACATAGTAGGTTCCTTGAGCGGAGAAGACCGGTTTGGTGTCGTCGATCACAATCGTCAACTCGCGCAACGACATGTTGCCCGCGCGCATCATCAAACCGGCCACGGAGTCGACAAAGGCCAGGTGCCCGGCCATCTTCCATTCGCCCTTGGCGATCGGCGGCGGCACATCACTGCGCCCCGCCGCCCCCGGTGGGGCATTGACGAGCGGTTTGGGCATGGACAGCGAAATGTCCATGCCGTAGTCGCCGAGCGATTGCAGACGGGCGCCTGCCGTGCGCAGGAACTGCGTGCGCGGCACGGGCGTCACGCGCGCATCGCCATCGTCGCCATCGTCGCTAACGTCTTCGTCGTCGGCGAGCGCTGTGGCGGCATTCGCGGCCGACGCCGTCGTAGCCGGCTTCGACACAGGTACGAGGGTATCGGGCGGCGTCATCATTTCCGTTGCATTGTCGAGATCGACGATTTGCGCGTTCGGGCGCTGGGAGAGAAGCAGATCGAACGTGCCACCCTCCTGGCGACGCCACTGGATCTCGCAGGCATGGGTGTTGCACGCGATGGCTGCGGGACGCCATCCGCCAGCACTCGCCGGCAATGACTGAATCGCGTATTGCAAGCGCCTGACATACGACGCCCCGGCCGAGAACGGCTCCGCGGCGATCGCCCGCGCAAGTGCCTGCTTGTAGGCGTCGATCGGATCGACCTGATTGGCCGCCGCAAGCTTCGCCTGCTGCATGTCGTCATACCAGGACCATCCCCACCAACCGGCGCCACCGACGAGACAGAGCGTCGCGAACGAGAGGGCCGCGATCTTCAGTTGCCGCGCCGGCAGAGGCTTGCGCACCTCCCGCAGCCGCGCATCCTGCGGGACATCCCCATGCATTTGCTTCGCGATGTCGTCCAGCGTGAGCGCCACGTCAGCACCGCCGCAACTCAAGGGGGCGATACCGGCAATCGTGATCTTGCCCTCGATCTCCGCGGCCCATTGCTCCAGCCTCGCGGCAACTTCAGCGGCGGGCATCACCAGATCCAGTTCCGGACGGCGATCGCGCAACGTAATGAAGAGCGTTGCCGAGGCATTGTCGGGATCGGGATGCAGGAACGCGACGTTTGGCGCATCGACCATGGCGCCGAGCACCGCGCCGAGTGCATATCGCTCCGGCACGCTTTGCCCTGTGATGGCGGGATCCATCGCAAACAATCCTACGGTACGCGTACCTGCGCCGTCATCCGCCACGGCGAAGTGCGACGCATCGCGGCTCCTGGCGAGACCCCGGATCTCCGTGGGCTCTTTTTGCAGGCCGAGCAATGTCTCCCACTGCGCACCGACAACGAGCTGGTTGGTCAATATGCGCGTCATGTCACACGCCCTCGGTCAGTTCCGGCGAAATCAGGATGACGACTTCCTTGACCTGCTGACGCGCCTCCTTCGTGCCGCCTTCGTAATTGAAGATGCCGTCGCGGTCGGTCGAATCGTCTGTGCGACGGAAGCCGCTGAGTACCAGCGTATCGCCCGACTTGAGCGACGCCCGCTGCATGGTCTGGATCGATGCCGTGATCGGCAACTGCATGAACGAGCCCACGCCGAGACCGTCATCGCCGCTCGAGCGTCCGTTCGCTCTGCCGCCGACCCCCACCTTGACGCCATCGGATCCAATTTCCGCGGTGACATCCGAACCGCCGTCGCTGACGCCCGCATTGCTGCCGCTGGGCGCCTCCTTACCCGTGCGCAAATTGATCTTGTCGAGCTTCCTGAGGTCGGACATGTCGATCTGCACCTGCAACATCACGCTTCGGTTGTCCATGAGCGTGGGCAACAGGTTCATCACGAAACCGGTGGTCAGCACGGACTGCTCGGCGGTCACGACCGCCTGTCCACCGTAGTTACCGGGCGACATTTTTGTTTGCGCGACAAAGCCCTGATTCTGGGTGACGGCAACCGGCGCCGGCTGGTTGTTCAGCGTGACGACCGTGGTGTCGATCACCGTGCTCACGCGCCCCTGTTGACTGAGCGCGCGGATAAACGCGTTGGAGCCCTTGAATCGCCCGCTGTCGAGTGTTCTGAGCTGCATACCGCCTTTGCGCGACATCAGCGATCCGCCGGCGGCGGGACCGGCCAGCCCCAGCGTAATGCCGCTCGCGGCCTGGTACACCAGGTCCCAGTCGACGCCGACGGCCGAATTTTCTTCCAGCGAGACGGAATACACCTGCACGCGCAACTTGACCTGACGGCCGAGCACCGCGTTCTCGGATTCGATATAACTCGCTACGCGTTCAACGACGTCGGCCGTGTCGCTCACGACCAGCGAACTCGTCACGACCGAGGGCGTGACACGTCCGCCCTCGGAGAGCATGTCCGTGACTGTCTTGACGAGATCCGACCAGTAATCGAGTTCGGACTCCACGCTCACGTTGGCGTCAGCGTTGAAGCTCAGGTCGACGCCGCCCGCCGAGCCGCTCGCCCCGCCACCGCCGGAGGCGCCGCGATTGGCCTGCATTTGCGAAGCCTTGCCCACGGACGCCCGATACGACGAGCTGCCGGGCATCATCTTGATCTGGAAGGTTCGTGTGACATACCTCGCGAAGTGAACGACACCGTCACGATAGGTCCAGTGCGTCCCGGTTCGATTGGCGATGGTGTCCAGCAAACCCGACAGCGTGCCGGAGAATTGCAACGGCACCGTCGGCTCGCCGGTCTCGGCACAGTTGAGTTGGAAGAGGTTCGTCGGACTGCCGCCGCCGTTACCCCCGCGACTCGGCCCGCGGGCACCAGGTGCGCCACCGCCCCCGGTGCCCGCGGCGCACGACACGTCCGAGGCCATGCGGATCGTCAGGCCATTGCCCCGGGCCACCTGTGCCAGCACGACCGACATCGGAAGCGGCGCACCGGTCGCAAAGCGTACGTTGCGCTTGAAGAAGTCCGGCAACGCGACCGACGCGTTGATCGGGACGGAGCGCTTCGCCAGCCACGCCCCCTCGACGTGTTCAATGGCGCGAATCGGGGCTGCCGAATGCGCGTCGAACGCCGATCGCGCGCTCGTTTGCGCTTGCGAGACGTTGGCATCGGTCTTGGAGAGCATGCCGGGCGTACCGCACGCCGTCAGGAACAGGGTGGCGCACAACACGCCTAGTCGCTTACTCATGGATTGCCGCTTCCGTGATGATGGCTGCGCCGGGGGGGGTGCGCTGCGCTTGTTATTGAGTGGCGTGAACGACGCGCAGCACCCGGTTGGCCTCGTGGACCTTCACGCGAATGGGGGCGTCGGTGTTCTGCAACGAGACCACGACCTGCTCGACGATGCCGAGGAAGTCGCCCGTGAACGTTGCCGGATACTCGATGGGGAAGTCGCGGTCGATTTCCCAGGCGAGTTGCCAGCCGTGCGCCTCCAGGTAGCGCGCAAGCGCCACGGAGACACGGCCGTCGCCCGGCGACATCAGCAGTTCGAGAAGCTCGCGGACTTCGACCTGTGCCGCCAGCGGCTCGGGCGATGCCGCGGCCTGCGAAGCCGCGTCTGGCGTCGAGTCCACATCCGGCGGCGCATCGTTCGGCGGTGCCATGTCCAGCGCGCTCGCGAACGAACGTTGCGACGATGCGCCTGCCGCCGCATCGCCCGACATCAACGGCTGATGGCTGGCGAACGCGATCGGCAGATCGGCAGATCGATGCGCCCCATCGGAAGTCTCGAAAGCGAAAGCCGTACTCGACCATACAGCTGACGCGACAGCAGCGGTCAGCACTATTTTGATGTGCATGGTTTCCTCACGTCGAATTCAATGCCGAAATGCTGGATGGGGTTCGACCATGGGATCAGGAGCCGCTGATGGTGAAATCGAGCTTGGCCTTGGTAAGATCGTTCTTCTCGTCCGCGTTAGTGCCGCCAGAATTCGACGACTTGCAAGCCTCCGCCAACTTGCCCATCTGGAAGCTTGTTTTCAGATTTTTAAGCGTCGTGCCGTTCACAGATATCGTCGCGAAGTTCGAATGCAACGTCGTCATGAATTTTTGACATTGGTCGCTGGGAACATCCTCCGACGTAACCTGAACCCCGAAATTCGGACCATCGTTGATAGCGGCAGTGATAGGTGCCATCTTCATGGTCCCGCCGAACCGGTTCAAGTATTCACCATCAACGTTACCCGGCGACGGCGTCATCGCCCCGAACAGCCCCATATTGTCCATATCCTTCGGGGTCGTCTTGGCGGTCAACTGCCCCGACAGCACGGCGTTCTGCACCGACACCACCGCCATCTGCCAGTCCTTGATCTCCTGGTTCACCCGGACCGAATTCATCAGCCTGGGCACACCCACCATCGCGCCGGCCATGATCAGCCCCATAACCGCCACGGCGACGGACAACTCCACCAGCGTCACACCGCGCTGACGGCGCTTGCTCCACCGGCCAACCATGTTGTTCTTCATTTGCACGAGTGCGCCCTCGTTCACTTGCATGTCCATACCCCTCTTCCTGAGCAAATCGATTGGAAAAGCCGCGCGCCTTTGCGGTGACATCCGTGCGCTGCGACAGGGGCGATTTATGCCTGAACACCCGGCACCGCGTTATCGCGTGTTATCCGAATTTTTCGCAAAATGACAATTCCGGGGGGCAGGAAAGCACCCATCTGCGTGCCAATTTCGATAAGTCGCTGTCTATCGCCAAACGGCGAACAAGCGTCCTGAAGGAAGTTCAGCGCAAGGAGGGGCAAGGATCGACGCGAACGAGTGTTGCGTCAGGGGTCGTCGTGGCCGTCAGAATCGGCCCAACCGCAGCAAGAGTATTCCCAACGTCGCGTGCCGACGTCATCATTCAGCGGTTTCACAAGGCGCGTGGCGCGCCTGCGTACGCAGATCGGGACGGTGACGCAACGCGCCGTGGAAGACCGGACGCACAGCGGATTTGCGCCGCCCGCCGCCGAAAACGCGACGCCGGTCGCGTCAGCGCACCGCAGTCATTCCACCTTCATGCCCGCGAGTTCCGGTCGTGCGGGCGGGTAGGACAGATTCAGGTCGGTCAGCGCCTGCACCAGCAACTCAGCCACCATCAGGTTGCGGTGACGTTTCGAGTCGGACGGCACGACGTACCACGGCGCGTGTTCCGTCGACGTGGCCGATAGCGCCGCCTCGTAAGCCTTGGTGTAATGCGGCCAGAAGCTGCGTTCCTTCAGATCGTTCAGTTCGAACTTCCAGTGCTTGTTCGGATCGTCGATGCGCTCCTGCAAGCGCTTGCGCTGCTCGTCGGACGAGATATACAGGAAGCACTTGACGATGCGCGTGTGGTTGTCAGCCAGCAGACGCTCGAAGTTGTTGATGTGCGCGTAGCGTCGCTTGCACTCGTCGGCGTCGATCCAGTCGTGCACGCGCGTGATGAGCACGTCTTCGTAATGGCTGCGATTGAAGATCACCAACTCGCCCGCCCCCGGCACGACGCTATGGACACGCCACAGAAAGTCGCGCGCCAGTTCCGTGGGCGTGGGCGACTTGAAATTCGCCACGCGAATGCCGAGCGGATCGACGTTCTGGAACACCGCGCGGATGGTGCTGTCCTTGCCGCTGGTGTCCATGCCCTGCAACACGAGCAGGACACGTTGCCGGCTGTTGGCGTGCAGAAGCGTCTGCAACTCGTCGAGCTTGAGCGCCAGCTCGGCCATGCGCGCCTTGTCGTCGCCCTTGCTCTCGCCGGTAAATGGCGTATCGGCCGGATCGTAATCCGACAGGTCGAGCTTCTTGCCGAGCGGTACGCGGTATTTCTCGAACATCGCCAACTCCTCGTGACAGGCCTGCGGGCTAGTATCTCGCAAAAACAAAAGCGCGGCGCCGAACCGGCCACCGCGCTTTTTGCCTGAGGGATTCTCGTCGCCGCGTTGGCGCCGGGTTCTCCCGCGTCAGGCCCCGAGCTTCTTCTTGAGCAACTCGTTGACCTGGGCCGGATTGGCCTTGCCCTTGGTGGCCTTCATCGCCTGGCCGACCAAGGCGTTGAATGCCTTCTCCTTGCCCGCGCGGAACTCTTCGACGGACTTGGCGTTGGCGGCCAGCACCTCGTCGATGATCTTCTCGATCGCACCCGTGTCGGTGATCTGCTTCAGCCCCTTCGCTTCGATGAGGCGATCCGCCGCGCCCTCATCGGTGGCGCGCTCCTCCCACATCAACTGGAAGACCTCCTTGGCGATCTTGTTGGAGATCGTGTTGTCGGCGATGCGAGCGAGCAGACCCGCGAGCTGCGCGCTCGAGACCGGGCTTTGCTCGATGCCGATGTCTTCACGGTTCAGCAGGGACGACAGCTCGCCCATGATCCAGTTCGCGGCCGGCTTGGCACTCGCCTTGCCCGCCTTCGCGACCACGGCTTCGAAGTATGACGCTTGGGCTTTCGATTGGGTGAGCACAGCGGCGTCGTAGTCGGACAAGCCGTACGACTCGACGAAGCGCGCCTGCATGCCGGCGGGCAGCTCGGGCAACCCGGCGCGCACGCGCTCGATCCATGCGTTATCGATCACGAGCGGCAGCAGATCCGGATCCGGGAAGTAGCGATAGTCGTGCGCGTCTTCCTTGCTGCGCATCGAACGCGTTTCCTTCTTGTCCGGATCGTACAGACGCGTTTCCTGCACCACCGTGCCGCCGTCTTCGATCAACTCGATCTGACGGCGCACTTCGTACTGAATCGCCTCTTCGAGAAAGCGGAACGAGTTCAGGTTCTTGATTTCGGCACGCGTGCCGAATGCCTGCTGACCGACCGGACGCACAGAGACGTTGGCGTCGCAGCGGAAAGAGCCTTCCTGCATGTTGCCATCGCAAATACCGAGCCACACCACGAGTCCGTGCAACGCTTTCGCGTACGCCACGGCTTCGGCCGCGCTGCGCATGTCGGGCTCGGTCACAATTTCGAGCAACGGCGTGCCGGCGCGGTTCAGGTCGATGCCGGTCATGCCGGCGAAGTCTTCGTGCAGCGACTTGCCCGCGTCTTCCTCAAGGTGCGCACGCGTGAGCGTCACGACTTTTTCATAGGCTTCGCGACCGGTGCGTGCATCCGCCTCGACCTGAATCTTCAACGAGCCGCCCTGCACCACCGGAATTTCATACTGGCTGATCTGATAGCCCTTCGGCAGGTCGGGGTAGAAGTAATTCTTGCGCGCGAAGATGCTGCGCGGCGCAATCGTCGCCCCAATGGCCAGGCCGAATTCGATCGCGCGCTCGACAGCCCCGCGATTGAGCACCGGCAACACGCCCGGCAGCGCCAGATCCACGGGGCAGGCCTGCGTGTTGGGGGCCGCGCCGAACTGCGTCGATGCGCCCGAGAAAATCTTGGAAGCGGTGGAGAGCTGTGTGTGCGTCTCCAGACCAATAACGACTTCCCATTGCATAAGGTTCACCCTGTCTCAACTTGTCGGCATGGCGCGTTCGCCCTGCCCTTGCCGCCGGTCGTCGCCGCGACGGTGACGCTCCGGCCTCTGTTCCTGTTCGCCGATGCTGGCTGGCGCTGGTTCGCGTCTATCGGCGAGTGTCCGCCGCGCAAATCCCAGAGCGCGGATCGAAACTCACCGGCCAGGCGTTCTGGTAAATGCCCGGCGTGCAATACGCCTCGCAATTGGCATGACCGATGGTCACGTTGCCCGGATCCTGCCAGATGAGCAGTTTGCAGCTTCCGCTGTTCGCCCGCAGTTCGATGCTCGGACGCCACTGCGTCTGGTGGAAATCCGCCAGATTAAAGTGGCAGCTCCCGCGCTGGCCGACCCACAGACGCCAGTCGAGCGACTGCACCTGGTTGGCCGACACCTTGAGCGTTGCCTGCTCGCGGAAACCGTCTTCGTCCGTCTGCGAGCAGTAGCCCGACAGATTGATCTCGCGGTAGGCGATCGGCGTAGGACGCCCGAACGGCAAGGTGCACGACGCGAGCGTGAGCACCATGCCGGCGAGCGCCAGCCCCTTCGATACCCACGCGGCGTGCGGGGCGAGCGACGTCGTCAAGCGTTGGCGGCGCACGATCAGACGCCTGCCGGAGCGCGCTTGTGCCAGTCGGTCGCGCGCTGGAACGCGTCGGCCACTTGCAGCAGGCGGGCTTCGTCGAAGTAGTTGCCAATCAGTTGCAGACCGACCGGACGCGCATCGCGCCCCGCGCCGACCGGCAGGCTCATCCCCGGCAAACCGGCCAGGCTCACCGACAGCGTGTAGATGTCGGCCAGGTACATCTGCACCGGATCGGCGCTCTTCTCGCCGAGGTTCCACGCGACCGACGGCGCCACCGGACCCATGATGACGTCGCACTGCGCGAACGCATTCTGGAAGTCCTGCGCGATCAAACGGCGAATCTTCTGCGCCTGCAGGTAGTAGGCATCGTAGTAGCCGTGCGAGAGCACGTACGCGCCCACGAGAATGCGGCGTTTGACTTCGGTGCCGAAGCCTTCGGCGCGCGACTTCTTGTACATGTCGAGCAGATCGCGGTACTCGGCCGCGCGGTGGCCGTAGCGCACGCCGTCGAAACGCGACAGGTTCGACGAGGCTTCGGCCGGTGCCAACACGTAGTACACGGGAATCGACAGTTCGGTCTTCGGCAGCGACACCGGCACGCGCACGGCGCCGAGCCGCTCGAACTCACGCAATGCGTTGTCGATCGCTTCGCGCACGTCGGCGTCGAGACCTTCACCGAAGTACTCGGCCGGCAAGCCGATGCGCAGACCGGCCAACGGCTTGTCGGCCGTGGCGCCGTCGAGCGGCTTGCCCAGACCGCGCGCGAAGTCTTCGTCGGCGCGCTCCAGGCTGGTCGAGTCGCGTTCGTCGAAACCCGCCATGCCGTTGAGCATCCACGCGCAATCCGCCGCGCTATGACCGAACGGGCCGCCCTGGTCGAGCGACGAAGCGAACGCGATCATCCCGTAACGCGACACGCGGCCATACGTCGGCTTGATGCCGGTCACGCCGCAGAACGCCGCCGGCTGACGGATCGAGCCGCCGGTGTCGGTTCCGGTGGCGACCGGCGCGAGACGCGCGGCCACCGCGGCAGCCGACCCGCCCGACGAGCCGCCGGGCACGGCGCGCGTGTCCCACGGGTTCTTCACCGGGCCGTAATACGAGTTTTCGTTCGACGAGCCCATGGCGAACTCGTCCATATTGGTCTTGCCCAGCGTGACCATGCCCGCGTGCGCCAGGCGCTCGACGACGGCGGCGTCGTATGGACTGACGTAGTTCTCGAGCATGCGAGAGCCAGCGGTGCTGCGCCAGCCGCGCGTGACGAATACGTCCTTGTGCGCAACGGGAATGCCCAGCAACGGCCGGTTCGCGCCCTCGCCGGCGGCGATGCGCGCGTCGGCGGCACGCGCCTGCGCGAGGCTCGCCTCGGCGTCGACGTGCACGAATGCGTTCAGATCGGCGGCCCCGGCAATGCGGTCCAGATAGTGCTGCGTCAGTTCGACGCTCGAGACGCGCTTGGCGTCGAGCGCAGCGCGCAAATCCTGCAAATGAATCAGATCTTGTTCCATGGTGGCTGCTGTGCGTTATAGCGCATGAAGGCATGAGGGCATGCGGGGCGCCGAGGGCGCGCGGCAATCCGTTGCGCGAGCGTCCGGCGCACCGGAGGCATACATCGCGCAACGGGCCGGACTCATTCGATGACCTTCGGCACCAGATAGAGGCCGTCCTGCACGGCGGGCGCGGGGCGCTGATTGGCTTCGCGATCGACCTGCTCCGTCACCGCGTCGGTCCGCAGACGCTGGGCGACCGCCTGAATTTGCTCGATCGGATGTGCCAGCGGGGCTACACCTTTCGTGTCGACCGACTGCATCTGCTCGACGAGCGCGAAGAAGCCGTTCAGCTCCTTTTCCATGTGAGCGGCCTCGTCATCGGCCAGCTCGAGACGCGCGAGGTGGGCGATGCGTTTGACGTCTGAGAGATTCAAAGCCATGAAGAAATCCCGAAAAAATGCGCATTGGAGAGCAGCCGGGTGCATGCCTGACGCCAATATTAGGGACAGAATGCGGAGAATGTGCGGACGGCGTTGGGTTCGTCCACCGTTTTACTCCGTGCACCGGGCCGCGCAGGAGGGCTGGCGCGCCGTGCCACAAGGCTCCCGGCGGGCGCACCGGGGGCGTCGAATGGGGTGTCAACGTGCTCGTTTTTCCTGCAAAACCTGCGAAATTATAAGGTATCATTGCGCATTAAATTTGCGTCGGAGCGTGTTTTTGCACCCTTCGACGCTGTCGCGCAGGTGGGCCACGGCCAGTCCGGGGGGCGCGACAGACGTTCGCGCAGTCCATTGGAAGACCCTGACGCGACGGATGGATAACGGCAGCCCCGCCTCCTGCCCGGTACCGCATTCCTCGGTTTGTCCGCACGTTTCGCGAGCCGCCGCGTGGCGCCTGGCGATTTTTTTGCGAACAGGCCGGAACCCAGATGACAGGCCGCCGTCCCAGTCACATCCATTGGGACGGCCTCACGCAGACACAGGATTTTGCATGTTCGGTTTTCTTCGAAGCTATTTCTCCAACGACCTGGCCATTGACCTGGGCACCGCCAACACGCTCATCTACATGCGCGGCAAGGGCGTCGTGCTCGACGAACCGTCGGTCGTCGCCATTCGCCAGGAAGGCGGCCCGAGCGGCAAGAAGACGATTCAAGCCGTCGGCAAGGAAGCCAAGCAAATGCTTGGCAAGGTGCCGGGCAACATCGAGGCGATTCGCCCGATGAAGGACGGCGTGATCGCCGACTTCACCGTGACCGAGCAGATGATCAAGCAGTTCATCAAGATGGCTCACGAGTCGCGCCTGTTCTCGCCGTCGCCGCGCATCATCATCTGCGTGCCGTGCGGCTCGACCCAGGTCGAGCGCCGCGCCATCAAGGAAGCCGCGCACGGCGCGGGCGCCTCGCAGGTGTATCTGATCGAAGAACCGATGGCCGCAGCCATCGGTGCCGGCCTGCCGGTCTCGGAAGCCACGGGCTCGATGGTCGTCGACATCGGTGGCGGCACGACCGAGGTGGGCGTGATCTCGCTGGGCGGTATCGTCTACAAGGGATCGGTACGTGTCGGTGGCGACAAGTTCGACGAAGCCATCGTCAACTACATCCGCCGCAACTACGGCATGCTGATCGGCGAACAGACCGCCGAAGCGATCAAGAAGGAAATCGGCTCGGCCTTCCCGGGTTCCGAAGTCAAGGAAATGGAAGTCAAGGGTCGCAACCTGTCGGAAGGGATTCCGCGCGCTTTCACCATTTCGAGCAACGAAATCCTCGAAGCGCTGACCGATCCGCTCAACCAGATCGTGTCGTCGGTGAAGATCGCCCTCGAACAAACGCCGCCGGAACTGGGTGCCGACATCGCCGAGCGCGGCATGATGCTCACGGGCGGCGGCGCGCTGCTGCGCGATCTCGACCGTCTGCTCGCCGAAGAAACGGGCCTGCCGGTGCTGGTCGCCGAAGACCCGCTTACCTGCGTGGTGCGTGGCTCGGGCATGGCGCTCGAGCGCATGGACAAGCTCGGCAGCATTTTCTCTTACGAGTAAGCTAACGTGCGTGGTTCGTCGTCCGGCGCGGTGGGGCCATCCCTTCCCCCCGTCGCCCGACACGACTGGCCACGCAGCAAGACCACGCGCACGGAGCTTGTCGTCATGCCGCGCCGTCGCACCCGACTGACACCATTCGCGCACCGCGGCGCCTCGCTGCGCGTGCTCCCCTGAAGGGCCCACCATGCAGTACAGTCCGCCGCCACTGTTCAAACAGGGTCCGTCGGCGTTGGCCCGGCTGATCTGTTTCGTCGCGCTTGCCATCGGCCTGCTCGTGGTCGACTCGCACTACAACACGCTGGAACGGGTTCGGGCCGTTGTCGGCACCGCCCTGTATCCGGTGCAACGCATGATGCTGTTGCCGCGCGACGCCATTCTCGGCGTGGCGGGCTTCTTCTCGACCGAATCGCAACTCTCGGGCGAGAACCGGGCGCTTCTCGCGCAAAACCTTGAGCTCTCCGTGCAGGCTCAACGCAATAACCAGTTGACCGCCGAGAACGAACATCTGCGCCAGATGCTCGCCTTGCGCGAGCGCCTGCCCGTGCCGAGCATTCCCGCCGAGATCGAGTACGACACACGCGACCCGTTCACGCAGCGCGTGGTCATCGATCGCGGCACAAAGCATGGCGTGAAGCTCGGCGCCCCGGTGGTCACGGAACAGGGTCTGCTCGGTCAGGTCTCGCGCGTCTTCCTGCTGCAAAGCGAAGTCACGCTGCTCACCGACAAAGAGCAAGCCGTGCCCGTGCAAGTCACGCGCAGCGGTGTGCATAGCGTGATCTACGGCGGGCTGCGCGGCAACGTGCTGGACCTGCGCTTCATTCCACTGTCGGCCGACGTCAAGGTCGGCGACGAAATCGCCACGAGCGGCCTGGACGGCATCTACCCCGCCGGCCTGCCCGTGGCCCGCATCACCAAGGTTGACCGCGTGTCCGACACCGCGTTCGCGCGCATTCTGTGTCAGCCGGTGGCCAATCTGCGCAGCCAGCGTCAGGTGCTGGTGCTGCAATACACCACGCCGCTCGCCCTGCATCCAGACGCCGCCGCCGATCTCGCGCGCGCCTCCGATCCGTCGGCAAGCGGCGAGAAGCCCGGCCAGAAGGGCGGCATGCGCGCCGATCCGAAGCGCGCCCCGGCCACCCGCAAGGGTCATTGAGGAATCGATATGACACGACCGCAATACATTCTGCTGCCGGTCAATCCGTACTTCATCGCGATCAGTCTCGTGGTGGCGTTTCTGATCAACCTGATGCCGTGGGGCCACGCCCCCGCCATGCCCGACTTCGTCGCGCTGGTGTTGATGTTCTGGAACATCCACCAGCCGCGCAAGGTGGGCATGGGCGTGGCGTTCCTCGTTGGCCTGCTCATGGACGTGCACAACGCCGGCCTGCTGGGCGAGCACGCGCTCGCTTACACGCTGCTGTCCTACGGCGCGATCATGATTCACCGCCGTGTCCTGTTTTTTACGCTGCTTGGCCAGGCGCTGACGGTGCTGCCGTTGCTGCTGCTCGCGCACGTGGTGCCATTCATCATTCGTCTGGCGACCGGTGCGGCGTTTCCGGGCTGGTGGCCGCTCGCGGCGGGGTTTGTCGAAGCCCTGCTCTGGCCGGTGATCAGTATTCTGTTGCTGGCGCCGCAGAAGCGCGCCGTCGACCGCGACGACACGCGTCCGATCTGATGGGCCCCGTCCCCACCCGATCGCGCCACCGAGCCCTGCTTGCATGACCGAGTTCAAGAATCCCCAGCAACAACTGCAGACGTTTCATCTGCGGATCACAGCGGCTGCATTTTTCGTGCTGATCTGCTTTGGCCTGCTCGGCGTACGCTTCGTCTACCTGCAGGTCTTCCGCCATAACCAGTACGCGCTGCAAGCCGACGAAAATCGCGTCTCGCTCGCGCCGATCGTGCCCAACCGGGGCGTGATCATGGATCGCAACGGCGTGGTGCTCGCGCGCAATTATTCCGCTTACACGCTGGAAATCACGCCATCGAAGATCGGCCGTCCGCTGGAAGATCTCATCACCGATCTGTCCGACGTGATCGAGATCACGCCGCGCGACCGCGCCCGCTTCAAGAAGCTCATGGACGACAGCAAGAGCTTCGAGAGCCTGCCGATCCGCACACGCCTGACCGACGAGGAAGTCGCGCGCTTCACCGCGCAGCGCTTCCGCTTTCCCGGCGTGGATGTGCACGCGCGGCTCTTCCGCCAGTACCCGCTGGGCGAGACCGCCGCGCACGTGATCGGCTACATCGGCCGGATCTCGCAGCGCGATCGCCAGCGGATCGAGGCGATGAGCGAAGAGAACGACAGCGACAGCGCCAAATACGACATCCGCCGCGACGTCAACAACTACAAGGGCACCGATTACATCGGCAAGATCGGCGTCGAGCAGAGCTACGAGACGCAGCTCCATGGCATCACCGGTTTCGAGGAAATCGAAGTCACTGCCGGTGGCCGCCCGGTGCGCACGATCTCGCGCACCCCGGCCACGCCCGGCGACAATCTGGTGCTGTCGCTCGACATCAAGCTCCAGCAAGTGGCCGAGCAAGCGTTCGCCGGGCGGCGCGGCGCCGTCGTGGCGATCGAGCCGAAGACGGGCGACGTGCTGGCGTTCGTCTCGGCGCCGAGCTTCGATCCGAACATGTTCGTCGAAGGGATCGACCAGCAAAACTGGGACGCCCTGAACAATTCGCCCGACCGGCCGCTGCTCAACCGTCCCTTGCGCGGCACCTATCCGATCGGCTCGACGTACAAGCCGTTCATGGCGCTCGCCGCCCTCGAACTGGGCAAGCGCACCACGAGCTGGGGCTTCCAGGACACGGGCGCATTCACCCTCGGGAACCACACGTTCCGCAACGACGTTCGCAACGGCCAGGGCTGGATCGACATGTACCGTTCGATCGTGGTGTCGAACGACACGTATTACTACATGCTCGCGCACGATATGGGCGTGAATGCGATTCACGACTTCATGGCGCCGCTCGGCTTCGGTCAGTTGACGGGCATCGACATCGAAGGCGAGGCGCGCGGCATTCTGCCGTCGACCGAATGGAAGCGCAAGGCGTACAAGAAGCCCGCGCAGCAGAAATGGTACGACGGCGAGACCGTCAGTCTGGGCATCGGGCAAGGCTACAACTCGTTCACGATCCTGCAACTTGCGCACGCGACGGCCACGCTGGCCAACAACGGCGTGGTGATGAAGCCTCACCTCGTGAAGGCCATCGAGGATCCCGTCACGCACGCACGCCAGCTCACCGTGCCGCACGAAAGCGCACGGCTGCCCTACAAGCAGGCGAACATCGATTTCGTCAAACGCGCGATGGTCGGGGTGATCAAGGAAGGCACCGGCCGTCAGGCATTCGCGGGCGCGCCGTACGAGGCCGGTGGCAAGACCGGCACGGCGCAGGTCTACTCGCTCGGCAAGAACGAGAAGTACAACCACAACGCTATCCCCGAATTCAAGCGCGATCATGCCTTGTTCATCGCGTTCGCCCCCGCCGACGATCCGAAGATCGCCGTCGCACTGATCGTCGAGAACGCGGGATGGGGCGCCGCACAAGCCGGTCCGGTCGCGCGTCGTCTGCTCGACTACTACCTCATCGACGAGCCGAAGGAGCGCGCCGCCGAAGCGGCGGCGTTGCAGGCGGCCGCATCGGCTCCGGGGGCGGCATCGGGCGTCTCGGCCGTGTCCGCCACACCCGATGCCGCCCCCGCCAGCGCTGCCGAACTGAGCGGGCGCACGACCGTGGCACGCGTCGCCCCGGTCGCATCCAACGCGACGGCGAGCGTATCGGGTACCGCCGACGGCAAGGCTTCCGCTGCCGGTGCACCCAAGCCCGCCCCGGCGCCGCATCGTCAGCCGGCCGTGAGTCCGACCGTCGCCGACGAAGCTCGCCATCGCGCGGCCATTCGCGCGCAAGGAGGAACGCCATGATGGCGCTCGACAAACATACGTGGAAGCAGCAGGTGAAACGCCTGTTCGTCGGTTTCGACAGGCCCCTGGCGCTGATCGTCTTCCTGCTGTTGTGCGTGGGACTGGTCACGCTCTATAGCGCCAGCATCGATGTGCCCGGGCGCGTCGAAGACCAGGTGCGCAACATCGTGCTGACGTTCATTCTGATGTGGCTGCTGGCGATGCTGCCCACGCAGACACTGATGAAGTTCGCGGTGCCGCTCTATACGGCCGGCGTAGCACTGCTCATTGCGGTCGCGATGTTCGGGCTGACGAAGAAAGGGGCGAAGCGCTGGCTGAACGTGGGGATGGTGATCCAGCCGTCCGAGATCATGAAGATCGCCATGCCGCTGATGCTGGCGTGGTACTTCCAGAAGCGCGAAGGCAATATTCGCTGGTTCGACTATCTGGTCGCCATGGTGTTGCTCGGCTTGCCCGTGGGGCTGATCGCCAAACAGCCTGACCTCGGCACCGGCCTGCTGGTGGCCGCCGCCGGACTTTACGTGATTTATCTGGCCGGACTGTCGTGGAAGCTCATTCTGCCGGTACTCGTCGCTGTCGTGATCGGCATCGGCACCGTTCTGGCCGTGCAGGACAAGATCTGTCAGCCGGGGGTCGAATGGTACTTCCTGCACGACTACCAGAAGCACCGTGTGTGCACGCTGCTGGACCCAACGTCGGATCCGCTCGGCAAGGGCTTCCACACGATCCAGTCGGTCATTGCCATCGGCTCGGGCGGCACAACCGGCAAGGGCTGGCTGAAGGGAACGCAGGCCCACCTCGAGTTCATTCCCGAGAAGCACACCGACTTTATTTTCGCGGTGTTCGCCGAAGAGTTCGGGCTGATCGGCGAAGCCGTGCTGCTGGTGCTGTATCTGCTGCTGGTCGCGCGCGGGCTGGTGATCGCGGCCTCCGGCGCCACCTTGTTCGGGCGCCTGTTGGCGGGGTCCGTCACGATGATCTTCTTCACCTACGCCTTCGTGAACATGGGCATGGTGAGCGGCATTCTACCGGTGGTCGGCGTTCCGCTACCGTTCATGAGCTACGGCGGCACCGCGCTGGTGACGCTCGGCCTGGGGATCGGCATTCTGATGAGCGTGGCGCGCGAGAAGCGCCTGATGCAAAGCTAACGGGCCGGCGCAGGGGACAGGGTGGGCGCGGGCCCCCGATTCATCGCATCGAGCTTGCCTTGGGCGGCCACGTCGCCCTGGGCGGCGGCCTTTTCGTACCATAGACGCGCACGTCCGAGATCTGGCGTCACGACGCCATAGCCCCGCTCGTAGTAGCTCGCCACGATGTACTGCGACGGCAGATCGCCACCGCGCGCGGCTTTCTCGTACCAACCAAACGCTGTCTTGTAATCCTTGGGCACGCCGCGCCCGATGAAATACTCGTTCGCGATGGCCGCCTGCGCCTGCACATGGCCCTGCTTCGCCGCCTTTTCGTACCAGAGATTGGCCTGGGGAATCGATTTTCCGACGACATAGCCGTCGTCGAACATCTTGCCGTAGACGTACTGAGCCTGGGTCATGCCTGCGTTCGCCGCGCGCTCGAGCCACTGCACGGCGCCGCTCGGATCGGGCGTGCCGCCCTCGCCGTTGAGCAGCATCATGGCGTAGTCGAACTGGGCGAGACGATTGCCCTGCTCGGCCGCCCGGCGAAACTCACCGAGTGCCTGCGACTGCTGGCCCGCCTCATAGTGCTGCACGGCCTGATCGGTCAGCCCCTGGGCCGGGGCTTGCGCGGCGGCTACCGCATAAGGAATCGGCTGGCAGGCCGCCCCCACCAACGTGGCGGCGAGACCGGTGAGCAGCCGGCGCATGGCGTAAGACGTCGACATCGCGAATCTCCCGAGACAGGCTTTGGACGTATTGTGCGCCAAATGGACAAGATGCGCCGGGGCGAATGCCGGCGCCGGTTTCGCCGCCGTGTTGACGATCGAGATCGCGTCGGCCAAGGTGAAAGCCCCGGCGTAGGGCCAGGGCTTGGATGGGCGGCAAGACGTCCGACTTACGGCTTGATGTACGCGTAACCCTTTTGCTGCAAGCGCGTGAGTTCGACGACACCGGACGGCGTGAAGTCCGCGTCGAGCACAAACTGGTCCTTCTTCAGGTTGCGCTGCTTCATCGTGATTTCACACACCTCGAACTTGACGCCACGCGCATGCAACGCCGCGATCAGCGGCCCGACGGTCGCGGCGTCCTTGTAACTTTCCATCAGGAAGTCGACCCCCTTCGCGTGCGCGACGACCACGATGTCGGTATCCGGCACCGTGTCGAGCTGGTTGCGAACGTTGCGCAAAGCGGCCAGCGCCTGTTGCTCGGCGTCGTTGATGTGATACACGACCTTGTCGCGCGCGAATGCCGGTGTGGCAGGCACGGCGAATGCCGCGAACAGGAATGCGGCCAGCAAGCCGCGCAGCAGCGTCTTCATTTGTGGAGTCTCCTATTGGTTACGTGGTGTCAGCCGCATCATAGCGCGTTGGCCCGCCCCAGGGCATCGCTCGGGCCCGGCGCGCCGGGCGTCACATCTCGCACCGAATACGGCGGCGGCCCCTCCCACCCCGCGTCGGTCTGCGTCGCGGCATCGAAACAGACCACTCGCTCCTCTCGCGCCGGAACGGGCAACCGCGCAGGGCCTGCGGGTCCCGAACTCACAAAATCTGCGCGCAATTCGCCGTGATCGAGCGGCGATGCGCTTAGCTGCCGCCGTGGGAGCACGGCAGCCACCGGTCGATTCACCACCTGATCCAGGGAATGCAGATTGCCGTGCGAATCTCGCCGCCGCATTGCGACAAGCTGTACCAAGGACTGCACGTTCTGCGCAATCACGTCGCTGCCCGCTGAAATTCTAGTCATGCCAACTCCTGAAATGAAAAAACCCGCCAGACTCAAGATCTGGCGGGTTGGCACTTTCGGTCAGGTGGCCACTGGCCGCCGTCGAATTCGCCGGCGGGAGTGTCGAATTCGTGGCGGCGTGGGCGTCACCCCAGCGACGGGAGGACGCAGCATCAACGAAGATCTCGCAAGCGTCGAAGCGTATTACGCCGTGACTTCCGACCAGCAGTTCGGCGTCTCGTACAGACGCAGGCGCACCAGGCGCAAGTCGCGGCCGTAATGCGCGTCAAAGACGTGGCTCAGCGTGTCGAAGGCAGCCGCCGCCAGATTCTCGACGGTCGGCACCCGGTCGAAGACCACCGTCTTGTGGTCGGGCATCGTCTCGAGAAAATTGCGCACGGCCGTGTCGCCCTCATAAACGAGGAACGCGTGGTCCCACACCGACACGAGATGCTCATTGGCCAGGGCCTTCACGTCGGCGAAGTCCATCACCATGCCATTGTCGGAGGCCCCGCTCTCGCGGCTCACTTCGCCCGCGAGCGTGATCTCGAGCACATAGCGATGCCCGTGCAGGTTGCGGCACTGGCTTCGGTGGTCGGGAATGCGGTGGCCCGCATCGAATTCGAGTTTCCGGGTAATCGTAATCACGGCAACGGCTCAGGGAATATTCAGGTATTTGTGCGTCTGCATCGACAACGACCAGCGCGGATGCGCTTTGCAATAGTCGATCGCCAACTTCGTATTGGTGTCGCGCAGCGGTCCGTCCATCGGCTGGAGGTAGAAGTACTGGAAATCGAGCGCTTCGTACTCAGCCAGACGTTGGCGATCTTGCGGCACCACAACTTTCAGCTCATCGCCGCGCGTGACGATCAGCTCGGCATCGGCCTTCGGGCTCACGCACACCCAGTCGATCCCCTCGGGGATCGCTTGCGTGCCGTTGGTCTCCACCGCGATGCGAAAGCCCTCGGCGTGCAGCGCGTCGATGAGCGGCGCGTCGAGCTGCAGCAGCGGCTCACCGCCCGTGCATACGACGAACCGGTGGGCGCGCTCGCCCGCCGGCCACAACGCCACGATTTGCGCGACGAGATCGGCCGGCGTACGGTACTTGCCGCCATTCTCGCCGTCGGTGCCGATGAAGTCGGTGTCGCAGAACTGGCAGACGGCGTCCGCGCGGTCCTCTTCGCGGCCGGTCCACAGGTTGCATCCTGCAAACCGGCAGAACACCGCCGGACGTCCGGCGTTGGCGCCCTCGCCCTGCAAGGTGTAGAAGATTTCCTTTACCGCGTACGTCATGTTGCCCTCGATTCTCCCAGGATCAGACCGCGCTGCGATCGTGATCGTGACCGCGCGCGCGCCACTGCTCGAAACCGCGCTGGCGCAACTGGCAGGCCGGACATTCGCCGCATCCGTAACCCCACGCATGCAGCACGCTGCGCTCGCCCAGATAGCACGTGTGCGTGTCTTCGCGCACGGTCTCGACCAGCGCGTCGCCGCCCAGATCCTGCGCCATCTGCCACGTGTCCGCCTTGTCGATCCACATCAGCGGCGTCTCGACGATAAAACGTTGGTCCATGCCCAGATTGAGCGCGACCTGCAGCGCCTTCATGGTGTCGTCGCGGCAATCGGGGTAGCCCGAAAAATCCGTCTCGCACATGCCGCCGACCAGCACGCGCAAACCGCGTCGATACGCAATGGTCGCACCAATCGTCAGGAACAGCAGATTCCGGCCCGGCACGAAGGTGTTCGGCAGATGGTTTGCCGCCATTGCGATCGTGGTCTCGCGCGTCAGCGACGTCTCGCTGATCTGGCCCAGGATCGACAGGTCGATCATGTGATCGTCGCCGAGGCGCGGCGCCCACTGCGCAAACCGCGCGCGCAGCTTGGCCAGCACGTCGGTGCGGCATTCCAGTTCCACCCGGTGGCGCTGGCCGTAATCGAAGCCCAGCGTTTCGACGCGCGCATAGCGCGACAGTGCCCACGCGAGGCAGGTGGTCGAATCCTGTCCACCGGAGAACAGGACCAGAGCGGAATCAGTGCTTGTCGTCATGATCATGCGCTAGCAGTATCGCCCTCGCCGTCAGGGCGACGGGGGCCGGGGCACGCGCTTGCGGCCGCCCCTCGGGCAGCCCGCGTGCGGGATAGGTCACGCGATTGTGAACCGCGACGCCCGGCATGGCTATCGTCAGGGCGTGATACCCATCATCGGGCAGCGTTTTCGTTCAAACGCAAAAAGGGCTTGCGATGTACGCAAGCCCTTCGAATTTGGTGGCCTGGGTCGGAATCGAACCAACGACACGCGGATTTTCAATCCGCTGCTCTACCAACTGAGCTACCGGGCCAAGAGAAAGCGATTATAGAGACTGCCGACGCTTCGCGCAAGCCCTTCGTTGAAAAAATCCGCTGGAAAGCGGCGTCGCAGCGCGCTCGGGCGCGCCGCACCTCCGTCATGTCTTGCTCTTCGAGAGCTCCACGCCCAGTTGCTTGAGCTTGCGATACAGGTGCGTGCGCTCCAGGCCCGTTTTCTCGGCCACGCGCGTCATGCTGCCGTGCTCCTTGGCCAGATGGTAGGCGAAGTAGGCACGCTCGAACGCATCGCGCGCCTCGCGCAGCGGAACGTCGAACGAGATGTCGCCCGACATGCCCACCACCGCCCCCGCGACGCCGCCATCGAGATCGTGCGCGCCGAGCGGCGCGTGATGCACCGCCGAGCCGTTCAGGCCCCCGCCCACGTGGCGCGGTTCGCTCTCGCCGAAGACGCCCGCGTCAGGCGCGTCGTCATCGGCGGCGAATGCGCTGGGCGCGCCGCCAGACAGTTCGCGTTTGCCGCGCGCGAGCCCCTGCTCCACCGCCTGCAACAGCTTCTGCAGGGCAATGGGCTTTTCGAGGAAATTGAGGGCACCGATCTTGGTCGCCTCGACGGCGGTATCGATCGTGGCGTGGCCCGACATCATGATCACGGGCATCGTCAACAACTGCTGCGCCGCCCATTCCTTGAGCAAGGTTACGCCGTCGGTATCGGGCATCCAGATATCGAGCAGCACGAGATCGGGCGTGTGCGCGGCGCGAAAGGCCCGCGCTTCCTGCGCGTTCTCCGCGACCTCCACGACATGCCCCTCGTCGCTCAGAATCTCGGAGAGCAGCTCCCGGATCCCCATTTCGTCATCCACCACCAAAATGGTTGCCATTTACGCTACCTTCGTGTGTTCTGCCGGCTTGTTGCGCGACAGTTCCTGGTCGTCAGCCAATTGAGTAAACAAGATCGAAATCTGTGCGCCTGCACTGCCTTCGCCCTCGGGTAATGGCCGGTTGCGAATGTCGATGCGCGCCTGATGCTCGTCGATGATCTTCTTGACCATCGCGAGTCCGAGTCCGGTGCCCTTCGACTTCGTGGTCACGTAGGGCTCGAATGCGCGGGTCAGAATGCGCGCCGGGAAGCCCGGCCCGTTGTCCGTGATCGTCAAGCGCACTGCCGTGCGTTTCGGTTCGCCGGGCTGCATGTCCGTTCCTGCGTATTCTACTGTCTTCGTTTCCACCGTGATAAGAGGCTTTTCGGTTGCGCTGACGGCATCTTGAGCATTCTGCAGCAGATTATGAATAACCTGACGCAATTGCGTCGAGTCGCCGCGTATCTCCGGCAGGTCCGCATCCAGATTCGGACGAATCGCGCCGCGCCCTTCATCCACCCCGTATAACGTCAGCACCTCGCCGATCAACTCGTTGAGTTGCAGCGAATGCATGATCGCTGGCGGCAGTCGCGCGTAGTCGCGGAAATCGTCGACCATGCGCTTCATGGCCGCCACCTGGTTGACGATGGTCGTCGCGCCCCGGCGCAGCACCTCGGCATCGGCCGGCGGCAGCTTGTCGGACAATTTCATTTGCAGCCGCTCGGCGGAGAGCTGGATCGGTGTGAGCGGATTCTTGATCTCGTGTGCCAGACGCCGCGCCACCTCGGCCCACGCGACCGAACGCTGTGCCGAAATCACATCGCTGATATCGTCGAACACCACGACGTAGCCGCCGCCCGCACGTGTCGGCACGCCCGCCACCGCGACCATCGGCTCCGGCAAATGCGAACCGCGCACGAGCAGCGTCACGGCATCGGTCTCGCCCGGCAGCGTCAGACCGATCTGCTGCTGCCAGTGCCCGCCCGGGCCGAGATCGGCGTTCGCATCGCGATCGGCGAACGCGCGACGCAGCGTCTCACCAAACTCCACCAACGCCGGAATATGCGCGGGCGAGCGGTTCAGCTCACCCTGCAAGCTCTGCTTGAAGATGCGTTCGGCGCCGGCATTGGCCGTCGTCAGGCGGAAGTCGCGGTCGAAGACGAACACGCCGGCCGTGAGGCTCGACAGAATACTCTCCAAGTGCGCCTTCGAACTTTCAAGCGCCAGCCGATTGCGCTCGACCGTGGCGCGCGCGTCGGACAACTGACGCGTCATGGCATTGAACGCCTGCGTCAGGAAGCCCAGTTCGTCGTTGGTGCGCATTTCCCCTTTCGGCGACAAAT
Organism: Pandoraea sp. NE5; assembly: GCF_024363545.1. Taxonomy (NCBI): domain Bacteria; kingdom Pseudomonadati; phylum Pseudomonadota; class Betaproteobacteria; order Burkholderiales; family Burkholderiaceae; genus Pandoraea; species Pandoraea sp. NE5. The sequence continues at coordinate 1,280,793 of NZ_AP025517.1, forward strand.
CGCCTGCCGCGACTTCCTGCGTGCCGCGTGCCAGCAAGAAAAGCGGCCGCGCGAGCTGGTTGCCGAGTGCCAGCGCGAGCATCATCGCCACGAACGTGGCGAGGAACAGCGACAGCGTCAGCGTGCCGATATACATCTTTCGCAGGCCCGTGCGGCCCAGCGCCTTTTCCTGATATTCGCGATAGGCGCTCTGCACCGCCTCGGCGTTCTGCGCAAGATTGGCCGGCACCAGTTGCGTGACTTGCAGGAAACGCTCTTCGTCTTGCAATGACGACGTGTACCCGGAAGGAATGCGGATCACCACGCGCCAGCGCAATTGATCTCGTGCCTGATGCTTGTCGTAGCCCTCGCTGCCGCCTTCGATGGCCGTATAGCCGCGCGACTGCGTGCGCGCCTGACGCAGCATGAGCGGCGTCGGCAGATCCGGCACCAGCGCATTGAAGCTGCCAGACGCCGACGCGAGCACACGCCCATTGCCGTCGACGATGGTCGCGTCTTGCAGGCCGAACTGGTCACGCATGCGCAGCAGCGCGAGCGTTCCCCCCTTGTCGCCGCTCGACGCAAGGTTGTCGGCCACGAGTTGCGCCTTGGCGCTGAGGTCCGACAGACCGTTGTTGAGGATGGCGCGTCCGAGTTCGAGTCCGGAGTCGAGCGCCGTCTCGACGCGCACGTCGAACCACGACTCGATGCTGCGCGAGACGAACTGCAGCGACACCAGATAGATGATGCCGCCCGGCAGCACCCCCACCAGCGCGAAGAAGATGGCCAGCTTGGCGAGAAGTCGCGTGCCGAAGCGTCGCTCGCGCAGCCGCGCAAGAATGATCCAGACGAGCGCACCGACGATGAAGACGAAGATGATCGCCACCGCGATGTTCGCCGTGTAGAGCAGCGAATAGTAGCGATCGAAGAATTCGGTATTGGCCGATGCCAGCGCAAGCAGGCCGAACAGCCCGATGGCCACGAGCGCCATCGTGACGATCAGCGTGCGAATGACGATGCGCTTGAGCAGGCCGCCGCCGTTACTTGACACGGGCGACTCCGGGCGGCAGCGCCGCGCTGAAGGCAAGTGGCAAATGGCCCCTCAGACGGAACGCATGATTCACGGGGTCGAGCGGCGTGCTCGTCGCTACGACCGGGAGCGCCGGAGCGCTGGCCGCCGCCGACGGTGGCGCGGGCGAGAACATGAAGCGCGCCCAGTCGGAGCTGAGATTCCAGTCGCGATTGTTGACCGCGTCGATCTGGAACGGCTTGGGCATCAGCGCATTGTCGAGCCGCATGCGTACCGAGGCCTGATATTGCGTGCCAGGTTTGACGACGCCCTTCTCGATGACGCGCCAACCGCTCACATTGCGCACGAGCGCGAGCGCCTCGCGCAACGAGCCGAAGCCAAGCTGCAATCCGCTGTTGCTGCTGTTCCCACTATTGCTGGAGACGCGATACTGACGCGTGAGCGGCTGGAACCACAACCGCACGCTCTGCGACGTGGTCACGACCTTCTCGTCGAACCAGTACCAGCGAGAGCGAGTGAGTTCGAAGTCGGTTGTGAAATAGAGCGAGATGCCGCGATTGACCGCGTCCTCCAGGCTGCTGTTGAGCTCAAAGGCAAAGCGCGCGTCGAGCAACCAGCCGCCCTCGGACGGCTCGAGCCGCGCTTCGCGCACCTGGATGTCATTTTCGGCGCGCGCGGGCGCAGCGAAGCCGAGCGCAAAAACGCACAGCAGCAGCGGCAGCAAACTGGCCAGTAGCCGTTGGGAAAAGGTCACCGTTTCTGGAAGCGAGCGTAATAGAAGCCGTCGTGGGCGCCGCCAGGGGTCATCAGCAATTGCCCGGGAGCGTCCAATCGTACCGCATCTGTGCGAATACGTTCAAACCATTGCGCTTGCTGCTCGTTTTCCGCCGGGAAGATCGAGCACGTCGCATAGATCAACTCGCCGCCCACGGCCAACGTGTCCCAGAGCGCCAGCAAAATGCGCCGCTGCTCTTCGACCAGGGCCGCAATGTCGGCCCGGCGACGCAGCCAGCGAATATCCGGATGACGCCGCACGATGCCGGACGCCGAACACGGCACGTCCGCCAGAATGCGATCGAACGGCACGCCGTCCCAGCCGCCGCCGGACCACTTCGACGGCGTGCCGGCGTCGCCGATGCGCACGTCCGCACTGAGTCCCAGACGCTCGAGGTTTTCGTAGATGCGCGGCACGCGCAGGCGATCCGACTCGAGCGCCGTGACCTGCACGTCGGCCAATTCCAGCAAATGGCCGGTCTTGCCGCCCGGGGCAGCGCATGCGTCCAGCACCCTCATGCCGGTACGCGGTGACTCGCCCAGCACGAGCGGAGCGGCCAGTTGTGCCCCGGCGTCCTGCACCGACACCCATCCGTCGGCAAAACCCGGCAGACGGTCGACCGGCACGGCTTGCGCGAGCCGCAACGCGACCGGGCCGATGATCTCGGCATCCATGCCCGCCGCCGCCAGACTTGCCTGCATGGCGGCCACACTGACGCGACGTGTGTTCACGCGCAGCGTCATCGGCCCGCGGCTGTCGCCGGCGGCAAGCAACGTCTCCCATCGATCGGGATAGCCTGCGCGCACGGTGTCGATCCACCACGCGGGGTAGTTCCAGCGGGCTTCGGGCTGCTTCGCGATCTCGGCCATCAGGCGCTCGCGCTCGCGCAGGAAGCGACGCAGTACCGCGTTGGCCAACCCCTTCGCGGCGACGGTGCGACGCTGCACGGCAATCGCCTCCACGGCCTGGTCGACGACCGTAAATTCGGTGTACGCAGCATCCTCGGCGGCGTCTTGCAGCAACGCCAATGCGCACAGCAGGATGTCGCGCACGCGCGCTTGCAGTGCGGGCTTGACGAGCAAGGCGAGCAACGCGCGGCTGCTGCCCAGCCGGCGCACGGCGCGGTAAGCGAGATCTTGTGCGGCGGCCCGCACGGTCGGTGCGCATTGCGTGGTGGCCTGGGCCAGCGCTTGCGGCAATGCGGTGCCCTTCTGGACGGATTCGAGGGCCTGCGCGGCGCGCTGCAGCGCATAGGCCAGGGATTCGGTGGGCAGACTCGATTGCGGCATGGGCTTTCTACAAACGAACATGCCCGCGCGACGGCGGGCATGGGAGATATCGGACGGCTGTCGGGCCACAGAATAGCAGACTGGTGATGCGCGCCGGACGGTGACGCCCGCGCCGGCGGGCGAGGCCATGGCCGGCGAGCTCAGGCCTCACTTTCGTGCATGCGGCGCGCGATCAGGCCGGATACTGCCCGGTGCGCGCCATCTCCATCAGTCGGGCGACGCGCTCCTCGGTCGCCGGGTGTGTCGAGAACAAATTCGCGATCGCGCCGCCGGACAGCGGGTTCATGATCATCATCTGCGCCGTGGCCGGATGCTGCTCGGCCGCCTCGAACGGAATACCCTGCGCATAACGATGAATCTTGTCGAGCGCCATCGCCAGCGACTGCGGGTCGCCGGAGATTTCCGCGCCGCCGCGGTCCGCCTCGAATTCACGCGCGCGCGAAATCGCCATCTGGATCAGCGAGGCGGCCAACGGCGCGAGGATCGCCACGGCAATGCTCGCGATCGGATTGGAGGGGCGGCCGTTCTCGTCGCGCCCACCGAAGAACATGGCGAAGTTGGCGAGCGCGGAAATCGCACCGGCCATCGTGGCGGAAATCGTCGAAATGAGAATGTCGCGATGTTTCACGTGCGCCAGCTCATGCGCCATCACGCCGCGCAGCTCTCGATCGGAGAGCACACGCAAAATGCCGGTCGTGGCAGCCACGGCCGCGTTCTCGGGATTGCGCCCGGTCGCGAACGCGTTGGGCGCGTCCTCGTTGATCAGGTAGACCTTCGGCATCGGCAGCCCGGCACGCTGCGACAACTCGCGCACCATGTTGTAAAACTGCGGTGCGCTTGTCTCGTCGACTTGCTGCGCGTTGTACATGCGCAGCACCATCTTGTCCGAGAACCAGTAGGAAAAGAAATTCATCGCCAGCGCGAACGCCAGCGCGAGCATCATGCCCTGCCTGCCGCCGATCATGCCGCCCACCACCATGAACAACGCGGTGATGGCCGCCATCAGCAGGGTGGTCTTCATCCAATTGAACATGGTGTTCTCCTCTGCAAATCTTGATGACCCGAGGAAACCACGCACTTTGCGTGTCCTCGGGCGTTAGATGGTGCCGGTCGTCAAAAATTCAACGGCAGCGGCGTTCGCATCGATACTTTTCAGACGTTCGCTGGAATTTCCCGCCGATTCCGTGACGTTTTACGATTTTTCCGTACGGTTTCAATGAACAGAACGGTCGATTCGGTCGATATTACTTCGCCGGCGGGTGGCCTGCCGCGAAAACATCGCCGGGCGCCAGTGCGAACCCCGCAAGGAATTCACGTACCGGCAGACGTTTGCCGCCCGGCTTCTGGCACTCGGTCACATGAAGCGCGCCCGCCCCGCATGCGACGACGATCGCGTCGGCGCTCACGTCGAGAACGGTGCCGGGGGCAGCCCCCGGCTTGCCCGCCACGGCGCACGCGCGCCACAGCTTGACGGGGGTGTCGTGCACTGTGCCGAGCGCCCCCGGGAAAGGATCGAACGCCCGGACCTGGCGCGCCAGTCCCTCGGCGGGTTTGCGCCAATCGAGCACCGCTTCCTGCTTGGCGATCTTTTCCGCGTAGGTCACCCCGGCGTCGGGCTGGGCAACACTCGGCAGATGCCCGTCGCGCGCGAGCTGACGCAAGGCGTCGACGATCAACTTGCCGCCAAGCGCCGCCATGCGGTCGTGCAGCGTCGCCGTGGTGTCGTCCGGGCGGATGGGCTCGGCCTCGCGCAGAATCATCGCGCCGGTGTCGAGGCCGGCGTCCATCTGCATGATAGTGATGCCGGTCTCGGCGTCGCCCGCCTCGATGGCACGATGGATCGGTGCCGCACCGCGCCAGCGCGGCAACAGCGAGCCATGAATGTTCAGGCACCCGTATCGAGGCAGATCGAGCACTTCCTGCGGCAGGATCAGGCCGTAAGCGGCCACGACCATGACATCGGGTGCCAGCGCGCGCAGTTGTTCGATGGCGGCCGCGGCTTCCTCCGGAAACTTGCCGTTACGGCGCAGCGACGCCGGCTGCGACACCGGCATGCCATGCGTCTGGGCGTATCGTTTGACCGGACTGGCGTGCAGCTTCATGCCGCGACCGGCCGGACGATCCGGCTGAGTGAGCACCAACTCGACAGGGAAGTCAGCGGCGTCGATGGCGGCAAGCGCGGTTTGTGCGAATTCCGGCGTACCGGCGAAGACGATGCGAAGCGTCATGACGAACTTCCTTGGGCTAACGCGATAACTTATTTGACGGTGCCGGCGGCGGACGCGGCCACCGCAGTCGAAGGCGCCACGAAGGCGCGGAAGCGCTCGTTGGTATCGCCTGCACGGCCGCCCTGCCAGATCTCACGCCAGCCGTCCGGCGCGAGGATGCGCGCGTTGGCCTTGTCGAGCACCAGCAGCACGTCGCAGCGCGACGCATCCGCCAGATCCGGAAGCTGTACCGGACGCACGTCGATGAAATAGTCGAGCATGGCGCGCTCCGACTCGCCGACGTTGAACGACCCGACGCATCGGGTCGCCAATGGCGTGCCATGTGGCGCCGCATGGGCAAGCGACTCACGCAGTCCCTCGAACGGCGTGCGGTAGCTGCGAGCCTCGTTGATCCAGGGCAGCAACAGCGTGGAAAGCGTTCCCCAGACGAACATCAGCCCGGCGAAACCGAAGACCAGGGCACCGAGCTGACGGCGGTGCACGATGGCACTCACCCACAACGCGGCGACGACAACCGCCGCGAGCACCAGCCCCGGCGAGAACGGCAGCACGTAATCGAGGGGCAGCCACTTGCCGATCGGGCCCGCGGCGACGTGCCCGTTCCCGGTCAGTTGCAGCCCCCAACGCACCCAGAGGAACAGTCCCAGCGCACTCATGAGCACGAGCGCCACGCCCGACCACGCCTTCTCGAGCCACGTTGGCAAGCGTGCGTTCGCACCCAGCACCGCGATAGCCGGAAAGAGCGGCAACATATAGATGTCGCGAATGGCCGACGACGCGACGAGCGTCGCCACGAACAAGCCGGCGTACAGCCAGAGCATGGCCTGCTCCGGAAAATCGATCACGTAACGCCGTAACCCGCCGCCCTGTCGCAGTTGCGCGATCAGCGCGCCCAGCGCGAGCCAGCCCGCCGGAAAGGTCAGCCCGATCAGGCTCGCGAGATCGCTGCCATAGGTCGTGCGTTCTCCGCCGAGATGGACAAAGCCGAAGAACCGACCGAAGTTGTTATCCCAGAACCACTCAATGAAAAGTGGCTCCGAGGCATGCCAGAACAACGCAGGCCAGATCACCAGCCACGGCAGCGACGCCAGCACCGCCCAGCCGAGCGCCCCCGCATAGCGGCGCGTACGATACGCCGGCACGGCGAGCACGACCAGTGCGGTGAGACCCAGCACACCGGGCACCAGCAGGCCCTTGCTCAGAAAGGCAATACCGGCGCCCGTGCCAAACAGGAGTCCCCACAAGCGCGACGAGTTCTCGGCTTTGGCCAAGCGGGCCAGCGCCGCCAGCGCGAGCGCGGCGCCTGCAAGTTGCGGCACATCCGCCGTCAGTTTGTGAATGTTCTCGATGGCCCCGAAGCTGCCGACCATGAGCATGGGCGCGAGCCAGTTGAATGTGTCCGTATTTTGCGTATCCGCAGGGCCGTAGAGGCGTTGCGCCAGCCGGCCGACACAGATCACCGCAATGACCAGCCAGGCGAGCACCGCGAGCTGGGCCGCATCGAAGACCGGCAGCACACCGGACGCCAGCCGAGCGAAGAACGCGCCCGTCCAGTACATCACGGGGGGCTTCTCCACGAACGGATCGGCGGCCACGTGCGGCACGACCAGATCGTGGCCGCGAAAGAAGTTGAGCACCATGCCTACGGAATACGGCTCGTCGGCTTTCCAGGGGTCGCGGTCGAACAGGCCCGCCAGCAGGAAGGCAAACAGGAGCGCGGCGCTCAGCCAGTAGATCGTGCGGGTGCGGGAGGACGACGAAGCGATGGCGATGGACATCTCGGCAAACAGTCGGGAGTTGGCCCGACGGCAGACGTTCGATGACGCCCCGTCGCAGCGGCAGAAAGCGGACACACGCGCCCGCGAGCGCTGCAAGTATAGAGGACTTTACCGGCCGCGCCCACGCTGGGCGCCGCCGGAGTGGTTCAGGCGCGTTCGACCTGTTTTTTCATCTTTTGCTTGATGCGGTTGCGCTTGAGCGGCGAGAGATACTCGACGAACACGCGGCCCTTGAGGTGATCCATCTCGTGCTGGATGCACACGGCGAGCAGGCCGTCGGCGTCCAGTTCGAACGCCTCACCCTGCTCGTTCAGGGCGCGCACGCGCACGCGGTCGGCGCGCTCGACTTCGTCATAGATGCCGGGCACCGAGAGGCAGCCCTCTTCATAAACCTTCTGTTCGTCGCTGCGCCAGACGATCTCGGGATTGATGAACACGCGCAATTCGTCGCGCGTTTCCGAGAGATCCATCACGATGACTTGCTCGTGCACGTCGATCTGCGTGGCCGCGAGGCCAATGCCGGGGGCGTCGTACATGGTCTCGGCCATGTCCTTGACGAGCTTGCGGATCCGATCGTCGACCTTGGCAACCGGCTTGGCCACCTTGTGCAGACGCGGATCGGGATATTGAAGAATTGTCAGTAATGCCATGATGAAAACGGGAATTCGCCGCATTGCCCTGCGAGTGGCCGTGAACGCACAATCCTGCGATGGCAGCTGCGTCGCGATGCTCGCGCCGCAGGGGATATCCGCCTTGGCCCCCCGGTCAATGCTTACCGGATGATGAAAAATTTTAGCATAGCGCCCCTCTCGACGCTGACGGCGGGCCACGCGCGACCCGCCCGAGCCTCTTGCGCCGAGCCCTGTCCCGAGGCCCGTTCTGACGTCATGTCCCGCGAAAGCGCCCTTCACACCGACGCCACGCACGATAGCCCTCATATCGGGGCCGACCGCGCGGAAATCAAGGACTGGCTGCGGCTGTGCCACACGCCCGGGGTACCCCCGGCTGCGGTACGGCGTCTGCTGAGGGCATTCGGGGTGCCTGAAGCGATCTTCCGGGCGTCGCGCGCCAGGCTCGCTGGCGTGCTGCCGGACACGCTCGTGGACAGGCTGCTCGCGCCGATGTCCGCCGAGTTGACGGCACAGATCGCCGGTACCGTCGACTGGGCCAGTCGTCCCGGGTGTGCGGTCGTCACGTTGTCCGAGCCGGCCTACCCGCGTGAGCTGCTGACGCTTGGCGACGCCCCCCCAATCCTGTATTGCCGCGGCGATGCCGGTCTGCCAAACCGCGCCGGGGCCATTGCGGCGGCGCTTGTCGGCAGCCGCCGCGCCACGCCGCAGGGACGCGACAACGCGCGACACTTCGCCCGCGCGCTCGGCGACGCGGGCGTGACCGTCGTGTCGGGGCTGGCGGCAGGCATCGACGCTGCCGCGCACGAAGGCGCGCTCGAGACGGCGGGCGGCACCTGCGCCGTCGTGGGCACGGGGCCTGATCTCGTCTACCCGACGCATCATCGCGACTTGGCCGAGCGCATCGCTGAGCGCGGCCTCGTGCTGTCCGCGTTCCCCGTGGGCACACCACCGCGTGCCGATCACTTCCCGCGGCGCAACCGGCTGATTGCCGCGCTCGCACGGTGCACCGTGGTCGTCGAGGCCACCACGCACTCGGGATCGCTGATCACAGCACGTCTGGCAGGCGATCTGGGCCGAGACGTGCTCGCCGTGCCCGGCTCGATCCACGCGCCGCAAAGCCGCGGCTGCCACACGTTGATCCGCGACGGTGCCACGCTCGCGACATCGCCCGACGACGTCTTCGAAGCCTTGGGCATTGCGCCGCCCGCGCCGAGCGTGGAAACGCTCCCCCTGTCGGACAGGGGAAGCGCGGGAAATGCGCGCAAAAGCGCACATGGCGGACAGGCCCGTGTATCGAGGCGCCCGCCGTCCGACGGCGCGGCGACCGATCCATTCAGCATGGCCGAGACCGTGCGCGCCAGTGGCCCACCGACGGCCCGCGCCACCGTGGCGATGCCCACCGCCGCGCCCCCCGGCATGGCAGCAGTCCTGGAAGCGCTGGGGTATGATCCGGTCAGCGCGGACACCCTTTGCGGGCGCACCGGCCTGGCGATCACCACCGTGCTTGCGCATCTGAGCGTGCTTGAACTCGACGGCCGGATCGCCCGACTGGCCGGCGGACGATTTGCCCGGCAGACCGACCGGGGCGTACGCTGACGAATGCCCGGGTCGCCGAGGCCGATGCCTGAAATGCGCCGGTCGCCGCTGCGCCCCCTCCCAATTCCGAGATACCGACATCACCGACACCATGCCCGTTTTCGATCCTGTGGCCGACCGCTCCGCGCTGGCTGCCGCGCTGGCCGATGGCAACACGCGTCTCGTGGCCTGCATGTGCGCGGCGTGGTGCGGCACCTGCCGCGAGTATGCGCAGGCGTTCGAGCAATTGGCGGCCCGCCATCCGGCGCTGTGCTTCGTCTGGGTGGATATCGAGACGCACGCCGACTGGCTCGACGATCACGACATCGAGAACTTTCCGACCCTGCTCGTTCAGGATGCGCAGCAGCCGGCGGGACAAGCCCGTTTTTTTGGCCCAGTGCTGCCGGCCGTCGGCATTCTCGACCGTATGCTCGACGCGCGAGTGCTGGGCGACGCGACGGTGGCCGCCCCTGCGCTGCGCGAGCACCTGCTTGCCGGATAGCCCCGTCGGAGCCGACCGGCAAGCGCATCAGGCAAAGCGCGACGCCGTGTCGCAGCGGTGGGGCCGCGCCGCCGGGCCTGCGCTTGCCGCCGGCTTGCGACGCGCTTATGATGTGCCGCTTTCAGGCATGCCTTGTGCCCGATCCGACGGCAACGCCGGACTGGCTATATGTTATAAAGCCAACGAATGTCGCTTGCCGACGCCCCCTCACCATTACCTAACGTCATGTCAAAAGCTCTGATCATTGCCGAGAAACCGTCCGTCGCGAATGACATCGCGCGGGCGTTGGGCGGCTTTACCAAGCATGACGAGTACTTCGAGAACGACGACTACGTCGTCTCGTCGGCGGTTGGCCACCTCGTCGAAATCGGCGCGCCGGAAGACTATGAAGTCAAACGCGGCAAGTGGAGTTTCGCCAACCTTCCCGTGATTCCTCCGCATTTCGACCTCAAGCCGATCGCCAAGAGCGAGTCGCGTCTGAAGGTGCTCACGCGGCTCATCAAGCGCAAGGACGTGGACGTCCTGATCAACGCCTGTGACGCGGGACGCGAAGGGGAACTGATTTTTCGCCTGATTGCGCAACACGCGAAGGCGAAGCAGCCGGTCAGGCGGCTGTGGCTGCAATCGATGACGCCGCAGTCGATTCGTGACGGCTTCAGTCGCCTGCGCAGCGATGACGACATGCTGCCGCTGGCCGACGCCGCGCGCAGCCGCGCCGAAGCCGACTGGCTCGTGGGCATCAACGGCACGCGTGCCATGACCGCGTTCAACAGCAAGGGCGGTGGTTTCTTCCTGACGACCGTCGGTCGCGTGCAGACGCCGACGCTGTCGATCGTGGTCGAGCGCGAAGAGAAGATTCGCAAGTTCGTGTCGCGCGACTACTGGGAAGTGCGCGCCGATTTCGTTGCCGCCTCAGGCTTCTACGAAGGCCGCTGGTTCGATCCGAGCTTCAAGCGCAACGAATTCGATCCGGAGCAGCGCGATTCGCGTCTGTGGAGCGTTGCGGCGGCCGAGTCGGTCGTGGCGGCGGTGCGCGGCAAGCAGGGCACGGTCACGGAAGAATCGAAGCCGTCGACGCAACTCTCACCGCTGCTGTTCGACCTGACGAGCTTGCAGCGCGAGGCCAACGGCCGCTTCGGTTTCTCTGCCAAGAACACGCTGGGTCTGGCGCAGGCGCTGTATGAAAAGCACAAGGTGCTGACGTACCCGCGTACCGACGCGCGCGCGCTGCCGGAAGACTATCTGGCCACCGTCAAGGAGACGATGGCCGTGCTCAAGGAGAGCAACAACTACCACCAGTTCGCCAACCAGATCCTGAGCAAGGACTGGGTCAAGCCGAACAAGCGGATCTTCGACAACAGCAAGATCAGCGATCACTTCGCCATCATCCCGACGCTGCAGGCGCCGAAGAACCTCTCCGAGCCGGAACAAAAGCTGTACGACCTCGTCGTCAAGCGCTTCCTGGCGGTGTTCTTCCCGGCGGCCGAGTATCAGGTGACGACCCGGATCACGGAAGTGGTGGGCCATCACTTCAAGACCGAAGGCAAGGTGCTCGTCAACGCTGGCTGGCTGGCCATTTACGGCAAGGAAGCGCAGGGCGACGGGAAAGACGGCAAGGAAGAGCAGCCGAACCTCGTGCCGGTCGCGAAGGACGAGAAGGTTGGCGTCGACAAGGTCGAATCGGTCGGCCTGCAAACCAAGCCTCCGGCACGGTACAGCGAAGCGACGCTGCTCTCGGCGATGGAAGGCGCGGGCAAGCTCGTTGAAGAGGGAGAGTGGCGCGAGGCGATGGCGGGCAAGGGTCTGGGGACCCCGGCCACGCGGGCGGCCATCATTGAAGGGTTGCTGACGGAAAAGTATCTCGTGCGCGAAGGCCGCGAGTTGCATCCGACCGCCAAGGCCTTCCAGTTGATGACACTGCTGCGCGGGCTCGGCGTCGACGAACTCACGCTGCCCGAACTCACGGGCGAATGGGAAGCCAAGCTCTCGCAAATCGAGCGCGGCGGCCTCAAGCGTGATGAGTTCATGCACGAGATCGCGCAAATGACGCAGACCATCGTCAAGCGCGCGAAGGAATACGACTCGGACACGATCCCGGGCGACTACGCCACGCTCACCACGCCGTGTCCGCATTGCGGCAGCGTGGTCAAAGAGAACTATCGGCGCTTCGCGTGCACGAGCTGCGCTTTCTCGATCTCGAAGATCCCGGGCGGGCGTCAGTTCGAAATCCCGGAAGTCGAGGACCTGCTCAAGAACAAGACCATCGGACCGCTGTCGGGATTCCGCAGCAAGATGGGCCGTCCGTTCTCGGCCATTCTCAAGCTCTCGCCCGACGACGAGATGGGTTACAAGCTCGAGTTCGACTTCGGCCAGGACAGCGGCGACGAAGACGGTGAGGCCCCCGATTTCACGGGACAGGAGCCGGTCGGCAAGTGTCCGAAGTGCGGCGGAAACGTGTTTGAGCACGGTATGCGTTATGTCTGCGAGAACGCCGTCGCCAGCCCGAAGACTTGCGACTTCACGTCGGGCAAGGTGATTCTCCAGCAGGAAATCACGCGCGAGCAGATTCACAAGCTGCTGACCGAGGGCAAGACGGATCTGCTGACGAGCTTCAAGTCGTCGCGTACGGGGCGAACGTTCAAGGCGTATCTGGCCAAGCAGAAGGACGGCACCATCGGCTTCGAATTCGAAGCGAAGGCACCGAAGAAGACGGCTGCGAAGGCTGGCGACGCCGAGGCTGACGGCAAAGCCGCCCCGGCGCGCAAGACGGCAACGAAGACCGCGGCGGCGAAGGCACCGGCCAAGAAGACAGCGGCCCGGAAAACGACGGCCAAAGCCAAGCCGGTCAAGAAGGAAGCCACGTCCGGCGCGTCGGACAACGCTGCCGTCGAGGACGAGGATCCGCCGTTCTAAGCGGATCGAGTACGGCATCGCCCGGTTGTCGCCGGGCAATGAAAACGGCCACTTCCTTGCGGGAGTGGCCGTTTTTTCATCTCGCGAAGCGCACTACGTCACACCGAAATGCCCGTGGTGGGCGCGCTCGGCGACGGGATCTTGGGGGGCACCCAGCGTTCGGCCGCCGAAATGCCTTCGTTCTGGCGGAAATACTCGACGGTGAGATCGATGAAACCGCGCGTCTTGGCCGACAGATACTTCCGGCTGGGATAGACGAGCGAGACATCGACCGGCGTTTGGGAGTAGTTGCGCATCAGCGCGACGAGATCGCCGTCGCGCACATCGTGCCCCACGAGATATGACGGCAGGAACGCAATGCCGTGCCCCAGCAGCACCGATTGACGCAGCAGCGCCGTGTTGTTGCAGATGAACTTGTTCTGCACACGCACGCGCACCTCGCCGTCCGGGCCGGAAAACACGCGGTCTTCGCTCCAGATGTCATTCGGCAGACCGAGCACACCGTGCTCGCCCAGCTCTTGGGGCGTGACCGGTTCGCCGTGCTCGGCGATATACGCCGGCGAAGCACACAACATCACGCGCGTCTCGGCGAGCACGCGTGAAATCAGGCTTTCGCTGTTGATCATGCGCGTGAGCAGAATGCCGCAATCGTAGCCCTCTTCCACCAGATCGACCGCCCGGTCGGTCAGCGCGAGATCGACCACGACCTTCGGGTGCAACTCCTGGTACTTCTTGACGAGCGGTGCGAGGTTGCGTAGACCGAACGACACCGGCGCAACGACCTTCAAGGTGCCTTTCGGATCGCGTGAGGCGCTGGAGATGAGGGCGTCGGCCTCGTCGACTTCGTCGATGATCTGCCGGCAGCGTTCGAGATACACCTGCCCGGCACCGGTCAGCGACAGACTGCGCGTGGTGCGATTGAGCAGGCGAACACCGAGATGCGATTCCAGTTCGGCGACGTGCCGCGTGACCACGGCGGCCGACAGGTCCATCTGGGCAGCCGTACGGGCAAAGCTGCCGTTGTCGGCCACTTTGACGAAAACGCGCATCGATTGCAGACGATCCATAGTGTTTCCAATCGTGATGTGCCGCGTCGTACTGGCAAGGACAAGCATGGGCGGGCCGGCCATTCACCGGCGCTGCGCGCACCCGCGGGCACCGGCCTGACCCCCGCCCCGGATCGTTCCGGGGTGGGCCGTGCGTGCCGCCAGGGCTGTCGACACGGCGGGGAGACTTCAATAAGGCGCTAGCTTACCGTAGGCAGCCGAAACTTGCCTGACGTGGCAACGATTTTGGTGCATGACCGCCCTGTGACATGCGCCTCAGGGCACCGGGATCCGCGACAGATGCGGGAATTCACTCGACGTCGTCAGCCATCACGTCTGCTTCTCGCCACTTTCGCGCCACTTTCGCGCCGTGAGCCGGGTGTTTGACGCAGGTCAGGGCGCGGCGTTCGCAGCGCCGCTACAGTCCTCTATCACCTACTGTTACAGGCCGCGTCATGACTCCGCTCCGCCTTTCGTCGACGCCTTGCGCCAACGCCGCAGCCCCCAGCGAACCGCACGCTGGTACGCCATGTCCCGGCTGTGCGTCGCGGACGTCGTCCGAGGGTCACGGGCATTCACGATGCGGCACCTCGCCGGCGCCGCGAAACACCGCGGCCCCGTCCGCCCCGCTTCACTTCGATGCACAACTGCTCGCCCGTTACGACGTGAACGGGCCGCGCTACACCTCGTACCCGACGGCACTGCAATTCCGTGACAACTTCGGCGCTGACGACTATGCGCGCGCAGCCGCGCAGTCCAAGCGCACTGGCAAACCGCTGTCGCTGTATGTCCACGTGCCGTTCTGCGACACGGTGTGCTTCTACTGCGCGTGCACCAAGATCGTCACGCACAATCGCGCCCACGCGCAGGCCTACGTCGAGCGCCTGCATACCGAGATCGCGCGGCAGGCGTCGCTGCTCGGCGCCGGCCGCGGGCTCGCGCAGATGCATTGGGGCGGGGGCACGCCGACGTTCCTGTCGTTGGAACAGATCGCCTCCCTTGTCGAGGCCATCAGCCGTCATTTCGTGATGACGCTCGACGACAGCGCCGAGTACGCCATCGAAATCGACCCGCGCAGTGCCGGCCCGGCATCGATCCGCGCCTTGCGCGCGCTCGGGTTCAATCGTCTGTCCATCGGGGTGCAGGATTTCGATCCCCGTGTCCAGGCGGCGATTCATCGCGTGCAGCCGCGCGCGCTGGTCGAAGCCACGCTCGACGCCGCGCGAAGCTGTGGTTTCCGGTCGGTCAACTTCGATCTGATCTACGGCCTGCCGTATCAAACGCCCGAGTCGTTCTCGAATACGCTCGACGCCGTGATCGAGATGGCGCCGGAGCGCCTGTCGGTCTTCAGCTACGCGCATCTGCCGCAACAGTTCAAAATGCAGCGCTGCCTGCCCGACGCCCGGCCGGACGGCCCGCAAAAGCTGGCGCTGTTGCAGACGATCATTGCCCGCCTGAGCGCAGCGGGCTATGTCTATATCGGCATGGATCACTTCGCGCGGCCCGACGATGAACTCGCCCGTGCGCAGGCCGCTGGCAGTCTGCATCGCAACTTCCAGGGTTACAGCACACGGGCCGATTGCGACCTCGTCGGGGTGGGCATGTCGGCCATCGGCCGGGTGGGGGATAGCTACGCACAGAACGCCAAGACCCTGAAGGCGTATTACGAAGCCATCGATGCCGGCGGACTCGCCATCGCGCGTGGCGTGCGACTCGATGACGACGACCATATCCGGCGCGACGTCATTTCGCGCCTGATGTGCCACATGTCGCTGGAATTCGCGCCCCTCGAACAGGCTTACGACATCCGCTTCGCCAGCTATTTTGCGAGTGAGCTGGGCGAGTTGGCCGAGCTGGCGGCCGATGGTCTCGTGGCCATCGAGGCCCACGGACTGCGCATCTTGCCGGCCGGACGCTTGCTGGTTCGCGTCGTCGCCCAGGTCTTCGATCGCTATCGTCGCGGCAACGCTCACTCGCGATGCGCAAAAGTGATGTGAGCGCAGCGCGGGTCGGCCCATGAAAAAACGCCCGGTGAAGTGCTCACCGGGCGTTCTCACTTTCTGGGTTGACGAGGCTGACGAGGCGATTGAGGCCAACGACGCCTCAGCAGCATCGTCCGCCGCCTTTGCCGCCGTAGCGCGCTTCCTGCCGTTCCCGGAAGAACGCCTCGTAGCTCATGACCGGCTGATCCGGGTGCGTGGCCTGCATATGCGCGACATAGGTGTCGTAGTCGGGCAGGCCGACCATCAGACGCATGGCCTGCCCCAGATACCGGCCCACCTTACCGACTTCATCGAGCATGGCGTCGCCCCCGGCCTCAGACCTGACGACCGGTCGGCATCGGCTCGAACGGCGTTTCGCGAGCCGTCGGCTTGTTGGCCTGGCGTGCCACGAGGATGGTGCGTACGCCGAAGATCGCCACGGATACGACCACGAACATAAACACGCCGGAGAGCGTTGCATCGACGTAATCGTTGAACACGATCTGCTGCATCTGCGCGACCGACTTGGCCGGCGCGAGCAACTTGCCGTCGGCGAGCGCCGCCTGATAATTGGCCGCGTGCGCCAGGAAGCCGACCTTCGGATTCGCATCGAACATCTTCTGCCACCCGGCCGTGAGCGTGCAGGCCAGCAGCCACAGCGTGGGCAGGACCGTCACCCAGGCAAAGCGCTCGCGCTTGAGCTTGTAGAGCACGCACGTCGCGAGGATCAGCGCGATCGCGGCCAGCATCTGGTTGGAGATACCGAACAGCGGCCACAGCGTATTGATGCCGCCCAGCGGATCGACCACGCCCTGGTACAGGAAGTAGCCCCACGCAGCCACGCACAGACCGGTGGCGGTCAGGTTCGCGGGCCACGAATCCGTGCGCTTGAGCGACGGCACGAATGTCCCCAGCAGATCCTGCAGCATGAAGCGGCCGGCACGCGTGCCTGCATCGACCGCCGTCAGGATGAACAACGCTTCGAACAGAATCGCGAAGTGATACCAGAACGCCATCATCGCTTCGCCGCCGACCACCTTGTGCAGGATCTGGGCCATGCCGACGGCGAGCGTCGGCGCGCCACCGGCACGCGAGATGATCGTGTTCTCGCCCACGGCGTGTGCGGTGGCGGTGAGCACGTCCGGCGTGATGGCAAAGCCCCAGCCCGAGACGACGTGCGCCACGGCTTCGGGCGTCGTACCGATCACGGCGGCCGGGCTGTTCATCGCGAAATACACGCCCGGATCGATCACCGAGGCCGCGACCAGCGCCATGATGGCCACGAACGACTCCATCAGCATGCCGCCGTAACCGATGAAGCGCGCGTTGAGTTCGTTATCGAGCAGCTTGGGGGTGGTGCCCGACGAGATCAATGCATGGAAGCCGGACACGGCCCCGCACGCGATCGTAATGAAGAGGAACGGGAACAACTTGCCCGACCAGACCGGGCCGCTGCCGTCGACGAACTGCGTGAGCGCGGGCATCTTCAGCTCGGGTGCGACCACCAGAATGCCGATGGCCAGCGCCATGATCGTGCCGATCTTCAGGAACGTCGACAGATAATCGCGCGGCGCAAGCAACAACCACACAGGCAACACCGATGCGACAAAACCGTAACCGATCAGCATCCACGTGAGTTGCTTGCCGTCGAACGTGAACAGCGGCGCAAAGGTGGCGCTGTCGTGCACGTTCTGGCCGAAAAAGATCGCGGCCATCAGCATCACGAAGCCGATGATCGACACTTCCCCGATGCGGCCCGGACGGATGTAGCGTGTATAGACGCCCATGAACAGCGCGATCGGGATCGTCAGTCCGACGGTGAACGTGCCCCACGGCGAACCGGCCAGCGCCTTGACCACGATCAGCGCCAGCACGGCCAGAATGATGATCATGATGAGGAACGCGCCGAACAGCGCGATCACCCCGGGAATCATGCCGAGTTCGGACTTCACGAGATCGCCCAGCGAGCGGCCGTCGCGGCGCGTGGAAATGAACAGCACCATGAAGTCCTGCACTGCGCCCGCGAACACCACTCCGGCGAGAATCCACAACATGCCCGGCAAATAGCCCATTTGCGCGGCGAGCACCGGGCCGACGAGCGGTCCTGCGCCGGCAATGGCCGCGAAGTGGTGCCCGAACAGCACATAGCGATTGGTCGGCACGTAGTCCAGGCCGTCGTTATGGCGCCAGGCCGGCGTCATGCGCGAGCCGTCGAGTTGCGCGACGCGCGTCGCGATGAACTTGCTGTAGAAACGATAAGCGATCAGATACACGCAGACAGCCGCGATCACGATCCAGAGTGCGCTGACGGTTTCGCCGCGCGATAGAGCCACCGTGCCAAGCGCGCAAGCGCCGACGACGGCCACCGCTGCCCAGGGCAGTTGTTGCCAGATGCGATTCATTGTCTCTCCTCGGAACTGCCTCCTTCAGGCAGCAACCCGGGACCGCGCCGTTGCGGCACTGCCCCGCCTCTTGACCCGGCACCATGACGGCACCGTGGAACGTGGCTCGCAGCACGCGCCCCTCTTTCGGGGGCCTGCGCACAGCAAGGACCGGTGGTGCTACGCAGCGCATCGGCGTGTGAACATCCGAACTGGCGTAACACCGGCGAGACGCTGACGAATGACACTCGGCAGCCCCGGCCACGATTCGGCGTGTAGTATTGGCGTTTGCCCGCTGCGCCACAAGCGCGAAACTACGCAGGCCCGCTACGTGCTATTACGTAGCGAAGCCCCGTGAAACGCGGCATTGCAGCTTTCCGAATGCCATGAATCTCCGACAGAAATTTTTCGTCCTGGCGCTGTTGCCGGTGGCCCTGGCGATGGTCGCCATCGCGCTGGCCGTGCGACACCAAGGCAACGAGCTTTCGAGCGCGCAGCACGACGCTGTGCAAACCACATCGCTGGCCAACAAGCGGGCGGAGCTGCTGCATTACGTGGGCCTTGCGCGCAAGGCCATCGAGCCGCTGTACGACGGCCCCGACACGCCCGCCGCCCGCGAGGCGGCCCTCGCCATCCTTGCCCGCCTGGAGTTCGGCAAGGACGGCTACTTTTTCGTCTACGATCTCGAAGGCCGCAGCCTGATGCACCCGCGCCAACCCGAGCTCGTCGGCCACAATCTCTGGTCGCTCAAGGATGCGTCGGGCGCGCCCACGATCCAGCGCCTGATCGCGGCGGCGCGCGCCGGCGGCGGCTACGTGCAATATCCGTGGGAAAAGCCGTCCCTGCACCAGATGGCGCCAAAGCTCGGCTACGTCGTCGCCCTGCCCCGCTGGAACTGGATGATCGGCACCGGGATTTATCTCGACGACGTCGAAGCTACGCTGCGCGCGTCGGACGAGCGCGCGCAGGCGAACATCGATCGCACGCTGATCTGGATCACCCTCATCGCCTCGACATGCCTGGCGATCGTGGCCCTGTGCGGGCTCGTCGTGAACATCACCGAACTCAAGACCGCCGATGCGAAGTTGCGCCAACTGGCACGTCAGGTGGTGGAATCGCAGGAAGTCGAGCGCGCGCGCATTTCGCGCGAACTGCATGATGGCATCAGCCAATTGCTGGTGTCGGTCAAGCTACTGCTCGAGTCGGCGTCGATGCGTTTGCCGGGCTCGCCCGCCGCCGCCAGCACCGCGCTGGGCGTGGCCATCGAGCGGTTGAACGGCACGCTCGGGGAAGTACGACGTATTTCGCAGGCGCTGCGCCCGGCCATGCTCGACGATCTCGGTCTGGCCGCGGCCATCGACCAGCTCGCACGGGAGTTCGGCTCGCATGCGAATCTGCCTGTCGAGATGCAAGTCGAAGGCGACGCCCCCGTGCTGGACGACAACATCAAAACAATGCTCTATCGCATCGCGCAGGAAGCGCTGACCAACATCGAACGCCATGCGCACGCGTCGCGCGTTTCGATCCTGCTGATGTTCAAACCCGACGGCATTCACCTGTCGATTGCTGACGACGGCTGCGGATTCGACGTGACCGACGTGCATCACAATCCCAGCCATGGCATCGGCCTGCGCAATATGCGCGAGCGGCTCGATGCCGTCGGCGGCGTTCTCGGCATTCAGTCGTGGCCGGGTCTTACCACCATCAGCGCGTGGGTGCCCCTCACGCCCGCCGCCGCGAAAGCGGCGCTTCGTACAGCCTCACACCAATGACGCAAGCGCATCCCATTCGACTGCTCCTGATCGACGATCACCCGCTCGTGCGCGATGGACTGCGCGCACGCTTCGATGCCTCGCCCAACCTGCAGGTCGTCGGTGAGGCGGGCAATGCACAGGAAGCGCTCACGCGGGCGAAGACATCGTCGCCGGATCTGGCGCTGATGGACATCAGCATGCGCGGCACGAACGGCATTGAACTGACGGCCCAGTTTCGCGAGCAGTTCCCCCACATCGCCGTGCTGATCCTCTCGATGCATGACAACGCCGAATATGTGCGTCAGGCCGTCCGCGCCGGCGCACGCGGCTACGTGCTCAAGGATGCCCCCGCCCACGAGATCGTGACCGCCATCGAACGCGTGGCGCGCGGCGATTCGTACTACAGCGCCGCCATTGCCGCGCGCGTGGTGCAGGCCTCGACATCGCACGCCCCCATCGACTCGCTCACGCCTCGTGAACGCGAAATCCTCTCGCGGATCGCGCGCGGACTGGCGAACAAGCAAATTGCCACGGAGATGGATTTGTCGGTCCGCACCGTGGAGACGCACCGGCTCAACATCAAGCGCAAGCTCGGCATCGAAGGGCAGGCGGAGTTGATCAAGTTTGCGGTGGAGAATCGACTGTAGGTCGCGTGGGGGCGCCTGTCGAGCGCACGGCGCGCATGGGTCGAGTGACGGTACGGCGCTCACACCGACCGTGATCAGTGCACAAATGGGTTGTATACCTCTACGCCGGTACTGGAAAAATCCCTCACGTTGCGCGTGACCACGACAAGCCGATGCACCAGCGCAGTGGCAGCGATCAACTTGTCGATGGGGTGCTCGGAATGGGGCACGCGTAGACGTGCCCAAACGTTACAGATCGTCTGGTCCACCGGCAAAATCTCTCGCGCGTAATCGCGTTTCAGCTTTTCGAGCCATGCCTCGATCAGCACCGCCTGTCGCGCATCATTCCGGTGCCGAAGGACTTTCACACCACGCTGTAGTTCTCCCAGCGTGATGACCGAAAGAAAGCGCGGTGATTGATCACGATCGGTCCGACGGATAAAGCGCTGAACCCCTTCGTCACCGCCCCCGCATTTCCGACACTCGCTAATAACGTTCGTATCGAGTAAATACATCGGACACTCATTGCCTTAATTGATACGTTCAAAATCGCTGTCCAGTCCGACATTCGGCATGGCCAACAGTGCTTCCCCCAGCGAGCGAAACCCCGGAACCCGCGCCACGTTATCCAGAATCGTCAGCACTTCTTCCTCCGGGGTTCTCCCGTACATGGCCGCACGCGACCGAATCGATCGCATGAGCGGTTCGTCAATACCTTCGATCAACATCATGTGCATCAGCGCCTCCTGGGGTTCCGAATGGAAAAGTCGTTGTCCGAACAGAACAACAGGAGAAATGCTATCACCACAGTCCTATCGAAAACCGCCCCGATCCTTGCCTGGCAAGCCTTTCGGAAGTCTCACAAGGCAACAAAAATCCCACCGAAGTCTCCCTCGGTGGGATCGTTGTGTGCATCCTTAACTTGATCCGTGATGCCGGCGTCTCGCAAGTTCAGCGCGCGATCATTCGATCATCGGACGAATCACGACTTCAGGCGACGCTCGATGTCGGTCTTCGTGTCGAGCAACGCTTGCGGCAGACGATGATTGAACGTGTCGAACAGTTCGGTGTGGAGCTTCAACTCCTCGTGCCAGGCGGCCGAGTCCATCGAGGTCACGTCGTCGAACTGCGACGGCGTGAACGACAGACCGTTCCAGTTCAGGTCCTCGTAGCGTGGTGTGATGCCGAACGCGTTCTCCACCCCTTGCGCCGTGCCGTCGATACGGCCGAGCATCCACGCCAACACGCGCATGTTCTCGCCGAAGCCCGGCCACACGAACTTGCCGTCCGCGCCCTTGCGGAACCAGTTCACGCAGTAGATCTTCGGCAACGCGGCGCCAAGCTTGTCCAGATGCGCGCCGGTATCGAGCCAGTGCTGGAAGTAGTCGCTCATGTTGTAGCCGCAGAACGGCAGCATAGCGAACGGATCGCGGCGCACCACCCCCTGCTGGCCCGCCGCCGCGGCCGTCGTCTCCGAGCCCATGGTCGCGGCCATGTACACGCCCTCGGTCCAGTCGCGCGCTTCTGTCACCAGCGGCACGGTCGTCGAACGGCGGCCGCCGAAGATGAACGCATCGATCGCCACCCCGGCCGGGTTTTCCCAGTCGGCATCGATCGACGGACATTGCGATGCCGGTGCCGTGAACCGCGAATTCGGATGCGCCGCCTTGCGGCCCGTCTCCTTCGCGCTCTCCGGCGTCCAGTCCTTGCCCTGCCAGTCGATCAGATGCGCCGGCGGCGTGTCGGTCAGGCCTTCCCACCACACATCGCCGTCGTCCGTCAACGCCACGTTGGTGAAGATGACGTTCTCACCGAGCGTCGCCAGCGCGTTCGGGTTGGTCTTCTCGCTGGTCCCCGGGGCCACGCCGAAGAAGCCGGCTTCCGGATTGATCGCGTATAGACGGCCATCGCGGCCCGGCTTGATCCAGGCGATGTCGTCGCCAATGGTCTCGACCTTCCAGCCGTCGAAGCCCTTCGGCGGGATCAGCATGGCAAAGTTGGTCTTGCCGCAGGCCGACGGGAACGCCGCCGCCACGTGATACTTCCTGCCCTCGGGCGACGTCACGCCGAGAATCAGCATATGTTCGGCGAGCCAGCCTTCGTCGCGGCCCATCTTCGAGGCGATGCGCAGCGCGAAACACTTCTTGCCCAGCAGCGCATTGCCGCCGTAGCCCGAGCCATAGCTCCAGATTTCGCGGGTTTCCGGAAAATGCACGATGTACTTCGTGTTGTTGCACGGCCATGCCACGTCCTGCTCACCGGCGGCGAGCGGCTTGCCCACCGTATGAACGCAAGGCACGAACTCGCCGTCGGCGCCCAGAACGTCATACACGGCACGGCCCATGCGCGTCATGATGCGCATGTTCACGGCCACGTACGGTGTGTCGGACAATTCCACGCCGATATGGGCAATCGGCGAGCCGAGCGGACCCATCGAGAACGGTACGACATACATCGTGCGACCGCGCATGCAGCCCTGGAACAGGCCGTCGAGCGTCGTGCGCATTTCATGCGGATCGATCCAGTGATTGGTCGGGCCCGCGTCTTCACGCGTTTCGCTGCAGATGAACGTGCGGTCTTCCACCCGCGCGACATCCGACGGATCGGAGAGCGCGAGGAACGAGTTCGGGCGCTTGGCCGGGTTGAGCCGCTTCATCGTGCCGGCAGCCACCATCTGCTCGCACAGACGGTCGTATTCCTCCTGTGAGCCGTCGCACCAGACGACACGCTCGGGCTGGGTAATCGCCGCGATGTGCGACACCCAGTCGATCAGCTTGCGATGACGCACCCAGGCGGGCAGATCACGGGTAGCGACATTGGACGAGGAGGAGGAGGCGTTGAGCGCGCTTGCGCTCACACTGGCTTGCGTCATGGGGGTTGTCTCCATGCAGAGTCGGGAAATCGAGGCGGACGCCGGGCGTCCGTCGTGCAGGCACCTTGGATGGCCGGGCGACCCTTCCGGTTGGGGATACCGGAAGGGCAGGATAGCCCCGGCGATCGCCGTGTGCGCAGAACCTTAACGCGCACGCAGGCATGGGCCGCACGAAGTACGGAGCGTGTTGTGTGGCTTGCGACGCACGCAAGTCCACACGCGGGACAGCAGGGGGCAACACGCGCACCGATACGTGCGCATCAGGCGTCTCGCTCACCGGGTCCGACTTGCTTTTGCGGGGTGGGTTCGATTTTTTGCCATCGTGTTGAGGCGGTTTCGCCATGGTTGCCAGGACACCTGCCATACTATGCAAAACGAGGCGTCAGCATACCACCGCGCAAATCGCGTCGGTGCTGCGTCGCAACAAGGCCGGCGCTGGGTGGCCCCGACAAACGCCGTCCCTGTGGTCGACCCGTTCGTCCGCCGGTCGCGGCGGCCTCAGACCCATGTTCCGCCCGCGCAGAGCGCTCGCCGTCCTGCGCCGATCCGATTACGTTTTGCCATGAAAATTGCCATTCTCGACGACTATCAGGACGCCGTTCGCAAGCTCGACTGCTTCTCCCTGCTGGCTGGTCACGACGTCAAGGTCTTCAACAACACGGTCAAGGGCGTCGGGCAACTCGCCGCCCGTGTCGGCGAAGCGGAAGTGCTCGTTCTGGTTCGCGAGCGCACCGCCATCACCGCCCAGCTCATCGACAAACTGCCGCGTCTGCGCATCATCAGCCAGACCGGGCGTGCCGGCGCGCACATCGACATCGACGCCTGCACCGCCCGCGGCGTGGCCGTGCTCGAGGGCATCGGCTCGCCGACCGCGCCGGCCGAACTCACCTGGGCACTGATCATGGCCGCCCAGCGCCGGATTCCTCAATATGTCTCCAGCCTCAAGCACGGTGCGTGGCAGCAGTCCGGTCTGAAATCGTCGAGCATGCCGGCGAATTTCGGGCTGGGTCAGGTGCTGCGCGGTCAGACACTCGGCCTCTGGGGCTACGGCAAGATCGGCCGACTCGTGGCAGGCTATGGCCGCGCGTTCGGCATGGAAGTGATGGTCTGGGGACGTGAAGGATCGCGAGAAGCCGCCGCCGCCGATGGCTTGCGCGTGGCGAACAGCAAGGAAGAACTGTTCACGCAAAGCGACGTGCTGTCGTTGCACCTGCGCCTGAACGACGAGACGCGTCACCTCGTCAAACTCGACGACCTGCTGCACATGAAGCCCACGGCACTGTTCGTGAATACGAGCCGTGCGGAACTGGTCGAAGAGAACGCATTGATCACGGCACTCAATCGGGGCCGCCCCGGCATGGCCGCCATCGACGTCTTCGAGAGCGAGCCGATTCTGCAGGGCAACCCCCTGCTGCGACTGGAGAATTGCGTGTGCACGCCGCACATCGGCTACGTCGAGCGGGAAAGCTACGAGCTGTATTTCCGCGTGGCCTTCCAGAATATCGTCGATTTCCTGAACGGCGACCGCTCGCACGTCGCCAACCCGGCCGCGCTGCTCGGCTTCGGGCGCTGACATCCGCCGCGCCGGCGAGGCGCCTACGCCATCGTGTCCCGATGTCGCAGGAAAGTTTCGCCGTCCTGGCGACCCAGCGCGAATGCCGGGCCCATCATGTCGGGGCGAGTGTAATCCCAACTCGAAATCGGCACGGGCACCGACGGCTGCACGTACAAGCGGTCCTGCCCGGCGTGATGTTGCGTAAAGATCTGCGGACGTGGATAGCGCCGCGTCACCAGCACCAGCACTCGCCCCGGCGTGGCGTCGAGCGCATCGACCGGTACGTTGTCGACCATGCCGCCGTCGAGCACAGGGCGACCGTCGCGCCGCAGAATCGGCGTGAACGGCGGCGTGCATGACGATTGCAGCATCAGATCGGCCAGATCCGCTGTCGTTCGGCAGTCCTGCGCGCGCACGAATTCGGGGGTAAAACCGAGCTGCCTCGCGAGCGTTGGATGCAACGTGCGACGCACGTGCTTGTCAATGTTGTAAGCCACTAGCCCCGCCGCCGTCGCCATGCGTGGCCCCAGCCAGCGCGGGATGTGTGACAGTCCCACGCGAATCTCCGGCGCCGCGGCAAGTTTGTCGAGCTGGCCATCATAGATGGCGAGCAGCGCCTGACGATAGATGCGGTAATGTGGAAACACCCGCTCACGGCGCACCAGATTGCCCCAATAGGCATTCTTGCGATTGCTCGCGAGCGCCTGCCGGTAGTAATCCATCACCCAGTCCGACGAGCGCATGTGCAGCATGCACGCCGTGGCCGCGCCGGCCGAAATACCGGTGATGACACGCGGGCGCAGCGGCATGTCGCGCGTCACGCGTTCCCAGAATCCCGCCTGCCACCAGCAACGGTTGCCGCCCCCGGCGAATACGATCTGATCGAACACTTGCCCTCCTCGGTGCTATCGCGCGAGCCACGTCGACCGCCTCGCGCCTGTGTGCTCACAGCAGCGCGTAGGTCGTCGTCGCATGCACGGCCATCTTGCCCGACGCGTCGAGAATTTCGATTTCGCCGAACACCAGGTTCTTGCCGCGACGCAGAATTCGCGCGATCACGCGCAGATCGCCATCGGTCACCGGGCGCATGAACTGCGTGTTGAGCGTGACGGTTGTCATCGGCTGGAAGCCGCCGAGCGCGGCTGAGAGTGCCACCACCATCGCCGTGTCGGCCACGGCCATGAACACCTGCCCGCAGATCACGCCACCACCATGCTTGAATGCGGCATCGAACGGCAATCTCAGCTCGCTTTGCTCCGGTCCGGTCGCCTCGATCCGCAGATTCAATTGCCGCACCCATGGCGACACGAGTCCGTCGAGCATCTTCTGCGCTTGCACCAGCTCCATCCTGAGCGTCCTCCGGTTTCGTTGAGACGCCGATGATAGCCCCAAAACAGAAGCGCCACCCCGCCAGGGGTGGCGCTTGCGTCATCCACCAGGGTCATGCGCCTCAGTCATGCGCGCGAATAACCCTCAGCGGCCGATCATCCGTTCGTCTTGTCGTGACGAATCCGTCGGCTCTGATGATTCTCGCGGTGCTGCACGCCGGCCTGCTCGCCCGCGCTCACGTGACCGTTTTTGCCCGCGTGCGCTTCGACAGCGTCGACATGCGCCTGCCCGCGCTCAAGGCTACCGGCCTGCTGGTTGGTCAACGTACCAGCGGCTTGTCCTTGCGCGATGCGCTTCTCCTGATTGACGTTGCGTTGCACGTCAGCCTGCATGCGCTCCGACGACGCCGATCCGGGATTCGCTGCCCGGTCGTTGTGCTTGAGCTGCTCGATCTTTGCGCTCTCCTTGTTCTGGGCGCGGGCGATGCGGGCCTTCTCGGCCGCCGTATCGCCGGTGTGATCGGCGTGCGCCTGCATCCGGTCGATCTTCGCCTCGCCCTTCTCGAGACGCGACGCTTCCTTCGTCGTCAACTGACCGCTCTTGAGGCCATTGTCGATGCGCTGCTGTTGCTTGACGTCGCGCGACGTCTCGGTCGTGGGCGTCTGGGCAAACGCCTGCGAGGCGAACACACCGCCCAAGGCAAGGGTCGCGGCGCTCAGAATCACGGTTTTGCGGATGTTCATAATGGAATCCTTATTGGCTTTGCACTGCTTTGAATTGGCCTGAACGCGCATGCGGTGATGCGTCTTCAGGAAACCGGCGGGGATCCGGGCCGTTGGCGGGATTGCCAGCGAATGACCGTGTCCTTATGCGGTTTAACGGCGCAGGCGAGCGCCGCGCCGACAGCCGGCGTGTAACCGGGCAGTCCGAAAAGTAACCACGTGTAATCGGCGCGTCTGTCGCGATTCGCGCTATGTCCCTGAAATCGATAGGACACCCGCAGACAGCGCCGTAACGATTTGATACAGTGGTGCCCATTTGGCCGGCACGCGGCGCTAGCGAGCGTGCCACTCCGTAACTGTCAGCCCCCTTACGCGAACTCGCGAGTCAAGAAGGAGCCTTCCCCATGCAGAGCACCAGAGACGATCTCGGCAAACTGATCTTGCGCCTTACCCTCGGCATCCTGCTGCTGTTTCACGGCGTCAGCAAGGTCATCAACGGGATCGGCTTCATCGAGGGCATGATCACGTCGCACGGCCTGCCGAGCTTTCTCGCCTACGGCGTCTATCTCGGCGAACTGCTCGCCCCGGTCCTGCTGATTCTCGGCGTTCTCACCCGTCTGGGCGGCCTGCTCGTCGTGGGCAATATGGTGATCGCGTTCTCGCTGGTGCACCTGAACCAACTCGGCGATCTCGCGAAGACCGGCGGCTGGTCGCTCGAACTGCAAGCCTTCTACTTGTTCACGGGCGTTTGCCTGATGCTCTTCGGTGCGGGCCGCTACAGCGTGTCGGGCGGTCGCGGCGCCTGGGACTGATCGAAGGACGAAGCGCGTCAGGCGTGCCCTTTTGCGCGCACTATCGCACGCAGTTCATGAACGGCCCGCCCTTGTCGACACCCGGCAAGGGCGGGCCGAGTCGTTTCGGAATATTGCGAATCCCGGCGCTGGTAACGTCAGGTAATACACCGGTTGCACTTTGCAACGTGTTCGGTGCGGCGATGACTTACTCTGAAACTGCCAATTCCGGCAGTATCCACAGGGAGTCAACACCATGCGCAAACTGAAGATCGCCGCCGCGTCGGCCATCCTCGTCGCCACCTCGATGCTCGGCGTCGCTTATGCCGCCGATGCCGCGGCACCGGCCACGGCACCCCATGCCGCCGCGTACCACATGCGCGGCGAGCGCGGCCCGTGGGGGCTCGGCGACATGCACAAGCTGCACGATCAATTGAAACTCGACGCGCAGCAGGAACAAGCGTGGCAGCAGGCAGTGACCACGTCGAAGCAGAATCACGACGCCATGCGCAAGAATGGCGAACAGTTCCGGCAGATGATGGCGCAGACGAAGGATCAGAAGATCCTCGACCTGGCCGGCATGCGCGCCGCCCGCGAGAAGGCGTTCGACCAGAACCGTCAGCTTCGCAGCCAGACGGAAGATGCCTGGTTGAACGTGTACAACGGTCTGAACAACGACCAGAAGACGCTCGTGAGCACCACGATCAAGGCGCGCTGGGCCAGGATGAAGACCTGGCACGACGAGGCAAGGCAACATCGCGGTCCGATGCACAAGAACGCCCCGGCCCCGCAACCGCCGGCCGGTCAAGCGCAGTAAGTCACATCGGTGCGAGTCCAGCGCCGCCGGGCACGATGGCCCGGCGCGCGCCGGCGCTCAGGTCTCGCTCCACAGGCGTAGCAGGTTGTGATAGCAGCCGACGAGCGAGCGCCGCGCGGTCTCGTCAGCGTCCGACGCGTTGAGACGCTGGATCGCGTTGTCCATGTCGAAGAGCAGCGTGCGCTGCGTGTCGTCCCGCACGAGACTCTGCACCCAGAAGAAGCACCCGACCCGCGTGCCGCGCGTGATAGGGTTCACGCGATGCAGGCTGGTCGCCGGATACAGCACCATGTCGCCTGCGGCCAATTTCACCTCGTGCGCCCCGTACTGATCCTCGATCACCAGTTCTCCGCCGTCGTACGCATCCGGCGACGCGAGAAAGAGCGTGGCGGAGATATCCGTGCGAATGCGCATGCCGCTGCCCGGCTGCAAACGAATCGCCCCGTCCACGTGGTGACCGAAGTGCATGCCTTCGCCGTAGCGGTTGAACATCGGCGCGTACACCTTGTTCGGCAATGCCGCGCTGATAAACAGCGGATGGCGCTCCAGCGCACCGAGAATCACGTCGCCCAGTTCGCGAGCCACGGCTGAGCGCTCGTCGATCTGCTGGTTTTGTTTGACGGGCGCCCCCTGATAGCCCGCCGTGGCCAGGCCGTCGACCCATGCGTCGCCCGCGTTGTCGAGCGCTGCGCGAACCCAGCGCACCTGCTCGGCATTGAGGACATTCGGAATGCGTAGCAACATCGACGTGCGTCTCCGTCAGAACCGGTAAGTGCCCGTGAGCAGCGCCGTGCGCCCGATGCCCGGCGCAGCCCGTCCGCCGTCGGACGGCACCAGCGCGTCGAAGTAGGTCTTGTTGAACACGTTGAGCAGGTTGAGGCGAATGTCGTATTTCGGCTGATGATAAGCGATCGTGGCGTCCCAGCGAGTGTAACCGCCCACGCGAATCAGGTTCGTGTTCGCCGCATAGCGCATTGACATGTACTTCATGCCGCCGCCCACCTCCCAGTGACCGAGCGTATAGGTCGACCAGAGCGTCAGCGAATGTCGCGGCGTGTTGGCCAGCACATTGCCCTGCGTGCCGTCGTTCGCCTGCACCACTTCCGAGTTCAGGAACATATAGCCGCCCATCACCTGCCAGTTCGACGTGATACGGCCTGTGGCGCTCACCTGCGCACCGCGAATGCGCACCTTGCCTGCGTTCGTGTATTCGCCCGACGTGCCGGTCTGCGTGCGCGCATTGTCCTGCGTGACCTGGAACAGTGCGGTGTTGATCGCCAGATTGTCGTCGAACAGATTCCACTTGCTGCCGACTTCGAACGATTCGTTCGTCGCGGGCGGCAGGGCCTGCGTGTTGTTGGTGACGGTGAGCGTTTCAAGCGACGGGTTGAACGACGTTCCATAGGAGAAGTAATACGACTGTGCCTCGCTTGGCTGATAGATCACGCCCGTGCGCACGCTCGTATGGTTGACCGTTTGCGTCGCGTAGCCCGGCGAACTGACGGTGTTCGAAAGCTGCGCCTTGAAGCGATCCCAGCGCAGGCCGCCCACAATCTTCCAGTGGCGGCTCAGCTCAACGGTATCGTTCGCGTAGAACGCGACCGTCTGTGCCGTTCCCTGCGCCAGGTTACCGGCGGTCGTCGTGACATTCGGCAGATTCGCGTAGTACGCCGTACTGCTGGCGGGAATCCAGCCGAGGAAGCCCGTCGACTGTCCAGCGCCGGTGCGCGAATACGCCTGATTTTCATAGGTGTCCTGCCCGAACTCCGCGCCGGCGATCAGGGTGTGCTTGATCGGTCCGGTCGAGAACGTCTTCACGACGTCGGTCTGGTTGAACAGCGACGAGTCGGTGATCTTGCGATCGTGACTCTGCAACTGCACCCAGAGCTGATCGAGCGAATACGACGGAAGTCCCGCCGTCGGACGGGCCGGCAGCGACGTGAATCCCCCGGTGCCGTTGGCGACGCCCACGGCATGCGGGGACGTTTCGATGGCGTCGATGACATAGCGGCTGTATTGCGTCTGGTTCGTGATCTTCAGACTGTCGTCGACCCTGTGCTCGATCTTGGCCGAGAGGCTCATTACGTCCTGCACCGTGCGGTCGGTCGTCAGGCCGTAGAACTGTTGCTTCGAGACCGGCAGCGGACTGCCGTTGTAGCCCACGGTGCCGTAGTCCGCCATATCGCGGTTATGTTGGACGAGCGCGGAAAGCGTGATCTGTGTGGGCGTACCGATGCCAAGCTTGAGCGTGGGCGCAACGCCCCAATCCCGATTGTTCATGACGTCGCGCGTCGTATGAATATTTTGCGCAAAGCCGTTGATCCGGAACGCGGCAGTCTCCGAGAGCGGATGATTGAGGTCGAACGAGGTGCGGTACTGGTCGTTCGTGCCGAGCGTTCCGGAGACTTCGTTCAGCGGCTTGAGATTGGCCTGCTTGCTCACCTGGTTGATGACGCCACCGGTCGAACCCCGGCCGAACAGCATGGACGACGGGCCTTCGAGCACCTCGATGGCCTCGAGATCGAACGTATCGCGATAGTACTGGCCGCGATCGCGGAAGCCGTCGAGATAGATGTCGGTGCGTGCCGCGAAACCGCGCAGATTGATGTTGTTGCCGATCTGCCCGCCCTCCGCACCGCCAAGCGTAATGGCCGGCGAATTGCGCAGCGCGTCGGCGAACGACGTGGCGCCCTGCGCCTGCATGACCGCCTTGTCGATCACGGTGACCGATTGCGGGATGTCGCGGATCGCCGTGGGCACCTTGCCGCCGACGGTCGAGATGTCGCGCTGGTAATCATCACGAATCGACGTGCCGGACACTTCGGTCTGCGGCAACGTGGCGGCCTGCGCCGCGCCTTGCGTCGTGGTCTGCGTCGTGCCCGAGGTCGGGGCGTCAAACGTGCTCTGTGCCATGGCGGGCGAGGCGTAAGCGACGGCGAACGGCGTGGCGAAGAGGGCCATCATGGCCACCGTCAGAGGCTTGCGTTGCATCATGATCGATCGGTTTCGAAAGGCGTCGTGGTAGGAATAAGGAGGGAGAACACCGACGGGTCGCGCCGAGCCCCACGCTGACGTCTCATCCGCGGTCGATGCCCTCGATATGGAGCGCGAATATAAATGAGAATGATTTACATTACAATTGCTTTACGACGACTGACGTAAATCTCCGACAGTCGTCTCGCGTCCGGCAGCACCTTGGCAGCACGACCGAACGCCCGATCGATCGCGGCGTGTGACCGCAGGGGCGGCGCGACGCCCGCAATGACATGTGAATTCCTCGGGTATTGCCGAAGAAATCGAGACTCGTGTTTATACTTTGGGCTGCAGTACTGAAAGCATTCGGCCGGAGCCCCCCCGGAACGGCCTTGACGTTTCGCCAGATTGCCGATGCGCCGGTCCCGATGGCAGCCCATGCCGCGCGCCGGATCCGTCGGTCGGGCTCGACGACATCTTGAATTCGCCGCACCGGTGCCACTCCCCTGGGGTGTGCGCCGGTGTTGCCTATTTGCCGTCCAGGGACAATGCAAGCCACCAGATCGCTCTACCTGCTGGGACCGATGCGGGTCGAACAAGGCAAACAAGCCTGCGCCGTGAAATACACGAAAGCGCGGGGCCTGTTGGCCTACCTCGCCCTGCAACCGGGCTTCCATACGCGCGGCGCACTCGCCGACCTGTTCTGGCCCGATGAAGATGGCCAGGGGGGCCGCGACAAGCTCAAGCGCATGCTCTTCCATCTGCGCGACACCCTCGGCGACGAACTCTTCGAATCCGACCGCCAGGTTGTGCGTCTGCGCCCCGAGACCGGCCTCTGGATCGACGCGCATGTCTTCGCGAGCATGATCGAGCAGGCGAATCGCACGCTCGACGCCGTGACGGGCCTGGATCTGGCCGCACATCTACAACATCTCGCCGACGCCGTCGCGCTCTACCAAGGCCCCTTCCTGCACGGACTGTCGGTACGCGACACCCCCGATCTCGAACAGTGGATCGAGCTCCAACGCGACGAATATCAGCGCCGCCGTGTCTTTGGCGAGCGGCTGCTCGCCGACGGTTACGCCCGTCTGGGCGATCTCGATCAGGCACTCGCGCACGCACGCCAGCTCGTCGCGCTCGCCCCGTTCGACGAATCGGGCTGGCACTGCCTGCTCGCGCTGCTACTGCGTGCCGGACGCCGCGACGAAGCCGAGACCGAATACCGCCGTCTGCGCGACATCCTCGACGAAGAACTCGGTGAGCTGCCCGGCGAGGCGCTCACCCAGTTGCTGGAGACGCCGCCCGCGCGCATGGAACAGCGCGCGACGGGCCCGGAGCGCCGCCAACTGACGGTCGTGGCCATCGAACTCGCGCCGAACGGCATCGACGATCCTGACCAGCTCGTGGGCACGATGCGCCCGCCGCTCGTGCAGTGCGAGACGATCCTGCGCCAGTCGTGGGGCTACACGGTGCGCACGCCGACAGGCGGCCTGCTCGGCTATTTCGGCTATCCCACCGCCCTCGAAGGCGCCGGACGGCATGCCGTCGAAGCCGCCATGCGCTGCGTGCAGGCAAGCTCCGCGCGCGTCGGCATCGGTGTGGGCATTCACACCGGGCTGGTCATCAGCTCGGTGGCGGACGACAGTCCCGACACCGGCGGGCGCGTCTCGCGCTCGGCCACGCAGCTTGCCGACATGGCGCTGCCCGGCGAAGTGTTGATCTGCGACGCCACGCAACGTCTCATTGGCGTGGCCATCCCCACCACGTCACACGGCAGCGTGCGCGAGCGCCACGCCCATCGCGAGATTCCCGTGTTTCGCGTCAATCCCGACCCGACGCCGGAACGCCGTTCGCGCCGTCGCGCGGCGATGCTCTTCGGCCGCGATGCCACCCTGGCGGAACTCACCGCCGCGCACACGGCCATGCGCGACGCGAGCGCCGGACACGGCGTGCTGGCACTCGTGATCGGCGAAGCCGGTATCGGCAAATCGGCGCTGGTGCGGCATTTCGTGGAAACGCGCGGCCTGCGCGCGATCGAACTGGCCTGCGCGCCTGACGGCGCCGGCACGCCCTTCCACCCGATCGCGCGCTGGCTGCGCGCGCGATCCGTCGACGACGCTGCGGAACTCCCACAACCCGCCCTGCTGGCTCATCGCCGCCTGTGCGCCCTGTTTGACCGGCATGCCGACGCCAACGTGCCGCACGCGTGGAAACAGGCGGTACTCGACGAGACGCCCGCCCTGCTCTCCGCCCTGTTGCCCGATGGCGGCGTGCTGGTGCTCGACGATGCCCACTGGGCCGACCCATCCACGCTGGAATGGCTCGCGCTCGTGGCGGAAAATCCGCCGCGCGGCCGCCTGTTGATGGTGTGCGCCCGGCCCGAATTCGAGCAACCGTGGCGTCATCACGTGGGCATGCGCCGGATCGACCTGGCACCGCTCGACGCTGGCGCCGCCGCGTCGATCGTGCGCGCGGCGACCCCGCGCGTGGCCCTGCCCGCCGCCCTGCGCGAGCGCATCGTGCATCTGGCCGAGGGCGTGCCGCTGTTCCTGCAAGAGTTGGCGCGGGCCACGGCGGCCCAACATGGCGCCCGCACCGCCGCCGGCGCCATGCCCATGCCCGCGAGCCTTCAGGAACTGATGATGGCGCGTATCGACGCGGCGGGCAGCGCCAAGCCGGTCGCCCACTTCGCCTCGTGTCTCGGCCCGGCATTTCAGGCCGATCTGCTCGCCGCCGCGAGCGGGCGTTCGATGGCGCTCGTCGAGCGAGCGCTCGACACGCTCGCCGCCTGCGCACTGGTGCAGCGACAGGACAATGGCCGCTACGTCTTCCGCCACGCGCTGCTGCACAAGGCCGCTTACGACGCGCAGCCGCAGGAACGCCGTCAGGACGCGCACCGCCGAATCGCGCTCGCCATGCGCGAGCACGCCGCCGCCGCGCAGACCGAACCCGAAGTGCTCGCCTGGCATTTCCGTCAGGCCGACGAACCGGACGCCGCCATCGAGCACTACCGTCTCGCGGGCGAGTATGCGACCGGGCGCCAGGCGTTCCGCGAAGCGTGTGCGCACTACCAGAGCGCGCTCGACGTGCTGCGTCAGACCGGCACCGGTGCTCAGACCGCACAGCGCGAGCTGCAACTGCGCATGGCGCTCGGCGTGCCGCTCGTCTCGCTGCACGGCTATGGCTCAGAGCCGGCGCGCCACAACTTCGAGACGGCCCTCGCGCTCGCGCAGCCAATGGGCGACGACGTCGCGCTGTTCCCGGTCTTCTGGGGACTGTGGCTCGGCTCGAGCTCCTGGAGCGGCTTCGAGCGCAGCATCGAACTCGCACGCAAGCTCATCCTCATCGCGGAACAGGCCGGTGCCGCACCGTTGCTAGCCCATGCTTACTACGCGCTGGGCAACAGCCTGTGCTGCCACGGCGACTTCGGCGGCGCGGTCACGGCGCTGGAAAGCAGCCTGGCCCACTATCGTCCCGAGCACGCCGACACCGGCCTGGGCGAAGACGCGCGCATCACCGCACTCTCGTTCCTCTCGTGGGCGTACTGGTTCGTCGGACGGCACGACGCGTCGCTCGCGGCCAGCGAAGCGGCGCTGGCGATGGGGCGTCAACAAGGCCGCCGCTATTCCTTTTCGTTCGCCCTGGTGTTTGCCGCGATGCTGCGACGCCTGCGTCGCGAGGTCGCCTCCGCCGAAGCGCTGGCGAGCGAGGCCATCGAAGTCGCGTCGGAGACCGGCGTGGCGCTCTGGGCACTCGCCGGACAGACGATTCGCGGCTGGGCGCTCGCCTCACGCGGCGACGTGAGCGGCCTCGAGCGCATTACCGACAGCGTAGGACGCCTAAGCGAAATCATGGGCGGCGTCGAGGGCATCTTCTTCGGGCTGCTCGTGGAAGCGTGTGCCGGCACGGGCGACATTGCGCTCGGACTGCATGCGGCCGAACGCGGCACCCATGTGACCGCGCGCCGCAGCGACGCCCATTGGCAAGCGGAATTCCTGCGCCAGAAGGGGAGTTTTCTGCGCGCAGGTCATCATCCCGACGACGCCGTGCGCCCGTGGCTCGAGCATGCACTGCAGATCGCGCAGGCGCAGGCGTCGCCAATGCTCACCCTGCGCGCATCCGTCAGTCTGTTGCGCCTGGGCGGAGGCAACGCGCCGGGCGATGCCGAGTACGTGGCCGTGCTGCGTGCAGCGCTCGACGCACTGCAAGGCGGCGAGACCCTCGCCGACGTGCAGGAGGCGCGCGCGGTGATCGCCGACGTTTTCGCGCGCAGGCCCGTCCTGCGCACCGCCCGCTACGGTAGCTGATCGGGCACGGGCAAGCGAATAGCGGCTATCAGGCGCGACGTATGTCCGTGCGGGGCCCGGCCGCTATATTGCGGCGACCGGTGCCCCCACGCCCAACCACCGAACCGACATGTCTCTCGACTCCATGCGCGCGCCCGACGGCGCCTCGCCAGACACTCGCCTCACCGCCAGCGGTGCACCGCCCGCTTCGGTGAGTCCCCTGCCTCCCCTCCCGCTCGCGCACCTCGCACCCGCGGCGCCTCACGCGTTGGTATCGCGGGAAGTGGTCGTCTCCGGCTGCGTCAAGCGTCGTTACTCCTTCGATCTCTGCGCGCTGATGCGCCTGCCGACGCAACTGACCGGGCCGCTCGACGTCGTCTGCCTGTCAGGCAGAATGGTGCGCTGCGCGAGCGAATACAAAGGCGTCAGGCTGAGCGCACTGCTCGACATCGCGCAACTGTGCCTGCCGCACGCACGCGACTTCACGCGAGCCTACGTATTGGCGCAGGGTGCCGACGGCTACACCGTCATGTTCTCGTGGCACGAGCTGTACAACACGCCGGTGGGCATCGGCGCACTCGTGGTCTATGAACGCGACGGACAGCCGCTTGACGATGACGAAGGCGGCATTGGCCTAATCTCGACGAGCGATTTTCGCGTGGCGCTACGCCAGGTACGTGCACTCAAGCGGCTCTCCGTCCATTTGGCCGATTCCCCGCCCCGTTGACGCGCCCCGCGCCGAGCGTGAGCCGCTTACACTGGCGGCACTTTACTCACGGTCACGCGAACGATGACACCCCCTCACCACACACTAGTCGCGACGCACGCGAACGCCGCCGGCCGCTGGCGGATGCCGCCCGAGTGGCATCCGCATGCCGCCTGCTGGATGGCGTGGCCGAGCCACACGGTCATGTCGGGCGCCCGCCGGCATGAGGTCGTCGGCGAGCTGGGACGCATGGCCCACGCGATCGCGCACTTCGAGCCGTTGCATGTGGCGGTCGATCCGCATCATCTCGACGAAGCACGCAGCCTCCTGCCGGCCAGCGCCACACTTCACCCGATGCCCGTCGACGATCACTGGATGCGCGACAACGGCCCGACCTTCGTGCTCGACGACGCCGGGGCACTGCACGCGCTGCGCTGGAACTTCAACGGTTGGGGACAGAAGATCCGGCCGATGCCGGACGCCGATCCGAAGCTCGCGAAACGCGTCTCGCTGGCGCTCGACGTGGCCACGACGTCGATGCCGCTCGTGGCCGAGGGCGGGTCGTGGCATGTGGATGGCGAGGGCACGCTGATCGTGACGCAGACGTCGGTGCTCAATCCGAATCGCAACCCCGGACTGACGCGGCGTGAGGCGGAAGACGTGTTCCGTCATTGGCTGGGCGTGACGCACGTCGTGTGGTTGCCAGGCTCGCGACTCGATACGATCACCGACGGTCACGTCGACGGCATCGCGAGCTTCGTGCGCCCTAGCGTGTTGCTCGCCACCGGGGCCGACGGCAATGACGAATGGGCGCGTGAGGCGAGGGAAAACCTGCGAGCGCTGCGTCTGGCGCGCGATGCCCGCGGGCGGCCCTTCGAGATCGGCCTGCTGCCCTGCATCGACTTCGACGCGCTGCCCGCCGCCGTCGCGGACGATCCCGACTTCGCGCCGGAGTATGTGAATTTCTATTTGCCAAACGGTGGCGTAGTGATGGCGTCATTCGGCGATCCGGCGGCGGACGCGCAGGCGCGCGACATCGTGCAGCAGGCGTTCCCCGACCGACGCATCGCGCAGGTGCCGCTGCGTGGCATTGCGCGGCGCGGTGGCGGGATTCACTGCTGCACGCAACAACAACCGGCGCCGATCTCGCCCTGAGCTGTCGGCGCGCGCAACGCCCCGCGTCCGCCCCGGCCCGCCTTAACTCGACCCCGTACCACGTTTGCGCGCGGGCGCAGTCTTCGTCGCCGCTTCGGCCTTCGTGCCGGGGGTCTTCGGCTTTGCTGACGGCCTCCCGACGGCCTTCGTCGTCGGCTTCTCGGCCGGCTTCACGACAGGCTTCGTCGCGGGCTTCGCTACACGCTTTCCCTCGCCCGCCGGCGCACGCGGCGCGTTCGTCGCGAGTTGCGAGCGCACGCGCTGCTGCATGTCGACGATGTCCGAATCGAGAATGAGACGACCGCGCAGTTTCCCGTTCATCCGCTTGATATAGGTGCGCGCTTCCTGCATGTGAACCTGCATGAGTTCACGCACGCGTTGCGAATCCCCTGCGCGCGCCGCGTCAGTAATCCGACGATGGATATCGACGTTCGCCGTACCGAACTTCTCGTGCTCGCGCCGCGGCGTCTCGTTGCCGAACACAATCAGTTGGCGAATCATCTCGTTGACGAGTTCGCAGGTGAACCGCAGAAAGCTGTTGGGATTGGCCGCCGCGAGAATGTCGTGGAAGTCCATATCGGCCTGACGCTGGCGCAGCAATTCGCGCCGGTCGTGCGACGCTGGACTGCAACACGCCATGTTGTGTTCCAGCGCGTCGAAGTCGGCCTCGGTCAGATGCGGCACCGCACCCGCGGCTAGCTCCGGCTCAAGCAATTGGCGCACCGTGTAAATGTCGTCGATGCTCACTTCCTTGAAGAACAGGTAGTTCTGCATGAGCTGGAAGGTGCGATCGAGCGGCACCTCCACCACCATGCCGCCGCCCGACGGACCGGTGCTCACCTTGATGAGACCCTGCACTTCGAGCGACTTGAGCGCTTCGCGAATGGTGCTCTTCGACACCGCGAACATCTGCTGCAATTCCACTTCGCGCGGCAGACGATCGCCAGGCAGCAGGTTGCCTTCGGTTATCAGGCGCTTGATGGCTTCGGCGACCAGATCGCCACGTTTTTGTTGTTTGATTTCCAACGGCTCTCTCACCGTCTGCGCATCTCGTGCCATAAGGCGCCTCACAAGGGTCCGTTCACGTGGCTTGCCGGCTTGCGAACGTGTTCTACCGGCGGTGCCGGATGAGAATTTTTTCCGATTGACACCCCGAAATATTATACCTACGATCAAATTCATCCTATTTATCATAATAAATATGACGGATAGGGATAAGGCCCCGGACGTTGTCAGCTGTCACGCTCAGGTCGCTGCCGCAGATCGATTCTCGGATCGCCGGCCGGTCGGCGTGCGACGCGCTGCACGTTTGCATCCCATGAACGATTGCTCCCTTCCCTGGAGACCCAATTGAATCGTCGTGAACTGTTGAAGCTCGCCGCTGCGGCGTCTCTGCCTGCCTCCTTGATCTCCGCGCGCGATGTGTTCGCGCAAACCACCGGCGCCATCCAGTTGGCGTGTCCGGTACCGATGTCGGGGCCGTTCGCGGCCAACGGCAAGTTTGCCGATCTGGGCATGAAGCTCGTTGTCGAGCAGTACGGCAAGGTCGTTGGCCGACCGCTCGCCTATACCACCCTCGATACCGAAGGCAAGCCCGCCACGGCCATCCGTCGCGTGCAGGAAATCGCGCAGCAGAAGGGCGCGCGCTTCTTCGCGGGCGGCATTCTGTCGTCCGAAGCGCTCGCCATGGGTAAGGAAGTCGAGAAGGCCGGCGGCATATTCATCACCACGGCCGGCGCCGACGAAATTACGGGCAAGGACTGCAACAGCGCCACGTTCCGCTGGTCGGTGCCGACCTTCGGCGCCATCGAGCAAACGGTGCGCCCGCTCATCGAATCGATGCCCAAGGCCAAGCGCTGGTACACGATTACGCCGCAATACGTGTTCGGCGAAGGCTTGCTCACGGCCGCGAAGAACGTCTTCAAGGAAAAAGGCATCGAGCACGTTGGCAACAGCTACCACTCGCTGTCGGAGAAGGAGTTCTCGGGCTATCTCACCAACGCGGTCGCCGCCAAGCCCGACGTGCTGCTGCTCCTGAACTTCGGCTCGCAATCGTCCGACACGCTGCGTCAGGCCGTGAGCTTCGGCATGAAGAACAACTGCACGATCCTGATGGCGTGGGCCTCTGGCCTGGAGCAGTTCGAGACGCTCGGCGCCGATCTGTGCGACGGGGTCTACTTCGGCGCGCAGTACTGGCACGCGGTGGCCTCGCCGCTGAACCTCGATCTCGTCAAGCGCACGCAGGCACGCTTCAAGCAGAACCCGAACTACAGCCTCGCGGGCTCATATATCTGCACGAAGCTCATGCTCGACGGCATGATCAAGGCCGGCAGCGCCGATCCGAAGGCCGTCATCGCCGCGATGGAAGGCATGAAGTACGACGGGCTCACCGGGCCGGAAGAGATCCGCAAGGGTGACCACCAGGTGCTCAAGAACTATTACCTGCTCAAGGGCAAGGCCAAGTCGAAGATGCGCAACGCCGACGATTTCGCCGACATTGTCAGCGCCGGGAAATCGTTCCTGCCGCTCGACAAGACCGAGTGCAAGCTGGCCTGAGCGGCTAGCGCAGCGCGCCGCCGCTGCGCGAACGCTCACGCCGTGTCGCTCGCGGGGACGCCTGGCCGTCCCCGCAAGTGTCGTCTGTGCCGCGCGGCGAAAGCCGGACGGCGCACGGTGCTCCACGTCCACCCAAGCTCTCCGGGACGCGCATGAACGTCTATATTCTGCAGGTCATCAACGGCGTCGGGATCGGCATGCTGTATTTCCTGCTCGCCGTCGGGTTATCCATCATCTTCGGCCTGCTGCGCTTCGTGAACTTCGCGCACGGGGCCTTCTATGTGCTCGGCGCGTATTGCTGCTACCAGGCGATGCAATGGGGCCTGTCGTTCTGGCTCGCGCTGATCGTCTGCCCGATCGTCGTCGGCGCCCTCGCATGGATCGCCGAGAAACTGCTGCTGTCGCGCATCTACGAGAAAGCGCACGAGTTTCACATCCTCGTCACGGTCGGCCTGGCGCTCGTCGTGCAGGAACTGGTCATCATCGTCTGGGGCCCGCTCGGCGATAACGTGGCCGTGCCCGCGGCGCTCGACGGCGTGGTGATGTGGGGCAGCTTCATCTATCCGAAGTACCGGCTCTTCCTCATCGGCTTCACCGTCGTGTTCGCCGCCGTGCTCTGGTGGCTGCTCGAAGGCACGCGCCTGGGCAGTGCGGTGCGCGCGGGCAGCGAGTCGTCCGAGATGGTGTCGCTGCTCGGCATCAACGTGTTCCGGGTGTTCAGCCTTGCGTTCGCGCTCGGCGCGGGCACTGCCGCGCTGGCTGGGGTATTGGCGGCGCCGGTGCGCGGTGTCGACCCGTTCATGGGGATCGAGGCGCTGGGCATCGCCTTCGTGGTGGTCGTCATCGGTGGCATGGGCAGTTTCGCCGGGGCGCTCGTGGGCGGCCTCGTGATCGGTATCGTGCAAAGCCTGATGAGCACGATCTGGCCGGAAGGCGCACGACTGATGATCTATGTGGCGATGGCAGCGGTGCTGCTCATGCGCCCGCACGGCCTGCTCGGGAGGGGATGATGCTGGTACGTTACCGTTTTTGGCTGCTCGCCGCCGCCGTCACGCTGATCCTGCCGGTCACGCTGTCCTCGGGCACGCTCGCGACTGAAGTGCTCATCTACGCCCTGGCCGCGCTCGGTTGCAATCTGCTGCTAGGCTACACCGGTCTGCTCTCGTTCGGACAGGGCATCTTCTTCGGCCTGGGCAGCTACACGCTGGGTATTCTGCTCACGCGTTGGGCGCTGCCCATGCCGCTCGCCGTGGTCGCATCGATCGTGTTGGGCGCTGCGGTCGCGGCCATCGTCGGCAGCTTCGCGATCCGGCAGAAGGGTACCTACTTCGTGATGCTCACGCTGGCGTGCGCGCAGATGTTCTACTTCGTGGCCTACACCGCGACGGACTGGACGGGCGGCGACAACGGGCTGCTCGACATCCCGCGCCAGTCGCTCGCATTGGGCGGCAAGACGCTGATCCCGCTCGAGACGCCCTGGCAGTACTACACCTTCGTCGCCGTCGTCTTCCTGATCGTCTTCGCGGGGCTGTTGCGCGTGGCCGATTCCGTGTTCGGCCGCACGCTGCTCGCCATTCGCGACAACGAGGCCCGCGCGGCCGCCGTCGGCTATCACGTGAAGACCTTCAAACTCGTGGCCTTCGCCATCTCGGGTGCCGTCACGGCCTTGGCCGGAGCGTTGCACGCGCTCATGACGGGCATCGCACCGCTGTCCAACATCGAGTACCACTCGAGCGAAATGATCCTCGTGATGACGGTGATCGGCGGCACGGGCAATCTCTTCGCGTCAGTGCTGGGCGCGGCGTTCTACGTGCTCGCCGCCGATTGGCTCTCCACGCTCTGGCCGCGCTGGCTGCTGTTGCTCGGCCTGCTGCTCATCGCCGTGAGTCTGTTCATGCATCGCGGACTGTGGGGCGTAGGCGAATCGCTGTGGTGTCGCATCACTGGCAAGCGCGGCGGGCCCAAAGGCAAACTGGATACGCAGGGAGACCCGACATGAGCGACGCTCTCATCGAAGCCGCCGGCATCGTCAAACGCTACGGCAAGTTCACCGCGCTGCACGGCGTCGATCTGCGAGTGGCCCCGCGCACGGTACACTCGGTCATCGGTCCGAACGGCGCGGGCAAAACCACGCTGTTTCACATGCTCACCGGCACGGTGCCCGTCTCCGGCGGGCGCATCCTGTTCGACGGTCACGACGTGACCACCGAAGCCGATTACCGGCGTGTCCAACGCGGCATTGCGCGTTCGTTCCAGGTGACGGCGCTCTTCCAGAATCTGTCTGTACGCGAAAACCTGCGCCTGGCCGCGCTGGGCGTGACGCCGCGCCGTGCGCTCTCGTGCTGGCGCAAGGCCGACGGCCCGCGCGCCTGCGCGTCCGTCGTTGACGACGTGCTCACGCGGCTCGCGCTCACGCGTCATGCCGGCACCGCGGCGGGTGCGCTCTCGCACGGGCAGCAACGCCGTCTCGAGGTGGGCATGGCGCTCGCGGCGCGTCCCAAGGCGATCTTCCTCGACGAGCCGACGTCGGGCATGGGCATCGACGATCTCGACGACATGAAGCAGCTCATTCGCGGCCTGCGCGACGATCACACCGTCGTGCTCATCGAGCACAACATGAACATCGTGATGGACATCTCCGACACGATCACCGTCATGCAGCAAGGGCGCGTACTCGTCGAAGGCAAGCCGGATGCCATTCGCGCCGACGACCGCGTGCGCGCCGCCTATCTCGGCAACATGATTACCGGAGGCCGCGCATGATTCTCGACGTCGCAGGCATTCACAGCTATTACGGCAAGAGTCACATTCTGCAAGGCGTCACGCTGAGCGTGAGCGACGGCGAACTCGTCACGCTGCTCGGTCGCAACGGCGCGGGCAAGTCGACCACGCTCAAGACCATCGCGGGCGTTGTACCGCCCAAGGCGGGCAGCATCTCGTTCCTGGGCAAGCCCGTCGCCGGGCAACCGGCGCACCGAATCGCCGCACGCGGCGTGTGCTTCGTGCCCGAGCATCGCGGCATCTTCAAACTGCTCACCGTCGAGGAGAACCTCAAGCTCGGAGCCCGACGCGATTCGCCGTGGCAGCTTGCCGACATCTATCGCATCTTTCCGCGCTTGCAGGAGCGTCGCAAGAACGGTGGCGCGCAACTCTCTGGCGGCGAGCAGCAGATGCTGGCCATCGGACGCGCGCTGATGAATCACCCGCGCCTGCTCATGCTCGACGAGCCGGTCGAAGGGCTC
Source organism: Pandoraea sp. NE5 (assembly GCF_024363545.1). Taxonomy (NCBI): domain Bacteria; kingdom Pseudomonadati; phylum Pseudomonadota; class Betaproteobacteria; order Burkholderiales; family Burkholderiaceae; genus Pandoraea; species Pandoraea sp. NE5. Next base: position 1,324,287 of record NZ_AP025517.1, read on the forward strand.
GCCCCGGTGATCGTCGAGGAGATCGTGGCGCAGTTGAAGCTCATCAAGCAAGCCGGTGTCGCGATTCTGCTCGTCGAACAGAATCTGGAGGTCTGCACGCAGCTCGCCGACCGGCATTACATCGTCGAGCAAGGCGTGATCGTGTACGGCGCGGACAACGCCGCGTTTCTCGCGGACGAGGTCGTCAAGGACCGTTACCTCGGTGTGGGCGTGGCTTGAGCCGCGCGGCCCCAATTTCCCCCGAAGCGCGCCGCCACGCCCCCATGCGACGGGGCGAGCGCGTCACTCTGCCAACGCAGGCGTCAGCGCGACCGTCGCGGCGTCTGCCCTGAAGGACTGATGAACATGGAACGTCTCGATCAACCGGCAGCCGCAGTACGCGTCGACGGCGCGCGCCTGTGGGACAGCCTCATGCAACTCGCGCAAATCGGCGCGACCGAGAAGGGGGGCGTGTGCCGCCTCGCGCTGACCGATCTCGACCGGCAGGGTCGCGATCGGTTTGTCACGTGGGCCGAAGAGATCGGCTGCACGGTGCGTGTCGACGCGATCGGCAACATCTTTGCGCGGCGCGCCGGCCGCAACGACGCGCTGCCGCCCGTCATGACCGGCAGCCACATCGACACCCAGCCGACCGGTGGCAAGTTCGACGGCAACTACGGCGTACTCGCAGGGCTCGAAGTGCTGCGCACGCTCAACGACAACGGCATCGTGACCGAGGCCCCGCTCGAAGTCGCCGTCTGGACCAACGAGGAGGGGTCGCGTTTCGTGCCCGTGATGATGGGGTCCGGTGTTTACGCAGGCGCCTTCACGCTGGATCACGCGCTCGCGCAGAGAGATCGAGAGGGCGTCAGCGTCGCCGACGCGTTGCGCGCCATCGGCTACGCGGGCTCCGCGCCGGCGGTGGGTCAAGCGGGCGCGGTCGGCGCGTACTTTGAAGCGCACATCGAGCAAGGCCCGGTCCTCGAAGCGCATGGGAAGACGATCGGTGTCGTGCAGGGCGCCCTCGGTCAGCGCTGGTACGACGTAACCGTCACGGGCATGGAGGCCCACGCGGGCCCTACGCCCATGGAGCTACGCCGCGACGCGCTGCTCGCCGCCGCGCAGCTGATCCAGGCGGTCAACCGCATCGCCTGCGAGCACGCGCCCCATGCGCGCGGCACCGTGGGCTGGGTCGACAACTATCCGAATTCGCGCAACGTGATTCCGGGCCGCGTGACGCTCTCCGTCGATCTGCGCGCGGCCGACGACGCCACGCTCGACGCGCTCGACGCCAAGCTGCGCGCCGAGTGCGACGCGTTGCGCACGAACGGCATCGACGTCGCCATCGAGCCGGTCGTGTACTTCCCGCCGCAGCCGTTTGCCCCGGCACTGGTCGACGCGATTCGCTCGGGCGCGCAGGCACTCGGGCTGTCGTCGATGGATGCCATCAGCGGTGCGGGGCACGACGCAGTCTATCTGGCGCGCGTCGCGCCGACGGCGATGATCTTCGTGCCGTGCAAGGACGGCATCAGTCACAACGAAATCGAAGATGCCGATCCGGTGCATCTCGAAGCGGGTTGCAACGTGCTGTTGCAAGCGATGTTGCAACGCGCAGGAGGTGCCGCATGAAAGTGATGATCGCGCGGATGAATCACGAGACGAATACATTCTCGCCGGTGCCCACACCGCTCGACGCCTTCGGCCCTCTAGGACCCACGTATGACGAAGCGGCCTATCGCGACAACAAGGGCATGCGTACGGCGATGGCCGCGTTCATCGATCTCGCCGAGGCCGCCGGGGCGCAGATGGTGACCCCCGTCAGCGCTGCCGCCAACCCGAGCGGTCCGGTGGCGGCGAGCGCCTACGACGCCCTGTGCGACCGGATTGTGGCTGCGGCGAGCGGCGTCGATGCGATCCTGCTCGACCTGCATGGGGCGATGGTCGCGGAAAACAGCGACGACGGCGAGGGCGATCTGCTCGAGCGCGTGCGCGCCGCCGCGCCGGATACGCCGATTGCCGTTGCGCTCGACCTGCATGCCAACGTCACGCAAAAGATCGTAGAGAATGCCGATATCGTCGTGGGGTTCAAGACGTATCCTCACATCGACATGTACGAGACAGGCGAGCACGCCGGCCGTCTGCTCTTCGAAAGGCTCGCCGGCAAACGCCGCCCTCGCGTGGTATGGCAACAACCGCCGTTGATGGTGCATACGCTATGCAGCACGAGCCACGGGGGCGCGATGAAGCGCGCGCTCGACGCCGCGCGGCGCGCCGAAGCCGAAGAGGGTATTCCGGCCGTGTCGGTGTTTTCGGGATTTTCGCTCGCGGACATCCCCGCGCCTTGCATCAGTGTGGTCGTGACGGCGGGCGACGGGGAGAGCGGCGTGGCACATGCTCAGGCCGTCGCTGACCGTATCGCCGCGCAGATATGGGAGGCGCGTGACGAGTTCGTCTACCGCAGCGCGCCGCTCGTCGATTCGATTGTCGAAGCGAAGCGTCTGGCCGACGGCGCCGACAAGCCGGTGTTGCTGCTCGATCACAGCGACAACTGCATGTCAGGCGGCACGTGCGACACGATGGACGTGCTCGAAGCGGCGCTCGCGGCCGGGCTCACCGGCATCGGCGTCGGTCCGCTGTGCGATCCGGAAGCGGTCGCGACGTTGATCGCCGCAGGCGAGGGCGCCGAGGTGACGCTGGCCGTCGGCAACAAACGTGCGCTGACGCAATTGGGCATCGTCAAGACACCGCCGGTGCTCACCGGCATCGTGCGCAAGATCGGCGACGGCGAGTATGTCGTGAGCGGTCCGACCTATACGGGGCAACGCTGCTACATGGGCCGCACGGTGCTGTTCGATATCGGGCCGGCGCGCATCGTGGTGACGGAGCGCACGCACGAGCCGTGGGACCACGGCGTGTTCACCTGCGTTGGCCTCGACCCGCGCAACGAGCGCTTCCTGCTGCTCAAGTCCCGCATGTACTGCCGTCCGGTGTTCGTGCCGATCTCCGCCGGGCTGGTCGAATGCGACAGCGACGGCGTGACGAGTTCAAATTACGCGCTGTTCCCGTTCTCGCGCGTGAATCGTCCGGTGTATCCGCTGGATCGGGAGGTGAAGTTCGGCGGATGAGTACACGGTGGCGGGCCTTTACGGCCCGCCACCGCTCAACCTCCCCCACAAGGAATCCCGTCAATCGGGCACTCTTCAGTTCCGGGTGTCGAGCGGGTGATAGCCTCGACTTTGCGCTGCGTGCCTTGCGGGTCGGTGACCCAATCGCGGTAGAACCCGAACGGGCAATCGGCGACGCCGTTCGCGCTTTCGCCGGAATGGATCGTCCCGGTGTATCCGCGGTGAAGCAGCTTATACAGATGGTTTTGCGACTGCATGTTCTTGCGTGCGTCGCGAATCGCGCTCACGGACAGTTCCGCGTATTGCACGCCCATCTCTTCCTCGCCGCATTCACCGAGTGTGCGGCCGTCGAAGCCGACGATCGCCGAGTGGCCGAAGTACGAATACACACCGTCCCAGCCCGTCGCGTTCGCGACAGCCACATACGTGTTGTTCATCCACGCCATCGCCTTCGCCACAAGCACCTGCTGATCCTTGGCCGGATACATATATCCCTGACAACGCACCACCAGCTCCGCGCCGTTCATCGTGCAATCCCGCCAGATCTCCGGATAGTTGCCGTCATCGCAGATGATCAGACTGATCTTCAGCCCCTTCGGTCCCTCCGTCACGTAAGTGCGGTCGCCGGGGTACCAGCCCTCGATCGGTGTCCACGGCATGATCTTGCGATACTTCTGCACGATCTCCCCGCGATTGTCGATCAGCACCAGCGTGTTGTAAGGCACCTTGTTCGGATGATCCTCGTGCCGCTCACCCGTGAGCGAAAACACCCCCCACACATTCGCCTTGCGACATGCCGCCGAAAAAATATCCGTCTCTTCGCCCGGCACCGTCGCTGCGGTGTCGAACATCTCCTGCCGGTCGTACATGATCCCGTGCGTCGAGTACTCGGGAAAGATCACGAGATCCATACCGGGCAACCCCTGCTTCATGCCGACGACCATGTCGGCGATCTTGCGCGCGTTCTCCAATACCTCCGCTTTCGTATGCAAACGCGGCATCTTGTAGTTGACGACCGCAACGCCCACCCCGTCGCGGCTACTCGAAATATCTCCATGTCGCATGAGTCGTTACTCCTTCAAAACTCGCAGTTCCGACGCACGGCCCAGAGGCCCCGGGCCGTAACAAACCCTTCCAAGAGAATCAATGGCTGATCATCCATGGCCGTCCTGCCGGCCGCTTCAGCCCGCCCGTTGCCGTGGACGTCTGCCCACTCGCCCCCGCCAGCGCCACCTTGCCGCCGGCGCAGCAACTGCACCCTGATCGATGACGCGACGACGGCCCGTCGCCCGAATGACGCGGGGCATGTGCCGCCCGCTCGTTCGTGGCGTGCGCCGCACGACTCGCACCTCCCATCAACGCAAGCGATGGCGCCGTCATCACGCGCGTGCCCTCGCCCCCACAATCCGGGCAATGGCACGGCGTGTCGCGATCCGCCATGCGCCGCATGACAGCGAACGGTCCGCACGTCGCACATTCGAAGTCATAAATCGGCATCTCCGCCTCCTGTTGTCCTATGTCGTGAGTGATGCTCGTGACGCACGCCGCGTCAGCCCTTCACCAGATCCGGCGAACACGGCATGTCGACACTGCCCGTCACGTGACGAATCGGTCCGTCGGCATTCGGACGGATGTCGAAGTCGAAGATCTGCGTGGGCAACCACAGCGTCGCACATGCATTCGGAATGTCGACCACGCCACTGATATGCCCCTGCACCGGCGCACAACCGAGCAACGAGTACGCCTGCGCTCCCGAGTAACCGAACTTCTTCAGATACTCGATGGCGTTCAGGCACGCCTGACGATAGGCGACCGTGACATCCAGATAGTGCTGCCCACCCTGCTCGTCGACGGAAATACCCTCGAAGATCAGATAGTCGTTGTACGCCGGCGCAATGGGACTCGGCTGGAACACCGGATTGCGAATGCCGTACTTTTCCATGCCGCCTTTGATCACGTTGACACGCATGTGCACCCACCCCGCCATCTCGATGGCGCCGCAAAACGTGATCTCGCCGTCCCCCTGGCTGAAGTGAAGGTCGCCCACAGACAGCCCTGCGCCATCGACATACACCGGGAAGAAGACCTTCGACCCGCGCGAGAGATCCTTGATGTCGCAGTTCCCACCATGCTCGCGCGGCGGCACCGTGCGCGCGCCTTCGGCGGCCGCCTTGTTGCGCGCGTCGCCCGTCAGCTTGCCCATGTGCGCCGTCGCGGCGAACGGCGGGTTGGCAAGCGGCGGCACGCGGTCCGGCGCCGTCGCGATCAGGCCGACCTCGCGCTCGTTCCATGTCTGAAGCAATGTCGGATCCGGCAGGCAGCCGATCAGTCCCGGGTGAATCAGTCCGGCGAAATTCACGCCCGGAATATGCCGCGAACTCGTGTAAAGCCCGTGGAAATCCCAGATCGACTTCTGCGCATGCGGAAAATGATCGGTCAGAAAGCCACCGCCGTTCGTCTTCGAGAAGAAGCCGTTGAAGCCCCACTGACTGTCCTGCTTCGCACCGATGTCGAGCAGATCGACGACCAGCAAATCGCCGGGCTGCGCACCATGCACGCCCACCGGCCCCGAAAGAAAATGCACGATCGACAGGTCGATATCGCGAACATCGTCGGCGCTGTCATTATTCTTGATGAAGCCACCGGTCCAGTCGTACGTCTCAAGAATGAAGTCGTCGCCGGGATTCACCCAGCACGCCATCGGAATGTCCGGATGCCAACGGTTGTGCACCTGCTCGTTTTCGTACGCGGATTGGTTCAGGTCGACCTTGATGAGAGTTTCGGCCATTGCATTCGCTCCTGGTTTCAAATGCCGGCGCCAGACACCGGCGATCAATGACGCCACGCGGCGTCGGATTACACGGAGAGGTATTCGCGTATGCGCCCGGCATCACCGGCGTCGCGCGTGCTCTGATGAACGAAGCGCCCGCCCTCGATAACGAACAATCGGTCCGCCACGTCCATCGCGAAACTCAGCACCTGCTCGGAAACGACGACGGCGATGTTGCGCGTCGCTCGAATGTGATTGAGCGCCCGGGCAATGTCCTTGATGACGGACGGCTGAATCCCCTCGGTCGGCTCGTCGAGCAGCAGTACCTTGGGATTGGTCGCGAGCGCGCGCGCAATGGCGAGCTGTTGCTGCTGTCCGCCGGAGAGATTGCCGCCCTTGCGGCGGCGCATGTCGAACAGCACGGGAAACAACGCGTAGAGATCGTCGGGAACGGACTGGCTCGCCGCATTCTCGAGCCCGGTCTGGATGTTCTCTTCGACGGTGAGCGATGCAAAGATCTGACGACCCTGCGGAACGTAACCGATTCCCTTGGACACGCGCCGGAAGCTCTCGTCCCTCGATACGTCGACACCGTCCACACGAACGGTGCCGCGATTCGCGGGCAACATACCGATCAACGACTTGAACAACGTTGTTTTTCCCATCCCGTTGCGGCCCATCACCGCAACGCTTTCGCCGCTGGCGACGGAAAAGCCGATGCCGTGCAGCACCTCGCTCTGGCCATAGCTGACGACAAGATCATCGACTTCCAACATGATGTGTCCCCCGATCAGTGTCCGAGATAAACTTCGATCACACGCGGGTCGGATTGCACCTTGGCCATCGGGCCCTCGGCGAGAATCGTTCCCTGGTGCATCACGGTGACCTTGTGCGCGATCCGCTCAACGAAAGCCATGTCGTGCTCGATGACGATCATCGAGCGGTTGCGACAGATTCGATCGAGCAGATCAGCCGTCAGTTCGCGCTCGCGCACGCTCATGCCGGCAATCGGCTCATCCAGCATCAAAAGTTCGGGATCCTGCATAAGAAGCATACCAATTTCCAGCCACTGCTTCTGTCCGTGCGAGAGCAAGCCGGCTTCGAGGTCGAGCGAGGCCGACAGACCGATCTCGTCGGCAACCGATCGGACACGATCCGCAACCTCGCTATCCGTGCGGTAGAAAAGCGCGCCGAACACGCCGCGCCCACGCGGGAACGACACTTCGAGGTTTTGCGCGACGCTCAGGTTTTCGTAGATCGACGGCGTCTGAAACTTGCGGCCTATGCCCCTGTGCACGCGTCTGAACTCGGCCAGTCGCGTGATTTCCTCGTTGCGAAACTTGATGCTGCCCGCCGTCTCCTTCGTCTTGCCGCAGATAAGATCGAGCAGCGTCGTCTTGCCGGCGCCGTTGGGACCGATCACGACGCGCAACTCACCCCGCTCCAGATACAGATTCAGCGAATCGATGGCCTTGAACCCGTCGAACGAAACGCTGAGGTCTTCTATCGCCAGAAGAAAGTCGGTGTTGCTCATACTTTTCGCTCCTTGTCTGTCGCGCTCCCGGCGCCGAGAAAACGGCGAATTCGCGGGCGCACATGCGCCTCGAAAAGCCCCGCCAGACCGTTCGGGAAGGCCATCACCACGCCGATGAACATGGCCGCCATCAGATACAGCCAGAGATTGGGGAAACTCTCGGAGAACCAGCTTTTGCCCAGATTGACGAGAATCGCGCCGTACACCGCGCCGACAAGCGACATACGTCCGCCGACCGCCGCATAGATCACCATCTCGATGGACGGCACGATGCCCACGAACGACGGCGACATGAAACCGACTTGAAGCGTGAACATCGCGCCGCCGATCGCAGCAAGCAACGCGGCGAAGCAGAATGAGAACACCTTGAACATCGAGACGTCATAGCCCGAGAACCGCACGCGGTCTTCCTTGTCTCGCATGGCCAGCAGCAGCGTACCGAGCTTGCCGCGCTGCACCCACCGGCACACCAGCAACGCGACGATCAGCAACGCCGCGTTGACGAAGTAAAGAACGAGCTTCGCGTGGTCCGTGCGAATGTCCCAGCCGAGCAGCGTGCGCAGATCGGTGATGCCGTTCACCCCGCCGGTATATCCCTGTTGGCCGATGATAAGCACCGACAGAATCAGCGCCACGGCCTGCGTGATGATCGCGAAATACACACCGCCGACCCGCCGTTTGAACATTGCGTAACCGATCACGAAGGCAAGCGCCGTCGGCACGACAAGCACCGCGACAATCGAGAACGGCAGAGAGTGAAACGGCTTCCACATATCGGGCAGCGCGGTAAGCTGATTCCAGTCCATGAAGTCCGGAATGCCCGGGGTGGTCTGTGTACTCGTGGCCGCGGCGCTCGACGATTCGAGCTTGAGAAACATGGCCATCGCATAACCGCCAAGCCCGAAGAAGACGCCCTGCCCGAGGCTTAGCACGCCGCCGTAACCCCATGCGATCACCAGTCCGATGGCGACGAATGCGTACGTCAGGTACTTGCCCATGAGGTTCAGGCGAAACGCGTCGAGCGCGAGCGGAAACACGACGACGATGAGCACGGCCAGAATCACGATGCCCGCGTAGCCTGAAGCGTCGAAGCGCGCCAGCGTTGCGCGCCAGCCGACGCTCGGGACGGGAGCCTCGGAGCGGAGGGAGACGCCGCCCGCCGAGGTTTGGATGGGTTCCATGTACATCTCTCCATACAGAGGAATCGGTCGACGACCGGGACACCGGCGCACCGGCGGATCACGCGCGCCGGACTTTCGAGGCGAACAGGCCCTGCGGGCGCAGCATCAGAATGACCACCACGGTGAGGAGCGTCGCCACGCGGGCAATCGAACCGGAAAGGAAAAACTCGCTGATCGACTGCATCTGTGCAATGCCGAAGGCCGAGGCCACCGTACCGAGCAGGCTCGCCGCGCCGCCGAACGTCACCACCAGGAACGAATCGACGATATAGAGCGAGCCGCTGGTCGGCCCTGTCGACCCGATGGCCGTGAACGCCGCACCGGCGACGCCGGCGATGCCGCAGCCGATTGCGAATGTCATCCGGTCGGTGCGGCGGGTATTGATGCCCGCCGCGTTCGCCATCGGCCGGTTGGCGACGGTCGCACGCACACGCAGCCCCCAGCGCGAGCGGTACAGCGCCAACAACAGGCCGCCCGTCATGACGAGCGCAAGCGCCATCACGAACATGCCGCTCACCGGAATGTCGAGACCCGGCGTCGGCTCCCACGACCCCATGAGCCAGTCGGGCAGCACCGGACTGACTTCTTTCGGTCCGAACGTTGAACGGAACACTTGCTGCATACCCAGACTCAGGCCCCAGGTGGCGAGCAACGTGTCGAGCGGACGCCGGTACAGATGTCGGATCAGCGCCCATTCCGCCAGCCATCCCGCCCCAAAGGCGAGCACGAAGGCGGCGACGATGGCGAAGAAGAAATACACCGGCGCGAATATCGGCCAGACGTTCTGGGTGACCCACGAGAACATGTAGACGGTATAGGCGCCGATCGTCATGAATTCGCCGTGCGCCATGTTGATGACGCCCATCTGCCCGAAAATCACGGCCAGTCCGAGCCCCATGAGCAGCAGAACACTGAACAGGCTCAGTCCCGCAAAGCCTTGCATCAGCGTGATATTGAGAATGTCGTTGGCGGACATCTGACGCTCCTCGCGCAACGACCGTCCGGTCGTCGCGCCTGTGCGAGTTGAGGGATTACATGTAGCCCTTCGGGAACGGATCCGGGTGGATCGGCTCCGGCGAACTCGCCACGACCTTGAACTGTCCGTCCGCCTGCCCTTCGCCGATCAGCGATCGGCTCCACAGGTGATGGTTCGGGTCGACCTTCGCGTAGCCCTGGGGTGCGTTGGGCAGTTCAATGCCCGCTGAGGCAGCGACGACCTTGTTCACGTCGAAGCTGCCCGCGCGCTCACACGCGGTCTTCCAGATCCAGGGGCCGAGGTAGGCCGCCTGTGTCACGTCGCCGATCACCGATTTCGCACCGTAGCGCGCCTTGAATGCGGCGACGAACTTTTTGTTGTTGTCGTTATCCAGCGATTGGAAGTACTTCATCGACGAGTAGAAGCCCGCGAAGTTTTCGCCCCCAATGCCCAGCACTTCGTCTTCCGTGACGGAAAGGGTCAGCAGGAATTGCTTCTGGGGTGTGATGCCCGCTGCCCTGAGTTGCTTGTAGAACGCCACGTTCGAGCCGCCCACCACCGTCGCGAAAATGCAGTCAGGACGCGCGAGCTTGATCTTGTTCATCAGCGAATTGAACTCGGTCGTGCCGAGCGGGTAATACTCTTCGCCGACCACCTTCGCGTGCAGATGCTGCTCGATATGACGGCGCGCGATCTTGTTCGACGTGCGCGGCCAGATGTAGTCGGAACCGATCAGGAAGAACGACTTGGCCTTCTTCGTGTTCGACGCCCAGTCGAGCGCCCAGAGAATCTGCTGCGTGGCTTCCTGACCGGTGTAGAAGACGTTCTTCGACTGCTCCAGACCTTCATAGAACGTCGGGTAGTACAGCAAGCCGTTGTCCTTCTCGAACACCGGCAGCACCGCCTTGCGCGAGGCCGACGTCCAGCAACCGAAAACGGCCGCGACGTGGTCGCTCTCGAGCAGCTTCTTGGATTTCTCGGCAAAAGTCGGCCAGTCGGACGCACCGTCTTCCTGAATGATGTTGATCTTACGTCCGAGTACGCCGCCCATCGCATTGATCTGCTCGATGGCAAGACGCTCTGCCTGAATCGAGCCCGTCTCGGAAATGGCCATCGTGCCGGTTGCCGAGTGCAACTGGCCGACCGTGACCGTGGTGTCGGTCACGGCGAGACCGGTGGTGTTCACCTTGGCCGTAGGCGGCACCTGTGCGAACGACGTTCGCGGCAGGCCCAGCGCCATGAGCGGGGCCGCGGCAAGGCCGCCGAGCAGCCGCCTGCGCAGCGGCGAAGCCATGCGCTCGTCATCTTCGAATCGATCGTCTGCGGACATCACGTTCTCCTGATCATAGGCCCTGTGCAAGAAGCGCGGCGGGCGGGTTTCACGGGTTTGAACGCAATGTAGGGAGCCAATTTGACGATCGGAATACGTCGATTGACGTATTCCCCAGGTGGGGCGGTGGAATGTAATTTGCTTTGGGCTTTACATCCAACGCTTTTTGCACCAATCCGGATCGCCTTCACGTCTTCATGGCCAAGATGCACCAAAGTTCAGTCAGCGCGCCCAGCACTCAGCGCATCGTGAAGGTGCGGCGGGATTACAACGCCTGGGTCGGCGACGAAACGCTGGAAGACTATGCGCTGCGCTTCACCCCGCGCTCGTTTCGCCGCTGGTCGGAATTACGCGTCGCGACCACGGCAATCGGCGGCGTATCGTTTCTGGTGCTGGAGGCCATCGGCGGTAGCCTTGTCATCAATTACGGCTTCACCAACGCGCTCTGGGCCATTGCCGCCGTTTCGATCCTGATTTTCCTGACGAGCCTGCCGATCAGCTATTACGCGGCGCGCTACGGCGTGGACATGGATCTGCTCACGCGCGGCGCCGGCTTCGGTTACATAGGCTCGACGGTGACGTCGTTTCTTTACGCCATCTTCACATTCCTGTTCTTCGCACTCGAAGCGGCCATCATGGCGCTGGCGTTACAGCTCTATTTCCACATCTCGCTGGCGCTGGCGTATGTCGTGAGTTCGCTCGTCGTGATCCCGCTGGTGATGTTCGGCATCACGCTCATCAACCGGCTGCAAAGCTGGACACAGCCGCTGTGGATCGTGCTGTTCGTGTTGCCCTACGCCGCAGTGCTGTGGCACCACCCCGGGATGCTGCGCGAGTGGACCACGTTCGCGGGATTCGCCCCGCAAGGCCGGGCGTTCAGTCTCATTGCGTTCGGACAGGCGTCGACAGTCGTGTTCGCGCTGATCGTGCAGATCGGCGAACAGGTGGACTATCTGCGCTTCCTGCCGCCGCTGACGACGCGCAACCGCAAGCGCTGGTGGCTCGCGCTACTGTGCGCCGGCCCGGGCTGGATCGTACCCGGTGCGCTGAAGATGCTCGGCGGCGCCTTCCTCGCATTTGTGGCGATCCAGAACGAAGTGGGGGTCGCGCAAGCCGCGCAGCCCACGCAGATGTATCTCGTCGCCTATCACATCCTCCTCGATCCGGCAGGGCTGGCCGGTTGGGCGCTGCCGGCCATGACGCTTTTCGTCATCGTCTCGCAGCTCAAGATCAATGTGACGAACGCGTATGCGGGATCGCTGGCCTGGTCGAACTTCTTTGCACGTCTCACGCACAGTCATCCGGGGCGCGTGGTGTGGCTCGTCTTCAACGTGATGATCGCGCTGCTGCTCGTGGAGATCGGTGTCTTCGAGGTGATCGGCAAAGTGCTCTCCCTGTATGCGAATGTTGCCGTGGCCTGGATAGGCGCGCTGTGCGCCGATCTCGTCATCAACAAACCATTGGGATACAGCCCGCGTCACATCGAGTTCAAACGCGCGCATCTCTATGATGTGAATCCCGTCGGGCTGGGCGCGATGTTGCTGGGCGTCGTGGCGGCCCTCACGGCTCGGGCAGGCGCCTTCGGCGAGCTTGGCGAGGCGATGTCGATGTTTCTCGCCTTCGGCGTGGCGTTCGTCTGCGCGCCGATCATTGCCATCGCGACACGCGGAAAGTACTACCTCGCGCGCAAGCCGCAATCGACCGGCGACGCCAGATCGCTGCGCTGCGCGATCTGCGAGCACGCGTTCGAGCCGGAGGACACGGCCCACTGTCCGGCCTATGGCGGCACGATCTGCTCGCTTTGCTGCTCGCTGGACTCCCGTTGCCATGATCGCTGCAAGCCGCACGCGCGCTTCTCCGCACAGGCCGATCGCGCATTGCACTGCGTATTTCCGCGCCTGCGGCTGGGGCCCGCGGCGTTGCGGCTCATTCGCTATGCGAGCCTCGTGCTGGCCATCCTTGCCGTGTTGGCTGGCGTTCTGCTACTGATCTGGTCGCAGAGTGTGGCGTCGATCAGCGCGGCGGAAGTCGGGGTCATAGGAAGCAGCTTCCTCAAGATCTTCTTCTCGCTCGCCCTCGTGGGCTGCATCGCGGCATGGTGGTTCGTGCTGGAGCGCGAGAGCCGCCGCGTCACGGAAGAGGAATCGCAACGGCAAAACGAATTGCTGATGCAGGAAATCGAAGCGCACCAGAAGACCGACGAGGCGCTCAAGCGCGCGAGCGCGGCCGCCGAGTCGGCGAATCGGGCCAAGAGCCGTTACGTATCGGGCCTCAGTCACGAACTACGGACGCCGCTCAACAGCATCCTCGGCTATGCGCAGCTTCTGATGCAGGCGAAGGAAGAACTGTCCCCCACGCGCTACAACGCGGTTCGCACCATCCATCGCAGCGGCGAGCATCTGCTCGCGCTGGTCGACGGACTACTGGACGTCGCGCGCATCGAAGCCGGCAAGCTGCAATTGAACATCACGAAAGTGTCGCTGACCGATTTCGTGTCTCACCTGTCGTCGATGATGAGTCCGTTGGCGATGGAGAAAGCGCTCGCCTTCGATGTCCAGGTCGTCGGTCGAATCCCGGGGACGGTGAAGTGCGATCAGAAGTACCTCGGGCAAATTCTCACCAACCTGATCGGCAACGCAATTCGCTTCACGTCTGCAGGGACGGTGACGCTGCGCGTGAGTCACGCGCTGGACACGCTGAAGTTCGAGGTGATCGATACCGGACCCGGCATCGCGCCGGAGGAAATGGCGCGTCTCTTCCTGCCGTTCGAGCGTGGCGACGCCGCCCATGCGGACGATCACGGTGCGGGCCTCGGGCTGACGATCTGCCGATTGCTCACGCATGCGCTCGGCGGCAGTCTGGACGCGCACAGCGAGATCGGGCGCGGCACGCACTTCGTGGTGAAACTCTTCGCACCGGCAGTGAGAAGCGCACCTGATGTCTACACCGAGTTGGCGGGTATTCGCGGGTACGCCGGGTCGCGCCGTACGATTCTCGTGGTGGACGACCTGGCCGATCAGCGCGGGATCGTCGTCCAACTGCTCACGCCGCTGGGCTTCGACGTGACCGAAGTCGCCAGCGGTCCCGACGCGTTGCGATGGCTCGGCACTCACACCGCCGACGCGATCATCATGGACATCTCAATGCCGTTGATGGACGGCTACGAAACCAGCCGCCTGATTCGTGAGAATCAGCTCTCGGCGGCGCCCGTCGTATTGCTCTCGGCCAACGCTTTCGCCGACGATCGCGAGCGTGCTGGCGCGTCCGGCTGCGCAGGCTATCTGGCCAAGCCGTTGCAGGTGAATCTGTTGCTCGACAAGCTCGCACAACTGCTTGCGCTGGAATGGATTGCATCGGAACCGACGACGACGCCCAGCCCGGCGCGGGCGGAGACATCGGCGGCGACGTCCGACGCCATTCAGCTCGCGCTGCCCGAGGGGGTGCTTCAGCGTATCCGCGAGCATCTCGACGTCGGCTATGTGCAGGGGGTCGTCGAGCAACTCGACGAGGCGCGGCGCGTCCACCCGGCACTGTCCGCCCAGATCGAAACGCTACGCGCACTTGCCGAACGCTTTCAGCTAAGGGAACTTGAAAATGAGCTTGTCCACCTGCCCCGCGCCACCGGTGCATGATGCGCCCACGGAGGCGAGCGCCCCGCCGGAGTGGCTGGGAAACCGTCCCATCGTGCTGATCGTGGACGACACGCCCGACAATCTCGCCTTTCTCTCCGATACCCTGCAAGCGAACGGTTACGCGGTGCTCGTCGCGTTAAGCGGCGAGGCGGCATTGAAGTGTCTGGCGCGGGTCACGCCGGACGTCGTGCTGCTCGACGCGATAATGCCCGCGATGGACGGCTTCGAGACCTGCACGCGGATCAAACAGGACCCACGTTACGAGCATCTTCCGGTCATCTTCATGACGTCGCTGACGGAAAGCGAGCATGTCGTGCGGGGCTTTCGCGTCGGGGGCATCGATTACGTGACGAAACCCGTGCGCCCGGAGGAAGTGTGCGCGCGTATTGGCGCGCATGTGGTGCGCTCGCGCGCGCAATCCTATGCACAGGCAGCGCTCTCGCTCGGCGCGCGCGCGGCGCTTATCGTCTCGGAAGACGGCGCGATCTGCTGGCAGAGTCCTCAGGCGGCGCGGCAGATCGCGGCGTACGGCGCAACGCACGAGGACGTCGCCAAACCGCGTTTGCCCGCGCCGTTGCTGCACTGGTTTGTGGCCTGGCTTGCGCAAGGCGCGCAGGCGAACGTCGTTCATGAATGCGTGCTCGAGAACGTTCGCCGTTCCGCCACGGCCGCCCCGGCCCCGAAGACCGGCGAGTGGATCGTCACGCTCACGGAAGCCGACGACACCGCTTACTGCTCGGCGCTTTCCCTGCACTTCGGCCTGACCGCACGTGAAGCCGAAGTGCTCCTGTGGGTGTCGCGCGGCAAAGCCAATCGCGACATCGGGGACATCCTCGGCATGGCGCCCCGCACCGTCAACAAGCACCTCGAACACCTGTTCCGAAAGCTCCACGTGGAAACCCGCGCGACCGCCGCCGCGCTGGTCATGAAAGTCCTCGATCGGCGGTGAAGTCGGCGTCATGTGGCGAAACGGATTGGCACTGCGTTCGCGCTGGGCTACCGACCTCAGACGCTTACTCGTCGAGCACCTTGTTGCCGGTCTCTTCAAACATCGACACGGCGATGAGCGAGATGATCACGCAGACAATCATGTACCAGGCCGGCGCCATCTTGTTACCCGTCGCACGAATCAACCAGCCGGCCACAAGCTGCGCCGTACCGCCGAACACCGACACCGCGATGGCATACGCGCTCGACATGTAGCCCGCGCGCAGATGTTTCGGGAAGTTCTCCGGCATCAGCGCGTAAGCGGGGGCCGACCCCATCGTGTAGCAGAGCATGAGGACAATCAGCGCCGCCAGGACGACCGGCAGCGAGGGGAAGTGCGTCATGATCCAGAATGCCGGATACAGCAGCACGACGAGCGCCACGCGGCCGATGATCGTGAGCGGCTTGCGTCGCCCCATCTTGTCCGACAACGCGCCATAGATCGGACACATCACCAGCGAGATCGTGCTGGCCGCCACGCCGGTCAACATCGACATTTTCGGCGGCAGGCCCAGGTACTGAATGCAGTACGTCGGCATGTAATACATCATCACGTACGTCGACACCGACATCCCCATGATCGAGAAGATCGTGAGGAACCAGTTGCGCACGTACACGCCGCGCTTGGGGTCGTCGCGACCGGCGATCGTCTTCGCCTTCGGCGGTTCTTCCTGAATGTGACGACGCAGGTAGATTCCGACCGGAGCAATCAGCGTACCGAGCAGGAACGGAATCCGCCAGCCCCAGCTGTGCATGATGTCGTCCGAGAGCAGGAAGCCCAAACTCGCGGCCAGGCCCGAGCCGAGCAGCGCGGCCGCGCCCTGGCTCGCCAACTGCCAGCTCGCGCGAAAGCCGCGGCGCTTCGCACCGCCCATTTCCAGCAAGGTGGCGGTCGCCGCACCGAATTCACCGCCTTGGGCGAAGCCTTGCAGCAGGCGCGCCGCGACGATCAGCAACGGCGCGGCCAGACCGATCTGCGCATACGTGGGCGCGAGGCCGATGGCCGCCGAACCGAGTGCCATCAAGCCGATGGTCAACGTGAGCGCCGGCTTGCGGCCGGCACGGTCCGCGTAGCGGCCCAGCACGAAACCGCCGAGCGGGCGCATCACAAAGCCCACCGCGAACACGGCGAACGCCAGCAGCGACGACGTGACAGGATCGTGGGCCGGGAAGAACTGCTTGCCGATGGTCAGCGCGAAATAACTGTAGACCGTGAAGTCGAAGAACTCCAGCAGGTTGCCGATGACGGCGGCAAACACGATCTTGCGTTGTTGCGCAGCGGTCATCGGCGACGGCTGTGCGCCGTCAAGCGTCAATGTGGAAGTGGCGATGCTCATGCGCGCTCCTTGGCAAGAAAGCGTTCGACCAGACGGGTCCAGAAGGCCGCGCCGATGGTCAGGTTGTCGTCGTTGAAATCGTACTTGGCGTTGTGCAGCATCGGCTTGCCCTCGCCGTTCCCCAGGCGAATGAAGCAGCCCGGCACCTTCTGCAGGTAGTACGCGAAGTCTTCGCTGCCCGCGATCGGCGGGAACGGCGAGATGACGTGCTCGGCGCCCACCAGCTCTTCGGCCACGCCGCAGGCGAACGCTGTCTCCGCCTCGGTATTCACGAGCACCGGGTAGCCACGGATATAGTCGATGTCGGCGCTCGCGCCATAGCCCTCGGTATGCGAGGTCACCAGCGCGCGAATGCGCGCCTCCAGCGTGGCACGCACGTCCGCCGAAAACGAGCGCACGCTCAGCTCCAGCACGGCCTCCTCGGGAATCACGTTCGGCGCAAAGCCGGCATGGAACGTGCCGACCGTCACGACGGCGGCTTCGGTCGGGTCGACGTTGCGCGCGACCACGGTTTGCAGCGCCATCACCAGGCTGCTGCCGATCATCACCGGATCGATCGCCAGATGCGGTCGCGCCGCATGACCGCCACGGCCGTGGATACGAATCTTGACGGTGTCGCACGCGGCCATCAGCGGGCCGGCGCGGAAGCCGAACGTGCCCGTGGGTACGCCCGGGTGATTGTGCAGACCGAAGATCGCCTCGCACGGGAAGCGTTCGAACAAGCCGTCGGCGATCATCTGTTCGGCACCGCTGTTCGAACCGGCTTCTTCCGCCGGCTGGAAAATCAGGTGAACAGTGCCGTCGAAATTGCGTGTCTTCGCAAGTTGCTGCGCGGCGCCGAGCAGCACGGTCGTGTGACCGTCGTGGCCGCAGGCGTGCATCTTGCCGTCGTGCACGCTGGCATACGCCAGTCCGGTCTGCTCGTGAATCGGCAGCGCGTCCATGTCGGCGCGCACGCCGACGGTGCGACCGCTCGTGCCCGCAGTGAGCGAGGCCACCACGCCGTGACCGCCGACATGACGCGTGACCTGATACCCCCAGCCTTCGAGCTTTTGCGCCACGTAGCGCGACGTGTCGACTTCCTCGTAGGACAGTTCAGGGTGTTGATGGATGTGGTGACGCATTTCGGCCAGCGGCGCGCGCGCCTCCAGCAAATCGCTCACTTCGCAGTAGCGAGTCTCGCTCATCGGGGGCTCCTCTCTCTTGTTGAATAACGCGGAGTATTGCACCGACGAAAATTCCCACCCATGACGCAAACCACGTCAAAATGTTGCTTTCAAGTCAACAATTGGTCGCCCTGGCAAAGTAGCAAGATGGCGACGCCATCGACAGAAAATTGTTTTTATTCAATGGTTTGACGAGATTTTTCTGGGGCCGTCGACGCGATCTGGACCGCCCCCGGCCGGCGTCGGGTCAGACCGACGCATTCCCACGAACACAACACTGAGAAGCGAATGACCTACGAGGCGTGGATCGACGACATCGGCGAGCGTGCGCTCAAATATCTTGCCGAAATTGCCGCGACGGGCGGCGTGCGCATGGCCGCCGAGTCGCTCGGCGTGAATCCGTCCGTGGTCAGCCGGCAGATCGCGGCGCTCGAGCGGCGTCTGCGCTTTCCGCTGATCGAACGGCGCGGGCGCAATGTGAGCGTCACCGAGATCGGTCAGGTGCTCATCGACTACTACCGCGACGGCCAACGGCGTCAGCGTGACCTGTCGGCGCGGCTGGAGGAATACCGGCATCTGAAGCGAGGGCGCGTGGCGATCGGTGTCGGGGAAGGGTTCATCGGACGCCTGATCGCACAGGCGTTGCAGCGCTTTTCGATGAGCTACCCGGATATCCTCGTCGAAATACGCTCCGGCCCGACGCCCGCCGTGCTCTCGCTCGTGCGCGACGACGTCGTGGATATCGGACTATGCGCGCGCTCCGCCGACGATCCGGCCATGCGCATTCATCCGTTCGCCGCAAAGGCCCTGTGCGCCGTGGTCGCCCCCACCCATCGTTTCGCAACCATGGCGAGTGTGCCGCCCTCGGAATTGGCGCACGAACGGCTCATCTTCATGACCGAGGCCCACGGCGTGCAGCAATTCGTGCACTCGGTGCTCGACACCGCGCGCCTGAACGTGACGCCCGCCTACCGCGTCGATCTGTTCAACACCGCGCAGACGCTAGCGGCGGCGGGCCTTGGCGTGGCCTTCATGTCGGCGATCACCGCGCGACGCGGCATCGAGCTTGGCGAGCTGGTCGCCGTGCCCATCGATCATCCGATCGCGACCGGCTTCTCCAGCCAGATGATGACGCGCGTGGGCCGGCGTCTGTCGCCCGCCGCCGATCACCTCTGGAAGCAACTTGCGCAGAGCCTCGCGCATCGTTGACGAAGACACCCGGCCCGATCAGTCAGCATAGATGGCGTATGATCGGCCGGGTGTTGGATATGCGGGTCAAGCCTGCCTGCTTTCGATGACGACCGATTCGAACTCACCCGCCCACCGGCGAATCCGCGCCCGCTTCGTCGCCATTTCCTGGCGCGACCTCGCCGTATCCTTCGGCCCGGTCATCCTCCTGTCGATGGCGGCCATTTGGCTCGCCGTATGGCTCGTACGACCGGCGCCGCCGCGCACCGTGACAATCAGCGCCGGCCCTGAAGGCAGCTCCTTCTGGAATGCCGCACAACGCTACAAGACGATCCTCGCGCGCGACGGCATCACACTCGTCGTTCTCACGTCCGAGGGCTCGCGCCAGAACGTGGAGCGGCTCGCCGACGCATCGCAAAACGTCGACCTGGGCCTGGTGCAGGGGGGCGTGTCGCAAGGCCTCGACGTCGATGGCCTGGTCTCGCTCGGCAGCGTGTTCTATGCGCCGATTTCCGTGTTCTATCGCGGGGCGCGCGTCACGAAGCTGTCTGACCTGACAGGCAAGCGCATCGCCATCGGTCGCGAAGGCAGTGGCGCACGCGCACTGTCGCTCGCGCTGCTCAAGGCGAACGGCATCGAGCCGGGCGGTGCGACCCGGCTCACGGCATACGACGGACAGGATGCCGCGCAGGCCTTGATCGACGGACGCGTCGACGCCGCCATGCTCACCGGCGACACCGCCACCGGCCCGACATTGGGCAAGCTGATCCGCACGCCCGGTGTGCGGCTGATGGACTTCGCGCAGGCCGATGCGTACACGCGCCGTTTCACGTATCTGAATCAACTCACATTGCCGCGCGGCGTTTTCGACCTCGGTCGCAACCTGCCGGCACAACCGGTACACGTCATCAGCCCGACGGTCGAACTCGTCGCGCGCGACAGCCTGCATCCGGCACTCTCCGATCTGTTGATCGAAGCCGCGCGCGAGGTGCACGGCAAGGCCAACCTGCTGCAACGCGCCGGGGAATTCCCATCGGCTCAGGTCCACGAATTCCCGATCTCCGACGATGCCGCACGCTACTACAAGTCCGGCAAGGGGTTTCTGTACCGGCATTTGCCGTTCTGGGTCGCGAGTCTCGCCGATCGCATCGTCGTGTTGCTCGTGCCGATCCTCGTCGTGCTGATTCCGGCATTCCGGCTGGTGCCGTCGCTGTACAGCTGGCGCGTGAAATCGCGGTTGTACCGCTGGTACGGCGCGCTCATCGCGCTCGAACGCGAAGCGCTGGCCGACGACGCCCACACCGAATACCGAAGCCTGCGCCATCGGCTCGACGCCATCGAAGCCGCCGTCAATCGGCTGAAGATCCCGCTCGCGTACGCCGACCAGTTCTATGTGCTGCGCGAACACATTGGCTTCGTGCGGCAGCGGCTCGATGTCATGAACGCGGCGCCGGAAGCCACGGGTGGCGACGCCGCCCGGCACGCCGACAGTGCGTCACCGGCCGCCAGCAAGGACAGCCTGCGCGGCGTGTGAGTATCTCAAAGCGATGCTTATGCACTGCATAATCAACGCAAGCTTTTATTATGAATTGACGAAGCGCACACTATTGACTGTCACGGACCGGGACACCGGTTCGTTGTGAAACTCAACGCTCGGATCTGTTCGTATGTCGTCGTCCTCCGCTCACGCCTCCCTCCCCAACGCGCCGCAACGCGTCGACACGGAACCCGCGCGTGGAGCGTGCACGGTGCGCCCCGTGTGCGACGGCGATCTGCCGGCCATCGCGGCCATCTACGCTCATCACGTGCGCACTGGTACGGCGTCGTTCGAGGAAGTGCCGCCCGACGAGGCCGAGATGCGCGCGCGTTGCACGAAGGGTCTCGACGCCGGACTGCCGTACCTCGTTGCAGAGCGCGACGGCAAGGTCCTCGGCTACGCGTACGCCACGCACTACCGGCCGCGCTCGGCCTATCGCTTCACGCTCGAAGACTCGGTGTACATCGCGGCCGATTCGACGGGCCAGGGCGTCGGGCGCGCGCTGCTGCTCGCGCTCATCGCACGTTGCGAAGGCGGCCCGTGGCGGCAATTGGTCGCGAACGTCGGCGACAGCGGCAACGCGGCCTCGCTGGCGCTGCACAAGGCATGCGGCTTCACGCAGACGGGCGTGCTCAAATCCGTCGGGTTCAAATTCGGCCGGTGGATCGACACCGTGCTCATGCAGCGGCCGTTGAACGCCGGCGACGCGACGCTGCCGGCGTCAGTCGAACCCGGCCAGCCGCCACGTCAGAACGGCGAGGTGCGGTCCAGTGCCTTGTAGTGACGGAAGATGCCCGTGGTGTTGAACGGAATGCGGCGCGGCGACTTCAGGTAGGCCGCGACGCGCGGCACGCGCGCCACCGCGTCGTGTACCGCCTGGCAGCGCGGGAACGCCTTGGCAAATCCCGACATCGCGCGCGGAAACGCGTAGTCCAGCCCGGCAATCACCTGGAAGAGCGAGAGATCGGCGTACGACATCGTCCCTTCGGAAAGCCAGCCGCCCGCGTGTGGATTGTTCGCCAGCACGCGCTCGAAGTACGCAAAGAATTTAGGCAGGCGGTACTCGATGAGGTCTGCCGTGCGCTTGCGCGCTTCCGTGCGCTGCTGACTGTAGTACAAGCGGCTCGCGATGGGATGATGGCTGTCGTGTACCTCGACCACGAGATCGGCCAGTGTGAGCTGCAACTGGTTGACCCAACGTCGCGCACGCGGTGACTCGCCCACCAGACCGAGATGCGGACCGAGATACGCAAGAATGTTTGCCGTCTGCCCGATCAATTCGTCGCCCACGCGCAGGAAAGGCGGTGCGTAGGGCGGATCCTGGCAAACCGGGTCGTCCATCGTGCGCATCAGGCCGTCCATGCCCTGCCCGGGCGCGTCGCCCTGCACGATCTCTACGTACGGCGTGCCGGTGGCTTCGAAGGCGAGGCGGACAAATTCCCCGCGCCCTTGCAGGCCCGGCCAATAGAACAGCTCGAAGGTCATGTACCCTCCTCAGCAGGCTCAGGAAGCGCCCGGCTGCATCTCCACGCGATTCTTGCCCAGTTGCTTGGCGCGGTAGAGCGCCAGATCCGCCGATTCGATCAATGAGGTCGAGGCCATGTGGGTGCGCGGCACCAACGACGCGCCGCCGATACTGACGGTGACGTGCTGGCCGTTGGCCGAGCCGATGTGCGGAATCGCCATCGCATCGATCTGCGCGCGCACCTTCTCGGCGATCAGGGCCGCGCCACTCGCCGTCGTGTTCGGCAGCACGATCACGAACTCCTCGCCGCCGAAGCGCGCGGCGAGATCGGCCGGACGCGACGCCGCATCGGCAATCGTGGTGGCGACGCGGCGCAGGACGTCGTCGCCTGCGATGTGACCATACGTATCGTTATAGATCTTGAAATTGTCGACGTCGATCATGAGCAACGCCAGTTCGCGTTGCTCGCGCAGCGCGCGGCGCCATTCCGCGCTGAAGTACTCGTCGAAATAGCGGCGATTTGCCAGCCCGGTCAGGCCATCGGAATGCGTAAGCCGCTGCAGTTCGAGATTCGTCTCCAGCAACTGCTGCTGGCTCTCGCGCAGCGCGCGGTACGCCTCGTCGCGCTGCAGCAGGTTCATGTACGAGCGCGAGTGATAGCGAATGCGCGCGATCAGTTCGATGGGATCGGGCAGCTTGACCAGATAGTCGTTGGCGCCCGCCGCGAACGCTTCGCGCTTGATGGTCGACTCTTCCTTCGTCGAGAGCACGATGATCGGAATGTCGCGCGTGAGCGGACTGGCACGATACTGCCGCACCAGCGACAAACCGTCGGTTCCCGGCATCACGAGATCTTGCAGGATGACGGTCGGACGCGTGGTTTCGGCCACGCGTTGCGCATCGTCCGGACTCGAACAATAGTGGAAGTCGATGTTCGCCTCCCCCGCGAGCGCGCGGCGAATCGCTTCACCGACCATCGCCTGGTCATCAACGAGCAACACCATCGCCGATGATTCGTTCAGGCTGCTTTCGGCGCCCGCCGCTTGCGCGACCAGCTTGGGGGGGCGTGGCGTTATCGTCATGTTTTGCGTCCTGTCATACCGTTCCAAATAGCGTCACCAGTTGCGGCGCAATGCTCGCCAGCGGCAGAATCTGCGACGCCGCACCGGCCTCTGCCGCCGCTTTGGGCATGCCATACACCGCACTCGTCTCGCGATCCTGCGCAATCGTGATAAAGCCCTGCGCGCGCATGGCGCCGAGCCCGGCCGCGCCGTCGCGGCCCATGCCCGTGAGCAGCACGCCCACCGCGCGCGCGCGCCAGTTCTCGGCCACGCTTTGCAGGAAAACGTCGATGGACGGACGATACACCGCGTCCGTCGGGTCGTCGGTAAACGCGCATCGGCCACTCGCGTCCATGCGCAGATGTCGATTGCCGCCGGCGAGCAGCACCACGCCGGCGCTCGGACGCTCGCCCGCTCGCGCCAAACGCACGGTGAGCGGCGTTTGCTGATCGAGCCAGTCCGCCATGCCCGGGGCAAACGCTTCGTCCACGTGCTGTACGACGACCACGCCCGCGCCAAAGTTCACCGGCAATCGCCCCAGCAACGCGGCGAGTGCCGCGGGCCCGCCGGCGGACGCCCCGATGGCGACCAGCATGTCGGTCCTCGCAGGCGCGCGCGGTGGTGCGGCGCTCGGCTGCGGCAGACGCGCGTCGGCCTGCTGGGCCGCGATGGCCTCGATCTTCGCCAGCAGCGACGATGCCGGCCGCGCCCGATCCGTGCCGCCGAGCACCGGCGTGTCGACGGCATCCAGCGCGCCGGCGCCCATCGCGTCGAACACGAGACTCGCATGATGACCCACGTCCGACGTCACGATGAGAATCGGACAGGGCGAGCGCCGCATGATCTCACGCGTGGCCGCCACGCCGTCCATCACGGGCATGACGAGATCCATCAGCACGAGGTCCGGCGGGGTGGGCGTGCACATCGACACCGCCTGTGCCCCATCGTGCGCCACCCATGCCACGTCGAACCCCGGTCGTTGCGCGAGCGTGCGACGCAGCGCCTCGACGGCGATGCTCGAATCGTTGACGATCCCAATCCTCATGACCCCGGCTCCCCGATGAGGTCCACCACGGCGCGCAACAACGCGTCGTCGTGAAAGCTGCCTTTCGCGAGGTAATAATCGGCGCCGGCATCGAGTCCGCGCTGTCGATCCTCCTCACGATCCTTGTAAGACACGATCATGACCGGCAACGCTGCCGTACGCGCGTCGCGCTTGATGAGCGTGACCAGTTCCACGCCGTCCATGCGCGGCATGTCGACGTCGGTAATCACCATATCGAACGTCTCGCTGCGCACGGCATTCCAACCCTCCATACCGTCGACGGCGACGCGCACCTCATAGCCGCGCGCGGCCAGCAGTTTGCGTTCGAGTTCGCGCACGGTCAACGAATCGTCGACGACGAGCACGCGCTTGCTGGCACGTCCGCTCGCCTGGGCGGCGCGCACCGGCACCCGTTCGAGCGACCCCAGCTCCACCGCCTTGGCAATGGAGCGCACCAGATCGGCCGTGTCGATGATGAGCAACGGGGCGCCGTCTTCCGTGAGCGCCCCGGCGGCAATATTGGGTACCTTGCCGAGCCGGGTGTCGAGCGGTTGCACGACGAGCATGCGCTCGCCCAGGAACTTGTCGACGGCCAGCCCGTAACGCGCGTCGCCGTCGCCGAACACGACCACCGGTTGATCCCCCGCCACCGCGACCGGCGCACTGCCGCACAGGACTTGCTGCGCGCTCACGAGTCCGATCTGCTTGCCGTCGAGCGTGAAGTGCGGACGCCCCTCGAGCACAGCGATGTGCTCTTGCGGGAGCGCCAGCGTGCGCGACAGGTTCGCGAGCGGCAACGCATACGGCTCGCCCGCGATCTCCACGAGCAGGCTGCGCACCACGGAGAGCGTGAGCGGCAACTGCAGAATGACTTTCGTGCCGCGCCCCGGCGTGTGCTCGATGCGCACGGTGCCGCGCACCGTCGCCACCATCGCCCGCACCGCGTCGAGTCCAACGCCGCGTCCGGAGACATCCGTCACCGTATCGCGCAGCGTGAAGCCGGGCAGCATCAGGAATTCGAGCAGCTCGCTGTCGTCGAGCCGCTGTGCCGTGTCCGGCGCAGCCAGCCCGCGCGCGACCACCGCCCGTCGCACGCGCTCGAGATCGATGCCCGCACCGTCGTCCGCTACGCTCACAAGCAACAGCCCCGCGCTGTGCCGCGCGCTGAGCGTGATAACGCCCTCGGCCGGCTTGCCCGCCGCCGCGCGCTCGGCCGGGCGCTCCAATCCGTGGTCGACGGCATTGCGCAGCAAATGGCCGAGTGGCGCTTCAAGCTGATCGAGAATGTCGCGGTCGACCGGCGTATGCGCGCCACGAATCTCCAGCCGCGCTGGCTTGCCGAGCGAGCGGCCCAGGTCGCGCACCATGCGCGCAAATCCGCCCAGCCGGTCGTCGAGCGGACGCATCCGGCACGCGAGCGCTTCGTCGTACAGCCGCTGCGACAGTTGCGTCGAGCGACGGTCGAACTCGTCCAGCTCGTGCATCTGCTCGGCCAACAACTGCCCGCCGACGCTCAGTGCGCGTCGCAGATCGGCCAGCGCCGCGAGCAACACCTGACGGTCTTCATCGGAACGATCCACCACTTGCGCAAGCGCCGAGCTCACGCGGTCCAATGCATCGCCCGCCTCATGCTGATGACGCTTGAGCCGCTGCAACGACTGCGCGAACGGCTGCGTCCAGCGCGACGCCACCAACCCTTCGCTGGAGAGTCGCAGCAGTCGGTTCAGATTGTCCGCCGACACACGCAACGCGCGCGACGCGGGGTCGGCGACGTCATTGTCGTTGGTCGTGTCGTAGTTGTCGCGCACGTCGTAGGGCTCGGGCGGGCCGGGCGGGGCCGGCGACGCCGGCGATACGGGCGCGGCGATCGTCATGGCGTCGGGCGCGGGCGGTGTCGCCGACGTCGGCATGCCGTAACTGGCGTAATCGAATGCCGTGGGTTCGGCCGACGGCGTGGGCGTCGCGGCGCTCACGGGGGCGGCATGGGCGGGCGTCTGCACCGCTTCACTCGTCAACGTGGCGAGCTGCCCGGTGAACGACGTGACGAAGGCGTCGATTTCCGCTTTGCCCGCGCCCTGCGCCCAGTTCGGATCGCGGCCCGGCGGATGCGCCAGACGCATCAGCAGATCGACACCCTGCAGCAGGCGGTCGATGAGCGTTGCGTCGAGCAGAAGGGCGCCGCGTTGTGCCGCGACGAAGGCATCTTCGAGCACGTGGGCGAGCGCCACGCCGGCGTCGACGCCCACGATACGCGCCGCCCCCTTGAGCGAATGCGCGGCCCGCATGCAGGCTTCGAGCCGCGACGCGTCGGTCGGCACGCGCTCGAGCACCAGCAATCCATCGCCGAGCACTTGCGCCTGCGTCTGCGTTTCCATACGGAACAGATCAAGCAGCGTGGCGTCGTGCAGGTCGTCGCTCATGCGAGGCTCCTGTCGAATGCCGCACCCACACGCAACGGATCCAGCACGCCGACAACGTGCTCGCGCCAGGGCAACACGGCGACCGCCAGGCCGTCGCTCGCACCGAACGCCGTCGAGGGCACCGCGCCAAGCGCTTCGCGGGCGGGCGTGACCGTGCCATGCACCTCGGCCACGGGAAACGCGCTCAAGTGGTGACCGTGGCGCAGCGCCAGCAGGCGCGACGCGCTCGCGCGCATCGCATTCGACGGGGCCGTCTCGGCGCGCGGGACCGATTGCACGCCGAGCAGGGCTTCCAAAGACACGCACGGAACGAGCGCGCCGCGCAGGTTGACCAATCCGAGGCAGGCGGGTTGACGGTGTCCGGGCACCGAATGCCAGCCGCACATCGGCGCCACGGATTCGATGGCCGACGCCGGTAGCGCGAGCCATTCGTCGCCCAGACGGAAGAGCAACAGCGGCGTGCCGCGCGCTGCCGCCTCTCGACCCGCCACAGCGCGCCACGGGGCCGGGTCAACCGGCACGACCGGCAGGCGATCGAGCAGTTCGGCCGCCTGGCGGTGCAACGCACCGGCGTGCGAGGGCTCTGGGGAATTCGGGTGGCGTGCGTCGGACACCGAATCGGCCTCATGCACGAAGTCGCGATTTGTCATCGATGTCGGGTCCCGTCACGCGGCACATTGTCAGGTGGTGCACTCGACGTTGTCGCCTTGCGTTGGGTGGCATCCGTGCGTTCGGCACGTTCAGCGCGTTCGAGCAGACGACGCGCGCCGGCGGCGTCGCCACGCGCGTCGAGTTGTGCCGCGCAATGCACAAGCGCTTCGTAATGTCCCGGGTCGAGATACAGCGCACGACGATAATGGACGAGTGCGCCCTGAGCATCGCCCCGCGCGTCTTCGACCAAGCCGAGCAGATACTCGGCCTGCGCGTTCGCGCGATCGGTCGCAAGCACGGTGCGGCACAATGCGACGGCGCGCACAAAATCGCCCGCGTCGGCCGCCACGCGCGCCTGTTCGAGTTGCGCATCGACGGCAGCGGCATTGGACGCAGCGGCAGCAGCGGTAGCGGACGCAGCCGCAGCAGCGGCGCGGGGCGCTGCGGGCGGCTTCGCCACAACGTTCGGCCTCGCCTGCAGCGGGGCAGGCGTGCCCGTGAGACCGACATGGGCCACGAACCGACCCTCGGCGCGTCGCTGCGCCGCGGCGTCGACGGCACTCACCGGCGGCATCATGTTGAACGATTCGAGCGTTCCCGCAATGCGCGACACGCCGGCGGGTGGTGGCACCACGTCGCGCACCGGCCCGGCGACGCGAAACGCGAACGCCTGCACGTGTCCGGTCGACGTCAAGCCATTGCTGGTCAATGTGCCGCCTTCCGCCGGCCCGGCGAAGAGTGTCGCGCCCATGCGCATGAGGCGTTCGAGCGCGGCGATCGCCCGGCGCTGCCCTTCGCGGTCGAAGTAGATCAGCACGTTGCGGAAGAACACGAAGTCGAACGTGCCCAGCCGATCGACCAGCGTGGCATCGAACAGATTGCCCGCGTGCCAGCGCACCTGTGTGCTCAGCGCCCCGACGACGCGATAGCCGTCGTCATCCGGCGTGAAATAGCGTTCGCGAAACGACAGCGATTCGGGCGGGCCGCGAAACGAGTTGCGACCGTAGCGCCCCTCACGCGCGAGGGCAAGTCCACGTTCACTGATATCGAGCGCGTCGACGGTGAAATCGCTGGCACCGAACCCCGCGTCGAACATCGCCATGGCCATCGAGTAGGGTTCCTCGCCCGTGGCACACGGCAGGCTCAACAGCCTCAGCGGCTGGCCTTCACGCACCGTGCCGCGTCGCGTGGCCCGTTCGTCGCGCGCCAATTGCCCCAGCACCGTGAACGCCTCGCGATGCCGGAAGAACCATGTCTCGGGCACGACGACCGCTTCGATCAACGCCTGAAGCTCCTGCGGCGATTGCTGCAGCCATTGCCAGTATTGCGAATAGGCGGGTGCGTCTTGCATCTCGGGTGGGAGCGCGGCAAGCCGCGCGCGCACGGCACGCTCGATGGCATGTGCCCCGAGCGTTTGCGCGTCGAGCCCCATGGTCTCGCGCAGCAGGCGTTCGATGTCGTGGACACGGCTCATGACGACGCCTCCGGTGTCTCGGCCAACGCGTCGCGCGCGGCGTCGAAGAGCAGCGCGCGCGCCTCGTCGGTCAGCAGTTGATCGATTCGCACCCACTGCACGAGGCCGTCGTCGGTGTCGAGCACGGGGCCGAGGTAACGGCCTTCGGGCAGATCGACACCGCTCGCCTGGAACGCCGAGGCGTCGGCGCGCAACGTGTCGGTCGCGCGCTCGACGCGCACCCCGAGACGGCGCGCATTGGGCCCGGGCGCCGGGTAATGCACGAGCACCAGACGCGTGGATCGGCGCTCGGGCGCGCTCACCCCCGTGGCCAGCCGCGTCAGGTCGATAACGGGCACCGGCTCGCCACGATAGCTGAACGCCCCGGCCACCCACGCCGGCGCGGCAGGCAGGTGCTTGAGCGCGAGCCACGGCAGCACCTCAGCCACCTGACTGGCTTCGATGACGTAGTGATCGGTCCCGATGGCGAAACGCAGGAACAACATGGCGAGGTCCGCGAATGACGAAGTGGCGCGTTACTTCACGCCAGCCCCACGGGCGGCAGCGTCTGCACCTTGAAGCGCGAGACGCCGCTCTTGAGTCCGTTGGCGACGTGATTGAGTTCTTCGATGGCCTGACTCGATTGCTGCAGCGATTCGGCGGTCTGCTGCGCCGCCTCGGAGAGTTGCACCAGCGCCTGATTGATCTGCTCGGCCCCGGTCGCCTGCGCCTGCATGCCTTCGTTGACGACCTGGAAGCGCGGCGAAAGCGTTTGCACCTGCGCGATGATCTGGGCGAGCTGATCGCCGACCTGACGCATCTCGTCCATGCCGCGCCGCACCTCCTCGGTGAACTTGTCCATGCCCATCACCCCGGCCGACACGGCCGATTGAATCTCCTTGATCATCTGTTCGATGTCGTAAGTGGCCACCGCCGTCTGATCGGCCAGCCGCCGGATCTCAGTCGCCACCACGGCAAAGCCGCGTCCGTACTCGCCCGCCTTTTCTGCCTCGATGGCCGCATTGAGCGAGAGCAGGTTGGTCTGGTCGGCCACCTTCGTGATCGTGGTGACGACCTGATTGATGTTGCCCGCCTTCTCGTTGAGAATGCCGAGCTTGCCGTTGACCGACCCCGCCGCCTCTACGACGTGACGCATCGCGTCCTCCATGCGCGTGAGGCCAACGTGCCCCGTGCCCGCCAGCGACGCCGCATGTTCGGCCACGCCCGCGACCTCGGTCATGGTGCGGGCCAGATCGCGCGACGTAGCGAAGATCTCGCGCGAGGTCGCGCCGATTTCCGTCGTCGTCGCCGCCGTCTCCGAGGCCGTGGCTTGCTGCTCACGCGACGTGGCGGCAATCTCGGTCACCGACGTCGTTACCTGCAACGCCGACTTCTGCGCCTGTCCGACCAGCCCCGTGAGTTCATCCGTCATCCGGTTGAAGCCCGCCTCCAGCGCGCCGAATTCGTCGCGCCGGTCCAGATCGAGACGCTGCGTCAGATCGCCCGAGCGCATCACTTCCAGAATCTGCATGACACTCCCGAGCGGCACACTGATGGCGCGGAACAGCAACCAGCCGCACAGCAACGCGCACGCGAGCGCCACGACCAGCGTGATGAGCAGCGTTGCCTGAGCCGCCGTCACAGACTGGCTGATATTGCGAGTCGACTCGTCAGCAAAGGTCTTGTTGGTATCGACCATATGCTGGATCGCCGTGCGCCCGCGGCCCCACTCCGGGTAAAGCTGCTCCGACACCATCGAACGCGCCGCGGCGATCTGACCGTCGGCAACCAGCTTGAGCACCTGATTGCTGACGCTGCCATACTGCTGGCGCACGCTGCGCACCTCGTCGTACTGGACGCGGTCGATGCTGCGGTTGATGGTCGTGCCGTATTCCTTGATCCAGTCGTCGATCTTGCCATTGGCGGCGCGAAGCACATCGAGATCGCTCGCTCGGGCCTTGTCGTTGTCGTCGACGGACACGACCTGCTGAAGCATCTGGTAGCTCTCGAACCAGGCGCCGCGCAGCATCGTGCTGTAGTACAGGCCGGGCGTGGAGTCGGTCTCCACGCTGATCGCCTCCTGCTGGATGGTCATCAGCCGCGTAAAGGCGATGCCGGCCATGAGCGCCATCAAGGCGATGATCAGGCCAAAACTGGCCAGAATGCGATGTCGGATCGACCAGTGTTTCACGCCGCGCTCCCGTTCGTTGTGCATACCCGGTGCCGGGGGAGGGGCGACGCGGGCCTGTTTGAGGTTACGCCGATTCTATTACAGTGGCCCGGTCGGGCAACGTCGGTCAGACCTTGTATTTGGGTTTATTTCTGAATTGAGGCGGTCCGGGCACCCGCGGCGGCGCCCGCAACGGCCATTCAGCGGGTCAGGTCGCGAAGGGCGTCGGCCGTCATGGGCACGAGCGCGAGTGGGGCTGCGGCCGCCGTCAACGCGCCGAGCGACGCCGCGTTATCGGGCGAGACGCTGCCATCCGGCAGGTAGAGATTGTTTTCGAAGCCGATCCGGGCGTGACCCCCATGCAACACGGCCGCCAGCGCGCACTCCGCCTCGCGCGGTCCGAACGCGCACATCGCCCACGGTGTGGCCGTGATCGCCTCGCCCAGCGCTTGTGCCCCCGTCTGCCAGGCCGCGAGAAACGGCAGCAGGTCCGACGGCGACGACAACTGCCCCTTGCTGTAGCGGCCCAGTACGAACAAGACCCAATGACGGCCCGGACGGATCGCCCCGCTCGCTCGCAAGCGCCAGTAGTGCGCCACATCCTGGGTGTCGTACAGGATGTATTGCGTCGTGATCCGGGCTTGCCAGAGCCAGGCGAAGAACGCTTCGGCGGCGGGCGCATGCGCGGCGTCGGGCAGCACTTCGCGCAACGCCACCGAAATCGCTTCGGGATGCAAGGCACGCACCGTCGCGATTTGTTGCTCGGGGGTATAACAGCCGACTGCCTCGGTCGTCACCTGCAGTACGAGTTCGTTGCCGACGGCACGTTGCACCGCATCGATCCCCGCCGTGTAGTCGGACACTTCGAGGCTGTGCGTGCCATCGGCCTTGCGAACGTGCAGGTGGATCATCGCCGCGCCCGCGTCCAGACAGGCCTTGGCGCATGCACCGAGTTCGTCCGGCGTCATGGGCAGCGCACGATGATCGACGTGCGTGCGTCGGGCGCCGTTGGGCGCGACGGCCAGCGCGAAAGTCCGTGTCGTGCCGGTCATCATGCGCCTCCCGTCATCACGCCGGTGACGTCGGCCACCGCCAACGCCAACCGTTCCACGATGCGGTCGATGTCCGCCGGCTGACAGATGAACGGCGGTGCGATCAACGCGTGATCGCCATGCACGCCATCGACCGTGCCCCCCATCGGATAGATCAGCAGACCGCGCGCCTTGGCCGCCGCCTTGAGCCGTGCGTGCATCTTGTCGGCCGTCGGGAGTGTCTGCCTGGTCGCACGGTCGGCGACGAATTCGACACCGACGAACAGCCCCCGGCCACGCACATCGCCAACGTTAGGGTGATCTGCGAAGACTTCGCGCAGGCGCTCACGCAGTTGCTCGCCACGCGCTTGCACGTTCTCCAGCAGATGCTCCTCGGCAATCGTGCGCTGCACGGCCAGCGCCGCCGCGCAGGCCATCGCGTGCCCCAGATACGTGTGACCGTGCTGGAAGAAGCCCGAGCCGCCGACCACGGCATTGAAGATTTTATCGGTGCACAGCATCGCTCCGATCGGCTGATAGCCAGCGCCCAGTCCCTTGGCGATGACGAGAATGTCCGGCACCACGCCGTCTTCCTCGCACGCGAACAGGTAGCCCGTGCGCCCCATGCCCGACATCACTTCGTCGAGCAGCAGGAGCACGCCGTACTTGTCACACACGGCGCGAATGCGTTTGAAATAGTCGCCCACCGGCGGCACCGCGCCCGCCGTCGCGCCCACCACGGTTTCCGCGACAAACGCGATCACCCGATCGGCGCCGAGTTCGAGGATTTTCGCTTCGAGTTCGTCGGCCAGACGCTGGACATACGCAGCGTCACCCTCGCCCTCAAGCCGTTCGCGATACGCGAAGCAGGGCGAAACGTGGTGCGCCGGCACCAGCAGCGGCAGGAACGGCTCGCGTCGCCACGCGTTACCGCCGATGGCCAGCGCACCAAGGGTGTTGCCGTGATAGCTCTGACGGCGCGCAATGAAGTACTGACGCTGCGGCTGGCCGATCTCGACGAAGTACTGCCGCGCCAGCTTGAGTGCCGCCTCCACGCCCTCCGATCCGCCACTGACGAAATACACGTGATTCAAATCGCCGGGCGCGCTCGCGGCCAGCGTGTCGGCCAATTGCTCGGCGACTTCCGTCGTGAAGAACGAGGTATGCGCGTAAGCCAGTTGCGCCGCCTGCTGCTGCATCGCCTCGATCACGCGCGGGTGACCGTGTCCCAGACATGAGACGGCCGCGCCGCCGCATGCGTCGAGATAACGCTGGCCCGTGCTGTCGATCAACTCGATGCCCTGGCCGCCGACCGCGACGGGCAAGGTTTGGCGCGGATTGCGGTGAAACACATGAGTCATGCCTGAACCTCTGACGGAAAGATGGCGCGTCGCGCGATGACCGCTCAGCCACCCATTTACGCGAACGATGGGGCTCAGTGTAGGGGCATCGCGTCGCTTTTGCAACATATGTTTCACTCGTTTTGTTGTCGCAACACTTTGCTCAATCGCCTGAACTTGCCCGACGCTTGCGCATCGGCCGGGCCCACGGGGGAAAGCGCGTGCGTGGTCGGGGCATTTCATGCAACAATCGTTACATTCCCTCGTCGCCGTGTTGCCATCCCCTATGCCTGAAGCTCCCGCGTTGCCGCAGACGCTCGAACAACTCAACACCTTGCTGCGCGCGCGCTATCCCCAGCTCAGCCCGCAATTTCAGGCGGGCGCGCGTTTCTTGCTCGACCACCCGCAGCGTGTTCCGATCAGCTCCATGCGTGCGATTGCCGCCGAGGCGGGCGTGCAGCCGGCCACCTTCGTGCGACTCGCGCAGCATCTCGGCTTCGACGGTTGGCACGGCCTGCGCGAACTGTTTCTCGAATCGATCCGGCTGGGGCCGCAGCCCTATGCGAGTCGCGCTCGTCAGGTCATCCGTGAGGGCGATGCCGCCCGCATGGTGCCCGAGATGTTCCGCGTGCAGCACAACAACCTCGACCTGACCGAAGCGGGTGCGAATGCGTCGCTTGGAGCGGCCGTCGATTTGCTTGCCAATGCCGGCACCGTGCATGTCGCCGGCTTCCGGGCGTGCTTTCCCATCGCGTTCACGTTCCAATACATCTATCGGCTGTTCCGGCCGACGGTGCATCTGATTCGCGGCGAGGCCGGCACGCTCGAGATGGAGTTGCGTGCGCTCTCGGCACGCGATGTGGTGGTCGTCATCAGCTTCGCCCCGTATTCGAACGAAGCGCTGATCGTCGCGCGAGCGGCACGCTCGGCGGGGGCGCGTGTGCTCGCGCTCACCGACTCCACGGTCTCGCCGCTCGCCCTCGACGCCGATGCGACGGTGCTGTTCTCGCATGAGAGTCCGTCGTTCTTTCCGTCGATCACCGCCGGGATCGCCGTCGTCGAGACGCTCGTGGAAATGCTGCTCGCCCGAAAGGGACGCGGGGCGGTGCGCGCCCTGGAACTGGCCGAAGACCAGTTGCACGGCACCGGCGCTTACGTGAGCCCGACGGGGGGTGAGGGAAGCGCGGGAAGCGGCACCCGCGTCAAACGAGACGCGTGAGCGTAGCGGCCGGGCGGCGTAGCGTCACCGCGAGCGCGGCGCTGCCCGCGATCAACGCCGCAGCCAACAGGGCCAAGGCGACGAGCATGCCCACGTGGTCCGCGAGCCAGCCAATCGTGACCGCCGGCACCGAGAAGCCGAAATACGCGAACAGGAAGTACCCCGCCACCGCACGTGCGCGCATGGCCGGCGCGACCGCCGCATTGACCGCCGCCAACCCGCCCAGATAAGTGAAGCCGTAACACGCCGAACTGGCGATCGCCGCACCGGCCAGCAATACGGGCAAGTTCGCATAACCGACCCCGAACGTCAGCACCACGAAGCCGAGCGGCACGAGCAAAAGTCCGGCGCGCACCGCCTGAACGGGTGCCATGCGTCGCGCGGCCGGTTGAAACAACAATCCCGTCGAGATCACGAAAAACGTGGCAAATCCCGCCCACGCCTCGTGCCCGCGCGCTGCCAGCGCCGCTGGCACCACGCCGATGACGACGCCCACCGCAGCCCACGCGAGTAGTATCGCCATGCCCAGCGGGACGGTGCCGGGCGCAAGCACCGGCCAGCGCAACCACGATGTGCTCCGATGACGCACCGGCGCGGGCAGCGCCGCCACCGCAACGGCCGCCACAAAGGCGAACGGCAGATACGCCCACAGACTCACGGGCGGCAGCGTCGACGGTGCCGCCACGAGGCACACGCCGGTGAGGAGCGCGCCAGTGCCAAAGCCCAGCGATGTGGCCGCCGCGACAAGCGCAGCCCCGCGCGTGGCTGCGTCTTCGCGCGTGCCATATAGCTCGGTCATGTACGCGGTGCCGCTGCCCGCCACGAGTCCCGTCGCCAATCCATAACATGCCCTGGCGCCGCCAAGTGCGACGAGTGTCGGCCAGTGCAGCGTCAGCGCCGTGCCTACCAGACCAAGCAGCAACGCGATGGCCAACGGCACGCGGTGCCCCACACGATCGGACAATCCCGCGAGAAACAGCAATGTCGGCACGAGCGCGCCGACATAGCACGCGAAGGCAAGCGCCTGCGCCCCCGCGCCGTGCCCGCTTGCCGCGGCATAGTGCGGCACCAGCGGCGCTTGCAGATTCACGGCGAACGTGACGACGAATAACTGTAGCGCCAGCAACGGAATCGCCCAGCGCGGCGTTGTTTGGGGTGACTGGCAAGGGTCTGTGTCGACTGGGATCAAGGAATGAGTCATGCAGTGAGCCAACAATGAAGCGACCGTAAATGGCCAAGGAGGACGCGGTATGGCTTCAAGTATTGCCAGCTCGCCAATCCAGTGCAATTATTGAATTGTCCCGATATCAATTTCCGTCCCCGCGCTTCGCATGGCTGCCCCTGCCCGCTATATCGAACACGTCGAACGTCTCGCCGAAGCCATTGCGGGCGGCGAACTCGCATCGGGCGCCCGACTGCCACCGCAACGCGATTACGCCGATGCGCACGGACTTGCCCTCTCCACCGTTACACGGATTTACACCGAACTCGCGCGACGTGGCCTAGCCGTCGGCGAAGTGGGGCGCGGCACTTTCGTGCGCTCGCCTGCCGTCGGCGCGGCGGCGGCGTTCGCGCAATGGGCCCCCGCGCCGGGCGCGATCGGCGGTGTCGATCTGGCGTTCAACTATCCGGTCTTGCCCGAGCAGACCGACGCGTTGCGTCAAGCACTGCGAGAGACGGCCGCCGCTGGGGACCTGAGCGCCTTGCTCGCCCACACGCCACACGACGGGCATCCGTCCGATCGGCGAGCGGCGGCGCAATGGCTATCCCGGCGCGACGGCACGCCCGTCTCGCCCGATGAGCTCGTCATCTGTGCCGGAGGCCAGCACGCGCTTGACGTTCTGCAGTTGGCGCTGTGTCGCGCGGGCGAGCCGGTAGCCGTCGAAGCCCTGACGTATCCCGGCTGGAAAGCGCTCGCGGCCTTGCGTGATATTCCACTCGTTGCCGTGTCGATGACACCGGGAGGGCTCGATCCGGGGGCACTCGATACGGCGTGTCGCGCGCTTGCAGGACGTTTGCGCCTCGTCTACACGATGCCCACGCTGCATAACCCGCTGGGGGCTGTGATGCCGCTCGCACAGCGGCGGGCGCTAGTGGAGGTGGCGCGGCGTCACGACCTGCTGCTGGTGGACGACAGCGCCTACGGCTTTCTCGTCGCCGACGCCCCGCCCGCCCTTCGCCTGCTCGCGCCCGAGCGTACGGTTGAGGTTTGCAGTCTCTCCAAGCCGGGCGCGCCGGGCCTGCGTATCGCCTATCTGGTTGCGCCGCCCGCGTTGCTGCCACGTGTGCACGCGGCAATGCGGGCGAGCGCCTGGAGTGCGGCGCCGTTGATGGCGCAATTGGCGTCGCGCTGGCTCGGCGACGGCACGATCGATCGCTGGACGACGCGCAAGCGCGCGTTGGCGGCGCAGCGTCAGACCATCGCGCAGGCCTGCTTCGCGGGCCTTGGCGCTACGGGGTATGTCGGGGCGTTTCACCAGTTGCTGCCTGTGCCCGCGCCGACGCGCTGCGACGACGTCGTCGCGGCCCTGCAAATGCGGGGGATTGCGGTGACGCCCGTCGACGCGTTCGCTGCGCCCGGGCAGACGGCGCCCGCCGCCATCCGCATCGCCCTGGGTACGCCGCAGAGCGACACCGTGCTCAAGGCCGCGCTCGAGCAGGTCGCCGATGTCGTGAAAGCACTCGCGCGCCGATGACGCACAGGATGACGCCGCCCCTGGTTTCTTTTATGATCGATGCGCTCGCCTGCGGCGAAGGCGTCGACGCAAGACCCGACGCGCCGTTGCGCAGGATCCGTCCCCCTGTCGACACTCTCAAGGACTCCGAATGTCGCCTTTCCGTCTGTCGCTTGCCCGCTCGTTCGGGCTTGGCACGGCGCTCGTCGTCGGCGCCACCCTGGCCGCGCCGGCGTTTGCCGCCTCCAACCTTCTCTTCATGAGCAACTCGCCGCTGGCCTATCTGCACCAGGCCGACAATGCGTCGCTCGCCAAAGCGGCCAGCAACGTGCTGTCCCATCAGCAGGACAACGAAACCGTCGACTGGAGCAACAAGGGCACCGGCAACCCCGTGGCCATTACAGCGCAACTCACGCCGACCAATACCCAGAAAGACGACACCCGTACCTGCCGCGACCTGATCTTGGTTCTCGGCGCAAAGGGGCAGGAAGTCACCCTCAAGCTGCCGACCTGCAAAAAGGGCGATAACGGCCAATGGGAACTGCAAAAGCGCGGCGCTCAGTAAGCATTCAGTCGTCCTCCAGGCAAAAAAACCGCTGGCCCGTGATTTTCGGGACCCGCGGTTTTTCATTGCGCCACCCGTGCGCCGGGCACGGGTGAATCCTGCCGACAGCCGCCTCAGGCCGCCGCCGTCTTCTTGTGGCCTTCGACGTCGGGCAACAGGATCGTCACGATCCCGAGCAGCGGCAAATAGGCACAGACGTGGTAGACGAAGTCGATACTCGTCGAGTCGGCCAGTTGTCCGAGCACGGCCGCGCCCACGCCACCCATCCCGAATGCGAAGCCGAAGAACAGCCCCGACACCGTTCCGACCTTGCCCGGAATCAACTCCTGCGCATAGACGAGAATCGCCGAGAACGCCGACGCCAGGATCAAGCCGATCACCACCGTCAGGATGCCGGTCCAGAACAGGTCCGCATACGGCAGCATCAGCGTGAAGGGTGCCGCCCCCAGGATCGACCCCCAGATCACATACTTGCGACCGATCTTGTCGCCCAGCGGACCGCCGATCATCGTGCCCGCCGCCACGGCGAACAGGAATACGAACAGATGCACCTGGGCGCTTTGCACCGACACATGGAACTTGCTGATCAGATAGAACGTGAAGTAGCTGCTGATGCTCGCGAGATAGAAGTACTTCGAGAAGATCAGCACCAGCAGAATGCCGATGGCGAACATCACCTTGCCGCGCGACAGGTGGGCGTGCCCGCCTCGGCGCGCGGCCGGTTTGCCCTTGCTCGCGGCGCGCTGCCCGGCGTACCAGCGACTGACGTGGAACAGCACGAAGATCGCGACGAGCGCCGCCACGGAAAACCACGCCACGCTGCCACGGCCATGCGGTGCAATGATGAGCGCCGCAAGTAACGGGCCGAGTGACGAACCGACATTGCCGCCGACCTGGAAAAACGATTGCGCCAGGCCGTGGCGTCCGCCCGAGGCCATGCGCGCCACGCGCGACGACTCGGGGTGGAACACCGACGAGCCCATGCCGACCAGCGCGGCGGCCACGAGCAGCATGCCGAAGTTCGGCGCGACAGCCAGCAGCAGCAGGCCAGCCAGCGTAAAGCCCATGCCGACCGGCAGGGAATACGGCTTCGGATGTTTGTCGGTGTATAGGCCTACGACCGGCTGCAGCAACGACGCCGTGACCTGGTAGGTCAGCGTAATCAGACCGACCTGCGCGAAGCTCAGATCGAAACTCGCCTTGAGCAGTGGGTAGATGGCCAGGATCAACGACTGGATCATGTCGTTGAGCAAATGGGAGAAGCTGATCGCGGACAGCACACGGAACGCGGTGCCTTTGGCGGCCGGCGAGGGAGCGCCGGGAAGGGACGTGACAGGTTGGCTCG
This sequence comes from Pandoraea sp. NE5, assembly GCF_024363545.1. Lineage (NCBI taxonomy): Bacteria > Pseudomonadati > Pseudomonadota > Betaproteobacteria > Burkholderiales > Burkholderiaceae > Pandoraea > Pandoraea sp. NE5. The sequence continues at coordinate 1,363,469 of NZ_AP025517.1, forward strand.
ACATGGGAGGGGGATTTGACGTCAAAAGCTTCAGGAAATCAGCACGCTTCCGGCAGTTTTCGTGCAAATAGACATGACTTTGGGACTTGGCCTATTTTTTGCCGGAAATCTAATATGTGAAGTGTAGAGCATGCGTAAATTGCGGTTACGCCAACTTTTGTCGCGATTCCGCCATCCGGCCCGCCGCGGTACATCTCACAAAGACCGATAAAAGACGCTTGCCGGTAACCTTGAACCGCCCACCGGACATCCACCGGGCCCTCTCAGGCACACGTCGCCAACGGCGCGTGCGGGTTTATCGGGCGTTGGTGACCGTCAGGGATTCGTGTAGAGTCGATTGACGAGTTGTGCCGTGCAACATGAAGCACGCGAAGCACACGAAAGGGCCCCCTCCTTCCTTGGTTGGCAGCAGAACATGATTCAACACTCCAGAGTCGTGCAGTGGCTGGTGACCGGGCTCGTCGTGACGGTCACGCTCTTTGTCGTCCTGATCCTTGGCTGGCTGCGCGTTCATCACATGTCTCAGGTGTTCCTGCAACAAGAAGCGCAACGACAGCGCGCGGCACTCGAGCGCATTGTCGGTACGGCCGAGGACACCCTCAAGGGCGCCGCCCCCTGGGTCGGCCGCGCTTGCGGCGAGGTCAACAGCTCGTTGCAGGCCACGGGCACGCTCAGCCCCTACTTCCGTTCCATCTGGCTCGTCTCCCACGGGAAGATGTATTGCTCGTCGGTAATTCGCTCCGACGAGGCCATCGAAATGCCTTTGCCGGCTGAACTCGTGCCGTTGCTGACCGGCACGCCCGAAATGTTTGTCGACAGCACGCCCTATGTGCGCAACTCCCCCGCATTGGCATTGTTCATCCCGACGTCGGCCACCGACGGTGTCCTGGGCTTTATCGACAGCGTGTATCTCACCGAGTCGTTGCATAGCGTCAAGACCAACGAGCTTGCCTGGACGGCAATGACCATCGGAAAAGTGTCGCTGACGTCCGAAGGCCCGCGGCTCGAATCCGTCGGCATCGCCACCCGCGGGGCTCAGGTCACGCTCGACTCGGACCATTTCTCGACGTCGCTTGCCGGCAGCGCCACCCTGACGCGCTCATTGATCGCCACGCAGGCGCCGATCTTTCTGGCATTCGGCGTGGTGATCTCGATTTTGCTCGGCATCCTGACGTTCCGCCATCTCGGCCCGGCCCAGTTCATGCGGCGGAAAATCGCGCAGGGCATCAAACGCCATGAGTTCAAGGTCTACTACCAGCCCGTGATGGAGCTGGCCACGGGCCGCTGCGCCGGGGCCGAAGCGCTGATGCGCTGGCATCACCCTGAGGCCGGTCTCGTGCGCCCCGACGCCTTCATCCCGATCGCGGAAAGCAACGGCCTGATCATCGAACTCACCCGTTCGCTGCTGAAGCAGATTCGCAACGATGTCTCCCGAGGCGCGCTGCCGCAGGGGTTTCACATTGCGGTCAATCTTGCGGAGCGGCATTTGCGCGACACGACCATCGTGCACGACATCGAACGCCTTTACGGTTCGCTCAACGAGACGTATCCGATGATCGCGGAAATCACCGAGCGTTATGTGATTCGCGACACCGCCGCGGCGCGCCATGTGATGGCGGAACTCCAGCGTCACGGCGTGGAAACGGCCTTGGACGACTTCGGTGCCGAAAACAACTCCATCGGCTATCTGAAGCGCTACGACTTCAATTATCTGAAGATCGACAAGGAGTTCCTGCCCGTTACCGAAGACGATACGGTCACGCGCAATATCTGCGATTCCATCATCCATCTGGCCGAGCGGCTGGACATGACAATCGTGGCGGAGGGTGTCGAAAACGAGATGCAGGCGAGTTATCTGCGCGAACGCAACGTCACCTACGCCCAGGGATATCTGTTCGCGCGTCCGATCGCGTTCGACGAGTTGGTACAGTTTGCGATAGCCCACGCGGGCAGAGGCCCGGCGTCGGTGAACTCGGCGTCGGCGAGCGTCGTGCCACTCACGCCTCTCAAGGCAGGTTAAACGCTCATTGCCCTGGCGCGTACCGAAAGCGCCCGACCGGTGACGACCATCGGCCTGGCCCTTGCGTCACGCCGCAACCCGGTCAGAAGACCAATTGCGGCATGTTGCTGCGTGGCGTGGGCATGGCGGCCGCCCGTGTGCTGTCACGCATTTCGGCACGCAGCAACCACAACCGTCGCGCGACAAAATGTCTGAAGCGCATTTCACCTGCGGAGAAAGAGATTTGCATCTGATGCCGCTTGCCGTTGGGCAACATGCGAACCAGACGATAGTATCGAGCCCCGTCAACCGTTTCCTTGATATTCCTGACGCGCATCATTTCACCCCGTTTCTGTTGTGTCAGGTGAGTAGGCACTTCGACAACCGTCGCAGTCCCGGTGGACCCGTATCAGACGTGGACTTCAGCCTGACGCGCGACTCACCGGCCAGGGGGGGCATGCGGCGAAATTCAATGTAGAGGAGCAACGTCCCCCATTCGTCCCCCAAAGAATAATCCGGCGTCGGCTTCGTTGGTGCGTGGCAACACTTCCCTGTCCGGCGTCGGTGTTCGCAGGTCCGCCGGCCCTCTACAATGCGCTTACCTGCCAAGTCCAATAGAAAACATCTTTATGGTTTCCGAACCGCCTTCAACGCCCAACGGGCTTTCGCATCATGGACTGGACGATGCGCTGCAAGTGAGCGGATCGCTTTGGGTGCATCGTGGCAATGCGTCGCTTGGCGGCCACGCCAGAATTGCATTGCTCGAACAGATTGCCGCGCATGGGTCGATCACGGCCGCCGCGAAAGCCGCCGGCATGAGTTACAAGGCCGCATGGGATGCCGTGGATGCGATGAATCAGCTCGCCGGCGAACCGCTGGTGGCACGCAGCACGGGCGGCCGTGGCGGTGGTGGCACCCGTCTCACCGCACGCGGCGCGAAGCTCGTGGCGGCGTTCCGGGCGGTGGAGGTGGCGCAACGGCAATTCCTCGCGCGCGTGGCGACCGATCTGGAACATTTCGACGAGCAGTGGCCCATCATCGCGCGGCTGGGACTGCAGACCAGTGCACGCAATCAGTTGCACGGCACGGTCACCGCGATTCGGCGCTGCGGCGTGAATGACGAAGTGACGCTCACGTTGCCCGGCGGTGAAGCGATCACAGCATCGCTCACGCACCACAGCACGCAGACGCTGGGGCTGGCGACCGGCAGCGATGCGTTCGCACTCATCAAGGCCCCGTGGATCGAAATCGCGCGCGGCGCCGATCTCGCGGGTTTGGCCACCGCGAACCGCCTTGCAGGCACGGTGGACGCCATCGCCGACGACGCGGGACAGGCCGAAGTCATTCTGGCGTTGCCCGGCGGCAGCCGGCTCGCCGCCGTCATGCCGCATGACACGCTGACCGCTCGCGGGTTGACGGTGGGTGTCGGCGCGACGGCCGCGTTCGCGGCCGCCAGTGTGATTCTGGGCGTCATGGCCTGACGCACTCGCGTCGGGCCCGCGTGTGGATCACAACGCGGGCGTTTCGCAGTTGGGCACGACGGATGGCTTTGCGTCGCGACGATCCAGACGCAGGCTCAGCAGCGCCACGCCCACGCCCGCCAGCGGCGCGAGCGCCGCCACCCAGGGCACGGCCGTCAGCCCGGGACCGTGTTCGATAACGAAGCCGCCGAGCCACGCGCCGATGGCGTTGCCGAGGTTGAACGCGGCGATATTGAAGCTCGACGCCAGGCTTTCCCCCGCCCCCGAGGCCTTTTCCATCACCCACAGTTGCAGCGGCGCGACCGTCGCGAAGGCGGTTGCACCGAGCAGGGCCACGAAGACGATGGCCAGCCAGTGCGAGTGCAACGCGAACGTCATCAGCCCCAGCACCCCAGCGAGCGCCAGCAGGCTGCCCAGCACTGTCGGTACCACGCGACGATCCGCAAACCTGCCGCCCAGCAGGTTGCCAACGACCAGACCGCCACCGAAGATCAACAGAATCGGTGAGACCGCGCCCTCGGCAAAACCGGTCACTTCGGTCAACAGCGGGGCGATGTACGTGAACACGCCGAACACGCCCACCCAGCCGAGCACTGTCGTGAGCAATCCGAGCAGCACGGGACGGCGTGCCAGCGCCCGCAGATCCGCCCGCCAGTCACCCGCATCCTTAGGCGCGGCGATCTTCGGCACGAACCCGGCGATCACGAGAAACGCGAGCGCACCGATCAGCGTCACCGCCCAGAAGCTCGCGCGCCAGCCAAAGTGCTGCCCCAGCCAAGTACCGAAGGGCACGCCGAGAATATTGGCGACGGTCAGCCCCGTAAACATCACGGCGATGGCCGACGCACGGCGCTCGCGCGGCACGAGGCCGGTGGCGACCACCGAACCGACGCCGAAGAACGTGCCGTGCGCGAACGACGTCAGTACGCGGGCTGCCATCAGAGCCGCATAGCTCGGCGCCAGTGCACAGGCGGCATTGCCGATGGTGAAGATCGCCATGAGCACCAGCAGAACGGTCTTGCGCGGCCAGCGCGCAGTGACCGTGGTCATGAGCGGGGCGCCGACCACGACACCCAGGGCATAGCCGGAGATCAGCAGGCCGGCGGCCGCGATCGAGACGCCGAAATCGGCGCCGACGTTGAGCAGCAGACCCATGATGACGAATTCCGTCACGCCAATGCCAAAGGCACCGGCGGTCAGGGCATAGAGAGCGATAGGCACGAAAGACTCCTGTCTCGGGATTAAGGAAGGTCAGGCCACTCAGGGAATGGCGATACACCAATGTGCGGAATATAGACGCCCTAGCATTGGTGAAATAGACTGCGCGAAGGAACATGATTTGTGACTTGATGTCACAATGGCCCGCATCCCCTTTCACAGGAACGCCGGAGGACACCGCCGATGGGTCGACAGGACGTCAATCGCTCCGGCGATATGGAAGTTTTCTCGCGTGTAGTCGAGCTCGGCGGCTTCTCGGCGGCGGCGCGCGCGCTGCATATGACGCCGTCCGCCGTGAGCAAGCTGATTGCGCGGCTCGAGGCGCGTCTGGGTGCCCGCTTGTTCAATCGTTCGACGCGCCGCCTGCAACTCACCCCCGAGGGCACGGCCTTTCACGAGCGGGCGATGCGCGTGCTGGCCGACATCGAAGCCGCAGAGCGCGAAGCGGCGGCGGGTGCGGTGCCGCGCGGGCTGCTGCGGGTGAATTCCAGCGTACCGATCGGCTCGCACTATCTGCTGCCGGTCATTCCGGCATTTCTCGCGCAATACCCCGAGATCCGTCTCGATCTGACACTCACCGACACGGTCGTCGATCTGCTGGAGCAACGCGCCGACGTCGCCGTACGGGCCGGCCCGCTGCGCGATTCCCGGCTGGTCGCTCGCAAGCTCGGCGAGAGTCGTGTGCATGTGGTGGCGTCACCGGACTATCTCGCCCGCAACGGCCCATTGCGCACGCCGGCCGACCTGATTCACCACAACGTCATGGCCTTCAATTTCGACCGTCAGGTGCAGGGTTGGCCATTTCTCGACGGCGCCGGCGGCATCACGCACTACCCGCAGGTCGGCAATATGGTCGTGAGCGACGGCGAGATCATGCGCAAGCTCGCGGTCCAGGGGCTGGGGCTGGCCCGCCATTCGCGCTACCACGTCGACGACGATCTGCGCGCCGGCCGGCTCGTCACCGTGCTCGATGACTACAACCCGGGCGATCTGGAGCCCGTGCATGCGGTGTATGTGGGGCAGGGCGGCCATTTGCCCGCACGCGTGCGGGCGTTCCTCGACTTTCTCGTGGCGAACGTGCGTCTGCCGTAGCGGGGCAAGCGTGTGGCACGCGTCGAGCCCATTTCACGCGCTTCCGCCATTGACAGACGCAATGCGCCCGGGGCCTGGCGCCCAGGGCTGCGCGGACGATCAAGCCCGCGCCAGGCCGCGATGCGACCAGACAAAGAGCGGCCATGCCAGCGCGGCACACACGAGCCCGCCGGCCCACACCAGTCCCCAGCCGCCAATCGACAGCAGCAGCGGAATCGCGAGCGGCGTGAGGAACATCGTCATAAACACACCGGTGTTGCCGATACCTAGCGCCGTTCCCGCACGCGACGCCCCGGCAAGCGTGGCCAACTCAGTGAATGCCACCCCATGCCAGGCCGACGCCACCACACCTCCCGCAATCAGCAGCGCGATCATCCACGGCGTGCCATGCGCCAGCCATTCCGGGCGATGCGTCAGCGCCGTCACGAGCAGCGCCAGCGAGGCGAAGACCGCCCCCACCGCCATCGCGCACAGACGCAGATATTGCGGACGGTTGCGGCGCTTGTCGGTGAAGCGCCCGCTCCACACCCGCGTGATGGCGGCCCCCGCCTGTACGGCGCCAAGCGTGAGCGAGATGGTTGCCACGCTGGCGTGCGCCACATCATGCAGAAACACCGTGCCGAACGTGAGCACCGCGATCTGCGGCATCGCAAGGACCGCCATGCCCAGCGCCGTACTCAGCAGGCGGGCATCGCGCAACGGCGAATAGCTTGCGGCCGCGCGTGCGTCGGCGGCCGTCTCCCCGCGTGCCGACTTGCCGGCGTCCTCCTGCAGTGCCTCCGGCGGTTCGAGCAGCCACCGCCATGCTACGACCGCGGCAGCAAACGACGCCGCAGCCAGCCCGGCATAGACCGCTTCGAAGCCGAAGTGCTGCGCCGCGCCGGGCAACACCAGCGCGCCGACCCCGCCGCCGAGCGGCACGGCGCATTGCCGCACACTCATTGCCAGTCCTCGCTCGCGATCGTGAAACCAGCGCATGATGGCGCGCCCGCTCGAGCCATTGACGCTGCCACCGAGGATGCCGATCGCCAGCATCCCCGCCGCAAGCATCGGCATCGACGGGACGAAATGCGCCGTCGGCACACCCCAGATCGCCAGGCCAACAAGCGCGAACGCCGTCACCATCAATCCGACAAGCAGCACGCGCCGGTCGCCCCAGCGGTCGGTGAGCATGCCCCACGGCAGTTCGGAGACGGCGATGCCCAGCCCGATCATGCCGAGCACGATGCCGAGATCGCTATTGGCCAGGGCGTAGGCGCTGCGCATTTGCACTGCGGTGGCGGGAATGCCACCCATCGCAGCGGCAAAGCTGGCATTGGCGGCCACGCCAACACCCAGCACCTTCCAGCGGTGGTTGCGGCCCAAACCGCGGGGGGCCATCGAGGCATTCGATGCCGGGGCCATCCGACGGGCAGTGGCGGGAGCGGTACACAGACGTTCGTTCATGTGTGACGGTGCGCGGCCCGCAGGCACACGGCTCATAGGGGAAGAGGGGGGAGTCGCGGCGTCCGACGCGTGCCGATGCACAGTTCGGGCCACCATGAACCGCATCCTACGGATAGACATTGCATCGGAAAAGCGGGAAAATTCGATGCCGTATATCGTGTTTTCCGGATCATCATCGCAAGGGCCACCATGAACCCCCGCGCCTTCGACCTCACGCAGTTGCGTACGTTTATCGCCATCCACGACGCCGGCAGCATTTCGGCGGCAGCGGAGCAGATCTTCCTGTCGCAATCGACGGTCAGCGAGCAACTTCAGAAGCTCGAAGCGCGCGCCGGCCAGCCGTTGCTGGTGCGATCGCGCAAAGGCATGCGTCCGACCCCGGCGGGCACGCGGTTGCTCACCTATGCACGGCAGATCTCGGCACTGTCCGAGGCAGCGTTCGAGGATCTGCAGGGCGTGCTGCTCGATGGCGAGTTGCGCATCGCCATCACCGACTATTACCGTCCGCACGACGTCGGCCGCGTGCTCAAGCGATTCACGAGCCTTTACCCGCGCCTGCGGCTGCATGTGAGCGCCATGCAAAGCGCGCAGATCGAGCGCACCGCCCTGACCGGCGAACACTTCGACGTAGGGTTGGTGTTGCGTCTGATGAACGAGGATATCGGCCGTGGCGCGAAGGCGCTGGGCTACCGGACGTCGGGCACGCTGGTGCGCCGCGAGCGTCTCGTGTGGGCGATGTCGTCGACGCTGGGCGAGCCGCTGGGCGAGCCGCTGCCGCTGGTGACAATGCCGCCGTCATGCACGCTGCAAAGCCTCGTACTCACCGTACTGGAGCGGCACAACGTGCCCTATCGCATCTCCCACTCGGCGGCGGGCGTGGCCGGCATGCAGTTGGCGCTCGGCGCGGGGCTGGGGATTTCGTGCCTGAATGAATCGGCACTCACCCCCGATCTCGTCGTATGTCCACCGTCGCTTGGCCTGCCCCCGCTGCCGCGCGCGGAATTCCACCTGCTGCCCGGACGCGCCGACGAGACCGACCTGATCCGTCACGCCCGCAATGCGCTGCTGCGCCTGTTCGCGTGATACCTTTGCCCCCTGATCCCGATTTTGTCCGCTCATTGCGGTTGCCGTCATGCCGGAAGCCACGCCGATTCGTCTGAATTTCAACACCCGCCGCGCGCTGCTGTTCGCGCTGACGGCCGAGCGTCTGTCGGCCTTTTACGAACATGGGCAGTGGATGACGGACAAGCAGGGCGCGACGCTCGCGCAACTGTGGCTGTCGCGCTCGAAGCTTCAGCTACCGCTCGAAGAGCGCCGCCTGCTTTCAACGTTGAGCGACGATTTCGCGCGCGAACTGGCCGGCACGCTCTCGCGCGAAGCCGGCCTGTATACGGCGCATGAAATGACGGAATCGCTCGACGCGGACTATGCGTTTGCGTCGGCGGTAGCGCAGGATCTGTTGGAAGACTGCACGCGGCGCCTCATCGAGGCGGGAATTCCGGAATCATGACGGCGTAGCGAATTCGAGGCGTTGACGGGGTTTATCAGCGCGCGCGTCACGCCATCACGCCATCATGCAACGATGCCACGTTCCTGTACGAGCACCCACGGCGCGACAACCACCGCCCAAAGCTCCGGCGTGCGCGCGGAGAAATCGGCGGCTTGCTCGGCCTGCATGCGCTGCACCAAGGCCGACGATAGCCATTGAGACACGGTGGCCTTATCGTCGTTGGCAACCGCCTCGGCGACCGATACGAGGTCGACGCCGGGCGCCACATACAGCAGCACACCGCGCGCGAAGAACGATTCCAGATCCTTCCAGTCGATCTTGGCGGTTTCACCGAGCAGGCGCAAATAGACGTCGCTGGCACCGGACGCGGCGGCTTGGGAAGCTTGAACTGATTGGGCGGACTTGGGCGAATCCATGACAACGGGCTCCAGAGGGCGCGGGTCGACGACAACGACTGCGCCGGGCAAGCGTAAATAACGAAAACCCGCATTGTAATGTGCCCCGGCATGCGCGACGGTGGTAGCATCGGAACCCCACGTAGCGCGCCGGTGCCGCAGCGACATGGCACGACCGCCGCGGGGTGGCTAACGTTTTACCGAGGAACCGCATGTCCAAACAAAAAACCGATCCCAAGCTGGAACAAGCGCTGACGCGCGGCGATCTCGCCATGCGCCAGATCAACTCTGCCCGTGCGACCGCGCTGCTGCGCGCCCTGGGCGAGATGATCGTGGCAGCGTCGGCAACGATCGGCGTCGAAGCGGTGGTCGACGTGCCCAATGGCGACAAGGTCTACGACCCGGAAGAGGGTGTGTGGCCGCAGGCGCTCATGCTGTCGTTCGACGGCCCCATCGAAGAGGCCGACGAAGAAGAGCTGCGCACCGTACGGTTGAGCGCTGAAAAGTATCCGGAAACCTTCGAAGTGGTGTGGCACCGCGCCGATGGCAAGATGGGTCGCCATGAAGCGCGTCCGCTCGCGATGGTCGCGTTTCTGACCGACGTCGAAGTACCTTGGCTCGACGACGAAGCCTGATCCCGAATCGGTCCTGACACTGTCGCTGTCGCTGACGGTACGAGGGGGCGGCATCGCCGCTGTCGCGTGTGCTGCGTGCCGGTAAACCGCCGCCCGAGGCTCACACCTGGGCGGCGGTTTGGTTTGCGCAGGGGCTACACGTCGTAGCGTGCCGACGTTGCGCCATCCCCCGGTCGATCCCAGACTGCAATCACGAGTCCGATGGCGATGAAGCCTGCGCCGAGCAGGCCTTCCTGACTCAGCCGGTCGCCGAAGAGCGCGAATCCGAAAAGCGTCGCGAACAGGGGATCGCTGGTCTCGATGATCTGCACTTTGCTGGCCTGACCGCTCTCCACCGCCCGAGTGGTGAAATAGAAGCCCCCGATCGTTGGAAGCAGCACGAGCGCGCATAGCGTTATCCAGGCCACGCCGCTGGGCATGGCGAATCCCTCGCGCAGCAGGGGTATCGACAGAAAGGCACTGCCGAACCCGAACAGCCAGACGAGCTGCGGCAGTCCCGACCCGATCCTGAACCACTTGGCGAGGAAGATGAACAGCGCGTAGCCGCATCCACCGGCCAGCGCCAGGGCGATGCCCGCCGTGCTGCCGTCGATGCCGCTTTCGAACAGGCCCATCACACCGACGCCGAGGACGATTGCCAGAAAGGCGGCCGTCTTCCGACGCGTTGTCGTCTCCCCGAGAAACCGACCGGACAACGCGAGCGTCGCGCCGCCCGCCGCATACGTGAGGAACGAGACGAGCGGAATCGATGCGTGCGAGAACGCCGTCGTCTCGAAGTGGTAAAGGCTGAAAATGCCGAGAAACGCGAGACATGCAAACTGAGGCCAGCGACGGGCCAGCCGAACGGTCTGCGTGCCGAGATCGTGACGACAGGCACAGAGCAGCGACACCACGACGAAGGCACCGAAGCACTTCCAGAAGGCGATCATCGCGGGCGTGGCCCCTTGATCCAATCCGGTTCGCGTCAACACGCCGATCGTGCCGTTCAGAACGGCGGCGACCAGCGCGCAGACCTCCGGCCCCAAGCCGGCCGTCATCTGCGCGAAGGCACGATGCCCGCGCGTATCAGATCGACGCCAGCGCAAACGTGCGGCCCGTCGCGAGCTTGTCCACCACACCGCCCTGCTTGAAATGCAACGCGTCGAATTCACCGAGCACGGTGGCGTTCTCGCCCTGCACATGCAGCGCCGTACCCTCTGGAATGGCAACGACGCGTTCGTCCGGATTGATCGCCAGATACTCGGCCAGACGCTCCTCGCGCGATTCACCGTTGTGCCCCGTCGGCTTCCCACTGATGAAATGCGGATTCACCTGGAACGGAATCAGGTTGAGCGCTTTGAGCGTCGGCGGCTCGACGATCGGCATGTCGTTGGTCGTGCGAATGGTCGGGCACACCACGTTCGCCCCGGCGCTCCACCCCACGTAAGGCATCCCCGCGTTCACACGCTCGCGCAGCAGGCCCACGATGCCCGCGTTGTACAGGCGATCGAGCAGCACGAACGTATTGCCCCCGCCCACCACGACGGCCTGCGCCTGCTCGACGGCGGCGCGCGGATCCTTGTGATGATGAATCGACTCGAGGGCATAGCCCAGCCGCTCGAACGTCGGCTTCACGCGCGCTTCATACTCGTCGTAGCTGTACGTGATGCCCCCGGCGTACGGCACGAACAACACGTGTTTCGCGCGATCCCTGAGCACCGCATGCACCTGATCGTCGGCATGCGCCAGAAAGCCCTGGCTGCCCTTGCGGGAACTGCTCATCATCAAGATCTGTTTCACGACTCATGCCTCCAGGGCAGATGTTTTCGGGGGAACGGCCCGGCGCGGGCGCGTCGCGCACCTTCGGCGCAAACGGTGAGTGTACCCGTCACCTCAACACAGGCACGACGCACCTCGAACCGCGTAGCGGTCGCCGCCGCGTACGGCGCCCCCATTTCTCATGAAGTGAAATGCCATATCGAATGCTGCAACCGCACCACCCGCTTTCGGTATCCGACGCAAAGCCCCGTGGCGCCGGCCTCATACGCAAATCCTTATGCCGCCTATAAGTTGCGGGAGTATCACGACGCGAAATCCCGGGTTTCCGAGCGCCCGGAGAAGGATTACACTCAGGGTCTTATATAAGACTGCCCCTTATCGTCAACCACCCGGTCGTCATCCTCACGCCAACCGCGTGGGTGTCTCGGCAAGGTCACTGGACGAAATCGCGTCAACCTGGTTTTCAAACTCGAGTACAGCATCATGACTTCCACTTCCCAGCGTGGCGGCCTGACGGTCGCAGACAATCTGATCGCGTTCATCGAAAAGGAAGCCCTGCCGGGCACCGGTGTCGATGTCGATGCGTTCTGGAAAGGCTTCGACGCCATCGTTCATGACCTCGGCCCGAAGAATCGCGCCTTGCTCGCCGAACGCGACCGCCTGCAAAGCGAACTCGACACCTGGCACCGTGCCAACCCGGGTCCCATCGCCGACGCCGCAGCCTATCGCGCGTTCCTCGAAAAGATCGGTTACCTGTTGCCCGCGCCTGCCAGCGTGCAGGCCACCACGGCCAACGTCGACCATGAAATTGCCGAGCAGGCCGGTCCGCAGCTCGTGGTGCCGCTCTCCAACGCCCGCTACGCCCTGAACGCCGCCAACGCGCGCTGGGGCAGCCTGTACGACGCGCTCTACGGCACCGACGCCATCCCCGAAACGGACGGCGCAGAAAAGGGCACCGGCTACAACCCGAAGCGCGGCGAACGCGTGATCGCCTTCGCACGCGGCTTCCTCGATCAGGCCGCACCGCTGGCCGACGGCTCGCACAAGGACGCCACCGGCTACCGTGTCGAGAACGGCAAACTCATCGTCACGACCAAGACCGGCGAGACGGGCCTGGCCACGCCTGCCCTGTTCGTCGGCTATCAAGGCGACGCCGCGACGCCGACGGCCGTGCTGCTCAAGCACCACGGTCTGCACTTCGAGATCCAGTTCGACGCCAGCCACCCGATCGGCAAGACCGACGCGGCGCATATCAAGGACGTGCTCGTCGAAGCCGCCGTCACGACCATCATCGACTGTGAAGACTCGGTCGCCGCCGTGGACGCCGACGACAAGGTCGACCTCTATCGCAACTGGCTCGGCCTGATGCAAGGCACGCTGACGGAAGCCGTGGAAAAGGGCGGCAAGACGTTCACGCGCCGTCTGAACGCCGACCGCGAATACACCGGCGCCAACGGCCAACCGGTGACGCTGCACGGCCGCTCGCTGCTGTTCATCCGTAACGTCGGTCACCTGATGACCAACCCGGCGATCACCGATCGCGAAGGCCGCGAGATTCCGGAAGGCATTCTCGACGGCGTCGTCACCGTGCTCGCCTCGCTGCATGACCGCAAGCATCGCCTGAACTCGCGCACCGGCTCGATCTACATCGTCAAGCCGAAGATGCACGGCCCCGCCGAAGTGGCCTTCGCCGATGAACTTTTCGGCCGCATCGAAGCGCTGTACGACCTGCCGCACAACACGCTCAAGATGGGCATCATGGACGAAGAGCGTCGCACGAGCGTGAACCTCTCGGCCTGTATCGCCGCTGCCGCGTCGCGCGTTGCATTCATCAACACGGGCTTCCTCGATCGCACGGGCGACGAGATGCACACCGCGATGGAAGCCGGTCCGATGATGCGCAAGGGCGACATGAAGTCGTCGGCATGGATCACGGCCTACGAGAAAAGCAACGTGCTCGTGGGTCTGGCCGCCGGCCTGCGGGGCCGCGCGCAGATCGGCAAGGGTATGTGGGCCATGCCGGATCTGATGCAAGCCATGCTCGAGCAGAAGATCGCGCATCCGAAGGCCGGGGCGAACACCGCCTGGGTGCCGTCGCCGACCGCCGCCACGCTGCACGCCCTGCACTATCACATGGTCGACGTGCAGGCCGTCCAGCAGGAACTCGAGAAGATCGACTACGCGAAGGAACGCGACACGCTGCTTACTGGCCTGCTGACGGTGCCGGTCGTGGCGAAAGCCGAATGGTCCGCCGACGAGATCCGCAAGGAGATCGAGAACAACGCGCAGGGCATTCTGGGCTACGTCGTTCGCTGGATCGATCAGGGCGTGGGCTGCTCGAAGGTGCCGGACATCAACGACATCGGCCTGATGGAAGACCGCGCCACGCTGCGCATTTCGAGCCAGCATCTGGCGAACTGGCTGCGTCACGGCGTCATCACGCGCGCACAGGTCGAAGAGACCTTCAAGCGCATGGCCGCCGTGGTCGACAAGCAGAACGCGGGCGACGCGCACTATCGTCCGATGGCGCCGAACTTCGACGACTCGCTGGCGTTCCAGGCGGCAAGCGCCCTGGTGTTCGAAGGGCTGACTCAGCCCAGCGGCTACACCGAGCCGCTGCTGCACAAGTACCGTCTGGAACTGAAGGCAAAGCAACGCGGGTAATCGCACGACGATAAGTCGATCGGTTCGCGGCTTATCATTGGACGCCCGACGGGGTAACCTGTCGGGCGTCTTTGTATTTTAGGAGCCGGCTGCGCATGGACCCCGCCATCGCCCTGCAACGCGCCGAGCGTCGCGCCCTGTGGTTTCTTGTGGCCGCGCTGGTGATCTTCGTCGCCACGCTCTTCATGCCGGAGCACTTCGTCACGGGCTGGATCCGGGCAGCGGCCGAAGCCGCGATGGTCGGCGGACTGGCGGACTGGTTCGCGGTCGAAGCGCTGTTCCGGCGCATTCCGATCCCAGGGCTCGCGCGGCACACTAATATCCTGATTCGCAAGAAAGACGCCCTCGGCGACGGTCTTGCCCGCTTCGTGCGCGAGAAGTTTCTCGACACCCCCTCGGTCGTTCGGCTCATCCGGCAACAGAACCCGGCGGACGCCGTCGCGCACTGGCTCGGCTCGTACGAGAACACGCGTCAGTTGAGCGCGGTGCTGGTGAAAGTGGCCAGCGGTGTGCTCGACGTGATGGACGAGCGCAACGTGCAGGCCTTTATCCGCCGCGCGCTCGACACGATGATCGACCGGCTCGACCTGTCGCAATCGGCGGCCGCCATGCTCGACACGCTCACGCGCGACGGCCGTCATCAAGCGCTGCTCGACGAGACGCTCGACTACCTCGTCGAGCTCCTCAATGAGCCGCAGACGCGCGAATTCATTTCGGCGCGCATCGTCGACTGGCTCAAGAGTGATCATCCGAAGAAGGAGAAGGTGCTGCCGTCAGAGTGGATCGGCAACAAGGGCTCCGACATGATTTCGGCGGCCGTCACCCGCCTGCTGGCGCAAATGGAAGCGGACGAATCGCATCAATTGCGTCAGGCGTTCGATCGCGCGGTCGCGGGACTGATCGAGCGGCTCAAGCACGACGCCGACTTCCAGGCGAAGCTCGACGCTTTCAAGACCCAACTGAAAGGCGACACCGCGTTGAACGCCTATGTCGGCGGTCTGTGGAACGAGTGGCGAAGCTGGGTGAAGCGCGACCTCGCGCGCGACGACTCGGTGATCGGCGCCAAGATCACCGGCGCGGCCGCGTGGATGGGTCAGGAGCTGGCGCGAAGCGACTCGCTGCGCAAAGCGCTCGACGCGCAATTGCTGGATGCCGCCGAGCGCATGGCACCGGGGTTTGCCGACTTCGTGACCGAGCACATCCGCGCCACAGTGCATGGCTGGAATGCCGAACATCTGTCGCAACAAATCCGCCTGAGCGTCGGACAGGACCTGCAGTACATCCGCATCAACGGCACACTCGTCGGTGGACTGATCGGCGCCGTGCTCTATTTGATTGCCCAGGCACCGGTGCTGCTTTCGCGCGGCCACTGACGAGCATCGGCGTCGGACCGGGTAGCAAACGCGCACCGCTCAACCGGACTGAATCTGCCGCCGCCCCCCTTTTGCTGCGTTGCGCCGACCGTTGCACAAATACCGGCCAACCCTAGGGAAAACCCGTGGTTTTTTCGCAACGCAGCGGCGTTGGCACCGCGCGGATTGCCGAATTCCAAAAAACCAATGAAAATCAATCACTTAATACGAGCAATAGGGGTGGATGCCACCGGTCTGACGCGGATCACAGCACGAATTAGAGGGAAATGTCGCGGCGCGCAACAACTTGTTTGATCTGACGGGGTTTATCGCGAAGTGCGACAGCAGTAGAGTGACAACATGATGAAGTCAGTCGACGTCGTGGCTCGCAGGGTGCACCGCACCGCGGACGACGCCGGCTCGTACAGGAGCATTACCATGGCTGCCCTCGGTTCTTTCCTTCTGCTGGCGAGTGCCTCGCTGCTCACCGCGTCGTATCTGCGCAGCCGTGCCGCGCGTACGCGCCGTCAGCAAGCGCGCGTGACGCGTCGCTGAACGCTTCGACGCCAAGCGATACCGGGCGCATCACTGCGGCGCATAGTGTCTGAGCTCGTTGTCCTGCACAACGAATCAGGCTTTTCGACGTTTGATTGTTTCATTTTCAGCAATACTCCCTTCTCCGGGAGCGCATTTTTCTCCTTGCTGCGTGGGCGTAGATTGGCGCCAATGATGGCGCCCATGGTGGACGTCTCGCCAGACAGGAGAAATGAAAATGAAGTCCATTCTGATCGCTTCGGCCTTCGCTGCCGCGCTGTTGAGCGCAGGTGCCGCGAGCGCCGCCGAGAATGCCCAATCGGCTGCCCAACCGCAGCAACCCCAGACGCAAGCGCAAGTTCAAGTGCGAACGCAGGCCCAGCCGGGTGCCGTGGCAGCCACCACGCAAACGACGACCGTCGCCCCGGCCTATGAAGTCCCGGGCCGCGTGAATCGCGCCGGTTCGATCTACTTCGGTCAGTAAGCTGCGCAATAAAACGGCAAGCCGGGGCGCTGCCCACCGGCCTGCCGAATTCCCGATGCTCGGGCACCCCCACACGCCTCCCCGTCCCGTCGTTCCCCCTCAGTAGGTTCGCTTCATCGCTGCCGCACACGCGGCGGACAAGCATCCCACCGCCAGCACATACACCGCGATCCACCATGGTTTGTGACCGCCGTATTCGAGCAGCGTCGCCGCCACCAACGGTGTGATCGAGCTGGAAACGATTCCCGACACTTGATACACGACCGAGATGCCCGTGTAACGAACCCGCGTGTCGAACAGTTCGCAGAACATCGACGCCTCGGGACCATAGACGAACGCATATACAACGCCCAGCGGCACAATCACCGCGAGCGACACCCACCAGACGCTCGTCGCATAGTGCATCACCGCCAATGCCGGAATCGCCGACACGCCACAGGCCAACGCACCCCAGCCGAACACTCGACGGCGTCCCACGCGGTCCGACAGCTTTGCGGCATACGGAATCGTGACGATCAAGACCATGGCCGCGAGCGTGACCGCCAGCAGGATCGGCGTCTTCGGAAAGTGCAGCGTGCCAACGAGATACGAGATGGCGAACACCGCATAGACATTGAACACCACGCCATCGATGTAACGCGCGCCCCAGCCCAGCAGCACGTTACGCCGGTAATCGCGCGCAATCTCCGAGAGCGGCACATGCGCGACGCGCTGACTGTCCTTGATGCGCGCGAACTCGGGCGTCTCCAGCACGCGCAGCCGGATGAACATACCCACCGCCACGAGCACCACGCTGAGCATGAACGCCAGACGCCAGCCCCATGCCATGAACTGTGCATCGGTCAGTGTCGACGAGAGCAGCGCGACCACACCGGTCGACAGGCACAACCCCACGGCGAGCCCGATCTGCGGATACGCCGCGAACCGCCCGCGCCGGTCGCGCGGCGCGTACTCAAACGCCATGAGCACCGCGCCGCCCCATTCGCCGCCCAATCCAATGCCCTGCAACAGACGCAGGAACAGCAGAATCAGCGGGGCCGCCATGCCAATACTGTCGTAGGTCGGCACCAGTCCGATCAGGAACGTCGACACCCCCATGATGGAGAGCGTGACAATGAGCAATGGCTTGCGTCCCAACCGGTCGCCGAAATGGCCGAACAGGATGCCCCCGATCGGCCGCGTGGCGAATCCCACCGCGTAGACCGTATAGGCGAGCGCGGTGGCAATGAAGGCATCGCCGCTGGGAAAGAAGAGCTTGTTGAAGACGAGGCCTGTCACAGTGCCGTACAGGAAGAAGTCATACCATTCGACGGTCGTGCCGATCAGGCTGGCCAGCGCGACCGTGCGCACCGCTTTTTCGGCGGAGACGGCATCGCTGCCGCCCACGCCCGTGAGAACCTGTTCCATTGCGCCTCCTGTTGATGCGCCGCGCCGTGGCGGCGCGCTGCGACGCACCGGTCTGCGCCGGGCGTCTGTCTCCTGGATGTCTCGGTGCCGCCTTTGGATCACGCGGCTATGTTTTGATGATGCGGATTACGGGGACTGCGGGTAAGACGCGAAAACACGCATGCGCGCGAACGCATACGACCGTAGCGGCCACCTGACGATCAGGCGGTGGCGCCGATGAAATTGCGTCCGCGCGGACCGTCGAGCGCGGCGGCGATCATCGCGCTCGATTCCGGCTCGGACACGCCATAGGCCGAAAACTCGGTCGCCACGCCCAAACCGTTGAGAAACGCGGTGAGCTTGTCCGGGGCGCGGCCAATGTCGCCGTCGAACACCTGCGCCAGCACCGCGTCGCGATCGACACGGCGGCCTATCGCCAGACGCATCACCGCCGGCAAGGTGAACGAGCACGCAATGCCGTGCGGGAGTCCATGTCGAATCGTCATGTCGTACGAAATGGAATGCGCCAACGCGGTCTTCGTGTTGGAGAACGCCATGCCCGCTTGCAGTGCCGCGAGCGCCGCCTGAGCGCGCAACGTCTCGTCGTCCAGTGACACCATCAGCTGCGGCAACACGCGCATCATGTCGCGCGCCGCCGTCACGGCGAAGGTGTCGGAAATCGGATTGGCGTTGACATTCCAGATCGCCTCGAGCGCGTGCGAGAGGGCGTCGAGCCCGCTTTGCAGCGTGATGGCGTGCGGCAGCGAGCGCGTCAGTTGCGGATCGACAATCGCCGCCTCCGGCCACGTCTCGGGTAAATGCAGCGAGTACTTCTTGTGCTTCACATGACGATCCCACAGCGTGGCCCACGGGGTGACTTCGCTGCCGGTGCCGGCCGTCGTCGGAACGGTGATGAGACGCTTGGTCCGCGATGGCCGGAAGTCGCCCCCCGCATCAAGCGCATCGACGAGCGTCGCAAAGCGATCATCCTCGCCCGCGACCATCAACAGCTTGGCCGTGTCGAGCGCGCTGCCGCCGCCCAGCGCCACGATCACCTCGCACTGGCCGTACCGCCGCCAGAAATCGCTGTACATCGGGGCGAGTTCGCGCACATCCGGGTTCGGGCTGACACGATCGATCGTCCCCGCCAGCCGTTGCCCGAGCAGCGCTTCGACGCGTCCCGTCATGCCGAGCGCCCGCGCTTCGGGCATGGTGACGAGCACAACCCGCCGCTCGCCGACCAATTCGGGCAACTGAGCAAGGGCACCCGCACCGAAGCGAACATCGACCGGATTATGGAAACGTGAACATGCAGTCATGGTGAGGAGGTGCCGCTGCACCCGCGGGCGCTGCGATCGATTGACGAAGATTGAGCTGGATTATGGTGAGGACCGTTCTATACTTCCAATTCACAATTTTTCGTTAAAGTATTGATAAAACCTATACCTCGTCACGGGAGCGTCATCGATGCGGATTACCCAACTGCGCTCGTTCCATGCGGTGGCGCACCACGGCAGCGTGACGCGCGCGGCCCAGGCGCTGCATGTGAGCCAGCCCACGATGACCACGCAGATTCGTGCGCTGGAGGAGACCTACGGTGTCGAACTGTTCTACCGGCACGGTCGTGGACTGACGCTCACGCCGACCGGAAAATCGTTGTATGCGGTGAGCCTGCGTATCTTCTCCGACGAAGCCGAAGCGCTTGGTCTGCTCAAGGAGCACGGTGAGCTACGCACCGGCGAACTACGCCTGGGTGCCGTCGGACCGCATCACGCGATGGAGATCGTGGCGGCATTCCAGCCGCGTTACCCCGGCATTCGCATTTCCATGCGGCCGGGCAATTCCGAAGAGATGATCGAGAGCCTGCTGGCCTACCGCACGGACGTGGCGGTGCTCGCGCGCTATCACGACGACGCGCGTCTGCATGCCGTGACCTACCGCACCCATCCGGTCGTGCTGTTGGTGCCGCGCGCGCACCGGTTCGCCAAGCGACGCAGCGTGCCGCTCGCGGCGCTGGCTGACGAGCCGATGCTCATGCGCGAGCCGGGAATTACCACGCGGCACGCGCTCGAAGCGGCGTTGCAAGCGGCGGGGGTGACACCGACCGTGGCGATGGAGATCGGCAGTCGCGAAGCGATTCGCGAGGCGGTGATTCTGGGGCTGGGAATCGCTGCGGTGTCAGCGCGTGAGCATACGCCCGACGCGCGACTTGCCACCGTATCGATCAGCGACGCACGCGTGGAGACGACAACGGTCGTTGTGTGCCTGGCGCAGCGGCGAGCGTCGCGAGCGATTGCGGCGTTTCTGGAGGTCGTGGCGGGACTGGTGTAACGCCCGTGGGTATGGCGTAGGCAGCGCCTGGCACGCCGCCCACGCAAGACGTCACCTGACCGACTACAGATATTGGCTCGCCGCCAGCACGACGCCCGAGGCCACGAGGCAGTAGATGCCGAACAGATACCAGCGGCCGTGTTCGAGCCAGCGCGACAACCAGCGCAGCGCCACCAGACCGGCGAGGAAGCTGAACACCATGCCGACGAGGCTCGGCGTGAGCACCGTCATGTAGTGACCGGAGAACGATTGCGCGCCGCCCGACTTGTACAGGCGGTAAGCTTCCTTGACGATCACCGGTGGCGTGAGCACCACGGCCAGCGCGAAGCTGAATTCCTCGACACGGATTTTATCGAGCCCGCGCATCATCCCCGTCGAGATGGTCGATCCCGAGCGCGAGAAACCGCGGAACGGCAGGCACAAGCCCTGCACCGCGCCGATCCAGGCCGAGTCGGCACCGCGCAACGGGCGATCGCCCATCGGCGGACGCTTGCTGCCCGAAATCAGAATCAGGATGCCCGCCATCGCGAGGCCGCCGGAGATGATGTACAGATTGCCGAACAAGTGCTCGATCTCGGCGTGTTGGGAGCCACGCATCAAGACCTTCTCGATAAACAGCATCAAGGCCAGCCCGATCACGCCCGTGAAGCCCGTCGCGATGACGACTTGCTTCGCGTTATGCATGAAATCGTGCTTCGACGAGAAATAGCGCTCGCGCCACGACTTCCAGAAATAGACGATGACGGCGAGCATCGTGCCGGTGTGCAGCATGACGAGCAACAACGTCATGGCGGGCGCCGACGGGTCAAGACCCATCAGTTTCTCGGCCATGATCACGTGTGCCGAACTCGACACGGGAAGCAACTCCGCCACGCCTTGCACAATCGCGAGCACGAGCACTTGCAGATAATCCATGCGAAATCCTTGTGAAATGGGCAAGGAGCCTACGCCGGATACATGACACTTTCGTGACGATCACATGACGGCGGCGCCGGTTCCCTGCCCACCACCGGCTGCCGCGCATGATACTCCAACAGACGTGTCACGAAGTGAGCAAGTGAGCCGTTTCCGACGGACACCTTGGGTCAATGCGGCGCGACTTGCCCACCGGAAATCCACAGCTTGGTCACAGGTGCGCCACAGCTTACCCACAGGGTTATCGACAGATTTGTCCACAGGGCGCGACGCATCGCAAAGGGGGACGCACAAAACAAAATCGGCCACGCGAAGTGGCCGATTTGTGATCGGAGGCGCCGCCCCGGAGTCCCGACGCGCCGCACAGGCGCTGGCTCACGGGAGGTGCCGCCGGTACTGCGGTGGGTGACGCGAATCAGCTACCGAAGTACGTGCTGCCGGCAAGGGCGAGGTTGATGATCGACCCCGGGGTCGCGGCTACCGCTGCAGCGCCCGAGTTGGCGATCGACTTCGGATAAACCGAATCGTGTTGCTGCAGCAGACCGGCTTGCTGGGCTTGCGCCAGCTCCTGACCGACCTGAGCGCGGGTCAGCATGCTGGTTTGCGGCACCCACGAGAATTCCGTCGGGCCGTCGAAGGCATCGCTGGCAAAGGCCGAACCGGCCGACACGGCCAACATTGCGGAAACCAGGGCTGAGGTAATAAGAGCGCGCTTCATGATGTTTTCTCCTGTCTGTTTGAGTCGCGGCGATGTTCAATTCATCGTCGACAATTGCAGTCTATTGGCATCGACATGCGCAATAAAGACGATATTCGTCCATATTAAATTGCTGAATATGAAATAATCGGGTTGACTTTGGGCGATTCTGCCCATCTCGGTGCGCGCACACTTACGCGCCCAATGAAAACGGGACGCCATCAGGCGTCCCGCGTCCCCCAGTTGGGATTCCGGATCGCGAGCCCGTGATCGGCGCGCGATGTGGGTCGGCTATTTCGACGTGGCGGCGGCTTCCGATATCGCTGTCGAGGCCCCCGGCGCCACCGTTTGCGCAAGCACTGGCTTGAGTGCGATGCCGGTGTGGCTCGCCGCGACCTGCGTCAGCGCATCGGGTGACGTCGCGGCGACGACCGTCCCGCCGTTCTTGCCGCCCTCCGGGCCCATATCGACGATCCAGTCGGCTTCGGCAATCACATCGAGGTTGTGCTCGATGACGACGACGGTATGCCCGCCATTCACCAGCCGATGGAGCACATGGATCAGACGCGCCACGTCCGCCATGTGAAGGCCGACCGTGGGCTCGTCGAGCACATACAGCGTGTGCGGCGTCTTTTGTCCGCGGCGCGTGACGTCGTCGCGCACCTTGGTCAACTCCGTCACGAGCTTGATGCGCTGCGCCTCGCCCCCCGACAACGTCGGCGACGGTTGTCCCAGCGTGAGATAGCCGAGCCCGACGTCCTGCATCAGTTGCAGCGGATGCGCAATGCTCGGCATCGACGCGAAGAACTCGACGGCTTCGTCCACTTCCATCGTCAGCACGTCGCCGATGCTCTTGCCGCGCCACGTGACGGCCAGCGTCTCGGCGTTGAACCGCTGCCCGTGACAGACGTCGCACAGCACCTTCACGTCGGCGAGAAAGCTCATGCCGATGGTACGCACGCCCTGCCCCTCGCACGCCGGGCAGCGGCCTTCGCCGGTATTGAATGAGAAGCGTGACGCCGCATAACCACGGGCGCGGGCTTCGAGCGTATCGGCAAACAAGCGGCGAATCGTGTCCCAGAAGCCGATATACGTGGCCGGGCACGAGCGCGGTGTCTTGCCGATGGGCGTCTGATCGACTTCGAGCACGCGATCGATGGCCTCCCAGCCGGTCACCGACGCGCAACCGTGCCACGCGTGCACCACAGGACCGCGAGGCTGCGCCGGTGCCGCCGACGTCGCACGCGGCTTACCGTCCGCCTTCACCGCGTGACGCACCGTTCCCTTGCGGGCACGTCGCTCGGCGGGTGACGACAGCACCGAACGCCCCACCGCGTCGAGCAGGTTCGTCATCAGCACGTCGCGGGCGAGCGTCGATTTTCCCGACCCCGACACGCCGGTAATGGCCGTAAGTCGCGCCAACGGCAACGACGCCGTCACGTCCTTCAGATTGTGGAGCGTGGCGCCATGCACCGTCAGCCAATTCGGCGGCACCGCCTCGACGCCGGTCGCAGGCGCAATGACTTCACGGCGTGGATGAATCGGGTGTTGCAACGGTTGCGCCAGGAACTTGCCGGTCAGCGACTCGGGGTGCGAGGCCAGATCGGCGACGCTGCCCTGCGCGACCAGCATGCCGCCACGTTTGCCCGCACCGGGACCGATGTCGATGATGTGATCCGCGCGGCGAATCGTGTCTTCGTCGTGCTCGACCACCACCAGCGTATTGCCCTGATCGCCCAACTTGCGCAACGCGCCGAGCAGAATGCCGTTATCGCGCGGGTGCAGGCCGATGGTCGGCTCGTCGAGCACGTAGCAAACACCCTGCAGATTGCTGCCAAGTTGCGCCGCGAGCCGAATGCGCTGCGACTCGCCGCCCGAGAGCGTCGGCGCCGCGCGATCGAGAGTGAGGTAGCCGAGCCCGACTTCCTCGAGAAATGCCAGACGTCCCTGAATCTCGCTGATCAGATCGCGCGCGATGCTCGCTTCGCGACCGTGCAATTCGAGGCCTTCGATCCACTCGCGCACATCGGTCACGGTCCACTGCGCAACGCCGGAGATCGCGTGCTCGTCGAACGTCACCGCGCGCGCGACGGTATTGAGCCGCGCCCCGTGGCAATCCGGACACGGCTGATCGCCCACGCCCTCCGGCTCCTGCTCCTCCGACGGCAACGAATGCTCGCGCCCCCGGTTGTCCTGATTGAGCACGGTGTCGTCGAACGCTTCGCGCTGCTCGCGCGTGAGCGCCAGGCCCGTGCCCACGCACGTTTGACACCAGCCATGCTTGCTGTTGAACGAAAACATGCGCGGATCGAGATCCGGATAGCTCGTGCCGCACACCGGGCAGGCGCGCTTGACCGAGAACACCTCGATCTGGCCCACGCCTTCGCCCGGTTGCTCGTTGCCCATCGCGTCGCCGAGACCGTCGAGCGGCGCGAGCAGATGCATCACGCCCTTGCCTTGCTCGAGCGCCGCCGCCAGCAGCGTGCGCAGCAAGCCTTCGGTCTCGGGCGTGACGATCACGTCGCCCACCGGCAGTTCGATGGTGTGCTCGCGGAATCGATCGAGCTTTGGCCACGGGTCGACCGGCAGGAACACCCCATCGACACGCAGATGCGAATGCCCGCGCGCCTTGGCCCACTTCGCGAGATCGGTGTAGATCCCCTTGCGGCCCACGACCAGCGGCGCGAGCAGCCCCACATGCTGGCCGCGCCGATCGCGCATCAGTTGCGCGACGATGGAATCGGGGCTTTGCGCCGTAACGGGCGAACCGTCGTGAATGCAGTGTTGAATGCCGAGCTTGACGTACAGCAGACGCAGGAAGTGCCAGACTTCGGTCGTGGTCGCCACCGTACTCTTGCGTCCGCCGCGCGAGAGGCGCTGCTCGATGGCGACCGTCGGTGGGATGCCATACACCGCATCCACTTCCGGGCGCCCCGCCGGTTGCACGATGGATCGCGCATAGGCGTTGAGCGATTCGAGATAACGGCGTTGCCCTTCGTTGAAGAGGATGTCGAAGGCCAGCGTCGACTTGCCCGACCCCGAGACACCCGTGATCACACTGAACTTGCCGCGCGGAATGGCGACGTCGAGCGCTTTCAGGTTGTGCTCGCGGGCGTTGACGATACGAATGTCATTGCCGCCGGCCGGCTTGCGCTGCGCGCGTGCCGCACGCAAGGCCGTTTGCAGCGGCATACCCGGATCAGCGACGGCATCGGCCGCCGCCGCTGACCGGCCGGGCGCCACGATATTACGTTCATAGTCGGCCAGGGCGCGCCCGGTGTGCGACCCCTCGCACGCCACCACCTGCGCGAGCGTACCCGCGCACAGCACTTCACCGCCGCCCTCGCCGCCTTCCGGCCCAAGGTCGATGATCCAGTCGGCCGCGCGCACCACATCGAGATTGTGTTCGATGACGAGCAGCGAATTGCCGCCGTCGAGCAGCTTGGCGAACGCGCGCATGAGCTTGGCGATGTCGTCGAAATGCAGCCCTGTTGTCGGTTCGTCGAAAATGAAGAGCCGACCGCGATGCGCTACCTTCTGTCCGCTCGCCGTCTTCTTCTGCGCCGCTTCCGCCAGGAAACCCGCAAGCTTCAGGCGCTGGGCTTCGCCGCCGGAGAGCGTGGGCACCGGCTGACCGAGCTTGACGTATTCGAGACCCACGTCGACGATCGGCTGCAAGACGCGCAACACTTCGCGATCCGACGAGAACAACTTCACCGCCTCGTTGACGGTCAACTCGAGCACGTCCGACACGCTCAGCTCGCGCATCGCTTCACCGGGCACGGCGCGCTGAATCTTCACGTCGAGCACTTCGGCGCGATAGCGCTTGCCATCGCAATCGGGGCAACGCAGATACACGTCGCTCAGGAACTGCATCTCCACGTGTTCGAAGCCCGAGCCGCCGCATGTCGGGCAGCGCCCGTTGCCGGAATTGAAGCTGAAGGTACTGGCGTTGTAGCCCCGTTGCAGCGCCGCTGGCACGGCTGCGAACAGTTTGCGAATCTCGTCGAACGCGCCGACATAGCTCGCCGGGTTCGAGCGTGCCGTCTTGCCGATCGGCGACTGATCGACGAACACCACGCCCGACAATTGTTCGGCGCCGATGAGTTCGTCGTGGGCCCCCGGGGCTTCGGTCGGGTCGCCGAAGTGGCGCGCGAGTGCCGGGTTGAGGACGTCCTGCACCAGCGTCGATTTGCCGGATCCGGACACGCCGGTCACGCACACGAGCCGCCCAAGCGGAATCTCGACACTGACCTGCTTGAGGTTGTGTTCGCGCACGCCGGTGAGCGTGAGGCGCGGCGTCGCGGCGTCGACCGGGCGCGCGCGCCAGTTCGACGCGTTCGCCACGTGCTTGCGTCCGCCCAGGTAGCTGCCGGTCAGCGTATCGGCATGGCGCACTTCCTCTGGCGTGCCGTCGAAGACGATCTGGCCGCCGCGCTCCCCGGGTCCCGGCCCCATGTCGATCACGCGGTCGGCGGCCAGCATCACCGCCGGATCGTGCTCGACCACCACCAGCGTATTGCCCGCGTCACGCAGGCGATGCATGGCGGCGACGATGCGGTCCATGTCGCGCGGATGCAGGCCGATACTCGGCTCGTCGAGCACA
This sequence comes from Pandoraea sp. NE5, assembly GCF_024363545.1. Classification (NCBI taxonomy): domain Bacteria; kingdom Pseudomonadati; phylum Pseudomonadota; class Betaproteobacteria; order Burkholderiales; family Burkholderiaceae; genus Pandoraea; species Pandoraea sp. NE5. The sequence continues at coordinate 1,389,972 of NZ_AP025517.1, forward strand.
AATAGCGTATTGACGAGCGACGTGCCGAGCGCCGTCGTCAGATTGATACGCTGCACTTCGCCGCCCGAGAGCGTGCGGCTCTGACGGTCGAGCGTGAGGTAGCCGATGCCCACGTCGCACAGATACTTCAGCCGCGTGCCGACCTCTTCCTGCAACAGCTTGAGGGCGTCGTCGAGCAGGCTCGACGGCAACGTGAGCGAATCGAAGAACTGACGCACACGCGAAATCGGCATGAGCATCAGGTCGTGCATGGTGAGGCCGGGCAGCGCTTCGAGCGACTCGCGCGACCACGCCACGCCACGCGGCATGACGCGCTGGGCGGGCGGCAAAACCGCGTCGGCGTTCTCCTTCGAGCCGAGCCGCCAGAGCAAACCCTCCGTCTTCAGGCGAGCACCGCCGCAGGTTTCGCACGTGGTGTAGCTGCGGTACTTCGAGAGCAGCACGCGAATGTGCATCTTGTACGCCTTCGACTCCAGATAGCCGAAGAAGCGGCGGATGCCATACCACTGCTTGTTCCACTCGCCTTTCCAGTCGGAATCGCCTTCAATGACCCACTCGCGATGCTCGGGCGAGAGTTTCGACCAGGGCGTGTCGCGCGGAATGCTCGCCTTGCCCGCGTATTCGAGCAGGTCGCCCTGAATTTCTTTCCACGCCGGCGTCTGAATGGTCTTGATCGCGCCGCCGCGCAGCGTCTTGCGCTCGTCCGGGATCACCAGACCGAGGTCGACACCGATCACGCGGCCGAACCCGCGACAGGCTTCGCAGGCGCCATAGGCCGAGTTGAACGAGAAGAGCGCCGGTTGCGGATCGGCGTAGTGCAGGTCGCTGTCGGGGCAGTGCAGATCCTGCGAATAGCGCCAGATGTCGGGCTCACCTTCGTCGGCCAGCACGTAGACATTCACACGGCCGCGCCCGCGCTTGAGCGACGCCTCGATGGCTTCCATCGCGCGCGCCTTCTCGGTGTTCTGCAGGCGGAAGCGGTCCGCGACGACATCGAGCACCTTGCGCGCGCCGTCTGCCGATGCGACTTCGCGTTCGGCCTGCACGCGCGTGTAGCCCGATGCCGAGAGCCATTGTTCGACCTCGTCGGCCGTGACACTGCCCGGCAACTCGACGGGGAACGTAACGACCAGACGCGGATCGCCGGGCGCGGTGCGCGCCATCAGGTCAGCGTAGATCGTCTCGGGGGTGTCGTGTCGCACCGGCTGTGCCGTCTCGCGATCGAACAGCGCCGCCGCGCGGGCGAACAGCAGCTTGAGGTGGTCGTTGAGTTCGGTCATCGTGCCGACCGTCGAGCGCGAGCTGCGCACGGGGTTGGTCTGATCGATGGCGATGGCCGGCGGCACGCCTTCCACGTGATCGACCTGCGGACGATCCATGCGGTCGAGGAACTGGCGGGCGTAGGCACTGAAGGTTTCGACGTAGCGGCGCTGGCCTTCGGCAAACAGCGTGTCGAAGACCAGGCTCGACTTGCCGGAACCGGACGGGCCGGTCACGACGGTCATTTCACCGGTCTGGAGATCGACGTCGAGATTCTTGAGGTTGTGCTGGCGGGCACCACGAATACGAATGGCGTGGTTGGACGACGGGTCGGGTTTCGGGGATGAGGTATCCACTGGATCAGGGCCGCTTGGTTGACAATGAACAGCGTGACGTCTGACAGCGCGCGTGCGCGCCTCGGGGGAACTACTGTATCAGGCCGATGCGACAGTCGCTGACAGCATCCACGCGTCGCTCGGCTTGACGTGATTGTACTGTATATTTGTACAGCATTCACACCACCCCCGAAGGCACGGCAGCGCCTCGTTGCATGCCTCGCCGCGCGCTTCAATTTCACGCCTGTGTCGATGGAGTAGCATGACGACATCCGGACTCTCTTTCGCATAACATGGGTGCCCTCCTTGCGGCGCGCGGCGTGATCGTGCGTGCCACGTCTTCCGTCGCGCATGTCATGCACATCACTCGGCGCAACGCCTCGAACGCCCCGCGGCGCCCCGTTACCCGCCTTGCCGGCCTCACGTCGCTGCTGCCGCTCGTCGTGCTCGCGGCGTGCGCAGGCGCACCGCAACCGCCCACGGCGTCTCAGTCGGCGGCGGCTGGCACGGCAACGCACTACAACGTCGGCCGCTTCCCCATCGAGCATTACGATCAGAACGTCGATCACTGGATCCGGCCCGATGCGCCCGACTACGATCGGCCGCTGCTCTCCGCGCAGGAGCAAACGCGTCGGTTCGAGGCCTTCCGCGCGCGCTACTTCGGCATCTCGCCGCGCGACCCATCGCCGTGGAACGGTACGTGGCTGTCGACATCGCTGCTCAACGCCGCCGGTGCGCAGCAGATCGCGGATTCGCAAGCGCGGCGCGCCAGACGTTTCGATAACGGCGTGCCCGGCGTTGCCAAGACCTATGGCGAGAACTTCCATGCGCACACGTCGGCGTGGATCCGCGCCATCGAAACCAACATGGCGCTGGCGCAACTCGACGCCGATCAGGCCGGTGGGCAATACGATCCGCGCCGTCGCGGCATCACTGTCGATAACGCGCTGGTACGACAGCTCCCCACGCACGACCCGGCCTTCTACGATTTTCATCAGGCGGGCGAAGGCTATCCGTTCGATGCCCTGCAGGACTCCGCGCTGCGTCCCGGCACGCCGGTCTACACGCTCGCCCGCAGCGCCGACGGTGCGTGGCTGCTCGTCTATTCGCCGGATCTGATCGGCTGGGTCGATGCCCGCACCGTGGCCTCGGTCGACGAGCATTTCATCGCCACGTGGCGTGACGCGGCACAGCGCCGCCTTGGCGCCATCGTGCGCGCCGACGTGGCCTTGGCCGATACGCCGCCCGGCGCGACCGCGCCCATCTACCGAACGTTTGCACCGATCGGCACCGTGCTGCCTGTGATGCTGCGCGACGGGCAACAGATCGCGATGTTCCCCGTGGCCGATCTTCGGCGTCAGGCACACATTCGCACGACCGCGCTCGACGCCTCGACGCTGGTGCCGATGCCATGGACAATCACGCCGCGTCATATGGCGCAGGTGATGAAGCAACTGATCGGGCGTCCGTACGGGTGGGGCAACACGCTGTTCTACAACGACTGCTCGGCAGAAACGCGCAGTCTCTTCGCTCCGTTCGGCGTGTGGCTGCCGCGCCATTCGTCGGATCAGTTACGGGCGGGCGTACGCACCGACCTGCGCGCCGCCGATATCGACACAAGGTTGCGCACGCTGGCCGAGCGCGGCCGGCCGCTGATGACGCTCATCCATATCAATGGCCACATCATGCTGTACCTGGGCAATGCGCAGCGCGACGGCGAAAGCGTGCCGATGACCTATCAGAACGTGTGGGGCCTGTCGCCGGCGGATAACAGTCGTCGCAATGTCATCGGTGGCTCGGTGATCCTGCCGTTGCTCAAAACTTACCCGGAAGATCCCGAGGCTCGCTCGCTCGCGGGCAAGTCGCTGTTTGAGATCAGCGTGATCGGCAGCGAGACCTCGGCAAACGGGGACGCCGCACGCGTACCGAGCACGGATACTCCGGAGGAGATGCCACAGTAAAACGCTCGCCGGCGCGGTGCCGCAAAGCCTATAAGACGCTTGCGCACCGCCTGCGCCGGCGGATCACTGCCGAATCAGCGCCATCGCGCAGTCGAGCACGGTGCGCTTGAGATCGGCCATGCCTTCGGGCGGCAGGAACGGTCCCATCATGTGGCGATACGACACTGTCTTGCTGATGGCCGACGTCAGCATGAAAAACATCACGTCGGCGTCCTGCCCCGGGCGCTTCTGCGCTTCGAGCCAGTCGGCCACGAGCGGCACCATCGCGTCGCGATACGGGCGCACCAGTCGCTGCATGATGATGTCGAGCCGCTCGCCTTCCTCGGTCGCGGCCGTCGAGAAGAACATACCGATGTCCGGATTCTCGAATACGACTTCCACGAACCCCCGTACCGCCTGCTCGATACGCTCGGCAGGTTCCAGCGGCGCGTGCCGCAGCGCCAGCGTCTGCTCGATCATCGAGCGCGTGAGCGTCGCGATCTGATCGACGACCGCGATCCACAGGGCCTCCTTCGAGCCGAAGTGGTGCGAGATCAGGGCGGCGTCGACCCCGGACGCCTCCGCGATCTGCCGCACGCTGCTCGCATAGAAACCGCGCTGCGCAAAGATACGCCGCGCGTTAAGCAACAACGCGTCGGCCCCATGCGAGCAGTTGCACGTGGGACGCCCACGTGTGCGTTTGCGGGGCGGTTCAGCTTGCGAGACGGCTTTGTTCGGAGTCATGGAGCAATGGGTGGGTCGAGTTCGCGACAGCAATGCGCCAAGTCTACCCGACCCTAACGCCTCTGCCTGCCCAGGCAATTGCCATTTGACACGCCGGGGCCACGCTCGCTATTATGCGCTTATTCATCACTTGTTGAATTTGGCATTTCCCCCAAATGTCTCGTGCAAACCGAATCGTGATTGTCGGTGGCGGTATCGCCGGCCTGAAGCTGGCAACGCGGCTGGGCCGCACGCTCGGGCTGGCCGGCACGACGCATGTGACGCTGGTCGACAGTCACCCCACCCATCTTTGGAAGCCGATGCTGCATACCGTGGCGGCAGGCACGCGCGATGTCACGCATACACAAGTGACGTATCTCGCCCATGCGTGCGGCAATGGCTTTACGTATCAGGCGGGGCGCATGTGCGGGCTGGATAGAACGCGCCGGGAGGTTGTGCTCGGGGAGATGGACGCGCCCGACGGCTCGCGTTTGTTGGGCGAGCGTCGTGTGCCATACGACGCGCTCGTGCTGGCGCTCGGCTCGCAGGCCGACGATGCGTGTCTGCCCGGTGTGCGCGACGTCTGCCATTTCATCGACAGTCAGCCGCAGGCCGAGGCATTTCAAGCGGCATTGCGATGTGAAGCGCTGCGCAGCGCCGTGAACGACGACGCGCTGCGTGTCGTGATCGCCGGTGGCGGCGCCACGGGCGTGGAACTCGCGGCGGAGCTGAGCCGCACGTTCGCGCTGGCGGCCGGCTATGGCGATCCGCGCATTGGCGAGCGGCTGAAGCTCACGCTCGTCGAGAGCGGCCCGCGTTTGCTTGGGGCGTTTCCGCCGGAGGTGTCCGAGTCGACGCAGGCGGGGCTCGAGCGCCTGGGCTTTCGCGTGCTGACGGACACCCGCATTGTGTGCGCCGACCGCGACGGTTTCTATCGTGACGACGGCCAGTTGATTCCTGGCGACCTGCTCGTGTGGGCGGCGGGCGTGAAAGCGCCGGACGTCTTGCAGGGCATTGGCGGGCTCTTGACCAACGATGCCAACCAGATCGTGGTGCGTCCAACGTTGCAGACGGCACAAGACGAGCGAATCTTTGCGCTGGGCGACTGTGCGTCGCTCGTGCCCGCGAAGGGCGAGTGCCCGTTGCCGCCAACGGCCCAGGTCGCCACGCAGCAGGCGGCGCATCTGGGCCGACATCTTGGCGCGTGGTTTGAGGGACGCGCGATTCCGCCGTTCGTCTATCGCGATCCTGGCGCGTCGGTCTCGCTTTCCGGCTACAACGCGTTTGGTGCCCTTGGGCGATTCGGCTTTTTCAAGGGTGGCATCGTGCGCGGACGCTTCGCGCAATGGAGCCACGCCATGTTGTATCGGCGCCATCAGCATGCGCTGCACGGGTTCGCCCGCGCGACGGTGCTGTTGGGCGCCGAAAAACTCGGCGGCCTTCGCGGGCCGCGCACCCGGCTGGCCTGACCATGCGAAGCGACCGAACTCACTGCCCCAAACGAAGCGGTACCCACCGCGATGCCTGCACATCCCCGACGTCCGCGACGTCACGGACTTCGCGCACGTCGCGCGCCGCGCCGCGCGATCAAGGCGTGTGGCAACACACCGTGGCGATGCTCGATGCCGAACCGGTCGTGTGCCGGCCCGTCATTCCCTACACGCGCCGCGCGCCCATCGTGCGTGTGCTGGAGATCTCCAGCGAACTGACGATCACCGTGTCGTGGAACGACGCCATGGGCGGCAACTACGGTGCACAGATCTGGCGAATTCGCCGGGCGAATCATCCTGGTGTTTGCGCGTTGACGGGCGAGACGATCGACGTGGGCGACTTCGTCTATCGGCCGCTGTTCGGCGATGTGCCGCCGCTCAATGTCGACGCGATGATATTGGCCGAGCCCATTCGTGCCATGCGCGAATCCAGCAGCCGGGAACTCGAACCGGCATAACACCGCGACTGACAACCCCGTATGGATCGGCCGCCGGGGTATTTGGTGCGAAGTCCGCGCGCGCCTCAAACACGGTGCGCGCACACGCCACGAGCCCGACACTCGATCCTTGATTCGTCGCGGTCGACAATCTTCCTGTCCCGTTGAACGACGCTCCGCACTCAGCGGAGCTTCGCCGCCCGGCGAAGCGCACAACGCCGTTCGCCCCCCGTTCCGCGCGTCCTCCCCTCATTCCGCCCTTCGTCAACCGAACGCCGCTACCACCGCCGCCTTTCGGGCGACATTGACGACCGACGCGTTCTGACGTCGCGCCCGACGCATCCAGACTCGAAAATTCCCGACCAGAACAAGAAGTCTGTTTTTGACTTAACCATTAGTCTTGCTAACGTTTTTCGTTGAACCACCGCCGCACTACCGCGGTGAAGTCCAACGTCTCAATGCCCCCTCGTCACGTTCAGTGACATCCCACTCCGGCATCGCCGTTATCTCCCCACGCTGCGTAGATCGATTGCGCGTTGGCGCGAGTGGCTGCCGTTGATGACGATCCACACGTCGACCGTAATTCGCTCAATCCGCACTTTGAAATCGCCGCAAAGCCCTGATGCCGATCACCAAAACGAAAGCCGTGCTGCTGGCCTGTTCGCTGTTCGCGATGGCGGCGCAGGCGCAGCAAACGTCCGCACCCACCCCCGCCGACACGGCGGCCGCCGCCCGAACAGGCGTCGAGCAAGACCAGTTGATCCAACAACAGCGAGAGGCACAACAACGCGAGGCGGCGGTCAGCGCGCCATCGGTACGCTCAACACGTGACGATGCGCCTGCCTGGCCTGCGCTACCCAACGAGACCCCATGCTTTCGGGTCGACACATTCGTCTTTGAAATCCCGACGACATCGCAAGAGACCCTCGGGGCAACCGCTGCCGAGACGCAGTCGCTGGGCCGATTTACGTTCGCCCGGGATTGGGTCGGGCGCTATGCCGGCGCCTGCATAGGCAAGCAGGGATTGGACGCGCTTGTCAAAGGCCTGCAAAAGGTCGTCTTAAGTCGCGGCTACCTCACGACGCGCGTGCTACTGCCTGAACAGGACCTCGCGAGCGGTACGCTCCGATTCGCGTTGATCCCCGGCGTCATCCGTCAAGTGCGCTTTGCCGATCCAGCGCTGCGGGGCACGTGGAAGAGCGCCTTCCCGACGCGTGACGGCGAGTTGCTGGATCTGCGTGATCTCGAGCAGGGTCTCGAGCAGATGAAGCGCGCGTCGAATCAGGACGTCTCGATGCAAATCGTGCCGGCGGATCTGCCGGGCCAGAGCGACGTTGTGCTCGATGTAAGGCGCACCAAACCCTGGACCGTCGTGGCGTCTGTGGACAACGCCGGGTCACGCGCAACGGGTCAACTGCAAGGCAGCCTCTCGGCCGGTGTGTACAACCCGCTCGGCCTGAACGACATCTTCAATGTCGGGGTTTCACAGGATCTGCTGTTCAAAGACCACGATCTGGGCTCGCGTGGCTGGCATGGGAGCTACGCGATTCCGTGGGGCTACTGGAGCGCAACGCTCGCGGCCTACACCAGCCGCTACTACCAGCGAATTGCGGGCGTCAACGAGACGTTCATCGCAAGCGGCAACTCGAAGACGCTCGACGCCACGCTCAGCCGCGTGCTCTCCCGCAGCCAGAACCACGTGTTTGGCACCCAGCTCCGGCTGTCGCGCCAGTTCGGTCAAAGTTTCATTGAAGACATCGAGATCACACAACAGCGACGTAACAACACGCTCGTCGAGTGGGGCCTGACGGATCGGCACTATTTCGGTGCCGCGCAACTCGATGCGGCGCTTGCGTACCGGCAAGGAATCGGCGCGCTCGGTGCGCAGGATGACCTTCTCGCGGCCTCGGGAGGCCCGACTTACCGCTATCGCATGGCCGTGCTCGACGCGAACCTCGCCGTCGGCTTTGCCGTGGCGCAGCAGCCGATTCGCTACGTGACGACCTTCCAAGGCCAATACACCGGCAACACGCTTTACTACATCGACAACCTTTCCATCGGCAGCCGCTACACCGTGCGGGGCTTCGACGGCGAGACGATGCTCTCGGCCGCGCGCGGATTCTATTGGCGCAACGAGCTTCAGGTGCCGCTCGGTCAGACCGGACAGTCCGTGTACGCGGGACTCGATTACGGCCGGGTCTGGGGACCGCAACCCGTCGCGCAAGACGGCACACAGCTCGTCGGCGCCGTCATCGGTCTCAAAGGGAGCGTTGCCACCCGCTTTGGCGGCTACGGCTACGACGTGTTCCTGGGCACACCGATCTACAAGCCATCCGGTTTTCCCACAGCGCAAGTCACGGTCGGATTTCAACTGACCGCCCAACTTTGAGGCTTCCAGCGCATCGGGGTGGCAAGCCGATCCGCATCGCGATGACGGTATCCGCATTCCATGACCGCCTGGCGGATCCTCGCCGCGGCATTTCTCTTCAGGTCGTTCACGAAAATGAATAAGAACCTTTTCCGATTGGTGTACAGCCGGCCACGGGGCATGCTGGTGGCGGTAGCTGAAACGGTCAGCGCGGGCGCTCAGGCGGATGCCCGTCAGACACGACGCCTCGGTTCGGCCCGACAGGTTTCGCGGCGCCTCTCGTGCGTCTCGCTTTTCTCGATGCGATGCGTGGCCTTCGTCACCCTCGTGACATTGGGGGCAGTCCCCGCGCGGGTGCTGGCGCAAGTGACGGGCGCGGGTGAGCGAGCTCCTTCCGTTGTGCAGACCCCGAACGGTCTCCCGCAAATCAACATCAACACGCCCAGCGCGGCGGGCGTGTCGCAGAACACCTATTCCCAGTTCGACGTGCCGCGCGGCGGCGCGATCCTGAACAACGCGTCCGTGATGACGCAGACGCAGCAGGCCGGGATGATCAACGGCAACCCGAACCTTGGCCCGGGCCAATCCGCGAGGATTATTCTGAATCAGGTCAACAGCACCGCACCGAGCCAGTTCAGAGGCTACCTGGAGGTCGCAGGCAGCCGGGCCGAAGTCATCGTGGCAAACGGGTCGGGGATCGTGGTCGATGGCGGCGGCTTCATCAACACCACGCGCGGCATTCTTACGACCGGCACACCGATCCTCGATGCCAACGGCGGGCTGCGCGGCTTTCAGGTGACGGGTGGCAGCATTGCCGTTCAGGGCGCGGGGCTGAACGCGAGCAACGTTGACCAAGTCGATCTGATCGCCCGCGCGGTGCAGGCCAATGCCGCGATCTACGGCAATGCATTGAACGTCATCACCGGCACGAACCAGGTCGATCACGACACGCTTTCGGCGAGCGCCATCAGCAGCACTGGCGCCTCCCCGGGGGTCTCGATCGACGTCAGCGCACTCGGCGGCATGTACGCCAACCGCATCATGCTGGTGGGGACGGAGAAGGGCGTCGGTGTGTCGAACGCGGGCGAGATCGCCGCGCAAGCCGGCGACCTCACGCTTACCAGTGCGGGACAGCTTGTGCAGTCCGGCAAGCTGAACGCGAGCGGCAACGTCGGCATCGACGTGGGCAGCGTTGCCAACAGCGGCACGATCTACGCAAAACAGAGCACGAGCCTCCGCGCGTCGGACATCGTCACGAACGACGGGACGCTGGCGGCGCAACGAGATCTGTCTGTCATGGCGAGCCGCCTGACATCGACCGGTACGCTGGGCGCCGGCGTGAACGGCGACGGTTCGGTCGGCAGCGGCGGCGACCTGTCGGTAGCGGCATCGGCACAGCTCAACGTGAGCGGCCTTGGCGTGGCGGGCGGCAACGCGATGTTCACGGGCGGCGGGCTCAATCTCGCGGGCAGCGAAACGTCCACAAACGGTGACCTGACGTTGATAGCCAGCATAGGCGACCTGAACCTCGCTGGCGCGACCACGCGCGCAGCGGGGCAAGTGACGGCTCAGGTCGCGGGAGCGCTGATCAACGATTACGGCACGCTCGCGGGGGCTCAAGGCGTGACGCTCAACGCGGCCTGGCTCTCCAATGCGGCGGGCAAGATTGCGTCACAAGCCATGCTCATTGCGCGGACCTCGGGGCAATTGACGAACCTGGGCGGCGAAATCGTCTCTGCAGGCACCATGCAATTGCGTGGCGGCGCCATCGCAAACGACCGCGGCACCCTGCAGAGCGGCGCTGCGCTGTCCCTTGTGGGAGATTCGCTGGACAATACGGCGGGCCGCATCACCTCCCTGAATGGCGATGGTCTGACGGTCACGGTCACGGGTGCGCTCACGAACACGATCGGCACGACCGCCACCGGTTCGCAGGGGGGCGTAATCGGCGGCAATGGTGCTGTCACGCTCATGGCGGGAAGCGTTGTGAACCAAGGCAGGGTGAGTGGGCAGACGGACCTGCAAGTCGGCACCGGGTCGCTCGATAACAGCGATGGCACGCTGCAAGCGGCGGGGAATACGACGATCGACGCCGGCACGCAACTGACCAACCACCGCGGCAATATCGTCGCCGGTCAGGCCGCGACGGTGAGTGCCGCGACACTCGACAACAGTGCTGGGACTCTGCAGGCGACACAACTGTCGCTGGGTGCCACCAATCTCGTCAATCACGCGGGCACGATCACGCAGACGGGTACCGGGTCGATGCGCGTCGCCGTCCTGGGCTTGCTTGACAATTCGGCGGGCGGCACGCTGCAGACGAATAGCGTGGATCTCACGTTGGCGCCGTCCATGCTCGATAACCACGGCGGCACGATCACGCACGCGGGCGCCGGCGCGCTCACGGTGAATGCCGGTAACGGAACCGGCACGATCTCGAATGCGGGCGGCAAGATCACCAGCAACGGGCAGGTCGTCGCGCGGGCGAGGAGCCTGGACAACGCAGCGGGTCTGATCATGGGGCAGACCGGGCTCACGGCGACGCTTGGCGGCGCGGTCGATAACGCAAACGGCAAGCTGCTGTCGAACACCGACCTGACGCTCACGAGCGACACGCTGACGAACGATGGCGGCGAGATTGGCGCAGGCACGAACGAGACGATCCGCACCGGTTCACTGACAAACAAGGGCGGCGCCATCGTGGCGCCGAACCTGAGCTTGACGACGAACGCCACGCTGAACAACAGCGGCGGCAACGTGAAGGCGAATCAGTTGGCGTTTTCCGCGACCCACCTTCTGAATCACGGGGGAACGATCACGCATTACGGTGCCTCGCCGATGACCATCGACGTCAGGCATACGCTCGACAACTCGGCGGGCGGCACGATCCAGAGTCACGCCCAGGATCTGACGCTTGCGCCTACCCTTCTCAACAACAGCGGTGGCAAGATCCTTGCGTCCGGCACGGGACGGCTGACGATCGCGCCGGGCAACGGTGCGGGGACGCTGCTGAACGCAGGCGGCGAAATCATTGCGGGTGGGCAACTGGCGCTGAACGTCGGCAGCCTGAACAACTTGGCGGGCATGCTTGCCGCACGGGGCAACGCCACGGCGAAAGTGTCGGGTGACGTGAACAACACGCAAGGGGTCGTGCGCTCGCTCGCCTCCCTGTCCGTCATCGGCGGTAGTGCCCTCGACAATACGAACGGCCGGATCCAGTCGGGAGCCGACGGCGACGACAGCACGCTCGCGGTGCAGGTCGCGTCCATCGACAACACTCGCGGTCTCATCGGCAATCTCGGCACGGGCGACGCGACGATTCAGGGCGGCACGCGGGTCGTCAACGGCGCCGGCGCGATCACGGGCAACGGTCGTGTGGCCCTCGGCGCCTCGACAATCTCGAACACGTTGGGCGGTCAACTGAGCGGCGCGACCGTCTCGATCGACGCCGACACGCTCGATAACACGGGCGGCGGGATCGGCAACTTGTCCGGTTCGCGCGGAGACGTGGCCATCAAGACGGCGGGTGCGCTCACGAATACCAGCGGCCAGATCGGTGCGACGAACGACCTGAACGTGACGGCGGCAACGCTTGCGGGCGGCGGCGCCTATGGTGCGGCCCACGACGTAGCGGTGAACGTCGAGGGCGACTTCGCGATGACGCCGACGTTGAAGCTGGCTGCGGGGCACGAACTTGCGATTACGCTGTCCGGCACGTTCACGAACGACACACGGGTCGAAGCGGTCGAGAACCTGAACATCACGGCGGGGGATATCGCCAACAGCGGCGCGATGATGGCTGGCGGGACACTTACGACGCACTCGAACACGCTGCAAAACACGGGCACCCTGGTGGGCGGCGACGTATCGCTCAATGCGACATCGCGACTATCGAACGTCGGTCCAACGGCGCTCATTGGCGCGACAAACAGCGAAGGGACGCTGGAACTGCTGGCGCCGATCATCGAGAACCGCGACGACATGACGGCCACCGATACGCAGGCGACCGCCGCCATTTATGGTCTTGGCCGCGTTGTCCTCGCCGGGGGCAAGGACGCGAGCGGCAACTATACCCAGGCAAAGCTGATCCGCAATCAATCGGCCCTGATCCAGTCCACACGCGAAATGGCGCTGCACGCCAATCAGGTCACGAATACGCGGCGACAGATGCAGACGTCGGGCTTCACGTCGTCGGTCTCGGCGGATCTTCTCGCCAGTCTTGGCATCAGCCTGAGCGGACGTACCGGGAAAATCAATACGCGAGATCCTAACGCGATTGGCGGCGCGTACCCCGAACCGCCCGGGAGTGGGAGATGGAACAGCGACTATATCTACACCAGCTATACCGGCGTGGCGGAAGCCAACACCGTGACGTCGATCAGCCCGAAGGCGAAGATCATCTCCGGCGCCAACCTGAATGCCTCGTCAGTCGATCTGTTTCAGAACTATTGGAGTGCGGTCTCGGCGGCGGGCGACATCGCCGCCCCCGCGGCGCTGGACCAAAATAGCTGGAAAGGCCAGAACGCCCCGGTCATACGCGTCACCTACTCGGGGCACTATCACTACGACAACTACGACAAGAGCATCCGCGACTGGCAATTGCCGTTCGGGGACGCCAACTACCCGACGTATCGTCCGACAGGTTGGAATCGCTCCCCCGCAGATATCCGTACGTACACCTCGCCCGCCTACGAATCGACCTTTGTCGCAAACGGCACGTTGACCGGCTCGGGGGTGAGCATCGACAACACGGCGGGCAACGCAGGCGTGCCATCGATCGGCCTCGTACCCGGCCAGTCGGTAACGGACGTGACTGTCCGCGTTGCGGGCGGCAACGCTAATGGAACAAGGATCGACGGAGCATCGATTCAGACGAGTGTTGTGCGGGTCGATCCGATCATTGCACGTGCCACGGCCGTCAGCGTCATCGCCAACCTGACGATCCCGCAGGGCGGTCTGTTCCGCCCGGCCACGGCGCCGGACGCGGCGTACCTCATCGAATCGAATCCGGCCTTCACTGACGTCAAGCGCTTCATTTCGAGCGACTACTATTTCCGGCAGATAGGGGTCAATCCACAGACGACGGCAAAGCGTCTGGGGGACGGCATGTACGAGCAGCAGTTGGTGCGGGACCAGATCACGGCGCTCACCGGCAAGGCAGTCCTCGGTCCCTTTACCGACATCGAGTCGATGTATCAGGCGTTGATGACGTCAGGCGCGGCACTCGCGAAGTCGCTGAACCTTTCGCCGGGCATGAGCCTGTCGGCGGCGCAGGTCGCCGCGCTCACCAGCAATGTGGTGATCATGCAGACCCAGATCGTGGACGGACAGACCGTGCTGGTGCCGGTGGTCTATCTGGCGCAAACGAGTCAGCAGCCAATGAACGGCCCGCTGATCGCTGCGGGCGACATCGACCTGAAAGACACGCAGACGCTCACGAACAGCGGCACGGTACAGGCAGATCGCACCCTCACGGTTGACGGCAAGTCCATCGACAACGCATTCGGGTCGCTGCAGAGCGGCGGCCTGATGACGTTGACGACGGCGGGCGACATCGACATGAGTTCCGCCACGGTGAATGCCGGGAGTTTGGCACTCATGGCCGGCGGCGATCTTCTGCTGAACACGACGACGAACACACTCAGGCAGGACGGCGACGCGGGAGCCATACGCGTCACGACGACGCTCGGCCCCGTTGCGAATCTGAACGTGACGGGCAATGCCGCGATTGCTACGGGAGGCAACTTCGCGCAGAACGCGGGCAACTTGAACGTGGGCGGGAATCTCGGTATGGCCATTGGTGGCAACTGGGATCTTGGGGCGGTGCAGACGGGCGAGCGGAAGTCGGTGTCGATCGGCAGCGGCGTCTCGGATACCGATCTGAACTCGAAGGCAGGCAGCACGGTGACGGTGGGAGGCGTCGCCCAGATTGGGGTGGGCGGTGATCTGACCGCGACCGGCGCCAGTCTGAACCTGAAAGGAGGCGGCGTACTAGCGGCGAAGGGCGACGTGACGCTGCAGGCGTCGGTAGCAACCTCCACCTACCACAGCAGCGGTGCGGATGATGCCAGTCGCGGCACCGATGCGGAAGCACTGCGTACGTCGGACGACACGGTGATCGGCACCACGGTGCAGAGCGGCGACAGCCTCACGGTTGTCTCCGGCAAAGATATCAGCGTGCTCGGCAGCGGTATCGCGCTCGAGAAGGGAACGGCGACGCTGGTGGCGGCGGGCGACGTGAATATCGGTGAGGTCACTGAGACGCACGAGTTTCACAGCCGCCGGGAAGACAGTAGCGGTGGATTCTTGAGTAGTACGACAACGGTGAGCACGACCGACACGAAAAACACAGTCGCCAACGGCAGCGTGATCTCGGCAGACAGCGTGGCGGTGGCAGCAGGCAAAGACATGAGCGTGCGGGGGAGCACGATTGTCGGCACCCAAGATGTTGCCCTCCAGGCCGGTCACGATCTCCGCGTCGAATCGACGGAGAACGTGAGCGAGAGCCGCACGCTCCGTGACGAGAAGCGATCGGGGTTTGGTTCGTCCGGAGGGGTGGGTATTTCATACGGGAAGAACGAGCAGCGCGACCGCACCAATGACAGCAGCGTGACGCAGACGGGAAGTCTTGTCGGCACCGTGAACGGTAACGTCAGCATGGTGGCGGGCAACGACCTTCTGGTACGAGGCAGCGATGTTGTCGCCGGAGGGAATGTAGCGGGCATCGGGAAAAACGTCACCGTCGAGTCGGCAGTCAATCGCCAGCATCATGACGAGATACACGAGACCAAGAGTTCGGGCTTCACGTTGGCGGTCAAGGCACCGGTGATCGATGCGGTGCAGAACGTCGCGAATCAGACGCGTGCTGCCGCCGACTCCGGCGGCGATGCGCGCGTTTCGGCCTTGCGAGGTTATGCGGCGGCCAGCGGCGCCGTTGGTGCGTTGGGCCAAACAAAGGGTGCACTCGATGCGCTCGCCAACGGCGGCAAGCCTGAGGCGAAGGTTGAATTGAGTTGGGGATCGTCGAGCAGCAAGTCGACGGCTTCGTCCGACAGCGCGCAGAATATTTCGAGCAACATTAAGGCGGGAGGCACTGCGGCGTTCGTCGCGACCGGTGATGCGGCGTCGGGGAACGGCAACGTCAACATCATCGGATCGAACATCGATGCGAAGGACGTTCTCCTGCAAGCCAACAATCAGGTCAACCTGAGTCACAGCACCGACACCGATTCAACGCGTAGCGATACCGAATCGAAGAGCGGCAGCGTTGGGGTGTCTTACGGCACGAGCGGTTGGGGCGTGTCGGCGTCGCTGTCCCGGGCGAACGGCGATGCCAACTCGGATTCCAAATTCCAGAACAACACCCACATCAACGCGAGCCAGACGGCGGTGATCGCGAGCGGTGGCGACACGAATATCGTCGGCGCAAACGTGAATGCCGACAAGGTCATTGCGCGCGTGAGTGGGGATCTGAACATCGCCAGCGTGCAGGATACGAGCGAGAGTTCCGCACATCAGCAGAGCACGGGCGGTGGGCTGAGCGTCAGTATGGGGGGCGCATCCGGCAGCCTCAGTTTCTCCCGTGGAAATGCGAGCGGCAACTATGCGGGCGTGGAGGAGCAATCCGGAATCCAGGCGGGCGGCGGTGGGTTTGACGTCGGCGTGATGGGTAACACCGATCTGAAGGGCGCCTACATTGCGAGCACCGCGGATCCGTCAAAGAATCAACTGACGACAGCCACGTTGACGTTCTCCGACATTGAGAACCATTCGGAATACAGCGCCAATAGTTTTGGTGTCGGTGGCGGCGCCACCGTTGGGAATGGCGGTGCGAACGAGCGTACGACGGGCAATAGCTCCGGCAAGAACACAGGTGGGATTTCTCCGATGTTGCCGCAAATGGAGAGCGGTAGCGAGCGGGCCACGACGCGCACCGGCGTAAGCGAAGGCACGATCACACTGACCGACGAGGCGAATCAGACGCAGGATCTGGCGAGTTTGAATCGCGATACTGCTGACTTGAATGGGACGGTCACTCGCACACCTGATTTACAGGATTTGCTCAACGACCAGTCGCGTCTGATGCAGGCAGCAACGGCAGCGGGTGAAGCCGTCGCGCGCGACATCGGAACTTATGCGGATAAGAAAGCCGATGAGGCGCGAAAGCTGGCGGAGAAGACCAACGATCCCGCGTTGAAGGCTCAGTACTTACAGGAAGCGAAAGACTGGTCTGAAGGCGGCGACTACCGCGCAACGATGCACGCGGCCGGTGGGGCAATCGTGGCGGGTCTCGGAGGGGGCAATGCGCTGGGTGGTGCGTTCGGTGCGGGGCTGACGTCGAAGCTTGGCGGGGTACTGAATGAGTTGAGTAACGAAATCAAGAATGCTAGTCAAACAGGCAACGCAGATATCGATCAAGCATTGGCCCAGATTGTGGTCACGGGTATAGGTACTGCGGTAGGTGCTGTGGCGGGAGGGACTTCGGGGGCGGTTACTGGGTTCAATACTGATCGGTTTAATAGGCAGTTGCATCCGGATGAGAAGCAATGGATTAACGACCGGGAATCGGCGTATGCGAAGAAATATGGATTGACGCCCGAGCAGGCGCGAGACGAACTGACAATGCAGGCCAATTTGCAGGTGCAGAGCGGTACGCCGGGCAGTTGGAACCAACGAGCGAGCGACTTTCTGAGGCAAGCACATGGCATGTTGCCGGCTGATGGTAACAGCGGGCCGGGGTATATGTTTTTTGCGACGCCAGAGCAGAAGGCGAACGTCGAAATGTATGCGAAGCACTACGCAAACGGCACTGGTATGAATGTGCCGGGAGGACAAGCAATCAAAGATTCAATGAGTCGCGAACAAGCGTATCGAGACGCCTATGCGAAGGGGACGATTGGAGCGGCAGCTGGCGCGGCGACGATAGCAATAGGCGGCCCTTTGGTGGCATTGCCCGGAACGCCGATTTTTAGTACGGGCGGGATGCTTGGCTCTAGCGCGGCGGCTTCGGCAAATGGCACGGGTGTCATTAGCGCGGCCATCAATGCGGGTTCGCAGTACGTTCAAAACGGCGACATCAATCCCGTGGACGTGGCTGGAGCGTATGCGACTGGCGTAGCTGGGGCGTCCGGAGGACTACTTCGAAACATGTTGGCCAACGCAATTGGTGGCGCAACAACCACAGGCATCAACAACTATTTGCGTGGCGAAGAAAACAATGTCGCGGGCGCGGCACTCATAAGCGGCGCTCTTTCGGGGTTAGGTTATGGAGCTGGTAAGTTTGCCGAGAATTGGGTAAATAGTCTTCTAAAGCCAGGACTAGATTCATCAAATTGGGCGTCTACCGGGGCATGGGCAGGACGTGACTGGAATCTGTTTGGTGAAAATTCTGCGGCAGTCGCAGTTGGCACATTCGGCGGAGGCGTGGGACAAGAAATTGTCAAGCCCGCCATACAGAATTTTCCAAAATCTAACGGACATAAAAAATGATGCGATGGTTGTTAGCCATTATTTCGGCATGGATTATTTGTGTCGTCGGATTCTATCTTATTTGGATATCTGGATTAACCATAAAATGCATTATTTCATACGACTGCGTGCGATCGATAAGTCTAGAAAATATTATGCTGGCCGTGAACGGAAAGAGCGTTTTAGTAAAAGGAACGATATCGTCCATCGTTGTTTTGTTCATTGCTGCTATAAAAAACAAATCACGCTAACAATCCTAATAATTTGACGATGCACGCAACAGGCTGCCTGATTTGTCAATAGCTAAAATCTCTTCACACCTAACAACACAGTAGTAGTCGACGGAACCTTTCTGGATGGGATGGGGCAACAGGCAACGGAAACTGTCATTCCATCTATGAACTCCGGAAATAGAAATAAATGATCAGATGGATTATTGGATTTCTACTGGCTTGGAGCGTTTGCCTTCTCAGCGCAGCCGCCGCATGGGTAATCAATGAATATATTCACTGCGCATTCATTCCTGGTTGCTTTGCCCTACTTTATTCACACGCTCTTCTTGAGCGCTTGAACACTAGAGGTATTATTGCAAGAGGAACGCTTTTCGCAATTGCAGTCACATTCATTACCTGGTCAAGACGACGATCCCGATAACACATCCAATTGCCTCGGTTTTCGAGGAGTTAAGTTGGTTTACGTTGAGACGGATAGAATCACACGAGACGAAGGAGCTTCGCGCCCTAAAGCGCTAATGGCGGGAATCCAGGTGTTAGAGGCCCGTTGTGCCAATCGCCGAGGCTTGGTTGAAAAGGGATTCAAGACTTAGGCGGTGGGTTCGACGTCGGCGTGATGAGTAACACCGATCTGAAGGGTGCCTACGCTGCGAGCACAGCGGATCCGCCAAAGAATCAACTGGCGACATCTGCATTTGGCTCCTGGCCTTCGCAATTGCTCGGGTCGGAGGAGACTAGGAGGCATCACTTGAGTGAATTTTCTGACCACATTCTGAGAGATGTTCGTGCCGGCGCTTACGAAGACGCCTACCGTATCGGTAGCGAAGTGTTAAGCAAGTCCAGAGAGGATGCTGATGTAATGGCAACCATGCTAGAGCTTTCCGCGCACCTTAGGTCGGAATGCATGTCGCTGGCGACTAAAAAAATAGATTACGGTCAAGAGTATGTATCGCTCGAAAATTTGTTGCGAAAAGTTAACGAACTTACGGGGCAAGATATGTATGGATCATTCAAAACAAAATAGCTCGAACGGCTGTCGAATCCAATTTCTAGAAAACAAGTTCAGGCGTCAACGAAGAACGCAATGAATTCCCTCATATTCGAGAAGGTCAGTTGGTTTAATTTAAGCACTTGAAACTTTAGACTAAGGAGTGCCATAGGTAAACGCGTGAACCATTGGTACAGAGAAGAATGGGTTGATATCTGAATTTCGAAGCACGTTCCGCCAAGCGCAATCCCTTCGGTTGTCGGAACAACGGCAGGTGCAATCGCATCCGAATCGACGAGCGCTGGAGTAAATACTGGTCCCAATTTAATGCCGAAGAGTAAATGAGCACACGTCTTTCGCGAAGCATCAGAGCCCTTGTCAGCTTTCTGCTCGTGTTTCTTATTACCTATTCGCTCTGCGGATTGGCAATCGAACTCATTTGGGTTCCATTTGTTGCATGGATGCACAATTACGACGGTTACCTTTGGCCGTCGAAGTCGCGCATCTACGCTTGGTGTAAGCTGGTTCCCTTCGCGACCATCGTCTCCGGTGTCGGAGTTTGGCTCTACGATCGCAAGCGTATCGGCTGGTAATTGAAACGCACGATATACCTCGTCCATGAAAATTCGAAAGAGAGTTGCTTCTGGAGAAATTTTTATTTTAAGCAAACGGGCACTCGCCAAGTCCCCGTTGATGTCGTCCTAGTGGCCGACAGACAAGTGTAATGACCCAGCGACACCTGCTTAGGTTAAGCGGATAACGCGAATGCTTCAGTTGGGTTTTTTATCTACCGCGTCCATCTCGTCAACGTTGCCGGCATCGTCGATCGGAATAGCGCTTGACGTCAGAAAGGCGACTTTCCGGCCGACGCACCACTCCCGTCCGCCCAGCTTAGCGAGCCCGCCGCTCCTCACGCGCTCCGGTTGCATCCATTACATCGGTTACGTCCGTTACGTCGCTGTACCGCGGATGCACACCGATTTGCGATTACGCTTCCGGGCATGAATCACCGCGCTTTACCATGAGGTTCAACCGGCCTGCTGTGCCTTTGTGCCTCATGCGTCCCAAGCGCCTGCCCACACGGAGACGACCCTCGATGACAAAGCCCTATCTCGCCGTTTTCGCCGCACTTTCGGCGACCGCCGCCATCACCTGTATGACGTTCAGCGCGCGCAGTTACGCCGCAGAGCCGCAAGCACAGGTCCAGACCAATCCTCGGCAAGACGAAATCAAATCGCTCGTCGACAAGACCATCGCCCCGCTCATGGCCCGACAGCAAATCCCCGGCATGGCCGTCGGCATCGTCTTCGACGGGCATACCTACGTCTTCAATTACGGCGTGGCTGACAAGAAGGCCAACACACCCGTCACGGCCGACACGCTTTTCGAATTGGGTTCGGTCAGCAAGACATTCACCGCGACGCTCGCCGCCTATGCGCAAGGCGTCGGTGCCCTCTCGCTCACCGACAAGACCAGCCGCTTTGTCCCCGAACTTGCAGGCACCCCCTTCGGCGACGTGAAACTCGTCAATCTCGGCACGCACACGACCGGCGGCATGCCGCTTCAAGTGCCGGACAACGTTCATGGCACTCACGACGTCCTGCAATACCTCAAGTCGTGGAAGCCGGCGAAACCCACCGGCACGGTGCGCACCTATTCGAACGTGAGTATCGGTGCCCTCGGCTGGATCACCGCACGCGCAATGCACGGCGACTTCGCAACACTCGTGACCGAGCACGTCTTCAAGCCGCTCGACATGAAGCACACCTACCTCCGCGTACCGAAAGACCAACAGGCCAACTATGCGTGGGGATATGGGAAGAATGGCAAACCGATTCGCGTCTCGTCGGGCGTGTTCGATCAGGAAGCCTATGGCGTGAAGACAACGGCGAGCGACCTGCTGCGGTTCGTGCGCGCCAACCTCGGACAGACGGTGCAGGACGACCGGCTGCGTCAAGCGATCAACGCGACCCACACGGGCTATTTCTTCGACAAGCCGATCACGCAGGACCTGATTTGGGAGCAGTACCCGTATCCGGTCAGCGTCGATGCCCTGCTTGACGGCAACTCGGCCCGAATGGCTTACGAGCCGACCGCCGTTCGTGAACTCGCGCCTCCGATGACCCCCACGCCCGTCGCCTGGATTAACAAGACGGGCTCGACGAATGGGTTCGGCGCTTATGTCGCCTTCGTCCCGTCGAAGCAGATCGGCATCGTACTGCTCGCGAACAAGAACTACGCGATGGACGAGCGCATCCGCGCAGCGCACGACATCCTGACCAGCCTCGACGGTGGTGCACACGCCTCCCCCGCTGGGAAGTGACGACGTGCGCGGCTGCGGGCGTCCTCGCCCGCGCCGTCGTCGTGAATTTGACTCGGCGCTGAAGTCCCTGAGGCTTTAGCGCCCAAACACCTGCTCAAGCGCCGCCGCCATATCCTCGATCAGATCCTGCGGGTCTTCCAGACCGATATGTAGACGCACGATCGGGCCGGCGGACGTCCAGTCCTCGCACGTGCGCGTGCCCGCCACGTTCGACACCGTCGCCAGACTCTCGAAGCCGCCCCACGACGCGCCGATGCCAAACAGCTCGAGCGCATCGACGAATCGGTCCGCTTGCGCCGTCGTGGCGTTGGCGAACTCAAACGAAATCAGGCCGTTCGTGCCCACGCAATCGCGTTGCCACAGCGCATGCCCCGGATGCGTCGGCAGCGCCGGGCAGAACACGCGCGCCACGTCCGGCAGACTGCCGAGCCAATGCGCAACTTCCAACGCATGACGCTCATGCATCTGCAGACGCGCCCCCAACGTGCGCGTGCCGCGCAGCACGAGATACGCGTCGTCTGGACTCACGGCCACGCCCTGCGCATCCGCCATCGTGGAGAGCGTGTGCCAGACGTCCTGCGTCGTGGTCGCTGTTCCCATCATGACGTCGGAATGCCCACTCAGATATTTCGTCGCGGCCATCACCGAGACGTTGGCCCCCAACATCAGCGGACGGCACTGCACGCCCGAGCCCCACGTGTTGTCCGCCACGAGCAGCGCCCCATGACGATGCGCCAGATCGGCCAGCGCCGGGATGTCGCACATCTCGTAGACGAGTGAGCCCGGCGTCTCCACGTAGATCATCTTCGTACGGGCCGTCATATGCTCCGCCGCGTCGCTGCCATCGGCGCGGAAGTAGGTGACGTGCACACCCCACGGCTTGAGAAACGTCTCAACGAAGTGACGCAGCGGCTGATACACGCAGTCCGAAATCAGCACATGGTCGCCCGGACGCACGTAAGCCAGAAATACCATCGAAATCGCCGCCAGTCCCGTCGGGAACAGACGCGTGCGATAGCCGCCTTCCAGCTCGGCGACGACATCCTCCAGCGCGAAGCCCGTCGGATTGCCGCGCGCCCCGTAGGTAAACATGCGCTCGGTGCCGCGACGGCGGCGCGCGTCGTTCAGGTCGTCCATCGTATCGAACAGCACGGTGGACGCGCGCACCACCGGCGGATTGACGGCACGACCGCCAACCACGGCGGTGTGCGTGCCGCCCTTGACCAGACGGGTAGCGAGACGTTTGGGGGTCGATTGTCGGGACATGATCGGACGTTGGGGGGATAAGGTTTTGAACGATTCGAACAAATCAGAAGATAACGCATGGCGTGCGCAACGCTTGCGCACGCCAGCGTCTGCATTTACTTCGCGGCGGCAGGCTCACCGATACGGAACGCACCGCGCTCGCGGTCGTCGAGCTGGGCCAGCAAACCCGTCTCCCACGCCAGATACTGGCGCGCCGCCGCCTTGTTGCCGTCGTGACGATCGTGCACGAAGAACAGATAGTCGATGCATTCGGCGTCCGCCGGCACATCGGTCGTGCTCTGCACCGGCTGGCCGGCCACGGCCCAAGCCTTGAAGCCGCCCGCAAGCAGCGAGACCGTGCGCACGTCGTTGGCATGCGCACGCCGCCAGTCGGCCGCGAACAGTTCCGCGATGCCGCGCTCGTCCGCGATCAGCACGATGTTACGCGACGCAGGCAGGCTCGGCAGCCGCGGACGAATCGCCCACTGCGCACCGGACACATGCTCGCGACGGTAGCTCATGCTCGGCCGCAGGTCGACGACGGTTACACGCTCGTCGGCCAGTGCCGCGGCGAGCGCGGCGACATCGATCTCGGGCAGCGTCGTGTCCACGGCTGGTGCACGGCCCGGCAACGACGCGCCGCTGGCGAGTCCGCCGCGCAACACATAGGCGTCGTGCCCCAACTGACGCAGCCAGCTCGCGACGATCGGTGCGCGCACCCCATCGTTGTCGAACAGCACCACCCGGGCATGACGCACGCCCACGTATTGATCCGTCGCCTGAATCAACTGGCCGCCCGGCGTGTGCTGCGCACCGGGCAGCGACCCGGCAGCGAATTCTTCCGGCGTGCGCACGTCGCACAGGAACAGCGTGCGCGTCGTGTCCGTGGCCCATTGCGCAAACGTCGCGGCATCCACCTCGGGCACAGCGAAGCGCTCGGCCAACGCACCGCTCGCTTCACGCATCTGCGCGAGGCTCGACGGCGCAACCGCGTCCGGATAGCGGCGCGTGCTGCCATGCTCCAGCGGCAAATCTTCCAGATACCAGCCCTGCGTGCCGTTCTCCAGCGCCATCACCGGGTTGGGAATGCCGAGGTTGATGAGCGTCTGCGCGCCGATGATGCTGCGCGTACGGCCGGCGCAGTTCACGACGATGGGCGTGGTGGGGTTCGGCACCAGCTCGCGAATGCGATAGCCGAGTTCGCCGTTCGGGCAGCAAATCGACGACGGAATCGTCATCTTCAGGTATTCGCTCACGGGACGTCCGTCGAGAATCACGACGTCGTCGCCGCGCTCGCGCATGGCGGCCAGCTCGCGCGCCGACACACGGGGCGTGTGATACGCCATCTCCACCAACTCACCGAAGGTCTTTGACGGCACGTTCACGCCAGCGAACAGACGAAAGCCGGCTTGTTGCCAAGCCTGTGTGCCGCCTTCGAGCACGTACACGTCGGAATATCCGAGCGCGGCCAAGCGCTGCGCCCCCTGAACGGCGACACTCCCGTCGGTGTCATAGAGCACCACGCGGGCGTCGCGGCGCGGCGCAAGTCGCACGATGTCGAGTTCCAGGCGGCTGTAGGGCAGCGTCACGCCATAGAAGAGATGTGCTTCGCCGTACTCGCCATGCTCGCGCACGTCGAACACGGCGATTTCGGCGCCGTCGTGCAACCATTCCTTGAGGCGGGCGGGCGGCACGAAGTGAGGAGTAAACGAGGTCATAGCGTTGCGTCGGTTGTCAGGTTCCGCCCGGTCATGTCCAAAGCGTAGGGATGAACGGGCCCGCACCGCCCGGCGGGGCGATGTGAATTGGGGGCACGAGGAACGCTCGCGCCGTCAGGGAGTTCGCCGCCGGATTTCGCCGGCGGTCACGGTAGCTTTAGCGGCGGGTCTTCACGCCGATATCCATGACTTGATACGTGCCCTTAGCGAGATCGAACGTGATGCGCTCGGTCAGCGTCTCGAGCGCGCGGCCATACATGTGCAGGTGGCGAATCGGCGCGTCGCCCTGGATCTCGACGGCATGAATGTCGTCCGACGCCAGCGCAATGCCGTGGCCCGGATCGACCACGACAGTGTCGCTCACTTCCAGCGTGCCGACGCCGGGTGTCTTGCCGTCGTCGGTGCGACGGTAGACGTAGTTGTATTCGACGCCTTCGACCGCCGCGATGCAGGCCCACGTCGTATGGTTGTGCGGCGTGATCTTCTTGCCCGGACGCATAACGTTCAGGTACAGCGCGTAGGTCTTGTCCGCGTCTTCGTGAATCAGGTAACGCGCTTGCAGTTCGCCGTCGGCCGGCGGCGGGAAGTCGGCCTCGTTCCACAGCGCGGTGCGCGCGGCGAGCGATTTGACCTGATCGAGTACGGCGGCCAGCGCGGGGCGCGTCTCGCCCTCAGGGGCCAGCGACGCCTTCATGGCTGCAATGGCGTCGCCGACGGCGGCCTGACGTTGTTCGGCTAGGGTGGGCGTGGACATGTGAAGTCTTCTCCGTAGGATCTTGTTCTGCGACGGGTCCCGGCTGGGGCGCGGTCGCGTGTTCGGGTATGGCGTAAGTGTCGTGTGCGTCGTGCTTGTGGGGTCGTTGTCAGGCGGGCACGGCGTCGCGCGGCACGCCGATCATCGGCGACGGGCGCAGCACGTCCTGCAGGAATCGCTGCGCACGCGCGTGCTTCGGCTGGCTGAAAAATTCCGCCGGCGGCGCGTCTTCGAGCAACTGCCCCTGGTCCATGAACCAGACACGGCTCGACACATCGCGCGCAAAACCCATCTCGTGCGTGACGATCATCATTGTCAGCCCCTCCTCCGCCAGCGAGCGCATGACTTGCAAGACCTCCTGCACCATCTCGGGATCGAGGGCGCTCGTCGGTTCGTCGAACAGCATGAGCGGCGGCTTCATGGCGAGCGCGCGGGCAATGGCCACACGTTGCTGCTGACCGCCCGAGAGGTTCGCCGGCATGGCGTCGATCTTGTGGGCGAGGCCAACCTTGGCGAGCAGCGTCTCGGCCTGGGCCGTGGCTTCGTCACGCGACATGCCGAGCACCTTCGTCGGTCCGAGCATCAGGTTCTGGCGCACCGAGAGGTTCTGAAACAGATTGAAGCTCTGAAACACGAAGCCGATGCGGGCGCGCAATTGGTTGAGCTTGACGTCGCGCGCGGTGACGTCCCGGCCTTCGAAAAGGATGCGGCCTTTCTGAATAGCTTCGAGCCGCGTGACGGTACGAATCAACGTCGACTTGCCGGAGCCCGACGGACCGCACACGACCACGACTTCGCCGCGCCCGATGCTGGCGTCGATCCCCTTGAGGACGTGATGTTCGCCGTAATACTTATCGACTTTCTCGAATGCGAGCATGGTCATGATCGCGTTCTCCTTCTTGAATCCTGCACTTAGGCCAATCCCGCACGCTGACGGGCGATACGACGCTCGAGCCAGCCGGCGAAACGCGAAATGGCGAAACACAACACGAAATAGAAAGCTGCGAGCACGAGGAACGTCTGCAGCGGCTTGGTCAGCACGATCGTATTAACCTGCGCGGCCGAGTACGTCAGCTCGGGCACCCCGATCACATAGGCGAGCGACGTCGCCTTGATGATCGACACGAACTGGTTGACGATCGACGGCAACATGTTCGCGAGCGCCTGCGGCAATTGCACGTAACGCATGCTTTGCAGCCACGACAGCCCGTTCGAGCGCGCCGCTTCCATCTGGCCGCGCGGCAGGCCTTCGAGGCCGGCACGCACGATCTGCGACAGGAAGGCGCTCTCGTAGACGATGATCGCGCACACGGCCGTCGTGAATGCCGATACCTCGGCGCCCACGAGCAGCGGCACAGCAAAGTACGCCCAGAAGATGATCATCAGCAGCGGGATGCCGCGCACCAGTCGCGTCCATACACCGGCCGCACGTCGCAGCCAGCGCAGCGGCGAGACTTGCGCCATGCCGATCACCACCGCGATGGGAAACGACATCACCAGCCCGAGCGCCGAGAGAATGAGCGTGATCGCCACGCCGCCAAGCGGGCCGTTGGGCCAGCTCCCAACGAGGAACAGCGCGAGATAGTCATGCAGGATCTCGTACATCGTCTCAAACTCCCGAGGGCGCCGTACGGCGTTTGGCAACGTGCTCGGAGAGCGCCATCAAGGCCAGCGTGCCGATCAGATACAGGATCGTCGCCACCATGAACACATCGAACGTGCGGAACGTCAGGTTGTCGATCTGACGCGTGCGATACATCAGTTCGTGCACGCCAATCGCCATTGCCAGCGAGCTGTTCTTGAAGAGCAACAGCGCCTGATTGAGCAACGCGGGCGTCGCCACACGAATACCCTGCGGCAGCACGACATAACGGAACGACTGCAAGTACGTGAGACCGATCGACCACGCGGCCTCCTGCTGCGTGTGCGGAATCGCGCGCAGCCCCGAGCGCAGGTCTTCGGAGATGAACGCGCCGGCATTGAGCGCCAGGGCCAGCGTTGCGAAGACAAACTCGGTGTTGCCCGCGTTGATCCAGTCGCGCAGGCCTTCAGGCAGCAGTTGCGGCACGCCGAAGTACCATACAAGAATCTGCACCAGCACCGGCACGTTGCGGTGATATTCCACCACCACGATCACGAAGCCCTTGAAGAGCTTGACCGGCAGGGCGCGCAGCGTGGTGAGCACCACGCCCACCACGATCGCCAGGAGTCCCGAGACCACGAACAGTTGGAGCGTGGTCAGCACCCCGTCGCGAAACAGCTTCAGGTAGCCGTCTTCGAGCAGAAACGAAAGATCGAACATTACGCCGCGTCTCGCTTACTGCACCTTGATCGGCTCGACCTTATAGTCGCGCGTGAACTTGTAGACCGACTTGTTGCCGAGCCACTTGTCGAAGCTGTCCTGCAAACCATTCGACTTGTCGTAGTCGACCAGAATCTTGTTCACGGCGGCGAGCAAAGCGGGTTCGTTCTTGTTGGTCACCACGCCCCAACGTTCTTCGAAGACCGACTTGGTGAGCAGTCGGTATTGCTGTCCGCCCTTGGCGGCAGCTTCATTGGCGAAGCGCGCCAGAATCAGTTGGCCCGCCACCAGCCCCTCGACCTTACCTTGCTGCAGCGCGAGGAACGCCGACGAAATGTCGTGGAAGGTGAGCAGGTTCGAATCGGGCAGACGCGTGACCGACACGGCGGCCGAGCTGGACCCCTCGGACGCGGCAATCTTCTTGCCCGCGAGCTGATCGAGCGTCTGCACCGGCGAGTCGGCGCGCACCAGCACGCGAATCGGGGCAACGAAGTACTGGTCGCTGAAGTCGACCTGAGCGGCACGGGCCGGCATCCAGGCAACGGCGGCAGCCAGCACGTCGACGCGATGCGTCTTGAGTTCGGGGATGCGGGCGTCGGTCGACAGCGCACGGTGTTCGAGCTTCACGCCCAATCCCTTCGCGATCGCGTTGCACACGTCAACGTCGAATCCGACGATCTTGCGCGTGGCCGCGTCGGGAAACGCATACGGCTCGCTGGCGTTCTGCGTGCCGCAAACAAGCGTGCCGCGCGCCTTGATGTCGGCCAGTTGGTCAGCGTGTGCGACGCCCGTGATGGCGAGTGTTGCGAACAGCGCGGCTGCAAAGTGTCGTTGCCACATGATCCTGAGTCTCCTTGAGTTCGACCGAAGGGCGAATCGATGATCAGGGGGGCCGGTCAACGCCAGCTTCCGCCCGATTACATAAATATTGCTTGAGTGTCAGGCAGGTTATCGACCAAAATCCCCGAGAACAATTTAATTTTTATCCCTGAAACATTAGCGCGCCTGAAGCATTGGCGCAGAACCGTCATGCGAAATCTGGATATCGACCTGTTGCGCACTTTCGTGGCGATTGCGCAGCACGAGACGTTTGCGGCAGCCGCCACGCGCGTGGGACGCACCCAGTCTGCCATCACCCAGCAGATGCAGCGGCTCGAACAGGAGATGGGGTGCGCGCTGTTCGAAAAGCAGGGCCGGCAGAAGGCGATGACCGCCGATGGCGTGCGGCTCGTGGCCTATGCGAACAAGATCCTGGCGCTCAACGACCAGGCCGTACAGGTCATGCAAACGCGCGGACCGGTGGAAAAGCTGCGCATTGGATCGCCGCACGACGTGGCCGACTCGATTCTGCCGAGCATGTTGCGACGGTTATCGAAACTCTCGGCGGAATTGCAGTTGGAGATCATCGTCGGCCGCAGCCCGCATTTGATGGACGCCCTGCGCGACAAGGAGCTGGATCTGGCGATCTCGACGCGCTACGACGAAGCCTTCCCCGGCATCAAGCTGCGCACTTCGCCGATGGTGTGGATCTGTGCCGACGACTTCATCTTCAATTCGTCCGCGCCTGTGCCGCTGGTGATGGCCGACGAACTGAGCCTGTTTCGCCGCTTGTCCATCGAGCGGCTCAACGCGGCGGGCATCGCCTGGCGCACGAGCTTCATCTCGCCGACACTGACCGGCATCAGGGCGGCGATCAGCGCGGGCCTCGGGGTGACGGCTCGCACCACCGAGCTTCTCGATGCGAACATGCGCGTGCTCTCTGAAGCCGACGGCCTGCCGCGCTTGCCCGACGTCGCGTTCTATCTATACGTGCAGCCGACGTGTACAAGTCAGGTCCTGCGCGAATTGTTCGAGTCGACGGAGCACATCGCCACGCGCTTCGGTCCACCGTTTCTGATCGGCGAGTAATCGGCGGCGCGCCTCCGATCCGCGGGAAGCCGAATCGGGGATATACTGGCCCCTAGTATGTACGTGCTAACATTTTCGGCCATTTGATCGACACAGACAGGAGCGCGACAGACCGTGCACACGATTCGGGAAAAGCACAAGTTGCTGGCACGCGTACGTCGCATTCAGGGCCAGGCACAGGCGTTGGAGCGGCAACTAAACGAAGAGGGCGACTGTATCGAGATTCTCCAGCAGATCGCGGCGATTCGCGGGGCGGTCAACGGCTTGATGGGCGCGGTCATCGAGGGGCATCTCGTCGATCACCTCGTCAACGAGTCCGAGCAGGCACGTCGCGAGGCCGAACTGGCCCCCGTGCTTCATGTCATCAAGGCCTATCTGAAGTAGCCGTCACACGCCCATGCTTCGTTTCGAGAATCTTGCCAAACGCTTCGGCACTTTCACGCTTTTCCAGCACCTGAGCTTCCGCGCCGAGCGCGGATGCTTTGCTCTGCGCGACGAAGGGGGCGGCGGCAAGACCACGCTGCTCGGCATGCTCGCGGGCACGGTCGTGCCGGACGACGGCCAGGTCTGGATCGACGGACATGCCATGCGCGACGCCCCTGCCGAGGCCAAGGCGTCGCTCGCCGTGGTGCCGTTCGACTGCCTGGGCGAGCCGTCGCAAACCGGACGTGGCTTTCTCGAACAGCGCGCCGCCGACAGGCAAACGCACGTGAGTGCCAGCGTGCTCGATCTGGCCGAGCGGTTCGGGCTGATGCCGCATATGGAAAAGCGCTTCGACCAGATGTCGCTCGGCACACGTCGAAAATACTATTTGACCGCCACGCACTTCGGCAGCCCGCGTGTGATTCTCGCGGACGAACCCAGTGGCGGACTCGATGCCGCCTCGCGCGCCGTGCTGATCGACTGGTTCACGACCCTCGGCAAGGATTGCTGCGTCTTCTTCTCGACCCACGACGATGCGCTGGCTGACGGTTGCCACGCGACAACGCTCGGCTTCCCCGATCTCACGCGCCCCAGCACCCGCTGAATTCCCGCTCGCCCTGCCGTGGGCCGCAAGGCGCACTCATGCGCTCATTGATCCGCACTCATTAAAGTTTCGGCCTCCCCCAGCCGTAAGCGCAGAGAGTAATGCTGCAATGTATCAATGCGACGGCGCAGGTGGCACCGCCTAGCCCGTCGCCCCCCCATTCAACGGTCCGCACGCGGGCCTACCGATGAAAGCTCATGAAAGTCACTTCGTTGCGAACCCGGATTCTGCTCATTTCCTGCCTGACGGTGGTGGGCGCGCTGATTCTCTCTGGCATCACGACTTACGTCATCGTGCGTGACAGCATGATGTCGAGCATCGCCGACACGCTGTCGGCCGTGGCCAATGGGAATGCCGGCACCATCGAGCGCTGGTCCGCCGACAAAGCGCAGGCGGTCGTGGCGACGTCGCAAGTCGTCGAGAAAGGAGATCCGGCCGGGCTCGTGAAGCTCATGGGCAAGACCAACGACTTCCCGATCACGAGCATCGGCTGGTCGGACAAGACATTCTTCTCCACCGCGCCCACGCCGCCGGACTACGACCCGACGGCGCGTCCGTGGTACAAGAGCGCCCTGGCGGCAGGCAAGCTCACCGTCACCAAGCCGTATGGCGATTCGTCGACGGGCATTCCGTATGTCGCCTTCACCGCGCCGATCCTGCGTGACGGCCAGACCACCGGCGTGGTCAGCGGCGCCGTGGCGCTCACTGGTGTGCAGGACATCATCAAGGCGGTGCATCCCACGCCGTCGAGCCTCGCGCTGGTGGTGGCGAGCGACGGTCAGGTGATCGCTCACCCGGATAACAAGTTCTCGCTCAAGCCGTCGACGGACGTGGCGCCCGCGCTCACCGCCGACTCGCTGCCGGGCATGGCTGCCGACGGCGCCGCACCGGTCGCGATGGAACTCTCCGGCGCACCCAAGCTGCTCAAGGCCAAGCGCATTCCGGGCACGGACTGGTATCTGGTGGTGGCGCTCGACCGCACGGAAGCCACAGCGGGCCTGACGCATGTGCTGGACGCAACAGGCATCACGCTCGTGATATTGACGTTAATCGCACTGGTCATTGCCTCCATCTTTACGTCGCGCGCGTTCAAGCGTCTGTCGATCGTGCGCGACGCCATGGACACCATCGGCTCGGGTGACGGCGACCTGACGCAGCGTCTCGATGTCATCGGGCAGGACGAGGTGGCGCAAATCTCGAAGTCGTTCAACGCATTCGTCGACAAGATCAGCTCGGTGATGCTCGACGTGCGCTCGGGCGTGTCGTCGATGACATCGGCCACCAGCGAGATCGAGATGGGCAACCGCGATCTGTCGCAACGTACGGAAGCTTCGGCAGGGTCGTTGCAGGAGACGTCGTCGGCGCTCACGGAGATGACGTCCAGCGTCAAGCAGACGGCCGAGACCGCCGAGCATGCCACGCGCCTGGCCAACGATGCGAGCGCCGCCGCCGCGCGTGGCGGTCAGGTCGTCACCGATGCGGTCGGCACGATGGCGGCGATCACGCAGTCGTCGGAACGCATCACGGAGATCATCAGCGTGATCGACGGTATTGCGTTCCAAACCAACATCCTGGCGCTCAACGCGGCGGTGGAGGCGGCACGTGCGGGCGAGCAGGGACGCGGCTTCGCCGTGGTGGCGGGCGAGGTTCGCACGCTGGCCCAACGCAGTGCGGCGGCCGCTCAGGAAATCAAGACGCTGATCGAGACGTCGGTGCAGAATGTCAAGAGCGGTACGGAACGGGTGCAGGCGGCAGGCACCACGATGAACGAAATCGTTGACGGAATTACGCGCGTGCAGCGTCTGGTGAGCGAGATCAACGGCGCCATGACCGAGCAGAGCACGGGCATCAGCCAGATTGACCGCTCGGTCTCGGAGATGGATCAGGCCACACAGCAGAACGCCGCGCTGGTGGAAGAATCGGCGGCCGCGTCGGCCATGCTGAGCGAGCAGGCTCGTATGCTGGCGGAGACGGTGGCGCGCTTCCGTCTGCGCGATGGGCAGCACGCGGCGCCGCACGCGCCGTCGTTGTCGGTCGTGGGGTCGACGAAGCGTCGGGCGGCCTGAGGGGCTATAACGGCCGTTCACAAAACTCGATTTTCCCGTTACAATCGCCGTCCCCTGCCCAGGTGGCGGAATTGGTAGACGCACTATCTTGAGGGGGTAGCGCCGAGAGGCGTGCGGGTTCGAGTCCCGCCCTGGGCACCAGGCATTCAAAAGGCAGATGAACGCGAGTTCGTCTGCCTTTTTGTTTTACGAGCCTGTTTCACTGACGCCCGGAGGCCGTTAGCTGCGCGTGACGGTTCCGGCGTTCCCACGCGCATGGAGCGTCTTCGAGAGGCGATATTCGTGCCACGTCAGTGCAATGATGGCAATGTCGAGTGCCGAGAGGACCAGCAGCCAAGGCGAATGGGTGAACGTGAATCGGTAGAGTTGGTAGGCGACGAACAGGGCGAACGCGACCATCGAAACGGGGAAATACCAGAGCTTGTCGCGCAGCAAGCCAATGATCAGCCATAACTTGATCACGCCGTGCGCGAGCAGGTAAGCCGCCGCGAACTTCTGTGAGCTGACGGAAAGATGCTGCACCGTATGCAGCAAAAAGCGGGCGACGACATCGTGCGGATCTTCCGCAATTTCGTTCCCCGTCACCCAAAGCACGGTCGACAGCAGGAAATGCCGGGGGATAAAGTACGCCACGACGCCGCCGACGATCTCGGCAAGGGCGAAGAGCGCCTTTATCCACAGGCTCGCCTCGAAGACGAAATGGAGCCGCTTCTCGTAGACGTCGGAGAAGCCCATCACGCCCCGCCCCCCTCATGCACATTGGTCGATGCGCCCGGTACGACGACGGTCACGCTCAGGCCCGTTCGCGCGACCTCATCCGCGTAGGCGAGGCGCACATCGGCGCCGGCCTTCTCTGCAATGGCCTTCACGATCGACAACCCTAAGCCCGACCCCACTTCGCTGGTGCCCAGCCCTCGGTAGAAAGCATCGAAAACACGATCGCGCTCCTTCGGCGCGATCCCCGGACCGGTATCCTTGACGCACAAAACCGTCTGTCCCTTGCCCGACGAGAGCATCATGTCCACGCGCCCCCCGGCCGGCGTATAGCGAATGGCGTTGTCGACCAGGTTCTTGATCAGCATGCTCAGGTCCGCCTCGCTCATCGGTAGCGACGCGTCCTCACTCGCCTCGATGCCGAGGTCGATTCCCTTCGCTTCGGCCAGGGGGTACAGCGTTTCCAGCGTTTGACGGAAGACCCGCAGAACGGAGTCGGTGGTGGCATGCCTGTCGCTCTGCGTCGCCTGCACGCTGGACAACGTCAGCAGGTGCTCGAGCATGTGTCGACCGCGCTCGATGCCTTGGCGCAATTCCACCAGGCGCTCCCTGGCCGTCGCGGACATATCCGCCTCGGCAAGGCGCTCTGCCTGAAGCGAAAGCGCCGTCAACGGCGTGCGCAATTCATGCGCGGCGTCGGCCACGAAGCGGTGCTGCGCGTCGACCGACGTCGACACGCGCGACAACAGGTTGTTGATGGCACGCAGAAACGGACGAATCTCGTTCGGCAGATGTTCGGTCGACACCGGATGCAGCTCGCTGTATTGACGCCTGTCGATCTCGCTCGACAGGCTCGCCACCGGCCGGAATATCCTGCGCACCAGCCAACCGACCACCAGCAGCAACACGGGAACGAATGCCACGAGCGGCATGATGGTCCGGATCGCGCTGGTCCGGGCGATCTGGTCGCGCACGTCCGTCTCTTGCGCCACCGCGATACGCGCGCCGGATTGCAGCGTCTTGACCAGCACCCGATACGGCTCTTTGCCCACGGTGACGGTCGACAGGCCGTCGGCCATCGTCACCGGCAGCGACAGCGGCAGCTTGTCGTCGCCGTCGCCCGCGCCCGGACGCGTTGCCACGCCGAGCGGCTGAACAACCACGCGTGCCTCCTCACCGCTCGCCTGGGGCGCCTGAGGCGCCTGGAGATTGCGAAATTCGCTGGTCTGCAGATGGTTGTTATCGACGAGGGCCGCGACCTGACGCAGCACATCGTCCTGCAGTTCGTGGGCTTCGTCGAACGCTGCGGCGAACGAAATGACCCCGGCGATCACGGCAAAGACGAGGATCGCCACCGAGAGCCACAGGCTCAGGCGCAGGCGAATGGAATCGCTCAATCGCCCTTTAATACCATCCATCCCGCTCCCCTCACGTTTTTAATGATGCTCGAGCCGAGCTTCTTGCGAAGCGAGTGAATGAGAAATTCGATGGCGTTGCTCTCGACCTCGTCTCCCCACCCGTAAATCCGGTCTTCCAGATCGCTTCTGGACAGGATGGCACCGGGCCGCGTCAGCAACGCCTGCAGCAACGCGAACTCCCGATTCGACAATTGCACCGGTGCAACGTCCGACGTATGCGCTTGCCGGGTGCCCGGATCGAGGGTGACGATGCCATTCGACATGACCGGCAGCGCCTGTCCCGCCTGACGTCGCATGACGGCCCGGATGCGGGCGAGCAATTCCGCCATCTCGAAAGGCTTCAGCACGTAGTCGTCAGCGCCAGCGTCAAGGCCCTTCAAGCGTTCCGGCAGCGTATCGCGCGCCGTGACAATGATGATGGGAACCTGATGCCCTCGCGATCTCAGGCTTTGCAGCACCACATGACCATCTTTGCCCGGCAGGCCCAGATCCAGCAGTACCAGGTCGTAATGCTGGCAGTCGGCTGCCGCCAGCGCCGCCTGCCCGTCGGTAACCCAATCCACGGCGAATGTCGCATCCTTGAGCGAATCGCGAACGACACTGCCGATCATTGGATCATCTTCGACGAGCAAGATGCGCATGCCATTTCCTTTCTAGCGACGGATCAATGCGCTTTCGCCGCGGCGCGTTGCCGGAACAAGAGCAGACTCGTCAGAATAAATGCAAGCAGGGCAAACGACGCCGAGTACCGGCTCAGGGCAAGCCCACCGGCGCTGATCGGCTTGTCCAGAAAATCGCCGACAACGGCACCCAGCGGACGCGTCAGGATGAACGCTGCCCAGAACAGGAACGTGCGCGACGTGCGTGTCCACAAATACGCACCGACGAGAATCAACAGGAGCGCGCCGAACACCACGGCCGCGCCCGTATAGCCGAGCCCCGCGGTGTCCGCCGTCCAGTCACCCAATGCGGTGCCCAGCGTCTGGGAAAACATGATCGTAACCCAATAAAACGCTTCGGCCTTGGGCGAGTGGATCGAATGCACGGACACGGAGCCCATCGTTCGGTACCAGAGCCACAGAGAGCCAAGCAGCAAGGCGAGCAGGATCGACGAGCCTCCGGCGTAGCCGATGCCAAGCGACCGATCGGCGAAGTCCGCGAGTGTGGTGCCGACCGTCGTCGTGGCAATGATCGTCACCCAGTACAACGCGGGCGAAAATGCCTTGGCACGAATCTGCGCCGAGACGGCAATGGCGAACACCACCGCGAAGATCGCGGTGCCGACAAGGTAGCCGAGATTCATGGACATCGAGACGGCATCGCCTCCGGTCTCGCCCAGGGTCGTGGCGGCGATCTTGATCACCCAGAACAAGAGGGTGACCTCGGGGACCTTGCTAAGTGTTTTCTGTACGGTTGTATTCACGGTTGGAAGTGTCCTAGAGAATTCAGACTTGCTGACGCGCTGCATTGCGCTCGGCAATGGAGAGATACAGGACCAGCGCTATGATTGCCGTAACGAATACGGCGCTCGTGCCGACAACACCCAGGCCCAGACCACCATTGGAAATGGGTTGCGACAGAAGATCACCACACGAGGCGCCGAACGGGCGAGTCAGGATATAGGCGATCCAGAACGTGGTGACAGCGTTTCGCTGAAACACAAATCTCGCAATGGCAGCCAGGCCGATCAGCGCACCGAACATCAAAGCGGAGTTCGCGTACCCAAGATTCAGACCTTCGGCCACCCAGTCGCCCGCTGCCGTGCCGAGTGCGAAGGTGAGCAAAATTGCGGTCCAATAGAAAAGCTCACGTTTCATCGTGTCGATCGAATGAATCGACAAGGTCCGCTCCTTCGCATACCAAATCCCGAATGTCGTGAGCAACGCGGCCGAAAACGCAAGCGTCGACACGGCAAGCGGTACGCCAAGGTTGTCGCTCAAGTTGTCGGTGACGAGCGTTCCGAAAACACTGACAAATACGACGGTGCTCCAATAGCGCCATGGGATGTATCGGCGCGCATTGATTTGCAGTCCCAGGAAGATCGCCAGAAGCAAGCCCATCACGGCAGACGTACCGGTCAATCCGAACCCGAGATTGACGTTCAAGAAGTCGGCCGCCGTCTCTCCGACCGTCGTTGACATCATCTTGATGAGCCAGAACGTCAAGGTCACTTCAGGCACTTTGTTTAACCATGCCGGGCTAGATGCATTGATACGATTCATGCTTGCCTCCGGGTTCATTAGATAACATGTGAAGTGTCCAACAAGACGCTTAGCTCACCCTTAGTCCGTCACACGGCATGTGGCTCATGCCCGAACCCATCCACGTTCGATCAAACGTGCGAAAAGCTTCCGGTGAATCGCCATGGCCAGACGGTAGGCGGCTGTTCGAAGCCAGCGCATTTGCCGCGTGGCAAGCCAAGCGGAAATGCCTGCAACAACTGCCGATCCCGCCATATCCATCGGGTAATGCACGCCGAGGAAGATGCGTGCCCAGGCCACAGGGAGGCCGAGCAGTGCGACGGCAATGCCCGCCGTTCGGGTTCGATTGTCCAGCAGGAGCGCGCAGGCGACGGACCAGATCAGCGTGAGGTGATCGCTCGGAAATGAACTGTCTGCCGCGTGCGCCAGATAAGTGTGTCCGATGCCAACGATAAACGGGCGCGGATGTTGCCACACCCAGCCAATCGCCTGATTGACAGCGAGGCCGATGGCGCCGGCCATGGCGGCGGCAATCAGCGACCGGCGCTGCGCCTCGTCGGCGCGCAGCCACAACAGCCCCATTGCCACAGGCACCGTCAGAATCAAGTACTGCGCAAAGAAAACCGCCATGCCGAATACCGGGGGCGTGGGTAACGCCGATGCATTGAGCATGAGAAACAACGTGTCATTCAGGCGCTCCATGCGGCGTCTTCCTTGAAATGAGCGTGCTACGAAAATGGCGCGGGAAATTGCGCAAACCGAAGCCTATGCCCCCACTCTTAGCCACGCATTAGAAACTGTCGTTATCTGCGCGGTTTCGGGGCGGTGATGGTGGCGGCGCATGAAGGCCCGCTTGTATCGACAAACGAATTCGCCCGCAACCACCGGGAACGGTGGGCGGGCGAATGTGTTTGCTGCGGAAATTCGTGTCGCGCGACGGCGATCAGACAGCGTCGCGCGACAAACCGGCCGTTAGCGGGTCGTGCTGGGTTCCGGCTGGTTCTGCACGGGAAGCATCTTGTGCAAGGTGCCGTCACGCAGCACCCAGTGATGGTAAAGCGCGGCACAGATATGCATCCCGATCGCGCCAAGCAACACGTAGGCAAGGAACGAGTGCACGTCGCCCATCGAGTGGCCGAAAGACGATCCCTGCGTCGACAACGCGGGCAACGGCACCACGCCCAGCAACTTCAGTCCGTAGCCCCGCGCCGACGCGTTGATCCAGCCCAGGACGGGCACGACCACCAACAGCGCATACAAGCCCTTGTGCGCAACCGACGCGAACATGTGCAAGATCGACTTCTTGTCTTTCGTCGGCGTGCTGCGACAGCGCGACCACACCAGTCGAATCGCGGTGAGTCCCAGAATCGTGACGCCCAGCGAGAGATGCCACGCGACAAGTCCGATGGCGGGCGTGTTGCGCGTGATATCGGGCATCGTCAAGGCGACAACGAATTGCGCAGCCAACAAGGCTGCAGTAAGCCAGTGCAGATAGCGGGATGCCGCATCGTAACGGGTAATGGTTTGTTTCATCGAAGCCTCTTCGCCACTGATTGAAAACGTAATCCGGCTGACACGGTCGCCAAGCGCCGTGCCCCATGGATCAGAATTCTGGGGCGCGACACTTAGCGAAGACTTAGCAAGTGCGCATTTCGTGACCGAATCGTCAATGTCGAACGGTCTGACGGCGCATGGCGATTACGGATGCGCATACTGACGCTCGATCGACGTCTCACTCGCGACCTGCATCTTCGGTGTCCACGCCGTGTGTGTGCGGGCCGTCAGGTGAACCACGGGATAGGCGTTACGTGACTGCGTGAGCAAGCCGTGTTGCTCGGCCCGGCTCAGGCTTTGCTCGACGGCAAGCCGCGTGACGTGCATTTGAGGACGATGGAGCATCGCGGTCTCAGGATAGACGGTGTCGCCTTGCTGCATCAGTCCGTGCTTTTCCGCGCTTACGAGTTGCGCGTACACCTGCGCACGTGTGAGTGACGAGGACGGAGCACCGCTGGACATCACGGATTGGCTTTGTGCCGCTTGCGCGTTGATTTGTACTGCACCAAGCAATCCCGCCACGGCAACGAGCGCAGCAACATATGAGGTCTTCATGATCGAACTCCTAAGGGTGACGATGAGTGTGAAGGGGCGATGACTCGGCCATCGCGCAACCTTCACATTGATCGTAGGCGCGCTGCCTTAGCGAACCCTTAGCGCGATCACGCGTTGCCCCTCGGTCATTCATCACACGCGCGTGAGTGAAGTTCAGTGTACGAAACGACGATTTCGCTACCGCTCGACGAGACGGCTGTGCCTGAACACAACGCCTTTGATCGCATCCAGAACGAATGCGAACACGGTCACAGCGACCAGGAGCATGCCGATGAGCGTTATCGGCACAGCCGCCATCAACGTTCCGCTCGCGGCCATGCCACTGACGATGGACACGGCGCTCACGCTCGCCACCACGAGGACCCGGCTGGGCGCCAACGATCCGATTCGCCCGTCGGTGCGCAGCACATAGACGTTGGCCTGCGTTGTAAAGACCAACAGGAGAAATACCAGCGTCTGCATCTGCGCAGGATCCAATCCGAGCCGGCTGCGCGTCGTCGCATAGAGCGACAGTGAGAACACGAGCGACACCGCCGCCAGAACGGCTGCCGCACTGATGAGTTGTCCTACTTGCCAGCGCTGCGGTCGGCTTGCCGGCAGTGTCCTGTCGGCGGCGATACTCATCGTGACAAAGTCATTCGCAAACAGCAGAAGCACGATCAACGGCGACGAGATCACGAAGCCGTGCGTGAACCACAGACCGAGCGTCAGGAACACGACGATTTCCAGCGTCTTGACGACTTTGTTGAGGATGTACGTCAGCATGCGACGATGCACCTCCCGTCCCGCCGCGACCACCGACAATACGCCCTCGAGACCTGGATCGGTCAGCACGACGCCTGCCGCCGCCTTGGCCACGTCGGTCGCGCTGGCGACGGCGATGCCGAGTTCCGCCTGACGCAACGCGGGGGCATCGTTCACGCCATCCCCGGTCATGCCGGTCACGTGTCCTGCCGTTTGTAGCGCGGCAACGATGGCATGCTTCTCTTCAGGCAACACGCGCGCAAAGATGTCGCATTGCTCGGGGTGACGCAGATCCTCGGCATGCGCGGAGCATACGCGCGCACCAAGGCCAAGCCGTTGTCCGATGGCCTTCGCCGTTTCCAGCGCGTCGCCTGTGGCCATGCACACCCGCACCCCAAGGTTGCCCAGCTTGACGATGAGATCGTGGGCATCTTCTCTGGGCGGGTCCGATAGCGCTACGAGGCCGACCATCCGGATAGCGCCAGCGCCCCCTTGCGCAACAGCCAGCACGCGCGCGCCGGCGCCCTCCAACAGCCGCTCCGCTTCGGCAATCGCATCGGGTTGCGCAGGCGACACGCTGCACTGTGCCAGCACGGCACGGGTCGCGCCCTTCAGCGCATACCATTCGGTGCCATCCACGAGATAGACCCCCTCACTGAAGCGCGTCGCGGGATCGAAAGGGCGGAAGGCTTTGCGCACCGGCAGCGCTTGCGCACCGGGTTGGCCACGATGGGCCGCAAGAATAGCGAGGTCCAGGGGGTCTTGCGAAGCATCGTCGCTCGCCAGCGAGGCCGCGCGCAGCACGGCCATGTCATCGAAACCCTCGAAGGCGGTCACTTTCGCGACCGACAACTCGTTCTTCGTCAGCGTGCCAGTCTTATCGGAGAGCAACGTGTCCATCGCCGCAGCCTCTTCAACCGCCGGCAATCGCGTGACCAGCACGCCTTGCTTGGCCAACGTGGCACTCGCCATCGCGGTGGCCAACGTGTAGGTGGCAGGGAGCGCGACCGGCACGGACGCCACGAGCAGCAGCAGCGCGAAGATCGCCGTCTCCGTCATGGGAAGTCCGTGCGTCACAGCGTAGAGAATCACCAGAACGACCAGCACGGCGTCGAACGCGACGAGGCGTTTGACGATCGCGAAAATGGTGCGCTGCATGTGACTCGGTGCATTCGAGGTGCGCACCAGTTCAGCAGTCCGGCCGAAGTAAGTGCGCGCCCCGGTGGCAGTGACCTCGCCACTGCCTTCCCCCTGACGCACGATCGACCCGGTGTAGGCCGGCTGCCCCGGACCGGCGCCAACGGCCAGCGACTCGCCCGTGAGCGCCGATTGATCGAGCGATACGTCGCCGTCGAACAACTTGAGGTCGGCGGGCACGATGTCGCCGGCGCGCACGTGGACGACATCTCCCGGCACGAGTTGGGTGGCCGATAGCCGCATCCATTGCGCGTCGCGCATCACGCGCGCACTGACTTGCAACTGGCGACGCAGCAGTGCCAGCGCGTCCTTGGCGCGACGTTCCTGGACAAATGCGACTGCCGCATTGAAAGCCAACAGAAACAGGATGACGAGGGCCTCCTGAGGTCTGCCCAGCGCCACTTGAAGCACAACGACCGCTTCCAGCATCCACGGCACCGGCCCCCAGAATTTGCCTGCGAACTGACGCCAGGCGGGGAGTTGCACATCCTCGATGACATTGGCGCCGAACCGTTGCAGCCGATCCCGCGCCGCGTGGGCGGTCAGCCCTTTCGTAGGGT
This sequence comes from Pandoraea sp. NE5, assembly GCF_024363545.1. Classification (NCBI taxonomy): domain Bacteria; kingdom Pseudomonadati; phylum Pseudomonadota; class Betaproteobacteria; order Burkholderiales; family Burkholderiaceae; genus Pandoraea; species Pandoraea sp. NE5. Next base: position 1,431,500 of record NZ_AP025517.1, read on the forward strand.
CGGTGGGCGGCAGCGGGTCATCCGCTTCGTGATGGACGGCAGATGACGTGACCTGGGAAGGCGTACCCATAGACGTAGTCCTCTCGGTAACCCATCGCCTGCGCGATGGGCCTGCCCGGTCCCCGTCGGGCGACCGGGACGCAATGGGAATCGTACGCCTGATTGCCAGGCCATCATCGGGGGAGCATCAACGTCAGTGCGACGGCGCTTCCAGACGTTACCGCCCGCAGCGCAGCGAATGGTCGAACACCTGGTGGAACGGGCTCGCACTCAATCGTGACTACGCGACGGTATTTCCGGAGCGTCGCACAGTATTGACCGGTTTGAGCGGTATGGCGCGACGTATGATTTCAGTCATAGCCAGCGTGGCTTGCTGCCGGTAGACTTCGAATGCACTTTCGATTGGAGTGATCCATGAAACGCCCTTCAGTGTTGTTAGTTGGGGCCGCGACCGCCGCCCTGTTCGGTGGCGTCGGTTTCTCATCGGTCGCCTTCGCCGACCTCACCGCGCGCCAGGCGACGGTGGCGCAGCACGGGGCGGAGGTGATGCCGTTCTCCTTGGCCGCGACGACCCATGTCTTTACGAAAACGACCACGGGCGGCGTCCAGCAGGTTGTCACAAAGCATCGCGACCCGAAGCAGGTTTCGCTGATCCGCGAGCATATGACCGTCATCGCGCGACAATTCGCGGCGGGCAACTTCGGGGCGCCCGAGACGATTCACGGCAACGACATGCCAGGTCTACAGGTGTTGCAGAACGCCCCGCCGGGCGAACTGAAGGTCAGCTATCGCGACTTGCCGAATGGCGGTGAGATCGTCTATCGCGCGACCGAGCCGCGCGTGGTCGACGCGCTGCATGCATGGTTCGACGCACAGTTGTCCGATCATGGTCATGACGCCATGGCGGGACACGATCCCGGCATGATGCACCACCATCCGATGAACGCTTCGATGGCGAAGTAAGTCGCGCAAACCCACCGGGACACGCATGGCCGACCTCTCCGACGCCCTCACCCCCGGATCGGTGTCCTGTGCGCAAACGTGGCCGGACACACTGCGCGAATCGGCCCGGTTGTGCCGGTACGAAGCGAACACTTATGTGTTCAAGCGCGGACAGCGCGTCGAGTCGGTGTATCTGATTCAAACGGGGCAGGTGCTGTTGCGACGTGACGAAGCGCACGGCGAATCCATCACGCTGCAAACCGGAGGGCCTGGCGATTTCCTGGCCGAGGCGAGCCTCTTCAGCTCTCACTATCACTGTGACGCGTTTAGCGGCAGTGCGAGCGAATTGCTGGCCTTTCCAGCGAAGACCCTGCTGACGTGTCTGCAGCGCGATACCGGATTTGCCATCGATTGGATCCGGCTGCTGTCGCGGCAACTCGTGCGCAGCCGTGCCCGCGCTGAACGTCTGACACTACGCTCGCCTCGCGAGCGTGTGCTGCATTGCCTGCGCCTGGAGTGCGACGACCAGGGACGGTTCAAACCACCCGGAACGCTCATGCAGTGGGCCGCCACGCTCGGCATCGCCCATGAAACGCTCTATCGAACGTTGGCACAACTGGAACACGACGGAACGATTGTGCGTGACGGGGTCGAGATTCGAGAGGTCTCGCGCCGGGGCGACGGCACGACGACATAAGCGGGCGCAGCGCGCCGTGCACTGTGCTCAGCACCGGCGTCTCGTCGACGCCTCCCGCGGCTGCCACGCGTAGACGGGGCACGCACACGCTCGCCCCGCCCACGCAATGGCGAGGCGACGCGTGCGGAATTAAAACGCTGGTACCTGGCAGCGAATTTCCTATACTCGAACAGATTCCCGGAGCCGTCTGCCCGTCGCCCTGTGGGTATGACCGCCCGTCCTCATCGGCAAGGCCGCTTGCAGCGGTATTTCGCGAAAGGACTTTGGTCATGGACGACATCTCTCCGCAAGCCTTCGTAGATGCCTTACTCGGATATCAGAAGACCGCTGCATTGAAAGCCGCCATCGCGCTCGATCTGTTCACCGCGATCGAGCATGAAAAAGGCGAACTTGAGCCGATAGCGAAACGCGTGCAGGCCTCCGAGCGCGGCGTTCGCATTTTGTGCGATTACCTGACCGTGCTGGGGCTGCTGCAGAAGCAGATGGGGCGGTATCTGTTGACGCCGTCGACTGCAGCGTTCCTTACGACTTCATCGCCGGCTTGGATGGGAAGCGTTACTGATTTTCTCGCGGCCCCCGAAATGACGGCGCTGTGGCTGGAGGATCCGGTTGCGTTCGTTCGAAACGGCGGCTCCGTAGGGCTGGGCAACATGTCCCCTGACAACCCCGTCTGGGTGAAATTCGCGCGCGCAATGGTGCCCTTTGTGGCGCCAACCGCGCGGGCGGTGGCCGAACACGTCGGCACATGGCCGGAAGCACCGAAGCGCGTGCTCGACATTGCCGCCGGGCATGGGGTCTTTGGCATTGCGATCGCTCGCGCCTTTCCCGCGGCGGACGTTGTGGCAACCGACTGGCAGGCGGTATTGGAGGTCGCGAAAGAGAACGCTGTCGCGGCCGGTGTAAGCGCGCGCTATCAGACAATCGAGGGCAGCGCGTTTGACGTCGAATGGGGAACGGACTTCGATCTTGTTCTGATCTCGAATTTCCTGCACCACTTCGATCCGCCCACCTGCGTGGGACTGCTCTCGAAAGTGCGCAAGAGCCTCAGGGCCGGAGGGCGAGTGCTCGCGGTGGAGTTCGTGCCTGACGACGATCGCGTCTCGCCGCCCTTCGCCGCGGCATTCTCCTTCATGATGCTCGGATCGACGCCGCGAGGCGATGCATACACCGCGCGTGAGCTCGAGGAGATGGGCCGCGAAGCCGGCTTTTCAAAGATAAGTGTCGCGCCCCTCCCACCGTCGCCCGAGACCCTCGTCGTATTCGAGTAATCGGCGCATCGGCCGCCTTTTCCGACGTCACCGCTCGCCAGGCGGCGGCGCAGCACGGGGCCGAGGCGAGGCCGTTCTCACTGGCGTCGTCCGGCAGAAGATCCGCGCGACGGTAATCGACCGGCAACGGCCCCTACTCGACCCGCAACGTGCCCTTCATCGTTGGGTGAAATCGACAGAAGTAGGGAAAGTTTCCCTTCTTCGTCGGCTTGAACTGCCATGACTCACCGGGCGCGATGCCCTTAGAGTCGAAGTCCCCGGTTTGCGCGGTCACCGTATGGGGGAAAGGGTCGCGGTTGACCCACACGACCGTCTCGCCCACCTTGACGGTCAGAGTCGGCGGTGAGTATTGCATGCTGTCTATCGTGACCGTGTGGACCGCCGGCTCGGCGCAAACGGTCTGCGCCGAGCCCACCGCCATCCCCAGGCTCAATGCCATCAGCAACGCGATCGATGGTCGTCGCATGGTCTAGTAATAGGACTTGCTGGCCAGTTCGCTTTGGATATGTTTCGCGTGGTCCAAATGCGCGACGAAGGCCGGCCGCACCTTGACCAACAGCGCCTTCAACTCGTCGTTCTTGGCGCTCGGAATGAGGGTTTTGTCCATCACGTCGATCACCGCCTCGTGATAGGCAACTTCGTGGTCGATATACGCGTGATCGAATTTCGCCCCCTTGAGTGCCTTCAGCGACTGGATGTTCGTGTCGCCGCCGGTCTTCAGGCTTTGACTGGTGGGGTTGTCTTCAGGCGTGACTTTCAGCTTCTCGACCAGGGCAACGGCCGACTGGTTCACGCCGGTATGATCGACGACCATCCGCTTGGCGAACGCTTTCACGTCTTTGCTTGCCGCCTTGGACTCGGCGAGTTTGCCGGCGTCGATATCGACCTGATTCGCCGTGACGACGATGGATGCGATCTGGGCGTCGTTCGGTGCGGCCCCCTGCGCCATGGCAGCTTGCGCCGCACAGGCGAGCATGCCGGATAAGAGAATGCTTGCAATCTTCATGATATGGAACCTCCGTGTCCTACTCCCAGAAAAGTCCCCAGCGAACCCGGTCAGTGCGATCGGACCATTCCGCGCAGGCGGAGAGCGCCGAGAACGTGATGAACCACCGCGTCACAATCCGCCCCTGCGAAACTGAAAGTACTTTGCAGGTAGGGTTTCACTTGTTCGGCCAGTGACTGACGCAGCATCGTGCGAGCCCGGAGAAACCGTGTCTTCACGACGTCGACGCTGACATCCAGGCAGTAGGCCGTTTCGGCGACGCTCATGTCCTCGACCGCTCGCAGGATGAACACGCACCGGTAAATCGCGGGCAGATTTTCGACCGCCGCCTGCAGGATGTCGCGCACTTGGCTTCGCTCGGCCATGACGTCGGGCGAGTCCCCGCTGGAGGTGCGCAAAGCCATGCTGTTCTCCTGTGAATCGTCGCCGGGCGGATCGTCGTAGTCGAGCGCCAGTTCCCTCCGAGCCATCCGGCCTTGCTTGCGTTGCGCCGTCAGGGCGACGTTGATCGTGATACGCGCCAACCAGGTGCTCAATGCGGCCTCACCGCGAAACGACTCGAGGCGGGTGAAGGCATGCAAGTAAGCTTCCTGCACGACGTCCCGGGCTTCATCATCGTTCGACACCACGCCACGCGCCGTGCGAAACAACAAGCGGTTGTTGCGCCGCATGATGGCTTCGAAGGCGGTGGCGTCGCCGGCGCGAGCGCTTGCGAGCAGATCGGCGTCCGTTCGGGCATCAATGGCCGGTGGCATAGGCAGACTCCGTTGGGAACGCGGTTGACGATGATGTTCGTGTTCGCCTATTAGACGCGCGCCACGGCGAAAAGGTGACAAAGAAAGCGGCGGGGGCGGGGGAGGTCTTCGCCTGTCCCTCTGCTGCTACTGAAACGCTCGCTTACGCAGCACAGGAACGTCTTATATAAGACATAAGACATAAGACGTTTGATCTTATCCGGCATAAGGACTAAAATCACGGGAAACGCAGTCTTGGATAACACCTCGGAGGGCTGAACCCCTCCCCCCGAAACGAATTGCCAGCAGGTCTTCTCATGCTCGAAAACTATCGTGTTCACGTGGCCGCCCGCGCCGCGCTTGGTATTCCGCCCCTGCCGCTGACGGCACAGCAGACCGCTGAACTGGTCGAGCTGCTGACCAATCCGCCGGCGGGTGAAGCGGAAACGCTGCTCGACCTCATCACGAACCGCGTGCCCGCCGGGGTGGACGAAGCCGCGCGCGTGAAGGCCGGTTTTCTCGCCGCCGTCGCCAAGGGTGAGACCGCCTGCTCGCTCATCTCGCGCGCCCGTGCGACCGAACTGCTCGGCACCATGCTGGGCGGCTACAACATCCAGCCGCTCATCGAGCTGCTGTCCGACGCCGAAGTCGGCACCGTGGCTGCCGACGCCCTCAAGAAAACGCTCCTGATGTTCGATCAGTTCCACGATGTCAAGGAATTGGCCGACAAGGGCAACGCCAACGCCCGCGCGGTGCTGCAAAGCTGGGCCGACGCCGAATGGTTCACGAGCCGTCCGGAAGTGCCGCAGAGCCTGACCATCACCGTATTCAAGGTGACGGGCGAAACCAACACCGACGACCTGTCGCCGGCACCGGACGCCACCACCCGCCCGGATATTCCGATGCACGCGCTGGCGATGCTCAAGAACGCGCGCCCCGGCATCACCCCGGAAGAAGACGGCAAGCGCGGCCCGATCAAGTTCATCGAGTCGCTCAAGGAAAAGGGCCATCTCGTCGCCTATGTGGGTGACGTGGTCGGCACCGGCTCCTCGCGCAAGTCGGCCACCAACTCGGTGCTGTGGTTCACGGGCGAAGACATCCCCTTCATCCCGAACAAGCGCTTCGGCGGCGTGTGTCTGGGCAGCAAGATCGCCCCGATCTTCTACAACACGATGGAAGACGCCGGCGCGCTGCCGATCGAACTCGACGTGTCGAAGATGGAAATGGGCGATGTGGTCGAACTGCGCCCGTACGAAGGCAAGGCCCTCAAGAACGGGGAAGTGATCGCCGAATTCCAGGTCAAGTCCGACGTGCTGTTCGACGAAGTGCGCGCCGGCGGCCGTATTCCGCTGATCATCGGCCGCGGCCTCACGGCCAAGGCGCGCGAAGCGCTGGGCCTGCCCGCGTCGACCCTGTTCCGTCTGCCGCAGCAACCGGTCGACAACGGCCGCGGCTTCTCGCTGGCGCAAAAGATGGTCGGCCGCGCCTGCGGTCTGCCCGAAGGCCAGGGGATCCGCCCGGGCACGTACTGCGAACCGAAGATGACCTCGGTCGGCTCGCAGGACACCACCGGTCCGATGACCCGTGACGAACTCAAGGATCTGGCCTGCCTCGGCTTCTCGGCCGATCTCGTCATGCAATCGTTCTGCCACACCGCCGCCTATCCGAAGCCGGTGGACGTCAAGACGCACCAGACCCTGCCGAACTTCATCAGCACGCGCGGCGGCATTGCGCTGCGTCCGGGCGACGGCGTGATTCACTCGTGGCTCAACCGCATGCTGCTGCCGGACACCGTCGGTACCGGCGGCGACTCGCATACGCGCTTCCCGATCGGCATCAGCTTCCCGGCAGGCTCGGGTTTGGTCGCCTTCGCCGCGGCCACCGGCACGATGCCGCTGGACATGCCGGAATCGGTGCTCGTGCGCTTCAAGGGCAAGATGCAGCCGGGCGTCACGCTGCGCGATCTCGTTAACGCGATTCCGCTGTACGCCATCAAGCAAGGCATGCTGACGGTCGCCAAGCAGGGCAAGAAGAACATCTTCTCCGGCCGCGTGCTCGAAATCGAAGGCCTGCCCGATCTGAAGGTCGAGCAAGCGTTCGAACTCTCGGATGCCTCCGCCGAACGTTCGGCCGCCGGTTGCACGGTGCACCTGAACAAGGAACCGATCATCGAGTACCTCAACAGCAACGTCACGCTGCTGAAGTGGATGATTGCGCAGGGCTACCAGGATCCGCGCAGCCTGCAACGCCGCATCGCGGCCATGGAGCAGTGGCTGGCCGATCCGCAACTGCTGTCGCCGGACGCGGATGCCGAGTACGCCGCGGTCATCGAGATCGATCTGGCCGACATCCACGAACCGATCGTGGCCTGCCCGAATGATCCGGACGACGTGAAGACCCTGTCGGACGTGGCCGGCGCGAAGATCGACGAAGTGTTCATCGGGTCGTGCATGACCAACATCGGTCACTTCCGCGCGGCATCGAAGCTGCTCGAAGGCAAGCGCGACATTCCGGTCAAGCTGTGGGTGGCCCCGCCGACGAAGATGGACCAGAAGCAGTTGACCGAAGAAGGTCACTACGGCGTGTTCGGTACGGCGGGTGCGCGTACGGAAATGCCGGGCTGTTCGCTGTGCATGGGTAACCAGGCACAGGTGCGCGAAGGTGCAACGGTCATGTCGACGTCGACCCGCAACTTCCCGAACCGTCTGGGTAAGAACACGAACGTGTATCTCGGCTCGGCGGAACTGGCGGCGATCTGCTCGCGTCTGGGCAAGATTCCGAGCAGGGAAGAGTACATGGCCGACATGGGCGTGCTCGCCACCGACGGCGACAAGATCTACAAGTACATGAACTTCGACCAAATCGAAGACTTCAAGGAAGTCGCCGACACAGTGCAGATGTAAGTTTGATGGCGCGTTACGGTACGTTGGTTGGGCCGTAATGCGGGAAGCACAGTGAAATGGCGCCGCGAACCTTCAGTTCGCGGCGCCATTTTTTATGCTCATCGGTGCGGATGAACCGGCGGCATTCACCAGCCCGCCGACCGGTTCATGGATGAAGCTGTCAGCGGACTAAGGTACGGGCAAAGGCTAACTCAGTGGATCACCGCCCCCCGCGCATGTCGAACTCGGCCAACTCGTCGGAATCAAGCTGTGCGATGAGTCCGGTTTCCCATTCCAGATAGCGCCGCGCCGCCTCTCGGTTACCTTCGTGCCGGTCGTGCACGAAGAACAGAAAGTCGATGCAGGCCTGATCCGACGGCTGATCCGGTGAGCTTTCGCAAGGCAGCCCGGCGGCCACCCACGCGGCGAAGCCGCCCGTCAGCACCGACACACTCGAGACATCGCGACGCGCCAGCAATTCTGCCGCCGCTAGCGCAGCAACGGCATCATCGTCAGCAACGAGCACGACGTCCGAGCGATCGGACGGTAACGCGAGCGTCGCGAGGCGCGGTCGAATCGACCAGATGGCGCCCGCCATGTGCGCGCGCCTGAACGCCATGCTCGAGCGGACATCAATCACGCAGACCTTCGCATCGTATCGACGCGCCGATAGCTCCCGCGCGTCAATGCCTGGCAGAGCCTGCGCTCGCCACCCGTCCGGGCGCGGCAGCGTCAGCCCGCTACGCAAGCCGGCCGACAGAACGTAGGTGTCATGGCCAAGTTGCCGCAGCCAACTAGCGATGACGGGTGCCCGAACGCCGTCGTCGTCAAATACGATCACCTTCGCGCGGCGCACACCGACGTAGCGGTCCGTTGCGTGCACAAGCTGCCCGCCTGGCACGTGGCGTGCGCCAGAAAGACTGCCAGCGGCGTATTCGTCAGCCGTCCGCACGTCGAAGAGAAACACGGAATGTTCGCCTTCCGCCTGCCATCGCACGACCGCGTCAGCATCGACGCTCGGCACCCCGAAGCGCTCCGCGAGCGCCACGCTTGCAACTTGCGCCGCGGCAAGCGCGGCAGGCGACACAGTGTCCGAATAGCGCCGTTCGTCCCCATGTTCAAGCGCGTGGTCGGCCAAATACCAGCCCTGCGTTCCGTTCTCGAGCGCCAGCACGCGGTCCTTGGGCCAGCCCAGATTGATCAAGGTTTGGGCGCCCACAATGCTGCGCGTACGTCCGGCGCAGTGGACGACGAGGATCGCCTCGTTGCTGCCCGGCAAATCATCGACGCGAAGCGCCAATTCGCCGTTTGGCACACAAATTGAACCGGGCACCGACATTTTTCGGTGTTCGTCAATGGGGCGTCCATCGAGCAGCAATACATTGCGCCCACTAGCACGCCAAGCGACGAGCTCGTCGGCGCCGACGCGCGGCGTGTCGTATGCATGCTCGATCAGTTCCCCAAAGACCTTCGACGGAACGTTCACGCCGCTGAACACGTTCAGCCCGGCGTCTCGCCACGCATGCATGCCGTCGTTGAGAACATGCACTTTCGTATATCCGAGCGCGGCCAGCCTCTGCGAGGCCCGCGCAGCGACCGGCGGCGCGCCGTCATCGCTGCTTTCACTGCCGCCGTCGAATACGACGACCCTGACATCTTTTCGTGGCGCAAGCCGTTCGGCATCGATTTCTAGCCGGCTGTACGGTAGCGACACCGCGAAGAGCGGGTGTCCTTCGCCATATTGACCATGTTCGCGAACGTCGAAGAGTGCGATTTCGTCGCCGTCGTGCAGCCATCGCTTCAGCGTGGGCGCGTCGATCGATCTTCCACCCAACCCGAAAGAATGGCCGTCTGCGGCTACTTGCGCAAGCAGATGCTTCTCCCAATCGAGATACGCGCGCATCGCGTCAGCATTACCTTGGCGACGATCATTCGCCCAATACAGCACATCTACACGCGCGTCTTGCGACAATGCGCTTTCGGGAGACGCCTCGATTGGAAGCCCTTCCTCGCGCCAAGCGCGCAGCCCGCCGGCCACAACGGCGATCGCTACGTCTTCACCAGCGATTTCGGCCAGATCGAGCGCGGCCAGATGGGCAGTAGCCGCATCGCTCGAAAAAAGCACGAGCGACCGGCCATCTCGAACGTGCGCCTTGATCTTCTCCAGGCGCGCTCGATTCGCCCACACCGCGCCGGGCGGATGTGCCGCGAGATAGTCCGCACTCGAATCGAACGAAACGGCGAGTGCGCCGGATCGAATTCGCTCCATCGCATCGGCTGGCGCAATTTCGCAGGCACCCCGAACGCCGGCACTCCATTCGCGCTCGACTCGCGCCGCTCGATCTGCCGCGTCGGCGCCGACGGCGTAGCCGTTAACCTGAGCTGCGTCCGAAGACGGCGCATCTATGCCGAACGCGTCCGTCAGCACGTAGACGTCCCAGCCCATATGCTTAAGCCAGTGCGCGGTCATCGTCGCACGCGCGTTGTCCGAATCGATCAGCACGACACGTGCATTCAAAGTGCCGACCCATTGATCGGTCGCCTGAATCAACTGCCCACCCGGCGCCGACCTCGTACCGGGGAGGTGGCCGCATGCAAATTCCTGGGGTGTACGGACGTCGAACGCGTACGTCGTGCGACGCGCCTGCTGTGCTTCGGACATCCAGTCGTCGAACGTCGAGCGATCAATGCGTGCGATGCCGAAGCGGCGAGCGACTCCCGCCGCGCGCTCGGCTGCGCGTGCACCACCCGCCGCGCTCACCGAAGGAAAGCGGCGGTGCATGCCTACCTCCAGCTCGAAGCCCGCGAGGCGCCAACCGTGGTTGCCATCCGCAAGCGCAACGACACGATTTGGCACGCCGGAATTGATCAGCGTCTGGGCGCCGACGATGCCACGCGTGCGTCCGCCACACGCAACGACAACCAGCGTATCAGGCGACGACACGAGATCGTCGAATCGATAGACCAATTCCCCACCCGGGCAAGATACGGCGGACGGCACATGCCGGGCGGCGTGCTCCGCTTCCGTGCGCGGGTCAAGCACGATCACCTCGGCATTGGCATCCAACAATTCCGCCAACTGACCTGCATCGATCGAAGGCGTGCCGAAAGTATGCTCAACCCACTCGCCAAAGGCCTTGCTCGGGACATAAATGCCTTGAAATACCTCGTTGCCCGCCATACGCCACGCTGGTACGCCCCCCCGTACTACACCTACCTGCGTATAGCCGAGCGCATGCAGCCGTTCACGCGCGCGCGATGCGATGCCGTTTCCATGATCGATCAGCAGGACCGGACAGGTGCGGCGCGGCACAAGCGGCGGCACCAGCAGTTCGAGCCGGCTATACGGCACGTTAATCGCCCGCAGCAAATGGCCGAGTCCGAATTCGCCCTCCTCGCCGACGTCGATGAGCGCGAACTCGTCTCTACCCGCCAACCATTGCTTCAATTGCTCGATCGAGACGTCGTCGAGATGCATCATCTACCTTTCTCCAATGTCGATACGGTGGCGCTACGAAGACGCGCTCATGCGCCCGCGGCCGGCTGCAAAACAGGATGGGAATCGGCCAACGGCTGAGGCCGGACCACGTCTGATAGAAATTGGCGCGCACGCGGGTGGCGCGGCGCCGAAAAGAATTGTTGCGGCGTCGTATCTTCGAGGAGCGTGCCGGCATCCATGAACCAGATCCGGTCGGCCACATCGGCCGCGAAGCCCATCTCGTGCGTGACAACCACCATCGTCATGCCGTCCGCCGCGAGTGCTTTCATGACGCCAAGCACCTCGCACACCATCTCGGGATCCAGCGCACTGGTTGGCTCGTCGAACAGGATCAGCGGGGGTTGCAGCGCCAACGCGCGCGCGATTGCAACGCGCTGCTGCTGCCCTCCCGACAACATGCTCGGCATTGCGTCCGCGCGATGGCCGAGTCCAACCCGTTCCAGCAGCGCCGTTGCGCGCTGCTCGGCGCGCTGCCGCGACGTTCCAGCCACCTTCATCTGCGCAAGCATGACGTTCTGGAGTGCCGACAAGTGCGGAAACAAATTGAACTGCTGAAACACGAAGCCAATTCCGGCGCGCAATGCGTTCAGACTCCGTCCTTTGGCGTGGATGTCATTGCCGTCAACGCGGATCGCGCCGCCGCCGATATCCTCCAAACGATTCACGGTGCGGATCAATGTCGACTTGCCGGAGCCCGACGGCCCGCAGACGACGACCACTTCACCTTTGTTCACGCTCCCGCTGACGCCGTTCAGCGCGTGATACTTGCCATACCATTTCTGTACGTTGTCGAACTCGATCATCGCGTCCATTTCCAATCCTTTGCTCATCACTTGCCGAATGCTCATTGCGCCGCTCGTCGCCGCTGGATACGTCTGTCCAGCATTCGCGCAAGCGCTGAAAGCGATGCACAGGCCAGCAGATAAAACCCGGCCAGCACTAGAAAAACCTGCAGCGCATTCGTCGTTTCCATGCTATTGACCTGCTGCGCCGAGAACGTCACTTCCTGCACGCCGATCACATACACGATCGAGGTTGCCTTGATCGTCGACACGAACTGATTGACGAACGAAGGAATCATGTTCACCAGCGCCTGCGGCAACAGCACGTGCCGTAGCGCTTGCAGGTACGACAAACCTGATGCGCGGGCCGCCTCGATTTGCCCGCGCGGCAATGCGAGTAATCCGGCCCGCACGATCTCGCTGAGAAACGCCGCCTCGTAGGCGACGATTGCTGCGAGCGCCGTGTGGAACGCCGAAATGGTCCGCCCAGTGGCAAGCGGAATCACGTAGTAGGCCCAAAACACAATCATCAGGAGCGGGATACCACGCAGCGTGTAAACCCAGGCGAATGCGGGCCAGCGCAGTACTCGCCAAGGACTCATTCTTGCCAGACCGAGCGCAAGTGCGACTGGAAACGCCAGCCCCAAGCCCAGGACCGCAAGGATCAGTGTCAACGCGAAGCCGCCGATCGGCCCTCTCGGCCAGCCTCCCACCAGAAAGACCAGGAGGTATCGATGCAGAATGTCGAACATCGCGCTCACCCCCTCGGCGCCGGCGCATAGCGCCGGGACAACCACGCGCCCAGGCCCATCAGAAGCCAACAGGACATTAGATAAAACACCGTCGATACCGCGAACACTTCGAACGCGCGAAACGTTTGGTTTTCGATCGCATGCACTTGATACGTCATTTCCGCTACCCCGATCACCATCGAAAGGCTCGTGTCCTTGAAAAGGATCAGCGAGCGGTTGAGCAGCGACGGCAGTCCGATACGCAGCGCCTGCGGCAACAACACGTAACGCATCGATCCGCCGGCGCTCAGGCCGATCGAGCGCGCCGCTTCAATTTGCCCGTACGGAACCGAGCGCAGTCCCGAGCGAATGTCCTCCGAAAAGTACGCGGCGGCGTTGAGAGACAATGCAACGGCAGCCAATAGGAACTCGCTGTCGTGGTGGTTGATCCAGAGCTGGATGACACGAGGCAGCATCTGTGGCACCCCGAAATACCAGACCATGATCTGCACGACGGTCGGCACGTTGCGGTGGTAGATGACGAACGCGCTCATCAACGCGGCGATCGGCTTAGCGGGTACTACCCGCAGCACGACGATCACCAGCGCGACGATGAAGCTGCCGACCCACGCACACGCGAACAGGGACAACGTGGTGCGCGCGCCTGAGGCGAGCAGGTCGGCAAAACCGTTCGTCAGGAGGAACGAAAGATTAAATTGCATCGTTCAATTTGGCCAAATCAGGGCTGATCGACGGGTTCGACCTTGAAGGTGCGAGTCAGCTTGTAGATCGACTGCGACCCGAGCCACTTGTCGTAAATCGCACTGAGCGCACCGCTACGATCCATTTGGGTGACCACTTGGTTAATCGCAGCCAAGAGCGCCGCATTGCCCTTCTTCACGACGATTCCCATATGTTCGGTGAATACGGGTTGCGGCAGCAGCACGGTCGGGTCGTCCCCGCTTTTCGTATTGTTCTGAAAGCGGATCAAACCCAATTCACCGCCCACCACGCCGTCAACCTTCTCGTCCTGCAGCGCGAGATAGCATGCGGCGATGTCGCTAAACGTAATGATTTTTGCCTGCTTGAGCACTTGGCCTGCTATTGCGGCCGAGCCGGAGCCGCTGGTCGCGCACACGCGAGCACCCTTGAGCTGCGAGATGTCGGTGACGCCCGACTTCCTTTTGACCAGAACACGGATCGCGTCCTGCAGGTACTGCAGGCTATAGTCGACTTGTTGCGCGCGCTGCGGCAGATAAGTCATTGAGCCTGCGACCACGTCAACCCGACCCATATCCAATTCCGCGATTCTCGCCTCGGTCGACATCGGCTTGTGCTCGAGCGCAACGCCTAGCCCGGCGGCAAGCGCATGACACATATCGACGTCATAACCAACGAAAGTGCGGGTCTTAGGATCCTGATACGCATACGGAGCAGTCGCGTTCTGGGTACCGCAAATCAACTTGCCGCGCGCTTTGATTTCCGCGAGCGTGGCTGCGTGCGCGCCCGTCGTCAGTAGCGACGACGTCAGTACTGCGAACAACGCCGCGATTTTCCAGAAGATGCCTTTACTCATGTTCGTCTCCTTCTCTTTGTTGAAATTGCATGTCAGCACGCGGTCTGCAGCGCGGGCATTGCCTGTTCCAGATCGCCGATCAGATCCGCCACGTCCTCCAAACCGACGTGAAGTCGGATCACGGCCCCCTCCGGCCGCCACGCGTTCACGGTGCGCACCGCTTCGGCGTGGACGACGTTGACCAGGCTTTCGTAGCCACCCCAGCTGGACCCAATCCCGAATAGCCGAAGTGCGTCAACGAAGGCTCGTACGTTTGCGCATTCCTCGCGAAGCACGATGGCGAACAACGACGCCGCCCCACGAAAATCTCGCTGCCATATTGCGTGGCCCGGATCTTCAGGTAGCGCGGGATAAAGCACGCGACTGACTTCGGGGCGCGCCTGCAACCAGCGCGCGACAGCCAGTGCGTTCTCCATTTGCTGCTTCAATCGCACGCCCATCGTGCGCAGTCCTCGCAACGCGAGGTAGCAGTCGTCGGGGCTCACGCCGTAGCCGAAATCGCTCACCGCATCGCGCACTACGCGCCAATAGCGTTCATTGGTTGTGATCACGCCCATCATCAGATCGGAATGACCACCGATATACTTGGTGGCGGCATGGATCGATACGTCGACGCCATGTTCAAATGGCGAGTAGAAGTAGGGCGTAGCCCATGTGTTGTCGGCGACGATCGCACAGCCCGCGGCCCGCGCCGCCTTGGCGATCGCCGGAATGTCCTGCACCTCGAACGTCATCGATCCGGGCGATTCGCAATACACAACTGCAGTCTCCGGACGAATCAACGCTGCGATGCCGGCGCCGATCTTTGGGTCGTAGAACTGCACATCGATGCCGAGCGGCACTAGTCGCCGCATACAGAATTTACGCGCTGGCGCGTACACCGTATCAGGCACCAATACATGGCTACCCGGCGCGGCCAAGGCGAGAAGCGTTGATGCGATAGCCGCCAGACCATTGGGTAGCGCCACAGACCGGTAGCCGCCTTCCAGCTCAGCGACAGCACGTTCGAAAGCAAATGTCGTGGGCGTGCCATGACGACCATAGCGCACGCCATGGTCACCCAGTTCGTGCCGCTTTTCATAAGATGCCAGCGTCGGAAAGATCACCGTCGATGTTCGATATACCGGCGGGTTGACCATCCCCTCCTGGTCGGCGGGGCTACGGCCGGCATGGGTCAATACCGTATCAGCTCGTTTCATGAAATAGTTTGTCCGTTTGCGTTAAGGTTCATCGACGGGCAATGTGCCGCCTCGACGAGATCGGTGGCGCAAGCGCGAGGCGAGCAATCCAAGCGATGCATACGTTCGTTCCTGGCAATGCTCGGCGCACGCCCGCGCTGACCTTGCTTCAACTCAAGTGATGTGCGCTTCGATGCATTCGCGATAGCCAATGCGCTCCTTCAGCGCCGCGCGATAGCGCTCAACCGCGGGCAGTTCGGCGAGTACATCGTCAACGAGCGACAGCCGATGAATGTGTGGCGCGAGTGCGATGTCGCCCATCGTGAGCCCGGCGCCGGCGATGAATGGCCCCTCGCCAAGGCTCGCATCCAGGATCTTCACCGTCGCGACAACGCTGTTGCGCAGCACACGTCGATGGTCAATCGGCGCCGACTGTTTCTGAGCCTCACGCAGCGCCCGCAGCGCCGGGACGAGATTCAACGATGCCCAATCCATCCATTTGTCGCTGGCCGCGCGTGCGCCCGGATCAACCGGCCACAGCGTGCCGTCACCGTAACGCGCGGCAAGATAACGGACGATCGCGTTCGACTCCCACAACACCAACGAGCCGTCACGCAGCGTCGGAATCCGTCCGTTGGGATTGAGCGACAGGTATTCCTCGGAGCGCAGGGAACCGAAGTTTGCACCCGCAAGGTGAAGTTCGAACGGCACATCGAGCTCCCTCAGCGCCCATACCACCTTCGCGACATTGGATGATGTGTTGCGTCCCCATACATCAATCATTGACGACCCCCGTGTGAATATCTGCGTCGCCCGCATATACCGTCGCGCGAGCGCTCCATCGAAATCGCGTGGGTTACGCGAAATCCTTGCCGACGGTCGGCCGCATGAAATTCTGGTTGTAGTTGAGGACCCGACCGGTCTCCAGATCGAAGCCAATCCGCTCATTCAACGTTTCGAGAGCACGGCCGTACAAGTGCAGATGCCGCACAGTGCTGGCGCCGTCAACGTGGATACTGTGGATATCGTCCGGCATGAACTCGATGGGCGCGCCCGGCCGGACCACGTATTCCCGATCCAGTTCGAGCTGCGCGCGCTCCGGGTCGCTGCCGTCGTCGATGCGCCGGTAGATGCGGTTCAGCTCATCTCCCGCCAAGGCGACGATAACGGCCCAAGTGCCGTGGTTATGCGGCGCAGTGCGCTTGCCCGGCACGATCGAATTCACGTACAGCGCGAAGCCATGATCCGGCTGCTCATTCAGCAGATAACGCAGCGAAGTCTGCGGAGCACCGGCCTCCGGCGCGGGAAAATCTTCTAATGGGAATAAGTCCTGCGCGGCGGTGAGGCGTTGCAGAATCCGGCTCACTTCGCTCAGCAACGCGCGATCGGGGGTGCGCTGCCCAACTCGTTCGATGATCTCCGCCATTGTTTCCTGCACAAGGGCGTGGCGTTTGGTCCGACGATCCATGTCTATTTCTCCTGTTTGATGGAGAAACGTTACCAATTCATTTTTTGCAGAGGAAGTAACTCTCTATAATGTGCTATACGATTTTTTTATACATGCAAGGGAAGGTCCACCATGAACGTTCAGCAACTACGCTGCATTTGCGAGGTGGCCCGCCAGGATCTCAATGTTTCCAAAGCAGCCGAGACGTTGAATACGTCGCAACCTGGTGTAAGCACGCAGATCCGACAGTTGGAAGAGGAACTCGGCTTCGCAATCTTCGTCCGGCAGCGCAGCCGCCTGGTTGCGATCAGTAGTGATGGTGCGCTGGTCATCGAGCGAGCCCAGCGCGCGTTGATGGAGATCGACGACATCCGACAACTTGGGCGGGCGCATCGCACCGATGAGAACGGGACGCTCGCCATTGCAGCGAGTCACACTCAGGCGCGCTTTCGTTTGCCCACGGTATTAAGCACATTCACTCGGGAATACCCGAAGGTGCAAATTACCATCCGGCCCGAGAGCGGCAAAGCAATTCTCGACGCGATCATAACCGGGCGCGCGGACATTGGTGTGCTCAGTACGTTCGACTCGCTGCCCGTGGGTCTCGTGGCGCTTCCCTTCCACACCTACCGGCGGGTGTTGCTGGTTCCGATCGGGCATGCACTCCTCGACGTGGAGCGACCTACCCTCGAAGATATTGCACGCTATCCGATCGTGGTTTTCGAGCCGTCGAACTCGCGCACAACACTGCTGCGCGAGCTTGATCGACTGCAGCTCAGATCACCGACGCTGCTGCAAGGCACCAATGCAGACGTCGTCAAAGCGTACGTTGAACATGGACTCGGCGTTACCGTGTTACCCGACATCGCGTTCGATCCGCAGCGTGATTTCGGCTTGCGCGCAATCAACGTCGATCACCTGTTCCCAGAGAGCACCACCTATCTCGTACTGAACAACAAGCATTACCTGCGGCCATACACTTACGCGTTCATCACGATGCTCGCCCCTCAACTGCGCCGCGATATCGTTCAGAAGGCATGTACGCCGTCAAACGTGTAAGTGTCATCAAGCAAGAAGGACAGCGCTCCTTCGCCATGTGATGGCTGGGATATAGATCCTCGACTGGCCTTCGCGTTGCCACATTGATTCCCCTGGGTCGGATCGACGCCTCGATAGCGTGCTGGCCCTCATCGCCGTTGCATTCCTGCATCACTTCCCCCTCAGAGATAAGTGTCGACATGTCGCGCGCTCACGCGTGAACAATTCATCGCACTTATGCAGCATAAGAAAAAATTAATTTCAAATCTCAAATTGACTTGGTAATTTTCGGCACGAGTTACTCAATACCCATCTGGCCAATGGCGATGAAATAGCGTTTGGCATTCGGCAAATCCGGCATTTATGCGTTTCAACGATGCTTGCGGATTCGCGTCGAATACCCTCACATCTACAGGGAATTGAATCTTGAGAAAAGAACTCCTTTTTGCGGGCATTTTGTCCGCAACGACGTCGCTCGCCCATGCGCAAAGTTCAGTGACGCTTTATGGCCTCATCGACACCGGAATTACCTTCGTCAGCAATCAAGGAGGTTCGCACAATGTGCAGACGTCCGCGGGCAGCCTCAACGGAAACCGCTGGGGCTTGAAAGGCGTCGAGGATCTCGGCGGGGGATTGTCCGCGCTGTTCACAATTGAGAGCGGGTACGGCATTCTCGATGGCAAGCTTAAACAGGGTGGCAGGCAATTCGGACGCCAAGCGTTCGTCGGTCTAGCGAGCACGCAATACGGCACCGTAACGGTAGGGAGGCAGACAAGCAACATCGTCGACTACCTCGGTCCGATGTCGCTTCCCGCCGGCTCCTGGTCCAATCACCCATACGACAACGACAATCTCAACAACTCTTTCCGCGTCAATAATTCTGTGAAGTATCAGAGCCCGACGTATGGCGGATTACGATTCGGCGGCATTTATGGCTTCT
The DNA here is from genome assembly GCF_024363545.1 of Pandoraea sp. NE5. Lineage (NCBI taxonomy): Bacteria > Pseudomonadati > Pseudomonadota > Betaproteobacteria > Burkholderiales > Burkholderiaceae > Pandoraea > Pandoraea sp. NE5. The sequence continues at coordinate 1,450,220 of NZ_AP025517.1, forward strand.
CGAACCAAGCAGGAGGTTTCAGCGCGAATCGCACATGGAATCTTGGTGTGGATTATGCGTATGGATCGCTGAGATTTGCTACTTCGTATTTGTTCGTCAATCACGGCGGAACCTCCGTCAATCCCAGCGGCGCTGTCAGCGACGATGCTCCTTTTACTGCGGAACGTCAGCGCACCTATGGTGCCGGGCTCAATTACGCGTTCGGCAAGACAACCGTCGGCCTGGTATTTACGCAAACGCGCCTTGACAACCCAGTCTCCATCAGCGGCTCGGCGTCTGGACGTTCCGGCAATCTCGCACTCGCAGGAAGCAGTGCGCGCTTCACGAACTACGAAGTCAACGTGCGTTACAACATAACACCCGCATGGATGCTGCTTAGTTCGTACACGTTCACTGACGCAAATTTCAATGGTGTGTCGCCGAAGTTCAACCAGGTGAATGTCGAGCTGGATCATCTGCTGTCGAAGCGAACCGACGTCTATCTGCAGACCATCTATCAGCATGTCAGCGGAACGGGACGATCTGGCATTACGGCCGACATCGACGGACTGACGGCGTCGTCCACAAACAATCAGACGGCTGTGACCGTCGGCCTTCGTCACCGGTTTTAACTACATCGAAGCGGGTAACCGACGTCATGTCGGTACTAGCGCGCGAAAACAAGAATGGGCAGCCACATAGCGTCCATTAGAAATGCGCGTGGCGGCGCACGCTCGCAGGTCGCGTGCGCCGTTCGCTCTCCGATGGACCGGGCCGCCGCCGAACCAGGCGTTGGGACCTCCGCGCTTGGTCAGCAGATTATCCGTCTCAAGGCAGCGCTTTCGGTCAGGATGCTGCCGCGGACAACGGCAGACGAGGCACATCTCAGCGCATTCATGCATTCAGCTCAGCAATGATGCGCTCCGCGAGAAAATCGCAGGGTTGTCGGTTGGACGTCACACTTCGCGCAAGCACGATCTCGAGCGTGCCAATCTCCGGCAGACCATGCGCCGCCCCGAGCAACGTGAAATCAGACGGCACGGCACATCGCGCCAGCGGAGTAATGGCGAGGCCGGCTCGGGCCATCGTCAGCAGGCCCAGCAGGCTCGGACTCTCATACGACGTTCGATAGGCGATCTTTGCGCGCTCCAGACTCCGAATCGCCTTCTCGCGTGCCACGCTGCCCGGCAAGAACACCGCGATGGGCAGTGGCCGCTCTCGCCAAATGTCTGTCGCGCCCGGGGCGGCGGCCCACACCATCGGCTCGTGCCGCAAGAAATCACCAGTCAGTCCTTTAACCCGCGTTGCGCATACGAGGTCCACCGTGCCGTCGCGCAGCATCGGCGCCAGCGCAACGCTGGGCAGGCCAATCACCTGGATTTCGACCTTGGGGTAGCTGGCCGAGAATTTCTTGAGAATCGGCGGGAAGAGCGACGACGCGTAATCGTCCGGCACACCGATCACCACGCGGCCCGTCACGTCCGGCCGCACAACCGCTGCCCAGGCCTCGTCGCGAAGTGCAATGATCCGCCGCGCGTACGCCAGGAGCACCTCTCCGTCTTGCGTCGGCACCACGCTGCGCGGCTTGCGCACGAAGAGCGCTTTGCCAAGGGCCGATTCCAGCGCCTTGATCTGCATGCTCACCGCCGATTGCGATCGATGCACGAGATCGGCGGCTCGGCTGATCGTGCCCGTATCGGCAACGGCCACGATCATGGTGAGAACGCCAACGTCGAGGGCTTTCATCTCGGTACTCATGGGCATTGGCTCGCGTAGATTCATCAGAAAAACTGAAAGATTGCATCAATATTATGCGATTTTCTTTTCCATTGCATTGGCGCAAAGTTTGGGAAAACGGAGTCTTGACCATGAATGCCCACACGCCCCTGACGACGCTGGCCCTTGCCGGTGTGCAGCCGCAACCCAATTTTGCGGCCATTGCGTCAGGCGCCTCGGTGCCCTACGTGGAAGCCGGAAGCGGCGAGCCGATGGTCTTTGTGCACGGATCGTTGTGCGATTACCGCTACTGGGATCCTCAGCTTGCCGCGTTGTCGGCGCACTTCCACTGCTTCGCGCCGAGCCTGGGTCACTATTGGCCGGAGACGCACGCGTTCGGGCATGGTGACTTCAGTTGGGAAGCGCACGTGGTGGAGATGGCGGAGTTCATCGAGGCGCTGGGCCTTGGCGCCGTGCATCTGGTTGGCCACTCGCGTGGCGGCTGCGTGGCGTTTCATCTGGCCCGCCAATACCCGCATCTGGTGAAGACACTCACGCTGGCCGACCCCGGCGGTCCGTTGCAGATGACGCCGAACGCGGAGACCGGTAAATTGCCGCCCGCTACGCAATTGCTGAGAGCCACGGCCGCCGAGTTGATCGAGCAAGGCAAATTCGACGCTGGCCTGAACCTGTTTGTGGACTCGGTCACCCTGCCGGGCTTCTGGAGCAAGAGCACCCAGAGCTTCCGCAGGATGGCGCTGGACAATGCGGTAACGCTCCCGAAGCAGTTGCGCGATCCGCTGCCCGCCTATACCCCCGAAGCCGCCCGCGACATCCAGTGCCGGACGCTGTTGATCGATGGGCAGAAGAGCCCGCGCATGTTCCGGAACACCGTCGAGCGACTTCAGGCGTGGATCGGACACGCTGAACGTCAAACCATCGCTGGTGCCTCGCACGGCATGAACATCGCTAACCCTGGCGCATTCAATCGGGCGCTTGTGCAATTGGCTGGGTAGTGATCCCAAGCATAGCTATCAGCGGCATGCACCGCTGATAGGCCGGCTTGCTGGGCACCTGGTGTGCATCGTGGCAGGGCTTCCCCGCGCTTAGCAAAGCGCCTTGGGCTAGAGATCTCTGCACATAGATTGTGTGCGTTAATCCGCCCGGAGAGTTCTTTCGCCGTTCCTCGTTATCCTCGCCTCGCGAATCCTCAATCGCGCCGCGGGCATGTCCCCCATTGGCCAGCGGCGCGCTAAAACATACTGAGCTTGTGCACCGGCAGAGGAATTCTCTGGGTCGCGCAGCGCACTCGCGGAGCAACGCGGTCAAACGCGCCTGCCTGATGAATCAGGCGGCGCGTCAACTGTCACGATGCTTGAGCGACGTCATACTGAGATGACAGGTAACGCCGGATATCGTCAGGCGCATTGATGAAGCGTGTTCCGTTGTAGTCCTGAACGGCGACGCCCCCGTCCTTCGGAGCCCGCCCTTCGCCAAGCACGATCACGGGAGCCGACTGGTTGTCTGCGCCGATCAGTTCGATGATCGCCTTGCGCGGGCGCGGCGCATCGATGTACTCCACATCAACCGAGTCGCGAAGCTGGGGGCAGAAACTCAACAAACCCTCGACAGATACCGAGTCGCCGCAATAGAACGGGCCCTCAGCCTCCTTGAAGAAGCCCGGACGAAGAATGAACAGTTTGTCTTTCATGGTTGTCTCGCTGTAGGTGAATGTGAAAAATTGCAGTCATGGGTGAAGCGATGCGCCCGCATGCCGTGTCACAAACGGAAGAATCGATACGCACATTCCACGGCGCCCTAGCGGTATCGCGACCGTTCAGGCTTCCATTTGTGTCAGGGTGGCGACGCGCAGCCTCTCGAATCCGGCCTCTAGGTCGGCAATCATGTCGTCGGGATTTTCGAGGCCCGCGTGAATCCGCAGCAGTGGACCCTTCCACGGCCACGTTGTCGCCGTGCGATAGCTCGACGGGCTGGAACGGAGGATCAGGCTTTCGAAGCCGCCCCAGCTATAGCCCATACCGAAACAGGTCATGCCATCGAGCATCGACCGAATCGATTCATCGGATTGCGGATGCAGCACGACGCCGAACAGGCCACACGCCCCCGTGAAGTCGCGTCGCCATAGGGCATGCCCAGGCGAGCCCGGTCGGGCGGGATAAAGGATCTCGGCGACTTCCGGTTGCTTTGCAAGCCACTCGGTCACCGCGTGCGCGTTGCGCTGGTGCCGCTCGAGCCGGACGGACAACGTGCGCAGGCCGCGCAACGCGAGATATGCGTCATCGCCGCTCACGGTCATGCCGAGCTGCCGGTAGAGATGGTTGATCTTCGGATACAGCGCTTCGGTTGTGAGAATCGCGCCCATCATCACGTCGGAGTGTCCGCTGATGTACTTGGTCGCTGCATGAATAGAGACGTCAACGCCGTGCTCGAACGAGCGGAAATGCAGCGGCGTGGCCCAAGTGTTGTCCATCATCACGATCGCGTCGTGCCGATGCGCGATCTGGCTGATCGCCGGGATGTCCTGTACCTCGAACGTCAGCGAGCCTGGCGACTCGACGAACACCGCACGCGTGTTCGGACGCATCAAGGCCGCAATGCCCGCGCCAATCGCAGGATCGTAGTACGTCGTTTCGATACCAAGGCGGGCGAGCGTCCCCGCACAGAACGAGCGGGTTGGATCATAGACAGAGTCCGTCATCAGCAGATGATCGCCGGGATTGAGCACGGCGAGCAGCGACGTCGTGATTGCGCTGAGTCCGCTCGGCGTGAGCAGGGCGCGGTGCGCCCCTTCGAGGCGGGCGAGCGTGCGCTCGAGCGAACGCGTAGTCGGGCTGCCACCGCGCCCATAAGCGTTCGGCGTACCGCTTGCCACCTTCAGCGCTTCGATGCTCTCAAAGAGCAACGTCGACTGCCGGTAGACGGGCGGATTCACCGGTACGCCGAGTTGGCTGTGCGAGCGGCCTTCGTGGGCCAGGATTGTGTCGGTTGAGTGCTGGGTGTTCAAGGCGCCATCCTCTGTTCATCTGTTCGGTCGGGGAAAACGGCGTGGTGAAAGCGCATCGCCGCCACCGCTGTTCTTGAAGCCATGTTAATTGCGCGCAGACGAAAATTGTTTTTAAAAAATGTCGTCAATATCGCTATGATTGGAAATTATTTCTAGATAGGAGACAACATGGACAAACGCGATGTTCAAATTCTCACGCTGCTTCAGAAAGACGCGACGATTGGTCTGAATGACTTGGCCAAGGCAGTGAGCCTGTCGCCGACGCCATGCTGGCGTCGGCTGCAAAAGCTTCGCGATGAAGGCGTAATTCAGCAGCAGGTCGTGCTGTGCGATCCGGCAAAGCTGAATCTGGGACTGACCGCGTTTGTGACCGTACGCTCCAACCAGCATGGCGACGCGTGGACGAGGCGTTTCGTCGAAGGCGTGTGCTCGATCCCGGAGATCGTCGAGATCTATCGGATGAGCGGCGATGTCGATTACCTGCTGAAGGTTGTCGTGCCGGATATCGCCGGATATGACAGCGTCTACAAGCGGCTGATCAAGTGCGTCGAGATGATGGACGTGAGCTCGGCGTTCGCGATGGAGGTCATTAAACGGACAACCGCGCTTCCGCTCAGTTACGTTCCGGGGGCCTGACGCGAACGCGCCGTCTGTCGATGTATGTCGACAGACGGCGCAACACTCACGATGGCCGTGAGGCTGCGGGGCATACGTCAAGAATACTGCGCGTCAGCCTGCTCGCAACGCGTCGCGATAGGCGAACAGCGCAGGTGCGCCGCCGGTGTGCAGGAACAGCACCGGATCGCTTCCGTCAAAACGGCCGCGCGCGACTCCGTCGATCAGGCCAGCCATCGCCTTGCCAGTGTAGACGGGATCGAGTAGTAGTCCTTCCGTTTCGGCGAGCAGTCTGACCGCGTCGATGCAGGCGTCGTTCGGTTCTCCGTAGCGCGGCGCGAAGTACTCGTCCCATAGATTGATGCGCGTGCCGGGCGGCATCTCGATGTCGAGCAATTCGCTCGTTCGGTCGACGAGATTTTGCACCTTCGGACGCTGTGCTGCGTCCGTGCGCGACACGGTGACACCGACCACAGGTGTCGCCGGAAGCGCATGCGCGAGCGCAACCACGAGGCCCGCGTGCGTGCCGGCACTGCCCGACGCCAGTACGACGCTCGAGAACGTGAGCCCGGTTGCGGTTATCTGCTGCTCGAGTTCGAGACCTGCGCGCACGTAGCCGAGTGCGCCGAGCGCATTCGACCCTCCGATCGGAATCACGTACGGACGGCGACCTTCATCCCGCAGGCGCTGTGCCGTCGCTTCGAGCAGTCGGTCCGCGTCGTCGAGGCCGTCGACGTCGATGACGCGAACGCGAAACAGATCGAGCAGCAGGCGATTGCCGCTGCGCAAATAGTCGTCGCGATCGGTCCCGATCGGATTCTCCAATAGGGCGACGCATTCGAGGCCGAGCTGTGCGGCAAGCGCCGCGGTCTGCCTGACGTGATTCGATTGGATGGCCCCGGCGGTCACCAACACATCGGCCTTCTGCCGGATCGCATCAGCCGCGAGAAACTCAAGCTTGCGCAGTTTGTTGCCGCCCATGGCGAGCGACGTGAAGTCATCGCGCTTGACGTAGATGTCGCGACCCAAGCGGGCTGAGAGACGCGATAACCGCTGGAGAGGTGTTGCCGTTTCGATCAGGTTCAAGCGGGCAAAAGTCTCGAGTCTGGCGGAAAGATTTGTCGTTTTCATACGGGGAACGGCACGGTGTGGGGGTGACGCGGGCTGGCGGCCGACGGCGTTTGGCGGGTCAATGCAGAATCTTGTCCAGAAAGTCCCGCGCCCGCTCGGCACGTGGCGTATTGAAGAACGCATCGCTCGTCGCATCTTCGACGATTACGCCGCGATCCATGAAGAGCACGCGGTGCGCGACCTTGCGGGCGAAACCCATCTCGTGTGTGACGCATATCATCGTCATCCCTTCGCGTGCAAGCTCGACCATCACGTCGAGCACCTCGTTGATCATTTCCGGATCGAGTGCCGACGTCGGTTCATCGAACAGCATCGCCACCGGATTCATCGACAACGCGCGAGCAATTGCCACGCGCTGTTGTTGGCCACCCGACAGTTGGCCCGGGTACTTCTGCGCGTGTGCCTTAAGTCCGACGCGCTCTAGCAGGGATAGTGCAGTGCTGTGGGCCTCATCTCGCGATCGGCGCAGCACCTTGGTCTGGGCGAGCGTGAGATTGTCGAGCACGGACAGGTGCGGAAACAACTCGAAATGCTGAAACACCATGCCGACCCGCGCTCTCAGGGTCGACAGTTTGACCGCCGGATCGTCGAGACGCACACCGTCGACGGTGATGCAGCCCTTCTGGAAAGGTTCGAGGCCATTGATGGTTTTGATGAGCGTTGACTTGCCCGACCCAGACGGGCCGCAGACGACGACAACTTCGCCTTTCGAGACCTCGGCGCTGCAATCTTCGAGGACCTGATGCTTGCCATACCACTTGGATACGCTGTCGAGAGAAATCATGTTCGGACTCTTAGTCATTGGCTGAAGTTACGGATTCAGTGGCTTGAAGGTAGCGCGCAGCGCGCTTCGACCACTCCTTGCAGCCGGGCAAGCACCGTACTCAGTACCCAGTAAATCGCAGCGGCAGTCAAATAGAGCGGCAGCGGCTGGAACGTCGACGCGATGGCTTCCTGGGTCGAACGCAGCAATTCCGTTACCGTGATGACCGAGACGAGCGACGTATCCTTGATCAGGCTGATGAGCGTATTGCCGAGGCTCGGCACGGCAAGGCGTAGCGCCTGCGGGCACACGACGTGGCGCAGCGTCTGCAGGTGGGTCAGGCCGAGGCTGTGCGACGCGGCCCACTGGCCACGGCCGATGCCAAGGATCGCGCCACGCATGCTCTCGGACAGATAGGCGCCGGTATTGAGCGTTAGCGTGAGAATGCCGGCCGTGGTTGGGTCGAGCGAAATTCCGATATCGGGAAGGCCGTAGTACACGACGAAAATCTGCACGAGCAGCGGCGTGCCGCGCATCAAGCTGACGTAGCCTTGTGCGATGCCGGACAAGGTCCGACTGTTACCGATCCGCATGATGGCGACCACGAGTCCTACGATCAATCCCAGCACCATCGAAGCGACGGCGAACTTCAACGTGAGTACTGCGCCCATCGCCATAACGGGGAGCATATGCACGATCAGATGGAAGGCGTCCATGAATTTGTCTCCTGGCCATTGTTAGACGCATCTGCACGGCACGTGCAGATGCGCGTACATATCTGATGGGTTATTGCGGCGTCGGAGTCGTCGTGTCGGTGCCGAACCACTGCATGGAAAGCTTCTTCAGCGTGCCATCCTGACGCATCGTGCCGATTGCGTCGTTGACCGCTTTCGCAAATTTTGGATTGCCCTTGCGGAACGGAATGCCCATCTCGGTCTCGCCTCCGGGAATGCTTTCGCCTGGGCGCAATGGCAGATGAGAATTCTTGATCAGGTATTTGATCATCAGGCGGTCGTTGAGCGCCGCGTCGATTCGGCCGGCAGCCAGATCGCTGAGATTTTCGGGTGTGCCCGGGTAGACCTGCAGATTGACCGCGCGATTGGTCTTCACGAGGTCGACGTAATTGCTACCCATCGTTACGCCGACTTTGAGACCTTTCAGGTCCTCAAGCGATTTGAACTGGCGCGTATCGTTTCGCCGCTGCAGGAGCGTTGCCGCCGAGTAGATGTACGGCTCACTGAAGTCGAGTACCTGCTTGCGAGCCGGGGTAATCCCGACCTGGTTGACAATCACATCGAACTTACCGGCCTGAAGACCGGCGAGTATCCCGCTCCATTCCGTCGTGATGAATTCGGGCTTGACGCCGAGGCGAGCCGCGACGGCCTTCGCCACCTCGACGTCGAATCCCTCAAGTTGCCCATCGTTGTTGCGGTAGTCGAAAGGCGGGTAGGTGCCTTCCATTGCGATCCGCAAGACGCCAGCATGCTTGACGGTGTCGAGCAGATCGGTTGCATGGGCGGAGGTGGCCACGACGCAGCAGAGAAGTGTGGCGGCAAGTACTGGCTTGAACCGCGACTTGAGTCCCTTCATTTTTGTCTCCGTTGATGTAGTTCGTTTAATTGTTCAGCGAGCGGCATCGCGTCAACGCCGGTGTTCGTGGGGAGCAGGGACACAGTCAAGCCGGCGCGGCGGTCAGTCCATTCGGCAATCGCATATGTCGATCGACTGAAGACAAGCTTAATTCTGTCAAAATGGAAAGTGTTTCCAAAAACATGCGAACTTCGCGCGCTTCGTGAGGAATATTTTCTAGCGCCGAACAATGTTGCAAAACCCCTCTGCTGCGGTTGCAACGGAATGACGTCGGGTGTCACCGTTGAGCAGCGCAGTGCGCCTGGCGCGGGGTTCGAGGTAAAGACGAGCGCAATTCGATGCCGGACACTGATGATCGACGGGCAGAAGAGCCTGCCTATGCCAGCGTGAAACTCGAAACACCTCCGAGCAGCTTTCCGGCCTGATCTCGCACCGTTTCAGTCGCTGCAGCGGATTCTCGCGCGAGGGATGCGCTGTGTTGCGTGACAACATCGCTCTGCGACAACGCACGTGACAGCGCTTCGACGCCGTTGCGTTGCTCCTCAGACTCGGACGCGATCTTTCGTAGCACGCCATCAACTTATCGAACGGTATTGCGTATCTCGTCGACGCGCACGCCTGCCACGCCCGCCTGCGTTACTCCCTGCCGAACGTACGCCGACCAGCGTTTCGATGTCCCGCGTCGCGTTGCCGACAGCGCGACATCGTCGTCTCGGCAATATCTGAAGATTAGATATCTGTTTTTCTTTCCGGTGTCTATCGTCGTTGAATCTCGCTTCCTTATATTTTGGGATCGAATATCTCCGGTCCAGCGACGCTATCCGCCATGCGTACTTTCCCGGATGCGCCAGCAAGTCTCTTGCCAATTTAACTAGATATCTAATATAGTTAGCAAAACCTGCTGATGAAGGCGACCTGTCGCCGGGAGACATGACATGCTGACCCACCAAGAGAACGAATTGCTGTGCCGCGTCGAAGGGGATGCCCCGATGGGCCAACTGATGCGCCGACACTGGACGCCGGTTTGCCTGATCGAAGAAGTCGCCGAGCCGGATGGCGCGCCGGTAAAGGCGCGCGTATTTGGCGAGGATCTCGTCGTATTCCGTGACTCGGAAGGCCGCGTTGGGGTGCTGGACGAGTACTGCCCGCACCGTCGCGCATCGCTCGTCTACGGCCGCAATGAAGACGCCGGCCTGCGCTGCCTGTATCACGGCTGGAAGTTCGATGTCGGGGGCAACGTGCTCGAAATGGTGTCCGAGCCGGCGACGAGCTGCATGGCCAACAAGGTCAAGCACAAGGCCTACCCGGTGCGGGAATGGGGCGGCATGGTGTGGGCGTATATGGGCCCGCAAGACGCCATCCCCGACTTCCAGCCGCCGGCCTGGGCACCGACCGCCGACACCCGCGTAAGCATCGCGAAAGCACTGCTGCCGTGCAACTGGGCGCAGATCCTCGAAGGCGCGATCGACTCCGCACACAGCTCCAGCCTGCATTCGTCCGACTTCGTGCCGGCACGCGTCGGCGGCGCCGAAGCGACCGACAAGAACTGGCTGCGCCCCTCCACCGACAAGGCCCCGCGCCTGCAGGTCGAGCGTACCGACTACGGCTTCCGTTATGCCGCGCTGCGCCGCCCGATCTTCAACGCCGGCACGCACGACTACGTGCGCTCGACGGTGTTCGTGGCGCCGGGCACGGTGCTGATTCCCCCGAACAATCTCTACAACGTTGCGAACATCAACGTGCCGATGGACGACACGAACACGGCGTTCTACTTCATCGCCTGGGGCGATCCGGAGACGACACCTGAAACTGAAACCTGGCGCAAGTTCCTGCGCCAGCAGATCGGCATCGATCTCGACCAGCACTATCGCCCGCTGCGCAATCACGACAACCGCTTCTGGCAGGACCGCCAGGCGATGAAGGCCGGCAATTTCACGGGCATTTCGGGCTTCCCCAACCAGGACATCGCCATGTGGGTCACGATGGGTCCGATCGCTGACCGCTCTGACGAGCGTCTCGGGGCAAGCGATCTCGCGATCGTCGAATTCCGGCGCCGCATGCTCGACGCACTCGCGGAATTCGACAAGGACGGCAACGCCATTGGCACCGGTGCGAAGGCGATTCCCCAGGACACATGCTCGTACCAGGCCGTCGTGCCGAAGGAAATCGACTGGCGCACGTATGCCGTGCGTTACGTCAGCAAGCGGAACCCGGAACTCGCCGACCAGCCGGCCGCGCTCGCAACGGACTATCAGGTCAAGCAATAACGGGAGGCACACGGTTATGGAGCAGCGCCGTTTGCGCATCGGGGTCGCAGGACTGGGACGGGCATTCTCGCTGATGCTGCCGACCTTCCTGCGCGACCCCAGAGTCCAGCTCGTCGCTGCGTGCGATCCGCGTGCGGATGCGCGGCGGCAGTTCGCCGCCGACTTCGCGGCGCCCACCTATGCGGACGTGGCGGAGTTGGCGGACGACGATAACGTCGAGATCATCTACGTTGCGAGCCCGCACCAGTTCCACGCGCAGCACACGGAGATTGCCGCGGCAAAAGGCAAACACGTACTGGTCGAGAAACCCATGGCGCTCGGCGCCGCCGATTGCGACCGCATGATCGCCGCATGCCGTGCCGCGGGCGTGCATCTGATCGTCGGCCATTGCCACAGCTTCGATACGCCGTACCTGCGTACGCGCGAATTGATCCGTCTCGGCGAATTCGGCGCGGTGAAGATGATCCAGGCCATCAACTACACCGACTACCTGTACCGCCCACGCCGGCCCGAGGAGCTGGCGACGGCTGAAGGCGGCGGCGCCGTCTTCAGCCAGGCGGCGCACCAGGTTGACATCGTGCGAATGCTGGCCGGCTCACGCGCAATCCGGCTGCGTGCGAGTGTCGGCCGGTGGGATCCGTCGCGCCCCACCGAGGGAGCCTATTCTGCGCTGATCTGGTTCGAAAACGGCGCCTATGCCTCGCTCTCATACAACGGGTACGGCCACTTCAATACCGACGAGTGGAGCGGCTGGATCGGCGAAATGGGCGATCGTACGAGCCCCGACACGTACGGCAGCGCCCGCCGCCGTCTGAGGACGCTTGCGTCCTCGGATGACGAGGCCGACCTCAAAGCGGCCGGCACCTACGGCGGATCGGCATACAAACCGCCCACCGCCGCCGCGGACGAGCCACAACGATTCCATCAGCATTTCGGCCCGATCATCGTGTCCTGCGAGCATGCGGACCTGCGCCCGCTGCCCGATTCGATCGTCATCTACGGCGACGAGCAGCGCCAAACGCTGCCGCTGCCTGTGCCCGTCGTGCCGCGCGCTGAAGTCATCGACGAGTTGTATGGCGCGGTCGTCGACGGACGCAGACCGCTGCACGATGGCGAATGGGCGAAAGGCACGCTGGAAATCTGCATCGCGATTCTGAAGTCGAGCGAAACGGGCGCAGATGTAACCCTTTGATCGCTTCAGGAAAGCGCAAGATCCCTTGTTACCCTCGTTTTGAACTGAGCCAAGTACAGTTAAAACGAGGGATTTTTTATCGGCGCTTGCGGCATTCCGGACAGTTGGAAAACTGGAACGCTGGCAACGGCCCCGACTTCTGCGGGGCGCGTATACGCGCTCGACTGCGCTATCCGGCGAACGCTGCAAAGCGCAACGAAAAATCGGTCGCCGTGACGTGCTTCGTCAGCTTGCCTAACGAAATGCGGTCCACGCCGGTCTCCGCAATGGCGCGCAGGGTGTCCTCCGTAACGCCACCCGACACTTCCAGCTCAGCGCGCCCTGCGGTGACATCCACGGCCTCACGCATCGCGTCGAGCGAGAAATTGTCGAGCAGAATCGCCTTGGCGCCCGCGGCCAACGCTTCGTTTAACTCAGCGAGCGTTTCCACTTCGACCTGCACCGGTACGCCCGCCTCCAGAGCCTGCGCTGCCCGAACCGTCGAGGCAATGCCGCCCCCGGCCGCGATATGGTTTTCCTTGATCAGGATGCCGTCGTACAGGCCACGACGATGGTTTTCGCCACCGCCGATACGCACCGCGTATTTTTGCGCGAGGCGCAAGCCCGGAAGCGTCTTTCTCGTGTCGAGGATGCGCGCCGCCGTGCCCTCGACGATGCGCACCATCGCACTCGTCTCGGTGGCAACACCCGAAAGCAACTGAAGAAAGTTGAGCGCCGTGCGCTCGGCCACGAGCATGCTGCGGGCTGGACCGGTGATCCGGCAAACGATCTGCCCTTCGTGCATTCCTTCGCCTTCGCCGACAAACCACTCAATCGCAATACGCGGGTCCACCTGCCGGAGGGTTTCGTCAAACCACGGCCTGCCACATAGCTGTGCGGGCTCCCGCACGGTCAGGACGGCCTCGGCTGAGGCGTCTGGGTTGATCAGCAGCGACGTCCAGTCGGCGTTGCCGACATCTTCCGCAAGCGCATCGCGGACGTTGCGCAACATCGCCGCGCGGGTCATTTCATCCATTCCAGTATCCGTATTATTGAGCGGGAAAGCAGCATGCAGTGGCCTGCCATCGTGCGTGGGCACGGCCACCAATATTATTAGATCTATAATAATATAGCCAGCTGGGAATGGTCTGAAGTGTCGCGCTGCGCGTCAATCGTGTTCGGACGCTTCGGCGCGTGCCGCGATGAGATTACCTACCTCGCGCGTCGACGGAATGCGACGCGACGGATCGTTAGACTCGGATTCGTCGCGTGCCATGTTCTCGATGATCGTCAGCAGAACCTTGCGCGCGACGTTAATCTCGGTCGCCTTTAAACCGTCAACACTGATCTCATTGACTTCTTCTGCAAGCGGAACGAGCTTTTTCTTGAGGTTACGGCCGCGTGGCGTGAGGTAGACGTGCGTGTTCTTGCGGTTGCCGGGGGCATAACGACGCTCGACATAACCGAGCTTTTCCATCGCCTGCACCGCGCTGAAGGTGGTGGGCGTCGTGGTTCCGGTCTCGTCGCTGAGCTCCTTTTGCGTGAGCCCGTCGTTGACCCAGAGCACGCGCAGGAAAGCCCAGTGGCCAAATGACACCTCATGTTGCGCGAGGCGCATTTGCAGTCCGCGCACCATCGCGCGGGCTGCATCCTTGATCAGGTGGGCGAGACGATCGTCGGGCACCGCCTCGCGCCAGTGCCGGAGAATGGGATCTGTGCTTTGTGCCCCGGATTTGCCAAGGGAGCGTGCTGTTGCCATACCTTCCTCATCCCGTAATAACCAAACATACGGCAATCATATCGCCGAATCCGGCGCATGAGTCACAGCAGACGGGTACGGCGGGAGTTCGCGCGCGGCGGCGACCGAACCCGCGAGGCGGGACCTCAGATCTTGAAGCTCTCCAGACTTGCCGGGTGAAACAGTTCAGCGGGCTGCACACGGCGGCTCGACAACCCTTCCGCATGGTGCTGGGCAAGGAAGCGGTCGATCACTTTCTCGTTCTCCGCGAAGCCGTACGACCAGAAATCGTGGCCCATCAGTCGTCGCGCGTTGCGCAACTGGTCCTCGATGAATGGCAGCGTCACCTTAGTCGCCGAGGTATCGCTCAGGCGTGCGAGCGCGACCTCCTTCGACTTCTCAAATGCCTTGACGATGGCGCCTGGCAGCCACGGATGCTGCTCCGTGAGCGACTTGCGAATGCCGAGCGTGTGCATGATCGGGAACAGCTTGCGCCGCTCATACCATTCCGCGGCGGCCTGCTGCGGATCTTCGAACAGGTATTTCACCTGCGGATGTCCGCGGTCGAAGCACGACGGTGCGCGCGGTCCGATCACGCCGTCGATTTCTCCCTCGGCCAGCAAGTTCGAAATCGTCCGGCCCTCTGGTGCGTTTTCCAGCACCACGCCCTCGGGAAGCTTGAGTGCGATTTTCTCCACGCGCGTGGGATCTTCGTAGCCGCCGCGCACCCAACGGATGTCCGAGGCTTTCACGCCGTACTCTTCCTCCAGGAACATTCGGACCCACACGTTGGCCGTGAGTTGATACTCCGGCACACCAATGCGCTTGCCCTTGAGATCCTCAGGCCGGTTGATGCCGCGATCGGCGCGCACGTAGATCGAGCTGTGTCGGAACGCGCGCGACGGGAAGACCGGCACGGCGATGTACGGCGACGTGCCTGCCGCCGTCTTCACCGAGTAGCTGCTGAGCGATAGCTCGCAAATGTCATAGTCGGCATGGCGGAACGCACGAAAGAAAATCTCCTCCGGATCCTGCAACATAAACACCGGGTCCACGCCGTCGATCTGGACGTCGCCGTCGATCAGCGGACGCATCCGGTCGTAGTTGCCCACGGCGATGGAAAGTTGAAGCTTGCTCATTCCTATTCCCTTCTCACAATGAAAATTCCTGGTGTCGCACCCTGCGTCGGGCGTTACGGTGCTCGCCGCTCGCGCGGAACCCCCAGAAGCACGGCGATGCCGCCTACAAACGTAAACAATGCGACCAGCAGGATGCCCGCTGAAAAGCTGCCGCTCACGCTCTTCACCCAGCCGAGCACGATAGGCGCGAAGAAGGCGCCGACTTGCCCGAGGCTGCTGATCACACCAATACCGCCGGCGGCGGCCGTGCCTTTGAGGTACGTCGGCGGGATAGTCCAAATAATCGCTGCGGCTGCGAAATAACTGATCGAGACGAGACTCAGGCATCCGATCGCAGCGAGCCAGTTATGCGTGACCAGGGTGAGGAGCACAGCGCCTGCCGCGCCTGCTGTCGTCACACTGACGAAGTGCCAGCGGCGCTCGAGGCGCAGGTCCGAGCTGCGCGCGATGAACAACATGGCAACGGCGCCGACGATGTAAGGCAGGGCCGACATGAAGCCGATCTGCAACAGGTTGGAGACGCCTGCCTGTTTGATGATCGTCGGCGTCCAGTAGTTAAGGATGGTCCCGCAAATGGGCACCGTGGCCCAGCCTGCAGCAATCACGTACACGCGCGGGTCGCGCAGTGCGGCGAGCAGATTGCTCGGCGCGTCGTGCGGCTTGCTGCGGCTTTCTTCCTCCAGTGCGCCAATGACGAGACGCTTTTGCTCATCGGTCAGCCACGCGGCCTCCTGCGGCCTGTCGATCAGATAGAAATACGCAACGACGCCTGCAATCACAGCCGGCAATCCTTCGAGAAAGAACAGCCACTGCCAGTTGCGAAAACCCCAGACGTCCATGAAGTTTTGCAGGATGTAGCCGGAAAGCGGTCCGCCGACGATCCCCGCAACCGCAATCGCCAGCAAGAATCGCGACGTGATGCGAGCACGGCGTTTGGCCGGATACCAGTACGAGAGATAGAGGATGATCCCGGGCCAGAAGCCCGCCTCCGCCGCGCCGAGGAGTGTTCGGGCGAGGTAGAACTGCCAGGGAGCGGTCATGAACGCCATCGCAGTGGAGATGCCCCCCCACAACAGCATGATTCGCGTGACGGTCTTGCGGGCGCCGATGCGACGGAGCAAGAGCGTGCTCGGCACTTCTAGCAGGATGTAGCCAATGAAGAACAGACTCACCCCAAGGCCGTAAGCGGCGTCGCTCATACCGAGATCGTGCTTCAGCTGCAATTGCGCGAAGCTGACGTTGACGCGGTCGAGATAGTTAAGGACCCAACAAAAGAAAAGGAAGGTCATCAACCTCAGCGTGATCTTGCGGTAAGTCGCCTCCTCGGCCGCCGAGTCGGCTACGGCAGGCAGGGGTACGTCCCCAGAGTGCAACGTTGAATGTGCCATGTCTCAATGTCTCCGAATTTCATTTGTGATGCCGGCTGGAACAGGCGTTCCCCCATCACATAATTAGATTTCTAATCTTAAGGTTACGGCGGCTTTTTGTCGCTGGCAAGCACGGGTTTATACCGAGAGTAAGGTCGCAAAGCGTCGCGCGTCTTGACTTGATAAATTAGAGATCTAGTAATAATATACGATTCATGTTGAGGCAACGCAGCGCCGGATCGGCCAGAAGGAGACAGATATGACGACACCCCAGGAAGACGGCTTTCTTCGTCTGAAGATTGCGGGCAAGGAGAAGATCGCCCGTGACATCTGGCGCTTTGATCTGACCGACCCGCAGGGCGCGCCGTTGCCGCCGTTCGAGGCGGGCGCGAACTTGACCGTTGTGGCCCCCAACGGTTTGCGACGCAGCTATTCGCTGTGCAACGACTCGCAGGAGCGCAATCGTTACGTCATCGCGGTGAAGCGTGACAGCAACGGACGCGGCGGCTCGATGAGCTTCGTCGACGACACGGCAGAGGGCGACGACGTGGATGTATCTCTGCCCCGCAATGAATTTCCGCTCGACGAACGGGCAAAGTCGTTCATTCTCGTCGCAGGCGGCATCGGGATCACGCCGATGCTGTCGATGGCGCGACAGTTGCGAGCGGAGGGCCTGCGCTCGTTCAAGCTGTACTACCTCGCCCGCGATCAAGAAGGCACGGCGTTCGTCGATGAACTCAGCAGCGACGAGTGGCGCTCGGACGTGACGATTCACCACGATCACGGCGATCCGTCGAAAGCGTTCGACTTCTGGCCTGTGTTCGAGCGGCCAAAGTCAGCGCATGTGTACTGCTGCGGCCCGCAGGCGCTGATGGACACCGTGCGGGACATGACGGGTCACTGGCCGTCGGGCACCGTTCACTTCGAGAGCTTCGGTGCGAGCAACGCGAATACGCGCGAGAACACGCCGTTCACCGTGCGGCTTGCCCGCACCGGTACGTCGTTCGACATTCCCGCCAACCGCTCGATCCTCGACGTGTTACGCGACGCAAACGTTCGCGTGCCGAGTTCGTGCGAAAGCGGCACCTGTGGTTCATGCAGAACTGGGCTGTGCTCAGGCGAGGCGGATCATCGGGATCTCGTGTTGCGCGACGACGAAGAGGAGACGCAGATCATGGTCTGTGTATCGCGCGCGAAATCAGCGGAGTTGGTGCTTGATCTCTGAGCCGCAAGCGAAACCCGTCTCTTGCGCCTCATCGGGGCCGAGGTGATCTGCTCGGCTGAATCCAGACCAGAATGGAAGTGTTTGAGACTTCTCGTTGCTCTGTTGCAATGACGTGACTGGCTGATGCACAGTGATTACTTCGGCCATCGCCAGGTCGGTTCGCTCAGGTGCTCGGCAAAGTAGTCTGACAACGCGCTCACCTTCGCCGGCCGCGCCCTCGCCGACGGCGTGACGAAGTACAGGCCGCCCTTCGTCAGCGACCAGTCGGTGAGGATCGCCTCGAGCCGCCCGTCGCTCAGATATTCGCCCGCGATGAATTCCGGCAGCTCTGCGATGGCGAGCCCTTCCAGCAGCATCGGCAGGAGCGCATCGGAATTGGTCACCCGCAGCGGGCCGGTCGGCATCACCGGTTCCTCGTCGCCAGCGTCGTTGGTGAAGCGCCAGACATCGCTGCGCGCGCGATACGCATAGGACATGCAGGGCCGGCCCACAAGCTCACGCGGATGCACCGGCCGTCCCTCGCGCGCCAGATAGGCGGGCGACGCGACGACATACTGCGTGACCGCACACAGACGCCGCGCGACCAGCGCCGAATCGGGCAGCGCGGCGATTCGCAGTGCGGCATCGAACCCTTCGGCGACCAGATCGACCGTCGAATCGGCCAGATGCAAATCGACTTGCACGTCTGGATAGCGGCGGAAGAATTCCGGCATCAGCGGCGCAACCCGCCTCAGCCCGAACGACATGGGCACCGCCAGTCGCACGAGCCCGCGAGGCTGCACCGACAACTCTCGGGCGGCGCCTTCTGCAGCCTCGGCCTGCCGATAGATCTCGCCAGCCTTCTCGCACAGCGTCCTGCCGAACTCGGTCAGCGCGAGCTGGCGCGACGTGCGATTGAGCAGCCGTGCGCCCAGGCGGTCCTCCAGACGTGCGACGCCGCGCGAAACGGTGGCGACCGACACCCCCATTTCGCGCGCTGCGGCCGCGAACGAGCCTTCCTCGGCCACCTTGGCAAACATCGCGAGTCCCTCGAAATCAGGCAGCTTCGACATGATTCCCCATCATTTCAAATTTGCAACGTTGGTTTGCAATGCATTCTATTTCGAAAAGGTCGAGCCATCGATATTCTCCTTACATCGCAGCAAACAATCCGCCGCGAACGCCGCATACCGGCGCCACCGATCGACCCAACACACCGAAGGAGCAACACCATGGCACGCAAGCTCGACCACAAGATCGCCCTCGTCACCGGCGCCACCAGCGGCATCGGTCTGGCCACCGCGCAACGCTTTGCCGCCGAAGGCGCGCACGTCTATCTGACCGGTCGCCGTCAGGCCGAACTCGATGCGGCCGTCGCATCGATCCGTGACGCCGGCGGCGCGGCCACCGGCCTGCGCGTCGACTCGACGAAGCTGGACGAGCTGGATTCGCTTTACGCGCAGATCAGCGAGGCGCACGGCCGTCTCGATGTGCTGTTCGCGAACGCTGGCGGCGGCTCGATGCTCCCGCTCGGCGAGATTACCGAGGCGCACTTTGACGAAACATTCGATCGCAACGTGAAGGCCGTGTTGTTCACGGTGCAGAAGGCGCTGCCGCTGCTGGCCGACGGTGCGTCGGTGATCCTGACCGGCTCGACGGCTGGCAGCTCGGGTACCGCGGCGTTCAGCGTGTACTCGGCCTCGAAAGCGGCGGTGCGCGCGTTTGCCCGCAGCTGGATTCTTGACCTGAAGCCGCGCCGGATCCGCGTGAATACGATCAGCCCGGGTGCGACCCGCACGCCCGGTCTTCTCGATCTGGCTGGCGACGACGCCGCGCAACGCCAAGGTCTGGCCGATTACCTTGCCGCGCAGATCCCGCTGGCACGCCTCGGCGAGCCGGAGGAAATCGCAAGCGCTGCACTGTTTCTTGCCTCCGACGATGCAAGCTTCGTAAATGGGGCCGAGCTGTTCGTCGATGGCGGTCAACAGCAGATCTGAACGAAACAGGCGTCGAGGCCGACGGCCCACATCGCGTGGCGCAGTCGGCCTCCTTGGGAGGCTGTATCGTGACTGAACATCGGCCCTTTACTTCATTGGGCACACTCTCGCGCGAGTGGCTGAGCGCTCGGTTGCATTTTCGCATCGGCAATCTTGGACAACTCGCGCATCGACCGCTGGGGCCATTGGTCGTCTGGAACGACGACGAAGTCGCGCCGCACTCTGGCTTCGGGCTTCATCCTCATCGCGATATTGAAATTGTCACGTGGGTACGTTCGGGCGCGATCACGCACGAGGACGATGCGGGCAATCGCGCCCGTCTCGTGGTGGACAGCGTGCAAGCCATGCATGCCGGTACGGGCATTCATCACGCCGAGCGCAACGACGAAGATGCACCGGCGCGGATGTTTCAAATCTGGCTGCAGCCGCGTGCGCGAGGCGGGACGCCGCACTGGGCGATGGGGAGTTGTTCGAAGGCGCAACGCGACGGGCGGTTCGTGACCCTCGCGAGCGGTGATCCGGCCGACGTGCGAGCAGGTGCATTGCCGATCGATACCGATGCGCGCGTAAGGATCGCGACGCTGCGCGAAGGGCTATCGATGCGCGTTGCATTGGATTCACCGCAGGCGGCTTATTTCGTAACCGACCACGGTCGGATCGACATTGCGGGGGCACGGCTTGAACCGCGCGATGGCGCTCTTGTGACGGGCGAGTCCGAGGTTTTGATTAACGCGATCAGCGACGCTGACGTCGTGATGGTCGAGCTGCTGGGCTGAGGTGAGTGATCTGGGTTCGCTCGAGCGATTGAATGCTTTCTCGCGTCGGAATCGCAATTGAGCTGCGAACCCGCGAATGGGCAGGTCACGGTCGGATCACCTCTCAGCTTTCGTCCGGCGTGTCCATGCGCATGGGACGAGTGCCGATCTTCGCCCCGGTGACCTCATCCACGGCGACGGCTCTAATTTCGGTGCCCGTTTCCTTGTCGAAGAAACGGATTAGCTTGCCGCCACCCCGGTGTTGGCGCCCCCACTCACCAATCATGAACAGCACCGGCAGAAAGTCGCGACCGGCAGCGGTCAACAAATACTCCTCGCGTGGCGGGTGCTCCGAGTAGCGCCGCTTCTCCAGCAGCCCCTCCTCCGTCAGTGCCGCCAGCCGGCGGGTCAGCATCGTCGGCGCAATGCCCAGACTTTTCCGGAACTGGTCGAAGCGGGTAAGGCCGGCATGGGCGTCCCGCAGGATCAATATGCTCCACGCGTCTCCCGCGACGGCTAGGCTGCGCGCAATCGGGCAGGGGTTATTGCAACAATTTTGCTTGTCCATACTATTTTGATAGTGACTTAGTCTCAAATTGGTAGTATTGTTACTATCAGTTCGATACTAACACTTTAGGGACTAGCAATCCACCCGGCACGGAGATTTCATTGATGAGCAGGAACAATTCAGGCGCCGCTCCGGTAGCCGGAGCATCTTTTCGCATCGGCGCCACCGTGACGGCGCGGCCGATGGGCAACGTGAAATGGAAAGATGTCCCGACCCGCGCGATTGACGTTGGCGGGGTGGCTTTCGCCTATCGGGAACTCGGCCCCGAATCCGGCGTGCCGATGATCCTCCTGCACCACCTGATGGCCGTACTCGACGACTGGGACCCACGTGTTATCGACGGCATCGCCGCTCAGCGTCGGGTGATCGCCTTCGACAATCGCGGGGTCGGCGCCTCGGGAGGATCGGTGCCACACACCATCGACGAAATGGGCCGCGATGCCATCGCGTTCATCCGTGCCCTGGGACTCGGCAAAGTCGATCTGCTCGGGTTCTCGATGGGTGGTGGCGTGGCGCAGACCGTGGCGCTGCAAGCACCCGATCTCGTTCGACGGGTGGTTCTCGCGGGCACAGGCCCACGGGGCGGCGGTGGCATCGACGAGGTCACCAAAGTCGCTGTGCTTGCTTACATCAAGGCGGCGTTGACATGGAGCGATGCGAGGAACTTCCTGTTTTTCCCCCGCACCCCAGCGGGAAAGCGCGCCGCGAGAGACTACGTCACCGGACTGAAGGCGCGGACCAAGGACCGCGATAAGGCGATCTCGCTTCAGGCTCGTCTTGCTCAACTCAAGGCAATTCGTCACTGGGGCTTGAGCACGCCCGACGATCTATCGGCCATCAAACAGCCTGTGTTCGTGGCAAACGGCGACAACGACCTGATGGTCGGCAGCAGCCTGTCGGCCGACTTGGCCCGGCGGCTGCCGAATGCCCGGCTCACGATTTACCCGGATTCCGGGCACGGAGGCGTTTTCCAGCATCACCTGGCCTTTGTGCCCGCGGTGCTGGACTTCCTCGCCGACTGAACCGAACAGATAAGAACGAAACGCCAAGGATGAAAAATCAAACCATGAAAGCACTCACCTTCAAGCGCTATGGCAAATCGCCCGAGATCGGGCTCGCCGAGGTACCCCGGCCCACGCTAAAGAGCGATGAACTGCTGGTACAGGTTCGCGCCGCCGGTCTGAACCCGATTGACAACATGATTCCGACAGGGACGTTCAAACCGGTTCTGCATTTTCAGTTTCCGGCCACACTGGGTAGCGACTTGGCTGGCGTGGTGACTGAAGTTGGCAGCAATGTGACCCGCTTCAAGCCAGGCGACGCCGTCTTCGCCAGCATCTTCGACATTGGTACAGGGTCGATTGCCGAATTCGCCGTCGTGCCGGAGAGCGCTGCCGCGCCGAAGCCGACCAATCTGGACTTCGTGCAAGCCGCGTCGATCCCGATGGTCGGCCTCACTTCGTGGCAAGCGTTGAAGGAACGCGCCAATCTTCAGACCGGCCAGAAGGTGTTCATTCCTGCGGGATCCGGCGGGATTGGCACATTTGCGATCCAGTTGGCGAAGCACCTTGGCGCCAAGGTGGGCACCACCGTCAGCACGGGCAACGTCGAACTGGTGCGTAGCCTCGGTGCAGACGAGGTGGTCGACTACAAGAAGCAGGAATTCGAGAACGTGCTGCGCGGCTATGACGCGGTGCTTGGCACCGTCAGAGGTGACGCGATTGAAAAATCCATCTCCATCCTCAAACCGGGAAGCAGGATCGTCTCGCTCATCGGCCCGCTGGACGCTGCATTCGCTCGTGCCAAGCGCTTGAACTTCGTTCTACGGTTCGTATTCGGAATGATGAGCCGCAAAATCATGCGTCTCACGAAAAGGCGGGACGTCACCTACTCATTTCTCTTCGTGCACCCCGACGGCGCCCAACTCACAGAAATCGGCAAACTTCTCGAAGCTCAGCGCATCAAGCCGGTGATCGATAAGGTGTTTCCATTCGAGCAGGCCAAGCAGGCGCTTGAGTACCTCGCCCGAGGACGATCCAAGGGCAAGGTCGTGGTCAAGATGTGACGGGCGCTGTGTTTCCCTCCCCCACCACCAGCACAATTAATGCAAAGGAAAAATCCGTGACTACACGTCCGACCGTCCTCATCACCGGCGCCTCCAGCGGCATCGGCGCCACCTACGCCGAGCGCTTCGCCCGCCGTGGCCACGACCTCGTCCTTGTTGCGCGCGACAAGTCGCGCCTGGAAAAGCTGGCAATACGCTTGCATGAGGAAAGCAATGTGGCCGTCGAAGTGCTGCAAGCCGACCTTACAAGCCGCGCGGACTTGTCTGTGCTTGAAACTCGGCTGCGGAATGACGCGCGTATCGGCGTCTTGATCAACAACGCGGGCATGGCTCAATCGGGGGGCTTCCTGGAGCAATCCGCTGAGGCCATCGAACACCAGATCACGCTCAACACTACCGCTTTGACGCGGCTCGCTGCTGCGATCGCACCGCGCCTCGCGCAGTCCGGTACTGGTTCAATCGTCAACATTGGCTCCGTGGTTGGTTTCGCGCCCGAGTTCGGCATGTCAATCTACGGAGCGACCAAAGCCTTCGTTCTATTTTTGTCACAGGGTCTGCACCTGGAGCTGTCCCCGAAGGGCGTTTACGTGCAAGCGGTCCTGCCGGCATCGACGCGCACCGAGATTTGGGAGCGTGCCGGCATTGATGTCAACACCCTCCCCGAGGTGATGGAAGTCGGCGAACTGGTCGATGCTGCACTGGTCGGTTTCGACCGTCGCGAGTTGGTCACGATACCTCCGCTTCATGTCGCCGAGCGCTGGGATGCGCTGGATGGTGCGCGTCAAGGGCTGGTGTCGGATATTCGACAGGCCCATGCGGCTGAACGATATCAGCCACAAGCCTGAGCGCCTCATCCAGATAGACTGAACGTGAACCCCACGCCAAGGAAATTTCAATGAACAACATGTTATTCACGCCTACCCAGCTCGGCAGCCTGCCACTGAAGAACCGAATCGTCATGGCGCCGCTGACGCGCAGCCGGGCAATCGGCAACCTGCCCAATGAACTGATGGCGGAGTACTACCGCCTCCGAGCGGATGCCGGACTGATCATTACCGAAGGCACCTCGCCATCGCCCAACGGTCTGGGTTACCCACGCATCCCCGGACTGTTCAACGAAGCGCAGGTACAGGGCTGGCGACCGGTGACTGATGGCGTCCACCAAGCCGGCGGCAGGATTTTTGTTCAATTGATGCACACCGGGCGTGTCAGCCACCCCGCGAACATGCCGGCCGGCGCCGGCGTTTTGGCTCCGTCGCCAATCGCCGTTCCCGGCGAGATGTGGACCGACACCGACGGAATGCAGCCGCATCCCGTACCCCGCGAAATGAGCGAAGCGGATATTGCACAAAGCATCGCCGAATATGCGTCGTCGGCCAAACTGGCCATACAGGCAGGCTTCGATGGCGTCGAGCTGCATGCAGCCAACGGCTACCTGATTGACCAATTCCTCAATACGGCGTCCAATCAGCGCCACGACCGCTGGGGTGGTTCGGTGGAGAACCGCATCCGCTTCGCGGTCGAAGTCGCCAAGGCGACCGTCGCCGCCATTGGTGCAGAGCGCGTTGGCATACGCATCTCGCCGTACGGCGTCTTCAATGCCCAAACGCCGGATGCCGAGATGGATGACGTGTACCTGCGTCTGATCGACGAGTTGAATGCGCTCGGCCTACTCTATATCCACATCGTGGATCACAGCGCCATGGGGGCGCCTGAAGTCAGCCCTGAGTTAAAAGCCAAGCTCCGTGCCGCGTTCAACGGGCAATACATTCTCTCCGGTGGCTACGATGCTGCCCGAGCAGATACGGATCTCGACGCAGAGCGTGGCGATCTGGTGGCTTTTGGTCGCCCGTTTATCTCGAATCCGGATCTGGTAGCCAAGCTGAAGTTGGGGCAGGAATGGGTTGCACCTGATTTCGCTACCTTCTACACACCGGGAGAAAAGGGTTACACCGACTATTGAAAATCCGATTCTGGATAAGTTGACCGCTCTGGCCAACCTGCCCCCCATGGAAAGGGGCAATGACAGACGATTGGGCTGGACGTGACGGCAGGGCGGCTTTGGCACTGGTGGTTCGATCGCCACACGCGAGAACGGCTGGGCGGGCAACCGTCTATGCAACGCACGTGGCACCTTAACGACCGACCGACTCACGCCAGTCGAGGATCCTAGCCATTCCCACGGCAAATGTAGAAAAAGTGTCCAGCTTGCCGCACGTTTCGAACATCACGGCGACAGAAACGAAAAAGGGTTACAGGAAAATCACCTGTAACCCTTTAATTTTATTGATGGAGTGGATGAGAACCAAACTCACTACCTTCGCATTGCGAACGCGGTGGCACCTAGCAGCATCATTTGGCCATGATTCCACTGCGATTCCGGCCCCAAACTTGTTTCCGGAGCAGGCACATCGAGCGGTACCTCCCCTGCCTCGATAGGCCAATTGCAGAAACTCAGTCGCACAGTCGCAAAACTGTGGCGCCAGTCGCACTTACTCTGGCGCCCTACGCTACCGTAGGGTGCCAAAGTATGTGAGACAGAGAATCCCATGAATCAAAAGCTTACATAGGATCGCGTCACACGCGTCATATTTGCGCGACAAAATTGGTGCGACTGACCTACTGACTCGCCAAAGTAGTACTCCTATGTGCCGCATTGACAATGTTTAAGGCATGCTCCACGTGCTTGAACATCAGCACTTAAGCGACCCGATGCGAGGCGGTACCTAAAGATCACAGCACCCCTGCCGATATCAAATACTGAACACCACAACTCGGCTCGAACAAATGAAACGACCAGAACGCTTCCGCAAGCTATGGACCTGGAAATTCGCTGGACTCGCGACTTTTGCGGGACTGCTCATACCGATAGCATCGGCAACCCTAATTCAGAGTACCGCCGCCTCACCTCTTTTGCCCGGTCTTGCAGTGCTAGCCGCTAAAGTTCCGACGGCGCGATTCTGGGACACCATACTTCCCACCAGCGATCTGGGGAATATGCCAATGCGAATGGTGTTGGTCTTCGTTATCGCAACCGCAATGGCTGGGATGCTGACCATTTCACAAAGACACGCACGGATGTTGCAAAAGGAAGATGAGGCGCGCGACCTGCGGGATATCTGAAAGTGCGAGAAGGCGGTTTGTAGTGGTCTAATCTCCCCGGACACCAATTTAGGCGAAAATACTCGCCACGAAGAGGTGTCTGATGAGCAAGCAACGTCGTACGTTTTCCCCTGAGTTCAAGCGCAGTGCTGCGTCTCTGGTCGTCGACCAGAGCTATAGCCACGTCGATGCCAGCCGGTCGGTCGGGGTCGCGGAGTCGGTTCTGCGCCGTTGGGTTCAACAACTGCACCAGGAACGCCGAGGCATCACGCCTCAGGGTCCTGCAATGACGCCAGAGCAGCAGCGGATCCAGGAGCTGGAAGCGCGGGTTGAACGCCTCGAGAGGGAGAAGACCATTTTAAAAAATGTATGGTCTGCCCCGGATTTGCAAGTCGCTGGTTTACTGTTTCGAAAGAACAACGTTTGCGTCAATGTATCCGGCCTGTTCGCGCAGTACGTAACTGCTGGCCATGATGGAATCCGCGCACACCAAACCCAATAAAGCGTCCAGTCATGAAAGACTGTTTTTTTAGCCGGGCTGTTGGCATGCCGGTCAACGGTTCTGTGTCATCAGCTAATCAGGGCTCGCAAAACAGGACGTCAGTACTTCCAAACGCTCAGGCAACTGCTGGGGCTTCTGCGAATGGTCGATATGGCAGTTGGCTGGTCAATACTTTCCAGCATATTCGGACGATCTTATTGGCCAGCGCAATGAGTGCGACGTGGGGATGACTGCGTTGCTCGATTTCCCGGAGCCACAGGCCAATTCGGGATTGATCGCGCTTCATGTGGATCATCAGCGCACGTGCGCCCTGGATGACCATCATCCGCAAATAGGCGTTTCCGCGCTTGCTGATACCACCCAGGTTTGATTTTCCTCCGGTCGAATGCTGCTTGGGCACAAGCCCCAACCAGGCCGACATATCACGAGCACGTTTAAACGCGGTGGCGTTGCCCACAGCGGCGATGAGCGCAGTCGAGACAATGGGGCCGACGCCCGGGACCGTGCTCACATTGCGGCATAGCTCCGACTCGCGGGCGATCTGCGTGATTTCGGCCGAGGCCAGATCTATCTCTTCATCCAGCAATTGCCAACGTTGGCGGAGCCGGGCGAGGAGCTGCCGTAACCGTGGCGACAAGCCGTTCTCTGCATCGATCAACACCGCCGGCATTCGCCGGGCAAACAGCGCACGCCCTACCGGTATTACGATGCCGTGTTCGAGAAGGAGCGCCCTCATCTGGTTGACGACCGCCGTGCGCTCGACAATGTGTCAACGCCGGTTTAAATCTGACCCACCTTCCGGCATAACGCCGAAGTAAATCTGACCCACCCAGGCTCCGTGTCACGCGGCGGCTCTCGCGCTCGCCCGCGTAGTCTGTCCAGCTTTCCGTTTGTCCTTCAGCCGGTAGCTCTCGCCCGCAATCTGCACGATGTGCGCGTGATGGAGCAGCCGGTCGAGCATTGCCGCCGTCAGCGTCTGGTCGTCGGCAAACGCCGTAGCCCACTGCGTAAATGGCAGGTTGCTCGTCAGCACGATGGCGCCACGCTCGTATCGCTTGGCCACCACGTTAAAAAACAGGTTGGCCTCCTCGCGCCCAAATGGCAGGTAGCCGATTTCGTCGATAACCAGCAGCTTCGGGCCGACCACGGCTCGGTTAAAAAACTCTCGCAGCCGGTTCTGCTGCTTGGCCGTCGCCAACTGCATCATCAGGTCGGCGGCGGTCGTGAAGCGCGTCTTGATACCGGCCTGTGTCGCCCGATACGCCAGGGCGCAGGCGATGTGCGTCTTGCCTACGCCGGACGGACCGAGCAGCACCACATTCTCGGCCCGCTCGATAAACGCCAGCCCGGCCAACTCCTGGATTTGGGCTCGCGGAGCGCCACTGGCAAAGCCAAAGTCGTATTGCTCCAGCGTCTTGATGCCCGGTAGCGACGCCATCTTGGTCAGCGTCTGGCGCTTGCGCTCCTCACGGGCATCTCGCTCAGTCAGCAGCAGTTGCTCCAGGAAGTCGGCGTGGCTTGCATCGGCGTTCGCGGCGTTCTGGGCCAGCGCGCCCCAGTCGTTGCTGATACGGTCCAGTTTCAGTTCGTCGCACAGCCCTGCAATGCGTTCATGCTGGAGATTCATGCCGCCACCTCCAGCAAGGCGTCGTAGACCGACAGCGGATGTTGCAGGCTTTCGTTCGGCAGGACTCGTTTGAGCCGCGTCGGCACCGGGGCTTGCGCCGAGGTCGACACCGGCAACGGCAGAAGCGCCGCTTGCTCTATCGGCAGCCGGACCGACGGTTTCTCTTTCGTCGTGGCATGCACTCGCACATTCGCCACCTCGGCCAGCCAGCGGCCGATATGGCCGTTGGCCGCCTCGACATCCAGCTTCAGGCCGGTCTGCTTAAGCGTTGCCGCCAACGGCACCACGAAGCTCTCCTTCAGATATCGGTTGAAGCGCTCAACCTTGCCTTTGGTCTTCGCCCGGTACGGCCTGCATACCTTTGGTGTAAATCCAAACGTTTGGGCCAGCGTCAGCATTTCCCCATTCCAGCGATGGTGGCCATCCCCGTAAGCATCGCGCTCGACGATGACCGACTTGGCGTTGTCGAACAGCACATGCTCAGGCGTGCCGCCGAAATAGATGAAGGCTTCCCGCAAACACTCGCACAGCGTCTTGGCATCCTCGCCGCTCGTGAAGCGCACATACGTCGCCCGGCTGTAGCCAAGCGTAGCAACCAGCGCGAGCAACGGCGACCGCCCGCGCCGAATGGTCGTGAAGTCGGCTTGCATCTGTCGGCCTGGTGCCGTCTCGAAGCGCACGACAGGTTCCGGCTGCGCATTCTTGTATTGTGCGAGGAACACTTTGAGCTGGCTGATGCCGCCGTCGTAGCCTTCATCTCGCAGCTCGCGCAGCAACACCGTCGCTGGAATCCAATGTGGTCGGGCTGCTTCGATTCGCCCGAGCAGGTACGCCTTGAACGGGGCCAGTTTGGTCGGCCGAGGCTCCCGCTCCTTGTACTGGCTCGCCTCTTCGTCGCGTAGATATCGCCGCACCGTGTTCCGCGAGACGCCCATCTGCCTCGCTATCTCCCGCACCGACGCTCCGCGCCTTGCCAATACCTTGATTTCCACTGCTTGCTCCTGAGTCAGCATCGGCGGCAAAAGCCGCCATCCTCTCCCAGGTGGGTCAGGTTTACTTCGGCGGGTGGGTCAGTTTTACATCGGCGCTAACAACAATGAAGCGCTGACGCACCCTATGTAGCGCCTGAAGTTCGAGCTGATCGGTTGTCTTCAATGGTACGCAGCGCATGCTCCCGCGACTCGCGGCTTCGGCAATTGCCTGAGCATCGTTGAAGTCATTCTTGTTCGATTTCAGATAGGGCTTCACAAACTGCGCCGGGATGATGCGCAACTCATGGCCAGCTTCGTGGAAGCGTCTCCCCCAAAATTGAGATCCCGGGCACGCTTCCATCGCAATCACACACCGCGACGCAGTCACCGAGAACTCGGCGAGTTGTGTGCGGTTGAGTTTCTTGCGAAATAGCTCATTGCCACGCTCATCGATTGCAACCACGTGAAACCAGTTCTTGCCGAGATCAATGCCGATGACGTGGATGTGGTGCTCGTTCATGGTCGCGCTCCTTGAGGTGGACGCGCACAGTATCGCGCAGGAGGTGGGGCAGACCATTCCATTAAGCTACTGCGCTACTGATGTCGGAAGGGATAGAACGTACGAAATAATCGACCAGTTCGGCGACGGCGTTCCGGTAGCCATGTTGTGTGAGTTGTTCGATATACCTCGGTCGTGCTTTTACGCATACAGACATCGTCGAGCGCGAGTTGATGCGGCACGAATGGCACTGCGCAGTCGCGTGCACGAGTTGTTTGTCGAGAGCCGAAGCTCAGCAGGCAGCCGCAGCATCATGGGCATGCTGCGCGAGCAAGGCACGACGATTGGGCGCTTTAAGGTCAGCCGTCTGATGGACGAGCTCGGCTTGATTTGCAAGCAACCTGGCAACCACGCATACAAGCGCGCTACGGTGGAGCGCATCGACATTCCGAACGTCTTGAATCGCGAGTTCGATGTGGCGGCAGCGAATCAAGTCTGGTGCGGCGACATCACGTATTTATGGGCACAGGGGCGCTGGCTTTATTTGGCCGTGGTGTTGGACCTGTTCACTCGCCGCGTTGTCGGCTGGTCATTCTCGACGAGCCCCGATGCCGACCTGGTGGTGAAGGCATTAGACATGGCGTTCGAGCAACGCGGTCGGCCTACGGCTTAATGTTCCACAGTGACCAGGGCGGTCAATATGTCAGCCGGAAATTCCGTCAGAGACTATGGCGCTATCGAATCAAGCAGAGCATGAGTCGGCGTGGAAATTGTTGGGATAACAGCCCGATGGAACGCCTGTTCCGAAGCTTGAAAACGGAATGGGTGCCGAGCACTGGATACATGAGTGCTGGAGAAGCGCATCGGGACATCAGCCATTACCTGATGCAGCGGTACAACTGGATTCGACCACATCAATTCAATAACGGTGTGGCGCCGGCAGTCGCAGAAGAAAAACTTAACGCAGTGTCCGGGATTGGTTGACCACTACAAGTAACGCTGACAGAACGATGAAGAGAGGTCCACGCAGCCCATGGAAGACTCGCTACTTCATCGATACCGAGTTTACTGACGTCAAGGACAGCCAGCTCATCAGCGTGGCGATTGTGGGTGAGGATGGGCGCGAGTTCTACGGCGAGCGCTCGGACTTTGAGCGGGCACTGTGCAGTGACTTCGTCCGCGGCGTCGTCCTGCCTCAACTTGGCCAGTTTCCAGGCCGGTCAATGCCGTTCAAAGAGTTGCGCGACGAGCTGCTGGCTTGGCTACTGGCGGTACCACTCAAGCCCAAGCCGGTGCTATGCTACGACTCCGATTGTGATTACGAACTGGTCACACACTTTCTCGGTGGACCTTTGCCAGGCGCATGGAGGCATGAGAACGTGTTTCTAAAGATCGATGCCGAACGCGTGGCGCAATACATCGCTGTGCATGGCGGCGAACATCACGCGCTGCATGATGCCCGCGCGAACGCCTTCGCATTCATGTGAGGCCGCACGAGGCTGGTAGCACGGCGAGCGTCAAGGTCGTCACGATGTCGACGACTGCAGGAAACACGTTGCCCGGTAACTGTGGTCGGAGCGGTAAAGCGTCCCCTTACCATTCTTCATTTGTAGGTCCACTCGTCGTGTTTGGGAGTCGAACTGGACCACTACACACCGCCTCGCTGATCCGCAGGATCGCCTAACCTCGCGTTGCACGCGGCGTCGGACGACGAGAAAAGCTGATTGATGAGGTCGCATACGATATCGAAAGTGCGTAGTACCGTTGGATGTAGCATCGAGGAACCATGCGCATACTCGTTGCGAATTCTTGGTAGGCCATCGATAAATGCACTAATCCAGTCATGCGTCAGGTCCTCATCCGTCGGCTGCGCTGTGGCGTGGTCAACCGATATGGCGGTGACTCCCAGCTTGGACATTTTTTGTATTTGATTAACCTCAGAACGCACTCGAGCCCGTTCACGGGCCAACTGATCTCCGATTCGCAGCCTACTGTTGGCGATTAGACCAAGCCTCTGAGCCTCTCTTAACCAATCGCGCAGGCCTGTAAATTTCTTACTTCTTCGCGCTATTGGACTGTCACTTTTTGATTCAAGGCGACTCCGAAGTGCAAATTCTAGGGAACTCAACGCCTGTTGCTCGGCCACCGCGTAAAAGCGATAGACGAACCACGCGTAGGCGTAGAGGTTCTTGGCGGTCTCAAAGTGAATCCTGACTGATTCGGATACGGTACTCTCCAGCACGTACGGTTGGATGGCCTCAAGATGATCACTCAATTCCTGCTGCCTGACCTGACCAACGCTATCGACAAGTCCAAAGAAGGTGTTGCGCGGATCGGGATCCGTTATGCCATCCTCATCGCGCAAGGCGTCGCTTGGATCAATCATCTTGGCGGCTCATCGTCAGTAGTCATCTATTGAGGCATATTGTGACAAAACCATCATGCGCGTCATCCAGCGATGCGCCCGGTGCGGCGCGTTGCCCTGCTCTCCTTGGCGCTGCAGCCGAATTGTGCGTGGTACCAGCGCGAGAACGCGCTCGGCGCGGAAAAACCGAGCAGGGTTGCCACCTCTGTCAACGGACGATCGCTCTCGATGACGTGACGCGTGGCGAGTTCCTTGCGGATGTCGTTCATGATCGACGAGAAACTCTTCCCTTCTTCCGCCAAACGGCGTTGGACAGTCCGGCACACCACGCCCAAATGCTCGGCTACCTGCTCGATGCCGCAACGCCCACTGGGTAACAACAGCACGATTGCGCGCCGCACGTCCTCAAGCATGCTTGCCTGCTGCGACATGGCTGAGGCGTCCAGCAATTGTTGTGCGTACCGCACCATCGCCGGATCGGCGGACGGGTTGCGAGCATCAAGGTCGGATTTCGGGAAGATGATGCAGTTGAAGTCGTAGTCGAATTCGACGCAATGGCCGAAAAACCGTTGGTGAATACTGAGGTCGCGCGGCGCCGGATGCTCGAAGCATACGCGTCGCGGTCGCCAGTCTGGCTTGAGGATCTGACGTATCAACCGAACCATCACCCCCAGCGCCAATTCAACACGTTGACGCGTGGGCTGACGAGGGTTACCGGCTATCACCACCTCGCGAATGATGACAAAGTCGTTGCACTCCTCCATGGCCAGCGACAGCGCACCATTGAGCAACATCTGGTAGCGCATCAGCACCTCAAGCGAGCCGCGCAGCGTCGCCTGATCGCGGATCAGCAATCCGACCGCCCCGAGATTGGACAAGAGGCGCGACTCAGCCATGCACAGTCCGAAACTCTCGTTGCCCGACAGCGTCGCGGACGCCTGGAGCAATTGCCCGACGCGTTCGACCGGAATCATGAGGTCCGGCTCGCGCAATATGCTCGGACTTAACCCCGCCTCATACAACATTCGCACAGGGTCCAGTCCGGCGGCACGAGCGACCTCACTGTAGTTGGTCAGACTCGCAGCGCGGACAAGTGGCGACATCGGGAAAGTGAATAGAAGGCTGGCAGCGAATGATAATTCCGTGTCATGTAATGTCAAGCGGGAGAAACCCGTCTCACCCACACTGCGCAGCATCGATTGATCCGAGAGGTTCGCCAACCTATGAAGCTTTCCTTCGTCCAGAAGCTCTGGCTGCCGCTGATCTTGAGCCTGCTGTGTCTCGCCGGGATATCAATCTTCAACGCTTACCAGACAAGAGCGATGCGGCTCGACGAGCGCAAGGCGGACTTGAAACATGCCTCGGATCTCGCTTTGAGTGTCACCAAGGCCTTTGCCGACCAGGCTGCCGCTGGCGCGATATCCGTCGAGCAAGCGCAGCAGCGCGCCATGGACAGCATCCGGCACATGCGATACGGCAAGGATGGATTTTTTCTGATCCTCAATTCGCGCTCGACCATCCTGATGCACCCGACGAAAGTGGAGCTCAACGGCGCGGAAGTCGAGAACTACAAGGATCCGAACGGCGTGTATCTTTTCAAGGATATTGCCGCGGTCATCAAGCGTGACGGCAAGGGCTTTACTTCCTATAGCGCCGCAAAGCCTGGAGCCAGCGGATTCTTTCCGAAAATCTCCTATAACTTGCGCTATCCGCCATGGGACTGGGTTTTCACGACCGGGCTCTATGTCGACGATGTTGATGCGGCATTTCGTGCGTCCCTGTATCAGAGTCTCGGCATTCTGGCGGTATTGGCGGGCTTTTTGTCGGCGGTCGTGGTACTGCTCAACCGCGGGATCCTCCATTCGTTGGGTGGAGAGCCGTCTTATGCTGCCGAGATTGCCAACCAGATTGCCAATAGCGATCTGACGGCCGTTGTGAAGACAGCACCGGGCGACCGCTCAAGCTTGCTGTTTTCGATGAAGCGAATGCAAGCGCAACTTACGCAAACAATCGGCAGCATCAAGACTTCGGCCGACTTGATTGCCACGGCCACTCATCAGATTGCTGCCGGCAACCGGGACCTGTCGCAACGCACCGAAGCGCAGGCCGCGTCGCTTGAGGAAACGGCGTCCAGCATGGAGCAACTGACCTCGACCGTTACCCAGAATGCCGACAACGCGAGCAATGCCAACCAGCTCGCGGCACAAGCCGCCCAAGTGGCGGAGCAGGGCGGCGTCGTGGTGTTTCGCGTAGTGGAAACCATGGAAGACATCAACGCCAGTTCAGACAAGATCGCCAATATTGTCGGCCTCATCGAAGGTATCGCTTTTCAGACCAATATCCTCGCGCTCAATGCAGCGGTCGAAGCGGCGCGTGCGGGCGTGCAAGGTCGGGGGTTTGCGGTGGTAGCCTCCGAAGTTCGTACGCTCGCACAACGTTCGTCTGACGCGGCCAAGGAAATCAAGGACCTGATTCACGAATCCGTGAAGCGCGTGCGAACCGGTGCCGGCCGAGTGCAGGAAGCCGGAACCAAGATGCGTGAGATCACCCATGAAATTCGGCGCGTGACCAGCATCATGGGTGAAATCACCGCCGCGTCGCGGGAGCAGAGCAGGGGCATTAGCCAGGTCAATCAGGCGGTCACCCAGATGGATACTGTCACGCAGCAAAACGCGGCCTTGGTTGAAGAGGCTGCCGCAGCGGCCAGCTCGCTTGAGTCGCAGGCGGGCGATCTGAAGGCCGCCGTTTCCATGTTCAGGCTGGACGTTTCGCGTAACGCCGACGCAGACGCCGAGCGCTATTTTCCTTGCGCGTAAGTCGAAACGGTGTGCCAGTCCATCCAGTCGAAGTGTTCACAACTCACGGTCCAGGCCCAATTGGTTTTTGGCGCGACTGCGGCCGGTTTTTCGGCGTTGCGCGCGGGGCGTTCGCGATCGTTGCCGGCAATCGGCAGGAGACTTGTCTTGCTTGCAGGGCGGGCCGTCGTGTCGCTTCGATGATCGGGTAATTTGATGTTCATCGCAATGCACCTTTAGATAGCTTGTCAAACTAGATGAAATAGACTGAGGAGTCAGTGTCCCGTTCCGTGCCTAGTTTTTCGCCCGCTGGAAATGGACTTCGGCGACGACCTCGCTATCGGTCACCCGCACCGGGAACCTCGTCAGGCACAAGCCTCCAGGCTCGCGCACACAACCCGTCTTCAGATCGAAACGTAAGCCGTGTGCCGGGCACTGCAACAGGTGGCCGTCGAGTTGACCGCTTGCCAGCGACGCACCGTCATGAGGGCAGGCATTGTCGATGGCGTAAACGGTCCCTTCGATATTGAAGAGGACGATGCTGCGACCCTCGACGAACATGATTTTTCGTTTCCCGGGAGGCAGTTCATTGATAGGATCAATCGGGATGCACTGTGACATCGCATTCTCCATTACGCCGCGATCGACGCGAGCATGATCTTCACAATGGCGTCGACTGGATACGCCCCCGAAAGGGCGTACCTGCCGTTGAAACTCAGGTAGGGAACGCCGCCGACAGCATGGTTTTCAAACGCGAGCGACCCTGCGCCCGGTCCGGCGGAATTGCCCGTGGCGGGAAAGTGCTCGCTCATGCCGTCGGCACAGAGCCCGCACGCGAGGCCGAGCCGCGTCAGCACGTCCCGGTCGCCGATATTCTCGCAGCCGACGAAGTAGGCCGTCAGAATCCGGTCCACCAATGCGGCCTGCTTTGTTTCGGTTTCATGCGCGCACGCGTATGCCAACAGTTGATGGGCCGCCGCTGTGTTTGCGAGCAGCGAGATATCCTCGAACGCGAATGCAATACCAGTGGGGCGCCCCACTTGTCGCAACAGCTCCCGTCTCGCCTTGACTGCTTCGGTATTGCCACGGCGCGCGAGATAGAAGGCCTGATAAGACTCGCCGGCGAGAGGTGTGTCGGGCAGAAGCTGGACCGAGCGCCACACCAGGCGTCGCGTGATCTCCGGTCTCAGTTCGGCGAGACGTGCCAGGGCGGCACGGAGATGCCGTGTGCCAATCAGGCACCACGGGCAGATGAAATCCAGGAAAACCTCGATTTCCAGCAACGGCGCCTGGCCGTCTGCGGCACGACGGCTTGCCGTCTGCCGGAGATCAGTGTCCTTGAAGGTGCTCGCCGTCGCTTCGCGCTCGCAAGAGTCGGCGCGAATGTTCTGACTGACCACGTTAGCGCCTCACATGAGTTCGTTGACGAAATCCACAGCGCGCGGCCAGTCGCCAAACCCGGCCGCGGGGTTCAGATGACCGACGGCGCCGACGTCAACCAGACGGCTGCCCCAGGCGCTCGCCAGTTCCGTGACCTTCTCGAAGCGTGCGAGCGGGTCATTGGTGCTTGCTGCCACTATGCTCGGGAACGGTAACCGCGTTCGCGGCGCAGGCAACCAGCCGTTCTCGCCCAAGACATCGATCGTCGGATAGCCTTGCGGCAGCGGCGATTCGAAATCTGGCGGCGCGGCGAGCAGCGCGCCCTGAATTTCGCGCTTGTGATGCTGCGCCCAATGCACAGTGATCATCACCCCGGCACTGTGCGTCACAAGTACCACCGGACCGGTGATGCTGGCGAGTGCCCGATCGAGTGCCTCGACTCTGGCCGCACAACTGAGTTTGTCGTGCTCCAGCGGCGGAATCACGCGCGTGCTGGGTAGTTTGCGTGCAAGAATCGTTTGCCAGTGATCCTCGACATGGTCCCGCAAGCCGGGGACGATCAATATCGTGGGGGGCGAAGTGGATGTCATCGGTGATGGATCCTTGAAATATATCAATGGGGACGATGCAGATTCCGGAGTCGCCGCTGGGAAGTGCGTTGCCGGCAGCGGATCCCTGACAACCTGATCCGCTGTGTTGATTGACTGGGTGACCCATGGCAGGTCACACGAGCTGCATGGCCCGTGTTTCCCAGTCAATTGAATACTTACATCACGAAAACGGACGAGCCCGTGGTTTTTCGAGCCTCAAGATCCCGATGTGCCCGGACCGCGTCGTGCAGTTCATACCGCTGATTGATCTCAATGCTGATGCGGCCTGCAGCCACATGGCCGAACAGTTCATCGACCAGTTCCGCCTTTTCGACGGGGTCGGCAATATAGTCGGCCAGGCCGGGGCGGGTCAGGTACAGCGAACCCTTGCGGGCCAGAATTTGCGGATCGAACGGCGGGATCGTGCCGGAGGCAGTACCGACGCAGACCATCAGGCCGCGGCGCTTGAGGGAGTCCAGCGAGGACATGAAGGTGTCCTTGCCCACGCTGTCAAAGACGACGGACACGCCCACGCCGTTGGTTAGCTCGCGCACACGCTTGGCCACGTCCTCATGACTGTAGTTGATCGTGTGATCGCAGCCGTGAGCACGTGCGACCTCAGCCTTGGCATCTGTCGAAACCGTGCCGATCACCGTCAACCCTTGCAATTTGGCCCACTGGGAAACGATCAAACCGACGCCGCCTGCAGCGGCATGAAGCAGCACCGCGTCCCCCGCCTTGAACGGGTAGATTTTGCGCACCAGGTAGGCAGCGGACAAACCGCGCATCGTCATGGCCGCCGCGGTCTCGCAACTGATGGCTTCCGGCAGCTTGATCAATAGGGCAGCAGAAATCAGCCGCTCGGTGCTGTAGGCACCCAGCGTGTTGGTGAAGCCCGTGTAGGTCACGCGATCGCCGACCACGAGATCGGTCACGCCGGCACCAACGGCCTCGACCACACCGGATGCCTCGTTACCCAGGCCGCTCGGGAGCGGAACCTTATACGTACCCCCACGGAAATAGGTATCGGCAAAGTTCAGGCCCACAGCCACGTGGCGCACGCGCACCTCTCCCGGCCCCGGTTCGCCAACGTCAACGTCCTCAAAACGAAGGACCTCGGGGCCGCCGGTTTCGTAGAATTTAACGACTTTCGCCATGTTGTCTCCTGATATGTGTCAACTGTCACAGTTCGCCGGCGATTCGCCAGCCCTTACGTCCCACCTGAACTCGCCAAAAAGCGAACCAATGGGGGGAGGGCGGCGGGTCCGGCTATAGCGCGTCGTCAAGGAAATGCATATCGATCTCCTCCACGCCATCGATTTCCGAGCGCCCGATGTGATGATCAGATCATCGAGCCAGGTGCCGCTTCCCGCTTTACCTCGCATGCCTTGCGCTTGACCTTCTGCGACATGCTCACGATCTCACGGTGCAATGTCTTGAAGGATTGGCATCACGATGCCCGCCATGCACGCGTAGCAAAGCGCTTCGTGCGTCAAAGACGTGTGTTGCGCCGTTAACACAGGTACAAACACAGAGGCCATCCACGCCGCAATCCGTCGGGCGACGCGCCCCCTCTTCATCAATGTCTTCTCCATCGGCGGTGTCGACAGCATTGGATCCCCTCCATTCATTGACTTCACATCGGCCGCAGCATCAACGAAACCATCGGTTTTTCCAGTGTAGCCGCATATTTAATTAATGTCGACAACAATAAAAATGCGAGAACTTTCCATGATCACGCATGACGGACTCAGTATAAATATTAATGTCGACATCAAAATTTTTCGAGCATGATGGATTTGTCACCGCTTGCGAGGGCAACAAACGGCCGTCGTACGCCGTGGCACACGTGATTCGCCAAGTGGCCCCGGTACTGCTTGTTGGAGCACTGACTGCCATCGCACTGAATACCGATGCATCAAGGCTTCGGGGGGCTACCGGTTTCGTCAGGCTCGACCGTTTTGGGTCAGCAGGGGCGTCGCTGCCTCTTGGTGTAGGGGATTACGAGCATCCTTTAAGCCTTTTAACGATAGGCATTGACTCAGGACTGGAGGAGATAGCATGAAGAAAGCGGGATTGGCGTTGTCACTGGCGGCCACCATCGTGTCTGCGCCGGCACTTGCGCAGAGCAACGTCACTTTGTACGGCATCGTGGATACCGGCATCGAGTTCATGACTCATGCCACACCGACGGGCGGTACCGTTGTACGGATGCCCGTAATCGGCGGCGGGGATGTGCCCTCTCGATGGGGGTTCAAAGGCAGTGAAGACCTGGGCGGAGGTCTGAATGCCATCTTCACTTTGGAAAGTGGCATTTCCGTCTCGAACGGGGCGTCGCAGCAATCCAATCGATTGTTTGGCCGACAGGCCTACGTCGGTCTGAGCAGCAATTCGTGGGGGAAAATCACGTTGGGCCGCCAGTACAGCATGATGACGTGGGGGATGGTAGACGCGAACATCCTTGGAGCGACGGGGATGGGTGGCGTCGGGTCGTTCGACGGTGCACTGCTGGCGGATCGCTTCGACAACGCTGTGGCCTATATGGGAACCTTTTCAGGGCTCACCGTAGGGGCGACTTATTCGTTTGGCCGGGACACCGCGGCCGCCGGGAACTGCGCCGGTGGGAACGGCAACGATTCCATCGCCTGTCGCGGGTTGTCTGCGATGCTGAAGTATGACGGGAATCACTGGGGCGTCGCCACGACGTACGAAGAGTTGCGAGGTGGCGCGGGCGCTGTGCCGGTCCCGATCGTCCCGGGCGGGACGGGGGGCGCGTTTACAAAGTCGGGAGACACCGACCGCCGTTACCAACTCAACGGCTACTTTGTGACTGGTCAGGTAAAGTACGGCGCGGGCTGGATTCACCGGGTCCTTCGCGGCGATGTCCAATCGCTCACGACAGATATCGAATACGTGGGTGCCTCCTGGCGGCCCAGCGTGTGGCAGTTTGATGCTCAGGTGACGCATGTCAGCAATAACAGCATGAGAGCAAATGGCTTGATGGCGGGGCTCAGAGCGAACTATTACCTCAGCAAACGTACGTCGGTGTATGGGGTGGCTGCATACATAAAGAACAGTGGCAAGGGCGGCACATACTCTGTCTCGGCGGGCACCGTTGTTCCCCCGGTGCCGGCAATCGGAGCGAACCAGATCGGCTTCGAGGTGGGGATGCGCCACACGTTCTGATCCGCCATTCCATCGGCCCGTCAACTTTGCGGCACCGGCGCTGTGGACGAGCATGCGAGCAGAATCGCATTTCACCGTGCGTTCCGTCTCGGCAGAAACCGTCGTTTCGCTCCGCCGATATCAGGAGAAGTTACGGCGGTTTCTGCGCATCGCGCCGACCCTCGTCGGCAGCGTGAAATGGGGATTTACGCTGATCGGCAGTTCACCTCGTGAGGAGCCTGTCATGAAGGTCATCTCGCACCTCGACAAGATACGCCGCATGGGTGCGCTTCGAAAGCGTCTGGACCCGTTAGCTGATTTTGAATTGTGGTTCTGGACTACGTTGACAGCCAGCACCAACGTGTTCAACGCAACGCTTCATCTTATGGGCATCACTCGCGACGACCCTGTGTTCTCGACCATTCCCGGCGTGCACGTCGTGAAACAACCCGATGGCACCTATGCGCGCGAGTTGCGCGGGCTCGGCGATGTTAGTCATGTGGGGTGGCCGAAAATCGAGGGAGACGTGCCTGAGATCATTCGGCAAATCGAGCGCGCGGTGTGCGCCATCGAGCATTACCGGGATCCCTGTATTCGAGGGGATCGCGCTCCCACAAAAGCGACCGTCGACGAGTGCGAGCAGGCGTTTGGGCAAATCATGCACAGATTCGAGCAGGCATTGAAGGGGATGGTGTATGAAATCTGAAAATCATCAGTGCAAAGCCGAGAGGATAGAGAAGTCGCTGAAGCGTCTCGGCGACGATGACTGGGAAATGAAAATCGAGGCAGCCATGCTGGCCGGGACGCATTGGGCGAACTACGCGCTGCATCGCCGCGGCGTCACGCCGGACAACGAGGACATCGTTCACAATTCGATGCTGGTCGTGAACATGCTGCGTAAATACTCCCTCGCCGAAGGCGAACTACTGAGTGCGCTAACCGAAATCGAGGAGCTCCGCCCTCTCTACGTCCGGGGGGATGTGCCGGCCGGATCTCGCGCCGCAGCGCGTGCGCTGGAACTGCTTGGCTCGATCGGCGCGCTTGCCAGACGCGGAGCATGACTGCTTGCGCCCGAAGCGCCGCAATCATCAGTCTGGCTTTCAGTGCCATACCCAATACCCTTCATCGAATTTAGCTATCAGTCGAGGTTGCGAATTATTCAATTAATGTCGACATAAATAAATATGCCTGCTATCTTGTTAACACTCACGAAGGGCAACAAAAATCACGGTTTCGTTGGGCTGCGGTGTTTGTCGGTGTTTGGCGGCGATCGCAGTAGATCGATGAATGCCCGCCAAAGACTAGGAGATTTCATTCATGATGAAAGTAGAAAGACTGACCGCCTCCATTGGTGCCGAGGTGTCCGGCGTAAGTCTGGGAGATGCATCCCGGGATGCATCGTTGTTCGCAGAAATCAAGGCGCTGTTGCTTAAGCATCGAGTCCTCTTCTTTCGGGACCAAGAATTCACGCGCGCAGA
Source organism: Pandoraea sp. NE5 (assembly GCF_024363545.1). NCBI lineage: Bacteria > Pseudomonadati > Pseudomonadota > Betaproteobacteria > Burkholderiales > Burkholderiaceae > Pandoraea > Pandoraea sp. NE5. The sequence goes on from NZ_AP025517.1 coordinate 1,491,784, forward strand.
GCACGTCGCCTTTGCGAAGCGGTTCGGTGAGCTGGAAGACCATCCGGTTGCCGGATGCGACCCGGAACACCCTGGCCTTGTGCAGATCTATCGATCGGAAGTCAAGAACCCGTACGAGAATAACTATCACTCCGACGGGCTCTGGCGCCCGAATCCGTCGATGGGTGCCGTGCTGCGATGCGTCGAGTGCCCGGAAGTTGGGGGCGACACGATTTGGGTCAATATGGTCGAGGCCTATAAGCAACTGCCTGACGATATCAAGCGCCGCATCGATGGCTTGAGGGCGAAAAGCAGCATCGAGCACTCGTTCGGTGCAGCGATGGATCCGGAGGAGCGAGCCAAGCTGGCAGCGCAGAATCCCGAGGTGGAGCACCCGGTGGTCCGGACGCATCCGGAGACTGGCGAAAAGATTCTCTACGTATCCAGCTTCACAACGCATTTCGCGAACTATCACACCGCTGACAATGTGCGTTACGGTTTGGACAAGACGCCGGGCGCGAGCCTCTTGCTGAGCTATCTGCAGAGCCAGGCTTCGATCCCTGAGTATCAGGTGCGATTCAAGTGGAAACCGAATAGTGTTGCCATCTGGGATAACCGGTCAACGCAGCACTACGCGGTGATGGACTATTGGCCTGCGCCGCGCAAGATGGAGCGAGCCGGCATCCAGGGCGACAAGCCGTTCTGACAGTTTGCGCGTCGGTGCAATAGTTTTCTGATGGGGTAGATGTAGGAGCCTCGGTGGCCGCAGGCGAATCGCCCCGGATTTCAAGGAGGCGGTTCGACTTCGGTCAGGTCGGGCGCGGAAATTCTTGCTGGGCAGCGAGCGTCCGGAAGCCCAAGTTCAATCCTAATAAACCGATCCCGCGTTTTTGTCGACACTACAATATCGGTGACTATAATGTCTGCAGGTTAAATTCGACATAAATTGATTCCGCTAACGCCATGGCACGAAATAGGACGCAAAACCTCCCGGATCTTTCCTCTCTACTTGCTCCCAAGAATTCATTGATGCTGGCGGTTGAGCGGGCGGTGTTGCGCGGGCAGGACTGGGCATCTGCCTCGGCGCCGATTGCCGAGCAGATTGCTGCACGACTGGCCGGGGTCATTACGCTTGACTTGGTGAAATCAGGGCAGCGCCTCCTGGAGACGGATATCAGCGAGGTACTGCACGTCAGTCGCTCTCCCGTGCGCGAAGCGATGCGTATATTGGAACGCGACCGTCTGGTCGAATTTCAGGCCAGACGTGGGGCGATCGTAACGTCGCCCGACGAGCATGAGCTTCGCGACATATTTCACGTGCGAAGCGTACTTTACGTCACGATGCTGGAACAGGTGGCGCGTGAAAATCCATCCGAGCTCGAGGCGTTGCTGACCGCGCACATGCCCAAACTGATAAAGGCAGCGGACGAGTCTGCCGATGCCTATGCCGTGGAGAGCTTCCTCCTGAATTTCAGCATGGTCGGTCTGTGCAGCAATCGGCTTTTGGTCGATCTCCTGCACTCAATCTCGTTGCGAACGCTGCGTTATGTCCGGCTGGGTTTCGTCGCTGAGCCCCGAGCGATTCGAGCGTCGCTAAGGGACTGGCGGGCACTGCAGAAGGCCGCGAACCAACGCGACAGCAAACTGCTGCTTTCCCTTGCCATCGGGCGCCTCGACGAAGCCAGGGATACTGCTGTTCGCGCCATCGCTGAAAAGTCGACATCCGGTCGGCGCTCGCGTGCCTCCAAGGCGAGTCCATCGAAAGCAGAGACTATCGCTGCAAAGTAACCGTTTCCCGTGCGCAAGGGACCGTTGAGGCCTGAATGCGCGCGGCATCATCTACCTGACGCTCCCAGCCGAGTTTTCATGACTGTCGGGCCGTCTGCGCGGCCCCGATATCGCCCAAATCGTGCGTGATGCGCCCTACGCAAGCGGGGCATCACGCCGCCCTCCCTTCGTCGCCGACTTCACCTTCCCGCCCGGCAAACCTCTTTTCGTCATCGGGGATTCCCCGCATCTGACGTCGCAAACGGCACCTCGTTCTTGGAAAAATCCAGGCGGGGCGGTAGGAGCAGAGGAGGGGGGCATGTCGTCCCCCAAGCTAACTGCCGTATACGCCGGACGGCGCCTGATCAGGCGGCGCGCCTTCTTGTCATGAAGAGTCAAGTTCAAGACACCCAATGTAAAGCGGGAAGTGGTGCGAGGCCAGATGATTCAATCGTGGTTCCGGACACTTGTTCAACGAAATGCTGGATCGCCTGGGTACTGTCGCCCGGACGATGGTGTTTCAAATGGATGTCCAGGCTTTCTCATCGGTTCGACTATCACACCACTTACGTTTGAAATTGGAGATCCATCCATCATGAACTTCCTTGACGGCCACCTGTATCCCGAAAACCAGCAGCCCCTGATCATCACGGCGGCACCCTACGCGCCGGGTTGGATTCCCTCTGACTTCCCGGAAGATATCCCCATTACGATGGAGGAGCAGATCCAGAAGGCGGTGGATTGTTACGAAGCCGGTGCTACCGTGCTGCACCTGCATGTGCGCGAACTCGACGGCAAGGGCAGCAAGCGCCTATCCATGTTCAATGAGCTGATCGCCGGAGTGCGCGCCCGCGTGCCGGAGATGATCATCCAGGTGGGCGGCTCCATCAGCTTCGCACCGGAGTCCGATGGCCAAGCCGCCAAATGGCTCAGCGATGACACGCGCCATATGCTGGCCGAGCTCGATCCGAAGCCCGACCAAGTGACGGTGACCGTCAACACGACGCAGATGAATGTGACGGAGCATGCGGGTGAGGATGATTTTCGCGGCGTTTCTCGCGGATTCCCGCACCTCTATGCAACCTACAAGGACATGATCGTTCCTTCGAATCCCAGCTGGGTCGAAGAGCACATCCGGCGCCTGACGGCCGCTGGAATCCAAAGCGAGTTTCAGTGCTACAACATCAACAGCTTTGAAACGATCGAGCGCATGATTCGCCGCGGCGTCTACAAGGGGCCGCTGGTGTTGAACTGGGTGGCGATCAGCGGCGGCATGGATCAGGCGAACATCTACAACCTGGCCCACTTCCTGCGTGCCGTGCCGGACGGTGCGGTGGTCACAGTGGAGAGTTCGGTACTCAACGTGCTGCCCGTGAACATGATTGGCATCGCCTTGGGCCTGCATGTGCGTTGCGGCATTGAGGATGTCCTCTGGAACCAGACCCGCACGGGGAAGATGAGCTCGGTCGAGCAGGTCAAGCAATTGGTGCGTATCTCCGGCGAATTCGGTCGCCCCATCGCGACCGCGGCACAGGCACGGGAGATCATGAAGATCGGGATCTTCTACGAGACCGCGGACGAGACGCTCCACGCAAATGGCTTTGCGCCCAATCGCAAGGGCGGCAACCAGGGATTCCTGCGCAAGCCTGACTAAAGCCTCCGGGGGAGGGGCATCGTCGGCGGTATGAGGGCATCCGGCGTTGTTCGGAGACAAACCAAAGCGACGTTGACTCTCCTTCTTCCAAGCCCATACATCGACTGAATGCCTTGAATCAATCAAGGCACCCGGCATACGAACAATACCTCTCGGTGGTTGGCTTATTCTGCCATCAAAATGGAAATGCCCATTGCTCCGGGTTTACGCCAGCGCAGAACACACCGTCGACACACTCGAGCAGGTTTTTTGAGCAATATTTAATTAATGTAGACAAAAATAAATTGAGTGCTATTCTGCAATCAATGTTTGTCGTTTGATCAACGGGGGTGTTGGCCAGATATCCCGCGCTGCAGGAATCACCCGGTGAGTTGGCGATAAGTCGCCCTCCGGCGGGGCAGCAGCAACATCGATTTTCCTGCGAGCATCAGGCGTTGAACAAGAAGGGAATCGAGCTGATGTACCGTCATCAAAAACGTAGTCGAGATGCTTGAAAAATTGTCGAGATCAGAAACCCGTACGGCGCACAAAGAATGCGACCGGCGATTTTTCTGACCATCGGGAAGAACCATTGCCGGTCATGGTGAGGAGCACTTGCGTCACGCGTGCCAGCAACACCAGGCGGCAGGACTCAATATGATTTTCGAGAATCATTCGAGGAGACAGAAGTGAACGTATACACGAACAGCGTGATGCCGGCCGATCCGGCCGCAGCGCCGAGTGGCACCCGCGCCTACGCGTGGGTGGTATTTGCATTGATGTTTTGTCTCTTGCTTTCGGACTACATGTCGCGCCAGGCGATCAATGCGTTGTTCCCCATCTTGAAAGTAGAGTGGCAACTCAACGATACCCACCTCGGCTCGATCAGCGGTATCGTGCCGTTGACGGTCGGCTTGCTGACCCTCCCGTTTTCCATCATCGCGGACCGCTGGGGGCGTGTCAAAAGCATTGCTCTGATGGTAGCCCTGTGGAGTTTTGCCACGCTCGGGTGTGCCTTGGCCGCCAACTACAACGAAATGTTCATCGCACGTTTGTTCGTTGGCGTCGGTGAGGCGGCTTACGGAAGTGTTGGATTCGCGATGCTTGTGGGAATTTTTCCAAAGCACCTGCGCTCTACCATCGCCGGCGGCTTTACGTCCGCCGCCGCCTTTGGGTCCGTGCTCGGCGTTTCGCTTTCCGGCCTCGTCGCGACGCACTATAGCTGGCGCTGGTCGCTGGGGCTGATGGCGATCATTGGTTTCGTGTTGACGATCATCTACTATTTCGTCGTGACGGAGACGCGTCTCGCAAATGTGCGGCCGGCCGACGAGCGCGGAACCCCGGCGCCCACGCGTGTGAAACTGACGCCCGGTATGCTGTTCACGGGCCTGTTTCCGTCCTGGTCTGTTCTTTGCGCATACCTTGGTTCTGCCTCGCAGATTTTCGTTCAAGGGACGCTTTTCGTGTGGCTGCCCAGCTATCTGAATCGCTACTGGGGCATGCCTGTCGGCAAGGCTGCCATGGTGGCCGCCGGTCTTGTCCTTGTCAGCGGAGCAGGCCAACTTCTGTGCGGCGTATTGACGGACCGGCTCAGCGGCGCCTCGTCGCTCAAGCGATGGAACGTGGCCATTGGTTATTGTCTTGTTCTGGCTTTGCTGCTGACGGCTGCGTTCCGCTTGCCGCCTGGCAATCTGCAGCTTGCGTTCCTGATTCCCGCAGTGTTCTTCCTGGCCAGTTCATTCGGCACATGTGGCGCGATCATTGCAGAGGCCACGCCGTCGTCTATCCACGGCTCGGCATTCGCGACGTTGACGTTGTTCAACAATATCCTGGGCCTCGCAGCCGGCCCGTTCGTCACAGGCATGCTCGCGGATGCCTTTAGCCTTCAGGCTGCCTTGCGCCTGCTTCCGATCGCGGCATTGCTGCCTCTCTCGGTGTACATCATTGGTCGGTGGCGTCACGTGGCGGAGACTCGGCGTCGCGGCGGGTGATGCCGATGTGGCATCCCTCATCATTCTTATATTCGGGGGGCCGTATCTCGAGTCGCCCGCTTCGGCACGATCCGCGAAGCGGGCAAATTTTTTAACCTTCGTTGCGCCGTTTAACGCAGGAAAGCAAACATGAAACGTGAAGTGGTAATCGTCAGCGGTGTACGGACGGCGATCGGTGATTTTGGCGGAAGCCTGAAAGACATTGCGCCGACAGTGTTGGGTGCGCAAGTCGTTCGCGAGGTGCTCTCGCGTGGCGCCGTCGACGGGGCCGAGGTCGGTCATGTCGTCTTCGGTAATGTCGTTCACACCGAACCGAAGGATATGTATCTGGCGCGCGTGGCTGCCATGAATGGGGGCATATCCGAACACGCACCGGCCTTCACACTGAACCGCCTCTGCGGTTCTGGATTGCAGGCCGTGATCTCCGCATCGCAGAGCATTCTGCTGGGCGATGCGGACATCGCTGTGGCAGGGGGGCGGAGAACATGAGCCGCGCACCCCATATCGCACCCCAGGCGCGTTTTGGTGTACGCATGGGCGACGCGACGCTGGTCGACATGATGGTCGGTGCGCTGACAGATCCGTTTCACCGCGTCCATATGGGGGTGACTGCGGAAAACGTTGCCCGGCAATTCGGCATCTCGCGCGAACAGCAGGACGCGTTGGCGCTGGAGTCCCATCGTCGTGCCGCACACGCCATTGCACAAGGCTATTTCAAAGATCAAATTCTGCCCGTCACGCTCAATGGTAAGCGAGGGGAGACGGTTTTCGATACGGACGAACACGTGCGCTTGAACGCCACGCTTGATGAATTCACGCGACTCAAGCCCGTGTTCGATCGCGACGCGGGTACGGTGACTGCCGGTAACGCGTCGGGCATCAACGACGCCGCGGCGGCGTTGTTGGTCATGGAGCGCGGGGCCGCCGAGCGACGCGGTGTACGGCCGATGGCTCGTCTGGTGTCGTACGCGCACGCCGGCGTGGACCCCAAGATCATGGGCATAGGCCCCGTGCCGGCGACCCGAGCTGCACTGGCGCGCGCGGGGCTCACTGTTGACGATCTCGACGTGATCGAGGCAAACGAAGCGTTCGCGGCGCAGGCATGTGCGGTGTCAGGCGAGTTAAAGCTCGATCCGGCCAAGGTGAACCCGAACGGTTCCGGCATTTCGCTCGGTCATCCGATCGGTGCGACGGGGGCATTGATGACTGTCAAGGCCATCTATGAGTTGCAACGCGTGGGCGGACGCTATGCGCTGGTCACGATGTGCATTGGGGGTGGGCAGGGCATCGCCGCGGTGTTCGAGCGGTTGTGAGGGCGCACCGGGTTGACGGCGTTGAACCGAACTGGTTTGGCAGCGGCGTCAACCCATCATGACGAGATCGTGACTTGCAAGGGTCACGATCTCCGTCACGTTCGGTAGTGTTTTCCGCAAAGGGCTTACGCGGCCGCCAGATGGGAGGCCTGCATTGTCGCGTTTGCGCCGGCAGGCGCAAGATCGAACCGCTCGCTGAACTGCTTGACGAGATGCGCACCGATCGGCAGTGCGGAGGTGGCCGCCGGCGAAGGCGCGTTGCATACATGCAAGCTGCGTTTCGACGAGCGGATCAGGAAGTCATGCACCATGCTGCCGTCTGCCATGACAGCCTGAGCACGTACGCCGGACGGGTACGGCTCAAGGTCTGACAACTCGAGTTCCGGACAGTATCGGCGGCACAGTTCGAGATAACCCCGCTTCCACAGCGAGTTGCGCATCTCGGCGAGTCCCGATGCGCCGTGCTTGCTGAGCATCTTCCAGAAGCCCGGGAACGTAGTCATACCGGCGAGATCCTTCAGGCTTGCGTCGCGCCAGCGATAGCCCTCGCGCGCCAGCGCCAGCACCGCGTTGGGGCCTACAGTGACATACCCGCCGATCATGCGCGTCAGATGCACGCCGAGAAACGGCAGCGCGGGATCCGGCACCGGATAGATCAGATGGTTCACGATGTCGTTCTTCGATGCCGGCAAGCGATAGTATTCGCCGCGAAACGGCACGATCCGGAAATCGAGATCGACCTTGCACATCTTCGCCAGGCGATCCGCCATCAGTCCTGCGCAGACGATCGCGTGCTTTGCCCGGAAGCGGCCGCTCGAGGTCTCCGCGGTGATGCCGTTATCGTCCTCGTGAAGCGCGTCGACACGCCGGTTCAGCAGAATCTGTGCGCCCTGCGCCTGGGCAAGTCGCGCCATCGTCGCGGTCATGCCGGGATAGTCCGCGATACCGCTGGATGCCACGCGGATCGCTGCACGCCCCGCAATGCGTGGCTCGAGCGCCTTTAGCGCCTTCTCGCCGAGCATCTCCGGATCGAGCCGGTTCTGCTGGCAGCGCGTGTACAGCGCATTCAGGCGTTCGATTTCGACGTCTTCGGTCGCGACGATCAGCTTGCCGCATTGCTCAACGCGTACGTTGTGGCGGCGCGCGAACGCATAAGTCGCGGCCGCGCCTTGCCTGCAGAACTCGGCCTTGAGGCTGCCCGGAGCATAGTACACGCCGGCGTGGATCACCCCGCTGTTGTGCCCGGACTGATGGGCGGCGAGTGATGCCTCCTTTTCCAGCACCAACACGCTCAGGCCTGGGTGGCGCTCGATCAGTTGCATGGCCGTCGATACGCCTACGATGCCACCGCCTATGATCAAGACATCCGCGTCATATCCGCGGTGATTCAGTGCTGTTGTCATTTCGAGAACACTCCACGTTGGCGCATCAACTCACGATGCAGTGCCGGATGCTTCTGGAACGGCGCCCGGCCGTGCAGCCAGAAATAGTTGTTGAGGACCACGAGATCGCCGACGGGCAGCGGGACTTCGCGCGTCGCGGCAGCAGATTCCATCGATGCCGACAAATCGTGTAGATAAGTCGCTTCGGCGGCTGAACGGGGTTGTACGAACTGATCGATGAAGGACATCGACAGCCCGTATTCGCTCTGGAAGAAAACCGGCCGCTCGATTTGCGCGTTGACGTTTTTCGAGCCGGGGGCCTTGTAGAGAAACGGCCGGGTGGCGAACGGATCGTTGAGGAAAGTGTCTCGCTCGCTCCAGTCATCGATATGCATGAAGCGCGACTCGCCGCCGACGGCGTTCTCTTCCGCGAACTTCATCATGAGCAGCCATTCGGTCGGCTCGTCGACGAAGGTGCCGTCCGTGTGGAGCGTAAACAAGCGGTATGCCTGGCGCAGATAGGAGTCGCTGTTGTCGGTGTCTTTGACGAGGAAGCGAGCGTAGTAGGTGCCCGACATGGCATCGTGATTCGCCGGTCCGAGCAGGTAGCCGACGGCTGTGCCGAAGCGCACGAAATCGCGATGATCATCGGTGACGTCGTGAACACCCAGTGTGAAGCCTCCGGTGGAGCGGTCCTCCACGAGCTTGCGAAGCGCGGGGGCAAAACCGTCGCCTACGGCACGCTCGAACGCCTGCGCCAGCATAAAGCGCATGAAGGGAACGTATTCGAGGTTCTGGACGTCGACGTCCTTGACTGAGGCGAAGAATTCCTGCAACGCATCAGGGCGTACGGTGACATGACGCAAGCGCTCATGATGCGGATGGCGTTCGATCGAGAACTTCAGTTGTGATTCGGCCGGCGGGGTCTTCGGTAGTGCTGTGACGGAGCTCATGATCGTGTCCTTGCGAGGTAAGTTACGCTATTTGACTTCGTATCTGTAATTTCTTAAACACGTATAGAATGAATTTTTATGCGTGAATAAAGATTAAAAATGATCGATAGTCGGCAACTTAAGCTATTCGTGGCGTTGGCCGAAGATCTGCACTTCGCTCGTGCAGCGGACCGGCTCGACATCGCACAATCGGTACTCAGCCAGCAGATCAAGCGGCTGGAAACCGATCTCGGTGTTCGACTTCTCAACCGCAACAAACGCGCGGCTATCACGCTAACCAATGCGGGCGACGTTTTTCTGGTCGAAGCCAAGGCCGCACTGCGTCAACTGGAGCGCGCCGAGCGGATTGGGCGTTTGGCGGCAAGAGGAGAAGCCGGTCGGGTTGCGCTCGGCTACATCGGATCGGCCGTAACGACCGGACTGCTGCCCGATACGCTCAAGGCCTTCAGGCTGGCGAGCCCGGACGTCCGTATGCACGTTGTGGTGATGGAAACACCGATGCAGCTGGAGCGCTTGTCGGACGGGAGCATTGATGTTGGTTTCATTCGGCCTCGGGCGAACTATCCCGACGGGGTCACAGCCCATGTGGTTCAGCGCGAACGCTTGTTGATTGCGCTTCCGGCGGACAGCCCGCTCGCGCGAATGAAAGCCGTAAAGGCTGCCCAGTTGCGCGGGGTGTCATTCATCGCGCCGCAGTTCAACGAGGCGGCCGGCTTCGCGGAAGGCCTCGCTAGGCTCGGTCGCGTGGGAGGGTTCGATGCGCAACCGGAGTATCGGGTCAACGATTTCGTTACGGCGGTCAGCATGGCGTCCGCGGGCTACGGAGTCGCCCTTGTGCCGCAATCCATCGGAGGATTCACCCAACCGGGCGTGGTGTTCAAGCCGCTAAGCGACTTCGAGGAGCAAGTCGAACTCGCGGTGGCCTATCGTGTTCGCGAGCATTCACCCTGCGTGCGGAGGTTCATCGATGCAGCGCTGTCATATGGCAGTCCATCTAGGCCCTGTGTTGGGAAACGCTAAGCGCACGGCGGGAATCGTCAAGCCTGGCACGCAAATGCGACCCGAAAGTGTATGCGTCCATCGACGGGTGGCGCAGGAGTGACATTGATTCGAACGCACCCTCTTCATCGGAAGTGCGGCGCTGCGACCAGCACAGCGTGCGTACTTGTTAGACGGCGTGTAGTGATGAGTTCGATGAATAAGCAACCGGTGTCGAATCGACACTGCGACCTGTCCGGTCTGACGGCGGTTGTCACAGGTGACGCATCAAATTTCCAGCGGCGAGCAGCTTGCCGGTAAGCGGGCGTTTCGTTGAAACCAAGATGTCGTCGAGAACACCGAACACAAACGCCGCGACGAACGCTGCTGACCTCGTTTGGACAGATTTTGGACAAAAAACCGGAATCCGGAAAGACAAAGGGGTTAACCGAAGCTAACCCCTTGTTTTATTTAGTGGCGAATCAGGGACTCGAACCCCGGACCTGCGGATTATGATTCCGCGCCTGGAGTCCCCCAGAGATAACATGGTACGGTAGGTCAGTCGTAGGGCGCCAGAGACCATGAAACTGTAGGCCCAGATAAATCAACGAGTTACCGTCGTGATCGCCAATTGGCGCATATGACAACACCGCAGTTCTCGCGACTGACCTATGGCAGCGCCAGAGTAGTTGCACTCGGCCGGCAGACGGCGTGCGCACACGGTAACGGCAAGGCGCGGTCGTCACCCGGTCAGCTGCCACGCACGCAGGTCAATGCGCGCGTACGGCATTCGTGATGGCGCCCGCGCATTCGCGCACCATTGCCCCCAACTTGCCTGTCACGTCCTCACGCGTCCAGCGACTGCTGGGGGCAACGACGTGTACCGCGGCGATAGCTCGGCCGTGCTTGTTGTACACGGGCGCGCCCACGTTCATGTGCCCCAGCATGTACTCCTCGAAGTTCATCGAGAAGCCGCGCGCGCGGCTTTCGACAACATGCGTGAAGATCGTTTCCGGGTCGAGCAGCGTCGCCGGGGTGAGCGCCTTGATTTCCGATTCGCGCAGCAGTGCGCGAGCGTCCTCATCGGGTAAACCGGCGAGATAGGCCCGGCCCGCCGAGGTGCAATACATCGGCATGCGGCTGCCGATCGCCATGTGCGCGACGATGGGCTTGCGACTTGTAAACGACGCGACGTAGACCATGTTCGTACCGCACGGCTCCGTGAGCGCCACGGTTTCGTCGCACGTGCTGTTCATCGCGGAGAGAAACGGATTGGCGCTTTCGATCAGCGGGTTCGCAGCAACGTAATTGCAGCCGATCTCCATCACCTTGTTGGCCAGTTCGTACCGTCGCGTGTACGGATCCTTGGTCACATACCCCAGCGTCTCGAGTGTGAACACGATGCGCTGTGCCGAGCTGCGTGTGATGCCAACCGCCTCCGCGATTTGCGCGAGGCTCATCTGGCGATTGCGCGCGCCAAACGCCGCAAGAATCGCCAATCCCTTGTCCACAGACTGGTTGAACATCGGTGAATCCTTGCCCATTGCATCGCTCCTTTTTGTTACAAATAAATCGACTATCGATTATTGATAGGCGTTTACCGAAACATGATGTGTGAATACACTAAAACAAACCGCTTTATGAAATCATTGTATCGCATATCGATTATCAATGTGTGTTTTAGCGGCCATCGAGTCGGCGTCTTCCCGTATCGATTGACGGGGGCGTTGTTCATCATCGAAAGCCGTCCCGAGGTCGGGACGAAGGGAACGCCAATGAAAGTCGGAGTTGAAGTGGGGGGGACGTTCACGGATCTGGTCGCACATGACAATGGCCGGATTCGCGTCATCAAGGTACCCAGCACGCCGGCCTCGCCGGATATCGGGGTGCTCGACGCCCTTCGGACGGCGGGCATCGATTTCGCCACGATCGAGGACTTCGCGCACGGTTCGACCGTCGCCACCAATGCCGTGCTCGAACGTAAAGGCGGCAAGGTCGCCTTCGTCGCGACGCAGGGGTTTCGCGACATCCTGTTCCTGCAACGTCATGATCGAAAGCATATCTACGACCTGTTCTACAAGAAGCCATCGCCGCCGGTGCAGCGTCGCGCCTGCTTCGAAGCCAAAGAGCGAATCCTGACCGACGGAAGCGTCGACACGGCACTCGACGAAGCGCGCTTTCGCTGCGAAGTGCTGCCGCAACTGGAGCGGGGCGCCTACGACGCCGTCGCCATCTGCCTGCTCAATGCATATCGCAATCCGGCCCACGAGCTGCGTCTGGCCCAACTGATTCGCGCCGCGCTGCCGAATGTGACGGTAACCTGCTCACATCAGGTGGCTTGCGAGTTCCGCGAATACGAGCGTGCCAGCACGGCCACGCTCTCCGCCTTCGTGCAGCCGGTCATTGCCGGCTATCTGGGCCGACTGACGCAGGCGCTGGAGCGCGAGGGTTTTCGCGGCCGCTTCTCCGTGATGCAGTCGAACGGCGGCCGTTTGCCTGCCGACGCCATGCGAGAGAACGCCATCAGCGCACTGTTCTCGGGGCCGGCCGCCGGCGTAGTTGGCGCCGTGCGCCAGGTCGTGCGCTCCGGTTATCGCAACGTCATCACCTTCGACATGGGCGGCACCAGCTCCGATGTATGTCTCGTGCAGGACAGCAAGCCTACGCTCGCGTCCGAAACCGAGATCGACGGCCTGCCTGTGCGTACGCCTGTCCTCGACATCGTCACGGTCGGCGCCGGCGGTGGCAGCCTGATCTGGGTCGACGACGGCGGCATGTTGCGTGTTGGTCCGAAGAGCGCCGGCGCTCAACCGGGGCCGGCCTGTTACGGTCGCGGCGGCACCGAACCGACCATTACGGATGCTCACGTGGTGCTCGGCACGGTGCGGGCAGAAGCGTTTCTCGGCGGTCAGATGGCCCTCGATGTGGCCGCCGCGCATCGCGCCTTCGATCAACTGGCAGCGCACTTTGGCCTGTCGGTCGAGGCTGTTGCCCACAATGCCGTGCGCCTGGCCAACGCCAACATCGTTCGCGCCATCCAGCTTGTGTCGACCGAACGAGGCCGGGACCCACGTGACTACGTACTCGTGCCTTTCGGCGGTGCGGGTCCGATGCAGGCCGCTCAGATTGCCGAAGACCTCGGCATCGGTACGGTAGTGGCGCCACCGAACCCCGGGGTGACGTCGGCCCACGGCCTGCTGGCGTCGGATTTCATCAAGTACGAAACGCAGACATACCGCGTGCAGGTCGCGGACGACACCTGCGACCAGTTGCGCGAGCGCTTCGCCGGGATGAAAGCCGATCTGGAAGCGCAGTTCGTACAGATGGCGTTCGACCAGCCGCTGGAATTCAGCTTCACGCTTGAAATGCGCTACGTAGGGCAAGCCTTCGAAGTGCCGCTCGAACTCGACGCCGCGACGCTTGCCGCACTTGAGCACAAGTCGCTGAGCGAGGGCTTCACCGAGGCACACGAGCGTATCTACTTCCATTCGGACAAGACGGGGCGTCCGATCGAGGTCGTGGCGCTGCGCGTCGGCGCCACGCTCGTCACGCCTCACGTCAGCGCGACGGCAAGCGTCACGGGCAGTCTGGACGCCGCGCCGGGCGAACCCGCGCTGTACGACGGCCGAAACTGGATGCCATGCCGCCGTCGCACGGTCGCAGCGCTGGGTGCGGACGGCGCAGCGTTGAGCGGTCCGGCGGTGCTGGAGGACTACACCACCACCGTACTCGTGCCGGCGGGCTGGCTGGCCAGCGTGGACACGCAATCCAACCTGATTCTCTCCAAGGAGGTTTGACGATGCCTGTCAATCCGTTCGACAACGCCATCATCAGCCAGAGCATGCTGGCCGCCGCCCGCGAGATGGGCGTGAAGCTGATCCGCTCCGCTTACTCGACCATTCTGCGCGAGGCGAGCGACGGCTCGGCCGCCATCAGCAACCTGAAAGGCGATATCGTTGCACAAGCCGAATTGATCCCGATCCAACTCGGCCCGATCGGCATCACGCTGAAGCAGTGTCTGGCGCGTTTTCCCATGGAGACGATTACGCCGGACGATTTCATGATCACCAACGATCCGTACTCCGGCGGCCAACACCTTCCGGATGTCTACATCTTCTGCCCAATTTTCTACGGCGAGCGCCTGATCGGATTTTCGGCGAGCGTCGCCCATCAGATCGACTTCGGCGGCGGTGCGCCGGGCCTCGATCCTGGGGCCACGGACATTTATCAGGAAGGCTTGCGCCTGCCGCCGACCAAGTGGTCGCAGAGCCGCGACTGGAACGGCGGACCGCTCGAACAACTGGTGCGGGCCAATATCCGTGTGCCGGATCTGACCATCGGCGACATGAATGCCATGTTCGCCGCCAACGCGATCGCCGCCGCGCGCGTGGCCCAGCTTTGCGACAAATACGGCGCGGACGCCGTGACCGAAGTGATGGCCGAAATGGTGAACTACTCGGAACGACGATTCCGAGCTGCCATCACGCAACTGCCCGACGGCGTGTACTACGGGGAAGACGTGATCGACGACGACGGTGTGACCGACGAGCCGCTGCTCATCAAGGTCAAGGTCGAAGTGCGCGGAGACGCCATCGACATCGACTTCACCGGCAGCAGCCCGCAGGTGCGGCGCAACCTGAACTCGCCATTCTCCTGCACGGTGTCGGCGGCGGTCACGTGCGTCAAATCGGTGCTGACGTCGCCGGATATTCCCTTCAACGACGGCATTCTGCGCGCGGTACGAATCAGCGCGCCGTACGGCTCGATCCTCAATCCGGCGCCGCCTTCGCCGGTGCGCGCACGGCTGGAGGCCAACTACCGGATCTATAACGCCATCATGCGCGCGCTCGCACCGGTCGCACCGGAGAAGGTGATTGCGACGGGCTTCGATACGCTGACCGCCGCCTGCTTCTCGTTACAGCGTGACGAAAGTTACAGCGTCTATCTGGAAATCTTCGGTGGCGGATACGGCGGCTCCCAACACGGCGATGGCTGCGATGCGGTCGACTCGCCGCTGTCGAACTGCGCCAATACGCCGGTCGAAGCGCTGGATATGGAATACGACTTCTTCCGCCTGGAACGCTACACGCTGGAGCCCGACTCGTTCGGTATCGGGAAATATCGGGGCGGCGCGGGGTTCAGCCGGGAGTACAGCGTGCTCAAGGACGGCGTGGTCTTTGCGATCTATGCCGACCGTCACCGGTACGCGCCGCAGGGACTGTTCGGCGGCGAGGCCGGTGAGCGGGGCTACTGCGAACTCACACGCAACGGCGTGACAGAGCGCATTGCGTCGAAATCAATGGTCACGCTCAATCGCGGCGACCGCGTCAAGGTCTACATGGGCGGCGGCGGCGGCTATGGCGATGCTGCCGAGCGTCCGCGAGCGCTGCGCGAAGCCGATATCGAAGACGGTATGGTCACTCAGTGAGTCCACACACAATGGAGGGCATGACAATGAAAAAGCATTTGACCGGGAGACTTCGCCTGAGCAGCCTGTGCATCGCCAAGGTGACGGCCATGGCGGCAATGATCGCGTCGGGCGCCGCCCATGCCGGAATCGAGGGCAATACCGTCAAGATCGGCCTGCTCACCGACATGAGCGGTGCCTTCTCGCAGTTCTCCGGGCAAGGCTCGGTCGTTGCCGCGCAAATGGCCATCGACGACTGCCTCGCCAAGGAATGCAAGGGCCTGAAGATCCAGCTTCTCACGGCGGATCATCAGAACAAGACCGATATTGCGCTTTCCAAGGCGCGTGAGTGGGCAGACGTCGAACACGTGGACGCCTACGCTGACATGGTCAACTCGGCGGTTGCGCTGGCCATGGAGAATCTGGCGGTGCAAAAGAAGAAGATCGCCCTGTTTGTCGGTGGTCCCCTGAGCATCACCAACGAGAACTGTCAGCCCGAGTACGCGGTGCAGTGGATGTGGGATACCTACTCGCAGACTGCGGCGGCGATCAAGGGGCTGGCCAAGCCCAAGCAGGGCTGGTACTTCGTGACGGTCGATTACGCCTACGGTCTTGCCGCCACGGCAGAGGCGCGCAAGCAGCTCGACGCGATCGGCGCACAGACAGTCGGCGAGTCCAAGCATCCGCTCAACACCAGCGACATGTCTTCGCAGATCATCGCGGCCCAGCAGTCGAAGGCCGATGTCGTAGCGTTCGCGAACTCGGGCGCCGACGCAGCCAATGCGATCAAGACCGCCAGTGAGTTCCAGCTCAGCGCCAAGAAACAACTGGCCGCGTTTTTCCCGACCGTTTACGAAATCAAGGGCATCGGGCTCGCGCAGGCACAGGGTCTCCAGTTCCCGGAGAGCTTCTATTGGGACCTGGATGACGGCACCCGCCGCTTCAGCAAGCGCTTCATGGAGCTGTACAAGAAGGGGCCGCCGTCGCTCACGCACGCTGGCGTGTATTCGTCCGTCTACCACTATCTCAAGGCAGTCGTTGCCGCCGACTCGAAAGACCCGGCGCTCGTCATGCGCAAGATGCATGAGCTTCCGATCCAGGACGACGTGGTGCGCAACGCGACCTTGCGGGCCGATGGCCGCATGATCCACGACTACTACTACTTCAAGGTGAAGTCGCCGAAGGAGTCGAAGGGGCCGTGGGATCTGTACACCCTGCAAAAGGTGCTGCCGGGCGAGCAGGTGTTCCTGCCGGCATCGCAAAGCCAATGCCGGACGCTCAGGAAGAGCACGGCGTCGCGCTGATCGAATCCAGTCCGGTATAAGCCGCTCGCGCACGGCGCGGGCCACCTTGCGCGTTTGGCGTGAGGGGCCCGCGCTCGGCCCGGGCTTTGGCAACCGACTGTCACGCAATCCTTTTTCCGGCGAGCGGTATGTCTCACGAAGACCTGATTCTGCGAACGCACGCGCTGACCAAATCCTTCAAGGGATTTACGGCGGTGACGGACGTCAACCTCAAAGTCCGTCGCGGCTCCATCCACGCGCTTATCGGCCCGAACGGCGCGGGCAAGACGACCTGCTTCAATCTGCTGACCAAGTTCCTGACGCCGAGCGCCGGCAGCATCGTCTTCAACGGCATCGATATCACACGCGAGAAGCCCGCCCAGATTGCGCGCCGGGGCGTGATCCGTTCCTTCCAGATCTCGGCGGTCTTCCCGCATCTCACCGCGCGCCAGAACGTACGTGTCGCGTTGCAACGCCGCTCTGGCATGAGCTGGCACTTCTGGCGCAGTGCACGCGCCCTCGACGCCCTCGACGCGCGTGCGCTGGCCTTGCTGGGTGAAGTCGGCCTGTCCGATTTCGCCGACACCCTGACGCTGAATCTGCCATATGGGCACAAGCGGGCACTCGAAATTGCCACCACGCTCGCGATGGAACCCGAGTTGATGCTGCTCGACGAGCCGACGCAGGGCATGGGGCACGAGGACGTTGCAAGCGTCACGGCGTTGATCCGGCGGGTAAGCGCCGGACGCACGATCCTGATGGTCGAACACAACATGAACGTGATCTCGTCCATTGCCGACCGGGTCACGGTGCTGCAACGCGGGGCGATTCTCGCGCAAGGCACCTATGCCGAGGTTTCGCAGGACTCACGCGTGCTGGAGGCGTACATGGGAACGGCCGACCCGGCAACCGTCAACTGATGGGGACGACAACACGATGACAACCACGCTATCTCCCCCTGCGCTGCGCATCGAAGGCCTGCATGGCTGGTACGGCGAATCGCACATCCTGCACGGCGTCGATCTGAGCGTCGGTCGCGGGGAAGTGGTCACGTTGCTGGGCCGCAACGGGGCAGGGCGCACGACGACGTTGCGCGCCATCATGGGACTGATCGGCACGCGCCGCGGCTCGATCCGCATCGACGGGAGCGAGACGATCGGTTTGCCGACCCACCATATCGCGGGATTCGGCGTTGGCTACTGTCCCGAGGAACGCGCCATCTTCGCAAGCCTGTCATGCGAGGAGAATCTACGCCTTCCACCACAACTCCGCGCCAGACGGGGTGGCAACGCCCTCCCAGGCATGAGCGAAGACGCGATCTACGAACTGTTCCCGAATCTCCGGGAGCGGCGTCACAGCCAGGGCACACGGCTCTCGGGCGGTGAACAGCAGATGCTGGCGATGGCGCGAATTCTGCGCACCGGTGCGAATCTGCTGTTGCTCGACGAGATCTCCGAAGGGCTCGCACCCGTCATCGTGCAAAGCCTTTCGCGCATGATCCGCTCACTTAAGCAAAGGGGTTACACGATCGTCATGGTCGAACAGAACTTCCGCTTCGCCGCGCCGCTGGCCGACCGATTCTATGTGATGGAGCACGGCCGCATCGTCGAGCACTTTGCCGCCAGCGAGTTGTCGCAACGCACTCAGGCCCTCCACCAATTGCTCGGCGTTTGAGGTCTTCCATGCACCTGCTCGAGATTCCCTTGCCCGCGCTCCTGTCCCAGCTATTGCTCGGACTCGTCAACGGTTCGTTCTACGCCATGCTCAGTCTAGGCCTGGCGATCATCTTCGGTTTGCTGGGCGTGATCAATTTCGCGCACGGTGCGCTGTTCATGTTGGGCGCCGTGCTGACGTGGATGGGCATGGAGTACCTGGGACTGGGGTACTGGACCATGCTGCTGCTCGCGCCGCTCATCGTCGCCGGACTCGGTGTCGTGATGGAGCTTGTGCTGCTTCGCTGGATATACAAACTCGATCACCTTTACGGTCTGCTGCTCACGCTCGGCATCACGCTCTTGCTCGAAGGCACTTTGCGCGCAGGGTATGGCGTTTCGGGATTGCCGTACGCGACACCCGACGCACTGGCCGGCGCGACCGACGTCGGCTTCATGGTGTTGCCGAACTATCGCGCCTGGGTGGTCGCGGCGTCGCTTTCCGTCTGTCTGGGGACCTGGCTGCTGATCGAGAAGACGCCGCTCGGTGCACGCCTGCGGGCCGGTACGGAGAACCCGAAGATCGTCGCGTCGTTCGGTGTCAACGTGCCGCTGATGATTACGCTGACCTATGCCTTCGGTGTCGCGCTCGCGGCACTCGGAGGCGTGCTCGCCGCGCCAGTCATCCAGGTGTCACCGCTCATGGGGCAAAACCTGATCATCGTCGTGTTTGCCGTAGTCGTGATCGGCGGAATGGGATCGATTCTCGGAGCCGTCGCCACCGGGCTCGGGCTCGGCGTGATCGAAGGACTGACCAAGGTCGTCTATCCCGAGGCGTCCTCGACGGTCGTCTTCGTGGTCATGGTGCTGGTGCTGCTCGTGCGCCCGGCGGGATTGTTTGGCAAGGAATCGTAGGAGTTCGGTATGGAAAAACGATGGCTACCCTGGCTGGTTCTCCTGGCCCTGCTGGCCGCACCGTTTGCGGGGGCGTATCCGGTGTTCGTCATGAAAGTCCTCTGCTTCGCGCTGTTCGCCTGTGCGTTCGATCTGCTGCTCGGGCATGCGGGGCTGCTGTCGTTCGGGCATGCCGCCCTTTTCGGCGGCGCCGGTTACGTGGCTGGCTATGCGATGAAGGCGTGGGACGTATCGCCGGAAGCTGGCCTGTTGCTCGGCGCACTGACCGGTGCGGGGCTCGGCGCCGTCATGGGCGGACTGGCGATTCGACGCAAGGGCATCTATTTCGCGATGGTCACGCTCGCCCTCGCGCAAATCGTCTATTTCGTGTTGTTGCAGGCGCCGTTCACCGGCGGCGAAGACGGCTTGCAGGCAGTGCCGCGCGGTCGACTGTTCGGGATGTTGCCACTCGATGACGATCACACGTTGTACTACGTCGTACTCGCCATCGTGGCGGCGGCGTTCCTGCTGATCGGCCGCATTGTCGCGTCGCCTTACGGTGCGGTGCTCACGGCCATCAAGGAGAACGAGCCGCGCGCCGTGTCGCTCGGCTACGACGTCGATCGCTTCAAGTGGCTCGCCTTCGTGCTGTCGGCTGCGCTGGCCGGCCTGGCGGGGGCGCTCAAGGTGCTGGTGCTCGGCTTCGAGACGCTGACCGACATGCACTGGTCGATGTCCGGGGCCGTCATCCTGATGACGCTGGTCGGCGGGATGGCAACGCGCTGGGGGCCCGTCGTCGGCGCTGTGGTCATCACGGGGCTGGAGACCAAGCTCGGCGACATCGGCGATGTGCTCGCGGCACTCACCCGTATAGACGCATTCGCTCGTCTGGGCGAATCCGTCACCATCGTGACCGGACTGCTGTTCATCGTCACGGTGCTGTTCCTGCGCGACGGCGTTGTCGGCAGCGTTGCCGCACTCTGGCAGCGCGTGCGCACACGAGTGCTGCCGAACCCGAACCATGAAGCAATGCGACCCGCGGCAGGCACCGCCACTTCACAATCAGGAGAAAGCGAATGACGACACGCGAGCATGCCCGTCTGGCCGCTCATGACGCGATGACTTCCACCACCGGCGTGCGCAGCGATACCGCAGGCAATGGCGCGCGGCGCGGCGACGCCGGTCCGACCGGCGCGTTCCCGTCGCTCTGGTCGGCCACCGCGACGCCTGCGTTGGCGACTCCCGCGCTCCACGCGTCGCAACGCGTGGACGTGGCGGTGATCGGCGGCGGGTTCACGGGGGTTTCCGCTGCGCTGCATTTGGCAGAAGCCGGCGTCGACGTTTGTGTGCTTGACACCGGTGAGCCCGGATGGGGCGCGTCGGGGCGCAATGGCGGTCAAGTGATTCCGGGACTCAAGCACGATCCGGATGCGCTGATGAAGCGCTTTCCTGGGGAGCAGGGCGTCGCGCTCGTCGACATGATTGGCGGGGCGGCCGACGTCGTCTTCGACCTTATTGCGCGCTACGGCATCGACTGCGATGCGCGGCGCGAAGGCTGGATACAGCCGGCGCATTCTGCCGCGATGCTGGCGGCCCAACGCATGCGAGTCGCGCAATGGCGCACGCGAGGGGCACCCGTCGAGATGCTCGATCGCGATGCTGTGACATCACGCATCGGCAGCCCCATTTACCAGGGTGGCTGGATCGACCGGCGTGCGGGCAGCCTGCATCCGCTGAGTTATCTACGAGGCCTGGTGCGGGCAGCGACCGGGCAGGGTGCGAGGATTCACGGCAACACACGGGTGACCGGTCTGCGAGCGGTGCCGGGGCGCTGGCAGGTGAGCACAGCGTCAGGCCATACGATCGACGCGGCGCGTGTGCTGATCGCGACCAACGGCTATACCGACGACCTATGGCCCGGGCTGCGCCGTACCCTCATCGCCGCGAACAGCTTCATCGTCGCTACGGCGCCGTTACCGGAGCACATTGCGGCCACCGTGCTGCCAGGCGGCGAAATCGCCTCGGACGCACGCCGCCTGTTGCTGTACTTTCGCAAGGACGCCGCTGGCCGATTGCTGCTCGGCGGCCGCGGCTCGTTTTCAGACCCGGGCTCGGCGAGCGCATGGCGGCATCTCGAGCGCGCGCTGGTTCGCCTGTTTCCGCAGACGCAGGGCGTACCCATCGAGTATCGCTGGGCGGGGCGCGTGGCGGTGACGCCGGACGCGATGCCGCACGTTCACGCGCCGGCCCCCGGTCTGACGATCTCGCTCGGCTACAACGGTCGCGGTATCGCCATGGCGACGACCCTCGGGCGTGAACTGGCCGGGCACCTCACCGGACACTCGTCATTGCGTTTCCCGGTCACGCCCATCCGGCCGATTCCCTTCCACGGCTTGCAGCGTCTGTATTTCTCGGCTGCGGTGAACTGGTATCGCGTGCTCGATCAGTTGAGTTGAATGACGTTGACGTGACGTTACCGGACGGGCTCCGGTGGCGTTTCTTTTGCTCAACTGTCCGTTGAAGTTGAATCGCCCCGGCTTTCGAGGACGCCGGTTGGTTTAAGTGATGACTGATTCGGCGGCCTCCCAGGCGAGTTGCCGCCAGTAGTTTGACCATGCCTCGAAACGACATGCAATAGATGTCAGATAATCTGTTGAGCGGGAGTATTGACGGGCTAGAAAAACGTACCGAATCGTCGCGCTACTCAAATCGGGGGAGACGTCGTTCGAGCTATCAAAGAAAAAGACCCATAAATTTCTCAACTCATGGGTCCCAGATTCTCAGGTTATGCGTTCAGCTACCGTAGGGCGCCAGAGACGACGCGACTACGAGTTCAATAAAAACAATGAGTTATCGCCGCCAGCGCCAATAGGTATCCAGCAGACGACCCAAACTTTTTGCGACTGGCCTACCGGACCGCCACAGTAGTCGCGCGTCCAGTGCCCAACTATCATCGAGTTTCGCAACGCCCACTTCAGGTCGCACACCCCGCAACGCCTCATAACGTTGGTGTCATCCTGCTCCAGCTTCACAGGTCCGCCGCGGCTGTCCCTATCGCGCAGGCTCTCAATCGCACGGATTACGGGGACACGGCACCGTCTGAGTGAGGCAGGTCGTCAACAACTGGCGGGGGCGGCGCAAACGGCACCCTCCCATCGGTTTCGCTGATGCCGACCGTCATGTCGATCTTGATCTCAGCATCGTCAACGGCGGCTTCGATCGGTGCAGATGAAGTGCTGGAGGCATAGTTGAGCGGAGCAAGATCGATCATCAGTTTGCGCCTAACTTCTTCGATGCCGTCCTCGTCAAATTCGCGAACCAACAGGTTTTCCAGCAACTCCTGCTGGCGAGGCTGCCCAAACGCCAACCGATACAACGAGAGGATCTTCAACATCTCGGTAAGACGCGCTTCCTCGCGGCTCATGGGCATGAACGGCACTAGACGTTCGATGCGAGCCTTGCCTGTAGGCATGTGCCAGAACGGCACGAGGTCGCTCGAGCGTGCATCACCTGCGAGGCTCCGGGCAGACTTCGCTTGTTCGAACCATGCTGCCCACGTGTCCCCGCCATCGGTTAGCGCCCAGGTATCGCCCACGTACTCAGCCACGCGGCGACGTACCAGCAGCGACTTATAGCGATTAACGCGCCCTTCACGCTGCTCCAGATCAATGGGGTTCGAGGGCAAGCTCCAGTGCACAACGCGCGAGCAATACCAGTGGAAGTCCAAGCCTTCCTGCCCTATCGACGTTGAATTAAGCATGAACGGCCAAAAAGGCGAATTGAACGCATCGCGTACATTGCTGATCCGGTCGATGGCATCCTGATCGGAAGTGTTCTGGTTGCTGATCGCAACCGCAAAATGGCAACGCAATCGAAGGGCATTACCATTGCTGCGCTGAACTTGTGCCGTCACGCTCCCCGCTCGCAGCCGAGACGCGTCTTTGATTCGGGCCATAACGTCGTCAATGACGAGGCCCCCAGATTGCAGCATGTGCAGATACTCATCAAACATCGCCTGCAAATTGCCTGCGACGCAGTAATCTAGCGCGGCCTTCCAGTATGGGGCACGTGTCTCACGTCCCGTCACTTTCAGAATGCGCTTACCTTCGGGGTTGTTGAAAAGCTGAATGAAATCGATGGCGCCTTGGCTTGCGCGGCGGGCCAAGGTGCGATCGTTTTTGCCCCACACGCGCTCCAGGCTAGACATCAAACTGGTGCCCGGACCAGCAATGGCGAGTTTGGCGAGAAACTCGGGAAGTTCGTCGGGCATCGGGCCGAGATCGAGATCGACGTTATTCAACTGCTCACGAAGTTCGACGCACCCGCACTCATCCAACCACCTTCGACAGGCGTCGCGAGGCGACAGAGCGTCGCCGCTCCCTCCGTCAGTGGATTGGTCAGTCAGATCGAGAAGCATCGGCGCCAACGCATACCAGAGATCCTTCTGCGTTCGCCCGGACCTGCTGAAACTTTGCAACCGCTTAAGATCGCTGGTAAGCCGCTGCTTCGTTGCAGCCACGAGATCGGCAGAGCTGGCTTCCGCTCCCAGGTTGCGCAACGAAGTCAGTTTTCGCAGCGTCGTCGACGGATAGACGAGTGCCCACGGCGCGAGCCGTTTGAAATCGTCGAAGCGGATTATCGCGGCATCCCGGGCGTCGCCGAAATACGTTGCCTGACTGTCTTTCGCCGCCCGTACGAGACGCCGTTCCACCTCATACGAAATCAGCCCGCTGAGCGCACGCGGCGCCAGCAGGAGGCCCGAAAACAACAGCGTCTTCGAGAACTGTGGATTAAGAGCGAACGGTCCCTCCAGCGCATAGTAAGGTCGGCTCGGCGGAACCCAGAGCAACATTTCGGCACCGTTGCCGAGCACCGTCCGGGTCAGTTCGCGCACCTTGGCGTTCGGCGCCTTCGTGGCCACCATCAGCTTGTATTGCTTCAGTGCGTCGGCCGGGATCCATGCCGCCGTCGCCTTGCTTAGCGCAGCCTTGACGTTGGGCATATCCCGCAAAGCATCGATATGGGCCCGCATCTTGTAGTCACCGAGAAACGACAACGGCCAGGGCGCGGCCTTGTAGAATTCCATGACGGGCATGTGGCTGATCGCAGGTTGTGCGACGCGTAGCGCCTGGCCTACCTTGTCGAACGCGATAAACGCATCGATTTCTGCACGGTTGAAAGTCTGCGTGCACGCCAGATGATTGGCATCCGTGACGTTCTCAACGCCACTGCCGATCGACGCACGCTCCGTTCGGCAGATATAGCGGCGCAGCACCGCTTCGACGTTGTCCTTTGGCTGCGTACTCAGGTCCGCAGGCTGTAGCGATTCATCGCGCAGGCGCAGAATTTCCTTGAGCAAAGTCTCGCGTGCCTGTTCATAAGCGTCGAGGCGAGACTCGTCGCCATTGACGATAAAGCGCAGCAGAAAGCGTAGTTGCTCGGCATGCGCGTTCTCTTCGTCATCGATATGCGTCAGTGCTTTGAACGGCGTGGCCGAAAGCAGCAACACCTTGCCGGCGCCTGGCCTCGCATTCTCGAAAACCTTGTGCGCAATTATGCCTTCCTCACTTTCGCTTTCGCGCCCGAGCAATTCCTTAAAGCGCTGGAATTCGTCGAGGATGAACAGATCGGCTTCCAGATTGCCTGCGCAAGCGCGAACGAAACGGCTACGCAGCTCGGTACGAATCCGGTTGAAGGCCGCCATGCAAGCGTCTTGGTCGCGTGCGTGGAAGGCCGCACTGTCGCGTAACAAATCAATCCAGTTATCGCATCCGATTCGCTGTTGATGCAAGGCGTCTTGCACCACCTGCGGCAACGTCACAGGTTGCTCAAGCGACGCATGAAACGCATCCAGAACGCTCGGTACGATGCCGCCGCGGCCGGGCCAGCCGTCGGCCCCCGGCCACCATCCTTTGACCCTTTTCTGGAAAAACGCCTCCAGTGCGACCAGATCCGTGCCGGCGAGCAGTGGGTGTTCCGCGAGGGCGCGGAAAAGAATGTAGCGCTCATGTGCGTTGCCCTCGCCCCGCCGCTTTCCGCCAAATGACGTTGCCGGTGTCAGCGTGCAGATCTCGATCAGCTTACCGCTCTGCGCCTGGTCGCGCCTCACACCGAGTTCCGCAAGCCGCCAGAAGGTGGGCGCCTGCACGAAGTCATCCGCGGCCCTCCCTGAGAAAATCGCCAACTTGCGCCGGTTTTCTTCTGCCAACGTCTGATTGGAACAGATATAGGTCACGCGTAGCGGCTTGGCTGGCGTATCGCCGTGCGTCGCCAGATACCGCAGTAACATTTGCGCGATCACGCCACGCGCAACGACCGTCTTTCCGAGCCCTACTTCGTCAGCCACGAGCACGCGGGGCTGCTGATCTTCTTCGAAACGTTGCACCACCGCTTTCACGGTCGCTTTCTGAAAATCCGTCAGCCTGTCGAACGACTCGATGATCAATTCCTGTTTGCTGCTCATCGGCTATCCTTAGCGACGTGCTCGAAATGTTTCCAAAGAGCCGAAAAATCCTTTGGCACAACAACGTTCAGCTTATCGAGGCGCCTTACGAGTTGCTCGACCCGCAGCAAATGTCCAGGATTACGCGCCGCTGCCAGCATTAGCTGCTCGAACATCGCCTGGTTGCCGTCAAAGCCAAACAGATCGGAAACCTCGCCGCCATGTCCGTCCCTCCCCAGCAACTTGCGTTTGTCAGGTGTGGGGTCAAGCAGCATACGCACGTAGCCGAGAAATTTTTCCTGCGTGTCGACGAGCTCCCGGATCACCGCGTCGGTGCGATTAACGCCGGACGGCAGGACCAGGTCTGCCTGGACCACAAGCGTTTGCCTCACCTTGCCGGCGTGATCGCTGATCTGCACCGGCAAGAGCGCGCTCAGATCCGTGAGCCGCAGACCGCTCCATTCGATCGCGCCTTGCAGCGCCCGCCACCCTCCCGGCCCGCTTAGCAGGCCGACCTTCACCTCGAACTGGGCAACGCTATCGGGTGCGTTTAGGCCGTCGACGAAGCTCGTCGACAAGACGAGACGGTAACGATCGTCATCTCCTGCGTGCGCAATCAGCTTCCACCTGGCCGCAATCAACCGATGCACAAGAATACGCAACTGCTGACGGTCCGCGTCTTGTTCCCCAGTATCGAGTGGCTCGAACTCGTGCAGCACCGCGAAATGGTTGCTCGCCTCGCCGGTCCATTGCCGCAGCAAGGTCTCGATTCCAACTTTGCTGTGCGCGCCGCTCAGACGTAGCATGAACTCGGTGTTCCGCGGCACGTCGTCGAGCGACTCACCGAGTGCGGCAAGCGTCGCGTTCGCCGAGCCGAGATGCCAATGCGCCGTCTGCCCGCTGCGGCTCACAATCAACTTGGCGTGAAGATCCTGAGTACGCGCGTTGTCCTCCTCCTGCCGCTCCTCTCCACTGACAATCCGCTCGTTCAGCGCATAGCAGTTCCAGCCTGAGAGCGCCCGCGCGCCAAGCGCGTTCAGCGTCTCGCTACGGCTGAACAGATACCGGGGTCCTGTCACGCGCTCACCCAGCCAATTAAGCGCCTTCTTATCCGAAGTATCGAGAAACGGCGACACGACTAGCAGTTCGTCGACAGCGCCACCAAAGTTGAGCGGACTTTTAAAGCGTTCGGCGGCCTTCTTGATATGGGCGCCACCGCCGGGCAGCATGCGCGGATCACGAAACGGCTGCGGCGTTTTCCACTGCACGCGCGGCAGATCACGGATCATCGACTTCATCGGTTGGAAGTCGGGCGCGTGCGATTCTAGCGACGTGATAAAGTCGGCGAGCGCATCGTATTCACGCGCCGGGTCATCCGAGAGCTCGCCATCGAGGGTCGCGGTAATATCCCAACTGCGGTCGAAAGTCAGATTGCGACTCATCACGAGCAGGCGATATTTGCGTACCGAGTCCAGCGTCTTCGCCCCACGCCGATCACGCCTGACGTAACGCAACAGCCACAGCTTGGGATGAAACGACGAGAACGCCGCGCTGCGCTCTCGCTCCCCCTCAGCCGGGACAATAGGCACAAGCATCGGTTCTAGCAGACCGAACAGCCGGTTGAACTGCAACGGCACGTGAATGTTGCCACGCTGATAAAAGACCTTGAGTCGATCGCCCAGTCTCGAGATGGCATCGAGTAGCGGCAACTTCTCTCCCGCCAAATCGCCGTCCAGGGTATTGCCGAGCACCAGCGACACCGGCAGTACAAGCAATGCGTTGAGATCCAACGAATACGTGGTGGCAATCGCAGCATCGAGTTCGAATACTTCACCGCCGGCATCAACGGGTGCGGGCGGACACAGCAATTGACCGTAATCGCAACGGTTAGAGGCGGGGTTCAGCATGCGAGTCCTTCTCTGATATCGATGAGAATCTGCCGCGCCTGCGGCCAGCGGTATTGCAGCATCTTGATGCCGACCCAGTCGGTATCGTGGCGCAGCGAGCGTCGAAGCAGCGAGCGGTTCCCTTTATTGTCGATTGCCTGCTGGCGCACCAGCGAGTCGAGCTTGCTGGTCGGCGCACCAGCACTCATGGCTTCGTGCCAGGCACCGATGAACCGGCGAGTATTGAATGCCGGCCGGATGCCTTGCGCGACACAGGGCGCAAACCATTCATCGATGGCGTCCGGGTGAAAAAGCGCGCTGTCGTTCGCCGCGCCGCGCCATTCTTCAAACTGTTCGCTCAGTTCTTGTGCCCGCTGCGTCTGCTGAAGATTGTTGGCGATCAGATAGTTAAAACGCAGATGCGCACCAAGCATCGCTTTGCTGAAGCGCGCGGCATTGCGCGCCGTCGTTCGACAAACCTCGGAAATCTGCGGCAGATTGCAGAGTGCTTCGCTCAGCATTTCAAATGAATCGATTGTCAGCAGCACCTCATCGTTGAGCAGATCAGCGTTGATCAACTGCGCGGGAATGCTGTGCTTGAGTGACTCGGAAAAGCTGATTTTCTTGTGAAGCAGTTCGGCTTCGGCACGTGACAGATCAATGCGAATGTCCTCGCGCCACGTCGCGCTTAACCGCGACACGGTTGCGACGAGTCGCCTGCGCTTCACAATGTCGTCGTCATCGCTGTCGATCTCAGCGCTTTCCGCCAGCAGGTGACCCGTGGACCGTGACTTGGCTGCGCTGCGGCAGAATTCAGCAAGCGACAACTCGGTGTTGATCAGACCGAACTTGCGCAAGCCGGTCCAGTAGGTCGACGAAGGCCGGCGTGCGGCACCGCCCCTGCCGATACGTTCCCGGCCGATGATGCCGTTCGGATTTGGGGCGCCATGCTCGCGGGTATCCGACTCGTGGTTACGCACCAACAACTCAGCCAAACTGTCCTCGGCATCCTTGAGATACGTCTCCAGTGTGCGGCCCGCGCACGCTCCGGGCGTAAGCGCCCAGTAGTCGGCGAAGAGTTGCGGAACCGTGACGAAATATTTCGCACGCGTCTGAATCGTCGAAAAGCCGGGGAATAGACTATCGGAGAAGGCATCCCGCAATTGCGCAATGCCCAGCTCGTCCAGCGTACCGGCCTCGCTCAACAAGGCGAGCACCCCTGTCACGCGCTCCCGATCAGTCGAAGAAAAATCAATCCACCCAATACTGCTCAACTGGCCTCCTGCAAGCGCCTGCAAGGCGCCTAATTGAATTATTTCGCGATGTAGCGGATCACAACGACGGCCGACAGTGGCTGCCTCGTTTCATCAAACCGCGTCTGCCCGGCCCCGCCGATTCCGTTGGTTATCGCCGCAGCGATGCCCGCGCTCTTCGTCGAAATTCATATGGACTATTATTGAGAAATCATCCCAGAAGCGCTGGTGGCTTTGAAACTCTGTTGGAGCAAATGTTTGACGGATGCGGCGTGCCGGCCGATTTCGATTGCTGCGTCATGTGCTTTCTGAAGACAGCTCGTTTTGTGGTCAACCTCTCTTCCCTCGGCCGTGAGATAAAGGACGTTCTGGACATTTCCCCAGAACATGTTCATCTCTCCGTAGAGCTTTTCACAGACCGCAGACGCATCAGGAGTGTAGAAATCGACAATCATTTGTAGCTCGTCGAATCGTTCGCACAACGCCATGTATTTGATGTTGAAATCATCCACTGACATCGACGCAGTCCATACGATATTGAACCCAGTCACCGAAAACTCTCGCTCGATGTGACTTAGAAGTCGATGAGCGATGGATAACTGTATGGCGGCAGTTTCTCTGGACTTAACCATAAGATCGCTTCTCGTTTTTTCTTGAGCAAGCGTCAACTGAAATTGGTTGCTAAAGTGCTGATTGCGCGTTTGGGTACGAGCAGTTATGGCAACGCAAATGCACGTTGATATCGCGCCCACCAAACCGGCGAACGCAGTCACATAAATGGGATCCATAGATCAAGGAATTGAATATGCCGAAGTCTGCCCTAATATGAGCCCACCCGAAGCTTGATGTCGAAACGCCGTCACTCCAACGTCCATAGGCTCCATCCTTCTTTCGGGTCCACCTGCTCGATCGGAGCAACCAAGCGACCGAGAGTCACCGTTCAGGCAGAAGCCTGTACAGACTGCTTTCGCCAGTTGTCTACGGCCACGGCGTGCGTTTTATGCTCGTCCCCGCCGCCCCAGCGCTCCCAAAAATCAATGGTGCCGCTATTAGGTCGACGTGTCGGCTCGGTGATCCGAATTCGCGTTGGCAACAGGCTGGCGTCGCCGACCACCAACGCCTCGCCTGTATCGAGGATCGGCAGCAGATCCCCGAACCCTCCCAGGCTGTCAGGTAGTAGCCGCCGAACAACGTTCTGATCGTCGCCATTAGTTAAACGCATTGCAACGAGGTTGTTGCACTGACTCAATACGGTGCGATTCACTTCCGAAGGACGTTGGCTTATAACTACTAGACCGACCCCGTACTTTCGTCCCTCCTTCGCGATTCTTTCGAAGATTTCAACCGATATCTCTCCTGCGCCGCCCGAAGACGCCCTCTCAGGAATGTAAAGGTGGGCTTCGTCGCAGAAAAGGGCAATGGGGTGCCGTTGCGAAGTCTCTGTCCACTGTTGTACGGCGAACGCGAGGCGTGCAACTAGGCTCACCATAACCGGAAGAATGTCCGATGGCACCTCGGAGAAATCGATGATCTTGACACCGCCTTTGCCATCAGCTTGATCTTTGGTTCCTGCCGTCAATGCGACTACAAGTCTATCCAACCACTGCAGCTCCAAGGTTTCCGCGCCCCCTTGGAACAAGAACCCAAGGCGTCGATCGCTTGCCTTCGCTGACAAGCGTTGAATCAACCGGCTCAGCTTCCCATGGAACTCGCCCTGCTTCTCTCTAGATGAGCCGGCGACCATCTCAGCATTGAGCTGTTCAAGCCGGGACAACACGAAATTTAGATCAAACGGGATAGGGCTATCAATGGTGAAGTTGGCCAAGATAGCGTCCTGACTTAGTGCTTGCAAATACGCTTGTTTGGCCTCGACAATGGTTCTGGAAATGACCATTGCTTGGTTTGGCGCGTTCTGGTCAGAACGGTCGACGAACATTGCGGTCAATGCTTCGTAGCCGAGCAACCAGTAAGGAAGGAAGATCACCCCCTCAGAGAGAGTCGCTCCGCGCTCAAGATCGCGCGTGCCCGCGATTCGGAAATGTCGCACCCCGTCTCCGGCGATCGGCGTGTATTCACCGTGGACGTCAAAGACGATCGCATTTGCGTTCTGTAAGTCTGCTGTCTGCTCAAGGATACGCGCCGTGGTCCAAGATTTGCCGGATCCAGTGCTTCCGACGATGATTGCGTGCCGTTGGAAGAATTTGTTGCCATTGAGATACGCCTCAGCATTCTTGTCCAAGGTGTAATTCCCAATCGACAACTTCTGCGCGTCCCCAGAAATGTTGGCGATGACGCGCATGAATTCCGTCAATCGCGCGTCCTCCAAAGCGAAACAATTCGCGTCAATTTCGGGCACTGTCTCCAGTGTTCGTAGAAATACGTTCTCCCGATCCCCAATTCTGCTAGCTAAGGTCCCAATAAGAGAGATACGTACGATGTTCTGCTCCGTGGGACTCACTTCTCCCAGCTCATCGCGCTCATGCACGTCATCCAACGCTGTTCGTGTGATCTTTTGAATTATTCCAACCAAGTGCTCTCCCGGGCGGCTGCTTTGCAGTACGGCGAGTCGATTTACCTGAAGCTTCCGCAAGCGTTCGACATCATCCACGGCAACGACCACGGTCGCTGTGTCTACCGCGCGCACTCGTCCAAACGCCTCTTGGTCCTCGTAATCCAGAATTCCCATTTCGCTTCCTCACATGAACAAAGAGAGAAATTCGTCAAACTGCCAAATGTTGTGCCCCGCCAGTTCCAATCCGCCAGGAAACAGATCGGAATATGCTCTCGTTCCCAGAGCCGATTCTTCGAGCGCCAGATACCGTTTACACATTCCGCTCTGAAAAAACTCATGAGCCTTCTCGCTAATTTCCTTGGTTAGCAAAATCATCGGAGCCTCGTGATCCTTGCACCGCTCGACGATTCGAGGCTGGATATGCTCGTCATTGAACCCATACCCGACGAAAAGGAATGACGACGCAGCACCAATTGCCTTATCCGCGTTGGAAATGATGGTCCGGAACGGCTCCTTATGAGTTCGACGGTACTTATCAAACCCTGGGGTGACAATAACCGGCTCCATTCCTACTGGTGGCGGCTCGGATGGAGGAAGTGAAATAACAACCCCGTGCGAATCTTCGAACCAGCTAAATGATCCATGCACCTTCCAGATGTTTACCGTCCTCGCAGGCAATTTTCCGTCCATCAGAACTGGGGCCGCACCGCTAACACGATGCCCAATCATTCCTGAAGTGAATCCAAGATACGTGTTGAATCCGGCTATCTCTGCTGCGTACTCAGCGACCCGGTCATAGTTGGTCGTTACGACGGACAATGTTCGCGCTGTGCTTCGGAACAGATGACGGTATAGCCGCGTTAATGGCAACGCGTCGGGATTGGCCAGCGCCTCGCGAAGGACCGCTACGTCGTGGGTGACGAGATAATGCCAAGTTGACGTGACAACATGTCTAGTTAAATCCTGGCCCAGCGCGACTTTCGTAAGCGCAGACTCGAGGTCGGTGTTGGGTAGGATCGAACAAAAATCGCCCCATCCGGCAAGCTCGTCTGTCGTAGAAGTGGGAGGCGGAGCTGTCTTGGACAAATGATGTCCAAGTGCTCCCATCCCCGGAATTCCGTGCGCCGCTGATGCACCACTGCCAAGCACGATGACGGGGACATTTGCGATAGCCTCCTGCACCATTCGATATATTTCTTTTTCTGGATCCATTCGCGCGACCTTACGAATTGTCTCGGAAATCGTTCAAAATTGGAGTGATGCTAATCGTGTAGACAGCCACGGGCAATAAGGATACCTCACGACAACGCACGAATCGATAGTACGTTGTTCGCTGAATGGCATGGGAGCGGGCTGGATATTTGCGGATAAATGTGGGGACTTAATTGCACCGGCAGTATTCCCCAATGAGGAGAGCCAATTGACAGAGGGAATTCATGCAATCTTGGGTGATCCACTTTCCCGCGCGGAACTGTACGAACTAGTGTGGCGAGAGCCAATGCTTCGAATAGCGGCGAGATTCGAAGTCTCTTCGAGTTACATGGCCCGAGTGTGTACAGAGCTACGTGTGCCACGACCGCCTCGCGGTTATTGGGCGAAGCTGGAGGTGGGAAAGGCTCCTCTGCGACCAGCACTCCCTGAAGCCAGGCCCGGCGATGTCACGGAATGGAAGCCTGGCAGTGGAATTGGCACCACCGAGCGGGCCACCAAGAGAGCAGCTCAAACACCTCATGTGCTCAATGACGCCCAACCAGCAACTGGACCAGTCATACGTCGCAAATCCCGCCGCCCGGTCCCTTCAAAGTCCGTCCACCCGCTGGTCGTCGGCATCAAACCATTCTTCGACAAAACTAGGGACAGCGAAACAGGCATATTGCGGCCATTCGAACGGTTGATGGCCGACCTAATTTCGTCGAGGGAGCTGCTGGATACCAGCATCGATACCGCCGACAAGCTCTTCAACTCACTGACTTCCCGCGGTCACCGAGTGACAATCGCACCGGCCAGCGAGCGCCTTCGGCGCGCTGAGGTCGATTTGCGCGAGGTACCAAGAAATGATCATTACCTGCAAGACCCGTGGTCGCCTGAGCGTCCAACGGTCGTGTACATATATGACGTTCCAATCGGCCTGACGCTCTTCGAGATGAGTGAAGTCGTTGAAATGCAGTACGTCGGCAATAGCCAGTACGTTCCCCTTAGCGGCGTCACGCCGACTCAACGCGAGAGGTACAAGAGGCAAGGGTATTGGACAACGATGAAGGATGTGGCATCGGGTCGCCTTTGCCTGCAAGCATATTGTCCGTCGTGGCTAGTCAAGTGGACCAAGCACTGGCGCGAAGAAAAGCCAGGACAACTCTCATCGATTCTGCCCAATATCGTTTCCGCATTGGAGGCTGCAGGTCCCGCTTTGAGTTCGGAGCTTGACATCGCGAGACTTCAAGCCGAGGAGAAACGCAGGCAGTGGGACGAAGAGATGCAGCGCCAACGGGAGGCGCAAGCACATGCCAGACAAGAGAAATGCCGTCAGGACGCGCGAGCTGACCTGCTGACCGTCATCGCAGGCTGGGACGAAGCCCGACGAATTGAAGCGTTTTTCAGCGAGGTTGAGAACGCAATTGATAGCCTGGACGAGGGCGAACGGCAAAAGCTAATTGACCGCGTTTCACTGGCTAAAGAACTGTTGGGTGAACCCCGTCCTCTCGAAAGGCTACTGAGATGGAAGGCCCCGCATGAGAGAAATTGACTCGCACTTCGCTGAAAGTCACCAAAACACACGGCCGGTATGGAATCGAGGAATGCGGGGCGCGGATCTCCAAAACATCCGATGCTGTACTGGCCTCTGAACGCCTGTAGGCCAAGCTTCAGGTCGGTATTTGACGAACAGGCAAGAACATTGCTGAGAATTATCTTGCCTGGCACCGATCTTCGCGCTTCGTCTGTCCGCGATGTTAGCTAAATAAGCCAGCATCGCCGGAAAGTTACATGCCCCAGTCGCGGACATTGGTCTCGCCCGTCTGGTAAAACTTTCTGACCAGCTTGATGTATTCCACAAAGTCCCGATTCTCTTCCGCGAGCCGATTACACGTGTCCCAATCGACGTTTGGTCGTTCTCTCGCAGGAATTAGCACTTGGCTTGCGGAAACATCTGTCACATCCAACTGAATGACACCGATTCCGTGCGCAGTCGCCAGAAGCCGCAACTCCTTCATGATGTCAGGCCCTTCAATTTCGGCTGCAACCAAGTAACTGAAGTTTGCCCAAGAGGCATTGGAGACTGTTTGGAAGAAGCTCCGGCGAACATTTGACCTGTTGAGCAGCAGCTTTACCTCGAACGCCCAGAGCTTCGTTCTGGTATCCGCATGTTCTCGCACGCAGGCTCGAATCTCGGGAGCCCATTCGGTGGAGAGATCCTCCATTCCAACCACATCCGGATGCAACCATTCATTGGCGCCAGACCCAACTCGGTTACTAGATCGCTTCTCATCGATCCGCATGGAATGTACGTTGTGCTCGGTCCAGAGATACTCTGAGAGAAGGGGATACAGCGAATGCTCGGTCCGCTTTGCCCCCTGCACCGGGCTAACCGCCCCCTCCGCTTCGGCGACCTCCGTTTCGTCGTCTTTGGTCGACCAGAAGAAGCGGCGAGGCCGCCCCTCTGTGGTCTTCAACGAAGGATCTTGCCGTTGCCAGCTTCGCTGTGATCCATAGATCTCTGCGCGAAGCTGCGTCAGAAGCTGATCGTCAGTCTCCATCACGGTGCTGTTCGCAAGCTTTAGGGCGCACTCTTCAGGGTAGTTCGCCATGATCCAGCGGCCAATCTCTGACGCCGTCAGCTTTTCGCCATGAGCGGATTGCAGGCACTCCAAAACACGCTTTCGCAACTCGAGCTTCAAAATTCCCCCGTCGGTCATTGGTTCTGCTTGCCTGATTTTATCTCGACCATCTAGCACGGTGAAAGCCGTGTACGTCTCGTTGCAGTCAATCCCATACGAAAAGTCCTCCGCGCCCCCTTGCAGATCTCCCACTACAACTCGACGATTAAGCCGGGATCGAACTGCGGATTCAGGTGTCGCGGCGAGTACCCTCGCGGATTACAAATGACGCGCGTCCCGCGTGCGGCGGCATCATGCTTTGGAGGCTCGATGTAATCGAAGCTCGTATGCATATGCCCGTGAATCCATAGGTCGACGGCAGGGCCCATCAGATCGGACAGATTCGAAGCGTATGCAGGTGTCAGCGAATCTCCGTCGTACTCAGGATCAACCGACTGAATCGACGGTGCGTGGTGGCTAATGACGACAGTCTTGCCGTCAAACGGTTCGGCTAGTTTATTGCGCAGCCATGCGCGCGAGACCTCATGGCGACGGACAGTGTCTATCGGATAGAGCTTTCGAAACGAGGAGGTCGCTCGAATCAAGCGGAAGTCGCTCATCGAACTTTGAGCGTCTCGCATGCTTACCCCGGGAGACACTTCGCCCTCGTACAGCTTGAAGTCGGTCCACAGCGTGCAACCAAGGAACCTGACGCCATCCAACACCAGTTCGTCATTTTCCATGAACGTCACATTCGTTCCAGCCGCTGCCGCACGTAGTTTTTCTAGGGCACCATCAAAATGCCCTCCATAAAACTCGTGATTCCCAGCCACCAAGAGGACTGGCTTCTGGGAAGCACTGGCCAGTTCACGAGCCCATTCCACGCTTCGAACCTTCGTGTGAATATCGCCAGCCAGAACGACAACATCGGCTCGGGCTAGCGCCTCCGCATCGACTGCAAATGGCTCGAATTCGTTGTGCAAATCAGAAAGTATCAGCAATTTCATGGCTGCATTTCCCAATATTCGGTTCTGTATCGCTAAAAGCCGGAGAAGCATTCGATCGTGTGTGACCAGCTTCGCGCGCTCACGAACTGTTAGTTCGAATCCAGTACTGCCGTCCACCGTCAACCAATGGTCCGGAAACGACATCGATACCGTTCGCGCGAGCCCAACACAACGCGGAGCGCGACGAGACGCCATGCGCTCGAGCGACGTGGACTAGTGGTTGAAAGCGATGTCTGAATCGCGCAAGCTCCGTGAGACTAATCGTGCGCGCGGAACGCGTTCGTAGTCTCCCAGACTGACAGCGCACTAGACCCACATTAACGAGGTGATACATCACCTCCTGTTTTACTCCAATGCGCCGAGCTGCCTCAACAATGGATACCTGATCACATACCGTCACGGTACCAAGAGAACTTTCGAGCACGTCGCTCCGCTCAACAGCGAAGTCGCCCAGAACGGTGCCCGCATCAACGAGCCGAATAGCGCCGGAGGTCAGTTTCGCAAAAAAAACTTCGGACGCATGTGTGGGGACGTATCGTCGAAGCGCTTCTCCCAAACGTACGGGATCGACAAGCTCCTTGTTCTCGGTGCTTACGGATGCGACACGACCCACCATGCGATCTAGTGAGTCCTTGCGTATGCGACCTTCTACGCCATCGATCAGCCCCAACCTCACCAGCTCGCGAATGCGCGTCGAGGAAAGTCCAATGTATCGAGCCGCAGTCTTTGCAGAAAGCAAAGAACGCTGTACTTCCCGCAGCCGTTGAAGGCTGACGTCAGCGACGACAAACTTGCGTCGCCCAGCTTTGGTTCGTCTCACCGGTACCACCTCTCCCGTTTGCCTAATAATTCGGGCAATCGAGGAGCTGCGCGGCATCTCCCCGCAACGCGGGTCCGACGACGATATTCTGTCTTTCCTCTCCCACAGCAATACGTCTCCGTTGGAAACCGCGTATTCGACATAGTCGTTCAGCAACTCCAACAGCCAGCGTCTCGCCCCGACGGCCAATTGCTTACGCAACATTGCGAGCAGGTGGGGAAACGCGTCCGACAAAAGTGGAACGCACATTGAAGCTGCCTGCGGCACTCGTAAGCGATCCATCAGCTCAAAGCAAGCTTTGCGATCTATGACGAGTGGTGCCCCCGCCGTTACGACGTTTTTTTCCATATCCTCAGACCTACGTGACGCTCGCTTTTGCGGTTTCCCCCGCAGCCCGAATAGACACAATGCGCCGAGAAAGCGCGCGAGCTCCCACCGGTCTGCCACGGATAGATCGCGAGCGTCGCCTTCGGATAAGGCATCGATCAGACACCCCACGTCCTGTGAAAACCACTCAAATTTCGCGAGCGTTAGTGACGCGCCGCAAATGCACGTCGATAGTCGCGCCTGCTTCCAGCGCAAGGCACGATGACATCCCGTGCAGATCGACGTTAGCCAACAACGATGCTCAAAGCACGCAGCTGGCCCGGAAATCCAATCCTCCTTCCAGTATCCGTTGGCAGCAGCTAAGCAAAGAGGGCACCATCGTGCAGCGCCGTGCATCTTCGGCAATCTACTTTCGACTGGCAACATCCAACCAGGGTCAGATAGCCCGTTGGACGCCGCCGCTCTCAATCGATAGCCAAGATAGCTCTCGTCCAGACGGGCGCACGGGCGGACCAGGAAGCGGCCGTGAAACAACCGCATCCCCAGCGCTCGCCAGTCGGTAACATAGGTAGAAGATGACTTCATTGCGGTAGCAAGGAAAGCTGGCCATGAGTAATGTGCCGCTTGCGCGCTCGCCCGCCCTCGACTCGCCGCAGTTCGCGCAACCGTCTTACCGCAGTTTCGTCGACGAAGTACGCCGACAATCCGGGGCAATCCAGTTTCCGGTAGACAGGGAGATCCCCGTTGAACACTTCCCTCACGATTTTCAGCGATAACGCCCTGGTACCTCCACGCCACGCCATCCAATCTCCGAACAGGGAGTATGTGGGCTCAGCATCGCCCGGATGCGGACGCGCTATCTCCTCCAAGCGCTGGCAGACGCTGACCAGATCGGCCTTCCGGAAGTACGTGGAGCTCTCCACCACAATAGGTCGCAGGATGTCCATACTTCTAAGCGCCACGTACGCTCGATGGTCGACATTAAGCTCTCGAGGAACCTTGCCTGGCGTGACGAGAGACGCGTACCAACGACGGCACTCTTGTGCCGCGGCCCTTGGCAAATAGGTATACCGTCGAATTCCATTGAGGACGGTGCGCGAACCCTGACAAACGTTATGGTGAATTAGATGCCGCAACATCTCAGATGAGCATCCGATGAGGGCTACAGCGGATTCGAAACTGATATAGCCGTCTGGAATGTCGCGAGCAGGATGGAGTGCGGTACGCGTGGGAGTGCGAGGCGCTAGGTACCCGACCATGAAGAATTCTTGCCGCAACTCTGCGATGGGCAGCGTAGATAGGCAAGTGGGGCGCATAGCTTCGTCAAGAAGCATCCGGCGTAGTCTCGCAAGCACCGCGTTTCGGTGCGAGGGCCGTTCAATATGGATCAAGAATTGCCGAAGACCTTCTTGGTTTGGCTCTATCGGAAGCTGAAAGCGATCCGCGAGCTCCGCGATCTGAGCCGACCGAGGAGCGTGAAACGTCTCCGATCTAGCCTCCTCGCACGTCGTCGCGATCGCATCCAGCATAGCTTCCAAAAACAGGATGTAGACGAGTTCGTCAAACGCTGCGGCGTTATTGCCACCATTGAGCAATTGCTCGAACCCGGACCACAGCCGCTGTGCGTGACGCATTTCGCAGGGCATCGGACACAGCGCCCCCTCCCACAGCTGTTCGTCCGTTACCTCAGTGATGAAGTGCTTGTCCGGCTGCCGGTATCCTTTGGTCATCACCGGTTCGGCCAAGTCATCCTTTAGGCGAACTCCATGCAGGGTGCATACATCGAGTCGGGTCAACCGCCATCGTGCGCGAATGTATCGGGACTCGACCATACATTGCGGGCAATATCGAATCGGATTGACCCGAGTAACCACGCTCCAGCGCGGTAACGTCGTCTCCGTCCAAACCGGGTAGCCGTCTGATCTGCTTGAAGCTGTTGTGCTCAGCGTGGGCCGGAGGCGCTCAATGTCGCTCATGCGAGGACGATAGATGCCGTTCGCGCGCGCTACTCGAAATAGATATGTCTCGGACCATTCATCGTAATG
The DNA here is from genome assembly GCF_024363545.1 of Pandoraea sp. NE5. Classification (NCBI taxonomy): domain Bacteria; kingdom Pseudomonadati; phylum Pseudomonadota; class Betaproteobacteria; order Burkholderiales; family Burkholderiaceae; genus Pandoraea; species Pandoraea sp. NE5. Next base: position 1,531,120 of record NZ_AP025517.1, read on the forward strand.
TGGGCTCGGACGGCAAAGCGGTAAGCCGATGTGATTCGCAGCGCTCATATCATCGCTCCACTGGAGAAAAGGGCTCATCAAGCTTCACGAGCGGCATCATGTTGAACGCCTTTAGGAATGGATTTCGATCGTCCGGCGATCCTGGGTAAATGACTGCGCGGAAAGCTTCTGCCAAGACCAAGTCGGTCAATCTAGGACTCTGCTGCTCGTACGCTAGCTCGACAGCACGAACAAGCAATCGACGGATGTCGCGAAGACGACCATCGGTGGCGAAGGCCATGAGTTGCGCAAATGCGCCGCTCGCGATGTCCACCGTCGGGAGTTGCCGGAGATACCCTTTGTAGACTTTCAGTACACTTCGGAACTCACGTTCGGTGAACTGCGTGGCCACGGAAAACCGATCTATCTCTACGACCTCGCGAAATCGGTCTCGCAACTGATCGTTCGTCGCAAGCAGACGCCGAACACGTGGGATGCCTGCGATCACGTACGACACGCGCGTTGCATCAACTAACCGCTTGAGCCAATCAGCTGCGGTGTGGAGGGTCTTCTCGCCGCCTCGGTCAACCAGGTGATTCGCTTCGTCGATGATGACGACTCTCACGCGGCACTGTTTGATGAGAAAGACTAGACGTGCCGTCAGCTCGATCTCGCGCCCCAAATTCCACTTCGGATCCCCCAATCGTTGCAGGATGGTACTGGCCAAGATCCGCGGGGTTGGCGACTGTCCCAGCGGCACATAGAGGACGGGAACTTCCGTGAACTCCTCATGCTGAATAGGAGGGTGCTTCGTCACGTATTTTTCGAGCAGCGTCGACTTGCCCACGCCGGACTCCCCGACCACCATCAGGTGGTCGGCTTCGTCGCTAGAACATTGGTACTCGTACATGCGCTCCAGCCTGGCGAGCAAGTGTTTAACGTGGTGGAAGTAGATGAAGTTCGACCGTATATCCGTGACTGTAGGCTTCAGGGACGTGTTAGCTGTCATTACGGCCTCCTTCGCCGGAGACGTCTACGGCAAATTCGTAAAGCTCGTCGTCGCCCACCAGCGAATTCGGAGTTTGGATCGGTGCCGGTTCCGGCGCGGGAAGTTGAGGACGGTTGATGCTCTTAGACGTGATGTGTGCCTGACGCGCGCCACGCTTGCGAGTCTTCAGCTCCTTGGCCCGCATCGCATCGCCACTCTGCTCACGAATTCGTTCCTCAGCGCTCGCACGCGTGCGTTGGTGCGGGTCCAGGGGCTGCGACTGTTTAGTTAGCGCCTTGGCCTGCTCAATCGTGAGGCCGACGTACCTATCGTCTTTGTTGTGGGCTGCGAAATAGCGCGATTCAATAGGATTCCACACCCAGATCTGCCCCGCATTTTCAAACGGTGCCTTGACATGCACCTTCTGATTGACGGGCAACATCCTGCGAAGCGCGAGCAGCTCGGAAGAACTGTAAACAAACGTGTTGAGATCAATACCGTAATGCTGGACGGCACGTTCCGTGTAACCGCCGAACTCGATGCTGAGATCTTCTGCGTTGCATTTCAACTGAGGAGGGAATACGGCCGCACTCTCCTTCCAGACATCAAGCGGCGTGCGTCCGTTCAGTCCTCTGTGCGGTCTGACGTGATACACGGAAGTAATCCACGTGTGCGCCATTTCGTTGAGCTTTTCCAACGTCAGACTAGCCTCATCCTCAGCTTTGAAGCCAATGCGATCGCCAATCTTTGCCAGTGTTGTACCGGGAAGCGTGTGAATGAAGGAGTAGTTGAACGTCTTGATAAAACGCTCGACGAATGGTTTATCGTTTGGGGATCGAGATGCCGCGTACTCGCAAATTACGCCGAGGTTTGTCAATGCATCAATAACAGCATACGCATGCATTTCCCGACCGTTGTCCATCAGTAGACGCTCCGGCCATCCATAACACGGCCACTCCAGATCCAACTCTGGGAATGCATCGCCCAGGTAACTCTTCGGCAGCATCGCGTGCCGCAACGCCTCGAACACTGCATGAACGCCATGCCCGGCTAGGCTGAAGCAGAAGCCAAGGACACACCGAGAAAAGCGGTCGATAACGACGGTAAACATCGGTCGACCGATGCAAACGCCGTGTTCGTCAGTGACCATCAGATCGACTGGCGTATGATCGAGCTCAACGATTTCCAGGATCCGGGATACACCACGTGCGCGGTATTGATTTGCATACCGGCGCATAGCTTCGCGAACACCATAGCGTGCTATAGCCCGATCGTAGCCGTCGATCGCCTGTATCCGCCGTTCAATGGTTCGAAGACTGGGGACCTCGAACCACTCGGATTCGATACGCGTCGTGTTTTGGCGCTGTATTTCCAGAAAAACTGCGTTATGTACCTCTTCTGGTTTGCCGCGCCTGCTATTGAGGAATGCGGTTTCAATCTTCTCGTGAATAATGCCTTCCACAATTGGATCTAGCCTTGAATTTCCTCTTCCGCCACGATGCTCGGTTTGACCAAGTAAAGCGCGGACATCGCGGTGAGCGAGGCGGTATTTGCGCCGCCAACGATATACTGTGGTTTCATGCGGCGGGGTAGCATCAGCAAGTTCCACCGCGACTGCTCGAATCGCCTTACGAAGTGCTGATCTCGTGCTTTCGAACGCCCCCATTCGATCGAGCATAACCAGGTAATTAACCCTGCGACGAGTCTCAAAATCTCCCCGTACATCATCACCCTCGGCTGCTCGAGCAAGGTCATTTATTGAATTTGGCTTTGGAGCTCGCTGATACTCCTTAGTGTTGACCGTTCTGAGATACCCCTTTACGTACTCCTCTAACAAATCGGCTTCGTCGTGGCTGGAAAATTCCCCCGTCACCGTGTTCTCGATCTGAGCCACATTGTTCTGAATTCGGACGATGCGGAACTTCGCGCCGCCACGGAAAATCGTTTGGTCTTTCGTGAAGTTTGCCATGATGGACACCCCGATCAACGAGCTTGCAGCGGTAGAAGGCCGTCCGGATCGCGCTTCATGATCCGACGGAGCAAAGCGTCACACTCTTGCTTCGCGCTCTCCCACTGTTCATGGATGTCGACCGGCGGAGTTGTCCCGCCTTCCGGGTCCCAGAGACTCGTGTCGATACCCGGCCGATGCCTCCGCCGAATTGGCCTCATTCTGAGTATTCGTGTAAGCCGACGATGAAGGTCGTTTTCGATTAGGTCACTTCTCAGCACGATGAACAGGCGCTCACCGCGTTCCTTCAGATGCGTCAGCGCCGCTCTCAATCTCTCGACATTTCTTGAGCCCTCAACTAGCGAGGCCTCGTCCTTGACCTCCACGTAGAACGCTCCTACCGTGGTATCGAGCGCCAAATCCGGTGTATAGCGGCGCATGCGGTCGCCATTCGAGTATTGGAAAACGCAGGGCTGCGTTGTGATCGCCTTCACTATCGGTGCGACTTCGGCAACGAGCAGCATCATCTCTTCAACGAGGCTTTCGAACTGCGGAGGTTTTTGGGACTTTCGGCTGGGGAATCGCCCTCGAACGCCTCGGCCCGAGACCGTAACGATCCGACGCGGACGGCGTGTTAAAGGAGGGGAAATAGCAGTCTTCGATTTTCTAGGCACGAGCTCTCTCCGTCGCGTCTCTTTCGAGCGCTAGTTACTTGGAATTCCGCCTCGACAGCAATATGCTGTTGAATATTTCGCCGCCAAAAGACGAGCGGCGTCAGAGACTCGACTAAAACTAGTCGAATCTCAACGAGGCGAAAATCACAGGGAAAACGAAGGACTTGACGCTGAGGTCAGAGAGGTAGAGACTCAATCTTGTCTAGAGAGGAATCTTTACCGGTTCTGATCCAAAAGCGCTGCAGGCCTTCTGGTTTGTGGCGCTTTTGCTTTTACATGGTCTCCCCGCTCTCAATGCCGGCGGCTCCTGCCGTGGCGCTTCGAATTTGAACGATCGCAGCATGTACCTTTGCGATCGTCTCCATATCCGACTCCGTCAGTGACGAATCCCTGACTAGAGCCGCGATGACCTGGTACTTGTACAGCGGCAGAGGGTTAGACAAACGAAGCAAGCGCTTTGAGCTTTCCGCGACTGCTTCCAATTCGCTCTGACCACTCGCGTCGAGGTCTAGGGCTCGCCCGAGTTGCTCAATGAATACAACGTCACTAGGTGTGCGCACGCCGCGCTCGATCGCACTGACGTATGCGTCATCAACGCCTAGCCGACGCGCCAACTCCGTTTGAGTGAGCTTGAGCGCCTTACGACGATTACGAGTGAATTTCCCAAAATCCGTCATGTGAAGATCGACATCAATAGTTTCTTTACATTTCGCACAATAAATTCTCAAAGGACTGTGGTCAACAAACTATTTCAAGGATAATTATTAAAATCAAAATAATGTATTTTTTTGATTCGCCAATAATAAAAATTAAAACATGTATTTCTTCAATCCGAATAGTTTTTCCATAAACTCTGATCGTTACGCCGATCAAGTGTGGAATTTCATTGATGCAAAGCAGGCGCTCTGCCTATTACGTCGCGTCGTCGAAAGGAAAAATCCATTGCAGCATCTGCACGACGAGGACGGCTTCCTTGGGCTTTCCGCGAATTGCTCAAGTGGGCGATTGGGAAATGGGGAAGTGCCATCACTCGGCTGCCCGCCAAACCAGACGAGACCGTGTGTTTGAGCGCCCGCCTTATTTCCGCAGCAACCGTCATCCACGGCGCTACGGCAGTCATGTCGGACAAAAGTCTTGAGACAACATCGAGGCGGGGATGACCGGCCCGGGAAATTTCGTGCCAAAGGAACCTGAAGATGATGGCTCCTCAGCTCAGATGAGGAGTTGGTATGAAGAAGAACCGGTACAGTGATAAGTAGATGGAGCGAATTCTGCGCGAAGCAGATCGACATACGATCCCCGAGGTGGCCAAGCGCAATGGCGTGAGCGAAGCGTCGATTTACGTCTGGCGCAAACGGTTCGGCGAGATGGTCAGCGATGACATCAAGCGACTCAAGACGCTTGAGGCCGAGAACGCGCGGTTAAAGAAGATGGTGGCTGAGCGCGATCTTGAGATTGAGATCATGAGGGAGATCGGCGGAAAAAAGGTGGTGAGCGCACAGCCCGGTTCACGTTGACACGGGGTTTGAGTCAAAGACGAGCGTGTGCGCTGATGCAGGTCAGCCGTTCAAGCTGGAGCGATGCATTGAAGATGCCAAGCAAGAATGCGCCGATGATCGAGGCTATGCGGACGTTGTCGCGACATCACCCGCGCTTCGGCTCTCGTCGCGTCCGCGTGCTGCTTCGGCGCAAAGGCGTCGACATCGGCCGCGATCAGTGTACCTGGCTTTGGGCCAAGGCGGGCCTGCAAGTGCCGAAGAAGCGCCGCATCGCCGGCAGTCGACCAAGGCCGTATGCGCCGGCGGCGCGCAACTCGGTGTGGTGCTACGACTTCGTGTTCGATGCCTGTGCGAATGACGGCTCGCCCCCTTTTGTTCAGTGGAACTGTTCGCGCGGTATCGTTTTTGATATCCAGCAACCTGATAACCCGTCGTGCCAGGTCAATCTCCGACCGTCGGATCTCGTCGCATCCGCGTGCTGTTACTAGCAGATGCCATTACTGGGCGCAGCGATGGAAAGACCCGGCGGGTGAACAGCAAGACCGAATTCCTCCGACGCTTGGGACTTCGGCGGCGAGCTACCCTGCGCCATACGGAACCGAGGAAATTCAGACGCGTGCGACCTCTGATTTTCGCTGCGGAACATTGCCGCCGCATCCTCGCAATGCCAGCCCGAGAGCGACGGAAATTGCGGCCACTGCCGCCATGTACAGGCCTGGCGTCGCAGTGTTGTTGGTGAGCTTAATGACGTTAGTGATTAGGAGCGGCGTGATTCCCGCGAACGCAATGTTCGACAGATTCAACGAGAGAGCGACACCGCTGAAACGGACTTTGGTCGGAAAAAGGTCGGCAACCAGATATGCATACGTCCCGTTGAAGGTTCCGGCGACGGCGCCGACGAGTGCGAAGGCCAGCGCTAGGTTTATCTCATGACCTACCAGCTTCAAATACAGGGGATAGCTGATGACGCACATCGCAAGTGTGCCGATGCGATGAATGATAGCGGGCCGCATTGTCTGTCCGAGCCACGCAAATATGATGAGCGACAATGCCATACACGCGATGCCAATATTCTGCCCAACGCTAACCGTATCACCTCGGTATCCCAGAACGCCGGTCAGGTATGACGGAAGTACCACGAAGAGAATCGTGTTCGATGCGTTTGCAATCGATGTTATGCCTACACCTGCCAGAACGTGCTTTGGATAATGCTTGAGCACCTCGCGGAATGGCTGACGCGTAATACTGCCTTTGATGCTTTTATACTCTGCCGACTCCTCGAGGGACTGCCGAAGGAAATAGGAAAGGAATCCGAGCAACCCTCCCAGCACGAACGCGATTCGCCAGCCGAAGGCGCTAATGTTGGCAGGTTGCAGAAACGTATGAATGCCGAGGCTAATCATAGCAGCGACAAGCACGCCCGAAGTCAGACAGAAGATGACCAAGCCGGTCAGTATGCTTGCGCGCTCGGGCACCTCTTCAACAACATACGTAATCGAGCACGCCACCTCTCCACCAAGGAAAAACCCTTGCACAAGACGAAAAATCATCAACATTAGCGGTGCAAGAATGCCGATTGTCGCGTAGCTTGGCAGCAGCCCAATGCACATCGTAGATGTTGACATCGCTAAGATCGAGACGATGAAAATAGCGCGTCGCCCATAGCGGTCCCCAAGGCTGCCCAACAGGATGCCTCCGAGGGGACGCGAAAGGTATCCGATGGCGAAAACTCCGAACGCACTAATCAGTGAAACAAGTGGGTCTGCAGACGGGAAGAACTGAGACGCAATCTCCTTCGCAAAGATGCCGTAGATGATGAAATCGTAGATTTCCAGCGCGCCACCAAGACTCGCAAGAATGACGGTTTTCCATTGCTTCCCTACGCTCCGCTTGCCCTTCTTAGCAATCGGCGGGTTCAGTGTCTGCATTTTTTCGTCTCCGGAGTTCTTTTGTCTTTTGGTCAAGCCGTGCCTGACTGTGGAAGGGGCGGAATCTCGTCTCGTGGGCGCGTGGAAAGCATGGCCTCAAGTTCAACCCTGACCTTCCTTGCGGAAGGGTTGTCAAAAAGATTTACTTGTTCGAACGGGTCTTCCTGAAAGTCGTAGAGTTCGCCAGCGCCGGAGTTTCGCTCCACGGTCATGCGATACCTTCCCGTGCGGACGGTTCGCAGGTTGAGCGCAACACCGCATCGTCCTGCGCGTAAGTCCCACTCGTTGAGCGCGAACTGTCTTGACGCGCTCCCGTCAATAAGCGGCCGCAGACTCCTCCCGTGTGTATGCGGAACATAGGGGGCCCCCGCATAGTCAAGGAAAGTTGCTCCCAGGTCGATTGTCGACACAGGGCTGGCAATCACGTTCCCTGTCGGAATTCCAGGGCCACGCATGATCAGCCCAACGCGCAGAACACCGTCATACATCATCGGTCCCTTGAGAACCAGGCCGTGGTCACCGAGCCACTCTCCATGGTCACTGGTGAAGACCACGATAGTGTTGTCTGCGAGGCCCTGTTGCTGCAGCGTATCGAGTATTCGACCAACGTTGTCGTCGACAAGGGAAATCATTCCATAGTAGTTCGCTATGAGTTCTCGTAGCTGCTGGTCAGACACTTCCCCAATGCGGGAATACTCCTCCCGAATCCGACGGATATGCTCTGGCGCCTGAGGAGTAGACTCGACGCTCGCGCGATGCCACCACGGTCGGTTCTCGAAGTCGCGTTGTCGATGGGGAGGAAGGTCTACGTCGTCGGGATGATGAAGACGGCTGAATGGCAGCGGCGCATCGAAAGGGTGGTGAGGGTCCGGGAACGATACCCAGGCGCAGAAGGGCTGCTCGTCCGACGCGCTTTTAGAGCGCAAATATTCAATCGTTCTGTCACCAACCCAGGTGGAGTTGTGCCACTCCAGCGGAAGCCCTGAATTAAATGTTTGTGGTGCGGTGACTTGCGGCGGCAGCCGCTCGAGGTATTGAGCGTTCCTTAATTCTCCTGCACCGTCGCGGTGGTACCAACGCTCGTAATGCAAACCTCGCGGGGGTGTCTCGGGAAGGAAATAGTTGTGCCCGATTAGCATCAGCTCGACATGCTTAAAGCCCATGTACGGTCCGTTCCAATCATCGGGATAGTCCGCCGAGCTCTCAATGCATTCCGGCGACCCGGTTGGCTTGAAGGTTGAGTAGCTGCTGAAGTGGGCCTTCCCGATGAAACTCGTATGGTAGCCAGAGTTTGATAGCTGCTCGGCAAAGCCTAATGCGGCCGCTTCAGCAGGCAAGTCGATGCCATTGTCCGAGACGCCGTGCGTCAATGGCAGCAATCCTGTAAGTATGGACGCTCGAGCTGGTTGGCACACGACATTCGGGGTGATACATGTCGAGAAGCGCGAGCCCGCGGCGGCAAGTCTGTCGAGATTGGGCGTCTTCACCTTGCGCCCCTCGAACCCAAATGCATCACCACGGTGTTGGTCCGACGTAATCAGAAGAATATTTGGGCGCCGTCCTGCAGAAGTCTCGCCAGCCATTTGCATCTCCTATTTTGTTTCTCCAGTCTACGTATGACATCCATCAACGTAAAATAACAATTTTCGCATTATCCATCACAAAACAATATGACCTCCACCGATGAAAATGCCCTGCCTCGAGATGATTTCGACTGGGCGGCGTTGAGCAGACTGAAGCTGAGACACCTGCTGCTGTATCGCAATCTTTGCGATACAGCAGCAATTAGCCGTGCCGCCGAACTGAGTCACATGACGCAACCAGGCGCCACGAAGCTCGTTCAGGAAATGGAAGAGATGTTCAAAGCCCGTCTTTTCGAGCGGGGCAAGATGGGCACAGAGCCGACCGCGTACGGACAGGCGCTGCTCAGGTATGTACGTCTTGTTCTGGCGGACCTTGCTGAAGCGAAAGCTCACGTGGAGTCGCTGACACGCGGAGAGTCGGGAATGGTACGACTCGGCCACATTCCGTCGGTACCGGCAGAGATTTGCGCCCAAGCCTGCACCGCGTTGCGGGATGTCTACCCGAACGTGTGCATTTCAGTTGTTGAGGCACGCTCGGACGCGCTAATCGACGCGCTGCGACGAGGGGAACTCGACATGGCGCTCGCCCGGGTCACATCTGATGCGGACATCGACGGCCTATCTGCAAAGGCAATCTATAACGAACCATTCTCTGCTGTCGTGCAGGCCGGAGCCAACGTACCGCCTAAGCGCCCGATGCCTTGGGTTGAGCTCGCTCGGCAGCAATGGGTACTGCCGCCACGCGGGTCGCTGTCGCGGCTTGCTGTTGACCTGGCGTTCGTGCGCAACAAGTTGACCGGGCCGCGTGCGGCTGTCGAATGCCAGACACTCGAACAATCGCGGTATTACGTCATTACTGGAGGACTTTTTGGCGTACTTCCGGCAACGGACGCGCTGAGGTTGCAGGAACAGAACGTAATTGAAGTCGTCCGAAGCAACCTAGCTCCTCCGCTCGCACCGGTCAGCCTCCTCTTGCGTCAAGGCCGGGAAAGCGCTCCTTCGATTGAAAAGTTGGCTTCTCTGGTTGAAGAAAGCGCATCCCGACACACAAAACAGGGTGTTCGCTGAACCATTGGAATCCAGCTCAGCGCTGAGGCGCTACTGCATTTTCGAGACGCTCGTCGGGCGATAGCTGAAATCGACTCACGAAATAATATGACCCAATGCTACAACCCCGCGCAGAAATACTTGTCACCGCTCAACGCAACTTCGAAAATTTTGTTGGGCGATAAATAGCGTTTTCCTGCGATAGCAGATATCCGGCCGACGCGGCTGCGCGCAGAAATTCCCGCCAGTGCTCGTCCTTGCCCAACTCGTCCCGTCGAGCCTCGCGGTCCGCAAAGCTGTCGAATCGCCACAGATGCACCACTTCGTTTAGGGGCCCAACGTCGCTGACGAAAAATCCAATAGGCTCGCCAAGGTATTGGACCTGCAGCGGCAGGCCCTCCCGTTCATACGAGTCGAGGAATGCTGCAACCGTGCCAACTTTGCACTTGTAGGTACGAATTTCGAGAATCATCGCGTCGATGCTCTTTCAATTGAGGTTGGGGGAATTACGCCTCACCGACTACTTAGAACGTTTCTCGAACGCCAACCATCATGCCCGTTTGGCCACGACCGGCGATAGGCGCTGCCGGGGTAGGAGAGCTGGAGGACACCGAAAACGTGGACACGCTTCCGTTGAACACATGCGCTGCGACCGCGTATACCGCAGTGCGCTTTGAGAATGAATAGGTAACGCGCGCGATCGCAAGATTTCCGCTCACGCCATTGACGGAGCTGCGGAATGCCACCCATTGACCATCGAGCATGGTCGAGGCTGTTACCGTGTAGCGCGCACCAACGAAAAAGAGGTTCGTTTGAAGCGATTGCCTATCCGCTCGGAGCCGGCGATAGAGCCATCCTGCTCCTAAGCGAAGATCACCAAATTTTGCGAAACCATCGAAAAGCAGGCGAGAATCCTTATCGGAGGCGGACGTGAACGCTATCGCCGATTGGCTCGGAATAAGCGTGACGTTCGACGTCTCCCCGCCTCGTTGTTCGTCGTATGCAACGGATGTCCCCCAGTCCTGGCCGTTGTACTGAAGCATTCCAGACCAGGCATGGCAGGACACACCTTGGCCGGCTGCCTGCCCGCTACAGCCAGCAAGCGCGTCACGTCCAAGACTGAACGTTGCGCCCACCTTGAAATCGCCGATCCTATTGACGTAAGCGATTGAACTGTCTTCCCGTGCCGCAGACAGAAACGGGTCGAATGACACGAGGGAAAAAGCGGCGGCCCCGATATTGTCGGCTTGGAGCAATGCAGTCCATACCATCTCCGGCTGACGTCCGATGGTGAGTGTGCCCAATTGACTACTCAACCCGACATACGCTGCTCGTCCAAACATGCGCCCGCCCTGTCCGAGTTGGCCATTCGTCACGGAAAATCCGTTCTCGAGTCGAAAGACCGCCTTAGTCCCGCCGCCAAGATCCTCACTTCCAGTTAACCCCCACCGGGAAGGCATTTGTCCGGTCAACTGACTTGTTCGGACAAGACTTTTACCAGACACGCCTACGTTAGTCAGATATTCGACGCCTGTATCCACAATGCCGTAGAGCTGAACTGAGCTCTGGGCGAGCGCAATGTGGGATGCACCGCAAAGCGCGGCGGCGAGAGCGAGCTTTTTCATGCTGATGTCTCCGCTTTTTTAATTCTTGCACTGCGCTATTCCCCGTCCACCGAGAGTTCCGAGGTGCGCTTGTGCCGCTAAGTGCGAAAGACTATGATTTTTTTTGCAATAACTGAAAATTGACAAAATTTTGCAGATTCATAACCGGATGGTCATGTCATGAATATCCCCGCTGGTAATGCCTCCCAACCGACTGCGATTGATCGCTTCTTCCGGGCGGGCCTCAAGTTGCAACAACTGCGCATCCTCGTGAGATTGTCGCAAGTGGGACAGGTGCGAAAAGTGGCGGAGGCCTTTCACGTGACTCAGCCTGCCATATCAAAGCAGATCGCCGAGATGGAGGCCGCATTGGAAATGCCGCTCGTGCAAAGGGTTGGCAGACGTCTACGATTCACGGCTGCAGGTGAATCACTGGTCACGCATGGACGGGAGATTCTTCATCATTTGGAACAGGCAAGAACTGAGTTGGATGCCCTGGCTTCGGGTGTCGCGGGCCGGGTGATGGTGGGCGCGGTCGGAACAACGACGGCCGTGCTGGCACCTGCGGCGATCTCATCGTTCCAACGACATGCGCCAAACGCAGAAGTCGCATTAATCGAGAGTACGACGGACCGCATGTTTCCCATGCTGCTCGACGGTGAACTTGATCTGGTAGTGTCCAGGACACCTCCTCCAGATCAACAAGAGTTTGAGCAAGTGCGGATTTGCAAGGACCCCATCGTTGTCGTGGTCAGTCGGGAGCATCCATTGGCATTTCGGCGGAGTTTGGACTGGAAGGACTTGTCGGACATGCCGTGGATACTCGCACCAGCCGGCTCGGCATTGGACAAGGGGCTTGCCCAAACGCTCACTCGGCACAAACTGTCGTTGCCTCAAGGGTGTGTCCGCTCTACGTCCCTGCTTGCGTACACCAGCCTGCTCGAGGGCGGGGCGCTGCTTGGATTGCTTCCGGAGTCCCATGCTCGGAGAAGCGTCGAGGCAGGAAGTCTTGCTGTACTGCCGCTTTTAATGTCGAACCTGCCGTCTCAAGTATTGTTGACCAGGCGGCGAAATCGATTGAGCCCGGTCATTGAACTGATGCAGCGATGCTTTGAGGAAGCGGGAGCGCTTACGCAAGCGAGCCCCCGATAAATAACCATGGAGTTATGGAAATTTAAAAAAACGTAACTTGCACGAATCGCTCTCAAGAACCAACCTGTGCGTGTGGGCCTGTGCCCTTCTCCACAACGAACTAAGTGATCTTGATGAAGCGATCTAACGTGTTGTTCATCCTGTCCGATGAACATCAATTTGGCATGATGGGGTGTGCTGGCCACCCCAATGTCCAGACGCCGAACATAGACAAGCTGGCGCGACGAGGAACGCGTTTCGGCAATGCGTATACCCCGTCGCCGATTTGCGTCCCGGCTCGCGCGAGTTTGGCCACTGGCCGCTCCGTTCACGAAATCCGGTCTTGGGACAATGCGATAGCCTACGACGGTCGCCCCGAGGGGTGGGCGCATCGGCTAACCCAGGCAGGTTTGGTAGCTGACGCTATCGGAAAGCTCCATTACCGCAGCGAAACCAGCCCCGCAGGATTTCGCCGTCAGATCTCCCCTGCACACATCATGGCTGGGATCGGCCAGGTTTGGGGTTCTGTCCGCGATCCGTTGCCTGAATCGATGGGGCGATCGCCGCTATACGATCAAATTGGGGCGGGCTATTCCCCCTACAACGCCTTTGACGAGCGCGTGGCCGAGCATGCTATGCGATGGCTTGGGGAAAATGGTCGCACCGAAGCGCCTTGGGCCCTATTCATTGGGTTCGTTGCACCGCATTTTCCGCTTATCGTCCCGCAACGCTATCTGGACCTGTACCCCACAAACGCCATAGACCTGCCGGCATTACACCCCGACCGCGGATACACGCGGCATCCTTGGGTCGAGCGCCAAGCACGGTACATGGATCACGACCTTGCTTTCGGAACCGATGAGAAACGTCGTTTAGCGATTGCTTCCTACCTGGGGTTGGTGACGTTCCTCGATGATAACGTCGGGAAGGTGCTCGACGCGCTGCAACGGCTTGGTTTAGATGAAACGACAACGGTCATCTACAGTAGTGACCACGGAGAGAACCTAGGCTCACGGGGCATGTGGAACAAGTGCCTCATGTACCGGGAGTCCACCGGTATTCCGATGATCATCTCTGGTCCAGGCATTCCCGAGAATCGAATCTGTGATACGCCCGTGTCACTCATTGACGTTCAGAACACCGTACTCGATCTGGTGGGGCTTCCGAGTGACAGTGAGTCGCGCGGTAAGTCTATTGCAGAGATGGCCAAGGCGCCGGATGAGCCGGATAGGTGTGTACTGAGCGAATACCACGCTGTTGGGTCTGAGTCCGCGGCATATATGTTGGCGACCAGCAAACACAAGTATCACTACTACGTTGGGCACGAGCCCGAACTATTTGACCTGGCGCTTGACCCCGCTGAAGCGAACAACGTGGCAGATCTCCCAGCGTACCTGCCAATCGTAGCGAGCTACGAGGCTCAGCTAAAGGCGCTGGTTGATCCAGAGGCAGTCGATGCAGATGCCAAGCGCGACCAAAATGCGTTGATCGAGAAATTCGGTGGACGAGAAGCCGCATTGAAAACCGGCACCCCGGGCGCAACCCCGGTCCCGCGCCACTAGAAGGTTCCCATGGCGCCGGCGACAACGACGGCGTTGTAGCGCCACAATAAAATTACAGGAGACAGAGTAATGCTTACTACAAGCACCGCTCCACAGCGGGTCGCATTTTCGCTTCGAAAGTGGAAGACCGTACTTTTGGCAAGCCTCGGCAGTTCCCTGGAGATGTATGACTTCATCGTATATGGGGTCTTTGCCCGAGAAATTGCCTCTCAGTTTTTCCCCGCATTCGACCCCGTTGTCGCGTTAATCAGCTCATTTGGCGTTTTTGCAGTCGGGTACCTTTCCCGGCCTGTTGGGGCTATTGTCCTGAGCAGCTTGGGAGATCGGCACGGGCGTAAGCACGTGTTCTTGGTGTCGGTGCTAGCGATGTCCGCGTCGACCATAGGAATTGGCCTGCTACCCAGCTACGCGGCGATTGGTATCGCTGCGCCCATCCTGCTGGTGCTGTTGAGACTTGCGCAGGGATTCTTCCTTGCTGGCGAGCTGCCATGTGCAATCACTTACGTGGTCGAAGAGGCACCGCGACGTGCGGGATTCGTCAGTGGGCTGGTGCTTTTCTTCCTCAACAGCGGAATCTTCGTCGCAACGATGACCAACCTGGCTATTCAATCGTCACTGAGCACCGAAGACGTCTATTCGTACGGATGGCGACTGGCCTTTTGCCTGGGCGGACTAATCGGCTTGCTCAGTTATTTTTTGCGCCGATCGCTCGAGGAAACCAAAGAATTCGCTTGCATGCGCACCCACGTTTCCAAGATGCCATTTCGCGAACTGATTACTGGCCATGGCAAAGCGCTGCTTGTTGGTGTCGGCATCTCGAGTGTGGTGAATGCGTCCAACATCATGCTGTTCGTATTCTTCCCAAACTTTGCAGTTAATACGTTGCATTACGCTCCCAGCGTCGTTGGTGCAGCGCAGAACCTCGGTATTGCCTGTCTTTCCGTGTCGATATTGCTTTCGGGTTGGGCGTGTGACCACGTACCTCGACGAATCGTCCACCGGGTAGGTACAAGTATTCTGGTCGCCGGGAGTTACCCGCTTTATCTGGGCTTGGTCTCGGGTGTCGTCGACATTTGGCTTGCGGTTGTTCTCATGGGACTTTGCGGAGGCATCGCAGTCGGTGCATACGCCTGCATCCTTGCAGATCTGTTTCCGACCCGCGTTCGGTTCAGCGGCATCGCGCTGTCACTCAACCTGAGTACGGTGATCTTTACCGGCCTGACGCCCGTGGCCATCACCGGTCTCATGAAGGCTACGAGTAACGCCGCTGCTCCAGGGCTTTACCTCACGATTATCGCGGTTCTCGCATTCATTTTCGGTCTGCAACTCAAGAACACAGGTGGTCAACTCGACCGTCCAGAACGATAACAGTCCCCCCGCACGTTGACGGTGGTCTGCGAATAGAAAGTGCAGATCACCAGCTCAGCGTAGCCCTGGTTGCAGCCCCCTCGCTCTAGAACTCTCCTGTGGATTCCGAAGCTCGTCGTCTAGGCGTACCGATCCTTCTTTTGTGCGCGGCAGCGGTCGGCGCGGCTGGCGCTTGCGCGACGTATGCCTTTCGCGAGGCAATCGGGTACTTGGAGACGATGCTCGGCGGTCGCAATGTCGATGTGGTCGAGTTGGCTATCGGCATGGCTTGGCCAATGAGAGTCTTAACACCAGCACTGGGTGGACTTATTGCGGGCGTTCTTCTGCTCATTGCCAAACGTCGCGCAAAACAAGTCGCGGTCAGTGACTATATGGAGGTCATCTCGGTCGGAGGCGGAATGGTGCCCGTCGAACAAAGCTTATGGAGGAGTACGTCCTCGCTCGTATCCATCGCGACCGGCAGCTCCATAGGCCGCGAAGGAGCCATGGTGCAACTATCTGCACTTTTTGCCTCAATGTTTGGCCGACTTCTGCGGATCACGTCGACACAGTTGTCGTTGCTTGCCGCCTGTGGTGCGGCCGCAGGCGTTTCGTCGGCATACGGCGCCCCAATTGCAGGCACGTTGTTTGTCACGGAATTGTTGTTTGGAACTTTGGCAATGGAGATTTTGGGCCCGCTTCTCGTGGCGGCGGTCGTCGCAAACATCGTCATGCGGGAACTGCCTGGCTATGAGCCTGCCTACGAAATGCCGATGTTCCCCAATATCTCGGGCCCCGAGCTACTGTGGTTTCTCCTATTGGGGGCGATTTCCGGAGTCCTCTCACCACTATTCTTACGGGCGCTGGAGTTGTCAAAGCGCGGCTTCAAGCGTCTGAACCTTCCGCTGCCGATACGATTGGCTCTCGGCGGCCTTGGGGTTGGGGTGCTTTCTATCTGGGTGCCCCAAGTTTGGGGTAACGGATATAGCGTGGTTAACGGGCTGCTACATAGTCATTGGGCATGCAGCACTGTCCTGATGATTCTCTTGTTCAAGGTAATAGCCACTGCCCTTAGCACGGGATCCGGTGCTGTCGGCGGAGTCTTCACGCCAACATTGTTCATGGGCGCTGCTTTCGGATATCTCTTCAGCTCACTGGCCCATACGATATGGCCGGATGTCATATCGGCGCCCGCCGCATACGTAATGGTAGGCATGGGGGCCTTCCTCGCGGCCTCGACACATGCTCCGCTCATGGCGATCCTGATCATCTTCGAAATGACGCTGAACTATGCGGTGGTCTTGCCGCTCATGCTGGCGTGTGTCGTTGCGTACTTCGTAGCTCGCTCAAGCGCCCAGATGCCGATGTATGAAGTAGTCGCCAAGCGGCGCCTTGATGCCGACCGCCGGCTTCGTCTGCGTTCCGCGCGCATGCTCGAATTGATCCGTCCGACTGAAACAGTTTTAACTCTCGACGCAACGTTCGAAGACACATCGAAAGTGTTTCTCGCGCATCCGGTGAAGTACATCTACGTCTTGGACGAAGCGAAGGCGTATGTTGGAGTCGTGACGTTTCAGGACATCGCTTCCGCGCTAAAGAATGACCCAGAGTCGCACGGACAGGCCGTGGCGACTTTGGTCCGTACTCGGGAGCTTGGCATCATCACGCCGGACATGTCGCTGCCAGATGCACTCCAGCACTTCGCTCAGCATCCAGGCGAGCGGCTTCCCGCCGTTGACCCCACAACGCGAAAGCTCCTTGGTGTGGTGCACAAATCAACACTTCTTGAGGCGTGCATGCAGCTTACGGACCTTGGGGCATTCAAGCCCCCCTCCCCCTTGTAGGTCGGCAAACCGGAAGCTAGCGATATTGACCTTCAACCGATTTCGTAGGCGGGATCGGACCGATGCACGAATGAGCCGGAGTCCGTCTCGCCTTCGATGCGGCGGGCCGATGCCAGTTTTTGACGCCCCACGCCCGGAGCAAGGACGAAAAAAAAGCACCAACGCTTTCGCGTAAGTGCTTGATTTCCAACCACAGGAATCTCTGGTGGGGCGTGAGTGACTCGAACACTCGATCTACGGACTAAGAGTCCATAAACCTGACAATTGACCTCGCAACGACAAACCTAGGGCAGTCGCGACAATTTCGTCGCTTAGTCGCAAAACTGTGGCGCCAGTCGCACATACTCTGGCGCCCTACGGCTACAACACCATCAAACATCAATATTCCCAGCCCGCAACGCATTCGACTCAATAAACGCGCGACGCGGTTCAACATCATCACCCATCAACGTGGTGAAGATCCCATCCGCAGCGATCGCGTCTTCGATCTGCACGCGCAGCAAGCGGCGGACGGTCGGGTCCATCGTGGTGTCCCACAGTTGCGCCGCGTTCATCTCGCCCAGCCCCTTGTAGCGCTGCTTCGAGACGTTGCGCTCCGCATCCGCCATCAGCCACTTCATCGCCGCCTTGAAGTTCGACACCGACTGTGACTTCTCGCCACGTCGAATCGTCGCCCCTTCACCGATCAAGCCCTTGAACGTTTCCGCCGTCTTCTGCAACTGCGCATAGTCCGCCGTTTGCAGGAAGCCCTGGTCGATCACGCTCAGCTTCACGTTGCCATGATGACGACGCTCCACGCGCAATGCCGCCACCGGTTCCGCATTCTCGACGTCTTCCATCACCGCCGTAATCGTGATCTCCGGTGCCAACGGATCGTCGCTCAGCGCCGCCTGCAACGCCGCAGCCGTGCGCTTCGCCGCTTCCTCGTTGTCCAGCTGGATCTCCACGCCTTCCGTCACCGCGGTGAGCACCGACGCCTCGTAAATCCGGCTCAGACGATCGATCACGCCATCGGCCAACTGGTAGCTGCGCGTCAACTCGCCCAGCGCATCGCCAGCAATCGGCGCTGCCCCCGTCGACGGCGTCAGCTCGGCATTGTTCATCGCCAGCTTCAACATGTACTGCGCCAGCTCGCCTTCGTCCTTGATATAACGCTCGTCCTTGTTGTGCTTGACCTTGTACAGCGGCGGTTGCGCGATATACACATACCCACGCTCAATCAGCTCCGGCACCTGACGGTAGAAGAACGTCAGCAACAACGTGCGGATGTGCGCGCCGTCCACGTCAGCATCGGTCATGATGATGATGCGGTGATAACGCAGCTTGTCGATGTTGTAATCGTCCTTGCCGATGCCGCAACCCAACGCGGTAATCAGCGTCACGATCTGCTCGCTCGAAATCAGCTTGTCGAAACGCGCCTTCTCAACGTTCAGCACCTTGCCGCGCAACGGCAAAATCGCCTGGAACTTACGGTCGCGCCCCTGCTTCGCCGATCCGCCCGCCGAGTCGCCCTCGACCACGTAGATCTCGCACAGCGCCGGATCCTTCTCCTGACAGTCCGCCAGCTTGCCAGGCAGACCCACACCGTCGAGTACGCCCTTGCGACGCGTCATCTCGCGTGCCTTGCGCGCCGCATCGCGCGCCCGCGCCGCTTCAACGATCTTCGAGCAAATGATCTTCGCGTCGTTCGGCGTCTCCTGCAGGAATTCGTCGAGCGCCTTCGCCACGTACTCTTCCACCGGCGCACGCACTTCCGACGACACCAGCTTGTCCTTCGTCTGCGACGAGAACTTCGGCTCCGGCACCTTCACCGACAACACGCACGTCAAACCCTCGCGCATGTCGTCGCCAGTCGTCTCGACCTTGGCCTTCTTCGCCAGCTCGTTCTCGTCGATGTACTTGTTGATCACGCGCGTCATCGCCGCACGCAAACCGGTCAAGTGCGCGCCGCCATCTCGCTGCGGAATATTGTTCGTGAAGCACAGCACCGTCTCGTTGTAGCTGTCGTTCCACTGCATCGCAACTTCCACGCCGATACCGTCGCGCTCGCCCGTCACGTGGAAGATCGTCGGATGCAAGACGGTCTTTGTCTTGTTGATGTACTCGACGAAGCCCTTCACGCCACCGCCAAACGCGAAATCGTCTTCCTTGCCCGTGCGCAGATCCGTCAGGCGAATACGCACACCGTTGTTCAGGAAGGACAGCTCGCGCATACGCTTGGCGAGAATGTCGTAATGAAATTCGACCTTGCCGAAGATCGTTTCGTCCGCGAGGAAGTGCACCTCGGTGCCACGCTTGTCGGTGTCGCCCAGCAGCTTCAGCGGCGACGTCTCAACGCCGTCAATCACCTCAAGCTCGCGGTTCTGCGGCACGCCCTGGTGGAACTCCATGAAGTGCTTCTTGCCGTCGCGACGCACGGTGAGCTTCAGGTATGTGGACAATGCGTTCACACACGACACGCCCACACCGTGCAAACCGCCCGACACCTTGTAGCTGTTCTGGTCGAACTTGCCGCCCGCGTGCAGTTCCGTCATCACGATTTCCGCCGCGCTGCGCTTCGGCTCGTGCTTGTCGTCGAACTTGATCCCCGTGGGAATGCCGCGACCGTTGTCCGTCACGGAAATCGAATTGTCCGCGTGAATGATCACGTGGATGTCGTCGCAGTAACCGGCAAGCGCCTCGTCGATCGAGTTGTCCAACACCTCGAATACCAGGTGATGCAGGCCCGTGCCGTCCGACGTGTCGCCAATGTACATGCCGGGACGCTTGCGCACAGCCTCCAGACCTTCAAGGATCTGGATGGAGGCTGCACCATAGCCGCTATCGGCCTGCTTTTGCTGTTCGCTCATGACAATCTTCCGGTTACTGCGTCATTGACTGACGAATTACTGCTTCATGACCTGCCCCCTCCGCGCGCCATCGGCGCCGCAAAGGCGGCTTATCCCGCAAAAGGATAATTCTCTAGAAACGCCAAAGGGGCGCTCGGCCCCTTCGCGCATGTGACGGCGCGTACGGCGGAATATCCGCTCAAATGCGCATCGGCATCACGACATACTTGAATTCGTCGTTGTCCGGCAAGGTGATCAACGCGCTCGAATTGGCGTCGCCCAGACTCACCTTCACCTGTTCGACCTTGAGGTTCGACAACACGTCGAGCAGGTACGTCACGTTAAAGCCGATATCCACCGACTCGCCCGTGAAATCGATCTCGATCTCTTCCTGCGCTTCCTCGTTTTCCGTGTTGTTCGCGCTGATCTTCAACAGGTTGTCGCTGACCAGGAAACGCACACCCTTGAATTTGTCGGACGTGACGATCGCCGCACGCTGCAACGAACGATGCAACTCTTCACGGCTGATGACGAAGCTCTTGTTATACCCCTTCGGGATCACGCGATTGAAATCGGGGAACTTGCCCTCGACCAGCTTCGATACCAATTCGACGTTCGCAAAGCAGAACTTGACCTGGCTCGGCGCCACGTCGATCTTCACCGGATCGTCGATGTCCTCGAGCAAACGCTGCAATTCGAGAATCGTCTTGCGCGGAATGATGACTTCCTGACGCGCGAACTTTTCGCCGGCAATCGTCGTGTTGCAGTACGCCAGACGGTGACCGTCCGTTGCGACCGCTTCGATCTTCTCGCCCTCGACCACGAGCAGCATGCCGTTCAGGTAGTAACGGATGTCCTGCTGCGCCATCGCGAAGTGCACCATGCCCAACAGTTGGCGGAACGCACGCTGCGGCAGCGAGAAGCTCGCGGCGTAGTCCTTGGCCTCGGCCACCGTCGGGAAATCTTCCGCCGCCAACGTCTGCAACTGGAAACGGCTCTTGCCCGCCTGCACCGTCAGACGCTTGTCCGAGAGCGACAGCGCCACTTCGGCGTCGGGCATGTTGCGCAGAATGTCGAGCAGCTTGCGTGCCGCCACGGTCGTCGCCACGTCATCGGCGCCGGCACCGCAGTCGGCGGTGGTCGTGATCTGCAACTCAAGGTCGGTCGACAGGAAGGAAATGTCCTGTCCGTGCTTGCGAATGAGCAAATTGGCCAGGATCGGCAACGTGTGGCGACGCTCGACGATGCCACTCACAATTTGCAGCGGCCGCAGCAGATTGTCTCGTTGAGTTTTGACCAATTGCATATTTATCCTTCGTAGTAACTGTTAACGGGTGCCAGTTTCTGCTGAAAACCCGAAGATTCCCTTATCGATCAAGTGCTTGCAGAAGGGATAACAGGGCGGAAAACGCTGTGGACGAACCGGGGACGCTTTGTGCGCCGACCCGCTATTGTGCCCGAAAACGCCAGTTTCCCCCAAACCGCCCCCCGCTTATCCACAGGGATGCCGGCGACCCCGCCCGCCACCCCGCGCATCCGCCCGGCTTTACCCCTTGAGCGTCTGCTCCAGCACGTGCAACTCATGATTGAGCTGCGCATCCTTGCTGCGCTCTTCTGCGATCTTGCGTACCGCGTGCAGCACCGTCGTATGGTCGCGCCCGCCAAACAGTTCGCCGATTTCCGGCAGACTCTTCTGCGTCAGCTCCTTCGCCAGATACATGGCGATCTGCCGCGGTCGTGCAATATTGGCCGGGCGCTTTTTCGAATACATGTCCGCGACCTTGATATTGTAAAAATCGGCCACGGTCTTTTGGATGTTTTCGACAGAAATCTGACGATTCTGAACCGTCAGCAGATCTTTCAGCGCTTCCTTCGTCAGTTCGATGGTGATCTCGCGACCGTGGAACTTCGAGTAAGCCAGGATCTTGCGCAGCGCGCCTTCCAGCTCACGCACGTTCGAGCGCAGATGCTTGCCGACGAAGAACGCCACGTCCTCCGACAGCCCCACGCCCTCGACCTGCGCCTTCTTGATGAGAATGGCCACACGCATTTCTAGCTCGGGGGGCTCGATGGCCACCGTCAACCCGGAATCGAAGCGCGAAATCAACCGGTCGTCAATGCCGGTGATCTCCTTCGGATACGTGTCGCTCGTGATGATCACCTGCGCACGGTTCGCGATAAGCGCCTCGAAGGCGTAGAAGAATTCTTCCTGCGTACGACTCTTGCCCGAGAAGAACTGAATATCGTCGATCAGCAACAGATCGAGCGAGTGGTAGTAGCGCTTGAATTCGTCGAATGCCTTGCGCTGGTAGGCCTTGACCACGTCGGACACGTACTGCTCGGCATGGATGTACCGGATGCGCGGATTCTGCTTCTCGGCCAGCAACTGGTTGCCGATGGCGTGGATTAAGTGGGTCTTACCCAGGCCGACGCCGCCGTAAAGGAACAACGGGTTGTACGACGTGCCGGGATTGTTCGCGACCTGGATCGCCGCGGCGCGCGCGAGCTGATTCGACTTACCGGTCACGAAATTGTCGAAGGTCAGCACGGGATTGAGCTTCGAGCGCTCGTAGATCGACTCGACTTCTCCCAATTGCACCGGCTCTTGCGGCGTCACCCGCCAATTGCGGCGCACCGCGTCGGCCTCGCTCGCTTCCAGATCGGGGCGCTCACCGTCGAGCGACGCCGAATCGGCGCCACGACCGCCGTTCGCGGGAGCCTGCGACGCGGCCACGGCCGGATTCGCACGCGCGCCGCCAACGGGCGCCGGGGCAGGCGCCGCGCTCGGCGCAGGCGGGGGGGCGGGGGTCGACGAAGGCACGCGCATGCCAGCCTTCGGATCGAGCACAAACGTTACTTCGATCGGCGCATTCCAGAAGTCCGACGCCATGCTCTGGATTCGCCCGGAGAACTGGCTCTTCACCCAATCGAGCTTGAAGCGATTGGGTGCGCCGATCTTGAGCGTGCGCGCCTGTTCATCGAAGTCGAGCGGCGCCAGCGGTTTGATCCAGGTACGGAATTGCTGGGGCGTCAGCTCTTGTTCGAGACGTGTCGCGCAGTGTTGCCAGAAGTCATTCATGCAGGGCGTATCCAGGTGGCGCGGGCGCTCGTCCGACTCGTTCGGCCGACGCTCATGCCACCCACTATCCGATACATCAGACATGGGGGCAGAACGTCGCAAACCAAGCCGGCGATCCCGTTCCAGAGCAACGCTCGGACGGGCACGACCGGCCGGGGTCGAGTCAGACCGGCGGCGCATTGCAGGCACCCGGCAAACCACGAACCATGGCGCTGCGTTCGGGTTTTGCCTCGCGCGTACGGCCGGTGTCGGCGCGCGCAGACGACAAAACCCGGCGCGCTGTCCACATGGCGGCGTCACCGGTACTCTGCTGGGAAAAAAAATGATGGGGGATTTTACCGCCAAAGCGTTGGCAAAGCGAGTTATCCACAGGAATGCCCACAGCGCCGGCGTCTCCGGGCGGGCGGGCCGCGTTAACCCGCCTGACTTCGCGCCATCCCTGCATAAATGCCCAGCAAATACGACGATTTGCCGCGACCGCCGGGATATCTTCGTCGTCAGGTGTTTCCCTATCGGCAGAAATCAGCGATTCAAGCGATTTCAGCCATCATCGACCGCCGGAAGGCCGCTGGCTGGCGGATCTCCGCCGGCGACGGTGCCGGTCGCGTACCGGCGTATCGCGTGTCATGGCTAACCTATTGACACACAACGGAAAAGCCGATTAAATAGCGGGTTCGTTAGAAAGATAACCGGATTCTATCCAACTCCCGACGGCTGGGTCGCGCGTGAAAGTCCTTGAATTTGCAGGTTTTCACGGTGTCCATGTGGCGTTTCACGATGCTGCTGCGCGGGAATTTTTTCACACAGTGAGTGCATCATGAAACGTACATTTCAGCCTTCCGTGACGCGCCGCAAGCGCACCCATGGCTTCCTGGTTCGCATGAAGACCCGTGGCGGCCGCAAGGTCATCGCCGCTCGTCGCGCCAAGGGCCGTAAGCGCCTGGCCGTCTAATCGCGGTTCTCGGTCGTACCGCGGTTTGCGCGTCAAATCCGCAAGGCGCGAAGTCCCGGCAATGGGGTTTCCCAAAGCTGCGCGACTTCTCAAAACGGATGAGTTTTCATCCGTTTTTAGTTTGCGTCCTTTGCGCCGCAGCGCGCACTTCGTGTTGTATATGCGTTGGCGCGAGTCTGCGCCGGACGCCCTTGTCGATATCGATGCCACGCCTCATGAGGGCCGCATCGGTATTGTCGTCGGTAAGAAGCACGCGCCCCGCGCGGTCACTCGCAACCTGATCAAGCGTCAGGCGCGCGAGATGTTTCGCCAGCGCCGCACCGCGCTGGCCGGCTGGGACTTCGTGCTGCGACTGACCCGGCGCTTCGACAAGGGAACGTACACGGCGGCGGCCGCGCCAGTGTTGAATACACTGTGCCAGGCCGAATTCGCGCAGCTCTTCGACGCGGCAGAGAAAGCCGCCCGCAAGCGCCGCACGACCGACGCCAAGACAGAAGGTAGTGAGTCCTACACGGTAGCGCCCGACCCCGGGCATGCGCCGCCCAACCGGCCACTTCGGCCGGACTGACAGGCGGAATCGAGATGCGAAGCGTGCTGTTGTTGCTCCTGCGCGGTTACAAGCTGGTGATCAGTCCCTGGCTGGGAAACCGTTGCCGCTTCCATCCGAGCTGCTCCGACTACGCACGCGAGGCCATCGTCGAACACGGTGCCGGTTACGGCACTTATCTCGCGGCCCGGCGTCTATGTCGCTGTCATCCGTTTCACCCCGGCGGCTTCGATCCTGTACCGCCGGCTCGACACGTCTGTCACGCTCCCGATAACACCGACCAAGGCGCCGCCGATACGGCCGCCGGAAGCGGTACGTCGAGAGCCAGACAGACGGTCTCGTCCGGGCCTGCGGCCGCATCGGCAGTTACGCGCCGCGCGCCGGGCCATTCCTGAGTTTCGTCCACCACGAGTTACCGCATGGACATCAAACGCACCGTTCTCTGGGTCATTTTCGCGCTGTCTGTCGTGATGCTTTTCGACAACTGGCAACGCGCCAATGGCCATTCGTCGCTGTTCTTCCCGACGCCCGAGGTCTCCGCCCCGGCCGCCAAGGGCGGAAGTCCGACGCCGGCCAACGACCTGCCACAAGGTGCCAACGCGGCGCCCGCGGCGGGGAGTGCCCCGGGCAACGCACCGGCCGCTGCCGCTGCGCAGAATGTCCGCATCACGACCGACGTCTATGACGCCGACATCAGCGCGCAAGGCGGCACCGTGTCGTTCCTGGCGCTCAAGCAATGGCCCGACGCCACCGAGGCCGACAAGCACGTGGTGTTGTTCGACAACACGCCGAGCCAGCAGTATTACGCTCGCACGGGTCTGATCGGCGGCGACTTCCCGAACCACAACGACATCTTCACGCAGGTGCCGGGCCCGACCACGATGACGGGCGACACACTGACCGTGAAGTTCGAATCGCCGGTCAAGGGCGGCCTGCAGTTGGTGCGTGCTTACACGTTCCATCGCGGCAGCTACGTGATCGACGTGTCGAACACGATCGTCAACAAGTCCGACGCCGCCATTCAGCCGACGCTGTACATGGAACTGGTGCGCGACGGCCGTGAGATCAGCGGCGCGAAGTTCTCGCACACGTTCACGGGCCCGACGGTCTACAGCAGCGACGAGAAGTTCCAGAAGATCACGTTCAGCGACATCGACAAGGACAAGGCGAAGTACGTCAAGCAGTCGAGCGATGGCTGGATCGGCATGGTGCAGCATTACTTCGCCACGGCCTGGATTCCGAAGGAAGGCGCCAAGCGCGACAACTACATCGGCAAGCTGGACAACGGCCTGTATCGCGTGGGCGTGAAAGAACCGCTCGCGAGCATTCCGGCCGGTGGCAGCGAGACGGTCGATGCGCGCTTGTTCGCCGGTCCGCAGGAAGAGCACATGCTCGAGCAGATTGCGCCCGGCCTGGAGCTGACGAAGGACTACGGTTACTTCACGATCCTCGCCAAGCCGCTGTTCTGGCTGCTCTCGAAGCTGCATGGGCTGATCGGCAACTGGGGTTGGGCGATCATTGCCGTGACCGTGATCATCAAGCTGGTGTTCTTCCCGCTGTCGGCCGCGAGCTACAAGTCGATGGCGCGCATGAAGGAAATCACGCCGCGGATGCAGGCACTGCGCGAACGCTACAAGAGCGATCCGCAGAAGATGAACGCGGCCCTGATGGAGCTGTACAAGACCGAGAAGGTCAATCCGTTCGGCGGCTGTATTCCGATCGTGATCCAGATTCCGGTGTTCATTGCCTTGTACTGGGTGCTGCTCTCGTCGGTGGAAATGCGCGGTGCGCCGTGGTTGGGCTGGATTCATGACCTCTCGACGCAGGATCCGTATTACATCCTGCCGGTGCTGATGGCCGTGTCGATGTTCATCCAGACGCGTTTGAACCCGACGCCGCCGGATCCGATGCAAGCCAAGATGATGATGTTCATGCCGCTCATCTTCTCGTTCATGTTCCTCTTCCTGCCCTCGGGCCTGGTGCTGTACTACGTGGTCAACAACTCGTTGTCCATTGCGCAGCAATGGTCGATCAACCGAATGCTCGGCAACAAGAAGGAAAAGAAGGCGGCCTGACGTATTCCGGTCCGACCGTCTGACTGACACAGCCGCCCGCGAGTCTCTCGCGGGCGGTTTTGTTTGGTACATGTCAAAATTAGCCTCTGATTTTCAAAGAACCGTGCCATGAGCGCCACTGTCTCCGCCGTCCCGATTGCTGCCATTGCCACCGCCCCCGGACGCGGCGGAATCGGCGTGGTGCGGGTGTCCTTCGGCAAGCATCGCGGCGACGCCGTGCAGCGTGTGATCGCGCGTCTGGTCGGGCAGCCGCTCAAGCCGCGTCATGCGTCGTATCTGCCGTTTCTCGATGCCACCGGCGAGGCGCTCGATCGCGGCATCGCGCTGTACTTCCCCGGCCCGAATTCATACACGGGCGAGGACGTGCTGGAGTTGCAGGGTCACGGCGGACCGATCGTGCTGCAGCTGCTGTTGCAGCGGTGTCTCGATGAAGGGGCAGAACTGGGCGTACGCCTGGCGACGCCGGGCGAATTTACGCATCGCGCGTTTCTGAACGACAAGCTCGATCTCGCGCAAGCGGAGGCCGTGGCCGATCTGATCGAAGCGAGCACCGAGGCTGCGGCGCGCTCGGCGAGCCGGTCGCTCGACGGCGCGTTCTCGCGTGAAATTCATTCCCTGGTGGATCTGGTGATTCATCTGCGCATGCTGGTCGAGGCTACGCTCGACTTCCCGGAAGAGGAAATCGACTTTCTGGAGGCAGCCGATGCCTTTGGGCAGCTCGAGCGGATTCGCGCGCAACTGGCGCGGGTGCTGTCGCAAGCGCGGCAGGGCGCGTTGCTGCGCGAGGGGATCAATGTGGTACTGGCGGGGCAGCCGAATGTGGGCAAGTCGTCGTTGCTCAACGCGCTGGCCGGTGCGGAGCTGGCCATCGTCACGCCGATCGCCGGGACCACACGCGACAAGGTGCAGCAAACGATTCAGATCGACGGCATTCCGCTGCACATCATCGACACGGCGGGTTTGCGCGAAACGGAGGATGAAGTCGAGCGCATCGGCATTGCGCGTAGCTGGAGCGAGATCGCGAAGGCGGACGCCGTGCTGCATTTGCTCGACACGCGCACCGGCATGACGCCGGAAGACCAGATCATCGCGAAGCAATTGCCGAAGCATGTGCCCATCGTGCGTGTGTACAACAAGACGGATCTGGCGGGCGAGCCGGCGACGGTGTTGCCGAAAGAGGGCGCGGCGCCGCTCGGCGTGCGGCTATCGGCAAAGGGCGGGCAGGGGATCGATCTGCTGCGCGCGGAGCTGCTCAAGATTGCCGGTTGGCAGGCGGGCAACGAGGGGGTGTTTCTCGCGCGCGAACGACATCTGTCGGCACTGCGCGCGGCCCGCGACCATATCGAGATGGCGGACGCACATGCGCGCCGCAATGCGAGCGCGCTCGATCTCTTCGCCGAGGAGTTGCGCCTCGCGCAGGAGCAACTCAGCACGATCACCGGCGAGTTCACGTCGGACGATCTGCTCGGGGTGATTTTCAGCCGGTTTTGTATTGGGAAGTGATGGGGGCTTTGGGCGAGTTTTGTAAACAGGGCAATCGAATGACACAAACGGGGGAATCGCCAATTCAATACCCCCTTTCATCGGTTCATTGCGGAAAGCTGCGAGGGTTTCGCGGCAATGGATAAACTGACGCCGATATGGATGGAGTGGGGAGAATGACTTCATTCATGACCCTCACCGATGATCTCGTGCTGCAACCGCACCTTAATACGTATCGCTATGTGCCCCTGCCGGGTGGAGGCTTGGCAGCGACCAGCATCGCCACCATCGAGCGTCAGATGGATCCCATCGTTGTGCCGTCCCATAGAAAACGTAATGCTTTGAAACACTTCTCACAGGCGTCGTAATTGCTCCGTCGGGGCGACGGGCCTAGACTGGAAATCATCAACTCCCGGGCGGCGTTGCGTCTCGTCGGGTCACATTCCCCTCGTTGACGACACGCGTACGCGAGGCGGAATCCACCGCGCCCGGCGTTCGTATTTCGAGGTCAGTGTCGTGAAACGTCTTCCTGTTGTCCTCGGCTTTGGCGTCGTCGCCGTGGCCGCTGCCATGGCCAGCAGCAGCGCGCTCGCCTGGCATGGCGGTGGTGTGCGTGTCTGGGTCGGCCCCGGCTACTACCCGTACGGCTATCCCTACTATCCACCTGCGCCGTATTACGCCCCCCCCGTTGTCGTCGTTCCCAGCCAGCCGCAGCAGTACATCGAACAACCGCAACCCGGCGCCCAAGGCGACCCGTCCGGCGCGAACAGCGACACCTGGTACTACTGCGACAAGGCCGGCGCCTACTACCCCTACGTGAAAACGTGTCCGGCCGGATGGCGCGAAGTGCCCGCGCAACCGGCGTCGAACTGATCGGGAGACGCACCATGTCATTCGAATCGTCAGTCTCCCGAGCGCGTCATCGGTCGGTTGCCTCGCCTCAATCGCCCCAAGCAACGCCCGCCACCGGACGCAAGCGGCGCGCGCAACGTCTCACCGCGCCGCTGGCCATCGTCATCTCCGCCGCGACGCTCGCAGGATGCGCCGTGGTGCCCACCGGCCCAAGTCTCATGGCGTTACCCGGCACCGGTAAATCGTTCGACCAGTTCCGTCGCGACGATTTCAACTGCCGTCAATACGCCTCCGGCCAGAACGGCGGACTCGATACCGCCACCGCCGCCAACAACAGCGCCATCGGCAGCGCCGTCCTCGGCACGGCCATCGGCGCGGCCGCCGGCGCAGCCTTCGGCGGCAGCTCTGGCGCCGCCATCGGTGCCGGGGCGGGCCTGCTCACCGGGAGTGCCGTCGGCATGGGCAACGCGCAATCGTCTGCATACGTCACCCAAAGCCGCTATGATCAGGCCTACGTTCAGTGCATGTATGCGGCCGGCAATCGTGTCCCGGTTCGCGGCGACATGATGATGCCGCCCCAACCGGTGCAGCGCTATGCGCCACCGCCGCCACCGCCCCCGGGCTGGAAGCCCCCGCCCGGCAGCTACTGATTCCATAAAAATGACGTGATCCCGACGTCGCCCCGGCATGTGCTGTCGGCGACGTTGCATCGCTCTGCCCGAGACACTTGATGACCCACGATTCCACCGGCCAACGTACGCTCAACACGCCCGTGCTGCAAACCTCCCGCCGGGTGATTCTGCCCGCCATCATCGTCTCCGTCTGCGCCACGTTCATGCTGACGACGCACGCTCACGCACAGAACACCCCCTCAGCAGCCAACCCAGGCAATGCAACGACGTCGGCCGGCGCCAGCGGTGCCACGGGATCGGGCGTCTTCAATCCGAGCGCCGACATCTCGCGCGCCATCTCCCACGACACCGCCGATACCGCCATCCAGAACAACTGGAACAGCATCATGCATCCGCCCGTGCAGGCCAAACCCCAAGAGAAACCGGCGGAGTCGCCCCGCCGCGGCCGTCGCGGCATCACCCCCACCATCTCGACCAATTGACGGAACGAGCACCGCGCCAGCCTCACGCTTTTGCTGCCAACGAGCGCTCGTCGTCAAAGCGTCGGGTGCCGCTCGCCCGCCCCCGGCCCAACTGGCGTTCGACCGGTAGCCCGTCTACTATGAGAATCATCAGCAGGATCCAACCTGTGGTGTTCTCATGCGACTCTTCCTTGCCCTGTGGCCTGGGTCAGGTGTACGTGCGCAGCTTCACGAGTGGGCCGCTTCAGCTCACGCGGAATGCGGCGGACGTGTACTGCGTGCCCAAACGCTGCACCTGACGCTGGCCTTTCTCGACGAAGTCGATCCCACCCGTCTGCCGGTACTGCTCGCGCTCATGCAACGCACGCCGCTCACGCCGTTCACGCTCACCTTCGACCATCTGGGCTATTGGGCCGATCGCAAGGTTGTCTGGGCTGGCGCGACCGGTGTGCCCGAGAGCCTCACCGCCACACGCGATGCACTCCTCTCGCAATGGCGCGCAACCGGCGCGCCCGTCGTCACGCAATCGTTTCGCCCGCATGTGACGCTGCTGCGCCATGCGCGGCGCGCGCCGTCCGATCTGAATCCCCGTCCGATCGTGTGGCATTGCGAGGGATATGCGCTCGTCCACTCGGTGCGCACGCCACGTGGCCCGCACTACCGCGTGCTCGCGCAACACCACGGCGGAGCGTCCGACGGCTTTACCACGACCGCTCCCGAGAAATCGGCGATGCCAATAACGCAATACGGTATAGTCGGATGACGATGCATTGGCCGACCGGTTGGTGCATCGGTTTTTCGTCATTCGCAGGAGGCTCAAGTGCAAGTCGGATCGATCGTCAAATCCAATCACATCGCAGTGCCGCAGGGTGCCATGGGCATCGTCACCCGCGTGCTGGGCGACATGGCAATGGTGTGCTGGTATTCCGGCCAGCCCGGTGCATCGAAACAACTCAACACCGAACCGTTCTTCATCGCCGACCTGATCGAAACAGGCGATGTCATGCCTGTCGGAGGCAGCCCCATCCTGCACTGAACCGTGCGCGGCGCCGAAGGGCGCTCGCCCATCAATACGCCGGCCCGTCTTTTCGACGGGCCGGCGTTTCGCATTTCAGACGCATGCCACTGCGAGGTCAGACAGGTCCCGCGTGCTGACGCATGAGGGCGTCGAGGCGCGCCGCCATGCGCTCGCGCCGACGACGCGACGTACGATACAGCAGCACCGCCATCGCGAGCAGGACCACGCAGGCGATCAGGAACACGCCATACGGCAGCATGTCGCCATGCAGCCGCATGCTGATCTGCGCAGGCGTGGACGACGTGCAGATGATCGTGCCGGCGCGCATGCCCGTGTAGTGCATCCCGCAAACGGCCACCGCCATCACCAGCGACGCCAGCGCTCGTTGCAGACTCGTCTCGAGATGGAACGCCAGCCAGAGCGCCACGCTCGCCGCCACGATCGCAATGACCACCGACAGGGCGACGATGGCCGTATTCCATTCGAAATACGCCTGCGTGCGCACGGCGTTCATCCCCAGGTAGTGCATGCCCGCGACGCCCAAGCCGCCCGCCACGCCACCGATCACGCAGCGCACGGCATTGCGATAGGGCGCGCGCGCAACGTACCAGAGCGCCGCCCCCGAGACCACCACCGCCAACAGCAGACTGCCGAGCGTCGGCCATAGCGAATACGACACGGGAAATGGCATGCGCTGCGCGGCCATACCGATGAAATGCATGCCCCAGATGCCAATGCCCCCCAAGGCCAGGGCCGATACCACGAGATAGCCGACACTGATGCGGCCGTCGTCGTCGCGAATACGGGACGCGGCCACCAACGCCACATAGGCCCCCAGCGCCGAGATCACGAAGGAGAGCAGAACGAGGAATTCACTGTACTGAAGCGGAACGACGCTACCTGGCTGCATGGGCTGATCCTGTGATTTCGCAGTCGCCGGGGTGCCAAAAGCGCGGACGAGCGAACGGTAGTTGAGCCTGCACGACGACGCCCAGGGGGCCGCGACGTGGCTTCGCACACGTCGGACGTCAGCGGCGATTCAATCTCGACGGCCCGGCGACGTCAAGGGGCAAAAACGTCTTGCGTTCGCCAAACGAAGATCATTTGCCGCACGTCGATTACACCCAACGAAACAGTCTCGTCCCAAACCCTTACCGGGCGCGTGATCCGCGCAAACGCCCTCCGGTTGATCGGCCAATCGGCGCACATCCTGACGATTTAGAGCGCGAATTCCAAACCCTCGTCGCACACCATCGCCGTTCTGCGGCACCATCCGGGAATCACATTGGCCCGAGTCGCTGCGACCCGGCCAGCATTCCACGGAGACACTTCACATGGCCGACGCAGCCACCGCAAACGCCACCGCAGCGCCGCAGGGCGCGCCGTTGACCGGTACGCGACTGGCGATTCTCACGGTAGGCCTCGCGCTGGGTACCTTCATGGAGGTGCTCGACACGTCCATCGCGAACGTTGCGGTGCCCACCATTGCAGGCAGCGTCGGGGTATCGAACAGCCAGGGCACATGGGTCATCAGCTCTTACGCGGTGGCGGCGGCCATCGCGGTGCCTCTCACCGGGTGGCTGGCACGTCGCGTTGGGGAGGCGAAGCTGTTCGTGTCGTCGGTCGCGGCGTTCACCGTGGCGTCGATGTTGTGCGGTCTGGCGCCCAATATGGAGACGCTCGTCCTCTTCCGGCTGCTGCAGGGGCTCGTATCCGGCCCGATGGTGCCGCTCTCGCAAACCATCCTACTGCGCAGCTTCCCGGAAAAAAAACGCGGTCTTGCACTCGGCCTGTGGGCCATGACCGTGATCGTCGCGCCGATCTTCGGTCCCGTGGTGGGCGGATGGATCACCGACAACTACACCTGGCCATGGATCTTCTACATCAACGTGCCGGTCGGGATCTTCTCCGCCGTGTCCTGCTTCGTCCTGCTGCGCGGGCATGAGACGAAGACCCAGAAGCTGCCCATCGACCTGATCGGTCTCGCGCTGCTTGCTATCGGCGTGGGTTCGTTGCAGATGATGCTCGACCTCGGCAAGGACCGCGACTGGTTCAACAGCGGCTTGATCGTCACGCTCGCGCTCGCCGCGGCCATCTGCCTGTCGTTCCTGATTATCTGGGAGCTGACGTCCGACAAGCCCATCGTCGACCTCACGCTGTTCAAGGATCGCAACTTCGCGTTGGGCGTCGTGGTGATCTCGTTCGGCTTCATGACATTCTTCGCCTCGGTGGTCATCTTCCCGCTGTGGTTGCAAACGGTGATGGACTACACGGCAGGCAAGGCCGGGTTGGCAACGGCCCCCGTGGGCCTGCTGGCGCTGGTGCTCTCGCCGATCATCGGCCAGAACATGAACCGGCTGAACCTGCGCGCGGTGGCCTCGTTCGCGTTTGTCGTGTTCGCCGGCGTGTCGTTCTGGAATTCGCACTTCGCGTTGAATCTGTCGTTCGCGAAGGTGATCGAGCCCCGGCTCGTCCAGGGCATCGGCATTGCGTGCTTCTTCGTGCCGATGACGACCATCACGCTCTCGAGCATGTCCGACGAACGCCTGGCGGCGGCGGCCGGCCTGTCGAACTTCTTCCGCACGCTCTCGGGCGCTATCGGCACAGCCGTGAGCACCACCCTGTGGGAGGACCGGGCGATCTACCATCACGCCCGGCTCGCCGAGAACCTCACGCCGTATTCCAACGCGACGACGAGCTATCTCGACCAACTGCGCCAAGGGCTGGGACTCGGGAACGGGACCGACTTCGGCGTGCTCAACGATCTCGTGACACGTCAATCGTTCATGCTGGCGACGAACGACATCTTTCATCTGTCGGGATATGTCTTTCTCGCCATGGCGGTGCTCGTCTGGCTGACTCGACCGAAGCGCGGGGCCCAGGCGGCGGTCGGGCACTGACGCGGGCGCCCCGTGACGACCCCGAACCCCACCCGTCGCAACGCGACACCGCAATCGTTCCAGAAAAGCAACACTACGTCTCCGCTTCGCGGCTTCTGGCTGTGACCGCCGGACGCTACCATGCGGTATTGCGACTATTTGCCGACAGGGATCCTGCATGCTGTTCGATCTGATCGCCCGCTACGGGCTCTGGCTGGTCTTTCTGAATATCTTCGGACAGGCATTGGGGCTGCCGTTGCCGGCCTATCCCACACTCATTGTCACGGCGTCGACATCGCTGTTCCCGGCGCCGCTGATCGTCGCGCTGGCGATCGGCGCCGCGCTGCTGGGCGACGCGCTCTGGTTTCTCGCCGGACGCCGCTATGGTCACCATATCTTGCGGCTGATGTGTCGCCTGTCGATCTCGCCCGATACGTGTGTGAGCCGCACGGAGGGTGCGATGGGCCGCCACGGCGTGCGCGTCTTGATGTTTGCCCGCTTCGTGCCGGGACTCTCGGCGCTGTCGGTGCCGATGGCCGGTGCGCTGGGGGTGTCGTGGCGCACGTTCTTGATGTACGACGCAATCGGCGCTTTGGTCTGGTCGGGTGTCGCCGTGGCGCTCGGCGTGGGCTTCGCCTCGCACATCGTCGCCCTGCTCGACACCTTCGACACGCTCGGCCGCGGCGTGCTGTGGCTGATCGTGCTCGTTTTCGCGCTGTATCTGCTCAACCGCTGGCTCAATCGATACCGTCTGCTGCGCTCGCTACGCATGGCGCGCATTGGCGTTCAGACGTTGGAAAGCTGGATGAAAGACGACGTCACGCCCGTTGTGATCGACGTGCGCTCCGCCGCACTTCGGGCGGTCGATCCGTTCACGATCCCCGGAGCGCTGGCCATCGCCCCGAGCGAAATCGAGGAAAAGTTGCGAGATGTACCGCGCGATCGCCGTATCGTGGTGTTTTGCGCGTGTCCGAACGAGGTCTCGGCCGCTCGGCTGGCCCAGCAACTGCGTCGACAGGGCTTCGCGGAAGTTCGTCCGTTGCTGGGTGGACTCGACGCCTGGCGCAATGCCGGCTACACCGTCGACAAGATCGATGGCATTGAATCGCTCGTCCCAGCCAACTGATCTTTCCCCGTTCGCGCGAACCATTGCGCACAATTGAATGACGCGCGCTTACCCAAAGGGAAGCGCGCGTTTCGCTTGAGATCAAGCGTCGTTCAGGGTGTCTTTGAGCTGAAGAAGCAGCGTGCGCAAGGTCTTTTGCGCGGCATCGGACTGGCCCGTAGCCGCCTGTATTTGCGCGGGCACCTGACGCGCGTCACGACGCAGATTCACCCCTCGTGGCGTAAGATCGATGAACACCTGACGTTCATCCACTTCGCCTCGTCGACGCGTCAAAAGCCCCATGGATTCGAGTCGTTTCAGCAGCGGCGTCAGCGTGCCGGAGTCGAGTCCGAGGCGCGCACCAAGCTGATTGACGGCAATGTCGTCCTGCTCCCAAAGCACGAGCATCGCCAGGTATTGCGAATACGTTAGGCCCAGTCTATCGAGCACCGGCTTATAGGCTTTCGTCATGGCAAGCGATGCCGAGTACAGCGCGAAACCCAACTGATCTTCCAGGCGCACGGGTGTTTTTTGTGCGGCTTTTTTGTTCACTGCCATTCGTAGACGACTTTTCAAATCCAATTCAATTGCGCGCCATTCTATTTCACCGCGTGGAATGTGGCCAGGTGCAATGACACGTCGCCTTACGTGCCGCACCAGGCGTTTCGGTGGAACGGCACCGGCCCCACCGTTGCGAGTGAAGGTGCGACGACAGGGTAGGTATATCGAGCGGCGGGCGGCCGCGCCGACCGTTTGTCGCGCGGCGCCGCCTTCGGACGATGTCGTTGTCGGCGGCAACCGTCACGGGAAACGGTCACGCGCATCCGTTCAAATGCGTTTGCAGCCTCGAAATTTACCTTTATCTGAATAACGCTCAGATAATCTCCGCGTCGGTCGCGGCCTCTACTCGCGATCGCTTTGAAAAAGTCGAAATCGGCAAATCGATGCGCGCGACACTGACATTCGATTCGGATGATCAATTCTCCGTCATCAACGCCCAAAACCCCATTTCCTGAGCATTACTCAGTTTTGTTGCGTTAACCCGCCGTCCAGCGGCGCGCTTTCAAAAATGAGCGTCGCTCGATACCATGAGACCCAATTCCGATCTCGACTGTCTTTTATCCGTGTCAGCAGTATCTGCCTGGGCGAAATCGCCCATTGTTGTATGGGTGCGGCGTCAGTTCGCCCCGAATACCCTGCAAATCACGTTGCTGCTTGCCGGCATCGTCGGTCTGCTGGGGGCGTTGGCCACCGTGGCGTTTCGCGAAGCGCTCTCGGGATTGCAATTTCTCCTCGCCGGCCATCGCAGCGGCATGGTCGAGCTGGCGCAAGGCCTGAACTGGTGGCAACGCCTGCTGCTGCCGACCACCGGCGGCCTGATCGCCGGGCTGATCCTGCAGTTCGCCACGTTGTGGGTGCCGAAAAAGGGCTCCGACGACTACATGGAAGCAATTGCCATCGGCACCGGCGTGCTGAGCCTGCGCCAGACCCTGGTCAAAAGCTTGTCGTCGCTGTGCTCGGTGGCCTCGGGCGCGTCGATCGGCCGGGAAGGGCCGATGGTGCAACTCGCCGCAATGTTCGCGTCGCTCGTCGGCCGCATGCTCGCCTTCCCGCCCGAGCGCTTGCGCCTGCTCGTCGCTTGCGGGGCGACGGCCGGTATCACGTCGGCGTATAACGCGCCGATCGCGGGCGCGCTGTTCATCTCCGAAATCGTCTACGGCTCGATTTCAACCGCAACGCTCGGCCCGCTGGTCGTCGCCTCAGTCATCGCGAACATCGTCATCCGTCAGTTTCTCGGCTACGAAGCGGTCTACCGGATGCCGCGCTTCGATTTCGTTTCCGGCTGGGAAGTCTTTTTCTACGTCGGCCTCGGCATTCTCGCCGGCGTACTCGCGCCGCTGTTCCTGCGCCTGCTCGACACCGCCAAGCATCGTTTCAGCGCGCTACCCGTGCCGCTGTTCCTGCGCCTCACACTTGGCGGCTTCATCGTGGGGATACTGTCGCTGAAGGTGCCGCACGTCTGGGGTAACGGCTACAGCGTGGTCAACTCGATCCTGCACACGCATTGGGCATGGCAAGCGCTCGCAATGGTGCTGGTGTTCAAGGTGCTGGCGACCGCATCGTCGGCGGGCTCCGGCGCCGTGGGTGGCGTGTTCACGCCAACGCTCTTCGTCGGTGCCGCGCTCGGCAGCCTCTATGGCATCGCGATGAATGCGCTCGCGCCTGCCGCCGCCTCGGTGGCGAGCAGCTACGCCGTGGTCGGCATGGGAGCGTTCCTTGCGGCAACGACCTATGCGCCGCTGATGTCGATTCTGATGATCTTCGAGATGACGCTGAGTTATCAGGTCGTGCTGCCGCTGATGTTGGCGTGCGTGACGGCCTACATCACAGCTCACACATTACGCGCGGATTCCGTCTACGCAAAATCGCTGCGCCGCAATCAGGTGGCAGGCCGATGGCTGTCGATGACCGGCGAGGGCAGCGAGATGCGCCTGTCGTCGCTGGCGACGGACAACGACGCCGTCGTCAACGACGCCATGACCTCGGAAGCCCTCGGCGAGCGCTTTATCGCCACCGGCTATCGCAACCTCGTCGTCCGCGACCAGGACGGCCGTCTTGTCGGAACACTCGACGCCGCACGCTGGTGGCGGCGGCAGGCCACCGGCGAACCCGCTGTCTGGACGGAGGTGATCGTGCCGTGCAAAGCGCTCGATGGCGAGATGACGCTGGTCGGCGCGCTGCGCGCCGTCGGCAAGCTGCACGTCGACTGGGTACCCGTGGCGAACGAGGCGGGCGAATGGTTGGGCGTGGTGTCGCTACCGGGACTCATCGAGATCGTGACAGAAGAGCGGGGCGGCGAATGAAGCGTCGCGCAGGCGCCAGTCCCATCATGCCGGCAGAACCGGCGACCGGCGCGGACGGCACCCCCTGTTCGGCAGTCTTCGACGAGGCCTATCACCGCACTGACGACGCGCTCGGTCAGGTGCGACATACCTTTCTGGGCGGCAACCGTCTGCCCGAACGCTGGCGCGGTCGCGAGGCTTTCGTGATCGTCGAGACCGGCTTCGGCCTGGGTCTGAATTTCCTGGCAACGTGGGCCGCCTGGCGGGACGATCCGCAACGGCCCGCGCGGCTGCATTTCGTGTCGGTGGAGAAGTTTCCGTTCCGGGTGCAGGATTTACGGCATTGTCTCGAGGCGATGCTCGTTCTGCCCGGCATGACGCAACTCGCGCCTCTGGTACAGAAGCTGTGCGACGTCTGGCCAGGCCCCGTGGCAGGCTGGCACCGGCTGGAGCCGGCGCCCGGCGTGGTCCTGAGCGTCGGTTTCGGCGACTTCTTCGATCTGATGCCGTCGCTGCGAGCCGGCGCGGACGCGTTTTATCTCGACGGTTTCACGCCTGAAAAAAACGCCGATCTGTGGACGCCTAACGTCTTCAAGACGCTTGGCCGTCTGGCACGTGACGGGGCCACGCTGGCGACGCATACCGCCGTCGAAGCGGTACGACGTGATCTCATCGGCGCGGGTTTCCAAGTCGCCCCGCGTGCCGGACACGGCGGCAAGCCGGACGTGCTTGCGGGCGATTACGCGCCGCCTTATCGCATGCGGCGTTACGATCCGCCCACCGTGCCCCCGCAGCGCGCCCGTGAGGCGATTGTGGTCGGCGCGGGAATGGCGGGGGCGGCGATGGTGCGGCGTCTTGTCGCCCGCGGCTGGCGGGTGCGCCTGTTCGAACGGGCACAAGCGCCTGGCACGGCGGCGTCGGGCAACCCGGCGGGGGTCTTTCATCCGCAACTCTCGGTTGACGATAACGTGCTGTCTCGCTTGACGCGGGCGGGCTTTCTGTACTCACTCTCGCAGTGGAGAACGCTGCCGGGTGGACTGCCCGGGCATGCCGACGGCTTGCTCCAGGTTGCCACGGACGACGATCAGGCGCACGCGTTGCAGCAACTCATAGCGGCGCACCGGTATCCGCAGACGTACGCGAAGTGGGTTGATGCGGCGCAAGCATCGGCGCTTGCCGGCGAAACGCTCGCGCGCGGCGGCGTCTGGTTTCCGGAAGGCGGCTGGCTGGCGCCGGCGATGCTCTGCCGGGCCGAATTGGTTGCTGCCGGGCCGTTGCTCGATGCCCGCTACGGCGTGAACGTGGAACGGCTCGAACGCTGCAATGGCCGCTGGACCGCGATCGACGAAGCGGGTCACGTGTTGGCCGAGGCCGACGCCATCGTTGTGACGGCCGCAGACATCTCCCAGAAACTGCTCGCGCCGTACCTCGCGCCCGAGTTTTTGCCCGTCAAACGGGTGCGCGGGCAATTGACGTTCCTGCCCCCCGACATGTTGACCGACCTGCGCGTGCCGGTCTGCGGAGACGGTTACGTAACGCCGTCGTCGCTGGGGGGCACTGGGCCCATCACAGGTGCGACCTACGGCTTCGACGACCCGGCCGAGGCCATACGCGTCACCGATCACCAGGCCAATCTGCGTCGGCTTGCCGCGCTGTTGCCAGCCCATGCGAGCACGCTCGGCGATGGTGGGCTGGCGAGCGAGCACGCCGCCGCCGAATTGGGCGGGCGCACGGCGTTTCGCTCCATGGTGCCCGACCGCCTGCCGATGGCGGGGCAACTGCCTGACATGGCCATTCTCGACACGCAACGTCAACAGCTGGGCGGCGGGCATCTCCGAGATCTGCCGCGCCTTGACGGCCTGTATGCCAGCTTCGCGTTCGGCTCTCGGGGCCTGGTGTTCGCGTCGTTGTGCGCGGAGCTGGTCGCCAGTCAGATCGAGGGCGAACCGTGGCCGGTCGGCAGCGATCTGGCCGACGCCATCGACCCGGCGCGATACCTGATGCACTGGCTGCGCAAAGGCTGACAACGCGCGTGCCCCAACAGGCACGCCGGCTTCGCGCGCCGTCGGGCTTGGCCGGATCCTTCGCTCGCCGCCCCCGCGACCCGCGACCTCGCTATCTCCCATCGACGTTTCCCACGTTCCTTCATGACGCGCGGCCCACGCCCGCCTGCCGTCGTTCTCCGAAAATACACGGGGATTCAATAAATTGAATCTGACCCTATAGCGACGGTAACCCCGCCCCATGCGGGGGCGGCGCCCCTTCGGGGCTTGCCCCCGTAACTCCCGGCTGAAGGGCCATATCCCGCCTCCAAGGTGCGCCGTCCCCACCGTTCGGCATCGGGATGAAATGGGTTTGTGCCAGGTCAAACCTCCTGCCATCGAGACGCCCGTTTGGAAGCGTCGGAAACCGAGTGTGGCAAAATGGGCCCAACCCTTCGGGTTCGTCGTGCATTTGTTCTTAATCTGCAACCCCGCGCGCGACTTTCTTTCCTTTCCACCACTTGATGCGCCGTCAAGCGGCGCAAAGCGAGCATTAATGACGTCGGAACTGTCCCTCTTTCCGGGCTGGCCGCCGACGCCCGATCCCGTTTTCTTCGCTGGGCTGGCATTGGTTTTTGCCGGACTCGCGGGGGAAATCTGTTTCCGGAGACTGCGCCTGCCGCGGATCACCGGTTACGCCGTGGTCGGGCTGGTCGGCGGTACCCTGGGTCTTTCCTCGATGCTGGACGCGCAGACGAGCGCGGCCATCCGGCTGCTGATCGATCTGGCGCTGGGTTTGTTGCTGTTCGAACTGGGCAGCCGCCTCAACCTGAAATGGATGCGGGCCAACCCTTGGATCATCGTTACCAGCGCGCTCGAAGCTTTGCTCACCTTCGTGGCGGTCTATGCCGTGCTGTGGGTGTTCGGGGTGGCGCCGCTGAGCGCAGTGCTCATCGCCGCCATCAGCATGGCGACCTCGCCGGCCGTGGTGATCCAGCTCAAGAACGAGCTGCGTGCCGAGGGGCAGGTCACGGAGCGTTTGCTGGCCCTGGCGGCGCTTAACAGCGTGTACGCGGTCGTCGCGGTGAAGCTTGTCTACGGATGGATGCACCAGGCGTATCACTCGAGCGTGTGGGTCGTCCTGTTTCATCCTTTGTACCTGCTCATTGGCTCGATCGTGCTGGCGTTCGTACTGGCCAAGGCGTGCAATCTGATCTTTCGCAAGTTCGGTAGCCAGGACCAGCATGCTTTCGTGATTCTCATCGGCCTGATCATGCTGATGGTCGCGCTGGTGCATATGCTCAAGTTACCGAACTCGCTCACATTGCTGCTTGCCGGGATCATTTTCCGAAATCTGGATGAGCGTCCGCAGCTTTGGCCCGCGTACTTCGGCACGGCCGGCTGGTTGCTTGCGGTGGTGCTCTTCGTGCTGACGTCGCTGGCGTTCCGGTGGGAATACGTTGTGATCGGCGGTCTGGCCGCGGCAGCCATCATCGTGGTGCGCGGCATCGCCAAGGTGGTGGGCACGGTCGCTGTCGCCCATCAGGCGGGGATCAGTTACAAGCAGGCCGTCGCGCTCGGGTTGTCGTTGTGCCCGATGGCCAGTCTCGCGTTCGTACTCGTTGCCGACACGTACGACATTTACCCGCAGTTCGACCCGACGCTCAAGGCGGTAGTGATGTGCACGGTCGCAGCACTGCAACTGGTCGCGCCGCTGGTGGTTTATTGGGCGTTGGCCCTGGTCGGTGAACGAAAGGATTAAACCATGTCATTAGAAGCATTCATTCCCTCGAAGCCGTGCACTTTCGGTGTGGAGCTGGAGATGCAGATCGTCAATCGCCACGATTACGATCTGACCAAAGCCGCCGCCGATCTGATGCGGCTCGTGGCCAAGGAGACACACCCGGGCGAGATCAAGCCGGAAATGACGGAAAGCATGATCGAGCTGTCGACGGACATCTGCCATCGACATAGCGATGCCGTCGCGCAGCTGGGCCGGGTTCGAGACGTGCTGGTGGCGGCGAGCGAGCAGCTCAACGTCGGCCTGTGCGGCGGCGGCACCCATGCCTTTCAGCGCTGGAGCGAACGTACGATCTACGATTCGCCACGCTTTCACTTCCTGTCCGAGTTATACGGCTACCTGGCCAAGCAGTTCACGGTCTTTGGCCAGCACGTGCACATCGGCTGCCCGGATCCGGACAGTGCCTTGTACCTGCTGCACGCCATGTCGCGCTATATCCCGCACTTCATCGCGCTATCGGCCTCATCGCCCTATGTGCAAGGTGTCGACACGGGCTTCCACTCGGCGCGTCTGAA
The DNA here is from genome assembly GCF_024363545.1 of Pandoraea sp. NE5. Classification (NCBI taxonomy): domain Bacteria; kingdom Pseudomonadati; phylum Pseudomonadota; class Betaproteobacteria; order Burkholderiales; family Burkholderiaceae; genus Pandoraea; species Pandoraea sp. NE5. The sequence continues at coordinate 1,573,305 of NZ_AP025517.1, forward strand.
CTCGGTGTTCGCGTTCCCACTCTCGGGCCGCGCGCCATTCGTGCTGAAGTGGGAAGACTTCGAGACGTACTTCGACAAGATGGTGAAAACCGGCGTCGTCGAGAGCATGAAGGACTTCTACTGGGATATTCGGCCGAAACCGGGTTTTGGGACGATCGAAGTGCGAGTCATGGATACCCCCTTATCGGTCGGCCGCGCGGCCGCTATCGCCTGTTACATCCAGTCCCTGGCCCGTTATCTGCTCGAGGAGCGTCCGTTCGTGCTGAGCGAGGACGACTACCTCGTCTACACGTTCAATCGCTTCGAAGCTTGCCGCTTTGGGCTGGAAGGGGCTTACGTCGATCCTCAGACCGGCGAGCGCACCACATTGGGGCATCACATCATGCGGACGCTGGAGATCATCAAGCCGCACGCGGCGGTGCTGGAGGCCGAAGCAGCCTGCGAAGAAGTCCGTCAGCTTGTCGCATCCGGCAAGAACGACGCTGTTTGGCTGCGCGACGTCCACGGGGAAGCCAAGTCACTCAACGAAATGGTTCGCCAACAATGCTTGCGATGGGCCGCATGAACTGAGGCCTTGGCCGACGGGCCGGACTGGGTACCGTCGGTCTCTGGACGCGATCGTTGTTATGCGATCGGTGTGAGGAACCCCGCCTTGGCGGGGTTTTTTCTTGCCCGTACGTTTTGCAACCGTCCAGCACGCGCTACCGGGCAGCAAACGTTTCCGCTTAGTCCCACCCACGACGCGCCGTGTGCCGGCGCCGTTGGCCGAATTGTGCATCGCAAGCGATGCGTTTTCCACGATTCAGGCTGAGCGCGTTTTGCCGATTTTGCGTCGCCCATAGCAAGGTTTTAAGGTTTTAATAGGTTTACTGTATGTATACATAGTAGTAGTTAACAAAGGCGGCCCACTCCTGTGGATAACCACAGTTAACGTTGAGTAAACAGAAAGTTGCCCGAATGAGAACTGGATGGAAAAACAGCGGGTATCCCAAGAACAACTCGGAACAGTTTTTGGCCTTGTGGAAAGATTCGCGAGTTATCCCGAACCCATGCACAACCAGTCCGACAGGTTATCCAGAAAGTTATCCACAGGTGCCTAAATATTGTGCAGAACACCCTCGAAAACGGGGTTTTGTGGATAATTTTGACGTTCCTGCGTTAGCCGAACGGTTCGCGGATACAATCTCGCCACTTTGAAATGTGACTTGGCGTGCGTGGTGCAAGAAGTGAAAGATGCTGGTTTTGCAGAATGTAACGAGCGAGATCGCTGGTACTGTCAAATTCTTCAATTCGCGTGTCCGGAAGGGGCCTCCTGCGGACACGTTGCCCCGCACTTCCCTCCAGTTTCCTGCGCAGCACCTCCCTCGCCGATTGGCGATTTACGGTCGCGTTTCAAATGATTCGCATGTCGTTGGACGTTTGCTACGAAACGCAGGGCATCGGGTACGCTCACGCCGCATGTCGGATGGCGCCGAAATGTCTCGAAAATCGAGTGGATTTTCACAAGATCGTTGTCCGCGATGGTGGCCCGTGGGTGGGATCGCTAAGGTCTGCGAGCCATGTCTGGCGAGGCTTTGCCGATGTGCGCGGAGATCGTGCGGGATGCGAGGCGGTTCCCAACGGCCGCTGCGGGCGACGCCTGTTCGATCTGCCGCGTAATTGGCATGGGATGCGAAATGTTTTTCCCAATTTGATCCTTCGCAAAGCGAGTGCGCAGGACACCAATATTTTGTAAACATCTTGAGTAGGATTTGGGAGATCAGTACAAGAACTGATACGCCAAAATCAAACTCAGAACACACAATGGAATCGTGGTGGGGCGGTGGGTTCAACAGCGACTTGCCGTCGCGTATCGACACGGAAGTGGCTTAGGGTTTCCCCCGGGCGGGGCGCCGACATGGATGCAAGGCAATGACGAGACGTGTGATGCACCGCCCGTAAGTTCATTTGACAAGCTGTTTTACTGACGTATAGTTTTTAGAAATCCTAACGAAAATCATGGCTACTCCGACCCCACTAGATGAAGCGCTGCCCAAGCGCGTGACAGCCGGTTTGTTGCGCATGGGAACCGCGTTACGGAGCCACGCCTGGGAGGGCGCGGCAATGGCTGGATTGACGCCGACGCAGGGCGAGATTCTGACGCTCTTGCTCTCGCGTGGCGTGCCGATGCGATTGGGCGAGATTGCGGAGGATGCCGCACTCACATCGGCCACGGTCAGCGAGGCCGTAAGCACGTTGGAAAACAAGGGTCTGGTCGAGAAGCGTCGCGATGCGAACGACGGTCGTGCCCTGGCGCTGCGTCTGACCGCGCGCGGCAAGACGGCAGCCAAAAAGGCGTCGCAATGGCCGAACTTCCTGACCACGGCGTCGGAATCGCTGGGCGAGAAGGAATGTGCCCAACTCTACCGAACGCTCGTCAAGCTGATCTTCACGATGCAGGAGCGGGGCGACGTACCATCGCAACGCATGTGCCTGACGTGCAGCCACTTCGAAGTCTCGGCGCGCGGCAAAGGCCAATACCACTGCGATCACTTCAATGTGACGTACGACGATTCGCGCCTGCCGCTGGACTGCAACGCGCATGAGGACGCCGACATCGCCATGCAGCGCAAAGTCTGGAAGCTGTATAGCAAAACCTGAGCGGCTGACCGGCATTCGTCACGCGCAGGCGGCGCGAGCCAGGGGGAGAACGTCATTCGGTACCGGGTGACGTTTTTTTTCGTCGACGCTTGTCACGCACATGAGTGTCGCCTGCCTGTACACTGCGCTTTTTTGCATCCACGAAACCTCATCGCACAGAGATGGCAGCCAAGCGCAGAATCGAAGTCAGGAAGTCCGGCGTCCACGGTAAGGGGGTGTACGCGCTCAAGCGTCTCAAGAAAGGGGATCGCGTGATCGAGTACAAGGGCGAGATCATTTCGTGGCGTGAGGCCTTGCGCCGCCATCCTCACGATCCGGCCCACCCGACGCACACCTTCTACTTCAGTCTGGAAGACGGACGGTGCATCGACGGCAAGGTCGACGGCAACAACGCCCGCTGGATCAACCACGCCTGCTCGCCCAACTGCGAAGCGCGTGAAGAGGGCGAACATGTCTATATCTATGCCGTGCGCGACATCGAGCCTGGCGAAGAGTTGTTTTACGACTACGGTCTGGTGATCGACGCGCGCTACACGGCAAAACTGAAACGCGAATACGCTTGCCACTGCGGTACCAAGGCGTGCCGTGGCACGCTGCTCGCACCGAAGCGCTGAACGCGTCGGGCGTTACCCGCGGCAGCAAGCGCGCAGCGGCAGGTCAGTTGGAGGCGCGATCGCCTGCGAACTGGTCGATGGCCACGGCCAGATCGACATCGCGTTGGGTCAGGCCGTCGGCGTCGTGCGTCGAGAGGGTGATGTCTACCCGGTTATAGACGTTGAACCACTCTGGATGGTGGTTCATCTTCTCGGCCTTGAGCGCGACCTGCGCCATGAAGCCGAAGGCCTCATTGAAGTCGTGGAATGTGAAGCTGCGCTGGATGGCGTCGCGTCCGACCACCTGGTGCCACTCTGGCAGCACTTCGGTCAGGCTGGCGCGTGCCTCGGAGGAGAGTCGTGTTGTCATGGCATTCCTTTCAAAGCGTTCAGTGCAAATCGGGCCAACGGGCATGCACCGACGCCGGCATGGCGTCAGTGATGGCTGCGTACGGTTGTCAGGAGGGTTGTCGGCTGGGCCGCACGCAGCGCCCACGAAGCGGCAGGGTTGCCGGTTCATGCGACCTATTGTTTCACAGGCGAGCTGGGCGTGTGCGTGAGCCCTGTCCTATAACGCGAAGGGTCGGGACATAAGACCGGGCGCCAGGAGGCGTCGAACGACAGGCCGCGGCGCGACCCGGGGCCTGCCAGACCGTGCATCATGCCGGCAACAGGATAGGCGTGTCGTCGGGATGACGGGCGTTGGCCTCGAATGCCGGCTGGTCGGCAAACGTCTTGAACAGCGTGGGCAGGTCAGCACGCATGGCGTCGAACAGTTGGGCGAAGTCGTCGATCACGAAGTACGTCTGCTGGAATGTGTCGATGCGGTATTGCGTGCGCAGTACCCGCTCGAGCGAAAATCCGAGCCGATTCGGCGCGCGCGAGGTCAGCGAGAAGTCGGTTTCGCCGCGGCTCGAGACAATTCCGGCGCCATAGATGCGCAGGCCGTCGCCGTCGCGCATCAGGCCGAATTCGACGGTGTACCAGTACAGACGGGCGAGCAACGGGAGTGCCCCCAGCGATTGCGCGACCTTGCCGGCTTTGCCGTAGGCTTGCATGAAATCGGCGAACACCGGATTGGCGAGCAGCGGCACGTGACCGAAGACGTCGTGAAAGCAGTCGGGCTCTTGCAGGTAGTCGAGCTGGTCGGGACGGCGCATCCACCACGTCGCCGGGAAGCGGCGGTTTGCGAGATGCTCGAAAAAGACATCGTCCGGCACGAGTCCGGGTACGGCAACGACCTGCCAGCCGGTCGCCGCCATCAGTTTTTCGTTCAGGTGTTCGAACTCCGGCACGCGACGCGCGTCCATGTCGAGGGCGCGAATGCCGTCCATGAACGCATCGCAGACCCGGCCCGGCAGCATCGCCGTTTGACGTTCGTAGAGTTGCTGCCACACCGCGTGATCGACCGCGCCGTATTGATCGACGGGTTGTTCAATGGTGAAGTCGGGCCGGGTCGTGAGACCGGCATCGAATTGCTCTCGGAGCATGGCAGTAAGGGACATGATGCGAACGACTCAATCAGGCAGTGACAGTGATTGAAAGTGTAGTGCGCATGGCATGCGAAATGGGCGCATAATGCGCCTGTGGTGAAAGTCGTTTGCATAAATTTCGCATAAAAATGTGAATTATTGCGGAGAATCGTCATGCTTGTTCTGGATCACTTCGATTTGGCTCTTCTGGACGCGTTGCAGAAGGAGGGGCGTGCCACGCACCATCAGTTAGCGGAGCACGTGGCGCTTTCCGCGTCGCAGATAGGCCGCCGCCTGCAGCGGCTCGAGGCTGAAGGCGTTATCGAGGGATATCGTGTGGTGCTGCGACCCGAAGCGTTGGGTCTGGCCGTGACGGCATTCACGACGTTGCGTCTGCAACATCATGGCGATCAGGTCATCGAACGTTTTCAGGCGGAAATCGATCTGTTGCCCGAAGTGCTCGAGTGTCACGCGGTGGTTGGCGAGGCGGATTACCTGCTGCGCATCGTGGTGCCGGATCTGAATGCCCTGTCGGCCTTCGTCATGAAGCGGCTGATGCAGGTGCCGGGCGTGGAGAACGTGCGCTCGAACATCGTGCTCAGCGCTTTCAAGCGCAGCAATGCGCTGCCGCTGCACTATCTGGCGAACCGACAATCGTCTCGCTGAGCGGGCGCGGCGCCACGCCGCCTCGCATCGCTATTTTCCCGCCCTTTGCCGGATGTCCCGGCATGTCCCTGCGCGCTTGGGGCAGGCGTTCGCTTGTCCGATCGATGGATCGGACGGCAAGCCGTTTGCGCGGCCTTATGTTCGACGGCTCAGTCAGTGGGCATCAACCAGGGCTTCACGTAGCGCCCATAGATTAGCGACTGAATGAGCGCGACAGTGGAGCCGATCAGCACTTCGATCACGCGCAACATGGCGAGGCTGAGCTCCTGATGCAGCCCTTGCCCCTGTCCGCTCAACGCTGCCGACATCAGAATGACCACGGTGGCCGGGCCCAGACGCCAATTGGCCGGATAGTTCTGCACCAGCATTGCAGCCAGCGTGGCCAGCGTGATGCCCACAAGCATGGCCGCCAGCCCGGGCCCGAAGACGAGTAAGACGATGCAAGCGATGACGGCCCCGGTGATCGTGTTGATCGAGCGCGCCTTGAAGTTGCTGCGCGCCTGCATCGGGTCCGGTTCGGTCACGATGATGAGCGAGATCATTGCCCAATAAGGCTCTGGAAAGCCTGCCGCCCGCAGGCCGAACCAGACGATCAGCGAGCCGCTAAGAATCTTCACCAGATAGACCAGTGCGTTCTTCTTGGGGTGGAGAATGGCTAGAGACATGACGCGCCCACGTTGCGAACATGGAAAGGTGCCAGTGTGACATAGGCGAATCCTGGAACCCAACCCAGAAGATTCCGCCTCGGTCGAGCGGCCGATCCGAAATGCGGTTTCCCGATGTGCATGGGAAGGGAAACGGTTCGAAATGCCAACGACTGCGGGGTAGAATCGCCTGACCAGAACTCGGGAGGAGACCGGCATGCAAAGCCGAACGCAACGCGTCTGGCCGGCCGCGCCGTGGGTGTGGGCGGTGCTGTGTCTTGGTGGGTTCGCCGCGTCGCCCGTGCAGGCGGCGCGCGTCACGAGCGTCAGTCCGCAAGGCGAGGTCGCGAGTGTGGACCAGGTCGTCGTGAAGTTCGACGAAGCCATGGTGCCGGCGGGCGATCCGCGCGCGCAGGCGCCAGCCGCCGTGAAGTGCACCGACACGTCGCTCGCAGGCGAGGGCCATTGGCTCGAACCGAAGATCTGGGTCTACGATTTCAAGTCGTCGCTGCCGCCGGGTGCGAAATGCTCGGTGGAGCTGCGCGGCGGGTTGTCCGCCGTCTCGGGCGCCGCGCTGTCGGGCACCACGCGTTACGCGTTCAACACGGGCGGCCCGGCCGTCACGTCCATCCGTCCGTCGTACGGTCCCATCGACGAAAACCAGATCTTCATCCTTACGCTCAATGGCGCGGCGCAGCCCGCCAGTGTGATTCAACACGCCTGGTGCGAGACGGAAGGGGTTGGGGAACGCATCGGCGTGAAGGGAATCGAGGGCGGCACGCGTTCGGCGTTGCTCAAGCGTTTCAGTCTGGAGAAGCAGGCAGCGCGTGTCGTCATGCTGCAATGCAACCGAACGCTTGCGGCGGGCGCCAAGATGCATCTGGTGTGGGGCGCGGGTATCACCACGCCATCGGGCGTGCCAACGAAGCAGGCGCGACGTTTTGAATACGATGTGCGTGAACCGTTCACGGCCAGTTTCAGTTGCGAGCGCGAGAATGCGAACGCGCCCTGCACGCCGTTGAGGCCACTGCGTCTGACGTTCAACTCGCCCGTTGCGCGCGACATGGCGGCCAAGATTCGTCTGCATGGCGCGGGTGCCGAACGGTCGCCGACGTTCAGCGATTCGGATCGCACGTCCAGTGTGAGCGATGTCACGTTCAACGCGCCGTTCCCCGAGAAGGCCGAGCTGACGATCTCGCTGCCGAAAGGATTTACGGACGACAGTGGCCGAGCGCTCGACAACGCCGGCGAATTCCCGTTGAAGACGAAGACGGCGACGATGCCGCCGCTGGCCAAGTTCGCGGCCGCGCCGTTCGGCATTGTGGAGCGCTTTGCCGAGCCCGGCATGCCGCCGATGCTGCCGGTCACGCTGCGCAAGGTCGAGCCCGCGCTGCAAATCAACGGGCTGGGGGTGGCTGGCGAGGCCGCGAAGCCCGGCGGGGGCGGCGAGAGCGGACGCACCCTGCAACTGCGGGTCGACGACGACGCCGAGGTCATGAACTGGATGTCGCGCGTGCGCCGATTCGACGAAACGACGATGACCCGCAAGCAGATTGCGCAGGCGATGCCGTCGATTCTTACGGCCCCAGCGGCCAATGTGGCGTTCGGGCCGAATGCCGCGGTGATCGTCGAGGACAAGATCACGCGTTATGACACGCGCAGCCTGTCGTTGCTGTCCGGATGGCCTGGCGTCCAGGCGTTGACCCTGCCCGTGCCCAAGGAGAAAGATCCGCGCCCGTTCGAAGTGGTCGGCATTCCATTCCAGAAGCCCGGCTTTTATGTCGTGGAGTTGGCCTCGCCATCGCTCGGGGCGGCCCTGTTGGGCAAGTCGTTGCCGATGTACGTACGCACGACGGTGCTCGTCACCAATCTTGGGGTGCATTTCAAGATGGGCCGCGAGAATGCCATTGCGTGGGTGACGACGCTGGACAAAGGCCAGCCGGTGGCCAATGCGAAGGTGCGAGTGCTCGATTGCGATGGCAGCGAAGTGGCGAGCGCCGTGACCGACAAGACGGGCGTGGCGAAGATCGACAAGTCGCTCGAGCGATACCGGTACTGCGAGAAGACGATGCGCTCGGGGTACTTCGTGGTCGCCCGCACGCAGGGTAACGATCCCGACATGGCGTTCGTGTCTTCCGACTGGGATCGCGGCATCGAGCCCTGGCGGTTTCATGTGCCGACCGACGGTGGCAGCAGTCCCACCGTGCGCGCGCAAACGGTATTCGACCGCGTGCTGTTCCGCGTTGGCGAAACGGTGTCGATGAAGCACTTCATCCGTCAGGAAACGATGCAGGGGCTGGTGTTGCCCGCGAGTCTGCCGTCGCAATTGACGATCACCCATGAGGGTTCCGGACAAACCTACACGCAGCCCATCAAGTGGCGCAACGGACGGCTCGCCGAAAACACTTTCCAGATTCCGCAGGGCGCGAAGCTTGGCGAGTACGCGGTGACGCTCGACTACACGGAGGCGGATTCGCGTCCGAAGTCGTATCCATCATCGCTCGACGCGGGGCATTTCCGCGTGGAGGCTTTCCGTCTGCCGGTGCTGGCCGGATCGATTGGTGTGCGCGATGCCGCGAAGTCACCGCTCATCAACAAGACCGAAGCCCCGGTAAATGTGCAGGTGAACTACGTGGCGGGTGGCCCGGCGGGCAACTTGCCGGTGCGCGTCTCGGCGTTGTTGCGCGTGCGAGACATGACCTTCGACGGGTATGACGATTTCAGCTTCACGCCGTACCGTCCGCCGTCGGCGCAGTCGGAGGCCGATGACGGGGATCAGGGCAATGACGAGAGTGCGGGAGCGAGCGATCAGAAGCTGGTCGCCGACAAGCAACGGCTTGTGCTCGACAGAAACGGTGCAGGTAATCTGACGCTCAAGGACTTGCCCAAGGTCGACCGTCCAAGCGATCTCGTGCTCGAGGCGAGCTTCGCGGATCCGAACGGCGAAATTCAGACGCTTCGGGGCAATGCCACGTTGTGGCCCGCGAATCTCATCACAGGCGTGCGCAGCGAGAGCTGGGTGTCGGTGACCCACAAGCTTCCGGTGAAGGCGCTCGCGCTTGATTTGCAGGGCAAGCCGAAGGCCGGGGTGGCGATGGACGTGCGCGCCGAGGCGCGGATGACCACCAGCAGTCGCAAGCGCATGGTGGGGGGGTTCTATGCGTACGACAACCACACCGAGGTCAAGGATCTCGGCACGGTGTGCAGCGGCAAGACGGACGAGCGCGGTTTGCTGGCGTGCGACGTTTCGCTCTCGCAGCCGGGCGAAATTACGCTCGTGGCACAGGCCAAGGACGACAAGGGCAATCTGAGTACGTCGACAACGAGCGTGTGGGTGACGGGACGCGGCGAGGTCTGGTTCGGCGGTGACAATACCGACCGGATGGATGTGCTGCCGGAGCGCCGGGCTTACGAGCCGGGCGAGACGGCCAAGCTTCAGGTGCGCATGCCGTTCCGCTCGGCAACGGCGCTCGTCGCGATCGAGCGCGAAGGCGTGATCCAGACGCGCACGATGGAGATCTCCGGCAAGGACCCCAGCATTTCGCTCAAGGTCGAACCCACCTGGGGCCCCAACGTTTACGTGTCGGTGCTGGCGGTGCGCGGTCGAATCCATGAAGTGCCCTGGTACTCGTTCTTCCAATGGGGCTGGAAGCAGCCGCTGGAATGGTTCCGGGCGTTTTGGTACGAGGGCCGGGAGTATCAGGCCCCGACGGGGCTGGTGGATCTGGGCAAACCGGCCTATCGCTTCGGCTTGACCGAGTTGCGTGTGGGCACGGCGGGGCAGCGTCTGGGCGTGGAAGTAAAGCCGGACGCGGCGACGTACCCGGTGCGCGGTCATGCCAAGGTGCGCATCAAAGTCACGCAGCCGGACGGCAAGCCGGTCGTGGCCGGCACCGAGGTTGCCGTTGCGGCCGTCGACGAGGCGCTGCTGGAGCTGGCGCCGAATACCAGCTGGAATCTGCTCGATGCCATGTGGCAGCGTCGCAGCTACGGCGTGACGACGGCCACCGCGCAGATGGAGATCATCGGACGCCGCCACTACGGTCGCAAGGCCGTACCGGCGGGCGGCGGCGGCGGCAAGAGTCCGACGCGCGAGCTGTTCGACACGCTGCTGCTCTGGCAACCGCGCGTCGTGCTCGACGACAAGGGCGAGGCGAGTGTGGACGTGCCGCTGGGCGACGCGCTGTCCAGTTTCCGCATCGTGGCCGTGGCCGATGATGGCAGGCCCGGTGCGCAGGCGCTTGGCTGGTTCGGCACCGGGACTGCGACCATTCGCACCACGCAGGACCTGCAATTGATCTCGGGTTTGCCGCCGCTGGTGCGCGAGGGCGACATGTATCGTGCCCAATTCACCGTGCGCAATACCACGCAACATGCAATGCAGGTGCAGTTGATCGCACGCGCCACGCAACTGACCCTGGCACCGCAACGGGTTGACGTGCCGGCCGGCGAATCGCGTGAAGTGACGTGGGACGTGACGGCGCCTGCCGGACTGGCGGACACGCGTGCCCAACGCGTGTTGTGGGAAGTCAGCGCACAGGCACCGGCGACGGGCACGGCGCCCGCCGCGAGCGATGCCATCAAGGTCGGGCAGGACATTCAGCCGTCGTTGCCTGCGAGCGTCCAGCAGTCGGTGCTCACGCAGGTGGAAGGCAGTCTGACGCTGCCCATGGCACCGCCAGCGGGCGCGGTGGCAGACAGCACCGGAAAGTTGCGCGGCGGGGTTCGCATCAGCCTGCAACCGCGTCTGTCGCAGGGATTGCCGGGAGTGAAGCGCTGGTTCGAGGTCTATCCGTACGGTTGCCTGGAGCAACTGGCGTCGAAGGCGATCGGCATGCGCGACACTGCGCAGTGGAAACGGGTGATGGGCACGCTGCCGTCGTATCTCGACGACGACGGGCTGGCGAGCTACTTCCCGCCGCAAGAGGGTTTTGCGAATCAGGGCAGCGATACGCTCACTGCCTATCTGCTGGCCGTAAGCAGCGAAGCGAAGGCGCTCGACCCAGGCTATGCGTTGCCGGACGACGCGCTGGCACGCATGGAGGACGGACTGACGGCGTTCGTCGAAGGGCGTCTCACGCGCCGCTTCTGGGCCCCGCGTGACGACCTGACGTTGCGCAAGCTGAGCGCCATCGAAGCGTTGTCCCGGTACGGTCGGGCAAGCGCACGCATGCTGAGTTCGCTCACCCTCGCGCCGAACGACTGGCCGACGTCTGCGGTCATCGACTGGTACGCGATCCTGCAGCGCCTGCCCGACGCGCCACAGCGTGCCGAGCGCATGGCGCAGGCCGAGCAGATCCTGCGGGCGCGTCTGTCGTATCAGGGAACACGTGTGGGCTTCTCCACGCAGGCAAGCGACGGGCTCTGGTGGCTGATGGTCGGCCCCGAGACCAACGCGGCGCGGCTGGCGTTGCTGATGAACGCGAATCCGGCATGGAAGGACGAGATGCCGCGTCTCGTGATCGGCCTGCTGGGACTGCAGTCGCGCGGGGCCTGGTCGACGACCACGGCGAACGTCTGGGGCGGTTTGGCCGTGGATCGATTCTCGGCACGATTCGAGCGCGACACGCCGACGGGACACACGGCCATTCAGTGGCAGCGCGACAACCAGACGAGCGGCAGCGTGCAAACCGTCGACTGGGACAAGCTCAAGGCAGGCACCGTGCCGCCGGCCGTCTCGTTGCCATGGTTGAGCAACGCGGCAGCCGGAAAGGACAGCGCGCGCGATGTATTGCGCCTGGATCAGACGGGCGCCGGCAAGCCTTGGGCAACGATCCAGAGCCTGGCCGCCGTTCCGCTCAAGGCGCCGTTCTCCGCCGGCTATCGCGTGACGCGCAGTGTTCAAGTGCAGGACGTCGCCGATCGTTCGGGAGATCGCTTCGTGCGTGGTGCGGTATTGCGCGTGCGTCTGGATATCGACGCGCAGGCCGACATGCGCTGGGTCGTGGTGAGCGATCCGCTGCCTGGCGGGGCGACAGTGCTGGGTGGCGGGCTTGGACGCGATTCGGTCATCGCCACGCAAGGCGAGAAGAGCGAAGGCGCCACGCCCGCTTTCGAGGAGCGCGCGCAGGACACCTACCGTGCCTACTACGATTACCTGCCGAAGGGGCAGCATCGGATCGAGTACACGGTGCGTCTGAACAACGTCGGCACGTTCGCGACACCGCCAACGCGGGTCGAGGCGATGTACGAACCGGCGATGTACGGCGAGACGCCTAACGCGCCGGTGCAAGTGGTGCCGGCGAAGTAATGACGAATGGGGGCGCACTGTCATGACGTCGAACTTCTTTGACCCGGCGGCGGCGCTGCCACGAGAGGCGCGCCGCTTCTGGTGGCTGGCCGCGATTGCGGGCGCCGCCTATGCGTTGGCGTTGCGCGGCGCACCTTATGCCGACCAGGGCATTGCAAAGGTGCTGTTGTGTGCATTGTTGTTGTTCGCGGCGCTTTACCACCGGGTGCCGCGCGAGCGGGTGTGGCTTTGCGCGGCGCTGATCCTGTCGGGCGCGGGTGACGTGCTGCTCGCCTCGCCGACCTTGGCGCAAGGTTTCATTCTGGGCCTTGGCGCATTCCTGCTGGCCCATCTCGCGTATTTCGTGTTGTTCTGGCGCTTGCGGCGCCCTTGGGCGAAGGTGCCCGGTTGGCATCGCGTCGCCATCGTGCTGGTGTGGGCGGCGGCGGCGCTGGCGTACGCGATGTACTGGCCGGGAATGGGGGAACTCAAGGCACCAGTGGCGTGCTACGTGATCGTGCTGGCGATGATGGCCTCGGCGGCGCTGCTGGCCGACCTGCCGAGCGAATGGGCCGCCGTCGGCGCGCTGCTTTTCACGGTCTCGGACGCGCTCATCGGCACCACGCGCTTCGTGGGCCCCATCATGGCGCAGGAGTACGCCATCTGGATTCTTTACGCACTCGCGCAACTGATGCTCGCGGCCGGCATCCTGGCAGTGCGTCCCGCGGATTTGTCGCAACCGGGTGAGACGCATGTGCGCCGTGATTGAACATCGGGGCTGGGGCGTTGGCCGTCAGGTCGTGTTGAGCGTTGCGCTGATGCTCGGGGCATTTCTGTCCCCGGCACCCGCGCGCGCCGTCCCGTCGTTTGACGAGGTGCATCGTGACTGGCGCGCGTCGGACTGGATCCTGCTGGATCGTCGCGGCGAACCCTTGCAGCGCCTGCGGGCCGACATGCAGGCGCAACGCGGCGACTGGGTAACGCTCGCCGATGTCTCGCCCGCTTTTCGCGAGGCGTTGATCGTTTCCGAGGACAAGCGCTTTTACGAGCACAGTGGCGTCGATTGGCGCGGCGTGGCCGCCGCCGCGTGGGGCAACCTCTGGCACACGCGCACGCGCGGCGCCTCCACGCTGACGATGCAGTTGGCGGGGCTGCTCGACGACGATCTGCGACCGAGTACCCGCAATCGATCCGTTTCGCAGAAGATCGGTCAGGCGGCAACGGCGTTGTGGCTGGAGCAGCGCTGGCGTAAGGATCAGATTCTCGAGGCCTATCTGAACCTCGTGCCGTTTCGGGGCGAGCTCGTCGGCATCTCGGCCGTCTCGCAAACGCTGTTCGGCAAGTTCCCCAGCGGACTCGACGCGCGCGAATCGGCGTTGGCCGTTGCGCTGCTGCGCGCGCCGAACGCGCCCGCCGCGCGCGTGGCGCAGCGCGCCTGCGGCATTCTGCGTGACATGAGGCAGGCGTCTGACTGCAACGGCCTCGATGGCTACGCGCAACTCGTGTTTTCGCGACCGGCAAGCGTCATGACGACGCGCGATGCCGTTGGCCTTGCACCGCATTTCGCGCGTCGAGTGTTCAGCGCGAGTCGTCCGCCCGCGGGCACGCGAATTGTCAGCACGCTGGACGCAAATCTCCAGCGCATGGCGGTGACCACCTTGCAGCAGACGCTGCGCGAGCTGGGCACGCCGGGACGTTCGCGCAACGTGCAGGACGGGGCCATTGTCGTCATCGATAACGCAAGCGGCGACATTCTCGCGTGGGTTGGTTCCTCCGGGCCATTGTCGTCGGCGGCGCAGGTCGATGGCGTCACGTCGCTGCGACAGGCCGGCTCGACACTCAAGCCATTTCTCTACGCCCAGGCGATTGCGGAGCATCGCCTGACGGCAGCGTCGCTCCTCGACGATTCTCCCATCGATCTGCCCACGGGGGGCGGCCTGTACATTCCGCAGAACTACGATCATCACTTCAAGGGGTGGATCAGCGCGCGCACGGCGCTGGCCTCGTCGCTGAACGTGCCGGCCGTGCGCACGCTCGTGATGGTCACACCGCGCAGGTTCGCCCAGACGCTCGTGTCACTCGGCTTGCCGCTCACGCAAAGCGGCGACTTCTACGGCTACAGTCTCGCGCTTGGCAGCGCCGACGTGACACTGCTCACGCTCGCGAATGCCTATCGCGCGCTCGCCAACGGAGGCACCGCCAGCGGCGTGAACGAGCGCATGCCGGCGTCGGTACGCCCGCGCGCGGGTGACGTCACGAAAGCGCGCGCCAGAGAGGTAACGCCCACGACCGTCTTTTCGCCGCAGGTGAGTTTCATCGTCTCTGACATGATCGCCGACCGGCAGGCGCGCACCCGCACGTTCGGGCTCGACAGCCCGCTCTCGACGCGCTACTGGACCGCCGTGAAGACGGGCACCAGCAAGGACATGCGCGACAACTGGGCCGTCGGGTACTCGCGACACTATACGGTCGGGGTGTGGGTGGGCAATGCCGACGGTGCGCCGATGTGGGACGTCTCCGGGGTGTCGGGAGCCGCACCGATCTGGCATCGCCTCATGGACTATCTGCATCGACGCACGGCGAGCCTGCCGCCCACGCCGCCGCCCGGACTTGAGCATGTTGCGGTGCAGTACGCCGAGCGCGTTGAACCTGCACGCGACGAGTGGTTCCTTCGCGGAACGTCGCAGCGCACAATCGTGCTTTCCTCGCTCGCGACCAAAGCGCCCGGCGGACCGCTCTGGCGAATTGCCGGGCCGCCCGACGGCACGATCGTGGCGCTCGACCCGGATATTCCGCCGGCGAACCAGCGTCTGTGGTTCCAGGTGGCGGCCGCCTGGCCGAAGGGGGCGGCATGGCGGCTCGACGGCAAGCCGCTTGCGGGCCGTGCGCGTGTGGGGTGGCTGCCGTGGCCGGGGCGTCACACGCTCGAACTCGTCGATGCTGCCGGAGCAATGCGTGACCGCGTGCACTTCGAAGTGCGCGGTGCGACGCTCGACGATGGCAAGCGCATGCGCAATGCGAGTCGCTGAGCGCATGTGCGCTGCATCGCGAATAATTTTTGATGCGGCAGACGCGTTCACGCGATGCAGGCTACACTCGAATCAGACCTGCCAATGCGTGACGCAATGTGACGGCGACGAGCGCGCCGCCGCCCGACAATGACGCACGCCCCGGCGCGGAGACCCATCGATGATCACGCTGGACGCGCATCAAACCGCACAGTTGTTGCCGTACCCTCAGTTGGCCGACGGCATCGAGGCCATGCTCATGGAGATGCGCGCGGGCACCGCGCGCGCGCCCGCGCGTCTGCATTTCGCGTTGACCGAACCGGAGCGCGGCCGCCGTGGCGGTGTGCTGCTGGTGATGCCCGCCGCCAATCGCGATGTCGCGATGACCAAGCACATCACCGTGCATCCGGAGAATTGCCGTGCGGGAAAGCCTTCCATCATCGGTGAGGTGATGGTGTTCGATCCGCATACCGGAGAGCGATTAATGTTGCTCGACGGGCCCACCATCACCGGTCGACGCACGGCCGCCGTGACGCTGTTCGCCGCCCGCAAGTTCGCGCCGCGCCCCAAGGGACCGGTGTTGATCGTCGGGGCCGGCGTGCAGGCGAGGGCGCACCTGGAAGCGTTTGCCGCAGGCATGGGCACGCGGCACTTCATGATCTTTTCACGCAGCGCGGAGCGCGCCCACGCGCTCGCGGAACATGCCGCTACGCTTGGTGTGGAAGCGACCGTGGTCGACGCGGTGGAGCCTGTGCTGAACACCGTGAGCATCGTGATTGCCGCGACCACCAGCAGCGAGCCTGTGCTGCCCGATAGCGACGTGCTGCGCTGGCGCGACGACATCTTCGTCGCGGGCGTCGGTGCGTTCCGTCCGGACATGCGCGAGTTGCCGCCGCAGCTGTGTCGCGACGCCGCCGTGCGCGGCACGCTCGTCGTCGATACCTGGGAGGTCAAGCACGAAGCCGGCGATCTGCTGCATGCGGCCATCGACTGGGGACGTGCCGCACCGTTGCTCGACGCCATCATCACCCCTGATCGCTTCCGTTCGAGCGGGCCGGTGATTTTCAAGAGCGTGGGCTACGCCCTGTGGGATCTCGCCGCCGTCTTGTGCGCACGCGCGAATCTCGCAAAGGACGGCGTGCCCGCTGCCTGAGCGGTCTGACGCCGTTGGGATGAACGGGGTTGGGCCCAGGTCGCGCCGACGCGTGAACCGCGTGGCGTGTTCACGCGGGCAATGCGAAGGGCACGCCTGCGGATGCGTCTTTGAGCCTTGGATAGCCGGGCAATGTCTCAGGCGTCATCACGTGCACCGGCAAGCCGAGCGTTGCCTCGATGAGGTCGGCGCGCATCACGTCGCGAGGTATCCCTTCTGCAAGAATGCGTCCGTTGGCAAGCAACGCCATACGGTCCGCGTGACGCGCCGCGAGGTTGACGTCGTGCACGATGGCCATCGCACCGAATCCCCACGTTGCGGCAAGTTCGCGCGTGAGCGAGAGCAGGTGATGCTGATGCGCCAGGTCGAGCGCCGCCGTCGGTTCGTCCAGCAGCAGATAGCGCGGCACCGACGGGGCCGAAGCCTCGTCGTCGGGCCATAGCTGCGCAAGGACTCGTGCAAACTGCACTCGCGCCCATTCCCCGCCAGACAAGGTCATCACGTCACGCTGCCGTAGCGGCAGCGCCCCCGCGCGTTCCAGCGCGAGCGTCGCGATTTCCGTATCGCTCGCGACGGTCTTGCCGGAGGCGTCCCGTCTGTGCGATTTCGGGTAGGGCAGACGCCCCATCGCCACGATATCAAGCGCACTGAACGGAAACGCCAACTGCGCCGTTTGCGGCAGCACGGCACGCAAGCGAGCCAACGCCGCCGGGGCGTATTGCGCGAGCGGCGCACCGTTGAGCGTGATGTCGCCGCGCATGTGCGTGCGCGTGGGCAGCGGATCGCCGGCCATCGCCTTGAGCAGCGTGCTCTTGCCCGCGCCGTTGCGGCCAAGCAGCACCAGCAGTTCGCCGGGACGGATGTCGAGCGACAGGCCGTCGAGCACGGGCGAATCGGTGTGGGCAATCGTGAGGTCGTGTGCACTGAGCATGGCGATGTCCTGTTCTATCAGACCGGATCGATGAGCGTCATAGCCCAAACTGTCCGCGGCGTCGCCACAGCAGCATCAGGAAGAACGGCGCGCCGAGCAGTGCCGTGAGAATGCCCAACGGTAACTCGGCCGGCGAAACCCAGGTGCGCGCGACCAGATCGGCAAGCAACGTCAGGATCGCACCGAAGAGCGCGGCTGCCGGGAGCACGGCGCGCGGGTCGGGCCCGACGACCAGCCGCACGATATGCGGTGCGATCAGGCCGATGAATCCGATCATGCCGCTCGACGCGACCAGCGCACCGATGCACAGCGCGCATGCCACCATCACTCGACGCTTGACCGACTGCACGGCGACGCCCAGATGCAACGCCTCCGCTTCGCCCAGCAACAAGGCGTTCAGCGAGCGGCACTGTGTGGCGAGCGCGACGATCCCCAGCGCGACCGGCCATACGATTACGCCGAGCATCGGCCATTGCGCGCCGCCGAGACTGCCGAGCGTCCAGAAGGTGAGCGTGCGCAACTGCGTATCGTCGGCGAGGTAGGTGAGCAAACCGATGGCCGCCCCCGAGACGGCATTGATCGCAATGCCGGCGAGCAACAGCAACGGCAGGGCGAGGCGACCGCGTCCCGCGGCCAGACGGTAGACGAGCGTGGTGACGCCAAGCGCGCCGACGAACGCCGCCACCGGCAGCAACCACAGGCCGAGCGACGCCGCGAACGCCGCCGGAAGCAGAACACCGCCGAGGACGATCACCCCTGCCGCGCCCAACGCCGCACCGCTGGCCACGCCGATCAGTCCGGGGTCGGCGAGCGGGTTGCGGAAGAGGGCCTGCAACGCGGCGCCGGCGGCGCCGAAGCCCGCGCCGACCAGGATACCGAGCACGATGCGCGGCAGGCGAATCTGCAACATGACGTTGCGTGCCTGGTCCTGCGCGAAGTCCCCTGTGGCGCCCCGGAACAGCACAGCAATCGCTTCTCCGGGCGCGATGCGATAGGCCCCGCCGCATAGCGCAGCGAGCACCGCGACGGCGAGCAAGGCGGCCAGTGCCGTCATGACGCACCATCGTGGCGGGCGGCGTCGCACCGTGCCGGTGTGATGCAGTGTGGCGGCAACGGTCGTGGGCCGTCCCGCTTCAGAGGGGCGTGATGGCAACGACTTTGGTAGCGCAGGCGCGGCTGGCATAGTTTCGTTTACGGGCGAATGGCGGATTTCGGGATAGCCTTGGCGCATGGTCAAACGGTGTGCACGCGCAGCGCGAGATCGGCAACCGCCA
Organism: Pandoraea sp. NE5; assembly: GCF_024363545.1. Taxonomy (NCBI): domain Bacteria; kingdom Pseudomonadati; phylum Pseudomonadota; class Betaproteobacteria; order Burkholderiales; family Burkholderiaceae; genus Pandoraea; species Pandoraea sp. NE5. The sequence continues at coordinate 1,591,915 of NZ_AP025517.1, forward strand.
GCGGCAGTCGCGGACCGAAGCCGAGCAGATACAGCGCATCGAAGCTCACCACGCGTTTGGCGCGTCCGGCGGGTGTGTTCGCGAGCCCCGGTTGTGCGAGCAGCGTTACCGCGGGATCGGCGGGCGATGGCCCGGTCGTGGTCGTGAGCAGCACGTCGGGCTGGGCCGCGACGGCCGCTTCCGCCGTCAGCGGCCGATAGCCGGTGAAGCCACGCAACGCATTCTCCGCACCGGCGTAGGCGAGCATGGCGTGCGCCGCCGTGTCTTGCCCCGCCACCATCACCTGGTTGCCCATGTGGCCGAGGATGAACAGCACGCGTGGGCGGCGCGCGATGCCATACCGTTGTTCGACGTCGTCGCGAACGCGCAGCCAGTCGGCGGTAAAGCGGTCCGCCACACGTGCGCCGTCCTTGGGCACGCGCAGAGCGGTGGCAACGGCGCGAATGTTGTCGATCACTCGCTCGGCGGTATAGCCGTGTACGAAGCGCTCGACAGGCACGCCCGCCGCCGCGATCTGCGACAGCACGTTGGGCGGACCCGCTTCCGCGCCCGCGAGCAGCAGGTCGGGACGCAGCGAGAGCACGCCTTCCGCCGACAAGGTGCGCAGGTACCCGATCTTGGGCAGCCGGGTGGCCGCTTCCGGATACAGGCTCGTCAGATCGTTGGCGATCACGCGATCCTGCGCACCGAGCGCGTAGACGATTTCGGTGAGTGCGCCGCCTGCGACCACGACGCGCTTCGGCCCGCCTCGCCCAGGCGCCTCAGGCGTCGTTGCGTTGGCCTGCGTCGTCATGACGCGCGCGCCCAGCCACGCGCCGGCTGCCAGCGCAGCGCTGCTGGTCAACAGCGCGCGCCGCGAGGCCCCGCGTGTGTCGATCGGGCGGTTCACGTCGAAGTCTCCGTGACGCCTTGTGCGTCTTCCGCGTGCGACGCATGCCTCACTCGAACGAGCGTCTCGCGCCAGTCGTCGCGCTCGGCCTGCCCGGGCTTGCGCTCACCAAAGAACATGGCGATCACCATGCCCGAGGCATCGAGCAGTTCCAGCGAGGTGACGATGCCATCTGCCGTCGGCTTGCGCACGATCCAGGCCGAGTCGACGAGGTCTTCACGCAGATGCAGGTTGAAGCCCGGATCGAGCACATTGACCCACGGACCCATGACGCGAATCGTCGTGACCGGCCCCGTGTGGATCTGGATCATGCCCGCGTTGCCGACGAACACCATGATCGGCAGGGCGGTGCCGGCGGCATCGTCGAGCAACGCGCGCACCGATGCCGCCCTCACGCGCTGCGCATGACCTTCGGGGGCGAGACGCAAAGCTTGGGCGCGCGACACTCGGTGCCGCTTGAGCAGTTCGAAGAACTGATGGGTGTCGGTCATGGCCAGCCAGTCGCGCTGGAAGGCGGCGGCGTCGATGTCGGCGTCGGGCGTCTCGGCCTTCGGGGCGTCGGCAGCGACGACGTGCTGACCCGGCGTCTGGTCGCTCGCGCGAAAGCGGGCGACGAGGGCGTCATACGCAAGCGCGTCGCTGTGATCGCGCAGGAACATCTTGTGCACGGCAGTGCCGGTCTTGTCGAAGAACTGCAACGAGCGGCGGGGGCCGTTCTCCGTCGGCGTTTCGACGGCATACCCGAACGCCCATTGGTGATAGAAGACGCGCAGGTCGAGGTCTTTGCCGAGCCCCAGGCCAATGGTGCCCGTGTGCGAGAGCTTCTCGTACTGACCGTCCTTTTCGTGAACCGCGGCGTTGTTGCGCGTGAGCGCCATCACGCGCCCCAGCGCGGGCAACGCTTTGACGATCTCGATGAACTCGGGACGCAGCCTCACGACGTGCTCGCCGACGAACGCCGCGACCGTCTCGCCTTCGGAGACGCCCAGGGCGGCGGCGGCGTCGCGATCGCGCAGGTTCCGTTCGGTCTTGACGCGGTGGAAGTCGCTGCGCAGACGGGTGACGTCGGCGAGCGCGGGGAACGCCGGGCGGGCGGCGGGAGTAGCGGTTTGCGTGTTCATCATGGCGATTCCTTGGTGGCGGGGGTTGCGTTCGTTGCGTGATGGCGGGTGCGGCGTTGCGAGTCTCGAGCCGTCGAATCAGTACTGAAGCTTCAGGCTCACGGCCACGCTGCGGCCCGGTGCCGAATACGCGTCCTTGAGCGTTGAGCTATCGGCGAGGCCGCGCACGTCCGACCAGTTCCAGGCCTTGCGGTCGAACACGTTGTAGATGCCGGCGTAGAGCGTCGCGGACTTGTTGAGGCGATAGCCGCCCGACAGGTCGAGTACGACCGACGACGGCGGCGCCCAGCAGGTCTGGTTCTGCTGCGTGCCCGAGGTGCAGGTTTTCGCGATCTGGCTTTGTGCCTTCGCGGCCTGAAAGAGCAGGTCGGCTTGCGCGAACCACGTCGTGTTCGGCTCGTAGCGCACGCCGAGCACCATCGAGAACGGATTGACGGTGTTGAGCGGCTGGGTGGCGGCGCCGTTGTTTTGCGTCGTGCCGTGTGTGTAGGCCATCGCCGTGCGCAGCGTCACGCCGCCCTGGAGCGCCCACGTGGCGCGGCCCTCCCAGCCCTGGATGCGGGCACGGCTGTAGTTCACGTACTGATAGATGAGCGGATCGCTCGGGCGGCCCGAGCCGCTGATGTTCTGCTGCGAGATGAAATTGCGGTAGTTGCCGGCGAAGACGGCGGTGCTGTAGGTGACGGGGCCGAGCGTGGTGGCGAGGCGTCCGCGCAACCCCAGCTCTAACGTGTCGCTCGTCTCGGGCTTGAGGTTCGGGTTCGCGATCGACATGTAACCGAAGATCGGATTCGAGAAGCCGTTGTTGACCTGATCGGGCGTTGGCGTGCGGAAGCCGCGTGCGTACTGCACGTACGGAATCAGCGAAGGGGCGATCTCGTACATGACCGCCAGGCGCGGCGAGAACGCGCCATCGTTCGACGAAGTCGGTTGAACGCGTGCGCCGGAGGCCGTCTGCGATACGTACAGCGGATCGTTCTGCTTCGGCGAGAGCCAGTAGGCGTCGTAGCGAATGCCCGGCGTGACGCTCAGCGCGCCGTAGCGGATCTCGTCCTGCGCGAAGGCGCCGAACAGTGTGTAGTCGGTGTCCGGGAACGCCTTGTTGGGGAACGACTCGCCCATGCCGGGCACGGTGCCGTTGCGATAGCTGGTGATGTACGCGAGGCTCGCGTCGGCGCCGTACACGAACTTGTGCGCGAGCGGGCCGGTCGTGAAGTGGCTTTCCGCCTGCACGGCGCCGCCGACGGTGCGCTCCTTGTACGTGTTGTCGCGCGTGCGATCGCCCGCCGTGCGTTGCTCGTACGCGAACTGGCTGTTTTTCGCGTCCTGGAAGTACAGCAGCGCGTGCGCGTTCTGGACATAGGCCTGCGACGCGTCGTTGAAGTCGTAATCGAGGCTGACGCGGTTGCGTTCTAGACGATCGCTCGTGGTCAGACCCAGCGTCGTGGGCGGATTGATGGACGACAGAACGCTCGCGTCCACCCGACGGCGCACGGTCTCGCCCGTGAGCTTGAACGTCGAGCGGGGCGTGGCCTTGAAGACCAGTTTGCCGAGCACAGAGTCGCCGTTGCTGTCCTGCGGGTTGGCCGTTGTGCGCGACGTGCTGGCCGAGTTGTTGGTGCCCTTGCCGTCGAGTTCGTGGCCCTTGTTGCCGTCGACGATCACCATGCCCTGCCACTGCTCGCCGCCCCACGCGGCCTGGGCGGTCGTGCCGAAACTGCGGTCTATCGAGTTGTAGTAGGGACGCAGAGAGAAGTAGGTCGACTTGCCGAAGACATCAAGCAGGTCTTGCGGATCCTTGGTGAGGAAGTTGACGACGCCGGTGAGCCCGTCGCTGCCGTAGAGCGAAGAGGCGGGGCCGCGCAGGATTTCGATGCGGCGCAGCACGTCCATGCTCATGTAATCACCGCGACCCGCTTCGAGCGGACCGAACGCATAGCCGGACGGCATGCGGATGCCGTCTTCGAAGAGCGCCACGCGGTTGCCTTCGAGGCCACGAATGTTGATGCTCGAATTGCCGTCGCGACCGCCGCCGGCGGCCGCCGATGCGGGACGATACGGCGCGCGGCGCACGGTGACGCCTGGCTCGTAGCGCAGGGCCTCCTTGATGTCTTGCGCTTGTTGTTCTTCGAGATCCTGATCGGTAATGACCGAAATCGACGCCGGGGTTCGATCCGCTTCGGTCGGCGTGCGCGTCGCCGTGACGTTCACCTCCCGCAAATTGGCTTCAGCGAGCTGCAAGGGCGTGTTGGGCGAGGCTTGCGCGAGTTGAAGCGTCTCAACCGACTGGGCCGAGCCCGTGCTCGAGGCCGGTTGCGCGAAGACCGCGGGCGACCAGAACGCAGCAAGCACCGCCCCTGCGAGCGGGCGAAGACGCCATCGACGCGCACGATCGCGTTGCGAATCTTCGGATCGGATCGAGCCGTGGGTGCCGAATTTCCGGCCACCCCGGCGCGTTGACATGACAATAGCGCGGCCCCCGCCGCTTGACGACTGCTTCACTGCTGGCTCCCAGAGCAAGAAAACCCCGTTGCTGGCTGGCAAGCGCTCGTGGCAATCGTCGTGTTCCGCGTGTCGTTATCAAGGCTCGGGAACACGCCGGCAGGCGCGGCTGGCGAAAGATCTCACGTCCTGCGGCCGGATAGGTTCGGCCTTGAGACGAAAATGTTAATAAGAATCATTTGCATTGTTGACGAAGAACGACCGACGCGTCAAGGGGCGAGGTGACGCGATGTCAATGAATGGGAAGGGGATGAAAGCCGCGCGTCAGATCGGCAGGCTCGTATCGAACTTGATTTCACGCAGCACGACGCTGGTCTTGACGTTGGCCACCGCGGGCAGACGGAAGATGTGTTCGTGCAGGAACGCGTCGTAGGCCTTGATGTCGGGCGCCACGATTTTGAGGATGTAGTCGGCTTCGCCCGTGGTGCTGTAGCACTCCGTCACTTCCGGGCAGGTGCGGATTTCGCGCTCGAACTGCTCCGTGCCGCCCTCCGTATGGCGGGTGAGTTGTACGTGGGCCAGGGCGCATACGTGCAGGCCGAGCTTTTCCCGATCGAGCAGCACCGTGTAGCGCTGGATCACGCCGCTTTGCTCCATGTCCTTGATGCGCCGCCAGCACGGAGTTGCCGACAACCCCACGTTATCCGACAGCTCCTGCGCCGAGCGGCGCGAGTCGATCTGCAACAGTCGCAGAATCTGGCGCGCAAAATTATCGAGTAATTCCATTTCTCAAAACCGCCGTTTACGAAATGAACGTTTCTTATTGTGCGCCAAACGGAGTGAAATAGTAAAAATCTTTCTCGTGCCTCCCCATACACTGCTTGCATACCGATGCGTGGCCGCTCGATGCGGTCGGAACGTCGAGACGAACAGAACAATTGCCCCCGAAACACGGCCGATGTCGCCGTCAGATCGATCTGACGCAGGCCGCGGGGGATCAGGAGAGACACAATGAATGCCCCCATGCGCGCCGCCCTCGCGACGCCGACGGCCAATCCCCTGGCCCATCCCGATTACCAGCTCTCCGACGCGCTCGCGGCCAGTCGCGGTCAGATTTTCCTCACCGGCACGCAGGCGCTCGTGCGCATCCTGCTGATGCAGCATCAGCTCGACGCCGCGCGCGGCCTGAACACCGCGGGATTCATCAGCGGCTATCGCGGCTCGCCGCTCGGCGGCGTGGATCAGCAGTTGTGGAAGGCGAAGAAGCTGCTCGATGCGGCCAACGTCAAGTTCCTGCCGGCGATCAACGAAGAGTTGGGCGGTACCGCCGTCATGGGCACGCAACGCGTGGAAGCCGACCCGGAGCGCACCGTCGAGGGTGTGTTTGGCATGTGGTACGGCAAGGGGCCGGGCGTGGATCGCGCGGGCGATGCACTCAAGCACGGTAACGCTTACGGGGCGTCGCGCCACGGTGGCGTGGTTGTGGTGGCGGGCGACGACCACGGTTGCGTGTCGTCGTCGATGCCGCATCAGAGCGACTTTACGATGATGTCGTGGAGCATGCCCGTGCTCAACCCGGCCGACATCGGCGAACTCGTCGAATTCGGTCTCTACGGTTATGCGCTGTCGCGCTTCTCGGGCGCCTGGGCTGGCTTGAAGGCCATCTCCGAGACGGTCGAATCGCGCGGCACCGTCGATCTCGACAAGATCCGCACCGACTGGGTCGAGCCGTCGGACTACGTTGCGCCTGCGGGTGGCCTGCACAACCGCTGGCCCGATCTGCCGAGCCTGGCGCTCGAAGCGCGTCTGGCGGACAAGCTCGACGCCGTGCGCGCCTTTTCGCGCGTGAACAGCATCGACAAGTGGATTGCCCCGTCCCCGGACGCCGACATCGGTATCGTGACGTGCGGCAAGGCACATCTCGACCTGATGGAGACGCTGCGCCGCCTGGACATCACCGTCGACGATCTTGCCGCGGCCGGTGTGCGCATCTACAAGGTCGGCCTGTCGTTCCCGCTCGACATGTCGCGCCTGGACACCTTTGTCGCTGGCCTGAAGGAAATCCTCGTGATCGAGGAGAAGGGCCCAGTCGTTGAACAGCAGATCAAGCAATACCTGTACAACCGCACGACGGGCACGCGCCCGAGCGTGCTCGGCAAGACCGACGCCGAGGGCCGCGTGCTGCTCTCCGCGCTGGGCGAGTTGCGGCCGTCGCGCGTGTTGCCGGTGTTCGCCGAGTGGCTGGCGAAGCATCGTCCGGCGCTGGATCGTCGTGAGCGTGTGGTCGATCTCGTGGCGCACGACATCCTGTCGAATGCGGCCGACGGCGTGCGCCGCGTGCCGTATTTCTGCTCGGGTTGCCCGCACAATACGTCGACGAAGGTGCCCGAAGGCTCCATCGCGCAGGCCGGCATCGGGTGTCACTTCATGGCGTCGTGGATGGATCGCGACACCACGGGGTTGATCCAGATGGGCGGCGAGGGCGTGGACTGGGCCGCGCACTCGCACTTCACCAAGCGTGCGCACGTCTTCCAGAATCTGGGCGACGGCACGTACTTCCACTCCGGTCTGCTCGCGATTCGCCAGGCCGTGGCCTCGAAGGCGAACATCACCTACAAGATTCTCTATAACGACGCCGTGGCGATGACGGGTGGCCAGCCGGTCGACGGTTCGATTTCGGTGCCGCAGATCGCGCGTCAGGTCGAAGCGGAGGGCATTGCGAAACTCGTCGTGGTGAGCGACGAGCCGGAGAAGTACATCGGCCACGAAGGCCAGTTCCCGAAGGGCACGACGTTCCATCACCGCAGCGAACTCGACGCCGTGCAACGCGAGTTGCGCGAGATCGCCGGCACGACCGTGCTCATCTACGATCAGACGTGCGCGGCCGAGAAGCGTCGTCGTCGGAAGAAAAACGAATTCCCGAATCCGGATCGGCGTCTGTTCATCAACGAGGCCGTTTGCGAGGGCTGCGGCGATTGCGGCGTGGCATCGAATTGTCTGTCGGTCGAGCCGGTGGAAACGGCACTGGGGCGCAAGCGTCGCATCGATCAGTCGTCGTGCAACAAGGACTTCTCCTGCGTGAACGGTTTCTGCCCGAGCTTCGTGTCGGTCAAGGGCGCGCAGTTGAAGAAGGCGCTCGCCGCCGCCTTCGATCAGGCGGCCTTCGAAGGGCGTCTGAACGCGCTGCCGCAGCCGAGCGCGCTCGCCGGCGATGCACCGTTCGACATCATGGTCACGGGCGTGGGCGGCACCGGTGTGGTGACGATTGGCGCGCTCATCACGATGGCAGCGCACCTCGAAGGCAAGAGCGCGTCGGTGCTCGACTTCATGGGTTTCGCGCAGAAGGGCGGCGCGGTGCTGTCGTTCGTGCGCTTCGCCAACACGCCGCAAGCACTCAACCAGGTGCGTATCGACACGCAGCAGGCCGACGTGCTGCTCGCGTGCGACATGGTGGTGGGCGCCAGTGCGGATGCGCTGCAAACCGTGCGACGCGACCGCACGCGCGTGGTGGTCAACACGCATGCGATTCCGAACGCGACGTTCGTGCAGAACCCCGACGCGAATCTTCATGCCGACGCGCTGCTCGAGAAGATGCGTCATGCGGCAGGTAGCGACAAGCTCGATGCGTGCGACGCTCAGGCGCTCGCCCAGCGTTTCCTCGGCGACACGATGGGCGCGAACATCATCATGCTCGGCTTTGCGTGGCAACTGGGGCTGGTACCGGTGTCGCTGCATGCACTGCAACGTGCGATCGAACTGAACAACGTGGCGGTGCCGATGAACCAGCTGGCGCTGGCGATCGGTCGGTTGGCGGCGGGGGATCCGACGGCGCTGACGCAGACGACGGCCAAGGCCACGCCGGTGCCGGTGCATGCCCCGGTCGCCGACGACATGACGTTCGACGAGCTCGTTGCGCATCGCGTGACGTTGCTGACGCAGTACCAGAGTGCAGCGTATGCGGCGCAGTTCGCTGCCTTCGTGAAGCAGGTGGCCGATGCGGAAACGCGTGTGGCGGGGGCGCCTGGCCGCTTGTCGCGCGCCGTGGCGCAGCAGCTCTCGCGCCTGATGGCGTACAAGGACGAGTACGAAGTGGCGCGACTGTATGCGCAAACGGCGTTCGCCGACGCGTTGGGCGAGACCTTCGAGGGCAAGCCGGGGCGCGACTTCCGTGTCGAGTTCCATATGGCGCCGCCGCTGATTGCACGCGGCAAGGACGGTGCGGTGCCCAAGAAGGTGACCATCGGGCCGTGGCTGTGGCCAGTGTTGCGCGGCATGGCGAAGCTGCGCGGTTTGCGCGGCGGTGCGCTCGACGTCTTCGGTTACACGCTGGAGCGCCGCATGGAGCGTCAGTTGATCGCGGACTATCGCACGACGTTGGAGCGCGCGTTGGCGGGCCTGTCGGCCGACACGTTGGCTGACGTGATCGCGCTGGCCGAAGCGCCGGCGAAGATTCGCGGCTATGGTCATGTGAAGCTGGCGAACCTGGCGATGGTCAAGCGCGTCGAGGCCACGATTGCGGCACGGCTGAACGTGACGCCCGCCACGAGCGATGCCGTCGAGCAGGCGCTGGCGCATGCTCGCAGCAGCGGCAAGTCGCTCAAGGGCATTCCGGTGGTGACGGCGCGCTAATCGAGACGTACCGGTTTGCACCGACGTTGACGTATCCAAGCGGGGGCTTCGGCCCCCGTTTTTTTCTGGGGGCGGCAAACGTAGTTGCGCCTTGCGGCGGGTGTGTTTCTGTACCGCCATCCCGCCGACGCGCTACCATTCGGGGGTTACGGTTGACGCAACGGGGTGAGCCGGATGCCGGCGGTGGCGTTGCGACGGGAGGCCGTCCATCGCGCACGGAGCATCGGGGCTCGCCATAAGCGCTTGAATACGGAGAGGAAAATGAGTGTTTCGAAGGCACCTGCGGATCGCAAGGTGATCCTCACGGGTGACCGCCCGACGGGGCCGCTGCATCTGGGCCACTATGTCGGCAGTCTGAAGAACCGCGTGGCGTATCAGCACGAATACAAACAGTTCATCCTGGTCGCCGACGCGCAGGCGTTGACGGACAACACCGACGATCGTGGCAAGGTACACCGCAACGTCTCGGAAGTGGCGCTCGACTATTTGGCCGTCGGCATCGACCCCAGCGTGACGACCATCTGCGTGCAGACGTGGCTACCCGAACTGACCGAACTCACGTTCTACTACCTGAACCTCGTGACCGTGGCGCGCCTGGAGCGCAATCCGACCGTCAAGCAGGAGATCGGGCTGCGTAACTTCGAGCGCGATATTCCGGCGGGCTTCCTCACGTATCCGGTGAGTCAGGCGGCCGACATCACGGCGTTTCGGGCAACGCTCGTGCCGGTCGGCGAAGACCAGTTGCCGATGATCGAGCAGACCAACGAAATCGTGCGCCGCCTGAACCGTCTGGCCGATCGCGAGATCCTGGTCGAAGCGAAGGCACTGGTGCCGCCGATCGGGCGTCTGCCGGGCATCGACGGCAAGGCCAAGATGAGCAAGTCGCTGGGCAACGTGATCAACATTTCGTCGACGCCCGACGAGATCCGCGCTGCCGTCAAGAAGTGCTACACGGATCCGCTGCACCTGAAGGTGGAGGATCCGGGGCACCTGGAAGGCAACGTGGCATTCGCCTATCTCGATGCCTTCGACGAAGACAAGGAAGGCTTGCAGGCGCTCAAGGATCACTACGTGCGCGGCGGTCTGGCCGACTCGAAGGTGAAGGCGCGGCTGGAAGAGCGGTTGCAGGAGATGCTGCGCCCGATGCGTGAGCGTCGCGAGGAATTCGCCAGGAACCCGGAGTTCGTGTGGGACATGCTGCGCGCCGGTACGGAGCGTGCGCGTGAGACGGTCTCGCAAACGCTTGAGGATGTGCGCTCGGTGTTCGTCACGCCGGGGTGGAAGAAATAAGGTCGTGCCGAGCGCCGCGTCGGCGTCTTGCTTGAAGAGAAAAGCAGCCCGATGAACTGCACCCCAAAAGTTGGACGTAAATCCAATCTTTGGGGTGTTTTTCATGGGCGCGGCAGCGGGCGAGCCGTTGTAGAGGAGGGCGTCTGTACGGCAGTTCTGGTGACACGGGCGGTCTCGCCGTTGGGGCTCGATCCACACTGTGCCATGTCGTTCCTGAACGACTCTGCGCTGAGCAGGGGTTGCGCCTCGCCGGCGGATGCATCGTGCGCCGCAGCGCCCGCGTTCGCCTGACGGACGAGGCGCTCGACGCGGGCCAGCGCCGCATTCTGCAGGCTCAGCAGTTCCGCGAGGCCGTTTTCCGCGTCCGTCAGGGCGTCCCTGATCTGCCCTTGCGCGGCGAGTGTCCGATAGCGTTGCGCCAAATCGACGGTGGGCGCGGCAGATACGTACTTGATTGGACGCATGGTGATTTTGTCTCCTCGTGTTGAATGAACCCTCGCCGAGCCAATGGCTCGCCGTCAAAGCTTCGTATTCCAAAACGTGTGATCAAGATGCTCGAGATTCTCATTGAGCACGCTTTGATTGCGTGTGGTGCGCGCAATGTCATAACGGAGCTCGTTGAGACGGGCCTGTATCTCGGTAGTCGCGCCCGATTGATGCGCACTGTGTCTCGCTTCCAGCCCGCGATTGACGGCGTCGTTCAGGTTCTTGATGGCCGTGATCTCGTTCGATAGCTTGCCCCAGCCGCGATTGCGGGCATAACCGAAGACGTTGAATATCCCGTTGCAGGCCGTCAACACACCGGCCGCCGTTGAGGCGAGCTTCAACCCCAGCGCGAGACCGACGATTGCGGGCAGCAACCCGGGAAGCACCGCCGACGCGACCCCTAACGAGACCGTGATGACCAGGAACGAGACGAGAATCAGGATTCTTGTCTTCCATCTCCGCTTCTCTCCCGGGATGGCGGCCTGGGCCTCGGTCAGATAGTGGTTGATCAGCGGCTCGGACTTGCTCAACAGATCGCCCGTCACCACGAATGCCGCGTATAGCTCTGCCTTGGCTTGTCGAAGCGCTGCCGGCGTCATCTCCGCGTTCTCCAGGGCTCGCTGCTGGTCCTCCAGAACCCGTCGCGCCGATGTCGTGCCCACCATCGTGTCGAGCGCGGCTTTCAAATGACGGAGCGCGTCGAACGCCGCCTTCGCTTTCGGCGTCAGTTGTGCCGTGTCGGAGATCGATTGTTGCGCGTCGACGCGCTTGGACGACGTGAACGACAGATCGCGTGCCTTGCCGATTTTCACGATGGCCTTCTCGAACTGGTCGATCAGTGCATCGATGCCGAGAATATCGGACGCCGCGTGCGTCGAGATGGTTTCCGACAGTCGCGCGATGGCGTCGTACTCGCCGGACAGTTTTCCCCGGACCGCTGCGGGGCTGACCGTTTGCGCCGCTGCATCCCAGTCGCGCTTGATCGCGGCCAGGTTGGCGACAATGTCGGCCCGGAGCGTTTCGATCGTGGGTAAGGTATCGGCGCCAGCGGTGGCCGACGAGGCCGATCCAGGGGCTGGCGCATGCTGCCGAACCCCGATCTGTTTCCACTCGGACCGGGTCGTTGGCAATGACTGCTTGGCGACGCGGCCGCTAACGGCGGTATCGAAGCCTAATGACAGGTAGGATGGCGGAGCGAGCTTCATGGGTAGACACCTTCTGCGCGACATTGCGAGGAGTCTATGCAGCGGTGCCCGGCCGCGCTTTTCATTCGCGCGTCGAATTGTCGGAAACGGGGTATCGAGGTACCACCGGCAACGACTGCTTACGCAACAAAAAAACGCCGCGATGTGCGAGACATCGCGGCGCTTCGCTTTCCGCTCACCGCGAACGCGCTTGCGCGGGTTGCCGGACGGCGGCTCCGGTGATTGCGGTTATTCCGGCTGCTTGGCGACCTTGCCGTCCTTGAAGACCCAGCGGATGTTTTCGCCCTGGCCGGTCAGCACCTCGATGGATTCGAGCGGATTCCCCTCGACGACCAGCACGTCGGCCAGCGCGCCCGGTGCGATCACACCCAGCTCGCCCGCGCGATTCAGAATCTCCGCACCGATGACCGTCGCCGAGCGAAGCGCTTCGGCGGCCCCCAGCACGTCGGCACGGATCGTCAGCTCGTCGGACTGGTACTTGTGCATGTCGCCGAGCAGGTCGGAGCCGAAGCCCATCTTCACGCCGGCGTCGCGATAGATCGTAAGCGATTCGCGACCGGCGCGCTGCACACTCTCCACCTTGGCCACCGACTCCGGCGGCAGGCCCAGCGACGCGCCGTCCTTGGCCAGCGCGTCGTAGGTGACCAGCGTCGGCACCACATAAGCCCCTTTCTCCGCCATGAGCTTTGCCGTCTCGGCGTCGCACAGATTGCCGTGCTCGATGGTACGCACGCCACAGCGCACAGCGCGGGCAATCGCCCGCGGGGTGTAGGCGTGGGCCATCACATAGGTTTGCGCCGCCTCCGCTTCCGCGACCGCTGCGCGGATCTCGTCTTCCGAGTATTGCGTGTTGGCAATGGGATCGACCGGCGACGCCACGCCCCCCGAGGCCATCAGCTTGATCTGCGTGGCGCCTTTCTGAATCTCCTCGCGCACGGCGAGGCGGATCGGATCGACGCCATCGACGACGCGCCCGATCGCCCCCGCGCGAAACGCGCACGAGCACGGCTCCAGCGTGTCGCTGCGGGGCCGGAAGTCGCCATGCCCGCCCGTCTGCGAGAGCGCCTTGCCCGACGGGAAAATGCGCGGCCCGGGAATCACGCCCTGCTCGATGGCCTGTTGCAACGCCCAATCGGCGCCGCCGGCGTCACGCACGGTTGTGAAGCCGCGATTGAGCATGCCCTGCATGATCGGCAGTGACTTGAGCACGGTGAGCACGTTCGGCTGGCTGGCGTTCGTGCCGAGGTTGGGATGCGACGCGAGCACGTGCACGTGGCAGTCGATCATGCCGGGCATGACGGTCTTGCCGGTGACGTCGATCACCGTCGCGCCGTCGATGTCGAGCGGCGTGGCGCTGAGCGCCGCAATGCGATTGCCCTCGATAACTACGTCGTGACGCTCGAGCAGACGGCCGGCGGCTGCATCGAGCACATTGCCGCCGCGAAGCAGGGTAACGGACATGGGGGGATTCCTTGAAAAAATGCATAAGGCGCGCCGGTGAGGGCGCGCCCGGACGACAGGGGACTCAGGCCTTGGGCAGCGGCTTCACGAAGCACGTGCCGACGAGGCTGATGGCCGCCGCGACGATCACGTAGATGGCCGGCGCCATGTTGCTGCCCGTGCGGGCAATCAGCCACGTGATGATGAGCGCGGCGAAGCCGCCAAAGATCGTCACCGCGAAGTTATAGGCTACCGACAGACCCGTCGAGAGCACCTTCGCGGGGAACATCTCGGAGAACGCCGCGAGAATCGGGCCGGTATAGCAAGCGATGAGCAGGCCGAACACGATCTGGAACATCAGCAGCGAGTGCAGGCCAGGGGCCACGTTCAGGTATGTGAACATCGGCCATGCCAGCAGCAGGATCAGCAGGGCCGATCCCGACAGGAACGGACGGCGTCCGTAGCGATCCGCCAGACGTCCCACCACCGGCGCGAACACGAGAATCATCGCGCCGCCGACCATGCCCGCCGTGAAGCCATCGGAGGCCTGCAGCTTGAGCACGCGCTGGGCATACGTCGGCATGTAGAACAGCAGCACGTAGGTGCAGATCGTCCACAGCACAACCATGGAGAAGCTGGCGAGTGTCTCGCGCGGATACTGCGAGAGCACGTCGCGCAACGGCGTATCGGACTTCTCGGCGTGCTGGAACGTCGGCGTCTCGTCGATCTTGTGACGGATGTAGAAGCCGACCGGGCCGATGAGCATGCCCACGAGGAACGGCACGCGCCAGCCCCAGGACACGAGCGAGGCGTGATCGAGTTCCGTTGTCACGAACGTGCCCACGGCCGCGCCGAGCAGCACGGCGAAGCCAATGCTCGACTGAATCCAGGCCGAGTAATAGGCGCGCTGATTGGCGGGTGCGTACTCGGTCAGGAAGGCCGTTGCGCCGCCCATTTCGCCGCCGGCCGAGAAGCCTTGCAGCAAACGCGCCAGCACGATGATGAGGGGCGCGCCCAGGCCGATCTGATCGTAGGTCGGGGCCAGGCCGATCATCGCGGTGCCGGCGGCCATGAGCAGAATGGTGAGCGACAGGGCCGCCTTGCGGCCCACGCGGTCGGAATAGATGCCGAGCACGATGCCGCCGACCGGGCGCATGAAGAAGCCCACGCCGAACGTGGCCACGGCCAGCAGAAACGACGACAGATCGTCGCCGGTGGGGAAGAATTGCTTCGCGATGATGGCCGCGAAGAAACTGTACACGGTGAAGTCGAACCACTCGAGACCGTTGCCGATCACCGTCGCCACGATCGCGTGACGGCGCTGACGGGCCAGGTTCTGTTGAGGCACTGCCAAAGTCGCCTGCATCTGAGTCTCCCGAAAGATGGGTGGCGTCCGTTGCGTGCCTTGCGACTACGTCATACCGGTAATACGCCTGCTTTTTATGTCGGATCACGTCTGCGCTCCCATCGGGATCGGCACACGTGCGCGGATAAGACACAAAGTAGTGCAGACAAAATGACAGGCCAAACGAAAATTCTGCATGTTGCCATGCGTGTGGCGCATGGCAACGGTCCGAAAGATGGCGTAACCCCTATGATGGGGAACAATATTCCGTGTAGATCCAGTTGCGGAAAATTCGCGCCGCAGCATGCTCGTGGCGCTCGGCAGGCCATACGAGATAGTAGCCGCCGCCCAGGCTGGCGGTCGCATGGCACGCCTGCACGAGCAGGCCTGCGTCGAGGCACGGATCGATCATGTGGCGCCATCCCATGACCAAACCGCCACCCTCGATCGCCATCTGCACGAGTAGCGGGTAGTAGTTCGCGCTCACCATGCGCGGAAACTTCGGGGCGTTCACCCCCTGCAGCTCGAACCAGTCGGTCCATGACATCCACTTGCGCTGGCCGTCTTCGATGAAGAGCAGCGTCTCGCCGACGAGATCGGCCGGCGTGAGCTGGCGCCCGCGCAAATAAGTGGGCGAGCAGACGGGAAACACTTCCTCGTCGAAGAGCCGCCGACCGGCGAAGTCCGGGGGCAGGTCGTTACGCACGTAATAGACGCCCAGATCGAACTCCGACGCGGACAGCGACGTCATGCCGTCTTTCACGATCACGCGAATCTTGATGTCGGGGTGCGCGGCGCGAAATCGCATGAGTTGGGGCGTCATCCACAACACCGCCACGCCCGACGAGCAGGCCACGGTGAGTTCCAGATCGCCGCGCCGCTTCATCAGGTCGGCGGTGGCTTCGGCGCACTCGCCGAGCAGGCGCTGGATCTGTTCGGCGTAGCGTTGCCCGGCCACCGTCAGGCGCAGCGTGCGATGCTCGCGCGTGAACAGCGCGCGCCCGAGGAATTCCTCGAGCTGCGCGATTTGCCGGCTCACGGCGCTTTGCGTGAGATTGAGTTCGACGGCGGCCCGCGTGAAGCTCGCGTGCCGCACGGCTGCATCGAAAGCAATCAGGCAATGCAGCGGCGGCAACGGCGAGATGGGCATGCGTGGTGACGAAGTGACGGGTGAGGGCGCGCGCGAAATCAGCGCTTGCCGACCATTTGCTCGGGGCGAACCCAGGCGTCGAACTGCTCGGCCGTGACGTGGCCCAGCGCGAGGGCGGCCGCCTTGAGCGTGGTGCCTTCCTTGTGCGCCTTCTTGGCGATCTGCGCAGCCTTGTCGTACCCGATGTGCGGGTTGAGCGCGGTCACGAGCATGAGCGACTCTTCGAGCAGCGTGCCGATGCGCGCACGGTTCGGTTCGATGCCGATGGCGCAGTTGTCGTCGAAGCTCACCGCACCGTCGGCCAGCACGCGCACGCTTTGCAGGAAGTTGTGGATGAGCATCGGCTTGAACACATTCAGCTCGAAGTTGCCCATCGAGCCGCCGATGTTGATCGCCACGTCGTTGCCGAGCACCTGGGCGCACAGCATCGTCATCGCTTCGCATTGGGTCGGATTGACCTTGCCCGGCATGATCGAGCTGCCCGGTTCGTTTTCCGGAATCATCAGCTCGCCAATGCCGCAGCGCGGGCCGCTGGCCAGCCAGCGCACGTCGTTGGCGATCTTCATCAGGCTGGCGGCGAGCGTCTTGAGCGTGCCGTGCGCGTTGACGATGGCGTCGTTGGCGGCCAGCGCTTCGAACTTGTTCGGCGCGGTGACGAACGGCAGGCCGGTGTCGCGCGCGAGCGTGGCGGCTACTTGCCTGGCGAATTCCGGATGCGCGTTCAGGCCCGTGCCCACGGCCGTGCCGCCGAGCGCGAGTTCCGCCACGTGGGGCAGGGCGTCGTCGACGTGCTTCAGGCCGTGGTCGATCTGCGCGACCCACCCCGAGATTTCCTGGCCGAGCGTGAGCGGCGTGGCGTCCTGGAGGTGGGTGCGGCCGATCTTGACGATATCGTCATAAGCGCGGGCCTTGGCGGCGAGCGTGTCGCGCAGTTGGCCGACCCCGGGCTTCAGGTGATTGACGAGGGCGTCGAGGGCGGCCACGCTCATGGCCGTCGGGAATACGTCGTTCGACGACTGGCCTTTGTTCACGTCGTCGTTGGGGTGCACGAGACGCGTTTCGCCGCGCACGCCGCCGAGCAGTTCGCTGGCGCGGTTCGCAAGCACTTCGTTCATGTTCATGTTCGACTGCGTGCCCGAGCCGGTTTGCCACACGGCCAGCGGGAATTCGTCGTCATGCTGACCGGCGATGACTTCGTCGGCGGCCTGGATGATGGCGTCGGCTTTCTTCGCGTCGAGCACGCCCAGGCCCTTGTTGACCTCGGCAGCGGCGCGCTTCACGCGAGCGAGCGCGCGCACGAGCTCGCGCGGCATCTTCTCGGTGGAAATCTTGAAGTTCTGCAGCGAGCGCTGCGTTTGCGCACCCCAGAGACGATCGGCGGGTACCGCAATTTCGCCGAAGGTATCGCGTTCCATTCTCACAGACATGATCGACTCCTCGAAGACAGAGTTAAATTCTAGAGCTTTCACCGGGATCCGGCATGGCAGCGTCTTCCGGGATGCACCACGACGTGGGCGTGAATCGCGGGACAGGGGGGCTTTTCGACGGTTTGGAACCCGATGGCCCGAGCCACGAATTATGCGCCCCAACCGGGGGTAGAGGGCGCGGGGCGTCGGGCGTTGGGCGAGGGCGTGCCGTAGCCGTTGCTCGCGCGCTCAGGCCCAGACCGCCGTCACCAATTGCAAGGCGGCGGCGATGGCGGGTTCGTCGCGTCGCGAGGCCAGCGTGACGAACGTGAGTTCCGTCGGCACGCTCACGCCGTCAGCGATCACCAGACCATGGGCGTGCGCCTCGCGCAACGCGATCGAGTCGCGCACGAGCGACAGCCCGACGCCCGACTTCACCAGATCGAGCATCGACGGCTCCTGATCCACTTCCGCCACCTTCGTGGGCGACACGCCCAGAGCGCCGAAGCGTTCAGAGAGCAGGCGGTTGTGGGCCGATTCGGGGGGCGTCCAGATCCACGGCAACGCGGCGAGTTCGCGCCATCCGCGCCGGGCCACGCGCTCGCGCCAGCCGGCGGGTGCCAGCACCTGATACGAGAACGGCGTGAGCGTGATGGCGTGAAAGCGCTCGGGGTCAGGCAGGCCGAGATAGAAGCCGACGTCGAGTTCGCCGCGCCCCAGTTGTTGCAACACCGATCCGGACATCCCCTGACGCAGCGCCGTCTCGATCTGCGGATATGACTCGACCAGCCGTTTGAGAAAGGCGCCCAGCCGGGTGAATTCGGGGTCGAGAATCGTGCCAATGCGCAGCCGTCCGCGCACCGTGTCGCGCATCGCACCGGCCGCCTGCTGCAGATCGGCCAGCGCGGCGAGCATGCGCTCGGCCAGCGGCAACAGGGCCTGTGCGTCGCGCGTGAGCGCCAACCCCTGCGCCGTGCGTGTGAAGAGCGTGAGCCGCAGCGCCTCCTGGAGCGCCTTCGCCTGCAGGCTGACCGCCGGTTGCGTCAGATGCAGGCGTTGCGCGGCGCGCGTGAGGTTGCCCTCGTGGGCGATGGCGACAAACGCGCGAAGATGGGCGAGTTCCATGGAGGACATTCACGGGCGGCGCCCGAGGCGTGGATTATCGAGAAAGGGAGAGCAACATAAGTGAATCTTATATTGCTTTTGATAATTTCTCATTGGATTGTGTCGGTGCGCAGCAGTACGCTTGGGGCTTGATGTGGCGTGAGCCGTGGGGCGAGCGTCTGGCGAAACAGGCGGGGACCGTGTCACGGACCGGGCCGGATTGGGGAAAGACGAACATGAGCAATGCTGATATTCCGACGGTGCAACACTTCATCGGCGGTCGCCGCGTAGCGGGCGATGGCGAGCGTTTTGGCGACGTTTTCGATCCGGCGCAAGGCACCGTGAGTGCGCGCGTGGCGCTGGCGGGTGTCAACGACGTGAACGCCGCGGTGGCGGCGGCCAAGGCTGCGCTGCCATCGTGGGCGGACACGGCGCCGCTCAAGCGCGCCCGGGTGCTCTTCAAGTTCAAGGCGTTGCTCGACGAGCATCAGGACGAACTGGCACGCATTATCACGCGCGAGCACGGCAAGGTGTTCTCCGACGCGCGCGGCGAAGTCACGCGCGGTATCGAAGTCGTGGAATACGCCTGCGGTGCGCCGAGCCTGCTCATGGGCAAGCACAGCGACAATATCGGCGGCGGTATCGACAACTGGCATCTGCGTCAGCCCGTTGGCGTATGTGCGGGCATTACGCCGTTCAACTTCCCCGTGATGGTGCCGATGTGGATGTTCCCGATGGCGCTGGCGTGTGGCAATACGTTCGTGCTCAAGCCGTCCGAGCGCGACCCGTCGGCCAGCTTGCTGATCGCCGAGTTGCTGCGCGAAGCGGGGTTGCCCGATGGCGTTTTCAACGTGGTGCAAGGGGACAAGGTCGCGGTCGACGCGCTGTTGGCGCATCCTGACGTCGACGCCCTGTCGTTCGTCGGTTCGACGCCGATTGCCGAGTACATCTATACCGAAGGCACGCGTCACGGCAAGCGAGTGCAGGCGCTCGGCGGCGCGAAGAATCACCTGGTGGTGATGCCCGACGCGAATCTCGATCAGGCGGTCGACGCGCTGATCGGTGCGGCCTACGGGTCGGCGGGCGAGCGCTGCATGGCGATTTCGGTCGCGGTGGCCGTGGGCCAGGTGGCGGATCGTCTGGTCGATGCGTTGGTGCCTCGTGTGAAGGCGTTGCGCGTGGGGCCGGGGGCGGACGAAGCCTCGGAAATGGGGCCGGTCGTCACGGGGGCTCACAAGGCGAAGATCGAGGGCTATATTGCCGATGGGGTGAGCGCGGGGGCCAAGCTGCTGGTCGACGGCCGCGGATTGCAGGTGCCGGGCCACGCGCAGGGGTTTTTCCTCGGCGGGACGCTGTTCGATCACGTCACGCCCGAAATGACGATCTATCGGGAAGAGATCTTCGGGCCAGTGCTGGCGGTGGTGCGTGTGCCGGATCTTGCGGCGGCCATCGACCTGGTCAATGGGCACGAATATGGCAATGGCGTTTCGTGCTTCACCAGCGACGGTGGCGTGGCGCGTGCGTTCTCGCGTCAGGTGAAGGTCGGCATGGTGGGCATCAATGTGCCGATTCCGGTGCCGATGGCGTGGCAGTCGTTCGGCGGCTGGAAGCGTTCGCTGTTTGGCGATCATCATGCGTATGGCGAGGAGGGCATTCGTTTCTACACGCGCTTCAAGAGTGTGATGCAGCGCTGGCCGGACAGCATCGCCAAGGGGGCGGAATTCACGATGCCGGTGGCGAAATAATCGAGTGCCGTGCGTATCGGCGCGCACCGGGGTGTCGCGCCGGATGTCGGACCTGACGACAAAAATGAACCCGGTGCGGGTGGCGACAGTCCATCCCACTCGGGTGCCGCACCAGTGTTGGCACCGCACCATGGCGAGTGCTGCGCCATCGACGGAGACAGGCGGGAATGAACAAGCAGGCAGCGAAGCCGGATCGCTTCGATTACATCATTGTGGGGGCCGGCTCGGCCGGTTGCGTGCTGGCCAATCGCCTCACGCAGGACCCCGACGTCACCGTGCTGTTGCTCGAAGCGGGCGGCAAGGATGACTATCACTGGATTCACATCCCCGTCGGCTATCTCTACTGCATCGGCAATCCGCGCACCGACTGGCTGTATCGCACGCAGGCCGAGGCAGGGCTGAACGGGCGTTCGCTCGCGTATCCGCGTGGGCGGGTGCTGGGCGGCAGCTCGTCGATCAACGGCATGATCTACATGCGCGGACAGCGTGAGGATTACGACGTGTGGGCCGACGCCACCGGTGACGATGGCTGGCGGTGGGACAACGTGCTGCCGCTCTTCAAGCGCAGCGAGGATCACTACAAGGGCGGTACGGCGTTTCACGGCAGCGGGGGCGAGTGGCGTGTCGAGAAGCAGCGCCTGTCGTGGCGCGTGCTCGATTCGTTTGCGGACGCCGCCGAGCAGGTGGGTATCCCCAAGACGGACGACTTCAATCAGGGCGACAACTTCGGCATTGGCTATTTCGAAGTGAATCAGCGGCGCGGTGTGCGCTGGAGTGCGGCCAAGGGGTTCTTGCGTCCGGCGTCGCAGCGGCCGAACCTGACGATCATCACGGGCGCGAGTGTGAGTCGCTTGCTGTTCGACGGCACACGCTGTACAGGCGTGGCGTATCGCGGCGGCAATGAAGACTTCACGGCGCTGGCGGGTGCCGAAGTGATTCTTGCGGCAGGGGCGGTGAATTCGCCGCATCTGCTGGAGGTTTCGGGCATTGGCGATGGCGAGCGTCTGCGCGGTTTCGGGATCGATGTCGTCTCGGACCTGCCGGGCGTGGGCGAGAACCTGCAAGACCATCTGCAATTGCGCACCGTGTACAAGTTGCGCGGGGTGCCGACCCTCAATCTCACCGCCAACAGTTGGTTCGGCAAGCTGAAGATCGGCATGCAATATGCGTTTGCGCAGCGCGGACCGATGAGCATGGCGCCGTCGCAATTGGGGGCGTTCGCTCGCAGTCGCGAGGATATGGCGCGCCCCGATCTCGAATACCACGTACAGCCGTTGTCGCTGGAACGCTTTGGCGAACCGTTGCACAAGTTCAATGCGTTCACGGCGTCGGTGTGCAATCTGCGGCCGACGTCGCGCGGCCATGTCCATCTGAGCTCACCTGATGCGCGCGTTGCACCGAGCATCGCGCCGAATTATCTGTCGACGGAAGCGGATTTGCGCGTGGCGGCGGATGCCATCAAATTGACGCGCCGCATCGTGGGCGCACCGGCGTTCGCGCGCTATGAACCGCGCGAATATTTGCCGGGGCCATCGGTCCAGACCGACGCGGAGTTGAAGCGCGCGGCGGGCGACATCGGCACGACGATCTTTCATCCGGTGGGGACCTGCCGCATGGGCCGAGCGAACGATCCGGAGGCGGTCGTCGATGCGCAGTTGCGCGTGCGCGGCGTGCAGAACCTGCGCGTGGTCGATGCGTCGGTCATGCCGGTCATCACGTCGGGCAACACGAACTCGCCGACGATCATGATTGCCGAGCGCGCGAGCGACATGATTCGCGCGGCGCGCAAAGCAGGGCGGTGAGCGAGCACGTGATCAGCAGGCTGGCGAGTATCGCGAGTCGCGGCGGATCGACGGCCGTGATGACGAGCGTCAGGGTGCCCGCCATCGTGAAGCGGATGGCCCCTATCATGGCCGCAGCCGTGCCGGCGTGCGTCTCGAAGCGGGCCATCGCAAGCGTTGTGCTGGCGGGACGCACTGCGGACGCGCCGAACGTGACGATCAGCATGGGGATGAGTACGGTGACGACATGTATTCCAATCAGGACTCCCAGCAATGCCATCAGTCCACCCGCCATCGCCAGCAGCATGAATCCCGTGCGGATTTGATCGCGCGCGTCACGCACGCGGGCCATGCGTCCTGCCGCGAAGCCAGCCGCCACGTAGGTCAATCCGTAGATGGCGAGCATCTTCCCATAGGCGCTCGCTGAATACCCGAGGTCGTCGATGAAGATCGCAGGGGAGAGCATGATGAACGAGAAGTGGCAGACGAAGGCCATCGCGGCCTGGCTGGCGTAGATCATGAACTGGCGATGCCGCAGCATTTGTGCGTACAGCCGAACGTATTGCGCGAGGCCGGAATTCGTTTGCGGCATAGATGCCGGGAATCGAACCGCTGTGACAAAGCCCGTCAGGGCGCCCAGTCCTGCGAAGGACCAGAAAATGGCACGCCAGCCGGCGGCCTGCGTCAATGCCACGCCCACAAGTGGGGCGAGCGCGAGGCAGACACCCGCGAACGTGAGGGTGAAAATGCGCGCGCGCCATCCGGTCTCGCTGGGGAAGGCGTCTTGCAGAATAGCCTGGCAAAGCGCGAAGCCCGCGCAGCCTGCGCCCTGAACGATGCGAAAGGCGAAATGGATCTCGTACGTCGTGGCGCATGCGCTTCCGACGGCACCCATGCTCGCAAGCGTCAGGCTGCCGAGCAGCACGCGCTTTCGACCGAAGCGATCGGACATCGGGCCGACGATCAATTGCAGTCCTGAGAGTGTCAGCACCACATGGCCGACGATGGCGGCGATGGCGCGGACGTCGATCCGAAAGTCGAGCGCCATGGCTCCGAACGCGGGCAATGTGGCATCGAGCAGCAGCGCGCTGATCGCCGTGAGTGAACTGGTGAGCCAAAGGACTTCCGCGCTGCGCATATCGAATCGCTTCCGGGGAGAGCGTTCGATGCTGTCACGAAGCGACGCGGCGTAGTTTGGTGAAAATCCGATGATGACGGCGCCAGGCGCACTTTCCGGATTTCCGGATATTTACCTTAAAACTTACGTAGTAATACCTAATGTCGGTTGCGCGACCCATGGCGGGGCATCGTCAAACGGGGCCGGACGCTTTTTTGCGGGCGCGGTAAAAGCCTTATGCCATAAGGGGTTTGGGACGTGTTCGCGCCGTGATCGAAGGGTCTCGAAAGCGTGTGCGCACGCGCGTTTCGGTAGACGCGAAGCCTAGTGCAAATCCCAATGATCGCGTTGCAGCAAACCACACACAATATCGGTTCCCAGTGTGCGACCGGACCAAGAATTCGGCGACACACCCCGGGACGCGGGGCACCTCGCCGACGACGCCACCCACAGCGATGTCCGCCTGCCTCGCGGTTGTCACAGACGATGGTGCCGAGGCGGTCATTTGCCTCGCACCGCCAACCAGGAATGTGGCAGGAGACATGGCGAACAACGATTACATTCTCGAGACCCGCGGACTCACAAAAGAGTTTCGTGGCTTCACCGCCGTGAACGGGGTCGACCTGCGCGTCGCGCGCGGTACCATTCACGCACTCATCGGGCCTAACGGCGCCGGCAAGACGACCTGCTTCAACCTGCTCACCAAGTTTCTCGTGCCCAGCGCCGGCACCATCACGTTCAACGGTGAGGACATCACACGCGAAGCGCCCGCGCAGATCGCGCGACGCGGCATCATCCGGTCGTTCCAGATCTCCGCCGTCTTCCCGCACCTCACCGTGCTCGAGAACGTGCGCATCGGCCTGCAACGCAACCTCGGCACCGCGTTCCACTTCTGGCGCAGCAGCCGTTCGCTGCATCAGCTCGATGCCCGTGCCATGGAATTGCTCGCGGAAGTCAGCCTGACCGAATTCGCCGATACGCTGACCGTGGAGCTGCCCTACGGGCGCAAGCGCGCTCTCGAGATCGCCACGACGCTTGCCATGGAACCCGAACTAATGCTGCTCGACGAGCCGACGCAAGGCATGGGCCACGAAGACGTGGATCGTGTCACCGCGCTCATCAAAAAAGTGTCGGCCGGTCGCACGATCCTGATGGTCGAGCACAACATGAACGTGATCGCCGGCATTTCCGACACCATCACCGTGCTTCAGCGCGGCGAGGTGCTCGCCGAAGGGCCGTATCACGAAGTCTCGAAGAATCCGCAGGTGATGGAAGCCTATATGGGCACCGCGGACGGCGAATTGCAGGGAGCGCACGGGTGAGGACGTCTATGTACGGTAACGGCGGCGGTAATGGTGGCGCGAATGTGCCCGCACTCGAAGTCGAAGGACTGCAGGCCTGGTACGGCGAATCGCACATCCTGCACGGGGTGGATCTGGCGGTCGGCCGCGGCGAGGTCGTGACGCTGCTCGGACGCAACGGCGCCGGGCGCACCACCACGCTGCGCGCCATCATGGGCCTGACTGGCCAGCGTCAGGGCTCGATCCGGATCGGCGGCGAGGAGACCATTCACCTGCCGACCTACAAGGTTGCGCACCATGGCGTGGGCTACTGCCCCGAGGAGCGGGGCATTTTCGCGAGCCTGTCGTGCGAGGAAAACCTGTTGCTGCCCCCTTATATCGGTGTGCGAGGCGATCGTCGCGACGACGGCGGGCGCGGAATGTCGCTCGACGAAATCTATGACATGTTCCCCAACCTGAAGGAGCGTCGCCACAGTCCCGGCACGCGCCTGTCGGGCGGCGAGCAGCAGATGCTGGCGGTGGCGCGCATTCTTCGCACCGGTGCGAATCTGCTGTTGCTCGATGAGATCTCCGAAGGGCTCGCGCCCGTGATCGTGCAGACGTTGGCACGCATGATCACCACGCTCAAGGCGCGGGGCTACACCATCGTGATGGTGGAACAGAATTTCCGTTTTGCGGCTCCGCTGGCCGATCGCTTCTATGTGATGGAGCACGGCAAGATCGTGGAGCGCTTCGGCGCTCCGGAGCTGGAGGCGAAGATGCCGGTGTTGCACGAGTTGTTAGGGGTATGAGGTGACTTGCCCGGCGCGCAGGCGTTCCGGGCGATGAAACCAGGCAATCCAATCCACGAAGGAGACAAAGATGACGATGCGGATGAAGGCGTTGGCGGTTGCGGCTGCGTTCGGTTTTGCGGCGATGGCCTCACAGGCCCATGCCGACGGCAATGCGGTGAAGATCGGTTTCATTACCGATATGTCGGGCCTGTATACCGACATCGACGGGCCGGGCGGGGCGGAAGCCATCAAGATGGCCATCGCCGACTTCGGCGGCAAGGTCCTCGGCAAGCCGATCGAGCTGGTCACCGCCGATCACCAGAACAAGGCGGACGTCGCGGCGTCCAAGGCGCGCGAATGGTTCGACCGTGATGGCGTGGACATGCTGATCGGCGGCACGAACTCGGCGACTGGCCTCGCGATGAACAAGGTCTCGGCCGAGAAGAAGCGCGTCTACATCAACGTGGGCGCCGGCTCGGATGCCCTGACCAACGATCAGTGCCAGCCGTACGGCGTGCACTATGCCTATGACACCGTCGCACTGGCGCGTGGCACCGGCTCGGCCGTCGTGAAGGCCGGCGGCAAGTCGTGGTTCTTCCTGACGGCCGACTATGCGTTCGGCCACGCGCTGGAGAAGGCCACGGCCGATGTGGTCAAGGCCAACGGCGGCACGGTGAAGGGCGAGGTGCGGCATCCGCTCTCGGCCTCGGACTTCTCGTCGTATCTGCTCCAGGCGCAGGCGTCGGGCGCCCAGGTGCTGGGTCTGGCCAATGCCGGCGGCGACACGGTCAACGCCATCAAGGCCGCGAAGGAGTTCGGCATCAAGGGCAAGATGCAGATCGCCGGTCTGCTCGTGTTCATCAACGACATTCACTCGCTGGGGCTGGATAACACCGGCGGCATGTACTTGACCGATAGCTGGTACTGGGACAAGAACGACAAGACGCGTGCCTTCTCCAAGCGTTACTTCGACAAGATGAAGAAGATGCCGTCGAGCCTGCAGGCCGGCGACTATTCGGCCACGATGACCTATCTGAAGGCGGTTCAGGCCGCGGGCTCGACCGACGCCGACAAGGTGATGGACGAACTGCACAAGATCAAGATCGACGACATGTTCAGCAAGGGTTACATCCGCAAGGACGGCTCGATGATCCACGACATGTACCTGATGCAGGTCAAGACCAAGCAGGAATCGAAAGCGCCGTGGGATTACTACAAGATTGTCGCCACGATTCCGGGTGACAAGGCATTCACTACGCCGCAAGAGTCGACCTGTCCGGTCTGGAAGAAGTAAGCGCCGTTAGCACGATGCTCCGAAAGCGGCGGGACGCGTGTCCCGTCGCGACCTTTCTCGCAGAGAATCGATTTCGATGGAATTACT
The DNA here is from genome assembly GCF_024363545.1 of Pandoraea sp. NE5. Lineage (NCBI taxonomy): Bacteria > Pseudomonadati > Pseudomonadota > Betaproteobacteria > Burkholderiales > Burkholderiaceae > Pandoraea > Pandoraea sp. NE5. The sequence continues at coordinate 1,618,520 of NZ_AP025517.1, forward strand.
AGGCATCCCCCTGCCGGCGCTGTTGAGCCAACTGCTGCTGGGACTGGTGAACGGCTCGTTCTACGCCATGCTGAGCCTCGGCCTGGCGGTGATTTTCGGCCTGCTCAACGTGATCAACTTCGCTCACGGCGCGTTGTTCATGCTGGGGGCCATGCTCGCCTGGATGGGCGGCAACTATCTCGGCCTCAATTACTGGGTCATGTTGATTCTCGCCCCCGTTGTGGTGGGCATCATCGGTATCGTCATCGAGCGCACCATGCTGCGCTGGATCTACAAGCTCGATCACCTGTACGGCCTGCTGCTGACGTTCGGCATCACGCTTGTGCTCGAGGGTGTCTTCCGTTCGATCTACGGCGTGTCGGGGCAGCCCTTCGACGCCCCCGACATGCTCTCCGGCGCGACCAATCTCGGCTTCATGTTCATGCCGAACTATCGCGCGTGGGTGGTGGTGGCTTCGCTCGTGGTGTGCTTCGCAACGTGGTTCGTGATCGAGAAGACCAAGATCGGTGCGTATCTGCGCGCGGGGACCGAAAACCCGAAGCTGGTGGAAGCGTTTGGTGTGAACGTGCCGCTCATGATTACGCTGACGTATGGCTTCGGGGTGGCGCTCGCCGCGTTTGCGGGCGTGCTCGCCGCGCCCGTTATCCAGATCTCGCCGCTCATGGGGCAGTCGATGATCATCACCGTGTTCGCGGTGGTCGTGATCGGTGGTATGGGCTCCATCATGGGTTCCATCCTGACCGGTCTGATGCTCGGGATCATCGAAGGCTTTACCAAGGTGTTCTACCCGCAAGGGTCTGCGACCGTGGTGTTCGTCATCATGGTGATCGTGTTGCTGCTGCGCCCGGCAGGGTTGTTCGGCAAACAAAAGTAAGGGGCGGAACCATGCAACAAGAGACGCAACAACGGGTGCTTTATTCCCTCTTGCTACTGGCGCTGATCGTCGCGCCGTTCGCCGGTGCGTATCCGGTATTCATCATGAAGGTGCTGTGCTTCACGCTGTTCGCTTGTGCGTTCAACCTGCTGCTCGGCTTTACGGGTCTGCTGTCGTTCGGCCATGCCGCGTTCTTTGGCAGCGCAGGCTACGTCACCGGTTATGTGGTGCGCAATCTGGGGTTCACGCCGGAAGTCGGCATCATTGCGGGCGTGGCGGCCGGGGCGTTGCTTGGCCTCGTCATGGGGGTGCTGGCGATCCGGCGGCAGGGCATCTACTTCGCGATGATTACGCTGGCGTTGGCGCAAATGCTGTACTTCCTCTGCCTGCAAGCGCCGTTCACCGGTGGCGAGGACGGCCTGCAAGGCGTGCCGCGCGGTAGCCTCTTTGGCCTGCTGCCGCTCGATTCCGACCTCACGCTGTATTACGTGGTGCTGGCCATTTGCGCGTTGGGCTTCCTGCTCATCATGCGTGTCGTGCATTCGCCCTTCGGTCAGGTGCTCAAGGCGATCAAGGAGAACGAGCCGCGCGCCATCTCGCTCGGTTACGACGTCGATCGCTTCAAGCTGCTCGCGTTCGTGCTGTCGGCCACGCTTGCCGCGCTGGCCGGTTCGACCAAGACGCTGGTGCTGGGCTTCGCGACGCTGACGGACGTGCATTGGACGATGTCGGGCATGGTGATCCTGATGACGCTGGTGGGTGGGCTGGGTACGATGTTTGGGCCGGTGGTGGGCGCGGTGGTGATCGTCGTGCTGGAGAACAAGCTCGGCGACATCGGCGACTGGCTCGCGACGGCCACGGGCGTGACCTGGTTCCAGACGCTCGGCGAGTCGGTGACGATCGTCATCGGGGCGATCTTCATCATCTGCGTGCTGGCCTTCCGCCGCGGTCTGGTGGGCGAGCTGGTGGCGCGGAGCCGGTTGTTCCGCCCTACGCGCACCACGGCGCAACCTTCTTGACGGAGGCGCGGGCGCACCGGCTTGGGGCGCCCGCTCTTCACCCTGGCGCACGCGTTTCGGAAAAAACCTAATCCGTAGGGGTAAATGCTGACTTGTGGTGCATCGGGTGCTCCTTTATTCTCTCCTTCAGTTCGCGTCACGGCAGGATATAGGGGCGAGGATCGAGGAGACAATAAGCGCGATAACGCGCACCGCCAAAAAGGAAGCGCTGTTGGAGAAAACTCCAACAGCGCTTTTTATATTGGGCTTCGCCGCAGTGCGAAGCCGTCATCCGCAGAAGCCCGATTCTCGTCCCCCGACAGTCCTGGTCGCATGCCCCGCCCCCCTCACGTTCCTCCATCAGCACTTTTGCGCGCCCATGTCCGGCGTGTCCTTGCTGCGATCGGAGCACGTCCCGAAAAACACCTGTTTGCCGATAGGGGGGACGGATGTTGACGAGTGGGGCGCTGACCGATTGGCTGATGCTCGCGGTCGGGGCGTTTGTGGCCGGTCTGGTCGATGCGGTGGTCGGAGGTGGCGGGCTGATCTCCGTACCGACGCTTTTCGCCGTTTTCCCGAACGCGGCGCCGCCGTTGCTGTTCGGTACCAACAAGCTGGCCGGTATCTGGGGCACGGCATCGGCTGCGCTGCGCTACGCGCGCGGCATTCAACTGCGCTGGGCCATTCTGTTGCCGGCCACCGTCGCCGCCTTCTTGTTTTCGTTTTGCGGTGCGTACGCCGTCTCCCATGTGCCGGCCGACGTGCTTCGCAAGCTGCTGCCGTTCGTGCTGACCGGCGTGGCAATCTACACCCTGCGCAAGAAGGATTTCGGGACGGTTCACGCCCCTGTGACAGGTGGGGCGGGGGTGACCCTCATGGCGATCGCCGTGGGCGGCGCCATCGGCTTCTACGACGGTTTCTTCGGCCCCGGCACGGGCAGCTTCCTCGTCTTCCTGTTTGTCCGCCTGTTTGGTCAGGATTTCGTCAACGCCTCGGCGTCGGCGAAGATCGTGAACGTGGCGACCAACCTGGCCGCGCTGTGGCTGTTTGGCATGGGCGGGCACGTTGCGTGGCAGGTTGGCCTCGGCATGGCGGTCATGAACGTGCTGGGCAGTCAGGTGGGCAGCCGGCTCGCGCTCAAGCGCGGCGTGGGTTTCGTGCGACGCATGTTCCTGTGTGTGCTCGCCGTGCTGATCGTGAAGACCGGCTATGACGCATTGCTTCGCGGCTGACGGGAGACCGGACAGCATCGCGCGTGCGCAAGTGCGGCATCGGTGGTGAAGGCGGCGCCCGGCGCCGTTCGGACGTAAGCCTTTGCGGTTGAAGCCACAGGTGGGGAAACCGCACTTTACGAGAAGGCGCCGGTGCCCGTAAGATGAGCGACAATTTGCCGACTGCGCGGTCGGTTAATATCGGGCCGGCGGGTTCAACAATGGTCAGAACAACGAATTCAAAATTTTTGCGAGGAGACCCAAATGAAACTGAAGTTGCTGTGCGTGGCGTCGGCGATGATGCTGGCTACGGGCGTTGCGAGCGCCCAGGTGAAGATTGGCGTGTCGCTGTCGGCGACCGGTCCGGCGGCTTCGCTGGGCATTCCCGAGAAGAACACCATTTCGCTGCTGCCCAAGACGATCGGCGGCCAGTCGGTGCAGTACATCCTGCTCGACGACGCGACCGACACCACGACGGCCGTCAAGAACATGCGCAAGCTGATCAGCGAAGACCACGTTGACGCCGTGCTCGGCTCGACGGTCACGCCGAACTCCCTGGCGATGGTCGACGTGGCGGCAGAGACGCAGACCCCGATGATCTCGATGGCCGCGGGCGCTGCCATTGTCGAACCGGTGGACGCCAAGCGCGCCTGGTCGTTCAAGACCCCGCAGAACGACATTCTGATGGCCACCGCCATTGCCAAGCACATGGCCGACAACGGCGTGAAGACGGTCGCGTTCATCGGCTTCTCCGACGCCTACGGCGAAGGCTGGCACAAGGAGTTCCAGAAGGCTGCCGATCTGAACAAGATCAAGGTCGTGGCCAATGAGCGCTTCAATCGTGCCGACACGTCGGTCACGGGCCAGGTCCTCAAGATCATGGCGGCCAATCCGGATGCCGTGCTGATCGCTGGTTCAGGTACGCCGGCAGCGCTGCCGCAGCGCACGCTCAAGGAGCGCGGCTACAAGGGCAAGCTGTATCAGACCCACGGTGTCGCCAACAACGACTTCCTGCGCGTTTGCGGCAAGGATTGCGACGGCACGTACCTGCCGGCGGGCCCGCTGCTCGTCGTCGACCAACTGCCTGCCGACAATCCGGTGAAGAAGTCGGCCGCTGCCTACAAGGTCGTGTATGAAAAGGCATACGGCGCGGGCTCCATCTCGACCTTCGGCGGTCACGCCTGGGACGCCGGTCTGTTGCTGCAGCGGGCCATTCCCGTTGCGCTGAAGAAGGCCAAGCCGGGCACGGCCGAGTTCCGCGCGGCATTGCGCGAGGCCCTGGAGAACGTCAAGGACATGCCGGGCACCGCGGGCATCTTCAACATGAGCGCGAAGGACCACAACGGCCTGGACCAGCGCTCGCGCGTGATGGTGGAAATCGTCAACGGCAAGTGGAAATTGGCGAACTGATGGGCGCCGGGGCTGCCTATAGCTCACAGGCATGCCCCGCTGTCACCTCCGATGGATCTGCGGTATCGGCGCCCGGTTGGACCGACCGGGCCAGAAGAACGGGCGTTCGCGCCCGTTTTTTTTGAGCGTGGTAGTTTCGCGCTTCGCAAAGAGACGGCAGGACATGCGTTTGCGAGCGGCACCTGAGAGGCCGCATTGTCCCAACCTGATCGCCGCCGCCGGGGGGCTGGCCGGCCGATCCTTTCGAGCGTAAATCCATGACGGGTGAATTCGAACACCGCAACCTATCGTTGGTGTTGTTACAGACACGGGAAGCGGCAATGGGGCTGTTCCGACCCTTGCTCAATCGTTATGACATCACGGAACAACAATGGCGTGTGATAAGGGCCGTCAACGATAGCCAATCCGGGGAAATGGAAATCGGGCAGGTCGCACGGGAGTGCTGCATCCTCAGCCCGAGCCTGTCCGGCATGCTGGAGCGCATGGAGGCGTCGGGCCTCATCATTCGCCGTCGGATGGCAGTCGATCAGCGTCGCGTGATGGTGTCGCTTACGCCATCGAGCCGCGCCCTATGCAAAAAGCTCGGTCCGCTGGTCGAGGCGCGCTATCGCTATCTGGAAGACAAGGTCGGGCGAGACACGCTCGCCGAGATCTACCGGCTGCTCGACGTCGTGCGCGAGGCCCTGCCGCCGGAGGTGCTGGCCGCTGCGCCATCGCTGCCGGACAAGCCGCGTCGCCGCCGGAAGGTGGCGGAATGACCGTTTTCGGGACGCCTGGCATTGCGAGGATGGCCGGTGCATGCCCGGCGCGGGTGGCGAGGACGACATGGCAGGCAGCGACGTCACTCGAAAGACGTCGATGACTCAGTAGTCGCCCGAGTTTTACCAATGCATAATGATTTATACAATACATAATTCTGTGCGCTGTCACACGGGGACCGTGGGGGCGTAGGGATATGAAGGGGAACGGGGTGGCAGCGCGCTGCGCCGTGCATCACACCGGCTGTCTCGCCAGTCGGCTCAAGAAGTACTCAAACGAAGTGAGAGGAGCATGGATCTTTCGATTGCAGCCATCCTGGCGCAGGACGGCATCACCACGGGTGCGATTTATGCCTTGCTGGCATTGGCACTGGTGCTGGTGTTCTCCGTCACTCGCGTCATCTTCATTCCGCAGGGCGAGTTCGTGTCGTATGGCGCGCTTACGCTGGCGGCACTGCAAACCCAGAAGTTTCCGCTGACGAGCTGGATGCTTGTGGCGATGGGCGTATGTACGTTCGTCGTGGAGACGGCGGGCGTCTTGCGTCACAGCGAGCGTCGCAAGCTGGCGGGGCGCTTGGTGCCGACGCTTGCGGGCAAGTACCTGGTGTTTCCGATTGCCGCGTTCTTCGTCGTCAGGGCGTTGGCACCGATGAATCTGCCGATGCTCGTCCAAATCGCGCTCACGATGTTGCTCGTCGTGCCGATGGGGCCGATGCTCTATCGTCTCGCGTACCAGCCGCTGGCGGAGGCGAGCACGCTGTTGCTGCTGATCGTCTCCGTGGGCGTGCACTTCGCGCTGACGGGGCTGGGGCTCGTGATGTTCGGGGCGGAAGGCTCGCGCACGCAGGCGTTCTCCGACGCCAACTTCAACATCGGCTCCGTCATGGTGTCTGGCCAGAGCCTGTGGGTGTTGGGCGTCTCGGTCGTGATGATCCTGGCGTTGTACTTCTACTTCGACCGTTCGCTCTCGGGCAAGGCGTTGCGTGCGACGGCCGTGAACCGGCTGGGCGCGCGGCTCGTGGGCATCGGCACGGTGCAGGCGGGGCGTCTGGCGTTCACGCTGGCGGCCGTGCTGGGCGTGCTGTGCGGCATCCTGATCGCACCGATCACGACGATCTATTACGAGTCGGGCTTCCTGATCGGCCTCAAGGGCTTCGTGGGCGCGATCATCGGCGGTCTGGTGAGTTATCCGGTTGCGGCGCTGGGCGCCATTCTGGTCGGCCTGTTGGAGTCGTACTCGTCGTTCTGGGCGAGTGCGTACAAAGAGGTCATCGTCTTCACGCTGATCCTTCCCGTGCTGCTGTGGCTGTCGCTCACAAGCAAGCATGTGGAAGAAGACGAGGAATAAGCCGGGGCGGACCACAGAATGAAAAACAAATACTTCCTGATTTTCCTGGTGGTGCTGGCCGTGTTGCCGGTGCTGCCTGCACCCGTGCGTTTGCCTGAGTACTGGGTAACGCTGCTCAACTACATCGGTCTATACAGCATTGTGGCCATTGGTCTCGTGCTGTTGACGGGCGTGGCGGGCATGACGTCGTTCGGACAGGCGGCATTCGTCGGTCTGGGCGCCTATGCGACCGCCTACCTGACGACTGCCTATGGCGCGTCGCCGTGGCTCGGCCTGATCGTCGGGGTGATCATCACCGCGGCGGCAGCGCTCGTCATTGGCGCGATCACCATGCGCCTGTCGGGCCACTTCCTGCCGCTGGGCACGATTGCATGGGGCCTGGCGCTGTACTACCTGTTCGGCAACCTGGAGTTCCTGGGCAAGTACGACGGTCTGAACGATATCCCGACGATCAGCCTCTTCGGCAAGGAATTGGCGAGCGGGCGTCAGATGTACTACCTGATCTGGATCGTTGTGGTGCTGGCGGTGGTATCGGTCAAGAACCTGCTTGATTCGCGTCCTGGCCGCGCCATTCGTGCGCTCAAGGGCGGTGGCGTGATGGCCGAGGCGATGGGCGTGAACACTGCGTGGATGAAAGTGGTCGTGTTCGTGTACGCCGCCGTGCTCGCCGCCATCTCGGGCTGGTTGTACGCGCATTTGCAACGCGCCGTGAACCCGACGCCGTTCAACCTGAACCACGGCATCGAATACCTGTTCATGGCCGTGGTGGGGGGCGTCTCGCATGTGTGGGGCGCGGTGCTCGGCGCCGCGATCCTGACCGTGCTCAAGGACTACCTCCAGAACATCCTGCCGATGCTGTTGGGTGCGAACGGCAACTTCGAGACCATCGTCTTTGGTGTGTTGCTGGTGCTGCTGCTGCAATATGCGCGCGACGGCGTGTGGCCCTTCTTCGGCAAGATCTTCCCGGCGCGTCGTGTCGCGAAGGCGCCGGAGCAAGCGGATCCGCTGGGTCATCGTGCCAAGCCGGCGGTCGGCGAAGTGGTGCTGACGCTGGACAAGGCGCGCAAGGAGTTCGGCGGCCTCGTAGCGGTCAACGACGTCTCCTTCCAGGTCAAAGCAGGCGAGATCGTGGGGCTGATCGGGCCGAACGGCGCGGGCAAGTCGACCACGTTCAACCTCGTGACCGGCGTGCTGCAGGCCACCCGCGGCGAGATCTCCTTCCTCGGCGAGCGAATCGACCGGCTGCCGTCGCGCGAGATCGTCAAGCGCGGTATTGGCCGTACATTCCAGCACGTGCGCTTGATGCCGCAGATGAGCGTGCTCGAGAACGTTGCGATTGGCGCCTATCTGCGAGACAAGAACGGGCTGCGTCGACGTCCCCAGGGCGGCGTGTGGTCCAGCGTGCTGCGTCTTGATCGTCAGGAAGAAGCCATGTTGCTGTACGAAGCCAAGCGGCAGATCGAGCGTGTGGGTCTCGGCGCGCACATGTATGACGAGGCGGGCAGTCTCGCGTTGGGCCAGCAGCGTATTCTGGAAATTGCACGCGCATTGGCGTGCGATCCCACATTGCTGTTGCTCGACGAGCCGGCAGCCGGCCTGCGCTACAAAGAGAAGCAGGCGCTGGCCGATTTGCTCAAGAAGCTCAAGGACGAAGGGATGAGCGTGCTGCTGGTCGAGCACGACATGGACTTCGTGATGAACCTGACCGATCACCTCGTCGTGATGGAGTTCGGTACCAAGATCGCCGAAGGCCTGCCCGAAGACGTGCAGAAGAACCCGGCAGTGCTCGAAGCGTACCTGGGAGGAGTGGAGTGATGGCAGACGCGATTCTGGAGGTCAAGGACCTCGCCGTGGCGTACGGCAAAGTCGAAGCGGTGCACGGTGCGCATCTGCGGGTGGGGGCGGGCCAGATCGTCACCGTGATCGGTCCGAACGGAGCGGGCAAGTCGTCCATGCTCAACGCCATCATGGGGGCATTGCCGCACAACGGCTCCAGCCGTGGGAGCGTCGCGTATCTCGGTCACGAGATGTCGGCGCTGGGCATCGAAGCCCGCGTGGCCCGCGGCATGTGCCTGGTTCCGGAAAAGCGGGAGTTGTTCTCGACGATGACCGTCGAGGACAACCTGTTGCTGGGGGCGTACCGTCGCAAGCGGGCGGGGGAGAAGAACTTCCTGGACCAGATGGAAGTCGTCTACGCCCTGTTTCCGCGTCTCAAAGAGCGCCAGAAGCAGCAAGCGGGGACCTTGTCAGGCGGTGAGCGCCAAATGCTCGCGGTGGGCCGTGCATTGATGGCCAAGCCGCAATTGCTGATGCTTGACGAGCCCAGCCTCGGGCTGGCGCCACTGATCGTCAAGGAAATCTTCCACATCATCAGTGACTTGCGTAACACCGGTGTGGCCACGCTGCTGATCGAACAGAACGCTCGCGCGGCGTTGCAGGTGGCCGATTACGGCTACGTCATCGAGACGGGCGAACTCGCGTTGGAAGGCCCGGCGCAAGAACTGGCCAACAATCCTAAAGTCATCGAAACGTATCTGGGGCTGGCGAAGAAGGCTGCCTGAAGGGCGTCGCTTGTCGCGTTGGTACCCCCGGAGAGCCCGCCACTTTGGCGGGCTTTTTCATTTTCGGAGGTTGACCGGCACCCGTCGGTGACTGTTATCTGCCCCTATTTTTTTGAAGAAATGAGGGGCGCCATACACTGCACCGGTGGACTCAGTTATTCACAGTTGCTTGTGGATATTTGCAGCGCTGCAAAATCCATGGCGCACTGCCGCAATAAGGGGTTTGGCGATATTTTCGAGAATCTCAAGGAAATGACATTTGAGGTTATCCACAGAAAAGCAAACTCCCGAAAGCGATTTGCGGGGTAAGAGGGCACCTGTGGATATGCGGGTTTCAAAGTGCAATGCCAGGAGGCGCTTTCGATTTTGTAGCGTCGCTTTTGCTTCCGAGGTTTTCACGTAGAGCGTGAGGGAAAATAAGAAAGCAGAAACGCCGCGTCCCCGCAATCAGGTGACGTGCTCTCATCCGTCCGGGCAGTGGTCATTGATTGTTGGCACACTGATTGTGCTCCACCTCAAAGTTACTCCGTCAGGGCTCCGCCAATCTCACTACTATTGCGTTCGATCTCTCAACCGCGTCCTCCATTGAAGTCCGCTGGCGCCGCCGAGATGAAAAAGGGGGGCGGTGGAATTTGAGAGTGAGGTGGTGGAGTCATGCCTTCACGTCGCGATAACGTCAAAGCAACCGCCGAATCCACCCGACCAGGTTTCACGTGAAACACCGAGTGACGATCCTGCGATGGTTGTCCTGGGGCAATGGATTGGCGGAGATTGCCGGTGCCCTGACGGAGCGACTTTCAAGTGGAGCGCAGTCGGGGTGCCGGCGATCTCCGCTGCCCGGAGGCAGGTGAGGGTGGGGGCGGAATTCAAGGGTGGGGTGTTGCAGTGTTGCGTTCACGTCGCGGTAGCGTCAAAGTAACCGCCGAATCCACCCGACCAGGTTTCACGTGAAACACCGAGTGACGATCCGGTGATGGTTGTCCTGGGGCAATGGATTGGCGGAGATTGCCGGTGCCCTGACGGAGCGACTTTCAAGTGGAGCGCAGTCGGGGCGCCGGTGATCTCCGCTGCCCGGAGGCAGGTGAAGGTTGGGGCGGAATTCAAGGGTGGGGTGTTGCAGTGTTGCGTTCACGTCGCGGTAAAGTTAAAGCAACCGCCGAATCCGCTCAACGACGTTTCACGTGAAACATCGAGTGACGATCTGGCGATGGTTGTCCTGGGGCAATGGATTGGCGGAGATTGCCGGTGCCCTGACGGAGCGACTTTCAAGTGGAGCGCAGTCGGGGTGCCGGTGATCTCCGCTGCCCGGAGGCAGGCGAGAGCGAGGGATGGAATTCAACGGTGGGGTGGTGCAGGAAGGCCCTCGCCACGCTTCATAACCTAAGCGTTCCCCCATCCAACCCAACGATGTTTCACGTGAAACCGTCCCCAATACCGTCGTTTTGCCAACGTTCCACGTGAAACACCTCAGCCGTTACAAATGATGCACCGCAATACCGCTATAATTCCGCCATTACCGAATCCAGAGAGTTTGCCGTCCGCGGCAAGATGACGATGCTTTATCCGACCGAGTTCGACGTGATCGTAGTGGGTGGCGGCCATGCCGGCACAGAGGCTGCGCTCGCCTCGGCCCGCATGGGCTGTAAGACGCTTCTGCTCACCCACAACATCGAGACCCTCGGTCAGATGAGCTGCAATCCCTCCATCGGCGGGATCGGCAAAGGCCATCTCGTCAAAGAGGTCGATGCACTGGGCGGGGCCATGGCCGCCGCGACCGACGAGAGCGGTATCCAGTTTCGCATCCTGAATTCGTCCAAAGGGCCGGCCGTGCGCGCCACCCGTGCCCAAGCTGACCGAATTGTCTACAAGCAGGCTATCCGCCATCGCCTCGAGAATCAGCCTAACCTTTGGCTCTTCCAGCAAGCCGTCGAAGACCTCATCGTCGAAGGCGAACGTGTCGTAGGCGCCATCACCCAAGTGGGGCTGCGTTTCCGCGCCCGCGCCGTGGTTCTCACCGCCGGCACCTTCCTCGACGGCAAAATCCACGTCGGGCTGAACAACTACGTTGGCGGGCGCGCCGGAGACCCGGCCGCCATCAGCCTGTCCGCTCGCCTCAAAGAGTTGAAACTACCGCAAGGTCGGTTGAAAACCGGTACGCCGCCGCGCATCGACGGCCGTTCCATCGACTTCTCCGTTCTCGAAGAACAGCCCGGTGACCTCGATCCCGTTCCCGTGTTCTCGTTTCTCGGCCGCCCCGAACAGCATCCGCGCCAAGTGCCGTGCTGGGTCACCCACACCAACGAACGCACCCACGATATCATCCGCGGCGGACTCGACCGGTCGCCCATGTACACCGGCGTTATCGAAGGCGTCGGTCCGCGCTATTGTCCGTCCATCGAAGACAAGATTCACCGCTTCGCCGACAAGACGTCGCACCAGATCTACCTCGAACCCGAAGGCCTCACGACCAACGAGTTCTACCCCAACGGCATCTCCACCAGCCTGCCGTTCGACGTACAACTCGAACTCGTCCGCTCGATGAAAGGCATGGAGAATGCCTACATCCTGCGCCCAGGCTATGCCATCGAATACGACTACTTCGATCCCCGTGGGCTGCGCAGCTCGCTCGAAACCCGCGTCATCTCCGGGCTCTTCTTCGCGGGGCAGATCAACGGAACGACGGGCTACGAAGAGGCCGCCGCCCAAGGGCTGCTCGCCGGCATCAACGCCGCGTTGCAAGTACAAGGCCGCGATGCCTGGTGCCCGCGCCGCGATCAGGCGTACCTTGGCGTGCTCGTCGACGACCTGATTACGCGTGGCGTCTCCGAACCCTACCGCATGTTCACCAGCCGCGCCGAGTATCGCCTGTCGCTGCGTGAAGACAATGCCGACATGCGTCTGACCGAAGTCGGCCGCGAACTCGGTGTCGTCGACGATACGCGCTGGGAATCGTTCTGCCGCAAACGCGACGCTGTTTCACGTGAAACAGAACGTCTCAAATCGACGTGGGTGACACCGAAAACCTTCCCGGCCGAAGATGCCGTGCCGCTGCTCGGCAAAGCCATCGACCATGAATACTCGCTGGCCGATTTGCTGCGTCGCCCGGAAGTTGGCTACGACGCCCTCATGGCCGTGCAGGGCGGTCGTCTTGCCGCCGAAACACCGCTCTCCGACGATCCACTGCAAGCGAACCAGATTCGTGAGCAGATCGAGATCGCCGCCAAGTATCAGGGCTACATCGACCGTCAGGCCGACGAGATCGTGCGCAAGGAAGCCAACGAAAACACCGTGCTGCCGGCCAACATCGACTACAACGACGTACGCGGACTATCGATCGAAGTGCGCCAGAAGCTGGGGGCACAGCGGCCTGAGACATTGGGCCAGGCATCGCGTATCTCCGGCGTGACGCCCGCCGCGATCTCGCTGCTGATGATCCACCTCAAGAAAGGGCTCGGACGCCGTCGCGCGTCAGGGGAAGCGACCGCTGCCGCCGATGACGGCGACGCACACGCAGCCTGACGCGGAGCCCTCATGACCGATCCGCGACGTTCCGCCGCCAACGGCGGCAATGACCTGGCTGTGCTTTTGGCCGACGGCATCCGGCAACTCGGCCTGTCCATCAGCGAAGAACAACAGCGGTGCCTGCTCGACTACCAGGCGTTGCTGGCGAAATGGAATGCCTCGTTGCAGATGACCTCCATCCGCGAACCCCGCCAAATGGTCGTCAAGCACCTGCTCGATTCGCTCTCCATTCTGCCGCGCCTTGACCGTGAGCCGATTTCACGTGTGCTTGACGTGGGCTCAGGCGGTGGGCTGCCCGGCGTGGTGCTCGCGATTGTGCGTCCCGACTGGCAAGTGACGGTCAACGACATCGTGCACAAAAAAACAGCATTCCTCACCCAGGCCCGCGCGACATTCAAGTTGACCAATCTGACGGTCGTGACCGGCCGGGTCGAGTCACTCGCTGTTGGCAAAGAAGTGAGCGCACCTTTCGACGCCATCGTGTCGCGCGCCTTTGCTGAGCTGACCGATTTCGTCACCCTCGCGGGAGCCTTGCTGGCTCCCGATGGCAGCTTCTGGGCCATGAAAGGCGTGGCGTCAGAAAGCGAACTCGCGCTGCCCACCGGCTACACACTGGTTGAGCGCCTGGCGCTGAACGTCCCATTTCTCGACGCCGAGCGTCATTTGCTTCGCGTGAAGGTAACAGCATGAATAAGATGACCCGCTGGGCAGGGGCCGTCATGGTCAGTTTTTCGGTGGTTGCCGCGGTCGCCTGGGGGCAATCCGGACAAGAATCGCTGACGACACGCGTGCGGCCGGTACAGAAGATCGACAAAGCGCGCTACGTCGGCACCTGGTACGAAATAGCACGCTATCCGAATTTCTTCGAGCGAAAATGTGTGTCGGACGTGACGGCGCAGTATGCCGCGCGACCGGACGGGCGGATCGAAGTCACCAACCGATGCCGCAAGGACGATGGTACGTGGGTCAGCGATACCGGTCTGGCACGCACCGATGGGCAGGGCACCGGCACGGCCCGCTTCAAGGTGACGTTCGCGCCGCAATGGTTGCACTGGATTCCCTGGCTTTGGGCGAACTACTGGGTTATCGTGCTCGACGACGACTATCAGTTTGCCGCTGTCGGAGAGCCCAGTCGCGAGTACCTCTGGGTCCTCTCGCGAACGCCGACGATGGACGACAACGCACTGAATCAAATGCGTGCCCAGTTGCGCAAGCAGGGCTACGACACTGACAAACTGGTGTTGACGCCCCAAAAGGCGAGCGCCTCGGCAGTACCGCCCGCCGGCGCGTCTGACGCCGGTCAGCGAAAGTAATAACTGAGCTTTACTCAGGTAATCGAATTTGCGGGACGGAGCGAATCGCGCACGCCGGGCCTCAGCCAGTCGGCGGTCGCTGGCGGCGCGGCGCATTGGCCCCGGTTTCAGCCCGGCATGATCTGCACCCATCGCATCAACACGGCAGCATTCGGAGGACTACATCGGCATGGCGAAAATTTTCTGCGTGGCCAATCAGAAGGGCGGCGTCGGCAAGACGACCACCACGGTGAACCTCGCTGCCGGACTGGCGTCGCACGGGCAGCGTGTCCTGTTGGTCGACCTCGATCCGCAGGGCAATGCGACGATGGGCAGCGGCATCGACAAAGCCGCTCTCGAATCAAGCGTGTACGAAGTGCTGGTGGACGGTGCCGATGTGGTCGCGAGTTGCCAGCGCTCGGAGTCGGGGAGTTACGATGTGCTGCCCGCGAACCGTGAACTCGCGGGTGCGGACGTGGAACTCGTCTCGCTCGAGAATCGCGACACCCGATTGAAGCTGGCGCTCGCCAAAGTCGACGACGCGTACGATTTCGTCCTCATCGACTGCCCGCCCACGCTCTCGCTGCTTACCCTCAACGGGTTGTGCGCGGCGCACGGCGTGATCATTCCGATGCAGTGCGAATATTTCGCGCTCGAAGGGTTGTCGGATCTCGTCAATACGATCAAGCAAGTGCACGCGAATCTGAACCGCGACCTGCAGGTGATCGGCCTGCTGCGCGTGATGTTCGATCCGCGCATCACGCTGCAGCAACAAGTCTCGGACCAGCTCAAGGAGCACTTCGGAGACAAGGTATTCAACGCGATCATTCCGCGCAATGTGCGACTCGCTGAAGCGCCGAGCTACGGCATGCCAGGCGTCGTTTTCGATCCTGCATCGCGTGGCGCGAAGGCGTATCTGCAATTCGGCGCGGAAATGATCGCGCGTATTCAAACTATGTAAGGCGCATTCGCGCAGGAACGCATTCACATGGCGACCAAGACCACCGCACTGAAGAAAAAGGGCCTGGGCCGCGGCCTCGAAGCCCTGCTCGGCGCCCACGCCGATAATCACAACGGCGCGACCGACGCGCGCGCCGACGGCGCACCGTCGGTCATGGCGCTCGAGCGCCTTCAGGCCGGCAAGTATCAGCCTCGCACTCGCATGGATGAGGGCGCACTGCAGGAACTTGCCGCGAGCATTCGCGCGCAGGGCCTGATGCAGCCGATTCTGGTGCGTCCCGTCGATGGTGAGAAGTACGAAATTATTGCGGGCGAGCGACGTTTTCGTGCCGCACGTATCGCCGGACTGGCCGAAGTGCCGGTG
Source organism: Pandoraea sp. NE5 (assembly GCF_024363545.1). Taxonomy (NCBI): domain Bacteria; kingdom Pseudomonadati; phylum Pseudomonadota; class Betaproteobacteria; order Burkholderiales; family Burkholderiaceae; genus Pandoraea; species Pandoraea sp. NE5. Next base: position 1,633,818 of record NZ_AP025517.1, read on the forward strand.
CTCGTGCGCGACGTGCCCGACGAAGCCGCCGCCGCGATGGCGCTCATCGAGAATATTCAGCGCGAAGACTTGAATCCGCTTGAAGAAGCGCAAGGCATTCAGCGGCTGCTCGGTGAGTTCAACTACACGCACGAGCAAGCCGCCGAATCGCTTGGCCGCTCGCGCAGCGCGGTGTCGAACCTGTTGCGCCTGCTCAATCTCGCGCATCCCGTGCAGACGATGCTGCTCGCGGGCGATCTCGACATGGGGCACGCGCGTGCGCTGCTCTCCGTCGACGCCGCCACGCAGATCACGCTCGCCAATCAAGTGGTGAACAAGCGTCTTTCGGTGCGCGACACGGAGCGCATCGTCAATGCATCGCTCAAGCCGCAGGGAGACGGGATTCGTCGTCGCTCGGCGGAAGAGGGCGGTCGCGACGTGACGCGTCTCGAAGAAGAGTTGTCGGATTTGCTCGCGTCGAACGTCAAGATCAAGGTCGGCCGCAAAGGCGCCGGACAACTCACGATTGAATTCGGCAGCCTCGACGCGCTCGACGGCATTCTCGCGCGCATTCGTGCCGAATGACGTCGGTGTGTTGAGCGTCCTCTCGTGAGCGATCCCGCAGGCAAGTCCGTGGAGCCGACGAAGGCGAGCCCGTCGCAGACATCGGCCGTGCCAGCTTCATCGTCATCGGCAGCGTCATCGCCATCGTCACAGCACGGCACCGCAGCGACGCGTGCATTGCGCGCCCTGCGCGCAACCTACGAGCGCGTGCGCGACGATCGCGTGCTGGTCATCCTGCTCGTGGGATTCGTCGCCTTGCAGATAGCCCGGCCGGCGAGCCTTGGGGACCTGTTCGCACGCATCGATCAGCACACGATTCTCACGCTCGCCGGATTGCTGATGCTCACGCGCGCGATCGATCAGAGCGGCTTCCTCGATTGGCTTGCCCAGCGCTTGCTGCGGGCGTTTCGCACCGAGCGACGTCTCGCGCTGTTGATGGTGGCGTTCGCCGCAGCCCTCTCCACGCTGCTCACCAACGACGTCGCCCTCTTTGCCGTCGTGCCGCTCGCGCAGTCGCTCGCACGCATTGCGCCGGTGCGGATTGAACGGCTGATCATCTTCCTCGCGTTGGCGGTCAATGCCGGCTCGAGCCTCACGCCGCTCGGCAATCCGCAGAATCTCTTCCTGTGGCAACACAGTGGCATGGGCTTCGGAGCTTACGTCGTCATGATGACGCCTCTGACGTTGGCGCTTATGGCCGTGTTGCTCGTGACGTGTGCGATGGCGTTCGATTCCCGTGTGCTGCATTTTCAGCGGCGTGGCCCCGCGCATGACGTGCGCTGGCCGTTGCTGTGGGTCGCCCTGGCGCTGTTCGTGGCGTTCGTGGTGCTGGCGGATCACGGCGCTGCCACCTGGGCCTGCGCGGGGGTGGCGGCGGTCCTGCTCGTCGCGCGGCGCAATGCGGTGTTCGGTATCGACTGGTTGCTGCTCGCCATCTTCGTGCTGATGTTCGTGGTGCTGCGCGGTGTGGCCGGGTTACCCGAGGTGCGCGCGACCCTCGGTCAGGTGGATTTGTCCGGATCCGGCATGGCCTATTTGGGGGCCGCGGTGCTGTCGCAGGTCATCAGCAACGTTCCCGCCGCGATCCTGCTCGCGGAGTACAGCCACAACTGGCCGGCGCTTGCGCATGGCGCGGCGGTCGGTGGCTTCGGCCTTGCAATCGGTTCGTTAGCCAACCTGATCGCATTGCGCATGGCGAAATCTGACAAGATCTGGTGGCGCTTTCATTGGCTCTCTCTCCCGTTTTATCTGGTGGCACTGTGTGTCGGATATGTTGCCCTCAAATGGGGATAATCGCGCATCGAATGACGTCAAGTCGCAGCGATTGCGCAGCGTTTGGGGCATTTGCCGCGCTGCACCATGAGGAAAATCGGGCTCCTTGAGAGTTGGCGCCAAATCGGAGCATGCACTGCACAATTTCGGCGAATTTGTTGCGTGTTTCGATTGACTGGGGTTCGTAATTTCCCGTAAAATCTCGCGGATTTATCTGCTTGAAGAGCCCATTCGTTTTGCACGAGTCGGGCGGGGAGGCTACGAGATGACCGACGAAAAACGGTCGAACTTGGAACCGAAACCGCAAGCGCCGGCACGTGCAGCATCAGAGGTCTGGGACGACGAGCAGGCGCAAGAAACCATCGTTCCGCTCACACGTGCGCAGGCTGAGCGCCTGTTCGGTCCCGATGTGGGGCGTGTGTCCCGTGTGACTCCATTCAGGGTGGTGGGAGCCCAGGTACTGCTGTCGCTGGTAGCGGCGCTGGCCTGGTGGTTACTCTCGGCATCGCCACGAGACGCGGCGGTGTCCGCATGGCTGGGTGGAATGGTCGGTTGGTTGCCGGGCGCATTGTTTGCGCTGCGGCTAAGAATGTCAGGTGATCGCCTCTCCGTCGGTTCGTTGATGGTGGGAGAGGCGGTCAAGGTAGCAACGACGATTGCGTTGTTTGTGGCCATAGCCTTCGGCTACCCAGGCGTGCACTGGATAGCGTTGCTGGTCACCTTCGTGCTCACGCTCAAAGTCTATTGGCTTGCGATGGCATTGAAGTAGCGGTGAAAACCCGCTCGCGCGTCGACACGCTACCGTGTGCGGATTTTCATAATTGGGTGTTTGATCGCTATGTCATTAGAAGCCGGCCACGCTCCGAGCCCGTCGGAGTACATTTCGCACCACCTGCAAAACCTTGCGAGTTCGACGCAAACCAAGATCGTCGATTTCTCGATCATCAACTGGGACACGATGTTCTGGTCGATCGCAATGGGCGTTCTGGGCTGTTTCGTGCTTTGGTTGGCTGCCCGTAAAGCGTCCTCGGGCGTGCCGAGCCGTTTCCAGGGGGCGGTTGAAATGCTCGTCGAAATGGTGGAAGACCAGTCGAAGAGCATCGTGCACGGCAATCGTGCGTTCATCGCACCGCTGGCGTTGACCGTGTTCGTCTGGGTCGCCCTCATGAACTCGCTGGACTTGCTGCCCGTCGATCTGCCGTCAAAGGTGATCGGGTGGGTCGGCCTGGGCGACATCATTACCCATCACCGCATCGTGCCGACGGCCGATCTGAACGGTACGCTGGGTATTTCCGTCGGCGTGCTGATCCTGATGCTGTACTACAGCTTCAAGATCAAGGGCGCGGGTGGTTTCATGCACGAGTTGTTCACGGCACCGTTCGGTAACCACTTCCTGCTGTGGATCCCGAACCTGCTGCTCAACCTGATCGAATTCTGTGCCAAGACCGTGTCGCTCGGTATGCGACTGTTCGGCAATATGTACGCCGGCGAACTGTTGTTCCTGCTGATCGCTCTGTTGGGCGGCATCTGGAGCTTTGGCGCGGATGCGTCGGTGCTGGGTTTTGTCGGTCACATCATTGCCGGCACCGCATGGGCGATTTTCCACATCCTGATCGTGTTGCTCCAGGCGTTCATCATGATGATGCTCACGCTGGTGTATATCGGCCAGGCGCACGACCATCATTGATGGGTCGTTGCAGGCAGTGACGTGTTTCCCGGTTTCACAGTTTTTCAAATTTAAAGTTTCGAGTCTCTAACCAAAAGGAGTAATCATGCAAGCTTTCATCGCCAACATCCAGGGTCTGACCGCCATCGCTATCGGCATTATCATCGGTCTGGGTGCTATCGGCGCCTGCCTGGGTATCGCGCTGATGGGCGGTAAGTACATCGAAGCGTGCGCCCGTCAGCCCGAGCTGATGAACCCGCTGCAAACGAAGATGTTCCTGCTGGCCGGCCTGATCGATGCGGCATTCCTGATCGGCGTGGGCGTTGCCATGCTGTTCGCGTTCGCGAACCCGCTGCTGTCGAAGCTCGCTTAAGTTTCTTTCGGCCGGTCGCGCAATGATCCGCGCGGCCAACTGGACATGAACGGCGCGCCCAAGCCAGCTGGCACCATGGGGCGCGCTGTTTTGCCAATCGACTCGCATCACCGAAAGGAAACACCGTGAACATAAACGCAACTCTGTTCGCGCAAACCGTCGTGTTTCTGATCCTGGCATGGTTCACGATGAAGTTCGTGTGGCCGCCGCTGATCAAGGCAATCGACGAACGCGCGAAGAAAATCGCTGACGGTCTGGCTGCCGCCGACAAGGGCAAGGCCGAACTGGACGCCGCCAACAAGCGCTCCACGCAAGCCCTCGCGGAAGCCCGCGACGAAGGCGCGAAGCGTATTGCCGACGCCGAGAAGCGTGCTCAGGCCGTGGCCGACGAAATCAAGGCCCAGGCGCAAGCCGAAGCCGCCCGAATCATCGCCAACGCCAAAGCCGAAGCCGAGAATCAGGCCGTCAAGGTCCGTGAATCGCTGCGCGAAGACGTTGCCGGTCTGGCTGTCAAGGGCGCCGAGCAGATCCTGAAGCGTGAAGTTGACGCCAAGGCCCATGCCGACCTGCTGAACCAACTCAAGGCAGAGCTCTGATCATGGCCGAACTCGCAACCATCGCTCGTCCGTACGCCGAAGCGCTGTTCCGCGTGGCCAAGACCGGCGACCTGAATCGCTGGTCGGGGCTGGTGCGCGAACTGGCGCAAGTGGCAGCGCTGTCCGAAGTGGCCAATCTGGCCGACGATCCGAAAATCACGCCGGCGCAAGTGGTCGATGTGCTGACCGCGGCCGTGAAATCGACCGACGCCGAAGTGCGCAACTTCGTCGCCGCTGTGGTCGAGAACGGCCGTCTGGCCGCCATGCCGGAGATCGCCGAACAGTTTGAAGCGTTGAAGAACGCTGCCTCCGGTTCGGCGGATGCCACGATCGAAAGCGCCTTCCCGCTCGAAGGCGAGCAACTGACCTCTCTGGTCAAGGGCCTCGAGCACAAGTTCGGCTGCAAGCTCAACGCGAGCGTGACGGTAGACCCGTCGCTCATCGGTGGCGTGCGTGTGGTGGTTGGCGACGAGGTGCTGGACACTTCGGTGCGCGCCCGCCTGGCAGCTATGCGGACGTCGCTGACGGCCTGAGGCCGGCGCGATACGACTGCGACGGCAAGAATTGAATATCAGGAGCACATATGCAACTCAATCCCTCTGAAATCAGCGAACTGATCAAGAGCCGGATTCAAGGTCTCGAGAGCGGCGCCGAAGTCCGTAACGAAGGCACCGTGATCTCGGTGACTGACGGTATCTGCCGCATCCATGGCCTGTCGGACGTGATGCAGGGCGAAATGCTGGAATTCCCGGGCAATACGTTCGGTCTGGCACTGAACCTCGAGCGCGACTCCGTCGGCGCCGTGATTTTGGGCGAATACGAGCACATCTCGGAAGGCGACACCGTCAAGTGCACGGGCCGCATTCTGGAAGTGCCGGTCGGCCCGGAACTGAAGGGCCGCGTCGTTGACGCACTGGGCCAGCCGATCGACGGCAAGGGTCCGATCAACGCCAAGCTCACCGACGCCATCGAAAAAATCGCCCCGGGCGTGATCTGGCGTAAGTCGGTGTCGCAACCGGTGCAGACCGGTATCAAGGCAATCGACGCCATGGTGCCGATCGGCCGCGGCCAGCGTGAGCTGATCATTGGTGACCGTCAGACGGGTAAGACCGCTGTGGCCATCGACGCGATCATCTCGCAGAAGGGCAAGGGCATGACCTGCGTGTACGTCGCCATCGGTCAGAAGGCCTCGTCGATCATGAACGTGGTGCGCAAGCTCGAAGAGCACGGCGCGATGGAATACACGATCATCGTGACGGCAACGGCGTCGGACTCGGCTGCCATGCAGTTCATCGCACCGTACGCCGGCTGCACGATGGGCGAGTACTTCCGCGATCGCGGCGAAGACGCGCTGATCATTTATGACGACTTGACCAAGCAAGCCTGGGCCTATCGTCAGATTTCGCTGCTGCTGCGCCGTCCGCCGGGCCGTGAAGCCTACCCGGGCGACGTGTTCTATCTCCACTCGCGTCTGCTCGAGCGTGCGGCGCGTGTCTCGGAAGAGTACGTCGAGAAGTTCACCAACGGCCAAATCAAGGGCCAGAGCGGTTCGCTGACCGCCCTGCCGGTGATTGAAACGCAAGCCGGCGACGTGACCGCCTTCGTTCCGACGAACGTGATTTCGATTACCGACGGCCAGATCTTCCTGGAAACCGACCTCTTCAACGCGGGTATCCGTCCGGCAATCAACGCCGGTATCTCGGTGTCGCGTGTGGGTGGTGCGGCGCAGACCAAGGTCATCAAGAAGCTGTCGGGCGGTATCCGTACCGACCTCGCACAGTACCGTGAGCTGGCTGCGTTCGCGCAGTTCGCCTCCGACCTGGACGAAGCGACCCGCAAGCAGCTCGAGCGCGGCCGCCGCGTGACGGAACTGCTCAAGCAGCCGCAGTACCAGCCGCTGCAGGTCTGGGAACTGGCCACGTCGCTGTTTGCCGCCAACAACGGCTATCTGGACGACCTCGAAGTCTCCCAGGTCCTGTCGTTCGAAAAGGGTCTGCGCGAAGTTCTGAAGACCAGCCACGGCGCGCTCATCGGCCGTATCGAAGAGACCAAAGATCTCTCGAAGGACGACGAAGCCGCCCTGCACGCTGCGATCAAGGACTTCAAGCAGACCGGCGCTTACTAATCCGGTTGAATCGGTAACTATTCAACGGACCCGGGAAGGCGCGATGTTCAGCCAACAGCGAACGTCGCGCCGAGACAAGGAGTAAGCAATGGCTGGAATGAAGGAAATTCGCGGCAAGATCAAAAGCGTGCAAAACACGCGCAAGATCACCAAGGCCATGGAAATGGTGGCCGCGTCGAAGATGCGCCGCGCGCAGGAACGCATGCGTCATGCCCGGCCGTACGCTGACAAGGTGCGCCAGATCGCCGCGCATATGGGCCAGGCGAATCCGGAATACCACCACCCGTTCATGGTGAAGCATGCCGACGCGAAAGCGGCCGGCTTCATCGTGGTGACGACGGACAAGGGTCTGTGCGGCGGCTTGAACACCAACGTGCTGCGTGCCGTGGTGGCCAAGATGAAGGACATCGAAGCGCAAGGCCTGAAGATCGAGGCCACTGCCATCGGCAGCAAGGGCTTCGGTTTCCTGAACCGTATCGGCGCGAAGGTGGTATCGCATGTCGTGCAACTGGGCGACACGCCACATCTGGACAAGTTGATCGGCGCAGTGAAGCTGCAGCTCGATGCGTACGCCGAAGGCAAGCTCGACGCCGTGTATCTGGCCTACAACCGCTTCGTCAACACGATGAAGCAGGAAGCCGTGGTCGAACAACTGCTGCCGCTGCCCGAGAAGTTCGAGGGTGCGTCGGACGACGCGAGCGCAGTGCCGGCACAGCATTCGTGGGACTACATCTACGAACCGGATGCGAAGACGGTCGTCGATGCCCTGTTGGTGCGTTACGTCGAAGCTGTCGTGTACCAGGCTGTCGCAGAGAACATGGCGTCGGAACAGTCCGCCCGTATGGTGGCCATGAAGGCCGCATCGGACAACGCGAAGACCGTGATCGGTGAATTGCAGATGATCTACAACAAGGGTCGTCAAGCCGCGATTACGAAGGAACTGTCCGAAATCGTGGGTGGCGCCGCCGCAGTCTAAGCGGTGGCACGGGCCGATGCGCCGCAAGGCGAAATGAATTTGAGTATCTAAAGGAAAAGCGATGAGTACTGCTTTGATTGAAGGCAAAATCGTACAGTGCATCGGCGCCGTTATCGACGTGGAATTCCCGCGCGAAAGCATGCCGAAGATCTACGACGCGCTCACCATGGAAGGGTCGGAACTGACGCTCGAAGTCCAGCAACAGCTGGGCGACGGCGTGGTTCGTACCATCTGTCTGGGTTCCTCCGAAGGCCTGCGCCGCGGCATGACGGTGCAAAACACCGGTCTGCCGATCACGGTGCCGGTCGGCAAGCCGACGCTGGGTCGCATCATGGACGTGCTGGGCCGTCCGATCGACGAAGCCGGTCCGATCGCCAAGGAACACACCCGTTCGATTCACCAGAAGGCACCGGCGTTCGACGAACTGTCGCCGTCGACCGAACTGCTCGAAACCGGCATCAAGGTGATCGACCTGATCTGCCCGTTCGCCAAGGGCGGTAAGGTGGGTCTGTTCGGTGGCGCCGGTGTGGGCAAGACCGTGAACATGATGGAACTCATCAATAACATCGCCAAGGAACACGGCGGTTATTCGGTGTTTGCCGGCGTGGGCGAGCGTACCCGTGAAGGGAACGACTTCTACCACGAAATGAAGGACTCGAACGTTCTGGACAAGGTCGCACTGGTGTACGGCCAGATGAACGAGCCGCCGGGCAACCGTCTGCGCGTGGCGCTGACCGGTCTGACGATGGCCGAGCACTTCCGTGACGAAGGTCGCGACGTGCTGTTCTTCGTGGACAACATCTACCGTTTCACGCTGGCCGGTACCGAAGTCTCGGCACTGCTCGGTCGTATGCCGTCCGCCGTGGGCTATCAGCCGACGCTGGCGGAAGAAATGGGTAAGCTGCAAGAGCGTATTACGTCGACCAAGACCGGCTCGATCACGTCGGTGCAAGCCGTGTACGTGCCTGCCGATGACTTGACCGACCCGTCGCCGGCCACCACCTTCGGTCACTTGGACGCCACCGTCGTTCTGTCGCGTGACATCGCCTCGCTGGGTATCTACCCGGCCGTCGATCCGCTCGACTCGACCTCGCGTCAGATCGACCCGAACGTGATTGGCGACGAGCACTACACGGTGACCCGTCGCGTGCAATCGACGCTGCAGCGTTACAAGGAACTGCGCGACATTATCGCGATTCTGGGCATGGACGAACTGTCGCCGGACGACAAGCTCGCCGTGGCCCGTGCGCGTAAGATTCAGCGTTTCCTGTCGCAGCCGTTCCACGTGGCCGAAGTGTTCACGGGTTCGCCGGGCAAGTACGTTCCGCTCAAGGAAACGATCCGCGGCTTCAAGATGATCGTCGATGGCGAGTGCGACCACCTGCCGGAACAGGCGTTCTACATGGTTGGCACGATCGACGAAGCGTTCGAAAAAGCCAAGAAGATGCAGTAAACGGTTGAGTGCCGGGCGACGGCGGGGTCTCGCGAGAGACGCCACCGCTCGCCGGCAGGTGACTGTTGCGGGGCGGGGTAGCGAAGCGAGGGCGGCAATGTCCGGACTGGCGCGCCTGCCGCTTCATCACACTCAACGGGAGCGATTATGGCAACCATTCAAGTAGACGTCGTCAGCGCCGAAGCGCAGATCTTCTCCGGTCCGGCGCGCTTTGTGGCGCTGCCTGGCGAAGCCGGCGAACTGGGCATTTTGCCCGGCCACACGCCGCTGATCACGCGCATCAAGCCGGGCGCGGTGCGTATCGAGGACGAGGCAGGGAACGAGGACTTCGTCTTCGTGGCCGGCGGCATTCTCGAAGTGCAACCGGGTACGGTGACCGTGCTCGCGGATACCGCAATTCGCGGCAAGGATTTGGACGAGGCCAAGGCTGCCGAAGCCAAGCGCCGTGCCGAAGAAGCGCTGTCGAACAAGGATTCGAACATCGAGTATGCGACTGCCCAAGCCGAACTGGCCGAAGCCATCGCCCAACTCGCTGCGATCCAGAAGTTCCGCAAGGTGAAGTAACGCCGCATGGCTGCGGCGACGGCCTCATGGTCGGCGCTGTACGCCATGCTCGCCGTAGTGCAACGAAGGTCATCTTTGCAACGACCATCGCCACGCCGCGGCCAAAAGCCCCATGCATGCAAGTGCGTGGGGCTTTTGTTTTGTCCGCGCATGTCCGCCGCCCGGGGGCACCGCGTGCCCACCGCCCCGCGTATTCTTCGCCCAACTCAGGGCCATCCCCACTCGTGCCGTTGCCAGAATTCCGTTAACGTAAACGTCAAGTCAGCATCGCGCGCTATTGTTATGACTAGCGCCCCCGTCGCTCGATGAGACGACAACAGGCGGGCCATTCACGCGGGCGAGCGCCGGACATCAGCATTTCACCCCTTCAGCATTGCTTCAGGAGACAAGCGCATGGAAAGCCGGGAAGATTCGGGCGTTGTACCTCGTAATGGACTGTCGTATGTGAAGGGTGACACCACCATTCCGCTATCGACGTTGACGGTGTTCGGTCTGCTCGCCGAGACAGCGGCGAAGTATCCAGAGCGGCAGGCCGTCGTGTTCCGTGAGCAGGGCGTGGATTGGACGTGGCGGGAATTCATCGCGCATGTGGATACGTTTGCCTCCGGGCTGATGTCGTTGGGCCTGAAGCAGGGCGATCGCGTGGGCATCTGGTCGCCGAACCGTGTGGAGTGGCTGGTCACGCAGTTCGCCACGGCACGGATCGGTTTGATTCTGGTGAACATCAATCCGGCGTACCGGCTGGCCGAACTCGAATACGCGATCAACAAGGTCGGATGTAAAGCGCTCATCGCGGCGGAGTCCTTCAAGACGTCGCGGTATCTCGACATGCTCAACACGCTCGCGCCCGAGCTGGCAGAGAGTTCTCCCGGTCAACTGCACTCGGCGAAGCTGCCGACGCTGCGCACCGTCATTCGCATGGGCTCGGGCGTGACGCCGGGCATGATGAATTACAGCGACGTGGTCACGCTCGGTGCGGATGCCGATCTCGACGCGCTGCGCGAGATCACCGATGGGCTCGATTGCTTCGACGCCATCAATATCCAGTTCACGAGCGGTACCACCGGCAACCCGAAGGGCGCCACGCTCACGCATCACAACATCGTCAACAACGGCCGTTACATCGCCATGGCGATGCGCTTCTCGGAGCATGACAGCCTGTGCATTCCGGTGCCGTTCTACCACTGCTTTGGCATGGTCCTGGCAGTGCTCGCCTGCGTGTCGACCGGGGCGACGATGGTGTTCCCGGGCGAGGCGTTCGACCCGAAGGCGACGATGGCCGCGGTGTCGGAAGAGCGCTGCACCGCGTTGCACGGCGTGCCGACAATGTTCATCGCCCAGCTCGATCATCCGGACTTCGACATCTACCGGTTCGATACCTTGCGCACGGGCATCATGGCTGGCTCGCCGTGCCCGATCGAGACGATGAAGCGCGTGATCAGCCAAATGCACATGCACGAAGTTACGATTGCCTACGGCATGACGGAAACGAGTCCCGTGTCGTTCCAGACCACGACCACCGATCCGCTCGAGAAGCGCGTGACGACCGTCGGGCGCGTGCAGCCGCACCTCGAAGTGAAACTCGTGGATGCTGCCGGGGAGATCGTGCCGGTGGGCGAAAAGGGCGAACTTTGCACGAAGGGCTACTCGGTGATGCAGGGCTATTGGGACGACGAGCCGCGCACGCGTGAGGCGATCCGCGACGGCTGGATGCACACGGGCGATCTGGCCACGATCGACGAGGAAGGCTATTGCAATATCGTCGGCCGCGTAAAGGACATGCTCATTCGCGGGGGAGAGAACATCTACCCGCGCGAGATCGAGGAGTTCCTGTTCCGTCACCCGAAGGTGCAGGCGGTGCAGGTGTTCGGCGTGCCGGATGCGAAGTATGGCGAGGAAGTGTGCGCCTGGATCATTCTCAAACCGGGACAGAGCGCGACGGAAGACGATATCCGCGCCTTCTGCCAGGATCAGATCGCGCATTACAAGATTCCACGCTACATCCGCTTCGTGACCGAGATGCCGATGACGATCACGGGCAAGGTGCAGAAGTTCGTCATGCGCGAGCAGATGGTCGAATCGCTGGGACTGTCGGAAGCGAAGACAGCCTGACCGCCGCCGGGTCGGGGCCCGCGTGAATGGCGGGCCCTTGCTTATTTCTTGAGCGCGCCCGGGGGCAATGCCGTATGATTCGGGATTACCCTAGGTTTCGCGCCATGCCTGCCCACACCTTCCGCACGGTTTTCGTTCTCGGCATTCTGTCGGCCATCGGCTCGCTGTCGATCGACATGTATCTGCCCGCGCTGCCGAGCATTGCACGCGAATTGAATACGACGGACGCGGCAGCGCAATTCTCGCTGGCGTCGTTCTTTATTGGTCTCGGGCTGGGCCAGTTGCTGCACGGGCCGCTGGCCGACCGTTACGGGCGCAAGCGGCCGCTCTACGCCGGTCTGGCGCTCTATACCATCGCGTCGGCCGGTTGTGCGCTCGCCACGAATATCGAGACGCTGATTGTCTGTCGCTTCATTCAGGCGGTGGGCGGCTGCGCATGCTTTGTGATCGCCCGTGCGATGGCGCGCGACCTGTTTGACACGAGCACCGTGGCGCGTGTGCTGTCGCGCATGACGCTCATCATGGGCGCGGCCCCGATCCTCGCACCGCTGATCGGCGGGCAAGTCCTGCTGGTCGTCGGCTGGCGCTGGATCTTCTGGGGCCTGACGGTGTTCGGCGCGCTGTGTTTCGCGATGTCCGTCTATTGGCTGCCGGAGACGCGCGCGGCTGCAAAACAGGCTCGCCATTGGCTCGCTACGGCGTGGCACAACTACGGCGCACTCGTGCGCGACCGCGAATTCATGGGCAATGCGCTTGCGGGGGGCATCTCCCAGGCGGGGATGTTCGCCTACATCACCGGCTCGCCCTTCGTGTTCATCAATCTGTACGGCGTCGACCCTGCGCACTACGGCTGGCTTTTCGGGCTGAACGCGTGCGGCATCATTGCCGGCTCGCAGGTCAACGCCCACCTGTTGCGCAAGCGCCGTCCGGCCGATGTGCTGCGTCGAACCAACAATCTGGTCGCCGTGCTGGGATTGTTGATGCTGGCGGTGGCGGCGCTCAAGCTCGGTGGACTGGTCGGGTTGATGGTGCCGCTGTTCGCCTATGTCACGAGCCTCGGCTTTTCCCAGCCGAATGCGGTGGCCGAAGCGCTGAACCGGCAGCATCAACGCGCCGGGGCCGCATCGGCCCTGCTGGGCGCGCTGCAATTCCTCGCCGCCGCGAGCGCGGGGGCCGCGGTCGGTCTGATGCACGCCCGCTCGGCGGTGCCGATGGCGGCCGTTATGGCCGTGTGCGGTGTGCTGTCTTGGTGTCTCCACACGGTACTGATCCGCCGCGCGGCCCGGGCGTTGCCCCCCGCTGCCGGACCGGCTTGATCCCGCGCTACTTCGCCGCAAGTCGCGAACGCCGCCGCACCCGGCATCATCGAGTGTTGGAATCCCGCCACACTGGGAAGGGCGCGAAAGACACTCGAGCGCCAATGCCGAAGATTTTCGGGGAACCGATGCGCGAAATTGTCTTCCAATCCTGACATTCGATACGCGTCATGCCCACCTGTAACAGTTTGTAATTGGACTGTTCGTGCGCCGGCGCGATAGGCAAAGTGCGATGCATAGCCCTCCTGCAAAGCCCCCGGAAATTTTTTGCAAGAATGGCTAAAGTTCGGCACCCGCTTGCCGAAATACAGTCGAGTAGTAAAGCGCAGCTTCATGACGTCTTCGTGACGCTGACATGATTTCGCCACGATCGCTATCCCCAGGCGTATCGAAGGGGCCGCTTGCGCCCCGTCTGTAGGAAAAATTCCTACAAATAACTTCCGCTTTTCTCACCGCCCCACGTAGTTTTTCTCCGATTTCTTTATCTTTCGCCCTTGTCCACAATGCGAGGGACTAGGCAGTCGTACGCCAGATCCATCCATTGCGCCGGGGGGCCGCATGCGAAACAGCGAAACACTCAATGAGATTCGTGAATTGAATCTCTCTTATCTCGTCCTGGCTCAGCGCCTGATCCGTGAGGATCGTGCCGCGGCAATGTTCCGCATGGGGATCAGCGACCAACTGGCCGACGTGCTCGGCCGTCTCACATTGGCTCAACTCGTCAAATTCGCGGGGTCGAACCAGCTTCTGTGTCGATTTCGCTTCGACGACCACGTAATGCTGTCGAGTCTTACGCACAGTGCGAAAGACGTGGGTATGCAGCAGTCGCACGCTTCGATTCTGTTGGCGGGGCAACCCGTCGAGCAGATCGGCTAAGCACGCCACGCACGCTACGCCGCCCGGTGGGCGGCGCTTCGCGTGACTTGCCAGGAAGTTTGCCCATGCGTACCAAAAGCGTCGTTCTCGAGGCCCGTGAAATTCAGTTGGCCATCGAGCTGATTGAACTCGGCGCCCGCCTCCAGTTGTTGGAAGCTGAAACGAGCCTGAGCCGTGACCGGCTCATCAAACTCTACAAAGAACTCAAGGGGGCATCGCCGCCCAAGGGCATGCTGCCGTTCTCGACCGATTGGTTCGTGACGTGGTTGCCGAACATCCATTCGTCGCTTTTCCACAATATCTATCGCCACCTCGTGCAGCACGGCGGGTGCCAGGGCATCGAAGCCATCGTCAAGGCGTACCGCCTGTACATGGAGCACGTGGAGATGCATGACTGGGAAGCGGTGCTCGGGTTTACACGCGCGTGGACGCTCGTTCGCTTCTTCGACAGCAAGATGTTGCAAATGACGCCGTGCACGCGCTGCGGCGGACATTTCGTCACGCACGCCCATGAGCCGCATGGCCAGTACGTTTGCGGACTTTGCCAGCCCCCGTCGCGCGCCGGCAAGACCCGCAAGGCGAAGCATGCGCCCGCGGCCGATCTGGCGCCGGTCACTGAAACTTCTCCATTGGCCGCCTAGGCAAGCCTACGTCACGAGGTCGCACCCCCTACAGTTTCCCTGCGTGTCTGCCGTTAAGCCCTCTGAACAGGACGGACAATTTTCCGTAGACGTATTTTTGCGAGAGGTATCCGGCAGTGCTTGTCGTCATTGGTTACATCATCGTTCTGGCATCGGTCTTTGGCGGTTTCGTCATGGGCGGAGGCCACTTGGGCGCGCTGTTTCAGCCGACCGAGCTGCTGATCATCGGTGGCGCGGGCATCGGCTCGTTCGTGGTGGGCAACAACAGCAAGGCGATCAAGGCGACGATGAAGGCGCTGCCGATGCTGTTCAAGGGCTCGAAATACACCAAGGATCTGTACATGGAGCTGATGGCGCTCCTGTACGTGCTGCTCGCGAAAGCGCGCAAGGACGGCATGCTCGCCATCGAAGGCGACGTGGAAGACCCGGCATCGAGCCCGGTGTTCTCGCAATATCCGCGCATTCTCGGCGAGCCGCGCATCATGGAATTCCTCACCGACTACCTGCGCCTGATGGTCAGCGGCAACATGAACGCGTTCGAGATCGAGAACCTGATGGATCACGAAATCGAAACGTACCGTCATGAAGGCGAAGTCCCCGCGCACTGTCTGCAGAAGACGGGCGACGCCATGCCCGCTTTCGGTATCGTGGCGGCCGTGATGGGCGTGGTGCACACGATGGCGTCGGCCGACCAGCCGCCGGCGGTGTTGGGCGCGCTGATCGCCCAGGCCCTCGTGGGCACGTTCCTCGGCATTTTGCTCGCCTACGGCTTCATCTCGCCGCTGGCGCAGCTCATCGAACACCGCATCAACGAATCCGTGAAGCTCTACGAGTGCATCAAGGTCACGCTGCTCGCCAGCCTGAACGGTTACGCGCCGGCACTCTCGGTCGAGTTCGGCCGCAAGGTGCTGTATTCCACCGTCCGTCCGTCGTTCGCCGAGCTCGAAGAGCACGTGCGACAGGTCAAGGCACGCTGACGGGCCGCAGCAATGAGCGAGAAAGAAGAGCGGCCCATCATCGTCAAGCGCCGCGCGCGCAGCGCGCACGGCCATCACGGCGGCGCGTGGAAGATTGCGTACGCCGACTTCATGACGGCGATGATGGCGTTCTTCTTGCTGATGTGGCTGCTCAGTTCGGCGACGAGCAAGGAGCTGACGGGGATTGCCGAATACTTCCGCACGCCGCTCATGGTCGCGCTCTCCGGCGGACATAACGCGGCCGACAATAGCGGTGTCATTCCCGGTGGCGGCCCCGACACGACCCGCACCGACGGCCAGAAATCGCGCGGCGATCAAGCCAGATCGCGTCAGGCGATGTCGGCCGAGCTGGCCGAGCGGGCCGAAGCGCAGCGTTTGCGCGAACTCAAGGCGCGCATCGAGAAGGCAATCGAGAACAATCCTACGCTCAAGCAGTTCCGCAAGCAGTTGCTCATCGACGTGACGACCGAGGGCTTGCGCATTCAGATCGTGGACGACCAGAACCGGCCGATGTTCGCCAACGCGAGCGCGCAGGTGCAGCCGTATATGCGTGACATCCTGCGCGAGATCGGCAAGTCGCTCAACGACATGCCGAACCGCATCAGCCTGTCGGGCCACACCGATGCCACCGCCTACGCACAGGGCGACAAGAGCTACAGCAACTGGGAGTTGTCGGCCGATCGCGCGAACGCGTCGCGTCGCGAACTGATTGCCGGCGGTCTCGACGGCGAAAAGGTGCTGCGCGTGGTGGGCCTGGCGTCCACCGTGCCGCTCGATCGCGACAACGCGTACAACCCGATCAATCGCCGCATCAGCATCATCGTGCTCAATCGACGCGCAGAGCAGTCGGTCAAGCGCGAGGCCGACCAACCGACGATCGACGCAGCGAACGCCCGCGGCGCCGGCAGCGATGCCGTGAACGCCCTCATCAACGGCGAGCTGCCGGCACCGCCTGCTCCCCCGGCGGCACCCGACGCCGCTCTGCGATAACGGACAAGAGGAGACGCATGCAGGCCCTTCGCAACACGATTCTCGCCGTCGACGATTCTGCGTCGATGCGTCAGATACTGGCGGCCACGCTTGACGAGGCCGGCTACGCCGTGACGACTGCCCGCGACGGGCAGGAGGCCCTGGCGCTGGCGTCGAACGCGGCGTTCGATCTGGTGCTGACCGACCAGCACATGCCTGGCATGGACGGCCTGTCGCTCATTCGCGCGCTGCGCGAACTCGACACGTTTGCGCAAACGCCGATTCTGGTGCTCACCACCGAAGTCGACGGCGCGTACAAAGCCGCGGCGCGCGAAGCGGGCGCCAGCGGCTGGCTGATCAAACCGGTCGACCCCGAGGCATTGGTCGACGTAGTGGGCTCGCTCGTCGGCGAAGGCGCATGACGATGTCGTCGATGGCACAACCAAGTTAGGACGAGGAAATCGGTGGATATCACCCAGTTCTACCAGACCTTTTTCGATGAAGCGGAAGAGTTGCTCGCCGAGATGGAGCATCTTCTGCTCGCGCTCGATATCAATGCACCCGATAACGAGCAGCTCAATGCGATCTTCCGTGCGGCCCACTCGATCAAGGGCGGCGCCGCGACGTTCGGCTTCACCGCGCTCACCGAGACCACTCACCTGCTGGAAAACCTGCTGGACCGCGCGCGCCGCGGCGAATTGCAGTTGCGCACCGAGATGGTCGACACCTTCCTGGAAACCAAAGACGTGTTGCATCAACAGTTGAATGCCTACCGCGCCTCCAGTGAGCCCGATGCCGAGGCGATGAAGCGCATCTGCGCAGTGCTCCAGCAGCTCGCCGCGGAGGAAAGCGGCGCGCCTGCCCCTGCGGCCGCACCGGCTGCGCCGGTAGCCTCCGCAGCGCCAGCCGCGCCAGCCGCCCCCGAAGCCGCTGCCGGGCCGGCGACGGACGCGAGCGGCGCGCCCGCAAGCGCTGTCCCGCCGGGCCAGACGCGTCTGAAGGTCACGCTCACCGGCGTGGGCGAGAAGGACCAGACGTTGCTCGCGGAAGAACTGGGCAACCTGGGCGACGTGGCTGGCCGCCAGTCGAGCGGCGACACGCTGCACCTGTGGCTCGATACCACGTGCGGCGCCGACGACATTCTCGCGGTGTGCTGCTTCGTGATCGAGCCGTCGCAGATCGACGTGCAGGACGCGGCGACGGCGGCCGCGGCGATGGCCGCCGCGGCACCGGTCGAGCCGACGGTGGCCGCCCCGGTCCAGACCTCGGAAATCTTTGCTCCGGCGCCGGTCGTCGCGACACCGATCGAAGTGCCGGTCGCCGCCCCGGTGGCGGCGGCGGCCCAGGAGGCACCGGTGCCGCCGCCTGCGGCCGAGCCGATCATCGTGCCGCCTGAGGCGCCCGCCGCGCATGCCGGCGCTGGCGGTGGTGGCAATGGGGCGCATCCTCCGGCAGAGAAGCGCGTGGCCGCACCGGCAGGCGGCGCGGCCGGACACGAGAACAGTTCGATTCGCGTGGGCGTGGAGAAGGTCGATCAGCTCATCAACCTGGTGGGCGAGCTGGTGATTACGCAGGCGATGCTCGCGCAAACGGCGAGCAGCCTCGATCCGATGCTTCACGATCGCCTGTTCAACGGCATGGGCCAGCTCGAGCGCAATGCGCGCGACCTGCAAGAGGCCGTGATGTCCATCCGCATGATGCCGATGGATTACGTGTTCTCGCGCTTCCCGCGCCTGGTGCGCGACCTCGCGACCAAGCTGGGCAAGCAGATCGAACTCGTCACGTTCGGTCAGGCGACCGAACTCGACAAGAGCCTGATCGAGCGCATCATCGATCCGCTCACGCACCTCGTGCGCAACAGCCTCGATCACGGCATCGAGACGACGGAGCTGCGCCTGGCCTCGGGCAAGGACCCGGTCGGTCAGCTCGTGCTGTCCGCGGCGCATCAGGGCGGCAACATCGTGATCGAAGTGAGCGACGACGGCGCGGGCCTGCGTCGCGAAAAGATCCTTGCCAAGGCCCAGCAGCAGGGGCTGCCGGTCTCGGACTCGATGTCCGACGAAGACGTGTGGCAACTGATCTTCATGCCGGGCTTCTCCACCGCCGAGGCGATCACCGACGTGTCGGGCCGCGGCGTGGGCATGGACGTCGTCAAGCGCAACATCCAGCAGATGGGCGGGCACGTGGAGATTCTGTCCACGCGCGGCAAGGGCACCACGATCCGCATCGTGCTGCCGCTCACGCTCGCGATTCTCGACGGCATGTCCGTCAAGGTCGGACCGGAGATCTTCATTCTGCCGCTGAACTTCGTGATGGAGTCGCTGCAGCCGCGTCGCGACGACATTCGCGCCGTGACCGGCGAAGGTCAGGTCGTGCTGGTGCGCGGCGAGTACCTGCCGCTCGTCGAGCTTTACCGCGCGTTCGACGTGCCGGAGGCGCGCGCCGATCCCACGCAGGGCATCATCGTGATCCTTCAGGCCGAAGGCCGCCGCTTTGCGCTGCTCGTCGACGAACTGGTCGGTCAGCAGCAAGTCGTGGTGAAGAATCTCGAAACCAATTACCGCCGTATTCACGGTATTTCCGCCGCCACCATCATGGGTGACGGCAGTGTGGCATTGATCGTCGACGTGGCGGCGCTTCAGCGCGGCCAGCGCTCGGCGGCCGCCACCATCTTCAACTGAAGTCGGAGACGCGTCAGATGGACAACCTTTCGCAAGAACATGCCGTGTCGCGCCAGGGCGGCGCCATGCAGACCGATGGCGACGGTCAGGAGTTTCTGGTCTTCACGCTCGGTGACGAGGAATACGGCATCGACATTCTGAAGGTGCAGGAGATTCGCGGCTACGACGCGGTCACGCGCATCGCCAATGCGCCGGACTTCATCAAGGGCGTGATCAATCTGCGCGGCATCATCGTGCCGATCGTGGACATGCGGATCAAATTCCGTCTGGGCCGCGTCGAGTACAACACGCAAACGGTCGTGATCATTCTGAACGTGGCGGGCCGCGTGGTCGGCATGGTGGTCGACGGGGTCTCCGACGTGCTCACGCTCGCCCGTGGCGAAATCAAGCCGGCGCCGGAATTCGGCGCGCAACTGGCCACCGAGTACATCACCGGACTGGGCACCGTCGAAGGCCGCATGCTGATCCTGATGGACATCGAGAAGCTCATGACCAGCAGCGACATGGCGCTCATCGAGCGCCTGGCGAGCTGAGACCCGGCGCGCCACCCGACACGCCTGACACACCCGAGCCCCCCCGACCTGTCATTCACGGAGACCGAGCACGTGCGCAATAACCAGCCCGTCACCCAAAACGAATTCGTCATCGGCGAGCATCAGTACCTGATCTCACGGACGGATCTGAAGGGGCGGATCACGTATGCCAATCCCGCCTTCGTGGAGGTGAGCGGCTATTCGCGTGAAGAACTGCTGGGCGCACCGCACAACATCGTTCGCCATCCGGACATGCCGCCGGAAGCTTTCGGCGATCTGTGGGAGACGGTCAAGCGCGGCGATACGTGGACCGGGTTGGTCAAGAACCGCCGCAAGAACGGCGATTTCTACTGGGTGCTCGCAACGGTAACGCCGACGCTGGAAAACGGTGCCGTGGTGGGCTTCACGTCGGTGCGCGTGCGGCCGGCGGCAGGCACGACAGCGCAGGCCGAGACGGTCTACGCGCGCTTTCGCAGCGGGCAGGCCGGCAACTTGCGCATTCGCGGCGGTCAGGTCGAGCGCGGCGGATTCGCGGCGGTGGCGCGCAAGATCCGTCTGGACACGCTGCGCGCGCGGCTGACCGGGATCATCGTGCTCGGTGCGACGCTGTTGGCCGTGGTCGGCGGTCTGGGCCTCTGGGGGATGTCGAGCAGCAACGGAAAACTGCTGCGCGTCTATCAGCACGGC
The DNA here is from genome assembly GCF_024363545.1 of Pandoraea sp. NE5. NCBI lineage: Bacteria > Pseudomonadati > Pseudomonadota > Betaproteobacteria > Burkholderiales > Burkholderiaceae > Pandoraea > Pandoraea sp. NE5. The sequence goes on from NZ_AP025517.1 coordinate 1,654,178, forward strand.
ATGGTGCCGGTAAGTACACTGGCCGTCATCGGCCAGAAGCTCGACCGCGACGTCTTGCTCGTGGCCGAAGCGGTGGGCAGCCCCAACCTCGACGCGATGAAACGCGCGGGCGATGAGATCACGAGCAGCCTCGACGACATCAATCGCGAGTGGACCGAATACATGGCGTCGGTCGACCCGGACACGCGCGCACAAGCCGAGCGCTTCAACACGATTCGCCAGCGCTTTACGACCGACGGCCTGCAACAGACGGTCGAGATGCTCAAGGCCGGTTCGGCCGAAGGCGCCCAGCAGACGTATCTCGAAAAGGTGAAGCCGGCCTATGGCCCGATGCGTGACGAGCTCAATGTGCTCACGCGCCTTGAACTCACCCAGGCGACCGACCTGTATCAGCAATCGCAGAAAGCCCACACCTTCGTGCGTGCGGCCACCGTGATCGCGGTGATCGGCGGCATCATCCTCTTGTTCGTTCTCGGCAGCGTGCTACGTCGCGCGATCAATCACCCATTGCGCGTGGCGCTCTCGATGTCGAAGCAGATCGCGGCGGGCGACTTGACCGTCAAGGCGGAAGGCACGGGGCGCGACGAGATCGGCCAGTTGCTTTTCGGCCTCACCGTCATGAAGAACAGCCTGCTGTCCATCGTGTCGGACGTGCGCGAAGGCATCGAATCGATCAACGTGGCCTCGCACGAAATCGCGGCGGGCAACACCGATCTGTCGGCGCGTACGGAGCAGCAGGCGGCCTCGCTGGAAGAGACGGCGTCGTCGATGGAGCAGCTCACGGCCACGGTCAAACAGAACGCCGACAACGCCAAGCAGGCGAGCGTGCTGGCCGTGAACGCCTCTGAGATTGCCGCCCGCGGCGGCCGCGTGGTCGGCAACGTGGTCGACACGATGCACGGGATTTCGTCGAGTTCGCACAAGATTGTCGACATCATCAGCGTGATCGAAGGCATCGCGTTCCAGACCAACATCCTTGCGTTGAACGCGGCGGTGGAAGCGGCACGCGCGGGCGAACAGGGCCGCGGCTTTGCCGTGGTGGCCGGCGAAGTGCGCACGCTGGCGCAGCGCAGCGCGGCGGCGGCCAAGGAAATCAAGGTGCTGATCGAAGACTCGGTCGGGCGCGTGGAGAGCGGCTCGACGCTGGTGGCGCAGGCCGGTCAGACGATGGAGGAAATCGTGCAGGCGGTGCAGCGCGTGACCGACATCATGGGCGAGATCTCGGCGGCATCGAGCGAACAGTCGAGCGGCATCGAGCAGGTCAATCGCGCCGTGACGCAGATGGACGAAGTCACGCAGCAGAACGCGGCGCTCGTGGAAGAAGCGGCGGCGGCCGCCGGCTCGCTCGAAGATCAGGCGGGTCGCTTGCGCGACGCCGTGGCTGTATTCCGTGTCGGCGACGCCTTCAAGGCGGCAGCGGCGCACAGTACCACCGTGCATCACAGCGCCTCCGTGCAAGGCCAGCCGGAGGCCGCTACGTCGGTGGCCCCGGCGGTCTCGGCGGCCCGCGCGGCACCGGCACGGGCCAGCGCAGGCGGTGCTACGCGCACCGTCACGCGACGCCCGCAGTCACCGGCGCCGACGGCGCCCGCCGCCGCCGGCACGCCGGAGGACGCGCAGGTGCTGCAAATGGCCGCGCGTCGAGGCAAGGCGCCGGCGGGCGGATCGACCGGATCGACGTCGAGCGCAAACGCGAGCGATTCGGGCGAGTGGGAAGAATTCTGACGGGTCGGTAATTCGGATAGTTGAGATGGATACACCGGCCGCAGGCCGGTCTTCACGAGGTAGAGATCGTTATGTTTAAGAATGTCACCATCCGGGCACGGCTGACGCTGGCGCTGGGACTCTTCATGGTGCTGCTGGTCGTCGGCGCCGCGGCGGGTCTCCTCTCGCTGCAACAAAGCAATGCGTCGCTGCGCGATATCTACAGGAACGACATGGCGTCGTCGCGCTCCCTCGCACAGACGACGATTTCCACCCTGTCGGCTCGCGTGACGCTCTCGCGCATCGAGTTCATTGCCGATCCGACCGAGATCAAGACGGCAATCGAGCGCGTCCGTCAGAACCTCAAGGCGGCAGACGACGCGTGGGGCGCTTACGCGGCGAAGCCCATGTCCGACAGCGAAAAGCCGTTGGCCGATGCAGTGATCTCCGCCCGTGGCAAGGTGGTCAACGAGGGCATCGTGCCCGCACTCAAGGCCATTGAGTCGGGCGATATCCCGGACTTCCACGCCAAGACGGTCATGGACGTGCCGCGCCTCTTCTCCGATTACACCAAGGCGATGGTGGCGTTGGCCGACTTGCAGAACAAGACTGCCGAGAACCGCTACCTGGCCGCCCAGGCGCGTTACACGCTGGTGATGTGGCTGGTCGGCATCGGCCTGGTCATCGGCCTGCTCGTGGGCATCATCACGCAGATCACGCTCACGCGCGCCGTCGTCGGCCCCATCGACGACGCCATCAAGCATTTCGAGAGGATCGCGGGCGGCGACCTGACGCAGCGCATCGAAGTGTGGAACGACACCGAAACCGGGCGTCTATTCAAGGGCGTGAAGCATATGCAGGACAGCCTCGTGCGCACGGTGACGGAGGTCCGCTCGGGCACCGAGTCGATCACCTCGGCCGCGCAGCAGATTGCCGCGGGCAACACCGATCTGTCGGCACGCACCGAACAGCAGGCCGCGTCGCTCGAAGAGACGGCGTCGTCGATGGAGCAGCTCACCGCGACCGTCAAGCAGAACGCGGACAACGCGCGCCAGGCGAGCCAGCTTGCCGTGAACGCGTCGGACATCGCCGCACGCGGCGGCGAAGTGGTGGGCCGCGTGGTCGGCACGATGCAGGGCATCTCGACCAGCTCGAGCAAGATCGTCGACATCATCAGCGTAATCGACGGGATTGCCTTTCAGACCAACATTCTGGCGCTGAATGCGGCGGTGGAAGCCGCGCGCGCCGGTGAACAGGGCCGTGGTTTCGCGGTGGTGGCGGGCGAAGTGCGCACGCTGGCGCAGCGCAGTGCGGCGGCGGCCAAGGAAATCAAGGAACTGATCGAAGACTCCTCCCACAAGGTCCAGGACGGCTCCTCGCTCGTCGAACAAGCCGGTCAGACGATGGAAGAGATCGTGCAGGCGGTCAAGCGCGTGACCGACATCATGGGCGAGATCTCGGCGGCATCGAGCGAGCAATCGGGCGGCATCGAACAGGTCAATCGCGCCGTCACGCAGATGGACGAAGTCACGCAGCAGAACGCGGCGCTTGTGGAAGAAGCCGCGGCCGCGGCCGGCTCGCTCGAAGAGCAGGCCAATCGTCTGAAGACGGTCGTCTCGGTGTTCCGTCTGGACGCCAGTCAGGCGGCGTCCAGCCACACGGCGCCGACGCTCGCGGCCGCACCGGTGGTCCGCCCCGTTGCAAAGAAGGTGAAGGCGACGGCGCCCGCTGCGTCCGCACCGACGTCAGCGGTGGCCCCGAAGGCCGCGCCCGCCGCGCCGCGCAGACCGGCACCGGCGGCGGCTGCCCCTGCGGCAAGCGCCCGCACCGGCACGGATGACGCCAGCGGCGACTGGGAGACCTTCTGATCGCGCGTCGCGCGCGCTCTGGCAGCAATCGGCAAGACGAAAACCGTCGCGCGCATCGCGCACGCGACGTGCAGGCAGTGGAGGGTCACATCATGAAGCAATTGAGTCTCAAGGCAAAACTCTGGTCCGCGCTTGCGCTGATGTGGCTGGGTCTTTTGATTTTCGGCGGCTGGGCCGCCTGGCATGAACGCAGCACGATGGTGTCGGAGCGGCGTGCGGCGGTGCAAAGCGTCGTCACGAGTGCCGACGGTATCGTGCGCGACTACGCGGCACAAGCGGCGGCGGGCAAGATCAGCGTCGACGAAGCGAAGCAACAGGCCATGGCTCGCCTGAAGACGATGCGCTATGGCGACAGCGGCTACCTGGTCGTGTTCGACTCGAAGCCGGTCGTGCTCATGCATCCGACGCTGGCCGATCTGGTGAACAAGGACGTCTCGAACTATAAGGATTCGAACGGCAAGCTGCTGTTCGTCGAGATGGCTCGTGTCGCCAAGGAGAAGGGCTCGGGCTTCGTCGAATACCACGGTCGTGTCGCGGGCAGCGACAAGCGCCTGGAAAAGCTCTCGTTCGTGAAGTACTTCGCGCCGTGGGACTGGAGTGTGATGAGCGGCATGTACATGCAGGACGTCGACGAAGCGTTCTACAGTGCGTTGATTCGCTACGGCATTGCCCTGTTGCTCATCGGCGCCATCGTGACGGCCGCGATGATCGCGATCATTCGCAACGTGCAGCGCAGCCTCGGCGGCGAGCCGGAATACGCGGCCGACATCGCCCATCGCATCGCGAGTGGCGATCTGCAAAGCCACGTGATGCTGGCGCCAGGCGACAACAGCAGCCTGCTCTACGCGATGCAACGCATGCAGCGCACGTTGGCCGAGACCATCGGGCAGATCCGCGAGGGCACCGAATCGATCACGACGGCGGCGCAGGAAATTGCGGCGGGCAACACCGATCTGTCGGCACGCACCGAACAGCAGGCCGCGTCGCTCGAAGAAACGGCGTCGTCGATGGAGCAACTCACCGCCACCGTCAAGCAGAACGCGGACAACGCGCGCCAGGCGAGCCAGCTTGCCGTGAACGCGTCGGAGATCGCGACCCGTGGCGGTCAGGTCTCCGGAAAGGTGGGCGAGACGATGGACGGCATCTCGACCAGCTCGAGCAAGATCGTCGACATCATCGGTGTGATCGACGGGATCGCATTCCAGACCAACATTCTGGCGCTGAACGCCGCCGTGGAAGCCGCCCGTGCGGGCGAGCAGGGCCGTGGCTTTGCCGTGGTGGCGGGCGAAGTGCGCACGCTGGCGCAGCGCAGTGCGGCAGCGGCGAAGGAAATCAAGGCGCTGATCGAAGAGTCGGCGCGCCGCGTGCAGGACGGTACGGCGCTCGTCGCTCAGCAGCGGCAGACCATGGGTGAGATCGTGCAGGCGGTCAAGCGCGTGACGGACATCATGGGGGAGATCTCGGCGGCATCGAACGAGCAGTCGAGCGGTATCGAGCAGGTCAACCGCGCCGTGACGCAGATGGATGAGGTGACGCAGCAGAACGCGGCGCTCGTGGAAGAAGCGGCCGCCGCTGCGGGATCGCTGGAATCGCAGGCGCACGATCTGCGCGCGGCGGTGGCGGTGTTCCAGACGAGCGGTGCCGGCGGGGCCGTTCACGCGATGGGCGCGCCGCGTCGCGGGCCGGCGCCGCAACCCCTGGCTCGCGCGGCATAGCGCGAACAATTGCCGCGGTGGCAAAGTGAGACGACATGACTGATTCGCGCACGATATCACCTACGACACGTCGAGGCGCCGCGGGCATCGACGGCGACGTCGGCTCGCGCAGCGCGGATTTTGCGCGCGCCAGCGGTGCTGCCCTCTCCGGCGAGCGCGACTTCACCTTCTCGCTGACCGATTTCGGCCGCATCCGTCATCTGATCTATCAGCGCGCCGGGATCGCCCTGGCGGAGCACAAGCGCGAAATGGTGTACAGCCGCATCGCGCGGCGTCTGCGCGCGCTCGGGATGACGAGCTTCACCGAATACCTCGACATGCTCGAGGCTGACACCGGCGAGACCGAATGGGAGTCGTTCACCAACGCGTTGACGACCAACCTGACGTCGTTCTTCCGCGAGTCGCATCATTTCCCGCTGCTCGCCGACTTCGTGCGTCAGCGGGCCAAACCGATCTCGATCTGGTGCTGCGCGGCGTCGACCGGCGAAGAGCCGTATTCGATTGCGATGACGCTCGTCGACACGCTCGGCACGCGGCCCAGCGCGAGCGTGCTCGCCACCGATCTCGACACGCAGGTGCTCGCGCGGGCATCGAGCGCGGTCTACAGCGGAGAGCAGACCGGCAAGCTCTCGCAAGAGCAGTTGCGCCGCCACTTCCTGCGGGGCACGGGCGCCAACGAGGGCAAGATCAAGGTGCGTCCGGAGCTGCAGCAGCTCGTGACGTTCGCGCCGCTCAACCTGCTCGCGCCGTCGTGGCAGATCGGCGGTCCGTTCGACGTCATTTTCTGCCGCAACGTGATGATCTATTTCGACAAGGCCACGCAAGCGCGCATTCTCGAGCGCTTCGTGCCCTTGCTCAAGCCGGATGGTTTGCTTTTCGCCGGGCACTCCGAGAACTTCACCTACGTGAGCCAGGCGTTCCGGCTGCGCGGGCAGACGGTGTACGAGCTGGCCGGCTCGACCGCGCGAGGGGCCTGACATGACGCAGCCACTGGCCGAGGCGCTCGCCACCAACCACTACTTCGACAATGCGTTCGACACGCAGGCGGTGAAGCTGCTGCCGTCCGAGTACTACGTCACGACCGAGGACATCATGCTCGTGACGGTGCTCGGGTCGTGCGTGGCCGCGTGTGTGCGCGATACCGTCACGGGTATCGGCGGCATGAATCATTTCATGCTGCCCGACGATGGCGAGAGCGAGCGCAACCGTATACTCTCGGCGTCGATGCGCTACGGCGCTTACGCCATGGAAATGCTTATCAACGAGCTGATCAAGCTCGGCGCACGGCGCGAACGGCTCGAGGCGAAGGTCTTCGGCGGCGGCGCGGTGCTCGCGGGCATGACCACGCTGAACATCGGCGATCGCAATGCGAACTTCGTGTTGCGCTATCTGGAGATGGAGCAGATTCGCGTCACGGCGCAGGATCTTCTCGGACCGCATCCGCGCAAGGTATGCTTTTTGCCGCGCACCGGGCGGGTGATGGTCAGAAAGCTGGGCGACCGGGGCGACCCGGCCATTGCCCAGCGCGAACAGGCGTACGCGCAGCGACTGCGTGCACGCGAAGTCCGGGGTTCCGTAGAACTCTTTGCGCCACCGGCCAGAAACGCCAAGCCTCGGCCGGGGCCTGACAACCGACAAATGGAGGAGGCTTGAGCGAACCTATCAAAGTCCTGTGCGTGGACGATTCCGCACTCGTGCGCAGCCTGATGACCGAGATCATCAATGCGCAACCGGACATGACCGTTGTGGCGACCGCCCCCGATCCGCTCGTGGCGCGCGACCTGATCAAGCAGCACAACCCGGACGTGCTCACGCTCGACGTCGAAATGCCGCGCATGGACGGGCTCGACTTCCTTGAGAAGCTCATGCGTTTGCGTCCGATGCCGGTGCTCATGGTGTCGTCGCTGACCGAGCGCGGCTCGGAAGTCACGCTGCGCGCACTAGAACTCGGCGCCGTGGATTTCGTGACCAAGCCTCGCCTGGGCATTCGCGACGGCATGCTCGAGTACGGCGAGATGATTGCCGACAAGATTCGTGGCGCCGCGCGCGCCCGCGTGCGCAGCGCCCCGCCCAAGAGCGCGACGCCCGTGCCGGTCGAAGCGGCGCCGCTGCTGCGTAACCCGCTGGTGTCGACGGAGAAGCTGATCATCATCGGCGCGTCGACGGGCGGCACGGAGGCGATCCGTGAGGTGCTCGTGCCGATGCCGCCGGACGCCCCGGCGATTTTGATTACCCAGCATATGCCGGCGGGCTTCACCAAGTCGTTCGCGCAGCGCCTGAACGGCCTGTGCCGCATTACGGTGAAGGAAGCCGAGCATGGCGAGCGGGTGCTGCCGGGCCACGCGTACATCGCGCCGGGCGGCGACACCCACCTGCAGCTCTCGCGCAGCGGCGCGAACTATGTGGCTTTGCTCGATGCGGCGCCGCCGGTGAATCGACATCGTCCGTCGGTCGATGTATTGTTCCGCTCCGCGGCGGTTCACGCCGGACGCAATGCGATCGGCGTGATTCTCACGGGCATGGGCCGCGACGGCGCGGCCGGACTCGTGGAAATGCGCCGGGCCGGCGCGCACACCTTCGCGCAGGACGAGGCGAGTTGCATCGTGTTCGGCATGCCGCGCGAGGCCATTGCGATGGGCGGGGCGGAAGAAGTGGTGCCGTTGCACGAAATGGCCCGCAAAGTGCTGCATCAGGTTGCGAAATTTGGCGATCGCACCCAGCGGGTATAGTAGGGCGCTTTTTTGGCGTTTTTTCGCCGTATGCGTCGCGTCGATTTGCGGACACACTTGGGGCACCAAGTGGTGGCGAAATCTGCCCATGAATATCGCCGGCCCCCGCGGGGCGCCGGCTGAATTGGAGTAATGATGGTAGACAAGAACTTGAAATTCCTGGTCGTCGACGATTTTCCGACGATGCGCCGGATTGTGAGAAACCTGCTCAAGGAGCTGGGCTTCTCCAATGTCGACGAAGCGGAAGACGGTGCGGCGGCGCTGGCCAAGCTGCGTGGCGGCAGCTTCGAATTCGTGGTCTCGGATTGGAACATGCCGAACATGGATGGCCTGACGATGCTTCAGCAGATCCGAGCCGATCCGAACCTCGCAAAGCTGCCGGTGCTTATGGTCACGGCCGAAGCGAAGAAGGAAAACATTATCGCGGCTGCCCAGGCCGGGGCGAGCGGGTATGTGGTCAAGCCGTTTACGGCCGCGACGCTCGATGAAAAGCTGGGCAAGATCTTCGAGAAAATGGTTAAGACAGGGGCGTGAGCGTGACCCACGAGGCGAGCACTGAATGGCCGGGTGAGCCCAACGGCGCTTACGTGACCGGCGAAGCGGACCCGTCCGCGCGCATGCTCATGCGCGTTGGGCAGCTGACGCGCATGCTGCGTGACAACCTGCGCGAACTCGGGCTGGACAAGCAACTCGAGCAGGCGGCCGAAGCGATTCCCGACGCGCGCGACCGCCTGAACTATGTCGCCACCCTGACCGAGCAGGCGGCGGTGCGGGCGCTCACGGCCATCGAACTGGCCAAGCCCCTTCAGGATCGTCTCGAAGCGGACGCCAACGCACTCGACGAACGCTGGGCCAAGTGGTTCGACGAGCCGCTCGAACTCGACGATGCCCGCAAGCTGGTCGTGGAGACGCGCACGTATCTGCGTCGCGTGCCGGACGACACGCGCGCGACCAACCACCATCTGATGGAAATCATGATGGCGCAGGACTTCCAGGATCTGACCGGACAGGTCATCAAGAAGATCATGGATGTCGTGCAGGAGATCGAGAAGCACCTGTTGCAGACGCTGCTCGAAAACATGCCGCCCGAGAAGCGCAAGGAAGCCGAAGATTCGCTGCTCAACGGGCCGCAGGTCAAGACCGATGGCCGCACCGACATCGTGTCCGATCAAGGGCAGGTCGACGATCTGCTCGCCAGCCTCGGCTTCTGAGGATTCGCCCCGCCGGCCCGTCGACGGGCTGCCGGGGCGCCGCTTTTTGACGGCGTTTCCGACCTTTGCCGCACGCCGGCGCGAAATACCGCCCAATCCCGCCTCTATTCCCCCCTTTGTGACTTGACGGTTACGGCCATAATCGGTCGCGATAGGGTGGCTTCGTCCACCCGCAGTGGATAAGGCATGGCTGAGGATAGCGATCTCGAAAAGACGGAACCTGCGTCTCCCCGGCGCCTTGAAAAGGCGCGCGAGGAAGGACAGGTTGCGCGTTCGCGGGAACTGTCCACGTTCGCCTTGCTGGCGGCCGGAGTGGCCGGCTTGTGGATGACGGCTGACCGCATTTCGCAAGGCTTCGCCCAACTGATGCGCCACGGGATGCAGTTCGAGCCGGGCACCGCCCTCGACACCCACCGCATGCTCTCCTATGCCGCACGCTCGGGCGCCGACGCGCTCATCGCCATTGCCCCGCTGCTCGGTGTGCTGGTGCTCGCGGCGATTGTCGCCCCGATGGCGCTGGGCGGTTGGCTCTTCACCACCCAGTCGCTCGCGCCCAACTTCGGCCGCCTGAACCCACTCAAGGGGCTGGGCCGCATGTTTTCCGTGCAGGGGCTGGTCGAACTCGTCAAGGCGGTGGCCAAGACGCTGCTCGTCGGCGCCGTGGCCTACTGGGCGATTGCGCGCGACCGCGACGCGGTCATGGGGCTGATGACGCAGTCGCCCCGCGCGGCCTTGCCGTATGTGGGCGAGTTGATCGCGGTGTGCTGTGCGTTCATCGTGGCATCGCTGATGCTGGTGGCGGCCATCGACGTCCCCTTCCAGCTCTGGCAGCACTACAAGAAGCTGCGCATGACCAAAGAGGAAGTGCGGCAGGAAAACAAGGAAAGCGAAGGCGATCCGCATCTCAAGGCGCACATCCGCCAGTTGCAGCGCCAGACGGCGCGCCGTCGCATGATGCAGGACGTGCCCAAGGCCGACGTGATCGTGACCAACCCGACGCACTTTGCCGTTGCGCTCGAATACAAGGAAAACATGACGGCACCGCGCGTGCTGGCCAAGGGCACGGATCTCGTTGCGCTGCGCATCCGCGAGATGGGCGCCGAGCACCACATTCCGATTCTCGAAGCCCCGCCGCTGGCACGGGCACTGCACGCGCACGTGGACATCGGTCACGAAATTCCGGCCACGCTCTACACGGCCGTGGCCGAAGTGCTGGCGTGGGTCTTCCAGCTTCGCCGCTGGCGCACCGAGGGGGGCGCCGCGCCCGTTACCCCGTCGGATCTGCCGGTGCCGGCCGAACTCGACGCGCCGCGGCGCGCCGGGTCGAAACGAGTGTAACGAATGAACCTCAACCCTCGCGCGAACCAGCTACTGCGCTCGTCGCAACTGCTCCTCGGCGGCAATCTGAAGTCGCTCGCCGCGCCGGTGCTGATCATCATGATTCTGGGCATGATGATCCTGCCGTTGCCGCCGTTCATCCTGGATCTGCTCTTCACCTTCAACATCGCATTGGCGGTGATGGTGCTGCTCGTGAGCATGTACACGCAAAAGCCGCTAGACTTCGCGGCGTTCCCGAGCGTGCTGCTGTTCTCCACCTTGTTGCGCCTGTCGCTGAACGTGGCATCCACCCGCGTGGTGCTGCTCGAAGGCCATACCGGCCCGGACGCCGCCGGCAAGGTGATCGAGGCGTTCGGCCACTTCCTGGTGGGCGGCAACTACGCCGTCGGTATCGTGGTGTTCATCATCCTCGTGGTCATCAACTTCATGGTGATCACGAAGGGCGCCGGGCGCATCGCCGAAGTCGGCGCGCGCTTCACCCTCGACGCGATGCCGGGCAAGCAAATGGCCATCGACGCCGACCTGAACGCCGGACTGATCGGCGAAGAGGAGGCGCGCAAGCGTCGCTCGGTGATCGCCCAGGAAGCCGACTTCTACGGCTCGATGGACGGCGCATCGAAGTTCGTGCGCGGCGATGCGGTCGCCGGTCTGCTCATCATGATCATCAACATCGTCGGCGGGCTGATCGTCGGCGTGGCCCAGCACGGCCTGGATATCGGCATGGCGGCGAAGAACTACACGCTGCTGACCATTGGCGACGGTCTCGTCGCGCAGATCCCCGCGCTAGTGATCTCCACGGCCGCCGGTGTGGTCGTCTCGCGCGTGGCGACCGATGAAGACATTGGCCAGCAGGTCGTCTCGCAACTGTTCAGTAATCCGCGCGTGCTGGGGATCACGGCGGCGATCCTCGGTCTGATGGGCTTGATTCCGGGCATGCCGCACTTCGCCTTTCTGCTGCTGGCCTTGGGGCTGGGGGCGCTCGCTCGTTATCAGTTCCGGCGCGCCGAGGCCGAGAAGCAACAGGCCGCGCGCCCGACCCCCGTGGCGTCCAGCGCGCCGGCCGAAGTGGCCGAAGCGTCGTGGGACGACGTGGCGCTTGTCGACCCGCTCGGACTGGAGGTCGGCTATCGGCTGATTCCGCTCGTCGACCGCAATCAGGACGGCGAATTGCTCAAGCGCATCAAGGGCATCCGCAAGAAATTCGCCCAGGAAATCGGTTTTCTCGCACCGGTGGTGCACATTCGCGACAACCTGGAGCTGCGTCCGAACCAGTACCGCATCACGCTCAAGGGCGTGGTCATCGGCGAAGGCGAAGCGTATCCGGGACAACTGCTCGCCATCGATCCGGGGCAGGTCAGCGCACCGCTGCAGGGCACGCCCACGCGCGATCCGGCCTTCGGCTTGCCGGCGACGTGGATCGATGTCGGTCAGCGCGATCAGGCGCAGGCGTATGGCTACACGGTGGTCGATGCCGGGACGGTGGTCGCCACCCATCTGAACCACCTGATCAACGCCCACGCGCACGAGTTGCTGGGCCGTCAGGAAGTGCAGCAGCTCATCGAGCGCATCGGCAAGGACGCGCCCAAGCTCATCGAAGATCTGGTGCCGAAGACGATCGCGCTCACCACGTTGCAGAAAGTCTTGCAGAACCTGCTCGAGGAGCAGGTGCCGATTCGCGACATGCGCACGATCATCGATACGCTCGCCGAACACGGTACGCGCGTACAGGACGCCCACGACCTCACGGCGCTGGTGCGCCTGGCGCTCGGCCGCGCGATCACGCAAAGCGTGTTCCCGGGAAGTGGCGATCTCGAGGTGGTGGGGCTCGATGCCAATCTCGAAAGAATTCTCACGCAGGCGTTGTCGGCAGGCGGTGGCACGGGGCTGGAGCCGGGTCTCGCGGACACGCTGCTGCGCGAGACGCAGGCCGCGGTGGCGCGCCAGGAGCGTCAGGGCTTGCCGTCGGTACTGCTGGTCCAACATCCGCTGCGTTCGCTGCTCTCGCGCTTCTTGCGCCGCAGCTTGCCGCAGCTCAAGGTTTTGTCGTATGCGGAAGTGCCTGACACACGGAATGTGAAAATGACGGCACTCATCGGAGGTCAAGGGTGAAGATTCGGAAATTCTTTGCGGGCACGTGCCGCGATGCACTGCGCCAGATTCGCGAGGAAATCGGACCCGATGCGGTCGTGTTGTCCAATCGCTCGGTCGCCAATGGCGTGGAAATCGTCGCATTGGCGGAAGAGGATCTTGACGCGCTCGCGGGCGGCGACATGCCGACCCACCGGCCGCGTCCACGCCCGGCGGTGCCTGTCGCCCCGGTCGCTGCCGTCACTGGCGCGCCGATCGCGGCGGCCCATGATGCCGGGGCAACGAGCGCGTTTGCCCAAACCATGATGGATGAACTTCAGAGCATGCGCGGCTTGCTCGAAGAGCAGGTCGCCGGGCTGGTCTGGAACGACAAGCAACGTCGTTCCCCGGCGCAGGGCGAGATTCTGCGCACGCTGCTCGCCGCAGGGTTCTCGGCGCAACTGGGTCGGGCGCTGCTCGAACATCTGCCGGAGGGCGGCGATCTGGAGAGTGGGTTGGCATGGGTGAAGCGCGCGCTGACGCGCAATCTGCCCGTCATGCCGAACGAAGACGAACTGATGGACCGCGGCGGCGTGTATGCGCTGATGGGGCCGACCGGGGTGGGCAAGACCACCACGACGGCCAAGCTCGCGGCGCGCTGCGTGATGCGGCACGGCGCGGAGAAGCTCGCGCTGCTCACCACCGACAGCTATCGTATCGGCGGGCACGAGCAACTGCGCATTTACGGCAAGATTCTCGGCGTGACGGTGCATGCGGTAAAAGATGCCACGGACCTGCGTCTGGCGCTGACCGAATTGCGCAACAAGCACATGGTGCTGATCGACACGGTGGGCATGAGCCAGCGAGACCGTACGGTGCCGGAGCAGGTCGCGATGTTGTGCGGCGCCGAGACGCCGGTGCAGCGTCTGTTGCTGCTCAACGCCACGAGTCATGGCGATACGCTCAACGAGGTGGTACACGCCTACCGCAGCGCGAGCGCGCAAGGCGGCGGCGATCTGGCGGGGTGCATTCTCACGAAACTCGACGAATCGACCAATCTCGGGTCGGTGCTCGATACGGTGATTCGTCATCGCTTGCCGGTGCATTATGTGTCCACGGGACAGCGTGTGCCGGAGAACCTGCACGTGGCCGACAAACCATTCCTGATCGACACCGCACTTTCCGCGCCGGTCACGGGCTCGCCATTCGTGCCGGCCGAGGAAGACCTGCCGGCTGTGGTGCGCGGCGTCGACCCCCAATACAGCGGGCTGTTCGCGCCCGCACAACCCTCAGGCGAGGCTTGCTTTGGTTAAGCTCGTACTCGATCAAGCGGAAGGTCTGCGCCGGCTCGTGGCGCGTCACACCACGCGAATCGTCGCGGTGGTAGGGAGTGCGCCTGAAGCGGGTCAGACGAGTACCGCGCTGAATCTGGCCAGCGCCCTGGCGCATCACGGTCAGGATGTCGTGCTGGCCGACGAGAGCGGCCATGCGGCACCGGCGCTCGGTCTGCCGCTGCGCGGCGACATTCACGACGTGCTGGCCGGACGCGTGTCGCCCGAGGCGATTCGCGTGCACACGCGCGACAACGTGGTGGTGGTGCCCGTGGCGCATCGGCATCCCGAACGCATTGACCCGTTGCGCGCGCTGCCGCTGTTGACGACCAGCGAGCCCGACGTCGTGGTGATCGATTGCACGCACGCGGGGGCGGTGCTCAGCCCGCTCGCGGCGCACGCGCACGACGTGCTGGTGGTGCTGGGGTGCGAGCCGGCGTCGATCACGGGGGCGTATTCGTGGATTAAGCAGGCGCATTTCGAGTATGCGTTGGCGCAGTTCCGGGTGTTGGTGAATCGGTCGGAGGACGTGGAGGCGCGCGTGGTGTGCCGCAATCTGGCCACGACGGCGAGCCGTTATCTGGCGGTGTCGCTGGAGCTGGCGGGCCATGTGCCGATGGATCGGCAGGTTGTGCGTGCGCGGCAATTGACGCGCACCGTGGTCGATGCGTTCCCGATGGCGCCGGCGGCGGTGGCGTATCGGCAACTGGCGGCGCAGGTGATGCATTGGCCATTGGCCGTGCGAGAGACGGGGCTGGCCGCGTTGGGCGCCGGGGTGGGTGACATCGGTGGCGAGCGCGGCAACGACATAACGCTTGGCGTGGGCGCGGTGAGCGCGCACACGGCTTGAGCGACACGGCACGCGTCGAGAGGAAGCGGAGGGAAACATGTATACCGCGAGCGGGAAGGTCGACACGAACGACACGCTGACGCAATACGCGCCGTTGGTGCGTCGTCTGGCGCTGCAACTGATGGCGAAGCTGCCGGCGAGCGTGGAATTGGAAGATCTGATTCAGGCGGGCATGCTCGGGCTGCTCGATGCGGCGAACCGCTATCAGGAGACGCAGGGCGCGCAGTTTGAAACGTACGCGAGCCAGCGCATTCGCGGCGCGATGCTCGACGAGTTGCGCGAGCTGGATTGGGCGTCGCGCGGCATTCGCAAGACGGCGCGTCAGATCGAGAAGGCGGTGCAGCGCCTGGAGCAACGGTTGGGCCGGGGGCCGTCGGAGAGCGAGATCGCGGGCGAGCTGTCGATCGGTCTGGCCGAATATCAGCAGATGCTGCAGGACGTGCACGGTTGCCAACTGGTCTATTACGAGGATTTCGATTCGGCGGACGAAGAGCCGTTTATTGACCGGATCTGTGCGAATCCGGGCGCCGATCCGCTGACGATGTTGCTCGACGAAGGCTTGCGCGGCGGCGTGATCGATGCGATCGATCGGCTGCCGGAGCGCGAGAAGTTGCTCATGAGCCTGTATTACGACCAGGGCCTGAATCTGCGCGAGATCGGCGCGGTGCTGGAAGTGAGCGAATCGCGCGTCTGCCAGTTGCATAGCCAGGCGATCTCGCGCCTGCGCACAACGTTGCGTGAGAAGGCTTGGACCTCGGCGAGTTAAGGTGTCCGAGCGGGTGACTGATGGACGGAAGGGGTGCGCTCGACGGACTCGGCTGTGGCTCAATGGCTTCTCGCTTAGCTATTGCGGTGGGCTCGAAGGGCTCGTCGGCGTGCTTTCAATGACTTGAGCAAGCCATAAAGGCTGATCGAGACCCAGAAGGCCTCGATGAGCAGCGAGGCCGGATTCGGGTTATACGCGAGCGAGTAGACGATCATCGCCGATCCGCACAGATTCAAGACGGAATAGCGATAATCGTTGGTGGTGAGCGTTCCGCGAAGATTCAGGAAATAGGCGACGACGACTAGGAGCGCGCCTGCGACCCCGACCACATCCGCCATGGCTGCTGTCGTCATGTCAGGTCGGCACCGCGATTTTGTTCCTGCTGAATTTGTTGCCCACGTTCATTGAAACTCCCCGTCGGACGTCATGCATTGCCAAGACGGGGAAGTGTGCCCCGATGCGTCCCGACGTATGGGGCGGCGACGATGCTGTTTTCCGCACCGATGAGTGCGAAAGCGTTTGGCGCGAGGCTTTTCGCGCTGTGTGAGGCGATCGGATAGCGCGCCGTCTTTCGGATGAGGCCCAGGAAACCTTACCGTTGCGTGAGACGACGCAGACGTCGGCAAGTTAAGTCTCACGCCTATTGAACCAAGCCCTCGGACGTTCGTCTCCGAGGGCTTTTTGCATCTGGGTGCGGCAATCCCCCAACTTTTCGGACAAATCGGCCTTGAACAAATGGCGCCACTATTGGCACCATTTCGGCATGCCGTCTTCCCCAAAATCGCACGCTAGGATAGCTCTCGAACCGGATCTGGAATGCCATTTGAAAATTCGAGGGCCGAGAGCATGAACATTGATCATTACATCTACCGTCTGACCTGGTCGCCGGAAGATGGCGAGCACGTCGGGCTTTGTGCCGAATTCCCATCGCTGTCCTGGCTGGATGTGACGCCGGAAGGAGCGTTGGACGGTATTCGGAAGGTGGTGACGGACGTGGTCGCCGATATGCAGGCGAACGGGGAAATGGTGCCGGAACCGCTGGCCGAGCATCGTTACAGCGGTGAATTTCGCGTGCGGATTCCCCCAACGCTATATCGCGCGTTGGTCATCGAAGCGGCGGAACTGGGAGTCAGTCTGAATCGACTGGCGAGCCTCAAGCTTGCGGCGAACTAAGCCGCGTCAAGCCGTAGTCAAGCCGTAATGCTGCCGCCGCTCGATCGCGGGGCGGTGCGGCCATCGGGGCCGTAGAGCGGGGCGTTCTGCTGCGGGCCGTACAACACGTTCAGCGCCTGCTGCGTGTAGGTCAGACGCGTGCGAATCAGTACGCCATTCGTTTCATTGGCACGCTTGGCTTCGATCGCCGCGTCCAGCAGCGCCTTCCACGCGGCGTCGATGCCGGTGTCGGCGGCGGCCGCCGCCGTTGCGCCCGACTCGTCCGGACGATAGCCCAGGGCTTCCAGCTGGGTGTCGCGTTCGCGCCCAAGGGCTGCGAGGTCGGTCACGGCTTGCGTCTTGCGCTCGGTCAGCTCCGGCAATGCGTCGAGCATGCCATTGACCAACGCCTGCTGTTCCTCGAGAAGCAGCGCCGAAAACGCGCGAATGGCGTTCGTTTCGGCGGCGAGAGTTTTCAGCAGGGCGTCAGTGGTCATGACTTCGATTGCGTGGAGAGCAGATCGCGCGCGGTCGCAATGAGACCGTCCGCAATCTTGCTGGGATCAATGACGAGCTTTCCTTCGGAGATGGCCTGCTTGATCGCGGCCACCTTGGCCACGTCAATATCGGCAGATCCCGTCTTCGCCAGCGCTGCCTGCAAGGCGCGCATCTCCGACGACAGCGCGCTCGCGCTCACATTCGCGCCGCTGCCCGTGCTGGCGACAGACGCGTTCGTGCCTTCGGCGCTCGCCGTGGCGGCAGTCGTCCGGTCGGTCGGCGCCTTGCCCGGACCGACACCAGTCAACGGATTGGCGGGTGGTTCGATTTTCATATGCTTTCCCCTGAAACCTGCCTGTGTAACGGCATCGTCGGGCGCAACTTTAGGTAAGTTACATCCTGTTACCCGATCCCGCGACCGACCGATTTCAGTGAATTCTAACCCGTAGTGAGTGTTTGCTTACAGGGCAACTTCCACTTCAACGCTCCCATTCTTACCGGTCTTGACGGTCCCACTGACGAGCTGACCGGCGCGGGTGCGCACCTGAACGGGATCGCCGGCGCTGGCACGCGACAGCACCTGTCCTTCGGTACTCACCTCGAAGCCCGAGCCGCGCGAGACGACGCGCACGGTTTGTCCCTGCTGGACGGCAATCGCGCTGCGCAGCAGATCGGAACGGATCGGCAGGCCAGACGTGATCCGGTTCACCGCCACTGTGCCGATGATCTGACCGGCATCGGTCGCCACCGTGCGCGGCAACAAGGTGAGATCGCCCTGGCGCGGTGACAGATCGTTCGGCCCGATGGCTTCGCCCGGGTTGATCTGACGCGCGGCAACGAAATACGTGGCGGTGATGCTCACTCGGGCCTGAAGGTAGAGCGTCCAGGGACGCTCGCCCGCGCAGCGCACGCCGACGGTCGTCGACCCCCACAGGCGCGCGCCCGGCGGCAGAAAGGGTTCGAGGGCGGCGCAGGCCGGCATCCGATCGGAGACCGCGTCGCCCACCGTCAAGCTCACACGTCCCGGCAACCCGGTCGTCTGCTCGCGCAGGAAACGTTCGGCCGTCTGACGGATGACTTCGGTGTTCTGGAACTGGGACTGAACGGCGGCGCCGGCGGCCTGGGGGGCTTGCACCGCGGCCGCCACCCCGACATTCGAATTGGCATTCGCCGTGGTGACCGTCGCCGCCACATTCCGCGCCGCGCTCGACACGTTCGACACGTTCGAGGCGATACCGCCGGCTGCGGCATTGTTGCCGGGAATGACAACGGCGCCGGGGCCGAGCGTGCTCCCCAGATGCTGCGCGGCCGGGTCGGTGGCAACACCCGCGGCAGGCGAGGCGGCCCGCGCAAGACCCGGTAAAGCGAGACTCGTCAGGCTCAGGACGACGGCAAGCAGACTGGATCGCACGCATGTGCGAACGCCCTGCCGCAGCGCGCTGCGCGCGCGGGGGGCACTGGCGAGAACGCCGCCGAATTTGCCTGCCATGCTCACTCTCCTTCGTACACGGCACCCGAGCGGTGTGCCGGGTGGCTGGCGCACGCCCTGCGCCGCGCCGTGAAGCCGACGGCACCGGGCAGCGTTCCGATGCCTGGGGGGCGAACCCCGCCCGATGCCGTCAGGAAGCCATTCTAGAGATGTCGCCAACCGGGGCATGGCCCGAAATGGCGGTCAATCTCGTGCCTATTCCCCCGATTGAATCCCGAGGGGTACGCATACGATGCAAAGCATGCCAAAAGGTCCGTACTTTTCCCGGGCCCTGGCAGGACATGCCGTCTGCGTGCCGCTGTGAGACCCGCCTTCAGTGCTGAGCGGACGTCCCCGGTGCCGAGACGGTCAGGCTTCTTGTGCACTACCCGCATCAAGGCAAGCATCGGGCGAGACGAGATCATGGACAAACTGGACGCGGCATTGCGATTTTCTCAGCAGGCGCTGGCCATGCGCGCCTACCGCCAGGAGGTGATCTCGTCGAACATCGCCAACGCGGATACGCCGGGATACAAGGCGCGTGATGTCGATTTCAACAATGCGTTGAGCCAGGCGGTCGAGCGCGGCGCGCAGCAACAGCTTGCTACCGAATCGAGTGTTTCGCTCTCGCGCACCTCGTCGCGCCACATCGCCGGGCGCGGCGTGAGCATGGCGCCGCCGATGGGCGGTCCCGAGCTGCTGTATCGCGTGCCGTACCAACAAAGTATCGACGGCAACACCGTCGAACTCGATGCCGAGCGTGTGAACTTCGCCGACAACGCCGTGCATTACCAAACGGGCCTCACGGTCCTGTCCAGCCAGATCAAGACGATGCTGGCCGCCATTACAAGTCAAGGGTAAGCGCCATGCCGCTGATGAGCATCTTCGATGTCGCCGGATCGGCCATGACTGCGCAGTCGCAGCGCATGAACGTGACGGCGAGCAACCTCGCCAACGCCGAGTCGGTAACGGGACCGGACGGTCAGCCGTATCGCGCCAAGCAGGTCGTGTTCCAGGTCAACCCGGTCGAGGGCAGCAACGTCGGCGGCGTGAAGGTGGCCGGCGTGGTCGAGGATTCGTCGCCGCTCAAGACGGTGTACGACCCGAAGAACCCAGCGGCCAATGCCCAGGGCTACGTCACCATGCCCAACGTGAATCCGGTGGAGGAGATGGTCAACATGATCTCCGCTTCCCGCTCTTATCAGGCCAACGTCGAGGCGCTCAACACCGCCAAGACGCTGATGCTCAAAACCCTCACGGTCGGCCAGTAAGGGGCCGCGCGGAGACCAGAAGATGGCAAGTATCAATACGTCGAACGCCGCGAACTTATCCCAGACGTTCCTCGACTCGGTCAACGGCACCGCAAGCAGCAGCTCCAGTTCGTCTGCCGGCAGCGCAAACGACCTGCAAGGCAGTTTCCTGAAGCTGCTCGTCGCGCAGATGAACAATCAGGATCCGCTCAATCCGATGGACAACTCGCAGGTGACCTCGCAGCTCGCGCAGATCAGCACGGTCTCGGGCATCACCCAGTTGAACACGACGCTCTCGTCGGTGACCTCGCAGCTCAATTCGACGCAAAGCCTGCAAGCCTCGGCGCTCGTGGGCAAGGGCGTGCTGATTCCGGGCAGCAGCGTCGGGGTAGGCAGCACCACGGCCACGGACGGCACGGTCACGAAGACCGCCACCCCGTTCGGCTTCGAACTGCCGAGCGACGCCGACACGGTGACGATCCAGATCAAGGACAGCACGGGCAAGGTCGTACGCACGGTCAACGCGGGCGCGCTCGACGCTGGCGTGCAGGCCCTTACGTGGGATGCCAAAGATGACGCGGGCACCGCCGTGGCCGATGGCAAGTACACGGTCGCGGTGACTGCCGCGGCTAACGGCAAGGCCGTGACGCCGACGCTGCTCTCGTACGCGCAGGTGCAAAGCGTGGTGGCCAGCACGACCGGCGCGCCGCTGCTCAACGTGGGGACGGGCTCGAACGTCAAGCTCTCCGATGTGCGCGAAATCCTGTAACCGGCCCTATCGACCCCGCACGGCGTAAGCCCTTAACCCTTTCCATTGCGACAGACGTCGTCGACCACCGAATTTCAGGAGTATCCACATGGCCTTTTCGACCGGACTGAGCGGCCTGAACGCCGCCTCCAAAGACCTGGACGTCATCGGCAACAACGTTGCCAACGCGGCCACCGTCGGTTTCAAGCAAGGTGAGGCACAGTTTGCCGACATCTACGCCAACTCGCTGTACGGCGCGGGCAACAACACGGTGGGCATCGGCACGCGCGTGGCGGGCATTGCCCAGCAGTTCACGCAGGGCGACATCACCGTCACGAATCGTCAGCTCGATCTGGCGGTGTCGGGTAACGGCTTCTTCCGCATGTCGAACAATGGCGCCATTGCCTACACGCGCAACGGTCAGTTTTCGCTCGACAAGAACGGCTACATCGTCGACACCAACGGCGACCGCTTGACCGGCTATCTGGCGGGCCCGACCGGCATCATCAACAGCGTCTCGCCGGTCGATCTGCGCATCCCGACGGGCGACCTGTCGCCGACGGCCACATCCAAGATCACCGCTCAGTTCAACCTCGACTCGCGCAGCGCGGTCAATACGACGGCATTCTCGATTACCGATCCGAACTCGTACACGAACGCCACGTCGCTCAAGGTCTACGACTCGCTGGGCAATTCGCACGACGTGAACCTGTACTTCGTGAAGTCGAGCGTCAACGCCGTGACCAACAACGCCACCTGGTCGGTGTACGCCTCGACCGACGGCACGACCCAGGTGGGCGCCGGTCCGATCGGCACGCTGACGTTCAACTCGGCCGGCAGCCTCGTGTCGCAGACCGACTCGACCGGCGCCGCCGTGACGGGCCCGATCACGCTGCCGACGATCAACTACGGTAACGGTGCGTCGAGCGCCAGCTTGACGCTCGACATGTCGGGCACCACGCAATACGGAAACACCTACTCGCCGAACAACCTGACGCAGAACGGCTACACGTCGGGCCGACTGACCGGGTTCACGTTCAGTGCCGACGGCACGATCGTCGGCACGTACTCGAATACCCAATCGATGGCGCTGGGCCAGGTGGCGTTGGCGAACTTCAACAACGTGCAGGGCCTGATCCCGCAGGGCAACAACCTCTGGCAAGAGTCGGCCGCGTCGGGCATTCCGATCGTCGGCGTGCCGGGCGGCACGAACCTCGGCAAGCTGCAGTCGGGCGCCGTCGAAGCCTCGAACGTCGACCTGACGGCGGAACTGGTTCACATGATCACCGCGCAGCGCAACTACCAGGCCAGCGCGCAGACGATCAAGACGGAAGACCAGTTGATGCAGACCATGGTCAACCTGTAAGGCGGATCCGAGGACATGCATAACTTGCACGGGGGCCGTCGATGGATCGTCTGATCTATATCGCCATGACTGGCGCGAAGCAGGCGATGGAGCAGCAGTCGACCACCGCCAACAATCTCGCGAACGTCTCGACGCCGGGCTTTCGCGCCCAGCTCGCGGCGTTCCGTCAGGCGCCGGTGCGCGCGCCAGACGGCACGACCGGCACGCGGACCTTTGTCGCCACGTCCACGCCGGGTACCGACTTCACCCCCGGCGCGATGCAGCAGACGGGCCGCCCGCTCGACGTGGCCATCCAGGGTCAGGGCTGGCTTGCCGTGCGCGATGCGCAGGGCCGCGAAGCCTACACGCGCGGCGGCAACCTCGAGATGACGGCCGACGGGCAACTCACGCTGCACGGGCTGCCGGTCATGACCGATGCCGGGCCGGCCGCCGTGCCGCCGGGCGCGGCCGTGAGCATCGGCACCGACGGCACGATCTCGGCGCTGGGGCAGGGCGATCCGCCCAACTCCATTGCCGTGATGGGCCAACTGAAGTTGGTCAATCCGCCCGAGACCAATTTGGTGCGAGGCGACGACGGGCTGTTCCGCACGGCGAACAATGCGCCGGCGCAGGTTGACCCGAACGTCGTCGTCGTGGCGGGGGCGATCGAGAACAGCAACGTCAATCCGGTCACTGGCCTGGTGAACATGATCTCGCAGTCGCGGGCCTTCGAGATGCAGATGAAGATGCTGCAGACGGCCGACACCAACGAACAATCCGCCAACCAGTTGCTGAACTTCAGCTAACGGGCGTGTGGCGCGTCGGATCCGAGGGGACCCGCGCGCCGCGACCGTACACGGGGAGAAACACCACATGATCCGTTCGCTCTACATCGCTGCTACCGGCATGAACGCCCAGCAGACGAACATGGACGTGATTTCGAACAACCTCGCCAACACCAGCACGAACGGCTTCAAGAAGGGTCGTGCGGTGTTCGAGGATCTGCTGTACCAGACGCTGCGCCAGCCCGGCGCCCAGTCGTCGCAGCAGACGTTGCTGCCTTCGGGCCTGCAATTGGGCACGGGTGTGCGCCCGGCGGCGACCGAGCGCATCTTCACGCAGGGCAACCTGACGCAGACGAGCAACGCCAAGGACGTCGCGATCAACGGCGACGGTTTCTTCCAGGTGCTCATGCCGGACGGCACGACCGCTTACACGCGCGACGGCTCGTTCCAGGTCGACAACAACGGCCAGCTCGTGACGGCGTCGGGCTATCCGGTCCAGCCGGCCATCACGATTCCGGCGAACGCGCTCTCCCTGACCATCGCGCGCGACGGTACGGTCTCGGTCACGCAGCCGGGCAACACGGCCAACGTGCAGATCGGTACGTTCCAGCTCGCCACGTTCATCAACAACGCCGGTTTGCAAAGCCTGGGCGAGAACCTGTACGCCGAGACGGCCGCCTCGGGAGCGCCGAACGTCGCACAGCCGGGTACCAACGGCGCGGGCGTGCTCAACCAGAACTACGTCGAAACGTCGAACGTGAATGTGGTCGAAGAGCTGGTGAACATGATTCAGGCGCAGCGCGCCTACGAAATCAATTCGAAGGCGGTCACGGCATCCGACCAGATGCTGCAGCGCCTGACGCAGATGTAAGCGGTGCGCCGCGGAAAGCCCCAAAGAATGAACGTCGAAATGTCAGCTCAAACGACCGTAAAGCATCGCGGCGCAGGCCTCGCGCGGTTCCTGGCGCTGGCGGCCGTCGCCGCGTTGAGCGGTCTGGCGGGCTGCGCTTACATCCCACAGGAACCGGTGGTGAACGGGCCGACGACCACGCGCCCGCCGCCCCCGCCGATGTCGGCCGATCCGGAAGGCTCGATCTACCGCCCGCTTTACTCGAACCGTCCGCTGTTCGAAGACCGCCGTCCGCGCAACGTTGGCGACATTCTCACGATCGTCATCAACGAAAACACGGCGGCGAGCAAGAACTCGGCGGCCAACACCACGCGTGCGGGCAGCGGCACGCTGAAGCTGAATCAGACCCCGGGCGTGATCGGCGGCGTGCTCAACAATCAGGGCCTGGACGTGAGCGGCGGCAACAAGTTCGACGCCAAGGGCGCGGCGAATGCGAACAACGTGTTCTCGGGCCAGATCACCGTGACCGTGATGGAAGTGCTCTCGAACGGCAACTTGGCGGTGGCCGGCGAGAAGCAGATCGCGATCAACCAGGGCACGGAATACATCAAGTTCTCGGGCGTGGTCAGCCCACAGACGATCTCGGGCGCGAATACCGTGCCTTCGACGCAGGTGGCCGATGCGCGCATCGAATACCGTGGCAAGGGCTATATCAACGAAGCCGAAACCATGGGCTGGCTGCAGCGCTTCTTCCTTAATATTTCGCCATTCTGATGTCGATCATGCCGTTCCCGTCGCGCCTTGCGCCGTCCTTGCATCACCTTCGCCAGGGCCTTCACCGCTTTGTCACCACGCTGGCCGTGGCGGGCGCGGCCGCGATGCTGCTGTGTCCGGGCGTGGCTCGCGCCGAACGTCTCAAGGAGCTGGCGTCGATTCAAGGGGTGCGCGACAACCAGTTGATCGGCTACGGCCTGGTGGCGGGCCTCGACAACTCGGGCGACCAGACCACGCAGACGCCGTTTACCGTGCAGAGCATGACCAACATGCTCTCGCAGCTGGGCATTACCGTCGCGCCCGGCACCAACATGCAGTTGAAGAACGTGGCCGCTGTGATGGTGACGGCGACACTGCCGGCGTTCACGCGCCCCGGTCAGGCCATCGACGTGGTGGTCTCCTCGATGGGCAATGCCAAGAGCCTGCGGGGCGGCACGTTGCTTATGACCCCCCTCAAGGGGCCGGACGGGCAGGTCTACGCGCTGGCGCAGGGCAACCTGCTCGTGGGCGGCGCTGGCGCGTCGGCCAATGGGTCGAGCGTGACCGTCAACCAGTTGGCCTCGGGCCGTATTCCGAGCGGCGCCATCGTCGAGCGTGCCGTGCCGACCGCGATGGGCGGTCAACAGGGCACGGTGCAGATGGAACTGAACGTGACCGATTTCTCGACCGCGCAGCGTGTGGTCGATGCCGTGAACCGCCGCTTCGGCTACGGCACCGCGCAGGCGCTGGACGGCCGCGTGATCCTGTTGCGCACGCCGAGCGATCCGTCGGGCCGTGTGCAGTTCCTCGCCCAGCTCGAAAGTGTGGACGTGCACCCCGACAACACGGCCGCGCGCGTGATCATCAACGCGCGCACCGGTTCCGTCGTGATGAACCAGAACGTGACGATCCAGCAGTGCGCGGTCGCCCACGGCAATCTGTCGGTCGTCATCGACACGCAAAACAACGTGAGCCAGCCCGCGCCATTCTCGGGCGGTCAGACGGTGGTGGCGCCGAATTCGCAAATCTCCGTTCAACAGGAGAACAACGCGCTCAGGATGATCAAGGCGGGCGCGAACCTGGCCGACGTCGTCAAGGCGCTCAACTCGCTCGGTGCCAGCCCGGCCGATCTGATGTCGATTCTGCAGGCCATGAAGGCCTCGGGCGCGCTGCGCGCCGATCTGGAGATCATCTGATATGGCCGACGGCTCCCGACTGAGCGGTGCGGGCAAGTCCTTGCCCGACCTGACGCAACGCGCTACCTACGACATGCAGGGCCTCACAGCCTTGCGCGCGGCGGCCCACCAGCAAACGCCGCAGGCCACGCAGCAGGCGGCCAAGCAGTTCGAGGCCGTTTTCACGCAGATGATGATGAAGAGCATGCGCGACGCCACGATGTCTGGCGGCCTGCTCGGCAGCGATCAGGAAAAGATGTTCAACGGCATGCTCGACGACCAGCTCGCGCAGCAGCTCGCGTCGAACAAGGGCATCGGTCTGGCCGACATGATGCTCAAGCAGCTCGCCCAGACCGGCACCACCCTGCCGCCGGCGGCGATGGGGCGCCAGCAACCGTTGCAGGGCCGCGCCTACAACGCGGCGGATGCCATCGGCGTGGCCGAGGGCGCCCCGGCCGCCGCAGGCGATTTCGTCGAGCGCATGGCCACGGCGGCCCAGAACGCCAGCGCCAACAGCGGCATTCCGGCGCGCTTCATGCTCAGTCAGGCGGCGCTTGAATCCGGCTGGGGCAAGCACGAAATCCGTCGGCGCGATGGCAGCACGAGCTTCAACGTCTTCGGCATCAAGGCGGGCAAGCACTGGACCGGTCCGACGGTGGAGGTCGCCACGACCGAGTACGTGAACGGCCAGCCGCACAAGGTGATGGCCAAGTTCCGCGCCTATCGCTCGTATGACGAGGCGTTCGCCGATTATGCGAACCTGATTTCGAGCAATCCGCGCTACGCGTCGGTCGTGGCGAGCGCCAACGACGCCGCGAGCTTCGCCACCAATCTCCAGCGCGCCGGGTATGCGACCGATCCGCAGTACGCCAGCAAGCTGATGAAGATCATGAAGCACTTCGCCTGACCGGCACGGGCGTCGACAGGGCATCCTCCGGCGCGTCGGCCTCAATTTTGCCGGCGGGCTGCCGTAAACACATGGGTAACGGTGCGCGAACGGGCTTTCCGCTGTGGGGCGCACCCTCCATTCAAGCCGCGAGATCATGAGCCTAATCAATATTGGCATGAGCGGGCTGAACGCCTCCCAGTTCGCCCTGAACACCACCGGCAACAACATCTCCAACTCGGGGACGGCCGGATACAACCGCCAGGTTGTCGACTACACCCAGGCGGACAGCCAGTTCGCCGGTGTGGGCTACGTCGGCCAGGGCGTGCTGGTGAGCGATGTGTCGCGCGTGTACGACCAGTTCCTGTCGAACCAGGTCAACCAGGCGCAGACACAGTACAGCCAGCTCAACACCTACTACCAGCAGATCTCGCAGATCAACAATGCGCTGGGTAGCTCCACGACCGGCCTGTCGGCCTCGATGTCCACGTTCTTCACGAACCTGCAGACGATCGTGACCGCGCCGAACAACTCGGCCACGCGGGCGACGGTGATTTCGTCGGCGCAGACCCTCACGAGCATGTTCCAGTCGCTCTCGGGCACGCTGTCGTCGCTGCGCACCAGCGTGAACGGCAACATTACCCAGGCGACCACGCAGATCAACACGTACGCGAAGCAGATCGCCAGCCTTAACGACGCGATTCTGCAGGCGCAGGGCAACGGCACCCATACCATGCCGAACGACCTGCTCGACCAGCGCGATCAGGCCGTCGCAAGCCTGAACGCCATCGTACAGACGAACATCGTCAAGGACACCAACGGGTCGTACAACGTCTTCGTCGGCAATGGCCAGTCGCTGGTATCGGGCAACTCGGCCTATCAGATGACGACGGTGCCTTCGACCAGCGATCCGTCGCAAATGACCGTGGCCTACGTCACCGGCAACGGCACGAAGGTCGCGATCCCGGAGTCGTCGATCACCGGCGGCTCGCTCGCCGGCCTGTTGTCGTTCCGCAGCGGCGCGCTCACGCAGGCGCAGAACTCGCTCGGCCAGATCGCCATGTCGCTGGCCGGCACGTTCAACGCGCAGAACCAGTTGGGGATGGACCTCTACGGTCAGATGGGCGGTAACTTCTTCACGGTGCCCAATCCGACGATCATCGCGAATACCGGCAATTCGAACGCGGCCACGCTCAACGCCAGCATCACCGACGCCTCGAAGGTGACCGCAAGCGACTACTCGGTGAGCTTCGACGGAACCACCTACACACTCACGCGCCAGAGCGACGGCGCCAAGTGGACGGCGGGGGCGCCCGCCACGCCGAGCACCCCGCTGAACTTCCAGGACACCAGCGGCGCGGCATTCGGCGACGGCTTCTCGGTGACCACCACCGGCATGGTCGCCGGCGACAGCTTCGCGATCCAGCCCACGCGCAACGCCGCGCAGAACATCGGTGTGGCCATCACCGATCCGGGCAAGATCGCCCTGGCCGCGCCGATCCTCGCCTCGACCCCCAGCACCAATAGCGGCTCGCTCAAAGTCGATCAGGGCAGCGTGGACGCCAACTATCTGTCGAACGTACTGAGCGCACCGGTCAACTTCACGTTCACCAAGGACCCTGTGACCGGCGCACTGACGCTCGTCGCCCCGTCGCCGATGACGGTCTCGGTCAATGGCGTGACGACCTCGTATGCCGCCGGCGCCACCGTGCCGTACAACGCCGCAACGGGGGCGAAGATCACGATGAGCGGCATGACGGTCAACCTGAGCGGCACGCCGTCCAATGGCGACACGTTCACCATTTCGCCGAATACGTCTGGCGCGGTGACCGACAACCGCAACGGTCTGGCGTTGTCGGCTCTGCAGAACGACACGACCAAGGTGGGGGGCGCGCAGAGCTATGCGACCGCCTACGCGAGCCTGGTCTCGTTTGTCGGTTCGACCACGAATACGTACAAGTCGACCAGCGCGGCGCAGCAGACCCTGTTGCAACAGACGCAAACGGCACAGCAGTCCAATTCTGGCGTGAACCTCGACGAAGAGGCGGCGAACCTGATCAAGTACCAACAGCTCTATCAGGCCAATTCGAAGGTAATTCAGACCGCGTCGACGTTGTTCAGCACCATCCTCCAGATCGTCAATTAAGCGCAGGGGCATCGCGATGCGGATCAGCACCAACATGATTTACGATCAGGGGATGCGCTCGATGAGCCAGAACACCTCCGATCTGCTCAACGTTCAGGCGCAACTCTCGTCGGGCAAGCGCGTGACCACGCCGAGCGACGACCCGATTGCGTCAGCCCAGGCGGTGGCCGTGTCGCAGGACAACGCCATGAACACGCAGTACGCGGCGAACCGGCAGTCCGCGACCACCCAGTTGCAGCTCGAGGACTCGACCTTCGGCAGCGTCATCAACGCGTTGCAGCACGTGATGTCGCAAGTCGTGTCGGCGGGCGACGCCTCGCTCAACGACAAGGACCGATCGACCATCGCGAGCGACCTGCAATCGAGCTTTCAGCAATTGCTTTCGCTGGCGAACACCACCGATGCCAACGGCCAGTATCTGTTCTCGGGCTTCAAGGGCAACACCGCGGCGTATATGACATCGGCCACGGGGGCGTCATACACGGGCGACTCGGGCGTGCGTTACGTGCAGGTGAGTCCGAACCGTCAGATCGCAATCAACGACGTTGGATCGAGCGTCTTCGAAAGCGTGCAGAGCGGCACGTCGGGCACGCTGATCAGCGGAAACGCCGCCAATCAGGGCACCGCCACGTATTCCACTGTCTCCACGACCAACGTGGCGGCGGCGGGCGCAAACCATCAGTACCAGATCAGCTTCGCGATCGACAACACGACCACGCCGCCCACGACCAACTACACGGTCAAGGATCAGACGGATACGACCGTGCCGGACGTGACGGGCGTCTACACCGCCGGCCAGCCGATCTCGTTCGGCGGCAAGGCGGTCACGTTCTCCGGCGCGCCGGCCACGGGCGACACCTACACCGTGCAACCGGCCACCATGGGCAGCACGAACATGTTCGACAACCTGCAGGCGCTGATCAACACGCTCAAGACGCCGGTCAGCAGCACGAACGGCACGGGCCAGGCCAACCTGGACAACGCGCTGACCACGTTCGGCCAGATGTTCAGCAACACCTACGACAACGTCACGACGATTCGCACGACCACGGGCTCCCGCATGAACGAACTCTCGGCGCTCAACAACATCGGCGACACCAATTCGCTGAATTATCAGTCGCAGTTGGGCGATCTGCTCGACGTGGACTGGAACTCGTCGGTGACCAAGTTCTCGCAGTTGCAGGCCGCGTTGCAGGCATCGCAGCAGAGCTTCCTGCAGACGCAGAAGCTGTCGCTGTTCAGTCTGCTCTGACCGGTTGCGCGGGACATTGCCCGCGCCGGACAAGGCAGGACCGCAGCAAAGACATTGGGCCGCCCGGGATTGCCGGGCGGCCCAATGTCATTTGTGGGGGCATTGCGACATCGCTCGCGCCCGGTGTTCAGGGTTTTGGGACGAAGGCCGCGGTCGTGCGGATCATCATGTCGATGCCGATCGCGATGAAGTGGTCCATCACCGGCGCAATACGCGGCATCATCAGCTCGATCACCACCAGCCCCACGCCCAGCGTGAGCGGAAAGCCGACGGCGAAGATGTTGAGTTGCGGCGCCGCGCGATTCAGAATGCCCAGCGCCAGGTTGCAGATGAGCAGCGCGGCCACGAGCGGCAGCGACAGCATGAGCGCGAGCATGAAGAGCTGGCCGCCCAGCATGGCGAGATAGTGCCAGCCCACGCTGGAGAGCGGTACGGCGGAGACTGGCAATACCGTGAAGCTTTGCACCAGCGTGGCGAACATCACCAGATGTCCATTGGTGGCGAGGAACACGAGCATGGCCACGACATTGAGCAGCATGCCGAGCACGGCGGTGCTGCCGTCGCTGTTCGGCGTGAGCAGCGTGGCGAACGACAGCCCCATCTGCAAGCCGACGAAGTCGCCCGCCATGCTGATGGCGGAGAACACGATCTGCATGCACCACCCCAGCGCCGCGCCGATCATCACCTGCTGCACGAGAATCCAGAGTCCCTCCCACGAAAACGGCGAGGCGGCGGGCATGGGGCCGAGCACCGGGGCGAGCGCCAGCGCGACAATGCCCGCGAGGCCGATCTTGACCGTGCCGGGCACGGCGGCGTCGCCGAACAGGGGGGCGCTCATCGAGAGCGCCAGCAGGCGCACGAATGGAAACAGGAACGCCGCAATGACGCCCGAGAGTTGTTCGTAAGTGAAGCTGATCAACGCGGGCGCGGCTTACCCGACGAGGCCGGGAATGCCCGTGAGCAACTGGCGCATGTAGTCGACCATCAGGTTGAGCATCCAGGGGCCGGCGATCACCAGGGTGGCGAACACGGCCAGCAGCTTCGGGATGAACGACAGCGTCATTTCATTGATCTGGGTGGCGGCCTGAAACAGGCTCACGAGCAGACCCGAGACGAGCGCGACGAGCAGCAGCGGCGCGGCGAGCAGCAGGGTGACCTGCATTGCCTGATGGGCCAGCGCCATGACGGTTTCCGGAGTCATCTCGCGTTCCTGCGCTACATGGTGAAGCTCTGGGCGAGCGAGCCCAGCAGCAGTTGCCAGCCATCGACCACCACGAACAGCATCAGCTTGAACGGCAGCGATACCGTGGAGGGCGACACCATCATCATGCCCATCGACATCAACACGCTCGCAACCACCAGATCGATGATCAGGAACGGAATGAAGATCGTGAAGCCGATCTGAAACGCTGTCTTCAGTTCGCTCGTGGCGAAGGCGGGAACGAGAATGCGCATCGGCACGTCTTCGGGGCCGTTCATCGGCGGGGTCTTGGCGAGCTTGGCGAAGAGTGCGAGGTCGGCTTCACGCGTCTGCTTGAGCATGAACGCGTGGAACGGCTTGGCGCCGGTGTCGATGGCCTGCTCGAAGCTGATCTTGTTCGCGGCGAACGGCTGGTAGGCGTCGGTGTAAGCCTTGTCGAACACCGGCGACATGACGAAGAAGGTCAGAAACAGCGCCAGGCCGATCAGAATCTGGTTCGGCGGCGACGTGGTGACGCCGATGGCATGGCGCAGCAGCGAGAGCACGATGATGATGCGTGTGAAGGCGGTCATCATCAGCAGCATCGCGGGCAGGAAGCCCAGCGATGTGAGCAGCAACATCGTCTGCACGGACAGCGAATAGGTCTGTCCGCCGCCGGGCGCCGGGGTCGTGGTGAACGCGGGCAGCGTGGCCTGCGCCAGGGCGGTGCCCGGCAGGGCGAGGCAGGCGAGCGCCAGTCCCAGCGTGATACCGAGTGCCCAACCCGCTTGGCGAGGCGATGGCCCGGTCAACCGCAAACCGCGCGCCATCAGGAATCCTTTTTCATCGTTTCGCGCAATTTCTGCGCAAACGCTTGTGCGGCGCGGTTGGCCTGCGCGCCCGGATGGGCAACGGTGGGCGCGGCGGGCATATCGGCGACACGATCCGCATCGATCACATGCAGGCTGCGCACCTGACCGGGCGCAACCCCCAGCACGATCCAGTCGCCCGCGACCTCGACCACGACCACGCGTTCACGTTGGCCCACGGCGGCGCTGCCGACCACGCGCACGTTGCCGCCCCCCAACGGGCGTTGCAGCCCGAAACGCTTGGCCAGCCACGCCAACCCGAAGAGCAGCGCCAGCACCAGCACGAGGCCCAGCCCCGTCTGCACGATGCCCGCGCCGCCAAGGCTCGGTACGGCCGCAGCCTGCGAGGCCGTGCCCTGGGCGTGCGCGGTGGCGATCGTCAGGCAGGCCAACAGGGCGGCCGCTGCCGCGGCACGCCCCACGGGGGCGCCGCGGACTTTTGTTGCATTCATCGGTTGAGCTTTCGGATGCGTTCGGATGGCGTGATGATATCAGTCAGGCGAATGCCGAACTTGTCGTTCACAACCACGACTTCGCCCTGGGCGATGAGGCAACCGTTGACCAGCACGTCCATCGGCTCACCGGCCATGCCGTCGAGTTCCACCACGGAGCCCTGCGCCAGTTGCAGCAGGTTCTTGATGGCGATCTTCGTGCGGCCCAGCTCCACGGTCATCTGGACCGGGATGTCGAGAATCAGGTCGATGTCGTTGTGCGTCGCGTTCGGCGGATTGCCGGCCGTGGCCGCCAGGGGCTGAAACACGGGGGCGGCGGCCGGTGGCGCCGCGGCTTCGGTCGCCGTCTGCTCCGCCATGGCACTGGCCCACTCGTCCGCCATGGCCTGGGCGTCGTCACCAAGCGTTTGAGGGGTATCGCTCATCACTCGTTGTCCTTCGTGTAATCGCTGTGCGAATGGTTGATCATCTGGTTCACGCGCAGCGCATATTGACCGTTGAACACGCCGTAATTGCATTGCATCACGGGCACGCCGTCGACCTTGGCCTCGAGCACCTCGGGCACGTCGAGCGGAATCACGTCGCCCACGCGCATGTTGAGCAACTGCGAGAGCGTCATGTCGAACTGCGCGAGGTTGGTCACGATTTCGACGTCGGCCGCTTGCACCTGTTGCGAGAGCAGACGCACCCAGCGCTTGTCGACTTCGAGCGTCTCGCCTTGCAGGGGGCTCGAGAGCTGGTCGCGCATCGGCTCGATCATCGAGTACGGCATGCAGATATGGAATTCGCCGCCGACCGAGCCGAACTCGATGTCGAACGTGGTCGTGACCACGACCTCGTTAGGCGTGGCGACGTTGGCGAACTGAGTGTGCATTTCGGCGCGCACGTACTCGAACTCGACCGGATACACCGGTTTCCACGACGCCCCGTAGTTCTCGAACACCAGGTCGAGCAGGCGCGCGATGATGCGCTGCTCGGTCTGCGTGAAGTCGCGCCCTTCGACGCGCGTGTGGAACCGGCCGTCGCCGCCGAACAGGTTGTCCACCACGAGGAACACGAGGTTCGGGTCGAACACGAACAGCGCCGTGCCGCGCAGCGGCTTGATGTGGACCAGATTGAGGTTGGTCGGGACAGGCAGGTTGCGAATGAACTCGCTGTACTTCTGCACGCGTACCGGGCTGACCGAGATTTCGGCGCTGCGGCGCATGAAATTGAACAGGGCAATGCGGAACAAGCGCGAGAAGCGGTCGTTGATGATCTCGAGTGTAGGCATGCGCCCACGCACGATACGCTCTTGCGTCGCGATGTTGTATGGCCGGATGCCGGAATGCTCTTCCGACTCCGACCGGTCATCCTGTTCGCCGGTGACACCCTTCAGAAGGGCATCGACCTCTTCCTGCGACAGGAACTCCTCATGCGCCATGTATCACTCACTGAATTACAAACGCGGTGAACAGCACTTCGCCCACGGCCTGCTGCGGCATGTTGGCCGCGAACGGCTGCGCGACCAGTGTGCGGATCTCGCTCGCCAGACGGCGCTTGCCGTCGATCGTGGCGAGATCCTGCGGCTGCTTGGACGACAACAGCAGCAACACACGGCTGCGCACTTCGGGCATGTGCTGCGTGATGCGGGCTTGCGTCTCGGCGTCTGCCACCTTGAGCGAGAGGCCGATATGCAGATAGCGCTCGCCGTCTTCGCCCGTCAGGTTCACCGTGAACGGGTCCATGCTGACGAACACGGGGGGCGGCGGGGGCGGTGGCGCTTTCGCGGCTTCCTGGCGTCCGGTCAGCAAATACACGGCCGTTGCCGCGCCGGCAGCGGCCATAAGGGCTACCGCAACGATCAACAGAATCCATTTGCGCATGCTCCCTCCGGAGGGAGCCGCGGCTTGCGTCGATGCGGGATTTGCCATGTGTTCGCCTGCTATTGGGTAATGATTGTCGGCCAACCCGCCAACGGGTGATCGGCCGAAAAGAAGGGACAATCGCGTCTAACTCGCGTCTTTGTCTTAACGGCAGAAAAACCGGCTGGCTTTAGGGCGGTGCGACGCCCGGTCGCGCCGCTCGTGCGGATCCCGGGGGGAGATCAGGCGAACGTGTCGACGAGACCGTTGCTCACGCGTACCGGAACGCTCACGGTCGTGGCGAGCGTCGCGTCGTCGCTCTGGCCGAAGCCCGGGGTGCCGCGTGCGTTGCCGTTGCCGCTTCCATTACCGCTTCCGTTGCCATTCGCCCCTTGCTGGGCAAAGGCCTGTTGCTGCGAACTGTCGCTGCTCACGGTAGCGTTACCCAGCGCAATGCCATTGTTGGCCAGGCTTTCGCGCAGTTGCGGCAAGGCCGCCTGCACGGCGTCGCGCACGGCGGCGTGTTGCGAGACGAACATCGCCTGCGCCGAGTCGTTCGCCACGTTCAGCACCACGTGCAGCGGACCGAGATCGGGCGGATTCAGGCTCAATTGCGCCGTTTGTGCATGGGCGGACGAGAGCCAGACCACTTGCTGCGAGAGCTGGTTGTTCCAGTCCTGCGTCCCCACGCGCGCGTTCAGGGCGAGCGCGGCGGGCAGATTGGCCTGGACCGGCAACTGCGGTTGGGCGTCCAGCGCTGGCGTGGCCGTTTGCGCGATCTGTGCGGCCGCCTGCGTGGCGGTGGCTGTCGCCGCTTGCGCGGCGGTGTCGCGATGTCCCTGCGCTTGCGCCAGCGCGTCGGCCATGCGTTGGGCCTGGGCGTCCGCACTGACCGGTGTCGCTGCGGTCTTGGCATCCGCCGCCGCTGGTTGTGCGGACGTATTGGTCTGCGTTGTCGTACCGTTCCTGGCCAGGGCGTCGAGCGGGAGGCCGCCAGTCTTGTCGGCGTTCGATGCCGCTGCGCCATTGACCGGTGCGCCCGCGTTGGTGGTCGTGGTCGCGGCCTTGGCGTCGGCCGGCGCCTGGCCGGTCAGTTGCGCGGCGCCGGTGGCCTGCAGCGCGCCGTTCACTGCGGCGGCGATGGCTGCGCCGGTGCCGGACTTTGCGTCGGCCGAACCCGCGTCGGCCGGGGTGGCCGGGGCAGGGGTCTGGGGCGGCAGCGGCGCGTTGTTCATGGCGGCAAGGGCGACGGCAAGAGCGGCTGCCGGATCGCCGGGCGCCGCTGTGGCCGCCGCGTCGTCGGCGGTAGCGTCATTCTTGTCGCTGTCGGCCGTCGTCGATTTCGAGGATTTCGTCGAAGCGTTCGTTTGGTTTGCCTGGCCCGCCTGCCCGGTCTGGTTCGCCTGATCGGCTCGCGAGCTGTTGTCGGCGGTGTTCTGCGTCGGCGTTGCGCTGCCGCCCGAGGCGTTCCCGGACGACGCATTCGTCTGACTCGCTTGCGCGGCCGTATTGTTCGCGCTGCTCGCGGCGGGCTGAACCGTCTGGCGGGTCTGCTGCGAGAGCACGGCGGAGAAGGGCAGCGCGTTGCTGTCGTCGGTGTTCGACGATCCGGCGCGGTGGCCCGTCACGGCTTGCAGGGCCGCGCCTGCGGAATCGGTCAGGAAGCTAAGAATCGACATAGTGGGCGCCTTGGGTCCTTCAAATCGGGGAGTCGGCACGACGGCGCAGGCTGCGCGCGGCGTACTCGTCGTTTTCTTTCTGCTCGCGGCGCGCGACACGCAGCGCCGTGCGGGCTTGCTCACGCGAAGCGAGCGTACCGAAGGAATTCAGGCGGCGCTGCTGCGCTTGCCATTCGCGGCGTGCGGCCGCGAGACGCTCGTCGGCTTGCTCGAGCAGCATGGCTTGCTGTCCGATGGCCGTGTCGAGCGTATCGATGAATTGCTGGAAGTTGCGCCAGTCGCAGCCGGCCATGCCCTGAATCGTCGCCGTCTGCATGCGCGTGCGGTATTCGTGGCGATACTGGCGCAGTGCTTCGAGCTGACGCTCGACCTCGGCGCGCTGCGTCTGGCGTTCGCCGAGCAGGCGCGCGGCTTCGTCCACGTCCTTCTGGGCGAGTTCGATGAGCAGCTTGAGGGGCAGGGTGGAATTCATGGCCGCCGCCGGTTAGTGGAACAGACCGTGCATCTGGTGCACGGCGTCCGGATAACTGGCCCGCTCGCGCATTCCCTGTTGCAGGAAGTTTTCGAGTCGGGGATACAGCTCGATCGCCTGATCGAGCATCGGATCGCTGCCCGGCGCGTACGCGCCCACATTGATGAGGTCGCGGTTGCGCTGATAGCGCGAGAGCATCTGCTTGAAGCGCCGTACCTTGTCGAACTGCCCATCGTCGATGAGCGCGGTCATCGCACGGCTGATCGACTGTTCGATGTCGATCGCCGGATAGTGCCCCGACTCCGCCAATTGACGCGAGAGCACGATATGGCCATCGAGAATGGCGCGGGCCGAATCGGCGATCGGATCCTGCTGGTCGTCGCCCTCGGTGAGCACGGTATAGAACGCGGTGATCGAGCCGCCACCGTCCGGACCGTTACCGGCACGCTCGACCAGCGCCGGAAGCTTGGCGAACACGGAAGGCGGATAGCCCTTCGTGGCCGGCGGCTCGCCGATCGCCAGTGCGATTTCGCGCTGGGCCATGGCGTACCGGGTGAGCGAGTCCATGATCAGCAGCACATCCTTGCCCTGATCGCGGAAGTACTCGGCCAGCGTGGTGGCGTACGCCGCGCCTTGCAGGCGCAGCAGCGGCGAGACGTCGGCGGGCGCCGCCACGACGACGGAGCGCGCCAGGCCGTCCGGCCCGAGAATGTTTTCGATGAAGTCCTTCACTTCGCGGCCGCGCTCGCCGATCAGGCCCACGACGATGACTTCGGCCTGCGTGAAGCGGGCCATCATCCCCAGCAGCACGCTCTTGCCGACGCCCGACCCGGCGAAGAGGCCCATGCGTTGGCCGCGCCCGACGGTGAGCAACGCATTGATGGCGCGCACCCCCACGTCGAGCACCGAGTCGATGGGTGCGCGACCCAGCGGATTGACCGGCACCGACGCGAGCGAGGCGCTGTCGGTCATGCCCAGCGGGCCGAAATCGTCGAGCGGACGGCCGGCGGCGTCGACCACCCGGCCGAGCAGCGCTTCGCCCACGGGCAGACGCTTGCCGTTGTGACGTTGATTCGGCAGCGGACCGTCGGCGGCGGGCTCCATCGGGTACACGCGAGCGCCCGGCAGCAGGCCGGCGACCTCCGTCTGCGGCATGAGAAACAGACGGTCGCCACCGAAGCCGACGACTTCCGCTTCGGCCGTGGCCGGTTCGCGCGAGGCGTCGTGCACCGGCAGCTCGATCAGGCAGCCCGCGCCGACCGGCAGGCGCAGACCGACGGCTTCGAGCACGAGACCGGCGGCGCGGGTGAGGCGGCCGCAGCGGCGCGTCGGTTCGACGGCGTGAACGTGCGCGATGCGCTCGCGCAGCGTGTTCTGCCAGCGGCGAAGATGCGAGTCGCGGGCGATCTCGCGAGCGTCCAGGACGTGCGTGGCGGCTTTCGGCGCGGCGGATTCGATGGCAGCGCTCGGATCGGGACTGCCGGGTTCGGCGTCGGCGCTTGGCCATTGAGCCGGACGGTCGCTGTGATCGGCGTGATCGTTTGGGTCGTCGGGTTGCAGCGCGCCGGCCTGCGCGGTCGGTGGGGTCGTATCGAAGCCCGAGCCGACGCCCGTATCGATTTCATCCCACAGGCGCACCGAGGGCTTCGTGCCGTCGTTCGCCGGGGCGGGCGCGGAGGGCGTGGAGGGCGCGGAGGGCGTGGCGGCATCGTGCGTGTTCTCGGTGCTGGGCAGCACCGGCGCATGCGCGGTAAGTGGGGTGAGGTCGGCGTTCACCACGGCAGATCCTTGCCCAGCGCGGCCATCACACGCTGCCAGCGCGTGGCGACGGTGGCATCGACTTCGCCACTCGCGGCTTCGGCCTTGCAGCCGCCGCGTTCGATGGTGGAATCGGCGCGCACGGTCCAGCCCGCAGCGCGCAGTTCCGCGCCCACATGCGCGTCGACGAGCGCGACGTCTTCCGGATGCAGGAGCAGACGCGGCGAGCCGGTCAGCGGATCGTTGGAGAGCAGGTCGCGCACGAGCGGCAGCAGCGTTTCGGGGCGAATCGTGAGGGTCTGGCCCAGTGCCTGGCGTGCGATGTCGAGCGCCAGTCCGAGCAGCGGCTCGGCCACTTCGCGATCGATGGCGTTCACCGCGTTGCCGAACCCATGCGCGATATCGGCGAGTTGTGCGGCACGCGTGTCGACTTCCTGTTGTCCGGCAGCCTGCCCGGCGGCGTAGCCCTCGGCGTGACCGGTGGCGTAGCCTTGCGCATGGCCCTCGGCGCGCGCCGCCTCACGCCACGCAGCGATCTGTTCCGCGAGCGCGGGATCGTCGAGCGGGTTGGGCGGCAACGGTTGCGGCGGGGACGGCGGCGGCGGCGGGTCGAACGACGCCATCTCCCAGCGCTGCCAGGCGGAAAGGCGTTCTTTCGGAATGATGGTCGACATGCGCGCGCGGTCCCTGGTCGGTTACACGTAAGCGTCTTCGCCGCGGCCGCCCACCATGATGGCGCCCTGATCGGCGAGGCGCCGCACCACTTGCAGCACCTTCTTCTGTTCGGCTTCGACTTCCGAAACGCGCACCGGACCGCGAGATTCGAGATCTTCGCGCAGCAGCTCGGCCGCGCGCGCGGACATGTTCTTGAAGAACTTCTCGCGCAGCTCGACCGGCGCGCCCTTGAGCGCGATGATGAGCGACTCCGACTCGATCTCCTTGAGCAGCACCTGGATGCTGCGGTCTTCCACGTCGAGCAGGTTCTCGAACACGAACATCTCTTCGACGATCTTCGCCGCGAGGTCCGAGTCGTAGTTGCGCACGGCTTCGATGACCGACTCTTCGTGCACCCCGCCCAGGTAATTGAGAATTTCCGCTGCGGTGCGTACACCGCCCATCGGGCTGCGCTTGATGTTCTCGCTGCCCGAAAGCAGTTTCGTCAACACGTCGTTCAGCTCACGTAGCGCGGCAGGCTGAATGCCGTCGAGCGTGGCAATGCGCAAGACGACGTCGTTGCGCAGACGCTCTGTGAACAGCGCGAGCACTTCCGAGGCCTGGTCGCGGTCGAGGTGTACGAGGATCGTGGCGATGATCTGCGGATGCTCATGGCGGATCAGCTCGGCGACGGCCGTCGAGTCCATCCACTTCAGACCCTCGATGCCGCTGGTGTCGCCGCCTTGAAGAATGCGCTCGATCAGGCCCGCGGCCTTGTCGTTGCCCAGCGCCTTGTTGAGCAC
This sequence comes from Pandoraea sp. NE5, assembly GCF_024363545.1. Taxonomy (NCBI): domain Bacteria; kingdom Pseudomonadati; phylum Pseudomonadota; class Betaproteobacteria; order Burkholderiales; family Burkholderiaceae; genus Pandoraea; species Pandoraea sp. NE5. Next base: position 1,693,776 of record NZ_AP025517.1, read on the forward strand.
CGAGCGGATGTATTCGGAAGAATCGAGCGAAAGCGCCGAGTGCTGTTCGGCTTCGAGCACGAAGTCCTGCAACACGTCGGCGATCTGGTCGCGCGTGACCTGCCGCAGCGAGGCCATGGCCGCGCCGAGCTTTTGCACTTCGCGCGGCGCGAGGTACTTGAAGACCTCCGCCGCTTCGTCTTCACCCAGCGACATCAGGAGGATGGCACTGCGTTCGAGTCCCTCAGCCGCGCTCATCGCCACCACCCACCCATGATTTGACTACCGTTGCCACGATCTTCGGATCCTGTCGCGCGACTTGGCGCGCGTACTGCAAATTGCGCTCGTAGGCGCTGACTTCGGCCCGCTTGCCGGCCTCGCCGTCGGCATTCTCGCCCTCGACGCCTTCTCCCCCGGCGGCACCGGCCGCACCGGCCAGCGTGGGCTCGGCCGGCGGCGGCGGGGTCAGATGCTTGCGAATGGCCGGACGAATGACGCCGAACCACAGATAGAGGCCGACCAGGCCGATCAAGACCCACTTGCCGACTTGCTTGGCCAATTCGATGTTCTGGCGCTGACGCCACCACGGCAGGTTGGCTTCCGGATCGGCCTCGACCGTGAACGGGCTGTTGACGATGTTGAGCGTGTCGCCGCGCTGGGTCGAGTAGCCGATGGCTTCCTTCGCCAGGTTCTGTATCTGGTCGAGCTGCGCTTGCGTGAGCGCCACCATCGCGGCCTTGCCCTTCGCGTCGGTGCCCGGGTGATAGTTCACCACCACGGCGGCCGACAGACGCTTCAGACCGCCCGTCGCTTGCTGAACATGGCGAATCGTGCGGTCGACTTCGTAGTTGACCGTGGCGTCCTTGCGGTCGCTGCGCGGGCCCTGCGGCGCGCTGGCGGCGCTTGCCGCGTTTGCGGCGTTTTGCTGGGCGAACTGCTGCTGCGTTTGCGTGATGGGCGCGGTGGCTTGACCCGGCGGCTGGTTCGACAACGCGCCGGGCACCCCGCCGGCGGGCGTGATGCCGATTTGCGAGGCTTCGCTGTTCTGCTGACTGCGCACCGCCTGCTCGCCCGAATTCGGCTTGTAATTCTCCGACGTCTGCTCGACCTGGTTGAAGTCGACGTCCGCCGTCACCTGAGCGTGCACGTTGCCCGGCCCGACGATCGGGTTCAGGATGGCCTCGATACGGCGCGCATACGATTGTTCGAGTTCGCGAACGTACTTGAGCTGGCTGGCGTCCAGACCCAGCGCATTGGCGCTCTGCGCGGAGAGCAGATTGCCGTTCTGATCGAGCACCGTCACGTTCTTGACCGGCAGCTCGGGCACACCCGATGCGACCATGTGGACAATGGCGCTGACCTGGCCGTCGTCGAGCACGCGGCCCGGATACAGCGTGACGAGCACCGAGGCGCTGGGCTTTTGCTGCTCACGCACGAAGACCGACGGCTTGGGGATCGCGAGATGCACGCGCGCGGCCTGCACCGCCGACAGCGATTCGATCGAGCGGGCGAGTTCGCCTTCGAGGGCGCGTTGGTAATTGACCTGCTCGGCAAACTGGCTGATGCCGAACTTCTGGTTGTCCATCAATTCGAAGCCGACCAGACCGCCCTTGGGCAGCCCTTGCGAGGCCAGACGCAGCCGCACCTCGTGCACCTGCTCGGCCGGCACCAGAATGGCACCGCCGCCCTCGGCGAACTTGTACGGCACGTTCATCTGCTGCAGCGAGGTGATGATGGCGCCCCCGTCGCGATCGCCCAGGTTGCTGTACAACACCTTGTAGTCGGGGGCACGGCTCCACAGGAAAACGGCGATCAGCAAGGCGATGAGGGCCGCGCCACCGATGAGCAGCGGCAGGCGCTCGCGCGAGCGCAACTGCGCCAGCAGGGGCGACTTGGCGGCGACGTCCGCCGACTGGGTGGCGGCGTTCATGCGCGGCTCCACGCCAGCGGCGTTAACACGACGTTCTTCGCGGTGGAAGTGCTCACTAACATGCGACAGAATTCTCCGGGGGTACGCTTGGCATCGCGCTCACGTGCGACGGGCGCTAAGGATTGGAAAGGTCCGTTACCCGGTGCGCACGATGCCGATGGTCCTGATTATTCGTTGCCGAATGTGGAATCGTTTCAAGGATTAGGCGGGTGTTTTGCCGCCAATTAGGGTCTTGGGGGCTTGCCAGGCGGTGGTAAGCTCCGACGTAACTGATAAAAGGCAAACCGGTGAGCGCGACGCGGTGTCGCGGCGCTGCCGGTGCCAATCGAAGACAAGCGAGGACGAGCATCATGGCCATTCCGGGGATCGAGTCGGTATTGCAGAAGCTGGGCAGTGTGGCGTCGCAGGCGGCGGGCTCGATCCTGGGCACCTCGACCGCTGGCACCGGCGCGGCCTCGGCGACGGGTGGTTTCGCGTCCGAACTGGAAAACTCGCTCAAGCGCGTTTCGTCGGCGCAGAACGGCGCGGAGTCACAGGCTCGCGCGTTCGAAATGGGGCAGCCGGGCGTGGCGCTCAACGACGTCATGGTCGATCTGCAGAAAGCCAACATCGGCTTCCAGATGAGCTTGCAAGTGCGCAACAAACTCGTGTCGGCCTATACGACCGTGATGAACATGCAGGTGTAATGCCCACGTAGGGCATGGGAGGGCGCGCCGAAGCACGTCGTCCGCACCGAAAAGGCCTCGTCGACCTTGGACGGGGCTTTTTTATTGTCGGCGGGCGCGTGCTCGCGAGAGGGGCGATGCGCTGCCGGCCGATGACGTGCCCGGGCCGGCAGGCCGCGCACCGGTCATGCCGCACCCGCGCATGCGGGTTGCGGCGGCATGATGCGCTTCAGAAATGCGTGAAAGCGCGGCACGGTGAATGCCGCATCGTCCAGCGGGGTGCTGTAGAGCATGCCCTTGTTGACGAGTGCCTGTCGAACCGGTTCAAGCGCTTCGGCAGGTTTGCCAAATTCCGCGGCGACGGCGTGCAGATCGTGCGGACCTTCTCCCAACTCTGCCATCGCCCGCAGGTAGTGCTTTTCCGTCGGGGTCAGCCGCTCGAAGCGGAGGCGGTAAAAGTTGTTATCCAGCGCATCGATGGCCGCCCTCGACGCAAGTCTGACGTGTTCCGAAGTGATGGGACTTTCGTGCGCCACCTTCCAGACGAGCTTCCCCCATTGTTGGAGAAAATATGGGTAGGCGCCCGTGCGCTCGACGATCTCGTCAAGCGCATCCGGCGTGATGGCGACGCCGGCTTGTGCGGCGGGGACGGCGATCGCATCGCGTGCCCCGGCATTCGAGAGCGGTCCGATCGTGGCGATTTCGAACATTCGCTCCGCATAGGACTTGGCGTCACCCACCTGCCGGATCAGTGGCGGCAAGCCTGCGCCGATCAGAATGACGGGCAGCTGGTATTGCGCGCATCGGTGAAGGGCGTAAAGCAACGCGGACAACTCCCGCTTCGGCATGCCCTGAAGTTCGTCGATAAAAATGGCGAGCACGGTGTGCGCCGATCGGGCCGCGCGCCCCACCTCAACGAGCAGTGCACAAAGATCCAGGTCGAGAATGCCGCAATCCGCCAGACCTGGCTCGGGCGCGTAATCCAGACCGACTTCGATGCCGTCATAGGTGACTTTCAATCCGGAGACGAAGCCGGCGAGCGCGCGCAATCCTCGAACGACGGTGTCCTTCGCCGACTGTGTTCGACTCATGCGCAATAACGCGACACGCAACGCCGGGGCGATCGAGGCCGGCAGCGACTTCACTTCCGGGGCTTCGAGATGCACGGTGATCGCGCCTTGCTGTTCGGTGTCGTAAAGGAGACGTTCGAGCAGCACCGTCTTGCCGACACCACGCAGGCCGATCAGCAGTTGACCATTGGCGTGGCGTCCGATGCGAAGGCGTTCGATGCAGACACGCACTTCCTCGCGAATATCATCGCGTCCGGACAAGGCGGGCGGCGGTGTTCCCGCGCCGGGATTGAAAGGATTCTGAATGGCTTCCATGGCAGACACGCAAGGTTGGGTTGGCGAGCAAATGCCCATGCCCGGCACGCGGTGCCGCGACATACGGAGAGAATCCTAGTGAGATCGCTTGTGCTGCGCGGATGGCAAAACGTCTGCCCATCGCGAGGAAGCCGGGGAAGCCTTTGCCCGCAGCGGTGCGCCGCTCGTCAGCGGTTACGGGGCAGGGCAGGAATTCAGACACTTCACCGCACGCTCGCCCGATGTGCGAACGGCATGACTTAGCGCGTGCGGTGGTCGGCGGATGGATTGTCGAATGCGTTGGACGGTGACGTGGCTGCGGCGGCCGGCAAGTCGGCCGAGGACGCCGGGGCGGCGACGCCCGGCGGCAGCGGCGGCGGGTGGCCACCCCGTCCCGCTTCGAGTTTGTAGAGCCACGCCAGCAACTCCGCGACCGCCTGATAGAGCTGCGCCGGAATCCGCTGATCGAGGTCGACCTGCATGAGCAGGCTTACCAGCTCCGGCGATTCATGCACATACAGGCCATGCTCGTGCGCGGTGCGCACGATCGTTTCGGCGAGCAGGCCGTAGCCCTTCGCCACCACGCGAGGTGCCGTGTCGTTCGCCCCGTAGGCGAGCGCGATCGCCGTGCGACGCTCCGGTGGCAGCGTCATGCCGCACCTCCGGTCTCTGCGTCTGGCGGCACATCGCCCGCCGAGGGCCCTCGCTGCCCGGTGGCATTGGTCGGGGCGGCAGCGTGCACTGGGCGCGCAGGGTCGGCCGGGTTGGCACCTGCCGATGACCCGCCGACGCTTGCCCCCGCGTCCGTCAGCGCGCCGAACGACAATTGGCTCGCGATGAGTCCGACGGCCGCGAGTCGCTGGCGCAATACCTCACCCTCTTGCGACAGTACATCGGCCGACACGGACGAATCGGTCAGCAGGCGCGCCTGTAACTGCTGCCCGGACAACCCGAGCGTGACGTCGACCGTGCCCAGCAACGGCAGCGTGAGACGCAGATGGGTATGCCATGTCGAGGGCGTGGCCGCCTCGCCGGGCATCGGTTGCCCGGCCCGTTCCTCGACCTGCCATGTCATCGGCGCTCCCGGCCACGCCATGCCGTTCCATTGGAATTGCGGATTCACCAGCATGTCCAGCTGCTGACGCACCAGCGTGACACTTTCCGCGGGCGCATTCGCCACGGCGGCCATCACCCCGGCCGGGCCGTGCGGCGCAGCATTGGGCGGTGAGCCGTTGCTCAGCGCAGCGAGGGTGGCGTCGGCCCCCTGCGCGCCTGGCAATACGCTGCTCGTTGTGTGCGCCACGCTTGCGGCATGCGCCAACGCGTTGGCCGTGTTGGGCAGATTGGCGCTCGCATGCAGACCGCTATCGGCTGCCTCGCCCGTTGCCGGTGGCGCAACGACGCCGGGCGACGCGGCACCGGAGGCGGCCGCCACGGGCGGGGTCGACGGGCTGAGCGTCGGCCAACCGGTGGCCAGCACGGCGTCGGCGCCCGCAGGGCCGAGCAACCGGGTGAGGGGGCCGGGACCGGGCAGCGTGGCGTCGGCACCGGCCGCGCGCAACTGCGCGGCCAGATTCGCCGAAGCGGGCCAGCGCAATTGCGGCTCGGCCTGTAGTTGCTCGAACGAGCGGCTGCCCGAGGCCCACTGCGACAGATGCGATTCGTAAAAGAGCCCGCTCGCGGACAACGCCTCCTTCAACGCCGCCGCGAGCAGTGGCGCGAGCGCGGGCGCGCCGGTGCCGGGGGCGGCCGGCCATACGGGCGTGCTCGCCTGCACGGGGCCAGGCGAGTCGGGCGCCAGCCGCAGAATCGTGTCGATGGTGCGCGCGGCGGCCGAGAGCGTCGCCTGTTGAACGGGGGAGGCAAGCCGGGCACCGGCTTGCGGCGGCGCGTTACCGAGTCCGACGGCCGTCGTCGACGGGCGGGTGGCGAGGTCGACGAGGGCGGACGTGGCGTCGCCGGTGGGCTGCAGGCCCGATACGGCACCTGGCGCAGTCGTCGAGGCCGCGCCTTGCCCGGCACCCAGCAATGTGTCGAGCCGTCGTGCGAGCGTTGTGGCCAGCACCGAATCGAGACCGGCCATACCTGACTGACTCCGAAGAATGGGCGACGCGACGCGCTGGCGCGTCAGGCGCCCAGGTTCAAGCCGTAGACTTCGTGCAGGGCACGTTGACGGCGTGTGCTGTTGATCATGGCATCCAGATGCGCCAGGCGCGGTACCACGAGATCGCGGATCGCGGCGTCGTCGGCCAGAATGCGACGGATGACGGCGTGCTTTCGCGCCCGCTCGTCCTCGCTGAGCGGTAGCGACGCGTCGAGCTGCTTGATCGAATCGACCTGCGCACGATACTGCATCTCGAGGTCGATGAGGGCATCCCAATCGCCATCGCGCGCCACGCCGAGCATGCGCTCCGTGAGGCCGGCAATGCTCTCGTAGCAGTTCAGCAACGACTTGGCTTCATTCATAGCGCACTCCGGTGCCCGCCTGTGCGGCGGGGGCCCCCGTGCCGGCCGCCGGCGTGATCGCTCGCCAGGCCGATGCAATCGTATCGAGCAGGGTGTCGACTTCCTGCACCTTGACCACGTCGTTCTCGAGATTCGCCTCGAGCAGGCGTTGGCCCATGTAGTCGTAAAGATCGCGCAGGTTGCGAGACAGTTCTCCGCCGGCGTCCATGTCCAGGCCGTCGCGCAGACCGCCAATAATGCCGATGGCTTTCGAGAGCGCGAGTCCGCGATCCGCGATGCGGCCGTCTTCGAAATGGACGCGGGCCTTCGTGAGGGCTGCCTTGGCGCCGTCGAACAGCATCATGATGAGCTGGTGCGGACTCGCGGCGATGACGCCCGTCTCGAGTCCGACTTTGCGATAAGCGTTGGCGGCGTTTTGACCGTACATGACTTTCTCCGAAGCGCGCGGCGTGAGTGCGTCGCGCGCTTACTTCGAGGACGACGACGAAGACGACGACCCGCCAAGCACCTGCTTGAGGTAGTCGCTCGTGTTCTGCAACTTGGCCATCGTCGCGTCCAGCGCCGTGAACTGGGCGAGGTAGCGGTTCTGCATCTGCGTCATCTGGTCTTGCCAGTCGCTTTCCTGTTGCTGCACGTGCTTGATGCTGGCATTCAGGTTCGACGTGGCCGTGCTGATGGCGCCCTTGGCACTCAGGAAGTTGCTGACCTGGTTCGACAGCAGCGACGCATAGCCTTGCGAGAAATTGATGGTGCCGCGATTGCCGAGGTTGGTGCCGGTGACCTGGATCTTGAGGCCGTCGGTCAGCGAACCCGCGGCGCCGGTCAGCGACTGGCCGCTGCCCGTGGCGATCACGCCGCCGATCGAGCCGCCGACATCCACGCCATCGGTGCTGGGCGACACCCCCGTGCCGAACAGCGTGGTCTGGGCATTGCCCGACGTCACGCGGATGTTCGAGGCGGAGCCGTAACGGTTCGACGTAATCGACAGCACCCCGGCCGTCTGCTTGACGGTCACTGTCGAGCCGTTGGCGACGAATTGCGAGTTGCCATTGATCGCGGCCTGCAAGGCGGCGGCCATCTTGTCGGGCGTGTAGGTGCCGTTCGGGATGGTGATGGTCGTGCTCGTGCCGTCGACCTGCACCGTCAGCGTATTGTTGGTGCCGTTGATGACGGTGTTCGCGCCAAGCGTGGCGTTCGACGTGAGCGTGCCTTGCGTCGCCAGTCGCGTGACGACGACGTCGTACTGGCCCGGCTGGGTATTGGTGGTCGAGCTCTGGTAGTTGATCAGGCTGTCGCTGGTCGTGCCGTTGGTGGCAAGCAACGACGCGAGTTGGGCGAAGCCGCCCGAGGCGATGGCCTTCTGCAGCTTGGTCGAATCGACCGCCAGCTGGCCCGATGTATCGGTGGCACTGCCGGAGCCGTCGCCGGCCTGGAACGTCACGCCGATGTCCGCGAGCGAGGTCAGCACCGATCCCGAGACCCCTGGCAGCTTGCCGTTCAGGATCTGCTGGATCTGCGTTGTGATCATCTGCGTGGTCGTGTCGCCGATCAGCGGACCGTTGTTGTTCGAGGTGCTGCCGGGCGAGGCGCTCGACTTGTCGAAGTACGTCAGTTGGCCGATCGCGGAGTGCAGCGTGTTGTACGCGGTGACGAAATCGCTGACGGACTTGGTGACGCCGTCGCTGTTGTTGCTGACGCTGACGGTGGTCGAGCCGGTCTTGAGCAGGGTCATCGACAGACCCTGCACGGCGCTCTTGACCGTGTTGGTCTGGCTCGACACGGCCAGGCCATTGATGGTCAGGTTCGCGTTCTGGCCCGCGGCCGTCTGCGTCAGGTTCTGGGTGGCGGTGGGGTCGTACGCCAGCATGTTGGTGAGCGTGGCGTCGCCGCCGGCGGCGACGTCCACCTTCATGCTCATCGCCTGGCCGGTCTGCGTCGAGGTCAGCACCAGGCGGTTCGGCGTGGCGCTGCCGTCGTTGACGATCGTGGCCGTCACCCCGCCCTTGGCGGCGTTGATGGCGTCGCGAATGCCTTGCAGCGAGTTGTTGCTGTTCGTGATCGTGATGCTGAACGGTGCCTGCTGCGCATTCGGCGAGAAGCTGGCGCCGGTGTACGTGCCGTTCGCGAGCGTGCCGCCCGATATCGTGCCGAAGCTGAACGTCAACTGGGTGGACGCGCCCGTGCCGATCGAGGCGGCAGGATCGGACACGCCGGACGTCGACAGGCTTTGCGCCTGCGCCAGTTGCGTCGTGTTGATCGTATAACTGCCCGCCTTCGCCGTGGTGTCCGCCGACGTCGTCAGGAAGGTCGCGTCGCCCGGTGTGGCGGTCATCTGCAGGAACGACGACGCCGACGACAGGGCCGACAGCGACGACTGGAACGAACTCAGCGCCGATTGCAGGCTGCCGAGTGCGGAGACCTTGGTCTGATAGCTGGCTTCTTGTGATTTGAGCAAGCTGAGCTTTTGCGTGGCCGGCTGCATCAGACTGGTCACGAGCGCGTTCACGTCCAGCCCGGAGCCGATGCCCGGTGACGAAATGGAGCCCGTAGTGCTACTGCCGGTAGTCGCCATAAATTGCTCGCTCTCTAAAATGGTTGCTCAACTCACAAAACGCCGGCACAAAAAGTCTGCCTTTGTAATGTTTGCGGCGGCACCCCCCGTGAAGGTGGCGCCGCCGGCGGCCCGACCACGTTGCCGCCGGGCGTCAAACCCAACCCAACAGGCGCTTACTGGAGAAGCTTCAGCACTTGTTGCGGCAGTTGGTTGGCCTGGGCCAGCATCGAGATACCGGCTTGTTGCAGGATCTGCGATTTGGTCAGGTTGGCCGTTTCCGAAGCGTAGTCGGTGTCTTGCACGCCCGAACGCGCCGTGGTCAAGTTCTGCGTCGTGGTCGACAGGCTCGAAATCGTCGACTGGAAGCGGTTTTGAATAGCGCCCAGGGTCGATTGCAGCGTGTCGACGGTGCCGATGGCCGAGTCGATCTGCGACAGCATCAGCGTGGCGTTGTTGACCGACTTCACGTCGGCTTGTGCCAGGCTACCGCTCGTGGCGTAGGTCGTGGCTGCCGTCGGCAGGCCCAGCTTGGTCAGGATGGCCGGCGTGCCGCCGCTGATCTGGAATGCCTGACCCGAGCTGAGGTGCATTGCGCCGTTGTTGTCCACGTACGCGTTCACACCGCTGTTCGACGAGTTGATCGCGTTGGCCAAATCGGAGGCGCTGTTCATCTTGCCAGTGATGTTGGTCGCCTTGCCGTTGACGGTCAGCACCAAGTCGCCCGCCGCCAGGGTCTGCGAATACGTTGCGGCAACGTTGCTCGACGTGATGGTGGCACCAGCTGCGACGGCCGTCGTGGGGATGTTCAGGTTCGCCGCGATGGTGTCGACAGCGCCGCTGAACGTCATCGTCTTGGCAGCGTCCGTGTTGGTCAGGGCGAGTTCTCCGGCCGCGTTGACCGAAGCGACGTTACCCGTGAAACCGGCTTGCTGTGCGGCGGCGTTGATCGCCGTGGCCAGATCCGCTGCGCTGTTGTACGTACCGGCCTTGACGGCCTTGGTAACGTTGGCGCCGGCAGCGTCGAACGTGACCGCCAAGTCCGAAACCGTGTAGCTCAGCGGATTCTTTACCGTCGTCGTTTGCGCAACCGAACCGATGTCGGCAATTTTCATGCTTTGTTGCAGGTTGACCGAGATGGTCTGACCTGCGTTGGCGCCGACCTGGAAGTTCGCCGTGCCCATCGAGCCGTCGAGCACGTTCAGGCCGTTGAACGACGTTTGCGTGGCCAGACGGTTCACTTCCGCCAGACGCTGTTGAACTTCCTGATCGAGCGCGGCACGGTCCGAAGCCGAGTTCGTCGAGTTGGTCGACTGAACGGCCAGCGTGCGGATGCGTTGCAGGTTGTCGGTGATCGCCGACAGGGCGCCCGCGGCGGTTTGCACCAGCGAGATACCGTCGTTGGCGTTGCGCTGCGCTTGCTGCGTGCCGTTGATCTGGGCCGACATGCGGTCCGTGATCGCCAGACCGGCGGCATCGTCGGCGGCGCTGTTGATGCGCATACCCGAGGACAGGCGCGTGATCGAGGTTTGCAGGCCCGACTGCGACGTGCTCAGGTTACGTTGTGCAACCAGCGAGAAGATATTGGTATTGATGACAGATGACATTTAGCCACTCCTTTCCCAAAATTTTTGGCTCCGGCTTAAGCGCCGTAACTTCGGCTCTACAGCCATTCGCCGAAAGCCGCCGTTGTAGGGGATATCGGACGGCCATTGGGAAAATTTAGGGTGATTTCACAAAATGATGTGTCACCCCCCATCGACGGGCCCTGTCGATGTAGGAAAAACGCTAGCGGACCAGTCTACAAAATTCTTCCCCGATCGATCCCGCAAGGAAAGGGGCAATCTGCCGCTTATTCAATCCCTGTAAGGCTTGGAGAGGCGCAGGCGACTGCCTGGCCCCTGTCGCGCGACCGCCAATTCTCGGCAGGTGGCAACGCTTTGAAGGTGCACGAGAAAATTTCTCGCCCGGGTGAGAAAGCGTTGCCGGACGCAACGCTGTCGACGACCGAGGTCGGTTCGGCGGTCCGAAATGCACGTGGCCCGCGTTCTCGGGCCACATAGTGATCGCTTACTTCTGATTGGGTGGTGCCGGAGCGCTCAGGCGCAGAGCGGTCCCATCTCGGCGCTGACCAGGCCGTGTTGCATCACGTAATAGGTGAGTTCGGCGTTGTTGTTCAGGCGCATCTTTTCCAGCAGGCGCGTGCGATACACGCTCACCGTCTTGACCGAGAGCGAAAGCGCATTGGCGATGTCGGTCAGGCGCTTGCCCGAGCCGATCATGCAAAGCGTCTGATATTCCCGGTCGGACAGGCGCTCGTGCGGCGGTTGGTCGGCGTCCGGGCCGAGGTAGTCGGCGAGCGTCTCGGCGACCATCGGGCTGACATACTTGCGGCCCGCGGCGACCTGCCGCACGGCGGAGACCAACTGCTGGGCGTTCGAGCGCTTGCTCAGATAACCGGCCGCGCCGGCCTTGAGCGCCCGAAGCGCGAACTGGCCTTCACCGTACATGCTGAAGATCATGATCGGCAGACGCGGATGTTTGCGTCGCAGGGTCTTGAGAATTTCGAGCCCGTTCGTGTCGGGCAGCGAAATGTCGAGCAGGACGATGTCCCACTGGGCGGCGTCGGTCATCTCCAGCGCTTCCGCGCCGCAGTCGGCTTCGCCGACGACCGAGATGCTCCCGCTGTCGGAGAGCAACTGTCGCACGCCCTGACGCACGATGGCGTGGTCGTCGACGATGAGCACTCTGAGCGTCATGATGCGTATCCGTGAAGAGCAAGCGATTCCGGGGCATGATGGCCGGTCGCGGGTGCCGCGGCCGGGGACGACAGAATCTGGTGCCAGGGAAGACGCGCGCTCACGAGCGTCCCCGATCCTTGCGCACTGCCAATACGTATCGTGCCGCCAAGCGCCGTGCAGCGCTCGCGCATCCCAACCAATCCGAAATGTCCCTGCTTGCGACGCGCGCCGCGGACCAAGCCGCAACCGTCGTCGGAAATCGTGAGTTTGAGTGAACGATGACCGCCGTCGAGCGCCACCACTACGCGAGAGGCGTGTGCGTGTCGGGCAACGTTGGTCAAGGCTTCCTGCGCAATTCGATATAACGCCAGCACCGCGTCGGGCGTGAGCTTGGCGACGCGCTCACGCGTCACGTCGTCGCAGCGCCAAATGCAGGTGAGACCGCTTTGTTCGCCAAAGCGACGCAGCCAGGCGCGCAACGACGCGACGAGACCGGCGTCGAGCGCGGGGGGGCGTTGGCGGCAGACGAGGTCATCCGCCGCGTCTTGCGCCGCGTTTGCTGCCTGCTGAATCTGGGTGCAGAGGGACTGCCACTCGGCGGCGTCGGCCGGGGCGCGCGTGGCAAGACGCGCTACCACCAATTGCAATGCCGTGAGGTGCGCCCCAAGTCCGTCGTGTATCTCCCTGGCCAGGCGCGTGCGCTCGGCTTCGCGAGCGGCGTCAATTGCGTGTGCCTCGGACTGTGCCGGCGCGCGCGAGGCGGACTCGGCGGGCAACGCCGTGTCGCACGCGGCCGCCAGACCCGATGTCGGCGTCACGGCGCGCGTGTGCAACGCGTCGTCAAGTGACACGCGACGTCTCGCAGCCTGTGCGGCACGATCGACGAGAAACGGCATGGAGGCAAATTCCTGAGAGAAAAAGTCCCGTGCCGCAACTTGCGCGCCGAGACCCCACCGAATTTAACAAACTTTACATTTCGTCACAATTACACGTGGCAAACAAGCACGTGACGGACGTCGAAGCATAACTCTTTGATTTGGATCAAAAAGTATTGGCTTGCTTAAGGGGAATTCTGCGAAGACCCCAAAATATATCAGGGTTTGTCCTAGCGCATGGAGTCGAGCCAGTGTTTCAAACGATTTTTTCAATCTAACCAACGGTAAAGCCTGAGTTTTTCTTGCGACTTCATACGGCTGCGAGTTTCTATCAGGCGGCGGTGCAGGCTTGCGGTGTGCGGTATCGGAGACGTGACGCCGGCAACGTCTTCTAAAGGGCGTTGCGTTCAGCCTCTATCGCGAGCGGTAGCGTCACGGTCACCATCAGACCGCGACCGTCGTCGCCCGACGCCAGCGTCACGGTGCCGTAACTGGCCGCCACGATTTCCTTGACGATGGCCAGCCCCAGCCCGGTGCCGGGCTGACCCGGCGGCGCATTGCGATAGAAGCGCTCGAACACACGCTGCCGCGCCTCGGCCTGGATGCCCGGCCCATCGTCGATCACGCGCAGGCGGGCCATGTCCTGAGGACTGTCGATGGCGACGGTCACGCGACCACCCTCGTGGATATAGCGGATCGCATTGTCGACAAGATTCATGACCATGGCGTGAAACAGCTCGCCATTGCCCTCGACCCACACGTGCGCTTCGGTCGTCTCCAATCCCAGATCGATATGGCGTCGTTGCGCAAGGGCGACGAGTTCCTCGAGCACGGCGGCGGCCACGGCCACCAGATCGACACGCGAGCGCGAGAACGCCGGCGTGTCGGCCGCCTCCGCCTGCGAGAGCAGCAACAGCTTGTTGGTGAGATCGGCCAGCCCTCGACTGCTCGTCTGCATGGCGGCTAGTACGTCGGCCAGCGCAGCGCGATCATCGAGCTGCGCCGCGAACTGCAACTGGGTATCGAGCAGCGTGAGCGGGGTGCGTAGCTGGTGCGCGGCGTCGGCCACGAAGCGCCGCTGTTGCTGCGCCTGTGCCGAGAGCCGCTGGATGCACAGGTTGATGGCGTCGACGATAGGTCGCAGTTCGGTTTGGAGTTGTCCGGCGCGAATGGGCACCAGTTCCTGCGGCGCGCGCCCGGCGACCTCGTCCTTAAGGCGAATGAGCGGATGCAGCTCGACCGTCAGCCCGATGAGCACCAGCAAGGCGGCCAGCGCGGCCATGGCGATCTGGCGGTGCAGCGACGGTTCCCACAACTGCGAGAGCATCGCGTCGTGCGCGTGCATCGTCTCGGCCACCACGACCGCGACCTGATAGGGTGTGCCGGCGTTGTACATCGTGCGCACATAATTGACGGCCCGAAGCGGTTCGCCATTCACGGTGACGCTGAAGTACGCCGGGGTCGTGCCGGAAAAGAGCGGCGGGCGCGGGAAATCCGGCGGGCCGGCGAGCAATTGGCCGTCTTCGGTGACGACCTGATAGAGCACCCGGTCCCGCGCCGGCGACGCGAACAGTTCGAGTGCGGAGGGCGGCACGCTCGCGCGCAGGGCCCCATCGACCCAGGTGAGTTCCCCGGCGATCACTTGCGCCGACGTGAGCAAGGCCCGGTCCTGCACGAGCGCGGCGGTGTCGCGCGCACTGCGATAGGCCTGCCACCCACTCGCGCCGATGTAGAGCGTGAGAGGCAGCATCAGCCACATCAGCAGCCGTACGCGAAGGCTAAGCATCTTTGGCGCGCAGCAGATAGCCCAGGCCGCGCAGCGTCATGATGGCTGCGTGGCTCGTCTCGAGTTTCTTGCGCAGACGATGGATATAGATCTCGATGGCATCGGCGCTCGGTTCGTCGTCGAGACCGAAGACGCCGTCGACGAGGGCGCTTTTGGCAACGGTCTTTCCCTGCTTGCGCATGAGGATTTCGAGCACGGCATGCTCGCGCGACGGCAGCGCGAGCGGCGCACCCGCGATCGTAAACTGTCGCGTGCCCGCGTGATAGGCCAGATCGGCACACACCAGATCCGCGCTCTGCTCGGGCGCATGCCGGCGGGCGAGCGCCTTGACGCGCGCGATTAGCTCGCGCACTTCGAAGGGTTTGACCAGATAGTCGTCGGCCCCCGCGCCGAGACAGTCGACCTTCTCGTCGACGGAACCGCTGGCCGTGAGAATGATCACCGGCACATTATTGCGACGCTCACGCAGCCGTCGCAGCACATGCTTGCCGCCGAGCTTTGGCAGCATGAGATCGAGCAGCACCACGTCGTACGTCTCGGTTTGCAGTAGACGGTCGGCGGCGTCGCCGTCGCGCGCGGCGTCGACCGTGAAGTTGTCGTCGCGCAGCATGCGGGCGAGCCAGTGGGCGAGGGTGTCGTTGTCTTCGATCAGCAGCAGTTTCATGACGGCAAAGGCGTAGGGCGACGCAGACAGCGGCGCAGACAGCGACGGCGAGTGTGCCCGCCGAACCGGCGCAAGCCAACAGCGGGTAAACACCCATCGGTTGCGCAAGAAAACCTGCATGGGACGAAAGCTCGATGAAAGCTTCGGTTTTCTACAATTCGCATCAAGGCAAAGGAAACGATTCAGAGGACCGCTGCCTGGGCCCTGTGGCAAACCACAGCGGTCGGCCGGCGCCGCAACGCGACGCTTGAGCCATTATCCCTAAAAACGATGGAGACACCATAATGCGAGCAAGCCATGGCGTGCGTACGCCGAAAGCCTTCGTGAAACCCGTTCTGGCCGCCGTGTTCGGCGCATCGCTGGCGCTGGCCGCCGTGCCGAGTTTCGCCGCCGACAGCGGCAAGATCACGATCATGGTGGGCGGCATCACCAAGATGATCTACCTGCCGGCCAAACTCGCCGAGCAACTCGGATACTTCAAGGACGAAGGGCTGAACGTCGAGCTGCTCTCGCAGCCGGCCGGTGTCGACGCCGAAAACGAATTGCTCGCCGGTGCCGTGCAGGCCGTGGTTGGCTTCTACGATCACTCCATCGACCTGCAAAGCAAGGGCAAGGAAATCGAGGCCATCACGGTCTTCGGTCAGGTGCCCGGCGAAGTCGAACTGGTCAATGCCAAGAGCCGCGACACCATCAAGAGCATGGCCGACGTCAAGGGCAAGACCCTGGGTGTGACGGGCCTGGGTGCGTCGACCAACTTCCTCACGCAGTACCTCGCGGCCAAGCACGGCATCACGTCGTCGCAATTCTCGGTGCTGCCCGTCGGCGCGGACAACACGTTCATCGCCGCCATCAAGCAGAACCGGATCGACGCCGGCATGACGACCGAGCCGACCGCCTCGCGTCTGATCAACACGGGCGACGCGGCAGTGCTCGTCGACATGCGCACGATGAAGGGCACGGTCGACGCGTTGGGCGGCGCTTACCCGGCGTCGAGCCTGTACGTGCAGCGCGCGTGGGCCGACACGCACAAGGAAGAGGCGACCAAGCTGGCCCGCGCGTTCGTGAAGACACTCAAGTACATCAACACCCACTCGGCCGCAGAGATCACCGAGAAGATGCCGAAGGACTACTACGCCAACAACAAGGCGCTGTACCTGCAGGCGCTGCAGAACTCGCTGCCGATGTACTCGCCGGACGGCCGCATGCCGAAGGATGGTCCGGAGACGGTGCTCAAGGTGCTCGCCGCGTTCAACCCGAACGTCAAGGGCAAGCACATCGACCTTTCGAAGACCTACACCAACGCGTTTGTCGACGCCGCGAACGTGCCGAAGTAAGCGTTCGATCTCGCGTCACCCTTTGATCCTGTAGTTCCGGCGCGCGCGTCGCTCGACGCGCCGCCACCCGAGCCGCCCGCACCCGACGACCGTCCGGTGTGTGGGCAGACTCACCCCTGAAAAACCGCAACGACACCGTTTGCCCTTCGACGTCACTGAGGAACCGGGCATGACCCAGACCATCACCCCCACTGCGCCGGCGCGCGCTGCGAGCCCTGTCTCGCGCGATACCCCGGCCATCGAATTCGACAACGTGTCGTGCCGCTTCATCTCGGCGGACGGCCACGCCACCATCGCGCTGCGCAACTTCAGCATGTCGGTCGCCCGCGGCGAGTTCGTCGCCATTGTCGGGCCGACCGGCTGCGGCAAATCGACCACGCTGTCGATGATCACCGGCCTGCTGCGCCCGACTGCCGGCAGCGTGCGCGTGATGGGGCAGCCGGTCAACGGCATCGACCCGCGCATTGGCTTCGTGTTCCAGAACGACGCGGTATTCCCGTGGCGCAGCGTGCGCGAGAACGTGGCCGCCGGCCCGCTGTTTCGCGGTCAGTCCAAAGACGCCGCTTACGCACTGGCCGACCAATGGATCAAGCGCGTGGGCCTGGACAAGTTCGGCGACCACTACCCGCACCAGCTCTCGGGCGGCATGCGCAAGCGCGTGGCGCTGGCACAGACCTTCATCAACAACCCCGAAATCCTGTTGATGGACGAGCCGTTCTCCGCGCTGGACATGCAAACGCGCACGCTCATGCAGGACGAGTTGCTGCAACTGTGGTCGTCAACCTCCGGCTCGGTGGTGTTCGTCACCCACGATCTGGAAGAGGCGATTGCGCTGGCCGATCGCGTGTTCGTGCTCACGGCGCGTCCGGCCACGCTGAAGAATGTGTACACGATCGATTTGCCGCGTCCGCGCGTGATGTCGGAAGTTCGCTACGAGCAGCGCTTCATCGACATTTCGCGCGAGATCTGGGCGGATCTGCGTGAGGAAGTGAAGATCGGTTGAAGACGACGCCCCCGCCGGGGCATCGACAATGCATTTGCGGGCCGCGCATCGACGCGCGTGCCCACGCCGTCTGGAGGAGGGCATGAACATGAGTGAACAGGCCATGGTGGCAGGATTCAGTGACGCCGATCTCGCGCGCGAGGAAGCCAGCGCGCAGCGTCGCATCAAACAGCGTCGCGCGCTGGTGATTTTTCTGCGCGTGGCCATTCTGGTGATCGGATTGGGCGGCTGGGAAGTGGGCGCGCGCGTGGGGTGGATCGACCCGTTCTTCTTCTCGCAACCGACTCAAATCGTTGCGCAGATCTATGAATGGTGTGTGGAAGGCACCTCGCAGGGCCCGCTCTGGACGCAGGTGTTCGTCACGCTCGAAGAGACCGTGCTGGGCTTTCTGATCGGCGGCGTGGCGGGTGTGATCTGCGGCATCGTGCTCGGCCGCAACAAGCTGCTCTCGGATGTCTTTAGTCTCTACATTCAGATCGCCAACTCGATTCCGCGCGTCGTGCTCGGGTCGATCTTCGTGATCTCGCTGGGTCTGGGCATGGCCTCGAAGGTGGCGCTTGCCGTGGTGATGGTGTTCTTCGTCGTGTTCGCCAATGCCTTCCAGGGCGTGCGTGAAGCCGACCGCTACATGATCGCGAATGCGCAGATCCTGGGCGCGTCGCGCCGTCAGGTGACGATGTCGGTGGTGATTCCGTCGGCGTTGTCGTGGATTCTCGCCAGCCTGCACGTCAGCTTCGGCTTTGCCCTGGTGGGTGCGGTGGTCGGTGAGTTCCTCGGCTCGAAGCAGGGCATCGGCCTGCTCATCTCGACCGCGCAGGGCGCGTTCAATGCGAGTGGCGTGTTTGCCGCGATGATCGTGCTTGCCGTGGTGGCGCTGGCGGCGGATTACCTGCTGACGTCGCTCGAGAAACGTTTGCTGAAGTGGCGTCCGGCGGCGTTCAGCACCGAGTAATGCCGACGGTCATCGTCTGCGCATAAAACAACGGCGCCATCCATTGCGGATGGCGCCGTTGTCGTTTGGCGTGGGACGTGGGACGCGAGGTCGCCAGATTCCTGAATGCCTCGCGGTCTCCGGGCGTCGTCAGATGTTGAGCTTGCTGACCTTTGTGCCTTCGACGTTCAGGTTGGCCATGAGACCGGCGTTGGTCATCACGATCACTTCGACCGGCGAAGTCGCGGTGTTCAGATCGACCGCGCCGTTCGCGCCGATCTTGACCAGGGCCACGGAGGCGTCGGCCCCCGCCGTCCAGCCGTCGGTGCGCTGGAATTTGTCGAGGGCGTCCTGCGTCATGAACAGGAAGATAATGGCCTTCGACTGCGCACCGATCTGCAGACCGAACGACGCCGTCACCGTGTTGTAGTAGCCCTTCGTGGCGCCGCCCACGCGCAGCGCGCCTTCGCCGTATTGGCCGCCCACGACGAAACCGGCTTGCAGCACCGACGGGAACACGAGCATGCCGCGCGACTTGTTCACCAGTTCGCGCGAGCCCGGTACGGACGCATACATCTTGTCGAGCGCGCCATTCACGGAAGCATCGATCTCACGGCGCTTGTTCGCGTTGGCGCCGGGTGAGCTGTCGCTCTTGCTGGCCTGCGACGGGGTGGTCGTGGTGCAGCCCGACAGCGCGAATGCAGCGGCGGCAACAGCGACGGAAGTCTTCATCAGGAATTCGCGTTTTTGCATTTTCTCCCTCCAGGTAGCGTGTGCCCCGTGCTGAGCACGGCGGCATGGATCCGGATAAAACGTCGGGCCGATGACGCATTCCACGCGGCACGCGTCGTGTCGGCCATGAAGCGGATGATGAGAACGATAATTCGGCATCCGACGGATGTGTCTGCGTGAAATCGTGGCAGACAACCCATCGGCGTGACGACGATTATGCGGTCTCTGACGTTATTGTCAAGGAAATGGGGCAACAAGTTCCGTTAACTTGCAGACATCTCTCGTCAACTTGTAGGTGTCCGCCTACGTGCACTTGCGCATGTACTCTTCCTTGAGCGCTTTGCGCGGGCGGGTGCGTGTAGGAATGTCGACGCGATCGCCGGCGGGCGACTCGACCCGGCGTCCGCGCTGGTAGACCGGCTTGTCCGGCGTGTTGGCGATCTTGTCGGCGAGCGCGCGACACTCGTCGCGCAGTGAGGGCGATCTCGCGCCGGACGCAGTCGCCTGCGATGCGGCCTGATCGCGCGCGGCTTGCGAGCATTGCTCTGGCGGCAGGGCGTGGCCGACGCTATCGAAACACACGGGCGTCTGCGCCCACGCGCCGCCGCTCACACCGAGCAGTGCGACGACGGTGGAAGCTTGCAGAAAACGTTTGATCGGCGCGTAAGACCGCGCAAGATCGGCAATGCCAAGCATCGACGCTGCGACGCCGTTTGGCGTGAATGACGCGGATGAGGTGAAGGCTGTGAGGGCAGTGGACATCGGGGACAACGTAGCGGCGCGGCGTGGCATCGTCGATCTCCTCAAGGGAACCGCGCTGCGGCGCGGGTGCGCCTATTCTGGCATCGCCCCGGCGGGATTGTCGATACCCGCGACGCCATGCCGCGCGGCGCCCATGCCCGGGCGGTCCGTGCGCAATTCGAGCCGATAGCCGACGCCATAGATCGAGCGCACGATTTCCTCGTCGGGCCGGATCGCCTGCAACTTGCGACGCAGGTTCTTGATATGGCTATCGACCGTGCGATCGGCCACCACGCGGTGATCGTCGTACATGCGATCGAGCAGGTGGGCACGAGGGAAGGTCTTGTCGGGATGGCTGGCGAGCGTCGCCAGCAACCGCAACTCCACCGGCGTGAGCGGCAGTTCGTGTCCGTCGAGCCGTGCGTGATGACGCATCGCGTCGATGACGAGCGCGCGCGGCGGTGCCGCGTTTGCAAGACTGGCGGTTCCCTGGGGGCCGAAGGTGGTACTGGCGGTACTGGCGCCTCTCACCCGGCGCAGAATCGCCTTGACGCGTGCCACGACTTCGCGCGGACTGAAGGGCTTGCAGATGTAGTCGTCGGCGCCGAGTTCGAGGCCCAGCAGCCGGTCCGTCTCTGCCGCGCGCGCCGTCAGCATGACGACCGGCACCTCGGAGAACTCGCGCACGGCGCGGCAGACTTCGAGGCCGTCCATGCCCGGGAGCATGAGATCGAGCAGCACCAGGCGCGGTTGTGTCGCGCGCACGGCCGGCACCACGTCGCGGCCGTCCGAGAGAATGCGGCAAGGCATGCCCGCCACCCGCAGGTATTCCGCGAGCAACGCGGCGAGCTTGGGCTCGTCTTCGACGATCAGAATCGGGGCGGTGTTGGAGAGGGTCATCGCGTCGGTCGGTGAACGTGGGGCGGAAAGCGGCGCCGGGGTCAATGCGTGCGAAGCGCCCGGCGACGGGTTCGGCGAGGTCGAAGGCATGGGCGAAGGGTTCATCACGAGCTCGCAAGGGCGGGGTCATCGAGCCGCGCGGGCCCGGGGCGGCTCGTCCCGCCGGGTGACCGGTCGCATCCGCCGCCGCACGCCCCCCCTGCGGCCGCAGGCGCAGGGCGGTGACGCGGCAGAGTGATCGTGAGTCCGAGACCCCCCAGTGGGGAATGCCGCGCGGCGATCTGACCGCCGTGCGCTTCGACGATATGTTTGCAAAGCGTCAGCCCCAGACCGGCGCCACCGCTTCGCCGGCTGCGGGATGCCTCCACGCGGAACAGGCGCTCGAACAGACGCGGCAGCGCGTCGTCCGGCACGCCCGGCGCAGAATCCTCGATCTCCAGACGCAATTGCGTGGCCGTGGCCGACAGGTACACGCGCACGGCGCCGCCGCCGTCGGTGTAGCGCAGCGAGTTTTCGAGCAGATTGCCCAGCAGTTGCGTCACGCGGTGGAGATCGCCGTTGATGATGAGCGTGTCGTCGGGCAGGTGCACGTTCAGCGCGATGCCCTTGGCGTCGAACCAGTCGCCGAACGCGGCCACGGACGTGGCGACGCGCTCGGTCATGTCGACGGGGGCGAACGTGTAGGTGAGTGCGCCGACGTCCGAGAGCGAGAGTTCGTACAGATCGTCGATCAGTTTGGAGAGCTGCGAGATTTCAACGCGCAGCGAGGCGAGGGCGTCTTGCGTGAGCGGGCGTACGCCGTCTTCCAACGCTTCGATTTCCCCGCGCAGGATCGACAGCGGCGTGCGCAGCTCGTGGGAAATGTCCGCGAGCAGGTCGCGGCGCGAGCGGTCGTTGCGGGCGAGCGTGTCGGCCAGGCGGTTCAGATCGACGGCGAGACGGGCGAGCTCGTCGGCACCGGCTGTCGGCGCGCGTACGCTGTAATCGCCCATCGCCATGCGGTGGGTGGCCTCCAGCAACGGGGTGACGGGCACGAGCAGACGCCGGGCGAGATGCAGCGCCACGACACCGAGCAGCGCGACGCCGAGGACCGTCAGATACATCAGGTTGTCGCCGCACAGCCAGCGATGCCCGCCGAGCGCGGCGCGCACGGCGAGTGCCGTGGCCGTCATGGTGATCAGGCCTGTCGCGAAGAGCGCGAGGAAAAGCTTGCGGGTGATGCCGGAGTTCATGCGCTGCGTGGTTGGGCGAACGGTGATGGCGGGAAAGCGCGCCTGACGGGGCGAACCCATGGAGCTCTGCCGACGTTGGCGCGCCATTTTCTCAGCATCGGTGTGGCGCGCGGCGGGCCTCCACAAATTTTCCTCTATTTGTGCTTAGTGCCTGCACCTGCACTCCTTACTATTCCTCTCGACGCTGGCCGCCGTGTCGGCTGCGCCATCGATCAACCGTTCACACTATTCCAAGACGACCGGATCCGGCATCCGGGATCGGCGCGGGGGCGCCTCACCATGTCGAAGCTGTCGATGCTACCGCGCGTTGCGGCGCGCGGTGTTCTCCGGACGCTTGCGCTGCTGGCCGCCACGGGCGCCATGTTGGGGGCCTGCTCCAGCTCGTCGCCGGCGCCCACGCCGATGGGCATGATGCCCATGCCGCGCGTGGCGAACGTGCAGACGGGCGGATCCATCTACCAATCGACCACCGCCACGAACTGGTTCGAGACACCGGTCGCGCATCGCATCGGTGATCTGCTTACGATTGCGGTGTCCGAAAACTCGTCCGGTGGAAACAAGTCGCAGAGCGACATCTCGCGCAACGCGAGCGTGACGGCCAAGAGCGCCAAGGCCAATGGGGCCGATTCCGTGCTGGAGCGCTGGTTCAACATCGGTCAATCGGCCAGTGCCTTCAAGGGCAACGGCAACAACAGTTCGAGCACGGCGCTGGCCGGCACGATTGCGGTGGCGATCGTGGACGTATTGCCGAACGGCGCATATGTCGTGGGCGGGGAAAAGCAGGTCCTGCAAGGGCGCAATATGGAGACGTTCCGCTTTACCGGCGTCGTCAACAAATTCGACATCTCACCGGGCAATGTGGTCGCGTCGAGCAAGGTGGGGCACGTCAAGGTGGCGCGCGTGGAGGAGGGGCAGGTCGCCGACGGGAGCAGTGGTGGCTGGCTGCAGGGCATTCTGCTCGGCGTGTCGCCGTTCTGATGAAACGACTGGCGATCGTGCTGATGCTGGCGGCGGCCGCCAGCGCCACCCTGGGCGGGTGCCTCTTCACGACACCGGTGCCGGTGCTCGCCGCGCAGGTGGCCTCCAGCATGGTGTCGACGGGCGTGATGCTGTCGGATCAACTGCCGTCCATCGTGCCGCCGACGACGCCCGCCGCGCCGGAGCTGCTCTCGCACAATGTGTGTATCGAGCTGGCGCCCGACGGCATTTCCGATCTGCTGCCGGCGATACAGGGTCGCCTACGCGCTTATGGCATCGTGAGCACGATCTACAGCCCGGGCACCTGGCCGACGGGCTGCGTGGTGCTCAATTACTCGGTGCGCCGCGCCTGGCGCGATGCTCTGTGGGGCAACACGCCGAGCGAATACCTGGCCTATGCAACGCTGACGCTCAGCCGCAACGGATCAGTGATCAATACCGTGTACTTCGACGGTCGATCGCGTACGGTCGAATCGTGGTCGGCGTCAAACTCGCGCATCGCGCAACTGGTTGATCGGCTGGTGGTGTTTTGAGCGAACAAGGGGCGGCGACAAGCGTCATCCGCGCAAGGGCGTTCAGAACCGGTAACTCACCTTCAGACTCCCCGCCTGCGACGATGCGCGTGCCGTATTGACGAGCGCATCGTAGGCGAGCGAGATATCCAGGTGCTTGGCCAGTGTCACGCCGACGCTGGCGCCGAGCGTCAGGAAGCCGCGCGGCAAATCCGCACCCGATGCGACGAAGGCCGTACCGTCCTGCGAGGCCACGGTGATCACCCGGGCGACATCGAGCAGTTCGTGCGCGTACGCCACGCGGAACTGGACGTTCACGGGGCGCGTTGCGTCGCCGAACGCCTTGTCGAGCGTCACACCGACAAACGGTTGCAGGCTCCGCGTGTTGTCCGTGCCAACGCGCAGATTCTGTCCGCCCGCACCGCTTTCGTCGAAGCCGTTCGCGTGGAAGTAGGCGTAGCGCAGGCCGGCTCGAGGCGTCACGACAATGCCCGCGATCGCCATCGGTGCACTCGCCTGTGCCGCCGCCGTCAATTCCTGCCCGATATGATCGCCCTCGGCCGTGCCGATGCCCGCGAACGGGCGTTTCTGCGACAGGAAGTGAAGGCCGTACCCGACAGTGGCGGCAACATCGACCGCGCCCATCTCACGGCTTGCATACGCGGCAAGGCGCAGCGTGTCCCGTGTGCCTGAGCTCGCCGTGCCCTGTTCCGAAAGATCGGCATGGGAATAGCCGCCCGCCAGCCCAAACATGACGCGTTCTTCGTGCCGTTCCGCGCCAGCAAGGAAGCCGTATTGATTCTCCTGAAAGCCAGACTGAGCGCCCGAGCCATTCACACGTGCGTGCAATCCGGTGGCCGTGGCCCAGACGGGCGAGGTACGCGGCGCCGCGTCGCCGGTGGCAAGCCCTGTATCCACGGCGCGTCGCGTAGCTTGATCGAGAAGCGCCGCGGCCGTCGACTGCGCATTCGCCAGCGCCGCCGTGCCCAGCGCGGTGTAGACGCTCGTGTTTTTCGGCGCAATCACGATTGCGCCCGAGCTCCCGGGATCGCTGACGGACGGATCGACCAGCGACAGGATGACATCGTTCGCACCATAGGCGACCGACGATTGCAGGCTGCCAAGATTGGCGCCTGCCGCCTGCGCGCCGGTGACCGAAGAGAAGCGACCGTTGACGCCATTCGCCGCGGTCACCACCGTATAGCGTGTTGCCTGGTACGTGCCTGGATCGTACGTAATCGCCAGCACCCCGTTCAGCGTCGCGCTTCCCGATACCTTGAGCTGCGACGCCGCCGTCGGACTCACCTCGATCGCCAACGTTGCATTGGACGCCTGTGTGTAGTTTCCACTGATGCGCAACGTGCCGATGGAGCCTCCCGGCGCCACGATGCCGCCGTTGGTCACGCTGCCGATAATCGTGCCGTGCCCGCGCAACGTCCCTTGTGCGCCGACGGCCACGTCGCCGCCCAGTGAGGCGGTGTCGTGGTTGGCGTCGCCGACTTCGAGCGTGCCCGCCGCAACGCTCGTCGTCCCCGTGAAGGCCGTGCTCGCGCCATTGAGAACGAGCATGCCGCTGCCGAGCTTGGTGAAGGTCCCGCTGCCCGCAAGGTCGCCGGCATACGTACTGTTGCCTGAGGCATCGACGCTCAGCGAATTCGCCCCCATGAGCACACGCGTGCCTGCCACGCCGCTTAATCCGGAGACCGCTTGCGTACCCGCAGCAGACATATCGAACGTCGCGCCGCTGCCCAGCATCGCAAGGCTCGTCACCGAAGACAATTGGCCGGCGCCTGTCAATGCCAGTGTGCCTCCATTGATCGTGGTCGCGCCGGTGTAGACGTTCGCGGCCGAGAGCGTCTGTGTGCCGCCATTCAATGTCAGCCCACCGGAGCCGCCGATGCTGCCGGAGAAGACGCCCGAGGCGTTCGTGAGCGTAAGGGTGCGGGCCCCGAGCGCGACCGACCCACTGCCGGCGATGCCCGTGAGCGACGCGCCGTTTGTCGTTGCCGAAATGTCGAGCGCGCCGTTACTGGTCACGCCACTCGATGCTGCGACACTGCCGCCGCCGCTGAGCTTGAGCGTGGCCCCGCTGTCGACCACGGTCGCGCCGGTGTAGGTGCTGGTGCCTGTCAGCGTCTGGGTGCCGGCGGCCACCCGAACGCCGCCCGTGCCGTCGATGACGCCGTCGAACGTGCCGGCCGCGTTGGTGAGCGACAGTGACTGTGCGCCAAGCCGCACCGTACCCGCGCCTGAAAGCGCCTTGATCGACGTCCCCGACGTGACGGCGGATATATCGAGCACCGAATTCAGCACGACGCCGGACGAAGCCGCGATGCTGCCGCTTCCCGCCAGGGCGAGTGTGCCATTGCTGATCGTGGTCGCCCCCGTATACGTGTTGATGCCCGAAATCGTCAACGTGTTGCCGCCCACGACACTGAGCGAGCCAGCCCCGGAAATCACGCCCGACATCGTCAAGCCGGTCGACGCCGTGGAGACGGTCGCGCGCGACGCCGCGTCGCTCAGAATGACATCGTTGTTCAGTGTCAGCCCTGTGTTGCTTGCGGCAATGGTGGCCGTCGCCCCCGCGTCGAAGAGCAGCGTTCCGAGGATCGAGGAGCCCGTCAGCAGATTCAGCGAATTGTCCGTGCCGCCAAACTCGATCGCCGCCGCTCGGGTCCCACCTGCGCCGGTCAACGCACCCATGATGAGACCTGCGTTCGTGATCGAATCCATGCCACGCGTCACCACGCCGACACCGCCTCCGATGCCCATACCGCCCGAGATCGTTCCGATATTGGCGAGGGAATTGTGGGTTTGGGCAAGATCGACCCCAGTGCCCCCGGCGCCGCCTGCCGCGGACCCCGAGGCGCCCGCGCCCGCGGCCCCGCCTGCGCCGCCCGTGATCGTGCCGGTGTTTACGATGGACGCACTGCCGCCGAGCGAGAGCAGGCCGTCGCCGCCAGCGCCGCCGCCGCCGCTGAACCCACCGGAACCCCCGGTGCCGCCGACGCCCCCGGTAATCGTCCCGTTGTTGGTGATCGTCGCTGCGACCCCGGCCGAGGTGAGTCCGCTACCCCCGCCGCCCCCGCCCCCGCCGTTGCCGCTCACGCCGTTGGTGGTATTTCCCCCGTTGCCCCCAGCCCCGCCCGTGACCGCTGCCGCGCCTGCGACGGTGATGTTGCTGCCAAGGTAATAAAGGCCGGTGTTGCCGCCGTTCCCGCCGCTTCCGAAGTTGGTTCCGTCCGGTCCCGTGTTGCCGGCGTCGCCCGTCACGGGGGCGTTGATAACGATGTTGCTGGAGGCGATCACTTGCGCGGGACCGTTGGCTGTCGCGGCAGCGACGTCTCCGGTTGCGCCCGCGCCGCCGGTACCGAGGGCCCCCCAGCTTCCCGGGTCCTGTACGGTCACGGTGCTGGCGTCGAGGTGGCTGGAGCCGCCGCCCTGGCCATTTCCGGCGCCGCCCGCGCCGCTTCGACCCGGGAAACCGTCGCCGCCCGGTGCACCGCAGCCGCTGGTGTCGCTGGGCGTGCAGGCCGCGGCCCAGACAGGGGCTGCAGCCCCGGCGAGGGCCAGCGCAATGGCCGTGCTCCCGACCGTTCGAATGAACCCCTGACCCGTCGGTCCTCGGGCTGGACGTCGCGCCGGCACAAAGCCGAAATGTGGAGCCGAAGACGTCACCGACGTCGTAGCGGCGAGCTGCGCCTGACGGGCTGCGCGCCCGAGTTTGCCTTGGACCACGAATAATCTCTCGTATCGCGCCGTGCATGGCGACCGGTGACCGAGAAGCTACGGCCTTTCCCCCGCACTACGGCAGACATGGGACGCCAATGCTCAGGAAGACCGCGCCTATTTCGATGGATGAGCATCGGTGCGTGCGCTATTTGAGTGCGCATAGGACACCGAATGTAATACAAAGGAAGGTAACTCGCTATAAGGGTGACGTTTCCCTGCGACGGTGTCCCGCGGTGAAGTGGGCGGTGAGGCTTCAGGCGGCCAGATGGCGGTTCGCGCCTATTTTGGCCATCATTGTTTGAACATGAAGCTTCCAATGCCTTCCATTCTGATGCCGGACGGCATTTCTGATCGGTTGCCGGCGATACAGGGACGCTTGGGCGCCTATGGCATCGCGAGACGGGTCTACCGCCCGGGCACTTGGCCGACGGGCTGCATGGCGCTCAATGACTCGGTGCCACGCGCCTGGCGCAACGGGTAGACCGGCGGGTGGTGTTTTGAACGCGGTGGGGCGAAGGCCGACAGTTCCTAGCAGAAACCCTGATCAGCAAGTGGCTTGACAGCGAAAATTTGTTCATCGATGGTATACAGAATACTGAAACGGCTTTTCCATCATGACGAATCCAACAGTCGAATGCCCGGACGACCAGACCGCATCACGACACTCGCCCGGCGCTCCCCAATGGCATTGGGTAACGGCGACAGCGGTGCAGGAGGCATTGCGGCGTCGCGACGTTACGTCGGAGGCGCTCGTCGCCGCGTGTGAAGCGGCCGTGCGCCGTTCGAATCCGACGCTCAACGCGGTGGTGGTCAGCGACTTCGAGCGAGCGTACGCGGTCGCAAGTCAGCGGGATAAGGAGTTGAGCGCTGGTCTGGTCCGGGGGCCTTTGCACGGCGTCCCGTTCACGATCAAGGAGTCGTTTGACGTCAAGGGGTGGCCGACCACTGTCGGCGATCCGGCATTCACGAATAATATTGCGGCGCAACATGCGAGCGTCGTTCAACGGCTGACGGATGCCGGTGCGATCTTGCTGGGCAAGACCAATGTGCCGATCTTCCTGCGCGATTGGCAGAGCTACAACGACGTCTACGGTACCACGCGCAATCCTCACGATTTACGACGCACGCCGGGCGGTTCGTCGGGCGGCAGCGCCGCCGCGGTCTCTACGGGCATGTCTTTCTTCGATGTCGGCTCCGACATCGGCTCGTCGATTCGCAACCCTGCCCACTACTGCGGCATCTTCTCGCACAAGAGCACGCACGGTCTCGTGCCCCTCGACGGGCATGGCTTGCCGGGTGGTGTGGCGTTCCCGGATATTAACGTGGCAGGCCCGCTGGCACGCAGCGCGGACGACCTTGAAGTGGTGCTGTCAGCCATCGCCGGGCCGCCGGCAGAGGCGGCCTGCGCCGTACGCTTCGAACTACCCCGCTGTCACGCCACCGACCTGCGCCAGATTCGCTTCGGTGTTCTGTCGAATCACCCGATTGCCGACGTCGACGCCGAGGTGGAGCAGGCCATTGTGCGCCTCGGACAAGATCTTGAGCACCGTGGCGCGCAGGTGCTGTGGAATGCCCGCCCATCGTTGGATGCGGCCGAACTGATGCGTGTGTATACATTGATGCTGCGGGCATCGACGTGCGGCTATCTGGGCGACGAGGCATTCGAAGCCGCCGTGACGGCGGCCGGTCAGGCTCCGGCGGACGACATGGGTTATGCGTCTCTTCAGTACGTGGGGGCGGCCATGCGGCATCGCGACTGGCTCAGATTGCAGCCGCTACGCGAGCGTTTCGCGGCCGCGTGGCGCGAATTGTTCGAGCGTGTGGACGTGCTGCTGTGCCCCGTGGCGGCCACGCCCGCGTTCGTGCTGAACGAGGAGGGCGCGCCTTGGCAACGCACGCTGGACGTCAACGGGCGCGCGCAGCCGCTCACGACGCAACTTTTCTGGGCCGGGTATTCCGGCTTGTGCGGCTTGCCCTCGACCGTGGCGCCCGCAGGGCGCACGGCACAAGGGCTGCCTGTGGGCGTACAGATCGTGGCGCCGCTGTATCACGACCTGCGCTCGATCCATGTAGCCAGATTGCTTGAGGCCGCCGGCTACGCCTTCGTACCACCTGCCTGACCTTCCCTACGAAACCCACGACCCTCCAAGGAGGACACCTTCATGTCCTGGCTCAGTTCACTATCGAGAAACGAGAAGCGCGCCCTTGCGGGCACGTTCATCGGCCATACGGTCGATGTCTACGACTTCATGATCTATTCCTTCCTCATCCCCGTGCTGCTCACAACGTGGGGCATGAGCAAGGCAACGGCAGGCAGCATCGTCACCTATACGTTGATCGCCTCGCTCGTGGGCGCAATCGGTGCGGGCCTACTGGCGGATCGCTATGGTCGCGTGCGTATCCTGCGCTGGACCATCGCGATTTTCGCGCTGGCGTGCTTTGGCTGCGGTCTGACCCACTCGCCGACGCAACTGACCATCATGCGCGTCGTCCAGGGCCTGGGTTTCGGCGGCGAATCGTCGCTGTGCATGGTGCTGGTCATGGAGACGATCCGCAATCCGGCCCATCGCGGCAAGTTCTCGGGCTTCACGGCGAGCAGCTATTCGTTCGGCTGGGCCTTGGCGGCACTCGCTTACAGCGCGATCTTCAACTGGCTCCCGCCAGAGACCGCCTGGCGTGTGTGCCTGTTCATCGGCGTGGCACCGGCCGTGATGGTGTTTTGGCTGCGCCGGAATCTGGAAGAGCCGGAGGCCTTTACCCGCTCGATGGCCGAGCGCCGTCAGACCAGCCCGCTCAAGACGATCCGCGGCGTGTTCAGCGGCGGCCTTGCGGCTCGCACGCTCTGGTGCAGTCTGCTCTCGGGCGGCATGCTCGGCTCGTACTACGCGATCGCCACCTGGATGCCGACCTGGCTCAAGACTGAACGCGGACTGTCGGTGACGGGCACGGGCTTGTGGCTGGCCATCACCATCGGCGGCTCCATCGTGGGCTATGCCGTGGGCGCCTGGGCGACCGACAGGCTGGGGCGTCGCCCGACCTACATCCTGTTCGCCGTCGGTGCGTTCGTGATGAGCATCGCTTACATGCTGATTCCGGCGCCGGTGCCCGTGATGATGGTGCTGGGCTTCCTGATGGGTGTGTTGATGCAAGGAACGTTCGCCGGGGTAGCGGCAACGATCTCGGAGACATATCCCCATGAGATTCGCGCCACCGGCTATGGCGTGGCATACAACGCAGGGCGCGTCATCGGCTCGGTATTCCCGTTCATCGCCGGTTGGCTCGCCAGCGGTCACACGACGCTCACGCTCGCCATCCCCATTGTGGCCGCTGTCGGCTATGGACTCGTCATCATTGCGGCCATCATGCTGCCCGAGACCAACGGCATCAAGCTCGACGCCATCGAACCGGTGAACGCAAGCAACGACGATTCGCGCACCATTCACGCCGCCGTATCGGGCGCCATCGGCCGCGCAGCCGACTGACCGCTTTCCTGTTTCTGCGGTCGTCCCGCACATGCAATTTGTTGTATTGGCATTTCCGTTGAAACGGTATACAGTGTACCGAAATTACAAATCGCCCTCGCTTCTTCCCATCACAAAATCGGGGGGCGGGGGATCCACCTGGAACCAAGGAGTCAGACATGGCCGAACTGATGGACCGCGAAACCTTCCGCGCGGCACTCGAAGAAGCAATCAAGGGCAAGAGCGCGAACAAGGCACCGTTCAGCATCGCGTGGGCAAGCGGCAAACTATCGCGGGCGCACCTTGCTCGCTGGGCGGAGAACCACTATCACTATGTCGGGCCGTTCGCCGATTACCTCGGCTATCTGTACGCCCGTACGCCAGATCACATGACCGAGGCGAAGGACTTCCTGCTCGCGAACATGTACGAAGAGGAGATTGGCGGTGATCGCCACACCGACCTGTTGATCCGCTTCGCCGAAGCGTGCGGCACGACGCGCGAGCGCGTCGTCGACCCGGACAACATGTCGCCGACGACGCGCGGACTGCAAAGCTGGTGTTACGCGGTCGCCATGCGTGAAGATCCGGTGGTGGCGGTGGCCGGGCTGGTCGTCGGTCTGGAGTCACAAGTGCCGTCGATTTATCGCAAACAGACGCCCACGCTGCGCGATACGTACAAGTTCACGGACGAGGAAGTCGAGTTCTTCGATTTGCACATCGTCTCCGACGAGATTCATGGCGAGCGTGGTTACCAGATCGTGCTGGAGAACGCGAACACGCCCGAATTGCAGCAGCGCTGCCTGAAGATCTGCGAGATCGGTGCGCAGATGCGCCTGCTGTATACGACCGCGCTGTACTACGACTACGTCGAGAAGGAAGTGTCGCTGCCTGAGCTGGGATTGGCCGCCTGAACGACGTTCTGCCGCGCCGCCGCCCTCGACAGCAAGTCGCCAAACGGATCTTGCGGTGGCGCGGGTGTTGAAGACCTCTTGCAGGACGCAGCTTTCATGACGACCGTTCCGACTTTTCTGAACTATATCGACGGCGAATGGTGCGCGAGCCGCTCGGGCGCCACGTTCCAGAACCTGAACCCGGCCGACACGCGCGACGTCGTCGGCCATTTCCAGGCGTCGGGCGAAGCCGATGCGCAAGCCGCCGTGCGCGCCGCCGCCTCGGCATTCCCTTCCTGGAAGCGTCTGTCGGCGGGCGCTCGCGCCAGGATACTGCTCGACGCCGCCGGCTATCTCGAACGCCACGCCGAGCGCTTCGGCGAAGAACTCACGCGCGAGGAGGGCAAGCAGAAGGCGCTTGCCAAGGACGAGTTTCTGCGCGCGGCGCAGACGCTGCGCTACTACGCCATCGAGGCGCAATCCTACGGCGGCGAAACGTTTCCCAACGACGACAATGACATGACGGTATACACGGTGCGCGAACCGCTGGGTGTCGTTACTGTGATCTCGCCCTGGAATTTCCCTGTCTCGATCCCCGCACGAAAGATCGCCCCGGCGCTGGTGTGCGGCAACACGGTGGTGTTCAAGCCGGCATCCGATGCACCGTTAAGCGGATTGCGTCTGGCCGAAGCGTTTGTGGAAGCCGGCATCCCGAAGGGCGTGTTGAATTTCGTGACGGGCAGCGCTTCGGCCGTCGGTCCGACGCTGGTCGGCGCGCGCGAAGTACGAGCCATTTCCTTCACCGGCTCGACATCGGCCGGCGAGCAGATTCACCGAGCCGCGTCGCTGTCCACCCGCACCCAGATGGAGCTTGGGGGGAAGAACCCGCTGATCGTGCTCGACGTCGGCGATATCGATCGTGCCGTCGATCTGACCATCAAGGGCGGCTTCTCCCTCACGGGGCAAGCATGTACCGGCACCAGCCGGGTACTCGTCGCCCGCGCGATTCGCGCGATGTTCGTCGAGCGGCTCGCCGCCAGGACGGCGACACTCAAGATTGGCAACGGCATGCAACCGGGTATCGATATCGGACCGCTTGCCACAAAGAAGCAGTTGAGCACGGTGCTCGACTACATTGCGATCGGCAAACAGGAGGCCACGCTGGTGTGCGGCGGCGAGCCACTCACGCATGACGCCTATGCCCACGGATATTTCATCACCCCGGCGATCTTCGCAGACGTGCCGCGCGACGCGCGAATTGCACGAGAAGAGATTTTCGGCCCGGTCATTGCGGTGATCGACGTCGATGGTTATGAAGACGCCATCGCTGTGGCCAACGACAGCGACTACGGATTGGCTGCGTCGCTCGTGACGCAGAACGCCCGACTGATGCATCGGTTCGCCAGCGACATCGAAGCCGGCACCGTCAAGATCAACCGCACGACCACGGGCAATCTCATCAACGCGCCGTTCGGCGGTCTCAAGCAGTCGAGTACCGCGACGTTCCGGGAGTCCGGGCGCGATGGCCTCGAGTTCTATCTCCAGATCAAGACCGTGTATCGCGGTGCTTAATGCAAGCCGCGCACGTGTTCTCGTCAACTTATTCCCTCTGACATGAAACCCTTCTTCAAACTTGAACTTGCCGAAGCCCGCCACATGATCGCCGCGGCCATCGGGCGCTCGCAGGAAATCGGTGTCCTCGAATCCGTCTGCGTGGTCGACGAAGGCGGCTTCCCGCTCGCGCTCGAACGCATGGACGGCGGGCGCATCACCGGACCGCAAATTGCCTGGAACAAGGCATTCACGGCGGCCGGGCACAAGCGCTCAACGCATCTGTTCACCACGCCGCCGAATGGCCCGGCACTGCCCGGCAATGAAGCTTTCGGTATTCAGTGGAGCTTCGAGGGGCGCTTCGCGGCGTTTGTCGGGGGCTTTCCCATCGTGGTCGACAAGCAAGTGGTCGGTGGCATCGGCTTGTCGGGCGGCAACGGCGAACAAGATACGCAGGCCGGGCTGGCCGGGCTCGCGGCACTGCAGGCGCTGCTGCGCGAGAGCGGTAGAGAAGTGCTCGTGCAACCCGACATCAAGCTTTGACGGAGACGCGCGCCGTGAGCTATCGAATCACATGGATAGAGGCTCAGTGCAGCTTCGAGGCGACGTCCGACGAAACTGTCCTCGAGGCAGCCCGGCGCGCGGGTGTCGTGCTGCCGTCCGAGTGTGAGTTCGGGGGGTGCGGGACCTGCCGGGTCAAGCTCGCGCAGGGGCGGGTGGAATATGACGAGATGCCGGACGCCCTTTCGCAGGACGAGGCCGACGCGGGCTACGCACTGCTGTGTCAGGCCCGCGCGTGCGCCGATCTGACGATCAGCACCGAGAGATTGCTTGATGCGCCTGCACCGGCGCAGCGGCGTCAGGTGAGCGTCGTGCGCACGGAGCCGCTCGGGCCGGACGTTACGCGGCTGGTGCTGGCGTCGCGCGAGCGGGCGCCTTGGGTGTTCCGTCCCGGTCAGTATCTGAACGTGTTGCTCGGCGACACAGGGCCGCGCAGCTTCTCCATGGCGTGTGCGCCCGAAGCGGGTGACAGGCCAGGGGAAGTCGAGTTCCACATCCGCAGCATCGAGGGCGGATATTTCACCCAGACGCGTTTGAGCAAACTCCGTCCCGGCGACACGCTCGACGTGGAAGTGCCGCTAGGCGGGTTCGGTTATCACAAAGACGACTATCGGCCCATCGTGATGGTCGCCACGGGTACGGGCATCGCGCCGCTGCGCAGCATGCTGGCACAGATGCTAGCAAGTGGTGCGCCACCCATCGACCTGTATTGGGGTGGACGTACGCAAGCGGCGCTCTACCTCCACGACGAGCTGACCGCGCTCGAGAATCAGCACGACGACTTCCGCTACGTCCCGGTGTTGTCGCGTGCGGATGATAACTGGGCGGGGGCGCGAGGTTATGTGCAGGACGCCGTGCTCGCCGATCATCCCGACCTTTCCGAGCACTCGGTGTATCTGTGCGGCTCACCGGTGATGATTGCCGAGGCGAAAACGGCGTTCGTTGCCAACGGGGCCAGCGTACGCTACGTGTATGCAGACAGCTTCACGTTCCAGCATCCCGCGCGGGAAGACGTGGCCGCCTGAGTCGATTGGAGCGATTGGAGAGGGCGCGACGGGGCGGGGGGGCCGTCTGCCCTCCTGTCATTTGATGCGTCAGGCGCCGCGCTCGATGAATGTCTTGTAGGCGAGGGCAGCGAGTGCCACGTCCTGCAGACCGAAGCCAACGGCCTTGTAGACGACGATCTCGTCATCACGTTGGCGTCCAGGCGTCAGGCCTTCAAGAACATCACCCAGCTCGACCACACCGTTCCAGTCCACCAGTCCCGGAGCAGCCAGCATCAGGTCACCGGCTTCTTCTCGCGCCTGTTCTCGCAGTTCCACAACGATTCGGGCTGCGCGGGCGAGCGTGTTGTCATCGGTCTCGCGCGTGTGCGGCAGACTCGAACCGATGGCGGCGACGAACGCACCGGGGCAGAGCGCGTGGCCGTCGAAGAGCGGTGTGCTCGAGCGGGTGGCCGTGATGACGACGTCGGCACCGTCGAGCGCTTCGTCGGTCGTCACGGCGCTGGCCGTCACACCTTGCGCACCATAGGTCGCATCAAGCGATGCCGCAAGCGCCGCATCGCCCTCGATCCCGACGATGCGCAACGTCTTGATATCGGTGAACTGTGCCAATGCGTGCGCGTGTGCCGCGCCCTGAACGCCGGTCCCGAAAATGGCCGCAGTGTGTGCACCGCGACGCGCCAGCGCACGTACGGCGAGCATCGTGGTCGCGGCGGTGCGCAGTCGGGTGATGGCATTGGCGTCCAGCGTGGCAAGACACGCGCCGTCAGAGGCGCGGAACAATACGATCACGAAATTGAACTGCCCGCGAAGGGTAGTGTAGACCTTGGCCCCGGCAACGTCGGCGCCGGGAAGCACCGCGCCGAGTATGGAGAGTTTGGTGCCACGGACTTCGGTGCGCACACGGCGTTGCACTGCCGCGGCCCCGCGAGCCAGCTCACGAAAAGCGCTCTCCAGTGCGGGAATGGCTTGTGCGAAGCCGATCAGCTTGTCGATCTGTGCGTCGGTCAAATGGATCATCAGGCGAGGTCCAGAGGGTTGATAAACATTTACGGTATACGGTATACTATTTGCAAGGAATGCTCAAACATCTTCGCCGAGCATTCCGTGGAAGCCGCCAATCAACGATCGATCGACAACATCGGGATTGGTTTTATTTTGATGTCGGTATACAGTATCCATTAATGCGCCGCACGACGGTGAATCCCGCCGGTACAAGGTGCGCGGCAGGGGGGAGGAGGATGCATGCCAGTCGTCGTATTTCGTAGGAACGGGCAGACGTACCAGGACGAGGTAAAAGCCAATACCAACTTGGTGGTCCGGGCGGGCATCAAGCAGTTCCCGTTCCCCCATTTGCGTTATGAGTGCGGTATGGGCAAGTGCGCGCGCTGCGCCTGCCGGGTGCTGTCGGGCAGCGAACATTTGCCTGCACCGAACTGGAAAGAGAAGAAGCAACTGGGCAATCGGCTCGACGAGGGCTTCCGTCTCGCCTGTCAGTTGTGGATAGCGCAGGACATCGAACTGGCGCAGGACGATGAGCCGCCGGCGGCGCTCTGATCGCCGCGCATTGCCAAGCAGCGCGTAACGAGGAAAGCGAATGTACATCGTACTTACCAGCCGTCCGGGCCAATACCGCAGCGAGCCGACCCCCGGCATCACGCCGGTCGAGACTCACGATTACTTCTATGGTGCACGGCACGTCGCGGCATTTGTCATCGCCAGACTTGACGGACAGTCGCGCGTGAAGATCGTTGACGAGACGGACTCGAGCGGCACAAACCTGGTGCCCACGAAGTTCTTCGACAAGTACGAGAGCGCACACGAGGCGGTAGCTTCACTCGAATCGCTGGTCCGGCACGATCACGCTAAGTCGCGGCTCAGCCGCCGAGATCCAGAGACACCGGCAAACGATAGGGTTCAGATCACGTTCATCACGAATGGCGGGAAGACAGTCGAGGCGCCGCCCAACAGCAATCTGCTGCGTGTCTCGCTTCGGGAAAAGGGCGGGATTCCGTTCAAATGCGGCGGTGGCCTGTGCGGCACTTGCCGTTGTCGTGTGGAGGCGGGGCGTGAGCATACCGATGACGTCAAGCAAAAGGAGCGGCGGCATTTGAGTCCCGAGGAGCTTGCCAACGGTTACCGCATGGCCTGTCAGACGTTCATCAACGGCAACGTGAGCGTCTCATGGTAATCGCGCTCAACCACGCCGATCCCATGATCGAGCCCTTCTCCGCCCTGCCGGCCGGGCAGCGGCGGCTAATGCTCGATCTCGGTCCACGCTGGAACGATGACATCGTGGCGCATCGACAGGCGGTGATCGACTGCTACACGCCGATTCTGGCCACGGCGCCCAAGAGTCCGCACGTCGAGCGGAACGTGGCGTACGGCGAGCATTCGCGTCAGGTGATGGACATTTTTGCGCCCGTGGCGGCGCCCGGGGAAAGCGGGTCGGCGCTGCGTGAGGCGGTGCTGTTCATTCATGGTGGCGCCTTCGTGCGGGGCAACAAGAGCGTGAATGGCGAGGTGTACGACAATGTCTGCCATTGGTTCGCCCGGCAGGGCAAGGTCGCGATCAACGTCGAGTACCGGCTGGCCGACGAGGCGCCTTGGCCGGGCGGCGCGCAGGATGTCGCGCAAGCCATCGCTTGGGTGCATGCCAAAGCGGCGCAGTTGAGAATCGACCCGTCGCGCATCTTCCTGATCGGTCACTCTGCGGGTGGCACGCATGCCGCAAGTTGCCTTTTCGATCCGGCACTGACCGGATCGACCCCCGGGCTGAACGAGAAGGTCGCGGGGCTGGTATTGGTCAGCGCGCGACTGTTCGCTGATGCCAACCCGCGCAATCCGAACGCGGGTCCCGTGCGGGCGTACTTCGGCGCCGATGAAAGCCTTTATGCCGAACGGTCACCGCTGACTCACGGTGCGCGCAATACCGTACCGACGATGATTGCCATCGCCGAATACGAAAACAGGTTTCTCGACGACTACGGCGCGGCGTTTTTCCAGACACTGCTGCGTGCGCGAGGCGTGGCACCGCGATTTGTTCAGATGCGCTGCCACAATCACACATCGATCGTCGCGCATTTCAACTCGGGCGAGGACTGGCTCGGGCGGGAGATGCTCGCGTTCATCGCATCTGTGCCCAATGCGCCGCATAGCGCTTGAGCGGGGCAGGCCGTTGACCCTGCGCAACGATAACGTCTCCGGGTTCGTGTACAGTCTACAAAAAGCCGTCGCTGCTATAGAATGCGGCGGTCATTGAGGCGTCGTGGAACGGGGAAATGCTTGTCCACTGGCGCGGAACGGTCGCTTAGTGGAGATTGGAATTATGGTGCGAGGAGCCACAGGGGCAAACGGTCGCGAGCCGATCATGCACCAGCAGTTGTCGGATCTGGTGATTGCCCGTTTGCGCGAGTCCATCACTTCGGGCGCCTACAGGCCCGGCGACCGCCTCGTCGAAGGCCGGATCGCACAGGAGCTCGATGTGTCGCGGGTACCGGTACGCGAAGCGCTGCGGGCGCTGGCGGTTGAGGGACTGGTGGAAGTTCGCCCTCGTCATGGTGCTGTCGTCGCATCGTTCGATCCGGCTGCGGCGCGCGAACTGGTACAGATTCGGGCCACGCTCGAAGGGCTGAATGCGCGTCTTGCGGCGGAGCACTGTACGCCCGAGCTCGTCAAGCGCATCGAGAAAGTGCTTCAGGCGGGCAACGCCAAGGTTGCCGCTGGCGAAACATCAGGCTTGCTCGAACTGAACGCGCAATTCCATGACTTGCTATATTCCGCGGGTGCCAACGCCATGCTCGCCGAGTTGATGCGCTCGATGCGCGACCGCTCGCGCATGCTGTTCGTGAATGCCAGTGACGAAGAAGTGCGCGTCACATGGGAAGAGCACGCCGCCATTCTGCGCGCCGTGCAGGCCGGCGATGCGGCATTTGCCGCGCTGCTCGCCGAGCGTCACGTCACACGCGCGGCTCAGTATTATCTCGATAACATCGCTCGCTGATCTGCGAGCGCGCGCCTGCACCAGTAACGCCGCCTCGCGCTCAGCCTACTGGCAACGTCGGCAATCACCCGGGCGCATTGTTCAGTTTGGCGATGTCCACTCTGCACATGCGCAGAATCCGGCGCCGTGTGGAGCGTCGTCGGAAAACGCTCGTATGTGCGTGTGCTTATTGGCCCGGCTGGGATCGAAAAAATTGGGGGAGGTCAGCGCTTGGCGCCGCTCGGCGTAGAGATGACTGCGGTGGCGGTCTAGCAATGCGAGAAGGGGCGAAAGCCCCCTCGAAGTCAGTTGCATCGAATCAACGGAACTTCATCGCAAGCGGAAGCTAGTCATGGTCGTCGTCTGAGCAGAGTTTTTTAACAGAATCGGCCGATAAGCGACGCTGGCGGCTGATCGCATTCGGCCCGCAAACTACATTCACGTCCTCGACTCACAACCGTCTGCTTTCAGCTGGGGAGCAGACAGCCGGCAAAGCCGCGCCGAGGACTGCAGCTCGGCCTTTGCAGACACCGGGGGAAGGTCTGTGGGCAGCGCCAGTTGGATACGGAGCGGACATTGCCGAACGGCCCGCGCGTATCGCACCGGGTACACGGTGCGTTAGGTATCACCTTGTTGGTCTTCCACCGCTTACAGTGCGGTCGCTCCGCCAAATCCTTTCAACGGCTTGGCCCAGCTGTGCTTACCCTCCGCCTGTGCCAAGTGCAGTGCATAGCTGAAGGTGTCTTGCACGTCCTCTGCAGGCACCGAGACGATGGCTGCCGAAGCCCCCCACTCTGATAGACTTGACGCGATTTCAGATGACTCTGATTCTTTACGCTTGAGCGCCAATACGATGAATATCGAACCTTGGGTCACCGCTAGCGAAGTCGCCTAGCATTTGGGCGTCGCGGAAGACACCATCTACCGTTGGCGTGAGCGTAAAGGCCTACCGGCGCACGAAATCGGGCGGCTGTGGAAATTCCAGCTGTCCGAGGTCGATGAATAGGTGCGTGTGGGTGGCGCGGATGAGGAAACGGAAAATAAACGCGCTGAATGCGAGGAGCGCCACACATGACGCCAGAAACCAAAGCACGCCTGCAGATTGATCAAAAGCTCGAACAGGCCGGCTGGGTCATTCAGGACGTGAAGCAGCTCAACTTATCTGCTGGTGTGGGCGTGGCCGTGCGCGAATACCCCACCGACACCGGCCCGGCTGACTATGTGCTGTTCGTAAACCGCAATGCGGTGGGCCTCATCGAAGCAAAAAAGGACAGTGCGGGCGAAAATCTCACCGTTACCGAAAGCCAAACCGAGCGCTACGCCACCGCAAACCTCAAATGGCGCAAAGACGACACCCCGCTGCGTTTTCTATTTGAAGCCACCGGCCAGATCATTCGCTTCACCGATAACGCCGACACGGCACCGCGTTCGCGCGAAATCTTCCACTTCTTCAAACCCGAAACGCTGGCGCAATGGCAAGTGCAACCCGACACGTTGCGCTGCCGCTTGGCCGAACAGATGCCCGCCTTGCCCGGAAGAAATCTGCGCGACTGCCAGATCAGCGCCGTCACCGGCCTGGAAAAATCGTTGGCACTGAACAAGCCCCGCGCCCTGGTGCACATGGCCACCGGCGCGGGTAAAACCTTTACTGCCATCACTTCGGTCTATCGCCTGCTCAAGTTCGGCGGTGCCGAACGCATTCTTTTTTTGGTCGATACGCGCAACCTCGGCAAACAAGCCCATCAGGAATTCATGGCCTACACGCCGCCGGACGATGGCCGTAAGTTCACCGAGCTTTACAACGTGCAGCGGCTGGCTTCGCCCAACATCGACCCACATTCCCAGGTGTGTATCAGCACCATTCAGCGCATGTATTCCATCCTGAGCGGCGAGCCGATTGATGAGTCGGCTGAAGACGTCTCGCTCAACGAAGTCCAGCAAACGGCCAAGCAGGAAAAATTCGTCCGCTACAACCCGTCTGTGCCGGTGGAAAGCTTCGATTTCATCATCATCGACGAGTGCCACCGTAGCATCTACAACCTGTGGAAGCAGGTGCTCGACTACTTCGACGCAAGCCTGATTGGCCTCACCGCCACGCCCGACAAGCGCACCTTCGGCTTCTTCAACGAAAACATCGTGGCCGAATACACCTACGAGGAATCGGTGGCCGATGGCGTGAACGTCGGCTACGACGTGTACGAAATCGAAACCGAAATAACCCAGAAGGGCGCTGAGCTCAAGGCCAAGGAATGGGTGGACCATCGCGACCGGCAAACCCGCAAAAAGCGCTGGAGCGAGACTGAGGAAGACACCGCCTACACCGGCAAAGAGCTCGACCGCTCTGTGGTAAATAGCAGCCAGATCCGCCAAGTGATCCAGGCCATGAAAACCGCCGTGGAAACGCAGATTTTCCCAGCCCGCAAGGAAACGCCAAAAACGCTGATCTTCGCCAAGACCGACAGCCACGCTGACGACATCATCAACATCGTTCGCGAGGTCTACGGGCAAGGCAACGCCTTCTGCAAAAAGGTCACCTACCGCGTCGAAGAAGATGCCGACAGCATCCTCAGTAGCTTTCGTAACGACTACAACCCGCGAATTGCCGTCACCGTGGACATGATCGCCACCGGCACCGACGTGAAGCCGCTTGAAGTGCTGCTGTTCATGCGCGATGTACGCAGCAAGGGCTATTATGAACAAATGAAAGGCCGTGGCGTGCGTTCGCTGGATGGCGACGGCCTCAGGCGCGTCAGCAACAGCGCTGACGGCGCCAAAACCCGCTTTGTGCTCATCGACGCCGTGGGCGTGGAAAAGTCACTGAAAACCGAAAGCCGTCCGCTGGAAAAGAAGCCTGGCGTGGCATTGAAAGACTTGCTGCAAGGCGTAGCCACGGGTAGCCGTGACGACGACACCGTGCTCTCGCTGGCCAACCGCCTGGTGCGCCTTGGCAAACAGCTAGACGAAAAAGCCCAGGCGCGTATCGAAAAAATCAGCGGCGGTATCCCGGTGGCGGAGCTCGGCAAAGGCCTGATCGCCGCACTGGACCGTGACGCCATCGTGCAAACCGCGCTTGGCACAGCCAAGGCCAAGGGCATCACCCGCTCCGAGGACACCCTGCTGCCTGAAGAGATTGAAGCCGCCCGCACCGAGCGCGTGGCCGCTGCCTGTGCACCATTTGATAAACCTGACCTGCGCGACGAAATCGAAAACGCCCGCCGTGAACGCGAGCAACTCATCGACCACATCAATCTGGATCAGGTCACCTTCTCGGGCTTTTCCGAACAGGCCGAAACGCAGGCCAAGGCTGTGATTCAGTCCTTTGCCGACTACCTGCGCCAGCACAAAGCCGAAATCGCCGCTCTGGACTTTTTCTACCAGCAGCCATACCAGCGCCGGCAGCTCACCTTCGACATGATCGAAGAGCTGCACGAACACTTGAGCAAACCGCCACTCATGCTTACCACCGAGCGCTTGTGGAGCGCCTATGCACGTGTGCAAGCCACCCGAGTAAAGGGCAGCGACCGCAAACGCCGCCTCACCGATCTGGTCTCACTGGTGCGTTTCGCCCTCGGAATGGATTCGGAACTCAAGCCTTTCAGCGAACAGGTGGACAAACGCTTTCAGGAATGGATCTTTCGCCATAACGCCCAGCGCGGCACCGCGTTTACGCAAGAACAGACCGAATGGCTGCGCCTGATGAAAGACCATATCGCCACCAGTTGCAGCATCAGCCGCGACGACTTCGATTACGCCGAGCTGGCCGACAAGGGCGGCTTGCAGAAAGTGTGGCAACTGTTCGGCAGGGAACTAGATACACTGATGGGTGAGATGAATGAGGAGTTGGTGGCGTAATGAGTGAATTTAGCGACGAAGCAATGCAGAGCTACCCATTTGCGGAAATGCCGATTCCGGCAAACTGGGAGCGGGTAGCGCTAGCGGATATTTCGGTGAATGTAAGCCCTGGCTTTGCCAGCGGAAAACACAACTCCGATGGCTCTGGCGTACCTCATCTTCGTCCTATGAACGTAGACCGTGATGGGCAAATTGACCTCAGTGTTGTCAAGTCGGTCGCATCTAGCGGTGGTATTGAGCTCAAGGAAGGTGACGTCCTCTTTAATAATACAAATTCGGCCGAGCTCGTTGGAAAGACTGCGGTTGTGTCCCACCGCGAGTCCGGCTTTGCGTTCTCCAATCACATGACTCGTGTACGCCCCGAAAATGGGGTGACCTCTGCCTT
Organism: Pandoraea sp. NE5; assembly: GCF_024363545.1. NCBI lineage: Bacteria > Pseudomonadati > Pseudomonadota > Betaproteobacteria > Burkholderiales > Burkholderiaceae > Pandoraea > Pandoraea sp. NE5. Next base: position 1,736,578 of record NZ_AP025517.1, read on the forward strand.
TGTCGCAAGACAACTGCACGTTCTCTGGATGTCTGGGTACATGAAGCACCGGTGTACCAACCACGTAAATCAGGCAAGCATTTCGTCCAAGACTTTGGCGAATACGATTCCGATTCTCTTGCCACCGCCTGTCGAACAAAGCCGCATCGTCGAAAAGCTCGAAGAACTGCTCGCTGACCTCTATGCCGGTGTGGCGGAACTCAAGCTCGCGCAGAAAAAACTCGCCCAATACCGCCAATCGCTGCTGAAAGCCGCTGTTGAAGGCGCGCTTACTGCCGAATGGAGAACGCAGAACACTCCCGTAGAAACCGGCGCGCAACTGCTGGAGCGCATCCTCACCGAACGTCAGGCCCGCTGGGAAACCAAGCAACTGGCCAAGTTTGCCGAGCAAGGCAAGGCCCCGCCCAAAGACTGGCAAAACAAATACCCCGAGCCGCTACAGCCGGATACTACCGATCTGCCGGCACTGCCGGAGGGGTGGGTGTGGGCGACGATAGATCAGCTTACCCTGGAGCAACGGTATGGCTCGTCCGCAAAGGCGAATGAGGACAGTTCAGGGGTTCCAGTGCTGCGAATGGGCAACATTCAGGACGGGCAATTGGACTTCGCAAGCCTGAAATATTTGCCCCGGAATCACGAGGAATTTCCAGCTCTATTCCTAGAGGACGGAGATCTTCTTTTTAATCGCACGAATAGCCCTGAACTTGTAGGCAAGACCGCCGTATATCGGTCTGAGATAGCCCCATGTTCATACGCTTCATACCTGATTGCAGTCAGGTTTACGGAAGGCTTGGTTCCAGAGCTTGCCTCGGCCTATATCAACTCCGCTTATGGCCGTCATTGGGTCAAGTCAGTAGCCGTCCAGCAGGTGGGACAAGCAAACGTCAATGGGAGCAAACTCGCGGCTTTGGCCGTACCGGTCCCCCCGTTGGCTGAACAAGAGCAACTTGTCAGACTAATTGTGGAGCAGATTGCGATCATATTTGAGCAAGAAAAAAACGTTGAGCACTCACTCAAACAGTCGAACGCACAACGCCAAAACATCCTGCGCGCAGCCTTCGCCGGCCAACTGGTGCCGCAAGACCTGACCGCCGAACCGGCAAGCCAACTGCTAGAACGCATCCGCACCGAGCGGGCAGTACGCGCGAAACAGCCCAAGGTGCGCAAAACTAAACAGCAGAAGGAGATCGCCGTCGTGGTGAGCAAACTGATCGATGTGCTCGCCGAGGCGGGCGACTGGGTGTCGGCGCAAGAGGCCTTCCGCCGCTCTGGCGTGGCCGATGGTGCGCAGACAGAGCAAATTGAAGCGCTCTACGCCGAGCTGCGCGTGCTGGACAAGGCTGGTCGCTTGGCGGTAGAGGCTGTGAGCGACACACAGGGCCGCAAGCTGTACGACCGCCTGAAACTCTTGGCAACCTGACCGTGCGCCTCGACAAACTCACCATCGGCAGCGCCAAGAACAGCCCGACACACCAATTTAAGAACCTGAAGAACGTCACCATCGACTTCGATCAGGACCATTGGGTGACGGTGGTGATCGGCTGGAACGGCACCGGCAAATCCAATGTGCTGGAAGCGCTGGCCATCATCTTTCGCGATCTGATCGCCAAGAAGCGTACGCCTGCGTACGCCTTTCAGCTTAGTTATCGCATGGGGGTAGGCGATTCCCTTCGCCACATTCACATCGATGCCGACCCGGACCGCGAGAAGGATGCCTTTCTCATTCGCGTCGCTCACGCTCGGCAGATCAAGCAAAACGACCTGATTCATAATATATTGGACTTCGGGGAAGATGCTGACACATCGCCTCAGGGTGAACCGATCAAGCTCACCGCGTTCTTGAGCGCGGATACCGAGTATCTGCCTCGTTACGTATTCAGCTACTACTCGGGCGAGAGCCCGCGAATGCACGAGGTGTTTCGCCCCTATCTGGAAAGCTACGACAGCAAGTTGCGCAACGGCGAAGACCCCGGCTTGAAGCGGCTGTTCTATGCCATGCCGGTGCACAGCCAATTCGTGTTGCTGGCCTTCCTGATCCAACAGTCCGAGGTGGTGCGATCGTTTCTTGACGACCACTTGGGGCTTGATCCCGATGAGGGAATTGAGTCGGTGCTGTTCGTTCTGCGACAACCGCCATGGAAGTCGAAGGCCGTCGATGGTGACCCGCGCTTTTGGAATGCGCGCGGGGTGGTACGCGATTTCTTGTCGCGCCTTTATGACATCGCCTTGGCGCCTATCGAGATCAGCCGCCAGGTATCCACATCAATCTGGAACAAGACAACGCTCCAGTTCAAATACCTGTACGTGAAGGACATTGCTGCGCTGCGGCGCTTGGTCGGCAAGCAAGCACCAGCGCAGTTCTTCCGCGACTTGGAGAGCACCTACGTCTCTGAACTGATAGAAGAGGTGCGCATCCGCGTGCGCCTTAAGAAGAACGACGGCAGCGTGACATTCAGGGAGTTGAGCGAGGGCGAACAGCAGCTGCTAACGGTTCTGGGCCTGTTGCGCTTTACCGCAGAGGACGAAAGCTTGTTCTTGCTGGATGAGCCGGACACGCACCTGAACCCACGCTGGTGTGTGGACTACCTGAACTACCTGAAATCATTTGTGGGGCAAAACAGCGATGGCCAGGACAACAGCCATATCGTGCTAACGACCCACAACCCCTTGGCCATAGCAGAGTTGGTCAAGGAGCAGGTACAGATCATGTACCGTCATCCCGGCACGCGCACGGTACGCGCTGAGAACCCGGCTGTAGATCCGAGAGGCATGGGCTTCGCTGGCATCGTGACCAGCGATATGTTTGGCTTGGGCTCAAGTCTGGATAAGGCCACGAATGAAGACTTACTGGCGTTGCACCAGCTCTCCACACAGCAGGAACCTCTGAGCGACGCTGATCGCGAAAGGTTAGTGAAAATCCGTCAACGCCTCGAAAGCTTGGACTTCAATTTCGCGTCACGAGATAGGCTGGAGCAGGAATACCTGCGTGCCAGATTTGATCTGGCTGCAGATGCGTCCATCGATGGGGCCGTCGTCACCCCGGAGAATAAACGAAAGGCTCTCGACGCCCTGGTGCAAAGCCTGCTCCGCAGCTTGCCGGAGGGACAGGCTTGAGATTCGTCCTAATTCCATTACCGCCTCATTTGCCCCCTCGCTGGCCCAAGATTTACACCGGCAGGATCACGAAGATTGGCGCGTTAGCGACGTACGACCTTCGGTCCGCTTACATCAAGAAGAACGGTAGTTGGGGATTGCTCAAAAAGTGGCTCGCAGATGCCAGTGCGCACAAATGCTGGTACTGCGAAGCGAAGAGTACCCGAGCCCCTTTTGACGTTGACCACTTTCGGCCCAAACTGAGTGTCACCGTAGATGGCGTCAAGCTGGTCGGTCATACCGGGTACTACTGGTTGGCGTATGAATGGTGGAACTTTCGTCTTTCGTGCCAGCGGTGCAATCGTCCAGAAAAAGACAATAGCGACACCTTACACGGCAAGGCCAGTGAGTTTCCGATTCAGTATGAGGCACAGCGTTGCCAGCTGCCTGCAGGTTCATTGACCGCTGAGTTGCCTAGGCTCTTGGACCCTTGCGTACAGGCCGATTGCGGATTGCTGGCCCACGGTATTGATGGGGAGGTCAAATCGGCAGCTCCGGCTGGTACTTGGGAACACCAGCGGGCGCGTTACACGATTGATCGGCTTGGGTTCAACGAATGGAACACGCCGGAAACCAAGAAAAATTCTTGGCGACTGTTGGACGATCTGATTCGCCTCGCCGGCAATCAGCCCGCTGTCGTCACGCATCTGCAAGAACACTTATCTAACGATCACGAATATTCGAGCTTTTTCCGATCCGCCATTGGCACGCATCGCGACAAGGCTTGGGTGGAGGCACTTTTATGAACGCAAGCACCCTGGTCCAGAAGGTCTGGAATTTCTGCAACACCCTGCGCGATGACGGCGTGGGCTACGGCGACTACTTGGAACAACTCACCTACCTGCTGTTCCTGAAGCTGGCCCACGAATACGCGCAGGAGCCGTACAACCGCGACACCCACATCCCCAAGGGTTTTGACTGGGCCAGCCTGACCTCCAAGGTGGGCGAGCCGCTGGAGTCGCATTACCTGGCCACCTTGCACAAGCTGGGGCAAGAGTCGGGCATGTTGGGAGCCATCTTCTTCAAGGCCCAGAACAAGATCCAGGACCCTGCGAAGCTCTCGCGCCTGGTGCAGCTGATCGACGCGGAGAGTTGGATCAGCCTCGATGCCGACACCAAAGGTGACTTGTATGAAGGCCTGCTGCAGAAGAACGCTGAGGACACCAAGAGCGGCGCGGGTCAATACTTCACACCGCGTGCACTGATCGAAGCGATGGTGACCTGCGTGCAGCCCGAGCCGATGAAGACCATTGCAGACCCGGCCTGCGGCACGGGTGGCTTTTTCCTGGGCGCTTACAACTGGTTGACTCGGCCCGGCGCCAAGCTGAACAAGCGCCAGAAAGAGTTCCTGCGAGACAAGACCTTTCACGGCAACGAGATCGTGCCGAACACGCGCCGCATGTGCTTGATGAACCTGTTCTTGCACAACATCGGTGAGCTGGATGGCGAGCCCTCGGTCGATCGCTCTGATGCCTTGATCACCGAGCCCAAGCACAAGGTGGATTACGTGCTGGCCAATCCGCCCTTCGGCAAGAAGAGCAGCATGACCATCACCAATGAAGAGGGTGAGGAAGACAAAGAGGCGCTGACCTACGAGCGACAGGACTTTTGGGAAACCACGTCGAACAAGCAGCTCAACTTCTTGCAGCACATCGTCAGCATGTTGAAGGTTGACGGCAAAGCCGCGGTGGTGCTGCCGGATAACGTGTTGTTTGAAGGGGGCGCCGGCGAGAAGATTCGCCGCAAGCTGCTTGAGAACTGCGATGTGCACACAGTGCTGCGGCTGCCGACGGGCATCTTCTACGCGCAAGGCGTGAAAGCCAATGCAGTGTTCTTCGACGCCAAGCCCAAGGACGGACAGACCCACACCAAGGGCGTGTGGTTTTATGACCTGCGCACCAACAAGCATTTCACGTTGAAGACTCGCACACTAAAGCTGGAAGATTTGCAGGACTTCGTTACCTGCTACAACGCGGAGAACCGCCACAAGCGCGTCGCCACCGAACGTTTCAAGTTCTTCAGCTACGAAGACTTGATGGCCCGTGACAAAGCCAGTCTCGACATCTTCTGGCTGAAAGACGATAGTTTGGACAACCTGGACGACCTGCCGCCGCCGGATGTGCTTCAGCAGGAGATCATCGAGCATCTTGAAGCGGCCTTGGCGTCATTTCGGGACGTGGCGGCTAGTCTGGCGCAGCGAGCCTGACTCGATAGCGACGGCCAAAAGCGGATCCGCAACAGCGCCACCGGATTTTTGATCTTCACTGGTCAGGGACTCGGTGTGTCCAAGGTGGCGGTTTGAGAGATTTAGGTAGGCGGAAAAAATTGAAGTCCAACGCTCTGATAAAGCACGCCGGCAAGCTACCTCAGGAGCTTTACAGATCATTGACATGCGATCGCGGAAAGGAGATGCCGATCCGAAATCCACCGTCGTCGTGGCGGTGCGACAATGACTCGTACCAAAGGGGCGCGGACTTTTGCGCGGAAGTCATCGGTCAGGGGAAACGGATATCCGATCCCTTACCGCGACGCAGCGCCGCATCGGTGTCGTTTGACTAACTGACTCTCTACGATGACCATTCCTGATTTTCAGACGTTGATGCTGCCCGTCCTGCGCTCGTCCGAAATGGGCGAGGTGAAAATTTCTGATGTCGTTCAGTCATTGGCTGACAAACTGCAACTGACAGGGGACGAACGGTCCGAACTATTGCCATCCGGAAAGCAGACTACCTTCGCCAACCGTGTGCATTGGGCCAAAAGCTATCTGGGCAAGGCAGGACTAGTCGAGTTGACCAAACGAGCACACTTTCAGATATCTGACCGAGGGCGTGAGGTATTGGCCAATCCGCCTGAAAAAATCGACATTCCCTTTCTGGAACAATTTCCGGAATTCGTACTATTCCGGGAGGTCAGCAACGGTACCGACAACTCCGGGAAGGCCTCCCCGGCGGTCGAAGCAGTCCAGGCGAGCGGCATGACGCCGGACGAAGTCATTCGAAAAGCTCATGCAGAGCTGGACGGTGAACTCAGTCTTGATCTGCTCGCACGTGTTATTGCGGCCTCGCCGGAATTTTTTGAGCGCCTCGTAGTCCAGTTGCTGCTGGCCATGGGTTACGGGGGATCTACAAGCGATGCCGGCCGAGCACTCGGCAAGAGCGGCGATGGCGGTGTTGATGGCGTTGTCGACCAAGACGCCTTGGGCTTGGATCGTATCTACGTGCAGGCCAAGCGCTACTCGGACGGCAATAATGTCGGCTCGGGCGCGATCCGTGATTTTTTCGGATCACTGGATCGCTTCAAGGCGGCGAAGGGACTTTTTGTTACCACCTCGGCCTTTTCGCCTTCCGCCAGAGAGACGGCTGATTTCCTCAGCAAGCGTATCGTCCTAATTGACGGTCGCCAACTGGCCAAGCTGATGATCCGGTACAACGTTGGCTGTCGTGTTGAAGAAACCATTCAGCTAAAGAAGGTCGACGAAGAATTCTTCGAGTAATCGTCGAAGGGCCGCTTTACGGAGCGAAAGCGACGCCTGAACGTCCGTGCAATGGCGGACGCGAACGACGGTTCATGGCTGCGGATTCCCGATGCTGCTTCGGATGCGAGGCAGGTTACCTAGTGCCAATTGTAACTATTGGCTTTTTTGAGGAAGAATCTATACAACCCAGTGCAAGGCGCCCCGTACCCCTGACTCGGATGGTCCCCTTGGGGTGGTCCTCTGGGGAAAAGAATTCTTTCGATATCGGGGGGGGGGGCGACGGTGACGATGGGCGCTCGCATTAGCATCACTTTGCCAAAAGGCGAACAGTCGGGGAGGCCGGGTGGAGCGGAAAATTGCGTGTGCTGTTGCGCTTGATGCCGGTTTGACGAAAGGGTAGCGGTCCTGCGGAGGCATCCCGTTGATGGAGAAAACCTACACAGCACCTACATGCCGACCGATTGGATGAATGGTTTAACCGGGTGGGTGTACTAACCCATTGATTTGATTGGCGCGCCCGACTGGAATCGAACCAGTGACCCTCGGCTTCGGAGGCCGATACTCTATCCCCTGAGCTACGGGCGCTATGCTGACCACCGGGGGAGAAGGCGCGAACGCGCGACCGGTAGGCAAAGAGGTAGAAGCATAGCGGTTTTGCCGCGCGCCGTCCATGCCCCGTGCATCGTCTCGCCACACAATGCGGCAATTCGTTGCCAAGCGCCGCGTGCGCGCGGATTTACTGTGCATGCAATGCCTCCGCACTTCGCGCACGAAGCACGCGGAACACCGCTTTGGCTTTCGCGTAAGCTAGGGAAAACACGGGACTTTTGCGGCGTCTGCGCACCGCCTTGGCGTGTCATCGGTCAAGGGTTTGTTGCTACAATGGCTCGATATTTTGACCGGATGGCGCCAGCCGCCCGGGGTGATGCACTCGGTTTCCACAAAAATACTATTGAGAGATCCCGCATGAGTGAAGCACATAACGAGCATGAGTCTCTGATCAAAACACCCAAGCAGCTCATCGCCGCCGTCGTTGCGGGTTTCCTGGTTCCGATCGTCATCATCGTCCTGCTGGTCAATTACGTCGGCAATAACGCCCTGACCGGCGCCGGCAGTTCCGCCATGACCGAACAGGCCATCGCCGAGCGCATCGCGCCTGTCGCCAAGGTCGATATCAAGGACGCCAACGCACCACGCGTCTATCAGACTGGCGAACAACTCTACAAAGCCGTCTGCGCCGCCTGCCACGCCTCGGGTGCGGCTGGGGCGCCGAAGGTCGGCACCGCCGACTGGGCACCGCGCATTGCGCAAGGCTACGACGGCATGCTCAAGATCGCCCTCGCCGGCAAGGGCGCCATGCCGGCGCGCGGCGGCACCAGCCCCGACGACGTGACGGACTACGAAATCGGCCGGGCGATCGTCTACATGGCCAACGCCTCCGGCGGCAAGCTGCAGGAACCGGCGGCCCCGGCACAGCCCGCGTCGGGCGCCGCAGCTGCCCCGGCATCGGGCGCTCCCGCCGCGGCCTCGGGGGCCGACGCCAGTGCCGCCGCCGCCGCTGCTGCAGCGATGGCCTCGCTCAAGACCGCCGCCCCGGCCGCTGCCAGCACGGGCAGCAATCTCGAAGCCGGCAAAAAGCTCTACAACACGGTTTGCATGGCCTGCCACGCGAGCGGCGTGATGAACGCCCCGAAGTTCGGCGACAAGGCCGCATGGGCCCCGCGCATCGCCACCGGCATCGATACGCTGCACAACGCGGCCCTCCATGGCCTGAACGCCATGCCGCCGAAGGGCGGTGCGGCCAACGCGTCGGACGACGACGTCAAGGCCGCCGTTGATTACATGGTGAGCGCGGCCAAATAAATCGCCAAGTCAGCGGCCAGGTAAGCGCTCAAGCGCCAAGTCTGGCGTGAATCGCTCGGCACCCACAAGAATCCCCGCTTCGGCGGGGATTCTTGTTTCTCGCGTCCAACGAGCAGCGTCCATCGACCAATGGCGAGGGAGGGTGGATTACACCCGCACCGTTAGCGTCGGATCGAACGCCGTGTTCTCGACGCGTCCCTCGAAGCAATAGCCGCGCGGATTGCACAGCACCCGGGTCGCGCCGACGCGGTAGTCAAACGAATCGTGCGTATGGCCGTGAATCCACAACGCCGCATCGGAGGCTTCGACGAATGAGGTCAAATCCGAAATAAACGCCGGATTGACGAGCGACCCTGCGAAACGGGGATGGATGCTCTGCGGCGTTGGCGCATGATGTGTGACCACGACGGTCGGGCCGTCGTGCGGTGCGGCGAGCACGCGCGCAAGCCAGGCGACGTTTTCACGGCACAGCGCCGCGCAGTCGTCCGGCGAGAAGAACGGCAGATCCGCCCACGGCACCGCCGGATCGCCCACGCGAATGCGTGTGAAGTCGCGTACGAATTTGCGTGACTCCTCTACGACGTCGTCGTGCTTGCCGTCGGCATCGTACAACGCGAAGTCCGTCCATAACGTCGTGCCGACAAAGCGCACGCCGCCAATCACCTCCGATCGTCGCTCAAGCAGATGCACGTTCGTGCCCGCGCTCAGGTGCCGCAAGTCGGCCAGCGTGCCCGCCAGTGTCGCGCCGTAGAACTCGTGATTTCCGGGAACGTAGATGACGGGGCGCCCCAACGCTTTCGCCCACTCGATGGCTTGCGCCGGTCGGCCGATGTCGCCGGCGAGAATCGTGACGTCGGCGTCCACCTCGGGAATGGCCAACGGCGCCACGGACAAATGCAGGTCGGACAGGATATGCAGTTTCACGCACCAGCTCCACAAAGTCTTGGGATCGGTGCCGCACACGCGCCGCCGCCGTGTGCGCCGAGCGCATCACGTGAGCGCGGGCGGTGTGGGCATTGGGTCGAAATCAAGGCAATTCACGTTTTGTTTCGCCCGTTTTCTACCGACTATCGCCCGCGTCACGCCGATGGTCAAGATGTCTTTGTCATCGGCAGGATGCGCTTCTATAGTGAAACTTCACCTGACGAGTGGAGGCGAGCCTATGCGGAAACTGTTGGTTGCTGTTCTGCTTTGTTTGACCGGTCTGGTCGGGATGGTCGTGGCGTCGAGCCCGGCAGCCGCTTGCGATCAGACGTCTTCGGGTAGTGGCAAATAGCAGCAAGCATTGACTTTACGGTACGCCGTGCCGCCGCCGACAGCCCCGGTACGATGTCGCCGTTCCTCAAGCCAGCCCCCGCTCGCGGGGGCTATTCATAGGTAGGGCGTGGTCGGCGCGCGTCGAGTCAGGCGCCCGAGGAGGATGGGGTCTTGTTCGCCCCGCCCGCGAGCATGGCCTTGAGGCTGGCGAGCCGGTCCTTCGGCGACATGGGCGCGTCTTCGGGGGGCGGGGGCGGCGCTTCGTCGAGTTGCATCTCGGGCACGAAGCGCGAGACCTCGCACGAATAGGTTTCGCGTGCCCGCTTGCGCTTCTTGCACCATGACAGTTGCAGCGAGCGCTGCGCACGCGTGATGCCGACATACATCAACCGGCGCTCTTCCTCGATCTTTTCGGCGGTAACTTCTTCGTCCTCGCGAAGGTGCGGCAGGATGCCCTCTTCCACGCCGACGAGAAACACGTGGGGATACTCCAGCCCCTTCGAGGCGTGCAGCGTCGACAGGCGCACGGCGTCGGGATCGTCGCCGTCGCGGCCTTCGAGCATCGACATCAGCGCAATGGTCTGCGTGAGTTCCATCAGGCTCTTGCCGTCGTCGTCGAGGCCGTCGGCCTTGTCGAAGCCGGTGGGCTGCGCCTCGTCGCCCCGCGTGCCCTTGCGCTTCATCCATTCGAGGAATTCGAGCACGGTGGTCCAGCGCGATTGCGCCTGACGCTCGTCGAATGTGTCGTACAGATAGGCCTCGTAGTGAATCCCTTCCATCAGGTCGTCGATGACTTCATTGGCCGGGTCGCGCGCCGCGCGCGCTGCAATGCGCTGGATGAAGTCGCAAAACGCACGCAGCGGTTCGAGCTGGCGCGGCGGCAGCCGCGCCTCGACCGCCCCCATGTAGACGGCCTCGAACAGCGACACCTTGGCCTGTCCCGCGAAGCTGCCGAGCACTTCGAGCGTGGTGCTGCCGACCCCCCGGCGCGGCGTGGTCACGGCGCGAATGAAGGCGGGATCGTCGTCGGGGTTTGCCAACAGCCGCAAGTACGCGCACAGATCCTTGATTTCCGCCTTGTCGAAAAACGACTGGCCGCCGGAGAGCACGTACGGAATGCGTTCGCGCCGCAGCACCTGCTCGAAGATACGCGCCTGATGGTTGCCGCGATAGAGAATGGCGTAGTCGCGAAACTCGGCGCGCCGCTCGAACTTGTGTGCCGACAAGCGAAATACGACCGACTCGGCTTCATGCTCTTCGTCGTTCATCGCCGTGACCGTGATCGGATCGCCCAGGCCGTGCTCACTCCACAGCTTCTTCTCGAAGAGTTTCGGATTCTTCGCGATGACGTTGTTCGCCGCCGTCAGAATGCGCGACGTCGAACGGTAATTCTGTTCCAGCTTGACGACCTTGAGCGTCGGGAAGTCGACCTGCAACTGCTTGAGGTTCTCCAGCGTGGCGCCGCGCCAGCCGTAGATCGCCTGATCGTCGTCGCCCACGGCGGTGAACGCCGCGCGTGGACCCGCGAGCAGCTTGAGCAGCAGGTATTGGCAGGTGTTGGTGTCCTGGTACTCGTCGATGAGCAGGTAGCGCAGCTTGTTCTGCCAACGCTCGCGCACTTCCTCGTCGCGTTCAAAGAGTTGGGCGGGTAGCCGGATCAGGTCGTCGAAGTCGACGGCCTGATAGGCCTGCAACGTGGCCATGTAATTGCGATAGACGAGGGCGGCCTGATGTTCGTCGGCGGTTTCGGCGGCGGCCAGCGCTGTCTCGGGGGTGACCAGTCCGTTCTTCCAGAGCGAGATGGCGGTCTGAACGCCGCGAATCATCGCCTTGTCGGTCGTGCCCAACTGCTCCTGAATCAGCCCGAAGCAGTCGTCGGCGTCGAGAATCGAGAACTGCGGCTTCAACCCGACGTTCGCCGCCTCGCGCCGCAGGATTTGCACGCCCAGCGAGTGGAACGTACAAATGGTGAGCTGGTTGACAGGCACCTTACGGCCTTCCTTGCCCGGCGTGGTCAGCAGCTTGCCTTCGAGCTGCTTGGCCACGCGCTCGCGCATTTCGGCGGCGGCCTTGTTCGTGAAGGTCACGGCGGCGATGTGCTTCGGCTCGAACCCCTTCGTCTCGATCAGCCAGGCGATCTTTTGCGTGATGACGCGCGTCTTGCCGCTGCCCGCCCCGGCCAGCACGAGACATGGGCCGTCGAAATAGCGCGTGGCTTCGTTCTGAGCGGGATTGAGCGGGAAGGAGGACATGGTGTGACGCGAAGGAGATGAAGACGGCGGCCGGCAAGGGTGCGCGCACGGCGAGGGCTGTGACGGCGATGCGCGGCCGCCCGCCGGGGCGATGCATCGGCAAGCGCCGGGCGGTGGGCAAGTCTATCATGCGAGCGCCACTCGGCTGTGCGCGCCCGACAGGCGTTGTGCGAACGCCAACTGTGGGGCGGGCGCGACGCCGGAGGCTGGCGTCGACGCAGACCGGATGCCTATAATGGGCAACGTTGCCATCGTGGTGAGGTCGCCGTGCAATGTCCAACCTGTGGGACGAACAATGCGCCGCGTGCGCGGCACTGTGCGCAGTGTGGCGCAAGACTCGCGCACGCCGAATCTTCCGGCTGGGTCACCGGCGCGCTCGTGTTCGGCACAGCGGTTTTCGCTGCCATCGCGCTGCTCGGCATCTGGTGGAATCTGCGCGCCCCCTACGTCGACCCGGTGCCCAAGTCATCCGACGCAATGACCGTCACCCCTTTCAACTCCGGTAACGAAGCACCGCCAGCCGTCGCGTCGGCCGCGCTGGCGGCTGCGGGTGCCGACCCTGCGTCAGGCGAGGCATCTGCCGCGTTGGCCCGGGCGCAGGCGTTGGCGGCGGTCGATGCGGCCGCGTCCGGTGCGGCGGCCGACGTCGCTTCGGCCAACCAGCCCGCGCCGCTCACCGCCTCGGCGGCCACCGCAGCGTTGACTGCCGCTGTCACGGCGCCCACATCGCCCCCGACCCGCAACAACGCGCCGGACGACATGATGCAACTGCTCAGCCGCCGCGCAGGGGCAGGTGCGGTCGGCAATACGGCGCGTCCGCCGGCCAATGTCGATCTTCCCGCGCATTTCGACAACAACGATATTGGCTCGATCGCCGCCGAAGCCCAGCCGGGCGCGGCACCGGTGGCATCACCGGCAGTGGCGCCGTCGACGGCCAGTGCCGTGGCCGCAGCGCTTGCGCAGTGCGACCGCTATCGCTGGTATGAGGTAATACCGAAGCAGCGCTGTGTGTGGACGGTGTGTAACGGACGCTGGGGCAAGAATGGCTGTCCGGCGGGCACGAATCCAGGCGAGTCACGCTGACCGGCGCACGCGCCCGGCGCGATCAAAAAAGCGCCCATTTCCCCGTGCGCGACGAAGGACTGGGAAAGCCCGTCCGACGGTGTTCAACGCCGATTGGCGCTCAGGTAATCCGCATCAAATTGACAGCCTTCGTCTTTCGCCGTAAAGTGCGCGAGCGTGGTCGGGAGAGCGCACCGGGAAGCACATGCCGGGGCCGCCGAAGGGGTAATACCCACAAACTCTCAGGCATCAAGGACCGTCCGCGCCGAAGGCATCGCCTTCGATCTCTGGAGAGCGGTTGCAGCGTGCGTGGCACGCGGACAACCCACCGAAGGGGCCGGCACGAGCGGCATGGCGCACAGCGCGCCGCACGCACCGGGCAATCTCTCAGGTACCAAGGACAGAGGGGTCATCTCGCCAACTGGCATTGCGCCGGGCTCGTGCACATGCACGCGCCGGACGCGGAAAGTGCCGGTCGTCGAGATGACCCCTTTTTGCATTGTCGGACGCCGTATTCCGACATGCCTGACCCTTGATGCCTTGATGCCCCGATGACCGAACTCAAACGCACTCCGCTCAACGATACGCACCGCGCCGCAGGCGCCCGCATGGTCGACTTCGGCGGCTGGGACATGCCCGTGAACTACGGCTCCCAGATCGAAGAGCACAACGCCGTGCGCACCGATGCCGGCATGTTCGACGTCTCGCACATGTGCGTGGTCGATCTGCATGGCCCGAGCTGCCGCGAATTCCTGCGCTACGCTGTCGCCAACAACGTCGACAAGCTGCAAACCCCGGGCAAGGCGCTCTACACCTGCATGCTCAACCCGAGCGGCGGCGTGATCGACGACCTCATCATCTATTTCATCGCCGAAGACTGGTTCCGCGTGGTGGTCAACGCCGGCACCGCCGACAAGGATCTCGCCTGGATCGGTCAGCTCAACGCGCACGGCGATTACAGCCTGACGATCATTCCGCGCCGCGATCTGTCGATCGTGGCGGTCCAGGGCCCGAACGCCCGCGCCAAGGTGTGGCAAGCGGTACCGGGCAGCCAGGCCGCGAGCGAAGCGCTCAAGCCGTTCAATGCCGCTTTCGCCAAGGACACGGCGTTCGGCGAGTTGATGATCGCGCGCACCGGCTATACCGGCGAAGACGGCTTCGAAGTGATCGTGAACGCCGATCACGTGGCCGCGCTGTGGAACGCGCTGGTCGCGGCGGGCGTGCGTCCGGCCGGGCTGGGCGCGCGCGACACGTTGCGTCTCGAAGCCGGCATGAACCTGTACGGCCAGGACATGGACGACGACGTGTCGCCGCTGGACGCCGGCCTGGGCTGGACCGTCGAGAAGGAAAGCGATCGCACGTTCGTCGGCAAGGACTCCCTGCTCTCGCGCGGCCAGACGTGGCGCTTCGCGGGCCTCGTGCTCGACGGCAAGGGCGGTGTGCTGCGCGCGCACCAGGTCGTGGTGACCGAGGCGGGCGACGGCGAAATCACCAGCGGCACGTTCAGTCCGAGCCTGCAGCAATCGATCGCGTTCGCCCGTTTGCCGAAGGGCGTGCCGGACGGCGCGACGGTCCAAGTGCAAATTCGTGACAAGCAATTGCCCGCACGTGTGGTCAAATTACCGTTCGTGCGTCACGGCAAGGCCGTGGTGGCCTGAGCAACACGGCGCCACGGTGCGGCGACACGAATTACCGATAACCGAATACCCCAAACACTGAATCCCGGAGCGTCAACATGGCGAATATCCCCGATAACCTGAAGTACACCGAGTCCGACGAATGGGCCCGCCTCGAAGCCGACGGCACCGTGACCGTGGGCATTACCGATTTCGCGCAGGAATCCCTGGGCGACATCGTGTTCGTCGAACTGCCTGACACCGGCCGCACCGTGGCGGCGGACGAAGCCTCGGCCGTGATCGAATCGGTCAAGGCAGCGGCCGACGTGCACTCGCCGGTCAGCGGCGAGATCCTCGAGACCAACACCGAAGTGTCCGGCTCGCCCGATCTGGTCAACACCGACGCTTACGGCAACTGGCTGTTCCGTCTGAAGCCGTCGAACACGGCCGAGCTGGACAAGCTGCTGGGCGCTGAACAATACGCCAAGAAAATCGGCGGCTGATGCCCCGGGCGGTGCCGCGAGACCTTCGGTTCGCGCGGCACCGTCCCGGCTGCCGCCCCCGCCGTCACTTGCCGTGATCGAACGAGAGATCTGACCCATGAATGCTTTGACTGACCTGCAAGCGCCGCGCCGCTCGCTCTCCGAGCTGGAGCAGCGCGACAACTTCTCCGCGCGCCACATCGGCCCGGACACCCCCGAACAACAGGCGATGCTCGCCGAGCTGGGCTACGCGTCGCGTGCCGCATTGATCGACGCCGTGGTCCCCGCGTCGATCCGTCGCGACGGCGCGCGCTTCGCCCAGTCGCTCGGCCCGTTCGCCGCCGCGCAAACCGAATCGCAGGCGCTGGCGCAACTGCGCGCGCTGGCCAGCCAGAACCAGGTGTTCAGGTCGTTCATCGGTCAGGGCTACGCCAACACGTTCACGCCGGGCGTGATCCTGCGCAACGTGCTGGAAAATCCGGCCTGGTACACGGCCTATACGCCGTATCAGCCGGAAATCTCGCAAGGCCGTCTCGAAGCGCTGCTCAACTATCAGCAGATGATCATCGACATGACGGGGCTGGCGATCGCCAACGCGTCGATGCTCGACGAAGCGACTGCCGCCGCCGAGGCGATGACGCTGGTCAAGCGTACCGGCAAGTCGAAGTCGAACACGTTCTTCGTCGCCGATGACGTGTTGCCGCAAACCATCGAAGTCGTGCAAACGCGCGCCAAGCCGCTGGGCTTCGAAGTGCAGGTCGGCCCGGTGGCCGCCGCGGCCGATGTCGATGCGTTCGGCGTGCTCGTGCAATACCCCGGCGTGGGCGGCGACGTGCGCGACTATCGCGCGCTGGCCGACGCGATCCACGCCAAGGGCGGCATGCTGATCGCCGCCGCCGATCTGCTCTCGCTCACGCTGCTCACGCCGCCGGGCGAGTGGGGCGCTGACGTCGCCGTTGGCAACAGCCAGCGCTTTGGCGTGCCGATGGGCTTTGGTGGCCCGCACGCCGCCTACCTGGCCACGCGCGACGAACTCAAGCGCTCGATGCCGGGCCGTCTGGTCGGCGTGTCGGTCGATTCGCAAGGCAAGCCGGCGCTGCGTCTGGCGCTGCAAACGCGCGAACAACACATCCGCCGCGAGAAGGCGACATCGAATATCTGTACTGCGCAGGCGCTGCTCGCCATCATGGCCAGCATGTACGCGGCGTACCACGGCCCGCAGGGGCTGCGCATCATCGCCGAGCGCACGCATCGTCTGACGGCCGTGCTGGCCGCCGGCCTCGCCGCACTGGGCGCCGCGCCGCGCAACGCCACGTTCTTCGACACGCTGACCGTGCCCGTGGCCGGCCGTGCCGATGCCGTGCACACGGTGGCCGCTGCACGCCGCTTCAATCTGCGTCGCGAAGACGCCGACACTGTCGGTATCTCGCTCGACGAGACGAGCACGCGCGACGACGTGATCGCCCTGTGGGAAGTGGTGGCCGAGGGCCTCGGCAAGAGCGCCGTCTCGCTGGACTTCGACGCCATCGAGGCCACCGTCTCGAACGGCTACCCGGTGGCACTGGCGCGCCAAAGCGCGTATCTCACGCACCCAGTGTTCAACCGCTACCACTCCGAACATGAAATGCTGCGCTATCTGCGCAGCCTGTCCGACAAGGATCTGGCGCTCGACCGCACGATGATCCCGCTGGGCTCGTGCACGATGAAGCTCAACGCCACCTCGGAAATGCTGCCGGTGACGTGGCCCGAATTCGGTCAGATTCACCCGTTCGCGCCGACGGAACAAACGGTCGGCTACCGCGCGATGATCGACCAGCTCGAACAGATGTTGGTGGCCGCGACTGGCTACGCCGCCGTCTCGCTGCAGCCGAACGCTGGCTCGCAGGGCGAGTACGCCGGTTTGCTCATCATTCAGGCGTATCACGCATCGCGCGGTGAAGCGCATCGCGACATCTGCCTGATTCCCGCGTCGGCGCACGGCACGAACCCGGCGTCGGCCCAGATGGCCGGCATGCAGGTCGTGGTGGTCGCTTGCGACGCCAACGGCAACGTCGATCTGGCCGATCTGCAGGCGAAGGCCGAGCAGCATCGCGACCGTCTTGCCGCGATCATGATGACGTACCCGTCCACGCACGGCGTGTTCGAAGCCGGCGCGCGCCAGATCTGCGAGATCGTGCATGCGAACGGCGGTCAGGTGTATGTCGACGGCGCGAACATGAACGCCATGGTCGGCCTGTGCGCACCGGGCGAATTTGGCGGCGACGTTTCGCACTTGAACCTGCACAAGACGTTCTGCATTCCGCACGGCGGCGGCGGCCCGGGCGTGGGTCCGGTCGCGGTGGGCGCGCATCTGGCGCAGTTCCTGCCGAACCAGCACTCGACGGGCTACTCGCGCGACGCCAACGGCATCGGTGCCGTGTCGGCCGCGCCGTATGGTTCCGCCTCGATTCTGCCGATCTCGTGGATGTACGTTGCCATGATGGGCGCGCAGGGCCTGACGGCCGCCACCGAGACGGCTATCCTGAACGCGAACTACGTCGCGAAGAAGCTCGCGCCGCACTACCCGGTGCTGTACAGCGGCCCGGCCGGGCTGATCGCGCACGAGTGCATTCTGGATCTGCGTCCGCTCAAGGACACCAGCGGCATCACGGTTGACGACGTGGCGAAGCGCCTGATGGACTTCGGCTTCCACGCCCCGACGATGAGCTTCCCGGTGCCGGGTACGCTGATGGTCGAGCCGACGGAATCGGAATCGAAGCACGAACTCGACCGCTTCATCGAGGCGATGATCGCGATTCGCGAGGAAATCCGTGCCGTGGAAGAGGGCCGTGCCGATCGCGAGGACAACCCGCTCAAGCACGCGCCGCACACGGCGGACGTGGTGACGGCGGACGAATGGCCGCACGCCTACGCCCGCAGTCAGGCGGCGTACCCGGTGAAGTCGCTGCGCGAGCGCAAGTACTGGCCGCCGGTCGGACGTGCTGATAACGTCTACGGCGACCGGAATCTGTTCTGCGCCTGCGTGCCGATGAGCGACTACGAATAAGCGTCGCGAAAGCTTGGCAATCAGGGGCTGGCAGACACGTTGCCGGCCCCTTTTTTGTCTTTATGGATGTCACGCGAATGCGCCGGATGGGTGGCATTCGTCGCGTCTCCGCTACGTTTCAGAACTTCAGGAAAGCCCCATGGCCGTTTCAGTTTTCGATTTGTTCAAGATCGGTATCGGACCGTCGAGTTCGCATACCGTGGGGCCGATGCGCGCGGCGCTGATGTTCGTGCAAGGTCTGGAGCGCGACGGCCTGCTGCCGCAGGTGGCGACGCTGCGTGCCGAGCTGTATGGTTCGCTCGGCGCCACGGGCAAGGGCCACGGCACCGACAAGGGGGTGCTGCTCGGCTTCATGGGCGAGGCGCCCGACACGGTCGATCCGGCGACGATTGCGGGGCGTTTGACCACGCTGCGTCAGGCGAAGGTGCTGTCGATTCTTGGCAAGCACGAGGTGCCGTTCGTCGAGAAGGAACACATGGTGTTCTACCGTCGCGAGGCGATGGCCGAGCATCCGAACGGCATGAAATTCCACGCGTTCGATGCCGAGGGCAACAAACTGCGCGAAGGGCGTTATCTGTCGGTCGGCGGCGGGTTCGTCGTGACGGCCGGCGCGTCGAACGCGCAGGTGCTCGCCGCGCACGACCAACTGCCGTATCCGTTCCGCACGGGCAAGGAACTGCTCGAGATGTGCCGCGCAAGCGGCAAGACCATCGCGGAACTGATGTGGGAGAACGAGAAGGTCTGGCACCACGGCGACGCGGCAACGGCGGAAGCAGATATTCGTCGCGGGTTGCTCAACATCTGGGATGTGATGCAGTCGTGCGTGACGCGCGGTTGCGGCATTGGGAACGACGATGCCGACGGCGAACTGCCGGGGCCGTTGCATGTGCGACGTCGCGCGCCGGAGTTGTATCGTCAGCTCACACAACGCGCCGAGCGTACGCTGTCCGATCCGCTGTCGGTGATGGACTGGGTGAACCTCTACGCAATTGCCGTCAATGAAGAGAACGCTGCGGGCGGCCGCGTGGTGACAGCGCCGACGAACGGCGCGGCGGGCATCATTCCGTCGGTGCTGCATTACTACGACCGCTTTGTGCACGGCGCGAACGAGCAGGGCGTGATCGACTTCCTGCTCACTGCCGGGGCCATCGGCATTCTGTACAAGCTCAACGCGTCGATTTCCGGGGCGGAAGTGGGATGCCAAGGTGAAGTCGGGGTGGCGTGTTCGATGGCTGCGGGGGCACTGGCTGCGGTACAGGGCGGCACGGTCGAGCAAGTGGAGAACGCGGCCGAGATCGGCATGGAGCACAACCTCGGCCTGACGTGCGACCCGGTCGGCGGGCTGGTGCAGATTCCGTGCATCGAGCGCAATGCGATGGCGTCCGTGAAGGCGGTGAATGCGGCGCGCATGGCGTTGCGCGGCGACGGTGCGCACTACGTGTCGCTCGACTCCGTCATCAAGACGATGCGCGAGACCGGTGCCGACATGAAGACCAAGTACAAGGAAACGGCACGCGGTGGTTTGGCGGTGAATATCGTGGAGTGCTGACACTTCTCTAAACGGTGCAGCGGATGGTCAACGAGCCGGGTTCAATGGGTAGGCATGAAGAAGGCAATGAGCCACGCGGCTTTTCTATTCCTGGTCGGCCCTTCCGGATTCGCACCTTCTGCCGGAATTTAACGGAAGAATCCCAAACACACTGCGAGTGACGTCGCAGACAATGCTCCATCTCAACGATCCCGCAATCGCTGACACGCGATGTCGCGCCTTTGCCGGACGATTCGAAAGGGGCATATCAATGCGAAGAAATCAGTCGGGGATCTTTCTCGTCTCCGCAGCGATCGCGATCACCATCGTGGGGATGCTGATTACGTTTTGGGGCGTGAATCAGATGCGGCAGATGCGGATCGAGCGGGCAGAGCGCGCCGGGCACGGGCTGAGGATCATTGGCAACGCGGCAGATACCATCGTCGCAAAGTACTACAAGGACATTGAATCGCTGCTGTCGACGCCTGGTAAAACTTTTGCGATCAAGGGCCATACGTTCACCCATGAGCCTGCTTCGTCGTCGTTCGATTATTCGTACATAGGTCGGCTGGACGCGGCAGCGCTGTTGGCGGTGTTGGATATTTCCGGGGTGGGAAGCAAGCCGCCGCATGGCCTGGGCGATTACGGTATCCGGATTTATCGGAAGTGCGATCGCGAGAAGCCACCGAACTGCCAGATCAATTCGCTGACGTATCTCACTGAACCGGCAAAGCGTGCTTATTCGTCGGAGCCGGATTACGCTTTCGCGGCGATTGTCGCGAAGACGGTCGGTGTCTTCGGTGGGACATCCACGATGGATAAGCCGCAGGAATTCCGATTTGTCGACGAGAGTATGAAGCCCATTCCCGATACTGTTCCGAATCCATTGGGAAAGCCGGGATTGGTCGCCATGCGGGGCGGTTACCTGACGCACAGTCTGGACGTCAATGTTCGACGCGACGGATCGCGCAACATTACGGGTGATCTGGACTTCGAGAACGGCAATTCGCATCAAAGCATCAAAGGGATCAAGAACATCGTCGGCGTGGGAAAGCTCAGCATGATGGAGCTTGAGATCGCGGGCCAGGCCACGATGAA
The DNA here is from genome assembly GCF_024363545.1 of Pandoraea sp. NE5. NCBI lineage: Bacteria > Pseudomonadati > Pseudomonadota > Betaproteobacteria > Burkholderiales > Burkholderiaceae > Pandoraea > Pandoraea sp. NE5. The sequence goes on from NZ_AP025517.1 coordinate 1,757,410, forward strand.
AGGTCCACTGCATCTGAGTGACAAAGGCAAGAACCGGCAGGACATCGTCGGGGCGCGAAATATCGAAGGCGACGGCATGCTGACGATGAAAGGCCTTGAGGTGCAGGGCGCAACGGTGAAGGGTGACGCGACCATTCTCGGCAGCCTGGACGCGAAACGCGGGGCCACCGTCGGCGGTACGCTGAAAATGGAACGCCACAATATCGAGCGCGCGGGGCGGGTGACCGCACAGAGTCTTCAATCCGACTCGGGCGTCATCCGCCTGGATCGATCCAACCGACAAAATGCGTCGTGCCAGGCTGGCGAAATTGGGAGAGACGCCGACGGCAAAATGCTCTCGTGCCAGAGCTCTGGTGGCAGTTGGACGTGGCAACTCGCTCGTACCACCGAGTACGTCACCAGGATCGTGCATAAAGAGGTCGAGCGAATCGTCGAGAAGGACAGGCCTATCGTCATGGCGACTTGGGATTACTACTACAACAGGTGCAACGATTATCGAATGTCGGGCGGATGGAAGACGGGATACTACGGAAAAATAGAGGGCGCGCTTTTTTGCAGCATTGTCGCGAAAGGTTGGTGTGACAGGAGTGCGTTCGGTTCAAACGAAAGGGCGACCGTCTATAACGCGGACAACAACGGGCGGCAAGTGACAACTGGCGGCACGCCATACGTCTTTTTTGGCAACACCTACGGCGTTATTGCCTGCGGGTTTTCCTCGGAACGTGATGCCAAGGCAGCTGGGTTCACCGTTTGCGATAGCCGGACCAATAACTGCCGTATGGCAAAGGACTTGTGAGCGCGAAAGTCACCGCGGCTTCGTACCCACTTTCGTGCCCGCTTTCGTGACTGTCACGCAACCGACACAAGCGCTTGTTAACCTACTTTTCGATGTCTCCTTGCCTTGTCTTTGAGCCGCGCGGCGTTTGCCGGGCGGCTTTTTTCTTGTCGCGCTGTTGCGTATAGGAATTGGCGGAAAGATTTGCCGGTTTCTATCGCGCAGGGTCAAACCTTGAGATTCTTCGTCGCTTGCCCCCTGGCATTGCGGGGCCAACAAGTGGTTGCGACAGGAGACACGTGACATGGAGAGCTGGCTCAAGCCGTTGGTCGATACCCTCGGCGGGGTGCTGTCGGGATACCCGCTTGTGATCACCTTGTTGGGGGCGGGGCTTTACTTCACCGTCCGATTCGGTGGAATCCAGGTCCGGGCGCTCTGGCACAGCATCTGTTTGCTGCGTACCTCCGGGAGTACCTCCGGCATCTCACCCTTTCAAGCGTTTGCCACCGGGCTGGCGAGCCGTGTCGGCACCGGCAATATCGCGGGTGTCGCCGTCGCGCTCACGATCGGCGGGCCGGGTGCCATCTTCTGGATGTGGATGACCGCTCTGCTCGGCATGGCGTCCGCCTTCGTCGAATCCACGCTGGCGCAAATCTTCAAGGTGCCGCGCCACGACAACACCTTTCGCGGCGGCCCGGCGTATTACATACAGATCGGCCTTGGGTCGCGCAAATTCGGTGTCCTGTTTGCGCTGGCGCTACTGTTCACCTTCGGGTTCGCGCTCAACTCCGTGCAGTCGCACTCGATTGCCGAGGCGCTGGAAGCGTCGTTCGGCTGGGAGCGGATCTGGATCGGCGTTGCGCTGGTGCTGATGACGGCACCGATCATCTACGGCGGCGTGCGACGCGTCGCACGCTTTGCGCAATGGATCGTGCCGGTCATGGCGCTCGCCTATGTCGGGCTGGCCATCTATGTTTGTGTCGTCAACCTCGATCAGATCCCCGGCATGATCGCGATGATCCTGCGGCACGCGTTCGGGCTTGAGCCGGCCGCCGGCGGTATCGCCGGACATGCCGTCAGCCAGGCCGTCATGATGGGCGTGAAGCGTGGCCTCTTCTCCAACGAAGCGGGCATGGGCAGCGCGCCCAATGCCGCCGCCGTGGCCACGACCAAACACCCGGTACAGCAAGGCCTGATGCAGATGCTCGGCGTGTTCTTCGACACCATCGTCGTGTGTTCGGCCACGGCATTCATGATCCTGCTCTCGGGCGAGTTCATGCCGGGTGCCGCACCCGAAGGGGCCGTGCTCACCCAGCGCGCCCTGGCCGCTCACGTGGGAAATTGGGCGGTGATCTTCACCGGCATCACGGTGTTCTTCCTCGCTTACTCAAGCGTGCTCGGCAATTACGCCTATGCCGAGGTCAACATGGACTACCTGACGCAGCGTCTGTGGTTGCTCAACATTTTCCGCGCGTTGGTGCTGCTGGCCGTCATGCTGGGGTCGGTCGCCAGCCTGCCGTTGGTGTGGAGCTTCGCGGATGTCGGTACCGCGTTGATGGCGTTCATCAATCTGGTCGCCATCGGCTTGTTGATGAAGTACGCGTTGCTCGCGTGGCGCGACTATCAGGCCCAGCGCCGTGCGGGTGTCGCCGAGCCGGTTTTCACGCGCGACGCATTGCCGCCGGAGATGCGTGAGCGTTTGCCCAAGGATGTCTGGTGACGGGGGCGTGCCGTCGGTCATGGCGAAACGCCGTTGCGCGCTAACGCGGTGAAGCGGTATGGCGGGAAAGCCCTAACGCCCCAACGCCCCAACGCTGTATCGCTGTAACGGCGTCATGCCACGGCGGCACACATCAAGCACGAGGGCCGGTGAGTCATCCTCACCGGCCCTCGTCGTTACCGCTATCGGCCCATCGCCAGGCGCTTACTTGCCGCCGATGGTCTCCAGCACGGTCCACTTGCCACCGACCACCTTGTAGAGCGTGATCGAACCGTACTTCAGATCGCCCGATTTGTCGTACGCCAGCTCACGCGTGGTCACGCCGGGCATGCTGGTCTTCGCGAGCGTCGGCAGGTACTTCGCCGGATCGGTCGAGTTGGCCTTCTTCATGGCCGACATCATGGCCATGGCACCATCGTAGGCGTACGGCGAGTACGTCTCCGGCGCGCTGCCGAACTTGGCCTTGTAGCGCGACTCGTACGCGGCGCCGCCGGGCATCTTGTCGAGCGGCAGGCCGGCGAGCGACACCACCGAGCCGTTGGCGGCGTCGCCAGCGATCTTCAGGAACGCGTCGGACTTGACCATTTCACCGGCCATCAGCGTGCTCTTCATGCCCAGTTCGCGCAATTGCTTGGCGAGCGGGCCAGCTTGTGCGTCGGCACCGCCATAGAAGATCATGTCCGGATTGGCGCGCTTGAGGTTAGTCAGGATGGCGCGGAAGTCCACGGCCTTGTCGTTGGCGAACTCGCGACGCACGATCTTGCCGCCGGCGGCCTTCACCGCCTTCTCGAACTCGTCGGCCAAGCCCTGACCGTAAGCCGTGCGATCGTCAACGATGGCGATGTTCTTGAAGCCCAGCTTCTTGACGGCGAACGTACCGACGACCGACCCTTGCTGAATGTCTGAGGTCATCATGCGGAACGTCGTCTTGAAGCCCTGCTTCGTGTATTCCGGGGCCGTCGCCATGGCGATTTCCGGAATGCCTGCCTGCGCATAGATGCGCGAAGCGGGAATCGTCGTGCCGGAGTTGAAGTGGCCGAGCATGCCCTTGATGCCCGAATCGACCAGCTTCTGCGCGACCAGCGAACCCTGACGCGGGTCGGCCTGATCGTCTTCCGACTGCAACACGAACTTCACCGGCTTGCCTTCGATAGTCGGCTTCGTGGCGTTGTACTCGTCAATGGCGAGCTGGATGCCGTTCTGCATGTCTTTGCCGTAGTGCGCCTGGGCGCCCGTGAGCGGTGCGGCAAAACCCAGCTTCACTTCCTGCGCCTGTTGCGCGTTGGCCGTACCGAACGCGAGCAGTCCCGCGACGGCGACCGCGCTGAGCGTAAGCTTCGATTGCATCAACCCTCTCCTTGCATGTGTATGTCGTTGAGTGGCATGCCTGCGGGATCGCCGCGGCACGCCTTTCTTGGATCGCCGTCTGCACAAGGCCGGTCGGCCCGGGACGGCTTCAATCGCAATCAAACGCAATATGCGTCCGACGCGGCAGTATTGGATGGCTGCGCGCGCCGGTCAAGAGGGAGAAGTTCCGATGGAAGGTGCTACCCGCTTATGGCGAGGGTTGCGCCGTCGGAGCGCCGGTGCTACCCGAATCGCCCTTTGCGCCTTGCTGGATCGCGCGCAGCGTCGCTTCGGCGCTGGCGTAGCGGGCGAGCACGTCGGCGCTTGGGGCCTTGTCAAAGCGACTCACCACGATGAGCGCCAGGCCGCCCAGCACAAAGCCCGGCAGGATTTCGTACAGGTCGAACCAGCCGAACTGCTTCCAGATCAGGACCGTGGCCGCCCCCACGACAATGCCCGCGAGCGCCCCGTTACGGGTGACGCGCGGCCATAGCAGCGTGGCCAGCACCAGCGGACCGAAGGCCGCCCCGAAACCCGCCCAGGCGTAACTCACCATGCCGAGCACGCGGCTCTGCGGATCGAGGGCCAACACCACGGCGATCACTGCCACGCTCAACACCATCGCCCGGCCGATCCACACGAGGCGGCCCTGGCTGACCGGCCCGCGCGCAAACGTTTTGTAGAGGTCTTCCGTCAGTGCACTGGCGCACACGAGCAGCTGGCACGACAAGGTGCTCATCACGGCTGCGAGAATCGCCGCCAGCAGCACGCCCGTGAGCCACGGGGTGAAGAGTTGGGTCGTGAGCGCCATGAAGATGGTCTCCGGGTTTGCCGCCACACCGGCACCGAGATCGGGCCGCGCGCTATAGAACGCCAGTCCGAAGAAGCCCACGGCGACCGCACCGGTCAGGCACAGCACCATCCAGGTCATGCAGATGCGACGCGCCTGCGGAATCGCCGCCGCTGAGCGCGCGGCCATGAACCGCACGAGAATATGCGGCTGGCCGAAATAGCCCAGACCCCAGGCGAGCATCGAGATGACGCCGATAGGCGCGAGATCGCCGAACCAATCGGTATGGGCGGGGTGCACGGCGGTGACCGCGTCCACGGCCGCCGCAGGGCTGCCGTCGAGCGCAATCACGGCGATCGGGGTGACGACCAGTGCGGCGAACATCAGCGAGGCCTGGACCGTATCGGTCCAGCTCACCGCAAGGAATCCGCCGATGAAGACGTAGGCAATGGTCGCCACAGCGCCGATCCACAGCGCCGTGCGGTATTCCAGGCCGAACATCGTTTCGAACAGCCGGGCGCCGGCAACGACCCCCGACGCGCAATAAATCGTGAAGAAGATGAGGATCACGAGCGCCGTGACGATGCGCAGCACGTGGCTGCGGTCACCGAAGCGCTGTGTGAGGTACTCGGGCAGGGTCAGCGCGTTGCCGCACACCTCCGTATGCACACGCAAGCGCGCGGCCACGAGATGCCAGTTGGCCCACGCGCCGATCGCCAGGCCGATGGCGATCCAGACACCCGACAGGCCGCCCATGTAGATCGCCCCAGGCAGGCCGAGCAAGAGCCAGCCGCTCATGTCGGAAGCCCCGGCGGAAAGCGCGGTGACGAAGCTGCCGAGGCGACGTCCGCCGAGAATGTAGTCGGAAAGATCGTGGGTGGCGCGATAGCCGAGCCATCCGATCACCAGCATCAATAGCAAATACACGGTGAATGACACCGCAGTGGGATTCCAAAGGGACATGTAGCCTCCTCGAGCGTCGGTGTCACGTGCGTTGCGCGCCTCTGCCGGCATGACGAAAGAGGCGGCGACGCGGGACGACGAACGCTATGGCCAGCGATACGTGTCGCTGGCACGGGTTGACCGCGCAATGGCGGTGAGACGCGTGATATGTCGGGGGCGGGCGCGAAGATACCGCGAATGCGCGCGGCGTGCGTGAGTACGGGAGGTGCGGCGGGGCGTGATAAGCGTTGGGCTGATCGGGGAGATGGGCGGGGAGGCGCGAGAAAAGCGCAGGAAGGCGCTGGAATGAGGCGGGCGGTTGACCCGTTAACCCATCGCGGCCGCCATTGTCCCGGAAGGCAGGACGCTGGCAGCCGCTGAGGACAACGCGATCGGGACGACGGCGCGTCCGGGGAGGGGGGCGAAATCGGCAGTCGGAACCTGCGAATCCTGCGGATTCAGCCATCAGATTTCGGACGAATCCGACGGGATTCGTCGCGAAACCTGACGGTCCGCCGCGATCAGCCGATGGTCATGAGGTTGGCATTGCCACCTGCGGCAGCCGTGTTGACCGACACCGAGCGTTCGCACAGCAGTCGCTCCAGTGCGTAGTCGTCACCGGCGGCCAGCGCCTCGGGCGCGAGGCCCTGCATCGACAGGATCGGACCGTTGCGGGTTGCGATGCGACGGTTCAGGGCGCGCAACTCGTCGCTGTCGCCTTCGAACAGCACCGCGGCGAGCGATGGCTCGGCGGCGGCGTCCGCCCCTGCCGCCAACACTGACGCGCGTCCCTTGAGGGCGGCCGGCAGGGCGCTCACCAGTTCGCGGGCGGCAATGCTCTCCGTGAAGACGGCGTCGTTGCCCGTCGCCAGCGCGGCAGCCAGTTGCGTGCGCGCGCCGAGCGGCGTGGCAGCCACGCACAGGACCGGGCCGCGTGGCTCCAGACCATAGGTGTTGCGCTCACCGGTCGGTCCCGGCAGCACGGCGGTGGCGTCGAGTGCCGACGTGGCCAGATAACGGTCGACGCGATGAATCGCGGCGGCGCTATCGGCCGAGTTGTCCTGCGCGCGCAGCCAGTCGCGGTAGCTCACCAACGGCGAGAGCGCGGCTTCGTTGCGGTTCAGCTCGGCGGGCAGCGAAGCCGGACGCGTCGCCAGCAGACGCGGCAGATACATCGGACCGCCGGCTTTCGGACCCGTCCCAGACAAGCCTTCGCCGCCGAACGGCTGCACGCCGACCACGGCGCCAATCACGTTCCGGTTCACGTAGACGTTGCCGACATGGGCGCGCTCGGTCACATAGGCAATGGTTTCGTCGATACGCGTATGCACGCCGAACGTCAGGCCGTAGCCAGTGCCGTTGATCTGATCGAGCAGCTTGTCGAGTTGCGCGCGCTTGAAGCGGATCACGTGCAGCACCGGGCCGAAGACTTCGCGTTGCAGCGCCGTGAGATCGGTCAGCTCGATGAGTGTCGGCGGCACGAACGTGCCGTGGCGGGCGGCGTCGGGCAGCGGCAGTTGTTCGACCGGGAAGCCCTTGTCGCGCATCTGCTCGATGTGGCGGTTGATGCCGTTTTGCGCTTCGGCGTCGATCACCGGACCGACGTCGATGGACAGGCGATCCGGATTGCCGATGGCCAGTTCCTGCATCGCGCCCTTGAGCATATGCAACGTCTTGTCGGCGATGTCGTCCTGCAGGCACAGCACACGCAGCGCCGAGCAGCGCTGACCGGCCGAATCGAAAGCCGATGCGAGTACGTCGTACACGACCTGTTCGGGCAGCGCCGACGAATCGACGATCATCGCGTTCTGACCGCCGGTCTCGGCGATCAGTGGGATCGGACGGCCATTGGCGTCGAGGCGCTCGGCCAGCGTGCGCGCGATGATGCGCGCCACTTCGGTCGAGCCGGTGAACATGACGGCCTTCGTGCGGGCGTCGGCCACGAGCGCGGCGCCGACTGTTTCCCCTGTGCCCGGCAGCAATTGCAGCGCGCCGGCCGGAACGCCGGCGGCGTGCATCAGGCGAACCGCTTCGGCGGCGATGAGTGGCGTCTGCTCGGCCGGCTTGGCGATGACCGGGTTACCGGCGGCCAGCGCGGCGGCGACCTGACCAACGAAGATCGCGAGCGGGAAGTTCCACGGGCTGATGCACAGCACCGGGCCCAACGGGCGGTGCGTGTCGTTGGAGAAGCCCTGACGGATCTGCGCGGCGTAGTAGCGCAGGAAGTCGACGGCCTCACGCACTTCGGCCACGGCGTTGGGCAGCGACTTCCCCGCTTCGCGCACGCACAGGCCCATGAGCGTGGGCATGTGGGCCTCAAGCAGATCGGCCGAGCGCATCAGGCTGTCGGCGCGTTCCTCGACCGGCGTGGCTTGCCAGATCGGGGCAGCGGCTACGGCGTTGACGAGCGCGGCATCCACATCGGCCGAGGTGGCCTCGATGACCTGACCCACGGTGTCGCGCAGATCGGCCGGATTGCGCACAGCACGTGGCGTGCCCGTGGTGCGCTCACCGTCGGCCAGCATTGGCGCGGCGCGCCACGGCGTGCCCGCGCTGGCGAGCAGGGCCGACGACAGCGACGCGAGACGGTGCTCGTTCGACAGGTCGAAGCCCGAGGAGTTGGCGCGCGCTACACCATACAGTTCACGCGGCAGCGGAATCTTGGCATGCGGTGCGCCGAGCGGTTGCACCTTCTCCGATTCCGAGATCGGATCGGCGATCAGTTCGTCGACGCTGACGGTCTCATCCGCAATCCGGTTCACGAACGAGGTGTTCGCGCCATTTTCGAGCAGACGGCGCACGAGGTAGGCGAGCAGCGTTTCGTGCGTACCGACCGGCGCATACACGCGGCAGGGCCGCGCGAGCTTGCCCGAGGCGATCGGGCCGACGACCTCTTCGTAGAGCGGCTCGCCCATGCCGTGCAGGCACTGGAATTCGTACTGGCCGGGGTAGTAGTTATTGCCCGCCAGGTGATAGATGGCAGAAAGCGTGTAGGCGTTGTGCGTGGCGAACTGCGGGTAGATGGCGTCCGGCACGGCGAGCAGCTTCTTCGCGCAGGCAAGGTACGACACGTCCGTGTAGATCTTGCGGGTATAGACCGGATAGCCTTCGAGCCCGTCGACCTGCGCGCGCTTGATTTCCGTATCCCAGTACGCACCCTTGACCAGGCGCACCATGATGCGGTGACGGCTGCGACGCGCCAGATCGATGATGAAGTCGATCACGAACGGGCAACGCTTCTGATAGGCCTGCACCACGAAACCGATGCCGTTCCAGCCGGCCAGCTCGGGATCGAAGCACAGCGCTTCGAGCAGGTCGAGCGAGATTTCGAGGCGATCGGCTTCTTCGGCATCGATATTCAGGCCGATGTCATAAGAGCGTGCCAACTTGGCGAGCGCCTGCACGCGCGGCAGCAGTTCCGCGACCGTACGCTCATGTTGGCTGCGCGAGTAGCGCGGATGCAGGGCCGATAGTTTGATCGAGATGCCAGGGCCTTCATAGATGCCGCGGCCGGCCGAAGCCTTGCCGATGGCCTGAATGGCTTGCTCGTAACTCGCGTAGTAGCGCTGGGCATCCTCTTCGGTCGTCGCGGCTTCGCCGAGCATGTCGTACGAATAGCGGAAGCCCTGGGCTTCGTATTTGCGGCTGTTGGCGAGTGCTTCGGAGATGGTTTCCCCGGTCACGAACTGCTCGCCCATCAGGCGCATGGCCATGTCCACGCCCTTGCGGATGAGCGGCTCGCCGCCGCGGCCGATCAGGCGCGTGAGGGCCTTGGTGAGACCGGCTTCGCTGGTGGTGGTCACAAGCTTGCCGGTGATCATCAGGCCCCAGGTGGCGGCGTTGACGAACATCGACGGCGAATTGCCCATGTGGGCGTGCCAGTCGCCCTTGCTGATCTTGTCGCGGATGAGCGCGTCGCGCGTGGCCTTGTCGGGAATGCGCAGCAGGGCTTCGGCCAGGCACATCAGCGCCACGCCTTCCTGGCTGGACAACGAGAATTCGTGGATCAGACCTTCCACGCCGCCGCCGGTGCTCTTGCCGCGCAGCGCGACGACGAGCTTGCGGGCGAGGTCGGAGGCCGACGTCGCGGTCGCCGGGGCCAGTTTGGCCTGACCGACGAGCACGGGCACGCATTCCGGCTCGGGGCGGCGGTAGGCCGCCGTGATTGCCGCCCGCAGCACCGATTGCGGTTGCACGTTCTGGGCGAATTCGAGGAACGGATGCGGCACGGTATCGTCGCCTGCGTGGCCGTCGATCACCTCGGTGCCCGATTGGGTCGCGCCGCTTAATTCGGGCGGCAGCGCGCCGCTCTCAATGCGCTCCAGGTAAGCGAAGATGGCCTGTTTGATGAGCCAGTGCGGGGTGCGCTCGATTTGCTGGGCGGCGCTTTTGAGCCGGGTACGCAGTACGTCGTCGACCTTGACGCCGAGGGTGGTGTTAGCCATGGAAGGGTTACCTGATGACGCGAAAACGTGACACCCATAGCGGGTGAATTTCGGCATCGTAACCGGGTTTCAAAAGAGGTGCAACCTGAGTCGATATTAGGGTTGCACCTAGGTGTGAGGCCGACACGCGAAACGTCGTGTGGCGCCCCGGCCCGCGGGCCGGGGCGAGAGGCGTTACTTCTGGTCGGTGCCGTACGTTTTTCCCAAATACTCCGAAATCAGCTTGACCTGATCTTCCGGGATGGGCGCGCCATACACTTTCACCATCTTGGTGACTTCCGCGCTCCAGAAGGCCGCCGACATAGGCGGTTGGGTGTTGACGTAGTCGAGCGAGTGGCACATGACGCACCACGAGTTCGCCGATTGATAACCGGCCAGCGTCGAGGCCTTCAACTGCGATGTCTCCTGCGGCAGCTTGATCTCGAGTGCATGGACGGGGGCGGCGAAGACGCCGAACAGACCCAACAGGCCGGACAGCAGGGCCGCGCGGCGCGCAATCTTCGAAAGGTTCATGATCGTCCCCCGTCTCAAGCCGCGATCACACGCACGGTTTCCACCCCGTTGCGCAGATAGCCGGCCGGATTCCACAGCGATTGCAGCGGTTGCGACACCCCTGCACGATTCGTCGCCCGCACTTGGAGCGCGTACTCGCCGGGCTTGGGGGGCGTGAACGACGCCGTCCATTCGCGGAACGAGTACTTCGACAGTTCGTGGCCGAGCTGAGCCGCCTGCCAGGTCTGGCCGCCGTCGGCCGAGAACTGTACGTCGCGAATCCCTTCGCCGCCGTCGAACGCGATGCCGCGCACGCGCACCGCCTTGCCCGCCGCCACGTGCTCGCCGTCGGCAAGACTCGTGACGAACGAGCGCACGGTGAAGCGTTCGATCGGTTTTGTCTTCTCGGGCGCCTTGCCGGGCGTGACGCAATTGCAGTCGTTATCGGGAATGCGATACGCCGTGGCCATCCAGAAGCCGTCGAACACCTTGTCGATAACGTTGATGTCCGCCAGATGCTTCACCCAATACGTGCCGTAGTAGCCCGGCACGACCAGCCGCACCGGAAAGCCGTTGAGCATCGGCAGATCCTTGCCGTTCATGGCGAACGCGATCATCACTTCGCCATCCATCGCGTGATCGAGGTCGAGCGCCTTCACGAACTCGGGCGTCGTGGGGACGATCGGCCGGTCAAGCCCTTCGAACGTCACTTGCTTTGCGCTGGCCGACACGCCCGCCCGTTCGAGAATCCGCTTGAGCGGAATGCCGCGCCAGCGCGCGTTGCCCATCGCACCATTGGCAATCTGTCCGCCGGCGACGCGCGGCTCGAAAAAGCCACGGCTATTGCCCGAGCATTGGTGGACGGCCACGATCTCGACTGGGGCGCCGTAGTCCTTCTTGAGCGACGCGAGCGAGATATCGAGCGGTTTGGCGACGCTGCCGCGCACGTGAATCCGATGCTTCGCCGGATCGATGTCGGTCGGAATGCCCGCGAGGTGGTAGCGCACGAAGAACGCATCGTTCGGCGTGATGAGCCCGTCGTTGAAAATCGCGAACGGCGTTTCCAGTTGCGGGGGGCGCGCCGTCAAGCGGATCAGCGGGCGCTTCTGCGGATACGCGACGAGTTCGCGTTCCCCATTGGCAAACGGCAGCGTCACCATCTGCGGTGCGGTGGTGGCGGCGAGGACGTCAAGTGCGCGCCCCGCGAGGCTGGCGCCAACGCCCAGTGCACCCGCGCGTCGCAAGAAGCGGCGCCGGGAAGCCTCGGCCAAAGGCGATTCGGTGGGCGGGAGGGGCGGTGTGGCGATGTGCGGCGCCGTAGGGGCGGCGCGCCGGTCGTGCGATTTCATCGGGATGTCTCCTGTAGGACTTCTTATCGTGCAGATGACGTGAACCGTTCGGCGTGCGGTGATCGACTACTGTCTGCATCGTCGGGGATTCGGGCGATGTTGTCAAATTTCCGGAACGCTATATACCGATTTATATTTCGAGAGGATCGACTTCGAGGTGCCAACGCACGGGCGCCTTGAGTGCGCGCAGCTCGCTCATCCAGTGCGTGAGGAAGCGTTGGAGCGCGCCGCGATGCGGGCTCTCGACCACGAGCTGGGCGCGTTCGGTGCCCGCGATCCGGACCATCGTCATCGGCACCGGATCCCACAGGGAGATGCGCGCGTCGTGCAGCGCGGGCGTGGCGGCGATCTCGCGGGCCTGTTTGAGAAACGTCATGGCGTCGTCCAGGCGCCGGGCTTCGGCGCGCAGGAGCGCTTGATGCGTGAACGGCGGCAGCAGGGCGACGCGCCGCTCCTCCAGTTGCTGCGCCGCGAAGCCCGCGTAGTCGTGACGCATGAGCGACGCGAACAACGGGTGCGACGCGTAGCGCGTCTGAATCAGCACGTCGCCGGGGCCGTCGGCGCGGGCGGCGCGCCCGGCGCGCCCGGCCACCTGCATCAGTTGTGCAAACAGACGCTCGGCCGCTCGGAAGTCGTGGGAGAAGAGGGCGCTGTCGGCGTTGACCACGCCCACGAGCGTGACGTTACGGAAGTCGTGGCCCTTGGCGACCATCTGCGTGCCGATCAGGATGTCGACTTCGCCCGCATGGACCTGCGCGAACAGCGCCTGCGCGCTGCCTTTGCGGCGTGTGCTGTCAGCATCGATGCGCGCGAGCCGGGCGTCCGGGAACTGTTCAGCCAGCGCCTCCTCGATGCGCTGCGTGCCGCGCCCCAGCGGCGCGAGATCGAGATTGCCGCAATCGGGGCAGGCATGCGGAATGCGCGACTCGGCGCCGCAGTGATGGCAGCGCAGCCGCCGCTCGGGCTTGTGCAACACCATGTGGGCGCTGCACCGGCGGCAGTCGCTGATCCAGCCGCAGGCATCGCAGTTGAGCACCGGGGCGTAACCGCGGCGGTTCAGGAACAGCAGGCTTTGCTCGCCCGCTTCGAGCCGGGCGCGAATGGCGGCGAGCAGCGATTGCGACAAGCCCTCGTGCACCGTGCGCTGAAGTTTGCGCTCGATGTCCATGTCGATGAGCGAGACGCGCGGCAACACGGCATCGGGCGTGGCGCGCTCGGGCATCGCGAGGCGCACGTAGCGGCCCTGCTCGGCGCGCCGCCAGCTATCGAGCGACGGCGTCGCCGAGCCGAGGACGACGGGGATGCGCAACCGGTTCGCCCGCCAGATGGCGAGGTCGCGCGCCGAGTAGCGCAACCCTTCCTGTTGCTTGTAGGACGGATCGTGCTCTTCGTCGACGACGATGAGGCGCAGGTGCGGCAGCGACGCCATCACCGCGAGTCGGGTGCCGAGCACGATGCGCGCCTCGCCGCGATGGGCGGCCAGCCAGTGCCGGGCTCGCTCGCCTTCGGCCAGTCCGCTGTGCAGTGTGACGAGCGTCTCGCCGGGGAATCGCGCACGGAAGACGCCTTCGAGTTGGGGCGTCAGATTGATTTCCGGCACGAGCACGAGGACCTGGGCGTCGCGCTCGCGAAGCGCCTCGGCCACGGCGCGCAAATAGACTTCTGTCTTGCCGCTGCCGGTCACGCCATAGAGCAGGAAGGGGGGGCAGGCGGGGAGGTCCCCCGTGTCGCCCGCATTGCCGGCGTCGAGCTTGCCCAATGGCGCTGTGGCGTCGAGGCGTTGGGCGCCGGCGACTTCGAGCGCGTCGTGAATGGCCGCGACGGCGTCGGCTTGCCCGACAGTCAACGTTCTGGTGGCGCGCGGCGTGTCCTGCGTGCCGAGGTCGATATTGGCCAAAGCGTCGGCGAGTGCGCAATCGGTGGGAGCGTTGGCGTCAGCGGCGCTCGATTCGCCATCCTCATCGTCAGCTTCATCGGCATGGCGTACCGCTTCGTGGAACGGCACGGTGTCGACGACGACCCAGCCGGCGGCGGCCCACTGTTTGAGCACGTCGGCGGCCTTTGCGCACAGGGCGCGCGCCTCGTCCGCATCGAGCGTGCCGGCTTGCGCCAGACCCTCGGCCAAACGGCGCTGGGCGCGCAGCCGGGCGGGCACGTTCTCCAGGAGCGCGGCCAGGGCGCCGTCGGCCAGCCGGTAACGTTGCACGCCACGCTGGGCGAGTAGCCGCGGCCAGCGCATCGGCGTGCGCAGATGCGCCGGGACGCCCGGCAGGGCCACCTCACCGATACCGCGTTGGTAATAGCGCGAGGCGAACTGCATCAGCTCACGCCAATCCTCGCCGAGCGGCGGTAATTCATGCCAGACGGCGGTGACGTCACGCAGCTTGCCCGGTGCGATTTCGCTGCGGTGCGTCAATTCCCAGACGACGCCTACGACCTGTCGGCGTCCGAACGGTACCTGCACCAGTTGCCCAGGGCTCGCGGCCTGGTCGAGCCGATAGTCGAACAGCGTGAGCAGGGGCGTATCGAGCGCCACGCGGGCGATAGCGGGCGCACCGAGGCGCGGCTGGGCGACCGGGGGCAGGGCATCCGCAGTCGATGCAAGAGACGGGGCGGGCAGGTCGTCGGCGCAGGTCAAACTTAAAGTGAATCCTGAGAAGTGTCGGTAAACCCCGGATTTAAGTCGGGTTTCCGGTGGACTTGAAGTGCTTGTGGATAACTATGTTGAGAACTGTGGGGATTATCTCTCGTCAGCCTCACCAGGCGGCCCTCACGCGGTGCCGTGCTTAGACTTTGCCTGAATCAAAAATGCTTTTTGATCAATGGCTTATGAGCGGCGTCGAAGCTTACCCCCCGTTACCTCTCACTTGCGGCGGCGCAGCGAGAATTTGTGCATAAGTCTTCGGGACAACTCCGTAAATTGGAGGGGTTACTCGACAGGTTTACGCTTGACATTCGGTGCTTGAAACGGCGGTTGGGTCTGCAAGGCAAATGGCCTCGCGAGCCGCACCGCCGCTGGTGCGTGTCGCCAATTACGCCGTTTGGCGCAGCTTTCGGCTGTAGCGGTGGACTTCGTCAACGAGTGCCGCAACGTGATCGGGTTGCGTGAACTGCGAAATACCATGCCCCAGGTTGAATACGTGGCCTGGTGCGTTGCCATAAGCGTCGAGCAGGCGGCGAACCTCGGCGCGAATGGCCTCGGGCGCTGCAAAGAGGGCGGTGGGATCGAAGTTGCCTTGCAGCGCACAACGATCGCCGACGCGACGGCGCGCGGCCGCGAGATCCACGGTCCAATCGAGTCCGATGGCGTCGGGTCCGGTGTCGGCGATGGCTTCGAGCCACTGACCGCCGCCCTTGGTGAAGACGATGTGGGGAATGCGTGCGCCATTCCACTCGCGATGCACGCCCGCGAGCGCCTTTTGCATGTAGGCGAGCGAGAACCGTTGGTAGAGACCGTCGGCCAACGCCCCGCCCCACGTGTCGAACACCATGACCGCCTGCGCGCCCGCTTCGATCTGGGCGTTCAGGTAGGCCGAAACGGCGCGCGCATTGGTCTCCAGAATATGCGTCATCAAGTCGGGACGCTCGTACATCATCGTCTTGACGGTGCGGAAGTCGGCCGACCCGGCCCCTTCGACCATGTAGCAAGCGAGCGTCCACGGGCTGCCGGAGAAGCCGATGAGCGGTACGCGTCCGTTCAGGGCGCGACGGATCTCGGCGACGGCGTCGAAGACGTAGCGCAGACTGTCGAGGTCCGGCGCCCGCAGGCGGCGCACATCGTCCTCGGTGCGCAGCGGGTGGGCGAAACGCGGCCCTTCACCCGCCTCAAACGACAGGCCGAGGCCCATGGCGTCGGGAATGGTGAGGATGTCCGAGAACAGGATGGCGGCATCGAGCGGGAAGCGCTCGAGCGGCTGCAGCGTGACCTCGGTGGCGTAGGCGGGGTTCTTGGCGAGCGCCAGAAAGCTACCGGCTTTGGCGCGTGTGGCGTTGTATTCGGGCAGGTACCGGCCCGCCTGGCGCATCAGCCAGATCGGCGTGTACTCGGTCGGCTGGCGCAGCAGTGCGCGCAGGAAAGTATCGTTTTGCAGAGCTTGGGACACGTCGCGGCGGTGGGTAGGAGGGTTGGGGCAAGCGATCATTTTACTCGCGTATCCTCGGCCCGGACGCATGGCGGGCTGTTATGCCGCACATCAGCCATCGGCGACGCGTCGGCGTGGCGCGCGCGGAACAGTGGCGTCATTCCGATTGGCGTGGGCCGGGAGTGTCTTTAGTATTGAGCCCCACGCGCTGCGTCAGACAGTTCGGGAGCGCAGTGCGCCAACACGTCAAACCTCAGGAGACAAGCATGAAAGTCATGTTGACGGCCGCCAGCGCGGCCTTCGTGGCCGGGGCGGTGCTCGCCGGCGCTGCGGCCCACGCGCAATCGGCCGCTGTCGTGAGCCCTTCCGCGACCCCCGCCATCCACTCCCGGCTCGACGACATCGTCAAATCGGGCACGCTGCGCGCCTGCGCGACGGGTGACTACAAGCCTTACTCGTATCGACGCCCGGATGGCCAGGTCGAGGGCATCGACGTGGATCTGGTCGCCTCGCTGGCGAAGTCGCTCGGCGTGAAGCCGGTGATCGTTCCGACGACCTGGAAGGGGCTGATGGACGACTTCACCGCCGGCAAATGCGATATCGCCGTCGGCGGTGTGTCGGTTACGCTGGATCGGGCGGCGCGCGCCTATTACAGCAACGTGGTCATGGTCGACGGCAAATCGCCGATCGTGCGCTGCGCCGACGTGGCGAAGTACCAGACGCTCGCCGATCTGAACAAACCGAGTACGCGCGTCATCGCCAACCCGGGCGGCACGAACGAACGTTTCGCCCGCCAGTACCTGCCGAACGCCACGCTCACGATCTATCCGGACAATGTCACGATCTTCAAGCAGATCGTCGACGGCAAAGCCGACGTGATGGTCACGGACGCCTCGGAAACGCTGTTGCAGCACAAGCTCAATCCGTCACTGTGCCCGGTCAACCCCGACAAGCCGTTGCAGTTCGGTGAGAAGGCCTACCTGCTGCCGCGCGGCGACGACATCTTCAAGCAATACGTCGACCAGTGGCTGAATCTTGCGCAGAAGACCGGGGAATATCAGAAGGTCGTCGACAAGTGGCTGAAGTGACGGCGTGAGTCCCGCGCGGGTCATCCCAGCCAGTCACGCAGACGCTGCGCCGCGTCGTGCATGACCAGCCTCGCCTGCGGCACGAACGGTTGTAACCTCGCGAAACTATGCGTCAGGCCGGGCGCCTCGATGACCTCCGCCCGGCCACCTGAACTCGCCACGAATTGGGCGTACGACACCGCTTCGTCGTGCAACGGATCGTATTCCGCCGCAATCACCAAGGCGTGCGGCAAGGCGTGACGCGGCGCTTGCGCGGTGAGATTGACCCGCACGTCGTCTGCCGACGGTGCCACGTTGCCCAGAAATTCCTTCCAGTACCAGCGCATTTCGTCGCGTGTCAGGCCCACGCCGTTCGCCAGACGCTCGTAACTCGGCGTATCGAACCGGTACTGCACCACCGGATAGATCAGCAACTGCGCCCCCACAATCCCCGGATGTCGATCGTTGAACCACGCCGCCGCCTGCGCCGCCAAGTGGCCGCCGGCGCTGTCGCCCGCCACGGCCAGACGGTCGACGCGCACGCCGAGCCGCGCGCGCTGCTCGGCCGCCCAGGCCAAGGCGTCGCGCGCGTCGTCGATCGGCGCCGGGAACGGATGCTCGGGCGCCAACCGGTAATCGACGCTCAACACCGCCACGTCGCCGTCCTGCGCCAGGAAGGCAGCCAACGTCCCATGGGTGTCGACATCTCCCACGACCCAGCCGCCGCCGTGGAAGAACACCACCAGCGGCACTTCGCGTTCGACCGGGCGATAGAGCCTTGCGCGCAGGGTGCGGCCCGGCAGCGCAATGTCGAAGGTCTCGCTGCGCAATCCCGCCGGCAACGGGCGCAAGGCCTCGTTGGCGACGGCGGCGAACCGGGCACGCACGTCTTGCGCGCTTGGCGCGCCGTTGTCGGCAGTGGCGGGGTACTTGCGCGCCATTTGGTCGTAATAGGCGAGTAGATCGGCGTCAATGGTCATGTCAGCGGGTCTTTGGCGGCGTTGGAGGTCGGCGGTTCAGCGTTTCGGAAGCGGCTGTCCCGGCGGGCGGGCGTCCGCGCCGGCGGGGTGGCCCGCTTGCATCTGCCAGCGCTGGTGTTCGATCTTGACGCATCGGTCCATCACGACGTCCAGCCCTGCCGCCAGCGCGACGGCTGCGGCGTCGTCGTTTTCGATGCCCAACTGCATCCATAGGCTGGTCGCGCCAATGGCGACGGCTTCATCCGCGATGGGCGGAATGTCGCCGCTGCGACGGAAACAGTCGACCATCTGGATCCGCAGGCCCTCGGCGCGCAAGGCGTCGGCCGCCTCGGCCAGGCTCGCATAAACGGGCTCGCCCAGAATCGTCGCGCCGGCCGCTTGCGGGTTGATGGGGACGATCCGGTATCCGTGCTGTTGCATGTAGCGCGATGTGGTGTAGCTCGGCCGGTCCGGCCGCGGCGACAGGCCCACCACCCCGATGACGCGGTCGCGCGCCAGTATCTGCCCCAAACGTTCCATGGTTTGCATGCGAATGCGGCCCGACGGGGCCGGTGCGGTCGTTGACGGAATTGCTGCTCTCGGTGCGCTGCCGATCCGCGGCGTTGACGTGTCTTCGGATGTCAGATGCCCACTTTGTTGCCACGCACAAGGAATGAACTTAGCACATTGACGGCGCGCACGTGAAACGCGGCGGCGGCGCCGATGCTGCGACCGATGTGATGGGCCGGCTCGGGCGGGCATCGTCCGTGTCGATGCTTCGCCGGGCGAGTTACTCAGGATCACGAACCAAATGGAGCATCCGTCAATACGCCGGAAACCCATGCCGGAGAAGGCGAAGCGGCAGCATGAAGGGTCGCGCGAAGGTCTCAGGTGTTACAACCTGAAACACTTTGTTACCCCTCCCCCCATACGTTTCCACCAAAATGCTTTTCAACGCTGATGTGCTTATCCCCCGGTAACACCGCAGCGCGACTGTATCGGCGGAACGCGTCCCCCGGCGCGATCTGCAGGGTGGTTCGATGCAGTGCTCTGAATCTGGTCTCCTCGCGCTAACCCCGTAGCGTGTGGTTTTGGCGGGCCTACGTGTCCCGCCATTTTTTTTGCCTGCGCACACCTACATCTTTCCTACGCCTTTCGTCGTCATCCCAACGATTATTTCGCTCTCCGATTTACTTTTCGGAAATCGATTTATCCCTGCGTAAATGGGTAAGCGACATGCCGACCGGTGGTCGGCATGGTCGTCGCGGCGACTCAACAGCTTATCGGGTGGCCCTGAGCCACGGTTTGAGCCAGCCGAGTCCGGCGCGCGTCGCACCCTGCGGGCGATATTCGCACCCGACCCATCCCGCGTAGCCGAGTTCGTCAAGCAGACGGAAGAGAAACGGATAGTTGACTTCCCCGGTGTCGGGTTCGTGACGCGCAGGCACGCCTGCCACCTGCACGTGGCCGATATTGTCGATGTGCTGGCGTAGCTTGACCGCCAGGTCACCCTCGACGATCTGACAGTGATATACGTCGAACTGCACCTTGAGATGGCTCGCGCCGACCGCCTGGCGAATGGCCTGAGCCTGATCCTGTCGTGTCAGGAAATAGCGCGGAAAGTCACGCGGATTGATCGGTTCGATGAGAATCGTGACGCCATGCGCGGCAGCCTGTCCGGCCGCGTAGGCGAGATTGTCGAGATAAACGTCGCGGCAGCGCTCAAGCGACGCGGCGGGGTCGGGGCATCCGGCCATCACGTGCAGTTGGCGGCAGCCCAGCGTATCGGCGTAGTCGAGCGCGCGTTCGAGGCCGTCCCGAAACTGCGCTTCGCGCCCTGGCAGCGCTGCCAGCCCGCGCTCGCCGTTGGCCCAGTCACCGGCGGGGGTGTTGAACAGCACCTGCGTGAGCCCCGCGTCGTCCAGACGCGCCCGCACCTCTTGTGCGGGATGATCGTAAGGGAACAGGCATTCCACGCCCCGGAAGCCGTCGCTTGCGGCCTCGCGGAAACGCTCCAGAAACGGCACTTCCTGATAGAGCAGGGTCAGGTTCGCGGCAAATCGCGGCATGAGCATCTCCGTCGCCCGGCGCGGGCCGGGCAGGGTGGATCGATGCCTGTCACGATATCACTGCCCGTCGATCTGAGGCGCGGCCACGCTGCGCAACTGAAAGCGCCCGTCATCGTTGAAGAGCCAGGTTTCGACGGCGCGTACGCGGCCGCTGCTGTCGACCAGCGCACGGCTCGGCATCGGCAGCGGGCTGGCCCGTCGCAGGCTCGCCACCGCGATGCGCTCCGCTTCCTGGTCGCCATTGCTGCGATACAGCGCCACGCTCGTGATGTTCCCGCTGCGGTCTACCCAGTACTCGAGCGACACCACCGAGCGCAGCATCGGCTGGGGATTGCCCGGCGTGATCTGGCGGGCGTTGACCGCCGTCACGCGTTGCGCCGCGGCGATCTTGTACTGATCGAGCGCCGTGTATGGGACCCGGGCGGGCGTCATGTTGAGGATGAGCGGCTGTTTGGGCTCGAAATCCGGATTGGCGCAGCCCGACACCGCCAGAACACAGGCGATGACGGTGAAGCCTCCGGCGGCATGCGGCGTCCGCCGGCATTGAGAAGGTTGCGCATACATACATCGTCTCCCGCAACATTCGCGACACGGGTCTTCTTGTTCATCTACCGGGCGGGAGCGGTCTCGCAGATCGCGAATTCGTCCGCGCGAAGCGCCTCTCGACACAACGCGAAGCCCTCATTGCCTATGTTAGATGGCCCACGCGCGCCGCGCAGCGCGGTTAACACGTAGGTGTCGATGTGGACCCGGATGTCGGCGAGTGGCGGTATCCGGCGATACCATGCATACTCGCCAGCGCCTGTTTCAGGCGCGCACGACGCCGTCGCGACTGACGCCTTTTGAACGTATTGGAGGGATCATGATTACCGTGTATCACAACCCGCGCTGCTCGAAGTCGCGCGAAGCGCTGGCTCTGGTGGAGGGGTCGCCGGCGGTGGGCGGGGGCGATCTGCAGGTCATCGAGTATCTGAAGACCCCGCCGACGCTCGCCGATCTCAAGCGTTTGCACAACCTACTCGGCGTGCCGGTGCGCGAGATGATCCGAAGCAACGAAACCGAGTACACCGAGCTGGGCTTGGCCGACGCGGCGATGACCGACGACGCGTTGCTCGCCGCCGTGGCGGCGCATCCGAAGTTGTTGCAGCGACCCATCGTGGTCAACGGCGACAAGGCCGTGATTGCGCGTCCGCCCGACTTGGCGAGCCAGGTGCTGTAATCGACCGACGGCGGAAGCGGTCCCCGCGCCATGCGCGTCGAGCCCCTCGCGCATGGCACCGCGAGGTCCTGGCTCAGCCGTGCGCCGCGCTGTCCTTGCCGGGGCCGGTGTCTGGCGATTCGGCGTGCGCTACCGCCTCGGCCGCCGCTTGTGCTGCGGGCGACCTGAACACCGGCGCGTCGGCATTCGCCGTGAGTCCGGCGCCGCGCCAACCGGGGAGTTCGGTCAACGTCTTCTGCTGCTCGCGCAGCTCGGCGAGCATGTTGCAAAAGAGCGCACCTTGTTCGAGCGCGTCGTCGAGTGCCACGTGCGTGTGCGGCAGCGGGTCGAGCCAGACGGACGGCAGCCGCGGCTTGATGCACTTGCGGTAGGGCATGCCGGTCATGGCGAACGCGAGCGTCTTGATGTCGAGCGCCGACCATGAAAACGGACAACGACCGACGAAGCGCATCATGTACCAGAACATGAACGTGAAATCGAACCCTGCCGGATAGGCGACGAACACCGGCTTGCCCGGCAGCTTCTCCACCCACTTCACATACGCCTTGAGCGCCTTGGTCGGGTCTTCCTGATCGACGCGGCAGGCCGCCCACGCGTCTGGCTCGGTCTTCCACCATTTCATCGTCAGCGGATGCCCCTTCGCGTCGGGCAGGCACTCGAGATTGGCGCTGAACGTGCCGATCAGCTCCTTGTCGGCCGTGTAGGCCGCCGACGCGAAACTGAGCATCGAATGCGGGCCGGGGATCGGGCCGTCGGCCTCGACGTCGGTGCTGACGAAAATTTCCTCGTCGGCGGGGATGATGCGCGAGGGGGTACGCGACACGGCCTCGCTCATGCGGCGCTCCCGGCGAGCACGGTATCGGCCACGTACGGATTGGTCTGACGTTCCTGACCGAAGGTGGAGACAGGGCCGTGTCCGGGAATGAAGGTCACGTCGTTGCCGAGCGGCCAGAGTTTGTTGCGGATCGACGCGATCAGGTCGGCGTGGTTGCCGCGCGGAAAATCGGTGCGGCCAATGGAGCCGGCGAAGAGCACGTCGCCCACGCTGGCCAGACGCTCGTCCGCCGAGAAGAACACGACATGACCCGGCGTATGCCCCGGGCAATGCAGCACGTCGAGGGTGACCTCGCCGAACGTGACCGTGTCGCCGTCACCCAGCCAGCGGTCGGGCGTGAACGGCTGTGGTTCGGGAAAGCCGAAGCGCGCGCTTTGTGTCTGAAGCTGGTCGATCCAGAACGCGTCGTCGGGATGCGGGCCTTCGATGGGGACGTCGTATTTTTCGGCAAGTGCGCCCGCGCCGCCGCAATGGTCAAGGTGGCCGTGCGTCAGGAAGATTTTCTCGAGCGTCACGCCCTGGCGTTCGATCTCGCCGACGATCCGGTCGATGTCGCCACCGGGGTCGACCACGGCGGCGCGCTTCGTCGCATCGCAGACGAGCAGGGTGCAGTTTTGCTGGAAAGGCGTGACAGGAATCAGAGTGACGTTCATGGGATATCGGGGACGCAGTTTTCGCCTATTGTAATTCGGACGCGAGGGGACCCGCCGGGCGCGTCGCAATCGACGACACGCCTGAGCGCTGCTCGCCAAGCGGGTCGGAGCGCTTGAGCGAGCCGTGTCCGATGAGACTGACCAAGCCTGTGCGATGCTGATTAAGCGAGTCTCGGCGCGTAAGTGAACGCTCGCTGATAGGTTGCATTTTGCGTCGTGTTAAACTTGCGCGCTATGCGAACACGCGAGATCCTCACACGGTTCGCGGTCGGCTGCGCCCTCGCCCTGACGTTGACAGCCTGCACAACGCCGCTCGAACCCCTCAGCCCCACGGCTGCCGCCGCTTCGGCGACAGGCGCGCGCGCCCGTGCGCGCGAAGCCAACGCGCCCGTCGGGTCGAACTTCGATCTGCAGTGGCCCGGCAAGTCGTATCGTACCGAAGGTCTCAGTCCGGGCGATCCCGAAGCGCCGGATCGCGACGGCGAAGCGCATCTGCGCGCCGACGCCGGCACGTTTTACCAGACTGGCATGGCATCCTGGTATGGCAAGAAGTTTCATGGACGTCGCACGGCCACCGGCGAAACGTTCGACATGAACGAACCGACCGCCGCGCATCCGACCTTGCCGCTGGGCAGCTTTGCGCTCGTGCGCAATATCGCCAACAACAAGACTGTCGTCGTCAAAATCAACGATCGCGGCCCCTACGCGCACAATCGCATCATCGACCTTTCCTACGGGGCGGCCAAGCAGCTCGGCTTTATTCGCGCCGGCCACGCCAAGGTCGAAATCCGCCGCCTCTCCCGCACCGAAGTCGCTGCCCTCGGCCTGGACGACAGCAAGAACGCGCCCTGACGCCACGCGGCGTACGCGCGTCGTCGCGGCGCCTCGTTTCCCGACGGCCAATTCTGAAATCGCGTTGATGGCTTCCCAAGCCGGGGGATGCTCGCCGCACATTTGTTGTGCAAAATCCATCTATTCTGTGTAAAAAATCGCGCATTATTCCGATTTTTGCTGCATCTGATAGGGCGAATGCCACGCACGAATGTGCGCACATCGGAAATTTGACGACCAAATCGACTAATTTTTTTCCGATTGCCGCATCAATCTGCCAGCGATTCGGCGCAGCCCGATATTCCACGGGCCTTTCAGGCGGTTGCGTTGGCAACCGTTGTTCGCTCAGGGGGATGTGGGTAGACTGTGCCCCACGCGCCGGTGCACGTTTTGTGTGCATCCGAATGAGACCCGGCGAGACACGGGCTCAGCGCACCTATCAAAGAGCATTCCTGGAGGAGTTTTGATGTCGACGATGGGCAAATTCGCCAAGCGCACCCTGCTGTGCGCCGTGGCCGCAACGTTGTTGGGCACGACCGGCGCGGCCTTCGCGCAGGGGACAAAATCGGTGGCCGTGTTGGCGATCGTGGAGCACCCGGCGCTGGACGCCATCCGCGATGGCGCACGCGACGAACTCAAGGCGGAAGGGTACGAGGTCGGCAAGAACCTCAAGTGGGAATACCAGAGCGCACAGGGCAACGTCGGTACGGCCGCGCAGATCGCCCGCAAGTTCGTGGGCGACCAGCCGGACGTGATTATCGGCATTGCCACGCCCACGGCGCAGGCCGTGGCGGCCGCGACCAAGTCGGTGCCGCTGGTCTACTCGGCCGTGACCGATCCCGTCGCGGCGCAATTGGTCAAGAATTGGGCGCCGTCGGGCACCAATGTGACCGGCGTGTCCGACAAGCTGCCGCTGGACAAGCAGGTCGCCCTGATCAAGCGTGTCGTGCCGAACGCCAAGCGTGTCGGCATGGTGTACAACCCGGGTGAAGCGAACTCGGTCGTGGTCGTCAACGAGCTGAAGAAGTTGCTGCCCGCTGCCGGACTGACGCTGGTCGAAGCGGCCGCGCCCCGCACCGTCGACATCAGTTCGGCGGCCAACAGCCTGGTCGGCAAGGTCGACGTGATCTACACGAACACGGACAACAACGTCGTGTCGGCGTATGAATCGCTGGTGAAGGTGGCCAACGACCGCAAGATCCCGTTGGTCGCGTCGGATACCGATAGCGTGAAGCGCGGCGCCATTGCGGCACTGGGCGTGAACTATTACGACCTGGGCCGTCAGACCGGGAAGGTGGTCGGGCGCATCTTGAAGGGAGAGAAGCCGGGGGCGATTGCCTCGCAGACCAGCTCGAATCTGGAACTGTTCGTCAACACGGCGGCGGCCGCCAAGCAAGGCGTGACGCTGTCGGACGATCTGGTGAAGGAAGCCAAGACGGTCATCAGGCAGTAAAGCGTGCGTGAGCGCGGTAAGGCGGGGTGTACCTCCCCGGCTCACCGCAGCGCGACAGGGCGGCGCCCGGACACCCTCTGTCCCCGCCGCTCTTTTCCTATCGAATGGGTGGGACGGCTCCCCCCGACAGCGGTCGCACAACGACCGGCGATGCCCCGAACTGGCCGACGTCGGCCGTGTGAGCGCTGATGCCGAGACCCGGCATGGGCCGTCTTGCGCAGTGGAATTACGACAATGTCTCTTTTTTCTATGATGGGCGCCCTGGAGATCGGTCTGATCTTCAGTCTCGTGGCGCTCGGGGTGCTGATTTCCTTCCGCATCCTCAATTTCCCTGATTTGACCGTCGACGGCAGCTTCGCCCTGGGCGGCGCGGTCGCGGCTACGCTGATCGCCGGCGGCACCAATCCCTTCGCCGCGACCGTGGCGGCGATGGCGGCGGGCGCGCTGGCGGGCTTCATCACCGGCTGGCTCAATGTGCGCCTGAAGATCATGGATCTGCTCGCCAGTATCCTGATGATGATCGCGCTCTATTCCGTGAACCTGCGGGTGATGGGGGCACCGAACGTGCCGCTGATTACCTCGCCGACCGTCTTTACGATGCTCCTGCCGGACAACGTGTCCTGGTTGCCGGACTATGTGACGCGTCCGTTGTTGCTGCTGGGCGTGGTCATCGTGGTGAAGCTTGGGCTGGATTACTTCTTCCTTTCGCAACAGGGCTTGGCGATGCGCTCGACAGGCGCGAATTCGCGCATGGCGCGGGCGCAAGGCGTGAATACCGGTCACGAGATTCTGGCGGGCATGGCGCTCTCGAATGCGCTGGTGGCGCTTGCGGGCGCGTTGTTCGCGCAATCGCAGGGCGGCGCGGACATCTCGATGGGGATCGGTACCATCGTGATCGGCTTGGCGGCGGTCATCATTGGCGAGACGATTCTGCCGGCCCGACGCCTCATTCTCACAACGTTGGCAGTGGTCGTCGGTGCGGTGCTTTACCGCTTCTTCATCGCGCTCGCGCTCAACAGCGATTTCATCGGTCTGAAGGCGCAGGATCTGAATTTGGTGACGGCATTGCTCGTGGCGGTGGCATTGGTGCTGCCGGCAACGCGCCGCAAGCTGTTCCCCCGCAAGAACGGAGGTGCCTGATCATGTTGAGCGCAAAAGACCTCAAGATCACTTTCAATCCGGGCACGCCCATCGAGAACCGTGCGCTGCGCGGCATGTCGCTGGACATCCCGACGGGCCAGTTCGTCACCGTGATCGGTTCGAACGGTGCGGGCAAGTCCACGTTCCTGAATGCCATCAGCGGCGACTTGCGGGTCGATTCGGGCACGATTTCGATCGACGGTAACGACGTCACGAAGAAGACGGCGTGGCAGCGGGCGAGTCAGGTGGCGCGCGTGTTCCAGGATCCGATGGCCGGCACCTGCGAGGCGCTGACCATCGAGGAAAACATGGCATTGGCGGTCAAGCGGGGCGAACGCCGGAGCTTCGGGTTCGCGCTGAATCGGGAGCTGCGTGAGCGGTTCCGCGAGAAGCTGAGCCTGCTCAACCTTGGGCTGGAGAACCGGCTCTCGGACCGTATCGGGCTGCTCTCCGGCGGTCAGCGTCAGGCGGTGAGCCTGTTGATGGCGTCGTTGCAGCCGTCGCGGATCTTGCTGCTCGACGAGCATACGGCCGCGCTGGACCCCAAGACGGCGGCGTTTGTGCTGGAACTGACGGCACGCATCGTGCAAGAGAGCAAGCTGACGGCGATGATGGTCACGCACAGCATGCGTCAGGCACTGGACTACGGCGACCGCACCGTGATGCTGCATCAGGGCAAGGTCGTGCTGGACGTGTCGGGTGAGGAACGCAAGGGCCTGGACGTTCCCGATCTGCTGCAGATGTTCGAACGCACCCGCGGCGAACAGCTCGATGATGACGCGCTGCTGCTGAGCTAACGCGTTGGAATGTCAGGACACAAGCCCGCTTCGGCGGGCTTGTTCTTTTTGAAGTGCGCATGGGAGGAAGGAGCCCCATTTGTCGGACGCGTCCGATTTCTCAACCTCCAGGAAGTGCCTGTCGCACAGCGCGATCAAGTGTTCTTGAGGGCCAGTGCCCGCTCGTAGAGCGCGTTCTTGGGTGCGCCGGTAATCGCGGCGGCGAGCTTCGCGGCGCTTTTCGTCGGCAGTTCGGCCACCAGCAACGCGAGCACGCGCTGCGCTTTGGCGTCGACACCATCTTCGCTAGCGCTTGCTGCCGCGCCCGATACCGCCAGCACGAATTCGCCACGTTGACGGTTCGCGTCCGCCTTCAGCCAGGCCACGCCTTCGCTCAGCGCACATTCGTGAATCTCCTCGAAGCGCTTGGTCAACTCACGTCCGATCAACAGTCGGCGCGCACCGCCCAATCCATCGGCGAGTGCCGCGACCGTCTCTACGATCCGATGCGGCGCTTCGTAGAAGACCTGCGCCGAGGTCGCCCCTGCAAGCGCAGCAATCGCCTGGGCCCGTTGCTGCGCCTTCGATGGCAGGAAACCCACGAACGTGAACGTCTCCACCCAGGCGCCGGCCGCCGAGAGCAGCGTAATCACCGCGCTCGCGCCTGGTACCGGCACCACGCCGAGCCCGGTCGCACGCACCGCATCGACCAGTCGCGCGCCTGGATCCGAGATGCCCGGGGTGCCTGCGTCTGAAATGTAGGCGATGCGCTCGCCACCCCGCAGACGCTCGACCAACCGCGTCGCCACTTCGTTTTCGTTGTGCTGGTGGGCCGCAATCAACGGCTTGTCGATGCCATACCGCTGGAGCAACTGCGCGCTATTGCGCGTATCTTCACAGGCGATAGCGTCAACCATCCCGAGGATGTACAGCGCTCGCACCGTGATGTCGGCGGTATTGCCCAACGGCGTGGCGACGACGTACAGCGTGCCCACCGGGTAATGCTGGCCCTCGGCCAGGGACATCAGGCGCTCATCCATGGCGTCGCACTCCCGCAAACGGCGTCGTTGCCGTGCGGGGCACACAGGCGTTGGTAACACCGGCAGCGCCGGCAACGGTAAACATCGGAACAACCATGTCGAATCAGTTAGGAGAATCGTTCGAGGACCACGCTCAGACGTTGCTGGAGCGACGCGGCTGGCGGCTCGTCGCGCGCAATTATCGGTGTCGCGGCGGCGAAATCGACCTCATTATGCGGGATTGCGCGGGTGTACTGGTATTCGTCGAGGTGCGCGCCCGCGCGCGCAGCGACTTCGGCGGGGCCGCCGAGAGCATTACGCGCGCCAAACGCCGCCGCCTGGCCTTGGCCGCGCGTCACTATCTGCTGCGGCGTCCCGCGGGGCGTTGTCGTTTCGACGTGGTGACGTTCGACGGACGTCCGCCGGTGGTGCGCTGGCTGCCCGACGCTTTCCGAGCCGACGATCTCTGACGAAACCCGTGTCCGCCGGCCTGTTACACTTGCGAACGCGCCGTTTTCAAGATTTTCAAGACTGATACGGCCTTTGAACGCCGGCCGATGCAGGCGAGTGCCCTCGGGCACCCATGCAAGGCCGGCCGCTTTTGCGACACCCTGGCAAACGACCATGTCGATCGAACGAATTCAGCAACACTTCACGGATAGCGTCGAGACCAAGCTGGCGGCGCGCGACGCACTGCCCGAATATATCGCCGCCGCCGCGGACGTCATGTTCGAAGCGCTGTCCAACGGCAACAAGATTCTCGCTTGCGGTAACGGCGGCTCGGCCGCCGACTGCCAGCACTTCGCGGCCGAACTCGTCGGCCGCTTCGAGCGCGAGCGCCCCGAATTGCCGGCCATCGCGCTGACCACGGACTCGTCGATCCTGACGGCCATCGGCAACGACTACAACTTCGACGCCATCTTCTCGAAGCAGGTGCGTGCGCTCGGGCACGAGGGCGATGTCCTGCTCGCCATCACCACGTCGGGTAATTCCGGCAACGTGCTCGCCGCCATTGAAGCGGCGCACGAACGCGGCATGCACGTGATCGCGCTGACCGGCAAGGGCGGGGGCAAGGTCAATGCGGCGCTGGGTGAGCTGGACGTGCACATCTGCGTCCCGGCTGATCGTACCGCGCGCATTCAGGAAGTTCACCTGCTCACGATTCACTGCCTGTGCGACCTGGTCGACGCGATGCTGTTCGGCGAAGCGTGAACCTATTGCCGTCATTCGGCGTCAAGAGCATGACAGGTACTGCGCCGCGGGGGCGGGCGGTGCCGGCTGGGCGCGGCGGGGGCCGTCCCGTTCGATCATCCAACAAGGAGAATGCCCGATGAATTTCCAACGCGTGGTCAAGCCGCTCGCCGCGGCGGCGTTGATTGCTGCAACCCTGGCCGGTTGTGCCCCCATCATTCTCGGCGGTGCCGCGACCGGCGCACTCGTCGCCACCGACCGCCGTTCCGTCGGCGCGCAGACGGAAGACCGTGAAATTCAGATCAAGGCCGAAGCCAATACCGCGAATAACTTGCCAGACGCCGCCCACGTCAACGTAACGGTCTTCAACCGTCGCGTGTTGCTCACCGGCGAAGTTCCGAACGACGCCAGCAAGCAGCGCGCCGTCGAAATCGTCAAGCAGATCAGCAACGTGCGCGGCATCGTCGACGAACTTGCCATCGGACCGGCCAGCTCCTTTGGTTCGCGCTCGAACGACGCGTGGATCACCAGCAAGGTCAAGGCCAACCTGATCAACACGAAGGAAATCTCGGCCAACGTCTTCAAAGTGGTCACCGAGCGTGGCGACGTGTATCTGCTGGGCCTCGTGTCGGAAGAGGAGGGCCGCATCGCCGCCAACGTGACCAGCCGTATCGACGGGGTGCAGAAGGTCATCAAGCTGTACGAATACATCAAGCCGGAAGAGGCGCAGCGCCTCTCGACCGAGGCCTCGAAGAACCCGGCCCCGGTGACTGACGATTCGAGCGCCGCGGCGGTCACGACCACGCCGATCGACACCGAAACGGTCACGGCCAAGCCGCTGTCCTCGCCTGCGCCGATCAGCGACGCACCGATCAAGCCCGGTCCGTCGAACAAGACCGGTAACTGACGCGCGCTACCCGAGCGCCTCGGACACTGCGCGTGCGCACCCGTGCCGTTACCGGCTCAGCCGCCGACTGCCGCGATCGTCTGCCTCGTCCATCTGCGCGATGGGTGACGCCGGCCATCGCGGCGGCGCTCGTTCTGACGATCGGAACCGGGGTTGTCGCCACCGCGACGGCATGGGCGGCACCGGTATCCGGCGTGCGCGCCGCCTCCCCGGTCTACGTCGAGCCGGCGGCGCCGCAGGCGCCCCAGCCCGACTGGCAAGCCCGCGACTGGGCGATGGCGTGCATGACATGTCATAACGCGTCGGCGCCAGTGAGCACGGGCAAGGCAACGCTGCCCGCGCTGGACGGGCGCCCGGCGACGGAACTCATGTCGGCGTTGCAAGCCATGCGCGATGGGCAGCGTACCGCCACGCTGATGCCCCAACTGCTCAAAGGCTATCGCGACGACGAGTTGCGTCGCATCGCCGCGTACTTCGCCTCGCAGCCGGCGGGCAAGGGCGCGTCAGCGTCGCCGCGCACGCCTCAAACGTCTCAAACGCCTCGATAGGGCCGACACGATGCGCCGCCGCAACTTTCTTCTTGGCATGGGCTCGACGGTCGCACTGGCCGGTGTCACCCGCGCATGGGCGGCGCCGCTCTGGCCGACACCGCTCAAGACGCGTGCCCGTGTCGTTGTGATCGGCGGCGGATTCGGTGGCGCGACGGCGGCCAAGGCGTTGCGCATGCTCTCGGGCAACACGATAGACGTCACCTTGGTCGAACCGAATCCCGCCTTTGTCTCGGCCCCGTTGTCGAACCTCGTAGTGGGCGGCCACTTGCGGGTAAGCGACCTGACAGTGCCCTACGACAGGCTCGTCGAACGGCACGGCGTGGTCTGGCGACGCACACGCGCCCAGGCCATCGACGCCGCCAACCAACAGGTGCGGCTCGCCGATGGCGGTCGCCTTTCCTACGACAAGCTCATCGTCGCCCCAGGGGTGTCGCTGCGTAGGGAGGCCATTGCCGGACTCTCCGATCCCGCGGTGCGCGACGCCTTGCCGGTGGGATGGACCGACGCCCGCGAAAGCGCCGCGTTGCACGCGCGTTTGCGGGCGATGCCCGACGGTGGGGTCGTCGCCATCACGATCCCCGAGGCGCCGTTTCGCTGTCCGCCCGCGCCGTATGAGCGCGCGTGTCAGGTCGCCGCCTGGCTCAAACGTCACAAGCCGCGTGCCAAAGTGCTCGTCTTTGACACCAACGATCAGGTGCTCGCGGAAGCCGAGCAGTTTCAGGCGATTTGGGGCACCCAATATGCCGGAATCGTTGAGTATCACCCGCAGTTCAATTGCACGGAAGTCGCGGCCGATGGTGCGAAGTGGCTGGCGCGCTTCGAGCTGGGTGAGGAAATCAAGTCCGACGTGCTCAATGTCATCCCGCCGATGCGGGCGGGCGATATCGCGGTGGACAGTGGGCTGGCGACGGCCAACGGCCGTTGGTGCGACGTCGACTTTCTGACGTTTGCGTCGACCGCGCAACCCGACATCCATGTGCTGGGGGACGCCATTCAGATCGCCCCGCAGATGCCCAAGTCCGGCCATATGGCCAACCAGCACGGCAAGGTTTGCGCCGCAGCCATCGTGGCGGCCCTGTCAGGGCGCGCGGTCAACCCGGAGCCGCTTTACAGCAACACCTGTTACACGTTCGTCTCGGCGACCGAAGCGATGCACGTGGCCAGCGTTCACCGATACGACGCCGCGCAGCGCACCATGCTCCCGGTGCCGGGCACAGGTGGCGCGTCGTCGCGCGCCACACCGGACGAATTCGCCCTGGGACTCGCATGGGCACAGGGCATCTGGGCCGACACGCTGGCGTGAGTTTGTTGGAAATCAGCCTGACGTCGTCTCTTGAGACTTTTCGCGATCAGGCGCTGTGACGATCGCCGCCAGAATTGCCACGATGACGACGTAGGTAGACACGGTCGATTTCAGGTTGAATGTCTCTACCGTCAATCCGAAAATCCAGAATGCCACCACGAAGCACAATCCCAACAATGCGGCGCGTCGTCTTACCGATGAGGCACTGCGCATGGCGCAATGGAAGAGGCCGATCGGGCCAAGATAGACCAGCATTAGGGAAACCCACCCGAAAACGCCGTAATCGACCGCATACGCGATCATCTGGTTGTGCATTTCTCCTTCCCCGGCCTGTGCAGCACGGGACGACAGTTCTCCCGCTGCCTGCAAACGCGGCATGGCGAGCTTATAGCCGTTGGCACCCAGGCCCGTCCACGGCTTGCGGGCGAATTCCCGAAGACCTGTTTCCCACAATTGGAGGCGGATGCCGATCGACGTGTCCCGGTTTCCCATCTCGTAATTACGAATGTCGAACTGGGCCTGAACAATGCGCTCCTGCACGAGCGAGGACGTAAAGTACGACGCAGTGGCCGCCGCTGCGAGCAGGACGAACGCGCCGACCTTCCACTTCAGGGGGGCTGACTTGAATCTGTAGCCTAGCACGATGAGAAGCATTACCGGCAGGGCGATCCAGCCGCCGCGCGAACCCGTGAGTAACGACGCAAAAAGTCCGGCCCCCGTGCCGAGCAGCTTGAGCGCGACGATGGCGAGGGAGTCGCGGCGATGCCAGTGAAGCGACATTAAGGACATGACGCCGAAGATGAGCGCAATGTCGCCGAAATGGATGGGGTTCAGAAAGTAGCTGCCGAAACGGTCAGTGCCCCATTCGCTCGCATAGGGAAGGGTAACGAGGGTCGCAGCTAGTCCACCCAAGGCAAACGATAGATCGCTCCAGCGGAGCTTGTCACTCTGCGAGCTACGCAACGCTAGGAAGATGGGAATGGCTGCGACGAATCGCGAAGGCGAGTCGAGCGTGTCCCACGCGACTTGCCCATGAATGAGTTCGATAAGTAATGCGCAAAGTAGCGGTGCGGCCATCGACAGACATAGCACGATCTCCATTCTGGAGAGCTGGCCCACCGAAGCTAGCAGGAGCCGACGCCCCTCTTTGAACGACAGCGAGATCAGCGACAGTGCTGTGGCAAGAATCAACAGCGTGCTCGCACCACCGCGAGCGCTCAGGGAGAATGCGGGAAAAGCCAGGACGAGGCCTGCGACGGCGAGTGTGTAGATCACGGCGCCGTACGACTTGGGCCAAGGGCCAACTGGGGTACTTTTCATATGGGGGCAAAGCATGAGGCGCAACAAACACGTTGACTCGCCGGTTCTGCGGCGGCAACACCAACCCTTGCATCGCCCGTGACATTTCGTGCGCAGCGAGGTGTTGCCGGGTCCCAGAGCCATTGCGTCGCAGTTGTGCCTGTTGGCGCACAGAAGCGGTAAAGCGCAGCGGATTATATCCCATGGCGCGCAGCAGGACCTCGTCCGGCGCCTCGTGCCCCCTTACGATGCCTACCCATGCGTTTGCGGCGCGTTGATACCTCGTACGTTTGGAGTGGTTCTTCTCTAAGCGGTCCAGACCCTGTCTGGTAGTGTTCTGGTCCGAATGTTGTATAACCGCCGCATTTCACCCTGTTTCCCCTGTTGACGGGGCCTCACGCCTCTCGGTTACACTGGCCGCACGAAAAAATAAGCATTCAAGGGGCATAGGGATGGCGCATCGCCAGGGAGGAGCCCGTCTTGCGCTACGCGTTGTGCGTGGTAATTCGGTCAAGACGGCGCAAAGCCGCAGGGTCGTTCGAGTCGTCGCCGTATCGTTGTACTCCATTGGCCTGCTAAGCGTGCACAACGCCTTGGCCGACGGCAGCCCCGTGCGTGGCGACCCGCTGCAAAGCATTCCAAAAATCGAGGTGCCCAAGGCGCCCGCCGCCACCTTTCGCATTCAGCCACCGACGCAGGAAGACGCGCTCAAATCGCTGCTCGCGCGCAAGATGACCCCACAGCGTTTCGGTATCGAAGGCGTCAAGTCGTTGCCGTTCGCCGACGTGGCCGGGGTCTTCGCGCCGCTGGCGGGCAAGGAAGTGACCATTGGCGATCTGGTCGAAAAGGCCAATCAGGTCACGAAGATGTACCAGGACGCGGGCTATCTGCTGTCCTTCGCCTTCGTCCCCGCGCAAGACTTCAAAGACGGCTTCGTGCGCGTGACGATCGTTGAAGGCTACATCTCGAGCACGAAAATCACGGGCAAGCCGGGGCCGTCGGAACAGCGGTTGCGCGACATCGCTGCGCACATCGAGGCGGAACGTCCGCTCAAGCGCGCCACGTTCGAGCGCTATCTGAACCTGCTCACGCTCGTGCCCGGCATGAAGATCAAGGCCGACGTGCAACCGCCCACGCAGACCGACGGCGCGACCGAACTCTCGCTCGACGTTACGCGTCAACCCGTAGCGCTGGGCACGTCGCTCACCTATAACAACCCCGGTATTCGCGGTGTGTTCACGGTGACAAGCAACGCGCTCACCCCGCTCGGCGAACAGATTCAGCTCACGGCCATCGCCCCGAAGGGGCATAACGACGAAGAGTTCTATGCGGGGTCGTACATCCAGCCGCTCGGGTCGAACGGATTGCAGGCGCGCGTGGACGCGTCGCACTATCGCGGACAGCCAGACGATCAGGCGCTGGCCGGTCTGACGCGACACCTCGACACCAAGCGTGTCGCCGTGACCGTGTCGTACCCGATCCTGCTCAACAATCAGCGCAACCTGACGGTCAGCGGCGGCATGTACGGCGTGAATTCGCGCGATCGCTACGAAGTACCGAATTCGCCGAACAACATCAATTCGCAGACGAACGTGCGGGCCGCGCAGGTTCAGCTCTCGTACAACGAGGTCACCGAGAAGCAGACCCGCAGCGCCACGCTCGGCGTGTTCAAGGGCTTTACCGGGATGGGGGCGAGCCAGTCGTACACGACGCAGCCGGCGGGCGTCGCGCAAATACTCGGCCCCTACGATCTCGGCTTCTGGCGCTTCACGCTCGACGGCAAACAGGGGCTCGTGCTGCCGTGGGAATTCGGTGTCGTCGTCGCGGCGGGCGCGCAGTACAGTGCCAACACGTTGCCGACGTCCGAGCAGGCGACGTTCGGCGGTCAGCGCTTCGGCCTCGGCTATCCGGCCGGCGAAATCGCCGGGGACAGGGGGTGGGGGGCGTCGATCGAACTCAATCGGATGTTCCGCACCGACTTCCGCTTCCTCAAGACGATTCAGCCGTACCTGATGCTCGATACGGCGCGCGTCTATCTGAGTTCGGGGCCGTTGTTCCACAACCAGCTCGCCTCCGTGGGCCTGGGCGTGCGGGTCTCCGACAGCAAGTACTACTCGCTCGACCTGTCGGTCGCCAAGCCGATGGCCGACGCGCCGACCAACTCGCAGAGCCGTCCGCTGCGGTTCAATGCGAACTGGTCATATCAATTCGAGTAAGACGGGATGGCGATTCGTCGCCATTCCGCCATCGCTCACGGACGACGTCCGCAAAATGTCGTGCTCTGGCACGCTGTCTCCCGCCACTTTCTTATCGGGTTTTTCCCTGATGCGCCAATCCGTCGGGTCGTCGCGCATGCGGCTGCACCTGACGGTAGGCTCGGCGTTGCATGTCGCGCAAACGCATATGAGGTGGAGCGCTATATCCCTGGATATACACGGCAGCGCGTCTGACCGACGCCCAATGCGCGCCCTCCGCAACGAGACATCGGTCGCCAACGTGTTGCAGTGCAGCTTGCGTCCGACGCGCATTGTTTTGATTATCCGTATATGCGTCATTAGGCATATACGAAATTCCTTGTGCCAGCATACGAACTCAAAGACTGACCGTCATGGAAGAACTCGATCGCGTATTCGAAAAGGTGTCGCACTACTTCAGCCTGCTCTCCGAGCCAACGCGGTTGCGGATTCTGCATGCGCTGTGCGGTGGCGAACGCTCGGTGAGCGAGGTGGTGACGCAGGTGGGATCGTCGCAGACGAATGTATCGCGGCATCTCGGGGCAATGTATCAGGCGGGCGTGTTGGCACGGCGTCGCGACGGGAATCAGGTGTATTACACGATCGCGGATACCGGGGTGGTCGAGATCTGCCGCGCGGTGTGCGTGCAGGTCGCCGGCCGACTCGAGGAGGAGGCGCTGCCGGAGCGTGCCGTCGATGGCTTCATGCCACGCGCCAACTGAAGCACGCAGCAGACCGTGGCAATACCGTAGTACTGCGGCACGGCAATACCCGTAGGTCAGTGCGGCAACCAGACCGCACATATCGATTCGAACGCAAGCGGTAAGCCGTCCGTGTCCTCGCGACGCTGGCGGACGCCACAAAACGCGAGGAGACAGGGTGAGCAAGACCAGCGATAGCGCATCGCGAGCCGGCCGTTTGCGCCGGGCTCCGGAGAACTTCGTCGACAGCACGCTTGCCGACGACATTGCCCGCGACGGGTTGAATCCCACCCGGCGCAATTTCCTGCAGCGCAGCTTCCTGGCCGCCGGTGCCGCGCTCGCGGGCGGTGCGGCCTTTGCCGCCGACGCGCCCAAGACCGCCGGGGATCCGATGATTCTCGAACCGCGTCCGTGGGCCACGTCGCTCGGCCAGCCGGTCGCGGCACGTCCGTACGGCATGCCGTCGAAATTCGAAGCGAACCTGCAACGCCGTCAGTCGCCGGGACTGACGCAAACGGCGCAGGCGTCGGTGGCCTTCACGCCGCTGCAAGGTCTGTTCGGCATCATCACGCCCAGCGGGCTGCACTTCGAGCGCCATCATCAGGGCTGGCAGGAGATCGATCCAACGCAGCATCGCCTGATGGTGCATGGCCTCGTGCGCGAAGCGAAGGTGTACACGATGGACGACATCATGCGCCTGCCGTCCGTGTCGCGTATGCACTTCATCGAATGCGGCGCGAACACCGGCATGGAGTGGGGCAATGCCGCCGTGCCGACCGTCCAGTACACGCACGGCATGCTGTCGTGCTGCGAATTCACGGGCGTGCCGCTGTCGGTTCTGCTCGACGAGGTGGGCGCCGATACCAAGCGCGGCCAATACGTGCTCGCCGAAGGCGGCGACGGCTCCGGTATGACCCGAACGATCTCGATGGAGGCGGCGCTCTCCGACGTGCTCGTCGCCTGGGGTATGAACGGCGAAATGCTGCGTCCCGAAAACGGTTATCCGCTGCGGCTGGTCGTGCCCGGCGTGCAGGGTGTGTCGTGGGTGAAATGGCTGCGTCGCATCAAGGTCGGCGACGCGCCGTGGAACACCAAGGATGAAACGAGCCATTACGTCGACTTGATGCCGGACGGCCAGCATCGCCAGTACACGTCGATCCAGGAGTGCAAGTCGGTCATCACGTCGCCCTCCGGGGGACAGGCGTTGCTCGATCGCGGCTATTTCAACGTGACGGGTCTTGCGTGGTCGGGGCGGGGCCGCATCAAACGGGTCGACGTGTCGACCGATGGCGGCAAGACCTGGCGCGCGGCGCGGCTCGAATCGCCTGTGCTGCCGAAGTGCCTCACGCGCTTCAATTTCGATTGGCAATGGGATGGCTCGCCGGCGCTCCTGCAAAGCCGGGCCATGGACGAGACGGGCTTCGTGCAACCGCGTTATCGGCAACTGCGGGAAGTGCGCGGCACGAAGTCGATCTATCACAACAACGCAATCCAGACGTGGCAAGTGGCGACGAACGGGGAGGTGACCAATGTCCACGTCGATTGAACTTAAGTTGCAGCGCCCCATGCGTCGGCGCGCGCAGTCGGTGGTCCTGGCCGTGCTCTGGGTGGCCGCATTGACGCTCGCGGGCCTGACCGTCGCGGCCTGGTTCTCGGCCCCGGCGCAGGCGGCGCCGGTCCAGCCCGCCATCAAGGCGCCACCTGGGATCGGACGCGATGCCACGCCGGCGGAATTGAGCGCGTGGGACATCGACGTGCGCCCCGACTTCAAAGGGTTGCCCAAAGGACAGGGATCTGTCGCCGACGGCCAGAAGGTGTACGACGCGCGCTGCGCATCGTGTCACGGCACGTTTGGCGAGAGCAACGAGGTGTTCAATCCGCTGGTGGGGGGCACCACCGCCGACGACATCAAGACGGGGCACGTGGCATCGCTGCGCGCGAACAATCAGCCGGTGCGCACCACCTTCATGAAGGTCGATACGATCTCGACGATCTGGGATTACATCCGTCGCGCCATGCCGTGGAACGCGCCGCGTTCGCTCAAGCCCGACGAGGTATACGCGGTCACCGCCTATCTCCTGAATCTTGCGGAGATCGTGCCGTCGGACTTCGTGCTGTCGGACAAGACCATTGGCGACGTGCAGAAACTGATGCCCAATCGCAACGGGATGACGCGCGCGCATGGCATGTGGCGCGTGGGCGACAAACCGGATACTCATAACAAGGCGTGTATGCAGGATTGTCCTGAGGCTGGTATCGTGACGTCCGCACTCCCTGCGTACGCCCGCGACGCGCATGGGGATCTGGCCGCGCAAAACCGGATCATCGGTCCGGTGCGCGGAGTCGATACGAAGCTGCCGCCGCTGTCGGGCACTGCCGCGCAAAACGCGTCGGTGCGCAAGACGGCGGCCCTCGCCACGCTCGGCATGGCGAGTTCGGACGCGCCGGCCCATTCCGCCGCTGCGACGTCATCGGCAGCAACGCTTGCGGACAAGAACGGTTGTCTGGCGTGTCACGGCGTGACCGACAAAAAGATCGGACCCGCCTTCTCGGAGGTCGCCACCAAGTACCATGGGCAGCCGGATGCGGCTGAAAAACTGGTGGCGAAGATACGTGCCGGAGGCGCCGGCAATTGGGGCAGCATGCCAATGCCGCCGCAATCGCAGGTCGCCGAAACCGATATCCGTACGATGGTCGACTGGATTCTCCGTGGTGCACATTGAGCGGGCAGGAGGTTCGACGGACGCGCCGAGGGTTTCGGGCCGCCGCAGGACCCCCGTCCCCTACACAAATCGAAGGAGATACGATGAAAAAGATGCTGATCGCCGCGGCCATGCTGGCCGGCACCTCGCTGGCCCATGCCGGTGTCGATGTCGCAGCGGCGACCAAGCTCGCGGGTGCCAACGCCTGTATGGGTTGCCACGCCGTCGACAAGAAGCTGGTGGGCCCGGCCTATCAGGAAGTGGCTGCCAAGTACAAGGGTGACAAGGACGCGGTGGCCAAGCTGGTCAAGAAAGTGAAGGGCGGTGGCTCGGGGGTCTGGGGTCCGATCCCGATGCCGGCGCACCCGAACCTGTCGGATGCCGACGCCAAGATCCTCGTTGAGTGGGTTCTGGCCGGCGCCCCGGCGAAGTAACACCGGGGCAGGGGGCTCGCCGGCAGGCTGCCCGGCAGGATCGGGCGGCGGGTCAGGCGAGCGAACGGCGGCCGGTACGTGGCGGATCGATGGTCCACTTCGTATCGGCGGCCCTCAGAGAAGGAAACACACAGAGATGAACCAACAGCGACGCGACATGCTGCGGTTTTCCGCGGTAATGGGACTGGCGGTAGCCGCCGGGCTGATCAAGCCCGAAGAGGCGCGCGCGGCAGAGGCGCATTGGAACAAGGCGGCGTTCTCGACCCGGAGCGTGGCCGACACGGTCAAGGCCCTGGGTGGCACGGGCACCAGCCCGAGCGATTTGGTGGTGCTGACCGCGCCCGACATCGCCGAGAACGGAGCGGTTGTGCCGGTGGCGGTGGCGAGCAAGGCGCCGAATACGCAGATGATCGCGATTCTGATCGAGAAGAATCCGAATACGCTTGCGGCGTCGTTCGAGATTCCCGACGGTACCGAGCCGGCGGTGACCACGCGTGTGAAGATGGGCCAGACCTCGAAGGTCTATGCGCTCGTCAAGGCGGACAACAAGTACCTCGTGGCCGAGAAGGAAATCAAGGTCACGCTGGGCGGCTGCGGCGGTTAAGCGACGCATCGTAGAACAGAGGAGCCACAACATGGGTAATCCGATGCGCATTCGCGCAACCGAGGCCGGCGGTGTCGTCGAGGTCAAGGTGCTGATGAGTCACATCATGGAAACCGGCCAGCGCAAGGACGCTTCCGGTAATATCGTCCCGGCACACTTCATCCAGAACGTCACGGTGACTTGCAACGGGAAGACGGTGCTGTCGGCCGAATGGGGCCCGGCGGTGTCGAAAGATCCGTTCATGGCGTTCAAGTTCAAGGGCGCCAAGAAGGGCGACAAGGTCACGGTCATGTGGGTCGACAACAAGGGCGACTCGCGGACCGACGAGACGGCCATCGCCTGACGGGCGAACGTCGGCAGACGTGCGGCGGCGCGTCATAGGCGCTGCCACGCGAATCCGGCCGGGTGGGACGGCGTGAAGCGAAATCCGCGCCGTGCAGTGTGCAAGCACGAGCGCTCTCGGGAGATTCCCCGTTGCGCGGACCAACCCCACGAAGAGGAGATCGAGATGAACGAGGCGCAACATAGCGCACGGGCGAGCCAACGAAAGAGCACGGCAGGAGACGCAGCGTGGCTGCGACGGACTGTGCTCGGCGGCGTGCTCGTCATCGCGGGCGTCAGTGCCCCCGCATTCGCTGCAGAAAGTTCGACGGCCGACGCCATCGCGCAATATCGCGAGATGCTCGCCGACGGCAATCCAGCAGAACTCGTCGAGATGCGCGGCGAGGAACTCTGGAAGACACCACGCGGCCCGAACAACGTATCGATGGCGCAGTGCGACCTGGGGCTTGGCGCGGGTGTCGTCAAGAACGCCTACGCGCAACTGCCGCGCTACTTCCCCGACACGAAACGCGTGCTCGATGCCGAGTCGCGCATCGTCGAGTGCATGGTGCATCTGCAGGGCTTCAAGCGCGCGGACGTCATCAAGCAACCGTTCTCCAAGGAAGGGCAGGATCCGACCGATCTCGAAGCGCTCACCGCCTATGTGGCGGGTCAGTCGCGCGGCGCCGTCATTCACGTGTCGCAGGCGCACAAGGAAGAGAAGGACGCCTACGCGCGCGGTCAGAAGATCTTCTACTACCGTTCCGGTCCGTACGATTTCTCATGCGCGTCGTGCCACGGGGCGGATGACAAGCGTATCCGTCTTCAGGATCTGCCGAACCTGACCAAGCCCGCGGCGGCGCGACAGGCGTTTGCGACGTGGCCGGGCTATCGTGTCTCGCAGGGTGCGCTGCGCACGATGCAGTGGCGGATGAACGATTGCTTCCGCCAGCAGCGCATGCCGGTGCTGAATTACGGCTCGCAGGCGTCCATTGACCTGATTACCTTCCTCGGCGTGATGGCCAATGGCGGCAAGATGGACGCCCCTGGCCTGAAGCGCTGACCGATTGCGAGGCACACCCATGAAATCATTCGCATTGCGCGCGACGGGCGTCGCGCTGGCAGCGGCCGGGGCACTCGTCGTCGGCACGGCCTTCGCGCAGGACGAGAGTCCGAAGCTGGTGAGCGGCACGACCGATGCGGCCGTTGTGCAGGAATTGCGCGATTCGTTCCGCGCCTCGGGCATCGCGCAGCTTGACCGCATCGATCAGAGCGAGCTGCAGAAGCTGTGCACGCAGTACGCGACCAAGCCGATGCCGGCGAAGGTGGCTGAACGGCTGCAAAAAGCCGAGCTGGCGAAGGTCAAGGCACCGGCCGACGGTCAATATCTTGGTGACTGGAAGGAAGGCGAGAAGGTTGCCCAGAACGGTCGAGGCCTGCAGTTCACCGACAAGGCCGATACCGTCAATGGCGGCAACTGTTACGCGTGCCACCAGTTGACCAAGAGTGAGATCTCGTTCGGCAACATCGGTCCGTCGTTGTATCACTACGGCAAGCTGCGCGGCGATTCGCCCGAAGTGGTCAAGTACACGTGGGCGAAGGTCTACGACTCGCATAGCTACGCGGCTTGCTCGAACATGCCGAGGTTTGGCGCGGCGGGCATTCTGACCGAGAAACAGTTGAAGGACGTCATGGCGTTGCTGCTCGACCCCGCGTCTCCCGTCAATCAATAAGCCACCGTCGTTCCGGCGGGCGACCCGAGATCGTTGATCGACGGTCGCCGCCGGTTTCCGGAGCGCTGCATGACATCCCTGGAATATACGAATCAAGTCGCTGATCGTCGCCGACCGTCGCGATGGCCGCGCTCGCGTGCGGACTGGCGAGGTGGGTGTGGGTTTGCGTCTGTTTCGGATTCACGTCTTGCGCGAATGACCGTCTGGCAGATGGGGGCGCACTCGATGCTGGGTTGGGTGGGTGCTGTTTTTGGGGCCTGCGGGGTACGTCGACCGAGCTACGTTGCACGACGAAGTGGCATGGGCGTGTTCGGGCGTTTGAAAGCGACGATCATTGCGGCGTTCGTCGTGGGAGCGATGACCCTTGGCGCACCGGCGCACGCGCTGGAGGTCGGCGACACGGTCACGCTGCCGTCGCTCACGCTGCTCGATGGCAAGACGCTGCCCGCGAGCGCGTTCAAGGACCGGACAGTCATCGTCGAGTACTGGGCGTCGTGGTGTCCGTTCTGTGCGCAGCAGAATCCGCATGTGCAGAAGCTTTACGAGGCCACCCGCGGCAAGCCGATCCAGATCGTCACGCTATCGATCGACAAGAAACCGCAGGAAGCCATCGACTACCTCAAGACGCATGGCTACACGTTTCCTGCGGGTATGGAAACGGACGCCTGGCGGGCGGTGCTGGGCAAGCGTCGCGGGCTGCCGGAGTTGTATGTGATTGGACGTAACGGCAAAGTGCTGCGCAAGGAAGTCGGCGAGATGTTCGGCGAGGACGTGGCGGCGCTGGCGGACTACGCGGGGAAGTGACCAGATGACCAAGTGACACGGTGACACGGTGACCAAGTGCCATCGGTGTTTCGGTGATTTGGCAACCCGATGAATCAGGGTTTGAATCAGAGATCCGGTGATTCGGTGAATCGACAACTCAGTGATTTGAAGACTCAGTGAATTGGCGGGACGAGACGGAAGATGATCGTTGCCGTATCACTGCGGGACGTTCGCTGCGGCATCGCGTCGATGGTGTACTGGCGCGGTACGAGCTGACGGGTACGGATGCATTAGCTAACGACAAAGCAGGCGCGCCGCACGACGTGTGCGTTACGGAGACGAAATGA
This sequence comes from Pandoraea sp. NE5, assembly GCF_024363545.1. NCBI lineage: Bacteria > Pseudomonadati > Pseudomonadota > Betaproteobacteria > Burkholderiales > Burkholderiaceae > Pandoraea > Pandoraea sp. NE5. Next base: position 1,800,465 of record NZ_AP025517.1, read on the forward strand.
ATCGACGCGAGTTCATGCAGGTGTTGGCGGTGGCGGCGGCGGGCGGGATGGCGTTGTCGCACCAGGAGATGGCAGCGGCCAAGGCGGCAGACGTGTTCTACGATCTGCCGACGTTCGGCAATGTGCATCTGCTGCATTTCACCGACTGCCATGCGCAGTTGCTGCCGATGTATTTCCGGGAGCCGAGCGTCAATCTGGGGATTGGCGAGCAGGCGAACAAGCCGCCGCATCTGGTGGGCGAGGCGTTCTTGAAGGCATATGGCCTGCGTCCCGGCACGCCTGACGCGTATGCGTTCACGTACCTCGACTTTGCCGCGGCGGCGCGCACGTACGGCAAGGTCGGCGGGTTTGCGCACCTTGCGACGCTGGTCAAGCGCATGAAGGCGTCGCGCCCCGGCGCGCTGCTGCTGGACGGCGGCGACACATGGCAAGGGTCCGGCACGTCGATGTGGACGAAGGGCCAGGACATGGTCGACGCCACGCTGGCGCTTGGCGTCGACGTGATGACGGCGCACTGGGAATTTACGTACGGGGCGGATCGCGTGAAGTCCGTCGTCGAGGAGCAGCTCAAGGGCAAGATCGACTTCGTCGCCCAGAATGTACAGACGAACGATTTCGGCGACCCGGTCTTCGCGCCATACACGATCAAGACGATGAACGGGGTGCCGGTGGCGATCATCGGGCAGGCGTTCCCCTACACGCCGATTGCGAACCCGCGTTACTTCGTGCCGGACTGGACATTCGGCATTCAGGAGGAGCGTCTGCAGTCGATGGTCGACGAGGTGCGCGGCAAGGGGGCGCAGGTCGTGGTCTTGTTGTCGCACAACGGGATGGACGTCGATCTGAAGCTGGCGTCGCGCGTGCGGGGTATCGATGCGATTCTGGGCGGTCATACGCACGACGGGGTGCCGAAGCCTGTCACCGTGGAAAACGCTGGCGGCAAGACGCTTGTGACGAATGCCGGGTCGAACGGCAAGTTTCTGGCGGTGCTGGACTTCGACGTGAAGGGCGGCAAGCCGGCGGACTTCCGTTACAAGCTGCTGCCGGTGTTCTCCAATCTGCTCCCGGCCGACGCGCCGATGCAGGCGCTCATCGAGCGCGTGCGCGCACCATTTGCGTCGAAGCTGGCGGAACCGCTGGCGGTGACGGAAGGCGTGCTGTATCGGCGGGGGAACTTCAACGGGACGTTCGATCAGCTGCTGCTTGATGCGGTCATGGCGGAGAAAGATGCCGAGATTGGGTTTTCGCCGGGATTCCGTTGGGGGACGTCGCTGCTGCCGGGGCAAACGATCACGATGGAGCAGTTGCTTGATCAGACGGCGATCACGTATCCCTACACGACGCTGACACCGATGACCGGCGAGACGATCAAGACGGTGCTCGAGGATGTGGCCGACAACCTGTTCAACCCCGATCCGTACTACCAGCAGGGCGGAGACATGGTGCGCGTGGGCGGGATGGACTACACGATCGACCCGAAGGCACCGATGGGGCAGCGCATCACCGAAATGCGTCTGAACGGCAAATTGATCGAAGCGAGCAAGACGTACAAGGTCGCCGGATGGGCGCCGGTGGCGGAAGGGGTCCAGGGCGAGCCGGTATGGGATGTGGTGGCGCGGTATCTGCGCGCACAGAAGACGGTGGTGGCGAAAGCGCCGAAAGTGCCGTCCATCAAGGGGATGAAGGGGAATTTGGGGGCGAATTAAGGGGGCAGGGCGCTGCTGTAGAAGCGCGTATTCCGATGGAAATGTGGAAAATTTTCCAATTCCCGAGCAATTTGGTCGGTTCCTCGCCGCGCAGAGAAAAATCGCTATAATTGTGGCTTCGTGTGGGGCGGTAGCTCAGCTGGGAGAGCGTCGCGTTCGCAATGCGAAGGTCGGGAGTTCGATCCTCCTCCGCTCCACCAACGATTCTCTTTCTTGTCGGCGCCCGCCGGAATTCTCATGAGTACGTCTGAATCGCTCACCATTCGTCCGATGCGTTCGGCGGATCTCGGTGCCGTGCTCGCCTGGCGAAATCGTCCGGAAGTGCGCCACTGCATGTTCACCGATCACGAGATCAGCCTCGAAGAACACACGAAATGGTTCTCGAAAATGTCGAACGATGCGTCGCGCCGTCTACTGATAGTGGAGGACGGGGAGGTACCGCTAGGCTTCGTGAATTATTCGAACGTTACGCCCGGTGCGATTTCCGATTGGGGCTTCTATGCAGCAGCCGACGCGCCGCGCGGCTCCGGCAAGCGTTTAGGTGCGGTCGCGATTGCATTCGCTTTCGAGTCGCTCAAGTTGCACAAAATTTGTGGCCAGGCGCTTGACTTCAATGAAAAGTCCATTCGCATGCACTTGAGTCTGGGTTTCACCCGCGAAGGTGTGCTGCGCGACCAGCATCTCAAGAACGGGTTTTACCATGATCTGATTTGCTTCGGCCTGTTACGTAGCGAGTATCACATAGCCAATACCCCGCCTTATCGCTACGAAGCCTGAAGTCGGGGCGACCTGAGCGAAGCGTGCCTGGCGGCGGCTACCCGTAGTGCTTCCGCACGCCGCCAGCCACCTGCGAATTACTTGTCGTTGACGCGATGGACGGAAATTACCTTCGCCTGTCTCAGTTCAGTTGCTGTAGCCGCAGCCGCAGCCGTTGCGGCGGAAGGCGTAGTGAAGAGCAGGTCGCGAATTTCGCTGTCCGGACGGAAACCCGACACACATTGGCGCAGTACGTTGAGAATCGTCTGGTGATCACCACGCTCACATGCCGAACGGAGTCGACCGAGCGCAGCTTCGAGCTCGGGCAATGGCAGGAGGTGCTCGTTGGCCATCATGATCTTCGGATGCACCGTGCTCAGCACGTCGCCGCCGATCAGCAGCTCTTCATAGAGCTTTTCACCGGGACGCAGCCCCGAGAACGAAATCTCGATGTCGCCGTCGGGATTTTGTGCGTCGCGAACCGAGAAGCCGCTCAGGTGAACCATCCGGCGGGCGAGATCCACGATCTTGACCGGCTGCCCCATATCCAGGACGAACACTTCGCCATTTCCGCCCAATGCACCAGCGGAAATCACGAGCTGTGCAGCTTCGGGAATTGTCATGAAGTAGCGAATGATATCCGGGTGCGTCACCGTGACCGGGCCGCCGACATCGATCTGACGCCGGAACAGCGGTACGACCGAACCTGACGAGCCCAGCACATTACCGAACCGCACCATGCAGAATCGCGTACAACTCGTCTTGCTGTGCGCGAGTCCCTGTAACACCAACTCTGCAAAACGCTTGCTGGCGCCCATGACATTGGTCGGCCGCACAGCCTTGTCGGTTGAGATCAGAACGAAGGTTTCGACACCGGATGCAATGGCGGCTTTCGCCGTCTCCCAAGTGCCAAAGGTGTTGTTGAGCACTCCTTCAACGACATTCAGTTCAACCAGAGGCACATGCTTGTATGCCGCCGCATGGTAGACCGTCTGCACCTGATAGCGCGTCATGACTTCTCGTACCCGCTCGCCGTCACGTACGGAGCCGAGCGCAGGCAGGATCGGCACGTCAAGCCGGTGACGGCGCGCCATCTGCGAGAGTTCCTGCTCGATGGAGTACAGCGCGAATTCGGAGATCTCGTAAAGAATCAGGGACTTCGGCTTTTGCAGCAATATTTGACGGCATAGCTCCGAGCCGATCGACCCGCCGGCGCCACTGACCATCACGCTCTTGCCGCGGATGTTGGCACTGAGCAGTTGCTCACTGGGCGGAACGGTTTCGCGGCCGAGCAGTTCGTCGATGTCGATTTCGCGAATATCGGCCACATCGACCTCACCATTGACCAGATTGGCCATGCCGGGAATTGCGCGGACTTCGACTCGCAGCGATTCCAGCCCGTTGATGATTTCGAGGCGACGGCTACGGCTGGCCGAGGGCAAGGCGAGAAGCACCTGACGGACGTTGAATCGCGAAATAACGCGAGGCAGTTCTTTGGGAGAGTATACGTGCAGGCCCATCATGACGAGCCCCTGAAGCTCGCGGTTGTCGTCGACGAACGCGACTGGACGATACTCTCGGCCGGTACGTAGTGCGCCGGCTAACTGACACCCGGCGCTACCAGCGCCGTAAATAATGACCCCGCGACGGGGGAAGATGTCTTCCTGTAGCAAGCGACGCAATGCCGCGCGGGCGAGGAAGCGGCTGCACCCGATGTAAAGAATGGCGATTAGCCAATAGATGAGCAATGCGCCGCGTGGTACCGGTGGTTGCGAGAGCAGCGATAACAACCCGGCCAACAACCACACCGAGATGGTGACGCCGAGCCCGATGGTGAGCATGGCTCGGCCTTCCATGTACCGAACGACGGCACGATACAATCCAAGACGAATGAAAATCGGGATCGCGGTTGCCGGAGGCAGCAGATAGACCCACCAAGCGTGGATTTGCGGCAGCGACCAGACATCGAGGCGCAAACCGATGGCCGTCCAGAAGGACAGCGGAAGAAGAATGGCATCTGCCGATAGCACTACGGCGCTCTTCGTCGAGCGCGGCCATTGGGTGATACGTCGCATCGTTACACTCTCTTGAACCCGGTGGTTTTGTGGTTATTGTAGCCGGGGCAAATGCGCAACCGGACGCTGTTGCCTTTCACCCGAAAACGGCAGCGAAAGTCCGGAAAATAATGCGTAAGTCCAGCATAAAAGAGCGATTTCGCACATATTTGACGCAAAACGCCAGTTTCGCGGGCATGACTTCTTCGATGTAGGTTCGCTCGGCATCGTCACTCTTCCCCAAGAGTGCGTTTTCGTCTCGATACTCGATCGACGCGAGATCCGTGATGCCCGGTCGAACACTCAGCACAATACGTTTGATGTCCTCCGGATAAAGTGCCACGTACTTAGGCACTTCCGGACGCGGCCCCACGAGACTCATGGTGCCGCGAAACACGTCGATCAATTGCGCCAGTTCGTCGAGCTTCAGCCGCCGCAGCAAAGCACCGCTGCGCGTGATGCGACGGTCGGCACCGATCGTAATCAGCGGGCCGTCGCTGGACAGGCGCATCGTCCGGAACTTGTGAATCAGAAACGGGCAGCCGTGAAGGCCCACGCGTTCCTGGCGGAAAAACACCGGTCCCGGCGACTCTCTCTTGATGGCGATGGCAATCACGAGGAACACGGGGGATAGCACGATCAGCCCCACCGCACTCGCGAGCACATCGAAGACGCGTTTAGCAAACATCAGCTCAGCGCGCCTCGTACAACGCTCACCACGCGCTCGACGTCTTCATCGGTCATCTTCGTGTACAGCGGCAGTGTGAGGGTGCGCGTATAGATGTCATGACTGACAGGGAACATTTCAGGCGAGAGACGGTACCGGTCACGCCAGTATGGTTGGAGGTGCAGCGGGATATAGTGCACGCTGCACCCGATGCCTTGCTTGAACAGATGCTCGATGAGCGCGTCGCGGTTCAACGGCGAAGCATCCGTCAGACGGACGACATAAAGGTGCCACGAGTGAACATCGCCCTTGGCCGCAAGCGGAGGAAGCACCATCGGCAGATCGGCGAATGCCTCGTTGTAACGGGTCGCGATCGCTTCGCGGCGTTCGTGGAACGCATGCGCTTTCTTCAATTGATGCAGGCCGATGGCTGAGGCCACGTCCGTCATGTTGTACTTGAAGCCCGGGGCCACGATCTCGTAGTACCAGCTCGGTGCGGTCGACGTGAAGCGGTCGAAAGCGTCTCGGCTAATGCCGTGCAAACGCATTATCTTCGCACGCTTGGCCACTTCCGGATGACGCGTAACGACCATGCCGCCTTCGCCGGTGGTAATGGTCTTGTTCGCGTAGAAACTGAACACGGTTGCGTCGGTATCCATCGCGCCGATCAGTTCGCCGTTGCTCGTGGCGGGCAGCGCATGAGCGGCATCGTCGACAACGCGCAGGTTGTGGTGCTTGGCAATCGCAATAATACGTTGCATGTCGGCGGCACGGCCACCGAAGTGCACGGGCAGGATTGCTTTGGTCGCCGGCGTGATCGCGCGCTCCATGCCATCGATATCAATGCAGAGCGTGTTCGGGTCGACGTCAACGAAGACGGGATCGGCGCCCAGGTAACGGATGACTTCCGCGGTCGCCGTAAACGTGTGCGTCGTGGTAATGACCTGATCGCCGGGACCGACGCCAACCGCCTCGAGCGCCAGATGCAGTCCGGCCGTTGCCGAGTTCACCGCAATGGCTTCCACGCCGCCGCCCAGGAAGGCAGCAAAATCCGCTTCGAATTGCTTGGTCTTGGGGCCGGTAGTGACCCAGCCGGAACGCAGCGTGTCCACGACTTCGGCGATTTCCGCCTCTCCGATTTCCGGCTGGGCGAAGGGAAGGAATTTGGCCGTCATGAGCGAAGTCCTTGTTTTGCGAGAAGGTGTCTGAGTGCCCGGATGACCGGGGGTCTTGTCTTAGTGACTTTGCGTGGGTGCTGCGTTGGCCGTATCGGTCGTACCAGCCTTCAACTCTGCCAATCGCGCCGAATCGAAGAATGTGGCGTCGACGGCGCCGCTGCGCACGAATTCAGCGTCGTATTTGTCCGTCGTGCCGATGATGCGGCCAGGATTGCCGACGACAACCGAATGATCCGGAATATGTCCACGGATCAGGCTGCCGGCGCCGATGACACAACCCTTGCCAATCTGCGTTCCGGGCAAGATGATCGCGCCGCTCCCGACGAATGTAAAGTCGCCGATCACTACAGGCGATTTGATGAATCCCAGCCGTTGCGGCGTCGGCGTCGTGATGAATTGCTTGCCCAGAAGGCGCACCGACACGTGACTGCTGTGCGAGAGCACGGCGTTGAGCGAACTGATCTGTACGCCTTCGCCGATCTCCACCCCACCGCTCGCGTCGATCAGGCAGTGCGGGCCGACCCAGCAGTGATCGCCGATCTTGAGATTTGCGGCGTCCAGAATCTTGGCATTCGAGCTCACGCGCGTGAAACGCAGAAATCGCCCATCTTTGCGCGATACATAGCCGTAGACCATGAACGGCCGAGAAACCGCGCCGAGCACGTTCAGCACCAGCGAGATCAGATAGCCGAGCGGTGAGAGGTAGAGTTTGCGGAACATGGTTGGAACCTATTTCAGACCTTCGGCGAAGCGTACGAACGCGTCGTGCTGGAGGTACTGGTCGAAGCGCGGGCCGAGTCTAGCGGCATTCGCTTTGCAGCGCGCCAGACGCTCGGAGTCCGAGGCCAGTGTGGCGATTGCCTTTGCGAGCGAATCGCCGTCGCCGGGCGTGTACTGCATGCCGAGTTCGTGATCCGCAATCAGACGTTTGATTTCGCGGTCGAGCGAGTTTATTGTGGCGACGCCGGCGGCCAGGTAGTCGTAGAACTTGATTGGCATAGAGACCGTCGAGTGCGCCAGATACGTGCTCAGGCCGATGTCGCAATACTTGTACAAAAGGTTGAGATCGTTGGGGTCAAGACGTCCCAGATAGACGACATTGGTGCCTGTCTTGGCACCCGCGGCTTCGAGCAGCGGGCGTTGCGGGCCGTCACCCGCGAACAGGAACTTGACGGGCTTGCCCGCCAGTCGCGGCGATTCGGCCGCGGCCAGAATCGACGCCATATCGTACCCGGCACCCAGCGTGCCCGCGTAGATCACCCAGACTTCGCCCGGTGCTTTCGGCGGCAGTCCGAGTTTCTCGTGGACTTCACCGTTTTCGCGCTGCATCGCTTCGCGCATCATCGCGACATCGACACCCCAGTATGAAACGTCAGACGGCATCGATGGCGCTGCACGATGACCGACGAGGCGGTAGTCCTCGGAAACGCCGACGATCCCGTCGCATGCCTTTAGGATCGATGCGCGCCGACGGTAGAGCGGTGCTAGCAGGAGGCGCTCGAGCGGTCGCACGGCCTTCGGCAGAATCATCGCGAAGACTTCCGGCCAGATGTCGATGATGTCGGCGACGAGCTTGGCACCGAACTGCTTTGCCATCTTGACGATGGGCTTGCCATAAAAGACCGACGGCTCGGCGAGCACTACGATGTCGGGCTTGTTTTCCGGAGTTTGTGCGGCGATCTTGGCGACGTTGCATGCGAACGTGCGCTCGCTGCGAATTCTGTCGACAGACACATGGCTGCGGTAGGTGGTCGTCGGCACAATGCGGACTTTTACACCGGAGTCGAGCGCTCGCTCGCTATAACCTTCGCAGCGGAACTTCTTGGAGCGGTGTTCGAAGTTCGAAATCCACCAAGTGACTTCGTGCCCTGCACGGGCAAACGCGTCCGCCAGCATTGCGCTGCGATACTCGCGCCATGCTTCTCCGGGAAGGCTACCGTAGGGATTGACGATCCAGACTTTCATGTTGCTTCTGCTGAGTTGACTTCGGCGAGCGATGGGCTGCGGGCGAGACCGATCACGATCATCAGAAAGATGAACATCATCGGGAAATAATCCAGGATTCGGTTCACGAAGAAGTTGATCATGAAGATGACCAACGCGTTACGCAAGAACTGGAGTTGGGGTGTTTGCAGTACTCGGGCGGAGCCCGCACGCAGATAGATCCGCAAATTCACGAAGACGAACAATACGCTCAGCGGAATACCGAACGACGCCAGGTAGCTGACGTATTGACTGTCCGCGGGCAGATATGCCGTGGAGTCGATGTGACCCCAGAGCATCGTCCTGGGATTATCGATGTAGCCCAGCACGAGATTGATGTGATCGGCAATCCGGCCGCCCGTGATGCCAGCGGTCACCTCATAATCGACCAGTCCGACGAAATTGAGCACGGCGAGGATCTTGTGTACCAGGAACGATGGCGCCCCCGACGCCTCTGCGCGCATTATCAGCCATGAGGCAACGACGATTGTCGGGATAAAGGCGAGCAGGATGAAGAACAGCCGGCGGTTGCGTGCCTCGACCAGAAGCACGATGGCGCCAATCGTGAGCAGCGAAAACACTGAGTTCGTCGCCACGGCGCCAAGTGCCAGAATGGCCTTCTGCGGCAACTCGAAACGCGCCTGGGTGCTGAACGTATCCACATACAGATAGGACACGCAGCACAGCAGCCCGAACGAACTCGGGTTGCCCACGCCGCCGGAGACGGCTCCCCCCGTCCAGAGATCGATGCCGACTGCGCGCAGCGCAAACCCCAGCACACACTGCACGAGAATGATGTTCTTGACGAGACGGAACGTATCATTAAGCCCCGTTTCCGTCATGCGCGCCGAGAATAAGACCGGCAGGAAAATGAGTGTATTGAGGAACAGCGCGGTCGGATTCTCCAATCCCATCGCGATTGCCCCAATGTAGCTCAGACCGCACATCGCGAAGAGAGGGACGTACAGAATGTCATCGCGGTAGCGCGTTGAAATCCGGAACGGCAGCAGGCTGACCAGAAACACGGCGAAGACCGCATACTTGGCCAGCGCGATGTATGGCGGTAACTGCGTCACTTCGCCATCTTTGAAGTCGGTCAGGTAATAAAGGTAGTAAATCGAGAAAATCCCGGTGACCGCACCGGTGCGAATCAGGTCAGCCAGCCGTCTGAGCAATGCTGTGTTCATGCGCCCCTCTTTGCCTTGACAACGGCCGGCGAACCGACCGCGATGGAATACGGGGGCAGCGACTTCGTGACGACCGAGTTGGCACCGATGACACAGCCGGTGCCGATGGTGACGCCGGGCATGATGGCGACGTTCACGCCGATCCAGCAATCGTCGCCGATCGTGACAGGCTTGTCCTCGAAGCCGGCGGGACGCTGGTCGGGGGCTAGGGCTGCGTAACGAGCTTCCTGTTCGCGAATGGGCAACTCGGGCCAGGCAGAAAATATGTGCGAGCCGGAGGAAATGAAGACGTTCGGCGCGAAGAGGCACCCGCGTCCGATCGAGACGGTGCCGTTGAACGAACCGCGGCGTTGAATGGTCGTGCCTTCGCCAATGTCGACACGCGTCGTCGATTCGATTTCGATGCCATGGGACAACCATACGCCGACCCCGGCCGAGAATTGCCCACCGTCCGGCAGGTTGATCAGCACTTCGCGGGCGATCCGAGTGCCGCGCGCAAATCGTACTTGCGACAGGCTGGCGCGTACGAATGCCCGCGGATGGATGCGCACCCCGAGTGGCAAATGACGAAGGGTGACCCACCATCGCCAAAGGAACGTCAGTTTGAATAATCTCGACATAAGTTATTTTTGTGCGAGCCGTGTGGCACCGAATCCGAACACGAAGGAAAGGCCGGATAGCGAGAGCGGCAAAATCGAAAGCCGCATCAGCATCGGAATGCCGGGGAGCAACCACGCGGTCACCGAGATTAGCGCCGTAATGGCAAGCACCGCTGCCTGGCACAGGAACAGTACACGGGTCTTGCCCGCGATCACGAAAAAGTTACTCCAAAAATCCGAGGATCTGAACGCGGCGGCAGCGAGGAACAATGGCAGATAAGCGGTAACGCTCGCGTACCGGGAGAAGTAGGTCGAAATGCCCCACTTGAGAATCCAGTAGCCGGGGATGGCGAGCACTGCCAGCACCGCGAAAAACGCGACGGAAATTTGGCGCGTTCGACGCGCCACGGCTTGAGGGCCGTCATGATACAGCTGAGCCGCGAGACTGGGGAACAGATTGGCGTTGATCGTCGTTTGCAGCGTCGAAGCCATAGCCAGGAGCGTCCATATGAATGCGAACGCCGCAAAGTCATGCTTGTCGAGCAGCGAGGACGCTGTCCAGCGATCGGCATTCTGGACAAGGAACGCCAGTAAAGTCGTGGTGAACAGCGCGGCTGCCGTGCGCCATTCCACTTTCGGCAGATGCCGAATTGCCAGCCGGCAAAGTCCGAGCACCGGCCGGCCATATCGGGTACTGGCACGCACGGCCGCTACCACGACCATCAACAGCGTCGCACAGATCTCCGCCATCAGAATGGCTTCCGCCCGGTCGGTCCACCAGGCCGCCAGAATACCCGCCACCGAGACGGCGATGCTTCGCAGAAACAGGGTGCCGGAGAATTCCGTCTGCAACAGGCGGCTCTTGCTTTCCGTCGAGACGATGCCGAACAATTGATTGCTCAACCCGTGGATCGTGGCCAGCGCCAGCAACCCGCCGCCTGCGCTTGCGAGCGTGATGCCGGTCATGCCCATCAACAACATCGGTATCGCGCAGGCGACGGTCGCGATCGTGACCTCGATCATCATTATCATGCCGCGCGTGACGCGTCCGGACGCGAACAACTGCGGCAGGTCGCGTTGCATGAGCAGGAAGAAGCCAAACGCGCTGATCATCGTCAGCGATGCGGAAATCAGGATGCCGACGCTCAGCGTACCGAACTCACCGATCGGCAGGGTTTTCGCATACGCAAGCATGCGCGCCATCATCACGACGGCGGCACACCCGTTCAGGAAAATGGTGCCAAAGTTGCGTTTGTAGCTCATCAGGCACCATGACCGACGAAAATGCGGACGCCTGTGATGCACCCGCAGAGATAAAACGTTGATACGAACATCATCACGTTAGACGATCAGATGCAGATCACTTTCGTCACGGTTGTCATGCATGACACCGTAGTCGAATAACGCAAATTGCAGTTGAAGTAGCAGGCGAGCCTGACGCACTGGCGTGCGACCCTTGTGGATGCATAGCGTATTTTCAGCGAAGCCGGTGCCGGCCGGGCCACAGATTTCCCGGATATCGTCCGGGGCATAGGCGCTATCGATTTCTTCGTCGGCGTAACGGCGAACCTTGATCGCATCAAAACGCTGCAAGGTTGGCGGACGATGATGGGAGCCCGCGACGGCCACGTGAGCGCCGTCACCCGGCAGGACATCGGTCAGGTAGAAGAAGAACTTGAAGAACCGGAAGCAATCGACGTCGCGATGGTAGAGGTGGGCGTGCTTGAAACGATCCTCTTCGCGCGCCTTTACGGCATACGTCCACCACAGGTTGGCGCCGACGAACGACGGCACCGAACCGATGTAGCGAGCGGCGATCCATTCGATCAACGGATCGTGTCGAAGCTTGTCGATGGTTGGACAGTTGCGTTGCGTATTGAAGTACTGTGCCAGCAAAATCGGCTTGCCGAGCACCTTTTCTGCAGCCTCGCGTTGATCAGGGCGAAATCCGTACGCCGGCTCGCGATCGGCATAGCAATTGGCCTGAGCGGCGTACGCCTTGATTTCCTCGACCATGTGAACGGGAATCTTGAGACCGAAGGCCAGTCCGTCGGTCTCAAGCGTCTGGACGAATTCCGGACCGCTCACACCGGCGAAGACGCTCTTGTGCATGCGTGCTTCGCATTCTGCGAGAAACTGCTGGAGGCGGGCGTTCTGCAACAGGCTGCGTGAACGGCTGACAGCATTACGCGCGAGACGGAACCGGGCCGGCACGCGCATGAGCGTGTAGCCAGGTTGCGTCATCAGACTGCGCGTCAAATTTCGAACACGGCTCATGTTGGCAAACTCCCCAGAGATAACTTGAATGAACGTAACGGGCTGACACGTTCTAACGGTCGCCGATCGGCATGCGATCGCGAACCTCGTCGATCCAGCGAAATACGCCACGACGATTGACGGGATGATAATTTGTCGGGATCGGACGCTGAGCTTCGCGGAGTTCGGCCCAGTTGCGCGCGGTCAACAACGCGAGCACACGATCTTCACCGACAGTGTCGTTGGCGACAACGTCGTCGTCAGCGCTCACGCGACGATTTTGAATGAGGCGTTCGAGCCGTTCACCGTCGACGTTCGGATCGTAAAGGTAATGCGTGGTCGTTTTCGCGCGAACGGCGGAGACGTACTGGTTAAAACGAAAGTTGAACGCATACGCAAAGCGCAGTACTTTACGGGCGATTTCGTCTGGCGACTGCTTTCCGATTTGCGCCAGATTCGGAGCGTCGTCCGGACCGTAGTACTGAATCTGGAACCCGGCGCGCTGATAGATCGAGGTGCCGAGCGCGATGATCTGTTTGCCTAGGGCGCCGCCTTCGAAGGCGGCGCTACCGCCATTCACGACGATGGCATCGGTTTGCGCGATCAATCCAAGCGTGCTGGTGCGGTCTTTGCTGCCGATGACGTGCACGCCGCGTCTCTGCGCCCATTCTGTGTACATGCGCTCAGCCAGTCCGCCGTCGCGCAGGCCGATAGTCTCCCCCCAGTTCGGGTGGCAGCGCAGGATACAACTGGCCGGGTTCACCTCGAGTTGCGTTAGCAGGCTGTCGAGCGCCGCAATCTGATTCGGCCACTGTGTCTTCCAGTCAGGATGGCCGTCAAACTCGTTCAGGCTGCTGGGCGTGATCAACAGTCGCATGCCATTGCTGGCGGCGGGCCATTCCCGATCTTCTGCGTTGCGGTTGTAGGCGCGCCATTCGAGCGTATTGTCTCGCAGGAATCGGCCGGCCAGCAGACTGGCCACGACGCGCGCCTGCTGCTCGGTGAGTGGCTTGTTGCTGTACTCCGCGACGACTTTGCCCACGGCATCGAGACCCAGGCAGTTCTGGTCGGGAATCAGGAGGAGTCCGTCGCCGAACCATGTTCGTTCGACGGAAATGAACGGAATGCCCTTGGCGCGCGCAGCTTCCATCAGGCCACGCGGACCTTCCATACGGCCATTGAAGCAGACGATTGCGTCGAGATTGCGCGATTCGATCCAACGTGTGGCCGCTGCGAATGCCTCCGCCGCGCCGATGGTCAGGCGTGCGTGCAACTGCTTGAACGTGTCGGTCAGCTTATCTTCAGGACTTTCCGTGCGCAGGATGGTGCAAGCGCCGGAGAAACCCCAGCGCTTTGCGCCCTCGGCGACGGCGGCTGCGCCGACGGGATTTCGGAGGTTGCGCATCGAGTCGACCGACTTGCCCGTAAACGAGCGAATACCGCCCAGCGTGCATTTGAAGCACTCTCGCAAGCCCTGGTCCTGATCGCGCAGCGCTCGCGTGTAGCAGTGCGTGAGCGCGCCGTCGCAGCTCAGGTAGGAGACGTCGTGCCCGCGCCCACGCATCATTTCACCTAACCAGTAGATGTGTTCGACATGGGGCCTATAGGCGTAAATACTTGCGAAACCGATGCGCATAACTTCCAGATGTGAAGGTAGGCTTGCTGCTCAGGCCAGCAAATCCCAGGACAGCGGCGTACCGCGTGGAATGTCCTGCTTGACGGTGCGGCCCAAGATGTCGTGCAGGTGGCGCGGTGCCAGACCGAATCCCGGTCGAATCGCACGCACGCTTGTGCCGTCGAGCGTTTCGCCGGCACGCAGATCGCGCGTGATGTATAAGGAACGACGGAACACCAGCGACTTCTTCTCGGCGGCTGTCGGGCCGTAAGCGACCTTGCCCAGGCCTTGCCAGGCGCGCTTGGTTTCAACGACCAGCGACGCGAGCTCATGTGGCTCGAGCGAGAAAGTGGAGTCGACCCCCCCATCGGCGCGGTCGAGCGTGAAATGTTTTTCGATGACGGTCGCACCCAGCGCTACGCTCGCGACGGAAACACCCACCCCCATCGTGTGATCAGAGAGGCCGACTTCGCAATCGAACAGATCCCGCATGTGCGGAATGGTGCGGATGTTCGTGTTCTCAGGCGTGGCAGGATAGGTGCTGGTGCACTTGAGCAGAATCAGATCGCGGCAGCCGGCTTCACGCGCGGCGCGCACCGACAGGTCCAGTTCGGCCACCGTTGCCATCCCGATCGATATAATCATCGGCTTGCCGGTGCGTGCGACCTTCTGAATCAGCGGAATGTCCGTGTTCTCGAACGACGCGATCTTGTAAAGCGCGACATCCAGTTTCTCCAGAAAGTCCACTGCCGTGTCGTCGAACGGCGTGCTGAACGGAATCATGCCGTGGCTGCGCGCGCGCTCGAAGATCGCCATGTGCCATTCCCATGGGGTATGGGCCTCGTGGTACAGCTCGTAGAGCGATTTGCCGTGCCAGAGACTCTTCGGATCCGAGATGAAGAACTCGCGCTCGCGGATATCGAGCGTCATTGTGTCGGCGGTATACGTCTGGATCTTCAGCGCGTGGGCCCCCGATGAAGCCGCTGCATCGACAATTTCCAACGCGCGATCGAGCGACTGGTTATGGTTCCCGGACATCTCCGCGATAATGAACGGCTCGTGTTCCTGACCGACGAGGCGGCCACCGATATTGATCGTCATAGTGCTACTCCGTGCAACGAACCGGCGGGCACAGGCCGCGCCGTCTTGCCGCAATGAGGCAAGTTGTGGTGTTTGGCAGCGCAGGTATCTTCTGCGTGCATTCGGGCGACATTCCGATCACTGATGCCAAAATCGTGAGTTGTGTCAGTGCTGAGCATGCCCGGACCATTCAAAAATCAGCGATGCGGGGTCTTGCCGGTCGTCATGCATCAGCGCCATTGACGCGCGCGAGAGCTTGTCCCGGCGCGTGCTGTCGTGTGCGAGTGCCACGACTTCGCGTGCGATGACGTCCGGCGCGAGATCGGTAGCGTCTCCCAGATTGCAGACGAACCCGGCGGTAGCCAGATCGTTGGCAGAGGGGCGTTGATTGTCCGCGAGCACGATGACCACCGTCGGCAGGCCTAGTGCGCATCGTTCCCAGGTCGCGGATCCGCAAGCGCCGATCGCCAGATCGGCGCCCGCCATGAGTTCCGCCATATTGTCGATCTGGACATGCAGGCGGATCTGCGGCATCGCAGCACAATGTTCGCGCACGTTTGCCAGATGCGGAGCGTTCGCGCCGAGCACCACGTCAGTCGGGACGTCGCGTAGCGGCGAGAGCTCGAGTGCGTCGAGCACCTTGCCCGTCACGTTGTCGGCATCCACGCCACCCATGAACACGAGCAGTCGCCGTATTTTATCCGGGATCGTGCGTGGCGGGTGGGGTCCGAGAAACGCCGGCCGCAGCAACGCGTTGGCAGGCCCCAGAAGCTTGACGCAGTCGACCGGCACGCGTCCTTCGTATCGACGGCGCGGATCCAAATGAAAATTCTGGTCGAGCAGGATGTCGCAGTCGTGACCGCGATCGGCGAGATCGTCGATCACCATGATGCGCGGTGCCGACGTCCGGGCAAGGCGTTCCCAGCGCTCGTCGAGGGCATAGTGGTCGACGACGAGCCAGTCGGGCTTCACTAGCGCAAGCACCTGCTGCGTCTCGATCAGGTCGGTTTGCCAGGGCACACCCAGCCAGCGAGCATGGGCGAGCGGCGTGTCCGGCGAGTCTTGCACGACGGGGGCTGCTGTCGTCGCGGACGATGCCGTTAACGCAAGCCAAGCATATCCGCGCGCGGCAATCACATCGCCGGCGTGCCCCGGGTGAGGGCGGCCGACGAAGGTCACATCCGCGCCACGCGTGCGCAAACGATCCGCCAGCGTCAGGCATCGCATGACGTGGCCGGAGCCGATTTGGATCGACGCGTCCGCGCGAATGACGACCTTCATCGACTTACCGGACTTTGAACAGCGGTTCGAGCGGCTTGCACTTGAGCATGGACTCGATGCCGCCCTCGCGCACCGCCCTCACCAGCATCGGCAGAGTGTGATCGTACGCCCGGAAGAGCGCATCAATGTCGGCGTCTGAGTGGCTGTAGCTCAGGTTGTGTGTGCCGAACGTGAGAATGCCATTCTCAAGCATTTCCTGCATGAACAGGGTCTTCAGATACCACGTCGAATAACGGTCCGTATCCTTGATCAGCAGGAAGCTCCACGTCGGGTGGCCCGAGACCGACAGGAAGTCCTCGGCACCGAGCGCTGCAATGCGGCTGCGCAGACCGTCGATGATCTTCAGGCCTTGCGATGTGAGCGTTGCCGTAACCGGCTCGCGCTCGAGCTTGCGCATGGTCGCAAGTGCGGCAGCCAGCGAGAGCGTTTCGCCACCGAACGTGAAGGAGAAGAAGACTTCTTCCATCAGTTGCATGACGTCGGCACGACCAGCGACGGCCGAGACCGGGTATCCGTTTGCAAGGCCTTTGCCGAAGGTCGCCAGATCGGGTGTGACATCGAACAATTCCTGCGCGCCGCCGTTGGCGTAGCGGAAGCCCGTGATCGTTTCATCGAACACGAGCAGTGCACCGTGCTTGTGCGCCAGGGCCTTGACCGCAGCGAGGAAGCCGGGCATCGGCTCGACGACATTCATCGGCTCCATGATGACGGCGGCGACCTGATCCGGATGCGCTTTGAAAATCGCTTCGAGGCTATCGATGTCGTTGTACGCCCACGAGTGCGAAAGGGCGCGTGTCGCTTCGGGTACGCCGCGATTACGCAGCGTGGTGCCGATGTACCAGTCCTGCCAGCCGTGGTAGCCGCACACGGCGACATGATCGCGTCCCGTGAAAGCGCGCGCAACGCGAACCGCGCCGGCCGTTGCGTCGGAGCCGTTCTTGCCGAAGCGCACGCGTTCCGCGCACGGGACCATCTTCACAATCTGCTCGGCCACTTCCATCTCGAGACGGTGAGGTAGCGAGAAAATCACACCGCTGTCTAGCTGCGCGCGCACGGCAGCATCCACATCGGGGTCGCGATGTCCGAGCGTGACGGCAGCGAGGCTACCGATCATGTCGACGTATTCGTTACCGTCCACATCCCACAGGTGCGAGCCCTGACCGCGCTCGATGAAGTATGGGGAGACGCCGAACGGATACTGCGTGCGACTCTTGCTGAAGGTTTGCGAGCCGAGTGGAATCGTGTTCAAGGCTCGCTCAAGCAGCGTTTCGGACTGTTGATAGCGTTGGGACATAGATCACCCCTTGGGGGTAGTGAGCGCGTCTTGGGAAAGGGACGCCAAATAGCCCGCGTTCCGGGCCTGTTCGGTATTGAGCAACTGCAATTCAGGGCTACGGGCGAGCAGCGCCAGCACGTCGGCATAATCGAACGCCGGATTCTCGGCGTATAGCGCTTCGTACACCGCCTCGGCGAAAAGGAAATCTGCGGGGGTATCCACGGTCCAGCGCAGCGAGGACAGGTCGCGATCGTTGGTCAGATTGCCGAGTCGGAAGCGTTCCGGGTGCTTGTAGATGAACGAGGTGACGTGCTCGCGCTCAGACGGCTGCGACGCTTCGCGCCAGATCGTGCGCAGCACTTCGGCCTGGAAAATCTCGGCGTCCAGACCATCGGGATACGTCGGCGGTAGCGTGTTGCTGGCGTAATCGAATCCGCCCTTGAGATAGAGATCGATGACGGCGTCGACAGTTGCCGGGTCGGTCAACGGGCAATCGGCGGTTAGGCGGACCACGTGGTCGACCGTCTTCGATTCGATCGCGCGATAGAAGCGATCGAGCACATCGTTCAGACTGCCGCGAAACACAGGCACACCGGCGTTGTGGCAAACCCCGGCAAGTTCGTCGTCGGACGATTCTTCGCTGGTCACCACCACCAGTTCATCGATACGGCGCACCCGACGCAGCCGCTCGATCTGCCTCAGGATCATCGGTTGACCGAGCAAAGGCTTTAGCACTTTTCCCGGCAGACGGCTCGAACTGCAACGTGCTTGAAGCAACGCGATGATGGTCATGTCGACTCCTTGAGCATTCGCGCCCAGTTCGCCGGATTGACGGCAGGCGAGGTTGCCATGTTGCAGGCGGCAAAGCCATCGACATTCAGTGTCTGGACTCGCTGCCAGGCGGCAACGATTTCGTCGAGTTGCGCCACGTTCTGCACGCCCGTGACGATGTGGTCGATCGGCAAGGTGCGCAGGAAAGACAGTGCGCCTTCCAGCGGGCTCAGGCCTGCTTCCCGGCAGATGTCCCGAAAGCGTTCGAACCCTGGCGTCAGCGATTTGAGGAAGGATGGCAGTACGTCGGCCATCAACAATCCTTGCAGGAATGCCGATCGTGTGTGGACTTCGATATTGCGTTCGCGCAGCCACGCCAACGTTCCCGATGTGGCAAACGATTGATCGAGCACGTTGATCGGCACCTGAATCAGGTCGATCGCGAAGTCCTGCGCAATCGCGCGGGCTTCTTCCGGTGTGTAAACCGACGTGCCGAGCTGGGCAATTGCGCCGTTGCCGCGCAGCCTTTGAAGGGCACTGTACAGTGCCTTGCCGTGCGAACCGAGAAGGTCGCTCGCGTGATGGACGAGGAGCCCGTCGAGCTGCGTAACGCGCAGGCGCGCGAGCGATTCGCCGACACGTGCGACGACCTGACCCACCGGATCGCTTTCGCCGGCGGATGCCAGCGGGAGCGTCTTGCTGATAATGCGAAAGCCGCGCGTTTCGCTGTGCGCGCGGCCGAGTACTATTTCACTTTCACCGTAGGCTGCGGCGGTGTCGAGGACCTCGACACCGGCGTCCTTTGCGCGTAGAAGAATGTCGCGCGCCGTGCTTTCGGAGACCTGACCGCTGGCGTTGGTGATGCCGTAAGCCAGTCCGAACTGGACCGTTCCCAGCGCCAGTTTCATTGCAGCGACTCTCCGAGGGTCTTTGCGACGTAGTCCTGCTGCGCTTCCGTGAGCGTCGGGAACATCGGCAGACTGATCGCGCGGGCGTAATAGCCTTCCGCCGTCGGGAAGTCGCCTGCCTTGAAGCCCATCTGTGCGTAGTACGGCTGGAGGTGCACCGGAATATAGTGCACGTTGACATGCACACCGGCCGCACGCATCCGGTCGAACGTCTCGCGGCGACGGCTCGCATCGTCGACCATGATCGGATACAGGTGGAGTCCGGAATAGCCGTCGGGCGACTGGAATGGCGTGGTCAGCGGCAGGTCGGCCAACAACGCGTCGTAGCGCTTGGCCAGCGCGTGACGGCGCGCGACAAACGAATCGATGCGCGTCATCTGACTCACGCCCAACGCAGCCTGCATCTCGGTCATCCGATAGTTGTAGCCCAGATCAAGTTGCTGGTAATACCAGTCACCTTCGGACTTCGCTGTCATCTGCGCCGGATCTCGCGTGATGCCGTGCGAGCGCGCACGGCGCATCGCGTCGGCCAGTGCGGCCGAGTGCGTAATACAAAGGCCGCCTTCGGCTGTCGTGACAATCTTGACAGGGTGGAAGCTGAAAACGGTGATGTCCGCAAATTCGCTGCCGCCGATCGGGTGATCAAGATAAAGTCCGCCGATCGCATGCGATGCGTCTTCGATGATCGCGAAGCCATATTCGTTCGCCAACTCGCGCATACGACGCATGTCACTGGACTGACCGGCGAAGGCGACGGGAATGACGACCTTGGGCAGCTTGCCGCAAGTCGACGCTTCCTTGAGCTTGCGCTCCAGTTGCTCGGCGCACATCGAATACGTGCGCACATCGATGTCGACGAAATCGACATCGGCACCGCAGTATCGCGCGCAGTTCGCTGAAGCGACGAACGTGTTCGGGCTGGTCCAGACGGTGTCACCCGGACCCACGCCAAGCGCCATGCACGCGATGTGAAGGGCAGACGTCGCGCTGTTGACCGCCACACCGTGAGGTGCGCCGACATAGGTGGCGACGGCTTGCTCGAAGGCTGGCACGGCCGGACCCTGCGTCAGAAAATCCGACTGGAGTACCGCGGTGACGGCGTCAATGTCTTCCTGAGAAATATCCTGCCGGCCGTACGGAATCATGCCATCGCCTTCACATTGAATTCGCGGATTTCGGCTGGCGAAAGGAAGTGCGGGTTGTTGCCCGAGTTGTATTCGAAGCCTTGCTTGACCGGCGTACTTTGCTCGCTGAGCATGTTCGTCGTGTAGTCGAAGTCGGCATGATTGAACTTGATCGTCGGGCGCAGCACGTAGTGATCGCCGAATTCGAGCGTCAGGTGCGAGTCGTCGGCCGGGCACATGATTTCATGAAGCTTCTCGCCCGGGCGGATACCAACTTCGTCCATGTCGATGCCGGGGGCCATGGCTTCCACGAGATCCGTAATACGGATCGAAGGAATCTTCGGCACGAAAATTTCGCCGCCGTGCATGCGCTCGAAATTCTTCAGCACGAAATCCACGCCGTCTTGCAAGCTGATCCAGAAGCGCGTCATTTCGCGATGCGTGACCGGCAGCTTCTTGTTGCCTTCGTCGAGCAGCTTCTGGAAGAACGGAACCACCGAGCCACGCGAGCCGACCACGTTGCCATAGCGCACAACGGCGAACGACGTTTGATTCGCGCCGACCATGTTGTTGGCTGCGACGAACAGCTTGTCCGAAGCGAGCTTGGTTGCGCCGTAAAGGTTGATCGGATTGGCGGCCTTGTCCGTCGACAGCGCGATGACCTTGTGGACGTTATTCGCGATGGAGGCGTTGATGACGTTTTCCGCGCCGTGAATATTCGTCTTGATGCATTCGAGCGGATTGTATTCTGCCGCAGGCACTTGCTTGAGCGCAGCTGCGTGAATGACGTAGTCAACGCCGCGCATGGCTTGCGATAGTCGTTCGCCATCGCGAACGTCGCCGATGAAGTAGCGCATGCACGGATCGTTGAACTCCTGCGCCATTTCGAACTGCTTGAGTTCGTCGCGCGAGTAAATCACCAAGCGCTTTGGCTTGTAGCGAGCGAGGATGGTGCGGACGTATTTTTTGCCGAACGACCCGGTGCCGCCCGTGATCAAAATCGATTTATCGTTGAACATTGCGAATCTATTCCGAACTGCGAGAAGTGCACTAAGTGCGATTACTGGGCGTTAGACGAATGCGCGAAAGTACTGAACGGTCTGCTGCAGACCTTCACGCAATGCCACGGTCGGTTTCCACCCGATAACCGACTCGGCAAGTCGCGTATCCGGTTGGCGTTGCGTCGGGTCATCGGCGGGTAACGGCTTGAATGCGATTTCGGACTTTGATCCCGTGAGTTCGATGATGGTCGATGCCAACTCAAGCATGGTTATCTCATGGGGATTGCCGAGATTCATCGGTCCGGTGAAGCCCTTTGGGGTCTCCATCAGCGCGATGATACCGCTGATCAGATCGTCAACGTAGCAGAATGACCGGGTCTGACGGCCTTCGCCGAAGATGGTGATCGGCTCGCCGCACAGCGCTTGCATGATGAAGTTCGACACGACACGTCCGTCGTTCTGATGCATGCGCGGGCCGTACGTGTTGAAAATGCGCGCGACCTTGATATCCAACGCGTGCTGACGGTGGTAGTCGAAGAACAGGGTTTCGGCGCAGCGCTTGCCTTCGTCGTAGCACGAGCGGATACCGATCGGGTTCACATTGCCCCAGTAGCTCTCCGGCTGCGGATGCACCACCGGGTCGCCATAGACTTCGCTGGTCGATGCCTGGAAGATGCGGGCGCCGACGCGCTTGGCCAGACCAAGCATATTGATCGCACCATGCACGGACGTCTTGGTCGTCTGCACCGGATCGTGCTGGTAGTGCACCGGCGATGCCGGGCACGCCATGTTGTAAATCTGATCGACTTCGAGGTAGAGCGGGAACGTCACGTCATGACGAATGAACTCGAACCGGGGGTTAGCGAGCAGATGTTCGATGTTTTGCTTAGCGCCGGTAAACAGATTGTCGACGCACAGGACTTCATGCCCCTGACCGAGCAGTCGTTCACAGAGATGCGAGCCGAGAAAGCCGGCGCCGCCGGTCACCAAGATACGCTGGCGAGAGTTGTAGTTGCGCATAACCAGTTGCTTCAGGAGCGGCCGATGCCGTAATACTCAAACCCCCGCACCGTAATACCCGCGGGGGACGAAAACGTCTTGTCCGTCCGGGACAGCCCCCGGACATTTTTCGGAATTCGGCACGATGCGAGCCGATCCCGATCGCTCGGGCCTGACACCCGGTCCGTCGATCCTGGTAGATGCCGGGCGGCACATGTTCTATCTGTGCCCTTAAAGGGCCGGAGCATTTCGACAGGGAAATCCACGCGATTAACATCGCGTCGGTAGCGCATCAAGCCTATGGCAGGGCACGCTGCCCGATCGCCCAGTCTTGCGAGATGAATGCGGGTCATGAGACCGACATCGCTCGTGTCGGCAGTAATGATTCTTATTTGCATTAAACGGGTGCGCTACAAATACCAATTGTGGCAGAGCCCCCACCCGTCGGGCTACAACGCTTACGTTTTGATGCAACGAGTGTTGTTCTCATCTAACAATGAAACGAACCTTCGCCGGCCTTGACCGATCTGGCCCGAGGGGCGTGGATCTGCTGATTTGTTATCTTGGTGCCACGAGAACCGCGGCGTCAGGTAACTCCGAGTGCGTGCCCGAAACCGCGCGGCCTGCATTGTACCGGAATACACACCTTTCTCCGCCTTTCGAGCCGTTGCATTCTCGAAAAGAATCCACGATGTCAGACTTCATGGTCATTTTCAGAGGAATTTAGGCAGAGGCCATGGGGTCGCAACGGGAAGATGCACGAATCGAGATTTCGTTGTGGTAGACAAAACCGAAACTTGTGATTTTGATGAATCTTGGGAAGATTCACTCCTATATAATTGCGCGCTAGTTATTCGATTTCCCCTCTGATATCACAATCTTATGCCCACGGTAAAGGTTTCATCGAGTGACGAAATGTCGCTCGCGCAGTTCTTCAGGTCCTATTTGTGGCTCATTGTTGGAAGTTGCATGGCCGGTGCTGTGATTGGCCTCGTGGTTTCCCTGATCGTTCAGCCGAACTGGACTGCGCGAATGACGATCCAGGTGGGTCAGATTCAGGCGGCAGAAGGAAAGGGGCCGGCAATCCCGATTGGAACGGCGCTGTCGGGGGTGGAGCGTCTGAGCGAGCCGAGCTTCAAGCTGGCTGTGCTCAAGCGTCTGGGGATTAAACTCGCGGAAGACGCCCGACCGGAATCGCAACTTGCATTCTCTTCGTTGCGCGCATCGCCGGCGAAGGCGCTCGACATGATCAATGTGCAGGTTTCGCGGCGCTCGCCGGAAGAGGCCGAGAAAACCCTCAATGCGGTGTGGCAAGAGTATTCGATGCGCGATCAGGCGTTGTTCGATACGACGATGGCGCGTCTCAAGACAGCGCTTGCGGACACGCAGTCGGACATTGCGGCGATCAAGAAGCGTCTCGCCGAAGGCAATCAGGCGCTCGATACTGGAGCGGCGCAGGGTGACATGAGCACCCGTGGCTTGCTGCTTGGCAATATTGCCTCGTTGTCGACGGGACAGCTTGTGGCGTTGCAAGAGCGCGAGCTTGGCCTTGAGAGTGCGCTGGACCCACTGCGCTCTTATCCGACGCGTCTTGTTGGGGAAGTCTACACGCCGCTCAAACCAAGTTCACCCGTCAAGTCGCTTTATGTGGCGGGTGGTTTCGCTCTGGGCCTGTTGTTGAGCCTGTTGGTCGCGTTGGCTCGTGCCACGTTCTCCGGCGGCAACGTTGGCGCGCAACGCCAATAAGTCTTGCTTGACACACAACCGTCCATCCACCTAAATCTATCAAATCTCCGGGATGGATCAGATCTTGGTCCGATCCATCTTCGCTCTGCAGCCCGCGCCATCCTACGGGCCTTGACTCCTCACATCGACCAACTAGCCTAAGAAAGGTGGAGCCATCAGGCCTTCGTGCGCACAGGTGTCCCGGCAGGCTGCCAAGCGGTGTTCAGCATTCGATCCAGCTGCCGGGTCAAAGGCTGCACCTGCAGACGTGATACGAGCGGTCGGCAGAAAATCGGATGGGGAGGACGGCAACGTGCAGATAATCTTGTACGGCGATTGTGGCGCGAGCGCGCATCCGGGCGCTCGCACAGCCCGGTAGCACGGCGCGCCATGGCCCTCCCCGTCCTCCTAACCGCCTTGGTCGCCGCCGCCCTGGCCTTCCATTTCTGGAGCCCGTGGTGGCAGACGCCGCTGGCGTCTAACTGGCGCCAGATGGACGACACCCTCACGATCACGCTGGTGATCACCGGCGTGGCCTTTGCCGCCGTCAATCTCTTCGTTGCCTGGGCGATCTACCGTTACCGCCATCGCGACGGGCACCGCGCGGCCTACGAGCCCCACAACCGGCGTCTCGAAGCTTGGCTCATCGGTATCACAACCGTTGGCATAGCCGCCATGCTCGCACCGGGCCTATTCGTCTATGCCAAACTCATCAATCCCCCCGCCAATGCTCATGTCGTCGAAGTCGTCGGCCAGCAGTGGCAATGGCGTTTCCGCCTGCCGGGCCCCGACGGGCGGCTCGGCAGTTCCGACCCGAGCTATGTCACCGCGGACAACCCGCTCGGCCTGAATCCCAAGGATCCCGCGAATCAGGACAACCGTATCGTCGACGCCCCCGAACTGCATTTGCTCGTCGGCCAGCCAGTGAAATTGCTGCTGCGCGCCAAAGATGTCCTTCATGACTTCTACGTCCCGCCCTTCCGCACGCGCATGAACATGGTGCCGGGCATGGTCACGCAGATGTGGCTCACTCCCACGCGAATCGGGCGCTTCGACATCCTCTGCGCACAGCTTTGTGGCGTCGGCCACGCCAACATGCGCGGCGTTGTTGTGGTCGACGACAAGCCCGCCTACGACGCCTGGGTGGCCACACTCCCCACCTTTGCTGCACTGCAAGCGCAACATGCCGGGGCGGCGACGTCTGACCCGCTCGCGGCGAAAGGCAAATTGCTGGCGCAGGCGAAGGGCTGTGCCGCGTGCCACACGGTCGACGGCTCGCCCGGCGTCGGGCCGACCTGGAAAGGTCTGTACGGCACGACGCAGACGTTTCAGGATGGCAGTTCGGCGCACGTCGACGACGCGTACCTGGCGACCTTCATCCGCAATCCGACCGCACGAGTGCCCAAGGGCTTCGCGCCAATCATGCCCAAGCTCGATCTCACTGACGACGAGCTAAAGGCGCTCATCACGTACATCCGGACGCTGGGTTCCGCGCCGCCCCCGGAGGCCGCCCCTTCACAGCCGGCAACGCCTGCGCCCGCCGCTGCCATGCACGCGCCTCTCCAACCGGTAGCGTTGGGCCTGACGACCCAATCGGCTCGCGCTCAGCCCGCCGTACAACTCGCCCAAAACTCACTGCTGACACCGCGTCCGCCCGCACAGTACGCGCCGCTGACGCCATCCGGTCCGTCAAGCTCAAGCTCGCAGCCGCCGTCTCAGCCGGCACGCCGGCCGGGGCAAGCGCCGGGGCTACCGTTGCAGAACGACCCGAACACGACGTTGCCGCCACTGGCTATCCCGCCGGCACAGCCCGTCAATCCGCCGTCGGGGCCCGCGCAGCCGCGCGTGCCGATGATTCGCCCCGCGCCTTAGCGCGACCTCGGATTTTGTAGACGCATCCTCGCAGACGCATCACCACGGAAACATCGGAAGAATGCACCGCAAGGTCAGCGCCGCGACGCAAGACGGGACAGCAGGGGACAACACGACACGAGACAGCACGAGATCGCACGAGACAGCACGAGACGACACGACATACCTAGACATGGTGCGGCACCGTGCGACATAGCACCACGCAGAACGACATAGCGCGAGACGCCACAAGACAACACAACACGAGACAACACAACTCGAATCAGCGACAGATCCCACAGGGAGACAAGTCATGACCGGCGACTCCGACAGTTCCGACAGTGCAGCCCACGCCGGTGGGTACCACGGCGCTCCGCACAGCTTCTGGACGAAATATGTCTGGAGCCAGGACCACAAGGTGATTGCAGTGCAATACGCGTGCACGGCCATCGCCGTGGGACTCGTCGGGCTCGTCCTCTCGAACCTCATGCGCATGCAACTGGGGTTCCCGGGCAAGTTCTCCTTCATCGACGCCAACCACTACTACCAGTACGTCACCATGCACGGCATGATCATGGTGATCTACCTGCTCACGGCACTGTTCCTCGGCGGCTTCGGTAACTACCTCATCCCGCTGATGGTCGGGGCGCGCGACATGGTCTTCCCGTTCCTGAACATGCTCAGTTACTGGGTCTACCTGCTCGCCGTCATCGTGCTGATGGTGAGCTTCTTCGTGCCCGGCGGCCCGACCGGCGCGGGCTGGACACTCTACCCCCCGCAAGCGATTCTCCCCGGCACGCCGGGCACCGAGTGGGGCATCGTGCTGATGCTCGTCTCGCTGGCCATCTTCATCGTGGCCGCCACGATGGGCGGCCTCAATTACGTCACCACCGTGCTGCAAGCACGCGCCGAAGGCATGACATTGCTGCGCATGCCGCTCACGGTCTGGGGCATCGTGATGGCCACGGTGCTCGCGTTGCTGGCCTTCCCGGCATTGTTTGTCTCCGCCGTCATGATGCTGCTCGACAAGACCCTGCACACGAGCTTCTTCATGCCGGCCATCGTGTCGATGGGCCAACCGCTCGACTATCGCGGCGGCAGCCCGCTGCTGTTTCAGCACCTGTTCTGGTTCTTCGGCCACCCCGAGGTGTACATCGTCGCGCTGCCCGCCTTCGGCATCGTCTCGGATCTCATCAGCGTGCACGCACGCAAGAACATCTTCGGCTACCGCATGATGGTCTGGGCGATCCTCGCCATCGGCGCGCTCTCGGTCGTCGTCTGGGCGCACCACATGTTCATCAGCGGCATGAATCCGTACTTCGGATTCTTCTTCGCCACGACCACCCTCATCATCGCCATCCCTACCGCGATCAAGGTCTACAACTGGGTGCTCACGCTGTGGCGCGGTGACATCCATCTGACCGTGCCGATGCTGTTCGCCATCGGCTTCATCAGCACCTTCGTGATCGGCGGCCTCACCGGACTCTTCCTCGGCAACGTCAGCGTCGACATGCCGCTGTCGAATACCTACTTCGTGGTCGCGCACTTCCACATGGTGATGGGCGTGTCGCCGCTGCTCGTGATCTTCGGCGGCATCTACCACTGGTATCCGCTCATCACCGGCAGACGGATGAACGACCGCCTCGGCCAATGGCATTTCTGGATCACGTTCCTCGGCACCTACGCGATCTTCTTCCCGATGCACTACCTCGGCATTCTCGGCATGCCGCGCCGCTACTACGAGTTCAAGGGCTACAGTTTCATCCCCGAGTCGGCGCACACGATGAACGCCTACATCTCGATAGCGGCGTTCATCGTGGCCGCCGGGCAATTGCTGTTCCTGTTCAACCTCGCCTGGAGCGTGCGGCACGGCAAGCCGGCCGGCGCGAACCCGTGGCGTGCGGCGTCGCTCGAATGGCAAACGCCCGACGTGCCGCCTGAGCATGGTAACTGGGGGCCGATTGCGCCCGTGGTCTATCGCTGGCCTTATGAATACAGCGTACCGGGCGACATCGACGACGTCGTGCCGCAGAACCTCGCCCCAGATCCACGACGCCCCGCCACGCTCGTACAGGGCGACTCGGCGGCGCTGCACCGTCGCGACACGCCGCCGCCCCCACCGCCCAAGTCACCCAAGTCACCCAAGGGAGCCGCACCATGAAGCCCGCTCCGTCATGGCCGTCCCCGCCATCGGGGGGCGTGCCCATCGCTCAGCCGCAGCGTCGCGCGGCGTCGCAGGTCGCGCTCTGGTGGCTCATGGGTGTGATCGGCATGCTGTTCGCGCTGATGCTCGTGGCGTATGTGATGCGCATGAGTCTCGGAGACTGGCGTCCGCTACCGTCGATCAACGCACTGTGGATCAACACGGGGATGCTGGCCGCCGCATGCCTCGTGATGCAGTCGTCGGTCTGGCAAGCTCGACACGGAGAGTTGCGACGCTCACGTCGGGACTGGGCGCTGGCGGGTGGGTTCGCGCTCGCGTTCGTCATCGGGCAACTTTGGGTGTGGCATGACCTGACCCTGCGCCACTTCGGCGTGGCCGGCAATCCCGCCAATAGCTTCTTCTACCTGCTCACGGGGTTACACGCGCTGCATCTGCTCGGGGGCGGCGTGGCGTGGGCGTGCCTCGCGTCGCGTCGGCTTACCCATGCCGCGCGCGCACGACGCCTGTCGTTGACCGCGCAGTACTGGCACTTCCTTTTCGTGCTCTGGATCGTGCTGTTCGCGGCCATCGTCAATCTCACGCCGGAGATCGCGCAGCGACTGTGCGGCACTGCCGCCGTCGGTTCGTAACGCGTCGAGGAGCGACATCGTGAATACGCCTTCGTCTGCATCGTCCTCGTCGACCGAATTACCCGCCGGCTGGCGCGGCGTCGTCACCGATTGGTCGGGAGATCGCGCCGCGTTCCACGTGCCATGGGGCAAGGCGATGATGTGGATCTTCCTGCTCTCGGACACGTTCGTGTTCAGCAGCTTCCTCATCGGCTACATGACGGTGCGCATCTCGACGACCGCCCCCTGGCCAAATCCGGCGGAGATATTCGCGCTCAATGTGAACGGCCATCCGGTGCCGCTGCTGCTCATCGCCATCATGACGTTCACGCTCATCACCAGCAGCGGCACCATGGCGATGGCGGTGAACTACGCCTACCGGCGCGATCGCGACAAGACGGCCGCCTGCATTCTCGCCACGGCCTATTTCGGCATGGCGTTCGTCGGCATGCAAGCATTCGAGTGGACCAACCTGATCGTGCACGAAGGCATCCGGCCCTGGGGCAATGCGATGGGCGCAGCGCAGTTCGGTGCGTGCTTCTTCATGATCACGGGCTTTCACGGGCTGCACGTGAGTGCGGGCGTCATCTATCTGCTCACGGTGATGCGCAAGGTGCTCAACGGCACACTCGAACGGCGCGGCAACTACCAGCTCGTCGAGATCGCGGGCCTTTACTGGCACTTCGTCGATCTCGTCTGGGTGTTCATCTTTGCGCTGTTTTATCTCTGGTAGGAGGAGCGATGGAATCCTCTGCGACATCCGCAACGCAAGCGTCTGGCGCCAGCGGCGAACACTCGGGCCAACAGCATTCGGTCAGCCTCTATCTCAAGGTGTGGGGGCTGTTGTTCGTGCTCTCGACGCTGTCGTACCTCGTCGACTACGCCGATCTGCAGGGCTACTTGCGATGGGGGCTGATTCTCGCGCTGATGGTGGCCAAGGCCGGCCTGATCGTGGCGGTGTTCATGCACATGCGCTGGGAGCGGCTCGCACTCGTCTACGCGATCCTGATTCCGCCGCTCGCGTTGCTTGTGCTGATGGCCCTCATGGCCGCGGAAGCCGACTACACGTTCCTCACGCGGCTGGCGCATTTTCGGTAGATCGCACCGAGCGCCCGCCGCGACGCCTCACAACAATTCCACCAGCCGCCGGTCGCTCTTGCGGCAGTATTCCGAGCACGCCGTGCGCGCGGCCGTGGCCGCCCCATGCACGAAGAGCGGGGCGTCGGCACGTCGCGACATCGACACCACGATGGACGGCGGCGCCGGCTGCAACGGCAGCTCCGCGACTTCACCGCTCGCAATCAGATCGTCGACGAACAGCCGCGGAATCGCCGCGACACCAAAGCCGTCTCTCACCAGCTGCACGATCACGGCAATCGACGGCGACCCGGTGATGCGCGTCTCCGAGAGGGGCACGCCGTGCACGCCCGCCAGTTTCGCCACGATGTCCTCGAGCGCCCGGTGCGGCGCCGTGCCGCGCCCGTAGGTCAGGATCGGATGCTGCAGCACCTGCTTCGCGAGCCCGCTGCGCGTGTTCGGAAACATGCCCGTGCGCGCGATCCAGTGCACCGGATAGTTGGCGAGCGCATCGCACACCACGCTGCTGTCGTCGCTGCCCTCCACGCGGATGATGAGATCGAGCTCGTCCGCGATCAGGCGGCGCTGCAACTGCACCGAGACGTCCACCGTCAACTCGACTTCCAGCGAGGGATAGTCGGCCGCCAGGCGTCGCAGATAGTGCGGCAGCCAGCTATGCACGACGGTCTCGATCACGCCGAGACGCAACCGTCCGCGCAAGGTGCTTTCGCCCGATGCCGCCGTCTGCAGACGGCGCGCCGCCTCCACCACCGCCTTGGCATAGCCCAGCAGGTATTCGCCGTTGGGTGTGAGACGAAATTCGCGAGTGTCGCGATCGACCAGCACGGTTTTCAGCTCCTCCTCGAGCGCCTTGAGCCGCTGTGAGATCGCCGCCGGCGTGGCGTGCAGTGCCGCGGCCGTCGCACGGAAGTTGCGCAGCTTGGCCAGCGTGACGAACGTTTCGAGAAATCGCGTGTTCATGGGACTCGGCGGGTCGGGAGCGTGCCCAAAATTTGACCTCGGATCGGAGAAGAAAAAAACAACGAACCTCGGGAAAACCCGTGACGTTGTTAAGAAATTCTATACGGCAGCGCGTAGAAAAACTCGTTAGCGACAACTTTTTTTTCTTTCTATGCTTCAGCCATCCGATGCCACCGATGCATCCCCCTCAATGCCGGAGCTGTCATGAACCATCCCGCCGTGCTCGTCGACCTCGCCTCGCAACGCGACGCCATCACGCCCTTCGCCTTCCGTCAGGCCGTGCGCAGCGGTCAGTTCCGCAAGCCGACCGCCGGGTACTGCGGCGACTTCGCGCAAGCCAACCTCGCGATTCTGCCGGAGGCTTACGCACACGACTTCCTGCGCTTCTGCCAAAGCAATCCGAAGGCGTGCCCGCTGCTCGGCGTGGGCGAGCCAGGGCAATGGCACGTGCCGGCGCTGGGTCGCGAGGTGGATATCCGCACCGACGTGCCGGGTTACAACGTTTACCGCGACGGCAAGCTCGCCGAACAGGTCGATCACCTGGCCGAAGTCTGGCAGGACGACTTCGTCGTCTTCGCCATCGGCTGCTCGTTCTCCTTTGAGGGCATGCTGGCGCAGGCGGGCATTGGGTTGCGTCACGTGGAAGAGGGACGCAACGTGCCGATGTATCGAACCAATATCGCCAATCAGCGCGCCGGAAAGTTCGGTGGCGAGCTGGTCGTGTCGATGCGCCCGATGAAGGGGGCCGATGCCATTCGCGCTGTGCAGATCACGAGCCGGTTCCCCGGCGTGCACGGCGCGCCGATCCATATCGGTGACCCGGCGGCGCTCGGCATCGCGGATTTGAATAAGCCGGAGTTTGGCGACGCCGTCACCATTCGCGACGGCGAGCTGCCTGTCTACTGGGCCTGTGGCGTGACGCCGCAGACCGCAATCATGGAGGCCAGGCTGCCAGTCGCCATCGCGCACCGGCCGGGCTACATGCTGATGACGGATATCCCGAACGCGTCGCTCGCCGTTTTCTGATCGCGCGCGACGTGCGTTGCACGGCACCCTGGCATCACGGCAATACCGGCCAGCGACGCATGACCTGAAGCACCCCGCAAATTTCACGCAAGCAGCACGCATCACTGAAGCTTTACCCGAGCACCAAGCACGACAGAAACACCGCGCCATGACGGGAGGCGGCAGGGGAAGGATCGCCTGCCGGTGACCGCACACGCCCATCGGAGAGCGCGGCCCGAGGGCACATCACACGGCAAGTCACGACATCACCGGAGCCTTTTTTTCTCATGGAAAGCAAAACCCCTCTCGCGCCCCCGGCGGCGGCAGTCTCCGCCGGCACGTTGGATACGTCTGACAAAGGCGGCAGCCTGTTCGGCTGGTACGGCGACGCCACCCCGCGCCAAAAGCGTGCCTTCTGGAGCTGCAAGGTCGGTTACATGCTCGACGGCATGGACACCCAGATGCTGAGCTTCGTCATTCCGACGCTGGTCGCGACGTGGGGCATCAGCCTTGCCGACGCGGGCTTCATCGGCACGCTCACGCTGCTCGCCTCGGCGCTTGGCGGCTGGGCGGCCGGCATTCTGTCGGATCGCATCGGTCGTGTGCGCACACTGCAGCTCACCGTGCTGTGGTTCGCCGTCTTCACCGGGCTGTGCGGACTCGCGCAGAACTACCATCAACTGCTCGCCGCGCGTGCGCTCATGGGCTTCGGTTTCGGCGGCGAATGGACGGCCGGCGCCGTGCTCATCGGTGAAGTGATGCGCGCCCGCGACCGTGGCAAGGCCGTGGGGCTCGTGCAGTCCGGCTGGGCCATCGGCTGGGGCCTGACGGCCATTCTCTACTCGGTGCTGTTCTCGCTGTTCCCCGCCGAAATGGCCTGGCGCGGACTGTTCCTGATCGGCCTGCTGCCCGCGCTGCTCGTGCTTTTCATTCGTCGCTACGTGCAGGAGCCGGAGGTCTATCAGAAGGAGAAGGCCAAGCAGACGTCGGACGACGCGCCCGGCCTGGCGGCCATCTTCAGCCCGGCATTGCTCTCGACGACGATTCGCGCCGCCCTGTTGACCACCGGCGCACAAGGCGGCTACTACGCCATCACGACGTGGCTGCCCACGTACCTGAAGACGGAGCGCCATCTCACGGTGATGGGCACCGGCGGCTACCTCGCCATGATCATCTTCGGCTCGTGGGTCGGCTATTTGGTCAGCTCGTATCTGACGGACCGGCTCGGCCGCAAGCCGAACTTCATTCTGTTCGCCGTGGGCTCGATGGTGATCGCGTTCTCGTACACGTCGTTGCCGCTGACCGATAGCGCCATGTTCTGGCTCGGCTTCCCCCTCGGTTTCTTCGCCTCGGGCATCTTCAGCGGCATGGGCGCATTCCTGACCGAGTTGTTCCCGACCCGCGTGCGCGGTTCCGGCCAGGGCTTCTGCTACAACGTCGGCCGTGCCGTGGGCGCCCTGTTCCCGTTCCTGATCGGCATGCTCTCGAAGCAATACGGCCTGGGCACGACCATCGGGATCTTCGCCGGCGTGGCCTACGGCGTGCTGATTCTCGCGGCGCTCACGCTGCCCGAGACGCGTGGCCGTGATCTCGATTCGCTCGAGGCGCACACGCAGTGACACGCGACACCCTGTGCCAATGAAATACCGCGGCAGCCGTCGCTGCCGCGTCCGATGACTTCTCTTTAATTCTCCCGGTAGCGAGATTTGCGAGTGTGTGGCGCGGCGGACGACATCGGCCGCGCCACACGCCGGGACACGCGCGCCCCGCGCCAACACAGCATGACGACGGTGCCCCGGCACCGTCACCCCGTCGATTCACGTTTGACCATTGCTTTGCGAGTGACCCCATGACGAACGCCCTCACGCCCTCCGCTCAAAACCGCGCGCCTGCGCACCAGACCGCTTCACGCTGGCAGTTCTGGATCGACCGCGGCGGTACCTTCACCGACATCGTGGCCCGGCGCCCAGACGGCACGCTCGTCACGCACAAGCTGCTCTCCGAGAACCCCGAGCAATATCGCGACGCCGCCGTGGCCGGCATCCGTCACCTGCTGGACCTCGCGCCGGGCGAGCCGATCACGCCCGAGCGGGTCGAGATGGTGAAAATGGGAACCACCGTGGCCACCAACGCGCTGCTCGAACGCAAGGGCGAGCCGCTCGCGCTCGTGACGACGCAAGGGTTTCGCGACGCGCTGCGCATCGCCTATCAGAACCGCCCGCGCCTGTTCGATCTCGATATCGCATTGCCGGAGGCGCTGTATGCGGAGGTCGTCGAGATCGACGAACGTGTCGGTGCGCATGGTGAAATCGTGCGCGAACTCGATGCCGAGGCGACGCGCCGCGCACTGGAAGCGGTCTACGCCAAGGGGATCCGCGCACTCGCCATCGTGCTGATGCATGGCTATCGTTATCAGGCCCACGAAAAGGCGCTGGCGACGATGGCGCGCGAGCTGGGCTTCTCGCAAGTGTCCGTCTCGCACGAAGTCTCGCCGCTCATGAAGCTCGTCTCGCGCGGCGACACGACCGTCGTCGACGCGTATCTGTCGCCGATCCTGCGACGCTACGTCGAGCAAGTCGCGCAGGAAATGCCGGGCGTCAATCTGCAGTTCATGCAGAGTAGCGGCGGCCTCACCCGTGCCGACAACTTCCAGGGCAAGGACGCCATTCTGTCCGGCCCGGCCGGTGGCATCGTCGGGATGGTGCGCGCGTCGAGCGCGGCAGGCTTCGAGCGGGTGATCGGTTTCGACATGGGCGGCACGTCGACCGACGTCTCGCATTACCACGGCGAGTTCGAGCGCGTGTTCGAAACGCAAGTCGCCGGGGTGCGCATGCGCGCGCCGATGATGAGCATCCACACGGTGGCCGCGGGTGGCGGGTCGGTGTTGTCGTTCGACGGCACGCGTCTGCGCGTGGGGCCGGATTCGGCCGGCGCCAATCCGGGCCCGGCAGCGTATCGACGCGGCGGCCCGCTCACGGTCACCGACTGCAACGTCATGCTCGGCAAGATTCAGCCCGCGCATTTCCCGAAGGTGTTCGGCCCGCACGCCAACGAGCCGCTCGACCGCGATGTCGTGGTGGCGAAGTTCACCGCATTGGCCGCGGAGATCGAACAGGCGACCGGCCGCCATCAGACGCCCGAAGCGCTCGCCGAAGGCTTCCTCGAAATCGCAATCGGCAGCATGGCCAACGCCATCAAGAAGATCTCGGTGCAGCGCGGTCACGACGTGAGCCGCTACGTGCTGACGACGTTCGGCGGGGCGGGCGGTCAGCACGCCTGCGGCGTTGCCGATGCGCTCGGCATGACGAAGGTCTTCGCGCATCCGCTCGCCGGCGTGCTCTCGGCCTACGGCATGGGCCTCGCGGATCAGACAGCGATGCGTGAGCGCATGATCGAAGCGCCGCTGTCGGACGACGGCTTGGCGGCGCTGGAAGACGCGCTTGGCGGGCTCGCCGACGACGCAGTGAATGTCCTGCTCTCGCAGGGCGTGCCGCCGTCACGCATCGACACGGTGCGTCGAGTTCATGTGCGTTACGCGGGCACCGATTCGGCGCTGGCGGTGCCGTTCGGTAACGTCGCACAAATGCGCGCGGCCTTCGAAGCCGCCTATCGTCAGCGCTATTCGTTCCTGATGGACGGAGCGGCGCTGATCGTCGAGGTGGCGTCGGTCGAAGCCATCGGCCGCTCGGACGCCCCCGTCGACATCGCTTCGCTCGATGCCCGCACGTCGGGCGCACCGCAGGCGGTCGATCGCGTGAAGCTCTACGCCGGTGGCGCTTGGCACGAGGCGGCGCTGTTTGCCCGCGATACGCTGCTCGCGGGTGACACCATCGATGGGCCCGCCATCGTTGCCGAGAAGAGCGGCACGACGGTAATCGAGCCCGGCTGGCAGGCGCAGATGAGCGCGCAGGGCAACCTCGTGCTGGCGCGCGTGGTGCCGCGCGCCACGCAACGCGATGCCGCTGACCGGGACACGCAAGCCGATCCGGTGCGTCTGGAGATCTTCAACAATCTCTTCATGTCGATTGCCGAACAGATGGGGCTGCGTCTGCAGAACACGGCGTATTCGGTGAACATCAAGGAGCGTCTGGATTTCTCGTGCGCACTGTTCGACCGTGACGGCAACCTCATCGCCAACGCGCCGCATATGCCGGTGCATCTGGGCTCGATGGGCGAGAGCATCAAGACGGTGATCGAGCGCAATCGCGGCAAGATGCGCGACGGCGACGTCTTCATGCTCAACGACCCGTATCACGGGGGTACGCATTTGCCGGACGTCACGGTCATCACGCCGGTGTTCGTGGGCGCGGAAGGTGCCGCGAACGCCGAGCCGCTCTTCTACGTCGGCTCGCGCGGCCATCACGCGGATATCGGCGGGATCACGCCGGGATCGATGCCGCCGGATTCGACGCACGTCGAGGAGGAGGGGGTGCTCATCGATAACTGGCAACTGGTCGCGGCGGGCGAACTGCGCGATCGCGAGACGCGCGGGCTGCTGGCCGGTGCGCGGTACCCGGCGCGCAACATCGACCAGAACATGGCCGATCTGCGGGCGCAGGTCGCGGCGAACCAGAAGGGGGTCGATGAACTGCGTCGCATGGTGAGCGAGTTCGGGCGCGACGTGGTGCTCGCCTATATGGGGCACGTGCAGGACAACGCCGAAGCCGCCGTGCGCCGCGTGATCGGCGCGTTGGCCGACGGGCACTATCGCTACGCGCTGGATAACGGTGCGGTGATCGAGGTGGCAATTCGCGTCGATCACGCGACGCAAGGCGCGACCATCGACTTCACCGGAACGTCGGCGCAGTTGCCGAACAACTTCAATGCGCCGCGGGCCGTATGCATGGCCGCCGTGCTGTACGTCTTCCGCACGTTGGTCGACGACGACATTCCGCTCAACGCGGGCTGCCTGAAGCCGCTGACCGTGATCGTGCCACAGGGCTCGATGCTCAATCCTGTGTACCCGGCGGCGGTGGTGTCCGGCAACGTGGAGACGTCGTCCGCCATCACCAACGCGCTCTATGGTGCGCTCGGACGCGTGGCGTCGAGCCAGGGCACGATGAACAACTTCACATTCGGCAACGAGACGTATCAGTACTACGAGACCATCGCGGGCGGTAGCGGTGCGGGCGAGGGATTCCATGGCGCCGACGCGGTACAGACGCACATGACCAACTCGCGACTGACCGATCCCGAAGTGCTGGAGTGGCGCTATCCGGTGCGCCTGGAGAGCCACCGGATTCGTGTCGGGTCGGGCGGCGCGGGGCGCTGGCATGGCGGTAACGGGGCCGTGCGACGTATTCGCTTCCTTACCCCGATGACCGCGTCGATTCTCTCCAACAACCGCGTGCATGCGCCGTTCGGGGCGCAAGGCGGGGCGGTGGGGGCGCTGGGGGCGAACTACGTGGAGCGCGTGGATGGCACGCGCGAGACACTGGCGCACATCGGACGCACGCAAATGCAGCCGGGCGACATCTTTGTCGTCGAGACGCCGGGAGGGGGCGGGTTCGGCGTCGCGTGAGTGAATCGTGAGCGATAAACACGCCGCGCGAATGGGAAATCACTGAAGTGCGGCGTGATACCGGAAGGGAATGCTGCCTTTGCAAAGGCGAGCGTCGAGTGTCTTTGTACGATGCGTTATGTCTTTCGACTGACCGCAACATACGGAGGCGCTTCCATGTCTGACCCGTTGCAACATCCCACCCTCACGCCCCCCGCGTCCGTCGCTCCAGTGCAGGACGCGGCGGACGATCTTCTCGTTCAGTACGAACGCGCATGCGCCGACATGCAGCTGGCCGGGCGCAAGTTGCACCGCCAGATGCAGGACTACCACGCGGTGCTCGACGAAGTGGCGCGTCTCGAAGCGGCCGGCACCCCCGACGCCCGCGAGAAGCTCAAGCGTCTTGAGGCACTCGTGCGGAGCGAGGCATTTCAACGTGACGAACGTGAAATTCGTCGCATGACGGCGGCCCTTGCGCACACGCTCGACCGGATGCGCGCCGATGCGCCCGTGCCGCTCGCCGCGGCGTCAACCGTTCCCGCGAAGCGTGCGCCCGCCGTGCGCCGCGTCTGCGCCTGAGACGAGATTCGGCATGATCGATCGAATCTCCGGCACCCCATCCCCATCGCGCGCGTACACCGATGTCGCTGGCCAGCTTCGCGCCAAGCCCACCGATTCCCAAAATCCGCTGCTCTCGACGATCGCCGTCGCCAGCGATCAGTTGACTACCCTGCAATCGATGGCCGACGCGTGGCTGGCGCAGGCGCAAACGCGCATCAACGTCGCTCGCGACGCCCGCGATTTTGCAACGGTAGTGGGGGACATGGCGCAGCGGGCTTCCCTGGGCACGACTCCCGAAGGGTTGCCGCCAGCGCTGCGAGACTTCGCGATTCGGCACGAGTTGCTGTCGACTCAGGCCGCCGACACGCCGTTAGATGCGGCCGCTCTGAAGGCGCTGGAATCCCGGCTTCAGTCGCTGGCCCTGACCGACGGGGCGTCAAGCACTAGCGAGCAGATCCAGCTCAAACGTTTCGTTACCCGCTACGACAACACCCTCACGCTCTACAACGCGGTGATCGCCAAACTTGGCGAAATCATGAAGAAGATCGTGACCAGCATCTAACCCGCATCCAAAGATCCAAAGGGCCGCGCAGGTCTGCCGTCGCGCGTCGATATTGACGCGCGTTTGCCCGCCCCGATTTCACCGACTTCAGGAATCAAGTGTCATGACGCCTATCCAGTACGCCTCTTCCCGCCTCGTACCCTCGCAAACCGGACTCACGCGCGACATCAATGTCGGTGGCGTCACGAAGTCGCTAGATTTTCACGGAACGCTCGCGCAATACGCCATGTTGATGATGGAGATGAACAACGGCGAGGCGCAGCACATGATCCAGGAAATGCAGCGACGTCAGAAAGAGGGACAAGAGGCGCGCGAGGTCGGGAACCTGATCGAATCGCTGATCAACGACATCGGCTCGGACACGTCGAAGAAGAAAACCGTCGGTGACGGCATCCGGGCGTTCTTCGACAAGCACAACATCCAGATCACCGTGTACGGCGACGGGACGAAGAAGACCATGATGGAGTGGGAGTCGCGCACCAAGCGGGTCGGCGAGCCAGGCTACACCACACCGACGGGAGGCAACGCGCAATACAACGCGTCCGATCTGCGCACACTGAAGGCTGCCGCCGAGGGCTTCACCGAGCAGGCCTCTGACAGCCGCACGGTTGACCAGATCAAGATCAACAAGAAGCTGCAGGAGTACAACGGCGCCTCCACGCTGGTGAACACGATCTACAGTTCGCAGGGCTCGCAGCTCAACCAGATCAACGGGTCGATGCGCACATGATGGCGGCAACGTCCCTGGACACCGCGCCGCCGGCCCCGGGCGCGGACGACGCGCCAGCGATCCTTTCGCGATTCTTCGAACGCGGGGGCGCGCTGCGCATGCTGGCCGATCTGGACGAGGCGGACCTCGCGCGTGTGCGCGCCCATGCCTGCCAGCGGTTCGCCCAAGGCCAGATCGCGGCGGCGCAACGGGTGTACTTCGTACTCGCCACGCTCGACCAATGGTCGTTTGACGATTGGTTCGGGCTCGGCCTGTGCTACCAGCGACTCGGGCAGCACGAACAGGCGCTGCCGTGCTTCGCGAAAGCCGGCCTGATTCACGCGTCGGACCCGCGCCCGCCGTATCTCGCCGGGATGAGCTACGAGCACGCAGGCAACCGGGAATTCGCTCGCAAATCGTTTGACGCAACGCTGCGCATCTGCGGACAACTGCCTCAGCACGACAAGCTCGCCCGCTCGGCACGGGCGCGGCGCGACGCGCTGAATGCCACTTCGGATCCTAAATCAACATGACCGCCATTTATTCCCCACGAGCCGCGTACGCGCCTGCCTGGACCGGCAACGTCGGCAACGCGCCCGCAGCTGCCGTCGCCGTTGCGAACGACGTCATCGAGTCGCCGGATGCCGCTCGTCAACGACGCGAACGCTTGGACTGGCTGCGCACCGAGGACTTTGCGCCAGACCCGTCGACCGGCGTCGACTGGCAAGACGCCGACGACGCGTTCGCCCGCCTGCTGAATCGCCTCTTTGCCGTCGGCAGCGGACTGGCGGCGAACGCGCTGGGGGCGTCCAGCGCCGACGGCACTTCGAACGCTGCGAACGCCTCAACGCTCTCTGCGCTCGAGAACGTCGATCCGTCCACGCTGGCGATGATGGCGTCGATGATCGCGATGGACGCGCTGGGCGACACCGCGAAGTCCACGCAGCGGGCGCTGACGTTGATGGGCGAGCGTCAGGAAAAGCTGCGTCAGGAGGACATCAAGAAGTATCGCGAGCAGATGGACGCGAAGACAGAGGATGCCAACAAGGCCCGCAAAGGCGGCATCTTTGGCGTGGTGTTCGACTGGCTCATCGCGGCGGTCGACGTGGTGGTCGGCGCGGTCAAGGTCGTGACGGGCGTCCTCAGCATGAATCCGCTGATGATCGCGGGCGGTGTGGCCGATGTTGGCGCAGGCATTGCCGGGCTCGGCGTGGCGTTCCACAAGACGATGGCGCTCGTCGACCCGAAGAACGCGGCCTATCACGAGAAAGAAGCGACCAAGTGGGGACACGCCCAACTGGCGTTCCAGATGCTCGGCATGGTCGTCGGCTTCGGCACGTCGATCAGGGGCTTCATTGCCAAGCGCGCGACGACCAAAGCCGCGAGCCGTGTGTTCAAGGCGGGCGCGGGCGAGGCGCTGGAGCAGGCGGTCAAGTCGGGCGACAAGGCTGCCGTCGCGGCGATCAAGTCTCGCGTGGTCTCCGAGATCGGTTTCGTCGTCGGCAACGAGGTCGGAAAGCGCGTGGGCAAGTCGCTGTTGCAAAGCGGCACGCAGAGCGGTCGCCGACTGGCGAAAGCGGGCTTCAATCGCATGGCCGAGCAGTTCACGCAGCAGATGGTCGAACAGATGGCCTCGCGCGCTTTCGACAAAGTCGCAAAGAACGCCGCGAAGCAAGTCGCCAAGAGCAAGGCGGTGACATCGAAGGAACTGACCAAGTCCTTCACGTCGAGCATGAATATTCAGGGCTATTTTGCCGTGGCGCGTGGCTCATGGTCGCTCTCGGGCGCACTGCGCGGCACGTTCACCGGCGCCAACGCCCTTGGGCAGGGGATCGTCGGCGCACAGCGCGCGAAACTGCAACTCGAAGCGCGCGATCTCGGCGTCGACATGATGTGGCTGCAGATGCTCATGCAAATGAATGGCGACGACAAGAAACGTGCCGCCAAGCGGATGGAAACGCTCGTGGGTCAGCAGAGCGACATCGCAGTGTCCACGGGCGAGCAAGTGCAGAAAACGGGCGAGATGCGCATTCGTATCGCGGCCTCGTTGTCCCGGGCGTGAGCCCGCGCGGATCTTTCGGACGCGGTTTTCCGCCGCGTCGTCTACCTACGGAGTGATGACATGACTTATGCATTGAGTTCGACGTCGGCGAATCCGCGTCAGGCCGGTATTGCCGCCTCCGACGCCCAGCAACGCGCCGCGACCGACGACGAGGGCGCGCGCGTATTGCCGCGCATTCGCGAGCAGGTCGACGGCCTTCAATCCGCGCAGGCGCTCATCGCCCTGTTTCTCGCCATGCGGGTGGCAGAGCGCAACACCGACCAGGCGTATCGCACGCGTCACGATGCAATGGTCTTCGAGCGCGGCCAGACCGCGCGCAGCGAGAAGTACAACGCCAACAACTTGCATTACCGCGCCGGGCTGTATTCGGCCATTGGCGGTATCGTCTCCGGCACCTTCTCATTGGCCGGCGGTGTGGGATCGGGCGCGGCAGGGTTTGGGGGCGAGTTGGGCAAGTTGCGAGTGGTCGGCACGGCGGTCGGCGAAACGACCAAGGGCGTCAGCCAGTTCGTGAAGTCGCCGTTCGATGTCGTGTCCAACGACGATTCGCTTGCCGGACGCGATAACGATGTGCTTGGCGAGTTCGAGATGTCGCTCACCGAGGAGACGCGTCGCACGAACGATCGGCTGCGTCAGCGCATTGACGCGACCAGTGCGGACATCCGTGAAGTGTCGCGCGCGATGTACGGCATGATCGGCCAGCAAGTCACGAAGATGTACGACACCATCCGATAAGCCCATGACCGTTTGCGAGCGCGCCGTTGCGGCATTCTTCAGAGCCCACCGTTTCACGGCGCGCGTTGAAATCTGCGAGCGCACGCACGTCGAACTGGGACAGCGCGTCGAGAACGGCGAACTGTCCCTTTGTCATCGTCTCGACCGTGTGCCTGCCGGTGTCGTGCTGACGATCACCGACTTCCGCCTCGACGCCGAAGCGAAGGCAAGCGAGCATGCCGTGAGGCGCTTCTGCCAACTGATCCGGACACTGTTGCGCACGGTGCCCCATGTCGGCTACGTGCGCGGCATGATCCTGCCCGGCGTGAGCGACACGCGCGTTCGTGCGACACGTCTTCGCCTCGGTGCGATTCTCGAACGCGAGGGGGCGTTCTGGCGTGAGGAAGACGGCGATCGATGGCTGGTCTTCTGTCGGGAACCCAGCCGCCGATAGGGGCATTCAGGGCAACATGCCGAGCAGGTGCCACCAGAGATAGTCGAGCGGGAAGAGCAGGACGAGGGTGATGAGCGTCATGACGACGGTCAGCCGCGTGCCATCGCGCATGCCGACGCCGCCCAGATGCATCGCAATCATCATCGGCGGGCTCTGATAGGGCAGGAGGACGGTGGAGAACACCGGCACTTGCAACATCAGCACGGTGTAGAGCGGCAGGCCGCTCGCGCTCGCGAGCTGTCCCGCGAGCGGAGTGAGCACCGCCGGCAGACCGGGAAGCGTGGCGACCAGTCCGATGGCCGCGCCGATGGCGATGAGCCATGCGGCATTGATCGCGGGGGTGCCCGGCGTCATGCTCACCGCATCCAGGCATAGCCGTGCGAGCTTCTCGCCCAGCCCCGAATCCGCGACGACCGCGCCCACACCGAGAAAGCCCGCGACGTAAATAAGCGGCGTGATGTGCATCTGCTCGGTGAAGGTCTTGGGCGTGATGATGTGAATCGCGGGGAGCAGGCAGAGGATTGCCGCGGCAACGGAAATCCACGCGGGCGAGATGCCGTGCCAGGCATCGGTCGCGAATCCGGCGAGCGCCAACGCCAGCAATACCGACAGGCGTCGGGCATCGTTTGACAGCGGTGGCGGGGCACCGTTGGTCACCTGGGTGAGGGGGCCGTCGTCGGGGAACAGGCGGCAGATCACCCACACCAGAATGGCGGCCTTGAGCGCACCGAGGACAGGGAAGTGCAGCAGCAGGTAGGGCGCGTAGTGCAGCTTTACGCCGTAGAACGAGTCCGCCGCGCCCATGAGCACACTGTTCGGAATGTTGGCGGGCAGGATCGTCGTAGGCGGCATGTAGCTCGCGGCGGCGACCATCATCACGAGACCGGTGCGTCCGCGCCGACCCTCGGTGAGGCCGATGCGATCGGCGAGCGCGAGCACGATGGGGATCAGCAGCAGAATGCGTCCCGTCGTCGAGGGCATGACGAAAGCCAGACCCACGCAGGCGACCATCACTGACGCCACATAACGCGCATACGTTGGGCGCTTGAGTGCGAACAACGTCGCGGCCAGCCGCGCGCCGAGTCCTGTCGTGCGCACCGCGATACCCGTCACCGCACCCCCAAAGACGAGCCACCACGCAGCCGAATGAAACCCGGCAAAGATCACTTCCGGCTTCGCGACATGCAGCAGGACGGCGAGCAGGAAGAACGTCAGCGTGGTGATCGGCTCCGGGAACAGGCCGAAGGCCCACGCCCCGATGGTGAACAGCACGAGCACGGCGGCCTGTGCCGCGGTGGGCGACAGGCCAAGGGCGGAACTGCCATGGCTGGCGGCCCACAAGGCGGCAGCGAACATCCCGTAAATGACGTAACCGCCAAGGGTGCGCACGCGTGAGCGCAGGCGTTCGCGGCGTAATGCGTCGGCCGCCGAGGGGCGGTGATGGCGGGGATCAGGGGTGTCCGGCGAGGCGGATTCGGTCATGGCGCTTGTCGTTGTGGTGTTAGGCCAGGCAGGCGTGTTACGCGGTCCGGCGGCGATGGGGGGCGCGCTTGCATCGCCGTGGGCATATCGTATGCTAGCGACTTCGACAGCGTCACCCGATCAGGACAAATTCCGTCGCGAACATGCCACGCTCTATACTCGTGCCTGCCCAGTGCCCCAACGTCTTTGCCATACCGCGCAGATCGCACGACTTCCGCCACGAATCGTGGGCGACGCGATGACGGCTGTCCCACCGAAGCCCTGGTTCCTCTACCTGCTGGAGTGCGCGGGCGGTCGCATCTACACGGGCATCGCCGTCGACGTCGAGGCGCGATATGCGGCGCACGTCGCGGGCAAGGGCGCACGCTTCACGCGCGCCTATCCGCCATTGCGCATCCTGCTCTCGCTCACCTTTGCCGATCGCTCAGCCGCCTCGCGGGCCGAGTACCGCGTCAAGCAACTGAGCGCGTCGCAGAAGCGCGCGCTCATTGCCGGCACGTTCCCTTGCGATCTCGGCGATGTCCGCGCCGCCGCCGACTTCAAGGCACCAGGCGTGCCTGACGAATGATCCGGCGCACGTCGCGCTGGATCGCGCCGAACTGGCCGCGCGACGGAATTGGCGACACCACGAGCGCCCAACTGTCGCCGGGTACGGTCTTCTCCACCACGGTGTAATAGGTCGACTGGGTGCGGAAGAAGTCGGCGATGCCGTCGTGGCTGATGCGATAGTTTCGCTCGCCCGCGCCGGGCACCATGAATACGCCAAGCGTGTAGTAAACGTCGCGATCCGCGCTGACCGGGCCGGACCGCTTGTCGAGCAACAATGTGCGCAGCGTCTTCTCCGTGAGCAGGCTCGGCCGGCGAATGTCGAACACGCGCCACACCTTGAGCAGCGCGCTCGTCGACATCTGCCACCCGGCGAACGGAGCCAGCAGACGCCAGTTGTCGGGCAGGGTGGCGCCGGTGATGCCAAGCGGCGCGAAAATGTGCGTTTCGCAGAAGTGCTTGTAATCGTCGCCGGAAACCGCTTCGATCACCATGCCGAGCAACAGGTACGACACGTTCGAGTAGACGAAATCGGACTTGCCGGTCGAGTG
The DNA here is from genome assembly GCF_024363545.1 of Pandoraea sp. NE5. Taxonomy (NCBI): domain Bacteria; kingdom Pseudomonadati; phylum Pseudomonadota; class Betaproteobacteria; order Burkholderiales; family Burkholderiaceae; genus Pandoraea; species Pandoraea sp. NE5. The sequence continues at coordinate 1,845,458 of NZ_AP025517.1, forward strand.
CCCGGCGTCGCCGGCGTCGAGATAGTTGAAGAAGTCCGCGCTGCCGCCCACACGCCGGATCGCCAGTCCGCTGAACAGGCCGTTCACGGGATCGTTGTAGCCGTTCGTGGCAAGCCCCGCGCGATGCGCGAGCAGGCGTCGCACGGTCAGCTCGCGCAACGACGGGTCGAGCGGCTTGCCGTGCTGTTTCGAATAAGTGTCGAGCAGATCGCCGAGTGTTGCGTCGAGCGAGAGTTTGCCCGCCTGCACGAGCAGCGCGATGCCGATGGCCGTCACCGACTTCGACAGGCTGGCGACGGGCAGCAACTGTCGGACGTTGTCGCCCGACGTGGCCGCTTCGAGCCCCACGCCAGCATCGGATTCCGTGCGCAGCCACACATGCGACAGGTTGTAGCGCTCCTTGAGCTGCGCCACGCCCTGCGTGAGCGTCGCCTGGCCGATGGGCACCGCCGGTTGGATCGGTTTGGGCGCGCCGGATGACGGCAGCGCCACGACCACCGGATTCGTAATCGCGGCAACGGGCGACGACGCCGCTGCCGACGTGGACGTGGCCGTCGACGCGGTTTGGGCGAGCGCATGGCCCGCGGTCATTAACATGGCAGTGCCCAGCAAGGCACTCAGGACACCGACGACAGCGCGGCGCACGGAGGCACTCCGTCGCCCCGTCGCGAGAGCGACGACATGCTCGTTGCGCCGCGATACCCGCGGCATTGTCAGACGTGCCCCTGCCGGACGGCTGTGCCGTTCGACGTACATTTTCTATTCCCCCCGCGCACGATGCTTCGAACCACAAATCGACTCTCTTCGGAGACGGAAAGGTTCGGGGTGCGCACGTGTCGCTTTGCTGCGCTCTTCGATATCGAAGTTTAGGAAAAACTTCGTTCAAATAACCAGTAAAAACGCTGAATTCTACATTAAATTGCATTTATGGAGATCAAACACCCATAGTGGCGCACAATCGCGCGGTGGCAACGTCGGGCGGCCGGGGCGGCTCCCGAGCCGTCGCCGACGAGACCTGTAACGCATCGCGGTGTAAGCTATCGCCCTGACAGGCTCTGACTCGCCCACAGGCCATGGGAGCGGCGTCCCGTAGGTGACGTCGTGCCGGCTGAAGGATCGACCGATACATGACTGAACCCTCCCGCGCGCGCCCGAGCCGGCCCGCCGATGCACCTTCCTCCGTGGCGCTGCCGATGGACGCCGTTGCGGCGTCCGCCGGTGGCGGGGCCGCGGGCGGCCCGCCCGAGCCGCCGCCCGCCGACGAAGCCGCCTGGTTTGCGTTGCCCGCGCCCCTGCGCTGGCTCCGGCGCGTGCCGTGGACCGCGGCCCGGCCGTGGCTGATCGCGGCCGGCGTCGTTCTGCTCGGCCTCTTTGTCTTCGACGCGTTGCATCACATGCTGCGTCACGTGCATTACGACGACATCGTTGCCGAGATACACAACACCCCCGTGACGCGTCTGGCGCTTGCCATGCTGGCAACCCTGGCGAGTTACGCGGCCCTCACCGGTTACGACATCTCAGGCCTTGGCTTCGCCGGGGCGACGGTCAAGCGCTCGACGGTCGTGCTCACCTCGTTCATCGCCTACGCGCTCGGAAACTCCGTCGGTCTGGGGGTGCTCACCGGCGGCACGGTGCGAATGCGGATGTACGCCGCCGCGGGCGTCGATGCATCGAAGGTGGCGCAGGCGGTAGCGTTCAACGCCGGCGCGTTCGGTCTCGGCATGACCGTGTTCGGTTCGCTCGGCATGTTGTGGGGTGCGTCGCGCGTCTCGGCGCTGGTGCCGATTCCGGCGTGGGTGTTGCAGATGCTCGCCTTGCTGCTGCTGGCCGGCGCCGCCGCGTTTCTGGTACTGTGCGCGCGCAAGCGCACGGTGCGCTTGCTCAACCGCTGGCCGATCCCGCTGCCGCCGCTGCGGGTCGCGGTGCGCCAGTTGCTGATCTCGGCCGCCGATCTGGGCATGGCGGCCGCCGCCTTGTGGTGTTTGCTGCCCGCCAACGTGGTGGATCTGCCGACCTTCGTCGTCTTCTATGCCATTGCCATGGCGCTTGGCGTACTCAGCCACGTGCCGGGCGGCGTGGGGGTGTTCGAAGCGGTGATTCTGCTCGCGACCAACGGGCACGCACCGATCAGTCAGGTGGCGGGGGCGCTGGTGCTCTATCGCGGTATTTACTATCTGCTGCCGCTGATGCTTGCCGCCTGTCTGCTCGCCGGGTTCGAGTTGCGCCAGGGCCCGGCGGCGCCGATCGGCCGGGCGGCCGTGCGGCTCTTCCCCGGCCTGTTGGCGGCGCTCACGCTCGTTGCCGGGGTCATGTTGCTGATCTCCGGTGTGACGCCCGCCACGCGCGACGCGGAAGACTTCCTTCGCCACCACGTGCCGCTGTTCCTCGTTGAAGTGTCGCACTTGCTCGGCAGTGTGGCGGGGCTGGCCATGCTGTTCCTCGCGCGAGGTCTGCTGCACCGGCTTGATGCGGCCTGGTGGGGCTCGCTCGGCCTGACGATCATCGCTGCCGTCCTCGCGATTCCCAAGGGCATTGCCGTGTCGGAGTGCTTCGTATTGGCCATGCTGGCGACGCTGCTGCTCGTCTCGCGCGAACAGTTCGACCGGCGCTCGTCGCTTTTCACGCAAACGTTCGAGCCGGGCTGGATCATTGCCGTGCTCTCGGTGCTCGGGGCCTGTACCTGGCTGATGTTCATGGCGTACCGGCGCGTCGAATACGCAAATCAGCTTTGGTGGCAGTTCACGTTCGACGGCGATGCTCCGCGTTCCATGCGCGCGTTGATGGTCGTGGCCGTGATCGGACTCGGGCTGTCCTTGTGGCAATTGCTGCGTCAGTCCGCCGGCGCGATCGTGCCCGCGAGCGAGGAGGAACTGGCGCGCGCGCGCGCCGTCATCCGCAAGCAACCGGCCGCCGACGCCTGTCTGGCGCTGATGGGCGACAAGAGCTTCCTGTTCTCGCCGTCTGGCAACGCTTTCATCATGTACGCAAAGCATCGCCGTTCGTGGGTGTCGCTCTCGGATCCGGTGGGCGACCAGAAGGAGTGGCCCGAACTGATTTGGCGCTTCATCGAGCTGGCCGATGCGCACGGCGGACGCGCGGCGTTCTACAAGACCCGCCCGCAGGCGCTGCCGCTCTATATCGACGCGGGACTGCGGGCCTTCAAGCTCGGCGAGGAAGCGTTCGTCTCGCTGCCGGAGTTCGGGCTGCAAGGCGCGCGTCGCGCCAATCTGCGGCATGGGGTGGCGCGCGGTGAACGCGAAGGGTTGACGCTGGAGATTGTGGCGGCGGAAGACGTCGCGCCGCATCTCGCGGAAATGCGGCGCGTATCGGACGCGTGGCTTGCGCGCCAACATACGCGCGAGAAGGGTTTCTCGTTGGGCGCGTTTACCGACGCGTACGTGGCGCGCCAACCCGTGGCGCTTGTGCGCCGCGAGACGCGCCTCGTCGCGTTTGCCACGTTGATGTGCCCCGACGTCCAGCGCATCGAAGCGAGCATCGATCTGATGCGGCAGGTGCCGGACGCTCCCCCCGGCACGATGGACTTCCTGTTCGCGAAGCTGATGCTGCACTTCAAATCGCAGGGCTATCAGCGTTTCGGTCTGGGAATGGCCCCGATGTCGGGCATGGAGACGCATCAGCTTGCGCCCCGCTGGCATCGCTTCGGCCGCATGATGTTCGCGCACGGTGCTCGCTTTTACAACTTCCGCGGGCTGCGCAGCTTCAAGGACAAATTCGATCCGCAATGGGAGGCGCGTTATCTGATGACGCCGGGCGGTATCGCACCGATGCTCACGCTGGCCGACGTGGCGTCGCTGGTGGGCGGCGGATGGAAAGGAATCATGACGAAATGACAGGTCACACGATGGCGAAGCACGACAAGGCGGACGATGGGCAGGCGAGATCGCGCAAGCGCGGGCGCGGCGAGGGCGCGCCGCGCTGGGTCCGCCGCGTCGCGGCGAGTGCCGCGACAGGGGCGGTGATGATGACGTCCGTCGCCGTACTGGCCCAGACGCCGGCACCCGCGCAAGCCCCGGAGATCCTGACGCATGGCCGCTTCGAGAACGTGCCCATCTTCCGTCCGGAAGGGGCGCCGAATGCGACGGTGCTCTTTTTCTCCGACGACGACGGCTGGACGCCGCGCGCCGAACGGATGGCTCGCGCCCTCGCGGACACCGGCGCGTTGGTGGCCGGCATCGACACGGCACGGTTGATGGCGAATTACACCAAGGACGAGATCGCTTGCGTATATGCGGCGGGCGATCTCGACAACTTCGGTCGATGGGTCGAGGCGGCCGTCAAGCTGCCCGGCTACACGCCGCCCATTCTCGTCGGCGACGGCGTGGGCGGCACGTTCGCCTATGCGATGCTTGCGCAGGCGGGTAACGATACGTTCTCCGGCGCGCTGTCCGTCGACTTCTGTCCGGTACTGCCGATGTCCCGGCCGTTGTGTCAGGGCGAGGGGGTGCACTTCGGACGCGGTATCACGCACACGGTCGGCGGCGCGCCGATGCGATTGCTGCCCGCGCCCGTCATGAGCGCACCATGGGTGGCAATGGGCGGGCCGGTCGGCGGACCCAACGCGCGCGCGCCGCGCTGCCCGGATCACGTGGCGCAGGCGTTCGCCGCCCGCACGCCGAATTCGAGCTGGCTCGTCGGTGGGCTGGCGGGCAGCCTGGGCGCGATGGAGGTCTCCGGCACGGCCGCCGAGACGGGCACGCCGCCGACGTCCGTGCTGGCCGATTGGGTGACGCAGTACAAGAACGCGTTCCGGCGTCTGAACGCGCACCACGTGGCGGGGACGGCCCGGCCGCCCGCCGCGGTGGCCGATCTGCCCGTCGTCGAGGTGCCGGCCACCGGCAAGCCTGCCCCCAATATGACCGACACGTTCGCCATACTGATGTCGGGCGACGGCGGCTGGGCCGGACTCGACCGCGATGTCGCGGGCGCGCTCTCCGCGCACGGCATTCCGGTGGTGGGCGTGGATTCGCTGCGCTATTTCTGGTCGGCACGCACCCCGGCTTCCGGCGCGCTCGATATCGACCGCCTCATGCGCTTCTATCAGACGCGCTGGAACAAGAAGCGCGTGATCCTGATCGGCTACTCGCAAGGGGCCGATGTGCTGCCGTTCATGGTCAATCGTCTGTCGCCGGTGGCCCGCGAGCGGGTGGCGCTGCTGGTGCTGATGGGACTCGGGCAGAAGGCGGACTTCGAGTTCCGCATGACCAATTGGGTGATGTCGAGCCAGAACGGCCTGCCGATTCGTCCGGAGGTGGAGCGTCTGCCCGACGGGATGGCGATGTGCATCTATGGGGCCGACGAAGACGACAGCAACTGTCCGGGGCTCGATCCCAAGCGCGTTCAGGTCGTCAAGATGCCCGGCGGGCACCATTTCGACGGGAACTACACTGGGCTGGCCGACGTGATTCTCCAGGGCGTCGCCAAGCGGTGACGGCCGATGGCGGAGCGGCGCCGCTTGGCGCGCCGCCTTGCCTTCCGTGCAGTGGCTCCGTACACTGCCGCCAGTTTTCCCATCGACCCACGTCCCGCACCTTCCGCACCGTTCGGATTCGGCGGCACGACACCCAGGAGAAGATCGACATGGCAGAGGGTTATTTCCCGAAGTGGCGGCAGCAGGACACGGCCTCCGGCCGCGTGATCGCCCCCGATGAGCGCCTGGCGTGGCCGCAAACCATCGCGATGGGCGTGCAGCACGTGGTCGCCATGTTCGGCTCGACCGTACTTGCACCGCTGCTCATGGGGTTCGATCCGAACCTTGCCATCTTCATGTCGGGAATTGGCACGCTGCTCTTCTTCGTGCTCGTCGGCGGACGCGTACCCAGCTATCTCGGCTCGAGCTTCGCCTTCATCGGCCTGGTCATCTCGGTGACGGGCTATGCGGGCAGCGGGCCGAACCTGAATATTCCGGTGGCGCTCGGCGGGATCATCGCCTGCGGCGTGCTCTACGCCACCATCGGCCTGATCGTGATGGCTGTCGGCACTCGCTGGATCGAAGCCCTCATGCCGCCGGTGGTGACGGGCGCGGTCGTCGCCGTCATCGGCCTGAACCTCGCGCCGGTCGCGGTGAAGGGCGTCTCGGCGACGCCCTTCGACACGTGGATGGCGCTGGCGACCGTGCTGTGCGTCGGTCTCGTGGCGGTGCTCGCGCGCGGCATGGTGCAACGCCTGTTGATTCTCGTGGGCCTGCTGCTGGCCTATGCGCTGTACGCCGTGCTGACCAACGGCATGGGCCTCGGCAAGCCGATCGACTTCGCCGTGGTGGCCCATGCCGCCTGGTTCGGCCTGCCGCACTTCGCGGCGCCAGTGTTCAAGCCGGAAGCGATGGTATTGCTCGCCCCGATTGCCATCATCCTTGTGGCGGAGAACCTCGGACACATCAAGGCGGTAAGCGCCATGACCGGGCAGAGCCTCGACCGCTACATGGGCCGCGCCTTCCTCGGCGATGGTCTGGCGACCATTGTGTCGGGCAGCGTCGGGGGCACGGGCGTGACGACTTACGCCGAGAATATCGGCGTGATGGCCGTCACGAAGATCTATTCGACGCTGGTGTTTGCCATGGCGGCGGTGATCGCGCTGGTGCTGGGCTTCTCGCCGAAATTCGGCGCGGTGATTCAGACGATTCCGGGTCCGGTGCTGGGTGGCGTGTCGATCGTGGTGTTCGGTCTGATTACCGTGGCCGGCGCGCGCATCTGGGTGCAGAACAAGGTCGACTTCTCGGATAACCGCAACCTGATCGTCGCCGCCGTCACGCTGGTGCTCGGCGCGGGCGACTTCACGCTGAAGTTCGGTAGCTTCTCGCTGGGGGGCATCGGTTGCGCCACGTTCGGCGCCATCATCCTCCACGCGTTGCTGCGCGGGCGTGGGGCGTCGGCACCGGCGGCGATGTAGGTCGACTCGCTCGCCTCACCGGTCACACCGGACGCGCTGGACCGGCTGGATTCGCCGGAATTGACGGCACGAGAGATCACGGCACGATGATTACGTCGTGCCGTTTTCATTGGTGACAGCGGGCGTGGCCTGCAGCCGTTCAAGCAATTGCCGCGCGTAGACAGGCAGGGCGTCGCGCTCACGCACGCACAGCACCAGCGTGCGCAGGGCCCACGCGTCGGAGAGCGGCACGATGCCGAGGCCCAGCGCGGCGGCCGAGCGTGCGGCGGCGCTCAGCGGCACGATGCCCAGCGCGGCCCCCGCCGCCACGGCGCGGCACAGACTGTCGAAGTCTCGCAGGCGCACACGGTAGTGCAACGGCCGACCGGCTCGCCTGGCGTGCCCGTCGAGGTGCTCGGCCAGTGCACTGTGCTCGGGCAGGCCAATGAACTCCGAGTCCAGAACGTCGATGAAAGCCACCTCGGCGCGCGAGGCCAATGCGTGCCCAGGCGGTGTGACGACCACCAGCCGGTCCTGCCGGAATGGCACCGTCTCGAGCCCCGTCAATTCGATCCAGTCCGAGACCACGCCAATGTCGGCGGCGCCTTCCAGGACCGCTTGCACGACGGCCGGGCTCGTCTGCTCGCGCAGGGAGATCTCCACATTCGGATGCTCGGCGAGGAATGCCCCCAGCAGATCCGGCAGAAACTCGGACATCGCCACGGTGTTCGAGGCAATACGCACGTTCCCCCTGAGCCCAGCCGCGTATTCGCCGAGTTCGCCGCGCATCTGCTCGATCTGGGCGAGCACGCGCCGGGCGTGAGCGAGCAGGGCGCGGCCAGCGGGGGTGGGCATTACGCCCTGGCGGTGGCGCATGAAGAGCGCGACGCCCAGCGCCTCTTCGAGCCCGCGGATACGGGCGCTGGCAGACGCCAGTGTCAGATGGGCGCGCTCGGCGCCGCCGGTGATGCTGCCGGCTTCGGCAACCAGCAGGCACAGTCGCAGGTCGGTCAGGTCGAATCGCACGGGGCAGGCAGGCCGGGAGGCTTCGGGGGCAATGACGCCAGTGTAGCGGCTTGGGCGATAGGCGCGCAGACACCCGGTGGAACGTCCGAATTTCGGACCCCGGGGAGGGCAAATGGCGATGCCGACTGACTTGGGAAAGGGCGCATGGTAAACTACGCGCTTCCAAGACACGGCCGTACCCGCGACGGCCTCGCCCGCCAAGCCGCTTGATTTCATTCGCCGGCGGGTCGTCTTGCAGGCGTCTTTCGGCGCATCGCCCTAATGAGCGCGATGCCTGTCGCACGCCCTACGCGGGCATTCCCTCAAGAACACACAACATCGATACGCGCGGGGACACACTTCGTGGAGTCCGCGCATTGGTCCATATATGTCTTTTGAAAAGCTCGGCCTGTCGGCCGACATCCTGCGTGCCGTGGCCGACCTTGGCTACACGCACCCGACGCCCATTCAACTGCAAGCGATTCCGGCCGTCCTGCAAGGCGGCGATCTCCTCGCCGGTGCCCAGACCGGGACCGGCAAGACGGCGGGCTTCACGCTGCCTATCCTGCAAATGCTCTCCACGCGTGCGCGCGCGGCGGCGGCCAACGGCAAGCGCTCCGTGCGCGCGCTCGTGCTGACGCCCACGCGCGAGTTGGCCGCCCAGGTCGAGGAAAGCGTCACGCAATACGGCAAGTACCTGCCGCTCACGTCCATGACCGTGTTCGGCGGCGTGTCGATGGTGCCGCAGGTCAAACAATTGGCGCGCGGCGTGGACATTCTCGTCGCGACCCCTGGCCGTCTGCTCGATCACATGCAGCAGAAAACGGTCGATCTTTCTGGCGTCGAGATTCTCGTGCTGGACGAAGCCGACCGCATGCTCGACATGGGCTTCATTCGCGATATTCGTCGTGTGCTGGCGGTGCTGCCGTCGAAGCGCCAGAACCTGCTGTTCTCGGCCACGTTCTCCGACGAGATCAAGCAACTGGCCGACGGCCTGCTCAAGTCGCCCGCGCTCATCGAAGTGGCGCGTCGCAACACGACGGCGGAAACCGTCGCGCAGAAGATCCACCCGGTCGATCGCGACCGTAAGCGCGAGCTGCTCGAACACCTCGTGCGCGAGCACAACTGGTTCCAGGTGCTCGTGTTCACGCGCACCAAGCACGGCGCGAACCGGCTCGCCGAGCAGCTCACGAAGGGCGGCATTCCGGCGCTCGCCATTCACGGTAACAAGAGTCAGGGCGCCCGCACGCGAGCGCTCGCCGAATTCAAGAGCGGCACATTGCAGGTGCTGGTTGCGACCGATATTGCCGCGCGCGGCATCGACATCGACCAGTTGCCCCACGTGGTCAACTTCGACCTGCCGGAAGTGGCGGAGGACTATGTCCACCGCATCGGCCGCACCGGACGCGCCGGCGCAAACGGCGAGGCCGTGTCGCTCGTGTGCGTGGACGAGCATCAACTGCTCACGCAGATCGAACGTCTCATCAAGCGCACGATCGATCGCGAAGTGATCCCGGGCTTCGATCCGGATCCGCATGCCGTGGCGCAACCGATTCGCAAGGCGCAACAAGGCCGTGGGGCCGGTGGTGGACGGGGCGGGCGCGGCGGCGACGACGACGACGCGCGCCAACCGGCCCGCGCCCCGCGTGAAGCGCGTGAGCCGCGCGATGGCGGTCGTGGCGCACGCCAGGGCAACGAGCCGAAGGCGCGTCGCGAAGGCGAGCGCGGTGGCCGAAAGAACAGCAGTGCCGTGAACGGCGGAAATGCGGGGCACGGCGCGCAGGTCGCGAACGCGGGACAAGGCGGGCAGCAACGCCATCAGGCGCAGGCGCCCAAGCGTCAGGGCGATGCCCAACGCGCGGCCACACCGGCGGCCGGTGCAGCACGCCAAGGTCGTGACGGCCGCACGGGGCAGACCGCCTCGCGCGGGCAAGGAGGCGGCGCGGAGCGCAGCGATTTCGCACAGCGCGCGCCGCGTCCGGCGCGTCGCGACGCGGTTGGCGGCGCCTTGCTGATGGGCAAGGCAAAACGCGACTGAACGGCTCAGGAAGGGCATCGGGCGCAAATTAAGTAAAATATTAAGCTTTTGCGCCCGGTGGCCCGGGCGTGGCAGGGACAATGAGGCGTCAGGCAAGGCGGCCTCATCGGCTCACCCGCGCACGTGCCGCATTCCCCTTCCCTGAGGATTTCATGATCGCCCGTATTACCCGGCTGTTCCCGTTGTGGGCTCTGCTGCTGTCCGTTTCCGCTTATTTCTCGCCGGGCAGTTTTTCCAGCGTTACGCCGCACGTCACGGCGCTCCTGACCGTGGTGATGTTTGCGATGGGCGTCACGCTCACCGTCGACGACTTCAAGCGCGTGCTCACGCGACCCGCGCCGATCGTCGCCGGGGTGGTGTTGCACTATCTCGTGATGCCGCTGGCCGCCTGGGTGATCGCGCGCGTGCTGCACATGCCGCCCGATCTGACGGCCGGCATGGTGCTTGTGGGCAGCGTTGCGAGCGGCACAGCCTCGAATGTCATGATTTATCTCGCCCGCGGCGACGTGGCCCTGTCGGTGACGATCAGCGCAATGTCGACGCTCGTCGGCGTGTTCGCGACCCCGCTGCTCACGCGCTTGTACGTCGACGCCTCCATCGTGGTCGACGTCGAGGGCATGCTGCTGTCGATTCTGCAAATCGTGGCGCTGCCGATTGGCGCGGGCCTGCTCATCAATCGCTATTTCGGTCGTGCGGTGCGCGCGGTCGAAGGCTATCTGCCGCTCGTGTCGATGATCGCGATCGTGCTCATCATCGGCGCGGTAGTCGGCGCGAATCAGGGCAACATTGCCACGGTGGGCCCGTTGGTGATGCTCGGTGTCGTGTTGCACAACGGTCTGGGCCTGCTGGGCGGGTACTGGGGCGGTCGTCTGCTGGGCTTCGACGAATCGATCTGCCGCACGTTGGCCATCGAAGTCGGTATGCAGAACTCCGGCCTGGCGGCAACACTCGGCAAAATCTACTTCACGCCGCTCGCCGCACTGCCGGGGGCGCTCTTCTCGGTCTGGCACAACTTGTCGGGCTCGCTGCTCGCGGGCTACTGGCGGGGTCGTCCGACCGGCACCGCCAACGATGCGCCGGCGGTGGTCACACGTCCGTCTCACTGAGTGTTTTCGTGCGCCGCATGCGAGTGTGTGCGGCGCGCAACGGCCGCCCACACTGTCATCGCGGGCATTTGCCTTTCTGACGCGCATCGCCTACAACTTCGATATACCGTCGCGCCCCGGCATGCGAAGCGGCGCGACCGGTGGCAGTCAACGTTTTGGCGGGAGTGCGTTATGTCTTTGCGAGTCAACGGTATTGTCATCGACGCACGCCGCGTCGCCGATGAGATCGATCAGCATCAGGACGAGGCCGATCCGGAAGTCGCCGCACAGCACGCGTTGGTGAGTCGTGAATTGCTGCGCCAGCGCGCATTCGACTTGCGTTTATTCGACAAGAACGACGCGATGCCCGCGAGCGACGACGCTATCGTCGATGCACTGTTCACGCGGGACGTTCAAGTGCATCGTCCCACCGACGCCGAATGCCGCGCCTACTTCCACGAACACGCCGGGCAGTTCCGTGTTGGCGACCGGGTGCAGGCGAGTCATATTCTGTTTGCGATGTCGGCGAGTGTGCCGCTGTCGACGACCTTGGAGCGGGCGCAGTCGGCACTGGACGCCGTGCGCTCCAATCCCGATTCGTTCGAAGCGGTGGCGCAATCGATGTCGGATTGCCCGTCAGGTCGCACGGGCGGAAGTCTAGGTATGCTCGCGCGTGGCAGTGGCGCACCCGAGTTTGAGTTGGTGCTGTTTTGTGGCGACCGACTCGGCGTGGTGCCGAGACTGGTCAACACGCGCTACGGTTTCCACGTTGTGCGGATCGAACGCCGGGTGAAAGGACACATGCCGCCCTACGAACGCGTGGCCGAGCGTATCGCCGCGCAGTTGTACGAGCAGGCGCGTGCGCGGGCACTGCGGCACTACGTGGCGCTGCTCGCCGGTGTCGCCGAAATTAGCGGCGCCAATGACGATGACGGACCGGTGCGTGTGCAATAGCGGATGGTCGGCTGTCGGAACGGCGTGCGTGTCCAGCCAGGTGCGGCAGGGCGCGCGAGTGTGTCGATGGACTGATCGGGCAACGTCGTAGCGTTCAGTGTAGTGTCCCAAAGGGCTGGGTTCTGTGTCAGGCAGAACCCAGCCCTTTCGTTTTTCCGCGCCACGCAGCGCGTTCGGTGAGGCAGCGCACCGCGCCCGCGTTGCCGTCGTCATGTGCCATCCAATGATGGAATTGAGATCCAACGCGTTGCGGAGTTCACGTTTGCGATCGCTCGTGTTGAGCACTATCGGTGACCGCCCGATGAGATGCGAACGATGAACCGCGTTCGCCTATCCTTAGGATGTCGTGATATTCAGGTGTCATTTTCACGATACTTAAAGCATGCCTAATGAACATGCGGGGGATCCCTGATGGCAACCACTGCGACGTGCGCCGTCGTTGGCGGCGGCATTTCCGGCATTGCGGCTGCGCATTATCTACGCGACGCCGGCCTTCATGTCGAGCTTATCGAGCAGCACCGGTCCCCCGGTGGCCGGATCACCACTGCGACGCTCGACGGCGACCGAATCGATCTCGGCGGCAAGAACATCGGCCGGCACTATCTGCGCTTTCGCAAGCTCGCGCACGCCCTCGGACCCTTCGCGTTCGAGCCGTTCGGCATCAACACATCGCGCATTCGCGACGGAAAGATCGTCACGCTCGATAGCACGCGCCGCCTTGGCAGCACGCTTGCGTATCTGCGCGGTTGTCCTGCGGCGGATGCCATGCGCCTTGCCGCGCTTTGCGCGCGCGTGTGGCTCGACGCGCGCAATCGGTTCCTGGACGGACCGTCCTTTGCCCGGCTGGCGCGAGATGCCGACGATGCGCCGCTGGCTTCGCATTTCAGCCCGGCGTTCTGTCGCGCTGTGGTGCGGGCAATGTCGGTGCGAATGAACGGTGCGGAGCCCGACGAAATTCACCTCGGCAATTTCGGCACCCACCTGGGCATGTGGCTCGACACCTATGATCAGCTCAAGGCGGGCATGGGGGCGTTTATCGGTGCGGCGACCGCGCCGCTGGCGGTGCGCTTCAATGCCCGCGTCGAGCGGCTCATGGTGCGTCACGGACGGGTTTCCGGTTTGCAGGTGCGGCAATTCGATGGGCGAACCGATCATCTGGAATACGACCATGTGGTGCTCGCCACGCCGGCAGGGGTGAGCGCGGATCTGCTGCGCGAACACGACGCGGCACTCGCCGCCGCACTCGACGAAATACGTTATTTTCCGGTGCTCGTGGTGGTGGCCGCTTACCGCCGGCCGATATTCTCCGCGAACGTGCGCGGTCTGTCGTTAGGCCCGGACAACGCGCTGAGCAACGCCGGCGCCTACGGCATCGACAGACTCGACCGCGTGCGCTACACGTTCAGTGGCCGCAAGGCGCGCGCCGTCATCGCAAGTGCGCGAAGCGCGGGCAGCCTTGCCGGGCCGGAAGCCGAAGCATTGCTGGATCTCGCCGAGACGACCTTGCGCCAGTACGTTCCCGTGGAACGGGCCGACCGGCGCGACGTTGTCGCGCATCTTTTCGATCCGGGGTTGTGTGCGTACGCGCCGCATCACTATCGGCTGCGCGCATGGCTCGACGATCGGCGCCATGGCATCGACGGTCTTGCGTTCGCCGGCGATTATCTGCGCGGTGCGTCGATTGAGGCCTGCATGCTCTCTGCTCAGGAGGCCGCGGTTCGCATCGCCCAGTCGCACCTCGCGCACGATCTACGCGCATCGCGTGCCATCGATTACGGCTTCCACGCATCGTCGTAAGTCCAGCATCGATCCCTCAGGCCAGCTCGCCGTCAACCCGGTAGGCCAGGTTCCGTCCCCCCATTGTCTGAACGGAGTCGCCATGAACCTTCAAACGCCCGTGACCGGCCGCCCTGCCGGTACCTCCGATGTCACCACCGCTGACGCCTTTGCCATGCCGGGCAAGCTCGACCGGACGATGGTTCACAAGACCAATCCGGTCAATGTCTTCGTCGCGTCGATCGAGCGGGCGCAAGCCACAACCGAGGGGCACGATACCTTTTCCGCTGTGCTTGCGATCGATCCGCACCACGCGTTCTTCTTCGAACATCCACTCGACCACGTTCCTGGCCTGATGATGATCGAAGCCACTCGCCAGACCGGCACTGCGATCTCGCACCGCTTCTACGAGGTGCCGCACGACCTCATCTTTGTGCTCAATTCGCTGGAAGTCACCTTCGAGCATTTCGCCGAGCTGCACGCGCCACTGTCGGTGCGATTCGTGATCGTCGCCAAATCCTATCGTCATGACCGCTTGTCCGCGCTGGCTTGCGAAACGCAGTGGCTGCAGTTCGGCCGCCCACTGGGCACGATGAACGCGCGCTGGAGCTTCGCTTCGCCGGCGCTGCTTGCCCGCTTGCGTCACTCGGCCAAGGCGGACGACATCCATTGAATCACATCGATGGCGATGAGCCGTGCGTTGCAGGGAGGCATCATGAGACATCTCGCCCGACTTCTGGGTCTGCGTTACACCGAAGATCTTGCACCGCTGGCGCTGGTGGCCGGTGCTGCATTGTTGCAGTGGGCCGCCTATTTTCTCGTGCACGATCCGTGGGTGGCGATCACGTGCGCGACGATGCTCCTGTTGCCCCAGATCGCCGTTTCGACCGCCGTGCACAACCAGTCGCACATGGGCATGTTCGCGGGCGCCTGGGCCAATCGCGTGCTGGAATGGGTGATGACCCTGGAGACCGGCATGTACGCGGCAAAGTTTCGCCTGCATCACAGCCGGGGACATCACCTGCACTACACCGAACCGGAGCGGGATCCGTCGCGCTGGATCGATGCCGGCGGTTGCCGGATGTCGCGGCTCGCTTACGTAGCTCATTATTTCCTGACATACGATTATCACGTGCTGCGCATCGGCCGGACCTGCACGCGATTGCGTCGACGCTGCCTCTGGCAGGTCGCGGCCAGCAACCTCGTATTGGTCGCTTTGCTGTTTCATGACCCGCGCAATGCGCTGCTGTTTTTCGTCATGCCAAGGATCCTGGTCTGGCTCAACTTCATTCACATGACGTACGACGATCATATCGATCTCTACGCCAGCGATCCGTTCAAGGCATCGCACACGAAGGCCAACCGGTGGCTCAATCTTGTGTTTTTCAACAACGGCTATCACCTCGCGCATCACGTGCGGCCGGGCTTGCACTGGAGCCGGCTACCGGAATTCCATCGGCAGATCGCCCACCGGATCGACGTGGCGCCATCGTCGACGCCATTGAATCGCTGGTTCCGATAATCCGGGGGAGATCATGACGGTTTCATCGACACGGGCGCGCTGCACGCCCACCGAAGCCCCATCGACCGCCTGGCGTGCCATCGTCGTCGGCGCGGGCATGGCGGGCTTGCTCGCCGCGCATGCACTGGCGGGGCACTTCGATGAAGTGTGGCTCGTCGAGCGCGACGCGCTGCCCGATTCTCCAGCCCCGAGGGCGGGCGTGCCGCAGGGGCACTACGTGCATCAACTGCTGATGCGGGGGCGCCGAACGCTCGATGCGCTGTTTCCCGATTTGGGCCAGGCCTTGCTCGACGCGGGCGCGGTGCCGCTCGACTGGTATCGGTCCGTGCGCTGGTTCGGTGCCGCGGGTTGGATGCCGCCCGCGGGCGAGGGCTTCGTCACATGGTCGACGAGCCGTGGCCTGCTCGAGTTCGCGGTGCGTCAGCGCGTGCTCGCCAAGCGGAACGTTCGTGTTCTGACCGGCTGCGACGTCACGGGGTTGCGCTTCGATGCGGCGCTCGCACGCGTTTGCGGCGTGGCGATTCGGCGTCGCGCGGGCGGATCGCGCGGACAAGCCGAAGATGCCGAAGATGTCACGACCTTGCCGGCCGCCTTCGTTGTCGACGCGAGCGGGCGCAACTCGCATGCGCCGTCGTGGCTGCGAGCGATGGGGCTGGACGCCGTACGCGAGACGGTCGTCGACGCCCGTGTCGGGTACGCGAGCCGACTCTATGCGGTGCCGAAGCCGTCGGTCTGGCGCGACTGGCAAGCGCTGGTGGTGCACGGCCGGCCACCCGAATGCCTGCGCAGCGGCACGATCTTCCCCATCGAGGACAACCGGTGGATCGTCACGTTGACGGGGGCGGGCGGCGATTATCCGCCGGGCGATGCCGACGGCTTCCTGGCTTTCGCGAAAAGCCTGCGGGTGCCGACCCTCCACGATGCGATTGCCCACGCCGAGCCGGTCTCGCCGATCCGTCAGTTTCGCCGGACGGAAAATCGGTTACGCCACTTCGACGAAATGCGGCGCTGGCCCGCAGGCTTCGCGGTGCTTGGCGACGCCGCATGCAGCTTCAATCCGGTGTACGGACAGGGCATGACGATTGCGGCATTGAGCGCGGTGGCGCTCGACGCCCATCTGCATCTCATTCGTCGCGCCAACGATGCCCCGGGTGGATTGGCCTTGCAGCGTGCCCTCGCCCACGTGGCGCAGCGCGCGTGGATTTTCGCGACTGGCGTCGATTTACGTCAGACGGGGGAGCGGGGCGCCACGCATTGGCGGGCGCGGCTCATGCAACATTACGTGGAGTCGCTGCTCGGTCTCGCCGTCGACGATGCCGCCATCTACCGACGCTTTCTGCGCGTGATGCACATGGTCGAGCCGCCGTCCGCGTTGTTTTCCCCCTCGGTGACGGCGCGGGTTGCCTGGCGGATTGCCTCGCAGCGCGCGGCGCTCGCATTTGCGCCGCGACGTTCCGCATCGCGTTACCCACGGGATTTGGCGGGTGTGAGAAAAAACGGACAAAAGTGACCGCTCATAAAAGGAAAGCGGGCGCGTCGCTACGAGGGATCGCGCTCGCCTGCCTCTACCTCCCGACGCTCAACCGGCAATCAGTTCGAGCGTCAGCGTGTCGAGCGTGAACGAGCCGTCGTCCTGAATCCTGAAATGACGACGCACGTCGTCGGCCATGGCCGTTTGCAGCGCGCGAATGGCTACCTGCATCGGCGCTGGCGTACGCATGCGCGCGATCCACGTCTTGAAGTCGAGATCGAGCGTGCGCGGCGTGAGCGACGCCACCGATAATCCCGCCCCAGCGGCCATCGTCAGCCATTCGCTCGCGGCGTAGTTGCGCACGTGCGACGTATCGCGCAACACTTCGACCGCTTGCAGATACGTGTCGAACAGCGGCCGCCCCGTCGAGGCGACGTCGCAGATCACGACGCGTCCGCTGGGCTTGAGCACGCGACGCATCTCGCGCAGCGCGGCACCCACGTCGGCCCAGTGATGCGCACTGTATCGGCTGAAGACGAGATCGAAGCTGGCATCGGCGAACGGCAGCGATTCGGCTGCGCCCAGTTGCGTGTCGATGTTCGTCAGGCCGCGCTTGGCCGCTTCGCCTGCGACCACGCCGAGCATGTCGGCGGACAGATCGTACGCCACCACGCGCGCGACGTGCGGCGCCGCGAAGAAGCTCACGTGTCCCGCGCCGCACCCCAGGTCGAGCACCTGCGCACCCGGATGCGCGCGAGCGATCGCGGCGAGTTGCTCCAGATCGGCGCCCTGCGCGTGATTGGCACTCGTCAGATAGGCCGATGCCTGCGGGCCGAACTGGCCGGTGACGACGGCGTTATGGCCATGATGCGCGTGGTGGGTGTCCTGCGCCCCTGCGGGGGCGGTGGACGAACCCGGGCGGGAAGGGTATGACGGGGTTTCGCTCACGGTGAGTCTCCTACGTGGGTGGGGCAGGGCGCGATGCAAGGGGAGTCGGCCCGCCTGGGCGCTTGCGCGATGTTGGTAAGTCTCACGATAATGGCTCGTTGATACCGGTACAAGTTACCTATTTATCCTGGTATGAAAACTACCCCTATCCCTAAGCCCGAATTGGCGTCTGACGCGCCAGCCCCTCACGGTGACGATGCGCGCCAGCGTCGCGCGCTCGGCGACTTCTTGCGCGCGCATCGCGAGCGGCTGACCCCGGCGGCCGCCGGACTGCCGCCTTTGGGGCGGCGTCGCACGCCGGGATTGCGGCGCGAGGAAGTGGCGCAGTTGTGCGGCTTGTCGGCCACCTGGTACACCTGGATCGAGCAGGCACGCGACGTGTCGATCTCGGCGGGCGCACTGGCGGCCGTTGCCGGCGCGCTGCGGCTTTCGCGTGCCGAACGGGCCTACCTGTTCGATCTGGCGGGCAAGCGCGATCCGGAGCGCGGTGCCGTGCCGTTGCCGCACCATGCGTCGGCACAGGTGCAGGCGGCCGTCGCCGCCGTGGCGGCTCCGGCCTACGCGCTGGATCGATGCTGGGACGTCCTGGTCTGGAACGCGGCCGCCGCCGACATCTTCCATGGCTGGCTCGACGCGCCGGGCGCGAAGAATCTGCTGCGCTACATCTTTCTCGATGCGGGTGCGCCCACGTTGATTCAGGATTGGGAGCGTCGCGCGCGCCGGGTGGTCGCGGAGTTTCGTGCCGAATGCAGTGCCTACCTTGACGATACGCCCGTGCGTGCCCTCACGGACGAATTGCAGCGCGACAGCCGCAGGTTCGCCTCGCTCTGGTCGCAGCAGGATGTCGTCGAACGCGAAGGCGGGCGGCGTGGTTTTCATCACCCGGCGCGCGGCGATATCGATTTCGCACAGGTCACGTTCCGCCTGTCGGGGCACGACGACGTCAAGCTTGTGATGTTGCTGCCGTAGTGCGGTCGCTCAGAGGGCTGGGCGCAACCACTGGATGAGCAGCGTGATGCTGGCCATGCCAAGCAGGGTCATGATGAGCGAGCCCCCGACGTGAACCGCCACGGTGAGCGCTGCCCAGCCCATCTGCCCTTCGCGCAGCAGCGTGGTGACTTCGGCGGAGAAGGTGGAGAACGTTGTGAGGCCACCGAGAAAGCCGGTCACGATCAACAGTCGCCACTCGACCGGAATCGACGGAAAGTGGCTGAAGAGCGCGACGGCAACACCGATGAGATAGCCGCCGACGAGATTGGCGACGAGCGTGCCGAGCGGGAGCGTCGGCAGGATCGCATTGAGCTGTACGCTCAGTGCCCAGCGCAGTAGCGCGCCTAACGCTGCCCCGAGGCTGATGGCGAAGACCGACGCAAACATGGTTGACTCCTCTGCCGAGCGGATGCGGAGAAAAAAACGGCCGACCTTTTCAGGCCGGCCGCTCTCGCCTCTCAAGCGAATACTGCGGGCGTTGCCACGAGACTCAGTCCTTCGGGAACGACGTGGCGCCACCGTGCGCGCCCGACCACTCGGCCGGTGCGTGCAGGAACTTCTCGACTTCGTCGAGCGTCTTCGTGTCGAAGTGGTTCTGCTGCTTGGCAACGCGCAGCACGTCCCACCACGTGGCGAGCGAGTGCAGCTCGACATCGATGTCCTTGAGCACCTGGCGGCTCTCCGGGAAGATGTCGTAGTGGAAGACCACGAACACGTGATTGACCTTCGCGCCGGCGTCGCGCAGCGCCTTGCAGAAGTTGATCTTGCTGCGGCCATCGGTCGTGAGGTCTTCGACGAGCAGCACGCGCGAGCCTTCCGGCAGATCGCCTTCGATCTGCGCGTTGCGGCCGAAACCCTTCGGCTTTTTGCGAACGTACTGCATCGGCAGCATCAGCTTGTCGGCGATCCAGGCCGCGAACGGAATGCCTGCGGTTTCACCGCCGGCGACCGTGTCGAACTGCTCGCAGCCGACGTCCTGAATGATGACGGCTTCGGCGAAATCCATCAGCGTACGGCGCACGCGCGGGTACGAGATCAACTTGCGGCAGTCGGTGTACACCGGGCTGGCCCAGCCCGACGTGAAGATGTACGGCTTCTCGGCGTTGAAATGCACCGCGCCCACTTCGAGCAGGATCTTGGCGGTGATGTCGGAAATCGCCTGGCGGTCGATGCCAATCATGATGCGGTTCCTAAGCGTAGCTGCCCGCCGTGCGGCGCGCAGCCAGGAGTCATGGGTGAGTCGGCGGGGACCGTAGCGCAAGGCGCTGCGGCAGGACGCCGTCTAAGGCGGCGGGTCGGCACGTCTGGCAACGACCGACCGGCGCTTAAGCGCGAATTATGCCACAAGTTTCAGCAAACGCGCGGTCAATTATGCACGGAGCGTATATTTTCCATTCGACCACTCCGCACAATGTTTGCGCACGGCGCATATCAAAACCCGCCGCCGACAGATGAATCCAAAAAAAGAGACAGTTGCCGACGCTTAATGACAGGCATACACTCACGCCCAAAATTCCGACCTGACGAAACGCGCCCATGCCTAACGATGCCTCGCCCTCGCTTGCCGCACCGGTGGTGCCGCACGATACCGCCTACGCGAACCGCGCCCTGTGGGCGTCGGCCATCGGCTACGCCATGGACGGTTTCGATCTGCTGATCCTCGGCTTCATCCTGCCGGCCATTGCGGCCGATCTCGCGCTCACCGGCGCCCAATCGGGCGCGCTTGTCACCTGGACCCTCGTGGGCGCGGTCGTTGGCGGTATCGTCTTCGGCATGCTGTCCGATCGCTACGGGCGCGTGCGCGTGTTGTCGTGGACGATTCTGCTGTTTGCGGTGTTCACCGGCCTGTGCTCGCTTGCGCAGGGCTATTGGGATCTGCTGGCTTACCGGACGATTGCCGGTATCGGACTGGGCGGCGAGTTCGGCATCGGCATGGCGCTCGCGGCGGAGGCTTGCCCGCCGGCGCGTCGTGCGCGGGCATCGTCGTTCGTGGGGCTGGGGTGGCAGGCCGGGGTGCTTGCCGCCGCGTTGCTCACGCCGTTGCTGCTGCCGCACATCGGCTGGCGTGGCATGTTCGCCGTCGGCCTGCTGCCGGCGGTCGTGTCGTTCATCATGCGTCGCGCGCTCGGCGAGCCCGAGATGTTCCTTGCACAACAGCGGCAGCCGCGCGAACACGCGCCGCTCAAGCTGCTGGTCAAAGACGGCGCGACCACGCGCGCGAGCCTCGGCGTGGCGATTCTGTGCTCGGTACAGAATTTCGGCTACTACGGCCTGATGATCTGGATGCCCTCGTATCTGTCGAAGACGTTCGGTTACTCGCTCACCAAGTCGGCCATGTGGACGGCGGTGACGGTGCTGGGCATGGCATTCGGCATCTGGCTGTTTGGCCGGCTTGCAGACCGCTTCGGCCGTCGGCCGACGTTCATCGGCTACCAGATCGGCGCGGTCGTGATGGTGTTCGTCTACGCGCAATTGCACACGCCGTTCTCGCTGCTGATCGGCGGCGCGGCGATGGGCATGTTCGTGAACGGCATGATCGGCGGCTACGGCGCGCTGATCTCGGAGCTGTACCCTACCGCGGCGCGTGCCACGGCGCAGAACGTGCTGTTC
The DNA here is from genome assembly GCF_024363545.1 of Pandoraea sp. NE5. Taxonomy (NCBI): domain Bacteria; kingdom Pseudomonadati; phylum Pseudomonadota; class Betaproteobacteria; order Burkholderiales; family Burkholderiaceae; genus Pandoraea; species Pandoraea sp. NE5. The sequence goes on from NZ_AP025517.1 coordinate 1,866,742, forward strand.
AACATCGGCCGTGCCGTCGGCGGTTTCGGGCCGCTCACCGTCGGTGCGCTGGCGGCGGCCTACTCGTTCAAGCTGGCGCTCGTCTTCCTCGCGAGCATTTATGTGCTCGATATTCTCGCTACGCTTTTCCTGATTCCGGAGCGTCGCGGCGAAGCGCTGTCCTAACCTCTGTTGCCCGCTACGCCGGCCGCGCAGGCGGCGTCGAGCTTTCGGCGCAAGGTGTACACTTTGCGTCCTGCGGTGCATCCGGCGCACCGCAAGCCCCCACGGTCCGACGCGCGCGAGCGCGGCATGCAGGATCGGGGGACGCGCGGCGGCCATCACGCTGCCGCGCGGTGAAGAACCCCGTCGACGACACAATCGCCGAATCCCTCCGGTTGGCTCTTCCCCCGCCGTGATCCGTCAAAAGACGGCTGAGTCCACGCGCTGCCCGCATGCGGCACGGACCCCGGCCGTCGCCCTGTCCTTAGGTATCGAGATATGGATGAACAACTGAAACAAAGCGCCCTGGCGTACCACGAGAATCCGCGTCCGGGCAAAATCTCGGTGACGCCGACCAAGCCGCTGTCGAACCAGATCGATCTGTCGCTGGCTTACTCTCCCGGCGTGGCCTACGCCTGCGAGGCGATTGCCGAAGATCCGCTCGCTGCCAATCGCTACACGTCGCGCAGCAATCTCGTCGGTGTGATCACCAATGGCACAGCCGTGCTCGGCCTGGGCAACATCGGTCCGCTTGCCGCCAAACCGGTGATGGAAGGCAAGGGCTGTCTGTTCAAGAAGTTCGCCGGTATCGACGTGTTCGACATCGAACTCGCCGAGCATGACCCGGACAAGCTCGTTGAAGCGATCGCCATGCTCGAGCCGACGCTCGGCGGCATCAACCTCGAAGACATCAAGGCGCCCGAGTGCTTCTACATCGAGAAGAAGCTGCGCGAGCGCATGAAGATTCCCGTCTTCCACGACGATCAGCACGGCACCGCCATCATTGCCTCGGCCGCGATCCTCAACGGCCTGAAGGTCGTGGGCAAGGACATCGGCCGCGTCAAGCTGGTGTGCTCGGGCGCCGGCGCTGCCGCCATCGCCTGTCTGGACCTGCTCGTGAATCTCGGCCTGAAGAAGGAGAACATTCTCGTTCTCGATTCGAAGGGCGTGATCCACACCGGCCGCGACAAGCTCGACGAGAGCAAGGCGCGCTACGCCGCGGCGACCGATGCCCGTACGCTAGCCGACGCGAGCAACGGGGCAGACGTCTTCCTCGGCTGCTCGACCGCCGGCGTGCTGACCGGCGACATGGTCAAGACCATGGGCACGAAGCCGCTGATTCTCGCGCTCGCCAACCCCGAGCCGGAAATCCGCCCGGAAATCGCGAAGGCTGCGCGTCCGGACTGCATCATCGCGACCGGCCGTTCGGACTACCCGAACCAGGTCAACAACGTGCTGTGCTTCCCGTTCATCTTCCGCGGTGCGCTCGACGTTGGTGCGACCACCATCACGGAAGAGATGAAGCTCGCCACCGTGCGCGCCATCGCCGAGCTGGCGCAGGAAGAAGAGCAAAGCGAAGAAGTCGCGCGCGCCTATGAAGGCCAGTCGCTCGAATTCGGGCCGGAATACATCATTCCGAAGCCGTTCGATCCGCGTCTGATCATCAAGATCGCACCGGCCGTGGCGCAAGCCGCGATGGACTCGGGCGTGGCCACGCGTCCGATCGCCGACATGGACGCCTACCGCGAGCAACTCGGCACGACCGTGTATCGCACCGGCTTCATCATGCGTCCGGTGTTCGCTGCCGCCCGTGCCCGCTTCGGTAACGACGCCGCGCGCATCGTGTTCGCCGAAGGGGAAGACGAGCGCGTGCTGCGCGCTGCCCAATTCGTGCTGGCCGAGCGCATCGCCAAACCGATCATCATCGGCCGTCCGGCCGTGGTGGAAATGCGCCTGCAGAAGATCGGCTCGAAGCTCAAACCGGGCGTTGACTTCGAGATCGTGAATCCGGAAGACGACGCGCGTTATCAGCGTTGCTGGCAGGCGTATCACGACCTGGGTGCGCGTCACGGTGTGACGCCGGAAGTCGCCAAGGCCGCCATGCGCAAGGACAACACGCTGATTGGCGCGATCCTCGTGCATCTGGGCGAAGCCGACGGCATGATCTGCGGCATGATCGATACGTACCACCGCCATCTGGATGTGGTCGATCAGGTGCTGGGCCGTGCCGCCGGTGTCGAGAACTACGCGGCGATGAACCTGTTGATGCTCGAGAAGCGCAACCTGTTCATCAGCGACACCTACGTCAACGAGACGCCAACCTCGGAGCAGCTCGCCGAGATGACCGTGCTCGCCGCGAAGGAAATCGAGCGCTTCGGCATCGCCCCGAAGGTGGCGCTGCTCTCGAACTCGAACTTCGGTAGCGTGAAGTCGGCTTCGGCACAACGCATGGCCCGCGCCTGCGAACTGCTCGCCAAGCGTGCGCCGTCGCTGGAAGTCGACGGCGAAATGCACGGCGACGCCGCGTTGTCGGAGTCGGTGCGTCGTGCCGCGTATCCGGCGTCGCGTCTGTCGGGCGAAGCGAACCTGCTCGTCATGCCGAACGTGGAAGCGGCGAACATCACGTACAACCTGCTCAAGATGACGGGCGGCGAAGGCGTGACGGTGGGCCCGTTCCTGCTCGGCTGCGCCAAGCCGGTTCACATCCTGACGCCGGCCGCGACCGTGCGCCGCATCATCAACATGACGGCCGTTGCCGCGGCCAACGTCATTCGTTGAGCCTCGGGACGGAGGTGTCGCCGCAGCGCCTGCGGCGCGCACGTCCGCCGAGGGTGCGCTAGCGCATAAAAGAATCCCGCCAGACGCTTACGCGCTGGCGGGATTTTTTTGGGACTGACGGATAGCGGGTCAGGCGCTCAGGTGGTCAAGCGGCAGCGCGATGCGAACCGCCGTCGCGGAACTGCGTGAGCAACTTCGTCCACTTGATGCGGGTGGCGGCGAGGTTCTGCTCCTTGACGTGCCCGAAGCCGCGAATCTCCTGCGGCAGTTCCGCCAATTGCACGGCCAGCGACAGATTGTGCTCGCCGAGGCGCGACAACAACTCGTTGACCAGCGTTTCATACTCGCCGATCAGCGCCCGCTCCGTGCGACGCTCTTGCGTCCGGCCGAAGATATCGAACGCTCCGCCACGCAGCCCCTTGAACCTGGCGAGCACGCCGAACGCCTTCATCATCCACGCGCCATAGGTCTGCTTGATGAGATGACCCTTGTCGTCGTGCTTGGCCAGCGACGGCGGTGCCAGATGGAAGCGCAACGTGAAGTCGCCTTCGAACTGCTCGTTGAGCTTCTTCATGAAGGCCGGGTCGGTGTACAGGCGGGCCACTTCGTACTCGTCCTTGTAGGCCATGAGCTTGTAGAGCCCGCGCGCGACCGCTTCGGTGAGCGGCATCGGCATGCCCTCCGGCGTGAGTCCGGCTTCGGCAGCGCGCACGCGATCCACCGTTTGCTTGAAGCGCTCTGCGTAGGCACGATCCTGATACGCCACGAGTTGGTCGTAGCGACGCTCGATCAACCGGTCGAGCGCATGCGGCGTGTGCAGGGTGATCAGCTTGCCACCGGCGGCCGCCGGCGCCGGTGCCTCGTTCTGCTGCGCAAGCTTGCGTACGCTCGCCAGATCGTGCGCGGCACGACGTCCCCATTCGAACGCCTGTTTGTTCTTCTCGACGGCCACCCCGTTGAGCTCGATGGCGCGCGTGAGCGCAGCGTACGAGAGCGGTACCCAGCCCTTCTGCCATGCGTAGCCCAACACGAATGGGTTCGTGTAGATGGTGTCGCCGAGCAGTCGCAGCGAGAGGTGATTGGCGTCGACGAAGTCAACGTTTTCACCGGCGGCCGCGCGGATGTCGTGCTCCGTGCTCGTGCCGGGGAAGCGCCAGTTCGGATTGCGGATGAAGTCGGCCGTCGGCGTATGGGCGCTGTTGACCACGATGTTTGTCACGCCGTGCTGCACGCGTGAGAGCGTGTCGTCGCTCGCCGTCGTGATGGCGTCGCAGCCGATGACGACGCGGGCGTCGCCCATGGCGATGCGCGTGGCATGAATGTCTTCCGGCTGCAGGGCGATCTGCACGTGGCTCGTCACCGCGCCGCCCTTCTGGGCGAGGCCGGTCACGTCGAGCGTGGTGACGCCCTTGTTCTCGAGGTGCGCGGCCATGCCGAGCAACGCGCCAATGGTCACCACGCCCGTGCCGCCCACCCCCGTCACGAGAATGCCGTACGGACGCGCGATGGCGGGCAGCGCCGGTTCCGGCAGCGGCGGCAGCTCGCTGCTGTCGACCTGCGCCGTCTTGGGCTTGCGCAACTGACCGCCTTCGACCGTCACGAAGCTCGGGCAGAAGCCGTTCAGGCACGAGTAGTCCTTGTTGCACGTCGACTGATTGATCTGACGTTTCGTGCCGAATTCCGTCTCCAGCGGCTCGACCGAGAGGCAGTTCGACTTCACCGAGCAGTCGCCGCAACCTTCGCAGACCGCTTCGTTGATCACCACGCGCTTTGCCGGATCGGGGAATGCACCGCGTTTGCGACGGCGGCGCTTCTCGGTGGCGCACGTCTGGTCGTAGATCAGGATCGACGTGCCCTTGACCAGTCGCAGTTCGCGCTGCACGCGGTCGAGGTCGTTGCGGTGGTAAACCGGCACATCGCCGACGAGCTTCACGCCGTCGTACTTCTCGGGCTCGTCCGTCACGATGACGATCTTCGTCGCGCCTTCGGCATCCACCTGCGCCACGATCTGCGGCACCGTCAGCGTGCCGTCGACCGGCTGGCCACCGGTCATGGCGACCGCGTCGTTGTACAGGATCTTGTAGGTGATGTTGACCTTCGACGAGATCGCCGCGCGAATCGCGAGCAGGCCCGAGTGGAAGTACGTACCGTCGCCCAGGTTGGCGAAGATGTGCTCGTCGCACGAGAACGGTGCCTGACCGATCCAGGGCACGCCTTCACCGCCCATCTGCGAGAACGTGTCGGTGCGCCGATCCATCCACACGGTCATGTAGTGACAGCCGATGCCGGCGATGGCGCGCGAGCCTTCGGGCACGTTGGTCGACGTGTTGTGCGGACAACCCGAGCAGAACCACGGCTTGCGCTCGACGGCCACGCGCGGCTTGGCGAGAGCTTGCTCCTTCGCGTCGATCACGCGCAGGCGGGTCGCGATGCGCTCGCGCACGTCGCTCGGCAACTCGAACTTTTCCAGACGCGTGGCAATCGCCTTGGCGATCAGCGCGGGGGAGAGTTCGTAGTGGGCGGGCAGCAGCCAATTGGCCATCGGCACCGACCATTCGCCGCCGGCGCCATCCTTTTCGTCGAACTTGCCATACACGCGCGGGCGCACGTCGTCGCGCCAGTTGTACAGCTCTTCCTTGATCGCGTATTCGAGGATCTGGCGCTTTTCCTCGACCACGAGAATTTCCTGGAGCCCTTGTGCGAACGCGCGCGCACCCTGCGCTTCAAGCGGCCACACACAGCCCACCTTGTACAGACGAATGCCGATGCGCTGACACGTGGCTTCGTCCAGCCCCAGATCGGCGAGCGCCTGACAGACGTCGAGATACGCCTTGCCGCCGGTCATGATGCCGAAGCGCGCATGGGGCGAATCGATCATTACGCGGTCGAGCTTGTTGGCGCGCACGTACGCAAGGCCCGCGTACCACTTGTAGTCGAGCAAACGCGCTTCCTGCACCAGCGGCGGGTCGGGCCAGCGAATGTTCAGGCCGTCGGGCGGCATGATGAAGTCGTCCGGCAGGTGAATGTCGACGTTGTGCGGATCGATCATCACCGAGGCCGACGACTCGACCACATCCGTCACGCATTTCATCGCGACCCACAGGCCCGAGTAACGGCTCATGGCCCAGCCATGCAGGCCGTAATCGAGATACTCCTGCACGTTCGACGGATACAGCACGGGAATGCCGGCGGCCTTGAAAACGTGCTCGGACTGGTGCGCGAGGGTGGAGGACTTGGCTGCGTGGTCGTCGCCCGCGAGCACCAGCACGCCGCCGTGCTTCGACGAGCCGGCCGAGTTACCGTGCTTGAGCACGTCCATCGAGCGGTCGACGCCGGGGCCCTTGCCGTACCACATGGAGAATACGCCGTCGTACTTGGCGGGGTACAGGTTGACCTGCTGCGACCCCCACACGGCGGTCGCCGCGAGGTCTTCATTCAAGCCGGGCTGAAAAACGACATGATGGCTGGCGAGGTGCTGCTTCGCTTTCCATAGCGACAGATCCAGCCCGCCCAGCGGCGAGCCGCGATAGCCCGATATGAAGCCTGCGGTGTTGAGTCCGGCCGCAGCGTCGCGCGCCTGCTGCAACATCGGAAGCCGGACCAGGGCCTGAATGCCGCTCATGTAGGCGCGACCGCGCTCGAGCGTGTATTTGTCGTCGAGCGTGACCGATTCCAGTGCGGCCAGCAAGCTCGGATTGACGGGGGCGTTCATGGGGTGTGCTCCTCACTCTCACTGATTTTGGGATCGCCAAAACTTCCTGCCCCTCCCGCTCTCGTGAAGCAGGACGGCAGCGGTGAATGCCGGCCTCTGATGGTTGCGTGCCCGGGGACTCACTTGCGTGATGCCACCAGGCGAGCGGGGGCCTTTTTTGTATTGCGCTCACCGGTCGAACTCATGGTAGCACCGGTGTCATGGCATTGCCTGACGGGGACGGTGGCGTCTCATCGGTGACCGATCCAGCGAAGTATAGCGATCATTGTGACGTTTACGTAAACGTCAGATAGCTCTCGTATACCCTCGTCGATGGGTTGGGTGTGCTGTGCCTCGTCGTGTCCACCGATGCGGCATCGCGACGACGGGCGGCTTTCGGATTTCGCTTCGAAATGGCGCAATTGTGTCGCGATGATGTCGGCAACCGTACGCTTGTCAGCATCTTCTGACGCGCGGGTAACAACGTGTAACGGTTGGCGGCGGGAGGGAACGGCGCGGGCAGAATGGTTACTAACGCTTTACCCGACACGTTGGGTACGTACTTTGCGCACAGTCAGTGCGCGTTGCAATGCCGCAATACGTAAGAAGGAGTCACTGTGAATCAACGAAACATCGCCAAATTCCTGTTGGTTTCCGCTTCGTTTCTGACCCTGGAAGTGAGCGTCGCTCGCGCCGACGAAATGGCGCGCGACACGACGGCCGAACCCATTCCGATCGTTTCCCCGGTTTCCCCGGTGGCCCCGATCACGCAGCCGCGCTCCACGCAATCGCCGCAGCGTTACGAAGGCCCGCTCGACCAGCGCACGATCGATCCGCGAGAATTCCAGCGTCGCTGAGGCGACCCGATGTCCCAAAGGCGTCGCCCACCCGCGATGCGCCCCGATACCCCAAGGCGCCACCTCACCCGGTGGCGCTTTTTTTGTCCCGAGCGCCTTTGCTGTAATCTCCCGTAATCATCGAATCGGGGGAGATGGATTCCTTGAGATTGGAATAATACGCAATAATATTGCGAACTATTAGCAATAACGGGAAATAATGTGCCAAAACTCGAACTGGACAAAATCGATCGCCGCATTCTCGCCTTGCTTCAAAGCAATGGCCGGCTGTCCAATCTCGAAATCGCAGAGCAGGTGAGACTCTCGCCGAGCCCATGCCTGCGACGCATTCGTCGCCTGGAGGAAGCGGGCGTCATTCGCGGCTATGTCGCCTTGCTGGAGCCCACGCGCATCGGCCTCGGCCTGCTGGCCTACGTCAATGTACGGCTAGACAAGCGCCATCCTGGCGATGGGCAGGGTGGCTCGGTCATCGAACACTTCCGCGCCGTGGTCGATACCTGGACGGAGGTCGTCGGCTGCTATGCGATGGCTGGCGACATGGACTACCTGCTGCGCGTGCACGTGCGCGACATGGCGCACTTCTCGCGCTTCATGCAGGCGCAGTTGCTCGTGCATCCGAGCGTGGTCGACGTCAAAACGAGCTTCGTCCTCGATCAGCTCAAGGAGACGACAGCGCTGCCGCTTCCGTAAATCGGCGGTGGTCGCTATTCTGACGCGAACAAAAAACCCGGCCAACTGACCGGGTTTCGTTTTTTCGGGGGGCGTGGGTGCGCGGTTCAGGCGGCGCGCTGGTTCGGCAGGAGTGCGCCGAACAGGCGGCGGGCGGTGCGAAGCTGACGCTTGACCGCATAATCGAAGGCGGCGACCTGCTCCTGCATCATTTCCGAGAGCATCGACTGCGTGTCGGCGGGGGGCAGGCTCAAATAGCCGTCGGCCTCGCCGTAAGCGTAGTTGATTTCCATGCCGGCCTTCTTCGCGATGCGCATCATGCGGGCATTGCGCGACAGGCAGTGCATGTAAAGCGTGTCGACGCGCTGGTTGCGGCAGTGGATCGTGGCGCGTTCGAACAGACGCGAGCCAATCCCGCGGCCACGGGCCGATTCGAGCACCGAGACCCCGAATTCGGCGACACGCCCGTTCTGGCCTTCCGGCAGATGCGCAACATGAGCGACCGCCACGAGAGCCAGATTGTCGTCGTACACGCCAAAAACGCTGTCGCGCGAGAAGTCGAGGCTGGCGACGTAACGAGTGATCACGTCATCGGTGACGATCTGGCCGAAACGCAGCAGACGGTCTTCTTCGCCGAGGGCCAGGAAGTGGCGCTGGAGTCGATGGATGTCGCCGGAGGTCAGCTCACGAATCAGCACGCTCGACCGCTCGTTGGCGGCAACCGTCGCGCGTGCGACGTCGGGCGTGGGGTTCGGGGCAGTCATGGCGCAATCCTTGGGTATTCTTTAGTGCGTACACTGGATTGTGCGACGCAAAAGAATTATACCTGATTGGCTAGGTGAAAACCCTAGTTTGTGGCGGGAGTGTCTGGAGGGAAGTGTCTAAGTTGCTGAAGAGCCGCGCCGTTTCTCGATGTCACCCCCAATGACGTTCGACGATAAGTTGCTGCGAGGCAACAAAAAAAGGGCGATGCATCGCCCTTTTTTTGAAAGTGAGTGACTACTGGCTAAGCGCGCGATGGCGCCGCTGCTGCGGGGATGGCGGCTTCGATCCCGCCCGGCAGCGGGGTGACGAGGCCGTGCTCGAGCACGGCGATCACCTCGTTGGCGAAATCGCGATATCGCATGCGACCGCCGGGCTTGAGCCATGTGAAGGTCCAGTTGATCATGCCGAACAGCATCATCGTGAGTGCCGTCTGGTTGTGCTTGGTCACCCGGTCAGGGAACGCTCGCGAGAGTTGACGGGCAAACGCCGCGACCACGTCACGCTGACGATTGAGCACGATCTCCCGTTGCTCGTCGTTGAGAAACTTCACGTCGTTGAGCAGTGCAATATGACGCGTCTGCGACGTCTCGTACTCATCGAGAAAGGCGCGGATCAGTTCATGGAACGTATCGCGCTCGGACAGCCCGCGGCGTTGGCCGAGCGCCTCGACCTCGGTGACGATCAGCATCAAGCGCTTGGTGTAGCGCTCGAGCAGATCGAACAGGATGGCGTCCTTGCTCGCGTAATAGTGATACAGCCGGGCCTTCGACGTGCCGCACGCGGCGGCCAGTTCGGACATCGAGGCGCTCGGATAACTCGCGTGTGCGAATGCTTCGGCGGCGACATCGAGAATCTGTTCGCGCTGCGATTCGTGATCGGGCGCTTTGGTACGTGCCATAAACGGGGGTTACTCCAGTCGTAGATCGCACGCGGCGGGCGCCGTGGTGTCGCCGCGCAACGCGAACCGGCCTGCCGCGCCGAGTTCGCGGCAGCGCCACAGCAGAAAACTGTCGGTCGCAAAAAAACCTTCGAAGCGCGGCATTGCCTCGCCCAGAAAGGCGGCCATGGGCGTCCACGCGACGGGCGCCAGGCCGAGAATCTGGTCATCGATTTCGGCGAACGTCGCGCCTTCGAACGTGTTGTTCACCCAGCGGCGGACCTGCGTGTTCGCCTGCTTGAGCGCGCGCCATTCCAACGACAGACGGCCAATGCGCAGCAGCGAAATCGGGGCGATACGTGCAAATCGCTCGGCCAGCACCTCTGGCGCGTACATGCCGACGCTCGTCCGTCGCGTGGCGTCCTGCGGGGACCCGGGCGTCGCCAGATCGCTGCCACGCAACACGATCTCGTTCAGGCGTGCGGGCGTATTGCGCAACATGAAGGCCACGCGTCGCAGCGTGAGCTGGTCCGACGCACTGTCCCCATGCCAGCAGACCACCGCACTGTCGCCCTCGACCAAGCGTTGCAGCGACGCCAGTTCCTCGCGCAATTCCCCCGCGTAGTCGCGCCCGGCAGACGGCAGCACGCGTTGCCAGAATGCCGCCCGCTGCCGCTCGTTCTCGTCGATCTCGCGCAGCGGACCAATGGCCAGATCGTCACGCAGAACAAGCACGGGATCGGCGCGAAGCGCTTGCGCCATCGCCGCGCGCAACTGCTGCGCGGCGATATCGCCACAGACGACATGGATGGTATTCATGCCCGCTAGTTTACGGTATTCCCGCAACCTCGGGTTGACGCTCCCGTAATGCCCGAAATAATCGGGACATTGGCGGGATTTCACGCCTGTTCCCGCCGTGTTGACGTAGTGTTCGCACGACTTGGCAAACAGGCGTTCGATCCGCCGGCCCCGCTGTCGCGGCTCCGGCGAGTCGAATGGTCAACGCAGATTCAACGTAGATTCAGCGCGGGTTCAGCGCTCGTCGTAGCTCACCACAACGCGTTCCGTGAGGGGCCGTGCCTGGCACGTCAACACGAAACCTTGCTCGACTTCGTAGTCTTCCAGCGTGTAGTTCTTGTCCATCGCCACTTCGCCCTCGAGCACCTTGGCGCGGCACGTGCAGCACACGCCGCCCTTGCACGCGTACGGCAGCGACAGACCGGCGGCAAGACCGGTATCCAGAATGCTCTGGCCCTCATACGGCTGACGCAGGCGGCGCTCCTTGCCGTCCATGACGACGACCAGCTCCGCCATCGGCGTATCGTCGGTGATGACGACCGGCTTCGCAGCGACCTGCGGCGTCGGTACGCCGAACCGTTCGACATGAATCTTCTCTTTGGCCACACCGGCGGCATGGAGCGCGGCTTCGGCGGCGTCCATCATCGGGCCCGGGCCACAGATGAACGCTTCGTCGATACTCGATGCCGGGATGAGCGTCTCAAGGAAAGCGGTGCACTTGTCCTGGTTGAGCAGGCCGTTGAACAGTTCCACCTCCTGCGCTTCGTCCGAGAGTACGTGATACAGACGCAAGCGGCCCAGATAGGTGTTCTTCAGGTCTTCGAGCGCTTCGGCGAACATGATGGCGGGCACCGCGCGGTTACCGTAGACCAGAGTGAACTGGCTGTGCGGCTCGGCGGCCAGCGTCGTCTTGATGAGCGCGAGCATCGGCGTGATGCCCGAACCGCCGGCGAAGCCGACATAGTGCTTTGTGTGGTCGGCCGACAGACGCGTGAAGAAACGGCCATCCGGCGTCATCACGTCGATCTGTTGCCCCGGCTTCAACTGATCGTTCGCGAAGTTCGAGAACTTGCCGCCCGGCACGCGCTTGATGCCCACGCGCAGTTCGCCCGTGGCATCGTAGTCGGGCACGCCGACGCAGATCGAGTATGAGCGACGCGCTTCTTCGCCGTCGATCTCGGTCTTGAGCGTGAGGAACTGCCCTTGCGTGAAGCGATAGGCGTCGCGCAATGCGTCCGGCACCGTGAAGGCGATGGAGATGGCGTCGGCGGTCTCGGGCCGGATTTCGCGGATGGTCAGCGAATGGAATTGCGGGGTCGTCATCGTGGGCTTCCTTGATGCTCGGGTGCGATTGCCGCCGGGCAAAGTGTCGGCATCGCTACGCGCGAAGCCGGATCAATCGGGTCAATCAATAGGGCTTGAAATAGTCGAACGGCTCGCGGCACGTACGGCAACGGTAATGCGCTTTGCAGGCCGTCGAACCGAACGCGGATACCACTTCGGTGTCGGACGAGCCGCAATGCGGGCACGTCACGCCGTCTTTCGGGCGGCCGTAGAACGTGATCTTGCGGGGCGCGTCGGCGGCCACGGCGTGCGTGCCCGTGGGCGGCGCAATGCCATAGCCGCGCAGCTTTTCGCGCGCCTCGGGGCTGATCCAGTCGGTCGTCCAGGCGGGGGCGAGCACCGTCGTGACGTGCCACGGACCGAGGCCCGCGCGCGTCATGGCGGCGTCGATGTCCTCGGCGATCTGTTGCATCGCCGGGCAACCCGAGTACGTCGGCGTAATCACGATCTCAAACGCCGCACTACCGCTGGCGTTTGTGACGACGCGCACGTCGCGCAGGATGCCGAGTTCACGAATCGACACAACCGGAATCTCCGGATCGGGCACCGCTTCGAGCGTCTGCCATGCGAGCGGCAGCGACGCCTCCGAGGCCGGCGTGAGCACGTCGGGCGCAACGGGGGGAGTGAGCGGCAGATTCATGGTCGTATCGGCGAAGTGAGCGACGAAGGGAGTGGCGAGCGAATTCATCGTAGGCATGACGTGCGCGGCGCGCGGTGGCTTACCAGGTCGCGCCGGGATGCTGGCGAGCCAGCCCCTGCATCTCGCCGAGCAGATAGCTCATGTGCTCGGAGTGATGACCGAACTTGCCCGTGCTCTCGAACGCGCCGCCGACCGGTGCGTCGAGCGTGGCTTCTTGCAGCGCGTCGCTCACCGTGGCTTGCCAAGTGTCCTTCAGGCTGGCCATCGCGACGCCGGTGCCGGCGGCGGCCACGGCGTCCTCCAGCACGTCCGGCTTGAAGATCTCGTTCATGTACGGCATCAGATAGTCGAGCGCGGCTTGCGCGCGGCGGTGCGATTCCTCGGTGCCGTCGCCGAAGCGCACCAGCCAGTCGCGCGCGTGGTGCAGGTGGTAATGCGCTTCCTTGACCGACTTGGCGGCGATGGCGGCGAGGTCCGGATCCATCGACTGCGTGAGGGCTTGCCACACTTCGACCATCAGGGCCGAGTAGAGGAAGTTGCGCACGATGGTCACCGCGTAGTCGCGCTCGGCGGCCGTCGTGCCGGCGGTCGGACCGTAGTGGGGCAGTTCGACCAGCGTCCAGTTGCGGAACGCGAATTCGTCGCGCCAGAAGGCGTAATCGTCTTCCTGTTTCGCGATGCCGGTCAGCGCGGTGTCGATCTTGGCGGCATGCTGATACAGCATGCGTGCCTGACCGATGAGATCGAGGCTCAGGTTGGTGAGCGCAATGTCTTCTTCCAGCACGGGGCCGTGACCGCACCATTCCGCATTGCGCTGACCGAGGATCAGCGCGTTGTCGGCGAGGCGCAGCAGATAGGACAAATGTTCCTGCGTCGGTTTCATGTTCTGGGGTCTCGCATGGGGCGCGCCGATCAACGCGGCGCGCTGCCGCTTACATGTGGTTCACTTCTTCCGGCAACTGGTAGAAGGTCGGATGGCGGTAGATCTTGTCGGCGGCCGGATCGAACAGCTCGGCCTTGTCTTCGGGGGCCGACGCCGTGATGGCGGCGGACGGCACGACCCAAAGGCTCACCCCTTCCTGGCGGCGCGTGTAGACGTCGCGCGCCATATGCAACGCCATCTCGGCGTCCGCGGCGTGCAGGCTACCGCAGTGTTTGTGTTCGAGGCCCATCTTGCTGCGCACGAACACTTCCCAGAGGGGCCATTCCTTGCTGCTTGCTTGCGTCATGATCGTTCCTGATGTCTTGTAAGGGGCTGCCGGTGACTGGGCGCGTGCGGGCTCAGGCGGCTTGCTTCTCGGCACGCTGGCGTTGTTTGGCGGCGTGCGCCAGGGCGGCGTCGCGCACCCAGGCGCCTTTTTCGTGGGCGGCCACGCGCGTGCCGACACGTTCCTTGTTGCACGGGCCGTCGCCGCCGACCACGCGCCAGAATTCGCTCCAGTCGATCTCGCCGTAGTCGTGTGCCTTGCGGGCCTCGTTCCACTTCAGATCCGGATCGGGAAAGCTCACGCCGAGCACCTTGGCCTGTTCGACGGCGGCGTCGACGAATTTCTGACGCAGATCGTCGTTCGAAATGCGCTTGATGCCCCACTGCATGGTTTGCGTGCTGTGGATCGAGTCCTTGTCGCTCGGGCCGAACATCATCAGCACCGGCCACCACCAGCGGTTCACGGCTTCCTGAACCATGTCGCGTTGGGCTTGCGTGCCGCTCATCATTGAGAGCAGGGCGTCGAAACCCTGACGCTGGTGGAACGACTCTTCCTTGCACACGCGGATCATGGCCCGCGCATACGGGCCGTACGAGCAGCGGCACAGCGGTACCTGGTTCATGATGGCGGCGCCGTCGACGAGCCAGCCGATCACGCCGACATCGGCCCAGGTGAGCGTCGGGTAATTGAAGATGCTGGAGTACTTGGCCTTGCCCGAGTGCAGCGCGTCGATCATCTGGTCGCGCGACGTGCCGAGCGTTTCGGCGGCGGAATACAGATAGAGGCCGTGGCCGGCTTCGTCCTGCACCTTGGCGAGCAGGATGGCCTTGCGCTTGAGGCTGGGCGCGCGCGAGATCCAGTTGCCTTCCGGCAGCATGCCGACGACTTCCGAGTGCGCGTGTTGCGAGATCTGGCGCACGAGCGTCTTGCGGTACTCGGCGGGCATGTAGTCCTGCGGCTCGATCTTCTGATCGGCGGCGACGCGGGCGTCGAAGCGGGCTTGTTGTGCCTGCTCCGCCTCGCTCAGGGCGCGCACACCCTTGGGGCTGTTGCCGGCCAGGTCGATGGCTTGCGTATACATAGAGGAAGGTCTCCGCGGCATGTGGGGATATGGAACGCATTATAAACCGACCGGCCGGTCGGTCAATAAATGTTTTCCATGAGATGGCGGAGATTGTTTGTTGCAGAGTATGGAGCGCCAGCGAAGGTGGGATTCGCCGCGCGCCGAAGGGGGGCGGGCGCGCGTGAGCGACTGGGGGGGGCGTGCGGTGACGCCGGAAAGCGAGAAGCGATGTCTCAGCGTGCGGATGCCGAGGCGCACCGCTTCAACGCCTCGACAAACGCCGCGGCGAGCGGCGACAGGGGGTCGCCGCGGCGCCATGCCACGCCCATCGGCGCGGGCAGCGGTGGAGGGCGCAAAGGCAGAATCGTGACGTCGCCCTTGTCGCGCAGGGCATGGGCCAGGCGGCTCGGCAGCACGGTAATCGCGTTGCAGGTTTGCAGCATCCCGAGCGCGAGGGAGACGGAAAACGCCTCGACGATCATGCCGGGCCCCGGCACGCCGTCCGCGAGAAATTGCGATTGCAGCGCGTGGCTGATCGGGGACTCCTTGGGCGGGAGCAGCCAAGGATAGCCGGCAACGTCGCGCCAGCCAAGTGCCGGCACTTGGGCAAGCGGATGCTCGCGACGGCAGATGACGAGCAGATCCTCGTGGAACAGCGGTTCCAGTTCGACCGCGCTGCGAAAATACTCCGGCACCAGACGTCCCACGACCAGATCGAAGCTGCCATCGTGAAGCCCCGCGGCCAGCCCGAAGGAACCACTCTCGCGCACGGTGATGACGCAACGCGGATGGGACTCGGCCAGCAATGCGATCGCCTGCGGCAGGAGTTGAGGCATGGCGATGAACAGGGCGCCGACGACCAGGCTCTCGCGGTGCTCGTTCATCAGGTCTCGGAGTTCGTCCTCGGCCGAGCGGAGATTGCCAAGAATCATGCGGGCGTGGCGGGCCAGCGTCCGACCGAACGTCGTCGGCACCATGCCGGACGCGGTACGCTCGTAGAGCTTCACCCCCAGTAGGTCTTCCAGCGCAGCCAGTGTCTTGGAGAGCGCCGCGCGCGTGAGATTCAGGCGATCGGCGGCCTTCGTCAAGCTGTGCGTTTCATCGAGCACCGCCACAGCCTGGAGGTACTTGAGCTTGAGGCGCGACGGTGGCGCCTGACCGGTTCTGACATTCATTTTCGATCTCCATCAACGCGTTACCGGTAACGAGGCGACGGGCCCGTTCTGTACATAGCGCACCCATGAGTCTCGCGCTATTGGCCCGCCATCGGCGCCCCCGACTGCGTCAGCCGTGCGTCAACCAATGGTTGATGGCTGATTCCAACAATTCACCTTCCCGGCAATGACCTGAACCTACACTGGCCTGCCAGACACCCGATGCGGTGTCGGGCGCAGGCGGTCGAGGCCATGCCTTTCCGTCTAATAATTTTAAGTTTCAATTATATAAGCATAAAAAATAGTCGCATTCACGCGTCCCGAACACAACTCGGGGAGATGGCGGATGCGAAGCGGGCTGGGCCTATCGGGCAAGGGCCTGCGCAAAACCTGTCCTTGCCACGCATCCAGTTCAAATCAAGGGAGACAACGTGAATCATCACGGCATTTGGGTACGTTCATTCATCACCGCAGGCCTTCTGGGCGGTGCGCTCGCCAACCCTGCGCAGGCGCAGAGCCATATCGAGATCAGCGGACTGCTGGGCGCTGGCGTGGGCTACACGAGCAACGTTGGCGGGGGCGTTGCTGTGACGGCAAACCCTGGCGTTCTGCGGCCGAACGCCCTGATCTTTCGCGGCGATGAAGACCTCGGCGGCGGCAACCGTGCCGTGTTTTATCTCGGCTCGCTGTTCAGCATTGTCAACGGCAACGTGTTCGGCGGTCCGGGCAGTCTGTTTTCCCGCGAATCGTATGTCGGACTGGCGAATCGATACGGCACGGTGACCGTCGGGAATCAACGCGACTTCATGTTCGACAGCCTGACGTTGAACCGCTACCCGGGGAGCTTCTTCGAGGGATCCTACGCCGCCCATCAGGGGCCGTTCGCGAAGTTCGGCGTGTCGTATTCCTCGCAAGGGTCGTTCGACTTCGATCGCGTGAATGGCGAGGCGATCGCCAACACCGTCAAATTCAAAAGCGCCGATTTCTCGGGCCTGACGTTCGGCGCGATGTACGGCTTCGGCGGCGTGCCCGGAAGTTTCGGCCGATCCTCCGCCAGCAGTTTCGGCATCAATTACGACTACGCGAATGCTGGCATCGGTGCGGCGTACACGATGGTCAAGTCGCCGCAAACGAACAACGGCAACGATGGCATCCGCAATATCGGTCTCGGGGTCCGCTATGGGTTCGGCAAGGTGTTGATCTCGGCACTTGCCACCCTGTCCCGAAACACGGCGACCGGGGCGCAGATCAACGCCTTCGACGTGAGCGTTGGATACGACTTCACCGCCGCGTGGTACGCGAGCGCGACGTATACGCACATGCGCGGCAACGCCCAGCTGAACGACAACCGCGCCAATCAACTCACGTCCCTTGTCGGCTACCGGCTGTCGAAGCGTACGACGCTGTACGTCGACGCCGCGCTGCAAATCGCTTCAGGCAACGGTGCGATGGCGCAAGTGAACGCGTCGGCCGGCCCTGCGAGCGGCGGTCACCAGTTCGTCAGTACCGTCAGCATCCAACACACCTTTTGACGCGTCGTCGCCCCCAAGGAGGTCTGATATGAACAACGAGATGCAGCGAAACCGGCGCAATCTTCTCAAAGCCTGCGGCGCCGTGGCTGGCAGCATGATGGTTCCCGCGCTGCTGGCGCCGGTGTCGGCGGCGTTGCACGCGGCGGAACGGCCTTCGCAGCCTGCCCAGCCAGAGCGAGACGAGTTCATCTTGCGCGGTGGGTACGTGCTGACAATGGATTCGTCACTCGGCGAATTCCCCGTGGGCGACGTGCACGTAAAGGGCGGTGCCATCGTCGCCGTGGCCGCGCGCGTTGATCTGCCGAACGTGCGAATCATCGACGCGAGCCGTACGATCGTCATGCCGGGGTTCGTGGACACGCATCAACACATGTGGACGAGCCTGTTGCGCGGCTCCCTGCGCGGCGACGATCCGACCTTCGGCTATTTCCCGAGCAAGGCCCGTGCCGGTGCCGTCATGACGCCGGAGGACATCTACCACTCGGTGCGTTTCGGGTTGGCGCAGAACCTGATGTCCGGCATCACCACCGTGCACGACTTTTGTCACAACGTGCGCTCGCCAGCGCATGCGCGGGCGGATCTACAGGCGCTGGAGGATCTTGGCGTTCGCGCCCGATTCTCATACGGGCGCTTCGGCGAGCCGTCATCGCAGCCTATGGACTGGCAGGATGTCGAGCGAGTCCGGCAGGCGATATTGCCGAAGCGTCCGCGGCTGACATTGGGCGTTGTCGTCGCACCGGTGACGGAAAAAGACGGTTCGATGCGCGCCAGCGTATTCGATGATCTCAGCACGTCGATGGCGCATGCCCAGGCCATGCAGCTTCCTTACACGCTGCACTACGGGAATCTGACGCACGGCATTATCGACGTGATGGCCAGGCATCAATGGCTGAATTCGGACCTGCTGCTGGTGCATCCGCAAGGGTTCACGGCGGCGGAGCGCCAGACGCTCGCGGCATCGAACGTGCGCATCAGTATCGCGCCCGCCATCGAGCTGCAGTACTCCACGGTGAGAAGTGGATATACCCAATTTGCGGAAATGGAAGCGCTTCACGCGCAAATGGGGCTTTCGACCGATTCTTCGGCGGCATCGGCCAATGCCAACTTCTTCAACGAAATGCGGGCCCTGCTGTGGGCACACAAGTCGAGAAGCGACACGAACGTCAAACTTACGCCGCGCCGGTTGGTGGAACTCGCGACCATCGAGGGTGCGCGCACGCTCAATCTTGCCGATCGCACTGGGTCATTGTCCCCGGGAAAACGCGCCGACATCGTGCTTGTTCGCATGGATGACCTGGATATCGCCCCCGTATTCGACCCGTTCAATTCACTGGTGTATTCGGGGCAGCCGGAGAATGTCGATACGGTGATCGTGGACGGCCGCATTTTGCGGCAAGGCGGCCGGTTCCTTACGTTCGATGTTGGCGAGGTCGTTCGTAACGCCACCCGTTCGGCCGTGCGTTTGCGACGCGAGGCGGGATTGGCGTAGCGCGCTCGGCAGGCGGCTTGCGCATGCCGGTTTTCCGTCCAGGCGGACGACGGGCGTGCGCCGAGCCGACTGCGCGTCTTGGATGGGGGGCGAAGGTGAGGTTGAGGGCTAAGAGGGAAGGGTGATGCGTGAGAGGTGAGAGGCGAAAAGCGAGAAGTGCGAGGGGAGAGGGAGGATGGGTGAGGGGGAGGATGGGTGAGGGGGAGGGGGAAGGTGTGGGCGGCGCTGCCGCCGAAGGGCGCGTTTCACGGCGCGCCAGCGTTAGATCGGGGCGCGGATTGGGGGCGCTACGGTTCAGGTTTTCGTGGGGGGGCGCACCGTTTCAAAGCAGGTCGTCGCTCGGCAGCAACGTGACGGCGCCTGCCACCGCATTGCGCCAGAATGACGCATAGGGTTCAACGTCGAAGGTGCGCGGTTGACCATTCTCCTCGCCGATCCAGCGCAGCGCCGGAAGCGTCGGCGGGGTGATCGGCGGTGGCGTGGCGTGGTTGGCGGGTGCCAACTCGACGCGAAAACTGGCATGGGGTGACGTCGCCCGGTCGAAAATCCGTGCCATGTGCTCGGCAAAATCCGGGCTGTGGATCACGATCGCTAATTCCGTATTCAGACGCACCGACCGCGGGTCCAGATTAAACGAACCGAGGACGACGTCACGCCGGTCGATGACATAGACCTTGCCGTGCAGGCTGGCACGCGACGTGCTGCCGAACGAGACGCGTCGCAGCGAGCGGGCTCCGTTATTCGTGCGCATCGGCTTGAACTCGTATAGCGCGACGCCGGCTTGCAGCAACGCCGTGCGATAGCGTGCATAGCCGGCGTGGACTGCCACGACGTCGGTCGCCGCGAGAGAGTTCGTCAGCACGCGTACCTTGACGCCGCGCTGCGTGAGCGTCGACAGAAACCTTACGCCGCCGTCCAGCGGGACGAAGTACGGGGAAATGATCAGAACCTCTTGCTGGGCATTCGCCGCCAACTGGCGCAGCTTGTGTCCGGGTGCGCTCTGGGTCTCGGCGGCAGGGGTGTCTATTTTGTCGGGACCGTCGGCCGCAAGCTCGGCGGGCGCCCAGAAGAGCGGGAGCTTGCCGTTGTGCAGACGCTCGGCGAGCGGGGGCGGGTGAAGCGCCAGATGTCCCGCGGGCGTTCGGTCGGTGTCGCGCCAGTGGCGTGCCAACGCGTCGCGCGTGGCGTCGAGCGTTGCTTCGTCGATCTTCGACTGAACCTGCTTGAGCGGATAAGACTGTTGGCTCGTCCAGAAGTGGTCGAAGCTACGGGAGACGGCGTCGACGATCGGGCCGGCACAGAGCAGATCGAAGTCGCGGAAGGACAATTCGGGATTGGCGTCGAAATACTCATCGCCCAGATTGCGGCCGCCCACGATGGCCAGCTGATTGTCGGCGACCAGCGCCTTGTTGTGCATGCGGCGGTTGAGCTGGTCGAACCGGGTGAGCAGATTGCCCGCTCGTTCGATAAGCGTGGTGTCGCGGGTGCCGAATGGGTTGAAGACGCGGATCTCGATGTTGGGATGTTGATCGAGCGCCGCAAACGCCGGGTCGGTATGGCGACGGTTGATGTCGTCGACCAGCATGCGTATGCGTACGCCGCGGTTGGCGGCGTCGAGCAGCGCCTGGAGCAGGAGGCGGCCGGTGACGTCCTCGCCGGCGCTGTAGTACTGAACGTCCAGACTGTGCTGTGCGGCCTGAACCAGTGCGAGGCGGGTGGTGAATGCGTCGGAGCCGGTGGCGAGGAGTTGGAAGCCGGACTGGCCCGAATGGGCGCGGACGGCCGTGGCCAGGGTGCTGGCGAGCGTGCCGGGCGTAGCGGCCGAGGTATGGCTCGTCCAATGAGACGGCTCGGGAGGTGGACGCACCGAACTGCAGGCGGCAACGATGAGTGCGAGCGGGAGAAGCGTGGCCAGGCGCCGCAGGACATCGAGAGAGCGCGACGGAAGGATGCGCGAATGGACCATCTCGAACGCTCTATATATAAGTATAGGAAGGGAAGAGACCCGGGTCGCTGCGTCGCCTTTCCCTATGGGCAAGGTTCCGGCAAGGATAGGCGATTTCGATGGTTACGTCCCGGTGGGATGCCGGACCGATCGTGGATCGGTGTCCTCCATGTGACCCGCGCCGTGGATCTCGGCCCGCTCGAATCGCTGTCTTTTTTGCCCGGCCCCGACCTTTTTCAAATTATTTTCACAAAGGGCTTGCCAGGGTACGGGGTTTTCACTAATATTCCGTCTCTCGCAACGACGGCGACGCAGCGAAAGCGGCGAAGCGGTGGGGGCGACGGGCTGGAAAGCCCGGTGGTTGGTGGTTTTGGAGCTGGTGAGTTGCTACGGCGACGAGCGAAGAAGGCGAAAAAAACTGTTGACGACGACGAGAAGCTACGACATAATCTTGCTTCTCTGCTGCAGATGCAGCGACGCAGAAAACGAAGCGACGGCGCGGTAAGTGTGCGACGAAGCGAAGTTCGATGCGATTGATCTTTAAAAACTAGACAACCGATAAGTGTGGGCACTCGATGAATGGTGCGTCTGCTTCGGCAGATAAGCTTTAAATTTATTGAGGCTCACATAAGTAATAGGTAAGTTAAGTAATTAACTTGTCAGCATACTTTGAGAGCGACCGGTTCGAGTGATTTATCACGAAAAACCGAAAACAGTAACAGGTTTAAACTGAAGAGTTTGATCCTGGCTCAGATTGAACGCTGGCGGCATGCCTTACACATGCAAGTCGAACGGCAGCACGGGTGCTTGCACCTGGTGGCGAGTGGCGAACGGGTGAGTAATACATCGGAATGTACCTTGTAGTGGGGGATAGCTCGGCGAAAGCCGGATTAATACCGCATACGCTCTGAGGAGGAAAGCGGGGGACCTTCGGGCCTCGCGCTACAAGAGCAGCCGATGTCAGATTAGCTAGTTGGTGGGGTAAAAGCTCACCAAGGCGACGATCTGTAGCTGGTCTGAGAGGACGACCAGCCACACTGGGACTGAGACACGGCCCAGACTCCTACGGGAGGCAGCAGTGGGGAATTTTGGACAATGGGCGAAAGCCTGATCCAGCAATGCCGCGTGTGTGAAGAAGGCCTTCGGGTTGTAAAGCACTTTTGTCCGGAAAGAAATCCTCTGGGTTAATACCTCGGGGGGATGACGGTACCGGAAGAATAAGCACCGGCTAACTACGTGCCAGCAGCCGCGGTAATACGTAGGGTGCAAGCGTTAATCGGAATTACTGGGCGTAAAGCGTGCGCAGGCGGTTTTGTAAGACGGATGTGAAATCCCCGGGCTTAACCTGGGAACTGCATTCGTGACTGCAAGGCTAGAGTATGGCAGAGGGGGGTAGAATTCCACGTGTAGCAGTGAAATGCGTAGAGATGTGGAGGAATACCGATGGCGAAGGCAGCCCCCTGGGCCAATACTGACGCTCATGCACGAAAGCGTGGGGAGCAAACAGGATTAGATACCCTGGTAGTCCACGCCCTAAACGATGTCAACTAGTTGTTGGGGATTCATTTCCTTAGTAACGAAGCTAACGCGTGAAGTTGACCGCCTGGGGAGTACGGTCGCAAGATTAAAACTCAAAGGAATTGACGGGGACCCGCACAAGCGGTGGATGATGTGGATTAATTCGATGCAACGCGAAAAACCTTACCTACCCTTGACATGTACGGAATCCTGCTGAGAGGTGGGAGTGCTCGAAAGAGAACCGTAACACAGGTGCTGCATGGCTGTCGTCAGCTCGTGTCGTGAGATGTTGGGTTAAGTCCCGCAACGAGCGCAACCCTTGTCCTTAGTTGCTACGCAAGAGCACTCTAGGGAGACTGCCGGTGACAAACCGGAGGAAGGTGGGGATGACGTCAAGTCCTCATGGCCCTTATGGGTAGGGCTTCACACGTCATACAATGGTCGGTACAGAGGGCTGCCAAACCGCGAGGTGGAGCTAACCCCAGAAAACCGATCGTAGTCCGGATCGCAGTCTGCAACTCGACTGCGTGAAGCTGGAATCGCTAGTAATCGCGGATCAGCATGTCGCGGTGAATACGTTCCCGGGTCTTGTACACACCGCCCGTCACACCATGGGAGTGGGTTTTGCCAGAAGTAGGTAGCCTAACCGTAAGGAGGGCGCTTACCACGGCAGGATTCATGACTGGGGTGAAGTCGTAACAAGGTAGCCGTAGGGGAACCTGCGGCTGGATCACCTCCTTTCTAGAGCATGCACTGGAAGTTGAGTGTTCACGCTTATCGGTTGTTGACTGCGTAGATCTAAGTCGGGTCTGTAGCTCAGGTGGTTAGAGCACCGTCTTGATAAGGCGGGGGTCGAAGGTTCAAGTCCTTCCAGACCCACCAAACTCTTTCCACCGACGCCTGGTAGAAAGAAATCTGGCTGAGGCAAGGCACAAAAGGCCGCCGCATACATCGGTATGTAAGGTTTTTTGTAACGCCGCATCAGACTGATTTGGGGGGCATAGCTCAGCTGGGAGAGCACCTGCTTTGCAAGCAGGGGGTCGTCGGTTCGATCCCGTCTGCCTCCACCAATTCCTTAGATCGCACATCGATGTCAGTCAAAAGCTTTTACGTCTGTAGTAAATCCCAATAGTGATTTAGCGTGAACGTTTTTGAATGACAGCAATGTCATGCAGTATTTGTTCTTTAACAATTTGGAAGAAGTAGTAGTACAACGGAAGCGCGTTAGAGATGGCGCGTGGAAATTGTACGGGTTGTGATTGTATCAACTAGTATTTAAGTGATCGAAAGATGACTTGGAATACGGCACAACGCGAAAACTCAACCTATAGGGAATGTGCCGAAAGACACACTCGTTATAGGGTCAAGCGAATAAGTGCATGTGGTGGATGCCTTGGCGATTACAGGCGATGAAGGACGCGATAGCCTGCGAAAAGTTGTGGGGAGCTGGCAAATAAGCTTTGATCCACAAATGTCCGAATGGGGAAACCCGGCCCTTTGGGTCATCCTAGACTGAATACATAGGTCTAGTGAAGCGAACGCGGCGAACTGAAACATCTAAGTAGCTGCAGGAAAAGAAATCAACCGAGATTCCCAAAGTAGTGGCGAGCGAAATGGGACCAGCCTTCAAGATTTAGCACCGGTGTTATCAAAACGGAATGGAAAGTCCGGCCATAGTGGGTGATAGCCCCGTATGAGAAAACCCTGGTGTGGAACTAAGCTTGAGAAAAGTAGGGCGGGACACGTGAAATCCTGTCTGAAGATGGGGGGACCATCCTCCAAGGCTAAATACTCGTAATCGACCGATAGTGAACCAGTACCGTGAGGGAAAGGCGAAAAGAACCCCGGGAGGGGAGTGAAATAGATCCTGAAACCGCATGCATACAAACAGTAGGAGCCTCGCAAGGGGTGACTGCGTACCTTTTGTATAATGGGTCAGCGACTTACATTCAGTGGCAAGCTTAACCGAATAGGGAAGGCGTAGCGAAAGCGAGTCCGAATAGGGCGTTCAGTCGCTGGGTGTAGACCCGAAACCAAGTGATCTATCCATGGCCAGGTTGAAGGTGCGGTAACACGTACTGGAGGACCGAACCCACTAATGTTGAAAAATTAGGGGATGAGCTGTGGATAGGGGTGAAAGGCTAAACAAACTTGGAAATAGCTGGTTCTCTCCGAAAACTATTTAGGTAGTGCCTCGTGTATCACCTTCGGGGGTAGAGCACTGTCATGGTTGAAGGGTCCATTGCGGATTACTTCGCCATAGCAAACTCCGAATACCGAAGAGTGCAATCACGGGAGACAGACATCGGGTGCTAACGTCCGGTGTCAAGAGGGAAACAACCCAGACCGCCAGCTAAGGTCCCTAAATATTGCTAAGTGGGAAACGAAGTGGGAAGGCTAAAACAGTCAGGAGGTTGGCTTAGAAGCAGCCACCCTTTAAAGAAAGCGTAATAGCTCACTGATCGAGTCGTCCTGCGCGGAAGATGTAACGGGGCTAAGCAATATACCGAAGCTGCGGATGCGAGCTTGCTCGCATGGTAGGAGAGCGTTCTGTAAGCCTGTGAAGGTGTCTTGTGAAGGATGCTGGAGGTATCAGAAGTGCGAATGCTGACATGAGTAGCGATAAAGGGGGTGAAAGGCCCCCTCGCCGTAAGCCCAAGGTTTCCTACGCAACGTTCATCGGCGTAGGGTGAGTCGGCCCCTAAGGCGAGGCAGAGATGCGTAGCTGATGGGAAGCAGGTTAATATTCCTGCACCGTCGTATGATGCGATGGGGGGACGGATCGCGGAAGGTTGTCCGGGTGTTGGAAGTCCCGGTCCCTGCAGTGGAGAAGGCGCTTAGGCAAATCCGGGCGCGTAATTCAAGGCTGTGGGGCGAGTACCTTCGGGTACGAAGCAATTGGAAGTGGTTCCAAGAAAAGCCTCTAAGCTTCAGTCATACGAGACCGTACCGCAAACCGACACAGGTGGGCGAGATGAGTATTCTAAGGCGCTTGAGAGAACTCGGGAGAAGGAACTCGGCAAATTGGTACCGTAACTTCGGGATAAGGTACGCCCTTGTAGCTTGACTGGCCTGCGCCAGGAGGGTGAAAGGGTTGCAATAAACTGGTGGCTGCGACTGTTTAATAAAAACACAGCACTCTGCAAACACGAAAGTGGACGTATAGGGTGTGACGCCTGCCCGGTGCCGGAAGATTAAATGATGGGGTGCAAGCTCTTGATTGAAGTCCCGGTAAACGGCGGCCGTAACTATAACGGTCCTAAGGTAGCGAAATTCCTTGTCGGGTAAGTTCCGACCTGCACGAATGGCGTAACGATGGCCACACTGTCTCCTCCCGAGACTCAGCGAAGTTGAAGTGTTTGTGATGATGCAATCTACCCGCGGCTAGACGGAAAGACCCCATGAACCTTTACTGTAGCTTTGCATTGGACTTTGAACCGGTCTGTGTAGGATAGGTGGGAGGCTTTGAAGCAGGAACGCTAGTTTCTGTGGAGCCGTCCTTGAAATACCACCCTGGTTTGTTTGAGGTTCTAACCTAGGTCCGTAATCCGGATCGGGGACAGTGCATGGTAGGCAGTTTGACTGGGGCGGTCTCCTCCCAAAGTGTAACGGAGGAGTACGAAGGTACGCTAGGTACGGTCGGAAATCGTGCTGATAGTGCAATGGCAAAAGCGTGCTTAACTGCGAGACTGACAAGTCGAGCAGGTGCGAAAGCAGGTCATAGTGATCCGGTGGTTCTGTATGGAAGGGCCATCGCTCAACGGATAAAAGGTACTCTGGGGATAACAGGCTGATACCGCCCAAGAGTTCATATCGACGGCGGTGTTTGGCACCTCGATGTCGGCTCATCTCATCCTGGGGCTGTAGCCGGTCCCAAGGGTATGGCTGTTCGCCATTTAAAGAGGTACGTGAGCTGGGTTTAAAACGTCGTGAGACAGTTTGGTCCCTATCTGCCGTGGGCGTTGGAAGTTTGAAGGGGGCTGCTCCTAGTACGAGAGGACCGGAGTGGACGAACCTCTGGTGTACCGGTTGTCACGCCAGTGGCATCGCCGGGTAGCTATGTTCGGAAGAGATAACCGCTGAAAGCATCTAAGCGGGAAACTCGCCTTAAGATGAGACTTCCCTGGGAACTCGATTCCCCTTAAGGGTCGTTCAAGACCAGGACGTTGATAGGTCAGGTGTGGAAGCGCAGTAATGCGTTAAGCTAACTGATACTAATTGCCCGTGAGGCTTGATCCTATAACCAGTGTGTTTTTCCTGGTGTGAGTGTC
The DNA here is from genome assembly GCF_024363545.1 of Pandoraea sp. NE5. Classification (NCBI taxonomy): domain Bacteria; kingdom Pseudomonadati; phylum Pseudomonadota; class Betaproteobacteria; order Burkholderiales; family Burkholderiaceae; genus Pandoraea; species Pandoraea sp. NE5. Next base: position 1,893,323 of record NZ_AP025517.1, read on the forward strand.
GTGCAGTGTGCCGATACAACTCGCAACCCAACCAATGTAGTACTACGCTTCTTCCAAATTGGTTTTGTTGAGCCCCGCTCAGCAGAACATACAAGTTATGCCTGATGACCATAGCGAGTTGGAACCACCCCTTCCCATCCCGAACAGGACCGTGAAACAACTCCACGCCGATGATAGTGCGGATACCCGTGTGAAAGTAGGTAATCGTCAGGCTCCCCCTAAAAACCCCTTGCTAACTCGTGTAGCAAGGGGTTTTTGCTTTGTGCACCCAGCATGGGCGCATTCCTGCGGGTGTAAGGTAAGCGGCTGGCGAACCCGTCTTAACGGTAATGGTTTCAACGGATGGCAGGTGTCCAACGGTGCGGCAGTGACCTGCCCGGGAAACTTCGTACCAACGGAATCTAGAGATAAGGTCACCACTTATCCGCCCGTCCGAATTTGCGCGTCCACCTCTGACCGACATCGTTTCTTCTTCTTGCTTCACTTTACACCCTCAGCAAGGGATTCGTTTTTCGGGAGCGAGGTCATTACATGCTAATCTTCGGACCGGCGGGATTGAAATTTCCCGATGCCTCAGCCGCCCGAGCATCTTGTCTTGCCCGGAAACGCCTTCGGGCATGGCTGACAGCGAAACCGCGACAACTATATCCTCCCAAACGGCCGTGCTGTGCCCCCCACTGGGTGACCACGTCTAGTTTGCTTATCAATTGAAATATCCAATTCTTTCGACGAAAGAACGTTGGTAGATATGAGTGACTTATACAGCGTTGTTATCCCTGTGTTTAACAGTTCGAGAATCATCGCTGAAACCGTGAGGCGAGTTCACGAGTATTTCACATCGTCCGGAAGGTCATTCGAGATCATCTTGGTCAACGATGGCAGCGCCGACGAAAGCTGGAACGTGGTCCGGGACATTGCGCGTGAAAATCATGAGGTCGTGGCGATCAACCTGTTGAAGAACTACGGGCAGCACAACGCGAACTTGTGCGGTTTTCGCGAGGCAAAGGGGGACTATGTCATCACTATGGACGATGATCTGCAGAACCCCCCCGAAGAGATCGGCAAGCTTATCGAGGCTGCGCGAGAGGGCGGGTGCGATCTGGTGTTGGGCCGGTTCGAAACCAAGCGGCACTCGATCATCCGTCGCGTCGGCAGCCGGTTCGTGGGATGGCTTAACCGCAAGGTGTTTGAAGTGAAGGGCGATTTAGTCTTGAGCAACTTTCGGCTCATCCACCGAGATGTCGTCGATCGCGTTTGCCGTGACAATTCGTACGCCCCGTACATTCCGGGATTGGTGCTCAAGTATTCGGCGCGTCGATGCAATGTGCTTGTGAAGCATCACCCCAGAGTCGACGGCAAGAGCAACTACAATTGGCGGAGAATTATCCGGCTGGTAGCCTCGATCCTGTTCAATCACTCCGCCATCCCTCTGCGATGTAGCGCTGCATTCGGATTCGTCGTCGCTGCGTGCGGATTCATCCTGAGTATTTATTTTCTGCTGGAAGCCTTGTTTCATGGAACGAAGGCCCCGGGCTGGGCGTCGCTTGCCGTGTTGTTGTCGTTCTTCAACGGGGTTCTGATCCTGATGCTCAGCGTGATCGGCGAATACTTGGGACGACTTCTGCGTGAGTTCGGGACGCAGCGTAGCTACGAGATCAGGGAGGTCGTGCGCGGATGAAGCATCTGTTTATCGTCGGCGCGCAACGCTCCGGATCGACTTACCTTTATGAGCTCCTCGACAGCCACCCGGAGGTAAGCATGGCGCATCCGGTGCGTCCAGAGCCCAAGTTCTTTCTGAACGCACAACGCGTAAGTTTGGGGATCGCGCATTACATCGATGCGCACTTCGCAGATCGTAAGGTGGGAGGGCTGTATCTTGGGGAGAAGAGCACCTCCTATATCGAGAGTGAGGCTGCGGCCAGGCGAATCTTCGAGTACGCTCCGGATGCTCAAATCCTGATGATCTTGCGAGACCCTGTCCGCAGGGCTTACTCGAATTACCGATTCAGCGTGGCGCACGGGTTGGAGGATTTGTCGTTTTCCGGTGCGATCGACGCAGAACCGGAGCGCTTGAAGGGCGCTCAATTCGCCACGTCGGTGACTCCGTATGCCTATCGTCAACGCGGTCACTATATCGACTACGTGGAGATGTATGAGCGGGTATTCGATCCGAGCCAGCTTCACATCCTCATTTTTGAGGAACTGGTCGGCAATCTTGGTGCAGTCCAGGCGTTTTATCGGCAACTTGAAATCGACGATACCGTTGTTCCCGAGTCATTGCATCGGGTCGTCAACCCAGCCACGGCCAGGAGTGAGGAACCGCGTGACGTCTTCAGAGATCTGGCACTGGGCTATCGGGACAGCATCTCAAGATTGGAGGCCAGGCTGGGTCGCGAGATCGGGGCATGGAGAACGTACCACCAAGCGCTCATCGGTGATGGATTGCAATGAAGCGCGTACTGAAGCTTTTGGTCAGCCTTGCGCTGATCGCTTTCGCAGCTTCGCTTCTGGATCTCGGGGCGATGCTGAGAACCCTCAAAGCGGGATCCCCGGCAAGTTTCGTGATCGCGATCCTGATCAATCTTGCGACGGTCCTGGTTATGGGGTGGCGGTGGTACAGACTCTCGGCCAATGAGGTGCGGCTATCGATTCGGTCGCAGCTTGCCCTCTATTTCAAAGCCACGTTCCTGAATACGTTTACACCGGCCAACCTTGGTGGCGATGCTTATCGCCTGGCTGCGCTGAGTCGCGAGTCGCATTCAACGGGGAGGCTGTTGCGTCTTCTGCTGCGCGAACGTCTCCTCGGCTTATACGGATACGTGCTGCTGTTCGCCCTCGCGTATGCGGCGGTTGCGCTGACTGCCGACGTTGATCTGGATCCTCGCACCAACCCCTATATCTACGGTGTCATGGTTGCGCTCGCAGCCGTGCTTGTCGCTTTGCTTGCCCGCCCGTTAGGACGATGGGCCGTGGCAATCATGCGTCGTGTCGTCAGCGCGCGCCGATTGCCGACGCTGGAGCGTTGGGCCGAAATCGGTGTGGGATTGCTGTCCCCGAAGGGCGCCGCCCCCCTGCTCGGACTGACGTTCGCCGGCATTCTGCTTTGGATTGCGTCCATCAAGGTCATTGCCTACGGATTTGGGCTCCCCGTGTCGTGGGCGCAACTTGCCGCAGTGGCTACCTTGGTCGAGCTGGTTCGCCTCATACCCATCACCATTCAGGGCGTTGGCTTGCGTGAAGGTGTATTCGCCTATCTACTGGGCTACTGGGGCTACAGTCATGAACAGTCCTATGTGGTTGCCATGACGGCGTACCTTGCACTGAGCATTTCGATTTTTCTATGTGGCCCGATCAGCTATTTGATTGGGCTGAGAAGACAAGAGGCTGAAGGATAATGCCGTCCCGGCCGTTATGTGGGGAGTTGATCGACGTGAAAGGGGTCACCAAGTACTCGGGACCGGCGCAAATCTATTTCCGCCATTTGCTGCGTCAAATTGTCGGCGTGGGACAATTGAACCGCCCGGATATCAAGATTCTGGATTTTGGTTGCGGTGTTGGTCAATTAAAGCAAATGTTGGGGCCGCGAGTGATCGGATACGACATCGTCCCCGAACTGAGCGATGTCGACGATTGGCGATCGGTCAACTTCGACGTATTGGTGGCCAATGAGGTTTTCTACAGCTTCTCTGAGAGCGATCTCGACAATCTGCTGAAGGAGTTGCGTTCGAAGAACCGGGATCTTGAGCTTGTCGTGGGGATCAGTCGACAAGGGGCCCTGAACAATATCGGGAAGTTCTTGTTAGGCCGGCCGGACGCGCACTCGGCGACAAGAGTCGGGCCGAAGAAGGAGCTGGAGGTGTTCGAACGTCACTGCACCATTGTGCGGCGGAAGAACGTCTGGAATTTGGCGAACGTGTATTCGTTCGTTTTCAGGTAGGAACGGCAAAGGCTTGATGGGCCCAGAGAGGCATGATGAACCTATTCACCAAAAAAATTCCCCGTGGCGTGATTTATCACACGGTGGGGCAGAGTGTTCGCTATTTGCTGGCATCGATCTTCAAGCCGCTGCATCGGCAGGAAAGGATTACGGCATTTGAACGGGTTTTCGCAAGCTATTGCGAGCGCAAGTATGCGGTTGCGTTCCCCTTCGCGAGAACGGCGATCTATTCGACGCTGAAGAGTCTGAACCTCCCAAAAGGAAGTGAGGTCATCCTGCCGCCCATCACGATCAAGGGGATCGTTGATGTCGTCGTGGACCTTGGCCTCTCGCCCGTCTACGTCGATCTGGATGTGGATACCGTCAATTTTCGAATCGAGCAGTTGCGGGAGAAGATTACCCCCAATGTGAAGGCAGTCATCATTACGCCATTGTTCGGCCTGGTGCCGGATATTTCCGCGATGGTGGCCCTCTTCAGGGACAGGGGAATTTTCATCATTGAAGATTTCTCGCAGTGCCTGAATGGTCGCTATGACGGAAAGCGTATCGGGACGTTCGGTGACGTGGGCATCTACAGTGCCTCCTCGATCAAGACGCTCGATACGCTGGGCGGCGGCATGGCCATCACCGACGACCCTGCCATCGAGACCAAACTGCGAACCGCACAAGCCGAGTTGAAGCCTGCTCGGCGATCGGCACTCGTCAAGAAAGCGTGGGTCAATCTGATCCGGAATGTCGGCACGACAGGGGCGGTGTTTTCGCTCGTTACGTTCCCGGTGCTGCAGGTCTTTCGCAAGCGAGATCCGGAATCCGCACTGAAACACACCGGACATCGAAACCAGGACCGAATTGCCACGCTACCTTCGCTCTGGTTTTGTCGCTATACGTCCCTCCAGGCCCAGATCGGCCTCGAGCAAATCGAAAAAGTGATGGCGGAGGACGCGGCGAGAGTGGCCAACGTGGAGTTCCTGAAGGCCAATTGCAGCATGGGTGACTTCCCCAAGACGACACGCGCATCTGGAAACGTCTATTGGCAATTGATACTGCCGGTGACGGATGCGTTTGAGGCGCAATCCTATTTCGCCAGTCAGGGGGTCGACAGTGCGACGTCGAGCCTCGAGTTGGTGTGTGCCTTGAAGGACTATCCGAATCGCGCCGATTTGCCGACGGCCGGAAATCTGTATCGAAACGGCATCTTCATCCCGTGTTTTCCGAATCTGAGTCGCGCGGACATGGAGCGGATCGCCACGGCGGTCAGGGGCTACTATCAGGCGCATGCTCATGTCCAAAGCCGTTGACGGCGATCTCGGTGCCTTGAATGTTGCCGTCATCGGAAGTGGCCTCTCGGCCGTCGGCGCCATTAAGTCGCTCATACACCGCGGCATTCGCCCGACGGTATTCGACTGGGGCGAGCAACTCGGCAGTGACCGCGAACAGCGCGTCGCCTTCCTGTCGACGAAGTCTCCGGAGGCCTGGACCGCGGAGGAGCGGGCATGGTTGAACGACAATCCCACGGTGAAGGGGCAAGCGGCGATCCCGCGGAAGCTGGCTTTCGGCTCGGACTACTTCTACGGCACATCAATGAAGGCTGCGCCGATCAGTGGTGCGGGAAATCTACCGCCGTTCAGTTATGCGCTGGGCGGATTGAGCAGCGGATGGGGCGCTGCGGTCCTGCCACCTCACGCGTGCGATCTTGCGGACTGGCCTGTGGATGCAGCGGTGTTGCAAAAATATTGCGAGATCGTCTTGGCCGACTTGCCGTACTCGGCGGCGGACGATCGCTTGAGCCGCGATTTTCCGCCCCTTTCGGGCGCCGCTCGACCGCTGCAACTGAGCCGCGCTGCGACCAGGATTCTGTGGGCACTGGAGAAGGCCCGCGTCCAGAAGCCGGGTGAGACAGTCTTTGGCCAGGCCAGATTGCTGGTGCGGGCGGGAGACGAGCGCGAATCCGGCTGCCGGTACTGCGGCCAATGCATGTCCGGCTGTGTCTATGGCGCGATCTACAAGGCGGGCCACGACATCCTGGCCATGGCGGCGCGCGACGAGATCGACTACATTCCGCGATGCTTGATCGATGGCCTCGTAGAGAACGGAGACCGGGTGACGGTCCGGTATTTCGACGCGAATGAGGAATTACACACGCGCGAATTCGACAGGGTCTTTCTCGCGGCCGGCGCGGTGAACAGCGCCAGGATCGTGTGCAACTCCTTGGCGCTGTTCGACGAGAAAATTGAACTCAAGAGTCGGGGCGGTTTTGTGCTGCCGGTATTCAGCCTGTGGCGCTTGCCGGTGGACTGGCCGAACTGTAATACCCAACCCGGACTCTTCCTCGAATTGAAGGGGAAAGGGCTTGAGCATTGGGTCCATGTGCAGATATCCACCGAGAACGAACTGGTGATGAAGAAGCTCGGCATCGCGTCAGGCCGCACAGGGTTTGTTGCCCGTATCAAGCGCTTTGTCGCCGAACATGTCTTCTTCTTGTTGGTGAACTATCACTCCGACCATGCCGGAACTTACGAGTTACGGGTGAAGCCCGCCGAGAACACGGCTGTAGGCGCCAATACCATGCATACCGTGCAGAGAAAGGCCTTTCCGCAGAAGGGCGTGATGTGGGCCTCCGGCCTCAGATTGCTGAAGGTATTCGCACGCATTGCCTGCCTGCCATTGTTCCCGTTCGCCAAGCTGAATAGCGGCGCCTATCATGTGGGGGGAACGTTGCCGATGAAGGCGGAAAAAAGTGGTCCGCTAGACACCGATAGCTTGGGGCGGGTTGGTTCATGGCAGCGCATTCACGTCGTTGATACCGCTGTGTTTCCGTCTTTGCCGGGGACCACCATTGGCTTGCTTGCCATGGCCAACGCCTATCGAATTGTCGATAACATTCACTGGTTCAATCAGATCGGGGCGCAAGAATGATCCGTTTCAATTCTCCTCACCTCGTGGGGACTGAGTTGGGCTATCTCGAAGACGCCATCACGCGCGGTCGTCTGGCGGGAGATGGCATCTATACACAGAAGTGCGCCGAACTGCTGGGCGTCTACCTTGATGGGCCGGCCGGGGTACTCCTAACGCACTCTTGCACTGCTGCGCTCGAGATGGCGGTGATCCTGGCAGACATCCGGCCGGGCGACGAAGTCATCATGCCGTCCTACACCTTTGTGTCCACGGCAAACGCCGTCGTATTGCGTGGGGGGACGCCGGTCTTCGTCGATATTCGCCCGGACACACTGAATATTGACGAACGGCTGATCGAAGCGGCGATAACCTCGCGGACCAAGGCGATTGTTCCGGTGCATTACGCCGGCGTGGCGTGCGAAATGGATGTGATCATGGACATCGCCTCGCGCCATGGCCTGCTGGTCATCGAAGATGCCGCGCAAGCGCTCGGCAGCACGTACAAGGGGCGCAAACTGGGAACGATCGGCGATTTTGCCGCGTTCAGTTTCCATGAAACGAAGAACGTCATTTCAGGGGAGGGGGGCGCGCTCGTCGTCAACAACCCTGTGTTCACGGAGCGTGCGGAGATCATCCGCGAGAAGGGGACCAACCGATCCCGGTTCTTCCGTGGCGAAGTCGACAAGTACACCTGGGTTGACATCGGTTCTTCCTATCTGCCCAGTGAACTGGTTGCGGCGTTCCTGTTTTCGCAGCTTCAGAACATCGACCAGATCAACCACGGTCGACTGGCGCATTGGGGGCAGTACCGACGCATGCTGGGCGAAGGCCTCGCCGATGAGGCCGACTCCATGCTCCCCCGCGTGCCGGACCACATCGCTCACAATGCCCACATCTTCTATGTGATGGCACGTGATGCAGCCGAGCAGCAGCGGTTGCTTGGTGGACTCAAAGCTGCGGGAATCAACGCGGTATTCCATTATGTGCCGCTGCACTCGTCCGACGCCGGATTACGCTTCGGGCGCGTGGGGTCCGCGATGACCGTGACCGATGATCTGTCGGCAAGGCTGGTGAGACTGCCGCTCTACTTCGACCTCGCCGAGTCGGAGGTCGTCAGCATCGCAAATACCACCCTGTCGATCCTGACGACCCCGCCGACGCAAAGCTGAGTCGGTCGCGATCGAGCGCCGTCAGTCGAGGGGCAGGAGCGCTTCGACGATGGCATCGACCCCGGCTTCCAGTGAGAAATCCTGGCCATCGATGACCACTTGCGGGTTTTCAGGGGGCTCGTAAGGGCTGTTGATCCCGGTCATATTGGGAATCATTCCGGCGCGGGCTTTCTTGTACAAACCCTTGGGGTCGCGGGTTTCGCATACGTCGAGCGGCGTGCTCACATAGACCTCGATGAAATTCTCGGGGCCGATCAACTCTCGCGCCATCTCGCGCTCGCGCTTGAAGGGCGAGATAAGCGCGGTCATCACGATCGTGCCGGCGTCCATCATCAGCCTTGCGACTTCCGTGACGCGTCGGATGTTCTCCACGCGATCCGCCTCGGTGAAGCCCAGGTCCTTGTTCAGTCCGTGGCGTACGTTGTCCCCATCGAGGATATAGGTGCGCATGCCGCGGCGGTGAAGCTCGACCTCCAGCGCGTTGGACAAGGTCGATTTTCCGGAGCCGGACAGGCCGGTGAACCAGACAACCTTGCCGGGGTGTCCATTCAATCGTTCACGATCGGCGCGCGTAATGGCGAGCGCCTGGTAGTGAACGTTTTCCGCGCGCCTGAGGCTGTGGCGAATCATGCCGGCGGCCACGGTGGCGTTGGTGAATCGGTCAACCAGAATGAAGCTGCCGAGGGTCGGCGAACTGGCGTAAGTGTCAAACACCAAGGGCTTGTTCGTCGCGATATTGCACGTCGCGATATCGTTCAACGAGAGTGATTTGGCGGCTTGGGTCGCGAGTGTGTTGATATCGATCCGATGCTTGATCGTGGTGATCGCCGCCGATGCCCATTGCGTCGCCAGTTTGATCTCATAGTTGCGGCCGGTCAGCCCCGCATCTTCATGCATCCACACCAACGTGGCCTCGAATTGATCCGTCGACTCCAGTGGGGCACGACTCAATGCGATCACGTCACCACGCGACGCGTCGATCTCGCGATCGAATCGAAGCGTGACGGCGTCGCCCACCGTGGCGGTGTCCGGTGATCCGTCCATGGTGACGATTTGTTCGAGCACCGCCTGCTGTCCAGAGGCGCTCACGCGGATCTCGTCTCCTACGCGAATCGTTCCCCCGGTGACATTGCCGCAATAGCCTCTGAACTCGGAATTGGGGCGATTGACCCATTGCACCGGAAACGCAAAGCGCTCCGTATTGGGGGGCGCGACCTTGATCGTTTCCAGATACCCGAGGAAGGTCGGGCCGACGTACCACGGTGTGTGGGGGGAGTGCTCGATGATGTTGTCGCCGGCGGTGGCGCACAGGGGGACGGCGGTGATCGACGAGAAGCCCAGGGGGTGCGCAAACGATTCGAAGTCGTCGCGAATCTGCTGGAACGTTTCGGCTTTGAAGCCCACCAGGTCCATCTTGTTGATGGCGAGCGCGACGTGGCGGATGCCCATCAACGACACGAGGTACGCGTGGCGTCGTGTCTGCGTGAGCAAACCCTTGCGCGCATCCACCAGCAGCACTGCGACGTCGGCGTTGGATGCGCCTGTCACCATGTTGCGGGTGTATTGCTCGTGGCCCGGCGTATCGGCCACGATGAACTTGCGCTTTGCTGTCGAGAAGAACCGGTAGGCGACGTCGATCGTGATGCCCTGTTCGCGCTCGGCGGACAGGCCGTCGACCAACAAGGCGAAGTCGATGTCACTCCCTTGCGTTCCGTATTTACGGGATTCGGCCTGCAAGGTTGCGAGTTGATCGTCGAACAGCTGACGAGAGTCCCACAGCAAGCGCCCGATCAACGTACTCTTGCCGTCGTCGACACTCCCGCAAGTAATAAAGCGCAAGAGGTCCTGGGCTTGTTGCCGCGCCAAGTGCGCCTCAAAGCTGGCCGGCTGCTGGGTGTCCTTGTCGTGTCGTGCGCGTGGCGACGCGGTCGATGAGCGGGGCGTGTCGGTTGAGGTGCGTCGCATCAGAAATATCCCTCCTGCTTCTTCTTCTCCATACTGCCGGCGGCGTCGCTGTCGATCGCTCGGCCTTGCCGCTCGGAGGCTCGGGTGTTGGCGAGCTCCATCACGATCTCGGGTACCGATTCGGCGCCGGATTCGACGGCGCCCGTGAGCGGGTAGCAGCCCAAGGTGCGGAATCGCACCTTCTTCTCGATGATTTCTTCGCCGGAGAGCAGGCGGAACCGATTGTCGTCAACCAGGAGAATCATGCCGTCACGCACGACCACGGGCCTGGGTTTGGCGAAATACAGCGGCACGACGGGAATGCCTTCCTGAAGAATGTATTGCCAGATATCAAGTTCGGTCCAATTCGACAGTGGGAATACGCGGATGCTTTCGCCGCGGTTCTTGCGCGTGTTGTACAGACTCCAGAGTTCGGGGCGCTGGTTCTTGGGATCCCAGCAATGACTTTGAGTACGGAAAGAAAACACACGCTCCTTGGCCCGCGATTTCTCCTCGTCTCGCCGCGCACCACCGAAAACCATGTCGAACTTGTATTTGTCCAGTGCCTGCTTGAGGCCCTCTGTCTTCGTGATGTCGGTATGCAGCGCGGACCCATGATCGAACGGGTTGATGTCCTTTTCAATCGCCTCTGGGTTCACATACACCAAGAGATCCATGCCTGACGCATGGGCCATTTGGTCCCGGAACAGATACATCTCCTGAAACTTCCATCGGGTGTCGACATGGAGCAGGGGGAACGGCGGCGGCGCTGGATAGAAGGCCTTGCGTGCGAGATGCAGCATGACGGCGCTGTCTTTGCCGACGGAGTAGAGCATGGCCGGATTCTCCGCTTCCGCCACGGCTTCCCGGAGGATGTGGATGCTCTCGGCCTCAAGGCGACGAAGGTGCATCGTGGCAGGGAATTCGCGAGCGCGAATCGGCTCAAGCGGGGGCAAGACGGGGGGATAGGCGCTGGGGTTCAAGGTGATTTCCGGCGTGGACGCCAGTGTGCGCAACCCCTTTACGAGTCTGCCGTGCGGAAACACCGCAATTTCCTTGCCGATATGCCGCTGAAGACGCACGAGCGCGTCACGGAGCGATGCAGGATCGTCATTTTCCTTGACCTGCAGCCAGTAGCGCGCACCGCGGGCGTCGTTGGCCTGCAATAGCGTCACGTCGTCAGGTGTCTTGTGCAATTGGGCGAATAGCGGAAGTTTCCGCTTACTTCTTGCTTCGGTGAGCGCCCATTCCAGCACGAGGCGGTTTGCAGGGCGTTCCAACTCATCCACCAGTGAGTTGGCGTTGAGCCGGTCAGCAAGAATACCGAGTTCGCGCAAGCGTCGCTCGGCCGTGCGCTTGGCGACCACTTCGCCAAGTGACTGCAGATACAAATGGGCCGCATCGATATTCCAGACGCGGTCTGCATGAAGGCCAGAGGCCTCGGAATTCGTCATTTGCGGTGTCTCAATATGCAGTATGTCACTTTTATATATGGGTATTGATGCATGTTACCATCTGTGCGCGTTTGATTGGACATGATATTGCATATCGGTACAGGCATCCCTAAACGTGAGGGCGCTAGCGCTCTCAACAATTTGAGGAATGGATGATTGATCTATCATATTCGGCGGCCGGGGCGCTGACCGGCTTCGTCGTGGGGCTGACGGGGGTGGGTGGCGGGGCGATCATGACGCCGATTCTATTGCTCGTCTTCGGTGTGGCGCCACACACAGCGGTTGCGACCGATCTTTGGTTTGCCGCGATTACCAAGTTGGTCGGTGCACCCATTCATCACCGCTCGGGACATGTCGACTGGCAGGTGGCGAAGCGCTTGTGGATCGGGAGTTTGCCCGTTTCGCTCGTGGTTGCGCTGTGCGTGAACATGGGGGGGGGGAGCGTCAAGGTTGACTGGCTGAGCAAAGCGGTTGGCGGTGTGGTCGTGATGACGGCGTTGGGTTTGATTCTGGCGCCGCAGCTGGCCTCGATGGCTCGGAAAAAGCGCTTGGGAGAGCCGGTCAAGTTCAAGGCGATGCAACCCGGGTTGACCGTATTGGTGGGTGCGCTGCTCGGACTGTGCGTCGCCCTGACATCGGTTGGCGCCGGGGCCATGGGCACGGTCATGCTGATGTATCTCTATCCCTTGCGGATGACGCCCCATCGCCTGGTTGCCACGGATCTGGTGCACGCCATCCCGCTGGCCCTGGTTGCAAGCTTTGGCTATCTGATTGCCGGAGCTGTCGATTGGCACATGCTGGCGAGCTTGTTGGTCGGGTCGATCCCGGCGGTGGTGGCGGGAAGCCTGCTCTCAGGTAAGGCGCCCGGGCGGTGGGTGCGAGTCAGCGTGGCGGCCGTGCTTCTTCTGGCCGGTATCAAGATGGTGGGGTGATGATTGCGGCACGGGGCGCGGTAGAATCGCCCCTCAACTGGGAATTCTCGGGATTTGCGATGATTGGTGTCGGACAGACGGTCGGGCAAGGGGTTGGGGAGACGTTGCTGGATTCCATCTCGGTCCCGGAAAATAAAATAAATATACTGTTCCTGTCCTTGCTCCTGACCGGGGTAGGGGTGTTTTTCGCTCAGAATCTGCTCGCGAGCGACATGGCGGTCGTAATGCAGTCGACGCCCATCTTTCTGGCGTGCATCGCTGTACTCTTTGTCTTTTACGCGCTGTTGCGCGGCCTTCGCAGCGTGACCTGGGCGCTGGTTCTGACTTACGGGTTGCTCTGCCTCGTGACCTTTGGCCGTTCGGGCTGGGTGAACGCCGTCTTTTATGCGATTGCCGTGATCGGCGCGGTGGCTGCCATTCGGTTTGTGCGTGCCGGATGGAACACCCTGCCGTCGATCGTGCTTCTGGCGGCCATGTCGACGTTGACGATACTCGGTGCCAAGCACGCCTACAGCTCGTTCGATATGCTGCAGCGCTTGAGCGCCGGGGCGATGCGGCCGGACCCTCTGTTTCACGCGAGCATTGCCGCGATGATCAAGAACTACGGGGTCGTCTCGAATGGTCTGGAGGGACTGGTCGTCACACCGTATCACGTCCTGTCCCACATTCTCATGGCGGGTATCAGTGACTTGTCCGGGGGCAGTGTCCTCGAAGTCTACGGCGTTGCGACCTGGGTGTTGTTTGCGCCGCTCCTGATTTTTTCCATCGTGGCCTGCAGCCAGATGCTCGACGCGGATGGGCGAGCTGACGTGCGGGTGGCGTGGGGCGTCACGAGCGTCATTCTGGTCGCCCTGCCGCAACTCTTGGGCGAATGGGCTCTCTGGGACACATACCTCGTATCCGAGTCATACATGGTCTCATTGGGGTTGTTGGTTATCGGTTTGCCCCTACTGTTCAAGCAGACGTTGACACGCGCCGACCTTGCATTGATTGCGCTGTTGGGGTTGGCGATAGGCGGAGCCAAGGGGTCTGTCGGGTTGATGTACGTGGGGCTCTGGTTCCTCCGGGTCGCATTTCCGGTCGGTCGAAGAACCGGGGCGGCGCTTGCGGCCTTCCTGCTGGTTTGCATCACGACGACGATCGTGGTGGCCAAGTCGGCGGCCGCGCACATGCCCAGCCAGATTGTGCTTTTCGGGTTGATTCGCTATTTCTCCCTGGGCGGGCGCGATCTGGGTGTTTTGATCGATCAACTGGGGCAAGGGCATTCGGTGACGCCCTCTGGGTGGGGGAGCGCCGGATTGGCGGTGCTCGGTTTCGTCGCCTGCCACTTCCTCATCTCGTGGCTTGCCATCGCGTGGCTTGGCGCAAAGGGCGGCGTTCGTCGTCTTCTGTCGATGCCTGGTGCTGTGTACTCCCTCGGCACTGCCGGCGCGGCTTTGCTGATTCTGACGGTCGTCTATATTGGCGGCGATGTTTATTACTTCACCAACGTCCCGCTTTTCATCTCCTTGCCGATCTTGTCGGGTGTCGTTGCGAGCTGGCTTGGGCCGCGAATTTCTGGGGGGGGGTGCCGCACGTGGCTGGTGCTGGCGCCGATGTTGGCTATCGTGATGTATTTCAGTGTGGATGCCGTCCGGGCCAAACGTGCTGCATACATGGGATACGCACAGAAGCACAGCATGTTCGTGGATTCGTTGATCCGTGCACGGGAGCAGGCTCCGCTCAACGCAGTCTTGCACCCCGGTCCCGACATGAAAGCGGAGGTGCTGCTGCCCGAGTGTTGGGCGCTGCCCTTTATCTACCCGGCGGTGTCGGAGCGCCCTTGGCAGGGCGTTATCGTGCCTCGTCCTGATTGCGTGTACCAGTTCTATAGCTACGCTGAATACGGGATTACGCCGGCGCACCCGGGCGTGGGTGTGACGCCACGACTGCTGTCGGGGATGCAGTCGATACCTTGGCCCCAAAAATAAGGCGGAAATGTAGATCGGGTGTTGACACGTCGCCGGGACATCCATATACTTTTGAATTCTCTGCGGAGGGGTGCCCGAGTGGCTAAAGGGGGCAGACTGTAAATCTGTTGGCTTACGCCTACGTTGGTTCGAATCCAACCTCCTCCACCAGAATGCGGAAGTAATGAGCGCCGGGAACTAAAATTTCCGGCGCTTGTTGCCTGAGGCGAGAGTCGGAATCCAAGCGGGTGTAGCTCAATGGTAGAGCAGAAGCCTTCCAAGCTTACGACGAGGGTTCGATTCCCTTCACCCGCTCCAGGTGACGCGCAGATGCAGCAGTAGTAATGGATTCGCCCATGTGGCTCAGTGGTAGAGCACTCCCTTGGTAAGGGAGAGGTCGGCAGTTCGATCCTGCCCATGGGCACCAAAGATAGTGTGAAGCGCGGCAATCATCATGCCGAGCAACCTCGGCAAAAGATAACCTCGTTAGGAGTCGGAAATGGCAAAGGAAAAGTTTCAGCGGACCAAGCCGCACGTCAACGTCGGCACCATCGGTCACGTCGACCACGGCAAGACGACCCTGACGGCCGCTATCGCAACGGTGCTTTCGTCGAAGTTCGGCGGTGAAGCCAAGAACTACGCGGACATCGACGCGGCACCGGAAGAAAAGGCACGCGGCATTACCATCAACACCGCGCACATCGAGTACGAAACGGCTAACCGCCACTACGCACACGTTGACTGCCCGGGCCACGCCGACTACGTCAAGAACATGATTACCGGTGCTGCCCAGATGGACGGCGCCATTCTGGTTTGCTCGGCTGCCGACGGCCCGATGCCGCAAACGCGCGAGCACATCCTGCTGGCTCGTCAGGTTGGCGTTCCGTACATCATCGTGTTCCTGAACAAGTGCGACATGGTCGACGACGCCGAGCTGCTCGAGCTGGTCGAAATGGAAGTTCGCGAGCTCCTGTCGAAGTATGACTTCCCGGGCGACGATGTGCCGATCATCAAGGGTTCCGCCAAGCTGGCGCTGGAAGGCGACAAGGGTCCCCTGGGCGAAGAAGCCATCATGCAACTGGCTGAAGCCCTCGATACGTACATCCCGACGCCGGAACGCGCCATCGACAAGGCATTCCTGATGCCGGTGGAAGACGTGTTCTCGATCTCGGGTCGCGGTACCGTGGTGACCGGTCGTGTTGAGTCGGGTGTCGTCAAGGTCGGCGAAGAAATCGAAATCGTCGGTATTACCCCGACGGTCAAGACGATTTGCACGGGCGTCGAAATGTTCCGCAAGCTGCTCGACCAAGGTCAGGCAGGCGATAACGTCGGTATTCTGCTGCGCGGCACGAAGCGTGAAGACGTCCAGCGTGGTCAGGTTCTGGCCAAGCCGGGCTCGATCACGCCGCACACGGAATTCACCGGCGAAGTGTACGTGCTGTCGAAGGACGAAGGTGGTCGTCACACTCCGTTCTTCAACAACTACCGTCCGCAGTTCTATTTCCGTACGACGGACGTGACGGGCTCGATCACCCTGCCGGAAGGCAAGGAAATGGTCATGCCTGGCGACAACGTGTCGATCACCGTCAAGTTGATCGCTCCGATCGCCATGACTGAAGGCCTGCGTTTCGCAATTCGCGAAGGTGGCCGTACTGTCGGCGCCGGCGTGGTTGCAAAGATCGTAGCGTAAGCCGGTACCTTAACGGTCCGCGCTTACGGGGTCAGCTTTTGGCGGCTGGCCCCACTGCTGTTTTAGGGGTATAGCTCAACTGGCAGAGCGTCGGTCTCCAAAACCGAAGGTTGGGGGTTCGATTCCCTCTGCCCCTGCCAAACAACTGTCTGCAAGCTGGAAATGGCGAATTCTCCCGTAGAAACTGTACGTACGACTGGCGACAAGCTGCTGCTGGCACTGGCCGGGCTGCTCGTGATTGCTGGTGTCGTGGCCTTCTACGCGCTGGGGCAACAGGCACTGTATGTGCGCGTTGCTGCCATCGTCGTCGTTCTCGCCATCGCAGCAGGTGTTGCATTGGCATCGCAAACCGGCAAAAGCTTCCTGGCTTTTGCCAAGGATGCGTATAGGGAAGTGGGTAAGGTCGTTTGGCCGACCCGTAAAGAGGCCGCTCAAACGACTGCGATTGTCTTCGCGTTCGTCATCGTGATGGCGCTGTATCTCTGGATCAGCGACAAGACGATTGAATGGGCGGTGTTCTCTTTGATTCTTGGCTGGAAGTGATATGTCTGATACCGGGGCTGCACCGAGTAAGAAGCGCTGGTACGTCGTTCATGCGTATTCCGGCATGGAAAAGAGCGTAGCCAAGGCGCTGCGTGAGCGTATTGCGCGTGCCGGCATGGAAGACTTGTTCGGCGAGATTCTTGTCCCGACCGAAGAAGTCGTTGAAATCAAAGGTGGCCACAAGTCGGTCACCGAGCGTCGTTTCTTCCCCGGCTATGTGCTGTGCGAGATGGAAATGACGGATGACACGTGGCACCTGGTGAAGAATACCGCCAAGGTCACTGGTTTTGTCGGCGGTACGGGCAATCGCCCGATTCCGATTCGACAGGCCGAGGTCGACAAGATCATGTCGCAAATCAAGGACGGGGTGGAAAAGCCGCGTCCGAAGACGTTGTTCGAGGTGGGCGAGCTGGTTCGAGTCAAGGAAGGTCCTTTCACGGACTTCAACGGCTCGGTGGAAGAAGTGAACTACGAAAAATCTCGCCTCCGTGTTTCCGTCACCATTTTCGGACGGGCAACTCCGGTAGAACTGGAGTTCGGGCAAGTCGAAAAGATCTAAGAATAAAATGCGCCGGCGCGACGTCCGGCGCGTTTTTGCGTTGGTGACAGCCGTCGCCGAGGAGCGTCAGTAGCCCGTTTTGGTGAACGCGCGCTATGACTCAACCCCGAATATGCGCCACATATTCGTTCCGGAGTAAACCATGGCAAAGAAAATCATCGGCTTTATCAAGCTGCAGATTCCTGCAGGTAAAGCCAACCCGTCGCCCCCCGTGGGCCCGGCCCTGGGTCAACGTGGCCTGAACATCATGGAGTTCTGCAAGGCGTTCAACGCGCAAACGCAGAGCCTCGAGCCGGGTCTTCCGACCCCGGTGGTGATCACCGCATTTGCGGACAAGAGCTTCACGTTCGTCCTGAAGACCCCGCCGGCAACGGTGCTGATCAAGAAGGCTGCCAACCTGCAAAAGGGTTCGAGCAAGCCGCACACCGACAAGGTGGGCAAGATCACCCGCGCACAAGCGGAAGAAATCGCGAAGACCAAGATGCCTGACCTTACCGCCGCCGATCTGGACGCCGCGGTTCGCACCATCGCTGGCAGCGCACGTTCGATGGGCATCACGGTGGAGGGTCTGTAATGGCTAAGATCTCTAAGCGTCAACAAGCACTGGCCGCCAAGGTCGACCGCAACAAGCTGTACCCGGTCGGCGATGCTCTGGCCCTGGTCAAGGAATGCGCAAGCGCCAAGTTCGACGAGTCGATCGACGTCGCCGTGCAACTGGGCGTGGATGCGAAGAAGTCGGACCAAGTGGTTCGCGGCTCGGTCGTTCTGCCGGCCGGTACCGGTAAGTCGGTTCGCGTGGCTGTGTTCGCTCAAGGCGAAAAGGCCGAGCAAGCCAAGGCTGCCGGCGCTGAAATCGTGGGTATGGAAGACCTCGCCGAGCAAATCAAGGCTGGCAAGATGGACTTCGATATCGTGATCGCTTCGCCGGACACGATGCGCGTCGTCGGTACGCTGGGTCAGATTCTCGGCCCGCGCGGCCTGATGCCGAACCCGAAGGTTGGCACGGTGACCCCGGACGTCGCTACGGCAGTGAAGAACGCCAAGGCCGGTCAGGTGCAGTTCCGCGTTGACAAGGGCGGCATTATTCACGCGACCATCGGTCGTGCGTCGTTCGACCCGGCAGCGCTGCGTCAGAACCTGTCGGCCCTGCTGGAAGCCCTGACGAAGTCGAAGCCGGCTTCGAGCAAGGGTGTCTACCTGCGCAAGATCGCCCTGTCGAGCACGATGGGCGTTGGCGTGCGTGTGGATCAGGCCAGCCTGGCTGCCTAAGCCAGACCGTATCGCAATCGCAGGGTGATGGCGTCCCCTGCGACGACTGCGATCCTCAGGATCGACAGTCAGCAGCAAAAGACTTTGGGCGGAAGCGGATTCTTCGGAAATCGCTTCCGGTTATCAAAGACCGTTGGCGGGAATGGGCATGTGTTGACGCTCCCTTAATACGCCAGCCAACGCAGATGGCGAACCCGAACAAGTTATGCAGTCACATCGCCTCACCTGGGCAACCGGGCGTGGTGGTTGAAACTCCAGACATGTCGGTAAGCCGTTAGTGGAACGGCATCACCATGAGGTGATGTCAATTTTGGAGGTTAACCGTGGCACTTAATCTTGATGATAAGAAAGCCGTCGTGGCAGAAGTTTCGGCGCAAGTCGCCGGCGCTTCGACCATCGTTGTGGCTGAATATCGCGGAATCACGGTTGGCGATCTGACGAAGCTTCGCGCCAATGCGCGTCAGCAAGGCGTCTACCTGCGCGTTCTGAAGAACACGCTGGCTCGCCGCGCGGTGGAAAACACCCCGTTTGCTGACCTGGCTGAGCAGATGACCGGTCCTCTGATCTACGGTATCTCGACGGATCCCGTAGCCGCTGCGAAAGTCTTGAACGACTTTTCGAAGGGCAACGACAAGTTGATCTTGAAGGCCGGCTCGTACGACGGCAAGGTGATGGACAAGGCAGGCGTGCAAGCGCTCGCCTCGATCCCGAGCCGCGACGAACTGCTCGCGAAGTTGCTGGGTGTCATGCAAGCGCCGGTTTCCGGCTTTGCTCGCGTCCTGGCTGCCGTGGCCGAGAAGAAGCAAGCAGAAGCTGCTTAATTCTCGTCCCGGTTACACGATCGCTGACTTCGGTCCGAACACAATCTAGGAGTTTTACAAATGGCAATCACGAAAGAAGACATCATCGACGCCGTTGGCGCAATGTCGGTTATGGAACTGAACGACCTGGTCAAGGCGTTCGAAGAGAAGTTTGGCGTGTCGGCTGCTGCCCTGTCGGTGGCTGGCCCCGCGGGTGCTGGTGCTGCTGCAGCAGCCGAAGAGCAAACCGAATTCAACGTCATCCTGGCGGAAGTCGGTGCGAACAAGGTCGGCGTGATCAAGGCCGTCCGCGAAATCACGGGCCTGGGCTTGAAGGAAGCCAAGGACGTGGTTGATGGCGCTCCGAAGGCTGTCAAGGAAGGCGTCGACAAGGCTGCTGCTGACGAAGCCAAGAAGAAGCTGGAAGAAGCCGGCGCCAAGGTCGAAATCAAGTAATTCGGCTCTGCGCGTAGGGAAGGCTGGCGACGAAACGTCGTCAGCCTTTTTGTGCTTTCAGGAGAGCCAAATCCCGAAAGGGGCGCACGCAACTCGAAAGCCAGCGCGAAAGTGTGCCAAGAGGTTGAAAGCAAAATGATTTCGCCGATGCATCCGTGATTTTTGCCGTTTCAAGCGCACGCATCATCGAGGGTACTGGCGATACACAGCAACAGAGAGGAAGCGAGGGTAGTACCGAAGAAATACCGAAGAGGCCAAAGAAAAGATCGCGCCGGGATTCGACCCGTGGCGGTTTTCTCTTTGTCTTCTGAAGCGACTGCAGAAGGCAAGTTTGGTCGGGCGACGGGCAACACAGGCATCCGTCGCCGTCAGCCAGCGGTTGGTAGCGGCCAACCACCAAGCTCGTTGCTCCACGGCAAGCCCGCCGCGGGGGACGTCTGGTCTCAGTCGATGAACACCCGTTGACGATGCCTGCCGTCGTCGCCAGCGTAGTGATTCGGAGATCGTAATGCACTATTCCTTCACCGAGAAGAAACGCATTCGCAAGAGTTTTGCGAAGCGTCCGACCGTGCACAAGGTGCCGTTTTTGCTGGCCACCCAGCTCGCCTCGTACACATCGTTCTTGCAAGCCGAAGCGCTTGCATCGGAGCGGAAGCCGGAGGGTCTGCAAGCAGCCTTTTCCTCCATTTTCCCGATCGTTTCTCACAACGGGTTCGCACGCCTGGAGTTTGTCAGCTATCTGCTCGGCACGCCCGCGTTCGATGTCAAGGAATGTCAACAGCGCGGCCTGACTTTTTGCTCGGCCCTGCGCGCCAAGGTTCGTCTGGTGATTCTCGACCGTGAATCGCCGAACAAGCCCGTCGTCAAGGAAGTCAAGGAACAGGAAGTGTACATGGGCGAAATTCCGCTCATGACCTCGACGGGTTCCTTCGTCATCAATGGCACGGAGCGTGTCATCGTCTCGCAGCTGCACCGCTCGCCGGGCGTGTTCTTCGAACACGACAAGGGCAAGACGCACAGCTCGGGCAAACTGCTGTTCTCCGCGCGTATCATCCCCTACCGCGGCTCGTGGCTGGACTTCGAATTCGATCCGAAGGACATCTTGTACTTCCGCGTCGACCGCCGTCGCAAGATGCCGGTCACGATCCTGCTCAAGGCGATCGGCCTGACGCCGGAACAGATCCTCGCGAACTTCTTCGTGTTCGATAACTTCAAGCTGATGCCGGAAGGCGCACAGATGGAGTTCGTGCCGGAGCGTCTGCGCGGTGAAGTAGCGCGCTTCGACATCACGGATCGCGAAGGCAAGGTCATCGTCCAGAAGGACAAGCGCGTCAACGCCAAGCATATCCGCGACCTGGAGAACGCCAACACCAAGTTCATCTCGGTGCCGGAAGACTACCTGCTCGGCCGAGTGCTCGCGAAGAACGTGATCGATGGCGATACCGGCGAAGTGATCGCCAACGCCAACGAAGAAATCACCGAAAGCGTGCTGGTCAAGCTGCGCGAGTCGGACGTGTCGGACATCCAGACGCTGTTCACGAACGATCTGGATCAGGGGTCGTACATCTCGGCCACGCTGCGCATCGACGAAACCGCCGACCGCACGGCCGCGCGTATTGCGATCTACCGCATGATGCGCCCGGGCGAGCCGCCGACCGAAGATGCGGTCGAGGCCCTGTTCAACCGTCTGTTCTACAGCGAAGAAGCGTACGACCTGTCGAAGGTGGGTCGTATGAAGTTCAACCGTCGTGTCGGCCGTGACGAAGTGCTCGGACCGATGACGCTGGGCGACGACGACATTCTCTCGACCATCAAGATCCTCGTGGATCTGCGTAATGGCCGCGGCGAAGTCGACGACATCGACCACTTGGGCAACCGTCGTGTGCGTTGCGTGGGTGAGCTGGCCGAGAACCAGTTCCGCGCCGGTCTGGTGCGTGTCGAGCGTGCTGTGAAGGAACGTCTGGGTCAGGCCGAGTCGGAAAACCTGATGCCGCACGACCTGATCAACAGCAAGCCGATCTCGTCGGCCATCCGCGAGTTCTTCGGTTCGTCGCAGCTCTCGCAGTTCATGGACCAGACCAACCCGCTGTCGGAAATCACGCACAAGCGTCGCGTGTCCGCACTGGGCCCGGGCGGTTTGACGCGCGAGCGTGCCGGCTTCGAAGTGCGCGACGTGCACCCGACCCACTACGGCCGCGTGTGCCCGATCGAAACGCCGGAAGGTCCGAACATTGGTCTGATCAACTCGCTGGCACTGTACGCCCGCCTGAACGAGTATGGCTTCCTCGAGACGCCTTACCGCAAGGTGGAAGACGGCAAGGTCACCGACCAGATCGACTACCTGTCGGCCATTGAGGAAGGTCGCTACGTGATCGCTCAGGCGAACGCGTCGATTGGCGAAAACGGTGAACTGACCGACGAACTGGTGTCGTCGCGTGAAGCCGGCGAAACGCTGATGGTCACGCCGGACCGCATCCAGTACATGGACGTGGCACCGTCGCAGATCGTCTCCGTCGCCGCGTCGCTGATTCCGTTCCTCGAGCACGACGACGCGAACCGCGCGTTGATGGGTTCGAACATGCAGCGCCAGGCCGTGCCTTGCCTGCGTCCGGAAAAAGCGGTGGTCGGTACGGGTATCGAACGTACGGTGGCTGTCGACTCGGGTACGACCGTGCAGGCGTTCCGTGGCGGCGTGGTCGACTACGTCGACGCAGGCCGTGTGGTGATTCGCGTGAACGACGATGAAGCCGTCGCCGGTGAAGTCGGCGTGGACATCTACAACCTGATCAAGTACACGCGTTCGAACCAGAACACCAACATCAACCAGCGCCCGATCGTGGAAGAAGGCGACAAGGTGGCGCGCGGCGATGTGATCGCCGACGGCGCGTCGACCGATCTGGGTGAGTTGGCGCTGGGTCAGAACATGCTGATCGCGTTCATGCCGTGGAACGGCTACAACTTCGAGGATTCGATCCTGATCTCGGAGCGTGTCGTTGCGGAAGACCGTTATACGTCGATCCACATCGAAGAGCTGAACGTGGTCGCTCGCGACACCAAGCTCGGACCTGAGGAAATCACGCGCGATATTTCGAACCTGGCGGAAGTCCAACTCGGCCGTCTGGACGAGTCGGGCATCGTGTACATCGGCGCGGAAGTCGAAGCCGGCGATGTGCTGGTGGGCAAGGTCACGCCGAAGGGCGAAACCCAGCTCACGCCGGAAGAAAAGCTGCTGCGCGCGATCTTCGGCGAGAAGGCATCGGACGTGAAGGACACCTCGCTGCGCGTGCCGTCGGGCATGAGCGGCACCGTCATCGACGTGCAGGTGTTCACGCGTGAAGGCATTCAGCGCGACAAGCGCGCCCAGCAGATCATCGACGATGAACTCAAGGGCTACCGCCTCGACCTGAACGACCAGCTGCGTATCGTGGAAGGCGATGCGTTCCAGCGTCTGGAGCGCTTCCTGGTGGGCAAGACGGCCAATGGCGGTCCGAAGAAGCTCGCCAAGGGCACCAAGCTCACGAAGGAATACCTGGCGGATCTGGACCGTTACCACTGGTTCGACATCCGTCTGGCGGAAGACGAAGGTGCGCAACAGCTCGAGCAGATCAAGGAATCGATCGAGCAGAAGCGTCACTCGTTCGATCTGGCCTTCGAAGAGAAGCGCAAGAAGCTCACGCAAGGCGACGAACTGCCGCCGGGCGTGCTGAAGATGGTCAAGGTGTACCTGGCGGTCAAGCGTCGTCTGCAGCCTGGCGACAAGATGGCAGGCCGTCACGGTAACAAGGGCGTGGTCTCGAAGATCGTGCCGATCGAGGATATGCCGTACATGGCCGATGGCCGTCCGGCAGACATCGTGCTCAACCCGCTCGGCGTGCCGTCGCGGATGAACGTGGGTCAGATTCTCGAGTCGCACCTCGGCTGGGCAGCGAAGGGTCTGGGCTGGCGTATCGGCGAAATGCTGCAGGCGCACACCAAGGTCCAGGAAGTTCGCAAGTTCCTGACGAAGATCTACAACGAGAGCGGTCAACAAGAAGATATCGACAGCCTGTCGGACGACGAGATCATGTCGCTGGCGCGCAACCTGCAGAACGGCGTGCCGTTCGCAACGCCGGTGTTCGATGGTGCCCATGAAGACGAAATCCGTCGCATGCTGGATCTGGCGTTCCCGGATCACGTCGCGAAGGAACTCGGCATGACGCCGTCGAAGAACCAGGTCACGCTGTTCGACGGCCGTACCGGCGAAGCCTTCGAGCGTCCGGTCACGTGCGGCTTCATGCACATGCTCAAGCTGCACCACTTGGTCGACGACAAGATGCACGCGCGTTCGACCGGTCCGTACTCGCTGGTGACGCAACAGCCGTTGGGCGGTAAGGCCCAGTTCGGTGGTCAGCGCTTCGGTGAAATGGAAGTGTGGGCACTGGAAGCATACGGCGCATCGTATGTGCTGCAGGAAATGCTGACCGTGAAGTCGGATGACGTGACGGGGCGTACGAAGGTGTACGAGAACCTCGTCAAGGGCGATCACGTAATCGATGCCGGCATGCCGGAGTCGTTCAACGTGCTGGTCAAGGAAATCCGTTCGCTCGGTATCGATATCGACCTGGAGCGCAGTTAATTGCGTTCAGGCAACAGGAGAAAGCAATGAAAGCTTTGCTCGATCTATTCAAGCAAGTTCAGCAGGTCGAACAGTTCGACGCGATCAAGATCGGTCTGGCTTCGCCGGACAAGATCCGCTCGTGGTCGTTCGGCGAAGTGAAGAAGCCGGAAACGATCAACTATCGGACGTTCAAGCCCGAGCGTGACGGCCTGTTCTGCGCAAAGATCTTCGGTCCGATCAAGGATTACGAGTGCCTTTGCGGCAAGTACAAGCGCCTGAAGCACCGTGGCGTGATCTGCGAGAAGTGCGGCGTGGAAGTCACGCTGGCGAAGGTGCGTCGCGAGCGCATGGGCCACATTGAGCTGGCCTCGCCGGTCGCGCACATCTGGTTCCTGAAGTCGCTCCCGTCGCGTCTGGGCATGGTGCTCGACATGACGCTGCGCGACATTGAACGCGTGCTGTACTTCGAAGCGTATGTGGTTCTCGAACCGGGCATGACGCCGCTCAAGCGGTGCCAGATCATGACCGAAGAGGATTACTACAACAAGGTCGAGGAATACGGCGACGAATTCCGTGCCGAGATGGGCGCGGAAGGCGTGCGCGAGCTGCTGCGCTCGATCGACATCGACCAGCAGGTCGAGCATCTGCGCGCCGAGCTGCAAGCCACGGGCTCGGAAGCGAAGATCAAGAAGTACGCCAAGCGCCTGAAGGTGCTCGAGGCTTTCCAGCGTTCGGGCATTAAGCCCGAGTGGATGGTGCTCGAAGTGCTGCCGGTGCTCCCGCCCGAGCTGCGCCCGTTGGTGCCGCTCGACGGTGGCCGCTTCGCGACCTCGGATCTGAACGATCTGTATCGCCGCGTCATCAACCGTAACAACCGTCTGAAGCGTCTGCTCGAGCTGAAGGCCCCGGACATCATCGTGCGCAACGAAAAGCGCATGCTGCAGGAATCCGTGGACTCGCTGCTCGACAACGGCCGTCGCGGCAAGGCGATGACCGGTGCGAACAAGCGCCCGCTCAAGTCGCTGGCCGACATGATCAAGGGCAAGAGCGGTCGTTTCCGTCAGAATCTGCTCGGTAAGCGCGTGGACTACTCGGGCCGTTCGGTGATTACCGTGGGCCCGACGCTCAAGCTGCATCAGTGCGGTCTGCCGAAGCTGATGGCGCTCGAACTCTTCAAGCCGTTCATCTTCCACAAGCTGGAAGTGTTGGGCGTGGCCACGACCATCAAGGCCGCGAAGAAGGAAGTCGAGAACCAGACGGCGGTGGTGTGGGACATCCTCGAAGATGTGATCCGCGAACACCCGATCATGCTGAACCGCGCACCGACGCTGCACCGCCTGGGGATTCAGGCGTTCGAGCCGGTGCTGATCGAAGGCAAGGCGATCCAGCTTCACCCGCTGGTTTGCGCGGCGTTCAACGCCGACTTCGACGGTGACCAGATGGCCGTTCACGTGCCGCTGTCGCTCGAAGCGCAGATGGAAGCGCGTACCCTGATGCTGGCCTCGAACAACGTGTTGTTCCCGGCCAACGGCGATCCGTCGATCGTGCCGTCGCAGGATATCGTGCTGGGTCTGTATTACGCGACCCGCGACAAGATCAACGGCCGCGGCGAAGGCCTGTCGTTCATCGACGTCTCGGAAGTGCTGCGCGCGTACGACAACAAGGAAGTCGAACTGGCTTCGCGCGTGAACGTGCGTATCACGGAGTACACGGTCGATCCGGAAACGGGCGAGAAGACGCCGAAGATCACGCTGTACCCGACCACGGTCGGCCGCGCGATCCTGTCGGAAATTCTGCCGCCGGGCCTGCCGTTCTCGGTGCTGAACAAGTCGCTCAAGAAGAAGGAAATCTCGAAGCTGATCAACACGGCGTTCCGCCGCTGCGGTCTGCGCGAGACGGTGATCTTCGTCGACAAGCTGATGCAGTCGGGCTTCCGCCTGGCAACGCGCGCCGGTATCTCGATCTGCGTCGACGACATGCTCGTGCCGACGAAGAAGGAAGAGCTGATCGGCGAAGCGTCGAAGAAGGTCAAGGAATACGACCGTCAGTACATGTCGGGTCTGGTCACGGCGCAAGAGCGTTACAACAACGTCGTGGACATCTGGGGTGCGACCGGCGACGCCGTGGGCAAGGCGATGATGGAGCAGCTCTCGAAAGAGAAGACGACCGATCGCGACGGCAATATCGTCGACCAGGAGTCGTTCAACTCGATTTACATGATGGCCGACTCCGGTGCTCGCGGTTCGAGCGCCCAGATTCGCCAGCTCGCGGGGATGCGTGGCCTGATGGCCAAGCCGGACGGCTCGATTATCGAGACGCCGATTACCGCGAACTTCCGCGAAGGCCTGAACGTGTTGCAGTACTTCATCTCGACCCACGGTGCACGTAAGGGTCTGGCCGATACGGCACTGAAGACGGCAAACTCGGGTTACCTGACGCGTCGTCTGGTCGACGTGACGCAGGATCTGGTCGTGGTCGAAGACGATTGCGGCACGAGCAACGGCGTTGCGATGAAGGCACTGGTCGAGGGCGGTGAAGTGGTCGAAGCCCTGCGTGACCGTATCCTCGGTCGCGTGGCCGTGGCCGACGTCGTGAATCCGGAAACGCAAGAGACGGTGTACGAATCGGGCACGCTGCTCGACGAGGACGCCGTCGAGATGATCGAAGCGCTGGGTGTCGACGAAGTGCGCGTGCGCACGCCGCTGACCTGCGATACGCGCTTCGGTCTGTGCGCCGCCTGTTACGGCCGTGACCTTGGCCGCGGCTCGCGTGTGAACGTGGGCGAAGCGGTCGGTGTGATCGCTGCGCAGTCGATCGGTGAACCGGGCACGCAGCTCACGATGCGTACGTTCCACATCGGTGGTGCGGCATCGCGTGCGGCCGTGGCCTCGTCGATCGAAGCCAAGTCGAACGGTACGGTTCGCTTCTCGGCGACCATGCGTTACGTGACGAACGGTCGCGGCGAACAGATCGCCATCTCGCGTTCGGGCGAAATCCTGATCACGGACGATCATGGCCGTGAGCGCGAGCGCCACAAGGTGCCGTACGGCGCCACGCTGCTGCATCTGGACGGCGCACAGGTCAAGGCCGGTGCCCAACTGGGTACGTGGGATCCGCTGACGCGCCCGATCATTACCGAACACGGCGGTTACGCCCGGTTCGAGAACGTCGAGGAAGGTGTCACGGTGGCCAAGCAGATCGACGATGTGACGGGTCTGTCCACGCTGGTCGTGATCGATCCGAAGCGTCGTGGTCCGGCGTCGAAGAACGTGCGTCCGCAGGTCAAGCTGCTCGACGAACATGGTGTGGAAGTGAAGATCCCGGGGACCGATCACGCAGTGACGATCGGCTTCCAGGTGGGCGCACTGATCACCATCAAGGACGGTCAGCAAGTGCCGGTGGGTGAAGTGCTCGCACGTATCCCGACCGAAGCGCAGAAGACGCGCGATATTACCGGGGGTCTGCCGCGTGTGGCCGAGCTGTTCGAAGCGCGCGCACCGAAGGACGCCGGCATTCTGGCCGAAGTCACCGGTACCACGTCGTTCGGCAAGGACACGAAGGGCAAGCAGCGTCTGGTCATTACCGATCTCGACGGCAACCAGCACGAGTTCCTGATTCCGAAGGAAAAGCAGGTGCTGGTGCACGACGGCCAGGTGGTGAACAAGGGCGAAATGATCGTGGACGGTCCGGCCGACCCGCACGACATCCTGCGTCTGCAGGGTATCGAAGCGCTGGCGCGTTACATCGTCGACGAAGTGCAGGACGTGTACCGCTTGCAGGGTGTGAAGATCAACGACAAGCACATCGAGGTGATCGTTCGCCAGATGCTGCGTCGTGTGCAGATCACCGACAACGGCGATACGCGCTTCATCATCGGCGAACAGGTCGAGCGCTCGGACATGCTGTACGAGAACGACGCCATGAACGCCGCGGACAAGCGTCCGGCGCAGTACGAGAACGTGCTGCTGGGGATTACGAAGGCGTCGCTGTCGACGGATTCGTTCATCTCGGCAGCCTCGTTCCAGGAAACGACGCGCGTGTTGACCGAAGCCGCGATCATGGGCAAGAAGGACGACCTGCGTGGCCTGAAGGAAAACGTCATCGTTGGCCGTCTCATCCCGGCAGGTACGGGTCTGGCGTATCACAAGGCCCGCAAGGCCCGCGAGACGTCGGATCGCGAGCGTCACGACCAGATCGCTCTGGAAGAAGCGTTTGCACCGATGCCAAGCTCGGTGGAAGAGCCTACGGCGGAGTAATCGGGCGGGCGGCGCTGGCGAGAGCGGGCGCTGCCAACCTGATACCCGCGTCGTAACGAAAACGGCACCCTAGCGGGTGCCGTTTTTTTTCGTTTACCGATCCTGCGGCGATCAGAACCCGAAGTGGCCCTGCACGTAGATCATGCGCGGCGCGCCGACCATGCGGCCGGCGTTGCCGTCGACGTTGCGCGTATAGAAGCGTTTATCGAAGACGTTGTTCAGACCCACCGTGACGTCGGCGTTCTTGTAGCCGGGGACCTTGTACATCGCCTGCAGGTTCCACAGACGGAAGCCGGGCACCTTGCCATTGCTGCCGTCGGCCGATTCCGCTTCCGTGTTGGCCAGATCCGAATACTGCGCGCTCTGGCGCGTGGTGGAGACGTTGAATGTCCACGCGCCGATGTCGTAACGGGCGCCGAGCGTATCCGTGAAGCGCGAGTAGAACGGCACGTCGAGACCGGCGGTCGCGCCCGATTTCTGGATCGCACGCGTGTAAGTGAAGTTCGCGTACACGTTCAAGCCGCGCAGCACGCTGTCGCGGTCGAAGGTGTAATCGACGGCGGTTTCGATGCCGTCGTGGTTCGTCGCGCCAATGTTCTGGAAGACGGGCGGGGTCGAGCCGGGCACTTGCAGAATCTGGTTGTCGAACTTCATCTTGAACGCCGTGAGCTCGGCCTTCCAACGCGAGTCCGACCAGCGGGTGCCGATTTCATAGGTGCGCGCGAGCTCCGGCGTCAGCGGGTTCGTGGCCGACATCGAATTCAACTGCGTGTTCTGCACCGGTCCGAACGACGTGCTGTAGTCCGCATAGACCGTCCACGCGCTGTTCACCAGGTACGACAGGTTCACCGAGGGCAGCGGCTTGCTGTTGTCCGAGCGGAAGGTGTTGCCCGTCGACTTGTCGACGCGCTGCGAGTTGATGATCTCGTAACGCACGCCCGGCGTGAGTCGCCAGTTGCCCCAGGCCATGCGGTCGTCGAGGTAGAACGCGTTCGCGCTGGTGTAGTTGTAGAACGTCTGCGTGGCGGAGTTGCGCCCGGTGGCCAGGGTCGTGGTCCAGTTGTTGTCGTCGCCACGCTCGTGCACGTAGCGATAGCCAACGGTCACGTCGTGCGCGGTCGGACCGACGAACAGGCGCTGCGTGAAGCGTGGCTCGATACCGAACGTCTCGTAGTTGCGAGGCTGGTGTGTGGTCTGCGTGCCGGCGGCGTTGATCAGCGTGCTCTGACGATAGCTCTCGTTGTAGAACGTGCGGATCTCAAATTCCTGCGTCTCGGAGATCGTGTTCAGATAGCCGACGTCGAGGCCGGTGCGGTTGCCGCTCCAGTAGTCGTTCGGCCGCGTGTTCTGGAAAGGATCGGCATTGAATTGCGCGACGCTCAGGCCGCCGGGCGTCTTCGACTTCACGTCGTAATACGAGACCTTGCCGTACACCTGCTGGCTCGACGAGATGTCGTACCGCCATTTCAGCGCGAGGTCGTTCACGCGCTCGTCGCTGCCCTTGCGCCAGTCGCGTCCGACCATGCCGGAATACAGCAGCGCGAGTCCCAAACCGTTATCCATCTGCGTGCCGAGGAACGCGCCGTATTGGGTGTTGGCGCCGCCACCGATCGTGTAGACGTTCTCGCGCACGGTGGCGTCGGCCGTAAGGCCCGGCGTGCTGGGGATCGCACGCGTCTTGAAGTTGATCACGCCGCCGACGTTCTGCGGCCCGTAGCGCACGGCACCGCCGCTGCGCACGACGTCGATGGTCTCGATGTTGAAGAGGCTGACCGGCGCAAAGGACAACTGCGGCTGACCGTAAGGTGCGACGGCCATCGGAATGCCGTCGAGCAACACGGTCGAGCGCGGCGAGTAACGGCCGGTGAGGCCGCGCACGCCGATGTTCAGGGAGATGGCGCTGCCCGCGGTACCCGAGTTGTCGCTCGCCTGCACACCGGGGATGCGGCGCATGACATCACCAATGTTCGTCGCACCCGATGCCTCGATCTGCGCCTTCTTCACGACCGTACGCGCACCGGGGAAGGTCTTCGCGCTGCTGTCGAGACCGGTCCCGAGCCAGTCGCCGGAAACGTTGACTGCGTCGAGTTCGACTTCGGCCCTGGATTCTGCTGTCGTCGCACCTGTGGCCTGCTGCGCATAGGCGGTGCCGAGCGTTGTCACGAGCAGCGCGGCGGCGCTGGCGATGGCGTGCGGCAGACGAGGACGGGAGGGGAGGCGGGCGGCGCAGGGGCGGACGCGGGGGGTGTCGGCGGCCACATGTGCGCGGCGACGCGGAGACATCTTCATCTTGGCTGACCTTCTTGACGGCGAGAGTGTGGCGAACCCGAGCGTTGACCGGAACGGCAGCCGACAGCATTCGGTTCGGTTTGCGTAATGCCTTGTAATAAAGCGTTGCGAATTATAAATGCAAATCACTCTCATTTCGAAATTGTATTGACGATACCTGACTGGCAGAAGGTATCCGGCGGCGTTCGATTATCCAGTTTTGCTTATCAATGTCCCTGAATCGATTGATTGTTCCTGGCGCCGGGGGCCGCAAGAATAGGCGTTATCGACCGACAAGAGTGCGTTGCCCGTAGCGGGTGGCGCCATGGAGACCCCCCGATGCCGACGCTCGACGCCGCGACCTGCCAGGCCCTTGCCCGCGAGCTGCACGACGCCGAACGCTGTCGCACGCCGGTCATGCAGTTCTCCCGCCGGTATCCCGAGATGACGACGGCCGACAGCTACGCGATCGCACAGGCGTGGCTGGCGTTGAAGTTCGCCGAAGGGCGTCGCGTGATCGGTCACAAGATCGGGCTGACGTCGCGCGCCATGCAAGTCGCCGCCCAGATCACGGAACCCGATCACGGCACGTTACTCGACGACATGCTTGTGACCGATGGCGCGACCCTCGATGCCTCGCGGTTCATCGTGCCGCGTCTCGAAGTGGAGTTGGCATTCATTCTGGCCAAGCCGCTCAAGGGCCCTGGGGTTACCTTGTTCGACGTGCTCGACGCCACCGCCTGGGTGACGCCGGCGCTCGAATTGATCGATGGCCGCATCGAGCTTTTCGACCGCGACACGAAAGCGCCGCGCAAGGTCGTCGACACGATTGCCGACAACGCGGCGAATGCGGCCGTGATTCTCGGTGGACGTCCCGTGAAGCCGGACGCTGTCGATCTGCGCTGGACGGGCGCGCTGCTCTATCGCAATGGCGTGATCGAAGAATCGGGCCTGAGTGCGGCGGTGCTTAACCATCCCGGCAATGGCATTGCGTGGCTGGCGAACAAGCTGGGCGCCTTCGACGAAGGGCTGCAAGCGGGCGAGATCGTGCTGGCCGGGTCGTTCACGCGACCCGTGGCCTGTGCGGCGGGCGACGTGTTTCACGCCGACTACGGCCCGCTCGGCGCGATCGGCGTGCGCTTCGTCTGACGGCGCCGAACGTCCCCGATGGTTCGCACCTCACTGGAGAGGTTGATATGAAAACACCCCCGAATGCCTTCAAGCAGGCGTTGGCCCGTGGCGAGCGCCAGATCGGCCTGTGGCTGGGACTCGCCACGCCGTACGCCGCCGAGTTGTGCGCCGGCAGCGGCTTCGACTGGCTGGTGATCGACGGCGAGCATGCCCCCAACGATCTGCGCACGATGCTGGCGACGTTGCAGGCGGTGGCCCCATATCCGACACACCCTGTGGTGCGGTTGCCGCATGGCGACGCTGCGCTCATCAAGCAGGTGCTGGACATCGGGGCGACGACGCTGCTGGTGCCGATGGTCGAGTCCGCCGGGATGGCGCGCGCGCTCGCGAGCGCCACGCGGTATCCGCCGCAAGGCACGCGCGGCGTCGGCAGCGGATTGGCGCGGTCTTCGCGGTGGAACGGCTACGACGACTATCTGCACGCGGCGAACACAACGACCTGCCTGCTCGTGCAGGTAGAGACGGCCGACGCGCTAGCGCAGGTCGACGACATTGCCGCCGTCGATGGCGTCGACGGCGTGTTCATCGGCCCGGCCGATCTCGCGGCATCGATGGGGCATCTCGGACACGCGACGCATCACGACGTGCGTCTGGCGATCGGCGACGGCATCGCCCGGATCCGTCGAGCGGGCAAGGCGGCAGGGATCCTGTGCTCCGACGAGGCGCTTGCCCGTCACTACCTCGACCTTGGCGTGACGTTCATGGCGGTGGGCATCGACACCACGCTACTCGCGAACGCGAGCCGTGCGCTGGCCGCGAAATTCGCTGCCGTCGATGACGAAAAGCGCTGAACGATTCGCAAGGCCTCGGACGCGTTCCTCAACGGTTCCCCCAACCGCTCCGCCAAACACTTCCCACGAGACATCGCATGAGTGCTCCCCGTTTTGACGTCGCCGGCGTATCCGTTTCGCCGGATCACTATATCGACGGCCGCCGCGTGGCGTCCGGCGACACGTTCGCGTGCGTCTCGCCTATCGACCAGACACATCTGGGGGAGATCGCCAGCGGCAATGCGGCGCACGTCGATGCCGCGGTGTCGTCGGCGGCGCAGGCCTTCCCCGCGTGGGCGGCGCTTGGTGCGTCGGGACGCCTGCCGTATCTCCAGCGATTTGCCGACGAAGTCGGGCGTCGTGCCGAGGCGTTCGCCACGTTGGAGAGCGTCGATGCCGGGGTGCTGCGCTCACGCATGGCGCATGGCGTGGTGCCGCGCGCCATGCAGAACATCACGTGGTTCGCCGAGCATGCCATGACGTTGCAGGACCGTGTGATCGAGACGCCGCAGGCGCGTCATCTCGTGCGTCACGATCCTGCGGGTGTCGTGGCGGTCATCACGCCGTGGAACTCGCCGCTGATGCTCGCGACTTGGAAGATCGGCCCGGCATTGGCGTGCGGGAATACGGTAGTGCTCAAGGCGCCGGAGTGGGCGCCGCTCACGTCCTCGTTACTCGCGGACTGCGCGCACGAGGCAGGGCTGCCGCCGGGCGTGTTGCAAGTGTTGCAAGGCCCGGGAGCCGTGACGGGGGCGGCGCTCGTGAGCGACGCGCGGCTTGCGCGCATCTCGTTCACC
The DNA here is from genome assembly GCF_024363545.1 of Pandoraea sp. NE5. Classification (NCBI taxonomy): domain Bacteria; kingdom Pseudomonadati; phylum Pseudomonadota; class Betaproteobacteria; order Burkholderiales; family Burkholderiaceae; genus Pandoraea; species Pandoraea sp. NE5. The sequence goes on from NZ_AP025517.1 coordinate 1,926,799, forward strand.
GGCTCGGTCGCGACCGCCAAGTGGATCGCCACGGCGGCGGCGGCCAATCTCGTGCCGTGCAGTCTGGAACTGGGCGGCAAGTCGGCCTTCATCGTGCTGGCGGATGCCGATCTCGACGCTGCTGCCGCCACCGCCGCGCTGATGTATCGCAACGCCGGGCAGGTATGCCTGGCGGGCACGCGTTTGCTCGTTCATGCGGACGTGGCGCCGGCGTTCACCGACAAGCTGCGCGTGCTGGTCGAGCGCCTCGTCGTGGGGGACCCGCGCGATGGGCAGACCGAGATCGGTCCCATCATCCACCAGCGGCAGCTCGAACGCGTACAGGGCTTCGTCGAACGGGCCGTGACAGCGGGCGCGCGCGTGCTGTGGGGAGGCACACGGCATACATTCGGCGAGCAGTACTTCGCGCCGACGCTGCTTACCGATCTGCGTCAGCACGATGAGATCGTGCAACAGGAGGTCTTCGGCCCAGTGCTTACGCTGCAAACGTTCGCAAGCGATGACGAGGTCGTCGACATGGCTAACGGCACCGACTATGGGCTGGGCGGCGTTTGTTATGGCGACGAGGCGCACGCCATTGCCGTCGCGCAGCGCGTTCGCACGGGCTTTCTCTGGATCAACAGCTTCGGCATTCGTGATCTGGCGGCGCCGTTCGGCGGCACCAAGCGCTCCGGCATTGGCCGCGAAGGCGGCGACTGGAGCTTCGATTTCTTTTGCGACGTGAAGGATGTCGTCGTGCCGAAACAGCCGTTCAAGGCCAGCTTCAGCCATCGCTGATGCGCCCGCGGCATCACATCACAACGAGAAAAGAGGAGGGCCCCATGGGACAGATCGTCGGCGCGGCGCTGGTCTCGCATCACCCAGGACTGATGCAGTGTGAGGAATTCCGCGTGCTGCAGGGCGCGGGCACCGATTCGGACTTGATCGCCGGTTATGCGCGGGTGCGTGAGCGCGTCGTGGCGGCGCGTCCGGACGTCATCGTGATTTTCGACTCGCATTGGTTCACCACCGGTTATCACCTGATCGACGGCGGGGCGCACTATTCGGGCATGTACATCTCCGACGAGATGCCCTGGTATCTGCATGGCGTGCCTTACGATTATCGTGGGCATCCCGAGCTGGCGCTGAGCGTCGAAGCCGTGGCACGCGAGCGCGGCGTGCGCGCCCGCGCGGTGTTGCATCCCGACTTGCCGCGCCATTACCCGACGATCAACGTCATCAAACAGATGCGGCTCGACGCGTGGCCGGTCGTGACCGTGAGTTCGTGTCAGAACTGCGAGACGAAGCATTTTCTGCAATCGGGTGACGCGATCGGCGAGGCGATTCGCCGCAGTCCTCTGCGCGTGGTGATGCTGGCATCGGGTTCGTTGAGTCACCGGTTCAACGGCATCGACTGGCAGCCCCATCATCCGCGCATCTTCCACGAGAGCAATGTGTCGCGCCCCGAGAACATCGAGAGCGACAAGCGTGCCATCGAGGCTTTTCGGGAAGGGCGTCACGACCGGATTCTGGCGAACTGGGACGAGGACTACCGCAAGCGCCCGTGGGAGGCGCACGGCGCGCATTACCTGCAGATGATCGGGGCGCTGGGCGGTGCGGCGAGCCGTCACCCGGGCACGGTGCTGTCTGAATACGAGAACGCACGCGGCACCGGCAATGTGCATGTCTGGTTCGATACGATTTGACGGGGCGCGACCATGGACTTCGAATTTCCGCTGCGAGAATTGCCTGCCGTGATGCGCGGCCCGCGCGTCGAGCGTCGTCGCGTAATGTTGGGCGGCAGTGCGTTCTGGGGCACGATCGTCGAGGACGGGCACGAGCGCGGGTTGTTGCGGCTCGACGATGGACGTACGGTGGACCCGCAGGCGGTGGCGCATCTGCCGCCGGTGGATCCGTCAAAGATCATCGCCGTGCATATCTCGTATCGCTCGCGTAGCATGGAGACGCGCAACCGGCCCAAGCCGACCGACACGCCGACGTACTTCACGAAGCCACCGACCTCGTTGAATGGGCATAACGGCCAGATCCTCAAGCCGGCGGATTGTCGGTATCTGAACTACGAGGGCGAGTACGCGGTGGTGATCGGGCGTACGTGCCGCAATGTGCTTCCCGATGAGGCGTGGGATTACATCGAGGGGTTCTGCCCGGCGCTGGACATGGGTTTGCAGGACTTTCGCGACACCGATCAAGGGTCGATGTTGCGCGTGAAGGGGGCCGACACCCTGTTGCCGATCGGCCCGGGCATCGTGCGCGGCGTGAACCTGTTCGAGCAGACGTTGCGCACTTATCGCAATGGACGCGTCGTGCAGGAGGCGCACATCGGTGACGAGACGATCTGGGGCCCGCACTACGTGATCGCAGACATTGCGCGACATATCACGCTGCTGCCGGGCGACGTGATCCTGATGGGCACGCCCTGTCATTCCCGCTCGGTGGACGCGGGGGATCGGGTGGCGTGCGAGATCACCGGACTCGGTTGCCTTGTGGGGCAGGTCGTGGGGATCGATGCACCACGCGCGGCGGCGCTCGGTGTGGGGCACCCGCCGGGCGACAGTCCTGAAGTGCGCCGTGTGGCGCTGGGGTTTGACGAACGTGTGCCGGAGCGATTCAAGGAAAACTATCGACTCGCGGCGCAACGACAGGAGTGAAGGGATGAAGGTGACGATCATTGGCGCGGGCGCCATCGGCGGCTTGCTCGGCGCGCGACTGGCGGCGGCGGGGGAAGCGCGCGTGAGCGCGTTGGCGCGCGGTGCGACGCTGGCGGCGTTGCGCGAGCATGGCTGGCGCGTGAAGCAGGGCGAGACGGTGACGATCGCGCCCGTGGACGCGGCGCTTCCGCTGGAAGACGCCGGCAAGCTCGGCGTGCAGGACCTGATCGTTATTGCGGTGAAGGGGCCCGCGCTTGCGCAGGTTGCGAGCGCCGTGGCGCCCCTGCTCGGCCCGCAAACACTGGTGTTGCCCGCGATGAACGGCGTGCCGTGGTGGTTCTGCAAGGGGGTGGCGCCCTTTGGCGACGATCCGCTGACGAGCGTCGATCCGGACGGGGCGATTGGCGCGGCGATTCCGCTGGCCAATGTGATCGGGTGCGTGGTGCATGCGAGTGCGGCGACATCGGCGCCGGGGGTGGTCGATCACAAGATGGGGCGTGGGCTCATCGTCGGCGAGCCGGGCGGCGGGCAGAGCGAGCGCGTGCAGCGGCTCGCGGGGTTGCTGACGCGGGCGGGTTTTGAAGTCAAGGCGTCGGAGCACGTGCGTCTCGACATCTGGTACAAGCTGTGGGGTAACCTGACGATGAACCCCGTGTCGGCGATCACGGGCGCGACGATCGACCGGTTACTGGACGACCCGCTCGTGCGCGCGTTCTGCTCGGCGGCGATGGCGGAGGCGGCGGCGATTGGGGCCAAGATCGGCTGCGCGATCGAACAGTCGCCCGATGACCGGCATGCCGTGACGGCGAAGCTGGGGGCGTTCAAGACGTCGATGCTGCAGGACGTGGAGGCGCACCGTCCCATCGAACTCGACGCGCTGGTGAGCGTGGTGCGCGAGATCGGTCAGCGCGTGTCGGTTCCTGCGCCCAACATCGACGCATTGCTCGGCCTGACGCGCCTGTTCGGGCGGGTACATGGCCTGTACCCGCAGTGACGGATTCCTTGGCGAGGACAATGACGTTCGGCAGGGCGGTCCTCGCTTCAATGGGAAGTGCGCAAGCCGCTGGTGAGCGCCACGCGTCTTCGGGACAATCCATCGATGCCGGTATATTCGTAGGCGAGACTTGATCATCGACACGACATGCCCCTGACCCGCATCACACTCCGCCAGTTCGAGGCGCTGGTGGCCATTGCCGAATTGCACAGCTTCGCCGAGGCGGGCAATCGCCTGGGGCTTACCTCGTCGGCCGTGAGCCAACTCGTTGCCGAACTCGAATCGGTCCTCGGCTTTCGGCTCTTCGACCGCACCACCCGGCGTGTGGCGCTCTCCAGTGCTGGGCGTGATTTTCTTGCGTCGGCGGAGTCGGTGATTCGGCATGTGCAGGCGGCTGAGAAAACGGCTGACGACGTGCGCAACCGTGCTGCCGGCATCGTGCGCGTGGGCGCGCCGCTGGTGCTCGCGAGCATGGCGCTGCCCGCCGCGATTCGCGCTTACGCCGACCTACGGCCCAAGGTCGTGGTGCGCGTGGTCGATACGCCGGTCGATGCGCTCGTCGATCACGTGGCCAACGGCGACCTCGATCTGGCGATCGGCCCCAATCGCGCAACGGGCGCGCATGTCGCCGGGGCGCCAGCATTCGACAGCCCGTGGGTGTTGTGGTGTGCGCCGGGCCACGCACTCGCGCGACGCCGGCGCGTGCGTTGGGCGGATCTGCGCGATACGCCGCTCGTTGCCGCGGGACGCGATCACGAACGCAGCGTTGCGCAGATGCGCTTGTCTGCGCCGCCCGATGCGCGCATTACACCTATCGACGTGGTCGATAACGTGACGACCGCGCTCGGCGTCGCGTCGCAAGGGCTGGCCGCCACCCTGACACCCGGCTACGTGGCGGCGCTCGCGCCACCGTTCGGTCTGGTGATGCGCCGCGTTGTCTCGCCCGAGACGATTCGTCAGGTCTGTGTGTACCGATCGCTCTCGCGTGCAGCGTCGCCGGCGGCTGAGGGATTCGCGCAGTTCTTGCTGACGTGGCTGCCGCAATGGAACGCGCAAATCATGGCGGCGTCACGGGATTGACGTGTTCGTTATCGCGCGACTCCATCAGCGGCGCCTGGCGTCAAGTGACGGTGACGGCGGCAATGCGGCGAGATCCTCGCGCAATTGCGCGCGCAATGTCGCGATGGCTGCCGTGGTGTCGGCCGGTTTCAACGTCTCGCGCGCGATGGCGTCGCGCAGATGACGGCGCAGCATCGGGTCGCGCGTTTGCGTGAGCGTCTCGCGATAGAACGGCAAGACATCTTCGGGATGACCGCCAACGCGGTACCAGTGCGCAATTTCGTCGATGGTGCGAATGGCTGCGAAGGCAGGCGCGGCCCCACCCTGCGGACCCGGTCCGCCGACGGGCCGACCCATGCGCGGCGGTGGGGGCGGGATGTCGATGGCGTCGTGCATGTCGTGCTTGTTGTCGGCGTCGGCGGCCGGCGGCGCGCTCTGCGCTCGCGCTGTGCTCGATAATGTGTCGGCCGTGGCAATGCCGGTGGCTGTCAATGCCAGCGACATTGCAATGGTGCTGATGGCATGGCGCGTTGCTATCTTCATGATATGGATTCCGTATTAAATTGGCTCGCGGCAGTATCGAACGCCTGTGGCAAGCGTAACGCGCATCCGTCGACCGGCCCGGGGGCGGTAACGACATGTAAGGGGCATCACGGGGGATGGCGAGAGAGCTAAGGGACGAAGCGACGAAACGACGAAACGATGAAACGATGAAGCGACGGTGCCCGCTCAGCGTGATCGGAAGGTTTGGGTTCGGTCGTCGAAACGGCGCACCTCACCGCATCTGCGATACAAGCAGAGTGAGCCGAGAGATGCGAAAGTGGGCACGCGTCGTGCCCCCTGCAGGGCCTTGTGCGGCGGGCTTGGCCGAGCGCTGTGCGCGAGCGCGAAAGTGCCTATACTGATTCGGCCTGACTGCGCGCGGTCGCGCCCGATCCCTGCAGTGGCTCGGTGGTTGTCGCGCGCGGGCAATTCCCCTTTTTTTGATGGAGCAACTTCCGTGTCGAACAGTCAATGGATCCGTGTCGAAACCGTGGACGGCGCCTTCGATGCCTATCTGGCATTGCCGCCGTCGGGGCCGGTCGCAAAGGCACCGGGTATCGTGCTGGTGCAGGAAATCTTCGGCGTGAACGAACACATTCGCGGCGTTGCCGATCAATACGCGATGGACGGCTATGTGGTGCTCGCGCCGGATATCTTCTGGCGTGCCGCCCCGCGCGTCGAACTTGGCTACTCGGGCGACGACTGGGCGCGCGCGATGGAACTGCGCCAATCGATCGACATCGAGAAGGCCGTGACCGATATCGAAGCGACGGCCAAGGCGCTGCGCGGCAAGCTCGATGCCCATGCAAAGATTGCCGCGGTCGGCTATTGCTTCGGCGGACTGCTGTCCTACCTGAGCGCCGCACGCGGGCTGGTCGACGCCGCCGTGCCGTACTACGGTGGCGGCATTCACAACTATCTGGGCGAAGCCGCCCGGCTGAATGTGCCGGTGCAGTTCCACTACGGGGCGCTCGATAGCCATATCACGCCGGATATCGTGACGTCGGTGAGCGAAGCGGTGAAGTCGCGTCCGAACACGGAAGTGTTCGTGTATCCCAACGCCGACCACGGTTTCAACTGCTGGGCGCGCGCGTCTTACCATCAGCCGTCGGCGGCGCTCGCCCACGGGCGCGCGCTCGAGTTTCTCGCGACGTCGCTGTCGAAGTAAGCGTTGTCCGTCGTCCCATCAACGACCAGAAGCCCGCTTAGGCGGGCTTCGTCGTTTCCTGTCACGGGATCGCGGGCCTCCTGAAGGCTGCCAGGTCCGCTAAAAAAGCCCGTCGCCGGAGCGACGGGCAAAGTCCTGTGCGTTGAACCACTACGCACAGCGACAGGAGTCTTGGGTCGGGGGCCGACCGGAGATCACAGTGAGCGCCAGCAATCGCCGGCGCGTCGTTATGCGCAGAACGCGCGCCGCGCCGCGGCCCCTTTGGAGAGGCCCGCGGCGCGGCGAGTTACATTAGGAGCCGAAATAAGTCGAGCCGGCGCTTTGCTGGCCACCCACCGAACCCATCGTGATCGAGGTGCTGGCGGCCGTCGGTTGCGCGCTGGGCGCAGCCTTTGGGTACACGGCATCGTGTTGAACCACCAGTCCTGCTTGTTGCGCCTGGACCAGTTCCTGGCGGACTTGGGCACGACTCAGGACGCTGGTTTGCGGCACCCACGAGAATTCCGAGGGACCGTCGAACGCGTCGCTGGCGAAAGCCGAGCCGGCCGAGAGGGTCAGCATTGCGGAAACCAGGGCAGAGGTAATGAGGGTGCGTTGCATGATGTTTTCTCCTGTCTTTTGAAAGAGGCGATGTGTTATTCATCGTCGACAGTTGAAGTGTATTGCTGTGTCATTTGGCGATAAAGATGAGTTATGACAAGCAACTGTTGCTGAATTTGAAATAATAAATCGAAGCCCTGAGGAGACCGCAATGCTCTATCTATGGATCAAGGCCATCCATCTGATTGCAGTGATCACGTTTATCGCCGGCCTGGTGGCGATGGCGTTGGGCGGGCGTTTGACGCAGCCCGAGTGGCGGCGCATCGCGCGGCGGGCGGATTACGGACTGGCGTCGCCCGCGTTGATCGTGGTGTGGATAACCGGCCCCGCGATGGCCGTCATGGCGAACTGGTGGAGTGCGCCATGGCTGATGGTCAAGCTGGTTTTGGTGGTGATCGTCTCGGGATTGCATGGACGCCTGTCCGCCACGCTCAGGCGGCTGGAGCGCGATGGCGTGACGACGTCCCCGGCGCTCTTTCGGCGAGCGCTCCCCATTACGCTGGTCTCGATGGCAGCGATCGTCTCGCTCGTGATCGTCAAGCCGTTTTGAGCCGTGTTGGCTTTGCGCCGACGCGGCAAGGGATTCGGTTTGGTGGGCGGCGCTACCCGGTGTTACGCTGGCGCAATCGCCAAAAACGACCCAAAAATTACGCCTTTGAAAGGCCTGGTGCCGATGCCGATCACAACTGGGGTACCCCTGGGATTTCAGGGTCAAGACCGCCCCGTGGGCGCGTTGGCGAAAGATTACCCGGATGGCTTCGTCGTGCACCCGCACCGCCACGGGCGCGCGCAACTGATGTACGCGAGTGCCGGCATTCTCGAAGTGCGCACCGAGACGTCGCTCTGGGTCATACCGCCGCAACGCGCGCTGTGGATGCCGGGGGAAGTCACGCATGAAGTGCGCATGCGGGGCCGAGTCGAAATGCGCACGATCTACGTCGACGTGGCGCGATGCGGGATGTCGGCGCCCAGCGCGCCGGTGGTCATCGGCGTGTCCGCGCTGTTGCGCGAGTTGATCCTGCGCGCGATGGCGCTTCCTGCCGATTGGTCGCCCGACGGCAAGGACGCCCTCGTCATGGCGCTGTTGCTCGAGGAAGTGGAATGGAAGAGCGAGTCGCCGCTGCACTTGCAGGTGCCGCGCGACGCCCGTCTGCGCAAGATCTTCGATATCTACCTGAACACGCCTTCGGATCCCCGCAGCCTGCAGGATTGGGCGCTGGATGTCGGCGCATCGAGCCGCACGTTGGAGCGGCGCTTTACGACAGAGTTCGGCTTGCCGTTCCGGGAATGGCGTCAGCACATGCGCCTGCTGGGTGCGCTGCCAATGTTGGGCGCTGGGCGGCCCATCACGCAGGTGGCGCTCGAGGTCGGTTATGACACCCCGAGCGCGTTTTCCACCATGTTCCGCCGCTTCATGGGCGTGACGCCAAGCGAATACCTGATGCGCGTCCGCGGCCCGGCGTGAGCCAGTGCATGGCATCCCACATATCGTCGTAGACGGGCACCCCTTCGGCGCATAGCGGCGAGCGCGAGCGGCGTGAGCCGATCCCAACGAAATCAATGCCGAGACGGCGCGCGACTTTCAGGTCCCACATCCCGTCGCCGATCGAGACGACCGCACGCGGATGTGTAATGCCGTAGCCGGCTTGTGCCCGCTTGATCGCCTCCGCGACGAGTTGTTCGCGTGAACTGTATTCGGAGGAGGTGATGAGCATCGCGTCGGTGTATTCGATAGCGACGGAACGCAGCTTCCGATGGCTGACCTGCCGGATGCCCCCTGTGGCGAACACGACCCCCCAGCGCGATCGGTGTGCCGCGTCGACGAAGGCACGAGCGCCCGGGATTTCGGCCAGACCGTGCGCGTTGAGCAGCGCGGTGAAGCGCTCGTCGATCTCGTGCTCGAAGCGCGCCAGATCGTGCGGCTGCGGCAGCGCGCGTCCGTGCTCCGCGTGGGCATGAATCAGAATGCCGGTGTCGGTGTGATGCGGGTAGCTGCCCCAGTCGGTGTTCAGGTCTTCGAATTCCAGCGACGTCATGGCGCCGAGCAGCGCGCGCTGATGAATTCGCTCCGAATCGGTCAGAGTGCCGTCGACATCGAGCACCAGAATGCTGTCTTTTTCGAAACTCGCCTGCATGGCTGATAGTGGGCTCGCGTCAGGGCAGGAGGACTCGCCGCCTAAACCTCCGAGTGTACGAATTCGCGCCTCCGTGAAAAACGCGCGGGATGACACCCGTTACGCCGGACACGACAGGCGAGGCTGCGAGATTTGATAGGGCGTGCATATCATTCCACGGTGACGGACCGGAGACGTGACTCCCGGCGGTCGTTCCTGGGGGAGGGCGCCGGGCGAAGCATTGTGCCGGTCACCCGAAGCGAGGGCGTCCCAGCGAACGGTAACGCTTGTCCAGACGCTCTAGCATCGCGATGGCTTCTGCGATTTCGGCGACCGAGGGCTGTCGAGCGCGCGGCGAACGGGCGAAGGTCGGGGCGGTGCCAGTCGGCGGTGGCGTCTGCGCTGCGGTGGGTGCTCGTGGCGGGGCGGCCGACGGGCATGTTTGCTGTACGACGTGGCGATGCGATTCCGGTGCGAGACACTCGCGCGTTTCGCTGCGGGCGAAGTCGCGATAGCGTTGATGACCGTCATGGAGCCACTCCGCGAGTGTTCGCACGATGTCGTCGCCCGGCCCTACCGTGCGCATCTGTAAACGAGTGGCCTGAAAGTATTCCGGGACGTCGCCGAAGAGGGCTGGCAGGTGCTGATCGGCGTGGGTGCGCGAATCCTGGCGAATCACCTCAACGGTATTCGGCGTGGCGAGCGAGACGAGGAACGTGTGGACGGCACCCCCGATCGGGAGTCGGATGTAGGCGCCAAGCATGGCGTCGCGCACGTCCGGGGCGCCGGTGACGTGACGAATGGGCGGGTCGGTGAAGGCGGCTGTGACGTGATGGCGTCGGGCTTCCTGCTGGCTGGTCAGCACGCGCAGGAACGTGACCCGCGGCATCTCGAGGTAGACGTCGGCCCGGCGCAGCAGGTGATGCATGCCCGGCGACATTTCGCGAAGGCGCTGGGTGATCCGCCGCTCGATCGCCGCTACGGAGAATTTCCCATGCGACTCCGCAGCGAAGGTTGCGGAAAATGCACGCTCGAGAGCGCTGGCATCGCGTCCGTCGCGCGAGAGCGCATCGCGGATCGTCGCCGGGAGCGACGCTTCGCAGCCCGCCAGCATCAGACGGCTTGCGCTGACGTTGACGTTCAGGCCCGGTGTGAGGTCGAGCAGACAATTTTCGCGGTCGTTACCGCTGCCGACCACGCAAACTGGCCGTACGTCCTTCAACCGCTCGGCGAATACCCGTGCGCGGGTCGCCGGGGGCTGCGACCAGTCGAACGACGTGCCGTTGGCGACAGCGTCCGCATGGCGAGGTGTGGCACGTTGGGCGCTGGCTGAGACTGGCGCCGACGTAATTTGTCTGAGGTCGGTCGTCATGCTATGGGTGTACGCGACAAGGTCCGGATACGGCATTGCGTTCGACACTGCCAGCGCAGTCGTGAGCCATTCTCCAATCGCAAAATACATCGCGGTCACTCCAGTTGATGTCACAGGACGCTTCCCGTGGTGGCCCGGAGTATTCCTGTTGCAACGATTTCGGTTGTCGCGTCGGAACGCCAACGTTTGCGGTTTGGCACCCGCGAGGACATTCGCTCAACCCATACCGCCGCGTGACGACCCAAGGCGGCGCTCGGCAACGCGTTAACAATCAACGACTTACGGGGTGAATTTGCGTGCAAGTGCATTGACACTTGCGCTGACCAGAGGTATAGTCGCAGGCTCCGGTTTTTCCGGCGGTATGCGCGTGTCCAATGCAAAATGCTTATGCATCAAGCGTTTAGGTGCGGGCAATCCGCAAGAATAGCCGGGTGAATGCGCAGTAAATCTGCATGACGGCCCGCCTTGGTTTTCATGCTTTTGACACATTTAGGAAATCACAATGCCAACGATTAACCAATTGGTCCGCAAGCCGCGCACCTCTGCTCAAATCAAGAGCAAGAGCCCGGCCCTGCAGGACTGCCCGCAGCGTCGCGGCGTGTGCACCCGTGTGTACACGACGACGCCGAAGAAGCCGAACTCCGCACTGCGTAAGGTTGCCAAGGTGCGCCTGACCAACGGTTTCGAAGTCATTTCGTACATTGGCGGTGAAGGCCACAACCTGCAGGAACACTCGGTCGTGCTGATTCGCGGCGGTCGTGTGAAGGACTTGCCGGGTGTGCGTTACCACATGGTGCGCGGTAGCCTCGACACGCAAGGCGTCAAGGACCGTAAGCAGTCCCGTTCGAAGTACGGCGCGAAGCGTCCGAAGGCCTAAGCGGCTCAGCGGACATACGTTCGGTGATGGTGGTACATCGTCACTGAGTAAGTGGTCACTCGGCCAGGAAGTGGCTAGTAGGTGACTTGGAGCGAAGCTCCAACTGAATTTATTAAGGAAGAAATCATGCCGCGTCGTCGCGAAGTCCCCAAGCGCGAAGTGTTGCCCGATCCGAAGTTCGGCAACGTTGATGTCGCTAAATTCATGAACGTGCTCATGCTTGCCGGCAAGAAGTCGGTTGCAGAGCGCATCGTTTATGGTGCTTTCGAGCAGATCCAAACCAAGGCGGGCAAGGATCCGCTGGAAATCTTCAACACGGCGCTCGGTAACGTGAAGCCGGTGGTTGAAGTCAAGAGCCGCCGCGTTGGCGGTGCAAACTATCAGGTTCCGGTCGAAGTGCGTCCGTCGCGTCGTATGGCATTGGCGATGCGTTGGTTGCGTGAGGCCGCGAAAAAGCGTAGCGAGAAGTCGATGGCCCTGCGTCTGGCAGGTGAGCTGATCGAAGCCTCGGAAGGCCGTGGCGGCGCCATGAAGAAGCGTGACGAAGTTCACCGCATGGCCGAAGCCAACAAGGCATTCTCGCACTTCCGCTTCTGACGCTGGCAAGCAGTACCTAGAGCAGAAACCGGGGCGGGTGCGCATGAGAAATTGCGCCTCGCCCGTTTGTGTTAGTAGCCCCCTCAAAAATGGCGGCTACATTGAAAGAGGCTTAAAGTGGCTCGTACAACCCCTATCGAGCGCTACCGCAACATCGGTATTAGCGCTCACATCGACGCAGGCAAGACCACGACGACCGAGCGCATTTTGTTCTACACCGGTGTGAACCACAAAATCGGTGAAGTGCACGATGGCGCCGCGACGATGGACTGGATGGAGCAGGAACAAGAGCGTGGCATCACGATTACGTCGGCTGCCACGACCTGCTTCTGGTCCGGCATGGCGAACAATTACCAGAAGCACCGCATCAACATCATCGACACCCCGGGTCACGTCGACTTCACGATTGAAGTCGAGCGCTCGATGCGTGTTCTCGATGGCGCGTGCATGGTCTACTGTGCCGTGGGTGGCGTGCAGCCCCAGTCGGAAACCGTTTGGCGTCAGGCCAACAAGTACGGCGTGCCGCGTCTGGCGTTCGTCAACAAGATGGACCGTACCGGCGCGAACTTCTTCAAGGTCTACGACCAGTTGAAGACTCGCCTGAAGGCCAACCCGGTGCCGGTGGTGGTGCCGATCGGCGCGGAAGAAAGCTTCACGGGCGTGGTCGACCTCATCAAGATGAAGGCGATCATTTGGGACGAAGCGTCGCAAGGCATGAAGTTCGACTACGTCGAAATTCCGGCCGAACTGCTGGCGGAAGCCCAGAAGTGGCGCGAAGGCATGGTCGAGGCCGCTGCCGAGTCGAGCGAAGAGATGATGAACAAGTACCTGGAAGAGGGTGACCTCTCCGAGGCTGACATCATCGAAGGTCTTCGTCTGCGTACCATCGCCTGCGAAATCCAGCCGATGCTGTGCGGCACTGCGTTCAAGAACAAGGGTGTGCAGCGTATGCTGGACGCCGTGATCGACTTCCTGCCGTCGCCGGTCGACATTCCGCCGGTCAAGGGTACGGACGAGAAGGAGCAGCCGATCGAACGTCGCGCTGCGGACGACGAGAAGTTCTCGTCGCTGGCCTTCAAGATCATGACGGACCCGTTCGTCGGCCAGCTGATCTTCTTCCGCGTCTATTCGGGCGTGGTGAACAAGGGCGACACGCTGCTGAACTCGGTCAAGGGCAAGAAGGAACGCCTCGGCCGTATCGTGCAGATGCACGCGAACCAGCGCGAAGAAATCGACGAAGTGCGCGCAGGCGACATCGCCGCAGCCGTCGGTTTGAAGGATGCGACCACGGGTGACACGCTGTGCGACCCGACCGCCCCGATCGTGCTCGAGCGCATGGTGTTCCCGGAGCCGGTGATTTCGCAGGCTGTCGAGCCGAAGACCAAGGTCGACCAGGAAAAGATGGGCCTCGCCCTGAACCGCCTGGCGCAGGAAGACCCGTCGTTCCGCGTGCAGACCGATGAAGAATCGGGTCAGACCATCATTTCGGGCATGGGCGAGCTCCACCTCGAAATTCTGGTTGACCGCATGAAGCGCGAATTCGGCGTGGAAGCCAACATCGGCGCGCCGCAGGTTGCCTACCGCGAAACCATTCGCAAGTCGGCCGCGGACGTTGAAGGCAAGTTCGTCAAGCAGTCGGGCGGTCGCGGCCAGTTCGGTCACGCTGTCATCACGCTGGAGCCGAACGAGCAAGGCAAGGGCTACGAATTCTTCGACGAGATCAAGGGTGGTGTCATTCCTCGCGAATACATCCCGGCGGTCGACAAGGGGATTCAGGACACGCTCAAGAGCGGTGTTCTGGCCGGCTTCCCGGTGGTGGACGTCAAGGTTCGCCTGACGTTCGGTTCGTACCACGATGTGGACTCGAACGAAAACGCGTTCCGCATGGCCGGTTCGATGGCTTTCAAGGAAGCCATGCGCCGCGCCAGCCCGGTCATTCTCGAGCCGATGATGGCCGTGGAAGTGGAAACGCCGGAAGACTACATGGGTAACGTGATGGGCGACTTGTCGTCGCGTCGCGGCATTATCCAGGGCATGGACGACATGGTCGGCGGCGGCAAGATCGTGCGCGCCGAAGTTCCGCTGTCGGAAATGTTCGGCTATTCGACGTCGCTGCGTTCGGCCACGCAAGGCCGCGCCACGTACACGATGGAGTTCAAGCACTACGCTGAAGCTCCGAAGAACGTGAGCGAAGCCATCATCAGCAACAAGAACAAGTAATTGAATTGTCGGGCGTCTGCACCACGAGGTGCAGCGCCCGGCGCACTGTTTAATCGTCTATTCAGTATCTGAGGATTCGGAAATGGCAAAGGAAAAGTTTCAGCGGACCAAGCCGCACGTCAACGTCGGCACCATCGGTCACGTCGACCACGGCAAGACGACCCTGACGGCCGCTATCGCAACGGTGCTTTCGTCGAAGTTCGGCGGTGAAGCCAAGAACTACGCGGACATCGACGCGGCACCGGAAGAAAAGGCACGCGGTATTACCATCAACACCGCACACATCGAGTACGAAACGGCTAACCGCCACTACGCACACGTTGACTGCCCGGGCCACGCCGACTACGTCAAGAACATGATTACCGGTGCTGCCCAGATGGACGGCGCCATTCTGGTTTGCTCGGCTGCCGACGGCCCGATGCCGCAAACGCGCGAGCACATCCTGCTGGCTCGTCAGGTTGGCGTGCCGTACATCATCGTGTTCCTGAACAAGTGCGACATGGTCGACGACGCCGAGCTGCTCGAGCTGGTCGAAATGGAAGTGCGCGAGCTTCTGTCGAAGTACGACTTCCCGGGCGACGATGTGCCGATCATTCACGGTTCGGCCAAGCTGGCGCTGGAAGGCGACAAGGGTGCCCTGGGCGAAGAAGCCATCATGAAGCTGGCTGAAGCCCTTGACACGTACATCCCGACGCCGGAACGCGCTGTGGATGGCACGTTCCTGATGCCGGTGGAAGACGTGTTCTCGATCTCGGGTCGCGGTACCGTGGTGACCGGTCGTATCGAGCGCGGCATCATCAAGGTCGGCGAAGAAATCGAAATCGTCGGTATCGCCATGGACGGCGACAAGCCGAAGATCGACAAGACGACCTGCACGGGCGTCGAAATGTTCCGCAAGCTGCTCGACCAAGGTCAGGCAGGCGATAACGTCGGTATTCTGCTGCGCGGCACGAAGCGTGAAGACGTCCAGCGTGGTCAGGTTCTGGCCAAGCCGGGTTCGATCAAGCCGCACCGCAAGTTCTCGGGCGAGGTCTACATCCTGTCGAAGGACGAAGGTGGTCGTCACACCCCGTTCTTCAACAACTACCGTCCGCAGTTCTACTTCCGTACGACGGACGTGACGGGCTCGATCTCCCTGCCGGAAGGCAAGGAAATGGTGATGCCGGGCGACAACGTGTCGATCAAGGTTGACCTGATCCAGCCGATCGCCATGGAAGAAGGTCTGCGTTTTGCAATTCGCGAAGGTGGCCGTACTGTCGGCGCCGGCGTGGTTGCGAAGATCGAAGACTAATGACGGATTGACGGATGACGGGGGCCCTGGCGCTCCCGTCACCGAAGCTGTGTTTGCTCTTTGTGATTTACCCGGCACCCGAACGAGGGCTGCCATGCTCTTTGGAGAATTGACATGCCGAACCAAAAAATCCGCATCCGCCTGAAGGCTTTCGATTACCGCCTGATCGACCAGTCGGCCGCCGAGATCGTTGAAACCGCCAAGCGCACCGGCGCGATCGTCAAGGGCCCGGTGCCCCTGCCGACGCGCATCGAGCGTTTCGACATCCTGCGTTCGCCGCACGTCAACAAGACCTCGCGCGACCAGCTCGAAATCCGCACGCACCAGCGCCTGATGGACATCGTCGATCCGACGGACAAGACCGTTGATGCACTGATGAAGCTGGACCTGCCGGCTGGCGTCGACGTCGAGATCAAGCTGCAGTAAGGCTTGAGCGCGACTTTGCGCTGGAAAGCCCCGCCAATACTGACTCGGCGGGGCTTTTGTTATGCGAATTAGCAACACTTGTCAAGCGATAAAAGCTCGTCTATAATGGCGGGCTCAAGTGTAGTTTTTAAAAGATGGCCCACGTCCGTGGACCATCCTTTTATCATTTAGCCCCGGCCAATCGCAGTCGGGAATGGAGAAAATCATGAGCCTTGGCCTTGTCGGTCGCAAGGTTGGCATGACGCGTATTTTCACGGACGACGGCGATTCGATTCCCGTCACCGTGCTCGACGTGTCTAACAACCGTGTGACGCAAATCAAGACGGATGAAACGGACGGCTACACGGCCGTTCAAGTCACTTTCGGTAACCGTCGCGCCACGCGCGTGACCAAAGCCGCCGCCGGCCACTACGCGAAAGCGGGTGTCGAAGCCGGTGAAATCCTCAAGGAATTCCGCGTCGAAGCTGCCAAAGCTGCTGAACTGCAGCCGGGCGCAGCCGTTGGCGTCGATCTCTTCCAAGTGGGCCAGAAGGTCGACGTGCAAGGCGTGTCGATCGGTAAGGGCTACGCCGGTACCATCAAGCGCTACAACTTCGCTTCGGGCCGCGCTTCGCACGGTAACTCGCGTTCGCACAACGTGCCGGGTTCGATCGGTATGGCGCAGGATCCGGGCCGTGTGTTCCCGGGTAAGCGCATGACGGGTCATCTGGGCGATGTCACCACGACGGTGCAGAATCTCGAAATCGCGCGCATTGACGCTGAACGTGGCCTGATCTTCGTGAAGGGTGCCGTTCCGGGCGCCAACGAAGGCAAGGTTTTCGTGACCACGGCTGTCAAGGCCAAACTCGCGAAGGGAGCGTAACAATGGAACTGAAGCTCCTGAATGAGCAAGGTCAGGAAGGCGCAGCGGTCAACGCGTCGGACGTCGTGTTCGGCCGTGACTACAACGAAGCGCTGATCCATCAGGTTGTGGTGGCTTACCAAGCCAACGCCCGCAGCGGCAATCGTGCGCAGAAAGACCGTGAACAGGTCAAGCACACGACCAAGAAGCCGTGGCGTCAGAAGGGTACGGGTCGTGCTCGTGCCGGTATGTCGTCGAGCCCGTTGTGGCGCGGCGGTGGCCGTATCTTCCCGAATTCGCCGGAAGAGAACTTCACCCACAAGGTCAACAAGAAGATGTACCGCGCGGGTGTGTGCTCGATTCTGTCGCAGCTCGCCCGTGAAGGTCGTCTGTCGGTGGTCGAGGACATCAAGCTGGATGCGCCGAAGACCAAACTGCTCGCTGAAAAGATCAAGGCCATGGGTCTTGAGTCGGTGCTGCTGATCACGGATAGCGTGGACGAGAACCTGTTCCTGGCCTCGCGCAATCTGGCTCACGTTGCCGTCACCGAGCCGCGTTTCGCCGACCCGCTGTCGCTCATCTACTTCAAGACGGTGCTGGTGACGAAGGGCGCGATCGCCAAGATTGAGGAGATGCTGTCATGAGCGACGTGCGTAAAAATGACCATCGTCTGTACCAGGTCCTGCTCTCGCCGGTGATCTCCGAAAAGGCGACGCTGGTGGCTGACAAGAACGAACAAGTGGTGTTCCAAGTCGCACGCGACGCGAACAAGCAAGAAGTGAAGGCTGCGGTTGAGCTTCTCTTCAAGGTGGAAGTCGAGTCGGTGCAGATTCTGAACCGCAAGGGCAAGCAAAAGCGCTTTGGCCGCTTCATGGGTCGTCGCGACCATGAAAAGAAGGCCTACGTGAGCCTGAAGCCGGGTCAGGAAATCAATTTTGAAGCGGAGGCCAAGTAATCATGGCACTCGTCAAAACGAAACCGACGTCGCCGGGCCGCCGTTCGCTGGTCAAGGTCGTCAACAAGGATCTGCACAAGGGCAAGCCGTTCGCCCCGCTGCTCGATACCAAGAGCAAGACCGCTGGCCGTAACAACAACGGTCACATCACCACCCGTCATATGGGTGGCGGTCACAAGCAACACTACCGTATCGTCGATTTCCGTCGCAACAAGGACGGCATCACGGCGAAGGTTGAGCGTCTGGAATACGATCCGAACCGCAGCGCGAACATTGCTCTGCTGTGCTACGCCGACGGCGAGCGTCGTTACATCCTTGCACCGAAGGGCATGACCGTCGGCCAGCAAGTGGTGAGCGGCTCGGAAGCCCCGATCAAATCGGGTAACACCCTGCCGATCCGTAACATCCCGGTCGGTACGACGATTCACGGCATCGAACTTCTGCCGGGCAAGGGTGCGCAAATCGCCCGTGCCGCCGGCACGTCGGCCATGCTGCTGGCTCGCGAAGGCACGTACGCTCAAGTGCGTCTGCGTTCGGGTGAAGTGCGTCGCGTGCACATCGAGTGCCGCGCGACCATCGGTGAAGTCGGTAACGAAGAGCATAGCCTGCGCCAATTGGGCAAGGCCGGTGCAAAGCGTTGGCGCGGTATTCGCCCGACCGTTCGCGGTGTGGCGATGAACCCGGTGGATCACCCGCACGGTGGTGGTGAAGGTCGTACGGCGGCGGGTCGTCATCCGGTCAGCCCGTGGGGTCAGCATACCAAGGGTAAGCGTACCCGTTCGACCAAGCGCACCGACAGCATGATCGTTCAGCGTCGCAAGAAGCGTTAATTGGAGCTAGCAAATGACTCGTTCTGTTAAAAAAGGTCCGTTTTGCGACGCTCACCTGCTGAAAAAAGTGGAAGCGGCGGCTGCATCGCGTGACAAAAAGCCGATCAAGACCTGGTCGCGTCGTTCGACCGTCCTGCCCGATTTCATCGGCCTGACGATCGCTGTGCATAACGGCCGTCAACACGTGCCGGTGTACGTGACGGAAAACATGGTCGGCCACAAGCTGGGTGAGTTCGCTCTCACCCGTACCTTCAAGGGCCATGCGGCCGACAAGAAGGCGAAGAAATAAGGGGCCGACCATGGAAGTTAAAGCAATTCATCGCGATGCTCGTATCTCAGCGCAAAAAACGCGTCTGGTCGCTGACCAGATCCGTGGACTGCCGCTGGAGCGTGCACTCAATGTCCTGACCTTCTCGCCGAAGAAGGCCGCGGTCATCATCAAGAAGGTGCTCGAGTCGGCTATCGCCAACGCCGAGCACAATGAAGGTGCTGACATCGACGAACTGCGCGTCAAGGGCATTTTCGTCGACAAGGCGACCTCGCTCAAGCGTTTCACCGCGCGTGCTAAGGGCCGTGGTAACCGCATCGAGAAGCAAACCTGTCACATCACTGTGACGCTGGGCAACTAAGGGGTCACGATGGGACAGAAAATTCATCCGACTGGCTTCCGTCTGGCGGTCAGTCGTAACTGGGCTTCGCGTTGGTACGCCAACAACCAGAACTTCGCGCAGATGTTGAAGGAAGACATCGGCGTTCGCGAATACCTGAAGAAGAAGCTGAAGAACGCTTCGGTCGGCCGCGTCATCATCGAGCGTCCGGCACGTAATGCTCGCATTACGATTTTCAGCTCGCGTCCGGGTGTTGTGATCGGCAAGAAGGGCGAGGACATCGAAATCCTCAAGGCCGAGCTGCAAAAGCGCATGGGCGTGCCCGTGCACGTGAACATCGAGGAAATCCGCAAGCCGGAAACCGATGCGCAGCTCATCGCCGATTCGATCGCTCAGCAGCTCGAGCGCCGTATCATGTTCCGTCGCGCCATGAAGCGTGCGATGCAGAACGCGATGCGTCTGGGTGCCCAAGGCATCAAGATCATGAGCGCGGGCCGTTTGAACGGTATCGAAATCGCCCGTACCGAGTGGTATCGCGAAGGCCGTGTGCCCCTGCACACGCTGCGTGCCGACATCGACTACGCAACTTCGGAAGCGAAGACGACGTACGGCATCATCGGTATCAAGGTGTGGGTGTACAAGGGTGACACGCTGGGCCGCAACGACGCTCCGGTGGCTGAAGAGCCGGCCGAAGACAAGCGTCCGCGCCGCAACGCGCGTCCGGGCGGCGACCGTCGCCCCCGTCGTGACGATGCTGGCGATAAGGCCGGCGCGAAGCGCGGTGGTGCACGACGCCCGGCTGGCAAGCCTGAAGGCGACGCCAAGACTGGAGAATAATCATGCTGCAACCGAAACGCAGAAAGTATCGCAAAGAGCAGAAGGGCCGTAACACTGGCGTTGCCACGCGTGGTAACGAAGTGTCGTTCGGCGAATTCGGTCTGAAGGCGGTCGGTCGTGGACGTCTGACGGCTCGTCAAATCGAAGCCGCGCGTCGTGCCATGACTCGCCACATCAAGCGCGGTGGTCGTATCTGGATCCGTATCTTCCCGGACAAGCCGATCTCGCAAAAGCCGGCAGAAGTGCGTATGGGTAACGGTAAGGGTAACCCGGAGTACTACGTCGCCGAGATTCAACCGGGCAAGATGCTGTACGAAATGGACGGTGTGGATGAAGCGTTGGCGCGCGAGGCGTTCCGCCTGGCTGCTGCCAAGCTGCCGATTCAGACGACGTTCTTCGTACGTCGCCTTGGCGCCTGAGGGGAGAATTTGAAATGAAAGCATCCGAACTTCGTGCCAAGGATCTCGACGGCCTGAACAAGGAACTGTCGGATCTGCTGAAGGCCCAATTCGGTCTTCGCATGCAAGCGGGCACCCAACAGCTGAGCAACACCAGCCAGCTGAAGAAGGTGCGCAAGGACATCGCGCGTGTGCGTACCGTGTTGACTGAGAAGGCGAGCCAGAAATGAACGATACCGCTAAGACCGCGCTGAAGCGTACCCTCGTGGGTAAGGTTGTCAGCGACAAGATGGACAAGACGGTTACCGTGCTGGTCGAGCGTCAAATGAAGCACCCGCTCTACGGCAAGTACATCGTGCGCTCGAAGAAGTACCACGCGCACGATGAGACCAACCAGTACAAGGAAGGCGATACGGTCGAGATTCAAGAATCCCGCCCGCTGTCGAAGACCAAGGCCTGGACGGTCTCCCGTCTCGTGGAAGCCGCTCGCATCATCTAAAGCGCGCTGAAGCGAAGGCTTGACTTGCAAGTCCGGAATTATCGATGTATAATTCCGGACTTTCCGCTTCTTTCGCTAAAACCGGTCTTTGGTTTCGCAAGGGAGTGGATGGCTTCCGAAGCCGATTCGTATCCTCTACGAGTCTGGTCGAGGTAGCAAAGTTGTCCACTTTTGAACGACTCAACCCAAACGGCACCCTTTGGTGCTGACGGGGACCAAGACTGACCGATGCGTATGTGTCGGATTAAGTTGGGAAGATAACACCATGATTCAAACTGAAACCCGGCTCGAAGTAGCCGACAACACCGGTGCGCGCGAAGTGATGTGCATCAAGGTGCTGGGCGGCTCCAAGCGTCGCTACGCCGGCATTGGCGACATCATCAAGGTCAGCGTGAAGGATGCTGCCCCGCGTGGTCGTGTCAAGAAGGGCGAAATCTATAACGCAGTGGTCGTGCGCACCGCCAAGGGCGTGCGTCGCCAGGACGGCTCGCTGGTCAAATTCGACGGCAACGCCGCCGTGCTGCTTAACACCAAGCTTGAGCCGATCGGCACCCGTATCTTCGGGCCGGTTACGCGTGAACTGCGTACCGAACGCTTCATGAAGATCGTGTCGCTGGCCCCGGAAGTGCTGTAAGGAGCCGACACATGAACAAGATTCGTAAGGGTGACCAGGTCATCGTGCTGACGGGTAAGGACAAGGCCAAGCGTGGCACGGTCCTGGCCATTGATGGCGACAAGTTGGTCGTCGAGGGCGTGAACGTTGCCAAAAAGCACGTCAAGCCGAACCCGATGAAGGGTACGCAAGGTGGCGTGGTCGACAAGACGATGCCGATCCACGTGTCGAACGTGGCGCTGGTGGATGCCAATGGCAAGCCGTCGCGCGTGGGCATCAAGGTCGAAGACGGCAAGAAGGTCCGCTTCCTCAAGACGACCGGTACGGTCGTCGGTGCCTAAGTCGCAGGGAGTATAGATAATGGCCCGTTTGCAAGAATTCTATAAAGACAAGGTTGTCGCCGAGCTGACAAAGCAGTTCGGTTACAAGTCTGTCATGGAAGTGCCGCGCATCACCAAGATCACCCTGAACATGGGCCTTGGTCAAGCCGTTGCTGACAAGAAGATCATTGAGCACGCCGTTGGCGACCTGACGAAAATCGCCGGCCAAAAGCCGGTGGTGACGAAGGCTCGCAAGGCAATTGCCGGTTTCAAGATCCGCGAAGGTTACCCGATCGGTACGATGGTGACGCTGCGCGGCGAGCGTATGTTCGAATTCCTGGATCGTTTCATCACCGTGGCTCTGCCGCGCGTGCGTGACTTCCGTGGTATTTCGGGTCGTGCGTTCGATGGTCGTGGCAACTACAACATCGGTGTGAAGGAACAGATCATCTTCCCCGAAATCGAGTACGACAAAATCGACGCGCTGCGTGGTCTGAATATCAGCATCACCACGACCGCGAAGACTGACGAAGAAGCGAAGGCTCTTCTGTCGGCGTTCAAATTCCCGTTCCGTAACTGAGGTAATCGTGGCTAAACTGGCACTTATCGAACGCGAAAAGAAACGCGCCCGTCTGGCGCAGAAGTTTTCTGCCAAGCGCGCCGCCCTCAAAGCGACCATCGAAGACACCAGCAAGTCGGAAGACGAGCGTTATGAAGCACGTCTGGCGCTGCAACAGCTGCCGCGTAACGCCAATCCGACGCGTCAACGCAATCGTTGCGACCTGACTGGCCGTCCGCGCGGTACCTTCCGCAAATTCGGCCTGGCCCGTAACAAGATCCGTGAAATCGCCTTCCGTGGCGAAATCCCGGGCGTGACCAAAGCAAGCTGGTAATAGGAGAAGCACCATGAGCATGAGCGATCCTATCGCCGATATGCTGACTCGCATCCGCAACGCTCAGATGGTTGAGAAAGCATCGGTGAAGATGCCCTCTTCCAAGCTGAAGGTCTCGATCGCCAAAGTCCTGAAGGACGAAGGCTACATCGAAGACTTCGCGGTTGAAGCAGAAGAAACGAAGGCAGTGTTGAACATCGCACTGAAGTACTACGCTGGCCGTCCGGTGATCGAGCGCCTCGAGCGCGTGTCCCGCCCCGGTCTTCGTGTGTACAAGAGCCGCAACGACATCCCGCAGGTCATGAATGGCCTCGGCGTTGCAATCGTCTCGACCCCGAAGGGCGTGATGACTGATCGCAAGGCACGCGCCACCGGCGTGGGCGGCGAAGTCATCTGCTACGTCGCCTAACCGAGGAGCGTTGAAATGTCTCGAGTAGGTAAGAGTCCCATTGCATTGCCGAAGGGCGTAGAAGCAACGCTGGCAGGCAATGTGCTGACGATCAAGGGTGCCCTGGGTTCGCTGACCCGCGGTGTGAATGCCCTCGTGAACGTCAAGATCGAAGACGGCACCATCACCTTCGCCCCGGCCGACGAAAGCCGCGAAGCGAATGCGCTGTATGGCACCGAACGTGCACTGGTCAACAATATGGTGACCGGTGTGAGCAAGGGTTTCGAAAAGAAACTGCAACTCGTTGGCGTGGGTTACCGCGCCAAGGCTGAAGGTGCAAACCTGAAGCTCGAGCTGGGTTTCTCGCACGATGTCGTGCATGCCATGCCGGAAGGCGTGAAGGCCGAGACCCCGACGCAGACGGAGATCATCATCAAAGGCGTTGATAAGCAACGCATCGGACAAGTGGCTGCGGAAGTTCGCGGTTACCGTCCGCCCGAACCCTACAAGGGCAAGGGCGTCCGCTATGCGGACGAGGTGGTGATCCTCAAGGAAACCAAGAAGAAGTAAGGGTGCGAAACATGGACAAGAAACAATCTCGTGTGCGCCGTGCTCGCCAGACTCGTATCAAGCTGGCAGCTCAAAAGGTGCATCGCCTTTCCGTGCATCGCACCAACGTGCACATCTACGCGCAAGTTTTTTCGGAAGACGGCACGCAAGTGCTGGCCAGCGCTTCGACGCTGGAAGCCGAAGTGCGCAAGGAACTGGGCGACAAGGAAGGCAAGGGTGGCAACGCTGCGGCCGCTGCACTGATCGGCCGTCGTATCGCCGAGAAGGCGAAGGCTGCCGGCATCGAAAGCGTGGCTTTCGACCGCTCGGGCTTCCGCTATCACGGTCGCGTCAAGGCTCTGGCCGACGCTGCCCGTGAAGCCGGCCTCAAGTTCTAAGTAAGGATCCGTCATGGCAAAGATGCAAGCGAAAGTTCAGGCTGACGAACGCGACGACGGCCTTCGCGAGAAGATGATCGCGGTCAACCGTGTCACGAAGGTTGTGAAGGGTGGCCGTATTCTCGGTTTTGCCGCGTTGACCGTGGTTGGTGACGGCGATGGCCGCATCGGCATGGGCAAGGGCAAGGCGAAGGAAGTGCCGGTTGCCGTTCAAAAGGCAATGGAACAAGCCCGCCGCAATATGTTCAAGGTGCCCCTGAAGAACGGCACCCTGCAACACAACGTTCTCGGCCAGCATGGCGCCTCGCGCGTCCTGATGTCGCCGGCGAAGGACGGTACCGGTGTTATCGCCGGTGGCCCGATGCGCGCGGTGTTCGAGGTGATGGGCGTGACCAACGTGGTGACGAAGAGCCTTGGCTCGACGAACCCGTACAACCTGGTCCGCGCCACGCTCGACGGCCTGAAGAAACAATCGACTCCTGCTGACATCGCCGCCAAGCGTGGCAAGTCGGTGGAAGAGATCCTCGGCTAAGGGTGATCAATATGTCGCAGCAAACTGTGAAAGTTAAGCTGGTCAAGAGCCTGATCGGTACGCGTGAAGAACATCGCGCGACCGTGAGGGGCCTGGGCCTGCGTCGAATCAATTCGGTCAGCGAGTTGCAGGATACGCCCGCTGTGCGGGGCATGATCAACAAGGTCTCGTACCTTGTGGCGATCGTCGACTGAGCGAGGGCAAAATGGAATTGAATTCGATTAAGCCGGCAGAAGGCGCCAAGCACGCCAAGCGCCGCGTTGGCCGTGGCATCGGTTCGGGTCTGGGTAAAACCGCCGGCCGTGGTCACAAGGGTCAAAAGTCGCGTTCGGGCGGCTTCCACAAGGTTGGCTTCGAAGGCGGTCAAATGCCGCTGCAACGTCGCCTGCCGAAGCGTGGTTTCAAGTCGCTGACGCGTCGTTTCGTGGGCGAAGTTCGCCTGTCGGACCTGAACAACCTGCCGGTCGACGAGATCGATCTGCTGGTTCTGAAGCAGGCCGGCCTGGTGAGCGAGCTGTCGCTGTCGGCCAAGGTCATCGCCTCGGGCGAGATCACCCGCAAGGTCGTTGTGAAGGGTCTGGGCGTCACCAAAGGTGCGCTCACGGCAATTCAAGCGGCTGGCGGTTCGGTTGCAGAGTAAGTTAGGTCACCCCGGAGCCAGCATTGGCCAAGTCTCCTAATCTCGCTAAGCCTGGTACGCAGGGCCCGAAGTATGCGGATCTGCGCCGGCGGCTGGTTTTCCTGCTGCTGGCGTTGATCGTCTACCGTATTGGTGCGCATATCCCGGTGCCGGGCATCGACCCCGATCAGCTGGCGCAGTTGTTCCAGCGCCAGTCGGGCGGGATCCTGGGCATGTTCAACATGTTCTCGGGTGGCGCGTTGTCGCGTTTCACGATCTTCGCGCTGGGGATCATGCCGTACATTTCGGCGTCGATCATCATGCAGCTGTTGGCGATGGTTTCGCCGCAGTTGGAAGCGTTGCGCAAGGAAGGTCAGTCCGGACAGCGCAAGATCACGCAGTACACCCGGTATTTCACGGTGCTACTCGCGCTCTTCCAGGCCGCAGCGATCGCAGTGACGTTGGAGAGCGAGCCTGGGCTCGTCGTCGATCCGGGCATGCTGTTCCGCCTGACGACGGTGATCACGCTTGTGACCGGCACGATGTTCCTGATGTGGCTTGGTGAGCAGATCACCGAACGCGGCCTGGGTAACGGTATCTCGATCATCATCTTTGGTGGTATCGCGGCCGGTCTCCCGAACGCTGTGGGCGGTTTGTTCGAGCTTGTCAGCACGGGTTCGATTGGTCCGTTCTCGGCCATCGTGATCTGTGCCCTCGTGGTGCTCGTGACGTTCTTCGTCGTGTTTGTCGAACGAGGTCAGCGCAAGATCCTCGTGAACTACGCCAAGCGTCAGGTGGGCAACAAGGTGTACGGCGGCCAGGCTTCGCACCTGCCGCTCAAGCTGAACATGGCAGGCGTGATTCCGCCGATCTTCGCATCGTCGATCATCCTGTTCCCGGCAACGATCGCGAATTGGTTCGGCGCAGGCGAAAGCACGCGCTGGCTCAAGGATTTCGCCGCGAAGTTGTCGCCGGGTCAGCCGATCTACGTGATGCTCTACGCTTTGGCGATCGTGTTCTTTTGCTTCTTCTACACCGCACTGGTGTTCAACAGCAAAGAGACCGCGGACAACCTGAAGAAGAGCGGCGCGTTTGTACCGGGCATCCGTCCGGGCGATCAGACGGCGCGGTACATCGACAAGATCCTGACGCGTCTGACACTGGCCGGTGCGGCTTACGTCACGCTGGTGTGTTTGCTGCCTGAGTTTCTGGTGTTGCGTTGGAACGTCCCGTTCTACTTCGGTGGAACCTCACTGCTGATTATCGTGGTGGTGACGATGGATTTCATGGCTCAAGTGCAGTCGTATGTGATGTCGCAACAGTATGAGTCGCTGCTCAAAAAGGCGAATTTCAAGGGCGGCAATAACATGACGCTTCGCTGACCTTGGGTCATGTCGAAAGACGACGTTATTCAAATGCAGGGCGAGGTCGTTGAAAACCTCCCCAATGCCACCTTCCGGGTAAAGCTGGAAAATGGCCATGTAGTACTCGGACATATTTCCGGCAAGATGCGGATGCACTACATCCGAATCTTGCCTGGAGATAAGGTGACGGTAGAGTTGACGCCCTACGATCTGTCGCGTGCGCGGATCGTCTTCCGGGCGAAGTGATTAGAGAGAGGGAATTGTCATGAAAGTTTTGGCATCTGTTAAGTGCATCTGCCGCAATTGCAAGTTTGTGAAGCGCAAAGGCGTGCTGCGCGTGATCTGCAGTTCGGATCCGCGCCACAAGCAACGTCAGGGCTAATCGGCCTTTAACGCTATTTAGTTGGGGAATTACGAATGGCTCGTATCGCAGGGGTTAACATCCCGAACCACCAGCACACCGCAATCGGCTTGACGGCCATTTACGGTGTCGGCCGCACGCGCGCTCGCCAGATTTGCGACGCCGCCGGTGTGCCGTTTTCGAAGAAGGTCAAAGACCTCGACGACGCTGATCTCGAAAAGCTGCGTGATCAAGTCGGTCAACTGACGGTCGAGGGCGACCTGCGCCGTGAAGTGACCATGAACATCAAGCGCCTGATGGACCTGGGCTGCTATCGTGGTATGCGTCACCGCAAGGGCTTGCCGCTTCGCGGTCAGCGCACCCGTACCAATGCGCGTACCCGCAAGGGCCCGCGTAAGGCCGGCGTCTCGCTGAAGAAGTAACCAGAGGATAGGAACTCATGGCTAAGCAACAGAACAACGCCGCTTCGCAGCGCGTTCGCAAGAAGGTCAAGAAGAGCGTTGCCGAGGGCGTCGTGCACGTCCACGCTTCGTTCAACAACACCATCATCACGATCACCGATCGTCAGGGCAACGCACTGGCATGGGCGACCTCGGGTGGCCAGGGCTTCAAGGGTTCGCGCAAGTCGACCCCGTTCGCTGCCCAGGTTGCTGCCGAGTCGGCTGGCCGCGTGGCACTGGAATACGGTGTGAAGAACCTGGAAGTTCGCATCAAGGGCCCGGGCCCGGGTCGCGAATCCGCGGTTCGTGCGCTGAACGCGCTGGGTATCAAGATCACGGCCATCTCGGACGTGACGCCGGTCCCGCACAACGGCTGCCGTCCGCCGAAGCGTCGTCGCATCTAAGACGCAGAAGCAAATCCTGCTATAATCGCGGGTTCGCGCACGGTCTCAGCCGTGCGCGTAGCAATTTCTAAGACCACCGTCCGGTACACAGGTACCGGACTTGCGTAGTGGACAAAGTTCGCTGCGTCAGATTTTGAGATAAAGGAACAACCGTGGCACGTTATATCGGCCCGAAGGCCAAACTCTCCCGCCGTGAAGGTACTGACCTCTTCCTGAAGAGCGCACGCCGCTCGCTCGCCGACAAGTGCAAGCTGGATAGCAAGCCGGGTCAGCATGGTCGCACCTCGGGTGCTCGCACGTCGGATTACGGCAACCAGCTGCGCGAAAAGCAGAAGGTCAAGCGTATCTACGGCGTGCTTGAGCGCCAGTTCCGTCGCTATTTCGCGGAAGCCGATCGCGTCAAGGGCAACACGGGTGAAAACCTGCTGCAACTGCTCGAGTCGCGCCTCGACAACGTCGTGTACCGTATGGGCTTTGGCTCGACGCGTGCTGAAGCGCGCCAGCTGGTCGGCCACAAGGCGATCTCGCTGAATGGTGTTGTTTCCAACATCCCGTCGATCAAGGTCAAGGCCGGCGACGTGATCACTGTGCGCGACGCTGCCAAGAAGCAAGTGCGTATTCAAGAAGCACTGTCGCTGGCGGAGCAAGTCGGTTTCCCGATCTGGGTTTCGGTTGACGCCAAGAAGATGGAAGGCACTTTCAAGGCACTGCCGGAACGTAGCGATATCGCAGGCGACATCAACGAAAGCCTGATCGTTGAATTGTATTCGCGTTAATATCCGTATGCTGACGCGCCTCACGGCGCGTTTTTGCGTTCCGTGCAGGTTGTCACGCATCAGCCTTATCGGTGTAACGAGCCGAGGGTATTGAAAAGGAAACCTATGCAAACCAGTTTGTTGAAGCCCAAGATCATCGCGGTTGAGCCGGTCGGTGAGCATCACGCCAAAGTCGTGATGGAGCCGTTCGAACGTGGCTACGGCCACACCTTGGGTAACGCGCTTCGCCGCGTGCTGTTGTCGTCGATGGTCGGTTATGCCCCGACCGAAGTGACGATCGCCGGCGTTGTGCACGAATATTCCACCATCGACGGTGTCCAGGAAGATGTCGTTAACTTCCTGTTGAACCTGAAGGGTGTGGTGTTCAAGCTGCATAACCGTGACGAAGTCACCGTTACGCTGCGCAAGGATGGTGAAGGTGTGGTGCGCGCTTCGGACATCGAAGTGCCGCATGATGTAGAACTGATCAATCCCGACCACGTGATCGCGCATCTGGCCAAGGGCGGCAAGCTCGACGTACAGATCAAGATCGAAAAGGGTCGTGGTTATGTCCCGGGTAACGTGCGCCGTTACGGCGACGAATCGGCCAAGGTGATTGGCCGCATCGTTCTGGATGCGTCGTTCTCGCCGGTCAAGCGTGTGAGCTACGCGGTCGAATCGGCCCGCGTGGAGCAGCGTACGGACCTGGACAAGCTCGTGATGAACATCGAAACCAACGGTGTGGTGTCGCCGGAAGAAGCGATCCGTCTGTCGGCTCGCATCCTCGTCGACCAACTGTCGGTGTTCGCTGCGCTGGAAGGCACGGAAGCCGCCAGCGAAGCACCGTCGCGTGCGCCGCAGATCGATCCGATCCTGCTGCGCCCGGTGGACGATCTCGAGTTGACGGTGCGTTCGGCCAATTGCTTGAAGGCTGAAAACATCTACTACATCGGCGACCTGATCCAGCGTACCGAGAACGAATTGCTCAAGACCCCGAATTTGGGTCGCAAATCGCTCAACGAGATCAAGGAAGTGCTTGCCTCGCGTGGCCTCACGCTGGGCATGAAGCTCGAAAACTGGCCGCCGGCCGGTCTCGAGAAGTAAAGGTGTAACGACATGGCCGCCTTGGGGCGGCCGTGTCGCTACGTAAGTGCGGCGCGTCGGAATGTCCTTGATGTTCCGATACGGCCGATAGCGAAGGTACCGGCCCGCGGTGGTTGTCACCGATAGAAGAGCTAGGTCGAAAACTCTGTTTAAAGGAAAGTTGAAATGCGTCACCGTCATGGTCTTCGTAAGCTGAACCGTACCAGCAGCCACCGTCTGGCAATGCTGCGCAATATGTCGAACTCGTTGATCCAACACGAAGCGATCAAGACCACGCTGCCGAAGGCGAAGGAACTGCGCAAGGTCGTCGAGCCCCTCATCACGCTGGGTAAGAAGGATTCGCTGGCCAACCGTCGTCTGGCGTTCAACCGCCTGCGCGATCGTGACATGGTCACCAAGCTGTTCAACGAACTGGGCCCGCGCTTTGCCAACCGTCCGGGCGGCTACCTGCGCATCCTGAAGATGGGTTTCCGCGTGGGCGATAACGCACCGATGGCGTTCGTCGAACTGCTGGACCGCCCGGAAGTCGACACGGAAGCGCCGGAAGTGGCTGAGTAAGCCACACGCGCGACGGTCTTTTCAAGGCCGTGAGCCGTAAAAAAAAGCCAGGTCGTCGACCTGGCTTTTTTCATTTTAAGGCGTCGTCTGAACCCGTCTGCTCGGCAGTCTGGAAATCGCTGGCTGATTGGGCACATTTCGCGGCGTCGGTGTACAGTGAACGATCCTCACGCTCGAATGGTCTACGCCACATCATGGACGCCCTTCTTATCGTCACGACGACGTTTCCCGACGAGGCCAGCGCCAACGCCGCCATCGACGGTATGCTGGCCGAGCGGCTGGCGGCGTGCGTGCAGCAAATGGCACCGGTGCGTTCGAGCTATCGATGGCAAGGCAAGCGCGAGACGAGCGTGGAAGTGCCGCTCATGATCAAGACGACGGCGGCGCGTTACAGCGCGCTGGAGCAATACATTAAAGAACATCATCCCTACGACGTGCCGGAGATTGTGGCGTGGCCCGCCACGGCAGCGCTGCCTGCCTACGCGCGGTGGGTTGAAGATGAAACGCGGGGGGCGTTGCATGTCTGACGTGCAGACAATGGTGGGACGGGGGATCCCGCGAGGCAGTCGCAATGGGCACGGCCCGATGCGACATCGGGTCATGTGGCTATGGTCGGTCGCATTACTGCTGGTGGCGGCGGTTCTGTTGCTCGGGGCCGGGTGCGCCCGCGCCGCTGACGATTTTCTCGACCCGGATGTCGCCTTCAAGGTATCGAAGACAGAGCAGCCCGGTGCGGTGCTGCTGCATTTCGAAGTGGCCAAGGGCTACTACCTCTATCGAGAACGGTTTGCTTTCGCAGCCGACAATCCTGCCGTCACGCTCGGCGTACCGGTGTTTCCGAAGGGTGAAGTCAAGCGCGACGAGACTTTCGGCAAGGACATGGAGGTGTATCACGAGCCCATCGACGTTCGCATCCCGGTGAGTCGGGCGGGGGCCCCGTTTACGCTGAACGTCACCATGCAGGGCTGCGCCGAGAAGGGGCTGTGCTATCCCCCGATGGACAAGCCGTTGAAGATTTCCGCTGCCGCGATTGGCGGCGCGAATAGCGGGAGTTCAACGGCCGCATCAACGCCGGTCCCCGCAACGCCGGCCTTGCTCGGCGGCATGGCGCAAGCGTCGAGCGGTGGGAAGATCGTCACGTCGCCGGAATCCGTGTCGGCAGCCCCCAACGCTGACACGGCCAGCGGCTGGTTGTCCGCGCGAGACGACTATAGCGAGGCCGAGCGGATCCTCTCCGGAGGCAGCTTCGTGCTGGCATTGGCGATCTTCTTCGCGCTGGGTGTCGGGTTGGCGTTCACGCCGTGTGTGTTGCCGATGGTCCCGATTCTCCTGTCGATTGTCGCAGGGCAGGGAGCCAGTCGAGGCAAGGCCGTGCGTCTGGCCATTGCCTATGTGCTCGGCATGTCCGTGGTGAACACCGTCATTGGTGTGGCCGCCGGATTGTTGGGGCAAGGTCTGATCGCGTTCCTGCAGGCGCCGTGGGTGCTGGTCTCGTTCGCGCTGCTCATGATCGTCCTGTCGTTGTCGATGTTCGGCATGTACGAGATTCAGGTGCCGTTGGCGTTGCGCGCTCGAATCGATGACGCCGCTCGCAAGCAGGCGTCGGGTCAATGGGTCGGCGCGGCGATGATGGGCGTGCTATCGGGACTGATCGTGAGCCCATGTGTGACCGCCCCGCTGGCGGCCGCGCTCGCCTTTATCGCGAAGACGGGAGATTCGGTCTTCGGTGGCGCAACGCTCTTCGCATTGTCGCTTGGGATGGGATTACCGCTTGTGCTTCTCGCGGGCGGCGGCGGCGCGTTGCTGCCGCGTGCGGGGGCATGGATGGGCGGCGTGAAACGCTTCTTCGGCTTCCTGCTTCTCGGTGTTGCGCTCTGGATTGTACGGCCATTGCTGACCACGCCCGTTCTGTTGTTGGGATGGGGCGCCTTGCTGTTGGTGGCCGCCGCGTTCATGCACGTTTTCGATAGACTGCCCGATGGTGTCAGCGCTGCACGGCGCGTGCTCAAGGGGTTAGGCGTTGTCGTCGCCCTTCTTGGCGCCGTGGCTTTGGTGGGGGCGGCAACGGGGGCGCGTGATGCGCTTGCGCCACTCGCGGGGTTGACAGTGACCACCTCGGGGAGCGCCAGCGCCAGCGCACCCGTGGACGAGGGAGCCAAGTTCCGGCGCGTACGCAGCGTTGCAGAGCTCGATCAGGTTATCGCGACGGCAGGGCGTCCGGTGATGTTCGACTTCTATGCGGACTGGTGTATTAGCTGCAAGGAAATGGAGCGCTCCGTTTTCACGGATCCGCGTGTCAAAGCCCGTCTCGATCAGGTGGTGCTCGTGCAGGCTGACGTCACGGCCAACAACGCCGACGATCAGGCGTTGCTCAAGCGCTTCGGACTGTTCGGCCCGCCAGGCATCATCTTCTTCGATGGCAGCGGTAACGAGAGGAGGGGGATGCGCGTGATCGGCGCACAGTCGGCGGATCAGTTCCTGCGCAGCCTGGACAAGGCCCTCGGGCCGGCCACCTGAGCGCTGCGGCCGGAATCCGAGCGCTGCGGCCCGAACCCGGGCGCGGATCGTCGCGAACGGATTCGGTGGCGCGCCCACACACGGCTTAGGCTTGCGCGCGAATCAGCCTTGCTGCGTCGAGCGCGAAATACGTCAGGATGCCATCGGCGCCAGCACGTTTGAAGGCGAGCAGCGACTCCATCATGACCTTGTCGTGATCGAGCCAACCATTTTGCGCAGCGGCCTTGAGCATCGCGTACTCGCCGCTGACCTGGTAAGCGTACGTGGGGAAGCGGAACTCGTCCTTCACGCGGCGTACGATGTCCAGGTACGGCATGCCGGGCTTGACCATCACCATGTCCGCACCTTCCTCAATGTCGAGCGCGACTTCGCGCAACGCTTCGTCGGAGTTGGCGGGATCCATCTGGTACGTCATCTTGTTGCCCTTGCCCAGATTCGATGCCGACCCGACGGCGTCGCGGAACGGCCCGTAAAAGGCCGATGCGTACTTGGCCGCATACGCCATGATCCGTGTGTGGATGTGCCCGCCGGCTTCGAGTGCTTCACGAATGGCGCCGATGCGTCCGTCCATCATGTCGGATGGCGCGACGATGTCCACGCCCGCTTCCGCCTGAGTGAGGGCTTGCTTTACGAGAATGCCGGTCGTCACATCGTTGATGACGTAACCGTTTTCGTCGAGCACGCCATCCTGACCATGGCTCGTGTACGGGTCGAGGGCGACGTCCGTCAACACACCCAGATCCGGGAAGTGGCGCTTGAGCTCGCGCACGGCGCGCGGGACCAGACCGTCCGGGTTGGCGGCTTCGATGCCGTCGGGTGTTTTGAGCGTTGCTTCGATATTCGGGAACAGCGAGATCACGGGGACGCCGAGCGTGACACAGGTGTCGGCCACGCGCAGCAGTTCGTCGACCGAGACGCGTTCGACGCCGGGCATAGAGGCGACGGCCTCGCGGCGGTTCTCGCCTTCAAGGATGAACACGGGATAAATCAGGTCGTCGCACGTCAGGTGGTTTTCGCGCATCAGACGACGCGAGAAGTCATCGCGTCGCATGCGGCGCGGGCGAAGCAGGGGGTAGGAACTCATGCGATCGGTCCTTTGGACGGAGATTGGCGTGTCGAAGATTCCGGTGAAATCGGTCGCGCGGACCGCCCTAAAACGGCCAGTCGTCGCCGTTGCTGCAACGATCCCATTCGCGGGAAGGCGCGCAAAAAAGGGCGCTCGGCGGGAAACTTTCGAACGCATGGTATATCATACCAACCGGATGTTCGCACTGCGTGTGACGTCCCCCGCTTCTCCTCCCTGAGCGGGCGCCTGTCGTTCTACGATAAGGCTCATTTAAACCCGCCGTGCCTACACGGCGGTTTTTTTATGGGCGCGCGAATCGTCTTGTCGGATCCCCCGACAGCCCTGCTTTCCAACGAATTCGAGGAAACTCATCCGTTCGGCCTAGGGCACGTTGCGCTGTCCGTTGCGCGCATCTCTATCACGCCCAATCCATCGGCAGCCACGCGGCTCGCCGCGACAATCTGTCGCGCTGGCTTCCCGTTTCCCCCGCCGCTTGATGCCAACTTACTTCTTGGCGGCGTCGCGCGGCGGAATGGCGAGCCAGTCTTCGAGCACGCGCTGCGCAGCGTCGACGCCGGTGCGCTTGAGCGACGAGAACAGTTGCGCCGTGAACTGCGGCGGCGTTGCCGGATCGTCGGACGGCAGGCCATCCGTACGCGGTAGCGCGGCCAGTCGCTTTTGCGTGTCACGCAGCACGACCGTCGCTTCCTGACGCGTCAGCTTGTCTGCCTTGGTCAGCAGGACATGGATGGCGCGCCCGGTCGGCATGAACCAGTCGATCAGCTCGCAATCGAGTTCCGTGAACGGCCGGCGCGAGTCCATCACTAAGACGAGGCCGCGCAATTGCGGACGCTGCACCAGGTAGTCTCCGAGGAGTTGCTGCCAGTGCACCTTCACGCCACCACCGACCTCGGCGTAGCCATAGCCGGGCAAATCGACGAGATAGCCGTACAGATGCTCGAGGTGCGCGATCTCGAAGTAGTTGATGTGCTGCGTACGGCCTGGCGTCTTGCTCGAGAAGGCCAGCCGCTTCTGGTTGCACAGGATGTTGAGCGCGCTGGACTTGCCCGCGTTCGAGCGGCCCGCGAAGGCGACCTCGGGCACGGCCGTGGGCGGCAGGTCGCGCAGATGATTGACGGTCGTGAAGAAGCGGGCTTGATGAAGTAGGGACATGACGGAGACCGAGGAGCGCCACAGCCACGGGAGTCGGGCTGCAACGCGGACGCAGGGCACGCAAGACGGTGGGTCTGATGCCCCCCGGCGATGGCTCGGGAAGCCCCGTTCTGCGGCCTTCTACATGGAAATCCCCTAAAGTCGGGGAAAGACTTTATTGTACAATATGAAAGTTAACCTTGGCCTGGCCAAGGCTTGTCCGAACGTCTCGCGCGCCGTGAGGTTGGAGGAGAAACGCGGCGCCGGACGGTGAGTTCGAACGACCGATTTCCCGACAAAACAGATATAAGGTGTGCGAATGAACCGAGGAGTGTGGAAGTCTCTCGCTGCAACACCGTTGGCACTGGCGTGCTTTCTTCTGAGCGGTGCTGGACAAGCCGCCGAGGCGCAGGCGCCCGCCAAACCCGACCTGAACCGGGGACAGGCCATTGCCAGTCAGGTTTGTGCCGCCTGCCATGCAGCAGACGGCAACAGCGCCGGCGGCGCGTATCCGAAGCTCGCCGGTCAGCACGCCGAATATCTCTACAAGCAACTCACCGAATTCAAGGCCCAGCCCGGCAAAACGCCGGTGCGTAATAACGCCATCATGGCCGGCATGGTCGCCGCACTGTCCGATCAGGACATGCGCAATGTCTCCGCTTATTTCGCCTCGCAGACCATGAAACCGGGTGCCGCGCGCGACAAGGACACCGTGCCGCTGGGCCAGAAGATCTACCGCGGCGGGCTGGCCGAAAAGGGCGTTCCCGCCTGCGCCTCATGCCACGGCCCAACAGGCGCCGGCATGCCGTCGCAATACCCTCGACTGTCAGGCCAGTGGGCGGAATACACCGCCGCCCAGTTGGTGGCGTTCCGCGACGAGGTTCGCAAAAACAACGCGCCGATGCATACGGTCGCGTCGCGGTTGTCGGACAAGGAAATCAAGGCAGTCGCGGATTACATCGCCGGTTTGCGCTGATCGGCAGGCCCCGCCCTGACATCATGTGAACGTCGGGGTATATTCGCTGACTTATAGCGAAACCAGCCGCGGCGCCGCAGGGCGATCGGGTCGAACTGGTTTAGCATACACAGGGTGGCGGGCGCGTAAGACACGCGTCCCCGCCTTTTTTGTTGTCGGAAACAGGATGAGCCTCAGTACCTCCGGAATGCAGATCAAGGGCGCGCAGCGATGGGTGCGCGACGGCGTCGAGCTGGTCAGCTCGATGCGTTTCGCCATCAGCCTGCTGAGCGTGCTTGCGATTGCCAGCATCGTTGGCACCGTGCTCAAGCAGGGCGACCCGTACCCCAACTACGTCAATCAGTTCGGTCCGTTCTGGGCCGGTATCTTCCGCTCGCTCGGTCTGTACACCGTGTACAGCGCGTGGTGGTTCCTGCTGATCCTTTTCTTCCTCATGGCGTCGACGACGCTGTGTATCGTGCGCAATGCGCCGAAGATGATCGCGGACATCCGGAGCTGGCGAGATCACGTGCGCGAGGGCAGTCTGCGGGCCTTCGGCCATAAGGCCGAATACACCGGCCCGGCGTCGCGCACCGAACTCGTGTCGCGTCTCACGGGCTATCTCGGACGTCGTAGTTATCGTTTCGTCGTGCGCGAGCGCGATGGCGCGACGCTTGTTGCGGCCAAGACCGGCGCGATCAACAAAGTCGGCTACATCTTCGCGCACAGTGCGATCGTGATCATTTGCCTGGGCGGGCTGGTCGACAGCGATCTGCTCATTCGTCTCCAGATGGTGCTGTTCGGCAAGTCGCCGCTGCAGGGCAACGCGGTAATTGCCCAGATTCCCGAGACACACCGTCTCTCGCCGAACAACCCGGCGTTTCGCGGCTACGCGTTCGTGCCGGAGGGCGGCAAATCTAACACGGCGATTCTGAATTTCCAGGACGGCTCGGTCGTGCAGGACCTGCCATTCTCTGTCGAACTGAAGAAATTTCACGTCGATTACTACTCGACCGGCATGCCCAAGTTGTTCGCGAGCGATATCGTGGTCACCGACCCGGAGACCGGCAAGTCGATGAACGCGACAGTGAAGGTCAACGAGCCGTTCATCTACAAGGGCGTCGCGATCTACCAGTCGAGCTTTGAGGACGGTGGCAGCAAGCTGAAGTTGACCGGGTATCCCATGCACGGCGTGTCCGACCGGACGTTCGCATTTTCGGGGAACGTGGGCGGCTCGACGCAACTGCGCAGCGGCGTCGCGGGCCAGGATGAATACACCGTCGAGTTCAGCGATTTCCGCGCGATCAACGTCGAGAACATCAGCAATGGCGCGGGCGAGCGCGACGTGCGCGGCGTGGCGCGCAAAACGTTGCGCGACGATCTGAACGCGCGACTGGGCTCGGGGGCTCGCCCCGACGTGGGCAAGGATCTGCGCAACGTCGGGCCGTCGGTACAGTACAAGGTGCGCGACCGCAGCGGGCAGGCGAAGGAGTACCGCAACTATATGCTGCCGATTCTGGTGGACGATGGCGAGCGGGTCTTCATGACCGGTGTACGCGACACGCCAGACGGCCCGTTCCAGTATCTGCGCATCCCGGCGGACGCTGACGGCTCCGTCAAGCAGTGGATGCTGCTGCGCGCCGCGCTTCAGGACGATGGGGCGCGGGCCGAAGCCGCCCGGCGGTTTGCTGCTCAATCACTGCCGTCGCAAACGTCGGCGGCATTGCGAGCGCAATTGCAGGAAAGCGCCAAACGCGAGCTGGATCTGTTTGCCGGCGCCATTCCAGCAAGCAAAACCAGCCAGACGAAGGGCGGCCTGCAGGCGATTGCGGAGTTCGTCAACGAGAAGGTTCCTCAGGATCAGCAATCGAGCGCGGCCGACATGTTCCGTCGTATTCTCGACGGTACCGTCTGGCAACTGTGGCAGGTCGCGCGAGAACAGGCCGGGCAGCCGGCCATGACGCCCACGCCCGAGAACGAGCGCTTCGTGCATACGGCAACCAATGCACTGTCCGACAATTTTCTGTACGACGCCCCGGTTTTCCTGCAGCTCGATTCGTTCGATCAGATTCAGGCGAGCGTCTTCCAGCTCACGCGCTCGCCGGGTAAGAAGATCGTGTATCTTGGCAGCTTGCTGCTGGTACTCGGCATCTTCTCAATGTTTTACGTGCGCGAGCGGCGTCTGTGGCTGTGGCTGAAAGACACGCCGGACGGCGGCAGTTCGGTATTGATGGCGGTGTCGACCACGCGCCGCACACTGGATTTCGAAAAGGAATTCGCCCGTACGAAGGCGGAGATCGACGAGATCGTCACAAAACGATAAGGGTGAGACAGATGGAGTTATCGCAAAACTATTCGGAAGTCTCGTGGCTGCGCCGCCGCAGCGTTGGCGACTGGCTGTTCGCGCTGGCGCTGGCGATCGGGGCGGGCTTTGCTCTGAATCGCTACGGCCATTACATGGATTACTACGAGCACACGATTCTGGTGCTCTGCGTGCCGGCTTTTGCGCTGTTGGGCTGGCATTGGCGGTCCGTGCGGTGGCTGATGGCCGGAATCGCGATTCTCGCCCTTTCGGGCATCGGGTTGTATCACCACGATCTGGCGCGCGCCGATCAGGCCTTCCTGCTCAAGTATTTCCTTTCGAGTCAGTCGGCCATCCTGTGGATGAGTGCGTTGTTCTTCCTGGCGACGACCTTCTACTGGGGAGGCTTGATCGCACGCTCGCCGTTCGGTGCGAGCGTCGGCTCGACGCTGTGCTGGGCCGCCGTGCTGCTTGGCTTCACCGGCATGATGGTGCGTTGGTACGAATCGTATCTCGTGGGCGCCGACGTCGGCCATATCCCGATTTCGAACCTGTACGAAGTGTTCGTGCTCTTCTGCATGATCACGGCGCTGTTCTACCTTTACTACGAACATCACTACGAGACGCGCGCGCTCGGGCCGTTCGTGCTGCTCGTGATCAGCGCGGCGGTCGGTTTCAATCTCTGGTACAGCGTGGCGCGTAGTGCCTATGAGATCCAGCCGCTGGTGCCGGCGTTGCAGAGCTGGTGGATGAAGATCCACGTGCCCGCGAATTTCATCGGTTACGGCACGTTCTCGCTTGCGGCGATGGTCTCGGTGGCGTATCTGCTCAAGTCGAGCGAAAACAAGCGTCTGGCCCTGGCCGGCAAGCCGCTCGACAGCGGATTCTTCTCGTCGCGCCTGCCGTCGCTCGAACTGCTCGATGACCTGATGTACAAGGCGATCGCCGTCGGTTTCGCGTTCTTCACGATCGCGACGATTCTCGGCGCGCTGTGGGCGGCCGACGCATGGGGCGGTTACTGGAGCTGGGATCCGAAGGAGACCTGGGCGCTGATCGTGTGGCTGAACTACGCGGCGTGGCTGCACATGCGGCTGATGAAGGGATTGCGGGGTGTGGTGGCGGCCTGGTGGTCGTTGACGGGCCTGCTGATCACGACGTTCGCATTCCTCGGCGTGAACATGTTCCTCTCGGGGCTGCACAGCTACGGTCAACTCTGACGGGCGTCGTCGCCTCGGGCGCGACTCGAAAGCCGCCGCACGCGGGTGCCGGCGGCTTTTTTGTCATGTCGTATGATTTTTCGCACCGGGAGGGAGGGAACGACGCTGTCTCGGTGCCAGTCTCAACGTTGACATGGACAGGTGAGTCCGCAAATTTGCGGAATCGGCAACGGTGCCGGAAAGGCCAGGCAGGAGGGGGCATCATGAGTCAAGATCAGTCGCGGCTGCGCGGGGCGGATATTCCCGCGAGCGACATTACGCCTCGCGAGGTGGTGACCGCGCGCCGGCGCTTTCTGCGCGCGTCGGGTGCCGGGTTGACGGGGTTGGGCGGCGCTGCCCTCGGCGTGCTGCCGCAGCAGTCGGCCTTCGCGGCTGACAGTCCTGGCGTCGGACTGGCGAAACTGACGGCTGCGCGCAACGCGCGTTACGTCATCACCGACAAGACGACCGATATCAACGACGTCACCACCTACAACAACTTCTACGAGTTCGGCACCGACAAGTCCGATCCGTCGCGCCGCGCCAGCACGCTCAAGCCGCACCCGTGGCAGGTCGCGATCGAGGGCGAGGTCCGGCAGCCGAAGGTCTTCGACATCGATGCGCTGCTCAAGCTCGCGCCGCTCGAGGAGCGTGTCTATCGCCACCGCTGCGTTGAGGGGTGGTCGATGGTGATCCCCTGGGTCGGCTACTCGCTGTCCGAACTCATCCGCCGAGTGCAGCCGACGGGCAACGCGAGGTATGTGGAATTTGTGACGCTTGCCGATCCGAAGCAGATGCCGGGGCTGTCGTATCCGGTGTTGAGTTGGCCGTATGTGGAGGGACTGCGGATGGACGAAGCGATGCATCCGCTGTCACTGCTGACTTTCGGATTGTACGGTGAGGTGCTGCCAAACCAGAATGGCGCGCCGGTGCGCATGGTGGTGCCATGGAAGTACGGGTTCAAGAGCGCCAAATCGATCGTCGCGATTCGTTTCGTCGAGAAAATGCCGCTCACGAGCTGGAATCGCGCGGCGCCGGACGAGTATGGCTTCTACTCGAACGTGAATCCCAACGTCGATCATCCGCGCTGGAGTCAGGCGACCGAGCGTCGCATTGGCGACGGCGGCATTTTCACGCCCAAGCGCAAGACGCTGATGTTCAATGGTTACGGCGATCAGGTGGCCAGCCTGTACCAGGGCATGGATCTGCGAAAATTCTTTTGAACGGACGCGCCGCGTCGATTTGCCGATATGTCCATCACGCCACGTCATCCGTGCGAGGGTTCTGGCGCCACCGTCGAGGCGGCGGCGCCCATCCCCGGTAACGGTTTGCCGTCAGCCGGTGCCGATGCGCGCGCGGCTAATCATTCGGCGCAACACCGGCAACAATGGCTGCCCTGGGTGAAAGCGGTCGTGTTCTTGTTCGCGCTGTCGCCGGGGCTGCGACTGATAGCGTATGGCATGACGGATCGGTTGGGCGCCAATCCGGTCGAGTTCATCACTCGTTCGACCGGCACCTGGACGCTGGTCATGCTTTGCGTCACGCTCGCGATCACGCCGATGCGACGCTTGTCGGGCATGGTTTGGCTGCTGAGGTTACGTCGCATGCTTGGACTGTTCGCGTGCTTCTACGGCGCGCTGCATTTCGCCACGTATGTCTGGCTGGATCAGTGGTTCGATTGGTCGAGCA
Organism: Pandoraea sp. NE5; assembly: GCF_024363545.1. Taxonomy (NCBI): domain Bacteria; kingdom Pseudomonadati; phylum Pseudomonadota; class Betaproteobacteria; order Burkholderiales; family Burkholderiaceae; genus Pandoraea; species Pandoraea sp. NE5. The sequence continues at coordinate 1,967,851 of NZ_AP025517.1, forward strand.
TCCTGCACGACGTGTCGGGCAAGCGTCCCTTCATCACCGTGGGGTTCGCGGCATTCGTGCTGATGGTGGCGTTGGCGCTGACGTCGCCGCACGCGGTGGTTCGGCGCATGGGCGGGCGGCGCTGGCAGCGGTTGCATCGCTTGATCTATGCGATTGCCGTGCTGGCGATCCTGCACTACTGGTGGATGAAAGCGGGCAAGAACGATCTGGCCCAGCCGGCGGTCTACGCGACCGTGGTCGCGAGCCTGCTCGGCGCCCGTGTGTGGTGGGCGCTTCGCAGACGGCGGACTCAGGCGTGGTCGGGCAGCAGTCGTTCGCCCGCGAAGAGCGACTCGACCGTTTCACGTTCGCGAACGAGGTAGGCTTCGTTGCCGTCGACCATGACTTCGGCGGCGCGCGGGCGCGTATTGTAGTTGGAACTCATCGTGAAGCCGTAGGCGCCTGCCGAGCGAATGGCGAGTAGATCGCCGGGCGCAATCGCCAAGGCGCGGTCTCGACCCAGCCAGTCGCCGCTTTCGCACACGGGGCCCACGACGTCGTAAATCACCGCGTCGACGGCACGTCGCTCGACCGGATCGATGCCGTGATAGGCCTCATACATCGCAGGACGCGCCAGATCGTTCATCGCCGCATCGACGATGGCGAAGTTCTTCGTCTCACCATGCTTGAGGAACTCCACGCGCGTGAGCAGGACGCCGGCATTGCCGACGAGCGAGCGACCAGGCTCGAACAGCACTTGACGGTGCCCGTGGCCGCGCTGGGCGATGTGATCGAGCAGCGTGGTGGCGAACGCGGTGATATCAGGGGGCGTTTCGTCCGTATAAGTGATGCCCAGGCCGCCGCCCACGTCGATGTGGTGCAGCGAGATGCCTGCCGCTTCGAGCTTTTCGACCAGATCGAGCACCTTGTCGGTGGCGTCGAGATACGGCGAGATTTCCGTGATCTGCGAGCCGATATGGCAGTCGATGCCGACGACTTCGAGGTTCGGCATGGCGGCGGCAGCGCGATAGGCGTCGAAGGCTTCTTCGTAGGCTACGCCGAACTTGTTGCCGCGCAGGCCGGTGGAAATGTACGGATGCGTCTTGGCGTCGACGTTCGGGTTCACGCGCAGCGAAACGCGAGCGCGCTTGCCCGCTTGCCCGGCCACATCATTGAGTCTGTCCAGTTCGGGACGCGATTCGACGTTGAAGCAGAAAACGTTCTTTTCCAATGCGTAGCGCATTTCGTCGGCGTGCTTGCCGACGCCCGAGAACACGGCGCGCTTCGGATCGCCGCCCGCCGCGATCACGCGAGCGAGTTCACCGGCGGACACGATGTCGAAACCCGCACCGAGCTTGGCGAACACGCCCAGCACGGCGAGGTTCGAGTTCGCCTTGGCCGCGTAGTGCACGGCGGCATTGCGGCCTTCGCAGGCCTTGGCATAAGCCTGATAGGCGCTTGTCAGGGCCGCCTTCGAATAGACATACAGCGGCGTGCCGAAACGCTCGGCGAGGGCCGGCAGTGCAACGCCCTCGGCATGGAGTACGTCGTTGCGGTAGGAAAAGATGGCGTCGGACATCGCGAAAACTCGGTAATCAACTAGGGCACGCCGCGCAGGCGGATGGCTTCCGGCCGGCTGAATTCGGCTTGTTCCGGATGGTCGTGGCTTATTCCGGCTTCGCCGCCGGAAGCGACGCGGCCGGCGGCACGTCCACCGACGGGCCTCGCTGTGGTTCGGGCACGAGCGGTGGCGGGGGCAGCGGGGCCCCCGGCGGCGGCGTCGGTTTCACCGGGCGGGCGGGAATGTACAGTGGCCCGGCCTGACCGCAACCGGCCAATACGCTCAACAGGGCAATCGACGCTACAATCGCGCAGGTTCGAATAGGTGCAGTCATGGGGGTATCGCCGCGTGGTGCGGCATGCAAACGATGACGCAAACCGTGGAGTTTAGCATGACGGAAAGTGAATTCCTGGCGCTGGCCGAAGCTGTGTTGGCGCAGGTCGAGGCGACTGTCGAGGACAGCGACGTGGATATCGACTGCGAACGAACGGGCAACGTCCTGACGCTCGAATTCGAAGACGGCAGCAAGATCATCGTCAACCTGCAAACGCCGATGAGCGAAATCTGGGTGGCCGCGCGTTCGGGCGGCTACCACTACCGTCTCAAGGGCGACGAATGGCGCGATACGCGCGACGGTACCGAACTGTTTGAGGCCCTGTCGCGCTTCGCGTCACAACAGGCGGGCGAAACGGTAACGTTGCAGGCCGAATGACAGCGAAACTGCAGCGCGGCGGGCGCACCGAAATCGACGCCGCCGTGCGGACTGGGCGGTCCGGGAGATTGCCGCGCCGCCGCCCATTCACCCTTCAGGGCTTGTTGTTGAACATGTCCAGGATACGCTGACGCTCCTGACGGTCCACCGGCGCGGGACTCGGCTGGGCGGGCATATGACCGGGCAGCGGTCCCGCCGACGGCCCCAAACCCGCCGAGCCGTCCGGCACGGTATCGGCGCTCAGGCCGACGGTACTCACCGCGCGTCCCGGCGGATAGTCGTCAAAGTAGTAATCGCCATTCGCCTGAATGATCCCCGGTGGTACCGCACGCGTCGATTCCGGCACGCCACGCAAGGCTTTGGCCATGTAGTCGATCCAGATCGGCAGCGCCAGACCGCCCCCGGTTTCGCGGTCCCCCAGATTGCGTGGCTGGTCGAAGCCGATCCAGGCAACGCCAACCAACTGCGACTGAAAGCCGGCAAACCAGGCGTCGTGCGAGTCGTTTGTCGTTCCCGTCTTGCCTGCCAGATCACTGCGTTTGAGCACATTGGTCTTGGCGGCCGTGCCGCGCGTAGCAACGTCGTGCAACATCGAATCCATAATGAACGCGTTGCGCGCCGAAATGGCCCGGATCGATTCGTCGCCCGCAGTGGACGGCTTTTCCTCCATGATCACATTGCCCTTCGAATCGGTGATGCGCGCCACAATGAACGGATTTACGCGGAAGCCGCCATTGGCAAACACGGCGTAGGCGCTCGCCATTTGCAGTGGTGTGACCATCCCCGCGCCCAGCGCCATCGGCAGATAGGCAGGGTGCTTGTCCGCCTCGAAGCCGAAGCGTCCAATGAATTTTTGTGCGTAGCCCGGGGTAATGCTCTGCAGGATACGAATCGACACGAGGTTGCGCGAGCGCATCAGCGCGACGCGCATCGGCATCGGCCCATCGAAGCCGCCGCCGTAGTTCTTCGGCTCCCACGGCTGCCCGCCTGTCTGCGCCGCGGAGAAGTACAACGGTGCGTCGTTGATGATCGTTGCCGGTGCGAAGCCCTTTTCGAGCGCCGCCGAGTAAATGAACGGCTTGAAGCTGGAGCCCGGCTGACGCCAGGCCTGCGTGACGTGGTTGAACTTGTTTCGGCTGAAGTCGAAGCCGCCGACGAGCGAGCGAATCGCGCCGTTCTGCGGGTCGAGCGACACGAATGCCGCTTCGATGTCCGGCATCTGCACAATCCGCCAGTTGTGCTTCGCATCCTGGGTCACACGGATCACCGAGCCCGGGCGAATCTTCTGCTTCGGCTGGGCCTTCGCGCTCAATCCCGCCGCCGCAAAGCGCAGGCCCTCGCCGGTCACGGTCACGTCGTCACCGTTCAGGAGCACGGCTTTGACCTGCTGCGGCGATGACGAGAGCACGACGGCGGCGACCATATCGCCGCTGTCCGGATGCTCGACCAGCGTGTCGTCGATCAGTTGTTCGCGCTCGTCCTGGTCGTTTGGAAGGTCGATATTGGCTTCGGGCCCGCGATAGCCATGACGTAACTCGTAGGCCATGACGCCGGCGCGCAGCGCTTCGTAGGCAGCTTCCTGATCGGCCGAATTGATCGTTGTGTAGACGTTCAAGCCGCGCGTGTAGATCTCGTCCTTGAACTGCGCGTAGAGCAGTTGGCGAACCATTTCGGCCACGTACCCGGCATGAACGCTGAACTCGCTGCCCAGCCCGCGTACCACCAGTTCCTGCGCGATGGCCTGGTCGTATTCGGACTTCGAGACGTACCCAAGGTCGTACATTCGCTTGAGGATGTACTCCTGGCGGATGCGGGCGCGCTTGTAATTGACGATCGGGTTATAGGCCGAAGGGGCCTTGGGCAGGCCGGCGAGCATGGCGGCCTCGGCGAGCGTGATGTCCTTCAGATCCTTGCCGAAATAAACCCGCGCAGCGCTGGCGAACCCATAGGCGCGTTCGCCGAGATAGATCTGATTCATATACAGCTCGAGAATCTGATCCTTCGTGAGGCGCGACTCGATCTTGTAGGCGAGAAGCGCTTCATAGATCTTGCGCGTGTAGGTCTTCTCGCTTGAGAGGAAGAAGTTGCGCGCGACTTGCATCGTGATCGTGCTGGCGCCTTGCGCGGATCCACCACGCGCGAAGTTGGCGATGCCCGCGCGGAAGATGCCGATGAAGTCGACCCCGCCGTGCTGATAGAAGCGGTCGTCCTCGATGGCGAGGACGGCCTTCTTCATCACGTCGGGAATATCGGAGAAGCGCACCAGATTACGGCGCTCTTCACCGAACTCGCCGATCTGGATGTCGTCGGCGGTGTAGATGCGCAGCGGAATCTTCGGCCGGTAGTCCACGATCGTGTCGAGCGACGGCAATTGCGGCGTCATCACCACCAGGATGTACCCCGCGAGCAGCGCGCCACACACGACCATCGCGGCGAACAGGCCAGCGAACCACAGCGTAATGCGCAGCCAGAGAGAGCGGCGCGGCGTGGGTGGGCGCTTGTCGCGGGGTGTCTCGGTTTGGGGTGTGCTTGCCATGGGGGAACCGGAAAAATCAGTGAACCGATTATAACGAACGACTCGACGCCTCTCGCCGCAGCCCCCCGAAATCGGAGTTCTGGCCTATGGGGTATAGGAGTCGGACGAGAAAGGACCGGCGCGGATTCCTAAACCGCGTCGCGTTGGCCCGGCGGCCGTGAGGATTCGGACTGGTCCGATTGGGCTGCTGCGTCGCGCTGGATAGCATCGATGACATCGACTGGGTGAGAGACGGGAGGATGTCATGATCGAAGCAGTTCTGCGCGGTGTGCGCCACATGGGCAGCCAACTGGCGGCGGCGTTGCCGCGTGCCGGGGGCGGCGGTTGCGGTATTCATTTCGACGCTGGCGGCATGCATTTCGTTCGCCTGACCCGGGTGGCCGGACCCGCGCAGTTGCGTCTGGACGCCTGCGGGACTGCCGTGCTCGAGGACGACATATTGCGCGGCGCATCGATCGTCAAACCGGAGGCCGCCGCGCGTCGGCTGGAGGAGCTGTTGGAGCGACTCGGCACCCATGCGCAGGATCTGCGCGACGACACCCTCGTACTGGCACTGCCCGCCCACGGACTGAAAACGCAGGTCATCGAGTGTCCGGAGGATTTGCCGCCGCGTGCGTTGCGAGCGTGGTGCGAGCGCCGTGCCGCCTTGCTGCTGCCCGGTGACGGCGATCCCGCCTTGCGCCATCGCGTGGGCGTGACGTGGGCCGACCCGGGCAACTATCGGCTGCGTTTGTACGCCTGTGAGGCGGAACTGGTCGATAGCCGCGTCGCGGTGCTCGAAATGTCGGGACTTCGGGTGCATGCGACCGATGCGGCGCACGAGGCCGGGCGACGGGCCTTCCGATGGGCATGGCCGGTCGGTGGCGAAGCCATCGCGCAGGCGTCGCCGCGGGCACCGATGGGGTTGCTGCAAATCGACGCGCATCACCTCGATCTATCGGTCTTCGATGGACACACCTGCGTGGCCGACGTCAGAGAACGTTTCGACGGTATCGGCGGCCATCCAGACGCGTTGGCAAGCGTGGTGCGCGAGTTGTCGGGCAAGCTGCCCGTCGCCGTAGGCGTCATGCATATCGCGACGCAAGGCGCGAGTCCTGGGGAACTCGTGGCGATCTGCGACGCGCTCGGCGCGGCCTGCGGTATCCCTGTGCGGCCATTCGATCCGCTGAGACGATTCGAATCGTCGCGTCCGTCCGGGCCACGACGCCAGACTTTCGCGCAGCGGACTGCGCTTGCCGTGCCATGCGGACTGGCGTTGCGTGCCATGTCGATGAGGGGCGTGACATGCGAATGAAGGTGCAATTTCCTCCACTCGATTTCCTCCCCACGCTCGCCCAGCGCCGGCAGCGCGAGTTTGCGCGGCAATGGCGAATATGGGGGTGCGTGGCCGCGTGTGGTGGGCTCGCGTCGCTCGCGCCGATGGCTCGCGACATCTCCCTGCGCCAGCAAACGCAGGCGCAAGTGACGGCGCTACGTGCGGCGAGCGAGAAACTCGGCGGGCAGATCGCTGCGTTCGAGACGGCCGGGCGTGAGTTGGCGGCCATGGATGCCCATCGCCGGGCGGCCGCGGCGTTGATCGAGCGTCGGCAGCCCGTCGCAAACCGATTGCTCGACATCATGCGCGCGTGCGCCGACGGCGTGCGATTGACATCCGTAAAAATCGGCGAGGATCAAGCGCGCGTCGAGGGCTATGCAACGACGCAATCACGCGTGCGCGAAACGCAGAAGCGATTGCGGACGCTGCCATGGGTGCGCAAAGTCGCGGAAGTCGAATCGAGCGTGGTCCCGGAGGCCGTCAGGCGTCAGTGGGCCGGCGGAGCGACTCAGGCCTCTGTGCCGACCCTTCGCCGCTTCACATTGCGTATCGAACTCAAGCGTGCACCGAGGCCCGTTGCGCTTTCGGTCACCGCGGAGGTCGATGGGCTGCCGAGTGAGGAGGTGCCCGATGTACGGTGAACGCCCTCCGCCGGATGATGTCCGCGACATTTTTCGTGATGCAGCAGACCGCTGGCGTGCGCGATGGACGGCGTGGACGTCAGTCTCGCCGGCCGAGTGGGCGCCGCTGGTGCGCTGGGGACTGGCCATCCTTGCCTGGCTGTTGGGGCTGCTGATGGCGTGGTCGGTCTGGTGGCTGGTCGGCCTGCCCGTAAGGGCAACCTTGCAGAAGGATCTTGGCGCCGAGCAGCAGAGGTGGGATCGGGCGAACGACGCCGCGCGTCGCTTACCCGCATTGATGGCAACGCTGCGTGATGCCGAGGCCGAGACGATGGCTTGGCATCGCCGGCTTCCGCTCGCTGCACAGAGGGTGGGGGAAGCGGCAGCCGAGGCGAGCGAAGGCGTGGGCGCGTCGGCACGGCACTCGGCGGCATCCTCGCTACCGGACCTCGCTGACGACACGCGCTCGGCGTGGCGTGCCGATCTCGAGCGCCTTGCTGCACGTTCGGGCCTGACGCTGGAGGCAGCGCGGCCGGGGCCCGCCGCGTCGAGCGGGGACCTCGAAATCGAGCGTGCCGAAATGCGTGTCGGGGGGCGCGTCGCGAATCTGCTCGATTGGCTCGCCGAGGTCGACCGGATGCCTCGGCATCTATCGATCGAGCGCCTGTCGCTTCAGGGGCCGGCGTTGGGAACTTCCGGTGCGACGGTAGTGGCGGAGGCCGAGGCGGGGGTCACGGCCATGGTGGCCGCCTACGCCTGGCGACGTCCCGCAGACCTTCCCGGCATGCCTGCCGGGCGTTCCTTGCCGGCGTTACCGCCGCCAGCCCCGCCTTGGCAGATGCCGGCGGACACGATCGACGTGTTTCGTACGCCACTGACGCGCCGCTCAGCTCAGGACGCCGTGACGATGGCGGCGTCCGGCCCGCAGTCGTCGGTCGACGACGGCACGCCTGTCGGATCGATGCGTGCGGGATCGCGGCGGGTCGTGCTTCACCGGACGTCGGCTGCCGAATTGGCGGCGACCTGGAGCGAAGGTCCACCGCGACAGGGGCCGGCGGCGGAAGACTCCGACGCGTTGAGCGTCGACGTGACGCTCCATGGCGTGGAGGCCGCCGATGCGTTACGGGCGTTCGCCCGTCTGACCGGGCGCAGCGTGGTGATTGGCGAGCGCGTCGTCGGGCGTCTCGACATGGAAGTGCAGCGCGTCTCGGCGGCTGTGGCGTTTGACGTCATGGTCCGGAGTGCCGGTCTCGGCGTTCAATCGTTGAACGGCGTCGACTGGATTGCCCCGCGTGCCGACCTGCTGGCTGACGAGCAGACGCAACTCGAAGCGGCCGCGAAGCGCGAGGCGTTGCTGCCGCTGGCCAGCCGTCGCTTCACGCTGAACTATCCGCGTGCATTGGCGCTGCGGGAGATCATCATGGGCGAAAAGGACCGCAAGGGGCAACGATTGTTGTCCGTGCGAGGCAGCCTGATTGCCGATCCGCGCACGAACCAATTGTTCGTGACCGATTTGCCGGAAAAGCTCGATGCGCTGGCTAAATTCATCGCACGAATCGACGTTCCGGTCCGTCAAGTGCTGATTGAGGCCCGCATTGTCGAGGCCGACGACCGCTTCAGCGAGTCGCTCGGTGTCCGGCTCACGGGACACCACGGTCGCGGCGAAGGCCAGCAGAAGCGCGGCGAGCGGCCGGCCGCGGAGGGGGCGCGGGGTGTCGGGGGCACGAATAGCGGAGGGGGAACGCCATCGGGCAGTGCGCTCGACATTGGCTTGCCCGCGGCGGCGCTGGCCGGCGTGGTGCCGCCGAGCTTGGCGATCACGCTTTTTGGCCGCTCCGCCACGCGCTTGCTGCAACTGGAACTCTCGGCATTGGAGACAAGTGGGCGAGGTCGTGTCGTCTCCCGGCCTCGCGTGGTCACGGCGGACAAGGTTCAGGCACTCATTGAACAGGGCACGGAGCTGCCTTACCAGACGCAAAGTGGCCGCCGCAATGCAACGTCGATTCAATTCCGAAAGGCCACGTTGAGGCTCGAAGTGACGCCGCTCATTACCCCGGACGGTCAGGTGATTCTGGATGTCGACGTGCGCAAGGACAGTGTCGGGCAGGCGGTGGCACAGGGATTCGCCGTGGATACCCGACATGTCAAGACGCAGGTGCAGGTCGAGGACGGAGGGACGGTGGCCATCGGCGGGATCTACCAGGAAGAACGGCGCGACAGTCGAGCCGGCGTGCCGTGGTTGCGCGATGTGCCGTTGCTGGGCGCGCTGTTTCGCAACCGCGCCAACGAAGACCGCCGTACGGAGCTGCTGGTGTTTCTGACGCCCAGTGTGGTGCCCGAGGGTCGGAAGGGCGGCGAGGCCGAGGATAATGCGGCCTCCTCGGGCGCCTCGCCCAAGCCCTCGAAAAACGACCTGCCTTCCGGTCATCCCCGGCTCACCGGAGTGCGCTCCGAGTTGACGCGTTCCGCACGCCCGACGCATATCCCGGTATCATCGGGGGCTGGAACCCAAATATCAGCGATTTATGCTGGAAAACGTAATACTTGTCGGACTGATGGGGGCGGGCAAGACCACGGTTGGGCGCGCAGTGGCGCGACGTCTTGGGCGGCAGTTCTATGACTCCGACCATGAGATTGAAGCGCGCACGGGTGTGCGCATTCCGATCATCTTCGAGCACGAAGGCGAGGACGGCTTCCGTCAGCGCGAAGCCCAGACCATCGACGAACTCACCCAACGCAGCGGAATCGTACTCGCCACCGGCGGGGGCGCGGTGCTGCGCGCGGAAAATCGCGAACACATCAAGTCGCGCGGCACGGTGGTCTATTTGCGCGCCAATCCGCATGACCTCTGGCTGCGCACACGTCGTGACAAGAACCGCCCGTTGCTGCAAACGGCCGATCCACGCGCGCGTCTCGAGCAGTTGTTCAAAGAGCGCGACGCGCTATATCGCGAGTGCGCGACCTTCGTCATCGAAACGGGGCGGCCGAGCGTGAATGCGCTCGTCAACATGGTGTTGATGCAACTGGAGGTCGCGGGAATCGTTCCCAGCAGCGCCGGTCTGCCATCCGACTCTCCTGACGATCGGCATGACGGCGTGCATGGCGACGAGCCGGACGATGCGCACGGTGACGGTGAAGCCGCTCGGGCGGCCGGGGGCGACGCGAAGCTGGCGCAGGCCGAGCGCAATGATGCATCGCAGACAACGTCCGTATCGCCTGCGCCCGACACCTTTCCTCGCTGATATCGCCGATATCGCTGACCATGACAACAAGCGGCATGAAGACCCTCAAACTCGATCTGGGCGAGCGCGCCTATCCGATCCACATCGGCACCGATCTGCTCACGCAGGAGGCCTTGTTCGCGCCGCACGTGCGCGGCACGCACGCCGTGATCGTGACGAACACGACCGTCGCCCCGCTTTACGCCGAGCGCGTCGCGGCAACGCTGCAACGGCTCGGAAAGCGTGTGGTCACCGCTGTGCTGCCCGACGGCGAGGCGCACAAGAACTGGCAAACGCTCAACCTGATTTTCGACGAACTGCTTGGCGCTCAGGCGGACCGCAAGGCGACATTGATCGCGCTGGGCGGCGGCGTCGTCGGCGACATGACCGGGTTTGCCGCCGCCTGCTACATGCGCGGTGTCCCGTTCGTGCAGGTGCCAACGACACTGCTTGCACAAGTGGATTCGTCGGTCGGTGGCAAGACGGGGATCAACCACCCACTCGGCAAGAATATGATCGGAGCGTTCTGGCAGCCGAGCGCCGTGCTGGCCGACATCGGCACGTTGTCCACGTTGCCGGATCGTGAGCTGGCCGCCGGTCTGGCGGAAGTGATCAAACATGGCGCGATCGCCGATGAACAGTACTTCGACTGGATCGAGGCGAATATCGCAGCGTTGAATGCCCGCGATACGGCGGCACTGACCTACGCCGTGCAGCGCTCGTGCGAGATCAAGGCGCAGGTCGTCGCCAGCGACGAACGCGAACAAGGCCTGCGTGCCACGCTGAACTTCGGTCATACGTTCGGCCATGCCATTGAAGCGGGCCTCGGGTATGGCGAATGGCTGCATGGCGAGGCGGTCGGGTGCGGCATGGTCATGGCGTCCGATCTGTCGGCGCGTCTGGGCTTTATCGACGCGGCGTTTGTCCCGCGAATCAAGGCGCTGATCGTTGCGGCCAAGCTGCCGGTCACGGGGCCGGATCTGGGTGAGGATCGCTACATCGATCTGATGCGCGTCGACAAGAAGGCGGAAGGCGGGGACATCCGCTTCGTACTACTCAACCGGCTGGGGCAGGCGTTCATGACGGGCGTTCCCGAGGCCGAGCTTCGCGCGACGTTGCGCGCCAACATCTAGTAAAGGAGGGCTGGCGATGATCGATTACGAAGCGTCGCTTGCCTCCTACGCGGCGCGCTCGAGCGCGTCACGCGGACGGCGGTTTGCGGAACCTGCACCTACGACGCGGACCGAATTTCAGCGCGACCGCGACCGCATCATTCATTCGACGGCGTTCCGCCGGCTCGAATACAAGACGCAAGTGTTCGTGAATCACGAGGGCGACCTGTTTCGCACGCGCCTGACACACAGTCTGGAAGTGGCGCAGATCGGCCGGTCGATCGCGCGAAATCTGCGCGTCAGCGAGGATCTCGTCGAGGCGATCGCACTGGCGCACGACCTCGGTCACACGCCCTTCGGTCACGCCGGGCAGGACGCACTCAACGCCTGCATGCAAGATTACGGCGGGTTTGAGCACAATCTGCAGAGCCTTGTCGTTGTCGACGAACTCGAAGAGCATTACGGCGGCTTCGACGGGTTGAACCTCTGTTTCGAGACGCGCGAGGGCATTCTCAAGCACTGTTCGCGCGCGAATGCGAGAGGGCTGGGTGAGCTTGGCGAGCGATTTCTGAAGGGGCGGCAGCCTGGGATGGAAGCGCAGATCGCCAATCTTGCGGACGAGATCGCTTACAACAATCACGATATCGACGATGGTGTGCGCTCCGGCCTGTTGTCGCTCGATCAACTCGACGACGTGCCGCTCTGGAAACGCTATTGCGCCGAGGCGAGGCTTGCATGGCCGGAAATTTCCGGCCGGCGGCTGGTGCACGAAACGACGCGACGGATTATCAATGCGCTGATCGTCGACCTGATCACGACCACGCGTCAACGCGTGGCCGACGCTTCGCCGTTCTCCATTGACGATGTGCGTGGCGCGGGACCGTTGGTGGCCTTTAGCGGCGAGATGCGCGAGCAGGCCGGGCGACTCAAGCGGTTTCTGTTCGAGAATCTCTACCGGCACTATCTGGTGATGCGCATGGCAGCGAAAGCGCAGCGCATCGTTCAGGAGTTGTTCAACGCGTTTCTTGCCGATCCCCGCTTGCTGCCACCCAACTACCGCACCGAGCACGCAGCGGATCAGCCACGCTGGATCGCGCACTACATTGCCGGAATGACGGATCGCTACGCAATCAAGGAATACAGCCGTCTCTTTACCATCGAGCCGACGCTCTGACGCGTGCCTCGGGAGACGATGCGAAACAGCCGGCTTTCGCCGGCTGTTTCGCTATTGCCACCTCGCGTGTGACGATGAGGGCCGGTATCCCGACGCATCACGTTCGATGTCTGCCGGTGCACAACGGCACCGCCGGCGAGTGAGTTAGCTGCGTCCCGCAATGAATCCGAGCACGAGCGCAACAGCCGCTACCGTGCCAACGGTCTGCCATGGGCGCTCGTGGACATAGCCGTCGGCTTCTTCCCAGACCTCGTTGGCGCGACGGCGCAGGTTGGCGCGGGCATCGCCAAACTCGCTGCGCGCTTCACGAAGCTTGTCGCCGATCTCGGCGCGCAGCGCCTCAATATCCGATGCCGACTTCGCGTTGGACAGCGCGTGGTCCAGATCGTCGAGCAGATCGCGCACGCGTGAAGAGACGTCCTGACTCGCCAGACGTGCCGCGCGTGCGGTACGTCGGCCGGCAAAGCGCGCATCGTCGAGGCTGCTGTTGAGTACCGTTTCCGCTTTCGAGGCAATTCCCATTTTCAGACTCCCAAGAGGTGGTATTGAAATGCGGCGTCCGTCAGACTCGGGGAACGACGGCGCCGGTGGAACCCTGAGGCGAACGGCCATTATGGCGCGACCGTTCGCGTGCGTACACCTTCAGAGACTTTCGGGAAACGAAGAAAGTTGCGTCGCGTTGGCTGAAGATCGTGTGAGAATGGGCTGACATCGCGGCCGGAAATACGAAAACGCCGCACGGGGCGGCGTTTTCTAGACGGCTTGAATCGATTTCGTTGCGCCAAGTCAGACCGAATGCAAGCGCTGGCGTGAGCCGGAAAGCTGGCTTGGCGCGGAACTTAGAAGCGGTAACCCAGCGACAGGAACGTGACCACCGGGTTCAGCTTGACCTTGGCTTCGCTGGTCGTGGTGATCGGGCCGCGGGTGGTCGTCAGCTTGGCGGTGGTGCTGACCGGGATGTACGACACGGAGAATGCGAGCGTCCAGTGCTTGTCCATGTTGTAGTTGATACCCGCGTTGAACACCGGCGCCCACGAATTGGTCAGCTTGGCCGTTGTGTTGCCGCCTGGGCCGCCCGTCAACGCATTGCTGGCCAGCGATTGGAAGCCCGGCGTCAGTTCAATGTTCGTGTACCAGAAGTAGCTGACCCCGAGGCCGACGAAGGGACGCCATGTGTCGTTTGCCTGTCCGAAGTAATACTTCAGCAACAAGGCCGGGCTCCACTGCTTGGCCGATGCCAGCGAACCGCCACCTGGCAGCGCGAGGTTACCCTGTCCGTAGAGGCGGAACTTCGGCGCGAAGCCGGTGACGGCTTCCACGGCGATGTTGTCGGTAAAGAAGTGCGCAAACGTGAGGCCCGCGGTGTCGGCGTCGTCGACTTGGGCACCCGTATTGCCCAGTCGGCTATTCACTGCTGCGGCCAGACCCGGAACGTTCGATCCGGTCACATGCAGCGGATCGCTGGAAACCTGGGGCGAGAGGTGGAACCAGCCAAGGTTGACAACGTTATCGCCGGCTTGCTGTGCAAACGCGGCCCCGGACACCGTGAGCGTGGCCACGGCAGCCATCGTCAAATGCTTCAACTTCATCGATTCGTCTCCTGCTCAAGATTCTTTATTGTCGAGAATTTCGGTAAATGAAATTCAGGGCCATTATGCCGACGGGGCATAGCAGCGGAAAGCAAGAGTCTGGAGTGCGCGCTCTAAAGGTGTTGTTTCCATGCATCGACTCATGGAATGCCCCTAGAAAAATGCGCTGGACGGGCGAAAAGCGCGCCCTGACGCCCAGGGCACGCCTTTAGGATTTCACTGCGGAGTCCGATATGTCGAACGCATTCTGCGCCCCGCACGCTGAGTCTAGAACTTGTAGCCGAGCGAGACGAAGGTGACAATCGGGTTCAGTTTGATCTCGGCGTCGGAGGAGGAGAGGACCGTTCCGTCCTGCGCCTTGATCTTGATGTTCGCGGTGGTCTTGAGGGGAACGTAAGAAACCGAGGCGCTGGCGACCCAGTGTTTGTCGAAGGCATAGGACACGCCGGCATTGAAAACGGGTTGCCACGACGCCGACGATTTCGCTTCGACGGTGGTCGGCCCGTTATGCCCGGAAGTGAACGCGAGCACGCTGCCGAAATTCTGATTCAACGCCGCTTCGAAATTCGGATTGAGATTGACGTTCGTGAAGAACGTATAACTCACACCGACCCCCAGAAACGGGCGCCAGGTGGAATTGGCCTGGCCGAAGTAATACTGGAACACAAGCGCCGGACTCCATTGACGAACGCTCTGCACAATCGGATTGTTTTGTGGCGCGCCAAGGTCGATACTCGTGAGCGCGCCGGCCAGTCCCGGCGGTGCGATCACGCCTTGTCCGGTAAGCTTGAACTTGGCGGGAATGCCGGCAACCGTCTGTACGGCAATGTTGTCGGTGACAAAGTGGGTGATGACGAGGCCGAGCGTGTCGGCGTTACTGACCTTCGCTCCGCTTCCGGGGGACGTGAAGTTCGACGGCACCAGGCTTGGAGTGAGCCCTTCCTGGGTGACACTTGTGGTCATCGGCTTGCTGGAGTCTTGCGGCGCGATGTGAAACCATCCGAGATTGACGACGTTGTCGCCGGCTTGTTGTGCACTGGCGCGGGTGGGCGCCAGGGAAACGAAGAGTCCGAGCGCGCACAAGCACGCCGCGGACCGATAGGCCCGAGTTGTCATTTGTCTATCCTCCCAAGATTATTTATTTATTTTTCGATGCATTATGCGCTTGGGATTTCACGGCGCAATCGCCGTATCTAGAGCTTTTGTACGAATCAACGGGGTTTGGCTAGATATCAGTATTTAAAGGGGTTTTTATGATGAAACTCCCTCGACGATCGTGATATCGAGCTTTAAAGAATTACATTTGAATCCGCATGGCCCGATTACCGCGACTTTTCATTCCACGCCAACCGCAGCATGTGATTCTGCGCGGCAATAACCGGCAGGCGATCTTCGTCGACGACGAGGACCGGCGTGTATTTCACGACCGGTTGCGCGACGCCGCGCGCGCCAACGGACTGGCGATTCACGCCTGGTGCATGATGCCGAACCACCTGCATCTGGTTGCCACGCCCGCAGACGAGCGCAGCCTTCCGGCCACGCTTCAGGCCGTTGGTCGCTACTACGTGTTGTATTTCAACCGGCGTCACCAGCGCACCGGCACGCTTTGGGAGGGCCGGTATCGCGCCACGGTCATCGAAGCGGAACATTATCTGCTGCTTGCCAGCCGGTACGTCGAGCTCAACCCGGTGCGCGCGGGGCTGGCAGATGCCCCCGGGAATTACCGATGGTCGAGTTACCTCCATCACGTCGGCCTCACGGTCGATAGTCTGGTCACGGACCACGCGCTGTATTGGGCGCTCGGCAATACACCGTTCGAACGTCAACGTGCCTACGCCGAGGGGTTTTCGATCCCGCTGCCGGCACCTGAGATTGACGCATTGCGTACGGCAACGCAGAAAGGATGGCTGCTCGGCGGGCCCGATTATCAGGCTCGCATGTCACTTGCCGCCAACCGGCGCGTGAGTCCTCTCACGCGCGGTCGTCCACGCAAAGCGATCTCGGACGCGCTCTGACACTGGCTGGCCGCAGGCCGGTTCCGGTCTGCCTCGCTTTCTCCAGCTATTTGAAATCACAGAATTTTTTGACGAGCACAGATCGGATCGAATTAATCTGACCCTAATAAAAAGGGACCTTCGATCAGCGTGGTTTTTAATACGAATCTGACCCCATTAAATTGTTTTGTCTTTGTGAATTCCTTGGCGTATATTCCAACTTCGGCCGATTGGTGCGATGCGCAAAAGCGTGCGCGCTGAGTCGGCTCCCTGTGGCGACGCCCAAGAACGACCTTCGACGCGCGCGAATCCGCAGTCCTGGCCCACCCGGCCACCCCCACTTAACCCGGTCGAGCGCGACGAGCATGCGCGCGGCGACCTCGCCAAGAGACGGTGTAACTCGTGGAAAAGAAACAGCAACCGATTGCAGCGGCCGTAGCGATGCCGGGTGAGGCGTACGTGGCGCCGGACGCTCAGGGCATGTACGACCCGGCCAACGAACATGACGCCTGCGGCGTCGGCTTCGTGGCCCACATCAAGGGCGTGAAGAGTCATGCCATCGTCGAGCAGGGCCTGAAGATTCTCGAAAACCTCGATCACCGGGGCGCCGTGGGCGCCGACCCGTTGATGGGTGACGGGGCCGGCATCCTGCTCCAGATTCCCGATCAGTTCTACCGCGAAGAGATGGCCCGGCAAGGCGTGACCCTGCCGCCGGCCGGCGAATACGGTGTCGGCATGATCTTTCTGCCGAAGGAACACGCGTCGCGTCTGGCCTGCGAACAGGAACTCGAGCGGACCGTGAAGGCCGAGGGGCAAGTCGTGCTGGGTTGGCGCGACGTCGCGATCGATCGCGACATGCCGATGTCGCCCAACGTGAAGGCGACCGAGCCGGTGATCCGTCAGATCTTCATCGGCCGTGGGCAGGACATCATGGTGACGGACGCCCTCGAGCGTAAGCTGTACGTCATCCGCAAGACGGCAAGCCATCGCATTCAGGCGCTCAAGCTCAAGCACGGCAAGGAATACTTCGTGCCGTCGATGTCGGCGCGCACGATCGTCTACAAGGGGCTGCTGCTGTGCGACCAGGTCGGCCGCTACTACCGCGACCTGGCCGATCCGCGCACCGTCTCGGCGCTCGCCCTCGTTCACCAGCGTTTCTCGACGAACACGTTCCCGGCATGGGAGCTGGCGCACCCGTACCGAATGGTCGCGCACAACGGTGAAATCAACACCGTCAAGGGCAACGTCAACTGGATCAACGCCCGCACGGGCGCGATCTCGTCGGCCGTGCTCGGCGACGATCTGCAGAAGTTGTGGCCGCTGATCTACCCGGGCCAGTCGGACACCGCATCGTTCGACAACTGCCTCGAAATGCTCACGATGGCCGGCTATCCGCTCGCCCACGCCGTGATGATGATGATCCCGGAAGCCTGGGAGCAGCACACACTGATGGACGACAACCGCCGCGCGTTCTACGAATATCACGCCGCGATGATGGAGCCGTGGGACGGCCCCGCCGCCATCGCCTTCACCGACGGTCGTCAGATCGGCGCGACGCTTGACCGTAACGGTCTGCGTCCGGCGCGCTTCGTGATTACCGACGACGACATGGTCATCCTGGCCTCGGAATCGGGCGTGCTGCCGATTCCCGAGTCGAAGATCGTCAAGAAGTGGCGCCTGCAGCCGGGCAAGATGTTCCTGATCGACATGGAGCAGGGCCGCATCATCGACGACAAGGAACTCAAGGACAACCTCGCCAACGCGAAGCCGTACAAGAGCTGGATCGACGCCGTGCGCATCAAGCTCGACGAGATCGAGCCGAAGGTCGAAGAGGCCGGTGTGCATCACGATTCGGCCACGCCGCTGCTCGATTTGCAGCAGGCCTTCGGCTACACGCAGGAAGAAGTGAAGCTGCTGATGACGCCGATGGCGATCAACGGCGAAGAAGCCGTGGGCTCGATGGGCAACGACAGCCCGCTCGCGGTCATGAGCAACAAGAACAAGACGCTCTATCATTACTTCCGCCAGTTGTTCGCCCAGGTGACGAACCCGCCGATCGATCCGATCCGCGAGAACATGGTGATGTCGCTGGTGTCGTTCATCGGCCCGAAGCCGAACCTGCTCGACACGAACAACATCAACCCGCCGATGCGTCTCGAAGTGTCGCAGCCGGTGCTGGACTTCAAGGAAATCGCGAAGATCCGTCACATCGACAAGTACACCGGGGGCAAATTCCGCTCGTACGAGCTGAACATCTGCTATCCGGTCGCGTGGGGCAAGGAAGGCATTGAAGCGCGCCTCGCGTCGCTGTGCGCCGAAGCCATCGACGCGGTGAAGTCGGGCTACAACATCCTCATCGTGTCGGACCGCCTGACGAATCGCGAACAAGTCGCCATCCCGGCGTTGCTCGCGACCTCGGCCGTGCACCAGCATCTGGTCGCGCAAGGTCTGCGCACGAGCACCGGCCTCGTGGTCGAAACCGGTTCGGCGCGCGAAGTGCACCACTTCGCATTGCTCGCGGGCTACGGCGCGGAAGCCGTTCACCCGTACCTCGCGATGGAGACGCTCGCACAGATCGCCCGCAAGCAGGGTGGCGACCTCACGCCCGAGAAGGCGGTCAAGCACTTCGTCAAGGCGGTCGGCAAGGGCCTGCACAAGGTCATGTCGAAGATGGGCATCTCGACGTACATGTCGTACACCGGCGCGCAAATCTTCGAAGCCATCGGCTTGTCGCAGGAACTGGTCAAGAAGTACTTCCAGGGCACGGCGTCGAACGTCGGCGGTATCGGCATTTTCGAAGTGGCCGAGGAAGCGGTGCGTCTGCATCGCGACGCCTTCAGCGACAACCCGGTGCTCGCAAACATGCTCGACGCCGGTGGCGAGTACGCGTTCCGCATTCGTGGCGAAGACCATATGTGGACGCCGGATGCCATCGCCAAGCTCCAGCACTCGACCCGTTCGAACTCGTACCAGACGTACAAGGAATACGCGAACCTCATCAACGACCAGAGCAAGCGTCACATGACGTTGCGCGGTCTGTTCGAGTTCCGCGTCGATCCGCAGCGCGCGATTCCGCTCGATCAGGTTGAATCGGCCAAGGACATCGTGAAGCGTTTCGCCACCGGTGCCATGTCGCTCGGCTCGATCTCGACCGAAGCGCACGCCACGCTGGCCGTTGCCATGAACCGTATCGGCGGCAAGTCGAACACGGGCGAAGGCGGCGAAGATGCGCGCCGTTATCGCAACGAGCTGAAGGGAATTCCGATCAAGAAGGGCGAATCGCTCGCATCGATCGTGGGGCACGACGTCATCGAGGCCGATATCGAACTTCAGGATGGCGATTCGCTGCGCTCGAAGATCAAGCAGGTGGCCTCGGGCCGCTTCGGCGTGACGGCCGACTATCTGGTCTCGGCCGATCAGATCCAGATCAAGATGGCGCAGGGCGCCAAGCCGGGCGAAGGCGGTCAGCTGCCGGGTCACAAGGTGACCGAATACATCGGCAAGCTGCGTTACTCGGTGCCGGGCGTCGGCCTGATTTCGCCGCCCCCGCACCACGACATCTACTCGATCGAAGATCTGGCGCAGCTCATCCACGATCTGAAGAACGTGAATGCCTCGTCGTCGATCTCGGTGAAGCTCGTGTCAGAGGTGGGCGTGGGGACGGTCGCCGCCGGTGTCGCGAAGGCCAAGGCCGATCACGTGGTGATCGCCGGTCACGACGGTGGCACGGGCGCTTCGCCCCTGTCGTCGGTGAAGTACGCCGGCACGCCGTGGGAGCTGGGCCTGGCCGAGACGCAACAGACGCTGGTGCTCAATCGCTTGCGCGGTCGTATTCGTGTGCAGGCCGACGGTCAGATGAAGACCGGTCGCGACGTGGTGATCGGCGCACTGCTGGGTGCCGACGAATTCGGCTTCGCGACGGCGCCGCTCGTCGTCGAGGGCTGCATCATGATGCGCAAGTGCCACCTGAACACCTGCCCGGTGGGCGTGGCGACGCAAGACCCGGTGTTGCGCAAGAAATTCCAGGGCAAGCCGGAGCATGTGGTCAATTACTTCTTCTTCGTGGCCGAAGAAGTGCGCGAAATCATGGCGCAACTGGGCATCTCGAAGTTCGACGATCTGATCGGCCGCGCTGACCTGCTCAACACCCGCGCGGGCGTGGAGCACTGGAAGGCGAAGGGCCTGGACTTCGCGCGCATCTTCCATCTGCCGGAAATGGAAGCGGACGTACCGCGTCTGCATGTCGAAACGCAAGATCACGGTCTGGCCGCCGCACTCGATCACGCGCTCATCGAAAAGGCGCTGCCGGCGCTCGAGAAGGGCGAGCATGTCTCGTTCATTCAGCCGGTGCGCAACCGTAACCGTACGGTCGGCGCAATGCTTTCGGGCGAAGTGGCCAGGCGTTACGGCCATGACGGCCTGCCGGACGACACGATCCACGTGCAGCTCAAGGGCACGGCCGGCCAGAGCTTCGGGGCGTTCCTCGCACGCGGCATCACGCTCGATCTCGTGGGCGACGGCAACGACTATGTGGGCAAGGGCCTGTCGGGCGGGCGCATCATCGTGCGTCCGACCAACGACTTCCGCGGCAACGCCGAAGACAACATCATCGTGGGCAACACCGTGATGATTGGCGCCATCGAAGGCGAAGCCTTCTTCAATGGCGTGGCCGGCGAACGCTTCTGCGTGCGGAACTCGGGCGCCACCGCCGTGGTGGAAGGCTCAGGCGATCACGGTTGCGAATACATGACCGGCGGTACGGTGGTCGTGTTGGGCGAGACCGGGCGTAACTTCGCGGCGGGGATGTCGGGCGGTGTGGCCTACGTGTACGACGCTGACGGCACGTTCGCCGCCAAGTGCAACACCGCGATGGTCGCTCTCGACCCGGTGCTGCCGCACGGCGAGCAGGAGCGCACGGTGAGCCAGGGATTGTGGCATCGCGGCCAGACCGACGAGGCGCAACTGCGCGAGCTGATCGAGCGTCACTTCCAGTTCACGGGCTCGACGCGCGCCAAGGCGCTGCTCGAAGACTGGGACGGCGCGCGCCGCAAGTTCGTGAAGGTGTTCCCGAGCGAATACAAGCGGGCCCTCGGCGATATGGCCAAGGCCAACGAAAAACAAGCACTGGCGGCCTGAAGCCGCTAGCGCGGCGGCGCCACGGGGTGAGGGCCCCGATGGCGTGCCGCGCGCGGGTGAGGCACGGTAACCACAAAACTTTCCGACTGAAGAAACATGGGCAAGGTCACAGGTTTTCTCGAATTCGAGCGCCAGGGCGAGTCTTACGAAGCACCGCTGGCACGCGTAAAGCATTACAAGGAGTTCGTGCTCGCACTCTCCGACGAGCAGGCAAAGGTGCAGGGCGCGCGCTGCATGGACTGCGGCATCCCGTTCTGCACCAACGGTTGCCCGGTCAACAACATCATTCCCGACTTCAACGACCTGGTGTATCGCCAGGACTGGAAGTCGGCCATCTCGGTGCTGCACTCGACGAACAACTTCCCCGAGTTCACGGGCCGTATCTGCCCGGCGCCGTGTGAAGCCGCCTGTACGCTGAACATCAACAGCGATGCGGTGGGCATCAAGTCGATCGAACACGCGATCATCGACAAGGCGTGGAGCGAAGGCTGGGTCGAACCGCAGCCTGCGAAGCACAAGACCGGCAAGACGGTCGCCGTCGTCGGCTCGGGCCCGGCGGGCATGGCCGTGGCGCAGCAACTTGCGCGCGCCGGTCACGACGTCACCGTGTTCGAAAAGAACGACCGTGTGGGCGGACTGCTGCGCTACGGCATTCCCGACTTCAAACTGGAGAAGTGGCTGATCGATCGCCGCATGCGCCAGATGGAAGCCGAGGGCGTGACGTTCCGCACGGGTGTCTACGTCGGCAAGGACGCGCCGGAAGCCCACGTCAACAACTTCTCCAAAGAGACGATCTCGCCGGAGCAGTTGCAGGCGCAATTCGACGCCGTGGTGATCGCGGGCGGTGCAGAACAGCCGCGCGATCTGCCGGTGCCGGGGCGCGAGCTGGAAGGCATCCATTACGCGATGGAATTCCTGCCCCAGCAGAACAAGGTCAATGCGGGCGACAAGCTGGCCAACCAGTTGTTGGCCACGGGCAAGCAGGTGATCGTGATCGGGGGCGGTGATACCGGTTCCGACTGCGTGGGCACGTCGAACCGTCACGGCGCAAAGAGCGTGACGCAGTTCGAACTGCTGCCGCAGCCGCCCGAGCAGGAAAACAAGCCGATGGTGTGGCCGTACTGGCCGACCAAGCTGCGTACATCGTCGAGCCACGAAGAGGGTTGCGAGCGTGACTGGTCGGTGGCAACGAAGCGCTTCGAAGGCAAAAACGGCAAGGTCGAGAAGCTGATTGCCGTGCGTCTCGAATGGAAGGACGGCAAAATGCAGGAAGTGCCGGGCTCGGAATTCGAACTCAAGGCCGACCTGGTGCTGCTCGCGATGGGCTTCGTGTCGCCGTTGCAGACCGTGCTCGACGCGTTCGGCGTGGACAAGGACGCGCGCGGCAACGTGCGTGCCTCGACCGAAGGCGAGCGCGCCTACACGACGAACCTGCCGAAGGTGTTCGCGGCCGGTGACGTGCGTCGCGGTCAGTCGCTGGTGGTGTGGGCGATTCGCGAAGGCCGTCAGTGCGCCCGTGCGGTGGACGAGTTCCTGATGGGCTACTCGGAACTGCCGCGCTGAGCGCGTGAAAGAGTAATGCCTGCCAAAACCACAAATACGGGGTTGAGAGGAGGGGCGCGGAGGTAGGTCTCTGCGTTGCCGTGAAGAAACCGTCCGGGCGACAACGTCCGGGCGGTTTTTTCTTGCCCGATCGCTTTGCGTGTCTTTGTTTGCACGGTATTCGGGCGACCGGGACATGCACAAGATCGATAAATATAAGATGTCATATGACATGGCCGATCTTGCGTCATCGGCCTTCAGGGAAACACCCCTGGTATAGGTGGGCGCCAATGAATATAAGGCTTGTCGCGTCGATGCAAGGCATCGAGTGAAATACTAGGGATTCTCCGTAAACCGACCAATTGGCCATTGTCATCGTACATCGTCTGACGTAGGATGCCTCTCCATGCGACCCCCACGTTTTCGATGAGCGTCGGGCGCGCCGACGCGGCGCCGGGTTTGTTGTGGCAAGGCGTCGTCGCATGCACTGCGATCTACCGACGAACAAGGACTGATATGAGCCAGACATCCGGCAAACCCTTCCGCCGTCTGCTGCTGACCGGCGCAGCGGGCAATCTTGGCAAACAACTGCGCGGCAAGCTCGCCGAGTGGGCGGATATCGTGCGCGTGAGCGACATCGTGCCGCTCACGGCTGATGCGCCGCACGAAGAAGCCATGCAGGTCGACCTCGCGGATCGCGCCGCCGTGCACGCGCTGCTCGAAGGCGTCGACGCGCTGGTGCATCTGGGCGGCATCTCCGTCGAGGCGCCGTTCGACGACATCATGCAAGCCAATATTCTCGGCATGTACAACGTCTATAGCGCAGCGCAGAAGCAGGGGGTGAAGCGCATCGTCTACGCCAGCTCGAATCATGCGGTGGGTTTCCATCCCGTGACGGAAGTGCTCGATGTCGACGCGCCGCACCGTCCGGACAGCATGTACGGTATCTCGAAATGTTTCGGTGAAGACCTGTCCCGCTACTACTTCGATCGCTTCGGTCTGGAGACCGTGTGCCTGCGCATCGGCTCGTCGTTCGAGCAGCCCAAGAATCCGCGCATGATGGTGACATACCTGAGCTATCGCGATTTCGTCGAACTCGTGCGCTGCTCGTTGTTCACGAATCGCGTGGGCCATGCCATCGTCTACGGCGTGTCGAACAACCCGACGCTGTGGGTCAACAATACGAAGGCCGCGTTTCTTGGCTTCCGTGCGCAAGACAGCTCGGCGCAATTCGCCGGCCTGTTTCCGGCGCAGGCGCCCGATCCGCGCATGGACGATGTGACGCAGCGCTACCAAGGCGGACCGTTCGTGCTGCTGGGGCCGATGGAACCCAAGGCATGAAGGTGTCGATCGAACGGCTCGAACCGTCGCGACAGACGCCTCACGCCGTTGGCGAGAGCCCGTTGTGGCGTGCCGACGAGCAGGCGCTCTACTGGGTGGACATCCCCGCGAAGCAACTGCATCGCGTAACGCCCGCCGACGGCGATCATCGTCAATGGACATTCCCCGAGCAGATCGCGTGCTTTACCTTCGACGCCTCGGGCATGCTGCTGGCGGGCTGCGAGACCGGGCTGTTCGCGGTGCGCCTGGGGCCGCCGGGCACGCTTGCGGCGTCTGATTGGCAGCGACTGGCCGCGCCGGTGTTCCCGTTGCCGGGCATGCGCTTCAACGACGGACGCTGCGATCGGCAGGGCCGCTTCTGGGCGGGCACGATGGTGCAGGATATGTCGCTCGCGAGCGACGCAGGCGTGCTCTTCTGTTTCGACACGCACGGCCGTCTGTCGGCGCCGCTCGTCGAGGGCCTGGTGACGCAGAACGGTTTGGGCTTCTCGCCGGACAGCCGCACGATGTACCTGAGCGATTCGCATCCGACGCGCCGCCGCGTGTGGGCGTTCGACTTCGATGCCGAGTGCGGTGCGATCAGCGGGCAGCGGCTGTTCGTCGACATGAATGACTATCCGGGCCGTCCGGACGGCGCGGCCGTCGATGCCGACGGCGCTTACTGGACGTGCGCCAACGACGGTAGCCGCTTGCTTCGCTTCACGCCCGCAGGCGTGCTGGACCGCGAGATCGTGCTGCCGGTGTCGAAGCCGTCGATGTGCGCGTTCGGCGGGCGCGACTTCGACACGTTGTTTGTTACGTCGATTCGTCCGGCAACCGGCGCGACCGAACACGACGGCCATGTGTTGGCAGTGCGTTGCGGCGCGCAGGGATTGCCGGAGGTGCCTTACGCCGGCTAGGCCGCGTCGACCACCCGTGGCGGCGCGACGTCGCCCGCGGCATGCAGCGTCATGGTGTGTTGATGGAAGCGGCCGAGCGTTTCCCTATGGGCCACGCTGACCATCGTGGTGCCCGGTAGGCGCGCATGCAGCGCTTCATACACCGCCTCCTCGGTTTCCACGTCGAGCGCACTGGTCGCTTCGTCGAGGAACAGATAATCCGGCTTTTGCAGCAAGGCGCGCGCGGTGGCGAGCCGTTGTTGTTCGCCGCCGGACAAGCGGCGAGCCCAGTGAGCGACGGTCAGTAACTCGTCACGATACTGCTCGAGGTTGACGGCGCTGAGCACGTCTCGGCATTCGTCGTCGGTAAAAGTATCGGCATGCGAAGGAAAGGCCAGGGCCGCCTTCAGTGTGTCGATCGGCAAATAGCTTTGTTGTGACAGGAACAGCACGCGGGCGTCGGCGGGAACTTCGATGCGTCCGCTGCCGAACGGCCACAGGCCGGCGAACGCGCGCAGCATGGTGCTCTTGCCGCAGCCCGAGCGGCCACGGATGAGCCATCGCGAGCCAGGCGCAAAGGCAAACGACCCGGCGACCGCGAGCGGTGCACCGTCGGGTAGCGCCAGGCGAAGATCGGTGGCCGTGAAGGCTGCCGAGGGCGAATGGGCGGTCGTCACGAGCGCAATGCCACCGGTGCTCGGTGCTTGTGGCGGTGCGTCGATGACGCGCGTGAATTCGCGCAGCCGGTTGATCGTCGCTTTCCAGTCGGCCAACGTCGAGAAGCTGTTCACGAACCACGAAAAACCGTCGCTCACTTGCCCGAACGCACCGATGATCTGCATGAGCACGCCGAGCGTGAACGCGCCGGCGAAGTAGCGCGGTGCGGCCGCCATGATCGGGAACACGATGGCGATCTGCCCGTAGATCGAATTCGCGAAGATCAGCCGTTTCGTCACGACCATGATCTGCCACCAGTTGTCGCGCACGGCCCCGAAGGCCGACGTCAGGCGCGACAATTCAGCGCCTTCGCCGCGATAGAGCGCGACCTGCTCCGCCGACTCGCGCAGACGCACCAGCAGAAAGCGGAAATCCGCTTCCACCTGCTGCTGACGATAGCTCAGCCCCACGAGTGGCCGACCGACCTTGAAGATGAAGAACGATCCCACCAGGGCGTAGAGCGCCGCGACCCAGACCATGTAGCCGGGAATCGTCACGTTCATGCCGCCCAGCACAAATGACACGGCGCCTGAGATCGTCCAGAGAATGGTGATGAACGAAAACAGCGAGACCAGCGTCGTGAGCAAATCGAGCGACAGCGCCAGCGATGCGCTGACCAGCGTGCGGATGTCTTCCGAAATACGTTGGTCCGGGTTGTCCGCCAGATGGTCGCGCTCGATGCGGTAATAGGCTTGATGCGAGAACCACTTCGACAGGTTGGCATCGGTGACCCACTGCCGCCAGCGAATTTCGAGCATCTGGCGGAAGTAGGTGCGGAACGTCGCAATGACGATGAAGCTGAATGCGAGTACCGCGAATTCGATCAGCGACGACTTGAAGATGGGCCAATCGCGCTTGTCGAGCGCGTCATAGAAGCCGGCGTTCCACGCATTCAGTCGTACGTTGATGAACACGACGGCAAGATTGAGCGCCACGACGAGTGCGAGCAACCGACGGCCCTCCCAGCGCTTCTCCGAGGCCCAGTAGGGCCGGATCAACTGCCACGCAGTGGGGTGCTTCGGTGGCTTGGGGGCAGGGACGGCCGGGTTGCCGGCGGGCGGCGCCTCGGGAGGCGGGGAAGACATCGGCGTGTGGGCCATGATCGTCTGGCGGGGTTGCCGCGGAAATGCAACGTGTTATTAGGGTCGACGGCCCATTTGACCGCAGTTCCGGCGGGTGCGTTGCACAATTTCCGGATTGGGGGCGCTTGTCACGTCGGTTTTCAGTTTACGTGGGGTTACACGGCCCGGGGGATTCGTCAAAAAACGAGACGCATCGCGCGTGCAATCGCCCGATGCCCCGGCTTGCACGGGCATCGGCATCTATGTTGTAATGGCTGCGGGCGAAACAGGGGTGCTCCGTGTCGAACGCAGGTGTTGACCATGCGTAACCATACGACGCGGGGCTGAGAGAGACCCTTTGCACCCGACCCGGGTAATACCGGCGTGGGAAGTTTCCGACTACTCCAGTGGGGTAAGGTGTTCAACACCGTTTCGTCCTTTTGCTTTCATGAGGAAAGGACCCCATGCGCTGCCTTCCGCAGATTCCTGCGCTTATCCCTGCGGTTTTCGCCGCAACGACTTCCGAGATTCCGCTCGCGAGTCATCCTTTGCCTGCTTTCGAGTGCCTGCGCGCCGTCCCGGCTTGCGCGGCAGAACGCGTATGAGCGCTTCCACTTCGCGTCCCGACGTCGCCGTGCTCGGCGGCGGCCTGTCCGGGCGTCTGCTGGCGTGGCAACTGATTCGTGCCGGCGCACGCGTGGCGCTCTACGAGCGTGGCGATGCCGACGGGTCGTCGGCTGCCGGCTGGGTGGCAGCGGCCATGCTCGCGCCCTTGGCCGAAGCGGCCGTGGCCGAGCCGAGCATCGTCGAGATGGGCGCCGTCGGCCTGGAACGTTGGCCGGCATTGATCGACGGCCTGCCCGAACACGTCTTCTTCCAACGCAACGGCACGCTGGTCGTGTGGCACCAGCCCGATCGCGCCGAGGCGGTGATGTTCGACCGACGCATGCGCGTCAATGCCCCACCGGCCTTGCTGCGTGACGGTGTGCGACGCGTGTCGGGCGCGCAATTGGCCGAGGTCGAGCCGGCGCTGGCCGGACGGTTTCAGGAAGGCTGGTGGCTGCCGAACGAGGGCCAGCTCGACAACCGGCAACTGTTGCGCGCGCTGGCGGCAGGTCTTGCTAAGGCGGGGGCGGCGCTGCATTGGCATACCGAGATCGCCGAGGGCGCGTATCCGGACGCCGGTCTGGTCGTCGATTGCCGCGGGCTGGGCGCGCGTGCCGCGCTCACGCAATTGCGCGGTGTGCGGGGTGAGGTGGTGCGAATTCACGCGCCGGGCATTGGGCTGCGCCGGCCGGTGCGGTTGCTGCATCCGCGCTATCCGATCTATATCGCGCCCAAGGAAAACGATCTGTATGTGATCGGCGCGACCGAACTCGAGTCGGAAGATATGTCGCCGATGACCGTGCGCTCCGCGCTCGAACTGCTCTCGGCGGCCCATTCGCTGAACCCGGCGTTCGGCGAGGCGCGCATTGTCGAGCTGAATGTCAACTGCCGTCCGGCATTGCCCGACCATCTGCCGCGGGTGCAGTGGGACGGTGCGCGGGTGCTGCGCGTGAACGGTTTGTACCGGCACGGTTATTTGCTCGCGCCGGCGGTCACGGGAGAGGCGTGCGCGCTGGCGCAGGCATTGATGCAAGCGACGAGCGCGCGAGTGGGCCTTGGGCACGCGTTCGACTGGGAGATGTGGCGAGCCAGCCGGCCGTGGCCGGACCTGTTCCGTCGGGCATGAGAGGGGAGGGACACCATGGATATTCATATCAATCAACAGACACTGAGCGTGGCCGAGGCGGCGACGCTGGCCGAGGCGCTCGCCGCCTACGGCGCCAAGCCGCCGTTCGCCGCGGCGATCAACGGGCAGTTCGTGCCCAAGACACAATATGCCGCCCGCGCGCTCGCGCATGGCGACAAAATCGATGTAGTGCAACCGGTGGCCGGAGGCTGACATGAACGCATTCACCGAATCGGCCAACGTGGCCGCAGGCAGCGTGCGCGACGCGCTCACGCTGTATGACACGCGCTTCGGCAGTCGCTTCCTGCTCGGCACGGCGCGCTACCCGTCGCTGCAGGCGCTCAATGATTCCATCGACGCCGCCCGCCCGGGCATGGTGACGGTGGCGTTGCGCCGACAACTCTCGGGCACCGGGGCGCAGGCGTCGGAAGGCCATTTCTGGGAAACGCTGCGCCGCCTCGCGGTGCCGGTGCTGCCCAATACAGCCGGTTGCCACTCGGTGCAGGAAGCGGTGACGACGGCGCAAATGGCGCGCGAAGTCTTCGAGACCGACTGGATCAAGCTCGAACTGATTGGCGACGACTACACGCTCCAGCCCGACCCGTTCGGTCTGGTGACGGCCGCCGAACAACTGATTCGCGACGGCTTCAAGGTGCTGCCGTATTGCACGGAAGACCTGGTGCTGTGCCGTCGCTTGCTCGACGTGGGCTGTCAGGCGCTGATGCCCTGGGGTGCGCCGATCGGCACTGGCAAGGGCGTGATCAATCCGTACGGCCTGCGACTGCTGCGCGACCGTCTGCCGGATACGCCGCTTATCGTCGATGCCGGGCTCGGTCTGCCGTCGCACGCGTGTCAGGTGATGGAGTGGGGCTTCGACGGCGTGTTGCTCAACACGGCCGTGGCGCTTGCCGCCCAGCCGGTGGAGATGGCCGGCGCGTTCGCCGCCGCGATCAAGGCGGGCCGCGCGGCGTGGCTCGCCGGACCGATGGCCGAGCGCGAGAGCGCCGAAGCCAGCACGCCGGTCGTCGGGGTGCCGTTCTGGCATCAGTCGGGCGCGTGATCCCCGAGGAGACGCGCTTGAATTCCACCGCAACCTCGCACCGCCTGACCCACCGGGAAGCTTCATGACGACGCATAGCGGCGGCGCCACCCTGTCTCACGTGCAATGCCTGCCGGCTAACGCACCCCTCGCCACAGCATGGCAACAGGCCGCCGCCGGCATCCGCGCGCGCCTCGCGCCGTGGCCGGACGACCCCGCTACGCCAAGTTGGCGTGTGCACGCGCAGACGCCGGACCGCGCGGGGGCTGGGGACGTGGTCTGGTGGCCGCTCTCGCCGCAGGGCGCTCCCGGAACCGAAGCCACCGTGCAGATCGACGCATGGCGGGCGGCGCACGCCGTTGTCCTTTGCTCGCGGGCGCTGGCGGCGGGACAGGTGGAAGACACCTTGTACACGCACGACACCGTTTATCGTGTTGCGGGCGCGGACGATCCGGCCTTCTTCCCCGCGTTCGCTGCGTTCCTCGACTGCGGATTCGCCCCACACGACGCGCTCGTGCTCGCGCGCGCATGGCGCACCGACGGCAGCCACGCGCGCGCGGCCGATGCCGACACGCTCGGGGCATGGCCGACGGTGCTCGAAACCTTCCCGGTCGTGCTCGGCCAAGTGCCGTCACCCGGCCGGTTCCCGGCCTGCCCGTCACGCCTCGGTCTGTATCCGGTGCTGCCAGATGCCGGCGCTTGCGAGCGCATGGCTGATCTTCAGGTCGGCACCGTGCAGTTGCGGATCAAGGATCCCGCGGATCCGACGCTGCGCTCTGAGATCGAACGGACGGTGGCGGCCGGGCGGCGCGTGATGCACGACAGTGCCTGGTTCATCAACGACCATTGGCGCGAAGCCGCGCAAGCGGGTGCCTATGGCGTGCACCTCGGACAGGAAGATATGGCGGCGCTTTCCGCCGACGAGGTCGCGGCGCTGTTTGCGACCGGCATGCGCCTGGGCATCAGCACGCACGGCTATTACGAGATGCTGGCGGCGCATCACTTCCGGCCCAGCTATCTGGCCGTGGGGGCCGTGTTTCCGACAACCACCAAAGTGATCGCGACCGCCCCGCAGGGACTCGCGAAGTTGGCGCGGTACGTGAAGCTCATCGCGCCGCACTATCCGCTTGTCGCCATTGGCGGCATCGATGCGGACAACCTCGGGCAAGTGCTCGACACCGGGGTGACCAGCGCGGCCGTGGTGCGAGCCGTCACGCAGGCCGTCGATGTGGCGGCGGCGGTGAAGGGAATGCAGCAGGCGTTCGCGCAACGCGCGTGATGTTTGCCGCGCGCAGCCCGTTATAGCGTGCGCGTCATGAACATGGCGCCGTCGCCGTATCCGGCCAACTTCGCGGCCAACTTCGCGGCCATCTGCGGCGAGGCATCGCTCGTTGCAGCATAACCGAAGCGCGCCCAGAACCCCTGCGATTGCTGCACCGCCACGAGGGCCGACGCGCGCAATCCTGACGACCGTGCCACCGCCAGAGCCGCCGCGTAGAGTTGGCAAGCCACGCCCGCGCCGCGCGTGCGAGGGAGCAGCGCCATGTCGTGCACGTACCAGCAGTCGGCCGCGTCAGGCAGGGCCTTGAGGATGGTGTCCAGTGGCGGCGGGGCGGCCATGCGCCACGGGTGTGTCAGTAAATAGCCGACCACGGACGTATCCGTTGGGCCTGTTCCCTCCGCAACCCAACACGTTGACGGCGACAGCGCATGACGTGAGGCCAATGTCGCTTCCGACTCACGCATCGGACCGACATACGCTGCTGCCTGTACCGTCAGGACTTGGGGAATATCGCAGGATTGCATCGGACGAATCCGAAATTCGATCGTCTCCGTATCTTGCGGCAGAAGGGGATGGAAAGGCGTTTGGGGGGCGCGGGGCATCGGGGTCAACGATTTATTGCGTGAAACGGCGTATTGTAGCAACGGCGCAACACCCGACACCCCCGAGGTCTCGATAAGTCCTTGCTGGCGTTACGTTTTTTGTTCGTTGTGCCGGTCGGCGCGCGACAAGGCGAATGGACGCCGGCCCTGTAGAATGCCGCGGGGCAGCGCCAATCCTCGATTTCGTCCATCGCCGTTGGGCGGCATCAATCGGCATTCCCCCCTATAATTGGCGTTTTGCGCCGCACTATAAGACCCGAAACGTGCCTATCCCGAATCCGGAAAATTTGCTCGAATTGCGCGACGTCAGCTTTGGTTATGGCGAACGATTGGTGCTTTCCGGGTTGAATATGCGGTTCCCCCGCGGCAAAGTCGTTGGGGTGATGGGGGGGTCCGGCTGCGGCAAGACGACCGTGCTGCGCCTGATCGGCGGGCTCGTCCATGCCAGCCGCGGCACCGTCGAATTCGACGGGACGGATGTCGCATCGCTCGACCACGCTGGCTGGTACCGCCTGCGGCGTCGCATGGGCATGTTGTTCCAGTTCGGTGCGCTCTTTACCGACATGACGGTGTTCGACAACGTGGCGTTTCCGCTGCGCGAACACACCCGGCTCGACGATGCGCTCATTCGCGACCTCGTGCTGATGAAGCTCAACGCCGTGGGCCTGCGCGGCGCACGCGACATGAAGCCGGCCGAGATTTCGGGCGGCATGGCGCGACGTGTGGCACTGGCACGCACGATGGCGCTGGACCCGGACCTCATCATGTACGACGAGCCGTTCACTGGGCTCGACCCGATCTCGTTGGGTATCACCGCGAATCTGATCCGCAAGCTCAACGACGCGCTGGGCGCCACGTCCATTATTGTTTCGCATGATGTGACGGAGACCTTTGCCATCGCCGACTACATCTATTTCATTAGCGAAGGGCGCATCGGTGCCGAGGGGACGCCGGAGGCGCTGCGAGCCTCGAATGACCCGACGGTGCGCCAGTTCATCGATGCGCAACCGGACGGGCCCGTAAAATTTCAGTATCCCGCGCCGTCGCTTGCGGACGATTTTGGGATGGGAGCGCGTGCATGATCACGACCCTCGGTAGTTTTGTTCGCGGTCACGTAGAGCGCCTGGGGTACGGTGCGCGAATGTTTTGGCGCGTGCTCGCGTCGAGCGGGGCGATGCTGCGCCGGCCGCGTCTGGTGACCGACCAGATTCATTTCGTCGGCAACTATTCGTTCGTCATTATTGCGGTCTCGGGCTTGTTCGTCGGCTTCGTGCTGGGCCTGCAAGGCTATTACACGCTTAACCGGTACGGCTCGGAACAGGCGCTGGGTCTGCTTGTGGCGCTGTCACTGGTGCGTGAGTTGGGGCCGGTGGTCACCGCACTGCTGTTCGCGGGACGCGCTGGAACCTCGCTCACCGCCGAAATCGGTTTGATGAAGGCAGGGGAGCAATTGACCGCCATGGAGATGATGGCGATCGATCCGATCGCGCGCGTGGTGGCCCCCCGCTTCTGGGCAGGCGTGATCGCCATGCCGATTCTCGCGGCCATCTTCTCGGCGGTGGGTGTGTTTGGCGGTTACCTGGTCGGCGTGAAGTTGATCGGCGTGGACCCCGGCGCGTTCTGGTCGCAGATGCAAGGCGGCGTAGACGTGTGGTCGGACGTCGCCAACGGCGTCATCAAAAGCGTAGTGTTCGGGATTGCCGTCACCTTTATCGCCCTGTACCAGGGATTCGAGGCGCAGCCGACGCCAGAGGGCGTGTCGCGTGCGACCACCCGTACGGTGGTGCAGGCGTCCCTCGCGGTACTCGGTCTCGACTTCCTGCTCACGGCCCTGATGTTCAGCTAACGGGCCTGCGTGCCCGCCAAGACATAGATAGATTGCGCACACTGACACAATGAAAAAACACCCCCTCGACTTCTGGGTTGGCCTGTTCGTCGTTCTCGGCTTCGCAGCGCTGCTGTTCCTCGCGCTCAAGGTGGGCAACATGAGTTCGCTGTCGTTCTCGAGTTCGTATCCGGTGACGGTGCGCTTCGACAACATCGGCGGCCTCAAGCCGCGGGCGCCTGTCAAGAGCGCGGGCGTCGTGGTCGGACGCGTGGCGTCGATCAACTTCGACGACAAGCGGTACGTGGCCGACGTGACGCTCAACATCGATTCGCAATATCACTTCCCGAAGGACTCGTCGGCGAAGATCCTGACGTCGGGGCTGCTCGGCGAGCAATACATCGGGCTCGAGGCGGGCGGCGACGATCAAATGCTCAAGGCCGGTGATACGATCACGCTCACGCAATCCGCAATCGTGCTGGAAAATCTGATCGGCCAGTTCCTGTACAACAAGGCGGCAGATGCCGGGGGCGCCCAACCGGGCGGGGCATCGACCGCACCGGCATCGACCGCACCCGCTGCTTTGCCGGCGTCAGGGGCGGCCACGGCAACCCAAGGAAAATAAAAAAGATGACCCGCTTCCGTACTTCGGCAGTGCTGGCCGCCGGCGCGATGGCGCTGGCAGGGTGCGCGACTGTCACGAATCCGAGTCCCGCCGACCCCATCGAAGGGTTCAACCGTTCGATGTACACGTTCAATGACACGCTCGACAAGACGGTCATGACGCCCGTGGCCAAGGGCTACCGCTTCGCCGTGCCGCAACCGGCGCGCGACATGGTCACGAACTTCTTCTCGAACGTGGGCGATGTGTACAACTTCGCCAACAACCTGCTGCAACTGGAAGTCACGGCTGCCGTGCAGGATCTGATGCGCCTGACGATCAACACTTTCCTCGGTGTGGGCGGTCTGGTCGACTTCGCCACGCCGGCCGGCTTGCCCAAGCACAGCCAGGACTTCGGTGTGACGCTCGGCAAGTGGGGCCTGCCCGACGGCCCGTACCTCGTGCTGCCGGTGCTCGGCCCGAGCACGGTGCGCGACA
The DNA here is from genome assembly GCF_024363545.1 of Pandoraea sp. NE5. NCBI lineage: Bacteria > Pseudomonadati > Pseudomonadota > Betaproteobacteria > Burkholderiales > Burkholderiaceae > Pandoraea > Pandoraea sp. NE5. Next base: position 2,001,918 of record NZ_AP025517.1, read on the forward strand.
GCGTCGGCATGGCTGGCAACATGTTCATCGACCCGACGTCGTATATCAATCCGACTTGGGTCAGCTACTCGATCTTCGGCGTTCGCATCGTGAATACGCGAGCGAACCTGCTCGACGCATCGAACCTTCTCGAAGCCGCCGCCCTCGATCCATACTCGTTCACGCGCGATGCTTATCTCGCACGACGCAAGTATTTGATCAATGGCGGGGCCGCGGGCAACGCGGCGTTGCCGAATTACGAAGAGGAAGACGGCGCCGGCGGCACGAACGCGCAGCCGATGCCTGCCTCAGGCGTTCAAGCCGAACCTGCCTCGGGCGTGAAAGCCGAACCGGACGCGCCGCAAGGTTCGCCCGTACCGGGCAAGATCGTGCCGGGCGGATTGCCGTTCCGCCGGTGATCGGCGCGAGTCGCCTGCCGCCAGGCATCGATGCCTCCTGATGACAGGGCGCCCCGCCTTACGGGGCGCCGTTGGCAGGCCTGTCGGGCAACAGTTTGTTACACGACACTGCCGGTATTTCGCGAACTCCAGACACAACACGGGTATCCAATCCCGCAACACCTGTCACTCGAAAGAGGAAGTCCACAATGAAGAAGTTTTGGCTCATTCCCGTCATGGCTTTGATGACGTACACCGCCGCCGGCGCCGCCGTGGCCCAGGCGCAAGCGCCTGACGTTCTGGTCAAGCAGACCGTGAACGAAGTGATGGCCGCCGCCAAGTCCGATCCGAACATCCAGAAGGGTGATCTGAACAGCATCACCAAGCTGGTCGAGCAGAAGATCTTGCCGCACGCCGACTTCGCGAAGACGACGCAGTTGGCGACTGGCGCCGCATGGCGCACCGCCACGCCGCAGCAACGGCAGCAGCTGACCGAGCAGTTCAAGACGCTGCTGCTGCGTACGTACGCGGGCGCCATCGCGCAGATTCGCGACCAGCAGGTCAACTACAAGCCGTTCCGTGGTCAGCCGGGCGACACCGACGCCGTGGTCTATACCGATGTCCTCAACAACGGTCAGCAGATCGAGCTCGACTATCGTCTGTACAAGTCGGCCAGCGGCGAATGGAAACTGTATGACCTGAACGTGCTGGGCGCCTGGCTCATCCAGACGTACCGCAATCAGTTTGCCGAGCAGGTGAACAAGTCGGGCGTCGACGGTCTGATTCAGTTCCTGACCCAGCGCAACCAGCAACTGGCCGGCGGCAAGTAAGCGCATGCTCGCGTTGCAGACCGATCTCACGCACGACACCGCCGGCGACGTCCTCGCGCAGGCCATCGATCGCATCGACGCGGGCGAGACCCAGATCGATTGCGCCGGGCTGAAGCAGTTCGATTCGTCGGCGCTCGCCGTGTTGCTGGCCCTGCGCCGCCACGCGGTTCGGCGTGGTGCGACGTTGGCGTTCACTAACCTGCCAGCGGGGCTGGCCAGCCTTGCGCTGGTGTACGGCGTCGACCAGTTGCTCTCGATCTGATTCGCCTGGCCGGATCGCCGTCCCGCAGGAAAGCGCCGTCTCGCAACGGCGCTTTTTTTATGGGCAATGCGGTGATGCCGGCCGAGCGCGACGCATACCCGGCCCGAAGGGCCTTGCGGGCGTCGCGCCCGTGATCGACGTTTCCCTTGGGGGGGCACTGGACAGGGCGTGAGCACGGCCGCCACCGGCTTCCTTTATAATCAGGGGTTTTCTGCCGACTTTTGGGCAGTTACCCTCATCCGGGCACCCACGCCGCCGATATGGCCGCTGCCGCGATCCCAGCGGTTGCGCCCACGCGCGGGCGTGGCCGGAGAATCTATATGGCGCGCTCGCCAATGCGGGTGCGTGCAGTCCATGGCCGCCATCGAAATCCGTAACGTCAAGAAACGCTATCAGGCACTGCAGGCGCTCAAAGGCGTCAGCTTTTCGATCGAAGAAGGGGAATTCTTCGGTCTGCTCGGTCCCAACGGTGCCGGCAAAACCACGCTGATCAGTATTCTCGCCGGCCTCGCGCGCGCGGATGCGGGCAGCGTCAGTGTGCTCGGCCACGACGTGGTGCGCGACTACCGCAATGCCCGCCGCAAGCTCGGCGTGGTGCCGCAGGAACTCGTCTTCGATCCGTTCTTCTCCGTTCGCGAAACGCTGCGTATCCAGTCCGGCTACTTCGGTCTGACGCGCAACGACGACTGGATCGACGAAGTCATGGCGAACCTCGACCTGACCGACAAGGCCGACGCGAACATGCGCCAGCTCTCGGGCGGCATGAAGCGGCGCGTGCTCGTTGCGCAGGCGCTCGTGCATCGCCCGCCGGTGATCGTGCTCGACGAGCCGACCGCCGGGGTCGACGTCGAACTGCGCCAGACGCTCTGGAAATTCATCTCGCGCCTGAACCGCGAAGGCCACACCATCGTGCTGACTACGCACTATCTCGAAGAAGCGGAAGCGCTGTGCGACCGCATTGCCATGCTCAAGCGCGGCGAAGTCGTGGCGCTCGAGCGCACCGCCTCGTTGCTGCAGCGTTTCGCGGGCACGCGTCTCGTGCTGCGCTTCAAGCACGGCACGCTGCCCGACGCACTACGTCCGTTGCTGGTCGACCCGCAAAATACGAGTGGACCTCAGTTCGCGCTGCGTCTGGCGGGCTGCGACGAAGTCGAATCGATTCTCGCCACCTGCCGGGCGGCGGGCTGCATCGTTGAGGACATCGACATCCAGAAGGCCGATCTCGAGGATGTGTTCGTGCAGATCATGTCCGGTTTGCGCGCGCAGGAGGTGGCAGCATGATCGGGGCATGGGTCGGATTCCGCACGCTGTTCTACAAGGAAGTGTTGCGTTTCTGGAAGGTCAGCTTCCAGACCGTGGCCGCGCCGGTGCTCACCGCGCTGCTGTACCTGATGATCTTCGGCCACGTGCTCGAAGACCGCGTGAAGGTCTATGACCAGATCACGTACACATCTTTCCTCGTGCCGGGCCTGGTGATGATGAGCGTGTTGCAGAACGCGTTCGCAAACAGCTCGTCGTCGCTGATCCAGTCCAAGATCACGGGCAACCTCGTGTTCGTGCTGTTGCCGCCGCTGTCGCATTGGGAGATGTACGGCGCGTACGTGCTCGCCGCGGTCGTGCGTGGGTTGTGCGTGGGCGCAGGCGTCTTCGCGGTGACGGTCACGTTCACGCATCTAACGTTCGCCGCGCCGCTGTGGATCATCGGCTTCGCGTTCCTTGGGGCGGCGATTCTCGGCACGTTGGGTCTGATCGCGGGCATTTGGGCGGAGAAGTTCGACCAGCTCGCGGCGTTCCAGAACTTCCTGATCATGCCGGCAACGTTCCTGGCGGGCGTGTTTTACTCGATTCACTCGCTGCCGCCGCTGTGGCAGGCTGTCTCGCACTTCAACCCGTTCTTCTACATGATCGACGGGTTCCGTTACGGCTTCTTCGGTGTGTCCGACGTTGCCCCGCAGACCAGCCTTGCCGTTGTGGGTGCGACTTTTCTGATACTCGCAACCGTCGCGCTGACTTTGCTGCGCCGTGGTTATAAATTGCGTCACTGAACTTCTCTAGGATCGGCCATGCTGCCTACCCCCGAACAAATCAAACAGTACATCGAAGCCGGTCTGGCTTGCGAGCACGTGGCCGTCGAAGGCGATGGTCAGCACTTCTACGCGACCATCGTGAGCGAGCAGTTCGACGGCAAGCGTCTCATCGCCCGCCATCAACTCGTGTACGCCGCGCTGGGCGATCGCATGAAGGCGGAAATTCACGCGTTGTCCATGAAGACCCTCACGCCTGCGGAGTATCGGGCGCAATGAGGATTACGCAAGAAAGCGCCGGCGTCGCCGGCAACGGCGAGACCGCCACCGGCGAGCGCATGGCCGCGGACCACCTGGTGATCGAGGGCGGCGAGCGGCTGGCGGGAGAGATTACCGTATCGGGCGCCAAGAACGCGGCGCTGCCGATCCTGTGTGCGTGCCTGCTGACGGCCGAGCCGGTGGTGCTCGGCAACGTGCCCGATCTGCACGACGTGCGCACCATGCTGACGCTGCTCGCACGCATGGGCGTGAAGGTCGAGCGTCACGGCGAATCAGTGACGCTCGATGCGTCGCAGATCACCGAGCCGGCGGCCCCCTATGAGCTCGTAAAGACCATGCGCGCGTCGATTCTCGTGCTCGGCCCTCTGCTGGCGCGTTGCGGCGAGGCGCGCGTGTCGCTGCCCGGCGGGTGTGCGATCGGAGCGCGACCTGTCGATCAGCACATCAAGGGCCTGCAGAAGATGGGCGCCGAAATCACGCTGACGCACGGCGACATCGTCGCCAAAGCAACGCGTCTGCGTGGTGAGACGCTCGTGACCGACATGATCACCGTCACGGGCACCGAAAACCTGCTCATGGCGGCCACGCTGGCCGACGGCGTTACGGTGCTGGCCAATGCCGCCCGCGAACCCGAAGTGACGGACCTGGCCGAGCTGCTCGTGAAGATGGGTGCGAAGATCGACGGCATCGGCACTGATCGTCTGGTCGTGACGGGCGTGCCGCGCCTGTCCGGCGCGACACACGATGTTGTGCCCGATCGGATCGAAGCCGGCACGTTCCTGTGCGCGGCGGTGGCGACGCGTGGCGATATCACGCTGCATCGCGTTGTGCCGGGTACCCTCGACGCGGTGATCGAGAAGTTGCGCGAAACCGGCGCGAACGTGACGGCCGGCGCGGATTGGCTGCGCGTGACGATGGATCGGCGCGCGCGGGCGGTCAGTTTCCGAACGTCGGAATATCCGGCGTTCCCGACCGATATGCAGGCCCAGTTCATGGCGTTGAATTGCGTTGCCGAAGGGGCATCGCAGGTCGTCGAAACGATCTTCGAGAACCGGTTCATGCACGTGCAGGAGTTGACGCGTCTGGGCGCGAACATCGGCATCGACGGCAACACGGCGCGGATTTCCGGCGTGAATCGCCTGTCGGGTGCGCATGTGATGGCGACCGACCTGCGCGCTTCCGCCAGCCTGATCGTCGCGGGTCTGACGGCCGAGGGCCGCACGCTCGTCGACCGTATTCACCACCTCGATCGCGGCTATCATCGCATCGAGGCCAAGTTGTGCGCCGTGGGTGCGCAAATCCGGCGCGTCGAAGCGCGCCAGGGAGACATTGCATGAATTCCGCCAAGCCCGCCCAGCCGCTTGCTCAACCGCTGACGCTGGCGCTCTCGAAAGGGCGTATCTTTACGGAGACGCTGCCGTTGCTGGCGGCCGCCGGTATCGAAGTCACGGAAGACCCCGAGACCTCCCGCAAGCTGATTCTGCCGACGACGGATCCGAACCTGCAGGTCATCATCGTGCGCGCGACCGACGTGCCGACCTATGTGCAATATGGTGCCGCCGACTTCGGCGTGGCCGGCAAGGACGTGCTCATCGAACACGGCGGCGGCGGTCTGTATCAGCCAATCGATTTGAACATTGCGCGTTGCCGCATGTCTGTTGCTGTACCGAAGGGCTTCGATTACGCGAATGCCGTACGTCAAGGGGCACGTTTGCGCGTGGCGACCAAGTACGTGCAAACGGCGCGCGAGCACTTCGCGGCCAAGGGCGTGCACGTCGACCTGATCAAGCTGTACGGCTCGATGGAGCTGGGCCCGCTCGTGGGTCTGGCCGACGCGATTGTCGATCTGGTGAGCACCGGCGGCACGCTGCGGGCCAACAATCTGGTGGAAGTGGAAGAGATCATGGAGATCTCCTCCCGCCTCGTGATCAATCAGGCTGCACTCAAGTTGAAGCGCGAGTCGTTGCAGCCTATTCTGGATGCCTTCGAGCGGGCGTCCCGGCAAACAGCATGAAACTCGATATTCGCAAACTCGATTCCTCCGCCGAAGGCTTCGCGGCGCAGCTTCGCGATGTCCTGGCGTTCGAGGCGAGCGAAGACGCCGCCATCGATCGTGCGGCGGCCGACATTCTCGCCGACGTGAAGGCGCGCGGCGATGTGGCCGTCATCGAATACACCAACAAGTTCGACCGCTTGAGCGCGACGGACATGACGGCGCTGGAGCTGCCCGCCGAAGCGCTGGCGGCTGCGCTCGAGAGCCTTGAGCCGAAGCGTCGCGCGGCGCTCGAGGCCGCAGCGGCCCGCGTGCGCGCCTATCACGAGAAGCAGCGCATCGAGTGCGGCAGTCATAGCTGGCAATACACCGAGCCGGACGGCACGATGCTGGGCCAGAAGGTCACGCCGCTCGATCGGGTGGGCATCTATGTGCCGGGCGGCAAGGCGGCTTATCCGTCGTCGGTGCTGATGAACGCCATTCCGGCGCGTGTGGCGGGGGTGAAAGAGATCGTCATGGTGGTGCCCACGCCGGATGGCGTGCAGAACCCACTGGTGCTCGCCGCCGCGCAAATCGCCGGGGTGGACCGCGTGTTCACCATCGGCGGCGCACAGGCGGTCGCCGCGCTGGCCTATGGCACCGCCACGGTGCCGGCCGTCGACAAGATCGTCGGCCCGGGCAACGCGTTCGTGGCTGCCGCCAAGCGCCGCGTGTTCGGCACGGTCGGGATCGACATGATTGCCGGGCCGTCAGAGATTCTTGTCATTTGCGACGGCACGACCGATCCCGACTGGGTCGCGATGGACTTGTTCTCGCAGGCGGAACACGACGAACTCGCGCAGTCGATCCTGTTGTGCCCGGACGCCGCGTATCTCGCGCGCGTGCACGCTTCGCTGGAGCGCCAGATCGACGAGATGCCGCGCCGCGAAGTGATTGCCGCCTCGTTGCGAGGCCGCGGCGCGCTGATCAAGGTGCGCGACATGGCCGAAGCGTGCGAGATCGTCAACGTGATCGCGCCGGAGCACCTCGAAATCTCCACCGAAACCCCGCAGCAGTGGGGCGACAAGATTCGCCACGCCGGCGCGATCTTCCTCGGCAAGTTCACGAGCGAGAGCCTGGGCGATTACTGCGCCGGTCCCAACCATGTGCTGCCGACGTCGCGCACGGCGCGGTTCTCGTCGCCGCTGGGCGTGTACGACTTCATCAAGCGTTCGAGCCTGATCGAAGTGAGCGAGGGTGGTGCCCGCATGCTTGGCGAGATCGCCGCGGAATTGGCTTACGGCGAAGGCCTGCAGGCGCACGCGCGCAGCGCCGAATACCGTCTGCATCGCGAGTCCTGAGATGCGCGACGACGCCCTGCGGCCCGCGTATTGTCCAACGACGTCGGCCACCGCTCGGCGTCGGCCCCGTGCCATCGCGCTGTCCCCGGGGTCGTTGTCGTGGCCGCTGCCGGCCCGCCTCGCGCGCGCTGTGCGCAGAGTGGCTGTCGTGTGCGCCCTCGCGGCTGCCAGCAGTCCCTCGGCCTACGCCGCCGGTCAGTATTGCCAGCACGCCACCTTCGAAGGCACGTCGGTCGAGCGTATGACCGTGTGCGTGAGCCGTCAGGCGTTCGACAACGATATTTACGTGTTGCGACTCGGCGGCAAGACTGCGCTGCGCGGCACGGACGACGAAGTGGCCCACGGCGTGTTCGGCCGCGTTGGCAACCGCCTGGTCGCCATGCGTTGCGAGGCGGATGCCGCGCACGCGCGCGTGAGCCCGGCGGTGGCGCAGGCGCTGTCCTGGCAGACCGGCGTGCGGCTGCAGCGCATTACCGATGCGCTCGGCAGTGTGGAAACCGGTCGACGCTGCGTCGTCAAAATCGACGGCGCCGACGCCGGACGGCTGACGTTCGCCTTCAACTGATCCTTTATCAATGATTCCGCGCGATGTCGCGCAACCCGCCTCTACTGCCATGTCCGTCGACTCAGTGATCCGCTCCGATGTGCTCGCCATGAGTTCCTACGCCGTGCCTGACGCGAGCGGTTTCCTCAAGCTCGACGCGATGGAGAATCCGTATGGCCTGCCGCCGGCGTTGCGCAGTGCGCTGGGGCAGCGACTGGCCGACGTGGCGCTCAATCGTTACCCGGCACCGCGTCCGCATGTGCTGCTCGAGACGCTCGCCCGCACGATGGGCGTGCCGGCCGGGGCCAAGCTGCTGCTGGGCAACGGCTCGGACGAGATCATCAGCATGATCGCGATGGCCACCGCTCGGCCGGGGGCCACGGTGATTGCGCCGATGCCGGGCTTCGTCATGTACGAGATGTCGGCGCGCTTGGCGGGCATCGAGTTCGTCGGTGTGCCGCTGCGCGCCGATTTTTCGCTCGACATGCCGGCCATGCTGGGCGCCATTGCGGCGCATCCGGGCGCGGTCGTATACCTTGCCTATCCGAACAATCCGACGGGCAATCTGTTCGCCGACGACGACATCGAGACGCTGGTGCGTGCCGCCAGCCGCGGCCTCGTGGTGATCGACGAGGCGTACCAGCCGTTTGCCGGGAAGACGTGGATGCCGCGTCTGCCGGAGTTCCCTCAACTGCTGGTCATGCGCACCGTCTCGAAGCTCGGGCTGGCGGGCATCCGGCTGGGCTACGTGGCGGGCAGCGCACAATGGCTCGACCAGATCGACAAGGTGCGTCCGCCCTATAACATCAATGTGCTCACGCAGGCATGCGCCGAATTCATGCTCGATCACCTTGGCGTGCTCGACGCCCAGGCGGCCGAATTGCGCGCCGAACGCACGCGGCTGGCCGCCGCCGTGGCGGCGCTGCCCGGGGTGAGTGTGTTCCCGAGCGATGCGAATTTCCTGCTCGTTCGCGTGCCGGATGCCGACAAAACCCACGCGGGTCTGCTCGCACACAAGGTGTTGATCAAAAACGTGGGTAAAATGCACGTATTGCTGGCCAATTGCCTGAGATTGACGGTCGGCACCCCCACGGAGAATGCGGCAATGGTGAAAGCCCTGGCCGCATCACTCTAACAAGCCATACGACGAGAACTCACCACCATGCGCATTGCGGAAGTCGTTCGCGATACCAGCGAAACGCAAATACGCGTCAAGATCGACCTGGACGGCACTGGCCGCAAGGCCCTCGATACCGGCGTGCCGTTCCTGGACCACATGCTCGACCAGATCGCGCGCCATGGCCTTATCGACATGGATGTCGAAGCCCGCGGCGATACCTTCATCGACGATCACCACACGGTGGAAGACGTCGGCATCACGCTGGGCATGGCGGTGGCCAAGGCGATCGGCGATCGTAAGGGCATCGTGCGCTACGGCCACAGCTACGTGCCGCTCGATGAAGCGCTGTCGCGCGTCGTGATCGATTTCTCGGGTCGTCCCGGTCTCGAATTCCATGTGCCGTTCACGCGGGCGCGTGTCGGCAATTTCGACGTGGATCTGACCATCGAGTTTTTCCGTGGCTTCGTCAATCATGCGGGCGTCACGCTGCATATCGACAATCTGCGCGGCATCAACGCCCACCACCAGTGCGAAACGGTGTTCAAGGCGTTCGGTCGCGCGCTGCGCATGGCGGTCGAGATCGATCCGCGCGCAGCGGGTGTCGTGCCGTCCACGAAGGGAAGCCTGTAACGCGAGACGGGTCGGCGCAGCCGGCCCGGTAGCCCGATAGCCCGCCGGCCCGCAAGGCCGGCGCCCCTGCGACGATTCACCGACCGGCCGGCCGCCGGCGCCGCGTGCCCCTATGACGCTCGACGCCTTCAAGTTCTTCATCTCGCTGCTGGCCCTGATCAATCCGCTCGGGGCGATCCCGCTTTTCATCAGCTTGACGTCCTCGCAGACGCGCGAGGAGAAGCGCCGTACGATCAATGTCGCGGCGATTGCGGTCGCCCTGGTGGTCGCGGGCTCGGGGTTGTTCGGTGAAGCCATCATCCGCTTCTTCGGTATTTCGATCGCATCGCTTGAAGTGGGCGGCGGCGTCATCATGTTGCTCATGGCGGTGAACATGATCAACGCACAGACCGGGAACACGCGCTCGACGGCGGAAGAGCGCGACGAAGCGGAGGAGCGGCCGAACATCGCCGTGGTGCCGCTCGCGATTCCGCTGCTCACCGGCCCGGGCACGATCAGTACCGTGATCATCTACTCGGGGCGTGCGCACGGCTGGGCCCAGATTCTGATGCTCCTGGCGATCGGCGTGGGCCTGGGCGCGGTGTGCTGGGTGGCACTGAGCAGCGCCGGGCGCCTCGAAGGCTGGCTCGGGCGTACGGGCATCAATATCGGCACGCGTCTGATGGGGTTGATCCTCTCGGCGCTGGCCGTGGAATTCATTATCGATGGTTTGAAAATACTGCTGCCGGGTTTGAGATGAATAAGATTGCGATTGTCGACTACGGAATGGGCAACCTGCGCTCGGTCTATCAGGCGCTGCGTGCCGCCGCGCCGGAGGCCGATGTGAGCATCAGCAGCGACGCCGCCGAGATTCGCGCCGCCGACCGGGTGGTGCTGCCGGGGCAAGGCGCGATGCGCGACTGCATGGGCTGCCTGAACGAGTCGGGCCTGCGCGACGCGGTCGTCGAGGCCGCCGCGACCAAGCCGATGTTCGGCGTGTGCGTGGGCGAGCAGATGCTGTTCGACATGTCCGACGAGGGCAACACGCCCGCGCTCGGCCTGCTGCCGGGCCGCGTGGTGCGCTTCGACCTCGAGGGCCAGTTGCAGGACGACGGCTCGCGCTTCAAGGTGCCGCAGATGGGTTGGAACCGCGTGCGTGAGACGCGGCCTCACCCGATCTGGGCGGGCGTGCCCGACGACAGCTATTTTTACTTCGTGCACAGCTACTACGTTGTGCCCGCAAGGCCCGAGTTGACCGTCGGCGAGACCGTCTACGGGGTGCCCTTTACCTGTGCGGTGGCCCAAGATAATATCTTTGCCACCCAGTTCCACCCGGAAAAGAGCGCTCAGGCGGGCCTTACCCTTTATCGCAATTTTGCGCAGTGGAAGCCTTGAGCGTGACCCGTCTCGCGTATTCGCGCCCGGATGTCACTCGGAGCATGCCCTGCGTCACGGCTTATACTGTGTGTCATGTTGATGAATCCGATCCCGACGTGCCGATGCCCGGCAAGGCAGGGGTCGGTTTTGTATTGTCCGCGTAATTTGCGAATTTCTTTTACCTCCCTCTAGCGACGTTTCACGATTGCCTATGCTGCTCATTCCGGCCATCGACCTTAAAGACGGTCAGTGTGTTCGCCTCAAACAAGGCGACATGGATCAAGCCACCGTATTCTCGGAGGACCCCGCGGCCATGGCTCGACATTGGGTCGAGCAAGGCGCTCGCCGCCTCCATCTGGTGGACTTGAACGGCGCATTCGTCGGCAAGCCGCGCAACGAAGCGGCCATTCGCGCCATCATTCAGGAAGTCGGGGCCGATATCCCCGTGCAACTGGGCGGCGGCATTCGCGACCTGGCCACCATCGAGCGCTATCTCGACGACGGTTTGTCGTACGTCATCATCGGGACGGCGGCGGTGAAGAATCCCGGGTTCCTCCGGGACGCATGCACCGCATTCGGCGGGCACATCATCGTTGGTCTCGACGCCAAGGATGGCAAGGTCGCCACCGACGGCTGGAGCAAGCTCACCGGCCACGAAGTCGTGGATCTGGCGCGCAAGTTCGAGGACTACGGCGTCGAATCGATCATCTACACCGATATCGGCCGCGACGGCATGCTCCAGGGCATCAATATCGACGCGACCGTGCGCCTCGCGCAGGCCGTGACCGTGCCGGTGATTGCCAGCGGCGGCCTGTCGAACCTGGGCGATATCGACGCGCTGTGCCAGGTTGAGCGGGAAGGCGTCGAAGGCGTCATCTGCGGCCGCGCGATCTACTCGGGCGACTTGAATTTCTCGGCGGCGCAAACGCGTGCGGACGAGCTTTCCGGAGGAGCGGCATAAGCGAGACCACGGCTGCGGCCGCCTCGCCTGCCAACATCATGGCTCTCGCTAAACGCATCATCCCGTGTCTGGACGTAACGGCCGGCCGCGTGGTCAAGGGTGTCAATTTCGTCGAACTTCGCGACGCGGGCGACCCCGTCGAGATCGCCCGCCGCTATGACGAGCAGGGCGCCGACGAATTGACGTTCCTCGACATCACGGCGACCTCCGACGGGCGCGACCTCATTCTGCCGATCATCGAGGCGGTGGCCGCGCAAGTATTCATTCCGCTGACCGTGGGCGGTGGCGTGCGCGAAGTGGCCGACGTGCGCCGCCTGCTCAACGCCGGTGCCGACAAGGTCAGCATGAACTCGTCGGCCGTGGCCAATCCGCAGTTGGTGGCCGACGCGGCCGCCAAGTACGGCGCGCAGTGCATCGTCGTGGCGATCGACGCCAAGCGCGTCTCCGCCGACGGCGAAACGCCGCGCTGGGAGGTCTTCACGCACGGTGGTCGCAAAGCCACGGGCCTCGACGCCGTGGCCTGGGCCAAGCGGATCGAGGCCTTGGGCGCGGGCGAAATCCTGCTCACCAGCATGGACCGCGACGGCACCAAGAGCGGCTTCGACCTCGCGCTCACGCGCGCAGTGTCCGATGCCGTGAGCATCCCGGTGATCGCCTCGGGCGGCGTGGGGTCGCTGGCCGATCTGGCCAACGGCGTGACTGAAGGCCATGCGGATGCCGTGCTCGCAGCGAGTATCTTCCACTACGGCGAGCACACGGTCGGTGAAGCGAAGCGCTTCATGGCCGACAAGGGCATTTCGGTGCGGCTCTGAACGGAATTCCACGGATCATGACGCAAGATTGGCTGGACAAGGTAGCTTGGGACGCGCAGGGCCTCGTGCCCGTGATTGCGCAGGAACTCGGCAGCAACGATGTGCTGATGTTCGCGTGGATGAACCGCGAGGCGCTCGCGCGTACGGTCGAGACCGGCGAGGCTGTCTATTATTCGCGCTCGCGCAAGCGTCTGTGGCACAAGGGCGAGGAGTCGGGCCACGTGCAGAAGGTGCATGAGATTCGTCTCGATTGCGACGAAGACGTGGTGCTGATCAAGGTCGAGCAGATCGATGGCATTGCCTGCCACACCGGTCGCCATTCCTGTTTCTTCCAGAAGTTCGAGGGCAGCGTCGAGGATGGCCATTGGGCATCCGTCGAACCGGTGCTCAAGGACCCGCACAAGATCTACAAGTGAGCACCATGAACGATACGCTGGAGCGTGTGGCCGAGGTCATCGCCTCGCGCAAGGGAGCCGACCCCGACAAGTCGTACGTTGCCCGTCTGTTCCACAAGGGTGACGACGCCATCTGCAAGAAGATCGGCGAGGAAGCCACCGAAGTGGTGCTCGCGGCGAAGGACATTCGCATTGGCGGGGCCGACAACCTGCGCCAGAAGCTCGTCAACGAGACGGCCGACCTGTGGTTTCATTGCATGGTACTGCTCGCGCATCACGACCTGAGCCCGAACGAAGTGCTCGCCGAACTGGCGCGCCGCGAAGGGTTGTCGGGGCTCGTCGAAAAGGCGCAGCGCGGCGTCCGTGGCGAACACGCGGACTGATTTCCTTTGGCCACGATGGCCGTGATCATCGATATGCCGCGCTGGCTCACGCGAGGAGACGCTTCATGAACGATTCGCAGCCCCCGGGCGCGACCGGATCGCCCGGCAGCCCCGGCAATCCTTACCTCGCGACACCCCCGAATGCGCCGAGCGCCGAGCAGGAGCGCGCGTTGCGCAAGCTCACGCACGTGCTTTATGCGCTCTATGCGCTGTTCTGGCTCACGGGCGGCGTGACCGCCATCGTCGCGATCATCATCAACTACATCAAGCGCGATGACGCCGCCGGCACGCTCTACGCCTCGCATTTCACGTGGCAGATCCGCACGTTCTGGTGGTCGGTGGTCTGGGGGGTACTCGGCGTGGCGCTTGCCATCGTGATGGTCGGCTTCGCGATTCTCTGGGTGCTGGGCATTTGGGCGCTGTATCGGATCGTCAAGGGCTGGCTCTACCTGAACGACAACAAGCCCATGTACGCCGCGCGCGCCTGAACGATACCGAGCGGCACCTAAGCTCCCTACAAGCATTCGAGAGGAAGACACACGCATGACGCACGACAACTGTATCTTCTGCAAGATTATTGCCGGGCAGATCCCGAGCGCGCAGGTCCATGCCGACGACGATGTCGTGGTGTTCAAAGACATCAATCCGGCGGCCGACCTGCACCTGCTCATGGTGCCGCGCAAGCACATCGCCACATTGCAGGACTGCCAGCCGGAAGATCAGGCGCTGTTGGGCAAGATGATGCTGCTCGCGCCGAAGCTGGCCGCCGAGCAAGGCTATCGTTTCGACGGCGATGCGTCGAACATCGAAGGCAACGGATTCCGCGTTGTGATGAACACCGGACCGGGTGGCGGCCAGGAGGTTTATCATCTTCATATGCACATTCTGGCCGGACCGCGGCCGTGGAAGCGCATGTGAGTGTCGCCGGCGGCATGACGCGACGCGTTGCCGCATAGTGCTGTCGGAGCGTGCAAGTGTTCCGCATCGACGACGGTTTCACGAAACATTTATTTCTACCCGGTGTCCGACCCGGTTACGATGCAGGACGTGCCGCGCAATGTGCCACAATGGGGCACGTTGCTGCGGGCACGGCGGCAAACATGGAGCGCTTGTTCCTGGCTGTCACGCCGGGGCAACCGTGCACGACAAGATCCCGTCGCGACGCGGCAGGGGTGGGGAAACGCAAGGAGAGTGGTCATGGGTTCGTTGAGTATTTGGCACTGGCTGATCGTGCTGGTGATCGTGATGATGGTTTTCGGTACCAAGAAGTTGCGCAACATCGGCACCGATCTGGGAGGCGCCGTCAAGGGGTTCAAGGACGGCATGAAGGAGGGCGAAGGTGCCCCGGCCGCCAAGGATGACCCGGCGACTGCCAAGGAACTGCGCGACTCGACCACGATCGACGTGCAGGCCAAGGACACGAGCGATCGCAAGCAAGGCTAAGCCGGCGTCGACATGATCGATCTCGGTCTTTCCAAACTGATGTTGATCGGCGTTGTTGCGCTGGTCGTAATCGGGCCCGAGCGCTTGCCTAAAGTGGCGCGCACGGCGGGCGCGCTCTTTGGCCGCGCACAGCGCTATATCAACGATGTGAAGGCTGAGGTGAGCCGCGAAATGGAACTCGACGAGTTGCGCAATATGCGCACGCAGTTCGAGGACGCGGCCCGCAGCGCACAGAACACCATTCAGAAGCAACTGCACGAGCAGGAGGCGTCGCTCA
This sequence comes from Pandoraea sp. NE5, assembly GCF_024363545.1. Classification (NCBI taxonomy): domain Bacteria; kingdom Pseudomonadati; phylum Pseudomonadota; class Betaproteobacteria; order Burkholderiales; family Burkholderiaceae; genus Pandoraea; species Pandoraea sp. NE5. Next base: position 2,016,944 of record NZ_AP025517.1, read on the forward strand.
ACGACGCCTGGGCGAGTGCCACGGGCACGTCGTCCGGCGAGATCGCCGGCGGCGGTACGGATGCGGCGACCGGGTATTCCGACAGCTACCTTTCCGAACCCGTCGTGACGTCCGGTATCCGCGCGTCGACCAAGCGCCGCAACTGGCGCGTACGCCGGACTGCTACGCCGATCTGGTTCAAGCAGGCCAGCGCCACGCGCACGCAGGTGCAGTCGGGGGCGGCGCGTGTGGCGCGTCACACACCGGCCAAGTTGCGCCGGCCCGTCAAGTTCTTCTGAGGCGCTTGCGCACCGAACTTCCCGCCATCTGGCACTGTGCCGGCTTCATTCCTGGATAAGTCGACGTGAGCGACGACAAGCAAATCCCCGACGGGGGCTCCGAAGAGACCTTCATCTCGCATCTGATCGAGCTGCGCAATCGCATCATTCGCGCGGGCGCGGCGGTGATCGTGGCGTTCCTCTCGCTGGTCTACTGGGCACCGGACATCTTCCGCCTGCTCTCTCGCCCGCTGATGCAATCGCTGCCCGCGGGCGGCAAGATGATCGTCACCGATATTACCGGCTCGTTCTTCGTGCCGATGAAGGTCACGATGATGGTGGCGTTCGTCATTGCGCTGCCCGTGGTGTTGTACCAGGCCTGGGCGTTCGTGGCGCCAGGGTTGTATCAGCACGAGAAGAAGCTGGTGATGCCGTTGGTCGTGAGCAGCTACACGCTGTTCCTGCTGGGCATGTCGTTCGCCTACTTCCTGGTGTTCCCGACCGTGTTCCACTTCATGGCGCATTACAACGCGCCATTGGGTGCGGAGATGAACACCGATATCGACAATTACCTGAGTTTTGTGCTCACGATGTTCCTATGCTTCGGGGTGACCTTCGAAGTGCCGGTGGTCGTCGTGGTGCTCGCGCGCATGGGCGTGGTGAGCATCGAGAAGCTCAAGCAGATTCGGCCGTACGTGGTGGTGGGTGCCTTTGTGCTGGCTGCCGTCGTGACGCCGCCGGACATGCTCTCGCAACTGATGTTGGCGATCCCGCTCTGTATCCTTTATGAGTTGGGCTTGATCGCGGCGCGGCTGTTCGTCAAACAGGGCCATCGGCAAGACGAAGGCAGCGAGGGGAACGGCGAAGCGACGCCGTAACCTTGGCGTGGCTTGCCGCGGCACAGTCGGCTCGCGACATCGATAATGCAGATACAGAAAAGCACGGGTCTCATGGCCCGTGCTTTTTTTGTAGGCGATCGCCGCAGGCGAGGGCCGAAGATGCACGAGGGCAGGCGTGACAATGGGCGAAGCCCGTCGCGGCGACGCAAATGAAAACGGCCGCGCCCAGGCGCAGCCGTTGTGTCCTTCCGGGCGGTCCGATGCCCTCAGTCGGCGCTGTTCCCGTCGGTGCCATCGCCGCCGTCGGTACCGTCTCCACCGTCCGCACCGTCCTGCGCCGGTCGCTTGGGCGGCGGCGGGCGCTTGCCGATCGTCACGGTAAGATCCATCGCTTTCTTCTTGCGCGTGACGTTCAGCTTGGCCTGCGTGCCCGGCTTGATCTGGGCGATGACGTTGAGCAGTTCGGTGGTGTCGCGAATCGATGCGTCGTTCACCTTTGTCAGGATGTCGCCCGGCTGGACGCCGGCCTTGTCGGCGGGGCCACCCTGCACGACGCCGGCGATGATGACGCCCGAATCCTGCTGCAGGCCAAACGACTCGGCGATATCCGAGGTGATGTCCTGCGGCTCGACCCCGACCCAGCCGCGCGTGACTGAACCGGTGGTGATGATGCTCTCGAGCACCGAGCGCGCCGTCGACACGGGAATCGCGAAGCCGATGCCCATGTTGCCGCCGCTACGCGAGTAGATCGCCGTGTTGATGCCGAGCAGGTTGCCGTTGACGTCGACCAGCGCGCCGCCCGAATTGCCGGGGTTGATGGCGGCGTCCGTCTGGATGAAGTTCTCGAACGTGCTGATATCGAGGTGATTGCGCCCCAGCGCGCTGATGATGCCCATCGTAACCGTCTGGCCGACGCCGAACGGGTTGCCGATGGCGAGGACCACGTCACCCACGCGCACCTGTTCCATGCGGCCCAGCGTGATGGCGGGGAGGTTGTCGAGCGTGATCTTGAGCACCGCGAGGTCGGTTTCGGGGTCGCTGCCGACCAGCTTGGCGCGGGCCTTGCGGCCGTCGGCAAGGGCGACTTCGATCTCGTCGGCCCCGTCCACCACGTGATGATTCGTGAGAATATAGCCTTCGCTGCTCACAATCACGCCCGAGCCGAGGCTCGAGACCGGGTCTTGCCGCATTGTGCCGCCGCCGTCGCCAAAGAAATACCGGAACAACGGATCATCGAGGCGCGGATCGCGATTCTGCTTTTGTTCCTTGCTGGAAAAAATGCTGACGACCGCAGGCATCGCCTTTTGTGCGCCATCGGCGTACGAGCCGGTCGACGGCTTCTCGGACAGACTCGGCGCGACTTCCTGCAGGGCGATGATGGGATTGGCCAGTTGCTTGCCGAACGAACCCTGGCGTTGCAGCCACTGAGGCTTGAGGGTGGCGACGATGAAGAGCAACGCAAGCAGCACGGTGACCGCTTGCGCGAACAGTAGCCAGAAGCGTCTGAGCATGAAAGAGCGAGACCTTATATGAATCGTGTTGAACTCGAATTGTATCTGAACGATACCCTGCAAATCGCGCAATTTCGCGATTACTGCCCGAATGGCCTACAGGTCGAAGGGCGCGGCGAGATTCAGAAAATCGCCAGCGGCGTGACCGCCAGCCTGGCTTTTCTCGAAGCCGCCCGCGACTGGGGCGCCGATGCCGTCCTCGTTCACCATGGTTACTTCTGGAAGAGCGAAGATGCCCGAATTACCGGGATGAAGCGACGTCGTTTGGGGGTGTTGATCGGTCACGACATCAACCTGTTCGCCTACCACCTGCCCCTCGATGCCCATCCCGAACTGGGCAACAACGCGCAACTCGGCAAGTCGCTGGGCTTCTCCGACGACGGCGGCCGTTTTGGCCCGGATCAGCTTGGATGGCTTGGCGCACCCGCCGCGCCGACGACATTGGCGGCGCTTGCGGCCCACGTTGAAGCAAGGCTGGGGCGCGCGCCGCTGTTGTTGGGCGACCCGAATCGCGAGGTGCGCCGTGTTGCGTGGTGCACCGGCGGCGCGCAGGGCTTCTTCGAGGCTGCCATCGGGGCGGGCGCGGATGTGTATATCAGCGGCGAAGTCTCCGAGCCTACCCAGCATCTCGCGCTCGAGAGCGGCGTGGGTTATCTGGCGGCGGGCCATCATGCGACCGAGCGTGGCGGCGCGAAGGCCATTGGCGAGCATGTCGCAGCCCGGTTCGGGCTCACGCATCGATTCTTCGATATGCCGAACCCGGCTTGACCTGAGGCGCCTTTCGGGGGCGGCACGAGGCCGCCCTGCGCAGCTTTACCCGTTCTGCTTCTTGAGGCTGTCGCGGATTTCGCGCAGCAGAACGATGTCTTCCGGCGTGGGCGCGGGGGCTGCCGGGGCTTCCGCCTCCGGACGCTTGAGCCGGTTGATCTGCTTGACCATCAGGAAAATGATCACGGCCAGGATCAGGAAGTTCAGGGCGACGGTGATGAAGTTGCCGTAACCGAAGACGGCCACACCGGCTTTGGTCAGATCGGCGTAGGACGTCGGGTTGCCCTTGAAGTCGGGCGGGATGGTGCCAAGCAGAATGAACTTGCTCGAGAAATCTAGGCCACCGAAGATTGCACCCACGATCGGCATGATCAAGTCTTTGACGACCGAATCAACGATCTTGCCGAAGGCCCCGCCGATGATCACGCCGACGGCCAGATCGATCACATTGCCCTTGACGGCAAATTCCTTGAATTCCGACATGAAGCTCATGCCATTTCTCCCTGTTATGTTGCGTGACCCGGAGGAGCATCGCGCTACACCGGGACTCATGAACTGGCATTGATTGACCGGTAATTCCGTGCGGGCCGCACGGCTGCGGCGGGGGTCGCGTCAAATAATGTCACGCGAAATGTCACGCGAATGCCACAGGCCGCGCACGATGTCACCGGGACGAGACAGGGAAAATGATGACTAAATGTCGTGCACGCGTCAACGAAAGCGGCGATCATGACGGTTCTCGTGCAGCATCCCAGAAGCGAAACCCCGGGTGAGCGCTGGCCACCCGCAGGGTACGTTAATCCTTTGAAAATACGCGAAAACCACTAGGAGGCTGGGGCGTTTTGCCGTTGTTTCAGGCATTCACGCTCGCGTATGATTTAAGGTTGACGGAAATACCAATTCAACCGTGTGGGGCTTGTGATGAGTGACAATCAAGAAAAGGCCGTCGACAGTAGCCGTCGGAATCTGTTGATTGCAACGTCCGTAGCGGGAGGCGTGGGCGGCGTTGCAACGTTGGTTCCCTTTGTCAGTTCGCTCGAACCCTCGGAGCGCGCCAAGGCAGGCGGGGCGCCCGTCGAGGCAGACATCAGCAATCTCAAGCCAGGCGACAAGATGACCGTGTCCTGGCGCGGCTTGCCCGTGTGGATCGTGCGTCGCACGCCTGACGAGATGGCTTCGCTGTCCAAAGTGACGGCGGAGTTGGCCGATCCGGACTCCAAGGAAACGTTTTCCTACCCGATGCCCGACTATTGCAAGAACGCGTTCCGCGCGCGTGTCGAGCACAAGGATCTGCTCGTGGTCGTCGGCATCTGCACTCACCTCGGTTGCATTCCTTCCGGCCCTTACCAGGCGAACGCCAACGCCGCGCTGGGCCCCGATCCGGGTTTCCTGTGCCCGTGCCACGGGTCGACCTACGATATGTCTGGCCGTGTCTTCAAGAACAAGCCGGCGCCAAAGAATCTCGACGTTCCCCGGTTCATGTTCGTGAACGACACCAAGCTCGTGATCGGTAAAGACGAAAAAGGAGAAGCGTAATCATGGCCGCCGACAAACAGGTCGACACGACGGGCTTGCTGGGCTGGATCGATCGCCGGTTTCCGCTCAGCCAGCTCTGGAGGGAGCACGCGTCCGAGTATTACGCGCCCAAGAATTTCAACTTCTGGTATTTCTTCGGATCGCTGGCCATGCTGGTGTTGGTGATTCAGATCCTCACCGGTATTTTCCTGGTGATGAACTACAAGCCCGACGCCAATCTCGCGTTCGCGTCGGTCGAGTACATCATGCGCGAAGTGCCGTGGGGCTGGCTCATTCGATATATGCACTCGACGGGCGCATCGATGTTCTTCGTCGTGGTGTATCTGCACATGTTCCGCGGGCTGTTGTACGGTTCCTACCGCAAGCCGCGTGAGCTGGTGTGGGTGTTCGGATGCTTGATCTTTCTGTGCCTGATGGCTGAAGCGTTCATGGGCTATCTGCTGCCGTGGGGGCAGATGTCATACTGGGGCGCGCAGGTGATCGTGAACCTGTTCTCGGCGATTCCGTTCATCGGTCCGGACCTGTCGCTGTGGATTCGCGGCGACTACGTGGTATCGGATGCCACGCTCAACCGCTTCTTTGCGTTCCACGTGATCGCCGTTCCGCTGGTGCTCATCGGGTTGATCGTCGCGCACATCATCGCGTTGCACGAAGTCGGGTCCAACAACCCTGACGGCATCGAGATCAAGGACAAAAAAGACGCCAACGGCCGGCCGCTCGATGGCATTCCGTTCCACCCGTATTACACGGTGCACGACATCATGGGGGTGGGCGTGTTCCTGATGGTGTTCTCGGCGATCGTGTTCTTTGCGCCGACGATGGGCGGTTACTTCCTGGAAGCGAACAACTTCATTCCGTCCGACTCGCTCAAGACGCCGCCGCACATTGCGCCGGTGTGGTACTTCACGCCGTTCTACTCGATGCTGCGCGCCACGACCGACGACTTCAAGCATTTGTTGATGGGGCTGGCGGTGATCGTTACGGCGATCTGGTGGGTCAAAGGCAAAGCGGCCGCGACCACGAAGGTGGCGGCGTCTGGCGGTGTCGTGTTGCTGCTGCTGGCGATGTATCTGACCGAGGCCAAGTTCTGGGGCGTGGTGGTGATGGGCGGCGCGGTGGTCACGCTGTTCTTCCTGCCGTGGCTGGACCATAGCCCGGTGAAGTCGATTCGTTACCGTCCGGGATTCCACAAAGTGTTGTTGGGTATTCTCGTCGTTGTTTTTGCGGTGCTGGGGTATTTGGGCATTCAGGAACCGACGCCCATGAAGACCGCGATTTCGCAGGTCGGCGCGCTGTACTACTTCGGATTCTTCTGGCTGATGCCGCTGTGGAGCAAACGCGGCACGTTCAAGCCGGTGCCGGATCGCGTGACCTTCGCGGCGCATTGAGCGCACGCCAACGACGACTAGGGATATCACGATGAGAAAACTGTTGCTTGTCCTGGCGCTCCTGAGTGGTTTCGCGGCGCCGGTCTTGGCTGAAGAAAGTATGGCGCTGGATACGGCGCCCAATCGGATCGACGACCTGGCCTCGCTGCAGCGAGGCGCGAAGCTGTTCGTGAACTACTGCCTGAACTGCCATTCGGCGGCGTCGATGCGGTATTCGCGCCTGAAGGATCTGGGATTGTCGGATGCAGAGATCAAGAACAATCTGCTTTTCACGACGGACAAGATTGGCGACACGATGACCGTGGCCATGCGTGCGGCGGATGCCAAGGAGTGGTTTGGTGCACCGCCGCCGGATCTGTCGGTCGAGGCCCGGGCGCGGGGGACGGACTGGCTGTATACCTACTTGCGTACGTTCTATCGAGACGATGCGCGGCCGACGGGGTGGAACAACCTGGTGTTCCCGAATGTGGGCATGCCAAACCCGCTTTGGCAGTTGCAGGGACAGCGGGGATTGAAGCATGGGGAGGGGGCGGAGCATGGTCCGGCCCAGTTCGTGCAGATTACGCAGGGGACGATGAAACCGGTGGAATTCGATGCTGCCGTGGCTGATCTGGTATCTTATCTGGATTGGATGTCGGAACCGGCGCAACGCACACGCCGGCAGTTGGGTGTCTGGGTTTTGTTGTTCTTGGGACTCTTTACGGTACTTGCCTGGCGCCTGAATGCGGCCTATTGGAAGGACGTGAAGTAAAATAACGTCTGTACGACGGGGCCAGGGTATGGGGAGCGTCGATTTCCCGCCCCGGCCCCGTTGGTTTTTAAGGAAGACGCGCTATGATGGTTTTGTACTCGGGCACTACGTGCCCCTTCTCCCAGCGTTGCCGGCTGGTTCTGTTCGAAAAAGGCATGGATTTCGAAATCCGTGACGTCGACCTGTTCAACAAGCCGGAAGACATTGCGGTGATGAATCCGTACGGTCAGGTGCCGATTCTTGTTGAACGCGACTTGATTCTGTACGAATCGAACATCATCAATGAGTACATTGACGAACGATTCCCGCATCCGCAGTTGATGCCGGCCGATCCGGTGCAGCGTGCGCGTGCGCGTTTGTTCCTGTTCAATTTCGAGAAAGAGCTGTTCGTGCATGTGAGCGCGCTCGAGAACGAAAAGGGCAAGGCGGCGGAGAAGACGCATGAGAAGGCGCGTGCGTCGATTCGCGATCGTTTGACGCAGCTTGCGCCGATCTTCGTGAAGAACAAGTACATGTTGGGCGAGGAGTTCTCGATGCTCGACGTGGCGATTGCGCCGTTGTTGTGGCGTCTGGATCACTATGGCATCGAGTTGTCGAAGAATGCCGCGCCGTTGATGAAGTATGCCGAGCGGATTTTCAGCCGTCCGGCCTACATTGAAGCGCTGACGCCGTCCGAAAAGGTCATGCGTCGCTGATGCGTTGATTGAACCGCTGGCGAGGCTGGCCTGCCGAGTGCGGTGGGCGGGTTTCGCGGCGGGATAAGTTGGTCATATGCCTGAAACGTCTACCAAGCCTTACCTTTTGCGCGCGCTGTACGAGTGGTGTACCGACAACGGGTACACACCGTATTTGGCCGTGCATGTCGATGCCAGGACGCGAGTACCGCGCGAGTTTGTGAAAGATGGCGAGATCGTGCTGAACATCAGCTTCGATGCCACGAGCGGATTGCAGATGGGCAACGACTGGATTGAATTCAGCGCCCGCTTCGGCGGCATTTCACAGAAAGTGGAAGTGCAGGTGCCGAACGTGCTGGCGATATATGCTCGCGAGAATGGCCAGGGGATGGCATTCCCGGTCGACAAGCAGGCGTCTGCGGAGGAGGGTGCCGAGTTGGAAGCGGTGCCGTCGGTGCAGGCCGCGAGCGACGACGATTCGGATCCGACGCGCCCAGGTGGCAATGGCGCGGCGGGTGGCAGCACCGGACGGGCTCGCCTGAAGGTGGTGAAGTAATTCGAGAGCGCGGGTGAGCGGGGTGGGCGCTTTGTGCGTGTTTCCCCAAAGGCCTCCGTCGCCGGATGATTTCGCCCTGACAGGGGGTCGTCAGTAACCGATGAATCGGTTACAATACGCGACTTCGCCGGCTTAGCTCATCTGGTAGAGCAGTTGATTTGTAATCATCAGGTGGCGGGTTCGAGTCCTGCAGCCGGCACCAATAAAATCAAGGGGTTACAGCGTTTTTGCTCGTAACCCCTTTTCGTTTTGGGCTCCATGTAACCGATGTGTAACCCGATTCGAACCGTTGGTCAAAACATCCACCAGCACCACACACGCCGGAAAACGGGCTCCGCTGTATACATAGCGGCGTGCCAAGTCAGCTTGCTCTAGCCTCAACGACGACGCGTGGGGCGATCTCGATGTCTTCCACTGGAAAGAATTCTTTACCCCGGGGGACCACCCCAAGGGGGCCATCCGATTCAGGGGTGGGGTGCGCCTTGCACCGTGTCGTATAAATTTTTCCCCCAAAAGGCTAATAGTTACAATTTCGCTTTGAACTGCATGCAGTTCATGATGGGCGATGCCAGGTCGGAAGAGAAAGCGCTAGCGCTGCATACGCAGGCGCGCTCATGATCACCGAATTCGGTAGCCTCTGACCGATCGTTTCAGTTCGTGTGGGCTAGCGGAAGCGGCGGTCATCGCTGGCACATGATTGAGCCCTACGATTACGGCGGCCGGACTCGACGGAGGCCAGTGTCCGAGGTCAGCCATGAAGAGATGCTCGGCCGGCCGTCCGATAACCGGACCTTCGACGTCGTGGCCAGCGAGCAAGCAGTTGATGTTGTCGGAAACCGGCGGTGGGAAGCGCAAGAGCGTAACGGTGCGTTGCCCACGCGGCGGCACACACGCCGGACAACATGGAGAAGGTCATCTTCCCTGTCGCTCGGCGCGCACGGCTAACGCGGTATATGCCGCGTTGTATGCGTCGGAGAAAATGTCATATGGTGCGGTTCCCGCCTCGAATCCCTCAAGGATCCACGCGCGCAGCGGCGACAGCTTTTCCTTGAGCTTCGCGTCGAACTCGACCGCGCAACGCGCGAGCTCGCGATAGGCGTGATTCTCGGCCACTTCGTCCATGCGATCACCGAATTCCAATTCGACCAGGTGCATGAAAACCTGTATCAGTCGGCGGTGAGCCTCCGGCTTCGCCTTGGCGCCCAATCCCACCCATGTCGCGGCAACGGCCAGCGCGAGATTGGCCAACAGCGTGAGCGGCGGACGAGGCGCGTCGTGGCGGATTTTCGCCTTCAAGTACCACACGCCCGCGAAAGATGCGGCGACCACGGTGGGAACGGACGGCTCATTGACCAGGTTTTGCAGCACGGCGGCGACGTGGTTGAGATTGCGCAGGAAGTCCGAACGGAAATCCCACATGCCGGTGGCGATGGACATGAAGTCCTCGTCGCCCTGTAGTCTTCCGACTCCCTCGAAGATGTTCCGGGCTGCGATGGCGCCTTGGGGCACGATCGCAAGCTGGTGTTTCTGCAGGATTACGACACTGACGTTCCACGCGCACAACTTCGCGACCTCCCTCGCAGCCCTCGCCCGATCAATGATTTCTCCCTCTTCCAGCGCTTCGAGCAGGTCAAGAGTGCTCATGGACTGCTGCACCGAGGCTTCCCCTAGGCACCAGACGCGGAAGACGAAGTCGTCCGAATACAGGAAGTAGCCGCCCGTGGTGCAGAGGGTCTTGATCTCCCCGGCCGAAACAGGAATGCCTTGCTGAGCTTCGACCTCTTCCTCGTCCTGCGACTGTGCGATGGGCTGCGTGATCTGTCCGAGCTTCGCGCGCAGGCGGCTTTGAAGGTCCAAGCACTTGTCTCGCCAGGGGCAACCAGAGAACACTTGGCAGAGCGTCGCGAGCTCCGCCAGGGTGCTCTGCGCGATCGCGACTGTCGTGAACTGCGCAAAGAGGGCGTCGAGCAGATCCAGGTCGAGCAGGACGAACAGCGTCGTCAAGTCGACCAACGGGATCTTGCCCCGCAGATCGGCCGCGCGCTTTGGTTTCCAATCCGCGGTTTCCATGGTGAGATGGAACTGCTTGTCGTCGGGGGTGACCCGCTTGCTCACTTCCCACAAGTGCAGTTGATCCCTTATGTTCAGAAGCGCGAGCTTGGGGCGCCAAGCAAAGGGGATAGGCAGCTTCCCGTCCCGCATTTCGCGCTCCATGCGCGCCTGCGCCCGCTGCCTTTCCTCAGTGACGCCGCTGATCTCTTTGAGTCGCTGCAAAAGCTCGTCGCCCGAGGCATTGCCAGTGTCGATTCGCCGCAACACCTTGGAATCCGGAAATCGCTCGAAGAAAGCGTTGGCGCGCCCGCTGATCTCCTTCTGCTTCTCGGGGCTCAGTGCGCCGTAGCTGGTGCTCGTGCCCACAAGAACCATCGCGAGAAACACGCCCTCCTCGGCCTCGTTTGTGGGTTCGGCGAGTTCTCCCATCCGAACGGCTAAGTCGACCAAGCGCGGATCGTTCGGATTCTTGGTTTGCACCAGGTTGAACAGGAGGCGGATGCAATCGCGCTTCTGCGCGGCCGAGCTCGCGGCGTCGAGAATCTGCTCGCCCGCCACGAGCGCTTCGTCGAAGAAGCCGCAGCGAACCATGATGTTGATGTAGGTCCTGAGGGCGAGGCTGTCGGCGATGCCGCCGTCCAGCATGCTCTTCAGGACTTGCCGAGCGCCCCCGGTATTGCCAAGCCGATCCAGCGCGAGGCCCTTGAACGCCACCAGACGAGGATTGCCATCGAACTCGCGCTCGGCTTCGTCGCAGAGTTGGAGGAGTTTGTCCCACTCTCTTAGCGTGACCAGAGCCATGCCAAGGTGAACTGACATGCCGGGCGCCAACCGGCTGTGCGCCCTCAGCTCCTTGGCCAACTCGAGAAGCATAGGCGCTTGCGCCTCACTGGCCGGGTCGATCTCCTCGAAGAGTGTGATCGCCGTCGGCAACGGCCGTCTGAGATCTTCGTGACGCTTCGCCAGCACCGCCAGAGCATCCGAGGCGCTCAAGGGGCTCTTCGCCACAGACAAGTGGTAGCCGAGGACCGCTGCGTGGGGGCGCAGGTTCTCGTCGGATTCGAGCAGATCCGACCACGACTTCACAAGGTCCTCGCGAGCCATGTCGTGCGCCGCTCGCCCGGCAAGTACCAGCACCGCTCCGAAAAGCTGGTGGTCGCGAGACAGTTTGGGTAGCTCCTGTTCCGTCAGCGCGACGCACTCGCGCCTCCGTTTCCCCACCTCGTACAGGAACGCGATCCGGCGCAAGATCTGCGTGTCGCTGCGGTCGAGCCTTATGTTGGCTTCCAGCGCGACATCGAACTGCCCGCATTGCGCAGCGATCACTTCCAAAGAAGCATTCAAGGCCAGCGACGCCGGGCGCTTCTGAACCGCCGAGCGCAAGATCGTCAACGCTTCCTTCTGCTTGCCCAGCATGGCTGCGCACGCGGCCAGGATATCGGCGACAAACTCGGAGTTGCTAGCCCAGCCGATCTCGTCCATCGACTCAACCACCACGAGGATGTCGCTCCATGCTCGCCTCAGGAGCTCAGCATCCACGCCGGGAGGGCCGGAAGGCGGAACGATCTCCTCCTCGACCTTTCGGGTTGCCGCCGCAAGAGACTTGTGAAATTTGCCGCGGGCCCTGAGGATCTGAAACAGCAGGCGCGATGAATCGGAGCACTGCGGGTCCGCCAGCCCCGCATCGCAGGCCGCCAACGCAGCGTCCCACTTGCCGTTCATGGTTTCAACCACGCCGAGTCCAGCCATGCTCTCGGCGCCCGGGAATTGGACCAGCACAGCGCGAGCTTCGTCGGGCTTGTGGCTGGCAGCTAGCAGCCTCGCCCTGGCGGCGGCGAGCACCGCATCCGTGGCTTTCGGCAGATGGTCGAGCACGTCGGAGAAATCGAGATCCGCGATGTTTGAGTCGTTCGGGTCGTAGCGCCTGCGCAGCTCGCTCTCGACCCAGGCTGCCCAATGCTTGCTCTGACCTGTCGTCCGAGCAGCGAGCAGGAAAGCCAAGCTAGCAGCCTTGTCGTCGCCACTCAGCATTGCCTGACGGCCCCTGAGAAAGTGAAACTCGCCGCGTTCGAGGTCCACAGCGCCCTTCAGCCTCGCCTCCGCGCGATCCAGTACTGCGATCGCTTTGTCCAACTTCCCGTTCTTCAGCAGCTTGGCTGCGTCTATCAAGTCCGCGGCTAGCGTGCCCGCCTCCGGCTTGGGCCAATGCTCGCTGGCCGGCGCGGCGACCGCTTCCAAGAAGGCGGCGCTGCGTTTGTTGAAGCCTTCGGCAAGGTCGCGCACGACCTCGACGCGTTGCTCAGGCTGCAGTTCCGGGCGCAAGTCGGCGACCCGCACATCCAACGCGTGCCCAGCTTCTGCCAGCTCGTTGGCGTTCTGGACGGCCGGCAGCAAGTCCAACTCGTAGGTGAGTTGGTTTGCCGTGGGAACTCGCAGGTTGGCCTTCTCCTGTTCCAGATCCAAGCCGTCGACGTCGACTCGTCGAAGTTCCTCGCGTACCCAGGTGTAGTAGAGAGGGCACTGGCGAGGGTCTGCGTTCGCGCTGAGGTCGCACACGACCAGCAGAATCGGCTCCGCGACGTTGCGGTAATAGCGCAACGTCGAGGCGGACAAAGGAATCGAGATGAACTTGCCGCCTTCGATGAACGTCGGGCTCTTGGTCCCTTTCAGCTGCAATCGGAATATCGCGGCTGCTTGGCTCTGAACTTTCAGTTGAATCTGAAAATCAAGGCCATAGTCGTCCGTTCCACCCAAGTCCTTGGGCGTAACCCAGTTCCTCGGGGCATTCGTATGCAGGCACCGAGTCGCGTCTTGTCCGATCTCTTGCGACTGCCCGATTCCCGGAAGTCCCTCCTCGTGCGCCATCACGGCCCCCTTGTTCGTTGCTGCACGTTTCGCCACATCCCTTTCGGAGCACCAAAAGCAGCCGCAGCGCTTCCGTCTCATTCCCGCTTCGATGGGTCTGAGCTAACGCGGCCGGCACCCGACGGCTTCATGCTAGCGTATCAGGCAGCCGCCGCGTGGCAATTGTGCCCGCCCACCGCCGCCCGCGAACGTCCGGTGACGCGAATCGCGAGCGTCCGGAGTGGGTCGATTCTGTTGAAAAACTCGTAGCACGCCGCTCTCGAACCTCTGGCAAAAAATTCGACCTCTTAGATCGGCCTACAAACCGCTCGCGAGCATCGATTAAGGGTAAAGCGACCCGAAAAACCTCACGAGATCGACCGTCACCGAGTTTTTCAACAGAATCGGCCGAGTTGAGCCGGCCGGAAATCACCAGGACAGTGGCCGACTGGGTGCGGCCAGTTAGCCTCATCCATGCCCGACGCACCTTCACGTCATCGTGAGCACGGCGACCTGCTCACGCTCGACCTACCAAGTAACGAGCAGGCCGAGACCATGATCAGCCGCCTTTGAATGGGAAGCAAACTGACGTCACAACAGCTCATCGTTGGCTTCGAGACGGACATATGCGCTCTATGCGGCAAGGACACAGAAAATGTGTGGGTAGACTGGTCAGCCGTCCAGCCGCTTCAGCATCTCTCGAAAAACCGCTGTTGCCTGCGACTGTCGGCATATGACAGGATGTGACGATTAGGCATCAAGTGCGGCAGCAATCGCTCGGAAGCTATCCAGCCCGGCCTCGAGGTTGTCGATGATGTCGATGGCTAGCTCGTCCGGTTCGGGAAGATTGTCGAGGTCGACAAGGCTTTTGTCCTTGAGCCAGAAAATATCAAGGCTGGTTTTGTCGCGAGCCAAGATTTGCTCGTGGGTAAATTTGCGCCAACGGCCCTCGGGGTTGTTCCTCTCGCTCCACGTTTCCTTGCGTTCAAAGCGGTTGCCCGCGTTGTAGCAGGTGATGAAATCCTTCAAGTCCTCAAAGCGGAGCGGCTTCTTCTTGAGCGTGTGATGAATGTTGGTGCGGTAGTCGTAGAACCAGACTTCCTTGGTCCAAGGGTCTTTGCTGGCGGCATGGTTGTCGAAGAACAGCACGTTTGCCTTAACGCCATTGGCATAGAAGATGCCGGTCGGCAGCCGCAGAATCGTGTGCAGATCGGTGTTCCCCATCAGCTTCTTGCGCACGGTTTCGCCGGCGCCGCCTTCGAACAAGACATTGTCAGGCACGACCACGGCGGCGCGCCCGGTAGTCTTGAGCATGGTGCGGATGTGCTGGACGAAATTGAGCTGCTTGTTTGACGTGGTGGCCCAGAAATCCTGGCGGTTGTAGGTCAGGTCGTCCTTTTCCTGTTCGCCTTCTTCATTCGTGAAGCTCATAGAGCTCTTCTTGCCGAAGGGTGGATTGGCGAGCACATAGTCGTAAGTTTGCGGCGAACTGGCGACCAGCGCATCGTTAGGGGAAATCATGCTGTCGCCGTCGATCTCGCCGATGTTATGAAGGAACATGTTCATCAAGGCGAGTCGGCGAGTGCTGGCAACGATCTCGTTGCCGTAGAAGGTATCGTGCTTGAGGAAGGCCTTCTGCGCCTTATTCATCTGGTGCGTCGCCACCAGAAAGTCATACGCGGCAAGAAAGAAGCCGCCGGTGCCGCAGGCAGGATCAGCGATCGTCTTGTTAGATTCAGGGCGAACACATTCAACCATGGCACGAATGAGTGCGCGCGGCGTGAAATATTGGCCAGCGCCAGACTTGGTGTCTTCTGCATTGCGTTCGAGCAGCCCTTCATAGATGTCGCCTTTTACATCCGCGCCCATGGTGACCCACTGGGTTTCATTCACCATGTCGATCAGGCGATACAGCTTGGCCGGGTCCTGAATCTTGTTCTGGGCCTTGATGAAGATCGCGCCGAGCATGCCGGGCTTGCCTCCCAGTTCGCGCAACAGCGTTACGTAATGGACTTCCAGCTCGGCGCCGCGCTTGGCCTTGAGGCTCTGCCAGTTGTATTCGGCCGGGATGCCAACCTCGCGGTTATGCGGCGGCTGGCTGTACTCGTCCGCCATCTTGAGGAAGATCAGGTAAGTGAGTTGTTCCAGATAGTCGCCGTAGCCCACGCCGTCGTCGCGTAGCGTGGTGCAGAAACTCCAGACCTTGGAAACGATGGATGCGGTTGCGTTCATTTGCGGGCTTTCTTGTCTTGAGAGTCGGCGAACTTCTCCGCCCTGATGTGGGCGAGCAGGGCCGAAGCTGGCTCGTCGTTCGGGTCTTGCGGCACCAACTGGCCGGAGAAGGCTTTTTTCAGGATGGACTGGCGCAGGGCTTCGGCCTGTTGTAGGGCGGTGGTAATGATTTGGTCGAGATGTATTGCCTCACTGAATACTCGTTCCAATTCATCAACCAAATACGACAGCTCGCTAAAGCTAAATAAAGGAATTGCATATTCCATCAATCTTGATTGATTGATAAACGGAATGTTCACTCCCCGCAACTCTGCTTTGAGTGAGCTGATGAATATTGGTGATCGCAAATACCAATAGATCAGATTTCTAATATTGGGCTCGTGAGGGACAAACTTGCCGACTCGTTGGTAAAGAATCGATGGAGAGTCAGTTGTGCGCAACTTGCAAATTTTCAAGTCATCGCCTATTAACGGCCGGTTTAAAGCCATGACGATATCGTCCGGAAATAACCTTAGCTCTTCAAATGTTTCCCAATATTCATTAGGCAAGAGAACTTCTTTATCCCAAGAGACCTCCCCGAAAGATACGTTTGCGATTTGAAACAGTCTCACTCCAGAATCAGAATACTCAGATTTCTCAAAGGCATGTCCTGCAATGATTGTTGCAACGTCTCCTAGCCTCACCCACGACCACCCGGTCGGTAGATCCGGCAATTTGCCCAACTCTTCAGCCGTCAGACGCGGTAGAGCTTTCGGGGTTCTTGGTTTGCCGCCTTGTTTGTCACTTGCTTCCCAATCAGTGAGTCGTTGCTGGTAACGTTGCGCGCGCTCTAGCTGAATGCGCTTCAGCAAGGCGTCGGCGGTCTCGAGTTTGTCCGGGTTGTCGGCGCGCCATTGGGCGGTGAGCTTGCCATCGAAGGCGTGCTTTAGCAGGGCCTGGCGATAGACCTTGAGCTGGTCCTGAGCGGTCTTCAGGCCTTCTATGCCATTGTCCAGCTCGGATAACAGCTCTTCTATTTTGGCGACGATGCGGCGTTGTTCGTGTTCGGGCGGAAGCGGAAGTTTGCAGGCGGTCAAATACGGGGTTGTGACGCGTCGCTGGCCAACCGCGCCGGACATGTTGTGTTGCGCTTCGCGGCGAAAGCTCTCGGAGGAAACGTAGTAATAAAGGTAGTTCTTATCGATACCCTGATGAGGGCGTAGTACGTGAAATTCGGTCGACCCAAACCCAAGCCCGCCTTTAAGTTGGGGAACAACGGCCATCTTACCGTTTTCCATACAAGGGGTGATTTTTGCAAAAAGGACGTCCCCTTCCTGAAATGGGGTATAGCCTTTTCTTACTGCCCCAAACAGACGTGTTTGAGATACATCAATGCCACCCGTCCCGGCTTGAACGGCCGGCATGGGTACAAAAGAAACTTCCAGCGTATCGGGAATACTAGATTTATCAATCGTCGGATTAATGACAGCTATTTCTGAGAGTACGGTTAATCTCCAGCCACTCGGGAGCTCAGTGGAATGTTTGGCCGTCATCATGCCACCAGCACTTCATTCAGCTCATCCAGCAACGTATCCATCTGGGTTCCAAACAGTTGATACATCTTTCCCAGCCCGCCTTGCCCATCAAAGGGTGACATTTCCAGATCGTCGCGCTCGATGTGAAAAGAGTTGGCAACGTGGTCGCGGATCATACGCAGCCAGTTCATTTGTTCCTCGTTAAATTTCTCGCTCCCGCCGGAGTGGTGCTTCATCACCCAGTTCTGAAAGTTGCGGCGGACGGTGTTGTCGAAAGTAGATAGTTTTTCATCCATGCCGCAGACGCGACGGATGAGCGCAACGAGCGCCGTGAGCTCGCTGATCGGCTGCTCGCCCTTGTAGTCGTCTAACTGTCTGTAGGCCTGCCACACGCGCAGTGGCGCGAGCTTGGGTTTGTCGATCTTGAGCTTGTCGAGTACCTGCCGGATAAGGTCGAAGCTGAGTTCGCGCCTTCTGTACGGCTCGCTGAAGAAGATGGTGAGGGCGCCGATGTTGTCTTGGTTGGACTTCAGGTATTCGGCAAACTCATCGGTGAGGGCCTGGGCATTGTTCGCGGCGTCCTTGTCCCATTCGGCACGCAGAACAATGTCGATGTTGTCGTGGTCGATGGTTTGCTCTTTGTCGCGGCGGATGGCGTCGATGAGTTCGATCAGCTCGCCGTTGAGGACACTGGAGGCGGTACTTATTAATTGCTCTTGCGCTTGCTGGCGCTTGGTATCGCCGGGGTCGTAGCCTATTGGAAGGCCGGCAAGCTCCAACGCTCTGGCTTCAATGTTGTCGGCGTCGATGGCGCCAAACAGCCTGCCGACGATCTGGCTGAGCTCGACGCCGCCGGCGGCATCGCGGATTTGCTGTTGCTCGTCGGCATCGAGTTGCTTGTTGAGGCGGGCCAGACGGCCGGCAAGGGACGAAACCGTGTCTTCGTCGGTGGCGCCCATCATGACGGCCATGGCCAAATCTTTGAGTGGGACCGAGGGCTTGCTGATGAGGGGCTGGCTTGCAGTCTTTAGCGACTTAGTAACGCCGATGGCGTCGACGATGACATAGTGGGTCTTGGCGCTCTTGGCAGACGGCGTGACCTTCCTTAGATCGTCCATGTCAAGCGTGCGGGTGCCGCGCCCCTTCATCTGCTCGAAGTAGTTGCGGCTTTTGACGTCGCGCATGAAGAGCAGGCATTCGAGCGGTTTGACGTCGGTGCCGGTGGCGATCATGTCCACGGTGACCGCGATGCGCGGGTAGTAATCGTTACGGAGCTGGGCTAGGACAGACTTGGGGTCTTCATCACTCTTGTAGGTAAGCTTCTTGCAGAAGGCATTACCCTCGCCAAATTCTTCGCGGGCGGTCTGGATGATGTCGTCGGCGTGGCTGTCGCTCTTGGCGAAAATGAGGGTCTTGGGCACTTCTTCGCGGCCGGGGAATATTTCGGGCAGCTTGTCGCGGAAAGTGCGGATGACGGTGCGAATCTGGTCCGGGTTGACGATATTGCGGTCGAGCTGAGTCGCGGAGTAAGCCTCGTCTTCGTCCTGCTGTTCCCAGCGCTTCTTGCGGGTGAGCTTTTCGCGCCGCTCGACCTGCTGCTGTGCTTTGATTTCGCTGCCAGCTTTGGTGATCTGCGTTTCGATGACGTAGATTTCATTGCCGACATTGACGCCATCGGCCACGGCTTTTTCGTGGCTGTAATCGCTGACGACGTTTTTCTTGAAGAAGCCGTAGGTCCGGTTATCAGGCGTGGCGGTAAGACCGATCAGGCTGGCGTCGAAATAGTCGATGACCTGTTGCCAGAGGTTGTAGATCGAGCGGTGGCATTCGTCGATATAGATGAAGTCGAAGAATTCCGGAGGGATGTTGGCGTTATAGACGACGGGCATCGGAGCCTTGGGCTGAACGAGCTCGGCTGGATTGATTTCCTCGGTGGCTTCGTCGAGCTCAGTTCCCTTGAGGATGGAGTACAGGCGCTGGATGGTACTGATGCATACCTGGCTATCTTTGGCGATGTACGAGGATTTGAGCCGCTGGACGTTGTAAAGCTCAGTGAATTTGCGGTTATCGTCAAGCGGAACGTAGGACATCATTTCCTGCTCGGCCTGCTCGCCAAGGTTCTTGGTGTCGACGAGAAAGAGGATGCGTTTTCCCTCGGCGTACTTGAGCAGCCGATAGATGGAGGTGATGGCGGTGTAGGTCTTGCCGGCACCAGTGGCCATCTGGATCAAGGCGCGAGGTCGATCTGCCTTGAAAGATTCCTCCAAGTTGGTGATGGCAATTTCCTGGCAGTCGCGCAGGTGCAGTTCCTGGGCGGGCAAGTGGTTCGGATTCAGAGCGGGGATCGTCTGCAAGCGCCGGCGCAGGCTGCCGCCTTGGGATAACCATTGCTTGACGGTTTCCGGGCGATGGAAGCTGAACACCTCGCGGGAGCGTGGCTTGGGGTCACGGCTATCGGTGAAACGAGTGATGATGCCGGTGCTCTCGTACAGAAAGGGCAAGGGCTCCTTGTTGTTCACCCACTTTAGCTTGGCAGCAGCGTAACCTTCGGTCTGCTGTTCGACTTCGGTGATCTTGTGGCCAAGGTCTTCCTTCTTTGCCTCGATAACTCCGACTGCCTTTTTGTCGACCAATAAGACATAATCAGCCGGACCGACATCGGTTTGGTATTCCCTGACAGCGATGCCGAGCCCCGCGCCGAAATCAATCTTCTTCGCTGATTGAACGACCCAACCTGCTTGCTTAAGCAGCGCGTCGATATTGTCTCGGGCCTTTTGTTCTGGGTTCTGGTTCTCTGTCATACGCGAGGTCGCTCTTGGCCCTAGTTGGCGTCATGCGAATGATAAAGGAAGTGGCGAGGGTAGGCGAAAGGCATTGGCTACGCCTCTTCGTAAGTCGGTGTCACCCCGTAACGACTGAAATTTTGAGCTGCCCAAACTCGACTTCTGGCGTGATCGCACGACCCGGTCGACAAGCGAACTTCATTTCCTTCTAAGCCGGTACCGAATTGCCAAAACGCGCCCAGGATGGGCAGGAGCGCCCCAGCCTGTTCCCAATCTTCCCGAACAACCGGCAATTGTGGGACCTCAGCGGCCCATGACATCCGTGGAATCAACCGGGCGGGCGCCCTTGAGGCGACCCAGTTGCCAACTTTCAGCAAGTATAGCCGGGTGACCGGACCACCTCGTTACCTGCCTTTTGACTGCTGACAACGCGACCGGCGGTAGTGGGTCGCTTCCTGCCCCTCGTCGCTGTGGTTCGCCAGGCGCAACCAGCGGCCCCGATCACCGTTCATGGTGGCCGCCTCGCCGATCCGACGGATACCAAATACAGGAATACGCAAGCGCCAGGCCTCCAAGCACGCCGTCGTATCGTCAGTTAGTGGGTTGCAACTCTTTCAATCACGCCCCCCGGTTCGGGCGCGCGCAAATCACATCCTATCGCGCGCGCTTCGCCAACACACAAATCCCCATAGACACCCCGACTCCAGTCCCCCACGTTTCAGCCATGAAACGTTTTCGGCTGATAGCGATGTCGTTTGAATCGGTCCAGAGGAAAATCCTTGGGATAATCAATTATCTGACCAGCATGGAACAATTTTTGCGTTCCGCCTGTGAGCCAATCGCGCTGCGCTCGTCAATCTGGGCGAGCAATTGTTGTCGCTATACGAAGGAGCCGTGCGATGGCCGCGGGCGTAATCTGACCGTCGCAAGAATCATCCTCGCAGCGCTTGAAATATCGCTTGCGTCGCAAATTCGGGCCCGGGAATGTTTCGCCAACGAAAGTGTGAATCGGTGTTCGATGGTACGGGGAAAATTCACCCCCCCGGCCGCTGGCGAACGCATCCGCGATGTTGTGACTTTATAGGAGAGCGTGATGACTACCGAACTGGAAATTCTGCAAGAGGTTCGCGACCGGGTGGTGCGCACCGAATCCCGCATGGTGCAGCTCGGGGACTTCGTGGGCACCAACCTGCGGGTGCGCATGCATATCGAAGTGCGTGATGTGGACGGCGACGTGTGGGTCGACGTTGACGCGCTCGACGTGTCGGTCTCGCGCATCTACACCGCGCTGGAGCAGGCGGGGGTGCACGGCATCGCGGTGCCGGTGCGGCGCAACGGGCGCGACATTGCCATGGTGTATCCGCAATGAGACAGATCTCCCACTGTCACCGCACACGCTTACGGGCCCCCAACATCGACAAGCGGACGAATCGACCATAGCAATGATCCGATTCAACGCTAGTTCGCGCTGGGCGGCGCTATATTGCGCCGCAATTTCCATTCCAGAGACGGCGTTCGGTCAGGCGTTTGATCCGCAGACCGGTCCATCTACCCCGACGTCGGGGGGGACAAATTGACCCTTCAACGAGGCGGTTCATACCGAAGCAAGTAGGTCGGATCGGTCGACTACTATTTGGGCGCGCGAAATTCGCGTCGTTGTATCACCATATCAGGGGAGGATTGAGATCCTGTCACTACCTCCCGTCAGATCGCGAACGGAGGCGTCAAAATGATTCGATATGCCAATTTTGACAGTGCGCTATTGGCAGCCTGCTTGTCTCTGATTTTTGTTGGTGGCGCCGGCGCACAATCGGTTAGCCAGGGTCTCGAGTACCAGATCAGAGCTTGCTTTTCTAGCATTGATCGCTCGGCAAGCCTTGCAAGTCAAGGCGACTCGCGTAATGTCAGCGGTCGTCTAAATTCAATGGTGCCCACGATGCGGACGACCTGCCGACTGAATCCGCGCCTGATTAGCCAACGCGAGGAGCAGATCGGATATTGCAACTCCGTGAAAGAACGAGTCATGCAGGTGGCAGAGAATGTCGGCGACCCGCGCAATTACAGTGGCCGGCTCAATGCGATGAGTCCAGTCATTAGCGCCGCATGTGGGGGCTAGCCGGCACGGTCACAAGGAGTTTTCAGGGCCGGCGACACCCAATACCGATGGTACTGTCCGTGCGAACTCCAGCGACGCTTGCGCTGCCAGCCTAACTGCAGCAGAACCGGGCTAATGTACTTCCCCTGCGTGCCGAGTGCAGCCTCAAACTCGACCATCGAAAACGGGCGGTTCCGCGCGACCTCCGGCAGGGCGCCGTACCACGTTACAAACCGATCACTCAGCGACGATTTCGCGACGGGCATGGCGGCGCCCATGCGCCGCTGCAGGTTCTCGATATATGCACTCATGTTCACGCTCGGTGGTGGTTAGGGTCCGCGCCCCCGTGACGGAGACGACGACGTTCGCCGGGTGCGTGGTTTGCGTCGTTTGAAGGCCAATTCCAAAAACTTCTCCATGAGAGAGAATTAGAGAAAGTTTTTGTTTTTCACGTCAAACGACGCAAACCGCGCAAGCTCGGTCACTGCTGGGCGGCCCAAGTACCCTCTTGATTCAGGGCCAGCCCGCCGATGGTCCGCTTGTCAGGCAGGGGGCGGAACCCCTTGTCCCTGAGCCGGCGAGTAAAGCGCCCCTTCGTCAGCGGGCGATAGCCGTTTTTCAAGGCCCATGCGTGGTACGCTCTGTACGCCTGATCTTTTTTCACCGTCATGCTGGCCCCCTTGTCGCAATGGTCGCCGAGCCATTCGCCGATGATGTCCTCCTCGTCCCGATACGCTGCGGTCGCTGCGTTGATCGTCTGGGGAATGGCGAGCCCGTCTTTCTGATACTTGCGCAAGCCTTCCAACGCCCAGTTGAGAATTCCCGAACCCTCGTATTTCAGCTTTTCCAGCAGCGTCACATCGCGATTGTTAGCGGGAATCGTCACATCGAACGGAACCAGGCACATGCGCCGCCACATGCCATTACTCGTATCGCCGATGTCCGGCTTATGGTTGCCAACGAGAACCAGCTTGTGCGTCGGTGCGAACGTGATATCAGCCTTGCCGTAGACGACGCGCCCGGTCAGCGTGTCGCCCCCCGTCATGTCTTTCACCCTGGCTTCGGCCAGCCTCCGGCCTTCCTCCGTTTCGTTTGCGTAGATGAAGCGCATGCCCTTGAGGGACACAATGTCAGAACTGGGGGCCTGCGGGTTCCGCTGATGCTGCATCAACATCTCGGTTGCGACCTTCTTCGCGTAATCGCCCAAGAGCCACGCAAGCAGTTCCACAAACACACTCTTTCCGTTTGCTCCACCGCCATGCAGGAAGACGAGCTTGTGGTCCCGTACACTCCCGGTCAAGCAATACCCCACCCAACGTTGCAGGAATTCACGGATGGCCGGGTCCGGTTGTACGTCAACGAGGAATTGAATCCACCGTGGGCTCGTCGCACGCGGGTCGAAGGCAACGTTGCAGCGCTTTGTGACCAGCAGATCAGGCGAAATCGGAATGAGCGTGCCTCTCTGGAGATCGATAACACCGTTCGTCGCCCCGAGTTTCATCGGGTCCGAATCGAAGTCGGAAAGCGAGCGTGTCATGCCGGATTCGGATCGCCCCATCTCGATCATCGCGCGAAGGTTGGTAGCCTTGCTGGCGCGAACCACTTCCGTCATCGCGCGCTTCGTTTTCGGATCATCCGACGCCGCCTTGAAAAGCTTGATCGCCTCGTCGCGCATTTGGTCCAGGACTTGTTTTGCCGCGCGATCAGCTTCACCCGCAGGTGCCGATACCCAGCCAGCTCGTGCGTCGAACTGCAGCACGTCCCCGGTCTCATGCACGAAAAGCAGACGGCCCCGAAACGAATCCGCAAAACGCCGACCGTTTTCGACGTCACCGCCGGTCCACGTGAAGCGCTCGGGCAGGCTCGGCGCGAAACCGTTTTCCTTCGCCAGATGGACGAGAGTCCCGAATCCGACACCACCGTCAGCTTTGAAAGCCCTGAAGACCTTGAGGAAATCGACCTCGTTGAACTTCTGCGGCGCCGTTTGGCTCCACGCACGCGCAACAGCCTCCGCACAGGCCCAGCCGGTCGCTGCGATTGCCCACACAACACGGCGCCACTGCTCATAACCGCAGTTCGCAGGGATCTTATGCAGCATCGATTTGACGCGTTCGATCTCCTCCGGCGTTTCCGGAGGCCCGGGGAGCTTCGCCACACTGCCCAAATTGCCTACGGAGAATATCGATGCCTGTGCGAGGGCAGCCTGGCGAGCGAGATCGATCAACACATCGGGATCGAGCAACTCGCCGTCGTTCGTCTCGAAAAACGCGTCGATCTCGGATCCCGCCGGACAGCTCGGCAGGTAGTAAAGACGAGACGCATCCTTGCAAGCGGGGTCGCAATGCCCACCCAGCAGAATGTGCAACCCCTTCCAGACCTGCGGCCACTCCTCCAGCGTGCAGGGGCGAGAAAAAGGGAGCACGATTCGGTATTTGACGACACCCCGTTGCGGCTCGTGCCAGTGGGACGAATGCGCGGCCCAGGTATAGCCGCGGATCTTGGGGCGCAATTCGACCGACAGCGGAGCTTGCTTCGAGACCGACACCAACCGCCCCGTCCCCTTTTCCTTTTCGCCCTCGGTGTCGATATCGGCAACGGCCATGTGGATTTCGATCACATTGCCGTTGGAGCGGGTCGCCCTCGTCTTCATCAATACAGGAGCGAACGCCTTCCCCGATTTTCCCGGCCGGATATCGCGTTTAGCCAACAGGGCGATTACCTGCTGCCATGTTCCCCAGAGTTGCCTGCCAACAGAATCGTGCTCATTTGCGTAGGCCATGACCGCGTATTTGCGCTCCATGGCGTGAGCTTCGGCGGCATCGTTCATGCCCCACCCGCGAAGTTGCGTTGGAATACGCGCATGAACGCGACCGCCCATTCCGGATCCGGCATCAGGCACCCGAGTTTCTCGAGCAGGCAAAGCCACTCAACGAACGCGCCCACAGGCGTGTTGAGTTCAATTTTCCAAGCAAGCCCCCCGCCGGGGCACAAATTGACCCTCACGCCGTCGAACCCCTCGCTCATCAGAGTGATCAAGATCGTGCGCAGATCCTCGGTGAGGTCGATGTAGTCGATGATGCGCAGCTCCCGGTCGTCCCCGGTGCGGGCTCCGGGAATCAGAGGCGGCGCCTTGTCTTTGTCGGTGGAGCCCATTACGCAACCTCCCCGCGCAGCAGCGCCATGAGGTCGGTAACGCGCCAGGCCAAGCGGCCATTGATCCGGACAGGGCGAATCGGGCCATTCTCCAGGCAGGCCCACTTGCGCAGGGTTTGCGGCTTACGATTGATCACGGCGGCTGCCTCGTCCGTCGGCAGGACTTGG
Source organism: Pandoraea sp. NE5 (assembly GCF_024363545.1). Classification (NCBI taxonomy): domain Bacteria; kingdom Pseudomonadati; phylum Pseudomonadota; class Betaproteobacteria; order Burkholderiales; family Burkholderiaceae; genus Pandoraea; species Pandoraea sp. NE5. Next base: position 2,042,065 of record NZ_AP025517.1, read on the forward strand.
GGCAAGCTTGCACGGGACGTCGGCGCATTGAAATGTGCCATCTGAAAACCTCATCTGTCGTTAAAACAGATTCCATTTCAGAATCGGCACATACGCCGATCAAACAATCAACACGCTGCGCCGAAACCCTTTATTTACAAGGGTTTCGGCAATTTTTTGAATCGGCGTAGCAAATCGGCGTAGCGTTGAATCGGCACGCCGACTTACTTTTTCGTGGATTTCACGCCTCTCCCTTTTCGTCCGCCGGTCAAGCCAGCCGGAAGGTTGCGCACAATTGACGGAACGGTTATGGCCCCCCGCTCACCTGAGCACCCGGCAGGAATGTGATCGAAAATCTTCTCCGCGAGCGCCTGCGCTGTGTCGTCTTTGCCACGAAGCTTTGGCGCCCAGTATCCGATATAAGCAACTACGGCCGCCTTTGCATTGCTACCAATCTTCAGTTCCGGCGCAGCGTTGCACGTCGGTGTACTGCCCGCGCCAATCGCGCTCTCGCGCTCGGAGAGCTTTACCTCGAACCCGAAGTGCGAGCCGGTCCTCTGGCCAACGCCGTTCGGAACCGAAGGGGGCTCGACAGCCGACCCCGCCGAGGACTGCCCAGCAGATTTCGCAAGCGCTACGAGTTGAGGCGGCAAACCGTCCCATGCGACGATCGACAGCGCCCATGTCGCAAAGTCGGACAGATAGATTTTCCGCTCGCCGTGACCGCGCGGGACATCCCGAGGGCGGCGAAAATGCAGTCCGCCCGCACTGAGCGTCGAAGCCAGCAGCCGCAGGCGCTTTTTGAATTTTTCCTCCAGTTCAGCGGTGGGAAAGCAGAACGCATCGAAGACCGGCAAGCTTTCCGGCCTCGCATATGCGTTCGCATATTGATCTAACCGTAAATAATCTGGATCCATTTGGAGCGAAAGGGCGCAAGCCTGCCACTCTTCAACAGTATGCAATCCTAACCAAAATGACCAATCCACACTCATTTGCACACCTTCAGGCGCGGCCTTCAATTGGGGGGCGCCAGGCAGGCAGGTGAAGGTTTTCCTGCTTTTCGGCCCGTCGGTCTAGCCTGGCACATCACTACTCAGCTTGAACTTGCGATCCGCAGTCCCGGGGTGGCGGGCACAAATTCAATCCCGCCTTGCTCCAGCAACCACGCCTCGATTTTAGTGTGCCACATGCGCAGCATGTCGAGCGGGCGGCGGCGGTAATGCTTCTCCGCCAACGCACTTGGCTTGTGGCCTTGGATTTGCGCCACGATGCCCACCGGCACCTCACACCACTCGGCCAGCGTGCCGAACGACCGGCGCAGGCCATGCAGCGTCACATGTGGCAGACCGGCTACCGCAATGGCGTGATTGTGCGCATACCTCGGCTCTGAAATCCGTCCGCTTGCCGCGTTTAGGCTGGAGAATACCCACTCATTGCGCCGGGGCAGTGCCGCCAGCACGGAGGCAAGGTAGGGCGTCAGAGGAATCACGCGGCCCGTCTCGGTTTCAATCTTATCGGCAATGTGCAGGCTACACCATTGGAAGTCCACGTCATCCCATCTGAGCGCGGCCAGTTCCTCGCGTCGTGCGCCAGTGATGAGCAAGCCTTGCAGGTAAGCGGATTGCACGGGATTTTGCAGCGAGCGCACAGCCGCGAACCATGCGGCCAGTTGCTCGCGCTGCAGGCTGTCGCCGTCTTTGGTGCCGCCGCTCGGAAGTGCGCCTGTTACCTTGGGTGATGTGCAGCAGTCGGCGGGGATGATGCCCATATATCTGTCCCGTCCTTCGCACCATCTGACAAAGGCCTTCAGCATCCGGAAAGCGTAGGCTGCGCTCGTTGGTCGCGCAGGCGTCTCCGATTCGAGCCATGCGCTTACCCTGTCGGCGGTCAACTCAGACAGGTTCAGGTTCATCAGCGGCCAGAGTGGCCCACGCGCGATTTTCTTGCCGCCGCGCTTCGCCCTTTCGCCACCGGGGGCGGCGAGCTTGGTGTGGTCGTTAATGTAGTGCGCGGACCTCGGCCTTTTGGTTTTGGGGGAAATCTTGGTACGCAGGTATTCGAGATAGTCTGCCCATGCCTCGGCCACGGTCGCCCTCTTGCGCTGCTTGTCGGCCTGCTCGGCTTCATGGGCGGCGCGCCTCTCGGCCTTCTCGGTTCGCGGGTCTACGCCATCATCAAGCAGCCGCTGCAGGCGGCGCGCTTCATCCTGTGCTTGGTCGATGCCCCAGTCTCGCGGGGCGCCAATCGTCACGCGCACCGTGCCGCCGTGGAGCTTGCCCTGAAAGATGTAGGATTTCGCGCCGCTTGCCGTTGTGCGTAAGCCCAAACCGGACGCCTTGCTGTCCCATATAAACGCTTGAGACTTGCCAGCGGGGCAGCTATGTCCGCCGACCCGCGCCGCCGTGAAATTGACCTTTGCCACCTTCGCCGCTCCTTCGGACCGGGTTACATGAAATCCATGTAACCGCCATGTAACCCGATTATGGGCAAATCAATCAATCCAGGTCAATGGTTAATCGGACTGCGTATGCGCAAAAGCCTTGTGTGGTAAGGATTTGCCCGGTTGCCTAAACTTAGGTCAACGTAGGGGAATACCGGCTACCGGCGATTTGTAATCATCAGGTGGCGGGTTCGAGTCCTGCAGCCGGCACCAAATACCATGCGGGTCCCAGAAATGGGACCCGTTTTTTTTGTTCTACAAAAGCTTGGTTGTTCTACAATGCGCGCGCTCAGGTCGCTGAGAACGCTAGGTCATTCACAGTAACTCTCTTGCTTCTCGGATGCGCTGAGCGGTCGAAGGAAGGCCACTACGCTCCATCGCTTGAGCAAAATCTTCGACGCTTGATTCAGGTGGCTGGAAAAAATCGAGCGCTACCCCAAGGAAAGACGTATGACGGCGGATGCCTCCTGCAAGCGGCTCAACAGGCGAGCGTTCGAACTGGTATCAAAACGCTGAACGCTGCCTACGAGTGCCAGCGCAGCTACGCAATCACCTTCGGCATTGAAAATTGGAACAGCCACTGCGCCGAGCCCGGATTCCAACTCGCCTTGCGAACGATAAAAGCCATCCTTGCGGATTTTCGTCAGCACGCTCAAAAACTCCCGCCAAGTATCTCCCATGCCATTGAGGCCGATCTCCTTGGCGTGGGTTGCGTAAATCTTCTTGAGCGAGCTGCGCGGCAGGTGCGCTAGCAGAACTTTTGGGGCGGCAGCAAGGAATAAGGGGCGGGGCCGCCCGCGCCCATAAGAAAGTTGAAGATTTTTTTCCGCGCTGACGCGATGGACGTCGATGACCTGCGGCCCGGCAAACATGACACTGAGTGCCGCGTCAAACTTGGTGCTGGCTGCCAGCTTGCGCATGACCGGATCGGCCGCGAACAACACCGGGTCGGTTTGTCGCAACTGATAGTCCAGCGCGATGATGCGCCCGCCGAGAGAGTAGCGCCCCGCCGCGACTTTTTGCAATAACCCCGCCTCGACCAATTCCTTCACATAGCGGTAACCCGTGGGGCGGGAATAGCCCAAAACATCGTTGATTTTGTCCGGTTGCCAGATCGGATTTTCCTCGGTGAATAGATCGAGAATGGCAAGAACCCGGCCGGGGCTGCTCATATTAGATTTAGGTATTGAAGTTCAAAGTGAACATGATAGCGGCCTGTGGCCGCCTCGTTACACACATCTCGGTTCATGTGGCCTCACCCCGAAGCGCACGTAGCGTTTCGGCGGGTATGATAACGCGCTGCAAGCCCTCCCAGATCGTGTTGGCACCAGGCTCGCCTTCGGCCTTGTGCGCAAGGAATGCCCGCCGTCGGCTTCTCTGCAAACCGCATCAGCAGTGTCTTTGCGCGTTCGTTGCGCCTCGCGTCGCCAAGATCCACGCCTTCCAACTCCCTATATGCCCAGCTATCCGATTCTCTCGCGATCTGGTGCCGCCACAATAGGCAAGAGTAAACGCCGATTGGCTTCCGTTTATAACCCCCCAGAGCCGGCCTGACATCGCCCGCCATCCTTTGTCCATCAAGGCCTGGCGGACTGCTGTATGACTAGGTGGCGGCTGGTGCGTCGCCCCGCCGTGATTGCGAGACAAGCGAACACTATTCGCGATGTATGGCGCTTGATAGGCCGACTGAGTTCTCATTTCACACCCATGCGCTGCGCCATCTCCGCACGCCAAACCGACCGCGGTCTGAAACCCGGCAGCGTGCGCGCATGCGATTCCAGGCGCTGCATCAGCGTGCTTCGATCCTTTAGATCGATCGCCACGCGCATGGGTTGTGAAACGTACCAAGGCAAATCGAAATAGAGCTCCAGCCGATTGCCCTCTGGGTCGGGAACATAGATGGAAAGTGCATTGCCGTGTGTCACCGGCGTGATATTGGGCAGCTTCTCGGCCAGCAGAGTCTCGTGCATCTCGCACAGCGTATCCAAGCTGTCTGTTTTGAGCGAAATCTGGTTGATGGGATTGAAGGGCATATCGTTGGGGCGCCCCGTCAGAAGCACGATCTGGTGGTGCTCATCCGGGTCTCGACTCAGAAACACGAGGTCCATCACTCCGTTCGGTCCGGGCAACTGGCCTCGGTCCGTCACGGTGAAATCAAGTAGGCGGGTGTAGAAGTCTGTGACCTTCGCAATGTCGGTCACGAACATGCCAAAGTGGCTGAACCTGAAGCCGGGCTGATTCGGGGTTTCCAGTGACATAGGGTTTCTCCGTGGATTGACAGTGATCCATGGTATCAGCTTAAATCTCGATTTATGAGATTTTGTAACTTATAAGGGGGGATTCGATGAATCAGGCGAGCTTCGAGTGGCGCAACATGTGCGCAGTGCCATTTCAGCATTGCGAGCGCGATCGACGGCTACGGATGCCGGCCGTACCCGAAAGCCTTTGCAGTTGTGTTCCCCGGGCTATTCCTTCCTAAGGGGCGCCCGTCTGGTCTGGCGGTCGGGCTGGCACAGTTCTTTGGATCGCCGTGATGGCGATCCTCGCTCCAGCGCCCTGTGCCTGTTCTCCGTGCGCATCAGCGAGACGCTCCCGTTACACATGCGCTGTGAGAGATCGGCCGTAATCAACCAGATCTCACGGTCGCAAGTCGCCTTGCTGACCCATTCGGCGACGCGGCCTTCCGCGGCCACTCGCCAGTGTTTGCGAAGTCAATCGGGACAGCAACGAGAAAGAGGCGTGCGCCTGTGCCTCCTGTCCAGCAATGAAAACCTTTCTGCTATGCCTCTAACCACTACTGCCATTGAAACTCCGGGTGTTGACGACGTCTTTTGGCGCGAGGAATACGCGCAGATCGACGAGGACGATGCCTTTCTCGCCGACATCGTGGCGGAAGCCGACCTGCCCACGCTTCTCACTGCGCTTTCCGCCGTCACCGGAGACTTGTCGATGCTCCGTCCGGACCTGCGCGCGCCGTTTCCTCTTGTTGATACGGTTGGGCCTGCCCATGGAGGCATGAGCGAAGCCGCGCAAATCGAAGCCCGCGCACTGGCCCTGGCTGCACTCAAGCGCGTGCGCGACGACAGCTTGACTCGGCCACGTCCTCTTGAGGATGCCGAGACACGCATCCTGATCGATTTCCTCACGAACGGTGCCGGAGAGGCCGATGCTGAGCTCCTCACCCACGAGATGGATCTCGCCCCGAAAAAGCTCGGCGCGCCTGGTTGGAAATTCGAGAATGTGGCGGGTGATCGCCAGTTCGCTGTCGCGGTCATTGGCACCGGCATGTCGGGCATTGCCGCCATGTATCGGCTCAAGCAGGCAGGCGTGCCCTTCACGGCCTTCGAGAAGAACCCCGACGTTGGCGGCGTGTGGTGGGCGAACACCTACCCGGGCGTGCGGCTCGACACACCGACGTTCGGGTACAGCTTTTCATTTGCTCAGCGCACGGACTGGCCGCATGCGTACGCGACCGGTGGTGAAATTGAAGACTACGCTCGCGAGATCGTAGCGCGTGCCGGGCTTCGCGAGCATATCCATTTCGGAGTCGAGGTTCTCTCGCTCAACTGGGACGAGGCTTCCGGCAATTGGGATGTGATGACTCGCACAGGTAGTGACGAGCCGGTGCACCATCGTTTCAATGCCGTGATTTCGGCGGTGGGCCAGCTCGAGCGACCCAATATCCCTGAGATCGAAGGTCAGAGCGATTTCAAGGGCGTGTGTATGCACTCCGCTCGCTGGAACCACGATGTTGATCTTCACGGAAAGCGCATCGCAGTCGTCGGTACTGGAGCAAGTGCGTACCAGATCGTCCCTAACATCGTTGATAAGGCTGAGCACCTTACTGTGTTCCAGCGCTCTGGTCCGTGGATGGTTCCTGCGCCGAACTACTACGCTGACACTCCGAGGGCGCTGCAGTGGTTAGCTGAGCATGTTCCATGCTACGGTCAATGGTTCCGGCTTTCAGGCTTCTTCCAGTCAGCGACCGGACGTGTGCATACCGTCGTCACCGACCCTGGTTGGACTCGAGAGGATTCGGTATCGGCAAAGAACCTGGAGGTGCGCGAAACGCTGACCGAGATCATTCGCGAACAGTGGAAAAGCCGCCCCGAACTCATCGACAAGATCGTGCCGACATACCCGCCCGGGGGCAAGCGAATGCTGCGCGACAACGGCGTGTGGGCCGCCGCGTTGCAGCGGCCAAATTCCGCGCTTGTCACCAGTCCCATTGCGCGCTTCACGGAAACTGGCCTGGTGACTGAAGATGGCGTCGAGCATCCGGTTGATGTCGTCGTCTATGCAACAGGATTTACCGCTGCCGAGTTTCTCGATCCGATGAAGATTCACGGTGCTTCAGGGCGAACGATCAAGGAGCAATGGCAGGGCAACGCGAAGGCGTGGGGGGGCATTGCCGTGCCTGACTTCCCCAATTTCTTCATGGTGTTGGGCCCGAACACGAATTACGTTGTGCACGGCAGCCAGCACTTCATGATGGAGTGTGCAGCCGAGTTCGCTGTCGAAGCGATCCATCAAGTTCTGCGCCGAGGCATCAAAGGCATCGAAGTAAAGCCAGAGGTTCTTGATGCCTTTGTCGAGCGAGTCGACGCCGAGAATCAGCGCCGCGCTTGGGGCCGGCCGCAGATTCGCTCCTGGTACAAGAATCGCTTTGGTCGGGTTTCTCAGGTGTGGCCGTTCAGTCACCGCGAGTACTGGCAACTTACCCATGACGTCGACTTTGACAGCGACTTCATCTCGCATTGAGCTAACAGGCCTTCGGAGCGTAGAAAACTATGGCTTTGGATAGTGTCTCGCAGGCCCTTTTGCAGTCCTGGGCCGCAGCAGCAGGGGCGAATGCGACTCCACTATGGAAACTCGATGCCGTGCAAGCGCGGGCAGCCGCCGGACGCAGAGTGCTTCAGCGTGACCCAGGGCCAGCGATGGCGCGCAGTGAGGAAGTCGCGATTCCGGTACGAGATGGCTCCTCTATCCCGGCTCGACTGCTGGTGCCTACGGTGCGACCGCGAGGTGTGTTGATGTACGTGCATGGCGGCGGCTGGGTGTTGGGCGAACTGTCCGAATTCGAGGCCATCGGGCGGAAGCTTGCTACATGCACGGGCGCGGCGGTATTGCTGGTGGGCTACCGCCTTGCGCCGGAACATCGTTTTCCAATCCCGCTGCAAGACACGTGGGACGCTCTGCTATGGGCGAATCAGCACAAAGTGGAGATCGCAGGAGACGACGTCCCGCTGGTCGTCGCTGGGGACAGCGCTGGCGCCAATCTGGCGGCTGTCGTCGCTCGGTGGTCGCGGGAGCGAAACAGCCCAAAGCTGGCGGCGCAAGTGCTGGTGTATCCCGTGACCGATGCAGATTTCACGCGCGCCTCCTATCACGAACCGGAGAACCAGACCTTCCTCTCAACGCCATCCATGGCCTGGTTCTGGGACCAATATGTGGCCGAATCATCTGCACGCATGCATCCCGATGCATCTCCGCTGCGTGCCAAGGACTTGTCGGGCTTGCCTGCGGCATTCGTGGTGACAGGGCAGCACGACATCCTGCGTGATGAAGGACAGGCCTACGCCGCCGCGATGGCTGATGCTGGCGTGGAAGTGGAACAGCATGAAATGGCAGGCCAGATGCACGGATTTTTCACTATGACAGGCATCCTGCCGGCCAGCGATCAGGTGCTGGAAAGAATAGGCGCCTTTCTTGATCGCAAATTGCTCGCATGAAGTCGCGCCATCCAACAGGCTGCCGAGCTACTTCTCAACACGAGTCGTCTACAGGCACTTGATCGAGCGGCGGCCCTAGTTGTTCGGCGTTGCCTGCGCAATCACGCCCCGTGCATAGGCGCGCGTTGATGAGCGCTCTGGCGTCACGGCGCTTGTCCGTACCAGCGTGTGCGGCGCGTGTCGTCGTTGGGTGCCTCGCGCTCGCCATGGCCATCGGCAATGGTGACCGTACTGATGGCGATCTGTGCATCTTCTGAGATCTTGTCTTGCGACTCTCGTGGGATCAACTTACAGCGCCTGTCACGCACCACGCGCCGACCGAAACGAAGTGCTTCGCCAGCTCGCCTAGGGGTGGTTCAGGCTTGCATTCGAATTCTGCATGGCTTGACGATAAAATATAAATCTCGAATAATGAGATATATTAACTTTAATTAAAGGGCATTAAATGAAACTGGTGAGCTTCGAATGGCAAGGCCGTGCAGGTTTTGGTGCGGTGATCGATGCAGGCATCGTGGACTTGGGTCAGGCGTTCAACGGGCGGTATGTCAGCCTGAAGGATTTGCTGGCTGCAGATGCCGTGGGTGAGGCTGCCGAGCTGGTATCGGGGCGCCAGGCAGATTTTCAGATGTCGGACGTGACGCTGCTGCCGGTGATTCCCGACCCCGGCAAGATCTGGTGCTGCGGTCTGAACTACCACGCGCACGTTCAGGAAACCAATCGCGAAGTCACTGAAGAGCCGACCTTCTTCTTGCGCGTGGCAAGTTCACAAGTCGGTCATGAGCAGGCCATCGTGCGGCCCAGGGAATCGACGCAGCTCGACTTTGAGGCGGAAATCGCCGTTGTCATCGGCAAGGGCGGGCGTCGCATCGCCCCAGCAGAGGCGGCCCAGCACATCGCGGGTTATGCCTGCTACAACGATGGCAGCGTGCGCGACTGGCAGCGCCATACCTCGCAGTGGATTCCGGGCAAGAACTTTTGGCGCACCGGCGGATTTGGCCCCTGGATGGTGACCGCAGACGAAATTCCGTTTGACACGCGCCTGAAGATGGTGACGCGCCTCAATGGACAAGAGATGCAGAACACCACCACCGACATGATGATTCATAGCATTGCCAAGCAGATTGCTTACGTGTCCACCATTGCGCCGCTTGAAGCGGGCGACGTCATCGTTACAGGTACGCCGGGTGGCGTCGGTGCACGACGCCACCCACCAGTCTGGATGAAGGCGGGCGACGTGGTGGAGATTGAGGTGGAGCGCATCGGCGTGCTGCGCAATCCGATTGCTGACGAGCAGTGATCCGGCTCCGTACGAATCGCGCATCAGCCTTGGCTTCTTTCATGTTCACGGTCATTCACAGACCGGCATGAAGACCCTATACCGATGCATGGTGGGCTGCGTGCCCATCGCATGGCTTCCTATCCTGAACAGCGCTCAGAACTAGCTGTCCCAAGGTCGCGCAGACCTGATCTGCGGGAGCCTAAATCAACGCAATGGCTTCCAAAAAAGGAAGAGGCGATCCGGGACATCGCCATCAGGCAAACCAGAGCAACGCTCTATCGAAAAAAGAATTTATGCACGACGTTGCGATCATCGGTCTCGGCCCCACGGGGGTAACGCTGGCAACCCTGCTCGCACAGCAAGGCCTTCGGGTGCTGGCGATCGACCGCGAGGCGGGCATCTATCCCCTGCCGCGTGCAGTGCATTTCGATGGTGAGTGCATGCGTGTGTTCCAGAGCATCGGCGTTGCCGATGCCTTGAAATCCCAGGTGCGTCCATCGCCGGGCATGAAGTTCATTGACTCCGACGGGCGGCTGCTGATTGATTGGTCGCGCGATTTGGAAGTCGGGCCCATGGGCTGGTATGCCAGCTACCGTTGTCACCAGCCCTGGCTGGAACAAACGCTGCGGCAAAAACTGGCCGAGCACGCCGGTGCGGACATTCGCGTGAAGCACGAGATGCTCGACTGCACGGTTGCGTCAGACGGCGTTGATCTACGCATTAAGGATCTTTCCACCGGCAAAGCGCTGCAAGAGAAAGCTCGCTACGTCGTCGGTTGCGATGGAGCGCGATCCATCATGCGTGGACTTACCGGAGCGCGCATGGACGATTTGCAGCAGCACGAACAATGGATCGTGGTGGACATCGTTCTGAATCATGAGCGCCCCGATTTAGGCGACTACAGCATCCAGTATTGCGATCCGTCGCGCCCGGGAACTTACGTACGCGGCGTGGGCATGCGCCGGCGCTGGGAGCTGATGTTGGTGCCGGGCGACGATCCAACAATCATTACGCAGCCGGAATCCATCTGGAAACTGCTGTCGCGATGGGTCACGCCACAAGAGGCCACGCTGGAGCGCCCCGCGCTCTATACCTTTCGCGCTGTTGTCGCGCGCGGGTGGCGAAAAGACCGCCTGCTGCTGGCGGGCGATGCTGCGCATTTGACTCCGCCGTTCATGGGGCAAGGCATGTGTGCGGGTATCCGCGATGCTTCCAACCTCGCATGGAAGTTGGCGGCAGTGATTCGCGGCGAGGCAGGTGAAGACTTGTTGAACACTTATGAATCCGAGCGCGAGCCGCATGTGCGTGAGTTCGTCTCAACGGCGGTGCGCCTGGGGCACATCATCCAAACTACCGACCCGGATGTCGTGCGGCGGCGCGACAAGGAGTTTGCACAGCCTGAATTGTTTTCGACTCCGCAACCGTCGCTCGGCCCTGGCGCTCATGTGGGAGGCGCCCTTGGCGGACGCATGATCCCGCAGGCGGTTCGCGCCGACGGATCGCGCACGGACGATGACACGGGCTACGCCTATTCGTTGTTTGTATCGCCCGTCGCGCTAGGTGCGGCGAAGGCCCTGATCAAGGACCGTATGCCCATCGTCGCGGTCACCGAGCCTTCGCTGACGAATTGGATGGAGGCGTCGGGCATCGTTGCCGCGTTGGTACGCCCCGACCGCTATGTCGCGGGGGGCGCCGCGACAGACCGCGAGCTGGAGCAATTGCTACAGGCACGCGGCGCAGATTCCCCGATCTGTGCATGAGCGCCGGCGGCAAGGGCGCCACAAACACTTGAGCAACATTGCGCAGCGCAACCTGCGCAAGTGTTGAAGCGGGCGTGACCCGTAGCGTAGCAGTCTGGACGACCCAATGATCGGTGTTGCGTCAGACCGAGCGGGTTTCCCCGCCGTCGGCGCGCACGTTCTGCCCGGTGATGTACGCGGACTCGTCACTCGCGAGAAAGCGTACGACCCGGGCCAATTCGGCGGTACTTTGCGCGCGGCGCAAGGGGATCTTGCTGGTCCATTCGGGCGGCACTGCAGCGGGATCGTCCTTTGTAAATCCGGGGAGCACGTTGTTCATGCGGATGCCTTGCGGCCCGTACTCATCGGCATAGAGCTTGGTGAACGAACCCAGCGCGGCGCGCAGCGTTGTCGAGATAGAGAACATCCGGTTGGGTTCGAAAGCCCCGGCTGTAGAGATGTTGACGATCGCGCCACCGCCCGACGCAAGAAGGTGCGGGGTAGCGATGCGAGCCATGCGAACTACGCTCAACAAGTACAAATCCACACCGTGCAGCCAGTCGTCATCGCTGATGTCGAGCAGCGTCCCGCGTGCGGCGTGGCCACTGTTGTTGATCACCGCGTCAATGCGACCGAACTTTTCGATTGCGAGATCAACCGTCGCGCGCAGGTCCGCGATGTTGGTGTTGGAGCCATCAACGCCGGCACCGCCTAGTGACTCGGCGAGCATGCGACCGCGGCCGGACGGAGACAAGGCCACGACACGCCAGCCGCAGGCCGCAAGCTCACGCACGCAGGCTGCGCCAATGCCGGAACCTCCGGCGACAACAATGCCGACCTTTTGCTTTTCCGTGCCTCGCGGGCTATCTCCAATCTTGGTCATGCGCTGACTCCTTCGAGTGTGTGGTGTTAACTGCGGCTCCGGGAATGCCCCAATGCCGAAATTGACTTTTTTCTCAATTGCTGAGATAAAATTACAAAATCAATTATACAAAAGAGACAGCGTTTTATGAAAATTTCCGATCACATCGCAGATTCGCCCATGACCGGCTTACAGCTGCGCGTCGTCTTCGTGTCGATCGTGCTCGTCGTGCTCGATGGTTACGACTTGACACTGGCGGCATTCGCCGCGCCGTTCATTGAGCGGGGCTTTGGCGTTTCGAAGACGCAGTTGGGGATGGTGCTGTCGGGCGCCCTCATCGGGATGTTGGTCGGCTCGATCGTCGTCGCACCCATTGCCGACCGAATGGGGCGCCGCCTGACGGGGGTGCTCGCGACGTGCGTGATCGGGATCGGGATGTTGATTGGTCCGTTCGCTTCAGCCGAACGTGGAACCATGCTGTTGGTCATCAGCCGCATCATCACCGGCGTCGGCATTGGTGCCCTTGTCGCCGTGGTCGGCGTGATCCTGTCTGAATACACCGCCAAGCGCGTCTATCCATTGGTGATGGCGATCTACGCGGCCGCGATCAATATCGGCGGATTGCTCGGTGCCATGCTTGTCGGGCCGATGCTGGCCACCCACGGGTGGCAATTCGGCTGGTGGGTCGGGTTTGTCCTCAGCGTGATTGCCGCGATCGGGACCTACTTTTTGCTGCCGGAGTCGCTCGCCTGGTTGGCCGAGGGGCGTCGTCGCGACTCGCTGCTGCAACTGAACAGGATCCTCGCGAAGATGGGGCAGCCCACGTTGACCGCGTTGCCGGAGTCTTCGAATCCCGATGTCAAGGTGACTGGGGCATTGCGCACCATTGCCAGCGCCCCGTTGCTCTGGCAGACGGTGCTGATGATCTTGTCCTACGTTGCCTACATGGTGAGCTTCTACTTCCTGACCACCTGGGCGCCCACCACGGTGGCCAGTATGAACCACAAGCCGTTGCTGGCTCCCCAGCTCGTTGTTGCATTCAGCTTGGGTGGCATCGCCGGGAGCCTCGTCTTCGGCTTCATCGGCAACCGCATCAACTTGCGCATCCTGACGCCCATTTTCCTGGTGATGGCCGCGGCGGCCATGTCGTACTTCGGCATCGCCGGCCCGGCGATGCCCGGTGCGATGTGGACGGTGTTCATCGCGTCGTTCTTCGTCTGTGCCGGAACGGCGGGTTTTTACGGGATCGTTCCGCTCCTGTATCCAACGTTGGCCCGCTCAACGGGCTACGGGGTGGTCATCGGCATGGGTCGCTTTGGCGGCATCGCGGCGCCCATCCTTGGCGGTATGTGCTTCGATGGTGGCATGGACATGGGTACGGCCTTCACACTGTTTTCACTTCCGATGTTGATCGCCGCCGTCGGCCTTTTGGTACTGCACGTTGGACTTAAGTGCTCGGCATCACGTGAGCGCGCAGCCTTGGCTGCGAGATCTGGTGGCAAGCAGGCGGACCGCAGTCAGCAAGCCTACTAACAAGAGGGCTGCCCTACAGGTCGCCTCGAAAAGGAATACACATGTCACTCGCTGTCGCAGCGCTATCCCATGCGCCGTCTTTCGGTAACGTCGATCCAGGCGGTACCACGCTTGCTGAAATCATGGCCGGCATCCAGGAGGTTCGCGCCTTCATTGAGCGTTTTGCCCCCGAGGTCGTCGTCGTTTTCGGGCCCGATCACTTCAATGGCCAGCTGTATTCGTGCATCGCCCCGTGGGTGATCGGTGCGCAGGCTGAGGGGGTCGGCGACTACGGCACGACCGAGGGCTTCATCAATGTTGATGGCGAGACCGCGCGGCAGCTGCATGCCGCAGTGCTGGATCAGGGCATAGACATCGCGCGATCGGAGCAAATGATGGTTGATCATGGCGTCATGCAGCCCGTGGACTTCTTGCTTGGCAAGCGTCATACGCGGCCCATCGTCCCGGTGTTCGTCAACGCAATTGCCTTTCCATTGACACCGATGAGGCGTGTGCGCGAGATGGGTGAGGCGTTTGGCAAAGCTGCGCTACAGCTTGGAAAGCGAGTGCTCTTCATCGCCTCGGGTGGCATTTCGCATTCCCCGCCAATTCCGCGTTGGGAGGGGGCTCCTCCCGAACTGAAAGCACGTTTGGTTTCGTATGCCCCCACGCGCGACGAGCGCCGCGCACGTGAACAGGCCATCGTGGATGCGATCCAGAGGATCGCGGATGGCAAGGGTTCGAGTGCCCCGCTGAACGAGGCTTGGGATACCTTGCTGCTTGACACCTTCCGATCGGGTGATTTGTCACCGGTTGATACGTGGAACAACGACCAGTTCGTCATTGATGGTGGCTCAGCTGCACATGAGATGCGCAGTTGGATAGCGGCTTATGCCGCGCTCTCAACTGCTGGTAAATACAAGCTGCCTGTCGACCGGTATTGGGCCGTCAAGCGCTGGGGCGCCGGTTTTGCCGTTCAGGCGGGGTGTGCAGCATGAACCGTCTTGTGACCTTCTGGGAAGCAGTGTCGGATCTTCCGCATCGTCTGCATTACGTTGACGTCGGGCCGTGGCGCACGCGTGTGCTCGACCTCGGCGAAGGTGACAGGGTCGTAGTGCTTGCCAATGGCACCAGTGGCCACATCGAGGCCTGGACGCAGAACGTGCGTGCGCTGGTTCAGGCCGGCTACCGTGTCATCGGTTACGACTATCCAGGTCATGGGTACACAACCCTGACCGATCACGACTTGGAAATCCCCGAGTACGGGTCGCACTTGCTAGGGCTGCTGAATGTGCTCAATCTCGAGCGTGTCCATCTTGCCGGGGAGTCACTCGGGGGATGGATCGCGGTCAAGTTTGCTGCTCACCACTCTAATCGTTTGCTGAGCGTGATTCTGAGTGCGCCCGGCGGCCGCGTGGTTGGCGAGCAGAAGGTAGACAAGGCTCAATCAGTGAGCAAGCAAGCGGTCACCGAGCCGACGTTCGAGAACGTCAAAAAGCGCCTTCAGGTCGTGATCCACGACCCACAGAAGATAACGGACGAGTTAGTGCGCGTTCGCCAAGCTATATACAGCCGAGATCCGAGCGGGGCAAACATGGCTCATATCTCGGTGTTGCGTCAGCCGGACCAGCGTTGGCGCAACCGTGTCACAGATCAGGATTTCGCGGCCATCCCCGTGCCAGCGCTCTTTGTCTGGACAGACCATGAACCTACGGGCGACGCTTCAGAAGGCCGGCGCTTGGCTGCGCTTATTCCTCAAGGCGAGTTTCTGCTTGTTGAGGGCGCTGCGCACTGGCCCCAGTGGGAAGGTGCGGAGGTGTTCAATGCGGCGGCTATCTCCTTCCTCGACAAACAGCACCGCCAGAGCTAGCCAGAACATGACCCCTATGACGATCCTCTCTGAAACTATCCCTGGCATCGCTCGTGAGCTCTACGACGCCCGCGTTGGTGTCTATACCGTTCCTTACGTCAGCCCGCGACTGCCTGAGCGCGACCTTGATGCGGCCTATGCAATCTCGGCTGAGTTCGCCGCACTGCGCGAACGGAATCTAGGCGTGCGCAGGGTAGGTCGAAAAGTGGGACTGACCAATCCGAACGTGCAAAAGCGCGTCGGCATTAGTGAACCTGATTACGGAGTTATCCACGACGACATGGTTTTTCAGTCGGGTGTGGTGTTGCCCAAGTCGCGCTACAACCGATTGCTAATCGAAGCCGAAGTCGCATTTGTGCTCAAGAGCGATATTTTCGATGCCACGCTCGAGCGAGTGGCGGCGGCCATTGACTACGTGACACCCGCCTTCGAGGTCGTTGATTTCCGCTACGACGGCAGCGTGGGGCAGATTGTGGACACCATCGCCGACAACGCCGGATGCAGTGGCATCGTGGTCGGCGAGGAAAAGCATCCCTATGGCTCGGTAGATCTCAAAGCGGTCGAAATGGTGATTACCGGGGGCGGCAAGGAGATTACTCGCGGCGTCGGAAGCAATGTACTTGGCGACCCGATCAACGCCGTGCTCTGGCTGGCCGACACAGCCATCCGCACAGGGCAGCCGTTGCGAGCTGGCGAGGTGCTGCTCTCGGGTTCGATCGGCTACATCGAGCCTTGGCCGGTGGATGTCGAGTGTGTTGCCACCATTACAGGTCTCGGCCGTGTGGTCGCGAGTGTCGATTCCAAGGCATGAGTTTCGAGAGAGAGCTACACCATGAGTAACTATTTCCCCGTTGATGCAGTCACCCGCGTCGAGATTGAGCAGCTCATTTCCGAGATGCTTTACCGCCTGGATCACAACCAGGCCGATACCACGTGGGAGCTCTATACCGAAGACGGTGTCTCAGTCGGGCCCTTGGGCACGATGAATCGCGAGCAGAGCAAGACTTGGGGTGCCAAACGGGTGAAGCAAGCCGACATCGTCAGCCGCCATTTCATTGGTGGAGTCCGGTTGGTCTGGGACGGCGATGAAGTGGCCGGCACCGTGCAGTATCTGACGTTCCGCGACACCAATGAGCCGCAGACACAGCCCGCTTCTGTGGGTGAGTTCCGTGAGCGGTATCGCAAGGTCGATGGTCAGTGGCGATTCGCCCGCCGCGAGATCGTGCCAGTCTTCGGAGGCAACGCTGCTGCTGCGCATGCGGCGCGGCTCACAGAAAGTGAGAGCAAGTCATGAAAGCAGCAGATCTCGTGAGCGGGCCCAAGATATTGGTGCATCAGACGTTGCCTTCGTTCTCCATTCCGGAATGGGTTGAGGTTGCCGGCTACCACGGCGTCATCCTCGATCTTCAGCATGGCGAACTCGGTGTCGACGCCGCGTGTGGCATCCTGCGCTCGATTCCTCGCCACAACGCTTACGCTTGGGCACGTGTCGGCTCGACTGACCCCGGCCAGATCCTGCGCCTGCTTGACAGCGGCGCGCGCGGCATCGTTGCCCCCACGATCGAGTCGCGCGAGCAGGCACAGGCCTTGGTGGCTGCGACCAAATATCTACCCGTTGGTAATCGCAGCATGGGACCGTCGAGGCCAGGGCTCTACATCGGTGATTCGTATGCCGAAGCAGGCAACCTCGCCGTCTCGACCATTGCGCAGATCGAGACCCGGATCGGCGTCGAACGCGCGGAGGAAATCATCTCCACTCCGGGGCTGGACTCGATCTACATCGGTCCTGCCGATCTTGCCGTTTCCTATGGCCTGCCGGGGCGTGGTGACTGGGACGACGGGCCTGTTCGCGACGCGATCGTCCACTTGCGCAAACTCACCCGGGCCCATGGCGTGACCCTCGGCATCTATTCAGGCAAATCTGCATACACCGCGGCGTTGTTGGCCGATGGACTGGTTGACTATGTCGCATTCGGTATTGACCTCGTTCTGTTGAATCGCGCGCTCGGCGACAACATCAACGAACTCAAGACCGCGCTATCTACAAGGAATCGCTCATGAGCAAAACCGCGGACGTTCTCATCATCGGTGCGGGGCCTGTTGGCCTTTTGCTAGCCAACCTGCTTGGACAGCAGGGAGTTAATGTTCTTCTCGTCGAGAAGAGCGAGACCCTGATCGATTACCCACGCGCAGTGGGAATCGACGACGAAGCCCTGCGGGCGATGCAGACTGCTGGCCTTGTGGATGAGGTGTTGCCTCACACCATCCCCGATCAGAAGATCTATATGGTCAACGGTGATCGACAGATCCTTTCTGAAGTCAACCCGACAACTCGCGAGTTTGGGTGGCCCCGCCGCAACGGATTTGTTCAGCCGCTGGTGGATAGGGTGCTGCTTGACGGGCTCAAGCGTTTTCCGAACACAGCGGTGCGGTTCAGTACCGAGGTCGTCGATTTGCTCGACGATGGCGAGGGTGTGGTGGCCACAACTGAGCGTGGCGAGAAGCTGCGCGCACGCTACGTAGTCGCAGCAGAAGGCGGTGCCTCGCGCACTCGCAAGCAACTGGGTATTTCGTTCGACGGCGAAACTCGACCCTCCGATGGCATCGTCATTGACGTTGCCAACGACCCCATTGGAACGCCGCACGCCGTGTTCGGCGGCGACCCGAAACGCAGCTATGCCAGCATCGCACTGCCGCATGGGATCCGTCGTTGGGAATTCACGCTGTTCGAAAGCGAAGATCCTTCGCTGGTGGAAAACGATGACTACATCCACGCGCTGCTGGCACCGCATGTGCCTGACCCAACCAAGTTGGAGATCATTCGTCGTCGCGTCTATCGGCACCACGCGCGCGTGGCCGGACAGTTCAAGGTTGGCTCCATCTTCCTCGCGGGCGATGCCGCGCACGTGATGCCGGTGGTGGGTGGACAGGGATGGAACTCCGGCATCCGCGACGCTTTCAATCTGGCCTGGAAGCTTGGTGCGGTGATCAATGGCGCATGCGGCGATGCTCTGCTCGAAACCTACGAGATGGAGCGAATGGGGCACGTCAAGCAGATGGTCGCCGTCTCACTTGGCATGGCCAAGGAAATGACGGATCACGACCCCGCGAAAGCCGCGGAACGAGACCGGATCGCTGCCAACCGCACCCCCGAGGAACGTGAAGCACAGAAGCGGCAGGCCTTCAAGCCTCAACCCAAGTTCGACAAAGGTGTGGTGGTACACACACCGCTGCCGAGCTTCAAGACGGTGCCGGCGCGCGATGTGCCCAGCATGGCTGGTGCCATCTTCCCGCAGCCACGAGTGACCAACGCTGAAGGCGTCGAAATGCTGCTCGACGACGCCACCGGTCAGGGTTGGCGCGTAGTGATGTGGAACAACAATCCGATGGCTTTTATTTCGGCCGAGCGTTGCGCTGCGCTAGCGCATCTGCGCGTACGACTTGTTCAGGTGGTGCCTAAAACACAACTGCCGTGGGCGCGTCGCCACGCCCCTGCGGGAGTTACGGTGATCGGTGACTTGGGTGGAGAGCCCAGCTTGCAAGCCTGGTTTGACGCTAGGCCGGTCGGTGCGGTTGTTGTTCGTCCTGACCACGTGGTTGCCGCCGAATGCTTGGCACAGGTGCTGGACGATGTGCTGGCACGTGTATTGGATGCTGCGCATTTCTGTATGCCGCATGAATAACTAAATCAGCCAGAGCGACAAGAAGCTCATCTTCGAGGAAAACGCACGAAGAGTATTCGGGCTCACGTGCTGATGATCCAGTGAAGTCCGGGCGCCCGAAAAAAGCGGCGCCCACCACAAAACCCGTTCAGTCATCCGGCTCCATCCGGATGAGCGGGACGCGCTGTTCGTCTAAAAAGTAACAGCCTGATGCAGCACTTTCCGGAACGGGCCGTTTAAATCAGGCACGTAGCGCGACTGCTTTCGGGCAATCCGCTTTTCGTATTGCAGTCCACTCTTATAACTACGCATTGGAGACGCATATGAATTCGAAGTCACCCAACGCCGTGCTGCGCCGGAGCGCAGCTATGGCGTCCCTCGCCACCTTGCTCTTTGGCGCCCAGGCTGCGCACGCACAGAGTTCGGTCACGCTGTACGGCATTATCTCCACGGGCGTGGGATGGGTCAGTAACGTGGGCGGAAGCTCGTCCGTCCAGATGATTGCAGGCACGATGCAGAATAACCGCTGGGGCCTGCGCGGCGTCGAAGATCTGGGCGGCGGTCTCAACGCGATCTTCACGCTCGAAAACGGCTTCGACATCACCAACGGCCAATTCCAGCAAGGTGGACGCATGTTCGGACGCCAGGCCTACGTCGGCCTGAGCGATAAGTCGTGGGGTACGGTGACGCTCGGTCGCCAGTACGACATCCCGTTCGACTATCTCGACCGTTTCGAAGCGCCGGTTGCCGCGCTGGGCCTCGCCACCCATATCGGCGACAACGACAATCTGTTCGGATCGTATCGCTACAACAACGCGATCAAGTACCAGTCGCCGACGGTAAACGGCTTGCGTGGGTCGGTCATGTACGCGATGAGCAACGCGCCCGGCCAGTGGTCCGTGAATCGCTCGGTGAGCGCGGGCGTGGCCTACGACAACGGGCCGCTCAAGCTGGCGCTGGTCGGCCTGAATACGAATTACCCGGGCGCGACGCTTAATCCGAACGGCGCGGTTACCGACGATTACGTCGGGCCGCCGTTCCTGCTGTTCCATACCAGCCCGATCAACAGGAACGCGGGCGTGAGCCGTCAGCGCGTATTCGGCGGCGGCGCGCAATACACGTTCGGCAAGCTGCGCCTGGGCGGCGTCGTCACGGACGTGCGGTACGACTATCGCGACCACACGTCGCTGCATCTCGACAACTTTGACATCAACGTCACCTACGACATCACGCCGTTCCTCGTGCTCGGCGCGGGCTATGTTTACACGAAGGGGCAATACGGCGGCGGTATCGACGCGGCTCCGCACTGGAACATGGGGCAGATCAGCATCAACTATCTGTTGTCGAAGCGTACCAACGTCTACGTCTTTACCACCTATCAGCGTGCGACCGACGCGAAAGCCGTTACGTACCTGCTGGCGCCGTCGAGCAACGGAAACCAGACGGTGGTCGTGACTGGCATTCGTCACGTGTTCTAAAGCGCGCCCTCAGTCGCATCGCGCCTGACTTCACCCGCTTGAAAAACGACGCCTCCGCAACGTGCCGGAACCGGCGAAACGGAGGCGTCGAAGCGGTGAAATTCGCACAACGCGAATACAGTCGAAATCTAGTCGGGATAGTCATGAGCAGCGTGCGCGTGCTCGATCTGACCAACGTGCTGCCCGGCCCGTTCGCGGGCTATCAGCTCGCGTTGCTCGACGCCGACACCGCGCTGAACCGGCGCGGCATGGGCACCTCCTTTCTCTCGCAGAACGCTGGCAAGCGCTCGCTGAACCAAAAGCGATGACGGCAAGGCGATTTTCCGGCGCCTCGTGCGAGCGCGGACGTCGTGCTTGAAAATTTCCGGTCCGGCGTGATGAGCGTGACCGGCGACGCGTATGCCGGCAAGGATGATGCACTGCCCGCGCCTGGCATCCGCCCTACCCGTTTCGGCGCGCTGGCGCGCGCTGACCGCTTTCGAAACGTCTGCTCTCGGAAATCATGAAATTGTTGATATCGTTTATTGATCGCCTGCCTATCGCCCGAAAGCTTCTCCTGTTGGGAATCCTGATTCTGCCCACCATAGGCGTCCCAACGTACCTCCAGGTCAAGTCATCGTTGAACGCCGTGAGCGCTGACAGCATCGAACAGGCCGGCCTCGAGTCCGCACGCGCGCTCCTGTCATTGATTCAGCTGACGCTGCAGCACCGGGCGCAAGCCGCCACGCTGCTGGGCGGCAACAACGCCGTCGCCGCGAGTCGCGAAGCGACGCGGGCAGCGATGGACCAGGCCATCGCCCGCATCGACCAGGATCTGAAGACACGAACGCGCCGTCCCGACATGATGCGTGCCTGGGAAAGTGCGGTCGCGAACTGGCGTGAGATTGCAGCGGCAGTCGACGCGCGCAAGCTCAGCGACAAGGAATCCACTATGCGCCACACGGAGATCATTGAACAATACCTCTCCCTTCTTGATCTCCTGCTCGACGACAGCGGCCTCGCGCTCGATCCCGAGGTGGGGACGCACTATCTCGTGCGGGCGGCACTCGTGAGCTTGCCGAAGGCCACCGCAACGCTGAGCCTCACGCGGTCCCGGGGCGCCGGAATACTGGCCAGAGGAGACGCGAGCCCGACGGAACGGGCCATGCTCGCCTCGCTGGCCAACGCTGCATCGGATCAGGCCGACGATCTGAGAAAGGCCTTTGACAAGGCCTTTCACGCGGAGCCCGGACTCAGTGCCGCGCTCGCGGACGAGCTCGATCGCGCCAATACGTCGATTCGCGCGGCCCTTGATCTGGCGACCCGAGAGATCGTCAGTGCCGACGCGATCCACTACGCGGCAATCGACTACATCAAAACCTTCACGGGCGCGTTGGACCCGCTCTTTGCGCTCGAAGCCCGCGCGCTCGACAGCCTTAAGGCACAACTCGACCTGCGCTCGAACCGCGTGCATCGCGCGATGCTGGTCCAGGTCGGACTGCTTGGCATGATGCTGCTCATCGCGATCGTTTTGTCCAGTATTGTGGTACGCCGCATCACGGGGCCGCTCCGTAATGCGCTGGCCTTGGCGAATCGTGTGGCCGACGGGGATCTCACGAGTCATATCGAAGTGGCCACCACGGACGAAACCGGCCAGCTAATGCAGGCGCTGAAAGCGATGAACAGCAGCCTGGCCAGCATGGTTGCCCGGATTCGCACGGGAGCGGAAACCATTTCCACGGGGTCGGCGCAGATCGCTGCCGGCAACGCGGATCTTAGTTCGCGAACGGAAGAACAAGCCGCGTCACTTGAAGAAAGCGCGGCGAACATGATACAGCTGACGTCGACGGTTCGTCACAACACCGAAAGCGCGAGACAGGGCAACACGCTCGCGGCCCACGCATCCGAAATCGCTGCGCGCGGCGGCGAGGTAGTGGGGCGCGTGGTTCACACGATGCGCGATATTTCGAACAGCTCGACGAAAGTCGCCAACATTACCGCCACGATCGAATCCATCGCATTTCAGACCAATATTCTCGCACTCAACGCGGCCGTGGAGGCCGCCCGGGCCGGCGAACAGGGGCGCGGCTTCGCGGTGGTCGCGAACGAAGTGCGCAACCTGGCGCAGCGCGCGGCCACGGCCGCGAAGGAGATCAAGGACCTCATCAACGAGTCGGTGGATCACGTGAGCGCCGGCGCCGAACACGTGGACGAAGCCGGCCGGACGATCAACGAAGTGGTGTCCGCCGTGCGCCGCGTGGCGGATCTGATGGGCGAGATCGCAGCCGCCTCGGACGAACAGCACAAGGGCATCGAGCAGGTAAATTCGGCGGTGGTCCAGATGGACCAGGTCACGCAGCAAAACGCGGCGCTCGTCGAGCAGGCGACGGCGGCCACCCAGTCGATGAGCGAACAGGCCGCGCTGCTCAAGCGCGCGGTGGATGTGTTCAAGGTGTCGGACGGAAGGATGCCTGCGTACCTGTCCTCGCCCTCACACCACCTGGCAAACGCCTCGAGCATGCGGAAGGCGTAGGCGGCGCTGGTGAGACCAACCGGCACCTCGGATTCCAGCCACGAGCTAACCGGTTGTGCCGCAAGGTGGGAAAGCTTGATGGGCATGAGCGAGTCAAGCGGTCCTCGTTCCATTCTGCTTTTTCCGCGCTTGGTCAATTCGCCCCCGGGTGCGGGGCGCCGCAGGGACGCCCGACGACGCCCAGTCGCGAGGATCAGCCCGGCGGAACACATAACGCCACGCCAAAACAATCGCCGCACCCGAACCAGCGGATCAGCGCGACTGCCGCTTGTATCCTTCGCCGCCGATGCGTGCTCGGTCTACCGCCGCAATTCGGTTGCGTCCCTGGTCTTTTGCCTGATAGAGCTGCGCATCAGCCAGATTGATAAACGCGGTGATATCGATGTCTCCGGTCGGCACGACGGTGGCTACCCCGAAGCTTGCCGTCACTCGCTGACCGTGCGGGGAGCGCAGGTGAGCGATGGCTTCCTCCGCGATCAGCGCGCGGCAACGCTCCGCGACACGCACGGCGTCATCGGCATTCGTGTCGGCGAGCACGAGTATGAATTCTTCCCCGCCAAACCTGCCCAGAAACGCATTCGGCCCAACTGCCTCTTCGAGCACGCGCGCGAGGCGTTTCAGACATTCGTCGCCTTGAAGATGACCGTAATAATCGTTGTACGATTTGAAGAAATCGATGTCGACCATCACGAGCGAAAGCGGGTTGCCCGATGCCGCCGCGCTCGCCCATTCGCGGGCAATGATCGTGTCGAACATGCGACGGTTGCCGACCCCGGTCAAACTGTCTGACAACGAGAGCCGCTCCAATTCGCGCTGGAGTTCCGCGAGCCGGGCCTCGGTGCGCTTACGTTCACTGATGTCGAACATGAAGCCGATTAGCGCGTCAACGTCACCGTTCGCTTTGCGCACGACGTGGACAACGTCGCGAATCCACACATACCCGCCGTCCGCAGTCAGCGCGCGATAGTCCGCCTCATGATCGGCGCCCGCTTGCGACTGTGCGACGCAAAATTCAACAACCGCTTCACGGTCCTCCGGATGCATCCGAGAGGCCCAGTCCTCGACCGTTCTCCACGTCGACGGCGCGTAGCCAAGCAGTTTCTCAATCTGCGGGCCGATATAGGTGAACTGCATTGTCGCCCAGTCGATCTTCCAGGGGATCGCTCGGGTTGACTCGAGCAACGTGCGATAAACCGCGGGGTTGTCCTCGCCGGGCTGCTGTCCGGACGATACCAGGCTGTCCTCGTGGCGCAGGAATGCGGCTTGAAGCGAGCTCGGAGCTAAATCCTTTTCTTCGTGACTCATCGTGGTCTTCCAATACCCTGTAAATCCATTATCGGCCGGTGCGGCAGGGCCTTGAGCACAGCGCGAAGATTGATCGCCTGCAGACCCGCAAGTCATCGGTTGCCAACAACCGCACGTTTCCAATTGTCGCCGAGGTTGAGGCAAACTGGGCTGCTGCCGATTCGGTGCGACGTCGCCCCGAATTTGAGTTGCGCGCGGATATGGCGCCCATCATGTAGTCGGGAAATTGGACATGAAGAAGCGAGACCCGCCGCCGCAGACGGGCCTCCGCTACAGCTACCCCCTCACTTTCGGCTGCAGCCCCTTGCCCGGCGAGTAGAGGATAAGACTCGGGCTAATCAATTTGTCCGACGCGACCACGGCATGTGCCAAGGTGTCGAAATAGATGGCGTGCTCCGGATCGGCAACCGCGGACTTTTTGATTTCCCTTGCCAGTTCGTCCCACTCGAAGCCGAGGTATTTCCTGTGTTCGTAGAACCAGACGACGTGTCCTTCACGTGCTAGCGACTTCGGGATGTCGCGTCCGTCATCTCCTGCATCTGCACAGCCCTTTCCGTCGTCATTCTCTGAAGTACTCATCAAGGCCTCCTGTGATGTGCGCGGGTTCAGCCGAGCTATCGGCCAAGCTCATCATCGCAGCAGTATCGAGCCTTGAGTTTCAGTAACTTCCGAATAACTTCGCCGATGTGTCGACACTCGAAACGTATCGGCTACCGACAAAAACGCTCGCGACGTACGACGGGTTGAAAACACGAGTGCGTCACTCCCTAGCCGCTTCCCGCTTCCCGCTCCCGCCGCCGGTTTCCCGCTTCTCCGCGAAGCCGGACGTCGCGTTCGATTCGAACCCGCGCGGCGTAACCGGCGGGCAATGCCGGTGTCACGCCAATCCTTCGGCTTTCAGGCGCCGATACAGGGTGCGCTCGCTCAACCCCAGATGGGCCGCCAACGCCTTGCGTGTGCCCTGAAAATCGCGAACCACCGTGGCGAGATCGACCTCGCCGCCAGTCGTGCGCATCTCCGTCTGGCGGGTTGTTGCCACGTCAAGTGCGAGGTGCTCGGGCCTGATCACGCCGTCGTCGGCAAACAGACGCGCGCGCTCAAGCACGTTTCGCAATTCCCGGATGTTGCCTGGCCAGTCGTATCGAACGAGTTGCGCCATGGCCTCCGGCGAAGTATGCAGTCGTTGATCCGGCGCGTTGCTGCCTCGCTGCAGCAGCGACTCCACGAGCAGGGGAATATCGTCTCGCCGCTCCCGTAACGCGGGCAGGTGAATGGGGAAAGCGCTGATCCGGTAATAGAGATCCTGTCGAAACGCGCCTTCGGCCACCATCGTTTGCAGCGGCTTGTGGGTGGCGGCGACCAAACGGAAATCCGCCTGTTGCGTGTCGACGGAACCGACCCGGCGGTAGGTGCCCGACTCGATCAGCCGCAACAGCTTGACCTGCATCCCCAGCGGCACGTCGCCGATCTCGTCGAGGAAAATCGTGCCGCCTTTTGCCGTCTCGACGAGTCCAGCCTTGCGAGTATGCGCGCCGGTGAATGCCCCCTTCTCGTAGCCGAACAGTTCGCTCTCGAATAGGGTTTCGGTCAGCCCCGAGCAGTCGACCACCACAAACGGGCCACGCGAGCGCTGGCTCGCCTCGTGCAACGCGCGCGCGAACAACTCCTTGCCACTGCCAGACTCCCCCAGCAGCAACACCGGCAGTTCGGCAGTAGCCACCCGCTGCAGTTCGCCAAGGGCGCGATTGAACGCGGGCGACTTGCCGACCAGCCCCTGACGACTGGCTTGCACCGACGCGTGTCTTACGGTCTGCAACCGTTCGACGAATCCCACGACTTGATGATGGCTGTCCACGATCGGCCGGAGTTCAACGTCGACATGCTCCGGACCCCGCGGCGTGTGGTGGATGTGGAGAACGCGATCCGGCCCCTTGCTGATCAGCGCGCTTTGCATAGGGCAATGCTCGCCGGCCTGATCGCAGGGCACCGCGTAATGGTGCGACATCGCATAGCACTTGTGGCCGACGTAAGGCTTTCCTGCCGTCGCGAACTGGCGCTTGTAGGCCGTATTGGCCGCCAGGATCTCGTAATCGGTGTTCATCACGATCATGGGCGCGGATTCGTGATCGAGATAGGAAATCAGGGCCTGGACCTGAAAGGCCTGAAGAACTTCGGGAACGGGGTGCATGGCGGATGCTCGCGATAGTCGACCGGCAACGACTGCCAGTACTGCCATTTGGCAGTATGCCACTGCCAAATGGCACTGTCACGAGCGACAGAAATCGCTCGGTCTCATCCGAGAACTAAATTTTTATTATTTAAATCATTGGGTTAATGGAATTTCGTGAGTTGGCACGAATTTTGATAGTTATCAGACATTCGATTGATTCATGAGGCGGAGATCATGGAGAACTTGTACATCGAGGGTCACTTCGACCCGGCGACCAGCACCATCAGCTATATCGTGCTGGATCGCGCCACAAACCAATGCGCATTGCTCGACACTGTGCTTGATTACGACCCGAAGTCCGGCCGGACCTCGACACACAGCGCCGACCACCTTATCGAGCGGGTTCAGGCGCTGGGCGCGACGGTGCAGTGGATTCTGGAGACCCACGCTCACGCCGACCATTTGTCGGCTGCGCCCTATCTCAAGCAGAAGCTGGGCGGTCGTATCGGCATTGGCGAGCATATCCGCCAGGTGCAGGATGTGTTCGGCAAACTGTTCAATGCGGGCAGCGAATTCGCGCATGACGGAAGTCAGTTCGATCACCTGTTCGCGCACGGCGAGCACTTCCAGATCGGCGATCTGAAAGCCCGCGTCATGCATACGCCGGGGCATACCCCCGCGTGCATCACATACGTGGTCGAGGAAGGCGACCAGATCGCCGCCTTCGTGGGCGACACGCTCTTCATGCCCGACTACGGCACGGCGCGTTGCGATTTTCCCGGCGGCAATGCACGCACGCTGTTCCACTCCATCAACGAGGTCCTCAGCCTGCCGGCACATACGCGGCTCTACCTCTGCCACGACTATCAACCCAACGCCCGCAAGCTGGAATTCGTCACCACTGTCGCCGACGAACGCAAGCACAACGTTCACGTGCGTGACGGAATCAGCGAGGAAGAGTTCGTGGCCATGCGCACGACACGCGACGCGACGCTGGACATGCCGACGCTGCTGCTTCCGTCAGTCCAGGTCAACATGCGCGCGGGGCAGTTGCCGCCAGCGGAAGGCAATGGCGTGCGCTACCTGAAGATTCCCCTTAACGCTGTCTGAAAACGCGAGGCGCCATCATGAATATCAATGTGGGCGGTGTGGACCGTGGGCTGCGAATCGTCGCCGGCGCGGTGCTGATGATGCTTGCGGCCACCGGGACCATCGGCTGGTGGGGGTGGCTGGGGCTGATTGCCGCGATCACCGGGCTGGTCCGGTTCTGTCCGCTCTACTCGCTGTTCGGCATCAGCAGTTGCAAGACACGGGGTCGCTGACCCCATCGCTCGGACGGCACCTGCGCGGCTTTGCCCCCGAAATGCCGACGCCGAAGCACCTATAGTCACCGAGGAGACACGCCATGAATACCAAGCAACTGACGGCGCAATTGTCCGTCTGCGCGCAGGTCTCGCCTGCCGACGTTCCGGACATTGCTGCCGCCGGCTTCAAGTCCATCATCTGCAACCGGCCGGACGGCGAAGCCGCCGACCAACCCAGCTTTCGCGAAGTGGAGCAGCAGGCTCAGGCGGCAGGGCTGGAAATCCGCTACTTGCCGGTGACACCCGGCAGGGTTTCCGACGAACAGGCCGCGCAGTTCGATCAACTGCTCGACGTGTTGCCCAAGCCGATCCTTGCGTATTGCCGCAGTGGCATGCGAAGCACGACGCTGTGGGGACTCTCGCGCGCCGATCGCCTGTCCACCGGCGAAATCCTCAAGCGCGCCGAAGCGTGCGGCTACGACCTGAGCGCGGTGGTGCGCCGGATCTCACAGACCGCTGCCACGCCGTTCACTGTCGCTGATTCGACCCACCGGGTCGTCATCGTGGGCGGCGGTGCGGCCGGCATATCCGTGGCGTCGAGTCTGCTGGCCCGCCAGCCGGGCCTCGACATCGCCATCATCGATCCCGCCGACGTGCATTACTACCAGCCTGGATGGACGCTGGTGGGCCGCGGGGTATTCAAGCCCGCACAGACCGCCAGGGTCATGGGCTCGCTGATTCCGCGCGGCGTGCGCTGGATCAAGTCGGCTGTCGCAGGCTTCGAACCGGAGCGCAACGCGGTCTTGCTCGACGGCTGCCGGGTCGTGAAGTACGAGCAGTTGATTGTGTGCCCGGGGTTGAAACTGAACTGGGAGGGTATCGAAGGGCTCACGGATACGCTGGGGCGCAACGGCGTGACGTCGAATTACCGCTACGATCTCGCGCCCTACACGTGGGAGTTGGTCGAGCGCTTCAAAGGCGGCAATGCGCTGTTCACCCAACCGCCGATGCCGATCAAATGCGCCGGCGCGCCTCAGAAAGCGATGTACCTCTCGTGCGACGCGTGGCGACGCGCCGGTGTGCTCGACCAGTCTCACGTGAAGTTCTTCTCGGCCGGTAATGCGCTGTTCGGCGTGCCGGAATACGTACCGGCCCTCATGGAGTATGTGAAGTCCTATGCCATCGATCTCAATTTCGGCCACAACCTGACGGCCGTCGACGGCGTACGCAAGATTGCGACCTTCAGCGTGGCATCCGCCCAGGGCGACGCCGGAAAAATCGAAGTTCCGTTCGACATGATCCACGTGGTGCCGCCACAAACGGCGCCCGACTTCGTCAGCCGCAGTCCGCTGGCCGATCCCGCCGGGTGGATCGACGTCGATCAGGAGACGCTGCAGCACAAGCACTTCAGCAATATCTTCGGACTGGGAGACGCCAGTAATTCGCCCAACGCGAAAACTGCTGCGGCCGCGCGAAAACAGGCGCCGGTGGTGGCGCACAACGTGCTCTTCAACCTTGGCCTCAAACGCGGGCAGGCACGCTACGACGGTTACGGATCGTGCCCGCTGACGGTGGAGCGCGGCAAGATCGTGCTGGCCGAGTTCAAGTACGGTGGAAAGCTCGCGCCCAGCTTTCCTTCCTGGCTGATCGACGGCACGCGCCCCTCGCGTCTGGCGTGGCTGCTCAAGGAGCGCATTCTGCCGCCGCTCTATTGGGAAGGCATGCTCAAAGGCCA
This sequence comes from Pandoraea sp. NE5, assembly GCF_024363545.1. NCBI lineage: Bacteria > Pseudomonadati > Pseudomonadota > Betaproteobacteria > Burkholderiales > Burkholderiaceae > Pandoraea > Pandoraea sp. NE5. Next base: position 2,071,644 of record NZ_AP025517.1, read on the forward strand.
TGAGTGGATGGCACAGCCGGAAATGGTCGGCTGATGCGCGCTCGTTCCATGACAACCCATCGAGATCCTTTGCCATGACTGTCAGTCTGTTGCTGGGCGCCATCGTCGGCTGCGTCATGGGCCTGACCGGCGCCGGCGGCGGTATCCTCGCGATTCCGCTGCTGGTGTTCGGCCGGCATCTGAGCGTGCCGGAGGCCGGTCCGATCGGCCTGCTGGCCGTGGGCATCGCGTCTGCCATGGGCGCATGGATGGGCGTGCGCGCCGGTATCGTCCGTTATCGCGCGGCAATGCTCATCGCCACCATTGGCATTGTGCTCACGCCGTTGGGTTCATGGTTGGCGCATCACATGAATACCCGCTATCTGACGCTATTGTTCGCGGCAATCATGATTTGGGTGGCGCTCAAGGGGTTATGGGAAGCCCGCCGCGGCAAGTCGCTGGCGCCGGTGCAGCCCGATTGCCCTTGTTTGCGCGACAAAAGCGGCCGCTTCGTCTGGACGCCGCGCTGCGCCAGCCGGCTCGCGGTGATGGGCGGCGTGGCGGGGGTGCTCTCCGGTCTGCTCGGTGTGGGCGGCGGATTCGTCATGGTGCCGGCGTTACAACGCTTTACCGATCTGGCGATGCACTCGGTCATCGCGACCTCGCTGGCTGTGATCGCGCTGATCTCGCTGGTGAGTGTCGGAACCAGCATCTACGGCGGCCATTTCGATCTCACGATCGGATTGCCGTTCTCGGCAGGTGCGGTGGCCGGCATGCTGGTCGGCGGCAGACTGCTGACTCGATGGCATCCCTCCCATCTCAAGCAGGCGTTTTCCGTGGTGTGCATGATTGTCTCGATCGGTCTGATCGCCAAGTCGATCTGAGCGTTGCCCCGATGTTCCGCGAAGATCCGTCGGAGCGCCTCTTTCGGAATCCGGAAAACAGTGGTGCGTTCTGCACTGGCGGCCTCAGCGCGACGTGGCGAAGCCGATACGTTGAACGTGGCGGTTATCGGGAGCGTAGCGAGCCAGTCAACTGAACGTCGGGCATCGGGTACCACTGTATCGCCTCATCGCACTCAGGCCGCCTGCTCCGGCGTCTCACGCCGGTGCCAGTGCGGCGGCGCGTCCAGCGGCTCCAGGGCGCTTGTCTCGTCCAGATGAAACACTGCATCGAACTGGTGGGCGAGTGATGTCCAGAAATAGTGACTTTCACGTTCGCTCTGAGGCAGATAGATCACGCCGATCGCCCGTTCAAGCATGGCTTCGCAAAGCGGCTCCGCCGCAACCTCGTTGAGTGGTAGGAAAAACCGGTCTAGCCCGGTGCTGTGAAACAGGTATTCATAGCTGTCGTGCAATGCCGGACGCACCCACTTGTGCTCGACGTCGCCGTCCCATTGAGACGCGGCCGACACGTGTCCCGTGTAGGTGCTGAAGCCGACCAGCAGCGCTTTCGCACCGGCCGCTTCACGTACCAGTTGACCAAGATTCCACTCGCCGCGCCAATGGGAGTCCGTCGCGCGTGCATCGCCCAGGTGCGAATTGTGTGCCCAGACGACAATTCGCCCCCGTCCACCACGCTGTAGACGATAACGGGAGAGGGCGGATAGCGTGCGGTGCATGTGCGCATCACGCAGATTCCAGGTATTCAGGCGCCGCCCGAACATCGACCGATAGTAATTCTCCGCGTCGACGACAACTTCAGCATTCTGTTGCGCAAAGAACTGCGCATCGAGCGCTGCGAGGCCATCCTGCAAGAGATGGAGGCGCGCGTCGGCCCGCAGTTGCAGTAACTGGGCGACCACGCCTTCGCGTGCATCCGGCCGGCCGCCGACCGCAGTAGCGTACCCATACGCCTGAGGCTCGCGCACGTGATCGAGCGCCGCGTACCGATCGCGCGCCCTGGCAGCCTGCTCGGGATCGACCCGCTCAAGATAGCGGATCACCGCATCCGCCGACTGGTACATGCTGTAGAGGTCGAGTCCATAAACGCCGACCCGTGCTTCGGGCGACAGCGAGGCGTTGTGCTCACGCAGCCACAGGATGAAGTCGCGCACCTCACGATTGCGCCACATCCAGGTAGGGAAGCGCTTGAAATCCGCAAGTGCGGCCTCCGCATCGGCATCGCCTTCGCCTTGCACGAAACAGTTCACGCGCCAGGTATCCGGCCAATCGCCTTCGATGGCGACAGCGTCGAATCCCCCCTCCACGATCAAGCGGCGGGTGATCTGTGCTCGCATCCGGTAGAAGTCTTGCGTGCCGTGCGTGGCTTCGCCAAGCAGCACGAATTCGCGATCGTGCGCCATCTCCAGCAACGCATCGTAATCGCCATCGTTGTCATTGAGCCGTTGCGCGAGCTCGCGCACGGCGAGAAAGGGTGTTGTGGCGGGATGCATCATTGAACATCCTGATGTGCGCGGGCGAGGAGCGCGCGTACTTCGGCGTCGCTCGTCTGCCCAAAGTCCCGATAGAACCGGCCAACGCCACCGAACTCGCGCTCGCTGTGGGGGCAAACGAATTCATCGGCGAGACCATCCAGTCGTTCCGCTGTGCCCTCGGGGGCGACCGGCACGGCAACAACGATCCGCGCCGGTTTGCCAGTACGCAACGCCTCGATGGCGACGCGCATCGAGGCGCCGGTGGCGATGCCATCATCGACAACGATGACGGTGCGCCCCTCGATTTTCAATGGCGGTCGATGCCCGCGGTATAACGCTTCCCGTCGCGCCAGTTCGCGGCGTTCATCGCTCAGTACGGCGACGATCTCCGGCTGGGTGATGCCGGCGGTCCGGATCGTTCGCTCGTCGAGGTAAAGTACTCCGCCAGACGCGATCGCGCCCATTGCCAACTCGGGATAGTGCGGCACGCCCAGCTTGCGCACGACCAGCACGTCGAGTTCGACCCCCAGCGCGTGCGCGACCTCATAGCCAACCGGCACGCCACCGCGCGGCAGTGCCAGTACGATCACGTCGCTGCGTCCCGCATATGGGGCCAGTTGTCGTGCAAGCACGCTTCCGGCCTCGGCGCGATCGCTAAATCGCGGCGCGTTACCCACCCGGTACGAATTCATGAGATCACCGCTTCGGCTGTGGACCTTGCTCCGAGGGGAGAGTTCGCCACGTTGGCGCTCCCTTTGAGGTACGCGGTTCGGCACGAAGCGCGATGCGATCGCCGAGAGCGCGATTCCCCATAGGCGAATTGTGGGCGTCCGGTCGAGGCAATCGTTGAGGTTGATCAACAAAGTGGTACAACGAGGCGCCCCTGCCGACGCTGATTGCAACCTGGGGCAATCTCGACCCCGGTCGACGATCGTGTGAAACTGGATCGCTAGCGTGCCGCCCAGCAAGCCGTGACACCGGCGACCGGTGGGGCATCGGGAATGGAAGCGGCCCACCGCATCGGATGGGCCTCGACCTGAGCTATCTCACTAATCGGGGTTTCTCGCCCCGTTTTGCCGAGTGAAGAATGACGCAGGGGCGCATTACGCGATTCGCCGCGACCATCGCCTCCGCGAACCCACCAAAGTAAATCGCGTGGTCGGGGCTGGGCAAGTGGGCCCGCTGCGCCCGTCGATCCGACCATGAAGCGACCCGCTTCGGGAGATCGGTAGATCGACGTCGTGTGCGCTCTAGGGACCGAGGTGAACTCCAGTGCAGGAACGACGCGAATGGTTTCGGTCAACGTCTCTGTTGTATCCACGCACGCCCCCGACCTTTGACAGGGTTTTCGGGTAAACGCGTATGCAAGATCTTGCACCCCGGCCGTAAACAGCAAGTGCAAGGGGCAATGCCTTGATCGCGTTTCGAAATATCAGGCCTGTATGGACTGATCTGAAGGCCGAACCCCCTGCATTCCGGTAAAACAAGCGCGCGCGACATCAAGTCGAAAAACATCAGCCTGTGCCGTACGGCCTCCCTTGGCGGTACGTTTCATGGCGCTGCCGCGTCGCCACTCACGAAGGAAGAGAAGTGCAGCGATTTGTCTTCACGATCCGATTCAAGTTGATGCTTGCCTTCGGCGCCTGGGCAACCCTGATGTTGGTCGTCGGACTGGTGGCGCTCACCTCGCTCTGGGGCCTCGACGCGAACGCGGCGTCGTCATACCGCCTGTCGCTGACCAGCCTGATCGCCGTGGCGTCGATGGGCGGTGCCGTCGCGATCTATTGCGGTGTGCATCTGAACCGCGTGGTATGCGGTGGGTTGAACCGCATGGGCAAAAAATTCGAGGACATCGCGGTCTCCCTTGACCTGTCAAAGCGCTCATCCAGCCCGCGCATGGACGAGTTCGGCCGCGCCGCCGTGGCGTTCGACAAGTTGATGCGTCGTGTCGAAGCGACTGTGTCCGCCGTGAATGTATCGACCGAATCGGTCGCCACCGCGACGCGCGAAATCGCGGCCGGAAATCTCGACCTTTCCGCGCGCACGGAAGAGCAGGCCGCGTCGTTGGAGCAGACCGCCGCCAGCATGACGCAACTGACCGAGACGGTGAAGCAGAACGCCGACAATGCACGCCAGGCGAACGTACTGGCTACGAACGCCACGGACATCGCCGGTACCGGCAGCAACGCGGTGCAAACCATGGTGGCCACCATCGAGCGAATCAACGGCAGCTCGAACAAGATTTCCGAAATCACGAGCGTGATCGAGGGGATTGCGTTCCAAACGAATATCCTCGCGCTGAATGCCGCCGTGGAAGCGGCGCGGGCCGGCGAGCAGGGACGTGGCTTCGCGGTGGTGGCCAGTGAGGTGCGTAGCCTGGCCCAGCGATCGGCGTCGGCGGCAAAGGAAATCAAGGACTTGATTTCCTCGTCGGTCGCCACGATTCAGGATGGCTCGCAACAGGCCGTCGAAGTCAGCGCCGCGATGGACGAGATCAAGAGCGCAATCAAGCGGGTGACGGAAATCGTCGGCGAAATCGCCGGGGCGTCGGAAGAGCAAAGCCGTGGCATCGAACAGGTCAGCCAGGCCGTCACGCAGATGGACCAGGTGACGCAGCAGAACGCCGCGCTGGTCGAGCAGGCGGCCGCGGCGACCCACTCGCTCGAAGACCAGGCGGCCAAGCTCAAAACCGCGGTCTCGTCATTCAGGATTACCGAGTCAGCGCACCTCGCGGTTGCCATCGCCGCATAGCCGCGTGTAGCCGCGTCGTCGCGAACGTCACCATTTCGCCGGTGCGGGCACGGCGCACGGCCCCTCGACGCCCACGCTGGTGAATTCCGCAGGGCCCACCACTTCCAGGTATTCCATATCCGGCGAATAGTCGAAAAGGAAGTGGCGGATGCCGGGTCGTTGATGCACACAATCGCCCGCTTCCACGAGCGTTTCCTTGTCTTCATACATGAACTTGGCCCAGCCTTTGAGCATGTAGACGATATGGAAATCGGCACCGTGGATATGCCACCCCGTACCCGCCTCGGGTGCCTGATTGGCGCGAACCAGATGCGCGATGACTTTGCCGCCGGTGGCGTCGGCAATGCCAAGGTCGCGATACATGAAGAAGTCGCGCAGACCGCCGCTCACAAATGCGGTGTCGCCCGGCTTGACGTGGGAAAAATGGCTTTCGTTGCTGTTCATGATGTCGATGACAAATCAATGAAAACTGCGGGTTAGGAATACGAAGTCGCCGTGCCTTGTACTCACGTCACAGCACGTGGGCCCATCGCGCCTCTCGGTCTGCGAGGGCCCGTACCACCGGCCAAGCCTATTGCGCGGTCCAGCCACCATCCGCGGCCCATGTGGCGCCACGCACCTCAGACGCCAGCGGCGAACAAAGCATCAAGGCAAGGTTGCCAAGCGCCTCGGGCGACACGAATTGGCCGGACGGCTGCTTTTCCCCCAGCAGGCGAGCTCGCGCGTCGTCGGGAGAAAGGCCGTCGCGCAGCGCCAGGTCGTCGATCTGTTTCTGCACCAGCGGCGTCAACACGAATCCCGGGCAGATGGCATTGCATGTCACGCCGGTCCTCGCGGTTTCCAACGCCGTGACTTTCGTCAGCCCCACCAATCCGTGCTTTGCGGCCACATAGGCCGACTTGCCCACGGAGCCAACGAGGCCATGCACCGACGCAATGTTGATGATGCGTCCCCAGTTGCGAGCGCGCATGCCAGGTAACGCGTGGCGGGTCGTGTGGAACGCCGAACTCAGGTTGATGGCGATGATGTCGTCCCATTTGTCGAGGTCGAACGTCTCGATGGGCGCCACGTGCTGAATGCCGGCATTGTTGACGAGAATGTCCACGGTACCGAAGCGATCCTGCGCCGCAGCGAACATGGCGTCGATGGCTTCGGCGCTACGCATGTCGGCCGGATGGTGCATGACCTCGGCACCCTCCGATGCGATCGTCGAGACGGCGGCATCCACGTCGCCGAAGCCGTTGAGAATGAGGTTGGCACCGGCGTGTGCCAGTACCCGTGCGATACCCAGGCCAATGCCGCTGGTCGAGCCAGTGACAAGCGCGGTTTTTCCGTTCAGCGTCGTCATGGAATCCATCGTTCACACCCATCCAGTCGTGTAATAGAGCGCGATCACGAAGAACACCGCCATCGTCTTGATACACGTCACCGCGAAGATGTCGCGGTACGATTCGCGGTGCGTCAGTCCGGTGACGGCGAGCAGGGTGATGACGGCGCCGTTGTGCGGCAGCGTGTCCATGCCGCCGCTGGCCATCGCCACCACGCGATGCAGCACTTCGAGCGGGATGTGCATCGTTTGCGCCGCCTTGATGAACGTGTCGGACATGGCCGCGAGCGCAATGCTCATGCCACCGGAGGCCGAGCCCGTAATCCCCGCGAGCGTCGAGACGGACACCGCTGCGTTCACGAGCGGGTTGGGAATTCCCTTGAGCGCATTGGCGACCACGAGGAAGCCGGGCAGGGCGGCAATGACGCCCCCGAATCCATACTCGGAAGCCGTATTGAGCGTGGCGAGCAAGGCGCCGGACACGGCGGCTTTGGTGCCGTTCGCGAAGCGGTGGCGCACCTTGCCGAAGGCCGTCAGCAGCACGAGCAGAATGCCGGTGAGCAGCGCGCCTTCGACAGCCCAGATCGCCACCACGCCATTGATCGATATCGTCAGCGGGGCATGAATGCCGGGAAGAATGTCCGGGGTCACGTCAAAGCGATCGCCATACCAATGCGGAATCGCCTTGGTGAGCGCGTAATTGACGACGCCCACCAGGACCAGCGGCGTAATGGCCAGAATGGGATTGGGCAGGTTCTCGGTGTTCACGCGCTCGGGCTCGTTGTGCAGCGAATCGCCGTAGCCTTCGCCGTTGGCCGCGGCAATGCGGCGACGCCACTCGAGGTAGCTCAGGCCAACCACAACGATGAAGACCGCCCCGGCAACCCCCAGCACAGGCGCTGCCCAGGCCGTGGTCTTGAAGAACGTGGTCGGGATGATGTTCTGGATCTGCGGCGTGCCCGGCAGCGAATCCATCGTGAAGCTGAATGCCCCCAGCGCAATGGCACCGGGCATCAGGCGCTTGGGGATATTGCTCTGTCGGTAGAGTTCCGCTGCAAACGGATAGACGGCAAATACCACCACGAACAAGGAGACGCCGCCATAGGTGAGCAGCGCACACACCGCGACGATCACGGCGTTTGCCCGTGTGCGGCCAATGTACTTGATCGCAGCGGCAACAATGGACTCGGAGAAGCCGGACAGTTCGATGACCTTGCCGAATACGGCCCCGAGCAGGAATACCGGCAGGTAGAGCTTGACGAAGCCGACCAGCTTTTCCATGAAGATGCCGGAAAAGACGGGCGCAACGGCGTCGGGCTGGATCAGCAGCACAGCACCCAGCGCCGCGATCGGGGCAAAAAGAATCACGCTATAGCCGCGATACGCAACAAACATCAGAAACGCCAATGCGGCGAGCACGATGAGAAACGACATTTTGTCTCCAGTATGTTTGCCTGCACGTTGTTGTGCAGGCTGAAGTTCTTACGACCGGCAGCCGCTTACGCAATAACCGTGCCTTCGGTGCTTAAGTCCTTGATCGGGAAGGACTCCGGCAGTTCTCGCCCCGCAGTGACCGACGAAACGAACAGCGAAGCGCGGCAGAAAGGAGTTGGATTGTCTCGATTTGGAGACGGCCGGTGAGCGTTGCTTGGGCTGCAATACCCAAAATTCCCAACAAATCAGTGTTGAGAAGGCGTTTTCACGGATAGAGCCGGCGTCTCAGTTTGTGGAATAATCGTCTCGAAATATGGACAAATGGCGATTTCGAGATGACTGATGACAAAACGCCGGACACCGTCACGCTAGGCAAGGCGAGAGGCTTGCTTTCCGATTACGGATTCGTTCGCAAGCACGCCATGCAGTCGCTGTTCGAGACGCTGGACAATTCCAGCGAGGGCACCGTGGTCGTCGACAGCGATGCGCGGATTGTCTGGATCAATCGCAGTTACGCCGCTCGCTTCGGATTCACCAATCCCGACGAAGTGATCGGTCTGGATTGCGAAACCGTGATTCCCAATAGTTTGATGCGCGAAGTTGTGGCGACGGGCAGGCCAATCCTGCTCGATATTCTGGAGACCGGGCAGGAGCCGCTGGTGGTCACGCGGCTTCCGATTCGGGATTCGCGCGGTGGAACCATTGGCGCCGTGGGATTCGCGTTATTCGACGAGCTGAAGGCGCTGACGCCGATGTTCAGCAAATACTCGCGACTGCAGTCGGAGCTCCTTGCGACGCGCCAGTCGTTGGCGCAGGCGCGGCGGGCGAAATACAGCTTTTCGAGTTTTGTCGGCACCAGTGCGGCAAGCCTGGAGACCAAGCGCCTCGGGCGTCGCGCCGCTCAGCTCGATTCGCCGGTGTTGCTGCTTGGGGAAACCGGGACCGGCAAGGAGTTGCTGGCCCATGCGATTCATGGCGAATCCATGCGCGCAGACAAGCCGCTGGTCACGGTCAATGTCGCCGCGATTCCCGATGCGCTGCTCGAAGTGGAGTTCTTCGGCGCAGCGGCCGGTGCCTATACCGGAGCGGACCGTAAAGGCCGAACGGGCAAGTTTGAACTGGCACACGGCGGAACACTCTTCCTTGACGAAATTGGCGACATGCCGCTATCCCTGCAAGGCAAACTGTTGCGGGTCTTGCAAGAGCGCGAATTCGAGCCGATAGGGTCGAACCGTGTCGTCCAGACGGACGTGCGCATCATCGCCGCCACGTCGGCGGATTTGCCGAACCTGGTCGCGCAAGGGAAGTTCCGGGCCGATCTGTACTATCGCCTCAACGTGTTGATGATTCGGGTTCCGCCGCTGCGCGAGCGTGCGTCGGACATCGAGGCCATGTCATATGCGATTCTGGATAAATTGAGTTCGCGCCGTGATGCGGGGCATCTGGAATTGAACGAAGACGCCATCGGCCGACTCAGGGCCTATCGCTGGCCGGGGAATGTGCGTGAATTGCACAACACGCTCGAGCGCGTGGCATTGCTCTCGGAGAGCGGGCGCATCGACGCGCGTTCATTGGCTCGCTTCATTGGCGACGGCGTCGGCGCGCAAAGCGAACCCGATGGGGCGGCGGATGCGGAGGCGGTCGTCGGTCAGGCGAGCGGCGATCCGGGCGCGGCTGACGTGCCGCGATACGACGAGGCGATGAAAGCGTTCGAGCGACAGTTGCTGATCGACGCGTTGCGTGCCGCAGGCGGGCGGGTCGCGGAGGCTGCCGCGCGATTGGGTATCGGGCGCGCCACATTGTACAAAAAGATGGCACTCCTTGAGATCGGCGCGTAGCCGCGCCAGCCGAACCACGATCGTTCGATGCCGGAACGTGCGAAAGCCCCGCCGGCAGCCATGCCGGCGAGGCTGCTTCCAACGTATCGCAGGGGACGTTGCAATACGATCAGAAAATGACGGCCATGCCCAGCATGCCGACGAACTGGCCGGACGTGCTCGACCCGGTCAGGTTCTGCGAGTCGCCGACGGCCGGCGAGGCGGCGATGATGTTCCCCGCCCCGTTCTTGCCCAGCGTCTGCCCGCTCGCGTGCTGATAGGCCTGAAGCGCATACAGCACCGTGCGCTTCGACAACCGGTAGTACTCACGCAGCGAAAACTGATGATAACGCGCGCTGTCGGTCACGCCGTTCGCACTCGTCGCGGCGGTGTACGAATAGCCCGCGCCGACGTCGAAGGCCGGCGTGAGCTTGTACACGCCCAGCACGCCCACCGTATTGAAGATCGCCGAGTCGGTGAAGATCGAACGGCTGCCCGGCAGATATGTGACGTGCGAGATGTTCGCGCCGAGAACGAAGTTGCCGAACGAATAGTTGCCCGCCGCCGCCCACTGCTCCAATGCCCGCGCGCTGACATATCCCTGGTTCAACACGGACGTGCCGAAAGAGCCCGTCGACGCACTGTCGAACCCGGTCGTCGTGGCCGCATTGTTCAGGCGCAAATACCCCGCACCGACGGACACCGGCCCATTGTCGTAACGCAAGGCCGCGCTGATCGTGCTGCCCTTGCCTGTGCTGCCCGCCTGACCGCCGAACGCATACATCACGCTGGCTTGCAGGCCCGCATACGTTGGCGTCGTGTAGACAATCGAGTTGTTGATGCGGATCGTCGTGTCGAGGCCGTCGATATCGCCTGGATGCGCGCCGGTAGCGCCCGTCAGCAGGTTGCTGCCCGTGAGCGGGCCGACGAACTGGTAATACGGCGTGTACTGACGACCGATCGTCGCCGTGCCGAACTTGTTGTCCTGCAGGCCGACGAATGCCTGACGATTGAATAACTGACCGGCGCTCGCGGCTGCGCCCGTGTTCAGGTCGAAGCCGGCCTGCACGTCGAAGATTGCCGCGGTGCCGCCGCCCAGATCCTCGCGTCCGCGCAGGCCCCACTTCGATGCGTAAAGATTGCCCTGCCGCAGATAGACGTTCGACGCGCCGTTTTGGTTGTTTACGTAGGTGACCGCGCTGTCGACCATCCCGTAAAGCGTGACGTTCGATTGCGCGGCGGCCGCGCCGGCAATCGTCATCCCGGCCGCAAGTGCGACCGCGCGCCTGCACTGACGTGCATTCCTCATGTGTGTCTCCTTCTTGGTGATTGACGTGGGTGGTGCTTGTTTTTCTGGAACCCAGTGATTGCGCGACGCCGCACTCAGCTACGCAGTGCCGACTGCGCGGCCAACCGCACGGACGCATTGGGGGCGCCGTAGCCGTCATAGCCGCCGCGCCGCTCGACCAGTTCGAAGAAGAAGCGGTGATCGACTTGCGCCGTATAGGCGTGCAGGAACTCGCCGCCGCTCGCATCACGGTCGAACAGAATGTTGTGCTTGCGCAGGGTGTCGACGAACGCCTCGTTCAGGCCGAAGCGCGCGGCAATGTCGTTGTAATAGCTTTGCGGAATTCGCAGGATCGGCACGCCGTCGCCTTCCAATCGACGAACCGCCAGGGCGATATCGTCGGTGCGGAACGCCACGTGGTTCAGCCCGGAGCCCTTGTAAGCGGAAATCGTCTCCGAGTGGATCGTGCGCGGATCGACCGACGCGTTGAGCACAATGCGCACCGATCCGTCATGGCTGCGGATCGCCTGGCTCTGGATCTGCCCGTAAGGATCGTGCAACACGACGCTATGCTCCGCCTGGAATCCGAACACCGACCGGAAGAACAGCGCCCAACGTTCGAGCGAGCCGCCCGGCACCGACAGCGCAACGTGATCGACCGCCGTGATCGGGCCGGTCTGGGTCGGCCCGTCGATGTCTGTGAGATGGAAGTCGGACTCGAACAGTGTCGGCGCATCGGGCAACTCGTCGACGAGATAGAAGAGGCTCTGGTCAGGGGCGAGCACGGCGGGCACATTGCGCTCGTTCGGTCCCACGCGTCCTTCGAAGCGCGCGTAGCCGACTTGCGTCGCACGCGTCACGGTGTCGTGCGCCGACGGCACGCGAAAGGCCGATGCGCACAGCGATACGCCGTGGTGCATGAAGAACGCACTGGCGAACGAATCGGACTCGGCGTTGAGGATGATGGACGCGCGGCCGTGCTGAAACAGCGTGACATCCTTGGAGCGATGGCGGCCCATGCGCAGGAAGCCGAGCTTTTCGAGCCACGTCGTGAGCGTGGCGCGCGCGTTCGCATCCACCGCAAATTCCAGGAACTGAAGGTCGATGGCCGCCGGGGCCGGGGGCAGGCTCGTCAGCGTGTCGAGTCCGCGCGTCGCCTTGTCGTCGACCAGCACATCGCGCACCTGGGATTCGAGATAGCGCAGCGAGCGAATGCCATCCTTGGCGGTCGACTCGGCCGGGGCAGCCCGGAATCCGTCGTTGAAAATCTCCAGCGACAGCGGACCCCGATAGCCTGCCGCCAGCGCGGTGGCAACGAAGCGCGTCACATCGAGGTCGCCCTGGCCGGGGAAGCAGCGGTAATGGCGGCTCCATTCGAGCACGTCCATCTTGCGCAGCGGCGCGTCGGCGACCTGTAGGAAGGCCAGCTTCTCGCCGGGGATCGATGCCAGGTCGGCGAGGTCGTCACTGATGGACAAGGTGTGGAAGCTGTCGAGCCCGAGCCCGAGGTGCGGGCTGTTCACCGCCTTCACGTACTGCCAGGCGTGGCGATACGAGTTGACATGGGCGCCCCAGGCAAGCGCCTCGTAGGCGATGACGATGCCGGCCTGACGGGCGAGTTCCGCAAGCGCGCCAAGCTGATCGATCGCCAGGCGATCGTCCCGAATCACGTTCGGCGACACATTGCTGCACACCAGCATCGTGTCGACCCCGAGCGCGTGCATCACGTCGAACTTGCGCCGCGCCCGCTCGAGGTTCTGATCCAACTGGGTCGGCGACACGCCTTCGAAGTCGCGAAACGGCTGATACAGAAAAATCGCAAGCCCGAGATCGCTGGCCATCGAGCGCACCGTCCTGGGTGCGCCGTCGAAGTACAGCAGGTCGTTCTCGAACAGTTCGAAGCCGTCGAAGCCGGCGGCGGCAATGGCCGTCAGCTTGCTCGGAAGCATGCCCGACAGCGATACGGTGGCAATGGATGTCTTCATGCGCGGTGCGATCCGATCGCCCCATGGCGGGGCTGAAAGCTACATGATTCGATGATCGATGACTGGTTATACCCACCAGTTAGATCATGCATAACTAAAGGTAATTCAATTGATGTAACGGTTGTGAGGCAAATTATAGTAACTAACTAGATGGTTAAAATTATAGTTAACCCCAGATGACGCCCGACGTTTTTGTTCTCAGAATCGGTGGCCTGATGAGCGTGAATCGGTGCTGTGCCGCCGAATGGCGACCCGCCTCGACCCTCCCCTCTGAGTGCCGGAGGGTGTCGCGCCAGCAGGTAACGTGAAGAGGAGTGAAGGGATGTCGAATGGAATGAGGCCGTCGGTATGGGTGCTGAACGGGCCAAATCTGAACATGTTGGGAACGCGTGAGCCGACCATCTACGGCTCGGAGACGCTTGCCGATATCGAGGCGAAATGCCGTCGCGTCGGCGACGCACTGGGCGTGGACATTCGTTTCCATCAATCCAACGCCGAGCACCAGATCATCGACTGGATTCATCAGGCCCGTGTCGAAGCGCACGGTATCGTGATCAACCCCGCCGCCTACACGCATACGTCGGTCGCCATTGGCGACGCGTTGCGCGCATCCGATCTGCCTGTCGTGGAGGTGCATCTCTCGAACGTGCACCAGCGCGAGGCGTTTCGCCATCGTTCCTATGTGTCCGCGGTGGCGCGCTGCGTGATTTGCGGCGCGGGCTCCGACGGTTACGAGTATGGCTTGCGCTACCTGGCCAAGCTGCTGGGCGACGCGACGGAGTGAGTATGAAGAACGATCTGCGAGTCGAGCCGAAGTCGTGGCTCATCGGCCTCATCGGCGACGGCATCGGTGCCTCGATGTCCCCGGCCATGCACGAGGAGGAGGCGCGCCGCATGGGCGTGTCGTATGTCTATCGCCGTATCGATATGGCGGAACTCGGGCGCGGCGCCGCGGACCTGCCGGCCACGGTGAAGGCGCTGGAGGCGGCGGGCTACGATGGCTTCAACGTCACGTATCCGTACAAGCAGGCCATCATCGCGCAGCTCGACGAGTTGTCCGAAGACGCGAAAGCGCTCGGTGCCGTGAACACGGTGGTGTTGCGAGGCGGGCGCCGGATCGGCCACAACACCGACTGGTCGGGCTTCTACCGTGCATTCCGCGAAGGCATGCCGGGCGACGTGGCGATGGCGCGCGTGGCGCTGATCGGCGCCGGTGGCGCGGGTTGCGCCGTCGGTCATGCCGCCATGAAGCTTGGCGCGCAGGAGCTGCGAGTGTTCGATGTCGACGCCGCGAAGGCCAACCACCTTGCGCAGGATCTCGCGGGGCGCTTCCCGAAGGCGCGCGTGCTGGCCGTCACCAGCATTGCACAGGCGCTGGACGCGGCCGACGGCGTGATCCACGCGACCCCCACCGGCATGACCAAGCTACCGGGCATGCCGATTCCGGCGACGTTGCTGCGCGCCGCGATGTGGGTGGCCGACATTGTGTATTTCCCGCTGGAAACCGAACTGATCCGTACCGCCCGGTCGGTGGGCTGCCGCACGCTCAACGGCGGCGGCATGGCCGTCTTCCAGGCGGTGGATGCCTACGAGATCTTTACGCGGATGGCGCCGGATCCCGATCGAATGCTCAATCACTTCCGAAGTCTGCTGTCGAGCTGATACCCTTTCCCTAGGAGGAGACATGTCTTACCCATCACAAAGCGCCGGATCTCAAGGCGTAGAAGCACGAGCGAAGGGCGGCCCGAACGTGGCGGCCGGTACGAAACGAACCAACGCGCGCTACAAGATTCTCGCGCTGCTGGCGATCGGCACCATGATCAATTACCTCGATCGCACGGTGCTGGGCGTTGCCGCACCGCAGCTGACCAAGGAGTTGGGGCTGTCGGCCGCCGTCATGGGCATCGTGTTCTCGATGTTCTCGTGGAGTTATGTGCTCGCGCAGGTACCGGGCGGCATGTTCCTCGACCGCTTCGGCAGCAAGATTACGTACTACCTGGCGATGACGCTCTGGTCGATCTGCACGCTCGCGCATGGCCTCGTCACCGGACTGTCGGGGCTGATCGCCTGCCGGCTCGGACTGGGGCTGGTCGAAGCGCCTTGCTTCCCGGTCAACAGCCGCGTCGTTGCCACATGGTTCCCGCAGACCGAGCGCGCGATGGCGACCGGCACCTATACCGTTGGCGAATACATCGGCCTGGCGTTCTTCTCGCCGGTGCTCTTCGCCATCACGGGCGCCTTCGGCTGGCGCGTGTTGTTCATCACCGTGGGTGTAGCGGGGGTGTTGTTCGGGCTGGTGTGGTGGCGTTTCTACCGTGACCCGCAGGATCACCCGGGGGCCAACGCCGCCGAGCTGGCCTACATTCGCGGCGATGAAGCGGCCACGCCGGCGGTTGCCGTCGAACGGCAGCCGTTCAGTTGGAATACGGTCGGTCAGCTGATTCGTCGCCGCCAGTTGCTCGGCATCTGTATCGGCCAGTTCGCGGGCAACTCGACGCTCGTGTTCTTCCTCACCTGGTTCCCGACGTACCTGGCGACCGAGCGTCACATGGGCTGGCTCAAGATCGGCTTCTTCGCCATCCTGCCGTTCATCGCGGCATCGGTGGGGGTGATGTTCGGCGGCTCGCTGTCCGACTGGTTGCTGCGTCGTGGCCTCTCGGCCAACGTGGCCCGCAAGCTGCCGATCATCGCAGGGTTGCTGGGCGCATCGAGCATCGTGGCGGCGAACTATGTCGACAACAATGCCGTCGTCATCGCGATTCTGTCGGTAGCGTTCTTCGCGCAAGGCATGGCGGCGCTGGGCTGGACGCTGGTCTCGGACATCGCGCCGAAGCACCTGTTGGGCCTGACGGGCGGTATCTTCAACTTCGCGGCGAACCTCGCCGGTATCGTGACGCCGCTCGTGATCGGCTTCATCGTCGCCGCAACCGGATCGTTCGTCTGGGCGCTCACGCTCATCGGCGCCATCGCGATCATCGGCGCGCTGTCCTATATCTTCGTGGTGGGGGACATCAAGCGGATCGATCTGGCAAGCTGATCGACGTGGCACGCCAATGAAACGCCCCGGCACGCCGTCAAGGCGTCCGGGGCGTTTCGCATGTCTTCGACCACGGATCGAATCGAGCGAGTGCGCAATTGGCGTCGTGTGATTCGCGCGATGGCCGGGCGATT
Source organism: Pandoraea sp. NE5 (assembly GCF_024363545.1). NCBI lineage: Bacteria > Pseudomonadati > Pseudomonadota > Betaproteobacteria > Burkholderiales > Burkholderiaceae > Pandoraea > Pandoraea sp. NE5. The sequence continues at coordinate 2,087,773 of NZ_AP025517.1, forward strand.
AACTGTACGCGCGATGCTACCGCTCAGGCGGCGACGTAACGCTGCACGACGTCGACGAGCGTGTCGCGATGCTGCGTGCGCAAGCGCGCGTGAGACGGGTCTCGCCCGAAGGCCGCCGCCCATGTGTAGCGGTTCGAAATGCGATGGAAGCAGAACGAGCTGATGATGAGGTGCAGGTCGACCGCGTCGATGCCCGCGCGGAACTCGCCGGACGCGGTGCCGCGCGCGAGCAACGATTCCAGCGTGTTGATGATGGTGGCGTTGCGGTTCTTGAACGTCTTGAGTTGCTCGACGTACTTCGCCTGATGAATGTTTTCGATGGCCACGAGGCGCACGAAGTCGCGATGCTTATCGTGGTAATCAAACGCGAACTCGACCAGTGTGCGCATGCCCTCGGCGGGATCCATGGCATCGACGTTCAGTGCCTGCTCGAGTACGCGGATGTCGCTGTACACCTTCTCGAGCACGGCTTCATACAGCTTCTCCTTGCTCTCGAAGTAGTAATAGATCATGCGCTTGGTCGTGTGCGTGCGCTCGGCGATCGCATCGACGCGCGCGCCCGACAGACCCATCGTGGAAAACTCGTGCGTCGCGATATCCAGAATGTTCTGCTTGGTCTGTTCGGCATCGTACTTGCGCCGGCCGTCGGCGGCGGGCGCCGCCGCGACAGACCCCGGACTCTCAGATTTCACCGCGCGCTTCATAGCTATTGGCTGGCAACGAAAATGAGAATGTTAGCACGCAACAATCTCGGCCAACGCCCCGTGTCGCCAGCGTCGTCGATGCCTGCAATCCCTTGAGCGTCCGGCACAGCGGCGCCTCGATCGCTGCCCGTTCTGCCGGCTCATCGCATGGCGCGCGGGTCAGCGCGCCATGCGTCGCACATCGCCCGATGACTCAGAAGAAGCCGAGCGGATTGACGTCGTAGCTCACCAGCAGATTCTTCGTTTGCTGATAGTGATCGAGCATCATCTTGTGCGTCTCGCGGCCGATACCGGACTTCTTGTACCCGCCGAACGCGGCGTGCGCCGGATAGAGGTGGTAGCAGTTGGTCCACACGCGTCCGGCCTGAATGCCGCGGCCCATGCGATACGCGCGATTGATGTCGCGTGTCCAGACCCCGGCGCCCAAGCCGAACTCGGTGTCGTTCGCGATCGCCAACGCTTCCGCTTCGTCCCGGAACGTGGTCACCCCAACGACCGGGCCGAAGATCTCTTCCTGGAATACGCGCATGCGGTTATCGCCCTTGAGCAACGTCGGCTGAATGTAAAAGCCCGACGCCAGCGGTCCGCCCAGCGCTTCGATGCCCCCGCCCGTCAACACCTGTGCGCCTTCCTTGCGGGCGAGATCGAGATACGTGAGGATCTTGTCGTACTGCTGCTGCGACGCCTGCGCGCCGACGGCCGTGTCGGTATCGAGCGGATCGCCGCGCTTGATGCGCGCCACCCGCGCCATCACCACTTCCATGAAGGGCTCGTAGATCGATTCCTGCACGAGTGCCCGCGACGGACACGTGCACACCTCGCCCTGATTCAGGAAGCCCAGCACGAGACCTTCGGCCGCCTTCTCGATGAACGCCGGCTCGCCGTGCATGATGTCGTCGAAGAAGATATTCGGCGACTTGCCGCCCAGCTCGACCGTGCTCGGGATCAGGTTGGCCGCCGCCATCGACAGAATGTGGCCACCGACCGGCGTCGACCCGGTGAACGCGATTTTCGCGATGCGACGGCTCGTCGCCAGCGCTTCCCCGGCTTCCTTGCCGAAGCCCTGCACGACGTTGAGCACGCCGGGCGGCAGCAGATCGCCGACCAGCTCGGCGAACAGCGTGATCGAGAGCGGCGTCTGCTCGGCAGGCTTGAGCACGACGCAGTTTCCGGCCGCGAGCGCCGGCGCGAGCTTCCACGCAGCCATCAACAGCGGGAAATTCCAGGGAATGATCTGTCCGACGACACCCAATGGCTCATGAAAGTGATACGCGGCCGTGTGCTCGTCGATCTCGGCGGCGGTGCCCTCCTGCGCGCGAATGCAACCGGCGAAGTAGCGGAAGTGATCGATCGCCAGCGGCAGATCCGCCGCGAGCGTCTCGCGCACCGGCTTGCCGTTGTCCCACGTCTCCGCCACGGCGAACCGTTCGAGGTGCGCTTCGAGCCGGTCGGCAATCTGCAACAGAATGCGCGAGCGCGCCTGCACCGACGTCTTCCCCCATTTGGGCGCCGCCGCGTGTGCCGCATCGAGCGCCAGCTCGATATCCGCCCCGTTGGAGCGTGGGAACTCTCCGATAACACCGCCGGTGACGGGCGATGTGTTGGTGAAATAACGGCCTTCCACGGGCGGAACGAACTTGCCGCCGATGTAGTTCTCGTAGCGCGTCTGCAAAGTCAGCAGGGCACCGGGGGTGCCGGGCGGGGCGTATCGCATGGTGTGTCTCCGGATAATTGTCGTGTCGGTGGCGCGGCGGCCACACAGGGCAATAAGCAAGTCGCGGGCCACCCGGGGCCGGTCGCCGATTCACGGGCCAGACGCCGGTTCGACAACGGGCGATGTGTGCCGAATCCGAGACAGGGTTGTCTCGTGCCATGACACGGTTGTCTCATCCTCATGACAGGCAATCGCCCAATGGCCATCGATTGACATACCGCATTGCAATCGCCTCCGGCATGGGACATGCTTCGGGAACGACTACGAGATCATCCGGCACGGGGGAGACGACCAATGCCAGCCAAGACAGAATCCGCGCACGCGCGTCGTGTGCAGGATGTCGTACAAGGTCACCTGTCGTCCGTCGCGACGGCGACGGACCCGAACATCGCGAGTTCATGGCGCCGATGTCTCGACACCTACGCGCTCGATCCGGGGGCGCGCATGACGCCGCGGGTGTTGGCGTCGTCGCAACTGCGTGAGCGGCGCAGCGCGATGGAGCGGCTGTGTCATGTCTCCATGCCGGTGCTCGAGCGTTTGCAGCGTCAGTTGATGAATCCGCGCCAGGCCGTGCTGCTCACGGCCCCTGACGGCGTGATCCTCGACTCCCGGCTGCACGACGACACGCGCGACGACTTCCACCGCGCAGGCTTGTGGCCGGGCGCCGACTGGAGCGAGTCGTGCGAAGGGACCAACGGCATCGGCACCTGCGTGGTCGAGCGTGCGCCCGTCATCATCTGCCAGCAAGATCACTTCCGCGCGCTGCACACGCCGCTCACCTGTACGGCAAGTCCTGTCTTCGCGCCGCAAGGGGACTTGCTTGCCGTGATCGATGTCTCGTCGACGAGCGCCGATGAGACCCGGCAAAGCCAGTTTCATACGCTGGCGCTCGTGAACCTGTCGGCCAAAGTCGTGGAGCGCGACTATTTTTTCCAGCACTATCGCGACGAGTGGCTGCTGCAGTTGCAGGAACCTGGCGACCATTTGGGTGACTTCGCGCAAGCATTGCTTGCGTTCGACGACGCCGGCCATATTCTCGCTGCCAATCAGAGCGCACTGAATCGCCTCGGCGCGACGCGCGACGCGCTGGTGGGCACGCGCGTGGATCGATGGTTCGCGCAAGCGCTCGACACCCTGCTCGCGCAAGCGCATCCGGCGCCGAGTGCGTGCTGGCCGATTCGGACGCATACGGGCGAGGCGCTGGTGGCGATGGTGCGTTCGCCGTTGCGTGCGGCGCGCCGGGCAACGCGTGCGGTGAGCGTGCCGCATGAGGTGGCGGTCGAGCCGTTTTCCGATCCGGTGCTGGCGCGTGAATTTTCGCGTGCGTGCCGCGTTTTCGCGCATGACGTGCCGGTGCTGATTCGCGGTGAGACCGGCAGCGGCAAGGAAGTCTTCGCGCGCGCCGTGCATGCGGCAAGCGCACGGGCCAGCGGCCCGTTCGTGGCGTTGAATTGCGCGGCGATTCCGGAGTCGCTGATCGAGAGCGAACTGTTCGGCTACGTGGGCGGCAGCTTTACCGGGGCGCGCAAGGAAGGGATGGCCGGAAAGCTATGGCAAGCCAACGGCGGCACGCTGTTTCTCGACGAAATCGGCGATATGCCGTTCGCCATGCAAACCCGTTTGCTGCGCGTGCTCGAAGACCGCAGGGTGTCGCCGCTCGGCGGTGGCGAACCGGTGCCGCTCGATATTCGCGTGCTCAGTGCAACGCACCGAGATCTGTCCGAACGGATTGCCGAGCGGCAGTTCCGCGAAGATCTTTTCTATCGGTTGAGTGGCCTCGAGGTTCGCGTGCCGTCGCTGCGCGAGCGCGACGACAAAGTCGACGTGATGCACACGCTGCTGGCGCAGGCCTGCCCTCAAGGTCCCATCGGCCTGACGGACGCCGCGCGGGATCGGCTGTGCGCGTATCCGTGGCCCGGCAATGTGCGTCAGATGCGCAGCGTGATTCGAACGCTGGTCGCGCTGAGCGAGCGCGGCGTCATCACGCTGGACGACCTGCCGGACGCATTGCGCGACGCATCGGGGCTTCCCCCGGTCGACCCGCCGGCGGAGGCGCCCCTGGAAGCGGCGGAACGCCAGGCGTTGCGCACAACACTTGATGCCTGTCAGGGGCAGGTCAGTGCCGCAGCGCGCAAGCTCGGCGTGAGTCGGAATACGCTTTATCGAAAGTTGAAGCGATTCGGCCTGCTGCGCGGATAACACCGGTCGCGCAGCCGCCGAGCGGGGCATTCACTTCATCGGGATCGGCGTTGCGCGATCCACGGGAACGGCGGTCACGCTGTTCTGCGGGGAGCCGTCGATGAGCTTGTCGGAGTAGGTGAGATAGACGAGTGTGTTGCGCGCCTTGTCGACCATGCGCACGATGCGCAGCTTCTTGAAGAGCGGAGACAGGCCTTCCGAGAAGACTTCTTCCTTCTTGGGCAGTGTCCCTTCGAACGACACCGGCCCGACCGAACGACAGGCAATCGAGGCTTCCGCCTTGTCTTCCGCAAGCCCGACCAGGCCTTTGAGTCCACCGGTTTTTGCGCGCGACACGTAACAGGTCACGCCATGTACCTTCGGATCGTCGTAGGCATCGACGACAATCTTGTGATCCGGCCCCACGAGCTTGAACGCGGTATCGACGTCGCCGATCTTCTCGGCATGCGCCCAACTCGTGGCGACCATTAGTGCCAGGGCGGCGGCTTTCTTCATGAGAATGTCTTCCGTCAGGAGTCTACGGCGGCTGCGACCGCATCCGCCACGCGTCGCCCGAGTCGGGCGCCGTGCGGCCGATTCTACCCGCGTCGCGCGATCTTCAACATCCTGCCAGGGCGCCTGCCGTGCTGGGGTCGAGCAGTTGCCGGTCGCGATCAAATGCGCTATAGTCACGCCTCTTCGCGCGGGGGGTATAGCTCAGCTGGGAGAGCGCTTGCATGGCATGCAAGAGGTCAGCGGTTCGATCCCGCTTACCTCCACCAAACGAATGACGGTTTACGTCCCCTTCGTCTAGAGGCCTAGGACATCACCCTTTCACGGTGAGTACAGGGGTTCGAATCCCCTAGGGGACGCCATCTCACGGCAGCGGTGTGACATCGACACATCGACGCCCGCCGGCGTCAGATTCGGCAAATCGCATCATGAAGCCGGCTGTCTTTCACGACATCCGGCTTCTTGCGTTTACGGACGGTCTTTCGCGAAGGGCGGCAAGATGGCGACGTGCGCCGCCGTGTGCGGCAGGCCGCGGCCGTTGCCCGGTGTCAGGGGATCAGCGGGCGTTGCCGGTACAATACCGGCTTTGCGCACGCCATGTCGACGCGCGCCGTGGTGAATTCCTCATGAGCAAACCTGCCCTCACTCTCAAGTTCAAGTGCACCCAGTGCGCCAAGCCGGTCACGTTGTATCTGCAGAAGACGACCGCGTGTTCGCACATCACGCCGTATCAGGGCTGGTGCAAGTGCGGTCAGTTGATGCGTCATGCCACGGGCGACAAGAGCGCAGTGGCGTCGTTCGTCGACTCGATGGACCCGCTATGGTCGCATCACCATCACCATTGAGCGCTGCGCCCCGCATTGTGCGTGCCGCCAGTGCGGCCCGAGCCGGCGGGGTGTGCCACCCATGACATCCGTGCTCACGCCGTGGCGTCCCGCGCCGAAGGACCCCATGCGCTTCATTGCGGCCTATCCGGCGGGCGTGCTGGCACAAGTGCGCGAACTGATCGACGCGGGCCAGCTGGCCGCGCATCTTGACCGGCGCTATCCCGAGCGCCACACCGTGCAGACGGACCGCGCGCTGTACGACTTCACGGCGCAAATCAAACAGGACTACTTGCGCAGCGCACCGCCCATCCACAAAGTCGCTTACGACGCCAGGATCGACGTCGTGCATCATGCGCTGGGGCTGCACACGGCGATTTCGCGGGTGCAGGGTGGAAAGCTCAAGGCCAAGAAGGAGATTCGGGTCGCCTCATTGTTCCGCGAAGCCCCGCCCGAGTTTCTGCGCATGATCGTCGTGCACGAACTCGCGCACCTCAAGGAAAGCGACCACAACAAGGCCTTCTATCGCCTGTGCGAGTTTATGGAGCCTCGGTACCGTCAACTCGAGTTCGATACACGGCTGTTTCTCGTTCGGCGCGAGATCGAGGCGGCCTCACCCGCTGACGATTGAGCATTGCGCGCGGGTCAAACGACAACGCCCGCCGGCATGACACCGGCGGGCGTTGTTTTTGGCGATTGCCGTTGCTATAACGCGCGAGCGATCAGTACGGATACACCATATCGTTCGCGACGGCGGCCCGCTGGCCCTGCTGAACGCGCAGCGGCGGCGCTTGCGTGACCGTCGCGACGCGACCGTCGTCCAGGCGCACGGTAATGCGGTACAGCACGTTCGGCTGACCCATGCCGTTCTCGATGCGATTCCCGGCGATGGCGCCGATCACGGCACCCCCGATGGTGGTCGCAGTGCGCCCACGCCCGCCGCCCATCGTATTGCCGAGCAGGCCGCCCGCCGCGCCGCCGAGCACCGTCCCGAGGATGTTCGGGCTGTTATTGGCGCCGTTCACTTGCTCGATCGATTCGACGCGGCCATACAGTGCTCCCGGAATCTGCTGCTGTTGCGGCTGCTGATACCCCTGTTGGTAGCCCGGCTGCTGCTGATAGCCCTGTTGATACCCCGGTTGCTGATAGCCCTGCTGGTATCCCTGTTGCTGATACCCATACTGCGGGCCCGGTGCAACGCAACCGGCCAGCATGAGGGCGGCCAGTGCCGCGCTGATTCCCGTAAGTGTCTTGATGTTCATTTTGGTTCGTCCTCGTGAGCGTGAGGTAAATGCGCCATCACCGACGTTCGCGGTGACACTGCGCACCCTGTGGTGAGTCTATTGCGACCACGACGCGGAATGTAGGGTTCCGCAGACCTTTGTGCTGTAAGAAAAGGTAAGCGTTTGTAATGGCGTGGCGCGTACCGCGACGACGGTTTCAGGCGCATTGTCGCCCTTTCGGGGCGCCCATCGATTATCGTCTCGCCAGACGAGGCATGCGGGCATGTTCTGCACATGCGTCACGAAAAGTGGGAACTTACTAACGATTTACGATTTGAGCGCTGTTTGAGGTCGTTATCCAACAGGGGGGCGGCCGCTCCTGACCGCCGAGGCGACGATGCCACGGGCCTGCCCGTGAGCGGGCGGGGGCGTCAGGCGGGCGGGTGCCGACATTTTGAGGCGCGACCCGAAAAAAGCGCCTCGAATGAGGCGCTGTATCCCTGATTGCGCTGCCGTGATCGTCAGGTCAGCTCGGCCGCGACGGTGTGCGGCCCGCCAGCGCGGCGCCACCTCCCATGATGTAATTCTCCAACTGGTCGATGGTGAACTGCTGTTCAGTGATGATCGCCTTGACCAGGTCGCCGATGGAAAGCAGGCCCATCAGTTCGCCGTCTTTCATGACAGGCAGGTGACGAATGCGATGTTCTGTCATCAGCGACATGCATTCGTCGTTGGTCTGCTCGGGGCCGACGTAACGCACGGCTGAGGTCATGACGTCGCGCACCGGGGTATTGACTGAGGTGCGCCCCATGAGGGCGACTTTTCGCGCGTAATCGCGCTCGGTGAAGATGCCGACGATCGTGTGATCGTCTTCGCTGACCAGCACCGCCCCGATGCGTGCTTCGGCCATCAGGGTCAAGGCATCGAGTACCGAATCGGACGGGCGCACCTTGTACACCGTGTCGACCGATTTGGACTTCAGGATCTGAGCGACTGTTTTCATGGTCATCCTCCTGCGGGCTGCGGGTACTTACAGCATAGTTGAGGGCGGACCGCGCGTCATGTTCGCGTTGTCCCCGAGTGAATCCGCGCGCGGCAGACCCGCGCGGGCGCCACGACCGGCCACTTTTTGTGCATTGCGGAACCCAGCGGTGGCCGGGGCCCTCCAGATTGTTGCCCGAATGCCATTTTTTTCCCACGAGCAACGTAGAAAGGCGTATCCTAGCGGGATCGGCGAAAATTCGTCGATCATCGCCTGACGATCGCGAAAAGCTTTATCGGCGTCGCTGACAACCATGTCTTGCGAGCCGGATCACTCGCTGTGCCGATGGCGCAGACCCCACGGTCTTCGCCCTCCCGACACACACTGCTCGTCATTGTGGCACTGCCGCAATGTGCCTTGCTCCTTCGAACCATCGCCGCGTTTCGGTGCACCGCCATGCTGTCATGGCCAGTCCACCGGGTAGGCTCCTTTTGGCGTTCGATGTGCACCCGGTCACCGCCAGGGTGCGGCGACGGTATTGGCGAACGAACCTTCAGTAACATCGGTGCTGCGCTCTCGCGAGCGGTACCCTCAAGAGGACACGATATTGGCCAAGGAAGAACTGATCGAATTCAGCGGACACGTTTCGGATGTATTGCCGGACAATCGCTTTCGCGTCACGCTCGAAAACGGCGTGGTAGTGATGGCATATGCGAGCGGCCGTATGCAGAAGAACCGCATCCGCATTCTCGCGGGTGACCGCGTGACGCTGGAAATGTCGCCCTATGACCTGAGCAAGGGCCGCATCAACTATCGTCACAAGAATTAAGTCAGCGAAAACGTCTGGCTTTTGCGCGTCGCAAGGCATCGCCTCGACGCGCACGGAAGCGATGCGCGGCGACCCGACGGTCGGTCGCTGCCCATCACTTCGCATTTTCTGCCGAATTTCCCCTCGCGTTTCCCTTCACATTCCCCCTCGGATTTCCCCTCCCGAGTTGTTGCCCGGATAGTCCCCGTATTGCTCGCAGAACGTGCTGCCTGAGCGGCCGCCCGAGCGTCTGCCATTCGCACCCGCCCGACGTCAGCGAGGCATAGGCGAGGCCGGCGGTGCGCGGGTGTCGTGCTGTCAGAGTTGCTCGAAGCGGTCGAATCGGCGGCCCGTGTATTCCACTTCGCTTTCGAAAGCCGTCACGCGCGCGCCAGGCGGGCCGTGCCGCATCCATTCGAGCATTTTGTCGACTTGATCGGGCGTGCCTTGCACCAGCGCGAGAATGTCGCCCTCGGGCAGTGCCTGCACCCAACCGCGCACGCCAATCAGGTGCCCTTCGCGCACGGCCGCCTGCCGGTACCCCACGCCTTGAATCTTGCCGCGCAAACGCACGGCAACGGTTTCTAGCGTGGAACTGGGTGAGAGTGACTTCATGGCGGCGAGCAGCGGAAAAAGCAACGACAAGGATTCGAAAGACGAGCCTTCAGGGAAGCGGCGATTGTAGCGCCATCGTTTGACGCTTGCCCGCCCGGTTGTCCGTGCGCGCGCTCAGTCCTTGCCCGTGACCAGCCGCAGACGCGTGATCTCCGACGGGGCGCCGAAGCGCTTGGGTGGCCCCCAGTAGCCGGTCCCCCGACTGACGTAGATGGCCAGCCGGCCGAGCCGGTGCAGGCCATGCACGTAAGGCTGTTGCAGCGGCACGAAGTACATCCACGGCCAGAACTGCCCGCCGTGCGTGTGTCCCGAGAGTTGCAGGTCGAAGCCGGCTTCCTGCGCCGCCGGCGCGCTGCGTGGCTGATGCGCGAGCAACACACGCGGCACGCCTTCGGGGGCTCCGGCCACGGCCGCGAGCGGGTCGCTCGACTTTTCCGGGTCGAAATGGTGCGCGGTGAAGTCGGTCACGCCCGCCACAGTCAGCGACGCGCCTTCGTGAGCGAGCACCACGTGTTCGTTTTCGAGCACCGTCAGGCCGATGCGCCGCAATTCTTCGACCCAGGCCGGCGCACCCGAGTAGTACTCGTGGTTGCCGGTACATACGTAGGTGCCGTGGCGCGAGGTAAGCTGCGCGAGCGGTGCGATATGCTCGCGCAAGGCGGGTACCCCACCGTCGACCAGGTCGCCGGTAATGGCGATGAGATCGGGCGAGAGGTCGTTGGCCGCCTCGACGATGGCCTCGATATAGCTGCGGCGAATCGTGGAACTCACATGAATGTCGCTCAACTGCACGATCGTGAATCCGTGGAGTTCGGGCGGCAGGTTGGCGATGGGTACGTCCACGTCGACCACGCGCGCGAGGCGTCGTGCATTGTAGAAGCCCAGCAACGTGGCGATGGCGGTGAGCATCAGCACGATCACCGCCGAGCGGACGACGAGTTGCGCGTCGAGTGCCGAGATGAGCATCGCCACGCCGAGCACGACGTCGCGCAGCACCGTGAGCACGAACAGTGTCGAGAAGATGCCGATGGCCGTCATGCCGGTCCAGGTCAGCAGCGTCGCGAGCGGCTCCCGTTGGATCGCGCGGCTCATCAGACCGAGCGGAATGAGCGCGACCGAGGCGGCGAGCCACAGTCCGCCCACCACCTTCCAGCCGACGGCGACCGGTAACGGCGTAAGCAAACGCCAGCCAATGTAAGCATGCAACAGCGCGATGAGCGCGAGCATCAACCAGCGCGGACGCGCGGGCAGGGTGCGCCGTGGCGATTTACCGTGCGCGTGGGCGGCGTCTGGCGAGGGGCGGGATGCGGTTGAAGCGTGTGGGGTTTGCGACATGGCGTTGACTGTTCGAAATTCGGGGGCGGACGAGCTCACTATCGGGGCGCGCGTCGCAATCGCAAGGGCGGCAGACGAATTACGCAGGCGGTGCCGGGTATTTCTGCGCGTTCATGACGAGCTTGTCTGCCACGGCGCGGTTCAGGTCGACACCAAGGACCGATGACAATCGCACGAGATACATGGCGATATCGGCCAGTTCCTGCTCGACGTGTCGGGCTTCGGTCGTCTGCATGACGGTCTGGGCTTCGGCGTCGGTCTGCCACTGGAAGATTTCGACCAGTTCCGCCACTTCGACGGACAACGCCATCGCGAGGTTCTTGGGCGTGTGGTACTGCTGCCAGTGTCGCGCATCGGCGAACGCCTGCAGAGCCGTTTCCAGTCCGGCCGTCTCGATGAGACGCGCGTGGGGGGCGTCGACGTTACCTTGTGCAGAAGCTTCGTTCAGAGCAGCGGTCATGGGGTGCGAAGTTCGGAGAAGGTCCAGAGGCGACCCACTGGCAGCCGGCGGGCCGACGGCGGACTGGGCAAACGCGACAAAAAGCTGTGCGAACGGAGTATGGTAGCGCGTTGGCGCTGGATGCGCCGTGCACCATCCTCGTTCCTGTCCCTCCCGAGCTCGTCACCCTTGGACCGTTTCACGCCCGACCCCGCGCCATCCGACGCAAAGCCCGAGCCGGTCTCCTGCCGCGTCACGCTCGTGCCGTCGGGCTGGCACTTCGACGCCCCGGCCGATACGCCGATTCTGCTCGCGGCGCAATCCGCCGGCATCAAGCTGCCGAGCCTGTGCCGCAACGGCACCTGCCGCGCCTGTCTCTGCCGGGCCCAGACCGGCGGCGAGCCCGCCCCGGTGGCTTACCGCATCGCGTGGCCCGGGCTGTCGCGCGAGGAGAAAACCGACGGATGGCTGCTGCCGTGCTGCGCCTATGCCCGTGCTGACCTCGTCATCGACGCGCCCGACGCCACGCTTTGTTAAACTTGGCGCTATCTGACGCTCGCCCCCGAGCCGACATAACCGATTCAGGATCAGGAAAGCCGAATGGCACAGTACGTATTCAGCATGAACCGCGTGGGCAAGATCGTGCCGCCCAAGCGTCACATTCTCAAGGACATCTCCCTGTCGTTCTTCCCGGGCGCCAAGATCGGCGTGCTGGGCCTGAACGGTTCGGGCAAATCGACCCTGCTCAGGATCATGGCCGGCGTCGACAAGGAGATCGAGGGCGAAGCGGTCCCGATGCCGAACCTGAACATCGGTTATCTGCCGCAGGAGCCGCAACTCGATCCGGAGCAGACCGTGCGTGAAGCCGTTGAAGGCGGCATGGGCGAAGTCTTCGAGGCCCGCACGAAGCTCGACGAAATCTACGCCGCCTACGCCGAACCGGACGCCGACTTCGACGCGCTCGCCGCCGAGCAGGCCAAGTACGAAGCGATTCTCGCCGCGAGCGACGGCAACAACATCGAACAAACGCTGGAAGTGGCCGCCGACGCGCTGCGTCTGCCGCCGTGGGACGCCAGGATCGGCGTGCTCTCCGGCGGCGAGAAGCGCCGCGTGGCATTGGCACGTCTGCTGCTCTCGAAGCCCGACATGCTGCTGCTCGACGAACCGACCAACCACCTGGACGCCGAATCGGTCGATTGGCTCGAACAATTCCTCACGCGCTTCCCGGGCACTGTGGTGGCCGTCACCCACGATCGCTACTTCCTCGACAATGCCGCCGAGTGGATTCTCGAACTCGACCGCGGGCAAGGCATTCCCTGGAAGGGCAACTACAGCTCCTGGCTCGACCAGAAGGAGCAGCGCCTGAAGCAGGAAGAGGCAACCGAGTCGGCGCGTCAGAAGGCGCTGCACAAGGAACTGGAGTGGGTACGTCAAAACCCGAAGGGCCGTCAGGCGAAGTCGAAGGCGCGTCTCGCCCGGTTCGACGAACTGAATAGCCAGGAATACCAGAAGCGCAACGAAACCCAGGAAATCTTCATCCCGGTGGGTGAGCGTCTGGGCAACGAAGTCGTCGAGTTCAAGCACGTGTCGAAGGCGTTCGGCGACCGTCTGCTGATCGACGACCTGAGCTTTAACGTGCCGCCGGGCGCTATCGTCGGCATCATCGGCCCGAACGGCGCCGGTAAATCGACCTTCTTCAAGATGCTGACGGGCCGCGAGCAGCCGGACAGCGGCGAGATCAAGATCGGGCCGACGGTCAAGATGGCCTATGTCGACCAGAGCCGCGACGCGCTCGATGGCAGCAAGACCGTGTTCGAAGAGATCGCGGGCGGTGCCGACATGCTGACGGTGGGCAAGTATCAAACGCCGTCGCGCGCCTACATCGGGCGCTTCAACTTCAAGGGCTCTGACCAGCAGAAGCAGGTCGGGTCGCTCTCGGGCGGTGAGCGCGGGCGCCTGCACATGGCCAAGACGCTGATTTCCGGCGGCAACGTATTGCTGCTCGATGAACCGTCGAACGATCTGGACGTCGAAACCCTGCGCGCACTCGAGGACGCCCTGCTCGAGTTCGCCGGGTGCGTGATGGTCATCTCGCACGACCGCTGGTTCCTCGATCGTATCGCCACGCATATTTTGGCCTTCGAAGGCGACTCGCACGTCGAGTTCTTCCCGGGCAACTATCAGGAATACGAGGCGGACAAGAAGAAGCGCCTTGGCGAGGAGGGCGCAAAACCGACGCGAATCCGCTACAAGCCGATCGCGCGGTAAGGCACGAGAGGGCGCCGCAAGGCGCCTTTTCTGTTTGAACGACGGTTCGGCCGAGCGCATGACAAGTGCGTGGCAGTAGGCCGGCTGTCATTACCCGTGTTCGACGTGCCATGCCGGCGCCCGGTGCGCCGCATGACCCGCCATTTTGACGAATCAGGAGTGTGCAAATGAGCCAGTCAGTGAATCAGTTGAATGGGAAAGTCGCCGTGGTGACCGGTGCCGCCAGCGGCATCGGCCGCGAAATTGCGCTCACGCTCGCGCGTGCCGGTGCGGCCGTGGCCATTGCCGATCTGAACCAGCAGGGCGCGGACGCCGTGGCGCAAGAAATCGAGGCCGCCGGTGGCCGCGCCATTGGCGTGGCGATGGACGTGACCAGCGAAGAGGCGGTGAACAGCGGCATCGACAAGGTGGCGGCGACCTTCGGGTCGGTCGACATCCTGATCTCGAACGCGGGCATTCAGATCGTCAATCCCATCGAGAACTATTCGTTCGCCGATTGGAAGAAGATGCAGGCGATTCACGTGGACGGTGCCTTTCTCACGACCAAGGCGGCGCTCAAGCATATGTACAAGGACGACCGCGGCGGCATCGTCATTTACATGGGCTCGGTGCATTCGCACGAGGCGTCGCCGCTGAAGTCGGCCTACGTGGCGGCCAAGCACGCGTTGTTGGGGCTCGCGCGCGTGCTCGCCAAGGAAGGCGCGAAGCACAACGTGCGCTCGCACGTCATCTGCCCGGGCTTCGTGCGCACGCCGCTCGTCGACAAGCAGATTCCGGAGCAGGCCAAGGAATTGGGGATTTCGGAAGACGAGGTCATCAAGAAGGTCATGCTCGGCGGTACGGTCGATGGCGTATTCACCACGGTCGACGACGTTGCGCAAACCGCGCTCTTCCTCGCCACATTCCCGACGGCCGCATTCACCGGCCAGTCGTTCGTGGTGAGCCACGGCTGGTTCATGCAGTAACGCGCGGACGGTGCGGGGGGCGCCGGCCGCGCCATGCGCCGGCGCCGTCCCGTTCGGTCGCGCTTCGATTCAGCCTCAGACAGCTTCAGGAGAACGGTCATGACGGCCAACCCGCCGAAAGTCCCCAAACGTGCCATCGACCTCCCACCTTACGAGACGGTCGCGCTCGTCTTGCAGGGTGGTGGTGCGCTCGGGGCCTATCAGGCAGGCGTATACGCCGGTCTGTTCGAGGCCGGCATCGCGCCGAACTGGATTGCCGGTATTTCCATCGGGGCGCTCAATACCGCGATCATCGCGGGCAATCCCCCCGAGCGTCGTGTGGCACAGCTCGAAGCGTTCTGGCGCACGATCTGCGAGCCCGCTGTTTTCCCGCCGTTGCCGGCACCGCTGGAGGCGGCCATCCTCAATGGCCCCGAGACGGGACGCATCGCCTACAGCGCATGGCAGGCATGGCGCGCCGTCGCCGAAGGCCAGAAGGGCTTCTTCACGCCCCGCTGGCCACAGCCGTTGCCCGCGGCGATGGGCGACCCGGCGCACGCAAGCTACTACGACACCACGGCGCTGCGCGGCACGCTGGAGCGTTTCGTCGACTTCGACCGAATCAATGCATGCGAGACGCGCGTGTCCGTGGGCGCCGTCAATGTGCAAACGGGCAATTTCGTCTACTTCGACAACACGCGTGAAAAGCTGCGTGCGGAGCATTTCATGGCATCGGGGGCCTTGCCGCCGGGGTTTCCCGCCGTGGAGATCGACGGACAGTATTTCTGGGACGGCGGCCTTGTGTCGAATACGCCGCTCTCGGAGGTGCTCGGCACGTCGCCGCGCCGCGACACGCTCGCGTTCCAGGTGGATCTGTGGAGTGCGCGCGGGCCACTGCCTGACAATCTGAACGATGTCGCGGGCCGCCAGAAGGACATCCAGTTTTCGAGCCGTACGCGCTTGGTGACCGACAACCTGCAGCGCGCCCAGCACTATCGTCGCGTGTTGCGCGAAGTGCTCGAGCGTGTGCCGGCCGACGTTCGCGCGCGCGATCCGTGGTGTCACGCGGCGCAGGAGATCGCCTGCAGCAAGCGCTATAACGTCATCCAGCTCATCTATCGCAACAAGGAAAACGAGGGGCACTACAAGGACTATCAGTTCGGGCTCGCGACCATGCTCGATCACTGGGCAAGCGGACTCGACGACGTGCGCCGCACGCTCACGCATGCCGACTGGCTGTCCATGCCCGACGACACCTCGGGCTTCGTCACGCACGACATCCATCGTCACGAAGTCGTCTGACCCGTCGTTAACGGGCCTTATCCCGTTCGAACTACCCCTGTGGCGTGCCCCCCGACACGCCACAGGGTCCCGCGACCGGCTCGTGCGAATCGCCGGCACTTCGTTGAACCGATCCGCTCACACCGCCGACTGCGCAAGCGCCGTCGCCATCCGCTGCTTGAGCGGTTGCAGATCGAGCAGCATGGCCGTGCGCGCGGTGCCGTCTGCGGCGGGCAGCTCGACGGCTTCGCGCATGTCGTTGCGCATTTCGTGCGTGGCGCGTCCGAGCAGCATGGCGGGCACCGGCAGCTTGTCTGCCTCGTCGAGCGTGACGATGTTCTCGATGGCGTCGACGAGCAGCCCGAGCTTGTCCTTTCCATGTTCGATGACGAGAATCTTGCGCGCCTGCGCATCGTCCGGGGGCGGCATGCCGTACAGCGTGCGCAGATCGACGATGGCCACCAGTTCGCGTCGCAAATTGAGCATGCCGCGTACAAAGGGCGGTGCGCCCGGCGCGGGCATGATGTCCGCCGAGTCGTGAATGATCTCGCGCAACTGATCGAGACGCACGGCCAGCATGTGTTGCAGACGGAATGACACATACGCGTGGCGCGTGCCGCGTGACGACCTGACCCCGGTGCGGCGCCATGCCGAATCGCCTGGCGTCGCGCGCTGTGCGCTGTCCGTCTCCCGGTATAGCTCGCGATGGCCGCGCGTGAGCTCGAGCACCTGCGAATGCGTGAAGAGTTCGTCGGCGTTGAGCAGCACGATGTCGTCGGCTTGCTCGCGCGCGATGCAGCCCGAGAAGAGCTGCGCGTGCGAGGCGCTGAAGGACGGCATGGCGAGCAACTCGTCGGCGAAGTACGTCACGATGCTGTCCACGGCGTCCACCAGCAGACCGAAATGCACGTCTTCCTGCTTGACGATCAGAATCCGTCGCGGATCCGACGCCGTGCCCGCGATTTCGGGCTCGGGGCGGCAAGGGTGCAGGCCGAGGAAGTGAGCGAAGTCGATGACCGGCACGACGGTGCCGCGCAGATTGAGCATGCCGACGCAAAACACGCTGGCGAGCGCCGAATTCTGCAAGTCGGGAATACGGATGATTTCGCGAATCGCACTCATCGGCAGCGCCAGGCGCGATTGCTCGACCGTGAACGACACGCATTGCAGGCGCTGACGCTGCTGGCGGCGCTGTGGCGCGCTCAGCGCCTGACGCGCGAGCAATTGCGGCATGTTTTCGATGCGCACGAGGGCACGCGGCGCGAGAATCTGCAGGATGCGGTCGCCGTCGTCGAGCTTGATGGCCCCGCAGACGACCTGCGGCGCCGTGTGCGACGGGTCGTATTCGAACCCGGTGCGCTGCGATGCGCGCACGCGCAGTATCTCGCTCGTGGTGTCGAACAGCAATCCCACCCGTACGCCCTCGACGTCGACAATCGCAATCTTCTCGCTCGCGGGTGCCGGCCTGTCCCGCGCGTCGGCGACCATCGCCAGTAGCGGCTTGAGATCGACGATGGGAATGAGCGTGCCGCGCAGATTGAACAGGCCAAGCAGAAAGGGCGGCGAGAGCGGCACGGGCGTGACGCGCGCCGGATAGTTCACCACCTCCTGCAATGCCGCGATGGGCAGCGCGAATTCCACGTCGCCCAGATGAAACGAGCCGAAGACTTCGACGTCGTCCGGCGTTGAAGCGCGCGGCAGCACCGGGGTGTCGGCGACGGCGTCGCGCTGCGGAAGCGGAAATTCTGGTTTCGGTGCATTCATGATGGTGGTCCCGGGCGTCAGAGAGCGGGCGAGGTCGGTGCCGCCGCCGCCCCATGGGTACCGATCGTGCGCACATGAAAAGTGTGGTGCGCGCAGTGGATCGTCAGTTGCCGACCGATTTCGCCGCCGACCTCGACGTGCACGATCGGAATGCCGGTCTCGGCCATCAGGGACTGTGCCATCGCGGCGTTCGCCACGCCGATCAGCCCGTGCCGGGCGGGCGGCTGGTGCGGCATCATGTTGCCGCCGCCCGCGATCACCGCCTCGATTTCGCTGCGGCGTGCGTGGTCCGCCCGCATCAGCGCGAGGAGCGACGGCACGGCTTGCGTGACGTACTTCGCCCCGATAGCGAAGGTAGGGTTCGGCGCCTCGGGCAACAGGCAGTGCGCGAGGCCGTAGAGTCCGCGCGCGCGCCACATCAGACCGATACCCACGCACGAGCCGAGGGTGGCGCGCAGCACGTCTTCGCCGCGCCCGATGCGCACCTCGCCCATCAACACCTGGATGTCATGCGACGGCCCCATTCGATGCCCCCTGGTTCCGGTAAATGAGCGGTTGCTCAAACTGGTAGCCGGTCGAGAGCCGCGTCAGCGACTCCGATTCCCCGACAATCAACACGCCATCGGGGGTCAGCGTGTGGCGTACGTTCTCGAGAACGCGTTCTTGATCGGCGGATTCGAAATAGATCAGTACATTGCGCAGCATGACGAGATCGAACGCGTCGCGACGTGGCATGCGCTGGTACAGGTTGTGCTCGGCAAACGTGATGTGCGCCCGCAGTTCGGGGGCGACGGTGAAGCCGCCGGCGCCCGGGCGGAAGTACTTTGCGAGCATGGCCGGACGCTGCTGTTTGAGCCCGTCGATGCTGCGCCCGCTGAAGTTGCCGGCCATGGCCACCGCCAGCACCTGGCTCGAAATATCGGTGGCGTGAATCTGGTACTGAAAGCCGCTGTGCCGAGCGCGGAATTCCTCGCAGAGCATCGCGGCGGAGTAGGACTCCTCGCCGGAAGACGCCGCTGCGGACCACATCCGGAACATCCGGCCGGGATTCGCGGCATGCCAGCGCGGCAGGTAGTGTTGCGCGAAATAATCCCAGACGCGCGGCGTGCGAAAAAACGTGGTCTCGTTCGTCGTGACCAGGTTCACGAAGTTGCGCACTTCGTCGGGCGTGTTCTCGAGCAGCGCCAGATAGTCGCGGTAGCTGCACAGCGAGAGCGTGCGCAGACGCGGGCGAATACGGCCCTGCAACATCGTCCACTTCTTCTCGTTCATCGAGATGCCGGTGTGCCGGTGGACAGCGCGCAGAAGCGCCTGCTGGGTACCGGGATCGGCGTCGGCTTCGATTTCCATATCGGCCCCTCGTGGCGGACGTGTGATCCGGCGCGGCACGAACGACCGCAACCGGGAGATCCCGGCGAACGGCCCGGGCCGATGCCCGTGGTGTTCGCCGGATGGGGCTTACACCTTGAATCGCGACACGGTCTGGTCGAGGTCTTGCGCACCGTGGTTGAGTCCGGTGGTCGCCTGCGCGATGGTCTCGCAGGCGCCCGCGGATTTCTCCGTCTCTTCCGCCACGTGCTGAATGGCAAGGCTCACTTCGCGAGCGGCAACGAGTTGCTCTTCCGCCGCGCAAGAGATTTCGGAGATCGCCTGCGTGGTACGCGATACGCCGCCGACGATCTTCTCGAACGCCTCACCGGCCTGTCGCGACACGTCGCTGCCCTGCGCCACGCGCTTGGTAGACTCGTTGATCAGCTTGGAGATTTCCTTGGTCGCCTGCGACGAGCGTTCGGCGAGCTTGCGCACTTCGTCGGCCACGACCGAGAAGCCGAGGCCGTGTTCGCCGGCGCGGGCCGCCTCGATGGCCGCGTTGAACGCGAGCAGGTTGGTTTGCCCGGCGATCTCGCCGATCACTTTCACGATCTCGCTGATGTCTTCCGACGACTTGTTGATCAGCTCCATGGCTTCGACCGACCGCGCGATCGCACGGGCGCCGGTTTCGGCTTCCTGTTGCGTTGCCTTGGCGAGCTGGTCGGCACCCTTGGTGTTGTCCGCAATCGAGTTGATCGATGCCGTCAGCTCCTCGATCGACGCGTTCATTTCCTCTACCGTAGCACCGAGCGCTTGTGCGCCGGTGGCGACGGTATTGGCACGGTCGGCGATATCGCGCGAGGCGCCCGAGAACTCGCCCGCCGATTTGACCACCTTGCCGATCACCCCGCGCAAGTCGTCCATCATGTGGCGAATGCCGTCGGCCAACTGGTCGATGGGGTCGTTGCCCGCCACGGCGATCTCGCCCGTGAGGTCGCCCGCCGCCGCGCGATTGACCGTGTCGAGCAGCAGCGCCACCTTGCGCTGGTCGTCTTCGGCGCGGCGCTTCACGCTCGCTTCCAGTTCGACCTGCTGGGTGATATCGGTGGCGAACTTCACAACCTTGTAGGGGCGGCCGCTCGCGTCGAGGATCGGGTTGTAAGTCGCCTGGATCCAGACTTCCCGCCCGCCGCGCCCGATGCGCTTGTAGCGGCCCGCGTCGAACTCGCCACGATTGAGCTTCCCCCAGAAATCGCGATAGGTCGGCGACGCGGCGTAGTCCGCCTCGCAGAACATGCGATGGTGTTTGCCGCGAATCTCGTCGAGCGAGTAGCCGAGCGTGTTCAGAAAGTTGTCGTTGGCGGCGATGACCGTGCCGTCGAGGTTGAATTCGATGACGGCCTGGGCGAGGTCCATGGCGCGCACCTTACCTTCGAATTCGGCCTGGCGTGCGCGATCCGCCGTGATGTCCGTGGCGAACTTGATGACCTTGTACGCGGTGCCATGGGCGTCGAACACCGGGTTGTACGACGCGCGGATCCACACCTCGCGGCCGCCTTTGCCGATGCGCTTGTATTCGCCGGCGTCGAGCTCGCCGCGGCCCAGCTTGGCCCAGAAGTCGCGGTACGCACCGGACGCCACGTAGTCGGACTCGCAGAAGATGCGGTGATGCTGCCCCCGTATTTCGTCGAGTTGGTATCCGACGGTCTGCAGGAAATTCTCGTTGGCGTGCAGGATCTGACCCTGCAAATCGAACTCAATGACGGCCTGCACGCGATTGAGCGCCGCGCTGACGGCCTGTAGTTCCTGTTGTTCCATCTGTAAATCAGGCGTGGCGATTTCCATGACGTTCTCCCTTGATACGCTTGCCCCGGCGCGTGTCGTGCGGCCGTCACGAAAGGGATGCTGCGCTAACGCTGCGTTGGCGTGCAGTCCTCTATAGACGCGATTACGACAGGGAAGGCGGCAACTTGAGATCGGGCCTACCCGCATGGCGTTTGTTGCCGCGAACGGTGAATTCCGTCGAAAGCCGCGCCAAATAAGACGCTCACGATAAAGCAACCGTGTGAGAAGTCGACGCGCTTATGTCGTCGATACATTTCAAACGCTCAAATGAAGTGGAATTCGGAGGAGGCTTGCACAGTGGGCGATGCAGGCAAGGCGCGCGACCCGGTGTTGGGCTTCCGGAGGCATGCAGGGCGGAGGATCGGGAAAAAGCCCTCCTCCCGCGTCTGAAACGGGAGGAGGGGTAGACGCAAAGTCGCTCTCTTCGGGGCATTTGAAAGAGCGACCTTCAATCTTCACGCAAGCCTCGTGCCAGATGCGCCGACACTGGAAACCCGCGTCGCTATTGATGCGTGGGGGAGCGCAGTGGGGCGATGTTACGGTGTCCGGTCTGATCTGTTACGTAACAAAGTGCGACGCGTTCGCCGTTTTGGCAACCTTCGCTTACACGGCTTACAGACGTGTGATGGGATTCCTGCCAGCGCGGCGATATAAAGAAGGCGAGCAGAGTCACGTTTCCCCTTCCAGGAGTCAGATCATGAAGTTAGTCGTTGCTGCGCTACTCGCCGTCACGCTTGCCGGGTGCGTTGTCGTGCCGGCCCAACCGTATTACGGCGGGGGCTACGGCCATCGGTGCTGTTATCGCTATTGATCGATGACGCGATTCACGAATGACAAAAATGAAGCCCCGCCGGTTCGACCTTGCGGGGCTTTTTCTATCGTCGCTCGTGATCACGCGGGGCGAGGAAGCTCGCGGGGCGGCGTGGGCGGCGCGACGATGCTGCGAAGTACGAAGGGCGCCGCAAGTCCTGCGTGTCGTTCGGTGAGCGCCAGTAGGGCGTGCGCGGTGTGCCGAGCAGGTCGCCTGGACGATGGGGCGACAGCGGGGGCACCGACGCGGGCCAGACCATCTGACGCCAACGGGCACCGGCAGGCACTACGAGAATCAGCAGGACGAAAACGAGCGTCACGACGGCATAGACGACAACAGGCGAGAGGTGGGTCTCCATCACAAACTCCAGTCGCAAAGATGTCACGCCACGGGAATGCGGTTCGGCAGGCAGCGCGTGGCGCTTTCACTATAGGCCATGGCGGCGCTCACCGATCCTGAGCGTCGGTCTCCCTGCCCAGGCCGCTCCAGCTCGTGGCGACGGGGGGCGCGATCCCGAACAGATCGATCACGCGTGCAACCGTGTCGTCGACCATCGCGTCGAGCGATGCGGGGTGGTTGTAGAACGCGGGAAGGGGCGGGTAGACGATGCCCCCCATTTCCGTGACCGCCGTCATATTGCGCAGATGCGCGAGGTTGAAGGGCGTTTCGCGCACCATCAGCACGAGGCGGCGCCGCTCCTTGAGCGTGACGTCGGCGGCGCGTGCGATCAGGTTGTCCGACAGCCCGTGGGCAACGCTCGCGAGCGTTTTCATCGAGCAGGGGGCCACGACCATGCCCGCCGTGGCGAACGAGCCGCTGGCGAGGTTGGCGCCGACTTCGCGCACGCTGTGATACGCATCGGCCAGTGCCTGCACGTCGGCGCGTTCCAGGCCCAGTTCGTGGCGCAATGTCAGCCAGCCCGCACTCGACACCATCAGGTGGGTTTCGACGCCACCCATCGCGCGCAGTCGCTTCAGCAGGCGCACGCCATAGACGGCACCGGTCGCGCCGGTGATGGCAACGACCAGACGCGTGGGCTGCGAGGCTCCCGTCGACACCATCGTCAATCAGTGGCGTATTACGCCAGGTCGGCGAGGACCTGCTTGAGTTCGCCGCTCTGGTACATCTCCATCATGATGTCCGAGCCGCCGACGAATTCGCCGTTGATGTAGAGCTGCGGGATGGTCGGCCAGTTGGCGAATTCCTTCACGCCTTGACGGATCTCCTCGTCTTGCAGCACGTCCACGGTGAACAGGTTGTCGACGCCGCATGCCTTCAGGATCTGCACGGCACGGCCCGAGAAGCCGCACATCGGGAATTGCGCGTTGCCCTTCATGAAGAGCACGACAGGATGTTCGGTGACGATTTGCTGGATACGTTGCTGGGTGGTCATGGTGGAAAGCCCGTGGAGATACCGGAAAGTCGGCGTATCCGGCATTTTAGCGGTTTTCCGCCGCGTCCGTCGGTGCGCGCTCAGACGCGCCACCCCCCCGTGGTGCGCTCGATACCCGCGAGATCGCGTTCGGAGGTGACGTCGGCCAAGCCTGCTGCTCGACAAAGCGCGCGTACGTCGGCGGCCTGATGGTAGCCGTGCTCGCAGAGCAGCCAGCTGTTCGGCAGCAGGCGCGACGGCGCACCGGCCACGATCGTGCGCAGGGCGGCGAGACCGTCCGCGTGATCGGTCAGCGCATCGACCGGTTCGAAGCGCAGATCGCCTTGCGAGAGATGCGCGTCGTCCGACACGATATACGGCGGATTCGAGACGATGATGTCGAATGGCGCGGCATTGCCCGGCAATGCGGCATACCAATCGCTGGCGAGGAAGGTGACGGAGGCCGCTAGCCCAAGCTGCCGGGCGTTTTCGCGGGCGACGTCGAGCGCGTCGGCCGAGCGGTCGAGCGCCGTGACGTGGGCGTCGGGGCGGCAATGCGCAATGGCCAGCGCAATTGCGCCGCTGCCGGTGCCCAGATCGAGCACGCGCGGCTCCGGCCGGCCTTCCAGACGCGCCAGCGCCAGTTCGACGAGCAGTTCGGTTTCGGGGCGGGGAATCAGCACGGACGCGCTGACCGTCAGCGTCAGGCCGAAGAATTCGCGTGTGCCGGTCAGGTACGCGATGGGTTCGCCCGCCACGCGACGCGCATGCAGCGCACGGTAGACAGCGAGCGTTTCGGGCGCCAGCGGCTCGCGGTCGCGGGTGATCAGCTGCGTGCGGGACCAGCCCAGCACGTGCGAGAGCAGGATGCGCGACTCCATCGGCGGCAATCCCGGCTCGCGCAGCAGCGAGGCCACCGTGGCGACGTCGTGCCCGGCGTCGGGCGCACCCAGCGACATCAGGCGGCCTCGCCCAGCGACGCCAACTGCTCGGCCTGATGCTCGGTGACGAGCGCGTTGATCATGTCGTCGAGATCGCCGTCCATGATGTATTCGAGCTTGTAGAGCGTGAGATTGATGCGGTGATCCGTCATCCGCCCCTGCGGGAAGTTGTACGTTCGAATGCGTTCCGAGCGGTCGCCCGAACCGATCAGGCTCTTGCGCGTGGCGGCTTCCTTGGCTTGCTGGGCGCGCAGTTGGGCGTCCTTGATGCGCGCCGCGAGTACCTTGAGCGCCTTGTCCTTGTTGCGGTGCTGCGAGCGATCGTCCTGGCATTCGACGACGATGCCCGTGGGCAAGTGCGTGATGCGCACCGCCGAGTCCGTCTTGTTGACGTGCTGGCCGCCGGCACCCGACGCGCGGAACGTGTCGATACGGATGTCGGCCGGGTTGATGTCGACGTCGGCGACGTCATCGGCTTCCGGCATCACGGCCACCGTGCAGGCGGACGTGTGAATGCGGCCCTGCGTTTCGGTGGCCGGTACCCGCTGCACGCGATGGCCGCCCGACTCGAACTTGAGGCGGGAATAGGCCCCCTGACCGATCAGCCGAACGATGACTTCCTTGTAGCCGCCCAGATCGGATTCGCTGGCCGACATGATCTCGACCTGCCAGCGGTGGCGCTCCGCATAGCGCGTGTACATGCGCAGCAGATCGCCGGCGAACAGCGCCGATTCGTCGCCGCCGGTGCCCGCGCGGATTTCGAGGAAGATGTTGCGTTCGTCGTTGGGGTCGCGCGGCAGCAGCATGCGCTGCAGCGAGGCTTCCATGTCGTCCATGCGTGCCCGGGCGCTGGCGGCTTCGTCGTCCGCAAAGTCGCGCATCTCGGGGTCGAGCGCCATCTCCTGGGCCGCGGCGACATCGCTCTGGGCCTGGCGGTAGTGACGATACTGCTCGACGACGGGCGCCAACTCGGCATGTTCGCGCGTGAGCTTGCGATAGTTGTCCAGATCGCGCGTGACGTCGCCCTGGCTCAATAGGCCGTCAAGCTCGACCAGACGTTGCGTCAACTGGTCGAGCTTGGCTTGCATGCTCGCTTTCATCTATTTGTCGGCGTTTCCCGAGGTGCGGAACAGTTCGGGAATGAGGTGAAGGATTTGCTCGCGCGAATCGCCGCGCGCCGTGTTCAGCGCGTGCGTCGGGCCGTGCAGGAATTTCTTGGTGAGGGACTGGGACAGCGCTTCGAGCACGGCGGCGGGGTCGTCGCCGCGCGCGAGCATGCGCTGGGCACGCTCGAGTTCGGCGAGGCGCATGGCCTCGGCCGTGCCGTGGATGTCGCGGATGACCGGCACGACGCTGCGGGCGTCGAGCCATTGCATGAAATGCTGAACGCGCGTCTCGATGATGGCCTCGGCCTGCGCGACCGCTGCCTGACGCAGCGCATTGCCTTCGCGCACGACCGCGCCGAGATCGTCGACGGTGTATAGGAAGATATCGGTCAGACGGCCGACTTCCGGCTCGATGTCGCGCGGCACCGCCAGATCGACCATGAACATCGGCTTGTGCTTGCGGGCCTTGATGGCGCGCTCGACAGCGCCCAGACCGATCAGCGGCAACGTGCTCGCCGTGCACGACACCACGATGTCGAATTCATGCAGGCGCTGAGGCAGCTCGGACAGGCGGATGGCCGAGCCGCCCAGCCGCTCGGCGAGCTTCTCGCCGCGCTCGGCGGTCCGGTTGGCGATGTACAGGGCTTTCGGGTTCTGCGCGGCGAAGTGCGTGGCGCACAGGTCGATCATCTCGCCCGCGCCAATGAACAGCACCTTCTGCGTGCTGATGCTTTCGAAAATGCGCTGGGCGAGTCGCACCGCGGCGGCCGCCATCGAGACCGAATGCGCGCCGATCTCGGTCTGACCACGCACTTCCTTCGCCACCGCGAACGTGCGCTGGAAAAGCTGGTTGAGATAGGTGCCCAGTGCGCCCGCCTCGGCGGCGGTGCGCACGGCGTCCTTCAACTGGCCGAGGATCTGCGTCTCGCCCAGCACCATCGAGTCCAGCCCGCTCGCCACGCGAAACGCGTGACGCACGGCGTCGGATTGCGGCAGGGCGTACAGATGCGGCGCCAGATCGCTGGCCGGAATATTGTGAAATTCGGACAGCCAGTGCACCGCGCGCTCGCGGGCCGCGGCGTCATCGGTGACGCAGTAGATTTCCGTGCGGTTGCACGTCGACAGGATGGCGGCCTCGGGGGCGCTCGACCTGCCCGTCCACAGCCCCTTGAGCCCCGCCAGTGCCGGCTCGATCCGCTCGAACGGAAACGCCACCCGTTCGCGCAGCGAGACGGGCGCCGTGTGGTGGTTCAGGCCGAGAGCGAGCAGTTGCATGATATGGGGGATCTAATAACCGCTGATTATAGCGCGTCGACGTGATGCCCGTTTCGGAGGCGCCACGCGCCCCGCGCGCTGGGACAGCGATGTGCCATGATCGCGCAGCCGCCCGATTTTGACAAATACGTGTCGCTTATACCCGGCATATCGTTGGTTTTCGGTCCCGGGCCCCCCGGGAGGCCTATTGCCGGCGTGCCTTGCCTCCGCGTGCGACCGGCGGTGGCGGGCGGATGTCGCGACACGCTTGCCGAATCGTCCGATTTCGGGGCTATACTGCGTTCGGGTTCCCATCCTTGGAGAGACGTCATGGGCATCATCGGCACTATCGTTGTCGGTCTGGTCGTCGGTCTCATTGCACGCGCCCTGCATCCCGGAAGGGACAGCATGGGCATCATCGTCACCATCATCCTCGGCATCGGCGGCGCGCTGCTCGCCAAATATGTCGGACAGTTCCTCCATCTCTACACCGAAGGCCAGTCGGCCGGTTGGATCGCATCGGTCATCGGGGCCATCGTGCTGCTGGTGATTTACGGCGCCATCAAGCGCAGCCGCGCCGCCTGACATGGCACCCCGGAGCCGCTCATGAACATTCTCGTGCTCTTGCTTGTGGGGTTGGTGGCCGGTTGGCTCGCCGGCCTCGTCGTGGGCGGCGGCTACGGCATTATTGGCGACATGGTCGTCGGCGTGATCGGCGCGTTCGTCGGCGGCTGGCTGCTGCGACACTTGGGCATTGCCGTCGGATATGGCACGCTCGGGCGCATCATCACGGCGACTATCGGCGCCATCGTGCTGCTTGCTCTGCTGCGTCTGGTGCGACGATAGGCCGCACTTGGCGGGTGTCGTACGCATTTTCCCGTGTTCAGCTATCCTTGACGCCATCGCCTGGCCCAAGTCGTCTTGACGACGCGTGCGGCATTGCCGCCACGTTTGATCCCGCCTTCCGCCATCCGGCGTGACCGCCGCGCCCGACAGGGGGGCGGCGGTCACGCCTCGCAAGTCGCTTCGCCCGATCCCCCACATCAAAAGAACACATGTCTGCGACACGCCCTTCCATGCGGCCATTCATCGTGGCATCCGTCATGGCGGCGACCTCCATGGTTGCCATCGAGGCCACGATTATTTCGACGGCCATGCCGCAAATCGTCGCCCAGCTTGGGGGGCTGTCCCTATATAGCTGGGTTTTCTCCGCCTTTTTGCTGGCGCAGACGGCCATGACCGTGGTGTTCGGCAAACTGGCCGATCTCTACGGCCGCAAGCCGGTCATGCTCGTGGGTATCGCCGTGTTTCTGGTGGCCTCGCTTGGCGGCGGACTCGCCTGGTCGATGCCGGCGATGATCGTCTTCCGCCTGTTGCAGGGCGTGGGGGCGGCGTGCATCCAGCCGGTCAGCCTGACCATCATCGCCGACTACTACCCGACCAGCGAGCGCGGCAAGGTGCAGGGTTACCTGGCGAGCGTGTGGGCCATCTCGGCCGTGCTCGGTCCGATGCTTGGCGGCATCATCATTCGTGACCTGTCGTGGTCGTGGATTTTCTGGATCAACATCCCTATCGGCCTGTTGGCCGCGGCGGGCTTCGTCGCTTATCTGCACGAGGCTGCGCCGCGCCAGCGGCCGAGCATCGACGCGCTGGGGGCCGTGTTCTTTGCGATTGCCGTGGCGGCACTGATGATCGCGCTCACCGATGCGAACGCCTTCTCCGACACGCACGTCTGGGGTGGGGGGCTGGTGTGCGCCGTCGCGGCGCTGCTGTTCGTCTGGCAGGAGCGGCGTGCTCCGGACCCGATGATTTCGTTCGCGCTGTGGAAGCGCCGGCCGATTGCGGCGGCGAATGCGGCGACGCTGCTCTCGGGCATGGTGCTTATGGGGTTGACGACCTTCCTGCCGATGTACGCGCAGGGGGTATTGCGTCAGACGCCGGTCGTGGCGGGCATGGCGCTCACGATGATCATGGTCGGCTGGCCGATCGGTTCGACGTTCGCCGCGAAAACCTTCACGCGCTACGGCTTGCGCCGCATTCTCGTGGGCGGCAGCCTGCTGATGCCGGTGGGCGGGATTGTCTTTGCGCTGCTCGGGCCGAACAGTTCGCCGCTGCTTGCCGGGTTCGGTTCGTTCCTGATGGGATTTTCGATGGGCACGGGCAGCGTAAGCGCGCTCGTGCTGATTCAGGAGCTAGTCGATCCGTCGCAGCGCGGCAGCGCCACGGCGTCGAACATCTTCTCGCGGAATCTGGGCAGCACGCTCGGCGCGACGCTTTTCGGCGCCGTGCTCAACTTCGGGTTGACGCAATCGAGCGGGCTGGCGCCCGTCACCTCCGATCAGTTGCGGCACGTGCTGGAAGACCGGGGCGTGTCGACGCTGGCGGACCAGGCGATTCGCGCGGTGCTGCAACATTCGCTGCACCTCACGTTCCTGTCGATCCTGGTGATCTCGATCGGTGTCGTGGTGTTGCTGCTGTTGGTGCCGACCAACGCCGTCGACCGTTCGCGCGATACGCCGCGGGACAAGCCAGAGTTCGTGCCTGGCAGTCATTGATCGACGTGGCGGTGCCGCCTCAACGCGCGACAACACGTCGTGCACGCGAGGCAGACGACTGGCCGGCCTTGAGTCGTGCGCCGAACGGCTTGCGCGCCGTCGGCATGCGGGGGCTCGATGGGTGCAACGGCGCGCGTGACGGCAGTTGGCTCACCTTCGCGCTCGACGGGTAGCGGCGTCGCACCAGATACAGCGGCCGTCCTTTCGCTTCGTAGTAAATCCGGCCGACGTATTCTCCGATCACCCCGATGCCGACGAGTTGGATGCCGCCGAGGAACAGCGTGCCGACGAGCAGCGAGGCGTAGCCGGGCACGTCGATGCCGTGAATGAGCGTGCGCAGCACGATAAAGCCGCCGTAAGCGAGCGAGACGAGCGCGAGCGAGACGCCGATATACGTCCAGCAGCGCAGCGGCACGGTGCTGAAGCTGGTAATGCCTTCAAGCGCGAAATTCCACAGGCGCCAGCCGGAGAACTTCGACTCACCCGCGCGACGCGGCTCGCGCACGTACTCCACGATTTCCGTCTGAAAGCCGACCCAGGCGAACAGCCCCTTCATGAATCGGCGGCGTTCGGGCAACTGCTTGAGCGCGGACACGACGCGTCGATCGATCAGGCGGAAATCGCCAACGTTCTCGGGCAGCTTCACTTCCGAGAGGCGATTGTGAATGCGATAGTAGAGTCCCGCCGCAACTCGTTTGGTGACGCGGTCGCTCGCGCGATTCGTGCGCTTGGCGAGCACGACTTCCGCGCCGTTGCGCCAGCGCTCGATCATTACGGGAATGAGTGCCGGCGGATCCTGAAGGTCGGCGTCGATAGGGATGACGGCATCGCCATGCGCTTCCTCAATGCCCGCGCTCAGTGCCGCTTCCTTGCCGAAGTTGCGGGTGAAGTCGATCACGCGGATGCGCGCGTCGGCGCGGCGAAGGGCAAGCAGGGTGCCAAGCGTGTCGTCGGTGCTGCCGTCGTTCACGCAGACGATTTCGAAACGCACGTCCGCGACGGCATCGAGCACCGGGGCCAAGGCGCGGTAGAACGTGTCGAGCACCGGGGCTTCGTTGTGACAGGGCACGACGAGCGACACAAGCGGCGTTCGCTGCGCGACGGACGACTGACGACTCTCGGTGGCGCGGGGCATGGCGATTACCTCGTGGGTGCGGGCGCGGTGGCCGACGCGCGGCGATCGGCGCAGGCAGGGTCGACGGCGTGCGGGGGCACAGCGACATGGGACACGGCGGGTACGTCGGACATTTCCGGCACGTGAGCGAGTCGGCGACGGCGGCGCCACAGCATGGCGAGCGTGGCGAGCGTGATGAGCGGCATGAACTGAAACCCGAGGGGCAGCACGCCGATCAGACCGAACGCGGGGGTGAGCCACAGCACGACGAGCCATTCGCGCTCCCCGCGCAGCCAGCCGCGCGCGATGCCGTCGCGCACATACCAGGCGATGACGAGCGAGAGCATCGCGAGATCGTAGTCGTAGAGATAGGGGCTGACCAGCGTGGTGGCGCACACGAGCGTGGCGGCGCGCAGTGCGAAGGCCGCCGGACGGCGCCAGACGTCGATCATTGCCGCCACGGCGCCAAACGCCACGCCAGCATGGACGATGGCGGCCAGCGTGACGGGTGCGCCCAGCATGCGTGCCATCACGAAAAACGTCGGCATGCGGGCAAGTCGCGCCTCGCCGTCGACGAGGCTTTGGCGTGCCAACGCCGTCGCGTGCAGGAACGTCGGATAGACGTCGAGACCGAAGACCACGCCGGCGAGCAGGGTGCTTCCGATGCCCACAGCGATGCATGCGGCCAGCGCGCGCCACTCGCGAGCACAGAGAAACGCGAGCGGAAAGAGCAGGGCGACGTGCGGCTTGACGAAGAGCAATCCGGCGAGCGCGCCCGCCCATGCGGGACGCTTGCGCAGCAAGAGCAGTGAGAAGCCTGCGAGGGCGGTGGTGTAGAGCGCGATCTGTCCGGCGGCGATCACGAGCAGCACGCCGGGAAAGCTCATGGTGGGCAGACGGGCGTCGCGCCAGGGGGCCGTGCGTCGCAGTGCGGCGTAGTACAGGCCGAAGCCGATGCAGGCATACGCGGCGTACGCGTAAGAGAAGGGCAGCAGCGCGACCGGCGCGAGCAGAATCATCATCACGGGCGGGTAAAGCCAGGGCATGATGCCGCCCAGCTTTGCCGTCCATGGCTGGGCGGCCATCTGTGCACTCGTCATCAGATCGACGTTGTAGGCGTCGAGCGGATGCCCGTGGAGCACGAAGTAGGACGCTCCCCAGAATGGCAGGAAGTCGAGGCCGATGGGGCCGAGCTTCGGGGGCACGACGAAAAAATGCTGATAGGACCAGATGGCGAACACAGCGAGGGTGACGAACAGGCCCGCACCGCTATAGAGGCGGATGCGGGCGCGGTCGTCGGACCAATGCCGGCGCTCGGACGACGCCACTTCATCGACGGCCGACGGCTTCGATGCCATGCATGAACCTCCCGGTGGGCGCATGAAAACGGCGATGCTCGATTACGGAGACTGCTTTGTCGGGCGTGCGGTGCGGCCGCCTGCGCCAAGCAGGCGATGTGCATGATTGCGACTATCGACGCATTGCACGCGACGGAAAACACGACGCCATATTAGACGAGACGGTCTCCGAACGGATCAAAATTCCAGCGTGTCGCGACGACGGCGCTACAGCACGTCGTCCGATGCTGGATTCTCACGGGGGCGACGTCGGGGCAAGCGGTTTGCCAAGCGGTGTCGGGCGGGGGAGGTGGCTCGGTGAATCCTCCGCATTTCATCCCTCAGAAACAAAACACCCCGGCGCGATGGCCGGGGTGCTCGTTGTCTTGGTCGACGATCGCGTCAGACGTTGAACAAGAAGTTCATGACATCGCCGTCGTGAACAACGTACTCCTTGCCTTCGGCGCGCATCTTGCCGGCTTCCTTCGCGCCTTGCTCGCCCTTGTACTGGATGAAATCGTCGAAGGCGATGGTTTGCGCGCGGATGAAGCCGCGTTCGAAGTCGGTGTGGATCACGCCAGCGGCCTGCGGGGCCGTATCGCCCACATGGATCGTCCAGGCGCGCACTTCCTTCACCCCCGCGGTGAAGTATGTCTGCAGACCCAGCAGCTTGAAGCCCGCGCGGATCACGCGATCCAGGCCCGGCTCGTCCATGCCCATGTCGGCCAGGAATTCCGCCTTGTCGGCGTCTTCCATATCCCCAATCTCTGCCTCGATGGCCGCACACACCGCCACCACCGGCGCATTCTCGCTCTCCGCGTACTTGCGCACCGCGTCCAAATGCGGATTGTTCTCGAAGCCGTCGTCTTTCACGTTGGCGACATACATCGTCGGCTTGGCCGTAATCAGGCAGAACGGCTTGATCAGCGCCAGCTCGTCGTCCGACAGCTTGATCGAGCGCACCGGACGCGCTTCGTTGAGCACCGGCACCACCTTTTCCAGCACCGCCACGAGCTTGGCGGCTTCCTTGTCGTTGCCCGACTTGGCCGCCTTCGAGTAGCGTTGCAGCGCCTTTTCCGTCGTGGCCAGATCCGCCAGCGCCAGTTCCGTGTTGATGACTTCGATGTCCGAAATCGGATTCACCTTGCCGGCCACGTGGATGACGTTTTCGTCCTCGAAGCAGCGCACAACGTGCGTGATGGCGTCCGTCTCACGGATGTTGGCCAAGAACTGGTTGCCCAGCCCTTCACCCTTGGACGCGCCCGCCACCAGGCCGGCAATGTCAACGAACTCGACCGTCGCCGGCATGATCCGCTCGGGCTTGACGATCTCGGCCAGCTTGCCCAGACGCGGGTCGGGCACCTCCACCACGCCGACGTTCGGCTCGATGGTGCAAAACGGATAGTTCTCGGCAGCGATGCCCGCTTTGGTCAGCGCGTTGAAAAGGGTCGACTTGCCGACGTTGGGCAAGCCGACGATGCCGCATTTGAGGCTCATGCTAAATCCTGTCTAATCCGATAAATGCGCCGACAAATGCCCCGGGGGTGCGCCGGGTGGCGCCGTGGAATGCGCCGGTGATTGCGTCGCGGAAAGTCCGCTATTGTACCCGTTCTGCCGCTAACGGCGCCTCGGGTGCCTAGGGTAACGAGGGTGCCGGCGTCGCGACGACCCCCGCCCATGCCGTACTCAACTCAGCGACTTCGCCGAGAACGTATCGCACTTGCGCATGTCGCCGTACTGCAACCCCTGGCGCAGCCAATACACGCGTTGCGCGCTCGTCCCGTGCGTGAACGACTCCGGCACCACGCGGCCTTGCGCCTGCTGCTGCAGCCGGTCGTCGCCGATCGCCGACGCGGTCTTCAACCCCTGCTCGACGTCGCCCGGCTCCAGCAACTGCTGATTCGCCTTCTCGGCATTGTTCGCCCAGACGCCGGCAAAGCAGTCGGCCTGCAGCTCCAGGCGCACCGACAACGCATTGGCCTGCGCTTCGCTCATGCGGCGCCGCGCCTCGTCGAACTTCTCGGAAATGCCCAGCAGATTCTGGATGTGATGGCCCACTTCGTGCGCGATCACATACGCCTGCGCGAAATCGCCTCCCGCGCCGAAGCGCTGACGCAATTCGTCATAGAAGGCGAGATCGATGTAGACCTTGCTGTCGCCCGGGCAGTAAAACGGCCCCATCGCTGTTTGACCGGTGCCGCATGCCGTGGGCGTTGCGCCAGAGAACAACACCAGTTTCGGTGGCACGTATTGACGGTTCACTTGCTGCGGGAACACCGTTCCCCAGGTGCGCTCGATGTTACCGAGCACCTTGCGGGTGAAGACGGTCTTCGGATCGTGAGCCGGCGTGGTGTTCGGCGCGGACTGGGGCTGTGACGATGTCTGCCCCTGAAGCATCTGCGAGCCCTGGATGATGACGCGCGGGTCGATGCCGAAGAAATACGAGGCGGCCAGCGCCACCACGATCGTGCCGATGCCGAGCGTGGTGCGTCCCCCGAAACCGCCGCCCCGTCGATCTTCGACGTTGTCGCTTTCGGATTCGTTGTCGAGGCGCATTGGAGGACTCCCTGTCTGATAATCGGTATGCGCGCAAGTATAGCGCCGGGCTGTGGCACGCGACGCTGTGCCACAGCCGCCCCCGGGGCGACCGGGCGTCGCTTGCGCGGCAGGCGTGCGACAATACGCCATCTCGTTTTCTGAACCAGCCGGCTCGCGCGATTCAGGCGCTGGCGCTGCATTCGCCGCATGTCTCTAACGCAAACCTCCAGCCAAACGCACGATGTCGTCGTCGTCGGTGGCGGTCTGGTCGGCAAGGCCGCCGCCCTGCTGCTCTCGCAGGCGCGCCTGTCCGTCGCACTGCTCGCCCAGCCGGCCGTAGCCGCCCCCGCCCCGGGCGACCTGTGGGACGCCCGCATCTATTCGCTCTCGTCCAGCTCGCAAGCCCTCTTCGAGCGCATGCGCGTATGGCAGGCCGTCGATCCCGCGCGCATCAATCCGGTCTACGACATGGAAGTCTTTGGCGACGAGCGCGGCAGCCTGCATTTCTCGGCGTACCAGGCCGCCGTGCCGCAACTCGCCTGGATCGCCGAATCGTCGAATCTCGAGCGCGCGCTCGACGCCGCCCTGCGCTTCTCCCCGCAAGTGCATTGGCTCGACGCCCGGGCCGAGGCGCTCGAAGTCGACGCCGCCGCGGCCTCGGTGCGTCTGTCGGACGGCAAGGCCCTGCGCGCGTCGCTCGTGGTGGGGGCCGACGGCGCCCACTCGTGGGTGCGCAGTACCGCCGGGCTGGACGGTTCGGTGCGTCCCTACGAACAACTCGGCGTGGTGTGTAATTTCCGCGCGGAGCGCGCGCACCGCGACACCGCATTTCAATGGTTCCACGACGGCGAGATCATCGCGCTGCTGCCGCTGCCCGACCAGCACGTCTCGCTGGTCTGGTCCGCCGCTCATGATCATGCGCAGGCGTTGCTCGCGCTTGATCCCAAAGCGCTGGCCGAACGCGTCGGCACCTTCTCGAACGTTGAACTCGGCCACCTCACGCCGGTCTCATCGCGCGCCCAGGGTTTCCCGCTCGTGCTGGCGCAGGCCAAACGCCTGATCGCGCCGCGCGTGGCGCTGGTGGGCGACGCGGCGCACGTCGTGCACCCGCTCGCGGGCCAGGGCATGAACCTCGGTTTGCGCGACGTGGCGGCGCTCGGCGACGCGCTCGCCGAGCGCGAATCGTTCCGCGATTGCGGCGATGCGGCGGTATTGCGTCGCTACGAGCGCGCTCGCAAGGAAGACATCGGCAGCATGGCGCTCACCACGGACGGCCTGCACAAGCTGTTCGCCACGCACAGCCCGCTGGTCAGGTTTGTGCGCAACGCAGGGCTCGACTGCGTGAACGTGCTGCCTTTCGTCAAGAAATTCCTGATCGGCCGCGCGCTGGGCTGACCCCTCGGGGCGCCTATGCCGGGCCATGTCACCTAATTCCGGTCGATACCGGGCGTGTCCGGACGCGCCTCTCGCTCGACACACTTCTGGAGATACTCGATGTTGAAACGTTATCGCGCTGCGGCGCTCGCAGCGCTCGGTCTGGCGACAATTTGCGCCGCGACTGTCACGACGTTCGCCGCTGCGCAGAGCAAGTCCGACGCGGCCCTCGACCGCGTGAAGGCCGCCGTGCAAAAGACGCTCGGTGCCGAGGCCCCCGTCAAGTCGGTGGCACGTACGCCCATCCCCGGACTCTTTGAGGTGGCCGTTGGCGGCGACATCCTCTATGCCGACGAGAAGGCGAAATACGTGATTGTCGGCGGTAACCTCGTCGATACGAAAACGCGTCAGAACCTGACGGAAGCGCGTCAGTCGGAACTGAACAAGATCGACTTCGCCAAGCTGCCGCTCGATCGCGCCATCAAGTACGTGAAGGGCAACGGCAGCCGCAAGGTCGCCGTGTTCTCGGATCCGAACTGCCCGTACTGCAAGCGCTTCGAGGAAACGCTCAAGACGTCGAAGCTCGACAACATCACCGTCTACACCTTCCTGTACCCGGTGCTCGGCCCCGACTCGGACGCCAAGTCGAAGGCGATCTGGTGCGCCCCCAATCCACTCACCGCGTGGCATGACTGGATGCTCGACAAGAAGGCGCCGCCGACCCCCTCGGCCAAGTGCGACGACACCGCGGTGGTGCAGAACGTGGCGCTGGGGCATCAGTTCAACGTGACCGGAACGCCGACGATCATACTGTCCGACGGCCGCCGTCTGCCGGGCGCCGTGCCCGCGGAAGCCCTGGAAAAGGCGCTCGCCACGGTCAAGTAACCGTCCATTCGCCAGTCTGGCCAACGCCCGACCGTTCCGACAACAAGAAGCCGCCACCTCATGAAAGCCACGTCTGCCCAGCCTGCCATCCGGTATGCGATCGTTCCGAAGTCGCCTGCCGCGCATCTGTTCGAAGTGACCGTCACGGTCTCGAATCCCGCCCCCGAAGGGCAGCGTTTCTCGCTGCCCGCGTGGATTCCGGGCAGCTATATGGTGCGCGAGTTTGCCCGCAACATCGTGACGATCGGGGCGACGTGCCGCGGCCGCAAGGTGGCGCTCGACAAGCTGGACAAGCACACGTGGCAAGCGGCGCCGTGCAAGGGCACGCTGATCGTGACCTACGAGGTTTACGCATGGGATCTGTCGGTGCGCGCCGCGCATCTCGACGACACGCATGGCTTCTTCAACGGCACCAGCGTGTTCCTGCGCGTCGAAGGCCAGGAACAGGCGCCGTGCGAAGTCGACGTGCTGCGCGCGCGTGGCGCGGCGTTCAAGGCGTGGCGCGTCGCGACCGCACTCGCGCCGGCCGAAGGCACGGCGGCGCTCGACTTCGGGCGCTATCTGGCCGCCGACTACGACGAGTTGATCGACTCGCCGGTCGAAATGGGGACCTTCGTGCATGGCACGTTCAAGGCTTGCGGCGTGACGCACGAAGTCGCCATTACCGGACCGGTGCCGAACCTCGATCTCGATCGGTTGCTGCGCGACATGAAGAGGATCTGCGAAGCGCAGATCCGTTTGTTCGAGCCGGGCGCGAGTTCGCGCTCGCGCGTGCCGATGTCCCGCTACGTCTTCCTGCTCATGACGGTCGGCGAGGGGTATGGCGGTCTGGAGCACCGTGCATCCACGGCGCTGCTCGCGAGCCGCAACGATCTGCCGGTGCAGGGACAGGCGCGCATGAGCGAAGCCTATCGGGGCTTTCTCGGCCTGGTGAGCCACGAATACTTCCACACGTGGAACGTCAAGCGCATCAAACCGGCCGTGTTCGCCCCGTACGTGCTCGATCGGGAAGTCTATACGCGGCTGCTTTGGCTGTTCGAAGGCTTTACGTCCTATTACGACGATCTGATGCTCGTGCGCAGCGGCGTGATTCCGCCTGCCGATTACTACGAACTCGTCGCCAAGGCGGTGGCGGGTGTGCTGCGTGGCAGCGGCCGTCTCAAGCAGACCGTGGCCGAGAGTTCGTTCGATGCCTGGACGAAGTACTACCGCCAGGACGAGAACGCACCGAACGCCATCGTCAGCTATTACACGAAGGGGTCGCTGGTCGCGCTCGCGCTCGATCTGACGATTCGTTCGAAGACGCGCGGACAGAAGTCGCTCGACGACATCATGCGTGCGCTGTGGCAACGCTTTGGCCGCGACTTCTATCGCGGCGCGCCCGTGGGTATCGACGAAGACGCCGTGCAGCCGTTCTTCGAGGACGTCTCGGGACTCGACCTGTCGGAATTCTTCGCCACCGCCATTCACGGCACGCGCGATCTGCCAATCAAGACGCTGCTCGAACGCGTCGGACTCACGCTGGAACCGGTCAAGCCCGAGGACGGCCGTCCTGCATTGGGGGTGAAGACGGCAAAGCGCGGCGACGACCTTACGCTTTCGCAGGTGCTCGACGGGGGCGCGGCGCAAGCGGCCGGATTGTCGGCGGGCGATGTGCTGGTCGCCATCGACGGTCTGCGCGTCACGCAGGCCAATCTCGACAAGCTGCTCGACCGATATCGCCCGGGCGACCGGGTGACGGTCCACGCGTTCCGCCGCGACGCCCTGCGCGAGACCGCGCTCACGCTCGACGCGCCGGAGATTTCGAAATACCGCATCGCCGAGACGCGCGATCGCGCCGCGGCACAGCGTCGTGACAAGTGGCTGTCGGCCTGAGCGGCCGAGCGCTTTATCCTAGCGCCGGGCCCGGCACGCGCGGGTCCCGGTTTTCCTCCGGGCACGACTTGGCAACCGCGAGCATGTGCTCGATGAAGACCTGTGTCTTGCGCGGGAGGAAGCGTCGCGACGGCGTGACCAGATGCACCGGACTGGACGGTAACGACCACTCGGGCAGCACCTTGATGAGACGGCCGGTGCGCAACGCATCCTCGGCCAGGATATCCGTCAGGGCGGCGATGCCGCTGCCCGCCACCGTCATTTCCTTGACCATCCCCATGCTGTTGACCTGAATCGCCCCGTGCATGGTGATGTCGGCGCGCTGACGTCCCTTGTGCAGCGTGTCCGAGTTGAACAGACGCCGCGCGCCTTGCAGGATCACGAAGCGATGGCCCGCCAGCTCGTCGGGCGTGGCGGGCAACCCCGTCGCACTCAGATACAGCGGGCTGGCATACAGACTGCGTGTGAGCGCGAGGAGGGGGCGCGCCACCAGGGTGGAGTCGGAGAGTTGTCCGGCGCGGATGGCGACGTCGATGCGCTCGGCGATCAGATCGACCTGTCGCGAACTCAGATCCACATCGACCGTAATCTCGGGATAGGCCGCGCAGAACGTGGCAAGCGGCACCGCCAGCCACT
The DNA here is from genome assembly GCF_024363545.1 of Pandoraea sp. NE5. Classification (NCBI taxonomy): domain Bacteria; kingdom Pseudomonadati; phylum Pseudomonadota; class Betaproteobacteria; order Burkholderiales; family Burkholderiaceae; genus Pandoraea; species Pandoraea sp. NE5. Next base: position 2,126,319 of record NZ_AP025517.1, read on the forward strand.
GCGCCGCAAAGTCGCCGGGCGCCGTGATGCGAAGCCGTCCGCGCGGCTTGCTCGAGAGCTGCGAGGCGAAATCTCGCGTCTCTTCCACTTCCTCGAGAATCGGCAGGCAACGCTCGTAATAGGCCTCGCCGACTTCGGTCAGCTCCAGCCGCCGTGTGGTCTTGTGCAGCAACTTCGTGCCAAGGCGCATCTCCAGTCGCGACAGACGCCGACTCACCGTTGCCTTGGGCAGATCGAGCCGCTCGCCGGCCCGGGTGATGCTGCCCGAACGCACGACCTCGGCGAAGATCAGCATGTCATTCAGATCGTCAATCATCGCGCGCTCCTCGGTGATGCGGCCATCCAGCAAGGGGAAAGGGATGGCGCGCATTGTTCCAAAATAGGAACAAACAATTCGATTTTACCGGCTTGTTTCATTTTTGTGGGTAACTAGAATTCATACCAAGCCGACGCGCCATTCACGGCCATCCCGAGACGGGGCCCAGCGCGAACGGATTTTCGAACCCCCAGGCTCAGGAGCCAGAGACATGACCACGATTCTCCAAATCAATTCCGCCGCCCGCTCGCAAGGTGCCAACTCGACCACGCTCGCCAACGAATCCGTGGCGCAACTGGTTGCGAAGCACGCGGGTGCCAAGGTTGTCGTGCGCGACCTGCTGGCCGATGGCGTACCGCATCTGGACGAAGCCGTCATCGGCGCGTTTTTCACGCCGGAAGACCAACGCTCGGCCGAACAAAACGCCATCATCGCCCGCAGCGACGAACTGATTGCCGAGATTCAGGCGGCCGACTACGTGGTGTTCGGCGTGCCGCTGTACAACTTCCAAGTGCCGTCGCAACTGAAGGCGTACTTCGACTGGATCGCCCGTGCCCGCGTGACTTTCCGCTATCGTGAAGACGGCACCGTGGAAGGGCTCATCCAGGGCAAGAAGGTGATCGTGGCATTCGCCCGCGGCGGCAACTACAAGGACACGCCGGCCGACAGCCAGACGCCGTACCTCAAGACGATTCTCGGCTTCCTCGGCATGACGGACGTGACGTTCATCTTCGCGGAAGGTCTGGCTCGCGGTCCGGAATCGGCCGCTGCCGGGTTCGCGAATGCTCGCGAAGCCATCGCCGCGCTCTAAGCCCCCGGGGCGACGCTGCTGATTGCGTTGCCACGGCTGTTCTCCCGCACGCGCAGGTACCTCCATGACCCATCCGGCGCCTTTGCATCCGCGTCAGACGAAGCGACCGGCGGCTCATGCCGACGCGAGCGCCATCCCGCGCGTGCTTCCCGTCACCCGACCCGCCCGCTGTGCCGCGGCGGCGGGGGCGGGTGTTTTCGATCAGGTCGCCGAGACGGATCCGTTTTTGTCGATCGATCTCTTCACCCGTCATGGCGCGTGCATACCGCCACATCCGCATGCCGGATGCGCGGTGGCGACCTACCTGTTCCCCGAGTCGACGACATCGCTGCGCTGCCGCCATGCCCATCAGGGCGACGACAGGCTGCGTGCCGGCGACCTGCTATGGCTCGAAGCCAACTGCGGCACCGTGCATGAGGACGCTCCCGAGAACGCCCATGGCACGGCGCGCGGCCTGCGGATGATCGTGAGCCGTGCCGGCCGCCATGCGCACGGCGCACCCGTGCAGACCGTAGTCCGCGCCGATGCCATGTCGCATTGGCGTGAAGGCACCGTCGATCTGAGTTTGATCTGCGGGCAGTGGGGCGAGCGTCACGTCACCCATGCCGCCGGTATGGAAGGTGAGCGCACGACGCTGCTACAGCTCGACTGGCGCGAAGACGAATTGCGCACCTTGACGATCCCTTGCGACGGCCGTCGCTGGGTCGCCTTGATTGCGCAGGGCGAGGCGGCGCTGGCCCATCACACGTTACGGGCGGAAGGCGGCGGCGCGCAGGCGGTGTTGCTGCCACCCGGTGCGTGGCAACTGGCCGGGCGCACCGGGGCGCGGCTCATGCTCGCCGGTGGCGACCCGCTCGCTGAACCCGTCGTCTATCGCGGCAACTTCGCAGCGCGCGACGAGAGCGATCTCGTCGCGCTCACGCGCCGCTATCAACAAGGCGCGATGGGCACACTAACGCCCATCACCGAACCGTCGAGCGACTGAGTCTCCCCGCATGGTCCTTACGCCGGCAGGCGCCAGTCGATGGGCGTTTTGCCGTGCTGTTCGAGGAAGGTATTGGCGGCGCTGAAGTGGCCGCAGCCCAGGAAGCCGCGATGCGCCGAAAGCGGCGAGGGGTGGGGGGCTTCAAGCAGTAGATGATCGTGGCCGGCAAGCAGCGGCGCCTTGGCCTGTGCATGGCTGCCCCACAGCAGGAACACCAGCGGCCCTTGCCGGGCGGCCAGCCCCTTGAGCAACGTGTCGGTGCAGGCTTGCCATCCCCCCTTCTTGAACGGCTTCGCGTGACTCGCCGCGTTGCCCGCTTCCACGGTCAGCGTCGTGTTGAGCAACAGCACACCCTGCTTCGCCCAGGCATCGAGATTGCCGTGCGGCGGCGCAACGATCCCCAGATCGCGCTCGATTTCCTTGTAGATATTTCTCAGCGACGGCGGCACGCGCACACCGCGCTGCACGGAAAACGCCAGACCGTGCGCCTGCGCGATGCCTTGATCGTCACCGTGATAGGGGTCCTGCCCGAGGATCACGACCTTCACGTCCGAAGGCGAGGTCATGCGCAGCGCGTGAAAGATGTCCGCTGGGTAGACCGTCTTGCCGGCGGCGACTTCGGCGTCGACGTAACGGCACAGTGGCGCGTACGCCTCGCTTTCGACGAACGGCGCGACCAGTGTCTGCCAGTCGTGGGGCAACGCGGCGAACTGATCCTCGATGCGCCCCTTGAGCGGGCCGGCGGCGTCAGCGCTCGCGGCAACCGACTGGGCGATTGCTGTGACCGGCGTCGATGCAGACCTCACCGGCGCGCCCGCTTTCGGCGGACGACCGCGTCGACGCGGTGACGGCGCGGCGGAAACGGTGGGAGCAGCGACACCAGCGACACCAGCGACATCGGCGGGTGGCTGCGGCGAAGCCGCCGTGTCGTTCGTTCCTGCCACTGGCGCCGGGTCGTCGAACAGCGAGCGTTGCCGTTCATTGGCAGGCGATGGGGATGCCGCGCGTGAGCGTGAGGTCATGCGATGAGCCGGTTGAGTGGTCTTGGGAGAGTGACACGTGCATCGTGCGCGTGTCCGTGCGCGACGCTCAGCGACTGAGCACCTTTTGCCGCAGACGATACCCGCGCTGCGCCTTGCTCACGTTGTCGCTCTGCAATTCGGGCAGTACGTCGCGCAATTCCTGCGCGAGCGCGTGCAGAATGCGTTCGCCTTGACCCTCGCGGTCGTCTTCCGGAGCGTCGAGCAATTCCAGTTCGACTTCCACGAGCGGCTCCGTGTGGCGTTTGCCGCCGGCCTCAACCGCGACTTCGCCCCGGTCAAAGGCGATCTCGACCGCCGTGCCGTCCCCTGCGATATAGCGCCACAGGCGTCGCACGAAATTCGTTTCGAACTGGGCGACGACATTCGCCCCCTCGGCGCGCAGCAAATCCGCCGTGCCGGGCACGTCGCAAGCGGCGATCAGCGGCGCGAGTTCGAGCGCTTCGCCCCGCACCGCCTGCTCCCACTCGTGACGCACATGCAGTCCATCGCGGGCCTCACCCACCGACTTGAGCGTTTGCAGCCATTGTCCGGGGTGGCCGTCGCGCGCTACGAAACGCAACCGCAGCGCGGCCTTCGCTTGCGCGAGCGCCAGCGCGGGCGTATCGAAATAGCGATTGACGAGATGCCGCTCCCCGCGGGCTTCTGCCCCGGGCAAACGGTCGAGATGGGAAATCAGCGCGTCGGCGCGCTCGGCTGACAGGTCGCCCGGGAGGGCCAGTTTGAGTTCGCGTTCGATGGCCATCGGGGCCGCTCCTGTGAGGGGGGGACGCCGCGCCACCGATCGCTCGCGTGGCGCGTGGCAGGGGATCAGCGGGGCATGTCGAACAGCGTGGCGAGGGCTTCACCCGGGTCGGGCGCGCGCATGAAGGCTTCGCCGACGAGGAAGGCATTGACGCCCGCTGCACGCATGCGCGTGACGTTGTCGCGCGACAGGATACCCGACTCCGTTACGACCACGCGATCGTCCGGAATGTGTTTCAACAGTCCGAGCGTGGTATCGAGCGACACTTCGAAGGTGTGGAGGTTGCGATTGTTGATGCCCAGCAACGGCGTGCTCAGTTCGAGCCCGGCGTCCAGTTCATGGCCGTTGTGCACTTCGACGAGCACCGCCATGCCCAGCGCGTGGGCTTGCGCTTCCAGATCGCGCATATGGGCGAGCTCCAGCGCCGCGGCGATGAGCAGAATGCAGTCGGCGCCCATCTCGCGCGCTTCATACACCTGGTAGGCGTCGATCATGAAGTCCTTGCGCAGCACCGGCAGATCGCACGCGGCGCGCGCGGCCTTCAGATACTCGGGCGAGCCCTGGAAGAACTGCACATCGGTGAGCACCGACAGGCAGGCCGCACCGCCTTTCTGATACGACTCGGCAATCTCCGGCGGGACGAAATGCTCGCGAATCACGCCCTTCGACGGGCTGGCTTTCTTGATCTCGGCGATTACGCCGGGCAGTCCGCCGTCGAGCTTGGTGCGCACCGCCCCCACGAAATCGCGCGTGCGCAGCGCGCTGTCGGCGACGGTGGCTTCGGCGTCGCGGCGCAGGCTCGCGAGGTCACGCACGCGCTTCGCAGCGGCGACTTCTTCAGCCTTGACGGCCAGGATCTTGTCGAGAACGGTAGACATATCGATGGATGACTCGGGGGCTACTGAATGTGACGGGCGTCATCGAAAAAGATGCCCGTCGTAATCGAAATCGGGAGGGGCCGACGGGGTACCGTTGGCGGTACCGGCGTCACGCCTTATCCCTTGAATCGCTGCGTGAAGGCGACGAACTCGTCGAGCTTCGCGCGCGCCGCGCCGCTGGCGATGGATTCGCGCGCCAGTTGGATACCTTCGCCAATCGACGCCGCACGGTTGGCGGCATACAGCGCGGTACCGGCATTGAGCGCGACAATCTCGCGTGCGGTGCCCGGCTTGTTGTCGAGTGCTTCGATCAACATCGTCTTCGATTCGTCGGCGCTGCCGACCTTCAGGCCGCGATTGCTCACCATTTGCAGGCCGAAGTCCTCGGGATGAATCTCGTACTCGGTGACCTTGCCGTCCTTCAACTCGCCCACCAGCGTGGCGGCGCCGAGCGACACTTCGTCCATGCCGTCCTTGCCGTAGACCACGAGCACGTGTTCGGCGCCCAGACGCTGCATCACGCGTACCTGGATACCGACCAGATCGGGGTGGAATACGCCCATCAACTGGTTCGGCGCACCGGCCGGATTGGTGAGCGGCCCGAGAATATTGAAGATCGTGCGTACGCCCATTTCCTTGCGCACGGCCGCCACGTTCTTCATCGCCGGATGATGGTTCGGCGCGAACATGAAGCCGATGCCGACTTCGCGCAGACACTCGGCGACCTGCTCGGGCGAGAGCATGATGTTCACGCCCAGGGCCTCGAGCACGTCAGCGCTGCCCGACTTGGAACTCACGCCGCGGTTGCCGTGCTTGGCGACCTTGGCGCCCGCGCCTGCTGCCACGAACATCGACGCGGTGGAGATATTGAACGTATGCGACACATCGCCGCCGGTGCCCACGATATCGACGAAATGCTCGCCGGGGGGGGCGTCGACATGGTTGGCGAACTCGCGCATCACTTGCGCGGCTGCGGCGATCTCACCGATGGTTTCCTTCTTCACGCGCAGGCCGGTGATGATGGCCGCGCACATGACCGGGGAAATCTCGCCCTTCATGATGAGACGCATCAGGTGCAGCATCTCGTCGTGGAAAATTTCACGGTGCTCGATGGTGCGCTGCAGGGCTTCTTGCGGGGTAATCATGGCTTGCTCTCTCGTCGGTCGGATCGGCTCGGGTGGCTCGGGTGGCACGCTCGGGGCGGCGCTCATGCAGCCTGCGCCGCGCGCGGTGCGGCTTGCAGGAAATTGCGCAGCACGTCGTGGCCGTGCTCCGACAGAATCGATTCGGGGTGGAACTGCACGCCTTCGACATCGAGCGTCTTGTGACGCACGCCCATGATCTCGCCGTCGTCCGTCCAGGCGGTGACTTCGAGGCAGTCGGGCAGCGATGCGCGCTCGATGGCCAGCGAGTGATAACGCGTGACGGTAAAGCGCTTGGGCAAATTCGCGAACACGCCTTGTTGCGTGGTCTCGATCTCGCTCACCTTGCCGTGCATGATCTGCTGGGCGCGTACGACCTTGCCGCCGAACGCTTCGCCGATCGCCTGATGACCGAGGCAGACGCCGAGAATCGGAATCTCGCCGGCGAAGCGCTTGAGCACGTCGAGCGTGATGCCCGCGTTGGCCGGACAGCTCGGACCCGGCGAGAGGCAGATGCGCTCGGGGGCGAGTTCGGCGATGGCGTCGAGCGTGATTTCGTCGTTGCGAAAGACCCGCACGTCTTCGCCCAATTCACCGAAGTATTGGACGATGTTGTAAGTAAACGAGTCGTAGTTGTCGATCATCAGCAGCATGATGGTCCCTGTTCGTCGGGTGACAAAGGATTGTCGAACGCATGAGATTTGCGAATTCCCCCTGAGCGTGCCCCCACGTTGAGTTCGCGATCCGCGGGGGAGGGCGCTATGGGGATGAGATAGACGTGGCGGGTTACCGCCACCAGCGCAGGGCGGCGGTCAGAGGCGACCAGAGGAGGGGGGAAGACTGATACGACATCATAGTGACGAGGATTGTAGCAGTATCTGCGGGGTGTCGTGGGCGGGGCGTCGCAAAAAGCAGTCGATCGACGGGTTTCTCGCGAGATCGAGCCATTTTTCGCAAGAATGTACGTGCCGCAGCGGCGGTCGTTCGACGATTCTGCGACGCCCGGGCCAGGGTTGTTCGCCTAGGGGGCCGGCGGCACCGGAGCTCGATGAAGGCGGCGTTGCAGCGTGTCGCGCAGACGCGCCGCCGTCAGTTCGCCCAAATGCGCTTCGACCAGACGGCCCTGCGTATCGTAGAACAGCGTGGTGGGCAGTGCGCGCGCGCTCGCTGCCTGCATGGCTTGCGATGCGGGATCAAGCAGCAGGTGGTTGAATTCCAGCCCTTGCGATTGCACGAATGCTTCGACCGTATGCGCGGCTTCGCCCTGATTGATCATCAGGAACGTCACGTCGGGATAGTCCGCTTGGGCCTTCTCCAGTACGGGCATTTCGCGACGGCACGGTGGGCACCAACTTGCCCACAGATTGATCACGACGGGGCGGCCACGATAGGTGTCGAGCGCCACGGGCCGGCCGTCGATTGTCGCGAGCGTCAGCGGCGGCAGCGGCGGTGCGGTGCGCTGCAGGGCGCCCAGCCCAACCTGTGCGGCGCCCCAGAGTGCCACGCCCGCGACGAAGCCGCATAGCATCGGGCGACGCGCTGACGCATCACGGCGCACACGCCACAGCGCCCAGCCCAGTGCGACGGGCAGCCCGACCCAAACCGTGAACCCGCCGTCGCCAATTGCAACAATGGACAGCGGGGCGGCGGCGTAGTCGGGCCACCAGCGCAGCACATAGGCGGCGCGCGCGGCGAGTAGGCCGATGAAGAGCGCGTCGAGCAGCAGGCTCGCCGCCGTGCGGCGTGCCGTGGCATCTGTGCCGCGCAGGAGGTAGTGCGCGACGAGCCAGGCCAGCAACGCCGCTGCGGCCACGGCGACCGTCGGTATGGAGAACGGGCCAAGGCTGCTGGTCATGCGTTCCCCGCTGCGTCGAGATGGCGCAGGAAGCTGCGCGCATCCAGCTCGCCGACCATGCGTTGTGCGCGCACCTCCTGACCGTTCGCATCGATGAGAATGAGCGTGGGCGGACCGAGCACCCCCCACCGTTTCATCAGAGCCTGATCGATCGCGTCGTTCTTCGTCACGTCCGGGCGTAGCACTTGCATCGTCGCCAGGCGAGCCGCGACCTCCGGATCGCCGAACACATTGCGCTCGATGACATGGCAGCTCACGCACCAGTCGGCGTAGAAGTCGATCAACGTCCATTGCCCCTTCGCGACCGCCTGAGCAATGCGCGCATCGACATCCTCGGCAGACTTGACGCCGATGTAGTTCAATCGCGTGCCACTCTGCGCAGCCGCGCCATGCGTGACTGACGCGTTCGCCCGTGCGAGAGGACTGAGTACCGCGTCGCTGCCAGACGCGGCGCCCACGAGCATGAGTACGGACCAGATGCCGGCCAACGACGACGCGAACAACAGCGTCCATCCTGCCGACTGGCCGCGTAGCGTCCATGCCCACGCGCCGAGCCCGACAGCGAGACCGAGGCCGAGCGCGCCCCACAGCATCAGGCTGACGCTGCCGGGAAGGAAGCGGCTCAGCATCAGAATGGCCATGCCCGTCATGACATAGGCGAACGCGATTCGCACGCGGACCATCCACGCTCCCGGACGCGGCAGAATCCGCGAGCCGAACAGCGCGATGGCCAGCAACGGCAGTCCCATGCCGACACCCAGTGCAAACAGCGCGAAGCCGCCCATCCACGCGTTGCCCGTCTGACCGATATAGAGCAAGGCGCCGGCCAGCGGGGCCGTCATGCAGGGGCCGACGAGCAGCGCCGAGAGCAGGCCGAGTGCGGCCGCACCGACGAGGCTGCCGCCGGGGCGCGGCTGCCCGGGGGCGTTGAGTCGATTCGTCACGAACGCCGGCAGACGCAGCTCGAACAGACCGAACAACGACGCAGCCAGTACCAGGAAGAGCCCCGCGAAGGCGCCGAGCAGCCAGGGTGATTGCAACGTCGCCTGCAAGTTCGCGCCGGCCAAGCCCGCCGCGACGCCCACCGACGCATACGTCAGCGCCATCGCCAACACGTACGACAGCGAGAGTGCGAGCGCGCGCAACGGCGCCGGACGATTGCCCACGATCATCGTCGAGACGATGGGGATCATCGGCAGCGTGCACGGCGTGAAGGCCAGCAGCAAGCCGAAGCCGAAGAACAGCAGCGTGCCGGTGATGGGGCCCAGCGAGGCGAGTCGTTGCGCTGCAGCCTGGTCCTGTGCGAGAGGCGCAGCGTTATCGGCGGCGCGCGTCGCTGGGATATCAGGGGGAGTCGGCATCCGGGAGGTGCCGAAGGCAACCGGACTGGCCGAGGTGGGCGGGTTCGCCGGGATGGCTGCGCCTGAGGCCATCCCGGCGGGCAAGGCGATCGTCATCGTTTGCGGGGGATAGCAGATGCCGGCGTCGGCGCAGCCCTGCCAGTGCAGCGTTACCGGACCGGGTGTCGTTGCGGGCAGATGCATGCGCAACGCATCGTCGGTATAGATCTCCGTCTCGCCGAAGAACTCATCGGTGTGTGTCGACCCTGCCGAGAGCGTCAGCGCCACGGGGCTGCCCGACGCATCCTCAGCACGCAGCGAATGACGGTAAACGTAGTAATCCTTGGCAATCTGGCCGACGACTTCGAACCGGCCGTCAACGTGGCTGACCGGGGCAAGCGTCAGCACCTGAGACGCTTCCAGGAATTTCGGCGTGATCTGCCAGGGCAAGGCATCGGCGGTGCGCGTCCAGCCGATCGCACCGAGAAAAATCACAAACATGAAAAAAGCGCGACGTAGCAAATCTGTTCTCCCGCGGAAATCCCTAAGCAGGCAAGAGTGTGGCCTACGCCGATTAACCGAGAGTTAACGAGCGCTAACGCTTGGGCCGGGTGTGGTGGATAAACCGACACCCGCGGGATCGCCGTCCAATTCATTACGCAAAGTACGTAACATGGCGCGATATTCACAAGAGGTGCGGAATCGTGCGAGTGCTGTTGGTGGAAGACGACGACTTGATTGCGAGCGGCATTGTCGCGGGGCTGAACGCGCTGGGAATCGCGGTCGAGCATGCGGCGTGTGGTGCGGCGGCGGTGGCGGCACATGCGGAGAACACGTTCGATGCGCTGGTGCTCGATCTGGGATTGCCCGATGGCGATGGCCTCGGCGTTCTGTCGGAGATTCGCGCGATGGAGCGCGACGTGCCCGTCCTGATCCTGACGGCGCGCGACGGCATCGAGCACCGCATTGCCGGCTTGAATGGCGGGGGTGACGACTACATGGTCAAGCCGTTCGACCTGCGTGAGTTGGCGGCGCGACTGCATGCGTTGATTCGCCGGGTGCAGGGGCGTGCGGCCCCGATCATCGAGGCCGGGCCGCTGCGGCTGGAGCCGGCGAGCGGACTGGCGTGGCTTGATGGCGAGCCGGTCGAACTCTCGCGCAAGGAAGTCGACTTGCTGGCGCATCTGGCGAGCTGTCGAGGCCGGTGGCTCACGCCCGACATGTTGAACGAGCGGCTGTATGGGTTGACCGACCGACTGGGCAGCAATGCGTTGAACGTACACATTCACAACGTGCGTCGAAAATTGGGGGGCGGGGTCATTCAGACGGCGCGGGGCCTGGGCTACCGATTGGGATGGGCGTTGTCATGAGTCTTCGTTTGCGTGCGGTGTTGATCGCTGGCGTGGCGCTTGTCGTGCTCTGGGCTGCGGTGGCGGGGTGGATGATGCGAGGGGTGCAAGCCAATCTTGACCGGACACTCGACGAGCGCCTTGCGATGTCGGCCCGGATGGTGTCGGGACTGTTGGCGCGGGCTGCGCTGTCGCCGCTTGCCCCGGGCGTTGGCAACGCCGACTGGGGCGACGTCATTCGTGTGGGCAGCGACGATGGGATTGCATGCGAGATCCGGTCGGTGCATGGTGCGGTGCTGGCGCGCACCGAGGGCGGGCCACAGTCGGCCGAGCGGTCATTGCCGCTGGGTTTGAGCACCATGGTGTTCGAAGGCAAGCGTTGGCGCATCTACGTGTTGCAGGACGAACGCGGGTATCAGGTGATGACGGCCGACGGGCTCGACAAGCGGGCCGCGCTCACGAGTGCGTTGCTGCGAGCCGTGGGAGTGCCGTTCATGATTGCGGTGGTGGGTGGTTTGATGGCGTTGTGGGTCGGCATTGGACGCGGGTTGTTGCCGTTGGATGCGTTGCGATTGGCGTTGCGTCGCAAGCACGTCGACGACACGGCGCCCATCGACCTGGGGCGTGCGCCGACCGAGCTGCGCCCGGTCGTCTCGGCACTTAACGGGTGGCTGGACCGGCTGACCCAGGCGATGGCGTATCAGCGGGCGTTCACCGATGCGGCGGCACACGAATTGCGCACGCCTTTGACGGCGGTGGACACGCACTTGCAGGTGGCGGAGCTCACGCAGGGCGAGCCGGCCAGGCGGGCGTTGCATCAGGCGGGGGTGGGCGTGCGTCGCTTGCGGCATACGCTGGATCAGATGATGACGCTTGCGCGTGCGGAGGCGCCTGAGCATTCGCCGCAGGCGTGCAAGTCGGTGCGCGAGGTTTTGGAGGGCGTTCTTGCCGCGGGGGAGGAGACGGATCGGGGCCCCGTTCCGCTGCGAGTTGGGTCACTGTCTGAGTGGCGGAATGGGGCCCCGGTCCGTCGTGACGTACCTCGGATCGCATTCAGCATGTCGTGCGAAGACGGGGGCACACCGATCCCTCGTTCGATGCTTGGCACGGCGGTGCGCAATCTCGTGGATAACGCGTTGCGGTATTCCCCGGCGGAGTGTCCGATCGAAGTGACGGTAGGGATGGACGACCATCGTCGGCAGTACTGCATCGTGGTAGGAGACCGGGGTCCGGGCCTGGCGCCGGAGCAGGCGATGCGATTGGGCCAGCGTTTCTGGCGCGGCGATCAGGGTCGGCAGCAGGGTGAGGGGGCGGGTTTGGGGATTTCCATCGTGCAGGCCATCGCCTCGCGCTTTGGCGCCACGCTCGAGTTTGCGTCGCGCGATGGCGGGGGGTTGCTGGCGCGGCTGTACGTGCCCGTTGGCTGATGAGCGACCCATCGCACCTATCCCACCCATCGTACGCGTTAAGCCATCGAACTGAGCGTGCGACGAAACCGTCGCAGTGAGACGGCGAAGAGCACGGCGCCGATGAGCGCGAGCGCCATGAACTGCACCCACACCACGCCGATCCCGGCCCCTCGGAACAGGATCGCCTGACTCAGCTCGACGAAATGCGTGGTGGGCGCGGCCAGCATGATGTCCTTCACCAGCGGCGGCATGCTCTCGCGCGGCGTGTTCGCGCCCGAGAGCATTTCCAGTGGCAGCAGCACCAGAATCAGCAGCATGCCGAACTGCGGCATCGACCGCGCGAGCGTCGCAAGAAAAATCCCCATCGACGTGGTGGCGAACAGGTGCAGCGTTGCTCCCAGCAGGAACAGCGCCACCGACCCGCCGATCGGCACATGCAGCGCACCGCTCACGATCAGCCAAAGCGACATCGCGGCGGCGATCAGCACCACCAATCCCATCGACCAGATCTTCGCCGCCATGATTTCGGTCGGTGTCACCGGCATGACGAGCAAATGCTCGATCGTGCCGTGCTCGCGCTCGCGAATGAGGGCGGCGCCCGTGAGGATGATCGAGAGCATCGTGATGTTGTTGACGATCTCCATGAGCGCGCCGAACCACGCGCGCTCCAGCGTCGGGTTGAAGCGCACGCGCAACGCCAGATCGATCGGCAATGCGAGGTTCGATCGGTATCGCTGGAGGAACTCGCGCACCTCTGCCGAAACGATCTGCTGCACATAGCCGCTGCCGGTGAACGCCTGACTCATGCGCGTGGCGTCGACATTGAGCTGGACTTCGGCCGCACGTCCCGCCAGCACGTCGCGCTGAAAATTCGGCGGAATGTTCAACGCGAACGTGAACGCGCCTTCGTCCATGCCGCGATCGACGGCGTCCGCCGTAATCATGCGCGGCGGGGTGAACTGCGGCGGATAGAACGCCGAGACGATGCGCTGCGAGAGCGGTGAAGCGTCTTCGTCCACAATCGCGATCGGCGCAAGATGCAATGTGTCGGGCAGTGCTGTCGCTGCGGAATAGACCGATGCCGTGAACGTATAGACGATGAGCACCAGCATCGTCACATCGCGCGCCAGACTCCATAGCTCCTTGATGCCGAGCCGATAGATGTTCGCCAGATGCCGCGGCCACGGATGCGGGTTCTGCGGCGGTGCCTCGCGACGCGAGGCCGGCGGGAGCGGCGGGCCTGCCATCACCTCTCCTGTTTGTTGAGCAGCAGGATCGTGGAGCCGAGTACCACGGGCACGGCGATCAATAACGGCCAGAACGCGTTGCCGAGGTCGGCAAATCCGAGCGCCTTGTTGAACACGCCGCGGCTGATGATCAGCATGTAGGTCGACGGATAGATCTCGCCGATGATCCGGCCCGAGCCCTCCATCGAGGGCACCGGCGTGAGCATCCCGGAAAACTGGATCGCCGGAATCATGGTGCCGATCATCGTGAAGAACAGCGCCGCGATCTGGCTGCGGGTGAAAGTGGATGCCAGCAGGCCAATGCCCGTGGCGACGACATTGAAAATGAAGACGGCGCTCACGAGCGTCAGAAAGCTTCCCTTGATCGGCACGCCGAACAGCGTCACGGCGATGAGCGCCATGAGCAGGAAGTTCAGCATGGCAAGCGCGACGTACGGAATCTGCTTGCCGATCAGGAATTCCGTGCGGGTGACCGGTGTCACGTACAGGTTCAGGATCGAGCCGAGCTCCTTCTCCCGCACCACGGACAGGGCGGTAAGCATGGCAGGCAGCATCAGCAAGAGCAGCGGAATCACCGCCGGTACCATCGCGGGAAGGCTCTTCACGTCGGGGTTGTAGCGATATCGGATCTCGATGTCGAGCGACGACGTCGGACGCGCGCCGAGGCGGTGCAATGACTGATCCGCCAGCCAGGTCTGGTGCATCCCCTGCACGTAGCCCTGCACCGTCTCGGCGCGCATCGGCATCGCCCCGTCTATCCATGCGCCGATCTCGACCGCCTTGCCGCGTAACACGTCGCGAGCGAAGCCCGGCGGAATCTCGATGGCCAGCGCCAGGTCGCCTTCGCGCAGTCGCCGGTCCATATCGGCGTCGTCCTTGATGGGCGGTTGTTCGATGAAGTAGCGCGACCCCGCGATGTTGAGCGCGTAGTTCTGGCTCAACGTGGTCTGGTCGCGGTCGAGCACGGCGTAGCGCAAATCTTCCACGTCCATGCTGATACCGTAGCCCATCACCAGCATCAACACGAGCGAGCCCACCAGCGCAAGCGTGGCGCGCACCGGGTCGCGCTGCAGCTCCAGCGTCTCGCGCCAGAGATAGCTGAGCAGGCGGCCGAGCGAGAATGCCTTGTGCCGAGGGGGCGCCGTTTCGACGATGACAGATGATTCAGGCGGGGTGGACGTGTCAGGCGACGCTGGCGCCAGCGATGCGCCGCCACCTGCTTCCACGAGATACTCGATAAAGGCCTGCTCGAGCGTGGCCGCGCCCTTGTCGTGCGTGATCTTCGCGGGCGGATCGGACACGAGCACCTTGCCCGCGTGCATCAACGAGATGCGGTCGCAGCGCTCCGCCTCGTTCATGAAGTGCGTGGAGATGAAGATCGTCACGCGATCCCGGCGCGACAGTGCCACCAGCAGACGCCAGAAGTTGTCGCGCGCGATGGGATCGACGCCCGACGTCGGCTCATCGAGAATCAACAGTTCGGGCTTGTGCACCATCGCCACGGCGAGCGACAGGCGCTGACGCATGCCGAGCGCAAGGGTGTCGGGCAGTGCGCCCAGCACGTCTGCCAGACCGAAGCGACGTGCCATCTCGGCCACGCGTGCGCCGACCTCGGCCTCGGGCACATGGAACAGCCTGGCGTGCAGCACGAGGTTCTGATGCACCGTCAGCTCGGTATAGAGCGAGAACGCCTGCGACATGTAGCCCACGCGGCGGCGTGTGCCGATGTCCTTCGGATCGACTTCGTGACCGAAGAGCCAGGCCCGGCCGTCGCTCGCTTGCAGCAGGCCGGTGAGCAACTTCATCGTGGTGGTCTTGCCGCAACCGTTCGAGCCGAGGAAGCCGAAGATCTCGCCGCGACGAATGCGGAAGTCCACGTGATCGACCGCAACGAAATCGCCGAAGCGCATCGTGAGATCCTTGGCTTCGATGGCGATCTCCGTGTGTTCGTCGATCGGCAGCGGCGGAATCGCGACGGGCTCGTAGCCGCGCGTTTTCTCCGCAGGCAGCAGGTCGATGAACGCCGCTTCCAGGGTGTCTCGCCGCGTGTGCGCAAGCAACTCGGCGGGCGTGCCGGTCGCGAGCACCCTGCCCGCGTCCATGGCGACGAGCCAGTCGAAGCGCTGTGCCTCATCCATATACGCGGTGGCGACGATCACGCTCATCGTCGGTCGCGCGCGACGAATGCGCGCGATCAATTCCCAGAACTGAGCGCGCGCGAGCGGATCCACGCCGGTCGTGGGCTCGTCGAGCACCAGCAGATCGGGATCGTGAATCAGCGCGCAACACAGCCCCAGCTTCTGCTTCATGCCCCCCGAGAGCTTGCCCGCCGGCCGGTCGAGAAACGCATGCAGGCCGGTGCTGTGCGTGAGGTCATCGATGCGGCGGCGCCGCTCCGGGGCATCGTGACCGAAGAGCCGCGCGAAGAATTGCAGGTTCTCCTCGACGGAGAGCGTCGGATAAAGATTCTTGCCGAGTCCCTGCGGCATATAGGCGATGCGCGGACACACGCGGTCGCGATGCGCCTTGCTCGCCATGTCGCCGCCGAGCGCTTCGACGGTGCCCGCTTGCACCACCCGCGCGCCCGCGATGAGCGACAGCAGGGTGGACTTGCCGACGCCGTCCGGACCGATCAGACCGACTATGCCATGGGCGGGGAGGTCCAGGCTGACGTTGTCCAACGCGACCGTCTTGCGGCCGTAACGCAGTGTCACGTCGGCGACGCGCACCACCGGCGGCAAGCGGCTGCCGGGCGGGGGCGATATCGAAGGCGAAGGTGGGGGCGGCACCGTCATGATGCGCGGCTCACTGCGGCAGCTTCGTTTGCAATTGGGGCGGCCACGGCACCTGACGGTCGGTCTTCACCCAAGCGACGCCGGGCAGGCCCGTCTTCACGAGCGTCAGATGCTGTTGCAGCAATTCGGGCGCAATCTGCGCGCGCACGCGGAACATCAGCTTCTGGCGCTCGCTCTCGGTCTCGACGGTCTTCGGCGTGAACTGCGCCGTGCTCGAGACGAAGGAGAGGGTCGCGGGAATGACGTACTGGGGCGCTGCGTCGAGCACGATGCGAACGTCGGCGCCCATGGCGAGACGGCCGGCCACCGTTTCCGGCAGGAAGAACGTCATGTATACATCCGACAGGTCGACGAGGTTGAGCACCTTGCCGCCCGCCGCCAGCACTTCGCCGGGTTGCGCTACGCGAAATTGCACGCGGCCGTCGCGCGGCGCCTTGAGTTCGCTGTCGGCAATGTCGGCTTCGATACGGTGGATGGTGGCCTGCGCGGCTTCGACTGTCGATCTCGCGCCAGTCACCTGGGCGTTGGCCGCCTCCACCGCCGATTGCGCGGCGGCGACCTGCGCGCGCGCCGCGGTGACGGCGGCGCGCGTGCTGCGAACGCGCGCACGATCGTCGTCCAACTCCTGCACCGACGACGCCCCTTCTTTCGACAGGGTCTCCGAGCGCGACAGACGCCGCGCGGCGGCGTCGAGTTCGGCCTCGCGTGCCGCCACGTTCGCCTCGGCCGTCGCCTTGTCCGACACGCGCGCGGCGGCCTGTGCCTGAATCGCCGCCACGTTGGTCACAGCCTGTCGATACTGGGCACTGGCCTCGTCGCGCTGCGCGTTGAGCGTGTCGATCTGCATCTTGGCAAGCACCTGACCCGCTTTCACGAAATCGCCTTCCCGAACGTAGATGGCTTCGACGCGCCCGCCGAGTTTGGTGGCGATGTCGACTTCGGTGGCTTCGATACGGCCGTTGCCGCTGGCAAACCCTTCTCCCGGCCCGGCATTTCGGAAGGTCGTCCATCCGTACCAACCCAGACCGATCATGGCGAGCACGATCAGGGCCGGAACCAGTGTCTTGGCGTTGGGGAGCGTCATTGGGGGCTGACCTCGGGCATTGAGTGAGCGGCCGGCGCGGTGTACGCCGGACTCGCTGGGCCGGCCGGGCCGGCAGGCGGCGGCACGGCGAGCCGCGGCGTGCGAGCGAACGGTCCGCCCGGCGCATCCGCAGGGGGCATGCGCCGGCTGCCGCCCCCGAGCGCCGTATAGAGCGACACCCGTGCGGAGAGCAGCGCGCGGCGTGTCTGCACGGTCTGTTGCTCGATGGCGAGGAGGTCGCGTTGGGCGTCTAGCACTTCGAGAAACGCGGCCGCACCGTGGTCGTAGCGCAGCTTGGCGAGCCGTGCGCGCTCGGCCTGGGCGTCCTGCGTGGCTTGCAGGATCGTGACCTGATCGGCCAACCAGCGGCGCGCACTCAGGGCGTCGGCGACATCGCGAAATGCGCCCTGGATCGTCTTCTCGTAATTCGCGACCGACTCCACGCGCCGCGCTTCGGCGAGATCGAGATTGTTGACGAGGCGTCCGCCCTGGAAGATCGGCAGACTGAGGCTGGGCGTGAACGTCCATGCGGCGCTGCCGGCCTTGAACAGGCCATCGAGCGCGCTGCTCGCCGTGCCCACCGAGCCGGTGAGCGTAATCTGCGGGAAGAACGCCGCGCGCGCCGCGCCGATGTTGGCGTGTGCCGCGCGCAACTGATATTCGGCCGCGATGATGTCGGGCCGGTCCTCCAACAACGATGACGGCAGGCCGGGGTCGAGTTCGCGCATCAGACGGGCATCGTCGAGCGTGGTGTCGAGGGCTGGCGCTGACGTGTCGATCGGCGCGCCCACGAGCACCTGCAGCGCGTGCGCCTGTGCGGACCGCTGCAGCTGAAGTTGGGCGACGAGCGCGCGGGCCTGCTGCCAGAGGGTCGTGACTTCGGTGAGATCGAGCTTCGAGGTCGCACCGACCTGTTCGCGGCGCGTGAAGATGCGCAGCGACTCGGCACGGCTGTCGACCGTCTGCTGCGCCAAGGCGATGCGCTCGTCGAATTCGCGCAGGCTCAGCCACGTTTGCGCGACCTGCGAGATCAGGCTGAGCGCCAGCGCGCGTCGAGCCGCGTCGGACGCCAGGTAGTCGTCGAGCGCGGCATCCTTCAGATTGCGGATCCGCCCCCAGAAGTCCAGCTCCCACGTCGACAGGCCGAGGCCGACCTGATATTGGCTGCTGATATAGGGGTTGCCGGTGAGACTGAGATCGCCGGGCAGACGTTGACGTGTCTGGTTGCCGCCCACGCCGAGCGACGGCAGTTGATCGGCGCGTTGAATCCCGTACACCGCTCGCGCTTGTTCGACCCGGGCGAGCGCGACGCGCAGATCGCGATTGTTGGCCAGGGCGGTTTCGATGAGCACGCGCAGCCGGGGATCGGCGAAATACTCGCGCCAGTCGAGCCCGGACGCCGGCCGCGCGGCCGCCGTGGCCGGCGACGTGGTGGCATCTTGGGGCCACACGTCGGCGACCGGCGGTGCCGGGCGTTCGTAGCGGGGCGCTAGCGAAAGACAGCCGCCAAGCAGGGTCGTGACGAGCGCGGCAATCACGGGCGTCGCGGCGGTGTTCGCGACGCCCGGACGCCTGGGTGAATTGCAGGGTTTCGCCATAGAAGTCCCAACCTCCCGACGGACACTCCACTATAGCGCGGCGACGCCGCAGGGCGTATGCGGGAGGGGGTGAAAATGGCGAACGCTTGTGCTAAATCAACAAGGGCTCCGAGTCGAGGTTCGATTCGGAGCCCTGCTTATTCCGCTATTGCACCCGGCCGATATTACCGAGGCCGCTGCGTCTCAAACGGGCACAGGCGTGACATCGGTGCGGCGGCGCGGCGCCTGGAAGGCTGCGCCGCACGGATCAGTATTCGGCGTCGAGGCCGTCCTGCACCTGCTCGGCCGCCCGCAGCACGGCGCGCGCCTTGTTTTCCGTCTCTTGCCATTCGGATTCGGGCACCGAATCGGCCACGATGCCGGCCGCGGCCTGCACATAGAGATTGCCGTCCTTGACGACACCGGTGCGGATTGCGATGGCGACATCCATTTCGCCGCCGAACGAGAGGTATCCCACGGCGCCGCCGTAAAGGCCGCGCTTGACGGGCTCGAGTTCGTCGATCAGTTCCATCGCGCGAACCTTCGGCGCGCCGGTGAGCGTGCCGGCCGGGAACGTCGCGCGCAGTACGTCGATATTCGACAGCCCCGGTTGCAGCCGGCCTTCCACCGAACTCACGATGTGCTGCACGTGCGAGTATTTCTCGATCACCATCTTGTCGGTGACTTCGACGGTGCCGGTTTGGGCGATGCGGCCGACATCATTGCGCGCCAGATCGATGAGCATGACGTGCTCGGCGATTTCCTTCGGATCTCCAAGCAATTCGGTGGCCAGTTCGGCGTCGCGCTCGGGCGTGGCGCCGCGCGGACGCGTGCCGGCAAGCGGGCGAATCGTCACGATTTCCTGCTCGCCGTCGGGCGTTTGCCGACGCTCCTGTCGCACGAGGATCTCGGGCGATGCGCCGACCACCTGGAAGTCGCCGAAGTTATAGAAGTACATGTACGGCGACGGATTGAGCGAGCGCAGGGCACGGTAAAGCGAGAGCGGGGCATCGCGATACGGCTTGATGAGACGTTGGCCCACTTGCACCTGCATCAGCTCGCCGGCGGCGATGGCGTCCTTGGCCTTGGCCACGGCTGCGAGGTAGTCCGGCTTGGCGAATTCGCGGAAAGTTTCGGTGCGCACGCTGCCGGACGTGACCGGCGCGTCGACCGGCGCCTTCAAACGAGTGCGCAGCTCGCGCAGACGCAGGCGAGCCTTCGAAAACGCTTCGGGCTGGGTCGGGTCCGCATAGATGATGAGGTAGAGCTTGCCGGTCAGATTGTCGATCACGGCGAGTTCTTCGGTGAGCAACAACTGGATGTCGGGCAGGTTCAGGTCGTCGTGCGGGGTGGTGTGCGCCAGTTTCTTCTCGATGTAGCGCACGGCGTCGTAGCCGAAGTAGCCCGCGAGACCGCCGCAAAAGCGCGGCATGCCCGGGCGCAGGGCCACCTTGAAGCGTGCCTGGAACTCGGTGATGAACGCCAGCGGGTCGCCGTCGTGCGTCTCGACGACGACGCCGTCGCGCACGACTTCGGTCTTCGGGCCGAAGCTGCGCAGCAGCGTGTGGGCCGACAGGCCGATGAACGAGTAGCGGCCGAAGCGCTCGCCGCCGACCACCGATTCGAGCAGGAAGGTGTTCGCGCCGCGCCGGTCGCCCAGCGCGAGCTTCAAATACAGCGAGAGCGGCGTGTCGAGATCGGCCAGCGCCTCGGCGATCAGCGGAATGCGGTTAAAGCCTTGGTTGGCCAGCGATTTGAATTCGAGTTCGGTCATTTTGCACTCTGCCTGCAAGTTTGCCGGCGGGCGTTCCCGCAAATTCGGCGTGGATTGGCGTTGAGAATACCTGAGTCGTGTCGGGGTGGGGGTGCTGACCCACGTCGAGCTTCGTGAACGCGCGCGCACCGGCAATGCGATGGCGCTTGCCGCGGCTCGGCGAACCCGCGCACTGTGCGAGACAGCGCGCCGAGGTATGACGTCTTGGGAACAACAACGATGCAAGAAACGGGTTGCCGAAGACGAACTTCAGCGGTCCCGGCCACCCCTTGGAAGGGTTCAGCAGGACCAGCGTCGCCAGGGCCAGGCCCCCCGGTCGATCACGCTCAGACTCCGTTTCTTGTTCAGGAACATGCGCTTGAATGCAGTGTGGAAGATGGCGAACTCAGCTCGCCAGTGCGGGCGCAGCCTTGGGCAAAATCGCCCGGGCGGCGCCCAGAATGGAGCCGACTATACCATCCGTGTCGATCGTTTGTACAGATTCGCCATGGTTGTAGCCATATGGCACGGTCAACGACCGGCAGCCGGCCGCGCGGGCCGCCTGGGCGTCGTTGCCCGAGTCCCCGACCAGCACGGCTTGCGCCGGCGACACGCCGAAGACTTCGCACGCCTTGACGAGCGGCATCGGGTCCGGCTTGCGCCTGGGCCACGAGTCGCCGCCATACACCAGGTCGAACTGATCGGTCAGGTCGTAATGCGCGAGCAACGCGACCGCGAAGCGATGCTGCTTGTTGGTGATGCAGGCCACGGGCAGACCGGCGGCGCGCAAGGCGGCCAGTCCTTCGCGCACTTCGGGATAAAGCGTCGTGTGCGCGCCGTTGATCGACGTGTAGACGGCTTCGTACTTGTCCTGTGCCCGTTCGAACAGGCCGTCGATCTCCGCGTCGGCGAAACGCTCGGCGAGGGTCTTGCGGATGAGATTGGCGGTGCCCTTGCCGACAAACGTCATCAGGCGCTCGGTCGGCACCGGTGCTACGCCCAGATCGGCCAGCATGGCGTTCAGCGCCATGCCGAAGTCGCCCGCCGTGTCGACGAGCGTGCCGTCGAGGTCGATCAACACCGCGCGAATGCCGTCCAGCTGGAGGTCTTGGGTATCGGTCATGCCACGCTCGCCAGTTGGGCGCGCATCTGGTCGATGACCGCCTTGTAGTCGGGTTTGCCGAAGATGGCGGAGCCGGCGACGAACGTGTCCGCCCCGGCGGCCGCGATCTCGGCGATGTTCTCGACCTTCACGCCGCCGTCGATTTCCAGACGAATCTCGTGACCGGTCTCGGCCGTGTAGGCGTCGATGCGGGCACGCACGGCGCGCAGTTTGTTGAGCGCTTCGGGAATGAACGATTGGCCGCCGAAGCCGGGGTTCACCGACATGATGAGCACCATATCGAGACGATCCATCACGTGGTCGAGGTAATGCAGCGGCGTACCCGGGTTGAATACGAGACCCGCTTTGCAACCGTGGTCGCGAATCAGGGAAAGCGTGCGGTCGACATGTTCCGACGCTTCCGGGTGGAACGTGATCAGGTTCGCGCCGGCCTTGGCGAAATCGGGCACGATGCGATCGACTGGGCGTACCATCAGATGCACGTCGATCGGCACGTCCACGTGCGGGCGGATCGCCTCGCAAACCATCGGGCCGATGGTCAGGTTGGGAACGTAATGGTTGTCCATCACGTCGAAGTGAATCCAGTCGGCGCCTGCCGCCACGACGTTGCGGACTTCTTCGCCCAGCCGGGCAAAGTCGGCGGACAGGATGCTGGGGGCGATACAGAATTGCGTCATGGCGGGCGGGGGAAGGGCGTCAAAAGCGACATTTTAAAGCTTTCGCATGATGCCTGCCGGCCGTGGGCCGAACCGGCGGGCGCCGATACCCTTCGAATCGGTCGCCGACTGGCGTGTTTGCCGGTTGCGACCCGCGACGACTTGCCGCAGAATGCGTTGCAAAACGCCACCAGAGAGCCCGCATGCGCTACAGGAACACCCGATGAGCCAGTATGAATTTACCGTCACAGTGCGCCCGCAATACCTCCCGGAGCAATCGGAACCGGATCGCCGGCAATTCGCCTTTGCCTACACGATCACGATTCGCAACAGTGGGGAAGTGCCGGCACAACTGATCTCGCGCCATTGGGTGATTACCGACGGCGATAACCATGTGCAGGAAGTCAACGGCCTGGGCGTGATCGGGCATCAACCGTTCCTGCAGCCCGGTGAGCAGTTCGAGTATACGAGCTGGGCGATGGTCGCCACGCCGATCGGCACCATGCGCGGCGAGTACTTTTGCGTGGCCGAGGATGGCACGCGTTTCGACGTTCCCATCGCCGAATTCGCGCTGACCATGCCGCGCACGTTGCACTGAGCCGGGCATGCGCGCATCGTTCGGACGTCAGCGGCGGTCGTCGGACCAGTCTTCGCGTTTGAGCGGATCGTCGGCCGCGCCGGCGGCCGCGTCCCGATCGCGCGAATCCACTGGGTCGACGGTATCGCTCGGCATCGGCCGGATCGCCCGCATCGGGCGAACCCTGCGTTGGGGCGACGGCTTGCGACGCATCACCACAATCGCGGCGACGATCGCGATCGCCAGCAACACCTCCGGCAAGACCAGCAAGGCCGGATATTCATCGAACAGATTACCCATGACGCTCTTCCTGACGAAGTTCGGGCGGTGGCGCGCCGGCCGGGGCCTGGCGTTCGCCGCGTTTGCCGCATTGCTCTACGGTTGTTCGAGTGTGCCTCCGACGAGCACGTCTCGTCCAGGTACGCCACCGTCGACCGTGGCCACGCCGCCCTCGGGCGCGGGCCGCATGCAGCCCGTGTCGTGGTCGCAGGTCGACGGGTGGCAGGACGACTCGCTCATCGGCGCGCGCCTCGCGCTCGCCCAGAGCTGCGTGAAGCTCGGCCGTCAAACCAACTGGCAACCTGCGTGCCGCGCGTCCGAGCGTATCGACGATCTGGATCCGGCTGCGGTTCGGCAGTTCTTCGAACAATACTTTACGCCGTTTCGCATCGCGAACGCCGACGGCACGCAGACGGGCCTGATCACGGGCTACTACGAGCCGTTGCTGCACGGCTCGCGCGTGCGTGGCGGCGTGTATCAGACACCGCTTTACAAATGGCCCACCGGGCGTCGCGCCGGATCGCTGCCCGCGCGCGCCGAACTCATGCGCAGCGGCATTCTGCGCGGCCACGAGCTGGTGTACGTTGACGATCCGGTCGAGGCCTTCTTCCTGCAGGTGCAGGGCTCGGGGCAGGTATTGCTCGACGATGGCACGATCATGCGCGTGGGCTACGCGGGCAACAACGACCAACCATACAAGTCGATCGGACGCTGGCTGATCGATCATGGCGAGATCACGCCCGCGCAGGCGACGATGCAGGGGATTCGCGCGTGGGCGCGTGCCAATCCGTCGCGCGTCGATGCCTTGCTCGATGTGAACCCGCGTTTCGTCTTTTTCCGCGAGATGCCGAATCACGGCGTGGGCGGTATCGAGGGGCCGGTGGGCGCCTTGGGCGTGCCGCTCACGGCGGAGCGATCGATCGCCGTGGATCCGGCCTCGATCCCACTTGGCAGCCCGGTGTTCCTCGCGACCACGCGCCCGCCGTTCGGTGCCCAGGCGAATACCCCGATCAACCGGTTGATGTTCGCGCAGGACACCGGCAGCGCCATCAAGGGCGGCGTGCGCGCCGATTTCTTCTGGGGGCTGGGCGACGACGCCGGCGATCTGGCCGGGCGGATGCGCCAGAGCGGCCGTATGTGGGTGTTCCTGCCCAATCAGTGAGCGTCGAGCGTCAACGAAAAAGCCCGCGAATCGATCACGGGCTTTTTTTCATCGTGACGGACCACGGCCGGCGCTTATCGCACCCGCTTATCCAAAACGCGGCGTGCCTTGCCCACCGAGCGCTCGATGCCGCCGACCGGCTTCACGCGCACCGCGCACGACACGCCGATGAGCGTCTTGATGTCGCGCTTGAGTTCGCCGCCCGCCGATTGCAGCGCCGTGTCGTCGTGGCAGCCGACGGCTGCCTCGACTTCAACGGCCATCGTGTCCATCGGGCCTTCCTTGTCCAGGATGATCTGATAGTGCGGTGAGAGCAACGGCTGGCGCAGCAGCAGTTCCTCGATCTGCGACGGGAAGACGTTCACGCCGCGAATGATCATCATGTCGTCGGAGCGGCCGGTGATCTTCTCCATGCGGCGCATCGTGCGCGCCGTGCCCGGCAGCAGGCGCGTGAGATCGCGCGTGCGGTAGCGGATGATCGGCAGCGCTTCCTTCGTGAGCGAGGTGAACACCAGTTCGCCGAACTCGCCGTCGGGCAGCACTTCTCCGGTCACCGGATCGATGATCTCGGGGTAGAAGTGATCTTCCCAGATCGTCGGGCCGTCCTTGGTCTCGGCACATTCGCTGGCGACTCCGGGGCCCATCACTTCCGACAGACCGTAGATGTCGACCGCGTCGATGCCCATGCGCTTCTCGATGGCCGAGCGCATGTCGTTCGTCCACGGCTCGGCGCCGAAGATGCCGATGCGCAGCGACGATTCCGCCGCCACCAAGCCTTGACGCTCGAGTTCGTCGGCGATCGCGAGCATGTAGCTCGGCGTGACCATGATGATGTCGGGCTTGAAATCCTGAATCAGTTGCACCTGCTTCTCGGTCTGGCCGCCGCCGAACGGGATCACGGTCAACCCGGCACGCTCGGCGCCGTAGTGCGCGCCGAGACCGCCCGTGAACAGGCCGTAGCCGTAGCTGACGTGCACCTTGTCACCGCGACGCGCGCCGGCGGCACGGATCGAGCGCGCCACCAGATCGGCCCACGTGCTGATGTCGTTGGCCGTGTAGCCCACGACCGTCGGCTTGCCGGTGGTGCCCGACGACGCATGCACGCGCGAGACCTGCTCCATCGGTACGGCGAACATGCCGAACGGATAGCTGTCGCGCAGATCCTGCTTCGTCGTGAACGGGAACTTGGCCAGATCGGCCAGCGAGGTCAGATCGTCCGGGTGGACGCCGGCCTCATCGAACTTGCGGCGATACACCGGCGAATTCTCATAGGCATGCCGCAACGTCGTCTTCAGACGGTCGAGCTGAAGGGCGCGCAGTTCGTCGAGGCTCGCTTTCTCGATCGGCTCGAGCGGCAAGGCGGTGGTCATGACTGTCTCCTTGGGACTGGCTACTTACTAATACTCACTGATACGTGTGTGACTCGCGAACCCGTGCCTGGATGCGCGTGCTGCGGGGCCGTGTCAGACGACGCTGCCCTTGATCTGCGCGGACTTGCCGCGGAACATCGCGACGGCTTCGCCGGCCGAGTTCGTCAAGCGAATGTCGTAGATCCCGTGACGCCCCGAGAGCACCTGCTCCTGTGCCTCGGCCGTGAGCGTGTCGCCCCCCGAGACCGGCTTCAGGAACTCGATGCTGCACCCGGCGGCGACCGTGTTGATGTTGTAGCTGTTGCACGCGAAGGCAAAGGTCGAGTCGGCCAGCGTGAACATCAAGCCGCCGTGGCAGATGGCGTGGCCGTTGAGAAATTCGTCGCGAATACGCATCGTCATGCGCGCATAGCCCGGGCGCACTTCCTGCAACTCCATGCCGAGCCACTGGCTCGCGCGGTCGCTGCGGTACATCGATTCGCCCGTGGCGCGGGCGAGTTCTTCCGGTGTCATCTCACTGGTTGCCTTGGGGGCGGGGGAGGTCAGGCTCATCGTGTCTCTCGTGTTGTTATGGTGTCGGTCGATCAGCGGCCTTCGAACTTCGGCGCGCGCTTCTCCAGAAACGCGTTCACGCCTTCGGCATAGTCGTACGAGGCGCCGAGTGCGCGCTGTCCGTCGCGTTCGAGATCGAGTTGCTGGTCGAGCGTGTTGGTGGCCGAGGCATACAACGCTTCCTTGATCGTGGCGAGCGCCTTCGTGGGTTGCAACGCCAATTGCGCGGCGAGTTTCTGTGCTTCGGGCAGGAGCGCGTCATCGTCGACGCAGCGCCAGATCAGGCCCCACTGCTCGGCTTGTTCGGCCGAGAGCTTGTCGCCGAGCATCGCCAGTCCCATCGCGCGCGCCATGCCGACACGTTGCGGCAGGAACCACGTGCCGCCGGTGTCGGGCAGCAGACCGATCTTCACGAACGCCTGCAGGAAGTTGACCGACGCCCCCGCAAGCACAATGTCGCAGGCAAGCGCCAGATTCGCGCCCGCGCCCGCCGCGATGCCGTTCACTGCGGCAATCACCGGCAGCGGCATCGCGCGCAGCTTGCGCACGAGCGGGTTGAAGTTTTCGTCGATCAGCGCCCCGAGATCGGTCGAGGCCCCCGGCGTGAAGTCCAGATCCGCCAGATCCTGCCCGGCGCAGAAGCCGCGGCCGGCACCGGTCAGCACAATGGCGCGCGCGCCTTGTGCCTGGGCGGTATCGAGGGCATCGCGCAACGCCGCGTGCATCTCCCGCGTGAAGCTGTTGAGCTTCTCGGGGCGGTTGAGCGTGATCGTCGCGACGTTGGCTTGCAGCGTCAGTTGAACCGTGGCGGTCATCGGTGTCTTCCTCGGGGTGTCGTGATATCGAATGAGCGGAACAGGGCTGGCGATCAGAGGCGCTCGATGGCGATCGCGATGCCCTGGCCCACGCCGATACACATCGTGCACAGCGCGTAGCGTCCGCCGGTTCGGTGCAACTGATACATCGCCGTGGTGACCAAACGCGCACCCGAGGCACCCAGCGGGTGGCCCAGCGCAATCGCCCCGCCGTTCGGGTTCACGCGGGCGTCGTCGTCGGCAACGCCGAGCTGACGCAACACCGCCAGACCCTGGCTCGCGAAGGCTTCGTTCAGTTCGATCACATCGAACTGATCCAGCGTCATGTTCAATTGGCGCAGCAGCTTGAGCGTGGCCGGGGCCGGGCCAATGCCCATGATGCGGGGGGGCACGCCGGCGGTCGCCATGCCGAGCACGCGCGCGCGGGGCGTGAGGCCGTGCAGCTTGGCGGCGCTCTCGCTCGCGAGCAACAGCGCGCATGCGCCGTCGTTCACGCCGGAGGCATTGCCCGCGGTCACGGTGCCGTCCGCACGGACCACGCCCTTGAGCTTGGCCAGCGCTTCGAGGCTCGTGGCGCGCGGATGCTCGTCACGGTCGACGACGATCGGATCGCCCTTCTTTTGCGCGATCGAGACCGGTGTGATTTCCTGCGCGAGCGTGCCGTCGGCCTGTGCGCGCGCCGCCTTCTCCTGGCTGCGCACGGCGAAGCGGTCCTGATCTTCGCGGCCGATCTTGAAGTCGTCGGCGACGTTTTCGGCCGTCTCCGGCATCGAATCCACGCCGTACTGCGCCTTCATCAGCGGGTTGATGAAACGCCAGCCGATGGTCGTGTCGAAGATGGCGGCCTGGCGCGAAAACGCACTGTCGGCCTTGCCCATTACAAATGGCGCGCGGGTCATCGATTCGACGCCGCCGGCGATCATCAGTCCGGCTTCGCCCGCCTTGATGGCGCGTGCGGCCGTGCCGATGGCGTCCATGCCCGAGCCGCACAGGCGGTTGAGCGTGGCGCCCGGCACGTCGATCGGCAACTCAGCGAGCAGCGATGCCATGCGGGCCACGTTACGGTTGTCTTCGCCGGCCTGATTGGCGCAACCGTAGATGACATCGTCGATCAGGGTCCAGTCGACGTTCGGGTTGCGCGCCATGAGCGCCTTGAGGGGAACCGCGCCGAGGTTGTCGGCGCGTACGTCCTTCAGGGCACCGCCGTAGCGGCCGATGGGGGTGCGGATCGCGTCGCAGATGAAAGCTTCGGTCATGATCGTTCGTTCCTGTCTTGACTTGGGGCGGGGCTTGCAAGGCGTGTCCGGCGGCGCGCGCAGCGCAAGGCTTCCCGTTCCCTTCTCTATATATAGATGTATCGGAGGCTCAGGCAGCGCCGGCGTCGGACTTGGCCGGCACATGGTGGCGGCTTTGCACGACACGGAAGCGATTCGCGACGAAGGCGGCGTCGGCCAGGCTCGCGTTGGCGGCCGGGTTGCCGCCCGTGCCGTGGTAATCCGAGTAGGCTGCGGATTGGTTCACGAACACGCCGCCCGTCAGGTTGAGCGACAGGGCCACGCGCCCTTCGATGGCGGCGTCGAGCGCCTGGGCCTCGCCCTCGGCGGACGTCGTATACGCCGACAGTGTGAGTGCGCCATGGTCGGCGGCGGTGCGTCCGGCCAGGGCGAACGCCTGGGCGCTGTTGTCCACGGCGATCACAAAGGCGATCGGGCCAAACCATTCGCGCGTGTAGGTGGCGTCGTCGGCCACATCGAGCGCGACGATCAGCGGCGTGCGCACACGGGCGTCGGCGAAGGCCGGGTGCTGGAGCGTCTGGCTGTCGAGCACGACGCGGCCGACCTTGCGGGCGTCGTCGATGCGAGCCAGCACGCCTTCGTTCTGAATCGCGCCGAGCAGCTCAACGGCCTTGGCCGGGTCGCTGCACGTCTTCTGCACGCTGCCCGCGATGGCGGCGACCACTTCCTCGAACGACACCTTGCCGTCGGGCGTCTGGATGCCGTCGCGCGGAATGTAGATGTTCTGGGGCGCGGTGCACATCTGGCCCGAGTACAAGGCCAGCGAGAAGCCAATGTTGCGGGCCATGCCCTTCAGGTCGTCCGTCGAATCGATCACGATCTGGTTCACGCCGGCCTTCTCGGTGTAGACCTGCGCCTGACGCGCGTGGGTCTCCAGCCAGTCGCCGTTGGCGGTGCTGCCCGTGAAGTCGATCACGCGCACTTCACCGCGCGTGGCCAGTTGCTGGACGATGGCGCCGTCGTTCGGGTTGGTGGCTGCGAGCGTCACGACATCCGGATCGAAACCGGCGTCGCGCAGGACCTCACGCGCGATCTTCACCGTGATGGCGAGCGGCAGGATCGCGCCCGGATGCGGCTTGACGATCACGGCGTTGCCGGTGGCCAGGCTGGCGAACAGGCCCGGATAACCGTTCCACGTCGGGAACGTGCAGCAGCCGAGCACCAGCGCCACGCCGCGCGGCACGACCGTATAGCGCTTTTCCATGGCGAGCGGCGGGTTCTTGCCCTGCGGCTTTTCCCAATAGGCGCCCGCCGGGATGCGGCGCAGTTCGTCCCATGCGTAGGCCACGGCTTCGAGGCCGCGGTCTTGCGCGTGCGGGCCGCCGGCCTGGAAGGCCATCATGAACGCTTGGCCCGTCGTGTGCATCACGGCATTGGCGATTTCAAAGCTGCGCGCGTTCAGGCGGTTGAGAATTTCCAGCGATACGCCGACCCAGGCGTCCGGGGTGGCGGCGCGCCAAGCCTTGTGGGCGTCGCTCACGCGGGCGAGCAGGGCGTCGATCTCGAAACCGGGATATGTCGTGCCGAGCGCGAAGCCGAACGGGGAGACCTCCTGGCCGACGCTACCCGTGCTGCCGCGCTGTTCCAACGGGAAGGCGGCATTCAGATACTGTTTGAAAGCGGCTTCGCCGTCGGCGGCGGCCGTCTCGCCATAAGCACGCGGACTCGGCATTTCCGTAAACGGGCTCCAGTAACCACGCGTGGCGATGGCCTGAAGGGCGCGCTCGAGAGTCTCTTGGTGTTTGGCGAAGAGGGGATGAGTCATGGTTGTGGATCTGTCCGTGTCGGGATGCGGCTGGCGGATTCGCTGTCTGCCGACGGGCGGCAAGACGCAGGTGACGGCACCGGGTCGTCGTCGATCACTTTCATCGACATTAATTAACCGACCGGTTGGTTTGTTAATATAGCACCAAATCTTCCGGGCGTGGCACACGATGATGCCGGGTTTTCCCCAACGGCTTTGGTGGCGTCCCGAGAGTTGAGCTTAGGCGGTGGCGATGACGGTGATGAGGCTGTGCCCCGGCTGTCGTGGCGGTGACTCGGCGCGGAGCGCGGGTCGTCTGCTTGGCGGAACGCCAGGTGCATGGCCAGGGGATCGATGGCATCATGCCTAACCACTGCAGTCGACGCCTGGCGGGTCTTGTTACCCCTGCTCGCCGTGTGCGCCGCAGCGCTGTTGCGAACCAACGGTGTGTCCATCGCCTGATGCCTGTTTCCGGTGACTGCCAGGGTATCGATCTCCTGAGTGCGCCGGCCCCCGAAACAAAAGACGAGACTTTGACTGGAGGAAGAAGAGGATGACGTACGAGAATATTCTGGTGGAAACGCGCGGCCGCGTCGGCCTGATCACGCTGAATCGTCCGAAAGCGCTCAACGCGCTGAACGATGCGCTGATGGACGAACTGGGCACCGCGCTCACGGCGTTCGATGCCGACGAAGCCATCGGCTGCATGGTGATTACCGGTAGCGAGAAGGCGTTCGCTGCGGGCGCCGACATCGGCATGATGTCGAAATACACCTTCGCGGATGTATTCAAAGGTGACTACATCACGCGCAACTGGGAAACGGTGCGCCGCATTCGCAAGCCGGTCATCGCGGCCGTGTCGGGTTTCGCGCTCGGCGGCGGCTGTGAACTGGCGATGATGTGCGATTTCATCATCGCTGCCGAGAATGCCAAGTTCGGCCAGCCGGAAATCAAGCTTGGCGTGATCCCGGGCGCCGGCGGCACGCAGCGTCTGACGCGCGCCGTATCGAAAGCCAAGGCCATGGACATGTGCCTGACCGCGCGTTTCATGGACGCCACCGAGGCCGAGCGCGCTGGGCTGGTATCGCGCGTGGTACCGCTCGAGACGCTGCTCGACGAGGCGATCGGCGCGGCCAATACCATTTGCGAATACTCATTGCCGGTCGTGATGGCGGCGAAGGAAGCCGTCAACCGCGCATTCGAGTCAACGCTCGACGAAGGCGTGCAGTTCGAGCGCCGGATGTTCCATTCGCTGTTCGCGCTTGAGGATCAGAAGGAAGGCATGGCCGCGTTTGTCGAGAAGCGCAAACCGGTTTTCAAACATCGCTGATTCTGGCGTGCTGTACCGTGACGACCTCCTGCGGGGAGGTCGTCCTATGATAGGCTGCCGGTTTTTTCAGCAAGGGACAAAACAATGTCGATCAACCGACGCACATTTGCGCTGGCCTTAGTCGTGGCCTCGGGGCTGCTGTTGGGTGCCTGCGGGAAGAAGGAGGAATCGGCGGCGGGCCGGTCGGCGGGAGCGGACGGCGCGCAGACGGTGTACGTCGTCGGCACGGATGCCGCCTACGCGCCATTCGAATTCGAAACCGATACCCGGCAGATTGCCGGCTTCGACATCGATGTGATGAAGGCGGTCGCGGACAAGGCGGGCATCTCCGTGCGTTTCGTCAATACGCCGTTCGAGGGCATCTTCAATTCGTTGGTTCAGGGCGATAGGGACATTCTGATTTCGGCGATCACGATCACCGACGAGCGTCGTAAGCAGATGGATTTCTCGGCGCCTTACTTCGAGGCGTCGCAGTTGATTGCCGTGCCGCTGAACTCGACCGTGCAGAAATTCGACGATCTGAAGTCCCTCAAGGTGGGCGTGCAGACGGCCACCACGGGCGACGAGGTGGTGCAGAAGCTCATGGGCAAGAACAATCCGTCGGTCAAACGCTTTGAAGGCACGCCGCTCGCCATGAAGGAGCTGGAGGCCGGCGGTGTCGACGCGGTGGTGGCGGACAACGGCGTCGTGGTGAACTTTGTTGCCCACAACCCGGATGCCAAGCTGCGTACGGTCTCCGATAGCAGCTTTCCCAAGGAGTATTACGGGATCGCAGTACGCAAGGGGGATGCCGAGTTGCTGGGCAAGATCAACAAGGGGATCGAGGCGATCAAGGCGGACGGGACATATGACGCCATCTTCGCGCGCTACTTCGGCAAGAAGTCCTGAGGTCTGTCATACCAAGGCATTTGCGGGCGCCGTGATCATTTAAAGAAACCCCGTCACGTATCGTGACGGGGTTTTTTCATGGGTTTTCAAATTATTTTCACAAAGGGCTTGCCAGGGTACGGGGTTTTCACTAATATTCCGTCTCTCGCAACGACGGCGACGCAGCGAAAGCGGCGAAGCGGTGGGGGCGACGGGCTGGAAAGCCCGGTGGTTGGTGGTTTTGGAGCTTGTGAGTCGCTACGGCGACGAGCGAAGAAGGCGAAAAAAACTGTTGACGACGACGAGAAGCTACGACATAATCTTGCTTCTCTGCTGCAGATGCAGCGACGCAGAAAACGAAGCGACGGCGCGGTAAGTGTGCGACGAAGCGAAGTTCGATGCGATTGATCTTTAAAAACTAGACAACCGATAAGTGTGGGCACTCGATGAATGGTGCGTCTGCTTCGGCAGATAAGCTTTAAATTTATTGAGGCTCACATAAGTAATAGGTAAGTTAAGTAATTAACTTGTCAGCATACTTTGAGAGCGACCGGTTCGAGTGATTTATCACGAAAAACCGAAAACAGTAACAGGTTTAAACTGAAGAGTTTGATCCTGGCTCAGATTGAACGCTGGCGGCATGCCTTACACATGCAAGTCGAACGGCAGCACGGGTGCTTGCACCTGGTGGCGAGTGGCGAACGGGTGAGTAATACATCGGAATGTACCTTGTAGTGGGGGATAGCTCGGCGAAAGCCGGATTAATACCGCATACGCTCTGAGGAGGAAAGCGGGGGACCTTCGGGCCTCGCGCTACAAGAGCAGCCGATGTCAGATTAGCTAGTTGGTGGGGTAAAAGCTCACCAAGGCGACGATCTGTAGCTGGTCTGAGAGGACGACCAGCCACACTGGGACTGAGACACGGCCCAGACTCCTACGGGAGGCAGCAGTGGGGAATTTTGGACAATGGGCGAAAGCCTGATCCAGCAATGCCGCGTGTGTGAAGAAGGCCTTCGGGTTGTAAAGCACTTTTGTCCGGAAAGAAATCCTCTGGGTTAATACCTCGGGGGGATGACGGTACCGGAAGAATAAGCACCGGCTAACTACGTGCCAGCAGCCGCGGTAATACGTAGGGTGCAAGCGTTAATCGGAATTACTGGGCGTAAAGCGTGCGCAGGCGGTTTTGTAAGACGGATGTGAAATCCCCGGGCTTAACCTGGGAACTGCATTCGTGACTGCAAGGCTAGAGTATGGCAGAGGGGGGTAGAATTCCACGTGTAGCAGTGAAATGCGTAGAGATGTGGAGGAATACCGATGGCGAAGGCAGCCCCCTGGGCCAATACTGACGCTCATGCACGAAAGCGTGGGGAGCAAACAGGATTAGATACCCTGGTAGTCCACGCCCTAAACGATGTCAACTAGTTGTTGGGGATTCATTTCCTTAGTAACGAAGCTAACGCGTGAAGTTGACCGCCTGGGGAGTACGGTCGCAAGATTAAAACTCAAAGGAATTGACGGGGACCCGCACAAGCGGTGGATGATGTGGATTAATTCGATGCAACGCGAAAAACCTTACCTACCCTTGACATGTACGGAATCCTGCTGAGAGGTGGGAGTGCTCGAAAGAGAACCGTAACACAGGTGCTGCATGGCTGTCGTCAGCTCGTGTCGTGAGATGTTGGGTTAAGTCCCGCAACGAGCGCAACCCTTGTCCTTAGTTGCTACGCAAGAGCACTCTAGGGAGACTGCCGGTGACAAACCGGAGGAAGGTGGGGATGACGTCAAGTCCTCATGGCCCTTATGGGTAGGGCTTCACACGTCATACAATGGTCGGTACAGAGGGCTGCCAAACCGCGAGGTGGAGCTAACCCCAGAAAACCGATCGTAGTCCGGATCGCAGTCTGCAACTCGACTGCGTGAAGCTGGAATCGCTAGTAATCGCGGATCAGCATGTCGCGGTGAATACGTTCCCGGGTCTTGTACACACCGCCCGTCACACCATGGGAGTGGGTTTTGCCAGAAGTAGGTAGCCTAACCGTAAGGAGGGCGCTTACCACGGCAGGATTCATGACTGGGGTGAAGTCGTAACAAGGTAGCCGTAGGGGAACCTGCGGCTGGATCACCTCCTTTCTAGAGCATGCACTGGAAGTTGAGTGTTCACGCTTATCGGTTGTTGACTGCGTAGATCTAAGTCGGGTCTGTAGCTCAGGTGGTTAGAGCACCGTCTTGATAAGGCGGGGGTCGAAGGTTCAAGTCCTTCCAGACCCACCAAACTCTTTCCACCGACGCCTGGTAGAAAGAAATCTGGCTGAGGCAAGGCACAAAAGGCCGCCGCATACATCGGTATGTAAGGTTTTTTGTAACGCCGCATCAGACTGATTTGGGGGGCATAGCTCAGCTGGGAGAGCACCTGCTTTGCAAGCAGGGGGTCGTCGGTTCGATCCCGTCTGCCTCCACCAATTCCTTAGATCGCACATCGATGTCAGTCAAAAGCTTTTACGTCTGTAGTAAATCCCAATAGTGATTTAGCGTGAACGTTTTTGAATGACAGCAATGTCATGCAGTATTTGTTCTTTAACAATTTGGAAGAAGTAGTAGTACAACGGAAGCGCGTTAGAGATGGCGCGTGGAAATTGTACGGGTTGTGATTGTATCAACTAGTATTTAAGTGATCGAAAGATGACTTGGAATACGGCACAACGCGAAAACTCAACCTATAGGGAATGTGCCGAAAGACACACTCGTTATAGGGTCAAGCGAATAAGTGCATGTGGTGGATGCCTTGGCGATTACAGGCGATGAAGGACGCGATAGCCTGCGAAAAGTTGTGGGGAGCTGGCAAATAAGCTTTGATCCACAAATGTCCGAATGGGGAAACCCGGCCCTTTGGGTCATCCTAGACTGAATACATAGGTCTAGTGAAGCGAACGCGGCGAACTGAAACATCTAAGTAGCTGCAGGAAAAGAAATCAACCGAGATTCCCAAAGTAGTGGCGAGCGAAATGGGACCAGCCTTCAAGATTTAGCACCGGTGTTATCAAAACGGAATGGAAAGTCCGGCCATAGTGGGTGATAGCCCCGTATGAGAAAACCCTGGTGTGGAACTAAGCTTGAGAAAAGTAGGGCGGGACACGTGAAATCCTGTCTGAAGATGGGGGGACCATCCTCCAAGGCTAAATACTCGTAATCGACCGATAGTGAACCAGTACCGTGAGGGAAAGGCGAAAAGAACCCCGGGAGGGGAGTGAAATAGATCCTGAAACCGCATGCATACAAACAGTAGGAGCCTCGCAAGGGGTGACTGCGTACCTTTTGTATAATGGGTCAGCGACTTACATTCAGTGGCAAGCTTAACCGAATAGGGAAGGCGTAGCGAAAGCGAGTCCGAATAGGGCGTTCAGTCGCTGGGTGTAGACCCGAAACCAAGTGATCTATCCATGGCCAGGTTGAAGGTGCGGTAACACGTACTGGAGGACCGAACCCACTAATGTTGAAAAATTAGGGGATGAGCTGTGGATAGGGGTGAAAGGCTAAACAAACTTGGAAATAGCTGGTTCTCTCCGAAAACTATTTAGGTAGTGCCTCGTGTATCACCTTCGGGGGTAGAGCACTGTCATGGTTGAAGGGTCCATTGCGGATTACTTCGCCATAGCAAACTCCGAATACCGAAGAGTGCAATCACGGGAGACAGACATCGGGTGCTAACGTCCGGTGTCAAGAGGGAAACAACCCAGACCGCCAGCTAAGGTCCCTAAATATTGCTAAGTGGGAAACGAAGTGGGAAGGCTAAAACAGTCAGGAGGTTGGCTTAGAAGCAGCCACCCTTTAAAGAAAGCGTAATAGCTCACTGATCGAGTCG
This sequence comes from Pandoraea sp. NE5, assembly GCF_024363545.1. Classification (NCBI taxonomy): domain Bacteria; kingdom Pseudomonadati; phylum Pseudomonadota; class Betaproteobacteria; order Burkholderiales; family Burkholderiaceae; genus Pandoraea; species Pandoraea sp. NE5. The sequence continues at coordinate 2,162,274 of NZ_AP025517.1, forward strand.
TCCTGCGCGGAAGATGTAACGGGGCTAAGCAATATACCGAAGCTGCGGATGCGAGCTTGCTCGCATGGTAGGAGAGCGTTCTGTAAGCCTGTGAAGGTGTCTTGTGAAGGATGCTGGAGGTATCAGAAGTGCGAATGCTGACATGAGTAGCGATAAAGGGGGTGAAAGGCCCCCTCGCCGTAAGCCCAAGGTTTCCTACGCAACGTTCATCGGCGTAGGGTGAGTCGGCCCCTAAGGCGAGGCAGAGATGCGTAGCTGATGGGAAGCAGGTTAATATTCCTGCACCGTCGTATGATGCGATGGGGGGACGGATCGCGGAAGGTTGTCCGGGTGTTGGAAGTCCCGGTCCCTGCAGTGGAGAAGGCGCTTAGGCAAATCCGGGCGCGTAATTCAAGGCTGTGGGGCGAGTACCTTCGGGTACGAAGCAATTGGAAGTGGTTCCAAGAAAAGCCTCTAAGCTTCAGTCATACGAGACCGTACCGCAAACCGACACAGGTGGGCGAGATGAGTATTCTAAGGCGCTTGAGAGAACTCGGGAGAAGGAACTCGGCAAATTGGTACCGTAACTTCGGGATAAGGTACGCCCTTGTAGCTTGACTGGCCTGCGCCAGGAGGGTGAAAGGGTTGCAATAAACTGGTGGCTGCGACTGTTTAATAAAAACACAGCACTCTGCAAACACGAAAGTGGACGTATAGGGTGTGACGCCTGCCCGGTGCCGGAAGATTAAATGATGGGGTGCAAGCTCTTGATTGAAGTCCCGGTAAACGGCGGCCGTAACTATAACGGTCCTAAGGTAGCGAAATTCCTTGTCGGGTAAGTTCCGACCTGCACGAATGGCGTAACGATGGCCACACTGTCTCCTCCCGAGACTCAGCGAAGTTGAAGTGTTTGTGATGATGCAATCTACCCGCGGCTAGACGGAAAGACCCCATGAACCTTTACTGTAGCTTTGCATTGGACTTTGAACCGGTCTGTGTAGGATAGGTGGGAGGCTTTGAAGCAGGAACGCTAGTTTCTGTGGAGCCGTCCTTGAAATACCACCCTGGTTTGTTTGAGGTTCTAACCTAGGTCCGTAATCCGGATCGGGGACAGTGCATGGTAGGCAGTTTGACTGGGGCGGTCTCCTCCCAAAGTGTAACGGAGGAGTACGAAGGTACGCTAGGTACGGTCGGAAATCGTGCTGATAGTGCAATGGCAAAAGCGTGCTTAACTGCGAGACTGACAAGTCGAGCAGGTGCGAAAGCAGGTCATAGTGATCCGGTGGTTCTGTATGGAAGGGCCATCGCTCAACGGATAAAAGGTACTCTGGGGATAACAGGCTGATACCGCCCAAGAGTTCATATCGACGGCGGTGTTTGGCACCTCGATGTCGGCTCATCTCATCCTGGGGCTGTAGCCGGTCCCAAGGGTATGGCTGTTCGCCATTTAAAGAGGTACGTGAGCTGGGTTTAAAACGTCGTGAGACAGTTTGGTCCCTATCTGCCGTGGGCGTTGGAAGTTTGAAGGGGGCTGCTCCTAGTACGAGAGGACCGGAGTGGACGAACCTCTGGTGTACCGGTTGTCACGCCAGTGGCATCGCCGGGTAGCTATGTTCGGAAGAGATAACCGCTGAAAGCATCTAAGCGGGAAACTCGCCTTAAGATGAGACTTCCCTGGGAACTCGATTCCCCTTAAGGGTCGTTCAAGACCAGGACGTTGATAGGTCAGGTGTGGAAGCGCAGTAATGCGTTAAGCTAACTGATACTAATTGCCCGTGAGGCTTGATCCTATAACCAGTGTGTTTTTCCTGGTGTGAGTGTCGTGCAGTGTGCCGATACAACTCGCAACCCAACCAATGTAGTACTACGCTTCTTCCAAATTGGTTTTTCTGAGCCCCGCTCAGCAGAACATACAAGTTATGCCTGATGACCATAGCGAGTTGGAACCACCCCTTCCCATCCCGAACAGGACCGTGAAACAACTCCACGCCGATGATAGTGCGGATACCCGTGTGAAAGTAGGTAATCGTCAGGCTCCCCCTAAAAACCCCTTGCTAACTCGTGTAGCAAGGGGTTTTTGCTTTTCTGGGAAATTCCGTCTGGATCGATATCCATTTCTCGCTTAGCATTTGGCCACGGGGTTAGTGGAAGTTCGGAGAGCGAAACAGGTGGTCAATCAGGATCGAAGCAAGCGCCATGCAAGATGGCGTGCGGGAGCGGCGTGGGTTGTAACCGCCATAGTTATCTTGGGGATTGGTGGATGTACGTTGCCGGGAACCTCGTCGAAACATGCCTCGGCATTGCCTTCGTCGGTACAAAGCGATGACATTGCTCCCCTTTCCGCTGCCGTGAATCCGGAGGGTTTGCCCCCGCGCTGGGAGACGTATCTCGTCACCCGCAACAAACGGCTCACCCATTACGAACAGACGATCGATAGCCAGGGCATCGCGGTGATTCGCGCCTCGGTCGACAAATCTGCGTCCGGCATCGCACAGACGCTCGACATTCCTGTGTACCCAGGCGCCAAGCTGACGTGGCGCTGGCGAGCGGATGCCATCCCCGCGAGTGCCGATATTCGCACGAAGGCATTCGATGACGCACCCGTTCGCATCGCCCTTGCGTTCGATGGCGATCCCGCAAAACTGACCATGCAAGATCAACTGCATCGCGAATTGGCGCGTATGGTCAGCGGTCGTGACTTACCGTTTGCGACCCTGATGTACACCTGGGGTGATGATAAATTCTCGGTGGACGATGTCGTCACCAATCCTTATACCGGTCGTATTCGCTCCCTCGTTGTCGAGCGCGGTGACGAGCACCTTGGAAGATGGCAGACGTATTCTCGCGATATCGCCAGGGATTATGAGAAAGCGTTTGGCGAGCCTCCAGGGCGTCTGATCGGTATTGCAATCATGAGCGACGGCGACAATACTCGATCGAAATTTACCGCATGGTACGGTGACATTCGTCTCGAAACGGAGGGTGTTCCCACGACAACGGCCGCGAAATAACGCGATCTCATTCGCATCAAAAGCGAAAAAGCCGGCAAGTGATACTTGCCGGCTTTTCTTATTCTCGCCCGAACGCAGGGATCAGGCAGCTTACGGATTGCGTCCAAAATAGGTCTCGACCAGCTTGACCCAGTACGTGCCGCCAAGCGGGAGCAGATCGTCGTTGAAATCATAACTGGCATTGTGCAGGTTGCACGGACCCAGGCCATGGCCGGTGTCCCGGTGCGTGCCATCGCCGTTTCCGATGAACACGTACGCGCCCGGCTTCTTCAGGAGCATGAACGAGAAGTCCTCCGCCCCCATCGTCGGTTCCACCGTGTCGTTGACGTTCTCGTTGCCGACCACCTCGCGCATCACGTCGGCACACAGCGCTGCCATGCCCGGATCATTGATCGTCGGCGGGTAATTGCGAAGGAATTCAATGTCCGCCGAGCAGCCGAACCCCTTGGCCACGAATTCGGCAATCTCTCGCAGACGTGTCTCAATGAGATCCAGGACCTCGATCGAAAACGTGCGAACCGTGCCGCCCAACCATGCCACATCGGGAACCACGTTTGTGGTGTCGCCCGCATGGATCTGGGTAATGGAGAGCACTGCGGCGTCGATCGGCCGCTTGTTGCGCGTGATGATGCTCTGCAACGCCTGCGCTACCTGCACAGCCGCAATCACTGGATCGATGCCGGCATTCGGAATGCCCGCATGGGTTCCCTTGCCGCGAAGCGTGATCTTGAATTCATTGCTCGAGGCCATCATGGGACCCGGCGTCACGGCGAACGTACCGGTCGGCGCGCCCGGCCAGTTGTGCATGCCGAACATCGCCTGCATGGGGAAGCGCTCGAACAGTCCGTCCTTGATCATCTCACGCGCGCCGCCGCCGCCTTCCTCGGCTGGCTGGAAAATCAGGTAGACGGTGCCGTCGAAATGGCGATGCGTCTGGAGATATTTCGCGGCGGCAAGCAGCATGGCCGTGTGACCATCGTGACCGCAGGCGTGCATCTTGCCCTCATGCTTCGACGCGTGCTCGAACGTATTCGCCTCACGAATCGGTAGCGCATCCATATCGGCGCGCAGGCCGATCGCACGCTCGCTGCTGCCTTGCTTGATGATGCCGACGACGCCGGTTTTACCGAGTCCGCGATGAATGGGGATACCCCATTGGGTCAACGTATCCGCCACCACGTCCGAAGTACGCTTCTCTTCGAAGCACAGTTCGGGATGCGCGTGAATATCACGTCGGATGGTCTGGAGTTCGCCACGAGCGGCGTCGATTTCTGGAATGAGCTTCATGTTTGGGTTTCCTGCGGGGCGCAATGGTCCATCTTACCCCTAATGACCTGGTCTGGCACCTTGGAGCAGAAACGTCCGATCGCTGCGCCAGACACGTCTGGAAAATGTCGCAAGCGACCGTGGCGCGGGGTGAGGCGGGGGGGAACGTAATACAATGTCGTCAACGTCGCGCCGTTGGCGGTCGCGGCAATTTCGTAAAGAGAGGAGTCGTTTCATGACGACCAACACCCGCGTCGTTCGGGCCGCATGCCCGCATGACTGTCCCGATACGTGCGCCATGCACGTTACAGTGGAAAATGGCGTCGCTATCAAGGTCCAGGGCGATCCGGACCATCCGACGACCAAGGGTGTCTTGTGTACGAAAGTCTCTCGATACACTGAACGAACCTATCATCCGGATCGCTTGTTGCATCCGCTCAAGCGCGTCGGACCGAAGGGGAGCGGGCAATTCGTGCCAGTCAGTTGGGATGAGGCGCTTGACGAGATCGCCTCGCGACTGGGGGCGATTGCGGCACGCGAGCCCGAAGCGATTCTCCCCTACAGCTATGCTGGCACGATGGGATTCGTCCAAGGCGAATCGATGGCGGCAAGGTTCTTCAACAAGCTCGGCGCGTCCGACCTCGATCGCACGATCTGTGCGAGCGCCGGCGCCGCGGGGCTGCGCTACACGTACGGCGCTGGTGTCGGCATGCACGTCGAACACTTTGTCGACAGCAAGCTGATTCTCATCTGGGGCAGCAATCCGATTACGTCGAGCGTGCATTTCTGGGCCATCGCGCAGGAAGCCAAGCGTCGCGGTGCGAAGTTGATCGCCATCGATCCCTATCGTTCGCTCACGGCGGAAAAGTGCCATCAGCACATTGCCTTGCTGCCAGGCACGGACGCGGCGCTGGCATTGGGCATGATGCATGTCCTGATCGATGAAGATCGCGTTGATCACGAATACATTGCGCGACACACGGTGGGCTACGCGCAGCTCAAGGAGCGCGTACGACGCTACACGCCGGCCCGCGTCGCGGAAATTTGCGGTATCTCCGAAGACACAATCACGACGTTGGCGCGCGAGTATGCGAACGCGAAGCCCGCGGCGATTCGTCTGAACTACGGCATGCAGCGAGCCAGAGGCGGCGGGCAGGCGACCCGCGCGGTCGCCTGCCTGCCGGCGCTGATCGGCGCGTGGCGCGATCCGGCGGGCGGGCTGCTGATGTCGGCGTCGGGTTACGCACCCGTTGATTCGGTGGCGCAGGCACGGCCCGATCTGCGGCCACATCAGGAAAAGCCGGCCCGCGTGGTGAACATGAGCGCGATCGGTGATGCCCTTTGCCATCCGGGCGACGATTCGTTCGGGCCGAAGATCGAGGCGCTGGTGGTCTACAACAGCAATCCAGTGGCGGTGGCACCGGAGTCGGGCAAGGTGGCGGCGGGCTTCGCCCGGGAAGATCTCTTCACCGTGGTGTTGGAGCATTTCCAGACCGATACTGCCGATTATGCGGACTTCGTGCTGCCGGCAACGACGCAGCTCGAGCATCTGGATATCCACAAGGCTTACGGCCATACCTATCTGCTGGCGAATAATCCGGCCATTGCGCCGCTCGGCGAAGCCAAGCCCAACTCGGAAATCTTTCGTCTGTTGGCGGGGCGCATGGGATGGCAGGAGGCTTGTTTCTCCGATACCGACGATCAATTGGCCGCGCAATCCATTCGCTGGGACGATGCTCGCATGGCAGGGGGTGACTGGGAGACCCTCAAGCGTGATGGGTGGATCCGATACGATCTGCCGGACGCGCCCTTTGCGAACGGGCAGTTCTACACGCCGTCGGGCAAGTGTGAGTTTTATTCCGAGCGCATGCTGCAGGAAGGTTTCGATCCGCTACCCGACTGGGTGCCGCCGTACGAATCGGTGGCGAGCAATCCGGATCTGGCGGCACGCTATCCCCTGGCAATGATTTCACCGCCCGCCCGTCACTTCCTGAATTCGAGCTTCGTGAACGTCGATAGCCTGCGTGCCTCGGTGGGAGAGCCGACGCTCGATATTCATCCCGCGGATGCCGCGCCTCGAGGCATTGAGAATGGCGGCGATGTGCGAATCTTCAACGATCGAGGCATCTTGAGCGCAAAGGCTCGGGTGACGGAGAAGGCACGTGAAGGCGTCGTGGTGGGTCTGTCTATCTGGTGGAAGAAACTCGCTCCGGACGGCAAGAATGCCAACGAGGTCACCAGCCAGCAGCTGACCGATCTGGGACGAGCGCCAACGTTCTACGATTGCCTGGTCGAAGTCGCGCCGGCATAAGACCGGTCGTCACGCCTGCCGATGCCGAGCTGACGCCGAGGAGCCCGCGATGCGTAACCCTGCTGCGATGCTCACACCGTTCCCGGTGTTCTCCGCATGCCGGCGTTCGATGTTTCGCGCCGCCGTGGGTTTAGCCGCCGGCTGGGCGGTACTGTTCGGTCTTGCCGGATGCGGCCAGGTCGGTTACTACGCGCAGTCGATTAACGGGCACTTCACCGTGTTGCATGAAGCGCAGCCGGTGTCCGATCTGCTTGCCGACCCATCGGTTGCCCCGCATTTGCGCACACGGCTGATAGAAGCCGAGCAAATCCGAAGCTATGCGGTGTCCGCGCTCGGTGAACCGGACAACGGGAGTTATCGTAGCTATGCGGACCTCAAGCGACCGTTCGTCGTCTACAACGTCTTCGCCGCGCCCGCGTTGTCGTTGAAGCTTCGCGAATCCTGCCTGCTGGTCGTCGGATGCGTCGAGTATCGGGGCTATTACTCTCGTGAATCCGCCGAGGCTTATGCGGCCGAGTTGCACCGAGATGGCTGGGAGACGTTCGTCGCGGGGATTCCGGCGTATTCAACGCTGGGCTATTTCGACGATCCACTGCTCAACACTTTCATCTATCTTCCGCGGGCGGAAGTGGCGCGGATGATTTTCCACGAACTCGCGCATCAGATTCTATTTGTTCGAGGCGATACGGCATTCAACGAGTCTTTCGCCGTGACAGTGGAAACCGTGGGCGTACGGCGCTGGCTGACGGCGCATCCCGACGCGGCCATGGAATACGAGCGATACGACGCGCACCGACGCCAGTTCCGTCAATTGGTGGAGGGTTATCGCAAGCGCTTGGAAACCCTGTACGACGGCTCGGAAACGAACGCGCAGAAGATCGCGACCAAGGACGCGCTGTTCGCCAGCATGCGTGCTGACTACGAGCGATTGAAGGCGTCCTGGGGTGGGTACAAGGGGTTTGACCTTTGGTTTGCCTCGCACTTGAATAACGCCAAAATCGGATCGTTCGCGACGTATAACCAGTGGGTGCCGGCGTTCATGGCGATGCTGGCGGAGGTGCATGACGACCTGCCAGCCTTTTATGCCGCCGTTAAAACCTTATCGAAGCGGCCAGAGGCCGAGCGCGTTGCAGCGCTCACCGCGCTAGACAGCACCCCGGCGGCCGCCGCAGCGCGCGACTTGCTCGACAAGCCGTTGCAGGCGCGGCGATAGACTGTCTGAGGAACACCGCAGAATCTGGATCCGAGCGTCCGAGCCCGGCGTTCGACGCGCGAAGGGCGAAGGGCGACACCGAGCCTTGAGCGTCAACGCGGCGCAGGTCGAACGTTGGAGATCCCGGATCTAAAGTGAGTGGCGGTGTCGCCGTTTCAGATGGGATACGGCGTCTCGCATCCCTCAGGCAATCACCGACTTCAGGTCGCCCAGCAGGGCATAAAGTTGCTTCTGCCTGTCTTCCGGCAGCCTTCCCAGGCGCTGCTCGATCCACTGTTCATGAGCACGAGCCATATCGGAGAACGCCTTCTTACCGCGTGGCGTGAGCTTGATCAGAAAGGCGCGCCGGTCATTGGCGACCGTCTGGCGCGTGACCCAGCCTTCCTTCTCCAACTGATCGGTAATACCCGTGACGTTTCCGCCGGTGACCATCATCCGCTTGCTAAGCTCCCCCATCTTCAGCCCCTCGGGGTGTCGGTCGAGTTGCGCGAGCAGATCGAAGCGAGGCAGCGTGCAATCGAAATCCTGGCGCAAGCGCGAGCGGATGTCTGTCTCGATCATGTTGGCGCAGGTGAGGAGGCGCAGCCATAGCCGCAGGGCATCGTGCTCGCGATCGTGGGCTCGGGTTTCGAGATCGAGAGAGTCGGCGTCGGCGAGGCTCATGGTGGGCAACGTAAAATTTACAGTATGGAAATTTTAGGTTTGAAATAAACCCTCGGTCAAGCTGGGGTCGTTACGAAGTCCTGGTGCACGCGATGCCAGCAACCGGCAAACGGTGGCAGCAGTTGCTGCTTCGCCGACACGATAAAAAAAGGGCACCCGAAGGTGCCCTTTCGTCAAAGCCTAAGTGACAGAAGCTGTCAGCTTAGAACTTGTGACGGATACCAGCCGTAACGGCGAACTGGTTCGTGCTGTTCGCGAAGCCTTGGCCGTTCATCGACGCGCCGCCAGGAGCGTCGTTGTTGGCGTGTTGCCACAGACCAACCAGGTACGTGTCCGTGCGCTTCGACAGGAAGTAGTCGACGCCCAGGTTGACTTGGTGGTACTTCGGCGAAATATCGGTCGTGCCCGATGCCAGCTTCGTCCAGGTGTACGTGTAAGCCAGGCCCAGTTGCAGGGCCGGGGTCAGCATGTACTTGCCGTTCAGTTCGACGTTGTCGAACTTCCAGCTGCCGCCGCCGATGTAGTCATACTTGCTGTGGCTGTAGACCAGGCCAACCGTAGCCGGACCGAAGGCGTACGAACCGCCTGCCGAAGCAATGTATGCCTTGTCGCTGGAGGCCAGGCCGCCGGCGGTCATCGCCGTGTTCTGGTCGCCGCTCAGCAGCACGCCGCTCGAGTTGCTGCCCGGTGCGCCGAGGTACAAGTAGCCAGCGCCCAAGGTCAACGGACCGTTGGCGTAGCCCATACCAACCGACCATGCACGGTTGTTCGCGAAGCCCGTGCCCGTCGAACCGTTGTTAGCCGAGTTCGAGAAGCCGTACAGAGCGCCAGCGCTGAAGCCGTTGTAGTTGGCGGTCGTGTACTTGATCGAGTTGTTGATGCGGAACGAGTTGTTCAGGTTGTCGTTATCGAACGGGTGAGCGCCCGAATACGTTGCCCATTGGCTGCCCGAAGCGAACGGACCAACGAAGTCAACTACGGAGTCGTACTGACGACCGATCGACACCGTGCCAGCCGTTGCGCTGCTCAGGCCAACGTAAGCTTGACGACCGAACAGGCGACCGCCTTGAGCCGACATGCCGTTGTTGACGTTGAAGCCGCTTTCCAGCACGAAGATCGCCTTCAGGCCGCCGCCCAGATCTTCAGCGCCCTTCAGGCCCCAACGCGAACCTTGCAGGTTGCCGCTGTTCAGCGAAATGTTCTTGGTGGCGTTGCCCGTGCCGGCAACGTTGCCGCCCGTCTTGTTCACGTACGTGAAGCCACCGTCGATGATACCGTACAGGGTCACGCTGCTTTGAGCGTGAGCAGCGCCAGCGAATGCGCCGAGCACACCCAGAGCGAGAAGCGACTTTTTCATTGAGTGATCTCCAAAGGATTGTGAGATTTGTTTAACAAGGTCACTAGTGATAACGTCCTTGCTAATCAACTTCGCGAGAAGTTGGACGTAATGTAACAAATTCACTGTGGGCGGCAAAGGAAAAGGCCGGTTTTGCGCGGGTTTGCGGCGTCCTTTGTTTCGTTTACGCAACAGCCCGCAAACCGGCGTCCAGCGGGGCTTTCATGCCTTTGCGCCCGCGCAAGGCGCGCCGGACAAAGGCGCGTATCATCCGTGACGGACGTGACGCAATCGTCTGGCGTCCCACATTGTGAAAAATCGAAGTGAGTTGAAAGTACGATGTTTTCCGACAGCCTGATCTCTGAACTTGACCGCGGCCTGCGAGCGATCGCCGGCGTTACGCAAGCCTCCCGCCCGACACCTGCTGTCGATGCTTCCCGCTCTACTATATTGAGTGACGCACCGATCGGCGACGACGCGTTGACGCCGCAAGAGCGGCGGCATGTTGCGGGCCTTATGCGCGTGAATCACGTGGGGGAAGTGTGCGCGCAGGCGCTTTATCAGGCGCAGAAGCTGGCGACAACGCGTCCGGAGCTGCGCTCCGCCTTCGAGCGCGCCGGCAAGGAGGAAGAAGATCACCTTGCCTGGACGGCGCACCGTCTCTCGGAACTCGGCTCGCGCCCGAGCCTGCTCAACCCGCTCTGGTATGCCGGCGCGTTTGCCATCGGCTTCGTGGCGGGCAAGTGCGGCGACAAAGTCAGCCTGGGCTTCGTGTCGGAGACGGAGCGGCAGGTCGAGCACCATCTTGATAGCCACCTCAACGACTTGCCACCGCACGACGTGCGCTCGCGCACCATCGTTGACCAGATGCGCCGGGACGAGATCGAGCACGGTCAGGCGGCGCGCGACGCCGGCGGGATTGATCTGCCCGCCCCGGTACAGCGCGTAATGCGCGCGGCCGCGAAAGTCATGACGACGACGGCCTACTATATATAGAGCACTTGAAATAGCGCGCCCGAAATAGAGCACTTGAATAGAGCCCCTGAAGCGTTTCCTCGATTGACCCCCACCTCCCGTGTCGATCTTCCCCTCGTGTGGCGCGTGCCAACCGGCAGTTGCCGCGCCTTGGCTCGGCGTAAGTGCGCACTACTCGCTAGCGATAGTGCTGGCGGGCCTCCCGCGAGGCAGTATCTAAAGTTTGAGGTTCCACATTCACTATCGCAGTTATGTCTTTAATTTTCCTGACAAAATTCCGTTTTCCGGCTTTAGGAAAGTGAGCTAAGTCATTGTTCTGCCTAACAAATTCCCTCCGAAAATCGGGTGAAACGCTTGACCGCCCAAACACTCTCCTCTAAAGTGGGAAATAGTGTGAGAAAGTGTATTTTTGTGTGGTGTAGAGCACAAAATCTTTCTCGTTCGGCATGACGGGCAGGCGGACGAAACCTCACGGGAGCGCATGTGTTTCAGGGAGCCTCGGCACTTTCACTGGATGCGAAGGGACGGATGTCGATTCCGGCCCGGCATCGTGACGTGCTGCAAGGCGACGCGCAAGGCAAGGTGACAATCACCAAGCACCCCGACGGATGTCTGCTGCTGTTCCCGCGTCCCGAATGGGAAATCTTCCGCGGCAAGATCGCCGCACTGCCGATGGACGCGCACTGGTGGCGACGCATCTTCTTGGGCAACGCTGCCGACGTCGAGATGGATTCGGCGGGACGTGTCCTGGTGGCGCCCGAGTTGCGCGCGGCCGCGGGCATGGACAAGGAAGTCATGCTGCTGGGCATGGGCAGTCACTTTGAACTCTGGGATGCCGCGACGTACGCCGCCAAGGAACAGGCGGCAATGGCGCAAGGCATGCCGGATGCACTGAAAAACTTCACTTTTTGACAGATCAGGTGGTCCGACGAGCATGACGCACGCGGTGGAAACGGTTATGCAGCACCGCACGGTCCTGCTTGAGGAGGCCGTGGATGCCTTGCTGTGGCGCGACGACGGCGTCTACGTCGACGGCACCTTCGGCCGCGGCGGGCACAGTCGCAGGCTTCTCGAGCGGCTGGGCGCCAAGGGGAGGCTGATCGCGTTCGACAAGGATCCCCAAGCGATCGCGGAGGCGGCAAAAATTGCCGATCCGCGATTTTCGATTGAACACGACAGCTTTGCGACGTTGCGCGAGGCGCTAGCCCGCCGCGGTATCGACAAGGTGTCGGGGGTGTTGCTGGATCTGGGCGTGTCGTCACCGCAGGTCGACGACCCCGCGCGCGGATTCAGTTTTCGTTTCGACGGCCCGCTCGACATGCGCATGGATCCCACGCGCGGTGAGTCGGCCGCCGATTGGCTGGCCCGGGCAACGCTGGAAGACATGACGGAGGTCATCAAGGACTATGGGGAAGAACGGTTTGCTTTTCAGATTGCAAAGGCGCTTGTTGCTCGCCGGGCAAACGCCGATCGCCTCGGTCCACTCGTCAGCACACGCGAGCTTGCCGAGATCGTGGCGGGCGCCGTCAAGACCCGTGAGAAGGGCAAGGACCCGGCAACACGCACCTTTCAGGCTCTACGGATTCACGTCAATCAAGAGCTTGCGGACTTGCAGATAGCCCTCGACGTAGCGGCCGATGTCCTCGAAACGGGAGGCAGACTCGTGGCGATCAGCTTTCATTCGCTGGAAGACCGCATCGTGAAGCGCTTCATGCAAGCGCGCTCGAGTGCGCCGGTGGTGGACCGCCGCGTGCCCTTGCGTGCCCACGAAATTCCCGAACCGCCGTTCAAGGCCAGCCGCAAGATCAAGCCGTCCGCCGCCGAGGTGGAGGCGAACCCGCGTTCGCGCTCGGCCATCATGCGGGTCATGGAGCGGGTGTCACCATGAGCCGGCTCAATGCGCTTCTGCTCGTGTTGCTCATCGGCTGCGCGCTGTCGCTGATCAATGCCCAGTATCGGGCACGCGGTACGTTCGTCGAACTCAATCGCGAGCAGGCGCTCGAGCATCAATTGTTGCAGGACTGGGATCGCCTCCAGTACGAGCAGAGCGCGCAAAGCAAGAGTGCCCGCATCGAAAGCGTTGCGCGCAACGACCTGAAAATGCAGGCCGTCTCGCCCGGTCGCACGCAATATCTGTCCGCACCGGCCGGTAGCGCCGGCGCGATGGTTGACGTGCCGGTGCCGAGCGCGAGTGCCGCGTCCGCGCCCGAGAGCGGAGGCAAGCGATGAATCGCCGCAAGGACGCCAAGGCCAAGACCAAGGATGTGCAGTTCTCTGCCAGCCCGGTCCTGTCCGTGCGTCTGCCGATGTGGCGATCGAAGATGCTCGTCTTCGTGATATTCGGTGCGTTCGGATCGCTGGTCGCGCGCGCCTTCTGGATTCAGGGCCCGGGCAATGCCTTCTATCAGCGCCAAGGTGAGAGCCGTTACGAACGCACACTGGAGATGTCCGCCACGCGCGGCAAAGTGTTCGACCGTAACGGACAGGTGCTTGCCACCAGTCTGCCCGTCAAGGCCATCTGGGCCATTCCCGAAGACGTGCCCGACGATATCTCGACGCAACAGGTGCGCCAGCTCGCGCGTCTGCTCGAGATGGGCGAGCCGGATCTGCGCCGGAAGCTGAATCAGGAAAAGAGCTTCGTCTATGTGAAGCGCCAGGTGTTGCCGGACGTGGCCAAGCAGGTCGCCGATCTGGACATCCCGGGCGTGTACCAGCGCAAGGAATACAAGCGTTTCTATCCGGAAGGCGAGATCGCGGCCCACGTGGTCGGCTTCACGAACGTGGAAGACATCGGGCAGGAAGGCGTCGAGTTGTCGATGCAGAAGGATCTGGCGGCCACGCCGGGAAGCCGTCGCGTCATCAAGGATCGTCTCGGCCGGGTGGTCGAAGGTGTCGACATCCTGGCGCAGCCGCGCGACGGTCATGACATCACGCTCTCGATCGACAGCAAGATCCAGTTCCTCGCCTATAGCGAACTGAAAGACGCCATCGAGCGCACGGGTGCGAAGGCCGGCAGCGCCGTGGTGCTCGATGTACGCACGGGTGAAGTGCTGGCGCTCGCGAACCTGCCGACGTACAACCCCAACAACCGTACCAACCTGACCGGCGCGCAGTTGCGCAACCGCGTGATGACCGACACGTTCGAGCCGGGCTCGATCATGAAGCCGATCACCATTGCCGCTGCCCTCGAAAATGGGCACGTGACGCCGACGTCGACGGTGATGACGACCGGCCGGGCCAACTTCTTCGGCGCGAACATCACGGACACGCACGACTACGGTCTGCTTACCGTGGCGGGCGTCATCCAGAAGTCCAGCAATATCGGCACCGCCAAGATCGCGCTGCAGATGAAGCCGCAGGAAATGTGGGACATGTTCACGAGCGTCGGCCTCGGCCAAGCGCCGAAGATCGGTTTCCCGGGCGCGGTGGCGGGGCGTTTGCGTCCGGCCAAGAGCTGGCGTCCGATCGAGCAGGCGACGATGGGCTACGGCTATGGCCTGTCGGCGTCGCTGATTCAACTGGCGCGTGCCTATACCGTGTTCGCGCATGACGGCGAGCTGCTGCCGATCTCCATTTACAAGACAGATGGCAGCGTCGTGAAGGGCACGCCGGTGATTTCTCCCGCGACGGCCCGCGAAGTGCGCAAGATGCTGGAAATGGTGACGTCGCCCGGCGGTACCGCCACGCGGGCGCAAGTGATCGGCTATCGCGTCGGCGGCAAGACCGGCACGGCGTACAAACAGTCGGGCAAGGGATACGACAAGAGCAAATATCGCGCGTCGTTCGTTGGCATGGCACCGATGTCCGAGCCGCGCATCATCGTGGCCGTCACGCTCGACGAGCCGGGGCGCGGGTCGCACTACGGTGGCGTGGCCGCCGGTCCGGCGTTCGCGGCGATCGTGGGCGGCACGTTGCGCGCGTTGAATGTGGTGCCGGATTCGCCGGTAACGAAGCTCGTCGTGAGCGACAAGGTGGAGGAGAGCGAGCCATGGGCACCGTGACCCCGACGCCGCACAACCCCGCCACGCTCGCGCTCATCGCCGACGCCGCCGAGCGCGCCACGCTGACGCAGGCGTGGGACTGGCTGCGCCGTACGGTGCCGGCCGGTGCAGCGCTGCAGGCTGACAGCCGTCGCGTGACGTCGGGCGATGTCTTCGTCGCGTACGCCGTCAAAGGCGCCGACAGCCGCGGTTTCATCGCCGACGCCGTGGAGCGCGGCGCTGCCGCAGTGCTTTGGCAGAGCGACGACTTCACTTGGCCAGCGTCGCTGGCCAGCCTCGCGAACGTGCCGGCGTTCGGCGTGCCGCGACTTGACTGGCTGGCAGGCCCGCTGGCGGCGCTCTGGTGCGGTGAGCCGAGCGTTGGCATGACGACGTTGGGCGTAACCGGCACAAACGGCAAGACATCGTGCAGTCAGTGGCTCGCGCAACTGTTGTCGAAAGCGGGCAAGCGCAGCGCGGTGATCGGCACGCTGGGTAGCGGCTTTCCCGGGCATCTGACGGTGACCGGGTTCACCACGCCCGATGCGGTCCAGTTGCAGCGCAGCCTGAGCGACCTGCGGGCGCAGGGCGCGGCGGCGGTCGCGATGGAGGTGTCGTCGCACGGTCTCTATCAGGGACGCGTGAACGGCGTGGCCTTCGACATCGCTGTCTTTACCAATCTGACGCAAGACCATCTCGATTACCACGGCACGATGGCCGAGTACGAGGCGGCGAAGACGCGTCTGTTCGACTGGCCGGGCCTCAAGGCGGCCGTCATCAATCGCGACGACGCGATGGGGCAACGCCTGCTCGCGCGTCTGGCCGGGAAGACGCCGGTCTATGAATACGGCCTGCATGGCGACGCGAAGTCGGCGCATGGCAACGTTGTGCTGCGCGCCGAGGATATCCGCGCGACCACTGCAGGTACGCGCTTCACGCTGTATCTCGGTGATCACAGTCAGCAGATCACTGTGCCGCTCATCGGCGAATTCAATGTGAGCAACGCGCTCGCCGTGCTGGGTGCGGCGCTCGCCGCCGGGGCGCCGCAAGACGCCGCCATTGCCGGGCTTGCCGCGCTCACCCCCGTGTCCGGGCGTATGGAGCAAATCGGACAGCCGGGGCAGCCGCTGGTCGTCATCGACTACGCGCACACCCCCGACGCACTCGATAAGACGCTCGACGCGTTGCGGCCGGTAGCCTCGGCGCGTGGCGGCAAGCTCGTCTGTGTCTTCGGCTGCGGGGGTGACCGCGATACGGGCAAGCGTCCGCAAATGGGCGCGGTGGCGGAGCGCCTGGCCGACGCCGTCGTGCTCACGAGCGACAACCCGCGCACGGAAGTGCCGGCCGACATCATGGCGCAAATCGCCGCGGGCCTTGCGCACCCGGGCGCGGCACGTTGCATCGAAGACCGGGCGAGCGCGATTCTGCAGGCCGTGCGCGGTGCGCAAGCCGCCGATGTCGTGCTCATCGCCGGCAAGGGACACGAAAGTACGCAGGAAATTATGGGTAAGAAAAGGCCGTTCTCCGATCAGGAGCATGCGCGTCTGGCACTCGCCGCGCGTGCGACCACCGTGCGCGGAGGTGGCGAATGACGATGATGTGGCAATTGAGCGATGCCCAGACCGCCGTTCGCGATTCGCACGTGACGGGCGCCCCAGCGACCGCCTTTGCGCGCATCGTGACCGACAGCCGCGCGGTGCAGCCGGGCGATCTCTTCGTGGCGATCCGGGGCGAGCGCTTCGACGCGCACGACTTCCTGGCCGACGTGGCGCGTGCCGGGGCGGCTGCGGTGGTCGCGTCGCGCGTGCCGGAAGGGTTCGCGACGCCGGCGCTCATCGTGCCCGACACGCGCATCGCGCTGGGCGAGCTGGCCGCTGCGTGGCGCCGCCGCTTCGCGATTCCCGTGGTCGCCGTCACCGGCAGTAACGGCAAGACGACCGTCAAGGAAATGATCTCGGCGATCTTCGCCGAGGCGGTGGGGGCCGAGGCGCGTCTGGCGACCGCCGGCAACCTGAACAACGACATTGGCCTGCCGCTCACGCTGTTCCGTCTGAACGGCAGCGACAAGCTGGCGGTGCTGGAGCTGGGCATGAATCACCCCGGCGAAACGGCGTACCTCGCGGCGATTGCACAACCGACGGTGGCCGTCATCAACAACGCGCAGCGAGAACATCAAGAGTTCATGGTGAGCGTGGCCGCTGTCGCCGAAGAGCATTCAGCCGTGCTGGCAGCGCTGTCCCACGACGGGGTTGCCGTATTCCCTGCGGAGAGCGAATTTGCGCCGATGTGGCGCGAGATCGCAGGCAAGCGCCGTGTGCTCGACTTCGCGCTCGATGGCCGCGCCGCTGTCTCCGGACGCTACGACGTCGCAACGCGCGTACTGCGTGTAACGTCGCCGGCCGGTGAGTTTTCGCTTGCATTGCCGCTGCTCGGTGAGCACAACGCGCGCAATGCGTTGGCTGCGATTGCCTGTGCGTTGGGTGCGCATGTCGACATTGGCTCGATCGTGCGGGCACTCGAAGGGTTTTCCGCCGTCAAAGGCCGTCTCCAGGTGTCAACGCTCTCCAAGGGGCCGCTCGCGGGTGTCACATTGATCGATGACACCTATAATGCGAACCCCGATTCGGTCCGCGCCGCGATCGACGTGTTGGCGCAGACGCCGGCCCCACGGGTGCTGGTGCTCGGCGACATGGGCGAAGTCGGCGACAACGGACCGGCGTTTCACCGCGAGGTGGGCGAGTACGCCGCCCAGCGCGGTATCGATCGTTTGCTCGCGATGGGCGACCAGACGACAGCCAGTGTCGCGGCCTTCGGTGACGGCGGCGAGCATTTTTCCGACGTGACGGATGTGGCGCCGCTCGTGGCCGAGCTGAATGCCACGTTGAGCGCGCCGGCCACGATATTGGTCAAGGGAAGCCGCTTCATGCGGATGGAGCGCGTGCTTGAGCAGTTGCGCGCGACGAGTGAAAGCGGGGGCGGCAACGCCCCTGCCAAGTGAAAAAGGATTGATGGAATGTTGCTGACGTTGGCGCAATGGCTGCAAGCGGATGCGAGCTATTTGCGCGTGTTCAACTACCTGACGTTTCGGGCCGTGATGGCAAGCCTCACGGCGCTGGTGATCGGGCTCGCGTTCGGGCCGATGGTCATCCGCAAGCTCGCCGAAATGAAGGTGGGCCAGGCGGTGCGTACCGATGGCCCGCAGACTCACCTTGTGAAGTCGGGCACGCCCACGATGGGCGGTGTGCTGATTCTCATCGGTATCACGGTCGCCACGCTGCTGTGGGCGGACCTGAGCAACCGCTTCATCTGGATCGTACTGACCGTTACGCTGGGCTTCGGCATCATCGGCTGGATCGACGATTACCGGAAGGTCGTCTACAAGGACCCCCGCGGCATGTCGTCGCGCGAGAAGTACTTCTGGCAGTCGATCATTGGTCTGTTCGCCGCGATCTATCTGGCGTTCTCTGTGTCGGAGACGAGCAATCTGAAGGTCTTCGAGCTGTTCATCAGTTGGGTGCGTAATGGCTTCCCGCTTGATCTGCCCCCGAAGGCCGACTTCATCGTGCCGTTCTTCAAGACGATGAGCTACCCGCTGGGCGTGTTCGGTTTCATTGCGCTCACGTATTTCGTCATCGTCGGCTCGTCCAACGCGGTGAACCTGACCGACGGTCTCGACGGTCTCGTCATCATGCCGGTCGTGCTGGTCGGCGCGGCCCTCGGCGTGTTTGCGTATGTGATGGGTAACGTCGTGTACTCGAAATACCTGCTGTTCCCGCATATTCCGGGCGCGGGCGAATTGCTCGTGTTCTGTTCGGCGATGTCGGGCGCGGGGCTTGCGTTCCTCTGGTTCAACACACACCCGGCCCAGGTGTTCATGGGCGACGTGGGGGCGCTGGCGCTCGGCGGCGCGCTCGGCACGGTGGCCGTGATCGTGCGTCAGGAAGTCGTGCTCTTCGTGATGGGGGGCGTGTTCGTGGTGGAAACGTTGTCGGTGATGCTGCAGGTGACCTGGTTCAAGTACACGAAACGGCGCTTCGGAGAAGGGCGACGCATCTTCAAGATGGCGCCGCTGCACCACCACTTCGAATTGTCCGGATGGAAGGAAACGCAGGTGGTGGTTCGCTTCTGGATCATCACGCTGATGCTGGTGCTGATCGGTCTGTCGACGCTGAAGCTGCGCTGACGAGGCCCGGGGCCCGCGAAAAGGCGACCTTGTGAAATGACAATGTCGCCTTTTCGCAAAGCAGGACTCAAGGTAAGGCCGCTCGCGCCGATAGCGGAATATCGGCGACGTTGAGGTGATGCATTCGTCGGTGGTGTGAATCGATAAAAGGGAATGAGCGACGTGTTCGGCGAGAAGTTTGGTGAATC
Source organism: Pandoraea sp. NE5 (assembly GCF_024363545.1). Taxonomy (NCBI): domain Bacteria; kingdom Pseudomonadati; phylum Pseudomonadota; class Betaproteobacteria; order Burkholderiales; family Burkholderiaceae; genus Pandoraea; species Pandoraea sp. NE5. Next base: position 2,181,379 of record NZ_AP025517.1, read on the forward strand.
CTGGCAACCGCGTGTCCTGATCCTGGGTCTGGGAGAGTCCGGCCTGGCGATGGCACGTTGGTGCGCGCGTTACGGCTGCCGTGTGCGGGCGGCCGACACGCGCTTTGCGTCGTCGGAGACACCGCCGAATGTTCTCGCCTTGCGTGCCGACGCCGCGCAGGCCGAATTCGTCGGCGGTGCGTTCGGGGCTCAGGTCGACACGCTGCTCGCCGACATCGAACTGATCGGTATCAGCCCAGGCCTCTCGCCGCTCTCCGCCGATGTGGCGGCGCTGCTGGCGGTGGCGGCCGAGCGGGGCATTCCCGTGTGGGGCGAGATCGAATTCTTCGCGCAGGCGCTGCGCCACATGCACGCGACGAGCGGCTACGCACCCAAGGTGCTGGCCATTACCGGCACGAACGGCAAGACGACGACCACGAGTCTGACGGGGTTGCTATGCCGTCGCGCCGGCAAGCGCACGGCGGTCGCGGGCAATATCAGCCCGACGGCGCTCGACCGTCTGAGCGAATGCATCGCCGACGCCACGTTGCCCGATGTCTGGGTGCTCGAACTTTCCAGCTTTCAGCTCGAGGCCACGCATTCTCTCGCGCCCGATGCGGCCGCGATTCTCAATATCACGCAGGACCATCTGGACTGGCATGGCGATATGGAGGCCTATGCCAAGGCCAAGGCGCGCATTTTCGGCCCGCAGACCGTTCGCGTGCTCAATCGCGACGATGCTCGCGTGATGGGTTTCGCCACGCCCGAGGCCAATGTCGTGACCTTCGGCACCGGCAAGCCCGAGGCCGTGGGCGACTTCGGCCTGGAGATGGAGGGCGGGATGTCGTGGCTGGTCGAGGGCTTCTCGCGCGACGACGCCCCGCCGGCGCCGAAGCGCCGCAAGGCCGGTGCCGTGGAGGCGACGCTCGAGGTGATCGGCAAACGCCTCATGCCCGCCGACGCGCTGCGCATCCGCGGTCAGCACAATGCCGCCAACGCGCTGGCGGCGCTCGCGCTCACGCGCGCCATCGACCTGCCGATGGCCAAGCTCTTGCACGGCTTGCGCGAATACCCGGGCGAGCCGCATCGCGTGCAGCTCGTCGGCGCGATCAACGAAGTCGAGTATTACGACGACAGCAAGGGCACCAACGTGGGCGCGACGGTTGCGGCCATCAACGGCCTGCAGAAGACGTTGCTCCTGATCGTCGGCGGCGACGGCAAGGGGCAGGACTTCTCGCCGCTGGCCAACCCCGTGGCGCATCACGCGCGCGCGGTGTTGCTGATCGGCCGCGACGCGCCGCAGCTGCGCGAAGCGCTGGCCGACACGGGCGTCGATCTGATCGATGCCCCGACGCTCGAAGCCGCCACGCGAGACGCTGCGAAGCTGGCCCAGCCGGGCGACGCGGTGCTGCTCTCGCCGGCCTGCGCGAGCTTCGACATGTTCCGCAACTACGAGCATCGCGCGCAAGTGTTTCGCGACACCGTGGTTGATCTGGCCGCCGACGCGGGGGTGATGCTATGAACCGTATCAAGTCGTTCTTCAGCAAGAAGCGTCAGGCCGGCTTTGCCGGGGCAGGTACGGCGGCCGCTCCGGGCGCCGCGACCCATGCCGCGAGCCGTACGCTCGGCAGCATCAAGCCGACCCGCTCGCGCATGCTCGAATACGATCACGCGCTCGTCTGGGTGGTGATTTCGCTGCTGTCGCTGGGGCTGGTGATGGTGTATTCGGCATCGGTCGCGCTGCCGGACTCACCGAAGTACAGCGGATACACGACGTACCACTTTCTCGTGCGTCACATCGTCTCGCTGACGATCGGACTGGTCGCGGCCCTCATTACGCTGCGTATTCCGGTCAAGACACTCGACAAGCTCGCGCCCAAGGTCTTTCTGCTGGCGCTGATGTTGCTCGTGATCGTGCTGATCCCGCACCTGGGCAAGGGCGTGAACGGCTCGAAGCGCTGGATTCCATTCGGAGTGCTCAATCTGCAGCCGTCGGAAATCATGAAGCTCGCGGTCACGCTGTACGCCGCGAACTACACCGTTCGCAAGCAGGAATTCATGCAGAGCTTCCGCAAGGGCTTCTTGCCGATGGGCGTCGCCGTTGTGTTCGTCGGTATGTTGCTGCTGCTCGAGCCGGACATGGGCGCCTTCATGGTGGTCGCGGCCATCGCGATGGGGGTGCTGTTCCTCGGCGGCGTGAACGGTCGCCTGTTCGGCGGACTGGCGCTCACGGCCGTGGGCACGTTCGCCATGCTGATCTGGTTGTCGCCGTGGCGTCGCGAGCGGATTTTCGCGTATCTCGATCCGTGGCGCGAGGACTACGCGCTCGGCAAGGCTTACCAGCTCACGCATTCGCTCATCGCGTTCGGACGCGGTGAATGGACTGGCGTGGGGCTGGGCGGGAGCATCGAGAAACTGCACTACCTGCCCGAAGCGCACACCGACTTCATCCTCGCGGTGATCGGCGAAGAGTTCGGCTTCGTGGGCGTGCTGGTCGTCATTCTGCTCTTTTACTGGATGGTGCGCCGCGCGTTCGAGATCGGCCGTCAGGCACTGGCGCTCGAACGCACGTTCGCCGGCCTGCTCGCGAAGGGCGTGGGCGTGTGGCTCGCTTCGCAGACCTTCATCAACATGGGCGTGAATCTGGGCTTGCTGCCGACCAAGGGCCTCACGCTGCCGCTGGTCAGCTACGGCGGCTCGGGCATCTTGCTCAACTGTGTGGCCGTGGCGATTCTGCTGCGGGTCGATTACGAGAACCGCGTGTTGATGCGGGGAGGAAAAGTATGACCGAGCGCGCCACCGCGATGTCGGCCCCGGAAACGAAGACGCGCACGCTGCTGGTGATGGCCGGCGGCACGGGCGGTCACGTCTTCCCGGGGCTCGCGGTCGCCAACTTCCTGCGTGTGCAGGGGTGGCGCGTGGTGTGGCTTGGGAATGCGGCAGGCATGGAAGCGACGCTCGTGCCGAAGTACGACATTCCGATGGCGTTCGTGAAGTTCGGCGGCTTGCGCGGCAAGGGCCCGATGACCAAGCTGCTGCTGCCGCTCAATCTGCTGCGCGCGTTCTGGCAGAGCTTCCGCGCGATCCGCCGCGTCAAGCCGAACGTGGTGCTCGGGATGGGCGGCTACATCTCCTTCCCGGCGGGCATGATGGCGTCGCTACTGGGGCGTCCGCTCGTGCTGCACGAGCAGAATTCGGTGGCCGGCATGGCGAACAAGGTCCTTGCGCGCGTGGCCGACAAGGTGCTGCTCGCGTTCCCCGACACCATCGCCGGCGGCGAATGGGTCGGCAATCCGATCCGTGCCGACTTCGACGAGATGGTGCCGCCGGCAGAGCGCTACCGCGCGCGCACCGGGCCGCTGCGTATTCTGGTGGTGGGCGGCAGCCTCGGCGCGACGGTGCTCAACGAGATCGTGCCCAAGGCGCTGGCGAAGCTGGCGCGCGACGCGCGTCCACAAGTCACGCACCAGGCGGGCGTTAAACATATTCAGACGCTGCAGGCGAACTACGCGGCAGCGGGGGTGACGGTCGATGCCGTGCCGTTCATCGACGACATGGTCGCGGCTTACGCGGCGGCGGATCTGGTGATCTGTCGGGCGGGCGCGATGACGGTGGCCGAAGTTGCGGCGGCGGGCGTGGCGGCGTTGTTCGTGCCGTTCCCGCATGCCGTCGACGACCATCAGACAACCAATGCGCGTTTCCTCGCCGACAAGGGCGCGGCAACGCTGATCGACCAGCGCGAGCTGTCGGTCGAGACCCTGGCCGAGTGGTTGCGCCGTCAGACGCGCGAATCGCTGCTCGCGATGGGAGAGAAAGCCAGGGCGCTCGCCAAGCCGGACGCCACCGAACAAGTGGCGCGCGTGTGCGCGGCTCTGGCCAAGGATTGAAATGAAACACATCGTCAAACACATTCACTTCGTCGGCATTGGCGGCTCGGGCATGAGCGGCATTGCCGAGGTGTTGCTCAACCTGGGGTATCAGGTGAGCGGCTCCGATCTCGGCGACAACGCGGTGACGCAGCGCCTCGTCAGTCTTGGCGCGCGCGTGGCCCGCGGCCACGCGGCCGAGCATATCGAAGGGGCGGACGCCATCGTCGTGTCCACCGCCATCACGGCGGACAATCCGGAAGTGCTCGCGGGGCGTGCCCGCCAGATCCCCATCGTGCCGCGCGCGCTGATGCTCGCCGAACTCATGCGCCTGAAGCAGGGCATCGCCATTGCCGGCACGCACGGCAAGACAACCACGACGAGTCTCGTGGCGAGCGTGCTTGCGCAGGGTGGGCTCGATCCGACGTTCGTGATTGGCGGCCGACTGAACAGCGCCGGCGCGAACGCCAAGCTCGGCACGGGCGACTTCATCGTGGTAGAGGCCGACGAATCGGACGCCTCGTTCCTGAACCTGAATCCGGTCATTGAGGTCATCACGAACATCGATGCCGATCACATGGACACCTATGGACACGACTTCGCGCGTCTGAAGCAGTCGTTCGTGGCGTTCACGCAGCGCCTGCCGTTCTATGGCATCGCCGTGCTGTGCGTGGACGATTCGAACGTGCGCGAGATCCTGCCGTTCGTCTCCAAGCCGATCGTGCGTTACGGCCTGTCGGAAGACGCACAGGTGCGCGCCATCGATGTGCGTGCGGACGCCGGCCAGATGCGCTTCACCGTGCTGCGCCGGTTCGGCGCCGGTGCCGCGCCCCTCGACATCACACTGAACCTGCCGGGTGAGCACAACGTGCGCAACGCGCTGGCGGCGATTGCGATCGCGACCGAACTTGAGGTGCCGGACGCTGCTATCCAGCAAGCGCTAGCCGAATTCAACGGCGTGGGCCGGCGCTTCCAGCGCTACGGCGACATCGCGCTGCCGAAGTCGAGCGGCGGCGGCACGTTCACGTTGATCGACGACTACGGACATCACCCGGTCGAGATGGCGGCAACGCTCGCGGCGGCCCGCGGCGCGTTCCCGGGACGTCGCATCGTGCTGGCCTTCCAGCCCCATCGATACACGCGTACGCGCGATTGCTTCGAAGACTTCGTGAATGTGTTGTCCGACGCTGACGCCGTGGTGCTCGGCGAAGTCTATTCGGCCGGGGAGGCGCCCATCGTGGCGGCCGACGGTCGGGCCCTGTCGCGCGCCCTGCGCGTGGCGGGCAAGGTAGAACCGGTTTTCGTGGAAGACGTTGCGCAACTGCCCGACGCCATTCTGCAAGTCGCCCGTGCGGGCGACGTCGTGATCACCATGGGTGCCGGCTCCATCGGCGCGGTGCCCGGCAAGTTGCAAGTTCAGCAAGGAGTTTGAAGTGAGTGCTTTCGATCCGAAACGTTTCGGCAAGGTGGGCGTCCTGATGGGCGGGCGCTCGGCCGAGCGTCAGATCTCGCTGATCTCGGGCAATGGCGTGCTCGAAGCCCTGCGCGCGCGCGGGGTGAATGCGCATGCGTTCGATACCGGCATGCACGACCTCGCGGCGCTCGCCGCGCAGAAGTTCGACCGGGTGTTCATCGCGCTGCATGGCCGCTATGGCGAAGACGGCACGCTGCAAGGCGTGCTCGAGCATCTGGGGGTTCCGTACACCGGCAGCGGCGTGTTGGCCTCCGCGCTGGCGATGGACAAGGAGATGACCAAGCGCGTATGGATCAACGAAGGGCTGCCGACGCCGCGCTTCGCGATGCTGAGCGCCGACAGCGACTTCGATGCCGTGGCCCGCGATCTCGGCCTGCCGCTCATCGTCAAGCCGTCGCGCGAAGGCTCGACGATTGGCCTGACAAAGGTCACCGAGGCGTCGCAACTGAAGGCGGCCTTCGAGAAGGCAGTCGCCCTGGATCCGGACGTCCTCGCCGAAGAATTCATCGATGGCGACGAACTGACCGTGCCGGTGCTTGGCGTGGGCACGAAGGGCGCGGCGGCCGCGCGTGCGCTGCCGGTGATCCGCATCGTGGCGCCAGACGCGAACTACGACTACCAGAACAAGTATTTCAAGGACGATACGCGCTACGAATGCCCGCCGCCGCTATCGGTGTCGTTGCAGGAGGAGGTGCAGCGCCTGGTGCTGCGCGCCTATCTCGCGCTGGGCTGTCGTGGTTGGGCGCGCGCCGACGTGATGCTGCGCAAGCGTGACAACAAGCCGTTCCTGCTGGAGATCAATACCTCGCCGGGCATGACGGGCCATTCGCTGGTGCCGATGTCGGCGCGCGCGGCGGGGCTGTCGTACGAAGACCTGGTTGTCGAAATCCTGGCCACCGCGACGCTCGATCTGCATCCGAACGCGCAGTGGAAACCCGAGTAAAACCTTGAACGCGTTGAAGAACGCCCCGATACGGAAAGCAAATCGCCATGTGGCAAAACGTACGCCTGCTCAACGCCATCGCGAGTGCGCTCGTCGCACTCGTCGTGCTGGCGGCGCTCGCTGCGGGCGGCCATTGGCTGATTCAGCGGCCGATCTTCACGCTGACGGCGGTGCAGATCGATGGGGACGTGTCTCACATCAACGGTCCGACCTTGCGCGCGAATGCCGTCTCGCGCCTGAAGGGCAATTTTTTCACGATCGATCTGGACGCCACGCGAGCGGCGTTCGAGGCCGTGCCGTGGGTGCGCCATGCAAGCGTGCGACGTGTGTGGCCGAACCGGCTCTCGGTGACGATCGAGGAATACAAGCCGCTGGCCACGTGGAACGATGGCCGTCTGGTGAGTGTGGACGGCGAGCTGTTCGCGGCGAATCTGGCCGAAGCCGAGGACGACGGCAAGCTGCCCGAGTTCGCCGGCCCGCCGGGCAGCGAAAAGGATGTGACGGCGCGGTACTACGACTTCGTGAGGTGGTTCGCGCCGCTGAAAATGAAACCCGAAGCGGTCACGCTGTCGAATCGTTACGCATGGAGCGTACGGCTCTCCGGGGGAGTGCAACTGGCGTTGGGACGGGAGCGAACCGCCGAATCCCTCGCCACACGCAGCAGGCGTTTCGTACAAGCGTATCCGCAGGTAGCGGCGCGCTGGGGAAATCAGATCGAGTATGCCGATCTGCGTTACCCGAACGGTTTTGCCGTGCGTGCCGCGGGCATGCGTTTCTTGAGCGAAGACCAGGCCAAGAAGCTTGCCGCGGCACCGGTGCAAAAGCGGGATTCGCAAAAGCCGGCCGTTGCACAACCTGCCGCGCGGCAGAAGCGAAGCCAGTGAGACTTCAGGACTTACACACGCTATGAGCAAAGATTACAAGGATCTGTTGGTCGCCCTCGATATCGGCACGTCGAAAGTCGTGGCGGTGGTGGCCGAACTGCGCCCTGAAGGCCGCTATGAAGTGATTGGCCTCGGCCAGAGCGAATCGCGCGGGCTGAAAAAAGGTGTCGTGGTGAACATTGAGGCCACGGTGCAGTCCATTCAGCGTGCACTCGAAGAAGCCGAGTTGATGGCCGACTGCAAGATCACCAACGTGTTCACAGGCATTGCCGGCAGCCACATTCGCAGCTTCAATTCGAGCGGCATGGTGGCGATCAAGGACAAGGAGGTGACGCAGGCCGACGTGGCGCGCGTCATCGAGACGGCCAAGGCGATCAACATCCCGACTGACCAGCAGGTGCTGCATATCCTCACGCAGGAATTCATCATCGATGGTCAGGAAGACGTGCGCGAGCCGATCGGCATGAGCGGCATCCGCCTTGAAGTGAAGGTGCATATCGTGACCGGCGCCGTCTCGGCGGCGCAGAACATCGTGAAGTGCGTGCGCCGGTGCGGCCTCGAAGTGAACGACCTGATTCTGCAACCGCTCGCGTCGAGCATTTCGGTGCTCACCGAAGACGAGAAGGAACTGGGCGTGGTGCTGATCGACATCGGCGGTGGCACGACCGATATCGCGATCTTCAGCGAAGGCGCGATTCGTCACACGGCCGTGATTCCGATTGCGGGCGATCAGATCACGAGCGACATCGCGATGGCGGTGCGCACGCCGACGCCGGATGCGGAAGACATCAAGATTGCGCACGGCATCGCCAAGCAGTCGCTGGCCGATCCGGACGAAATGATCGAAGTGCCGGGGCTGGGCGAGCGCGGTCCGCGCACCCTCTCGCGTCAGGCGCTGGCGGCGGTGATCGAGCCGCGCGTCGAAGAGCTGTTCTCGCTGGTGCAGCAGGTGGTGCGCGAGTCGGGGTACGAAGAACTGCTGTCCTCGGGCATCGTGCTCACCGGCGGCGCGGCGATGATGCCGGGCATGGTCGAGTTGGGCGAGGACATCTTCCTCAAGCCGGTGCGCATTGGCGTGCCGGAGTATGCGGGCGGCCTGGCCGACGTGGTGCGCAGCCCGCGCTACGCGACCGCGATGGGGCTGCTGCTCGAAGGACGTTCCCAACGCATGCGCGGGCGCAAGGTCGCGGTGCAGTCGGGGCAGGCGAATCAGGTCTGGTCGCGCATGCGCGACTGGTTCTTCAGCAATTTTTAATGGTGTTTTTTGAGGGGTGTGGATTCGGTGTTGAAAACACGCGTGGCTTACCCGAGCTGCCCGTGACCCGCAATACCGGATCTGCTTTTATATCACTGGAGGCGCTATGAACTTTGAAATGTTGGAAACGGAAACCAACGGCACCATCATCAAGGTGGTGGGTGTTGGTGGCGCTGGCGGCAATGCCGTCCAGCACATGATCAACCGGGGTGTGCAGGGCGTGGACTTCATCGCCATGAACACCGACGCTCAGGCACTCGGCCGCTCGCAGGCCAGCGTGAGCATCCAGCTCGGCAAGACCGGTCTGGGCGCAGGCGCCAAGCCGGAGATGGGACGTGCGGCGGCTGAAGAAGCCCGTGAGCGCGTGGCCGACGCCCTGCGTGGGGCGCACATGGTGTTCATCACCGCCGGTATGGGCGGCGGCACGGGCACGGGCGCGGCACCGGTGGTGGCGCAGATTGCCAAGGAAATGGGCATTCTGACCGTCGGCGTGGTGTCGAAGCCGTTCGAGTTCGAAGGCGGCAAGCGCATGCGCGTGGCCGAGACGGGCGCGCAGGAGCTGGAAGACAACGTCGATTCGCTGATCGTCGTGCTCAACGACAAGCTGTTCGAAGTCATGGGCGACGACGCCGAGATGGACAAGTGCTTCCAGTGCGCCGACGACGTGCTGCATAACGCCGTGGCCGGCATCGCCGAAATCATCAACGTCGACGGTCTGGTGAACGTCGACTTTGAAGACGTGAAGACGGTGATGGGCGAACAAGGCAAGGCCATGATGGGGACGGCGACGGTGGCAGGTGTCGATCGTGCGCGTCTGGCGGCCGAGCAAGCCGTGGCGAGTCCGCTGCTCGAGGGTGTGGACTTGTCGGGTGCGCGTGGCGTGCTGGTCAATATCACGGCATCGCGTTCGCTGCGTCTGTCGGAAACGCGTGAAGTGATGAACACCATCAAGAGCTACGCTGCCGAAGACGCGACCGTGATTTTCGGTACCGTCTACGACGACAAGATGGGCGATGCGCTGCGCGTGACTGTTGTGGCAACCGGCCTGGGCCGCGCTGTCGCGAAGAAGGCTGCCGCACCGATGACGTTGCTCAAGACCGGTACCGACAATATGCCGATCGCCACCGGCCACGTGCCGAATGTCGGTCAGGCGGGCGGTACGGACTACGGCGCGCTCGATACGCCGGCCGTGTGGCGCAGCACGCGCGAGACCGCGGCGTCGCACGTTGCCGCATTGCAGGAAAAGGGTGTCGACACGTACGACATTCCGGCCTTCCTGCGCAAGCAAGCCGACTGACAGGGTCGCGCGCGGACCAGGTGCCAGTGCCTGGTGCCGCCGCACCTTGGGAATCGCGAGGCCTATGCAGGTCGTCGTGAGGATTCGTCGTCGCTCCAACGACCATGCCGTGTGGCGTGGGGATGGCGCGCCGCAGTACGAGTCCGCATGACGATACGGCGAGGTTGTGAAGACGCGAGATGCCGTATCGCTGCGACAACCAGCATCGCAAGCGGTGTCTACCCTTCACAGGTCACGAACGTTACGGGTAAGCGTTCGGATCCCTGACCCGGTCTCGCGGATCTGTCCCCCGACCGCTGCGGCATGCCTCCGTCGCGGCGGCCGGGGTGCCCCGACGATGGGCGACGCCCGGGCTTTGGCCTGATGTCGATTTTTGAAACGGCCTATTTCGTGTCGCGATAGGGATGTGGACGAATCGATGCGGCAGAATTCGGAATGTTTAGTAACGAAGCGTTGCGTTTGTGGCACAGCGATGAAGGCTTCCATCTGGTATAATTGCATCTATGGTCACTAGCGTCTGATAGTTTAAATAAATAGCATGCTCAAGCAGCGCACTCTCAAATCCATCGCCAAGACAGTCGGCATCGGCTTGCACTCCGGTCGCAAGGTCGAGTTGTCGCTGCGTCCGGCGCCGCCCAACACGGGCATCGTCTTCTGCCGTACCGATCTGAATCCTCCTGTGGAGATTCCGGCGTCGGCGATGGCGATTGGCGACACGCGTCTTGCGTCGGTGCTGCAGAAAGAGGGCGCGCGGGTCTCCACTGTGGAGCACCTGATGTCGGCATGCGCGGGGCTGGGCATCGACAATCTGTATGTCGATGTGACGGCCGAAGAAATTCCGATCATGGACGGCAGCGCAGCAACGTTCGTCTTCCTGATTCAGTCGGCGGGCATCGAAGAGCAGGCGGCCGCCAAGAAATTCATTCGTGTGACGAAGCCGATCGAGATTCGCGAAGGCGACAAGTTCGCCCGTCTCGAGCCGTACGAAGGCTTCAAGCTCAAGTTCACCATCGATTTTCGTCACCCGGCGGTCGATCGTACCGGTCAGGCGCTGGAGATCGACTTTGCCGATACGTCCTACGCGAAGGAGATTGCGCGCGCCCGTACGTTCGGCTTTGCGCATGAGGTCGAGATGCTGCGCGAACTGGGCCTGGCGCGCGGCGGCAGCATGGACAACGCCATCGTGCTCGACGAGTACCGCATCCTGAACAACGACGGTCTGCGTTACGACGACGAGTTCGTGAAGCACAAGATGCTCGACGCCATCGGCGACCTGTACGTGATTGGCCATCCGCTGCTGGCGTCCTACACGGCGTACAAGTCGGGGCACGGTCTGAACAACCAGCTCTTGCGCGAGCTACTCGCACAAGAGGCCTATGAGATTGTCACGTTCGAGCACGCCGAAGACGCACCGCGCGGCTTCCAGTTCGAGCCGCAGACCCAGTTCGCGTAAATCGCGCAGGCCATAGGAAGCGCCGGCGGGTGGGGCGCGGATGTAACAAAACGAAAGCGCCGACTCTGCGGCGCTTTTTTATTTGACGCGCGTGCCAAATCGGCGTTGCGCTTGAATGCGTCGCGCCATGGCGACCGACGGATTCAAGGCTTGCGCGGACCGCCGTAGGAATGGCGGGCCACCAGGCGAGCCAGGGCATCGCGAAGCGGGGATGGCTCCAGCGCGTCGCGCAGATCGCGCAGGCTGACAAGGCCCTGCCGGGACAGGCGCGCCTCCTTGGGCGGCTTCTGGGGTTCGGGCGCCGTGATGCTCACACGGATCCGGATCGTGCGAATCAGCCAACCGCGTGTCGCCAGCCCCTCGATCAGTGACGGCGTTTGCTGGCGCAGCCGAGCCGCCAGTGCATTATTGGCGACGAGGAAGACCAGGGCGCCCTCGCGCGGCGGTGCTAGCCGGACGCTGCCGCTGAGCGCGGCGGGTAACAACGCGTGTACGTCGCGCTCGAGTCGACCCAGTTGTTCGGCGGCGGCCAGCAAAGAGCCGGCGCCGTCGGAGGCGCACAGCAGATCGGTGAGCGGGCGGGCAACGCGGGGAGCTTTGGGTCGTTTCATATGATGAGACAGAGGTTGCCGCGTATTTTACCCCGCCATCGGGCGTCACCTCGGTCCGAACGCCGAAAACGCCGGACGGCCCGCGTCCGAGGCCAGCGGGACGCGCCATGACAGCATGCTAGAATCCTTTTTTTAGTATAGGTATCGAACCGGCGAGAGGCCTGAGTGCCAAACACCGGTGACCCGCAGCGCGCAGGCGCGTTGGGCGATTCGGCACGCGTGGGGCAAAACCCCTGAAGCGTTGCGAAGTTTGCCGACCGACTGCACGATTGCGAACGACATTTGCCGCCCTAACCAGTGATCCGATGATTCCCGGTCTTCTTAAAAAAGTATTTGGCAGCCGTAACCAGCGGCTTATCAAGCAGTACCAGAAAACCGTCTCGGCGATCAACGCCCTCGAGCCGCAGATCGCCCAGCTGAGCGATGAGCAACTGCGCGGCAAGACCGAGGAATTCAAGCAACGTATCGCCCAGGGGGCGAGCGTGGATTCGTTGCTGGTCGAAGCCTTTGCGGTGTGCCGCGAAGCCGGCAAGCGCGTCCTCAAGATGCGCCACTTCGACGTTCAGCTGATTGGCGGCATGGTGCTGCACTTCGGCAAGATCGCCGAAATGCGCACGGGCGAAGGCAAGACGCTCGTTGCGACATTGCCCGCCTATCTGAACGCGCTATCGGGCAAGGGCGTGCACGTCGTGACCGTCAACGATTACCTGGCCCAGCGCGACGCCGAGTGGATGGCACGTCTGTACAACTTCCTCGGCCTGTCGGTGGGTATCAACCTGTCGCAGATGCCGCATGACGAGAAGCAGACAGCGTACGCGGCCGACATCACGTACGGCACGAACAATGAGTTCGGCTTCGACTACCTGCGCGACAACATGGTCTACGAGACCGAGCAGCGGGTGCAGCGCACGCTGAACTACGCCATCGTCGACGAAGTGGACTCGATCCTGATCGACGAGGCACGTACGCCGCTCATCATCTCCGGCCAGGCCGAAGATCACACCGAGCTGTATGTGAAGATGGATCGCTTGCCGGCGATGCTCGAGCGTCAGATCGGTGAAGAGAAGTCGGACGGCACGGGCGTCGAGGTGCCGGGCGATTACACGCTCGACGAGAAGGCGCGTCAGGTGTTCCTGACCGAGCGCGGCCACGAGAAGGCTGAGCAACTGCTCGCCGAGTGGGGCATGATCGCCGAGGGCGACAGTCTCTATGCGCCGCAGAACATTACCCTCATGCACCATGTGTACGCCGCCCTGCGCGCGCACACGCTGTTCCACAAGGACCAGCATTACGTGGTGCAGAACGACGAGATCGTCATCGTCGACGAGTTCACCGGCCGTCTGATGGCCGGTCGCCGCTGGTCCGAAGGTCTGCACCAGGCGGTGGAAGCGAAGGAGCGCGTCTCGATCCAGCATGAGAACCAGACGCTGGCCTCGATCACGTTCCAGAACTACTTCCGCATGTACGCCAAGCTCTCGGGCATGACCGGGACGGCGGATACCGAAGCGTTCGAATTCAACGAGATCTATCGCCTCGAGACGGTGGTGATCCCGACCAACCGCCCACCCAAGCGGATCGACCGTCAGGATCAGATCTACAAGACGGCCAAGGAAAAGTACGACGCGGTCATCAAGGACATCCGCGATTGCGTGGAGCGTGGTCAGCCGGTGCTGGTGGGCACGACGTCGATCGAGACGTCGGAGTACCTCTCGCAACTGCTCACGAGCGCGAAGCTGCCGCACCAGGTGCTCAACGCCAAGCAACACGCGCGCGAAGCCGAGATCGTCGCGCAGGCGGGGCGTCCGGGCGTCATCACCATCGCCACCAACATGGCCGGTCGTGGTACCGACATCGTGCTGGGCGGCAACGTCGAGAAGCAATCGGGTTTCATCGAAATGGATGCGAGCCTGTCCGACGCGGACAAGCAAGCCCGCATCCAGCAATTGCAGGACGAATGGCAGGGTCTGCATGAGCAGGTGAAGACGGCAGGCGGTTTGCACATCATTGGTACCGAACGCCACGAATCTCGCCGTATCGACAACCAGTTGCGCGGCCGTTCGGGCCGTCAGGGCGATCCGGGCTCGTCGCGTTTCTACCTGTCGCTGGAAGATCCGCTGCTGCGCATCTTCGCCGGCGACCGCGTTCGTTCGATCATGGATCGGCTGAAGATGCCGGAAGGCGAAGCCATCGAGGCGGGCATTGTCACGCGTTCGATCGAGTCGGCACAGCGCAAGGTCGAAGCGCGAAACTTCGACGTGCGCAAGCAACTGCTCGAATACGACGACGTGTCCAACGATCAGCGCAAGGTGATCTACCAGCAGCGCAATGAACTGCTCGAAGCGCAAGACGTCTCGGACACCATCGCCGGCATGCGTCAGAGCGTGTTCCAGGATCTGGTGCGCACCTGCGTGCCGGCCGGTACGGTCGAAGAACAGTGGGACCTCAAGGGGCTGGAGACGGTGCTGCGCGAAGAGTGGCAGCTCGATTTGCCGCTGCAGTCGCGTATCGAAGGCTCGGAAGAAATCGACGACGAGGACATCCTCAAGGAAGTGATGGACGCCGCCGAAGCGTCGTATCAGGCCAAGGTTGAACTGGTGGGACGCGAGTCGTTCTCGGGGTTCGAGCGCTCGGTCATGCTTCAGAGCGTGGATTCCAACTGGCGCGAGCATCTGGCCGCGTTGGATCACCTGCGTCAAGGCATCCATCTGCGCGGTTACGCGCAGAAGAATCCGAAGCAGGAATACAAGCGCGAAGCGTTCGAATTGTTCGCCCAGTTGCTTGAGACCATCAAGCTCGAAGTCACGCGCGTCATCATGAACGTGCGTATCCAGTCGCAGGAGGAGCTCGAGCAGGCGACGGAAGCGCTCGACGACAGCGCGGGCGGTCTGATCAACGTCGAGTTCAAGCACGACGAACTCGAGACGGTGGGCGGCGACGGCGAAATCGACGAAGACGCGGGGCGTCCGGTGGTTTCGGCGCTGGCCCAGGCGGCAAGCGCGGCGATGGCCGGCGGCGACTTGTTGCCGAAGGTTGGTCGCAACGATGCCTGCCCGTGCGGCAGTGGCAAGAAATTCAAGCACTGCCACGGCAAACTGTCTTAAGATGTGAACCGATCGACGCGGCGCCGACTCAGGATCGGCGCCGCGTCGTTTGTAGCGCCGGTTTTTCGACCGGCCGCACCGATCAACCGCCGCCCCGGCGGAGTGTCGTGCCGACATCGCCAGGGCGGGAGCTGTAACGCTCATCTCTCGCGGGCGAACCCACATGGCCGTCAATTTCCCCTCGATCGAAGCCTCCCAACTGCGCGCCGTGCCCGGCGTCGAACTCGGCTGGGCCGAAGCCAATATCCGCAAGCCGAACCGTAAGGACGTGCTGGTCATGCGACTGGCCTCCGGTAGCACGGTGTCAGGCGTTTTCACGACGAACCGCTTCTGCGCGGCGCCGGTGACGGTCTGCAAGGCCCATCTGGCCGCGCAGGCGGGCATTCGTGCGCTTGTCGTCAACACGGGCAACGCCAACGCGGGCACCGGCGAACCAGGCATGGTCGCCACGCGGGCAACGTGCGACGCGCTCGCCAAGCTGCTGTCGGTCAATCCGAACCAGATTTTGCCGTTCTCGACCGGCGTGATCCTCGAACCGCTCCCGGTTGACCGTTTGGTCGCCGGTCTGCCTCAAGCCATTGCCAATCTGGCGTCTGCGCACTGGTACGAGGCAGCGCAATCGATCATGACAACCGATACGCTGCCGAAAGCCGCCTCGCGTGAGATCGTGATCGAAGGCAAGACCCTCGTCCTCACCGGCATCAGCAAGGGGGCGGGCATGATCAAGCCGAACATGGCAACCATGCTCGGCTTTGTGGGCACCAACGCGCGCGTGGCGCAGCCGGTGCTCGACGCGCTCGTCAAGTACGTGGCGGATCGTTCGTTCAACGCCATCACCATCGACGGCGATACGTCGACCAACGATTCGTTTATCGTCGCGGCCACGGGTCAGACCGATCTGCCGGAAATCGCCAGCACGGACACGCCTGCCTTTGCCGCGTTCCGCGACGCCTTGCTGTCGATCTCGCAGGAATTGGCGCAATTGATCGTGCGCGACGGCGAAGGCGCGACCAAATTCATCACCGTGACGGTCGAGGGCGGCCGCGATGTGGCGGAGTGCCGTCAGATCGCCTATGCCATCGGGCATTCGCCGCTGGTGAAGACGGCGTTTTACGCGTCCGATCCGAATCTGGGCCGCATTCTGGCCGCCATCGGCTATGCGGGGGTGAACGACCTCGACGTCAGCAAGGTCGACCTCTATCTCGACGACGTGCTGGTCGCCCGCGCGGGCGGCCGCAATGCCGACTATCGCGAGGAAGAGGGACAGCGCGTGATGAAGCAAAGCGAAATCACGGTCCGCGTGGTGCTCGGGCGCGGCGACGCCGCCGCCACGTTGTGGACGTGCGACCTCTCGCACGACTACGTGAGCATCAACGCGGATTACCGTTCCTAAGCCCTGACGCGAGCGCCGCGCGCCTCCCACCGGGGGCGCAGCGTGTCGATGCCCGATCGGCGTCGGCCCTGCGTCAGCGGCACTGGCCGGCAGTATCGGCCCATCGCCGGCAGGTGACAAAAGCACCGCGGCGGGCAGCGAAAGGAAACGACAACACGACGAAGCATCGACACAAGCGCCCGTGAGCGGCGCGGGGATTTCGAAGCATGGACAAGTTGGAGCAGTTCCTCACGCGCGCGGAAGGCGTGCTGGCCCGGCTGGAGGTGATGTTGCCGCCGGCCACTCCCGAGATCGACTGGAGCGCCGCGGTGGCCTTTCGCTGGCGCAAGAAACAGGGGCGCGGATTTCTGCAGCCCGTGGCGCATGTGTCGACGATCACGCTGGGCGATCTGCAGAATATCGAGCGCCAGAAAGGGCTGATCGAACAGAATACGCGTCAGTTTGTGCATGGCGAGCCGGCCAACAACGTGTTGCTCACCGGTGCGCGCGGCACGGGCAAGTCGTCACTGATCAAGGCTTGCCTGAATCAGTACGCCTCGGAAGGCCTGCGTCTGATCGAAGTCGACAAGGATGACCTGGTCGATCTGGGGGATATCGTCGATCTGATTTCGCAGCGTCCCGAGCGCTTCGTCGTGTTCTGCGACGACCTGTCGTTTGAAGATGGTGAGTCGGGCTACAAGGCGCTGAAGGTTGCGCTCGACGGCTCGGTGGCCGCGCAGTCGGACAATGTGCTGATCTACGCGACGTCGAATCGCCGTCATCTGTTGCCCGAGTACATGAAGGACAACGAAAGCTATCGCCACACCGATGACGGTGAGATTCATCCGGGTGAAGTGATCGAAGAGAAGATCTCGTTGTCCGAGCGATTCGGGCTGTGGGTGAGCTTTTACCCGTTCAAGCAGGACGACTACCTGACGATCGTCGGCCACTGGTTGCAGCATTTTGGCGTGCCGGCGGATCAAACGGAATCGGCGCGTCATGAAGCCCTGATCTGGGCGCTCGAGCGCGGTTCGCGTTCGGGGCGCGTGGCTTTCCAGTTCGCTCGCGACTGGGCGGGCAAGCTTCGGAGTGCGTCACACGCCTCGTAACGTGCGGTCGAGCGGGGCGCCGTGGGCCATCGGCCATGACATGCACCGTTCGACCGGGAAATCCGCAGGCAGCGCAGAGTGCGCAGATGGCGCAAGGATGGCGAAGGACTATGACAGTGTCGAAACGATATGCGCCCGATGGGCGTCCCATCACGGAAGTGGCCGTCGGCGTGATGGTGCGCGCGGATGGCTCGGTGCTCCTCGGTCAGCGTCCGGCGGGCAAGCCGTACGCGGGTTATTGGGAGTTTCCGGGGGGCAAGCTGGAGGCGGGCGAGTCGGTCGCCGCGGCGCTCGCGCGTGAACTGCACGAGGAACTGGGGGTGACGGTGGAGCGTTGCGCGCCGTGGCGCGTCCTCGAACACGATTACCCCCATGCCTATGTGCGTCTGCATTTCTGCAAAGTCACCGCATGGCAGGGCGAGCCGCACGGCAAGGAAGGGCAGGCACTGGCATGGCAGCGCCCGCCGGTGAGCGTGGAGCCGTTGCTGCCGGCGGCGCTGCCGCCGCTGAGCTGGCTCTCGGAGGAGCTCGCCGCAAAGTCGTCGGGGGCGGCCGTAGCGGCCAGTCGCGACGCTGCCGAGTGATCGATTGACCGGTTGACCGGTGACGCCGCGGTTCCGAGCGCGCTCCCAGACGCACAAAAGGCACCCGCGAGGGTGCCTTTTGCGTTGGGTGGGATGAGGGTCGTCCGTGCGCGCTGTGCGGCATCAGCGCATCAGCGCTGCGTCGGATCGAGCGGGGCGTCTTGCGAGGGATCGTCGGGCGAGTCGGCGGGGATCGTGTACTTCTCTGCCGCCCAAGCGCCGATGTCGATCTGCTTGCAACGCTCCGAGCAGAACGGGCGGAATTTCGCCTCGGGTCCCCAAACCACTTTCTTGCCGCAGGTCGGGCAGTTGACGACGGTCGTCATGGATTTAGAGATTGCAGAGCGTGAGCAGGAACGGCACGTCGCTGTCGACCGGACGCGGTTTGAGATCGCCGTCCTGTGTGGTGAAGCGCACCCACAGCATGTACTTGTTGGCGCTGGCTTCGGGAATGACCCGCAACTCGGGCGCCACTCTCACCTGCATCAGTTGATAGACACGGCCGGTCAGCATCTGCTGGTAGCTGCCTTGCTGCGCCATCGCCTTGCTGGCGTGACCGGACTCCCGGGCGAGCCCCAGCACGATGCCAAGGGCGTCGCGTATCGGAAACAGCGGGCCGATCCATTTATCGATGTCCTGACGGCGCTGCTCGGCATCGTTGTGACGCCACGCGTAATACGACGGAAGGTCGAAGCGGCACGTGCCGCCGGGGATCACCGAGCGGCTGCGAATGCTGGCTAGCCATTCGTTGTCGTTCAGATGCTGGCCGGGCTTGCCGGGAATCTGGTTGAGGTTCGCGATCGCCAACTCGACTTCGCCGATGAACTGTTCGAGTGCGTCGGAGGCGATATCGGGATTGCCGCGATAGGTGGTCAGCGTCTGACGTTGCCGGTCGAGTTCCTTGACCAGTTCGTTCTTCAGGTCGGTGCGTCCGGCGATGTCGGCAATCTCGAACATCGTGATCAGCGCCGCGTGATGATCGAGCGGCTGATCCTGCCCGACGAAGAAGGCAAAGCGCCCGAACAGCTCTTCCAGCCGAAGCAGCGTGCGAATGCGTTCGTTGAGCGGATATTCGTACAGGATCAAGCGCGTTGGCCCAGAAGTTGGCGCTTTTCAGCGTAATGGCGACATTCTAATGCCGGAATCTGTCGAGGCGCAACGCGCGTGGGCGCTCAATCGAAGGCGGGGCGTGCGAGCGGCGCTGTTCATGCGAACGCCGGCGTCGATCAACGGCCTTCGGCCTGCGCCGCAAACTTCAGATACGCCGCATGCAAACGGTCGACCTGTGGGGCGAGTGGGGCATGCTGGGCATCGTTGTCGATGACGTCGTCGGCGGCGGCGAGCCGCTGCGCCCGACTTGCCTGACGCGCCATGATCGCCTGCACCTGATCGCGCGTGAAGCCATTACGGGACATGACGCGCGCGATCTGCGTCTGCTCGGTGCAATCGACGACGAGCACGCGCTGCACGCGCTCTCGCCACTTCCCGGATTCCACCAGCAGGGGCACGACGAAAATCAGATAGGGCCCTTGGGCGTCGCTGGCGGCACGCTCGCACTCCGTGCGAATCAACGGGTGGGTAATGGCCTCCAAACGCGCTCTGGCCGCATCGTCCGTGAAGACGGCGTCGCGCATGCGTGCGCGGTCGAGCGAGCCGTCCGGGGCGACAAACGCGTCGCCGAACTCGCGCCGGATCGCGGGCATGGCCGCGCCGTTCGGAGCGGTGATGCTGTGCGCAATGGCGTCGGTGTCGATGATGGCGATGCCGTGCGTGGCGAACAGGTTGGCGACCGTCGTCTTGCCGCTGCCGATGCCGCCGGTCAGGCCGATGGCGTAAGTCATGGCGTTCCTCCAATCCAGATCAACAGGCCATTACCGCCAAACAGCGTGGCGATGCCTGCGGCGGCGAGAAAGGCGCCGAAAGGAAACATTTGATCGCTGCGCAGCCGTCCGGTGAGCCAGGCGGTGCCGGCGATCACGATGGCGAGCGCACAGGCGAGCAGCAGAATCTGTAGCAGGGCGGTCCAGCCGAACCACGCACCCAGCGCCGCGTAGAGCTTGAAGTCGCCGAAGCCCATGCCCTCACGCCGACGCAGCCACCAGTACACCCAATACAACGCCCACAGGCTCAGGTAGCCGGTCGCGGCCCCGACGACCGCCGCCGGGAGCGCGGCGAACCAGTGCCCGAGGTTGCACAGCAGGCCTGCCCACAACAGCGGCAGCGTGAGGATGTCGGGCAGGAGTTGCGTATCGTGGTCGATGTACGCGAGCGCAATGAGTGTCCAGACGAGTCCGAGTGCGCCGAGGCTCTGCCAGGTCGGGCCGAAGCGCCACGCCACGGCGACGCTCAACGCGCCGCTGAGGAGTGAGAGTTGCCAGCGGCGAGGCGCGGCGGCGTCTGCCAACGGGGCGGGAGGTGCTGCGAGTGGGGCGGTGAGCGCTATCGAGGCGGACGGCGGGGCAGCTTGATGAAAGGGAGCGCGCAGGGCCGATGCGTTCGTGGCATCGACTGCCTGCATCTCTTCCAGCCACGCCCGTTCGATCGCCGCGGGCACGCGCCGCACGACGGCATCGAGACCGAGCCCGGCGACGACGCCCAAGGCGGCGAACAGCGCAAGGCGCCAGTGAGGTGCCAGTTCCGCCAGCCAATCGACCCGTAGCAGCTCTGCGTAACCGTTCATGCGACACCGTATCCGAGTTGGAACATCGGCAGGTACATGGCGAGGACCATGCCGCCGATCAGCAGGCCAAGAAGCGTAATCATTATCGGTTCGAGCGCCGCACAGGCACTGACCAGCGCGTGCGAAGCGTCTTCGTCGAGCAGGCCGGCGGCCTGGTTGAGCATGCGCCCGAGTGTACCCGATTCCTCCCCGATCACGGTCAGTTGCGCGATGATCAGGGGCCAGTGTGCATTGGCCTCGAGCGAGGTCGCCAGACGGGCACCTCGGGCGACTTCCCGGTGCACGTCGTGCGCCGCGCGCTGCATGACGAGGTTGCCGCATGCGCTCGCAGCGGCGTCCATCGCGTCGGGAAGCGCGACGCCCGCGTCGAGCAACGTGCCAAGGGTTCTGGCCCACCGGGCAGCGCTCAGCATGCACAGGATGCGTCCTGCACCCGGCAGTTGCAAGAGCAGGCGATCCCGGAGACGCCGCGTTCGGGGGCTGCGGCGCAATGCCGCCGCGACGACCAGCCCGGCGGTGCCCAGGCCGACCAGCAGCCACGGCCCGTTTGTCAGCGACGCTCGCGAGAGGTCGATGAGCCATCGCGTGAGCGGCGGCAGGGGCATGCCGCCACCGGCGGCGCTGGCGAACAGACGCTCGAACTCCGGGATCACCCACTGCAGCAGCGCCATCACGACGGCCAATGCGACGACCAGCACCGTCAGCGGATAGGCAAGCGCGCGCTGGAGCTTCTCTCGCACCGTTCGTGTGTGATCGTAGTGCGCACTCAGACGCGCCAGCGTTGGGCCGAGCTGACCGCTCAGTTCGGCGGCGGCAATCAACTGACAGTCGACGCCGCTGAATCGGTGGCTGGCCTGCGCCATCGCGTGTGCCAACGGATGCCCGCGCCCGACGTCCAGTCCGATATCGGACGCGAGCCGCTTGAGCCCTCGCGTATGGGCGCCACGCGCGAGTACGTCGAGGGCTGACGTGAGCGGCACCCCTGCACCGAGCAACGTGGCGAGGCGTCGAACCAGATCGGTGGCATCTGCCGTTCCGACGCGTCCGGAGGGCGTATGCCGGCGACCCGGCCGCAAATGCGTGATCGTCATGGGCTGGCCGCGCAGCAGCAAACGCGCGGCGGCTTCACCGTGGGCGAGCACCTCGCCGCGCCGGCGTTGCCCCTGGGCATCGCGACCTTGCCAGTGCCAGCGGCGGGGCTGCGTTATACGCGACATGGTTCACCCCTGCGCGTTGTGACGCGCGGCGATAGGCGGCTCGACCCTACTGCGGCCTGGCACGCGGCATGTGCCGATGGCATCGACGTGTTAGTCCGCGCGCGCGGTAGATGAGCATCAGGCGGGCGTCGTCGCATCGACATCCTCCTCGCTTACGGTGCCTGTCGCGCAATGCCAGAGACCGGCTTCGCGCAGGGTCATGACACCTTCGCGCTGCGCTTGCGCCGCGAGTGCGTGCGGGCTTCGGGCCTGTGCAATGTTGGTCGCCTGCGTCGCGCTGATCGGCATGACCTGGAACGCACCGATGCGCCCGGCGAATCCGGTGCCGTGACAGCGCATGCAGGGCGGGCCGGCCCGGGCGATGTCCTCTGGCGCACGACCGGGTTCGCAACCCGCCGGGCACCGACGCCTGAGCAAGCGCTGTGCGCTGATGAGCAGCAGCGTCGATGACAGATTGAACGGTGCGACCCCGAGATCGAACAGTCGGGCGAGTGTGCTCGTCGCGTCGTTCGCGTGGACGGTTGCGAATACGAGGTGTCCGGTCTGTGCCGCCTGCACGGCGATCTCGGCGGTTTGGGTATCGCGAATCTCGCCGACGACGAGCACGTCCGGATCCTGTCGAAGAAACGCGCGCAAGGCGGTCGCGAAGTCGAGCCCGGCGCGCTCGTTGAGATTGACCTGCGTGACCCCTGGCAAGCGGATTTCGACCGGGTCTTCGATGGTGACGATATTGCGCGAGGTGTCGTTGAGCCGCTTGAGGCAACTGTAAAGTGAGACGGTCTTGCCGCTGCCGGTTGGGCCGGTCAGCAGAATCATGCCGTGTGGTCGGGCAATGGCGCGCGTGAGCGCGAGGTACTGCTTTGGCGTGTAGCCGAGTCCTTCCAGCGAGAGCGGAACCTTCGCGCCATCGAGCAGGCGCACGACAAGCTTCTCGCCGTGCAGCGTGGGCAATGCGCTGACGCGGCACTCCACGGGTTCGCCCGCTTCGCGCCACACCATGCGCCCGTCCTGCGGCAGACGCTTCTGGGCGATATCCAGATTGGCGAGCACCTTCAGGCGTGAGACGAGCATGTCGCGCCACGGCAGCGGCACATCGCAGTGCTCGTAAAGATGGCCGTCGATCCGCAGTCGAATGCGAAAGCGTTGTGCCATCGGCTCGAAGTGCACATCGGACGCGCCAGCCCGAACCGCCTCGCCCAGCATCTGTTCGAGAAACTGCAAGGGGGTGGTGGCGTCGAGCGGTGCGCGCGACGTGGCCGCGAGCGGCTCGGTGGCTGTCGCCGTGGCGGAGAATTCAGAAGAATGAAATGACATGACAGGGTCTGACGAGTGCTGCGTGAAACGTCAGTCTCGTCAAAACCTTGGAGCGGCTCAATCGGAATTGCCCGAAAAATGGGCGGGTGTCACGTGCAGTGAACGACGGCGACTCAATCCTGCGACGGCGTTCGTGTGCCCGGCTTGAACAGGCGCACCATTTTGATCGCCTGATTGTCGATTTGCACGATTTCCATGCGAACGCCGCTGATCTCGAGGCTGACGGTGGCCTCGGGAATCTCGCGCAGCACTTCGAGGATCAGACCATTGAGCGTCTTCGGACCGTCGGTCGGCAAATGCAGGTTCAGTCGGCGATTCAGGTCGCGCAGCCCTACGCCGCCGCTGACCAGGCAATCGTCATCCGAGGTCCAGCCTGACCGGCTTCCCCCCGTACCCGGCATGCTCGTCGTGAATTCGCCGATGAGTTCCTCGATGATGTCCTCGGTGGTGAGCAGTCCCTCGACTTCGCCGTATTCGTTGACGACCAGCCCGATGCGCCGATGGTTCTCCTGGAAATACTGCAGTTGCCGCAACGCGGGCGTGTCGCTCGGGATGAAATACGGCTCGACGAGCAACGCGCGCAACGTGTCGGCCGAGAGATCGTCCGGGTGTTGCAGGGCGGCCAGCGTGCGGCGCACCGGCAGAATGCCGATGACGCGATCGATGTCGCCGTCGTAGACCGGCAGCTTGTTGTGATAGCAGGTCGCTAGCTGCGAGAGCAGCGTGTCGAGCGGTGCCGAGATGTCGAGTGCCTCGATGCGCGCGCGCGGCACCATCACGTCGTCGACCGCGATGTTTTCAAGATCGAGCAGATTGAGCAGCACACTGCGCGGCTTGGTCGGCATGTAGTTGCTGGCCTCGAGCACGATGGTGCGCAGTTCTTCCGTCGTGAGACGAACTTCGCCGGCTGCGCGACGTGTGTCGATGCGCAGCACGCGCAGCATGCCGCGCACGAAGCCGTTGAGCACCCACACGAGCGGCGCGGCCAGCGTCACGATCGGCTTGAGCAATCGGCTCGTCGGCAGTGCAATGCGTTCGGGATACGTCGCACCGACGATCTTCGGTCCGATCTCGGCAAAGATGATGATGAGCAGCGCAATGAGTGCCGTTGCGACCGAGAGCGTGATTGCGTCGTTGCCAAAGTAGCGCACCGCGATCGACGTGGTGAGCACGGGGACGACGGTATTGATGACGTTATTGCCGACGAGAATCGTCGAGAGCAGGTCTTCGGTGCGAGCGAGCAGGCCTTGCGTTGTCCTGGCACCGTGCGCGTTCATCCGGACGAGGTGTTTCAGGCGATGGCGGTTGAGCGCCATCATGCTCGTTTCGGAAATGGAAAAGAATCCCGAGCAGATGATCAGGAGGGCGACGGCGCAAATCTGCGCCCACAAGGGCAGGGCTTCCAAGCGTTTGGGTGCGTAAATGGCACGGGCGGGTGGCAATGAGTTGCCACTATAGCAGAGGGGGATGCGGCGGTCGGCCGCGTCGGGCACCGGGTGCGCTGTACAAGCCTGATGCGTTGGACGCCAAGCGATTCGAGGCCTGGACGCATCGCGATGATGCGCCGATGATGCGTGCAACAGGCATAAAAAAACCGCCGGACACGTCCGGCGGTTTTTTTGCTTTGCTCGCAAGCAAAGGTAATTCTGGTCGGGGTGAGAGGATTCGAACCTCCGGCCTCTACGTCCCGAACGTAGCGCTCTACCAGGCTAAGCTACACCCCGCTTTCGATACTGCTACTTCGCCGTTAAGTGCGTCGCGCTATCGAGTAAGAACACAATTCTAGCAGGCTATTTTTGTATTGGGAAGAGGGTAGCGCTGAAATTGTTTGTGCCGCAGCGTCGGCTTCTTCTTTGGCACGTGCCAGCGTGTAATCGAGCGCGCCCGTGCGCGTGATCGCGGCGAGGATCGGTTCGAACTTGTCGGTGCCGCCATTCTCGATGGCTTCACGCACGAGTGCGCGCTCGTCGTCGGTGCCATGTTGCAGCACGTGAATGAGCGGCAGCGTCGGCTTACCCTCGCGCAGATCGTCGCCGGCGTTCTTGCCCATCGCGTCGGTGTCGCCTGCGTAGTCGAGCCAATCGTCCATCAACTGGAATGCGGTGCCGAGACGTCCGCCGTATTCGCGCACGGCTGCTTCGGTTTGCGCGTCGGCGTTGGCGAGCACGGCAGCGAGTTGCGTTGCCGCTTCGAATAGCGTGGCCGTCTTGTACTGGATGACCTGCAGATAGCGCGCTTCGTCGACGTCCGGGTCGTGCATGTTCAGCAACTGCAACACTTCGCCTTCGGCAATCACGTTGGTGGCGCGCGCGAGAATTTGCATCACGCGCATGTTGTCCACGCTCACCATCATTTCGAAGGAGCGTGAATACAGGAAGTCGCCCACCAATACCGAAGCCGCGTTGCCGAACAGCGCATTCGCCGTTTGCTTGCCGCGACGCAGGTCGGATTCGTCGACGACGTCGTCGTGAAGCAGTGTCGAGGTATGAATGAACTCGATGACCGCCGCCAACTCGAAGCGATGCGGTGAGCTCACGCCAAGCGCACCGGACACGAGCAGCAGCAACGCCGGGCGCAGCCGTTTGCCGCCCGAATTGATGATGTATTCCGAGATCTGATTGATCAGGACCACCTCGGAGGCCAGCCGGTGGCGGATAAGCTGGTCGACGGCACGCATGTCGTCGGCGATGGCGGCCAGTACGTTCTGGGAAGAAGTCGAAGCAGTCAAGACAAGGCTCGGGTGAGGAAAATTTCGCCCCAAATTATATAGTGGGCGCGGCGACTTTCGGGGACCAGCCCCGCGGTTTGACAGGTTTCACGGAAGTCTTTGACGCAAAAGGAGAAAGTCTGTATAATCTCCGGTTTTCGTGCGCGCATTCGTTGCGACAAGTCCGGGAATACCTAGGTATGACGGTCTGCGGCGGTGCGATGGGCTGGTAAGTCGAGTCCTTTCGGGACCCTCGGCCTGCGCGGAAAATTCTCTTGTTTATGAGTGAGGTTCAACAATGTACGCGGTCATAAAAACCGGCGGCAAGCAATATAAGGTTGCTGCTGGCGAAAAACTTAAAGTAGAACAGATACCGGCTGACATTGGCGCTGAAATCACCATCGACCAGGTTCTCGCCGTAGGCGAGGGCGAATCGATTAAGTTCGGTGCGCCGTTGGTCAGTGGGGCTTCCGTCAAGGCTACCGTTATCGCCCAGGGTCGTCACCCCAAGGTGAAGATTTTCAAGATGCGCCGTCGCAAGCACTACCAAAAGCGTCAAGGCCATCGCCAAAACTACACCGAGCTGCGTATCGACAGCATCAACGGCTAATCGATCGAGCTAGGTAAGGAGTTAAGTCATGGCACACAAAAAAGCAGGCGGATCGTCCCGTAACGGCCGCGATTCAGAGTCGAAGCGCCTCGGCGTGAAGGTGTACGGCGGTCAGGCGATCCTGGCTGGCGGCATCATCGTTCGCCAACGTGGTACTCGTATGCATGCCGGCGAAAATGTCGGTATTGGTAAGGACCACACGCTGTTTGCACTGGCCGACGGCCATGTGCAATTCGCCATCAAGGGCGCAGCGAAGAAGCAAGTGGTTAGCGTGGTGCCGGCAGCGTAAGCTAAGCCTTTTGCCACCAAAAGGCTCCGCTCCCATGCGGAGCCTTTTTTGTTTTTCCCGCCGGAGCGCGGCGAGCATTTTGCGCGTCGGTCGGGCCATTACACAGCGTTAGGATCGTCTGCGGACGGTCGATTGAGCGGAACGGACCCCCATGAAATTCATTGACGCAGCGCGTATCGAGGTGATCGCCGGGAACGGCGGCAACGGCTCGGCATCGATGCGCCGCGAGAAATTCGTGCCGTTCGGCGGACCCGACGGCGGCGACGGCGGTCGCGGCGGCAGCGTGTTTGCCGTGGCGGATCGCAATATCAACACCCTGATCGATTACCGCTACGCGCGGAAACACCTCGCAAAGCACGGGGAATCCGGTCGAGGCGCAGATTGCTATGGCAAGGGGGGCGAGGATGTCTACCTGCGCATGCCGGTCGGCACCATCATCAGCGACATGGACACCGGCGAGACCATTGCCGACCTGACCGAACACGGTCAGGAAGTCGTGCTCGCCCAAGGGGGCGCGGGCGGTCTGGGCAACCTCCATTTCAAGTCGAGCACGAACCGCGCGCCCCGTCAGAAGACGGACGGCAAGCCGGGCGAGCGTCGCATGCTCCAGCTCGAGCTGAAGGTGCTCGCAGACGTCGGTCTGCTCGGCATGCCCAACGCGGGCAAGTCGACGTTCATCGCTTCGGTGTCGAACGCGCGCCCGAAGATCGCCGATTATCCGTTCACGACGCTGCACCCCAATCTGGGGGTCGTGCGCACCGCGCCGGGCAAGAGCTTCGTGATTGCGGATATTCCCGGCCTGATCGAAGGCGCGGCCGATGGGGCCGGCCTCGGTCACCAGTTCCTGCGTCACTTGCAACGCACGGGCCTGTTGCTACACATCGTGGATATTGCGCCGTTCGACGAGGGTGTCGATCCGGTGGCGGATGCCAAGGCCATCATCCTTGAGCTCCAGAAGTACGACGAGGAACTGTTCCAGAAGCCGCGTTGGCTGGTGCTCAACAAGGTCGACATGGTGCCGGAAGCGGAACGCGCCGAGCGCGTTGCCGACTTCCAGAAGCGCTTCGCCTGGGACGGTCCGACGTTCGAGATTTCCGCCTTGACCGGCGAAGGTTGCGAGAAGCTGTGTCTGGCCGTGCAAGAGTATTTGTATCAACAACGCGGTGCCGTGGAAGAAGCGATGGAAGATGCTGCACAGGATCCGCGTTTTCGCGCGGGCAGTGCCGCCCCGGCGGCCGACGTCGCCCCGCAGACGCCCCCGGACGACGCGCCAAAGGCGTAAACTCCGTCTCACTCAAACGCTGGCGATGGCGCTGCCTGTCATCGCGCCAATGCCAGCGATCCGGCTGCGATAGCGCCGACTTCCCAATACATTCGCAGGAGAATCCAGTTCCATGCGTTCGGTCATCGCCGATGCCAAGCGGCTCGTGGTGAAAGTGGGATCCAGTCTCGTGACCAACGACGGTCGCGGGCTGGACGATGTCGCGATTGCGCGATGGGCACAACAGATCGCCGCGCTGCGGCATGGTGGCGATGGTCGTCCGCCAAAGCAGGTGGTGCTCGTCAGCTCGGGTGCCATTGCCGAGGGCATGCAGCGCCTCGGCTGGGCGCGCCGTCCGACCGCCATCGACGAATTACAGGCGGCGGCGGCCGTGGGACAAATGGGCCTCGCGCAGGTCTATGAGACGCGCTTCGCCGAGCACGGCGTGCGCACCGCGCAGATTCTGCTCACGCACGCCGATCTGGCCGACCGCGAACGCTATCTGAACGCGCGAACGACCTTGCTCACATTGCTTCGTCTGGGTGTGGTGCCGATCATCAACGAGAACGACACGGTCGTGACCGACGAAATCAAGTTCGGCGATAACGACACGTTGGGCGCACTCGTGACGAATCTGATCGACGGCGACGCACTGGTCATCCTGACCGATCAGTCGGGCCTGTACACGGCCGATCCGCGCAAGGACCCCAAGGCCGAGTTCGTCCACGAGGCCGATGCGGGTGACGAGCGTCTCGAAGCGATGGCCGGTGGCGCGGGCACCAATATCGGACGCGGCGGCATGCTGACGAAAATCCTGGCGGCCAAGCGCGCAGCGACCAGCGGCGCGCATACCGTGATCGCGTCGGGGCGCGAGGACGACGTGCTTGTGCGTCTGGCGAGCGGCGAGGCCATCGGCACGCAGTTGGTCGCGCGCACGGCCGTGCTCACCGCCCGCAAGCAATGGATGGCCGATCATTTGCAGGTGCGCGGTCGCGTGGTGATCGATGCGGGCGCGTGCAAGAAGCTGACGCAAGAGGGCAAGAGCCTGCTGCCGATCGGTGTGATCGATGTCGAAGGCACGTTTGCTCGCGGCGAAGTGATTGCCTGCGTGGACGAGGGCGGCCTTGAAGTCGCGCGCGGGCTGTCGAATTACAGCGCCTCGGAGGCGCGTCTGATTCGGCGTCACCCGAGCAGCGACATCGAGCAGGTGCTGGGCTTTGCGAACGAGCCCGAGCTGATCCATCGCGACAATCTGATCTTGCGCTGAGCCGCACGGCGGGGCGATGGCCTCGCGCCTGACAGACAAAACGCCGGCACGCATTTGAACTGCGTGACCGGCGTTTTTCATCTCGACGGTCAATCGTTATCGACCGTGCGTCGGCGGCTTAACGATAGTTCTGGTTCTGATCGAACTTCGGGTAGCGCAGGTTCTGCACGATTTCCTTGGCGTCACCCAATGGGGCCTTGTCCCGACAGAGATAGTCGCGGAACAGGATGCCCTGATAGGCGGTTGCACCATACGGACGAATCGGACGCCATTCGCTGTTGCGCGCCGCAACCCATGTGCCATCCGGTCGGCCCGTTGCGTACAGACGCGACTCGAACGACGAGCAATGAATGCCTTCGAACGAGACGTTGCGCGCCCCTTGCTTGCTGCGGATCACGGCAACGTAGCGGACTACACCGTCGTCCGTCACCTGCACCGACTTCGTGTCGATGGCGTAGTCGAGGGTGGCGCTCGGCAGGGTGGGGAAGCTCACGAGATCGGCGTCTTGCGGGGCTTTCGCCGGCAGGGTGAATTCAGCTTCCTTCCACTTGCCCTTGGAGGCTTCCTGCTGGGCGATGTATTCGTCGTAGTCCTGGACGGGCTGCATCATGCCGCTACAGGCGGTCATCAGCGCCAGTGCGGCCAAAGGGGCCAGGGCGGTCAGGCGCGGGGCGTGGCGAGCGAGGGAAAGACGCATGGAATGGGATCGAGAAGTCGGTTGGGCGGCGGATCAACGATAGCGGACGATCCGCGCGGCATCCCGGAGGATGCTAGGTCAAAAGGAAGGCGCGGGCATGGTGCCCGCGACCGATGATGGGACACGCCGGCGGCGGCCCGGTTCAGTGCTCCCGAGGCGGTGTGCCGACACTGGCGGCACCTGCCATTTCGCTGGCCTCGTCGACACAACTGCCGCCGTCGCAGGTGTCGTCATCCGCAATGCTCGCGCCCGGCGGCAATTCGCCGACCCGGGCCCCGGCGCGCGGAAAGCGTCGCCGATCCTGTTGCGCGCGCGCCGCCGAGCGTCGCAGATAGCGCGAGAGCTCGTTCAGCGCGAGTTGGTAGACCTCGCGCTTGAACTCGATCACGGCGTCGAGCGGCACCCAATATTCGTTCCAGCGCCAGGCATCGAACTCCGGATGCTCGGTCGCGCGCAGGCAGATATCGCAGTCGCGACCGACCATGCGCAGCAGGAACCAGATTTGCTTCTGGCCCCGGTAATGTCCGCGCACTTCGCGCTTGATGAATTTGTCCGGCACCTCATAACGCAGCCAGTCGCGCGTGCGACCGATGATTTTGACGTGTTCTGGCTTTAGCCCGGTTTCTTCGTGCAATTCTCGGAACATGGCTTGTTCGGGCGTTTCGCCGTACTTGATGCCGCCTTGCGGGAACTGCCAGGAGTGCTCGCCCAGCCGCTTGCCCCAGAACACTTCATTGCGTGCGTTTAAGAGGATGATGCCGACGTTCGGGCGAAAGCCTTCACGGTCAAGCATACAACCACCCTTGAATCCTTTAAAATTGCTTCGATTATAAACAGATAATCACCGGCGCGGCGGCCGGCGGCGGCTCGGGTGACCGGGGCGGCGCGTACGGCCGGCGGGTGTCTTGGGCGCCGTCGCGACGTCGGGGCGTGCCCCGGCCCCGTTCCCGGCAACACCCCGAACCGCTGTGCGCGCCGTTGACCCTCATTTTTCCCGGAAATCTGCATGAAAGCCTCTCGTTTCTTCATCGGCACCCTCAAGGAAGCGCCCGCCGACGCCGAGATCGTCAGCCACAAGCTGATGATGCGCGCCGGCATGATTCGCCGCGTGGCCGGCGGTATCTATGATTACCTGCCGATCGGCCTGCGTTCGATCCGCAAGGTTGAAGCCATCGTCCGCGAAGAAATGAACCGTGCCGGCGCGCTCGAACTGCTTATGCCCGCCGTCCAGCCCGCCGAACTGTGGCAGGAGTCGGGGCGCTGGAAGCAGTACGGTCCGGAATTGCTGCGACTGAAGGATCGCCACGACCGCGATTTCGTCGTCGGCCCGACCCACGAGGAAGTGGTGACGGACATCGCGCGCCGCGAGATCAAGAGCTATCGCCAACTGCCGGTGAACTTCTATCAGGTACAGGCGAAGTTCCGCGACGAGATTCGTCCGCGTTTCGGCGTGATGCGCGGGCGCGAGTTCATCATGAAGGACGCCTACTCCTTCGATAAGGACCGTGCCGGCCTGCAGGTTTCCTATCAGAAGATGTTCGACGCCTACGTGCGCATCTTCACGCGCCTAGGGCTGGCGTTTCGCGCCGTGGTGGCCGACAACGGCTCGATTGGCGGGTCCGGCTCGCACGAATTCCACGTGATCGCCGATACCGGTGAAGACGCCATTGCCTACTGCCCTGCGTCCGACTATGCGGCCAACGTCGAAATGGCCGAGGCGCTTGCCCCGCAGGGCGAGCGCGCCGCGCCCGCCGAGGCGCTGACCAAGACGGCCACACCGGGCAAGGCCAAGTGCGAAGCCGTCGCGGAACTGCTCTCGATCCCGCTGGCGCGCACGGTCAAGTCGATTGTGCTTGCCACCGACAGCGAAGAGGCCGGCACGACCGTCTGGCTGCTGTTGCTGCGCGGCGATCACGAACTGAACGAGATCAAGGCGAGCAAGGTGCCGGGACTGGCGGACTTCCGCTTCGCGAGCGAGGCCGAGATCGTCGATCGGTTCGGCACACCGCCGGGCTACCTGGGCCCCATCGGTACGAAGCAGCCGGTCAAGCTCGTGGTCGATCGCACGGTCGCTAAGATGAGCGATTTCGTGGTTGGCGCGAACGAGGTCGACTTCCATATCACCGGTGTGAACTGGGGGCGCGATCTGCCCGAGCCGGAAGTCGTGGCCGATCTGCGCAACGTCGTGCCTGGCGACATGTCGCCGGATGGCAAGGGCGAGATTGCCCTGTGCCGTGGCATCGAAGTGGGGCACGTGTTCCAGTTGGGGACCAAGTATTCGGATGCCATGAATGCCACCTTCCTCGACGAGACCGGCAAGCCTGCGCCGATGGAAATGGGCTGCTATGGCATTGGCATCACGCGAATTCTTGGCGCGGCCATCGAACAGAACTTCGACGATCGCGGCATCATCTGGCCGGAATCGATTGCGCCGTTCGAAGTCGTGCTTTGCCCGATGGGCTATGACCGCAGCGACGCCGTGCGTGCGACGGCCGATAAGCTCTATGACGACCTGGTGGCTGCGGGCGTCGACGTGATTCTCGACGACCGTGGCGAGCGTCCCGGCGTGATGTTCGCGGATTGGGAGCTGATCGGCGTGCCGCATCGCGTGGTGATCGGTGACCGGGGGCTGAAGGAAGGCAAGCTCGAGTATCAGGGCCGCCGCGACGCACAAGCGCAGTTGCTCGACGTCGCCGCCGTGGCGGATGTCGTCGTCGATAAGGTGCGCGCCGCCAAGGCGATCTGATCGGGTGTCATGCCGGTGGGCGAGGGCTCGCCGGCGCACCCAAACGACAAAGGGGCCTCGCAGGCCCCTTTGTCGCTTTGTCGCATGGTGGATACGGAACGTTGTCCCGCTGGCGGCGCTCAGCGCGGCGTGGTCAAGGCGCGGATCGCCGGCAGGTTGCGCCAGTAGCCCTTGGCATCCATGCCGCAGCCAAAGACGTAGCGGTCTGGCACCGTAAAGCCACAGAAATCCGGATGCGAGGGCTTGTCCTTCGTCAGGATCTTCTCGCACAGCACGGCGCTGTAGAACTTCGAGGCGCCCATCTCCAGGATTCGATCGCGAATCGCTGCCATGGTGGCGCCTTCGTCGAGAATGTCGTCGAGCACGAGCACCACGCGATCGCGCACAGAGTCGCGCGGCGCCACGCGCCATTGCATCGCGCCGCCTGTCGTGGTGTTGTTGTAGCGCGAGAGGTGGATGTAGTCGAACTCCAGCGGGAAGTCCAGGCGCGGCAGCAGCATGCCGGTGAAGACGGCCGCACCGCCCATGACCGAGAGCACCATCGGGAATTCGTCGCCAACGGCCGCCTTGATGGCCTTGGCCATTGTGTCGACGGATTGGCTCACCTCGTCGGCCGAGACGATCTCTTCGGAATTACGGAAAACTTCGAGGGCTTCTTCGCGGTTCATATGGGGCGACCCTGGGGAACGTGTTGCGGGGAGATGTCGCTATGTGCGGCCCGGAGTATATACGGAATGCCCGCCCGCGTGACGGGGGGGCAACCGGGCATCGGATCCGTTCAGCGCATACCGGGCATCATGCCTTTCATGCTGCGCATCATCTTCATCATGCCGCCGCCCTTGAGCTTCTTCATCATGGTGCGCATCTGGTCGTACTGATTGAGCATGCGATTGACCTCCTGCACCTGAACACCCGCACCGGCGGCGATGCGGCGCTTGCGGCTCGCCTTGATCAATTCCGGCTTGGCGCGCTCGGACGGCGTCATCGCGTTGATAATGCCCTCCATGCGGCGCACCTGCTTCTCGGCCTGATCCATATTGGTCTGGCTGGCGGCGGCCTGGAATTGCGCGGGGAGCTTGTCCATGAGCGACGACAGGCCGCCCATGTTCTTCATCTGGCCGATTTGCGCCTTGAAGTCGTTCAGGTCGAAGTCACCGCCCTTCTTGACCTTCTCGGCGAGCTTTTGCGCGGCCTGAACGTCGACGCCCCGTTGCGCTTCCTCGACGAGCGCGAGAATGTCGCCCATGCCGAGAATCCGGTTCGCCATACGATCCGGGTAGAAGACCTCAAGGCCGTCGAGTTTTTCGCCCACACCGACGAATTTGATCGGCTTGCCGGTGATGTGACGCACCGACAGCGCCGCACCGCCGCGCGAGTCGCCGTCGAGCTTGGTGAGCACCACGCCGGTGAGCGGCAGCGCGTCGTTGAAGGCGCGGGCCGTGTTGACGGCATCCTGGCCGAGCATGGCGTCGACGACGAACAGCGTTTCGATCGGTTTGAGCTCGGCATGCAGGGCGCTGATTTCCTGCATCATCGCTTCGTCGATGCCCAGACGGCCGGCCGTGTCGACGAGCAGTACGTCATGGTGATGGCGTCGCGCCCAGTCGACGGCCGCACGGGCAATGTCCACCGGCTTCTGATCGGGTTGCGACGGGAAGAAGTCGGCGTCGACCTGCTTCGTCACCGTCTCCAACTGGGCAATCGCGGCGGGACGATAGACGTCGGTGGAAACCGTGAGGACCTTCTTTTTCTGCGCGCGCAGCAGCTTGGCGAGCTTGCCGACGGTGGTGGTCTTGCCGGCGCCCTGCAGACCGGCCATCAGGATGATGGCGGGCGGCGTGGTCGCGAGATTGAGTTCGGCGGCGCGGCCTTCGTAGTCGCCGCCCATGAGCGCGGTCAGTTCGCGTTGCACCACGCCGACAAGCGCCTGGCCCGGCGAGAGGCTGGAAATGACTTCCTCGCCGAGCGCCTTTTCCTTGACCTTGGCGACGAAATCGCGCACCACGGGCAGGGCGACGTCGGCCTCGAGCAGCGCGAGACGCACTTCACGCAGCATTTCCTGCGTGTTGGCCTCGGTCAGGCGGGCTTCGCCGCGCAGCGTCTTGACGACCTTGGCGAGGCGCGTAGTGAGATTGTCGAGCATGAAACGTATCCTGTAAGACCTGCAGCGGCCCCGTTCGCCCTGCCGTTCGGCCCCGGAGGGGGCGGTGGCGGGGACGGCAGCGCGCCCGTCATGGGCTGGTGTAAACTTCAAACATGACTATTTTACTGTATGCGCTGACCGCCATCCTCTATGCCGGATTGGCGGTTTGTTCGTGGCAAGGATATCGACGCAACGCTGCGCTCGCACTGGCGGGCGGGCAGGTCGCGCCTGCGCCGGTCGCGGGCACGCCGTCGCGCTGGCCGATGCAGCTTTCGCTGTTCGTCACGCTCGTGCTGCACGGGGTGTTGCTGCATCAAACGATCTTCCGCTCGGACAGTATGCACTTCGGTTTCGCGTACATGCTCTCGGCCATGCTGTGGCTCTCGGTCGGCATCTACTGGATCGAGAGTTTCTTCTTTCCGCTGGACAGCCTGCGGCTGATGGTCACCCCCGTGGCCGCGGTGACCTGTGTGCTGCCGATGATTTTTCCGGATGTACGCATTCTCGGCTTCGCGGCGGAACCGATTTTCAAGGCGCACTTCATCATCGCCAACATGGCCTACGGGCTGTTCGCGCTGGCGGCGCTGCACGCGCTGCTGATGCTCTACGCCGAGCGGCAGCTGCATCCGTCGCGACGCGGCGAGACGACCGGCTGGCTGGCGCACTGGCTTGAGACGCTGCCGCCGCTGCTCACGATGGAAAAGTTGTTGTTCCGGCTGATCGGCGCCGGGTTCGTGCTGCTGACCCTGACGTTGATCTCCGGCGTGATGTTCTCCGAGGCGCTGTTCGGGCGCGCGGTGCGCATCGATCACAAAACCGTGTTCGCGGGGGTGTCGTGGCTGATGTTCGGCGCGGTGCTGCTGGGACGGCATTTTTATGGGTGGCGCGGCAAGGTCGCGCTGCGTTGGGTTCTGGCGTCGTTCGTGGCGCTGTTGTTGGCGTATGTCGGTTCTCGCTTCGTGCTTGAGGTGGTGCTGCATCGCATGACGGAGACTTGAAGCGCGATGCGCAATATCCTGTTGTTACTGGTGCTCCTGATCGTTGGCACGTGGTGGATGCGAAGCAACGAGCGCAAGCGCAATACCGAGCGCACGCGCCCGCCAGGCGCAAACGATGCGCGCACGTCGGCGCGTCAGGCGCTGCCGCCCGCCGAGCGCATGGTGCGATGCAGCGAGTGCGATACCTACCTTCCCGAGAGTGAATCCGTCGCTGGCGCGGGCGGCCAGCATTTTTGCAGCGGTGAACACCGCGACGCCTATCGGATGCGCGAACACCGCATCTGAGTCGCGCTGCGCGGCCACGCTGCGCAGCGATGATCTCGTTCTCCCGTCCTTCGCGCCGTGGCACTTGTACGTGCCGGCTTGCGCATGCCTGCTGCATGCACTAAAACACAGTAACCGGCCCCGCTCACAAATAGAATAATCATCGAGGGGCGCGACGACAGGAGGGCGCAATATGCTAATGCGCAGACGGATGTATTTTCTGCTTCCCGATCTGGCGAGTGCCCAGCGCACGATGAGCGATTTACTGCTCGCCCGGGTGGAGGAGCGTCACATCCACTTTATGGCACGTGACGAAATGGACCTGGAGGGACTGCACGAGGCTAACCTGCTACAGACTTCCGATATCGTGCACGGCGCCGAAGCCGGGCTCGTCATCGGCGGGTTCTGTGGTCTGGCAGTCGGTGCAGTCGCCGCGTTTTTCCCCATCGTGGGCACACGTCCCCAGTGGGAGTTGATGATTGTGACGGCACCGCTCGGTGCGCTCTTTGGCGCCTGGGTGTCGAGCATGATCGGCGTTTCGGTGCCGAACTCGCGACTCAAGACGTTTCGTGAGCCGCTCGAGCGCGGCATGATTCTGCTGATGGTGGATGTGCGCGACGGTCGCGTCGATGAGATTCGCGAGATGCTCAAGGCCCATCACCCCGAAGCGCACATGGAAGGGGTGGAATCCGCCATTCCTGCCTTTCCTTGATCGATGGCGATCATGGCAATAAGCGAGGGCACCGTATCGAAAGCGATGACAGCGTTGGCGAAGACGATCAGTGTCACCGGCCGGAAACGGTCCAAAGCGTCGCACCTGTGAGCGGCGCGGGATGGTGAGCGTGTCGATCGACACGCGAGCGACATCATCCCTGGGCGTGGTCACGCCTACAGAAGCCTCTCGGCCAGGCAAGGCGGGAGGCTTCTTCATTGGGCATCCCCTTTCACCGCATGACGACGGTTGACGAAGCGCCGCCCACCCGTGAACGGGCTGAGCGTTGCCCGCGCCGGGCATGCCGCCGACGGCGTCACGCCAAGTGGGCTACAATGGCGCCCCTCGCTCTACGGGAGCCCGCTGTGCCCGACATGTCCCAGTCATTCGCGTGCGCCAACACTGCGCTCCGGTCGTGTCATCGCGTCACGATGCGTGCCTTGCTGCGGCGAGGTGGCGCATGAGCGCGCCGACCCATGTCCCGATGCTCACGCTCGATACCGACGGCTGGATACGCGAAGCCGAGCGACTGCCGTCACCCAACTTCGATGGGCGTCCGGCGGGCACGCCGACCGACCTGCTCGTGGTGCACAACATTTCGCTGCCGCCAGGACAATTCGGGGGCGGCGAGATCGCGGCGTTCTTCCAGAACCGGCTCGATCACGATGCGCATCCCTTCTTCGATGAGATCCGCGGTGTGCGGGTCTCGTCGCACTTCCTCGTACGACGTGATGGTGCGTTGCAGCAGTTCGTGTCGTGCAACGCGCGGGCCTGGCACGCGGGGGCGTCGTCGTTCGAAGGGCGAACGCGGTGCAACGATTTTTCGATCGGCGTGGAGCTCGAGGGCACCGACGACGTGCCCTATGCGGCAGCGCAGTACGTCACGCTGGCGGCGCTCACGCGAACGTTGCGTGAGCATTATCCGATTCAAGCGGTGGTCGGACATGCCGATATCGCACCGGGACGCAAGACGGATCCGGGACCGTACTTCGAGTGGCAGCGATTGCGCCGGATGGCGGCGCTGAGCCCCCAGGCATTGCCGTTTCAGCCGGCCGACTAAT
Organism: Pandoraea sp. NE5; assembly: GCF_024363545.1. Lineage (NCBI taxonomy): Bacteria > Pseudomonadati > Pseudomonadota > Betaproteobacteria > Burkholderiales > Burkholderiaceae > Pandoraea > Pandoraea sp. NE5. Next base: position 2,219,273 of record NZ_AP025517.1, read on the forward strand.
CCCCATCCGGGGACAGGTTTTGCTTGACACGGCGATGCCACGGGCCTTCCCGGCGAGAGAAATTTTTGGGTTTGCGGAGTGCGTCATCTCCACTATACTTAGTGAAAATTCCGGTGCCGACCACTACATCTAGTGGTTGATGTCAGGTTCGGCACAGGATGCAATCGCCATCAATACCGTGCTTTTCCTGCGGCGTTTTTGCGGGGCGGCACAGCAGCAAAGCCGTGCAGCGGACACCTGAACCCTTGGCCGTCCGTCGGTCGTGCGGTATCCAGCACTTCGCTCCATCGGCGTCCCTAGGGCGCATTTTTGCCGGCCGTAACCTGGTAAGAACGCGCTAACAGCACCATCTCATTGGAACGGGAGTTTTTACATGCAGACTAACGAAAACCTCACCCGCCCGACCCCGACGCCTGCCGCGACTTCCGGCAATGGTGCGGGTGCGTCGGCGCCCCAGACGACGGGCGCCTTCGAGCCGGCGACCAACGCCGACTTCAAAGTGATTCGACGCAACGGCGCGGTGGTGGGTTTCGAGCCGTCGAAGATCGCGATCGCCGTGACCAAGGCGTTCCTTGCCGTGAACGGCGGCCAGGGCGCGGCGTCGGCCCGCGTACGCGAACTCGTGGAGCAGTTGACGGGGCACGTTGTGCGCGCCCTGATGCGCAGCCGCCCGAATGGCGGCACGTTCCACATCGAAGACATCCAGGATCAGGTCGAACTCGCGCTGATGCGTGAAGGCGAGCACAACGTGGCGCGAGCCTATGTGCTGTACCGCGAGAAGCGTTCGCAAGAGCGCGCGCACGCGGTCGAGACCACGCAAGAAGCGGCTACGCCCGATGGCCCGGTGCTCAATGTCACCGACAACGGCGTGGTGCGTACGCTCGATATGTCGGTGTTGCGCGGCGTGGTGCAGGCTGCCTGCGAAAATCTCGGCGACGAAGTCGTGGCCGAGCCGATCGTGACCGAGACCCTCAAGAACCTGTACGACGGCGTGCCGCTGTCGCAGGTCTACGACTCGGCGATCCTCGCCTCGCGCACCCTCATCGAGAAGGAACCGGCGTACAGCCAGGTCACGGCGCGAATTCTGATGCACACGATCCGCCGCGAGATCCTCGGCGAAGAAGTGCCGCAGGGCGAAATGGCCGCGCGCTACATCGAGTACTTCCCGCGCTTCATCAAGCAGGGTGTCGACGCCGAACTGCTCGACGAGCAACTGCTCTCGTTCGACCTGGCCAAGCTGAGCGCCGCGCTCGACGCATCGCGCGATCTGCAGTTCAACTATCTGGGCCTGCAGACGCTCTACGATCGCTACTTCCTGCATATCGACGGTCACCGCATCGAGATGCCACAGGCGTTCTATATGCGCGTGGCGATGGGGCTGGCGCTCAATGAAGTCGAGCGCGAAGCGCGTGCGATCGAGTTCTACCAGATTCTGTCGAGCTTCGATTTCATGAGTTCGACGCCGACGCTGTTCAACTCGGGCACGCGTCGCTCGCAACTCTCGTCGTGCTACCTGACGACGGTCTCGGACGATCTGGAAGGCATTTACGAAGCCCTCAAGGAAAATGCACTGCTCTCGAAGTTTGCCGGTGGTCTGGGCAACGACTGGACGCAGGTTCGCGCGCTCGGCTCGCACATCAAGGGCACGAACGGCAAGAGCCAGGGGGTGGTGCCGTTCCTGAAGGTGGTCAACGACACGGCCGTGGCCGTGAACCAGGGCGGCAAGCGCAAGGGCGCGGTGTGCGCCTACCTGGAAACGTGGCACCTGGACATCGAGGAATTCCTCGAGCTGCGCAAGAACACGGGCGACGACCGCCGCCGTACGCACGACATGAACACGGCGAACTGGATTCCCGATCTGTTCATGAAGCGCGTGATGGAAGGCGCCGAGTGGACGCTGTTCTCGCCGGCCACCTGCCCGGACCTGCACGACAAGTACGGCAAGGCGTTCGAGCAGGCTTACACCGCCTACGAAGACAAGGCCGCGCGAGGCGAAATCAAGCTGTTCAAGAAGGTGCCGGCGCAAGCGCTCTGGCGCAAGATGCTGGGCATGTTGTTTGAAACCGGCCATCCGTGGATTACGTTCAAGGATCCGTGCAACATCCGCTCGCCGCAGCAACATGTGGGCGTGGTGCACTCGTCGAACCTGTGCACGGAAATCACGCTCAACACGAGCGAGACCGAAATCGCGGTGTGCAACCTCGGCTCGGTCAACCTCGTGGCTCACATGAAGCAGACCGCGAACGGTTACGAACTCGATCACGACAAGCTGCAACGTACCGTACGCGTGGCGATGCGCATGCTCGACAACGTCATCGACATCAACTACTACGCGGTGGCGAAGGCGCGTAATTCGAACCTGCATCACCGTCCGGTGGGCATGGGCATCATGGGCTTCCAGGACTGCCTGCACCTGCTGCGCACGCCGTATGCCTCGAATGCCGCCGTCGAATTTGCCGACCGTTCGATGGAAGCCGTGTGCTACTACGCCTACTGGGCGTCGTCGGAGCTGGCCAAGGAACGCGGTCAGTACTCGTCGTACAAGGGCTCGCTGTGGGATCGCGGCATCCTGCCGCAGGATTCGCTGGCGTTGCTGGCCGAAGCGCGTGGTGGTTATATCGAGGTCGATATGTCGGCCACGCTCGACTGGGACAGCCTGCGCAAGCACATCGCTGCGCACGGCATGCGCAATTCGAACTGCGTGGCGATCGCCCCGACCGCCACGATCTCGAACATCATCGGCGTCTCGGCCTGTATCGAGCCGACGTTCCAGAACCTGTACGTGAAGTCGAACCTCTCGGGCGAATTCACGGTGGCCAACGAGTATCTGGTGCGTGACCTGAAGGCGCGTGGCCTGTGGGACGAAGTGATGGTCGCCGACCTGAAGTACTTCGACGGCTCGCTCGCCCGTATCGACCGCGTGCCGGCCGACCTGCGCGAGATCTATGCCACGGCGTTCGAAGTCGAGCCGAAGTGGCTGGTCGAAGCGGCGTCGCGTCGTCAGAAGTGGATCGATCAGGCGCAGTCGCTCAACATCTACATGGCGGGCGCTTCGGGCAAGAAGCTCGACGAGACGTACAAGCTGGCCTGGACGCGTGGCTTGAAGACCACGTACTACCTGCGTACGATGGCCGCGACGCACGTCGAGAAGTCGACGGTGAGCCACGGCGCGCTGAATGCGGTGAGCTCGGGGGGCGTGACGCCGGGCGGAAGCTTCTCGGCCGAGCCGTCCTCGCCGCTGGCGCAGCCGATGCCGGACGCTGAAGGCGCGGTGTGCACGATGCGTCCGGGCGATCCGGGCTTCGACGAGTGCGAGGCTTGCCAATAAGCTTGCGCTTGCGGTGAGATTGGGGGCCAGTCCCGAGGTTTGCGCCTCGGCACTGGCCCCCAATTTATTTCGGCGCCGAGATGTTGAGGCGACACGCCTGTCGCCTAGTCCTCAGGCCAGATCGATACGCATCGACAGATCGAGCGTTTGCCCGTGCGCCACGACTACGTGATCGTCGTCGAACGCGCCGACCCGATGCGTCGACGGTTCCAGACAGAGGTAGGGACGTCCGGCGGGAGAGTGCACCACGAGCCAGCTGGCGTCGCTGCTGCGCACCGTGGCCGAGCGCAGGCCGCCGGCGTAGTCGAGGCGCGCGTCGAATCGCCCCGACTCGACCGGAGCTTCGGCGAACCAGGTGGACCGCCCCTCGGTATCGAGTCCGCCGCCGACAGACACGACCTCGATCTCACCGACGTGAACGCGTTGCTCGCTCGGCCATCGGATGTCCTCCGACGGCGAACGCCAGATCGCCTCCGCTTCGAACGTCAGGCGCGAGCCGGCAGGCCACTGAAAGTAGGGATGTAGCCCGAGCCCGGCGGGCATATCCTGCGTCGAGAGATTGGTGATCGACAGTTGCATGTCGACGCCGAGTGCGTCGAGCGTCACCGAGAGATACGCCTGATAGTGCCACGGCCATTCGGGTTGCGCGGGACTGTCGAGTTGGAGCACGCAACAGTGCGGGCTCTCGTCGACGACATCCCACGCGCGACGCAGCCCCCAGCCGTGCAGCGAACTCGATGCGGCCGGCGTCTCGCGAGCGACGATCGCGCGCTCGCGCCAGTGCAGCGTGTCGTCGCGCAGCATGTTGGTATACGGCAGCATCGGAAAGGCGCCGGCCTTCGGCCATTCGTCCGACGAGAACGGGTCGTTGCCGAGCGGCACAAGGTAGTCGAAAACGTCACCGTGCGTGTCGCGCCGAGCCAGTCGTGCGAGCCGCGCCCCGCAGCCCGGTTGAACCTCGGCCACGAGCGCGCCCGCCGCGAGGCGGATCGGTTTGCCGGGGGTGAGCGTGAGCGGTGTCGGGCCTGACGAACCGGCCGACGCCGGTGCGCCGTCGGCGCCTGGGAATGTCATCGTCGGTATCTCCTTCATCGACGTTCAGAAGTGGCGTGCGCCGGAATCTGTCGTTCCGGTTCGCCGTCGCGACAGGATACGCCAATGCGACGCAGCGCCCCCCCTCGACGCACCATCAGCGCTGTCGTGCGGCGCCGTTTCATGGCAAGATGCCGGTCCCGCAAGCCCGGCCGCCCGGCACTCGGGAGATGTTGCCAAACACTAGGTATAGTGGTCATCGTGCAGTGCGGCACTAGATATAGTGTTGCATGCTGGAACGAGTGACGTAATTGTGCTAAATTGGAGGCATTCCATTCGACGTCGGGAGGTCAGGATGTTGTTGCAGCTCTCGCGTCGGCGTTGTTGTTCAAAACTGCGCAATTGCGCATCTGCATCACCCCCGAAATATGGCAATGCTCCCGGTGGACTTCGTGCTCCCGGTGATCGCTTGCCGGCCGCCGGATCGCAAATTTTTTGTCAGCCTTCGCACGCGAACGGCTGATCTGTCACTTCGGCGATGTGCGCGCGTGTGTGCATCGCATCAACCTGAACGGACTGAGACCCTATGCTGAACTGGGAAGAAGACACCACCACGGCCAACTCGGCTGCCCCCACCGCGGCTCCGGTTGCCGCGTCGAACGTGCTGGGCACGCAAGGGGAAACCCCGACTGTGATCGCCTCGCAGTCGACGCGTCGCGTGAGCGCCTCCGACAAGCGCGTGATCAACGGCACCACGGATGTGAATCAACTGGTGCCCTTCAAGTACAAGTGGGCCTGGGAGAAGTATCTGGCCGGTTGCGCGAACCACTGGATGCCGCAGGAAATCAACATGTCGCGCGACATCGCCCTGTGGAAAGATCCGAACGGTCTGACCGAGGACGAGCGCCGCATCATCAAGCGCAATCTCGGCTTCTTCGTGACGGCCGACTCGCTCGCGGCGAACAACATCGTGCTCGGCACGTATCGCCACATCACCGCACCGGAGTGCCGCCAGTTCCTGCTGCGTCAGGCCTTCGAAGAGGCGATCCACACGCACGCCTATCAGTACATCGTCGAGAGCCTGGGGTTGGACGAAGGCGAGATCTTCAACGCGTATCACGAAGTGCCGTCGATTCGCGACAAGGACGAATTCCTGCTCCCGTTCATCGAAGTGGTGGCGGATCCGTCGTTCCAGACCGGCACGCAGGAAGCCGACCAGAAGCTGCTGCGCTCGCTCATCGTGTTTGCGTGCATCATGGAAGGGCTGTTCTTCTACGTCGGCTTCACGCAGATTCTCGCGCTGGGTCGGCAGAACAAGATGACCGGTGCTGCAGAGCAATATCAATACATCCTGCGCGACGAGTCGATGCACTGCAACTTCGGCATCGATCTGATCAACCAGGTGAAGCTGGAAAACCCGAACCTCTGGACGCCGGAGTTCCGCGAAGAGATTCGCGAGCTGTTCAAGAAGGCGGTCGAGCTGGAGTATCGCTACGCTGAAGATACGATGCCGCGCGGCGTGCTCGGTCTGAACGCGGGCATGTTCAAGAGCTATCTGCGCTTCATCGCGAACCGTCGCTGTTCCCAAATTGGTCTCGAGGCGCTCTATCCGAACGAAGAAAATCCGTTCCCGTGGATGAGCGAGATGATCGATCTGAAGAAGGAGCGCAACTTCTTCGAAACGCGAGTGATCGAATACCAGACTGGTGGCGCGCTGAGCTGGGACTAAGCAGTAAGTGAAATTTGGATGCTGGCTGCAAAGCCAGTATCCATGCGGGTTTCGAGAGGATGGTGTGAGCGCGCGTGGCGCGCGTGAGCGCCAGCAAAACAAGTCGAAGAGACTGTGCGCGTCATGCACATCATCCTCACTCGCACGTCGTTACGCTCGCTTCGCACGCGTCGACATGCGAACACCATGTGCATCAAATACAACAGATTGACTTCTTCGTTGCGAACGTTGTGCGATTTTTTACGCGCAAAGTATTAACATCGCATCACAAAAGAATTATGATTCGCTCAAATAAATTGCAGTCTCGATGAACACACGAAAGCACATTGCTTTCCTCCCGCGACAGAGAGCTGGTAGTTACGGAGCGTAAAAACCTTGGTGCATAGCAAGCAGTATCGCTTATCCGCTATCGCAATCTCCTCCCTCCCGATGACGGGACAGGCAAGCTACCCCCCGAAGAATCTGGCGAATCCCCTTTCTCAAGACAATCGAATTGCTGGCGGCAATGTCGCCGGCAATTTTTTTGCGCGCGTGACCACTCACGGTCAGCGTCATGCGCGCAGCGCCGAATTCATTAGCGTAAGCCGTCGAAGTCCGATGCGTACGCCGATGAATAGCCCGCTCGCCGGCGGTTCGCCGCATGGTGGTCGGGTTTCCTTCTCAGGTGGTTTTGTTTGAGTGATCTCTCACGTTAAGGAGCAAAGTGATGGCTACTACTGCTAAGAAAAAACCCGCAGCCAAGAAGGCTGTTGCCAAGAAGCCGGTAGCGAAGAAGGCTGCCGCCGCCAAGAAGCCTGTCGCGAAGAAGGCTGTTGCCGCCAAGAAGCCGGTAGCGAAGAAGGCTGTCGCCGCCAAGAAGCCGGCAGCGAAGAAGGTCGCCGCCAAGAAGCCGGCAGCCAAGAAGGTTGCGGTGAAGAAGGTTGCCGCCAAGAAGCCGGTCGCCAAGAAGGCAGCGGTGAAGAAGGTTGCCGCCAAGAAGCCGGTTGCCAAGAAGGCAGCGGTGAAGAAGGTTGCCGCCAAGAAGCCGGTCGCCAAGAAGGCAGCAGTGAAGAAGGTTGCCGCCAAGAAGCCGGTTGCGAAGAAGGCAGCGGTGAAGAAGGTTGCCGCCAAGAAGCCGGCCGCGAAGAAGGCTGCCGTGAAGAAGGTTGCGGCGAAGAAGCCGGCGGCGAAGAAGCCTGCTGCGGCGGCGAAGAAGCCGGCCGTCAAGAAGGTCGCCGCCAAGCCTGCTGCGGCCCCGGCTGCAGCACCGGCAGCAGCACCGAAGACGGCGCTGAATCCGGCAGCGGCATGGCCGTTCCCGACCGGCAGCCGTCCGTAATTCGAGTGCCGAAGCAGGAACCAAGGCACTTAGGTGTCTTTTGATCGAGTAGGCCTACTCGATCCGAAACCCGCTGTGATGAGTGATCGTCGCAGCGGGTTTTTTCATGCGGCCTTAGTGCGTCACGCGCGTGACGCCGCCGCTTGAGAGCAGACGCACGCGCTGACCCGGCTGGAATGCTTCGTCCGCATCCTGTGTGATGGCGCGCAGCTCGCCGTTGTCGAGTCGCACGGTAATCTCCAGGCCCGCCTTCTTGCTCATTCGGTTTTCGACGGCTTGCCCCGCAACCGCACCCAACAGGCCGCCGATGATGCCCGTCGCGATCGAGCCGCGACCGCCACCAATGGCGCTGCCGCCGACGGCGCCCAGCGCACCGCCGCCCACCACGCCGAGAATCCCCGGATCGCCGTTGCTGCTATCGATCGTGACCGGGCGCACCGATTCGACGGTGCCCATGCGCACCACCTGCTCGCGTTGTGCTTGGCGGCTGTTGTAGACACTCGCGGAATTGCTCGGACCGAACGCCGTGCAGGCGGACAGGGAGAGCGACGCTGCGGCGGTGAGAATAAGGAAGGGTGTGGTCAGTCGTGCCATCGTTGTGTTTATCCTGAAATCAAACGAAGCGGTAGCCGAACGCGGCTTCATATTGCGCCTCGATCTCGGCGCGCGTCGGCGCGTAAGTCTGCGGACCTTGCTCGGCAATCTTGAGCGAACCCATCAGGCTCGCCAGACGGCCGGCGGTGGGCCAGTCGAGGCCCTTTTCGATACCGTACAGCAACCCGCCCCGGAAGGCGTCGCCGCATCCGGTGGGGTCGACGACTCGCTTGGCTTTGACGGCGGGAATGTCGTGTTGCTTGCCGCCGGCGAAGATCAGCGCGCCGTGTTCTCCGCGCGTCACGACCAGCGCCTCGACACGCGACTGGAGGTCGTCCATCGACCAGCCGGTCTTCGTGCAGAGGAGCTTGGCTTCGTAGTCGTTGACCGCGAGGTATGTGGCGAGTTCCACCATGCGACGCAGGGCCTCAGGCGAGAGCAACGGCAGGCCCTGACCCGGATCGAACAGGAACGGCACCCCGGCGGCGGCGAAGCCTTCGGCGTGAGTGAGCATGGCGTCGGGGGCGTCGGGGGCAACGATGCCGAGCGTCGCGCCGCTGACATCGGCCACGCGGTTGCGCGACGAGAACATCATCGCCCCCGGGTGGAAGGCGGTGATCTGGTTGTTGTCCAGATCGGTCGTGATCATCGCATTGGCGGTCATGCTGTCCGCGACCACGCGAACGAATTCCGTCGTCATGCCGAGCGACTGGAAGCGCTCGACGTAGGGCGCGCCATCTTCGCCGACGGTGGCCATGACGACCGGCGAGCCGCCCAGCAGATGCAGGCTGTAGCCAATGTTGCCGGCGCAGCCGCCGAAGTTGCGGCGCATCGTCGGCACGAGGAAGCTGACGTTCAGGATGTGTACCTGATCGGGCAGGATGTGCTCGCCGAAGCGGCCTTCGAACGTCATGATGTTGTCGTAGGCGAGCGAGCCGCAGATCACGGTAGTCACGGGGGAGATCCTTGCGAAAGGTAAGCGGGGCCAATCTGGGAGGGCAGACGGTTGGCCAGTCGCGCTGCCAGGTCATGCTAAAAACGGGCCGGTGCATTTGCCGCACCGGCACGGGAACTGCCATCTGGCGCGCACCGGTTTTACCGGGCGGGCCAGCGATACGCCGAGGGGCGATGGCTTACGACAACGCGGCCAGCGCGGCGTCGTAGTTCGGCTCGTTCTTGATCTCGGGCACGAGTTCGGCGTGGACGACGCGGTTATCGGCGTCGAGCACGACAACGGCACGGGCCGACACGCCGGCGAGCGGGCCGGTGGTGATTGCCACGCCGTAATGCTTGAGGAACTCGCGGCCACGCATGGTCGAGAGCGTGACCACGTTGTTCAGGCCTTCGGTCGCGCAGAAACGGCTCATGGCGAACGGCAGGTCAGCCGAGATCACGAGCACGACCGTGTTCTCGAGCTTGCCCGCGGCTTCGTTGAACTTGCGGGTCGAGGTGGCGCAGGTCGGCGTGTCGAGGCTCGGCACGATGTTGAGCACCTTGCGCTTGCCCGCGAAATCGTCGAGCGAGACGTCCTGCAACTTGGCATTGACCAGCGAAAAAGCCGGAGCGGTCTGCCCCTTTTGCGGGAACTGGCCGTCGACTTCTATGGGGTTGCCCCCGAGTGTGACTTGGGACATCAATATCTCCTAGGTTGAGTGCAACAGCGCTATCACGGATAGAACGCGAGCACCCGATAGTTACTGGCTAGCGCTGCCTGCGCCGTCAATCGTAACCGAATCGTGCGTTCGTTGTGTGGCGCCAGACCGGCGTCATGCTGCGCTGTATCGGTGACGTAGTCGCTCGCCGAAAACACGCGTCGCACGACCGGCTTGCCGTCGATGTCCGACAGCGTGAGTTCGAGCGACGGCCAGGCCACGGCATAGTCCGCTTGATTGCGCATGAACACGGTGAGCGTCATTGGCACGGCGTCGTCTGAGGCCGGGGCGCTCGCTGGCGTACCGGTTGTCGCGTCGCTCGCGTCGGTCGTGCCGGGCGCGTCGGTGACCAGCGTCACGCTCGAGATCTGAACCTTGTCCGGCTGACGCGGCGGCGCGATCGGCACATGCATCGGGCGTCCGAGCGTCGCGAACACGCCGCGCAACGCCGGCACGCGATCGACGAGTGCGGCGCGCTCGACCCACGCCCACTGGGCGATCAGACCGACGACGGCCAGCGCGATCAGCGCACGCCAGATCACGCGACCGACGCGGGGGCGACGTGCCTGTCCGGCAAGAGCAACGGACGTCGGCGAGTCGGCAGACGCGACGGAAGCTGACGACGTCATGGACGCAGTGGGCGCCACAAGAACTGTGGCATCGTCGTCATCGATGTAGCGACCCGGGCCATGTCGCATCTGCGCCAGGCTCTCGTCCGGCGTGCCCAGCAGTGCAGCGATCGCCGTGGGCGTGAGCATCTCGGGCACCGGGGGGCGTTCGGCGGGCGCGGCCTCCGCCTCGTTCTCCTCGCCGGGCGGCTCGCACAGGTAGGCATGTCCGTCGAATACTTCACGACAGTTGCCGCAGCGCACGAGACCGTCGCGCAGCTTGAGCTGATCCGCCACGACGCGAAAGACGGTATGGCAGTGAGGGCAGCGAGTAGCGAGAACGCGCGAGGACTGGGCCATGGGAGTCGAGGGCATCGGGGGATTCGAGGGCGAGGACCCGAAGACTCGGCGCGTCGTGGGCGACTAGCCGGCGGCCTGCCCGTGCAGGCAGACCCAGCCATCGTGAGCACGCCAGACCGACATCTTCATATAGGGGGCGTAGGCGGCGATCACCTCGTCCGCTTGCCGCTCCAACACGCCAGACAGCGCGAGCCGTCCGCCCGGTGCCACGCGCGATGTCAGCATCGACGCGAGCAGTTTGAGCGGATTCGACAGGATGTTGGCGACCACGATATTGAATTGACCGTCGCGCAGGTCGGCGGGCAGTCCGTATTCGACGCTCGCGTGATTGCGCTCACTGTTATAGCGGGCAGACTCGACGGCCTGCGGATCGATGTCGATACCGACGACCGGATCGGCGCCGCACTTGCGCGCCAGAATGGCCAGAATGCCCGAGCCGCAGCCGTAGTCGAGCAACGACTGACCCGCCTCAACGTGCTGTTCGAGCCACTCCATGCACAGCCGCGTGGTCGGGTGGCTGCCGGTCCCGAACGCGAGGCCCGGATCGAGTTCGAGGATAAGCGCATCGGCGTCCGGGGCGTCGTGCCACGACGGCACGACCCAGATACGCTGGCCGATCTGTATGGGCTCAAACTGCGATTGCGTCAGGCGCACCCAGTCCTGTTCTTCTACGTCGCGCAACGTGAACGCGGGCGACTCGGTGAGCCCCAATTCGTTGACGGCCGCCGCGAGCAGCACGGCGGCGTCCTGGTCTTCCCCCACCAGCGCGACCACGCGCGAGTGTTGCCACGCGGTGTCGGGCGGGGTCAGGCCCGGCTCGCCGAACATCGGTTGCTCGTCGGGCGTGTCGGCGTCCGCGTCTTCCACGGAGACCGACAGCACGCCCAGATCGAGCAGGGCGTCCGACAGGGCCTCGGCTTGGGCGCGGGCAACTTCTACGACGAGTTCGCGATACATGGCGAGTGATTTCCTGCTGATAAACGGCTGATGAACAGCTCAGTTGCCGCCGACGGCAGATTTCTGCGCCAGCTTGTGTTCCAGATAATGGATGCTCGTGCCGCCTTCGACAAACTTGGCGTCGAGCATCAGTTCCCGGTGCAGCGGAATGTTCGTCTGGATACCTTCGATCACGATTTCCGACAGCGCGACACGCATGCGACGGATGGCCTGATCGCGCGTTGCTCCGTAGGCGATCAGCTTGCCGATCATCGAATCGTAGTTCGGCGGCACGAAGTAGCCGTTATAGGCGTGCGAGTCGACGCGGATGCCAGGGCCCCCCGGCATGTGCCAGGCGGTAATGCGACCGGGCGACGGCGTGAACTTGAACGGATCTTCGGCGTTGATACGGCACTCGATCGCGTGACCCTGGAACTGGATGTCGCGCTGACGGAAGGCGAGCTTCTCGCCGGCCGCAATGCGGATCTGTTCCTGCACGATATCGACACCGGTGATCATTTCCGTGACCGGGTGTTCGACCTGCACACGCGTGTTCATTTCGATGAAGTAGAACTCACCGTTCTCGAACAGGAATTCGAACGTGCCGGCGCCGACGTAGCCCATCTTCTTGCAGGCGTCGGCGCAGCGATCGCCGATGCGCTCGATCAGGCGACGCGGAATCAGCGGGGCGGTCGCCTCTTCGATCACCTTCTGGTGACGGCGCTGCATCGAGCAGTCGCGCTCGCCCAGCCAGACGGCGTTCTTGTGCTTGTCGGCGAGGATCTGGATTTCGATATGGCGCGGGTTCTCGAGGAACTTCTCCATATAGACTTCCGGATTGCCGAAGGCGCGGCCGGCTTCTTCACGGGTCATGTTGACCGCGTTCACCAGCGCCGCTTCGGTGTGCACCACGCGCATGCCGCGACCGCCGCCGCCGCCGGCGGCCTTGATGATCACCGGATAGCCGACCTGGCGTGCAACACGCACGATTTCCTTCGGATCGTCGGGCAACGCGCCTTCCGAACCCGGCACGCACGGCACGCCGGTCTTGATCATCGTCTGCTTGGCCGAGACCTTGTCGCCCATCAGACGAATGGTGTCGGGGCGTGGGCCGATAAACGTGAAGCCCGATTGCTCGACACGTTCGGCGAAGTCGGCGTTCTCGGAGAGGAAGCCGTAACCCGGGTGGATGGCCTGGGCGTCGGTGACTTCCGCCGCGCTGATGAGCGCCGGCATGTTCAGATAGCTCAGCGGCGAGGGCGCCGGTCCGATACAGACGGCTTCGTCCGCGAGCTTGACGTACTTCGCTTCCTTGTCGGCTTCGGAGTAGACGACCACGGTCTTGATGCCCATCTCGCGGCACGCGCGCTGAACGCGCAGAGCGATTTCGCCGCGGTTGGCGATGAGGATTTTTTCAAACATTATGTGCAGTCCTGCCCGTAGGGGGAGAGGAGCGGGGCCGGACGCCTCGTGTCGCCGGGCGGCATTTGGCCGCGCGGGCGGGGCGTCCGACAACCGGCATTAGCCGATCACGAACAGCGGTTGACCGTATTCCACGGCCTGACCGTTCTCGACGAGGATTTCCTTGATCACGCCGGTCTTGTCCGACTCGATCTCGTTGAGCAGCTTCATCGCTTCGATGATGCACAGCGTCTGGCCTTCCTTGACCGAGTCGCCGACCTGCGCAAACGGATCGGCGCCCGGCGACGGGGCGCGGTAGAAGGTACCGACCATCGGCGACGTGACGATGTGACCTTGCGGCAGGACCGGGGCAACCGGTGCCGGTGCGGCGGGCGCTGCCGCCGGCGCTTGCGCGGCAACCTGCGGGTAGGCTGCCGGCATGGCCATCTGCATCGGGGCGGCGATCAGTTGGGGCGGCGCCTTGACGATGCGGACCTTGCCTTCGCCTTCGGTGACTTCGAGTTCGGAAATACCCGATTCGGCCACGAGGTCGATCAACGTCTTGAGTTTGCGCAAATCCATGAAGGAAGCTCCTTAATTCGGTATCGACGCGGGGGCACCCCCCGCGAGGGGAAATAGGGGATGAGACGGCTACCCGCCGGCGAGTCGCCGCAGGGCAAATTCGAGTGCGAAGGTGTAGCCGCGCCAGCCCAGGCCGCAGATCACGCCTTGCGCAATATCGGAAAAGTACGAGTGATGCCGAAAGGCCTCACGGGCATGGACGTTCGAGAGATGCACCTCGACGAACGGAATGCCCACGCCGGCCAGCGCGTCGCGCATCGCCACGCTGGTATGCGTGTAGGCGGCAGGGTTGATGACGATGAAGTCGATCGACGCGTCGCGTGCCGCCTGAATCCGGTCAACCAGTGCGCCTTCGTGATTGCTCTGGAATGTCGTCACCTCAGCACCTGCCGCCTTGGCTTGCGCCTCGAGCGCCGCGTCGATGTCGGCCAGCGTCGTACGACCGTACACCGCCGGCTCGCGAGTACCGAGCAGGTTGAGATTGGGACCGTGGAGCACAAGAATGCGGTGAGGCATCGGCGAATCAAATTTCACGAAATTGGGCGCAATTAAACGCCAGTTGGTGGATTTTGTCCAGTGGGGTGAAAATGAAGCCCCGTCGGTCACGTCTGGCGGGACTTCCCGCGCGCCCGGCTGGACGGCGCGATGTCAGCGCGTCGGCCTGAGGGCCGAGCGCACTTCATCCGACGTAATACGGCCGAGCTTCTGGTAGTGCAAGCGGCCTTGAGGATCAACCACGACGGTATACGGTAGCGCGCCCGCCTTGTTGCCCAGTGCGCGGGCGAGGTCGGTGCCTGCGTAGCCCGCCACGAGGAGCGGGTAATCAACCTTCACCTTTTGCTCGAACGCGATCATGTTCGGGGCAGTATCAATGCCGATTCCTACGAATTGGACGTTTTTTCCCTTGAATTCACTCGAAAGTGCTTGGAGATCGGGCATTTCCTCCACGCAGGGCCCGCACCATGGAGCCCAGAAGTTGATGACCAGCGTTTTGCCACGCCATTGCGAGATGGCCTGCTCGTTGCCCGCCAAGTCGGGAAGCCGCGTGGCGAGCAGTTGGGCGACAGCGGCATCGGGCGCGTTTGCAGGCGCCTGGTTTCGATGGCCGAACCAAAAGCCGGCCGCCAGCCCCACGAGCGCCAGAATCAGCAGAGGAACGATGCGTTTTACCATGATGGATGGGGCGGAAGTGGCGGGAAATAGACGTTAGACGGATGGCAATTACGGAGAATGGCGACAGGTTGATGGGCATGTTGCCGACATTCGGGCGAAGGTCAGTGGTTGGATGCCTGCTCCATGGCCTCGGCGCCGTCGATCAGTGTGCTCAGGCCGTGCGCATCGACGCGCACGGGGCGGCCATTCCCGTCGGTGGCCTTGAGTGCGCCGCGCATGTCGTCGAGGGAATACAAGGACAGGTGCACGCCGGCGGGTTCGCCGCGCTGCCCCCGCTCGCGCCACAGGAAACTCAGCGTCTCGACCATGCCGCGACCATTGAAGTGGCGACTTTCCGAGACCTCGTAATCGATACCCCGGTTCAACAGATCGATGGCGACTTCCTTTGGATTGTCGCAAAATGCCTGCAAATAGATATCAGATAGTGACGTTGCCGTGCCGTTGTACACGGCACCAGTAATATAAGGCCGGTAGCGCGCCAGTGCCGTCATGACCGTCAGCGCGACCTGACGCAAATGCGCCAGCTCAGCCGGCTGCGTGTCCGAGAGGAACGTCTGCACGTACTCGCGGACTTCCGTTTCGATTTGGTCGTTATCCGGCAGCAATTCACCCGCAATCCGCGCCTCGCCGGTCACTTGCTTCGCCGCCTTGCGTTTCGCGGTGGCATAGTCAGCGCCCTCCTCGGCGATGAGGCGGGCGGCCACCAGAGCGATTTCTTCGCGCAGGCGTTGGGCGTCGGACCAGGATTTGCGTGTCATGCGCACGATGATACCCGAAAGGCATTGCGCTTCCCGCCGCAGGTACAATGGTGATTCTGGCTGTTCGGCCTCCCCCATTTCCCGCACGGGTTCGGCCCGTCCTCACCTCGCTCCCCATCCATGCATATTCATATTCTTGGCATCTGCGGCACGTTCATGGGCGGTCTCGCGGTGCTCGCCCGGCAGGCCGGTCACACCGTCACCGGTTGCGATGCGAACGTCTATCCGCCGATGAGCACCCAGCTCGAAGCGCAGGGCATTCGGCTGATCGAAGGGTTTGACGCCGATCAGGTCTCGCTCAAACCCGACCTGTTCGTCATCGGTAACGTGGTGTCGCGCGGCAACCCGCTGATGGAAGAGATCCTCAATCGGAATCTGCCGTACACGTCGGGCCCGCAATGGCTCGGCGAGCACGTGCTGTCGAAGAAGTGGGTGTTGGCCGTGGCGGGAACGCATGGGAAGACGACGACGACATCGATGCTCGCCTGGATTCTCGAAGACGCGGGCTACCAACCGGGCTTCCTGGTCGGCGGTGTGCCGATGAACTTCGGCATCTCGGCGCGACTGACCGACAGCGACTTCTTCGTGATCGAGGCCGACGAATACGATACGGCGTTCTTCGACAAGCGCTCCAAGTTCGTTCATTACCATCCGCGCACCGCGATCCTGAATAATCTTGAGTTCGATCACGCCGATATCTTCCCCGATCTGACAGCGATCGAGACGCAATTCCACCATCTGGTGCGCACCGTGCCGGGCCAGGGCCGCCTTATCGTCAATGGTCGTGAGGCTGCGCTTGAGCGCGTGCTGGCGCGCGGCTGCTGGAGCGAGGTGGAGCGCTTCGGTGTGGCCGACGGCTGGCATGTCGCCCAGGCGAACGACACACTCGCGGCGGGGCAAGAGGCGTTCTGGGCCCACCATGGGGCGATGGCCGCCGGGGAAGTGAAGTGGTCGCTGCAGGGCGAGCACAACCGGATGAACGCGCTGGCGGCGTTGGCGGCCGCACGGCACGTGGGTGTGCCGCCGGAGCAGGGGGCGGCGTCGCTGGGCAAGTTCCAGAATGTGAAGCGTCGTATGGAGGTGCGCGGCGAAGCGGCCGGCGCCACTGTTTACGACGATTTTGCGCACCATCCGACCGCCATTCAGACGACGCTGGCCGGACTGCGACGCCGCGCCGGCACCGCCCGCATTCTGGCGGTGCTCGAGCCGCGCTCGAATACGATGAAGCTGGGCGTGATGAAGGCGCAATTGCCGGCCAGCCTTGCCGATGCCGACCTGGTGTTCGGCTACGGCGCGCCGTCCGGGAAGGACGCCCTCGGCTGGAATCTGACCGAGGCGCTCGCTCCGCTCGGCGCGCGTGCGCAGGCGTTCAGCGACATCGACGGACTGGTGCGCGCGGTGAGCGCGGCAGCGCGTCCGGGGGACCAGATCGTGGTGATGAGCAACGGCGGCTTCGGCGGCATTCACCAGAAATTGCTCGATGCACTGGCGGCGCGCGCCTGATTTGCACGCCTTGGTGTCCGGGTACTGACCAGCTTTTATCGGGGCTCACATGATTCTCTATTTGCACGGCTTCCGTTCGTCGCCGCGCTCCTTCAAGGCGCAATTGATGGCCGCGCGCATGCACCGCCTCGGCCTGGGGCGCGAGTGGGCTTGCCCGCAATTGCCGCCGTCGCCGCTGGCCGCGGTCGTCGACGCGCAGCGTCTGCTCACCGGCGTGAAGGCCGACGAGTTGACCATCGTGGGCAGCTCGCTGGGCGGCTATTACGCCACGTATCTGGCCGAGAAGCTCGGTTGCCGCGCGGTGCTGCTCAACCCGGCCACGCGCCCGTACGACGATCTGGGCAAGTGGCTCGGCGAGCAGCCGATGTGGCATGGCGGCGGCACTATCGTCGTTGAGCCGCGTCACCTGGACGAGCTGCGCATGATCGACGTGGCCCAGATCACGCGTCCCGAGCGCTACTACCTTGTGGCCGCGACCGGCGACCAGACCCTCGACTACCGAGACATGGTGGCGAAGTTTCCGGGGGCGAAGCTCACGGTGATCGACGGCAGCGACCACGGCATTTCCGATTTCGCCAACTATATGGACGACGTGCTGCGCTTCGCCGGCATCGACGTTCCCCCCTCGCCCGGTGCCGCCGGTCCGTTCGCGGGCGAATAACGCGTTTGCCCCTTCCGCCCTAAACCGCCGCAGGTTGGCGGGCTACAATGTCGCCTATTGCGATCGATGGCTGTTTCATGAATATTTTTTTTGAGGAATCCGGCGGCTTCAAGGCTGGCACGGTGTTGTCGCAGCAAGGTGAGTCGTACCAGGTGGAGCTGCCCGGTGGACGCCGCAGCAAGATCAAGGGGCGCGACGTGCTGCTGCGTTTCGAGTCGCCGTCGCCTGCGGAGCTGATGACGCAGGCGCAGGCCGCCGCACAGGACATCGACATGAGTTTCCTGTGGGAATGCGCGCCTGCCGAGGAGTTCGCGTTCCCGGTGCTCGCTGCCGAGTATTTCGGCGAAGGCGCCGGCGTTGCGCAGCAGGCCGGGCTCGCGCTGGCGCTGCAGGCTTCGCCGGTGTACTTCCGCCGAAAAGGCCGCGGTCAGTACCAACGCGCGCCGGAGGAACAACTGCAGGCCGCGCTCGCGGGACTCGCCCGCAAGCAACAGCAGGCGGAATTGCAGGCCGTGTATGCCGATCAACTGATCGCCGGCACGCTGCCCGACGCGCTCAAGGGCAAGGAACTGCTGTTGCTGTTCCGTCCCGACAAGAACACCATCGAGTGGAAGGCGCTCGACGCCGCCGCCATGGCGCTGGGCAAGACGCACGCCGAGGTGATGCTCGCCTGCGGCGGCATTTCGTCGCCGCGCGCGTATCACGAGGCGGCGTTCCTCTACGAACACTTCCCGCGCGGCACCGGCTTCCCGGAACTCGGGCCGATCCCGGTACCCGGCGACGACTTGCCGCTGGCCGACGTGCAGGCGTTCTCCATCGACGATTCGACGACGACCGAGATCGACGACGCCCTCTCGGTGCAGGTACTGCCCGATGGGCTGTTGCGTGTCGGCATCCACATTGCGGCGCCGGCACTCGGCATTACGCGGGGTGACGCCATTGATGAGATCGCGCGCGCGCGTCTGTCGACGGTCTATGCGCCGGGCGAAAAGATCACGATGCTCCCCGATGCGATAGTCGAGGCGTACACGCTTGCCGAGGGCGGCGCGCGTCCGGCACTGTCGCTGTATGTCGTGGTCAAGGCTGACACGTACGAAATCGTGGCGACGGAAACGCATGCCGAGCGGGTGCCGATCTCGGCAAACCTGCGTCACAACGAACTCGACGCGATCATCACGGCCGAGACGCTGGCCGATGGCAGCGGCGAGTATCCGCACAAGGAAGCGCTGCGGCTGTTGTGGCCGTTCGCGCAGTCGCTCTACGAGAAACGTCAGGCCGCGCGCGTGGGTTATGGCCTGCGTCCGGAAGTGCAGAACAAGACCGACTTCAATTTCTACGTCGAAGGCGAGCAGGTCACGATCAAGCAGCGTATGCGCGGCGCGCCGCTGGACCTGATCGTCGCCGAGATGGCGATTCTCGCGAACAGCCGGTGGGGACGCCTGCTGGCCGAGTGCGGCGTGCCCGGCATCTACCGCGCGCAGCGTGCTTACGGCGTGAATCGCACGCGCATGCAGACATCGCCGGCGCCGCACGAAGGTCTGGGTGTCGAGCAATACGCATGGAGCACCTCGCCGCTGCGTCGCTATGTGGATCTGGTCAACCAGTGGCAGTTGCTTGCGTGCGTGCGTCACGGCGTGACGGCCAAGCTGGCGGCACCCTTCAAGCCCAAGGATGCCGACCTGTACGTGACCGTGTCGAGCTTCGAAGCCGCCTATGCGGCTTATGCCGAGCACCAGAGCCGGATGGAGCGCTACTGGTGCCTGCGCTGGTTGATTCAGGAGAACAAGTCGCAGGTCCAGGCGAGCGTGCTCAAGGGCGACACCGTGCGCCTGAACGATATTCCGCTGACGCTGATCGTTCTGGGGCTTGGCCCGCACGCGCGCGGTACGCAGATCATGCTCGACGTGCTCTCGCTCGATGTCGTCACGCTCAGCATCTCGGTACGTGTCGCGCAGGTGTTGGGCGCCAGCCAGAACGGACTGGGCGAAGACGATGACGAAGGCGCCGGCGGTGCAGGAGACGGCGGTGGGGGGCACGATGGAGGCGATGGGGCCGAAGGTGGCGACGACGCGGGAGGGGCCGACGATGCCGATGGCGCCAACGATGCGGAGGGGGCGAACGATACCGAAAGCGACGGCCGCGACGAAAGCCAGGGTGACGACGACGTCGCCTCGGCCTTGGCCGACGTCACCGCCGCGGCGTCGCACACCGTTGATGTTGCGTCCGGCACTTCGTCGCTTGCTGCCGCGCTGATGGTGGCGGGGGGGCGCGACGCGTCTCCCGGTTCGGCGTGCTGAAACCCGCTCTCGCGGCAGGCAACCTGCGCGCGGCGCGCCGCCGCGGCGGGTCGCTGATGCGCGAGCATCCGCTTGCCACGGGCCTGGCATTTTCCGCGCTGGTCCACCTGCTCGCGCTGGCGGTGCATTTCGTCGCGCCCGACAGTTTCCGACTGCATAGTGCGGACACGCCGCTCGATGTCGTCCTCGTCAACGCGAAGTCGGCCAACGCCCCCGACAAGGCCACGGCGCTCGCGCAGGCCAACCTCGTGGGCGGCGGCGAGCACGACGGCGAGCGTGCGACATCACCGCTGCCGTCACGCGCGCTCGATCGCGACGGCGCGCCCATCGCGCAAATCCAGCGCAACGTGAGCGAACTGGAAGCGACGCAGGAAAAGCTGCTGACGCAACTGCGCAATCAATACGCCGCCACGCCGGCGTCGCAGCGGCATCGCGCCGACGCGCCGCAGCGCGGGCAAGGACTCGACGATCAGAACGTCGACCAGAAGATCGCCCGTCTGCAGGCGGAAATCGACAAGCAGTTGCGCGCTTATCAGACCCGCCCGAAACGCGGCCAGGTCACAGCCAATACCCGTGAAGTGGCGTATGCGCGCTATTTCGACACGCTGCGTCATCGCGTAGAGCGCTACGGCACGGAGCATTTTCCCCAGATCGGCAACGAGCGTCTCTATGGCGAGCTGATCGTCACGCTTAACGTCAATCAGCGGGGCGGGCTCGGCTATCACAAGGACGGCTGGAATGTCGCGGGCGTGGAAGTCACGCGAAGCTCTGGCAATCGCGATCTCGACCGCCGCGCGGTGGCGATCGTACAGGCCAGTGCGCCGTTTGGCGACTTCTCGCCCGAGATGCGGCAGCGCTATGACATTCTCGAGATCGTGACGCGGATGACCTTCTCGCGCCAGGGGGTGCAGGCCGAGACGCTTGCGTCACCGTCGGTCGCCGCGGCGCGGTAGGGCGCCACGGGCGAATCGTCGGCAAACGCCCGAAGCCACAGGGACGCTGCGTGTACTATTCGATGACATTCGCGCGGTTTGTCGGCAACGTGATATGAAGGTTTCCGGCGACCGATGCCTGCCGAGTCACGGCAAAACACCGTATCTGATGCACGTGGACGCAAGTAATTGCGGCGCCTGGGCGAAAGCCAGGCGCCGCGTCTTTGACAACGATGACAAACCAAACGCCCTCCGGGGAACTGCAGGCCGATCGCTACGCCGTGATCGGTCATCCCGTCGAACACAGCCAGTCGCCGTTCATTCACGCCGAGTTCGCGCGCGAAACCGGCCAGCATCTCACCTATGAGCGCCTGCTCGCGCCGCTCGATGGGTTTGCCGCCACCGTGCGCACCTTTATCGACAACGGTGCTCGCGGGGCCAACGTCACCGTCCCGTTCAAGCTCGAGGCCCACGCGTTGGCGGATCGTCTGACCGAACGCGCGCAGGCGGCGGGCGCCGTCAACACGCTGGTGTTCGACGCGCGGGGCATCACGGGCGACAACACTGACGGCGTGGGGCTCGTGCGCGATATCGAGGGGCCGCTGGGCGTATCGCTCAAGGGCCGGCGCGTGTTGCTGCTCGGCGCAGGCGGTGCGTCGCGCGGGGCAATGTTGCCGCTGATCGAGGCGGGGCCGGCGGCGCTGTTTGTCGCCAATCGCACGGCCGCGCGCGCCGACGAACTCGTCGCACGGTTCGCCAACGCCGCTGAGCGCCATGGCGTGGCGCTCGCCGGTGGCGGATGGGACGCGGTCCCCGCGGCGTTCGATGTCGTCATTAACGCCACGGCCGGTAGCCTTCAAGGCGACGTACCGCCGCTGCCTGCGGGCGTCTATGCGGAAGGGGCGCTTGCCTATGACATGATGTACGGCGCGCAGCCAACGGTGTTCATGACGCACGCATTGGCGGCCGGGGCGACGCGCGCGGCCGACGGTCTCGGCATGCTCGTCGAGCAGGCGGCCGAAGCGTTCGCGGTGTGGCGCGGCGTGCGGCCGTCGACCGATGCCGTGCGAACCGCCTTGCGCGCCCGGCTCGCAGCGAAAGGTTGACGTTGCCGATGGCTGCGCCGCGACGCGCTTCGCGCACGACTCGCCATCGCCGCTGGGGGGCGTGGCAGTGGACAGCCTACGTTGTCACGTTGGTCTTCGTGGGCGTGCTTGCCACGCAGCTCTATTACTTCGTGCAGATTGGCTGGTGGGTGCGTTTCGATCCGTCGTCGACGGCGTTTATGCGCGCGGCCGCCGCGCGATTGCATGAAACGGATCCGACGGCGACGCTCAAGCACCAATGGGTGCCGTACGACCAGATTTCGCGACATCTGAAGCGCGCCATCATCGCGAGCGAGGACGCGAACTTCGTCAATCACGATGGCTTCGAGATCGACGCGATGCTCGGCGCATGGGAGAAGAATCAGAAGAAGGGGCGCATCGTCGCGGGCGGCTCGACCCTCTCCCAGCAACTGGCGAAGAATCTGTTCCTGTCGAGCGAGCGAAGTTACCTGCGCAAGGCCGAAGAATTGAGCATCACGTGGATGCTCGAGTTCTGGATGACGAAGCAGCGGATCTTCGAGATCTATCTCAATTCGGTGGAGTGGGGCGAGGGCGTGTTCGGCGCGGAAGCTGCGGCACGGCACTACTACGGCATTCCGGCCTCGAAGCTCTCCGCTTGGCAGGCGGCGCGGCTGGCGGTGATGTTGCCGCGTCCGCGCTACTTCGATGCCCATCGCAATTCGCCGTACCTTGCGCAACGCGCCGGCGTGATCGCGCGTCGCATGGGGGCGGCGGAGTTGCCACAATAGGCGGATAGCCCCCCGCGCGTGGACTGTCGCACGACGAGCACGCGCGGGCGTGTGTGGGGCTAGTGTCGCGAGGGGGCCGCGTCCGGTATCGGCTGTGCTGGCACGTGCATGACAGTGCGCGTCGGATACGGGAGTGAGCAACCCACGGCCTCGACCGTCTCCTTGACGCCGCGCTGGAGGTCCCAATAGAGGCCCCAGTAGTTACCCAGCAATGACCATACCCGCACGTTCACAATCACGGCGTTGTCGCTGACCTGCTTGACCATGATTTCCGGTGCCGGCTTGTCGAGCACTCGCGCGTCTTCTGCCACGTGGGCGCGCAGTGCCGTCATGGCGGCATCGAGATCGTCGTCGAGCGCGATGCCCACGGTGACCTCCATACGACGCGTGGCGTTGCGGCTGAAGTTCGTGATCGGCTGGCCCCAGATCTGGTTGTTCGGCACGCAGACGTAGATGCCGTCAGCATTTGTGAGCGTGGTGGTGAACAGGCCGATTTCATCGACGGTGCCGGCCACCGACGCGCCGGCCGTAATGTAGTCGCCGTTGCGGAACGGGCGCAGCACCAGCAGCATCGTACCCGCCGCAATATTCTGCAACGTGCCTTGCAGGGCCAGCCCGATGGCAAGGCCTGCCGCGCCGAGCACCGCGATGATGCTGGCGGTCTGCACACCGAATTGAGCGAGCACGGCAACGAGCGTGATGATGCGCACCGACCAGAGCGCGATCGACTCGATGAGCGGTTTGAGCGTTGCGTCGAAGTGGGGCGAACGGCTCAACGTTCGGTGTACGAAGCGCGCCAGTCGCTTCGCGATCCAGAAGCCGATCAACAGAATCAACACGGCCTGTACGAGCGACAGACCGTAGCGGACGGCGTTGGCCGCGAGAAAGCCCATCACGGCGTCGAAGGACGCGAGCGGGGGGGTAACCTCAGTCATATGGGGGTTCTCCGTGTTGATGGGGGCCCGAGAGCACCGATATCAAGATTGACGCGAAGCGCGCGGATTGGTTCGACCGGCGCGCGGAGCAGGTAAAATGTCGGCCTTGCTGGAAGGAATCAGTCTCGAATCACCCGCCGTCGGAATACCGCCGCCGGAACCCCGCCGGAACCCCGTCATGACATTCACCGAAGTACTTAACGCGGCCTGGACGCGCAACAATTCTCTGCTTTGCGTGGGCCTGGATCCCGAGCCGTCGCGCATTCCCGCGCATCTGCAAGCGCAGCCGGACGCGATTTTCGAGTTCTGCCGCCAGATTGTGGATGCTACCGCCCCCTACGCGTGTGCATTCAAGCCGCAGATCGCCTATTTCGCTGCGCATCGCGCCGAGGAGCAGCTCGAACGGCTGATCGCCCATATCCACGCCGATCATCCGGGCCTGCCAGTGATTCTGGACGCCAAGCGTGGTGACATCGGCAGCACCGCCGAGCAGTATGCGCGCGAAGCGTTCGAGCGCTATCGTGCCGACGCCGTGACGGTGAATCCCTATATGGGCTTCGATTCGCTGGAGCCGTATCTGGCGCATGCCGAGAAGGGCGTCGTCGTGCTGTGCCGTACGTCGAACCCGGGCGGCAGCGATCTGCAATTCCTCGATGTCGATGGCAAGCCGCTGTATCAGACGGTGGCGCGCCTGGCCGCGGGGCCGTGGAATACGAGCGGGCAGATCAGCCTGGTGGTGGGTGCGACGTTCCCGGCAGAAATCGCTGCCGTGCGCAGCATCGTCGGCGACATGCCGCTGCTGATTCCCGGCGTGGGCGCTCAGGGCGGGGACGTCGAAGCGACGGTCAAAGCCGGTCGCACCGCGAACGGGACGGGCATGATGATCAACTCGTCGCGTGCCATCATCTACGCCGGTCGCGACGAGCACTTCGCCGCGGCGGCTGCCGCCGCTGCGCAAAACACGCGCGACAGCATCAACGCCTATCGCTGATCGGTCCGCGTGCCGATGCGCGGATCGTCGTCAAACGTCGCAGGGCGGCGCGACGATTACGTCTCGGCCTGGTCGAGGAATTCGATGACGCCGCGCAGCGCGTGCTGTGCGGCCTGACTGCGCACCTGTGTGCGATCGCCCTTGAAGCGCTTCGTCTCGACGAGGGTCGTGACGCGGTTGCTCCACGCGAAGCACACCATACCCACCGGTTTTTCGGGCGACCCGCCGCCCGGGCCGGCCACGCCGGTGATCGACAGCGAGATCTGTGCACGACTGTTCAGCAGTGCGCCTTCGGCCATCGCACGTGCCACCGGTTCGCTCACGGCACCGTGTTTGTCGATCAATTCAGGCGGAACGCCGATCATTTCGGACTTGGCTTGGTTCGAATACGTCACGAAGCCACGCTCGAACCATTGGCTGCTACCGGAAACGTCGGTGATTGCTGCCGCAACGAGGCCGCCGGTGCATGACTCGGCCGTGGTCAGCATCAGGCGTTCGTCACGCAGACGATTGCCGACTTTGACCGACAGTTGGGCCAGAAGATTTTGTTCGGAGACCACGGGACGACGCCTTCAATAAGTCAATGCAACGAATAGGTCACGGGTATCGGTGCGCGTGCCCGCGGGAACGGCGCCAGCGAGGCACCCGTCATGATGCGGCTTGCGCCATCGCGCGGCGGCAAGCCCGGTCGATCAGATCGAGCGCCACAGCGCAATGACGAGCAGCGTGCAAAAGGCGGCGACGAGATCGTCCAGCATGATGCCGAGGCCACCCTTGACCGTGCGGTCGAAATATCGGATCGGCGGCGGCTTGACGGCGTCGAAGAATCGGAACAGCACGAAGGCCACCAATTGGCCGACAAAGCTCGCCGGCGTAATGAGCAGCAGCACGATCCAGAACGCGACAATCTCGTCCCAGACGACGGGGCTCGGATCCGATGTGCCAAGCTTGCGCGCTGTGTAGGCGCAGATCCAGATGCCGCCAACGATGGACGCGACGATCAGCACGCCCCATCCCGTGACCGTCAGGTACAGATTGAGCACCAGATACGATGCCCATCCGAAAAGCGTGCCCACGGTGCCCGGCGCGAACGCCGACAGGCCCGTGCCAAAGCCGAGCGAAAAGAGGTGGGCAGGGTGCGACAGCAGGAACCGCGAGTTCGGCCGGCGCGGGCCGCTGCCCGAGTTGACGGCGGCCGGTTGATCAGTGCTCATTGGAAATGGTCGAAACTTTTGAAATCGGCAGCGACGGACGCGCCAGTCTTGTCCTGGAGGTGCAGCCGGGCGAGGCGCGCGTCGGGAAGCGCTATTGTACCGATACGCGTGAGGCGTATGCCGAGTTCGTTGCCGATCGCCTCGATATGCGGCCGTTGCGCACGGTCGGCGCAGAAGCCCAGTTGATAGTCGTCGCCGCCCGCCAGCGCACACATTCTCTGAATCACCGGCGTTTGCGCGGCCAGCAGGTCGGAGCACGGTACATCGTCGACGTTCACCGTTGCGCTCACACCGGAGCGCTCCAGGATATGGCCGAGGTCGCCCAGCAGCCCATCGGAGATGTCGAGGGCGGCGCGCGCCACGCCGCGCAGCGCCAGTCCGAGCGTCACCTGCGGCTCGGGCCAGTCCAGCGCGCGGCGCGCGAGGGCGAGATCGACGTCCGACAAGGTCCATTCCCCACGTATCGCACCGAGCGCCAGCCGGGCATCGCCGAGGGTGCCGGAGACCCAGATGTCGTCGCCGGGCTGCGCGGCATCGCGGCGCAACGCCTGGGCGCCGGGCACACTGCCGAAGACGGTCACACAAAGATTGCGTGGGCCGCGCGTGGTGTCGCCGCCGACAAGCGGGCAGGCGTAACGGTCGGCCAACGCCGACAGGCCCTCGGCAAAGGGCGCGAGCCAGGCCGGGTCGCTGTCGGGCAGGGCAATCGCCAATGTGAAGCCCATGGGCCGCGCGCCCATGGCCGCGAGATCCGACAGATTGACGGCAAGGGTCTTGTGACCGAGCGCGCGCGGGTCGACGTCGGCAAAAAAGTGGCGGCCCTCCACGAGCATGTCGGTCGAAATCGCGAGCTGCTCGCCGGTGGGGGGACGCAGCAACGCGCAGTCGTCTCCGATGCCGAGCGTCACATGCTCGCCCGGCCGGGTAGCGTGGGCGAAGAAGCGGTCGATCAGCGAGAACTCGGACAGCGGTGGAGTTGAGGCAGACGTCAGGGTCATGAGCAACGGCGCGGTTGCCCGCCTTGACCGGGCGCATCGCGTTGCGGGACCACTCCGGTGCAACGCGTGACGCCAGGGAGCATTAGGCGGTGGGCAATAAGTAAAGGGCTGCGGTGATGCACAGGCAAGCCCCTATTCTAAGAGGCGACCCGGGCTTTCCCAAGCGAACAAAGCACGGACGCCCGGAATTCAGACGGATTCCCATGCCCGTCTCGGATCCCCCCCACGGGGCTAGACGTCCGTGGTCCGAAAAGGCGGGCGATGGTGCAGCGCAGCGTTGAAATCGCCAGGAATTTTGGCCACTATCGGCGGGGAAGCCGTACCGCGCAGGTGCAGCCCCTATTCGCTTTTTGCATAAGTGGCGTGAATAAATGGGGCTACAATTTGCACTGAAAATCCGACCCCATTTTGTTCGTCAAGAGCCTCCCCTCATGCCCACGCCGATCGATCCGAAACTGCGCGAAGCTGCGCTCGAGTATCACGAATTCCCCACGCCCGGCAAAATCGCCATCGCGCCGACCAAGCAGTTGCTCAACCAGCGCGATCTGGCGCTGGCGTATTCGCCGGGCGTTGCCGCCGCGTGTGAGGAGATCGTCGTCGACCCGCTCAATGCATCGCGCTACACGGCGCGCGGCAATCTGGTCGGCGTGATCACGAACGGCACGGCCGTGCTGGGTCTGGGTGATATCGGCCCGCTGGCATCCAAGCCGGTGATGGAAGGCAAGGGCGTGTTGTTCAAGAAATTCGCCAATATCGACGTGTTCGATATCGAAATCGACGAGAAAGACCCCGAAAAGCTCGTCGACATCATTGCGGCGCTGGAGCCGACCTTCGGCGCCATCAACCTTGAAGATATCAAGGCGCCCGAGTGCTTCATCGTGGAGCGCAAGTTGCGCGAGCGCATGAAGATTCCGGTCTTCCACGACGATCAGCACGGCACGGCCATTGTGGTGGCCGCGGCGCTGATCAACGGCCTGAAGGTCGTCGGCAAGGATCTGAAGTCCGTGAAGGTGGTGACGTCCGGCGCGGGCGCTGCCGCGCTTGCGTGCCTGGACCTGCTTGTCGACATGGGGCTGTCCATCGAGAACATCTGGGTGACGGACCTGGCGGGGGTGGTGTACGAGGGCCGCACCGAATTGATGGATCCGGAGAAAATCCGGTTCTCGCAAAAGACCGATGCGCGCGGGCTGGCCGACGTGATTGGCGGCGCCGACGTGTTCCTCGGGCTGTCGGCTGCCGGCGTGCTGAAGCCGGAAATGGTCAAGACGATGGCCGACAAACCGCTGATCTTCGCGCTGGCCAACCCGAATCCAGAGATCACACCGGAACTTGCGAAGGAAGTGCGTCCGGATTGCGTGATGGCGACGGGCCGCACCGATTACCCGAATCAGGTCAACAACGTCCTTTGCTTTCCGTTCATCTTCCGCGGTGCGATCGATGTTGGCGCCACGACGATCACGCGCTCGATGGAAATTGCGGCGGTGAATGCGCTGGCGGAATTGGCGCGTCAGGAGCAGAGCGATATCGTGGCGTCGGCCTACGGGATCAAAAACCTGTCGTTCGGCCCCGACTATCTGATTCCGAAACCGTTCGATCCGCGTCTGCTGGTCAAGGTCGCGACCGCGGTGGCCGAAGCGGCGATGGCCGCCGGTGTCGCCACGCGTCCCCTCGCGGATGTGGATGCCTATGCGCAATCGCTCCAGCAGTTCGTGTACCACAGCGGCGGTCTGATGAAGCCGCTGTTCTCTGTTGCGCGCAGCGTGCCTGCGAACATGAAACGCATTGCGTTTGCCGAGGGCGAAGAGGAGCGCGTGCTGCGTGCCGTACAGGTGCTTGTGGATGAACGTGTCGCCACGCCGATCCTGGTGGGGCGCCCGGCCGTGATCGAGCACCGCGTGCAGCAATATGGCCTGCGCCTGACACCGGGTGTCGACTTCACCGTCGTGAACCCGGAGCACGACGAGCGCTATCGCGATTACTGGGAAACGTATCACCAGCTGACCAACCGCAAGGGCGTGACGGCGTCTTATGCGCGCGTCGAGATGCGTCGCCGCACGACCCTGATTGCCGCCATGTTGGTGCGCAAGGGCGAAGCGGACGGTATGATTTGCGGCACGGTGTCGACGCCGGGCCGTCATCTGCACTTCATCGATCGCGTGATCGGCAAGCGGGCCGGGGGCCATGTCTATGCGGCGATGAACGCCCTGATTTTGCCGAACCGGCAGATTTTCCTGGTCGATACGCACATCAATCAGGATCCGAGCGCAGAGGAACTGGCCGAAATCACGCTGATGGCCGCCGAGGAGATTCGCCGCTTCGGTATCCAGCCGAAGGTGGCCTTGTTGTCGCATTCGAACTTCGGTACCAGCGACGCCGCGTGCGCCCGCAAGATGCGCGAAACGCTGGCGATCCTGCAGGAACGTGCGCCCGATCTGGAAGTTGACGGCGAAATGCACGGCGACTGCGCACTAGACCCGGAACTGCGCGCACGCATCATGCCGGAATCGACGCTGACCGGTGCTGCGAACCTGCTCATCATGCCGAATATCGACGCCGCGAACATTGCGTACAATCTGCTCAAGACGGCGGCGGGCAATAACGTGGCGATCGGGCCAATCCTGCTGGGCGCTGCCAAGCCGGTGCATATCCTGACCGAGTCGGCCACGGTGCGACGCATCATCAACATGGTGGCGCTGGTGGTGGCCGATGCGGCGGCGCAACAACAGGCGCGTTGACGTCTGGCGAGCGCGCGGCGGTTCGCCACCGTTCGACACATGTTAACGACAAATCGCCGCCCCTTTTGGGGGCGGCGATTTGCATTCCGGCGAGACATTTTGCACGCTCACACCGTCATGTGTGCGCTCACTCTCTTTAAAATCCTTTATTTTCAATAATTTGTCGCGTTGTTTCGTTGCAAAATGTAAGCCGACATTGATTCTCTGGACCAATAGCGATAACCTTACGGCTTCAACCACCAGAACAAGCCCGCGGCGCAATACGACGTCGGGCGACAGGCTAGCTATGACCATGGCACGTTGGCTTCACCGGAGCATCGTGGCGCTGACGGCGGCTGGTAGTGTGTTTCTGTGGTCCAATGCTGTGGCGCGCGAAACCGCGCCATACGTCACGGGTTCAACGGTCGCAGTGTCCGTTGCCGAGTTGCCTCGCGAAGCGCAGCGCACGCTGACGCTGATTGCCCAGGGCGGGCCGTTCCCCTACGCCAAAGACGGCGTTGTGTTCGGGAACTACGAAAAGCAGCTGCCCAAAATGCGGCGTGGCTATTACCATGAATACACGGTGCCGACCCCCGGTGCCCGCAATCGGGGCGCCAGGCGCATCATCTGTGGCGGGGACCAGCGGGCGGTCGATCCTTGTTACTACACACAAGATCACTACAACAGCTTTAGACGCATAAGGGAATGACAGCAGTATGAGTGAGCCGGTTTTCGCACAGGAACGCGGGAAAGATCGTATGGCAGATCCATTCGGTGCGGGCGAGGGCAACTTGTTCAAGCAGGTGCTGGGCCTGCATGCTGTCGCGCGGGCCGGCCGCCGCCATACCTTATCGGAAGAGGGAGATATGAGTCTTTTCAAGACCGTCAGGCCGAATATCGTGCAGTCGATCCGCGCATTCCGCGTGCCGGAATTGGCCGCAGAGGCCGAGCGACTCGGGCAGCACTTCCTCTACGCCAATTGTTCGCAGGCGCAGAGCAAGGCCGAGGTGCTGGAGACGATCGCCACGTCGTTCCTGTTTCCAAAGCATTTCGGAAAGAATTACGACGCCTTGCACGATTGTCTGACCGATCTGGTGCATCACGCAGGCCAGCAGCCTGGTTTTGTC
The DNA here is from genome assembly GCF_024363545.1 of Pandoraea sp. NE5. NCBI lineage: Bacteria > Pseudomonadati > Pseudomonadota > Betaproteobacteria > Burkholderiales > Burkholderiaceae > Pandoraea > Pandoraea sp. NE5. The sequence continues at coordinate 2,249,971 of NZ_AP025517.1, forward strand.
GTCGTGCTCGAGGGATTGCCGGTGGCGACGAAGTTCGATAAGGACGGTCGCGAAACCCTGCTGGACGTGTTCCGCGATGCCGCCGAGTTCTGGGCTGAGCGTCGTATCACGTTCCGCGTCTTTTACTCGTTTGCCTGACGGACCACCAAGCAAATCGTCGGTGAGTGACCTCGGAAACATCGTCTGACGTCACCGGTCTCGCCCCGACGCGAACATGCGTCACGCCAACCTCACGAAAAAGGTCCGCATTGCGGACCTTTTTACGTTTTCAGCCGGCGATTATCGGATTCCTGGATGGCCTTGCCTCAGCCGGTCCGTCCACCGAGGAATTGCTGGGCGAGGCTTGCCAGGTCGAGATGGCCTTGCGGTAGATCACCGTTCGGTGTGAGGTGATTGACCACCTCGGGCAGCAGCGACGACAGTTGCTGTGCGGCCTCATCCGGGCTGACGCCCGCCGAATCGGCCAGTTGCTGCAGATGTCCTCCCGGGCCAAGCGCCTGGGCCACCTGATCGGCCGACACTGGCTGATTGCTGCCGGTGCCGACCCACGAGCGCATCGCATCGCCCAGGCCGCCATTTTCCAGCACCTGCGTCAGTCCGCCCAGTCCGCCGAGCGCGCCCACCAGGTCGCCAGGGGACGTCGCGGGGTTGCCGGCGGCATCCTGCTGCGGTGCTTGTCCTCCGCCCAGCAACCCGCCCAGCAAACCGCCAAGACCGCCGGCACCACCGCCGCCCGCCGCCGCACCGCCCAGCATCCCGCTGAGTGCGCCCCCCAACGAGCCAATCAGGTCGCCGCCCTGACCGCCCTGTGCCTGCGCGTTGCCGGAACGGTTGGCGATCATCGCCAGCAAACCCATCAGCAGCAACATCTTGGTATTGCCGCCGCTACCGCTACCGCCATCGGCCGAATTGCCAGAAATGCCGCCGAGAATGGAATCCAGGATACCCATGGGATGACTCCTTTAGGCTTGTGAAGCCAATGTGCAAATCGTCGAGGCTTACCAACCGCCCCAGCGCGCGGCCAATGCCGCGAGGACCGCGATGCCCGCCGTTTCCGTTCGCAAGATGCGTTCGCCCAGGCGAATCGCCATAAAACCGGCCGCCCGCGCGAGGGATTCTTCGTGCGGTGCCAGTCCGCCTTCCGGGCCGAACAGCAAAACGCCTGGCTGAGACGGTGCGTGCAGCGGCAGCGAGTCGAAACCGCTGTCCGCTCTGGGTGACAATAGCACACGCCATCCGTCGTCTGTCACCGCGCCTTGCTCGCGCAGCCAAGCGCCGATCGGGCGAATCGGCAGGACGCGTGGCACGCGATTTCGGCCGCATTGCTCGCAAGCGGCCTGTGCCAGCGCCTGCCAATGCGCAACGCGCTTCGCCGCACGTTCCCCGTCGAGCCGGATCACCGAGCGTTCGGTGATCAGCGGCTGAATGTCCGCCACGCCTAGCTCGATGGCCTTTTCTATCAGCCAGTCCATCTTGTCGCCGCCGGCGATGCCCTGTGCCAGGGTGACGCGGTACGGCGTCTCCACCTCGCGCGCCTCCCGTTCGCCGAGTTGCGCCGTGGCGTGGCGCTTTTCCAGCGTCGTGAGCACGGCCGGATATTGGCCGCCCGTGCCGTCGAAAAGCGTGAGCGCATCGCCGATCTTCAGGCGCAATACCTGAGCGTGACGCACCACCGTCTCGGGAAGATCAAGCAGTGCGCCGGCGTGCAGCGGCACATCGATAAAGAAGCGAGGCATACGGACGGGAGTCGAAAGGGCGCGGTCGGGCGTGGCGCCGGGGACAGAAGCATACCCCAACGTCAGAGGGAGAAGCGGCTCAGCTTCGCGGAGCGACGGGGCGGGCGAAGCCCCAGCGATAGCCGTCCGGGTCTTCCAGTTGGCAAAAGCGGTCGCCCCAGAATTGGTCGCTGGGAGGCGTTAGCCCCTTCGCGCCGGCGGCGGTCGCCTGCGCGTATAGTGCATCGACGTCTTCCGTATAGACATAGAAGCTCTGCGACGCCTCCACACCGGAGGTGCGCGGCGTGCGCGCGGTGCTCGCGAACGCGCCTTCGGGGGCGAACATCACGATCAATTGCCCTTGATAAAACATTTCGACGTGCATGACGATGCCGTCGTCGTTCACCATGTCATGCACCGAGAAGCCGAACGCCTGCGCATAGAACGTCGCCGCCGCCTTGGCGTCGCGCACGGTCAGGTAGGGCGTCAACCACGGCACATGGGCGGGGCGGGGATCGGGCATGACGGTGCTCCGGTATGAGCGTCGGCTGTGGGTAAAGCAGTCTCGTCCTGACGCACGAATACGCGAACGGTCCGCCGCCAACGGTTGCGATGAGTTTTCAATATACAAGGAATGCGGGCTTGATTCACTTGCGTCGCGTCATCTCGTCGTCGCGCGGTTGGTTATCGATCGCCGAGCACGGCCATCAGTTCCGGCGGGATGTCGAAAAGCGCGGCACGCCGGGCCGGCGCATAGTGGCGCAGGGATTCTCGCGATAGCAGAGCCTGCGTGGCCGCGGTTGCATCGCTGCCACGCACGTCGAGCGAATCGCTGGCGAACGCGAGCGCCCACAACGTGCCGTACAGCGGCACATACGTGGTTATCGGTTGGACAAATTTGAACGCCGAGCGCAGGGCATCAAGCATGCGCGCGACTTGATCGGCCTCGAACCATGGCGCCCCGAGTTGCAGGGCGATAGCGCCGCGTGGGCCGAGTAACGCGCGGAGTTTGGCAAAGAAAGGCGCGCCGTGCAGCGTGGCCGCTTCGCCGTCAGCGTCGGTCAGGTCGAAAATCACGGCGTCGAACGCTTCTCCGCGAGCCAGCGCGGCGTCGACGAGATCCCGGGCGTCGCCGATGACAAGCGTGGTGCGCGGATCGTCGAATGCGCCGTCCGCCAACGTCGGCATGTACTTCAGGATCGTCGCAGGCACCTGGGCATCGAGTTCGGCGACGACAACCTCGCGCACGCTCGCGTGACGCAAGGCTTCGCGCGCCGAGCCGCCATCCCCCCCGCCAAGCACCAACACACGCTGGGCGTTCTCGTGTGCAAGCAAGAGCGGATGCACCATGCATTCGTGGCAGATATGCGCATCGGCGAGCGAAGCCATGAACCGGCCGTCGAGTCGATACGCTCGCCCAAGTGCCCCGAACGCAGGCAAATCCATGACCTCGATGCGCTGATAGGCCGATGTGGCGGCGAATACCGGGCGCGCGGCGAACGTATAACCGGCCCAAGGCCCGAGCGGCGCCGTGCACGGGCGCAATGCGGCGGTCGATGGGTCGTCGCTGAGGTCACGTTTGGCGTGCATTGGCGAGGCAACTTCCTCTAATGGGTGGCGATCATGCCTGTTCTTTGCATGATTCCACGTTCCCGTCATTTGGGGAAGTTCGCCGCGAGCGACCCGGGCAACGGCCGTATCTGGTAAAATCTTGGACTTTATTCCGCATTCGAATTTCGCGCGGCAGCTCGCGGCAACGGGGGCACGCCCGCTCTTCCGGCTGTTCACCATGACGAACTCCTCTTCTGCTACGCCTGCGCTGATGGCCTCTGCCATTCGCGTCCTCTCCATGGACGCGGTCCAACAGGCCAACTCCGGTCACCCTGGCGCGCCGATGGGCATGGCCGATATCGCGGTCGCTCTCTGGGGCCGTCACCTCAAGCACAACCCCGTCAACCCGCATTGGTTCGATCGCGACCGCTTCGTGCTGTCGAATGGCCACGGCTCGATGCTCATCTATTCGTTGCTGCATCTGACGGGCTATGACTTGCCGATCGAAGAGCTCAAGCACTTCCGCCAACTGCACAGCAAGACGCCGGGGCACCCGGAAGTGGGCGTCACGCCGGGCATCGAGACGACCACGGGCCCGCTGGGTCAGGGCATCACCAACGCGGTGGGTTTCGCGCTGGCCGAGGCCCTGCTCGCCAAGGAATTCAACCGCCCGGGCAACGATATCGTCGACCACTACACGTACGCGTTCCTCGGCGACGGCTGTCTGATGGAAGGCATCTCGCATGAAGCGTGTTCGCTCGCGGGAACGCTGCGTCTGAACAAGCTCATTGCGCTGTACGACGATAACGGTATCTCGATCGATGGCGACGTCGAATACTGGTTTGCCGACGACACACCGAAGCGCTTCGAAGCCTACGGCTGGAACGTGATTCGCGACATCGACGGCCACGATGTCGACGCGGTCGACGCCGCCATCGCCCAGGCCAAGACCTCGGATCGTCCGACGCTGATCTGCTGCAAGACGCTGATCGGCAAGGGCGCGCCGAACAAGCAGGGCGGTCACGATGTGCATGGTGCGCCGTTGGGCGCCGACGAAATCGCCGCCACGCGCGCGTCGCTCGGTTGGCACCTGCCGCCGTTCGAGCTGCCGGCCGATGTCTACACCGCATGGGATGCCAAGGTCGCCGGTCAGCGTGCCGAAGGCGAATGGAACGAGCGCTTTGCCGCCTACCGCAGCCAGTTCCCGGCAGAGGCTGCCGAATTTGAGCGTCGCATGAAGGGTGAGCTGCCCGGCGACTTCAAGTCGGCCGCCGCCGCGTTCATCGCCAAGACCAACGAGAAGGGCGAGACGGTCGCCACGCGCAAGGCCTCGCAGCTTGCGATCGAAGGTCTGGCCGCCGTATTGCCGGAGTTCCTGGGTGGCTCGGCCGACCTGACCGGCTCGAACCTCACGAATTGGAAGGCCAGCAAGGCGGTGCGCGCCAACGCGGAAGGCGTGCAGTTTGGCAATCACATCAACTACGGCGTGCGCGAGTTCGGCATGAGCGCCATCATGAACGGCATGGCGCTGCATGGCGGCTACATCCCGTTCGGTGGAACGTTTCTGACGTTCTCGGACTACAGCCGCAATGCGCTGCGTATGGCGGCGCTGATGAAGCTGCGCTCGATCTTCGTGTTCACGCACGACTCGATCGGCCTGGGTGAAGACGGTCCGACGCACCAGTCCGTCGAGCACGTCTCGAGCCTGCGCCTGATCCCGCAGATGGACGTGTGGCGTCCCTGCGATACGACGGAGACGGCAGTCGCCTGGGTGGCGGCCGTCGAACGTCACGATGGTCCGTCGAGCCTGGTGCTCAGCCGTCAGAACCTGCCGTTCGTCTCGCGCGACGATGCGCAGATTGCCGATATCCGTCGTGGCGGCTATGTGCTGCGCGACGTGGCGAATCCGCAGATCGTGCTGATCGCGACCGGCTCGGAAATCGAGCTGGCGCTCAAGGGCGCCGAGGCGTTGGCTGCCGAGGGCATCGCGGCGCGTGTCGTGTCGATGCCGTCGGCCAATGTGTTCGACCGTCAGGACAAGGCGTATCGCGAGCGTGTGCTGCCGCGCGGTGTGTCGCGCGTGGCGATCGAAGCCGGCGTGACGGCGTATTGGCATAAGTACGTCGGCCTGGAAGGCGGCGTGGTCGGCATCGACACCTTCGGCGAGTCGGCCCCGGCCGGCGTGCTGTTCAAACACTTCGGCTTCACCGTCGACCACGTGGTCGCGACGGTCAAGTCCGTGCTTGGCTGATTTCGTTAGACCTTACGGAGAAACCCCCATGACCATTCGCGTCGCTATCAACGGCTACGGCCGTATCGGCCGCAACGTGCTGCGTGCCCATTATGAAGGTGGTAAGAAGCACGACATCGAAATCGTCGCCATCAACGATCTCGGCAATGCGCAGACGAACGCTCACCTGACGCAATACGATACGGCGCACGGCAAGTTCCCGGGCACGGTGTCGGTCGACGGCGATTTCATGATCGTCAACGGCGACAAGATTCGCGTGCTGGCCAACCGCAACCCGGCCGAACTGCCGTGGGGCGAGCTGGGCGTGGATGTCGTGCTTGAGTGCACGGGCTTCTTCACGACGAAGGAAAAGGCCGGCGCTCACCTGAAGGGCGGCGCGAAGAAGGTCATTATCTCGGCGCCGGGCGGCAAGGATGTCGACGCCACGATCGTGTTCGGCGTGAACGAAGGCGTGCTCAAGTCGACCGACACGGTCATCTCGAACGCATCGTGCACCACGAACTGCCTGGCGCCGCTGGTCAAGCCGCTGCACGAGAAAATCGGTCTGGAAACGGGTCTGATGACGACGGTGCACGCCTACACCAACGACCAGGTGCTGACGGACGTCTATCACGAAGACCTGCGTCGCGCGCGCTCGGCCACGATGAGCATGATCCCGACCAAGACGGGCGCCGCGTCGGCCGTCGGTCTGGTGTTGCCGGAACTCAATGGCAAGCTCGACGGTTACGCCATTCGCGTTCCGACGATCAACGTGTCGATCGTCGACCTGTCGTTCGTTGCCAAGCGCGACACGACGGTTGACGAAGTCAACGCGATTCTGAAGGAAGCAGCCGAGGGGTCGCTCAAGGCCATCGCAACGTACAACACGGCACCGCTGGTGTCGGTCGACTTCAACCACAACCCGGCCTCGTCGAACTTCGACGGTACACTGACCAAGGTGTCGGGCCGCCTCGTGAAGGTCGGCTCGTGGTACGACAACGAGTGGGGCTTCTCGAACCGCATGCTCGACACGACCGTTGCACTCATGTCGGCGAAGTAATCGCGTTTGACGTCCAGTCGTAAAAAAGCCGCTGTCGTGAGACGGCGGCTTTTTCGTTGGTGCGCTACGTCGTGAGGGATGCCGGTGTTTAGGCGATAACCGCAGCTATTTCGGGCTGCGCGTACCCATCCGCAACGCTTAATGCGCTGGCACCATGGTGGTGGCATCGATTGCAGTCTCTCATCGCTGCTTACGGGGTGTTTGCCGACGATGCGTAGCCGTGCTCAGCGCTTCAAGACCCGAAGCTAGGGGGAATCCCATAATGTCTTCATCAGAAGACATTATGCCAAAACAACGCTTAATTCTTTTGGCGATGCGGGCAGGGGTTTTTCGTGCAGCTCCCGTACATCGCGAGCGAGTGGTCCTGGAGCGCGAAGCCACGTTCCTTGGCGATCATTTTCTGGCGGCGTTCGATCTCGGCGTCGAAGAACTCTTCGACACGCCCGCAGTCGAGGCACACGAGGTGATCGTGGTGGTGGCCTTCGTTGAGCTCGAAAACGGCCTTGCCGGACTCAAAGTTGCTGCGCGACAATAGGCCCGCTTGCTCGAACTGCGTCAGGACACGGTACACCGTGGCCAGACCGATATCGAGGTTTTCGTTGAGCAGATGACGATAGACGTCTTCGGCGGTTAAATGGTGCACCTCGCTCTCGCTGTTCTGGAAAATCTCCAGAATTTTGAGGCGCGGAAGCGTGGCTTTCAGTCCGATATTTTTCAGATCGGCGGGATTCGGCATCGCTCTACGTCCCTAGAGTACAATACAGCCGCAATAATAATGCCTTTTTGCCTTGCCCGGGCGCAAACCAGGGCAATCGGGACGGTTTGTGCCGTCAACGGGGGCGATGTGGCGGCGCGCCCGGCGTGCCGGATTCAAGGTCGATTTTTTTGAAAGCGAGTCAGATTTGCGTCGTTATCTCTCCCTTCCGCTCTCCGTCTGCGCTGCAGCGGCATTCCTGGCCCTGGCCGGTTGCTCGACGTATGACAGCGTGACCGACAAAGTGATCGGCGTGGTCACGCCGTATCGAATCAACATCGTTCAAGGCAACTTCGTCTCGAAAGAGGCCTATGAGCAGCTCAAAGCCGGCATGACGCGCGATCAGGTCCGTCAACTGCTCGGCACGCCGCTGCTCACGGACATCTTCCACGCGAATCGCTGGGACTATGTCTTCTATTTCAAGCGCGGCAATGCGTCGGTGGTTCAGGAGCGTCACCTGAAGGTGTACTTCGACGGCGACACGCTGGCGCGCTGGGAAGGCGGAGAAAATCTGCCGACCGAATATCAGTTGGTGCGGGAAATCGATGGTCAGAAGGGCAAGACCGTAAAGACCGACGCCTCGGCCCCGTCGACGGCGAGTGCCGCGACCGCGGAGACTGCCGCGCCCGCCGCGTCCGACGTCGCGACCGTGTCGACCGCTGCGGCGGCTACCGCTTCCGAACCGGCCCCTGCGTCCAACGCACAGTCCACCGCTGGCGACAGCGCTTCGGGCAGTGCGACGACGGCCACGGGCACGGGGCTTGTCCCGTCGCCGCGGGTGACTTCCGGCGGTGGCCTGTTCTCGATGCCCAAGTAAGCTGTCTGAAGAGTCAAGAATTCCATGATGAAGATTGCGATTGCTGGCGCCTCCGGCCGTATGGGCCGGATGCTGATTGAAACCGTACTGGCCACCGACGACGCCGAATTGGTCGGTGCGCTCGACCGCGAGGACAGCCCGGCGCTGGGACACGACGCCGGCGCCTTTCTGGGGCGCGAGACGGGTGTCAACATCACCGCCGATCTCGATGTCGCGCTCGCCAACGCACAATATCTGATCGACTTCACGCGTCCCGAAGGCACGCTGGCGCATCTGGCTGCCGCCGAAAAGCACGGTGTCAAGATGATCATCGGCACGACCGGATTCTCGGAAGCCGACAAGGCGCGTCTGGCGGCGGGTGCCGAGCGCGTGGCCGTGGTGTTTGCGCCGAACATGAGCGTGGGTGTGAATGCCACGTTCAAGCTGCTCGAAGTCGCGGCGAAGATTTTGAGCACGGGCTACGACATCGAGATTATCGAAGCGCATCACCGCCATAAGGTCGATGCCCCGTCGGGCACGGCGCTGCGCATGGGTGAAGTCGTGGCCGACGCATTGGGCCGCGATCTGAAGGAATGCGCCATCTACGGCCGCGAAGGCGTGACCGGCGAGCGCGATCCGTCGACCATCGGTTTCGCGACCGTGCGCGGCGGCGATATCGTGGGCGATCACACGGTGCTGTTTGCCGGCATCGGTGAGCGCATCGAGATCACGCACAAGTCGTCGAGCCGTCTGTCGTATGCGCAAGGCTCGCTGCGTGCTGCCCGTTTCCTCGCGCAACACAACACGGGCCTGTTCGATATGCAGGACGTTTTGGGCCTGCGCTGATTCAGCCCTTGCCGGCGTGCGGCGCGCGGATGGCCCGCCGAGGTGGCGCATGAGAGGGCAGACGGTGCGCCAGCCGGCACCGGACGCCGACATCAAAGACGCACGCCGCCACGGATCGCATGACGCATCGGGCGGCATCCACGCCAAGGCGGCCTCCAGGCCGCATCTGCTCTCCACCGTCGCGCCGAATCCGTTGCCGTCGGCGTTATAATCATCGTTTTCCCCGGATTTGCCCCCAAACGCTTGCGTGCTGCGCGCCCTTTGCCGCGCACCGGCGGGGCCGAAGCCGAGCCGAATCCTACCCGCCGACCCATCATGCAAGAAAAATACGTTCCCGCCGACGTCGAAGCCTCCGCCCAGTCTCATTGGCAGGCCATCGATGCCTACAAGACCACCGAGCGCGCGGACAAACAGAAATTCTATTGCGTCTCGATGCTGCCGTATCCGTCGGGCAAGCTGCATATGGGCCACGTGCGCAACTACACCATCAACGACGTGATGTATCGTCAGATGCGCATGCGTGGGTACAACGTGCTGATGCCGATGGGGTGGGACGCCTTCGGCATGCCGGCTGAAAATGCGGCAATGGCCAACGGCGTGCCGCCGGCCAAGTGGACGTACGACAACATTGCGTACATGAAGAAGCAGATGCAGGCGATGGGTCTGGCGATCGATTGGTCGCGCGAAGTCGCCACCTGCAAGCCGGACTATTACCGCTGGAACCAGTGGCTGTTCCTGAAGATGCTCGAGAAGGGCGTTGTCTACCTGAAGACCGGCACGGTGAACTGGGACCCGATCGATCAGACCGTGCTCGCCAACGAGCAGGTGATCGACGGTCGAGGCTGGCGCTCGGGTGCGCTCATCGAGAAGCGCGAAATCCCGATGTATTACATGCGCATCACCGAATACGCCGACGAACTGCTCGGCGACCTGGACGACCTCGGCTGGCCCGAGCGCGTGAAGGTGATGCAGCAGAACTGGATCGGCAAGAGCTTTGGCGTGAACTTCGGCTTCCCGTACGAGCTGGACGGCGAGCACAAACTGCTGCGCGTGTTCACTACGCGTGCCGACACGATCATGGGCGTGACTTTCTGCGCAATCGCCGCCGAGCATCCGCTGGCAACGCGTCTGGCCGCCGATCGTCCCGACCTGCAGGCGTTCATCGCCGAATGCAAGCAGGGTGGCGTGGCCGAAGCCGACATCGCCACGATGGAAAAGAAAGGCATGCCGACGGGCTTTTTCGTCACGCATCCGCTGACCGGCGAGAAGGTCGAGGTGTGGATCGGCAACTACGTGCTGATGGGGTACGGCGAGGGCGCGGTGATGGGCGTTCCGGCCCACGACGAGCGTGACTTCGCGTTTGCGCGCAAGTACGACCTGCCGATCAAGCAGGTTGTCGCGGTGGCCGGCGAGACCTATTCGACGCAAGCCTGGCAGGCCTGGTACGGCGACAAGGAAAATGGCACGCTGGTCAACAGCGGCAAATATGACGGTCTGGCCTTTGCGGCCGCCGTCGACGCCATTGCCGCGGATCTCAAGGCGCAGGGTGCAGGCGACAAGCAGGTCACGTTCCGTCTGCGCGACTGGGGGATTTCGCGCCAGCGTTACTGGGGCACGCCGATTCCGATCATTCACTGCGCGTCGTGCGGCGCGGTGCCGGTTCCCGAAAAGGACCTGCCGGTCGTGTTGCCCGAAGACCTCGTGCCGGACGGCACCGGCAACCCGCTGGCCAAGTCGGAAGCGTTCCTCAAGTGCGATTGCCCGAAGTGCGGCAAGCCGGCGCGCCGCGAGACCGACACGATGGACACGTTCGTGGACTCGTCGTGGTATTTCTCGCGCTATGCCTGCCCGGACGCCGACACCATGGTCGACGCGCGCACCGATTACTGGATGCCGATGGATCAGTACATCGGCGGCATCGAGCACGCGATTCTCCACTTGCTGTATTCGCGCTTCTGGACCAAGGTGATGCGCGATCTGGGTTTGGTGAGTTTCAAGGAGCCGGCGCAGAACCTGCTCACGCAGGGTATGGTGCTCAACGAGACGTACTATCGTGAGGATGCCGCGGGCAAGAAGACGTGGTTCAACCCGCTCGACGTGCAAGTGCAGTTCGACGACAAGGGCCGTCCGGTCAGTGCAACGTCGAAGGCTGACGGTGCGGACGTGACGCTCGGCGGAATCGAGAAGATGTCGAAGTCCAAGAACAACGGCGTGGATCCGCAGTCGCTGATCGATCAGCACGGCGCGGATACGGCGCGTCTGTTCGTGATGTTCGCGGCACCGCCCGAACAGCAACTCGAATGGTCGGGGGCCGGTGTGGAAGGCGCGAGCCGCTTCCTGCGCCGCCTGTGGGGCTTCGGCCAGTCGCAGGCCGCGCTGCTGCGTCAGGCGGACGCCGCCATCGATACGGCGAACCCGGCGGCCAAGGCGCTGCGTCTCGAGATTCATGGCGTGCTCAAGCAGGCCAACTACGACTATCAGCGTGTGCAATACAACACGGTCGTGTCCGCGGCGATGAAGATGCTCAACGCCATCGAGAGCGACAAGGGGGCGGCGGGCGCCGGAGCGGTGCGCGAGTGCTACGGCATTCTGCTGCGTGTGCTGTATCCGGTGGTGCCGCACGTCACCCACGGCTTGTGGGTCGAGTTGGGCTACGCGGCGCAACAGGGCGATCTGCTCGATGCGCCGTGGCCGGAAGTCGACGCCGCCGCGCTGGTGCAGGACGAGATCGAACTCGTGCTGCAGGTGGCGGGTAAGGTGCGTGGCGCCGTGCGCGTGGCGAAGGACGCTTCGCGCGAGGCCATCGAGCAAGCCGCGCTGGCGCACGAAATGACCGCCAAGTTCGGCGAAGGCAAGCCGGTGAAGAAGGTCATCGTTGTACCGGGCCGACTTGTGAACGTAGTGCTCTGAGGTGGCCGTTGCGGCCGCCGATCGATGAATTGATGACGTTTGGTGACAAGAGGGCACATCTCGTGCAAATCACATCCGGACAACGAAGCGTCGGTATGACGCGCAGGGTCTTCGGCGGCATCGCCCTGCTGAGTTGCGCGTTGATACTGTCGGCGTGCGGCTTCCAACTGCGCGGCGCGAGCGAGTATGCGTTCCACCGTTTGTATATCTCGGGCGGTGGTCAGATGGCGACCGACATCTCGCGCTACATCCGTTACGGCAGCAAGGACACCGTCGTGGTGACCGAGCCTAAGGATGCCGATGCGCGGTTGGAAATCGTGAACACTACGTCGTCGCGTACGGCCATCAGTCTCGATGCCAATGGCCAGGCACGCGAGTACGAGCTGCGTAGTGCGTTCACCTTTCAACTCGTGACACCGGATGGCACGCCGATCATCCCGTTGAGCACGATTCGCCTGACGCGCAATCTGCCCTACAGCGACAACGAAACGACGGCGCGCGATACCGAAGCCGCTCTGCTCAACCGCGACATGCAGAAAGATGCCGTCGACCAAATCATTCGTCGCATGGAAGCGGTGAAATCCCTGCCGGCGAAGCCACCGGAAGAGTAACGCCTGCCATCATGCAACTGCGTTCCGACGCGCTCGACGCGCACCTCGCCAAGACCCTCTCGCCGATCTACACGATATACGGCGACGAGAGCCTGCTCGTTCAGGAGGCGGTGGATCGCGTGCGCGCGGCGGCGCGTGCGGGCGGTTTCACCGAGCGCGATGTGCTCAGCGTCGAGCGCAGCTTTGACTGGGGCGCGCTCGCGAACGCCGGCCAGTCCATGTCGCTGTTCGGCGACCGCAAACTCATCGAGTTACGCATTCCCGGCGGAAAGCCGGGCAAGGACGGCGGCGCAGCGCTCAAGGCGCACGCCGGTGCCGCGAACGGCGACGTCCTGACCATTGTCACGCTGCCCCGGCTCGATGCGGCAGCGACCAAATCCGATTGGTTCACGGCACTCGATCGCGAGGGCGTGACGATCAAGATCGATCCGGTCGACCGGAGCCGTCTGCCGGACTGGATTGCGCAGCGTCTCGCCGCACAAGGGCAGCGCGTCGAAGCCGGTGAGCCCGGGCGACGTGTGCTGCAGTTCATCGCGGATCGCGTCGAGGGCAACCTGCTGGCGGCCCATCAGGAGATTCAGAAGCTCGGTCTGCTGTATCCGGCGGGTGCGCTTGCGTTCGAGCAGGTGCAGGATGCCGTGATGAACGTGGCGCGTTACGACGTGTTCAAACTCAGTGAGGCCGTACTGGCAGGCGATACCGCCCGGCTGGTGCGCATGCTCGACGGCCTTCGTGGCGAGGGCGAAGCAGCACCGCTGGTCCTGTGGGCGTTGACCGAAGAAGTGCGCACGCTCACCAAGATCACGCGCGGGATGGCGGCGGGCAAGCCGCTTGCGATGTTGCTGCGCGAGTATCGGGTCTGGGGGCCACGAGAGCGCCTGATGGAGCAGGCGGCCCACCGAGTCACACCCGCCAAGCTGGCGCAGGCACTGCAGTTGGCCGCGCGTCTTGACCGGCAGGTCAAGGGGCTGCGGGCCGACGGTCTGTCCGGCGACCCGTGGGACGGCATGCTGCAACTCGGGCTGCTGCTCGCCGGCGAGCGACCGCCGATGGCGCGCTCCGCTCGCGCACCCCGTCCGGTGCACGCGTAGACCGCGCCCAAGCGCTGCCAAACGCCGGAACACCTCCCGGGGCACGGGAGCCGCGCCAGCAAGATCCCCACAATTGACGGACAATCTGGCGCATGACTGGCGACGTGCCGTGTGCTGCCGTCCGAATACCGTGATGACGGCCGGCACCGAAAACCCACCGAACGTACTGGCGATTGCGTCGCCAAGAGAACTGCGAAACAGACGATATGGATATCAAAGCCTACATGCAATCGTTGGGCCAGCGCGCCCGTGAGGCGTCGCGTGCCATGGCGCGTGCCGACACCGCTGCCAAGAATCGCGCGCTGCTCGCGATTGCCGATGCCATCGAGCGCGATGGCGCGGCGTTGCAGGACGTGAATCGCCGCGATCTCGAGCGCGCCCGCGTCAATGGTCAGGACGCCGCGTTCATCGACCGTCTCACGCTGTCGGACAAGGCGCTGCGCACGATGATCGAAGGACTGCGTCAGATCGCGGGCCTGTCGGACCCCATCGGCGAGATCAGCAACGTGCGCGTGCAGCCGAGCGGTATTCAGGTCGGTCAGATGCGCGTGCCGCTGGGCGTCATCGGCATCATTTACGAATCGCGTCCCAACGTGACCATCGACGCGGCTGCGCTTTGCTTGAAGTCGGGCAACGCGACCATTCTGCGCGGCGGGTCCGAAGCCATCGAGAGCAACACGGCGCTGGCCGCCCTCATCGCGCAGGCGCTCGCGGCGAGCGGCTTGCCCGGTGACGCCGTGCAGGTCGTGAGCACGCCCGACCGTGCAGCGGTCGGCGAACTCATCACGATGACCGACTATGTGGACGTGATCGTGCCGCGTGGCGGCAAGAGCCTGATCGCGAGGTTGATGCAGGACGCGCGCGTGCCGATGATCAAGCACCTCGACGGCATCTGCCATGTCTACGTCGACGGTCGCGCCGATCCGGCGAAGGCGCTGGCGATTTGCGAGAACGCCAAGACGCATCGCTATGGCACCTGCAACACGATGGAAACATTGCTCGTCGACCAACAGGCCATCGACCAGTTGCCCGCCATCGCGCGCATGTTCCAGGATAAGCAGGTCGAGTTGCGCGGTTGCGACCGAACCCTGGCGGCGCTCAGCGAAGCCGGCATGACGGGCGTGGTGGCGGCGACCGAAGCGGATTGGTCGACGGAATATCTGGCACCGGTGCTGGCGCTGAAGATCGTCGATGGCATGGCGCCGGCCATCGCGCACATCAATCGCTACGGCTCGCATCACACCGATGCCATCGTGACCGAGGATTACTCCGCCGCCATGCAATTCCTGCGCGAAGTCGATTCCGCGAGCGTGATGATCAACGCGAGCACGCGTTTCGCCGACGGCTTCGAATTCGGTCTGGGTGCCGAGATCGGTATCTCGAACGACAAGCTGCACGCCCGCGGTCCGGTGGGTCTCGAGGGCCTGACGAGTTTGAAGTACGTCGTGTTCGGACACGGCGAAGTCCGCAAGTAAGCCAATTCGTCAGAGACGTCGCATGAAACTGCAAACGCTCGGCCCGGCCGATTTTCAGAAGATGCCGTGGAAGAACGGCCTGGGAGTCACGACCGAGCTGGCGGTGGCGCGACGTCCCGGTGAAGACGGCTTCGATTGGCGCATCAGCACGGCCACGGTCGCCAGCCCGGGGCCGTTCTCCGTGTTCCCGGGCATCGACCGCTCGCTGGCCATCGTGCGGGGCGGCACCCTCACGCTCAATGTCGAAGGCCGCCCGGACGTGACGCTCTCGACGCGCACGCCTCCATACGTCTTCGGCGGCGAGTTGACGGTGAGCAGCACACCGATGCTGGAGACGTCCGGCGTGCCCATCGACGACTTCAACGTCATGACACGTCGCGCCGCATGGCAGCACACGCTGGCGCAGCATCGGCTCGATGGAGACGCCGTGACGTGGTCGCTGCCAACGGACGCCGACGCCGTCGCCTTCCTTTACTGTGCGCAAGGGAAGGTGCGGGCGGTCTTCGCGGACGGCCAAGCCGTGAGCGTTCCCGAGGGACATGCGCTTCGCGTCGACGGTGGTGATGTCTGTGAGCTGCTGGCCGAGGCAAGCCCTGCCCACCTCTTCCTGGCGACGCTCTCGCGACGTTGAACCCCCTGGCCTGTGCCGCGCAGACGCTTACAGGCCGGTCTCCCCCATCCCGTCCGCTCGCGTGACGCCGCGCCCAACGCGCGCCCCCGTCGCCCTCGTATTTTCCCTAGGCCGATCCCGATACTTTTCCAGCGAGCGAAACGGCATACTTCGATTTATCCATATACAAATCAAAGTTCCACCCATGAGACGAACGAATCTTCACGTCGTGCAAGGTGGGGTGGCATGGATCCGCTGAGCGACGTTCTCAACGATCTGCGGGCGGATGCGGTCGTGACAGGTCGCTTCACGTTCGGAGCCCCCTGGTCGCTGCGCAAGCCCGCGATGGACGGTGCGCCGTTTCGCACGGCGACGGGAGAGCCGTTCTATCTCGTCGTGGCTGGCATGGCGCCGGTGCGCGTGGAGCCGGGCGACTGCGTGCTGTTGCCGCATGGACACGAGCACGTGATGTGCTCGTCGCTGGACGAGCCACCGGTGGTCTTCGAGCAATTGATGACGGCGCAGGGCATCGCGCCCCGGCTCGACACACCTCTCGCGTTCCGCGCGGGCGGCACGGGGCCGGTGAGCGACCTCTACACGGGTGTAGTGATGTTCCGGGAGCGCGTGCGCAATCCCTTGCTCGCGTCGCTGCCGCCGCTCATCCATATCCGCGCCGGCGATCCAGCCGTTCCCGCGCGGCTCACCACGACCCTGGCAGGCTTCATCGAAGAGTCGATGCAGTGCGGTGCGGGATGGCGCGTGGCCGTCGCGCGTCTGGCTGACGTGCTGTTCATCCAGATCCTGCGTGCCTATCTCGGTGCCAGCGGCGGCGCGACGACGCATTGGCTACGCGGCATGACCGATCCGCAATTGGGACGCGCCATCGCCTCGATGCACGACGCGCCGCAAAGGCCTTGGACGGTCGAGCAACTGGCCGACATCGCGGGCATGTCGCGCTCGAAGTTCTGCCTGCGCTTTCGCGAACTCGTGGGTGAATCGCCGATGTCGTATCTCACGACGCATCGCATGTACCTGGCTGCGGAGCGTCTGGCGGGCGCGGGCGTGCGCATCGCCGATGTGGCCGATGCCGTCGGCTACGCGTCGGAGAAGGCGTTCACCCGCGCCTTTCGTCGCTGCTACGGCTTGCCGCCGCGCGAATATCTCAGACACTGCGGCCCAGCCAACTGACGCGACTGTCGCGCCTCGCGCGTGAGGGTTTTCCCGTCTCTGGACGAACGGCATCCTTTTCGGGCCGAGCGGTCGTTGTTCGCCAATTTTCTCGTTGTGAGAATTCACTCACCTTCTGCCGGCGCGTCGTAAGACACGCCGGGGCAGACGGCAGTCACAACGGGAGAGTCAATGGAATTCCAACTCAACGGGCGGCCCTTCGTCTTCGACGGCGATGACGGCACGCCTTTGCTGTGGGTCATCCGCGATGCCGCGGGGCTGACCGGCACCAAATACGGCTGCGGTATCGGCGCATGCGGTGCCTGCACGGTACACCTCGAAGGTGTAGCCACGCGCACCTGTGTGCTGCCGGTCTCGGCGGCAGCGGGCAGGCGCATCACGACCATCGAGGCCCTGTCGCCGACACGCGCGCATCCGATTCAGCAGGCGTGGATCGCCACGGATGTGCCGCAGTGCGGCTACTGCCAGTCCGGCATGGTGATGGCCGCGGCGGCGCTGCTCGACAAGCATCCGCATCCGACCGACGCCCAGATCGACGAGGCGATGACCAACCTCTGCCGTTGCGCGACCTATCACCGTATCCGGGAGGCGATCCATGCCGCTGCCAAACGCTGAGCGCACCACGGCTGACGTGAACGAGGCTGCGTCCCATGCTCCCGCGTCGCCGTCCCGCCGTCACTGGCTCAAAGGGATGTCGCTGGCAGCGGGCAGTCTGCTGGTTCCGATTTCGGCGTCGTGGGTGGTCAGTCCCGAAGCGCGCGCGGCGGGCGAGACACTTGTCGAAATCAATGACTGGATCCGCATCGATGCCGACGGCACGACCGTGCTCGGTCTCTCGCAATGCGAAGTCGGACAGGGCGTCTACACCGGTTTGCCCCAGGTGCTGGCCGATGAACTCGACGCCGATTGGCGTCGGGTGCGCGTCGAATTCGTGACTGCGCGCGACGCCTACCGAACGGCTGCGGCCAACGAGGCGTTGCAGCAGTTCGTGGGCGCGTCGATGTCGGCCACGTTGTTCTATGAGCGTCTGCGAATCGCCGGGGCGCAAGCACGTGAAGCTTTGGTCGCCGTGGCAGCACGCCGGTTCGGCGTTCGCACGACCAACTGTGTGACGCATGAGGGCCGCGTCATTCATCCGCAATCGGGCCGCTCGCTCGGCTACGGTGAGCTGGCCGCCGAGGCCGCGACGCTGCCGCTCAATTGGCATCCGCGATTGAAGAACGAAGCTGCCCATGCATTGATCGGGAAGTCGGTGTCTCGTCTCGATACGCCGTCGAAGGTCGATGGCTCGGCCGTCTTCGGTATCGATGTGAAGGTGCCGGGCATGCTCGTCGGCGCCGTGCGCATGGCCCCGACCACAGGTGGCGTTCCGCTGTCGGTGCGCAATCGCGACGCAATCAAGGCGCGCAAGGGGGTGCAAGACGTCGTGCAGGCGAAGGACGCCATCATCGTCGTCGCTAACGATTACTGGTGTGCAAAGCAAGCGTGCGATGCCCTCGATATCGAATGGAAAGCGGGCGCCGCGGCCGACAGCGCGGCGATACTCGCGCAGCGCCGTGCCGCGCTTGTCGATGGGAAGGCGGGCGTTGCGACCGACGTCGGCGATGCCCCGGGCCTTATCGCTGCCGGTGCCTCGGGTGCCGCCGGCGGCAAGCGTGTGACGGCCGAATACCACACCCCGTACATCGTCCACGCGACGATGGAGCCGGTGAACGCCACCGTGCACGTGCGCAAGGCGCAGGGTGAGATCGAGGTCTGGGGGCCGATCCAGGGGCAGGACAAAGTTCGCTGGGCGCTAGGCGGCATCTTCAAGCTGCCACCGGAGAAGGTCATCGTGCACACGACCTTCCTCGGCGGCAGTTTCGGACGCAAATACGTGCCCGATTTCGTGATCCATGCGGCGGTGGCATCGGCGGCGGTCGGGCGTCCCGTCAAGGTGATCCGCTCTCGCGAAGACGACATACGACACGGCTTCTATCGTCCCTGCGCCTCCGGTCGTTTCGAGGCGGTGCTCGGTCACGACGGGCTGCCCACGGCCCTGCATGCACGCGTGGCGGGGCAGTCGCTTTACAACGTCATCAAGAAGGACCACTACGAGAAGGCCGGCTATGACGAGACCATGCTCGACGGGCTCTACGACCTCGCGTACGCGGTCCCGAACCTGCGCGTCGAAGGCATCGACGTGCCGCAGCCCAACATTCCCGTGAGCTTCATGCGCTCGGTCGGTTCGACGTCGAGCGTGTTCTTTCTCGAGAGCTTTATCGACGAGATGGCCGACGCCGCCGGCGTCGATCCCGTCGAGTATCGCAAACGCCTGCTCAAACACGATGCGCTCGCAACGCGGGTGATCGAGACGACGGCGGCGTCTGCCGGTTGGCACACGTTGGCGAAGCCCGGCGTGCATCGCGGGTTCGGCTACTGCGCCTATACCGGACGCGGTGCGGCCTTCTCGACCTATGTCGCGCTCGCCGTGGAGCTGCGCGTCGTAAACGAGCGCTTCAAGATCGAACGCGTTGTGTGCAGCGTCGATTGCGGCCGTGCAATCAACCCGAACCTGATCCGCGCGAACATCGAAGGCGGCATCGGATTTGCGCTCACCAATACGTTCAAGAGCCAGATTACCTTCGCCAACGGCGGCGTGGAGCAAAGCAACTTCGGCGACTATCCGCTGCTGTATCTCGTCGAGATGCCGACGATCGAGACTGTGATCGTGCCGAGCGACCGCCCACCTCAGGGGTGTGGCGAAGTGTCATTACCGCCGGTGGCGCCGGCGGTGGCGCAGGCGATCCGTCGCGCCACCGGTGTGCGGGCGCGTTCGATGCCGCTGCCGCAGACCGTCGCGCAGGCGCGTACGCTCGCCCGTGAAGCGCATGACGAGGGGCACGCCTGATGGACGCGCTCGACGCTGAAGTGCTCGATGCCGTCGCTCGCTGGCAGGCGCAAGGCGACGACGTGCTGCTCGCGAGTGTCGCGCGGACATGGGGCTCGGCGCCGCGTCCCGTCGGCGCGATGATGGCGCTCGCCACGCGCGGGCGCGTCGCCGGGTCGGTCTCCGGCGGTTGCATCGAGGACGACCTGCTCGCGAAGGTCGCCCGTGGTTTCCGGCCGGGCTTGCGACCTCACGTGCAGACGTACGGCCTTAACGCCGATGAGGCGCACCGCTTCGGCTTGCCGTGCGGCGGCACGCTCGAACTGGTCGTCGAGCGCGTGACCCCGCGCAGCGGGCTCGACGCCATGCGCGAGGCCATCGGCCACGGTCGACTCGGGGTGCGTGAGCTGGATCTGTGCACGGGGGTGGCGCGTGTGCGCAACGTTACGCAGCCGGCAGCGTTCGACTATTCGACGACGCGCCTGACGGTGCCGTTCGGCCCGCGCTGGCGAATCATCGTGATCGGCGACGGGCAACTGACGCAGCATCTGGTGACGATGGCGGTGCCGCTGGGTTATCGGGTCGTCGTCTGCGATCCCCGCGATATCC
The DNA here is from genome assembly GCF_024363545.1 of Pandoraea sp. NE5. Classification (NCBI taxonomy): domain Bacteria; kingdom Pseudomonadati; phylum Pseudomonadota; class Betaproteobacteria; order Burkholderiales; family Burkholderiaceae; genus Pandoraea; species Pandoraea sp. NE5. The sequence continues at coordinate 2,270,286 of NZ_AP025517.1, forward strand.
ACGAGGTGACGCGAGACGCGATGGGCGGCGCCCATGTCTCGCATTCGCGGGAGATGCCGGACGACCTGATCGCGCGTTTGCATCCCGACGGCCATACGGCGATTGTCGCGCTCACGCACGATCCGAAGCTCGACGATATGGCGCTGCTCGAAGCGCTCAAGTCCGACGCGTTCTACGTCGGTGCGATCGGCTCGCGCCGCAATCAGGCGTCGCGTCGCGAGCGTCTGGCGATGTTCGATCTGAACGCGGCGCAGATCGACCGCCTGCACGGGCCGGTCGGCCTGCCGCTCGGGGCGCGCACGCCGCCGGAAATCGCGCTGGCGATTCTGGCGGAGATCACCGGGCTGCGCAACGGCGTCTCAAATGCCGTCTCGGTCGGTCACTTGCAGGGAAGTCGGGAATGTCGAACGCGTATTGCATGAGGTGCTTGTAATTCGTAGTCCAATATAAAAAATGGGGAATGTCATGAAACACAAGGTTTGGTTGGCAATGGCGTTGACGCTTGCGGCGGGCTGTGCCAAAGCGGATGGGCTGCAGATCTACGGCATTCTGGACAACAGTCTGGAATACCTCAGTAACGCAGCCGCTGGCGCGAACGGCAGCAAGGCGTCACTCTTTCGCGTGAGCAACGGATCTCAGGCAGCGAATCGCTTCGGCTTCAAGGGGGCGGAAGAGCTGGGCGGCGGGCTCAAGGCGATCATGCAGCTCGAAGCAGGGTTCAATCTCGACTCTGGACAGCTCCAGCAGGGCGGACGCATGTTTGGCCGCCAGGCGTATGTGGGTTTGCAGAATCAATGGGGGGCACTGACTTTCGGCCGACAGAAGAACCTGATTTACGATGCGTTCCTCGAACTCGATCCGCTTTCGTACTACAGCTATTCGCTGCCCGCACTCGATGCTCAGTTCGTTGGCAAGGCCGACAACTCGATCAAGTACGCCGGCAACTTCAATGGCATCAAGGTCGCGGGCCTGTTCTCGACGGGTTACGACGCCAGCATTGCCAATGGTGCGCAGGTGCCGGGGCAGTGGCGCGTGGGCAAGGAGTACAGCGTGTCGGTCGGGTACGGAAACGGTCCGCTCAATGTCTCGCTGGTGTACGACCAGCAACGTGGCACGTCGGTCATGACGCAGGGCAATACCACGCAGCGGGTGGCGGCGGGGGCGAGCTATGCCGTCGGTAACTTCAAGCCGTTCGTGGGATATCAGTGGTATCTGAGCGACGTGCCCGGCGTCGCGGGCCGCAACGAACTGATCTTCGCCGGGTTGCAGTACCGGCCCGTGACCGAAGTGATTCTCTCGGGGGCGATCTACTACAACAACATCACGTCGGCCAATCAACATCCGTTTTTGCTGGCGGCCAATGCGGCGTATCTGCTTTCCAAGCGCACACAACTGTTCGCGGAAGTCGGTTTCTCGCGCAATCAGAACGGCTCCAATCTGGGGGTGACCGGCTATGGCGCAAGCATCCTGCCGGGTAGCAATCAAGTCGGCGTGGCCGTGGGTCTCGCGCACTACTTCTGAGGCAGAGAAAAAAAGGACACCCGGGGGATCCTGGGTGTCCTCTCATATCGCCTGTCGATGACCCGGCGAGGGCCATCGCGGCGAGGGCTTAGTGACGGAAGTGACGCGTGCCCGTCATCAGCATGGCGACGTTGCGCTCGTCGGCCGCGGCGATGACTTCGTCGTCGCGCATCGAGCCGCCCGGGTGAATCACGCAGGTCGCGCCTGCGTCGACGACCACGTCGAGGCCGTCACGGAACGGGAAGAAGGCGTCCGAGGCCACGGCGGAGCCGCTCAGCGACAGGCCGGCGTTCTGGGCCTTGATGCTGGCGATGCGCGCCGAGTCGACACGGCTCATCTGACCGGCGCCCACGCCCAGCGTCATACCGCCGGCGCAGAACACGATGGCGTTCGACTTGACGTACTTGGCCACGCGCCAGGCGAAGAGCAGGTCTTCCATTTCCTTCGGCGTCGGATGACGCTTCGTCACCACGCGCAGTTCATGCGGGGCCACGTTCTTCGCATCCGGCGACTGCACCAGCAGGCCACCGCCCACACGCTTGAAATCGTACTGATTCACGCCGTTGCCGAGCGGCACTTCGAGAAGACGCACGTTCTGCTTGGCCGCAAAGACTTGCTTGGCGGCGTCGGTGAACGACGGCGCGAGCAGCACTTCCACGAACTGCTTGGCGACGGCTTGCGCGGCGGCTTCGTCGACTTCCCGGTTGAACGCGATGATGCCGCCGAAGGCCGACGTCGGGTCGGTCTGGAACGCCTTGGCATAGGCGTCGACCGGCGATGCGGCCACGGCCACGCCGCAAGGATTGGCGTGCTTGATGATGACGCAGGCAGGCGCGTCGAACGTCTTCACGCATTCCCACGCGGCATCGGCGTCGGCGATGTTGTTGTACGACAGTTCCTTGCCCTGGAGCTGGCGATAGTTCGCCAGCGAGCCTTCCGGCGTGACGATGTCGCGATAGAACGCGGCGCTCTGATGCGGGTTCTCGCCGTAGCGCATGTCCTGCACCTTCGTGTACGCGAGATTCAGCGTGGCCGGGTAGGCGGAGCGCTCGGTGTGACGCAACGACTCGCCCAGGCTCGTGAGGTAGTTCGTGATCGCGCCGTCGTACTGGGCCGTGTGAGCGAACACCTTCGTGGCCAGACGGAAGTTCGTGGCGTAGCCGACCGTGTTGCCGTTCGCCTTCATTTCGTCGAGCACCACGGCGTAGTCGGTGGGATCGACGATCACGGTGACGTCGCGATGGTTCTTCGCGGCCGAGCGCAGCATCGTCGGGCCGCCGATGTCGATGTTCTCGATGGCGTCTTCGAGCGAGCAGTCATCGCGCGCGATGGTCTGCACGAACGGGTACAGGTTCACCACGAGCAGGTCGATCGTCGGAATGTCGTGCTTCGCGAGCGCGGCCATGTGCTCGGGCAGGTCGCGGCGGGCCAGAATGCCGCCGTGAACCTTCGGATGCAGCGTCTTCACGCGCCCGTCGAGCATTTCCGGGAAGCCGGTGTAGTCGGCCACTTCGGTCACCTTGAGGCCGGCGTCAGCCAGCAACTTGGCGGTGCCGCCAGTGGAGAGGAGCGACACGCCCTGCGCAGCGAGCGACTTGGCGAAGTCGACGATGCCGGTCTTGTCGGAGACGGAAATGAGAGCTTGCTTGATCATGACGGACAGTAGTGAAGCGGCAAAAACGGGCGATGTGGGCAAATAGGGCGGGCACCATGCGTCGTCGTCGACGCAGGCGCGCCCCGCGATGGGGCTGACGGGCGGCGCGTGGGTCTAGACGGCCTCCCGTTCGCGCGCAACGGCTAGAGCAGGCCGTGCTGCTGCAACTTCTTGCGCAGCGTGTTGCGGTTGATCCCCAGGTATTCTGCAGCGAGCGACTGGTTGCCGTCGGCCTTGCCGAGCACGAACTCGAGCAGCGGCTTCTCGACGACCGAGACGACCATATCGTAGACATCGTGTGGTCGTGCGCCATCCAGATCGCGGAAATACGAATCCAGACTGTCGCGCACGCATTGTTCTATGTTTGTTTTGCTCATGCGGCTAATAGCTCCCTCGGCGATTCTTGTTCATAGCAGAGACGGTCCGAGTGCGCCTTCTGCTGTTCGAAAAACTCGTTGACCGCAGCCAACTGGTCCTGCGTGGTGTCGAGCGTATTCATACGCTGGCGGAACGTGGCTGCCCCCGGCAGGCCACGCGAGTACCACGCGATATGCTTGCGCGCGGTCCGCACACCGGTGTATTCCCCGTAAAACTCGTAATGATCCTCAAGGTGTTCGTTCATGATTTGCTGGATCTCGTCGACGCGCGGCGGCAAGGCGATCTCGCCCGTCGTGAGAAACAGCTCGATGTCGCGGAACAACCACGGACGCCCTTGGGCGGCGCGGCCGATCATGATGGCGTCCGCGCCCGTGACGTCCAGCACATGTCTGGCCTTTTGCGCCGAGTCGATATCGCCGTTGGCGACCACCGGAATGCGGGCCGCGGCCTTGACGGCGGCGATGGTTTCGTACTCTGCGTCGCCGTGGTAGAGGTCGGCGCGCGTGCGACCGTGCACCGTGAGCATGCTGATGCCGCAGTCTTCGGCGATACGGGCGACCGTGAGGGCGTTCTTGTGTTCGCGATCCCAGCCCGTGCGAATCTTCAGCGTGACCGGCACCACATCGCCCACGGCGCCGACGACGGCGGACACGATGCGGGCGACGAGCGGTTCGTTTTGCAGCAGGGCCGATCCGGCGGCGACGTTGCACACCTTCTTGGCCGGGCAGCCCATGTTGATGTCGATGATCTGGGCGCCGCGCTCCACGTTGTAGCGGGCGGCCTCGGCCATCATGGCCGGGTCGGCACCTGCGATCTGCACCGAGATCGGCGCGACTTCACCCGCGTGATTGGCGCGGCGCATCGTCTTCTCGCTCTTCCACAGCTGGGCGTTCGAGGCCACCATCTCCGAGACGGCATAGCCCGCACCGAGTCGCTTGCACAACTGGCGGAACGGCCGATCCGTCACACCCGCCATGGGGGCGACGAACAGGTTATTGCGAAGTTCGTGGGGGCCGATATGCACGATGAAGGGAAAAGGCAGGAAAAAGTTGGCATTTTACTGCGAAAACCCATTCTCGTCGCCTAAAAAATGAGCAGGCGGTCCGATCGTTGCGCCGGGCAAGCCAGACACTCAGCCGCGCTGGCCGAACATCATCTGGCGGGCGAAGGCCGTTTTGAGCGGCGGGACAAGGTCGAGGCTCGCGAGGGCCACACTGCGCAGCAGGGCGACCGGGGCCGCGTCGATGCCGAAGACGCGAGGCAACAGGTCGGTGATGCGGATCGTGAGACCCCGGTCGGCGCGGCGCCGGCGGGCGAAGGCGGTCAGCGCCGTGGGGCTCGGCACGCCGGGGTGCGGCGTGCCGCCGCGAATGTCGCGAACGAGGGCGTCGGCCAGGTCGAAGGCGTCGCGCAGGCCGAGGTTCAGCCCTTGTCCCGCCACCGGGTGGAGCGTTTGCGCGGCGTTGCCGATGGCGGCGATCCGGCCGTCGACGACGTGGCCGAGCGCGTTGAGGCCCAGCGGGAAACCCGCACGGCCGACAATCGAGGTGAACCGGCCCATGCGGTCGCCGAAGGCGGCGTGCAGCTCGCTCAGGAACTGGGCATCGCCCAGTTCGCGCCGACGCTTCGCCTCGGCGTGCGGGCAGCACCATACCAACGCGTAGCCGTTTTCCTGCGGCAGCAGGGCCAGCGGGCCGTCCGTCGTGAAGCGCTCCCATGCCCATCCGATGCGTGGACGCTCGCAGGTGACGAACCCGACGAGGGCCGTCTGGCCGTAGTCGCGCGCATGAGGGCGCGCCATCTGACGCTCGAACAGCCCCCCTTCCGCATTGACGGCGAGCGCGGCGTGCAGCGTTTGCGCGCGATCGTCGACGGACGTGCCGAGGGTCATGGTGACCTGCTGTGCGTCCTGGCTCAGGGCGATGGCCCGGTACGGGCGGAAGTGATGCAGACCCGGTCGATCCGGTGCGGGCAACGCGTTGGACCCCTCCGGCGAGGCGGACGCTGGCGGCGGCGCGTGTTCGACGCGCCCGGGAACGCGCGACATGGCGGAGTCCAGTGCGCGCATCAGGGCGCCGTATCGCACCACGTAACCGAGTGCGGGGACGCCGTGATCGAGATAATCAATTTCCGTGCTGCCGAAGCGGCGCGCTTGCGAGACGTGAATATGTTGAATCGGTGAGCTGTCGAGCCCGGCCGCGTTGTGCGGCCAGGCGCCGGCGCGCGAGAGAATTTCGCGGCTGCCATGCGAGAGCGCGAGCGTGCGCGGGTCGTCGTACCCGGCCTGCGCGCCGCGCGCGTCGACCAGCGCGATCCGTAGCTGCGGCGCGCGCTGCGCGAGCAGAAGCGCGAGTGCCGTGCCGACCGGGCCGGCGCCGACGATCGCCAGATCAAACCGTCGCGCGTGCGCGTCGTCCGCCGCGTAGGCGGCGTGTGTGGAACCAGCGGGAACCTGAGCGTCAGTCATCAGCCACGCATCAGCGCTTCGATCTCGTCGGCATCGACCGGCACGTCGCGCGTGAGCAGTGTGCAGCCGTCGGCGGTCACGACCGCATCGTCCTCGATGCGAATGCCGATGTTCCAGTAGCGCTCGTCGATGTCCGGCGCGGGACGCACGTAGATGCCCGGCTCGATGGTCGTCACCATGTTCGGGACGAGCGTGCGCCACGGACGTTCGCCGTTCGGACCCTCCTCGCGGTACTCGCCGCAATCGTGGACGTCCATGCCGATCCAGTGCCCCGTGCGGTGCATGTAGAAGCGGCTGAACGACTTGTTGGCGATTACGTCGTCGAGGCCGCCCACCGCATCGTGTTTGAGCAGACCCGTGTCGAGCATGCCTTGGGCGAGCACGCGCACGGCGGCATCGTGGGGCGCGTCGAAGCGCACGCCCGCGCGCGTTGCGTCGATAGCCGCCTGTTGCGAGGCGAGCACGATGTCATACAGCTCGCGCTGTGCCGCAGTGAACTTGCCGTTGACCGGGAACGTGCGCGTGATGTCCGACGCGTAGCCATCGAGTTCGCAAGCGGCGTCGATCAGGCATAGATCGCCGTCGCGCAGCTTGGCGTCGCCGGCGCGATAGTGCAGCACCGTCGCATTGGCGCCGGTGGCGACGATCGAACCGTAAGCGGGGAATTGCGAGCCGTTGCGGCGGAATTCGTATAGCAGCTCGGCTTCGAGATGATATTCACGCAGCCCCGGGCGCGATGCCTTCATCGCACGCACATGGGCTTCTGCCGAAATCTTGCCTGCACGCGCCATGATGTCGATTTCAACCGGGTCCTTGACCAGACGCATCTCGTCGAGGATCGCGCGGATATCGCGCGCGGCAGACGGTGCCGACACGCCCGTGCGTCCTTGTGCCCGCACGGCGTTTAGCCACTGACGGACCTGACGATCCTGCTGCGCCGAAGCGCCGAGCGCATAGAACAGCGCCGGCGCGTCGGCCAGCAGTTGCGGCACGCGCGTATCGATCTCGTCGATGGGGTAGGCGGCGTCGAAGCCGAAGGTCTCGCGCGCGGCTTCCGGGCCGTAGCGATAGCCGTCCCAGATCTCGCGTTCTTCGTTCTTCGCGCGGCAGAACAGGATGGAATGACCCGTGCGGCTGTCGAGCACCACGACCGCATCGGGCTCCGTGAAGCCGGACAGGTAATAGAAATAGCTGTCGTGACGATAGGGATAGTCGCTGTCGCGGTTGCGCGGCACTTCGGGCGCGGTCGGCAGAACGGCGACACCGCCACCGGCCTTGCGCATCTGTTCGATGACGCGCTCGCGGCGGGCGCGGTACGGGGAATTAGTCATCGCGGGCTCCATTTCGGTCGGTTCGGTCGATTGAAAACGTCGTCAGGCGATTCTACTGCCGGGGGCGCCGTCGTGCCGGGCCCGCACGTCGGCGTTCAACGCAGCGAGTTGTGCCGGGGTGCCAACGTTTTCCCACAGGCCATCGAAGCGCTCGCCACTAACACGCCCGGCGGCGATCGAGCGCTGGTACAGCGGCGTGAGCGCCATGCGCGTGCCCGAGGCGATGTCGGCAAAGAGCCGGAGGTCGTACAGCGCGATGCTGCCGAACGTCAGCGCCTGCGCCGTGGGCGGGGCGGCCTCGGGGAGATGCAGTTGGCCAGCGGGGTCGAGGGCGAAGTCGCCTTTCGGATGAAACGGCGGGTTCGGCACCATCACCAGGTGCATGCCGGGCGCAGGCTGCGCGGCCATGCGTGCCGCATGAGGTCGCAACGCCGCGTAGTCGAACGAGGTGAAAATATCGCCCGCGATCGCCAGGAACACGTCGCCGGCGCCTTCGAGCAACGGGCGTGCGCAGGCGATTCCGCCGGCGGTTTCCAGGGCTTCGCGCTCGGCCGAGTAGGCAAGCCGAACGCCAAATGCGCGGCCGTCGCCGAGCGCGGCTTCGATCTGCGCGCCCAGCCAGGCGTGATTGATGACGATGTCTGTGAACCCCGCGCGCGCCAGCGCTTCAATCTGCCAGACGATGATCGGCTTGCCGCCGACACCGAGCAGTGGCTTGGGCGTGGCGTCGGTGAGCGGGCGCATGCGCTCGCCGCGCCCGGCCGCGAAGATCATCGCCTTCATTGCGGTCATGCGGTGCGCCTCAGAACGTGTAGCCGACATCCGTGCGCTGGCCGGTCAGTGCGTCGAGCAACTGGGCGAGCGGGCGGAGCGGCGCGTAGCGGTCGGCGACCTTGCGCGCGTAGCCGAGGAAGCGCGGCGTGTCGGCCAGATAGCGCGGCTTGCCGTCACGATAGTTGATGCGCGCGAAAATACCGAGCACCTTCAGATGACGCTGCAGCCCCATCCATTCCGCCTGACGGTAAAACTCGCCGAAGTCGGCGTCGACCGGCAGGCCGGCCTTGCGGGCGCGTTCCCAGTAATACGCCAGCCAGTCGAGCTGACGTTCCTCGTCCCAGCTGAGGAAGGCATCGCGCATCAGCGAGATCACGTCGTACGTGAGCGGTCCGTAGACGGCGTCCTGGAAGTCGAGAATGCCGGGACCCGTGGTGCCCGGCAGGCCCGGCATCAGATTGCGCGGCATGTAATCGCGGTGCACGAACACCTTGGGTTGCGCGAGCGCACTGTCGATGAGCAACTGATTGATGCGGTCGAGCGTCGCCCGTTGGTCCGCGCTCAGCGTTACCTTCAGGTGCTTGCCAACGTACCAGTCCGGGAACAGATCGAGTTCGCGCTGGAGCAGCGCCGTGTCGTAGGCGGGCAGCACGTCCGGGCGGGACTGCATCTGCCAGACGATCAGCGCATCGAGCGCGGCGCGCATGAGCGGGCGGGCATTGTCCTCGGTGATGACGTCGAGATACGTCTCGCGCCCGAGGTCCGTGAGCAGCAGGAAACCCTGCGCGAGATCTTCGGCGAGCACCTTCGGAGCCTGCAGGCCCGCGTCGGCGAGCAATTGGGCGACGTGCACGAACGGACGGCAATCCTCCTGCGGCGGTGGCGCGTCCATCACGATCAGGCTCGGATGCGCAGAATCGTGACTGCCGATACGGAAGTAGCGCCGGAAACTGGCGTCCGCGGAGGCCGGCGCCCACTGCGCCATGTCCAGCGCGAACGGTTCGGCGATGCTGGCGAGCCAGTGGCCGAGGGCTTGCAGGCGAGAATCGGTGGCGTTGGAGAGCGCGTGGGAAGCGTCGGAAACACTCGCGGAGGCGGCGGGATGTGCGGTCATGATGGGGGTCGTAAACGTCTTGCCATATAATACCCGATCATGTTTTCCAGACGCCCTGTTTCTCGACCTCGATCGACCGTCCCGAATGTCCCGGCAACGCCGTGCAGACATGCGGGATTGGCTGCCTGCAAGCGGCGCCTCGATTGTCACGCTGTTTGCGTACATGCCGGATAAACAAGTCCATACGAATGATGTTTCTTCGCTGCGGCGCCTGATGCGCGCGCGCCGAAAGCCACTGGCACTCCTGCTCTCCCTGCCGGGCGTGTGGTGTTCGCTCGCCGGTGCGCAGGAAGCCCCCCTCCCGATATTGCCAAGAGCGACGGATTGGTGTTGCGCACGGTGCCGGCGCTCGTCGACAACGCGTTGGGCGCCGGAGACGACGTGCCGATGTATGTGCGCGGCATGCACCTCACCGGCCGGACCAACGTGGATGCGACCGTCGATGGCGACGCCGAGGCGCGCAAGTACCGTTCGTTCGTGAAGGGCGATCGCCTCACGTACGATCAGGACTCTGACGAGGTCGTGGCGCGTGGCAATGCGCGCCTGTCGCAAGGGGGCAATCTGTTCCTCGGCCCCGAGGCGCATATGTACACCGGTGCGGGCGACGGCTATATGCTGACGCCGACCTACAAGCTCGTGACGGGCGGAGGCGGAAAGTCGGAGCGCGCGGACGTCGAGGCGAGCAACGTGGTGACCCTGCAGCGTGGCACGTATTCCGCCTGCGCATGCACGGACGACGGCAAGACGCCGGCCTGGTACATCAAGGCGTCCGAGTTCGAGTTCGATCAGGAACAGCAGGAAGGCACGGCGTACAACGGCATCCTGTTCTTCCAGGGCGTGCCGATCCTGGCCAGCCCGTATTTGTCGTTCCCGACGTCGAACGAGCGCCGCTCGGGTTTCCTGGCACCGACCTTCACTCAGTCGAGCCGCACGGGCTTCGAACTGGCGACGCCGTATTATTTCAATATCGCGCCGAACCGTGACCTGACGCTCACACCCCGCTTCATGACCAAGCGCGGCGTGATGCTCAACGGCGACTTCCGCTACCTCGAGCCGACGTACGCAGGGTTGTTCCATTTCGAATACCTGCCGAAGGACCGAATTACGGGGGACGCCCGTTACACGTTCACATGGCAGCATAGTCAGTCGCTCGGCTATGGCGTGAACGGCTACGTCAACTTCACGAAGGTTTCGGACGACACCTATCCCGACGATTTCGGTGCCGGCACCAACTTCCAGACCGGTGTGCAGCGTGTCTACAATCGCGAAGCCGGGTTGACGTGGAAGTACGGCAATTGGTCGTTCCTCGCCCGAGTGTTGAAGTATCAGACGCTCGCGCCGACCGCGCCGCAGTACGAGTCGGTGCCGGAACTGTCGGCGACCTACAACAAGCTTGACTTCCACGGCTTCGATTTCACGATGCCGATCAAGTACAACCGGTTCCAGATTGCGTCGTCGACGGGGCAGCCGAATGGCGAGCGCCTTTATGCGCAGCCGACGTTGAGCTACCCGATCCTGACCCCTGGCTACTTTATCGTGCCGAAGGTCATCTTCAACGCGGCCGCGTACAACATCGATTATGCAAGCGACTCGACGATGCAGTCGTCGATCACGCGCACGGTGCCGACGGTCAGCCTCGATACCGGACTGACGTTCGAGCGCCCGCTGAACCTGTTCGGGTCGGCGATGCGGCAGACGTTGGAACCGCGCCTGTTCTATGTCTACACGCCGTATCGAAATCAGAGTTCCATTCCGATTTTCGACAGCGCGGTTTCCGACTTCAACCTGGCGGAAATCTTCAGCGAGAACTCGTTCATCGGCGTCGACCGGATTCAGGATGCCAATCGCGTGACGGCGGCACTGACCTCGCGCCTGATCGATGCGGAGTCGGGGGTGGAACGAGGCCGTGTCTGGTACGCGCAGCGCTACAACTTCACACGCTCGCTCGTGACGATGCCGGGCGGCACGCCGGAAGACGCTGGCATTTCCGACTTCCTGGTCGGAGGTTCGGCATTGCTTTACCGAAACATCACGTTCAGCACCGCCGTGCAATACAGCCCGAGCACGTCGCAGTTCAACCGCTCGGATGTCGGCGTGACATGGCGCCCGGGGGAGCGACGGGTGTTCAACGTGTATTACCGCTACCTGCGAAACCCTGTGCCGGTCGTGGGACAGACCGCATTGACCGTCACACCGATCAATCAGGTCGAACTTTCCGGTCAGTGGCCGATCACACCGCGGCTGGGCGTTGTGGGGCGCCTGAACTACAGCATTACCGACAAGACCTTCATCGATGCCCTGGCGGGTTTCGAGTATGATGCCGACTGCTGGGCCTTCCGGGTGGGGCTCCAGCGCTATGCGACCAATGCCACCACGACAACTTCGCGTATCTTCGCGCAGTTGGAGTTAAAAGGCTTGACGAAGTCCGGCAACAGCGCCACAGAAGCCTTCAAGGTCGGGGTGCCGGGTTATCAGGCGCCGCCGACGAACCAGATTCCTTCTCGATTCAGCAACTATGAATGACATGTTTGTGAAGCGTGCCTCGCTGCTGGCGAGCCTGTGTCTCGCCGCCGGGGTGGCGGTGGCCCAGCCGGCGCCGGTCGGTAGCCGTGTCGCGGGGACGCCTGCATCGTCCGTGCGCGCGGTCGATTCCATCGTGGCCGTGGTCAACGACAGCGTGATCACCCGGAAGGAACTCGACGCGCGTATCGAGGAGGCCAAGCACCAGCTAGTGCTCGCCAAGCGGCCGATTCCGGACGCCGATCTGCTGCAGCGCCAGGTGCTCGAGCAATTGATCGTCACGCAAGTGCAGCTTCAGCGCGCGAAGGAAGACGGCATCGTCGTGAAGGACGCCGACGTCGAGCAGGCCCTGCAACGCATCGCCGCCGACAACCATCTGAGCATCGATCAGTACAAGGCGAGACTGTCGCAGGCCGGTGTGCCATGGGACGCCTTCCGCAAGGAAGTGCGCGAACAGATCGTGATGGCACGCCTGCGCGATCGCGAAGTCGACAGCCAGGTGCAAGTCAGCGATTCGGAAGTCAACACCTTCCTCGCCGCACAGCGCGGTGCCACGGCGACGCCGTCCGAAACCGAGTACCGCCTGAGCGAAATCCTCGTGAAGGTGCCCGAGGGCGCTTCGCCCGATCAGGTCAGTGCGGCGCAGAAGAAGGCGGACGAAGCACTGGACAAGGCGAAAGCCGGCGGAGATTTCGCAGCGCTTGCCAAGCAGTATTCGGACGCCTCCGATGCCGCGAGCGGCGGCGACATGGGCTTTCGCATTCCCGAACGCATTCCCGATCTGTACCTGAGCCAGATTCAGAAGCTGCAGCCAGGGACGGTGGTTCCGCAGGTGCTTCGCAGCAACAACGGCTTCCACGTCATCAAGCTGGTCGAGACCCGCAAGCAGGGCGGTGAGCAAGGCATGACCGTGCCGCAGATCCACGCGCGTCACATCCTGATCCGGGTGGGCGATGGTGTGTCGGAAGCGCAGGCGCGTCAAAAGCTGCTCGACATCAAGGCCAAGATCGAAGCGGGCAAGGGCGATTTCGCCGACTTCGCGCGACAGTTCTCGGCGGACGGTTCGGCATCGCAGGGCGGTGATCTCGGCTGGATCTCGCCGGGCGAGACCGTACCGGCATTCGAGCGCGCCATGTCCGAACTCAAGGACGGTCAGATCAGCGACCCGGTGCGCTCGGAGTATGGCTATCACCTGATTCAAGTGCTGGGTCATCGCGAGACGCAGGTCTCGGGCGATCAGGAGCGCAATGTCGCCATGCAGGAACTGCGTGGCCGCAAGGCCGAGCAGCAGTACCGCGACTGGTTGCAGCAACTGCGTGACAGTGCTTATGTCGACTATCGTCTCAATAGCGCGCAACAGTAAGCGGCGTGTGAGACATTTCAGTCCCCCTCTCTTCTCTCTCTCGTCCCAGGCATGACTTCCGACCGGTCCTTCGTCCTCGCCATCACCACGGGTGAACCGGCGGGCGTCGGGCCGGAGCTGACGGTGCAGGCACTGGTGAAGTGCCTGTCGCCCACGGAAGGTGCCACCGACGTCAGCGTCGACGCCCCCCTTCTCCGTTGCCAGTTCGCCGTGCTCGGCGATGCGTCGCTGCTCGCGGCACGTGCGCAGGCCGTGGGGCTCGGCGACGCCTGGCAGGCATTGCTGGCCGCTGCTCGCGTGCGTGTCGTCCACCATCCGCTCGCCGTCACGGCACAGCCAGGGAAGCTCGATGCCGCCAACGGTCGTTACGTGCTGGCCCTGCTCGACGATGCCATCGATGGTGCGCTGGCCGGCACCTATGACGCCATTGTCACGGCACCGCTACAGAAGAGCACGATCAACGATTGCGGCGTGGCCTTCACCGGCCACACCGAGTACCTGGCCGAGCGCACTGGCACGCCACGTGTCGTGATGATGCTGGCCGGCGGTGGACTGCGCGTGGCGCTGGCGACGACGCATCTGCCGCTCGCGCAAGTGCCGGGTGCGATTCGTCGCGACGATCTGCTGCAAACGCTCATCATCCTCAATCAGGATCTGATGCGTCATTTCGGCGTGACGCGTCCGCGCATTCTCGTCACCGGTCTCAACCCGCACGCGGGGGAATCGGGTTACCTCGGCCGCGAGGAAATCGACGTCATTACACCGGCCCTCGACGACGCGCGCGCCGCCGGCATCGACGCCCGCGGCCCGTATCCGGCCGATACACTCTTCCAGCCACGCCACCTCGAAGGGGCCGATGCGGTTCTCGCGATGTACCACGACCAGGGACTGCCGGTGCTCAAGTACGCGAGCTTCGGCGCCGGCGTGAACATCACGCTAGGCCTGCCGATCATCCGCACGTCGGTCGATCACGGCACGGCCCTCGATCTCGCAGGCACCGGGCAAGCCGAGAGCGGCAGCCTGCTTGAAGCCTTGCGTACGGCCGCCACCATGGCAGCCAATGCCGCGACACACGCATCATTGACCGCAGGCGCGAGCGGCGATCCGCACGCCGCAAAACCGCGTTCATAAGGAATTTCACATGAGTAGCGCATCGAAGCGCACGGGCGTCCAACAGGGCCACGTGGCGCGCAAACGTTTTGGTCAGAATTTTCTCGTCGACATGGGCGTGATCGACGCGATCGTCGACGCGATCTCGCCGCGCACCGACGACCTGATGGTCGAGATCGGGCCGGGGCTGGGTGCGCTGACGACGCCGCTCACGGAGTGGCTCGGGCATTTGCATGTGGTCGAACTCGACCGCGACCTGGTTGCACGCCTTACGCGCAAGTTCGGTGAGCGCGTAAGCGTGCATGCGGGCGACGCGCTCGACTTCGACTTTGGATCGCTTGTTCCGGCAGATCGACGCGACGAAGCCCCGCTGCGCATCGTCGGCAACTTGCCGTACAACATCTCCAGTCCGCTGCTTTTCCATCTGATGCGCTACGCCGCGCTCGTGCGCGATCAGCACTTCATGCTGCAGGACGAAGTGGTCGAGCGCATGGTCGCGCCCGCGGGGTCGAGCAACTACAGCCGGCTCTCGGTCATGCTTCAGTATCGCTACTGGATGGACAAGGTGCTCGACGTACCACCGCAGGCGTTCAATCCGCCGCCGAAGGTCGACTCGGCCGTGGTGCGGATGATTCCGCGTGCCGTGGCCGATCTGCCGCAGGTCGATCTGGACGTGTTCGGTGCGGTGGTGGCGCAGGCGTTCTCGCAGCGCCGCAAGATGCTGCGCAACACGCTGCACAGTTACCGCGATCGTGTCGATTTCGATGCGCTGGGATTCGATCTCACCCGTCGCGCCGAGGACGTTCCGGTCGACGAATACGTGAACCTCTCGCGTGCCATCAGTGGCGCCGGTTCACCAGGCTGATCCCGGCGAACACGAGCACGACGGCGCCCGCAAAGCGCCAGCCGACCGATTCACCCAGCACCAGCACGCCGAACGTCACGCCGAAGAGCGGGCTTAGGAACGAGAACGACGCGAGGCGGGCGGCGCTGTAGCGCGTCAGCATCCCGAACCAGATCAGGTAGCTGGCAAACGCCACGCCAATGGACTGGTAGGCGAGGCTGACCCATGTCGTGGCCGTCATCGGGCCGACGTGCACGCTGCCTGTCCCCAGTGCCAGTGCGCACAGTAACACGGCCGAGACGGCGAGTTGGTAAAGCAGCGTCTTCGACGGCGCGGCGCTTGCCAGGCGTGATGCCCGGACGATCACCGTCGTCATTCCCCAGAACACGCCAGCGAGGAGACCGAGCAGGTCGCCGGGCCATGTTTTCGCGAGGTCCGAACCGCTGCCGTCCGAGAACGCGACCACGATGCCGCAGAAGGCGACGGCCATGCCGAGCCATTGCATCGGCCGCAGCCGTTCGCTTGGCACCGTCCAGTGAAGGCCCATGGCGGTAAAGCAGGGAGCCGAGTACAGGAAGACGGCCATGCGCGAGGCCGTCGTGTGCGTCAGGCCGACGAAGATGCAGAGGAATTCCAGCGAGAAGAGCAAGCCCGCGAGGAGGCCCGCCGGCAAGGTGCCGTCGCCGGTGAAGAGCTTCTGACGGCGCCACAGCATCCAGCCGCCGACCAGCACGGTCGCGATCAGCGAGCGCAGGCCGGCTTGCAGCACGGGAGGCACGACCGGCACGGCCAGTTTGACGGCGACCTGCTGGCCGCCCCAAACCGCACATAGGCCAAACATGATGGCGAGCGCGGCGGCATCGATCGGACGCGGAGTGGTTTTCATGGAGTTGGTTCGGATGGCGACGTATCGTGAGCCCGATACGCTGTGTGGCTCATTGTCTCCGATCCCGGTCGCTCGGGCAGCATTCTGGTGCAGGTAACAGGGGTAATCCGGGAGGCATTGTTTCGTCTCGCGACATTATGTTTCCCTGTTCCACGGGTTTATTGCACATGGCCGTGGCGATACAATGCTCCGCGCGGGCCATGGTGCCTGCCTCCGCCGTCATTTTCCGCACTATTGCGCATGTACAAGAAAGGCTCCGCCGTCGAACTTCAGTTCTCCCCGTCACGACTCAACGACGGGGCTGGCGATCCGTACTGGATCGATCTCACTCGCGACGAGGCGCAAGCATTGCTCGCCGCACTGCAATCGCATCTGAGCCGGCCAGAACCCGTTGCCTCGGGGACCGAATCGCCGCTCGTGTTCCCCCTGTTGGATCCGGCGGCACCGCAGAAGACTGAAACGACGCAGGACGACGGTGCTGTGCGCGTCGTGTCCGGCGACACGGCGCCGGCCTACCGCCAATGGGTCTGTGTGATCTGTGGCTGGATTTACGACGAAGCGCTCGGCTGTCCGGACGACGGCATTGCCCTCGGAACCCGCTGGGAAGATGTGCCGGAAGACTGGCGTTGCCCGTTGTGCGACGTGGGCAAGGAGGACTTTGCGATGGTGGAGTTCTGACGCGTCGGGCCGGTCTGCACGAAGGTAGCCGGCACGCTGTTG
Source organism: Pandoraea sp. NE5 (assembly GCF_024363545.1). NCBI lineage: Bacteria > Pseudomonadati > Pseudomonadota > Betaproteobacteria > Burkholderiales > Burkholderiaceae > Pandoraea > Pandoraea sp. NE5. Next base: position 2,286,968 of record NZ_AP025517.1, read on the forward strand.
TGTCATCCGGGTAACGGCCGCCGCAAATGGGCGGCCGTTACCGCATGGCGCGCGGACTGGCGGGCTTTACAAGCCGCCCTTGGCCGAATGCTTCTGGATCAACTCGATCTTGTAGCCGTCCGGATCTTCGACGAAGGCGATGACCGTGGTGCCGCCCTTGACGGGCCCGGCTTCGCGGCTGACCTTGCCACCGGCCGCGCGGATCGTGTCGCAGGCGACGTAGGCGTCGTCGACTTCGATCGCCAGATGGCCGAACGCGGTGCCGATTTCGTACGTCTCCACGCCCCAGTTGTAGGTCAGTTCAAGCACCGTGTGTTCCGACTCGGCGCCATAGCCGACAAAAGCCAACGTGTACTTGTACTCGGGGTTCTCGCTCTGACGCAGCAGTTGCATGCCAAGCACACGCGTGTAGAAATCGATCGAGCGCTGCAGGTCGCCGACGCGCAGCATGGTATGGAGCATTCGCATGATGTTTTTAACCGATGGGGACAACGAGAACTCGATTGTACCCGCGCGCATGAAAATGAGCTGCATTCACGCAGCGTTGAGCCATGCTAACGATCAGACGTGACCGTGCGGTCAGAATTCCGGTAGCCACTCGGGCGCATGCGACTTGAGCGTGTCGCGTGCCGACTCGAACTCCGGGAAGATCGACGCCACGGCTTGCCAGAAACGAGGCCCGTGGTTCATCTCCTTCAAATGCGCCAGTTCGTGCGCGACCACGTAATCGATCACACCCAATGGGAAGTGGATCAGCCGCCAGTTCAAGCGGATACGCCCGTCAGCGCTGCAACTGCCCCATCGCGTCGTGGCCGATGACAGCCCCAGCGCCGAATGACGCACGCCGAGCCGCTCGCCATAGACTTCCAGCCGCGTCGTAAAGAGTTTGCGGGCCTCCTGCTGCAGCCAGCCCTGCACGCGGTCGCGCATCTGCTCCGGCGCGGCTTGCGGCGGCAAATCGAGCCACAACGTATGCGTATGGATGTCGTACTGTGCAGCGCGAGCGCTCGCGCCGAGCCGAATCGTCAGCGTGTGGCCGAGGAACGGCAGCGTGGTGGCGTCGGCCCAGATCACACGCGGAATCACACGACGTGCGGCGCGGTCGCGAAATTCGGCGATCTTGTTGAAGATCCAGCGCTTCTTCTCGACCACGGCGGCTTCGACGTCCGCGAGCGTGACCCAGCGCGGGGCCGTGACGGCCAGTCCCGATTCGTCGATCATGAACCCGATGGTGCGTCGTGACGAGCGCTTGAACCGGTAGTAGATGGCATGGCCGTCGAGCACGATCACCCGCTCGCCGGCGGCGGGCAGGCGACGCGGCCCCGGGGCCGCCGACGTGGGTTCATGGCGCGTGCTCGTGTCGCTGGCCGAGGGGCTCTGTGTGACGGAAGGGGCTGGCACGTCCGTGGCCACCCCATTCGCTTCGGCCGCCGGGTTGCCGAACAGATCGAGTTCCATCTGGGGAACAGGTGTCTCATGCCGGGAGCGAGTGTCGCGCATAGCGGATTGGACTTTCGACATGAGACGGTTCCGGGAGATGGCGTCAGGTCCGTGGCGTGGTGTCGGGCTTGTCCGACGAAGCGGGGGAATCCGCCGATTGGGACGCGGTCTTCACCGGCTTTGCCGTATAGGCACTCGGGTCGATACGCACCATCTCGCGCTCGATCCATTCGGTTACGTCGGCGTTGACGGCCTCGGCCGTGCGGCCCGCCGTCTCGATGACCGGCCCGATCGATACGATCACTTCCCCGGGTTTTTTCATGAACGTGTTGCGCGGCCAGACGCGTCCGGCATTGTGCGCGATGGGCACCACAGGCGCGCCGGTCGCCGTTGCGAGACGCGCGCCGCCCGACTTGTACTTGTTGCGCGAGCCCGTCTTCGTGCGGGTGCCTTCCGGGAACATGATGATCCACGATCCTTGGGCCAGGCGCTCGCGACCCTGCGCAACGACCGACTGAAACGCATCGGTGCCTTTGCTGCGATTGATGTGAATCATGCTGAGCAGGCCCAGCGTCCAGCCGAAGAATGGCACGTAAAGCAGCTCGCGCTTGAACACGAAACACAGCGGGCGCGGCATGAGCGCCGGCAGCGCAATCGTCTCCCAGGCCGACTGATGCTTCGACAGCAGGACCGCGGGTGTATCCGGCAGATTCTCCCATCCGATGACCCGGTAGCGCATGCCACACAGCTTGTCGCCCACCCAGATGACCACCTTGCACCAGCCTGCCGCGACCCAGTAGCGTTGCACGCGCGAGAGGAATGGGAAGGAGACGATGCACGCGATGGCGTACGGAATCGTCCAGACGATCTGGAAGATGAAGAAGAGAATCGAACGAAGTTGCAACATCGGATCTTGGCCTGAAATAGGGTGCCGGAGCGATTGTCCTACGCGCGCCGACGCGCGTCCTGGGTAATGTGGCGGGCAAGCGCCGCGCCGCTCACGCGCTCTTGGCGTCCTCTTCGGCGAGCAGGTCGTTCACAAACGCCTGCAGGCTGTCATGCACACGCGTGCCTTCGGGCAGATTACCTGCGGCGAGCGTCTTTTTGCCCTTGCCGGTCAGCACCAGATGCGGGCGTGCGCCGACCGCCGCCGCCGCCTGCAAATCGCGCAGCGAATCGCCCACGGCCGGCACGCCGGTCAGGTCGACTTCGTAGCGGCGCGCGATTTCCTGAAACAGGCCGGGCCTCGGCTTGCGGCAGTCGCAGGCGTCGGCGGCGGTGTGCGGGCAGAAGAACACGGCGTCGATGCGGCCACCGGCGGCGACGGCCAGCTTCGACATCTTCGTGTGCATTGCGCCGAGCGTCGCCATGTCGAACAGCCCGCGCCCCACGCCCGACTGGTTCGTCGCCACGACGACCCGGTAGCTGGCCTGATTCAGGCGGCCGATGGCTTCCAGACTGCCGGGCAACGGTACCCACTCATCCGTCGACTTGATGAACTGATCCGAGTCGGCGTTGATGACGCCGTCGCGGTCGAGAATCACGAGCTTGCGGGCGGCGGGGCCGGGGGTGCGGTCTTTACGCGAATCCATGACGAACAGGCTTCCGGGACATTAAGCCGCAATCAAGCGGCGAGCTTCGAGAGATCGGCCACGAGGTTCATCTTCAGATGCAGATGGCTGAGCAGGGCGAGGCGATTGTTGCGCAGTGTCTCGTCGTCGGCCATCACCATCACGTCGTTGAAGAACGCGTCGACCGCATCGCGCAGGTCGGCCAACGCCGACAGCGCTTGTGCATACTCGTGCGCCCTGAACTTTTCATCCACCACGGGGGTGACCTTGTCCAGTGCGGCGGCAAGTGCTTTCTCGGCCGGCTCGATCAGCAGCGACGCCTCGATGACGCCCTCGGGCGGCGGCGCCGTCTTCTTGAGGATGTTGCCGATACGCTTGTTCGCGGCGGCAAGCGCGTCGGCTTGCGGCAGCGCCGAGAACGTACGCACGGCCTCCAGGCGCTCGATCACATCGCTCAGGTCCAGATAGATCGACGGGGAAACCAGCACCGCCTCGATCTCGTTGGCGGCGTAGCCACGCTCACGCAGATAGCCCCGCAGGCGATCGAGCACGAACTGGTAGACGTCGTTCAGGTACGCGTCGCTGGCGACACCCGACGTAAATTGCTGGTAGGTCACGTTCAGCAGATCCGACAGCATGACCGGCAGGCGCCGCTCGACGAGCATACGCGCGATCCCGAGCGCATGGCGGCGCAGCGCGAACGGGTCTTTCTCCCCGGTCGGTTGCAGGCCGATGCCCCAGATGCCGACGAGCGTCTCGAGCTTGTCGGCCAGCGCCACGAAGAGACCCGTGTCGCTCGCGGGCAGGGCATCGCCCGCGAAGCGCGGCTGATAATGCTCCGAGCAGGCGCGCGCGACGTCTTCGGCTTCGCCGTCGTGCCGCGCGTAATACGTGCCCATCGTGCCTTGCAGTTCCGGAAACTCACCGACCATATCGGTCAGCAGGTCAGCCTTGGCCAGCAGGGCGCCGCGCTCGGCCAGCGCCACGGCGTTCTGGTCCGCGCCACGGATCATCTGCGCAATGGCACCGGCCAGTCGCACCAGACGTTGCGTACGCTCGAACTGCGAGCCCAGCTTGTTGTGATAAACGACGTTCGCGAGCTGCGGCACACGGTCCGCGAGCGGCTTCTTCTTGTCCTGCTCGAAGAAGAACTTCGCATCCGCGAGACGCGGGCGCACCACACGCTCGTTACCGGTGACGATCTGCTCGGGCGTGTCGGTGGCGATGTTGGAGACGATCAGGAAACGGTTCGTGAGACGGCCGCCCTCGGCGAGCGGCTTGTCGGTGAGCGCGAAGTACTTCTGGTTCGTCTGCATCGTGAGAATCAGACATTCCTGCGGCACCGCGAGAAATTCTTCTTCGAAGTGGCAGGCGTAGACCGCCGGCCATTCGACGAGAGCGGTCACTTCGTCGAGCAGTGCGTCGGGCATGATCACATGATCGTTGCCCGCCGCGTCAAGCAACTGCGTGCGAATCGCATCGCGGCGATCCGCGAAACCGGCAAGCACCTTGCCTTCGGAGGCGAGGGTCGAGGCGTAAGCGTCGGCGTGCGCGACGACGACGTCGCCGTTCGACAGGAAGCGATGTCCCAGCGTCTGGTTGCCCGAGGCGAGCCCAATCGCCGTGGCGGGCACGACGGTGTCGCCATGCAGCGCGATCAGGCCGTGCACCGGGCGCACGAATTGCACCGTCTCGCCGTCCGGACGCTGGTAGCTCATGACCTTCGGGATCGGCAGTTTGCCGAGCGTCTCGTCGAGCGCCCCTTGCAGCGCGTCGCCCAGTTGGGCGCCCGCCGCCGTGTAGGTGTGGAAGAATGCCTCGGCCTTGCCATCCATCGCGCGCTCCAGGCGGGCGACCGGCAGGTCGGCAAAGCCCATGGCGGCGAGCTTCTTCGCCAGCGGTGGCGTCGGATTGCCGTCGGCGTCGAGGGCGACGGAGACCGGCAGTACCTTGGCGCGGATGGTCGCGTCCGGGGCGCGTTCGAGCACGTTCGAGATCGAGACGGCCAGGCGTCGCGGCGTGGCGTACGGCGTGACGACGCTCGCGTCCGTGGTGAGGCCGCGCGAGCGCAGGCCGTTGGCAATGCCGTCGGCGAACGCGTCGCCCAGACGCGCCAGCGCCTTCGGCGGCAATTCTTCGGTCAGCAGTTCGACCAGCAGGGTGCGTTGTGCGGTGCTCATCATGCGGCTTGCGTTTGGGTTGGGGCGGCGGGGGCGTTCAGCATCGGGAAGCCGAGCTTCTCGCGCGAAGCGTAGTAGGCCTGTGCGATCAGGCGCGACAACGCCCGGATACGGCCGATATACGCGGCACGCTCCGTCACCGAGATGGCGCCGCGCGCGTCGAGCAGGTTGAACGTGTGGGCGGCCTTCAAAATCATTTCGTAGGCGGGCAACGCGAGCTCGGCTTCGATGAGGCGCTTGGCTTCGCTCTCATAGTTATCGAAGAAACCGAACAGCATCGGTTGATTCGAATGCTCGAAGTTGTACGTCGACTGTTCGACTTCGTTCTGATGGAACACGTCGCCATAGGTCAGGCGACGCGTGACGGGGCCCTCGGCCGTTTGTTCTTCCCATTCGGTCCACACGAGGTCGTAGACGTTCTCGACCTGTTGCAAATACATGGCCAGACGCTCGATCCCGTACGTGATTTCGCCGAGCACCGGCTTGCAGTCCAGCCCGCCGACTTGCTGGAAATACGTGAACTGGGTCACTTCCATGCCGTTGAGCCACACCTCCCAGCCCAGGCCCCAGGCGCCGAGCGTGGGGTTTTCCCAGTCGTCTTCCACGAAGCGCACGTCGTTTTCGGTCAGATCGAGGCCGAGCGCGCGCAGCGAACCCAGGTACAGGTCGAGAATGTTCTCCGGCGCCGGCTTGAGCACCACTTGGTACTGGTAGTAGTGCTGCATGCGATTCGGATTCTCACCGTAACGGCCGTCCTTGGGACGGCGCGACGGCTGCACATAGGCGGCGCGCCACGGCTCCGGGCCGATCGCGCGCAGGAACGTGGCAGTGTGCGAGGTACCGGCGCCGACCTCCATGTCGTAAGGCTGGAGCAACGCACAGCCTTGCTTGTCCCAGTAATCCTGCAAAGTCAGGATGACTTGTTGAAAGGTAAGCATGATGAATTCGCGCGGACGAACAGAAAAAATGCGGATTTTGCGCAGTCTTTTGGCCCGGCCGCGAGCGCGGCCAAAAGACTAAAACATTGAATTTTAGCGGGAATTCGACCCGAACGGGGCGTCGATGCCCTTCGGGTAGCCCGACAGGGGGATTTTCACGGTCCCCCGCGTCATTTCGATGTCGCCGGTGCGACGTCGGCTCGACTCAGCGCGCCCGGCGCGACATGGCCAGTCCGAGGCCCAGCGCGATCAGAGCGAGCCCCAGCGCGGGCAGGTTGCCGAAGCGGACGTATGGCGTGAGGCCGCTGTAGGGCTGTACGCTGCCCGTGAGAGCGCCCGTGGTCATCGTTGGCAGACGGCCCTGTACGCGGCCGTGGGCATCGATGATTGCCGTCGTGCCGGTGTTCGTCGCCCGCAGCATCGGACGTCCCGTTTCGAGCGTGCGCATGCGCGCAATTTGCAGATGCTGGTCGAGCGCGATGGTGTCGCCGAACCACGCGAGGTTGGTCGAGTTGGCGAGCACCGTCGCGGGCTCGGGCATGCTGCGCAGCGTCTGGGCGATTTCCTCGCCAAACAAGTCTTCGTAGCAGATGTCGAGCGCCACGCGCTGGTCGGCGACCGCGAAGCCGCTCGGTGTGGCCGTGCCGCGCAGAAAGTCGCCCAGCGGGATGTGCATCATGTCGACGAACCAGTGAAAGCCCCACGGAACGAATTCGCCGAATGGCACGAGATGGTGCTTGTCGTAGCGGTGCAGCGTCGCGTCGCGCGGTGTGACCCCGAACAGGCTGTTGGTCAAGTCCGTCGGGCCGCGATCGGTGAGCGTGGCGCCGACGGCCCCGAGCACCACGTGCGAGCCAGTGCGATCGGCGAATTCGCGGATCGGGCCGGCCACATCGGGCGGTATGCCTTGCAGCAACACGGGGAAGGCCGTCTCCGGCGTGATGATGAGGTCCGCCGGTGCGGCCACGATCATGTCGCGATACAGGGCCATCGCATGATCGATCCCCGCGCGCTCGAATTTCATGTCCTGCGCGATATTGCCTTGCAGCAGCCGAACGGTGAGCGGCTTGCCCGACGGGGTGGTCCAGGCGTGGCGCGCGAGCCCGGCACCCGCGCCGAGCAGCGCCAGCACACCGACGACCGCCGCCAGCCGCCGGGCGGGCCCAGGCTGTGGTGTCGTGCCGGCGACGGGAAGCACTGCGCGGGCGAGCCAAGCCGCCGCGAGTGCGGCGAGTCCGCCAATGCCGTAGACCCCGATGAGCGGCGCAAAGCCTGCCAGTGGGCCATCGACATGGGCGTAGCCGGGCGACAGCCACGGGAAGCCCGTGAAGACGGTGCCGCGCAGCCATTCCGCGAGCGTCCATGCCCCTGCGAACGCGAGGGTACGCCACAGGCCGCTGGGGGACACCCCACGCGTGATGAACGTCGCCAGCGCCGGATAGATTGCGAGATAGATCGAGAACAGCAGCACGGCTGCACCGGCCATGATGCCGGGCATGCCGCCGTACGTATGCATGCTGATATAGAGCCACCAGATGCCCGACGCGAACGACGCGACGCCGAAACTGCCGCCCAGCCAGAGGGCGTCGCGGCGCGACGCGCTGCGCTCGACGAGCGCGAACAGCCCGGCCATGGCAAGCAGTTGCAGCCACCAGACGTCGCGCGGCGCGAAGGCGAGGGTCTGGGCGATACCGGCCAGGCCGGCGAGCGCGCGGGCACGCCAAGCGGGCCACGAGCGCCGCTCGGGCGCGTGGAGGGTCATTTCCTGCATGGGTCGATGTAGACGTTGATCGGAGCGTGAGTCAAGACGTCAGGCAGTCGGATCGGCGCCAGCCGTTTCCATGCGCCGCAACAGCAGCACGTGAATCTGACGGCCGTCGGCACGCAGCACTTCGAACACGAGATTGCCCAAACGCATGCGCTCGCCACGACGCGGCACTCGGCCGAACTGGTGCGTGATCATACCGCCGATCGTGTCGTTCTCGGCGTCAGTGAACTGCGTGCCGAACGCCTCGTTGAACTGCTCGATCTCGGTGAGGGCACGAATGCGATATGTGCCGTCGGGCGCGGCAATGATGTTGTCTTCTTCCTCGTCGAAGTCGTACTCGTCCTCGATATCGCCGACGATCTGTTCGAGCACGTCTTCAATGGTGATGAGGCCGGCCACGCCGCCATATTCATCGACGACGATGGCGATGTGATTGCGATTGACGCGGAAATCGTGCAGCAGCACGTTAAGACGCTTCGACTCGGGAATGAACACCGCCGGGCGCAGCATGTCGCGCACGTCGAAGTCGTGATTGGCGTAGTAACGCACCAGATCCTTCGCGAGCAGAATGCCGATGATGTTGTCGCGATTGCCTTCGTACACCGGATAGCGCGAGTGCGCCTGTTCCAGCACGAAGGGGACGAACTCGTCGGGTGTCTGTTCGATGTTGATGGCGTCCATTTGCGCGCGCGGCACCATGATGTCGCGGGCACACAGGTCGGCCACCTGGAATACGCCCTCGATCATCGCCAGCGAATCGGCGTCCATCAGGTTGCGGGCGTGGGCGTCTTGCAGAATTTCAAGCAGCTCCGCACGCGACTCCGGTTCCGGGGAAATCAGATCGGTGAGGCGTTCGAGCAGCGAGCGGGGTTTATCGGTGTTTTTTCGACCGGGTCGACTGGGATATGGGTCGTTCATGACGGCGCGTCCAAGGTGGGCGGACGCCGAGCTGTTACAGGAAGCTCAAGGATACACCAGATGTACGGCAACTCTGCGTCAGTACCGCCGCGTCGCGTGGCGCCGACGTCGTGTCCACGCGATGCGGCGGATTTCAGGACGCACAGACGACGTCAGCGCGCACCGCAGCGGTGCAGCACGGCTTCCAGCGCCGGATCGGGCATGCCGGCGTCGCGCAGCGCCTTGACCGTGCGGGCAACGTAATCGTGCGTTGTGCCGTAGCGACCCTGCGCCTGTTCGAAGACCTTGCGGATGATGTCGTCGGGCAGGCGGCCGGCGTAGCTCTTTACATCGCGTCGCATGACAAATGCGAGCGCGGGCGCGCTGCGGCCGTCGGCGAGGGCGCAATTGAGCCATGCCGGACGATACGAGCCCATCGCCATCTCGCGATACCAGAGCGTTTCGAGTTCGGCGCGCGCCTTGGCTGCCGAGAGCCGCAGCGCCACCCCTGCACACGAGCCGCCACGGTCGAGGGCCAGCACGAGTCCCGGTTGCTCGGGGGTGCCTCGATTGACGCGCGACCACAGATACAGACCTCGGTGATAACCGAAGACGCGAGCGTGCAGGCTCTCCTCGACGGGCAGGCCCGGATTCCAGATGAGCGAGCCGTACGCGAAGATCCACAGATCCTCGCGGCCATCCCAGTGGGCGAGCGCGGTATCCAGCGAGCCCGCGAGTTCTTGCTGGCTCAGATGACGGGCGTCGCCGAGATCCGGCGGGTACTGGTTGCACCCGGGACCGCTCGACACACTGGCCGGTGGCGTCTCGGGGGCCGACGGGCGATTGGGGAAGCGGTCCATGCGATATCGGTTCAGGCGCGGCGCGCGTTGGCCGGTGTGCGGGACTTCGGGAGCTTTTCGACCAAGTAAGGGTCGGCGTAGCCGAGACCGGTGAGAATCTCCGTTTCGAGGCCTTCCATCTCCTGTGCCTCATCGTCCGCTTCGTGGTCGTAACCTTGCGCGTGAAGCACGCCGTGCACGATCAGATGGGCGTAGTGCGCTTCGAGCGTAATACCCTGTTCGTTCGCTTCGCGCTCGACCACCGGGCAGCACAACACGATGTCGCCTGTTACCGGGTCGCTGTCGTGCTGCGCATAGGCAAACGTGAGCACGTTGGTCGCGTAGTCTTTGCCGCGATAGCCGCGGTTCAGCGTCTGTCCTTCTTCCGCGCCGACGAAGCGCAGGGTCAGTTCGGCGTCGGCGAGCAGCGCGGCCTGCACCCAGCGGCGCAGCGTGGTGCGCGTGAGCAATGCCTTGTGCGTGGCGAACGCCGGACCGGCCACGAACTGGTGCGTCAGCGTGAGTGCATGACGCGGCGAACGCGAGGCCGGCTCGCTCATGCCTTGCCTCGCGATGCGCGGGCGGCGCGCGGGGCGCGTTCGGCCGACACGCGCGCCTCGAGGCTGGCTTCGTCAAGCTGCGCGTGGGCGTCGTATGCATCGACGATGCGGGCGACCAACGGGTGACGCACCACGTCCACGCTGGTAAAGCGGGTCACGGCGATGCCGCGAACGTTCTTCAGGATCACCTGCGCTTCCATCAGGCCGCTCTTCTGGCCACGTGGCAGGTCGACCTGCGTGGTGTCGCCGGTCACGACCGCCTTGCTGCCGAAGCCAATGCGCGTCAGGAACATCTTCATCTGCTCGGGCGTAGTGTTCTGCGCCTCGTCAAGAATGATGAACGCGTGGTTGAGCGTGCGCCCGCGCATGTATGCGAGCGGCGCGATCTCGATCATCTGCTTCTCGAAATACTTTTGTGTCTTGTCGAAGCCGAGCAGATCGTAGAGTGCGTCGTAGAGCGGGCGCAGGTACGGGTCGACCTTCTGGGCCAGATCGCCGGGCAGAAAGCCCAGGCGCTCGCCCGCTTCCACGGCGGGGCGCGTCAGGACGATACGCTTGACGGCGTCGCGCTCCAGGGCGTCGACGGCGCAGGCCACGGCCAGATAGGTCTTTCCGGTGCCCGCCGGGCCGATGCCGAATGTCACGTCGTGCGACAGGATCTGCTTGAGATAGTCGCGCTGCGCCGGCGTACGACCGTGCAGATCGCTGCGGCGCGTGTGCAGTACGGGCGACCCGTCTTCCGTCTCGCCGGCGGCAAACGGGTTGTCGTCGCCGTGACGCACGCTCGGTACGAGCCCCTGACGCGACTCCACGAGGCCCAGCTGGATATCGTCGACCGACAGCGGCTCGGTCGCGCGGTTGTAAAAGCTCTCGATGGCCTGGGTGGCGATCGCGGCGCTCTTGCCGCGAACGGCGAAGCGATGGCCGCGGCGGGAAATGGAGACGTCGAGCGCCTGTTCAATCTGACGCAGGTTCTCGTCGAGCGGGCCGCAGAGGTTGGCCAGACGGCGGTTGTCGTCGCGCGGTGCGGTGAATTCTTGGACGGGTGCTTTCAAGATGATCCGGTCGGGTGCCTGTTCAGATCGTTCGATGGAGTCGCCGGGGGCAGGCTCGGGCACGCGATGCATGAGGTGGGTGCGCCCGAATCTGCCGGATCCGATCATAGTCGCAAATTTCGGTCAGTGCGTGGTGAGCAATTCACCACGCAGCGAGTGCGGGTAGGCGAGCGTGATCACGACGTCGGTCATCTGGCCGATCAGGTGGGCGCGCTGGGCTTCGGTTGCCGGGAAGTTCACCACCCGGTTGTTCTCCGTGCGGCCTTGCAGCTCGTTGGGGTCCTTGCGCGACACGCCTTCGACGAGAATACGCTGACGCGAGCCGACCATGCGCTGGCTGATGCGCGCGGCGTTCTCCTCGATCACCGCCTGCAAATGTTGCAGACGGCGCAGCTTGACCTCGCGCGGCGTGTCGTCCGGCAGGTTGGCGGCCGGCGTGCCCGGGCGCGGGCTGTAGATGAACGAGAAGCTCGTGTCGTAGCCGATCTCGTGAATCATCGCCATGAGCTTGTCGAAATCCTCTTCCGTCTCGCCGGGGAAGCCGACGATGAAGTCCGACGACATCGACATGTCCGGGCGCACCTGACGCAGGCGGCGGATGATCGACTTGTATTCCAGCGCGGTATAGCCGCGCTTCATCGCCGAGAGCACGCGGTCGGCGCCGTGCTGCACGGGCAGGTGCAGATGGCTCACGAGCTTGGGCACCTTGGCGTAGGTGTCGATCAGGCGTTGCGTGAATTCCTTCGGATGGCTGGTCGTGTAGCGAATGCGCTCGACGCCAGGCACCTCGGCCACGTATTCGATGAGCAGCGCGAAGTCGGCGATCTCGCCGTCGGCCATCGACCCGCGATAGGCGTTCACGTTCTGACCCAGCAGCGTGATTTCGCGCACGCCTTGCTCGGCCAGGCCGGCAATCTCGGTGAGCACGTCTTCGAATGGGCGCGAGACTTCGTCCCCTCGCGTGTAGGGCACCACGCAATAGCTGCAGTACTTCGAGCAGCCTTCCATGATCGAGACGAAGGCGGTCGCTCCCTCGACCTTGGCGGGCGGGAGGTGATCGAACTTCTCGATTTCCGGGAACGAGATGTCGACCTGCGAGCGCCCGGTGGCGCGACGCGCTTCGAGCATCTGCGGCAGACGGTGCAGGGTCTGCGGGCCGAACACCACGTCCACATAGGGGGCGCGCTGCACGATGGCGGCGCCTTCCTGGCTGGCGACGCAGCCGCCGACACCGATGACCAGGTCCGGCTTGATTTCCTTGAGCGCGCGCATGCGGCCCAGATCCGAGAACACCTTTTCCTGCGCCTTTTCGCGTACGGAGCAAGTGTTGAACAGGATGACGTCGGCGTCTTCGGGCGTGTCCGTCTTTTCCAGACCTTCGGCGGCGCCGAGTACGTCCGCCATCTTGTCGGAGTCATACTCGTTCATCTGACAGCCGAACGTCTTGATATAAATCTTCTTTGCCATTGAGTGTGCGCCGTTCGCAGTGGTTGACCTGGGGGCGTCCGTAATGAATGTTTCAGGGGTTCAGTCTTGCCCGGCCGCGAGAGAGATGCGGCGGCCCAAACGCAAAAGCCGGCGTGGCCGGCCTGTCCGGACCTCCTTGGCGGGGCCGGTGTGTGGTGCACGCATTATAGCGCGTATAGCGCGTGCACCGCGGAGGGCGGGGCGGTGACCGACTAGCGGTTGTCCTTCATCGCGGCGGCGATGGCGCGCACGTTGTGCTGGAACAACTGAAGGTAAGTCGTGGCTTCCGGATTCTGCGACAGGGCGTCGGAATACAGTTTGCCGTCGACCGTCACCTTGGCGTCGCGGGCGATGCGCTGGATCAGGCGCGGATTGGAGATGTTTTCCATGAAAACGGCCTTGATACCCGTGCGGCGAATCACGCGGATCAGGTTCGCCACGTCCCGGGCGCTGGCTTCGCTTTCGGTCGACACGCCTTCCGGGGCAAGGAACCTGACGCCGAAGCGCTGGCCGAGGTAGCCGAAGGCGTCGTGCGACGTGAGCACAACGCGGCGGGCCGGCGGAATCGGGGCGAACTGCTTGTTGGCCCAGGTGATCAGGTCATCGAGTGCGCCGCGGTAGTTCCTGGCGCGTTCCGCGTAATAGGCGCTGCCGGACGGGTCCGCTTGCGACAGGGCGGCGGCGATGTTATCGACCATCGTTTTGACACGTTCGGGATCCTGGAACATGTGCGGGTCGGGCACGGTCCTTCCCTCGTCGACCATCGTGCGCGCTTTGAGGCCCTGGGTGACGGTGACGAGCTTGCCGGGATAGTGGCTCGCCTTCATCAAGCGAGGCATCCAGCCTTCGAAGCCCAGGCCATTGACGAAGAAGAGCTTGGTTCCCGAAATCTTGGCGACATCCGCCGGCGTGGGCTCGTAGACATGCGTGTCCTGGTCGGGACCGACGAGCGTCGTCACGTCGACCCGGTCGCCACCGACGGACTTGACGATGTCGGACAGGATGCTGAAGCTTGCGGCAACGGGCAGGTGCGTGTCCTGCGCGCGTGCCGGGCTGGCGAGCGCCAGCGCCATGGCGAGCAGTGCGGCGAGGCGCGCCGCGCCAAACCACGATTTGCCAGCCGATTGACCCAATCCGAACATGTTTTCCTCTCTCAAAGCGCCGGGGCCTTGGCCGCATTGGCGTGGCCCGGCGTGGCAAGCAGCGCGCCCAGGTAGGCGATGCCCGCCGTCAGAATGATGGCCGGTCCCGAAGGGCAGGCCAGGTAATACGAAAGCAGCAATCCGATGACGCTTGACGCGCTCGCGACCAGCCAGGCCACGAGCAGCATGCCCGGCAGCGTGCGGGCGACGAGCCGGGCGGTGGCCGCCGGCAGCATCATCAGTCCCACGGCCATGAGCGTGCCCATCGCCTGAAATCCCGCGACGAGGTTCATCACCGTGAGCACCGTAAAGCCCAGGTGATAGCGCATGACGCCCCTGCCGTGGTCGTGACCGAGAAACGCCGGATCGGCGCTGTCGAGCACGAGACCGCGATAATGCCATCCGAACCATAGGAGCGTCACGGATGCTATCGCGGCCACGAGAATCAGCGACGGATCGTCCACCGCGAGCACCGAGCCGAAGAGCAGGTGCATCAGGTCGACGCTGTTGCCCCATTTCGAGACAATCACCACGCCACCGGCCAGCGCCAATAAATAGAAGCCCGCGAACGATGCTCCCTCGTCCAGCCGCGTGCGGCGGCTCGACAGTCCGGCGAGCAGGGCCACCAGCAAGCCCGCCACCATCCCGCCGCCCGCCATCCAGGGCAGCGACAGGCCGCCAATCAGGTAGCCGATGGCGGCGCCCGGCAACACCGCATGCGAGAGCGAATCGCCCATCAGGCTCATGCGCCGCAGCAGCAGGAAAACCCCTACCGGCGCGCAGCCGACCGACAGCGCGAGACTGCCGACCAACGCGTGGCGCATGAAGTCGAACTCCGAGAACGGGCCGACGATCAGATCGAGAACCCCGCTCATCGGTGGCCTCCCCCCGAGGTCGTGATCGCGCCCGGCGCGCGCGAACCCCCGTGGGGCGGCAAGCCATAGGCTGCCGACGCGGGGCCGGCAACGCGGGCGGTGTAGCCGCCCGCGCCGGACAAGCCCGCATGCGCGCCGCCAGCCGCACTGTCGGCAGACGGCAGCCCGCCGTGCAGACACTCGGCCGGCGTGCCCGTCGACACCAGCCGACCGGCCATCACGGCGACGTGCGCGAAGCGCTCGCGCACGAGCGGCAGATCATGGAGCACCGTCACCACCGTGCGTCCCTCGCTGCGCCATTGATCCAGCAAGGTGAGCAACAGTTCCGCCGAAGGCAAGTCGATGCCGGTAAGGGGTTCATCCAATAAAACGATCGGGGCGTCTTCCACAATCAGCCGCGCGAAGCGGGCGCGCTGCCATTGCCCGCCGGACAAGGCCTCCAGCGCTTGCGTCCGTTTGTCGGCAAGACCGACGCGTGCAAGGGCCTCGTGAGCGCGCTCGACTTCGTCGCGCCCGAGACGTCGTGCGTCGCCCGTGCGCCGCCATGTGCCGGTCAGCACGTACTCTTCGACGCACATGGGGAATCGGTGGTCAGTCTCGGGCCGTTGCGACAGGTAGGCGACCGGCCCATCGCAGACGATCTTGCCCGTCGAGGGCTTTTGAAGGCCCGCGAGTGCGCGCAGCAGTGTGGTCTTGCCGCCGCCATTGGGGCCGACGACCGCGCAGAGCACGCCGGGCGCAAAGGTTGCGCTGACGCGATCGAGCGCCACGTTCGGCCCGAAGTGAACCGAGAGATCCTGGCAGCCGATCACGGGGCGACCCCCTGCAGAGCCCAGTACACGAGTGCCCAAAGCGGCAGGAGCACCAGCAACGACAGGACGGTGCGTTCCCAGCCAGCCAGGCGGTAGAGCCAAACGGAAAAACGAATCATGGACGACGCGTGGATGGATTAGGCGTCGGCGCGGCGACGCTCAGACACAGTTTGCAACTGTGTAATAAATGCAACAAGGTTGCATTATGGCACGAATCGATGCGTGTCGCTGTGCTCATGGATCGTCGGCCCCCTTGGGCTCGAGCGGTCTGCGAGGTGCGCCGGGACACAGCACGTTACATATCGGCGCAGCAGAGTCGGGCGAACCGGCGTAACATGGGTTCAAGCTCGGGTCACTGGCACGCTGTTCGCTTCATTCCAGAGATCGGCAATTTGCAAGGCATTGATGAGACGGTGGCATGGCGGGGTGCAACGGCCCGGGTCGGAACCTTCCGACCGACGGTAGGGCAAGCGCCGCAGGCATGCCGAAATCGCCCAGGAGGTTCGCTCGTTCAGACATCCGGCCGTCGTCGACTTTCCGCTCGCGACACCATGCTTCGCAGCATGACGATCGCACGACCTTCGCGACTTCGCGCAGTCGCGTCGACTCGACAGGAAAGCACTCCATCACGCGCCCACGTCTTCGCGTTCGTCGACGTCGTCGGGCCGCCCACTTTTTTCTGCAAACGCGTGCGCACGGCGCGCTGAATGTGCGTGGAAAAATCTATCGGATAGATAGCATTCCTTAGTAAACGTCGACGAATTCAAACACGGTCGAATGCAGATAAACCCGAGTGCGCAATGCGTGGGAAATTTGCCGAAAAATCGCGCGGTTTGTGAGGCGGCTCCGCTGACGTGCGCAATGCGTAGATGAGGCGCAAACCCGCGTGGAATATGGCGGATAGACGATGCTTAGCGCTGCGGAAAATATCTAGCGACAGTTTTTTTGTTTTGTGCATATGATGAGGTAACGGTTGCAATTTTCAGCGACAAGTTTAAAGTCAACCTAAACCTATTTTGAGTCGTTCATGTGAGGGAGGGGACCGTGCGAAAGGTTTCGCGACAGTCGCTCCGGCATGCAGTGAGCCAGGTCGAAACCTTTGCGCAGTCATCCAGGTCTTAGGCAACAGAGCGGACATCGCGTCGCGATGTTTTCCGATGAGGCGGGGGTGAGGCATATGGATATTTTCAGCCACTACACGACACGTTTCGAAGCACGCAAGGAAGAGGAATACAGCATCCAGGAGTATCTGGAAATCTGTAAGAAGGACGCGACGGCTTACGCATCGGCTTCCGAGCGGATGCTGCGCGCCATCGGTGAGCCTGAACTCATCGACACGCACCACGACCCGCGCCTTTCGCGGTTGTTCTCGAACAAGATCATCAAGATCTATCCCGCCTTCCGTGACTTCTACGGCATGGAAGACACGATCGAGCAGATCGTGTCGTTCTTCAAACACGCCGCGCAAGGGCTCGAAGAGCGCAAACAGATCCTGTACCTGCTGGGCCCCCCGGGCGGCGGCAAGTCGTCGCTGGCAGAGAAGCTCAAGGCGTTGATGGAAGACGTGCCCATCTATTGCCTGAAGGGATCGCCGGTGCACGAATCACCCCTGGGCCTTTTCTCACCCGAAGAAGACGGCAAGATTCTGGAGGAGGACTTCGGCATTCCGCTGCGGTATCTCAATACGATCCCGTCGCCGTGGGCCACCAAGCGCCTGAACGAATTCAACGGCGACATCACCAAGTTCCGTGTGGTCAAGGTGCGCCCGTCGGTGCTGCAACAGATCGCCATTGCCAAGACCGAACCGGGCGATGAAAACAACCAGGACATTTCGTCGCTGGTCGGCAAGGTCGACATCCGCAAGCTCGAGGAATTTCCGCAGGACGACCCGGATGCCTACTCGTATTCGGGGGGCTTGTGCCTGGCCAACCGCGGCCTGCTCGAGTTCGTGGAAATGTTCAAGGCGCCGATCAAGGTGCTCCACCCGCTGCTGACCGCCACGCAGGAGGGCAACTACAAGGGCACGGAAGGTTTCGGTGCGATTCCGTTCGACGGTATCGTGCTGGCGCACTCGAACGAGGCCGAGTGGCAAAGCTTCAAGGGCAACCGCAACAATGAGGCTTTCCTCGACCGGATCTACATCGTGAAGGTGCCTTACTGCCTGCGGGTGACCGACGAGGTGAAGATCTACGAGAAGCTCGTCAAGAACAGCTCACTCTCCAACGCGCCACGCGCGCCGAATGTGCTCAAGATGCTCGCCCAGTTCGCGGTGCTCACGCGTCTGAAAGAGCCCGAAAACTCCAACATCTTCTCCAAGGTCCGAGTCTACGACGGTGAGAACCTCAAGGACATCGACCCGAAGGCCAAGTCGTACCAGGAGTATCGCGACTACGCCGGGGTAGACGAGGGGATGACGGGGATGTCCACGCGCTTCGCCTTCAAGGTGCTCTCCAAGGTCTTCAACTTCGACAACACGGAAGTGGCTGCCAACCCGGTGCACATGCTGTATGTGCTTGAGCAGCAAATCGAGCGCGAACAGTACCCGGGAGAAGTCGAGAAGCGGTATCTCGCCTACATCAAGGAGTATCTGACGGCACCGTTCGTGGAGTTCATCGGCAAGGAGATTCAGACGGCGTATCTGGAGTCGTATTCGGAGTACGGTCAGAACATTTTCGATCGCTATGTGAACTTTGCGGATCTCTGGATTCAGGATCAGGAATATCGCGATCCGAACACCGGCGAGATCCTCGACCGCACCGCGCTCAACGACGAACTGGAGAAGGTCGAGAAGCCGGCCGGGATCACGAATCCGAAAGACTTCCGCAACGAGATCGTCAACTTCGTCCTGCGCGCGCGTGCCAACAACGCGGGCAAGAATCCGCTCTGGACGAGTTACGAGAAGCTGCGCGCGGTCATCGAAAAGCGCATGTTCTCGACCACCGAGGACTTGCTGCCGGTGATCTCGTTCAACGCGAAGTCGTCCAAGGAGGATCAGGAAAAACACGCCAACTTCGTCAACCGTATGGTGGAAAAAGGCTATACCCCGAAGCAGGTCCGCCTGCTCGTGGAATGGTATCTGCGCGTGCGCAAATCCTCGTAAGCAATCGGGGCCACTATGTCAGCAATCATCGACAGACGGCAAAACGGCAAGAACAAAAGCGCCATCAACCAACAGCGCTTCATCAAGCGCTATCGCGATCAGATTCGACGCGCGGTAGCGAAGGCGGTGGCTGGGCGCAAGATTACCGATATCGATGGCAGCGGACAGGTCTCGATCCCGGTCAAGGACATTTCGGAGCCGTTGTTCCACCATGGACCCGGCGGGCGGCGGGAGATGATTCATCCCGGCAATCGCGAGTTCGTGGTGGGCGACAATTTCGAGCGTCCGCCGTCGGGCGCGGGGGGCGGCGGCAGCCGCGCCAGCGACTCGGGAGAGGGCGAGGACGATTTCGTCTTCAACCTCTCGCGCGAGGAGTTCCTGAAATTCTTCTTCGAGGACATGGCCCTGCCGGACCTCGCGAAACGCCGGCTCGCGCAGATTCCGGAATTCCGCAAGGTTCGCGCGGGCTATTCCGTCGACGGCACGCCGTCGAACCTCAACGTCATTCGTACGATGCGCAGCTCGCTGGGTCGCCGCATCGCGCTCACGGCGCCGTACCGCAAGCAGTTGCGTGAGCTGGAGGCCGCGTACGCGGACATTGTCTCGCGTGAGGGCGACACGTCGCCGCGCGCGCTGGCGATGTTGCCGGAGATGTCGCGACTTCGCACGCGCATCGAAGCCATTCCGTACATCGAGAAGCTCGACCTGCGTTATTCGAATCGGATCATGCAGCCTCGGCCGCAGGCGCAGGCTGTCATGTTCTGCCTGATGGATGTCTCCGGGTCGATGGACCAGAGCCGCAAGGAGTTGGCCAAGCGCTTCTTCATGCTGCTCTATCTGTTCCTGCGGCATAACTACGAGCGCATCGATCTGGTGCTCATCCGGCACCACACGACGGCGAAGGAAGTCAACGAAGACGACTTCTTCTATGCCCGCGAGTCCGGAGGGACCGTCGTCTCCAGCGCACTCAAGCTGATGACGGAAATCATCGCGGATCGTTATTCGCCGAGCGATTGGAATATCTACGGGGCGCAGGTGTCCGACGGCGATAACTGGGACGGCGATTCGCCCATCTGCCGCGATATTCTGATGCAGTCGATCATGCCTGCCGTGCAGTACTTCGCGTACGTGGAGGTGGCCAGCGCCGAGCCGCAGAACCTGTGGAACGAATACTTGTCGGTCAAGCAGCGGCATCCGAATTTCGCGATGCAGCGCATCATGGAGGCGGCCGAGATCTATCCGGTGCTGCACGACCTGTTCAAGAAGAAGGCGGCCTGAAAACCGCCCGGCGTCGGCCCCGCAACGAGGACGCATCATGGCGTATATATCCACCGGATCGGAATGGACGTTCGAGCTGATTCAGCGCTACGAGCATGAGATCGCGCGCATCGCGGCGAACTTCAGACTCGACACGTATCCCAACCAGATCGAGATCATCACCGCCGAGCAAATGCTCGACGCCTATGCGACCGTGGGGCTGCCCATCGGCTATCACCACTGGTCGTACGGCAAGCACTTCCTGTCGTCCGAGCGCGGCTACAAGCGCGGACAGATGGGGTTGGCGTATGAGATCGTCATCAATTCGAACCCCTGCATCGCGTATCTGATGGAGGAGAACAGCATGACCATGCAGGCGCTAACCATCGCGCACGCCAGCTACGGTCATAACTCGTTCTTCAAGGGCAATTATCTGTTCCGCACCTGGACGAGCGCCGACGCCATCGTCGACTACCTGCTGTTTGCGCGCAACTACATCACCGAGTGCGAGCAGCGCTACGGCGAACAATCGGTCGAACTGCTGCTCGACTCCTGCCATGCGCTCATGAACTATGGCGTCGACCGCTACAAGCGACCAAAACGCCTGTCGCTGGCGCAGGAACAGGCGCGCCAGAAAGAGCGCGAGAACTATCTGCAAATGCAGATCAACGATCTGTGGCGCACGTTGCCTCATCACCCCCTGCACGATGACGACGAGGACGACGGGCTCGATCCCACCGAGTCCGAAGAGGCACCGTTCCCGGGGGAGCCGCAGGAAAACCTGCTGTATTTCTTCGAGAAGAACGCCCCCAAGCTGGCCCCCTGGCAGCGCGAGATCGTGCGCATCGTGCGCAAGCTCGCGCAGTACTTCTATCCGCAGCGTCAGACCAAGGTGATGAACGAGGGCTGGGCAACGTTCTGGCACTACACGATTCTGCAGCAGCTCTACCAGGAGAAGCTCGTCAACGACGCGTTCATGATGGAGTTCCTGCATGCGCACACGAACGTGGTGTACCAGCCGTCCTTCGATAGCCCGTACTACAGCGGTCTGAATCCGTATGCGCTGGGCTTTGCGATGTTTCAGGACATTCGCCGCATGTGCGAAGCGCCGACCGAGGAAGATCGCCAATGGGCGCCGGACATCGCCGGCACCGACTGGTTGACGACGCTGGACTTCGCCATGCGCAACTTCAAGGACGAGAGCTTCATCCAGCAGTTCCTGTCGCCCAAGGTCATTCGCGATCTCAAGCTGTTCTCCGTGCTCGACGACGACCGCGACAGCCGCCTGCGCGTGACGGCCATTCATAACGACGCCGGCTATCGTGAAATTCGCGAGATGCTCGCGCAGCAATACAACCTCAGCCAGTTGGAGCCGAACATCCAGGTCTCGCACGTCGATCTGCATGGCGATCGATCGCTCACGCTGCGCCATGTGCAGAGCGAACGCAAGCCGCTCGACGATAGCTTCGAAGAGGTGCTCAAGCACGTGGCGCGCCTCTGGGGCTTCACGGTGCGGTTGGAGACGGTGTTCGAGGATGGCCGCAACGAGATGACGCATGAGACCAAGGTCGAGAAGCGGCGGCGCTATGCGCTGAGTGCCTGATGAGGATTCCGTTCGTTGCGCTCGATCACGTGGTGCTGCGCACCAACGACGTCGAGCGGCTCCAGCACTTCTATATCGACGTCCTGGGCTGCACGCTGGAGAAGGTGCAGGCCGACATTGGGCTGGTGCAACTTCGTGCGGGCGACGCGTTGATCGATCTGGTCGACGTCGCCGGCGAAATCGGCCGCCGGGGCGGGGCGGCACCCGGCCCCGAGGGGCGCAATCTCGATCACTTCTGTCTGCGGGTCGAACCGTTCGACGCGGTGGCCATCCGTCAGGAACTGGCCTCGCATGGGGTGACGCTCGGTGAGGTCGTGCCGCGCTATGGGGCGCACGGCGAAGGGCCGTCGTGCTACGTCGACGATCCAGACGGCAATACCGTCGAACTCAAGGGGCCGCCGTTCCGTCCGCTTCGTTGAGTCGGGCGTGGCATCAGGCCGCCAACTGCCCCAGCACGCTTTGATCGCGTCCCTTGTGCTTGGCTTGATAGAGCGCCCTGTCGGCACGCTCGAGCATCGCGCTGATGACGAGCGGCTCGCCGGGTTGCCACGTTGCAATGCCCACGCTGATCGTGATGGCCTCGCCTCTGTCGCGCGCCTTCTCGGGAAGTAGCTCGGTGCTCGCGCGCTTGACCGATTCGCGAATACGGTCGGCCACGCGCAGGGCGGCCTGTTGATCTATTTCCGGCAACACCACCGCAAACTCCTCGCCGCCCAGGCGCACCGCGAAATCGCTCGGCAGCCGAATGCAGTGCTGGATCGTGCTGGCGATACGTTGCAGCACGGTGTCGCCGAACGGATGCCCGTAGCGGTCGTTGACCTGTTTGAAGAAGTCGATGTCGATCAGCAGCAACGACAGGGGTATCGCACGTTGCTGAACCCGGTCGGCAACGAGGCGGATGCGATTGTCGAAATAGCGGCGATTGTAGATGTGCGTGAGCGGATCGACGAAGACCTTCTCGACCAGGTCCGTGTTCGTGAGCGCGAGCGACTGATACTGGCGCGTGATTTCCCAGACCAGGGCAAGCGTTGCCACACCGGGCGATGCCAACGCCAGCAGGCGTGCGGCATACCATTGATACGACGCGTCGTTGGGCGCTGTGAGCGAAAGCAGCAACTGGCACAGCGAGATGGTGACGACCACCCACACGAGCAGAAACAGCTTGTGAGACAGGCGCGTGACGGCCGCGACACGCCACCATAGCGCGACATAAGCGACGAAAAGCCCGTATAGGGCGAGCGTCTCGACGCCGATGCCACCGACCGGAGGCGCCACGATGAGCGGGCGGCCGGTGCCGATCAGCGCCAGTGACACCGTCGCCCAGATGACGAGCACGGTGGCGCCATACCACGCGGCTTCCTTATAGCCGGGACGGATGTGCGGATCGCTGCGCGTGCGTGTATAACTGTGCACGCTCAGCATCACGTACGCTGCGAAGCTCGCTTCGGCCATGAACCAAAGCCAGAAGGGCGCGTGCGTGACATGCGTTGCAATGCCGGCGAGCTGGTTCGCGAGCAACACCCCCTCGGTAAACATGAAGAGTCCGCGCAGCAGGAAGGCGCATCCGAATTGCGCGAAATATCGCTTGCCGTTGTAGAGGTACTGCACGCCGAGCAGACACGCGGTCGACAGGTTAAGAATGCCGCCGGCCGAGACGAGGAAGAACGTCAGTAAGGGGTTGACCTCGCCCTGGATGGCGCGCGCGAAAAATCCGGCGAGCGTGAGTGCGGCGCACGCGACCAGGATAGTGGTTGCGGCGACACGATTGCCGGGTTCGGTACGGCTGATGGTAGTTTTCATAGTTCTTATTCGCCAATCAACGACCTCGTGCTTCGCGCACGATCGCCCTTTTGCCGTTCAACCATCGCGCCCGAGACTGGCCGCAAGATCGTTGCCTCACGTGACAGTCCCGTTTCCCCGATTCTTCGCTAAATAGTTGAAAACTAAGATAAACGTCGGAGAATACACGAGTTTCTTCGGGTTGGCATCCGTTTCGAATGGCGCGCGTTGCATTCCCGTTCGACCCTCGCCGAGGCGCGGATTTCGGACCGCCTGCGCAACGTTTTCGGGCGCGCGAAAGCGCGATGCCGTCGTCGCGGAAAATAAATCGGCGCGGCACGCTGATCCGCTGTGCGGAACTTGGCGTCGACGAAATTCGGAGCGCGCGCGGGGGAATTCCCGCAACGCCAGTGATGACGGTGAATTGAAGCGCGTGCAATTGATTTGTAATCCGACGCATTGTGCGCGATAAGAGCGGATGTTGCACAGAAATGCATGGGATTTCACTCGTAAGGTGGGCGGCGGCTTGGCAGCGACGCACTATCTGTACTAGAATAAAAAAAGCCAATCGCCGCGATTGGCCCATAGAAGCAGAAGTCAGAGGGTTGTCGGTGTTCCTCGTTGCGCCGACATTCCGTTCCATCACGCAATGAGTTTGTGCCGTAGAACATTCGCGCGTTTTCAATAAGCGTGCACCGAGAGGCCCAGGCGCTCATGGCGTCGAAAGCTTGTCTCTCATGTCGCATTTCGCGACGCCTGGTTCGTCACCGTCGTCTTCCACAGACCCTCGGAGCGAACACTTCACAATTCGCAAGGCAGCTAACAGTTGTCATGCTTGTTTGACCGCGTTGTCACGCGGGGCGATTGCTATTGCCCTGCGCCAGCGCTGCCAACCCATTCAAAGGGAGCATGAACGTGGCGAAGCAGTACCGCATTTTCTATTTGGCAGGCTTCGGACTGCTCGGCGTTGCCGTCGCAGTCACCGGTCTGCTGTATTGGCTGGGCGTCGATGCGCTCGTCAAATACCGGGGCGACCTGGTCTATTACACCCAGCAGCACCTCAAACTCGTAGCGATCTCGATGACGATGGCAATCGTGGTCGGCGTGCCCGCGGGCATGCTGATCTCGCGCCCGACGTTCGAGAAGCACGCCGAGCGCGCGGTGCAGATCTTCAATATCGGCAACACGCTGCCGTCGCTCGCCGTGCTGGCGTTGTCGATGGCCGTGCTGGGTATCGGCGATCGGCCCGCCATTCTCGCGCTTTGGCTCGCATCGCTGCTTCCCATCGTGAGAAATGCGTACGAGGGCCTGCGGCAGGTGCCGCCCGCATTGCGGGAATCGGCGCGCGGTATGGGCATGACGCCCGCGCAAGTGCTGTTCCGCGTCGATCTGCCCAACGCTATGCCGGTCATTGTCGGCGGCATTCGCACCGCGCTTGCGATCAACGTCGGCACCGCGCCGCTCGCGTTCCTGATCGGCGCGGACAGTCTGGGACAGCTGATCTTCCCCGGCATCTATCTGAACGACCCGACGAAGCTGCTGCTCGGCGCCGGCGGGACCGCAGTGCTTGCGCTCGTGCTCGACGGCATCGTCGCCTTCGCCAGCGGCCTCTGGTTCGCGCGCCACGGCGCCCCTGCCCGCTAAGGCAAAGGAGACCCCTACTTATGCAAGTTTCATTTTCTCGTCCGCGCAAGGGCATGGCGCCGCGCTGGTTAAAACGCCTCGGTGCGGCCTGTCTGGCGCTTGGCGTGATCGTCGCGGGCGCCGCGAGCGGCACCGCGCATGCCGAGACCCTCACGGTCGGCGGCAAGAACTTCACCGAGCAGTTGATCCTCTCGGAAATGACGACCCAGTATCTGCGCAGCCTGGGGTACGACGTCGAACTCAAGAATGGTCTGGGCAGTGTCGTCATGCGTCAGGGCATGGAGAGCGATCAGCTCGACATCGTCTGGGAGTACACCGGTACCTCACTGATCGTCTACAACAAGGTCACCGAGAAGCTCGATCCGCAGCAGACCTATGCGCGCGTGAAGGAACTCGACGACAAGATCGGCCTCGTCTGGCTCAACCCGTCGGCGCTCAACAATACGTATGCGTTTGCCATGCCCGGCAATATCGCGCGCGAAGCGGGCATCGAGACGGTGTCGCAACTCGTGGACCGATTCCGAGCCAATCCGAAGATGCAGTTCGCCTTCGATTTTGAGTTTGTCGGCCGCTCGGACGGGCTTGTACCGATGGAGAAGCTCTACGACTTTCATCTCGCGCGACGCAACATCAAGCAGATGGATCCGGGCCTCGTTTATACGGCGCTCAAGAACGCGCAGATCGACGCCGGCCTCGTCTACACGAGCGACGGACGCAACAAGGGGTTCGATCTGAAGGTGCTGGCCGACGACAAGGGCTTCTTCCCGGCGTATGCGGCCACGCCCGTGGTGCGTCAGGCGGTGCTCGACGCCCATCCCGACCTCGCCGACGAACTCAACGCGCTGTCCGCGAAGATCAACAACGAGAACATGCGCGACATGAATGCGATGGTCGACATCGATCATCGTGCCGTTTCGCGTGTGGCGAGTGACTTCCTCAAGCAGGAAGGACTGGTGCAGTGACGGCGATCGCCCGTTGCTTGCCCTGAAAGTGACTGACCGAGGAGTCCCATGATTGAATTTCTCACCTATAACTGGCACCGTATTCTGATTCTCACCGGTCAGCATGCGTGGCTGGTGGCCGCGTCGGTAGGGGCGGCCATTGTGGTTGGCGTACCTCTGGGTGTGCTGGTCACGCGTTTTCGCTGGCTGTCGGGCGCCGTGCTTGGCCTGGCCACCGTCGTGCTCACCATTCCGTCGATCGCGCTGTTCGGCCTGATGATTCCGGTGCTGTCGGTCTATGGCATGGGGATCGGGCCAGCGCCGGCCGTTGCCGCCGTGTTCCTGTATTCGCTGCTGCCGATCATGCGCAACACGAGCCTCGCGTTGCAGCAGATCGACCCGAGCATTCGCGAAGCGGGCATCGGCATCGGCATGACCTTCTGGCAGCGCCTGCGCCTGGTTGAATTGCCGCTCGCCGTGCCGGTCGTGCTGGGCGGCGTGCGCACGGCCGTCGTCATGAATATCGGCGTGATGGCCATTGGTGCCATCGTCGGGGCCGGCGGTCTCGGGGTGTTGATCACTCAGGGAATCAGTCAGAGCGATACCCGGCAGCTTGTCGCGGGTGCGGTCATGGTGAGCCTGCTCGCCATCGTCGCCGACACCCTGTTGCACCGCCTGCAGCGCGTGCTGACACCCAAAGGAATCCGAACCGTATGATTACACTCGACAATCTCACCAAGCACTTCGTCCAGAAGGACGGCACGCCCATGACCGCCGTGAATTCGGTCAGCCTTGACGTGCCGCCGGGCGAGATCTGCGTCTTCCTCGGCCCGTCGGGCTGCGGCAAGACGACCACGCTCAAGATGATCAACCGGCTCATCAAGCCGACGTCCGGGCGCGTTCTGCTCAACGGCGAAGACACCGGCAACATCAACGAAATCGAACTGCGTCGCCACATCGGCTATGTGATCCAGCAGATCGGCCTGTTCCCCAATATGACCATCGAGGAGAACATCACCGTCGTGCCGCGTTTGCTCGGCTGGGACAAGACACGTTGCCGTGCCCGCGCAACCGAGCTGATGGCGATGGTGGCGCTCGATCCGAAGCGCTATTTGTCGCGTTACCCGCGCGAGCTGTCGGGCGGTCAGCAGCAGCGTATCGGCGTGATTCGCGCGCTGGCCGCCGATCCGCCCGTGTTGCTGATGGACGAACCGTTCGGTGCGGTCGATCCGATCAACCGCGAATCGATTCAGAACGAGTTCCTGCAGATGCAGCGTCAACTGGGCAAGACCGTCATCATGGTCAGCCACGATATCGACGAAGCGATCAAGCTGGCGGACCGCATCGCGATCTTCCGTCAGGGGCGTCTGGTGCAGTGCGCGCAACCCGATGCGTTGCTGGCGCGTCCGGTCGACGAGTTCGTGGCGAGCTTCGTGGGACATGACCGAATTCTCAAGCGCCTGTTGCTGGTGCGCGCAGAAGACGCGGCCACGCCGCAGCCGACCGTCAAGCCCCAGACAACGCTGGCCGAGGCCTACGGCATGATGGACGAACTCGACACGCGCTCGTTGGTTGTCGTTGACGAGAATGCGCGCGCGTTGGGTTACGTTGCGCGTCGCGACACGCGTCATGCGCTCGGGGCGTGCGGTGAGCGGGTGCGCGAATTCAAGGCGTCGGCGGTGGCGGGCGACAACCTCCGGGTGCTGCTCTCGCGCATGTATGAGCACAACCTGGCGTCGTTGCCGGTGCTGGGCGACGACAACCAGTACCTCGGCGAGGTCACGCAGGATTCCATCGCGGACTATCTGAGTTCAGGCAGGTCGCGTGGCAACGGGGGCGGAACGATCACGGTGCCGCCGCCGTCAGGTGCGCCGCATGTGATCGCGAGTGTTCCGTTCGGTGCGACGGTGTAACCTGGCGCCTGATTCGAGACGATGGCTTGCGCGGTCGTCGACGGGTGAGCGTCACTGACATTCGCCCGGCAAGTCAACGAATGACGGCCCGATGTCTGGCCGTCTTTTTTTGTATTCACCTGCGCGGCGCAACGCTCGGGACAATCAGCAGGCAAGGAGTTGCAGGATGACGTGGGAAGCAATGATGGCATGGTTCGACAACGCGCCATGGGCACGGTTGGCCGGGGCGTTGGCGATACTGCTCATGGTGGCGCTGTTGGTGCAAGCGGTGGCGCGGTGCCTGATCGTTCGCGTGGTGCGCATCGTCGTACAGCGTACGGCGAATCGTTGGGACGACGCCTTGCTCGCACATCGCGTTTTTCACCGCGCGGCGCGGATCTTGCCGTACCTCGTGATTCAGTTCGGCATCGCGTGGGTGCCGGATCTGCCGGCGAAGGCGCTCATGATCATCGGCAACGTCGCGCTTGCGATGACGCTGCTCTACGCCACGCTGGCCATCGCAGGCATTCTCGACGCCGCACAAACGGTCTACGCGCTCTCGGAGCACGCGCGCACGCGCTCGATCAAGGGATATGTGCAGTTAGGCAAGATCGCGCTGTATGTGGTCGCGGCGATCGCGATCGTGGCGACGATCATCGACCGTTCGCCATGGCTGCTGCTCTCCGGTCTGGGGGCGATGTCGGCGGTGCTGCTGCTGGTGTTCAAGGACACGATCATGTCGTTCGTCGCCAGCGTGCAACTTACGTCGAACGACATGCTGCGCGTGGGCGACTGGATCGAAATGCCGCAAGTGGGCGCCGACGGCGATGTGGTCGACATCGCCCTGCATACCGTGAAGGTGCAGAACTGGGACAAGACGATCACCACGATCCCGACCTGGCGGTTGATTGCCGAGAGCTTTCGCAATTGGCGCGGCATGCAGCAGTCGGGCGGCCGCCGCATCAAGCGCACGCTGTGTGTCGATGCGGGTAGCGTCGGGTTTCTCGACGAAGCGGAGATTGCGCGCCTGTCGCGGCTGCATCTGCTTGGGTCGTATCTGACGGATAAGCAGCGTTCGTTGGCCGATGCGAATGCGGCGCTGGGCGCGCTGGGCATTGCCGCGGCGGTGCCGGCCAACACCCGGCGGCTGACGAACATCGGCACCTTCCGCGCGTATGCGTTGGCGTATCTGAAGGCGCATCCGAACATTCACGAGGGCATGACGTGCATGGTGCGCTCGCTCGAGCCGTCCGCCACGGGCATCCCGGTCGAACTGTATTGCTTCACCAACACCACGGTGTGGGCCGAGTACGAACGCGTGCAGGGCGATGTCTTCGATCATCTGCTCGCGATCCTGCCCGAGTTCGGCTTGCGCATGTACCAGAATCCGGCGGGTGCGGATCTGGTGCGTTGGCAAGGGCAGCGGGCGGCGTAACCGCGCAGTGACGGGGGAATGACATCGGAGTGGGATATGGATGAACGAGACGAACCGGGTTGTGTGGGGAGTGAACAGAGCGAAATGCCGCCGATTGAACTGGGCGACATGGTCAACGACGAGGAGCGGCAGTTGTGGAGTTTCGGCAACGACTTCGATGAGGAGGAGTGGACGCGGTGAAACGAGGCGAAGTGTGGGCCGTTTCACTGGACCCCGCCATTGAGTGTGAGATCAGGAAGACGCGGCCATGTGTCGTGATTCTTCTCGTACGACTCGCACGACGCATGACGCACGACGCACGACGCACGACGCGATTGATATTGCACTCGCCAGACAGAAAGGGCTCCCGCAGGAGCCCTTTCTGACGTAGCGCAACGATCCGACGCGAGGGCGTTGCGAGGCGCTACGGCGCGTTATGCCGCCGATTCGTCAAGCGTCGGATAGTCGAGATAGCCGTGCGCGTCGCCGCCGTAAAGCGTGGCGCGATCCAGGTCGTTGAACGGGCCGCCGCGCTGGAGGCGCTCCACCAGATCCGGATTGGCGATGAACGGTTTGCCGAACGCGATGAGATCAGCGCGGTTCTCCTTGCGCGCCTCGATCGCCAGCGCGAGGTCGTAACCGTTGTTGGCCATGAAGGTGCCAGTGAAGCGTTGACGAAGCTTCTGCAGATCGAAACCGTTCTCGACCTCACGGGGACCGCCCGTCGCGCCTTCGACGATGTGCAGATATACGAGGCCGAAACGGTTGAGCTGTTCAACCGCGTACGTGAATACCGGTTCCGGATGGCTGTCGCCGCAATCGTTCGCCGGGCTGACCGGCGAGAGGCGAATGCCGACGCGATCGGCGCCCCACACATCGACGACGGCCTGCGTGACTTCCAGGGTCAGACGCACGCGATTCTCGATGCTGCCGCCGTATTGATCGGTGCGGTGGTTCGTCTTGTCGCGCATGAACTGATCGAGCAGATAGCCGTTCGCCGCGTGGATTTCCACACCATCGAAACCGGCGCGCTTCGCGCACTCGGCAGCATGACGATACTGCTCGACGATGCCCGGGATCTCGGCGGTCTCCAGCGCGCGCGGCGTCGGGTGCGGCTCGAAACCGTGCTCCGTGAAGGCCTTGCCCGCCGGTTGAATCGCCGAAGGCGCGACCGGCAGCGCACCGTCAGGCTGCAGCGACGTGTGCGAGATACGGCCGACGTGCCAGAGCTGGCAGAAGATCTTTCCGCCCTTGGCGTGGAGCGCGTCCGTCACCCCTTTCCAGCCGGCGATCTGCGCTTCGGTGTAGATGCCCGGCGTGAAGGCATAGCCCTTGCCTTGCTGCGAGATGTTGGTGGCTTCGCTGATGATGAGTCCGGCCGACGCGCGTTGCACATAGTACTCGGCGTTCATCGAGCCCGGCACGTCGCCGGCACCGGCGCGGCTGCGCGTAAGCGGTGCCATCACGATACGGTTGCGCAGTTCGAGCGGACCCAGCCGGTACGGCGAGAAAAGGTCCGTGTCGAGCGCGGTGAGTTGAGGGTGTTGCGAGTCCGTCATTGTTCAGGGTCCTGTGAAAATGGGGGATGCTGTCCTGCACAAAACTTGAATAGGTTACGGCAATTGCTGAAATCTCGCCGACGTCACCAAAGGCGACGCCTGTCGATGCAAAAACGCGTCTCGATGCTCGGCAATACGTGTACCGGTGCGAGGCATCACGGCGGCCCGATGGCGGGATTACGCGCCGGCCGGGACGGGCTGACTCGGTGCGCGCCGGTTAATGCGCAGCACCATGAGCGCGCCGATAATGCACACGCCGCCCGAGAGCATCGATGCCATTGTGTAGTTGCCGAGCGTGGCGCGCAGCGAGCCGGCGACCAGGGCGGCCGTTGCTGCACCGAGCTGGTGCCCCGCCACGATCCAGCCGAACACGATGGGGGCCGCGGTTTTGCCGAACACATCGGTCGTCAGGCGCACGGTCGGCGGCACGGTCGCGATCCAGTCCAGGCCGTAGAACAGCGCAAAGAGCGGCAGGCCGAAGAAATCGAAGCCGAACGCATACGGCAGGTAAATCAGCGACAGCCCGCGCAACCCGTAATACCAGAACAGCAACACGCGACTGTTGTATCGATCGGAGAGCCAGCCAGAAAGCGTGGTGCCCACGAGATCGAGCATGCCCATCGCCGCGAGAATGCCGGCTCCCTTGACTTCGGAGAGCCCGTAATCGCTGCACATCGCGATGAAGTGCGTGCCGATGTAGCCGTTGGTGCTCGCGCCGCAGATGAAGAAGCTGAAGAACAAGAGCCAGAAGTCACGCTTGCCGGCCGCCACGCGCAGTACCGACAACGCGTGGGTCAGCGGATTGCCTTGCGCGAGCGGGATATCCGGCGCGTCTTCAGGGGCGCCGACCGGGCGCAGGCCAACCGACCCCGGACGCTCCGGCAGGAGGAACGCGACGAGCGGCAGCACCAGCGCCGCGACGATCGCCACGATCAGCACCACCGGTCGCCAGCCGTGACGCTCGATGATCGCGGCCATCATCGGCAGAAAGACCATCTGACCGGTGGCCGAACTCGCCGTCAGGATGCCCATCGCCAGACCGCGATGCGTGTGGAACCAGCGGTTCGCCACGGTGGCGGCCAACGTGATGGCCGCCACACCCGTGCCGCCGCCGACCATCACGCCCCAGATCAACACCATCTGCCAGGGGGCGGTCATCAGCGACGAAAGGGCCGTGCCAGAGGCGAGCAGCAGCAACGCCACCATGACGGTCGGGCGAATGCCAAAACGCTGCATTGCAGCGGCGGCGAACGGGCCGGTCAACCCGTATAGCGCCAGATTCACCGAAATGGCCAGCGAGATGGTCGCGCGGCTCCAGCCGAAGTCGTGCTCGAGCGGCACCATCATCACGCTG
Organism: Pandoraea sp. NE5; assembly: GCF_024363545.1. Lineage (NCBI taxonomy): Bacteria > Pseudomonadati > Pseudomonadota > Betaproteobacteria > Burkholderiales > Burkholderiaceae > Pandoraea > Pandoraea sp. NE5. The sequence goes on from NZ_AP025517.1 coordinate 2,319,055, forward strand.
GGCGTCGCGCGAATGCCCGCCGATGCGAGCAGAACCAGGAATATCACCCCGACCACGATCCAGCCGTAGTGGAAGTGACCGTTGATGCGCCTTGCGATGGCTGCCTTCATGGCGGAAATCCTTGCGGGGGATCGGTCTCGTCAGCCGTCCCGGGAACGTTTGCGGGAACCGCGCTGTCTATGGTCAATCGTTAGCATGTGACAGATCGGTAACATTAGGTTGCCATGGTATGAACCGATCGGTAACATGTCAAGTATTCGTTTGCGACGTCCGGGTGCTGCTCGACATCGCGAATCACCGCTTTAGGGGAGTGCCGGATCATGGCCAAATCGACAACGCCTGTCATGCCCGATGTGCCTGGGACGCCGGATCCGGCGACATCAGGGGGAGAAACGACCGCGGTCGCGAAGGCCACGAAGGACGCCAAGCGCAAAGGCACGGTTGTCCCTGCGCGCCGAGGCCGAACGGCGCCGCGCTCGGGCAAGACCGAGCGGCATGTGACGCCAGCGTCCGTCGCGCATCAGTATCTGCTCAATGCGGCCGTGGAACTGTTCCACACTGAAGGGGTGCGCGCCGTGGGCGTGGACGCCGTCGTCAAACGCGCCGGCGTCAACAAGATGTGCCTCTATCGCCAGTTCGCGTCGAAGGACGAGCTGATTCTGGCGTATCTCGATCACATGCAGACGGCGAGTCTGGCGCGTATCGACGAAAGTATCGCAAAACGGCGCGGCGAGCCGCGCGCACAATTGCTGCAAATCTTCGTGGATCTCTCCGAGCGGGCGAGTCGGCCCGGCTATCGCGGGTGCCCGTTCGTGAACGTGGCCGCTGAATTCCCCGACCCGGCGCATCCCGCGCGCCAGTCGGTGGTGAATTACAAGGCGGAAATGGTGCGGCGTTTCACCGAACTCGTCACGGCCGCGGGTTTGCGGGAGCCGGCGCCGTTGGTCGATGCGCTCTCGCTGATTCTCGAAGGCGCTTATGCAGCGAGTCAAACCTTCGGACCCGGTTCGCCGCCGCTCCGCATTTTGCCGACGGTGGCGCGTCAGATCATCGACGCCGGCATGTCGGGTGCGCTGGCCGCCGACTGAGTGCCTTCAGGCCGCTGCTGCCGTAGCGGCCTGCGCCACGCGCGGGTGTTCCGCCCGCGCTTATCCGTGGATCACCACGAGCAGACCACGTGCGACGGATTTGCCGACATTGCGGATCGCGTGGGCGCGGTCGGCGGGATAGCGGGCGGTCTCGCCCGGCTTGGCGCGTCGCGCGAAGTGTTCGACCTCGATGTCGACCTGGCCGTCGAACACCGTGAAGTGTTCGCGCGTGCCCGGATCGTGCGGCTCGGAGACGAGTGCGGCGCCGGGTTGCAGCGTCAGTTCATACCACTCGTATTTGCCCGCCAGCTCCATCGGTCCAAGGATCTTGAGCTGATACGCGTGCTCCGCGCCCGCCAGTGTCGGAATTTCATGCTTGCCGATCACGCGTACCGGCTCGGGGTCGCCCGCCGGGGCGCCCAGCAGTTGGTCGAGGCGCACACCCAACGCATTGGCCAGCCGCCATGCCACGGCAATGGTCGGATTGGCCTTGTCGCGCTCGATCTGCGACAGCATCGATTTGGAGACGCCGGACGCGCGTGAGAGCGTCTCCAGCGTCATGCCGCGCTCTTTGCGCAGTTGCTGAATCATGTCGCCGACCGGCGGCGGGGCGACCGGTGACATCGCCGATGCTGCGGGAGTACTTGCCATATGCATTCCGGGATATTAGAATTTTTCAATATATTGAAATTAGTTCAATATAAAGTATAGTTTCCGATAAGGTGAATGGCTGCATGGTAGCAGAGCAAGCGCTCGATGCCGGCTGCCCTTCGCGACCGGCCGGTACCCACCGATGCCGCTGGATTCCCGCGACGGCGCTGCGCAATGGCGCCGTCGCCCGCACCAAGGAGAGGCGCACGATGACCGCACATACCCCGGAAGCCCGCGAGGGCTTCTACCGTCAACTGACCGAACGACTCGAAGACACGCGCCGGCAGGGCCTTTTCAAACAGGAACGCGTGCTGATGTCGCGGCAGGGGCCGGAGGTCATGTGCGACGACGGGCAGGCGCGTATCAACCTGTGCGCCAACAACTACCTCGGGCTTTCGGGCAGTGAAACGCTCGTCAAGGCCGCGCAGCAAGCGCTGGAAGACTTTGGTTTCGGTTTGTCGTCGGTGCGCTTCATCTGCGGCACGCAAGGTCCGCACAAGGCGCTTGAGGCTCGCATCGCCGCGTACCTCGGCACGGAAGACGCCATCCTGTACGCCGCAGCGTTCGACGCCAATGGCGGCGTCTTCGAACCGCTGTTCGACGAGCAGGACGCGATCATCTCCGACGCCCTCAATCACGCCTCGATCATCGACGGTGTGCGTCTTTGCAAGGCGCAGCGTCTACGCTATGCCCACAACGACATGGACGACCTGGAGCGCCAGTTGCAGTCGGCGATGGGGGCGCGTCATCGCATCATCGTGACCGACGGTGTGTTCTCGATGGACGGCACGATTGCTCAGCTCGATCGCATCGTGGCGCTGGCCGAGCAATACGGTGCGCTCATCATGATCGACGAGTGTCACGCGACCGGCTTCATGGGGCCGACGGGGCGCGGCACGCACGAGCATCACGGTGTGCTCGGCAAGATCGACATCATCACCGGCACGCTGGGCAAGGCGCTCGGCGGTGCGATGGGGGGCTTCACGGCCGGGCGACGCGAGGTCATCGAAACGCTGCGTCAGCGCTCGCGCCCGTACCTGTTTTCGAACAGCCTGGCGCCCGCCATTGTCGGCACGTCGCTCGCTGTGTTCGACGAACTCGAACACTCATCGGCGCGACGTGAGCAATTGCACGAGAACACCGCGTTCTTCCGCCGCGAAGTGGCGGCGCTGGGCTTCACCATCAAGCCCGGCACGCACCCGATCGTGCCGGTCATGCTCTTCGACGCGACGCTCGCGCAGCGTTTCGCGCAGCGGCTTTATGAGCTGGGCGTGATCGCCACCGGCTTCTTCTATCCGGTGGTGCCGCACGGACAGGCGCGCGTGCGCGTGCAACTCTCGGCGGCCCACACGCGCGATCAACTGAACCGGGCGCTGACGGCGTTCGCCCAGGCCGGCAACGAACTCGGCATTCTCAAGCAAGGTTGAACATGGAACGCATCCTCATCATCGGCGCCAACGGTCAAATCGGCAGCGAACTCGTCGACGCGCTGGCCGCGCAGTATGGCAACGAGAACGTCATCGCCACGGACATCGCACCCGGACCGTCACGTCACGCGGTGCATTACGAGACGCTCGACGTGCTCGACGGCGCACGACTGGCCGCGCTGGTCGAGCGCTTCGGCATTACCCAGATCTTCCATTTGGCGGCGCTGCTCTCCGCAACGGGCGAGACCCGGCCGCTCCAGGCCTGGACGCTCAACATGAACGGCTTGCTCAATGTGCTCGAACTGGCGCGCGAACGCCAGGGACTGCGCGTGTTCTGGCCGTCGTCGATTGCCGCATTCGGTCCGCATACGCCGGCCGTCGAAACACCCCAGCTCGCCATCATGGATCCGACCACGATGTACGGCATCAGCAAGCAGGCGGGCGAGCGGCTGTGCGAGTACTACTTCACGAAGTTCGGCGTAGACGTGCGCAGCCTGCGCTATCCCGGCGTGATCAGCTACAAGACGCCCCCGGGCGGCGGCACGACCGATTACGCCATTGAGATCTTCCAGGCGGCGCGTCGCGGCGAGACGTACACGTGTTTCCTGAAGGAAGACGCGACGCTGCCGATGATCCACATGCCCGATGCGGTGCGTGCCACGCTGGCGTTGATGAATGCCGACGCCTCGCGCCTGCGCGTGCGTTCCTCGTACAACGTGGCGGGGGTGAGCTTCGACCCGGCCACGCTGGCGGCGGCAATTGCACGTCGTGTGCCGAGCTTCACGGTGAAATACGCCCCGGACTTCCGCCAGGCGATTGCCGAGACCTGGCCGCATACGCTTGACGATACCCATGCCCGCTACGATTGGGACTGGCAGCCGGCCTTCGGACTGGACGCGATGGTCGACGACATGCTCGCCAACGTGCCACTCGACTGGCATGCGCCGGTCCTGGGCAACGCGGCTTGATCGGGAGCGGGGAGGTGACGGCGGCGCTGAGGAGGAGGTGATGGCGCCGAAAGGCGAGCCGGTGACTGCGAGGGAGATCAGGACAAGCCGAGCAAGGCGCGTGCGATATCGAGTCGTACGCGCCTTGTTGCGTTGCGCGCGGGGATTGCCGTGAACCTTACTTCGGGTGGTGCACGGCGTAGTACGCCAGTGCGGCGATGACCGCACAGGTCACAGCAAAGGCACGTCGGCGCCAGCGGTACGCGGGGGTCAAGCTGATGGCCCGCCCGCGGACGGCTTCTTTCGAATGGTAATAGCTCATATTGCGTCTTCTCGGGTCTGATGCACGGTCTTCGCCGCGGAAAGAACCTGCATGACTGCGCGTCGCTGCGCCCCCCGGTGCATGACCAGCAGGTTCCGCATTCATTATGCGACCGCATAAAAACGACCGCGAATCAGTATCTATACCGATACGTGTGGCCTTTTTGACACGGTCGGATCGCTCGATTCTCCTCAGCGACGACCGCTTCGGCCGGGGAAAATTTCCCGCCGTTTGCCCATCTGCCAATCGTCACGGCCATGCAGCCGATTTTCCCGTCTCGATCGCTCGAGCCGCGTGAATCTCAATTGGCTAAGGATCCGAAGAATCCACATTTCTCCGCTTGCATGCCACCTCACGCGCTGAAACAATGCCGAAAAACGGTGGCCACGCCGATGGCCATCTTCGAGTCGTCTTAGAGAACACGCCTGGGAGGGACGTGCAATGACGCCTAGCACCCGCCGCACCATCGCTTGCGGCCATCGCGGAAGCGCCATCAAGTGCGCCGCGTTCGTCTTCGTTGCCGCCAGCGTGTGTGCGGCCAACGTCTCCGCGCAGGAAGCCATGCTGCGCGCCAACAATCAGGTCTGGGTCGACGCGGGTGCCCAGCAATTGCATTACTGGGAAAATATCGCGCCCGGCAAGAGCGACTCCGAACGGGGAACGATCGCCGCGTTCGCGCTGGGGGCATCGACCCAGCGAGAGCTGTTCAGCGTGTCCAACCTCTATTTCGCTGGCTCGGTGCGTGTCTCGCACGGCAACGTCGATTACGGCGGTTATCTGCAAGATCTGGCGGGCCGCGTTGTCCAGCCGAACTATCAGATGAGCACGCGCTCGACCGCGACGGACGTCACGCTCAAGGCCGGCAAGGCGATTCCATTCCAACTCGGCACCTGGCATGCGCAGGTGATTCCTTACCTGAGCTATAGCTACCGGGACTGGATTCGTGACAGCAGTCGCGACCCGAACGGCTTTTACGAGCGCTATCGCCATCATGTGGTCGGCGGCGGCCTGATGGGGCAGCTCGAAGTCACACCGAAGCTTGTGGCGACCGCAGACGTTCGCGCGGGCGCGATGGTGGGCGCCTCGATGACGCTGGCGGGCTCGCAGAACACGTTCAGCCTCGGCAACAAGCCGGTCGTCGTGGCTGGCTTCGGGCTCGACTATGCGATCGCGCGCAACTTCCACGTGAACGCGAGCTACGAGTGGTCTCGCTTCCAATATGGGCGCTCCAGCGTCACGCAGGTCGCGCCGGGCACGAACGCCTACGAACCCGATTCGAAGACGATCAACCAGACCTGGATGGTCGGCGCGGGCTACGCCTTCTAAAAATGACAACGCCGCGCGCTCAGTCGAGTCGCGCGGCGTTGGATTTCCGGCCGGACGCCGGCGGACGATGATCAGGTCGCGCCTTCCACGTCTTCCAGACTGAACGTCTCCGTGTGGTCGTTGTATGAGAAGATCTCGGCGTAACGTCCCCAGTTGATGGCGGTATCGAGCGTTTCCTGCGCGAGATCGTCCGACATCGAATCTTCCAGCTCCTGCTCGAACCGTACGCGCGGGGCGCGTTGCCCGCGGCGTTCCTGCAGCACGGCGCGAATCTTCGCGGCGAGCGGCACGTGACGCAGCAGATGCTCGGCAAACAGCACCTTGCGTTCCTGCGTGCTCACGTCCACGAAACGTTTGCCGGCGACGGTCAGCAGGATGTCGCCCTCCTTGAGTTCCGCAAAGCCCAAATGGTCGAGGATTTCGGCCACGGGGAAGAGGTCGTCGACCTCGAGCAGCAGCGTCTGTGCGATTTCCGGCAAGTCGGCGCGGCCGTTGTAGGGCGGGCCGGCCAGCGCTTCGAGCAGACCGGCCATCAGGTTGGTCGACACTTCGTGCAGCGGGCTCGACAACTCCAGCGTCATCTTCTGCGTGGTGTGCGCGCTGCGACGCGACGTCATCAGCGCATAGATGTCGTCGACCATCTTGCGGAAGGCCGGGTCGAGACGGTTGCGTCGATGTGGGAACGGTACCTTGATCTCGGCGACCACGCGGCCGGGATTCGACGACAGCACCAGAATCCGGTCGCACATGAACACGGCTTCTTCAATATTGTGTGTGACGATCAGGATCGACTTGATCGGCAACTGCCGCTGGCTCCACAGGTCGAGCAAGTCAGTACGCAGCGTCTCGGCGGTGAGCACGTCGAGCGCGGAAAACGGCTCGTCCATGAGCAGCAGCGTGGGATTGACCACGAGCGCCCGCGCAAAGCCCACCCGCTGGCGCATGCCGCCCGAGAGTTCGCGCGGATAGGCGTTCTCGAAGCCGTCCAAACCGATCAGGTCGATGGCGGCGAGGGCACGGCGGCGACGCTCCTTCGGCTCGACGCCAAGCGCTTCCAGTCCGGCTTCCACGTTTTGCAGCACGGTCAGCCACGGAAACAGCGCGAAGGTCTGGAACACCATCGCCACCCCCTCGGGCGGCCCTTCGAGCGGTTCGCCGAGATAGCGGATGTCGCCCGCGCTCGGCTGAATCAGGCCGGCGATGATACGCAGCAGCGTCGACTTGCCCGAGCCCGAGCGGCCGAGCAGGCCGACGATTTCGCCTTCGTGCAGTTGCAGATTCACACCGTCGAGCACTTGCCGCTCGTCGCTGCCCTTGCGGAAGCCGCGGCCGACGTTGGCGAGCGAGAAGATCTCTTTTCCGGCAATCGGTTGGGTATCGTTCGGCATCACGGTCCCTTTAATTCAGGCGAAGCTTGTTTTCAGCAATGGCGTACATCGGACGCCACAGCAAGCGGTTGAACAGTACAACGAACAGCGCCATCACGGCGATGCCCAGCAAAATGCGCGGATAGTCGCCCGCTTCCGTCATTTGCGCGATGTACGCGCCCAGGCCGTGCGCGGCAACCTTGTCGTTGCCCCACTGCACATATTCCGAGACGATCGACGCGTTCCACGCGCCGCCCGACGCCGTGATCGCGCCCGTCACGTAGTAGGGGAAGATGCCCGGCAGCATGATCTGACGCCACCACTGCCAGCCGCGAATGCGGAAGTTGGTGGCGGCTTCCTTGAAGTCGTTGGGAAACGTCGTCGCACCGGCGATGACGTTGAACAGGATGTACCACTGCGTGCCCAGCACGATGAGCGGCGAGAGCCAGATGTCCGGATTGGCGTGGAAATGGACGATCGCCACCACGAAGACCGGGAACAACAGGTTGGCCGGGAAGGCCGCGAGGAACTGGGCAACCGGCTGGATGCGTTCGGCAAGCTTCGGGCGTAGCCCGATCAGCACGCCCAGCGGCACCCACACCACCGAGGCGATGCCAATGAGCACTACCACGCGAACCAACGTGACCAGACCCAGGCCGAACACGCGAAGCACTTCGGCGACGCCGACTTCGGCCGTCACGAAGGCGCAGATCTTCCAGGCGGCGACCCCGCCCAGCACTACCAGCAGCGCGGCCCACACCCAATCGATCACGCGCGAGAGCGGGGTCTTCGATTCGGAATGGATCGCGGCGGGCAGCGAGAGCGGCATGCGTGCACGCGCGAGCGTACGCAGCAGCTTGCCGAACGGGCGGAGCAGAAACTGAATCGCTCGGGTGCGTTGAATCAGGTTGAGCACCCACGACTCGGGCGCGGCCTGCGAGACGGTGTCTTCCAGACGGAATTTGTCGGACCAGGCGACCATTGGCCGGAACAGGAACTGGTCGTAGATCACAATGACGACGACCATCGCCAGAATCACCCAGCCCACGGCATGCAGATCGCGCTGCACGATCGCCGTGGCGAGATACGCGCCGATGCCCGGCAGCGTCACCGTCTTGTCGCCCACGGTGATCGCCTCGGACGCCACCACGAAGAACCAGCCGCCCGACATGCTCATCATCATGTTCCAGATGAGGCCCGGCATCGAGTACGGTACGTCGAGTTTCCAGAAGCGTTGCCACGGCGAGAGCCGCAGATTCACCGCTACTTCCGAGAGATCGCGCGGCTGGGTGCGCATCGACTGGTAGAACGAAAACGTCATGTTCCACGCCTGGCTCGTGAAGATCGCGAAGATCGCGGCGCATTCGGCGCCGAGCACGCGTCCCGGGAACAGGGCGAGGAAGAAGGTGACCGTGAACGAGATGTAACCCAGCACCGGCACCGACTGGAGGATGTCGAGCATCGGCACGAGCAGCTTCTCGGCCCGGCGGCTCTTGGCCGCAAGCGTCCCATAGACGAGCGTGAAGACGAGCGAGGCGACCATCGCTGCGAGCATGCGCAGCGTGGTGCGCAACGCGTACTCGGGCAGGTTGGCCGGATCGAGCGAGATGACCTCGGTCTGCAGGTTGGCCAGCGGGGCCAACGTCTGACGAATGCCCGACGAGCTGACCATCAGGAAACCGATGATGATCGGGAACGCAATGAAATCCCAGCGGTTGGGAAGCAGGCGTCGCGCAGTGGCGGGGATGAACGGACGGGCTACGCGCGTCATCAAGACCTCTTGAGGATGAGGGGTCGGACGGATAACAGGATTTGGCGTCGGCATGCAGCGCGGCAGCGACGTTGCGCGCGCGCAGGGACGGCAGCGGATGCTACCAGATTGCCCCGTAAAAATATGTTAAAGCGCGTGTCATACGCTGGCAAACCGGATCTTCCAAGAGGAATTGTGGTTTTTATGTTGCACTGCGGGAAAACAAGATTTCGACAGATGATACCCGAGGTGTGTGCGGAGACCGTTTGCGCCGACGCCGGGCCGCAAAATGAGGCTGGGATGATGTGAACTTTATGGGCGTTGCGCGGACCAATTCCCGCGGCTTGCTTCGCGCCGTGCGGTCGTGTAGTGTGCACCGCTCGATCGGGCCACGGCGCCAGTGGCCGGTGGCGCAAGGCGCCCCCGGTGGTCGTGTTGCTTGCCGGCCCGACTCCCTCTCATTCCAAGACAAGCAAGGATGCGCCGCATGACGACGCCATTAGACGCGCGTTGCGAGCGTGCACGACAACTGAGTGCCGCCGGCCGGCTCGACGAGGCGATCGCCGAGTTGCGCCAAGTACTGAAACAATCCCCCGAATTCCTGCCGGCCCTCGAGGGCCTCGCCTACGTCTCGTTGCGCACCAACGCCTTCGAGTCGGCCGCCGACGCCTTCGACCGCCTGATCGCGCTCGTGCCGCAGCCGGGCGCGCAGGCGAGTTTCGACGCCGCGATGGCCAGCCTCCAGGCCGGGCGTCAGATGCGTGCCGAGGCGCTGTTCGACGCCACCGTGCAGCAGTCGCCGGACGTCATCGGCACGATGCACACCATTGGCCTGACCTGGGCGCAGGCGGGCGACAACGCGCGTGCGCTCGGCTGGTTCGAGCGCACGTCGGCCAAGGCGCCGGCGTTGTGGCAGGCGCACTTCAACCGTGGCCGCGCGCTCGGTGCCTTGGGCCGCTACGACGAAGAGATCGACGCATACCGGCTGGCCAACGCCATCGCCCCGCAGCAACCCGATCCGCTGGTGAACCTGGGGGTGGCGCTGCGTGAGCAACACGCGTTCGGCGAAGCGCTGCAATGCTTGCGCGAGGCGGTAAAGCTCGCGCCGGACCATGCGGGCGCGCGCACTAACCGGGCGCAGACAAATCTGCTGCTGGGCGACTTCGAGCATGGCTGGCATGACTACGAGTGGCGCTGGCAGGAAGGCGGTCAGCGGCGGCGCTTCAGCGACCGGCTCTGGGACGGCCGCGCGCCGCTCGCGGGCAAGACGGTGTTCGTCCATAGCGAACCGGGCCTGGGCAATACGTTGCAGTTCGTGCGGTTTGTGCCGCGTCTGGTCGAGAGGGGGGCGAACGTCGTGCTGTCGGTGCAAGCGCCGCTTGTCACGTTGCTGGGCGGCTTCGCGCGCGGGGTGACGGTGCTTGCCGAGCACATACCGGTGCCGTCGTTCGACTGGCAGCTGCCGCTGCTCAGCCTGCCGCATCTGTTGAAAGCGGGGGGCGATGTGGCAACCGTTTTGCCCTACGTGCGCTCGAGCGCAGGGCGGGAGATGATCTGGCGGTCGATGCTGGGCAAGCCGCCGGAAGGCGCGTTGCGGGTGGGCTTCGTGTGGCGCACCGGGCCGTTTCCGCCGCATCGCGACGTGGCGCTTGCGCATTGGGCGCCGGTCTTCGGTGCCGACGCGCATTTCTACGCGTTGCAGGTCGATGTGACCGACGACGAGCGCGCCGAACTGGCCCGGTATGCCAATGTGCATGACATCGGCGCGAAGCTCAGCGATTTTGCCGAGACGGCGGCCGTCATGGCGCAGATGGATCTCGTGATCTCAGTGGACACGGCGGCGCTGCACTTGGCCGGAGCGCTGGGAAAACCGGTCTGGGGACTCGTCGGCTTTACGCCGGACTGGCGCTGGCAGTTATCGCGTCGGGACAGCGACTGGTATCGGTCGCTCACGCTTTATCGCCAGTCGCCGCGCGGCGACTGGGATGGCCTGATGGCGCAGGTCGGGGCCGATCTCGCTACCCTCGTGCATGAAGCGCGGGCGGCTGTGCCGATGGAGGCCCACGGATATCACCCGGCGTCGGCCTGATCGCTGTCGTCGTCGCGCAGGCGCGTATAGATATTCCAGCTGGAGATGAACAGGGCGGCGATGAGCGGTCCGATCACGAAGCCCGTCAGGCCGAAGAGCGACATCCCGCCGAGGGTGGCGATCAGCACGACCCAGTCGGGCAGCTTCGTGTCCTTGCCCACGAGAATCGGACGCAGCACGTTGTCGACCAGGCTCACAATGGTGCCGCAGAACGCAAACAGCACCACGCCCTTCCAGACTTCCCCGGAGAGCAACAGCCAGGTCCCCACGGGCACCCACACGACGGCTGCGCCCACGGCGGGTAATAGCGACAGGAAGGCCATCACCACGGCGGCGAGCACGTAGCCCTGGATGCCGAGGACGGCGAAGATGAAGCCGCCGAGTACGCCTTGCACCACGGCGACGGCGATGTTGCCCTTGACGGTGGCGCGCACGACCGTGGTGAACTGCCGGATCAGTTGGGTTTTGTGACGTTCTTCGAGCGGCAGGGCGCGTCGGACCATCACGCCGAGCACGGTACCGTCGCGCAGCAGAAAGAACAGCAGGTAGAGCATTACGCCGAAGCTCACGAGCAGTTGCGCCGTGTTCTGACCGATGCTCACCAGATAGACCGCGACCAGGCGGCCGATTTGCGCGGCGCCGTCGCCCAGCTTTTGCTGGATCGCGGCGACGTCCTGCACACCGGCCAGATCCATCACTCTATGCACACTCGCGGGCATCCGGTCGAGCAATTGCTGGAAGGCTACCGTGAGTTGGGGAAGATCGGCGCGAAAACGCACGAGTGCCGTGCTGATTTCCTGCGTCAGCATGCCGATCACGAGCGTGAGCGGCAGGATCACGATGAGCAGGATCAGCGCCAGCGTGGCGAGGGCGGCCAGATTCGGCCGGCCGCGCAGACGAGTGAGGATGCGGCGCTGCACTGGCTGGAACAGCACGGCGAGAATCGTGCCCCAGAAGACGGCGCCGAATAGCGGAAACAGAATCCACCCGAACACGATCGTCACGACGAACAGCATGAGGTGGAAGAACTTGCGCTGATCGCTACGACTCGACATGAGGTTTCCTCGCAGATGACGGCGGCGCAGACGGAGACGGCGTGCCAGTCGTTCTTATAGCAGAACCGGCCGTCGGGCCGATTTCACGGATGATTTGTGTCACGAGCGGATGGCCTTCGCCACGTCGCGAGCGAATGGCGTGGATGTCCTCGAAAACCTCGCTAGGGCGGCCCAGCCAGCGCAGGCCGCGCAGCAGCGAGACGTCGCCCGCGCCCGCCTCGCTCAGCGGAAAGACGCCCATGCCGCGTGTGGCAAAGACGGCCATGAGCGCGCTGTCTTCGAATTCGCCGACGATATTCGGGCGAATGCTCTGTGCCTCAAACCATTGATCGAGCCGGGCGCGCAGGGCCGAGTGACCGGTTGGCAGCACGACGGGGAGGTCTGCCAGGCATTGAGGAAACGCGGCTCGCGCGGATTGGCGTACCAGCGATGCCGGCCCATACCAGTCGACCGGCGACGCGACCAGACGTTCGCTTGAGAGTCGCAGCGTAGGGTTATACGGGGCGGGCTGGCTCGCGAGCACGAGGTCGAGCTTGTGTAGCGCAAGTTCGGCGAGCAACTGCTCGTGTTCGCCTTCATGGCAGACGAGCCGCAGCGAGGGCGTGTCGAGCACCGGCGCGAGAATCGCGTGCGCGGCCAGTTTGGAGATACCGTCGGCCAGCCCGATGGCAAGCCTTGCCACACGACCGCTGGCGGCCTCGCGAACGTCGTCGGGGATCGACTGGCCGAGGCGAAAAATCTCTTCTGCACGCCGAAACGCCGCCTGCCCCGGGTCGGTCATTGCGACGCCGCGTCCGGCGGGCTTGAGCAACTGGTGGCCGAGTGATTTCTCGAGCTCGCGCACCTGGGCGCTGATCGTCTGCACGGCCATGTCGAGACGCTCCGCCGCGCGAGCAAAGCCCCCTTCCTTGACGACGACCCAAAAATAGTAAAGATGACGGTAATTCAACATATCGAATGGACTTCGGAAAAACCGAACTATTTTGAAGTATATAACTGGTTTTTGCGAAACATGAGTTCGGGGATCATGCTGTCCTGGACCCGCACCTCGCGTTAGGTGCGGGATAACGAAGGGGCATGGCCGCTGTCGACTGGCGGTGAATGTTCCGATAACCCTAGGGAATCTCTGGCGCACATATGGACTATCTGCTTGCTTTGACGGTTGACCCGGCGGTATGGGCGGCGCTTGTCACGTTGGTGGTCATGGAAGTCGTGCTTGGCATCGACAACCTGATCTTCATCTCTATCCTGACCAACAAGTTGCCGTTGTCGATGCGGGCGCGCGCGCAGCGTATGGGCATTGGTCTGGCGCTGGTCATGCGTCTGGCGCTGCTGGGTACGGTGGCATGGATCGCCAAGCTGACGACACCGCTCTTCGAGTTGTTCGGTCACGGCTTTTCGTGGCGCGACCTGATTCTGATCTCCGGTGGTCTGTTCCTCGTGTGGAAGGCGACGAAGGAGATGCATCAGCATGTGGCGTCGGACACGGACGATGCCGAACACGGCGAGGGCGCATCGACGGCGGGAACGATGGCGACGATCACTGCGCGTGCCGCCGTGGTTCAGATCCTGATGCTGGACCTCGTGTTCTCGATCGACAGCATCGTGACGGCCGTGGGCATGACCGAGCACATCCCGATCATGTTCGTTGCGGTGATTGCCGCCGTGACGGCAATGTTGTTCATGGCGGGGCCGCTCTCGCGATTCATCGAGGCGAATCCGACGGTCGTGATGCTGGCGCTGGGCTTTCTGCTTGTGATTGGCATGACGCTGATCGCGGAAGGTTTCGGGTCACATATCCCGAAGGGTTACATCTACGCGGCGATGGCATTCTCGGCCTTCGTGGAGGGGCTGAACATGTTGACGCGTCGTGCCAAGGCGCGCCGTAAGGCAGAGCAGGGGCGCGTGCTTCACTAGGGGGTGCGGTAACGAAAGCGTAAGTGAGGCGGCGGCGGTCACCACCGCCGTCACTTTTTTTGTCTGACCGCTTCGGTTTTTACGAACATGGATGAACGGAAAAGCAGGTTTTTCCGTGGTGCGACAGCCGATACATTAAGGGCGTTGTCTCATTTACGTGATGGAGCGAAACGATGAAATGTCCTGTATGCGGTACCCCGGATTTGCTGATGGCGGAGCGTCAGGGGGTGGAGATCGACTATTGCCCGAGCTGTCGTGGTGTGTGGCTCGATCGTGGGGAGCTGGACAAGCTGATCGAGCGAACGGAGGGAGGTGGGGCGAGGCCGGCACCTGCGGCGCTCGGCGGCGATGATCAAGGGAATCGTCGCGACTCCCAAGCGTCTTGGCGCGATCATGCTCATCGCGATAGATCTCGTGGGGACGATGACCGAAGTCGCCAGTACGACCAGCCACGCAAGAAGAAGTCGCTGTTCGAGATGTTCGACTTTGACTGACGCCGGCGGGTAACTGACGTTTGCGCCCTTTGGCGTGGGATGCAAAACGTCAGCAGCGCTTTTGTGCGAACCCAAAAAAAACGGCTCCCATCGCTGGGAGCCGTTTTAAATTTGGTGGCGAATCAGGGACTCGAACCCCGGACCTGCGGATTATGATTCCGTCGCTCTAACCAACTGAGCTAATTCGCCGTAGAAGAAAGAGTATAGGTAAGCCCCCATGGGCTGTCAACATATTTTTGCGGAACAACGCAAATAGTCGCCACGACCGCTCGTCCCGCGTCGCCGCCCCGGGTTCCGGAAACGACAACGCCGAGACCCGAAGGCCCCGGCGTTGTTGATCCGTTTCAACCTGTCGGGCAGGTCACCCCATCAATCGTTGGCGTAGATGTCGACGTCCTTGGTTTCCTTGATGAAGAGCATGCCGATCACAAAGGTCGCCAGGGCGATGATGATCGGGTACCACAGGCCGGAGTAAATGTCGCCCTTGGCGGCCACGATCGCGAACGCCGTGGCCGGCAGGAAGCCGCCGAACCAGCCGTTACCGATGTGATACGGCAGCGACATCGACGTGTAGCGAATGCGCGTCGGGAACATTTCCACCAGCATCGCGGCAATCGGCCCGTACACCATCGTCACGAAGATCACCAGAATCGTGAGCAGTACCACGACCATCGGCTTGTTCATCTGCGCCGGGTCAGCCTTCGGCGGATATCCGTCGGCCTTGAGCGTACCGGACATGTCGGCCTCGAACGCCGCAGTCTTTTCCTTCGCATCCGCCGCTTTGCCGTCGACCGACGAAATCACCTTGTCGCCGATCTTCACCGTGGTCATCGTGCCCGCCGGCGCTGCCTGGTTCTCATAGTTCAGGCCGGAGCGCGACAGGTAGCTCTTCGCGATGTCGCACGAACTCGTGAACTTCGACGTGCCCACCGGGTTGAACTGGAACGAGCACTCGTTCGGATCGGCGATCACCGTGATCGGCGAGCGAGCGGTTGCCGCCTCCAGGGCCGGGTTGGCGTAGTGCGTGAGTGCCTTGAAGATCGGGAAGTACAGCAGCGCGGCGATCAGACAGCCCCCCATGATGATCGGCTTGCGCCCGATCTTGTCCGAGAGCGCGCCGAAGAACACGAAGAACGGACTGCCGATAAGCAAGGCCACCGCGATCATGATGTTCGCGGTATTGCCATCGACCTTCAGCACCTGCGTCATGAAGAACAGCGCATAGAACTGGCCGGTGTACCACACGACCGCCTGACCGGCCGTCAGGCCGACGAGCGCCAGGATCACGATCTTCAGGTTCTTCCACTCACCGAACGACTCCCTGAGCGGCGCCTTGGAGGCCTTGCCCTCGGCCTTCATGCGCTGGAACGCCGGCGATTCGCTCAATTGCATGCGGATCCACAGCGACACCAGCAACAGCAGGAGCGACAGAACGAACGGCACGCGCCAGCCCCAGTTGGCAAACGCTTCTTCGCCAATCACCGTGCGGGTGCCAAGAATCACCAGCAGCGAGAGGAAGAGACCCAGCGTGGCGGTCGTCTGAATCCACGACGTGTAGAACCCGCGGCGGCCATGCGGCGCGTGTTCGGCAACGTACGTGGCGGCACCACCGTATTCGCCACCGAGCGCCAGACCTTGCAACAAACGCATGGCGATGAAGATCACCGGGGCGGCGATCCCCCACGACGCGTAGCCCGGCAGCAAACCGACAACCAGCGTCGACAGCCCCATCAGCGTGATGGTTACCAGGAACGTGTACTTGCGACCGACCAGGTCACCGATGCGGCCGAACACGATGGCGCCGAACGGACGCACCGCGAAGCCTGCAGCGAATGACAACAATGTGAAGATGAAAGCGGCCGTCGGGTTGATCCCCGAGAAGAACTGCCGGCTGATGAAAACGGCCAACGACCCGGCCAGGTAGAAGTCGTACCATTCGAACACCGTGCCCAGCGACGACGCGAAGATGACCTTTCTTTCTTCGGCGGTCATCGGCGCATGGGAGGTGGCTGTCGTTGTAGTAGCCATGCGGTTGTCTCCTGTAATGTAAGCACGCCCCTGGGTCGTGCCCGGGCCGCTGCCACTGATTATTGGAGGACAACCTTACCGACGTCTGACGCCAAACTGACTCGAAGCTTACGTTGCTAGGGACTTACCCTCGACTTTGGCTCGATATTGAACGTATTTCGCGTGAATTCGTCACGCATGCGGGTTTTCGATAGGCGCATCGGCGAGGGGGAACGTGACACGAATGAGCGTGCCGGTTGCTTCGGGGTGCTGCGCGTCAACATGGTCGAGCACGCTCACGTCGCCGCGATGGATCTGCACGATCTCGCGCACGATGGCCAAACCCAGGCCGCTGCCGTCGCTGTCACTGCCGAGAATGCGATAAAAGCGCTCGAACACCCGTGGACGCTCAGACGCCGGAATGCCCGGCCCGGTGTCTTCGACTTCGAGATGAACGAAGCCGTCGGACGCCTCATGCCGCAGACGTACCGTCACCTTCCCACCCGTCGGCGTATACCGGATCGCGTTATCGATCAGGTTGTTGAGCAATTCGCGAAGCATCACCGGTTGACCCGACAGATGCACCGAAAACGGCGGCTCCTCGAAGCCCAGATCGATCCGCTTGGCGAAGGCGGCCTGGAACCAGTCCTGCATGGCGCTTCGGGCAAGCACGCTGAGATTGACCGGCGTGAAGGCGGCGGCGTCGTTCGCGCTGTTCTCCGCGCGGGCCAGCGCCAGCAACTGGTTGACGAGGCGCGCCGCCTGCTCGGAACTTACGGCGATCTGCGACAGCGAACGGCGTAATTCGTCGGGAGACGTCTGGCGCAAGGCAAGTTCGGCCTGCATGCGCAGCCCCGCGAGCGGTGTTTTCAGCTGGTGCGCGGCATCGGCGATGAAACGCTGTTGAAGTTTCATATTCTGCTCCAGCCGACTGAGCAGATCGTTCAGCGAACCCACGAGCGGTGCAATCTCTGGCGGGGCCTGGCGCGCTTCGAGCGGCGATAGATCGTCGGGACGCCGCGCGCGGATGTGTTCCTGCAACGCATGCAGCGGCGCGAGGCCGCGCGACAGGCCGAACCACACGAGCACGATAGCCAGCGGCAGGATCACGAACTGCGGCAGGATTACGCCCTTGATGATTTCGTTCGCCAGTTGGCTGCGCTTGTCGAGCGTCTCCGCGACCTGCACGAGCGCCATGCTGCCGGCGGGCGTCACCCGCGGCAAGTCGACGTAGGTGAACGCCACGCGGATGTCGTTGCCGCCCACGGTTTCGTCGCGAAACTGTACGACGCCGGGTTGCGGACGGTCGTCTTCGTGCGGTAGCGGCAGGTCGGGCGTGCCGCCGACGAGTTCGCCCTTCGCCCCCAGCACCTGGAAATAGACGTTGTCGGTGGCGTCGGCGCGCAGCAGATCGCGTGCGGGCATGGGCAGCGTCAGGGTGACTTGGCCGCGGTCCGAATGGACTTGCTGGGCGAGAACATAAGCGTTGGTCTCGAGCGCCCGGTCGAAGGGGCCGTTGGCAATGGATTTCGCGACGAGGTACGTCACGGCAATGCTCATCGGCCAAAGCAGCAGCAGTGGCGCGAGCATCCAGTCGAGGATTTCGCCGAAGAGCGAGCGCGGGGGCGGCTCCGCCTCGTGCTCGAGCGGCGCGCCAAAGCCGGGCCGTACGAACGGATCGGTGTAAGGGTCGAGCCGGTCGAACGGTTCGTCGGCACCGGGCGGCGAGGGAGTGTGCCGTCGTGAGGGGGCGCCCTCAGGTGATGAGGGCGAGTGCGACGACGCGTCCGGGTCCGCAGGCGTGGCGCGATGATGGTGGCGAAAGCTCAGACGCATCGGACGGAGAGGCTAAAGAGGCAGGGGCGGCCGCGGCCGCATTCGGCGGACTATGCCGCATTGGCAGGCGCGGCGGCCGGCTTCTCCAGACAATACCCCAACCCGCGGATCGTGGCGATGCGCACCCCGCTCGGCTCGATCTTCTTGCGCAGCCGGTGCATGTACACCTCGATGGCGTTGTTGCTCACCTCTTCGCCCCAGCCGCACAAGTGGTCTACGAGCTGCTCCTTGGAAACGAGCCGCCCGGTACGCAGCAGCAGGACTTCGAGCAATTCCAGTTCGCGGGCGGACAGGTCGAGCATCTGCTCATTGATATAGGCGGTTCGTCCGACCTGGTCGAAGCTGAGCGGGCCGTGACGGATGACCGTCGAGCCGCCGCCCGCGCCGCGCCGCGTCAGCGCCCGCACGCGCGCTTCGAGCTCGGCCAGCGCGAACGGCTTGGCCATATAGTCGTCGGCACCGAGATCGAGCCCCTTGACGCGGGCGTCGACGCTGTCCGATGCGGTCAGGATCAGTACGGGCAGATGGGAATTGCGCGCGCGCAAGCGGCGCAGGACCTCGTGACCGGGCAGGCGCGGCAGGCCGAGGTCGAGAATCAGCAGGTCGAACGTCTGGGCGCAGAGCGCGGAATCGGCTTCGAGCCCCGTCTTGACGTGATCGACGGCATAGCCCCCCTGGCGCAGCGAGCGGGTCAGGGCGTCGGCCAGAATGCTGTCATCCTCTGCGATGAGAATTCGCATGGGCGTGATAGGCTCGTATTGGCACCGTCGCCTGACGGCTGCGGTGTGTCTCCTGTGATGTTGCGGCGCGTGGTTCGCGGCTTTTTTTGTCGTTTCGGCGCTTTCGGACAACAGGCACTTGCAAACAGCACTGGTTTTTTATACAGTACTGGCATTCACGCCTCACCCGAGCCGTCTCGCTCATCATATCAAAGGACGATTCATGGAAGAAAGCAAGAAAGGGTCTGCCAATCTGTCGGCCGAGAAAGGCAAGGCGCTGGCCGCCGCCCTCGCGCAGATCGAAAAGCAATTCGGCAAGGGCTCGATCATGCGTCTGGGCGACAGCGAGGTCGAAGCGGACATCCAGGTCGTCTCGACCGGCTCGCTGGGCCTGGACATCGCGCTGGGCGTGGGTGGCTTGCCGCGTGGGCGCGTGATCGAAATCTACGGTCCGGAATCGTCGGGTAAGACCACGCTCACGCTGCAAGTCGTGGCGGAAATGCAGAAGGTCGGTGGCACTTGCGCGTTTATCGACGCCGAGCACGCCCTCGATGTCGGCTACGCCAACAAACTGGGCGTGTCGGTGCCGGAACTGCTGATCTCGCAGCCGGACACGGGCGAACAAGCCCTCGAGATCGCCGACGCGCTGGTGCGCTCGAGCTCGATCGACCTCATCGTCATCGACTCGGTGGCGGCGCTGGTGCCGAAGGCCGAAATCGAAGGGGAAATGGGCGATTCGCTGCCGGGTCTGCAGGCGCGTCTGATGTCCCAGGCCCTGCGCAAGCTGACCGGTACCATCAAGCGCACGAACTGCACGGTGATCTTCATCAACCAGATTCGGATGAAGATCGGTGTGATGTTCGGTAACCCGGAAACTACTACGGGCGGAAACGCACTGAAGTTCTACTCATCGGTGCGTCTCGACATTCGCCGGATCGGCTCGATCAAGAAGGGTGACGAGGTCGTCGGCAACGAAACCCGCGTCAAGGTCGTCAAGAACAAGGTGTCGCCGCCGTTCCGCGAAGCGATTTTCGATATCCTTTATGGCCAGGGGATTTCGCGCGAAGGCGAAATCATCGATCTGGGCGTGAACGCGAAGATCGTCGAGAAGGCTGGCGCCTGGTACAGCTACAACGGCGAGAAGATCGGCCAGGGCAAGGACAACGCGCGTGAATTCCTGCGCGAAAATCCGGATATCGCCCGCGAGATCGAAAATAAGGTACGCGCATCGCTCGGCGTCACGGCAATCAACGAGACCGGCGAGATCGAAGCAGACGACGAGGTCTGAGGACCTCTCGCCTGTTCCGGAGCGGCAACGCGAGGCCAGTCGGCGCCGCGTTGCCGTTTTGCTTTTCCGGCCCCCGCTTTGATGGCATCACGATGACGTCATGATCACTCGCCGTCCTCCCCGAGATCCGAACGCGCCGCCACCTCCGCCGGGCGACGCCGCCGTTGCGGCCAAGCCGTCGCGCAAACCCGTGCTGAGCCTCAAGGCGCGCGCGCTGTCCTATCTCGCGCGTCGCGAACACAGCCGAGCCGAGCTGCGTCGCAAGCTTGCGCCGTTCGCCGACGCCGACGATCCCGAGGCGCTCGATCGCGTGCTGGACGGTCTTGAGCAGGAGCGCTGGCTGTCCAATGAGCGATTTGCGCAAAGCGTCGTGCATCGGCGTGCGTCGCGCATGGGGACGACGCGTATCGTCAACGAACTCAAGCAGCATCAGGTCGACGCCGATACCGTGACGGCCCTCGCGACACAACTGCGCGAAACGGAACTCGCCCGGGCCCGCGCCGTATGGCAGAAGAAGTTCGGCGAGATTGCCACGACGCCCGAGGCGCGCGCCAAACAGATGCGTTTTCTCGCCTCGCGCGGTTTCTCGCGTACCGTTATCAGCAAAATCGTGTGGGGTGCCGACGAATACTCGGACGACTTTTGACGCGACATCCATCATTTTCCTGATGGATGTCGCACCATTCATCGGGGAAGGGCGGGTGACGCGCGTGGGCTCGCAAGCCGCATGAATACTGGCGTGACATGGCGCGGTATCTCGCGTGTCGCGTCATGCCACAGTTATCGCGATATGGCGTTGCACCATACGCCCAGCACCTGCAGAATTTTGATTACCCGACCCATTGGTCGGGTAATTCGACCTTATGCGGCGGGCTTCTGTTGCGCTGCGGCAATCGCCGTCGCTGCCTATGCTAGAATTCAGATCTTTCCGCGTTCATGCATTGCACACTCTCGCATGCCGCTCTCTGAGCCCGCCTCTCGTACCCTGCGTCACCGCCGCGCGATCGCTGTCGAAGCGTTTTCGCGCGACGATGGCCTATGGGACATCGAAGCCTGTCTAACCGATCACAAGGATCGCGATTTTGCATTGGCAACGGGCCTTCGAAAGGAGGGCACGCCGATTCACTCGCTGTGGCTGCGTCTGACGATCGACGAGAGTTTCGAGGTGCGTGACGCCGAGGCCGTCTCCGACTGGGTGCCTTATCCCGGCATTTGCGACCAGATTGGCCCAGACTACCGTCAATTGATCGGACTTAACCTGCGGCGCGGGTTCCGCCATGCGGTGCGCGAGCGCCTCGGCGGCGCGGCGGGCTGTACCCATCTGACCGAACTTTGCAGTGTCCTGCCCACGGCAGCGATTCAGGCCTTCGCCGGCGAGGTGATCCACACCCCCGACACGGCGCTCAAGGCCGCCCACGAGGCCGATGTTTCGGCGCCTCCTTTCCAACTCGGACATTGTCACGCCCTGCGGTTTGATGGCGAGGCGGTGCGCCGGTTTTACCCGCGCTGGTTCAACGGCCGCGCAAACGATCGAGCGAACGAGCCCACGACGCCCGCCACAACCGAAGCGGTGCGCGATGGTGCCTCGACTCGCCAGCTCGAACCCAAACTTCCAACTCAGCAAGAAGGGAATCACGCATGAAGATTCATGAGTATCAAGGCAAGGAAATCCTCCGAAAATTCGGAGTCGCGGTGCCCCGCGGCATTCCGGCGTTTTCCGTGGACGAGGCCGTGAAGGCAGCCGAAGAACTCGGCGGTCCGGTTTGGGTGGTCAAGGCCCAGATTCACGCAGGCGGTCGCGGTAAGGGCGGCGGCGTGAAGGTTGCCAAGTCGATCGAGCAAGTGCGCGAATACGCCGGCCAGATCCTCGGCATGCAACTGATCACGCACCAGACCGGTCCGGAAGGTCAAAAGGTCAACCGCCTGCTGATCGAAGACGGCGCCGACATCAAGAACGAACTCTATGTCAGCCTCGTGGTCGACCGCATCACGCAGAAGATTGTGCTGATGGGTTCGAGCGAAGGCGGCATGGACATCGAAGAAGTCGCCGAAACGCATCCGGAACTGATCCACAAGGTCATCGTTGAGCCGTCCGTCGGTCTGACCGACGCGCAAGCCGACGATCTGGCCAAGAAGATCGGCGTTCCCGACGCTTCGATCGCTCAAGCCCGCGCGATTCTGCAAGGTCTGTACAAGGCGTTCTGGGAAACCGATGCGTCGCTGGCCGAAATCAACCCGCTGAACGTGAGCAGCAACGGCACGGTCACCGCGCTGGACGCCAAGTTCAACTTCGACTCGAACGCCCTGTTCCGTCACCCGGAAATCGTCGCTTACCGCGACCTGGACGAAGAAGATCCGGCAGAAGTCGAAGCCTCGAAGTTCGATCTGGCCTACATCTCGCTCGACGGTAACATCGGCTGCCTGGTGAACGGTGCCGGTCTGGCCATGGCCACGATGGACACCATCAAGCTCTTCGGCGGCGAGCCGGCGAACTTCCTGGACGTGGGCGGTGGCGCCACGACCGAGAAGGTCACCGAAGCGTTCAAGATCATGCTGAAGAACCCGAACCTGACCGCCATTCTGGTCAACATCTTCGGTGGCATCATGCGTTGCGACGTGATCGCCGAAGGCGTGATCGCAGCCTCGAAGGCCGTCTCGCTGAAGGTGCCGCTGGTCGTGCGCATGAAGGGCACGAACGAAGACCTGGGCAAGAAGATGCTCGCCGAATCGGGTCTGCCGATCATCTCGGCGGACAGCATGGAAGAAGCTGCCCAGAAGGTTGTCGCGGCTGCCGCAGGCAAGTAACCAGAACAGTCGAAGCCGCAGCGGCGCGACCCCAAAGGGGTGTGCGAACGCTGCCCGGCAACCGGATGAAGGAAATCAAGCAATGTCGATTCTGATCAACAAAGATACAAAGGTCATCACCCAAGGTATCACTGGCAAGACCGGCCAGTTCCATACCCGCATGTGCCGCGAATACGCGAATGGCAAGAACGCGTTCGTCGCCGGCGTGAACCCGAAGAAGGCTGGCGAAGACTTCGAGGGCATTCCCATTTTCGGTTCGGTCAAGGACGCGAAGGCACAGACCGGCGCGACCGTGTCGGTGATCTACGTGCCGCCCGCAGGCGCGGCCGCCGCGATCTGGGAAGCCGTCGAAGCCGATCTGGACCTGGCGATCTGTATCACGGAAGGGATCCCGGTTCGTGACATGATCGAAGTGAAGGACCGTATGCGTCGCGAAGGTCGCAAGACCCTGCTGCTCGGCCCGAACTGCCCGGGCGTGATCACGCCGGACGAACTGAAGATCGGCATCATGCCGGGTCACATCCACAAGAAGGGTCGCATTGGCGTGGTGTCGCGCTCGGGCACCCTGACGTATGAAGCCGTGGGTCAACTGACCGCCCTGGGCCTGGGCCAATCGACCGCCGTCGGTATCGGTGGCGATCCGATCAATGGTCTGAAGCACATCGACGTCATGCAAATGTTCAACGACGATCCGGATACGGACGCCGTGATCATGATCGGTGAAATCGGTGGCCCGGACGAAGCCATGGCGGCCGAGTGGATCAAGGGCAACATGAAGAAGCCGGTCGTCGGCTTCATCGCGGGCGTGACGGCGCCCCCGGGCAAGCGCATGGGCCACGCCGGCGCGCTGATCTCGGGCGGTGCCGATACGGCTGAAGCCAAGCTGGAAATCATGGACGCCTGCGGTATCAAGGTGACCAAGAACCCGTCGGAAATGGGCCGTCTGCTCAAGTCGGTGCTGTAAATCCCGTCGGACGACCGGGTCGTGCGCGCCGGAACTGGCGCGCACGAGCGAGGTCATGAAAAGGGAGCCCGGGACATCGGGCTCCCTTTTTTGCTATGGCGTTTCACAAGCCATTCGTTTCCATCGTTGCATGCGTTCCCGAGGATATTCCCGCCATGCTTGCGTTTTTTGCCGAGCTGAACTGGGCTGCGGTCCTGCAGATCATCATGATCGACATCCTGCTGGGTGGCGACAATGCCGTGGTGATCGCACTCGCCTGCCGCAACTTGCCGGCCAAACAACGTTTGCAGGGCGTCGTATGGGGCACGATCGGCGCCATCGTACTGCGCGTGATCCTGATCGCGTTCGCCGTGACGCTGCTCGCAGTGCCGTATCTCAAGGCGGTGGGCGGCGCGTTGTTGCTCTGGATTGGGATCAAGCTGCTGGTGCCCGACCATGAGGCTCACGATAGCGTACAGCCGGCCGACAAGCTCTGGACGGCGGTCAAGACCATCATCATTGCCGACCTGGTGATGAGTATCGACAATGTCATCGCCATTGCCGGCGCCGCGGAAGGGGCCGCCAAAGACCATCAGTTGCCGCTCGTCATCTTCGGTCTGCTCGTGAGCATTCCGCTGATCGTCTGGGGCTCGCAACTGGTGCTCAAGGCCCTGGACCGGTTCCCATTCATCGTGATGGCCGGGGCGGCGTTGCTCGGCTGGATTGCGGGCGGGCTGATCGCGTCAGATCCGGGCATCGGCGACTGGTTGCATCTGCCGGGCGCCGCGGCCGAATATACGCATTACGTAGCGGCTGTGATCGGTGCACTGCTCGTGGTGGTGGTGGGGCGCGTGCTCAAGCGTCGGGCCGATGCACGTCAAATGCGTGCAACCTCTTCGGAATGATCGGGTCCATTCCCGGGGCCGATGTCGTCGGTCCGCGGTGGTTTTTCCATGAGCCACCGTGCTGTTCGGCCGAATCGTCCCGCTTCTGACTAGGACGATTCTCCTCACCCATACGGCCCCGCCCGATTTTGATCTACGGCAGGGCGCTGGCCGAGGGGGGTATGGCATACTCCGCCCACTTCCCCCCGATGTCCCTTTTGTTTTCATTGCTTTCGCAGGGAGTTACACAATGCGTCGTTTCGGCCACCGGACCTCCGGTATTGCCAAGTCTCGGGGTTTCACCCTGATCGAGTTGATGATCGTGTTGGCGATCATCGGTGTGCTGGTCATGGCAGGGGTTCCGTATCTGCAGAGTTATCTGGTACGTGCACGTGTTGTCGAAGGGCTGGGGGCTGCGGCGTCCGCCAAGGCACTCGTGAGCGAGAACGCCATGCACGGCGCGCCGTTCAACAGCGGCTGGCAAGCGCCGAGCGCGACGGACAACGTGAATGCGGTGAGTATCGATGCCGTGAGCGGCAACGTGACGGTCGCCTATACGCAACGTGCAGGCGACGGTGCCCTTGTGCTGGTGCCGACGAGCGCCGCTGCCGATGGCTCGCCCAAGGCGCTGACGGTCGGCAAGGCCCCCGAAGGCCAGATCGTCTGGACGTGTTACGCCCAAGGCCGCGAAGGGGCTCCGAATGGTGCGACGTTGCCGGGTAAGCTGGCGCCGCCGGAGTGCCGTGCGGCGGCGGCCACCGGCAAGTCGGGCTGAGGCCGGCGCTCGGCCGGACGGACTGCGTCGAGCTGTATCGGCGCGACATCCACGCAACGTCTGCCGACGCGGGCCCGGCGCGTGCGTAACGTCGAGCTTGCGTTGATTTGGGGGCGACCTGGCGTTGACGCACCGGCGGCGCAACCTTGACGTGCCCCTCCGCGTGGCGTGCCGAGATGGCGGATTTGTCGACGGCGCAGTCATACGCGTCCGCCGTGAAATGGCTGCCCCTGGGGCAGCCATTTTTCGTTATGCTTGCGCATCTTCCAACGGGTGCATTGCACGGCGGCAATCTTGTTTCCTCCTCTGCTTCTCTCAATGATCGGGCTCACGCTGACCCTGATCTGGGCCTTGCCCTATAACCTCGTCAGGCACACGTATCCGATTTCCACCTTCTATGCGGAAGCGCTGACATTCTCGCTGTTCGCGTTGCTCGGTGCGCTCTCGATGATCGCCGTGTGGCAACGCGACGCACGCGCGCTACGGATGCCTCGCGTCACCTGGATGCCGCTCGCTTTTGTGGCGGTCATCCTTGTGCAGCGTGCCACGATGCCGACCGAGCTGCCGCAACTGATGATGACTGCGCTGCTCTACGGCGTGGCGATGATCGTGGCCGTGAATGCCGGGTTCTGGCTGGCACAACTCGGGTGGCGCGACGTGCTCATGCGATGGAGTGCGATGGCGCTCACGCTGGGGGGGCTGTACGCCGTGGGCGCGCAGGTCTTGCAAGCGTTTCATCTGGAAGCCGACGTACCCTGGCTGGTGGCCAAGTACTCCGTGACGGTCGCGCGCCGACTGTTCGGCAATATGTATCAGCCGAATCACTTGGCAACATATTTGTCGCTTGCCAGCGCGGGGGCGTTCTATCTCTGGTATCAGCGCAAGCTGCCCGCCTGGCTGTGGCTTGTGGTGTGTGCGGCTTTCGATATCGGTATCTGCCTGACCGGCTCGCGTACACCGTGGCTGCAACTGGCGCTATTGTCGGCATTCGGGGCGTGGCTCGTGTGGGTGGCGCGTGCCGAGACGGCGCGCAACATGCGCCGGTCGACGCGCTGGTTCGTGCCCGTTGCCATCCTTCCGTTGCTCGCCCTGATGACGATGTTCGTCGGTTGGGCGAACGTTGCCTGGGGGTTGCAGCTCGACGGCAGTGCCGTGGCCCGCATGCAGCAGGCCGGCCAAGTGGCGGGGCGCTTGAACCTGTGGGAGTACGGTCTGGCGATCTTCCGTGAGCATTGGTGGTTCGGCGCGGGCTGGTCGAACTACATCGACGCACAGTTTGCCTTGGTCGACAAGCTCGGTCCCGTTGAGATGGCCGACAACGCCCATAACGTGCTGCTCGATCTGCTCGCGAAGACCGGCATCATCGGTGCGTTGGCGGTACTGGCGCCGCTGGCGTTCTGGTTCGCGCGCGCGGTGCGCGGCATCAAGGTGGCGTCTGTCGCGCTCGCCTTCGTTCTGCTGGGTATGCTCGCGGTCCACGCCATGCTGGAGTATCCGCAGCACTACGCATTCTTCCTCTTGCCCGCGCTGTTCCTGCTCGGTTTGTGCGAGACAAAAGCGATCGATAGCGTGTCACCCACCGCCGCCGGTGCCATCAATGGCGTGATCGTGCTGTTTGCATGCGTGGCGATTCCTTGGCTCTACCACGACTACCAACGCGTCGAAGTGGCTTATCGCGCCGGCAAAATCGAAGCCTATCGCACGGATCCGGCGCTCTTCTTCACCCCGTATGGCGACTACGCGGTCACGGGGGCGTTGTTCCTGAATCGCGATCAGCTCGACGAAAAGCTGGCGGCGCATCGTGAAGCGCTGGCGCTGGGTGCCGGGCCGACCATGATCAAGCGTTATATCGTGCTGCTCGCCCTCGCAGGGCGCGACGACGAAGCGCTCGAAGACATTCAGCGCCTGAAGAATTACAACTCGGCGATTTTCGATGGGCAGTACGCTGCGCTCGTCCGGATGTTGCGTGAGCAGGGCGATACGCTGAAGCCGTTCGTCAAACGGGTCATCGAGGCGTGGGGGCGGCCGAAGGGCGAGGCCGACGAGGACGCGAGCGCCGCACCGCAAGAGAAGACGTCATCGATGTCATAAAGGCAGTGGCGACTCTGCCCATGAAACACAACGCCCGTGAATTTCACGGGCGTTGTGTTTTGCGGCGCTGTCGCACAACGGCTCAAGCCTTGGGGGTATCGCCTTCGTCGTCTTGATCGGTCTCTTCGCTACGCGCCCAGAAGAAACGGTCGGGGAAATGGCGTCCCATGCCCGGGCGGAATGCGTTCTCCAGGACCTGCTGCAGATACTCTTGCGCTTCACTGACGGCTTCTGGCACGGCGAGGCCGTTGGCGAGCATCGCGGTGACGGCGGCCGCCAACGTGTCGATGGCGCCGGCGACGTTGTGCGGCGGCCGGTCCCACGCGTCCTCGCGCACGACGCCACCCTCGGTGTAGAGCGTGTGCGTGAATTGCGGTGCGTTATTGTCGCTCACCAGAATGAACTCGCAGCCGTTTTCCAACAGGATGGCAACCGCGTCGTCGAGCGAAAGGTTTTCGTTCTCCGTGACGGTCTGTGCCAGCGCGATGGCATTGGCTGGGCTCACCACGAGCACGCTGGCCTGCGGCACGAGCAGACTGGCCGTGGCCTCGCGCAACTCGTCGGCCGAGAGCAGGTGCTCGCCGGCCAGGCCGAAGTCGGGCGCGACCACCAGGGGCGTCTCGTCGTAATCGGCCACGATCTCGGCAATGGCCGCGACGTTCTCCGCATTGACAGCGCTTCCGACCTTGAACGCGGCGACCGGCATGTCTTCGAGCAGCATGCGGGCCTGATCGACGACCCAGTCCGGGTCGACCGGCTGTACGTCGTTGCACGTGCGCGAGTCCTGGGCGGAATAGCCGGTGAGCACCGACACGCCGTAGCCGCCCATGCTCGCGAACGTGAGCAGGTCAGCCTGGACGCCGGTTGCCGAAGTCGGGTCGGAGAGTCCGAAGGTCAGGAGAATGGGAGGGGATTCAGTTTGCATGGAGGCAGGATAGACGGCGATCTGGTCACGCCTTGGGTTCGTTGGTACCATCACGCCTTAAATGCCCGTTTCGGAGCGCTGGAAAGCGTCGTGGGCATCGCCCGCCGGAGAACGAATGCACCGGCAGGTTTCCACGCCACCGTACGACAATTTTGTCCGCGGGGCCCGAAGCGGTTGACAAAGCCATTGTAACGGAACGCTCGTCGCTGAAGAAAGCATGGAATACAAGAGCTGGATGTGCCTCATTTGCGGTTGGATTTACGACGAAGAGGCAGGTTTGCCCGATGAGGGCATCGCGCCCGGCACGCGCTGGGAAGACGTGCCCATCAATTGGACCTGCCCCGAGTGCGGCGCGCGCAAGGAAGATTTCGAGATGGTGCAGATCTGAGGACGGGCGGCCCAGCCGCCGCCTGCTCCTCAAGGTCCTTGCGCGTCCGCCGCATCCACTGCGGTTGTCGCGCGCTCCGAAGTATCGGATGCCCTCGATGCCTCTGATGTACCCGATCGCCGTTTCACCGTCGTTACGGCATGGCGCTCGACGATCTGCCCGGCCTTTGGCCGGGACGGTCACGCAGCGGACTTCCCGCCCAAATTCACGAAGACCGGCCGTATGGCCAGGAGATGGCCTATGGTGACGCCGCAAACGCCTTCCGACACCACCATCAACACGCCCCAAACGTCCGCGCGCGAGACTCGCGACACGCCCTTGTGGCGTTTGCCCGAAGTGGCAGACGCGCTGACCGAGGCATCCGACGCCTGGTCGAACGGTCCGGCGGCCTCGCTCGGCCCGCTGCGACGGGCCAACCGTTTGCTCCAGTCGAGCGGCCACGCCGATTGGGCGCTGCACGGCGAGCGCCTTGTGCAGGCGATCGCCGAAGCGGCCTATGGGCAGCCGGCCAGCCAGGACACCCAGCGCAATGCCCTGCGTCAGTTCGAACGCGACATCTGGCAGGCGGGGACGGCATCGGGTTCATCCCCTGTGGCGGCCGATGATGCCCCTCGCGCTTCCGAACATTGGCCAGGCGCGCCGTCGCTGGGTGAGCTTCGTATGGCAGGCTGGCCGGCCGCGCACCCACGCTTGGACGGTCTGCCGGCGGGCACGGCACCGTTGCGAGCGGACGTCGAGCGTGTGCTGTTGCGACTGCTGCGTCCCGACGCGCAGGCCACCGACACCACGGCGGCCCTCGGTGAACTGGCTGATCTGGCGGCCGATCTCCACCGTGCGGGGGGGACGGCGCCGCTCGACTACTGGCGTCTGGCGGCTGCATGGCTGCGATTTGCCCGTGCGCCGTTGAGTCTGGCCGACAAGCGCCAGATTGGCCGGATGAATATGGCGTTACGCAAGCAATTGACACGTGCTGTTGTGCCGGAGGGCGGGGCCCCTGCCGCAACGCCTTCGTCTGCCACGGCGGGCGTCGGCGCAAAGGGCGTGAACGAGGCCATTCCCGGCCACGATCTGCTCGAGGCGCTCGCCACGTGGCATGCACAAGCCCCGGATCGCTGGCTGGGCGCGCTGCTGACCGATTTCGGCGTACTGCGACATCCCGGCCATCTGCCCGAACCGCTGGTCGATGCCGCACAGGTCGGGCAGAAGCAGGGCACGGGAAGCAGTTCGCGCGATTGGCTGCGCATTGGGCCGCTGGCGGTACGGCAGGACGTCTGCCAGACGTTCCTGAGCCTGGCGGACGAGGCGCTGCCCAATCTGAACGATCCGGCGGTGGCGGCGAAGGTGGCGCAATACTCGGCGGGCATCGGGCTGGCACCGGTCGCGCGGCTCGCGGCGGCGGTGGCGGCCACCGGCGAGCGGCTTGCCGCCTCGCCGCCGGCGGAGCCAGGGGGGCCGGCGGCGCTGGCGATGACGGTCAAGGCGTTGCGCGGCATGCTGCATCAGTTTGCCGCCGATACTTATCCGGAGTCGCGGCCCGACCTGATCGCGGAAATGGCGATGTGGCGCGAGCGTGCGCTGGACGCCAGCGTATTCGGACAGCGGCTCGTCACCGGGCGCGACGTTCCGTGATAAAGTCGGCGCAAAGGCTGCCATTGGCAGCTGATGGCCGTATCACGATGCGGAAAAAGTTCGTCTGCTGACCCGCAGCACCCGCTGCGCAAGGCAACACCCGGGCAGCAGACCGTCAAACAGCTTCCGATAAACTTTGGCCCTATGCCGAACGACCGTATCAACCTCACGAATCAATTCCTCATCGCCATGCCGGGCATGGCCGATCCGACGTTTTCCGGTACCGTCGTGTACCTGTGTGAACACAGCGAAAAAGGGGCGATCGGGCTGGTCATCAATCGTCCCACCGACATCGATCTGCAGTCGCTCTTCGAGCGGCTCGATCTCAAGCTGGAAATCGATCCCCTCGCGCATCAGCCAGTGTTTTTCGGCGGGCCGGTGCAGACCGAGCGCGGCTTCGTGCTGCATGAGTCGACCGGCGCGCCCTATAGCTCCTCGCTGTCGGTGCCGGGCGGTCTCGAAATGACAACCTCGAAAGACGTGCTCGAAGCCGTCGCGAATGGTCAGGGACCGCATCGTTTCCTGCTGACGCTGGGACATTCGGGTTGGGGCGCCGGGCAGCTGGAAGACGAGATCGGCCGCAACGGCTGGCTGACGGTCGCAGCGGATCCGGGCATCGTGTTCGACGTGCCGCCGGCCGAGCGCTTCGATGCTGCGTTGGCGTTGCTGGGCGTTACCTCGTCGATGCTGTCCGCCGACGCGGGTCACGCATGACGGCTGGCAGTGCCACGGTCCTCGCCTTCGATTACGGCGAGCGCCGAATCGGGGTCGCCATCGGCAATCTGATGTTGCGCGAGGCCAGCGCATTGACCGTCGTGGCCAATCTCAATCGTGAAGTCCGGTTCGCCGAGACCGGTAGGCTCATCGCCGAATGGGAACCCGAACTCATCGTCGTCGGGCTGCCGTGCCATCCGGACGGCACGCCGCACGAGATGACCCAGCAAGCCAAGCGCTTCGGCAACCAACTCAACGGACGATTCAACGTGCCGGTCGTGTGGGTCGACGAGCGTTACTCATCGGTCGCTGCCGCCGCGGCGCTGGCCGAGGCGGGCGTCAAGGTTTCGCAAAAGACATCGCTCGACGCCGAGGCCGCTCGCATCATCCTTCAGCAATATTTCGACGAGCATGTTCCTGTCTGATATCCCGAGCGGCATTCCGCCCGCGCGCCGCCAATGCGACGCCACGCAACGCCGACTCGCCCCGGAGCCCCTGCATGGCTAACGGAATCCTGGGCCGGCGCGGCCACCCGCAGCTAAACCGCAACGGTGAGCTGAAGCATTTGCTGACGGTGGAAGGGCTGCCGCGCGCCGTATTGATGCACATTCTCGACACCGCCACGCAGTTCGTCGGCGTGAACGATGCCGATGTGAAGAAGGTGCCGCTGCTACGCGGCAAGTCGGTCTTCAATCTCTTCTTCGAGAATTCGACACGTACGCGCACGACGTTCGAGATTGCCGCTGCGCGTCTGTCGGCCGATGTGCTGAATCTGAATATCAACGCGTCCTCGACGAGCAAGGGCGAAACGCTGCTCGACACCATCGGCAACCTGTCGGCCATGCACGCGGATCTGTTCGTCGTGCGTCACGCCCAATCGGGCGCACCTTACCTGATCGCGGAGCATTGTGCGCCGCACGTGCATGTCATCAACGCCGGCGACGGGCGTCACGCGCACCCGACGCAAGGCTTGCTCGACATGTACACGATTCGTCATCACAAGGGCGAATTTCAGAATCTGACGGTAGCGATCGTCGGTGACATTCTGCATTCGCGCGTGGCGCGCTCCGACATTCACGCGCTCACCACGCTGGGCGTGCCGGAAGTGCGCGCCATCGGGCCGCGCACGCTGTTGCCCGAGGGCCTAGAGCAACTCGGCGTGCGCGTATTCCACGACATGGATGAAGGGCTGCGCGACGTCGACGTCATCATCATGCTGCGGCTACAAAACGAGCGAATGAGCGGCGCGTTGCTGCCGTCGGCGGCCGAGTATTTCAAATATTACGGCTTGACGCCAGCGCGTCTCGCTTTGGCCAAACCCGACGCCATCGTCATGCATCCCGGACCGATGAACCGCGGTGTGGAAATCGATTCGGCGGTTGCGGACGGTCCGCAGTCGGTCATTCTCGAACAAGTATCGTTCGGCATTGCCGTGCGCATGGCGGCGATGAGTATCGTTGCCGCAACGCACGGGTGAGGGCGCCATGAAACTGCATCTGAAGGGCGGCCGCGTCATCGATCCCTCGACCCGAACCGATCGTGTCCAGGACGTCTTCATCGCGGCGGGCAGCATTGCTGCGCTGGGCATGCCGCCGGCCGACTTCGTCGCTGACCGAACCTTCGACGTGACGGGGCTGGCGGTCATGCCCGGGCTGGTCGATTTGGCGGCACGTCGCATGACGGCGGCCAGCGAAGCCGCGGCGGCGCTGGCTGGCGGGGTCACGCGCGTCGTTTGCCCACCCGATACCAACCCTGTGCTCGACGCGCCGGATCTCGTCGAAATGCTGCAGTTGCGCGCCCGTGCCGTGCACCATGCGCAGGTGCATCCGCTGGGCGCCTTGACGGTGGGACTTGCCGGCCGAGAACTCACGGAAATGGCGCAGTTGGCGCGAGCGGGCTGCATCGGACTGTCGCAGGCCAACGCGTCGATCACGGACAACCGCACCTTGTTGCGCGCGATGCAGTACGCGGGCACGTTTGGGCTGACTGTCTGGTTGCGCCCGCAGGACGCCGCGCTGGCGGCCGGCGGCGTGGCGGCCAGCGGTGCCGTTGCCTCTCGTCTCGGACTGGCGGGCATTCCGGTGGCGGCCGAGACCATCGCGTTGCACACGATTCTGGAACTCGTACGTGTGACGGGCACGCGCGTGCATCTGTGCCGTCTGTCGTCCGCGGCGGGGCTGGCGCTCGTGCGCTCGGCCAAGGCCGAAGGGTTGCCGGTGACGTGCGACGTCGCCGCGCATCATCTCCATCTGAGCGATATGGACATCGGCTATTTTGATGCTCAGTATCGACTCGATCCGCCACTGCGAGGGCAACGTGACCGAGAGGCCATCCGCGACGCCGCGCGCGACGGCACGGTCGATGCCATTTGCTCGGACCATACGCCGCTGGCGGTCGACGCACGCCTCGTCCCGTTTGCCGAAGCCGAGCCGGGCGCGAGCGGCGTGGAGTTGCTCCTGTCGCTGGTGTTGAAGTGGGCCGACGAGTCGCGCGTGCCGCTGGTCGATGCGCTGGCGCGGGTGACGTACGGGCCGGGACAGCGGGTTGCGACGGTGGCCCCGGGGGCGGGCCGGCTTGCGCCGGGACAACCGGCAGACCTATGTGTGTTTGCACCGTCGGCACACTGGACGGTGTCCGCGCAGCAGATGCGCAGTGCCGGCCACAACACGCCGTTTCTGGGTTACGAAGTGCCGGGTCGTGTAGGTCTCACGCTGGTGGGTGGCCACGTGGCGCACGAAACCCTCGCCGTCTAGGATGCGATTGTCGTGCTGCTAATCAAAAAAATTCGTCTTGGCTTGCACCTCACACGCGGTCTGCTGACCGCGCTGCTGTTTTTCCCGTTCCTGTCGGAAGCGGCGAAGCATCGTCGCATACGCGCATGGTCGCAAAAGCTGTTGAAGCTGTGCGGCATGCGTCTCGAAGTCGAGCAGCGGGCACCGTTGCCGGACAGCGGCGTGATGCTGCTGTGCAACCACGTGTCGTGGATCGACATCTTCGCGATCAATGCGTGGCAGCCGGTGCGGTTTGTCGCCAAGGCCGAGATTCGCCACTGGCCGTTGGTCGGCTGGCTGTGCGTGCAGACGCGCACCATCTTCCTGCAACGTGAGCGCCGTGCCGACGCCCGCCGCATCATGCATTACCTGTCCGATTGCCTGCGCGATGGGGACATCATCACCGTCTTCCCCGAAGGCACGACCACGGACGGTCGAAGCTTGTTGCCGTTCCACGCCAATCTGCTGCAAGCGCCGGTGGCTACTTCCAGGCCGGTGCAGCCGCTGTGTCTGTTCTATACCGATGCCGAGAGCGGGCGCCATACGATGGCGCCGGCGTATATCGGCGAAACGAGTCTGATCGAGTCCATCGATATGATTCTGCGCGCGCCGCCCATGACGGTGCGCTTGTCGGTGGGCGAACCGCAGCATCCGCAAGACGGTCAGCACCGTCGCGAGTTTGCGCTCGGCGCGCAGCGGGCGGTTGGCGATGCCTTGCAAGGGTTTCTGCCCGAGGCAGTGTTGCCGCAGAGCGGCTCGGTCGGCTCGCGTGACTCGGCATTGGGTGACGAAGACGACGATACGGTGCGGGCCGTTCAGGTCTGACGCGTGTCGCGCGACACAAAAAACGGCGCCCGTGGGCGCCGTTATCGTTCGTCAGGGCGATGACCGTAGCGACGCAGACGTCACTCACGAGACGGGCCGCAAGACGTCGCCCACGCGCGATCAATCAATGGCCTTTGCGCTTCTCAGCTTTGTCCGCTTTCGCCGATTTCCCAGCCCTCTCCACCTTTCCAACCTTTCCGATTTTGCCTACGGCGCCTCTATCGGACTTCTCGGCTTTCGCGGCCTTGGGCGCGTCTTGGGTCCTGTCCACCTTTTTGACCTTGTCGCGCGTCTTGTCGTCAGCCAGTGCAAGCGGATCGCGAATCTGCGGGCAGTCGACCTGAACCAGCTCGCGCGCGGCGGGCGCGCTGGCGAGCTTCACCGCGGATAACTGCCCGCCCCAGACGCAGCCCGTATCGAGCGCGAGCAGATTGTCGCGCATGACCAGTCCGAGCGCGGACCAGTGACCGAACGCCACCGTGACATTGGCTGTGCGACGGTTCGGCGTGTCGAACCAGGGCTTCAACTCGTCCGTGGCCGCGTCGGCCCCTTCCTTGATCTTGAAGTCGATGCGCCCGTCCGCTGTGCAAAAGCGCATGCGTGTGAGGGCGTTGATCGTGAGACGTTGACGGTCTTCGTCGCTCAGATCGTCTTGCCACCGATCGGGCTGATTGCCGAACATGCGCGACAGGAACGTTCTCCAGTCCGGGCCACGCAACTGCCGCTCCACGTCGCGAGCGAGCGTGATGACCTGCGCGGCGTCCCATTGTGGGAGCACGCCGGCATGCACCATCAGATGACCCTGTGCGAAATGCGCGAGCGGTCGATGGCGTACCCAGTCGATGAGGGCGTCGCGGTCGGGGGCCTTGAGAATGTCGTCGAGGGTGTCGCTGCCGTGGGTCTGGCGCACACCGGCCGCCACGGCCAGCAGATGAAGATCGTGATTGCCGAGCACGGCCGTGACGCGATCGCCCAGCGCGATGACCTGGCGCAACGTATCGAGCGAGCGCGGCCCGCGATTGACGAGGTCGCCTGCCAGCCAGAGATCCGCGTCCTGAGGCAGGTGCGCGAGCAGTTGTTCAAACGACGTCTGGCAACCCTGCAGGTCGCCGATAGCATAGATGTCACGCATGGCGGAGGTGGCGCTGTCTCGTCTGTCTAGTTGTCCCGATCATGGGGATGGCGGGTGCCGCGGCTTCGCGTCTGCGATGCGTTGCCCTTGGGGCGTTCACTTTTTGAAAATCAGCCAGCGGGGTGCTTTGAAGCGAACGATGCGCAGATACAGCCAGACATACGTCACCATGAAGGCGACGCAGCACAGTGCGAGCACCAGACTGTGTCGCCAGAACACCGTCGCCGGGATCACTGCCAGCAAGCATAGCAGCCAGAGGTACGGAGACGTCAAGGAGTTGCGTTGCGTCAGCGCGCTTGCCGTGCGGGCGCCGACGGCCCAACGCATCAGCCGCTTGTAGACGAGCATGTGCAGGTGCACGCCATCGGGAATGCCGGGCGACATACCGCGCACGAAGCGCTTGCGATAGATTGAGAAACAGACCTCAAAGGCGGGGTAAATCACCATCAGTGCCGGGTACCACGGCGATACCTGCGGGTTGCGCATGACCAACAACACGGCAATTTCGGCCAGCATGAAGCCGATGAAATACGCACCGCCATCGCCGAGAAAGATCAGTCCGCCGGGAAAATTGAAGATGAAGAACCCGAGGATCGCGCCCACCATGATCATTGAGGTAGTGAGCACAACGGGGTCTTGCACCTGAAACCCGACATAGCCGAGCGAGGCGAACATGATCATCGCGACCATCGCGGCGAGCCCGTTGAACCCGTCGATGATGTTGACGGCATTGGCCATGCCGGCCACGCAGAGCACGGTGAGTGGCACCGACACGGCGGCGAGCATCAACGCGCGGTCGGCCAAGCCGATGTCGATGCGCGTGATATGGATGTCGAGCAGAAGCCAGGCCAGCAGCGCGGCGAACATCGTGCAGATGAGACGCACCGTCGGCGTCACTTTCTTGGTCAGGTCTTCGACAAAGCCGGCGAAGAACGCGGGCAGGCCGCAGGCAACGAGCAGGAGGATATTGCGCGAGACGACGGGATACGAGAAACCGAGCGCCGTGGCGGCCACGATCAGGCCCGCCAGAATGCCGACGCCGCCGATGCGCGGCACCGGACGCACGTGAAACTTCTGCACGCCGGCAACATCGCTATCGCCGGAGAAGCGGGCGTGAACGTGCGCATAGCGGACGATCAGGAGCGTCGCGATGAACGACACGAGCAGGGCGATGGCGAGACTCAGCATGATGCGGGGAGGGATCCGAGAATCCGAAAATACTCTGCAATGACGACATGTTCGTCGAATTCGCGCGCTACTTTAGCACGCCCGGCATCGCCCATCCGGACGAGCTGGCGCGCGGGTATCTGGGCCATGTCCCGCAGGCAGGCGGTCAGTGCGGCGGCGTCGCGTGCACGCACGAGCCGGCCGGTCACCCCATCGTTGATCACGTCGCGGCAACCCGGCACATCGCTCGCGACGAGCGGTCGCCCCATCGCGCTGGCTTCGAGTAAGGTGCGCGAGAGGCCCTCACGGTACGACGGCAGTACCACGCAATGCGCATTCGCAATGATGGGCCGGACGTCGCGGGTCGTGCCGAGATACTCGACGACGCCTTCGCGCTGCCAAGCGTCGACCTCGCTGCGTGTGACGGCCGAGGGATTCTCGACATCGGTCGCGCCGAGCATTTGAAAGGTCAGGTGCGGCATCTCGGCGCGTAGGGCACGCGCGGCCTCCACATACTCCAGCACGCCCTTGTCGCGAAGCAGACGGGCGATGAGGAGAAAGCGCATTGGTTCGGGCGGAGCGTCGGCGGGCGAGTTCGATGTCGGCCACGGCGCCTTGGCGAAGTGAGCGAGATCGACACCCTCTCCCGGCAGCAACCGGGTTTTGCCGATCGCAACAAGTCCGCCTTCGACAAACGCCCGATGGTCTTCGGCGTTGAGAAACCAATTCTCGAGCGTATGACGAAACGCGACGCGGTAGAGCTGTCGCGCCAGCCTCGTGGTCAGCGATTCGCGAATGAAGACGTATCCGAGCCCCGTGGTCATCGACACGCACGGAATATGGGCAAGGCGTGCGGCGATCGATCCGTAGATGTTCGGTTTGATCGTGTAGTGGAAGATCACCGCCGGACGAACTTGCCGGTAAAGACAAAAGAGCCGCCACATCAGCCCGAGATCCTGCAGCGGATTTTGTCCCTTGGCGGCCATCGGGACGCGATGGACGACGCAGCCCATTTCGGCGAGCTGCGTGGCGAACGCATCGTCTGGCGCCGCGACGTGCACCGGATGACCCGCCGCCAGCAGCGCGGCAATCGGGCCACGCCGGAAGTTGTAGATCGACCAGAAGGTGTTGGAGCAGAGCAGGACGGGCGATGTCATTGACAGGGTCGTGGTGTAATCAGGAGCGGTTGCGACGCGTTTCGCGCAGACGCGCATAGACCGCGATCCAGCGCGTCACGACTGCATCGAGAGAGTAATGGGTGATGATGCGCTCGCGATTGGCGACGCCGGTCGCGTGACGCGCGCTCGCGCCGGCGCGCAGGTGGCGAATCAGGGCGTCGCCGAGCGCCTGCGCATTGCCTACTGGCACGAGCGTGTTGCCCGAGACGGTGCCGAGGAGTTCACGCACCCCCCCGCAGTCAGTCGACACGACGGGCAAGCCGCTGGCCATCGCCTCGCCAATCACGAGCGGCAATCCTTCCCAGGCGGACGACATCGCGTAGACGTCCGCGGCACACATCCATTGCGCGATGTCGTTGCTACGCCCGAGCAGCGTAATCGCATGGGCCAGCCCGCGTGCGTCCACGAGCGCCTGCATAGCACCGCGTAGCGGCCCGTCTCCGGCGATCGCGAGGCGTGCTTCGGGCACCGCCAGGCGCACGTGCGAGAACGCGTCGATCAGCGTCGGATAGTCCTTCGCTTCAACCATCCGGCCCGCCGCGAAGACGATGAGCGTCGCCGTCGAGGGCAACGTGGACATGGCCGCGCGCCACTGCGACCGAACCTGCTCATCGGGACGGTAGCGATCCGTGTCGATGCCGTTGGGCACGCTCACGATACGTTCCGCCGGCGCGGCGCGTTGCGCAACGAAGGCGGCCACCGCGTCGTCGCTGACGTTCGTCGTCAAATCCGTCCACCGATCCGTCAGCCGATAGGCCAGCATCCGCAGACGTCCGCCTTCATTGCGGCTGTGCGCGCTCGTCACCAGCACCGGCACCGGGGCAAACCACCGAGCCATGCGAGCCAACAGGTTGGCATGCACCATGTGGGCGTGCACGACGTCGGGCTGCCACGCGCGCAGGTGCGCGACGAGGCTTCGCAACGCACACGCGAGGGACCACGGCGTCTTGCCCGCCTTCAATTCAATGAGCGTGAGCCGCGGCGATTCCGGCAAGGCGATGGCAC
The DNA here is from genome assembly GCF_024363545.1 of Pandoraea sp. NE5. Lineage (NCBI taxonomy): Bacteria > Pseudomonadati > Pseudomonadota > Betaproteobacteria > Burkholderiales > Burkholderiaceae > Pandoraea > Pandoraea sp. NE5. Next base: position 2,358,570 of record NZ_AP025517.1, read on the forward strand.
AGGTGCCCGTGAGCGAGATGAGTGCGACATCATGCCCGCGCGCGAGGAAACCCCGGGCGAGATCGGCCACCTGCGTTTCCGCTCCCCCCAATTGCAGACCGGTGACGAACAGGACAATCTTCATCGCGCGCTCCGCGGTGTCGAACCGCCCTCGGCCCATAGCGCTTCCCAATGCGCCGCAATGGCATCCGCGCCGAAGTCCCGCGCGTGGGCGTAGCCCGCCAGGCCAAGTCTGCGTCGCAGGGAGGCGTCGCCGATCAGCCGTTTGAGCCCGCCAGCCAACCCCTCGATATCGCCGTCGTCAATGATCAGACTGTCGACCTCGTCATGCAACAGCGCGCGGGGCCCCGCATCGGCAGCGTAGGCCACGATGGGCACCGCATACGCCTTGGCTTCAATTAACACGAGTCCGAAACTTTCACGTCGCGACGGGAGACAGTAGATCGCCGCCCGCGCATAGTGCTGCGCGATGTCGGCCACGGCGGGCAGCACCTGCACGCTGTCGCCGACCCCGGTGTCGCGCGCTTGCGCGAGCAGCGCGTCGCGCAGCGGGCCATCGCCCACAATACGCACCTGCCAGCCCGGGGCGTCGCGGGCGATACGCGCCCAAGCGTCGATCAGGCGGTCGAAGCCCTTCTCCGGAACCAGGCGCCCGACGGCGAGAATGCCGCCCTCGCTGCTGGGCTCGGGAGGCGCGTCCGGGATCGCAAGGCCCAGCGGATTGGGAAGCGTGACGAACTGCGCCCGGGCGTGGGGATGATGCGTTCGCCACGCGTCGCGGTCGGCGTCAGTGAGCACGACCACGGCGTCGTACCGACGTGCCGCCAGCGCACGCGCCCATCGGCGGGCGCGTCGGCCGAGGTCGCTGGCGTAGGTGCTGTGCTCCCAGGCGATGCGTTGCAGCGGCAATCCGATCGTGGCGGGCACGGTGTAGAGCGCGAGCATCGGGTCGACGTCGATCAGCACATCGATGGCTTGCTCGCGCACGTAGCGCCGCACCTGCCGAACGATGGACACGTAGTGACGCTTGAACGCCAAGCGCTCGGCGAACATCGCATGGTGCGCGACACCGGGCGCCAACGGGAAGACGGGCTTATGGCCCCACAACGACAGCACGTGCACGCGATGCCCGCGCGCCGCAAGCGCGTTCGCGAGCGTGGCCGTCGCGCGTTCGGCGCCGGCGAAGGCCGCGAGCGTACCCGTGAACAGGCAGAGGGAACGGCCGACGTGGTTGTTCGGGGAATGAGACAGCGTCATCGCATCAGTCTCGCCGGAGCAACCAGACACCGAGCACCAGCGCGGCCGCATACCCCGCGCCGTAGCCAAATGCGCCGGCGAGCGCTCCGAAATGCGGGGCCAGGCCGCGCACGACCGCAAAGGCCACCACGGCCGCACATAGCCACTTCGCGATGACCCAGCGTCCGGCGCCGCGACGAATCAGCGTGAGGTTCAGGGCGGCGTCGGCGAACACCAGAATTCCCATGAGCGCCGAGACGCGAAGAATTTGCGCTGACTCCGCGAACCCGGCGCCATAGATCAGGTGCACGATCCAGGGCGCCAGCAGCGCTATCGGCATCGCCAGGCAAGCGCCGGCGGCGACCATCAGCCAAACCGCACGCACGGTATTGCGTCTCGCGGTGGCGTTGTCGAACGTCTGAAAGATCAATTGCGGCGCCAGCGAATTCGCGATGATCGGCGCCACGAGCACGAAGTTTTCCGTGATCTGCATGGCGGCGGCATACGCGCCGAGTTCCGCGAGCGGGATGAGCGGCTTGAGCACAAGCTGGTCGATGCGCTTGAAGAGGATCATGAGCATCAGGCCGCCCCAGAACGTCATGCCGCTCGAGAGCAGGTCGACCAGCAACGTGCGCCGCCAGATCACAGGCGTCTTCGGCGAATGCTTGAAGTAATACCGAACCAGCAGCGCGGCGGCCACGACGGCCTCGACAGCGTAGACGACCGCGAACGCGGCAACGCCCGCGTGCGTCACGAACAGGAGCGCCACGAGGGCGAGTTTGACGCCGAGCCCGCAGAGGTTGGCCGCGACGCTCGGCCGGTTGAACGTGCGTGCCTGCAACCATGCGATGACAATGCCCGCAGGCTCGCGGAACCAGAGCGCCACGCCGAGCCAGAGGGCAATGGCGACCAGCTCGGACTCGGCAAACCCGATGACGTAGATGGCCAACGCTGCGTAGGCGACGGCCGCAGCGGCCAGGCGCAGCACGAAAGCATGGGCGATGACCGTGCGTTGCTCCGCCTCGGTCTTGCCGACCAGTCGCGGCACCACGACCTCGCTGCCGCACAACAGCGTGAGGGACGCGGCGAGGAACACGAGCGATTGCGCGTACTGAAACAGGCCGAACTGCGCGGCGCCGAGACTGCGTGCCAGTAGGCCGGAGACGGCGATGCCACCGACGATCTGCGCGCCGCGCTCGGTCAGCATCCAGAGGATGTTGCGAATGATGGTGCGATAGGGCATGTGGCGCTCGCGCGGCTCACTCGTTCTCAAGTCAAGATAAGCAAAACCGGCCTCGCAAGGCCGGTGCTGGGGGACGTCACACGCTTGTCACGATGCGCGGACACTGATTGTAGGCGATCGCTGACAAGGGTTTGGAGGGAAATGCCGCAGTGCGGCGAAGTCCCGTATAATTTTAGCGTAATGCAGCCGATCCCGGCCGGTCTTCCTGCCGGGATTTCGCGTTTGCTGCGCGCTCGGCGCTGGCTTTCCGGCCGACGCCCCTCGACATTTCCGTTACGTATGGGTTCGCCCAGGCGATACGCCCGGCCCCTCGCGTCGGATGACGACTTTTTCCCTCGCTTCCGAGAGATCCTCCCCCATGACGCAAACCACGCAAGTTTCACCTGCGATTTTCAAGGCATACGACATCCGCGGTATCGTCGGCAAGACCCTGGATGCCAACGTCGCGCACCTGATCGGACGCGCGTTCGGCACGGCGGTGCGTCGCGAAGGCGGCAACGCGGTCGTGGTCGGTCGCGACGGCCGTCTGTCCGGACCCGAACTGGTCGGCGCGCTCTCAGACGGCCTGCGCGCCGCCGGTGTCGATGTGGTCGATATCGGCGTCGTCGTTACGCCGATGGTGTATTTCGCGACGAACGTCACACTGCATGGCCGCATCGTCGACTCCGGCATCATGGTCACGGGTAGCCACAACCCGCCCGACTACAACGGTTTCAAGATGGTCTTGCGCGGTCGGGCGATCTACGGCGATGCCATTCAGGACCTCGCCACGCTGATCGGCCAGCAGGACTTCGAGACGGGGCAGGGCACGTACACGGCCGACGAGATCGGTGAGTCGTATCGCGCGCGCATCGCGGGCGACGTGCATCTGGCGCGTCCGATGAAGATCGCGGTGGACTGCGGCAACGGTGTGGCGGGCGCTTACGCCCCGGCGCTGTTCCAGATGCTCGGCTGCGATGTCATCGAGCTGTTCTGCGAGGTCGACGGCACGTTCCCGAACCATCACCCGGATCCCGCCCATCCGGAGAACCTCCAGGATCTGATCCGCACGCTGCAGACGACCGATGCCGAGATCGGCCTCGCGTTCGACGGCGACGGCGACCGTCTCGGCGTAGTCACCAAGGACGGTCAGATCATCTATCCGGATCGCCAGTTGATGCTCTTCGCCGCCGAGGTGCTGAGCCGCCATCCGGGCGAGAAGATCATCTACGACGTGAAGTGCACCCGCAACCTCGCGGATTGGGTGCAAAAGCACGGCGGCGAGCCGCTGATGTGGAAGACAGGGCACTCGCTGGTCAAGGCCAAGCTCAAGGAGACGGGCGCACCGCTCGCGGGCGAGATGAGCGGCCACGTGTTCTTCAAAGACCGCTGGTACGGTTTCGACGACGGCCTGTACACGGGCGCGCGTCTGCTTGAAATCCTGTCGAAGGCAGCCGATCCGAGCGCGGTGCTCAATGCGCTACCCAACTCGATTTCGACGCCCGAGCTGCAGATCCCGCTGGCCGAAGGCGAGAACTTCGCGTTGATCGACAAGCTGCGCGAGACCGCCAAGTTCGACGGAGCGCGGGACATCGTCAAGATCGACGGCGTGCGTGTCGAATATGCGGATGGTTTCGGTCTGGCCCGTTCGTCGAACACCACGCCGGTCGTCGTGCTGCGCTTCGAGGCCGACAGCGATGCGGCCATCGCGCGCATTCAAGACGACTTCCGCCGCGCCATCCTGGCCGTGAAACCCGACGCCAAGCTGCCGTTCTGAGGCGAGGCCTGGGGGTCCCAGCGCCGGGCAACCGGCGCGGGACGTCTTAAGGGATACCTGATGGGCGTCGAGTGGACGCCACAAGATACGCCGTAAGGGGACCGCTGCAAGAACGGCGCAATCAACGCTGTTCGGCGGGCCGGGTCGGGGTAAAATCGCGGTTTTGCTCACGAGGCCCGGCCGAACCGCCGGGGCGTGCGGTTGCAGGTTCTGATCGTCAAAGTCTCGTCGCTCGGCGACGTCGTCCATAACATGCCCGTGGTGCAGGACATTGTGCGCCACCATCCCGACGCCCAGATCGACTGGGTGGTGGAAGAGGGCTTCGTCGACCTCGTCAAACTCGTGCGCGGGGTGCGCCGGGTCATTCCTTTCGCGTTGCGCCGCTGGCGCAAGCAGCCGCTCGCCGCACGCACGTGGCAGGAGATCGGCGCCTTTCGCCGCGCCTTGCGCGAAACCCCTTACGACTACGTGATCGACACGCAGGGTCTGATCAAGACTGGCTGGATCGCGCGCACGGCACGCGGCGCCGTGTGGGGGTTGGGCAACCGGACCGAAGGGGCCAGCTACGAGTGGCCGGTGCGTTACCTCTACCGGCATACCGTGCGCATCGAGCCGCACACGCATGTGGTTACGCGCTCGCGGCTGCTGGTGGCCGAAGCGATGGGGTTCAAGGTAACCGACGAGATCGACTTCGGCATTGCCACCGAGCGCGCCGACCACAGCCAGTGTCCGGACTATCCGTATGCGGTGTTCGTGCACGCCACGTCGCGCGACGACAAAACGTGGCCGGAAGACGACTGGATTGCGCTGGGTCGCGATCTGGCGTCGCAAGGGTTGCGGATCGTATTGCCGTGGGGCAGTGCGGCGGAGCGCGAGGTCTCGCTGCGACTGGCCACCGCGCTGGGTGACGACGCCTGGGTGCCGCCGAAGATGAATCTGTCGCAGGTCGTTGGCCTCATCGATCGCGGCGCGATCACCGTTGGCGTGGATACGGGGCTGGTGCATATTGCCGCAGCACTGAACCGTCCCACCATCGAGTTATACAATTTCAGCACCGCGTGGCGCACCGGCGGATTCTGGTCGCCGCGCATTGTCAATCTTGGCGACGCCGCGCACAAGCCAACGCTCGCGCAAGTCCGCGACGCCGTGCGCCAGCTCGCACCGTCGCTGCGGCCTGTGCCGAGCGGCGACGGCGCGCCCCGGGAGGACCGAAGCGCATGAGCCAAATGAATGAAAGCGGCCAGATCGTTACCGTGGAATCCGGCGACTGGCAGGCAGGGCAACTGTCGGTGCCGCGCGAGACGCTGGTGGCCGATGTCGAGGCCGGCAAGGTGCTGTATTTCCCGCACCTGGCCTTCGCGATCGATGCCGCGGAGCAGCGCCTGCTCGATCCGGCCATTGCCGATCCGAAGCGCAAGAACATCAGCCTCGATCCCAAGTCCGACGTGCTGGTCGGCGTGGCCGCCGACGACAGCACGCAGCGCGCCGTCCATGCGCTGGTCAAGCGTTACTACACGCAGGCGTGCAGCCTGATCGACGGTCTGTTGCCCGAGTATCGCGGCAAGTTGCGCGCGGCGCCCACGAGCCTGCGTCTGCATCGCGTTGAAACGCGCCAGACGTCGTGGCGCAAGGACGACAGCCGACTGCACGTCGACGCCTTTCCGTCGCGCCCGAACTACGGCGAGCGCATTCTGCGCGTGTTCACCAATGTCAACCCGGCAGGGCAGCCGCGCGTCTGGCGTGTGGGCGAGCCGTTCGAAACGGTGGCCAAACGCTTCCTGCCGAAAGTGCCTACCCAATGGCCGGGCTCCGCTTGGTTGCAGAACGCGGTAGGCATCACCAAGCGTGAACGCAGCGGCTACGACCACATCATGCTGCATCTGCACGACGGCATGAAAGCCGACATGGACTACCAGCGCGACGCCGAACAGCAGACCATGCCGTTCCCGCCGGGCAGTGTGTGGATCTGCTTCTCGGACCAGACGTCGCATGCGGTGATGTCGGGCCAGTTCATGATGGAGCAGACCTTCTTCCTTCCCGCCGAAGCGATGGTGCACCCCGAGTGCTCGCCGCTGGCGGTTTTGCAACGTCTCACGCATCGGGCGCTCATCTGAATGTTGCTGCGTCTCGTCTATCGCGCGCTCTGGTGGATCGTCGCGCCGCTGGCCGTGGTGCGGCTATGGTGGCGCGGCCGCTTCGAGCCCGGATACCGTCGTCACATCGGCGAACGCTTCGGGTTTTACGACGCGCCGCCCTACACCGGTCGCCCGCTGATCTGGGTGCACGCCGTCTCCGTTGGCGAGACGCGCGCCGCGCAGCCGCTCATCGATGCACTGCTCGAGCGCTATCCATCGCACGGCATCCTGCTCACGCACATGACGCCCACCGGACGCGCGACCGGGGAGACGCTGTTCGGCGATCGCGTGCTGCGCTGCTATCTGCCGTACGACATGGTCGGGCCGATCCAACGCTTCCTGAAGCAATGGCGGCCGAGTGTCGGCGTGGTCATGGAGACGGAAGTCTGGCCGAATCTGATCTTCACCTGCCGCGAGCGCGGCGTGCCGCTGGTGCTGACCAACGCGCGGATGTCGGCGCGCTCGTTCCGGCGTGCAGCGCGCTTCGGCGATGCGGCCAAGCCTGTCTTCGGCGGATTCAGCCGCGTGTTTGCGCAGAGCGATGCCGATGCCGAACGTTTGCGCATGCTGGGCGCGAACGACGTCGACGTGATGGGCAACCTCAAGTTCGACATGACGCCACCGCCCGCGCAGCTTGCGCTGGGGGCGCGCTGGCGCGAGCGTTTCGGCGAGCGCAAGGTCTGGCTGGCCGCGAGTACGCGCGACGGCGAGGAGTCGCTGGTGCTTCAGGCGCGCGCCATGTTGGCGGCGTCCTCGGAGGTGGGGCGGCGTTCGTTGCTGGTGCTCGTGCCGCGACATCCACAGCGCTTCGACGAGGTGGCCGAGATGCTGGATCGAGTGCGAATTCACTACGTTCGTCGCAGCACATGGGCTGACGACGACACGTCGCTGCCCGCGGATGTCGATGTGGTTCTCGGCGATTCGATGGGGGAGATGGCCGCGTATTTCTCGGCGGCGGACGTCGCGTTCATTGGCGGCAGCCTGCTGCCGCTGGGCGGTCAGAACCTGATCGAAGCCTGTGCGGCGGGCACGCCGGTCGTCTTCGGTCCGCACATGTTCAATTTCACGCAGGCCAGCGAGAACGCATTGACGGCGGGCGCCGCGCGACGGGTGAGCGACGCCGGTGACCTTGCGACGGCACTGGCCGAGTTGCTGGTCGACGACGACCGGCGGCTCGCGATGCGCACGGCCGCCATGTTGTTCGCGAAACAGCATCAGGGCGCGACCGCGCGTACCGTCACCGCGCTGGGGCGTTGGCTCGACGCGGGCCTTGCCGTCCCGCAGGACTGACGTCGCGCAGGTTCAGTAGGTCGGCATCGACGGGTCGACCTGGCGCGCCCAGGCATCGATTCCGCCGTCCAGATTAAACAGTTGGGTAAAGCCTTGTTGTTCCAGGAACATCGCGGCGCGAGCGCTGCGCATGCCGTGATGGCAGATGCACACGATCGGCGCTTCGGCGTCGAGTTCCGTCAGACGGGCGGGCACGTCGCCAAGCGGTACGTTCCGGCTCTCGGCGATGCGGCAGGTCTGCACCTCCCAATCTTCACGCACGTCGAGAAGCGTGGGTTGGCCGCGCTCCCCGTCAGCGAGCCACTGGGCCAATTGCGCCGGTGTAATGTTTTGCATGATGGTCGTGTGTCGTTTGGGTCGCGACCCGGCTCAGAACTTGAAGCTCGACGGCTTCGTCGCGACCAGATAGGCCACTTGCGTCTCGAACAGGTTTTCGCGGCGGTATTCGGTCTCGGACACGCGCGTGATGAGCACGGCTTCCATGACCGGGCTACCCCCGATGAACGCTGCCAGACGGCCGCCCACTTTGAGTTGATCGAGGAACGCCTGCGGCAGCTCGACCAGCGCGCCCGAAATGGCGATCACGTCGTAGGGCGCGGCGGCGCTCCAGCCTTGCGCGCCGTCGGCGTTGACGACTTCCACGTTGGTCACGCCATTGGCGCGCAGCGTCTGCTGGGCCGTCTGGGCGAGGTTGGCGTCGAACTCGACGCTCGTCACGTGGTGGGCATTGTAGGCCAGCAGTGCGGCCATATAGCCCGACCCCGTGCCGATTTCAAGCACGTTCTCGTGCTTCTTCGGCGCGAGCGCTTGCAGAATGCGCGCTTCCACACGCGGAAACATCATGTGCTGGCTCTTGTCGGCAATCGCTGCGCCCGGCAGCGGCAGTTCGACGTCGGTGAACGCGAGTGCGCGCTGGGCCGTCGGCACGAATTCCTCGCGCTTGACGAGCTTGAGCAGATTGAGCACTTCTTGGTCGAGCACATCCCAAGGACGGATCTGCTGCTCGATCATGTTAAAGCGGGCCTGTTCGTAATTCATTTCGATTACCGTGGGTAGTAGGCAAACACAACCCAGCATTTTACCAGTTCCGGGCGGTAGTCATGTGACTGCGTGAACTTTTGTCGCCTCGGCGTCGTCAGCCGCCCTGGCCACGCGATGCAGATAGGCGCCGCACATCGTCGCCATCTGATCGGCGATCTGGCTGGCGAGCGTCGCATAACAGGTACCTGCGGGCGCGCGATTCTCAAGAATCGCCTTGATGGGCCCGGTCATCGAGTTCAGGAACACGAACGCGACGGTCTCGGGATCGTCGAAATGCGCGTTTTGCGCTGTTTTCAGCATAGCGACGACGGCCACGTGCATGCGCGTGGACGCCCCCGCAAACACTTCCCGCCCATCGAGATCTTCCGAGAGCCGGTACAGCGCCTGGGCTTCTTCGATGTCCGTCATCTTCGCGCCGACATACGCCTTGGCGAGCGTCTGCGCCATCGTTTCCAGCGGCTGGGCGTGCGAGGCCAGACAGGTCGCCTCCACCGTCTCGACGATCCGGTCGATGTGCCGCCCGAGCACCGCATAGAGCAGTACCTGTTTGTTCTGGAAATACTGGTACAGCGTGCCCACCGACACGCCCGCCCGTTCGGCCACACGCGTCGTGGTCAATTGACGCCCGCCATCGAGCAGCAAAACCTGAAGCGCCGCTTCGAAAATGGCGTCGATGGTGACCCGCGAACGCGCCTGCTGCGGCGTCTTACGGGGCGTTGCGGGGCCTCGGCTGTCAGCTTTCATATGCGAATGGAAAAACTGAAGGATTCTTCATAAACTCGATGCTAACAAATTTGCGTGCGGCCGGGCGCAACACAACAGGTCAATCGACGGGAGCAGGGATGAAACGGGACGCCATCGAGAATACGGTGCGCGCGGATGCCGAACGCCATCTGGGACGTGTGGCGCTGGTCACGGGCGCGACCCGGGGTATTGGGCAGGAAGTCGCGCGCGGGCTGGCCGAGGTGGGCATGACGGTGCTGGTGGGCGCGCGCGAGCCCGCGAAGGGCGACGAGGTGGTCGAGCCGTTGCGCAAGGCGGGTTTTCAGGCAGAGACGCTCGTGATCGACCTGCTGCAGCCCGAGACGTTGCATGCGGCGGCCTATCGGATTGGCCGCTACTACGGTCGACTTGACCTGCTGATAAACAACGCGGCCGTGACCGATCCGCGCGACGACGCGCCTGAGAAAGCCTCCATCGAAGCCGTCGAGCGGGTGTTCGCGACCAATTTCTTCGGCACCTTGCGCGTTACGCAAGCCATGCTGCCGTGGCTCGCGCGCTCCGCGCGGGCGCATATCGTCAATGTGTCGAGCGGCCTGGGCTCGCTGGCGCACAACAACGATCCGGCGTGGGAGCATGCGGCGTTCCGGCAGATCGGGTTCAACGCATCGAAGGCGGCCTTGAACATGCTGACGGTGCAGCTCGCGCAAACCTTGCGTGAGACGTCGATTACGGTGAATTCGGTCGATCCGGGCGCGCCCGCCGATCTGACGGTCGACGCGGCCGGCAAGCGTGCGCGGCAGGGGGTGGCGCAAGGCGCGCGCAGTGTGCTGATGCTGGCGCTCGGCGAGCGCGGGCCGGTGACGGGCGGCTTCTTCGACGGCGCGGGCCGCTTGCCGTGGTGAGCGTCATGCAGTGTCGTCCTCACTGCGCGGCCTGCTGCATCGCGCCTTCCATCTCGACGCCGATTCCCGGCATGCCGAACGGCAAGCCGGCGAACACCCGTTGCGTGCAACTGGACGACGAAGACCGTTGCCGGATTTTCGGCAGCCCGCTGCGTCCGGCGGTCTGTGGATCGTTGCAGCCCTCGGCCGAGATGTGCGGGAACGATCGTGCGCAGGCCATCGCCTGGCTAACGCAGCTCGAGACGATGACCGCGCCGGCGACGCCGTAGTGGCGTGCCGTATGCGAATGCTATAGTCGCGCGTGTCGGGCGCCAGGCGCCCAGTCGCGGACTTTGTCATGCCGGGTAGTGCTCATCCAGATCAGCGAATTCGTCAGCAGTGCGACGGGCTTGCGTCGCAGGACGCCTTGCGCCTCCCGAGTCGCCTCACGCGCCGTCGTTGGCTGGCGCTGGCTGGCGCGACGGCGCTCGCCGCAGGGCTGAGCGCCTGCGCGGGGTTGCCTTTCGGCAACGACTACACCTTCTCCGAAAGCCAGTTGCAACGCGCGCTCGACCGGAAATTTCCGTTCGACCGTCGCGTGCTGGCGGTGCTCGACGTGAACCTCTCGCATCCGCGTCTGACCTTGTTGCCGGCACGCAATCGTCTGGCGGTGTCCGTCGACGCGACGGTGACGCACCCGTTCGGTGGTGCGCCGCTCACCGGCACGCTCGCCATCGAGAGTGCGCTGGCGTACGACCCGGCGACGATGTCGGTCGTGCTGCGCGATCCGGAGGTGGAGACGTTCACGGTCGACGGTCTGCCCGAACGCTGGTCGCGTCAATTGAACGCCGCCGGGGCATTGATCGCGACGCAATGGCTGCAGGGCGCGCCGCTTTACACGTTCAAGCCCGAGCAACTGAACATCGGCGGCGTGGCGCGACAGCCGGGCGCGATCACCGTGCGCTCACATGGCGTGAACGTCAAACTCGATGCGCGTTGACGCGGTCCGTCCGACGCGGCCTGGCGCATCGCTCTCGCTTCCCGTATTCCCCTATTCGCAATTCGCACCTTCTCAGGAACTCATTGCATGGACTTGTTGCTGGCGTTCAAAGCCCTCATTCTCGGTGTCGTGGAAGGTCTGACCGAATTTTTGCCGATCTCCTCGACCGGGCACCTGATTCTGGCGGGCAGCCTGCTCGACTTCAACGACGAGAAGGGCAAGGTCTTCGAAATCGTGATTCAGTTCGGCGCCATTCTCGCGGTGTGCTGGGAGTATCGCGAGAAGATCGCACAGGTCGTGGCCGGCCTCGGCAGCGATGCCAAGGCGCGCCGCTTCGCGGTGAACGTGATCGTCGCGTGCCTGCCCGCCATCGGGCTCGGCCTGTGGCTCGGCAAGCACATCAAGGCCGCGCTGTTCAACCCCACCGTGGTCGCCACGGCGTTTATCGTCGGTGGCGTGGTCATCCTGCTGGTCGAGCGGCATAACCGTCGCAACGCCGAAGCGGGCAAGCGCCCGCGCGTGAATTCGATGGACGACCTGTCAGTCGTCGACGCCCTGAAAGTCGGCCTCGCGCAATGTCTCGCGCTCGTGCCGGGCACGTCGCGCTCTGGGGCGACGATCATCGGCGGCATGATGTTCGGGCTTGAGCGCAAGGTGGCGACCGAGTTCTCGTTCTTCCTCGCCATCCCGATCCTGTTCGGCGCGACCGTCTACGAACTCTACAAGGCGCGCGCGACGCTCTCGGTCGACGACTTCAGCCTGTTCGGCATTGGCTTCATTGCCGCCTTCATCAGCGCCTTCATTTGTGTGCGCTGGCTGCTGCGCTACATCGCGTCGCACGACTTCACGGCGTTCGCGTGGTATCGCATCGTGTTCGGTCTCGTGGTGCTGGCGACGGGCTACAGCGGATGGGTGGTCTGGGCCGACTAAAAAAATGGGGCACCGCGTGGTGCCCCTTGTCGTCTCTGGCGACGCGTCTCAGCCGCGTTTGCGGAACACGAGATCCCACACGCCGTGACCGAGGCGCAGGCCGCGATTCTCGAACTTCGTCACTGGACGATAGTCGGGACGCGGTGCATAGTCGGCCGCCGTGTTTTCAAGCGTGGGTTCGCCGCCGAGCACTTCGAGCATCTGCTCGGCATATTCCTGCCAGTCCGTTGCGCAGTGCAGGTAGCCGCCTGGCTTCAGGCGCGACGCGAGCAGCGCCACGAACGGCGGCTGCAGCAGGCGGCGCTTGTGGTGGCGCTTCTTGTGCCACGGATCGGGGAAGAAAACGTGCACGCCGTCCAGCGAGCCTTCGGGCAGCATGTGCTGAACGACTTCCACGGCATCGTGCGCAATGATGCGTACGTTCGACAAGGGCGTTTCGCCGATGCGCTTGAGCAATGCGCCCACGCCCGGCTCGTGCACCTCGACGCCAAGGAAATCGTCTTCCGGACGCAGCTTGGCAATGTACGCCGTGCCGTCTCCCATGCCGAAGCCGATCTCGAGAATGCGAGGCGCATCGGCGCGCGCGAAGGCGGCGGGCCAGTCGAGCGGCTCAGGCGCGTAGGGCAGCAGGAACTGCGGGCCGAGGACGTCGAACGCGCGCTTTTGCGCCTCCGAGCTGCGCCCTGCGCGACGCACGAAGCTGCGAATGCGGCGCGGGTGCGCCACGTCGTTCGGATCGACGTGCGTGGCGTCGTTGCCCGTGGCATTGGATTGCGACGCGCCCAAGTCGGCGTCGTCGTCGTGGGCCGGTGGCGCGTCGTCAGCCGGCGGTTGTCCGTGGTTCGTCATGGAAACAAAAAGCCGTCTGGGCGACGGCTTGTCGAGGAATGCTGCGGCGGGCGGCACATCCGGCATTGCGGCCTGAGTCGGCACCCAACACGATGATTTTTCGAAAGTTTTTCCCGTGCCATGGCGGCGGGAACGGGCCCGATTATCTCCCGGAACGTCCTTCACTGGCAAGTTGACGTCGTGCACAAGCCAGGCAAGCGGCCCGCAATGAGCGTAGACGCATGGCACGAGGGCCCGGAATCTGTGCCTGCGAGGGCAACCGACGCGGGCTATGTCCGCGCAGGCGTTAGCGCGTCTTCGTGCGCGACGGCTTGGCCGCCACGCGAGCCGCCGGCTTGTTGCCAAGCACGCCGGTGGTCTCCATATCTTCGAGCCAGGAGAGCGCGTCGGCGTGGCGCAGGAAGTGCCGCAGATAGTCGGGCGAGATGTCGTGCATCAGCGACAGTGCGCGGTGCACCAGATGACTGGAGTTGAGCGGTCCGGCGTTCTCCGGCACCTGGGCAAGCGACTGACGCAGATTGCCGTCGGTGCTCACTTTCGACCACGTCTCGCGGAAATATTCGAGGACGTCGAGGTCGTCGAAGGCATCTTCAGTGGCGATGACCGTCGGTGTAAGCGCCACGGGGGCGGGCGGCGCGACGGGGCGTTTCGGCAGTGCGGTGGTCCCGCTGACCGGCTGAACGGTATCGGTGGTGCTGGTGCTGGAGCCATCGCGCAGCGTCTGGCCTGGCGGCGTTGCGGCTTTAACGGTGTGAGACGTCGTCGGCGGCGCGGACCGTTCACGGGTGGGGGCCACGCGTTGCGCAATGCTCGCCGTCAATTCCGCAAGCGGTGAGGCGAGACATTGTGTCGTCGGGGCGGCCGCATCGGCGGATGCGGGCGATGCGGGTGATGCGTCAGATGCGTCAGATTCGGCGCCGGCCGCGCCAAGCGACTGCGTAAACGCGTCGACGAGTGCCGTCAAACGTTCGTCGAGCACGCGTCGCACGTCGCCACGAAAGGCACGGCTGCGCAGCGCCAACGCTTCGATGCGATGAAAGCGCACCGGGTCGCGTTTGTCGGCCCCGTGCGCCCGCCATGCGGCGAGTTGCTCGGACAACGTGTCCGTTGCCTCGTGCGCCTGCGCGGCGCCAGCCTCGGCGGGCATCGCGTCACGCATGGGGCTTGCCCGCGTTGCTGGCGCTGCTGCGTGGCATCGGCGCGATTTCCACGCGGCGGTTCTTCGCGCGACCGGCCTCGTCGCGGTTCGACGTAACGGGCTGTTCCGAACCAAACGCCGCGGAGAAGACCGACGACGGCGGCACGCCCGCAGCGATCAATTCGCGCGTCACGGTGAGCGCACGCTGGGCCGACAACTCCCAGTTATCGGCAAATCGCCGGTTCGTTTCGCGCACCTGTTGATCGTCGGTGAAGCCGCTGACCATGAGAATCTCATCGCTCGCACGGAGATAGGCGGACAGCGGGGTGGCCAGGCTACGCAGCACTTCACGCCCCTGCGGTTGCAACTGGTCCGAGTTCAGCGCGAAAAGCACATTGCCGCTGATGCCGATACGACCGTTCACCAGTGTGACGCGCCCGCCTGCGAGGGGGCCGGCCAGCGCTTTCTCGAGCGTCTCGCGGCGTTGTGTTTCGGCCCGGCGCTCCTTCACTTCACGATCGAGCTTGGCGGAGAGTTCAATTTGCACGCCGATCACACCGAGCATGATGAGCACGAACGCGCCGAGCATCACCGACATCAGGTCGCCGAAGACGGCCCATGTCGGCGCTGCCGCACCGACCTCGCCGCTGTCCCCGATGTCCGCGTCGAAATCGTCTCTCATGCTGCCGCGCTACCCGGTTGTGAGCGCGTTTGCGCCAGTTCCTGAAGGTTTTCGAGGATCTGCTTTTGCGACATCACGCTCAGCTCCACGACTTCGCGTGCCTGCGCAACGTAGTAGCCGAGTTGTTCGTCGCTGCGCGCCATCGACTTGTCGAGCGCGGCTTCGATGCGTTGCAGATGGTCGAGCAGTTGCGCGTTCGATTCGCCGAACGATTGCACGGCGGCGCCGAAAGCGTCGCCCAGGCTCGCGATTTCCACCGCGCTGCCGGTGACCTGCGCCGACGCGGCGGTGAGCTTCTCCGTTTGCGCGGCGATGGCGTCGCCCAGATGCGTGCCGGCACGTTCGAGCAGTTGTGCGGACGTCGTCACCAGGTCGTCGACCGCGGCGCGTTGCTCGTTGCCCGCGTGCTTGACGGTGTCGAGAAGCGTGCCCAGCGTGTCGAGCAGACGCGAGCGCTCTTCGAGCATGGCATTGTCGCGCACCATGCTGTCCGAGAGTTTCTGGCGCAGCTCGCCAATGATCTCGGCGGCGGCCTTCGGCGCCTCGGACGCGGTCTGCACCAGACGCGAAATTTCGGCGAGCGTGTCGCTGGCGTGGGCGCGCGTCTGTTCGGACATCTCCAGCGCGGTGCGCGCGAGCGTGTCGCAGATGGCCTGTTGCTGGCTGGCGCTGTGCTCACCGACCTGCTGCCATTCCGAGCGCAGCGTGGCGAGCGTGCCTTCGAGCGTTTGCGTCCACGCCGACAGGCGTTGCGTTTCGCGCTCGGCCGTGGCGTCGTGATGGGCCGCGTTGGCTTCCTGAAGCGCTTGCAGCAATGACGCGCTGTGGTCCGTGAAGACGCTGGTCGTCGCGGCCACGAGTTGCTGGTTGCCGTCGGCCAGCCGTTCGCTCGTGCGCGCGTGCTCCGCGATCGCGTCGCGCCACGTTTGCGCGACGTGGGTCGACGTTGCATCCATCTGCGCCGAGACGCTTTGCAGCAATTGCGACGCGCGTGCCTCGAAGGTGTCCGCAAAGCGGGCAAGCGCGCTTGCCAGATCGCGGGCGAGTGCGTCATTGGCGGACTGTTGCGCGGTGAGGGCTTGCTTCCACTCGCCGGACACGACGCTGGCCGTCTCCGACACGCTGTGCATCGCGCCTTCCGTGCGCAGGCTCACGCCATCGATCAGGTGCGCCGAGCGTTGCTCGAAGGTGTCGGTGAAGCGCGCGAGTGCGGCGCCGAGTTCGGTATTCAGGGCGGCGTTGGCTTGCTGTTGCAGCGCGATCGATTGATCCCACGCCTGGGCGACGCGCTCGTGCGCGCCGCTGACGTTTCCGCTGGCGGCGTCGAGCTTGGCGGCCACGTCGCCGAGCAAGGCCGTGGAGCGGGCTTCGAACGTCTGGGCGAAGCTTTCCAGCGCAGTGCCGAGGTCTTGCGTCAGGGCGTTGTGCGAACGCTGCTGCTGGGCGAGGGCTTGCTCCCATGCCTGGGCGACGGTCGTCTGCGCCGTGGCGATGCTGCCGGTCGCATTGTCGAGACGCGAGGCGACATTGGCCAGCAGGTCGGTGGAGCGGGTCTCGAAGGTCTGGGCGAATTGCGCAAGCGTAGCGCCGAGATCCCTGGCGAGCGCATCGTTGGTCTGATGCTGTGCCGCGAGCGAGGTTTCCCACGTTTGCGCAACGCCGGCGTGCGAGGCGCTCACTTGCCCGGCTGTGGTTTCGAGACGCGTGGCGACTTCGTCGACGAGTTTGGCCGAACGGGCCTCGAAGGTTTGTGCGAACTGGGCCAGTGCGCTGCCGAGTTCCTTGGCGAGGGCATCGTTGGTGCGCTGCTGCGCGGCGAGCGACGTCTCCCACGTTTGCGCGACACCCGCATGCGCGGCGCTGACGTGTCCGGTCACGGTTTCGAGCCGGGCGGCGACGTCGTCGACCAGTCGGGATGAGCGCGTCTCGAAGGTTTGCGTGAATTCGCCCAGCGCGGCGCGCAGATCGGTGGCAAGCGATGCGTTGGTGCGCAACTGAGCGTCGAGCGAATCCGTCCAGACATTTGCCACGCGGGCGGTGGTGGCCTCGAAGCGATCCGACAGACCGTCCATTCGATCCTGCATGGCGGTGGACACGGTCTGGTGCCACGAGGCCGACTCGCGCGCGAGGCTGGCCATCGTCGCCTCGACCTCGGGGCGGATGGCGGCACTGGCCGCGTTGGCCGTCGTTGCCACGCTGTCCTTCAGGTACTGCTGCATGGCGTTGGTGAGTTGCGCGTACGAGGCGTCGGTCTTGGCGTGCAGGGCGTCTTGATTCGCGACGAGCCGTTCGCCAAGCGACTGACTCTGGCGCTCCATGGCGGCCATCATGTCTTGCAGACGGTCGACGAGGGCGGGCATGACCGTCGCCTGCTGTTGAAGCAATTGCAGCGTGGTGTCGCGCTGATGCTGTCGCGAGAAGCCGCGCAGCGTCGTGACGATGCGCGCGTCGAGCGATTGCACGACCTGGGCGCGTTGCTTGCGGGCGAGCGCGGCGAGCAGGCCGAGCATCGCCGACGTGGCGACCCCGGCCACCGACGTACCGAACGCAAAGCCGAGGCCTCGGACGGGCGATGCGAGCGAGGCGCGGATGGCTTCGAGATCGGTGGCGCCTTCGAGCGCGAGACCGGTGCCGCGCAAGGTGGCGGCCATGCCGAGGAAGGTGCCGAGCATACCGAGCAGCACGAGCAAGCCGACCAGATAGGGCGTGAGGGCGGGGCCGGGCAGGCCGACGCGTTCCCCTTCGACGCGCAGACGCACGGCGGTGCGCAGGCCGGCCGGCAGCGTGTCGAGCCACGACGGCAGCGACGCGGGGGGTGAATTCAGGCCGGAGACGGCGTTGGCGAGAGCGTCCGTGGCTTGATGGAAGCGTTTGAGTTCGAGGGCGCCGAAGAGATAGACGGCGGCGATGAGCAGGGCGACGGCCAGCGCGAGCGGGTTGGTGCCTGCATAGCCGATGGCGATCCAGCCGACGACGGCCAGGCCTGCGACAAAGGCGACGAGATCAACGAGGTAACGGGTCATGTTGTCCGGGTTCACTAACGTTTTCGCCGGGGGGCGCCGAGGCGAGGGCGGCGATCAGCCCTTCGATCGGTTCGAGGCGTATATCCAGTTCTGCGAGCAGGATGCTCTGCATGTCCCGGTGAAAGGTGTCGAGCCATGTGCCGGCGGGCGCGAGTGGTGGCGCGCCGGGCACGCGCGGGGCGGCCATGGCGGCTTGTTCCGTATCGCGCAGTCGCACGAAGTGCCCTTCGAGCAGATTCGGTACACCGGCGAGAAGTGTGCGCTCACGGGCGGCCATCACACGTTCCATGACGGCGTCGACGCTGGCGAGTCGGGCGGCGTGCGGCGCACGCCGTGCCAACTGGCCGCGCAGGCGGGTGCGCAGGGCGCTGATCGCCGTATCCATCGTCTGTTGCGAGGTCGCGTAGCGCTGACGATAGGCGGGGAATTCCGCGAAGGACGCGGCTCGTTGACGCTCGGCGGCGCTCGGGGCGCGGATCTGCCCGCCGGGCGCGGCGGCCAGGCCGCAATCGCGGGCGATGGCGGCGGCGAGGTCTGCACGCACGCGTGCCAGTTCGCTGGCCGGATCGTGCGCAGCCGCGTGCGCGCCGGGCGTTGCGGCCGGCGGGGCGGATTTGAGGGCCGACGACAGGGCGATGGCGTCGGTCCAGCCCAGCCACTGGCTCATGCGGTCCGAGAGCGACGGCGCGGCCTCAGGTGGCGCGAACGTGCTCAGACGGGCCAGCGAGCGTATGAGTGTCGGGGCGCTGATAACGGGACGCCGGGGCACTTGCACCATTTCACTGGGGGGTCGAAAACCCAGCAGTTTACACTGCGCGCGCCCTTCGCTTGCCCTTTGCCCGTCCGTTGCCTCAGAAGCCCCAGTAGCACACGACGTTCTGGCCTGCGCTGGCGTCGCTCACGGACGGGCTGAAGCCATGCGTCCGGCTGCGGGCGAAGACGATTTTCGCCTGGCGCGCGTTGCCGCATCCACCGACGTAGTCGAGCGTGCCGATCCAGAGCTTGCGACCTCGCGCGCCGGGGTGCTCCCGTGACCACGTCAGCAATTCGCGCTCGACGGCGGCGTCGTACGTTGGCGCGTAGACCTCCTCGTGCGCAATGCCGTCAAGCAGCGACGTGAATGCGACGCCGCCGGTGATGCCTTGACGCGTTGCGGGGCCGGTGGCGTTCTGCATGACGAGGATCTTGTCGGGGAAAGCTTTGCGAAGTTCGCGCACCAGATCGAGCGCGCCTTGCTGGCAAGCGGCGTCGCAGGGGCCGTTGCGGGTTCGCACGCCATGCTCGATCAGTTCGAGATTGTCGAGATAGAAACCGTCGACGCCCTGCGCAATCAACCGTGGCGCGACGTACGACACGATGAGCTTGCGGTACGCCGGGTCGGACGGGTTCATCCAGGTCTCATCACGGTAGCCGTCATAGCGGCCCAGATGCGCGCGGCGGTTGCGGCCGCAGGGGAGGAAGCCGGCGGGGGCGTGCTGCCAGTACGAACGAAAGCGCTCGCAGGCGCCGAGATTGAGATAACTGATGACGCGGTTCGTGTCGTCGGCCTTGAGTGTGGCGATTTGTGCTGGCGTGACGTTGCCTTGATCAGGGTCGGCGTCGATATCGATGAGCCGGAAGGTTTTCGCCACGCGGGCGAGGTCGAGGTGGGCGACGTTGCCGTAGTAGCTGACCCATGGGGCACCGATGCCGATATCGCGCCCGGTCGGAAGGGGGGCTGCGACGGGGGCTCGCGTGTGGGGTTGCGCGGACGACACGAGGGCCGTGAGCGCGAGGAGAAAGCACAGAACGCAGCGCAGCCATGACATCGGGGCTCGCGCGCGCTGTGGGGATCCGTGTAGATTGACCTGCCGGGCGTGAGTCGTCATGGATGCGATGGACGCAAAAAAGCCGTCTGCAAGACGGCTGATCGATGAGTGCTACGAATGCTGCTGAAGAATTCAGTGGAGCGGGCGATGGGAATCGAACCCACGGCTCTAGCTTGGGAAGCTAGGGTATTACCATTATACGACGCCCGCGAAGATCGCTATTTTACGCGGGGATTGGGGTTCTTGGCAATCAGCGTGTTTCGTAAGTGTGTACGATTCTGGGGGGAGAGTCTTGGGATCGATTCCCATCGCTGGCGCTTTGGACCGACCGGCCTTTCGTAGACATCTTCGAGCCATAATTTATGGCATCCGATGAGGTCAGCATGAATGTAATGACCCAGCGAAACCTGCACAGGTTAAGCGGCTAATGCAAATGCCTCAGCCGGGGGTTTGATCCCAAGCGCCTGATGTGGGCGCCAGTGGTTGGAGAAGCGTATTGACGTCCCCTCAAAAAAACGAAGCGGCGAGAATTGCCTTTTTCCTTCCATCGCGTCCGCCATCGGAAAGTCAACACGCGCGTCAACGGATTCGTTCACGGTCTTGCGAGATATCCTCGGGACAGGATGGGGAATGTATCCACACGACAAGTCGCACGGATACACCGGCCCCCAATTCCTGGCCGCCGCTGCTCTGAGATCAAACAGTGGTCCCGAACACGGCCCCCACGCCCGCTGTCACTGCCATCGCAAAGGTGCCCCAGAAAGCCACGCGCAGCGCACTTTTGAAGAGAGGAGTTCCGCCAACGGCAGCAGCGGCAGCGCCGAGCAGGGCCAGGAAGATAATCGCCGTCGCCACGATCCAATAGAGCAGGCTCTGCTCCGGCGCCAGCAAAACCACGGCTAGCGGCATGGCCGCGCCCACGGCGAAGCTCCCAGCAGACGCCATTGCGGCTTGCAGCGGGCGCGCGCTCAACGTTTCCGAGATGCCCAGTTCATCGCGCGCATGCGCGCCCAGCGCATCGTGCGCCATCAACTGCGTGGCGACTTGATCCGCGAGCTGCTGATCCAGGCCACGCCGCACGTAGATGGCCGTCAGTTCCCGATGCTCTGCCTCCGGGCTGTGCCTCAGTTCCTCACGCTCCCGCATCAAATCCGCCGTTTCTGTGTCGGCCTGTGAATAGACCGATACGAACTCGCCGGCAGCCATGGACATGGCGCCTGCCACCAATCCCGCCACGGCCGTGGTCAGGATGCTGGCGTGGCTTGCATGGGCCGCGGCCACACCGGCGACCAGACTGGCCGTGGAAATGATGCCGTCATTGGCCCCAAGGACGGCGGCGCGCAGCCAGCCGATATGTTCAGTGCGGTGTCTTTCAGGATGGGCACGATGGTGAAACTTTGTCATTGAAGATTCCGATCCATGTGAAGTAGCTTTGGGCAATCCGTTCAGGCGCGACGCCTCGGGAATCCTACGAACCCGTGTGCTGTCGCGCATGACGTCGTCGGCAATGCCAGCGCCCCTGAGCCCATAAATACGTAATGTCGCCGCACCAGACTTGATTCGACGCCACCACATTGAACTCGCAATTTAATACGTTCGGAATGTCGATGCGCTCCAGCGTAGCGCGCATGTATGCGTGGTTGCCAGGTTGCTTTCATCATGGCCAGCAGATATCTACTGCGCGGCGTGATGCCTCGGCGTTCCTGGTGCAGTTGTTGAACCCGGCGGCGCAGAACCGACTCCGCGCCGCCGACCGACCGGCTGGCATTGACGTGACTATAGTGCTGGTCGAGGACTAGAGACGCAGCACTGTGCTTGAACTCAGGGGGAAACGTACGACGTTGCTTGCTTATCAGACACCTCTCCATGGCGAGTATTCTCGCCTAAATGGGTGTCCGGAGGCGATTAGACCGCTACAATCGACCACCACGACCCGCCAGCGATTTAGCGCAGTTCCGGCATTTTCAGCAGGGTGTCCTGTAGCTTGAGCATCGCGTCTGCGGCAGCTCGACGACCGGAGAGCGAAAAGTCGCTCTTGAATTCGCTGAAGTCTGCATGGCCGGTGCCGGTCACGGTCCGCGTGGCGAAAATCGTGCCATCCAGGTTGCGAATTTCGCACTTCAGATTCACCGTGAAATCCGTTGCGGGCCACGTGACCAAGCTTGCCGACGAGGAATCCGTCGTTATCGTCGGCACAATGACGTAGGCGAGCGCGCTTTCCTTCGTCGAGACAGCGACATCGACAGACTTCAGGCGTGTCACGTTCGTGAATACGTTCGAAAGCACCTTGTAGAAGGCGGTTTCGGCATCAGCGTACGGCTTGTAGCGGACCTTGTCGCCACCACCGCCGGGGGTCGTCACGATCAGTGCACGTGACTGATCGGTGATCACGTAGCCGACGTGCTTTTCAATGCGCGTGGCGCCTTCCGGTGCATCGATCGCCGCAATGTCGGGACTCATGCTGACCTGATGAGCGCAACCCGACGCCAGTGTCACGGCAAATACGACGCCCAACCATTTGAAAAATTTCATCTTTCATCTTCCCCAGTAGCTTGGCTTGTTTATTGGAGTGCTTTCAGAAACGCATCATCATCGAGCAATGACGTGAGCAGCTTCTGCACAAGCTTGGGGTAGGCCTCGGTGGCTCGCGGAATGGCAATGGCCGCAACGAAGTTCGACGACCACTCCGTCTCCACCGACTTTACCTGGTCGTAGCGCGTTTGATCGCCACGCGTCACGACAAAGCGTGCTTGGATGGTGCCCTTGCCTGTGGCGAGGCCGGCGTCGATGTCGTTCTCCAGCAAGGTGCCGGTAATGCGAACAGGCGAATCGGGTGAGAGCTTGCCCGCCAACGACAGCTCCTGCTTGATCGCTTCGGCGAGATACTGACTATAGGAGTCGCCATAAGGCGACGACATCGTCATCGCTCTCAGTGAAATACCGGTTTCGGTCTTCAAGCCGGGCGCCGGCGTGAATTTCCCGACTGCGGCCTTGTAGTCGCCGCCGATCTTCAGCTTGTCGACGTTATCCAATGACGCGCTGTAGTTCGGTGCAGTAGTGGAACATGCGCACAACATTGCGGTGAAGATCACCGCAACGGCAACTCCGATCTTCTTGAACATGAATCTCCCCGAAATACTGACGAACGCCCGAATACCTTGATGTGGCATCGTGGCGAGTTTTTAATTTATTTGTAATGCGAACAAATAATATTGGCTTGAATAATGTGGTGTCAATGGCATTTCACATGAAAACAGATCGATATGCGAACGATGCAACAAGCGACAATAGCGTGTGCTGTCAACCTGTGCCTGATGGATAGCACCTGGGGCGATCGAGACGCTTGAGGGGGGGGCTTGGCATTAGACTCGTGCAACGCCAGGCCCGCCGTAGGCGATGCCGAGCGAGTGCCCCGTTTGCGTGCGAGGTGCAAACTGTCGAACTGGCATACTTAAGCAAAGTTGAGCTACGTCCCCCGTTTCCACGCTCTGGAATTCAACCGAGCCACGCCCCATCCTCCGATTGGGCCTGAGTCGCATCCGTCTTGAGAGAGAAAGTCATGAAAGCAGCCATTGGACAATTCGCCGTTGCCGCAGATGCGTCTATCAACGCGCAGACCTGCCTGCAATGGATGGCCAAGGCACGCGCCGCCGGTGCAGACCTGCTGGTACTCCCCGAGGGCGTGCTGGCGCGCGACATCGCCGACCCTGACCTGGTGCGCCGCGCCGCGCAACCGTTGGACGGCGAGTTCGTGACCGCCTTGCGCGAAGCAAGTCGAGGCAACAACCTCACGACGATGATGACGGTGCACGTGCCCGCGACCGCCGACGGCAAGGTGTGGAATGTCCTGATCGCACTGCGCGACGGCGAAATCATCGCCGAGTACAAGAAGATCCACCTTTACGATGCGTTTTCGGTGAAGGAGTCGACGAACGTGGTCCCCGGTAACGAGGTACCGCCGCTGGTCGACGTCTGCGGCCTCAAGGTTGGCCTGATGACGTGTTACGACGTGCGCTTCCCCGAGCTGGCGCGACGCCTCACGCTTGATGGCGCGGACGTGTTGGTGTTGCCGGCCGCGTGGGTGAGGGGGCCGCTCAAGGAGGCGCATTGGGAAACCCTGTGCACCGCGCGTGCGCTGGAGAACACGTGTTATCTGGTGGCGTCGGGGGAATGCGGGCCCCGCAATATCGGCGCAAGCATGGTCGTTGACCCGTTGGGCGTGATTGTCGCGCGCGCGGCGGAAGCGCCCGCATTCCTGCTTGTCGACCTCGATCCGGCCCGCATCGCCGAAGCGCGTCGCGTGCTGCCTTGCAACGAGAATCGTCGCTTCGCGGCGCCGCAACTTTAGGGCGTGTCGGCCCGGCTCAGCGCATGGCAGAACGGCTGACGTGCCGGGCAAGCCGAGTGACGATGTCGGCCATGTCGGCCATGTCGGACGAAGCCACCATTACATCAACCGATTGCGCGCTTCGAGCAGCAACTGCGCCGCCAACTTGCCCAGCACCGTACTTGGCGCGTGTGTATCGGGCACGCTCGGCACGCACGCCATCCATTCGGTCAACGCTTCGGCCGGCATCGGGCGCGCAATCGCATACCCTTGGGCGATATCGGCGCCGAGAATCACGACCGCCTCGAGCATGCCCTCGTCTTCGATGCCTTCCACCACGACGGCCTTGTTCAACGAGTGTCCCAACTGGATCAACTGATAGGTGAAGCGCAGGGTCTCCAGGGGATCCCGACCGACAGCGCTCACGATGTCCCGGTCGATCTTGACCAGGTCGAACGGCACTTCGCGCAGGCGCGTCAGACTGCTATAGCCCGAACCCAGATCGTCCTCTGCCAACTGGATTCCCAAGGCTTTGAACTTCGCCAGCTCCTGCGATACGTCCACGCCGAGCGGGAAGGCATCGGTTTCCAGCACTTCCAGCGTCAACTGGTTTGGCGCGGCACCGCTCTTCTTGAGCGCCCGCTCCGTGACTTTGAAATAGCGGATGTCGCCAAGTGCGCTCGATGGCAAGTTCACGGAGACGCTCAGCGGGAAACCCGCCCGCAGCCAGAGGCGGCGCTGCGACAGTGCTTGCTCGAGCCCGCGCTTGTACAGCGTCAGGAAGTCCTCGGACGACAGTGCCGGGAAGAATTCGCCAGGTGCCAGAAGGCGATCGCCATCCTGCAAGCGGGCCAATGCCTCCACCTTGGTCACTTGCCCCGTTTTGAGATCGAGCAGCGGTTGATAGTGGATCTTCAGCGCGTCAGTCCCGAGAAGCTTGGACCAACGCTGCCGAACGGTATAAGGCACGGTGCGGGTATGGCCGGCCAGGCGCTCGGTGCCGGCAATGGCGAAGCCCAGAATCGTCTGCAACAGGGAAACGAAGGCAATCTGATCGGCGCCGGTCAGTGCGCCGGGCAAGGGGCTGTACAGGTTCAGTATGGCGGCCGTGGGTTCGCCCGGCTGGTGCAGGGGAATCGCAATGCAGGAATGAAAACCGACCGGCAAGGCCGCGGCCCGCCACGGCACCATCTTCGGATCGTTCGCAATATTGAGCGAGCGCACCACATGGCCACTGCGCCAGGCACGCCCCGTGGGCCCCTGACTGCCGGACGAATTGCCTACCGTGATGGGCGCCGTTTTTTCGATCCCGGCGAGATAGCGCTCGATGGTGCCGCCAGCCGCCAATTCGAAGCGAAACACCCCCTGACGATCCGGCCGGCCCACCGCACAGCCGGCGATCTCGTCGTGTTCACCCAGAATCTGGACTACCTGGCTAATCAGGTCGGTATAACTTTCCGTTCTCCACGCCAGCAACGTGACCCGCTGCAATACTGCATGACGGGAGATCTGCAGGCGCTGATAGGCCTCGGCCTGCCAGGCGAGATCCTGGTTCATGCGCCGGCTCAGCAGACATAGCGCCTCGCCATGCGCCGCTGTATCGATGTATTTGACGATGGCTTCGCCAAGGACCCCTCGGGCTCGAACCAGATCTTCCCAGTTGAGCCCGACAATGGCATGCGTACGCCCGGCCCTGATGGCTTGCGCACGATGATCGGCAGCCGTCAGCGAAGGCGCCGAAAGCGCGCATAGTCGCTGGGTTTGGCGCGATTTGGCGTACCGCATTTCCGCTGGCGTCAGGTGATTCAGAATACGCTGGGACGCCGGCAGGCATGCAAGTCCATCGTGGAACTGGCTGACGATCGCTGCGGCGTGGCGTTGCACCTCGGCGAAGAGCGCCGCGAGTTGTGGCGTCCCGGCCATGCCGTACATCTCTCGTCCCTCGCTCACGGACGCAGGATCCTGAAGCGGGTGCCAGAACTTTTCGACGTTCGCTGAAACACCGGGAGATTGCATCTCGTCGTCTTGCGTGACCATGAACGTCGGCGGATCTGTGGTTTGCCTTGAAGGAATTAACGACCGGCAGTTGGAAATCCGCAGGCCGCGTCCAGCGACGAGCATACTGCACGGCCGGCCGCCATGCTACCGTGGTTTCACCTGACGATCCCAGCGGGGATCGTCGACAAATAGATAGCGCACGGAGATGGATTGGCGAGAGCGCATCGGGCATGGAGCGCTGATGGCCGCGGAGAGAGGGTGCCGACAAAGGGTGCCGACAGAGCGCGCAGACACCTCGACACGCCGGCACGCTGACGTGCGGCAAGTCCTGGAGGCCGGCCGCGGCGATGAGCGGCCGCATTGTCGCGGTAAGGCGCTAACGCGTTACCGCGTTTCGATCAGCACCAGGCGGGGACGTAGGCGGACCGGCAGTACGATCTGCCATACGGCGTCAATTCGAGACGCTCGCCCACTCGGCAGACCAGTTCACGCGCCAGCAGCGCGTTAATGATGGCATCCGACGGGGGGTCGTCATTGCGAATGACGCGATAAATGGCAGCGACTATGGCCTGCTTCGACAGCGTGAGCATTCGTGCTCCTGACATGGATGAGATAACTGCGAGCCGCGTTGACCGACGCACATTTCGCGTCGGGCCTGAGATACCCGCACATGGCTCACGAACAAGATCGGTCGCGTAGCGATGGGCTATTGAGTTGGGTTGGTTTGTCGATGCCTGCAACGCTTTTGGACCGTGCACCCCATCAAACGACGTAGGTCGGTTCTCGCGAAGTGATCGAATTCGCTTCGATCGACTGATTGGATCTCGCAAGGATCGAGGAGATTGACGCGGTGTGGACTAGCGTCAGACTTGAGATTCTCTTTGTCACTTATACGCGTGTTCCGCGCATCGCGCAATGCTTTGTGCCGCCGAACGCCCGCCGACTGTGGCATCCGACGACACGCCCCCTGTCAGCCGATATGCGCGGCAAACCCCGTCTGTCCGGTGGCGACGTTGTCCTTGAGCGTGAGCGCCGGAATGTCGTATGCGCCGTGGTTCTGCTGCCGATAGGGAATCGGCGCCGTCGTGGCGAGTGTATCGAGACGCTCGCCCAGCTCGCGCTGAATCTGTGCAAAGCGCTCGGCGTCGATGCGTCCCGTACGGAAGGCGACGTAGGGCGGCAACACGTCGAACCCCGGGTAGAACAACATGCCGTGCTGAATCGGGAACAGCACATCGTCAATGGGACCGTTGATGCCGCGATCGCTGTAGTGCGAGTCCCAGCCGCCGGTCGTCACCACGAGCATTGCGCGCTTGCCCGCCATCGACCCTTCGCCGTAGCGGTCGCCCCAATGCGTATTCGAGTGCTCGCCAACGCCATACGCGAAGCCGTAGGCATACACGCGATCAAACCATCCCTTCATGATCGCGGGCATCGAGAACCACCACAGCGGGAATTGCAGGATCACCGTGTCCGCCCAGCGCAGCTTCGCCTGCTCGCGGGCGATGTCGGCGCGCTGCGTGCCGCTCGCGAACGCATGCTTCGAGTCGAGCGACGCATGGAACGGCTCGCGCGCATTGCGTTGCGGCGCGTCGTCCTCGTCGATGGTGCTCTTCCACTGCATTGCATACAAATCCGAGACTTGCACGTGGTGCCCGGCCGCTTCGAGTCGCTGCACAGCAAAGTCGCGTAATGCGCCGTTGAGCGAGCGCGGTTGCGGGTGGGCATAAACGATCAATACATTCATTTTTCAAACTCCGTTGCGATTGGGTTCATTCGACTCAGGGAACACAGGCAGGTTAGGCGCACGCAAGGTATATTGGAAATGAATTCCTGATATGCCAGGTATAACCATGAATAATTTGCGACGAATCGATTTGAATCTGCTGGTCACGCTCGATGTCCTGCTTACCGAACAAAACGTGACGCGTGCCGCCGAGCGGCTGTATATGTCTCAGCCGGCGGTCAGTGTGCATCTTGCGAAGTTGCGCGATTTGCTCGGCGATCCACTTTTGCTGCCGGGGCCGCGCGGCATGCGCCCCACCGCGCGCGCAGAGGCGCTGCGCGGGCCGTTGCGCGATGCGCTTGAATCGCTGTCACGTGCCGTCTCACCCGCTGCGGCTTTCGATCCGGCCAACGCCGACTTGACCTGGCGTATCGCCGCCACCGATTACACGGAGTCGACCCTGGTACTGCCAGTGCTTCAGCGCCTGCGAGCGGCGGCGCCACGCACGCGGCTGGCGGTGTTCGATCTGTCGCCGTCGCGCGTTGCCCGGCAGGCGGAGCAGGGTATCGTCGATATCGCGTTTCACACAACGGATGGCGCACCACAGGGCTTGCGTCGCAAGGCCCTGTTCGCGGAGCGCTATGTTCTGGTGGGACGGCGCGGGCATCCGAAGCTCAAACGACGGCCCACGCTCAAGCAGTTCTGCGAGCTGGAGCACGTCATTGTGTCGCAGGACGGAGGCGGCTTTCATGCGAGCACTGACGATGCCCTCGCGGGGCTAGGGGCATCGCGGCGCGTCGTCCTGTCCGTGCCGCATTTTCTCTTCCTGCGGTCCGCGCTCGCCAGCACGGATCTGGTGGCGATGGCCCCCGAACGCCTCGTTCGCGACGATCCGGCGTTGCAGGTGACGACGCCGCCCGTCGACGTGCCGGGCTTCGAGATCTCGATGTACTGGCACGAGCGTGTGCATCGCGATCCGTCGCATCAATGGCTGCGGGAATGCATCGCGAGCGTCGTGTGACGCTCAGCTCGGGCGAACGAGCGTGCGGCGCTCGTAGTCGCGCGATCCCATCTCGGCCAGTCGACTGATCGTGCGCGACAGATCGCGCCAGTCGCGCAGCGCATCGAGCGCGGGAATGAGCGGCATGTCGGACGCGATCAGCAACGTGCGTTGGCGGTCATAACAAATGTCGATCAGCCACAGGAATCGTTGCAGCGTGTCGGGGCGCTGGAGCCGTTCGACGTGCAGATCGCCCACGATCAAGGAGGGCCAGCGCTCGGCGAGCGCGAGGTAATCCAGATGCGAGCGATGTGCGACGCAAAGGTCGTCGAAATTGGCCCATAGCACGCGCGCGCCTGCGCTTTGTGCCGGCAGTGCACGGCCGGCGATCGTCACCGTCGACGGATTTGACGCGGGTCGCCCCTCCAATTCGGCATAACGCAGCGGCAAGAACTCGCGGGCGTCGTCGGGGGGCGCGATCCAGCGTGGTAGCTGTGCCGCTTCGCCGCCCATGCGGTAGTCGGTGGCGCCGTCGAAATGCACGACCGCGAAGCGTTGCAGAATCACGGCGATGGTCGGTTCGAAACGCTCGTGAAACTCGGGGTCCGGCAACAACTGCTGCGGCGCATAGTTCGACGTCAGCACCAGCCGCACACCCCGCGCCAGCGCGATGTCGAGAAATCGCCCGATCAGGAAAGCATCGGCAATGTCGTGGACGTGAAATTCGTCGAAACACAGTAACGCAACGCCGTGGAGCCAGCGATTCGCCACCGCCGAGAGTCGGTCGTCGCATGCCGGCTCGCGCACGAGTTGCCGATGGATGTCGCGCAGGAATTCGTGAAAGTGCACGCGCCGCTTCTCGCACTCGGCGACGGCGAAGGCGGCGTCCACAACGAGGCTCTTGCCGCGCCCGGGAAGTCCGTAGCAGTACACGCCGTCGAAGGCCGGCCTGGCGGTCGCCAGCAGCGCGGTGAGAGCGGCGAGGGCGTCGCGTTGACGAAGGTCGGGACGGACGTGGCGCTCAGCCAGCGCCCGCGTCACGCGCTCAATGTCGATCATGTAAAGCAGACTCCGGATAGCAGCAGCCGGCGTACCCGGCCGGCCAATGGGGGCCACTATACCGACGCTGCGCGGTTCCGGCTAATTTGGACTGCGGTGCGAAATCCGCGCATTTCGGCGTCGCCTGATCGCCCGCTCACCTCGTCGCCGCGATGGCATTGCGCAAAGACGCGGCGGATGCGCTAACGTATGGGCTCTGCGTAGGTCCGCATCCCTCAAGAGGACGTCAGGCATGTCTCACCCCTTCGATCCGGAACGCTATTTTCAGCGCATCGGTTACACCGGCCCGCGTGAAGCAACGCTCGATGTTCTGCGCGCCATCCACTCGCTACATCCGCTGGCCATTCCGTTCGAGAATCTCGATCCGATTCGTAGCCAGCCGGTCGACGTCGAGCTGCCGTCGGTCGTTGCCAAGTTGCTCGATGGCGGACGCGGCGGCTACTGCTTCGAGCAGAACGCGCTGTTCGCCAACGCGCTGACCCATCTTGGGTTTGTCGTCACCCCGTTGATCGGACGCGTCGTGTGGGGGCGTTCGTTTGATGGGGAAGCGCCGCTCACGCACATGCTGCTGCGCGTCGATCTCGACGGCGAGGCCTGGCTGGCCGATGTGGGTTTCGGCTCCGTCACGCTCACCGCGCCGCTGCGCCTGCATTCGGCGCAACCCCAGTCGACCCTGCTGGAAACGTTCCGACTGGAGACGGTTCGCACGGAGGACGGCGGGCCACCCAGCGAGTACCGCCTGAGCGTGCGCTCCGCCGACAAGTGGTTGCCTGTTTATCGCTTCGCGCCGAAACCCGCCGAGTGGATCGACTACAAGCTGGGCAATTGGTACACGTCGAGCGCGCCCGATTCCATCTTCCGAAATCAGCTCATCGTTTGCCGTGTGCTGCCGCTCGGACGCATTGCGCTACTCAACACAACGCTGACGGAGCGCTCGGCGCAAGGCGACGTCGTGGCGGAAACCGACATCGCGTCGGCGGCGCAACTCGCGCAAGTGCTGCGGGAACGCTTCGGCCTGAGGCTCGACGGCATCGACATCGATGCTTTGTACGACCAGGTGCGCGCCTGTGCCGCCAAGGCTGCTGGCTGAACGTTGTGGGCGCCATGCACTTGCCCGGCGTGTCAAACGACAAGGCCGCCTCCCGAGGGAGGCGGCCTGCGTGTCTTTGTCCTGTCGTCGTCAGCGGCGGGCTACGCGTCAGTGTGCTGACGTCGTGCCGGGCCACAGTCGCACAGCGAGCGCGGCGAGGGCCGCCAGCGTGGCGAGCGACGCGACGCCCGTCCAGCCCCAGTGCGCCAATGCCTGAGCACCGAGTGCCGCGCCGATCGACATGCCGATGAAGACGCCGACGAAAAGCACGGCGTTCAGACGGCTGCGGGCGGCGGGTTCGATGCCGTACACGATGGTTTGATGCGAGACCAGCGCGACCTGCACGCCCAGGTCGAAGCCGATGGCGGCCAGACCGATCAGCCACAGTTGGGCATGGGCGCCGAGCATGGGCGCGAACAGCATCGCGGCGAATGACACGGCCACCAGGCTCGCCCCAAGACGGGTGACGATCTGCGGCCCCTTGCGATCCGCGATGCGACCGGCCAGCGGTGCGCCGAGTGCCCCGGCCGCGCCTGCCAGACCGAATGCCCCCGCCGCCGCCGCGCCCAGATGGAACGGGGCGTCGTGCAGCATGACGGCGAGCGTCGACCAGAAGGCGCTGAAGCCGACCGACAGCAGGCCCTGCGCCAATGCCGCCCGGCGCAGCGCCGGATGACGACGCCATAGGCCGGCCACCGAACCGAGCAATTGACGATAGGTCATCTGCGTCGTCGGATGGAACGACGGCAGGGCGCGCCACGCCACCACGCCGAAACCGGCCACGCTGATGGCGGCGACGACATACATCGCCCGCCAACCGAAGTTCTGGGCCACGAAGCCGGACACGACGCGGGAGAGCAGAATGCCCAACAACAGTCCGGTCATCACGGTGCCGACGACTCGGCCCCGGATCGATTCGGGCGCGATCGCGGCCGCGGCGGGTACGATGTCCTGTGCCATCGTCGCGGTCAGCCCGATGGCCAGACTCGCGGCGAGCAGCGTGCCAATGCCCGGCGCAAAGGCGGCCAGCAGCAGCGCGAGCGTGAGAATCGCGCCCTTGACGAGCACGATACGACGCCGGTCGATAATGTCGCCGAGCGGCACCAGCAGCAGAATGCCCAGCGCGTAGCCGAGCTGGGTGAGCGTCGGCACCCAGCCTACGGTCGTGTTGGCGGCGTGGATGTCGTCGGTCATGATGCCGAGCATCGGCTGGGCGTAGTACAGCGAGGCGACCGTCAGGCCGGTGCCCGTCGCGAGCAGCAGGATCAGCCGGGCAGACAACTCGGGCTGCGGCCGTGCGGTGGCTTGACTCGCGCCGGCGGCGTTGGAAATCTGAGCAGAACTCATAAGGTGAGGCTCCAATAGCAAGGTACGGGGCGTAGTGTCGCGCTTGGTGCAGTGCGGTGGTAGGCCTATAATCCGTACAACCTTTATACGTGCTGCGTATGACAGAGCCCCCTCATCCCCCTGCCTTTGGTACCGATGCGCCCGCCGGCCGAGGCGGCGGCGCCGACCGCGTCGAGCTGATGCAGACGTTCGTGCGCATCGTTGAGGCTGGCAGTCTGTCGGCTGCCGCAGCGCTGCTCGGCACCACGCAGCCGACCGTCAGCCGGCGTTTGCAGATGCTCGAACGCTCGCTGGGACTTCGCTTGCTGCAACGCTCGACGCATCGCATGAAGCTCACCGAGGACGGTGAGCGTTGTTTCGTCCGGGCGAAGGAACTGGTGACGAGCTGGGAGGCGTTCGAAGCCGATCTGCGCGGCACCGGCGACGACCCGGAGGGCACCTTGCGCGTGCTCGTGCCCCACGCGTTCGGTCAGGAAATGATGATCGGCCCGCTCGCGGACTTTCTAGAGCGCTATGCCGGGATGAAGGTGCATTGGTTCTTGCAGGACCGCGAGCCCGATTTCATTGCGGAAGGCATCGACTGCGCGATTCACGTGGGCGAACTGCGCGACCCGTCGAATGTGGCGATTTCATTGACCGACGTGCCGCGCATCGTCGTGGCGTCGCCCGACCTGCTGCGCGGACGTGCGTTGCCTTCGCACCCCTCGGACCTGGCCTCGTTGCCGTGGCTCTCGCTCACCACGTTCTACCGCAACGACATCACGCTCACGCACGAGCAAACGCACGAGACGGCCCGCGTCACATTCGATCCGCGCATGAGCACGGACAACCTCTACGCATTGCGCAGTGCCGCATTACGCGGGTTGGGTGTGGCAGTTTGTTCGGCGTGGTTGATGGCCGAGGACGTGGCGCAGGGGCGCCTGATCCAGCTCATGCCGCCATGGCGCTCGACGGCCTTGCCGATGTACCTCCTCTACCCGTACGCGAAGTACTATCCTGCCCGGCTGCGCCGTTTCATCGAAGCGATGCGCGCAGCCATTCCCGCCGTGATCGACGCCGAGCAACGCAAGATTCGCTGATCGCGGTCAGACCAGCCGCAATTGCCCGGATTGGCCTTGCAACAGGGCGTCATTGCGCTGGGCGGCGTCGCGTAAATAATCCCACAGCACCGTAATGCGCTTGAGCGAGCGCAGTTCCTCGTGGCAATAGATCCAGAAACTGCGCGTGACGACCACGTCGTCGACGAGCAGCGGTACCAGCCGGGCGTCCTGCGCGGCCATGAAGCACGGGAGGATTGCCAGCGCCTCGCCCTGCAATGCCGCCTGATACTGGGCGATGACGCTCGTGCTGCGCAGCACGACATTGCCCCCGGGCACGATGTCCTCCAGATAACGCAACTCGTTGCTGAACGTCAGTTCGTCGACATAGCTGATGAACCGGCGTCCGGACAGATCCGCGAACGTCGCGACGTCGCCGTATTGCGCGAGATAACCGGGCGTTGCATACAACTGCAGACGGTAGTCGCACAGCTTGCTGCACACATACGGCCCGCGCTGGGGGCGTTCGATGGTGATCGCCAGATCGGCCTCGCGTTTCGACAGGCTCACGAAGCGCGGCACGGGCAGCACGTCGAAGGCGATGGCCGGGTATTCGCGCTGAAAGCGTGAGAGGACCGGCGTGACGAAGTACGTGCCGAACGCTTCCGTCGAGCCGATACGAACGTGGCCCGAGAGCGTTTGCCCGAGCCCCGCCACCTGCTCGCACGCCGATTGCAGCGTGGTCTCCATTTGCTCCGCGTAGACGAGGAGCTGCTGCCCCTCGGGCGTCAGGGCAAAGCCCGCGTTGCGCGATTTGTCGAACAACAGCGTGCCGAGCGAGTGCTCCAGCGCGCGCACCCGTCGCGAAACCGTCGTGTGATCGACCCCCAGGCGTTGCGCCGCCGCACTCACGCGCTGTGTGCGCGCGACCTCCAGGAAGTAGCGCAAGTCGTCCCAGTCGGGACGCGGCTCCGCCCCCGAAGCGCCAGCGATGCCCGACGGTCGTGCCGCGGCGGTGCGAACCATTACGCTCTCTCCTATGTGTATTTGTGCACAAAGTAGATGCATATATTCGCTATGTAAAGCAAATTCGCACAAATACAATTCATGAGCGCCGCGCATAGACGGCGACGACGAACGCATACAAGACCTGAAGGAGACAAAGCGATGAAGATCAAGCCGTGGTTGCTCGCGCTGGGATTCGGCGCGAGCTTGGGGTTGATGTCGATGGCCGGGATGGCGCAGTTGCCGGACCGCCCGGTGAAGGTGGGCGTGCTCACCGACATGTCGGGACCGTATTCGGCGATGGGCGGTGCCGGCTCGGTCGCGGCCGCGCAAATGGCGATCGACGATTGTCTGGCGGCCGAGTGCAAGGGCATGAAGATTGCGCTGGTGTCGGCCGACAACCAGAACAAGGCCGACGTCGCCGCCAACAAGGCCCGGGAATGGTTTGATCGCGACAATGTCGATGCGATTGCCGATCTCACGAACTCGGCGGCCGCCCTGGCGGTGCAGAAGATCGCCATGGACAAGCAACGCGTGACGTTGTTCTCGGGGCCGGCGACCACGCGACTGACGAACGAAGACTGTTCGCCCACGGGCTTTCACTGGATGTTCGACACCTACTCGCAGTCGGCGGCAACCGCGCGCGCCGTGGTCGGTGACGGTGGCAAATCGTGGTACTTCATCACCGTCGACTATGCCTTCGGGCACTCCCTGGAGAAAGACGCCGCCGACATCGTGAAGACACTCGGCGGCACGGTCCTGGGACAGTCGCGACATCCGCTCAATGCGTCCGACTATGCGTCGTTCCTGTTGCAGGCGCAAAGCTCGAAGGCACAGGTCGTGGCGCTCGCCAACGGCGGGCAGGACACCGTCAACGCGCTCAAGCAGGCACGCGAATTCGGCATTGTGCAACGCGGGCAGAAGTTGGCGGCGCTGCTGGTCTTCCTGTCGGATGTTCATGCGCTCGGCCTGAACACGGCGCAGGGCTTGATGTTTACCGATGGCTTTTACTGGGATCAGGACGATGCCTCGCGTATCTGGTCGGCCCGCTTCCAGAAAAAGTACAAGGATCTGAAGCCGACGATGGTGCAGGCGGGCGTGTACTCGAGCGTGTTGCATTACCTGCGCGCGGTGGCGGCGTCTCAGAGCGTGGATGCCAAGGTGGTCGCGCAGAAGATGCGGGAAATGCCGATTCGCGATCCGATCATGCACAACGCCTCGATCCGTCCGGACGGGCGCGTGATCCACGACATGTACCTATTCCGCGTAAAGTCGCCGGCCGAGTCGAAAGGCCCGTGGGACTACTACACCAAGGTCGCCACGGTGCCCGCGACGGAAGCCTTCCAGCCGTTGTCGAAATCGACATGCTCGCTCGTGAAGACGAGCACGGCGGCAAAGTGAGCGACGCTTGATCGTCATGGGATCGTCGCGGCGCAGGCCTCGCTGCGATTGCCTATCTTGTAATTGCCGGCGGCGCTGCGTGGTCATTCACCGTAGCCCGCCTTCCACCGAACCCTGAAGTCATTCGCAGTCTTTTCGCCCCCGAATCCTCGCATTCGTTTCCATCAGGAGAGCATGTCATGTCCCTACCCACCATTCCGCTGCTGATCGACGGCAAGCGCGTCGAGTCGAAGTCCTCGCAGTGGCGCGACGTTGTGAACCCGGCCACGCAGGAAGTCGTCGCACGCGTGCCGTTTGCCACGACGGAGGAACTCGATGCCGCTGTGGCGTCGGCCAAGGCGGCCTACAAGGGCTGGCGCAATACGTCGCAAGCCAACCGCATGCGCGTGATGTTGCGCTTCCAGCAGTTGCTGCGCGAGCACACCGGCGAACTCGCCGAATTGATCACGCGTGAGCACGGCAAGACGCTGCCCGACGCCGAAGGCGAAGTCGGGCGCGGCCTCGAAGTCGTCGAACACGCATGCTCGATTGCCTCGCTGCAGTTGGGCGAGTACGCGCAGAACGCCGCGGGCGGCGTTGACGTCTACACGCTGATCGAGCCGCTGGGGGTGTGCGCCGGGATCACCGCGTTCAACTTCCCGGTGATGCTGCCGTGCTTCATGTTCCCGCTGGCGGTGGCCACCGGCAACACGTTCGTGCTCAAGCCGTCGGAGCAGGATCCGAGCGCGTCGCTGCGCCTGGCCGAACTCGCGCTCGAAGCCGGCCTGCCGCCGGGCGTGCTCAATGTCGTGCATGGCGGGCCGGACATCGCCAACGGCATTTGCGATCACCCGGACATCAAGGCTGTGTCGTTCATCGGCTCGACGCATGTCGGCACGCATATCTATCGTCGCGCCTCGGAGGCGGGCAAGCGTTGCCAGGCGATGATGGGCGCGAAGAACCACTGCGTGATCCTGCCCGACGCGGATCGCGAGCAGGCCATCAACCACCTGCTGGGCGCGGCGTTCGGTGCGGCGGGGCAGCGTTGCATGGCCACGTCCGTGGCGGTGCTCGTGGGCGAAGCGCGCGCGTGGGTGCCTGAGCTGGTGGCGCGTGCGCGCGCACTCAAGGTGGGTCCGGGCTCGGACCGCACGGCGGATCTCGGCCCCGTGGTGTCGAAGCAGGCGCGTGCGCGCGTCGAGAAGCTCATCGGCGCCGGCGTGGAGGAGGGCGCGAAACTGCTGCTCGACGGCCGCGGCCACACCGTCAAGGAAGCGCCCGATGGCAACTTCGTCGGTCCGACGATTTTCGACGATGTCACGGCCGACATGTCGATCTACCGCGACGAGATTTTCGGACCGGTGCTGTGCATGACGGGTGTCGATACGCTCGATGAAGCGATCGCCTTCGTCAACGCCAATCCCAACGGCAACGGCGTGGCGCTGTTCACTCAGGATGGCGGAGCGGCACGCCAGTTCCAGAACGAGATCGACGTTGGGCAGGTCGGGATCAACCTGCCGATTCCGGTGCCGGTCGCCTGGTTCAGCTTCACCGGCTCGCGTGCGTCGAAGCTGGGCGATCTGGGGCCGAACGGCAAACAGGCGATTCTGTTCTGGACGCAGACCAAGACCGTGACGGCACGCTGGCAAGCGCGCGGCACGGGCCCGGCGGGCGTGAACACGACGATCACGTTGAAGTAACGCGCACGACGCTTTCGGAGATTCGGAGACAGACGATGGCTACGGAAACGCAACAAAATGCTTGGCGTGTCGCCTTCATCGGGCTCGGCAACATGGGCGGGCCGATGGCGGCGAATCTGGTGAAGGCGGGGCACGCGGTGCGCGGCTTCGACTTGTCGGACGCGGCGCTCGCGCGACTCACGGCGGCCGGTGGCACGGCGGCCACTTCGATTGCCGACGCCGTGCGCAACGCTCAGGTGGTCATCACGATGCTGCCCGCCGGCGAACATGTGCTCGCGGCGTACGATGGCCCGGACGGTGTGCTCGCGCACGCCGCGCCGGACGCCGTGCTGATCGACAGCAGCACGGTGCCGCCGGAAATTCCACGCCAGTTGGCGACGCTCGCGCGTCCGGGCACACCGTTGCTCGACGCGCCGGTCTCCGGCGGCACGGCGGGCGCGGCCGCGGGCACGCTCACGTTCATGGTGGGCGGCGATGCGGTGCTCGTCGAGCGCATGCGGCCGCTGCTCGGCAACATGGGACGGGCGATTCATCACGGCGGGCCGCTGGGCGCGGGGCAGACGCTCAAGCTGTGCAACAACATGCTGCTGGGTATTCTGATGGCGGGCACGAGTGAGGCGCTGCGTCTGGGGATCGCCAACGGACTCGACCCGAAGGTGCTCTCGGCCGTCATGCAGCAAAGCTCCGGGCGAAACTGGACGCTGGAGGTCTACAACCCGTGTCCGGGCGTGATGGAGAATGCGGCGTCGTCGCGGGGTTACACCGGTGGTTTTGCCACGGATCTGATGGCGAAAGACTTGCGTCTCGCCCACGGGGCGGCGGCGGCCGCCGACGTGGCGACCCCGCTCGGCGATCTGGCGCGGCGCATCTTCGAGGTGCATCGGGCCAACGGGCACGGCGCGCTCGACTTCTCGAGCATTTTCCAGGACCCGGTCACGCTAGCGCAGGCATTGGCCGTGAAGTAACGGTTGTCCGGCATGGCCATTGAAACGCCCGTCGGCTTAGCGGCCGACGGGCGTCGTCTTTGCGGATCACGGCAGCCGTGTCGACGTCAGCCAGCGATCATGCGATGCAGTTGGTCGAGTTCCTGGTTGACGGCGCGTTGCTCGTCGCCCGACAGGCCGCCGCCGTGTTGCGCGGCCATGTCGCGGGTTTCCTGCGCAATGGCGTCAAGGCGGCGGTGCAACGCATAGCCGCGCGGCGGCGGGTAATAGCCTTGGTTGACGTGATTGTCGATGTCGCGCGATTCATTGCCGATACGGCGGTCGATCTGCTCGCGACGTTGCACGGCCACGGTATGCGGGTCCGGCGCCACGATGACGCGCGCCGCAGGCGCTTGACGCGGCGGTTCGACCACGCAGCCCGACAGACTGCCGAGCACGCCGGCGAGTCCGGTCAGCAGCGCGATGGCCGCCAGTCCGCGTAGCTTGCCGGTCCCCCCGGCGGTGTGAGGCGTGAGGTATGGGACGTTCATGATCGTTATTGAGTCCTGGTGTACGCCAAGGCGGCGTAATGCGATTTTCGCCAGCCGTCCGGGCGGCGCACAGCGATGTTGCAATCGGTTGCAACCATTTCAAACCGGCCGATATGGGCGTATCATCCCGGCGCAACGGCTCCCCCCACAGCCAGTCCTTCCGCGCTTGCGAGCGCCTCCATTCCCCCATGATCGTCCGACCCAATCTGAACTGGCTGCGCATGCTCTTTGTCGTGCGCGGCTCGATCGTTCCCAAGATTGCCCCGCAGCTCATTTTCACCACCCTCATCTCGATCGCCGTCACGTTGGCCCACGGACGCGTCTTCGAATGGAAGATTCCGCTCACGTTCGTGCCGTTCTCGCTGATCGGCATCACGCTCGCGATTTTCCTCGGCTTTCGCAATACCACGAGCTACGCCCGCTACTGGGAAGCCCGGATGCTCTGGGGCAGCGTGCTCAATGAGACGCGCGCGCTGGCCCGTCAGTCGATGACGCTGGTGTCCGATACCTCGGAATCGTCGCGCTTCGTCGCCTATCTCATCGCCTTCGTACACGGCATGCGGCATCAGTTGCGCGGCACGGACCCGCAGGCCGACTTCGAACGGCTGCTCGACAAAACGGACGTAGTCTGCCTCGCCCGCAAGCAGTTCAAGCCCATCGCGATCCTGCTCATGGCGGGCGAATGGCTCCGGGAACGCCGCGCGCGCGGGCAGATCGAAGCGCCGCTCGCGCAGGTCATGGAGATGCATCTGGATCGGCTCGGCGAAGCCATCGGCGGCTGCGAGCGCATCGCCACCACGCCGATCCCGTTCACTTACGGTGTGATCCTGCACCGCGTGACCTATCTCTACAGTCTGCTGCTGCCCTTCGGTCTGGTCGATTCGATCGGCCCGATGACGCCGGTGGTCGTGGCCTTCCTCTCGTACACCTTCTTCGCGCTCGAAGCGGTCAGCGCCGAAATCGAAGAGCCGTTCGGACTGGAGCCGAACGACCTCGCGCTCAACGCCATGTCCGAGACCATCGAGCAATCGCTGCGGGAAATCCTCCATCGCCAGCACACGGCCCGCCTGCGCCCGCGCAACGAGCATCACATTATTACCTGACGATTCTGATACTAAAGTCCTTGCTTTACTTTTCTGAGCGCCTATACTCAAGTACATGCTTGACCATGACATCACCCTCGATCTGACCTTTCAGGCGCTGGCCGACGCGTCACGCCGCGCGATGCTTGCGCGGCTGGCGCAGGGGCCGGCGTCGGTGAGCGCGCTCGCGCAGCCGCTGGCGATGTCGTTGCAGGCGGTCATGCAGCACCTGGCCGTACTTGAGAGTGCGGGGCTGGTGCGAACGGAAAAGGCCGGACGCGTGCGAACGTGCCGGATCGAACCCCAGGCGCTGAGCCTTGCCGAGCGATGGATTCATCAGCGCCGTCACGAGTGGGAGGGCCATCTCGACCGATTGGGCGAGTATCTGGCCAGCCTGCCGCCCGAAGGAGGAGTTCATGAGGACAGCCAGTGAAGCCATACCCGAAACGCAGCCGAGTCCGCTGAGCGTTGGTCGGACTTACGCAACCACGCGCGAAACCGTATTTCTCGCCTGGACCCGTACCGATGCCGTGAAGCGCTGGTTTTGCCCGACCGGCTACACCGTGCCCGAAGCGAAGATCGATGCCCGCGTGGGTGGCGTTTTCGACCTGCGCATGCAATCGCCAGAAGGGGAGTCGCATTGGATTCGCGGGCGTTTCATCGAGATCGACGCTCCGGCACGTCTGGTGATCGACATGGAAGTGACCGACGCGAAGGGACAGGCGCTGTTCGGCGCGCGCACGACGGCGCAATTCACGGAAGTGGGGCAAGGCACGCGGTTGGATGTCGAGCAGCGCTACACCGTTCACGATCCCGCGTTCGCCTGGATGCCCGCTGGTGCCGGTCAGGGTTGGGCACAGACGCTCGATAAGCTGGGCCGCGAGGTCATGCGCGACGCGGAGGCGCCAACGCAACGCAGTGTGGTGCATGCGACCTTTCGCATCGAGCGTCAGTACGCCGCGTCGCCTGCGCGCGTGTACCGTGCGCTGACCGAGCGCGACGCCAAGGATCGCTGGTTCGCCAGAAGCGATGGCCTGACGTTGCTCGAGCGCTCCATGGATGTGCGCCCCGGCGGCCGCGAGGTGGCGAAAGGGCAGTGGGCAAGCGGCATGGTGTCCACGTTCGACGCGCTGTACTTCGATGTCGTGCCCGATGCGCGGCTTGTCTACACCTACGAGATGCATCTGGATACGCGCAAGATCTCCGTGTCGCTCGCGACGATCGATCTTCGTGCGCATGATGGCGGCACGCAACTCGTCATGACCGAGCAGGGCGCGTTCCTGGACGGCTACGACGACGCGGGATCGCGCGAACGCGGTACCCAGCAGTTGCTCGATGCCCTCGGCGCCTCGCTCGTCGACTGAGCCCCCACCCGCACGTTTGCCCAGCGCTTACGACGCCGCTGCGCCCCGTTTCCCGGGGGCAGCGGTGTTCGTCGCAGCGCGATTGCCCCATTGTGGTGCGTCGATTCTCATCGAAAGCCGCAATAGTTCCTCGACAAATATCGCGTTTTTCATCTCGGCGGCGAGTTCTAGACTTCCTTCCATCGACGGCGCAATTGAAAACTAAGTCGTCGCAAACTAGACAGGAGTTAAGAAAATGAACCGCAAGAACATCGCAATCGCCCTTATCGCCGCCGTGGCTTCGTTCGGTGCTGTGGCCAGCAACGCTGCCGAGAACGGCAACAACTACCCCGAGATCGCCTCGCAAGGTCAGCCGCTCACGCGTGCCGCCGTGCTCGCTGATCTGGCACAAGCCCGCGCTCAAGGGCTGATCCCGAACGGTGACGCCGACTATCCGGTCTATGTCGCTTCGGCCTCGACCAAGAGCCGCGCCGACGTGAAGGCCGAACTGGCCCAGGCACGCGCGCAAGGCCTTGTGCCGCAGAACGACGTCGACTACCCGATCGTCGCCTCGCAAGGCCCGAGCGCCACGCGCGCTGGCGTGAAGCAGGAACTGGCGCGTGCCCGCGCCGCAGGTGAGCTGAACGTCAGCCAAGGCAGCTGATCGCCGGCCGGCTGTCGCCGTAACGTCAAAAGCCGTCCCGAGGGAAAATCCTCGGGACGGCTTTTTGTTCGTCCGACGAATCGAGATCGGGCGATCAGGCGCGGCGGTCTTCGGCCGCGGGCGTGTCCGGGGTTCGTGACGCCAGTGCGTCGGTGGGCGTCGGGGCAGGGGCCGCGTCAGGCGCGCGCTCGCCGTCCCAACCGAACGTGACGTGCCGCCGCGCATGACGCTGCTCGCGCTCGCGTGCCATCTGCTCTTCGAACTGGCGGCGGCCTTCCTTGGCCGCGGCGACCATTGCCTTGCGATCCTGGTAAGCGGGATACATCTCGTCGGTCAGTTGCAAATTGGCGCGCCGGAAGGCCATCGCCGCCTCTCTCGCCTCGGCCGCCGGCCAGCCCAGGGTTTCAAGCACCGACCGCGCACTGCGCAACGACGACTCGAAGACTTCCCGTTCAATGTGTTCGACGCCACGATCGCGAAGCTGGAACAGATGGCCGACGTTGCGCGCCCGCGCCACGATGGGCACGTCGGGGAAGTGTTCGCGCAACAGGTCGACGATTTCCAGGGACTGATCGACGTCGTCTACGGCGACGACCACCGCGCGGGCATGTGCCACGCCCGCGATACGCAGCAGATCGAGCCGTGTCGCGTCGCCGTAGAACACCCGGAAGCCAAACTGGCGCAGGCTCTCGATGGTGTCGGGATCGTGATCGAGCACGGTCACCGAAACGCCCTGCGGCACCAGCGTGCGGCCAACGATTTGCCCGTAGCGTCCAAAGCCGCAGATCACGACGCTGGCAGACTGCGGCTCGTCGATCTCTGCCATGCGGGGCGATCCCGTCACGCTGTAGCGCGGCAGCAGCCACTTGTCGATGCCCACGAGCAGCAGCGGCGAGACCAGCATCGAGAGCGCGACGGCGCCGATGAGGAACGACGACACCGCCGGAGGCAGCACTTGCGGTCCGGCCGACTGGAACACCACGAAGGCGAATTCACCGCCCTGTGCCAGCAGCAGCGTGAAGATCGGCCGTTCTTGATAGGGCAGTTGCATCCACCGCGACACCCCGTAGATGGCCAGTCCTTTGAGCGCCATGAAGCCGATGACGACGGCGATCATGCGCAGCGGTTGCGCGAGCAGCACACCGAAGTCGATGCTCATGCCGACGGCAATGAAGAACAGCCCGAGCAGAAGCCCCTTGAACGGTTCGATGTCGGTTTCCAGCTCCCGCCGGTATTCGCTCTCGGCAAGCAGCACGCCGGCGAGGAACGCGCCGAGCGCCATCGACAGGCCGACCCATTGCATCAGTGTCGCGATGGCGACGACGAGCAACAGCGACGCCGCCGTGAAAATCTCCGGCGTGCGGCTGTTGGCGATCCAGCGCAGCAGCGGGCGCAACGCCAGCCGCCCGCCAAGGATGATCGCCGCAATCACGCCGACGATTTTCAGGGCTTCGAGCGCGCGCGCCGTCCCGGT
This sequence comes from Pandoraea sp. NE5, assembly GCF_024363545.1. Taxonomy (NCBI): domain Bacteria; kingdom Pseudomonadati; phylum Pseudomonadota; class Betaproteobacteria; order Burkholderiales; family Burkholderiaceae; genus Pandoraea; species Pandoraea sp. NE5. The sequence goes on from NZ_AP025517.1 coordinate 2,402,011, forward strand.
CATCACGTGGCTGTCGAACGAATTGGCCAGCAAGGGCAGCAGCGCGAGGATCGGGATCGCGGCAACGTCCTGGAACAGCAGGATCGAAAAGCCCGCCTGACCGCTCGGGGTGCCGAGCAGATTGCGCTCGGCCATCACCTGCAAGGCGATCGCGGTCGACGAGAGCGCGAGGCCCAGGGCCGCGACGAGGGCGATGCGCCACGGCGCGCCGAGTGCGACGCCCGCCGCGAAGAGCAGCACCGCGCACCCGACGACCTGCGCCGAGCCCCATCCGAAGATCGGCCGTCGCAGATTCCACAGGCGTCGTGGTTCCAGTTCGAGGCCGACAAGAAAAAGCATCAGCACCACGCCGAATTCGGCGAAATGCAGCACGTCTTCGACGCGCGCGACAAGACCGAGTCCCCAGGGACCGATGGCGATCCCGGCGGCGAGATAACCGATGATCGCGCCGAGTCCCAGCGCACGCGACAGCGGTACGACAATGACCGCCGCGGCGAGGTAGATCAGGCTGGCAAGCAACCAGGCCGGTACGTGTTCCATCAGGCGGCCCTCCCTGAGCTTGCATTCGTGGTGCCGGCCACGTCGGCGACGCCGGTTGCGCAGCGCGGACGATCCGCGACCGGAATGTCCTGACACTCGGGCGCGTCCGCCATGGAAATCAGCTCGGGCCATTGCGGGTACGTGGCGAGCTTGCCGGCAAACGCGCTCACGTGGGCATCGAGTGCGGCATCGTCGCTGCGTCGCGCGCCAAAGAACACGTGCGGGGGCAGGAAGCGCATGTTGCACAGGCGCGCCATCTGCTCGTAGGGCGGCAGGAACGCCGAGAACTCGTGCTCGTTGTAGCCCTCGGGGCGATAGCTCGCCTTTGGCCCGCCGGCACTCGCCACGAGCCAGAAGTCCTTGTTCGCGAGCGCATGTCCGTCATGGCCGTACGCCCAGCCCCACGACAGCACTTCGTCGAGCCAGAGCTTCTGCAGCGGCGGCATGCTGTACCAGTAGATCGGATGGACGAGCACGACCAGGTCGGCACGCGCCACGCGCCGTTGTTCGGCCGCAATGTCGATGCTGAAGTCGGGATACGTCGAGTACAGGTCGTTGACGTCGACACCTGCGATGCTGCGAGCGGCGTCGAGCAGGCGGTGATTGACGCGAGAGTCGCGCCAGCGCGGGTGCGCCACGATGACATAGACGGCTCGCGTCGGCGCATCGTGACGGGGCGCGCCGTCGATGTCCGGGACGGCGGTGGGGAGAGGGGAAGGCGCGGGGGCAGTCATGCGGGGGAGCATACCGCATTCGTCTGGCGCCCGACATCACGTCGGGCACCGCCGGGCGTTGCCTGCGGCAGTCCATTCGAGATCGCGTCCGATACTGCTGCGTGGCGAACACAGACGCGATGTCAGGCTAAAGACTGCGGTCGCGAAGGCCGTTAAGGCAGGATAAGCGCTGCGCAGATTCTGCAGGCGGCGGCAGGCCGAACGGCATACCGCACGTCACACGACGAATAACCAGAACCCTGACGCCGGTGGAGCATCCGTGCTCACGCCGGCGCAATACCGACATGTCGCCGCAATCCTTTCGTACTACCGTCAATCTGATCTATCACGGCCGCAACGTCGCGCTGGCGCTTTTGCTCGTCGCGCTGATGTACAACCAGACGTTCTGGATCGTCGTGAGCGTTGCTGCGGCGGCGCTTTGCACCGGTGCGTTGCGCGAAGCGGCGCGGATGCCGGAGGAAGACGATCTGCCGCCGCGTCCGCTGGTCATCCAGGTACTGCGCATCTCGGTGCCGCTGCTGCTCACCATGTTCGCGCTAGGCTACGGCGCCGTGTGGATCAATCGCAATTTCGGCTGAGCCGGGCCTGCCCGCGCGCTCGCGCCTGGGCGCGAGGGGGGACAGCAAGCGGCGCGCTTACGACTGCGCCGGAAGCGCGTCGCGCGACTTGTGCAGCAGCGCGTTGCGGCGCGCATACGTGAAATAGATCCCCAATCCGATGACGAGCCACACCACGAAGGCGACCCATGTGGTCGCTTGCAGGTGCGCCATCAGGAACAGGCACAGACCGGCGGAGATAAGCGGCACGACCGGGGCGCCGGGCACGCGGAACGCGCGCGGCAGGTCCGGGTGCGTGCGACGCAGCACCAGCACGGCGACCGACACCAGCGCGAACGCCGACAGCGTGCCGATATTGATCAGCTCGGCGAGCACGCCCAGCGGCACAAAGCCCGCGATGACGGCGAACACCACACCAATGATCCACGTGCCGGCGAATGGCGTTTTGTGCGTCGGATGAATGCGCGAGAGCAGCGGCGGCAGCAGGCCGTCGCGCGACATGGCATACGTAATGCGGGTCTGGCCGTAGGTCATCACCAGGATCACGGTCGTCATGCCGAGAATCGCGCCCAGATCGACGAAGCCCGCGATCCAGTTCTGACCGGCATATTGCAGCGCCAGCGACACCGGGTGGTCCACGCCCGCGAACTTCGCGAACGGCACGATGCCGGTCATGATCGCGGCGACCGCCACATACAGCAGCGTGCAGACGATGAGCGAGCCAATTATGCCGATGGGCAGATCGCGGCCCGGATTGCGGACTTCTTCCGCTGCCGACGTCACGGCGTCGAAGCCGATGAACGCGAAGAACACGAGCGCGGCGGCGTTGAACATGCCGCCGGTGCCGAACGGCATGAACGGTGTCCAGTTGGCCGGTTTGACATGCCATACGCCCACCGCGATGAACAGCAGCACGACGCCGATCTTGATCGCCACCATCAGATTGTTGATGCGCGCGGACTCACGCACGCCGTACGACAGGACCCACGTGATGAGCAGCATGATGACCACGGCGGGCAGGTTGATGAAGGTCGTGACGCCGGGCACGCTGCCGGGTGCTGCCGTGATGGCGGCGGGCAAATGCAGACCGAAGCCTGCCGTGAGCGACTGGAAGTAGCCCGACCACCCGACCGAGACGGCCGACGAGGCCAGCCCATACTCGAGCATCAGATCCCAGCCGATGATCCACGCGACGATCTCGCCGAGCGTGGCGTAGCTGTAGGTGTAGATCGATCCCGAGACGGGAATCGTCGACGCGAATTCCGCGTAGCACAGGGCCGCGAAGCCGCAAGCGGTGGCCGCGATGATGAACGAGAGCGTGAGCGCAGGGCCGGCGGTGAGGGCGCCGGTGCCTGTGAGCACGAAAATGCCGGTGCCGATGATGGCGCCGATGCCCATCAGGACCAGATCGACCGGGCCCAGCACCTTTTTGAGACTGCCGGTACGGCTCGCGACCAGCATGTTCTCGATGTTTTTGGTTCGAAAAAGACTCATGACCTGCAAAAGGTTCCTGCAACGTATGCCCCTGGCGTTCGCGTGGCGCGCCGTCGGGGAATCCACGGGAGAGGTCTCCCGCGACCTGGCTGCAAGGGCACCCCGGGCTTGTGGCCGCTCGTTCCCATGCCTGGCGGAACACCACAGGGTGGGTCGAACCTCCTCGTTGCGCTAACGTCGCCGGTGCGCACGGCACCGATCTGTCGGCCGTCGGTAGCGTGCATGGGGATGCGCGCCGGATGCGGCAAGACGATAGGCAACCACGGCGCGCGCTACGCGCACCGGGGCGGGACGAACACGATCGAGACTTACGGAGGATCCTGCCGGACTGCCGTGTGCGTGGCGACTGTCGCCGTGGCACATCGGAGAAGGGTGGGTCTGCAAGGTGGGGGCCCGTTCGACGCCGTGGCGTCGTTCGGGCGAAGGCTCGCTGTCCTGCGGTCCGGCCATCGGTGCCTGATCGGCGCCTCCGCCTGGCCGGAATTGCTCATATTTTAAGCGATTTTTCCCAAGGTGCGTACAGCGTCTGCTGAATTGGGGGCACATCGATGGGCGCGCCGCGGCGCGAGGGCCGCCGCGTCGCAGACAGGGCGACGCGCGCGGTTGGCGGGGTCAGTGGTTGGAACCGCCGGGGCCACCGCCCCCCGGACCGCCGCCGGGCGGACGTCCACCGTGTCCACCGCTCTGTCCGCCTGCGCGTCCCCCGCCTCGCCCACGATCATAGTCTGCGCGATTCCCCCCACCAGGCGGACGCGGACCCGCACTACCGCCGCCTCCCTGTGGACGCGGCCCTGGGCTGGCGCCGTGGCCCGGAGGACGCGGCCCGGGCCCCGGGCCCGCACCGTGTCCGGGCGGGCGGTTCCCCGGTCCGGCCCCCGGTCCCGGCGGGCGAGGCCCTGCGCCGGGATAGTGGCCCCCGGGCGGACGCGGTCCGGCACCTGGATAGTAGTGCCCCGGCGGCCGCGGTCGCGGAGGCGGGCGTTGCCAGTAGCGCTGATCGTGATACCACGGCCGGCCACGATAATAGTTGCCCCAGTACGCGCCGATCGAGAACGTCACGATGGGCAGCCCGATCATCGGGCCGTAGTTGAGCACGGGCACCGGGCTGCCCTGATACGGATAGCTGAGCAGCGCCGCGTAGATCCAGCCGCGCGCGCCCGGCAGGCCGATGTCGCACCACGAGTAATCGGATAGACAGCCGTAGACCGTCACGGGCATGCCCGCGCCGGTCTGGGCGACAACCGGGTAATCGACGGCCGGACCGGCGCGCACGTTGGCCGGCGCGTTGATCACCGCCTGCCCGGACTGCGCCGACGCCGCCTCCGGCAGCGCGACCAGCATCATGGCGCCCGCGAGCACGAGCGGCAAAGTCCATGTCTTCATGTCCGTCTCCTTGTCGTGACGGCGGTGCGTCCGGCACCCGTGACGCGCGGGAGGAACAGCGCCTTCGAAACGTGTCGATCAGTACAGCACGACCGAGCGGATCGACTCGCCGCGCTTCATCAGATCGAAGCCTTCGTTGATCTGGTCCAGACGCAGCGTGTGCGTGATCAGGTCGTCGATGTTGATCTTACCCTCCATATACCAGTCGACGATTTTCGGCACGTCGGTGCGACCGCGCGCCCCGCCGAACGCCGACCCCTTCCACTCGCGGCCCGTCACCAGCTGGAACGGACGCGTGCTGATCTCCTGACCCGCGGCGGCCACGCCAATGATGAACGACTGGCCCCACCCCTTGTGGCAGCATTCGAGCGCCTGACGCATGGTCGTCACGTTGCCGATGCACTCGAACGAGTAATCGGCGCCGCCGTCGGTCAATTGCACGATCGTGTCAACGACGTTTTCGACCTCATTCGGATTGATGAAGTGCGTCATGCCGAACTTCTTGGCGAGTGCCACGCGCCCCGGGTTGATATCGACGCCAATGATCTTGTCGGCACCGACCATCTTCGCGCCCTGGATCACGTTCAGGCCAATGCCGCCGAGGCCGAACACCACGACGTTCGCCCCCGCCTCGACCTTCGCCGAATAGACCACGGCGCCCACGCCGGTCGTCACGCCGCAACCGATGTAGCAGACCTTGTCGAACGGTGCGTCCGAGCGGACCTTCGCGACGGCGATTTCCGGCACGACGATGTAGTTAGAGAACGTGGACGTGCCCATGTAATGGAAGATGGGCTTGCCGTCGAGCGAGAAGCGCGACGTGGCATCCGGCATCAGGCCGCGGCCCTGCGTGCTGCGGATCGCCTGGCACAGGTTGGTCTTGCGCGACAGGCAGAACTTGCACTGGCGGCATTCGGGCGTGTACAGCGGAATGACGTGATCGTCTTTCTTCAGGGTGGTGACGCCCGGACCAACGTCGACGACGACGCCCGCGCCCTCGTGCCCGAGAATGGCGGGGAAGATACCTTCCGGATCGGCGCCGGAGAGTGTGTAGTAGTCCGTATGGCAGATGCCGGTGGCCTTGATCTCGATCAACACCTCGCCGGCGCGCGGCCCTTCCAGATCGACTTCCTCGATGGTCAGGGGTTTGCCGGCTTCCCAGGCAATGGCGGCTTTGGTCTTCATGGCGATAATCCTCGTTGCAACGTCGTTCGGGGGAGTCCCTTCGCGACGTAACATACCGCGTTCTCAAGACGCGCGCGAGTCTTGACACGCCATGTCGGCGCAAATAGCGGGGCCGGGGGCAACAATCGCGGCTCGGCGGCGAGCGTCAGCGTCGCGCGCCGCTGCCCAGCGGTGCCACGATGTGATAAAAGCCGCCCATGTCGACCGGCCGAGCGAACCAGAATCCCTGCGCTTCGTCGCACCCCAGCTCGGTGAGCCGCTGGGCCTGCGCCTGCGTCTCCACGCCCTCGGCCGTCACGCGCATGCCGAGCGAGTGGGCCATCGCAACAATCGCGCTCACGATGGCATGGCTGTGGGCATGCGTGAGCATGTCGCGCACGAAAGTCTGGTCGATCTTGAGGCGATTGACGGGGAAACGGGTCAGATAGGCGAGGCTGGCATACCCCGTGCCGAAGTCGTCGACGGCGATCTCGACACCCATGTCGTGCAGTGAGCGCAGACAACCGACCGCGGCGCTCGAGTCCCCGAGCAGCACGGTTTCCGTGATCTCGATCTCCAGGTGGCGAGGTTCCAGCGCATGCGCGCTCAGGGCACGCTCGACCATGCCCACGACGTCCTGCCGTGCAAACTGCTGCGCCGACACGTTGACGGAGATGCGCGGCAGATGGCCGCACCGCCGCAGCAGACGGCTCGCCTCGCGGCAGGCCGTTTGCATCACCCATTCGCCCAGCGGCAGGATCAGTCCCGAGGTTTCCGCGATCGGGATGAATTCTGCCGGCCCGATGACCCCCAGCGCCGGGTGACGCCAGCGCAGAAGCGTTTCCGCGTGGCGGATCTCGCCGTCGGACAGACTGACTTGCGGCTGGTACACGAGATGCAGTTGCGTGTGCGCCTGCTCATGCACCGCGACGCGCAACAGACTCTCGAGTTCGTTGCGCCGCCGCGTCTGCGCGTCCATCTCGCTGCTGAAGACGCGCAATCCGCCACCGGCGGCGCTGGCGATACCCAGCGCAATGTGGGCTCGGCGCAGCAGCGTGTCGGGGGTATGGCCGTGTTCGGGATAGCTGACCAAGCCGATGCTCGCGTCGAGCGCGACGGCATTCTGGTCGACGTCGGCCCATTGGGCGAGCCGTGCCTGAATTCGAGCGGCGAACAGACGCGCGCCGTCGCCCGTTTCGTTGGTGACGATGACGAAACGGCTGCCGCCGAGGCACGCGAGGGCGTCTTCGGGGCCGCTGGCTTCGCGCAGGCGTTCGGCGGCGATGCGCAGCGCCAGCTCTGCGGTCGGTGGACCGAAGGTGCTGCGCAATTGGCGCAGGTGATCGAGTTCGACCAGCAAAACCGTCAGCCCGACCTGCTGGCGCGCGCACCGATGAATCGCCAGTTCGAGCCGTTCGTTGAGCAGCGTCTGGTTGGGCAACTGGGTGACCGGGTCGTGATGCGTGACGTACCAGAGCCGGGACGCCACCTGCACCTGTTGCGAGAGGTCGAGCACGATGCCCACCCAGCGTCGTTCGCCGGGGGCATGTTCGACGCAGGAAAGCGCCAGCCGTACGGGCAGCCAGCTGCGCACATGTGTGAGCAGATGCCATTCGTCGTCGTACGGTACCGCTTCGGTGGCCGACAGACTGGCCAGCGCTGGCAGGCGACGACGCGTCAGCTCGGACGGATCGAGCAACGACAGGAAGCTGCGCTTGCCCAGCAGGTCATCGGGGCGATGGCCCGTCAGCCGCGTGAACGCGCCGTTCATTCGCTCGAGCATGCCGTCGTCCGTGCAAACGAACATGGCATAGGGCGCACTGTCGAGCGCGGCGCGGCTCAACTCGGCTTGTACGTCGGGCACCCGACGAGGCACGGGATCGTTCATGCCCGGTCCCCCCGAAAGCCGGCCAAGCCGGACTTCAGGAACGTCATGCAACACCTCCCTGGCGTCGCGATTTTTATCTCGAAAATCGAGAGATCGGATCGCCAAATTTCTTTTGTTTTTCAAATGGTTGTGCGTACCATTCTGCCATGAGGAGCGCGCGCGCGGGCAAGGGAAAACGCGGGGGCGATGGGGGTTCCGAAAATGCGTGGGCACGCGCATGCTGTGGGCTGCGATCCGCCGCAGGCGCGCCTTGAATCGCGGCGGCCAGCGACGGCAAAACACCGCCCACGGCGGGGGCGACCGGGGCATTGCTATGGCCCGAGCGCGATCCCTTCGGTATGATGCGGCCTGATTCACGCGGGTTTGCGCAGCACGCCGGTCAAGCCTCGCGTGACGTGCCCGCCACCACCGACATTCGGCAAAAGGAAGAGAGCGTTGCATAACGCGTGCACATCAACGAGCGGTATGACCCGGGGCCTCTGGCGAGAACGTCGGATGCCGCTTCGTCTGCGCGCGCCCCTGGCGTGTTTTCTGTGGCTCGTGTGCTGGGCCACGTTCGGCAGCGCATTTGCACAGACGCCGGAGCCCGCCGCTGCACCCAACGTGCGGGACGCCAACGTGCGACAGGTGGTGCTCGGCATCATCAGTTTCACCCGCTGGCCGACGGACCCCGCCAAGGTGCGACTGTGTGTGGTCGGCAATACCGACTACGCGCGCGATCTGCTCGCCGGGCCGTTGCCCACCCTGGGCTTGCCGGTCGAGGCGAAGCGTGTTGCGGTGACGGAGCCTGCCATTGGTTCGTTGTGCGACGCGTTGTATCTGGGTGCCGCGAGTGACACCGAGCGTCGGCAATTGCTGGCGAACCTCGCCGGTCACCCCATCCTGACGATCAGCGAGCGGAACGACTCGTGCACGCTCGGGGTCATGTTCTGCCTGAACGTCGATACGGAGCGAGTGACGTTCGACATCAACCTCGACACCGTTGCGCGGAGTGGCGTTCGTGTCCACCCCAACGTGCTCAAGCTGGCACGAAAGCCGGGGACACCATGACGACCCATCGTCCTTCATCCCCGCCCATGCCGCCCGGCGGCTCGTCGGTCGCCGGCCTGCTGCCTGCCGATGCGTCGGCCGAAGGCGAACGTGAGCTGCCGTTGGCGACATCGCATGTCGCGGCGCCCGACCCGATGCGCGGTCGCCGGCCGTCGTTGCAGGGCATGCTGCGCCGTACCCACTTGCGCCTGGCCGTGTCCGCCGTCGTGCTCGCAGCGGTCTCGCTGTCGCTGGTGGCATGGATCGCCTTGCGCGCGTATGCCGAGAACAATCTTCTGCTGATCGGGCGCTCGCTTGCCTACACTACGGAGGCCGCGGTCGTGTTTGGCGACCGCCTGGCGGCTCAGGAAGCGATTGCGCTCATCGCGAGCGACGAGGACCTTGCTCAGGTGCGGGTGTTCGATGCGAACAATGCGCCGTTCGCGCAGTGGCGTCGTCCGGACGGCGGCGCCCTGACACAAGTCGAGCGCGTGATCGCGAACGTCGCGCTGCCCGGACCCGTGACAATGCCGATTCGTCATGACGGAAAAGTCGTCGGCACTATCGATGTGCAGGGGCAGGGGCATCAGTTCTTCCTTTTCCTGCTGAGCGGGGTGGGCGGCGTGCTCGCCTGCCTGCTGGTGACGTTCGCCGTGGCGAACGTCCTGGCCAAACGGATGCACCGCGATATCGTCAAACCGTTGCGGGCACTGGCGGAAGTGGCGCACGCGGTGCGCCGCGAGCGAGCGTTTCATCAGCGCGTGGCGGCGACGCCACTGGCCGAACTGAAGGAACTCGGCGATGACTTCAACGCACTGCTCGACGAATTCGAGGGGTGGCAGAATCACTTGCGCGCGCAAAATGCCACGCTCGCGCACCAGGCCAATCACGATCGGCTGACGGGGCTGCCGAACCGGGCGTATTTCGAATCGCGCCTGATGCAGGCGCTTGCCGACGCGCGCGAAATGGGCACGCACGTCGCGCTGCTCTATCTCGACAGCGACCGTTTCAAGGAAATCAACGACCAACGAGGGCACGGTGCGGGTGACGTGGTGTTGATGACCATTGCCGAGCGTCTGCGCCAGCCGCTGCGCGAGGGCGATCTGGTGGCGCGTCTGGGCGGCGACGAGTTCGCCGTCATGCTCGTGGGCGTGCGACAGACGTCGAATGCCGTGCGTCTCGCGCAGAGCCTGCTCGTGGCGATGGAAAAACCGATTGTGCTGCCGGATGGCGGCGAAATCGTCACATCGATGAGTATCGGTGTCGCGTTGTACCCGACCCACGCCGAGGACGCCGCCGCGCTGCTGCGCACGGCGGACGCGGCCATGTATCAGGCCAAGCGTGCTGGCGTCGGCACCTGGTTTGTGGCGGGGAGTCCCAAAGGGTGAACCAACGTGAATTGCGCCATGCTGGATGAACACCATAACCATAATTGACGACCGGATGACACACTGCCATGGGGATCTGCTTTGGACTTCGCTGTTGAAACGCACGACACGCACGACTCGCATTCTGACCTTTCGCACCGCGCAATGGTGGCCCATGGCGCTCGCGCCCTCGCTCGATGGAAGGCGTTGGCTCGCAGGCTGATGGGGCTGGTGTGTCTGGTGGGATTTGCCGCCCTGGCGGGCTGCCAGACCACGCCCGTGCACGGCCTGACGGCCGAGCAGATCGCGGCGCTGAAATCTGAAGGCTTTACGCAAACCGAAGACGGTTGGGAGTTCGGCTTGTCCGACAAGGTGTTGTTCGATACCGACGAGTTTGTGATTCACGATGCGGCGCGCCAGACAGTGGCTCGCATCGGCCGCACGCTCCTGAAGGTTGGCCTGAACAGCGTGAGTGTCTATGGTTATACCGATTCAGTGGGCAGCGATACCTACAACGAGCAGCTTTCCGCCCGCCGCGCCGACGTGGTGGCCAACGTGCTGGTCGAGGCGGGCATGCAGCGTGCAGCCATTCAGACGATCGGGGCAGGCAAGCGCAATCCCGTTGCGGATAACAGCACGGCGACCGGCCGCGCCCAGAACCGGCGTGTTGCCATCGTGATCTCCACGCGCTGAGCGACGACACATCCCGTTTCGCTCTGCCAAACCTGGGGGGCCGTGGTCCCCTCGGTAGTGACGTCAACCTTTGCCAGCGACCACAATCAGGCACAATGGCGGCTGCCGCCGGGCGATTCCGGCTGAACTGCCCACGTTGTCCCGATGCTCCCGACGTTTCTGATTTCCCGGTCTTCCGCTGCCGACGGTATGCCTGCCCGCCTGCGCCGTGCGCGACCTGTTGTCCTGATCCGTGCACTGCTCGCTATCGTGGCGATGGCTGCGGCGACGACGGTCTTCGCGCAGAACGCGCGCGTCGGCGTGTGGGCGACGGCACCGCAAGCGGTGGCGCAACATCCAGCGGCGCCGTCGTTCAACCGAGCGCCGGCCGTGGGCGGGCGTACCGTGCGTCAGATCGTCTATCCAACACTCTCGGGCAGTGAAGTCCGCGTGCGTTTTTCGAACGCTTACGGCACGCAGCCGCTGGTGATCGAGCGGGCGAGCCTCGCTGTGGCACTACGCGGCGCGGCTGTCGATGCCGGTAGTCTGCGCGAGATGACGTTCGGCGCTCAGCCGACGGCGCGGATCGCACCGGGGGCCTCGCTCGAGAGCGACCCGTTGCCGTTCGCAGTTCGCGCCGGAACGCCACTGGCGGTCAGCCTGTTCACGCGCGAAGCCACCCCCCCGACGACTTGGCACAAGATTGCGCAGGAGACGGCGTTTCTGAGTGGCGCCGGTGACTTTGTCGATGCGGCACAGGCATCGGCTTATCCGAAGCGCTTCACGAATACACTTTGGCTGGCCGGCGTCAGCGTGGTGCCGGAGCGGCCCGCACAAGCGATCGTCGCCATCGGCGACTCGATCACGGACGGCATGCGCAGCACGCTGAATGCGAATCGGCGTTGGCCGGATGGGCTGGCGCGGCGGCTCGAGAATGCCGGACGGCGCGATATTGCCGTGCTCAATCTCGGCATCAGCGGCAATCGCCTGCTGCACGATTCGGCCTGCTACGGCGAGCGGCTCGTCGCTCGCTTCCGGCGCGACGCGTTGGAACAGCCCGGCGTGCGAACCGTCGTCGTGCAAATCGGCATCAACGATATCAATTTCGGTTACGTGCCGCCCCATGCGGGGCTCGACTGCGATGTGCCGCATGTGATCGTGACCGCACCCGAGATGATCGCGGGGTATCAATCGCTGATCGCCGCCGCGCGCTCGCGCCACGTTCGCATCCTCGGCACGACCATCCCGCCGGGCAAACTGCCGCCCGAGCGCGAGGCGGTGCGTGACGCCGTCAACCAATGGGTGCGAACGAGCGGAGCCTTTGACGGCGTCATCGATTTCGACGCCGCGCTGCGCGATCCCGCCCAGCCCACGCGCATGTTGCCGCGTCTCGATAGCGGCGACGGCACCCACCCCAGCGATGCGGGCTACGCCGCCATGGCCGACGCCGTGCCCCTGCCGCTGGTCCTGGGCGGGGCGAAGTAAGCGCAAGACAGCGCGTTGTCAGCCCTCACGCCTTACGCCGATCGTGATGTGTTGCAAGCGCTCGACATCGGGCGAATGCAACCACGCCGGATGAGCGAGGCAGTGGCGGAACAGCGCAGTCGCGTCGTCTCCCCAATACAGCACCCCGTCGAACGCGAACGTCGGCACGCCAAACACGCCTGCGGCCATCGCGGCGTCAGTGTTTTCGCGCAAGGCGGCCTTGACCGCCGGAGCTTCCGTCAGGGCGACGGCTTCGTCGGCGCGCAGCCCAAGGCGTTCGCTCAGATCCTGCCAGCCCTGCGGGTCGGTGACATCGCGCCCTTCGGCCCAGATGAAACGGTAGATCGTACGCACCACGTCATGGGTCGCGCCGAGCGCTATCGCCAGGCGCAGTACACGGATCGGATGAAATGGGTGTACGGGCGGCATTCGGTAGGCAATGCCGTCTTGCTCGGCGCGGAACTGCGCCATGCGGTACGTGAAGAGACGTTTGTGCGGTGTTTCTGCGGGCCCCTGCGTTTGCAGATGGGCAAGGATCGCGCCGAGCACGATCGGCTTGAGGTCGATGTCGAGCCAGCGCGGCAGCGTGTCGAACCGCTCGAATTGCAGGTACGAGAAGGGAGACGCGAAATCGAAATACCACTGTGCGCGGCGCGCGGGGGTGTTGGCAGCTTGCGACATGGGGCTCGGTCTCCGGGGTAGGGGGTCTGATCGACGCTTCTCGGGTTTCGGAGAGTGTAGCGGCTCACGGCAGGGGTTGGCTTGCGGTGTCATGCGCCAGTGCAGGCGCAAACGCGGGGGGAACAGCGCCTTCGATTCGGACGTGACGTGCGGCGGGGATAATTATCGTAATTTTAGATAATTCGTATCCGATATAACGATTTTTATTATTGAATCGACGTTCGTAGACTTGTAGTCATTCCAGAAGAGAGGCTGCGATGACAACAAAAACCGATACGACTCACCCCCCCACGGCCAGCCGTCCCAACGCGCTGGTACCGGATCGTCAGAATCCGTGGGCAGGTCTGATTCTCTCGACCGTCATCGCATTTGTCGCGCTGTTGCTGGGGCGTCAGATGCCGTTGGTCGGCGGCCCCGTGTTCGGCATTTTGCTGGGCATCGTCGTTCGAAACGTGTTCTCGCCCGGTGCACGCTATGAAGCGGGTATCCGGTTCGCCTCGAAGTATGTGCTTCAGTGGTCGATCATCGCCCTCGGCTTCGGCCTGAGCCTGTCGCAGGTCGCCCATACGGGACTGGAGTCCCTGGCAGTCACGGCCGTGACGGTCACCGCCGCCGGTCTGTCGGCCTGGGCGCTGGGCCGCGCACTGGGCGTGGGCGGCAAGCTCAAGCTGCTCATCGGCATCGGCACGGCGATCTGCGGCGGATCGGCCATCGCGGCCGTCACCCCCATCATCAAGCCGGACGACCACGAAACGGCGTTCGCGATCTCGACGATCTTCCTGTTCAATATTGCGGCCGTGGTGCTGTTCCCGATGCTCGGTCACCTGTTGCATCTGTCCGATCTGGGATTTGGTATGTGGGCGGGTACGGCGATCAACGATACCTCGTCGGTGGTCGCTGCCGGTTACAGCTACAGCAAGACCGCAGGCGACTACGCGACCATCGTCAAGCTCACGCGTGCCACGCTGATCATCCCTATCTGTCTGGCGCTGGCAGCGATTGTGGCGTACCGCGCCAAGCGTGCCGGGGCCGCCAACTTCAGCCTCGCCCGCATCTTCCCGTGGTTCATTCTCGGCTTCCTGGTCGCATCGGGGGCGCGCACGGCAGGGTTTGTGCCGGCTGAACTGCAACCCTGGATTCACGATGCGGCCGAATTCCTGATCATTGTCGCCCTCACGGCCATTGGCCTGTCATCGAACCTGCGTCGCATGGCATCGACCGGCCTGCGTCCTATCCTGCTGGGGCTGGGCGTATGGGCCGCCGTGTCGGTGAGCAGTCTGGCGGTGCAGCTGGCCATGGGGCAGCTCTGACGCGCCGGCAGACGGACGTCATGCTCAAGTAGGGCGGATCCGGCGGTCGAGCCGGGTTACGTCGCCTAGAATGGAATCACGGACGGCCGCGGGTCGTCCGTGATGCCTTTCGGGAGGCCGTCATGACAACGTCTTTTGGTGAGATGTGGTACACGATCGGTGCCCTGGCCGTGATCGTGCTGCTGGCCGGGATGGTGTGGGAGTTGGGGCTGTGGTGGACACGTCACCCCAATCATCGCGCGGTGCAGCGAGTCGAGCACGCGTGGGCGAGAATTCGTCACCCTCGGCATTGATGGTCGGACATTCGGTGTTTCGGACCATTCGCGCTGGATTCACGCCATTCGGCTGACGTGCGTCGGCCGACGGGCGGGCGTTGGCTGCGCCGCTCAGTCCTGCTTCAAATGCTGCGGCACGTTGGGGTCCCAGCGTTCGAGATCTTCGAGCGGATAAGGCTTGCTGCCATGCAGCGCGCGCTTGATGCGGCTCTTGCCGCTGGGGCGGGGGACGTTAGGCAGCGCGGCACCGGCCGGCGTGCCTGCCAGATCGAGGTAGTCGCGCTTGAACTCGGCCTGCGTCATCCCCCACTTCATCAGAAACTCGCGACTGCCGCGATTCTTCACCACACGTCCGGTCGAGCGGCAGCCGAAGTGATACACGACGCTTTTGCCCACGATACGGAAGGTGCGGCAGCCGACGAGCCACAACTTCATCAGAAAGTCGTCGTCGCTGCTCATGCCCGGCCCGAATTCGATGCTGTAGCCGCCGACCAGATGCCATAGCCCGCGGCTCACCAGCGTGGGCTGCGTGGGCACGCCGTTCACGTCTCCGCGGTTCAGCGAGGCGGCGAAGGCCAGCAGGGCGGTTTCGTCAAACGTCTGCGGGGTCGTGCCGAAGTCGTGCGATACCACTTGTTTGCTGACGCCGGCGTTCGGTTCGATCATTACCGACGAGAGGTAATAGATCGGCGTGTCGAGCGTACGGGCCGCATCGATGAGCGCGGCGTCCCAGCCGGGGGTGACGAACATGTCGTCGTTCAGGAAGAGCAACTGATCGTGCGATGCAAGTGGCGCAAGCTGATTCAGCGCGAGGCAGACCCCCACGTTGCCGACGCTGTGCGTGTGACGCAAGCCCTGTTCGCGCACCCACGCCAGCGTGCCGTCGCTCCCATCGTTGACGTGCACTAGGATTTCATGCGCCTCGCCGGAATGACGGCGAACGCTATCGATGCAAAGCTTGAGGAACGGCAGGTTGTTCCAGGTCGGGATCAGGATGCTTAGCATGAGGGAGGGCGTGAATGCCGGGCGACTGAGGCCTTGTCGTCGGCCGTGTCGACCGAATGCTCGACAGGATAGGCGAAGGCTGCGAACAACGCCAACACCGTCGAGTAGAAACCGACGGTGACCTTCAGATTGAACGTCTCGACGGTCAAGCCGAAGACGGCAAAGGCAACGGCAGTCATCAGTCCCATGAGGGCGGCGCGAATGAAGAAATAGGCAGGGCCAAGGTAGACGCCGAGAATGCGAGAATGCACAACACACCCAGCAAGCCGTAGTCCACGGCGTAAGCCAGGATCTGATTGTGAACCTCGCCCTTGCCGTAGTCAGCCGCCAGCGGTGTCAACGTACCCGCCGCTGCCATCGCGGGCATGACGTCGACAATTCGGCGCAGTCCGAAAAAAACGATGGCTGCGAGGAGAAAGCGCACGGGAGAGTCGAGCGTATTGGCGACGACCTTGCCGTGGAGCGTTTCGACGATCAGGACGGCGAAGAACGGCAGGCACAGCGAGAGGACGAACACGCGAACCGGGCGGTTCGTCTTGATAAGCGAGCAAACTTCCCCTCGCTGACGAGCCGTCATGAGGGTGACGGCGCCCAATGCCACGGTCAGGAACATGATCGTGTTCCCGCCACGCTGAATCGCGAGCGCTGCGGCGGGGAAAAGCACAATCAGCGCGCCGAAAATCTTCGCATAAAGATGCCGGTTCGCGAGAGGCTCCGGCGCTACGGACTTGCTCATGGGATAACTGGCAGACTTCGGGAATTTGCTTTGCACGAAGTATGCCAGAAATGCTCGGCCGGCCCCATTTTCGTCGACGGTGCCGAGCCTCCCGGGCGCAAATGGGAGGTGACGGAAACACGAGCACTACAAATTCATCGCCCCCAGCACGCCGCACAGATGCAGCGCCACGTGAGTCCAGGCGGCTTCATCGTACGACTGGCCTTCGCGGGCCAGCCGCTGTGCCTCGTGAAAGGCGCGCCAGAGGGCGGCGGCGCTCGACGGGGTGCCGCCGGCCAACTGATATTGGCGTTGCAGGGCCTCCGCCAGCCATGGCTGCTCATGGGCACAAGCCTCGGCGTACGCCTCGACCGCGACACGGGCATAAGGGTCGCCTGCGGGATCCAGCACGACCGGCTGGCGGGGGGCCGAGCGCGGGATAGCGGACAGGATGTGGCGCTCGACGGTGCTGTGGCGGGTGGCGTGATGTTTCATCAATGAAGATCTCGTCTCGTTGACCGCGCCAAGGCCGCTGGCGCGGAATCGCTTGCGCGGACTCAGTCGCTTTCCATCTCTCGGATGAACAGCATGGCGGCATGCTTGGCCTGATCGATGCTAGTGAAGGTCCGGCCGTCCATGGGCCAAACGTCGACCAGCACCGCATAATTGCCGGGCTGATCGGCCTGCATGATGCGTATGTAATGCTGCCGGAACACGCAGCGAGCAAGTTCCACGGTCGGATGCGGTCGGTGGAAATGGGCGATGGCCATGACAGTCTCCAGAAATTCGGCCCTCCGGCCTCGACGGGCCGTTGCAAGACATCCAGCAAATCTCGTGCCAAGCCTCTCGAGACGATTAAGTGCATGATTTGTAAGGGACGCGGTGCCGCTTGCCACCGACGCCCAACGTAAAACGTTACGGAAACGAAACACGGCGGGAACGCTCGGCCGTAACAACCTTTCCCGGATGTCGCATGCCAGGCCATTTCGGGTGCCGGTTTTCTGTTCCCGCTAGAATCAGGGACTCCCGGCACTCACGACCGCCCATCACACCGCATGAACCTGCGATTTCTCGAAACCTTCGTCTGGCTCGCCAAGCTGCGTAATTTCCGTCTGACGGCTGCACGTCTGCACACCACGCAGGCGGGTGTGTCGAGCCGGATCGCGTCGCTGGAGCAGAGCTTCGGGGTGCGTCTGTTCGACCGCAGCGCCCGGGAGGTCACGCTCACGGCGGCCGGGCAGAAGGCGCTGGCGTATGCGGAGCGCATCGTCATGCTCGGGCAGGAGATGAAACGCGAGTTGACCGATCCCGACATGCCGCCGGGGGTGCTCAAGATCGGTGTGGTCGAGTCGATCGTCCATAGCTGGTTTCCGGATCTGGCCGCGCGAATTCGCCATGAATACCCGCAACTCGAGATCGAAGTCACCAGCGAGACGACCATTCGTCTTTGCAAGCAACTCGAAGCCGGTACGCTCGACCTCGCGTTGCAAACCGACGTTCTGCACGGTGCCGGTATCGAGAATTTGCCGTTGGCCGAATTTCCGATGCGCTGGGTGGCGAGCCCGAAGCTCAATCTCGAAGGCGAAACGCTCGATGTGGCCGATCTGGCGGCGTACCCGCTGGTGAGCTTTTCGCGCAACTCCGGCCCGCACAAGACCCTTGAACGCATGTTCTCGGTGGCGGCCGAGCGGCCCGTGCGCGTGAACTGCATGACCTCGGTCGCGGCCATCATCCGGCTGGTCGTGGACGGCTTCGGCGTGGCGATGCTGCCGCCAGCCATCATTCAGCGCGAACTGGGCGAGCACAGCCTGCATTTGCTGCGCGTGAACGCCCATTTCCCCAATCTCTCGTTCGTCGGGTCGTTCCGCCAGGGCGCACTGCTCGCCGAAAACGTGGCGCGCCTCGCGCAACGCACGGCCAGCGAGTTTGCCCTGAACATGGGGCCGGATATCGCCATCCCGCCCGCTGCCGCCATGACCGCCCCGGCCTGGGGCGCCATCGAATCCTGAGCCTTGCGCGCTTGGCGCTGACCGTCGCGATGCCGGGTGCGCACCTGCCCCGCGCAACCGGCGTCCGACATCAGTCATAAGAATTTGCTGTCGCGGCGAATTTGATTTCTTGTTGGACGCGTTTTCCCCCGTTTTGCACACTCGGCGAGACGGTCGACCCGCTTGTATGGCGTGTTGGCCGGCCTCCCGATTGTTGAAACCGATGGAATGCCTCATGACTGCGACTGCTCCCCGCGCCCAACTCTGCATCTGGACGAATATCGATCCGGCGTTCGACGCTGACTTCAACCGCTGGTACGACCGCGAACACATGCAGGAGCGTGTGGCCATCCCGGGCTTCCAGTTCGCTCGTCGCTTCAAGGCCCTGCACGACTGCGCGCGTCCCTACCTGGCGCTCTATTGCACGCAACACGCCGCCGTCTTCACCAGCGACCCTTACGCCCAAGCTTTCCAGCATCAGACCGAATGGTCGCTGCGCAACTTCGCGCGCATGCAGGGCACGCAGCGCCGTGTCGGCACGCTCGACGTCGAGGCGGGCGAAGGCCAGGGGGGCATGCTGGCCATGTTCGTGCTGAGCGAGGCGGTCGTCGCCCAGGCACATGCGCGGCTGGGCGCGCAGCTCGCCGAGCTCGCTCAGGGCGACGGTATTGTCCGCGCCACGCTGCAGGTCACCGTGCCGAGGCTGTCCGTCTCGCTCACCGCCAAGGACGCGCCGCTGCCACCTGCCGATGCCGTCGTAATGATCGAAGGCACGGACCAGGACGCGGTGCGCACCGCCGCGCAAACGCTCGCCGCCGCCTACGGGGTCCCGGCCGGTGAAGTCACCTGCTTTGCCATGTTGTGGCGTCTCGGCGCCAACGACGACTGACGTCCCGCCATCCTCTCGCGGGATCCGTCTGTCCGGTGGATCCCGCAGACACCCTGGAGCCATCCATGACAACGTATTCCGATACCCGCGACGCTCGGCAAACCGACGCCGTCACCGCCTCCACCGCTGCCGCCACCGGCCATGCGAGCCCGAAAAAAGGGCGGCTCGCGACCGCCAGCATGGTGGGTACCACGCTCGAGTGGTACGACTTCACCGTCTACAACACGCTGGCGGCGCTGGTGTTCAACCATTTGTTCTTCCCGTCGGTCGACCCGCTGGTCGGCACCATTCTCGCCCTGTCGACCTATGCCGTGGGTTACGTGTCGCGGCCGCTTGGCGGCTTCGTGTTCGGCAACCTCGGCGACAAGGTCGGACGGCGCGCGGTGCTGGTGCTCACGCTCGTGGTGATGGGCCTGACGACCGGCCTGATGGGCGTGCTGCCCACGTACGCGTCGATCGGTATCTGGAGCCCCGTGTTGCTCGTGGCCCTGCGCTTCGTGCAAGGCGTCGCGCTCGGCGGCGAGTGGGCGGGTGCGGTGTTGCTGTCGGTCGAGCATGGCGATCAGCGCAAGCGCGGCTTGAATGCGTCCTGGACGCAAGTCGGCCCATCGTTCGGCACGCTGATCGCGACGGGCCTCATCGCGCTCATCACGCTGTCGATTTCACCCGATGACTTCCTCGCGTGGGGTTGGCGCCTGCCGTTCCTGCTGAGCCTCGTGCTGGTCGGCTTCGGTCTGTGGGTGCGTCGCGGTGTGGAGGAAACGCCGATGTTCGAAGCGATGCAGCACTCGGCGCGTCAGGCGGACATGCCGATTGCCGAAGTCTTCCGTTCGCACTGGCGTAACCTGCTGGTGGCCGGCGGCTCGCGCATCGGCTCGGACGTCCTCTACGCGATGCTGGTCGTCTTCACGCTGACGTATGTCACGGGAACGCTGCACCTCTCGCGTCCGCTCGCGCTCACGGCCGTGCTGGCCGGCACGGCGTGCAACGCGCTGACGGTGCCCCTGTTCGGCGCACTGTCCGATAAGCTGGGTCGCCGCCCGGTGTATGGCTTCGGTGTGCTGTGCGCGGTGATCTGGGCATACGGCTTCTTCGTGCTGCTCAATACGTCCCACCCGGCACTGATCGTGCTGGCGGTGGTGATCGGATTGGTGATTCACGCGATCATGTACGGGCCGCAGGCGGCCTTCGTCACCGAGCAATTCCCGACGCGGGTGCGCTACGCCGGTTCGTCACTGGCCTATACGCTCGCGGGGATTCTCGGGGGCGGCTTCGCACCGCTCATCATCGTGACGCTGTACAAGACATACGGCACGACGATTTCGGTGTCGCTGTACGTCACGCTGGCGCTCGCCGCCACGGCCGTCGCGCTCCTGGCCGCGCGCGAGACGGCACACCAGCCGCTCAAAGACTAAGGGGACCGGCTTCCCGAGTCAGGCTCACGGCACGCCCTCGGGCGTGCCGTTTTCGTTTGGCGGGCGCCTAGTGGAACGTCGATGCCGCAGGGGCCTGGCACAGCGCGGTCAGTCCGGCCAGATCGCCACGCTGCGCGAGTTGATGGACCTGCCGCGCAAAGCCATCGAGTGTCGGTACGTGATCGCTCAGTTCGCGTGCCCATTCCATCAGGTCGGTCATGGCGCCCATCGCAATCAACTGCCGGGCCTGATGCAGATGCTCGCCTGACGGACGCGCCCAGGACGTATCGCGCATCGGGCTCGCCTCGTCCCGGTCCGCGCCGCCTTCGTGCGCATCGGTACGCGCCAGACCGAGCAGGCGCGCGAGCGCGTTGCGCAGGTCGGCGAGTTCGATGGGCTTGAGCAGGCACGCGTCGTAACCGCTGCCCTCGACCATCTGCGGCGAGGCGGAAACGGCCAGCACGGGCACGTCGGGCCAGCGGCGGCGCGTGGCATGCGCCACGGCCAGCCCGTCGGCGTTGGGCATCATGTGATCGGTGAGCACGAGGTCCGGCGCCGTCTGATGCGCATTGCCCAGCGCGGCGATGAGCGCCACGCCATCGCCGAACGTGCGCACCGTGAAGCCCAGGCTCGCGAGTTCGTCATGCAGGAATTGCCGGATCTCCGGTGAATCTTCGGCGAGCCAGACGTGGCGCCCATGACCGTCGATCGGGGGCAGCGTATGGGGCGCGCCGGTGGGCCATGGCGGCACGAGATCGGCCTCGCGCGCCACGCGCAACGGCAACGTAAACGCCACACGCGTACCGACATCGGGCGTGCTGTCGACGGTGATCGTGCCACCCATGCGTTCCACCCATTGGCGCACGATGGCAAGCCCGAGGCCCACGCCGGGCAGGCGTCGCGCCCGGTCGAGTCTCGCGAACGGTTCGAAGACGCGCGGCAGGTCGTGCTTGGCGATGCCACAGCCAGAATCCTCGACGCCGAAACAGACCTGCATGAGATCGGCGCGCGTCGCGTCCGGCGTTGCTGAAAGCGAGAGGGTGATCGTTCCGTTGGCGGTGTACTTCGCCGCGTTGTCCAACAGATTTCCGAGCACCTGACGCACGCGCTTGGCGTCGAACGCGAGCAGCGGCGGCAGCGGCGCACGCACGTCGAGCAGGAAGGCGTTACCGTGCTTGCTGGCGAGACTCATGCCCTCGTGCGCCACGCCGTCGACGAACGCATGGGTGTAGACCGGCGCGACATGCAGCGGGTCGGCCGCGCCGCCGCTCGCGTATTCGATCAGGTCGTTGATCATGGCAAGCATGTGATGCGCGCTGCGGCGGATGATGCGTCCGCGGTCGGCGTCTTCGCGCCCGCCCGACTGCACCAGGTCGGCAAAGCCGATGATGGACGTAAGCGGCGTGCGCAGATCGTGACTGATGCGTGCAAGGAAGTCGCTCTTGGCGCTGTTGGCTTCGTCCGCGGCGATCAGGGCGGCCTGCAACTCGCGCGTGCGTGCGTCGACGGCGTTGGCGAGCCGCGCCTGCTCTTCGCGACGCGTCTGCAACACTTCGCGCTGCGCTGCGCGCTGTTCGCGCACGAGTTCGCGCGAACGTCCCGCCACGAGCATGGTGAGCATGAGCAGCACGGAGATGTTCGTGCTCCACGCCATCGCGGTATTGGCCAGCCAGTCTTCCGGCAGCAGGCCGTTGATGATCGCCAGCCGCCAGAACAGCACGAGGCAACCCGGCGAGAACGACAGCAGGCACAGCCGCGCGTTGGCGAAGCCGCGTCGCCAACCGTCTGCCAGCGACGCGACCCAGATGACGTTGAAGACCATGAGCAGTTGCAGGTGCGTGAACGCCGCCGCCCGATGATCGCCAAGTGCGACCCAGACGGCCATGACGGCCATGAGCCCGATCATGACGCGATACGTCCAGCGCCAGAGCCGCACGCGGTTCAGTCCGGCGAAGATGGTCACCATGGCGCTGAAGCACGCCACGGTCAGCGTCGAGAAGAAACTCGGCGCCCGCACGACGCATTCACCCCCTTGCGGCAGGAGATAGCGATACAGGAAGCCCTGAAACGCCATGTCCTGCGCGACCTGCGTCATCGTCGTGAGCGCGAGCAGCACGAACACGGGATCGCGTCGCGCAATGCCGAGCACGAGGGCGTACATCGCGACGGAAAGCATTGAGCCCACCAGCAGCATGGCGATCATCGCATTGCGCGATTCGGCCAAGCGAAAGTCGTCCGGCCGCCAGAGCTGCGGCACCATGCTCACCGACGATCGCGATTCGACGCGCACAAGGAATGTCAGATGCTCGCCCGGCGCAAGCGTGATGGGGAAGACGGAGGTCTCCGACGTGATCGGGTGTCGGTCGAGCGGGACGGTGTGACCGGCCCGCCACCGGATCTCCGGCTCACGGCTGCCGACCGGCATCGCGTAATAGCGCACGTCTTCGAGCCGCACGATGCCGACGCTCAACCAACGCGTGAGCGGTGCCGCGCCGCGATTCTCTACACTGCCCGTCAGCCAGAACGCCGAGCGGCTGTAGCCCGGATTGAGCATGCGCGGAACGACCTGTCGCCAACCGGGCGCGGCCAGTGCCTGCGCGGCGTCGAGGCGATCGGACGGGTCTTCCAGCAAGCGCAATTGGGTGTCGAGCGCCAGCGGCGACGCCGCGTGCGCGAGATCGATGGGCGCGCTCGACGCAGGGGAGGGCGGTGCGGCCATGCTGGCACTGGCACGCAGTACCAGGGCGACGAGGATAGCCGTCAGGGCCAGCCAGACGACGACTGTCCGGCGCAGCCCATGCGTCGGCAGGCGCAAGGGCAAGACGTTCATGGGGCGGGCGGTGCCCCCGCGGTCTCGGACAGGTGTGGGACTTGCGCGGCCTGCTCGCGAAAGCCGCTTGGCGGCATGCCGAAGCGCTCGCGAAACGCGGTCGCGAAATTGGCGGCGCTCGCGAATCCGACGGCGGCGGCGATGTCCTGCACGTCGAGCGACGTCTCCGACAGCAAGCGGCGCGCTTCCTTCATGCGCTCCTCGCGCAGAAAGTCGAACACGGTCACGCCGACGCACCGTCGAAACGCCAGGTTGAGCCGGCGCGTGTTGGTGCCCACCGCGCTGGCGAGGCCGGCGAGTTCGGGCGTGGCGTCGAGACGGTCGAGCAGCAACGCGCGCGTGGCGCGAAACAACACGGCGTCGAGCGTATGCGCTTGCACGGGCAGCGGCGCGAGCTTGCTGCCGTCGCCGGCCGCGCTCGGCACTGGAACGGGCGTCGTTGCCTTCAGGTGGATCGACAGACGCAGGCGCACCTCTTCGAAATCGTAAGGCTTGGTGATGTAATCCACCGCGCCGGCCGTCAGTCCCGCCACACGTTCGCCGGGCAGGGCGGCCGCAGTCAGGAAGATCAGCGGAATGTGCCGGGTGCCGGGGTCGGCTTTGAGCAGGCGGCAGGCGCCAAGCCCGTCGCACACGGGCATGCGGATATCCATGAGAATCAGGTCGGGCTGCACGGTGCGGGCCTTGGTGTAGCCGTCGCGTCCGTCGTGCGCGATGTAGACGCGACAACCCTGCTGGCTGAGGAAGTCCATCAGCAGCATGCGGTCTTCCTGGTTGTCGTCGACGATGAGCACGCGCGCGCCCGACAACTGACGGGCATGCGGTGTGGCCGGCCATGCGTCGGCCGAAGGAAGGGCGACATGCGTGGCAAGCGGCTGTGGGGGCAGGGGGCGATCGCTCATGATGGCCGCCATTCTTTCACATTCGTCGATCGCGCTGCGCCGGGGTGGCGTGCGTGTCGGCGGGGGGTAAATAAATTTCCGTCGGGCAAACGTCATGTGCCGTCGGGCAAAGGTGCGATGATCGCCTGCGCGAGCGGCTCAGGTAAGGTCATTCGTCGGGTTCGTCGGGGCGAAGACCGGTGTGGGGCGATCGGGGGGTCGTCTACCGCCGGCGTGTCCCGTAGGGCGAGCCCGGCCCCCCCGGGGGGGCCGGCAAACGACACGAGCGCACACCCAAGGGCGGGCTTACTCCTGCGGCGTCCAGACGACGTTCGCGCCCACCGAGCACAGGTTCTCGACGAAGCGCGGATGCGCGCGCCGGATCGGATCGGCGTTCTTGATCGTCGATTGCCCGTCGATGCTGGCCGCCACCATCAGCAGCGCAATCGCCACGCGGATGATGTACGGACTCTCCACGACGGCGGGCGAGAGCGGCACGCCACCGAACGTGATCAGGCGGTGCGGATCGGACTGGAACACATGGGCGCCGAACTTCGACAACTCGGTCGACCAGCCCATCGCCCCGTCATAGACCTTGTTCCAGAACATGGCGCTGCCTTCGGCCTTCACCCCCAGCGCGATAAAGATCGGCAGCAGGTCGACCGGGAAATACGGCCAAGGCGCAGCTTCGACTTTCGTGAGGATGTTCTGCGTGAACGGCGCTTGCACCTTGAGCTTGCCCTGCGCGGTGGCTGTCGACCAGCCGTCGCGATGCTCGACTTTCACCCCGAACTTCGCGAAGGTGCGGTCGATGAGCGGGAACTGGTCCGGCGCCGTGTTCTTGACCGTGATTTCGCCGCCGGTGATGGCGCCGAGCGCCAGAAACGTCGTGATTTCATGAAAGTCTTCGGCGAAGCGGAATTCGCCGCCGCCGAAGCGCTCCACGCCTTCGATCGCGAGCTGCGACGTGCCGACGCCCTCAATGGGCACGCCCAGCATCTGCATGAAGCGGCAGAACTCCTGCACGTGCGGTTCCGACGCCGCGTTATTCAATTGCGAGCGGCCCCTGGCCGTTGCCGCGCACAGCACGAAGTTCTCCGTGGTGGTCACCGACGCGTAATCGAGCCAGTGATGGATCGCGGGGCGCGCCTCGTCCGCATGGATGAGCAGCGAGCCTTCGGTGCGCTCGACACGTCCGCCGAAATGCCGCAGCACTTCGATGTGCGGATCAATCTCGCGTACACCGAGCGTGCAGCCCTTGATGTTGTCTTCGATGCGCGCGACGCCAAAACGCGCGAGCAGCGGCGGCACGAGCATGATCGACGAGCGCATCTCTTCCGGCAGATGGTCCGTGCGCGGATCGAAGCGGGTATCGCGATGGTGGATGTCGAGCGTGCCGGCGCCGAAATCGACGTTCACCTCGCTGCCGAGCTGACGGAAGATGTCGAGGATCTTGCGAACGTCGGTGATCTCGGGCACGCCGATGAGGCGCACCGGCTGATCGGTAAGCAGCGTGGCGCACAGCACCGGGAGAACGGCGTTCTTGTTGGCGGAGGGGGTGATGCGGCCGCGTAGCGGCTGGCCGCCGTGGACTACCAGATGGGACATGGGCTTCCTTCGGGCTTCGTGCTTGAGTGTGTCAGGCGGGGGCGAAAGTAGCGTGCGGGCGCAGGCCCGTCGCGAACAGGCGCAATATACCCCCGATTCAGGGGAGTGTGCCAGGCGACCCCCATGCCCGTGGCGGGATTGCCGCGCCGCTTGACGGGCGACGGCTCGACGTGTCGTGGGGGGCGCCATCGCGGCGCCGGGGAAAGCCTATGCCCCCGTGCCCGCGAACGCCTCGGCAAAAATGGCGCGGAAGTCAGGCGTCTCCGCGGCGGCGGCGCGGGTGAGCACGCGTGCTTCGAGTTCGTCGAGGTGCGCCGTGGCGATCGCAATCGCCGCCTGCGTCTTGCCGTCACGCAACTGGCCGACGAGTTGGGCGTGCTCCGTGGGCGCGCAATGCATGAATTCCGCCGGATCGTACAGCGCCTTGTAAAGCTCCGTCTTGGCCACGAGCTGGCGCGCAAACGTATCGAGTTCGACACTCTGCGCCATGCCGATCAAGGTCAGATGAAACTCGCCCGCCAGGCGAATCGAGCGCTCGTGCGTGCCCTGCGCATGCGAACGGGCTTCCAACGCGACGTGCGCGTCGAGCGCCGCGAGCTGCGACGCACTCAATTGCCCGCAAAGGCTCGCAATCACACCGCTCTCCAGCACGCGGCGGGCGCGGTAGGTCTGCCGGATGGCGTCGAGCGACGGTTGCGGGACGAACGCGCCCCGGTTGGGTTCGAGCACCAGCTTGCCTTCGAAGCCGAGCCGGGCGAGCACCTTGCGCACGGCGCCGCGGGTGCAATCGAGCGCCTGCGCCAGGTTGCGCTCGCGCAGCGGCATGCCCGGCCGCAGCTTGCCGGAGAGCAGCGCCTGCGAAATGGCCGTGTAGACGCGCGCCTCGATCTGCTGTCCCGCGCTGCCCGACGTGCCGTCGTCGCCGGCCGCCAGGCCCGTGGCGGTCTCGGTCGCGGCTTTGGGGCGTGACGCGTCGCGCGGCGACGCCGGTGCTGCAGTGCGGCTCAAGCCTCATCTCCTGAATAGACGCGGTTCGCGTGGGTGTGGGGCGCATTGTACCCGGCCCCCTTCGCCTGTCGGCGCTGCCTCCCGGAAAACCCTCGGTTTCGGCTGTGCCGCGATGGCAACCTTGCATTTCGGTAGATCGTTGCCGATAATGGTCAACAAAAATGGTTAACCATTTGTTTGTGTGTGGTTGATAATATGGCGAATCGATCTACTGCGCCATGACACCGAACACCACCGAATTGGCCAAGCCAGCGGGGCGCCCACGGCGACGTGTGTGCGGCCGACCATTGAATTCCCTAGGGTCTGGAGACGTCATGAAACCTGTGCATTGCCTGGCCGCGCTTCCCATCGCGGCGTTTTACAGCGGCGGTTGGCTGGCCGAACATTTGGGCACCCGTTTGGCGGGGCTGCCTTTCCTGATGGCGTGGAATATCGTCTGGCTGCTGCTCACGTCGGCGGTCATGGTCGTGATGTTCCGCTTCGACGGTTCGCGCGAGTCTGCGCAGGATGCGCGCGAACACGACGGAGCGACATCATGAACGCCGCCCTGACCGTCATTGCGGCGTTCCTCGCCTTTGCGCTCTTCATCGGACTGCGCGCGCGGCGCGGTCGCACGATGAGTCTGGAGCAGTGGGCCGTGGGTGGCCGCGGCTTCGGCACGCTGCTTGTCTTCCTTCTGATGGCCGGCGAGGCGTTCTCGACCTTCACGTTCCTCGGCGCGAGCGGATGGGCGTACAGCAAGGGGCCCCCCGCCTTCTACATCCTCGCTTACGGCGCGCTCGCCTATCTGCTCGGCTACTGGATGCTGCCGGCGGCGTGGCGTCACGCAACGCGACACGGCTGCGTGTCGTTCTCCGACTTCTTCGCGACGGCCTACCGCTCGCGCGCGCTGGGTGTCGTCGTCTCGGTAGTCGCCGTGCTCGGCATGAGCGCGCTGCTGATCATTCAGTTGCGCGGACTGGGCATCATCGTGTCGGAGGCGTCGTACGGCACGGTTCCGCCGGTGGTCGCGATCTGGTGCGGCGCGATCGCGATGGTGGTGTACATCACGGTGTCGGGCATTCACGGTTCCGCGAGCATTGCGATCTACAAGGACATCCTGATTCTCGTCATTGCCGTGTTCCTCGGCGTCTATCTGCCGCTGCATTACTTCGGCGGATTCGGCGAGATGTTCGACCGCATCGAAGCGGCGCGGCCGGGCTTTTTGCAGATGCCCACAAGCGGCCTGACGCTGTCCTGGTACAACTCCACGATTCTGCTCACGTCGCTGGGTTACTACCTGTATCCGTACGTGTTCACGTCGGTGTACGCGGCCAAGACCGAGAACGCCGTGCGCAAGAACACGATTTTGATGCCGCTGTACCAGATGGTGATCGCGTTCATGTTCTTCGTGGGCTTCGCGGCCATTCTGCAAGTGCCTGGCCTGACCGGCGCGGATTCGGATCTGGCGTTGCTGCGCATCGTCAAGCAGACGTTTTCGCCGTGGTTCGTGGGCGTGATCGGCGGCGTCGGGGTATTGACCGCGCTCGTGCCCGGTTCGATGATCCTGCTCAATGCGTCGACGCTGATCGCGAAGAACATCTACCGCGACGGCTTTGCGCCGCATGCGAGCGATGCCTTCGTGGGCAAGCTCGCCAAGCGTGTGCTGCCGGTCTTCGGGCTGGTGGCGGTGGGCTTCGTGTTGCGTGGCGGGGCGACGTTCGTGGCGCTCGCGCTCTTCGCGTCGAGCCTGCTCACACAACTGTTCCCGTCGTTCGTGTCGAGCTTGTTGCCGCGTCCATTCGGCAACAAGTACGGTGCCTTCGCGGGGATCGGCGCCGGCGCTGTCGTGCTGGCGGCGGCGGTCGGGTTCGACGTCACCCTGCGCACGTTGATGCCGGGCGCATCGGATACCGTCGGATCGATCAACATGGGGCTGGTGGCGCTGGCGGTGAACGCGCTGACGTTCGTGGTCGTGAGCTTGCTCACGCGCTCGCGCAACGTGGCGGCAGGCGTCCCGCAGGGCACCTGACAGGAAGCATTGAGGAAGGCATGACAACACTGGACATTCGCAACGCGCGCGGCCTCGATGGCGCGCCGCTCGACGTACGCGTCGAGAACGGACGGATTGCGGCACTTGCGCCGTCGTTGCCCGGCGCGCCGGGCAGCGGCATCCGTCTGATCGATGCGGGCGGTGCGCTGCTGCTGCCCGGTCTCGTCGAGGCACACACGCATCTGGACAAGACCGTCTGGGGCATGCCGTGGTACGAGAACGCGTGCGGCTCGCGGCTGATCGAGCGCATCGACAATGAACGTCGGTGGCGTGCCGAGAGTGGGCATGACGCGGGGGCCGCGTCGCTCGCCCTCGCGCGAGCATTCCTCGCGGCGGGCACCACGCGGCTGCGCACTCACGTCGACATCGATACCGACGCGGGCCTGCGTCATCTCGACGGCGTACTCGCCACGCGTGAAGCGCTGGCGGACACCCTCGACATGCAGATCGTGGCGTTTCCGCAGTCGGGCGTATTGGATCGCGAGGGCACCGTTGCCTTGCTCGACGGCGCGCTCGCGCGGGGCGCGGACGTGCTCGGCTGGCTCGATCCGTGCGCCATCGATCGCGACCCGAAGGCGTCGCTCGACGCCATGTTTGCGCTGGCCGACAAACACGGTTGCCCCGTCGACATCCATCTGCACGAGCCGGGCGAGATGGGCGTGTTCTCGCTCGAACTGATGCTTGAGCGCATTGCCGCGCTTGGCATGCAAGGCAAGGTCGTGGTGTCGCATGCGTTTTGCCTGGGCGAGTTGGACGCCGCGCGCGCCGAGACGATGCTCGCGCGCCTGGCCGATGCCGGCGTCGCGCTGATCACCACCGCGCCGCCGTCGCGTATCGTGCCGCCGCTCATGGCCTGCCGGCGAGCCGGTGTGCCGCTGGCGGGCGGCAACGACGGCATTCGCGACACGTGGACGCCCTATGGCTCGCCCGACATGCTCGAGCGCGCCATGATGATCGGGCTGCGCTACAACCTGCGTCGCGACGATGAACTGGACATAGCGCTCGATTGCGTCACCGATCAGGGGGCGAGGGCCTGTGGGTTCGACGACTACGGCCTGCGCGTGGGCGCGCGCGCCGACCTGGTGCTCGTCGATGCCGTGAATGCTGCGCAGGCCATCGTCACGCGTGCGCCGCGCCGCTGGGTGGTGGCGAACGGGCATGTGGTGGTCAGCGACGGTGTGGCGGTATGACACTCTGGCTGGCCATCGTCGCGGTCGGGCTGACGCTCCGGCCGACGCTCACGTCCATCAGTCCGCTGCTGCCCCAAATCCGCGAGGCTACAGGGATGACCTATCCCGTGGCGGCGTTGCTCACATCGCTGCCGGTGCTCGCAATGGGCGCGGGTGCCTTTGCGGCGAGCGGGCTGACGCGCCGCTGCGGTGAGCGGCGCGGGGTGCTGCTCGGACTGGCGGCGCTTGCGCTCGCCTGCGGCATGCGTTTCGTGGCCGACGATACCGCCACGATGATCGCCACGGCGCTCGCGTCGGGCATCGGCATCGCCGTCATCCAGGCGCTGCTGCCCGGCGTGGTGAAGGCAAACTACAGCGCGGCGCGCATGACGGCGATGATGGGTTTGTACTCGGCGGCGCTCATGGGCGGTGGCGGACTTGGCGCCGCAATCAGTCCGTGGGCGGCGTCCGAGGCGGGCGACTGGCGTGTCGGGCTGGGGATGTGGCTCGGCGTTGTCTGCGCGGCCGCGCTGGCCTGGTGGCGTGCGCCGCTGGTTCAGGCGGTGGCGGCACCACCGGGGGCCGTGACGTCGGCGGCGGATCTGCGCGCGGCGTGTCGGGCGGCGGGCGAGCGTGTTGCGTCGGCGACCGGCGCTGCGCCGTCGATGTTTGCGTTGCTACGCAAGCGTCGCGCCTGGACACTGGCCGTGTACTTCGGTCTCATCAACTGCACCTATACGACCATGGTCGCTTGGCTGCCCCCGTTCTATCAGCAACACGGCATGAGTGCGACGCGCAGCGGGGCATTGCTGGCCGGGCTGACGGCCTGTCAGGTCGCCGCCGCACTGACGCTGCCCTGGCTGGCGCGCCGTCACGCCGATCGCCGTCGCTGGCTCACGCTCGCGCTTGCGTCCACGCTTGGCGGACTCATCGGGCTGGCGCTCGCACCGGTCGCCGCCGCGTGGGCGTGTGTCGGCGCCGTCGGTTTCGGGTTGGGGGGCACCTTCTCGCTTGGACTCGTGCTTGCGCTCGATCATCATGCGCATCCGCGTCATGCGGCGGCGCTGGCGGCGTTCATGCAGGGCGTGGGCTTTTGCATCGCGGCGCTGGCGCCGTTCGCCGCTGGCGCGGTGCTCGATCGCACGGGCAGCTTCACGCCGTCGTGGATCGGACTCATCATGCTCAACGTGGCGTTGATCGCGCTGACGTGGCGCTTCGATCCCGCGGGCTATGCGTCGGCGCTTCGCTTGTCGCGCGACACGCCCGGCGGTCACCCTCAGCGCGCATGAGGCGCGCTGAATGCGCGCTCGACGCTCACTCGAAGCGCGCGCCCGGCGTATGCGCCGCACCTCTCGCGCGTTGCGCACGCGAGACACGTATCCCTTAGGCAAAATTCCTGCGGAGTCCCTACGCAATCCGCGCTAAGATGGTTCGTCGTGTGATGTCGCAGCGGGACGTCGGCGCGAGACCGTGATGCCTGGCCGATCGGCTGGATTCGGCCGGGCGCGTGCACCGCTGGATACCAAGGGAGAACGGATGCTCGGAATGTCGCGCGGGGCCGTGGGTCGATCGTTCGGGACGATGCTCGTCGCGCTCGGTGCCTGCAGTGTCGGCGTGGCCTTGCTCGCGTCGTTTCCCTCTCTGGCTGCGGCGGCGGACACGATCGTGCCGCAGCATCCGACCCTCGACGCCGCACCGACCGCGGCGCCTGTTTCCACGCCGAAAGCTTCCTCGCCGCCGACCGGCATCGACCAGCGCGTGCCGCGCAGCGATGGGGCGTATGCCAATCTTCATGTCTTCCGGCCCTCCTTGGCCTGTCGTGGCGTCGCGGTGCTGAGTCCCGGGGCGGGCGACGACCGCGACGCGCTTTCCTGGTTGGGCCGCGCGCTCTCGCAATACGGGTGGCTGACCGTGACCATGGCTCACAAGGAAAGCGGGCACGACTCCTTGCGCGATCGGGTGCGCAGCGGTGGATTGCGCGACGGTTTGCTGGCACTCACTACGGATCCCGAAGCTTACGGCGACCGTCTCGAAGACACCGGGGCGGCGCTGCACTGGGCGCGAACGCAGTGCCGCGCGGGACCGGCCGTCTTCGCGGGGCACTCCATGGGGGCGGCCACCGTGATGATCGAGGCCGGTGCGAAGAACAAGCTCGGGCTCGACAGCAACGACCGTTTCGATGGCTACATCGCGCTCTCCCCGCAGGGGCCCGGCCCGATCTTTCCGTCGGGCGCCTGGCATGACATTCGCAAGCCCGTCCTGTTGGTGACCGGCACACGTGACGCACCACTCGATGGCAAGTGGCAGACGCGCACCGAGCCCTACGCGGATCTGCCTGCCGGTTGCCACTGGCTAGCGGTCGTCGACAGCGCCACGCATTTCAATTTCGCCGGTTTCGGCTATGGTCACGGTGACATCGAGGCCAAGGTACTGCCGCTGATCCAGCGGTTTCTCGACAACGTGCGCACGCAACGGTGTGCCGTCCCCACGCCGGCGACCGGTGTGAAATTCGAGGCGAAGTAACGCGGGTCCGTGCCCGCCCGAGGGCGAGCCGCTACCGGATGCCGTCAATCGAAGCACCGCTGCGGCATCGGCCGTGTGGGCAGGGGGAATGGGTGGGAGAGGGCGGGAAAGGCGGTGAAAGCCTTCCGTTTTGCCTATCGGTCACAAATCGTCACAAATTTGTGATGCGCCTGGAGCAGTGTCCCAGCGGACGATTGAGATAATGTGAGTGCCCGCTTCGAAGCTTTTGCGGATGTATCTTTCGTCAATCGGTAAATGAGCGGGTAAAATTGCGCGTTCGGCGCAAGCTGGCTACGGTCGGCACGCGCGTTTCACGCTATCTCCAATGCCGATGGAATTCCTGCTCAATTTCGTTTCCCGCATGATTTCCCGCCGTGCCTTGCGCCTGGCGCTCGCCGGCGTACTCAGTGGGTGCGCTCTGGTCAGCGGCGCCGCGCATGCCTTCTCGTTCGACGACGTTGCCAAGCAGGCGCGCACGCTTGCGAACAGCCGCTACAAGCCGAAGGATCCGAATCTGCCGAAGGCGCTGCAGAACCTCTCGTACGATCGCTATCGCAATATCCGCTTCAAGCCCGAAAAGGCGCTGTGGCGTGCGCAAAAGCTGCCGTTCGAGCTGATGTTTTTCCATGAGGGCTCGTACTACGACCGTCCGGTGAAGATCCACGAATTGGCCGGCAACAGTGTGCGCGAACTGCGCTACAGCCCCGACATGTTCGATTTCGGCGCGCTGAAGGTCGATCCCAAGCAGTTGCGCGGGCTCGGCTTCGCGGGGTTCCGCATCCACTTTCCCGTGAACACCCCGAAATACAAGGACGAAGTGATGGTCTTCCTCGGTGCGAGTTATTTCCGCGCGCTGGGCAAGAATCAGACCTACGGCTTGTCCGCGCGCGGGCTGGCACTCGACACCGCGCTCAATTCCGGCGAGGAGTTTCCGCGCTTCACCGAGTTCTGGATCCAGCGTCCGGCCCCTGGCGCCAAGGAGCTGACGATCTACGCGTTGCTCGATTCGCCGCGTGCGACAGGCGCCTATCGCTTTACGCTGCGTCCGGGCGTCGATACGACGGTGGACGTGAAGGCCGAACTGTTCCTGCGTGAGAACGTCACCAAGCTGGGCATTGCGCCGCTCACGAGCATGTTCTTCTTCGGCGAGAACCAGCCCGCGGCGGTGCCCGACTATCGTCCGGAAGTGCATGACTCGGATGGCCTGTCCATCGAGTCGGGCACCGGCGAATGGATCTGGCGTCCGTTAGTCAATCCGAAGCGCCTGCTCGTCTCTTCCTTCGCGTTGACGAACCCGGCCGGATTTGGGCTGCAGCAGCGCGACCGTGACTTCGGCGACTACCAGGATCTGGAGGATCGCTACGAATCGCGCCCGAGCGCCTGGGTCGAGCCCAAGGGCAAGTGGGGGCCGGGCCGGGTGGAGTTGGTGCAGATCCCGACCCCCGACGAGACCAACGATAATATCGTGGCGTATTGGGTGCCGGATGCGCCGCCCAAGCCCAAGCAACCGTATTCGATCGAATACCGGCTGTCGTGGCAGAAGGACAACGACAAGCGCCCGCCGATGGCGTGGGTGTCGCAAAGCCGGCGGGGGCACGGCTACCGGGGAAAACCAGACGACAGTCAGCTGTTCGCGCTCGATTTCGAAGGTCCGGCGCTCAAGAAACTGCCGGAAGATGCCAAGGTCGAAGGGAACGTATCCATCGATGGCAATGGCAAGATCCTCGAAGTGCAGACGCAGCGCAATGACGTCACGGGAGGCTATCGCGTCATGCTCCGCATGCGCCGCCTCGATGCCGAGAAACCCGTCGAAATGCGCGCTTACCTGCGCAACGGCAGTAATACCCTATCCGAAACGTGGAGCTACCTGTTACCCCCCGAATGAGCGACCGTTCCGACATTCCGGTCGACGAGTTGTACGTCGACCGGCTGCCACTGCCCGCCGAGAAGCGCCGCGCCCTGTTGGCTCAAGCCAGGCGTGACGGCGGCGATTCGCTTGACGTCCTCACACGCTTGCAGCGTTTGCTCGCCGCGCGCGCTGTGAACGGCGCGGGCGATGTGCCGCCTGATGCCGACGATGCCACGGCCGATGCCGCCAGCGCGGCGCTCGCCGAGGCCGCGGGGCAGACCGCCGCGCAGGCCGACATACCCGTTGCCACGGTCGGCGTGGCGACGGCCGCGTGGCATGCGCACAATATCGAGGAGATCGAATCCGGCAGCGACGCGGTGCTTGCCTCGCAATCGGTGCGTCTCGCGCTCACCGACGGCGGATCGCTCGCCGCCGCTGCCGGATTGAACGAAGTGCGTGGCGTACAAACCTTGTGCACCGCACCGCCGGTGCGCCGCACGTCACTCATTCCGCGCGCCTGGTCACTCAATCCGCTCGCGCGACTGTGGCGCAAACTGACCGGCCGCGAAGATCCCGATCCGCTCGTGCGCGACGCCCCGGATCCCAAAGGACGATGGTCGCAAGCGGGCCGGCGCCGTCGCTGGACGCTGCTCGTGCTGATGATCGCGCAGACGGCGCTGGCTACACATTTCATGGCGTCGGTGCTGCCGTATCACGGGGCCGATCCGCTCGAATTCTCCGTGCTCGTGCTGTTCGTGCTGCTCTTCGGCTGGGTTTCGGCCGGGTTCTGGACGGCGATCTTCGGCTTCTTCGTGCTGCTGTTCGGCGGCGAACGCCACATGATCTCGAAGATGGCCGCAGGCGATGCGCCGATCGCACCGGAGGCGCGCACCGCGCTCGTGATGCCGATATGCAACGAAGACGTCGGCCGCGTGTTCGCCGGGTTGCGTGCGACCTACGAATCGCTGGCCAAGACCGATTCGCTCGAACGCTTCGATTTCTTCATCCTGTCCGATTCGAACGAGGCCGACAATTGCACGGCCGAAGTCGACGCGTGGCAGGCGCTATGCCGCCAGGTGAACGGCTTCGGCCGTATCTTCTATCGTCGCCGTCAGCGTCGCGTGAAGCGCAAGAGCGGCAACCTCGACGACTTTTGCCGCCGCTGGGGCAGTGACTATCGCTACATGCTCGTACTCGACGCCGACAGCGTGATGAGCGGCGAATGTCTGACGAAACTGGTGCGCATGATGGAAGCGCACCCGAGCGCCGGCCTGATTCAGACCGCGCCGCTCGCCGCCGGACGCGAAACGTTTTACGCGCGCCTGCAGCAGTTCGCCGGTCGCGTGTACGGCCCGCTGTTCACGGCCGGCCTGCACTATTGGCAATTGGGCGAATCGCACTACTGGGGCCACAACGCGATCATTCGCATGGCGCCGTTCATGGCGCATTGCGCGCTTGCCCCGCTGCCGGGCAAAGGCGCCATGTCGGGCGCGATTCTCTCGCACGACTTCGTCGAGGCGGCGCTGATGCGACGCGCCGGCTGGGGCGTGTGGATTGCCTACGACCTGCCCGGCAGCTACGAGGAAATGCCGCCGAACCTGCTCGACGAACTCAAGCGCGACCGCCGCTGGTGCCAGGGCAACCTGATGAATTTCCGGCTGTTCCTGGCCGAGGGCATGCACCCGGTGCACCGCGCGGTGTTCGTCACCGGGGCGATGGCCTACGTGTCAGCGCCGTTGTGGTTCATCTTCCTGATCCTCTCGACGTGTCTGCTCGCCAAGCACACGCTGGTCGTGCCCGAATATTTCACGGCGCCGCGACAACTGTTCCCGGTCTGGCCGGAGTGGCATCCCGAGCGCGCGCTCGCATTGTTCTCGGCGACGGCCACGCTGCTCTTCCTGCCGAAGATCCTCGCCGTGGTGCTGATCTGGGTAAAGGGCGCGAAACGTTTCGGCGGGGCATTCGCGGTGACGGTGAGCATGTTCATCGAACTCGTGTTCTCGGCCGTGCTCGCCCCGGTGCGCATGCTGTTCCATACACAGTTCGTGCTGGCGGCGCTTACCGGCATTGCGATTCAATGGAAGTCGCCGCCGCGTGAAGACGCCGAGACGCACTGGGGCGAAGCGATTCGCCGCCACGGCCTGCATACCCTGATCGGGCTGGGGTGGGGGGGCATCGTCTACTGGCTCAACCCGGACTTCATTTGGTGGCTGATGCCCATAGTCGGATCGATGGCGATCTCGATTCCCGTGTCGGTGTTCTCCAGCCGGGTGTCGCTGGGGCGCGCGCTCAAGCGTGCGCGGCTGTTCCTGATTCCGGAAGAGTCATGGCCGCCCAAGGAGCTGCGCATGACGGAAAAATACACGGAGGACGCGCGCCAGCATGTCACCTTTGTCGACGCCGTCGTCGACCCGATGGCCAACGCCCTCGTGGCCGCGAGCGTGGTGCCGACCCTTGACGACGCGAAGCGCGACGCCCGGCGTGCCGGCCGTGTCGAGACCGCGTTGCTCAAGGGACCGGCGAAGCTGACGAACACGCAGAAGTGGGAGTTGCTCAACGACCCGCGCGCGCTCGCAGCACTCCATCTGCTCGTGTGGACGGACCCGCGTGCGCATCGCGATTGGCGCGACGCGCGCACCGATGGGCTGTCGCAGGGCTTTCTCGCGTCGGCCTGACCGGCAGACAGGCAGAGGCTGGCGGCAAGGAAAAAACGGCAAGGCATCGCGCCTTGCCGTTTTTTTCGTTTGCGGTACTCGCCCGTCGGGAGAGACGGGCCGCAGTACTGAACTATCGCGAGGGCAGGAAGTCGCGGGGGTTGAACGGCGTGCCCTTCTGGCGCACCTCGAAGTGCAACTTGACCGTGCCATGCGAGTCGGTGTCGCCCATCTCGGCGATCTTCTGGCCCTTGCTGACCGACGCCCCTTCCTTGACCAGA
Source organism: Pandoraea sp. NE5 (assembly GCF_024363545.1). Lineage (NCBI taxonomy): Bacteria > Pseudomonadati > Pseudomonadota > Betaproteobacteria > Burkholderiales > Burkholderiaceae > Pandoraea > Pandoraea sp. NE5. Next base: position 2,439,437 of record NZ_AP025517.1, read on the forward strand.
ATGGCGCGGTTGTGCGCGTAGGCGGTGAGGTACCCGTTTTCGTGCTGCACCATTACCAGGTTGCCGTATCCGCGCAACCCGCTGCCTGCATAAACCACCTTGCCGGCGGCTGCCGCATAGATCGGGTCGCCCGCTTTGCCGCCGATATCGACGCCCTTGTTGCTGCTGCCATTGAAGTTTGCCAGCACCGGGCCATTGGCGGGCCAGACCATCGGAATCCGGTTGGTCGCCGTGCGTGGGGCAGCGGGCGCGGGAGCCGGCTTCGGGGTCGGGCGGGCTTGCGGCGCGGGTCTGGCGGCGCCGGACGCGGCGGCCGCCGCACCGGCCGGCGGCACGACACGCAGCACCTGACCGACTTCGATCTTGTCGGGATCGGTCAGGCCGTTCCAGCGCACCAGATCGGCGGCACTGGTATTGTTGGCGCGCGCGATGCCATAGAGGGTGTCGCCGGACTGCACGCGATAGCTTCCGGCGGGCACCGGGCCATAGGTCGGTGACCCGGCGCAGGCGGCGAGCGTCAGGCAAATGGCCAGACTGAGCGCGTGCGTGCGGCAACGGGACACCCAAGCCGGTTGGCTTGGCGTACGAGCGTCAGACGGCGACGGCGAGGGGCGCATGAGGCGAGTAGACTCCATCCGTAGGCGGGTATGGGGGTTGAGTGGCGCGGGCGCGGGAAAAAACGCCCATTGTACGGGCAGCAACCCTGGCTCGAACACCCGAAGCCCGCCCAAATCTCCCGCGAGGGCGAGAAATTGTTACGAGATTTGCAGGCCTTACCCTGTTGACAAACGACGCGTCTACACGTATAAAACCAACTGCAGATTGTCAAGCCGCGAAGTTGTTGTCAGACGTAGTTTTCCTGCTTCTCGCTGGTTTCTAGTCCTTCATTTTCCCTTGATTGTCAGCGCTCACGGGGTTATTTCGACCTCAAGCTATTGTTTTATTAGGAAAAAATATGGAAACCGGTATTGTTAAGTGGTTCAACGACGCAAAGGGCTTCGGCTTCATTACCCCGGACGCCGGCGGTGAAGACCTGTTCGCTCACTTCTCGGAAGTGAAGGTTGACGGCTTCAAGTCGCTGCAAGAAAACCAACGCGTGTCGTTCGAAGTCAAGACTGGCCCGAAGGGCAAGCAAGCTGCGAACATCAAGCCCATCTAATTGGCTTGAACGCATTCCCGTGATGCCGCGCCAGCCTTAGGCGAGGCGGCGTCCCGAGATCAGCAGGCCCGATGACGAAAGTCATCGGGCCTGTTTGTTTTTTGGCGTCTTTTTCGATTCGCATGGGACGTGCACGCGGACGATGCGACTGTCGCGGTTCGACGCTACAATGCCTGATCGAATTCGCGTGAGCCCTCGCGTGAGCCCTTTTCCGAGGCAATCATGAGCTTGCAAACATGGTGGCTGTATGTCGTCACCGTTTTTTTCGTCTCGGCGACGCCGGGACCGAACATGTTGCTCGTCATGACGCATGGCGCGCGTCACGGGCTGCGTCCGTCGCTCGGCACGATGGCCGGCTGCATGACGGCACTCATCGCCATGATGTCGGTTTCCGCGGCCGGACTGGGCGCCGTGCTCCGCGCGTGGCCGATGTTGTTTGACACGCTGCGCTACGTCGGTGCGGCATATCTCGTCTATCTCGGCTACAAGAGCTGGCGCTCACCCGTGGACGCGAATGCCGCGGCGCCGTCCGACGTGCCCGCCACGGCCGTGGATTCGAGCTTCGGCAAACTCTTCAAGTCGGGCTTCCTGGTCGCGGGCAGCAACCCGAAGGCCATTCTCTTCGCCGCGGCGTTCCTGCCGCAGTTCATCGACCCAACTGCCGCCAAACTCCCGCAGTTCTCGATTCTGCTCGGCACGTTCGCGGTGATCGAGGTGAGCTGGTATCTGGTCTACGCCACCGGCGGGCTACGCATCGCGCCGTACTTGCGCGAAGCGCGTGTGCTCAAGGCATTCAATCGCATCAGCGGCGGCGTGTTCATGGGTTTCGGCGCGTTGATGGCCGCGGTACATCGCTGATCCGACGGTAGCGTGCGGCAAAGGTCCGAGGGCGCGTCCGGGGTGTGGCGCGCGACACGGGACACCGCAAGTTTGTGGGCCGGAGCCCTCAATATTCCGGCCCAGCGACCGTTAACGTTTTTGACCAGATACATGAGACGGTGCACCAGCGCTGACAGAGACACGCATTCGCACAGTGACGTCGTGAGGCGTCACGTGTTGCCGAGACTTTAATACGTACGGCTTGCGCCGCCCGGCGCGGTCCGTCACGGGGACAATTAGAAGATCAGGTATGGAAATGACAGAACCGCAGGTGACACCGGCGCCCACGGACAACGAAACGCAACTGCATGATTCGTATCGCATCAGCAATCCGCTGGAAATTGGCGGCGTGCTGCGCCATCTGGCGACCCGTGGCGATTTCATGACGGTGTACTTCGCGAACGGGCAGCGGCAACTCGTCACGCGCCTGCTCAAGGTCGAGCCGCAAGTGCGCGGCTTTTATTTCGACTGGGGCGGTGTGGAGGCGGAGAACCGGGCGCTGCTTGCCAACAAGCGCGCGCTGTTCGTTGGCGTGCCCGAAGGCATTCAGGTGCATTTCCCCATTGGCGATGTCGAGGAGCGCGAGTTCGAAGGGTATCCCGCCTTCTACGCCTCGTATCCGGAAACGCTCGTGCGTTTGCAGCGCCGCGATTACTTTCGCGTGAAAACGCCGATCCTTGATCCATACCCGTGCACGGTCAAATTCCCCGACGACACGCCGATGCGCCTGTCGGTGTTCGACCTGTCACTCGGTGGCGTTGGCTTGCGCACGAAGGCCGATGCGGCGGCCGAAATTCCGAAGGGCTCGATGCTCATGCACGTCGAGATCGAATTGCGCGACTACGGCACCGTCCAGGTGGACCTGGAAGTCTGTGCCATTCGCACGGTGCCGTTGGCGAAGGACGTCGAGTATCACATCGGCTGCCGCTTTATCGCGCTCTCGCGTACCGCCGAGTCGCGCCTGCAAAAGCTCATCACGCAGCTCGAACTCAATCGCAAGGCATTCGCGCGCGGCTAAGCGTTCGGTGTAATGCGATCCAACCGGCGCGTGCCTCTGCGGCGCCGGTTCGGTTCGCCGAGCGCCGCTGCGGGCGCGTCAATCGTCGCGTTGCCGGGTGACAGCGTGGGGCGGTTCGCCACGGGCTTCTCGTACCCCGTCGGGATAGATGCGTACCAGCACGATACGCGGCCCCTGCATCTTCTTCACGACAACGGAGAAGCCTTCGAAGTCGACCTTCTGGCCCTCGTGCGGCAAGTAGCCCAGCACGTCCATGATCAGGCCACCCACCGATTCCGCGTGCTCGCTCGGGATCTCGATGCCCAGCGAGCGTTCCAGCGTCAGGATGGGTAAGCTGCCCCGGCCGATAAGCGTGCCATCTTCCATGTGGGTCCAGTCGTCTTCCGTCTGGCGGAATTCGTCGCGGATCTTGCCGACAAGCGCCGAGAGCAGGTTGTCGAGCGTCAGGAAGCCGATAGGCTTTTGGTCCGGCCATCCCACGATCGCGAAGTGGGGTGCGCCCCGGCGAAATCGGCGGAACAGCTCACGCGCCGGCATGTCGGGTTTCACGCGCTCCACGGGCCGCGCCATACTGCCCAGATCCTCGATCGATTGACCATGATGCTCCGCGAGGAACAGATCTTTCAGGTGCACCACGCCGAGCACGGTTTCGCCATCGTTGTCGAAGAATGGGTAGCGGCTGTAGCGGTGACGATAGGCCGTATCCATGTTCTGCGCGAACGTTGCATTGCGCCGGAAGCTGGCCACTTCGCTCATCGGATGCATGAGATCGGAGACGGTCAGATCGCTGAAGTCGATGGCGTAGGCGACCACATTCCAGTCGTCGCGCGACAGTTTCTCGCTCGATGCCCCCCGGCGCATGATCAGCTTGATTTCGTCGGCCGAGTAATGGGCATCGGTGCCGTGCGACGGATCGAGACCTGTCCAACGCAGCAGGCGGTTGGCGCTGTGGTTGAGAATCCAGATCGCCGGATACATCAGCCAGTAAAAGCCATAGAGCGGGGCGGCTGTCCAGACGGAGACGATTTCCGGCATGCGCAGGGCCATCGACTTCGGTGCGAGTTCGCCCACGACAATGTGCAGGTACGAAATCGTGAAGAATGCGATGAAGAAGGCGAGCGCATGAATCAGCTCCGCCGAGTTGACCCCCAGCGCGGCGAACAGCGGCGTGAGAATGCGCGCAAACGCGGGCTCACCGATCCAGCCCAGACCGAGCGAGGCGAGGGTGATGCCGAGCTGGCACGCGGAAAGGTAGGTATCGAGCTGGCTGTGAACCTTGGCCAGGATACGGCCGCGCCAACCGCGTTGGCGGGCGATGACATGAACGCGCGTCTGGCGCAGTTTGACGAGGCCAAATTCCGCCGCCACGAAGAAGCCGTTGAGCAACACCAGCAGTATCGCAGCGACGATCAGTAAAAAGTTTTCCAAAATATATGAAATGGGACATCAGGCCCGTCAGTATAAGTGACATTCGCCCGCGGAAATCAATTGCCGTGACGTTCCGGTGTGTTGTCGGTCAATTGCGTGGGATTCAAGGGGCTTTCGCGGTGGATGTCGGCAAGGCTGCGCGACTCAACGGCGGTCGATGGCCCGCCAGCCGGGCATGGCAAAGGCGTCGACGAGAAAGTCGATGAGGGCGCGGACCTTTGCGCTCAGGTACTTGCGCGAAGGATAGACGACGTAGACACCCATCTCGCCCTGCGTGTATTCGGGCAGGAATTCGACGAGCCGGCCGTCGCGCAAGGCGTCTTGCACGAGAAACGCCGGTTGCAGGATGATGCCCGCCCCGGCAACGGCGGCGGCCAGGCAGGTATCGCCGTTGTCGGCGATCAGCCGCGCGCGCGTGCGCACGGAAACCGGGCCGTCAGGGCCGTCGAAGCGCCATTCGCGCCGATGCGAGAAGTAGCTGTAGCCGACGGTCTCATGATGGGCCAGTTCGCTGGGATGCGGTGGCGTGCCATGCTGCGCGAGGTAGCCGGGCGAGGCGCACAGCACCAGCCGGGTACCCGCGAGCCGCCGATGCACCAGCGACGAATCGGGCAGGCGCGTGATCCGAATGGCCAGATCGTAGCCTTCGTCAACGATATCGACGAGGCGATCGCTCAGCGTGATATCGAGCGAGACTTGCGAATGTCGCGAGAGAAACGTGGGCCAGAGCGGCGCGAGATGCAGCACACCGAAGGTGTGCGGGGCGTTGATGCGCAGCGGCCCGGCCGGCAGACCGTCCTGCTCGCCCGCCATGGCATCGGCCTCGTCGAGTTCGGTGAGGATCTGACGGCAGCGCTCGACGTAACGCTGGCCCGGCTCGGTGAGCGACAGGCGTCGCGTGGTGCGTTGGAGCAAACGCGTGCCCAGACGCGCCTCGAGATCGGCCACGTAACGCGAGATGGCCGTCTTGGAGATGCCCAACGTTGCGGCGGCCTTCACGAAGCTGCCCGACTCGACCACGGCAATGAAGCTCTCGATCTCGCGAAGTTTGTTCATGCCGGGGCGGGGCTCCTCAGGAATGCGCACCGCGATGCGCGATCAGGCCGGTGGCCGGACAGGCGACGGCGCCGACGATGCCGCGACGGACAGGCCTGTCGCGACACCCCCGGTGCCGATGTCGTTATTGTGCCAGCGCGCTCACTTCGGCGAGCGACGGGGCGGCGTTGCCGAACGCGAACGCGTCCATGCGCAGCGCGCCGTAGGTGGCGCCGGTGTCGAAGTGCGTCTGACGGGCGGCATTGTCGGCTGCGCCCAGGGCAATATAGAGCGGTAGCAGATGCTCATCGGTCGGATGAGCGCGCTCGGCGTACGGTGCGCGGGCGCGATAGTCGAACAGGGCATCAAGGTCCATCGCCGCGAGATGCTCGGTGAACCAGGTGACGAATTCGGCCAGGTAGGGCGCGTCGGCACGGTCCTCCGACGGGGCGCGGAACACCTCGTGCAGGTTGTGGGTGAAGCTGCCCGACGCGAGGATGAGCGTGCCGTCCTGCGCGAGCGGCGCCAAGTGCTGTCCGAGCCGATATTGCTGCTCGGGACGTTCGTGCCGTTGCAGCGACAACTGGGTGACCGGGACATCCGCATCCGGGTAGAGGTAGCGCAGCGGCACCCAGGCGCCGTGATCGAGACCCCACTGGTCGTCGGTCGTCGCGGGCAGACCCGCGTCGCGCAGCATTTGCACCGTGCGCTCGGCGAGCGCGGGCGCTCCCGCGGCCGGGTACTCCAGTGCGTAAAGCTCGCGCGGGAAGCCGCCGAAATCGTGGATCGTGCGTTGTTGCGCCAGACTGCCCACGCGCAGGGCCGGCGTCGACCAATGCGGCGAAATCACGAGGATCTCGCGCGGACGCGGCACCGCACGCCCCAACGCCGTCAACAGTGGGCCGGTACGGCCCGGATCGACCGCGAGCAACGGCGAGCCGTGGGAGACGAAGAGGGTAGGAAGGGCAGACATGGCAATGACTCCAGCAAAAGAACGCTAACGAGAACCTGACGAGGCTATCAGGCGGTGCGAGCGCGGCGTACCGCGCAAGCGCCGTCCCCGAGCAGGGCCAGAACCAGCAGCGCCACCAGCCAGAACGCGGGGAATTCCCAGCCGCCGCCCTTGTTGGTGAACATCCAGCCGTTGTGGCCGTGCACCGATACGATGGTGCCGAGCATCAACGCCGCCAGCGGCAGCGCCGCCCAGCGCGCATAGAAGCCCGTGATCAGCATCAGGCCGCCGATCAGTTCCAGCGCCATCGTGACATACGCGACGAACGGCGGCAGGCCCAGCGAGCCCATGAATCCGACAAATCCGGGCACGGTAAATACGAACACCTTGAGCGACAGATGGGCGAGGAAGAGGATACCCAGCGATACGCGCAGCAACAGTGCGGCGTAGGGGGCGGTTTTGTTGTCGATCATGACAGGCTCCGGCAAAGGAATCGAAGTAAGGGTCGGCTCAGCCATCAATGCGATGACTGACTTGGCTTCGATTTTAGGGAGTGCCATCGTTTAGATAAACGGGCATATTGGGGATTGATTGTCCCTTGCATGGGGACAATCAATCGTTGCCGCGGAGGTGAATCGGGATGATCGCGCCGGCGCTCAGGCCGACGCGATCATCCGGTCGAGCAGTTCGATCCAGTGTTGAACCGGCGCGTGATCGCGCGCGTGCTCGCCCTTGGCGGTCGCCTGCAAATGACAGATGCAGCCGACGTTGGCGGAGACGACCAGTTCGGGCTCGAGGGCGTCGAGCGCCTTCCACTTCGCGTCGCGCAGTTGATGCGACAACGTTGGCTGCGTGACCGAATAGGTGCCCGCGGAGCCACAGCAGATATGGCTGTCCTGCGGCAGCATGACGCTCACGCCAACCCCGGCGAGCACCTTCTCCACCACGCCCTTGAGTTGCTGGCCGTGTTGCAGCGTGCAGGGGGGATGGTAGGCAATCTTGCCGGTTTTGCGGCTCGGCACGCGCTGTTGCAGGGCTTCCAGGTTATCGAGCAGCACTTCCGACAAATCTCGTGCGAGTTCCGAGACGCGTTGCGCCTTGCCTGCGTATTGCGGATCGTGACGCAGCAGATGGCCGTACTCCTTGACCGTCGCGCCGCAGCCCGACGCGTTGATCACGATGGCTTGCACACCCGCTTCGATCTCGGGCCACCAGGCATCGATGTTGCGGCGCGCATCGTCGAGACCGTCGTCCTGATAGTTCAGATGCAGGCGGATCGCGCCGCAGCAACCGGCGGCCGCCGGACGCACCATTTCGATCTCGAGTGCGTCGAGCACGCGGGCGGTGGCCTTGTTGACGTTCGGCAGCATGGCGGGCTGCACGCAGCCTTCGAGCATCAGCATGCGACGGGTGTGCGTGCCCTGCGGCCAACTGCCCGAGCGCTGGCGATGCGGCACCTTCTCGCGCAGCGAGCGCGGCAGCAGTGACCGGAACTGCTGGCCCAGGCGAAGGGCAGGCGAGAACAGCGTACGATTGGGCAGCACGCGGGCGAGCGTCCAGCGCAGCGCGCGCTCACCGGCGGGGCGACAGACCTTGGCGTCGACATGACGGCGGCCGATGTCCACGAGCCGGCCGTATTGCACCCCCGACGGGCAGGTTGACTCACAACTGCGGCAAGTCAGGCACCGATCCAGGTGGCGCTGCGTTTCACGCGTCACGGGCTGGCCCTCGACCATCTGCTTGATGAGATAGATGCGCCCGCGCGGGCCGTCGAGTTCGTCGCCTAGTAATTGGTAGGTCGGGCACGTGGCGGTGCAAAAGCCACAATGCACGCATTTGCGGAGAATGGCTTCGGCTTCGTCGCCGTCTGGCGTTTGACGGAGAAAGTCTGCGAGGTTCGTTTGCATCGTCGTCTTTAGCGGTACAGCCGATGGCGGTTGAAGATGCGGCTCGGGTCGAACGTGTGCTGCAAACGCTTGCCGATAGCGTGCAGCGCGGCCGATGGCGGGGTAAATACGCCAGCCGACTTGTCGCCGTGGCGAAACAGCGTAGCATGCCCGCCCACCGCTGCGGCAATCGCGCGCACATCGGCGGCGGCGCGCGGTGTGATCCACCAGCGTTGCGCGCCCCCCCATTCGATCAGGTGCTCGTCGCCGTGGGCGAGTGGCGGCGTGGTCGAGGGCACCGACAGACGCCAAAGCGGTTGGCCGTCTCCCTTGATCGGCGCGCTCGCGAAGAACGGGTGCGTCTGCTCGCGCAGGGTCTGCCAGAACGCATGCGCTTCGAGGGCATCGACAGGTTCGCCACCCATCGTGGCGCGCGCTGCGGCGATGGCCGCCGCGGCACCGCCAAGGCGCACGCGCAGCACGCCGTCGTGCCACGCCGAACCCATCAGGGGCAGCGGCTGAGCGGCCCAGCGGTTGAGTTGCTCGATGGCTTGTGCCTGCGGCAGTTCGAACTGCAGCGTGGCCTCGGCCACCGGGCAGGGCAATACTTTGATCGAGAGTTCGAGCAAGACGCCGAGCGTGCCGAGCGCGCCGGCGAGCACCCGGGAGATGTCGTAACCCGCGACGTTCTTCATGACCTGCCCACCGAAATGCAGCACTTGGCCCTGACCGTTCATGACGACGGCGCCGAGGACAAAGTCGCGCGGTGCGCCGACGTGCGGCCGGCGAGGGCCGGCAAGGCCGGCCGCAATGCAGCCGCCGAGCGTTGCCCCTGACCCGAAATGGGGCGGCTCGAACGGCAGAATCTGCCCGCGCGCGCCCAGCGCCGATTCGATCTCGGTCAGTGGCGTGCCCGCGCGGGCGGTGATCACCAGTTCGGCCGGATCGTACGAAACGATGCCGCGATATGCACGCATGTCGAGCGGCTCGCCCGTGGGCGTCTGGCCGTACCAGTGCTTGGTGCTGCCACCCTGGATGTCAAGCGGTGTGCCGCTGGCGGTGGCGGCGAGCACGCGCTCGCGTATCGCGGCGAGCACTTGCGCCGCCGCTTGCGTATCCACGTCGGGCAACGCGAGGGAAGGGGCTTGCGACATCAGAACCTCGGCAATTCGGGATGGGGCAACAGGCCGCCGCGCACGTGCATCTTGCCGTACTCGGCGCAGCGCGCACGTGTGGGAATGCCCTTGTCGGCGTTGAGCAGGCCGGCGGGGTCGAAGGCACGCTTCACGCCAAAGAAGGCATCGCGCTCTTCCGGCGAAAATTGCACGCACATCGCGTTGATCTTCTCGATCCCCACGCCATGCTCACCGGTCACCGTGCCCCCCAGCGCCACACAGGCTTCGAGAATGTCGCTGCCGAACGCTTCGGCGCGGTGCCACTCGTCGAGATCGTTGCCGTTGAACAGAATCAGCGGGTGCATGTTGCCGTCGCCGGCGTGAAAGACGTTGATACAGCGCAGGCCGTATTGCACTTCCATCGCTTCGATGCGCTTGAGCAGCGTGCCGATGGTCCGGCGCGGGATCGTGCCGTCCATGCAGTAATAGTCCGGCGAGAGTCGTCCGGCGGCGGGGAAGGCGTTCTTGCGTCCGGACCAGAAGCGCAGACGTTCGGCTTCCGATGTGGACACCTGGATGCGCGTGGCGCCCGACGCCCGCAGCACCGCCGAGACCCTTGCGATTTCCTCCGCGACTTCTTCGGGCGTGCCGTCCGACTCGCACAGCAGAATGGCGGCCGCGTCCAGATCGTAGCCTGCGTGAACGAACGCCTCCACTGCCTGGGTGGCTGGCTTGTCCATCATCTCCAGGCCGGCCGGGATGATGCCCGCCGCGATGATGGCGGCGACGGCGTTGCCGCCCGCCTCGACATCATCGAAGCTGGCCATGATGACTTGCTGCACCTGCGGCTTCGGCACGAGCTTCACGGTAATTTCCGTGACCACGCAGAACATTCCTTCGCTTCCGATGAACACGGACAGCAGGTCGAGTCCCGGGGCGTCGAGGGCGTGCGAGCCGAATTCCACGATCTCGCCGTCCATCGTTACGGCGCGCACACGCAGGACGTTATGCACCGTCAGGCCGTATTTCAGGCAATGCACGCCGCCGGAGTTCTCTGAGACGTTGCCGCCGATCGTGCAGGCAATCTGCGACGATGGATCCGGTGCGTAGTAAAGCCCATAAGGCGCGGCCGCTTCGGAGACGGCGAGGTTGCGCACACCGGGCTGAACGGTGGCGGTACGTGCGTAGGGATCGACTTCGATAATGCGTTTGAATCGGGCGAGCGACAGCACGATGCCGTCGGTGATCGGCATGGCGCCGCCCGACAGCCCCGTGCCGGCGCCGCGCGGCACGACGGGCACATTGTGCGCGTGGCAGGCCCGCAGGATGCGGCAAACCTGATCCTCGTCGGCAGGCAATACCACGGCAAGCGGGAGCTTGCGGTAGGCCGCCAAGCCATCGCATTCGTACGGCGTGATCTGTTCGCGGTCGGTCAGCCACTGAGCGTCGGGCACGGCGGCACGCAGTGCCGCCAGCCGGGCGGCGCGCGTGGTGTCGTCAATCGTCTCGAAGACCGGCTCGTCGTCGACGCGCATGGGCACCGGCGGCGAAGCTGACGACGACGGGACCGGGCGCGGCGGACTCAGCGGCGCGGAGGGAGGCGGGGGCAACGCATTCGATGTCATCAGGCGGGCTCTCGGACCATCGTTAACGTGGGGCGACGTTTCGCGGATTGTTGGTCTACTGGTAGACTGGTCGACCAGTTGTCGAATGATGCTATCGTAAAGGGAATGATCCGATTTCGACTACAGGGTAAACCCTTGGTATGAGGGGCATCCCTGAGCGAAGCCGGGCATCTGGCTGCGCGCCTGCCCTGAGCGAAGCGTCATCCTGTATCGTCGTGTCTGTGATTTTTCCGTCGAGAACCGAAGCCGACATGTCGTCCAACGAGTCGTCCTTGCCTATGTCTTCCTTCCCTGCCAGCGAATCTTCGGGCACCGCCGCGAGTTTTGCGCCGGTCACGCCGCCGCCGCGTCTGCGTCTGTCCGACATGGTGTACGAACAACTGGAGACGATGGTCGTCGAAGGCCGGCTCGCCCCCGGCTCGGCGCTGCCGTCCGAGCGCGATCTGGCGCAGCAGATGGGCGTGTCGCGCCCGTCCCTTCGCGAAGCGCTACTGCGACTGGAGTCGCGTGGCCTGATCGTGGGGCGCGCCGGTGGCGGGTATCTGGTCGCCAATGCCAGCCAGCCGCTGCTCGCGGAACCGTTGTCTCAATTGATGTCGCGACACAGCAAGACCGTCGACGACGTGCTGGAAATGCGCGAAGTGCTCGAAGCCAAGGCGGTCGAGCTGGCGGCCGCACGGGCAACGCCCGAGGACATCGCGCGGCTCGCACAAGCGCTGGAAGCGCTCGAAGCGGCCTATGCCGCAGGGCGCGATGGTCTGGACGGCGAGGGCGAGGCCAAGGGACAGTCGTTGCTCACCCGCGTACCCGAACTCGACGCGCATTTCCATCTGGCGCTGGCGGAAGCCACGCACAACCTTGTGCTGGTGCACCTGATGCACGCGATCTTCGAGCTGTTGCGCGGCTCGGTGGTCGACAACTACCGCGCCATCGTCGGCCATGGCGCGGATCTGGCCGAGCTGATCGAACAGCACCGTCGCATCTTCACCGCCGTGGCGTCGCACGACGCCACCGTTGCGCAACGTTCGCTGCGCGAACATCTCACCTTCATTCGCAACCACTCAGGCGACGTCGAGCCGGTCTAACGCAATTTTTCTTGCCGGCGAGTCACCTCGCCGACGGTTGGCGGCCCCCCCCTAAAACATCATCGTTTTCCCTGAGCCTGCACCCGGCGGTGCGATACCGCCTGAGGGGGTGTCACGCCTCGTTCCGGCGCGCAATGTCCTGCAAGGCCCCGATTTCCGTGCGTTTGCCGGTTATCGGGCGCTTACCCCGACGCCGTCCAGGCGTCCGAATCGGGGCCGACGGCAACCGGAATGTGGGCGCTCTCGGGTTGACAGTGTCCCGGTCATGGACTACTTTTGGAACCATAAAAATACTTAATTCGATATATTGAATCTTGTATATCAGATGAAGAGCGTCAAAATGGTCCCGATAAGACTCGTGAATTCCTTCGGGCAAGGGCTGAATTGACGCCGTATTTTCTGGAGACATTCGTTGGGTAAGCACGCATTTCCTTTCGGGCAGCATTCATGCGACGGTTTATCCGCACCGGCTGCCCTGTCGTATCCGCCGTTGGCGTCTGAGTTGGTGGTTCAGCGCTACGGTCTTCCTCATCTCCCTGCCGCCCGTTGTGGGCAGGCGATCCGGCGATCACGCGTCTGCGAGGCGCGCTCGCCTGAGTGATGGGACGTGGCCTGCGATGTGACTCATGGGAATCCATCGCGACCCGCTGACAGCGCAGGCCGTTTCCCACTCGAATTGATTCACCCGTCACCCTTCGGCAGCCGGCAACTTGCCGGCGCGGGCCTAAAGCCTGCGTCGCCGCGCCGAAGTGGGGGCCGGAAGCGTCCTTTGGCGCTTCCGAAAGTCAGTCAGCCGGGGCTCAAGCCCTGCGAGCGCGCCGCCAGGCAGCGTTCCGTGATCAAGCGGCCACGCATGAGCCGCATGTAGCGCCAGGAGGCGTGTCGTATGCGCGATTCCCCCACGTTGGGGCGCGAGACGGCACGCGATGACGGCGGGTACCGCACAACGAAGCGCGGGCCGGCGTCAATCGTCTGACAGGAACAGGAGGCAAGTCATGCAAGCAAATGGACAACCGGAGGAGAAGACCTCTTTTCTGGGAGGGCGCTGGTCACAACTGGTGATCGGCATCATCTGTATGGGCCTGGTGGCCAATCTGCAATATTCGTGGACGTTGTTCGTCGAGCCGATGCAGGCGAAGCATCACTGGGGTGTCGCGGCCATTCAGGTGGCGTTCTCGATCTTCATCGTGGTGGAAACCTGGCTCGTGCCGATCGAAGGCTGGCTGGTTGACCGCTTCGGGCCTCGGCCGGTGGTGGCGGGTGGCGCGATTTGCGTTGGCCTGTCGTGGATCATGTACTCGTACGCCGAAACGCTCGCCGTGCTGTACACGGCGGCCGTGATCGCGGGTATTGGCGCTGGGTGCGTGTATGGCACCTGCGTGGGTAACGCACTGAAGTGGTTCCCGGACAAGCGCGGTCTGGCCGCCGGTCTGACCGCCGCCGGGTTCGGCGCCGGTGCCGCGATCACGGTGATTCCGATTGCCAATATGATCCGCGGATCGGGTTACGAGGCAGCGTTCTTCAACTTCGGCATCGTGCAGGGCGTGGCGATCTTCATCCTCGCGTTGTTGCTCGTGAAGCCGCGTGCGCCGAAGGGCCTGACCGTGTCGCGCCGCACTCTGTCGACGAAGGTGGACTACAGCTCGGGGCAGATGATTCGTACGCCGGTGTTCTGGGTGATCTATGTTTGCTTCGTCGCCGTGGCCGCTGGCGGTCTGATGGCGACGGCGCAGATCGGCCCGATCGCGAAGGATTTCGGTATTGCATCGATGCCGATGACCCTCTTCGGTGCGACGCTGCCGCTGCTCACGATGACGCTGTCGATCGACAATCTGTGCAATGGCTTTACACGCCCGCTGTGCGGCTTCGTCTCGGACAAGATCGGACGTGAGAACGCCATGTTCATCATCTTCCTGGGTGAAGGGCTGGCGATGCTGGGCTTGATGCACTTCGGTCAGAACCCGTACATGTTCGTGTTCTTCGCCGCGATGACGTTCCTGTGCTGGGGCGAGATCTTCTCGATCTTCCCGGCGCTGTGTGCGGACACGTTCGGTAGCAAGAACGCGGCGTCGAACGCGGGTACGCTGTACACGGCCAAGGGTACGGCATCGTTGCTGGTGCCGCTGGCCTCGGTGCTCGCCGTCGGCGGTCACTGGGATCGTGTGTTTATCGCGGCGGCGATCATCAGCATCGCCGCGGCCGTGGGCGCGAAGTTCGTGCTCGCGCCGATGCGCCGACGCTGGATTGAAAGCGTGAACAGCAACGAGGTGCAGGCCTCGGCGAATCGCCCGGTCGCGATGGGGGCGCCCGCAAGCGAGTAAGCACGTTGTTCAGGAAGTCAGAGAGCGGGGCGCCGGAGACGGTGCCCCGTTTTTGTTTGCGCGCTCGGCGGGAGGGGGTGTTCGATCGATGCTGCGGGCGCCACCGAAAACAAAAAAGCCTCGCCGATCGGCGAGGCTTTCTGCGTTTTGGCTCCTCGACCTGGGCTCGAACCAGGGACCTACGGATTAACAGTCCGGCGCTCTACCAACTGAGCTATCGAGGATCAAACTTGGGTGCCGCACGCCGCTGTCACGGCGCATCGACTAAAACAAAAGCCTCGCGAGCGCGAGGCCATCGCTTTGAAATGCTTGGCTCCCCGACCTGGGCTCGAACCAGGGACCTACGGATTAACAGTCCGGCGCTCTACCAACTGAGCTATCGGGGATCAAAAGAGAAAGAGATTATAGGGGCGGCGTTCGCACACTGTCAACACCGGGTGCGCATTTTTCTGCGCGTGGCGCGCGACGTCCGCCCAAGTCGCCCGAGGCTTAGCGCTCGAGCAAATGAAGCTTTTCGGTGACGTCCTTCCACTGATCCGCGTCGGGCAGGGACGGCTTGGTCTTGGTGATGCTCGGCCAGTTCGGGGACAGTTCCACGTTCAAGGCGATGAAGGCTTGCTGGTCGCCCGGCACGTCTTCTTCGGCATAAATGGCGTTCACCGGGCACTCGGCCACGCAGACGGCGCAATCGATGCACTCGTCCGGATCGATGGACAGGAAGTTCGGGCCTTCGCGGAAGCAGTCCACGGGGCAGACGTCCACGCAATCGGTGTATTTACATTTGATGCAGCTTTCGGTGACAACGTGCGTCATGCCAACAACTCCAGAGTAGGGCGCGAAACGGCTTCGAACGGCCGTTAAAGGCGTTATTGTAACGCAGCCAGGGGCGGCAGGTGCGAGAGCCGAAGCGCTTCGCGCGCACGCCGCGGCGTCACCCGGTGCCCGGCGCGGACGTCATGCGTGACACCGCTTTGCGGTACGATGTCTGCTCTTCCCGCGCGCCGCGTCGTGGCTGTCTTGCCGATCGGCAGCGTGCGCTGCTTTCTGTTGCGTGTTCCTCGCGAAGTCTGTCGTCATGATCATCACGTCGCTGCTCGATACCGATCTCTACAAGTTCACGATGATGCAAGTGGTGCTGCATCATTTTCCCGCAGCGCAAGTCGAATACCGCTTCAAGTGTCGCACCGAAGGTGTGGACCTCACGCCGTATGTCGACGAGATTCGCGACGAGATCCGCCTGCTGTGCGGGCTGCGTTTTACCGAGTCCGAACTTCGTTACCTCGGTGCGATGCGCTTCATCAAGAGCGATTTCATCGACTTTCTCGACCTGTTCCATCTGAACGAGAAGTACATCACGGTGCAGCCCTCGCCAAAGGGCAACGGCGAGATCGACATCACGATTCGCGGGCCGTGGCTGCATACGATCCTCTTCGAGATCCCGGTGCTCGCCATCGTCAACGAAGTGTATTTCCGCAACACACAGCGCAAGCCCGCCTACGACGAAGGCCGTCAGCGGCTCAAGGACAAGATCGGCATGCTGGCGGGCCGCGTCGATTATCGCGACTGCAAGATCGCCGATTACGGTACGCGACGCCGCTTCTCGAAGGAGTGGCACGAGGAAGTGATTCTCACGCTGCGCGACGAACTGGGCGAACAGTTCGCGGGCACGAGCAACGTGTACTACGCGCTCAAGCTCGGGCTCACGCCGCTCGGCACGATGGCCCATGAGTACCTTCAGGCCTGTCAGGCGCTCGGGCCGCGTCTGCGCGACTCACAGATCTTCGGCTTCGAGACGTGGGCGAAGGAGTATCGCGGCGACCTAGGCATCGCGCTGTCCGACGTCTACGGTATGTCCGCCTTTCTGCGTGACTTCGATATGTATTTCTGCAAGCTGTTCGACGGTGCCCGTCATGATTCCGGCGATCCGTTCGTCTGGGGTGAGCGCCTGCTGGCGCACTACGCAGAGAATCGCGTCGACGCGCATACGAAAACCATGATCTTCTCGGACGGCCTCGATATTCCGAAGGTCCTGCAGCTTTTCGAGCGGTTCCGCGACCGTTGCAAGCTCGCCTTCGGCGTGGGAACGAACCTCACCAACGATCTGGGCTATCAGCCGTTGCAGATCGTCATCAAGATGGTGCGCTGCAACGGTCAGCCGGTGGCGAAGCTCTCGGACTCGCCGGGCAAGAATATGTGCGACGACGATGCTTATCTGGCGTATCTGCGTCAGGTATTCGAGATCGCGCCGGCGTCAGCGGCCGGCGTGTGACGTTCGATGCCTGCCGCCTGGTCCGAGCGTCGCGCCAGAGCATTCCGATAGTGCGCGAACGTGCGTCGCGCCCGCAAGGGCAGCCGTTATAATTGCGCATCGCCCGCCGAACTTGCAACGGTGGCCTTTCGAGAGACGATAAGCGACGACGTTGGCCGCACACCGGCACGTCGGCTTCACAGGACAGCCCATGGATACCTCCGACGCCCGCAATCGCATCTTTGCCCGCATCCGCAATGCTCAGCATCGTCCCGATGCCGCGCGCGCGAACGAGCAGGCGGCGGCAGAGGACTACCTGGCACGGCATCCGCAGGGACCGCGTCCGGCCATGTCGGACGATCTCGTCGCCACGTTCATCGACAAGGCGCAGGCGCTCTCGACGACGATCGCGCGCGTGCCGGGCATGAGCGACGTGCCGCCCGCGGCCGCGACGTATCTGCAGGCCAACGGCCTCACGGACCAGGCGGTGGCGTGGCCGACCTTGCGCGAACTCGATTGGGCGAATGCGGGGTGTCGCGTGGAATTCCGCAAGCCGCAGGGCGACGATCTGGTCGGCATCACCGGTTGCTTCTGCGCCATCGCTGAAACCGGCGCGTTGATGATGATGTCGGGCCCCGAGACATTTGCGTCGGCCACCCTGTTGCCCGAAACGCATATCGCGGTTGTGCCCGCGTCGCGCATCGTCGCCGGCCACGAGGACGGCTTCGCGCTCATGCGTAGCGAGCGCGGTCAACTCTCTCGGGCCACGAACTTCATTGCGGGCCCGTCGCGGACGGCCGACATCGAACAGACGCTGGTGCTGGGCGCCCACGGTCCCTACCGAGTGCATCTCATCATCGTCGACGGTGCCTGAGGCACGACGCCGTCGCATCGGCCCGCGACCGCGGGCCAACACCCAATGACTCCTTGCACCAGCGCGAATGTCGATACGCGATGGGGGGAAGGCTTTCGAGAATCGCCCGCCCGCTTCGGTATTTGATCCGCCGGGCCGTGCGGGACCTTGGTTTGAGATATTTCCCAAGGTTGCGCCATTTCGGGCACTCCTGCTTTGCGGGCGACTCGTACATCGTCGACGATCAATCAATAGGAACCAAGAACAATGCATAAGGGGATAGGGCGCATATTGGGAGCGGCGGGGCTGGCATTGGCAAGCCCCGCGGCGTTTGCTGCCGGGCCGGACGGCGCACAACTCGTCGCCTGGTGGGGCGTGCCGTTTGCCGGACTGCTGCTCTCGATCGCGATTGGGCCGCTGCTGGCGCCGGCGTTCTGGCATCACCATTTCGGCAAGATCGCGGCGTTCTGGGGCGCGGCATTCCTGGTGCCATTCGCATTGGTGTTCGGCGTGGGCGCGGCCTGGTATGGCGCTGTGCATGCCGTTGTCGCGGAGTACATACCGTTTGTCGTTCTGCTTACGGCGCTGTTCACCGCGGCCGGCGGCATCTGCGTGCATGGCAACCTGCGCGGCGGGCCGTGGCTCAACACCGGGCTGCTGACGCTGGGCACCGTGCTGGCCAGCATCATGGGCACGACGGGCGCGGCGATGCTGCTGATCCGTCCGCTTATCCGCGCAAACGACAACCGCAAACACAACGTGCACGTCGTCGTGTTCTTTATCTTCCTTGTGGCGAACGCCGGAGGCTCGCTGACGCCGCTGGGCGATCCGCCGCTGTTCCTTGGCTTCCTGCAAGGGGTCGACTTCTTTTGGACGACCGCGCACATCTGGCCTGAGACGCTGTTCATCTGCGCGGTGCTGCTGGTGCTGTTCTTCCTGATCGATAGCTACTACTTCCGGCAGAAGAGCGAGCCTCTGATCGAGGCAATGGATCCGACGCCGCATTCCGCGCCGCTGCGACTCGAAGGCAAGCGCAACTTCGTGCTGCTTGCCGCTGCCGTGGGGCTCGTGCTGATGAGCGGGGTCTGGAAGCCGGGCGTCGAGTTCGACATCTTCGGTACACCGGTCGCGTTGCAGAACCTCGCGCGCGACGTCGGGCTGATCGTGGTGACGTTGATGTCGCTGGCGATCACGCCGCGCACGGCGCGCGAGGGTAACGACTTCAATTGGGCGCCGATGAAGGAGGTCGCCAAGCTGTTCGCCGGTATCTTCCTGACCATCATCCCGGTGGTTGCCATTCTGCGAGCGGGGGAAGCCGGCGCGCTTGGCTGGGTCATTCGTCTTGTCACGGGGCCGGGCGGTGCGCCGGACAACGTCATGTATTTCTGGGCGACGGGCCTGCTCTCGTCGTTCCTCGACAATGCGCCGACGTATCTCGTGTTCTTCAATACCGCTGGTGGCGATGCCGCAACGCTGATGACCACCGGTGCGGCAACGCTCGCGGCGATTTCGGCCGGTGCGGTGTTCATGGGCGCGAACACCTACATCGGTAACGCGCCGAACTTCATGGTGAAAGCCATCGCGGAGCAACGCGGCATTCGCATGCCGAGCTTTTTTGGCTATATGCTGTGGTCGGGCGCGATTCTGCTGCCGCTGTTCGTATTGACGACCCTGATATTCTTCTGAGCCGCGATGGTGTGACGCGGTCAACCTTTGCGAGACAACTGGTGAAACCGAAGATCCTGGTAGCCCGAGCCATTTTTCCCGACGTGATCGAGCGTCTGGCGCAGTATTTCGAGGTCGAGCGCAACGACGCCGATACCGTGTATTCGAGCGACGAATTGCGCGCACGTCTGGCCGACAAGGCCGGCGCGATCACCACGGCGAGCGAGCGCATCGACGCATCGGTGCTCGCCGGTGCGCCACAGCTGCGTGTGGTGGCCAATATGGCCGTGGGTTACAACAACTTCGATATCGAGGCGATGACCGCCGCTGGCGTCATGGCGACGAACACGCCCGACGTGCTCAACGAGACGACGGCCGACTTCGGCTGGGCGCTGTTGATGGCGACGGCCCGTCGCGTGACCGAGTCCGAGCGGTGGTTGCGCGAAGGGCATTGGGATAAGTGGGCCTACGATATGTTTCTCGGCGCCGACGTGCATGGCAGCACGCTGGGCATCATTGGCATGGGCCGTATCGGACAGGCGATTGCGCGCCGCGCAATGGGCTTCAACATGCGTGTTGTGTACCACAATCGGTCGCGTCTCGATGCGGCAACGGAAGCGGCATGCCAGGCAAGCTTCGTCGACAAGGATACGCTGCTGCGCACGGCGGATCACGTCATCCTCGTGCTGCCTTACTCGGCCGCAACGCATCACACGGTGGGTACCGCCGAGTTGGCCCTCATGAAGCCGACGGCAACGCTGGTCAATCTGGCGCGCGGTGGCATTGTCGATGACGCGGCGCTCGCGGCCGCCCTTGCGGGCCGGCAGATTGCCGCTGCGGGCCTCGACGTCTTCGAGGGCGAGCCGAAGGTGCATCCCGATTTGCTCAAGGTGCCGAATGTCGTGCTGACGCCGCATATCGCGAGTGCCTCGGTGGCGACGCGTCGCGGCATGGCAAGTCTGGCGGCCGACAATCTGATTGCGGCGTTGGGATTCGGGGCGGCGGCGGGCAAGCCGCCGTGCCTGCTGAACCCGGCGGCGCGCCGGTCGTAGCGGCACCCTGCAGGCATCGGCAGGTATGGGCCGGCATCGGCAGCAGGATCGAAGGGCATCAACGGGAGTCGCAACGCGATGGTAGAGATGGGGTGGGTGGCGCTGGCAGCGCTGAACTTGTTGGTGATGATCGCGATTGCGGTGAAGGTCTGGCAGCGCGGCGGCGATTCGACGTTGCGCGAGACGCTCGTCGACGCGCTGGCCCATGTCCGCGATGATTTGCTTCAGGCGGCCGATCGCAGCGAGCGTGGCCTGCGCCAGGAGTTCGCGGAAACGGCGCGTGCCGCACGCGGCGAGCAAAGCGCGCAGATGGCGCAGTTCCAGCAGACGCTGGCCGCGCAGATGACGAGCGTGGCGACGGTGCAGAACAACCAGATCGACGCGTTTGCACAACAGTTGGCGAAGCTTACCGAAACGAATGCTGCCCAGCTCGATGCGGTGCGTCAGAGCCTGGTGCTCAACGGACAGCAGATGCGCGAAGAGCAGGCGTCGACGTTGCGCCGCTTCGGTGAGGCGCAGCATGAACAACTCACACAATTGGCCGAGGGCAACGAGCGGCGCCTGGCCGAAGTGCGTGCCACACTCGAACAGAAGCTCAAGGACATCGAGGTCAACAACGCGGCGAAGCTCGAAGAAATGCGCCGCACCGTCGACGAAAAGCTCCATGCCACGCTCGAGCAGCGACTCGGCGAGTCGTTCAAGCTGGTCTCGGACCGGCTGGAGCAGGTGCATCGCGGCCTGGGCGAGATGCAGACGCTCGCCGCTGGCGTGGGCGATCTCAAGCGCGTGCTGACCAATGTGAAGACGCGAGGCATCTGGGGGGAAGTGCAATTACAGGCGTTGCTTGAGCAACTGCTGACGCCCGACCAGTTCGCCAAGAACGTTGCGACCAAGCCGGGCAGTGCCGAGCGGGTGGAGTTCGCGATTGCGCTGCCGGGACAGAACGGCGACAGCAACACGCCGGTCTGGCTGCCGATCGACGCCAAATTCCCGCGTGAGGATTACGAGCGCCTGCTCGACGCGCAGGAGCGTGCCGATTTGGCGGCAGTGGAAGAGGCATCGAAGGCGCTGGAGACACGCATCCGCCTGGAAGCGAAGTCCATCGCGGACAAGTATCTCGCACCGCCGCACACGACCGACTTCGCGCTGTTGTTCCTGCCGACGGAAGGGCTTTACGCCGAAGTGCTGCGGCGTCCGGGACTCTCGGATCTGTTGCAGCGCGACTATCGCGTGACCGTGGCGGGTCCGACAACGTTGACCGCGCTGCTCAACAGCCTGCAGATGGGCTTCCGAACGCTCGCGATCGAACGCCGTTCCAGTGAGGTCTGGCAGGTGCTCGGCGCGGTGAAAACGGAGTTCACCAAGTTCGGTGATGTGCTCGCGAAGACCAAGGCGCAACTGGAGACGGTGACCCGTTCGATCGACAGGGCCGAGGTGCGCACGCGCGCGATGGCGCGTCAGCTCAAGTCCGTGGAAGCCTTGCCCGGTGAACAGGCGGTCGAACTGCTCGGTGTGGAGATGGAGGCCGACGACGAGACGTGAGCGCCCGGTAGGGCGAGTCGCGCGGAGGCGCCTGCGGACGCGGGACGTTCAAGACGCGCCTGACAGTCCCGGCATGGATGACGTTCGCAGCGTTCCCGAATTTCCCAATCCGTGGCGTGCTCAGAACGCTCGGGGCGCTGGGGGTTCGCCGCGATTGGCGAACCGCTCGAGTGCTTCGCCTGTCATGCGCACCACGCGCCAGTCGGGCAGCACCGTCGCGCCTTGCGAGGTGTAGAAGTCGATCGCCGGCTGATTCCAGTCGAGCACGGTCCACTCGAAGCGTCCGCAACCTCGTTCGACGGCGATGCCGGCCAATTGACGCATGAGCGCCTGTCCTACGCCCTTGCCGCGCATCGACGGCTGTACGTAGACGTCTTCAAGGTACAGGCCGCGCCGTCCGAGGAACGTCGAGAAGTTGTGGAAGTACAGCGCGTAGCCGACCGCCTCGCCATCCCACTTCGCCATCAGGCATTCAGCTGCCGGCGCGGGCCCGAACAGTGCCTCGTGCACGCTCTGCGGCGTTGCTTCGAAAATATCCAACAACTTTTCATAGACGGCCAGTTCTCGCATCAGGCCGTAAATCGCGCCGACGTCGTCGGCCTTGGCGGTACACAGGGTCAAGGACATGGGGCAGGGAAATCCGTGTGAAGGTCAGCACTCTTCGTCGGGGATGTCGCTCAGGGCAACTTCGATGCCGCCGAAGCGCTCCGCCACCCAGTTGTAGGCATGGCAGGCGACCCAGAGCAGCACGAAACCGACGATGGCGTTCAGGACCAGCGCGGAAATGAAGGCGAGACCCGGGAGTTCGCCGTAGCGGTAGAACGCTGCGAGGAAGGCCAGGAGCACCATCGGAATACTGAAAGTGAGATAGACCAGCACCAGCGCTTTGGCCGTCTGGCCAGGACTGATATACGTGATTTGCTTTTTTGTTGTCATTGACGTGTGCTTTCGGTTGGGTGCTGACATCGTCGAAGCGCCGACGCCGGCAATATATCGCAATTTCGCTGCTTCGCTTTAGGGGGGATTCGAGAGACTCGCGCTAAACCAATCCGTCGAACGCGATGACGTCGACCAATTCGCCCGCCGCGACATCGCCGCGAGCGGTGTCCAGCGTGACGAAGCAGTTCGCTTCGCTCATCGTGCGCAGAATGCCGGCGCTTTGTGCATCGGCCACCGTCACCTGCCAGCGGCCTTGCGCGTCGGCGGCGAGAATGCCGCGCAGGAATTCGGTCCGGCCGGGACGCTTGGCAATGGCCGTGGTCGTCGGCACCGGCAGGTTAGGCGTAACTTGCGGTTCGGCGCCCATCAGCGCGAACAGCCCGTCTCGAACCAGGTGGTAGAACGACGCCATTACGGCGGCCGGGTTGCCCGGCAAGCCGAAGAGCAGCGCGCGATGGCCGTCGGTCTCGAGTTCGCCGAAGGCGAACGGTCGGCCCGGGCGCATCGCCATCTTCCAGAAGACGACATTGCCCAGGCGCGTCATCATCTCACGGGTGAAATCGGCCTCGCCAACGGAGACACCCCCCGACGTGATGACGGCGTCGGCGTCGCGGCAAGCGGTGCGCAGGGTGTCCTCGATCGCTTGCGGGTCGTCGCGCACGACGCCCAGGTCGAGCACCTCGGCACCCAGACGTTGCAGCATGCCGAACAGTGTGTAGCGGTTGCTGTCGTAGAGATTGCCCGGCGCGAGTGGTTCGCCCACCGAGCGGAGTTCGTCGCCCGTCGAGAAGAACGCGACGCGAATGCGGCGGCGCACCGGCACTTCGCCAATCCCCAGTGAGGCGAGCAGGCCGAGCGCGGCCGGGCGAATCCGCTTGCCCGCATGCAGCGCCGTGTGGCCGGCGGCCAGATCCTCGCCAACGTGACGCACGTGGCGTCCGGGCGTGACGGCGTTGGCCGCAAAGGTGACGATGTCGGTATCGCCTTCGCGCCGCACCTGTTCCTGGGGGACGACGGTGTCGCAGCCGGCGGGCAGCAAGGCGCCGGTCATGATGCGCACGCATTCGCCGGGCGCGGCCACGCCGTCGAACGGATGGCCAGCGAACGAGCGGCCGGCCACGCGCAGGCGCACGTCGCCCCCGGCGGCCAGTACGCTGCCGGCGAAGGCATAGCCGTCCATGGCGGCATTCTCGAAAGCGGGAACGTCGAGCGGCGACGTGACGTCGCGACCCAGCACACGGCCCAACGCGCTGCGCACGGCGACCTGCTCGATGGCGGACACCGGACGCGCGGTGCGCGCAATGATGGCGCGCGCCGATTCGACCGTCATATGGTTGGGGTCGTAGTCCGGCAAGCCGGCCAGGGCTTCGTCAAGTGTAGTCATGGTGTGGCGTCGTCATCCGGCAAGTCCCCGGCATGAATCCCGTCAATGCGGTGGCGACAGATCGGGCCGCGTCGGTGTCCGCAATGTCAGGGCGCGCGCGGCGTGTCGGACGTATCGGGCCTATTGGAGGTATCGGGTTGGAGGTCGTCCAGCGTGTTGACATTGTAAAACGGACGCTCGTCGCCGAAGTGAACTTGTACGGCCTTGTGGCGTGCCAGCCACGCCCTGACGCGATGTTCGCCGGCCGCGAGCGTGGCGGCAAGATCGTCGGCGAGCGTGCGATGCAAGAGGGCGAAGACCGGATGCGGCCCCTGTGGCGTGACGGCATAGGCCGCCAGAGGCGGTGCGGCGGCGTCGGCGCCAGCGGCGCTCAACGCGGCCGCCAGTCGTTCGCCAAGATCCTCGGGGAGGTAGGGTGAGTCGCACGGTGCGGTGAGGAGGTAGTCCGAGCGCGTGGCGCGCAGGCCGGCCAACATGCCGGCGAGCGGGCCAGCGAAGTCCGGCGTCGCGTCGCACACGACTGGCTCGCCGAACGCGGCATAGGCATCGTGATGTCGATTGGCGCTAATCAGCAACGTCGCGACCTGTGGCCGCATTCGTTCGAGGACGTGCTCGACCAGCGTTCGGCCGGCGAATCGTTGCAAGCCTTTGTCGCGTCCGCCCATGCGTTGGCCTCGCCCCCCTGCGAGGACCAGGCCGGTCATGGCGCTACGAAGAATCGGCGCGGTAGTCATGGCGGCAGAATTCCAGGGCGATGGGCGGGCGGCGAACCGGTCAGGACCGATTGAGCGCGATGACGCGCCCGGACGCATCGAACCAGACGGCGCCGTTGCCCAGCATCACGCCCTGATCGCGCGCGAACATCAGGCGCGGCACGGCCGCGCCGATGGTGCGCACATAACCGTCGGTGAATATCTCGTTGTAGCGCGCGAGCAGCGATTTCGGGTTCCGAAGCATCATCGTCTTGCCGCGCAACGACACGCGCAACGGATAGCGAATCGATTGCGCAACGACGTCGCGCCGGTCGTCGAGAACCCCCTTGCGGAACTGCATGGCCGCACGATTGACCGTTTCGTCGTCGTCCACGCCGGCAACGCCGTAGAGGTGATCGAGCTTACCGTTCTGAACGCCGGCGAGCGCCAGCTCGAACGGCACCGAGCGCCCATTGCGAAGATCCTTCCATTGACCGGAAATGACCTCGCAGCTGGACGACACACCGCGTTGGCGGTCAACCTCGTCGTTGGCGGCGAAATCGCCGTCGAAGGTCGCTCGCGGCATGCCGCCCGCGTCGAACTCGGTCAGATGCAGACGCGACTTGTTCTCCAGCTTGCCCGTGAGGTACGTGTCGCCCAGCGATGAGGCATTGGCATAACGGCCTTCGAGCTTGCCGCCGAACGACGGACGCAGCACGAGCCGCAACGGATTGCGCTCGCCGAGCTGGCCGGTGTAGGTCATCACACGGTTTGCGACGTCGCGGCCGGCGGGGTCGCAATCGGCACGCGCCATCGCGGGCGCGAGGGCGGCCGACAACAGGGTCATAGCGCTCAGGCTGACGGCGACGAAGCGTCGGGCCGCAAGGCGAGCGCGCGGGGGCGAGACACGCCGGGAAATCTTCAGGGAGTCTCGGACACAATGGGCGTCCGGGGCGTCAAAAATCATGAGTCGAGTGAGAGTTCGATATTACGAAAGCGTGCGGACGAGCGGACAGGCACCGTGCCCGGTCCGTTCAACCGCCGATGTAGGACATCTCCACTTTCGGAGGGGCGTTTTCGGGCAGGCCAGTCGCCGCCGTGCGCAAGGCGGAGTAACGGTCGGTGCGACCCTGCCAGATGTCGCCGATGACGGTCGAGATCTGCGCGTCGCTCGCGCCGTTGCGTAGCAGCGTGCGCAGGTCGTAACCGGCGCTCGCGAACAGGCATAGATACAACTTGCCTTCCGTAGACAGGCGTGCGCGCGAACAAGTGCCGCAAAAAGCGCGCGTGACCGATGAAATGACACCGACTTCGCCGCCACCGTCGCGATACTGCCAACGCTGGGCCGTCTCGCCGGGATAGTTCGGCTCGAGCGCCTCGAGCGGCAAGGCCTCGTTCAGCCGGGCGATGACGTCGGCCGACGGCAGCACTTCGTCCATCCGCCAGCCGTTCGACGTGCCGACGTCCATGTACTCGATGAACCGCAACATCACGCCGCTGCCGTGAAAATGCCGCGCCATGGGCACGATGTCGCCATCGTTGGTGCCGCGTTTGACGACCATGTTGACCTTGACCGGGCCCAGACCGACGCGTTGGGCTTGCGCAATGCCTTCCAGCACTGTGTCGACCGGAAAGTCGACATCGTTCATCTGCCGGAAAATCGTATCGTCGAGGCTATCCAGGCTGACCGTCACGCGCGTGAGCCCGGCATCCTTGAGCGATTGCGCCCGGCGCGCCAGCAGCGACCCGTTGGTGGTGAGCGTGATGTCGAGCGGTTTGCCCGACGGTGTGCGCAGGCGGGCGAGCATCTCGATCAGACGCTCGATGTGCTTGCGCAACAGCGGCTCGCCCCCCGTGAGGCGCAGCTTCTCCACGCCATGGTCGACGAACAGGCGCGCGGCCCGCTCGATTTCTTCGAACGACAGCAGGGAGGATTGCGGGAGGAATGCATAGTCCTTGCCGAACACGTCCTTCGGCATGCAGTAGACACAACGGAAGTTGCAACGATCCGTCACCGAGATTCGCAGGTCGTGCAGTGGCCGCGCCAGCGCATCTTCGAGATGGCCGGTGGCAGCGCGCACTTGCGCGGGCGCTTGCGGGGAATACGTCGCATAACGCGCGTCGCTACGCAGATCGGTAAGTCGGATGATCGTTTCGGTCATGGTAGGGCCTTGGCTTGCGTCTCCATTCTAACGAATTGGCCTGTTGGCCGCCGACGCCGACGAACTAAGCATCGGATATCGGTACCCAGGCATTCGCTGCGGGACGTCAAACCCGTTCTGAGCGTCACGATACGGGGCGGGCCGGGCGGGCACAAGTCGGGACAACGTGGGGTCGCAAGGCGAAAAGCGATCCCCAATGGCAAAAAAGGAGGCCGAAGCCTCCTTTTCCAACATCACGTCAGGCGGATGGTCGCCAGCGGAACGGGTGCCGCTGCCTGTGCGTCACGCTATGGCACGTT
This sequence comes from Pandoraea sp. NE5, assembly GCF_024363545.1. NCBI lineage: Bacteria > Pseudomonadati > Pseudomonadota > Betaproteobacteria > Burkholderiales > Burkholderiaceae > Pandoraea > Pandoraea sp. NE5. The sequence goes on from NZ_AP025517.1 coordinate 2,466,776, forward strand.
AGGCCACGTGATCCGACGAGCCGCGCGTTTCCACTTGCTCCATCGGGCCACTGCTGGCCGGCGTGGACGGACGGCGCTCGCGCGGCACATGCGGTGCCGGTGCAGCTTGCGCTGCGGCCTCCTTGGCGGCGCGGTGCTTGTCGGCGTCCGTGTGGACCCAGACCAGACCCACACTTGCGAGCGACGACTCCAGTTCGGTGCTTTCCAGCGCGGGCGCTACGGAGGTCGGGGCCGGCCGAGTCGTCGCGACTTCCGTCGCGGCAACGGTGGCTACCGCTGCGGTCGCTGCGGTCGGTGCCGGCGTTTGCACCGGCTTCGCCGTTTCGACCATCTCCACCGGCGTCGACGGTGCGGCGGGTGCCGTCGGCGCGGGGCTGACGTCTGCCGGGGTGCTGGCAATGGCTGCCGTGGCGGCGATCTCGGTCAGGGCCTCGGCCGGGACGGCAGGCTGCGCCGGGATCGGCGTGGCGGCAGGCAACGGCGCGCTGACCGGCGGGACCACCGGTGCGGCGACTTCCACTGCAGGCAGCGGTGCCACGTTGATCGGGGCGATCGGTTCGACGATGACCGGCGACGAGACTTCCGGCAGCGCGAACGGCGCGGCTTCGGTCACGCGTGCCACGGGGACTTCCGCCGGCTCGACGTGAACCGGGGCGGGCGTCGATTCGACCTGCACCGTCGGCACATCGGCCGCCGTGACAGTCTCTGCCGCAATGACGGGCGCTGCAGCACGAGCCGGGACATCGATCGCGGTGGTGTCGACGGCTTCGTGCGTCAACACCGGGGCGTGCACACCTTCCTCGCCGGTCGATGTTGCGCCTTCGGCCTGCTCGCCTTCGCCATGGAGTTGCTGCTCATTGGCCTCACGCTCGCGACGGCCACCGCGGCGACCGCGACGACGGCTGCGGCGGCGCTCTTCACCCCCTTGCTCGCCTTCCTCGCCCGCGAGAAGCGGTGCGCCTTCGACCTGCGCCGTCAGACGATCCTGTTCGAGATCTTCCTGCTCTGCGACGAGCGGGGCGGCTTGGGCGATGCGTTGCGGCGTGGCTTGCTGGCCGTCTTCCCCTTCGGGCTGACGACGATCACGACGCTCGTTGCGGTCGCGACGATTGCCGCGTTCGCGACCTTCGCGCGGCTCGCGACCTTCCTCGGCACGCACGTCCTGAGCCGGCTGACGCGGCTGCGCTTCGTCGCGCTCACGCTTGTCACGGCCTTCCTGACGCTCGTTGCGATCACCGCGTTCGCTGCGCTCGGCACGTTCCGGACGGGCGGCGCGACCCTCACGGCCTTCGCGACCCTCGCGACCTTCACGCGCCGGTTGGCCGGCGTTGTCCTTGCCGGACTTGCTGTCGTCGCGAGCATTGCCACGACGGTTGCGGTTTTGCTGATGCGGACGTTCGTGGCGCTCGCGCGGCGGACGAACGTTAGGCTTGGCCGGTTCTTCGACCTGAACCGGTGCCGGGGCCGCAGGCTCGAGACCCAGCAGGCGCTTCACGAAGCCGATGAAGCCACCGCTGCGTGCGGGGGCTGCCGGCGCGGGTGCGGTCGCGGCGACGGGGGCAGGGCGCGGTTGCGCGGCCGGTGCCGGCTGTTCAGGCGTAATGCCCTTGACGGCGGCTTCCTGGCGCGGGCGCACGTCTTCCTTCTTCTTGCTGTAAGCCGCCGGATCCTCTTCCAGGGCACGCGCTGCCTCTTCGGCGAGGACGTAGCTGGCCCTCGGGGTATCCAGACGCGGATCGTCGAAACGCAGGCGCTCGAGCTTGTAGTGCGGCGTTTCGAGATGCTTGTTCGGGATCAGCAGCACGCCGACCTTGAAGCGTGCCTCGATCTTGTTGATTTCCTGGCGCTTTTCGTTGAGCAGGAACGCGGAGACTTCGACCGGCACCTGGCAGTGGATGGCTGCCGTGTGCTCCTTCATCGCCTCTTCCTGGATGATGCGCAGGACTTGCAGGGCCGACGATTCAGCGTCGCGGATGTGGCCGGTGCCATTGCAGCGCGGGCAGGTCACGTGCGTGCCTTCCGACAGCGACGGACGCAGACGCTGGCGCGACAGTTCCATCAAGCCGAAACGCGAGATCTTGCCCATCTGGACGCGTGCGCGATCGTGCTTGAGCGAGTCCTTCACACGTTGTTCGACTTCACGCTGGCTCTTGGCCGACTCCATGTCGATGAAGTCGATCACGATCAGGCCGCCCAGGTCGCGCAGACGCAGCTGGCGCGCCACTTCATCGGCCGCTTCCAGGTTGGTGCGAAGCGCCGTTTCCTCGATGTCGGCGCCCTTGGTGGCGCGCGCCGAGTTCACGTCGATCGACACGAGCGCTTCGGTGTGATCGATCACGATCGCGCCGCCCGAAGGCAGCGGCACTTGGCGTGCGTACGCCGTTTCGATCTGATGCTCGATCTGGAAACGCGAGAACAGCGGCACGTCGTCGCGATATTGCTTCACGCGATTGAGGTGATCGGGCATGACCACCTGCATGAAGTTACGCGCTTGCTCGGAGATTTCTTCCGTATCGATGAGGATTTCACCGATATCGGGTTGGAAATAATCGCGGATGGCGCGAATGACGAGGCTCGACTCGAGATAGATCAGCGCCGAGTCGCGCGGCAGTTCGATGTTGGTGGCGGCGCCTTCGACGGCACGCCAGAGTTGCAGCAGGTAGTTCAAGTCCCACTGCAGCTCTTCGGCCGAGCGGCCGATGCCTGCGGTGCGGGCGATGATGCTCATGCCTTCCGGCAGTTCGAGCTGACCCATCGTCTCGCGCAGTTCCTGACGATCTTCGCCCTCGATGCGGCGCGACACGCCACCGCCACGCGGGTTGTTCGGCATCAGCACGAGGTAGCGGCCGGCCAGCGAGATGAAGGTCGTGAGGGCGGCGCCCTTGTTGCCGCGCTCTTCCTTTTCGACCTGAACGATGAGTTCCTGGCCTTCGGAGAGGGCGTCCTGGATGCGCGCATTGCGCACATCGGCACCTTCGCGGAAGTACGCGCGGGCGACTTCCTTGAACGGCAGGAAGCCGTGACGGCCTTCGCCGTAGTTGACGAAGCAGGCTTCGAGGGAGGGTTCGATACGGGTAATAATACCCTTGTAGATATTGCCTTTGCGCTGTTCGCGGCCGGCCGTCTCGATATCGATATCGATGAGTTTCTGCCCATCGACAATTGCCACGCGCAGTTCTTCCTGCTGCGTGGCGTTGAACAACATGCGTTTCATGAAAACGACTCCCACCCGCCGCAGTTGCCAATGTGCAGTGCGTCGGGCACGTATCACTCGAGTTATCCAACACGCGAGGTTCGAGCCGGGAGTGGAAGAATTGCCGGGGGGTCCGGGCGATGAGGCCAACGGACGCAATGGCGCCAGCGAATACGTTATCGCGCTCACCCGGATCCGCCGAGGCACCGGAAAATTCCGGCCCGGCGCGGATCACTTCGGGCTTGCAGTCCCTACCAAGAGATACTGGACGAGAAACTTCATCAGCGTTTTCTCGGGGCGCCTGCCGACACTTTTTCTTCTTGTGACGGCGCCTCACCAAGACTCTTGCGCGAACGATACTCAGCAAAGCGATCAGCCCAGACAATCGAACCCGGGCTGACCACCAAAAAATTCTATAACCACCAACTCTATCCGCATCCCGCGCGCTGCGACCGAAGCGGCCTATGGGCCCACTTCCTGCCGACGCTGCGTGATGTGCGTGCGCTCGCTGCTCCAGGGTCACCGGACGAGCAGCCTGCCCGGGGTGCAAGTAAAATACCGTTTTGAGGTCAGCACCGACAGAGGTGGGGATTTGGCATGATTCCCGCTACCGCCACCTCTGTTGGGCAAATTATATTCATAATGAATGAGTTAGGCAAAAATCGGCAGAAAATGGTTTCGCCGGCGTCTCCGCCGCAGGTTCGACTGGTCGAAGTCGACGACGGCTCGGCCGGCCAGCGGATCGATAATTTCCTCTTGCGCGAGTGCAAAGGCGTGCCGAAAAGTCACATTTACCGCATTTTGCGTAGCGGTGAAGTGCGCGTAAACAAAGGAAGAATAGATGCTACCTATCGCCTTGTGCTTGGCGATATCATTCGTATTCCGCCGGTTCGCGTTGCGGCGCCGGCTGCCGAAGCGCCGGCCTACGTTCCCGCCGCCACCTTCCCCGTGTTGTTCGAAGACGATTACCTCATGGCGATCGACAAGCCGGCCGGGGTGGCGGTGCATGGCGGCAGCGGCGTGTCGTTTGGGGTGATCGAGCAACTGCGCCGCGCTCTGCCGCACCTGAAGTTTCTTGAACTGGTGCACCGTCTCGACCGAGAAACATCCGGGATCCTGCTGCTCGCGAAAAAGCGCTCGGCGCTGGTCGGCATGCACGAGCAGATCCGGCACAACCGGATGGACAAGCGTTACCTGGCTTGCGTCACGGGCGAATGGCGGGACCGTCAGCGTGCGGTCAAGGCCCCACTGTATAAGTATGTGACGGCAGAGGGCGAGCGTCGCGTGCGTGTACAGGAAGACGGTCAGGCATCGCACACGGTATTTCGCATGATGGAGTCGTATCCGCCCTATACGTTGCTCGAAGCGGAACTGAAAACGGGGCGGACCCATCAGATTCGCGTTCACCTGGCGCATTGCGGTACGCCGATCGTCGGTGACGACAAGTACGGCGACTTCACGCTGAACAAGACATTGGCCCGTCCCGGCGCCCGTCCCGGCATCAAGCGGATGTTTCTGCACGCGTGGCGGCTGAAGTTCAACCATCCGGTTTTAGATACGCCGATTGCGTTGGAAGCGGCGTTACCGCCAGAATGTCAGCAATTTCTGAACCAACTTCGAGGCGCTTCTGCCGATGCCAAGCCCTGAGTTCGACCTGGTCGTGTTCGACTGGGACGGGACGTTGATGGACTCGACGCCCACCATTACCCGCTGCATCCAGGCCGCCTGCCGCGATCTGGGGCTGCCCGTGCCGTCCGACGAGATCGCGAGCCACGTGATCGGCCTCGGCCTGCGCGATGCCCTGCAAATGGCCGTGCCATCCCTTGACCCCGCGCACTATCCGCGCCTGTCTGAGCGCTATCGCTTTCATTATTTGATAGGCGACAAGGAGACCGTGTTGTTCACCGGAATCCGTGAGTTGCTCGAAGCCTTGCGCGCGCGGGGGCGTTTTCTTGCCGTGGCGACGGGCAAGTCGCGTGTCGGTCTGAACCGGGCGCTCGAAGCCGCCGGGCTGATGCGGATGTTCGACGCAACGCGTTGCGCCGATGAGACATTTTCGAAACCGCATCCAGCCATGCTGCAAGAGCTGACGCGCGAACTCGGTCAGGACCTGCGTCGCACGGTCATGATCGGCGATACCACGCACGATTTGCAGATGGCGCACAGTGCAGGAACGTCCGCCGTGGCCGTGGCTTACGGCGGTGCGCATCCGCGCGAGCAACTGGTGGCGCTGGAGCCCGCGTATTGCGCCGGGAGCGTGGCCGAGCTGCGCGACTGGCTGCTGGAGCGCGTGTGAGCGAGTCCGTCGTGCCGCTGCCGATCTGCGCGGGCGCCGCGCTCGAGGATGGGGGGCGCGGCGTGCGTTTCGAGGTATGCGTGAGCGGTCGTCGTACCCCAGCGTTCGTGATTCGCTATGGCGGGCACGTTTACGCCTATCTCAATCAGTGCGCTCATGTGCCGATGGAACTCGACTGGTCTGAGGGGCAGTTCTTCGAAACGTCCGGCTTATACTTGATGTGCGCGACGCACGGCGCAACCTATGAGCCCGATACAGGGCATTGCGTTGGCGGCCCGTGTCGCGGCGGTGCGCTGCAGCCCGTGCGCGTGGAGGAGCGCTCGGCTGACCCGAACGGGGGCGATGCCGCTCACACGACCGTCGTCTGGTGGCCCGATGCGTACATCGAAGCGCCCGGACCTTCGACACACTGACGACACGACATCCCGGTTTCAATCGCAGTTTTCGCTTTTTACCCAAAGTTCTCTGGATACTTTATGGCTGACGCCCTGCCGCCTGATTCGCCCCGCACCGAACCTGGTTTTCCTCCGCCCGGTGGGCGGTCGTCGTCGGCAGCGGGGGCCGGCGCGGGCCGCGATCCGGGCGGGGTGAAGCTCTGGGAGCGCGAAATGCTGGAAAAGGTGTTGATGGCCGGCATTCGCGAGCAACGCGCGTCGCGCCGCTGGAAAATCTTCTTCCGGCTGCTGGCGCTGGCGATCGTCGCGCTTGTCATCTGGTCGATTTCCGATTTCGATGGCGGTACGGCAACGGTCGGCGCGGGCTCCGGCAAACATACCGCGCTGGTCACGCTGAGCGGCGAGATCGCGCCCGACGGTCAGGCGAGCGCCCGGAAGATCAACGCGGCGCTCGAATCGGCTTTCGAAGACTCGTCGGCGGCGGGCGTGATTCTACGCATCAACAGCCCTGGCGGCAGCCCGGTTCAGGCCGGCATGATCTACGACGACATCATGCGTTTGCGGGCGAAGTACCCGAAGAAGCCGCTGTATGTCGTGGTCGAAGAGATTTGTGCCTCGGGCGGCTACTACGTTGCGGCGGCCGCCGACAAGATCTACGTCGACAAGGCGAGCATCGTCGGTTCCATCGGCGTGTTGATGGATGGCTTCGGTTTCACCGGGTTGATGGACAAGCTCGGCATCGAGCGGCGATTGCTGACGGCTGGGCGTAACAAGGGGTTCCTTGACCCGTTCTCGCCGCAGACGGATCAACAGAAGACGTATGCCCTCGACATGCTCGAGCAGGTCCATCAGCAGTTCATCGGCGCGGTGAAGAAGGGGCGTGGCAATCGACTGAAGGACGACCCGGATCTGTTCAGCGGCCTGTTCTGGACGGGCCAGCGTTCAATCGAGCTGGGTTTGTCGGACGGCCTCGGCACGGTCGATTCGGTGGCCCGCGACGTACTCAAGGCGCCGAATCTCGTCGACTACACCGTCAAGGAAAACTTGCCTGAGCGCGTGGCGCGACGTTTCGGTGCGGCCGTGGGTGCCGCGGCGATGAAGACGATGATGATGGGCGCGACCCTCTCGCTCAAGTAACGCCCACGCATCGCGGAACGCAAGCACGCAAGCGACAACGCCACGGAAGATCTCCGTGGCGTTGTCTTTTGCTGAGGCCGATAGCGGGCGTTACTGGCCCAGAAATAGGAAAATGGCGGGGCGCTTGTGCAGATCGATACGCGCCTGAGGCCATCCCTGGATCCGATGCGTGACAATCTGCTCGCCGTCCTGCGTGACGTCGACCGCGACGCACAGCAGGGTGGAGGCGTCGCAGGTCTGCAGTAGCGCATCGAGCATGGCCTTGTTGCGATAGGGCGTCTCGATGAAGATTTGCGTCTGCTTCTCCTTGCGCGAGCGTTGTTCGAGTTCGCGCAAGCGCTTCGCTCGATCGGCCGCGTCCGTCGGCAGGTAGCCGTGGAAGGCGAAACTCTGCCCGTTCAGTCCGCTGGCCATCAAGGCGAGCAGGATCGAACTCGGGCCGACGAACGGCACCACGCGCACCCCTTTCTCGTGCGCCCTTCGCACCAGCAGCGCACCCGGGTCCGCCACGGCCGGGCAGCCGGCCTCCGAGACGAGGCCGCCATCGGCACCGGCAAGCATCGGCGCGAGGAGCGCATCGATGGCCGCTGCCGGCGTGTTGACGTTCAACTCGCGAATGTCGATTTCCTGAATCGGCGTGGACACCCCGACCAATTTGAGGAATGCTCGCGTGCTCTTGGCCTGTTCGCCGACAAAATACGTCAGACCGGCCGTCACGTTGCGGACGTCTTCAGGCAGTACCGCCGGCAGGCCGCCGCGGGTGTTCGTGCCAAGCGTATTCGGGATCAGATACAGCGTGCCGCTCATGCTGGCGCTCCTGTTGCGTCGGGGCCGGGGCCTGGCAGGCGAATGCCGGTGTTCATCAACATGGTCGTGAGCGCAATCAGCGGCAAGCCGATGAGCGCGGTCGGGTCGTCATTCTCGATGGTTTCGAGCAGCATGATGCCCAGTCCTTCGGATTTGGCGGCGCCGGCGCAGTCGTAGGGTGTCTCGGCATGAAGATAGGCGGCGAGCACCTCGTCGGGCAGATTGCGGAACTTCACCCGTGTCACGACATCTTTGGCCTGACTTTCGCCGTTGCGGGCATCGTGCACGCACAGGGCGGAGTGAAACTCGACGACCTTGCCGCGCATGTCGCGCAACTGTGTCATGGCGTTCTCGAAATTGCCGGGTTTGCCGATCTGGCGGCCTTCGAACGTGGCGACCTGGTCGGCGCCGATGACGATGGCGCCCGGTCGGCGCCCAGCCACCGCCCGGGCCTTCTGACGGGCCAGGCGCAGCGAGGTATCGTGCGGCGTCTCGCCGGGGACGGGCGTTTCGTCGATGTCCGGGACGTCGACCGTAAAGGGCACGCGCAGGCGCTCGAGCAACTCACGTCGATAGCGCGATCCGGAGGCCAGGATCATGGGTGGCGGGGGATGTGCGGTCATCAGGTTTAAGTGTTTGACGAGAAACGAAAAACTATTTAGAATTCACGGCTTTTGCAATCTGGCGCTCGGTCCCGCCAGTCTGCGCGGTACGGGTCCAAACGTCCGGAAACGGTGTTGGATCAAGGCGCTGCGGGTGGCAGGGGACGTTGAAAACGCGCTCAGATGCGCCAAAGGCAAGGATGAGCGTGATGAACGAATATATCGTCGATCTGTTCGAATTCGCGCGTACCGGCCGGGTGGCGGAAGGTGACGTGCAACTTGCGGCATTGCCGCGCATGGTAACCGAAGTGCCTGCCGAAGTCTCGGCGTCGGGGCGCGCCCAGGGCGTGTTCCACTGGCGCGCCGCAGGCGTCGAGAAGCAGGTGCTGCGTGCCGACGGGAAGCCTGCGGTGGCGCAGTTCCTGACGCTGTCGGTCGAAGGCCCGATGTGGCTCGAATGCCAGCGATGCCTTACGCCGTACCAGGAGCCGCTCGATTCGGAGACGACCTTCGAGGTTGTGCGTGACGAAGCGGCCGCGGAAGCCCGGCCCCTCGATGAAGATGAGTTCGAGGCGTTGGTCGGCTCCAAACATTTCGATTTGCGCGAGCTGATCGAGGAAGAATTGCTGTTGGCTTTGCCGATCGTGCCCAAGCACGAGGTGTGTCCGACTGTGCACGAAAGCCTGGCCACGGGCGACGACGGGTTGACCGAACCTGCCCCGCCGCCCGAAGAAGAGGATAAGCCGTCTCCGTTCGCGGCGCTGGCAGCGCTCAAGCGCTCGCCGGACAAGGACGGAAAGTAACGTGCGGCCGGGTCTCCGGCGCACCAAAGTACAAGTTTGCGTTAGTCGCACAGGTCGGGCCGACAGGCCGACACCGTAGGGCGGCGCTCGAACTGTGTTAAAATTTCGCGATATTTTGAGGAGTTATCATGGCCGTTCAACAGAACAAGAAGTCGCCGTCGAAGCGCGGCATGCACCGTTCGCACGATTTCCTGACCGCGCCGGCGACTGCCGTCGAGCCGACGTCGGGTGAGACGCATATGCGTCACCACATCTCGCCGAACGGTTTCTACCGTGGTCGCAAGGTCATCAAGACCAAGAACGACTAACTCGGCCCTCCAGACGATACGCGCCCATCATGGCGCTGTTTGATCGTCCGATGTGGCAAAAGCGGCACTCATCCTGCCGCTTTTTTTGTTACCTGTACCGCAAGCCAATCACGTCGACATGACAGTCACCCTGACGATCGATTGCATGGGCGGAGATCACGGCCCATCGGTGACGGTGCCGGCCGCGGTTCGCTTCGTGCAGTCCACCGACGATGTCGAACTTGTGCTGGTCGGACAGCAGGAGGTCATTAACGCGCAACTCGCAAAGTTGCGCGCGACGGATCACCCGCGCCTGTCCGTGGTCAACGCGACCGAAGTTGTCGCGATGGACGACTCCGTCGAGACCGCCCTGCGCAGGAAGAAAGACTCCTCGATGCGTGTGGCGCTCAACCTGGTCAAGGACGCGCGCGCGCAAGCCTGCGTATCCGCCGGCAATACCGGCGCATTGATGGCCGTCTCGCGCTATGTGCTCAAGACGCTGCCGGGCATCGAGCGGCCCGCCATCGCCACCGTGCTGCCGAACCAGAAGGGCGGTTACACCACGATGCTCGATCTCGGCGCGAACGTCGATTGCGAGCCGACCCATTTGCTGCAATTCGCCGAGATGGGTCATGCGCTCGTCGCGGCGGTCGATGGCAAGGAGCGTCCGTCGATCGGCCTGCTTAATATTGGCGAAGAAGTCATCAAGGGCAACGACGTCATCCGGCAGGCCGGCGAGCTGTTGCGCGGCTCCACGCTGAACTTCTACGGCAACGTGGAGGGCAACGATATCTATCGCGGCACGACCGACATCGTCGTGTGCGACGGTTTCGTGGGCAATGTTGCCCTCAAGACTTCCGAAGGCCTGGCACAAATGCTCGGCGACATGATCCGCGAAGAATTCACCCGTACGTGGTGGACGAAGGTGATCGCTGTCGTTGCGCTGCCGATTCTCTCCCGCTTCAAAAGCCGCGTCGATCATCGCCGTTACAACGGGGCAGCATTGCTCGGGTTGCGTGCGCTCGTGATCAAGAGCCATGGCTCCGCCGATGCCTACTCGTTTGAATGGGCCATCAAACGCGGCTATGATGCAGTTCGCAACGGCGTGCTCGACCGTTTGTCGCGCGCCATGCATGAGAATCAGACCCAGCTCCAGGACAACAAGCCGGTGGGCGCCATTCCGGCGCTCTGACGCCGGCGGCCTCGCTCCGGCGCTCTAACCGATCATAAGATGACTCAGTCCGCGATTCATTCCCGCGTCGTTGGTACCGGCAGCTACCTGCCGGCGCGCCGCGTGACCAATCAGCAGTTGGCCGACGAGCTGGCCACCCGTGGCATCGAGACGAGCGACGAGTGGATCGTTGCTCGCACCGGTATCCAGGCCCGCCATTTCGCCGCGCCCGATCAAACGAGCAGCGACATGGCGGTGGAAGCCGCCAGGCGCGCGCTCGACATGGCCGGCTTGAGCGCCAACCAGCTCGACCTCATCATCGTCGCCACGTCGACGCCGGATTTCGTGTTCCCGAGCACCGCCTGCCTCGTGCAGAACAAGCTCGGTATCGACAACGGCTGCGCGGCGTTCGACATTCAGGCGGTTTGCTCCGGCTTTGCCTACGCCATGGCGACGGCCGACAACTTCATTCGCACCGGTGCGTACCGCAACGTCCTCGTGATCGGTGCCGAGACCTTCTCGCGCATTCTCGATTTCACGGACCGCACGACCTGCGTGCTGTTCGGCGACGGTGCGGGCGCGGTCGTGTTGCAGGCGTCCAGCGAGCCGGGCATTCTGGCGAGCGCGCTGCATGCGGACGGCAGCCACGCGAACATTCTGTGCGTGCCGGGCAATGTGAGCGGCGGCGCGGTGCAGGGTGAAGCGTTCCTCTATATGGACGGCCAGGCCGTGTTCAAGCTGGCGGTGCGCGTGCTGGAAAAAGTGGCCAACGAGGCCCTTGAGAAGGCCGGTTTGGCGGCGTCGGCGATCGACTGGCTGATTCCTCATCAGGCCAACCTGCGCATCATGACGAGCACGGCCCGCAAGCTCGGACTGCCGGAAGAGAAGATGGTCGTGACCGTCGACCAACATGGCAATACGTCGGCCGCGTCGATTCCGCTGGCGCTCGACGTCGCGGTTCGTGACGGGCGCATCAAGCCGGGCCAGAACGTCATGATCGAAGGCGTGGGCGGCGGCTTTACGTGGGGCGCCGTGCTGTTCCGCATGTAAGTGGACCCGGCGCCAAGGCGCCACGCGGACCTGACGGTGGGCCTTCGGGGCGCCGCGTGGGGCGGCGCGCCCCACGCCGCCAGGTCGGTGCGCGACAGGGGGCCGCAATGTTTCTGAATCTGACTGCAAAACCAGGCGCTATGACATTCGCTTTCGTTTTCCCGGGACAAGGTTCCCAATCGGTGGGCATGCTCGATGCCTTCGCGGACAACGCGGTAGTGCGCGAGACCCTTGCCGAAGCTTCGGATGCCCTTGGGCAGGATATGGCCAAGCTGATCGCCGCCGGCCCGGCCGAAGACCTCAATCTGACGACCAACACTCAGCCGGTGATGCTCACCGCCGCCTACGCGATGTACCGCGCATGGTTGGCCGAGGGCGGTGCCAAGCCCGCGTTCGTTGCGGGCCACAGCCTCGGTGAATACACGGCGCTGGTCGCCGCGGGCGTCATCGCGTTCAAGGATGCCGTGCCGCTCGTGCGTTTTCGCGCGCAAGCGATGCAGGAGGCCGTGCCCGTCGGGCAAGGGGGCATGGCGGCCATTCTGGGGCTGGATGACGACACCGTTCGCAACGTCTGCGCCGAAGCATCGGCCGCGGGCGTCGTCGAGGCCGTCAATTTCAATGCTCCGGCACAGGTCGTGATTGCCGGCGCGAAGGCGGGCGTGGAAAAAGCCTGCGAACTGGCGAAGGCCGCCGGGGCAAAGCGCGCGCTCGTGCTGCCGGTGTCGGCGCCGTTCCACTCGTCGCTGCTCAAGCCGGCGTCGGATCGTCTGCGCGAATATCTGGCCGACGTGACGTTCAGCGCGCCGCAGATTCCGCTCGTCAACAACGTCGATGTCGCCGTCGAAACCGACGTGGCGCGCATCAAGGAGGCGTTGGTGCGTCAGGCCGCGGCGCCGGTGCGCTGGGTCGAATCGGTCAAATGGCTCGCGGCGCAGGGGGTGACCCAAGTCGTTGAATGTGGTCCGGGCAAGGTGCTGAGCGGCCTGACCAAGCGCATCGACGGCACGCTCACCGGGCTCGCGATCACCGATCCGGCGTCGCTCGGCGACGTGCGCGCGCAACTCTCGTAAGACACAGTCAAGGGTATTTCTCTCATGAGCAAGCAACTCGATAACCACGTGGCGCTGGTGACCGGCGCTTCGCGCGGCATCGGTCGTGCCATTGCCCTCGAACTCGCTCGCCAGGGGGCGACGGTTGTGGGCACCGCCACCAGCGAAGCCGGCGCGCAGGGCATTACCGCGTATTTCAGCGAGGCCGGTGTGACGGGCAAGGGCATCGTCCTGAATGTGACCGATGCCGAAGGCGTGGCTGCGGCACTCGACGACATCCTCAAGCAGTACGGCAAGCTCGACGTCCTCGTCAATAACGCCGGCATCACGCGCGATAATCTCGCCATGCGGATGAAGGACGACGAGTGGGACGACGTGATCGACACGAACCTCAAGGCGATCTTCCGTCTGTCGCGAGCGGTCATCAAGCCGATGATGAAGGCGCGCAGCGGCCGCATCATCAACGTGACGTCGGTCGTCGGCTCGGCGGGCAACCCGGGCCAGGCCAATTACGCGGCCGCCAAGGCGGGCGTTGCCGGGATGGCCCGTTCGCTGGCCGCTGAGATCGGCAGCCGAAACATCACCGTCAACTGTGTCGCCCCGGGCTTCATCGACACCGATATGACCAAGGCGCTGGGCGAAGCGCAGCACGAGGCGCTCAAGGCACGGATTCCGCTGGGCCGCCTCGGTGCGCCGGAAGACATCGCCAACGCCGTGGCGTTTCTCGCGTCGCCGCAGGCGGGTTACATCACCGGGACGACGCTGCACGTGAACGGTGGCATGTTCATGAATTAAGGGAATTTCGTCGGAATTGTGCTAATAATGCGCAATTTTGAGCGATATTGAACATTATTTGGCGCAGGCTAACTTTGCTTGGCAAACCTGTTAAAATGCGCGCACTTGTCTGAACTAACTACCCCGGAGGGTTTGAATGGATAACATTGAGCAACGCGTCAAGAAGATCGTCGCCGAACAACTTGGTGTGAACGAAGCTGACGTCAAGAACGAATCCAGCTTTGTGAACGATCTCGGCGCCGACTCGCTCGACACGGTTGAGCTGGTGATGGCACTGGAAGAAGAGTTCGAGACGGAAATCCCGGACGAGCAAGCTGAAAAGATCACCACGGTGCAGCAAGCCATCGATTACGTTCAAGGCAATTCCAAGGCCTAAGAGGCCCGCGGAGGATCGCCTGGACGGCCGGGGTGCCGACCGGTTCCCGGCGCCAGGCATGCCTGTCAGCCGCAGGGAGCACAGGGTCGAACCCTGTCGCCTCTGTGGCTTTTGTTTTGTAAGACCCAGCAGAAGAAGGGGAGTATCGTGAGTCGTCGTCGCGTCGTCATTACCGGTCTGGGCCTGATCTCGCCGGTCGGCAACACTGTTGCCGAGGGTTGGGAGAATCTGGTCGCAGGCCGTTCGGGCATCGCCAACATCACGAAGTTCGATGCGAGCGAATTCAAGGTGCAATTCGCCGGCGAAGTCAAAAACTTCGAGACCGAGAAGTATCTGTCGGCCAAAGAAGCGCGCCGCATGGATACCTTTATCCATTACGGCCTCGCCGCAGGCATTCAGGCGTTCGAAGACAGTGGCCTCGCCGTCACCGAAGCGAACGCGGAACGTATTGGCGTGCTGGTCGGTTCGGGCATTGGCGGTCTGCCGATGATCGAAGACACGCATGACGATTTGCTCAAAGGCGGCCCGCGCAAGATTTCCCCGTTCTTCGTGCCGGGCTCGATCATCAACATGATCTCGGGCCACCTGTCGATCAAGTACGGCCTGAAGGGGCCGAACCTGGCGATCGTTACCGCCTGCACGACCGGTCTTCACTGTATCGGTCAGGCCGCGCGCATGATCCAGTACGGCGACGCGGATGCGGTGCTTGCCGGTGGTGCAGAATCGACGGTGTCGCCGCTGGGGATTGGCGGTTTTGCCGCGATGACCGCGCTGTCCACGCGCAACGACGATCCGGCGACGGCCAGCCGTCCGTGGGACAAGGATCGCGACGGCTTCGTGCTGGGCGAAGGCGCCGGCGTGATGATGGTCGAAGAGTACGAGCACGCCAAGGCGCGCGGCGCGAAGATTTACGCCGAGCTGACGGGCTTCGGCATGAGCGCCGACGCGTATCACATGACGGCCCCGTGCGAAGACGGCGACGGCGCGCTGCGCGCCATGACCAACGCGCTGCGCGATGCCGGCATCAATGCCGATACCGTGAACTATGTGAATGCGCACGGCACGTCGACCCCGCTGGGCGATATCGCCGAGACGGTTGCCGTCAAGCGCCTGATGGGCGATGCCGCCAGGAACGTCGTGGTGAACTCGACCAAGTCGATGACCGGTCACCTGTTGGGTGGCGCGGGCGGCCTGGAGTCGGTGTTTACCGTGCTGGCCGTTCATCATCAGAAGTCGCCGCCGACGATCAACATCTTCAATCAGGACCCCGCTTGCGACCTGGATTACTGCGCAAACGTGGCGCGCGATCTGAAAATTGACGTCGCATTGAAGAACTCTTTCGGATTCGGCGGGACTAACGGCACGCTGGTCTTCCAGCGAGTCTAAGTTCGCGGGACGCCGCGCAGGCGTCCCGTTCCGCTGACCCACGCTCCGGTGAGTGTGCCCGGGCGTGCGGCGTAACAGACACTTCCCGCCGCGGTGGCCCGTGCTGCCGTGGAGCCATCAGGCCCGACCGGGGCCTGGCCGCCAGAGAAAATACGGATCCCAATCAGGTGAGTGAACGAGAAATCGACCAGGCGCTCGTCGAGCGCGTGCAAAAAGGCGACAAAGCCGCCTTCGAGCTGCTGGTCGCGAAATATCACCGCAAGATCATCCGCCTCGTATCGCGGCTCGTGCGCGACGCCGCCGAGGTCGAGGATGTGACGCAGGAGGCCTTTATC
Source organism: Pandoraea sp. NE5 (assembly GCF_024363545.1). Taxonomy (NCBI): domain Bacteria; kingdom Pseudomonadati; phylum Pseudomonadota; class Betaproteobacteria; order Burkholderiales; family Burkholderiaceae; genus Pandoraea; species Pandoraea sp. NE5. Next base: position 2,482,458 of record NZ_AP025517.1, read on the forward strand.
AAGGCCTACCGTGCCTTGCCGCAGTTTCGCGGCGAGTCGGCGTTCTATACCTGGCTGTATCGTATTGCTGTCAACACGGCAAAGAACCACCTGGCAACGCAGGGACGCCGTGCACCGACTTCGACTGAAGCGAACGCTGAAGAAGCGGAAACTTTTGCCGAGGCTGATCAACTAAGGGATATCAACACGCCTGAGTCGTTGCTGATGAGCAAGCAGATTGCTCAAACGGTCAACGCGGCGATGGAGGCTTTGCCCGATGAGCTTCGAACGGCCATTACCCTGCGGGAAATCGAGGGGTTGAGCTACGAAGAGATCGCCGAAGCCATGGGGTGCCCGATCGGAACGGTCCGTTCGCGAATTTTCCGGGCGCGTGAAGCGATTGCCAGCCGGCTCAGGCCGCTGCTGGACACGCCTGACGGCAAGCGCTGGTGAGCGCGCCGCCGGGGAAGTTATTTTCGTTAGGGGATATCATGGGATCAGCGACGGTGCAAACGCAGCGGGGGCTGCAAGCCGAGCGAATTTCCGCGTTGGTGGACGGGGAATTCGATTCGGACGAGCTGGCTGCCCTGCTGGATGAGGCTGACGCTTCCGGCCGGCCTTTGTGGGACGACTACCACCTGATTGGAGACGCCTTGCGTTCCGATGAGTTGACGTTGCCGCGATCGGAGTCGGCCTTCATGGCGGCCTTCTCGGCGCGCCTCGAAACCGAGCCTCACCTCCTCGCGCCGGCCGCACTGGTCGATGCCCAGGCAAGCGCCGCACAGGGCGCCAAGACCGCGGGCTCGCGCGTCACCCGTATCAATCCGTTCCTGCGCGTACGCCGCGTGCTGCCAACGGCGGCTGCCGCGGCGGCCGTGGCGGCGCTGTCATGGGTCGTGGTGCCGCGTCTACAGGATCACCCAGCCGGCGGCACGCAGCCGCAGGTGTTGGCTCAGGCCGCAACGCCGGCCGCCGGGGGCAGTAACCTCACGCGCGTTACGCTGTCGCAACCGTCGCAAGCCGCCGTGGCGGCCAACGGCGCGAGTGCGGGGGCGCCGAACGATCTGATCGTGCTGCGCGATGCGCGGCTTGACCAGTATCTGGCGGCACATCAGCAATATGCCCCGACGCCGATCGGCCAGGGCGTTTCCCCTTATATGCGAGCCTCGGCGCAAGCGGACGAATAAATGCAGCGCCTGAGTATCGAATCCTTGCCACGTGCGCCCATCGGGCGCACCTTCTTCCTGTTCGCCTTGCTGCTGGCGACCACGCTGCAATCGCAGGCGTGGGCCCAGGCTTCCGCGCCGACGAACGACCCGCTGATCGAGCGGCGCGAAGTCGGCGCGTGGCTCAACAAGATCCATCGCGCGGCGCAGACGCAAAACTACATCGGTACATTCGTTTATCAGCGTGGTTCGACCATGCGCTCTTCGAAGATCAGTCACTTCGCCGAGAAGGGTAACGAGTACGAAGCGCTCGAGACGCTGGACGGACGTCAGCGCCGCATTCTTCGGCAGAACGACGATGTCTACACGCTCATTCCCGAGCAGAAGACCGTGTTTCTGGAAAAGCGCGAGAGCAAGGACTCGTTCCCTGCCTTGCTCGCCACGCCCAATCGCGATGTGCTCGACTATTACGCACCGAAGCTGCTGCCGAATGAGCGCATGGCGGGCTTTGACTGCATGGTGATCGAACTCACGCCAAAGGACGAGTACCGCTTCGGCTACCGGCTGTGGGCCGATCGCAACACCGGCCTGTTGCTGCGCGCACAGACCCTCGATGCCGAAGGCCATTTGCTCGAGCAGGCGGCGTTCTCGCAGATCTCGATCGGTGTGCCGAGTGAGAAGGCGCGCATCGTGCACGCCATTCAGGCAACGCATGGCTGGCATGTCATCAAGCCGCAAATCGTACCGATGCATCTGTCCGATGCCGGCTGGAGCATCGACGTCGACAAGAAGGTGCCGGGGTTCAAGGCGGTGCGCGAAGTGCGTCGCACCATGCGATCGACGGCCGACGGCAAACCGTTGGAAGTCCAGCAGGTGGTATATTCAGACGGCATGGCCGGACTTTCGGTATTTATCGAACCGGCCACGCGAGAGCGCAAGGAAGGCCACGGCAGCGCCGGCGCGACGAATATTCTCATCAAGCGCTTTGGTGACTACTGGCTGACCTTGCTTGGCGAAGTGCCGCAGGCAACCTTGCAGCAGTTTGCTTCCAGTATCGAGTACAAACAGCCGGCGAAGTGACCGGCTGTCGGGTGGGCCGCGACCGGTGACGGTGCGGTCCGGGCAGCGAGGCACCGACAGACGCAATGCCCTGTCGGAGGGCTGGACTGCCTTCAAGCATTCCGAGACTATCGCGCACCACGATCTTCCAATGAAGAAGACCTTCCTGCTTCGTGTCATCCTTGGCGGTGCCATTGCCGCGCAATTGGCGGGGGCACCTGCTGCTTTTGCCGCCCCGGCCTCGGGGTCGGCGGCGCCACTTGTCAGCAATCTTCCCGATTTCACCCAGTTGGTCGACCGAGTCGGCCCGGCCGTCGTGAACATTCGGACGACCGAGCGCGTCAGCCGCAGTCAGAGTGGCTTGCCGCCCGGCATGGACGGCGACATGGCCGAGCTGTTCCGCCGCTTCTTCGGTGTGCCCCTGCCGCAGCAGCCGGGCCCGAAGGGCGGTACGCCCCGACGCGGCCAGCCGCAGCCGGATGAAGAGCAGAACAGCGGCGTCGGATCGGGCTTCATCGTCTCGGCCGACGGCTACATCCTGACCAACGCGCACGTGGTCGATGGCGCCGAAAGTATCTACGTCACCCTCACCGACAAACGCGAGTTCAAGGCGAAGCTGATGGGGGCGGACAAGCGCACCGACGTCGCCGTGGTCAAGGTCGACGCCAAGGACCTGCCGACCGTGCCGGTGGGCGACTCGAACAAACTGCGCGTTGGCGAATGGGTGGTGGCGATCGGTTCGCCGTTCGGTCTCGACAATACGGTAACGGCGGGCATCGTATCGGCCAAGGGCCGCGATACGGGCGATTACCTGCCGTTCATTCAGACGGACGTGGCCGTGAACCCGGGCAATTCGGGGGGGCCGCTCATCAACATGCGCGGCGAGGTGGTCGGCATCAACTCGATGATCTATAGCCAGACCGGTGGCTTCATGGGCATTTCGTTCGCGATCCCGATCGACGAAGTCATGCGCGTAGCCGACCAGCTCAAGAAGAGCGGCAAGGTCGTGCGCGGCCGGATCGGCGTGGCGATCAGCGAGGTCAGCAAGGAGGTCGCCGATTCGCTGGGGCTGCCGCGGGCGCAAGGCGCGCTGGTTCGCAGCATCGAGCCGGGGAGTCCGGCCGAGAAGGCGGGGGTGCAGCCGGGTGACATCATCATGAAGTTCGAGGGCCGGGCCGTCGATCATGCGACCGACCTGCCGCGCATGGTCGGCGAGACCAAGCCCGGTTCGAGCGCGATGCTGCAGGTGCTGCGCAAGGGCAAGAACCAGGACTTGCGCATCACCGTCGCGGAAGCCGATACCGATACGCCGAAGGCGTCCAAGGCGCAGAGCGGGAGTGCGGACACGCCCCACCCGAATGCGCTGGGCCTGGTGGTCTCCGACCTGACCGAGTCGCAGAAGAAGGACATGAAGCTGCGCGGTGGCGTGCAGGTCGAACTGGCCGAAGGTTCGGCGGGACGGGCCGGTTTGCAGCAGGGTGACATCATCCTGCGCGTGGGCGATGCAGACATCGTCAGCGCGAAGCAATTCGAGGACGTGGTCAAGGCGCTCGATCCGAAGCGCCTCGTGCCGATCCTCGTGCGGCGCGGCGATGCCACGCAATTCGTGCCGCTGCGTCCGCGCACGCCCGGCAAGTAATACCGCTGTCTCATGCATACGCCGGCGCTGACGCTCTATGGCCGCAAGTGGTGTCATCTTTGCGATGACATGCTTGCGGCGCTCGAAGCGATGCGTCCGGCGTGGAATTTCTCCGTCACCGTCATCGACGTCGACAGTGACCCGGCGCTGGAAGCGCAATACGACGAGATCGTGCCGGTGCTTGCGCTTGGCGAGCGCGAGTTGTGCCGGTATCGTTTCGACGCAGCGGCGGTCGCTGCCGCATTGCGCTCAGGTTGACGTTTCGCGCTATCCGCTCCCTGCCTCGAACGACGCCCGATCGTCTCAAGCTTCCCGCCATTTCCGATGGACTGCCGCGATACATGCGATTCCAGACGGCATCGCCACGCTTTCGGCTAAAATATCGTGTTTGCCGATTCTCTCGAAAGTCGCTGCCGAGCCGAATCCGATGGCACCGACTCTTCTCTAGCCTCGCCTCATGGACCATATCCGCAATTTTTCGATCATCGCCCACATCGACCACGGGAAATCGACCCTGGCCGATCGCATCATCCAGTTGAGCGGCGGTCTGTCCGATCGTGAAATGGAATCCCGGGTCCTCGACTCGATGGATCTCGAGCGAGAGCGTGGCATCACCATCAAGGCACAAACGGCCGCCCTGGAATACAAGGCGCGTGACGGCAAGGTGTACAACCTGAACCTCATCGATACGCCGGGCCACGTCGACTTCTCGTACGAGGTGAGCCGCTCGCTCTCCGCATGCGAGGGCGCACTGCTCGTGGTGGATGCCTCGCAGGGCGTGGAAGCGCAGACCGTGGCGAACTGCTACACGGCGATCGAGCTGGGCGTGGAAGTCGTGCCGGTGCTCAACAAGATTGACCTGCCGTCGGCCGAACCGGAGAACGCGATCCAGGAGATCGAGGACGTGATCGGTATCGAGGCAACCGACGCCGTGCGCTGCTCCGCGAAGACCGGCTTCGGCGTGGAAGAGGTGCTCGAAGCGCTCATCGCCAAGGTTCCGCCGCCCAAGGGCGATGCCGCCGCCCCGCTGCAAGCGTTGATCATCGACTCGTGGTTCGATAACTACGTGGGCGTGGTCATGCTGGTGCGCATCGTCAACGGCACGCTCAAGCCGAAGGAAAAAATTCAGTTGATGGCCACGGGCGCGACCTACCCGGTCGAGCAAGTGGGTGTCTTCACGCCGAAGTCGCAGCCGCGCCCGTCGCTGTCGGCCGGCCAGGTGGGCTTCATCATCTCGGGCATCAAGGAACTGGGCGCCGCGAAGGTCGGCGATACCGTCACGCATGCGCTGACGACCACGACCAAGCCAGCGCCCGAGGCGCTTCCGGGCTTCAAGGAAGTCAAGCCGCAGGTGTTCGCCGGCCTCTACCCGGTCGAGGCGAACCAGTACGACGCGCTGCGCGAATCGCTCGAAAAGCTCAAGCTCAACGACGCCTCGCTGCAATACGAACCTGAAGTTTCGCAGGCACTGGGATTCGGTTTCCGTTGCGGCTTCCTGGGCCTGCTGCACATGGAAATCGTGCAGGAGCGTCTGGAGCGCGAGTTCGACATGGACCTCATCACCACGGCGCCGACCGTGATCTATGAGGTGGTCGAGCGCGATGGCACGGTGACCACGGTGGAAAACCCGTCGAAGATGCCGGATCCGGGCCGTATTGAAGAAGTGCGCGAGCCGATCGTCACGGTCAACCTGTACATGCCGCAGGAGTATGTCGGCTCGGTGGTGACGCTGTGTCAGCAAAAGCGCGGCGTGCAGATCGATATGCAATACCACGGCCGTCAGGTGCGCCTCATTTACGAAATTCCGATGGCCGAGATCGTGCTCGACTTCTTCGATCGTCTGAAGTCGGTGTCGCGCGGTTACGCGTCGATGGACTACGAGTTCAAGGAGTACCGCACGTCGGACGTCGTCAAGGTCGACATGCTGATCAACGGCGACAAGATCGACGCGCTGTCGATCATCGTGCACCGTTCGGAGAGCCGCCGTCGCGGCGCGCAGGTCGCGTCGAAGATGCGCGAAATCATTCCGCGCCAGATGTACGATGTGGCGATTCAGGCGGCTATCGGCGCAAACATCATTGCCCGTGAGAACATCAAGGCTTTGCGCAAGAACGTGCTGGCCAAGTGCTATGGTGGCGACATCTCGCGCAAGAAGAAGCTGCTTGAGAAACAGAAGGAAGGTAAGAAGCGCATGAAGCAGGTGGGGAGTGTCGAGATTCCTCAGGAAGCGTTCCTTGCCATTTTGCAAGTCGAAGACAAATAACGTAGCGACAGGTCCCGCATGAATTTCGCCCTGATTCTTTTTGTCCTGGTGCTGGTGACCGGGGTGGCCTGGTTGGCCGACAAGTTGGTGTTTCAACCGGCGCGCCGCCGGGCAGCACAGGACGCCCTGGCGCAATTCGATCAACAGCAGCTTGCCACGCAGGGGTCTGGCATCCAGGGCTCCGGCTCACAGGATAGCGGCGTGATCGCAAGTGCGCGTGCGAAAGTGCGCGACGACAAGCTGCGTCAGCCCTGGTGGCTCGAGTATTCGGCGAGCTTCTTCCCCGTGATTCTCGCGGTGTTCGTGCTGCGCTCGTTCGTGGTCGAGCCGTTCAAGATTCCGTCGGGCTCCATGATTCCGACGCTGCTCGTGGGCGACTTCATCCTCGTGAACAAGTTCGACTACGGCATTCGCCTGCCGGTGGTCAACAAGAAGATCATCTCGATCGGTGAACCGAAGCGGGGCGATGTGATGGTGTTTCGCTACCCGAAAGATGAGTCGATGGACTACATCAAGCGCGTGATCGGCCTGCCGGGCGACGTGGTGGCCTACGAGAACAAGAAGCTCACGGTGAACGGCCAGCCGGTGTCGGAGACCGCCATGCCGGACTACTTCGACGAGGAGCATATCGCCTACTTCAAGCAGTTCGAAGAGACGGTGGGCGGCGTGAAGCACCGCATTCTGAACGACCCGAACGTGCCGCCATACATCCTGGGCGCCGACGACTTTCCGAACAAGCAGAACTGCCAGTACAACAGCCAGGGCGTGATCTGCAAGGTGCCGGAGGGCAACTACTTCATGATGGGCGATAACCGCGACAATAGCGCGGACAGCCGTTACTGGGGCTTCGTGCCCGAGCAAAACATCGTGGGCCGGGCCTTCTTCATCTGGATGAATTTCTCGAACCTCAAGCGCTTGGGCGGCTTCCAGTAAGCTTGCCGGTCGACGGGGAGGCCATCCCCCCCCGGGCGACGGTTTGATTAATGCGGAAATTGGCGATAAAAAGCCTATTTCCGCATTATTATTTTCAATTTTGAATTAAATGATGCGACGGGAAAGGGACACGGGGGAGATCGATGTATCGTCACCCCGGAAATGTCCGATCCCGCCCCCTCTCGCGAGTCCGAAAAGCCCGCCGCAAGGCGGTCCGGCCCGTCGTTTCTTGGCGACGACGCGCGCCGGGGCGGGAGCGTCGCGCTATACTTGCGCCATGCCTCAATCTCTGAACCCACTGGAAGAACGTCTCCAGTACCGCTTCCACGATGCGGAATTGCTTTGCCAAGCACTGACGCACCGTAGCCATAGTGCCGCCAATAATGAGCGGTTGGAGTTTCTTGGCGATTCCATCCTCAACTGTTCGGTCGCAGCGATCCTGTTCCGTCGCTACGGCAAGCTCGACGAAGGCGACCTCTCGCGTGTGCGCGCCAATCTCGTCAAGCAGCAATCCTTGTACGAAATCGCGCAGACATTGGGCGTCTCCGAATTCCTGCGCCTGGGCGAAGGCGAACTCAAGAGCGGTGGTTTCCGTCGCCCGTCGATTCTGGCCGATACCCTTGAAGCACTGTTCGGGGCAATGTATCTCGATGGCGGGTTCGAGGCGGCGTATGCCGTGATCGAGCGGTTGTACACGCCCGTGCTTGAACATGTCGATCCGAAAACGCTCGGCAAGGACGCCAAGACGCTGCTCCAGGAATACCTGCAAGGCCACAAGATTGCGCTGCCGCAGTACACGGTGACCGCGACGCACGGCGCTGCGCACAACCAGCAGTTCGAGGTGGAGTGCACGGTGCCGAAGCTCGACATCAAGGCCGGCGGATCGGGCGCGAGCCGACGAGCGGCCGAGCAGGCGGCTGCCAAGAAGGCGCTGGAGGAAGTGCAGAAGATGCCGGCACTTGCCAAGCCGAAGGCCGAAAAGAGCGCCAAGGCCGCAAAGAAGCGGGCGGCGAAGGCTGCGGCATCCGAGGCGAAAATGGCGGAGAGCGTCGGGCAGATGCGCGCTGCGCCGGCCATGACGGCGCCCGTTGGCAACGGTGCCGCTCGCACGGCGACAGCGCCCGCGGAAAAAACGGCCGACAAGGCAGCCGATAAGGCCACCGACAAGTCTGCCGAAAAACCTGCGGCTGAGAAGTCGGACGTCGCCAAGCAGCCCCCGGCCGCCGCCTGAGCCCCATTCAGGGGAAGGGCGCAACGCGCCGCCCCCTTTCAAGAGAGTTTCCAAACATGAACGATAAGACGGATTTTCGCTGCGGGACCGTGGCGATCGTCGGGCGTCCGAACGTCGGCAAATCGACACTGCTCAACGCCCTCGTCGGTCAGAAGATCAGCATCACCTCGCGCAAGGCGCAGACGACGCGGCATCGCATTACCGGCATTTGCACCACGGACGATGCGCAGTACATCTTCGTCGACACGCCGGGGTTTCAGACGCGTCACGCCACTGCGCTGAACCGATCGCTCAATCGCGCCGTGACCTCCACGCTGTCCAGCGTCGATGTCGTCATGTTCGTCATCGAAGCGGGCAACTTCGGGCCGGACGACGAGAAGGTGCTCAAGCTGCTGCCCGACAACACCCCGGTGCTGCTCATCGTCAACAAGTTCGATCGCATTGCCGACAGAGCGGAAATTCTGCCGTTCCTGAAAAAGGTGGGCGACCTGCGCGACTTCCGCGAGATCGTGCCGCTGTCCGCGAAGCGTCCAGACGATACCCAGCGGTTGCTTGGGGTGTTGCGTCCGTACCTGCTCGAAGGCGAGCCGATCTATGGCGAAGACGATCTCACCGACCGAAGCGAGCGGTTCATGGCGGCCGAGATCCTGCGTGAGAAGGTGTTCCGCTGGACGGGCGACGAGCTGCCGTACACAAGCACGGTGATCATCGACAAATTCGAGCAGGAAGGGGATCTGCGCCGCGTGTTCGCAACGATTCTGGTCGATCGCGACAGCCACAAGGCGATGATCATCGGCAACAAGGGGGCGAAGCTCAAACAGATTTCCACCGATGCCCGTCTCGATATGGCGAAGCTCTTCGACGGGCCCGTGTACCTGGAAGTCTGGATCAAGGTGAAGGGTGGCTGGGCCGACAACGAGGCCGGCCTGCGGGCGTATGGCTACGAGTGAACCGGACACCTTACGTGACGAGATTGCACCGCCGGACGATGTGACGTTGGCGGCAAGCAGCGCCTCGGCTGCCGGTGCGCCGCTGACGTCGGTCCCTCGTACCTCGCACGCCGGGGCAATCGGAGCGCGGCCGGCTCGCCAGGCGCGCAGTGCGCGCGCGCGGAGTGTCGACGACGATGCGTCGGACGCATTCCAGCACGCCGAAGCCACCGCCGATACCGTCAAGCGCGAAGCGAAACGCGTGCGCCGTGCGCCATCGCCCGCCCGGGCGGCCGAGCGCGAGCAAAGCCGCGTGACCGAGCAGCCCGGCTTTGTGCTGCACAGCTATCCCTACCGCGAAACCAGCCTGATCATCGACGTGCTCACGCGCGACCACGGCCGCGTCGCGCTCGTGGCGAAGGGGGCCAAACGTCCGCACTCGGCGCTGCGTGGCGTACTCCAGACGTTTCAGCCGCTCTCGCTCGCCTGGCTTGGCAAGGCAGAGCTGCGTACGCTGACCAAGGCTGAGTGGGTTGGCGGATTGCGTCCGCTTGAAGGCGATGCGCTGCTCAGCGGCTTCTACCTGAACGAATTGCTGGTGAAGTTCTGCGCGCGCGACGATCCGCACGACAAGCTCTTCCAGCACTATCTGACCACGCTGCATCATCTCGCGCATGGTGAGCCGGCGGGTATCATCCTGCGGGCATTCGAGCGCGTGCTGCTGCGTGAGACCGGTTACGCCGTGGCGTTCGACCGCTGCACGCAGACGCGCGGCAAGGTCGCGCCCGAGCGCCGCTACGTGTTTCATCCAGACCGGGGGGTACGCCCGGCGGGCGGCGATGAACCGTCGGACTGGCCGGTCGTCATCGGGCAGACGTTGCTCGACATGGAGCAAGACGATTATTCCCGGGCGCAGACCGTGCAGCAAAGCAAGCTGCTCATGCGCTTTCTTCTCAACCACCACTTGGGCGGCGTTCCGCTCAACACGCGGCAGATCCTGCTCGACCTGCAAAAACTATGAGCCTCTTCTTCCACGGCAACCCCATCGACCTCGGGGTGAACATCGATCACGTCGCCACGGTGCGCAACGCGCGCGGCACGGCCTATCCCGACCCGGTCAGGGCGGCATTGCTGGCTGAAGCGGCGGGCGCCGATGTCATCACGCTGCACCTGCGTGAAGACCGTCGTCATATTCGCGACGACGATGTGGCGAATCTGCGCGACAAGCTGCTCACGCGGATGAACCTCGAGTGTGCCGTGACGGACGAGATGCTGGCGATCGCATGCCGCACCAAGCCGCACGACGTTTGTCTGGTGCCGGAGCGTCGTCAGGAACTGACGACCGAAGGCGGGCTGGACGTCGTCGGTCAGTACGACCGTGTGGCTGCCGCGACGCAGCAACTCGGCGAAGTGGGCAGCCGTGTGTCGCTGTTCATCGATCCGGACGAAGCGCCGATCCGCGCGGCGGCGCGCATGGGCGCGCCGGTGGTCGAGCTGCACACCGGCCGCTACGCGGAGGCGCACGACGAGGCCACGCGCGAGGCCGAGTTCGCCCGCATCGAACGCGCCGTCGCGCTCGGTCTGTCGTTGGGCCTGCGCGTCAACGCCGGACATGGCTTGCATTATGAAAATGTGCAGCCGATCGCCGCGATCGAGGGCATTTCCGAACTGAACATCGGACACGCGATCGTCGCCCACGCCCTTTTCGTGGGCTGGGAGAACGCCGTGCGCGAGATGAAGGCCATCATGGTCGCCAGCCGCATCGCGGCGCGCGGCTGAGTCACGACGCCTTTCCCCCCCCACCATCAGGCGCTGCCCATGAGCGATCCGACGATGCCGTCGCCTTCGTCCCCCGACGTGCCGCCACCAGGCGAGCGTGCCGCTGGCCCTGAGTCCGGGGGCACGGCGATTTACGGCGTAGGCACGGACATCCTCCAGATCAGCCGTGTTGTCGGCGTCATGACGCGCACCCATGGGCGGTTCGCCGAGCGCGTGCTGGGGCCCGAGGAACTCAAGGTTTATCACGCGCGTCAGAGCCGGTCCGCCGTGCGCGGACTCGCGTATCTGTGCACGCGCTTCGCGGCGAAAGAGGCCGTGTCGAAGGCCATCGGGCTGGGTATGCGGTGGCCGATGACGTGGCGTGCCGTGCAAACGCTCAATGCGCCGTCGGGCAAGCCGGTCGTGGTGGCGTCGGGGGAGTTGGTGCAGTGGCTGGCCGAGCGGCAACTGTCGATCGAGATTTCGATCACGGACGAGAAAGAGTATGCGGTCGCCTTTGCGATCGCATCACGTAATGTAGGCAACATTCGCAATATTGCATCGGAGAAAACGCAATGACGAAGCGCAGGCCGGGCCCGGTGATGCTGGACGTCGTCGGGCTGACCCTCAGCGAAGACGACGTCCGTCGCATCGACCATCCGTTGACCGGGGGGGTGATCCTGTTCGCCCGCAACTTTGACGATCGCGCGCAACTGTGCGCGCTCACGAAGCAGATTCGCGACCTGCGCGACGACATCGTGATCGCTGTCGATCATGAGGGCGGGCGCGTGCAGCGCTTTCGTACCGACGGCTTCACGCACCTGCCGGCCATGGGCAAGCTGGGCAAGCTCTGGCACGACGACGTGTTCAAGGCGACGCGCGTGGCGACGGCCGTCGGCTATGTGCTGGCGGCCGAATTGCGCGCGTGCGATATCGACCTGAGCTTCACACCCGTGCTGGACCTGGACTACGGAACGTCGGCGGTCATCGGCGATCGTGCGTTTGACGCCGACCCGCGCGTGGTGGCCATGCTGGCCAAGAGCCTCAATCACGGCCTGCTTCTCGCCGGGATGGCGAACTGCGGCAAGCACTTCCCGGGGCATGGTTTCGTGGCGGCCGACTCGCACCACGAAATTCCGGTTGACGAGCGCTCGCTCGACGAGATCCTCAGCGTCGATGCGCAACCGTATGACTGGCTCGGCATGTCGCTGGCGGCGGTCATGCCGGCGCACGTGATTTACCCGCAGGTCGATCCGAACCCCGCCGGATTCTCGGCCAAGTGGCTCAAGGAAATCCTGCGCGGCAAGTATGCGTTCGACGGTGTGATTTTCAGCGACGACCTGTCGATGCAAGGGGCGAGCGCCGCTGGCGATGTCGTGACGGCGGCGCATGCCGCCATGGCGGCCGGCTGCGACATGGTCCTCATCTGCAACAGTCCGGAAAAGGCGGACCGATTGCTGCATGAGATGAAGTCGGTGCCCGATACCGCGTCTCAGCGCCGCATCAAGCATCTGCAGGGCCGCGGCAAGGTGCACGGCTGGGAAAAGATGCTCGCGCAGCCGGAATATCAGGCGGCGAAGCGTCTGATCGTGGAGACGTTCGGCGCGTAAGCGAGACACGCCCGCCAAGCAAAAAAGCGCTCAACCCTGACGGGAAGAGCGCTTTTCTTGTTGCCTGACGGTCGCGGATCGCGCCGCGTCGTCCGTAGACGGCGCGGGCGGCGTCGCAATCGTTTAGACGCGGCTGCGGTACTCGTCGGTACGCGTATCGATTTCGATCTTGTCGCCGGTGTTGACGAACAGCGGCACCTGGATTTCCAGCAGATCGTTGATCTTGGCGTTCTTCAGCACGCGGCCCGACGACGTATCGCCCTTGACGGCCGGTTCGGTGTATTCCACAACGCGCACGAGCGAGGTCGGCAGGTCGACCGAGATGGCCTTTTCATTGTAGAAAACGACTTCGCACTTCATGCCGTCTTCGAGGTACTTGATCGCGTCGCCCATGTTTTCGGCTTCGACTTCGTACTGGTTGTAGTCGGCGTCCATGAACACGTACATCGGGTCGGCGAAGTACGAGTAGGTCACTTCCTTCTTGTCGAGCACAACGACGTCGAACTTGTCGTCGGCCTTGTAGGCGAATTCGCCACGGCCTTCGCCCATCAACTTCTTGTACTTCATCTTGACGACGCTGGAGTTGCGGCCCGACTTGACGTATTCGGTCTTCAGCACGACATTGGGCTCACCGTCGATCATGACGACGTTACCGACGCGGAGTTCTTGAGCGGTTTTCATAAAAAACGAGATCCTGTGACGAAATAAGCGATTTGCCGCTTGTTGAGCGCTTCCATACGCCCACTCGCCGCTTGATTCCCGCGCCCGCCTGGAAACGGTCCGGTGCAGCAGGTTCAGCAGCAAAGCGTTGAAAAACCAGCTATTTTACCTGATTTTCGGCGAAGCTTGCCAACTGTCGCGCGAGGTCGGGGAGGGCCGCCTGCCTGCCTGCCCACGCCCGCGCATGGCGATTCAGTTCGGGCAGGACGGCGGCCAGTGCCGGCCAGTCGGGCGGGGGGCTGGCGTAGCCGTTCCAGAGATGCCAGAAAGTGCGCAGCGCCTCGCGTGCATCGTGTCCCAAGGCGCCGGTTGCCGGCGAGTCGGCGCTCGGATCGCTCAGATAGCGGTCGAGAAACGCGTCGAGTTTCACGTGGTGCGCGTTGTCGTCCTGCGGATAGATATGCCAGACGAGCGGCTTCGCCGCCCATTGCGCGCGCACGAACGAATCTTCTCCACGCACAAAATTGAGATCGCACGCCCACAGCAGCGCGTCGAACTCGGATTGCGCAACGAATGGCAGTCCATACGCCGTCAGTGCTCCTTGCGTTGCACAGTCGCGTGGCGCCAGTACCTCGCGGCCAAACCACGCGCCGACCGACGGTGCGATCCGACCTGGCGGGACCAGGCAGACGATGGGCGTCTCGCTGGCGGCCCATTGCGCAAGCAACCCCGGAAGCGCGGCGTTCTCATACGTGAAGAGCGATACCACCAGCGTGTCCCTCGGTGCGCCCGGGAGTCCGAGCGTGCGCTGCCACCAGGCGTCGCGAAGCGCCGGCGATGCAAGGAAGGCGTCTCTGCGCGAGAACAGCTCCCGTTCGCGCGCGAGCCCACCCGTGCGTTCCGTGAAGCCCGGGAAGAAGAACGTTTTGACGAGCCCCAGTTGCGGGTGTATCGACTTTTGCAGATGACATCCCTCGACCCAGTCTTCGGCGCTCAGGTACTCGAGGTTGATCCACACCGGCGCGTGTCCCGCCTGTTTGCGCACATGCATCGCCTGAACGCAGGCGTCGGGAATCTGGCAGGCAAACGCTTCGATGACGACATCGCCCGGCGCATTGTCGTCAGTGATCGGGCCGAAGTCGGCATCCCATCGGCGTACGTCCACGCCGTCGCAGCGTTGTCGGGCCAGGGAGGGATCGATGTCGGGACGCAGGTGACGGAAGCTCGCGAGGTCGTCGACCCATAGCCGCACCGACCAGCCATGTTCGCGCACGAGTTGTCGCGCGAGCCGCCAGCACACGCCGATGTCGCCGAAATTGTCGACGACGGTGCAGAACAGATCGCAGCGCGGCACCGGAGGCAGGGTGGTTGCGGCGGGCGAGAACGTAGTGGGCAGGGACATTGAGAGGCGGCAACCCGGATTGGTCTAAACTTCGGATTCTAGTCCCTGCGCCTGCTGGCGACGCGTGACGATGCCGTCGCACACAATTTGCGTGCCGCCGCGATCGCACGGTTTCGCCCCCGGGGACGCTCCGATGCCTGAGTTCATGACTGAAGACGCCCACGACGTCACGCCGCCGCGCAAGTCCCGCAAAGCCAAATCCGCCACGGCCCCCGCGGTCGCCACGACGGCGGATGCCGCTCAGCCCCCCGCCGAGGCGTTGCCCGACAGCGCGGCGTTCGACGCCCGCACGGTGCTTGCCCAGTTGCCGAACCTGCCTGGCGTCTATCGCTACTACGACGCAGCGGGCAGCGTGCTGTACGTCGGCAAGGCTCGCAATCTGAAGAAGCGCGTGTCGAGCTACTTCAACAAGACGCAGCTTTCCCCACGCATTGCGCTCATGGTTGCGCGCATCGCGAAGCTCGAGACGACTGTCACGCGCTCGGAGACCGAAGCGCTGCTGCTTGAGAACAATCTGATCAAGGCGTTGCATCCGCGTTACAACATCCTGTTTCGCGACGACAAGTCGTATCCGTTTCTCAAGCTCACGCAGCACAAGTATCCGCGCATGGCCTACTATCGCGGCTCGGTGGATCGCCGTGGACAGTATTTCGGACCATTTCCCAGCGCTTGGGCCGTGCGCGAGAGCATTCAGATCCTGCAGAAAGTATTCCAACTGCGTACCTGCGAGGACTCCGTCTTCACGAATCGCACGCGGCCGTGCCTGCTGCATCAGATCGCGCGGTGCAGCGCGCCTTGCGTGGGCGCCATTCAGGATGAAGATTACGCACGCGATGTGAATAACGCGGCGGCGTTTCTCTCGGGGCGTCAGAGCGAAGTGCTCAGTGCGCTCGAAGCGAAGATGATGACGTACGCTCAGGCGCTCCAGTTCGAGCAGGCCGCCGTGGTGCGTAATCAGATGCAGGCGCTCTCGGGCGTGCTGCAACAGCAGTCCGTCGAGACGGCGGGGGATGTCGATGCCGATATCCTCGCCGTCGCCTATGCGGGCGGGCGCGCGTGTGTGAACCTCGCGATGGTGCGGGGTGGGCGCCATCTTGGCGACAAGGCGTATTTTCCGGCGCACGTGGAGCGCGGTGTCGAAGGCGGGATTGCCGACGAATTCGAGCCGGACGAGGCGCTCGCGCCGGACACGTCCGAGGCCAACGCGGACGATGCCGCCACACAGGCGCGCGAGATCGCCAACGACATGCCGTCGGATACCCCGTTGGCATCGCTCGAATCGCGTTTGCTCGAGGCCTTCGTCGCGCAGCACTACCTGGGCCAGTCGGTGCCGCCGGTACTGGTCGTGAGCCATGCGTTGCCGAGCGACGAGTTGCTCGCCGCGTTGTCCGAGCAAGCGGGCAGGCGCATTGCGATGGTGCGTCAGCCGCAGGGGCAACGGCGTGCCTGGCTCGACATGGCGCTGCAGGGCGCGCAGCTCGCGCTCACGCGATTGTTGACGGAGCAGGGGAGTCAGCAGGCGCGCACGCACGCGTTGGTGCAAACGATCGGACTCGACATCGACGATCCGGCGCGGTTGCGGGTGGAGTGCTTCGACATCAGCCACACGCAAGGCGAGGCGACGCAGGCGTCGTGCGTGGTGTTCCATCATCACAAGATGCAGACGAGCGAATACCGGCGCTACAACATCGCGGGCATTACGCCGGGCGACGACTATGCGGCAATGCGCCAGGTGCTCACGCGCCGCTATGGTCGTTTGATGGAGGCGGCCGCTCACGTGACCGATGCGGCCGATCCGTCCTCCGTGGCCGCCGACGTGGCGCGCGCCGAAGCCGAGACGCGCGTGCTGCCGGACGACGGGGCGGCACTGCCGGCCGGCGAGTCTGCCGATGCAGGCGCCGCAACGGCCGCGCCCGAAGCGTCTGACGGGGAAGCGAATTTGCCGCAGCTCGTGCTGATCGACGGTGGCAAGGGGCAGGTCGAGGTGGCGCGCCAGGTGTTCGTCGAACTGGGGATCGACATCGGTCGATTGGTCGGCGTGGCGAAGGGCGAGGGCCGCAAAGTGGGGCTTGAGACGCTGATCTTTGCCGATGGACGCGCGCCGCTGGAATTGGGGCGCGAGAGTGCCGTGCTGATGCTGATCGCGCAGATTCGTGACGAGGCGCACCGGTTTGCGATCACGGGCATGCGGGCCAAGCGCGCGAAGGCGCGTCAGACGTCACGGCTTGAGGAGATCGAGGGCATCGGAGCGAAGCGCCGTCAGCGCCTGCTGATGCGGTTCGGCGGGTTGCAAGGGGTGGCGTCGGCCAGCGTGGACGAACTGGCCAGTGTCGACGGCATTTCGACAACGCTCGCCGAGCAGATCTATCGCCAACTGCACTGACGCGCGCAGCGCGTCACGTATCGCCGTGGAACAGCAGGCGCATGACGGTCTCGTTGTCGACGGTCTCGCCGGACAGCGTGCGGGCGAGCAGCTCGCCGCCGACGACGGGCGGCGCAAAAATCATGTCGGGCTGAACACGTTTGAGTTTGCTCAGGTGCTTGCTGTCGTTGACGGACGCGATGGTGCGCACCGTTGGCGCGATCTCTTTCGCGGCGAGCACGATGAAGGCGTTCTCCGAGTCGTCGGCCCGCAGGGCGAGCACGGCCTTGGCGTGTTCGATGCCGGCGTGGGTGAGCACGGTGTTGTCGCTGGCATCGCCGTGCATGACATCCGCCTCCTCGGGATACGGGTTATCGCTCCCGCTCGCGATGATGACCGTGACCGACCAGCCGCGCTTGGTGAGTTCGTGGTGCACGTTGATCGCGAGCGGCGATGCGCCGGCCACGATGAAGTGGTTCTTTCGTATCACGTGAGTGAACCTCCCCGAGAGAATTTTCTTTAGGTTGCCGCCGACGAGCGGGCCGATGACGACGGTCAGCGACGTTGCGAAGACACTGATCCCGAAGACGATGACCGAGGCGGTGAACAGGCGTGCGTCGACGCTGTGCGGCACGATGTCGCCGTAGCCGACGGTCGTCATCGTGACGATGGCGAAGTAGAACGCCGTGGCCAGGTCGGTGACGGGCGGCGCGAACTCGTGGCCGAGATACATGGTGCCGAACGTCGCGTAGACGAGCAGCGCGAACACGGCGACGAGCGTGTAGAGCGTGGCCGCCGCGAAGCTGGCGCGGTCGAATTCCCGCCAGTACCAGAGCAAAAGCGCAATGCAGGCGAGCGAGAGCGCGAACGTCAGGTCGAAGCGAAGGTTCAGGTGGAAATTGATGGCGGCGGCCAGCACGAGCATGACGAGCGTGAAGGCCCAGGCGGTGCGCGCGCGGATGACGAGTCCGCAGGCGAGCGCGATGAGCGACAGGCCGGAGAGCGCACGGGGCAGATGCGAGAAGTCGATGCGCTCGATGGCGTTCAAGCCGAAGAGCAACCGCGGCAGGTGGCTGGCTTCGATGCGCGCGAGCGCCGAGAGGTCGCCGCGCACGAAGAGATCGATGAGCAGTGAACCGGGCACGCGCAGCAGCACGGAGGCGACGAGCAGCAGGCCGTCGATCCCGACCAGTGCCGCGATGAGGATGTGGGGTGACAGCAGCGGTCGTCGTAATGTGGGCAAGGGCCAGGGCGGTTTCACGAGATCGGCGCTATTGGCGGAGGGTTGCAAGCAAGATAGGGGCACACCGACGCACATGTCAACCGCTGCGCGGCGCCTCGGCCTTGTCGCTACGGGGCAGACACGGCACAATGCGGGTCTGGTACGGCTGCCGAGGGCGCCGTGTGTCGACCGCCGTTTGCCGAACTCATGCTGCCATGCCCTTTAACGTCCCGATATTACTGACCTGGCTCCGGATCGTGCTGATCCCGCTGGTGGTCGGCGTCTATTACGTGCCGCCGACCTGGTTGTCGCCGGTCGAGATGAATTGGGTGGCCTGCGGCGTGTTTGTGCTGGCGGCGCTGACCGACTGGTTCGATGGCTTTCTCGCACGGCGCTGGAACCAGACGTCGGCGTTCGGCGCGTTCCTGGACCCGGTGGCGGACAAGCTGATGGTCGCGGCGGCGCTGCTGATGCTGTTGCAGATGGGGCGGATCAATGCGTTGGTGGCGTTGATCATCATTGGCCGCGAGATCACGATTTCGGCGTTGCGTGAGTGGATGGCGCAGATTGGCGCGTCGCGCAGCGTGGCGGTGCATCAGTTGGGCAAGGTCAAGACGGCGGCGCAGATGGTGGCGATTCCGCTGTTGCTGTTCAACGGCACGGTCGTCTGGGGGGCGTGGCACTTCGACTCACGGTTCTGGGGGACATGGTTGATCTACGTGGCGGCGATTCTCACGTTGTGGTCGATGATGTATTATCTGCGCCGCGCGTGGCCGCAGATTCGAGAGCGGGGCGCGGGCAAGATGTGAGTGCAAGTCCCTGAAGACGCGGGATTTGCGCGGTCGGAGAGAATAATCTTCACAAATTTTCGGTGCGGATGCTTGACACTGAATCACGGTTTAGACATAATCTCCTTCTCGCTGCTACGGCGCTAGCCCAGCAGCGAAGTTTTAAGAAACGGTTGGATTGGTAGTACGCATGACAATGCGGGAGTAGCTCAGTTGGTAGAGCGCAACCTTGCCAAGGTTGAGGTCGCGAGTTCGAGACTCGTCTCCCGCTCCAGTTTTCACACTGGACATTGAGTGAAGCAATCCTTGGTGTTCGGTGTCATGCGGGAGTAGCTCAGTTGGTAGAGCGCAACCTTGCCAAGGTTGAGGTCGCGAGTTCGAGACTCGTCTCCCGCTCCAAATCCAGAGGGAAGCCTGGCTTCCCTTTTTATTTGCCGAAAAGCCCGCGGCGATCGATCCGAAGGGCGCCCTCGATGGCAACACCGAGCGGTTACAATGCGGCATATCCCAATGGCGGGATGGCAGAGTGGTCATGCAGCGGCCTGCAAAGCCGTGTACGCCGGTTCGATTCCGACTCCCGCCTCCAAAATTCAAAAGCCCTGACTTGTCAGGGCTTTTTCTTTTTCCGCCGTTGATACGGCGCGTCCATGCAGATGCTGGTGCGCTGTCAAGTGCCGCTCGTTCATAGCGTTGCGCGGCTCACCCATGTCAGCATCATGGTCCGTTGAGAATTGCCGCATTAATATTCTGAGAACGATCCCAGGCATCGGAAATCGATGAAAGACATGACCGTCCCGAAACTGTTTTGCGTGAGCGCATTTTTGACGAGCACGCATTGCCGATGCTGGAACGGGCTAGTGATGCACGTGTTTGCATTGGCCAGACACGCACGGATTGCCCGCCAGCTTCGCAAGCGCTTGGGCATGGCGCAGCACCTCGCGAACCTCCAAAGGCCCACCGTGACCCATGTGGAACCGCTTGCCGCCGCTCTGCACCATCCGAATCAGTTCACGCGACACCGTGGCGGGGTCATCTTCAAACGGCGGTCGAATGGCTCGCCCCTTTCGAATCACGCCACCGATAAGGATGCCTGAGGCGATCAGGTCGCCAACCATCATGTCCTGGGACGACAACTCCACGGCAATCGAGCCGGGCGTATGGCCGCCCGTATGCCGCACGATGCCATCAACCCCGAAGTCGAGCAGGTTCACCGTGTGGCCGTTGCTCATCATGATGTCCGGGACAAAGCCGTCGTATGGTTCATGCGGAACTGGCGTCTTGAGAAACAGCTTGCCGACCCAACTCGTCGTGCAATAGGTCATCGGCTCCTTGCGGCTGTAAAAATCCGCGTCATTCTGATGCGCCAGAATGGGCGCGCCCGACAATGCGCGCACACGTGCCGCGCTGCCGGCGTGATCGGTATGCGCATGCGTGACAACGATCAACTTGATGTCGCGAAACGTCAGGCCGTGTTCGGCGAGCACCTTGCCGATCTTGAGCTCCGATCCGGGAATGCCGGTGTCAATGAGTACACAACCGGCCTCGCTGCGGATGAGATGGGCGTTGACCATACCGAAAGGCAAGATCGGAATGGTAATGATCTGGGTCTGAAACATGACGTAATCCTTGGATAGGCAAGTAGACGGTGGCATGCGGTCTATGGTGTCGTGGCGAAGTCTTCGTCATCGCTGCGATGCGGTGCGAAGCGTTGCGTGGTGCCCGCGATCATGTTGCGCTCGGCAGGAGGCGCTTCCGCAGGCTCGATCAGTGCGGGCGTTGCAGCTGCTAACGGCGTGGCAAAGTCCCGGATCAGGTCTGACAGGTCGCCCGGTGCTTCCAGGGGCGAGAGATGGCCGATGCCCGACAAAATATGCAAAGTGGCGTGCGGTATGCGCGTCATCAACTCCTGCCGCAGCACAGCAGGGGGATCGACCTGATCTTTTTCGCCTGAAATGACGAGTGTGGGAACGCGAATCAGTGCGGCTTGCGCGCTGATGTCTTCCTGGCTGGCGGCCAGCGGCCACGCCACTTTGGCTGCGGGCGCTCCGCGCAGGCTGTCCTGCACGACGGTTTCCAGATCGTCCGGCTGAAGCGGACTGGCTGCCAGCACCTGCCGGACGGTGGCCAGGATGCTTTCCCGGCTATCGTAGGCGCTGACCATGTCTTGCCTGACGGCAAGCGGCACGCGCATCGGCGATGGCGGCGATGGTGCTACCAGCACCAGTCCCGCCAATCCTGCCGGGTGGCGCGATGCCAGCAGTTGCGCGACTTTGCCACCCATCGAATGCCCGACCAAGAGGTAATGGTCGAGGCCGAGGCTTTCGATCAGCCGTTGGGCATCGTCGGCCAGCGTCGCGAGCGTATAACCACTGGATGGTTTGTCCGACTGGCCCCAGCCGCGCTGATCGAGCGCGATGGTGCGAAAAGCGGGCCTGAGGCGCTGGGTGACATGCCGCCACGTGCGCGACGACCCGCCCCAGTAATGCAGGAACACGAGCACCGGAGCGGTTATCCCGAGATCCTCGACATGTAGTTGGACGGTGTCCGAAAGGGTGTTCATGAAACGGCTCCTGAAACAGGCTGGCAGTGAGGATATTGCGGCTTTGGTGATCTCAGGCGGCGGCCTGAAGGATGAAGTCAGCGACGACAACGGGATGCGACAACATCGGCACATGGCTGGAAGCAACACGCTTGACCGTTGCATTCATGCGCGCGGCCATGCGTTCCTGATCCACGCGCAGGATGGCCTGATCGTCTTCGCCAATCAGGTAGAAGGTGGGACGACTGCGCCATGCGGCCTGTGTCAGCGTGCCGCCGAGCGCCGCGCGGTTGATCGGGCCTTGTGTGGCATGGACGACTGTCTGCTCGGCGGGGGCGAGGTCCTGTGCGAACAGGGTGGCGACGCCTTTGGCGGTGAGCGACAGGAACCCTTGCGCGTCGGGCCTGATTTCGTCGTTGAGCGGGGCGGCTTCGAACTGGGCGAAGAGCGAGCCGGCTGATTCGCCCGCGTCCGGCGCAAAGGCGTCGATGTACACGAGCCGTTTGACCTTGGGATCGTTGCCTGCCTGCCCGATCACCGCGCCCGCATAGCTGTGACCCACCAGAACCACATCGCCCTGCGCCAGCGCGATGGCACGCCCAACCGCCGCGACATCGGCCTCGAAACTGGTGAGCGGAAGCTGGACAGCAGTGACGGCCATGCCCTTGGCGGCCAGCAGAGGGATGATCCTGGCCCAGCTGGAGCCATCAGCCCAGGCGCCGTGAACGAGGATTACGTTAGAGATCGAGTTGGATACAGAGGCAGTCATCGCATTTCTCCTTGAATATATGGTTTGTGGGAAGAGGCTTAGCCGTGCCAGTGTGAGCAGCGGATGACGGCGCAGAAATTCCCGCGATGGAAGTGCGGCGCCTTGTCGGCGATCACATCTGCCTTGACGTTGCCGAATGTGGTGTCGGGCTTATGCTTGATGCCGTCGTAGAAGGCCTGGATGATGTCTTCCTTGAAGGCGGGGGTGCGTGGAAAGGCGGCGACCACGGCCTCACGGATGTCTGAGGGATAGCGGTCATAGGTCAGGCCCAGCACGTCCATCTCAACGCCTGCGGTGGTAAGGGCGATCACCGGATGCATGAATTCGGGTACGCCCGGCGTGGTGTGCAGCGCAATGCCGGTCCACACCTTTTCAATGTCGGCGGGGTCGAGCTTGTAGCTTTGCAGGAAGTCGCGGGCGGCGTTCGCCCCATCCACTTCGAAGCGCAGGTCGGCGCTGCTGTGCGACGGCATCAGACCGACATCGTGGAACATCGTCGCCGCGTAAAGCAGCTCCGGATTGAAGGTCAGTCCGCGTTGCTGCCCGGCGAGGGCGCCGAAGAAATAGACCCGGCTCGAATGGTTGAACAGCAGCTCGGTCTCGGTATCGCGCACAAATTCGGTGATCGCCCGGGCCAAGGCGCTGTCGGGAATGGCAATGCCATTGATGGCCGGCGTTGCATGATGATGGTGGGTCAAGATGGTTCTCCGTAGGTAGCGAACTTGGCGGGTATCGGATGAATGCGCCAGCGACGGTGCTGACGGCCATTGCCGTGGATCGAATGCGTGGTTTGGCTGGCGCCCGACTAGGACCTCGCAGCCGACCTAGTCATCATCGCGACAATCCGGTGTGGCAGCAATCGCATTGATCCGCGAAAAACCGCCAAGCGTGAGTGATAAACTGCCAGCGGCGTTTCGGGCGAATGGGAGTCCGAAAAACGGATCAATCTTGGCGCAGGGGCACGGGTACTGATGGCAAAGCGAGAAGTTGCAATCGTCATTTTCGACGGCGTTCAAGCGCTTGACGTAGCCGGCCCGCTTGATGTCTTCACGGCAGCCAATGGCTTCTTGCCGGAGCAGGACCATTACCAATGCGTTCTGGTGGCAAGCAACACACAGCGCCTGCGCAGTTCCAACGGAATGTGGATGATGGCTGATCTGAGCTTCGATCAGGCAGACCGCGCTTTTGACACGGTGCTGGTGGCAGGCGGCCCGCACCTTCCCGCAAGTCCACCCGACGATGCCTTGTCGGCATGGCTGAGGCGATGGGGTGTCGCGGCCCAGCGATATGGCTCGATTTGCACGGGCGCTTTTGCGCTAGGCCATGCCGGACTGCTCGATGACCGAACCGTCACGACGCATTGGATTTGTTCGGAGCAGCTCGCAACGCAGTTCCCTGCAGCGCGGGTGGAGCATGACCGGATCTATTCTCGTGACGATCGCTTGGTGACCTCCGCCGGCGTGACGGCCGGCATTGACCTCAGCCTCTCTCTGGTGGGTGAAGATCACGGACCTGCGCTTTCTCTCGCATGCGCCAAGGCGCTCGTTGTTATCGCGCAGCGCCAGGGAGGCCAATCTCAGTTCAGCCCCCTGCTGATTTCGGCCCGTGACCCGGAAACCCCGCTGGGCAGGGTGCAAACCTACGTAATGGAACATATCCGCGAGGCGTTCCCGGTTGAGCGGCTCGCTGATATCGGCGGTGTAAGCCCGCGTAGTATTGCGCGGCTCTTCGTGAGTGAACTGAGCGTAACCCCGCATGAATTCGTGGAAGGGGTTCGCCTGGATCAAGCTCGCAAACTTCTGGAATCCACCGAGGCGGCCCTCAAGACCATCGCTTTCGACTGTGGTTTTACCAGTCCCGACCATATGCGCAGCGCGTTTCAGCGGCGACTCAACGTCACGCCTCAGCAATATCGAGGAAGCTTCAAAACCGTGTAGAAGAATTTGCCTCGGTGAAGTTGGCCCTTCGTTGTTGAACGGCTCACTCGCCGGCAGTTTCGCGCAACACTCATGCCGCCGCGCCGAGGCGCGCGACTACCTGAGCGCGTGGTGACCAAAGCGTTCAACGGGAAAATCAATGAACGCGCGTGCGCGTGCCGACTGATTCAGTTTGTTCGGGTAGTAGACGAACAAATCGACATCCGGCGGAACGTGTTCGGGGAGTACCGCGCGCAGTCGCCCGCTCTCCACGAGATCCACCGGCCGATCCGTCACGTCCAATTGCACTTCCACGTGGGGGTGCCGCTTGGCGAATTCGGAAAGGAGCGGCGCAATCACGGTGCGCCCGAACCCCATGGGCGCGTTGACGCGCAACAGGCCTCGCGGCACTGACCGGCTCGACGATACCGCATCCTCCATCTCTCGGATCTCGGCCAGGATGCGCGTCGCATGAACTTACGTGGGGGGGCGCAAGCGACGGGCGGGCGGTGCGGACCGACCAGCATCGGCCAGCAACGTCGCTTTGCCCCCCCGCCATTGCGTCAACCGATGGAGCGACGTGCGATGACGCGTCGTGACAACAGCAGCAGCACCGTCAGCACGCAAAAAATGGCGCCTGCGTAAAACGTCGCCATGGCGCCGACCCGATCCCACAGCATGCCGGCAATGACGCTCGACCCGAGCGTGACGATGCCGCTCACCAGGTTGAAAACACCAAAGGCCGTCCCCCGCAATTGGGCCGGCGCCGTCTGGGCGACCATCGTGGCCAGCAGCCCCTGGGTCATGCCCATATGCAATCCCCAAAGGGCGACACCGACGAGCAGTACCGTCCAATGGTTGCCGTGCGCGAGCACGATGTCGGACGCGAACAACATCACAAGGCCCGCGATGAGCAATCGGGTGTGGCTCATCTGGTCGGCGAGCTTTCCGAAGGGATAGGCCGACAGCGCATAGACGGCGTTCATTGCCACCATCACCAGCGGCACCCATGCGACAGGCACGCCGCTGTCCATGGCCCGCAGCACCAGGAATGCTTCGCTGAATCGCGCCAGCGCAAATACGCCCCCCACGCCGACGACCCACCAATAGTCGCGTCCGAGGCGTTTTGCGTTCTCCCAGCGAATCGGGTTGACCCGCTTGGCCCCGCGGTCGTGAGCGGGTTCTTCAATGCCCAGCGTGAGCAGCGCCACGGCGATCACGCCGGGGATCATGGCCAGCCAGAAGGCCAGCCGAAAGTTGTCCGATCCTGCGAGCATGATGAGAACCGCCAGCAACGGTCCCAGGAACGCGCCCACCGTGTCCAGTGCCTGTCGCAAGCCGAACGCCGCGCCGCGCAGGTGGGGTGGCGTAACGTCGGCCACCAGCGCGTCGCGTGGGGCACCGCGTACGCCCTTGCCAACACGATCGAGCACGCGCGCGGTCACGACAACCCCGATCGTGGGCGCGATGGCGAACAACGGTTTGCTGATCGCACCGAGACCGTATCCCAAGACCGCAAGCCACTTGCGATTACGCAAATAATCGCTGAGCGTTCCGGAAAACACTTTCACGATTGGGGCCGTGGCTTCGGCGATCCCTTCGATCAGGCCGATCGTCGTCGCGCTCGCGCCGAGACTTGCCATCAGAAACATCGGCAGGAGGCTGTGGATGATCTCGGATGAAATGTCCATGAACAGACTGACGAAACCGAGTATCCACACGCTTCGTGGGATCTGTTGCAGTACCTTCGTTCGCGGGTTGGCTGACATCGAACATTTCCGAGGGACGGCGGAATCGAGTGGGGGGCTGGACCTGCCTCCCACAGGGTAAACCACCTGCAGGTTAGCTGGCAGGCACGTTTTCGGCTATTACTATTGTTGGGATTGCCCTGCCGCCGGAGCGACTGCTGCTGTGCGTCGTCACCCTGCCAGGGGGCAACCGCGGAACGACGTGTCCGAGCGTGCCGGCTGGAAAGCGCCCGAACTCTTCTCTACAATGAAAATCCGCACTCGAAGCCGAAACCGAACATCGGCTTGCGAGCCCGCCGGCTGCGCTGGCGAACGCCGGCAATCAAGGAAGGCAACCATGTCGACACTGATCGAAACGATGACGGGCGCGATCGACGGCCTACTGCCGGAACTCGAGGCGATCTACAAGGACCTTCACCAGCATCCGGAACTGTCGATGCAGGAAGTCCGCACCGCACGGATCGTGGCGGACTACGTCGAGAAGCTCGGCTATGAAGTCGCGCGCAACGTGGGCGTGACCGGAGTGGTGGCCGTGCTTCGCAACGGCGCCGGGCCGACGGTGATGCTGCGTGCCGACATGGACGCGCTGCCGATGGCCGAAGCCACCGGACTGCCCTATGCCAGCACGGTGAGCGCGAAGGATGAAGACGGCGTCGAGGTCGGTGTCGCACACTCGTGCGGTCACGATATGCACGTGACCTGGCTGATGGGCGTCGCGCGACTGATGGCCGAACATCGCGACGCCTGGCACGGCACCCTGATGGCCGTTTTCCAGCCCGGAGAAGAAGTCGCCCGCGGCGCGCGCAGCATGATGGACGATGGGATGACGCAGCGCTTTCCGAAGCCCGACGTGATTCTCGGCCAGCACGTGATGGTCGGCGCGGCGGGCACGGTGGGCTATCGAAGCGGCACGATTCTCTCCGCCGGCGACAGTCTCAAGGTCAAGCTGTTCGGCCGTGGCTCGCATGGGTCGCAGCCCCAGACGTCGATCGATCCGGTCATCATGGCGGCGTCCACGACGCTGCGCCTGCAGACGATCGTGTCGCGCGAAATTTCGCCACGCGACAGTGCGGTGTTGACCGTCGGGGCCCTGCAGGCGGGAACGAAAGAAAACATCATCCCCGACGACGCCACGCTCAAGCTCAATGTGCGCACATTCGACGAAGACGTGCGCGAGTACATGCTCGGTGCGATCCGTCGTATCTGCTGTGCGGAGTGCGCCGCCTCGAACGCCCCGCGCGATCCGGAGTTCACAACGCTGTCGAGCTACCCGCTTACGGTCAACGATGCCGCGACCCACGCGCGCCTGCTTGCCGCCTTCGAAGCCCATTTCGGCGAGCGCGTTTATGAAACGCAGCCCGCAGCGGCCAGCGAGGACTTCAGCGTGTTCGGCCGTGAATGGAAGGTGCCGTATGCCTTCTGGTTCGTCGGCGGCACCGATCCCGAGGTGTTCCGGCGCGCCGTGGCGGCGAAGCGGATCAACGAGATTCCGAGCAATCATTCGCCGAAATTCGCACCAGTGATCGAGCCAACGCTGCGCACCGGGTTGGAGGCCATGCTGTGCGCCGCCGGCGTGTGGCTCGCCCAACACGACGCAGCGGCATGAATTCCCACACGGTCTATCTCGTTCTCGACCTGATCGGTACCTTCGCCTTCGCGCTCAGCGGCGCGGTCGCGGCGCGTCAACGGCGACTCGATCTCTTCGGCATTGCGGCAGTGTCGTTCATGGTGGCTTGCGGCGGCGGTATCATCCGCGATGTCTGTATCGGCGCGATTCCGCCCACCGGACTCTCGAACTGGCGCTATCTAGCGGTGTCGTTGCTGGCATCCGTCGTGGTAATTGCCGCCTACGCACCGGTTCGCCGGATGCACCAGCCAGTGCTCTTCTTCGACGCGATCGGGCTCGGCCTGTTTGCGGTCTCGGGCGCGCAGAAGGCACTGGCCTTCACTCACAGCGCCGAACTGGCGATTCTGCTGGGGATCGTGAGCGCGGTCGGTGGCGGCGTCATGCGCGACGTGCTGCTATCGCGCGTGCCATCCATTCTGGACCGGGAAATTTATGCCTCGGCGGCGCTTGTCGGCGCGGGCGTGCAAGTCGGTTTCTTCTATGCGGGATGGACGGACTGGTGGACGCCGTGGTTTGCCACGTTTGCCTGCGTCGCGCTGCGTCTCGCGTCACTTCGTTTCGGCTGGGGGCTGCCGGTATTCGGCAAGCCGCGCGTGATCGACGTCCCCGACGGAAAGTAGTGGGGCTTCCGGCAGGCAGGACCGCGAAACACAACCGGCCGTCAAACGTCGACTGTCAAAGGCGCTGTGCTCGCGTGCCGGGCTGCGGCATTACGCTTGCGGACCGGCCGATTCCTGCGCGCGACGCAGACGCTCGCGGCTGTTGGTGAGGTGCGTGCGCATGGCCGCGCGCGCCGCTTCCGGATCGTGTCGCGCAATGGCGTTATAGATGTCTTCGTGCTCGCGATTCACGCGATTGAGATACGACACCTGGTCGTCGTCGGCGAGCTCGGCGGAATTCACGCGCGTACGTGGAATGATCGTGTTGCCGAGCTGCTCGAGAATGTCGTGGAAATAGCGGTTGCCGGTAGCGTTGGCCACTTGCAGATGGAACGCGACGTCGGCCGTCACCGCATTGCCCGTGCGTTGGCGCACGTGCATCTCGAAGTCGTCCAGCGCCTGACGCATCAGCTTGAGCTGTGTGTCGGTACGGCGATTCGCCGCCAGCCCGGCCGCTTCCGTTTCCAGCGAAATACGCAGCTCCAGGATCGCCATCACGTCGAGCATTGTGAGGATGCGGTTGGTGTCGACCTGCAATGAATTCTCGCGCGGCGCTTCGAGCACGAAGGTGCCGATGCCGTGGCGCGTTTCCACCAGTTGCGCGGCTTGCAGTCGCGAGATCGCTTCGCGGACCACGGTGCGGCTCACGCCCAGGCTTTCCATGATGGCCGACTCGGTCGGCAGCTTGTCGCCCGGGCGGAACGTCCCGCTGCGGATCTGCTCGGACAACGCGCTCACCACCTCTTCCGTGAGGCTGCGAGACTTGCGGCGAGGACGTGCGGGCAACGGGCTGGTCATGGACATGGCGTTGGTTGGAGTGTTGGGTGACGACAGAACGCCCCCAGTTTACCTTATCGCCGGTCGCATACATACGACAACCGATAAGAATCGACCGCCAACGCCACCCCCTAATCGGTATCAGGCATTGGCGGCCGAAAGTACCACCTCGTGCGACTTCTCGCGACCACTCATGACTGCCTGGGCCGGCACGCGCACGGCGCCAGCCCGGACAGCTTTCCTACGGACGAACCCGCGTCAGAAATCGACGCGGATCCCCAGCATGCCGACCACCTGCGAACTCGTCGCCGACGGCGTGCTGTTCTGCGAGTCGCCCACCGCCGGGCCGGCATTGATGATGCTCGCCGCATTGGCCGAGAGCGACTTGCCGTTGGCGTGCTGCCAGGCTTCGAGCGCGTACAGCGAGGTGCGCTTCGAGAGCGAATACACTTGCGCAAGCGAGACCTGATGATAGGTGGCGGCATCGGTGATGCCGTTCGCCTTCGAGGCCGCCGTGTAGCTGTACGCCGCCGCCAGACGCCACTGCGGCGACACGACCCACGACGCATGCACGCCCGCGGTATTGAAGATGGCGGTGTCATGGAAGAGCGACGCCGCGCCCGGCTTGTACTGCACGTTGCTGTAAGTCGCGCCCAGCGTCACGCTGCCGATCGTGTAAATACCGGCCACGGCGATGTGTTGCAGCACATCGGCAGTGACATAGCCCTGGTTGAGGGAGGACGTGCCCGGCGTGCCGGTCGACGCACCATTCCACGTCGCCCCGCTGCCGCCCACGTTGTTCAGGCGCAGGTAGCCGGCGGCCAGCGAGAGCGGGCCACCGTCGTAGCGCAGCGCGCCGGAGTAAGTGTTGCCCTTGCTGAACGCACCGGCCTGTCCGCCAAAGCCGTATTGCAGGCTGGCCGTCACGCCCCACATCACCGGCGACGTGTAGGTCACCGAGTTGTTGATGCGGATGGTGGTGTCGAGACCGTCGATATCGCCCGGGTGTGCGCCGGTCGCGCCCGTCACGTAGGTCGTCGGGCCGATGGTGCCGACCATCAGGTAGTACGGCGTGTACTGACGGCCGATGGTAACCGTGCCGAGCCGATCGTTCTTCAGGCCGACGAAGGCTTGACGATTGAACATCGAACCGGACGCGCCGAGTGTGCCATTGTTGAGGTCGAACCCGTTTTCCAACTGAAACAAGGCCTTGGTGCCACCGCCCAGATCCTCGGTGCCGCGCAGGCCCCAGCGACTCCCCGCCAGATTGCCGCTGCGCAGATAGGTGTTCGACTTGCCGTTCTGGTTGCTGCTGTACGTCATGGCATCGTCGACGATGCCATATAGCGTTACGCTCGACTGCGCAAACGCCGGGACGGCGCCAGCGGCGAGCCCGGCCAATACGAGCCCGGCAAACAATTTCGAATGTCTCACGACTTCTCCTTTTGTGGTGTGTTTTCTTGGACTTCGCTTGAAACGTTGTTGCATGCTCACGGGGGACTAAAAACGGGGTGCCCGGCCGCTCCAGTCGGGTTGGTATTTGCGCATCTGGATGGCGTCGTTGCGAGTGCGCACGCCGCAACGCAGAAACTGCTCGTGCAACTTGGCCAACTGGTCCTGATCGATCTCGAGACCCAGCCCAGGGGCCCGCGTCACGGCGACTGCGCCATTGCGAATGGCGATCTTGCCGCCGCGCACGACTTCCTCATCCGGCGCTTGCCACGGGTAATGCGTATCGCAGGCGTACGACAGGCGCGGCACGCTGGCGGCCAGATGCGTCATGGCCATCAAGCTGATGCCGAGGTGGGAGTTGGAATGCATCGACAGTCCGAGATCGAACGTCTCGCACATGCGCGCGAGCAGTTGGGTGTCGCGCAATCCGCCCCAGTAGTGATGGTCGGAAAGGATGATCTGCGCACCATTCAGTCGCACGTTCTCGCGGAACTGCCGCAGGTCGGTCACGACCATGTTCGTGGCGAGCGGCATGCCCGTGGCGCGATGCAGTTCCGCCATGCCTTCCAGCGTGGGCGTCGGATCTTCGTAGTACTCGAGATCGCCGGCGAGTTCGCGGCCCATTGCGATCGCAGTGGCGAGCGACCAGTTGCCATTCGGATCGATGCGCAACGGCTTGTCCGGGAAAGCGCGCTTGAGCGCCTTGATGCACTTCACCTCTTCCGACGGTTCGAGCACCCCGGCCTTGAGCTTGATGCTGCCGAAGCCGTGGGCGTCGATCATCGTGCGTGCCTGGGCAACGAGTTGTTCGGCGTTGAGCGTTTCCCCCCAAGGGTCGAGCGGATAACCGGTCGCCGGCATGTCGATGTGCTGCGCGTACTTGAAGAACAGATACGCGCTGTAAGGCACCTCGGGACGGACTGCGCCGCCGAGCAGTTCGACCAGCGGAATACCCAGATGACGCGCCTGCAGATCGAGGAAGGGCACCTCGAACGCGGCGTAGATCTTCTCGGCGTCCTTGCGCGGATCGGTGCCCGGCGCGAGTTCGTATTCCACGCGCTCACCGCGCACGCCCTGACGCACTACCGCCGCGACGCGCGCGCGCAAGCCGTTGGTGTCGAACGGATCCATGCCGATCAGGTGCGCTCGGGTGCTGTCAAGCAACGCCAGCACTGGCGCGTCGCCGTACGTTTCGCCGAGGCCCACGTGACCGTTATCGGTCTCGATCTCGATGATCGAACGCAGCGCATACGGCTCGTGAATGCCGGCCGCGTTAAGCAACGGTGGGTCGCGAAAAGCGATGGGGGTGATCGTGATGCGGCGAATTTTCACAGCGACTCATCCTCCGGCTCCAGGGGGAGCAGGGCAAGGGACGGAAACGCAAATTGCGTTTTGTGGACTACTTTTACGTCATCGTATGACTGGCCGTAATTTAGGTGACGGACGGGACGTCTCTCTATCGGTGAAATCCCTGATGTGTATCGAAAGATCCCACTAAAATCCCCGGAATTTCGACAAATAATCAATCGAATAGGAATCTCTTAGGGAAATCTCTGAGATGTTCCGACGTGTCTCCTGATTGCAAATTCACCTTTCAAGTCATATGATGACTTACGAGAAATTCAACACGAAGAGGAGACAGCATGACCTTCAGCCGCAGAGGATTCTGGCAACGCACGCTTGGCGCACTGGCATGTGCGACCGTATTGGGAAGCATCGCGAGTACCGCAACCGCTGCGCCGGTCGCGCTGAACATTGTCGACGTGGCGGGTAACCTCGCCCTCACGCAGAAGGGCTTCGAGGCCTTCCGCGACAAGTACCCGGATCTTGTTTCCAAGATCACGTTTACCAACGCGCCCGCTCCACAACTGCCGGGCAAGATCAAGGCCATGCAAGCGGCGGGTCGTTCCGACATCGACATCGTGCTCACGGGTACCGATGCGCTTGCCGCCGGTATTCAGCAAAACCTCTGGCAGCGTCTGCTGCCTGATGACAGCGCAAAGCTGCCGGGCGTACTCGACAAGTACTCGCCTAACGTGCGCGCGATGCAGGAACTCTCAAAGGGCTACGGTATTACCGTGACGTATAGCCCGGGAGGACCGCTCATTGAATACAACCCGGCCAAGGTCAGTCATCCGCCGAAGACAGCCGCCGAGCTGCTCTCGTGGTGCAAGGCCAATCCGGGAAAGCTGATTTATGCACGTCCGGCCAACTCGGGCCCGGGCCGCGCATTCCTCATGGGGTTGCCGTATCTGCTGGGCGACAAGGACCCGCACGATCCGATCAAGGGCTGGGACAAGACGTGGGCGTTCCTGAAGGAACTCGACTCGTGCATTCCCTATTACCCGGGCGGCACGTCGGCGGTGATGAAGGAACTGGGTGAGGGCAGTCGCGACATGACCGTGACCATGACGGGTTGGGACATCAACCCGCGTGCCTTGGGCATCGTGCCGGCAAGTTTCAAGGTGCAGGCCTTCGACAAGTTCACGTGGGTCAATGATGCGCATTACATCGTCGTGCCCAAGGGCGTTGCCAAAGAGAAGATGGAAGTCATTCTCAAGCTGATCAACTTCATGCTCGAGCCTGCGCAACAGGCGCTCGCCTACGACGACGGCTACTTCTACCCGGGCCCCGCCGTGAAGGATGTGCCGCTGTCCGCCGCGCCGGCGAAGAGCCAGGAAGTGATTGCGAAGTATGGCCGTGCGGAATACGCGAAGCTCATCGCCGACTTCCCGCATGCCGTGCCGCTCGATGCGACCGCAATGGTCGCCGCATTCCAGAAATGGGATGCCGAGATCGGCGCGCGCAAATCGAAGTGACCGGAGTGATCGGAGTCGTCCATGAAGCACAACTTTCAACACCTGCGCCTCGACAACGTCGCGCGCGCTTTCACCAACGCGGAAGGTCAGTCCGTGGCCGCCTTGAACGGCCTGGACCTGACCATCGAGCGCGGCGAATTCATCGCGCTGCTGGGGCCGTCGGGATGCGGTAAATCCACCGCGCTCAACTGTATTGCCGGACTGACGCCGCTGACCGGCGGCGCCATCTGGCTAGACGACGAGCGCATTGACGTGCTGCCAAGCGAGAAGCGCGGCTTCGGCATGGTCTTTCAGAACTACGCGCTGTTTCCGCACATGAGCGTGCTCGATAACGTGGGCTTCGGCCTGCGCATGCGCGGCATGCCGCGTGCGGAGATCGAGAAGCGGGCCCGTGCGGCCTTGCAACTCGTGCAGCTCGTGGGGCACGAGCGCAAGCTGCCGGGCCAGCTCTCCGGCGGGCAGCAGCAGCGCGTGGCCATCGCTCGCGCCATCGTGATCGAGCCGCCCGTCGTGCTGATGGACGAGCCGCTCTCGAACCTCGATGCGAAGTTGCGCATCGAGATGCGCGCCGAGATTCGCCGCATTCACGGCGAACTCGACCGCGCCACGATCTACGTGACGCACGATCAGGACGAAGCGCTCTCGATGGCCGATCGCATCGTGGTGATGAAGGAAGGCGTCGTGCAGCAGATCGGTGTGCCGCGCGATGTTTATTGCCGTCCGCGCAATCTGCATGTGGCGCGCTTCATGGGCTATCGCAACGTGTTCGACGTGTCGATCACGTCGGCGCAGGGCGATCGCGCCCGTGTGTCGAGCGGTGGTGCGTCGTTCGACGGCGTGCTCATGGAGTCGCCCGGCAGCGAGGGCAAGGTCAGCGTGGCGATTCGTCCCGACGATTTCGAGCGTGCACAGGCCGCCAATGACAACGCGTTCGATACGGTCGTGGAGACCGTCGAATACGGTGGCCGAGATTCGTTGTTGCGGGTGGCGTCGCCCTTTGGTCCGTTGTATGCGCGCCTGCCCGGCGACTATGCCGTGGGTGAGCGCGTGCCACTTTGCGTGCCGGTCGAGCGCACGCTCGTCTACGCCGGAGAGCGCGCATGAGTGCCGCCGCGTCCTCCCCGTCGCTCACGCCGGCCGCGCGCTTCGACGGCCGTGGCTGGCTCGTGGCCCCGGCGCTCGTGTGCCTGCTCGCGATGTTCGTGTACCCGTTCGCCTACGGCCTGTTCCTGTCCTTCCAGCCGATGGAGGGCGGCGTCTTCGCGAACTACGTGAAGTTCTTCACCGACCCGACGCTGTGGCCGACGGTGCTCATCACGCTCAAGCTCGCCGTGCCGGCCACGTTGATCAACGTCGGCGCGTCGATTCCGGCGGCGTTCGCGCTGCGCAAGAGCACGCGCGCGTCGAAGTTCGTGACGATGCTGCTCGTTGTGCCCGTCACGCTCGGCACGGTGCTGATCGCCGACGGCATGCTGACGTACTATGGACCGAACGGCTGGTTCCCGCAGGCATTGCATGCGCTGCATCTCTACAGCGATGAAGTCCGCCTGACGCACAACTATTGGGGCGTGCTGATCTCGCTGGTGATTTCCGGTTTCCCGTTCGCGTTCCTGCTGATTCTGTCGTACGTAACGGGTATCGATCCGACGCTCGCGCGTGCGGCCGGCACGCTGGGCGCCGGACCGTGGCAACAGTTCCGGCTGATCTATCTGCCGCTGCTGGTGCCGGGACTGACGATGGCGGCGTGCCTGTCGTTCGTGCAGGCGTTCTCGGTGTTCCCGTCGGCGGTACTGCTCGGGGTGCCGGCCGGGGCCACACGCGTGGTGTCGATCGCAGCGTATGAAGCCGCGTTCGAGAGCTACGACTACTCGCTGGCGTCGTGCGTGGCGATCGTGATGGGCTTCGTGCAATTGCTGATCGTGGCAGGGATGCTCGGCGCGCGCCGGGCCTTCTATAGCGGCCCGACCACGGGAGGCAAGGGATGAGCGCCACCAACAAGCATTTGGCCGGAACCCTGGCCGCGCAAAACGGAGATTTCATGACCACGCCTTCGCCCGTGAGTTCGCTGGCGGCTGCCCCCACGACCCGACGCAAGATGCGCCGTGAAGGACCGGGCTCGCGTCTGTGGCGTGTGCTGGTGTGGGGCGCGATGATCTTCTTCCTCGTGAACGTGGGGTTGATGATCGCCACCGTCACGATGAACTCGCTGGCCACCCGCTGGTTCGGCACGCCGCTGCCGCAAGGCTTCACGCTGCATTGGTACGCACAGGCATGGCGCGATTTCCAGCTTGCCGATGTGCTGTGGGTCACCATGGAGGTCGTGGGTGCGGTCGTGCTGCTGTCGATTGCGCTGGGCGTGCCTGCGGCGTATGCGCTGGCGCGTGCGCAGTTCCCCGGCAAGAAGCTCGCGATGCTGGTGTTCCTGCTGCCATTGATGGTGCCGCCGGTCACCTACGGCATTCCGATGGCGACGGTGCTCTACAAGGTCGGGCTGGGGGGCACGCTCGCGGGGGTGATTCTCGCGAACCTCGTGCCGTCGCTGCCGTTTGTGATTCTCGTGATGACGCCGTTCATCGAGCAGATCGATCCGAATCTCGAAGCCGCCGCGCGCATCTTCGGGGCCAACACGCTGAAGTATTTCCGCTACGTCTTGCTGCCGCTGCTGGTGCCGGGGATTCTCGCGGCCGGGTTGCTGGTGCTCGTACGCACCATCGGCATGTTCGAGCTGACGTTCTTCACGGCGGGTCCCGACACGCAGACGCTCGTCGTCGCACTGTACTACGCGGTGTTCTCGACCGGCGTGCGGGCGCCGCAGTCGATCGACGCCATGGCCATGATCTATATGGCGATCACGCTGTTGTGGGTGCTCATCGCGCTGCAATTCGTGAGTCCGACGCAGCTCGTGAGCCGCGTCAAGGAAGCGCCGAAGGGCGAGTAGGTCGTTGGGAGTGCCGCCGTCGCCTTGGGAGGGTCCGGGGGATGTGCGGCACTTGCCGCTTCCGCTGCCATGGCATTGCCGTCCCCCGCTGTTCTCTCCTTCGCTCCGCGCTGCATTGCGGCGCAGCAAAAAAATCGCTGACATCGGACGGAATAAAGCGTCGCGACCGGGCGTTCTGAGAGTGTCGTCCCCGACATTTCATTCAGGAGCCAATGTCATGAACCAACGTCAATCGATGTCCTCCGTTCTCACCGCACTCGTGGCGGCCGCCGGCCTGTTCGCCGCTGCCGCTGCCCATGCCGAAGCCCCGCTCAAGGCGATGGGCGGCATGATGGTCGATAGCCAGAACCGTACCGTCTACACGTTCGACAAAGATGTGGCCGGCAGCGGCAAGAGCACCTGTAACGGCCCGTGCGCCGATGCGTGGCCGCCCGTGATGGCCGCGCCGGGAGCGAAGGCCGAGGGCGATTACACCGTCGTGACGCGCGACGACGGCACGATGCAATGGGCTTACAAGGGCAAGCCGATGTATCGCTTCTCGAAGGACACCGCCCAGGGCGACATGAAGGGCAACGGCTTCAAGGACGTGTGGCACGTGGTCAAGCCCTGAGCGGGAGCGCACGCAGATCCGACAGGGAGTCAAGGGTGTTGGCGGTCTGGCCGGCCACGCGGCGTAGTGCAAAGTCGCGGCGGCTCAGTATAATTTCGCGGCAAGCGTCGGCGGTCGTCGCCGGCGCTGCTTCGGACTGGCTTGACGCCAGGCACCCTCCGCCAGGACATTTGCCGATGACCGGTCAGGATTTGCCCAGCTTGCTCCCTGGCTTGCTGCCGCGCCTCTGGGCGTTCGCCCTGCGCATTACAGGCGATCGCCACGATGCCGAGGATCTCGTGCAACGTGCCTGCCTGCACGCGCTTGAGCGCGTGCATCAGTGGCAGCCGGGCACCTCGGCGTTGAGCTGGATGTACCGCATCGTGCACACCACGTGGATCAACGAGATCCGTGCGCGTCGTGTCCGCTCGCGCGGCAGCCTGGCCTGGGACGATGCCGACGTCGAGGCGATTCCCGATCTTCAGGCGTCCACGCCCGAAGACCTGGCCAGTTACCATCAGGTGTTCGGCGCCGTCGATCGTCTGCCCGAAGCCCAGCGGCTCGTGGTGCTGCTCGTCGCTGTCGAAGGGCTGAGCTACCAGGAGGCCGCGCTGGTGCTCGACGTGCCCATCGGTACGGTCATGAGCCGCTTGTCTCGCGCACGCCGAACCGTCGGCGACCAGTTCCGTCAATCCAGGGGGCAACCCCGCCGTGCCGACAACGTCGGCCCTGACGCCGGCGCACGTGAGGAGGATGCGTGATGAACGAAGACGATATCCGCCTGCTCGCGTACGTCGACGACACACTCCCCGCTGCCGAGCGGGCCGAGGTCGAAGCGGCCATCGGCGCGTCGCCCGAATTGGCCGACGCGGTCGAGGCGTTGCGCGCGTCGCGCCTGCCGTATCGGGAGACGTTCGCCGCACAAGTGATCCCGCCCGTGCCTGCCAGCCTGAGCGCCCATCTCGATGCATTGCTGCGCGCGCATGCGCAGCGGCAGACGCCGCAAGACGGCGCCGATGCCATGAAGCCGTTGAGCTCGGCGTCGCCCGTCGCGTCCGTATCCGTCAATGCATCCCTTGGTCCGCCCGCGGCGAACGATGCGCCCGCCGCACGCCGCGTGCGCGCGGGGTGGCTGCTCGCCGCATTTGCCGCTGGCGTAGCCGTCACCGCCATCACCTTGCCCTGGTTGCCGGGTGCGCTGAACCGCCTGGGCGCGGGGCACGGAGGACTCATGACGGCCTCGGTAACGGCGCCGCCGAAGTCGCCGCAAGGCACGACGTGGGTGCGCGCGGCCGCCGAATACCAGCAGCTCTATGTGCGCGACACGATCGCGTCCGTACGGGTGGACGATGGCGACATTGCGCGCACCGTCAGCGATATTCGGCACGACGACAATCTCGATATCAGCGTTCCCGACCTGCGCGCACAGGGGCTGACGTTCAAGGGCGTGCAACGCCTGCGCTGGCAGGATCGAACGCTGGTGCAGATGGTGTACCTGCCGGAGACGGGCGACCCCGTCGCCCTGTGCGTGGTGCGCGACCCGCGTCCGGATCAGGACGTGGCGGAGCAGAAGATCGACCGGATGGGCGTGGTGACGTGGCGCAAGGGACAGATCGGCTACGCGCTGATCGGTGCGCCGGGTTCGATCAATCTGAAGGCGGTGGCGAAGGGGCTGGCGCAGGGACAGGTCACGCGACTGTATGGTCTGGTGACGCCGCCGGCGCTTGCGCGAGGGGATGTGGCGTCGTAGCCGCGACCGCTGCCCTGTATCCAAGACAAAACACCCTCGGATCGAAATCCGAGGGCGTTTGTCGTTGCGGCAATGTCGTTCGCTACGCGTTGAGCCTGCGTGTCATGCCTGCGACATCTCACCGTCGCGAAGTCGCCACAGGCCGAGCGGATTGGCTTCCTGCAGGGCTTCGGGCAACAGCGTGTCGGGCAGATCCTGATAGCAGACCGGACGCAGGAACCGATCGATGGCCGTGGCGCCCACCGACGTGAACATGGCGTTCGACGTCGCCGGGAACGGACCGCCGTGGACCATCGCATGACACACCTCGACGCCGGTCGGGAAGCCGTTGGCGAGAATGCGTCCGGCGCGACGCTCCAGACTCGGCAGCAAGCGGCGCGCCGCCTCGGTATCGCCGGCGTCGAGTTGCAGCGTCGCCGTGAGCTGTCCTTCCAGACGCTCGGTGATCGCGATCATCTCTTCGACGGTATCGCAGGCAATCACGACCGATGCCGGGCCGAAGACTTCCTCATGCAGTGCCGGCGTAGCGAGGAATTCGGCGGCGCTCGTGCGGAAGAGAGCCGCTTGGCCCTGGCATGCCCCCCCCGCCTGACCGCGCGCGAGCAGCGTCACGTTCGGTTCGTCGACCAGTCGCGTCACACCCTTGTCGTACGCCTGATGAATGCCCTGCGTCAGCATCGTGCCGGCGGCTTTCGCACCGAGCGCTTCAGTAGCCGTGCGGCAGAAGCGCTCGAGCGCGTCGCCCGCGATGCCCAGCACCATCCCCGGGTTGGTGCAGAACTGACCGACGCCCATCGTGAGCGAGTCGACGAACCCCTTGGCGATCGCTTCGCCGCGCGCGTTCAGCGCCTCAGGCAGCAAATACACCGGATTGATACTGCTCATTTCGGCATAGACCGGAATCGGTACGGCACGCGACTGCGCAATGCGCTGGAGCGCGAGGCCGCCGGTGCGCGAACCGGTAAAGCCCACGGCGGCAATCGCCGGATGCGCAACGAGCGCCTCGCCCACGGCGCGTTCGCCCACGAGCAGCGAGAACACCCCTTCCGGCAGGCCAAGTGCCTGCACCGCTGAGCGGATGGCGCGGGCCACGAGTTCCGACGTTCCCAGGTGCGCCGAATGTGCCTTGACGATCACCGGGCAACCCGCGGCAAACGCCGATGCCGTGTCGCCGCCCGCCACCGAAAACGCCAGCGGGAAGTTGCTCGCGCCGAACACGGCCACGGGACCGAGACCGATCTTGGCCAGACGCAAGTCGCTGCGCGGCAGCGGCTCGCGCGCCGGCTGCGCCGGGTCGACGGTGGCGTCGAGGAAGTGGCCGTCACGCACCACGCGGGCGAACATGCGCAGTTGGCCAACGGTGCGCCCACGCTCGCCTTGCAGGCGGGCGGCAGGCAATCCGGTCTCCGCATGCGCACGCTCGATGAGCGCGTCGCCCAGATCGAGAATGGCCTGGGCGACGGCCTCCAGGAACTCGGCACGCTTGGCGAGCGGCAACGCGCGGAACGGGTCGAACGCGGCGCGAGCCAGCGCGCAAGCGCGTTCGACGTCTTGCGCGTTGCCCGCGCCGAACGCGGGCGTCAGCGGCTCGCCGCGCGACGGGTCGAACGCTTCGAGCGTTCCCGCGCTGCCCCGCACGTCGGCGTGGCCGATCAACATCTCACCGGTAATTTGCATGCGTGGGCTCCTTAGCCTTCAACCTTCTTGATCAGCGCGTCGAGCATCTCGAGTTCGTTCGGCAGCAGGTCGGTCAGCGGCGCGCGCACCGGGCCGGCATCGCGACCGACGAGCTTCGCGCCCGCCTTGACGATACTCACGGCGTAGCCCGCGCGGCGGTTGCGGATTTCCAGGTACGGCAGGAAGAACGTGTCGAGCAGGCGGCCGATCGTGGCCTCGTCGTTCTCGCACACGGCGTGATAGAACGCCATGGCCGTCTTCGGAATGAAGTTGAAGACCGCCGACGAGTACACCGGCACGCCCAGCGCGCGGTAGGCGGCGGCATAGACTTCGGCCGTCGGCAGCCCACCCAGATAGGAGAAGCGGTCGCCCATGCGGCGACGGATCTGCACCATGCGCTCGATGTCGCCCACGCCGTCCTTGAAGCCGATCAGGTTCGGGCACGTCTCGGCGAGACGCTCGAGTTGGTCGGCGCCGAGCTTCGAATTGGCGCGGTTGTAGACGATCACGCCGATGTTGACCGAACGGCAGACCTGTTCGACGTGAGCGGCGATCCCGTCCAGGCTCGCTTCGGTCAGGTAGTGGGGCATGAGCAGCACGCCCTTGGCGCCAAGACGCTCGGCTTCCTGAGCGTATTCGATAGCCAGACGCGTCGGGCCGCCGGCGCCTGCCAGAATCGGCACCTTGCCTGCGCAGGTGTCGACGGCCGTCTTGATCACGGCGCTGTAATCGCGCGGGGTAAGCGAGAAGAATTCGCCCGTGCCGCCCGCCGCGAAGAGCGCCGTCGCACCGAACGGCGCCAGCCACTCAAGTCGGGCCGCGTAACCACGCGCATTGAAGTCGCCGTTCGCGTCGAAGTCGGTGACGGGGAAAGACAACAAGCCGTCGGAGACGATCTGCTTGAGTTCTTGAGGTGCGGTCATGTCAAGAGTTCCTGTCGGCCACGGGGCCGGTTTCGATAAGGAAGAAAGAAGCTCAACCAGCGCGCGGCGCTGAGTTATATGTCATCGTATAACATGTGGCGAAATCGAACAAGAGGCTGTTGGAAAGAATGGCAGTGGGATTAACCCGTACAAAGCATGGAAGGGGGATTTCCCCGATTTATCCCGCAGACTTGAGGGGTACGCACAGCGCAAATCTAGATGTATGATGACACATGAGTGACGGCATGCGCGACAACGTCGAAATTCGACGCCGTTATGCGCGCTGGCCGAGAGAGTCTTCAGCGTCGATGGCGTATCGCATGTGTGAACCCGTGCAGGCGCCGCATCTCATCGGAAAACAGGAAGGAGTGAGCAACATGGCATCAATGACGGACGCGGGGCGCACGGACGCCGCGGGTGAAGCCGGGTCTGGGACGAAGGATGTGCCGCGCTATATTCGGATGCAGCCGGACGACAATGTCGCCATCGTCGTGAACGACGGCGGTTTGCCCGCCGGTCGCCGGTTTGCCGACGGGCTAACGCTCGTGGACGCCGTGCCGCAGGGGCATAAGGTCGCGCTGACCGATCTGGCCGAAGGCGCGCCGGTGATTCGCTACGGTGTGGTGATCGGCTATGCGGCGCGCGCGCTGCCCGCAGGCAGCTGGGTCAACGAGCGCAATCTGGTCATGCCCGAGGCGCCTTCGCTGGATCGCCTGCCGATCAGCACACGGGTGCCCGCGTCACTGCCGCCGCTCGAGGGCTTCACGTTTCAGGGCTATCGCAACGCCGACGGCTCGGTCGGTACCCGCAACATTCTGGCGATCACGACCACGGTGCAGTGCGTGGCCGGCGTGGTCGAATTTGCCGTCAAGCGGATCAAGGAGACGTTGCTGCCTCAGTATCCGAACGTCGACGACGTTGTCGGGCTGGAACACACCTACGGCTGCGGCGTGGCCATCGATGCGCCGGACGCCGACGTGCCGATCCGCACGCTGCGCAACATCTCCACGAACCCGAATTTCGGCGGCGAAGTGATGGTCGTGAGTCTCGGTTGCGAGAAGCTTCAGCCCGAGCGCCTCTTGCCGGCGGGCAGTATTCCGATCGGCAGCGCCAATGCGGATGGCAAGCCCGATACCGTCTGTCTGCAAGACGACGCGCACGTTGGCTTCCTGTCGATGATCGATTCGATCCTGGCAACGGCGCGCACGCATCTGGAGCGGCTCAATGCGCGCCAGCGCGAGACGGTGCCGGCGTCGGAGCTGGTGGTGGGCGTGCAGTGCGGCGGCAGTGACGCGTTCTCCGGGGTGACGGCGAACCCGGCGGTGGGCTTCGCCACGGATTTGCTCGTGCGCGCGGGCGCGACGGTCATGTTTTCCGAAGTCACCGAGGTGCGCGACGGGATCGATCAACTCACCTCACGCGCGGCGACCCCGGAAGTGGCCGACGCGATGATTCGCGAGATGGCCTGGTACGACGCCTATCTCGAGCGCGGCCGCGTCGACCGCAGCGCCAACACCACGCCGGGCAACAAGCGCGGCGGGTTGTCGAACATCGTGGAAAAGGCGATGGGGTCGATCGTGAAGTCCGGCACGGGGCCGATTCACGGCGTGATCGCGCCGGGGGCGAAGCTTGATCGCTCGCGCCAGCGCGGGCTGATTTACGCCGCCACGCCAGCGAGCGATTTCATCTGCGGCACGCTGCAACTCGCGGCGGGGATCAACATGCACGTCTTCACGACCGGACGCGGCACGCCTTACGGGCTGGCCGAGGTGCCCGTCGTCAAGGTGGCGACGCGCTCCGATCTGGCCCGTCGCTGGCATGACCTGATGGATGTCGACGCCGGGCGCATCGCCACGGGCGAAGCCACCATCGAAGACGTCGGCTGGCAGCTCTTTCACCTGATGCTCGCCGTGGCGAGCGGCGAGAAGACCTGGGCGGAACGCTGGGGCCTGCACAACGCGCTCGTCCTCTTCAACCCGGCGCCCGTGACCTGACCCGGAGGCGCACTTCAGAGATCGGCTGGCGTTTGCGCCAGCCCGAACTCGAGCATGGCCGGGACAAAGCAATGATTGAGCGTGTCGCGCCGCGAGAGCTTCGCGAGCACATAGCGACGGAACGGCGTGAGCGTGGCCCAGTCGCCCACCGCGGGCGGCAGCAGATCGGCCAGTTCGCACTGCTTGAGCAGTCCCGGCGGCAACGCGTTCGTATCCTGCCAGGCGGTCGGCGCAGGGTCGACGCTGCGCGCCACCGCTTGCCCGAGATACTGGCTCGCCATCTCGTCGAGACGCGCGGCAAAGTCCTCGTCGCCGGGCCTGCATGAGGCCAGCGCCTCGCGCGCCGCTTCGGGCAAGCGTTGCCAGTCGGCCAACGATAGATGTTGACCGTTGCGATCCAGATTGAAGCGAATCG
Organism: Pandoraea sp. NE5; assembly: GCF_024363545.1. NCBI lineage: Bacteria > Pseudomonadati > Pseudomonadota > Betaproteobacteria > Burkholderiales > Burkholderiaceae > Pandoraea > Pandoraea sp. NE5. The sequence continues at coordinate 2,526,051 of NZ_AP025517.1, forward strand.
CCATCGTGATGAATGTCAGGTTCTCGCAGGCTTCGATCTCGAAAACGAAGATCGGCAGACGCTGATAAAGATGCATGAGAGTCACTCCCCGGGGCGCAGCATCGAAAACAATCATGGTACTTCAAGAGGGCGCACTCTCGTGCGCTGCGCTGTGTCGCCCGCGTCGCTACGAGGAAGGCGTGCCGGCGGAACGTCGTATTCCGACATCAATCCCCTAGGTTCTTGGGAAAAGTCTTGAATTTGCGTGTTTGAGCGACGTTGTCCGCATTTGCCGTTCACGATGGCGACCGACGTCGAATCGTCGTCATCCCTCGGGGCGCGGACGGTCGTTCACGCCGCCCCCGCGGGGAGGCCGGAGGGCTATGGAGCGACGTGGTTTGCGCACTTCTAGAGCCTCCGTTCTTTTTCGTATCCCTAAGGGATTCCTATGGTAGATGTTTGGCCCGCAGGCGCCTGCGTTCATGCCCGGCATGGCATGCGCGGCTTGCGCGGCAGTCTTGCACGAGGCGCGGGCGTCCGCGCCATGCGATTTTTGAAAGGAGCCGACATGCCGTCCAATGCGCCGCCGTCACCGTTTCCTTTTCTTCCCGTCGTCCTGGAGTCGCCCGTCGGGGCGCAAGGTCGCGCGATGTCTTCGCCCGACGGGACCGCCTGCATGCCTGAGCCGGCGTCACGTCGGCTGGCGCGCGGCGCGCCGGACACGCCGCGTGGCAAAGGGCGAACCCCGCCCCGCCGTCGTTTGGGCGCCGTGCAGAACGTGCCGGGCCTGTCGCTGGGCGATGGGGGCGCGACGCTCCGCGTGGAGGTCGTCAGGCGTATCGATCCCGCGGGGGTGGCGCTGCTGGGGGCGATCGTCCGATGAGTGCCCCGATCGCGTCACCGGTCGCCACGCCTCTGCCCGCCGCGCCGGTCGCGTTGGCGGCGTACGACACGGCGGTATGGGTCATCGCGTCGCCGCATGCGCGATGGACGGTCGAGGCGCAGGCCGTCGTCGTGTCGTCGCACGAGGTGTCGTGCACGTTGCACGGCGCGCTTGCCGAAACCGCGATGTGGCTGGATCGTATGCGGCACGGTGTGCTGCTCGCCGAGGCGCCGTTGCCGGGCACCTGGCTCGCGATGCTGGTCGACGAAGCGCTGGTGCAGGTGTTGCCCGCCACGCAGGGCAGTATCGTGCCGGCGTTCGGGCGCATTTGCGACGATTGGGTGCGCGGCATTTTCGCCGCGCCATTCTGGACCCGCTTCCTGGCAGGCGAATCGAGCGACGTCCAGGTGCTGGCGTTTCTCGCGCAGCACTACCATCGCGCGGCGGGGGCGGATGTGCACAATCGCATGGCGGTCGAGCGCTGCACCGACGCGGCGCTGCGACCAATGCTGTTGCGCCAGTATCGCGAGCAGCGCGGACAGGCGACGATGCTTGCCGCCGGCCTCCTTCGCTGTGGCCCGGCGGCCCGCACCTTCCTCGACAGCGGTGCGTTCGATGCGACGCACGCGCTCATCGACTTCATCATTGGCGCGGCGGGCGACATGCCCGCCTACGTGGGGTGTTGCGCGCTCAGTCAGGCACCGGCGGCGGTGCGTGCGGCCAGCGAGATCGAGGCGCAGTTCGACGCGCTCGCGCAGCGATATCCGTCGGCTGCCGAAGGGTTCGCGGCCGTCGGAGCGCACGCGCGGCAAGACGCGAGTGTCTGCGGCGCGACCCCGTTGCTCGCGCAGTGGGTGGAGGAGGCGGGCGAGCCCGATGCGGCGTCGCGCTTGCGCATGCTGCGCGGGGCGCACGGTGTGGCGGCGGCCTATCGGGTCATGTTCGACACGTTGCATCGTCTGGACGACGAAATCTGAGGTCGGCGCGCGGGCCATGCCCCCGAATGGGGCATGCGACTCGTATAATGGCGTCCGAACGGCGGGGGCGGTGGTGCCTGCGAGCCGTCTGCCCCCTGACCATGACAACCCAACTCGCCTACCTTGCCGCGCTCGGTGCTGCCCTTTGCTGGGCCTTCAGCGGCATGATCGCCATTACGCCCGTGCGCCGGGCCGGTTCCTTCCCGTTCAATTACGCCCGCATGCTGCTCGTCTTCGCGATGCTGCTCATCGCGGTGGCGGTGCAGCGAGGCTGGCCGTCGCTTACGCTGGAACAGTGGCTGCGACTCACGGCGTCGGGGCTGATCGGCATTCTCGTGGGCGACACGATTCTCTATACGTCGCTCGGCCGTCTCGGGCCCCGCCGCAACTCCATCGTCTTCGCGACGAACGCCCCGATGACCGCCGTGCTCGGCTATGTTTGGCTCGGCGAGGCACTGGGCTGGCGCGCGGTGATCGGGGTGGCGCTGGTCACGACGGGCGTGGCGCTCGCCGTCGCATTCGGTGGCCGGCGCGAGGATGCTCATCACTGGGAGTCCGTGCGTGGCGATGTGCGTGTGGGCGTCGCCATCGGGCTGGTGGCGGCGCTGTGTCACTCCGTGGGAACGCTCATCGCCAAACCGGTCATGGCCGCCGGCGTCGATCCGGTGAGCGCGTCGGCGGTGCGTGTGGGGGTGTCGGCGCTCGGGCTGACGATGCTCGCCGCACGGCGCGGGCGTGACCTCTTCTCGGCCTTCACGCCGGGCACGCTCGCGCTCACGGCAGCGTCGGGCTTCGTCGGCGTGGCCGTCGGCATGACGCTGCTGCTCTACGGCATGGGCCACGGCAACACCGGCGTCATTGCGACGCTCTCGGCGACCACGCCCGTCGTGGTGTTGCCGCTGATGTGGATTCGCACCCGGCAGCGTCCGGCGGCAGGCGCCTGGTGGGGGGCGTTGATCGCGAGCGCGGGCGTCGCGTTGATCTTCAACCGGTGAGCGGAGACGGACGCCAATATGGGGGGCGGCTCAGGTGCCGCCTCGCGCTCAGCGCGTGAGTGGCGGTTGCAGGGGGTCGGAATGCTGACGCGATGCGTCGGTCGTCATGCCGGACGGCGGTGCTTGCGGCGCAACGGCCGGGCGAGGCAGGTCCGGCGTCAGCAAACGCCGCAGCCAGGCCGCAAGCCGTTCGAAGACGCCTGGATCGTCGTTGAACAACTCGGGGCGCAGGACTCGCAGGTAGTCGAGAATCTGTTCGGCCTCCTGAGCACCAACCGACCCGTAGATCACCGCCAGATCGAGGAGTGCACGCAGTTCGCCGAGTCGCTCGCGCGCTTGCAGTGAGCGGGCCGTTTCCACGCTGCGCTTGGCGTCGAACACGCGCTCGCGCAGCACGGAGGCGGCGCGCCACGCGGGCGTCTGCAACGACGCTTCCAAGGCGCGGAGGTCTTGGGCAGAGCTGACGATCTGTCCCGCGAGCGATTCCACGATGCGTTCCTCGCCCTTCGCTTCGCGCACGATACCTTCGGCCCAGCGGCTCGCCTGACGCGACATGTCCTCGCGCGTCCATTCGGGGCGAGAGACGAAATAGAAGCCGTGTTGACGCGCCTGGTTCAGGATGATCGAGACGACGTCCGGGAACTGCTTGTCGAACGTGCGCTTGGCCCACGCGTAATGCCCCCCGGCGAGCAATTGTGCGACGGCGGCTTCGGTGAGCGGAACGGTGCTGTCGAGCAGGCGGGCGCGCAGGAAGTCGTCGAAGGGCGGTGGCGTGAAGTGACGGTCCACGGCGGCGGAAATGCGCACGAACGCGTCGAAGTCTTTCTTCAGATCCGCCAGCGCGATGTCGGAGAGGGTTAGCGAAATGCGGCTCATCGTGACCGACCCCAAGGCGCCGTCGCGACGACGCAAAGCCGACGCGCGAGCGAGTGCGCGTTAGCCAGTCGAGTGTCTGTGCCAGTGCCGCGAGCCGCAGGTGTTACTGCCGAAGCTCGTGCCACGTGCATCCCCATTGCGCGTGAAGTCATGTGCAGCGATACGTGTCAACGGTGCGCCGCGGTCATGGCCGCGCGCTGTGAAGATGGCCCTTGAGGGGACACAGGCGGACGTCCCGGCGTGTCGGATCCCATGGCGTTCATGGCGGCAATGCTAGCCTAATCCTGGCTAGCGATCCCCGCGTCTCCACCGTCTCCCCAGGAAATTCACATTTCGCATGGCGGACAGCAGGCGTCTGCATGCATCAACGGCATGGTGACGTCAAAACTTTAGCGATAAGGGCCGGATTTTTTGCGCGGCGTCGTGCGCGGGTCAGCTTCCCGCCGCGGGGCGCAGCAGATAGACGGCGAAGCGCGCGCGGGCATCGAGCCAGACGCGCTCGACATCCCACCCCGCGGAGCTTGCCAGGGCGCGGAACTCCGTCTGACCGTACTTGTACGAGTTCTCGGTGTGAATGGACTCGCCTGTCATGAAGTCGAAGCGATGGCCCAGCACGCTCGCGCGGAAAGGGCGCTGGGCGACGAGATGCATTTCGATCCGACTGGCGGCCGCGTTGAAGCGGGCTTCGTGACGGAAGGCGTCGAGCGGCAGGTCGCCGTCGAGTTCGCGATTGATGCGCGTGAGCACGTTCAGATTGAACTGCGCGGTGACGCCGCGCGCGTCGTCGTAGGCGGGCAGCAGCACGGCGGCGTCCTTGCAGGCATCCACGCCGACGACCATCCGGCGGCGCGGGCCGAGCATCTTGCCGACGTGGGCAAGAAAGGCGGCGGCCTGTCCGGGCGCGAAATTGCCGATCGTCGAGCCGGGAAAGAAGCCCAGGCGCGGCCCTTGGGTGGTCTGCAACTGCGGCGGCAGGCGAAACGGCCGGGTGAAGTCGGCGCGCACCGGCAACATGGGGATGCCCGGGCAGCGGCGGGCCAGCGTGGCGACGGCGTCGTCGAGGAAGTCGTCGGCGATGTCGACGGGCACATAGGCGCGCGGCGTGACCAGCGCGTCGAGCAGCAACGGCGTCTTGCGACTCGAGCCGCTGCCGAATTCGACGACGACGGCGTTCGGGCCAATGACGTCGGCAATCGCGGCGGCGCATTCGCCGAGCAGCACCGTTTCGGTGCGTGTCTGGTAATACTCGTCGAGGCCGGTAATCGATTCGAATAGTTCGCTGCCGAGCCGGTCGTAAAGCCAGCTGCTGGGCAGCGACTTGGGCGTGTGGCCGAGACCGGCGAGCACGTCCGCCGCGAACGCATTTTCCGGCAGCGACGGACAAACGAACGGCGTGGCTTGGGGGGCTTGCGACATCAGCGATCCTCCGCGAGCCTCAGGCCGCAGAACTGCCAGCGCTGATGCGGGTAAAAGAAGTTGCGATACGTGGTGCGTGCATGTCCCGGCGGCGTGGCGAGCGAGCCGCCGCGCAGCACGAATTGTCCGCACATGAATTTGCCGTTGTATTCGCCGACGGCCCCCGCCGCCGGTCGGAATCCCGGATAGGCGACGTAAGGGCTGGCCGTCCATTGCCATACCGGGCCGAAGCGTTGCGCCATGGCGGGTTGCGAAGCGGGCGACACGGTTGCCGCGACCTCCCACTCGTGTTCGGTCGGCAGACGCTTGCCGGCCCATCGCGCGAAGGCGTCGGCTTCGAAATAGCTTACGTGCCGCACGGGCGCGTCGTCGTCGATCGGTTGCATGCCGGCGAGCGTCATCGACTGCCATTCGCCGTTGTGCAACTCCCAGTACAGCGGATGTCCCCACCCTTCGCGTTGCACCGTCGCCCAACCGTCGGACAACCAGAGTCCCGCCGTGCGATAGCCGCCGTCGTCGATAAACGCGCGCCACTCCCCGTTCGTCACCACGCGCGAGGCGATCGCGAAGGGGCGGAGCAAGATGTCGTGGGCAGGGGTTTCGCAGTCGAACGCAAAGGGTCCGCTCGATTCGCTCTCGTGCCCGACGCGATGCTGGCCACCGCTGTGGGCAATCCATTGCAGCGGCCCGGCGATGTCGCCGGCGCAGGCCGGTTGGCGATGCGCGGGACGCAACGGATTTTGCGCGAACAGATGCAGCAAGTCGGTGTGCATCAGCTCCTGGTGCTGTTCCTCGTGATGCAGGCCGAGGGTGACGAGTGCGTGAACGTCGGGCGGGAGATCGGCATGCAGCAGGCGCTCGTGCATGGCGGCGTCGACATGGCGCCGATAGCGCAGCACGTCATCGAGCGTGGGGCGAGAGAGCAAGCCGCGTTGCGGGCGCGGATGGCGCGGACCGGCGGCCTCGTAATATGAATTGAAGAGATAGGCGAAGCGCGGATCGTAGGGGCGGTAGTGGCGGCCCGACAGGGCGCCGGACTCGCTCAGCAAGAAGGTTTCGAAGAACCATGTGGTGTGCGCGAGATGCCACTTGATGGGGCTGGCGTCGGGCATCGACTGCACGGTGGCGTCGGCGTCGGAGAGGTCTTGCGCAAAGGCGACCGAGGCGGCGCGCACGGCATCGTAGCGCGCCACGGCTTGCGACGTACAACAGGGGAGGGCCATGGGGACACGCCGTGTTGTGAAACGTGCTGCCTATTGTAGACCCGTTGCTTGCCCCTCGTGTGTCACCGGGCATCGCGTCGGCGAGGTCACGACTGCCCGTTGCCGGTGGGGCCGTGGAGTTCGTGTTCGAGACGCACGACTTCCTGCGCGACGAGTGCGATGGCGTTGCGAATTTCCATGAGCGCGGTGTAGAGCGCTTGCGCGTTCTGGGGAGATTGCAGGGCGAGGTCGCGGGCGGCGGCTTCGATGGCGTCCAACGACAGGGCGATGCGGTCGAGATTCTCCAGCATGGGGCGATCTCCGATGGCGCGCGCAGCGCGTGCGTAGCCCTATGATACCCAACTGACGTATCTCGGTGGGGATGTTAGAATGCGTGCCCTTGCCGGGGTGATGCGTTTGGTGAACACCGCGGACTCGGAATCTGTTGTGCCGAGCCTTTCCCGCCGCGGATGCGGCGCCGGAAGGCCAATGATGACAGGGATTTGCGAGCATCCGAGATGTAGCGTCATGGCTTGTCTTGGTAGCTGGGCGCCATCCAGGCGCCAGTGAAAAGCAGAAGGACAGATCACTCACGCCCGAGTGGTGAAATTGGTAGACACAAGGGACTTAGACAATTTGAGCCTTCGGGGGGAAACGCCCGAAGTGACGCCCGTCAAAGTCGGCGAAATCCCTGGATGCTTCGGCATCCGAGTCAACGCCGAGCCAAGCCCAAACTTCAAGATTGGGAAGGTGTAGAGAGCAGACGGCGGGCACCTACGGCCGCAAGGCTATGGTGAAGGCGTGCTCCAGACCACGAACAGTGCAAACGCGCTGGCGGCGAAAGTCGAAGTGGTAAGAAAATCCCTCGACCTAACGGTCGTGCCGGTTCGATTCCGGCCTCGGGCACCATCCAGAGCCGCCCCTGTTTGCGCAGGAGCGGCTTTTTCGTTCCGCGGACGGCGACTCGGCGAGCTTGACCACTTGCATCCTTCATTCCCGGCCATGAAGGCTTGCAGTCTGTGCGGAATCGGCGTCGCCGCGTCGACGGTCTCGCCATAGGTCTGCGCACGCAACGCGACATAGCGGTCGAGGTCGGCCTGGAGGTCAGCCGGGCACAGATGGGGCCGCGCCGTCAGCCGGCGCTGTCCGGCGAAGCCAGACGGCATCCGCCTGGCGTTGTATGCGCTCAGACCGGCGCCATGCCGCCGTCGACGAACAGGTCAACGACATTGACGCGAATACCGCGATCCCTCAGATCCTGCGCGCGCCGCACCAACGCATTGTGCGTGATTAGTCGAACTTAAAGAGCCGTGCCGGCGTCTCGACCAATACGACTCGTCGATCGTCATCGTCAGGAAGGAGCTCGTGGATGAGCGCGTAGGCGTTCTCGAAACGGCGGTCATGTTCGAACTGCGTGTGCGGCCAGTCGCTTCCCCAAACGAGCCGCTCCAAGCCAAACGCCGTCCTGAGCAGCGGCGTCGCGGCGCGCGCTACGGCGACGCCGGCTTCGCCAGCGCCATTGCGGTATGCGCCGGACAGCTTGACCCATACGCGGCGGGACGTCGCAAAGCCGAGCAGATCGCGGAACCCCGGATCCGCGACACCAAGCGCTGGATCCGGGCGTCCGAAATGATCGACCACGACGTTGATGCCGTGAGCGACGAGCGTCGGCACAACGCGGCGAAGCCTGCAGGCTTCGCAATGCACTTCGACTTGCCATCCGAGTGCGGCGATGCGCGGCAGCAAGGTTTGCCAGGCTTGCGTTGCCCAATTGGGATCCGGCGCGCCGAACAGGTTGAGCCGGATTCCGACGACGCCGCCACGAGCAAGGGCATCGAGATGCGCTGAATCGGCCGCGGCCTGCACCGGGGCGATCACAGCGATGCCACGCAAGCGGTGGCGTTCCTGGGCGAGCGCTGCAAGGAGATAGCGGTTGTCGGTGCCAAGGAAGCTCGGTTGCACGAGTACGCCATGGGCGATTCCGTGTGTGCCGAGCTGCGCGAGATACGCGCTCAGCAGTGCGTCGTAGTTCGGCGCGTAGCGCCGTTCGCCTGCGAGCGGAAGATCTCGCGTGAAAACGTGCGCATGCGTGTCAATTGCCAATACCGTCTGTTGGGGCGTATCGTATCCGCCGGTCGCGGCGGTCGGGGTAGGCATTGCAGGAAATTCCTTTTCAGGGCCCGGCGCAAGCGCCGGGGGTGGGGTCGTCTCGCCATCGCCAACGTGCCCGTTGGCGTGGCATTGGCAACGTTGGCGGCCGTCATTCAACGGGGGGCCGCTTCTCCGTGCTGATCGCTCAGTGACGTCATGGGCAGATGTTCGGCGAGCGCGCGCCCGCGCGTCTCCGGTAGCATCAGGACGGCCAACGCGACGATCGAGTAGGCGATTCCCGCATCGATTCCGATGGCGAAACCAAGCGAGGTTGTGGCGGCAAGGTGGCCTACCATGACCGGAAATGCGGCCGACGCCACGCGTCCGAAGTTGTAACAGAATCCGACGCCCGTGCCCCGCATGCCGCGCGGGTATAACTCGTTGAAGAGGGCCCCCATGCTCGCAGGAATGCCTGCGGCAAAAAAGCCGAGCGGGAAGCCAAGAAACAGCATCGCCGTGTTGCCGAGCGGCGCGAACAGGTAGACGACGACCGTGGCGACGCAGCATACCGAGAACAACAAGATTGTGCCGCGTCGCCCGATACGGTCGAGCAGGTGCGAGCTCGCGATGCAGCCGCAGAAGAATGCCGCGATGATGACGGCCAGAAAACCACCCGTGCTCAGGACGGACAGGTGACGCTCCGTTTTGAGATAGGTCGGTAGCCACGTCATGAGTGCGTAGTAGCCACCGTGCGCACCGACGCCGAGCAGTGCGCCGATCAGTGTCATGCGCAGCAACTGCGGCGAAAAGATGCCGACGAGCGGTGTGCTGTCGCCAGTCGCTACGGGGCGAGTGCGCGGTACCTCGGGCTCCTTGATGTGGCGGCGCACATACACGACGAGCAGCGCCGGCAGCACACCGAGGGCAAACATCGCGCGCCACGCAAGGTGTGCGGGTGCGAAGGAGAAGAGCAACGTATAAAGCAGCACGGCGGCCGCCCAGCCTACGGCCCACGCGCTCTGCACGGTCCCCATTGCCTTGCCGCGATGCTCTGGACGAATCGATTCGGCCATCAGTACCGCGCCGGCCGCCCATTCGCCGCCGAAGCCAAAACCTTGTAGCGTCTTCAGTACGATGAACTGCGGGAACGATTGGGCAAACGCGCTCGCGAACGTAAAAAACGAGAAGAACAGAATCGTGATCTGCAGCGTGCGCACACGCCCGATCCTGTCGGCGAGTGCGCCGGCAAGCCAGCCGCCGAGCGCTGACGCCACGAGCGTGGCGCCGCTTACGAATCCGGCTTGTGTCTTGTCGATCGCCCATTCGGCAATGATCGCCGGAATGACGAGGCTGAACATTTGCACGTCCAGCGCGTCGAGCGCCCAGCCGCCGAAGCACGCCCAGAACGTGCGTTTCTCTTGCGGTGATACCGTTTTGAACCAGTTGAACATGAGGGGTCTCCTTGTTGGAATGGCAGCGTCCGCTTCAGCGGATCTCCACCTGATACGTAAATTCGCTCGCCGGCCCGCGAGACCGGCGCCATTCCAGTGGCCGCCTGTCGAAGCTGTACGCGACGCGCTCAATCACGACGACAGGCGTGTGCGCATCGACGCGCAGCAGCCTCGCCTGCATCGGGTCGACGGTCTCTACCGTAAGCGTCTCGGTCGCCGATGCGATGACCTGGTTGCAGTGCGATTCGTAGACGGGATAAAGGAGGTCGCCGATATCCTCGGTCTTGAGTTGGACAAACGCCTCAAAGGGCGCGTACGGCAACCAGATCTCCTCCACGAGGATCGGCTGGTCGTCGATGAGACGCAGCCGCGACATGTGAATCACCTCGGCGTTCGGCTCGATCTGCAATGTTGTCGACACGGCCGAAGGCGCTTTCGTGATTTCGCGCGTCAGGATGCGACTGGACGGGATGCGCCGTTCGCCCTGCCGACTCTGGAAACGAAAGAAGCGAAATAGCGATCCGTCGAAACTAGCCCGCCGCACGAAGGTTCCACGGCCCTGAAAACGTTCGAGCATGCCCTCGGTCACGAGGACATCGATGGCTTTACGCACCGTTCCAATGGCAACACCGTAGGTACGCGAAAGTTCCTGTTCTGTCGGAATGGCTTCGCCAGGGCGCCACCGGCGCTGGGCAATTTGCGCCGTTAGCTCATCGCGCAGGCGCTGGTATCGGGGCAGGCGGTCGTCGGCTTGCATGGTTGATTCCGTTAGTCAACTAAACATATATATGATTGGTTGAAATGCCATTCGGCACAACCCGGGAAGACCCGTATTCTCGAAAGAGGGGGGGCGGATCGTGGCGCTTTCTGCGTGCCGCCGCTTCGACGTTCCCCCGTATTCAGTAGCATCCGGCTTTAGAGTCCGGGGGTTAATCGAGCACGACCCCATCGCTGGTAGGCGTCTCATGTCGAGATCCACAGCACAGTACCCCCATCGTCTCCCGCCGTAGCCGGCCGTCGCGGCACGAAACCCGCCTCACCGTTCCTGTCATCCGCAACGTGATGAGGTCGCGTTCATGCGCAACCGGTGCGATGGCGCCGGCATTCGGATCCATGGATTTCATCCGTGCCATCTTTGCGACCAGCGTCGCTCACGGTGCGTCGCCAAAGCCGAGCGCGAACGCATGATCGCGCACATCGGCAGGCCAACCAGCGACCAGTTCTCCAAAGCGCGCGCGATCGTCCGCGAACAACGCTCGCGCCACTTCCTCGAAGCCGGGTAGATCGCCGGCCAACGCCGACATGAAGTGGTAGGCGCGCTCGTGAGAGGCGCGGCGATTGTCACGTTGGGCGTTGGCGCGACGCGCGTCTTCAACCAGCTTTCGGAGCGCAACCGATGCCCCTCCGGGCTGCTTCGCGAGCCAATCCCAATGGCGTGGCAACAGCGTGACCTCACGCGCGATGACGCCGAGCTTCGGCCGCCCCCGGCCGCGTGCTTCGCTCTGCGCCACCGTGCTGTCGGCGCCGTCGGTGTCGTCGGTGCCGTTGGGGTATGGCGCATCGGATGCCGCCAGCGCGAAGCGCGCGGTGATGTCGTCGTCAGTGCCGCGCGTGTCGATGTCGATCGAGCGCCCAGTCGCGTTGTCGAAGATCAGCACAGGCGTCTGGGGAGCCTTTTCCACGGCATGCTTTACCGCAAGCGCGACGGCAGCAAGCGAGCCTGAGGCGATGCATCGTTGACCCACGAAGGCGATGTGGGAGGGAAGCGTCGAAGGCGTCATGGTATTCAGCCGGGTTGTGAGGATTGCAATTTATACCCGGATAAAATAATCGTCAATATTATCCGGGTATAAATATGATGCTGACCGTCAAACGAATGCAGCGGTACGCGTAGGCGATGCCGACCATGAGATTCCTGCCGGCGGTTATCCAAGCGGCAGGTCGCCAGCGCACAAAGCATTGGCTTCCGCAGCATGTTGGGGGCGCTGACCGAGTCGACGTGTGTTGAGCCGGTCGCGCGGGGCGGACGTCAACGCGTGGGGAGCGCTCAATCCGACCGCCCGGCGAGTGTCCCGATTCCGACAGTAGTCCATCCGAGCCTGCGCAACGTGGGCTGACTTTTTTAGATATCGAAAATTTAAAGAATCCGCATTTCTGATAGTTGTGCGCGCGCAAGAATAGCGGTGCCGTGCGGCCACTTCGGCAACGTTTCCGAGTGGCTTGTCGCGACGGCATTCAACCGCAAACCACAGCTACACAGGAAAAAACATGCAACTCCAAAACCACCCGTCATGCAGGCCTTTCTACGAAGCCGGGGACATGTCGCAAATGGCCGCATTTTATGAGGAAGGCCGAAACATCATGTGGATGATGCTCCGTGCCGCCCCCCGCCCGTGTTTCAATCAGGGGCTTCTCACCGAGATCATGCACCTTGCCCGTACGGCGCGGGAATCCGGGCTGCGCATCGATTTTTGGGTCACGGGATCGCTGGTGCCCGAGCTTTTCAACGTTGGCGGAGATCTTAGCTTCTTTGTCGATGCGATCCGCTCCGGCAAGCGTGACATGCTGATGGCGTATGCGCGGTCGTGCATCGATTGCATCTGGGAGATGTACAACGGCTACGGCACCGGTGCGATCTCGATCGCGATGGTCGAGGGCAGCGCGCTCGGCGGCGGACTCGAGGCGGCGCTCGCGCATCACTTCGTGCTTGCGCAGAAAGGCGTGAAGCTCGGTTTTCCGGAGATCGCGTTCAATCTGTTCCCCGGCATGGGCGGATATTCGCTCGTCGCACGCCGAGCCGGCATGCGCGTGGCGGAGGAACTGATCAGTACCGGAGAGTCGCACGTGGCCGAGTGGTTCACGGAAAAGGGGCTTGTCGACCAGCTATTCGAGCCCGGCGACGCGTTCCTCGCGACACGCACGTTTATCGACGTGATCCGGCCTAAGCTGAATGGGATTCGCGCGCTGATCCGCGCGCGTCAACGCGTGCTGCCCCTGGATCGCTCGGAGCTGATGGACATTACCGAGGACTGGGTTCGGTCGACGTTTACGATCGAGACGAAGGATCTCGCCTATATGGAGCGACTGGTGATGATGCAGAACCGCCGCGTTTCCAAGCTCCGCACGGTATCTTGAGGCACAACGGCGGTAAAGTGATGTAGCGAATCGAGAAGGCTCAGGCGATAAGCCTGAGCTTTCTTTTTTCGATGATCCAAGCCTCGAGATCGTGTGCTGGCATCGGCTTCGCGTAGAGGTAGCCTTGCGCACGTTCGATCCCGGCCTGCCGCAGGAATGCCGCCTGGGCGTCGGTCTCGACCCCTTCCGCCACCACCGAAAACCCCAGCGCCTTGGCCAACGTGAATACTGACGACACGAGCGCCTGGGCATTCGTGTCGCTGTCGACGCTGGTCACGAAACTGCGGTCGAGCTTGATCACATCGAATGGCAGGCGCGCGAGCTGCGCAAGTGACGAATAGCCGGTGCCGAAATCGTCGAGATAAATCCGTGCGCCGAGCTTTCGGAACTGCTCCATCAGACTGAGCACCCGGTCCTCGTCCTCGATGAAGCAGCTCTCGGTCAACTCGACGTCGAGCAGGCCGGGCTTCAGACCGACGCTGTCGCAGATCTCGCCGAAGTGATTTGCGACATTCAGGTCGCTCAATTGACGCGCGGACACATTGATCGAGACGCGCATGTTCAGGCCCTTCGCTTGCCACTGAACGGCCTGTTTCGCTGCCGCTTCCATCACCCAGCGTCCGAGTGATCCGATCAGGCCGAATTCCTCGGCATGGCGAATGAATTCGACAGGCCCCACCAGTCCGCGCTCCGGCGATTGCCAGCGGATCAATGCCTCGACACTTTGTATGTCGCCCGTCGCGATGTCGACGAGCGGCTGATAGTGCAATACGAACTGCTTTTCCTCGAGCGCCTTGCGAAGATTGGTATCGAGCCACATGGCCTTCGCGACCTTCTGGTTCATTTCCTGAGTGAACACCCGATACGTCCGCTTTCCGGCTTCCTTCGCAACGTACATTGCCGTATCGGCGTTGCGGATGAGGGTTTCCATGGTGTCGCCATGTTGCGGATGCAGCGTGATGCCGATCGAGCAACTGGTATAGACCTCCATCACGTCCAGGCGAACCGACGTCTCGAACCGGTCGATGATCGTCTTCGCGGTGTCTTCGAGCATGGCGAGCGTTGCGTGCTCGAACAGCACCAGGAATTCGTCGCCACCGAGACGCGCGAGCGTTGCACATTCGGGCAGGCAGTTCCTGACGATCGCGGACACTTGGGTCAGTAGACGGTCGCCGGTCACATGTCCATAGTGATCGTTGACGTGCTTGAAGTTGTCGAGATCGAGAAACAGGATGCCGACCTGCCGTGGGGTGTCATCCGGGCCGCCAGCTAGCGCGGCGCGGATCATCTCGGTGACGGCATGGCGGTTCGGCAGCCCGGTCAGCACGTCGGTATTCGCAAGCTCGGTCAGGCGCTGCTGTGCGTTGCGCTCCTCGGTGATATCGACGCCCGAGCAAATCAGGAACCGCTCGTCGAGTCCGCTGCCGCTCTGCACGAACTTATTGCGAAACTGATACAGGCGCGGGCCGTTGACCGTATTGATGAAGCGCTCGACAGCGAATGGCTTGTCGTTTTCGAAGAAACCCGTGATGTTCGTGCTCGACTTCTTGCCTTGCTCTTCGGTCATGAACAGATCGAAGGCGCTCCTGCCAATGACGTCTTCCTCGCGTTTGCCCAGTACTTCTTCGGCGAGCCGATTGAAGCGCTGCAGGATGCCGTGCCGGTTGAGGACCACGACGAGCGAATTGACTTCGGAGACGACCTGCTCGGCAAAGGCAAGACCGTGCGCGAGGTCGCGCGCGACGGAGCGAGTATCCGAGTAGGCGGAGGCGGTGCCGGCCCAGGTGGTCGCATCGAGCTTTTTGCCAACCATGTGCAGGCGAAGCGGATGGCCAAACAGGGCGATCTCGAGTTCGAAGGACGAGGTGACGCCAGTCAGGCTGCGAATCGTGGCGGCCTGCGCGGCATCGAGCGCGATGCTGATGTTCGTCAAGCCGCGAACCGCGGAAAGCTCGAGTGCGTTGCTGTCGATGCCCAGGCGCCAGTATGGGCTCTGTGTGCCGAGGTGGACTTCGAGGACTTCACTGTCGTTTTCGTCATGCATGGACGAGACCCGCCTTTAAACCGCATAAGTTAGACGGCGCTCCATGACGGATGCCCATCGACGCGCCTCGCCATACGTTGCGCCATTCGCGGCAAAGCGCGATGCGCATCTGTTCTCGCCGGCTGGCGTCCCGGCTTGCGCCGACCGGGCGGTCGCATGGGGTGCATTGAACGATTACGTGTCGGTCATCTTATCAAAAGATGACTATGGGTTTCAATGTTCATACCTAACCAGTGACGTTCGCGTGCGGTCGGTGCGCTTCCCCCCTCATCGTCGGCAATAAACGGACATTATCGAACCCGAACGCCAATCTGGTGGAAGTCGTATTTCAAACGCGCGTCAGCGAGTACTGCTTTGCTTTACCCATTGTCACGGCCCCACGTGGTGCATGACGCCTTCCCGCAGCCCCCGGAACCGCTGCCGCGCTGACCTTCGCCGAATCTGGTACTTTTTGGTATCTGCGCCCGGATGCAGATCCGATCGTCTGATTTCATGCAACGTATGGAGCGAGAAATGGAAAGCAAAAGCGCGAGTGCTTCTGGCAAGTGCCCGGTGATGCATGGCAGTGCCACGTCGGCGGAGATGTCCCACATGGATTGGTGGCCCAAGGCGCTGAACCTTGACATCCTGCATCAGCACGACAGCAAGACCAACCCGATGGGGGCGTCGTTTCACTATCGGGACGCCGTCAAGACGCTCGACGTCGATGCGCTCAAAAAAGACCTCAAGGCCCTGATGACCGACAGTCAGGACTGGTGGCCGGCGGACTGGGGGCACTACGGCGGCCTGATGATCCGCATGGCCTGGCACTCTGCAGGCACCTATCGCATCGCCGACGGGCGAGGCGGCGGCGGCACGGGCAATCAGCGATTCGCGCCGCTCAACTCCTGGCCGGACAATGCCAATCTCGACAAAGCCCGTCGTCTGCTGTGGCCGATCAAGAAGCAGTACGGCAACAAGCTGAGCTGGGCGGACCTGATCATTCTCGCCGGCACGCTGGCTTACGAATCGATGGGGTTGAAGACCTTCGGCTTCGGCTTCGGACGTGAAGATATCTGGCATCCGGAAAAGGATATCTACTGGGGATCCGAAAAGGCGTGGCTCGCGCCCACCGACAACCCGAACAGCCGCTACTCCGGCGAACGTGATCTGGAAAACCCGCTGGCGGCAGTCATGATGGGGTTGATCTATGTGAACCCGGAGGGCGTCGATGGCAAGCCCGATCCGCTGAAGACCGCGCGTGACGTGCGCGAGACCTTCGCGCGCATGGCGATGAACGACGAGGAAACGGTCGCCCTGACCGCTGGGGGCCACACCGTTGGCAAGACGCATGGCAATGGCAACGCGGCCAATCTCGGCCCGGCGCCGGAAGGTGCGGATGTCGACGCGCAGGGGCTGGGCTGGATCAACGCGGTCAGCCGTGGTGTGGGGCGCGACACGGTCACCAGTGGCATCGAAGGGGCCTGGACCACGCACCCGACGACGTGGGACGGCGGCTATTTCGACATGCTTCTCGGCCATGAGTGGGCGTTGCAGAAGTCGCCCGCCGGCGCGTGGCAGTGGGAGCCGGTCGACATCAAGGAAGACGCCATGCCCGTGGATGTCGAAGATCCGTCGATCCGCCGCAAGCCGATCATGACCGACGCCGACATGGCCATGAAGATGGATCCGGCATACCGGAAAATCTCGGAACGGTTCCACCAGGATCAGGCGTATTTCTCGGAAGTCTTCGCTCGCGCATGGTTCAAGCTGACGCACCGCGACATGGGCCCGAAGTCCCGCTACCTCGGCCCGGATGTGCCGAAGGAGGACTTGATCTGGCAAGACCCGGTTCCCGCGGGCCGCAAGGATTATGACGTGGCTGCGGTGAAGGCAAAAATCGTCGCCAGCGGCCTCGGCATCGCCGATCTGGTGGCGACGGCGTGGGACAGCGCGCGCACCTTCCGAGGTTCCGACAAGCGCGGCGGCGCCAACGGCGCACGCATTCGTCTGGCACCGCAGAAGGATTGGGAAGGCAACGAGCCGGTGCGTCTGGCCAGCGTGTTGGCCGTGCTGGAGAAGATCGCGGCCGAGACGGGCGCCAGCGTGGCCGATGTGATCGTGCTGGCCGGTAACGTCGGTGTGGAGCAGGCGGCCAAGGCGGCGGGTGTTCACGTCACCGTGCCTTTTGCACCGGGGCGTGGCGATGCCACGCAAGCGCAAACCGATGTGGCGTCGTTCGACGTCCTGGAGCCTGTGGCGGATGGGTTCCGCAATTGGCTGAAGCAGGCATATGTGGTGAGCCCGGAGGAACTGCTGCTCGATCGCGCCCAGTTGATGCGGCTGACGGCGTGCGAAATGACGGCCTTGATGGGCGGCATGCGCGTACTGGGCACCAACCACGCGGGCACCCGGCATGGCGTGCTTACGAACCGCGTTGGCGCATTGACGAATGATTTCTTCGTCAATCTGACCGACATGGCGAACCTCTGGAAGCCCGCGGGCAACAATTTATACGAAATCCGCGATCGCAAGTCCGGCGAAGTGAAATGGACGGCCACGCGTGTCGATCTGGTCTTCGGCTCGAACTCGGTGCTGCGGGCCTATGCGGAGGTCTACGCACAGGACGACAATAAAGAGAAGTTTGTGCAGGACTTCGTCGCCGCCTGGACGAAGGTCATGAACGCCGATCGGTTCGACCTGGCGTAATTCCCGATGGGGCGTCCCCCGCAGCCCGGGCACGGCTGCGGGGGGCGTTCAGACACCGTGCGAGCGGATGAGCGGATAAATCAGCACGCCAATGATCGCCGCCGCCAAGACAACCACCGGCTCCGGCAGACGTTTGAAGCGCCATAACAAGGCGATGGTCACGACCGCCATCAGCAGCGTGGGCCAGTCGACGATCGAGCGGCGTGCGATGACAAGGACCGATCCCGTGATCGCGCCTACGGCTGCTGCTGTGATGCCGTCGACGAAGGCCCGTATCGCGGGCAGCTTGCCGTACTTCTTGAAGTACGGCGCCGGCAGCACAGTAAAGAGATAGCAGGGGAGAAACGTGCCGAGCGCGGCAACGCACGCCCCCGTCAATCCAGCCACGAGATAACCGATAAAGCCGACAGTAATGACAACGGGCCCCGGTGTGATCATCGCCACCGCGACGGCGTCGACGAACTGCTTGTCGTTGAGCCAGTGGTGCTCGGTGACCACCCCGCCATATAGAAACGGCACGATGGCGAGTCCCGAGCCGAACACGAAGGCGCCGGCCTTTGTGAAGAACAGACCGAGTTGGCCAAGCAGAGGCCAATCGAGACCGCTGATTACGCCGCTTGCCGGCGGCAACTGCGCCAACGCAACTGCGTTGATGCCGCCTTTGCCCAGCCATTTGGGCGGTGCCTTAACCAGCCAGTTGATGACACCTCCCGCAATGAACAGCCACGCGATCTCCGATTCGGTGACCACCGTGACGGCAGCCAGCGTCAGGTAGATCGCGAGTAAGAGCCGGTGTCTGCCCACCGTCTTTGTGGTGAGCTTGTACGCGCTCATGGCAATGATGCCCACGACGGCCGCGCCGACGCCGTAGAAAACCGCCTGCATCCAGGCCAGACCGCCAAAGTGCGCGTAAGCCCATCCGAGCAGAACCACCATCGCAAACGACGGCAGGACGAAGGCGATGCCAGCGAGCGTCGCGCCAACCACACGATAGTGGACGTAGCCAAGATAGATGCCGAGCTGCGCGGCGAGCGGGCCGGGCATCATCTGCGCCAGTGCCAAGCCCTCGCGGTAGTCCGCGTCGGTAATCCAGCCGCGCCCTTCGACAAGATCGCGATGCATGTACCCGACCAGTGCCACGGGACCGCCGAAACCGAAGGTGCCAAGCCGCAGCATGTAAAGCACCATCTGACCCAGCGTGTAGCTCGGTGCGGAGGCGGTGGTCGTGCTCACGGGCGGCTCCTGCTTTCCTTGTGCTTCGTGCTGGCGGCAAAGTGCGCGTAGAGCGCGTCGAGAACCGGCATCATCGCGTCGAGCAACTGATCATCGTCGGGCGCACCGTCGCGCGTGCCAGCCAACACGGCTTCGAAGCCGCTGGCCTCCGGCACCGACTCGCCGCCGACATCCAGTGAATGAACCAGTTGCCCAAGGCGCAGCAGCGCCGCGTCGTGATCGAGACCGAACGTCGCGAGCAAAACCTCGAAAGTCACCCGGTCGTCGACGTGCGTGAATGCGGCGCCATCGAAATCGAAGCCGAGCGCGTCCGCGGGACACGCCTTGGGCGACTCGAGCCACACGAACCGAGCCTCGAGGTCGATAAACCGACCAATCAGCCATGCGCTCGCTACCCGGTCTACCCACAGGCGACGACGTGTCGCCCAGATTCGCCGCTGATAGTCCTCGCGCTTGAGGAGGGCGATGGGCTGGTGGGCCGCATGCGGCTCACCCGGCGACAGGACCGTCTCGACATGAGAGACGAAGTCCCCCCACGCGGCTGCCGCGCGTGCGGCAGCCGCGGTGGGGAAGTAATCGACTGCGGCAACGCTCTCATAGTCCTTTTGCAGCCGCCGTTGCAACCGGGCCAGCTCGGCAGGCGACTGCGCAGACACCGCCTTGCGTGCCTCGGCGAGCGATTGGACGAGGTTGTCGTAGTCGTCGGATCGGTCGAACAGCCCGCGGAAGTACGCCTCCTGCGCCGCGTCGAGGCTTGGGGTGCGCAGCAGATGCGCGGTGCCGCCGCTGTCGCTGATGGATTCGGCAAGCTCGCGCAGCATGCCTTCACGCTCGGCGTTGTAGGGCAGCAGATAAACGCCGTCCCGCAGAACGGCACAGCCCCGGGCTTTCAATGCGCGCCAGTACCGCATGCGCGCGGTGGCATTTTCCGTCGGCAGTGACAGCACTAGCAGAGACCAGGTGGAAATCTGTTTCATGTAGATGACATTACGTCAACGTAATATATTCTACAAGTTTACTTTTCGTTTGATCGACCGGGTTTTGTCCGCCGAGCCGGCTGGGGGCCAGTACACTTCCCCCAATAGACGATGCGAGATTTGACGACCGTGAAATTCCGATACAGCGCGGTATTCACCGCTTTGGCTGCCGCGGCGCTTTTCGGCGCCGCGACACCGCTCGCCAAAGCGATGCTCGGCGCCGTCAGTCCATTCATGCTGGCCGGGCTGTTTTATCTGGGGAGCGGCTTGGGGCTGGGTGTCGGGATCGCGTGGCGCGCGTTGAGTGGGCGTGGGCGTCATGCCGGCAGCGACCATCGCATCCAGCGGGGCGAGCTGCCGTGGCTGATCGGCGCGATTGCGATGGGGGGTGTCGCCGGCCCGGCGTTGCTGATGCTGGGGCTGTCGAGCACCCCGGCGGCAACGAGTTCGCTGCTGTTGAACCTCGAGGGCGTGCTGACGGCCGTCATTGCCTGGGTGGTTTTCCGGGAAAACGTGGACCTCCAGGTTTTTCTCGGCATGGTGGCGATCGTCGCGGGCGGCGTGCTTCTCTCATGGCACCCTGGCGGGGTGGGTTTGCCGGTGGGCGCGCTGTTGATCGTCTGTGCGTGTATGTGCTGGGCTATCGACAACAACCTCACGCGCAAGGTCTCGGCAAACGACGCAATGGTGATTGCGTGTCTGAAAGGATTGGCGGCGGGTCCGGTAAATCTTGGCATTGCGTTCGCGGCGGGTGCTTCGCTGCCGTCGCCAGGGACAGTGGCCGCGGCCATGGCGACAGGGCTTGCCGGTTACGGAATCAGTCTCGTGCTGTTCGTGGTCGCGCTGCGCAATCTCGGAACCGCGCGTACTGGTGCTTACTTTTCGGTGGCGCCGCTGTTCGGCGTCATACTTTCTCTGATCATCTGGCCCGCATGGCCTGATCTGACTTTTTCGTTGGCTGCCGGACTCATGGCGGTCGGTATCTGGCTGCATGTGCGTGAGCGGCACGAACATGCGCATACGCACGAGCGGCTCGAGCATACGCATCGTCACCGCCACGACGAACATCATCAGCACGAACACGACTTTCCTTATGCCGGCGATGCGCCGCACACGCACGCGCACGCACATCTACCCATCACGCATTCGCATGCGCATTTTCCCGACATCCATCACCGGCATCGGCACTAGCCGGTGGGGTCGGTCCGAAGTCGGGGCAGCATGCAGCGACACCTCGGGATCGCGCCATGGATGTGGTTGAAGCAGCCGTCCGGCGCGCGGTGCATTCCGGTCCCTTTCATTACATTGACGATGCGCCGAAACGCTCCACAACCTCCCACCCCAAACCACCTCACTTCGTACTTTTGGAGTGGCGACGCCATCCGCAGGCGGTGCGTGAGCGACGTTGTGTTGTCGGGTACTGTCGACGTGCCTGAGCTGCCAACGCGCCTGCTCGCCGATTGGACGAGGGAGTTATCGCTGCGCATGACGCTGGGTGCCGGGGATGTCGATGTGATGCCGCTGGCACGCGCGCGGGCGCGCTGGCCGAACTATTCGCACTATGTGCAGGCCGCGTCCGATTGGACGGGTACGCTTGGCTTGCCCGGGTCGCTCGCGTCGAAGGACGTCGCGCTCATGGCGTGCCGTGGTGCGAGGTATCACCACGACGGAGAACAGTACGGCGGCGCGGCCTTCTGCAATTTGTTCCTGAGCGAAGACAAGGGGCAGGACGTTCATTTCCCCGGATTGGACCTTCGCATTCCTTTGACCCGGGGGACGGTGCTGATATTCGATACCTGCCAGCCGCATGGGGTGATTCAACGCGGCAGCCACGTCTTCGATGCGGGCGACTTCCCGGTAGATCAAGATGGCACGCAGGTATTCCTGACCTGGGAGCTTCCGATCGAGGATATCCATGTCGCACAAGCGCTCAATGTCGCTTTCGACGTCGACCCATCGGGCCCGACGACGGTGAATGACGAGCAAGTGTGGCGCAATGGCGACAGGGTCGAGGTTTGCCCGCAATCAGGTCAGTGGCGCCGCGCGGACGCATCGGGTCACGCGTTGAACGACGGCGTTCGATGATGCCAACGGCGTGGGCTGCTGCGCGCCAGCACCAGCGCTGACTACAGCGGGACGTCTTCGATCAAGGCCAGACGCACTGCGCGAATCCGTCGATCGACGAAATAACCACCGCCTTCCGTGTAGCGCAGATACAGCCGAGCGCACGACGTGCATTCCCACACGCTGCAGCGGTTGTATGGGAAGTAGCGCGGGGCGATCGGCGCATCGTCCGCCCAGTACGTCGTCTTGCCCGGCAGGTATTCGGCAACGGTCGGTTCCGGAGCGTCTTCCGCGAGCAAGGTGCCGATCTCCCGCAATAGGGTTTCGTCGAGGGAAACCGGCTGGGATTGCCAGCCGTCGAGCGGCGTTTTCGTGCACGCACACGGACCGGGCGTCTTGGCTTGCGCGCGTCGTGCAAGATCGATCAGGGTGGCGGTGTCCAGAGGGGCGGGCATGGTGGGTATAGTCGTGTCGATGAGGCGGCAAACGCGCCATCATGCGCGCGTTCGCCTGGGTTCGGCAAGCTGTCAGCCGTTCATCATTCGGTCACGCGGGTCCCGGCGACCGTCGACGACACGACCCTCACGTGCTCTCTCTATCGATGATCGTGAACCCTGTATCGACACGCAGCGTTTCGTTGAAGGGCGGGTTCCCATCCAGTCGCTGCAGCAGGGCCTCGGCGGCAAGGCGTCCGATCATCGCCCCGTCGATGCGGACCGTCGACAAGGACGGATGGACGTGGGCGGCGGTGCTCAGATCGCCGAAACCCATCACCGCCACTTGCTGAGGAACGCCAATGCCGCGACTCGCCGCCTCGGCGAGAATGCCCTGCGCCAGCATGTCGGTGCTGCAAACAATCACGTCGGGCAATCCTTTGTCGAGCAAGCGTACAAAGCCTTCGCGCCCCGCTTGCAGTGTTGCCGGCGCGGGCAGGACTTCCAACGGCACATCGTCCATTCCGTGCGCCTTCAATGCCTCCACGACACTGATACTGCGGCGCATTCCGCGCGGATCGTCGGCTGACATCAGGGCGAACCGCCGGTACGATTTCTTCAGCAGATGGTCGACCACCGCGCGGCCGACGGCTTCGTGCGAGAAACCGACCAGCATGTCGATGGGGTCGTCGGCCAGGTCCCACACTTCCACGATCGGCACGTTCGTCTTGAGCAATCGCTCGCGTGTGACGCGGGAGTGGTCTGTGCCGGTCAGGACGATCGCATCCGGTCGACGGCCGAGCAAGGTGTGCACGAGTTGCTCTTCCCGTTCGCGACGGTAGTCCGTTAGCCCCAGCAGCGTTTCATAGCCCGACGCGGCCAGCGTCGACATCATCGTCTGCACCAGTTCCGTGAAGATCGATGTCGCAATCGTCGGCAACAGCAACGCCACGAGGTGGCTCCGGTTCGTGGCAAGCGCGCCCGCCAGCAGGTTGGGCACGTAGCCGGTCACGCGAACGGCGTCGAGCACCCGTTGCCGCGTTGCTTCGCGTACGAGTTCCGGTCGCTTCAGCGTGCGTGACACCGTCATCGCCGTAACGCCGGCAAGGCGTGCAACGTCTTCCAACGTCACGTTGTCGTTCGTCTGAGGCGGCCGACTGGCGGACGGCCTGTAGTGCTCTTCCATCGCGGCTCCCTGTGTTCATCCATTCTATCGATAAGAGAACGCGATTAGAGAGCCCAATGACATACGACGTCATATGTATTAATCCCGGGAAAACCCGGATTTTCGGACTGTTTGCGCTAACATATGCTTCCAACACATAAGACATCACACAACATTTCGGAGACGATGATGGAAAATGGCGTAACGCGGGCAGCCTTGGCTCGGGATGAGGCGCTTGGCACGGCGGCCGCGACGGCAGGCGGCGTCGATGGCCGTTATGCGGGGCAAAGCAAGGCGCGCTACCTGGTCGTTTTCATGCTTTTCCTGATCACGACGGTCAACTACGCCGATCGCGGAACGCTCTCTATTACGGGCACGGCCATACAGCACCAACTGGGTATTTCGCCGGTCGCGATGGGCTACCTGTTCTCGTCGTTCGCATGGGCCTATGTCGCCGCGCAGATTCCCGGTGGCTGGCTGCTCGATCGCTTCGGCACCAAGCGGGTCTATGCCTGCAGTATCTTCTTTTGGTCACTGGTGACGGCGCTGCAGGGTCTGGTCGCGGGCTTGCCGGTGGCGATGGCGGTCATCACGCTGTTCGCGTTGCGCTTTCTCGTGGGGGCGGCCGAGGCGCCGGCATTCCCGGGCAATTCGCGCATGACCGCCACGTGGTTCCCGACGGCCGAGCGGGGCACGGCGTCGGCCATCTTCAATTCGTCGCAGTATTTTGCCGCCGTGCTGTTCACGCCGCTCATGGGCTGGATCACGCATGCGTACGGTTGGCAGTACGTGTTCTATGTGATGGGCGCGCTGGGCATCGTGCTCACCGGCGTCTGGCTGAAGACCATCTATGCGCCGCGCCAACATCCGCTCGCGAACGACGCGGAAGTCCGCTTCATTGCCGATCACGGTGCGATGATCGACCTCGAAGACAAACAAGTCGCCGCGCAGCGTCGCGTCGCGACGGCGGGTTCGAACGACGGAATGCAGGGGCGCAAGATTTTCAGGCAACTGCTCAAGAGCCGCATGATGCTTGGCGTGTTCATCGCGCAATACTGCATCACGACGCTCACCTATTTCTTCCTGACGTGGTTCCCGATCTACCTCGTGCAGGAGCGCCATATGTCGATCCTGAAGGCGGGCTTCGTGTCGTCGATCCCGGCGATTGCCGGCTTCCTCGGCGGCTTGCTCGGCGGCGTGGTGTCGGACCGGATGATGAAGCATGGCTTCTCGACGTCGACCGCGCGCAAGGTGCCCATCGTCGTCGGGCTGCTGCTGTCGACCTGCATGATCGCCTGCAACTACGTGGACAACCAATGGGTGGTGGTCGGCATCATGGCAGCGGCGTTCTTCGGCAAGGGCATCGGCGCGCTGGGCTGGGCCGTTGTGTCGGATACGGCGCCGAAGCAAGCAAGCGGGCTGTGCGCGGGCCTCTTCAATACGTTCGGTAACACGGCAGGTATCACGACGCCGATCGTGATCGGATATCTCGTGCAAGACACGGGTTCGTTCGCGGCGGCACTGGTCTTCGTGAGCGCCAATGCGCTGATTGCGATCGTGTGCTACCTGTTCGTCGTGGGCAAGATCGAGCGCTTCGAGCTGGCGGCGTAACGCATACCTGGCTACCGGTCCCATCGCAAGGAGATTCGATTGAATACCGCCCGCGGATTGCACGAGCAAGGTTCGCCCCTCGAGGCCGCATCGTCGAGCGCCATGGCGACGGCGGATGCCTTCGCCGGTGCGCAGCCGCTCGGCGGGTCGCCCGATGCCCATCGGGTGGCATTCCAGCCGAGCACGCGCTACCCGGACGTCGCCATCGAAATTCTCGATCCGAGCTTCGCGAAATACCGGCTCTACAGCAGCGCGGTCGAGCAGTTGGGGACCGGAATGCGCTGGGCCGAAGGCCCCGTGTACTTCCCCGCGGCACGCTACCTCGTCTTGAGCGACATTCCCAACAATCGCATGATGCGCTATGACGAAGTGACGGGGCATTGGGGTGTCTTTCGCCAGCCGTCGAATCAGAGCAACGGGAACACCCGAGACCGGCAAGGGCGACTCGTCACGTGCGAGCATCTCACGCGGCGCGTCACGCGCACGGAGCACAGCGGCAAGATCACGGTGCTCGCGAACGGCTATCAGGGCAAGCGCCTGAACTCGCCGAACGACGTCGTCTGCCAGTCGAACGGCGCCCTCTGGTTTACCGATCCGCCCTTCGGCATCGCGGGGCATTGGGAAGGCGAGAAGGCGACGCCCGAGCTGCCGCCATCCGTCTATCGTCTTTCGCCGGACGGTGAGTTGCAGGCGATGATCACTGACCTCGCCGGGCCGAACGGCCTGGCGTTCTCACCAGACGAGTCGAAGCTCTATGTGATCGATAGCCGGGCCACGCCGAGCCGCGTGCTGTGGCAATACGATGTCGGCGCAAACGGCGTCACGCTGTCAAACAAGTCGAAGCTTTTCGATGCGCACGGCGCCGGGGCGCTCGACGGCTTCGCGGTCGATACGGATGGCAACCTGTGGTGCGGCTGGGGCGCTGACGGACGCGCCGGTGTCAGTTCCGCCGACCTCGACGGGGTGAAGGTCTTCAACGCGAACGGCAAGCCGATCGGTTTTATCCGATTGCCGGAACGCTGCGCGAACTTGACGTTCGGCGGCCCGAAGAACAACCGGCTGTATATGGCAAGTTCGCATTCGCTTTATTCGCTTTACGTGGAAGCCGAGGGCGCCGTCTGATCGTCACGACGCTCGCCTGCTTCCCTCAACTACTGGTACTTCGCTTATGTCCACGACTCTCACTCGCGTCAACGCCACGCCTACCGTCACCGAACTGCGCGTCATTCCCGTCGCCGGGCGCGACAGCATGCTGATGAATCTTTCGGGCGCACACGGCCCGTTCTTCACGCGC
Organism: Pandoraea sp. NE5; assembly: GCF_024363545.1. NCBI lineage: Bacteria > Pseudomonadati > Pseudomonadota > Betaproteobacteria > Burkholderiales > Burkholderiaceae > Pandoraea > Pandoraea sp. NE5. Next base: position 2,552,566 of record NZ_AP025517.1, read on the forward strand.
AATATCGTGATCCTGACCGACAGCGCGGGGAACACGGGCGTAGGCGAAGTGCCGGGCGGCGAGACCATCCGCAAGACGATCGACGATGCGCGTGCCTACGTCGTCGGTCAATCGATCGGCAACCTGCAAGCGATTCTGAATCGCGTGCGTACCGCGTTCGCCGATCGCGACGCGGGCGGTCGCGGTCTGCAGACCTTCGACCTGCGCACCACGATCCACGCCGTCACGGCGCTCGAAGCCGCGCTGCTCGACCTGCTCGGCCAGCACCTTGGCGTGCCGGTCGCTGCCTTGCTCGGCGAAGGCCAGCAACGCGACGAGGTGGAGATGCTCGGCTACCTGTTCTACGTCGGCGATCGTAACAAGACCGATCTGCCGTATGCCTCGGGCGCGCAAGGGCGCGACGATTGGGAGCGTCTGCGCACGGAAGTCGCATTGACGCCGGAAGCGGTCGTGCGTCTGGCGCAAGCCGCGAAGGCGCGTTATGGCTTCAACGATTTCAAGCTCAAGGGCGGCGTGCTCTCAGGCGACGCGGAAATGGAAGCGGCCACCGCGCTTGCGGAGTGCTTCCCGGAAGCACGCGTGACGCTCGACCCGAACGGCGCCTGGTCGCTTGCCGAAGCGATCCGCCTGTGCCGTGACAAGCACGACGTTCTTGCCTACGCGGAAGACCCGTGCGGCGCGGAGAATGGCTATTCTGGCCGCGAAGTGATGGCCGAGTTCCGTCGTGCGACCGGACTGCCGACCGCGACCAACATGATCGCGACCGACTGGCGTCAGATGGGCCACGCGATTCAACTGCAATCCGTTGACATTCCGCTGGCCGACCCGCACTTCTGGACGATGCAGGGCTCGGTGCGTGTTGCGCAGATGTGCAACGACTGGGGCCTCACGTGGGGCTCGCACTCGAACAATCACTTCGACGTGTCGCTGGCCATGTTCACGCACGTTGCCGCCGCCGCGCCCGGCAAGATCACCGCGATCGACACGCACTGGATTTGGCAAGACGGCCAGCGCCTCACGCGCGATCCGTTGCAGATCGTCGGTGGCAAAGTGAAGGTGCCGGAAGTGCCGGGCCTCGGCGTAGAACTCGATATGGACGAAGTCGAGAAGGCGCACGCGCTGTATCAGCAGCATGGCCTCGGTGCGCGCGACGACGGGGTCGCGATGCAGTACCTGATTCCGAACTGGACGTTCGACAACAAGCGTCCGTGCCTCGTGCGCTGAGGCACTTCGCTCGAGCATCGGTGGAAAACATCGGAGGCTGGTAAAATGCGCGTCCCATGCGGAACGTTATTTTATGAAGTCTCAAACACTTCGGGAGCAGTGGCTACCGAATCTCCCCGGCAACGTGCTTGCCGGTCTGACCACGGCGTTCGCGCTAGTGCCCGAGTGCATCGCCTTCGCGCTGGTCGCTCAAGTCAATCCGCTCATGGGCCTCTACGGGGCCTTCATCGTCTGCGCGCTCACCGCCATCTTCGGCGGTCGTCCCGGCATGATCTCGGGGGCGGCCGGATCGATGGCGGTGGTCATCGTCGCACTGGTCATCCAACACGGCGTGCAATATCTGCTGGCGACCGTCGTTCTGGGCGGCGTGCTCATGATGCTCTTCGGCCTGTTGCGTCTCGGCAAGCTGATTCGCATGGTGCCGCACCCGGTGATGATCGGTTTCGTGAATGGGCTCGCGATTGTCATCGCCATGGCGCAGCTGGCACATTTCAAGCGAGCCACGCCGCACGGCGACGTCTGGCTGCAAGGCACACCGCTGGCAATCATGTGCGCGCTGGTTGCGCTCACGATGCTGATCGTCTATGGGCTGCCACGCCTCACGAAGGCCGTGCCGCCCGCGCTCGTCGCCATCGTTGGCGTCGGGCTCTTCAGCCAAGGACTGCACCTGCCCACGCGTACGCTCGGCGACATGGCGCACATTGCCGGGGCACTCCCGTCGCTCCATCTGCCGCAAGTGCCTTTCGATCTGGAGACGTTGCGGATCGTCTTCCCCTACGCATCGCTCATGGCGATGGTCGGTTTGCTGGAGACGCTGCTCACCTTCAATCTCACCGACGAGATCACGCAAACGCGCGGCCGTCCGAATCGAGAATGCCTCGCGCTTGGCGCGTCGAATGTCGTATCCGGAATGTTCGGGGGCATGGGCGGTTGCGCCATGATCGGCCAGACCATGATTAACCTGAGTTCGGGCGGACGCAGCCGCGTTTCGGGGGTGACGGCTGGCATCATGATCCTGCTGTTCGTGCTTTGCCTGTCACCGCTCATCGAGCGCATTCCGCTGGCGGCGCTCGTCGGTGTGATGTTTGTCGTCGCCCAGCAGACGTTCGCCTGGGGCTCACTTCGCGTACTCGGCAAAGTGCCTCGCAACGACGCGCTCGTGATCGTCGCGGTGACGGTCATCACCGTGTTCACGGATCTGGCCGTCGCGGTGATGTGTGGCATTGTTATCGCCGCACTCAACTTCGCCTGGCAGCATGCCCGCGACATTCGTGCCGACGTGCAAGAGAACGGCGACGACGCCCGTACCTATGTGCTTCATGGCACGCTGTTCTTTGCGTCGACCGCCAATTTCCAGGACCTGTTCCAGCCGTTGTCCGATGTCCGCCGGATCGTTGTGGATTGCCGGTCTCTGCACGTGGCGGATCACTCGGCCATCGTGGCGTTCGAGACGCTCAGGGAGCGTTATCGGACGTCGGGTCGAAACGTGCGCTTCGTCAACCTTTCGTCGCGCAATCAACGCCTGCTGGAACGAGCCGGTGTGAGCCTCGTCGAGGCCTGAGGCACGCTTGCGGGCGATGGCCGTCGCGCGTTACTTGAACGTGTGCAGGTAGGCCAGCAAGTCGGCCACCTTGCGCTCGTTTCCGATGCCCCAGAAGCGCATCTTCGTTCCCGGTACGGTTTTGCCCGGATTGGCAATGAAGGTGGCGAGTGTCTTGTCGTCCCAGACAATGCCGGACTGCTTCATCGCCGTCGAGTAATCGTAGTCCGGCAGGCTGCCCGCGCGGCGGTTGACGACGCGGTTGAGTTGCGGGCCGAAGCCCGACGTCGCCATGGGCCCGACCGCATGGCACGACGCACAGCGTGCCGCGAACATCGCCTTGCCGGCTTCCACGTCGCCAGCGGCCATGGCGGGCGACGCGAGCGCGCTCAGCGCGCCGAGCAGCGCGAGCGTTGGCGCAACGCGGCGTCGGCGGGCGACAAGCGGGAGTGGCGGGAGTGGCGGGAATGGCGGGAGTGGCGCGAGTCGTACGACACGCGGGACAGCGAAGATCTGGAAAGCGGAGCGGGCAGTCATCGGAGGGCGTGCAGCCGGGGAACGGGTCGAAGGCAAGCCGCTAACTTACCGCGTTCCCTCCGGCGCGACCAGCGATTCCCGTGCGAAGGCGGTGCGACATCGTGTCGCGGCCGTCGACGCCAGAGCATCGACGGCCATTCGCCGCAGGCGGCAGCGGTCTTACGCCGCGCCCTTGATCACGCTCTCCGGCAGATCGCGACCGTGGTACTTCTTGTAGATCGCGTTGAGCTTGCCGTTCTTCAGATTGGTCTTCACCCAATGGTTGATCCAATCCTTGAGCGCCGGCTGATTCTTGTTGAGCGCGATGCCCAGATTGAATTCCGTCTGCGCAAACTTCAGTTCGAGGTTCTTCTCCGGGGCGCGCTTTTGCATCTCGCCGAGATTCGACGGCGTGCTCGAGAAGATGTCGACCTGACCGGTCACCATCGACGTGATGAGTGTCGCGTCGTCTTCGTAGCGCACGATCTGCGCACCCTTGGCGTTCTGCGTGGTGAGCGTGTCGTTGACGGTCGCGCGCGTGAGACCGATGCGCTTGCCGTTCAGGTCGTCATAGCCCTTGATGACCATGCTCTTGGGGCCGCCGACGATGATCGAGATGACCGCGTACGGCATCGAAAAATCGATCACCTTCTCACGCTCCGGCGAGATCGCGAGATCGGCCACCACGATATCGGCGCGGTTCGACTGCAGCGTGGGGATGCGTGCGGCGTTCGTCACGGACACAATGTCGAGCTTCACCCCCAGATCCTGTGCCAGCAGCTTGGCCGTTTCGACGTCCGAGCCCACCGGTTGCAGGTTCGCGTCGGCATACGAGTACAGCGGCGTGCCCATGGCGATGGCGACGCGGATCTTGCCTGCCTTCTTGATGTCGTCGAGCTGGTCGGCGAGGGCAGCATGCGCCACGGCGCCGAGCAGAGCGGCGGCGCAAGCTTGGGTGAGGAACGTCTTGAGTTTCATGCGGGTGTCTCCTTGGAATAATGGATTGTCTTGCGTGGCCGGACTACAGGCCGTTGGCGAGGAATGCACGCAGTTCGGGCGTTTGCGGGTTGTCGAGCATGTCGCCCGGACCGACTTCCCACACCTTGCCCTGATGCATGTAGATGATCTGGTCGGCGACGCGCTTGGCGAATGCCATTTCGTGCGTGACGAGCACCATCGTCATGCCGTTCGCCGCGAGGTCTTCCATGACGCGCAGCACCTCGCCCGTAAGCTGCGGGTCGAGCGCCGACGTCACTTCGTCGAACAGCATGACCTTCGGCGACATGGCGAGCGAGCGCGCAATGGCCACGCGCTGCTGCTGGCCGCCCGAGAGTTGCTCGGGATAGCTCTCGGCCTTGTCCGACAGTCCCACCTGATCGAGCACGCGCTTGGCCACGTCTTGCGCTTCGCTGCGCGCCATGCGCTTGACGTGCCGCAGCGCGAGCATGATGTTCTCGCGCACGTTCAGGTGTGGGAACAGGTTGTAGCTCTGGAAGACGATGCCGACTTCGCGGCGCAATTGATGCAGGTCGATGTGCGGATCTTCCACGCGAATGCCGCACACTTCGATGGAGCCTTCGTCGATGGTCTCCAGACGATCGATGCAGCGCAGGGCCGTACTCTTGCCCGAGCCGCTGGCGCCGATGACCGCCACCATCTGGCCGCGTTCAACTTCGAATGACACGCCCTTGAGCACCGGGTTGTCGCCAAAGCGCTTGTGAATCTGGTTGACCTTAACGATTGCCGACATTGAGCTTGTCCTCCAGTGATGCGCTCCAGCGCGAGAGCGGGTAGCACAGCACGAAATAAAACACCCCGACCAACGAGAACACGAGGAAGGGTTGGAAAATCGAGTTGTTGATGATCTGTCCGGCGCGCGTCAGCTCCACGAAGCCGATCACCGACGCGAGCGACGTCATCTTGATGATCTGCACCAGGAAGCCGATGGTCGGTGGCAGCGACAGGCGCACCGCCTGCGGAATGATGACCAGACGCAGCGTCTGCCAGCGCGAGAGCGACAGGCACTCCGCGGCCTCCCACTGCGCCCGCGGCATCGCTTCGACGCAGCCGCGCCAGATGTCGCCCAGGTAGGCGCTGGTGTACACCATCAATGCCAGCGCGGCCGCCACGATGGCGGGTAACTCGAAGCCATACACCGACAGGCCGAAGTAGACGATGAACAGCAGGATCAGCAGCGGAATGCCCTGAATTGCCTCGATGAACACTTGCGCAGGCAAGCGCAGCCATCGGCGCGGCGAGATGCGTCCGAGCATCACGACAAAGCCGCCCGCGCTGCCGAGGACGAATGCGATGAGCGAGAGCACGAGTGTCCAGCCGATGGACTGCACCAGATAGTTGAAATAGGTCCAGGAAAAATTGCCCATCATGAGGCGCTCCGTTGCGCGGCGTTGGTACCGGATGTGCCTGAAGCGCCCGGCGTGCCGGCGTTGCCCGGGGCGTTCAGGCCGGCGGCGCGCGACGCGGCCGCCCGACGGCGTGCGGCCTGAGCGGTCTGCGCGGCGGCGCGTCGCACGATGCGGCGGCGCTTGAAGAAGTACTCGCCGGCGGCCCACGCCACGAGCTTGACCAGCAGCGAGAGGCACAGATAGAGGGCGGCCACGACGATATAGGTTTCGAGCGAGCGGAACGTGTCCGACTGCACGGTATTCGCCACGGCCGTCAGTTCCTCGGCGGAAATCTGCGACGCCATGGCCGAGGCCTGCATCATCAAAATGAACTGGGTGGTGAGCGCCGGATAGACCTTTTCGATGGACGGTTGCAGCATGACGTGCCACGCGATGCGCCATTTCGGCAGCCCCAGGCACTCGGCGGCCTCGATCTGACCGCGCGGCACCGATTCGAGCCCCGCGCGAATGATCTCCGCCGCGTACGCGCCGATGTTGATCACCATCGCAATGACCGACGCGGCGAACGTCGGCATGTGCACGCCTACGCTGGCCAGGCCGAAATACAGTAGAAAGATCTGGACGAGGAACGGTGTGTTGCGCACCGCTTCGATATAAATGCCGCACAGGCGGGAGAGCCAGCGGTGGCGGCTGCGCTTGGCAAAGGCCACGAGCGTACCGACGACGGTGCCGAGGACAACCGAAATCACCGTCATCTTCAGCGTGAGCCACGCGCCATCCAGGAATACTGGCCAGTAGGGGAGCAGTGGGGCGAAATTCAACGAGAAATGCATGGCAAGCGCCTGTCTCCGGTGACGTTCGGGGCCGACGCGCCAGGCAGTCCATTGCGGTCACGGCACCCGCAATCACTGTGGTGGGTCTTTCTTGTACGTCGTCATATAAGTGATGCGATTTTGCGCATCGCGATACGGCGTTGTCAATAGCGGAGGATTGGGGGGATACCCTTGGCTTTCGCCTTGTCGGGGAAAGGGTTAAAGGGGATTCTGGCCGGTGGGGCAAGCAACCGCACGCCGCGTGAGGCGGCCTCAACGGCGGGTTGATGAGGACGGATTTTGTCTGCGTGTCATCGTATCTCTTGACGTCGGGGGGGGCGTCGGACGGTTGGGCAGTCGGGAAGCGCCGAGCGCGGCGGCGCGGTTCCTGGTTCTATAATCGCGCTTTGCCATTCCAACCGTGACATTCAAGGCGAAATCCGATGACGCTGTCCGCGACCGCCCTCGACGAACTCGACCGTAACCTGCTCGCCCTGCTGCGGGTCAATGCGCGCGAGAGCACGGCCAATCTGGCGCGCCGTCTCGGCGTGGCGCGCACGACCGTGGTGGCCCGCCTGACGAGGCTAGAGCTGGCGGGCGTGATCGCCGGCTATACGGTACGACTCGGGCAGGACGCCGCCGGAGGCGGGTTGCAGGCCTGTGTCGGCATCAGCGTGCAACCGCGCTCCGGGCGCGACGTGTTGCGGCGCCTGAACAAGATGCCCGAGATTCACCTGCTGTGCACCGTCAGCGGCGAGTTCGATTACGTGGCATGGCTGCACGCGGCGTCGGCAGACCAGCTCGACGCGCTGCTCGACACCATCGGCGAGATCGACGGCGTCACCCGGACGACAACGTCGGTCGTGCTCGCCCGCAAGATCGACCGGGGGGGCGTGTTGCCCTGAGCATCGCCCAGTAATTTTTCGTAAACGTCGGCCAAGAATCGCGCCGCGCGCCCGCTGGCGCTCGCGCTGTGCTCGAATTTCCCGTTCATCCCCGTGTTGCCTTGACTTCGTGGTTTGTCTGACGAATGTGTTAGTGCTAAAATTACTGAGAATTGTTTGCATTAACTTCTTTGTCAATCTGGAGTGTGTATGCGCGTGAAATCCCTCGTGGCTGCGGCGCTGTTCGTCGGTGCAGCCACCCTGGCGAATGCCGCCGAATTTCCCATTGGTAAGCCGCTGAATGTGGCGGGCATGGAGATCAACACGGTGTATCTCCAACCGATCTCGATGGAACCGGCCGGCATGATGCGCGACGCCGCCAAGTCGGACATCCACCTCGAAGCGGATATTCATGCGATTGCCAAGAACCCGAACGGTTACGCCGAAGGCGACTGGATTCCCGGGCTGGAAATCACGTACAAGCTGCAAAAGATGAAGAGCGACGGCAAGACCCCCGAGGGCGCATCCATCGAAGGGTTGATGATGCCGATGGTCGCGAGCGATGGTCCGCACTACGGCGATAACGTCAAGCTGGCCGGTGTCGGCAAGTACAAGCTGACGATGGTCGTCAACGCACCGGGCACGCTGCAGGCGTTCGGCTGCAAGATGGGCGGCATGCCCGCCGCCGACGCCCACGCGGCGCACGGGGGCATGGGCCCGTGGTGCTTTGGCCGTCACGTCGACAAGGAAACCGGCGTGGGTCCGTGGTTCAAGCCGGTGACCAAGGAAGTGGATTTCACTTTCTCGGGAATTGGCAAGAAGGGCGGGTACTAAGTCGCCCGCATGAATTTGACTCGGCGTTGGCCTGCGGGCCGGCGCTGTTTTCGTTTGGAGCGGAAGAATGAATCAGCGCATCGCGCGCCTGCTGGCCACGATGACAGCCGTGGTGGCGACTTTGTTCGTGCTGGCGGGGCCGTCGCTCGCGCGCGCGGACGACTTGCCAACCTTCAGGCTGGAAATGAACAACGGCAAGCTCAACCCGGCGCGCATCGAGGTGCCGGCCGGCAAGCGCATCAAGATTGAAGTGCACAACACCGGCACGAACGCTGTCGAGTTCGAGAGTCTGCAACTTCGCAAGGAAAAGGTGTTGGCACCGGGTGCGCAGTCGTTCGTGGTGATCGCGCCGCTGCAGCCGGGCGAGTACAAGTTTTTCGACGATTTTCACCAGCAGGCACAAGGCGTGATCGTTGCCAAGTAAGCGGGCGGAAGTCGTTCTGGATAGTCGGTAAGACACGCATCACGAGAGGAATCAAACGATGGGTCAGGTCATGTTCATCGTCTGGCGCGAAAGCGTCGAGGCATTGCTGGTTGTCGGCATTCTCCATGCCTGGCTGGCCAACCCGGAGCACGGTGCCAAGCGCGGCCTGCCTTATCTGTGGGGCGGTGTGGCGCTCGGGATTGCGGCGGCCGTGGCGCTGGGCGCCGCTCTCGTTGGTTTTACCGAGGTGCTCTCGGGCGACGCGCAGGACTACTTCCAGACGGCCATGGTGCTGGTCGCCTGCGTGCTGATCGTGCAGATGGTCTTTTGGATGAAGCGCCACGGGCGAACGCTCAAACGCGACATGGAATCGTCGCTGCGCAAGAGCCAGGATCAGGGCACCTGGTGGGGCGTGCTCGTGCTGGTGGCGCTGGCCATTGCCCGCGAAGGCAGCGAGACGACCATCTTCCTGTACGGCATCGGCTTCGGCCAGCAAGGCAGCGTGCCGCCATCGATGTGGCTCGCGGTGCTGATCGGTTTCGCCCTGGCACTCGCCACGTTCTGGCTGCTGCAACTGGGCGGAAAGATCTTCTCGTGGCGCCTGTTCTTTCGCGTGACCGAAATCATGCTGCTGTTCCTCGCCGCCGGGCTGCTGGAGTCCGGGCTCGATCGCCTGATCTCGCTCGAGCTGGTGCCGACGCTGGTCGATCAACTGTGGGATACCTCCGCACTGCTCGACGACACCAGCCCGTTCGGCAGTCTCGTCGCCACGTTGACCGGCTATCGCGCGCATCCGTCCGGCATGAATCTATTGGTGTACGGCATCTATTGGCTGTTCGTCTGGGCCTTGCTCAAGCGGGCTGATGGGCCGCTCAAGCAGGTCAGGCCCGCTTGAGCGGGCCGCAGGCATCGGGGGCGCAAATCTCGCCGGTGCACGACAACGGTCTGTTCGGACCGGTCGGTGCCAGCGTCACAAGCGCTCCGGCATTGGCAAGGTCCGCCAGCCTGACAAGGTTGTTTCCCCGACGTACGAGTTGAGCATGAGCATCGCCATACCTGTCCCGAACCGACTGGCCCGCGCAGGGCTTTGGATGCAACGCCATGGCAAGCTGATTCGTGGCGTGCAGTGGGGCATCGTGCTCGTGTACGCGTTCCTCATCGGGGTGCCGGTCATGTTGCCGCTGCCCGACGAGACGGCGCACATCCTCAATAACCTCACCGTCTTCGCGCAGTTCACTTTCTGGGGCATCTGGTGGCCGTTCGTGCTCATCAGCATGGTCTTGATGGGCCGCGTATGGTGCGGGGTGCTGTGCCCGGAAGGCACGCTCTCGGAATTCGCGAGCCGTCACGGACGCGGTCGCGCCATTCCACGCTGGATGCGCTGGGGCGGCTGGCCGTTCGTGGCCTTTGCGGGTACCACGCTCTACGGCCAGATGGTCAGCGTCTACCAATATCCGAAGGCCGTGTTGCTGGTACTCGGCGGTTCCACCATCGGCGCGATGGTGATCGGCTATTTCTACGGCCGCGACAAACGCGTGTGGTGCAAGTACCTGTGCCCGGTCAACGGCGTGTTCTCGCTGCTCGCGCGTCTGGCACCGTTCCACTTCAAGGTCAACGAAGAAGCGTGGCGTCGCTCGTATCACACCAACGGCCACAAGATCATCCCGGTCAATTGCGCGCCGCTCGTGCCGCTGCGCAACATGAAGGGCGGCGCGCAATGCCATATGTGCGGGCGCTGCGCCGGGCATCGCGACGCCATCGCGCTCACGGGCCGCTCGCCGAGCGACGAGATCGTGAAGTTCGGCGCGACGGAGAACAACAGTGTGTGGGACAGCGTGCTCGTCATGTATGGCCTGCTTGGCGTGGCCATCGGCGCCTTCCACTGGACGGTGAATCCGTGGTTCGTGGCGACCAAGACGATGCTCGCCACATGGCTCATCGACCGCGACATCATGTGGCCGTTCGCGACGAACGCGCCGTGGTTCGTCTTTACCAACTACCCCGCACAGAGCGACGTCTTCTCATGGCTCGACGGCGGCATGGTCGTCACGTACATCCTCGGCAACGGTCTGCTGCTGGGCTTGGCGTTCACGACGATCTTCGCGCTGGCGAACCGGGCGATGGGGCCGTGGCAGACCTCGCGATTCAATCACCTGGTGCAGTCGTTGATTCCGATTGCCGGGGCCGGGGTGTTCATCGGTCTGTCGGCCACGACGATCAGCCTGCTGCGCGCCGAGCATCTGCCGGTGTACTGGGCGAACGATGTGCGCGCTGCGATCCTCGCCGCGACCACGTTGTGGAGCCTGTGGCTTGGCTGGCGCGTGACCGGGCGGCATGCGCGCTCGCTGGGGCGGCGTCTGGCCGGGATGGCGGGTGTCGTGGCGGCGCTGGCGCTGGTCAACTGGCTCTGGCTGTTGATGTTCTGGATCTGGTGACGTTCGGGGCGCGTCGATTGTCGCGCCTCAGGCCGGTGGCCTACAATGGCGCCACCGGTCTTTCTGTGTAACGCTCATGTTGCTCGCTCAACGTCTCCCGCTGTATTTCCGCCTCGTTCGTCTCGATAAGCCGATCGGCACCGTGCTGCTGCTGTGGCCAACGCTTGCGGCGCTGTGGATCGCTTCGAATGGGCATCCCGACCTCTGGCTGCTCGCGATCTTTACGCTCGGCACGTTCCTGATGCGCTCGGCGGGTTGCGCCATCAACGATTACGCCGACCGCGACTTCGACAGGTACGTCAAACGCACGAAGGAGCGGCCGATCACGTCGGGACGCATTCGTGCCTGGGAAGCGGTGGCCGTGGCGGCCACGCTCGCGCTGGCGAGCTTTTTGCTGATCCTGCCGCTCAACGCGCTGACCAAGTGGCTCTCGATCCCGGCCCTGTTCGTGGCGGGCACCTATCCGTTCACCAAGCGCTTTCTGGCGATTCCGCAGGCGTATCTCGGCGTGGCCTTCGGTTTCGGCATTCCGATGGCCTTCGCCGCAGTGCAGGATCAGGTACCGGTCATCGCATGGGTGCTGCTGCTCTCGAATGTATTCTGGTCGGTCGCCTACGACACCGAATACGCAATGGTCGATCGCGACGACGACCTGAAGATCGGCATCAAGACCTCGGCGATCACGTTCGGACGCTTCGACGTATTGGCGATCATGCTCTGCTATGCAGGGGCGCTCGGCATTCAGGCGGGGGTGGGCGTGTATCTCGGCTTCGGCTGGCCGTTCTGGCTCGGCATGGCGGTGGCGGTGAGCTTCGCGATCTATCACTACTTCCTGATTCGCGCACGCGAGCGCATGCCTTGTTTTGCCGCCTTCCGTCACAACAACTGGCTCGGTGCCGCCGTGTTCGCAGGCATCGCGGGCCACTACTTGTTGGCCGCGCGGGCATAGGTTGGCGTGTCGATGGGAAGGTCGGCGCGAACGACGACCGGTGAAATGAAAAACGGACCGCATGCGGTCCGTTTTTCGTTCCGGCAGACCGGCGAATCCGTCGGCCGTTCCGCTCAGGCGTCGCCCAACTCGTCGCCAAGTTCCTTGGCGCGGGTATTGGCCGCATGCACGCCGCGCACGATTGCCGCCTTGATGGCGTCGCGCTCGAACGAGCTGAGGGCAGCAAACGTCGTGCCGCCCTTGGACGTCACACGCTCGCGCAGCACGCTCGCGGGTTCGCTCGACTGCGCCGCCAGTTGCGACGCGCCGGTAAACGTGGCGATGGCCAACTGACGTGCCTGCTCGGGCGAAAAGCCCAGCTCGTTCGCGGCTTGCTCCAGCGCTTCGATGAAATAGAACACGTATGCCGGACCGCTGCCCGAGATGGCCGTCACGGCGTCGAGCTGGCTTTCCTTCTCCACCCAGACGATCTGGCCGGCCGCACCGAGCACGGTCTCGGCGCGCTTGCGCTGGTCCGAATCCACCCCCGACAAGGCTGCCAGACCCGTGATGCCCATGCCGATCAAGGCGGGGGTGTTCGGCATGCAACGCACGATCTGATTGTGGCCGCCGAGCCAACGCGCGAGATCGGACGCGCGAATGCCCGCCGCGATGCTGATCACCAATTGACCGATCAGGTGCGGCTGGAGCGCTTGTGCGACGTCCTTGAGCACTTGCGGTTTGACGGCCAGCACGATCGTGTCGTAATCGCGCAGGCGATCGTTGGGCGCGCTGGCCGTGTCGACACCGTACTGCTTGACGAGACCGTCGCGCGTCGATTCGTTGACGTCGATCGCGAGAATGTCGCGCGGGGCCGTGCCGCGCTTGACGAGTCCGCCGATCAGGGCATTGGCCATGTTGCCGCCGCCGATGAATGCAATTCTCATAACCATCCTTTGCGTTGCGTGAGTCGTTACCGTCGTTACCTTTTGCCGCGGCGAGTCGTCAAAGCGCGCTCACCGCCAAGGCGCGCCGCGATCAGGCGCGTGAGCCATAATCGCGTGCGCCGAAAATCGCGGTGCCGATTCGCACCATTGTCGCACCCTCGGCAATCGCCGCCTCGAGATCGCCCGACATGCCCATCGACAGCGTGTCGAGCGGCAGACCGTCGGCGCGCAAGGCGTCGAACACATCGCGCACGGCCTTGAACGGTGCGCGTTGGCGGGCCGGATCGGCTTCAGGCTCGGGAATCGCCATCAGGCCGCGCAATCGTAAATTCGGCAGCGCCGCGATGGCGCGTGCCACGGCGGGCACGTCGGCAGGCGCTACGCCGCTCTTGCTGGCTTCGCCGCTGATGTTGACCTGCAGGCACACCTGCAAGGGCGGGAGGTCTGCCGGTCGCTGCGCACTCAGCCGCTCGGCGATCTTCAGGCGGTCGACCGAATGCACCCAGTCGAAGTGTTCGGCCACCGGCCGCGTCTTGTTGCTTTGCAGTGGGCCGATGAAATGCCATTCGAGCGGTTCGCCATTGACCGTCTCGCCGGACAACGCGGCGATCTTGTCGAGCGCCTCCTGCACATAGTTCTCGCCGAATGCCCGCTGGCCAGCCGCGAGCGCGTCGCGTACGGCATCGGCGCCAAAGGTCTTCGAGACGGCGAGCAAGCGCACGCTGTCCGCTGGCCGGCCGGCGGCGGTGGTGGCGCGGGCAATGCGGGAGAGCACGTCGTCGAGATTCGCGGCGATGGTCGACATGAGGCAGGGCGGAGCGTCAGTGAGGGGGTGTCTGTGGCGCGGGGGCGCGTTGCAACGGCGTTGCGGATCAACGATTATAGCCGTGCCCGCACGCGAGGTGCTACCCGGGAAAAACGAGGTGCTACCCGCGCCGGGGTTCCGGACGGGAAGGCACAACGCACGCGGCACGGCGCCGGCGCGCGGCTTGTGGCAGACTGCGCGGTGCCAACCATCACTCGGAGCCAGAGATGAGCGCGAATTCGCAGACAGTTTACGATTTTTCCGTCCAGACGCTCGCGGGCGAGACCGTCAGTCTGTCGCATTATCGCGGCAAGGTGCTGCTCATCGTCAACACGGCGAGCGAGTGCGGGTTCACGCCACAGTACGCCGGCCTGCAAGCGCTATACGAACAGCTTGGCCCGCGCGGGTTCGAAGTCCTCGCGTTCCCGTGCAATCAGTTCGGCAAGCAGGAGCCGGGCGACGCGCAAGCCATTCGCAGCTTCTGCGATCTGCGTTTTCACGTCACGTTCCCGATGTTCGCCAAGGTCGACGTCAAAGGGCCCGACGCCGCGCCGCTCTACGCCTACCTCACGCGGGAGAAGCCCGGCGTGCTGGGCACGAAGGCAATCAAATGGAATTTCACGAAGTTCCTCGTGGATGCGACGGGGCAGGTCGTGGCGCGCTATGCTCCGACGGCGAAGCCCGAGGACATTCGCGCCGATATCGAGAAACGGCTCCCCGCTTGAGCGGCGCCGTGGCCTGACCGGGTCGCCCCGGACAGGCTATCGCGCGGATCGGTTCAGCGCCCGAAGCGCTCGAGAATCCGCTGCCATTGACGCACGATGGCCCCCCGCGACTCGGCAAGGCGACGTGTCGGGCTCGCCCCCTCGCGCAGTGCCAGCTGCGCGCCGACGTCGCTGCTCAGCGCCAGCCAGCCGGACGTCTCCACCACGTACACCTGCCCGGCACTCAGCGCGATGGCCTCTCGCCAGACACCCCCCGACAGCCAGCGCGGCGCGAGGCTGACCGCCACCTGACCTAGCTGGACATGGAATACCGTGCCACGGCTTGCATACGCATGAAACGCTTGCCCACGCGCCAGCGCGAGAGGGAACGCTCGTGTGCCGGACGTGGCGCCGTCCATGCCGGCCGGATGGGAGGGGACACGAGAAAGGGCAACGCGTTCTCCTGGTGAGCTGGCATCGCCGTGACTTCGCGCAAGACGGGCGTCAGGGCGCAGGGGAGACAGCGAAGGCAATGCGGACGGCGGCGGGAAGGGGGGCTTGGCCATGTGGGACTCCGGGGCGTTGAACGGGTAAGGACAGCCTATCGACCGCCGCGCCGCCCCGGTAGGCACACAGTTACCCGGTTTCGCCCGCAACAGAAGGGTCCCCGGCAATCTGTTACGATCAAGAATCGCTGAATCTGTATCTGTTATGGTCACGTGCGATGCACGATCATCTGCGCATGGATGCCGCCACTCTCCCTCCCCCTCTCGCTGCCGCGGACGACACATCGCTGACCTCGGACGTTCCGAGGCCCCCACCCGTGGCCGTCCCGCGGGAGCGCGTGCCCCTCTACCGCCGACTCGCGGGTCACTATCGACATGCCATCGACGTGGGTACGCTCGCGCCGGGCGACCGCATGCCGAGTGTTCGCACGTTGATGGAGCGGCATCAGGTCAGCTTGTCGACGGCGCTGCAGATGTGCCGTCATCTGGAGGCGCAGGGCCTGCTCGAGGCGCGTCCCCGCTCGGGCTACTTCGTGCGCGCACGTGCGCGGGCGAGTCTCGTACCCGTGGCCGAGCCGCGGCCGTGGATGCCCGATCTGCTGCAATATGTGGGCATCAACCAGCGTGTGTCGTCGATCCTCGCGCGAGGGCTTCAGGCGGACGTCAAAATCAATCTCGCCGTGGCCCACGGTTCGCCGTCGCTCTATCCGGTCAACGCGTTGCGCCAGGCCACGATTCGGGCGTTGCGCGATCACCCGATGCTCTATGGCACACCGCCGCCCGGCGGTGGCGAAGCCCGTTTTCGCGCGGCGATTGCGCGGCGAGCCCTGGAAGCGCGCATGCACGTCAATCCCGAGGAGATCGTCGTCACGCATGGCTGTATCGAAGCGATCAATCTCGCGCTGCGTGCGGTGGCTGGCACGGGCGACGTGGTTGCCGTCGAGTCGCCCACGTATTACGCGCTGTTGCAGACGCTGGAGAGTATGGGCATGCGCGCACTCGAAATTCCCACGAGTCCGCAGACCGGCATCTCACTCGAAGCGCTCGAACTGGCAAGCGAGACCTACGACAACATCAAGGCGATCATCGTCGTGCCGCATTTCCAGAATCCGCTCGGGTCGGTGATGCCCGATTCGCACAAGGCACGGCTTGTGAAGTGGGCGGCGTCGCGCGGGATTGCGATCATCGAAGACGACACCTATTCGGCGCTGGGCGACGACGGTAACGTGCCGGCCGCCGTTCGTTCCTGGGATACGACCGGCAACGTGATTCATTGCGCATCGCTGCACAAGACGCTGGCGCCGGGCATGCGGTTGGGCTGGATCGCGGGCGGCAAGTGGCAGGGGCGCGTGGAGATGTTGAAGTACGCGCAGACGCGTCCCAACGAAGCGCTCGCCCAGATCGCGATGGGCGAGTTTATCGACTCGCCGCGCTATGACCGCCATCTGCGGCATTTGCGCGCCCAGTTGCGCGAGCATCGTGCGGCGATGGCCGAAGCGATCGCGACCTACTTCCCTGCGGGCACGCGACTGACGTTGCCCGCGGGCGGATTGAGTCTGTGGGTCGAGATGCCGGGCGGTGTCAGCTCGGAGTTACTGTTCGACGCTGCACTCGCCAAGGGGATTCGCGTAGCGCCGGGTAGCCTGTTTTCCAACTCGGCACGCTACGACCACTTTCTGCGCATCAACGGCGGGCAGCCGTTCACGCGTGAGGTCGACGCGGCGGTGCGCACGCTCGCGTCCGAGATCGCGCGATTGCTCGACACGAAGCGTTGAGCGCACCGAGCGAGATTGCCGGACTTGGCGCCCCCGCGGGGGCATCCTGCTCAGAACTCCGGATACATCCGTCCCGGATTGAAGATACCGGCGGGGTCGAACACCGACTTTAGATTGCGGTGAATGCGCATGACCGGTGCGGGCAGCGGCGTGAAGACGCTCACGCCAGGTTCGCCGTAGCGGAAGAGCGTGGCGTGCCCGCCGTCCTGCCGTGCCGCCGAGCGCACGATTTGCGCGTCGGCGTCGGTGATCCACCAGCGCTGTGCGCCGCCCCACTCGATGAGTTGCTTGCCCGGCAGCCGGTGCGGCTCGGCCGTCGAAGGCACCGCCAGGCGCCACAGCGCCTGCCCGGGTCCCGCGTCGGCGAAGAAGTTGTCGGTCTGCTCGCGGATGGCGTGCCAGAACTTGGCCGCATGAATGGCGTCGACCAGCTCCCCGCCCATCTTTACACGCGCGGCCTTGATCCCCGCCGACGCGCCCGCCAGACGAATCACCAGCAAGTCGTTGCGCCACGCGCTGCCGGTGATCGGCAGCGGTTGCCCGCCCCATTCGTTGAGCTTGCGCACGGCGTCGATGGCGTTCATTTCGAATTGCAGCGTCAGCTCGGCAAACGGTTGCGGCAGCACCTTGAGCGACACCTCGAGAATGAGGCCCAGCGTGCCGAGCGAACCGGCGAGCATGCGCGAGACGTCGTAACCGGCGACGTTTTTCATCACCTGCCCGCCGAAGTTCAGCACATGACCCCGACCGTCCATCAATTTGGCCCCGAGCACGAAGTCGCGCACGGCACCCACGGCACTGCGGCGCGGCCCGGCAAGCCCGGCGGCCACCGCACCGCCGAGGGTCGCGCCGTGGCCGAAATAGGGCGGCTCGAACGGCAGCAACTGATTGCGTTCTGCGAGCGCTGCTTCAATGTCGGCCAGTGGCGTGCCGCAGCGGGCGGTGATGACCAGTTCCGCCGGGTCATAGGCGACGATGCCACTGTAGTCGCGCGTGTCCAGCACGTCGCCCACGCGTTGCTGGCCGTACCACGCCTTGGTGCCGCCCCCCCGCAATTGGAGGGGCGCGCGGTGCGCCGTGGCGTGCTCGATGACGGCGCGGAAGTGCTCGAGAGTGTCGTTCGTATCGGTCATCAGCTGGGTTCTGGCGGCGGTGGCAGGTCGGATTGATAAGGCCCCAGCTCGCTGCCGCAATCCTTGCAGTAGCGGGCGTCGGGGTCGTGCCCTTCGGTGTGGCACTGATGGCAGGTGCGCGTGGTGATCGCCTTCTTGCGCATGGCCGAATGAATTTCGGCACCCATGATGCCGGTGGGAATCGCAATCACGCTGTAGCCCAGCAACATGACGAAGCCGGTGATCGCCTTGCCCAGTCCGGTGACGGGCACCACGTCGCCATAGCCAGTGGTCGTGAGCGTGACGATGGCCCAATAGATGCCGACCGGAATGCTCGTGAAGCCATGTTCCGGCCCCTCGATGATATGCATGAGCGTGCCGAAGATCACCACGATGATCGAGATGAACCCGAGAAACACGAGGATCTTGCGGCGCGCGTTGTAGAGCGCAATGCTGAGCACGCCGGCTTCGTTCACATACGCCGTGAGCTTGAGAATCCGGAACGCACGCATCAGGCGCAGCAGGCGCACGTCGATCAGGCCATGCAGCTCGGGCACCAGAATCGCCAGGTAGGTCGGCAGGATTGCGAGCAGGTCGATGATGCCGTAAAAGGACAGCGCGTAACGTAGCGGCCGGTGCGCACTGAGCAGCCGCGCGAGGTACTCGGCCGTGAAGAGCAGCGTGAAGAACCACTCGAGGATCGCCATCGGCAGCGAGGCCGTGGCTTGAACGGCCGGCACGCTCGACACGATGACCGTGAGCACCGACAGCACGATGGCGATGAGCAGCGCAATGTCGAAGAGCCGCCCTTCGCGCGTGTCGGCCTCGAAGATGATGATGTAGAGCCGCTGCCGCCAATCGTGTGGCAGCCATTCCGACAGCGCTCGCATGTCAGAACCTCGGCAGGTCGGGATGCGGTAACAGACCGCCACGCACATGCAGCTTGCCGTATTCGGCACAACGCGCGCGCGTAGGGATCCCCTTGTCGGGATTGAGCAGCCCGACCGGATCGAAGGCGCGCTTCACCCCGAAGAACGCGTCGCGCTCGTCGGGCGAGAACTGCACGCACATCGAGTTGATCTTCTCGATGCCCACGCCGTGCTCACCTGTGATCGTGCCGCCGAGTTCGACACAGGCTTCGAGAATGTCGCTGCCGAACGCCTCGGCACGGTGCCACTCGTCGAGGTCGTTGCCGTTGAAAAGAATGAGCGGATGCATATTGCCGTCTCCCGCGTGAAAGACGTTAATACAGCGCAATCCGTACTGTTGTTCCAGACCTTCGATGCGTTTGAGCAAGGTCCCAATCGCACGGCGCGGAATCGTGCCGTCCATGCAGTAATAGTCCGGCGATATGCGCCCGGCCGCGGGGAATGCGTTCTTGCGTCCCGACCAGAAGCGCAGACGCTCCTCTTCACTGCGGGAAATCTGTAGCCGTGTCGCGCCCGAGGTGCGCAGCACGTGGGAGATGCGCATGATTTCCTCGGCGACTTCTTCCGGTGTGCCATCCGATTCGCACAACAGGATGGCGGCCGCTTCGAGGTCGTAACCGGCGTGCACAAACGACTCGACGGCCTGGGTGGCCGGCTTGTCCATCATTTCCAGGCCCGCCGGGATGATGCCCGCCGCGATGATCGCGGCCACGGCGTTGCCGCCGGTCTCCACGTCGTCGAAGCTCGCCATGATGATCTGTGCCGTCTGCGCCTTGGGCACCAGCTTGACGGTGATTTCGGTGACCACGCCGAACATGCCCTCGCTGCCGATGAAGACCGACAGCAGATCGAGTCCTGGCGCATCGGGGCCAAGCGAGCCGAATTCGATGGCCTCGCCGGACATCGTGATGGCGCGCACGCGCAGCACGTTGTGCACGGTCAATCCGTACTTCAGGCAGTGCACGCCGCCGGAATTCTCCGCGATGTTGCCACCGATGGTGCAGGCGATCTGCGACGACGGATCCGGCGCGTAATACAGGCCATAAGGTGCGGCGGCTTCCGAGATCGCCAGATTGCGAACGCCGGGCTGCACCGTGGCAGTGCGCGCATAGGGATCGACTTCGACGATCTTCTTGAACTTGGCAAGCGAGAGCACCAGGCCGTCGGAGATGGGCATCGCCCCGCCGGACAGGCTGGTGCCCGCGCCGCGCGGCACGACCGGGATGCCGAGCTGATGACACGCCTGCAGAATGCGCTGCACCTGCGATTCCGACTCGGGCAGCACAACGGCGAGCGGCACACGACGATACGCGGCGAGACCGTCGCACTCGTACGGTGTGGTGTCTTCGCGTCGATGCAGAATGCAATGCGGCGGCAGGATCTGCGCGAGCGCATCGAGCAAGTGACGCTGGCGCGTGGTCAGGGCGTCGGCATTCTCGGTCGCGGCACCCGCCGGAAGCGGGCCGGATTGACCTTGCGGGGTGGCGGGGGCGTTCATGCGGCGTTCAGATCGCCGGGTGCAGCTGGAAAATCTTGCCCGGATTGAGCAGATTGTGCGGATCGAGCGAAGTCTTGATCGCCCGCATGACGTCGATCGCGCCTTCGCCATGCTCGGTTACGAGGAAGCCCATCTTGTGCAGGCCGACGCCATGTTCGCCAGTGCATGTGCCGCCCATGCGAATTGCTCGCTCGACGATGCGCTGGTTGAGTTGTTCGGCCTCCTTGATCTCTTCAGGCTTGGCCGGATCGATGAGGATAGCGACGTGGAAATTGCCATCGCCCACGTGTCCCACGATCGGGCAGGGCAAACTCGACGCCCGCAGGTCTTGCTCGGTTTCGCCCACACACTCGGCCAGACGCGAGATCGGCACACAAACGTCCGTGGTCACCGCGCGGCAGCCTGGCCGGAGTTGCAGCATTGCAAAGTACGCGCTATGCCGCGCGCTCCACAGACGGTTGCGGTCTTCCGTGCGGGTGGCCCATTCGAAACCGGTACCGCCGTTGTCCTTGGCCAGTTCCTCGACGGTTTGCGCTTGCTCCTTCACGCCCGCATCGCTGCCGTGAAATTCGAAGAACAGCGTTTGCGTCTCGGGCAGCGTCAGCTTGGAATGCTTGTTGATCGCGCGCACGGCCAGCGCATCGACGAACTCGACGCGAGCGACCGGCACACCCAACTGAATCGTCTGAATGACGCAGTTCACGGCGTCCGTCATGGTGGGGAACGCACAGATCGCGGCGGACACAGCCTCGGGCTGCGGATACAGACGCACCGTCGCCTCGGTAATGATGCCCAGCGTGCCTTCGCTGCCGACGAACAGGCGCGTCAGGTCGTAGCCGGCCGAGGACTTGCGGGCGCGCGTACCGGTGTGGATCACGCGGCCGTCTGCGAGCACGACGGTCAATGCCAGCACGTTCTCGCGCATCGTGCCGTAGCGTACGGCGTTGGTGCCCGACGCGCGCGTGGCGCACATGCCGCCAATGCTGGCGTCGGCGCCCGGGTCGATCGGGAAGAACAGGCCGGTGTCGCGCAGTGCTTCATTGAGCGCCTTGCGCGAAATGCCCGGTTGCGTGGTGACGGTCAGGTCTTCGGCGTTGATCGAGACGACCTGATTCATTTCCGAGAGGTCGAGCGACAGGCCGCCCTCGACGGCGAGCAGGTGACCTTCCAGCGACGAGCCCGCGCCGTACGGAATGATGGGGACGTTGTATTTGGCGCACAGCTTGACGATCTGCGACACCTCGTCGGTGCTGTGCGCGAAGGCGACGGCATCGGGCAGCATGGGATCGAACGGAGACTCGTCCCGGCCGTGATGTTCGCGCAGCGCCGCTTGCGTGCTCACGCGCTCGCCCAGCAGCGCTTGGAGCTCGGTGAGCAGCACGTCGGGGAACGCCCGCTTGGCGGCGAACGGCAGGTGGGGATGATTCACGGCTTTCTCCTTCGGGTCTCCGGGCGGCCAGCGCCGGTCGGCGGTGGCAGGCTCCAAATCGGTGGCGGGGTCTCGGGCATGGGGTGCAACGACAATACTTCGGTGCGCACGCCCTGACGCCTTATGAGCGGGGATTTTACGCTGTGGCGGCGTTTTTCCCCACCCTTTGCGTCATATCATACGGACTTGCCGCCAATGCGCGCCATCGGAATCGCCCGAAAAGTGGCCATCCGGGGCCTGCGCGGCGCATTTCAATCGATGAAGGCAAGTGGCCCCCGCAGCCGGATTGCGTGCTGGCGGGCAAGCGATGCCGCAAGGGGTAGAGAGCAGAAGATGGGGAATCGTTTGAGCAAGATCGTCACGCGCACGGGCGACGGCGGCAAGACCGGCCTCGGGGACGGCGCGCGCGTGGACAAGTTCAGCCCGCGTATCGTCGCCATCGGCGAGATCGACGAGACCAATTCGCACCTCGGGGTGCTGCTGTGTGAAGACTTGCCGCCGGACGTGCGCGCCGTGCTTCTCGACGTTCAGCACGATCTGTTCGATCTCGGCGGAGAACTGAGCATGCCGCGTCACACGCTGATCGGCGATGCCCAGGTGGCCAGGCTCGACGGCTGGCTGGCGCATTACAACGCCGATCTGCCGCCGCTCAAGGAGTTCATCCTGCCGGGCGGCACGCGCGCGGCAGCGCTGGCGCACGTGGTCCGGACCGTTGCCCGAAGGGCGGAGCGCGCCATGGTGGCGCTGGGCGTCGAGGAGACAGTGGCCCCCGCGCCGCGTCAGTACATCAATCGCCTGTCCGACCTGATGTTCGTGCTCGCTCGGGTGCTCAATCGGGCTGGTGGCGGCACTGACGTGCTGTGGCGGCGCGATCGGTCCGAAGGCAACTCATAACCACGACGCGACCGGCTGACCGCGCCCCAGGCCCGCGGGAATTCGCGGGGAGGGTGGAGCGGCGGGGAGCGCGGGGAGGCGGGCAGAGCGGGCGGCCACCGGCCGCCCGCCACATCAATTGCCTGCGCCGCGTGCCAGACGACGCGCACGCACGGCATCGGCCAGCGTATCGAGCACCTTCAGACTGTCTTCCCAGTCGATGCAGGCGTCGGTGATGCTCTGGCCGTAGGTCAGGGGCTTGCCGGGCACATGGTCCTGACGCCCGGCCACGAGGTTCGACTCGACCATCACACCGATGATCCGGTCGTCGCCGCCGGCGATCTGGCGGGCGATGTCCTCGCAGACCGGGATCTGGTTTTCATGCTTCTTCTGGCTGTTGGCGTGCGATGCGTCGATCATTACGCGCGCGGCCAGGCCCGACTTGGCGATGTCGTCGCAGGCGGTCTGCACGCTGGCGGCGTCGTAGTTCGGCGTCTTGCCGCCCCGCAGGATCAGATGACAGTCTTCGTTACCCGCGGTCGACACGATGGCCGAATGGCCGCCCTTCGTCACCGACAGGAAATGGTGCGGCTGCGACGCGGCCTTGATGGCGTCGACGGCGATCTTCACGTTGCCGTCGGTGCCGTTCTTGAATCCGACCGGGCACGACAGGCCCGATGCCAGTTCGCGGTGCACCTGCGATTCGGTGGTGCGCGCGCCAATGGCACCCCATGACACGAGATCGGCGATGTACTGCGGGCTGATCATGTCGAGGTACTCGGTGCCGGCGGGCAGCCCCAGTTCGTTGATCTGGGCAAGCAGGTCGCGCGCGAGGCGCAGGCCGTCGTTGATCTTGAAACTGTTGTCCATGTGCGGGTCGTTGATCAGACCCTTCCAGCCCACCGTCGTGCGCGGCTTTTCGAAGTACACGCGCATCACGATTTCGAGTTCGCCTTTCAGGCGCTCGCGCTGTTCGACCAGGCGCGCGGCGTATTCCATCGCGGCTTTCGGATCGTGGATCGAGCAGGGGCCGATGATGACGACGAGACGGTCTTCCATGCCGTGCAGCACGCGGTGGATGGCGCCGCGCGAGCGATGGATGAGGTCCGCGCTCTTGTCCGAGCATGGGTATTCGCGAATCAGATGCGCCGGCGGCGTCAGTTCCTTGAGTTCGCGAATACGGACATCATCGGTGTTGTGGGGAGGCATGGCATTTCTCCTGCGCAGTTCGAACTGCGGTTCGTTTCTCGGGATTCGGGTCAAAAAAAAACCGCCAGGCTGTCTGGCGGTTTTTCAGGATTCGTTTCGGTGCTTACTGCTGCAACTGCCCCTCTCCTTCCGCCAGCGGTGTGAGAATCGCAAAAAAATAAAAGTAAGACGGATGGGCGGTCATGAGAGATGTGTTCAACATTGCATTGCACGCATTTGCCGTGCACTGGAATCACTTTATACGCCTAATCGAATGACGCCGCAACCGCAGGGGCCGCTAATCGGCTGGAAAACACGCGGATTTTACGTATTTCAAGGCGTCAAATTGCATCAAATAATCGTGTTTATCGAAAAACACGCGAAAACGCCCGGTTTGAGCCGGGCGCTTTGCTATGCTTGACGCATTTTTTGCGGTGCGCCATCCGACGCGTAACATGGCACGCGCCGCCAGCCTTACGCCGTGCCGCCGACCGTCATGTTCTCCATGCGCAGCGTCGGTTGACCGACGCCCACCGGCACGCTCTGGCCTTCCTTGCCGCACACACCCACGCCCGAGTCGAGCGACATATCGTTGCCGATCATCGTGACGTCCTTGAGCGATTCGGGCCCGTTGCCGATGAGCGTGGCGCCCTTGACCGGGTACGTGATCTTGCCGTCCTCGATCATGTAGGCCTCGGACATCGAGAACACGAACTTGCCATTGGTAATATCCACCTGGCCACCGCCGAAGTTCACGGCGTACAACCCGCGCTTGACCGACGCGATGATTTCCTCGGGATCCTTGTCGCCGCCGAGCATGTACGTGTTGGTCATGCGCGGCATCGGCAGTGCGGCATACGACTCGCGCCGGCCGTTACCCGTAACCGGCATCTTCATCAGACGCGCGTTCAGGCTGTCCTGCATATAGCCGCGCAGAATCCCGTCTTCGATGAGCGTGGTGCACTGCGTCGGATTGCCTTCGTCGTCGATGTTCAGCGAGCCGCGGCGGTTGGACAGTGTGCCGTCGTCGACCACCGTGACGCCCTTGGCGGCGACACGCTCGCCGAGGCGTCCGGAGAAGGCCGACGAGCCCTTGCGGTTGAAGTCGCCTTCCAGACCGTGGCCGATGGCTTCGTGCAGCAGCACGCCGGGCCAGCCCGGCCCGAGCACGACTGTCATCGCCCCGGCCGGTGCCGGGCGGGCGTCGAGCTTGACGATCGCGCCGTCGACCGCTTCCTTGACGTATTTTTCGAGCAGATCGTCGGTGAAGAACGCGTAGTCAAGACGCGCCCCGCCGCCACTGTTGCCCATTTCACGGCGGCCGTTGGATTCGACGATGACCGTGACCGACACGCGCACCAGCGGACGCACGTCGGCGGCGATCACGCCGTCGCTGCGCGCGACCAGCACGACGTCGTACTCGCCGGCCAGCCCCGCCATCACTTGCGACACGCGTGGATCGCGTGCGCGCGCGAGCTTTTCGATGCGTTCGAGCAACGCCACCTTGCCGTTTGCGTCGAGCGAGGCGAGCGGATCGGACGGCAGGTACAGCCCGTGCCCGCTGGTATTCGAGAGCTTGCTACCGACCTTCACACGCCCGCGTCCGGCCGTGGCGATGCTGCGCGTGGCCGCGGCGGCGTCCTTGAGCGCGATGTCGGAGATGTCGTCGGAGTAGGCGAACGCCGTCCGGTCGCCCACGATGGCACGCACGCCCACGCCTTGATCGATCGAGAACGACCCCGATTTGACGATGCCTTCCTCGAGGCTCCAGGCTTCGCTGCGTGTGTATTGGAAATACAGGTCGGCATAGTCCACGCGGTGCGTGAAGATGTCACCCAGTGCGCGTTGCAGGTGGCTTTCGTCAAGGCCGTACGGCGTGAGCAGCAGCTCGCGGGCCGTGGCCAGGTTCTGGATGCCGGTGTCGATGATTTTCATGCGGTGTCAGGCCAAGGAAATATGTTCGATAGATGAGGGCGGAGATAGCGAAATCAACCCTGCAGCACGCCAGGCCGCCCTGCGCGCACGCCAGCACGCGGCACGGATGCGCGACGGCCCGTGGTCGACAGGGGCCGCGGGTACGACGCCGAGCGTACCGTCGCCCATGGCACGGGGCAACTCGGGAAAACGCAGGGCGTCGCCACCCGACCGGCCCATGCGGCCATCGAAGACCCCGGCAAGGCGTGCTTCCAATGTCCGTATGGCAACGCCGGCGCGGCGGTGGACTGTGCGGTAGACGGTGTGTCGGGACTCGTCATGTCATCGGTGGATGTGGCGCGGAACCGTGTCTCCGGCATTTCCGGCGAATAAAGCGGCATATGGCACATACCGAACGTCTCAGGCATCTCGGAAATGCCCTCAGTTGCCGCGCATGCCGGACAGTTGCGCGCTGTTTTGCGCGCCGGGCAGCGCTTCCGGGGATGGCACGATCTTACTCTTATTGCCGTCGGCTTGTTCGATGATGGGATTGTCCCAGGATCCGCTCACATGGTAGGTCGTCGAGAGCGTGCGCGAGAGCTGCTCGCCCAGCGCCAGTTGCGCGAAAAACGAACCGATGCCCAGTGCCGGGTTGACAATCGCCCACGCGAGCGACGCTGACGCCGCATTGATCTTCGGCAGCACCAGCACGGTCAGGTCCTGCGTCTCGCGCGCGAGGTCGGTATGACCGTCGATCCTGATGGTCGCGGCATTGGCATTGATCGTCAGATCGGTGGTGTTGGCCACGCCACCCTGCATCGTGGCGTTCCCGTCGATGCTGTCGAATGGCAGGCCGCTGCCGATCACGCTGCTGAAATTGAACGTCAGGAACTTGGCGAGTGTCTGCACGGAAAAAATGCCCAGCAGCTTGGCCAGTCCGGGGTCGGCCTTCAGGATCTGCCCGCGCTTGAGATCGATCGTGACACGGCCGCCGAGCGTCGGGTAGTCGATCGCGTCGGGACCACCTCGCCAACCGAAACGGCCCGAGACCGTCCCCGAGCCGTCCTTGACGGTCTTGGGCATCCCCAGGCGGTCGAGCAGGCCACCCGCGTCCTTCACGTCGAGATTGAAGTCGAGCATGGTGCGGCGCGGCACGTCGTCGCTCGCCGCGGGGGCTGCGCGGCGACGCGAGGTGCGCCAGTTGCCCTTGACGTTGAGCGTGGCGGCGCTGTTGCTGAGCGAGAGTTGGGTGAGTTGCCACACGGGCACGCCGTCCTCGATATCGTTGTGCGCGTTCAATTGCAGCCGGCCCAGCGGCTTGTCGCGCAGCACGAACTCATTGGCCACGACGTCGATGGCCGGGAACTCGTCGCTCGGCTCATCGAGCACTTGGGTGAGGACATCGTTGCCGTGGTCCTCGCGCGGAATCACCAGCTTCGCGAGCCGCGCGCGCAACGTGCCCGACGGGTTCTTCGCATCGGGCGCATGCCACTCGGCAAAGCCGGAAACGAGGTCGGAGGCCAGACTGACCTGCCAGTCGCGATCGCTGCGCTGGGCGCCCACCACCAGTTCCGGCCACTGGCGCGACATCAGGCGCACCTGCTTGGCATGCAGGGCGAGACGCGTCGGCAGGTAGGGCGTGAGCGCGCCGAACTCGTCGCGCGCCGTCGTGACTGTGGCCGACGGCCCCGCCGGGGCGGGGGGCGTGCCCGGGGCGCTTTGGGGGGCTGGCGCGTTGGCGGTCCCGGCGTCGCTGGTGAGCGACGCGATCACGCTTCGCCAGGCGTCCACGTCGAGCGTATCGAACTGGGCGGCTGCCTGAACCCCCTCGCGCGGCGCGGGCACGGGCTGGTTGATGCCGATGCCGCCACGCAGCACCTCCACGCGCGCGGGGTTTCCGGCACTCCCGCCGCTATGCTCTTGCACGTAATTGCCTTGAACGCTGCCGACGGCGAAGTCGAGTGTATCAATGCGACGGCCGCCCGGACTCGGCTGGGGACGCAGCGTGAAGCGCGCGGGCAACGAGGTCTCCGCACGCTTGCCGAGCGGGGCGGGCAGGTTGACGGCCAGGCCGACGAGCGTGGATTGGACCGCCACCTCGGTCATGCCTTGGCGCACCGTGACCGTTGCCGAATAGGGCGTGCCGCCCGTCATGCGCTTGGCCAGTTGCGCCAGTGAGGCGCTTTCCTGATTGTCGCGCAGGCCTTGCGCGCTCAACGTGCCGCCAATGTTCAGCGCGATGGTGCCGTCGCTGCGACTGCCGCCGGACGCGCGCAGGTCGCCGCCGAGGAACGTGCCGCGCAGATTGTCGAGCGAAATGCCGCGCTCGGTGAACGCGAGTTCCCCGTCCACGGCGCCGAAGGTCGGCAGGCCGTTCAGCAGTGTGATGTCGTTGCGCAGGAAGCGCGCGCGGCCCGTGACCTTGGACCGATCGGTGTGATCGAGCGGCATCGACAACTGCATCGCGAGCTGTGTGGTGCCGCTCGCGCGTGTTTCGTCGGTAAAGTCGCCGATCCAGTGCCCCACCGGGCTGCCGTTCAGGTACTTCACGAAGTCGGCCGCCGGGCCGCGCGCGTCGCCCTTGAGGGTGAGCACGGAATCGTCCTGTCCGATGTCGTTGATGTCGCCCACCACCTGGGTGAGCGTGACGCCGAAGACTGTGCCGCTGTCGATGGCGATATGCAACTTGTCGGCGTCGAAGCGCAGATTGCCGCGCACCTTGTCAAAGGCCGGCCAGACTTCCGTGTGGCCGGGGCGCACCGGCGACGGGTTGAAGGCGACGTCGACCAGCGGAATGTCGATGCGGAACTTGCCGCCGCCCTTGCCGTACGGGAAGTTGTCGAGATCGCCCTGTACCGCGAAGGGCGCGTTCTGCACCGTGCCAGCGAGCAGCGCGCGTTGCAGATAATCCCGCACGCTCGCGCCGATGTCGGTCGGCAGATAGCGCGGCACCGCGCTGGCGCTCGCGCGCACAATGTTGCCCTTCAGGTCGACGATGCCATTGCCCTTGCCGCCATTGCGCCACGTGCCGGTCACATCGCCCGTCAATTCGGCGTTCTGCAGGTGCAGGGCGTCCACGCGCACCGCTACGTCCGCCGGGGCGTCGCGTTGCGTCGCCGAGTGCGAGACGCGCCACGACGTGCGCGCGGTGAGCGTATCGAGATCGATGCGCGGCTGGTCGAAGCGGCCGGGAAAGTCGAGCGCGGCGTGCTTCGCGTTGAGGGTCAGGCTGCCGCGCGACTGATCGGCGTCGATGTGCCCGCTCAGATTGGCGAAGCCCGGGCGTCCCGCATTGGGCGACCCCGGATTCGCCGGCGGATGCTCGCTCGGTGCGCTGTCGACACCGAGATCTTCAAAGTCGGCGACCACCCGATAGCGTTCGCGCTCGGGCGGCAGTTGCCGGATTCCCGGCAGGTCGCGCCAGTTGCCCGGGCCGTGCGGCTTGGGGGCCTGGTAGCTGATGTCGAAATTGGCCAGTCTGCCGCGCGGCCGAAAACTCGCGAGCGCGTCGCGTGTTTGCGGGGCGAGCGGCAGCGACGGCACGAGCGCCATCGCGGCGCCGATGTCGAAGCGCGGGCCCGCAAAGGTGGCGTGCAGTCCGTGCTCGTTCGTGCCCGGCGCGTAGGTGCCGCGCAGATCAGGCACGTCGAGCGTCGGCCGGCCTGCGGCTTGCAATGTCAGATCGCGGGCGCGCAATTGCCAGCCGGCGTCGGCGTGGGGCGTTACGCGGGTCACGTCGATCCGGCCCTGCGTGGCGTCGAAGGTGAGCGGCGGCAAATCGTCGGCCAATTGCACCGACGTATTCGCTCCCGCGGCGCGCAGCGTCGCCCCCGTGATCGCCCCATCGTCGAAGTCGACCCACGCCCGCGCGGCAACGCGACCGCGCGTGTCCTTGCCCGGCAAGTCGACGTAGCGGGCCAGTTCAGTCAGGTCGAGCGTGCCGACTTCGCCGTAGAGCTGACCGCGCCACCGTTTGACTTCGCCGGGGCGAGCAAACAGCGGATTCGTGAATCGCGCCCGGATGTCGAGCGGTGCCACGATGCCCGTCGGCGGCGTCGCCTGCATGCCGAAGCGATGGTCGAAGCCTCGATTGCGCAGCATGGCGTTGACCTGGGTGACGACGACGTCGGGCGCGTTGCGCGTGGCATCGCGCCAGCGCAAGGTGCCGTTGCGGATCACGACGCGCGACTGACGCATGAGCCAGTCGGCGGCGGTCGAGTCGGTCGCGGCGCCGCCGCCCGTCACCGGCATGCCCGCGACGAGAATCGAGCCGTCGGTGAGGCGTTCGATGGTGAGATCGGGTTCGGACAACGTGAGGTTCGACAGGCGCACGTCGAGGTGAATCAGGCTGGTCCACGAGAGCACCGCATCGAGGCGGTGGAGCGTCAGGCTGGGCTCGGCGGGCGGTGGCGCCCCGGGCGGCGTGTCCGGCGAGGGGCGTGCCGCGCGCGTCGCGGGTGCCGTTCGAGCGCTGAGCGAGGGTGCGCGCGCGGCGGGGGGGCGGCGCGTGATGCGAACGTCTTCGAGCGTCAGGTAAGGGTGCCAGCCGTGCCAGACGGCGTCGATGCGGCCGATGGTGACGGGCAGGCCGATGGCACGCGAGGCAGCCGCTTCGATCTGCGCTCGGTAGTCCGACACGCGCGGCAGGATGACGTACCGGGTTGTGAGGACGACGGCGCCAAGTCCGAAATAGGCGATGACGACGAGCGCCAGCAGCCATTCCAGGCCCAGTCGCAAGCCACGCGGCAGTGACGAGAACCAGGACCGGTTGCCGGTGGACGAGGCGGGCGGCTTACGGTCGGTCATGCTGCGCGTCTACGAGGGAATGTGGTAGTTTCTGTGGCAAAGACTGTAACACAAGCCCAAGGCCGCCCGACGGCCCGGCCGTAGGAGAAACAGACGTGTGATCCGGCGTTTCATCGCGCACGGGTAAGCCTTCGAAAGTCTCTTCAATCTCATTGATGACCGGAACCCCGCCAGTGAGTTCACCCGAAAACCCCATCGATATCCCGTCCTACTCGCGCTACGCGGCGCGCATGCTGGCGAGCCGTCCCGCGCTTGTCGAGGCATTGCCCGCCTTGGCCGAGCACCCTGTGGACGCGCGTTGGCTCGCCCGTCGCTTCGAAGCCATCACCGGCACGCAGCTATCGCCGCCCGAGCAACCCACGGGGGTCGCGGGCGTCGACGAGGCGGGCCTCGCCCGCGCGCTGCGCGTGCTGCGCGTGGAAGCCTTGTGCGCCGTCATGCAGCGCGACCTGGACGGTCGCGCCGAGTTGGCCGAGGTTACCGAAGCCATGACAGCCCTCGCCGAGTTCGCCATCCAGGCGGGCATCACGGTCCTCTCGAGCGAGCTCGAAGCCATCCACGGCGTGCCGCGCAATGCGGAAGGGCAGCGACAGACGCTCGCGGTGGTCGGCATGGGCAAGCTTGGCGGACGCGAATTGAACGTCTCGTCGGACATCGACCTGATCTTCGTCTATGAAGACGACGGCGATACGTCGGCGCCCGACGACGCCGACCCGGCGGCGGCGAGCCGCTTGCGCTCGCTCTCGAACCACGAATTCTTCACCAAGCTCGGTCGCAAGCTGATCGGCATGATTTCCGAACTCACGCCGGACGGCTATGTGTTCCGCGTGGACATGCGCCTGCGTCCCAATGGCGATTCCGGGCCGCTGGTGTGCAGCCTGCCGATGCTCGAAGAGTATTTCTACGTGCAGGGGCGCGAGTGGGAGCGCTACGCATGGATCAAGGGGCGGCTGGTGTCGGAGGTGGCGAGCGAACCCGGCAAGCGCACCGAGCGGCTGCTCGCGGCGCTGGTCCAGCCGTTCGTGTTCCGCCGTTACCTGGATTACGGGGTGATCGGCGCGATTCGCGCGCTGCACGAGCAGATTCGTCACGAGGCGGAGCGCCGCGCGCGCGCCAAGCCGGCACGCATCAACGACATCAAGCTCGGGCGCGGCGGCATTCGCGAAGTGGAGTTCTCCGCACAAGTGTTCCAACTGATTCGGGGCGGGCAAGAGCCGGAACTGCGCGTGCGGCCGACGCTCGCCGTGCTGGGCGTGGCGGCGCGACGCGGCTGGCTCGCCCAGAATGTGGCTGACGAACTCGCGAACGCCTACGTCTTCCTGCGTAAGCTCGAACACCGTATTCAGTATCTGGACGATGCGCAGACGCACATCCTCCCGGCCTCCGGCGACGATCGTCTCGCGGTGGCGCGCGCCATGGGCTTCCCCGACGAGGCGAGCTTCATGACGGTGCTCGACGAGCATCGCGAGTTCGTCGCCGCGCAGTTCGACGAGATCTTCGCGGACAAGGCCGGCGGCAGCGGGCGCAAGGCGGCGGCGTCGGGGGCGGGCGAATGCGAATGCCCGCCGGAATTGTGGAGCGAATGTCTGGCCGACGAGACACAGACGGGCGATCTCGGCCATCAGCTCTCGCGCCTGGGCTTTACCGACGCCGACGGTGCCCTCGACCGGCTACGCGCCGTCTGGACGTCGTCGCGCTACAAGGCGCTGGGCGAAACCAGCCGGCGCCGCTTCGATCAACTGGTGCAGCGCGCCGTGCAAGGCGCGGCGGGCACGGGCGAGGCCGACGCCGTGCTCGCGCGCATGCTCGACCTGCTTTCGGCCATCAGCCGTCGCAGTTCGTATCTGGCGCTGCTCACTGAGTATCCGCGCGCGCTGGAGCGCGTCGTCAAGGTGCTGGCCGGCTCGCGTTGGGCGGCAGGCTACCTGATCCGTCACCCGCAATTGCTCGACGAGCTGCTCGACGACGAAGCGCTCGCCGCGCCGTTCGACTGGGCGTCTTTCAAAACACAGTTGCTGTTGAGCCTGAATGCGTCGGGCGCGGCCGGCAACGTCGAAGTGCAGATGGACATTCTGCGGCGCGCGCATCACGCCGAGGTGTTCCGCATCCTGCTGCTCGATTTGCAGGGCGCGTTGTCGGTCGAGGCGATCGGCGACCGGCTCTCGGAACTGGCGGACATCATCGTCGATGTGACGATCTCGACCGTCTGGCCGCACGTGGCCACGCGCCACCGCGAGGTGCCGCGTTTCTCGGTCATCGCGTATGGCAAGCTCGGCGGCAAGGAGCTGGGCTATGTGTCCGACCTCGACCTGATCTTCCTTTACGACGACGATGACGACCGCGCGCCGGACGCGTATGCCGCACTCGCTCGCCGCTTCGTGACCTGGCTCACCACGCACACCGGCGCGGGCACGCTCTTCGACGTCGATCTGCGGCTGCGGCCGAACGGCTTGTCGGGCTTGTTGGTGACGAGCGTCGAGAGCTTCCGCCAGTACCAGTTCCGCGAGGGCAATGCGAACACCGCGTGGGTCTGGGAGCATCAGGCGCTCACGCGGGCTCGCTTCTGTGCCGGGGACGAGACGATTGGCGCGACGTTCGAGAAGATCCGCGCGCAGGTGCTCGCGACGCCCCGCGAGGCGCTACCGCTTGCCCAGGAAATTGTGTCGATGCGGCGCAAGGTGTTGGAGGGGCATCCGAACCCGACCTCGCTGTTCGATCTGAAGCACGATCGCGGGGGCATGGTGGATATCGAGTTCACCGTGCAGTACCTGGTACTGCTGCATTCGGGGGCACATCCGTCGCTGCTCCGCAATGCCGGCAACATCGCGCTGTTGCGCGAAGCGGCGCAACTCGGGCTGATCGACGCGACGCTTGCGGACGGTGCAGCCGCTGCTTATCGGATCTATCGCAAACGCCAGCACAAGTTGCGGCTCGATGGGGTGGAAGCGGCCCGCGTGCCGGCCAGTGATGTGGCAGCCGAACGCGACGCGGTCATGGCGCTGTGGGATTCGGTGTTCGCGAGCGCCGGGCCGGTTTGACGACGCTCACGGGCGGACGATGCATCGCCGCCCGTGATTGCCCTGCGAGCGATCGGCGCGCGGTGGGGGCAACGTGCGCGCTCAGAGCGCGAGCATCTCCCGCGCGTGTTTGCGCGTGGTGGCGGTGATCTCGACGCCGCCGAGCATTCGCGCGATCTCCTCGACGCGCTCCGTGCGACCGAGCGGCTCGATTTCACTCATCGTCGAATCGCCGTCGCTGCGTTTTTTCACGCGCAGATGCTGGTGGCCGAGCGCGGCGACCTGAGGCAGGTGGGTGACGCACAACACTTGCCGCCCCTGACCGAGTTCCCGCAGCAAACGGCCGACCACTTCGGCCACGGCGCCGCCGATGCCCGAATCGACTTCGTCGAAAATCAGGGTCGGCGTGAGGCTCACGCTGCTGGCGATCACCTGCAACGCCAGGCTGATGCGCGCCAACTCACCGCCCGACGCCACCTTGGCCAGCGGCCGCGTGGGCACGCCGGGGTGACCGGCGACGAGAAACTCGACCGTCTCCAGACCGAACGACTGCGGCTCCGGCGTGGGACTCAGGGCGACCTCGAAGCGTCCGCCCGGCATCGAGAGGTCCTGCATGGCGCGCGTGACTTCCCGCGAGAGCGACGCCGCGGCCGCCGCGCGTGCCTTCGACAAGGTGACCGCCAGTGTCAGATAGCTTGCGTGCGCGGCGTCGGCGGCCGCCTGCATGGCGGCCGTGTCCTGCGACGCGGTCAGCTCTTCCAACTGGGCACGGCGTTCGGCTTGCTCGGCGGGCAGTTGCTCGGGCGTAACCCGGAACTTGCGGGCCGCCGAGTGCAGCGCCTCGAGCCGCTGCTCGACCACGGCCAGACGTTCCGGATCGAGATCGATGCGTTGTGCATAATGCGTGAGCGAGTGCACGGCTTCGCGAAGTTGGATCTCGGCCGGCTCCAGCGCGGCCAGTGCGTCGGCCAGCCCGGCATCGATCTCGGCCAGTTCGCGGATCTGGTGCACTACGTGACCGAGCGACGGGACGAGCGCGCCATCCGCTTCCGCGAGCACGTCAAGCGCGCCTTGCACGCCGTTGATGAGGCTGGCGGCGTGCGACAGGCGGCGATGCTCGGCGCTCACGTCGTCCCATTCCCCTTCCTGCGGATTCAGCTTGTCGAGTTCGGATGTCTGCCATTCGAGACGCTCGCGCTCGAGCTGTAGCTCGCGGTCGCGCCCGTGGGCTTCCTCGCAACGTTTGACGAGACGCCGCCATTCCTTGTGCGCCGCCGCCGTGTCCGCCGCGAGCGCGGTGGCGCCCGCATGGGCGTCGAGCAGGCGGCGCTGTGCGTCGGCGCGCAGCAACTGCTGATGGGCGTGCTGCCCGTGAATGTCGACGAGCATCTCGCCGAGTTCGCGCAGTTGGGCGAGGGTGGCGGGCGTGCCATTGACGAAGGCGCGCGAGCGTCCGCCCGAGTCGAGCACGCGGCGCAGCAGCACGCCGCCGTGTTCTTCGAGCGTGAGCGCCTGCGCCTGCAGCCAGGCTTCGAGATCGGGGCGGGCCTCGGCGTCGGCGGCGAACTCAGCGGTAATGTCGGCGCGTGTTTGTCCGGCGCGCACCATACTGGTGTCGCCGCGCTCGCCCATGGCCAGCGCCAGCGCGTCGATCAGAATCGATTTACCCGCGCCGGTCTCCCCCGAGAACACGGTGAAGCCGGCGGAGAATTCCAGGTCGAGACGATCGACGATCACGAAATCGCGAATCGAGAGACTGCGTAGCATGGGCGGTCGGGGAGGGCGTGAAGTCAGGTCTGCGACGGATCTTCGTCGGAGATATGCTCGTTCCAGTGCAGCTTGCGGCGCAGCGTCGCGTAATAGTTGTAGCCGACCGGGTGCAGGAACGTCACCTGATGTTCGGAGCGGCCCAGCAGAATCCGGTCGCCCTGACGCAGCTCGGCAAACGACTGCATGTCGAAGTTGGCGCCGACCTCGCGCCCGCCGGTGATCGTGATGACGATATCGCTCGAATCCGGCAGCACGATCGGGCGGTTCGACAGCGCGTGCGGGGCGATCGGCACGAGCACCACGCCGCCAAGTCGCGGATGCAGGATCGGGCCGGTGGCCGAGAGCGCATAGGCGGTCGAGCCCGTGGGCGTGGCGACGATCAGGCCGTCCGAGCGCTGCTTGTACATGAAGCGGCCGTCGACGTCGACACGCAGCTCGACCATGCCCGAGATGCCCGAGCGGTTCACCACCACGTCGTTGAACGCGAGCGTCTCGAACAGCGTCTGGCCTTCGCGCTCGATACGCGCGGCCAACAGGGTGCGCTGCTCGGCTTCGAAATGCCCTTCGAGCATGGCCGGCACGACCTGACGCATCTCGTCGAGCGGAATGTCGGTGATGAAACCGACGCGTCCGTGGTTCACGCCGATGAGCGGCACCTTCGAGGCGGCCAGCTGACGGCCCACGCCGAGCATCGTTCCGTCACCGCCGATGACCACCGCCACATCGGCCTGCGTACCGATTTCCTGAATGTCGAGGGGACGGTAGGGGGCGGCGGCCGCGCCGATGTTGTGCGCCGTATCACGCTCGAAGATGACGTGATGTCCTCGCTGGGCGATGCATGCCGCCAGCGTGAGCAACGGTTCGGCAACGCCGTCGGCATGGTATTTCCCGACGAGCGCCACGGTCTTGAAAGGGCTCCCTGTTTTCATGCCGCCATTACACCATAAGTCGATGACAGCAACCATCGGCACGCGCGGCCTTGCCGGCCCCTCGGGGTTTGCCGCACGCCGTGCTTGTACATTTCGCGTTACAATTTTCGCCATGCTAGATCAACGTGCGCAAACGCTACTCAAAACCCTGATCGAACGGTACATCGCCGATGGCCAGCCGGTGGGGTCGCGCACGCTATCGCGATACTCCGGGCTCGATCTGTCGCCGGCGACCATCCGCAATGCGATGGCCGACCTCGAGGCGCTCGGCTTCGTGGCCAGCCCGCATACGTCGGCCGGTCGTGTTCCGACGCCGCGCGCCTACCGGCTGTTCGTCGACACCATGCTGACGGTAAGCCCGCTCGGCGATGCCGTGCATCAGCTGGCGTCGCAGGTGCAGACCCGGTTGCAGCCGGCCGGGCCGCAGCAACTGGTCGCCTCGGCAGCGGAAGTGCTCTCGAATCTCTCGCAGTTCGCGGGTGTGGTGCTGACACCGCGCCGCAGCCAGATCTTTCGGCAGATCGAATTCCTGCGACTGTCCGAAAAGCGCGTGTTGCTTATCATCGTCACCCCCGACGGCGACGTGCAGAACCGCATCATCCTGACGGAAAAGGATCACTCCCCGGCGCAACTGGTCGAGGCGGCAAACTACCTGAACGCCCATTTCGGCGGCCAAAGTTTCGATGAGGTGCGCGCCAGCTTGCGCGGCGAACTCGACGCCCTGCGCTCCGACATGAGTGCCTTGATGCAGGCGGCCGTTCAGGCGGGCAGCGACGCCATGGCCGATACCTCGCGCGAGAGCTTGCTGATCTCGGGCGAGCGCAATCTGCTGGGCGTGGAGGATCTATCGTCGAACATGGCGCGACTCCGCAAGCTGTTCGACGTGTTCGAGTCCAAGACCGGCCTGCTGCAGCTGCTCGACGTGTCGAGCCGGGCGCAGGGTGTTCAGATTTTCATCGGCGGCGAGTCGAGCCTCGTCCCGATCGAAGAAATGACGGTCATCACGGCACCGTACGAAGTCGATGGCGAAGTGGTCGGCACGTTGGGCGTGATCGGCCCGACGCGCATGGCCTACGAGCGCGTGATTCCGATCGTCGACATCACGGCCAAGCTGCTTTCCAGCGCGCTCAGCCAGCATTAGGCGGCGGGGGCGGCGTGACGCCCCAGCCTGCGCGTCGTCAGGCGTAACGTCTCGCGTATTGTCCCGGGGCCCCGCGCCTCATCTCGTTACACCCCCGTAGCATTCCTTTACACGCTGTCACACACGGCCGTCTTACGCTTGAAGCGTCACTTGTGGCGAAGCCGTCGTCATGGCGTTCGCCGAAGGATTCGGACAGAGCAACAAGGTGGTGCGGCCGAGACAACGCTTGGCGCGTACACCGGACAGTGCCCGGAGTGTCTATGAAATCCCTGATTTCCTGGCGGACAGTGGTTCGCTGTCTTGGCGTCGGGCTCGTGCTCGGCGCCCTTGGCGCGGCGGGACTTCCCGCGCTGGCGCAGGCACAGAGCGCCGATCCCCCGGGGCGTGTGGCGCGGCTGAATGCATTCGACGGCACCGTCACGTACGCCCCCGCAGGTACCAGCGACTGGCGCTATGCCGATCGCAACCGGCCGCTCACCACGGGCGATGCCGTCTGGGTCGAGCGCAACAGCCGCGCCGAGATGCATGTGGGCGGCACGGCGGTTCGCATGGGGGCGTCCACGAGCGTCGTTCTCTCGGCCGTGACCGACCAGAATGTGCAACTGAACGTAACGCAGGGCACGGTCGGCCTGCATTTGAGGGCTTTCGATCCGAACCAGCCTTACGAGATCGACACGCCCAACCTGGCGTTCGTCCCGCAACAGGCCGGGGAGTATCGTCTGGATGTCGATCCGGGCGGGGTGACGACCGTGAGCGTCTGGCGCGGGGCGGCGACCGTCTACGGTCAAGGCGCGTCGGTACCGTTGCAATCGGGCCAACGGGTGGCCTTCGTGGGTCAGAATCTCACGCAGCAGTCGGCCGGGCCACTCGTGGCCGATGGGTTCGACCAATGGGTGCGCCAGCGCGACGCGCGCGAGGAGGGCTCGATCTCCGCGCGCTATGTGTCGCGCGACATGACCGGCTTCGAAAGTCTGGACGACTACGGCGCTTGGCAAGAGACCCCTGGCTACGGCGCCGTTTGGGTGCCGTCGGACGTGCCGACGGGCTGGGCGCCGTATCGCACGGGCCATTGGGCCTGGGTCGACCCGTGGGGATGGACCTGGGTCGACGATGCGCCGTGGGGCTTCGCGCCCTATCACTACGGACGGTGGGCCTATGTCGACGCCCGCTGGTGCTGGGTGCCGGGGCCGGTCGCGGTGCGGCCGGTGTATGCCCCGGCGCTGGTCGGCTGGGTGAGCGGCAACAGCGGCGGGAACGCATGGGGGATTACGTTTGCGGCAGGGGGCGCGGGACTGGCGTGGTTTGCGTTGGGTCCGCACGACGCTTACCGCCCGGCGTATCGCGCCAGCCCGTCGTATGTCACCAATATCAATCGATCGACGGTGATCCAGACGACCAACGTCACGAATATCAACGTCAACAATGTGTATGTGAACCGTAATGTGCGCGGCGCCGTCTCGACGATGCCGGCACAGGCTTTCGTGCAGGGCCGGCGGGTCGGCGCGCCGGTGGCATTGGCCGCCCCGCGCGCCGGACAGACTTGGCGCGTTGGGAATACACCTGGCGTCGCACCGGTGCAGCAGAGCGTGTTCGGCAATAGTCGCCCGGCGCCGGTCACGCCGCCGGCCGGCGTGTTCAACCGGCAGGTGCTGGCCACGCGTGCGCCGGTCGGTCGCGCGATGCCGTCGCGTGAACTCACGAGCACGCTGCACGCGGTGCCGAATGCCGGTGGCGCGCCGCTGACGTTCGGCCAGAACGCACATCCACGCCAGAGCGGCAGGCCGGTGGGGCCGAACCCGCAGGGGCGTGTGCAGCCGCGTGTGACGGTGGTCGACACGCACGGGCCGGTCGGTGCGGCGAACGCAGCGGCGGGTGCAACGCGCGCACAACCGCCCCTCAAGGCCATGGGCGCGGAAGCGGCGCATGGGGGGCTACCGCCCACCCACGCCGTACCGCCGATGCAGGGTGAGCCGGGAACGCCGGGCATGCCAGGCGTGCCGGGGCGCTCGGGGGTACCTGGCGTGCCGGGGGGGCCGGGAGAACCCGGGGTGCCAGGGCGTGGCGTTTATCAGAGTCGTCCGGGGCAGCTCGCGCCGCAGTCCCAACCGCCAGTCCGGGGTGGCCAGGCCGTGCCGTCCGGCGTGCCGCACCCGCCGGGCGTGATGGTGCCGGGGCAACCTGCCGTGCGAGGCGAAGTCCCGCAGGCGGTGCCTCAGCCTGGGCACGACGCGGCGCAACGGGACATGCAGCGGAATCACCCA
Source organism: Pandoraea sp. NE5 (assembly GCF_024363545.1). Taxonomy (NCBI): domain Bacteria; kingdom Pseudomonadati; phylum Pseudomonadota; class Betaproteobacteria; order Burkholderiales; family Burkholderiaceae; genus Pandoraea; species Pandoraea sp. NE5. The sequence continues at coordinate 2,592,133 of NZ_AP025517.1, forward strand.
TTCCCGCAGACGCCCGCGGCGTCGCCCGAGCCGCAGCGTGTTCAACCGGACGCGGCCGGAGCGTCGCGTCGACCGCAGCAGTGGCAGTCGCACTCACAGCCGCAAGCGCCGCAGCAACCCGTCCAGCCGCAACCGCAGATGGCGCATCCTCAGCCGCAGCCGCAGCCTCGTCCTCAACCGCAGATCGAGCGTCAGCAAGCCGCGCCGAGACCGCAGCCTCAACCGGAGCGTCCGCAGGCACCCGTTCGGCCGCAGCAGCCACCGCAGGCGGTGCCGCACCCGCAACCGCAGGAACATCCGCAGCCTGCGCCGCGTGAACGCAAGCCAGAGGGTGCGCAGGTCCCCGCGCATGGCGTCGAGCGTCCCACCGCATCGCATCGTCCGTCACGCGAAGGCGAGCCCCCGCGCGGCTAATTGACGCACCGAACGCCGCGACCCGCCGCCATCCCCTGACGGACGGCGGGTGCGCGGCGGCCGGGGCCCGGCACGCGGTGCCCGCCTTGCGGTAAAGTACGCTCCATGCGCTTCGATCCCGAACCCATTTCGCATGGCCAGACCGGCAAGACGGCCGTTCTGCTGATTAACCTAGGCACGCCCGACGAGCCGCGTCCCGCGGCCGTGCGCCGCTATTTGCGCGAGTTTCTGTCGGATCCTCGCGTCGTGGAAATTCCCTCGTTGATATGGCAGCCGTTGCTGCGGCTGGTAATCCTGCCGTTCCGCTCGCGCCAGTCGGCGCAGAAATACGCGACGATCTGGACGCGCGACGGCTCTCCGCTCAAGGTGAACACCGAATACCAGACGAACGCGTTGCGGGCCTTGCTGCACGCGAACGACTACGACGTGGTCGTCGACTACGCCATGCGCTACGGCAACCCGTCGATTCCGGAGCGCATTCGTGCGCTGCGGCAAACTGGCGTCGAGCGCATCCTGGTTCTGCCGCTCTATCCCCAGTATTCGAGCAGTACGACCGCCACCGCGACCGATGCCGTATTCCGCGTGCTCGGCCGGCTGCGCAATCAGCCCGATGTGCGCACGGTGCGCGACTATCACGATCATCCGGCGTACATCGAGGCATTGCGTCAGCAGGTCGAAGGCTACTGGCAGCAGCACGGCCGGCCCGATTTCTCGGCAGGCGAGCGACTGTTGCTGAGCTTTCACGGCGTGCCGCGCCGCACGCTCGACCTAGGTGATCCTTACCATGATCAGTGCGTAAAGACCGCGCGTGCGCTGGGCGCCGCGCTGGGCCTCGACGAGACGACCTGTCGTCTCACGTTTCAATCGCGTTTTGGCAAGGCCGAATGGCTCCAGCCTTACACGGCACCCACGCTCGAAGAGCTGGGCCGTGGCGGCACACCCCGTGTCGATGTGTTCTGCCCCGGCTTCACGTCGGACTGTCTCGAGACGCTCGAGGAAATCAATATGGAAGGGCGCCACGCGTACCTGTCCAGCGGCGGCAAGGCATTCCATTTCATCCCATGTCTGAACGGTGCGAGCGCCTGGATCACGGCGCTTGGCGAAATTGCTGCGCGTCACCTGCAAGGGTGGCCGGTGCTCACGCCCGAGGGCGCCGCTCAGGCGTCGGCGGCGGCGGTGGCATCGACCCGGCAACGGCAAGTCGCGGCCGTGGCGGCGTTCGACGAAGCCAATGCGGCGGCGGCAGCGTCGGCCTTATCGGCGCAGGGCCAACCCGGAGCGGACACGTGAGCGTCAAGGTGGACGATTCGCCGCAGGCCGCCACCCGCATCGACAAATGGTTATGGGCGGCGCGCTTCTTCAAGACGCGTTCCCTCGCCACGCAAGCCGTCGACCGTGGGCGGGTGCTGTGCAACGACGCCCGGGTCAAACCGGCGCGCGACGTGCGCCCGGGGGACCTTGTCACGGTGGATAACGGCAGCACGCGCTGGGAAGTGCGTGTGAAGGCCATCGCGGAAGTCCGGGGCTCGGCCCCGGTGGCACAGTCGCTGTATGAAGAGACCGACGCCAGTCGGCGCATGCGTGCGGATGAGAGTGAACGCCGACGTTTGTTTCAGGAGCCCGCGGCGCAAATGCACGGGCGGCCGACGAAACGGGATCGACGGCGTCTCGGTGGCGTTGGCGAATAGAGGGGACGTGCGAGAGCGCTGACCCGTCGATGAGACGGCCGCGCCCTCGGGTGACTAGCGCGAAGGAATTCCGGTATTGGACGAATGCACCGGAACGCCCGGCATTTCAAAGTCGTGATACAGCACCGCCCGCACGCCACCGTATTCGGTATCGCGGGGGGTGACTGCGCCGGACAAGCAGATCGTAATCGTTACCGTCGTCACCAACGCAAGGATGAAGACAACAGCCAGTGGCAGCTTCATGATGCGCTCCTGAGAGAACGCTCGACGGGACGGGGGATGTCCGGCGAGCGGCCGGGTTCAGCGCGGCACATACATCCGCTGAACCGTATTTCATGTTAGGTCGCAGCAACGGCCGATACAATAGTGGACTCGTAACGCGTGTAACCGGATATTTATCGGCACGCGGCGCGCACCGGCATGGCGCACAGCGCGCCGCCAGCCCTTGAAATCGGTGTGAACGCCCCTACTATCCAAAGGGATTTGAACCGGTGGCGCATCGTCGTGGTGCGCCGCAAGAACCTTTTGACGACTCAAGCTCATGACTGAACCGCAAAACACCCCCGATCAGCCGATTCCGTCCCAGGCCGAAGCGGCCCCGACCGACGCGGCGGGCGCGAACGACGCGCTGCCCTCGGTCGAGGCGCGACTGCTGGCGGCCCAGGCCGAAGCGGCAGCCCTGCGCGACGACGCCTTGCGCGCGCGCGCCGAGATGGAGAACGTTCGCCGCCGTGCGGAAGAGGACGTGGCAAAGGCGCGCAAATTCGCCGTCGAGAGCTTCGCGGAGAACCTGCTGCCGGTGATCGACAGCCTGGAAGCGGCCGCGGCCGACAAAAGCGGCGATGTGGCCAAGCTCCAGGAAGGCGTCGCCCTGACGTTGCGCCAGCTTGTCTCGGCGCTCGAACGCAGCCGGGTGACGGTCATCGACCCGGCCGGTGCGAAGTTCGATCCGCATCAACATCAGGCCATTTCGATGGTGCCCGCCGAGCAGGAACCGAACACCGTCGTCGCGGTACTGCAAAAGGGCTACCTGATCGCCGATCGCGTGCTGCGCCCGGCGCTCGTGACCGTCGCGGCGGCCAAGTAATCGGGTCGCGCCGGCGTCGAACGTCATGACATCATGGCAAGTTTCGGCGTTCCGGCAACCGTCACGGCATTCCCGGCCGTGGATTGCACGGGCGTCATGCCGATGGATACGCTGGCATGACGCGGGGTAAAACCGGACGACAAGAAGGGTCTTGAAATGGACCGGGCTGCACCCATATGACGTGCAGATCAACGATTTGAGCGGGCCACAGGCCCCACGGAACGACGCAAAGGACGCTAGGAGAAATAAACATGGGCAAAATCATTGGTATCGACTTGGGCACCACGAACTCGTGCGTGGCCGTCATGGAAGGCAATCAGGTCAAGATCATCGAGAACGCGGAAGGTGCCCGCACCACGCCGTCGATCATCGCCTATATGGAAGATGGCGAGATTCTGGTCGGCGCACCGGCCAAGCGCCAGGCGGTGACCAATCCGACGAACACGCTGTACGCTGTCAAGCGCCTGATCGGCCGTCGCTTCGAAGAAAAGGAAGTGCAAAAGGACATCGGCCTGATGCCTTACAAGATTGTCAAGGCTGACAACGGCGATGCCTGGGTGGAAGTGCGCGACCAGAAGCTGGCCCCGCCGCAGATTTCCGCCGAAGTGCTGCGCAAGATGAAGAAGACCGCCGAGGACTACCTGGGCGAGCCGGTCACGGAAGCCGTGATCACGGTGCCGGCCTACTTCAACGACAGCCAGCGTCAGGCCACGAAGGACGCCGGCCGTATCGCTGGTCTGGAAGTCAAGCGCATCATCAACGAGCCGACCGCTGCCGCACTGGCATTCGGTCTGGACAAGAAGGAAGGCGGCGACCGCAAGATCGCGGTGTATGACCTGGGTGGCGGCACGTTCGACATCTCGATCATCGAAATCGCGGACGTGGACGGCGAACACCAGTTCGAAGTGCTGTCGACCAACGGCGACACGTTCCTCGGTGGCGAAGACTTCGACCAGCGCATCATCGACTACATCATCGGCGAGTTCAAGAAGGAACAAGGCGTCGATCTGTCGAAAGACGTGCTCGCGCTGCAACGCCTGAAGGAAGCGGCGGAAAAGGCCAAGATCGAACTGTCGTCGAGCCAGCAGACTGAAATCAACCTGCCGTACATCACGGCCGATGCCTCGGGTCCGAAGCACTTGAACCTGAAGATCACGCGCGCCAAGCTCGAAGCGCTGGTCGAAGAGCTGATCGCCCGCACGATCGATCCCTGCCGTCTGGCCATCAAGGATGCCGGCGTGAAGGTGAGCGACATCGACGACGTGATTCTGGTCGGCGGGATGACCCGCATGCCGAAGGTGCAGGAGAAGGTCAAGGAATTCTTCGGCAAGGAACCGCGCAAGGATGTGAACCCGGACGAAGCCGTGGCCGCGGGGGCCTCGATTCAGGGCTCGGTCCTCTCGGGTGACCGCAAGGACGTGCTGCTGCTCGACGTGACCCCGCTCTCGCTCGGTATCGAAACGCTGGGCGGCGTGATGACGAAGATGATCACGAAGAACACCACGATCCCGACGAAGCACTCGCAAGTGTTCTCGACGGCCGACGACAATCAGCCGGCCGTGACGATCAAGGTGTACCAGGGTGAGCGCGAGATGGCCGCCGGCAACAAATCGCTGGGCGAGTTCAATCTCGAAGGCATTCCGCCCGCCGCACGGGGTACGCCGCAGATCGAAGTGACCTTCGACATCGACGCCAACGGCATTTTGCACGTCGGCGCGAAGGACAAGGCCACGGGCAAGGAAAACAAGATCGTCATCAAGGCGAACTCGGGTCTGTCGGACGCCGAGATCGAGCAGATGGTCAAGGATGCCGAGCTGAACGCCGAGGAAGACAAGAAGGCGCGCGAACTGGCCGACTCCCGCAATCAGGGCGACGCCCTCGTGCACAGCACCCGCAAGGCGCTGACGGAGTACGGCGACAAGATCGAAGCCTCGGAAAAGGAAGCGATCGAGTCGGCCATCACGGCGCTGGAAGGCGCGCTGCGCGGTTCGGACAAGGCGGACATCGATGCCAAGGTCGAGGCGCTCGGCACTGCCAGCCAGAAGCTCGGCGAGAAGATGTATGCCGACATGCAGGCGCAAGCCGGTGCTGCGGGTGCCGCGGGCGCCGAGCCGGGCAAGCCGCATGACGATAACGTCGTCGACGCCGAAGTGAAGGACGTCACCGACAAGAAGTAAGGCGTGCATGGCGCGCGACGCTCGTGAATGTGCGTCGCGTGTAGGCCGGGTATCGAAGTTCTCTGCCAAGGGAATCTCGACCCGGCTTTTTGCCTGATGGCGACATGCGCCAACATTGGAAAGACTTATGGCCAAACGTGATTACTACGAAGTGCTTGGCGTTGCCAAGAACGCCGCCGACGACGAAATCAAGAAGGCGTATCGCAAGCTGGCGATGAAGTACCATCCGGACCGCAATCCGGACAGCAAGGACGCCGAAGAGAAGTTCAAGGAAGTCAAAGAGGCGTACGAGATGCTCTCCGAGCCGGAGAAGCGTGCCGCGTACGACCAGTATGGTCACGCGGGCGTCGACCCGAACATGGGCGGCTTCGGCGGGGCAGGCGGTCAGGGCTTCGGCGGCTTCGCGGACGCGTTCGGCGATATTTTCGGCGACATCTTCGGTCAGGGCGGCCCTGGCGGTGCGGGTGCCCGTGGTGGCCGGGGCGGTCCGCAGGTGTATCGCGGCGCAGATCTGCGCTACAACATGGAGATCACGCTCGAGCAGGCCGCGAACGGTTTCGACACGCAGATTCGCGTGCCGAGCTGGGACGAATGCGAGATCTGCCACGGCAACGGCGCGAAGCCGGGCACGAAGCCCGAGACCTGCCCGACCTGTAACGGATCGGGCGCGGTGCGCATGTCGCAGGGCTTCTTCAGCATTCAGCAGACCTGCCCGAAGTGCCACGGCACGGGCTCGTACCTGCCCGACCCCTGCACGAACTGCCACGGCTCGGGCAAGATCAAGAAGACCAAGACGCTGGAGATCAAGATCCCGGCGGGTATCGAAGACGGCATGCGCATCCGTTCGGGCGGCAACGGCGAACCGGGTGTGAATGGCGGTCCTGCGGGCGACCTGTATGTGGAAATCCACATCAAGGCGCACAACGTGTTCGAGCGCGACGGCGACGATCTGCATTGCCAGATGCCGATTTCGTTTGCGACGGCGGCCCTCGGCGGCGACATCGACGCCCCGACGCTGCACGGCAAGGCGACGTTCGAAGTGCCGGAAGGCACGCAGACGGGCAAGACGTTCCGCCTGCGCGGCAAGGGCATCAAGGGCCTGCGCGCGAGCTATCCGGGCGATCTATACGTGCATGTGCAGGTGGAAACGCCGGTCAAACTCGACGACAAGCAGAAGCAAATGCTGCGTGACTTCGATACCGCACTCAAGGCCGGCGGCGCCCGTCACAGCCCACAGACGAAGGGTTGGTTCGACCGCGTGAAGCAGTTCTTCGAGTAATTCCATGTCATGTGAAGCCCCTTTGGCCGCGTTCGCGCTGTTGGACGACAGCGCGGATCCGGCCGGCGGGGCGCGTCTGTATACCGGGCTCGTGCGCGAGGTGACTTGCGACGAGCCCGATGTGCTTTCGGACGCGCTTCGCGAAGTGGAAGACGCCACGCGTCACGGCCTGCATGCCGTGTTGCTGGCCGACTACGAATTCGGTGTGCGTCTCGCGGGCGTACAGACGGTGGCGGCGCGGCGAGCACGGGGACGATTGCGCGCCCTGCTGTTTCGCGAGTTGCAGCGGCTCGACGCGACGCAAACGCAGGTGTGGCTGTCGCAACGCGAAGCGGCCGATGCCTGTGACGGCAGCTTGGCACCCGTCATTTCCGGTAACGGCGACGGCGTTACGCCGCCCGGCGTGGCCGGGGTCGCGGCGCTGCAAAGCGACGTGAGCGATGCAGCCTTCGACGACGCCATCGCCCGCATCCACGACTGGCTCTCGCAAGGCGAGTGCTATCAGATCAACTACACGTACCGTTTGAATTTCGACGCGTTCGGCTCGCCCGTCGCGCTGTATCGCCGGCTGCGTGCGCGTCAGCCGGTACCGTACGGTGCGCTCGTCATGTTGCCGGGCGCGTCGGGCGTGGCCGGCCGGGCGATTCTTTCGCTCTCGCCCGAACTGTTCCTGCGTCATTCGCGCGGCCAGATCGAGGCGCGTCCGATGAAAGGCACGGCGCCGGCCAGCGGCGACGCATCGGAGGACGCCGAGCGCAGCGCCGCGCTCGCGGCCGACGAGAAGAACCGCGCCGAGAACGTGATGATCGTCGATCTGTTGCGCAACGACCTCGGACGGCTCGCGATACCCGGCTCAGTCGCGGTGCCGAGGCGCTTCGAGGTGACGCGATTCGCGAGTGTCCTGCAGATGACCTCGACCGTCACGGCGACGCTGCCGCAAGCGACGACGTTTGCCGACGTGTTGCGCGCGCTGTATCCCTGTGGTTCGATCACGGGTGCGCCGAAATATCGCGCGATGCAACTGATCGGTGAACTCGAGGCGTCGCCGCGCGGGCTCTATACCGGCGCGATCGGCTGGCTGGATGCACGCGAAGACGACCCGCACGCGCTCGGCGACTTCTGCCTGTCCGTCGCGATTCGCACGCTGGAACTCGATGCGCCCGACGCCAGCGGGTTGCGGCGCGGACGATTGGGGGTCGGGGCGGGCATCGTGCTCGACAGCCGGGCGCACGAGGAGCGCGCAGAGTGCAAGCTCAAGGCGCGTTTCCTGAGTGCGCTCGATCCGGGCTTCGAACTCTTCGAGACGATGCAGGCGACGCAGGCGTCGGGCGTGGCCCATCTCGCGCGGCACGTGGCGCGCCTGGCGGCGTCCGCGAAGTGGTTCGGCTTCCGGTTCGATGAGGCGGCCTTGCGTGCACAGATCGATGCGGTTGTCGCCACGCTGGGCGAACACGACGTTCACCGCGTGCGTCTGGCGCTCTCGCATGACGGCACGGTCGCGATAACGCACGCCGTGCTGGCACCGCTACCGGGCAAGTCGGTCAAGGTGCTGCTAGCGGCGGCCAACGATCCCGCGAGCACGACGCGCGCGAACGACCTGTTCCTGCGCCACAAGACCACGGTGCGTGCGCGTTACGATGCGGCGTGGAAGGAGGCGGAAGCGAATGGGGCGTTCGACATGCTGTGCTTCAATGAGCGAGGCGAGCTGACCGAGGGCGGGCGCAGCAATGTGTTCGTCAAGCGCGACGGTATCTGGATGACGCCGCGACTGTCATGCGGTGTGTTGCCGGGCGTGATGCGCGGGGTGATGCTCGACGACGCGAAATGGTCGGCGGTGGAGGCCGTGCTCACGCGAGACGACGTGCTGAGCGCACAGGCGATCGTCGTGTGCAATGCGCTGCGCGGCGCGCTGCCTGCGACGTTGCTGGAGGCTTCACTGACGACGCCACCGGCGTCGCCACCGTCGATGGCATCAACAGCGCCATCAACAGCGCCACCGACGACGGCAAGCAACTGAGGCACGGCGGCGCCAACACACGCCGCCGTGCGTCATGCCATTAACTGCCCTGACGCGCTGCCATCTGCGGCACGAACAGTTCGCTCCACTTCGCGGGACGCGTCTTGATCGTGCCCGCGCGGCTCATGAACTCGACATACTGCATCAGGCCATTGGGCGTGGTGGTGAATTTCATGCCCGGATCGGCCAGAATCTGCTCGATGTCGGCTTGCGGCACGTTCATCTTCGACACGCGCAGGTAAGTTTGCGCGGCGCCGACGTGATCCTTGGCGATGTACGCGGCCGCTTCATCCTGGGCGTCCAGGATCGCCTGCACCAGCTTGGGATTCTGCACGGTGAACTGTTTCGGCGCGAAGACCACGTCGATGGTGATGTTGCCGAGCACGTCGGTGGAATTCAGCACGCGCTTGATGCGCGGATCCTTCAGTTCCTGGTACGAGAACGGCGGCGAGGTGAAGTGCGCCGTGATTTCCGTCTTGCCGGAGAGCAGGGCACTGACGGCTTCCGGATGGCTCAGGCTGACCGTCAGCGGATCGAGCTTCGCGTAGTTCTCGATACCGAAGGCCTTGGCCGCCGCCATTTGCAGCAGCACGGCGGACAGCGACGTCTTGATGCCCGGAATCGCAATCTTGTCCTTCGAGGTGAAGTCCTTGAGCGACTTGACGTTCGGATTGTTCGTGTTGAGCCAGAGCGGGCCGCTCGAGAGGGCCGACAGACCGATCACTTCCGAGCGCGGAATGCCGTGCGCCTTCGACCACAGCGTGACGAAGCCCGGCGCGCCCGTGCCCGCGACATCGAGATTGCCGGCGAGCATGGCGTCGTTGATGACGTTGCCGCCGTCGAGCACGGTCCACGTCGTCTTCACGTCGCCCAGGCCCAATGCCTTCGCGTGCTTCTCGACGAGATGCTGGTCGCGCATGACCATCAGCGGCAGATAGAGAATGCCGTAGCCGTGCGACAAACGCACGGTGCTCGCTTCGGCGTGCGCGACGTTGCCGAGCGTGGACAGGGCGGTCGTGGCAGCGAGCGTCAGCGCGCTTGCCCAGCGGGTGAAATGGCGTCGGTTCATGGTGTTGTTGTCTCCGGATAGTTGGAATTATTCATACCCCCGAAGGGGCGTCAATCAGACACTGCCGCAAAAAACGTGTGAATCGTGAGTCAGTGCTGCATGCCCCAGCGGTGCAGCGTGCGCTTTTCGATGCGGGCGAACAGCAGGTTCTCGACCGCGAGACCGATCAGGATCACGAAGAACAGGCCGGCGAACACATTGGCCGTCTCCAGCGAATTGCGGTTCTCGAAGATGTACCAGCCCAGACCGCCCGAGCCGGACGACACGCCGAACACCAGTTCCGCCGCGATCAGGGTGCGCCACGCAAACGCCCAGCCCACTTTCAGCCCGGTGAGAATGCTCGGGAACGCGGCCGGGATGAGCACATGCCGAACCAGCGCGAAACGCTTGAGCCCGTAGTTCTGCCCGACCATACGCAGCGTTTTCGATACACCGCGAAAGCCGCTGTGCGTGTTGAGCGCCACGGCCCACAGCACCGAGTGCACGAGCACGAAGATCACGCTGCCGTTGCCCAGGCCGAACCAGATCAGCGCGAGCGGCAGCAGTGCGATGGCTGGTAACGGGTTGAACATGGCCGTGAGCGTTTCGAGCAGGTCGTTGCCGATCTTCGAGCTGATGGCGACGGTGGTCAGCACGCCCGCGAGCCCGATGCCGATGCTGTAGCCGATGAGCAGCGTTTTGAGCGAGACGGCGGCGCGCAGCAGCAGCACGCCGCTGGTCAATCCGCCGGCGAAGGCGCTGACCGTGTCGGTGAAACTCGGGAAGAGCAGCGCGTTGTCGAGCCAGCGGCCGTAGATTTCCCAGATCACGGCGAGCACGCACAGGATGAGCGTCTTGCGCAGCCAGCTCAGCCGATACAGCGTTTCGAAGGTCGACAGCGGACGCTGAATCGACGACAGCTCGGCGGGCGTCGGTTCCAGCACGAATTCCGGCCGGTAGACGGCTTCGAGGGGCGCTTCAACGCTCGCTTGGGCGGACGACGGGGTGTGTTGCGAGGTCATGGCGTTCATGGCCGTCTCCTCAGTGGGCTGCGAACAGCAGTTGATCGATGCGCGTCTCGAGCGCGCTCTGGTGCGCCGTACCGAGTTGCTCCGGGGCGATGCTATTGAGTTCGGCCTTGACCTGGCCGGGGTGCGGCGAGAGGAGCAAAATGCGCGTGCCGATGCGAATCGCTTCGTCGATGCCGTGCGTGACGAACAGCACCGTGAAACGCGTGTCGTCCCACAGGCGCAGCAGTTCGTCCTGCATCTTGCGGCGGGTGAGGGCGTCCAGCGCGGCGAACGGCTCGTCCATGAGCAAGACGTCGGGCTCCATCGCCATGCCGCGCGCGATGGACACGCGCTGTTTCATGCCGCCCGAGAGCGTGTGCGGATAGCTGTCGATGAACTTCGCGAGGCCAACCTTTTCGATGTAGTGGGCGGCACGCTCGGCGGCTTCGCGTCGCTTGAGGCGACCGCTGGCGATCAGCGCGAACTCCACGTTCTGACGCACGGTTTTCCACGGCAGCAGTTGATCGAATTCCTGGAACACCATCATGCGATCGGGACCCGGTTCGGTGATCGTGCGGCCCTTGAGGCGAATCTCGCCGTGGACCGGCGGCAGATAGCCGCCAATGGCCTTGAGCAACGTCGATTTGCCGCAGCCCGACGGGCCGAGCAGCACGAACCGGTCGCCCGGATAGACGTTGAAGCTCACTTGCTGCGCGGCGGTCACCAGGTAATCGTCGGTCTTGTATTGCAGCGTGACGCCATCGATTTCGAGCAATGGCGGCACCGCGGGCGCAGGGGTCCCGGCGGCGCCCGCATGGGGGGCGTTGTGCATTGCGTGTCTCCTGAGGGATGCTTTTATAATCAGTTCCCATGCTAAGCAGCGAAGCTGTAGCGAAGCTGACACGTCGGGCGCGCAGCGCCCGAATTCAGGGGAAACCCCGAGGAAGTCGCCGGCGATTTCCGAGAGAATCCCGAGACCATCACGGACATTCGCCGGGAAGAATGCCGGGCGCCCCGTGATCACCATCGAAGGAGACTCAGGAACTATGCGCATCATGCTGGTGGAAGACACCGCCGATGTCGCCGAAGCGATTGCCACCCAGTTGCGTAGGCTCGGCCACGCGCTCGATTGCGAGACCGACGGCGCGGCCGCCGCGGCACGCATCGGCGACGATTACGACCTGCTGATCCTCGACGTCATGCTGCCGCACATCGATGGCTTCGAGTTGCTGCGACGCGTGCGCGAGCGTGGCCTGTCCACACGCGTGCTCATGCTCACTGCGTGCGCGGAGATCGAGGAACGGGTGCGTGCGCTCGATCTCGGGGCCGACGACTACCTCACCAAGCCGTTCGATTTTCGCGAGCTGGAAGCGCGCGTGCGAGCGCTCATGCGGCGCACCGGGCAGGACGCCACGAATCGGCTGACATGCGCCAACCTCACGTTGGACCGCAAGAGTCGCGGCGTCGAGGTCGATGGCCTGCCGATCGAACTGACGCGTCGCGAAGTGACGCTGCTCGAAATTCTTGCGGCGCGCCCGGGACGCATCTTCGGCAAAGACGAACTCATGGATCGCCTGTATGGCGACGAGCCGGCGCCAAATGCGAACGCCATCGAGCAATATGTGGCGCGTCTGCGCAAGAAGCTGGCCGCCGCGCAATTCCAGATTCGCACGTTGCGCGGACTGGGTTATCAACTCGTGCTGTCATGATCGTTCCCGGCCGTTCCCTGTATCTGCGGCTGGTCGTTCGCATGGGCGCTGTGCTGGCGTTCGCCGTGGCGGCGGTGCTGCTCGGCATCTGGTTCTCGACGCGCGCGGCCGTCGACCGCGCGTACGACCGCTGGCTGCTCGGCAGCGCGCTGCAGGTCGCGGAAAACACCTGGTATCAGAATGGCGAGGTCAACGTCGACGTACCGCTCGCCGCCTTTTCCGCCCTCGCGCCGGGCGATCAGATCTTCTACAACGTGCTCGATCCGAACGGCCGCTCGGTCGCGGGCGATTCGGAGTTCCGTCCCGATATTCCGTGGGACAAGCTGGCCGGCGGGCCGGTCGTGGTCGACGGCACGTACCAGGAGATGCCCATCCGCATCGCCATCGTCGGTCGCCGCATGCCGGTGAGCGCGCCGCATCCGTGGGCCGTGGTGGCACTGGCCCACACGCAGAACGCACGCGTGCGATTCACGCGTGGATTGGCGGACAACACTTTGCTCATCACCATCGCCACCGGTGTGCTGACAATGCTCGCGGCGTTGTGGACGCTGCGTCAGGCGCTCGCGCCGCTCAAGCAGATCGAAGCGGCCATCCGGGCGCGCGATTCGAACGACCTCGTGCCGTTGGCGGTGACGGCGCCGGCCGAGACGCTGGCGCTCGTCGGTGCAATCAATGACTTCATGCAGCGGCTGGCCACCTCGCGCGCGCTGATGCGTCGTGTCATCGGCGACGCCGCGCATCAATTGCGCACGCCGGTGACGGCGCTCACCGCGCAGGCGGAAATGCTCACGCAGACGCAGGACGAGGCGGCGCGTCAGGCACATATCGCGCGCATCCAGAAGCAGGCGCGTGGGCTGGGGGGACTCATTCACCAGTTGATCAATCACGCGATGGTGCAGCATCGCGCCGACAGCGTGGCGCCCACGCCGGTCGATCTGAAGGCGTTGTTGCCGGTGGCGATGCGCGAGACGCTGTCGTATGCAACACGCGATATCGATGTGGCCTTTCACGCACCGCCGACGCCCTGCATGATCGTCGGCGATGCCCTGAGCCTGCGCGAAGCGATCAAGAACGTGCTGGTCAACGCGCTGGCATATGGCGCACCGCATCGGCTTCACGTCGATGTGACGCGTGTCGACGATCAATGGCGCGTGCGGTTCTTCGACGATGGGCCGGGCATCCCCGAGTCGGAGTGGCAGCGGGTGCGCACGCCGTTCTCATCGCGTGCCGACGGACGCGAAGGGGCGAGCCTGGGGTTGGCGATGGTGGCCGAGGTGATGCTTGCACACGGCGGGACGATGACGTTCGAGGGGGGCCGCGACGCGGGGTTCGCCGTCGTGTTGACGCTGCCGATGGCCGGATGAGCGCGGAACGAATGCGCAAGGGGGCGCAAGGGGTGCGGCAGGATCGCGGGAGGTTCGAGCACGCGTGGCACATCAGCGTGGACCGAGGCAGCGGCGCGTTCGCGAACCGCTGCCTCATCAGCGCGTGGGCGGTGTCCGCTCGCTCAGAAGCAATGCGCTTGCGCGGGGAACGTGCCGTGCTTGACCGCTTGCACGTACGCTTCGATGGCGGCGGCAATGCTCGGCTGGCCTTCCATGAAGTTCATCGAGAACTTCGGTGACTTGCCGGGGAACACGCCGAGCATATCCTGCAACACCAGCACTTGTCCGTCGCATTCGGGACCGGCCCCAATGCCGATGGTCGGCATCGTCGGCACTTCCGGTGTGACGCGCGCAGCGACGGCGGCCGGAATGGCTTCGAGCACGACCAACTGCGCGCCTGCCGCTTGCAGCGTGCGCGCATCGTCGATCAACTGCGTTTGCGCAGCCTCTTCGCGCGCCTGAACCTTGAAACCGCCGAACGCGTGCACCGACTGCGGCGTGAGTCCCAGATGCGCACACACGGGAATGCTGCGCTCGACCAGAAAGCGCACCGTCTCGGCGAGCCACGCGCTGCCTTCGATCTTCACCATTTGCGCGCCGGCCTGCATGACGGCCACGGCGCTCTGATAAGCCTGCTCCTTCGTGCCATAGGTGCCGAACGGCAGGTCGGCCAGTACGAGTGCCTTGTCGACACTGCGCGCGACGCATTCGGTGTGATAACAGATGTCGCGCAACGTGACGGGCAACGTCGTGCGCTGGCCCTGGATCACGTTGCCGAGCGAGTCGCCAATCAGAATGGCGTCGACCCCCACGCGGTCGAGCAGCGCCGCGAAACTTGCGTCATACGCGGTGAGCATGGCGATCTTCTCGCCCCGCTCGCGCATCTGGGCAAGCCCGGGAACGGTCACGGCCTTGCGGTTGGATTCTTGCAGATAACTCATGTCAGCCTCGGTTCATGAGGTGTCACCCGCTCACCTGCGCGGCGCGGGCGACGATCAGGGGCGAGCGCCCTTGACGAAGACTTCCTTGCGTCCGCGCATCTGATCGATGCGTTCGACCAGCAGGGCGAAGTCATTGTCGTTATGCGCCGGGTCGAATTGTTCCGTGTCGACCGTCAATACCGGCGCAGCGGCGTAATGATAGAAGAATTCGCCGTAGATGTCGCACAGCGCGCGCAGATACGTATCGGGAATTTGCTGTTCCATCGGAATGGCGCGCTTCTGAATGCGCGCGAACAGCGTCTCGGGGCTCGCCTGCAGATGAATCACGAGGTCCGGCGCCCGGTGCGGCCGCTCGATGTGCGCCACGAGCCTGCGATACAGGTCGAGTTCGTCGGCCGAGAGCGTCAGGCGTGCGAACAGGCCATCTTTTTCGGGAAGAAAGTCGGTGAAGATCGGTTTGCCGTCGATCTCGCGCCGGGCAATTTCCGTCGCCTCGTCGACCCGTTGCAGACAGAACGACAACTGCGCGGGCATCGCGTAGCGTGCGCTGTCGCGATAAAAACGTTCGAGAAAAGGATTGAGCGTGGGCTGCTCGAGCAACACTGTGGCGCCGGCGGCATCGGCCAGGCGCTGCGCCAGCGACGTCTTGCCGACCCCGATGGGGCCCTCGACGGCCAAGTAGCGAAAACGCCCGAGCACGGGCGATCTCATGACACGTAGGCGCGCTTCGTCGGGCAGCAGCACTGCGCGACGCGCTCGATGCGCTGGTCGGCGACGCCCAGCAGCAAGGCGCTCACGCGGCCCAGGCCAGGGATGTCGAGTTCAGGAGCGAGATCCGCGAGCGGGCGCAGCACGAAGGCGCGCGCGGCCATGCGCGGATGCGGGACGATCAGGTCGGGTTCGGCGATGCACTCGTCGCCGTACAGCAGCAGGTCGAGATCGAGCGTGCGCGGCGCATTCTTGTACGGTCGCTCGCGTCCGAAATGCAACTCGATCTTCAGGCACAGCGTGAGCAACTGATGAGCGCTCAGGCTCGTCTCAACGGCGACGGCGCAGTTGAGATAGTCGTCGCCGCTCGATTCGATGGGGGCCGTGCGATACAAGTCAGACTTGCCAATGATCGTGACGCCGATCTGCTGCGCCAGGCAGACGATGGCGTCCTTGATCGATTGGCGGGCGTCACCGAGATTCGCGCCGAGCCCGATGTAGGCAACAGTCATGAAGCACCTTCGGAACCATGCTGTCGCGATGATACCCGCTTGCCCTGATTCTCGCTGGTCGCGCTCTCGTTGCCGCCGCCCCCGTCGCCACGTTCGCCGCCCGAGCTTTCGCCACTGCTTCCGCCCGTCGGTTTGCGACGTCGGCGGCGACGCTTGGCGGCCGGCGTGGAGCCCGGTCCGCTGCCTTGGGAAAGCAGGGTGTCGCGTGTCGCGGCGTCGCCTTCGAGGAAGTCGGTCCACCACTGGCCGGCTTCGGCCGGGACTTCACCGGATTCGCAACGCAGCAGCAGGAAATCGTAACCCGCGCGCAGACGCGGATGCTCGAGCATGCGCAGCGGCGTGCGGCCAACGCGTTTGTCCAGGCGCACCTGCAAGCCCCAGATATCCTTCATGTCGGCGACGAAACGCCGCTGGATCGCCAGCTTGCCGGTTTGCGCGTCGAGCACGTCGTCCATCGCGAGATGCAGCGCCGGAATCGGATATTCGCCCGCACTTTGATAGGCCTGCCACTTTTCGAGCACGAGATGCCAGAGCAGCGCGGCGAACAGGAAGCCCGGCGAGACCGGCTTGCCTGCGCGGATGCGTGCATCGGTGTTGGCGAGCGCCAGCATGACGAATTTCTCGCCCAACGGCTGCTCCAGTACCACGTCGAGCAACGGCAGCAGGCCGTGATGCAGGCCCTGCTCACGCAGTTGCTGCACACACGCCCACGCGTGACCCGAGAGCAGCAGCTTGAGCATCTCGTCGAACAGACGCGCCGCTGGCACGTTGTCGATGAGTGGCGCGAGCTGTGTAATCGGCTCGGCCGTCGCGTCGTCGATCTTGAAGCCGAGCTTGGCCGCGAAACGCACCACGCGCAGCATGCGCACGGGGTCTTCGCGGTAGCGCGTGGCCGGGTCGCCGATCATGCGCAGCACGCGCTTCTGAATGTCTTCCCAGCCGTGGTGATAGTCGTGCACCGTCTGGGCCGCCGGATCGTAATACATGGCGTTGACGGTGAAGTCGCGCCGGGCAGCGTCTTCCTCCTGCTCGCCCCAGACGTTGTCGCGCAGCACGCGGCCCGATTCGTCGGTGACGTGCGTCTTGCGGTCGAGTTCGCCTTTTTTCGGACGACGTGCGCCGATCTGCTCGCTGTCGACGGCATCGACCAGCGCCCGGAACGTGGAGGTCTCGATGATCTCCTGGCCGAACTGCACGTGCACGATCTGGAAGCGGCGACCGATGATGCGCGCGCGGCGGAACAGGCGCTGGACCTGCTCGGGCGTGGCGCTGGTGGCGACGTCGAAGTCTTTCGGGGCAATGCCCAGCAGCAGATCGCGCACGGCGCCGCCGACGATGAAGGCCTTGAACCCGGCTTGCTGCAGCGTGTCGGTCACGCGCACGGCGTTCTTCGAGAGCAGGCTCGGATCGATGCGGTGGACCGAGGCGGGGATGACAACCGGCTTGCCGGTCGGGGGCAGGATGGCCTGGCTGTCTTTGCCAAGCAGTTTCTTGATGAGTTTGCGGATCACTGGAACAACTCGAGAATGGGCCAGCGACGCGCCAGCGCGATGTCGCGCAGCGCCTCATCGGGGTTCGTTGCCACCGGATGGTTCACCTTCTCCATCAGGGGGACGTCGTTGGCGGAATCGCTATAGAAAAAGACGTGGTCGAAATCGTGCCACGACTTGCCAAGGCTGGCGAGCCAGCCTTCGGTGCGCGTGATCTTGCCCTCGCGGAAGCTCGGTGTACCAACATAGTCGCCGGTATAGCGTGCGTCCGGTGCGTTCGGATCGTCGCCGGCCACGGCCGGTTCGGTGCCGATCAGGTGATCGATGCCGAACGCCCGGGCGATCGGCCGCGTGACGAACGTGTTGGTGGCCGTCACGATCGCGCACAGGTCGCCGGCCCGGCGGTGCGTGTCGAGCAGTTCGAGTGCTTCGGGACGAATGTGCGGCAGGATCGCTTCTTCCATGTACTGCGCATGCCACGCGTCGAGCTGGTCGCGCGGATAGCGCGCGAGCGGCGCGAGGCAGAAACGCAGATAAGCCGGCATATCGAGCCGGCCTTCGCAGTAATCCTGATAGAACGCCTCGTTGGCCTGTGCGTACGAATCACGCTCGACAGCACCCTGGCGCACGAGGAAACGACCCCACTCCTTGTCGCTGTCCGTGGGCAGCAGAGTGTGGTCGAGATCGAAGAGGGCTAAATTGGTCATTGCGCGAATTTTACCTGAAGCTAGGGGCGGCTTACCTGAACCGGCGCGATACCGGTCAGTTTTTCCCTTCGGGGACGGCCGGATCGGTGTGGGTCAGCATCTGGCGCAGCAACGGCAGGGTCACTGCGCGCTTTTGTTCCATCGAAAAGCGGTCGAGACGATCGAGCAACGCCATCAGGCTCGACATATCGCGCTCGAAGTGCGTGAGCAGATAGGCGGGCACGTCGGTCGCCAACTGCAACCCGCGCTCGCGGGCGGCATTCTGCAGCGCCTGCTTCTTGCCGTCGTCATCGAGTCCCACAATGTGAAATACGAGGCCCCAGCCGAGGCGGGTGCGCAGGTCTTCGCGCAGCGGCATGTCGACAGGGGGCTGGGCGCCTGCGGCCACGAAGGCACAGTGCGGGCGGGCGCGTGTCTCGTTGAACAGGTTGAAGGCGGCGATCTGCTGAGTAGGGGAGAGATGGTCGCAATCGTCGACGCAGTAGACCGTGCTCGCGTCGTCGAACGTGAAGGCGGCCAGCGGGCTGTTCGGGCGCAGATAGCGCGCGCTTGGGCCCACGGCATGGCACAGGGCCTCCATCAGGTGGGTGCGGCCGGACCCGGCCGTCCCCCAGAGGTAGATGCCGCGATCGCGTGCCGTGCCGGCCGAGAGTTCGGCGGGCAGGCCGGCGAGCGTTTGCGCCGCCTCGCGATTGGGCCCGACAATGAAATTGTCGAACGTGGCGGGCGGCGGTGTGCCGAGGTCGAGAAACAGTTGCTGGATCACGAACGAGGAAAGCCGGCAAAAGGCTGGCGGAGTGCGGTTTACAGGGCAAGCCGACGTCGGCTTGCGTCCGATATCCGGTTTGCATGCCGAAAGGGCACGCGCATCGGGTAAAATCGCATTTTACCGAACCTTGATGCATTCCCGTCATGTCACACCCTAACGAAACATCCGGCCTTTCCTATCGCGACGCTGGCGTCGACATCGAAGCGGGCGACGCATTGGTCGAAGCGATCAAGCCGTTTGCCAAAAAAACCCTGCGCGACGGCGTGCTGGGCGGCATTGGCGGCTTCGGCGCGCTGTTCGAAGTACCCAAGCGCTACAAGGAGCCGGTGCTTGTTTCGGGGACCGACGGCGTGGGCACCAAGCTCAAGCTGGCCTTCACGCTGAACAAGCACGACACGGTCGGCCAGGATCTGGTCGCCATGAGCGTGAACGACATCCTGGTGCAGGGTGCCGAGCCGCTGTTCTTCCTTGACTACTTTGCCTGCGGCAAGCTCGACGTGGCCACCGCGGCCACCGTCGTCAAGGGCATCGCCCAGGGGTGTGAGCTGGCGGGCTGTGCCCTGATCGGTGGCGAGACGGCCGAAATGCCGAGCATGTACCCGGACGGCGAGTACGATCTGGCGGGTTTTGCGGTCGGTGCGGTCGAGAAGAGCAAGATCATCGACGGCACGACCATCGTGCCGGGCGACGTGGTGCTGGGTCTGGCCTCGTCGGGTGCGCATTCGAACGGTTATTCGCTCGTTCGCAAGATCATCGACGTTGCCAAGCCAGATCTGGACGCCGATTTCCACGGCCAACCGCTGCGCGACGTGCTGATGGCGCCGACGCGCATCTACGTCAAGTCGCTGCTGGCGCTGATGCAGTCGCTGCCGGTCAAGGGCATGGCCCACATCACGGGGGGCGGCATCGTCGAGAACATTCCGCGTGTGCTGCAAGACCACTTGACGGCCGACATCAAGCAAGACGCCTGGACGCTGCCTCCGTTGTTCCAGTGGCTGCAGGCGCACGGCAAGGTGGCCGACGCCGAAATGCACCGCGTGTTCAACTGCGGTATCGGCATGGCGGTGATCGTCGCGGCGGCTGACGCCGACGCGGCCGTCAAGCACCTGGAAGCGTCGGGCGAGACGGTCTACCGTCTGGGCACGATCCGCGAGCGCAAGGAAGGTGAAGCGCAGACGATCGTGTCGTAAGCCCCGGGAGGGCGATGCCCTCCGGATATGCGCAATGCACTGAGAGCCCGCCGGCGATCGCTTCGGCGGGCTTTTTTATGGCAGCGCGAGGTCAACGTACGGCGGTGTCGGCCAAGGGCTCACGCAGATCGGCCGCGTCAGCGCTTCATCCGCGCCTCCACGGCTCGTATGACATCCTCCAGCGTGGTCTCCATCACGCGCACGAGATCGTCGAGTTGCGCGCTGGGGGCCGCGGCGCGAGGCGTGATACGCAGCGTATGAAATGGCATCGACGGCTCGAAACGTCGCAGCACGAGATCGGAGTCGAGGAAGTCGTACGCCGACACCGGGTGCAGCAACCCGATGCCGACGTTCTCTTTCACCATCGTGCCGATGTTGACCGAGTAGCGGGCCGTGGCAACGACCTGCTGATGCAGATTGCCCTCGGCAAAGAGTTGATCCATGCCCCAGCGCACCATGTCGGTCGGCTCGTAAGACAGGATCGGCTGCCCCTTCAGATCGGCCAGACGGATCACCTTCTTGCGCGCGAGGACGTGCCCCGCGGGTAGGGCGCAGATCGCGTCGAGGTTGGCGAACGAGACGGCATCGGTCGCGGCCACGTCGATCGTGTTGGTCACGAGGCCGAGCGCGAGCTGATGCGTGACGACCTGGTCGCGAATCAGATCGGAGGCCCCCGTGGTCAGCGCGAGCTGCACGCTCGGATGCAACGCCCGGTAGCCGGCCATCACGCGTGCAAAGAAGCCCAGGCCGAACGACACGACCGACCCCACGCGAATGACGGCCGTGTCGGGGTTACGCAGATTCAGCGCGAATTCGCGGATGTTGTCGAGGCCGGCATAGCGGCGCTCGACTTCCTCGAAGAGCGCGAACGCCTCGGCCGTCGGTTCGAGCCGTCCGCGCGCGCGATCGAACAGCGTGAGACGCGTCGAGCGTTCGAGATCGGCCACGAGACGGCTGACCGCGGACTGCGACGTGCCGAGCACCTGGGCCGCTTTGGTGGTCGTGCGCGTGAGCATCAGCGCCCGAAAGGCGTCGATGTGCCGGAAATCCATCGATTCTCCACGGAAGGGTTAGCTGTCGGGGCCCCTGCGCATGGGGCCTACAGCGCGAAAGCGTGGATTCTACCGCCCTTCATCACCATCGGAATCCGCTCCCCCTGGCCGAGCAGACAATCGATCGACGCCAGCGGATTGCCGTCGACGATCAGCACGTCGGCATGCGCGCCGGGCACGATCTCACCCAACTGGCCCGACTGGCCGAGCACCTCGGCGCCGATGACCGTCGCGCTGCGCAGAATCTCCGCCGGCGAGAGCACTTCGGCGCGTAGACGGAATTCGTCGCTTTGCAGGCGCTGCGACTCACCCAATAAATCCGAGCCGTACCCCATCTTTACACCGGCCTCGCGGAAGATCTCCAGCGAACGCAGGCCCGCCGCATGAACGTTGGCGATCTTCGCGACACTATCGTCAGGCAGCCCGAGCGACTTGCCTTCGTTCGCGAGGGCGTCGTACGTCACCAACGTGGGTACGACGTAAGCGCCTTGCTCGGCCATGTAGCGGGCCGTGGGGGCGTCGACGAGGTTGCCGTGTTCGATGGTGCGCACGCCGCAGCGCACGGCGCGTTCGATGGCCGATGCCGTGTAGGCGTGGGCGAGCACATAGGTGCCGCGCCCGCGGGCCTCCGCGACGATGGCGCGGATTTCGTCTTCGGCGTAACCCCAGGCCCCAACGGGATCGGTGGGCGAGGCCACGCCGCCCGAGGCCATGATCTTGATCTGGTCGGCGCCCATTTGCAGCTCTTCGCGCACCGCACGTCGAACCTCGTCGACGCCATCGGCCACGCGCGACAGGGCGCCGACGCGCACGCAGCACGGGCAGGGCCCGTCGGTGCCGAGGTAGTCAGTGCGCGCGCGACCGTCGCCGTGTCCGCCGGTCTGGCTGATCGCGCGGCCCGACACGAACAGGCGCGGCCCTTCGGCCAGTCCGCTTTCGACTGCTTGCTTGATGGCGTGTCCCGCACCACCCGCGTCCCGCACGGTGGTGAAGCCGCGCCGCAGCATGCCCTGCAGAATCGGCACCGACCGGAGCGTGACGAGCACGTTCGGCAGATGGGCTTGCGAGGCCAGGTTGAGCTGCGTGGCATGCACGTGCACATGCAGATCGATCAGTCCCGGCATCACGGTGCGCCCGTGGGCATCGATCTCGCGCGCCGACGCCGCCCGAATCGGCTTGTCCGACACTTCCTTGATGCGTCCGCCTTCGATCAGTACGGCGTGGTCTTCGCGCAGCTCGCCCTTGACCGGGTCGAGCAGCGCACAATTCGACAACAGAATCGACTCCATGACCTCTCCTCCAGGATGGTGTGTCTGGGGTTGCCCGAGTCAGCGGGCAACCGTGACTCGCGGGCCTGCAATCTTCAATCGATCGTGGCGTGTGCGAGCGTGCGGGGCGTGCGCGTGAGCATCACGGGGGTGTCGCCGGTGACGACCGAGTCGTCCAGACGGAAGCCCCCCAGGCCGTAGACATAGATGCCGGGCTCGGCCGAATACACCTCGTTCGCGAGCAGCGGACGATGGTTGAACGCCATGTCGTCCGGGTACTCGTGGCCGATGATGCCCATGCCGTGGCCCGTGCGATGTCGGATGAACTCACCGCACCCCGCTTTCTCGATGACGGCCTGCGCCGCGGCGTCGATCCCCGAGACGGGCTTGCCGGTCACGGCCGCGTTCACTGCGGCTTCATTGGCGGCGCGCGCGACCTCGTAGTAGCGCGCCTGCTCGCTCGACGGCTTGCCGCAGAACCACGTGCGTTCGTTTTCGATCACGAGACCGTTCAGGCGCGGGATCACGATGTTGACCATGCCGTCGCCCGCATTGATGCGCGCTCCGCACGATGCCCCATCGCCATGCGGCGAGGCCGAGGCGGGGCCGGACAGTGTCCAGCAGCGCATCACTTCGAGGTTCTCGCCGGGGAAGCGCTTGGCCCCTTCCGTGACCATCAGCGCGGCCATCGCGTAGTCGAGTTCCTGCACTAGACGGCCGGGACGAATGTTCTCGCGATACCGGTCCTGCACCCAGTCGGCCAACTCGGCGGCGGCGCGCATGATGGCGATTTCCTCGTCGTGCTTGACCCAGCGCAGGGCGCGCATCTCGGCAAGCATGGGCACGAGCTTCGCATCGGGCAGCAGGCCACCGGCGCGCGCGAGCGGGCCACCGGCCGCATCGACGCCAATGCGCGAGCCTGCCAGACCGGCGGCGCGCAGCGTGTCGGCGATCAGCATGGGCACATCGGCGAGCAGCGGCTGGCGCTGGGTCACGCGCGGATGCTCGGCGTAAAGCGTGACGCGATCGAGATCGAGCCACAGATGGCCCCGCTCGCGAGCCATCATCAGGTGATGCGTCGACAGCTCGTTCATCACCGCGAACGGCTCGCCGTTGCGCGGCACGCACACGGCGATGGGGCGCTCCCACGTCTGCACATCGACGTGGAAGTTCGTGGCCCACTGAAAGAAATCGGCGGCGGTGAACACGAGCGCGTCGACGCGCGCGCGGTCCATCAGGTCTTGCATCAGACGATGGCGGTACTGACGTGTCGCATCGGAGAGAGTCGGCATCACGAAGTCCTTATCGGCAAATTGGGGCAAATGTCAGGGGCAGACGGCGTTGGGCATGACCGACGGATGGGGCCGGTCGGCACGCAAGGTCGCGCGGATCAGGGCGGGCAGATCGGTCAGGTCATCATCGTCTTCGCATAGCGCCGATGGATGATCCAGTGCGACGCAATGGCGAGCACGAACGTCACCACCATCGAGACGATGGACAGCACCGCGCCGAACGGCCAGTTGTTCGCTTTCGCGATCTGGTCGTAGATCGTGGGCGTCATCATGGTGATGCCGGTGCCGCCGAGCAGTACGGGGGTGGCATAGGCGTTCATGCAGAGAATGAACACGAGCATGGTGCCGGCGGCGATGCCCGGTGCGGCCATCGGCAGTATCACGCGCGTGAGTGTTTGCCAGAAGGTGGCGCCCAGATTGCGCGCGGCTTCCTCGACGGAGAAGTCCATGCCTTCGAGCACGCTTTGCAATGTGAGGATCATGTAAGGCAGCACCACGGCGGTGGTGCCCACCACGACCGCGAACGGCGTGTACAGCAAGCGAATCGGCTGCGGCACGATGCCCAGCGACACGAGCATGGCGTTGACGAAGCCGGCCGTGCCGAGCATGACCATCCAGCCGGCCGCGCGCACGACGTTGCCCACCAGCAGCGGGAAGACCAGCAGCATCACCAGCAGGCTCTTGAAGCGGGTTTGTGTGCGCGCGAGCACGTAGGCGACCGGGAAGCCAAACACGAGCGCGAGCGCCGTGCACAGCGAGGCAACCTTGATCGTCGTCCAGAGCACCGAGAGGTAGTACGGATCGGTGAAGAACTTGACGTAGTTCGTGCCGGTCAGTGCCGCCTGCATCATGTCGACCGGATCGAACCGGTTGAAGCTGTAGCGCACCAGTTGCAACCCGGGCAGCACGATGACGAGCAACACCACGAGCGTGGCGGGCGTGGCAAGCGAGCCGCCCGTGAGCGCGCCGCGCACCGCGCGCGCGGTGGCGGCCCGGGCGGCTCGGGCGGCATCGGCAGCCGGTGGGGACGGCGTCATCGCAGGCTCCGGGGTGTCGGCGACGCTCACAGACCCACCTTGAATTCCTTGTTCCAGAAGTCGAGCAGCGCGGGCTTGTCGGCGGTGAAGCGGGCGTAATCGAGCTTGACCATGCGATCGAGTTCGGCGCGGGTGAAGCCCACGCTTTCCTGCAGCGACGGCGGCAGATTCGCGTTCGTCACAGTCGGCGCATAGCCCATCGTCTCCGCAAAGCCGATCTGGGCGCGCGGATCGAGCATCGCGTTCAGGTAGTTGAAGCCGCACAGCTTGGACTGCGAATTCTTCGGCACGGCGGCTTCGAACGTTACCGGCACGGCACCTTCCTTGGGCACCACGTAATCGATCGGCACGCCCGCCTTCTTCCATTGCAGCGCGCGCGCTTTCCACATACAGGTGAACCAGATGTCGCCGCTCTTGAGCGCCGACGCCACGGCTTCGTTCGACGGATAGACCTTGGGCTGCTGCGACTTGCGCAATTCGCGCAGGAATTGCACACCACCGGCCATATCGCCGTCTTTATGGCCGGCCGCGAGCGAGCTGCTCACCACGTTGAAGTTGTAGAGGATGTCCGAGAAACCCACACGGCCCTTGAGCTTGGGATCGAGTGCGGCGGTGAATGAGTCGGGCTTCGTGCCGAGCTTCTCCGGGTTGTAGACGATCACCATCGCGCTGAAGATGTGCGGGATCGAGTACGGACGGCGCAGCGCCTCCAGCGCATTCGCCAGATTCGGGACGAGCTTGGCGTCGACCGCTTCGAGAATGCCCGAGCGGTTGATGTCATACATATCGAGATCGGCCAGGCATGCAACGTCGAGCGAGCCGCGTCGCGACGCCTTCTCGGCGCGCAGCTTCGTCATGCGCTCGACCTGACCGGCCGAGTCGTACGTGACCTTGCCGCCGGCGGCTTCGATGATCGGCTTGCCGATGTTCTGTTCGAGAAGATTCAGATAGTCGCCGCCCCAGGTGCCGACGACCACGTTCGGGCAGGCGGCGGCAGCGTGTGCCGAGAGGGCATCGAGGCCGAGCGCGGGGGCGATCACCAGACCGGAGGCGGTCTTCAGAAACGAGCGGCGGTTCAGGGCGTGCGTCATGTCGTCATCC
This sequence comes from Pandoraea sp. NE5, assembly GCF_024363545.1. Classification (NCBI taxonomy): domain Bacteria; kingdom Pseudomonadati; phylum Pseudomonadota; class Betaproteobacteria; order Burkholderiales; family Burkholderiaceae; genus Pandoraea; species Pandoraea sp. NE5. The sequence continues at coordinate 2,618,014 of NZ_AP025517.1, forward strand.
TTCAAAACGTTGGCCACGAGGTTGGCCAATACATGGGCCGAAGCGGGTGGAAGTGAGGCAGTGTCGTCAGGCGTTGAAAAACAGGCAATCGGTGCTCGCGAAGCACGCGTTGAGGGCGCGGCCCGGGGCATAGCGGCCGACGTCGTCGCGTGCGGTGTTCTGCACGTGCGCGACGAGCATCTCGCCCTGCGGACTCTTCAGACGGAGTTCGAGCGTGGAACCGAGATAGATCGTCTGGTCGACCGTGACCGGCATGGCCGTTTCGTTGTGCACAGGCGTGTCGCTCAGGCGCAGGCGCTCGGGGCGAATGCCGAGCGTCGTGGCGTCGGGGGCAGCGCTCGGCAACGCCAGGCGCTCGCCTTTGGCCGTCACGAAATGGCCGTCGGTCATCCGCCCGGCGAGGAAATTCATCTTGCCGAGGAAGTTCGCGACAAATGGATTGGCCGGGCGTTCGTAAAGCGCATCGGCGGTGCCGATCTGCTGCACGCAGCCGTCGTGCATCACGGCCAGGCGGTCGGCAATCGCCAGCGCCTCTTCCTGATCGTGGGTGACGAAGATCGTCGTCAGGCCGAGCCGTCGCTGCAGGGCGCGGATCTCTTCGCGCACTTCGGTGCGCAGCTTGGCGTCGAGGTTGGACAGCGGCTCGTCGAGCAGAAACACGTCGGGACGAATCGCCAGTGCGCGGGCAATCGCCACACGCTGCTGCTGACCGCCGGAGAGCTGGCGCGGATAGCGATCCGCCAGCGACGTGAGACGCACCATATCGAGCGCTTCGCGAATCCGCGTAACGCGCTCGGCACTCGACACGTGCCGCATCTCGAGGCCGAACGCTACGTTCTCTGCCACGGTCATGTGCGGGAAGAGCGCGTAACGCTGGAACACCATGCCGGTGTTGCGGCGATGCGCGGGCAGGCGCGAGACCTCCTTGCCGCCGATCCAGATTTCGCCGGCCGTCGGCTCGACGAAGCCCGCGACCATGCGCAGCGTCGTGGTCTTGCCGCAACCGCTCGGGCCAAGGAAGGCGACGAGTTCGCCGTCGGCAATCTCCAGCGAGAAGTCCGCCACGGCGGCGGCGTTGCCGTATTGCTTGCGCAGACCGCGCAATGAAACGTTGGCCATGTCAGATCACCTGGCTGAGTTTGACGAAGCGATCGGTGATCAGCATGACGATGCCGAGCAGGACGATCTGCGCCGCGGAGACGGCGGCAATCGTCGGATCGAGGTTGAATTCGAGGTACTGCATGATCGCGATGGGCAGGGTGGTTTTGCCCGGTCCGACCAGCGGCAACGTGAGTTCGAGGTTCTCGAACGACACGATGAAGCTGAACAGTCCGGCCGCCACGACGGCGGGGCGCAACATCGGCAATGTGACGCGCCACAGTGTGCGCCACGGGCCCGCGCCGAGATTTCGGGCGGCTTCCTCGATGGTGCCGTCGATCTGTGCAAGGCTTGCGCCCACGAGACGCATCGTCCACGGAATGGTCAGGCAAACATGCGCGATCACGAGACCGCCGAAGGTGCCGACGATGTCCATATCGAGCGCGTTTTCGGCGCGCAGATAGAAAAGGTAAGTCGCGATGCCCGCGACGATGCCCGGGACCACGAGCGGCAACAGCAACACATTGCCGAGCGTGCTGCGGCCGGGAAAACGATAACGCGCGAGGGCGAGAGAGGCGGCGACACCGAGGATTACGCCGCCGATGGCCGCGCAGGCGGCGAGCTGGAGCGAGAGCAGGAAGCCGTCGGCGAACGCGGCATTGCGCCAGGCGTTCAAATACCATGAGAGCGTGTAGCCGCTCGGCGGGAACGTGATGATCGCGTCTTTGAAGAAGCTCAGCCAGACGACGAAGATCAGCGGGCTGAGCATGAACAGATAGATCAGCGTGACCCCGGCGCGCACCGCCCATTTAGCGACGGGCACGCGTCGCGCGCCGCCGGTCGGCCGCCGCAGCCCGTCACCCGCCACCCCACTTGGCTCCATCGAAGTCTGCGTCATTGGCGTCCTTCCCGGTATCGTGGATTCGATGCAAATTTGCATTAAACGAAACGTTGATATGCAAATTAGCATATCAAAATCGTCGTGCAAACCGGAAAGCTGTCAGGGTTTCAACGGAGACGGGAGACGGCTGGGGCGATAAGGCGATGCGGGTTTCGCAGCGTGCGACGCACGCGGGCACAGAACGCCTCGCCGGACGATCAGCGAGGCGTTCCGCAGGGATGGCGATGCGCTCAGACTTGCCAGAGCGCGCGTACGGCGTCGATGGCGTGTTGCAATGCGTGGGCGGCCGTGCAGTCGACGATGTGGCGCTCGGGCATCGAGCGCAGCCAGGTGAGCTGACGCTTGCACAACTGGCGCGTCGCGAAGATGCCCTTGTCTCGCATCGTGTCGTAATCGATCTCGCCGTCGAGGTATTCCCATACCTGCCGGTAGCCGACACAGCGCATGGACGGCAGGCTCGGGTCGAGATCGCCGCGTGCGCGCAGGTGTTCGACTTCTTCGATGAAGCCGGCCGCGAGCATCAGACGAAACCGTTCGGCAATACGTGCGTGCAGTACCGCGCGGTCGCTCGGCTCCAGCGCCACCGGCACGAACGTATGGGGCGTTGGCGCGGCAGGTGCCCGGGCTTCTTCGGCAAGCCATTGCGACATCGGTTTGCCCGACATCACGAAGATTTCCAGCGCGCGTTGAATGCGCTGTGCGTCATTCGGCGCGAGGCGGGCGGCCGTCGACGGATCGACGCTCGCCAGCCGTGCATGCATGGCGGGCCAGCCCTCGCGCGCGGCATCATCGTCGAGTTGGGCGCGTACGTCGGCGTTGGCCGACGGCAGCGGTGAGAGGCCTTGCGTGAGCGCCTTGTAGTACAGCATCGTGCCGCCGACGAGCAGCGGGCGGCGTCCGCGCGCTGCAATCTCATCGACAAGACGCAGCGTGTCTTCCCGGAATTGCGCGGCGGAATAGGCGTCGCGCGGATCGATGATGTCGATCAGGTGATGGGGTACGGCGGCCAGCTCGGCCGCGCTCGGCTTGGCCGTGCCGATGTCCATCTCACGATAGACGAGGGCGGAGTCGACGCTGATGATCTCGAGTGGGGTGTCCTGCGCCAGCGCAAGGGCGGCGGCGGTCTTGCCGGATGCCGTCGGGCCCAGCAGGCAGACGATCGGGGGCGATGACGTCATGAGCGGCTCAACGTCCCCGCATGAACAACTTGTCGAGATCGCCGAGCGTGAGCTGGTACCAAGTGGGACGCCCGTGATTGCACTGATCGGCGCGCTCGGTCGCTTCCATCTGGCGCAGCAGCGCGTTCATCTCTTCATGCGTGAGCCGTCGATTTGCACGTACCGCCGTGTGGCAGGCGAGCGTGCCGAGCAGTTCATGCTGACGTTCCGTGAGCACGCGCGAACCGCCGTACTGACGTAGGTCCGCGAGCACAGCGCGCGCCAGGGCTTGCGCGTCGGCGCCGTCGAGCAAGGCGGGAATGGCGCGCACGGCGAGCGTGGTCGGCGACATCGCCGCGAGGTCGAAGCCCAGCGCGGTGAGCGTTTCCTGATGCTCTTCCGTCGTGCCGATTTCCACCGGGTCGGCGAAGAACGTCACGGGAATCAGCAGCGGCTGCACCGGCACGCTGCGTTCCACGAGCGCCTGCTTGAAGCGTTCGTAGAGAATGCGCTCATGGGCCGCGTGCATGTCGACCAGCACGAGCCCATAGGCGTTCTGCGCGAGGATGTAGATGCCGTGCAATTGGCCGAGGGCGAAGCCGAGCGGTTGTTCCAGCGTCATGGCGTCGGCGTTGCCGCCGGCGCCTGTCGGCAGGGTGCCGCTGCCGGTGAGTGTCGTGTCGCCTTGCGTTGTCCCGGCATGGCCATACGGCGGCGGGGGCGCGTCCGTGACGCCTGGCTGACCATACGGGCGCGGGGCGGGGGGCGCGGCGCGTCCGAACAAGTTGTCATAGACGGATAGCGGTTGCGCCATCGGCAGCGTGCCTTGCTGCATGCGGGGATTCCAACTGCTGCCGACGCCGCCGATCCCTCCGGCCGGGCGCGCAGCCATCATGCCGCTGCCGCCGCCCCCTAGGGCGGCCCCCGGCCCGGCGGCAAGTCCACCGCCGTCGGTCAGGTGGGCGGCGTGCGTCGCGCCGCCGCTGCCCGCCGCTCGGGCCAGCGCGCGTTGCACGACGTGGAATACGAACTGGTGGACGCTGCGGGCATCGCGAAACCGCACTTCGATCTTCGAGGGGTGGACATTGACGTCGACCCATTGCGGCGGCAGTTCGAAATACAGCACGTAGGCCGGATAGCGGTCGCCGTGGAGCACGTCTTCATAGGCCGCGCGTACCGCGTGGGTGAGCAGCTTGTCGCGCACGAAACGGCCGTTCACGAAGAAATACTGCTGGTCGGCGCGCCCGCGACTGGCGGTCGGCAACCCGACGAAGCCCGACAGGCGCAACTCGGCGGCCCCCTCGTCCAGCGCCAGATGCGCGCCGGCAAAGTCGTTGCCGAGCACGCGCGTGACGCGCGTCGCGGCGTCAGTCGCGTTCCAGTGCTCCACCGCCCGGTTGTTGTGCAGGATCGAGAAGCCGACGTCGGGACGCGCGAGCGCGCTGCGGCGAATAACGTCCATGCAATGACCGAACTCGGTCTGCTCGGTCTTCAGAAATTTGCGCCGCGCGGGGGTGTTGAAGTGCAGGTCGCGAACGTCGACCGTCGTGCCCACCGGGCCTGCGGCGGGGGTCAGCGCACCGGTGTTGCCGTCGATGGCGCTCGCGTGCGGCGCATCGGCCTGGCGGCTCGACAGCGTGAGTTGGGCCACCGACGCGATGGAAGCGAGCGCTTCCCCACGGAACCCCAACGTAAGCACCGATTCGAGTTCGTCGAGCGAGCGAATCTTGCTCGTCGCGTGGCGCGTGAGCGCCAGCGGCAATTGTTCGGCGGACATGCCGCCGCCGTCGTCGGTGATGGCGATGCGGCGCACGCCGCCTTCTTCGAGCTTGATCTGGAGTGCGCGGGCGCCGGCATCCAGGGCGTTCTCGAGCAATTCCTTGACGACGGACGCGGGGCGTTCCACCACCTCGCCCGCGGCGATCTGGCTGATCAGCTGGTCGGGAAGGACCTGGATGGCGCGCAACGGCGCGAGGCCCGTCGGCAGGGGGCCGGGGCGGCGCTCAGGGGCCTGGGTGCCGGTCGGGGCGGGCACGCCGGCCGGGTCGTGTGCAGGGGGGGAGGAGGTCGGGGTCGCAGACATGGGAACCATTATAAAGGTTGCCCTCAAAGACATAGGTCGAGCCAGGTTTCAGCGGGCAATACCCGCAACGGCGCCCGTAGCAGCGCAACTCATTCCTGTCATGGGAGGGTTGTAGGCTGGACCATGAATTCGACATACCCGTGACGGTCGGCGCCGACCGTCACGGGCACGACACGACGCCCGACGTTTGCGCTGGTATCATGCGTTCGTCGCGTGCCCGCAGGGACGGGCCGGCGTCCTTTATCTTGAGGAATCGACTTGGATACTTTGGTGCAATTGGTGGAGATGGTGCTCCACATCGATAAACATCTGGGGGTGTTTATCGATCAATACGGAAACTGGGTGTATCTGTTCCTGTTCATGATCGTGTTCGTGGAAACGGGGCTGGTGCTCTTTCCGTTCCTTCCGGGTGATTCCCTGCTGTTCATTGGCGGTGCATTTGCGGCGACCGGTGCGATGGATCCGTGGTTGCTCGGCGTACTGCTCTTCATTGCGGCAGTGACCGGCAACACGCTCAACTTCTGGATCGGATCGAAGATCGGGCCGCGCGTGTACGAGAAGAACTGGCGTTTTCTCGATCGCGACGCCTTGCGCAAGACCCACGACTTCTACGAGCATCACGGCGGCAAGACCATTGTGATTGCGCGTTTCGTGCCGATCGTGCGGACGTTCGCGCCGTTCGTGGCGGGGGTGTCGGCCATGTCGTGGGTGCGCTTCCAGCTCTACAACTTGCTCGGCGCCCTGATCTGGGTGACGCTGCTCGTGGGCGGCGGTTACCTGTTCGGCAACCTGCCGATTGTCAAGCAATACCTGAACGTCATCGTGCTGGTGGGCATTTCGGCAGCGGTGGTGCCGATCGCGCTCGGCGCGCTCTGGAAACTGGTCACGCGCGGTCGTCGCCGTGTGGCGCAGGGCCAGGGCGAGTAAGGTCGACCGTCGGGCAGACAGTGACCTCGCAGGTCCAATAAAAAATGGCGCGTCCGGTTGATGACCGGGCGCGCCATTTTTGTCTTGGCGTTGCGCGAACGTCCGTGGCCGGCCGTCAGGCCGTCCGATTCTTCGCAAGGGGCGGATTCTTGGCGAAGTAGGCCTTGATGCCCTTGAGCAGTGCATCGGCGAGCCGCTCCTGGTAGGCCGGATCGTTCAGCGCCTGCTCTTCCTTGGGGTTGCTGATGAAGGCCGTCTCGACGAGCACCGACGGAATGTCGGGGGCCTTGAGCACCGCGAAGGCCGCCTGTTCGACGTGCTTGCTGTGCAGCCGGTCCGCGACGGTGCCGATCTCGGCGAGCAGCGCCGTGCCGAATACCTTGCTGTCACGGATCTGCGCCGTTGTCGACATATCGAGCAACGCATGCGCTACGGCGCGGTCGTTGGTCTTGATATTGACGCCGCCGATCAGATCGGACGCGTTTTGCGTCTTTTCCAGCAGACGTGCCGTCGCACTCGTGGCGCCACGCTCGGACAGGGCGAATACCGACGCCCCGTTCGCCGACGGCGAGGTGAACGCATCGGCGTGAATCGACATGAACAGGTCGGCGTCCACGCGGCGGGCCTTCTGCACCCGCACGCCGAGCGGCACGAAGAAGTCGGCGTCGCGCGTCATCATCACCCGCATATTGGGTTGCGCATCGATCTTCTCTCGCAGCCGCTTGGCGATCTGCAGCACCACCACTTTCTCGTAGGTGCCGCTGCTACCGATCGCGCCGGGGTCTTCTCCGCCATGGCCGGGGTCGAGGGCGATGGTGAGCAGGCGGGCGGTCTTCGGTCCGCGTGACGGTGGCGTGAGCAGCCCGTCGTCGTTGCGCTGGGCGAGCGACGGCATTCTGTCCGTGGTCGAGGGCGCCGGGGGGCGTGAGACGCGCGGGCCCGGCTCACGTTGCGCGTAACGCTGAAAGAACGCTTCGCTCTCCTCCGTGCTCGGCGTGCCCGTGCCCGACGACGGGTTCGAGGGCTGAGCGGGCGGTGTGTTCTGCGCCAATGCCTCGGCCTTGTGGCTGGACTTGGCGAGCAGTTCCATGAGCGGATCGGGCTCGACCGCCGGATACAGGTCGAACACGGTGCGGTACTTGTAGCCCGCGACCGGCGGCAACGTGAAGGATTGTGGCTTCACGCCGGCCTTCAGATCGAACACCATGCGCACGACGCCGGGTTTGAACTGCCCCACGCGCACCTGCATGATCTGCGGGTCGTTCGGCTGGATCTTTGACACGAGATCGCGCAGCGCCGGGCTCAGATCCACTTCGTCGAGATCGATGACAAAGCGGTTCGGACTGGCCATAAGTTGCTGCTGGAACTTGACCGGGTTGTCGGTCTCCAGCGTGACGCGTGTGTAGTCCTTGGCCGGCCAGACGCGCACCGCCACGATGGCATTGGCGAAGGCGAGACGCGGGCCGGTGAGGGCGAGGATGAGTGTCGAGGCGCCGGCGCGCAATGCACGGCGGCGGCCGGCATTGGGCGATGAGGCGTCGTCGGTACGAATAAAGCGTTTGATCAGCATGAGTTCAGGCAAGCAAGACCGGCCGGCGTGTAGGCGCTCGTCGTCAGACGGCGGCTGTTGCCTACAGGTTCCAGCCAAAGGCCCAAATCGGGGGTGCCCAGGAGACCTTCGGCTTTCTCCGGCCACTCGACGAGGCACAGGGCGTCGCCTGCAAAGTGCTCCCGAAAGCCCGTGTCGTGCCATTCGGCCGGATCGGCGAAGCGATACAGGTCGAAATGATAGACCGGCAACACGCCTTGTGGTGTGTCGATGTTGTAAGGTTCACACAATGCATACGTGGGACTTTTGACGCGTCCGGTATGGCCCAGCGCGCGCAGCAGGGCACGCACGAGCGTGGTTTTCCCTGCACCGAGGTCGCCCGAGAGCTGCACGTGCAGTCCCGCATGCGCCGGGTCAGTGTGCGCCGCGCGTGCCACGATGGCGCGCGCGAGCGCTGCGGCGAAGGCCTCGGTGGCGGCCTCGTCCGGCAGCGCGAAGATGCGCTCGCCCAGGGGCGTCGGCGTTGATGAATCGGGCATTGCGTAAAATGGAGTCGATGAAAGCTTCCGTGATTTTCCCCGCTACCGCCGCACAAGTCGAGTCGGCGGCACCTCCGAATGCCTCGGAAGTGTCGTCCTCGCGCGACAATGCGACGTCTCCCGCCCTCGATGCCGGGGACTTGGCCGCGCTTGCCGGTCAGATTCGCGCATGGGCGAGCGAACTCGGTTTCGGCCGGGTCGGCATCACGGACATCGATCTCTCGCACGCCGAAGCGGGGCTGCAACAATGGCTCGACGACGGCTGTCATGGCGACATGGACTACATGGCGGCGCACGGCATGAAGCGCGCGCGGCCCGCGGAGCTGGTTCCCGGCACGGTGCGCGTCATCAGCGCACGCATGAACTATCTTCCGAACGACACCGACATGGCGAGCTGGCGCGAGCGTGAAGCCGCGCGCGCGGCGATGCCAGCCGAGGCGGTCGTGTCGATCTATGCGCGCGGACGCGACTATCACAAAGTCATGCGCCATCGGCTGCAACAACTGGCCGATCGCATTACCCAGGCCATCGGGCCGTTCGGCTACCGTGCATTCACCGATTCGGCCCCCGTGCTCGAAGTCGAACTCGCGCAGAAGGCCGGGCTGGGCTGGCGCGGCAAGCACACCCTGCTGCTCTCGCGCGACGCGGGCTCGCTCTTCTTTCTCGGCGAGATCTTTGTCGACGTGCCGCTGCCGGTGGATGCCGATGCGCCAAGCACGCCGAGCGAGATACCAGGCAAGGCAACGGGGCACCGCCTGCACCCGGGCGAGCACTGCGGGCAATGTCAGCGATGCCGCGACGTTTGTCCGACCGGCGCCATCACCGAAGCGTTTCGCGTCGATGCGCGGTTGTGCGTGTCGTATCTGACGATCGAGCACAAAGGGGCAATTCCCGAGAATTTGCGCGCGAAGATGGGCAATCGCATCTATGGCTGCGACGATTGCCAGCTCTACTGCCCGTGGAACAAGTTTGCGCAGCCGTCGCCGCTCGCCGATTTCGCTCCGCGCAACCGGCTCGATAGCGCCTCGCTCGTCGAACTGTTCGCCTGGAGCGAAACGGAATTCATGGATAAGCTGGCCGGCAGCCCCATTCGTCGTATTGGCCATGAGCGATGGCTGCGCAATCTGGCCGTGGGGCTTGGCAATGCGCTGCGCGACTCGGCAGATGCCGCCGCGCGCGCGCCGCTGCGCGATGCCTTGCTCGCGCGACGCGATCACCCATCGGCGTTGGTGCGCGAGCATGTCGAATGGGCGCTGGCCCAGGAAGGAGCCACCGTTTGACCCCAGGCACCCACCCCGCGAGCGAGAACCTCACCGACGTCGACAATCTCGATGACCCGTCGTCTCCGCTGGCCTTCGACCCCGACGGCGCGACCTATGTGCGCAGTGTCACGCTCATCGACCAGTTCTGCGACACGATCTGGCTCGAAGACGGCCTCTCTCGCAATACGCTCGACGCTTACCGACGGGATTTGCGCCTCTTCGCGCAATGGCTCGCCGCCAAGTGCGAGACTTCGCTCGATGGCGTGGACGAGGCGGCGCTCGCCGCCTATCTGGCGTGGCGCCGCGAGAGTCTGGCGAGCAGCGTCAATCGTCGTCTGTCGGTCTTCAAACGGTTCTATCAATGGGCACTGCGCTACCATGTCGTGCACCAGGACCCGTGTTTGCGCATCGCATCGGCCAAGCGTGCCCAGCGGTTGCCCTCGACATTGTCGGAGGCGCAGGTCGAAGCGTTGCTGGCGGCCCCCGATCTGGCCCAGCCGCTTGGGTTGCGCGATCGCGCGATGCTCGAACTGATGTACGCGAGCGGTCTGCGCGTTTCGGAACTGGTCGCGCTCAAGACGATTGAAGTGGGATTGAACGAGGGTGTGCTGCGCATCTTCGGCAAGGGTGCGAAGGAGCGGCTGGTGCCGTTCGGCGAAGAGGCCAACGCGTGGCTCACGCGATATCTGGCGCAGAGTCGAGGGGTGCTGCTGGCCGGTCGCGCCTGCGACACGCTGTTCGTCACGCAACGCGGCCAGGGGATGACGCGGCAGGCGTTCTGGTATCTGATCAAGCGCTATGCGTTGCAGGCGGACATTCGTGCGCCGCTCTCACCGCATACGCTGCGTCATGCCTTCGCGACGCATCTGATCAATCACGGCGCGGATCTGCGTGTGGTGCAGCTGTTGCTCGGCCACGCCGACATCTCCACCACACAGATCTACACGCACGTCGCGCGCGAACGCCTCAAGTCGCTGCACGCACAGCATCATCCGCGCGGGTGAGCGCCGTGTGTGAAGCGCGTGCTGCGTGGGCCGCGTGTACGGCAAGCAAGGCCGGCGCGGTAGGCGAGCGACGCCGCCGCGCCATCAAACTTCAAAGCAACGCCTTGAGCTTGTGCTTGAGCACCTTGCCCGTCGACGCGGCGGGCAGGGCATCGAGCACCCGAATCTGCGCCGGACGCTTGTACGGTGCGAGCCGCGTCGCCGCCCACGCGGCCAGCGCTGCGACGTCGATCGCATGGCCCGGGCGCGCCTCCACGAACGCGATCACCTGCTCGTTCTCCTCGTCGGGACGTCCGAGGACGGCCGCTTGCAGCACATCCGGATGGCTCGCCAGCGCCTGCTCGACTTCGAGCGGATAAACGTTGAAGCCGGAGTGGATGATGAGTTCCTTGGCGCGTCCCGCGAGGAAGAGCGCGCCGTCGACGGTGCGCCGCGCAAGATCGCCGGTGCGCAGCCAGCCGTCGTCGGTCACGGCTGCCGCCGTCAGCGCTGGGGCACGGTAGTACCCGAGCATCACGTTAGGACCACGCACCCAGAGTTCACCAACGTCGCCATCGGGCAGGTCATGCCCGTCGCGACCCACGATACGTACCGTCACGCCGGGGATCGCCGGTCCCACGGCGCAGTCGTCGCGCGGGGCGTCGAGCAGCGTCTGCGAGACGGTCGGACTACTCTCCGTCAGCCCATACCCGTTGTGAATCGGCAGGCCATAGAACGCTTCGGCACGCGCCTTGAGCGCCGCATCGAGGGGCGAGCCGCCCGAGTAGACGAAGCGCAGCCGCGGTGCGATGAGTGTCCGGTTCTGCGCCGTCACATAGGCCATCAGGCGGGCGTGCATCGCGGGCACCCCTTGCAGGATCGTCAGCCCGTCGTGGGCGAGCGAATCGAGCACGGCTTCGGGAGTAAAGCGCGCGGCCAGCCGTAGCGTGCCGCCAGCGTACAGCGTGCCCAGACACACCGACGTCAGGCCGTAGACATGCGAGATCGGCAGCACGCCGTAGGCAATATCGTCGGCACCGACGCGTCGCAGCGCGCTCGACACCGCAGCGATGAACATCAGGTTGCGATGCGAGAGACGAACGCCCTTGGGCGTGCCGGTCGTGCCGGTTGTGTAGATGAGCGCCGCGCATTGCAACGCCGGATCAGTCTGCACCGGCTCGGCGGCGCTGTCGGGATCGATGTCGGACACCGCGATGGCGCCGAGCGCAAGGTCGGTCCAGGCGACCTTGGCGGCGTCTCCCCGGGCGTGCGCGGCGGCATCGGGCGAGGCATCGACGGTGTAGATCGCGCAGCGCGGTTGCGCATGATCGCGAATGGCGTTCAATTCCGCGGCGCTGACCCGCGCGTTGCACAGCAGCGGCCAAGCGTCGAGGGCTGCCACGGCGAGCAGCAGCACCACATACGCGATGCCGTTCTCACCGACGATCATCACGCGATCGCCGCCCCGCACGCCGTGCGCGCGCAGGCGCTCGGTGCAGGCGCTGACGGTGTTCGCCAGTGCCTCGTAGGTGAGACGGCTGAAGTCGTCGATCAGGGCGATGCGCGTGGGCGCTTGCGCGGCGATCCGCGCGGGCAGCGTGTCGATGCGTGCGGGCAGATTCGCGAGCAAGCTGGAGGCGAAGGCGTCCGGATGAGAGGGGGCGGGAGAGGCTGACATGCCGGCATTGTAATGCGCTCGCCGTCATCGAGCATCGCACACGCCGTCGAGGATGACCGCGGTGCGCGCATTCCGGGACCGCAGTCCTTGGCCGTTTCATTACAATAGGCGCCCATGAGCAAGACCAAACACGTCTCGGAAACGCCGGCCACGCAGTTTCTGAAGCAAAAGAAAGTGGCCTTCACCGAACACGTCTACGAGTACGTCGAACATGGCGGGACCGGCGAGTCGGCACGCCAGTTGGGCGTGCACGAGCATGCGGTCGTCAAGACGCTCGTCATGGAAGACGAGAAGGCCCGGCCGCTGATCGTCCTCATGCACGGCGACCGGACCGTCTCGACCAAGAACCTCGCGCGCCAGATCGGCGCCAAGCGCGTGGAGCCCTGCAAGCCGGAGGTCGCCCAGCGTCATTCGGGTTATCTGGTGGGCGGCACGTCGCCGTTCGGCACGAAGCGCGCGATGACCGTGTATGTGGAGGCGTCGATTCTCGATCTGCCGCGCATATTCATCAACGGCGGGCGACGCGGGTACCTCATTGGCATCGCCCCGCAGGTGCTGCTCAACACATTGGCGGCCAAGCCGGTGTCGTGTGCGCTGAGCGACGAGTAGTCGCCACGGCGCGGCGGCCTGCGTCTGTCCGATCGATCCGGTCGCGGCGCAACCCCGTGGTTGCCAGAATGGAGGGACGGAGCGCGTCAAGTAGAATGGCGGCCATTACACATTCTGCTCACGCTCGAAGTTCATGGCCACACTGGTTTTTATCGTTCTCGCGTACCTGATCGGCTCGTTACCGTTTGCGGTGATCGTCAGCCGCACGATGGGTCTCGCCGACCCGCGCAGTTATGGCTCGGGCAACCCGGGCGCCACGAACGTGCTGCGCTCAGGCAACAAGAAGGCCGCCGTGCTCACGCTGATCGGCGACGCCCTCAAGGGCTGGCTTGCCGTCTATCTTGCGCAACGCTTCGCCGATACGTGGGGTGTAGGTGACTTCGGTCTGGCGGCCGTGGCCCTTGCGGTCTTCATGGGCCATCTGTACCCGGTGTTTCTACGCTTTGCCGGCGGCAAGGGCGTAGCGACGGCGGCCGGCGTCCTGTTCGCCATCCATCCGGTGCTGGGGCTCGCCGTGCTCGCGACGTGGCTCATCATCGCGATCTTCTTCCGCTATTCGTCGCTCGCGGCACTGGTGGCGGCGGTGTTCGCGCCGCTTTACTACGTGTTCATGTCTGGCTTCGGACCGTACGCCCCCGCGGTGATCGTCATGGCGATCTTGCTGGTCTACCGGCACCGCGCCAACATCGGCAAGCTGATGGCGGGCAAGGAAAGCCGCATCGGGCAGAAGAAGGCGAAGTAAGGCCGGCGTTACGTCGGCTCGGCCGAACCCGGCACGGCCTCGACCCATACAAAACCCGCAGCGAGTCTGCGGGTTTTGCTTGTCTGCGGCGCGCGTCTGTCAGTCGCGGAAGTTGTTGAAGTCGAGCGGAGTGTCGGTCACGTCCTTGCGCAGCAGGGCCATGGCACTTTGCAGGTCGTCGCGCTTGGCGCCCGCGATGCGCACGCTGTCGCCCTGGATGCTCGCCTGCACTTTCATCTTGCTGTCCTTGATCACGCGCACGATCTTCTTGGCCAGATCGCCTTCGACGCCTTTCTTCACCTTGACGACCTGCTTGACCTTGTCGCCGCTGATCTTCTCGACCTTGCCGTAGTCGAGGAAGCGCACGTCCACGTTGCGCTTGGCCATCTTGCTGATGAGCACCTGCGTGACTTGCTCGAGCTTGAAGTTGTCGTCGGCGAACAGCGTGAGTTCCTGCTCCTTGTGCTCGATTCGCGAGTCCGATCCCTTGAAGTCGAATCGCGTCGAGATTTCCTTGTTGGCCTGCTCGATGGCGTTCTTGACTTCAATCATGTTGGCTTCGCTAACCACGTCGAACGATGGCATCTGGCTCTCCTGAAAGGTAAAGGGTTCGTGAAATGGCGCGCCGGGCATGCCGCACGGGGGATGGTGGCGCCGGCGCACCCGGACGGGACGACCGGGTCATGCGGGCAGCGCGAACCTCGGCCGCGTGGCCGCTATAATGGTGCGCAAAATTCTTTCGCCCGACATTGTAATTCAGCCGTCGCTCCGGTGTCCCTTCCGGGCGCTGTCCGGGACGGCGGCCCCACGGATCACCCACTGATTTCTCCCGACTTCATGCCTCAGTTGCAACGCGACGTCAGCCTGCGCGACTTCAATACCTTCGGCCTGCCCGCCTCCGCCCGCTTTGTCGTGACGATCGACAGCGAAGCGGCGCTTCTCGATGCGCTCGCCATGCCCGAACTCGCAGGCTTGCCGCGTCTCGTGCTCGGCGGCGGCAGCAATGTGGTGCTCACGCGCGACTTCGACGGCGTGGTGTTCCGGATGGCGATTCGCGGCCGTGAGCGGCTCGCCGACGACGCGCACGCGCGCTATGTGCGCGGCGGCGCCGGCGAGGTCTGGCACGACTTCGTCGACTGGACGCTCTCGCAGGATTGTCCTGGCCTGGAAAATCTCGCCCTGATCCCGGGCACCCTCGGGGCTGCCCCGATTCAGAACATCGGCGCCTACGGGCTGGAACTGGCCGAGCGCTTCGCCGAGGTGCGCGCGCTCGATACGGCCACGGGCGCATTCGTCACCCTCACCCGCGAGGCGTGCGCGTTCGGCTATCGCGATTCGCTGTTCAAGCGCGAACCCGGGCGTTACCTCATCGTCTCGGTCACATTGCGGCTGCCACAGCCGTGGCAGCCCGTGACGGGCTACGCGGACGTGTCGCACACGCTCGCCCAGGCGGGCATCGCGCAGCCGAATGCGCGGCAGATCTTCGAGGCCGTGGCGGACATTCGCCGCCGCAAACTGCCCGATCCGGCCGAACTCGGCAACGCCGGGAGCTTCTTCAAGAACCCCGTGGTCGACGCCGCAACGTTTGCCGCACTGCGCGAGCGGTTTCCGGAAGCGGTCGGCTATGCTCAGCCGGACGGCGCCTGGAAAGTCGCCGCGGGCTGGCTGATCGACCAATGCGGCTGGCGCGGCAAGTCGCTCGGCCACGCGGGCGTGCATGAGCGTCAAGCGCTCGTGCTCGTCAATCGAGGCGGCGCCAGCGGCGCGGAGATCGTGGCGCTCGCGCGCGCCATACAGGCCAGCGTGCAGGAGCGCTTCGGTATCGCGCTCGAGCCCGAACCGCTCATGCTTTGATCGACGTGGCGTCGGGCAGGCGCTGCAGGTAATCGCGCCGCAGGTCGACGGTGGAGCGCACGCCGACGTCGTCGAAGTGCGCATCGAGCCAACGGCTCGCCGCCTCGCGGCCACGGTCGCGCAGCGTGGTGAGGAAGTGCCAGTCGGTCACGAATTTCGTCGATGACGACAAGTCGTACAGCGCCTTGTCCGCGCGAATCGAGTGAATCAGCGGGTACTTCAGACGCTTGCGAAACTCGGGCTTGAGCCATCCCTCGTCAAGCAGTTTGTGCACGAAGGAAATGGCACGGAATTCGCGCTGCAGCGACGCATTGAACGTGATCTCGTTCACGCGATTCATGATCTGCCCCGGCAGCACGGGTTTCTCTTTGCGCTCGATCGGGTTGATGTGCACGATCAGGATGTCGCTCGTGAGCGTCTCGTAATAAAACGGATAGAGCGGCGGGTTGCCGAGATAGCCGCCATCCCAGTAAAAATCCTCGTCGATTTTCACCGGCTTGAAGAGCCACGGCAGACACGCCGACGCCATCGCGACGTCGAGCGTGATTTCGTGTGTGCGAAAGATGTGGATGTTGCCGGTGCGGACGTTGGTCGCAGACACGAACAGGCGCGTCGCGGTGCTTTCGCGCAACCGTTCGAAATCGACCTGCGCTTCGAGCACGGTGCGCAGCGGGTTGATTTCGGCCGGGGGCTGCGCGAACGGTGTCATCCATTGCTGCATGCTCTGCATCCAGTCGTGCCAGACCGGGTATTCGGTCGGACGGCCGTTGAGCCAACTGAAGACGGTCTGCGCCCAGGCGGTTGCCGAGGAACCTGCCTGCGACACGCCGAGCCAGAAGCTGTGCAGCGCCTCACGCGCCTTCTCGCGCGGGTCGACACCCGGACGATCAAGCAGGCCGTGCGCCAGTACGACGGCGTTCATCGTGCCTGCGGACGCGCCGCTGATGCCTTCGAACTCGAGGCGTCCGTCTTCCAGCAATTTGTCGAGCACGCCCCAGGTGTAGGCCCCATGCGCACCGCCCCCTTGCAGCCCCAGGTCGATGCCTTTTCGCTTCGCGGAGCGGCCGCGTGAGGGTTTCGTGGATTTGGCGGGGGCGCGCGTACGGGGAGCCTCAGGCGTCTGCGCACCGCCCTTGGCCGAGAGGGCGTCGCTCGGCGCATCCGTGGCGGAGGTGCGCTTGCGAGCGCGAGGCGTGGCGGATTTCTGGGGCGCGTTGCCGGTACGTGCCGGCCGGGTGAGGCCATCTGGCGGGAGCAACGGTACGTCGGTCGGCTCGAGATCGGTGCTCGTGCCGTTCACTGATTCGGCAGCGGATTCGGCCGGCACCGAGTGAGAGGACAGCGAGGTGGTCGAAGCCGCGGCCTGCGCATCGGCAGGGGGGGCATCAGCTCGGTCGCCGGAAGCATCGTCGGCGGATTCGGGGGGCAGACGCGACATAGTGAGTAGCGGCGCCGGGCCGCGCTGAACCGGCCGAGAGGGCGACGCCGGGGGAGACCCCCCCGCGCAGTCGCGATGCTGGCCGGTCGGTTAGCCGTAATGGCAGACGTAATCGAGCGTCTCCAAGACCTCGATATCGAACTTGCTGTTGCCCGGCACGGAGAACTGCTGACCGGCGGCGTATTCCTGCCACTCGGCCTGACCGGCCAGACGGATGCGGCAGCGGCCGCTCGTGACTTCCATGATTTCGGGCGCATCGGTGCCGAACTGGAGCATAGCCGGGAAAATCACGCCCAGCGTCTTGCGCGTGCCGTCCGGGAACAGCACGGTGTGCGACACGCACTTGCCGTCGAAATAGGTGTTGGCGCGCTTGATTACGGAAACGTTGTCGAACTGCGTTGCGTTTTGCGTCATGACCGAATGCGGAGTCGAATGCGATGGAAAGTCGCGATGATGGGTCGATAAGCCTGCCCCCAACGGGGCAAACGTGAATTCATGCTAGCACGTTTCGAACGTCCACCCGTCTGCATTTTGTGCGATGCACAACGAATTTGCCTCGTTGTGGTGCAAATTGCGAAATGTTCTGACGGAGGGTAACGACTACAACGTGCGGTGATGAAGCGCGCGTCAACGAGGGACGCCTGCGCGTGAGCGATGATAGCGGAACGTTGGTCGCGGTGGGGATGCCGGATGTTGGAGCGGGCGGCGAGCGTGACGCGAAGGTGACGCGAGGGAGGTGCGGAGGACGTACGGGGGAGGCGCTGGCGCGGTGGCCAAAGATAACGCGCCCGGACGGCGTTGCGCTGGTCCGGGCGTGGTCTGATCGACGCGTTAGACGCGACCGAGCATCAGGTATTCCATGAGCGCCTTCTGCACGTGCAGACGGTTCTCGGCTTCGTCCCAGACGACGCTTTGGGCGCCGTCGATCACGTCGGCCGACACTTCCTCGCCACGGTGCGCGGGCAGGCAGTGCATGAACAGTGCGTCCGGTTTGGCGCGCTGCATGAGGTCGGCGTTCACGCACCACTGAGCGAAGGCCGCTTTTCGTGCCTCGTTCTCCGCTTCATAGCCCATGCTCGTCCAGACGTCGGTCGACACGAGGTCCGCGCCCTCGCAGGCCTCGCGCGGGTCGTCGAACTCGCGCACGAACGGGCGGCTCGACTCGGCCACCATCGCCTGATCGAGGCGGTAGCCGGGCGGTGTCGAGATGTTGAACTGGAAGCCGAAGATCTCGGCGGCCTGTATCCACGTGTAGGACATGTTGTTCGCGTCACCGATCCAAGTCACGGTCTTGCCCTTGATCGGGCCGCGATGCTCGTAGAACGTAAAGATGTCCGCCATCACCTGACACGGGTGATATTCGTTGGTCAGGCCGTTGATCACCGGTACGCGCGAGTGCTGCGCGAAGCGCTCGATGATCTCCTGACCGAACGTGCGAATCATGATGATGTCGGTCATTCGCGAGATCACCTGGGCCGCGTCTTCGATAGGCTCGCCACGGCCAAGCTGCGTGTCGCGCGTGTTCAGAAACACGGCGTGGCCACCCAACTGGTGAATCCCGGCTTCGAACGAGAGTCGCGTGCGTGTCGAGCTTTTCTCGAAAATCATCGCCAGCGTGCGGTCGTGAAGCGGGTGGTAGGTCTCGTAGTTCTTGAATTTCTTCTTGAGAATGCGGGTGCGCTCAAGCACGTAGTCGTACTCGTCGAGCGTCAAATCCGAAAACTGAAGGTAATGCTTGATGGGTTTGGCGGTGGTCATTTGGATGTTCTGCTGGAGGCCGATAGCGCGGGAATTCAAAGGGAACTCTCTCGCTGGCGGCACGACGAACAAGCCTTGAGGCCTGTCCCCCGGTCAGGCGCGTGAAGGTGTTCTACCGGTTGCTGGCATCAGGGGAACAGCCGCTAGTCTACCAAATCGTTTTGCCGTCACACGAAAAGCGTATGATCGAGCGCGATGCTGCACGGCCAAAAACGGCTGGCAAGACCGAAAAAAACATCGGCAGCGAGGGTGGGGGACAGGTTTGAGTCTTATATAAGATATAATACTGTCTCTGTCAGCGACGCTACCCGCGTATGGCTGGCCAGGTGCTTTTTGAGGTGATTGAGCGATATGACCGACCAGGTTTCCGCGCGCGAGTATTTCATCCAGGGGCTCACCCGGGGTGGCAAGAAGTTCCGTCCGAGTGACTGGGCGGAACGTCTGTGCGGCGCCGTGTCGTTTTGTGGCCGGCGCGATACCGGCCCGAACGCATACATGCAGTACTCCCCCTATGTGCGTCCGATCATGGTGGGCGACGTCAAATGCGTCGTTGTTGACGAGCGGTTGCGCGACATCGAGCCGATGGCTTTCGATTTCGTGATGAATTTTGCGCGTGACAACGACTTGCAACTGACCGAAGCCTGCTTCGTTCCCGACGTCAAGTAATCCCCTTGGCCGTTTTGCGGCCAGACGTGAGTGTCGGGCCTTTGGCCCCGACTCACCGTCGTTCTACCCCGTCGTCGCCCGTCGCGCGGTGACCGGCCTCGTGGTTCACGCCATTCACGCATTCGTCCCGGATTCTCTCGCAGCCGTACAGTGGCTGGCGCGCGCGTCGCGTGAGTGTGGTCGGCGTTCTTTGGCTTCAGCGAAAAGAAAAAGCCCGCACGAAGCGGGCTTTTTTTGTGTTCCGACCGAAATCGGAACCGGCAAGCAACTTGAGTCTGCTTGACCGCTTGCGCGGTTAGGCAGCAGCCGACATCGCCTTGATGGCGGCCGACAGGCGGCTCTTTTGACGAGCGGCGGTGTTCTTGTGAACGATCTTCTTGTCAGCGATGATGTCGATCGTCTTGGCCGACTTGCGCAGCACTTCCTTGGCAGCGGTGGGGTCGCCAGCGGCGATGGCCTTGCGGACCGCCTTGACTGCCGTGCGCAGACGCGAGCGCAGTGCCGAGTTGTGGGCGTTGATCTTAACGGTTTGACGCGCGCGCTTGCGTGCTTGTGCGGTATTTGCCATGTTCGGTGAATTCCTTGAATTGCTCCGCCTGATGCGGCTTCTATGCAGTTTGGCTCGGCTCCCTGGGAGACACGGTGGCCAGGAAGCAATCCATTGACTTCGAAACCGTCGATTATAGCCGAACGCCAATGGAAATTGCAACTTCTTTGCTGCAATGCTGTGCGTATAATACGCGCAACATGAATTTGCTCAAAGCTCTCGCTACGGTCAGCGGTTTCACGATGCTCTCGCGCATCACCGGTCTGGTCCGTGAAATCCTTATTGCACGCATGTTTGGCGCCGGTCCCATGACCGACGCCTACAACGTCGCATTCCGCATCCCCAATCTGCTGCGCCGCCTGTCCGCCGAAGGTGCGTTTTCGCAGGCCTTCGTGCCGATTCTGGCCGAATTCAAGTCGCAGCGCAGTCATGAGGAGACGAGAACCCTCGTCGATTCAGTGACCACCGTGCTGTTCTGGGGGTTGCTGGCGATCACGATTGCCGGGGTGCTCGGCGCGACCGGGGTCGTCTATGCCGTCGCGACCGGGCTCTCGCGTGAGAACGGCACGTTCGACTCGGCCGTGTTCATGACGCGCGTGATGTTCCCATACATCACGCTCATCTCGATCACGACCCTTGCCGCCGGCGTGCTCAATACGTGGCGGCGATTCTCGATGCCCGCGTTCGCGCCCGTGCTGCTCAATCTCTGTTCGATCATCGCCTCGCTGTGGGTCGCGCCGCATCTGGCGAAGCCGGTCTACGCGCTGGCCTTCGCGGTGATCGTTGGCGGCGTGCTGCAATTGGTCATCCAGCTCCCGGCGCTCGCGCGCATCGACATGTTGCCGCGCATCACGATCAATATCGCGGCGGCGTTGCGTAACACCGGCGTGAAGCGGGTATTGGCGAAGATGGTGCCGGCCACGCTGGCCGTGTCGGTGGCGCAGGTGAGCCTCATCATCAACACGAACATCGCGTCGCGCCTCGCGCAGGGCAGCGTGTCGTGGCTGGCGTATGCCGACCGGCTGATGGAGTTTCCGACGGCATTGCTCGGTGTGGCGCTGGGCACGATCCTGCTGCCGAGCCTCTCGCGCGCCCATGCCGATGGCGATGGCGCCGAGTATTCAGCCTTGCTGGACTGGGGGCTGCGCCTGACCTTCCTGCTGGCGATGCCGAGTGCCGTCGCGCTGTTCGTCTACGCCGAGCCGCTGACCGCAACGCTCTATCAATATGGCCGTTTCGACGCGACCGACGTCGCGATGACGGCGCACGCGCTGACCGCCTATGGCGTCGGGCTGGTTGGCCTGATTCTCATCAAGATTCTGGCGCCCGGCTTCTATGCCAAGCAAGACATCAAGACGCCGGTGAAGATCGCCGTCGTGGTGCTCGTTGCCACGCAGCTCTCCAATCTGCTCTTCGTTCGGTGGTTCGCCCATGCGGGGCTTTCACTGTCGATCGGCGTGGGCGCGTGCATGAACGCGGTGTTGCTGTTCGCGGGGCTTTACAAGCGTGGTATCTACCGGCCGGCGCCCGGATGGCGTCTGTTCTTCGTGCAATTGCTGGCCGCCTGCCTGATTCTGGCGGGCTTGCTGCTGTGGTTCACCCAAAGCTTCGACTGGGTGGCGATGGGCGCGCGCCCGCTCTCGCGCATTGCGCTGCTTGGCGCCAGTCTGGTGCTATGCGCGGTGGTGTATTTCGGGGCATTATTCCTCATGGGTTTCAACTTCTCGTTCTTCCGCCGACGCACTCGCTAGCGATTCGCTCGCGCGCCACTGGCACGGTGGACTTCACGGATACCGCATGGCGAATCGATTTCTCGAGTATTTTGCTGCGCTGGTCGCGTCCGACGACGGTCTACCGCTGACCGAAGCGGCCATCGCCATCGCGCAAGACGTCTATCCCGATCTCGACGTTCAGGACACGCTGACCCGGATCGACGCGCTCGCCGCGCGTCTGGCCAAGCGTCTGCCGCCCGACGCCGGGCCCCTGCAGAAGCTCCAGTTGCTCGATCATTTCTTCTTCCGCGAACTCGGGTTCTCCGTCAACCAGAACGATTACTACGATCCGGACAACAGTCATCTGCATGTGGTGCTGGACCGGCGTCGCGGCATTCCGATTTCGTTGGCCGTGCTTTGCATGGAGATTGGGCACCAGATCGGCCTGCCGCTGCGAGGCTTGTCGTTCCCGGGGCATTTCCTGCTACGGCTTGCGGTACCGGCCGGCGACGTGGTCATCGACCCGATTTCGGGCAACTCGCTTTCGCCGCAGCGACTGCTCGAAATGGTCGAGCCCTATCTGAAGCACTATCGCGACGAGAGCGCCGAGCCGATTCAGGAGTTGGCGCTTTGGGCGTTGCTGCACCCCTTCCTGGAGCCCGCCACGCCGCGCGAAATTCTTGCGCGGATGTTGCGCAATCTGCGAGCGATCTACACGCAGAACGAGCGATGGGAACGCGTGCTTGCGGTGCAGGAACGCATGGTGCTCGTCTTGCCCGACCAGCCGGTCGAGCAGCGCGATCGCGGGCTGGCCTATGCTCGCCTTGGGCTGGTACGTCCGGCGCAGGACGACCTTGAGCACTACCTGGGCACGCGCCCCGATGCCGAAGACGCCAATGCGATTCGGCAGATTCTCGACGACCTGAGCCGTCGTCCGGGCAGTCACGGATAACGACCGGCGCTTCCTGTTCTCCCCCTGTCGTTTCCGTCGTCTCTAAGGCAAAACGCCCGCCGTGTCGGCTGGCGCTGCGACATCGCGCGTCGTTCGTCGGGACGCGCGGGCCATTACGCCGACTGTGCCGCCAATTCCTGGACGCGTCGTTGCAGACCGGGTTTGTAGCCGAAGTGAAAGAACACCTCGGCCATCAGGAACATCGGTGCGATAAAGATCTGGAAGACGTTATCGAGCAGCGCGGGCTTGCGGCCCTCGAAATGATGGCCGATCAACTGAACGATCCAGCCGCCGACGAACAGCACGCCAAAGACGGTCAGCGCCCACGGCCACGACAAGGTGGCCAGGTGCTGTGTGATGGCCAGCAGCGCGGCGAAGAAGGCCGTCATGGCAAGTGCCAGCGGGACATCGAGCAGGAAGTAATACATCAGCAGCACCAGCACGATCACATGCGCGACATTCAAGCCGCTCGGGCCTAGCGGCAGCGCTGAGAGCGCCTGCATCACGGCCAGCATGATCATGGGAACGCCGAAGAAATGGGTCAGACGATTCTTGGGACTGCGGTGATAGCGCTGGTAGAACGACATCTGTTGCGCCAGTGATTTCATGCCAGCCTCCTGCCATGGGGACGGGAAGAACGCGGGATCGCCACCGACAGCCTCGGCGATTGAACCGACCGCAAGTGCGTTCGGATTTCCATTGTAGTCATCGCCGTAACGACAGTTTGTTGCGTTGCGGCAATTCGACTCACCCCGTTGATGCGCCGGGAGCGACACTCCATGACATTGGCAAAAAAGGCGGCCCAGGGTGATCTGGCCGCCTTTCTCTACGTCGTCGTTCGCGCCGACCTGACCCCGGGCGCAGCGAATGCCGCACGGAGTCAAAGGGGCGACGCTCGCGTGCTTACTTCAGTGCCTCGAACACGCGCGCACGAATTTCGTCCACGCTGCCTTGCCCCGAGATCTTGCGATACTGCGGTGCCTCGACGGTCGCGCCCGGGCTGCCATGCTTCGCCCAATCCGAGTAGTACGCCACGAGCGGCTTGGTTTGCGATTCGTACACGCTCAGGCGTTTCTTGACGGTGTCTTCCTTGTCGTCGTCGCGCTGCACGAGCGGTTCGCCGGTCACGTCGTCCTTGCCTTCGACCTTGGGCGGGTTGAACGTGACGTGGTACGTACGACCCGATGCCGGATGCGTGCGTCGACCGCTCATGCGTGTGATGATTTCGTCGAAAGGCACGTCGATCTCGAGCACGAAGTCGATGGCGACACCGGCGTCCTTCATGGCTTCCGCCTGCGCAATCGTGCGCGGGAAGCCGTCGAACAGGTAGCCGCTTTTGCAGTCGTCGGCGCTCAGGCGCTCACGCACCATGCCAATGATGACGGCGTCCGGCACGAGGTCGCCCGCGTCCATGTAACGCTTGGCTTCGAGGCCAAGCTGAGTGCCTTCCTTGATCGCGGCGCGCAGCATGTCGCCGGTCGAGATTTGCGGGATGCCGAATTTCTCTTTGATGAAAGTGGCTTGGGTGCCCTTGCCGGCCCCGGGTGCCCCCAACAAAATCAGACGCATCAATGACTCCTGAAAGTTTGTGATTTGTGAATGCTGTGCGTGCGGCAGGCAGGCGCGTCCCCGGGATTCGGCGGCGGTTGCGGGTCGTGTGACCGGCCAACCGCGCTGCGCGCAGGCGACGCGTCGGCAGGGCGCGTCGCGCGCGGCCGGGGAGGCTGCTCGCGAGAATCAGAGCGATTATGCCACGATGAGCCCGTCTGGCGGCGTTTTGCCAACCAATGGGCGTCGTACCGGTGCGATTTCCGGGACAAGCGCGCGAGCGATTGGCCGGCGTGCCAACGCCGGCATTCGTGCTGGATCGGGCGTTAGTTCCGCAGCAGCGCGCGAACGCGTTCGAGATCATCCGCTGTGTCCACGCCCGGCAGCGGGGCGTCGGCAGTCACGAGCACGGCAATGCGCTCGCCATGCCAGAGGGCGCGGAGTTGTTCGAGCGATTCGGCGGTTTCGATCGGGGCCTGCGGCAGGCTCGGATAAGTGCGCAGGAATTTGGCGCGATAGGCGTAAAGCCCGATGTGACGAAAGACGGGCGTGGTCGCCGCGGGTAACGTTGCGGTGTGGGCAAGCCCGGCGGACCATGCATCGCGCGACCACGGAATCGGCGCGCGCGAGAAGTAGAGGGCGCGGCTATGGGCGTCGAGCACGACCTTGACCACATTCGGCGAGAAGATCTCCGCGTTGTCGGTGATCGGATGCGCCGCCGTCGACAGGGCACATTCCGGGTGCTCGGCCAGATGCGCCGCTACCGCGTGCACCAGACGCGGATCGATGAGTGGCTCGTCGCCCTGCACATTGACGACGATCGTGTCGTCGGGCCACCCCTGCTGGACGGCCACCTCGGCGAGACGATCGGTGCCAGTCGGGTGATCCGCACGCGTCAGGGCGACATCGAAGCCGTGCGCGGCGACGGCATCGGCCACACGCTGTGAGTCGGTCGCGACGACCACCTGACACGCCCCCGATTCGCGCGCCCGCTCGGCCACGCGCACGACCATCGGCTTGCCGCCGATATCGGCGAGCGGCTTGTTCGGTAGACGCGTCGACGCGAGACGCGCCGGCACGACGGCGACAAAGTCGACGGTGTTCATCGAATCGCTCACGATGCCGGCTTGTCGCCGCTCAGCGGCACGGGCGTACCTTCGACGGACTGGCGCGCTTCATCGGCCAGCATGACGGGAATGCCGTCCCGAATCGGGTAAGCGAGCTTGTCGGCGTGGCAAATCAGCTCCTGGGCTTTCTTGTCGTACTCCAGGGGGCCCTTGCACAACGGGCAGACGAGAATCTCAAACAGTCGGTTGTCCACGCAATTTCTCCACTACCAGGGATACGAGGCGCGCGTCGAGCGCTGCCTCCGCAGGCACGGCCCACACGCGTGGGTCGGACCAGGTGACGCATTTTACTGCATCCTTTTCGGTGATCAGGATGGCATCGGCCGCGGCGCCGTCGAACGGATTCGTCGCAAAGTCGTAATGATCGGGCAACGCCAGCGTCTCGATCTGCAGACCTGCGCCACGCAGCGCCGCGAAGAAGCGCTCGGGCGCGCCGATACCGGCCGCCGCCAACACGCGTTTGCCCGAGAAGTGCACCAGCGCCCGGGTCAGGCTCGGCTGGCTCACGCACCAGGCATCGCCCAGCGTAAGTGTCAGCCGCCAGGTGTCGGGCCACTGGGGGAGCGTTTTGCCGTAAGGGTCGTTGATCAGATTGGCGTCGCGTCGCCGCGAGAGCGGTTCGCGCAACGGTCCGGCGGGCAGCAGGAAGCCGTTGCCGCCCAGCCGGTGGTCAAACACGGCGATTTCAACGTCACGCGCGAGCGCGTAATGTTGCAGGCCGTCGTCGCAAACGATGACGTCGCATGCCGGATGCGCGGCCAGCAGCGCGCGGCCACCTTCGACACGCGACGGCCACACCCACACCGGCACCCCCGTGCGCTTGGCGATCAGCAGCGGCTCGTCGCCGACCGCGTCGGGGCGTGCCGTTGGACTGACTTCGGTCGGACGTGGCAGCGTTGCCCCGTATCCGCGCGACAGAACGCCGGGCGTATAGCCGAGCGCGCGCAACGCGCCGACCAGCGCGATGACGGCTGGCGTTTTACCGGTGCCCCCCACGGTGAGATTGCCGACGACGACGACCGGAACCGGCAGCCGCGTCGACGTTCTCCATCCCTGGCGAAAGCTCAGGCGCCGCCAGGCCGCCATGGCGGCAAAAACCCACGATATCGGCCACAGCAGCCAGGCGAGGAGTCCTCGTCGCTGCCACTGGGCGCTGACCCAATGCACCAACGAGCCCGACAGACGCGGCACCAGTGCGCGCGAGCGCACGCCCGCGGCATGGCTGGGGTGTGATGAAGGTGTCGTCATCGGGACGGTTGACCCGCCGCGCCGTGGGCCGTCGTCGAGCGTGCGGCGAACGTCAGGCGAGACAGACCGGCCTCGCGGGCGGCTTCCATGACGTTGATGACCGACTGATGCGCGCTTTTGGCGTCGGCATTGATCACGACGACCGGCGACTCGGCGTCGGTGTTCGCGGGACCGGCCGCTTGACGCAGCGCTGTCGTAAGGCTCGCGACATCGCGCTGCGCGAGCGCGTGCCGGTCAATGGCGTAACTGCCGTCGGCGCCGACCGAGACCACGATCTGACGTGGCGGCACGACGGCCTTCTGTGCATCGGCCGTCGGGAGGTTGACCTTCAGCGCCGTGTAGCGCGTGTAGGTCGTGGTGACCATCAGGAAGATCAGAATGACCAGCAGCACGTCGATGAGCGGGATCAGGTTGATCTCCGGTTCGTCGCGTGTGGAGAGACCTCGACGGAAATTCATCGTGCGTCCCTCGGATCAATGCCGCGGCAGCGTGGCATCGAGGAAATGGACCGCCTGCGTCTCGAGTTCGACCAGGAACGCGTCGACACGGGTGCGGTAGTAACGATAGAAGATCATCGCGGGAATCGCGATCATCAGACCGAAGCCGGTGTTATAGAGCGCAACCGAAATGCCGTGCGCCAATTGCGCGGGATCCGTGCCCGAGGCGTCTTGCGCACCAAAGATTTCGATCATGCCGACGACGGTGCCGAACAGGCCCATCAGCGGTGCGACCGACGCGATGGTGCCCAGCGCGGGCAGAAAACGCTCCAGTTCGTGCGCGACAGCACGTCCGGTCTCTTCCAATGCTTCTTTCGCGCCTTCACGTGGACCCTGCGGGTTGTGGGCGACGTAGCGAACGCCGGTGGCGAGCACGCGCCCGAGCATCGAGCCGCGCGCCAACGCGTCGGTCGCGTCTTGCTTGCCCGAACCACGCCTGGCGAGCATGATGGCATTTTCGAGCACGCCGCTCGGCAGCACGCGGGTGCGGCGCAGCGACAGGGCGCGCTCGACGATCAGGGCGAGCGCGAAAACGGAGGCGATGAGAAGCGGCCAGATGGGCCAGCCGGCGGCCTGGATAACGGCAAACAAGGACGACCTCTTACTTATTGCGGGGGATCGGGCAAACGAGTCCGAACTGTAGCTTGCAGGGGGGGGATGGGCAAGCACCGTTTTCCACACCACAGGCGCACAAGGATGTGGAAAAGCTTGGGATACATTCAGCAACTGATTGATGCGACGTGATTTTTTCCTCCGTGATGAAAAAATGGGCAGGAAAACGTTTCAGAAATGAACATATCCGCAAACTCACGATTCCCAGTCAATCGCCGCGCGCCTGTGGATAACTATGTGAACATGTCGGCGAATCAAGCGATCGCGTGACGATCGCGTTGATATCGCTTCGCCGCATCGCCGCGAAGCGCTCCGCAAGGGCCGATAAATCAAGGGTTTGGCATCGGGGCGAAGGAAAAATGCGGCGACCGGGCGAGAAAACCCTTAAATTAGCGGGCCTGTGGACAGTTTTTTGCCGGCAAACACGCATGAACTTATCTTTCGACGACGCCCGGCCCGCTGGTGGCGCGGATCGCGTGCTAAGTGTTTCGGATTTGAACAAAGCCGTGGCCGGCGTGCTGGAGCGGAGCTTCCCCCTGGCATGGGTCAGCGGTGAAATTTCGAACTTCACGCGCGCGGCGAGCGGCCATTGGTATTTCTCGATCAAGGATGCGCAAGCGCAAATGCGCTGCGTGATGTTTCGCGGCCGCGCCCAGCACGCCGATTTCTCGCCGAAGGAGGGCGATCGGGTCGAAGTCCGCGCGCTGCTCTCCATGTATGTACCGCGCGGGGAGGTGCAGCTCAATGTCGAAGCGATCCGCCGCGCCGGGCAAGGCAATCTGTATGAGGCGTTTCTGCGACTCAAGGAAAAGCTGGCGGCGGCCGGGCTGTTCGACGCGGCGCGCAAGCGTGAGTTGCCGCGCTATGCCCGTCGCATTGGCGTCGTAACGTCGCTGCAGGCGGCAGCCCTGCGCGACGTGTTGACGACGCTCGCCCGGCGCGCACCGCACGTCTCGGTCGTGGTGTATCCCGCCCCGGTGCAGGGCGCCGATGCCGCCATGCGGCTCGCGGCGGCACTCGACACGGCCAACGCCCGCCGCGAGGTCGATACCCTGCTGCTTTGCCGGGGCGGCGGTGCGATCGAAGACCTGTGGGCATTCAACGAGGAAGTGCTGGCCCATGCCATTGCGCGCAGCGAGTTGCCCGTGGTGTCCGGTGTGGGGCATGAAACCGATTTCACCATTGCCGACTTTGTGGCGGACGTTCGGGCGCCCACGCCGACGGCGGCGGCGGAGCTGATCAGTGCGTCGCGCGACGAATGTTTGCGCGAGCTCGACCGTGAGCGCCAACGTCTGACGCGGGCCATGTGGCGCATGCTCGAGCAACGCGCCCAGCAGCTCGACAGTGTGTCGCGCGCGCTGGTGTCGCCGCGCGAGCGTCTGGCGCGCCAGCGGGGCGAACTGGCGCACTTGGCCGATCGGTTGCGTCACGCGCTTGAGCGCCCGTTGGCCCAGCGCCGCGGCCGCTTCGAAATGCTGCGCCTGCGTCTGACGCGTGCCGTGCCCGGCATCGCCCCGCAACACGAGCGCGTTGCGCTCCTCTCGCAGCGCCTGCAAAACGCGATGTCACGCCGCACGGAGCGCTCGGTACAACGGCTGGCCGATGCCACGGCGCAACTCGAGCTGCTCAACCCGCGCCGCACGCTGCAGCGCGGTTATGCCGCCGTGCTCGACGCCAAGGGACAGCCGTTGCGCGAC
Source organism: Pandoraea sp. NE5 (assembly GCF_024363545.1). NCBI lineage: Bacteria > Pseudomonadati > Pseudomonadota > Betaproteobacteria > Burkholderiales > Burkholderiaceae > Pandoraea > Pandoraea sp. NE5. Next base: position 2,647,198 of record NZ_AP025517.1, read on the forward strand.
CCCCGCAAACTCCAGCGCGGCCAGCACGTGACGATGCATCTGGCCGACGGCGCGGCCGATGTGGGTATTGGTGATGTTCAGGTCAGGCTAGACGATACTTTTTAGCGGGGCTTGGTACGGCAATCCGGGGCAATCGCGGGCATCATGCGTCGATCAGGCGGTATTGGCCAGCAATCGTCGCGTTGCAGCCACCCGGTGCGGCCCGGCGAGTAACCGTGCGGTTTGCGGGGTTATCGCATCTGCCCTAGAATCGATGGCTCCGGATAACGCAAAATCGGGTTCCCCTCAGAGCACAAAGGACAATCGCCATGGAACACAAGCTCCCTGAACTGCCGTACGCCATCGACGCACTCGCGCCGACCATCTCCAAGGAAACGATGGAGTATCACTACGGCAAGCATCACCAAGCCTATGTGACCAACTTGAACAACCTGATCAAGGGCACCGAATTCGAAAGCGCCAGCCTCGAAGACATCATCAAGAAGTCGTCGGGCGGCGTGTTCAACAACGCGGCGCAGGTGTGGAACCACACCTTCTTCTGGAACACGCTGTCGCCGAAGGGCGGCGGTGCGCCGTCGGGCGATCTGGCCAAGGCCATCGACGCCAAGTTCGGCTCGTTCGACGCGTTCAAGGAAACCTTCTCGAAGTCGGCCGTCGGCAACTTCGGGTCGGGCTGGACGTGGCTTGTGAAGAAGGCCGACGGGTCGGTCGACATCGTCAACACCAGCAACGCCGCCACGCCGCTGACCGGCGCGGACAAGCCGCTGATCACGATCGACGTGTGGGAACACGCGTACTACATCGACTACCGCAATGCCCGTCCGAAGTTCGTCGAGGCATTCTGGAACCTGGTCAACTGGGACTTCGCCGCAAAGAACTTCGCGTAATCGAGGCCCCGGACGTTGCCGGTCGACGTCGGCAACGTGCCAACGAGGTGACGTCAGGCGCCCGACCCGAGCGTCCGGCGTCACCGGCAAAAAGAAAGCCCACCGCTCGCGGTGGGCTTTCTTTTTACTGCGGTTGCCAGACTGTAGGCATCTGCCCTGGGCTTGATGGCAATCAATATTTGCGGATCTGCGCGTCGTTAGAGTGTGCGTTTCAAACTCACCGAACAATGTATGCCCGACCCTGCGCCAACGCACGCCATCCCCGTGGCGAGCGCCTCTTGCACCCGCGATGCCTCGCGGGCAGCGACCGGTCGCGACGCCTCGCACGACCGCACACAACCCCACTCGCACCGCCACTGGCTCGCAGACGCCCGTCTCATGCGCAGCCTGCCGCCCGCAGCGTGGGCACTCTTCCGGTTGGCCGAACATAAGCGCGGCGGCACCGCGACCCACATGTGGCGTGTCGGCGCGCTCACCTGGCGTTTCGCCCAAGCGTTGGGGATCCCAGCGGTCGAGGCGCAGGCCCTCGGGCTCGCCGCCGCGCTGCACGACACCGGCAAGCTGTGTGTTCCGAACGCGATATTGGAAAAGCCGGGCAAGCTGACGCCCGATGAGATTCGCGTGATGCGCATGCATCCGCAATCAGGAGCCGACATACTGAGCACGCTCGGCGGCGCAGCCTGCGCGTTGGCCGCGACGGTCGCCCGCACGCATCACGAGCGTTACGACGGCGGTGGCTATCCGGGTGCGTTGTCGGGAAATCGTATTCCCCTGGCGGGACGGATCGTAGCGCTGGTCGATGTGTTCGACGCGCTCGCGAGTCACCGTCCGTATCGCGCGGCACTCAGTCCCGCGCAGATCGTCGAGGCGATGCTCGCGGAGCGCGGGCGTCACTTCGATCCATGGCTGCTGGATCGTTTTCTCGAGCGCTCGCTCGGACCGGCGTTGCGGCTATCGAGCGGCGCGTACTGAGCGCAACGCCATCATTCAGCGCGGCAGGCCGGAGATCTTTGCGCCGGGGCCGATGTGTTTGCTTTTGAACCAGCCTTGATTCATTTCCAGTGCGTAACGCACGGCGGCACGCGGGCAATGATTGTCTTCGGTCTGCGGCGCCATGTCTTCGATGTTGACGATCGTGCCGTCGTCGGCCAGGAACGCGATCGACAGTGGCAGATCGGTGTTCTTCATCCAGAAGCAGTGACCGGCGCGTTGTTCGAACACGAAGAGCATGCCGGCGTTGGCGGGCATCGTCGTGCGATACATCAGGCCCTGTTCGCGGTCGGCCTCATTCGCGGCGACCTCGGCCTTGATGAGATACATGCCGGCGGAGAGCTGAACGGTCGGGAACTGCCCGGCCTGCTTGATTTGTGCCGAGGCGCTGGCCGGCGCGATTGCCAGGAAGGCGGCGGTAGCGGCAAACGTGGCGCTGGCGGCGAGCGCGGCCAGTTGACGTGGAATCCGGATCACAAACGGCTCCTGGAAAGATCGGGGGAACGTCAGGTACGTGGCGAGCCATTGTAGCCGCCGGGCGAAAAAAAAGCAGGCTGCGTGAGCAACCTGCTTATTACCATGCGTTGCGCAGCGAGGCTGCGCGACGTGGTACTTACTTGCTGGCAGCAGCCGGAGCTTCAGCAGCAGCAGCCTTCTTGGCCGACTTCTTGTGCGACTTCTTGTGGGCCTTCTTGTGGGTCGACTTGGCAGCCGGCTTCGTAGCGGCAGCCGGAGCAGCAGCGTCAGCGGCCGGAGCCGAAGCTTGGGCGAACACGCCCGTTGCGAACAGGCCAGCGACCAGGGCAGCGATCAGTTTTTTCATGAGATTCCTCGTTGGAGCTCGATGTTGGGGTGATGTACTCGTTGACCCGCGAAGTGAGTCACTTCCTATAACGTCCGTTCAGGACATCGGTTGACAACCCGCTCGCGGATTTTTTCGGTGAAACGTATTACGGCTTGTTACCGACGGCCGGTTGCTTGGTGGCCGGCTTCTTGTGGTGATACTTCTTGTAGTGATGCTTCTTGTGTTTGGGGGCCTTTTTCGCGGGGGTTGCGCGATCCGCCGCCGGTGCCGACATCGCGGGCGCCGCTGCTGCGGGTGCCGCCGGTGCGACGGGCGCCGTGGCCGGCGCCGATTGTTGGGCCATCGCGGCGCCGGACACGATCAGCCCGGCGGTCAGTGCAAGCAGCAGTTTGTTCATGACTTGGTTTCCTCGTTTCGGATGGGCGCGTATGTTGCGCACCTGTTCCCTCAACGAGGTGAACGACGGCTTCGTTGACCGGGAAGTGTAAGTATTTGTTGCGGCAATTCGCACCATTGTCCCGGGGCAAGCTTCAATGAAAAGACGTCAACCGGGCCGATCGCAATGCGAACCAGTCGCAGCGTCGGTTTGCCGACGGCGGCTGTCATGCGTCTGACCTGGCGGTTCTTGCCTTCGACGAGCGAGATTTCCAGCCAGTGGGTCGGGATGCTGGCGCGATAGCGGATCGGCGGGTGACGTGGCCAGAGCTGGGCGGGCTCGGCGATCTCGCGTGCTTCGCACGGCAGCGTGACGAAGTCGCCCAGATCGAGGCCGGCGCGCAGACGTGCGACGGCCGCCTCGTCGTACTCGCCCTCGACCTGCGCCCAATACGTCTTTGGCAATTTGCGTTCCGGCTCCGCGATGCGGGCCTGCAGACGACCGTCGTCGGTGAGCAGCAGGAGTCCCTCGCTGTCGGCGTCGAGCCGTCCGGCCGGATAGACGCCCGGGCGCGTCACGCACTCGGCGAGCGTGGGACGTGTCGGATGCGGCGAAAACTGGCAGATCGTGCCGAAGGGCTTGTTGAGTGCGAGAAGTGTCATACCAAGGGAAGAAAATCGGAAGTTGCCGATGCCGTCGGGCGCGATCGGCGCTCGACCCGGGCTCGACCCCATGGCGCTACGCCCGCCGAGCGCGTACGGCGCTGGTCAGCCCCGTCATGTTAATGCATAATCGAGATCGTCAGTCTTATGTCTTATATAAGACTTGATTTGCGTCAACGCGCCCTACAACGCTGTGACTACAATAAAGCCGTAATGCGGCGAGCGGTGGCATCCTTCGCCCCGTTTGACGCGCACAGTCCGATTCATCCCATTGGAGCCCACCATGTCGTATCAGCACATCAAGGTCCCGGCAGGCGAGAAGATCACGGTCAACCAGGATTTCTCCCTGAACGTGCCCGACAATCCGATCATCCCGTACATCGAGGGCGACGGCACCGGCGTGGATATTACGCCGGTGATGCTCAAGGTCGTCGACGCGGCAGTGGCCAAAGCGTACGGCGAGAAGCGCAAGATCCATTGGATGGAAGTCTATGCCGGCGAGAAATCGACGCGCGTTTACGGACCGGATGTATGGCTGCCCGATGAAACGCTCCAGGTTGTCAAGGACTACGTAGTATCGATCAAGGGGCCGCTGACCACCCCCGTGGGCGGTGGCATTCGATCGCTCAACGTCGCGTTGCGCCAGCAGCTGGACCTTTATGTGTGTCTGCGTCCGGTGCAGTACTTCAAGGGCGTACCGTCGCCGGTGCGTCATCCCGAGAAGATCGACATGGTGATCTTCCGCGAGAACTCCGAGGACATCTACGCGGGCATCGAGTGGGAGGCGGAATCGGCCGGCGCGAAAAAACTGATTGCCTTCTTGCAGGACGAGATGGGCGTGACCAAGATCCGCTTTCCGCAGACGTCGGGGATCGGCATCAAGCCGGTCTCGCGCGAGGGTACCGAGCGACTGGTGCGCAAGGCGATTCAGTACGCGATCGACAACAATCGCGACTCGGTGACGATCGTTCACAAAGGCAACATCATGAAGTTCACCGAGGGCGGATTCCGCGATTGGGGATACGCGCTCGCCAAGAACGAATTCGGCGCGATGGAGATCGACGGCGGTCCGTGGTGCAAACTGAAGAACCCCAAGACGGGCAAGGAGATCACGATCAAGGACTCGATCGCGGATGCATTCCTGCAACAGATTCTGTTGCGCCCCGCAGAGTACGACGTGATCGCCACGCTCAACCTGAACGGCGACTACATCTCCGATGCGCTCGCCGCGCAGGTGGGGGGCATCGGAATCGCCCCGGGGGCGAACCTGTCCGACTCGGTTGCGATGTTCGAAGCGACGCACGGCACGGCGCCGAAGTACGCGGGCAAGGACTACGTGAATCCTGGATCGGAGATTCTCTCGGCCGAGATGATGCTGCGGCACATGGGCTGGACGGAAGCGGCGGATCTGATCATCGCGTCGATGGAAAAGTCGATCCTGTCGAAGCAGGTGACCTATGACTTTGCCCGCCTGATGGGAGGGGCGACGCAGGTGTCGTGCTCGGGCTTCGGCAACGTGATGATCGCCAACATGTGACGCGCCACGGGGTTGCCGCTGATTTGCCGCCGCTCGTTTGGCAACGCCGACGCTTCCGTCCGGGAGCGCTCGGCCTAGTGCACGACGACGGTGGTGCTCACGCGGTGGTCGCCGGTGCTTGGCACACGGCTCGTCAGTTCGCGCGGAAAACCGACGGTCCAGACGACGGTGTCCGTGCCCGGCGACGATCCCGCCTGATACCAGACGACCATGCCGGGAAAATGCATCGTCTCGCAGCGTTGTCCGTCCGGAACCACATAGTCGATCCATTCCGGCGTGACTTTACCGAGTGCGGGCGTCGAGTCGAGTTCGAACGTCGGCTGGCCCAACGAGCGGCACAGCACACTGAAGTTGGGTTGTACCCAGATCGCCACCTTCTCGCCGACGCCCACGCTTACCGCGAGGGTCGGCGGAGGATACGCTGACTGTGCATGCGCCGCGCCCGCTGTCAGCAGGCACGCGACGAGTACCATGACTCGCCATGCGGTCGTCGTGGTGTCCATGCCGGACCTCCCAACCCCCCCTTTTGCGGCCGACACGTGGGCGTTCTCCTTGCCCGCACAAGTCGTCGGCACAACGCTTTCATTACAGTGCATGCGTACGCGTAACGCAAGGGACGGGCGCGCAGCGCGCCGATCCGCGCGACCCGCTCGGTCTTCGACTCGGTAGCCTCACGCATGGTTGGTCGCAATGCGCACGGGGGAGCGATGCTGTCGAGGCCACTCACCGCCCGTCGAAATACGCGGCTAGGCGTTGGGCTTCGAACGCGTGGACAACGTGATCCACGAACACGCGTGTCCGCAGTGGCAGCTGTTTCTTGTTCGAATAGTAGATGGACACCCCGCCGTATTCCTCGAACCAGCCCGGCAACAGCCGTTGAATTCGACCGGACGCGAGTAGGGGCGCGGCATGCGGCATCGGTAGCAACGCCACGCCATAGCCCAGCGTGACGGCGTGCGCCATTGCCTCCGGGTCGTCGAAAATCATGCGGGTTCGCGCCTCGACGTTGACTCGCTCACCGATGGCGTTTCGCAAATCCCATGCGCGCAGCCGGCCCGACGTTCCGGAGCGCCGGACGATCGCGTCGAACGTCGCGAGTTCGGCGGGATGCCCCGGTACCTGACGCGCGCGCATATAGTCGGCCGACGCGCAAATCACGGCGTACGTCGGTGCCAGGCGCCGGGCGATGACGCCGGGGGTGAGTTCGATGCCGCCGCCTATCGCGGCGTCGAAGCCCTCGCTCACCACGTCCACGCCCCGGTTGTCGAATCGCCAATCCGGCACGACATCCGGATAGCGGGCAAGAAAGTCACCCAGCAGCGGCACGAGATACTGGCGGCCGAAGGCGTGGGCCACGCTCACCTTGAGGATCCCGGACGGGGTGCCTTCGCGCTCGGCGGCGCGTGAAAAGGCGTCGTTCAGGGCCGCGAACGGGCCATCGACGTCCAGCAGGAATCGCTCGCCGCCCGCCGTCAGTGTCAGGCTGCGAGTACTGCGGTGAAACAGCCGCAAGCCGAGCTGCCCCTCCAGCCGCGCCACATTCTTGCTCACCGCTGCAGGGGTCATCCCCAGTCGTCGCGCGGCCGCCGAGAAACTGCCCGCACGCGCACTCAGGACGAATGATTCGATCAGATGCAAGGCGTCCATCGTTCATCTATTCCCTGGGGTTGAAAGTGATGATAGGGATTATGGTCTAGTCGAGGTGTAATTTGCTCGCGATACTGGCTTCACCTCTTAACCGAATGGAGCAATGAGATGGCAACGAACTTTCGAGGCAAGGTAGCTTTCGTGACAGGCGGCTCGCGCGGTATCGGCGCGGCGATCGTGCAGCGGCTCGCGCACGGCGGTGCGGCGGTCGCGTTCACATACAAGGGATCGAAGGCCGCGGCGCAGGATCTGGTCGAGCGCATTGAGGCGTCCGGCGGGCGTGCCATGGCCTTGCATGTGGATGCCGCAGACGCCACCGCCCTGACCCAGGCAATCAACGACGCCGCCCACGCGCTCGGCAAGATCGACATTCTGGTGAACAATGCCGGCGTGTTTTCGATGGCATCGGTGGCCGACCTTGCGCTGGAGGAATTCGACCGCATGCTCGATGTGAACGTGCGCGCTGTGTTCGTGGCCTCGAAGGCGGTACTTGCGCACATGGGCGAGGGCGGTCGCATCATCAATATCGGCTCGTGCAACGCGGAGCGCATGCCGTTTGCGGGCGCCGCGACGTATGCAATGAGCAAGGCGGCACTGGTCGGCCTGGTCAAGGGCATGGCGCGTGACCTTGGACCGCGCGGCATTACGGTCAACAACGTGCAGCCGGGCCCGACGAATACCGACATGAATCCCGCCACCGGGGATTTCGCGGCGACCATGCACGACCTGATGGCGCTCAAGCGTCATGCGCATCCCGAGGAAATCGCAGCGATGGTGGCTTATGTCGCCAGCGACGAGGCGGGTTTCGTGACGGGTGCCAGCCTGACCATCGATGGCGGTTTCAACGCGTGATTCGGAACGGGGCGGCAGCTCGCCGCCTCACTCCGAGAACAGCTCGAACAGGAGCGCGCGCATCCACTGGCTTGCCGGTTCGCGGTGATAGCGCGCGTGCCAGAACAGGTTGATCTGGACGTCCGGTAGGTCCAGCGGATGGTCGACGTAACGCAAGCCGAAGTGCTGCGCGCTGCGCTGGGCAAACTTCTCCGTCACCGTGGCGATGAGATCCGTGGCGTGCAGAATGTCGGCGAGCGCGACGAAGTGCGGCACGCGCAGCCGGATGTTGCGCTGTACGTGAGCGCGCGCCATGAAATCGTCGACCCGGCCGTGCCCGGTGCCGGCGGCGACCACCATTACCTGCTCGGCGTGCTCGAAATCCTCGCGCGCCATCCTCGCCGTCGCCGGTCGGTCGAGCGGATGCCCGGGGCGAAACATGCACACATACTTCTGCCGAAACAGACGCCGCTGGAAAAACTCCGTCGTCAGATCCGGCAGATGCCCCACGGCGAGATCCACCTGACCCGCCGCCATCTCCTCCTGCAAGTTGACCGCCGTATTGCGCACCGTGCTGATCGTAATGCCCGGTGCCCGCTCGCCAAGCGCGTGCATGAGCCTGGGCAGGAAGTGCACTTCTCCGATGTCCGTCATGGCGATTTGAAACGCGCGCTGGCTCGTTGCCGGATCGAAGGCGAGCTGACGATTGAAGACCCCGTGCAGCGCATCCAGCGCCGCGGCGACCGGTTCGGCCAGTTCGATGGCCATCGGGGTCGGCAGCATGCCGCGCGAGGTGCGGATGAACAATTCGTCGTTGAACAACTTGCGCAGGCGCGCGAGCGAATTGCTGATCGCGGGTTGCGTCACGCCAAGCGTCTCTGCCACGCGAGACACGCGTCGCGCGTTGTACAGATGCTGGAAGACCACCAGCAGGTTCAGGTCGACGGAATGCAGGTCCATGGGAAGGAACGCGTCTCGATGCTCAGTTAAATCACTGAGATTTATAGGACATATAACCTGAATTCTATTGGTTTATAACGCGGCTTGCGAGATGCTTCTTGCAAACGGCGTCCAAACGCCACGCGCGGTGCCCGAGGCGGGTGCCGTCAGAACGGAGACCCTCCCCATGCAAGTTCACGTGCAGCCACTCGGCGAACGCTTCGAGGTCGCGCCCGGCGACAATTTGCTCAAAGCCCTCACCGATCGTCAGATCCCGATGTCGTACAGTTGCCTGTCCGGACGCTGCGGCACCTGCCGCTGTCGCGTCGTTTCGGGGGCCGTGCGCGAAGCCGAAGGCGTCGAATATCGTCATCACGATGGCGATGGCGATGGTCTGGCGGGGCGGGCGGGGCGCACGGCATCCCCTGCGCGTTACGTGCTCGCGTGCCAGTCGACCGTCCACGGCGACTGCGAGATCGCCTTGCCGGATGTCGATGAAGTCGTCGTGCATCCCGCGAAAATTCTCAAGGCGACGGTGCTCGCGATCGAACCCCTGACCCACGACATCAAGCGCCTGGTGCTCACGACGGCGAAGCCGCTCAGCTTCTCGCCCGGTCAGTACGCCACGCTGCAATTCACCCCCGCGCATATCCGGCCATATTCCATGGCCGGACTCGATGCCGACGACACGCTCGAATTTCACATCCGCCGGGTGCCCGGTGGGGCCGTGACCGGCTATGTCGACGAACAGCTCAAGGTCGGCGATGCCGTGCGGATATCGGGCCCGCTTGGCACGTCGTATCTGCGCACGCGGCACGACGGGCCGATGCTTTGCGTCGCCGGCGGCACCGGCCTGGCGCCGGTGCTGTCGATCGTGCGCGGGGCGCTCGCCCGTGGCATGACCAACCGCATCGACATTTATGTCGGCGCGCGCTCGCCGGCGGACGTGTATGGCCTTACGTGGCTGCGCGAACTCGCGTCGCGTCACGACGGCATTCGCCTGCATGTCGTGACGACGACCGACGCTCCAGGCGCACCCATCACACCCATCGCACCCGACGCACCGAATCCGGGATTCCGCCTGGGGCATGTCACGCACGCGCTCGCTGCCGATTACGTCGGCCCCGATGCGCTCTCGGGCTGGCGCGCCTATTTGTGCGGCGCGCCGCCGATGGTCGACGCCGCCACCCGGCTGCTGCGCGAGCGCGGTGTTGATGCCGCCCATATCTATGCCGACGCGTTTTACGCGAAGGTGGCATGACGGCCGGTGAAGTTCCCGCCAGCAGCGCACTGGCGCGTTCCCGGTCTTTTCCGCATCCCCCTCAGGAGACGATCATGAGTACCACACCGCAGACTGCCGAGTTCGACCCGGCGCCGTGCGCCGGCGCGCAGCCGTCGGATGTCTGGCCCGCCGAGGGCTCGAGCCGCATCCCCTTTCGCGTCTATACGGACGCAGAACTGTATCGGCGCGAGCTGGACGCCTGCTTCTACCGCAACCACTGGAACTACGTCGGGCTGGAAGCCGAAGTGCCGAATCCGGGCGATTTCAAGCGCACGGTGATCGGTGAGCGCTCCGTCATCGTGACGCGAGATGCCGCGGGGGACATCAACGTCGTCGAAAACGTCTGCGCGCATCGTGGCATGAAGTTCTGTCGCGAAAAGCGCGGCAACCGCACGGACTTCCACTGCCCATATCACCAGTGGAACTACGACCTGAAGGGCAATCTGCAGGGCGTGCCGTTCCGGCGCGGCGTGAAGCAGGACGGCAAGATCAACGGCGGCATGCCGAAGGATTTCAAGCCGGAAGATCACGGCCTCACCCGGCTCAAGGTCGCCACGCGCGGCGGCGTGATTTTCGCGTCATTCGATCACGACATCGAATCCCTCGAGAACTTTCTCGGGCCGGAGATCTGCGCCTACTTCGATCGACTGTTCAACGGGCGAAAGCTCAAACTGCTCGGCTACAACAAGCAGCGCATCCCGGGGAACTGGAAGCTGATGCAGGAGAACATCAAGGACCCCTACCACCCAGGTCTCTTGCACACGTGGTTCGTCACGTTCGGGTTGTGGCGCGCGGATAACAAATCGCGTCTGGTGATGGACGAGCACGGGCGTCATGCCGCGATGGTGTCCACGCGCGGGCAGGGCGGTGGCGGGGAAGTGACCTCGGGGGTGTCGAGTTTCAAGGCGTCGATGTCGCTCAACGACACGCGCTTTCTCGACATCGTGCAGGAAGACTGGTGGAAGGGGCCGACGGCCGTGCTCATGACGCTTTTCCCCAGCGTGATTCTGCAGCAACAAGTCAACTCGGTCTCGACGCGTCACATCCAGCCGCGCGGCCACGATGCGTTCGACTTCGTCTGGACGCATTTCGGTTTCGAAGACGACACCGAGGAAATGACGCAGCGCCGTTTGCGTCAGGCCAATCTGTTCGGCCCGGCCGGCTTTGTGTCGGCCGACGACGGCGAGGCCATCGAGTGCTCGCAGGAAGGTTTCGCGCAGAAGCCCTGGCACCGCGCCCTCGCCGAGTTGGGCGGCACAGGGGTGGAGAACACGGAACACATGGTGACGGAAACCCTGATTCGCGGCATGTACGCCTATTGGCGCCGCGTCATGGGCGTTTGAGGAGACGACGCGATGGTGGATTTTGCAACGTTTCAGGCCGTGATCGACCTCAACGCCGCTTATGCGGCGGCGCTCGACACGCAGCAGTGGGATGCCTGGCCCGACTTCTTCCTGGATGACTGCGTGTATCGCATTCAGCCGCGCGAGAATTTCGAGATGGGCCTGCCGCTGGCGACCCTGTCGTTCGAGAGCCGCGGCATGCTGCGCGATCGCATCTATGGCATTCGCGACACGCTGTTCCACGACCCTTACTACCAGCGCCACGTGATCGGACTGCCGGCCATTCGGCGACGCGACGACGACACGCTCCAGGTCGAGGCCAACTACGCCGTATTTCGGACGAAGCCGGATCAGCTCACCGACATTCTGTCGGTCGGGCGCTATCTGGACGTCGTCAAACGAACGGGCGACGGATGGAAATTCGCGTCCCGTCAATGCATTTTCGACAGCGAGATGATTCCCAACTCGCTGATCTATCCGATCTGAAGCGAGGCACACGATGAGCGGCAACTGGATTGAGGCGGCGTCGCGCGACGCCATTCCCGAGGACGACGTGATCGGCGTGATCGTGGGCGGACGGGAGATTGCCCTGTACGGTGTGGACGGCGAGGTGTATGCCACGGACAACGCCTGCACACACGGAAACGCCCGCCTGTGCGACGGCTTTCTCGACGGGCACGAGATCGAGTGCCCTCTGCATCAGGGGAAATTCGACGTGCGAACCGGCGCAGCGATGTGCGCGCCGCTCACCGCAGCAGTGAGGCGCTATCCGATTCGCATCGAGGCCGATAAGGTCTACGTCGATCTGAGCTAACGCTTTTGCCGTGAGACCGGTGGGTTGCCCCGCCTAGGGGCAACACGACTACACGGGCCGCCTATCGAACTTGAGAGGGTTCGGGGCGGCCCGTCGCATTTCCGCGGCGGGGCCGCCGGTCAACGCTACGGTGGGGAGCGATGTGCACATGGCGAAGTATCATTTGTTGCATTTTTATTTTGCATGAAACAAATAATATTCATGCGTGAGTCGCATAGCTGTCACGGATTCGGTTTGCACAGTCCTTAAACAACCCGTTCATTCCGATACTTAACTCGCGACGATTGAGTCGTGGTTGACCGGCCGGCTGCATAGGAATGCCGAGTCAAATTGATCGAATGCGTAATGGGTTTCCGCAGAGCAACAATGTCCGGTCCCATTTTAATTTGGGAGCGGAATATATCGATGAAGCCAGGTAGCAAATGGATTAAACGCCATCGCGTTTCAAAAAGCTGCCGGGCCGGAGTGGAATGCGGCGTCGGTTTTGATATTCGCAAAGCGAACTGCAAAATTCACCGGTGCGTGTTGCATTGTTGCGACGCAATAAAAAACCCGGCCGGAGCCGGGTCTTCAATACGACGAGCGGCGCTACCTCAGGCGGGCGCCTGAATGTTCGAAGCCTGCTTGCCCTTCGGGCCTTGAACGACCTCGAACTGCACCTTTTGACCTTCCTTGAGGGTCTTGAAGCCGTTCATCTGAATAGCCGAGAAGTGCGCGAACAGATCTTCGCCACCCTCATCCGGCGTGATGAATCCAAAACCCTTGGCGTCGTTAAACCATTTGACCGTACCGGTTGCCATACGAACTTCCCCTGAACAATTACGACTACTACATATCACCGCAACAACGAGCACATCTGAAAATCCCGCCGGCTGGCGGCGGCTTCTTAGGCTCACCCAGGCATCTTTTCTTTTAAAACCCTTATTGAGGAAAAGCGCCACGTTGATTGTTTTCGCTAACTACCAATAGTGTCAAGCCCTTTTTGAACGATAGAAGTTGCGCTCGATCAGGTTTTACCCTGATGCTTGTGCGTGCGCCGGGCCTGCGGAGACACGCCCTTGAAATTTGGGTTAAGCTGACTCATATGGGTGTGGCACGCCCCGGTGGTCGGGGCTGCGGCGCCTTGCTGGACAACGCGCGGAACGACGAGTGTTGGCATTCCGGTGGACGACCGGACGGCAGGCGGCAATCGGGACGCCGATGGCTTGCTGAACCCGGGAGTTGTTTAGAATCCACGTATGGCAACCTTACCGACAACGCATGACGACACCGTACAGGAGCGGCAGGAGCAACAGCTCAAGCCGCCATCGATGTACAAGGTGGTACTGTTGAACGACGATTTCACCCCGATGGAATTCGTGGTGATGGTCATCCAGGAATATTTCAATAAGGACCGGGAGTCTGCCACGCAGATCATGCTCAAGGTTCACCGAGAGGGCAGGGGAGTTTGTGGGGTCTTTACGCGCGACGTCGCGGCGACCAAAGTTGAGCAAGTTGTTAGCCATGCAAGGCAGTCCGGGCACCCGCTGCAGTGCGTGATGGAGGAAGCATGATTGCCCAGGAATTGGAAGTCAGCCTGCACATGGCGTTTATGGAAGCGCGCCAGGCACGACACGAATTCATCACGGTCGAGCACCTGTTGCTCGCCCTGTTGGATAACCCGACCGCTGCCGAAGTGTTGCGCGCCTGCGCCGCAAATCTTGAGGATTTACGGCAGAACCTGCGCAACTTCATCGCCGACAATACGCCGACGGTGCCGGGTAGCGACGAGGTCGACACACAGCCCACGCTCGGGTTCCAGCGCGTGATTCAACGCGCCATCATGCACGTGCAATCGACTTCCAACGGCAAGAAGGAAGTGACGGGCGCCAACGTGCTGGTCGCCATCTTCGGTGAAAAGGACTCCCACGCGGTCTACTACCTGCAGCAGCAGGGCGTGACGCGTCTGGATGTCGTCAATTTCATCTCTCACGGCATTACCAAGACGGGCGCGCCCGGCGAGTCGGCCAAGGCCGGCGAAGGCAGTGCCGAAGGGGAAGAGGGGGCGAACGCCAAGGAAAGCCCGCTCGCGCAGTACACCCAGAACCTCAACCAGCTGGCGCGCGACGGCAAGATCGATCCGCTCATCGGGCGCGAGGCGGAAGTCGAGCGCGTGGTGCAGGTGCTGTGCCGCCGCCGCAAGAACAACCCGCTGCTCGTCGGCGAAGCCGGCGTGGGCAAGACAGCCATCGCAGAAGGCCTCGCCTGGCGCGTGACGCGCGGCGAAGTGCCCGAGATCCTGCAGGACGCCACTGTTTACTCGCTCGACATGGGCGCATTGCTCGCCGGCACGAAGTATCGCGGTGACTTCGAGCAACGCCTGAAGGCGGTGCTCAAGGAACTCAAGGAGCGCAACAACGCGATCCTGTTCATCGACGAGATTCATACGCTGATTGGCGCGGGCGCCGCGTCGGGCGGCACGCTCGACGCCTCGAACCTGCTCAAGCCGGCGTTGTCGTCGGGGCAGCTCAAGTGCATCGGCGCCACGACCTTCACCGAGTATCGCGGCATTTTCGAAAAGGACGCCGCGTTGTCGCGTCGTTTCCAGAAGATCGATGTGAACGAGCCGACCGTCGAGCAGACCGTGCAGATCCTGCGCGGGCTGAAGTCGCGTTTCGAAGAGCACCACGGCGTGAAGTACTCGTCGAGTGCACTGTCGGCCGCGGCCGAGCTGTCCGCCAAGTTCATCACCGACCGTCACCTGCCTGACAAGGCCATCGACGTGATCGACGAAGCCGGCGCCGCCCAGCGCATTCTGCCGAAGTCCAAGCAGAAGAAGACGATCGGCAAGGGCGAGATCGAGGACATCGTGTCGAAGATTGCGCGCATTCCGGCGCAGAGCGTGTCGGCCGATGACCGCGGCAAGCTCCAGACGCTCGACCGCGACCTCAAGAGCGTGGTGTTCGGGCAGGACCCGGCCATCGACGCCTTGTCGGCCGCAATCAAGATGTCGCGCGCCGGGCTGGGCAAGACGGACAAGCCGATCGGCGCGTTCCTGTTCTCGGGCCCGACCGGTGTCGGCAAGACCGAAGTCGCGAAGCAGCTCGCCTTCACGCTGGGCATCGAGCTGATCCGCTTCGATATGTCGGAGTACATGGAACGTCACGCGGTGAGTCGTCTGATTGGCGCGCCCCCGGGGTATGTGGGGTTCGATCAGGGCGGGCTACTCACCGAAGCCGTCACGAAGAAGCCCCATTGCGTGCTGCTGCTCGACGAAATCGAGAAGGCGCACCCGGACATCTTCAACGTGCTGCTCCAGGTGATGGACCACGGCACGCTCACCGACAACAACGGTCGCAAGGCGGATTTCCGTAACGTCATCGTCATCATGACGACGAATGCGGGCGCGGAGACGATCAACCGCGCGAGCATCGGTTTCACGAACGAGCGTCAGGCCGGCGATGAAATGGCCGACATCAAGCGCATGTTCACGCCGGAGTTCCGCAACCGTCTGGACGCGATCATCAGCTTCAAGCCGCTCGACGAACAGATCATCCTGCGCGTGGTCGACAAGTTCCTCATCCAGCTCGAAGACCAGTTGCACGAGAAGAAGGTCGAAGTGGTCTTCACCGACAAGCTGCGCGCGTTCCTGGCGAAGAAGGGCTTCGATCCGCTGATGGGTGCGCGTCCGATGCAGCGTTTGATCCAGGACACGATCCGTCGTGCGCTGGCCGACGAATTGCTGTTCGGGCGTCTGACCAGCGGCGGGCGCGTCACCGTGAATCTGGATGAGCACGATCAGGTACAACTGTCGTTCCCGCAGGATGGCAACGCCCGTGCCGAACCGGAAGCGGCCGAAGTCGAGTAATCGTCACGGCATCGCCCAATGAAAAAGCGCCGCTTCATGCGGCGCTTTTTCGTGGTCCTCGTCGGCCGGGTCGCGCCGCCGCCGCGTGGCGTCAGTGCTTGCCGGTGCTGCCGAAACCGCCCGCGCCGCGATCGCTCTCGGGGAACGCGTCGACGAGGTTGAACGTGGCCTGCACGACCGGCACGATCACCAGTTGCGCCAGACGCTCGAACGGATTCAGCACGAACGGCACATGACCCCGGTTCCAGGTCGAGACCATCAATTGGCCCTGGTAATCCGAGTCGATCAGTCCCACTAGATTGCCAAGCACGATGCCGTGTTTGTGGCCGAGGCCCGAGCGCGGCAGGATCAACGCGGCGTAGCCGGGATCGGACAGATGAATCGCCAGCCCCGTCGGCACGAGCACCGTCTGTCCCGGTTCAATGGTCATCGGTGTGTCGAGGCACGCCCGGAGATCGAGCCCGGCACTGCCCGGCGTGGCATAGGCGGGCAACTGCGAGCGCAGGCGTTCGTCGAGAATCTTGACGTCGAGGTTCATGGTCGTATGGCGTTGGATGAGGGATGGCTGTCGAAAAATGCGGCCAGGGACGCTTCGCGCACAGGCGGGCGCGTCTCCGGTGCCCGTCAGTCGGCGCTGCGCAACGAAAACGCTTGCGCGAGCAGTTCATGTGAGCGCAGCCGGGCGCGATAACTGCCGGCCACGGTCAACACGACAATTTCGTCGGCCTCGAACTGTTCCTGCAACGCCAACACGCGTTCAGTCACGCGCTCTGGGGTGCCGATGATACTACGCGGCTTCTCGCGCGCGATCACGGACAACTCCCGCTCACGATACTGTGCCATGGCCTGCGCGCCTTGCTCAAGGCTCGGAATCGGCTCGTTCATGCCGTAAGCCATCTGCACGCGCCGAAGGTCTACGCCGGCCTCCAGGGCTTCGGCCTCGGCGTCGGTATCGGCACAGATGACGAAGAGCGCCACGGCGCAATAGGGTTTGCGCGGCGCGCCCGGCGTGAAGCGCTCGCGGTACGCCTGCGTAACGCGATGGCCATCATGGGCATTGATGAAGTGGGCGAAGCAGTAGCGCAGACCGAGCTGCGCGGCAAGCAGGCCACCGAACTCGCTCGAGCCCAGTACCCACAGCTCGGGGCGTGTTGCCACCGCCGGCTGCAGCAGCACGTCGCGGTATGGGTGATCGTCGGCCAGCGTGTCGTTGAATAGGCCGGCCAGCTCTGCCACCTGTTGCGGGAAGTGCTCGCCGGCGTCGTACGGCCCTTTCGCCACGGCGCGCGCCGTGCGCATGTCGCCGCCGGGGGCACGTCCGACGCCAAGGTCGATGCGATTCGGAAACAACGCCTCGAGCGTCAGAAATTGCTCGGCCAACTTGAACGGGCTGTAGTACGGCAGCATGACGCCGCCCGAGCCGACCCGCAGGTGCTTCGTCACGCTGGCGAGCCGGGCGATCATGACCTCCGGTGCCGGATTGGCCACACCACGCAATCCGTGATGCTCCGCGCACCAGTAGCGCGTGTAGCCCAGGTCGTCGGCGGCCTGCGCCAGTTCCACGGTCGCTGCGATGGCGTCCGCCACACTGTGGCCGTGAATTACGGGAGTTTGATCGAGGATCGACAGCTTGATGCGTGCCGCGGCCGTAGTCGTCATGAATTCGAGGCTCCAAGTCGATGGCGTCGGGCCATCGACGTCGTAGTGGTGCGGAATCAGTGGCCGCTGCCGGCGGACGAATCCGCCGGTGTCGCGACCGGGCCTGCGTGCGGCAGGCGCGCAATCATGAGAATCGCGACGATGCCGCCGAGGGCACCGCACAGGAAGATCGAGGCATAGCCGAAATAGTTGGCGACGAGACCGGCCATCGGACCGATCAGCCCAAGCGCCAGATCGAAGAATGCCGAGTAGGCCGCCAGCGCCGCGCCGCGGTTCTGCGGCGGGACCTGACGCAGCGCCTCCACGCCGAGGGCCGGGAAGACCAGCGAGAAGCCCACGCCGGTGAGTCCGGCGCCCACGAGGGCCATGTCCGGGTTCACCGCGCCCCACAGCAGGAACTGGCCGATGGCGCTGAACACGAGCGAGGCCATAGCCACGCGGCGTCCGCCGAATCGATCGACGGCGTGCGCGAGCACGATCCGTATGCCGATAAAGCATGCGCTATAGAGCGTGAGCGCGAACGCGGCACCCGACCAGCCGTGGCTCGCATAGTACAGCGTGATGAACGCGGCAATGACGGCATAGCCGATGCTGCCCAGCGTCATGGCCAGTCCCGGGCGCCATACCAGTCCCACCACACGGAAGAACGGCAAGCGATTCCCGCCAATGGGCGCGGCTGCTGGCAGACGCAGCGCGATCGCGAACGCGATGGCGGGCAGCGCGATGTTCACCAGCGAGACCGCCGTAAAGCCGGCCGATTGCAGCAGGTAGGCCCCGAACGGGGCACCGATGGCGATCGCCGTGTACATGGACACGCCTTGCCACGAAATCGCCTTGCTGGCGTGGGCGGCGCCGAGCAGGCCGATGCCCCACGACATGCCGCCGGTCAGGATCAGGCTTTCGCCGAAGCCGAGCACAACGCGTCCCGCGATGAGAATGCCCAGCGCAAGTGCCGGGTGCGGCACCATCGACGCCGCCAGATAGAGCACGCCCGCCACGCCGCAGCCGCACAGGCCGGTCAGCACGGCGCGGCGCGGGCCGCGGGTGTCGACGGTGCGTCCGGCGTAGGAGCGCAGCAGCAATGTGACGACCGACTGGATGCCGATGGTCACGCCCACCACGAAGGCGCCGTAGCCGAGCGTTTCGTGCACGTAGACCGGCAGTACGGGCAGCGGCATGCCGATCGTCATGAAACCGAAGAACATGATTGCGGCGAGCATGCTCAGGGTCCCGTAGACACTGACGGCGGGCCGCGCGGAGGTAGGAGGTTGCGTCATTGGGCTTGTTATTGTTTGCGATGGCCTTCGAGGGCCGACGGCGGAAGGGCCGAAGGGCCGCGGTGCTGAGGCCGTGACGTCGAGCGTTGCCGCCAGTCTGTCAGCGTCGTCGGACAACGACGATGACAGACGAGACACCGATGAGACGGTGTGCGGCACGTGGTTGGGCGCAGACGATCGTCAGCCCGGCGCGCGCGAGGGAAGCCGGGCGGCGATTTCGGCGATCAGGCGTTGGGCGAGCGATGCCTTGTCGGCACGCGGCAGGTGTTGCTGCCCGGCCTCGTCGAACAGGATGACCTCATTGTCGTCCTGCCCGAACGTGGCCGGCCCGAGATTGCCGACGAGCAGCGGCACCTGCTTGCGTTTGCGCTTCTGGGCGCCATGGGTCTCCAGATCGCCTGACTCGGCTGCGAACCCCACGCAGTAGGGCGGCGTCGGCAGCTGCGCGACGGCCGCGAGGATGTCGGGGTTCTGCACGAATTCGAGCGTCGGCACGTCGGCGTCGCCCGCCTTCTTGATCTTGTCGCGGGCCACATCGCGCACGCGCCAATCGGCCACGGCGGCCACCGCGATGAAGATGTCGTTGTGCGAGATGTCGGCCATCACGGCGTCATACATTTGCTGCGCCGTCTGGACGTTGCGGCGCGTGACACCGTAGGGCGTCGCCAGCGAGCACGGGCCGGCGATCAGATGCACCTCGGCACCGGCCTGCGCCGCGGCACGCGCGAGCGCGAAGCCCATCTTGCCGCTGGACAGGTTGGTCAGGCCGCGGACCGGGTCGATGGGCTCGAAAGTCGGGCCGGCGGTAATTAGCACGCGGCGCCCGGCGAGTCGCTTGGGCTGGAAGAAGCTGGCAAGCGCCTCGAACAGGTCCTCCGGTTCGAGCATTCGTCCGTCGCCGATTTCGCCGCAGGCCTGCTCGCCGCTGCCGGGGCCGAGGATCGCGACGCCATCGCCGCGCAGCGTCGCCGCATTGCGCTGAGTGGCCGGGTTGGCCCACATCTGACGGTTCATCGCGGGCGCCACCAGCAGCGGGCAATCGCGCGCCACGCACAGCGTGGACAGCAGATCGTCCGCCATGCCGTGCGCGAGCTTGGCGAGAAAGTCGGTGGAGGCCGGGGCGATGAGAATGGCGTCGGCCTCGCGCGAGAGGTCGATGTGCGCCATGTTGTTGTCGATGCGGCCATCCCACTGACTGGTGAAGACCGGGCGGCCCGAGAGCGCCTGCATCGTGAGCGGGGTGATGAATTGCGTGGCGGCCTCGGTCATCACGACCTGCACCGTCGCACCGGCCTTGATGAGCAACCGGGTGAGTTCGGCCGACTTGTAGCAGGCAATGCCGCCGGTCAGGCCGAGAACGATGGTCTTGCCCGCAAGTTCACCGCGATCCATAGGAAGTGCCTCCTCCAAAGTGCTGCGCGGCGCCTCCTGGGCGCCGCGACGGTGTTTTGCCTCGATCCGCGGTGCGCTATTTGCCGCGCCGCACGCGTCGCAGCTCGTCGATCACCAGCAGTACGGCGCCCACGCAAATGGCCGAGTCAGCCATGTTGAACGCCGGCCAATGCCAGCCGCCGACGTGAAAGTCCAGAAAGTCGATCACGTGGCCGTAGATCACCCGATCGATCACGTTGCCCAGCGCGCCGCCCAGAATCAGCGAGAGCGACAGGCAGAACATCTTCTGGCCGTGATGGCGCTTGAGCAGGAAGATAATCACGGTCGCCGCCACCAGACCGAGCAGCGTGAAGAACCAGCGCTGCCAACCGCCGGCGGCCGCCAGGAAGCTGAACGCCGCGCCCTTGTTGTACACCAGCACCAGATTGAAGAACGACGTCAACGGATGAAACTCGCCGTACTGGAACGTCTTCAGAATCGTCAGCTTGGTGACCTGATCGATCAGGATCGCGATGACCGCGACCCCAAGCCACGGGGCCAAGCCATAAGCGGCGCCACCCCGCGCGCCCCCATTGCCATTGCTGCGTCGTGCGCCCGTACGGGCGCCTGCCTTGCTTGCCATTATGCCGCGCTCCGGTGTTCGCCGCTGCCGAACAGATTCGACACGCAGCGGCCACAAAGGGTGGGATGGGCCGCGTCTGCGCCCACGTCTTCGCGATAGTGCCAGCAACGCTCGCACTTCTGGTGCGAGGACGGCGTGACCATCACGCCTTCGTCGGCTTCGGTCGCCACCTGCGTGACGGCCGCCCCCGATGTGATCAGCACGAAGCGCAGGTCGTCGCCGAGGCTCGCCAGCACCTCGTACTTGCGCCCCGAGACGCGCACGTCGACTTCGGCCTGCAGCGACGAACCGATCTGCTCCGCCGCGCGTGCCTCTTCGAGCGCCTTGGTGACGTCGCCGCGCACCGTGCGCAGGAGGTACCACTTCTCAAGCAGACGCGAGCCTTCCGCGACGTCCGGATAAGCGTAGTACGTCTCCGTGAAGATCGTGTCATTGCCCGGCTGGAACACCTGCCATGCTTCTTCGG
Source organism: Pandoraea sp. NE5 (assembly GCF_024363545.1). NCBI lineage: Bacteria > Pseudomonadati > Pseudomonadota > Betaproteobacteria > Burkholderiales > Burkholderiaceae > Pandoraea > Pandoraea sp. NE5. The sequence goes on from NZ_AP025517.1 coordinate 2,668,574, forward strand.
CCGTGAACGACAGGAACGGGGCCATGAGCTTGAGCAGGCCATGCGTGATGTGGTACAGGGCGTTCTGGGCGGCGCGGCGGGCCGGCGAGTCCGGTGCGCTCGTGTACAGACGATCCTTCAGAATGTCGAGGTAGAAGCCGCCGAGGTCCTCGGAGCAGAACGTCTGGAGCTTGGCCACGACCGGATGGAACTCGTAGCGGTCGTAGTGGCCGAGCACTTCGGTTTGCAGCGACTGGGCCAATGCCACGGCGTAGCGGTCGATTTCCAGCCATTGGTCGGCCGGCAGCGCGTGCTTCGCGTGGTCGTAATCGGCCAGATTCGAGAGCAGGAAGCGCAGCGTGTTACGGATACGGCGATACCCTTCGGTGACGCGCTTGAGGATTTCGTCCGAGATCGACAGCTCGCCCGAGTAATCGGTCGACGCCACCCACAGGCGGATGATTTCGGCACCGAGCTTGTCTGCGACGTCTTGCGGCAGAATCGTGTTGCCGATCGATTTCGACATCTTGCGGCCCTGACCGTCGACCGTGAAGCCGTGCGTGAGCAGCGCCTTGTACGGCGGGCGGCCGTCGATCATCGAGGCCGTGAGCAGCGACGAATGGAACCAGCCGCGGTGCTGATCCGAGCCTTCCAGATACAGGTCGGCCGGGAAGCCCAGCTCATGCGCGTGCGAGCCGCGCAGCACATGCCAGTGCGTCGTGCCCGAGTCGAACCACACGTCGAGCGTGTCGCGGTTCTTCACGTAATCCTTGGCCTCGTCGCCGAGCAGCTCCACCGGGTCGAGCGTTTGCCACGCTTCGATGCCTTCGGTTTCCACGCGCTTGGCCACGGCTTCGAGCAGTTCCGGGGTGCGCGGATGCAGCGCGCCGGTTTCCCTGTGCACGAAGAAGGCCATCGGCACGCCCCATTGGCGCTGGCGCGAGAGCGTCCAGTCCGGGCGGTGCGCGATCATGTTGTGCAGACGCTGCTTGCCCCACGCCGGGAAGAACTCGGTGGCTTCGATGCCGGCGAGCGCGATCTCGCGCAGGGTGTTGCCGCCGCCCGGCGCGCCGTCGACCGGCTTCACGTCCATGCCCGCGAACCACTGGTTCGTCGCGCGATAGATGATCGGGGACTTGTGACGCCAGCAGTGCATGTAGCTGTGCGTGTACTTGAACGAGTGGAACAGTGTACCGGCTTCGCGCAGCGCTTCGACGATCTGCGGGTTGGCGTCCCAGATAGACTGGCCGCCGAACAGCGGCAGGCTGTCCTGATAGTGTCCGTCGCCCAGCACCGGCATGCGGATATCCGCGTCGGACATGCCATGCGCCTTGCACGACACGAAGTCTTCCACGCCATAGGCGGGGGCCGAGTGGACGATGCCCGTCCCCGTTTCGGTCGTCACGTAGTCGCCGAGATAGACCGGCGAGGTGCGCTCGTAGCCGGCGTCGGCCGTCGACAAGGGGTGACGGAAGCGGATCAGCGAGAGCGCTTCGCCCTTCGTGCGCGCGACGATGTCGCCGTGCAGGCCGTAAGTCTTCAGGCAGTCTTCAACGCGTTCGCTTGCCAGAATCAGCAGACCGCGCTCGGTCGAGACCAGCGCGTATTCGACTTCCGGGTGAACATTGAGCGCCTGGTTCGACGGGATCGTCCACGGGGTGGTCGTCCAGATGACGATGTGGCCGTCTTCGCGCGGCAGCTTCGGCAGGCCGAAGGCCTTCGCGACTTTCTCCGGCTCGGCGAAGGCAAAGCCGACATCGATGGCCAGATCGGTCTTGTCCTTGTACTCGACTTCCGCTTCGGCGAGTGCGGATCCGCAGTCGAAGCACCAGTTCACCGGCTTCAGACCACGGTAGACGTAGCCGTTCTCCATGATCTTCGCGAGCGCACGAAGCTCGTTCGCTTCGTTCGAGAAGTTCATGGTCTTATACGGGTTGTCCCAGTCGCCGAGCACGCCCAGACGCTTGAAGTTGGGCTTCTGGCGTTCGATCTGTTCCGCCGCGTAGGCGCGCGCCCTTTCCTGTACTTCGCGCACCGGCAGGTGCTTGCCGAACTGCTTTTCGATCTGGATTTCGATCGGCATGCCATGGCAATCCCAGCCCGGTACATAGGCGGCGTCGAAGCCCGCCAGGCTGCGTGCCTTGACGATCATGTCCTTGAGGATCTTGTTGACCGCGTGGCCGAGGTGGATGTCCCCGTTGGCATACGGCGGGCCGTCATGCAGGATGAACTTCGGACGGCCTTTGCTTGCGCGGCGGATCTTGTCGTAGATCTTCTTGTCCTGCCATTGCTTGACCCACTGAGGCTCGCGCTTGGGCAGATCGCCGCGCATCGGGAACGGCGTGTCCAGCAGGTTGACGGGATATTTGCTCGGGGCTTTCTTTTCGCTCATGGGGCTTCGCTACGAATTTGGAATATCAGGTGTAGGGCGCTCGCGCCGTTGGCGTTGCAGGCGGGCCTTGTGGGCCGGAAGCGGCAACGCCCGGGCAGGTGCCAGTGGCGGCGGCGGGCCGCGCGCGAGGCGCTGGGCGCCGGCGCACGCGGGCGAAGATCAACTAATTCGGTCGGTAGCCGAGGTGGCAAAGTCGCGTCGTGCGCTCGGGCTGTTGGCATCAAGCGCATGCGCGAAGTAGGCGCGCGCCTCGCGCGTGTCTTGCGCGATGGCCGCTTCCAGTTCGGCCAGACCGTCGAATTTGGCTTCGTCACGCAGCTTCTGCAAGAATTCCACACGCACCAGCTTGCCATAACAATCGCCGTCGAAATCGAGCAGGTGGACTTCGAGCAGCACGCGCCCGGAATCGTCCACGGTCGGGCGCCAACCCAGGCTGGCCACGGCGGGCAGCGGTCGGTCCGCCAGGCCATGCACCTGCACGACGAAAATTCCCGTCAACGCCGGATGCTTGTGGGCGATGCGCAGATTGAGCGTCGGGAAGCCCAGCTTGCGGCCGAGCTTCATGCCATGCACGACGTGGCCCGTGATCGCGTACGGACGGCCGAGCAGCGCGTGGGCGCGCTCGAAATTGCCGTCGGCGAGCGCCGTGCGCACTTCGGAGCTGGAAATCCGCACGCCGTCGTGTGCGAAGGTCGGCATTTGTTCGACGACGAAATCGAAGCGACGGCCGGCATCGCGCAAATATTCGATGTCGCCCGCGCGTTTCGCGCCGAAGCGGAAGTCGTCGCCCACGAGCAGCCAGCGGGTGTGCAACCCGTCGACGATGATATTGCGCACGAAGTCTTCAGGCGACTGGCCGGCGAAATGGGCGTTGAAGTGTTCCACCACCAGGCGGTCGACCCCATGCGAGCGAAGCGCCTCGAACTTGTCGCGCAGGTTGGAAATGCGCGCGGGCGCCCGGTCGGGCATGAAATACTCACGGGGATGCGGCTCGAACGTCATCACGCACACCGGTAGGCCGCGTGCGGCCGCCGAGGCGCGAACGCGAGCGAGCAGCGCCTGGTGGCCCAGGTGCACGCCGTCGAAATTGCCGATCGTCAGCACGCAGGGCGCTTTGCTCTGCGCGTTGGGTAGACCCCGGAAGACTCGCACGATAATGGAAGCGTCAGGTCAGGACGTCGAATTGAGCGTTGGTGGATAATCCCGCGCGGCGCGGATGCGAAGACCCACCGGCCTGCGGCGACGGGGCGAGCCCAGGGCGGCGCAGGACGGCCGATCCGACATTGCGGCGCCGCAGAACGTTGAATTATAAACGCTTCGGGGCCATCGCGGCGCACGACGCGGTCAATGCCACGTGTCTGGTGCGTCGCACCAATGATAAAATCCTGCGATGAAGAACATTGTCATCCTGATTTCCGGACGAGGCAGCAACATGCAGGCCATCGTCCGTGCCTGTACCGCAGAAGGCTGGCCGGCCCGCGTGGCGGCCATCATCACCAATCGCGCCGACGCCGAAGGCCTGGCATTCGCCCAGGAAAACGGCATCGCTACGGCCGTGGTGCCCAGCCAGGGCAAGACGCGCGAGGCGTTCGACGCCGAACTTGCCGCCGAGATCGATCGCCATCAGCCCGATGTGGTGGTGCTCGCCGGCTTCATGCGCATTCTGACGCCGGGCTTTACCGAGCGCTACGCCGGCCGACTCCTGAACATTCACCCGTCGCTGTTGCCTGCCTTCCCGGGTCTGCAAACGCACGCCCGCGCGCTCGACGCCGGCTGCAAGGTCGTGGGCGCAACCGTGCATTTCGTCACGGCCGAGCTCGATCACGGCCCGTACATCCTGCAGGCGGCCTTGCCGGTGCGGGCAGGAGACACCCCCGAGACGCTGGCCGAGCGCATTCTGCCGCTGGAACACATCATTTATCCGCGCGCCGTGCGCTGGTTCGTGGAAGATCGTCTGGTCGTGGCCGATGGCCGCGTGACGACCACGCCCGGGGCCGACGGCACGCCCGATCCGCAATGGCTTTTTGGTGAGGACGCATGAGCACCCGCCCGACACAGCGCCGCGATGGCGCCAATCAATCCGGTCATCGCGCCGGTGGCCGATCCACCGATACCCGTCAGCCGTCAAAGGGCGGGCAGGCGGGAGAGCGTCAGGAGCGATATGTCCGCCCTGACCGCTACGACCGTTCACGCAACGATCGCCGTCCGGAGGCGCCGCCCGCCGAGACGGCCCGCATGCGCGGCGAGCACCTGTCGCCCGCACTCTTCGAGCACACGCAACGCCTGCTCGGCAGCGTGCTGACGTTCAGCGGTCCGGCCGATACGCTTGTGAGCACGTACTTCCGCGCCAACGCCAAGCTGGGCCACCGCGAGCGCGGTGTGCTGGCGGAAACGGTCTTCGCCATTCTGCGCCGCAAGCTCGAATTCGGTCAGCATGCAGGCAGTGGCTCCGGGCCGCTGGAGCGACGCCTGGCATTGCTCGGTCTGGCGTTCACGCGCGGTCTGGCGTCGGTGCAACTGGTGGCAACGCCCGATGAAGTCTCGTGGCTCGAGCACGTCGGTCAGATCGACCCGGCCAGCCTGTCTGCTCGCGTGCGCACCAATTTACCGGAATGGCTCTATGAGCGTCTGGCCACGCGATTCGACGGCACTGAACTCGAAGCGCTCGCCGCGGCCCTTAACCAGCCCGCGCCGCTCGACTGCCGTGTGAACGTGGTCAAGGCGAACCGGGACGATGTGCTCGCGCAACTGCGTGCGGACGGCTTTTCGGCCGAGCCGACGCCGTTCGCGCCCAACGGCATTCGTCTGGCCGGCAAGCCTGCACTGCAAAAGCATCCGCTGTTCATTTCCGGTGCGATCGAAGTTCAGGACGAGGGAAGCCAGTTGCTGTGCCAATTGGTCGCGCCGCGTCGCGGGGAGATGATCGTCGACTTCTGCGCCGGGGCCGGCGGCAAGACGCTCGCCATCGGCGCGCAGATGCGTTCGACGGGGCGCCTTTACGCGTTCGATATCTCGGAAAAGCGCCTGGCGAAGCTCAAGCCGCGTCTGGCGCGCAGCGGCCTGTCGAACGTCTATCCGGTCATGATCGACAGCGAGAACGACAGCAAGATCAAGCGTCTGGCGGGCAAGATCGACCGCGTGCTGGTCGACGCCCCTTGCAGTGGGCTTGGCACGCTGCGTCGCAATCCGGATCTGAAATGGCGTCAGTCGCCACAGTCGGTCGCGGAGCTCACGCAAAAGCAGGCGTCGATCCTCGCGAGCGCAGCACGTCTGGTGAAGCCGGGCGGCCGTCTCGTGTACGCTACGTGCAGCCTGCTGAACGAAGAGAACAGTGCCATCGCCGAGGCGTTTGCGGCCGCACATCCGGATTTCGCGCTGTTACCGGCGAATGCGTTGCTTGCAGCGCAGAAAATCGACATCGACACGGGCGAGTATCTCGAATTGCTGCCGAACCGCCACGCGACCGACGGCTTTTTCGCCGCCGTGTTCGAGCGACGTTCGGCGTAACGCTGTGCTCGGCGTCGGCTAACAAAAAACAAGAAGAGAGAGAGCGATGCAGGAAAGTCCGGCTTTCGCGAGATTGGTGCGTGATGTCGTGCGTGATGTCGGCGAACCGCAGGTCGTCTGGCAGGTCGTGGCGCTCGCGCTCGCGCTTGTCGTTGCCTTCGTGCTGCGGCGCTGGATGATCGGCCGGCTCGACCGTCATTTCGAGCGTGTCGCACCGGCGCGCCGGGCGGGGTCGTCGAGCCTGCGTCGCGCCTTCTTCCCGATTTTCGGCTGGATCTGCGTGGCGCTCACGCGCGTGGTGCTGCAGGACTACACGCACGTCTCGCTGCTGATGCTCGCGGAGGTGCCGCTCTTCGGCACTGCGCTCATCTATCTGGCGTTTTATCTCGCGCGCCGATTGTTCGCGTCGTCTCCCCACGCGTCGGGGCTGCTGAAAGTCTTCGAGCGCGTTTTCACGGCGCTCGCCTGGCTGTCAATGCTGGCGTACGTGCTCGGTGTCCACGACGACATCCTGAAGTGGCTCGCCAGCGTGCGCTTCGCCGTGGGCTCGAGCCATCTGACGTTGCTCTCGATCCTCTCCGGCCTGCTCTGGATCGGCGTGACGCTCGTGCTGGCGATGTGGGTGGGGGCGCTGATTGAAGACCGGATCATGCGCACGGCCACGCTCGACGGCAATCTGAAGGTGGTGCTTTCGCGGCTGGTCAAGGGCGTGCTGACGCTGATTGCGGTGCTCACGACGCTGTCGTTCGTCGGCATCGACGTTACGGTGCTCGGGGTGTTCGGCGGCGCGCTCGGCGTGGGGCTGGGCTTCGGTTTGCAGAAGATCGCGTCGAATCTCGTGTCGGGCTTCATTATCTTGCTCGACCGCTCGGTGCGCATTGGCGACCTCATTACCGTCAGCCCGTACCACGGCACGGTTTCGCAGATCAATACGCGCTATACGGTCGTTCGGGGGCTGGACGGCGTCGAAGCCCTGGTGCCGAACGAGCAACTGGTGACGAACGTCGTCCAGAATCACTCCTTTACCGAGACCCGCGGGCGCGCCAAGGTCAATGTGCAGGTGGCTTACAGTGCCGACGTCGAACTGGCGATGTCGCTGATGCTCAAGGCGGCCGTGGGCATTCCCCGCGTGTTGGCCGATCCGGCGCCTTCGGCGTTGTTGTTGAACTTCGGCGCGGATGGGATGGATCTCGAAATGGGCTTCTGGGTGCAAGATCCGGCTCAGGGCAGTGGCGCGATTCGTTCTGAGATCAATTTGCGGATTTGGCGCACTTTTCGTGAGCATGGTATTGAAATTCCGTATGCGCAGCGCGAAATACGCATTCTGAATGATTGGACCGATGGCGTGCCGGTCGGCGGTGCGCATCCGACGGTGTTGCCGGCAGAATCGTCTGAACGCGCGCCACAGCAGGCCGAAGACGGTGCCAAGCGGCCTGCATAGCCCGGAATTGATGCTTTTCCCCGGGGCAGCGGGTTGACCTGCGACAAAATGCGTGGCGGGGACGTTACACACGGGCGTCAGTCCGTCAGGTAAAATGCTTGCCAAACGATAAAAACCCGACGTTCACTGGCACGTTTTCCGCCCATCTCGCCCCGGCATTCAGCAACTTGCCGATCTTCAGCGAATCCAAGCGTCAAGCGAGCTCAAGAACGAGACCTGACGCGACGGCCATCGATGCCCTACCGGCCCGACAAGACAAGACACGGCAGCGATGCCGTGATTGCTACCGTATTGATTAGTTTGGAGTGATATTTTGCTGGACAGTCTCCTTGGATTCATCTCGACCGGCCTGCTCGACTGGAGCGGCTGGAAGATCACCTTGTTCACGTTGATCGTCACCCATGTGACGATCGCGGGCGTGACGATCTACTTGCACCGTTGCCAGGCGCACCGCGCGCTCGACGTGCATCCGATCGTCGCCCATTTCTTCCGTTTCTGGCTGTGGATGACCACTGGCATGGTCACCAGCGAGTGGGCTGCCATTCACCGCAAGCACCACGCCAAGTGCGAAACGCCGGAAGATCCGCACAGCCCGCAAACGCGCGGCCTGTGGAAAGTGCTGGCCGAAGGGGCCGAACTCTATCGCGCCGAAGCGAAGAACGAAGAAACGCTGCGCAAGTTCAGCCACGGCACGCCGAACGACTGGATCGAGAATCATCTCTACAAGCGCTATCCGATTCTGGGTGTGAGCTTCATGATGATCATCGACATCGCCCTGTTCGGCGCGGTCGGCCTGACGGTGTGGGCCGTGCAGATGGTGTGGATTCCGTTCTGGGCGGCCGGCGTGGTCAACGGTCTGGGCCACTATTGGGGTTACCGCAACTTCAATTGCGCGGACGCGTCGACCAACCTGCTGCCGTGGGGCATCATCATCGGCGGTGAGGAGCTGCACAACAACCACCACACGTACGCGACGTCGGCCAAGCTCTCGAACAAGTGGTATGAGTTCGACATCGGCTGGCTCTATATCCGTGTGTTGTCTGCGCTGGGTCTGGCCAAGGTGAAGAAGATCGCGCCGACGCCGAAGCTCGCGAAGAACAAGGCAGCGTGCGACGATGACACGCTGCAGGCCGTGCTCTCGAACCGCTACGAAGTGATGGAGCGATACGCCAAGACATTCAAGCGTGCCTACGGTCAGGAACTGGCGCGCTTCAAGGAAAAGCGTCAGCTTGGCGAGTATCAGTTGCTGCGTGGCGCGAGCAAGTGGCTGCATCACGACGAAGCTTCGCTGCAAGAGCCGCAGAAACAACAGTTGGGCGAGATCTTCGCGCACAGCAATGCCGTCAAGACGTATTACGAACTGCGTCGTGAGCTGGCCGGCATATGGGAGCGCTCGAATGCATCGCGCGAACAGCTCCTGGGCCAGTTGCAGAACTGGTGCCATCGCGCGGAACAGAGCGGTATTCACGCGCTGCAGGAGTTTGCGACGCGTCTGCGCCGTTACGCATGAACGGGCTCAGCCAGAAATTCGTTTTTGACGCATAATCAAAACCCCGCCAAGGCGGGGTTTTGTCATTCCCGGTCCCCCCGCGGGCCACGTGAAAATGAACGCCTCAATCAAATCCGTACAATTCGAGCGCCCCGCACCGAGCGGCGCCACGTGTGTTGCCCATGCGTGGGCACGGGTCCCGGATGCGCCATCGCAAGTAGAACGCGCAGCCCTCAAGGCCCGAATCAAGCGCCTGCTCGTAGAGCAGAATGCTGTGCTGGTGGCCCATTACTACGTCGACGCCGACTTGCAGGATCTCGCCGAAGAGACGGGCGGTTGTGTGGCTGACTCGCTCGAAATGGCCCGTTTCGGCCGAGACCATTCAGCCAAGACGCTCGTGGTGGCCGGCGTGCGTTTCATGGGCGAGACCGCGAAGATTCTGAGTCCCGAAAAACGCATTCTGATGCCCGATCTCGATGCGACCTGCTCGCTCGATCTCGGTTGTCCCGCCGACGAGTTCGCTGCATTCTGTGATGCGCATCCCGACCGAACGGTCGTCGTGTATGCGAATACCAGTGCTGCCGTGAAGGCGCGAGCCGACTGGATGGTGACGTCGTCGATCGGGTTGGAAATCGTGGCGCATCTGCACGCGCAGGGGAAGAAAATTCTCTGGGCGCCGGATCGTCATCTGGGCAGTTACGTCCAGAAGCAGACGGGCGCCGACATGCTCTTGTGGCAGGGCGCTTGCCTGGTGCACGACGAATTCAAGGGGACCGAGCTGGAAGTGCTGCGTCGGGAATTTCCGAACGCCAAGGTGCTGGTGCATCCGGAGTCGCCCGCCTCGGTCGTCGAACAGGCCGATGTGGTGGGTTCGACGTCGCAGATGATCACGGCCGCTCAGACGATGGCGGCAACCGAGTTCATCGTGGCGACCGACAATGGCATTCTGCACAAGATGCGCGCTGCGGCGCCGGGCAAGCGTTTCATCGAAGCGCCGACGGCCGGCAACAGTGCCACGTGCAAGAGCTGCGCGCACTGCCCGTGGATGGCGATGAACAGTTTGCAGAATCTGGCCGACGTACTGGCGTCGGGGCGCAATGACATTCACGTGGATGCGGAGATCGGCCGCCGCGCCCACACCTGTATCGACCGAATGTTGAAGTTCGCCGAGGCGCGCAAGCAGAACGTCCGCGCCAGTGGCGATTTCGCGCGCGATGGTGCGCTGTTTGCCGGCGTGGGCCCCGCATGATGACGTCATCCAAAATGCTGAATACCGACGAGGCGCTCTCGCCCGATTTCGCCGCGTTCGGCGAGCCGCTCGAGGCGGCGCTCGCGCGCAACGTGCGCGACGCGCTCGCGGAAGACATCGGCGCCGGCGATTTGACCGGCTTGCTTGTACCATCCGAGGAAATGGCGCACGCGCGCATCATCGTGCGTGAGTCGGCGGTGCTGTGCGGCATACGTTGGTTTGAGCGCTGCATGCAAGGGGTCGATGCCTCGGTGCGCGTGCAGTGGCACTACCGGGAAGGCGAGCGCATGACGCCCGACTCGGCGGTGTGCGATATCCACGGCCCGGCGCGCGCGCTGCTCACGGGGGAGCGCACTTCGATGAACTTCCTGCAATTGCTTTCCGGCGTCGCGACGGCGGTGCGTCGTTATTCGGATATCGTCGAGGGCACGAAGGCGCGGGTGCTCGACACGCGCAAGACATTGCCGGGCCTGCGCCTCGCGCAGAAGTTCGCCGTGCGCGTGGGCGGCGGGGCGAATCAACGCCTGGCGCTCTACGATGGCATTCTCATCAAGGAAAACCACATCGCAGCGGCCGGCGGCATTCGGCAAGTGCTGGCGAACGCCGACCGTCTGGCCGACGGTGCGCCGGTGCAGATCGAGGTGGAGTCGCTCGAGGAGCTGGAAATGGCACTGGAATGCGGCGCGACCTCGATCCTGCTCGACAACTTCACCTTGGAAATGATGCGCGAGGCGGCACGCGTCACGGATGGCCGCGCCGTGCTCGAGGCTTCGGGCGGGATCCATCTCGAAACGCTGCGAGCGATTGCGGAAACGGGCGTCGATCGGATTTCCGTCGGTGCACTGACCAAGGATGTTCGCGCGACCGATTTTTCGATGCGGATTTTGGAGACGGTGGGGTAAGCGCCGTTCGCGCCTGTCATGCGCAAGATCGAAGGCCGCAGGGTTTCCCTCTGCGGCCTTTTTGCTTTCGCCGGTGCGGCGGTGTGCGTCGATCGGTGGCCGATCAGCGGGCGCGACGCGGTAACACGGGCGAAAGCACGGTCGGCAGGGCCTTCGGCAGGGTGTCGGGGAAGTCTCGCGAGAAGTGCAGGCCGCGACTCTCGTGGCGCGACAGGGCACTGTCAACGATCAACGACGCCACGTCGACCAGGTTGCGCAATTCCAACAGATCGCGGCTCACGCGGAAGTTTGCGTAGTACTCGGCAATTTCCTCGCGCAGCAGGGCGATACGATGCTGCGCCCGCTCCAGCCGCTTGGTCGTGCGCACAATGCCGACGTAGTTCCACATCATGCGGCGCAATTCGTCCCAATTATGCGCGACCACCACTTCTTCGTCGGCATCCGAGACACGGCTTTCATCCCACGCCGGGACGTCTTCTGCCGGCGGCGGCGTCGCTTCGCCCCGTTGAATATCTTCGGCAGTCGCCTTGCCGAGTACCAGGCATTCCAGCAGCGAGTTGCTGGCAAGACGGTTGGCGCCATGCAGGCCGGTGTAGGTGGCTTCGCCGACGGCATGGAGTCCTGGCAGGTCCGTGCGGCCGCGCATGTCGGTGACGATGCCGCCGCACGTATAGTGTGCTGCCGGCACCACCGGAATCGGTTGCTTCGTGATGTCGATGCCCAGTTCAGCGCAGCGCGCCAGAATCGTGGGGAAATGCTCGTGCAGGAATTCGGGGCTTTGGTGGCTGATGTCGAGATACACGCAGTCCAGACCGTGCCGCTTCATCTCGAAATCGATGGCGCGCGCCACGATGTCGCGCGGTGCCAGCTCGGCGCGCGGATCGTGTTGCGGCATGAAGCGAGTGCCGTCGGGCAACACCAGGCGTCCGCCTTCACCGCGCACGGCTTCCGTGATCAGGAACGACTTGGCGTACGGATGATAAAGACAGGTCGGGTGGAACTGGATGAACTCCATGTTCGCGATGCGGCAACCGGCACGCCACGCCATCGCGATGCCGTCGCCGGTCGCGGTGTCGGGATTCGTCGTGTAGAGATACACCTTGCCCGCGCCGCCCGTGGCCAGCACCGTGTGCCGCGCCGTCATGGCGTGGACCTCGCCGGTGCCGAGATCCTGCACGTAAAGGCCTTGGCAATGACGCCCGGCTGTCGGTGCCGCATCGGCACGGTCGGAGGTGATCAGATCGACCGCGAAGTGATTCTCGAAGACGGTGATATTCGGATGCTGGCGCACGCGTTCGGTGAGCGTGGCGATCACGGCGTGCCCAGTGGCGTCGGCGGCATGAATGATGCGGCGGTGGCTATGGCCGCCTTCGCGCGTCAGATGGAAGCCGAGTTCGGCGGCGTCGTCGCGGGTGAACGGCACGCCTTGCGCGATGAGCCATTCGATGGCTTCGCGGCTGTGTTCGACGATGAATCGCGTGGCGGCTTCGTCGCACAGGTCGGCGCCGGCGATGAGGGTGTCCGCAACATGCTCGTCGACGCTATCGGTCGAGTCGAGCACGGCGGCGATGCCGCCCTGTGCCCAGTCGCTGGCCCCTTCGGGCATGGGGCGTTTGGCGACCAGCGCTACGCGGCAGGTTTTGGCCAGGTGCAGGGCGACGGACTGGCCGGCGAGCCCACTGCCGACGATGACGACATCGAAATTCATGATACGCGCGCTCTCTGGAATCGACGCCACGGGCGTGGTGCCATTCTCGTGATGGGAAATGAGCCAGTATAGCGAGTCAATACGCGCGCGACACATGACCCTATGCGCACGTCGGAGAAATTCTGTGTTGCGTGACTACGCATAGCGTAGCGTTGCGAATTTCGGGACGCCCAAACGAAAAACCCCGCCTGTGGCGGGGTATCGAACGCAGCAGCGAACCGCTGCGAGAAAACCTGTTGATCTTATTTGATCTTGGTTTCCTTGTAAGCCACATGCTTACGAGCCACCGGATCGAACTTGCTGATTTCCATCTTTTCCGGATGGGTACGCTTGTTCTTGGTGGTCGTGTAGAAATGACCCGTGCCAGCGGTCGATTCCAGCTTAATCTTGTCGCGAGCGCCTTTTGCCATGATGATCTCCTAAAACTTAGATGGCGTTGCGCGAACGCAGGTCCGCCAGAACGGCGTCGATGCCGTTCTTGTCGATCAGGCGCAGGCCGGCCTTCGAAATGCGCAGGCGCACAAAGCGGTTTTCGGTCTCAACCCAGAACCGGCGATTTTGCAAGTTCGGAAGAAAACGACGCTTGGTTTTGTTGTTGGCGTGGGAAACGTTATTGCCGACCATCGGCGCTTTCCCGGTCACTTGACATACGCGTGCCATGAAGCACTCCTAACCCAGAATTCTGTGTAAAAAAAGGTGAGTCGAAAAGACAGACCGCGATGATACCACAAAAATCCCAGACAAATCAATCGCTTTCGCGATGCAGGATGCGAGTCCCTGGCGGGAAACGTCTGTCGGAGATTCGGGAAGGGACGGATTATAGCGCAAGCGCTGCGCGAACGCGACCCAACTGCCAAAATTCTGTGCAGATGTTGTTGTGGGGTGTCACAGCTCGCCGTTCTCCGCGAGTGAATACACGCGGGTTCCGGCCACGATGAAGTGGTCGAGCAGCCGGATTTCCAGCAGCGCCAGCGCGTCGCCCAACTGGCGCGTGAGCGCCAGATCGGCCGCACTTGGGGTAGGCACGCCGGACGGATGATTGTGCGCGACGATGACGGCTGCCGCGTGCACGTCGAGCGCGGCGCGCACAATCTCGCGCGGATAGGCGCAGGTCTGGGTGAGCGTTCCCTCGAACATGACGCGCGTGCTGATCAGCCGATGCGCGGCATCCAGAAAGAGGCACGCGAAGCGCTCGCGCGACCGATCCTGCAATGTGAGGCGCAGATAGTCGTGCACGCGCGCCGGAGAATCGAGCAGATTGCCGGACTGCATGCCTTCTCCCAGCATGCGGCGCGCCACTTCGAGGGCGGCCTGAAATTGCAGAATTTTGGCCTGACCTAGCCCCGGAATTTGCCGTAACGTCTCGAAGGGCGTGGCGAGCAGCCGAGTCAGCGATCCGCTGCGCGCCAGCAATTCGCGACCTAGATCGACGGCATTGCGCCCGTGCGAGCCCGTCCGCAACAGGATGGCGAGCAACTCGGCATCGGACAGCGCACCGGCACCGCGGGCCAGCATTTTTTCACGGGGACGCTCGGCGAGCGGCCATTGAGCGATGGACATGACGACTCCAAGGAGGGACACCATCGCGCGCATGATCGCGGGTGCCACGAATATCACAAACGATGCCGTAGACAGGAAAAAATCGGGGCTGCTTCGATGGGGAGCCGGACGCGCAACGCGCCGTCCTTTACAATATTAGCTTGACCTTGCTGTGAGACCCCCATGAGTTCTGCCGTAACCCCTGTGGTTCAAGACGATTCCTATCTGACGCTCCACTACCGGATCGCCGCCCCCGACGGCGCGGACATTGTCAACACTTTTGAAGGTACGCCGGCGACGCTGCAACTCGGCGGCGGCCAGATGGCGCCGACGTTGGAGCAGTCGCTGCTGGGGATGACGGTCGGGGAGCGCCGCCGGACCGAGCTGGCGCCGGAACAGGCATTCGGCCCGCGCAACCCGGAGCTGCTGCAACGCGTTTCGATGAAGACGTTGCAGGAAAACAGCAATTTTGGCGAAGCCTATAGCGTTGGCGATCTGGTCGAGTTCAACGCGCCGAGCGGCGGCCGCTATGCGGGCATCCTGCGAGAGTTGGGTGACGGCTGGGCCTTGTTCGACTTCAACCATCCGCTGGCCGGCCAGCCGATCGTGTTCGAAGTCCAGATTATCGGCATTCTGTAGGAATCGAAATGAGCGCCACCCAAGTCGTAGCACCGACCCTGTCGGATGCGGAAATTCTTCTGGCCCAGCCGCGCGGTTTTTGCGCGGGCGTCGACCGCGCGATCGAGATTGTCGAGCGCGCGCTCGCGATGTACGGCGCGCCGATTTACGTGCGCCACGAGATCGTGCACAACGCCTATGTCGTTGACAACCTGCGTAAGCAGGGCGCGATTTTCGTCGAGGCGCTGACCGACGTGCCGGCGGGCAACACGCTGATTTTCAGTGCCCATGGTGTGTCGCA
Organism: Pandoraea sp. NE5; assembly: GCF_024363545.1. Lineage (NCBI taxonomy): Bacteria > Pseudomonadati > Pseudomonadota > Betaproteobacteria > Burkholderiales > Burkholderiaceae > Pandoraea > Pandoraea sp. NE5. The sequence goes on from NZ_AP025517.1 coordinate 2,683,699, forward strand.
GGCCGTACGGGCCGAGGCGGAAGCGCGCGGCCTGCGCATCTTCGATGCCACCTGCCCGCTCGTCACCAAGGTGCACGTCGAAGTCGCGAAGATGCGTAGCCAAGGGCTCGAGATCATCATGATCGGCCACAAGGGGCACCCGGAAGTGGAGGGCACGATGGGGCAGTCGGGCGAGGGCATGTTCCTCGTCGAGACGATCGACGACGTGCTGGCGCTCCAGGTCGCCGATGAGAGCAAGCTCGCCTATGTGACGCAGACGACGCTATCCGTCGACGACGCCGCCGAGGTGATCAATGCACTCAAGCAGCGTTTCCCTTCGATTACCGAGCCGAAGAAGCAGGATATTTGCTACGCCACGCAGAATCGCCAGGATGCAGTGAAGTTCATGGCGCCGCAGTGCGACGTGGTGGTCGTCGTTGGTAGCCCGAACAGTTCCAACTCCAATCGCCTGCGCGAAGTGGCCGAGAAGATGGGCGTGCCCGCGTACATGATCGATGCGCCGGAGCAACTCAAGCCGGAGTGGTTCGACGGCAAACGCCGGATTGGCGTGACGGCGGGGGCGTCGGCCCCGGAAGTGCTGGCGCAATCGATCGTTTCGCGTCTGCGTGAGCTGGGCGTCAATCAGGTCAAAGTGCTCGATGGCGTGGAAGAAAATATTGCGTTCCCGCTTCCGAAGGGTCTTGTGCCGGTGGCGGCCGGCTAAGCGCCGTCGTCGCAACAATGCCGATCGGCCAGCGGTAACCCCGCATGGCTGACAAACCGGGTGCCATATTACGTGGCCCCGGTTTTTTTATGCCTCCTTCCTTTGCCTCGCCTCCCCGCGCCGGATTCCCCACGACCCCGCGCGTCGACCCTCCCTGACGCAAGCGCCGCGTCGCTCACCGAATCGCAGATCGCGCTCGGGATTCGTCTTGCGGAATCTATGCAAAATCAAATTGAATTTCGCGGATAATCCGCGCGACGCATTTCATCGATTTTGGCGTCTTGTTAGATAAAACTTGTCGACTCGACACGCAATTCAGCGAATACAGAATTGATTGAGCAATTAGCATTCGCTTTCCAGAAAATCAATTATTTATTTATTCCCTTAATTAGAACAAGCGCTCCAGATAGCGCGGGCATGCAACTTGCATATCTAGTTATTGCTGTGTCCGAGCCCATGACTGGTGCATCGGTTGCACCATGACGTTACCCGCACCGGTGGGCACGGTGTGTAAAACCTTTAACCAATCCGGGGTTGCGCTTTTGAAAAAATCGGGTTGCACAAGTCGGTATAAAACCTTAGGCCTCCATTATGGAAAACCCTGTGGCGGCGAGCATCGCATCCGCAAAGAATGGAGTTACAATGCGCGCGTTTCGCATACGAAACGTTGAATTGGCGTTACTGGCGTTATTCATCCGCCGACAATTTGGAGATAATCACATGCAACTCAAGTTCGCGAAGGTACTGCCCGTCGTTGCCGCAGTGACGCTGTTGGCGGCATGCGGTCAGAAGGAAGAAAAGCAGGCCGATTCGGGCGCCGCTTCGGCGCCCGCCGCGACGACTGCCGCCAGCGGGGGCGGCGATGCGGTTGTAGTTAAAATTGGTCACGTTGCGCCGCTGACGGGCCAAATTGCTCACTTGGGCAAAGATAACGAAAATGGTGCACGCCTCGCTATCGAAGAAGCCAACAAGGCGGGCCTGACCATCGACGGCAAGCCGGTCAAGCTCGAACTGCTGGCTGAAGATGACGCGGCCGATCCGAAGACCGCAACGCAGGTCGCCCAGAAGCTCGTCGACGAGAAGGTCGTTGCCGTGGTGGGCCACTTGAATTCGGGCACCACGATCCCGGCCTCGAAGATCTATAGCGATGCTGGCATCGTGCAGATCTCCCCGTCGGCCACTAATCCGGCCTACACCCAGCAGGGCTTCAAGACGGCCTATCGTGTGGTGGCTACCGACGCTCAGCAGGGCCCGGCACTGGCCAACTACGCGACCAAGGCATTGGGTGCCAAATCGGTGGCCATCGTCGATGACGCAACGGCCTACGGCAAGGGCTTGGCCGACGAGTTCGAGAAGACCGCGAAGGCTAACGGCCTGAAGGTGCTCTCGCACGACGCGACCAACGACAAGGCCACGGACTTCCGCGCGATTCTGACGAAGATCAAGGGCGAGCGTCCGGACATCATCATGTACGGCGGTATGGACGCGACCGGCGGCCCGTTCGCCAAGCAGTCGAAGGAACTGGGCATTGGTGCCAAGGTGCTGGCCGGCGACGGCGTGTGTACCGACAAGGTGGCCGAACTGGCCGGCGACGCGATCGACAACATCGTCTGCTCGGAAGCGGGTATGGCGCTGTCGAAGATGGAAGGCGGCGCGGACTTCTCGAAGCGTTATGAAGCCCGTTTCAACCAGCCGATCCAGATCTACGCCCCGTTCACGTATGACGCTGTCAACGTGATCATCGACGCCATGAAGCGTGCCAACTCGACCGATCCGGCCAAGATCCTGGCCGCCATGCCGGCCACCGACTACAAGGGCGTTATCGGCCACATCGCCTTCGACAGCAAGGGCGACATGAAGGAACCGGTGATCACGCTCTACAACTACAAGGACAAAAAGAAGAGCGTGCTTGACGTGGTGAAGATGTAACTCTAAGGCATTTGCGCCATGAAACGGCACCGCTGCCTACCCGTTCGGTGCCGTTTCGATCTCTGCGGAAATACGCCGTGCCTGCATGACGGGCACGGCCCCCCCTCCTGACACAGGATTACGCCTCATTACCCGCAATTCTCTCGACCCCCTCGCGCGCCCGATCGGGCAAGCGTGTCGAGAGCCCGTTCTCGGGACAAGGAGTTAGCTTCATGGATATCTTTATCCAACAAATCTTGAACGGCCTCGTGCTTGGTAGCGTCTACGCGATCATTGCACTGGGCTATACGATGGTCTATGGCATTTTGGGCATCATTAATTTCGCCCACGCCGACGTGATGATGATCGGCGCGATGGTCGCGCTATCCACCATCAATCTCTTGTTGAAAATCGCGCCGGACATGAACCCGGCGCTCATGCTGGCCATTGCCACGCTCGTGTGTATGCCCGTGTGTGCCTTGACCAACTTCGTGATCGAGCGCGTGGCCTACCGGCCGTTGCGCAATGCGCCGCGTCTGGCGCCGCTGATCACCGCGATCGGTGTGTCGCTGCTCTTGCAGACGATCGCCATGCTGATCTGGTCGCGCAACCCGCTCTCGTTCCCGCAACTGCTGCCGACCGACGCCATGACCGTGATTCCGCAACACGGCGACCAAATCGGCGCCGTGACCAACGGCACGGGTGTCGTGATCGTGGTCGTTGCCTTCCTCGTGATGTTCGGTCTCACGCAGCTTGTGAACCGCACCAAGCTTGGCCGCGCCATGCGGGCCACCGCGGAAAATCGCAACGTCGCCGGCCTCATGGGCGTGAACCCGAACTTCGTGATCTCCGCAACGTTCGCGCTGGGCGGTGGGCTCGCGGCGCTCGCGGGCGTAATGATGGCGTCGAACTACGGCAACGTGCACTTCTACATGGGCTTCATTCCCGGGATGAAGGCGTTCACGGCGGCGGTGCTGGGCGGTATCGGCAACCTGCAGGGCGCGATGGTCGGCGGTGTGTTGCTGGGCCTGATCGAAGCGCTGGGTGCGGGGTACATCGGGGATCTGACCGGTGGTGTGTTCGGCAGTAACTATCAGGACGTGTTCGCTTTCATTGTCCTGATCGCGGTGCTCGTGTTCCGTCCGAGTGGTTTGCTCGGCGAGCGCGTGGCGGATCGTGCATAAGCGGGGAGAAACGACATCATGAATCAACCCGTGCAAACCTCCACTGGCGAGGCCACGCAGATCTCTGCGGCGGCGGCCACGCGCAAGGCCTATCGCGGCCTCGCATTCTTCCTCATTGCGGCGATTGTCGCGCCGGTGCTCGTCGGCTACGCCGGCGGCAACTACTGGGTGCGCGTGCTCGACTTCGCGCTGCTCTACATCATGCTCGCGCTGGGCCTGAACATCGTGGTGGGCTTCGCCGGCCTGCTCGACCTGGGGTACATCGCGTTCTATGCCGTGGGTGCGTACGTCACCGCTTTCCTCAGCTCGCCTCACCTCACGCTCCACTTCGCGTGGATCGCGCATCTGTTCCCGGGGGGGCTGCATGTGCCGATATGGTTCACGATTCCGATCGGGGCGGCGGTCGCGGCCACGTTCGGCATCCTGCTCGGCGCGCCGACGCTTCGTCTGCGCGGCGACTATCTGGCCATCGTGACACTGGGCTTCGGCGAGATCATCCGTATCTTCATGAACAACCTGGACCGGCCGGTGAACATCACCAACGGCCCGAAGGGGATCACCGGCATCGAGCCCGCGTCGTTTGCCGGCTTCGATTTCTCGAAGGTGCACAACTTCTTCGGGATCCAGGTCGCCTCGGTGTACATGTATTACTACCTGTTCGTCTTCCTGGCGCTGTTGATCGCGTTCGTCTGCGTGCGTTTGCAGCACTCGCGCATCGGACGCGCCTGGGTGGCCATCCGTGAAGACGAAGTTGCCGCCAAGGCGATGGGTATCAACACGCGCAACATCAAGCTGCTCGCGTTTGCCATGGGCGCGTCGTTCGGTGGTGTGGCCGGCGGCATGTTCTCGGCGTTCCAGGGCTTCGTCTCGCCCGAGTCGTTCACCTTCTGGGAGTCGATCATTGTGCTCTCGATGGTGGTGCTCGGCGGCATGGGCCACATTCCGGGCGTGATCCTGGGCGGTATCCTGCTCTCGGCGTTCCCGGAAGTTCTGCGCTCAACCATGGGCCCGTTGCAAACGAGCCTGTTTGGCAGCGTCATCGTCGATCCCGAAGTGATCCGGCAGTTGCTGTACGGTCTGGCCATGATCCTGATCATGCTGTACCGTCCGGCCGGCCTGTGGCCGTCGCCGCGTCCAGAAGAGCGGACACTGTAAGTTGAGGGAGATGACCTGACTATGAGCGAACAAATTCTTCTGTCCGTCAAGGGCGTGAACAAGCGCTTCGGCGGTCTGCAGGCCCTCACCGATGTGGGCCTGGAGATCAAGCCGGGGCAAATCTACGGGCTGATCGGCCCGAACGGTGCCGGCAAGACCACGTTCTTCAACGTGATCACCGGCCTTTATACGCCGGACTCCGGCGAATTCAGGCTCGATGGTTCGGCCTACAAGCCGACCGCCGTGCACGAAGTGGCGAAGGCGGGGATTGCCCGTACATTCCAGAACATCCGCCTGTTCGGCGGCATGACCGTGGTCGAGAACGTGATGGTCGGCCGTCACGTGCGAACGAAGATGGGTGTGATCGGCGCGATCGTCCGTTACCCGGGCGCGAAGGCCGAGGAGCGTGCCATTCGCGATCGCGCGATGGAGTTGCTTGAGTATGTGGGCGTGGCGAAGTATGCCAACTACACGGCGGCGAACCTCTCGTACGGCCACCAGCGCCGTCTGGAGATCGCGCGTGCGTTGGCGACCGACCCGAAGCTGCTCGCGCTCGACGAGCCGGCCGCAGGCATGAACGCGACCGAGAAAGTGGAGCTGCGCGGCTTGCTCGACAAGATCCGTAGCGACGGCAAGACGATTCTGCTCATCGAGCACGACGTGAAGCTGGTGATGGGCTTGTGCAACCGCATGACGGTGCTGGATTACGGCAAGGTGATTGCCGAGGGTTTGCCGCAGGATGTGCAGAAAAATCCGGCGGTGATTGAAGCGTATCTGGGTTCGGGAGGCCATTGATGAGCGCAATGTTGACGATCAAGGGCCTGAAAGTCGCTTACGGCGGGATCAAGGCGGTCAAGGGGATCGACCTGAGCATCCAGCCGGGCGAACTGGTCACGCTGATTGGCGCGAACGGCGCAGGCAAGACGACCACGATGAAGGCGATCACAGGTCTGCTGCCTTGGGCCGATGGCGACATCGAGTATCTGGGCAAGTCGATTCGCGGTGTGAAGGCGTTCGATCTGCTCAAGCGAGGGCTCGCGATGGTGCCGGAAGGGCGCGGCATCTTCACGCGCATGACCATTCTCGAGAACATGCAGATGGGCGCGTATCTGCGCAACGATACCGCGGGGATCAAGCAGGACGTCGACAAGATGTTCGGCATCTTCCCACGCCTCAAGGAGCGTCGTGACCAGCTCGCCGGCACGTTGTCGGGCGGCGAGCAGCAGATGCTTGCCATGGCGCGCGCGCTCATGAGCCAGCCCAAGCTGTTGCTGCTCGACGAGCCGTCGATGGGACTCTCGCCGATCATGGTGGAGAAGATCTTCGAGGTGGTGCGTACGGTGTCGGGCGAAGGGGTGACGGTGCTGCTCGTGGAGCAGAACGCGCGCCTGGCGCTCCAGGCCGCGCACCGCGCCTATGTGATGGACAGCGGTCTGGTCACCATGACCGGTGATGCGAAAGACATGCTCGACGATCCGAAGGTGCGCGCCGCGTATCTGGGGGAATAATCAAGCATGAGCGTCCGGCGTGAGCCGGACGACGATCGAAGGGCGCCGAAGGCAACTCCGGCGCCCTTTGTGTTTTTCGTCGAGCGCTATGCGCGCAACGCGGTCCCGTCGAACCGGACTATAGCGATGTCGACGGCGCCGCGCCCGGCGCGAGCGGCAAGCGTTTGCCGAGGCTCACGACATCGTCGGCCGCATAGCCGTGCGCGGTGTAGAACGCCAGCACATCGCGCGATTGCGTGAGCACTTGCAAGTTGAGCTTGAGGCAGCCGCGCTCGGCCAGCGCGCATTCTGCGTGGCGAAGCAGGGCGCTGGCCACGCCGCGACGTCGCAGCGCACGCCCTACCGCCAGGGAGTAGACCCAGCCGCGGTGGCCGTCATACCCGGCCATGACGGTGCCCGCGATTGTCTGCTCGCGTACGGCGACGAAGAACAACCCGTCACGCATGGCAACCTTGTTGGCGATCGAGCGGCGAGGCTCGCGGTGCGGCTTGTCGGCCGAGAGGTATTCGGGAAACGCGTCGCGCCAGAGAGCGAGCACGGCGTCGGTGTCGGCGTCGTCGAAGCCGCGGATATGAATGTCGGCGGGCGGGGCGATCATGGCGCGTCCTGTTGACTGGTGTAGATGTCGGGGCGATGGATCTGCATCATCTTGTTCACCGGGTCGAGCGGTTCGAATCCGTAGCGGGCATAAAGGCCCGCCGCGTCGGTGGTGGCGAGCAGAAAACGCCGCAACCCTTGCAAGGCGGGATGCGCCAGCACGTTCTCGCATAGGCGCTTGCCGATGCCGAGCCCGCGCATCGACGGATCAACGAACACGTCGGCCAGGTAGGCGAACGTTGCACGATCGGTGATCACGCGCGCGAAGCCCACCTGACGCGCCGCGCCGCCTTCAACCTGTGTGGCATAGGCGCCGAAGCACAGAGAGTGCGCGATGGCGCGCATGAGCGTCACGCGTGGGATGTCCTTCGCCCAATAGGTTTGCGTCGCGAGCGCGTGATGGATGAAGCCGATGTCGAGCCGTGCCGGATCGGAAGAAATGTCGACGATGGCGTCGGCGGGCGGTGTCGGGTGCGCGTGACTCAGATCGTTCATTGAGGGTGCCTCCTGTGCGATAGGGTGAGCGCCGCGCCGCCCGGCAGTGCCGGGCCTGTCGCGGCGCGCATCACGTCGATTCGTTAAGCGTGCTTGGCGAGCAGCGTGTCGAGCATCGAGAGCATCTGGTCGATCTCGTCGCGGCTCACGTTGAGTGCGGGCATGAAGCGCAGCAGGTTCGGACGCGCTGCGTTGAGCAGCAGCCCGTCGGGGGTCATCTCACGCGCAGCTTCCACCAGTTGCGGGCCAATGTCGCGCCCGAGCAGCAATGCCCGCAGCAGGCCGGCACCGCGCTCGCCCTCGCCACCGTAACGCGACGACAGGTGCTGCAATCCGGCACTCAGGTAGTCGGCCTGGGCGCGGACGAATTCGAGGAAGCCCGGTGCGCTGACCGTGCGCATGACCGCGAGGCCAACGGCGCACATGAGCGGATTGCCGTTGTACGTGCCGCCCTGATCGCCCGGCTGGAAGACCGCGAATTCGTCGCCGCAGAGCATCGCCGCGAGCGGCACGCCGCCGCCAATGCCTTTGCCGAGCGTCATGATGTCGGGCACGATGCCCGCCTGCTGATGCGAGAAGAGGGTGCCGGTGCGCCCGCAGCCGGTTTGCACTTCATCCACGATCAGCAACAGTCCGCGCGACTTCGTGAGTGTGCGCAGTTCCTTCAAAAACACGTCGGTGGCCGGCACGACACCGGCTTCGCCCTGAATCGGTTCGAGCATCACCGCGACGGTGTCGGGGCCGATGAGGGCTTCGACGGAGGCGATATTGTTCAGTTCGGCCTTCGGGAAGCCCGGCACCTGCGGCGCGAAGATCGTGTCCCAGCCGGGCTTGCCGCTCGCCGACATGGTGGCGAGCGTGCGGCCGTGGAAGGCATCCTTGAACGTGATGATCTCGAAACGAGCACCGCCCGACGGGTTCGGATGTAATTGGCCCCACTTGCGCGCGAGCTTGATCGCACTCTCGTTCGCCTCGGCGCCGCTGTTCGCGAAGAAGACCTTGCCGAGTCCCGAGAGCGTGGCGAGCAGGCCGGCCAGCTCGATCATCGGCACGTTGTAGTACGCGGGACTGGGATTGAGCAGCAACGCGCTTTGTGTGGCGAGCGCATCGCGCATCACCGGATGACAATGGCCGAGGCTGTTGACCGCCCAGCCCTGAATGAAGTCGAGATAGCGCTTGCCCTCGTGGTCATACAGCCAGCCGCCCTTGCCGTGCGTGAACACGAGCTCGGGGCGCGACGTGATGGGCAGCAACGCCTGCGTGGGGAATTCAGCGAACCTGGCGTGGCGTGCCGCCTTGGGGGCGGCGGACGCCATGGGCGATGCAGCGGCGGACGGGTTGGCAAGCGACATGACGGTCTCCGAAGGACGAGGGTGAGCGAGACGGAACAATAAAAAAAGCCACGGGGGTTGCCCGTGGCTTCGCTGTGCTTGAGAACCTGCGAGTTATCGCAGTCGATAGCGTGCCGCGCGGCATCCCGGTTGGGGCAGCGTATGGCGACGTCGGATCGAGGCGATGGCAATCAGGTTCATGTCGGCAAGCATAAGTCGGTGACGCGGCGCTTGTCAAAGGGTTCGCGCGCACTGTGGCGTGCGCGCCGCGTGGCGCCCGGTCAGCATCACTCGATTCGTGCGGCTCACAGACCGCCACCCGGGTTGTCGGCCTCGGTGGTGAACGCATCGGCGAAGAATGCCGCGTCGGGCAGGTGGTAATGCGCGATGAAGTCGCGGCGCGCCGATTCCACCATCACGGGGGCCCCGCAGGCGTAGATCTCGTACTCCGACAGATCCGGCAAGTCTTCCACCACGGCACGATGCACGAACCCTGTGCGGCCTTGCCACTGGTCTTCCGGTGCGGCGTCGGAGAGCACCGGCACGAACTTGAAGCCGGGAATCTCGCGCGCCCATTGTTCGGCCAGCTCGCGCAGGTAAATGTCCTTCAACTGTCGCGCGCCCCAGTACAGGGTCATGGGGCGCTTCAGTCCCTTGTGCACCGCATGTTCGACGATGGCCTTGATCGGCGCGAAACCGGTGCCCGACGCGAGCAGCACGATCGGCTTGTCGGTGTCTTCGCGCAGGAAAAACGTGCCGAGCGGGCCTTCGAAGCGCAGGATTTCGCGTTCCTTCATTTGAGTGAAGACGTGGTCGGTGAACACACCGCCGGGCATGTGACGCAGGTGAAGCTCAAGGAAACCTTCTTCGTGCGGCGCGGTGGCCATCGAGTAGCTGCGACGCTTGCCGTCTTTCAGAATGAACTCGATGTACTGCCCGGCGAGATATTGAAAGCGCTCATTGGCAGGCAGTTGCAGGCGCATGACGATGACGTCGTCGGCACGGCGCTCCAGCGCGTTCACGCGGCAGGGCAGGCGCTTGACCGGGATGTCGCCGAAGCCTTTGACTTCGCGCGATTCGATGACGAGGTCGCCCTTGGCATGGGCGCAGCAAAGCAGCGCAAAACCGCGTGTTTCTTCGTCCTTCGAAAGGGCTGAGCTGGAATGCGCGCCGTGCTCGACGTTGCCCTCGACCAGCTTGGCCTTGCAGGACCCGCAACCGCCGTTTTTGCACCCGTAAGGCAGGCCGACGCCCTGACGCAGCGCAGCGCTGAGTACGGCCTCGCCGTCTTCGACCTGGAACTCGCGCCCGCTCGGCACGAGGGTAACGTTGTAAGCCATACTACAATCCGAAAAATGAATAAATCGTCAAAACCCTTCGGTCGCCCGCGCCTGCTGGTGGTGGGCTGCGGCGACGTCGGCATGCGCGCGCTGCCGGCCCTCGTCAAACGCTTTCGTGTCTTTGCGGTCACGTCGAGCGATGCTCGCCATGCGGCATTGCGCGCGGCGGGGGCCGTGCCCGTTGTCGCCAACCTGGACGACGCGGCAAGCCTGCATCGCATCGGCCGATTGGCGCCGCGAGTGTTGCATCTCGCCCCGCCCACCGGGGTTGCCGGCAGCGGCACTCTGGACCGGCGAACTCGCCGTTTGCGCGCAGCGCTCGCCCAGCCGCCCAAGCCCACAATTGTACCCGAGGGAGGGCGGCGCGCCTTGTCGCGCCTGCCTCGAGCGCCGCGTCGCATTCTCGTCTACGCGAGCACCAGCGGCGTATATGGCGACTGCGGCGGCGCCCATGTGGATGAAACGCGCACACCGCGGCCGCGATCGCCGCGTGGCCAGCGTCGTGTGGACGCGGAGCGCACGGTGCGCACGCTCGGCCGACCGTCGCGGCACGGGCATGACGTGCATCGTGTGCTGGCGGCTGGGCCGGCACGCGCCCGTGCGACATCGGTGAGCGCCACGCCAGCCGTCTGGCGTTTCACCGAGCGTGCGCGCGTGCCGTGGCGAACGACGCTCGTACGCATTCCGGGGATTTACGCGGCGGATCGTCTTCCGGTCACGCGTTTGCAGAAGGGCACCCCGGCGCTACAGGCGTCCGACGACGTTTTCACCAACCATATTCATGCCGACGATCTCGCGGCGATCCTGGTGCGGGCGATGTGGCGCGGCAAGCCACAGCGCATCGTGCATGCGAGCGACGACACCGAATGGCGCATGGGTGAGTATTTCGACCATGTGGCCGACGCCTTGGGGCTGCCCCGGCCGCCGCGGATTTCGCGGGACGAGGCGCAGCGCGTGCTGGAGCCGACGCTGCTGTCGTTCATGTCGGAGTCGCGACGGCTCGCCAACACGCGGCTCAAGCGCGAACTGGGCTACCGGTTGAAGTATCCCGATGTGGCGGCGCTGCTCGTCACGCTCTCCCGCTGATCGATTCGCGATCCTGATTGAACGAGCTGTCGCCCACGGTTTGACGTTGTTGAGGCCACGACGCCAGTTCGATTCGTGCATGGCAGCGCCGAGCGGGAAGATCGGCAACGGCAGGAGAAATGTGGAGATGCGGATCGGGGTCAACGTTGCGCGTTGCCATCGGCACAATCGCCCGCGAGCAGGGGGGCGGCGGTTGCGATAGCCCAGCCGGGCAGGGGGCTGGGGGCGTTGGTGAGCAGGGTGGGACGCACAGCGGAGCGCGTCGCCACGCGGCTGCACAATGTGAAGATCGCACGCGCTGCGCGACCTCCGATGTCAATCGCGGCCTCGGCGTGCCCTCACTAAATTCGCTATAATTTACTTCTATGTCGGCTAACCTCGGTGAATTGTCGATATTTGTGCGCGCCAATCAAGGGCGACGCCGATGATGGACATCGACGCACCTTTCCAATCCTTTCTGAAATAAGGATTGAGCTGCATTTTGTAAGATGCTTCGGCCAATGCCGGTCTGGATGAACGCACACACTTCGGTGCATCTCGACACCAAGGGAGCACACGACATGACCACAGGCATAGGCGCGCCGGGTTCGGCGCTACATCGCGCCTGGCGTTTGCCGGGGCAGGGACCTGCCGCGACGCTCGGCACACGTCGCGCGTCGCCGGCGCCGGATCGATTTACGAATGCGCTGCGGGCGCTGTCCACGACCTCGGCGCCGTCTGCGGTGACGCAAGACAGTGCCGTGACACTGTCGCACGCCGCGAGCGCCCGGCGTCAAACTTAAACCACCGAGAGAATTTCATGAGTCTGCATGTTCTGCTGGTCGACGACGATCCTGTCGTTCGCGACCTCTTGCGCGAATTGCTGCATGCCAACGGCATGCAGGTCTCGGTGCTGCACAACGGGGCCTCGCTGCTGCGCCGGCTCGAACTCGAGCGGCCGTCGGTGATTCTGCTCGACATCATGATGCCGGAGCGTGACGGCTTGCGGGCGTTGCAGGATTTGCGCGCGGCCGGCGAAGACATCCCGGTGATCATGCTCTCGGCGCGTGGCGGGCCGCTCGACCGGGCGCTCGGGCTGGAACTGGGCGCCGACGACTATCTGGCCAAGCCGTTCGATCCGCGTGAGTTGCTCGCGCGGATTCACGCTGTGCTGCGCCGCCGCGGGCCGGTGGCCGCCAGCGCCCCCGACGCGCGCGCCCCGTACCGCTTCGGTCCGTTTGAACTCGATTACTCGCTGCGCACGTTGCAGCGCGAAGGCGAGCGTTTACCGCTGCGCGATACCGAGTTCGCCATGCTCAAGGCGTTCACGCAGCACCCCATGCAGGTGCTCCCGCGCGTCAAGCTGCACGCCATGCTCTATGGCGACGGCATCACGTTTCGCGATCGCAGCCTGGACGTGCCGGTGTGGCGTCTGCGACGGCTCGTCGAGGCCGATCCGTCCGAGCCTCGCTATATCCAGACGATTCGCAGCAAGGGTTACGTCTTCGTGCCGGGCGGCGAATTGTCCGATGGCGCGACGCCGGACTCGCGTGAGCGATCCAGGGCTGGCGGCGTAGGCAGTCAAGACGACGGGCGGGCGCTCGCTTCGCCCGCGCCAGTGGTCAAGCGTACGGTGCGCGGCTGGCGGGAGTCGGCGGCGTGACAATGCGTTGGCGGCTGCGCGACTCGCTCTTCGCGCGCATGGCAGGGCTAGGCATTGCCGTCCTGCTGGTGATGCATCTCGTGTGGAGTGCGTTGGTTTTCTATCAGCGTCCGCGTCAGCAGGTGGACGGATTTGCGCGCGGCCTGCTCATTGCCATCCAGAGCGTGGATCAACGCGCAGTGGACCCCGGCAGCCTCGCGCCGCCGCATGGCCTGCGTCGCGTGCCGCTGACGCGGGCGCCAGCGTTCGCCGATCGCGCAGACGACACACGCACCGCGCGCCTGCGCAGCGAATTGCTCGCGCGCTTGCCGGCCGGCACGCAGCTGCATCTGGTCGACGAGCGCAAGCAGGGTAGTTTGTGGGTCTTGCTGCCCCAACGCAGCGAGTGGATCGTCATCGGATTAGATTTGCCGCCGATGCCACCCTTCGTGCGCGAGACGGTCGGTATTCTGATCGGCGCGGTATTGCTGGCGTTGCTGGTGGCCTGGCAGATGCAGCGCCCGATTGCGCGCGTCGCCCACGCCGCGCGCGTGATCGCGCGTGGACGTCGTCCCGCCTTGTTGCCCGAGCAAGGGCCGCATGAGTTGCGCGACCTCACGCACGCCTTCAACGACATGGCCAAGCGCCTGGCCGAAGCGGAGGACAACCAGGCGATCATGCTGGCGGGCATTGCCCATGACTTGAAATCGCCGCTCACGCGTTTGCGTCTTCGCGCCGATTTGATCGACAGCGACAGCTCGCGCGACGGGTTTGTGCGCGACATCGCGTCCATCGATCACATCGTCCAGCAGTTCCTCGCCTACGCTCGCGACGAACCCGATACGAGTCCGCTTGTGGGCGTCGATGCGTTCTTGCGCGAACAGTTTCCGGCGCAGGGGGGCGACGAAGCCACGGCATCCTCGGCCACGGCGACCGAGTTGGCCGAGAGCGCGCCGCTGTTCGCCAGCCATTTGCGCGCGGGCCCGGCGTTCCAGTTGCCGCGCACGTTGCTCGACCGCGTCATGATGAATCTCGTCGACAACGCCCTCGAGCACGGCGCGCCGCCCGTGCGTCTGGCGACGTGGTGCGAGGGCGCGGTGGGCTGTATCGAGGTGAGCGACTGCGGGGAGGGGATTCCGGACGATCAGGTGGCGCTGGCGATGCGTCCGTTCGTGCGGCTCGACGCCTCGCGTGGTGGCGAGGGCCATTGCGGACTCGGTCTGTCGCTGGTGGCGCGGTTGGTCGAGGGGCTGGGCGGCGCCGTGCGTCTGGCGAGGTCGCCGGACGGCGGCCTTCGTGTCACGCTGCGCTTGCCCGTGACGCCTGCACCTGGGCTTACCGGCGGCTGAGATGATGCCTCAGGCGGCGTGCTGCCGCGCTGAGCCGCCATCGCGCCAGGCGCGTCAGTAGACCTCCGGCACGATCATTTCATCCGGCACCGGGTGACGCATATAGTCTTCGCTGCGGGCGCGTTCGGGCAATATCACCGACGAGCGCTCCACGTCGTGATACGGCACTTGCGCGAGCAAGTGATGCATGCAATTCAGGCGCGCGCGCTTCTTGTCGTCGGCCTGCACGACCCACCAGGGGGCTTCCGGAATGTGCGTGCGCTCGAGCATCACTTCCTTGGCGCGCGTGTAACTTTCCCAGCGACGGCGGCTTTCCAAGTCCATCGGACTGAGCTTCCATTGCTTCAGCGGGTCCTGAATCCGTGCGAGGAAGCGCGCCTCCTGTTCATCGTCCGAGATCGAGAACCAGTACTTCACGATCTGGATACCGCTGCGAACGAGCATCTTCTCGAACTCGGGCACCGAGCGGAAGAATTCTTCGTATTCGCTCTCGGTGCAGAACCCCATCACGTGCTCCACGCCGGCGCGGTTATACCAGCTGCGGTCGAACAGCACGATTTCGCCGGCGGCGGGCAGATGCTGAACGTAGCGCTGGAAATACCACTGCGTGCGTTCGCGGTCGTTCGGGGCGGGCAGGGCGGCCACGCGGCACACGCGAGGGTTCAGCCGTTGGGTGATGCGCTTGATCGCGCCGCCCTTGCCGGCCGCATCGCGGCCTTCGAAGATCACCACGAGCCGGTGGCGGCTGCGGATCACCCAATCCTGCAATTTGACGAGTTCGCCCTGCAGACGAAACAGTTCGCTGAAATAGTGCAGGCGGTCGCTGCGGGCCTCGGCGCTCAGGTCATTCAGCCCGGGCAGACGAAGATCGTCGATCTCCATCTCGATCTCTTCATCGTAGCTGTCGATCAGGTCATCCTGGAGGCGGCGCGCAAGCGAGGCGTCGCGGTCGGCATCGGAATCGAATTGGGTCATGGCGACGGACTCTTACGGACCAAAAAAATACGGAAGGCACCCGTCCAGCGTGGGTGAAGACAGGCCGGCACACGGCGCAGTCCCGCGTGCAGGGCGCACCCGAGAGTGAGCCAAAGTCTGCGACGATTTTATGACATTAGCATGGCGCGGACGAACGCCGCGCCAAGGCGTTTGCGTTCCGCCTCGCCCGGTGGGCGAAAGCGGCGTTGACAGGCGGTGTGCGAGGTGTGTGCGTTGTCACAAAAAAGCCATGTGACGGGGCCATGATGTCAGGTCGGCCCGCGCTGACGTACGGGTCACGCCGCCCCCACTTTCGCCTACACACCGCGCGCATGTTCGCCGACTTGGTTCACAACGCTTATGGCTGCGATCAGGCGGGTCTGATCTATGGCTATCGATTCACCGACGGCACCTCGCCTGAGCCCATCGATTCGGGCGAGGCCCTCGCGTGGCTGGCGCAGGGCGAGCGTGCGCCCGGCTTCCTGTGGCTGCATTTCAACTTCGCGCATGCCGCGTGCGAGCGGTGGCTGCAGCAGCATCTGCGCTTGCCGGACGAATTCTACGAGCATCTGAGCGAAGGTTCGCGCTCGACTCGCATCGAACATTCCGACGACTGGCTGCTGGCCGTCATCAACGATGTGATTTTCGCGTTCGACATTGCGCAGTCGGAGATTTCAACGCTGCGTGTCGCGGCCAATGCCCGGCTGCTGGTCACGGGCCGGGTGAAGCCGCTGCGATCCATCGATAAGTTGCGCGCATCGGTCAAACGTGGCGAAGCCTTCCGTTCGCCGCTGGCGTTGCTGGTGCATTTGCTGCGCGATCAGGCGGATGTGCTCGAACGCATCGTGCGCGAGACGAGCGGGCGCGTGGATACGGTGGAAGACCGGCTATTGCAGCAGCGTATCGAGAGCAATCGCGCCGATCTGGGGTCGTTGCGCCGGGTGCTCGTTCGCTTGCAGCGATTGCTGGCACCGGAGCCGGCGGCGCTTTTTCGTCTGCTGAGCCGTCCTCCGCCCTGGGGGCATGTCGAGGACGTGCAGGAGTTTCGTCAGGCAACCGAAGAATTTGCCGTCGTGCTCAATGACTTGTCGGCCTTGCTGGAGCGAATCAAGCTGCTGCAGGAAGAGATTGCGGCAATGGTCAGCGAGCGCACCGAGCGCACGATCTACACGCTCACCGTCGTGACCGTGCTCGCCTTGCCCATCAACATCGTGGCGGGTTTCTTCGGCATGAACGTGGGCGGTATACCGCTGGCGGATCACCCGCACGGCTTCTGGGTTCTGGTCGCGATTGTCGCCACGGGGACCGCCGCCGCTGGCGGATGGGCGTTTCGGCGGCGGCCGGATTGATGGTGTCACGTCGAACCGCGACGCCAACACGGGCGGCTCATTGACCGTCCGGCGCGGCTTGAATCATCTTCCATCCGTTGCCGGCCGGGTCGCGAAAGCCCGCGTCGACACTGCCGTAGCGCTCGACCGGCGCCTGCGTGAACTCGACGCCGCCGGCTTTCAGTCTGGCGTAGCTTTCCTGGCAGTCCGATACGTGAAGTACCAGTGGCGGCATGGCACCCTTGGCGACCATCGCCCGCAACGTTTGCGCGGTCGCGTCATCGTGGATGGGCGGGCCAGGGGTGAACAGGCCGAGCTGGAACGAGGGCTGGTCCGGATGCTGGACTGTCAGCCAACGGTACGGCCCGTTGCGCACGTCTGTGTGAACACGGAATCCGAGCTTCTCGACGTAAAACGCGAGGGCTTCATCCTGATCGTCGACGTACACACCGACCACTTGAATGCCTGGCTTCATAAGACCTCCTTGGTTGATGGAGGGACTGTACCTTGGGTTGCGCGGCGGCGCTTCTCCAAAACTGCGATCTTGAGATCGGGCCGCTGCGCCGCTTTCAGGACGCATGCGGGAACACGATCCAGGCAGTTGGGCGCAGTGGTCCGTGCCGACGCTCGGACGGCGCTCGGGCTTTGTCCATTGATGTCGCGAAAGATGCGGCCGAACGTGCCTACGCTCTCCCAGCCGGTGGCGAAGGCAATGTCGGTGATGCTCAGATCGGTGTCGCGCAACAGCGTGTTGGCCTGCTCGATGCGCCGTGTCAGCAGGTAGCGATGCGGAGGAATACCGAAGGCTCGCTTGAACGAGCGCGCGAAGTGCGCTTCGGAAGTGCCGCTGATCGCGGCCAGGCGCTTGACGGGCCAGGCCTCGTGCGAGGCCGAGTCCATGCGGTCTTTGGCGCGCAGCAGACGCCGCAGCAAGGCCGGGTCTTCCAACGGCGCGGTGTCGGCCGATTCGGCGCACGGGGTCGAAGACGGGGTCGGTATCGAGTCACGACGGCATTCGCGAGGGGCCATGAGTTCCAACGGCGCAGACGAGATCCGCCTAGTTTAGGCGAAACAAGGGGGGGCGGGTATGGCCATGTGCGCAAGGGGCGGCGGCGGGCGCCGCCGGAGGCCGAATTCCTGATGTCTTCAGAACGTATGGTGCATGCCGCTCAGCACAAGCACCTGATTTTCATTGCTTGATGCCCCCGCGATCGACAGATACGCCTTTGTTCCGGCGTTGGTGTGCTCGCACAGCGCTTGCAGATACAGTTGCGTCGACTTGGACAGCGAGTAGATGTATCCCACCTCGACCTGCGACCATCGGTGACCGGACATCGTCGTCGTCGCAACGCCTCCAGTCACTTGATTGGAGCGCGTTAGCTGGTACTCGGCACCGGCTTCGTAGCTCTGATACACGTCTGAGGCAACGCCTTTTTTAAGGCGAACGCGCGTGTAAAGCCCGTGAACGCGAAGATTGCCGAATGTGTACAGAAGGCCTGCACCGAATGTCTGCGAATGGTCTGCAACGTATGCAGAAGCTGCGCTTCCTTGAAATGTGGTGAGACCTGTTGCCGCCACGCCAAAGGCGCGATTGTGCTGGTTGGAGAAAATGGCTGCCGTTTTAAGATTCCCGGACGCGAAATCGACGCCGATGCTGAAGGTGTTGCCGAAGCCGAAATTGGCCGTATTGCCAAGGCCGAACACCGAACTCGCGGAGAGGCCGTGATAGTTCGCAGAACGATACTTGATCGCATTGTCGATCGATGACGTCGCCGAGTTTGCGAGATTGTCGATATTGCCAGGATGGAACGCGTTCCATGACTGTGCGAGATAGGCGTTACTGAGCGGGGTGAGCAAATCGAAGTTAAGAGAACTTTGGTGCCCGACGGTAAGGGTGCCGGTGGTCGGCGAGGCGAGTCCCACGTATGCCTGGCGATTCCACATGGTTCCGCTTGAGACGGAAGTTCCGGTGCCTGTGAAAAAACCGTTCTCCAGTCGAAAAACGGTATGTAGGCCACCCCCGAGATCTTCAACGCCTCTGAACCCCCATCGATCCGGCTGCATATTGCTCTGATTGAATTTGAACAGGGCACTGCCCGCGCTGTTACTGACATAAGCGCCCCCTGCATCCAAGCTCCCGTACATCGTGACACCAGTTTGCGCCGAGACATTGCCGGCGAGTGAGCACATCAGTAATCCAGTTGCGATCGAGACCTTCATATTTCCCCGTCGATTCGAAACGGAAGTCCGGACAAATCGAGACTTCGTTAGTTAGTCGAGATGGTGTTGTTAAATGTTCAAATATGAACATGTAGAACAAAATTTGAGATTTCGAGGCGGATGGTTACATACTCAAAATTTCCGAGATGCTAGTGATTTCACCAGTAGCGAAAGGGGAGGTCGTGATGGCTACAATTTCTCATTCGTGAATCAATGTTTCGTATGTAAAACAAAGGAAGCAAATGGATACTCGGAGCACGACAGAGACCGATGCCGATTTACGGCCGGAGGGTGAGCGCCGCCGCGCGTTCCTGAAGACGACGGGAGCCGCACTTCTGTCCACATCGATCAGCAATCTCGTGCCTGCGACCGCCGCTCCGACGCAGCACATTGCAAAATCTCCTCCGGCCTCGCCACCGACGGGTTACAACGTTCTGTTCATCCTCGTCGACCAGGAACGTTACTTCGACGAGTGGCCGATGCCGGTGCCTGGACGAGAAAAGTTGAAGCGGCGCGGGATTTCGTTCGTCAATCACCAGATCGCGTCGTGTGTGTGTTCGCCGTCAAGATCGAACATCTACACGGGCCGCCATATGCAGCACACCGGTATCTTCGACAATGCGGGACTGCCATGGCAACCCGATCTGGGGCAGGACGTCCGCACGGTCGGGCATATGATGAAAGATGCCGGCTATCACTCAGCGTACTTCGGCAAATGGCATCTCAGCGCGACCATGCATGAGTCGCGCAGCCCTTACGATGCCCCCGTCGCGGATTATGCGAAGACGATGCGGGTATATGGCTTTGACGATTACTTTGGCGTGGGCGATCTTGTCGGGGCCGCTCATGGTGGCTATATGTACGATGGCACGACGACCGAGGCGGCGGTGACATGGCTTCGGAATCGCCGACCGAACGCGAGCACCTCCGAAACGTCAGCCAAGCCTTGGTTTCTCGCGGTCAATCTGGTGAATCCGCACGACGCGATGTGGTTCGACCCTGCACCGAGCGACAAAGGGCATGCGGGGTTGCTGCCTACCCGCGGCGCGCCAAACGACAAGCTGTATGAAACGCCATGGCGAAATGTGCCACTACCGCCGTCGCGCAAGCAACCACTGAACGGTCAGGGGCGACCGGCAGCCCATGCCATGTACGGCGCGGCGCACGCAGCGCTGATCGGCAGGTTCGACTTCAGCGACAGGAGTGTCGGCCTCTATCAAGACAATTACTTGAATTGCATTCGCGATTGCGATCGGCACGTCGCACGGATTCTGGAAGAATTGGACAACCTCGGCATTGCCGACCAGACCGTCGTGATCCTGACGTCAGATCATGGGGAGCTTGGCGGATACCATCAAATGATTGACAAGGGGGCGAACGCCTACCGCCAACAAAACCATGTGCCATTCATCGTCGCGCACCCGGCATACGAAGGTGGGAAACAATGCTCGGCCATCACATCGCACGTCGACATAGCGCCCACGTTGCTGGCGTTGGCCGGGTTGCCGGAGGAAAAGGTGCGCGCCATCGCGGGAAAAGCATCGGTCGGCCGCAGTTTCGCGCATCTGTTGAAGGCGCCGGACACGGCGCCCGTGGACGCCGTTCGTCCTGCAGCGCTGTTCAACTACGCGATGCTGCTGTATTACGACAGCGAATGGATGCTCGCGGAGTTCAACACCATGCGGCAACGCGGTGTGCCGCCGCAGGAGATGCATCGACGCGCATGCGCCATGCAACCCAATCTAACGCTCAGGGGGGCGATACGGAGTGTATTTGACGGTCGTTATCGTTTCAGCCGGTATTTTGCGTTGTCGGATTTCAATCGTCCGACGACATTGGATGCGTTGATGCAACACAACGATCTGGAGCTTTACGATCTTCAATCGGACCCGGACGAAATGAATAATCTGGCGTCGCAGCCGGGGCGATATGGGACCGAGCTGCTTGCGATGAACGGCAAACTGAATGCCCTTATCGACGCGGAAGTCGGCGAGGACGCCCTAAGCAGTCTGCCGTTCATCGACAACCGGTTGCAATTCAATTTCCGGAAACATTCATAGCGAGGCGCTACCGGTGGGGGCGACTTGGCGCAAGCGCTTCCTTTACCCCGGCACGCGATCCAGCGCGGCCAACACATCTTCCGGGCGAATCTCCCGCGTGCACTCGAACGCGCGCGGCGTGTCGCGATGCCGTGGGCACCAGTGAAAGTCGTCGTGGTTGAAGCGCAGCGCCGGGTCGTGCCAGCAGCCGGTGCAGACGTCGCGCGCACTCACCCGGTAGGGCGTGGCGAACTCGTTGTGCGGCAGGGTGAAACCCGAGATCAGCACCGTAGGCGTGCCCATCGTCCAAGCGAGCCACGACAGTCCGCTCGACAAGCCGATAAAGGCACTCGCGTGCATCAGCCAGCGCGCGCGTTCGGTCAACGGCAGGTCGCCCGTGGCATCGATCGCGCCCGCCGGGATCGACTGCCAGAAATCCCCCTTGCCGTGCCGCGCCTTCTGATCGATGCACACGACCTGCATACCGCGTTCTCGCAGTCCGGCCACCACCGCATCCCATCCCCCCGGCCGATTCCAGTATTTGCATTGCGCGGTACTTTGCACGGCGATGCAGACGTAAGGTGCCGCCATCGGCCGCGACGCGTCCGGCAGCACCGTCTTCGCGCGCGCCTCGGCATCGTCTACGCCAAGAATGTGCGCCGCGGTGCGATGTAGCCCTGTCGCGCGGAAGTCGCGCGGTTGTTTCACGCGTGCCACGTCGTCGAAAAACAGGCCGATGTTGTACGTCGCGTAATACTTGCGTCGCTCCACCTTGTCCTGCGGGACGAAATCGACGTCCGGATACGCGTCGCGGAACAGCGACGCCACGGCCGGGGTAACGACACAGGCCAGACGGCACCCGTGCACTTGTGCAAAACGCAGCGCATAAGGCAGCCAGCCGAGCACATCGCCCAGGGCGGCCAATGGAAACTGGACCAGTACCGCCTGCTCGCGTGCATCGTAACGATGCGCAAAGACCTCCACGTCGTTCAGCCAGATCGTGATGCCATAGCGCACAAAATACTTGGCCGGGCTGCGCACGACGCCCGAGGAGAGGGAGACATCGGCCAGCGTGCTGTCGTCTCGCAGGTCGCTGATCCGCACGCGCCACGGCAGCGGCTGACCGAAATCGGGAATGACCACGCGTGCGCCGTCATTGAAATCGAAGCGCAGGCCGGCCGGGCCGACTTGCGTGGGCAGCAGGGCCGGCGACAGGAAAATCTGGTGCGGTGAGGGCGCAAACGGCGTGACTGCCGGCGAAGGGTCGGCGGGTGCAGTATCGGAGTGAGGCGGGGCGGGCATGGCATGGGTCATGCCCGACACCATACGCCGGACATAGCGCGAGCGATTGCGCGGCGAACGAGCGGAAAAGGGTCTATTTCTGGAAATTGGCTGGTTTTGGCGTCCAAAGGCCTTTCAGACCCTTTCGGTAATCCGTCCGGCAACGGGCCCGCAGACCCATTCGACGACGCCAAGCCCGGTCCATGGCGCCACTCGAACGCAACCGTAACCGGGGCCGCAGCGGCAAACGCTCATGCCGCGCCAGCCACCACCTGGTACTGCGCGCGCAGCGCCTGCGTGAACAG
Source organism: Pandoraea sp. NE5 (assembly GCF_024363545.1). NCBI lineage: Bacteria > Pseudomonadati > Pseudomonadota > Betaproteobacteria > Burkholderiales > Burkholderiaceae > Pandoraea > Pandoraea sp. NE5. The sequence continues at coordinate 2,706,124 of NZ_AP025517.1, forward strand.
ACGATGCGTCTCGCGCGGATTTTCCCGGCGCGTGAACATCGCCACCGGCGGCAGCGTCCATGTGAGCGACCAGGGTACGATCGCCACGCCGGCGATACGCACCAGCTCCTCGGCAATGTCTGCCGGCAACAGCGACACCGCGCGCTCGCTGCTGGCGAGCAACTCCCCCGTCAGCCGCGACGAGAAGCTCTCGACCACCGGCACCGGCGGTACCACGCCCGCGTGCAGGAACAGATCGGATAACTGGTCGCGCATCGGTGTGTGGGGCGCGCCCATCACCCAGTCGAGTTCGGCGAGCTGCGCCCACACCGGGGCGCTTCGTCCGAGCCGGGCGGCCAGACGGCGGTTGGCGACAACGCGCGGCATCTGGTGATGCAGCACTTCGAATTGCACCTGTGTCAGGTCGAGGCCGGCGCCCGCGCGTCCGATCACCACGTCGAGCGAGTGGTCGCGCAGTTGCGCCATCAGTGATTCGCTGGTGCCTTCATGGAGGGTGACGGTCAGTCGCTGGGGGATCTCGGCGAGCGTTTGCTGAATCGCGGCAGCCAGCGTCTTGCCGGAGATGTAGGGAATCACGCCCACCTGCAGTCGCGCCGCGTGTCCGGCCATCACGGCCTCGATGTCGCGGGTCAGGTGATCCAGGTCGTGCACCATCGCTTGCGCACGGGCGAGAACGACGTCGCCGAGCGGCGTGGGCGTCATGCCGCGCGGCGTGCGGTCGAACAGCGGGCCACCGAGCATGCTTTCCAGCTCCGCGAGGGCACTGGTGACCGCCGGCTGACTCGTCGCCATATGTTCGGCCACTCGCGTGAGCGAGCCGTGCTGCTGAATTTGCAGCAGCAGCACGAGATGACGCATCTTGAGCCGAGTGGTCAACCGCCGGACCACTTCCCCCGTGTCGAAAGGCACCGCCCCCATCTGTCCCCAATCCCCTGAAACCCCCGATGCTCCGGGCTTATAACGAAAACATGATGCCCCCATAGTAATTCAGAATCGTCCCCCGCTGGCGGCTGCCTAGAATGGCCTCACCTCTGATGCGCCAGGGCGGTAACCGTCTCCAGAATGGTCCGCGGCGCAAGGCAGAGCCGAGACATCGACCGAGGACGACACCCCCATGAGCCAAAGTAACGATCACCAGGCCGCCCTGGAATATCACCAGTTCCCGACCCCGGGCAAGATTTCCGTGACGGCCAGCAAGCCGCTCGTCACGCAGCGCGATCTGGCGCTCGCCTACACCCCGGGCGTCGCCATCCCGTGCCAGGAAATTGCCGCCGATCCCGCGCAGTCGTTCAAGTACACCGGTCGCGGCAATCTGGTCGGCGTGATCACGAACGGCACGGCCGTGCTGGGTCTGGGCAACATCGGCGCACTGGCCTCCAAGCCGGTGATGGAAGGCAAGGCCGTCCTCTTCAAGAAATTCGCCGGCATCGATGTGTTCGACATCGAAATCACCGAGAGCGACCCGGACAAGCTGGTCGAGATCATCGCGAGTCTCGAAGCCACGTTCGGGGGTATCAACCTCGAAGACATCAAGGCCCCGGAGTGCTTCACCGTTGAGCGCAAGCTGCGTGAACGGATGAAGATCCCCGTCTTCCACGACGATCAGCACGGCACCGCCATCACCGTTTGCGCCGCGTTTATCAACGGCTTGAAGGTCGTAGGCAAGGACATCCGCGAAGTCAAGGTCGTGACCTCGGGCGCCGGCGCCGCCGCGCTTGCCTGTCTGGACCTGATGGTCGACCTGGGCCTGCCCGTCGAGAATGTCTGGGCAACCGACATCGACGGCGTGGTCTACGAAGGCCGCACGGTGGGCATGGACCCGGACAAAGCGCGCTTCGCGCAGCCGACCGACAAGCGCACGCTCGCGGAAGTGATCGAGGGCGCCGACGTGTTCATCGGGCTGTCCGCCGGCGGCGTGCTCAAGCCGGCAATGCTGGGGACGATGGCGGCGCGTCCGCTGATTCTGGCGCTCGCCAACCCGACGCCGGAAATCTTCCCGGAAGAAGCGCGCGCCGCGCGCGACGACGTGGTGCTCGCCACCGGCCGTTCGGACTTCCCGAACCAGGTCAACAACGTGCTGTGCTTCCCGTATATCTTCCGCGGCGCGCTCGACGTGGGGGCGACCACGATTACGCGCAACATGGAAATCGCCGCCGTGCACGCGATTGCCGCGCTGGCCCAGGAAGAGCCGAACGACTCCGTGGCAACCGCCTACGGCGCGTATGACCTGTCGTTCGGGCCGGAGTACCTGATTCCGAAGCCGTTCGATTCGCGTTTGATCGTGCGCATTGCGCCGGCCGTGGCGCGCGCCGCCATGGAAGATGGCGTGGCCACGCGCCCGATCGCCGACTTCGACGCGTATGCCGATCAGTTGCAACAGTTCGTGTACCACTCGGGCGCGTTCATGAAGCCGATCTTTTCGGCGGCCAAGCAACTCGTGCGCGACGGCGGCAAGTCGCGCATCGTGTTCGCGGAAGGCGAGGAAGAGCGCGTGCTGCGTGCCGTGCAGGTGATCGTCGACGAAAAGCTGGCGCGTCCGATCCTGGTGGGCCGCCCGGAAGTGCTGCTCGCGCGCATCGAGAAGTTCGGTCTGCGCCTGCGTCTGGGCGAGGATGTCGAGGTGACCAATCCTTACTACGACGAGCGCTTCCACCAGTACTGGACCAACTACTGGGAGCTGCGTTGCCGTGACGGCATCACGAAGGAAATGGCGCGTGTCGAGATGCGCCGCCGTCTCACGCTGATCGGCGCGATGATGGTGCGCCTGGGCGATGCAGACGGCATGATTTGCGGCACCGTGGGCGCGTATCACGACCACCTGCGCTTCGTCGACGAAGTCATCGGCAAGCAGCCGGGCGCGAATACTTACGCGGCGATGAACATCCTGCTGCTCGACAAGCGCACCGTGGCGCTCGTGGACACGCACGTCAACGATGACCCGACGGCCGAGCAGATCGCCGAGTTCACGATGGCCGCCGCCAAGCAGATGTCGTGGCTGAACCTGAACCCGAAGGTCGCGCTGCTCTCGCGTTCGAATTTCGGCTCGGGCAGCGCCGCGTCGGGAACGAAGATGCGTCGAGTATTGGAGATGGTCAAGGCGCAGGCGCCGGAGTTGGAGATCGACGGCGAAATGCACGGCGACTGCGCGCTCGATGAAGGTCTGCGCAGCCGCATTCTGCCGCAGTCGCGTCTGAAGGGCGCGGCGAACCTGCTGGTGTGCCCGAACGTCGATTCGGGCAACATTGCCTACAACCTGCTCAAGACGGGCGCGGGCAGCAACGTGGCGGTAGGACCGTTCCTGTTGGGTGTCGGAGCACCGGTCAACGTGCTGACGTCGAGCTCCACCGTGCGACGCATCATCAACATGACGGCGCTGACCGTTATTCAAGCCAATCGCGACTGACGACTACACGGGGGGCACGCTTGGGGAGAATTTCCTGGGTGTGACACCCGTCACGGCCCCGGCCGGTCCGGCAGACGTATCGATCCGATACGCTGCCGGCCACGCCGGGGCTTTTTTCGTTTTCAAGCCTCGCGGCCCGAATCAGTTGCGGTGGTCGCGGCCGTGATCTCGGCCGTCGTGGCCATGGCCGCGGCCATGATCGTGGTCGTCACGACGATCCGGTCCCCGGCCGCGATCACCGCGATCCCAGCCGCCGCGACTCAGTGCCCAGCCGTTCGGGCCTTGATGCCAGGCCGGCGCGCGATACGCGTAGCCCGGACGGTCACGTTCCCAGTGACCGCCGCGCCACTCATGGCGATGGCCGTCCCAGTCCCAGAAACCCGGCGCCCAAACATATCCGACGCGCGGCGGCGGCATCGGCTCATAGCGCGGCGCCGGCGGCGCGCCGATGTTGATGGACACGCCCACCTGTGCATGGGCCGGGGCGGTGGCAATGCCCCCGAGCGTCGCGGTAACGAGGACAACGGTCAGCGTCAGTTTTTTCATGATGGCTCCCTTTGAGTTCGATTTTTGGGTACGTCTTCATCGTACGAGGAGCCGCGTCTGCCGCGAAGCGAATAGTCGTAAAAAAGTGTTGGAATTGTTTCGTTTTGTTTGTCGAAACGTGACGTGAGATGACGTAGCGCAAGCCGGAGCTTTGCATCGCCTGGCAGACGCTCGGGAGCGCCTCGCCAGTCAATGTGAGCGCCGAGGCGTCACGACTTCGACGCGTGCTGATGACGATATTCCTGCGTGCGTCCGCCGTAACCATAAGCCGCGCCGCGGGCATCGATCACGTGGATGTACGAGCACTCGTGCACGTTGCCGAGCAGGCCCGACAACGTTTCGAACACCTGAGCAATGAATTGCGCCTTTTCGGCCTTTGTATTCGTCTCGTCGGTCACGCTGATGTCCAGATGGAAGGCGTTTTTCCCTTGCTCCGAGAGGGGCGCTCCGCCGATGAACCAGCGCGTGTGCGGAATATAGTCGACGGTCACGGCGATGACCTCCGGCGCCTTGTGCAGCGTGTCGACGGTCAGTTGCGAGACCGCGCGAACGGCGTTGCGGGTGAGGGCGTCGTCGGGCGTGCCCGAGAGTTGCAGAACGATGTGCGGCATGGTGCGGCTCCCAAAGATTAAGCGGTGCTGAGTGATGTGAAGACAACGCCCTAAGTCTAGGGAGAGGATTGACATCGGAAAAGCTGGAATTTACGATTTGATCCATCGTTTTTGTCAATGGATGAATGCATGACGCCCGGTTTCGATTTCGATCAGTTGCGCACCTTCGTGGCGGTGGCCGAGGCGGGCAGTCTGTCGGCCGCCGCGCCGCGCGTGTTCCTGTCGCAGTCGTCAGTGAGCGAGCAGATTCGCAAGCTCGAAGTGCGCATCGGCGTGACGTTGTTCACGCGCGGCAAATTTGGCGTAAGCGCGACGCCGGCGGGCGAGCGGCTGCTCGGACACGCGCGGCAGTTGCTCGCGCAGTCCGAACGGGCGTGGCATGACGTGCGCGGATTCTCCCTCGCCGGCGAATTGCGGCTGGCGATCACAGACTACTTCCGTCCGGCCGAAGTCGCGCGCATGCTGCGGCATCTCGGCATGGCGTATCCGTCGCTGCGCATTCACGTCACGATTCTGAAAAGCGGGGAGATCGAGGCGGGCTATGACACGGGCGACTTCGACATCGGTCTGTCGATGCGCGTGCTCGGCAAGGCGCTCGGTCGCGAGGCGGTGGCCGGCACGCGCACGCTGGGGCGCGAGTCGCTCGAGTGGGTGGCGTCGCCGGACCTCGTTCTGGTGGCCGGCGCGCCGCTACCGCTGCTGGTGCTGCCCGATAGCTGTGCGCTGCATCGCTTCACCACGCAATGGCTTGACGACCACCGTGTGCCCTTCACGATTGCGCACGTGGCCTCGGGCGTGGCGGGGCTGCAATTGGCGTTGAGCGCGGGGCTCGGGGTGGCGTGCCTGAACGCGTCGGCGTCGGGACCGTCGCTTGCGCGTATCGAAACGTTGATGCCCGGGCGGCGCCTGCCCGCGCTGCCGGACGCCGAATTTCATTTGCTTCCCGCGCGCCGTGGCGAGCCTGAGTGGGTCACGCACGCGCGCGATGCGTTGGCCGAGCAGCTTACAGCGCGTTGAGGGGGATCTTCAGATAGCGCGTGCCGTTGGCTTCCGGCGCCGGCATGTCGCCTGCACGGATGTTGACCTGTACGGCGGGCAGAATCAGCGTCGGCATCTCGAGCGTCTTGTCGCGGGCCTCACGCATGGCGACGAAGGTGTGCTCTTCGATGCCGTCGTGCACGTGGATGTTGGCGCGCCGTTGCTCGTCCACGGTCGTTTGCCAGTTCGCCGCGCGTCCGGCGGGCGGGTAGTCGTGGCACATGAACAGACGCGTCGACGCCGGCAGCGCCAGCAGGCGGCGGATCGAGCGGAAGAGCGTGTGGGCATTGCCGCCGGGGAAGTCGCAGCGTGCCGTGCCGACATCGGGCATGAAGAGGGTGTCGCCGACAAACACGGCGTCGCCCACGCGATAGGCCATGTCCGCCGGCGTATGGCCGGGGACGAACATCGCTTCGGCCTGCAGCGCGCCAATGGCGAACGTCTCGCCGTCTTCGAACAAATGGTCGAATTGCGAGCCGTCGGGCGGCACGTCGGCGCCCAGATGGAACAGCGTCTTGAAGACGTGCTGCACCTCCCGGATGTGCGCGCCGATGGCAATGCGTCCGCCGACGCGTTCCTTGAGCCAGTGCGCTGCGGACAGGTGATCGGCGTGCGCATGCGTCTCAAGAATCCAGTCGACCGTGAGCTTGTGTGCGGCCACGAAGTCGAGCACGCGCTCAGCCGATTCCGTATGCGTTCGGCCGGCCTTGGGGTCGTAGTCGAGCACCGGATCGATGATGGCCGCGCGTGAGCCCGGCGCATCGAACACCACATAGGTCACCGTGGAGGTGGTGGTGTCGAAGAAGGCTTCGATGTTGGCGGGCGTGGCTGGCATGATCGGCTCCTGCATTAATTTATTAATTGATATATTATAGTCTAGTATAATGTTTATGGCGACGTGACCTCTCACCGCGCCGCAATGCTCTGAATGGTTCGATCCTGCCATGCCAAATGTGACTGCGCTATCCCCTGTCGACCGGGCCACGGCCTCCGCGGACACCGCGCCGCTGGATGTCGCACGGTTGCGCGCCGCCGCGTGCGATGCCACCGCGCTGCTGCGCGCGCTGGCCAACGAAGACCGTCTGCTGATCCTGTGCCAGCTCACACAGGGCGAACTGTCTGTGGGGGAACTGGAGGCGCAGCTCGACATTCGGCAACCGACACTCTCCCAGCAGCTCGCCGTGCTGCGTACCGAGTCGCTGGTGACGACCCGGCGTGACGGCAAACGTATCTACTATTCGGTCGCCGATGGCGCAGTGCTTGCCTTACTGGCATGCCTCTACGACCAGTTTTGTCCGAAATTCTGATTAATTGACGGGAAGCTCCGCACATGACCCTCGATACCCTTCACTTCACCCCATGGACCGCGTTGGCCGGCGGTTTGCTCATTGGCGTTGCCGCCGTCTGGCTGATGCTGGCGACCGGGCGCATTGCAGGCATCTCCGGCATTGCCGGAGGCCTGTTGCGTCCTCGCGCCGGCGATGTGGGCTGGCGCATCGCCTTCGTCGTCGGGTTGATGGCAGCCCCTTGGGCGTACCGCGCCGTGGCCGTCGTGCCCACGGCGCAGATCGACGCCAGTGCCGCGATGCTCGTGGCGGCGGGTGTGCTGGTCGGCTTCGGCACGCGACTCGGGTCGGGCTGTACGAGCGGCCACGGCGTGTGCGGCTTGTCGCGGTTGTCGTGGCGCTCGCTCGTCGCCACGCTGTGTTTCATGGCGATGGGTTTCCTGACCGTGTTCGTCGTGCGCCACGTACTCAATCTGGGAGGTGCGGCATGAAGAAGCTGCTTTTTGCGTTCATTGGCGGGCTCGTCTTCGGGCTGGGGCTGATACTTGCCGGGATGGCGAATCCGGCGAAAGTGCTGGGCTTTCTCGATTTGGCCGGCCGGTGGGATCCGTCGCTGGCGTTCGTGATGGGCGGGGCCATCGCGGTGGGGCTGGTCGGGTTCCGGCTGGCACGCTCGCAGGCACTGGCCTGGACGGGCGAGCCGCGTGCCTGGCCGGGGGCGAAAGGTTTGGACAAACGGTTGGTGCTCGGGGCGCTGACGTTCGGTGTCGGCTGGGGAATCGCGGGGATTTGCCCGGGACCTGCGCTGGTGCTGCTTGGCGCGGGTTCGGGCAAGGGACTGCTGTTCGTCGTCGCCATGATCGCCGGTATGGCGCTGCACGCGGTCATGACACGGGCCGACGCGAAGTAACGCGCGCGGCTCAGTGTTTTCTCGCCAACTCCGTGCCCGCGTCGGCAGCCAGTTGGCGGGTGACCGGAATCGATAGCCACGAGAACAGGCCGATCACGAGGAACGCCGGCAGGAAATCGCGGGTGGTCAGGTGTTCGTGGCCGGCCAGCCGGCTGCTCGCCTGCAGCACCATTCCCGAAATCGTCACGCCCAGCCCCAGCGATAACTGCTGAACCACGCTCGCAAGACTCGTGGCTCGGCTGGCGTCGGCGCTGGCAATGTCGGCGTACACGATCGAATTGAGGCAAGTGAACTGCAGCGACGGGAAGAAGCCGCCGAACGCCACGACGGCAAGCATCACGATCACCGGCGTGTCATGCGAGAAGAATCCGTAAGACGACAGCGCCAGACCGGCCAACGCCGCATTGACGATCAGCACGCGGCGAAAACCGAATCGCGCGAGCACGCGCTGTGCAATCGCCTTCATGAAAATCGCCCCGAACGCCGACGCGCAGGTAATCATGCCGGATTCGAACGGGTCCATATGCAGCCCCTCTTGCAGCGCCAACGGCAGCAAAAACGGCACGGCCCCCAACCCGATGCGAAAGAGCGATCCGCCGACGACACTGGCGTGGAACGTCGGGATGCGCAGCAACCTGAGGTCAAGCAGAGGCGCTTGCACACGATTGGCATGGCGCCAGTAGGCATAGACAAAGAGGGCCCCCACGGCGCACAGGGTGACGACAACGCTGCCGTCGATGTGGGGTTCGCCGATCATGGCCAGCCCGAGCATGAGCAGGCCGCTGCCGAGCGCGGAGAGGACGAAGCCTAGCGTGTCGAGGCGTCCGGCGTCGCCGCCCCGCTCGTTGTCGATGTATTTGCCCGCGAGGTAGATGCCGAGCAGGCTCACCGGGATGTTGACGAAGAAGATCCAGCGCCAGTGCAGATAGGCCGTGATCGCGCCGCCCAATGGCGGGCCGATGACCGGGCCGAGCAGCGCTGGCATCGTCAGGTAGCCGATGGCCTTGACCAGATCGTGCTTGGGCACCGCACGAAAGATGACGAGACGGCCGACCGGCACCATCATCGCGCCGCCCACGCCCTGCAGAAAGCGCGCGAACACGAACGTCGGCAGCGAAAACGACAGCGCGCAGAGAATCGAGCCGGCCATGAAGATGCCGATCGCCGTGCGGAAGACGTTGCGCGCGCCAAAGCGATCGGAGACCCAGCCGCAGATCGGAATGAAGATGCCGAGCCCGACCACGTAGGCGGTGAGCGCCATCTTCAGCGAAATCGGGTCTTGATGAAGATCTCGCGCCATGGCGGGCAGCGAGGTGGTGATCACCGTGGCGTCGATGTTCTCCATGAACAGGGCGCAAGCGATGATGAGCGGAATGATGACGGCGCGCGACACAATGGGGGGAATGGCTGGCGCAAAGACTCGGATTGTCCCACGATTTAAGCGACTGCTTCAATCGCCGAGGCGACGCCTAGCGCTGGTTGGCCGCCAATTCGTCGGCGTTGAGCCGGTACAGCACGTGACGGCGCATCCGGTGGCCGGCCGGAATCAGCGGATGCAGAAAGTCTTCATCGGGGCAATGGCGCATGCCGATGCGCTCCATGACCGCGCGTGAGCGAACGTTCGCGGGAACGGTGAACGACACCAGCGCGTCGAGGCCGAGCGTTTCGAACGCGAAATATGCGGCGGCGAAGGCCGCCTCGGTCGCGTACCCTTTCGACCACCAGGCACGCGCCAGCCGCCAGCCGATCTCCACGGCCGGCGCGAAAGGGGCGTCGAAACCCACGCGCATCAGGCCGACGAACCCCGCGAACGGCGTCACGCCTGGGATTTCCAGCACCCAGGGACCATAGCCATGCGTCTCGATATGTTGGGCCAGCCGGTGCGCGACGGCGTCGCTCTGGGTCCGGTCGAGTGTCGTCGGAAAGTGGCGCATGACATCTCGATCGGCATTGAGCGCGGCGAAAAGTGGCAAATCCTCCGGTCGCCACTGACGCAAGACCGTGCGCTCGGTAGTGAGCGCGCGCGCGGGGGTACCGAACGGCGAATGCGAATCCTCAGCCAGCGTCGACGTGCTCATGCGCTCAAAATTCCGTTGAATTCGCCCGAATCCGAATGGCAAATCGCCGATTGTGACAATTCTGGATTGACTTAATTCGATCTGCGCGAACATTGTGTTCGTGCCCGTCAATATTGCCATACGAACCGTGACGCGCAGTAGCGTCAGGCCCGACGGTTCTATTGTACGAAAATGCGATCGACTCGGGAGATGGCATCGACGCACGCGTTTGATGGCTACGATTCGACAATCGAGAGTGACACCAATGGCACGCCCGAGACGACGTCCGGCGAATCGCATGGATCCGGGCGCCAGTCGGGTTATCCGTGAATTACGGCGCTGGGATGCGAATAATCCGAATGAGTGAAGTCTTTCGGATCACGGAACGATCGGATAGCGATTGAATGTTTGGGGAGCACCTATTGCTCGAGGCATCGCGCAATGATGCCATCTGCGTCGTCGGCGCCAAACATGGCCCGGCAAAAAAGCCTTACGAAAACTTGCAGGGGAAAGTGTGAACTTATCATGCCGCCTCGCGTCCACATCGCACGATGGCGGGAATGCTTTTGCGATTACCGGCAATGGGGCACGCTAATGCCTCGATATCGACGAGGCCGATTTGATGATATTCCGGGAATCGCGCCCCGATTCTGTGCATTATCGGAAGCATCGATCGGACGATTCAATGCGATTTTGGCGTTTCCAGACTCATTCTCTGGAAATGCGGTTTTCAAATTATTAAAACTCGTGCTATTTTAAGTGGCGATCCATTTTAACAACCCAAGGACAGGCCAGATGGCAAGCTATAAAGAACTCGTCGCGCAGCGCGAAAAGATTGAAAAGCAAATCGAAGAGGCTCGGGCCCGTGAAGTCGCTCAGGTCATCGCTGAAGTCAAACAGAAGATTCAGGAATATGAACTGTCCGCCAAGGATCTGGGGCTTGTCGCAACCGATGGCCGTCGCCGTGCCGCGCGCGCCCAGATTGCGCCGAAGTACATGAATCCGGCCACGGGTGAAACGTGGTCAGGCCGTGGCCGCGCCCCGAAGTGGGTCGGCAAGAACAAAGAGAAATTCCTGATCAAGTAATTCGCTGACCCAATCCGAACCGGTACTGCCGGTCACATGTCAGGGGGGGGCGGGGAGCCACCATCGCTGCGCCGCGGTCACGTCCGCGGCGGCGAGCGTTGGCCGCCGTGTCCCTGTGCGCACTAGCGCAGCCATCCAGTCGTCGCATTGCCCCCAACCCGGATCGTCTGGCTGTGGCTTGATGTGATGCCGTGCCGTAAAGGACAAAACCCGCCGTTCGTACACCGACGGCGGGTTTTTTATGGTGTGTGCCGTGTATCCGGCACGCGTCGTACGCAGAGTTCGCTTATTCCGAGCCCGGATTCTCCGGCGGAAACATCAGCGTGACCTGCAAGCCGCCGGTGGGCCGATTGCTGAACGACACGCGTCCGCCCAGTTGCTGGGTGAGCTTATCGACAATGGCGAGGCCGAGCCCGCAATGCGCATTGCCGCCGCGAGCCGGATCAAGCCGGACGAACGGCCGCACGATGCGATTGATGTCTTCATTGGCAATGCCCGGACCGCTGTCTTCGATCACGAGACGCCATCCGCTCGCGTCGTGTGACGTGCGAATCGCGAGCGGCGCCTGTCCGTACGTCACCGCGTTATCGAGCAGGTTGTTTACGATGCGCTCGAGATAGGTCTGCCTGAGCTTGAAGCCCGGACCGGCCTGAAGATCCAGTTCGATGGCATAACCTTGATCGAGGAACGGGGCGACCAGTGCGGGAATGCGGGCTTCCACCGGCGACGTCGCACTTTCCATTTCGATCCCCCGGGCAAACAGCAGGAACTGATCGACGATGCGAGTCATCGATTCGGCGTCGCGTGTAATGCCCTCGCTCATCTGGGCGTCGTCGAGCATTTCGGCACGCAGACGTAACCGTGCAAGCGGCGTTTTCAGATCGTGGGCAATGCCGGCAAGCATGGTGTTGCGCTCCCGGTCGGTTTGCACGATGTCGTGGCTCATGCGATTGAAGCGCTCGGTCAGTTGACGCAACTCCAACGGGCCGCGCTCCTTGACCTGGGTGCGAATGCGATGGGTGGCGAGTTGCTCGGCGGCGGCGGCCATGTCCCGCACCGGCCGCTGCAATTGCCACGCCGCGAACAACGCAAAGATGACGGTAATGCCGAGGACTGCGGCCAGACCCGGCAAAATCATGGCCGTGCCTGGCGGATTACGCACGGACAGCACCGGCGTGGCGATCCAGTAGTCGCGGCCCGGCAGGCGGGCCCAGATGCGAGGCGGTGGCGTGCGCTCCACGCGCAACTGCGTGCCCGCGGGAAGGCGCCGGGCGAGTTCGGTCGTCAGGCGGGCGGTCTTGCTGGCGGCCTCGAAGACGTCGCCATGCGCGAACGAGACCGGCACGACCTGCACGAGATCCGGCAATGTGAGCGTCGAGCTGCCGTCGTGCACTTCGGCCGCCGCCTTGATGATGAAGGCCATTTGCTCAGCGGCATTTTGCACACGCGTCTCATCGTGATCGCTGCGCAGGATCGTGAGATATGAGAAATGGCTGATGACCAGCGCTGCGATGATGAGTAGCGCGAGCCGGCCAAATAAAGTGTCGAAACGGCCTTTCATGCAGGGCTCTGCCTGTGGGCTGGGGTAAGCAGTATCGGCAGCATGCCGGCGTCCTTGTCAGACGGGGAGGTGACGTCGTCGAACAGGGCGACGACGCAGCGTTGTGTCCGGCGCCGGGCCATCAACCGGTGGCCATGTCGGCGCGTTGACCGTCGGGAACGAAGATGTAACCGCGCCCGCGCACGGTCTGGATGAAGCGCGGGCTCTGCGCGTCTTCGTCGAGCAGACGGCGCAGGCGCCAGATCTGCACGTCGATGCCGCGATCGTTGACATCGCTGTCCGCGCCGTAGAGCAGTTCGATGATGCGCTCGCGCGAGAGCACCTGCATCGCGTGGTTGACCAGCAGGCGCAACAAGCCGTATTCGCCGTCCGAGAGCGTGAGCAACTGCGCATCGCGGGTGAGCGTGCGGCTGCGGAAGTCGAGCACGAACGGGCCGAATGTATAGTTCTCGCGCTGCTCGGGCACCGCGGCATCGGGCTGCTTGCGACGGCGCAACACGGCATTGATCCGGGCGAGCAGCTCGCGCGGACTGAACGGCTTGCCGAGATAGTCGTCGGCACCGATTTCCAGTCCGACGATGCGGTCGATCTCGTCGCTGCGCGCGGTGAGCAGGATCACCGGCACATCGTCGTTGCGCGCGCGCAGGTCCCGCAGGGCGGTGAGGCCATCGACCTTGGGCATCATCAGGTCAAGCACGATCAGCGACGGACGCTCACGCTCCAGGCGTGCGGCCAATCCGTCGCCGTCATGCATCACCGCCACCGAGAAGCCGTGGCGGCTCAGGTATTCGCGCAGCAGATCACGCAGATCGGGATCGTCGTCGACAACAAGAATCTTCATATTCGTTCGGACAGGGAGTGTTGTCATGATAGTGGCCTCCCCGCGCACCTTGACGCGGGTATTGTTTCCAGACATTACAGCATTGGTCACCCGTAACGTTGCGTAATAATAGAGCCAGCGCCGGTGATACACGAAATTCGTCCCCATCGCATAAGGTTCGATCTAACCGGCAAGCCACCCTGCCGGTGGCCGATTCCGCACACCCAGTCGTACGTCTCGCGTTGCGAGAGCGCTGCGACAAGGCAATGCAGCGCATCGCGACGCGCGGTGCCAACGCTGTCATGCGAACCATCGCGCGCGCGGCCGGTCTTTCCTTTGCCGCGCCAAGCGCGATTCCCCTTGGGGAAAGCGGGTGTAATCAGCCGTCCTATCGGGCTTCGACAACGGTCTGCTATGCTGATTGGCCGGATCTGGCGTGAGGCAAGGCCCCCGGGGTTGACGGACGCTTTGCTGCGCCGCGGCACTCGATCGCAAGACCATCGTCCACACGGGACGAATCCACCTACCACTGCGCTGTAATGAGGAAGTCATGACCGAGCACGGTCCCCACGGTTCCGAACCACCGAACGGTTCTGATCGGCCCGCACCCGCCACTGCCGGCACGCAACGCGACACCGGGCCAGCCCCTGTGGCTTCTGGCACGCGCCGCTGGCTCGTGCCCGCCGTGATCGGACTGATCGTCGTGCTCATCGCCGGAGGTGTTTATTACCGCCTGCATTCCCAAAGTGCGCAAGGTCCTGCTCAAGCGGGCGGGCGTCGCGGCGCAGCGCCGGGCGGCATGGCGGGTGCGGGTGCACCCGCCACGCCGGTGACGGCGGTCGAGGCGAAGACGGGCGACCTGCCGGTCTTCCTCAACGGGCTGGGCACCGTCACGCCCACGCGCAGTGTGACCGTGCATTCGCGTGTCGACGGACAGCTCATGAAGGTGCACTTCAAGGAAGGCGACATCGTCAAGGAAGGCCAGTTGCTCGCCGAAATCGATCCGCGTGCGTTCCAGGTACAGGTCACCCAGATGGAGGGCCAACTCGCCCGCGACCAGGCGTTGCTCAAGAATGCGCAACTCGACCTCGCCCGTTACGAGACACTGCTCAAGCAGGATTCGATCGCCGCGCAGACGGTGGACACTCAACGTGCGCTCGTCAAGCAGTACGAAGGAACCGTCAAATCCGACGAGGGGCAGCTCGGCAACGCCCGCCTGCAACTGAACTATGCCAGCGTGATCGCGCCGGTGTCGGGGCTCGCGGGGCTGCGCCAGGTCGATCCGGGCAACATCATTCACGCGTCGGACACCAACGGCATCGTCATCATCAACGAGGTGACGCCGATTACCGTCGTCTACACGATTCCCGAGGACAACCTGTCGAAGGTCCTCAAACGCTCGCGAGACGGGGAGACGCTGCCCGTGGAAGCCTTCGACCGCGCCGGCAAGGTGAAGCTGGCCACCGGCAGGCTCGCCTCCATCGACAACCAGATCGACACGACAACCGGCACCGTCAAGCTCAAGGCCGAATTCGCCAATCGCGATGGCTTGTTGTTTCCGAACCAGTTCGTCAACGTGAAGATGCTCGTCGACACGCTCAAGGGCGCCACGCTGATTCCGAGCGCCGCGGTACAGCGCGGCACGCAGGGCAGTTTCGTCTACACGGTGCAGCCGGATCAGACGGTCAAGCTCAAGACCGTGAAGCTCGGACCGACCGACGGCACCAACGTCGCGGTGGAGTCTGGCATCGCGCCCGGCGAGAAGCTCGTGATCGACGGCATGGACAAGCTGCGCGACGGCGCCAAGGTCGAGGTGATCACGGCCGCGAGCCGTGCGGCGGCCGTTGCGCCGCCCGCGCCGGGGGACAAGCGCAACGGCGGTCATCGCCGTCCGGCGCAATAGGGCGGTCTCGCGTGACGTCGCACGACCTCCCGCGTCCACGCCTCGCCCACGTTTGGCCCACGGCCCCCCAGAGACGCCCTTCGACGTAGCCAATGAATCCGTCCCGCCCGTTTATTCTCCGACCGGTCGCCACCTCGTTGCTGATGGTGGCGATCCTGCTTGCCGGTTTCGTCGCGTACCGGCTGTTGCCGCTCTCGGCATTGCCGGAAGTCGACTATCCGACCATTCAGGTGGTCACGCTCTACCCGGGCGCCAGCCCGGATGTGATGACCTCGTCGGTGACGGCCCCGCTGGAGCGTCAGTTCGGCCAGATGCCGGGCCTGAACCAGATGTCGTCGACCAGTTCGGGCGGCGCGTCGGTGATCACGCTGCAGTTCTCGCTCAATCTCGGGCTCGACGTTGCCGAGCAGGAAGTGCAGGCCGCGATCAATAGCGCCAGCAATCTGCTGCCCACCGATCTGCCGATGCCGCCGATCTACAGCAAGGTCAATCCGGCCGATACGCCGATCCTGACGCTGGCGATCATGTCGAAGACCCTGCCGCTGCCCAAGCTCGAAGATCTGGTCGACACACGTGTGGCGCAGAAGATTTCGCAATTGCCCGGCATCGGTCTGGTGAGCCTCTCGGGTGGCCAACGCCCGGCGGTGCGCATTCAGGTCAATCCCCGCGCGATTACGTCGTACGGGCTGAGTATCGAGGACGTTCGCACGTCCATCGCGGCGGCCAACGTCAACCAGGCGAAGGGCAGTTTCGACGGTCCGCTGCGTGCCTCGACCATCGACGCCAACGACCAGCTCGCGTCGGCCGACGAGTACCGCAACCTGGTCATCGCGTACAAGAACGGTGGCCCGATCCGTCTTTCCGATGTCGCCGACGTCATCGATGGCGCCGAGAACACCAAGCTTGCCGCATGGGCGGATACCACGCCGGCCATCGTGCTCAACGTGCAGCGTCAGCCGGGCGCCAATGTGATCGAGACAGTCAACCGGGTCAAGGCGTTGCTGCCGCAGTTGCAGGCCTCGCTGCCCGGCAGCATCGACGTGAAGTTGCTGACCGACCGTACCACGACGATCCGCGCCTCGGTCTCCGACGTGCAGTTTGAACTCCTGCTCGCGGTGGCCCTGGTGGTCATGGTGATTTTCCTGTTCCTGCGCAACGTCTCGGCGACGATCATCCCAAGCGTGGCCGTCCCGCTCTCGCTCGTCGGCACGTTCGGCGTGATGTACCTGGCCGGCTTCTCGATCAACAACCTCACGCTCATGGCGCTCACCATCGCGACCGGCTTCGTGGTCGACGACGCGATCGTGATGATCGAGAACATCGCGCGTTACATGGAGCAGGGGGAAAAGCCGCTGCAGGCGGCGCTCAAGGGCGCGGAACAGATCGGCTTCACCATCATTTCGCTCACGTTCTCGCTGATCGCCGTGCTCATTCCGCTGCTGTTCATGGGCGACGTTGTCGGCCGCCTGTTCCGCGAGTTCGCGATCACGCTGGCGGTGTCGATCCTGATCTCGGCCGTGGTGTCGCTCACCCTCACGCCGATGATGTGCGCGAAGCTGCTGCGTCACGTGCCCGAAGAGAAGCAGGGCAAGTTCTACCGCAAGACCGGCGAGATATTCGACCGCATCATCGCGAAGTACGGCGAGTGGCTCTCATGGGTGCTCGATCGTCAAACGGCCACGCTGCTCGTCGCGCTCGGCACGCTTGTGCTCACGGTGCTGCTGTATCTGTGGGTGCCGAAGGGCTTCTTCCCGGTGCAGGACACGGGGGTGATCCAGGGGATTTCCGAAGCGCCGCAGTCGATCTCGTTCGCGGCAATGGGCGAGCGCCAGCAGGCATTGGTCGCCGCCGTGCTCAAGGACCCGGCCGTCGAATCGGTGTCGTCGTTCATCGGCGTGGATGGGGTGAACACCACGCTCAACAGCGGGCGGCTGCTCATCAATCTGAAGGACAAGGCCGTGCGCGGACTCGACGCCTCGGCGGTGATCCGCCGCATCCAGCCCGAGGTGGCGAACGTGCCCGGCATCGCGCTCTATATGCAGCCGGTGCAGGATCTGACCATCGAAGACCGCATCAGCCGAACGCAATATCAGTTCACGCTGCAGGATCCGAGTCTCGATACGCTCGGCATCTGGGTGCCAAAGCTCGTCGACAAGCTGCAACACGTACCGCAACTGGCCGACGTGACGAGCGACCTGCAAGTCAATGGCTTGCAGGCTTACGTGGACATCGATCGCGACACGGCGAGCCGCCTGGGCGTGACGCCGGCGGCCGTCGACCAGACGCTCTACAGCGCGTTCGGCCAGCGACTGATTTCGACGATCTACACGCAGGCGTCGCAGTACCGCGTGGTGCTCGAAGTGGGTAACGATTTCCAGCGCGGCCCCGACGCGCTGAAGGGCATTTACGTTGCGTCGACCTCGGGGGTGCAAGTGCCGCTGACATCGTTCGCGAAGATCGTGGAGAAGCCCACCCCGCTGGCCATCAACCACCAGGCCCAGTTCCCGGCCGCCACGATCTCGTTCAACCTCGCCAAGGGCGCATCGCTCGGCGATGCCGTGAAGGCGATTACCGCGGCCGAGGCGTCCATCGGCCTGCCGGTGAGCACGCAGACGACCTTCCAGGGTGCGGCGCAGGCGTTCCAGGCGTCGCTCTCGAACACGCTGTGGCTGATTCTCGCGGCGGTCGTGACGATGTACATCGTGCTGGGGGTGCTCTACGAGAGCTACATCCATCCGATCACGATCCTGTCGACGCTGCCCTCGGCCGGTGTCGGCGCGCTGCTCGCCCTGATGGTCTCGGGCAACGACATCAGCATCATCGCGATCATCGGCATCATCCTGCTGATCGGCATCGTGAAGAAGAACGCCATCATGATGATCGACTTCGCGCTCGAGGCGGAGCGTGAACGCGGCATGGCGCCGCGCGAGGCGATCTATCAGGCCTGTCTGCTGCGTTTTCGGCCAATCCTGATGACGACGATGGCCGCTGTGCTGGGGGCGCTGCCGCTCATGCTTGGCTCGGGCGTGGGGTCCGAGTTGCGGCAGCCGCTCGGGATCACCATGGTGGGCGGGCTGATGGTCAGTCAGGTGCTCACCCTCTTTACCACGCCCGTGATCTATCTGTGGTTCGACCGCTTGGCCGCACGGGCGCGCGCCTGGCGCGATCGGCGTTTCGGTACCTCGGGGCCGCCGGACGATCCGGGGCACGGCGATCATGGCACGCCGGGCGGCGGCAGTGACGGCCCGGCCACCACAGGCGGCCCAGCGCGATGAACCTGTCGGCTGTCTTCATCAAGCGCTCGGTCGCGACCGTTCTGCTCACCATCGGGGTGACGCTGGCGGGCATCGTCGCGTTCGGGTTGCTGCCAGTCTCGCCGCTGCCGCAGGTCGATTTTCCAACGATCTCCGTTACGGCGTCGCTACCCGGCGCGAGTCCCGAGACGATGGCCGCGAGCGTGGCCACGCCGCTGGAGCGCTCGCTCGGCCGGATTGCCGGGGTGACGGAAATGACGTCGAACAGCACGCTGGGCTCGACCCGCATCACGCTGCAGTTCGATCTCTCGCGCGATATCAACGGCGCGGCGCGCGACGTGCAGGCGGCGATCAACGCCGCGCGCAGTCTGCTGCCGTCGGGCCTGCCGAGCAATCCGACCTATCGCAAGGTGAATCCCGCGAGCGCACCGGTGATGATTCTTGCGCTGACGTCGGACAGCATGACGCGCGGGCAGATGTACGACTCCGCGTCGACCATCCTCGCGCAGAAGATCTCTCAGCTCGACGGCGTAGGCGATGTCACCGTGGGCGGCAGTTCGCTGCCGGCGGTGCGGGTCGAACTCAACCCGACGGCACTCAACAAGTACCAGATTCCGCTCGAGACGGTGCGCACGACGATTCAGGCCGCCAACGCAAACCGCCCGAAGGGTGCGCTCGAAGACGGCGATCAGCGCTGGCAGATTCTCGCCAACGATCAGGCGAAGACGGCCAAGGACTATCTGCCGGTCGTCGTCAGCTATCGGGACGGCCGTCCGGTGCGCCTGTCCGATGTCGCCGACGTGGTCGATTCGGTGCAGGACTTGCGCAACGCCGGGTCGGCCAATGGCAAGCCGTCGGTGGTGCTCATCATCACGACGCAGCCCGGCGCGAACATCATCAAGACGGTCGACGGCATCAACAAGATCCTGCCGGTGCTGCGCGCCTCGATCCCGGCGGCCATCAATCTCGACGTGGTGATGGACCGCACGCCGACGATCCGGGCATCCCTCAAGGAAGTCGAGCGCACGCTGCTGATTTCGATTGCGCTCGTCATCCTGGTGGTGTTCCTCTTCCTGCGGAACTGGCGGGCGACGCTCATCCCGAGCGTCGCGGTGCCCGTGTCGCTGATTGGCACGTTCGGCGTGATGTACCTGTGCGGCTTCAGTCTCGACAACCTGTCGCTCATGGCGCTCACCATTGCGACGGGCTTCGTGGTCGACGACGCCATCGTGGTGCTCGAGAACATTGCCCGCCATATTGAAGATGGCCTGAGTCCGTTCGCCGCCGCGCTCAAGGGCACGCGCGAAGTCGGCTTCACGGTGCTCTCGATGAGCATTTCGCTGGTGGCGGTTTTCATCCCGCTGCTGCTCATGGGCGGCATCGTGGGGCGCCTGTTCCGCGAGTTCGCCGTCACGCTCTCGGCCGCTATCCTGGTCTCTTTGGTCGTCTCGCTCACAGCGACGCCGATGATGTGCGCGCGTCTGCTCAAGGGTAAGTCTGCGCCGGGCGCCGCCGCGCCGCCGCCGCGACCATCCGTCTGGACACGGATCGGCGGATGGACCGAGCGCATGTTCGACGGCATGCTGCGCGAATATGAGCGCTCGCTCTCGTGGGCGTTGCGCCACGGGCCGCTCATGCTGGGGATTCTGTTTGCCACGATCTGCCTGAACGTCTGGCTGTATACCGTCGTGCCGAAGGGCTTCTTCCCGCAGCAGGACACGGGGCGGATGATCGGCTTCATTCAGGCCGATCAGGCGATCTCGTTCCAGGCGATGGAAAAGAAGCTGGCCGACTTCATCAAGATCGTGCAGGCCGATCCGGACGTGTCGACCGTCACGGGCTTTACCGGCGGATCGAACCGAAACGGGGGCTTGATGTTCGTTACGCTCAAACCGTTGGGCGAGCGCAAAATCTCGGCCGATCAGGTGATTGCGCGATTGCGGGGCAAGCTGGCCAAGGAGCCTGGCGCAATGCTCTATCTGCAGTCCGTGCAGGACATTCGCGTCGGCGGGCGGGCGAGTAACGCGCAGTACCAGTACACGCTGCAGGCAGATGATCTACAGCAGTTGCGCGAGTGGGAGCCGAAGGTGCGCAATGCGCTCTCGCATCTGCCGAATCTCGTCGACGTCAACACGGACCAGCAGGACAAAGGCTTGCAGACGACGCTCGACGTCGATCGCGATCAGGCGTCCCGCCTCGGTCTGACGATGAGTCAGATCGATAGCGTGCTCAATGATGCGTTCGGGCAGCGGCAGGTCTCCACGATCTACAATCCGCTCAATCAGTACAAGGTTGTAATGGAAGTTGCGCCGCAATGGTGGCAAAGCCCCGAGTCGCTCAAGGACATTTATGTGGTGACCTCGGCGGGGGCGCAGGTGCCGCTCTCGGCATTCGCGCGGTATCGGCCGACCAATACGGCGCTGGGGGTCTCGCACCAGGGGCAATTCGCGGCGAGTACGATTTCGTTCAACCTCCCGCCGGGGGTATCGCTGTCGCAGGCGCAAGCCTCGGTCCAGGACGCCGTCGGCCGGCTGGGCATGCCGACGTCGGTGCATGGCAGCTTCCAGGGCACGGCGCAGGCGTTCCAGTCGGCCTTGTCGTCGCAGCCGATACTCATCCTGACCGCGCTGCTCACGGTATATATCGTGCTCGGCGTGCTCTACGAGAGCTACATCCATCCGCTCACCATTCTGTCGACGCTGCCGTCGGCGGGGGTCGGGGCGTTGCTCGCGTTGCTGCTCTTCAATACCGAGTTCAGCATCATCGCGCTGATCGGGGTGATTCTGCTGATCGGTATCGTGAAAAAGAACGCGATCATGATGATCGACTTCGCGCTCGATGCCGAACGGCGCCAGAACATGCCGCCGCGCGAGGCCATCTACCACGCGTGCGTGCTGCGCTTTCGCCCGATCATGATGACGACGATGGCCGCCATGCTCGGTGCGATTCCGCTTGCGTTGGGCACGGGTGATGGGGCGGAGCTGCGTCAGCCGTTGGGGATTTCCATCGTGGGCGGCCTGCTCGTGAGCCAGGTGCTCACGCTTTATACGACGCCGGTGGTGTACCTCTATCTCGATCGCTTGCGGCTGCGCTGGGCGCGATGGCGTGCGCGTGGTCAACGCGGCCAGGGCGACGTCGGGGAGGTGGGGCATGGCTGATGCCGCGCGCTGCCTGCACCGTGCGGGTCCGTGGGCGTCGCGTCCCGGAGCGTCTTTTGAAACTTCTGTTCTGGCCGAAGGGCCGATGCGTGCCATGTCCCGTAACCTGAATCGTCAAGTCGCCACCGCTGGATCTCATCCGCCCGCTGCACCCGCAGCGGTTGCGCTGCAAGGGCGAGGCGCGAGGACGCCGCCGCGCATGCGTCGCGCCGCCACGTGGCTTGCGGCAAGCGCCGTACTGTGGCTCGCGGGCTGCGCGGTGGGGCCGGACTATGTGCGTCCAGCCATCGACACGCCGGCCGCGTTCAAGGAGACGGGGGACTGGAAGCTCGCCGAGCCCAGCGATGCGGCGTCCAAGGGCGAGTGGTGGGCGATCTATCAGGACCCGGTGCTCGCCGACCTGATGGCGCAGGTCAACGTCGACAATCAGAACATCAAGGTTGCCGAGGCCAACTATCGGCAAGCGCTGGCCGTGGCCTCGCAGGCGCGCTCTGCCTTCTTTCCGACGATCGGCGCCGACGCCGGTCTCACACGCGCCAGCTCGCGCGTGAGCAGCTCGGCGGTGAGCGGATCGGGGGCGGGCGGGATCTCGAACAGCTACAGCCTGTCGGGCACGGCGAGCTGGGAACCGGACATCTGGGGTAGCGTGCGCCGCTCGGTCGAGGCCGGCAACGCGAGCGCCGAGGCGAGCGAGGCGGATCTGGCCAATGCACGTCTGTCGGCGCAGGCGCTGCTCGCCCAGAACTACTTCGACCTGCGGGTAACGGACGCTCAGAGGGCGCTGCTCGACCGTACGGTTGCGGCATACGAGCAAACGCTCAAGCTCACGCAGAATCAATACGCCGTCGGTGTGGCGCAGCGCTCCGACGTGATTCAGGCGCAGACGCAATTGCAATCGGCGCAGGCCTCGGCGCTCGATATCGAGGTGACGCGCGCTCAACTGGAGCATGCGATCGCGCTGCTTGTCGGCAAGGCGCCGGCGGCGTTCTCGCTTACGCCGATGCCGCTGCGCGCCGCGTTGCCGATGGCGCCGGTGAGCCTGCCGTCGACCTTGCTGGAACGGCGACCCGATATTGCGGCGGCCGAGCGCTCGGTGGCGGCGGCGAACGCGAAGATCGGCGTCGCCAAGGCGGCCTTCTTCCCGACCCTTACGCTCTCGGCGACGGGCGGTTTCCAAAGCAGCAGCTTCGCCGACTGGCTGACGCTGCCGAGCCGCTTCTGGTCGGTCGGTCCGGCGTTGGCGGCCACGCTCTTCGACGGCGGCCTGCGTCGCGCGCAGACCGACGCGGCCATCGCGGCGTACGACGCACAGGTCGCGACCTACCGTCAGACGGTGCTCACGGCATTCCAGTCGGTCGAAGACAACCTCGCCGCGCTGAATTATCTGGGCCGTGAGGCTGCCGTGCAGAACCAGGCGGTGCAGTCGTCGCGCGAGGCGCTGCAACTCATCCTCAATCAGTACAAGGCGGGCACTGTCGGGTTCCAGAACGTGTTGACGGCGCAGACGACGGCGTACACCACGGAGCGTACGGCGCTGACGATTCTCGGCCGTCAGTTCACGGCCAACGTGCTGCTCGTGACCGCGCTCGGCGGCGGCTGGCATGGTTTGTCGTCCGCGGGCGAGAACCCTGGTGCGTCGCAGGCGGTGAAGGCGTCCACGAACGCCAGCTCCGCCGATGGCCGCGACGGGCAGAAGTAACGCGCCTAATGTGCGTAACGTGCATAACGCGCGTAACGTGCGTAACGTGCGTAACGCGCCGTCCGAACCGCCTCGTCAGCGCCCGGTCGAGGTGTTCGCGACCGGGGCACACCCTCGGAATGTCCCCCTGCGCCAACTACGCATATTCCGACGCGCACAACGAGCCGATCACTAAATCGGGCGTTGGTGTTTAAGGTAATTCCGAACTTCGAGATTGGAATGTCGGAAGCGCTCACCGCGAATCGTCCGAATACCGGTAACGCGAGTAGCACAGACTGTGCTGCCGGACGTCTGAGCAATTTCACCTCCGGGCGAGTCCCGTCAAGCAGTTAGGCCGCAGTACCCGCTCTATCGGGCAGCATGCGGGCCGCGCGCGCATTGACCACACCGCGTGGCAAGGCGGCCCATGCGCATCGTCTATGTGACGTTTCCCAGCCGGTCGGGAGGATCCCTTTTTGCCAGAATGGACTCGCTTCGCGGCAATGGCAGGCGCGAAGCACCGTACGTGTCGTGCGGCGATGACGGTGCTGCCAGATGACGAATAAGGGGAGGGGGCAACGATGACGATCAATGTCGTGGTCGCGGACGACCATCCGATTGTGCGCTATGGAATACGACGTCTGCTCGAAGAGCGGGAAATGATTCATCTGGTCGGCGAGGCGGCCAATTCGTCAGAACTCGTGAATTTGCTGGCCAAGGCGCCATGCGACATTCTCGTGACCGATTTTTCAATGCCAGGGGGAAATTTCAAGGACGGCCTGTTTCTGATCGGCTATGTGCGCCGATATTTCCCGAACATCAAGATCATCGTTGTCACGATGCTGGAAAATCTGGCGATTCTTCGCGGCATGCTCAAGCTCGGTGTGCATTCGATTCTCTCCAAGCTCGACGAGCAGAGTTCGATTGCCGATATCGTGTGCGTGGTCGCGGACGGCAGCCGCTATATTCCGGCGGGACTGGCGACGCGCCTGCACGACTCGGTGGTCGACGACACCGAGATCGATGCGTCGAAGCTCTCGGGTCGCGAAGTGGAAGTGGTGCGGCTGTTCGTTTCCGGGCTCACCATCAGCGAAATCGCATTCCAGCTCAGTCGCAGCGTCAAGACGGTCAGCTCACAGAAGACCAACGCCATGCGCAAACTCGGGCTGGACCGCGACGTCGACCTCTATCACTACGCCACGCGCACGGGCATCGCCTGACGGAATCGTTGAACCCGCCGGCGAAGGGGGCGGCGGGGCCGCGATGCCCCGCGCGCGGTCAGGCCGGCAGGCGAATGGCTCGCATATCGCGCAGGATCAACTCGCCCGCCCGGAGCATCTGTTTGAGCTGATGCACCACCTGCTTGATTTCCTGGACGTGGGCCTCCGGCGTGTCCGATTGCTGCTCCTGGGCGACGACCAGCGCGTCGAGGCGCCGCGTGTAGTCGCGCATCGCTTCGCTCGCGGCCTGCGCATCCGTTGGCACCGAGGCGGCCGGGGCCGCCACGGCCTGAGAAAGCAGATCGCTGATCGCGGAGACGACCTGCGCCAGCTCGCCGCTCTTGTCCGCTGCAATCTGACGCGGCAGCACGTCCGACATCCCCGTGATGTACGACGCCATCACATGGTTCTGCACCAGCAGATCGTTGAGCTCCCCGACCGAGACCTGTTTGGACTTGGGCTCGAGCATCATGCGCCTGAAGGCCGCGCCGAAATTTCCGAACGCAATGTGCATGTCCTTGCGCGCCATGCGATAGGCGAGCTCGTCGCGCTTGCCGTCGCGGCCGGTGCACGATTCCAGGTACGCGCGCGTCGACTGCACCGCCTGCCGGATGAGAGGCCCCATCAGGCGGTATTCCCAGTACGGGAAAAGATAGGAGCACACCAGCGCCACGGCGGAGCCGATCAGCGTGTCGATCGCGCGCTCCCCGATCACCGACAGCGACCCGGGGAGCAGGAAGTGGAACAGCAACAGCACGTAGGACGACATGAATACGACCGACAGGCCGTAATTGAACAGCGACAGGCTGTTGCCCATGACCATGCAGAAGAACATGAGGGCGAGCAGCACCCACGCCTTGTGCACGAAGGCCAGAATGATCAGCACGCTTACGCATCCCACCAGCGTGCCGGTCAGACGTTGCGCGTTCTTCTGTTTGGTCAGGCTGAAACCGGGCTTCAGAATCACGATGATCGTGAGCAACACCCAGTAACTGTGGGCCTGCCCGGCGAGCAGCGACCAGTTCTCGCAAATGATCATTCCGGCCGTGATGGCGATCGTCACCCGCAAGGCATGGCGAAAGCTCGGTGACGAAAAAGTCAGATTCTTCCAGAGCAATTTCGGAGAATAGCTCTGTCGTGAGGTGAAGCGCACGAGCGCCTGATCGATCTGGACTTCGGTGGCCGACCCTGCCGTGGCGAGATTCGTGTTGCGGTGCATGCGTTCCACGACACGTGTGCTGCTCCAGACGCGGCGGAAGGTGCTCGTCAGCGCCTGATAGGCTTCGGGCGCGCGCTGCGGCAACGACTGCTTGCGCATCAGCTCGATCTCGTACTCGATGGCCCGCAATTCCGCGCGCCAACTGCGCTGCGCCCGCGATGGTTCGTTGGTGGCGATGGCGTAGCCGATGGCATCGACTTCGTTGGCGATCTTTCGGATCATGTCGCGGAAGAACAGGAGCACGTCATGGTCGGCGAACTCCCGGCGCAGCATCGGGTAATCGGTGTGCACCGACACCACGACCTCATGCAGGTCGACGATGTTGATGAACAGGTTGAACAGCATCGTGCGGCGCGGCTCCAGCGTGCCGGTGCGCAGGCGGGGCAGGTTGCGCAGAATGATCTCGCGCGCCGCCTGCTGCTTTTCCACGACGTTGACCTGCGCGGCGATCAGTCGCCGGTAGCATTCGTCGATGTCGGTCGACGTGTCGTAGAACGCCGCCTTGGCTTCGAGATACTGCGCCGTGACGAAGAAACACTCGGCCAGCGTCTGCTGTTCGATGCGAAACCACCAGACGCGGCAGACGACGAGGCTGAAGTAGGTGTACCAGAGGCCGCCCGCGAGCACGGCGCCGGCATCGAGCACGGCCTGATGCCGGGTGAGATCGCCCTCGACGTTGAGCACCATCATCATCAGGCAGGCGAAGCTCACGAGCGACGCGCGATAGCCGTAGATCACGAGCATCGACAGGCCGAACGTCAGGGTTAGCGACGTGATCCAGAGCTGCCACGGTTGCGCGGCGGTGGCCATGCCGGTGATCAGTACCGTAAGGGCGCCGAGCAGCGTGCAACTGAGCAGCTCCGCGTGCTTGTGACGCAGCGGTCCGTTGATGTCGACCACGCTCGCGCACAGCGCCCCCGAGGCGACCTCGATGCCGAGCAGGTGCTGGTCCATCCCCCAGAACAGCACGAGCGCCGGCAACACGACCCCCAACGCCTGACGGGTGCCGGTGAAAAAGTAATGGCTGAAGAGGAATTTCTTGATATCGGTCTGGTAGTCCATGCGTCGGGTGCGAGGGTTCCGCAGCAAAGCCGGCCGCGCGGCGGGGGGAGGGCGCGGTGCAGACAGAGTCTAGCCGAAGCCCCGCGTGGCGCGAAGAGGGGATGCCGCCGGTGACGGCCCACATGCCGACGGACCGGTAACGGCGCCTGACGCTGCCGTCACTCATGTCGGGGCAAGTTTTCGGATCTGCCCGATGGGCTTCGCGAGGAGGCTTTTGTTATGCTTGCGAACAGACTCGCTCAGCCGCCACGCCCGCATGCTCCACCTATTCTTTTCCAACCGGTTCACCACCCTTGAAGCCGCCCTGTTGCGCGATCTCGCCCAGGCGCCCGGCAGCACGGGGAAAGCCGGTAATCCGTTCGAGACGGAAACCATCGTCGTGCCAAGTGTGGCCGTGCGGCGCCGGCTCGAACTGGACTATGCCGATGTGTTCGGCGTGTGTGCCAACGTTCGTCTGACCTATCTCGCCCAGTGGCTGTGGGACATGGCGGGGCAACTGGTCACGGTGCCCGAGAGTTCGCCGTTTGCGCCGGACCGGCTTGTCTGGCCGCTGTATCAGTGCCTCGCCCAGCCGTGGGGGGACGCCTCGCCGCGACTGGCGGGCTATCTGACGGGCGCGGACGATGTCATGCGCTTCGAATTGGCCGACCGACTGGCGCATCTCTACGACCAATATCTGACCTATCGGCCGAACTGGCTTGAGCGGTGGCAATCCGGGGAGACGATCGCGCCGGGCGCCGCCACGGGCTGGGGTGAGACGCAGCGTGCCGACGAAGTGTGGCAGAGCGCCTTGTGGCGGCAGGTGTTGGCGCATCTGGAGATTCGCGAGCGTCACCCAACGTTGCGGGCCATCGACCGGATCGAGGCGTTGACGCCGCAGACGGTGCCTGCCGGATGGCCGTCACGCGTGTCGGTGTTCGCGCTGTCGTCGATGCCGCCGCTTTCGATGGCGCTGCTCAAGGCGATGTCTCGTCTGATCGAGGTGCACCTGTATGTCCTGAATCCGTGTGAGAGCTATTGGTTTGACATCGTGTCGCCGTCACGACTGTCGTATCTGGCGCGGCGCGATGGGGGGGCGCACCGGGAAGTGGGGCATCCGTTGCTCGCCGAATGGGGGCGCCAGACGCAGTCGCATATCGATGCGCTGTATGCCGACCTCGCACCGCAGGCGGTGGAGGACCGGGCGCTGTTCCAGCCCAATCCCGCACCGACGCTGCTCGCCGCCCTGCAAAACGGCATTCTCACGTTGGACGATGGCCGTCACGGCGCGCCCGATGGCGTGAGCGTCGACGGGTCGGTGCAGGTGCATGTGTGCCACAGCCTGGCGCGTCAGATCGAAGTGCTGCATGACCGGTTGTTGGCGTGCTTCGACGAGATTCCCGATTTGCGTCCCGATGATGTGCTCGTGACCGTGCCGGATCTGGGGCGCGCGGCCCCGCTGATCGACGCCGTGTTTGGTACCGCGACACCTCGCATTCCTTATCTGGTGACGGGGTTGCCGCCGACGCGGACCAACCCCGTCGCGCGGGCGTTCGCCGCCATCCTGGCCTTGGCGCAG
This sequence comes from Pandoraea sp. NE5, assembly GCF_024363545.1. Taxonomy (NCBI): domain Bacteria; kingdom Pseudomonadati; phylum Pseudomonadota; class Betaproteobacteria; order Burkholderiales; family Burkholderiaceae; genus Pandoraea; species Pandoraea sp. NE5. Next base: position 2,734,494 of record NZ_AP025517.1, read on the forward strand.
CAGCGGGTGGCGGTGTCGAGTCTGGTGGAACTGGCACGCACGGAGGCCATCGCACAACGCTACGATCTCGGCGGCAATGCGCTCGACACCGTTCAAAACTGGTTGCATGCCGCCGGTGCACGACGCGGCTGGCGCGGTGATGCCCTGCTGCGGCTCGACGCGCCGCAGGCGTGCGCGCCGACCGGGGCCGATGTCTCGCCGGCGTTGGAGCGGCACACCCTGGGCGATGCGATGATGCGGCTGTTTCTCGGCTACGCCTTGCCTGATGACGCCTTGCCGGTCGACGATTGGCTACCGGTTGGGGGAATCGAGGGCGGCCGTGCCGAATGGCTCGGGCAGCTGGCGCGGCTCGTCGACGATCTCGATGCCACCGCCGTCACGCTGCAAACGATGCGCACGGGGCTCGCGTGGCGCGATCAGCTGCTGGCGATGCTGGAACAGTTCTTTTCCGACGAGCCTCGTTTTGCCGACGATGTTGCCGAGGTGCGCGTGGCCATCGAACAGATCGGCTCGGCTATCGCTGATGGAGCGCCCGAAGTGCGGGTACCGGTTGACGTGGTGGCGCGCGTGCTGGCCAATGCCCTCGACGATCCGACGCGTGGCGGCGTGCCATCGGGGCGTGTGACGTTTGCGGCGATCCCCAGCCTGCGCCTGCTGCCGTACCGCGTGGTGTGCATGATCGGCATGGACGACGGGGTGCTGCCGGGACGCGTGCGCGCCGACGAATTCGACCTCATGCGCGCGTTGCCGCAACGTGGCGATCGCCAGCGGCGCGACGACGAGCGCAATCTTTTCCTCGATCTGATGTTGAGTGCGCAGGACCGGTTCCTGATCACCTACACGGGCCGAAGCGTGCGCGATAATGCGCCGCTGCCGCCATCGACGGCTGTGGACGAATTGCTTGACTTCGCCGGGCAGTTGCTCGCACCGGTGTCCCAGGGGTACTGCCTCGACGATCAGCGCGAAGCCCGCGAGCGGCTTGCGGTGTCGCATCCGCTTCAACCGTTTTCTCCTGCGTATTTCGATGGGCACGACCCGTCGCTCTACAGCTACGACGTGGCCAATGCCGAGGCGGCGCAGCAATTGGCGGATCAACTGGCGTCCCCCACACCGAATGCCCGCGCCGCGCCATTCGTGCGTGAACCGTTGCCCGCTGTCGTACAAACCCATTTGACGTTGGACGACCTGCTGCGTTTCTGGCGTCATCCCGGCAGAGCGTGGGCGCGTGACCGGCTGGGACTCTCGCTCGGCGAACTGCTCACGGAGGTCGACGACGAAGAGCCGTTCATGCTCGACTGGGCCGGACGCGATGCGCTGGCGGCGCGTCTGCTGCCGCGCCTGATGCGCCACGACGCACGCGACGCCCGCGCGCATGCCGACGCCATTGAGCGTATTGCGAAGGTCAGTCACGAGTTGCCGGGCGGGGCGACCGGTGCCGTCTGGCGCCGCAGAGCGTTGGGCGGCCTGCGCGCGCTGGCGTCGCAGGTGCGAGACGCGCAGGCGGAAGGCACGCAGGAGCTGCTGGTGACGCTGCCTTTGACGCCGGCGCTGCCGCCGTCATGGCGCGAATCGACGCAGGCCGCCTGGCATGGCGATGCCACGTTGCGCGCAGCCTGCCTGTTGCAGGGACGCTTGGCCCCGGTGTCGCGCTATGGACTGGTCATGTATCGATTCGGCAGCCAGCGTCCGAGCGATCTGCTTGCCGCATGGCTGGCCCATCTGGCGCTTTGTGCGCATCTCCAGCAGCCCGAGCACGCAGGACTGGACGTAGCCGCCAGAACGCTCTGGTACGGCGAAGACGAGACATTCGCGTTGCGGCCGGTGGAAGACGCGGCGACGCTGTTGGGGCAATGGGTGGCGCTGTACCGCCTCGGGCAGACGCGGCCGTTGCCATTCTTTACGCGAAGCGCGTGGAAGTTGGCGAGTACCGGCAAGCCGGGCGAGGCGCAAGGTGCGTGGCTCGGTTCGGCATTCGCTCGGGGCGACGCGGACGACCCGTACACGCGACTGATCTGGCGCGGCGTGGACGATCCGCTGGCGCCGCCGTTCGATGCTCTCGCCAATCTACTGCTCGGCCCTCTGGTGCAACACCTTGACGTGGCGGAGGGCGCATGACGCAGCTCATCGACCTCGACGTCTTCAGTTGCGATCTCGACGGCGTTTGCCTGATCGAAGCGTCGGCCGGCACTGGCAAGACCTGGAACATCTGCGCGCTGTACGTGCGGTTGCTGCTCGAGAAGCGATTGACGGTCGAGCAGATTCTTGTCGTCACCTTCACCAACGCGGCCACGGCCGAGTTGCGTGAGCGGATTCGCGCGCGGCTGGCTGCGTTGGTGGCTGCGATGGCGCCGGTCTTCGAGGAGGAGGACGAGAACGACGATATCGTCGACTTCGATCCGGACGCCAGCGACGATCCGTTGTTCAATGTCATGATCGCGGGGTTGATCGAGCGCGGTGACGTGACACCGAAGGCCATTCGCGATTGCTTGCAAACGGCATTGCGCGGCTTCGATCAGGCCTCGATTCACACCATTCACGGGTTTTGCCAACGTGCTCTGGCGGAGGTGCCGTTTGCGGCCGGATTGCCGTTTGCCTACGAGCTGGTGCCGGACGACAATGGCGTGCGGCACGATCTCGCGGTCGAATTCTGGCGCCGTGTGGTCGAACCGCTGGCAGCGCAGGACGACGGCTTCGCCGCGTGGCTGGTCGATGCGAAACGCTCGCCCGGCACGCTCACCGACCAGTTGGCGCGTCGGCTGAAGAAACCCATGTCGGAATTGCGCTGGCCGTCGGCGGTCGAGTCAGACGCTCAAGCGTCGTCGGACCCGGGATGGTTCGCGACCTACGCAGCGGCCTGCGAGTGCTGGGCCGCCGAGGCCGCGGCAATTACCGATCTGATGCGCGCGGCGTTGCCGTCGTACAAGAAAAACATTTACGACGCGGTATCGCTTGCGCAAGCCGTATCGGCCTGGGCGCGCTATCTTGGCGCGCGCGATGCCGGGGCGCCGTTGAGTCCGAAGGCGGAATTGCTGACCACCACGCGCCTCGCCAAGGACATCAAAAAGGGCGAAACGCCGCCCGATCACCGGTTTTTCGGCATGGCCGATGCGCTGGTGCAAGCGCGCGCCGACGCGCACGAGCGTTACGCGATTCAGTGGCTGCGGATGCTGCGCGAGTGGCTGATGCAAGCCCCGGACCAGTTGGCGCTTCGCAAGCGCGAGTTGCGGGTGGTGTCGTTCGACGACCTGCTTGGCAATATTGCACGCGCACTGAACCAGCACCCCGATCTGGCCGAGGCCTTGCGCGAGCGATACCCCTGCGCACTGATCGACGAGTTCCAGGACACCGATCCGCTGCAGTTCGACATTTTCAGCGCCGTGTACGGTCGGCGGGAGACGGCCGCATCGAACGTCGGGCGGGGGCCGATGTTCATGGTGGGTGACCCGAAGCAGGCGATCTACAGCTTCCGGGCGGCGGATCTGCATACGTATCTGGCCGCGCGCGAGAACGCCGACGCGGCGTACACACTGGCGGTGAATCAACGCTCGACACCGGCCATCATCGAGGCGGGCAATCGCCTGTTCGGGGCCAACGACCGGGCGTTCGTGCTCGACGGGCTCGAGTACCCGCCGGTGCGCCCGGGGGCGCGGCAGCGAGCGCCGTTCACCGACGCTCGCGAAGTGGCCGACTTCACTGTCTGGTGGCTTCCGGACGATGACGAGCCGCTGTCGAAGGACGACGCGCAGCAGGCGTGTGCGCGGGCGACGGCGGCCGAGGTGGCGCGCTTGCTCGCGGGCGCGGCGCGCGGTGACGTGCGCGTGGGCGAGCGACCGCTCGCGCCGGGCGATATTGCCGTGATCGTGCAGACGCACCGGCAGGGCGCGCTGATGAAATCGATGCTTGCCGAGCACGCGGTGGGCAGCGTGGAGCTGACGCAGGACTCGGTGTTTGCCAGTGACGAGGCACAAACGCTGTTGCGGGTGTTGCGTGCAGTGGAGTCTCCCGGCGACGTGCGGGCGCTGCGCGCTGCGCTGGCGACCGAGCTGTTCGGGCTCGATGCCACGGCGTTGTATCGCATGCAGACCAGCGAAGCCTCCGATGCCGAGGCGATCGCGTGGATCGAGCGACTACAACGCTATCGTCAGTTATGGATCGACCGCGGCTTCTCGGCGATGTGGCGCACGTTGATGCGCGAGTTGGGCCTCGCGGCACGTCTGGTCGCTCAGGCCGGCGGCGAGCGGCGTCTGACGAACTTCATGCACTTGGCAGAGCTTGCACAGGCCCGCTGGGCCGAGCAGCCCGGCATGCCGGCGCTGCTGCGCTGGCTGGCCTCGCAGCGCAATGCGAGCGGCGGTGAAGACGCGCAGTTGCGTCTCGAGTCGGATCAGAATCTGGTGCAGATCGTGACCGTTCACAAGTCGAAGGGGCTTGAGTATGGCGTGGTGTTCTGTCCGTTTCTTTGGGACGGCGCAGTGCGCGACGGTGGGCGTCTCGACGGACTCGAGTATCACGATGGTTCCACGGCCGTCATCGACTTCACCGATGCGGCGGGCAAGGGGTCGCCCGCCGCCGCCGCGCTGCGGCAGGAGCAATCGGCAGAGCAGGCACGACTGCTGTACGTAGCGCTGACGCGCGCGGTCTACCGTTGCTACCTGGCGGCCGGCATTTATGCGTCGCGACGCAGCGTGAAGGAAGCGTGCGGCGGCATGCTCAACTGGCTCGCGGCAGGGCAAGGCAATACGTTCGATACGTGGGTTTCGTCGACGCTCGATACCGACGAGCGGGTGGCCACGATCCGGTCGGCATGGAAGGCGCTGGTCGGTGGCCCACTGGCGGTGGTGCCGTTGCCAATGGGCGATGCGTTGGATGCCGACATGCGTGTCGTCCACGACGCGGCGCCGCAACTCACCCCGCGCGCGAGTACTCGCGCGTTGCGCGAAGTCTGGCGGATCGGGAGCTTCTCGGGGCTGTTGGCGGGGATGCACGCCGGTCCGCAACTGGGCGGCGGTCAACTCAGTGCGCCGGAGCGTACGCGTCCCGATTACGACGCGCAGGCCAATGCCGGGCCGACGTTCGCCCTGCCGCCGGAGGGGGACGATGCCTGGCCGCCCGCCGATGACATTCTTCGTTTTCCGCGCGGACCGGCGGCCGGCGAGAGTTTGCACCGTGTGTTCGAACTGGCTGATTTTCAGGCGCGCGCGCAATGGCCACATGCGGTCGCTAGAGCCTTGCGCGAACGACCGCCCGGGCGCGGAGCCGAGCACAACGATACGTGGCGCGCCATGATGATGAGCATGCTGGCCGATACGCTCGCTACACCGTTGCGACCGGGTATGCAACTGGCTGACGTGGCGATGACCGAACGGCTCACCGAAATGGAATTCACCTATCCGGCCGATGCCGTGTCGCTCGAGGCGCTGCGCGGCGTGTTGCGCCAGTTCGGTTACCCGGACTTGCCGCTCGACGCCACGGTGCTGCGCGGCTACCTCAAGGGGTTCATCGATCTGGTGTTCCGGCACGGCGGCCAGTGGTGGATCCTCGACTGGAAGTCGAACTACCTCGGCACTGCCCCGGAAAACTACGGCGCCGACGGCCTGCGCGAAGCGATGGCCGAGCACGGCTATCACCTCCAATACCTCCTCTACACATTGGCGTTGCATCGCTACTTGCAACGCCGATTACCCGACTACCGATACGACCGCGATATGGGCGGCAGCCTCTACTTGTTTGTCCGGGGCGTTCGGCCCGACTGGGCGCGTGCGCATCTGGCCGGTGACGATGTGCCGGGTGTCTTCTTCGACAAGCCGTCGCGTGAGATGGTCGACGCGCTCGATCGGCTCTTCGCCTCGGGCGACAACGCTGCGCTGGCGCAAGCGTTGTCGCCGGACGTTCAAGGTGACGACGCGGGCGCTGCCGACCGGGAGGGCGCATGAGCGATCGACGAGATCGGGGGGACGTGGCCGGGGCACCGTTGGCCGACAGCGGCGTGGTGCGATTGGCGCAGGGGTTCGCGCGTCGAATGGCACTGCTCGCGCGCGGTCACGGGGCGGACGAGCCGACGTGCCGCTATGTGTGGCGTGCCGCCCTCGCGGTGAGCCTCGCCACGGCCGAGGGGCACGTCTGCGTGCCGCTCGATAACCTGCTCGACGGGCAAGCCAGCGGCGAACTGTTTCCGGGTGACGCCCCCGCCTTGTCCGTCTGGCGCGAGGCACTCTTTGCCAGCGGCTTGTGTGCCCCCGCCAGCTTGGCGCTGGCGCGCACCGACGACGTCCAGGCCGACGCCTTCCCGCTTTTGCTCGACGACCACGATCGCCTCTATCTCGCACGTTATTACAGCTATGAGGCGCGGCTGGCGACGGCGCTCGGACGTAAGTTGTCGCTGACCGAACGCACACCGGTCACCGCGGCGGATCGCGCTCGTCTGCATCGTTACTTTGGCGAAGGCGCGCTTGTGTCGTCCGACGGGCAGCAGGAACCGAACTGGCAGATGGCGGCGGCGGCGCTGGCGCTGCAACGCTCGTTGGTTGTGCTCAGCGGCGGTCCCGGCACCGGCAAGACGACCACCGTGGTGGGCTTGCTCGCCTGTCTTCTCGAGCGAGACGCCAACCTGCGCGTGGCGCTGGCCGCGCCCACGGGGAAGGCGGCGCAGCGCATGCAGGAGGCGTTGACGGCCCGTCGGGATCTCCCGGAAACGGTGCGCAGGGCATTGCCCGAGGCGGCGGTCACGTTGCATCGCCTGCTGGGTGTCTTGCCGGAGTCGGCCGAGCAAGCGGGGCGGCGTTTTCGACATCACGCGGCCAACCCGCTGCCCTACGATCTGATCGTCGTGGACGAGGCGTCGATGATCGATCTGTCGATGGCAACACAATTGCTCGAAGCCGTGCCGGAAAGCGCCCGCCTGATCCTGTTGGGCGACAAGGATCAGTTGGCGGCGGTTGAAGCGGGGGCCGTCTTCGGAGAGTTGAGCGCGCACCGCAGGTTCTCACCGGACATGCGTAGGCGATTATTGTCCGCGCTCGAATGGCCCGTCGATGCGCTGCCCCGGTCGGGACCGTTGGCGGCCGTCGTAGGGAACGGCGCGCCGGATGCGGCCGCAGGAAGCGCCCGAGTGTCGCAAGGGCTGGAAGACACCGTCGTCTGGTTGGAGCGAACTTATCGCTTTGGAGAGAATTCTGCGATTGGTCGCCTGGCAACCGCCATCAAGTCGGGCAAAGTGATTGAGGCGCGCAAGGCCTGCACCCTTGCGGACGACGGGGCGTTCGCCGGCATCGGTTCGACTTCAGCACCAGCGGCAAGCGACGCCGACCGCGTGATGTTCAGTGAGGACGGCGGCGTGCAGTTGTCGCCCGCCAGTCTGCACGCGCTGGCGGACGGGTATTCGGCCTATCTCGCCGCGCTGGCCGAAGCGGTCGCGACGATCGAGCAACTGGGCGATCCGGCGACGGTAACCGCCGCCGATGTCGCCATGGTCGCGCAGCCGGTATTTGCGGCGTTCGGTCAGTTTCGCGTGCTGTGCGCGACACGTGGCGGGCGACGCGGCGTCGAGTTGCTCGGCGCGCAACTGACGGCGGTACTCGGGCGTCGAGCCGGTATGGCGCTCGGGGCTGGCGGGGGCGCCTGGTTTGCCGGGCGCCCAGTGTTGGTCACGCAGAACGAATACGCGCTGAACCTGTTCAACGGCGACATTGGCATCGCGTTGCCGCTCGGGCCGTCCGGCACACTACGTGTCGCGTTTGCCACGCCGGATGGGGGATACCGCCTTTATTCCCCGGCCAGTCTGCCGGCGCACGAGACCGCATTTGCCATGACGATCCACAAGTCGCAGGGATCGGAATTCGAACGCGTGGCGATGGTGCTGCCAGAACAGGCGAGCCGGGTGCTGTCGAGGGAGCTGATCTATACGGGGGTGACGCGAGCGCGCCGTCAGGTATGGCTTTACGCGCCGTGGCAGGTCGTCGCGTCGGCCATCGCGCGGCCCACGCAGCGCGACGGCGGCTTGACCGACCGGTTGATGGAGGTGCTGGCTACGATGCCTCCTTCGGTGCCTGCGCCGCCGCTGCCGCGATAGCAGCCTCGGCCACCGAGCCCAGCCGCGTGACGAGCAACTGGTCGATCTTGTAGTTGTCGATGTCGACCACTTCGAACTTGTAGCCCGCGGCCTCGGTGGCTTCCGATTTCTTCGGAATGCGCTTGAGCTGATAGATCATGAATCCCGCAATGGTCTCGAACTCGCCTTCACCAGGAAGCTCGTCGATATCGAGTGCTTTCTTCACGTCTTCGACGGACGTGACACCGTCCACGAGCCATGAGTGCTCGTCGCGCTGCACGATCTGATCTTCGTCCGCCGGGTGAATCACGTTGCCCATGAGCGCGCCCACAATGTCGTTGAGCGTCACCACACCGACCACCAGACCGTATTCGTTGATGATGACGGCAAAGCCTTCGCGGGTTTCCTTGAAGCGGGCCAGCGCTTCCGAAAGATTCAGGGTGTCGGGGATCACCAGCAGCTTCTTCGCATACAGGCGGTCGAGATTGCGAATCACGCTCGACAGGTCTTCGCTCGCAATGCGCTGGAGCAAATCCTTCGAGTCGACGTAGCCGAGCACGTTGTCGATTTCGTCCCGGCACACGAGATACTTCGAATGCGGGCTTTGGATGATCTTTTCGCGAATACTGCGCTCGTCCTCGGCGATGGTGAAGTACACCACGTCGTCGCGAAAGGTCATGACCGAGCCGACGGTGCGCGATTCCAGCTCGAAAACGTTCTCGATCAAATGGAGTTCCTGCTTGCGCACCACGCCGGCTTGCGCGCCCGCGCCGACCATCGCCGCGACATCTTCGGACGTAATGTTCTCGATGGCATGCGTCGGCAGCTTGAACAGACGCAGAAACAGGTTCGCCACGCCGTTGAAGAGGTAGACGAGGGGCCGAAGCACCTTCAGGCACAGCAACATCGGATCAATGATGCCCATGGCAACGCGCTCGGGGTTGACCATTGCGAGACGCTTGGGAATCAGGTCGGCGAACTGAATGAAAGCGATCGTGATGAACAGGAACGAGCCAATGCCTGCCAGGCGCAACGCCAGCGCCTGATCGGTGAGCGGCGAGAGCCACGCGAACAGATAGCCGGTCAGGAAACTCTCGCCAAGCACGCCGCCGAGCACGGCGACCGCGTTCACGCCGATCTGCACAACGGTGAAGAAATTGCCTGGCTGCCCCTTGAGGGCGAGCACCTTGATTGCCTGCGGGTTGCCCTTTTCCATGAGCACGTGCAGCTTGGTGCGCTTGGCGGCGGTCAACGAGATTTCGGCGGCGGAGAAGAATGCGCTGGCCAGAACCAGCACGAAGATACTGAAAAGAAAGCCGTAACCACTCATGTTGTCATCCCTGTAAATGCGAAGGCGGGTACACAGCCGCGACGCTGGCCGGACCGACGAGCAAGGGAGCGGGTCCGGTGGGCAGGGAGACATTTCAAAACAAGCCCGGCGGGCCGTCATTTTGAGATGCCTTCAGGCGGGTGCGCGGAAGGCGCGTACCCGGTGCGGTGTCGTCTGCGAGCCAAAAATGCCGCCGACGCCATTTTTGCGGGCCGCGTCAGCCGCGTAGGCTGTGCCGCTGTCCGATAGCATGCCATAAGTTCGGGGCTTGCCGACACCCATGCCCCAACGATTGGGCGAGCGCTGGGGCGCCGCTGTCTACTTTCGGACGGTGGCTTGCGCGAGCTGCGCGACACCGTGTTCAGAACCGACAATGGGCGCACGCCGCCTCGGGCATCGTGAACTTCGCCGCGACACCTTGTCGAGGCCGTGGCGACCGGCCACGTATCTCCCTACTGAGGATCTCACGATGATGAACGGCATCCAGGCATTCCACTATTCGCCGGGGTTGGGCAACGTTGCGGCAGCAGCCCCCATTGCGCTGACGCCAGGAGCAGGGCTCGCCAACGCCGCCGGCATTCCGCTGGTGCGCATCGCCAACGCTCGCGCCGACAGCCTGACGCACCCTTGGACCGCGAGCGCGGTGCGTGCCGTGCCAGTATCCCGCGGCATGGACAAGGCCTTCGGCAGCGATTTCCTGGGCGCATCGGCGGAAATCGAGGCGTCGGGCGAAGTCGCTGCCGGACGGTTCATACCCGAGGGGGGCGGCATTGACAGCGGCGAACTGGCCGCACTTGCGCTCGACGTTCCCGCGAATGGTGCAACGCGTGGCGCGCAACCGGTCCTGAGCGCTTCCGCCGTGCAAACGCTTCATGTGTGCGCCAGTGCGCAGGACACCGGCACACGAGGCGTATCGCCGGACGGTCGCAATCATCCTGTGGTCATGCCCGACGGGCGCAGCGAGCGGGCACAGATCTGCCGGGAGATTGTGAGCGGCTCGCTGCTCGGCACGGGCGGTCGCAACGGAACGGTGGCGTTCGATACCCGTCGCGACAACGTGGCGACGATCGTCGCGGATACCGCGCGCCGATGGACGGGCAAGCCGGCGCTGGCAGGGAGAAAGGAGTGGTCGAAGGCGTGCGAGGAACTGGAGTCGCCCGCCACGTTCATCGGGAAAGTGAACGATCGGCTGCACCAGGGATCGCGGGTCCTGCCGTCGCGCGAGAGCACCGAATGGATGCTTCGCGTGGGGTTCGCCGACGGCTTGCCGATGCACCAGGCCATGGTGCGCGCCGATCTGCCGCCGTCCGTCGGACTGGGCACGGACGAGTGGGTCAAACTCGCCCTCGGGGTAGAGCAACTGGGCGAGCGCCACTGGGCGCTTCGTCACACGGAGGTGATGAACGCGGCGGCGCTGCCCGCGACGAACACGAAGGCCTTCACGGCACTGGCGACGACGCTGTCGTCGCGGCCGCCGCATATCGCGACGCAGCGCCTGCGCAATCAACTGACGATGCGCGGTGTGCCGACGGTTCCGGCCAGCACCACGATCGACCCGTCTGCGCACGGCTAAGCGGGTTCGCCGGCTGATGGCCAAGCGTCATCCATGATAAAACGCGCCCGGTTTGACCCGGGCGCGTTAGCGGCCATCGTTGACGACGGGCAACCGTGCGACGGCGCGAGGCGAAACCCTCGCCGCCGCGTGCGTATCGTCAGGTACGACGATAGATCTCGGCGCCGTTCTTGACGAACTCCACGGCCTTGACTTCCATGCCCTGCTTGAGCGCCGCTTCGTCGGAAATGCCTTGCTTGGCGGCGTAATCGCGCACGTCCTGCGTGATCTTCATCGAGCAGAAGTGCGGTCCGCACATCGAGCAGAAGTGGGCAACCTTGGCGGAGTCCTTCGGCAGCGTTTCGTCGTGGAATTCGCGCGCCTTGTCCGGATCGAGACCCAGATTGAACTGGTCTTCCCAACGGAACTCGAAACGCGCCTTCGACAACGCATTGTCGCGAATCTGCGCGCCGGGGTGGCCCTTGGCGAGATCGGCGGCGTGCGCGGCGAGCTTGTACGTGATGATGCCTTCCTTCACGTCGTCCTTGTTCGGCAAACCGAGGTGTTCCTTCGGCGTGACGTAGCACAGCATGGCGGTGCCGTACCAGCCGATGGTCGCCGCCCCGATGCCCGACGTAATGTGGTCGTAGCCGGGGGCGATGTCCGTCGTCAGCGGTCCGAGCGTGTAGAACGGGGCTTCGTCGCAGTACTCGAGCTGGAGATCCATGTTCTCCTTGATGAGCTGCATCGGCACGTGGCCCGGGCCTTCGATCATCACCTGCACGTCGTGCTTCCACGCGATCTGTGTCAACTCACCCAGCGTCTTCAGCTCCGAGAGTTGTGCTTCGTCGTTGGCGTCATAGATCGAGCCCGGACGCAGGCCGTCGCCCAGCGAGAACGCGACGTCATAGGCCTTCATGATTTCGCAGATCTCTTCGAAGTGCGTGTACAGGAAGCTTTCCTTATGGTGCGCGAGGCACCACTTGGCCATGATCGAGCCGCCGCGGCTCACGATGCCAGTCATGCGGTTGGCGGTCATCGGTACGTACGCGAGGCGCACGCCGGCGTGAATCGTGAAGTAGTCGACGCCTTGCTCGGCCTGCTCGATGAGCGTGTCGCGGAACATTTCCCACGTCAGGTCTTCGGCCTTGCCATTCACCTTCTCGAGCGCCTGATAGATCGGCACCGTGCCGATGGGTACCGGGCTGTTGCGCAGGATCCATTCACGCGTCTCGTGGATGTGCTTGCCGGTCGACAGATCCATCACCGTGTCGCCGCCCCAGCGGATCGCCCACGTCATCTTGTCCACTTCCTCGCCGATCGACGAGGTCACGGCCGAGTTGCCGATGTTCGCGTTGATCTTGACGAGGAAGTTGCGGCCGATGATCATCGGCTCCGATTCCGGGTGGTTGATGTTGTTCGGGATGATGGCGCGACCGCGTGCGATTTCGCTGCGCACGAATTCCGGCGTGATTTCGGCGGGGAGGCTCGCGCCGAAATGCTGACCCGGATGCTGGCGCGAGAGCAGCTTGGCCAGACGCTCGCCCTGCGGGCCGGCGTTGCGCACGCTCTCGATGTATTCCTGACGGCGCAGGTTTTCGCGAATGGCGATGTATTCCATCTCGGGCGTGATGATGCCCTGACGCGCGTAGTGCATCTGCGTCACGTTCTTGCCGGCCTTGGCGCGGCGAGGCGTGCGATGCAGGCCCGGGAAACGCAGCTCGGCGGTGGCGTCGTCGGCGGCGCGCTCGCGGCCGTAGGCGGACGTCATGCCCGGCAGCGCTTCGGTGTCGCCGCGCTCCTCGATCCATGCCGCGCGCAGGGCGGGCAGGCCGGAGCGGATGTCGATCTGGGCGTCCGGATCGGTGTACGGACCGGAGGTGTCGTATACGAAGATCGGCGGATTCTTTTCACCGCCAAAGCTTGTCGGCGTGTCGGCTTGCGAGATTTCGCGCATCGGGACACGGAGGTCGGGGCGCGAGCCTTCGACGTAGATCTTGCGGGAATTCGGCAGCGGTGCGATCGCGGCTTCATCCACGCGCGCATTGGCTGAGAGGAACTTCGGATTGGCGTTCATGCAATGTCTCCTGGCGGGGCACGTGTTGACGCCGACAATTTCGGCGAAAAGCGGCTCAGGAGCATGAACGGGGGCGAGGAATTTCTACGCTCCCTGCGCTGGCATTATCCAGATCAGGTTCTAAGGGTATTTCTCACCCACAACTCACGTTGCAGGACCCCTGCGCTAGCTTTGCGGCAACAATACACTGACATGCCCGGCAAACACAAGCACGATACGTCCCGAAAAACGTGAACGGCCAATGCTGCGATGCGGCATAACACATGCGGGCGGACGCAAACGCTGGTTGGGCGGCGGCGTCAGGCGAGGGCGCGCGCGCTGACGTCGCCGAGCGTGCGCGCCAGTCGTAGTGCGATGTCACCGGCCGGCGCCTTGGGCACCGCATTCCCGGATGTGCGGCTTGGCTCACTTTGGCCTGACAATTTTCGCCGGTCTTGGCCCTTCCGGGGGCGACAAGAGCTGCGTATCGTCGAAGGCGTGGAGGCATGGCAAGCGTGACAACGGCATGCCACCGGTGGGTGAAGCCTATTCTGAACGGAATTGAACGGAACGGAGAATCGATTCATGCTACGACTGAACTACATCAAGGCCGCGCCGCGCCCCTACGAACAAATGAGCGTGCTGAGCCAGTATTTCCATGACTGCGGCCTGCCGGGCGGCCTGGTCGAGCTGGTTTGGCTGCGAGCCTCGCAACTCAACGGCTGCGCATTCTGCATCGACATGCACGTGGTCGACGCCCTGAAAACGGGCATCGAACCGCGCCGTCTGCATTTGCTCGACGCCTGGCGTGAAACCGAGCTGTACTCGCCGGCCGAGCGTGCGGCGCTGGCATGGACGGAAGCCGTCACCAACGTCCAGGACGGGCATGTGCCGGACCCCCTGTTCGCCGAGCTGCGTGCGCATTACGACGACAAGCAGATCGCCGATCTGACGTTCGCCGTCGCCACCATCAATGCGTGGAACCGTATGGCGATCGCGTTTCGCGCGCCGCTGCCCAAGACGCCGCACGGCGTGCGGTGAGGGCAGGCCCGGCGCCACGTACGTCCTGACGCCATCGCTACTGCGCCAGGCGCACTTCGCGCTGAAACTCGCGCGGCATCAGCCGTAACGCGTCGCGGAAGAACCGCCGGTCGGGCGGGGGCAGGAGTGGCAGCACGCGGCCCAGCGACTGGGCGGCATGCACCGCCTGCGGCGAGTCGCCGTCCTGGTGCAGCGCGAACCACAACATCTCGAACCACAAGTTGGCCAGCTGCAACGGCTCGAAGCAGACGCGTCCCTCTTCATGGTCGGCGAGCGTCGTCGCCAGGACATCGGTCCAGCGCTGGAAACCCTTCGCCCGCGAGAAGGGCGCGCCGAATGGCTGCACGGCGTCGAGAAAGGCGTCGACAGTCAACGGCGTGCTCGCGCGCAGCGTCGCCAGATCGGGGTCGCGCCGCGCCGGCACGGCACCGCGCGCAATGCGTAACAGGAAGACTGTGTTCCAGACGGAATTGCCACCGACACCGAACCGGTCGCAGATCCACTCCGAGAGTCCGATCCAGCGCAGCGCCTGCCGCTGAACGTCCGTGGCGGCGAGCCGTCGGCCGGGATCGATGAGCGCGCCTTGCCAAAACAGCCACAACGACAGCCCGATGTTGGCCGCGACATGCTGCGCGAGTTCAATGGAGTCGGCTTCGAACGCGGCTTGCAGGGCGTCGGAAAAGGCGGCCAGCGCGTTCGCCGCCGACTGCTCCCGCGCGGGCATCGGGCCGCCGCGCGCGGCGTGCGACTTGTGCAGCAACGCCTGCAGGTTGCGGCTCTCGAAGCGAATGCGCGGGTTGTAGACGAGACAGGGGGCGAGCGAGGCATCGTCGGCGATGCGTTGCAGGTGGGCGAACGCGCCGGCCTCGTCGCGTGACCCGTAGGCTTGCCAAGCCTGCACGATCCAGTGCATGGCGCGCAACGTGGGCGAGCCCGGCGGGTTCGCGCCAAAGGTCGCGGCGAGCGTTGCCAGCGTTCGATTCGTGCGTGCCGCGTCGCCCATGCGACGCCAGGCGATCGTCTCGGCAAGCAGGGCGATGCCGCGTTGCACGTCGTCCACGGCACACACCTGCGCCGCATGAAACGATGGAATCGCGCCGGTGCGCGGCTGGCGGCGTACCTCGCTCTGCGATGGCGCTTGGGGCGGCGCGAAGAACACGCCATCCTGCATATCGCGCTTGCCCAGCGTCAGGTGATGCCAGAACGCAATGTCCTGCATGACGTAATCGAGCGCCGGCGATGGGGTATCCGACGCCGCATCCTGTGCAAGCCCGAGAAACGAGGCGATCGCGCGACGCGGGTCGGCGGGCGTCGAGTCCTCGATCGTCACGGCGATGCGCGACATCTCATCGCGGGCGAGCCAGAATGGCCCTTTGCCCCGTCCGCGCGTCGGCAGCAGACGCGCATCGGCGAGTACATCGTCGCCCCAGCCCACGGCAACGCCCCAACGTGCAAAGTCGGAGAACGCGCGGCTGACCAGCATACGCAGATCGCCCGCCGCGCCGGCTTGACTGAACCGGATCTTCAACGAGGCAAGCGAGACCGACGACATCTCGTAATGCGCCGCATAGTAGACCCGCATCAACAACCAGAGGCTCTGATATCGCACCGGTTGGCCGTCGATATGCTGGGGGGCGTCGAGGCGGACGACGAGCGTAGGTGCGCCCGTGGCGGAGGCCGACGTGACGGGCGTTGTGCTGCGCGAGGGAGGGGTGTCGGACATGGCGTCGAGGCGAGTCGAGTGGCGTCGGGCCACGGACGACGGCCGCACACGCGACGGAATCTACGAATGGGGTGCACCGATGATACGGCGGTTACGACGGTTACGGTAGCGTTGCTTTGTGCCTGCCGAAACGCAGACTATGCTGCAAACGCTCCCGGAAGCGGGCGCCTGGCCGGCGCCACCGACGTTCTTCCTGCCACCCCGATGGCACGAATTTAAATCAGGATAACGAAATGAAAATGAAGATCTCTCGCTGGGGACGCGGTGTTGTTGCCCTACCGGCGGCTGCGGCTGCGGCTGCCGCACTCGTCTCGGCGACTTTGTTCACCCCGCCGGCACAGGCAGAGGAAACCAAGGCATCGACGCAGGCGGCACCGGTGCGCATTATCGAGCGTGCCGACTGGGGCGAACGTTTCGCGGCGGAAGGGGTGAAGGGCACGATCATCGTGCTCGACGGTCACACGCGAACGTATCAGGCGTTCGATACCGCGCGTGCCGAGCGACGGGTATCGCCCGCATCAACTTACAAGGTCTTCAACAGTCTGCTCGCGCTGGAGTCGGGCGCGCTCGAGAACGAGCGCGAGATCATTCCCTGGGATGGCAAGCCGCGTCAGGTGAAGGCCTGGAATGCCGCGATGGATCTGCGCAGTGCGTTCCGGGTGTCGTGTCTGCCGTGCTATCAGGTCGTCTCGCACAAGATCGCGCGTGAATACGCGCAGGCAATGCTGGACGAAACCGGTTACGGCAATCGCACCATCGGCCGCGCCGCCGACGCCTACTGGGTCGACGACAGCCTGCGGATCTCGGCCCGCGAACAGGTCGACTTCTTGCAACGGCTCGCACGCGGCACACTGCCGTTTTCGGCGCACACGCAGGACATCGTGCGTCAGATCTCGATTGTCGAAGCCACGCCGGACTATGTGCTGCACGCCAAGACGGGCTGGTTCGACGAGAAGACGCCCAATATCGGCTGGTGGGTCGGCTGGATCGAGCGCGAAGGCAATATCACGAGCGTGGCGCTGCACATCGATATGGCGGGGGCCGCGGATGCGCCGAAGCGCGCGCGCATCGTGCGGGCCGTGTTGCAGGATCTGAAGCTGATCTGAGGACGGCGGGCGCCGTGGTAAGCCTCGCGCGGTGCGTAAGCCAACCGGCGGCGCGCCGCTCGACGAAAGCGGGCTACAGCGCGCGTCCGTGCTTAAGTGCGGACGCGATTTCCGCCACGTGACGGCCTTGCGTCCTCGCGATCTTCAACTCGTTCTCGCTGGGTTTGCGAGACCCATCGGCCGCGGCGAGCGTGGTCGCCCCGTAAGGTGTGCCGCCGGTGATTTCGCCCATGTTGGTGAGGCCAGGCTCGGTGTAGGGCACGCCGACGATGACCATGCCGTGGTGGAGCAGCGTGGTGTGAAAGCTCGTGATCGTCGTTTCCTGTCCGCCATGCTGCGTGCCTGTGCTGGCGAACACGCTGCCGACCTTGCCGACGAGCGCGCCCTTGGCCCATAGGCCACCGGTCTGATCCAGGAAGTTGCGCATCTGTGCGGTCATGTTGCCGAAGCGGGTCGGGGTGCCGAACAGGATCGCGTCGTAGTCGGCCAGTTGGTCGACGCGGGCGACGGGCACGTTCGCGAAGGCGGCGCGCGCCGCTTTCGCGCCGCTCTTTTCGAGCACTTCGTCGGGTACCAGCTCAGGGACTTGCATGACGGTGACATCGGTGCCGGCGACGCTGCGTGCGCCGTCGGCGACAGCTTCGGCCATCGTGTGGATATGCCCGAACATGCTGTAGAACACCACCAGGATCTTGGCGTTGGCCATGTGAATCTCCTTAGGGGTCGAGAGAGGCCGGCGTCACGGGCAATTCGCCGCGCGAGGCGAGCCGTTCCATGATAGTCGACGCTCGGGACGAAACACCGAATTCGTTGGGGGCCAGCCGCGCTTAACGCAGGCGCGCACCGATGAGGCAACCGAGCGCGAGTGCCGCGATGAGCACGGTCACGCTCGCCGATACCCCGCCCGCCAGCGCGAGCCCAGTGGCCGCCATGCCATGCGCCATGACTGCGGCCGGCACGAGCAACATGGCGCTCACGACACACCAACGCATCACATATCGCCACATGAAGCGACTGATGACATGCATGCGCGCGTCGAGTTGATGCCGTTGCCAGAATGACAGATCGGCCGCCGCGTGGAAGAGCCACAGCGGACTGAAGTATTTGATGAACAAGTCCATGACGCCATACCGGAAACATAATGCCCGCAGGGCGCGGGCATGTCGTCGAGGCACGATGGCGGGGCAAACGCCCGATGGCACAGTCATGCGCTTTGTGGGAGTCGACGCTCGATAATTGTAGCAGGCACTCACTTACATAGTGGTGCTGGCGTGCGGTGGGACAAGAGAAAATTTCACCGAAGTTCGCGCAATTCTGCTCGAAATTTCGACATCATGTCGCATCTCCCATCATGTCAGGGTCAGGTTGGGCTGTCGTGTGCCTCCCCACGTTTTCCCGGCGGGGCAGTCAGCGCGTGCGACGTCTTGGCCGTGATTTCCTGGATCAATGCCCAGACCGACTGTGCGGCGGGCGAGAGCGTGCGGTTCTTGCGGCGCACGAGCATGATGGTGCGGTCGAGTTGCGGCACGAGCGGCAGGGCGACAAGGCGGTCCCCATGCGCCGGTAGTCCCGGCATCGCGGGAAGTGCCAGAGCCGGCATGATGCTGATGCCGATGCCCGCTTCGATCATTCGGAAGACCGTGATCGCATGCCCGACTTCCTGCGCCACCTGGCAATAGGCGCCATGTTCGGCCAACGCCCGGTCGATCAGCGGTCGGCTACCCGACGCGTAGTCGAGCAGTACGAGCTTTTCGCCGTTGAGTTCCTCCCACGTCACCTGTGTCTGTGTCGCAAAACGATGTGAGCGGTCGCACACGACGAGAAACGGTTCCACCATGATGGGCTCGCCGACCAGATCCTCGGTTCCTTCCGACGCGACGATGACGCCGAAATCCACTTCACCGTGTCGCACGCTGTCGCTCGCGAGCGTCTGCACCTGATCGCGCAGCAAGAGCGTGATGTCCGGGTAGCGGGCCGCACAGGCGGAGATGCATTCGGGCATCAGATTGGCGGAAATCGTGGGCGCGCTGGCGACACGTACCCGGCCTCGCCGCTCTTCGGCCAAACCATGGGTGTCGCGCAGGGCACTCTCCAGCTCGTCGAGCACCCGGGCGAGCGTTGCCGAGAGGCTAGCGCCCACTTCGGTCAGGGTGACCTCCCGCGTGGTCCGGTCCACCAACTTGAGTCCGAGTTCTTGCTCCAATTCACGGATACATCGGCTGACGGCAGGCTGGGTCAGGCCGATGTCCTCGCCGGCACGGCTGAAACTCCCGTGGTTGGCCACTGCGAGGAACACTTTGAGCTGGCGCAGCGAAATATTCATGCGTGTTTGGTATGAATAATTTTTTTAAATGAATTTGTATTTTAACTGCCCTTGCGCTCTAATACGTAAAAACCCGTATCGCGAGCGCACACTTCCGGTCATCCTCGATCGTTTGTCGATCGGCTGACCGACGATCGCTGGCGGCCGCCGCGCCGTCGCGTCCTGTGTGCTGGCGGACGGGCTTTGTCTTTTCCGACGGATTCGAGATCGACGATGGCCAGACCGCGTTACCTTCCCGACAATTTCACGCTGATGCTTGTGGCGACTGTCGCGCTTGCCAGCTTCCTGCCAGCGCACGGCGAAGGGCGAGTCGCTTTCAACCTGCTCACCAACGTGGCGATTGCCGCCCTGTTCTTCCTGCACGGCGCCAAGCTCTCGCGCGAGGCGGTGCTCGCCGGTGCGACGCACTGGCGTCTGCACCTGCTGGTGTTCGCCAGCACGTTCGCCGTCTTCCCGATCGTCGGCCTGGCGCTCAAGCCGATGCTCTCGTGGATGGTGACGCCGGATCTGTATCTGGGCATCCTCTTTCTGTGTACGCTGCCGGCAACGGTGCAGTCCGCCATCGCATTCACCTCGATCGCCCGGGGCAATGTACCGGCGGCGGTGTGCAGCGCGTCGGCGTCGAGCCTGTTCGGTATATTCATCACGCCAGTGCTCGTCGGCCTGGTGGTCATCCATCACAACGGTGCGAACGGCGCGTCGCCGTTCGCCTCCATCGGCAACATCATGTTGCAACTGCTCGCGCCATTCATCGCGGGGCAAGTGTCGCGCAAGGCCATCGGCAAGTGGGTCGAGCGCAATCGCGGATTGCTCAAGATCGTCGATCAGGGCTCGATTCTGCTGGTGGTCTACACGGCGTTCAGCGAAGCGGTGAACACGGGCTTGTGGCACCAGGTTTCGCCGCTGGCGTTGCTCGGCCTGCTGGGTTGCTGCGCGGTGATTCTGGCGATCATGCTCGCCTTCACCACCTATTCCGCCCGCTGGCTCGGGTTCTCCCGCGAGGACGAGATCACTATTGTCTTCTGCGGATCGAAGAAGAGCCTTGCGAGCGGTATTCCGATGGCAAAGGTGCTGTTTGCGACCGGGCCGCTCGGCGCCATCGTGTTGCCGCTGATGCTGTTTCACCAGATGCAGCTGATGGTGTGCGCCGTACTCGCGCAGCGCTACGCCAATCGCCAGCGC
This sequence comes from Pandoraea sp. NE5, assembly GCF_024363545.1. Taxonomy (NCBI): domain Bacteria; kingdom Pseudomonadati; phylum Pseudomonadota; class Betaproteobacteria; order Burkholderiales; family Burkholderiaceae; genus Pandoraea; species Pandoraea sp. NE5. The sequence continues at coordinate 2,754,854 of NZ_AP025517.1, forward strand.
GCGGCCCAGGCGGGCAGGACGATCAAGGCGGGCGCGGCGAAGCCGGCCTTGCGTGACGGCAAGCCCGACAATAGCGCCAACGCCGGCGCGGGCCGCTGAGCGCGGAATCCGGGCAGAACACAGCCCGTCAACGGCGACTGTCACACGTTGGTCGTGCGCAAGTGCTAGAATTGCGCTTGTTTTGCTTCTTCATGACCTCCCTGGTCCGGCGGCGCCCGACGCATCTGTCCCTCGACAGGCCCCTCTCGCGCCAGCCCCGAGCATGGCGCGCAGCGCCCCTTGAATCTTCGCGAGTGAGCTTTGATGCGGAATCCTTCCGCGTGGCGGCCCCCGTTTTTTAAAAGAGATGTCCCTCCACCATGGCTGATGTAAATGCTGTTCCGACCCCCGGCTTCGATAGCTTTGGGCTGCATGCGGACATCTTGCGGGCCATCGCCGAGCAGGGCTACACCCAGCCGACGCCGATCCAGGCGCAGGCCATCCCGGTGGTGCTGTCCGGACGTGACGTCATGGGCGCCGCGCAAACGGGAACGGGCAAGACCGCCAGCTTTTCGCTGCCGATCATCCAGCGCTTGCTGCCCGAAGCCAACACGAGTGCATCGCCTGCCCGTCACCCGGTGCGTGCGCTGATTCTTACGCCGACGCGCGAACTTGCCGATCAGGTTGCCGAGAACGTGCGCGCCTACGCGGGGCACACGCCGTTGCGCAATACGGTGGTGTTCGGCGGCGTCGACATGAATCCGCAGAAGGATGCGTTGCGACGCGGCGTTGAGATACTGATCGCCACGCCAGGTCGCTTGCTCGATCACGTCGAACAAAAGACGGTGAATCTGAGCCAGGTGAAGATGCTCGTGCTCGACGAGGCCGACCGCATGCTGGACATGGGCTTCCTGCCTGACCTTCAGCGCATTCTGAATTTGCTGCCGAAGCAGCGCCAGACGCTTCTGTTTTCGGCCACGTTCTCGAACGAGATCAAAAAACTCGCGTCGAGCTATCTCACGAATCCGCTCACGATCGAAGTCGCCCGCCGCAATGCCACGGCCGACAATGTCGAGCAGGTTGTCTATCAAGTGGATGAAGACGACAAGCGCGCCGCCGTGGTGCAGATTCTGAAGGAGCGCGATCTCAAGCAGGTCATCGTGTTCGTCAACAGCAAGGTCGGTGCGAGCCGACTGGCGCGCCAGTTGGAGCGCGAGGGCATCGTAACGGCCGCGATTCACGGCGACAAGTCGCAGAACGAGCGTATGCAAGCGCTCGAAGCGTTCAAGCAAGGCGGTATTCAGGCGCTTGTGGCCACCGACGTTGCAGCGCGCGGGCTGGACATCTCGGATCTGCCGGGCGTGATCAACTACGATCTGCCGTACAACCCGGAAGACTATGTGCACCGTATCGGTCGCACGGGCCGCGCGGGTGCGTCGGGTGAGGCAATCTCGCTGTGCGCCCCCGACGAACGCAAGCAAATCGTGGAAATCGAAAAGCTGATCAAGCACGAACTCAAGCGTGGAGAGTTGGTGCTGGAGCGTCGTAGCCGGTCGCGCGACGACCGCAGCGAGCGCGTTGTTGACCGCGGCGATCGCGGTGACCGTAGTGAGCGCGGTGAGCGTAGTGACCGTAGCGAGCGCCACAGTCGCCACGACGGCCTGCGGGCCAGCCGTAGCGGCGGCAGTGCCGCACCGCGCCGTGTTCGTCCGGAAGACGAGTTCTTCTACAAGCCGTACGAGCCGTCGCCGTCGGCGAGTGAGCCGCAGCATGATGCTCGTTCGTCGCAGGAGTCCGCTGTGCCGACGTCGTTTGGTGGGTTGCCTGACAAGGCGCCGAAGCGTCAGGTGGCGGCGTTGCTTGCCGGCTTCCCGCGCAAGGCGAGCCACTGAGTCGATGATGGATGGCGGCGCGCATTGAAGATGCGTGTTGAAGTTGAAAAGCCAGCGTAGTTGCGCTGGCTTTTTTCATGTTGGGGAACGGTAACGAAGGCAGGTGCGGGCTTCATTGCCTGTGCTGAGCCCGCCAAGCCTGTATCGCTGCGGCGTAGAAGTCTTCACGATGGGAGACGTGGGTGAGCGTCGCCGGTAATCCGAGATGTGCCGCGGCGTCCTTGAGCGCGCAGAGCGTCGCGTTTGCCGTGTCGAGGGCAAGCGGGGCCGCGCCATTCTGTTTGCTCAGCTTTTCGCCGTCGTCGGCCATGACCAACGGTACGTGCAGATAGCGTGGCGTGGGGGCATCGAGACACGCCTGCAGATAGATCTGGCGCGCCGTCGAATCCAGCAAATCCGCGCCGCGCACGATATCGGTCATGCCTTGTGTCTGATCGTCGACGACCACGGCCAACTGATAGGCCCATTGGCCGTCGGCACGTTTGAGCACGAAGTCGCCGACCTCGGTCGCCAGATCCTGCGTCTGCGGGCCCATCCAGCGATCCTCGAAACGGATGCGAGCGGCCTCGCCGTCCGGGACTCGCAAGCGCCAGGCGCGAGGTGTTTTGCCGTGAAGGCCGTGGCGGCACGTGCCCGGATACGCGAGCGTGCGGTGGCGCGCGTGCACGCGGGTGAGCGAATCGGCGATTTCGCGTCGCGTGCAGCCACAGGGGTAAACGAGGCCGCGCGCGATGAGCGAGGCGAGCGCCTGTTCATACTGCGCGTGTCGCTGACTTTGCCAGACGACCGGCTCGTCCGAATGCAGGCCCAGACGCGTCAGCGTCGCGAGAATGGCGTCGGCCGCCCCCGGCTCACACCGCGGTTCGTCAAGATCTTCCATACGGACGATCCAGACGCCGTCGTGCGCGCGGGCATCAAGCCAACTGGCCAGGGCGGTGACGAGCGAGCCACGGTGCAGCGGCCCAGTCGGGGAGGGCGCGAAGCGGCCCCGGTAACGCGTACCCCGGTAGCACGCATCAGGGCTGGCGGGCGGCGCGGCGTCGTGCGGGCGGGCGTGAGCCACCGGCGCGCTCAGGCAGACGGGGCAGATGGCGCTGACGGGGCGGCAGTGATGGCCTTCTCAAGCGTGTTGGCCGCCGTGCGGCTGCCCACACACGCAGGACAATGCTCGCCTTCGACGTAAGCCGGGCTGCGCTGATCCTCGGCGGTGACCACGGCGCGACAGGCGAAGCACTGCTGGGTCGTCGACGGCGTGAGGTCTGGCGTGAGCGCCGTGCGGTAATCGAACACGAAGCAGTCGCCTTGATAGTGCGCGCCGCCAACGTCCTCGAAGTATTTGAGAATGCCGCCGTCGAGCTGATACGTATGCTCGAGGCCGATGTCGCGCATGTAGATCGCGGCCTTTTCGCACCGAATGCCACCGGTGCAGAACGACACGATGGTCTTGCCTTCGAAGTCATCGCGGTGAGCGGCAACGACGTCGGGGAATTCCGAGAATTTGGTCAGACGATAGTCGACGGCGTTGTCGAACGTACCGACATCGACTTCGAAGTCGTTGCGCGTGTCGAGCGTTACCACCGGGCGGCCTTCATCGTCCTGGCCGGCGTCGAGCCAGCGCTTGAGCGTGACCGGATCGATGCCGGGCGCCCGGCCGTCCGCCGGCTTGATGACCGGCATTTTCATCGTGATGATCTCTTTCTTCGGGCGCACCAGCATCCGGCGGAACGGCTGCGCCTCGGAGAGACTTTCCTTGACGGCCAGATCGGCGAACCGGGCGTCGGCGCGCAGTTCGGCGAGGAAGGCGTCGACGGCTTCGCGCGAGCCGGCCAGAAACAGGTTGATGCCCTCCGGCGCGAGCAGGATGGTGCCCTTCAGGTCGAGCGCCTGGCAGCGTGCCTGCAGGGCGGGACGGAGGGTCGCGATGTCGTCGAGCGTGACGAACTTGTACGCAGCGATGTTGACGATAGACATGGCAACGGGATTTCGCAAAAGCGTGAAGCAATAAAGCGCCATTATCGCCGATTCGGCGCGAACGCACTTTGATTTCACCCCGGATTTCGCCGAATCGGACAGCATCCCGGTCACGGCGGGGAGGAATTCCGAGTGCCCGCCCGGTCTCATCCGAAAAGCGCGCCAAAGTGGGACGTTTCGCGACGCGGGGCGCTGTATCCGGGGGCGGCGCGTTACAATACGGCCCATGTCAGAACCTCGCTTCGTCCACCTCCGTCTCCATTCCGAATACTCGATCGCCGATGGCATCGTGCGGCTCGACGACGTCGTCAAGGCCGCCGCCAAGGATGGTCAGGGCGCGCTCGCGCTGACCGACCTCGCGAACATGTTCGGCGCCATCCGTTTTTACAAGGAAGCCCGCGGCAAGGGCGTCAAGCCGATCATTGGCTGCGATGCCTGGATCACGAATCCGGTCGACCGCGACAAGCCGTCGCGGCTGTTGCTGCTCGCACGCGACAGAGAGGGCTATCTGAACCTGTGCCAGTTGCTCTCCAAGGCGTGGCTCGGCAACCAGTGGCGCGGGCGGGCGGAGATCGAATCGTCATGGCTCCAGGCCGACGGTCTGGCGCGCGGTCTGCTGGCACTCTCCGGGGCCCAGATGGGCGATGTCGGTGCGGCGCTGGCGGCCGGCAACCCCGAGCAGGCGCTGCAATGCGCGCAGCACTGGGCGAGCGTTTTCCCCGGGGCGTTTTATATCGAGTTGCAGCGCACCGGCCAGGCGGGCATGGAGATGTACGTGCAGCAGGCGGTGCAGCTGGCGGCGAAAGCGGGCCTGCCGGTCGTTGCCACGCATCCGATTCAGTTCATGACGTCGGACGACTTCACCGCGCACGAGGCGCGCGTGTGTATTTCCGAAGGCGAGATGCTGGGCAACGCGCGCCGTGTGCGGCGGTTCACGCAGGATCAGAGTTTCCGCACGCAGGACGACATGATCGCCGCGTTTGAAGACGTGCCCTCTGCAGTGGCGAATACCGTCGAGATTGCCAAGCGCTGCAACGTGACACTCGAGCTCGGCAAGCCGAAGCTGCCGCTGTTCCCCACGCCGGACGGCATGTCGCTCGACGACTATCTCGTGCACCTGTCCAAGGAAGGGCTGGAGACGCGTCTCGCCCAACTGTTCCCCGACGAGGCCGAGCGCGACGCGCAGCGTCCCGAGTATTACAAGCGGCTCGACTTCGAGACCGGCACGATCATCAAGATGGGCTTCCCCGGCTACTTCCTGATCGTGGCGGACTTTATCCAGTGGGCGAAGAACAATGGTGTCCCGGTAGGGCCGGGGCGCGGGTCGGGGGCGGGTTCGCTCGTGGCTTATGCGCTGGGCATCACCGACCTCGACCCGCTCAAGTACAACCTGCTGTTCGAGCGCTTCCTGAATCCGGAACGCGTTTCGATGCCCGACTTCGACATCGACTTCTGTCAGGACGGGCGCGATCGCGTCATTCAGTATGTGAAGGACAAATACGGCGCCGACGCCGTCTCGCAGATCGCAACGTTCGGCTCGATGGCCGCGAAGGCGGCGGTGCGCGACGTTGGCCGCGTGCTCGATCTGGGCTACAACTTCGTCGACGGTATCTCCAAGCTGATTCCGTTCAAGCCGGGCAAGCACGTCACCATCGACGACGCGCTCAAAGAAGAGCCGCAACTTGCCGAGCGCTTCCAGACCGAGGACGAAGTCAAGCAGTTGATCGAGCTGGCGCAGCGCGTTGAAGGCCTCACGCGTAACGTCGGCATGCACGCGGGCGGCGTGTTGATCGCACCGGGCAAGCTGACGGATTTCTGTCCCCTGTACACGCAGGGCAGCGGCGAAGATGCCAGCGGCGTGGTGAGCCAGTACGACAAGGACGACGTGGAAGCCGTCGGCTTGGTGAAGTTCGACTTTTTGGGTCTGACCACGCTGACGATCCTGAATTGGGCCGAGCGCTACATCAAGCGGCTGCATCCGGAGATGGCGGACTGGTCGCTCGACCAGGTTTCGCTCACAGATCCGGCCGCCTTCAGCATCCTGAAGAAAGCCAATACGGTGGCGGTGTTCCAGCTGGAAAGCCGCGGCATGCAGGGCATGTTGAAGGACGCCCAGCCGGACCGGTTCGAGGACATTATCGCGCTGGTGGCGTTGTATCGTCCGGGCCCGATGGACCTGATCCCGAGCTTCTGCGCCCGTAAGCACGGCCGCGAGAAGGTAGAGTACCCGGACCCGCGCGTCGAGCCGGTGCTCCAGGAGACCTACGGCATCATGGTCTACCAGGAGCAGGTGATGCAGATGGCGCAGATCATCGGCGGCTACTCGCTAGGTGGCGCCGATTTGTTGCGTCGCGCTATGGGCAAGAAGAAGGCTGAGGAGATGGCTCAGCACCGCGAGATTTTCGCGCAGGGTGCGGCGGCGAACGGCCTCACACGCGAAAAGTCGGACGAGATCTTCGACTTGATGGAGAAATTCGCGGGCTACGGTTTCAACAAGTCGCACGCCGCGGCGTACGCACTGCTGGCCTATTACACCGCGTGGCTGAAAGCACACCATCCCGCCGAATTCATGGCCGCCAATATGAGCTTGGCCATGGACGACACGGACAAGGTCAAGATTCTCTACGAAGACTGCCTGACCAGCGCCAATGGCCTGGGCGTGCTGCCCCCGGATGTGAACGTCTCCGCCTATCGATTCGAGCCGGCCGACGCGAAGACGGTGCGTTACGGCCTGGGCGCGATCAAGGGGAGCGGTCAGTCGGCCATCGAGGAAATTCTGCGGGCGCGCGAAGGGAAACCGTTCACCGATCTGTTTGACTTCTGCGCCCGCATCGATCGTCGTGTGGTGAACCGTCGCACGATCGAAGCGCTCATTCGTGCCGGTGCCTTCGACAGCATTCATGCCAATCGTGCGCAGTTGATGGCGTCGGTGCCGTTGGCGATGGAAGCCGCGGAGCAGGCGAGTGCGGCGGCCAATCAGGTCAGCCTGTTCGATCTTGGTGACGAAAGCCTGCAGGCGCCGCTCGAGCTGGCCGACGAGCCGGCCTGGACCGACAAGCGCAAGTTGCAGGAAGAGAAGCAGGCGCTCGGCTTCTATCTGTCGGGCCACATGTTCGATTCCTACGCCGAGGAAGTGCGGCGCTTCGTCCGGACCCGCATTCGAGACCTGACAGAGGGCCGCGACAGGCTGGTCGCCGGCGTGATTGCCAGCATGCGCACGATGATGACCCAGCGCGGCAAGATGCTGATCGTACAGCTCGACGACGGCACGGCAACGCTCGAAGTCACGATCTTCAACGAGCAGTTCGAAGCGAACAAGCACCTCTTCAAGGAAGACGAACTACTCATCGTGCAGGGCAACGCACGCCCGGACAGCTTCACCGGCGGCCTGCGCTTCACCGTGGAGAGCTTGATGGATCTCGGCCGTGCGCGGGCGCGTTTCGCGCGTGCGCTCAAGTTGTCGTTCAACGGCAATGCCGATTGGACGCGCCTGCGCGCCACGCTGCAACCGCACTGCACGATGTACCGCGTCGCGGCAATGGCAGGCGCGGGCGGCGGTTCCCGTGGGGGCGGCGGCGGCTTCAACGGCGGCGGAGGCGGCGGTGGCGGTGGCCGGAGCGGTGCCTTCGGACGTCGCAATGACGACGACAACGACAAGCAGAACGGCTTGCCGGTGCACATCGTGTATCGCCGTCCTGATGCCGAATGCGAGTCGCGACTGGGTGACGACTGGAAGGTCCAGCCGGGCGACGAATTGCTCGGCGAGCTTCGCCAGTGGCTCACGACCGATTCGGTACAAATCATCTATTGAGGCAGGCGAGGCGGTGCGGCGTTGCATGACGCCGCGAGATGCCGTGCGTCTTTCGATACAACAAGGAAATCCGGATGTTCTCCATCATCGTTCCGACGTGGAACAATCTCGCCTTGCTGCAACTTTGCGTGCGCAGCATTCGCGAGAATTCGAGTCATCCGCATCAGATCATCGTCCACATCAACGACGGCTCAGACGGCTCGCTCGACTGGGTGCGGGCCGAGGGGATCGAGCATACGGCGTCGCCGGACAACATCGGTATCTGCTACGCCGTGAATCAGGCGGCAGCGCTTGCCCGTGAAAAGTACATCGTCTACCTGAACGACGACATGTATTGCTGCCCGGGCTGGGATCGTGCGCTGATCGAGCGTGCCGAAGCCATGCCCGACAAGGCCTTCATGCTCTCGGGCACTATGATCGAGCCGGTCGACACCGGCAATCCCTGCGTGCTTGTGCAGGACTTCGGCCGCGACGTCGATACGTTCGATGAGGCGGGGCTGCTCGCTGCCGTGCCGACCTACCGCAAGCCGGACTGGTTCGGCGCCACTTGGCCGCCGACGCTCGTGCACCGCGATTGGTGGTTTCTCGTCGGCGGTTACAGCACCGAGCTTAGCCCTGGCATGAGCAGCGACAATGACTTCTCGATGAAGATGTGGGCAGCGGGCGCACGCCGTTTCGTTGGCGTTGGCGCGAGCCTTGTGTACCACTTTCAGTGCAAGAGTACGGGCAAGGTGGTGAAGAACGACGGTCGCACGCAGTTTCTGCGCAAGTGGGGCATGACACAGTCCATTTTCGACCGCTATTACCTGCGCCGTGGCAAGCCGGTGCCGGCAGGTAACGACGGACGGCTGCCCGAGCCGGTCAATGACGGCAAGCTGCGCTGGGAATTGTTCCGCTCGCGTGTGAAGCGGGCGCTCGCCAAGTAATTGGGCCGAGGGTGCGTCAGGCGTCTGCGCGCCGCAGCAGCGCGTACTTCAGAAACGCGCTGCGGGCATTCATCCGCGCAATCGCGGCGCCCGTGGCGCCGTCGAGAAATCCTCTGCGCAGTAAATACGTGCGCACGAACGCCCATCCGCCATTGATCCAAGGTTTCAGCGGCGAGACGCGTTTGCCGCGCAACGCCATCTCCGTCGCCCCCGCGCGCGCATACCGCTGAACCTTGTCTTCGACCTGACGAACCTCGGTATAGCTGTAATGCAGCAGGTGATGCGCAAGGGTGCCGATCTCGCCGTCGACGATCACCCGCTCGTGCACGAGATTGTCGGAGAAGCGTCCGGCCTCGCGCCGAAACAGTCGCAACACGTAGTCCGGGTACCAGCCGCAATGCCGCACCCAGTGTCCGAGGAACTGCGACAGGCGAGGCATGCGGAAGCCCGCGTAGCCGCCGCGGTCACTGCTGGCAATCGCCGCCGCAATCTCGGCCGCCAGTTCTGGCGTGACGCGTTCATCGGCGTCGAGTGACAGCACCCAGGGCTGTGTCGCAAGCGACAGCGCGCGATTCTTCTGGGGGCCGAAGCCGGGCCAGTCGTCGGTGACGTGCACCTCGGCGCCTGCGGCGCGAGCGATGTCCGTCGTGCCGTCCGTGCTCGCGTTATCGAGCACGACGATCTGCGACGCCAACGACTGCACCGACGTGATGCAATCGGCAATGTTGTGACGCTCGTTGCGCGTGAGAATCGTTACCGTGAGCGGCAGACGCGGCGAACATTCGAGCGAGGTGGCAGGCGATGAAGCTTCAATCATGACAACTCACGAAATGGCGGCGTCCGATTGCCGGACCCGCGCGGTGATCAAGCGTTGGCAACGTCGTTGAGCAACTCGACAAGCGCTTCACCGTAGCGTTCGATCTTGGCTTCGCCGAGTCCGGTGATATCGGCCAACCCCTCGCGATGGCGGGGGCGACGCTGGGCGAGTTCGCGCAGTGTCCGGTCGTGCAGGATAACGTAGGCGGGCACCTGCTGCGTCTTGGCGATCTCCTGCCGCCAGGCCCGCAGCTTTTCGAACAGTTGCTGATCGGCAGTATCCAGCTCGATCGCCTGCGACGACGCATACCCGGCAAAACGGCTCTTCTTTCCGACGGAGGCCCGCTGGCGCCGCAACGACAGTGTCGTTTCCCCCTTGAGCACCGGGCGTGCCGCCGCGTTGAGCGTCAGCGCGCCGTATTGGCTGCTGTCGGGCTCGATGATGCCATGCGCGATCAACTGCCGGAACACCGCGCGCCAGCCTTGATCGTCGAGTTCACCGCCAACGCCGAACGTCGGCAGGGCTTCGTGCCCGAACTGACGAATCTTGTCGGTGCTGCGCCCGCGCAGCAGATCGACCAGATGCCCGGCGCCAAAACGCTGGCCCGTACGCAGTATGGCCGAGAGGGCCTTCTGGGCGGCGATGGTCCCGTCGAAGACTTCGGGCGGACTCAGGCAGACATCGCAGTTGCCGCACGGCGCGCTCGATTCGCCAAAATACGACAGCAGCACGGTGCGGCGGCAGCGCGGCGCTTCACAATAGCCGAGCAGGGCGTCGAGTTTCTGGCGTTCGATGCGCTTTTGCTGGTCGGGAGCGTTCGACTCGTCGATGCGGCTGCGATGCACCACGACGTCGTTCAGCCCATACGTCATCCAGGCTTCGGCGGGTTCGCCGTCGCGCCCCGCGCGCCCCGTCTCCTGATAGTAGGCTTCGAGGCTCTTGGGCAAATCCAGGTGGGCGACGAAACGCACGTCGGGCTTGTCGATGCCCATGCCGAAGGCGACCGTGGCCGACATCACCAGCCCTTCCTCGCGCAGGAAGCGCTGTTGGTGCGTGCGGCGCACGTCCGCGTCCAGCCCTGCGTGATAGGGCAGGGCCGGAATGCCCTGCGTCTCGAGCCAGGCGGCGGTTTCTTCCACCTTCTTGCGCGACAGGCAATAGACGATGCCCGCCTCGCCCCGGTGCCGCCCCAGAAACGCGAGCAACTGCTTGCGGGGATTGTCGCGATCGACGATCTCGTAGCGAATGTTCGGCCGGTCGAAGCTCGAGACGAACAACCGCGCCTCGGTCAGGCCAAGCCGCGTCTGGATGTCCTCGCGCGTCGCGGCGTCCGCCGTGGCGGTCAGCGCGATGCGCGGTACGCGCGGATAACGTTCGTGAAGTGCCGAGAGCTGAATGTATTCGGGACGGAAGTCATGCCCCCATTGCGAGACGCAATGCGCCTCGTCGATGGCGAACAGCGCCAGTTGCCCGCGCGCGTCGAGTCGGTCGAGCAGGTCGAGAAAACGATCGGTCAGCAAGCGCTCGGGCGCCACGTAGAGCAGATCGAGTTCGCCGCGGGCGGCGCGGCGCTCGGTATCGAGCGCTTCGTCGAAGCCGAGACTGGAGTTCAGATAGGCCGCGCGCACCCCGGCTTGCAGCAGCGCATCGACCTGGTCCTGCATGAGCGCGATGAGCGGCGAGACGACGATGCCGATGCCGGGGCGCAGCAACGCGGGGATCTGATAACACAGGGACTTGCCGCCGCCGGTCGGCATCAGCACAAGCGCGTCGCCCCCGTCGGCCACGTGGTCGACGATAGCGGCCTGATCGCCACGGAATGCGTTATAGCCGAATACGGTACGGAGGACTTCGAGTGCGCTTGCCATGGGCGGGAGTATACCGGTTCCCCCCGGCTGCGGCGCGCATCGGCCCCGAGCGCGGCCATTGTGATGAATTTTGCGGTGATGTCCGAGTCAGGCTCGGACGTGTCCCGGCAAGACCGGCCGGTACGATAGAATAGCGGTTTTTCCGCCGTCCCCCACCTACATGAGCGCACCGCACAAGCCCGTCGGACCGATTCTTCGGCGTCTGCTGGGCTATCTTCAGCCGTATTGGCACATGGGCCTGCTGGCCGTTCTCGCCATGGCGCTCGTGGCCGCGACCGAAGCGGCCATTCCGGCCGTCCTCAAGCCGGTGCTCGACAAGGGGTTCTCGGGCCAGGATCCATGGAATCTGTGGTACGTGCCTGCCGCCGTGATCGGTCTGGCTGTCATCCGGGGGGTAGCGCAATATTCGGCCAACTACATGCTCTCGTGGGTGTCCAACCGCGTGCTGCTCGACCTGCGGGTGCGCATGTTCGACCGCCTGCTGCATGCACCGGCCGTCTTCTATCAACGCGAGACGACGAGCACGCTCATCAATGCGCTCGTCTATGAAGTCAACCAGGTGCTCGGCGTACTGACCACGGTGCTCATCACGCTCGTGCGCGATTCGCTCACTGTCGTCGGCCTGCTGGGCTACCTGTTCTATCTGAACTGGCGCCTTACGCTCGTCGTGGCCGTGATTCTGCCGTTCATCGGCTGGCTCGTCGGCAAGATCAACCGGCGCCTGCGTCGTTTGAACCGCGAGCAGCAAACGCTGACCAATGCACTGTCGTACGTGGTCGAAGAGGCCGTGGGCGGCTACAAGGTGGTGAAGATCCACAACGGCGAAGCGTACGAAAAGTCGCGCTTCGACAAGATGACGAGCACGCTGCGCGGTTATGCCATGCGCGTGACCGTCTCAGGCGGTCTGGCGCAGCCGGTGACGCAGGCCCTCGCCTCGCTGGCACTGGCCATCGTCATTACGGTGGCGATGATCGAGTCGTCGTCGGGCGAGATGACCGTGGGCGGCTTCACGGCCTTCGTCACGGCGCTGCTGCTGGTCGTCTCCCCGCTCAAGCATCTGATGGATGTCAACCAGCCGCTGCAGCGCGGCGTGACGGCCGCGGAGCTGATTTTCGAAGTCATGGATGTCGAAGTCGAGCCGACCGGCGGCGAGCGCACGCTCGAGCGCGCCAAGGGGCGCGTGACGTTCGATCAGGTGAGCTTCCACTATGGTGCCAGCGAGCGTCCGACGCTCGATCGGATCTCGCTCGAGGTGGCGCCCGGTGAGATGGTGGCGCTGGTGGGGCCCTCCGGCAGCGGCAAGACCACGCTGGTCAATCTGGTGCCGCGCTTCTACGATCCGACCGGTGGCCGGATTCTGCTCGACGACATTGCGCTGACGGACCTGCGCCTGGCCGATCTGCGTCGTCAAATTGCGTTCGTGAGCCAGGACGTCGTGCTGTTCAACGACACCATCGCCGCAAACGTGGCCTACGGCCAAGAGATCGACGCCGAGCGCGTGCAGGCAGCGCTGCGGGCGGCCAATCTGGCCGATGCGGTCGCGGCCATGCCCGAAGGCGTCGAAACGCTCGTGGGCGACAACGGCATGCGCCTGTCGGGCGGTCAGCGTCAACGTCTGGCCATCGCACGCGCGATTTACAAGGATGCCCCGATCCTGATCCTGGACGAAGCAACGTCCGCGCTGGATTCGGAGTCCGAGCGCCACGTGCAGGCCGCGCTGGAAGTCTTGATGGAAGGGCGAACCACGCTGGTGATCGCGCACCGCCTCTCGACCATTGAGCGCGCCGACCGGATCGTCGTGCTTGAACACGGCCGCATCGTGGAGCAGGGCTCGCACCAGGCGCTGGTGGCGCATAATGGCCTCTACGCGCATCTGCACCGTATTCAGTACGCGCAGCAGCAGGACGCCTGACGTCGCCGTCGCGTCGCGAACGTCAGCGCTTATCCGCCCGACCTGGAGAAGATCACGATGAGTCAGCCGCCGATCAGCCGTTTCCCTGTGCCCGACCTTGCCGCGTTGCCGGCCGATATTCGGGCACGTATCGACGACGTGCAGGAAAAGGCCGGCTTCATCCCGAACGTGTTCCTCACGCTGGCGCATCGCCCCGCTGAATTCCGCGCTTTTTTTGCGTATCACGATGCGCTGATGGCCAAAGAAGGCAATCTGAGCAAAGGCGAACGCGAGATGATCGTGGTCGCCACGAGCGCGGTGAATCAGTGTCTGTATTGTGTCGTTGCACACGGTGCGCTGGTGCGCATTTATGAAAAGCAGCCGCTGCTCGCCGATCAGGTGGCCGTCAACTATCTGAAGGCGGACCTGAGCGCGCGTCAGCGGGCGATTCTCGACTATGCGATGAAGGTGTGCGAGCGCTCCCACGAAGTCGGCGACGACGATTACGCGGCGCTGCGCCAACACGGTCTCGACGACGAGGACATCTGGGACATCGCCGCGATCACGGCGTTTTTCGGCATGTCCAACCGCATCGCCAACGCCATTTCGATGCGGCCGAACGACGAATTCTTTTTGATGGGACGCGTGCCGCGCAAGTAAGGCCGCTCCCCCTTCTTTATTTTTAGCCCATGATCTTTGTGACTGGCGGTGCCGGGTTTATCGGTGCGAATTTCGTTCTTGACTGGCTCGTGCAGCATGACGAACCTGTGTTGACCATCGATAAGCTGACTTACGCGGGCAATCTCGCCAATCTTGCGGGTATCGAGCATGACCGGCGGCATCGCTTTGCCCAAGTCGATGTCTGCGACCGCGACGCCCTCGGTCGGCTGTACGCCGCGCATCGGCCGCGCGCGGTGCTGCACTTCGCGGCGGAGAGCCACGTCGACCGTTCCATCCACGGCCCAGGTGACTTCGTGCAGACGAACATCGTCGGCACGTTCACGATGCTCGAAGCCGCACGCGCCTATTGGGGAACGCTCGACGGCGAGGCGCGCGATGCCTTCCGCTTCCTGCACGTCTCGACGGACGAAGTCTATGGCTCACTGAGCCCGAGCGATCCGGCCTTCACCGAGACCACGCCGTACGCCCCCAACAGCCCGTACTCGGCGTCGAAGGCCGGTTCCGACCATCTGGTGCGTGCCTATCACCACACCTATGGCCTGCCGGTGCTCACGACCAACTGCTCGAACAACTACGGCCCGTACCAATTCCCCGAAAAGCTTATCCCGCTGGTGATCGCCAATGCGCTGGCCGGCAAGCCGTTGCCGATCTATGGCGACGGCAGCAACGTGCGCGACTGGCTGTATGTCGGCGACCATTGCTCCGCCATTCGCGAGGTGCTCGCCAGAGGCGTCACGGGCGAGGTGTACAACGTGGGCGGCTGGAACGAGCAGAACAACCTGTCGGTCGTGAAGCACCTGTGTGCACTGCTCGATGAACTGTCGCCGCGCACCGACGGCAAATCGTACGGCGATCAGATCACGTTCGTCACCGACCGGCCGGGCCACGACCGCCGCTATGCCATCGACGCGCGCAAGCTCGAGCGCGAACTGGGCTGGCGCCCGGCCGAGACGTTCGAGACCGGCATGCGCAAGACGGTACAGTGGTACCTCGCCAACGGGGAGTGGGTGCGCCAGGTGCAGTCAGGCGAATACCAGCGCTGGATCGAAACGCACTATCAAAAGAACGACTGAGGCACGCATGAGTATCAAGCGCAAGGGCATCATTCTCGCGGGCGGCTCCGGCACCCGACTGTATCCGGCGACGCTCGCCGTCTCTAAGCAGTTGCTCCCGGTCTACGACAAGCCGATGATCTATTACCCGTTGTCCACGCTGATGCTGGCGGGGATTCGGGACGTGCTGATCATCTCGACGCCGCAGGACACGCCGCGCTTCGAGCAACTGCTGGGCGACGGCAGTCAGTGGGGATTGAACCTGCAATACGCCGTGCAACCGTCGCCGGACGGACTGGCGCAGGCATTCCTGATCGGCGCGGACTTCATCGGTCGCGACCCATGCGCGCTGGTGCTTGGCGACAATCTGTTCTACGGCCACGATTTCGCGTCACTACTTTCGGCAGCGAATAACCAGACGGAAGGGGCTTCTGTGTTCGCCTACCGCGTGCACGATCCAGAGCGATACGGCGTGGTGACGTTCGATGAAAGCGGCAAAGCCATCGACCTCGTCGAGAAACCCAAGGCGCCGAAGTCGCGCTACGCCGTGACCGGTTTGTACTTCTGCGACAACGACGTCATAGAGATTGCTCGCTCGATCAGGCCGTCGGCGCGTGGTGAGCTGGAAATCACCGACGTCAACAACGAATACCTGCGTCGCGGCAAGCTCAACGTCCAGATCATGGGGCGGGGTTATGCATGGCTGGATACCGGCACGCACGAATCGATGCTCGAGGCGAGCACATTCATCCAGACGATCGAAAGCCGTCAGGGCCTGAAGGTCGCATGCCCCGAAGAGATCGCATACCGGCGCGGCTGGATCGATGCCGCCGCCATCGAGGCACTCGCGCAACCGCTCGCCAAGACCGGTTACGGCCAATACTTGCTCTCGATGTTGCGCGAGCGGTTGTTCTGAGCTTGCCGCGACGCTTTCCTTCGATCCTAACCGGTATCTCGCTATGCAAGTGACTCCCACCGCCATTCCTGCCGTTCGCGTGATCGAACCGAAGGTCTTTGGCGACGCTCGCGGCCATTTCTTCGAGAGCTTCAACCAACGCGGCTTCGACAACGCGCTCGGCGAGGCGCTCACATTCGTGCAGGACAACCAGTCGCGCTCGGTCCGTGGCGTACTGCGCGGCCTGCACTACCAGGTCAAGCAACCACAGGGCAAGCTCGTGCGCGTGCTGCACGGCGAAATCTACGACGTGGCGGTCGATATTCGTGAAGGCTCGCCGACCTTCGGCAAGTGGGTCGCGGAGGTGCTGAGCGCCGAAAGCAAGAAGCAGCTATGGATCCCGGTAGGTTTCGCCCACGGTTTCGTGGTGACGTCGGAGACGGCCGAAGTGCTGTACAAGACCACGGATTACTGGGCGCCGCAGTTCGAGCGCTGCATTCGCTGGGACGACCCGACGCTTGCGATTCCCTGGCCGCTCGACGGCATCACGCCGATCGTCTCGGACAAGGATCGGCAGGGCATGCTGTTCTCGGAGTACCGGCACGAAGACTGATGTCGCCTACGGAACACCGTTCCGTAGGGGTACCCTCGGCCGCTTCAGCCCGGTCGTCAATCGACGGCGGGGCCGGCGGCGGCCGTGGCTTTTGCGGGCGGCGCTGCGCGGTTGGCGACGTCTGCCTCGCCCGGTGCGGCAGACGTGTCGCCCGTCACCCGCAGTATTCTCACGGCGCGCAGGCCAAAGCGCGCGGTGAGCGCATCGGCCACGCTCTGCGACGACGGTTCGATGCCGTCGTCGATGGGCACGCCCTCCGCGCCCGAACTTGCCGGTTCACGCAGCCCTTCGACAATCACGTCGGCTTCCAGCCCGTTGTTCAGATAGTGCAGTTTGACGTCGTGCAGCGCCAGCGCATTGGCGCGGCACAGCGCCTCTGCCGCGCTGACCACGACCGAGCGCGCAGGCCATTGCTGCAATGCGGTGCCCTTGGTGTCGCTCTCCGGATCGACGTGTACGAGTACATCGAGAATCTGCGGCTCCAGCATGACCGTCGCGCGCGCCTGTTCCGCGATGTAGTGTCCCTCCGAGACCGACAGACGCGCATCGACGAGGATGTGCACATCGACGACGATTTCATCGCCCATGCGCCGCGTGCGCAGCATGTCGATGGTGCGCACGCCGGGCGTCGCGAGTAGCCGTTCCCGAATGGTGACAGTCGTGGCGTCGTCCACGCCGCGATCGATGAGATCCTGCAACGCGTTCCAGCCGAACTTCCACCCGGTGCGTCCGATCATCAGTCCCACGAGGGCGGCGGCCAGCGGGTCGAGAATGCGATAGCCCGCAAGGTTGCCCAGAATACCGAACGCCACGACGAGCGACGAGAGCGCGTCGGAGCGCGCGTGCCACGCATTGGCCACGAGCATCGCCGAGCGCACGCGCTGCGCGGCGCGCAGCATATAGCGAAAGAGGCCTTCCTTGCTGACCAGCACCAGAACCGCAACGACCAGCGCGATCATGTGCACTTCCGGAATGTCTTCCGGATGCAGCAGCCGCTCGATGCCGCGCCAGAGCATTCCCGCCCCCACCACGAGCAGAATGACGCCAAGAAACAACGACGCCGCGTTTTCGTAGCGGCTATGACCGTAGGGGTGGTCGGCGTCCGGCGCACGGGCGCTGCCCCTTGCGGCGGCCAGCACGACGAAGTCCGAGACGATGTCCGAGAGCGAGTGAATGCCGTCGGCAATCAATGCCTGCGAACGGGCGAAGATGCCGATGACGATCTGCGCCGTCGTGAGCACGATATTGACCCAGATGCTGACCCAGGTTGTCTTGCGCGCGACAGCGTGTTTGTCGAGCGCCTCGCTCGATGCCGCCAGGTTGTCGTAGTTCGAGTAGGGCATGACGTCGGAACGTGGGAGCGTTGAGTGCGGTTACATCAAAATGATGTCGTACTGTTCCTGATGGAACGACGACTCCACCTGCAGCGAAATCGGCTTGCCGATGAAGTCGATCAGCATCGCGAGATGCTGAGACTCCTCTTCGAGGAACAGATCGACGACTTCCTGCGAGGCGATCAGGCGGAATTCGCGCGGATTGAACTGACGCGATTCGCGCAGAATCTCGCGCAGAATGTCGTAGCACAGCGTGCGCGGCGTCTTGACCTGTCCCTTGCCCTGACAGACGGCACACGGCTCGCACAGCACATGGGCGAGCGACTCGCGCGTGCGCTTGCGGGTCATTTCGACGAGTCCGAGCTGGGAGAAGCCGTTCACGGTAATGCGCGTCCGGTCGCGGGCGAGCGCCTTCTTCAGTTCGGCGAGCACCGAATCGCGATGCTCGGTGTTCTCCATGTCGATGAAGTCGATGATGATGATCCCGCCCAGATTGCGCAGCCGCAACTGGCGCGCGATCATCAAGGCCGCTTCGAGGTTCGTTTTGAAGATCGTGTCGTCGAAGTTGCGTGCGCCGACGTAGCCGCCGGTGTTCACGTCGATGGTCGTCATCGCCTCGGTCTGATCGATCATCAGATACCCGCCGGACTTCAGATCGACGCGACGCGACAACGCCCGCTCGATTTCCGTCTCGACGTTGTACAGGTCGAACAGCGGCCGCTCGCCGGTGTAATGCGTGAGCTTGCCGAGCACCGCCGGTGTATAAGTGGTCGCGAATTCGGCCAGCTTCTGGAACGTCTCGCGCGAGTCGACCAGGATTTTGCCCGTCTCCTCGTGCACGAAATCGCGCAGCACGCGCTGGGCAAGGTTCAGATCCTGATACAGCAGGGCAGGCGCAGGCACGCGCGTGCTCTGCTCGCCGATGGTTTGCCAGGACTTGCGCAGATAGGCGATGTCGTTCGCCAGTTCGGCGTCCGCCGCGTCTTCCGCGATGGTGCGCACGATGAAGCCGCCTTTCTCGTCGGCCGGCACGAGCGCCTGGATCTTGCTGCGCAGCGCCTCGCGCTCCGCTTCGCTCTCGATGCGCTGCGAAATGCCGATGTGGGGCTCCTGCGGTAGGTAGACGAGCGTGCGCCCGGCAATGCTGATCTGCGTCGACAGGCGCGCGCCCTTGGTGCCGATCGGATCCTTGATGACCTGCACCATCAGCGTCTGCCCCTCGAACACCGTTTTCTCGATAGGCGGCTGCGGATGCGGCGTGGAGGTGTCGTTGTTCGTACGCGGATGCCAGATATCGGCCACGTGCAGGAACGCCGCTCGCTCCAGCCCGATATCGATGAACGCCGATTGCATGCCTGGCAGCACGCGCACGACCTTGCCCAGATAGATGTTGCCGACCAGGCCGCGCGAGAGCGTGCGCTCGATGTGCAATTCCTGCACGGCACCGAGCTGCATGAGTGCCACACGGGTTTCCTGTGGCGTGATGTTGACCAGAATGTCTTCGTTCATAGAGTGTCGACCCGACTCAATAAGGCTTGGCAAATTCGGTAAGCGTCAGAAGTCGACGCCGGCCTGGCGCAACAGCGCGGCGGTCTCGCACAGCGGTAGCCCCATGATGCCGGAGTAGCTGCCATCGATGCGCAGCACGAATTCGGCGGCCTTGCCCTGAATACCGTATGCCCCTGCCTTGCCTCTCGGCTCGCCCGAGGCGACGTAACGCTCGATCTCTTCACGGCGCATCGGCCGGAACCAGACATGCGAGATGTTCACTGCCTGATGGATCCGGCCGTCGGCGCAGACGGCCACGGCGGTCAGCACACGATGGCGTGTGCCCGACAGACGGGCGAGTACGGCACAGGCGTCGGCGTCGTCGAAAGGCTTGCCGAGGATGGTGCCGTCCAGGCATACCGTCGTGTCGGCCGCCAGAATGGGGGCGCCAGGCAGGCCTGCGCGGGCGAGGCGCGTGAGCGCCGCTTCGGCCTTGGCACGCGTGACGCGCTGCACGTAGTCGTCCGGTGGCTCTCCCGGCAGCACGGCTTCGAGTGCTTCGGCGTCCTCGTGGGCGCCCGGCAGCAGCAGCTCGAAACGAACGCCGAGCTGTTGCAACAGTTCCTGGCGGCGGGGACTTTGCGACGCGAGATAGATGTACGGCATGGCGGCTTGGCTTGAATTCGTCCAGCCCGGCACACGGCTTCGCAACGACTGGCAAGCGCGTGCACCGGGCCGCGGGATGGGCTGGGCGAGGGGGAACGCCCTATTATGCCGCCTTGCGCTCACGCCCGCCAGCGCGCGCGGGGGCAGACGGCGATGTCGACGGGAAAACGGGCGGATTGCCGCGGATTGCCGAGGACTCCGCGGGGCAAGCGTTCAAGCGTCGGCGAGGAAGTCGGCGCCGATCAGGTCGATGCGGTCGGTGCAGATGGCATCGACACCCCACGCCGCCAGTTCACGTGCACGGGCCGGATCGTTGACCGTGTAGACCAGCATTTGCAGGCCGGCCGCCTTGATCTGTGCGACCTGCGGGCCGTCGAGCGGCTGATGGCTCGCGTGCAGCGAGACGGTGCCGAGCTGGCGGGCGTCCTCGCGCCAATGCGCCGGAATGGCCTCGTACAGCATGCCGCGCGGCAGGTCGGGGACAGCGGCCGCCGCGGCGTCGAGCGCGTCGTACGAGAACGACGAGAGCAACGGCGGCTGGGCCTGTCCGGCCCACAGCGCCTGCACGGCCTGGGCGACCCGCTTGCCCGTTTCCGCCTCGCGGCCCGGGCACGGTTTGATTTCGACGTTCGCCGCCAGCCCCAGCGCAATACAGCGCTCGGCCACTTGGGCGAGGGTCGGCATCGCCTGACCCGCGAAGCGCTCGCCAAACCAACTGCCGGCATCGAGTTTTGCGATGTCGGCGTAGGTCATTTGCGCGGCAGCGCCGTGCCCGTTGCTGGTCCGATCGACCGTGTCGTCGTGCAGCAGGAAGACGGTGTTATCCGCCGAGAGCTTGGCATCGAACTCGACCATGCGCAGGCCGAGCGAGGCCCCCATCTCGAACGCGGCCAACGTGTTTTCCGGGGCCAGCTTACCGCCGCCACGGTGCGCGACGATGCGGGGATAGGGCCAGGCGGGCCACAAACGCGTCGGTGTCGAGGGGGCGGTCATGCTTCGACTCGCTTGCCGGTCGTCGGATCGAACAGGTGCAACGCCTTGGCCGAGATGGCCAGCGGCACCACCGTACCCGCCGCCGGCCGCATCTCGTGCGGCAGACGCACCGTGACGGGCTGCTCGCCCCAGCGGCCATGCGCCAGATTGTCGGCGCCGAGCAGTTCGAGCTGATCGACGAGGATGTTGGTCTGCGCGGCAAAGGCACCCAGGCCGTTGTGCTGCTCGGCGGGCACCAGATGTTCGGGGCGCACGCCGAGCATGAGTTCACGGTTGGCATACGCCATGCTCGTGGGCGGCAGACGCAGGGCCGGCCCGCCACCGTCGACCTCGAACGTACGGCCTTCCGAGTCTACGCGGCCCTTGAGCAGGTTCATGGCGGGCGAGCCCATGAAGCTCGCCACGAACAGCGATGCGGGGCGCTCGTACACATCCGTCGGGGTGCCGATCTGCTCGGCGTAGCCCTTGTTCATGACGATCACGCGATCCGCCAACGTCATCGCCTCGATTTGATCGTGGGTGACATACAGGCTGGTGGTCTTGAGGCGCGCGTGCAGCCGCTGGATTTCCAGACGCATTTGCACACGCAGCTTGGCATCGAGGTTCGAGAGCGGTTCGTCGAACAGGAATACCGCGGGCTCACGCACGATCGCGCGGCCCATGGCCACGCGCTGGCGCTGACCGCCCGAGAGTTCGCGCGGCTTGCGTGCGAGCAGGGGTTCCAGTTCCAGAATGCGTGCGGCGGTGAGCACGCGCTCGTCGATGATCTTCTTGTCGATGCCGCGGATCTTCAAGCCGTACGACATGTTTTGGCGCACATCCATGTGCGGATAAAGCGCGTAGTTCTGGAACACCATCGCGATATTGCGATCCTTCGGCTCCAGTTCATTGACGACTTGCGAGCCGATCAGGATGCTGCCTTCGCTGACCGATTCGAGGCCGGCCACCATGCGCAGCAGCGTCGACTTGCCGCAACCGGAGGGGCCGACGATGACCACGAATTCGCCGTCTTCGATGTCGATGTCGACACCGTGCAGGACATAGTTCTTCCGGTCGTAGGTTTTTTTGACGCGATGGAGTTTGAGATTTGCCATGATTACTTTTCCGAATCGACCAGACCGCGCACGAACCAACGCTGCATGAGCAGGACCACCGCGAGGGGCGGCAACATGGCGAGCAGCGTGGCGCTCATGACGAGTTGCCATTGGGTGGCGGTGTCGCCGCTGCCGATCATGCTCTTGATGCCGACCACGGCCGTCGTCATCGACGGGGCGTTGGTCACCAGAATCGGCCACAGGTACTGATTCCAGCCATAGATGAAGGTGATGACGAACAGCGCCGCGATGTTCGTTTTCGAGAGCGGCAACACCACGTCGACGAAGAAGCGCATCGGGCCGGCGCCATCGATGCGCGCGGCTTCGACGAGTTCGTCGGGCAGCGTCATGAAGAACTGCCGGAACAGGAACGTGGCCGTGGCCGACGCGATAAGCGGCAGCGTCATGCCCGTGTAGGTGTTGATGAGGCCGAGGGTCGAGATCACCTGTACCGTTGGGAAGATCCGCACTTCGACCGGCAGCATCAGCGTGACGAAGATCAGCCAGAAGAACAGATTGCGCAACGGGAAACGGAAATACACGATGGCGAAGGCCGACAGGATCGACACCGAGATCTTGCCGATGGTGATGACCAGCGCCATGAACAGGCTGTTGCCGAGCATTAGCCCAAACGGCATGGCGGAATCGCCCGTGCCCTGATTCCACACGGTGGCAAGGTTCTGGAGCAGGTGTGTGCTCGGGATGAGCGACAACGGAACGTTGAAGATTTCGCGCTCGTTCATGGTGGCGGCGACGAACGCCACATAGAGCGGGAAGACGACCAACAGCACGCCGATGACCAGCATGACGTGGCAGAAGATATCCAGGCCGCGACGATTCTCGATCATGCGTATTGCACCTTGCGTTCAATGAAACGGAACTGCACGACCGTGAGCACGATGACGATGACCATCAGCACCACCGACTGGGCAGCCGAGCTGCCGAGGTCGAGCCCCTTGAAGCCTTCCGAGTAGATCTTGTAGATCAGCGTCATGGTCGACTGACCCGGCCCACCGCCGGTCGCGGCATCGATCACCGGGAACGTGTCGAAGAACGAGTACACGAGGTTGACCACGAGCAGGAAGAACGTCGTCGGCGAAATCAGCGGCAACACCAGCCCGAAGAAGCGCCGGATCGGCCCGGCGCCGTCGATGGCCGCCGCTTCCACGAGCGAGCGCGGAATCGCCTGCAAACCCGCGTAGAAGAACAGGAAGTTGTAGCTGATCTGCTTCCAGATCGAGGCGAGCACGACGAGGAACATCGCCTGGCCGCCATTGAGCGCGTGATTCCACTCGATGCCGAGCTTCGCCAGGCCGTAGGTGACAAGCCCGATGCTCGGATTGAACAGGAAGGCCCACAGTACGGCCGCGATGGCCGGTGCCACCGCGTAGGGCCAGATGAGCAGCGTCTGGTAGGTGCGCTTGCCCCGCGTGACCCGGTCGGCCATGGCCGCGAGCAGCAACGAGATGACCAGTCCGCAGACCGTCACCAACCCGCTGAAGATCATCGTGGTGCGAAACGACGCGAGGTAGAGCGGGTCGCGCCATAGCGAAACGAAGTTGTCCAGGCCGACGAACTCACTGGACAGCCCAAAGGCGTCCTGCGCCGATGTCGATTGCCACAGGGCCTCGCCCGCGGGCCACAGGAAGAACACGACGGTGATAAGGAGCTGCGGGGCGACGAGCGCGTAGGGCAGCCAGCCGGTTCCGAAGCGAGGGCGTTCTCTGGAGTTATGCGCCATAACGTAATGAGCAGAAAAAACCAACCCGGCCCGTGTTGTCGACGGGCCGGGTGGTCATAGTAACGTCGCGACGGTAACGCCGCAATGCGCGCCGCGAACGCCATTCATTCGCCAATTCGCCGGCTTGGCGTGCGCGATCGTGCGTTTTGAGGACGGCTTAGCCGCCTTGTTTCTGGAAGCGGCGCAGCAGCTCGTCGCCACGGGCGACGGCCTTGTCCAGCGCGGCTTTGGGCGTTTGCTTGCCGCTCCACACGCCTTCGAGTTCCTCGTCGACCACCGTGCGAATCTGCGGCATGTTGCCCAGGCGCAGACCCCGCGTGAACGGCAGAGGCGGCTTGTTGAGCATCTGCTTGATGGCCACGTCGGCGCCGGGGTTCTTCGCGTAGAAGCCTTGCTTCTCGGTCAGTTCATAGGCGGCCTTCGTCACCGGCAGGTAACCGGTATCCTGGTGCCACTTCGCCGCCACCGCGGGCGACGCGAGGTAGTTCAGGAACTTGGCCACGCCCTTGTACTCGGCGGACGATTTGCCAGCGAGCACCCACAGGCTGGCGCCCCCGATCATGGCATTCTGCGGTGCACCCTTCACGTTGGCATCGTACGGCATCATGCCCACGCCATAGCTGAACTTGGCGTACTTGGCGATGTTGGCGAGGGCGCCCGATGAGGTAATGGCAATGCCGCAGTCGCCGCTGTAGAACTTCGAGGTCACTTCATCCTTGCGGCCCACATACGTGAACGTGCCTTCCTTGGCCATGTCGGCCAGGAACTGGATGTGCTTGATCTGCTGCGGGCCGTTGAAGTTCAGCTTGGCGTCAAGACCGTCGAAGCCGTTGTTCTTCGTGGCGAACGGCAGGGCATGCCAGGCGCTGTAGTTTTCGAGTTGCGTCCAGCCCTGCCAGCCGGTGCTGAAACCGCACGACAGGCCGGCGGCCTTGAGCTTCTCGGCGTCGGTCTTCACGTCGGCCCAGGTCTTCGGCGGGGTATTCGGATCGAGGCCCGCCTTCTTGAAGGCGTCCTTGTTGTAATACAGCACCGGGGTCGAGCTGTTGAACGGCATCGACACGAGATGGTTGGTCTTGCTGTCCGCGTAGTAGCTCGCCACGGTCGGCACGAACGCCGCTTCGTCGAACGGCTCGCCGGCGTCCTTCATGACTTGCCACACCGGCTTGACCGCCTTCTTGGCTTGCATCATCGTGGCCGTACCCACTTCGTACACCTGAAGAATGGCCGGTGCGTTACCGGCGCGGAACGCGGCGATACCGGCGGCCAGTCCCTGCTCGTAGTTGCCCTTGTAGATCGGGACAATCTTGTAGTCGCTTTGCGACGCGTTGAAATCGTTGGCGATCTGATTGACGCGATCGCCGAGGGCCGATTCCATCGAGTGCCAGAACTGAATCTCGGTTGCGGCCAGGGCCGACGTGCTCATGCCGAACGCCATTGCAGCGCCAACGCCGGCCAAAACGATACTTCGCAGGGACGGTTGCTTCATGCCAATCTCCGGTGGTTCACGAGAAGTCTAGTTGTTGTTCGCGGTGCGAACCTTGCAGCGCGGGCTAGACTACCACGTCATTGTGTTTTTTCCACCCGCAGCGCACAACGCGTGTTGCATGGCGGCGTCTAAGGGGATTGACAATCGTCTGGGGATGCCGGGCAGCGAGGCGTTGCGCGCGATTTGGCGTGCGGCGCAACGCGACGTTGCACCGCACAAGACGAATTGACTTATTTCCGACTTATTTCTGACCTGGTGTGTCGTCAGACGCGGTGATAGGGATGATTGGCATTGATGCTCCACGCGCGGTAGAGCTGCTCGGCGAGCAATACCCGCACCATACCGTGGGGCATCGTCAGGCTGGAGAGCCGGATGAGGGTGTCGGCGCGCGCCTTGAGGGCCGGGTCGAGGCCGTCTGCGCCGCCGATCACGAACGCCACGTCGCGCCCGTCTTGCTGCCAGCCGGTGAGCGATTGGGCCAGACGCATCGTCGTGAGGTCCTGTCCGCGTTCGTCCAGGCACACGAGGCGGCAGCCACGCGGCAGGGCCGCATCGATGCGCTGCGCTTCGGCCGCCATCACCGTCTCGGCCGTGCGGGAGTTGGAGCGTTGCTCCGGTTTGATTTCCTTGAGTTCGATACGCAGCTCGGGCGGCATGCGCTTGGCGTACTCGGCGAAAGCGGTCTCGATCCAGCCGGGCATCTTGTGCCCGACCGCGAGTATGAACAGACGCATGTCGGCTGAGTTCCGCGCAGTGCCGGCTTACTTTGCCTTGCGGCGTGCGGGGGCCGGCGCGTCGACGGCGTCGTCCTCGTCGTCTTCGTGATCTTCCGCGCTGGCCTTGGCGCCGGCCTTGGTACCGGCCGCTTTCAGGCGCACGGGCTTCTCGCCCCAGATCTCTTCGAGGTTGTAGTACTGGCGCAGGGCCGGCTGCATGATGTGCACGATGACGTCGCCCGTGTCGACCAGCACCCATTCGCCGACGTCTTCGCCTTCCATGCTGACGATGTCGCCGCCGGCGGCCTTGACCTTGTCCCGCACGCTTGCGGCGAGCGCCTTGGTCTGGCGATTGGACGTGCCGCTCGCGATGATCACGCGCTCGAACAGGGCGGTGAGGTGCTCGGTGTTGAACACCTTGATGTCCTGGGCCTTGACGTCTTCGAGGGCGTCGACGATCAGGCGCTGAAGTTTACGAATATCCATAGTGCGTCTTTTTGGTGAAACAGGGAGCGCCGAAGCGGCGACCGGGTAAGGGCCAAGGGCCGTCAGGCGCGATACAGGTGTTGCGCGCGGATGTAATGCCACACGGATTCGGGCAGATTCGCCGGGGGCGTGGCCGCGTCTCGCGCGTGCGCCAGCGTGGCGCGCAACTCGGTGGCGGAGATGTCGACAGCCAGTGAGTTGTCGATCAGTATGCCGCCGCATGGCGTGGATTGTACCCCGAGCGCGGACTTTTCCCGTTCGGCGAAGACTTGGCGCAGTTCTGAGGAGGCGGTGGCCCAGCGGAAACCGGGTCGCGCGGCCGCGCAGACGTGCGCGTAGTCGAACAGCTCGCGCCAGGCGTGCCAGGTATCCAGGCGCACCAGTTGGTCGGAGCCGATAAGCAGCGAGAGCGAGACCTGCGGGCCCAGGTCACGGCGCATCTCGCGCAGCGTATCGACGGTGTAGCTCGGCCCGGCGCGCTCGATCTCGCGCGTGCTGACGCGCAACCGGGTGGACGGTTGCGTGCGCGCGAGCGCTGCGGCGAGTTGCTCCGCGGCGAGGCGTGTCATAGCCAGACGATGTTCGGCCGCGGTGCTGCCTTGCTTTTGCGGCTGCTGGCCGGCTGGCATCAGGATCAGTTCGTCGAGGGCGAGTGTGCGCGCGAACAGTGCGCCGAGCGCGAGGTGCCCGGTGTGAATCGGATCGAACGTGCCGCCGAGCACGCCGATGCGCCGGATCGGACTGGCGGGCGACGGATGCGTGGCGTCGTGCCCAGTAGCGGAGGAGACGGTCATTCGCGGCCGGCCTTCACACCCACTCGCGGCGCACGAGGAAGTCGGTATAGAGCTTCGCTTCCGGGGTGTCCGGCTCGGGCTTCCAGTCGTAGTGCCATTTCACGATCGGCGGCATCGACATCAGGATCGATTCGGTGCGCCCCCCCGATTGCAGGCCGAAATGGGTGCCACGGTCCCAGACCAGGTTGAATTCGACATAGCGGCCACGCCGGTGGGCCTGGAAATCCCGTTCGCGCTCACCGTAGGGCATGCCGCGACGGCGCTCGACGATCGGGACATAAGCGTCGAGGAAGGCATCGCCCACACTTTGCATGACGGCGAAGCCCGTGTCGAAACCGCCGCCCGAGAAGTCGTCGAAGAAGATGCCGCCGATGCCGCGCGGCTCCTGGCGATGCTTCAGGTAGAAGTACTCGTCGCACCACGTCTTGAAACGCGGATACCACGCGGTGTCGAACGGATCGAGCGCGTCCTTGCAGGTCTGATGAAAGTGCCGGCAGTCCTCTTCGAACGGATAGTACGGCGTGAGATCCATACCGCCGCCGAACCAGAACGCGGGCAACTGGCCGGGAGCCGTGGCGATCAGAATGCGCACGTTGAAGTGCACAGTCGGGCAGTACGGATTGCGCGGATGCAGCACGAGCGAGACACCGAGGGCTTCGAAGCCACGCCCGGCCAACTCCGGGCGGGAGGCGCTGGCCGAACCTGGCAGCTTGTCGCCGACCACATGAGAGAAGTTCACGCCGCCGCGCTCGAAGAAGTCGCCATCGTCGAGCACGCGGGTGCGGCCGTCCCCGCGCAGTGCGCTATCGGCCGGACGTTGCCAGTCGTCGGCGAGGAAGCGTTTGCCGTCGAGGCGCCCGAGCGTTTCGACAATGCGGTCCTGAAGCCCGAGCAGATAAGTTCGCACTGCGCCCGTATCCGGCGCCGGTGCGGCGTCTTGCGCTGTCATTCTGTGACGTCCCGATGCGTGGTAATAACCGCGATTGTACCGGCAGCCACGCGGTCGGGGGCAGGCCGACGCGGCAAACGGTGGCGCCGAATGCCGCCCGAATGACCTGCATCAAGCGTTGGCGGTCACGGCGCTGGCGCGTTGGGCAGAGGACTGGCCGCTGGCGCGCCGCCCGCGGGCGCAATGGGCATGCCTTTGCCAGGGTCGCCCGGCGGCGGCATGAGGATCTGACGCGGCGCCGGCACCGGCCATTGAGCCATGCCACCCACCTCGGCGATGGCCCGGTTGGTATCGAAATATACCTGCCAGTAATCGCGGTTGTGGCAGTACGGACGCACCGCGAGCACCGGCCCGGCGGGATTGAATTCGAGAATCACCACATCGATCGCGGGCGTGCTCATCACGTTCGGGATCTGCGCGATGCGTGCCTTCAGGCGCGTTATCGCGTCCTGCACATCGACCGTGTGGGCGAGCTGCGCCGTCAAGTCGACGCGGCGAAACGCGTTGGCGTCGTACACCGTAATGTTGTCGCCGAAGACCTTCGTGTTGCCGACGTACACCCGCAGATTGTCCGCCGTCGTGAGCGTGGTGACGAACAGGCCGATCTCGTCGACCACCCCGGTCACGCCGCCTGCGCTGATCATGTCGCCGGTCTTGAAGGGGCGCAGCACGATGAGGAAGATGCCGGAGGCGAAGTTCGACAGGAGTCCGGACCAGGCCGCCCCGATGGCGATGCCGGCGGCGGCGAGCAGCGCGGCGAACGAAGTCGTCTCGATGCCGCAGACACTGAGGATGGAAAT
This sequence comes from Pandoraea sp. NE5, assembly GCF_024363545.1. Taxonomy (NCBI): domain Bacteria; kingdom Pseudomonadati; phylum Pseudomonadota; class Betaproteobacteria; order Burkholderiales; family Burkholderiaceae; genus Pandoraea; species Pandoraea sp. NE5. Next base: position 2,783,800 of record NZ_AP025517.1, read on the forward strand.
GATCAGCGCAATGCGCAAGGCGATGCGCAGCGTCGATTCGGTGTAACGAACGAGGGTGGGATCGATGGCCCGGCGAGTCATGGCGCTGCGCACGAGCCGCGCCACCACATTGATGACGATACCGCCGACGATCCAGATGACGACGGCCATCACAATCTTCAGGCCGAACGGCATCAGATAATCGTTGACCAGCTTGTCGAGATCGAACATGTAAGTCTCCGTCGAGCGAGGGTCTGTCGGGAAAACTGTATGCATTCCGCCGGGGCTGGCCGGACGCGCGGTGGTGACGCACCCGCGCCGTGTCAGCGTGCCAACTTGCTCCGCGCTTGTCAATCGCGACGCCGTGACGGCATTCGCGGTCGTGGTGCTGCCAGAACGGCCGCTAAAACGCCCGCCAAAACGACAACGGCCCGGACGACATGACGTCTCCGGGCCGTAGCACAACGATTTGGCGCTTCAAGGTCTGCCTTCAAGCGTGGCCGACCTGACGCCCGTTGCCTGACTTCGGCGGGCTTACTCCGGTTTGCGCGCCAGTGCGCGGTTGCCGATATCGTGACGATACTGCATACCGTCGAAATTGATTTGATTGACGGTCTGGTACGCCACGCTCTGCGCGCCGCGCACGGTGTCGGACAAGCCAACCACGCACAGCACCCGCCCGCCCGTCACCGTCAGCACGTCGTTCTCGAGCTGGGTGCCCGCGTGGAACGTGACGCATTCGGCGGTCTCGGCCGGCACGTCGGAGATTCGGTCACCCTTGCGCGGCGTGTCCGGATAGCCGTGCGCCGCGAGCACCACGCCCAGCGCATAACGGCGGTCCCAGTCGAGTTCGACCTTGTCGAGCGTGCCCGCAATCGCGTGCTCGACCACGACCGAAAAGTCGCCCTTCAGGCGCGCCATGATCGGCTGCGTTTCGGGGTCGCCCATGCGGCAGTTGAATTCGAGCGTCTTGACGTTGCCTTGCGCGTCGATCATCAGACCGGCGTACAGGAAGCCCGTGAAGCGGATGCCGTCGGTTTCCATGCCGCGCACGGTTGGCAGAATGATCTCGCGCATCACGCGCGCATGGATCTGCGGCGTGACGATCGGTGCGGGCGAATACGCGCCCATGCCGCCGGTATTGGGTCCCTGATCGTGATCGAGCAGGCGCTTGTGATCCTGCGACGTGGCGAGCGGCAGCACGTTCTTGCCGTCGACCATCACGATGAAGCTGGCTTCCTCGCCTTGCAGGAACTCCTCGATCACCACGCGGGCACCGGCGTCGCCGAGCTTGTTGTCCGCGAGCATCATGTCGACGGCGTGATGCGCTTCGTCGAGCGACATCGCCACGACCACGCCCTTGCCTGCGGCGAGGCCATCTGCCTTGATGACGATCGGCGCGCCCCTGGCGTTGATGTAGGCGTGGGCGCTGGCCGCGTCGGAGAACGTTTCGTAATCGGCGGTGGGAATGCCGTGGCGCTTCATGAACGCCTTGGCGAAGTCCTTCGACGATTCGAGCTGCGCCGCTTCCTTCGTCGGGCCGAAAATCTTCAGGCCACGCGCGCGGAAGATGTTGACGATACCGGCGGCGAGCGGCGTTTCGGGGCCGACCACGGTCAGCGCGATGCCTTCGCGCGCGGCGAACTCGGCGAGCACGTTCGGATCGCTGATCGGGACATTGCGCAGGCGCTCGTCGAGCGCCGTGCCGCCGTTACCCGGGGCGACATAAACCAACTGAATACGAGGCGATTGGGCAAGCTTCCACGCCAGCGCGTGTTCGCGGCCGCCCGAGCCGACAACCAGAATCTTCATCTTATTCCTCGATGACGGCGTTGGTGAATACTTCCTGCACGTCGTCGAGGTTTTCGAGCGCGTCGAGCAGCTTTTGCATCTTCACGGCGTCTTCGCCAGTGAAGACCACTTCGGTTTGCGGTTTCATCGTGACTTCCGCGACTTCGGCCTTCAGACCGGCCGCTTCAAGCTTGGCCTTCACGGCCTGGAAGTCGTTCGCCGGGCAGATGACTTCGAAGCTGCCGTCGTCGTTGGTGATCACGTCGTCGGCACCGGCGTCGAGCGCCACGTCCATCAGCTTGTCTTCCGGCGTCTCCGGCGCGAACAGGAACTGGCCGCAGTGGGTGAAGAGGAACGCCACCGAGCCGTCGGTGCCCATGTTGCCGCCAAACTTGGAGAAGGCATGGCGCACTTCGGCGACGGTGCGCACGCGATTGTCCGTCATGGTATCGACGATCACCGCGGCGCCGTTGATGCCATAGCCTTCGTAGCGGATTTCTTCGTAGTTGGCGCCGTCAAGACCGCCAACGCCGCGATCGATCGCGCGCTTGACGTTGTCCTTGGGCATGTTCGCGTCGGCAGCCTTTTCCACGGCCAGGCGCAGGCGCGGGTTGCTGTCGACGTCGCCGCCGCCCAGGCGTGCGGCCACCGTGATTTCCTTGATCAGGCGTGTCCAGACTTTACCGCGCTTGGCATCTGCCGCCGCTTTCTTGTGTTTGATGTTGGCCCATTTGGAATGACCCGCCATGAATTTCTCCGTCGTGCCGCGCTGTGCGGCGAAGTAGCCTCTGCCGGCCAGCGCAGTGCGGCGCGGCCAACCATTGAAACAGGCGCGCCCGCCACCACTGGGGGCGCGGGCGCGAATTGCCGAATCGCCTCGTTGGCGCCCATGGGTCGTGTCGACCCATCGGTCCCCCCGTCGTTTCGGGGCCAGGGCAGTCCGAGCGGCATCGTGCCGCTATAATCGGAGGCAATTTTATCATGCCGCCGCACCGTGCCACGGGTGTTTGCTGCGCCGTGTCACGAGCCACGCTGCGTCTACCGCCGAGGTCTCTCATGCCCCAGAAGCCCGTGCCGCCGCAAGCCTCGTCGCTTGCCGCTTCCTCAACGGCATCCCCGCCCGCCTCCACCGGGGCTGCGAGCCCTGCCGGCGACCCCGGCGAACGGCTTCTCATCGCACGCAACGACCAGCACGTTCTTGGCCTGCTGCCCGCCATGGGCAATCGCCACGGGTTGATTACCGGGGCCACCGGCACGGGCAAGACCGTCACGCTCCAGGTCATGGCACAGGCCTTCTCCGACATCGGCGTGCCCGTGTTCCTCGCTGACGTGAAAGGCGATCTGACGGGCATCGCGCAGCCCGGCGCCGAAACGCCCAAGCTTAAGGAGCGCATGGCCCAGTTCGGCTTCGAAACGCCCGACTGGCATGGCAGCCCCGCCACACTTTGGGATGTGTTCGGCGAGCAGGGCCACCCGGTGCGCGCAACGGTCTCCGATCTGGGTCCGCTGTTGCTCTCGCGGCTGCTGGGCTTGAACGAGACGCAGACCGGCGTGCTCAATCTCGTCTTCAAGATTGCCGACGACAACGGCCTTCTGCTACTCGACAGCAAGGACCTGCGCGCGATGCTCCAGCACGTGGGCGAAAACGCCTCGACCTTCACCACGCAGTACGGCAACATCTCGGCCGCGTCGGTCGGCGCGATCCAGCGCGGGCTGCTCACGCTCGAGCAACAAGGCGCCGACAAGTTCTTCGGCGAACCGATGCTCGATATCGACGACTTCATGCAGACCGACGCGCAAGGGCGCGGCATCGTCAACATTCTCGCGGCGGACAAACTGCTGGCCGCGCCGCGCATCTACGCCACCTTCCTGCTGTGGCTGCTCGCCGAGCTGTTCGAGCGTCTGCCGGAGGTGGGCGATCCCGACAAGCCCAAGATCGTGTTCTTCTTCGACGAGGCACATTTGTTGTTCAACGAGGCGCCGAAGCCGTTACTCGAGCGGATCGAGCAGATGGTGCGGTTGATTCGTTCGAAGGGCGTTGGCGTGTACTTCGTGACGCAGAATCCGGTCGACGTACCGGACACCGTGCTCGGTCAGTTGGGCAATCGCGTGCAGCATGCGCTGCGGGCGTATTCGCCGCGCGATCAAAAGGCGGTCAAGGTGGCGGCGCAGACAATGCGCGCCAATCCGTCGCTCGATATCGAAACGGTGATCGGCGAGCTGGGCGTGGGCGAAGCGCTGGTGTCGTTGCTCGACGAGAAGGGGCGTCCCGCCGTGACGGAGCGCGCGTACATCGCGCCGCCGGCTTCGCGCATCGGACCGATTACCCCGCAGGAGCGTGCAGCGCTCATCGCCGCGTCGCTCGTGGCTGGCGTGTACGAAAAAACGGCGGATCGCGAGTCGGCTTACGAAGTGCTGGTCGGGCGCACCCGGACGCGCCAGGGCGACGTGCCGCCCGCCTCAGGCGGAGGGGCGGTGCCGCAGGCGCCGGACGCGCCGCCGACCACCGGCGAAACGGCCGGCGGTGGCCTGCTCGACGCGGTCAGGGACTCGCTCGGCGGTTTGCTGGGCGGTGCGGGCGGCTCGCGGCGCAAGGATACGGTCGTCGAAGCGATGGTCAAGAGTACGGCGCGCACCATCGGTAGCCAGTTGGGCCGCGAAATCGTGCGCGGCGTGCTGGGCAGCATTCTCGGCGGCAGCAGGCGGCGATGACCGGGCTTGTCTGCCGCCGCGACAACACCCCCGTCCGACGATCGGTGGCGAGTGGCGCACGCCTTGCCACTGACGTATCGCCGGCACCGCCTCCCCTACATCGAACGCTCGTCCCCTCATGTCGCTGAAATCTTCGCTGGAACCGGTGCGTACCGGTGTCGCCCACGACCCGTTGTGGCTGCGCGCCGCGCCGCTGATTTTTTTGTTTCTCTGGTCGGTCGGCTTTACCGTCGCCAAGATCGGCCTGACCTATGCCGACCCGCTCACGTTCCTCGCGCTTCGCTACGGGCTGGTGCTTGTTCTGCTCGCGCCGCTGGCCCTCGTCATGCGCCCGCCATTGCCGAAGACCGTGGCCGCCTGGGGCCATCTCGTCGTCATCGGTCTGCTCATTCAGGCGCTGTACTTCAGCATGACGTATCTGGCGCTACGCCTGGGCGTGTCGGCCGGCAGCGTGGCGCTGATCACCTCGCTGCAACCGATTCTCGTGGCGCTGGCCGTGCCGCACCTGGTGGGCGAGCGCGTGAGCGGGCTGAACTGGGTCGGACTGGTTCTGGGGCTGGCGGGGGCGGCGCTGGTCATTGTGGCGCGCTCGGCGGTGGAGGCGACTTCCGCGCTGGGGCTGGTACTGACGTTCGTGGCGCTTGGCGCGATCACGTGCGGCACGCTCTACGAAAAGCGCTTCGGCGTGGGCCAGCACCCGGTTACGTCCAATCTGGTGCAATACGCCGTGGGCTTCGCGGCGACGCTGCCGCTCGCCGCATGGCTGGAGCCGATGCACATCGAATGGACGTGGCAGCTCGGCGCGGCGCTCGTCTACCTCGTGATCGGCAACTCGATCGTCGCGATTTCGTTGCTGCTGGCGATGATCCGGCGTGGCGAAGCGTCGCGTGTCTCGGCGTTGTTTTTCCTGGTGCCGCCGTCAGCGGCGCTTGCTGCGTGGCTCATGGTCGGGGAGCACATGCCGCCGCTCGCGTGGGGAGGGATGGGGCTGGCAGCCGTTGGCGTGGCGATGGCCACGCGGCGCCCGGGCCGGGGACGCCGGGGAGAGCGGTAGGGCGGGGAGGGTCGCCCCGGCACCGGCGGGCCGGGGCGTGAGAGCCGCCTGCGTCAGTTCTTGGTGCCGAACAGGCGGTCGCCCGCGTCGCCCAGACCCGGAATGATGTAGGCGTGATCGTCCAGACGCTCGTCGAGCGACGCGACATACAGCTTCACGTCCGGATGCGCGTCATGCAGCACCTTCACCCCTTCGGGCGCGGCCACCAGGGCGAGAAACGCGATGTTTTCCGAAGCCACGCCGCGCTTGCGCAGCACGTCCACGGCGTGCACGGCCGAATAGCCGGTCGCCACCATGGGGTCGCACAGGATGAAGCGGCGCTCGGCGATATCCGGCAGGCGCACGAGATATTCGACCGGACGATGCTGCTCGTCGCGATACACGCCAATGTGACCGACGCGTGCCGACGGCACCAGATCGAGCAGGCCGTCGCTCATGCCCACGCCGGCGCGCAGCACCGGCACGATCGCGAGTTTCTTGCCCGCGATGACGGGCGCGTCCATGGCGACCATCGGCGTGTCGATGCGCTCGGTCGTGAGCGGCAGGTCGCGCGTGATCTCGTAGCCCATGAGCAAGGTGATCTCGCGCAGCAGGCCGCGAAACGTGCGTGTCGAGGTTTCCTTGTCGCGCATGTGCGAGAGCTTGTGCTGGATCAGCGGGTGATCGCAGATAAAGAGATTCGGGAAGCGGAGATCTTGTTTCATGGCTGGCAATCTGGGGCAGGGCCGGTGTGGCCCGCATGGCCGCGATTTTATCCGATGCGGGCGCCGTCGGTCCGGGTTTCGCTGTCGGCCCGTGCCGATTGCCCAAGCGATTGCCCCCATAAAGCGGCGCGCGCACGATTCCCTTAGAATCGCTGCAAGACGGCGGTGTCACCGCCGTTGTCCAACGTGTCACTTGTCTTGAAGGCTGAACATGGATCTGGGAATCAAGGGGCGCACCGCGCTGGTCTGCGGCGCGAGCAAGGGGCTGGGGCGCGCGTGCGCGCGGGCCCTGGCCGAAGCGGGCGCGAACGTCGTGATCGTCGCGCGCACGGCGCAGACGCTCAACGCGGCGGCCGACGAGATTCGCGCGGCCACGGGCGTGAGCGTGACCGCCGTGGCCTGCGACATCACCACGCCAGAGGGGCGCGCGCAGGCGCTGGCGGCGTGCGGACAACTCGACATTCTCGTGACCAACGCGGGTGGCCCGCCGCCGGGTGACTTCCGCGACTGGCAACGCGACGACTGGATTCGCGCGCTCGACGCGAACATGCTCACCCCCATCGAACTGATCAAGGCGTGCGTGGACGACATGATGGCACGCGGCTTCGGCCGCATCGTGAACATTACGTCGTCGGCCGTGAAGGCGCCCATCGACATTCTCGGGTTGTCCAATGGCGCCCGCTCCGGGCTGACGGGGTTCGTCGCAGGACTGGCGCGCACGACCGTTGGGCACAATGTGACCATCAACAATCTACTGCCGGGCGCTTTCGATACCGACCGCCTCGCGGCCACCCTGCAGGCATCGGCGACCAAGAGCGGACAGACGGTCGAAGAAGTCCGCACCAAGCGGGCTGCCGCAATTCCGGCCCGCCGTTTCGGGCAGCCCGACGAGTTCGGCGCGACCTGCGCGTTTCTCTGCAGCGCGCAGGCGGGCTACATTACCGGACAGAACGTGCTGATTGACGGTGGCGCGTACCCGGGCACGTTTTAACCTTTTTGAGATCGCTTCAATGACTGTATCGACGGTACCCAGCGTCCGGATTGCGCTCATCGCGCACGACAAGAAAAAAGACGACATTCTGGCGGTGGCGCATGACTACGTCGACGTGCTGCGCCAGTGCAAGCTCGTCGCAACGGGCACGACGGGCGGACGCATCGCCACCGAGCTTGGCCTGGACGTCGAGCGCATGCTCTCCGGTCCGCACGGCGGCGACCTCCAGATTGGCGCGCAACTGGCGGAGGGGCGTGTCGACATGGTGCTGTTCCTGCGCGACCCGATGACGCCGCAACCGCACGAACCGGATATCAACGCCCTCGTGCGGGCGTGCGACGTACACAATGTGCCGTGCGCGACCAACAGCGCCACGGCGCGCATGCTGCTCGAGCAGTTGATCGTGCGTCTGGCCGCGCAGCCGGTGGCGTGACGCCGAGAACCGACAGTTCACAACACACTTCACACGAGTGAGAGGAGCGAGGATGACCAAGGCAATTCGCATCGAACAGAATGGCGGCCCGGAAGTGATGAAGTATGTCGACGTCGAAGTGGGCGACCCTGGGCCGGGCGAGGCGCGTGTGCGCCACAACGCCGTCGGGCTGAACTACATCGACGTGTATTTCCGCACCGGCCTGTATCCGCAGCCGCTGCCGGCCGGTCTGGGCATGGAAGCGGCCGGCGTGGTCGAGGCCGTGGGCGAAGGCGTGACACTCGTCAAGGCGGGCGACCGTGTCGCCTATGCCAGCCGTCCTTGTGGCGCCTACTCGCAGGCCCGCGTGATGCCGGTGGCCTCGCTCGTGCGTCTACCGGACAGCATCAGCGACGATCAGGCCGCCGCGATGATGCTGCAGGGCATGACCGCGCAGTACCTGTTGCGCCGCACCTACCCGGTCAAGGCGGGCGACACGATCCTCATCCATGCGGCCGCTGGCGGCGTGGGGCTCATCGTGTGCCAATGGGCCAAGGCCTTGGGCGCGACGGTGATCGGCACGGTCGGCTCCGATGAGAAGGCGGCGCTCGCGCGCCAGCATGGCTGTGACCATCCGATCGTCTATACGCGTGAGAATTTCGTCGAACGGGTGAAGGAGATCACGAGTGGCGAAGGTGTGCCGGTCGTCTACGATTCCATCGGCAAGGACACGTTCATCGGCTCGCTCGACTGCCTGCGGCCGCTGGGCATGATGGTGAACTTCGGGAGCGCGTCGGGGCCCGTCGCGCAGATCAACACGGCCGACCTTGTGTCGCGCGGCTCGCTGTTCTTCACGCGACCGACGCTCTTCAGCTACACGGCCAAGCGGGCCGACCTGGAAGCCACGGCCAACGACCTGTTCGATGTCGTCGCCAAGGGGGCGGTCAAGATCGAGGTCAATCAGCGTTACGCATTGGCCGACGTGGCCCAGGCCCATCGCGATCTCGAGGCGCGCAAAACCACCGGGTCGACGTTGCTCATGCCCTGAGTGGGGGCGAATGACGCTAACGCCAGCAGGCATCAATGCGATGTGCTCCCGGACGCCGGACGCTGGTCCAACGTTCGGGGAGACTCGGCCAAGGTCCGTTGCTCATGGCCGACGGCGTCGTCAACGTCCCGACTCAGGCTCGCTGCCTGAAGCCGTGGGCGCCGTGGGCGCGCGCATCCTCGCGCACCTCCTCGGGCAAACGGTTGATGAGCCAATGCGCGACCAGCCCGATCACCACGACATCGTCGAGCAGGCCGAAGATGGGCACAAAGTCCGGAATCAGATCGAATGGACTGACTAAATAGACGGCGAGCAGCGCCAGCGCGGGCAGCAACCAGCGCGGGCGGCGCGGATCGCGAGCCGCGTGCCAGAGAACCCGGAAATCGTGGCGCGCAACTTGCCACAGACGCAGAAAACGCTTCACTTGCAGGCTCCTGAACGAATATCGCCGCCGAATGTGGCAGGTGTCTTCATTGTATTGATGGAAACGTCGCTCATTGATTCTTTAAGTTGTCGCATCGCGCGCTTATCTCTCTGCCGTGCTGCATCGCCCGTAGCGTGCGGGCTCATACGCACGATGCGTGATATTGTGGTTCGACCCCGCCGAGGCGGGGTGGTTTCATCGTACATCGAGTCCTGTCCGGTGCCGGGGTGCCGGATCTGGCGGTCGATCGGCTTTCCCGGTTGCGGCAGGATCAGGCCGGCGGGATAATTTGCCAGCCGCAGTGGTCCATCCATTTTTCCCCCTTCGCGGACGCCATCCAAACGCCACCATGACTGACGCTCAAGATCCGAAATCGCCGCAGCCGTCGCCGCCGTCGAATAAGCCAGAGTCCGATACGAGCAAGAGCGCAACGCCACCGCAGACGCCGCCGTCCACCGACGCCGGTACGTCGCCAACGCCGGCCTCGCAGGGCGCGTCCGAGTATGTGGAGCCGCCGACAACGGCGACGTCTCATGCGACGGCGAAACCCGTTGCGGGCACGGCCGAGGCTTCGGGCAACATGCCAGCGAACCCCGACACGCTCACGCGTCCGGCGCCCGCGCCCGAGGCGCCGCCAGGGGCTCCTGCCTCGGCGACGAGCCCCTCAGTTCAGGCGTCTGCAGCCGAAGTGGCCGCCGACCGTAATCCGATTGGCACGCCGGCGCCAAAGCCGAGCGAAGCGACCAGCGTGCCCAGCAGCGTCGGTGGCACGGGCAGTGAGACTGCGACCGGCCGTGCCGGCAGCGACGAGCCGGCGCATCAGCCGACATTCGGCCCAGGTGCCGCGCGTCCTGGCAGCCCTGCCTCGATGGGCACCCAGCCGTCGTACCTGCAGGCGGGCGATTCGCCGTGGTCGGTGCTGCGTCGTATCACGTCGGCACGATTTCGCGCGTGGTACGACCGCGCGGGGCAGCGCATCACGCAGCGCACCCTGAAGATCGGCATTTCAGCGCGCATCTTTCATCCGGAGCCGGGGTCGAAGGGGCTGCGCAGCAAGACGCTTCAGTACCTCGAAGAGTCGATCGCGCACTGGGTGATGTCGCGCGATGTGCTGGTGTTCATGATTCCCACGGTCGACACGCAGGGGCTGCTGCACCCGAGCCATATCCGTCTGCACGATTACGCGAAGCATCTCGACGGACTGGTGTTGCAGGGCGGGGCGGACGTCTCGCCGCACAGCTATTCGGAAGTGGCGACGCGCCACGAATGGCAAGGCGATCGCATGCGCGACATGTACGAACTCGAATTGCTGCATGAGTTCGTGGAGCAGGGCAAGCCGATTCTCGGTGTGTGTCGAGGCTGCCAGCTCATCAACGTGGCATTTGGGGGCACGCTGCACCAGGACATTGCTACGGATCTGCCCGACGCGATCCCGCACGTGACCGATACCTACGAACACAACCGTCACACGCTGACGTTCCCCGAGGGGTCATCGCTCGCGCAGATGCTGGGGCCGGTCGACGTGCCGATCGTCAACTCGATCCATCACCAGTCGGTGAGAACGCTTGGGCGCGACCTGAGTGTGGAGGCGGTGTGCTCGGAAGATGGGGTGGTGGAAGCCATTCGCTATCGCAAGGCGCCGTTCGTGATGGGGCTGCAATGGCACCCGGAATTTCACCGGGCGGGTGGGCCGGAGTATCTCGATTGCACACCGGTGCTCGACAACTTCCTGCGCGCTGCGCGCGAAACGCGGTTCTGATTGGGCTTCTGATCGCACCGCGATCGACGCAATGAAAAATGGGCAGCCGCGAGGCTGCCCATTTTCATGTCAGGCGCACCGGCATCATGCCGCCGGTGTGCGCGCCGCGTCGATTAGAAGCGGTGACGGATGCCCGTGCCCACAACGGTTTGCGAGCTGGTCGACGACATACCGCCGGCAGCGCCGACACCGGCTTGGAGGCCCGTGCCTTCGTTGTCGGAGATGTGCTGGTACGAACCGGTCAGGTACACATCGGTACGCTTCGACAGACGGTAGTCGGCTTGCAGCGTCACGGTGTGGAACTTCGGCTTCTTGTCCGTCGAATCTTGCTTGGCCATCGTGTACGTGTACGCGGCGGACAGCGAGACTGCCGGGGTCAGCATGTAGCGACCGTTGACTTCGAAGTTGTCGAACTTCAGGCCGTCGTTGCCGAAGGCAACTGCGGTGCTGTTGAAGTTCAGGCCGGTCAGGCCTTGGAGTTGCGTGTGGGTGTACACCAGGCCGACGGTTGCCGGGCCGAAGGCGTAGTTACCACCGATACCCCAGACGCGTTGCTTCGAGGCGCTGAACACCGAGTCGCCGCCAGTCGACGTGTCGACTGCGCCGCTGGTGTTGTTGGCGCCCGTGTTGCCTTGGCGTTCCAGGTAGGCAGCGGCCACGGTCAGCGGGCCGTTCGCGTAGTTCACGCCGGCGCTGAAGGCGCGGTTGTTGGCGAAATCGCCAGCCTTGTTCGAGAAGCCATACAGGCCGCCGAAGGTCAGGCCGTTGTAGTTGGCGCTCGAGTACTTGACCGAGTTGTTCACACGGAACGAGTTGTTCGTGTTGTCGTTATCGTACGGGTGCGCTGCGATCGTGCCGCCGAACGACGAACCGTTCAGGGTCAGCGGTGCCAGGTAGTCAACCAGCGAGTCGTATTGACGGCCGATCGTCACCGAGCCGAACTTGTCGTTCTGCAGGCCAACGAAAGCCTGACGACCGAACATGCGGCCGTTTTGGCCCGAGGTGCCGTTGTTGATCGAGAAGCCGTTTTCCAGCACGAAGATGGCCTTGTTACCGCCACCCAGATCTTCCGCGCCCTTCAGGCCCCAACGGCTGCCGTTGATCAGGCCGCTCGTTGCGCGGAAGTTCTTCGAACCCGAAGCCGTCGAGGTCGTCGAGTTGCTGGTGTAAGCGACGCCAGCGTCGATCAAGCCATACAGGGTGACGCTGCTTTGCGCTTGGGCGCTCGCGGAGAACGCGCCGACAACGGCAGCGGCAAGAAGAGTTTTTTTCATGGTTTAAGCTCCAGTAACGTGACACGAATCGCAGAATTCGCGTGTAAACAGAACGCGGCGAAACAGAACATGTCGAGGTGACGGTTTGTCATTCGCGGACCCGATCAAGTATCGGCACTGCTCTGTTGACAGGGGGCAGTGTATGAGTGAGCGAGACCCGCGCCTATTTCAGAATCCGCAAGAATCTATTTCAGATACGGGAAGAATCCGCCGAATGTGCCGAAAAGCGTTGTCCAATAAGGGATTGGCTTGATTAAGCCTAGGCGATAAATGACCACGCAAGCGACGTGTGTTGCGCTTGGGACACAGTGCAGAGGGCAAGCGGCATCGCTCGCGAAGCATTGCCAGCACTGGATCTACACGCGACATGGGGCAAGGCGTTAAGTTCCAGCGACACGTGATCTCCGCGATGGCGATCATTGACCCACGTCACGCGCCGAACGAAATAATGCCTTCGATAAAGGTACCTTCCGTTGCACGATCGGTGAGGTTTTGTGATGGCTATACGGCGAGGTGTAGGGGGGCGGTGCGGGTAGACGTCATGATCGCGTCATTGCGCGTACTGAAGCACACGCGATGAGGAAAATCCGAGATGCCGACAGGCGTGAACAATTGACTCGCGCCAAAAAGTCATTTGTTGATAGCGTTTTACGGACTATTGCGAGTCGCCGAATAATGCATTGCGCCGAATGATGAGAATGATTCGGGAGGCCAGACCCTATACTACGTTCCGCGAGAAGTAGACTTTTGCGTTGAGTGAAAAGTCTCCAAACCTTGGCGCGGCCTCATTGGCCGCGCTTTTTTTTGTCTGCGTTTTTTGCCGCGTGTTCGGCTACGCGTAATGGCTCGCGCCGAGGGCGTCGCCGCAATCGCGCACGTGCGGAATGCGCAACTGCTTGAGCTTGCGATACAGCGACGCCCGGCAGAAGCCGAGGGTGCGTGCCGCTGCGGAAATGTTCCAGCGGTGTTGCGCGAGCGCCTGCAGAATGCGGTCGCGCTCTCGGTGGTCGTGCGGCGATGCCTGCGCACTTGCTTCGTTCGGGGCGGCGACGGGGCTCGACGCCACAACATCTCGCGCTTCCAGGGCACGCATCGCGACATTGCCATCCACATTGCGCGCCGGCGACGGCATGACAAGCTCTGGCGGCAGGTCGTCCATCTCCAGCATATTGCCAGCCATTACCGCGCACGCGTAACGCAACGCGGCGCGCATCTGGCGCAGATTTCCCGGCCACGCGTGGGAGAGCAGGCACGCCAAGACGTGCGGCGCTACGCGAGCCAGTGCCTGATCAGCGCGCAATCCCGGCCACTCGTCGCATAGCATGCGCGCGATCAACTCGCGCTTGTCGTCGCGCTCGCGCAGTGTCGGCAGCGTGAGTACACCCACGGCGATGCGGTAGTAAAGATCTTCGCGGAACGTGCCCTGTGCCACTGCACCGGCGAGATCCTGATGCGTGGCGCAGATGAGCTGAACGTTGACGGGCACCGGGCGACTCGCGCCCAGCGGCGTGACTTCCTGCTCCGAGAGCACGCGCAGTAGCCGCGTTTGCAGCGCATAAGGCATGTCTCCGATTTCGTCGAGGAACAGCGTGCCGCCGTCTGCCTGCTGCAACTTGCCTTTCATTCCGCCGGGCAGGGCGCCCGAAAACGCGCCGCGCTGATAGCCGAACAATTCGCTCTCGACGAGATGTTCCGGCAGCGATGCCGTATTGATCGCGACGAACGCTTGCGCGCGCCGCGCGCTGTACTCGTGCAGCGCGCGGGCCAGAAACTCCTTGCCCGTTCCCGTCTCGCCGAGGATCAATACCGGCAGTCCGCGATCGACGAAGCGCTTGCCGCGCGAGAGCAACGCGCGCATTCGGGCGTCGGTGCCGCACAGATCGTCAATGGCGAGATAGTCGGGGCGCATCTGAGGTGCGGCGGCGGGGGCGGCCGGTACCCGATGGATGCGCTCGGCGAGCGCGGTGACGTGGCTGAAGGCGGTACTGGCAGTGGCGGCGCCGAGGGGGGCGGCGGGGCCGACAGGTCGAGCGGGGGCTGACGCTACAGCAAGGTGAGCGGGCATGACTTGTCTCCTTCTCGTATCGGTACGAAAGGGCGCCGTCGGTGGCTTGTGGCCTGGCGATTCCTGACGTCTCTTTATGTCGCAGCCAGCTCGGGTGGCCAACCGCTGATGCAGGATACGACTGCCCAGTCATAACATCCAATACAATATAGATGCGCCATTAATACCTTTGGGGTATCAGATGATTGAGCTGCGCCATTTCCAGTACTTTGTGGTGCTCGCCGAGACCCTTCACTTCGGCCGAGCCGCCCAGCAATTGCATATCTCCCAGCCGCCGCTGTCGCGCCAGATTGCGCTGATGGAAGCAGAGCTGGGTGTGCAGCTTTTCGAGCGAACGCGCCGCAGCGTGCGCCTCACGCGCGCCGGCACTCGCCTTTATCAGGACGCGGTGGAAATTCTCAACTCGGTCGATCGGGCGCGCCGCAACGTCGTGGCGGCGAGCCGGGGAGAGGATGGCGCGATCACCGTCGGCTTCATGATGTCCTCGGCGTACAACATCCTGCCCGCGCTCACGCGCACGTATGCCGCCGCATATTCGCGCGTCGACATGAAATTGGCGGAAACGTTACCGAATCTGCTCGCCGAATCCGTGCGAGCTGGGCAGACCGACGTCGGCATCATGTATCGCCCCGAAGACCTGACCGGGCTCGATACGGCGACCGTGTTTCGCGAGGAGATGGTGGCGGTGCTCCCACGCACGCACCCGTTGGGGAAGGCGCGGGTGCTCGACGCCGCGCAACTGGCCGAAGAGTCGTTCGTGAGCATTCCGCGTGAAATCGCGCCGCTTGTCTATGACCTGGTCGTCGACCATTGCCGTCGCGCGGGATTCTCGCCGCATATCCGGCTCGAAACCAACCTGCAGCAGACCATCATCAACCTGGTGGGCGAAGGGCTGGGCGTGGCGATGGTGCCGATGTCGATGAGCAGCACGAGCGCGTTCGGCAATGCGGTTTTCAGACCGTTGCGCAACGCCCCGGTGGCGGAAGTGGCGCTACTGTGGAGCCGCGACAATCACAATCCGTGCGTCGAGACGTTTGTGGAGAACGCGCGAGCGGTGTGGCGCGACATGCAGCGCGCGCCGGGCGCTCGGCTGGTGCCCGATGGGCCGGACACCAGCGCGCGCTGAAGGCGGCGCGAGAGACAAGCGGGACGTCAGATTTCCAGAATGCCGGCGGCCACGAAGCCGCCGTCGACCGGCAGGATATGGCCGGTCACATACGAGGCATCGTCCGACGCGAGAAAGCTCACGGCGCCAGCGATCTCACGCGGCTGCCCATAGCGGCCGAGCGGTGTCGTCTCCGTGTAGTGGCGACGCGAAATGTCGGAATGCAGTGCCTGCGTGAGCGGCGTGTCGACGGGACCGGGAGCGATCGCGTTGGCGGTGATGCCGAACGGTGCCAGTTCGATGGCCATCTGACGCGTGAGCCCGATGACGGCGGCCTTCGACGTGCCGTAGGCGGTGCGTCCGGCGCTGGCCAGAATGCCCGCCACCGACGCCAGATTGACGACGCGCCCCCAGCGTTGCTCACGCATAAGTCGTGCGGCGTGCTGCCCGCACAACAGCGTGCCCGTGAGGTTCACGGCCATGACCTGATGCCAGTGATCGAGTGGGTAGTCGAGAAACGGAAACGTCTTGGCGATACCGGCATTGTTCACGAGCACGTCGCAGCGGCCATGGCGCTGCGCAATCTTTGCGAAGCCGTCGGCAATCGACGCCGCGTCGCCCACATTCATGCCCAGCGCCCACGCCGTGCCGCCCGCCGCGCTCAGTTTCTCCGCCGTTTCGGCGGCGGCGCCTTCGTTCAGGTCGGCGACCACCACGGTCATGCCGTCATTCATCAATCGTTCGCAGATGGCGGCACCAATGCCCATTCCGCCGCCCGTCACCACCGCCACTTTCCTCATCATAATACGGACTCCTAAATGTAATGATTTTTACAGTCCGGGCTCCGCCGCCCGCAGTGCGGCGGAGCCCGTCGGTGAGATTGCGAAACCGTTAGCGGATTTGCGTTACTTCAGAAAGCCGATCGAGATCCAGGGGACGAGTACCACGAGCAGCAATGCGATGAACAGCGCGCCCATGTAGGTCCACATCCGGTTGAAAACCTTGTCGGGCGATGTCTTGCCGATGGCGCACGCAGCGTAGAAGCCAACGCCCAGCGGCGGGGCGAACAGTCCCATGCCCATCGAAAGAATTACGACCATCGCGTAATGCACGTCATGAATGCCCAGGGAGCGTGCCACCGGGAACAGCAGCGGTCCGAACAGCACGATGGCCGGAATGCCTTCGAGCACGCTGCCCAGGATGATGAACACGACCATCGAGATGAGCAGGAAGCCGACCTGACCGCCGGGCATGCCATGCATCAGACTGACCAGCGCGGCGGAGAACCCGGATTGCGTGAGCGCCCAGGCCATGGCCGTGGCCATGCCGATAATCAGCAGGATCGCGCCGGAGAGCGCGGCCGTTTCCGTCAACAGCGGATACAGACGTTTGAAGTTCAGGTGCTTCTTGAATGCATGCACGATCAGGCCGATCACGACCGTGTAGGCGATACCGACGGTCGAGACTTCGGTGGCCGTGGCGGCCCCCTCGATCACGGCCGTGCGGATGAGAATCGGCAGGGCGAGCGCCGGCAAGGCCACGATGAACGTCTTGCCGATCACGCGCCACGGCGCGCGGCGGGCCGCACTCGGCGCTTCCTTGCGCGAACGTGCGAAACACACCACGACGATGGCCAGCGTTGCGATGACCGCGGGCAGCAGGCCGCCGACGAAGAGCGAGGTGATCGACACACCGCACACGGCGCCGATCGTGATGAGCACCAGGCTCGGGGGGATCGTCTCCGTCATGGCGCCGGTCGACGAGAGCAGCGCCACGAGATCTTCCGGCTTCGAGCCGCGTCGCTGCATCTCGGGGAAGAGCGCGGGCGCGACGGCCGCCATGTCGGCCGCTTTCGATCCGGAAATGCCCGAGACCAGGAACATGGCGCCGAGCAGCACATATTGCAGGCCACCGCGCACGTGCCCGAGTAGCGCGGCCATGAATTCGATCAGGCTGCGTGCCAGCCCGCTCATTTCGATGAGCGCGCCGAGCAGTACGAACAGCGGCACCGACAGCAGGATGAGGCCTGACATTCCTTCGTCCATGCGGCTGACGACGATCTGCAGCGGGGCGTCGGTCACGAGCGCCAGATACGCCAGTGTTGCCGTCCCGAACGCAAACGCAATCGGAATGCCGCCGGCCACGCAGACGCCGACGATCAGCACGAAGAACACCAGCAGGTTGTAATTGCCCATGGCGATGAGCGCGGGGCGCCCAAGCCAGAGCGCGGCACCCAGCGTGGCCACGACCAGCACACCGAGTCCGAGCTGGCGCAGGCTCGAACAGCGCGCCAGGCGCGAGACGGCGGCAATGAGCATCAGCACCGCGCCCACGGGCAGGGCCGCGGCGCGCAGCCCGTCGGGAATTTCCAGCGCGGGCGTGGTGATGTCCATCTGCTCGATGGCATGCGAATACGCGGGCACGATAATGAGTGCGACGAATACGCAAACCGTGAGCGCGGCCATGGTCTGAAACCAGTCACGCCATGCCGCCGGGAGTTTGTTGACGATGGCGGACAGCCGCATGTGCTCGCCCCGGTCGAGCGCGAGCACGGCACCGAGCATCGATAACCAGATGAACAGGATCTGTGCCAGTTCGTCCGACCAGGTGAGCGGATTGTCGAACCCATAACGCGAGATCACCCCCGCGAGCAGGATGAGCGTCTCGGCCACCACCAGCAGCACGGCAACCGCTTCGGTGACTTTCATCACCGCGCGGTTGACGTGGCAGAAGAGGCGGGCAAGCGCGTGCGTCGGCTCGGCCGTCATCGTCAACGTTTCCATTTACGCAAGCTTCCCGGTGTACTTTTCGAGCATCGACCACGCCTCATCGCCGAACTTCTTGTGCCATTCGGCATAGAATCCGGCGGCGCGAAGCTTGTCGCGGAACTGCTCGTTGTTCGGTGCATTGAACACGAGGCCCTTCTGCTTGAGTTCGGTCGTCACGCTGTCGTTGAGCTTGCGCACATCGTCGCGTTGCGCGAGCGCGGCGGCGTTCACGTTGGCGGTGACGATCGCCTGCAGGTCCTTCGGCAGTTTGTCCCACTTCTGCTTGTTGCCAAGGAACCAGAAGCCGTCCCACATGTGGTTCGTCATCGACACGTACTTCTGCACTTCGTACAGCTTGGCCGTGGTCAGAATGGCCAGCGGATTTTCCTGGGCTTCGACGATGTGCGTCTGCAGGGCCGAATACACTTCGGAGAAGTTGATCGACGTGGGCGCGGCGTCGAAGGCGCGGAACATCGACGTCCACAGCGGGCTCGTCGGCACGCGGATCTTCAGGCCCTTGAGGTCGGCCGGCGAATTGATCGGGCGGCTGCTGGTGGTGATCTGGCGATACCCGTTTTCCCAGATCTTGTCGAAGGCGAACACCGAGGTCTTTGCGATCTGGCTGCGTACGTGGGCGCCCAGGTCGCCATCCATCGCGGCCCATACCTGACCGTAGTCCTTGAACGCGAAGCCCACGCCGGAGATCTGCGCCGAGGGCACGAGCGTGCCGAGAATCAGCGGCGAGAGCGTGAAGTAGTCGATGGCGCCCGAGCGAACCTGGCTCAGCATGTCGCTGTCGCTGCCCAATTGATTGTTCGGGTAAATCTGGAAGTCGATGCGACCTTTCGACTGCTCCGCAATCTTTTGCGCCATCTCTTTGGCGCGAACGTTCATCGGGTGGCTGACGGGAAGATTGTTGGCGAACTTCAGCGTGAATTCGGCAGCGTGCGCTTGCGTCTGATACAAGCCCGTGGCGGCGGCGGCCGACGTGGCGGCCACGACTTTGATGAAGTGGCGGCGATCCATGTTGCTCATACTGCATGTCTCCTGTTTTTAGGTTTGGTGACTGCGTCTGAAGCGCGAGGTGGGCGGACGTGTTGCCCTGCAACGCCTCGGCCATCTCGTAAGGCGAGCGTGAAGTGGCTCGCAAGTGGCTTGGCTATCTTACGCAAATCGAGTGCCAGATCGTCGTTCGAACGGGAAAACCCTTACGTTATTAAGGATTGTTGACCTCCCGCGCCGCGGACATTGTTTGGTTGGCCGACAGATCGTGCGACACCTGTCGCATCGGCCGCCCGTGCTGCGACACCTGTCGCATGCGGCAGGCGACAACGATGCGACAGGTGTCGCTGGGTTTCAGGTACGAGATATCGCGTTGCGGTGCAGCAAACAGCGCTGACCCGGCGCGCCGACAAATTCGCTTGATGGGCCATCGACGGCGGCTTTACGCTTACGTCAACGGCGAGTGCGCCACGCACGCGAACGCGGCGAGGAGGACGCAACGAGACGGCGATGGAGCGCGGGCGCTCGTGCGCCACGCACGGCGGGGCTGTGCCGCACAGGTCTGGCATTGAAATTGCTCACCGGAGCGGGATGACCTCATTTTTCCGGAGACACTTCATGGTTGCTGCATGCCTCACCGGCTGGGCCCACTCCCAGTTCGGAAAACTCGATAACGTCGATGCCGAAGTCCTGTTGGCCGATGTCGCCCAAGCCGCGCTCGACGACGCGGGTCTCGCGCCCGAGCAGATCGATTCCATTCACGTCGGCACGTTCAACGGTGGCTTCCTGTACCAGGACTTTCCGTCGTCGCTCGTTTTCAATCGCATTCCTGGACTACGTTTCAAGCCGGCCACGCGCTACGAAAATGCGTGCGCAACGGGGTCGGCGGCCGTGCACGGCGGTTTGCAGTCCATCGAGGCGGGCAAGGCCACCCACGTGCTCGTGATCGGGTTCGAGAAGATGACCGAATTGGCGACGCCGCAGGTTGGCGAAGTCCTGCTCAAGTGTTCGTATGCACGCGAAGAGGCCGACATTCCGGGCGGCTTCGCAGGCGTGTTCGGCACGATCGCGCAGGCCTATTTCGATCGCTATGGCGATCAGTCCGATGCCCTGGCAGGCATCGCGGCGAAGAACCATCGCAATGGGTCGGTGAATCCTTACGCGCATATGCGTCGCGACTTCGGTTACGACTTCTGCCGCAACGTCTCCGAGAAGAATCCGTTCGTGGCCGGGCCGCTCAAGCGCACCGATTGCTCCATGGTGTCCGACGGCGCGGCGGCGCTCGTGATCTCGAAGGCCGACGTGGCGCGCACGATGCCCAAGGCGGTCGGTTTTCGCGCGGCGGTGCAGGTCAACGACTACCTGCCGCTCTCGCGGCGCGATCCGCTGGCGTTCGAAGGCGGCCAGCATGCGTGGCGTCAGGCATTGGGGGTAGCCGGTGTGTCGTTGAAGGATCTGTCGCTGGTCGAGACGCATGATTGCTTCACGATCGCTGAGCTGATCGAATACGAGGCGATGGGCCTGGCCAAACCGGGGCAGGGTGCGAGTCTGGTCGCCGAGGGCGTGACGGAGAAGAACGGTCTGCTGCCGGTCAACCCGTCGGGGGGCCTGAAGGCGAAGGGCCATCCGGTCGGCGCCACGGGCGTGTCGATGCACGTGATGGCCGCGATGCAACTGACGGGGACCGCGGGCGAGATGCAGATTCCCAACGCGCGGCTCGCGGGCGTGTTCAACATGGGCGGTGCGGCAGTGGCCAATTACGTGAGCATTCTCGAAGCGCGCTGATGCTTCGCTTGAACGGTGGTGAGGCAGGCTGCCCGGCATTTGCCGGGCGGGACTGAGCGAAATGAACGAGGAGACGAGCGACATGCTCAAGAAGGTCATGAATCTCGGCCGCCTGCTGGCCGACGTTGCCCGACGTCATCCGGACGAGCCCGGCCTGATCGTCGGCGACAAGGTCAGCACATGGGGCGAGATCGATGCGCGCGTGAACGCCGCCGTCGATGCGCTGCGCAAACTGGGCGTGGGCAAGGGCGACAAGCTGCTGGTTCACTCGCGCAACAACCTGCCCATCTTCGAGAGTGCATGGGTCGCCTTTCGACTGGGCGCGGTGTGGGTGCCGACGAACTTCCGTATTACCGCACCGGAGGCGGCGTACCTGGGCCAATCGAGCGGTGCGTGCGTGATGATCTACGACGCTGGCTTCGAGGGGCACGTCGACGCCGTGCGCGCCGCATCGCCCGCGTTGCGCCATGTGATCGCGCTGGGCGAGCCACGCGCAGGGGAATTGCATTACGAGACGCTGGTCACGGAACATCAAGGCGCGCCCGGCTACGAGGCGGAAGTCGAGTACGAAGATCCACTGTGGTTCTTCTATACGTCGGGCACGACCGGGCATCCGAAGGCGGGCGTGCTCTCGCATGGGCAGATGGCGTTCGTCGTGACGAATCACCTGGCCGACCTGATGCCCGGCATCACCTATCGCAGCCGCTCGATGGTGGTGGCGCCGCTCTCGCACGGTGCGGGCATTCACGCCATCGTCAATACGGCGCGTGGGGCGGCCAGCGTGCTGCTGCCGGGCGAGAAGATGGATGCCGAACAAGTTTGGCAGGCGATCGAGCGTCATGGCGTCGACAACATGTTCACGGTGCCGACCATCGTCAAGATGCTGGTCGAAGACCCGGCCGTCGATCGCTACGACCATCGCTCGCTGCGGTTCGTGATTTACGCCGGGGCGCCGATGTATCGCGCCGATCAGAAATATGCGCTGCGCAAGCTGGGGCGGGTGCTGGTGCAGTACTACGGGCTGGGCGAGGTGACGGGCAACATCACCGTGTTGCCGCCGTGGCTGCACACCGATGACGACGACGCACCCGACGCGCGCGTGGGCACCTGCGGCGTGCCGCGTACCGGTATGGAGGTGGCGATTCTCGACGAGCGTGGCGAGCGTCAGCCGCCGTTCGCGTCGGGCGAGATCTGCGTGCGCGGTCCGGCGGTCTTCATGGGATATCACAATAATCCGGAGGCGAATGCCAAGGCGTTCAAGGACGACTGGTTTCACACAGGCGATCTCGGACACGTCGATGCGCAGGGGTTCCTGTACATCACGGGCCGCGCGTCGGACATGTACATCTCGGGCGGCTCGAACGTCTATCCGCGCGAGATCGAGGAAGCGTTGCTCACGCACCCGGCCGTGTCGGAGTGCGCGGTGCTTGGCGTGCCCGACCCCAAATGGGGCGAGAGCGGGCTTGCCGTGGTGGTCGCCCGGGAAGGCATGGCCGCTCAGGCCGATGAACTGCTCGGACATCTCGAAGCGCGTATCGCCCGCTACAAGTGGCCGCGGCGCTTCGTATTCTGGAATGCCATGCCCAAATCGGGCTACGGCAAGATCGTGAAGAAGCAAATCAAGACGATGCTCGAAGAGCAAGGAGACTATCGACTATGAAACCTGCGCTTTCACGGATCTATCGACATGCAGGCGCCCCCACGTTACCCCGTGTGGAAGACTGCGTGTTGAGCGGGCAGCACGAACTGCGCGTCACGATCCGGTCGGGTGCGAATCTCGGCGAGTCCTTACGCGAAGCGTTATCCCGCTATGCGTATGGTGGCGGCGTCGGCCGTTTCTGCGCGGGCACCGCGCGAGGTCTGCGGTATCACATGATCGAGACCACCGCCGACGCGGAGCGTCCCTTTGGCTATGGGGCACCGGTCGACGAAATCCGGGAGGTGGATCTGATCGGTGGCGCGATCACTGTGGGCCGCACGGCCGACGGCGCCACGCTGCTGCATTGCCATGCGGGATTTTCCGACCCGAGCGGCGAGTTGCATGGCGGCCATCTGATTCTCGATCACACGTGGGCCGGCGACGAGCCGGTCGTGATTCGCCTGTGTTTGTTCGAGCGCGGCGGCTACGTGAGCGCGGATGACGAGGAGACGCGTTTCCGTCTGCTGCATCCCATCGCGGGAGATCTCTCATGAGCGCCGAACTGGATATCCCGGTCGACATCGAGAACGGCACGCTGGGCAGGTTGGTCGTGGCGCGTCTCAAACCCAATCAGGACTTGACGGAAAGCATCGAAGCGCTGTGTGTGGAGCATGCCATCTCGCGCGCCATCGTGCGCGGTGCCGTGGGAAGCCTGATCGACGCGCGGCTGGCGTTTCGCGCGGGCGACGGCTGGCGCGAACAGCGGGTGAGCGGCCCCGGGGTGGAAATCCTCAATGTGTTCGGTGAGGTCGACGTACGGCCCGAAGCCGTGAGCGAGCTTCCCACGCTGCACGGGATGGTCGCCGATACCGACGGGCGCATGTTCGCCGGGCGCTTCGTGCGCGGCGGCAACCTCTCGTTCATCACCATTGAAGTGACGCTGCAGGAGTGGTTGCCCGCATAGGGGGCGTAGGCATCGATCAGGGCAAGGCAAACGGGGAGTCTTCGGACTCCCCGTTGCTTTAGGGCGTACGCCGTAGCGGCTCAGGCGACCGTCGGGTGCACCAGCCCGTCTTCACGGAACATGTGCTTGACGCCGCGCACGGCCTGACGAATGCGCGACTCGTTCTCGATCAGGGCGAAGCGCACATATTCGTCGCCGTACTCGCCGAAACCGATGCCTGGTGAGACCGAGACCTTGGCCTGCGCGAGCAGCTTCTTCGCGAATTCGAGTGAGCCGAGCGCGCGATACGGTTCGGGAATGCGCGCCCAGATGTACATCGACGCGCGCGGCAGATCGACGTCCCAACCCGCTTCCGTCAGGCCTTTGTAGAGCACGTCGCGGCGGCGCTGATACTGTGCGCGAATCTCTTCGACGCAGTGTTGATCGCCTTCGAGCGCGGCGATGGCGGCGACCTGCAGCGGCGTGAACGTGCCGTAGTCGTGATAGCTCTTGATGCGCGCGAGCGCGGCGACGAGTTCGGCATTGCCGACCATGAAGCCGATGCGCCAGCCGGCCATGTTGTAGCTCTTTGAGAGCGTGAAGAATTCGACGGCCACGTCCTGCGCGCCGGGCACTTGCATGATCGAGGGCGCCTTGTAGCCGTCGTAGACGATATCGGCGTAGGCCAGATCGTGCACGACGAGAATGTCGTGCTTGCGCGCGAGGTCGACCACCCGCTCGAAGAATTCGAGTTCGACGCACTGGGCGGTAGGGTTCGACGGGAAGCCGAGGATCACCATCTTGGGTTTCGGATGGCTTTCTCGAATGCCGCGCTCAAGTTCGGTGAAGAAGTCGATGCCGGGCGTCATCGGCACGGAGCGGATGTTCGCGCCCGCGATGACCGCGCCGTAGATGTGAATCGGGTACGACGGATTCGGCACGAGCACCGTATCGCCTTGATCGAGCGTGGCGAGCATCAGGTGAGCGAGGCCTTCCTTCGAGCCGATCGTGACGATGGCTTCGCGCTCGGGATCGAGGTCGACGTCGTAACGATCCTTGTACCAGCGTGTGATCGCGCGGCGCAGACGCGGAATGCCGCGCGACGTCGAATAACCGTGGGTGTCGGGGCGTTGCGCGACTTCGACGAGCTTGTTGACGATGTGCGGCGGGGTCGCGCCGTCGGGGTTGCCCATCGAGAGATCGATGATGTCCTCGCCACGGCGGCGCGCGGCCATCTTCAGCTCGGCGGTGATATTGAAAACGTAAGGGGGAAGACGATTGATGCGCGTAAAGCTGCGCGAGCCCTGAGAGCTGGACATGAGAATCCTGGAACGTAAGCGCCCGGAACCGTCCGAGCGACGCCGGTGTGCTGGCCACACCGTGACGGTGACTGTAGCGCGACGCGGGGCGCTTGGGCAAGTGAATTTTGCGGGGCCAGGCGGAGAACCCGTCGGTTATGATGATCGGCCGCGAATTCGAGGAAAAGGAGTGTCGATGGCGTATCTGTACCTGCTGGTGGCAATCGTGGCGGAGGTGATTGCCACGTCGGCGCTGAAGGCCTCGGAGGGATTCACGCGCGTCGGGCCGGTGGCGCTGGTGGTCGTGGGCTACGGCGTGGCGTTCTACATGCTGTCGCTCACACTGCGCACAATTCCCGTGGGCGTGGCTTATGCGATGTGGTCGGGGCTCGGCATCGTGCTCATCTCGATCACCGCACGCGTGTTGTTCGGTCAGAAGCTCGATGCCCCTGCGCTGATCGGCATGGCGCTCATCATCGCGGGCGTGTTGGTGATGAATCTCTGGTCGAAGTCGTCGACGCATTGACGGGCGCGGTGCTTGAATGCACGAGCGCTCCGGCGCGCATGCGCCTGACCTGGCCTCGCGTCAGGCTTCGTGTCGGGCCTCGTTCTCCGCTTCGGCCAGCACGGCCTTGAGGGCGGAGATGCAGGTGTCGATCTCCGAGCGTTCGATGACGAGCGGCGGTGCGAGGCGCAGCACGGTCGCGCGCGTTTCCTTGGCGAGCACACGACGGCGCAGCATGCGCAGGGACAGGTCGTGTGCGTCGGCGCGTGCGGGATCGATTTCGATGCCGGCCCAGAGGCCGCGGCCCCGGACTTCGCGAATGAGCGGCGAGTGAATCGCGTGTAATCGCGAGAGCAGGTATTCCCCCATCTCGGCACTGTGTCCCGGCAGGTCTTCGTCGGCCATGACGTCGAGCGCTTCGAGCGCGACGGTGGCGGCGAGGGCGTTGCCGCCGAAGGTCGAGCCGTGGCTGCCGGGCTCGAACAGGTCGATGATGTCGCGTCGTGCCACGAAGGCCGACACAGGGAGCAGGCCGCCGCCGAGTGCTTTACCGAGCATCACGCCGTCGGGCACGATGTCTTCGTGCTGATAGGCAAACCAGCGGCCGGTGCGTCCGAGGCCCGACTGGATTTCGTCGAGCAGCATGAGCACGTTGTGTTCTGTGCAGAGCTGTCTCAGGGCGCGCAGGAAGCCGTCGGGCGGGACCACGATGCCGCCTTCGCCCTGAATCGTTTCGAACAGGACGGCGCAGGTGTTGGGGGTGATGGCGGCGCGCACGGCGTCGATATCACCGAAGGGCACGCGCACGAATCCGGGCGCAAACGGGCCGAAGTCGGCGCGATAGGCGGGCTCGGACGAGAAGCCGACGAGGGTGGTGGTGCGACCGTGGAAGTTGCCGTCGGCGACGATGATTTCGGCTTTGTCGGCGGGAATGCGTTTGGCGCTGTAGCCCCAGCGGCGGGCGGCCTTGATGGCGGTTTCGACGGCTTCCGCGCCGGTGTTCATCGGCAGTGCGCCGCCGAGTGTGGTGAGGTCGCACAACCGTTCGAGGAAGGCGCCGAGCCGGTCGGTGTAGAAGGCGCGGGAGACGACGGCGAGGCGTTGTGCCTGCGCGGTGAGCGCGGCGACCAGGCGAGGATGCGCATGACCGTGGCTGACGGCGGAGTAGGCACTCATCATGTCGAGATAGCGGTTGCCCTCGACATCCCAGACCCAGACGCCCTTGGCGTGCGAGAGCACGACGGGCAGCGGCGCGTAGTTGTGGGCGCCAAAGCGTTGTTCGCGTTCGATTTCGTTCATGCTCGCGCTCCTCCACGTTACCAGTCTAAAGGCGAACGAGACGGCACGCAAAGGGGGACATCTCCTGAAGCGACGCCGATGAAATTGGCATGCGCGTGCGCTATAATCGTCGATTGCTTGGGCGTGATGCGTTATCGCGCCACAGCAAGACCCGCCGGCAGCGACGTCTTGTCGCTGCCATCACGCACTGCCCATAGCTCAGTTGGATAGAGCATCGGCCTTCTAAGCCGACGGTCGGGGGTTCGAATCCCTCTGGGCAGGCCAACTTCCCATGCGATTTCTTTCGATTGTGCGGGTCGGTTTGCGAAGCATCTATTGTGTCTGATGTCGGGTGCCTTTTGCTTTAGGGAAGTATTCTCGTCTTGATCAGCTTCTGAACTCATAAGACTGCTACAACTCGTAGCGTAGGCATCTAGATGGTCAACATCGGGGTTTCGGAAACGATGGTCGCGATGTAATCCATCACCACGCGGACAGGTTTTGATCGACGTAAGTCGCGATGAACTACTAGCCAAATATCTCGCGCGAACGCACTTCCGTCGTGTTCCAGCCTAACCAGATCCCCTTCGGTATCGCCCATGAAGCACGGAAGTCCCGCGACACCGGCGCCACCGCGCGCGGCGGCGAGATGGCCGCTGATGTCGCTCAATGTGCATCCCACCGGGCGGCCGTTTGCAATCTTCAATAGCCATTGTTGCTGAGGCATGTCGGCCAACGATGCGTCGTAAGCAATAAACGTCCAATCGGCCGGCGGCACCGTACGCGCGTAATCCTTGTGCGCGTATAGCGCGAAGGGCATGCGGCCGATGCGCCGCGCCACATTGCTGGGCTCTTTGGGCCGCACCAACCGCAGTGCGATGTCCGCTTCGCCGCGACTAAGGGATATTTGCTGAGCCTGGGCCAGTAGAGAGAGTTGAATTCCGGGGTGCGTCTCACGCAAGCTGGCCAGACGTTTTGCCAGGAAGTGGGCGACCAGTACCGGTGGCGCACTCAAGGCGACCTTCCCGTCCAGTGGGGCATGTTGAGCGCGGGCAAGTCGGGCAATGTCAAAGGAAGCCGTCTCCATATGCTTGGCGAGTTCCAGAACCTTCTTTCCGTCGGGCGTCAATCGGCACGAGCGCGGCAGCCGTTCAATCAGAGACATTTGCAGTTCAGCCTCGAGAGCGTTCAATCGCCGACTCACCGTCGCGTGATCGACGTGCATCGCACGCGCTGCGCCAGAAAGCGTGCCTGCATGAGCGACGGCCAGGAAATGACGTAAATTCTCCCAATCAAACATCTGTGCATTTTCTCCAGGTTGAGTTGCAATTATAGGTAATTTACGCACAGACATCGACTGCCTAACATGGCATCAGTTTGTTACGTCAAGGATGTGCGTCATGCTCTCTTCCAGACCTTCGTCGCGTGGTACGTTGGCGGCTTCCGCCTTGGGATTGGTCGTTGTGCTGTTGGACGTTAGCGTTGTCAATGTCGCCCTGGAGGCCTTGCGACAGAAATTTTCGACTGATGTTGCGGGGTTGCAGTGGGTGGTCAACGCTTACACCTTGGCGTTTGCCGCGTTACTGTTGACTAGCGGAGCGATGGGCGACCGCTTTGGGGCGCGGCGCGTTTTTTCCTGGGGGTTGATCCTTTTTACATTGGCGTCGCTCATCTGTGGGCTCACGGATGAACTGAGCGGGTTGGTTGCCGCGCGGCTGCTTCAAGGTGTGGGTGCCGCGATGCTGGTGCCCAACTCGCTTTCCATACTACAAAGGGCGTTCCAACCGGGTGAGGAGCGTGGCCGCGCCGTGGGTTGGTGGGGGGCAGTGGGAGGCCTGTCACTGGCCGCCGGTCCGGTCTTGGGCGGCCTGCTGGTGACGCATTTGGGTTGGCGCTCGATTTTTCTAGTCAATCTACCCGTCGGGTTGATTGGCATTTACCTGACCTTGCGCTACGTAACGCCTGACGGGGAAGGTCACCGACGGCGTTTGGACTGGCCCGGACAGGCAACGGTGGTGTTTGCACTAGCGTCGATGACTGCCAGCCTTATCGAAGCCAGTAGCCTTGGATGGGGTGATACGCGGGTTCAATCGGGGTTGTTGCTGGCTATCGCCGCGCTGTTTGTCTTTGTCTGGATCGAGTGGCGCACCCAAGACCCGATGTTGCCAATGACGTTGTTTCGTGCGCCAACGTTCATGGCTTCAACGGCTTCGGGTCTGATTGTGAACTTCTCGTATTACGGCCTGGTGTTTGTGCTGAGCCTTTTCTTCCAGTCGCAGTGTCGGTTTTCTCCTCAGCAGACGGGACTCGCTTTCTTGCCGATGACCGTCATATTGGTCGCGGCAAACATTGTGGCAGGAAGGCTCATCACCCGCCTTGGGGCGCGTCGCATCATGGTGCTTGGTTTGGGGCTGGCCGCGTGTGGATATTTACTGATGCTGCTGGCAAGCTTCGACGGGCGCTACGGCATGCTGATCGTACCTATGTTAATCGCGGGTAGCGGCGTCGCGTTGACGATTCCCACCATGACCAATGTGACACTTTCATCGGTGGAGGCGTCGCGCGCAGGCATCGCATCCGGCGTTCTTAATTCCGCGCGCCAGATCGGCGGAATGTTAGGGGTCGCCGTGTTTGGCTATCTGGTTCGCGACACGGCTTCACACGCGTTCTTGCATGGCATGCACGCGGCAATGGCGATTGCGGGTTCTCTACTATTTCTGTGTAGCATGATGTGTTTGTATTGCATGCCAAAGCGAGAATATCGGGAATTCGTCGTTGGATCGACGAAGGCGAATTCTTCATCCGAACTGTGTGGACGTGGATGAGCCGGTTCGGAAGGTGAACGAAATGAGGCAGGCCCGGTTCTCGGTAGAATTCCACTGATCGTTTCAGGAGGAAAAATGTTCGTTGTTCTCTTGCATTACCTTCAGCCGCTGGCCGACATCGAGGCGTTCCTTCAGGAGCATCGCGAGTATCTTGAGCGTCAATACGCTGCCGGTCACTTCGTGGCGTCGGGGCCTCAAGTCCCTCGGGTTGGCGGCGTTATCCTGGTGCGCAATCTAGGACGGGAAGCGTTGGATGTCGTGTTGGCGCAGGATCCGTTCTACCGAGAAGGCATCGCTCAGTATCAGATCATTGAGTTTGCTCCGAACAAGTTCGCGGCGGGTGCGCAATGGGTACTCTGTGGGGATCACTGACAGTCGTCGCAGACGTCGTTCCTGGCCAGTGCGATTCAGCGATTCCGTGAGCCGCCGCCGGGTTGGCGAATTCGCATTGTTCCGGGATGTCGCTCAATCTACTGGCGCAGGTCGACTCAGGCGAGATCGCCCTCGCCGCTGCCACGCACATCAATACCTCATATAGCCGTCATCGCTTCGCGCTCTTCAGCCGTGAGAATGGGGCCGTCCAAAGTAACTTGCGAGTGGTCGTCTCTGAACTTCGCGATGATCGGCTTCAGCTCGCCCTTGATGTGCTTTTCGCTGTAGCCGTTGAACAGGTGGCCGAGCAGGCCTCGACGCAAGTCGCTGCTCCCCATGTACCAGTCGGCAATCGGGAACGTCAGGTTCATGTTGTATTTCATCATGATGCCCATGTTGTGGTGGGCGGTGTGATGCCGGCGAATCGTATTGATGAAAGGCACGTTGCGCACGAACCAGTTCTCATGACAGTGACAGCAGTAATGGAACGTCTCGTAGATCACATACTGGCCGACCATCGTCAGAAAGACCATCCAGCCGGCATTCGGCCCCAGGATCAGTGAGGTCAGATAGCCGAGGGCACCGCCGCCAACGCCCAGCGTCATCAGCACGCGCCACGGAAAGAAGACGATGCGAAATTCGCGCGTCGTGTCGATCGTCGACAACTGGTCGCTGAAGTATTGGTGGTGCTGGCGAGTGTGGCGGTTGTAAATCTCGCGCAAGCCCCAGACATTCACGCGACGATGCATCACGAAGCGATGCATGAACCACTCCACGAAGTTGCCTGCCAGGAAGACCGGAATCATCAACAGCCATTCCCAGGTCGGATGCTGCAACCGGCTGACGGCATAGACGACTGCACCGATGGCCACGATATACATCACGACGATGTGCAACAGGCCGTTGTACATCGGGCTGATGTCGGATTTGTACTGCTCTCGGAATTTCAATTGACGCTCGGTAATCATGGGTTGTCTCCTGCGTTTAAATCAATCGGATGGCGCTCGTGGAAGGGGGATCGGCGGGCAGGATTGCCCGCCGATCAGCGCGTCAATGCGAAACGTCTTCAAGCGATCGGCCTTTGGTCTCCACGCCCAGCAGCAACACGGCGAGCGCTGCAATGACGAAGGAGAGGGCGCCCAGGGTGAAGACGCCCGCCTGTCCCCACGAGGGAAGCAGTACGCCAATGGCAAAGGGGCCCGCCAGGGAGCCGACGCGTCCGATGGACGACGCGAAGCCGGAGCCTGTCGCGCGCGTGCGGGTCGGATAAAGCTCGGGCGTGTAGGCGTACAGCACCGACCACATGCCGAACAGGAAAAATTGCATCATCAGTCCGGCGGCAATCAATTGTTCGATAGGGGCCTTGGTGCCAGCGGCCTGACCGTAAAGGTATGCGGCTGCCGCACTTCCCAGCAGCATCAGTGCGCACGTTGGCTTGCGGCCCCATTTCTCGAGCAACCACGCCGAGAACATGAACCCGGGAATCCCCGCCAGTGAGATGTAGACCGTGTAGAGAACCGATTTGGTCAGCTCATAGCCGGCCTGTTGGAGCAGCGCGCCCAGCCACGTCGTCAGTCCGTAGTAGCCGAGTAAGGCGAAGAACCACGTGGTCCAGAGCATGACCGTCCGTTTGGCATAGATGCCGGTCCAAAGCTCGGCGAAGAGCGCCTTCCTGCCGGTTTGGGCGCGAGGCGCGCTCGGCGTCGATGTGGGCGCGGGCAACTTGCGTCCGTAGGCTTTCTCCACCTTGGCCTCGATGCTATTCATCACGTCCGAGGCTTCGGTCATCCGTCCAGTGTCTTCGAGCCACCGAGGCGACTCGGGCACCACGCGCCGGATGACGAACACAAACACGGCCGGGACCGACAAGGCGATGAAAATGCCACGCCAGCCGATGACCGGAAGCATGAAGTAAGAGAGCGCGCCGGCAACGATGAACCCGATGGGCCAAAAACCTTCCAGGATTGCTACATACTTGCCACGGCTTTTGGCCGGCACGATCTCCGAGACCATCGACAGGCCGATGGGGAACTCCATGCCCATGCCAAAGCCAAGCACCACCCGGTACAACATCAGCGAATCGACGTTGTGCGCGAAGCCGCACATCAGACTACCGACGCCCCAGAAAATCATGCTGATCTGGAAGACCGGCTTTCGGCCGAATTTGTCCGCGAGCAGGCCCGCTATTGCAGCGCCGGCAAACATCCCAAGGAAGCTGGCGCTGGCCAGTAGTCCTGTTTGCGAGGCCGAGAGGCCGAATTCCGTCTTGATCGACCCCAGAACAAAGGTCATCAGACCCAGGTCCATGGAATCGAAGAACCAGGCGGTGGCAATGATCGAGAACAGCGTTCTCTGGTAGCGGGTCATCGGCAGCCGCTCTAGACGCGCGGCAACCCCAACACCCAGCCGCGAAGCGGCGACGGACATATCCATATTTGTGTCTCCTCCAATGTATGTTGCTGATAATCAGCTAACATGTTAGACATCGAGGCGCAAAGAGGCCGGTAGGCCCGGCCGAATTCTAGTGGTGTCTTTGCGTCGCTACAGCGCCGGGCAGAAAGGCTCAGTCTGCGGCGAGTCTCGCTGTCGTCTCGTCTTGAAGACGGTTATGCCACGCGTTATTGATAATGTCCGCATAGCTGTCTTCAATATTCCCAACCGGGAACGCTTTCGCCAACCGAGTCACGCCAAGCGAATCGGTGAGCAATTCCTGTAGCGATGTCCGCGTGACGCCAAACGCGTTGAGATCGGTGGGAATCCCAAGCTTGCCGACCAGTTCGCGTAATTGGTGCGGTAATGCGCGCACCGCCTGGACTTCGTCGGCCGTCTGAATGCCGAACATTCGGGCGACCTCCAGAAGTTCGGCATGTCGGGACTCGCGCAGGGCGTCGATGACATAGGGCAAGACAACGGCATTCGTCGCCCCGTGGGATTGGTGCGTCAGAGCGGCGACGCCGTAAGCAATGCCATGCACCGCATTCAGCCCTGCGCTGCCGTAGGACATCGCCGCATAGACGCTCGCATAGCACATGCCGACCCGTGCCTCGACATCGTGTCCGTCCTGATAGGAACGAAGCAGATACTGGGCGCAAAGCCGGATGGATTCGCGCGCAAACATCATGGTCAAGCCGCTGCGACCGCTATAGCCCGGGTCGACGTTGCCGCCTCGCTCGAACCGGCTTGAGTCAAGGGTGACAAACGACTCGAGCGCATGCGTCAGGGCGTCGATGCCGGATTCCGCCGTGACTTTGGGCGGGCAGGTGAAGGTGAGTTCGGGGTCGATGGCGGCGATGACCGGGCGAAGCCGATTGTCCATCACGGCGGTCTTGATACCGGTGGACGTGTCGAACAGAATGGTGCCGGGGGTCAGCTCAGAGCCCGTGCCCGCCGTCGTGGGCACCGAGACGTGGTCGATGACCGGTGCATCGCTCGTGATGCCGGCACTGAAGTCGCGAATGGGCCGCCCTGCAGTCAGGGTGACGCACAGCGCCTTGGCCAGATCGATGTTGCTGCCGCCGCCCAGGGAAACGATGTGGTCGGGCAGATGACCGTCAAGATGGACGCGCAGTTCGGCCGTCGCACGGTCGCACAGGTCGGTCGTGGGGTCGGGTTGGCCGCCCGCAAAGACATCGACGTGAATACCGAGGCGTTCGCAGGCGCTCACGTAGTCGTTCACCCAAGGGGTTCGATCCGAAAAGAAGCGATCGGTGACGAGCAATCCTCGCCGATAGCCGATGCGCTGCAAAAGATGGGGAAGCTTTTGACGGTAGCCACGCTCGATGATCAGTCGGGAGGGGGCACAAAAGTGGATGCAATCGTCAAGCCTCATGAATTTGTCTCCGGGGTGCTCGGGCATCGGGATGCCGTGCTGTATTGCGTGAGAAAGTGGCGCATGGCGACGCAGACCGCTTGCGTGTTCTGCGTCAGGATCGAGTGGCGCGCGCCCGGAATCACTTGCAGCGTTGCGCAGCGAATTCCCTCTCGCACGCGATGTGCGTGCTCGATGGGACAGTCTTCGTCGTCGCTGCCGTGGATAAGCAGCGTGGGCACGTCGACGTGCACCAGATGCCGGAGGTGGGACATCCGCTTCAGCGCATTCCATGTCCACGACACAGTGAGCGGATCCGCCGCGTGCGTCAGACCCAAGCGCATTTGCCTGTGCCGAATTTCGTTGAGTAGGGCGGTCTGTTCGGATGCCTTGAACCAGGCAACCTCGTCCAACTGCGCGGTGCCGGACAACAGCACAATGGCCGCCGGCGGGTGATGACGTGCCGTGCCGTTCGCCAACTGCGCCATCAACTCGAGGATGACCGATACCCCCATGCTCCAGCCGGCCAGCGCATAAGGACGAGCGCCGACTTCCTGTTCAATCGACAGGCTGGCAATCCGCGCGAAGTTGTCGGCGCTGCATGCCTTTGGCCCGCTTGGCGATTCGGCGTCGCCGCGACCGGGCATGTTGGGCAAGACGAAATGGAATGCGTCTCCCAATGCGGTCGCGACAGGAATCCAGGAGTCGCTCGTGCCTTGAATGCCATGCAGGGCGACGACCGGAAAGCCCTCGGGCATTCCTACATGGCGAATATCCATCGCGTGCCCCTCCTGTTAGTAATATATTAGTTGATTAATAATAGCATGTTAGTTTGTGAAAACAAGTCGTCGACACCGAGGGAAAACTCGGGGGGGTAGGCGAGGGGCGAGCAAAAATGGCGAGGTGATGTGGCACTGCGCACCGCAGACGTACAGCGCGCGGTGCGCCGTCGAAGCCTTGAGAGCAGGTGATATACAATTAATATTTGCTCTGAAGCATCGACCCAATGGCGACAAAAAAAGCGACGCAACGCACGGGGAAACCAGTGCCCCATGTCCCGGATGACGCACGGGAAGCCATCCCGCGAGGTCGCATGGTCGATATGGCTTACGAGTGGATTGAAGAGGCGATCGTGACGCTGCGGCTCGCGCCGGGGTCGACCTTGTCGGAACTGCAACTGAGCGAGATGACGGGCTTCGGCCGAACGCCGATCCGGGAGGCCGTGCAGCGACTGGCCCGCGAGCATTTGATCGTGGTGTTGCCGCAACGAGGGTTACTCATCCCGCCGATGGACGTCGCCAAGCAACTGCGCTTGCTGGAGACGCGACGTGAGGTGGAGCGCTTGATTGCGCGAAGCGCAGCAAAGAAGGCGACGGCCGAACAGCGCGAGCATTTCACGCGTCTGGCGAAGGCATTCAAGAGTTCGGCCCGCAGCGGCAAGGATGTGGAGTTCGTGCGCGCTGACCGCGAGTTCAACGAATTGTGCCTCGTGGCCGCGCGCAACGAGTTCGCCGAGGGCGCGATGCGTTTGTTGCACGGACTGGCGCGTCGCTTCTGGTACTACCACTACAAGGAAGCGGCCGATTTGCCCACCATGGCACGCCTGCATGCGGAAGTCGCGGAAGCGATTGCCGCGGGCGAAGTGAAGCGCGCAGGCGACGCCCTCGATGCGCTGTTGGACAATATCGAGGCATTCACGCGAGCCACGGTGCTGGGCGAGCGAGCCTAGTGGCGGAATTTCCCCTGGCTTGTCCGACGAAGGCGGCGACAGGCGCGCCGCCCCAAACTCAAATCGCCGACGGGTGGCGCGCCAGCGGCGTAACCGAGATGTCCATGTACGGAAACAGGGGCAACTGGCTCAGCAGCGTGTGCAGCTCGTCGTTGCTCTCGACATCGAAGATGCTGTAGTTGGCATATTCCCCGACCACGCGCCAGATGCTGGGCCACTTTCCCGAGCGTTGCAACGATTGCGAATACTCTTTTTCCGCCGCCTTGATACGCGCAGCCTCTTCCGCCGGCACCGTATCGGGAATCCGAACGATCATATGAACCAGATACAGCATTTCACTCTCCTTGAAGCGCGGGCGAAGTGCCCTTGACAGTCACAGGTGGGGCCACGCCACGACGACTGTGATATGAATCGCGCGGAGATCGGTTGCGACCTCCGATGCGCCTCGCGTCAGGCAAGCGCCCTGGCGAGGAACTGGACCAGCGCGGCCTCGAACTGCGCCGGCGCCTCGATGTTCGACAGATGCGAGGCCGGCACCGACACCACTGTCGATCCGGCGATGGCGCGTTGCATCGCCTGCGCATCGGCCGCCGTCGTCACCGGGTCGAACTCGCCGGCGATCAACAGTGTCGGTACCTTGATCGCCGAGATCTCGTCTCTGAGGTCAGAGGTCGCCAGGGCGTCGCAGCACGACGCGTAGCCTTCCGGCGCAAGCGCCGCAATCCCGGCCTGCGCGAGCGCCACGCGCGCCGGCTCGCGCGCGATGAAGCCCTCGGTAAACCAGCGCGACGGCGAGGATGCGGCCAACGCCGCCATCGCAGCTTTTCCATCTGTACGGACCTGCGTGGCGCGGGTCGTCCACCCCTCGATCGTGCCGATCCTGGCGGCGCTGTTGCACACCGCAATCGCGTTGAAGCGCGTTGGCGCATGCAGACCCAGCCACAAGCCCGTATGCCCGCCCATCGATACGCCGCAGAAGCTCGCGCGAGGCACGTCCAGCGCGTCGAGCAGCGCGACGACGTCATCGCCCAACTGGTCGAACGTATAAGGCCCCTGCGTGACGATGCTGCCGCCGTGTCCTCTCGTGTCGTAGCGCACGACACGGAAGTCGCGCGCCAAACCCGGCACCTGCGCGTCCCACATCTCCAGCGTCGTGCCGAGCGAGTTGCTCAGCACCAGCACCGGCGCGGATACCGGGCCGGAAATCGCGACGCGAAAGCGGCCGTTTCTCGTTTCGATATACGTGTCGCCGGGCGTTTCAATCGCCGTGTCGAGGATGGCGGACATACGGTGTCTCTCTCAGGTCGGCGGGAATGGCGGCACGTGCGTGCCGCCATTCGGTGCGCCATGGGGTTTGGATGGAAGGCGATGGGCATGCACCCGTGTCGTTCGGCGCAACACCCGGCGGGCCGCAGTGCGCAGGTCGCTCGCGGAACCTGGCCTATCGCGCGCCAGTGACGACGCGCTGCGTGTCGCGACGATAGTGGGCGAGCTTGTCCTCGTCGATCGTGACGCCCAGGCCCACGCCGGTGGGCAGGTGCAGCGCGAACTCGCGGTAGGTCGGCCGCTCGACGACGATATCGTCCTTGAGCAACAGGGGCCCGAACAGCTCGGTACCCCAGGCGAGTTGACGAAGCGTGCAGAAGCAGTGCGCCGCCGCGATCGAGCCGATCGTGCCTTCGAGCATGGTGCCGCCATAGAGCGCGACACCCGCGGCATCGCCAACGGCGGCGGCACGCAGCGTGCCGTAAAGACCGCCAGCCTTGGCGATCTTCAGAGCGAACACATCGGCACAACCGCCGCGCACGAGTTCAATGGCGTCCTCGGCACCGAGGATCGCTTCGTCGGCCATGATCGGCACGACAAAGCGAGCCGCCAGTCGCGCCAGGCCGGCGCGCTGGTCGCGTGGGATCGGTTGCTCGATCAGGTCGACGCCGGCGGCTTCGAGCGCGGCGATGCCCGTGGCCGCTTCCGCTTCGTTCCATGCCTGATTGACGTCCACCGTGACGCGCGCACGGTCGCCCAGGGCGCGCTTGATCGCGGCAACGTGGGCCACGTCATCGCTTACGGCCCGCCGTCCGATCTTGAGCTTGAAGGTGTTGTGGCGGCGCTCGGCCAGCAGGCGCTCAGCCTCGTCGATGTCGCGTGAGGTATCGCCACTGGCCAGCGTCCAAAGCGTCGGGAGCGTTTCGCGCACCGCGCCACCCAGGAGCGTGACGAGCGGCACGCCAAGACGCTTCGCCTGGGCATCGAGCAAGGCCGTTTCCAGCGCAGACTTGGCGAAGCGATTGCCGCGCGCGACCTTGTCCAGGCGCACCATGGCCGCGTGCACATTGGTGGCGTCGACCTCGCTCAATGCGGGCGCAAGATAGGTGTCGATCGCGAGCTTGATGCCCTCCGGGCTTTCCTCGCCGTAGGACAACCCACCGATCGTGGTGGCCTCGCCGATGCCTTCGATGCCGTCGCTGCAACGCAGCCTGACGATCACCAGTGTTTGCTTCTGCATCGTCGTCATCGCGAGCTGGTGCGCGCGAATGGTCGGCAGGTCGACCAGAATGGCCTCGATGGAGCTGACGGTTGGTTTCATACCCGGGAGATACAGTTAGACAGTGAATCGCAGTATGCAAGCCGCGTTATGTCGCTGTCCAAGACCGATGGCGTCTTGTTCAATACCTGCCGGGTATGGTGTCGATTAGGGTGAGCCGAGGTCCGAGGGCGGGAGGTGCTCCATGTTCCCCTCGACGTAGAGGTCGTAGATCAATTCGAGCATGGCGCGAATATCGGGCGACTCGTCGAGCAATCGCATGCTCAGGATAATCGGCGATACAAGATTGGGATCGTCGAGTTCCTTATAGGCGATGTCGTCGCGTTTGAGGCCATTGACGCTCTGCGGCACGATGGCGATGCCTTCGCCAGCCGCGACAAGCCCGAGCGCAATCTGCAACTCCCGTGTCTCGTAGATGCGCTCCGGCTTGAGCGCACGATCGTGGAAGGCTGCAAGCACCTGATCGGCATAGCTCGGGCGAGGGGCTTGGGGAAAAATGATCAGCGTTTCCGACACGAGGTCGTGCAGCGACAGAACTGGCTTGGTCTCGATCAACGGATGGCCGAGCGGCAGGGCGACGATCATGCGTTCCTCGCGTAGCACCACGCGACGAATGCTCGGGTCTTCGTGACGAATGCGGCCGAAGCCGACATCGATACGGCCTTCCTTGAGCGCCTGGATCTGATCCATTGTCGACATCTCGTGCAGACTCAGCGCAACCGTGCTGTTCTCCCCGCGAAAACGCCGGATGATCTTCGGCAGCATGCCGTAGAGCGTCGAGCCGACAAAACCGACCGACAGGCTGCGATCGATCTTGCCCACGCGCCGCGTCATCGATTCGAGTTCGGAGGTTTGCGCGAGCAACTGCACCGCGTGCGAATAAAAAAAGCGCCCCGTGTCGGTCAGTTTGAGCGGGCGCGAGTCGCGCTCGAACAGTTGAACGCCGAGCAACTCCTCGAGTTGCTGAATCTGGCGACTGAGCGGCGGCTGTGCGATATGCAGCCGTGCGGCGGCGCGCGTGAAGTTGCGTTCTTCAGCAACCGCCACGAAGTAGCGCATATGGCGCAACTCAATATTCATTTCATACCTTTCAGATATCGCGCCGATACTAAATCAGTGTTGGACGGTGCTATACCCCGTCATTATCCTGACTTCATGCTCTGCATCAGTGCTCGATTATACCTATCGCGTATGGACGACGAATGCTTGGTGCACGGGTTAACCCCAGCAAAATTCGAATAGAGGTAGGAGAAGACATGAGCGTGAAAGTATTCGACACGAGCGAAGTGCAAGCGCTGTTGAGCGCCGCTGCCAATCTCGGAAATCCGACCGGCGATACGCGCACCAAGCAAATCGTGCATCGCTTGCTGAGCGACCTTTTCAAGGCGATCGACGACCTCGATATTACGCCGGATGAAATCTGGGCCGGCGTCAACTATTTCAACAAACTGGGCCAGGATGGCGAGGCGGCACTGTTGGCCGCCGGCCTCGGCCTCGAGAAGTATCTCGACGTGCGCATGGACGCCGAGGACCGGGCCGCCGAGATTGAAGGCGGCACGCCGCGCACCATCGAAGGCCCGCTCTACGTCGCTGGTGCGCCGCTGCGCGACGCGGTGTCGAAGATCGACCTCGATGCGGATGCCGACGCTGGCCCGCTGGTGATTCGCGGCAAGGTGACCGGCCCTGACGGTCAACCGGTGGCGGGCGCTGTCGTCGAGTGCTGGCATGCCAACTCGAACGGCTTCTATTCGCACTTCGATCCGACGGGCGCGCAATCGCCGTTCAATTTGCGCGGCGCCGTGCGCACCGATGCGCAAGGCAAGTACGAATTCCGCACGCTGATGCCGGTGGGCTACGGTTGTCCGCCGCAAGGCGCCACGCAGCAACTGCTCGACGCGCTGGCCCGACACGGCAACCGTCCGGCGCACGTGCACTTCTTCGTGACCAGCGAACAGCATCGCAAGCTCACGACGCAAATCAACATCGAGGGCGATCCGCTGATCTGGGACGACTTCGCCTATGCCACGCGCGAGGACCTGATCCCGCACGTGGTCGAGAAGACCGGCGGCGCTACGCTCGGCCTGAAAGCGGACGACTACAAGGAAATCGAATTCGATATCCAGTTGAGCCCGCTCACGCATGGCAAGGACAACCAGATCGTCCATCGCCTGCGCGCTTCGGCGGCGGCATAACCGCCCGCCACGGCGGCGGCGCCAGTGCGCAGCCGCCCATCTCATCGTTCCACCTTTGATACCGACGCGATCGCTCCCCGGTGGGAGCACGCGCGGGGAGAGCCCCCATGTCCTCCATCACCCAAACCCGCTCGCCACTGGATGCGCTGCTCGATACGGCCGTTCAGGACGACAAGCAGGCCGGCGTCTTCCGCTGCCGTCGCGACATTTTTACCAATGCCGAGTTGTTCGAACTCGAGATGAAGCACATCTTCGAGAGCAATTGGGTCTATCTGGCCCATGAAAGCCAGATCCCGAACAACAACGATTACTACACGACGTGGATCGGTCGTCAGCCCGTGGTCGTCACGCGCGACAAGAACGGTGAGCTGCACGCGGTCATCAATGCCTGCGCACACAAGGGGGCCATGCTGTGCCGTCGCAAGCACGGCAACAAGGGCAGCTTCACATGCCCGTTCCACGGCTGGACGTTCTCCAACACCGGCAAGCTGCTCAAGGTGAAGGAAGAGAAGACCACGCAGTATCCGGTGCAATTCAATACGCACGGCTCGCATGACCTGCGCAAGGTCGCGCGCTTCGAGAGCTATCGCGGTTTCCTGTTCGGCAGCCTCAACCCCGATTCGATGCCGCTCGCGGACTATCTCGGCGAGACCCGCGTGATCATCGACCAGATCGTCGACCAGGCGCCGCAAGGGCTGGAAGTCGTGCGCGGCAATTCCTCGTACGTCTACGACGGCAACTGGAAGATGCAGATGGAGAACGGCTGCGACGGCTATCACGTCAGCACCGTTCACTGGAACTACGCGGCGACCATGGGCCGACGCAAAGACGATGGCACGAAGGCCGTCGACGCCAACAGCTGGAGCAAGTCGGTGGCAGGTGTCTACGGCTTCGAGCACGGGCACATTCTGTTGTGGACCAACACGATGAATCCGGAAGTTCGCCCGGTCTACGCGCATCGTGACGAAATCAAGGCTCGCGTCGGCGACGTCAAGGCCGATTTCATCGTCAACCAGACGCGCAACCTCTGCCTCTACCCGAACGTGTTCCTGATGGACCAGTTCAGCACGCAGATTCGCGTGGTACGCCCGCTCAGCGTGGACAAGACGGAAGTTTCGATCTTCTGCTTTGCGCCCAAGGGAGAAAGTGCCGAAGTGCGCGCCCACCGCATCCGCCAGTACGAGGACTTCTTCAACGTCACGGGCATGGGCACGGCCGACGACCTGGAAGAATTCCGTGCCTGCCAGGCGGGGTATGCCGGTACCACGGCGCTGTGGAACGACTTGTCGCGCGGTGCGCCGCTGTGGATTGACGGGCCGGACGACAACGCCCGCAAGATGGGCCTGACACCGCGCCTGTCCGGCGAGCGCAGCGAAGACGAAGGATTGTTCGTCTGCCAGCACGAATACTGGGTCGAAGTGATGCGCGACGCCCTGAAGAAAGAACAGACGGAGGCCACGGCATGAACTTCGATTACGCAACGATTTGCGCCACGCTGTATCGCGAAGCCCGTCTGCTCGACGACCGTCAGTGGGACGAGTGGCTGGCGTGCTATGCCAACGACGTCACGTACTGGATGCCGGCGTGGGACGACGACGATCGCCTGACCGACGACCCCCAGAGCCAGATCTCGCTGATGTACTACGCGGACCGTGGGGGATTGGAGGATCGCGTGTTCCGCATCAAGACCGAGCGTAGCAGCGCCTCGATGCCGGAGCCCCGCACCGCGCATACC
The DNA here is from genome assembly GCF_024363545.1 of Pandoraea sp. NE5. NCBI lineage: Bacteria > Pseudomonadati > Pseudomonadota > Betaproteobacteria > Burkholderiales > Burkholderiaceae > Pandoraea > Pandoraea sp. NE5. The sequence continues at coordinate 2,825,542 of NZ_AP025517.1, forward strand.
GTCGCGAATGTGGAAGTGCTGGCGCAACGCGACGACGAAGTCGACGTGCGCTACAACTTCAGCACGCTCAGCCATCGTTACAAGGCGACCGATCAATTCTTCGGCACGATGTTCGTCACGTTGCGCCACGACGGCGATGCGCTGTTGATCGCCAAGAAGAAGATCGTTTTGAAGAACGACTATATCCGTCAGGTACTCGACGTTTATCACGTTTGACGTTGACTATCGCATCAGGACTGGCAGTCGAGGAGGCTATATGTCCAGCTACAACGTAGCGCTCAATTTTGAAGACGGGGTGACCCGCTTCGTCGAATGCAAGGCCGGCGAGAAGGTGCTCGACGCCGCCTTCCGCGCCAAGATCAATCTGCCGATGGATTGCTCCGACGGTGTGTGCGGCACTTGCAAGTGCCGTGCCGAGAGCGGCAGTTACGACATGGGCGACGACTACATTGAAGACGCCCTGAGCGCGGACGAGAAGGACAGTGGCCTCGTCCTCACATGCCAGATGGTGCCGCAGAGCGACTGCGTGATTGCCGTGCCGGCGTCGTCAACGGCGTGCAAGACGGAGCAGAGCCGATTCGCCGCGACCGTCACCAAAGTCGAGACGCACAACGACGCGGCGGTCGTGCTCGAACTCGATGTGGGCGCCGCCGCGCCCGTATTCCTGCCCGGCCAGTACGTCAACATCGATGTGCCTGGCAGCGGTGTGCGTCGCTCGTATTCGTTCTCGTCCGCGCCGGGCGAATCGCGCATCGGATTCCTCATCAAGAAGATTCCGGGCGGGGCCATGAGTTCGTGGCTCGATCATGCGCAACCCGGTAATGCGCTCGAGATGACCGGCCCGCTCGGTAGCTTCTATCTGCGCGCCGTCGAGCGCCCGTTGCTGTTCCTCGCGGGCGGCACGGGGCTGGCGCCGTTCCTGTCGATGCTCGAAGTCCTCGCGCGCACGTCGTCGCAACAGCGCGTGCATCTGATCTACGGCGTGACGCGTGATCTCGATCTGGTCCAGGTTGAGGCGATCGAGGCCTACACAGCCAAGCTGCCGAATTTCACCTTTGCCACGGTGGTGGCGGACGCCGAATCGGAACACCCGCGCAAGGGCTGGGTGACGCAACACATCCCGGCGGAGGCGCTCAACGATGGCAACGTCGACGTGTATTTGTGCGGGCCGCCGCCCATGGTCGATGCCGTGCGCAAATACTTCGATGACAACGGCGTGAGGCCCAAAAGCTTCCATTACGAGAAATTCACGCCCAACGTCGCAATGGTGGACGCATGACAACGCAACGATTTGCCGGCAAGGTCATGGTCGTGACCGGTGCGGCGCAAGGCATCGGTCGGGGTGTCGCGCTGCGCGCGTCGGCCGAAGGGGCGAGGGTGGTCTTCGTGGATCGTGCCGAATTCGTCGCCGAGGTCGCGGCCGAAGCGGTCGGCGAGTCGGCCGGCTTCGTGGCCGATCTCGAGACCTACGAAGGTGCCGCCGCAGCCATGGCGTTCGCCAACGAGCGCTTCGGGGGCATCGACATTTTGATCAACGGCGTGGGCGGGGCGATTCGTATGCGTCCGTTCGCCGAGTTCGAGCCGGCGCAGATCGACGCGGAGATTCGCCGCTCGCTGATGCCAACGCTCTATACCTGCCACGCGGTGCTGCCGTACCTGCTAAAGCGTGGTGGCGGCACGATCGTCAACGTCTCGTCGAATGCGACTCGGGGTATTCGACGCGTGCCTTACTCCGCAGCGAAGGGCGGGGTGAACGCCATCACGCAATCGCTGGCGATGGAATACGCCGAGCACAATATTCGCGTCGCGGCGACTGCGCCGGGAGGCACCACGGCGCCGCCCCGCCGGATTCCACGTAACGCCGCGGGCGACAGCGAACAAGAGATCGCCTGGATGAACGAGGCGGTCGCGCAGGTGACCGAATCGACGTTCTTCAAACGTTACGGCACCCTCGACGAGCAAGTCGCGCCCATTCTTTTCCTGGCCTCCGACGAAGCGGGATACATCACCGGTACGGTCTTGCCGGTCGCCGGCGGCGATACGGGCTGACGCCGGGCGCCGAGAGATCATTGAATAAATGGGCGTTGCGCAAGCGCGTCGGCATGGCCTGCCGGTGGGGCAACAACGCCTGCTGCCGAGGTGGCAGATCGGCGGTTGGCATATGATGAACGGTCTTTGACTCCCCTGGAACGACCTTTCCATGCAAGTTTTTGTCGACGCTGACGCCTGCCCCTTTGCCATCAAAGAGATATTGTTCCGGGCCGCGCGACGTGAGGAAGTGCGGGTGACGCTGATCGCGAATCAATTCCTGCGCACGCCGCCGTCACCGTTCATCAAGGCGATTCAGGTGCCGGCAGGCTTCGATGTGGCCGATGCCCGCATCGTCGAACTTGTCGTCCTGGGCGATCTGGTGATTACCGCGGACATCCCGCTTGCCGCCTTGGTGCTCGACAAAGGGGGGCTGGCGCTCGATCCACGCGGGAATTGGTTCACGCGTGAAAACATCGAGGAACGACTGAGCATGCGCGACATGATGGATCAACTGCGCAATGCGGGCATCGAGACCGGCGGTCCTGCTCCCTTCAGCGCGCGCGACAGTCAATCGTTCGCCGGGCAACTCGATCGCTTCCTCGCCCGTCATCGCGCGTCGCGCCGGTAAGCGGTCCGTGCCGGAACGCGCCAAAACAGACTTACTCCGCTTCCGAACTCGCCCGCAACAGTTCGCCAAACCGAGTGTTGCACCATTGCATCACGTCGTTGGGTTCTCGCCCAAAACGCCAGAGCATGCGCACGGGGAGTTGCGGCAGGCCGAGGTCGTCGCAGCGCAGTTCGTGAAGTTCATCGTACTTCGCAATGTCGATCGGCAGCACGGCCCAGCCGAGTTTGTCGAGCACCATGCTGGCGATCAGGTATGAACTGTCCGCCCGCCAGATTGACGGGCTCAGTTGCCACGGCGTGAAATCATCCATCTGCAGCAGAATCTGGCGGTACTTGGCCAAATCGCCGCGCGTGACCTGATCGCGGTAAGCGAGCGGATGATCGCCAGCGACAAATACGCCTTGCACGGCCGACCCAACATATTTGTGCCCCAGCGCCAACGAGATCGCGCCGCGATCCACGTGAAAGCCAATGTCCGCGCGCTGCTTCTCCACATACTCGGCCACTTCCGTCGAGGTCCCGTTGAGTATCGTCAGCTCCAAATAAGCGAACTGGTACGCAAGATCGCGGACCAGTTCGCTCACGACTTGATACGGCAACGCTTCGTCGATTGCCAGCGACAACTGCGGTTGCTCGCCGAACGCCAGCGCATTTGCCCGATGGTTCAAGCCCTCCGCCTGACGCAGCAACTCCTTCGCCTCGAGCAACATGACCTCCCCCTGCGCGGTGAGTCTCGCGTTGCGACGGCTGCGGTCGAATAGTTCAAATCCCAAATCGGCCTCGAGCAGCGAAATCGCCGAACTCAACGCCGACTGGGCTTTGCCGAGTCTTCGGGCGGCGGCCGATATCGATCCTTCCTCCGCGGCAGCCACAAAGTAGCGCAATTGCTCTATTGTCCAGTTCATTCATCCATTTTATCGATAGGTTCCAACTTTTTCTAACAGAAATTTCGCGGCAGAATCGCGATTCTCCAATGTAGGACGCCAAATTGAATCGCCAACATAGGCGAGGCGGCAGACGACCGGATCTTCCGGTCCGGTGGTCTCGGGTTCTGACCCCCTTCGCGCAATGCGCACCTGCCACCCACGGCGAGCCTGGAGAGATGCGGGCCCCCGGTACCCCATCCGTGGCTGCGCCATGGGTCGACGTCGCGCACTGAGCGCGGTCTCGACACCCCGACCGGTTGTCGTCAATCCAACGTACTTACATGTCATCGAATATTCATTACCGAACTCGCTTCGGACGGCTAACCGGCCTGTCAGCCAGCCTGATCGCCAGTATTCTCGTGCTCGCCGCCTGCGCCGACAGAGATCCAAAGGACGAGGCCGATGCGACGCCGGAAGCGGTCGTGCGCATCGTCGAGCGCCGTGCACAGACCCTCACGACGCAGCAGCCGGGACGACTGGCCGCCTACCGCAGCGCCGATGTGCGTGCGCGTGCGGGCGGGGTCGTCGTCGAACGCCGATATCAGGAGGGGCAGACCGTCGCCAAGGGCGACGTGCTGTTCCGCATCGACCCGCAACCATTGTCGGCTGCGCTGGACGCCGCGCGCGGTGCACTCGCCAAGGCACACGCTGAACACGACGCGGCTCGCGACAAGGTCGAACGATATCGCGGCCTTCTGGAAGCGCGCGCCATCAGCGCTCGGGAGGACGCCGAGTCTCGCTCGGCCGAAGCGCGTGCGCGCGCGGAGGTGCTGGCCGCTCGCGCGGAAGTCCGCAAGGCGGAACTCAATCTCGGCTATACGCGTGTCGTCTCGCCCATTGCGGGGCGCGTGCGCGGTGCCGAAGTCACGGAAGGCGCGCTGGTCGGTCTCGACTCGGCCACGCTGCTCACACGCGTTGAGCAGATCGATCCGATCTACGTGAACTTCTCGCAGCCGGCCGCGGAGGTGTATGCGATGACGCGCGATTTGCGCGCCGGCAAGCTGCAGCACGGCAACGCGTCGGCCGCGCCTCCGGTGCATGTGACGCTGCCCGACGGCCGTGAATACGCGCTACCGGGCCAATTGCTCTTTACCGATCTGGCGGTCGATCCGGGCACGGACACGATTGCCATGCGCGCCGTGCTGCCAAACCCCGACGGCGTGTTGCTGCCCGGCGCGTTCGTGCAGGTGCGCCTGCAGGGGGCGGTGAATCCGAACATCGTGCGCGTGCCCCGCGAGGCGCTCACGCGTACGGCCAATGGCGCCGTGGTGCGCGTGGTCGACGCACAGGGCACGGTGCGCGACACGAAGGTGCATGCGGATGAGATCGACGGCCGCGATTGGCTCGTCACGGAGGGCCTTGCGGGCGGCGAGACGATCATCGTGCAGAACGTCGCGCAGTTCTCCGACGGCATGCACGTCAAGGTCAAGGCCGAGGCCAAGCAGACGGACGACGCGAAGCCGAAAGACAATGGCGGACCGGTCGAGCCTGCGCGCGCCGGACCAGCCTCCCACGCGGAGACGCAATAATCATGGCTCGCTTCTTTATCGATCGCCCGGTCTTTGCCTGGGTGATCGCCCTGTTGATTACGCTCGTCGGCGTGCTCGCGATCCGGGCGCTCCCCGTTGCGCAATACCCCGACATCGCCCCGCCGACGGTCAGTGTCTGGAGCAGCTATCCGGGCGCGTCGGCCAAGGTGGTCGAAGACGCCGTGACGGCGATCATCGAGCGCCAGATGAACGGCGCGCCGGGGCTGATGTATACGTCGGCGTCCAGCGGCAATGGTCGTTCGTCGGTCAATCTCACCTTCCGGCAGGGCACCCATCTCGATCTGGCCGCCGTCGAGGTGCAGAACCGCTTGAAGACGGTCGAATCGCGTCTGCCTGAAGTCGTGCGCCGCGATGGCGTCGTCGTCGAGCGCGCGGCCGACAATATTCATATGGTGGTCACGCTGGCGTCCGCGAATCCGGCGATTGGCGAATCCGATCTCGGCGAGATCGCCGCGGCGCAGGTCATCAACCAGCTCAAACGCGTGCCGGGCGTCGGACAGGTGCAGTTCTGGGGCACGGAGAAAGCGATTCGTATCTGGCCCGACACAGCGAAGCTCGTCGCCCTCGACCTGAGTGCTTCGGACATCGTCTCAAAGATCCGGGCCTACAACGTGCGCGTAACCGTCGGTGATATCGGCGCAGGCTCGACGCCCGCGTCGGCCCCGATCAACGCCAACGTGGTGTCGGAAGGCTCGCTTTCCTCGCCCGAAGCCTTTGCCGGGATTCCGTTGCGCGTGCGTGCCGACGGCTCGGCGATCCGACTCGGCGATGTCGCTCGCGTGGAATTGGGGGCGGCCGATTACGCCTATTCGTCGCGCGTGGACGGCATGCCGGCCACCGCGATGGGCATCAAGCTGGCCGCCGGCTCGAATGCCGTCGCGGTGATGAAGGCGGTGCGCAAGGTGATGGACGAACAATCGGCGCTGTTTCCGGCCGGTGTTTCGTACCAGATCCCTTACGAGACCGCGTCGTTCGTCAAGGTTTCGATCCAGAAGGTCGTGAAGACGTTGCTCGAAGCCGTGGTGCTGGTGTTCCTGGTGATGTACCTGTTCATGCAGAACCTGCGCGCCACGCTCATTCCCACACTGGTGGTGCCGGTCGCGCTGCTCGGCACCTTCGGCGTGCTGCTGGGACTCGGCTATTCGATCAACACGCTCACGATGTTCGGCATGGTGCTGGCCATCGGCATTCTCGTCGACGACGCGATCGTCGTCGTGGAGAACACCGAACGCATCATGGTGGAAGAGGGACTCTCGCCCTATGCCGCCACGGTCAAGGCGATGAAGCAGATCAGCGGGGCCATCGTGGGGATCACGGTGGTGCTGGTCGCGGTGTTCGTGCCAATGGCGTTTTTCCCCGGTGCGGTGGGCAACATCTACCGTCAGTTTGCAATCACGCTCGCGGTGTCGATTGCCTTCTCGGCGTTCCTTGCCCTCTCGCTCACGCCCGCGCTGTGCGCCACGCTGCTGCGTCCGATCGCGGCCGGCCATCACGACAAACGCGGTTTCTTCGGTTGGTTCAATCGGACTTTTGCGCTGGGTACCGAGCGCTACACACGGACCGTAAGCAAGACGTTGCGCCGTCCGTGGCGCGCGGTGCTGGTGTATGGCGCGGTGTTGATCGCCGTGCCGCTCGCGTTCATGCGTCTGCCCTCGTCGTTCATTCCCGACGAGGACACCGGCAGCTTCATGGTGATGGCGTCCGAGCCGCAGGGCGCCACGTTGCCCGAGGCGATGTCGGCGCTCGAGCGCATCGAGCAATACCTGATGCGGCACGAGCCGGTCAAACACGTCTTTGCGCTGGGCGGATGGAACGAGTTCGGTTCGGGCCCGGGCGGCGGCATGCTGTTTGTCACGCTCAAGGACTGGCACGAACGCACATCTGCACACGACGAGGTGAGCGCCATTGTCGAGCGCGTCAACGCCAAGTTTGGCGGTCGGCCCGATCGCATGGTGATGGCGATGAACAGCCCGGCGCTGCCGGAACTGGGTTCGTCGAACGGCTTCAATCTGCGCTTGCAGGACCGGGCCGGTGTGGGTAAGGACGCGCTCACCGCCGCGCGCGATGCGCTGCTCAAGAAGGCGGCGCAAGATCCTGTGCTCAGGAACGTGATCTTTGCCGGTCAGGGCGACGTGCCTCAAATCGACGTCGCCATCGACCGGCACAAGATGGAAGCGCTCGGCGTCAAGATGGACGACGTCAATACGACGCTCGCGACGATGTTCGGCTCCGACTATGTCGGCGACTTCATGCTGGGCGCGGAGAGTCGCCGCGTGATCGTGCAAGCGGACGGACGTCAGCGCGTGTCGCCGGAGGACGTCGGCAATCTGCGCGTGCGCAACGCGAATGGCGAAATGGTGCCGCTTTCGGCATTCGTCTCGCTCAAGTGGAAACTCGGCTCGCCGCAGCTCAGGCGATACAACGGTTACCCCTCGTTCACGATCCAGGGCGAATCGGCACCGGGCAAGAGCAGCGGCGAGGCGATGGTGCGCATGGAGCGACTGATGGCCGACCTGCCCCAGGGCATCGGTTACGAGTGGAGCGGCCAGTCGCTCGAGGAGCGCATCTCGGGCGCACAGGCGCCGGTGCTGCTCGCCTTGTCGGTGCTGGTCGTGTTCCTCGCGCTCGCGGCGTTGTACGAAAGTTGGGCAATTCCGGCGGCCGTCGTCATGGTGGTGCCGCTCGGTGTGATCGGGGCGCTCGGCGCGGTGAGCTTGCTGGGCATGCCCAACGACATCTACTTCAAGGTGGGGTTGATTGCGACCATCGGCCTGTCGGCGAAGAACGCCATCCTGATCGTGGAAGTCGCCAACGATATGACGAAACAGGGCATGGCCTGGCTCGATGCGGCGGTCGAAGCCGCGCGTTTGCGCCTGCGCCCGATCGTGATGACGTCGCTGGCGTTCGGCTTCGGCGTGGTGCCGCTGGCCATTGCCTCGGGCCCGGCGTCGGGCGCGCAGCGCGCCATCGGTGTGGCGGTGCTCGGCGGGATCGTGACGGCCACGGTGCTGGCGATCTTCCTGGTGCCATTGTTTTTCCTGTGGGCCGGCCGCTTCGTGCGCCGGCCAAAGACGAATGCGTCGGGCGATGCCGCACCGGCTATCGAGGGGAAGGTATGAAGACGTTTCGACCCCGCATGCGCGGGATAGCTGCGCCCGGCGTGTGTTTGCTGGCATTGGTCGGCGGATGCACGTTGGCGCCGACCTATGAGCGCCCGGCGGCACCGGTGCCGACCACGTACGAGGCGGCACCGTCGGGCACAGGTGCGCGTCTGGCGCTCGCCGAGCCGCTCGCGGCAGACGCGGATTGGGCCGACGTATTCACCGATCCCGCCTTGCAGACGCTGATTCGCCGCTCGCTCGCGCAGAATCGCGACTTGCGCCTGGCGTCGCTACGGGTGCAGGAAGCGCGTGCGCTGTATGGCATCGAGGCGGCCAATCTGCTGCCGAGCGTGCAGGCAGGCGGCGCATTCTCCCGTCAGCGGTACTCAGGGGCCGCGGGCCAGCCTGAGGGCAGGGGCACCGCCGCAGGTTACGTCGCCAACGACTTACGGGCGACGCTGGGCGTGAGCGCCTTTGAACTCGATTTCTTCGGGCGCGTGCGCAGCTTGAGCGACGCGGCGCTGCAATCGTATTTGGCGAGCGAGGAAGCGCAACGGGCGGCGCAGGTGAGTCTCGTGGCGGAAGTAGCCACGTCCTACATTGGACTCGTGGCCATCGACGAACAGATCGCCTACGCGCGGGAGGTGCTGGCGGCACGCGAGGAGGGCATTCGCGTGGTTCGCCTGCGCGCCGAGCGCGGGCTGATCGACGATCTCGACCTGAATGCCGAGACCACGCAGGTCGAAGTCGCGCGCGCAGCACTCGCCGAGCGCGAGCGGCAACGCAGCGAGATCGTGCACGCGTTGCAGGTCCTGACCGGCGACGTGAGTGCGAAGCCAGTCGCGGCGGCATCGCTCGACGACGCATTCGTCATGCCCGTGGCCGCCGGATTGCCGTCCTCGTTGCTGATACGTCGTCCGGATATTCGGCAGGCGGAGGCGCAACTGCGTGCGGCCAACGCGGATATCGGCGCCGCTCGTGCGGCGTTCTTCCCGTCGATCAAGTTGACGACGGATGTCGGCACTGCCAGTGCGGGGATTGCGGATCTGTTCGGCGCCGGCACCGGTGTATGGTCGTTCCTGCCGCAGATTACCGTGCCGATCTTTACGGGCGGGCGTCACCGGCAAGGGTTGAATCTGGCGAACGTGCGCAAGGAGATGGCCGTGGTGTCGTACGAGCGTGCGATTCAAACGGCGTTTGCCGAAGTGGATGACGCCCTGACCGCGCAAGGGCTGCTATCGCGCCAGTTCCAGGCGCAAAAGCGCGTGTCGGACGGCGAGCGCGAGCGGCTTCGTCTGGCCCATCATCGCTATACCAACGGCGTGGCGAGCTACCTCGAACTGCTCGACGCGCAGCGCAGCGCATTTCACGCGGCGCAACAGTTGATCGATGTGAAGCAGCGAGTACTCGTGAACCATGTGGCGCTGTACCGAGCGTTGGGCGGCGGATGGCAACCGGAGAGCGGCACGTCCTGAGACGGTGGGCTGCGGGACCGCATGGCGAGCAACGCATTGACATGGCGCATCGATAACGTCTCTTGGTAAAGTCTTGACATGCCCCTACGGTTCATAAGGAAAACTTTGAGATGCGCCGCCTGAATCTGGATCAGCTTCACACGTTTTCCGAAGTCCTCGACGCGGGGAGTTTCTCCGCGGCCGCCGCGCGGCTCGATCTGTCGCAGCCCGCCGTGAGCTTGCAGGTTCGTCAGTTGGAACAGCGATTGAACGTCCGGCTGGTTGAGCGCGTGGGCAAGCGGCTCAAGCCGACGTCCGCCGGGCTGACGCTGCTGGACCATGCCCGCCGCATCGATGCTGTCGTCGAAGACGCCATGCATGCGCTGTCCAGCCATGCGAGCGGCGAAGTCGGTGAAGTGGCGATCGGAACCGGAGCGACCGCCTGCATTCATTTGTTGCCGCCGATACTGCGAGCGATGCGCAAGCGCCACCCGATGCTCGACATCCGCGTGAGCACCGGGAACACCGACGACGTGGTCGCCGCGGTGACCGAGAATCGGCTCGATATCGGTCTTGTCACCTTGCCCACTGCCGGGCGCAGCCTGCATATCACGCCCGTATTGCGCGACGCGTTCGTCGCCATCGCGCCCGCCGGCGACTCGCACTGGGCGACGGAGGTCACGCCGCAGATGCTCGCCGCGGCACCGATGGTCGCGTTCGAGCCGGGGAGCAGCACCCGGTTGTTGATCGATGAATGGTTTCTCCAAGCGGGATTGCGTGTGCGGCCAGTCATGGCGCTGGGCAGCGTCGAAGCCATCAAGGAAATGGTGGCGGCCGGCTTGGGTTACAGCATCGTGCCCAGGCTTTCCGTCAACGCGGCGCACTACCGGCGGGGCTTGCGTGTCTCGACGCTCACACCGGGGTTGACGAGAACGCTTGCGGTCGTCATGCGCCGCGACAAACCGCTGACACCGGGATTGCGCAGGGTCGCATCGGCACTTGAGGCGTTGGGCGATGCCGCCTGATGGCAACGCGGAAATGATTGGTAATTCACAGTAAATCAGTTTGCGGCCCGGTCACGTAGAATTGCCAACCGTGACCGCATAAAGATAGGACTACCATGCGAGAATACGGGAAATTTTCCGGAAATCATGGAGAAGCGCGCAATTCGCAATGCATCATCCTCTTTATCGATATGAAGGGCTGCTCGGTGCCCGCTCGGTCGATGCACTTGACGCCGAGTTTCAGAAACTGACGCAATCCCTGGGATATGAAGCGTTGTTCTATGCGCCGCTGTCACCGCGTCGCGAACGGGAGGCGGCTACATTCCAGATGGGGGACCAGCGCATTACCTCGCAGGGAATGCCCAGCCGGCACATTTTCACGACGTTTCCGGCCGCCTGGATCGAGCGCTATCAAAGCGTGGGATATGCCGAAGTGGATCCCGTATTGATTGCCGCGAATTTGTCGCCGCTGCCGATTCTCTGGCGAACCTTCCTCGCACAGGCGCAGCCGCACCCCATCTTCGCGGACGCGCGCGCGCACGGCCTCGGGTCCGGGGTGTCGATTCCGATCTACGGTGCGACCGGCGAGCGCGCGATTTTCAGTGCGGCGACGGCCGCGTCGCCGGAAGCCTCGGCCGAGCACGAAGCGCGCATGCTCGGAGAGATTTATCTGACGGCAGTGTATTTTCACCAGGCGATTCAGCAGCTCGACATGCAATGGGTGGCGAGTCGCAGCACCGGCAAGCTCAGCCCGCGTGAGATCGAAAGTCTGCTGTGGGCGGCACGCGGCAAAACGGCGTGGGAGATCGGTTTAATTCTGCGCATCTCCGAGCATACGGTGACGTTTCACCTCAATAACGCCAAGCGCAAGCTCGGTGCGGTCAATCGGCACCAGGCCATTGCCGCGGCGATCAGCAGCGGGGCGATATCACCCTGAGGCATCGTCGATGCCGTCATCTCCCGTGAGCGTCCTCGACGTAACGCTCGCGCGGCCGCTTCGCCTGCCATCCCCGCCCCGGTTTTGTTTCGTTTTCGCGTAATTCCTTCATCGGATTGCGAGGATTTCACAGCGTTTGTGAAACAGTGTGTTGTCGCTTTAGGGCTGGTTCATTAATGAGGGAAAACTATAATTTACCTATGGCGAAAACTGATTGAGTGCGGTTTTCGTGTCCATGCGTAACCGATGAACGATAAAAGGAGTTTTCCATGAAAAAGAACCTGTTGAGCGCTGTCGCCCTCGTTGGCTTGACGATCGCTGCCGGCTCGGTATTCGCCGAAGGGCAGGCGCAAACGACCGGTGTCACCCGCGCCCATGTGCGCGCCGAACTTCAGGCAGCCCGTGAACTGGGTCTCTCGCCGGTGACGGAATTTAACTTCCCGTACACCTATGAGCAGTCGGTCCAATTGCAGAACCTGACGGCCCAGATCGAAGCGCGCAATCAAACGGCGACCCCGGCCGCCAACTGAAGGTGATGCGATAACCGTCGACAGGTTATCGATGGCAGTGCCTGGATTCGCCGACGGCCCGCCTGACTCGCCACCGAGTCCCGCCTGCGCCGTGCGAATCACCCCACCGACGCCGCAGCGCGTCCTATCACAGCCCCGCCCGAGGATTCGTTCCCGACGGGGCTTGTGTGTTTCTGGAGGCGCGGCGTCGCGAAGACGCCACCTGCCTCATCTCAACGGGTGGATACTGAAGATGCCGTGGAGGTTGCCGGCGTGTTGTTGCTGCCGGCCGTCTCATGGGATGCCGTCGGCGACGCCTTGTCGTGACTTGCATTCGCGGCACTCGATTGCCAGCCACCGCCCAACGCCAGGAACAGATTGACCTGGTCCAGCGCGACTTGTGTCTCGGAGGCGGCCAGCGCGGCCTCGGCACTGGCGTGCGTGCGCTCCGCGTCAAGACTCGTCAGATACGGCGCGCGACCGGCCTGGTAGAGCTTGTGGTTCTGTTCGGCGGCGGTGCGCGATTTGTCGCGGGCATCGCGCAGGGCGTCGTCGCGCTGCAGCTCACGCGTGTATGCCGAGAGTGACGTCTGTGTTTCTTGCAGGGCCTTGAGCACGACGCCGTCGAAATGCGCGAGCGCGGCATCCGCCCCGGCTTCCATGCCCTTGATGTGTGAACGCACGCCGTTGGTCGGCAGCGACCACGTGATCATCGGTCCCACGCTCCACTGCTCGGTGCGGCCTTGCCCGAAGTGTTCCAGGACACCGCTCGCCCCGATCGACGCACCAATGCGGATCGACGGATAGAGGTCTGCCGTGGCGACACCGATCTTTGCCGTGGCGGAGGCGAGTTCGCGCTCGGCCTGACGCACGTCGGGGCGGCGCTTGAGCAGCGCCGTGCCGTCGCCGACCGGCAGCGGTTGCGCGAGTTGAGGAATGCGGCGGCATTGCGCCGCGCTTGCGTCGAGCGTGCCCGGCACCTTACCGAGCATGACGGCCAGTCGGTACGTCGCCGCGTCGTGCTGCGCCTGGAAGCGCGGCAGGGCGGCACGCAAGGTGTCGGCCTGCGCTTGCGCTCGCAGCAGATCGGTCGGCTGATCGCGCCCGGCGTCGACGAGCTTGCGCGTAATCGCGACGCTCTTTTCCTGCAACGCCAGTTGTTCGTTGGCAATGTCGAACTCGTGGTTGGCGGCGCAGCCTTGCACATAGGCGCGCACCGTTTCGGCGGCCACGCTCACACGCACGACGTCGAGGGCCGCCTGACTGGCTTCGGAGGCGGCCAGCGCGGCTTCATCGGCGCGCGCGAGTTTGCCGAAGAAGTCGATCTGATACGAGATGGACAGGGCGGCGGCGGCCAGATTGACCACCGGCAATTTTTCTTCCTTCAGGAAGCTCTCGCCGGAGATCTGCGCGCGGGCGGCTTCGGCTTGCACGCCGCCCTGCGGCAGATTCTCCGATTCGACTTCGTGGTACATCGCGAGCGCGCGCTGCACGTTGGCGGCGGCCACGCGAATGTTCGTGTTGGCGGCCAGCGCCGTTTTCACGAGTGCGTCGAGCTTGGGGTCGTCGTAGAGTTGCCACCAGTCGTCGGGCACGGCACCGATCGAGACACCGCGCTGCGCTGCGTTCGCGATGGGGCCATTGGCTTCGGGCGAGCGCATGAGCGCGTGGTCCGGAAGATGATAGTCAGGCCCGACGGTCGTGCAACCGGCAACGAGCGCGGCGGCCACTGCCACGGCGCTCATCAGGCATACGCGTGATTTCACCGCTGGGCTCCCGGTTGGGCGGACTTGGCCGACGTGGCCGACGTGACCGACGAAGGAGATGGCGTCGTCGGTTGCGATTGACCGGCGGTGTCCTGCTGACCTTCCACGACCGTCACGGTCGCGGTGCGCCCGGCGACCAGGCGCATGTCCTTGGGCACATCGTCGAGCGCAATGCGCACCGGAATGCGTTGGGCGAGACGCACCCAGTTGAAGGTCGGGTTGATGTTGGGCAGCATCGACGCACCGCTCGTGCGGTCGCGATCCTCGATGCCGGCGACGATGCTCTGGACATGACCGTGCAGCACCTGGCGCTCGCCCATCAAACGCACCTCGACCTTGTCGCCGATGTGGATGCCGCGCATCTTCGTTTCTTCGAAGTAGCCTTCCACGTGCAGCGAGTTGGCATCGACCATAGAGAGCACCGGGCGGCCGGTGCTGACGTAGTCGCCAACCCGTGGCAGGCGATCGTTCAGGTAGCCGTCGGCGGGCGCGAGCACCCGGGTGCGCGCGAGGTTGAGTTTCGCCAATCGCACGGCGGTTTCCGCCTGGGCGACCGCCGCCTCGCCCGATTCGACCTTGGCCTGGCCGGCTTCGACGACTTCCTTGGCGACGACTTCCGTCAACTGATGGTTGCGCGCATTTTCGCGGCGCGCCTGTGCGAGCGTGGCGCGCAGCGCCGCGACGTTGGCCTCGGCCTGCTGCACTGCCAGCGTGTAGCGGTCGGGGTCGATCACGAACAGCAGATCGCCACGGTGCACCGGCTGATTGTCCTTGACCTCGACATCGGTGATGAGGCCGGAGACGTCGGGGGCGACCTGCACGATGTCGGCGCGAATGCGGCCGTCGCGTGTCCAGGGGGCGACGGTGTAGTAGTCCCACAGATGCAGCAGAACGAACACCGCGATGCAAGATACCGCGAGCGTCAGCGCGACGGGGCCGATGGAGCGAAATTTCAGTTTCATGGTTGGCAAGCGTGAGCGATGGCGACAATGCCGCCCAGCGCGATGATGTACACCGCAAGGTTAAACAGGGAACGGTGCCAGACGAGCTTGTAAAAGCCCAGGCGCGCGAGTACGAAGCGCAGCGCGCCGGTCAGGACGAAAGCCACGACCATCAGCACGAGCAGCGTCGGTACGAACACGCCGTAGATATCGATCTCTCCGCTCATTGAGCACTCCCGGGGCGTGTGGTGGGGAACAGCGCGACGTGGATGTCCATGAGCGACGCGCGCGCGCTGCGCGACGCCTGGTCGGTATGCGCCACCATCGAACGCACGGCACCCAGCAGTTTGTCTTGCAGCGTGGCGTCGGGGATGCTGACCGATTCGTCGAGCCGCGCCTGATAAAAGCGCGCCACATCGGTGAGCACAGCCTCAACGGCGTCGCGCTGCGATGCACTGAGATGCGGCAACTCTCGCTGCAACGCCAGCGCCGAGAGTTCGACGCGCACTTCGGTAAAACCATCGCTCGACGTTTCGCTCTCGCTCGCAGCCAGGCGCGGCACGAGCTGGCCCAACCGATCGAGCAGACGCGTGCGCAGACGGTTATGTTCGGCAACGGAGCGCCCGAGCGCGTTGCGCGCGATGTCACGCCAGCTCGAATGAATCAGTCGGCGCATGGCAACGCGCGTACCGAACGGGCGCGTCTGAAGTGTCCAGAGCAAGGCGAACAGCACGCCGGCCAGTCCGGCGAGATTGCCGTTGAAGAACGCCTGGAAGTCGGCGCTGTATCCGCCCTGAATGCCCACGAAGCTCGCCGTATTCACCGCGACGAGCATGGCCACCATCGTGAAGCGCGGTTGTGGAATCAGCGTGCCCAGCAACAGATACGGAATGGCGAACAGCGCGACGAGCAGCCCGAAGTCGTGCGCATTCGTCAGGATGAAGAACACGTACACAGCGGCGAACACCACGCACACGGCGGTCGCCCAGAAAAACGAGCGGATGAACGGCGCGGGCTCGTCCATCGCGGCGAAGAAGCAGCAGGCCACGGCACCGAGCGAGACGCCGGCGGCGCCATCGTTCCAGCCGGTGTAGATCCACGCCATGCCCATGAGGAACGTGCACAGTGCTGCTGACACCGTCGAGAACAGCAGGAGTCCGTGGTCGTAGTGACGCGCGCCGCCCAACTCCCAATGCTGGAAGGCGGGCGTCCAGTCACCCTCGCCCTCGTGATGCTCGCGCTGACCGAAGCGGCGCTGCAGCGACGCGCAATCCTGCCAGAGCTGTACAAGCGAGCGCAGACGGTCTTCGGTGGCTGCGACCAAGGCGCCATACCAGTCCGAGGCCTCACCGGCCGATGGCGCCGGACTCAATAAATGCGCCGGGGCGGGCATCGGCGCACCGCGACGCAGCCAGGCGACCACGTCGGCCATCTTCGCCTCGAGCGTCCCGGGCGCGCCGCTCGGATGCTCGCGCAATGCCTGCACGAGCGATGCGACCGTCGAGAGCACGGGCATCATCATCGTCATGCGACCGCGCAATTCCTGCGCATCGCGCACGCGTTCGGACGTGTCGGCGTCGTACGAGAGCTGGCTGATCAACTGGTCGAGGGCCAGAATGTCGGCGGCCATGCGGTGCCGGCTCATGTGGCGCGTTGCCTTGCCGTCGGGGTCTGCCGAGAGCATGTCGGTCGTCCAGCGCGCGGCGTCGGTCAGCCAGCGCGCCGAGCGGTCGTGCAGGACCTTGGCCACGCTCGTGGGCAGGACCACGGCGCCGACCACGCTCGCACAGACGATGCCGAGGATGATCTCTTCGGAGCGCGCGACGGCGATATCGAAGATGACGCCAGGCGTGTTGACGGCCGGCAGGGCGATCAGCGGCAGCGTGTACGAGGCGAGCAGGAACACATAGCTGCGCGGCGAGCGATGCAGCAGCGAAATATAGAGCAGCGTGCCGGTCCACAGCCCGACGGCCGCCATCAGCAGCTCGGGCGTGTTGACGAGCGCCGGCACGAAGACGACGGACGCCGCGGCGCCGAGCAGCGTGCCGAACACGCGATACAGTGCCTTGGAGCGCGTGGCGCCCGTGAGCGGGTGCGACACGATATAGACGGTGGCCATCGCCCAGTACGGACGCGGCAGGCCGAGCGCGAGCGCGATGTAAAGCGCCAGCATCGAGGCGAGGAACGCCTTGATCGAGAAAATCCAGTCGCGGGAGGAAGGCCAGGTGAGCACGGTTTACTTCTTGGGGGGAGCCAGTGCGAGGATGGACCCATCGGGGCCCGCTGCGCGAGAGAGCACTTCGAACACGCGCAACACCGCTTCGAAATCCTCGCGCGGAATGTCGGCGAACACCTTCGCGCGCAACTGGCTGAGTTCGATTTCGAGCTTTTCGGCGAGCGCTTCGCCCGCCGCGGTCAGTCGCAGCGCATTGGCGCGGCGGTCGCTTGCGTCGACTTCGCGCAGCACGAGACCGGCCCCGCACAACTGATCGAGCAGCCGTACCAGCGACGCGCCTTCGAGCCCGACATATTCGGCAAGCTCGACCTGACGCACGCCCTGACCCAGCCGGCGGATGAACAGCAACGGGCCGGCGCTCGCCGCCGAAATACCGTATTCGGCGATCGCGCCTTGCGATAGCTGGCGCCATTGTTTGCCGGCCAGCAGCAGATGGCTCGTAAAGACAAAGCGGAGCGATTCCAGGGAGGTCATGAGAAAGATTATATGTTAACTAATAATTAGCATGCTAGTTAATAGGGTATTGCGTGTGATAGCGATGTCGCGGGAAACCCAAGCCTGTATTGGGTTTTCGGGAGATCGTCGCGCGCCTTGACGGCGCTTCGGCGGACGATTTCGGCGCCGTTCGCCTGTTTTATTTTTGGTGAAGCGATTTCAGGCGCCCTGGCGAGCGTGCCCGTCGTCTGCGCGTTCTCCCTCGCTTTCTCCATCGGGCGGGCCGCCTGCCGCCTCGTCGATCCGCTTCATGTTGTCGAGCAATTTGAGCAGATAGTGCAGCGTGTGCGTCATGTCTCCCGTCGAGAATTCATCGAGCGCCTGCGCGTAATAGTCATGAATACGCGGGACCGCCTCGCGGTGCCAGACCGCATGCCCATGCTCGGTCATGGTGATGCGGCGCGATCTCCGGTCACGGCCGTCCGGTGCGCTCGCGATATGGCCGTCGCGCTCCATACGGCCGATCAGGCCCGACAGATTCTGGCGACTCACCATCAGATAACGCGCGAGATCGCCCACACTCATGCCGTCGGGCACCTCCGGGCGCGAGAGCGCACCGAGGACGGCCCATTGCTGCGTCGTCAGGCCCAGACTTTCCACCGCTCGTGTACCTGTTTTATGCAACATGTTGGCGCATTGATAGAGGCGGAAGAACAGCCGGTTCGCCAGCTCCATGCGCGTTATTTTCGTATTATTGCTAGGGTTTTCCATATCAATTTCTCCGCTTTCGCGTGCTTGCGCATCGTCGAGGTCGCGTCTAGTATACGTCAACATATTGACGTAATTTTATCGATGGGCCGGGATCTCCAAGGTCAACAAGGATACCGCGCCCACCTGTGACTCTGGAGGCGAGACATGCGGCGATTCGAGGGCAAGACGGTCATCGTGACGGGCGGTGGGGGCGGGATAGGCGGGGCGACGTGTCGCCGTTTCGCCAGTGAGGGCGCGGCGGTGGCGGTATTCGACCGCGATCTTGCGGCGGCCGAGCGCCGGGCGGGCGACATTGTGGCAGCGGGCGGACGTGCCCAGGCATTCGCATGCGACATCACGGTGCGTGATCAGGTCGATGCCGCCGTCGCTGCGGCATCGGCGGCGTTGGGGCCGGTGGATGTCCTGGTCAACAACGCCGGTTGGGACATTTTCAAGCCCTTCACCAAGACGACCCCGGCGCAATGGGAGTCGCTCATCGCGATCAACCTTCTGGGCGCGCTGCATATGCACCACGCGGTGTTGCCCGAGATGGTGGCACGGCGCAGCGGACGCATCGTAAACATCGCGTCGGACGCGGCGCGCGTCGGGTCGTCGGGCGAAGCGGTGTACGCCGCGTGCAAAGGTGGGCTCGTCGCGTTCTCGAAGACGCTTGCCCGCGAGCACGCGCGCCACGGCATCACCGTCAACGTGGTGTGCCCGGGGCCGACCGATACGGCGCTCTTTGCCGATTACAAGGAAGGCGCGGGCAATCCGGAAAAGCTGGTGGAAGCGTTCACCAAGTCCATTCCGCTCGGCCGCATCGGCCAGCCGGACGACCTGCCGGGGGCGATTGCCTTCTTCGCGAGCGACGACGCCTCGTTCGTCACCGGTCAGGTGCTGAGCGTATCGGGCGGCCTGACCATGTGCGGTTGATCCCGACTATTTCCCGATCTCTCTTATCGATATCACCATTGGCGCGCGTCGCGGCTTTCAGCGATACCCCACGACAGCGAGCGACGCGCAGCGGCAAGGAGCGACACCATGCAATACGAAGACATCCTGTATGAAGTGCGCAACGGCGCGGCGTGGATCACGATCAACCGTCCGGACAAGATGAACGCCTTTCGCGGGCGTACCTGCGACGAACTGATTCATGCCATCAACAAGGCCGGCTACGACCGCGAGATTGCCAGCATTGTGCTCGCCGGCACAGGCGAGAAAGCATTCTGCACCGGGGGCGATCAGTCGGCGCACGAGGGGCAGTACGACGGACGCGGCACCATCGGGCTGCCGATGGAGGAACTGCACAACGCCATTCGCGACGTGCCCAAACCCGTCATTGCCCGCGTGCAAGGCTATGCCATCGGCGGCGGCAACGTGATCTGCACCTTGTGCGACTTCACGATTGCGTCCGAGAAGGCCGTGTTCGGGCAGGTCGGCCCGAAGGTCGGCTCGGTTGATCCGGGCTTCGGTACCGCATTTCTCGCGCGCGTCGTCGGCGAGAAGAAGGCGCGTGAGATCTGGTATCTGTGCCGTCGCTATCCGGCGACCGAAGCGCTGGCGATGGGTCTCGTGAACACGGTCGTGCCGCACGATCAACTCGACGCGGAAGTTCAGAAATGGTGCGACGAGATTCTGGAGCGCAGCCCGACGGCGATTGCCATTGCGAAGCGCTCGTTCAACATGGACACGGCGCAACAGGCGGGCATCGCGGGCATGGGGATGTACGCGCTCAAGCTCTACTACGAGACGGAGGAGTCGCGCGAGGGCGTGCGTGCATTCCAGGAGAAGCGCAAGCCCGAGTTCCGTAAATACGCCAAATGAGCGAGGCGAACGCGATGCAGAATCCGTATCTCGACGACGATCTCGTTGCGCTGGCCGAGCACACGCGGCGATTCGCCCAGGCGCGCGTCGCCCCCGGCTTTCTCGAGCGTGACAAAACACGCGTGCTCGATCGCACGCTCATGCGCGAGATGGGGGAACTTGGCCTGATCGCGCCGGAGCTGCCGGAAGCCTTCGGTGGGCAGGGCATGGGGCGTCTCGCGGCGGGCGTGATACACGAAGCAATTGCGCGCGCGGACCTGAGCCTGTCGTATGTCAATCTGCTGGCCTCGCTCAATGGCCAGATTCTCGCGGCGCATGGGCAGCCTGAAGTCGTTTTGCCTTGGCTGCGCAAGCTCACGCGCGGCGAGACGTTGCTCGCGATCGCACTCACCGAGCCGCGCGGCGGGTCGGACGCCGCCAACTTGCGCATGCGGGCCGAATTCGACGGGACACATTACGTGCTCAACGGAGAAAAGACCTCCATCTCCGCCGCCGATCAGGCCGACGCCGCCGTTGTGTTCGCACGCACAGGCGACGTGGCGTCGGGTGCACGCGGCATCTCGGCGTTCCTCGTCCCGCTCGACTTGCCGGGTATCACTCGGCAACGCTTCGATTGCCATGGGCAGCGTGCCATCGGCCGCGGCTCGCTGTTCTTCGAGAACGTGAAGATCCCGGTCGACCACGTACTGGGCGCGCCGGGCGAGGGCTTCGTGCAAGTGATGCAGGGCTTCGACTTCTCGCGCGCGCTCATCGGCTTGCAGGTGCTGGCCGTCGCCCGCGCCTCGCTCGACGAGACTTGGGAATACGTGGCCCAGCGAGAAGCGTTCGGCAAACCGCTGTCGGCGTTTCAGGGCGTCTCGCATCCGCTGGCGGATTTCGACACGCAGGTCGAAGCGGCGCGTCTGCTCTGTCTTCAAACGCTGTGGCTCAAGGACCGCGGCCTGCCGCACAGCGCCGAGGCGGCCATGTGCAAATGGTGGGGGCCGAAGCTCGCTTACGACGTCATCCATCAATGCCTGCTGATGTTCGGCCATGGCGGTTACGACCGGGGCGTGATGGAGCAGCGTTTGCGCGACGTGCTCGGTTTCCAGATCGGTGACGGCACCGCGCAGATCATGAAGACGATCATCGCGCGCACGCGCGCCGGCCGGCAGGCAGTGCCGGTTTGACCGGCCGGCGGCTGGATGACATCCGCGACAGCATAGGAGACGATGCGATGGAGTTCGATGCGGTATTGCTTCCCCCTCGACGTGAGCACAGTGTGGCGCGCGGCTGGTGGCCCGAGCGCACAATCAACGACGCGCTCGACGCGGCGCTCGCGGCATGGCCCGACAAGGTGGCACTCACGGCGGTCTCGACGGCCACCGGGCAGACCACGCAACTGACCTACGCCGCGCTCGCCGATGCGGCGGAGCGTCTCGCGCTGGGTCTGTTGCGACGTGGCGTCGGACGCGGCGACGTGGTCGCGTGCCAACTGCCCAACGGCTGGCCGTTCGCGGTGACCTACTTGGCCTGCGCCCGTATCGGCGCGGTGCTCAATCCCCTCATGCACATCTTCCGCGAGCGCGAGCTGTCCTTCATGCTGCGCCATGGCGAGGCGAAAGTGTTCATCGTGCCGCAGCAGTTTCGCGGTTTCGATCACGCGGCGATGGCGCGCGCGTTGCAGCACGAGCTTGACGCGCTCCGGCATGTGATCGTCGTTGGGGAGGCTGCCGCAGAGGAGAGTTTCGACGCCGTGCTCATGGCTGGCGAACCTGCGGCGACCGACGCGGAGCGCGCGCAGATGCAGGCGTCGCGGGCGCGTCCGGACGACGTCATGCAATTGATGTACACCTCCGGCACCACGGGCGAGCCGAAGGGTGTGATGCACAGTGCGAACACCACGTTCTCGAACATCGACGCTTACGCGCAGCGCATGCGCCTCGGTCGCGACGACGTGATTCTGATGGGCTCGCCGCTCGCGCACCAGACCGGCTTCATGTACGGCCTGATGATGCCCATCATGCTCGGCGCGAGTGCGGTCATGCTCGACGTGTGGGACCCGTCGAATGCCGTGCGTCTGATCCAGGCGCACGGGGTGACATTCACGATGGCGTCCACCCCGTTTCTCACCGATCTGACCAAGACGGTGGCGGCTGGCGGCGAGACTGTGCCGAGCTTGCGCGCGTTCCTGTGCGCGGGGGCACCCATTCCCGGCCCGGTGGTCGAGCAGGCGCGCAAGGTACTCGGCGCGAAAATCGTGTCGGCGTGGGGCATGACCGAGAACGGCGCCGTGACGCTTACACGCCTTGAAGACGACGACACGCGCGCCTCCACGACGGACGGTTGTCCGCTGCCGGGTGTCGAGCTACGCGTGGTCGACGTGGACGATCGTGACCTGCCCACAGGCGAAACCGGCCGTTTGCTCGTGCGCTCGTGTTCGAATTTCGGCGGCTATCTCAAGCGCGCGCAATGGAACGGCACCGACGCCGCCGGGTGGTTCGACACGGGCGATATGGCGTGGCTCGACGCCACTGGCTACGTGCGCATCGCCGGTCGCAGCAAGGACGTGATCATTCGGGGAGGCGAGAATATCCCCGTCGTCGAAATCGAGGCGCTGCTGTACCGCCATCCGGCGGTCGCGACAGTGGCCATCGTGGCGTATCCGGACGAGCGGCTCGGCGAACGCGCGTGTGCGGTGGTGGTGCCGCGCCCCGGGCAGTCGATCGATCTGCCCGCGCTCACCGCTTTTCTGGCGTCGCACAAGGTCGCCCGGCAGTATTGGCCGGAACGGCTCGAAGTGCGCGAGGCGCTGCCGACCACCCCCACGGGTAAGATACAGAAATTCAAATTGCGCGAGATGCTGCAGACGGGCGAGTGAAAGCCCGCACGCGGCGCGGCGTACTTCAAGGATGAAAGGTCGATGACATCGAAGGGACTGGATAGCGAATCGTTCGAGCTGTTGCTCGCCGCGGTGCAACGTTTCATTCGCGAGCGGCTGGTGCCCGCCGAGAACGACGTGGAAGAGCACGACGACGTGCCGGCCACGCTCGTCAATGAGATGAAGGAGATGGGCCTGTTCGGCCTGTCGATTCCCGAGGCATTCGGCGGCATCGGCTTGTCGATGACGCAGGAAGTGCGCGTGGCCTATGAGTTCGGGCAGACGTCGCTGGCATTTCGCTCGGTGTTCGGCACCAACGTGGGCATCGGCTCACAGGGCATCCTGATGGACGGTACCGAAGCGCAAAAGCGCGACCTGCTGCCGCGCGTGGCGAGTGGGGACCTGATCATGTCGTTCGCGCTCACGGAGCCGGACGCGGGATCGGACCCGGCCGCGCTCAAGACACGGGCCGTACTCGACGGCGACACCTATGTGCTCGATGGCGTGAAGCGCTTCATTACCAACGCACCGCGCGCCGGGGCGTTCACGCTGATGGCGCGCACGGGCGGCGAGGGCGCGGGCGGGATCTCGGCGTTCATCGTGCCGGCCGACACGCCGGGCCTGTCGCTGGGCAAGCCCGACAAGAAGATGGGGCAGCGCGGAACGAAGACGTGCGACGTCGTGCTGCAAGGCGCGCGCGTGCCGGCGGCGAACATCATCGGCGGCGAGGCGGGCAAGGGCTTCAAGACGGCGATGAAGGTCCTCGACCGTGGGCGCTTGCACGTGGCGGCGCTGGCGTGCGGCATGGCGCAGCGAATTCTCGATGAGTCCGTGGCCTATGCACGCGAACGCAAGCAATTCGGGCAGCGCATCGGCGACTTCCAGCTCGTGCAGGCGATGCTCGCGGACAGTCAGGCGGAACTGTACGCCGGATGGTCGATGGTGCAGGACTGTGCCCTGCGTTACGACGCGAAGCCCGAAGGCAAGCGCGACGCCGACGTCAGCACGCGGGCCTCGTGCGCCAAGCTGTTCTGCACCGAGATGGTCGGGCGCGTGGCCGATCGTGGTGTGCAGGTGCACGGCGGCGCGGGCTACATCAACGAATACAAGGTCGAGCGCTTCTATCGCGACGTGCGACTGCTCCGTCTCTATGAAGGCACCACGCAAATTCAACAACTGATCATCGGGCGGGCCCTGATGCAGGACGATTGAGGTCGCGCGCACCGCTGGCGGTGCGCCGAGTCGTACACGCGGCGCATCATGCTGGTGCGCGTGATGTCAGAGCCGCACCGCCTTGCACTGCTGCGGTGCAACAGATTCCACTCGATTTTCGGGCGTTTCCCATAGACAAACCAACTGTTCTGCGTTGACCAGCAACGCTTTGTCGAACTTTCTGCGTCACTTGGCACGCTTGTTGCATTAGTGTGTGTGCCAGCGGCAAAGACGTCGCCGGCCATGAATTCCGGTACGGCGTCAGGCGAGCGCGCCTGCGACGTACCCACAGGACAACGGCGTCCCTCCGTGCTTCGGCACGGTCGGACGCCGTTTTGTTTTTCGGGCGCTGCAAGCGCTGCAACAGGAGAAGACAGCATGCGCAAACCTCGTCTGGTCGTCATCGGCAACGGCATGGCCGGCATCCGCACGCTCGAAGAGCTGCTGGAAATCGCACCGCATCAGTACGACATCACCGTATTCGGTGCCGAGCCGCATCCGAACTACAACCGGATCCTGCTCTCACCGGTGCTCGCCGGCGAGCAGTCGTTCGCCGACATCGTGCTCAATCCGCTCGACTGGTATGCCGAGAAGGGCATCACGTTGCATCTGGGCAAGGAAGTCACGCAGATCGATCGACCGCGCCGTGTCGTGCGTTGCGCCGACGGCACCGTGGCGCCGTACGACCGTCTGTTGATCGCCACCGGCTCCAGCCCGTTCATTCTGCCGGTGCCCGGCAAGGATCTCGATGGCGTGATCAGCTATCGCGACATTCGCGATACCGAGATCATGATCGAGACGGCGAGCATGAAGCGTCATGCGGTTGTGATCGGCGGCGGTCTGCTCGGCCTGGAGGCGGCCAACGGTCTCAAGCTGCGCGGCATGGACGTGACCGTCGTGCATCTGGCCGAGACGCTGCTCGAGCGCCAACTCGACAGTACGGCGGGCAAGCTGCTGCAACAATCGCTCGAAGCGCGCGGTCTCGCGTTCCGACTGTCGCATCAAACGGCAGCGATTCTTGACGACGGCAACGGCAACGTGCGGGCCGTGAAGTTCAGCAACGGCGAAGAAATTGACGCGGACCTCGTTGTCATGGCCGCAGGAATTCGGCCGAATACGACGCTGGCCGAAGCGGCCGGTCTGTATTGCGCCCGTGGCATTGTCGTGTCCGACACGCTGCAAACCTACGATCCGCGCATCTACGCGGTGGGCGAATGCGTGAGCCATCGCGGCGTAGCCTACGGTCTCGTGGCCCCGCTGTTCGAGCAGGCCAAGGTCTGCGCCAACCACCTCGCGCTCATGGGCATCGGCAGCTATCGCGGCTCGGTGCTGTCGACGAAGCTCAAGGTCACGGGCATCGACCTGTTTTCGGCGGGCGACTTTCTCGGCGGCGAAGGCACTGAGGAGATCGTGTTGTCCGATCCCGCGAGCGGCGTCTACAAGAAGCTGGTGATTCGCGACGACAAGCTCGTCGGCGCGTGTCTGTACGGTGACACGGCTGACGGCGCCTGGTACTTCAAGCTGTTGCGCGACGGGCGTGCGCTGGGCGAGTTGCGCAGCAGCATCATGTTCGGCGAGTCGAGTGTGGGCGACGTTGGCACGCAAGGGCAGAACCGCGCGTCGGCCATGTCCGATACCGATGAAGTGTGCGGCTGCAACGGCGTGTGCAAGGGCACGATCGTCAAGGCGATCACCGAGAAGGGCTTGTTCACGCTCGATGAGGTCAAGAAGCATACGAAGGCTGCCAGCTCGTGCGGTTCGTGCGCCGGGCTGTGCGAACAGATCCTGATGAGCACGCTGGGCTCGACCTACGACGCGACACCGAAGGAGAAGGCGGTGTGCGGTTGCACGGATCTGTCGCACGCCGACGTGCGTCGCGCGGTGCGTGAGCATCACCTCACGTCCCATCGTGCCGCCTTCGACTTCCTCGAATGGCGCACGCCCAACGGGTGCGCCACGTGCCGTCCCGCGCTGAACTACTACATGCTCAGCACGTGGCCGAAGGAAGCCGTTGACGATCCGCAAAGCCGCTTCGTCAACGAGCGCGTGCACGCCAACATCCAGAAGGACAACACGTTCTCCGTCATCCCGCAGATGAAGGGCGGCGTGACGAACCCGAGCGAGCTGCGCCGCATCGCCGACGTGGCGGACAAGTACCAGATTCCGATGGTCAAGGTCACGGGCGGTCAGCGTATCGATTTGCTCGGCGTGAAGAAGGAAGATCTCGTAAGCGTCTGGCGCGACCTCGGTATGCCGTCAGGGCATGCCTACGGCAAGTCGATCCGCACCGTGAAGACGTGCGTGGGCAGCGAATTCTGCCGCTTCGGCACGCAGAACAGCACGCAGATGGGCATTGATCTGGAGACCATGCTCGCGAACATGTGGTCGCCCCACAAGGTCAAGCTGGCCGTGTCCGGCTGCCCGCGCAATTGCGCCGAGGCCGGGATCAAGGACGTGGGTGTGATCGCGGTCGACTCGGGGTGGGAGCTGTATGTCGGCGGCAACGGCGGCATCAAGACCGAAGTCGCGCAGTTCCTCGTCAAGGTGAAGACCGCCGACGAGGTCAAGGAGTACACGGGCGCGTTTCTCCAGCTCTATCGCGAGGAAGCCTATTACCTCGACCGCACGGTGCATTACCTCGACCGGGTTGGCCTCGACTACGTGAAGCAACGCGTGGTGAACGATGCCGCCAATCGTCGCGCGCTGTACGAACGGTTGCTCTTCTCGCTCGATGGCCTGCCCGACCCGTGGCAAGCGCGTATCAACGGGGCGCAAGCCAATGAATACCGTCCGCTGACCTCGACCGTGCCGATGAGCGTCGAGCCCGCGACTGCCTGAGGAGAACACCATGACGCAATCCAAACCGATCTGGCTGCATGTCTGCGACGTGGACGCGATTCCGCGCCTGGGCACGCGCGTGCTGACCCATCCGAGCGGCGACATCGCCCTTTTTCGCGCCGAGAGCGACAAGGTTTTTGCGTTGCGCGACAAGTGCCCACACAAGGGCGGTGCGCTTTCGCTGGGCATCGTGCACGGCGAGAAGGTCACGTGCCCGCTGCACGCCTGGAACATTGACCTGACGACCGGCGAAGCCTGCGCACCCGATGTGGGCTGTGCAGAGCGCTTCGCCGTGCGGATCGACGCGGGCGAGGTGTATGTGTCGCTCGACGAGGCGATCGGTACCGAGGTGAGCGCGGCGACGGCTGCCGCTTGACCCGCTACCCCCGCCCCCCTGACCCCTCGCGATTGCCGGAGCCCCCCATGACAACCCTCACGCAAACCACCTGCTGCTACTGCGGCGTCGGTTGCGGCATGCTCGTCGAGAGCGACGGCGAGCGCATCGTCGATGTGCAGGGCGACCCGGCGCATCCGGCGAACTTCGGGCGTCTGTGCAGCAAGGGCATGACGTTGCCGCTCACCGCGCAGTCGCTTGCCGGACGCGTGCTGACGCCTGAGTTGCGCACCACGCGCGACGCCGAGCGCGCGCCCGCCAGTTGGGACGACGCGCTGGAGACGGTGGCGTCGCGCTTCGCCGACGTTATCCGTCGGCATGGCCCGGACGCCGTCGCCTTTTACGTGTCAGGACAGTTGTTGACCGAGGACTACTACGTCTTCAACAAGCTCGCCAAGGGGCTGGTGCGCACCAACAACATCGACACGAACTCGCGACTGTGCATGTCGAGCGCCGTGAGCGCCTACAAGATGGCGCTCGGCGCAGACGGGCCGCCCACCTGCTACGACGATCTCGAAGCGGCCCGCACCGTGCTGTTCGCCGGCAGCAACATGGCCTACGCGCACCCGGTGCTGTTCCGTCGACTCGAAGCGGCCAAGGCGGCCGATCCGTCGATTCGCTGGATCGTCGTCGATCCGCGCCGCACCGATACGGCGGCGATGGCCGATCTGCATCTGGCCATCGTGCCGGGCACCGACGTTGCGCTCTTTCACGGCATGCTGCACCACCTGATCTGGGAAGGACGCATCGACCGGCGCTACATCGACGCCCATACCGAAGGCTTCGATGCCCTCAAGCAGATGCTGCGCGGCTATACCCCGCAACTGGTGGCCGACATCTGCGGCATCGAAGAATCGGCGTTGCGTCAGGCGGCCGACTGGTTTGGCGAGAGCCCGGCGGCGCTGTCGCTTTATTGCATGGGGCTGAATCAATCGAGCCACGGCACCGAAAAAAATCTCGCGCTCATCCATCTGCATTTGGCCACCGCGCAGATCGGACGCCCGGGCGCCGGGCCGTTTTCGCTCACCGGTCAGCCCAATGCGATGGGGGGGCGTGAAGTGGGCGGGCTGGCCACCATGCTCGCCGCGCATCGCGAGATCGGCAACGCGGCGCATCGCGCCGAGGTCGAGCGCCTTTGGGGCGTGCAGGGGCTGTCGGACCGGCCGGGCCTGCCGGCTGTGGAGATGTTCGACGCCGTGCGCGACGGCCGTATCAAGGCGATCTGGATCGCGTGCACGAACCCCGTGCATTCGATGCCGGACAGCGAGCGCGTGCGTGAAGCGCTCGCCGCTGCGGAGTTCGTGGTGGTGCAGGAGGCGTTTCACCAGACCGACACCGTTCCTTATGCCGACGTGCTGTTGCCCGCAACGAGCTGGGGCGAGAAGGCGGGCACGGTCACGAACTCGGAGCGGCGTATCTCGCGCGTGCGGGCCGCCGTCTCGGCGCCGGGAGAGACCCGGGCCGACTGGTGGATTGCCAGCGAGGTCGCCCGGCGTCTTGCACCCAAGCTCGACGCGTCGCCCGAACCGTTCGCGTTCTCGTCCATCGAGGCCATCTTCGACGAGCATCGCGCGCTCACCGTGGGACGCGACCTCGACATCGGCGGTATCGATTTCGCGCTGCTCGAGCAGCGCGGACCGCAACATTGGCCGTTTCCGGCCGGCGCGGCGCAAGGCGTTGCACGCCGCTACGAGGACGGCGTGTTCGCTACGAGCGACGGCCGTGCACGTTTTCATGCGTTCGAATACCAACCCGTGGCCGAGCCGATCAACGCCCGCCATCCGCTGCGACTGATTACCGGCCGCCTGCGCGATCAGTGGCACGGCATGAGCCGCACGGGGCGTGTGGGGCAGTTGTTCGAGCACGCCCCCGAGCCGGCGCTCACCATGCATCCGGCCGACGCGGCGCGTCGAAGCCTGCGTGCGGGCGATGTCGTGCGGCTATCGAGCCGTCGCGGCGAGCGGGTGTTGACGCTGGCGGTGAGCGACGACGTCGCCTCGGGCACGGTGTTCGTGCCGATGCACTGGAGCGGGCAGTTTCTCGGCGGCGGGGGCGTGAACGACACGACCCTCGGCGCCGTCGACAAGTATTCGAAGCAGCCCGAACTGAAGCACGCCGCCGTGCGCGTCGATCCGATCGCACTGCCGTGGCGGGTGGCGGCGGTGCGGCGCGGCGACGCCCTGCAATTGCACGCGGCGGTGCAGCCATTGTTGGCCGAGCGTCGCTTCGCGACGGTGCGTCTGGAGGGCGACGACCGGATCGTGGTCATGGCCGCCGACAGCGAGCCGGACGCCGATTGGCTGGAGCGCCTGCACACGGCGCTGGCTCTGCCGCGCGACGAATCGCTGCTGGAGTATCGCGATGCGCGCCGGTCGATGACCAAACGCGTGGCATGGTGCGATACCTTGATCGATGGCGTGCTGGTGGCGGGCAGTGAAGCCGATGTCGCCGCGTCGACGTCGCTACTCGCGCGTGTTCGCGAAACGTCTCCCTGGACGCGCGCGCGCCATGCGGTCTTTGTGGCCGACAGCGGGCCGGCTGTGCCACGCGATCGCACGGTGTGCCAGTGCAAGTCCGTGACGGCGTCGAGCATCAACGCGGCGATCGGTGCGGGAGCGGACGTCGCACAGCTCAAGGCGAGGCTCGGCTGCGGGACGGTCTGCGGCTCGTGTGTGCCGGAGTTGCAGCGCATGTGCGCGGCGCCGCTCAACGCTGCGACGCAGCCGCGCGCGACGAATGTCGCTTGAGCCCGGGACATGGGCAGCGCATCGTGAACGTACCGACTGGATTTGAATTGGGCGACATGCAGACCATCGAGGAATTGAGGGAGAACGATCATGAAGAACGGCAAAGTCACCCTGCTGAGCGCCGGTCCCGGCGCGCTGGATCTGCTGACGTTGCGCGCGGCACGCGTGCTCGGGGAAGCCGACGTGCTGCTCGTCGACGATCTGGCCAATCCGGAGATCGCCACGCTCGCGCCGCAGGCCCGCGTGATTGCCGTGGGCAAACGCGGCGGCTGCCGCTCGACGCCACAGGCGTTCATCGAGCGGCTGATGTGCCGCTTTGCGCGACGCGGCGCGCACGTGGTGCGCGTGAAGGGGGGCGACGCGCTGATGTTCGGGCGTGCGGGCGAGGAAATCTCGGCGCTGCGTCGCGCGGGGGTGCCGGTGGAGATCGTCAACGGGGTGTCGTCGGCGTTCGCGGCGGCGGCCGGTTTGGGGATGTCGCTCACCCATCGCGACCACTGTGCGGGCGTGACGTTCGTCACCGCGCACCGGCAGGACGGCAGTGCCCCCAACTGGGCGGCGCTCGCGGCGACCGGCACCACGTTGGCGATCTACATGGGCCTGCATCGGGTCGAGGAACTGAGCGAAACGCTACTGGCGCATCTCGATGCGGCAACCCCGGCGGGGGCGGTCCAGTGGGCGGGCTCGCCGCAAGAGCGGCGAATGGTCACGTCGCTGGGCCGGCTGGCGGCCGACATTCGCACCGCGGGGTTTGCCAGTCCGACTATCCTGCTCGTGGGCGGCGCGGTCGGTGAAGCGGCGCTCGCGGCGGTCGAACCGAGCACGGCAACGGGTGTCGATGAGGGGGATGCCGCCGCGGACACGGTGCGCGACGTTATCGCCAGGGCGGCCTGATGCGTTGTATCTTCACTACCTATACTGAACAGCGCGTGTTCGATTAGCACAAGAGACGTCGCCGACGGGGCGCAGCCGATGCAGCCCCGCAACGGCGACGTGGATGGAATTTCACTGACCGGCCGAGCGCATTGGCCCCCACGAACTTGCCGAAAACACCGGATGCCGGGGACGTCGATCCTCAGGCCGACACGCCCCGCAAAGCAGCAGTCCCTGCCGCCCCTGTCACGACAGCGGGGGCGCACGGCATGCTGCGCGTGCTGCTCGTCACGGATACCGACAAGCCGATTGGCGAGTTGCGGACTGCGCTCGCGCGTCTGGGGTGCGAGATGCTGGTGGAAGTCGCCAAGCCGCAGGCGCTGCCGCGTGTGGTGGAGAGCGAGCGCCCGGACGTCGTCATCATCGATACCGAATCGCCGTCGCGCGACACGCTGGAACAACTCGCGGTGATGAACGCGGCGGCGCCGCGTCCGGTGCTGATGTTCTCGGCCGACGGCAATCAATCGCTGATTCGTGCGGCCGTCGATGCCGGGGTGACGGCATACTCCGTCGAGGGACTGGCGGCAGACCGGCTCGCGCCGATTCTCGAAGTGGCGCTTGCGCGCTTCGCCCATGAGGAAAAGCTGCGCGCACGACTGGCCAAGGCCGAGACCGAACTGGCCGACCGAAAGCTGATCGACCGCGCCAAGCGGCTGCTGATGGACCGACGCAAGATTTCCGAGCAGGAGGCCTACGCCATCCTGCGCAAACGGGCGATGGATCAGGGCGAGAAGCTCGTCGAAGTGGCGCGCCAGCTCGTCTCGATTGCCGAATTACTGGGATAGACACTGCTCATGTCGACGTCATCATGGTTGGCTTCTGACGCGCAATGGCCGGACGGCGTGCCAGAGAAACGTCATCTGCGCGTGGGGTTCATCGCGCTGTCCGATGCGGCGCCGCTGATCGTCGCGAAGCGTCTGGAGCTGGGGCACGAACATGGACTGACCCTGGAGCTGAGCCGCGAGTCGTCGTGGGCGGCCGTGCGCGACAAGCTGCTCACGGGCGAGCTGGATGCCGCGCACTCGCTATATGGCCTCGTGTACGGGGTGCAGTTGGGCATTGGCGGCCCGCGTGAAGACATGGCCGTGCTCATGGTGCTCAATCGCAACGGGCAGGCGGTGACGGTCACGCCGTCGCTGGCCGAGGCGATGGCGCGCACGGGCGACTTGCGCGCGGCGCTGGCGTCGCTCGGGCGCAAGCCGGTCTTCGCGCAGACGTTTCCGACAGGCACGCACGCGATGTTCCTCAATTACTGGTTTGCCGCGCAGGGCATCGATCCGCTCACCGAGATCTCCAGCATCGTGATTCCCCCGGCGCATATGGTTGCCGCGATGGAAGAGGGCGGGCTCGACGGGTTTTGCTGCGGCGAGCCGTGGCATGCCGTGGCCCAGGCGCGCGGGCTGGGGCGCACGGTCGTGGTGTCGAGCGACATTTGGCCCAATCACCCGGAGAAGGTGTTGGCCTGCCGCCGGGACTTTGTGTCGCGCTATCCGAAAACGGCACAGGCGCTGGTGCGCACGCTGCTCAGCGCGTGCCGCTGGCTGGATATGCCCGGGCATCGGGCGGAAGCGGCGGGATGGTTGGCGGAGCCGGCGTGGGTCGGGGCGCCACGCGACCTGATCGCGGCGCGTCTGCTGGGCGACTTCGGCCGCCTGCAAGGACGGCACGCGTTGCTGCCCGTGAGCTTCTTCGACGAGGGCGTGGTGAATTACCCGCACCCTTCGGATGGCATGTGGTTCATCGCGCAATATCGGCGTTGGGGCATGGTGGGCGATGCGGCGGTGGCCGGTGCCGCGCAAACGGCGGCAGCGGTGAGCCAGACGGCGCTGTTCGAGGCGGCGGCACGTGCGGAGGCCGTGCCGGTGGAGGCCACGCCAGCGCACGAGGTGCTTTGCGACGGCAAGGCCTGGGATGCGGCCGTCGCCGGCGATTTACGCGCGTACGTCGATGGATTCGATATTCGGGCCCGGTGATGTCGACCGGCGTGGCGACCGGATCAGACCTTTTTGACGAATTCCGATTTCAGGCTCATGGCGCCAAAGCCGTCGATCTTGCAATCGATATCGTGGTCGCTGTCCACCAGCCGAATGTTCTTCACCTTGGTGCCCATCTTGATCACGCCGCCCGATCCCTTTGGCTTCAAGTCCTTGATAACGGTCACCGTATCGCCATTCTGCAGAAGGGTTCCGGTGGCGTCGCGATAGACGCGTTCGGTGGGTTCCGTTGATGCGGCAGCCTGGGCCGACCATTCATGCGCGCACTCGGGGCAAATGTAGACACCCCCGTCTTCGTACGTGAATTCGGAGTTGCATTTCGGGCAAGCGGGCAAAGTACTCATGTCGATGGGTCCTGAAAGGCCGACGAAGGCGATCAAAGCGCGAAATTATATCGCGGTCGGCGGATTCGCCCGGGCAGTGGTGTTCCCGCGGCAGGGCGCCGCGATCGCGGTCGGGCTTCGATGACATCCCTAATTGATTCAAGCAACCGGATTACGGACACTCGAACGATCGATAATGCAGATTCGATGTTAGTCCCGCCAACGCCCTCTGTTCGTATTCTATGGTCGACGAGACCCGCTTCCCAATCCGCAAGGAATGCCCCCCGGGCGCCTGTACCTGTGATCGGGATAGCCTCATGCAAGACCCGCACGGTGATCGCCGCCTCCTGCTGTTGACGCAGGCGGAGGAGAAACGGCTGATCGCGCGCATCGAAGCCGTGACCAGTTACGCCGATCTGCGACGCGTAGCTGACCTGATGCAGGCCCAGCTCGGGATTTCACTGCAGATCGCGCCGAGTGTGAACGAAGTCCGGACGGTCCGCGGCATCAGCATTCGGTTGGTGGCCAAACCGGGCCTTTGCCGGAAGCTCCACGCGTCGATTCCCGCCGCCGTTCGCCGATGCCTTGATAGTCGTCCCGGTATTGCCTACGCGATCCTGGATGCGCACGATTTGCTGGGTGGCGGTCAATGACGCCGTGACGGCGGGACTCGGTCACGCTGGACGGTCTTCCTCGCTTGTCGAGCACGTGCAGTCACAGTCAGCGACTTGCGCAAGTTGCGCATCGCAACTATATTGGTTGCGATGCGCAACTGATAGGGGTTGAGATATGGATATCGTCGATCTACCTGGCAAGGCTCGCGAAGCGGAGATTCTGGAACTCCGCGACTTCTCGCGTCGACTGGTTCGCGAACTCGGCTTCATGCGAACGACGCTGGCCGACAGCGATCTCGCGCCGTCGGCGGTTCACGCCATCATCGAGATCGGGGCGACGCCCGGAATCAGTGCCAAGGACCTGGGCAACCTGCTGCGGCTGGATAAATCGAACACGAGCCGGCAAGTGGCGAAGCTCGAGGCCAGCGGGCTCGTGAGGCGCACGACGGCAAGCAACGACGCGCGTGCCTCCGAACTCTCTCTGACCGAAGCGGGGCAGCGGCTTCGCAGCAAGATCGACCGCTTTGCTACCGATCAGGTGTCCAGCGCGCTGCGGCGCATCGTGCCCGCGGATCAGGCGGCCCTGGTCCGGGCGCTTGCCCTGTACGCGGACGCGCTCGCACAGGACAACTCGGCCAAAGGCGTGATCGAGGGGGAAGTCTCCGCACAAGTGGTCGAAGGCTATCAGCCGGGGTGTATCGGCGACATTGCCAGCCTGCACGCGCGCTTTTACGCAGAGCACTGGGGGTTTGGCGTGTTTTTCGAGAAGAAGGTGGCAACGGAACTGGCGGCGTTCGCCAGCGGGTTGCCCGCCGACGGCAAAGCGCTGTGGCGCCATGTGGAGAATGGGCGCACGCTGGCCTCGCTCGCGATCGACGGCGACCTTGCTACCGGTGTCGCGCATTTGCGCTGGTTCATCGTCGACGATTCGATGCGTGGGTCCGGGGTTGGGCGGCGTCTGATGGCGCAGGCCATGGCCTTCGTCGACGCGCGCTATCGCGAAACGTACCTATGGACGTTCAAGGGGCTCGATGCCGCGCGGCATTTGTACGAGTCGTTCGGCTTTGCGCTGACCGACGAATCGGAAGGCGAGCAATGGGGGAGCCGGGTTGTCGAGCAACGGTTCTGTCGTCGTGCGGGTAGTGCGCCGTCATAGCGCTCGCGCCCTCAGGCTGCCGGGGGTGGTCCAATGCCGGCGTGCGCCATTTACGATGCATCGGCGGTCCAGGAGCTGCCGCTATCGCGCCGCCACGATCACATGCGCCTGAATTTTGCCAGCGACCGGACCGTTGCCGTGGCGCTGGGCTATCGCCTGCGTTGCCCGCTCGGTGGCGAGTTGAAGCAAGCTGGCGTCGCGCGCTTCGATTTCGTTGCGCAGCGGCGTTCCGAGGCAATAGGCCGTGGCGACGTCGCGCGCCGAGGCCCCGTAACTCACCTTCTCGCGAGTTTCGATCGTCATGTGGACGAACCCGGCGTGGCTTAGGTCCTCCCGGATGCGTGCGACATCGTAATATCCGTGCGGCGTGCGCGCGAGGAATCTTGGCGGGTCGTGCGGAAACAACGCGCCGATGGCTTGAGTGATCTCGTCGGCGAAGGCATTCTCTTCGATGCGATCCCATACGGTGAAGACGAAGCGGCCGCCCGGCGTCAGCATGCGACGCGCCTCGGCATAGCCGGCGGCTCTATCGGGAAAAAACATCGCGCCAAATTGGCAGCAAACGACGTCGAACGATGCATCGTCAAACGGTAGGGCGAGCGCATCGGCCTGCGTCCATTCGATCCGGGCGTCGGTCGGTTGCCTGCCGGCCGCATAGTCGAGCATTGGCTGATTGAGATCGGTGACCACGTAGCGCACGTCAGCGCCGAGCTTCGGCGCGAGCGCTCGCGTGAGCGCACCGCTGCCGGCGGCGGTCTCCAGGATGGATTTGGGCGAGGTGGCAGCGACAATCGCTGCCGTATCCACGGCGTAGGTCTCGAAGATCAACGGCACCATCAGCGTGTCGTAGCACTTCGGAATCGACCCTGCAAATACCTTGTCGGGCTCGAGCATGATGCCCCCTTGAATGCACTGACGATGGCCCCGGGTTACCCAACCGCCTGTTCATTCTAGGCGGACCAAGGCCAGCCCGTTGCCGCATTCGTCGGCGAGAAGGATCACCTGGAATGACAAAAGCCCGTCGACCTTGCGGCCGACGGGCTTTCGAATTTGGTTGCGGGGACAGGATTTGAACCTGTGACCTTCGGGTTATGAGCCCGACGAGCTGCCAGACTGCTCCACCCCGCGTCTGAGAACTGAATAATACGAGAGTTCCGCGCATCGTGTCAAGCATTTATGACATTAAATTTATGGACCTCGGAAAAACATGCGCGACGTGTGCATTTTCGCCGCATCCCGCGCGCACGCCGTATCACTCGGAAGTGAACGTCGTGGCGGCGCTCACCAGCGGATCGTGGCGCCCGCCTGCACGGAGTGGGCGAGCGACGCCGGGTTCAGGCCGCGCTTGTAGCCGAGGTCCAGATCGAGGTCCTTCGTCGGGCTGTAGATCGCGCCGACCAGCGCGTAAGCGGGCTTTGTCCGGGTCGTGGCGTCCGGATTGGTCGCGAGACCGATGTCGGCAACCAGGCGCACAGTGTCCGTCGCGCTGAAAAGCACGGCCGTGGACGCGTTCCACAGGCTCTGTCGGTTGCCGGTGCCGTTGTTGTTCCACGTATAGCCGGCGTTGGCGAGGAATGTCCAGCGATCGAGGTTGTATTGCATCAACAGATTCGCGCCGGTGGTCGCGCGCCCGTTGCCGAGGCCGCGATCCTGGCTGGCCGTCGGCAGCGAGACGAACGGCTTGAGGCCGAGGCTCCACTGATCGGTTTCGAGAAAGCGCCATTTGGCTTGCAACTGGAGGTCGGTGACGCCGCTGGTCCAGCCAGCGCCATCGGGTCGCGTGCGCTGGTAGGGCGCCTGGATGGCGACGTCGAGGTTGGGCATCACACCGTACGTCAGCGTGTTGTTCCATTGTTGCTGGCGGGCGCTCGGCATGGTTATCCACTCGCTGTTCAGCTCGAGTTGCCAGTTGCCGGTGTCCTGTGTGCCGGTGTCGTCCGTTACAAGCGGGTTGGTGGCGTGACCGGTAAGCGGCGCGAGCGCTGCGGCAAGCATCAGAAACTTCTTCATTGAAAACTCCTGCGGGGCGATTGATGTGTCCCGGTGCGAAAGACTGAAAATCCGTCGCGCGGATCGTACGGGGGGCATGTGACACGGTCAACCGAAACCCGCCGAATGTGCGGTATTCGAGATTCGTGTCTTGGGAGCGTTGCTCGTTGACGGGGCTTCGTGGTGGGAGGTAGGGAGGTAGGTAGGGGATAGAGGCGTGGAGACGTGGAGAGGCGCGGAGGTGGAGATGTGAGGGTGAAGAGGCGCACGAAAGGGACGCCGAGGCTGCCTACGTCGTGTATCGAGTGGTAGACTTCGGGCCCATTTTTAGCGGGGCCGGGCGCACCGCCGCCGACTCACCATGCAAGCCAGAAGTCATCTCATTTTCGGTATCGGCGCAACTTGGCTGATGCATCGCACCGGGTGGGCCGCCAGCGTCCACGCCTGGCCCTTGACGCTCGTTGGCGCATTGCTGCCCGACATCGATCACCCGAAGAGCATGCTGGGACGCCGAGTCGCACCGGTGTCGCTCTTGGTCTCCGGTCTCTTCGGCCATCGTGGCATGACGCATTCGCTGCTGCTGCCGATCCTGGCGGTCGTGGGCTGCCTGTATGGCTGGGGCCATGTGCCGGCGTGGATGCTTGCGTTGGCGGCCGGATATTTGTCACATCTGCTGGCCGATTGGCTCACGCCGTCCGGCGTGCCGCTGTGCTGGCCGTTGCGAACGCGCTTCCGTTCGCCGCTTTACGTGACGACCGGGTCGGCGGCAGAGTGGTGCGTGGCCGCGGCACTCGCGTTCGCCATGTGGCGATGGTGGTGAGTGCGCGCGGACGCGCCGGCGGAATCAGCGGAATCAGTGGTAGCGGCGTCGGCTGACACGGCTAACTCGGCTGACAGGCCCGCGAGTCGGCCCGCGCGGATGTCGGTCAGCGCCAGAACAACGGCGGCTCGTCCATGAGGGCAACCTGTTCGCGAAGCTCCAGGATGCGGTCCTGCCAGTAGCGCTGCGTGTTGAACCAAGGAAAGGCGGCGGGGAACGCCGGATCGTCCCAGCGCCGGGCCAGCCAGGCGCTATAGTGCAGCAGGCGCAGCGTTCGCAAGGCTTCTGTGAGATGCAGCTCGCGCGGGTTGAAGTCGGCAAAGTCCTCGTAGCCGGAGAGGACTTCATCGAGCTGGACCGTCATCTCTTCGCGCGTGCCCGAAAGCAGCATCCACAGATCCTGCATCGCCGGCGCCATGCACGTATCGTCGAAATCGACGAAGTGCGGGCCGGCATCGGTCCACAAGACGTTGCCGCCGTGGCAGTCGCCGTGTACGCGCAGCAGTTTCACGTCTCCAGCCCGCTCGTAAGCGCGCGCGACACCGGCGAGCGCCAGGTCGACAATACTGCGCCAGGCGTCGCGCAGGTCGTTCGGAATGAAGTCGCTCGCCCACAGGTAGTCGACCGGGGTGTGTCCGTACGTGTCGATGTCCAGGGTGATGCGGTGCCGGAACGGCTGGATGGCGCCGACTGCGTGGATACGGCCGAGAAAGCGACCGAGCCAATTGAGCGTGTCGGGATCCTGCAGTTCGGGGGCTCGGCCGCCGCGTCGAGGGAAGAGGGCGAAGCGGAAACCGTTGAAATGGTGCAGGGTCGTGCCTTGCGTCTCGAGCGGGGCAACGACCGGAATCTCCTGATGGGCGAGCGCTTGTGTGAAGGCGTGCTCCTCCAGGATGGCGTCGTCGGTCCAGCGCTGGGGGCGATAGAACTTCGCGATGAGCGGAGGGCCGTCTTCCATCCCTACCTGATAGACGCGGTTCTCATAACTGTTGAGGGCGAGCAGGCGCCCGTCGCTGAAATAGCCAAGCTGCTCGACGGCGGCAATGACGGTGTCGGGCAGGAGGGTGGAGAAAGGATGCGCGGGCGCGGAGGCGTCCTGTGAAAGATCAGTGTTCATGGGCGCTATTGTGCCAAAGGCGGTGCGACGGGCGCCGGTACTCTTCTCTATAGCGTCTGGATACAGATAGGACGCGGTGGGACAGGGACGCGAAAACGCAGAAAATTGCATCGCGTTCAAAAAAGTTTCACAAAGGGCTTGCGCGGTTGGTCGAACCTGTCTAATATTCCGTCTCTCGCAACGACGGCGACGCAGCGAAAGCGGCGAAGCGGTGGGGGCGACGGGCTGGAAAGCCCGGTGGTTGGTGGTTTTGGAGCTGGTGAGTTGCTACGGCGACGAGCGAAGAAGGCGAAAAAAACTGTTGACGACGACGAGAAGCTACGACATAATCTTGCTTCTCTGCTGCAGATGCAGCGACGCAGAAAACGAAGCGACGGCGCGGTAAGTGTGCGACGAAGCGAAGTTCGATGCGATTGATCTTTAAAAACTAGACAACCGATAAGTGTGGGCACTCGATGAATGGTGCGTCTGCTTCGGCAGATAAGCTTTAAATTTATTGAGGCTCACATAAGTAATAGGTAAGTTAAGTAATTAACTTGTCAGCATACTTTGAGAGCGACCGGTTCGAGTGATTTATCACGAAAAACCGAAAACAGTAACAGGTTTAAACTGAAGAGTTTGATCCTGGCTCAGATTGAACGCTGGCGGCATGCCTTACACATGCAAGTCGAACGGCAGCACGGGTGCTTGCACCTGGTGGCGAGTGGCGAACGGGTGAGTAATACATCGGAATGTACCTTGTAGTGGGGGATAGCTCGGCGAAAGCCGGATTAATACCGCATACGCTCTGAGGAGGAAAGCGGGGGACCTTCGGGCCTCGCGCTACAAGAGCAGCCGATGTCAGATTAGCTAGTTGGTGGGGTAAAAGCTCACCAAGGCGA
This sequence comes from Pandoraea sp. NE5, assembly GCF_024363545.1. Classification (NCBI taxonomy): domain Bacteria; kingdom Pseudomonadati; phylum Pseudomonadota; class Betaproteobacteria; order Burkholderiales; family Burkholderiaceae; genus Pandoraea; species Pandoraea sp. NE5. Next base: position 2,865,511 of record NZ_AP025517.1, read on the forward strand.
CGATCTGTAGCTGGTCTGAGAGGACGACCAGCCACACTGGGACTGAGACACGGCCCAGACTCCTACGGGAGGCAGCAGTGGGGAATTTTGGACAATGGGCGAAAGCCTGATCCAGCAATGCCGCGTGTGTGAAGAAGGCCTTCGGGTTGTAAAGCACTTTTGTCCGGAAAGAAATCCTCTGGGTTAATACCTCGGGGGGATGACGGTACCGGAAGAATAAGCACCGGCTAACTACGTGCCAGCAGCCGCGGTAATACGTAGGGTGCAAGCGTTAATCGGAATTACTGGGCGTAAAGCGTGCGCAGGCGGTTTTGTAAGACGGATGTGAAATCCCCGGGCTTAACCTGGGAACTGCATTCGTGACTGCAAGGCTAGAGTATGGCAGAGGGGGGTAGAATTCCACGTGTAGCAGTGAAATGCGTAGAGATGTGGAGGAATACCGATGGCGAAGGCAGCCCCCTGGGCCAATACTGACGCTCATGCACGAAAGCGTGGGGAGCAAACAGGATTAGATACCCTGGTAGTCCACGCCCTAAACGATGTCAACTAGTTGTTGGGGATTCATTTCCTTAGTAACGAAGCTAACGCGTGAAGTTGACCGCCTGGGGAGTACGGTCGCAAGATTAAAACTCAAAGGAATTGACGGGGACCCGCACAAGCGGTGGATGATGTGGATTAATTCGATGCAACGCGAAAAACCTTACCTACCCTTGACATGTACGGAATCCTGCTGAGAGGTGGGAGTGCTCGAAAGAGAACCGTAACACAGGTGCTGCATGGCTGTCGTCAGCTCGTGTCGTGAGATGTTGGGTTAAGTCCCGCAACGAGCGCAACCCTTGTCCTTAGTTGCTACGCAAGAGCACTCTAGGGAGACTGCCGGTGACAAACCGGAGGAAGGTGGGGATGACGTCAAGTCCTCATGGCCCTTATGGGTAGGGCTTCACACGTCATACAATGGTCGGTACAGAGGGCTGCCAAACCGCGAGGTGGAGCTAACCCCAGAAAACCGATCGTAGTCCGGATCGCAGTCTGCAACTCGACTGCGTGAAGCTGGAATCGCTAGTAATCGCGGATCAGCATGTCGCGGTGAATACGTTCCCGGGTCTTGTACACACCGCCCGTCACACCATGGGAGTGGGTTTTGCCAGAAGTAGGTAGCCTAACCGTAAGGAGGGCGCTTACCACGGCAGGATTCATGACTGGGGTGAAGTCGTAACAAGGTAGCCGTAGGGGAACCTGCGGCTGGATCACCTCCTTTCTAGAGCATGCACTGGAAGTTGAGTGTTCACGCTTATCGGTTGTTGACTGCGTAGATCTAAGTCGGGTCTGTAGCTCAGGTGGTTAGAGCACCGTCTTGATAAGGCGGGGGTCGAAGGTTCAAGTCCTTCCAGACCCACCAAGCTTAACCACCGCTTGACCAAGTCAGACGGTAAATGGCTTGATTTGGGGGCATAGCTCAGCTGGGAGAGCACCTGCTTTGCAAGCAGGGGGTCGTCGGTTCGATCCCGTCTGCCTCCACCAATTCCTTAGATCGCACATCGATGTCAGTCAAAAGCTTTTACGTCTGTGGTAAATCCCCAAGTGTGAATGTTTTTGAATGACAGCAATGTCATGCAGTATTTGTTCTTTAACAATTTGGAAGAAGTAGTAGTACAACGGAAGCGCGTTAGAGATGGCGCGTGGAAATTGTACGGGTTGTGATTGTATCAACTAGTATTTAAGTGATCGAAAGATGACTTGGAATACGGCACAACGCGAAAACTCAACCTATAGGGAATGTGCCGAAAGACACACTCGTTATAGGGTCAAGCGAATAAGTGCATGTGGTGGATGCCTTGGCGATTACAGGCGATGAAGGACGCGATAGCCTGCGAAAAGTTGTGGGGAGCTGGCAAATAAGCTTTGATCCACAAATGTCCGAATGGGGAAACCCGGCCCTTTGGGTCATCCTAGACTGAATACATAGGTCTAGTGAAGCGAACGCGGCGAACTGAAACATCTAAGTAGCTGCAGGAAAAGAAATCAACCGAGATTCCCAAAGTAGTGGCGAGCGAAATGGGACCAGCCTTCAAGATTTAGCACCGGTGTTATCAAAACGGAATGGAAAGTCCGGCCATAGTGGGTGATAGCCCCGTATGAGAAAACCCTGGTGTGGAACTAAGCTTGAGAAAAGTAGGGCGGGACACGTGAAATCCTGTCTGAAGATGGGGGGACCATCCTCCAAGGCTAAATACTCGTAATCGACCGATAGTGAACCAGTACCGTGAGGGAAAGGCGAAAAGAACCCCGGGAGGGGAGTGAAATAGATCCTGAAACCGCATGCATACAAACAGTAGGAGCCTCGCAAGGGGTGACTGCGTACCTTTTGTATAATGGGTCAGCGACTTACATTCAGTGGCAAGCTTAACCGAATAGGGAAGGCGTAGCGAAAGCGAGTCCGAATAGGGCGTTCAGTCGCTGGGTGTAGACCCGAAACCAAGTGATCTATCCATGGCCAGGTTGAAGGTGCGGTAACACGTACTGGAGGACCGAACCCACTAATGTTGAAAAATTAGGGGATGAGCTGTGGATAGGGGTGAAAGGCTAAACAAACTTGGAAATAGCTGGTTCTCTCCGAAAACTATTTAGGTAGTGCCTCGTGTATCACCTTCGGGGGTAGAGCACTGTCATGGTTGAAGGGTCCATTGCGGATTACTTCGCCATAGCAAACTCCGAATACCGAAGAGTGCAATCACGGGAGACAGACATCGGGTGCTAACGTCCGGTGTCAAGAGGGAAACAACCCAGACCGCCAGCTAAGGTCCCTAAATATTGCTAAGTGGGAAACGAAGTGGGAAGGCTAAAACAGTCAGGAGGTTGGCTTAGAAGCAGCCACCCTTTAAAGAAAGCGTAATAGCTCACTGATCGAGTCGTCCTGCGCGGAAGATGTAACGGGGCTAAGCAATATACCGAAGCTGCGGATGCGAGCTTGCTCGCATGGTAGGAGAGCGTTCTGTAAGCCTGTGAAGGTGTCTTGTGAAGGATGCTGGAGGTATCAGAAGTGCGAATGCTGACATGAGTAGCGATAAAGGGGGTGAAAGGCCCCCTCGCCGTAAGCCCAAGGTTTCCTACGCAACGTTCATCGGCGTAGGGTGAGTCGGCCCCTAAGGCGAGGCAGAGATGCGTAGCTGATGGGAAGCAGGTTAATATTCCTGCACCGTCGTATGATGCGATGGGGGGACGGATCGCGGAAGGTTGTCCGGGTGTTGGAAGTCCCGGTCCCTGCAGTGGAGAAGGCGCTTAGGCAAATCCGGGCGCGTAATTCAAGGCTGTGGGGCGAGTACCTTCGGGTACGAAGCAATTGGAAGTGGTTCCAAGAAAAGCCTCTAAGCTTCAGTCATACGAGACCGTACCGCAAACCGACACAGGTGGGCGAGATGAGTATTCTAAGGCGCTTGAGAGAACTCGGGAGAAGGAACTCGGCAAATTGGTACCGTAACTTCGGGATAAGGTACGCCCTTGTAGCTTGACTGGCCTGCGCCAGGAGGGTGAAAGGGTTGCAATAAACTGGTGGCTGCGACTGTTTAATAAAAACACAGCACTCTGCAAACACGAAAGTGGACGTATAGGGTGTGACGCCTGCCCGGTGCCGGAAGATTAAATGATGGGGTGCAAGCTCTTGATTGAAGTCCCGGTAAACGGCGGCCGTAACTATAACGGTCCTAAGGTAGCGAAATTCCTTGTCGGGTAAGTTCCGACCTGCACGAATGGCGTAACGATGGCCACACTGTCTCCTCCCGAGACTCAGCGAAGTTGAAGTGTTTGTGATGATGCAATCTACCCGCGGCTAGACGGAAAGACCCCATGAACCTTTACTGTAGCTTTGCATTGGACTTTGAACCGGTCTGTGTAGGATAGGTGGGAGGCTTTGAAGCAGGAACGCTAGTTTCTGTGGAGCCGTCCTTGAAATACCACCCTGGTTTGTTTGAGGTTCTAACCTAGGTCCGTAATCCGGATCGGGGACAGTGCATGGTAGGCAGTTTGACTGGGGCGGTCTCCTCCCAAAGTGTAACGGAGGAGTACGAAGGTACGCTAGGTACGGTCGGAAATCGTGCTGATAGTGCAATGGCAAAAGCGTGCTTAACTGCGAGACTGACAAGTCGAGCAGGTGCGAAAGCAGGTCATAGTGATCCGGTGGTTCTGTATGGAAGGGCCATCGCTCAACGGATAAAAGGTACTCTGGGGATAACAGGCTGATACCGCCCAAGAGTTCATATCGACGGCGGTGTTTGGCACCTCGATGTCGGCTCATCTCATCCTGGGGCTGTAGCCGGTCCCAAGGGTATGGCTGTTCGCCATTTAAAGAGGTACGTGAGCTGGGTTTAAAACGTCGTGAGACAGTTTGGTCCCTATCTGCCGTGGGCGTTGGAAGTTTGAAGGGGGCTGCTCCTAGTACGAGAGGACCGGAGTGGACGAACCTCTGGTGTACCGGTTGTCACGCCAGTGGCATCGCCGGGTAGCTATGTTCGGAAGAGATAACCGCTGAAAGCATCTAAGCGGGAAACTCGCCTTAAGATGAGACTTCCCTGGGAACTCGATTCCCCTTAAGGGTCGTTCAAGACCAGGACGTTGATAGGTCAGGTGTGGAAGCGCAGTAATGCGTTAAGCTAACTGATACTAATTGCCCGTGAGGCTTGATCCTATAACCAGTGTGTTTTTCCTGGTGTGAGTGTCGTGCAGTGTGCCGATACAACTCACAACCCAACCAATGTAGTACTACGCTTCTTCCAAATTGGTTTTGTTGAGCCCCGCTCAGCAGAACATACAAGTTATGCCTGATGACCATAGCGAGTTGGAACCACCCCTTCCCATCCCGAACAGGACCGTGAAACAACTCCACGCCGATGATAGTGCGGATACCCGTGTGAAAGTAGGTAATCGTCAGGCTCCCCCTAAAAACCCCTTGCTAACTCGTGTAGCAAGGGGTTTTTGCTTTTACCCGGCGATAACGCCCAGCCCAGCTTGTCGCGACTGACATCTGTCTGGCTATTGGGACGGAATTCGGTCAGGGTCCCATACTGCAAACTTAAATGCGGGCGTGACGGCGACGGGGCCGAGGGTGCCCCGCAGACGGCGCATTAAGGCGGCCGTTGCCGACCGCCCGCGCTACTGAGCGTCGAACGGCAGCCGATATTGCGCAGGGTCTTCGGGGCGTGGTCGACGGCGACGCAACAGCGCCGCGCTGGGCTTGTCGGGTGCGGGGGCCGGTGGATCTAGCGAGCTGAGGCGAAACGCCGGGCGGCTTAGCGGCAGAACGGCCAGGAGTGCCGCCTTGCCGCGTACCGACGTCGGGATGTCGTCTTCCACTTCGGCCGACTGAGCGCCAGTGACGTCGTATACGACGGTATCGCTCGCCTGATGCAAGGCGGCAAGGCGTCGGCCCAGTAGTCGGTAAATGTCAGGATCAAAGCCGGTCACGGCAGGCAAGGTGTCGACGAAGGCGTCCAACGCGTCACGCGACGTCACAGTGCCCAGATACTGCCAGCGGTCGATCACGTGGTAGTCGACCTCCGAGGTATCGGCGCTGCGTTCTTCAACCGCGATAGGGCCTTCGTACGGCCACGTTTCCAACCGTAGCGTGGCGAGCGCTTGGCGAACGCGCTCGGTGTGCGCGGCGAGCGGCATATCGCCGACGCATACACCATCACAACGCTTGACCTGGTATCCGAAGCACGGCCGGCCGGCGCCCACAGTTTCCAACCCGAGCTGCGCGCAGCACAGACGATGTTCGTCCGCCAGCGTGCGCAGCGCGCTCTGCGCACGCGTGCGCGACGAGAAGGTGCCGTACAAGGCCTCGGCGCCGGCAAAATCGACCGCCTTCGCGCTGACGAGCTCGGGCATGTCGGCATCCGGCGTGAGTTGCCAGCTATAGAGTTGCGAAGCACGGCGCAGTTGACGGTTATGTACCGGCTGCAACTGCTTGACCAGTTGCGACTCCAGCAGCAACGCGCCAAGCTCGCCCACCGTGCAGCGCGCTTCCACACGCCGGATTTCCTGCGAGATACGCAGATCCTTGGCAACCTGATGATCGCTGGAGAAATGTGAACGCACGCGCGCGCGGATGTCGACGCTCTTGCCCACATACAGCAGCGTGTCGCCTTCGCCATAGAAGAGGTAGACGCCGGGGCGGTTCGGCAGGGCATCGATGGCGTCGTCCGGCAACTGCGGCGGCTGGCTCGAACGTTTGGTTACGCGTTGCACCGCCTGCTCGATCAGATCGGGCGTGTAAATCGTGTGAAGCTTTTGCCAGAACTGCCAGAGCAGATCGGCGTCGGCGAGCGCGCGGTGACGGCCCAGCGGGGCGAGGCCGAAGCGGGCGATCAGCGCATCCAGACCATGCCGCGCCGCCGAGGGAAACAGCAGACGCGATAGACGCACCGTGCACAAAACATCGGCTTGGAACGCGATGCCGGCACGCCGGAATTCGTTTTTGAGAAAGCCATAATCGAAGCGCGCATTGTGGGCAACAAACAACTTGCCTTGCAGACGTTCCGCCAATCCGTGCGCCAGCGACTCGAACGACGGCTGACCGCGCACCATCTCATTGGTGATTCCGGTCAGCTGCTGGATGAACGGGGGGATCGGTTCGGCCGGGTCGAGCAGGGTGCTCCACTGTTCCACGCCATGCGGGCCGACTTCGACCACGCCGATCTCGGTGATGCGGTCGCCGAGCGCATTGCCACCCGTCGTCTCCAGATCGACGAAGACCATCGGCGCCGGCAGCGAGCGGGCGAGCGCGTCGGGATCCATCACATCGCGGATCGCGGCGTCATAGGCGTGCTCGATTGCGATGTCCCGCATGTCATCGGTCGCGTTGCGCTTGCGCACTTCGGCCGCGCTCAGGCCGGGCATGCCGGCGCATTGGCGTGCGACGCGATCGGGCGGACGGATCGGTCGGACGGGAACGGCGCCGCGTCGTCGCCAGGCAGGTCGTCACCGGCGAATGCTGCGACGGCGGCACGGAATACCGCCGGTGCCGGGGCGTCGGGCCAGTGCAGATCGACGAGTGCATCGAGCTGCGGTAACGCGCCGTCGCGACGCAGCGCCTCGTCGCCGGGCAGGCGCAGCAGCCGCGCCAGCGTCCACGCCTCATGCCGTGCATGCAGGCCAATATCCGCCTCTGCCTCGTCGGCAATGGCGAGGAGCGTGCGCCAGTCAAGCGTCAATGCCGCTGCCGCTTCGCTCGAATTATTCGCTTCGTTCGATTCCTCAGGGGCTGTCGCAACGGCGGCAGTGCGTGCCGATATGGCTTTCGCGGTCCCCGCACGCTGTTGCGCGTAGCGCGCGGCAATCGCTCTCACGATGCCAGCAAGGTCGCGTTCGGCAGCGCTCAGTGCCAGTTGATCCCAGTCGATGGTTTCCATAAGACATTCCTCGATTGGAGGACATGATACTGTATAAAATCACAGTGCGCGAGTGACGTGACCCGACCGACCCGACGGGGTCGCCGCCGTCGTCGCCGCATGTAATACTTTGCGCCATGCCCACCCTGCGGGAACCCGACCTCGATGTTGACCCTGTATACCTTTGGCCCGTCGTTCGGGCTGCCCGACGCCAGCCCGTTTGTCGTCAAGGCGGAGATGCTGCTCAAGCTCGCCGGACTGCCCTATCGGACGGATCGCAGTGGATTTCGGCATGCCCCCAAGGGCAAGCTCCCCTATATCGATGACGAAGGTGAGATCGTCGCGGACTCCACGTTGATCCGGCTGCACATCGAGCGTAAGTACGGGTTCGATTTCGATGCCGGTCTCACGCCCGAGCGACGGGGCGCCGCGTGGATGTTCGAGAAGGCGCTGGAAGATCATTTCTATTGGCACGTCGTGCAGGCGCGCTGGTGCGACGACGACAACTTCGCCAAGGGGCCGGCCTCGTTCTTCAAGGCGATTCCCTGGCCGGTGCGCCCACTTGCGCAAGCGTTCATCCGTCGCAAGATTCGCGGCACGCTGCACGCGCAGGGCACCGGGCGCTATACGCCTCAGGAGCAAACGCAACTGCTCAAACGCGGCGCACAGGCGGCGGCCGAATTGCTCGGCGACAAACCCTATTTTTTCGGTGATGCGCCGTGCGGCGCCGATGCCACGGCTTTCGGTTTCATCGGTAGCGCCGCGTCGCCGCATTTCCGCATGGCGCTGCGCGACGAAATCGCAAGCCATCCGAATCTGATGGCCTATGTCGCGCGCATGCGGCGCGAGTTCTTTCGCGACGCGGGCGAAGGCTCGAGCGTTTGAGGCGTAACGTCCGATAGGCAGATCGGCAAATCCGCGATTTCACGACGTCACATCGCCGCGAATTGACATCGACTCTGGAGGCCGACGCCGGGCTGGATCAGCCCGCCTCGGAGGCCGTTTCGTCGCTCGGCAGCACGTCGGAGAGCACGAGGTTGCGCCCGGAAATCTTCGCGGCGTACAGCGCGCGGTCGGCGCGCATGCACAGCGCCTCGAGACTTTCATTCTCGTGCCACGTCGCCACGCCGCCACTGAGCGTGTATTGACACACGCCAAACGGACCGGCCACCAGATGTCGGCTCGCCTGACTGCGCAGGCGCTCGGCAATGCGGATTGCACCGGGTGTGTCCGTGCCCGGCAGCAGCACGGCAAATTCTTCTCCGCCCAGTCGCCCGAAGACATCGCCTTCGCGCAGGATATCGCGCACGAGCTTCACGAATTCGCGAAGCACCGTGTCGCCGCCCGCATGGCCGTGGGTATCGTTGATCTGCTTGAAATGATCGAGATCGATGACCACGATCGAGAGAGGCCAACCGCGGGCCACCGCCCGTGCCATCTCCTGACGCGCGAGGAGGTCGAAGTGTTTGCGCGAGAGCGCGCCGGTCAGATAGTCGCGGTTCGCGGCCTCTTCGGCGGTGGCGAGCATGGCGTCGTGAATCATCATGACCGCGCCCATCGTCATGGCGGGCATGACAATCGTGCCGATGGTGAGCATCACGGCGTTGAACATCGTGGGCGCGAACACATCAGGGCCGGGGGCCGGCGTCCAGCCGAAGACCACGCCGCGCACGGCATGCCCGATGGCGAACGCCGCAGCGAGGCCCGTGGTCAGCCAATAGTTGTAAGGATGCCGGCGCGGGGGAATATGTCGGGCAATGAGCACGGCCGTGGCCAGCAGCCACGCCGCGTGAAACGTCGAGACGATGACCACGCGTGCCTGTGGGTCGTCGGTGCCGTAACGCCAGAACACGATGGCGGCAGCGAGCACGCCGAGCGATGCGCCCAATGCCGGCCAATGCGGCGAGCGGCCGAGAAAGCGAGCACAGCCCGCGAAGTAAAGCAGCAGACCGCCCGCGAGGGTGACGTTGGCGACAGCAATCGACACGAAGTCGGGGACGCCGCCGCGCAGCGCAAACAGCGGCAGGGCAATGAGCACCGCAACGTTGGCGAAGCACCACTCGCGAACGCCCGCCACGCGTGAGCGTAGAAGAGACCCCATGATCAGCAACATCATGAAGCTGAGCAGTGAGGTGATCGCGAGCAAAGACGTCGTCAACATGGCGATGACCAGCGGGGGGAAGCGGACATGTGTTGTGCATTGTAATGTACGCCGCTACGCGCGTTACATGCCCAGCACGCCAGTAGAATAGTCGGATCCGTCTTTTTTGTATCAAGGAGTTTGCGTCAATGCCGACGACCCGATCCTATCCGTCAAATCGCGCCCCCCGCTTTCGCCGGCTTCCCATGTTGGCGTTGACCGTCGTGGCCGTTGCCGGTCTTGCCGCGCGCCCGGCGCAGGCGCAGCAAGAGCCGCTGCAGCGCCGCGCAGCCCAGCCGCCACTTTTCTCCAGCCCAGCCAGCAGCGCAAGCGCACCGGCGGCCGATGTCAATCGCGACGTGCGTCCCGCGCTCGAGGCCGCCAATCTTTGGCTGGGACTCACGGACATCAACCGTGGAAAGCAGAGTTGGGAGCAGGCTGCCCCGGTGTTCCAGCGCGCGATCACGGCCGGCGACTGGGCGCAGCGCCTGCAAGCCGCGCGCGAGCCGCTGGGCCGGGTGAAGTCGCGCAAAACCGCGGATGCGGTGTTTACGCGCACCCTGCCCGGGCAGCCGGACGGCGAGTATGTGGTGATTCAGTACAACACAGTCTTTGAGCACAAGGCCGAGGCCCATGAGATGGTGACGATGGTCTTCGGCATCGACAGCCGTTGGCGGGTCGCGGGCTATCTGGTGCGCTGAGGCTGCGCTGGCGGGGCCGCCGGCGGCTGGCCGACGATATCGGCAGATTTACGCCGGTCAGCCCCCCACACGGTGAGCTCTCCCTTAGACGGTGGTGGTGTCGCAGCGCTTTTGCGACGGCGCGGGTCAGAGGTGCTTGTAGTAGAACGTCGTGGCACAGAAGGCCCCGTCGGGCATCAGTGCGAATTTCGGCACGTCGCCCGCGCGTTGCCAGCCGCAGCGCAGATATAGCCGTTCGGCATCGCCGCCAGTCACGGTATCGAGTACGAGCACCTGACGCCCCTCGGCGCTGGCGACCTCGTCAACGGCAGCCATCAATTGCCGAGCCACCCCCAGCCGCCTGGCCGAACGATGAACCAGCATCTTGGCGACGTCCGCTCGATGCGGTTGGTTTTCCGGCAAATCGAGCAACAACTGCACAGTACCGACGATTTCACCATCTTGAGCCGCGTCGGCTTCATGCCGACGGGCGACGAGCAACGCACGCTCACCACGCGCGACGCCTTCAGCCACGTTGCGCCAGAATGCGGTGGCGCGCTCACGTGTAAGCGGTAGCATGAAACTCACCGATGCACCGCCCTCCACGCAGTCGATGAGTATGTCGGCAAGCACATCGATCGCCGCCAAGGCTTGGGCCCCGTCGAGTCGTTGCACGGCGACGGGCGAGGCGACTGATGATAAATCAAGCGACATCACTGTACTCTCCTTGCAGCAACGAACGGTAGCGTGACGAGCCCGACCAGGTAGCGTGCAGTGGCCGGCGTGGGATTGTGGAAGCCGATCGGTTGATCGAGCCGCATGGCCAGACAATCGCCAGTGTCGAGCCGCCACGCGACGTTGCCCAGCGTGACTTCGATGGCGCCATCGATGACCCAGATCTGCTGCCAGACCTCATTCTCGCGCGCTCCGGTATCGTAGGCGACGCGCTCACCCGCGAGAAACTGCACTTCGACAAGCTGCAACGGCGACGGCTGCGCCGGCGAAAGGTTGCGTCGCACGTAGCCCGAGTCCGGATCCGTCCAGACCGGCTGGTCAGCACGGCGTGCGAGCGGCGACGGTGGCGTGTCTTCCCGTGCCCGGTCGTCGAACAACGACGCGAGCGTTACGTCGAGCGCGGTGGCAAGCTTATCGAGCACGTTGGCCGTCGGACTGGTCTGCGCCCGCTCGATGAGCGAGATGCTCGAGCGGCTCACGCCGCTGCGTTCCGCCAGCGTATCCAGCGAATAGCCGCGCTCGCTGCGCAGATCGCGCACACGGCGGGCGATACGTTCGTTAATGTCCATGGTTTCCAGTGTACTGGAAATTAATATCCAGTAAAATGGATGTCATTGTTCACGCCGTCATCCACGGCTTCTTGTTTGCGGGACCCCTCACATGACTTCCTCGCTCATCGTGCGCGACGCCACCGACGCTGACCTCCCGGCTATTCGCGACATCTATAACGACGCTGTCGAGCACACGACCGCCATCTGGAACGAGGTGCTCGTCGACGTGGACAACCGGCGCGAGTGGCTGGCGGCACGCGTGGCGCGCGGGTATCCCGTGATCGTCGCCGAGCGCGACGGCAAGGTCGCGGGATACGCGTCGTTTGGCGACTGGCGCGCGTTCGACGGCTATCGTCACACGGTCGAGCACTCCATTTACGTGGACAAGAACGCGCGTGGCGGCGGCGTCGGCGAGACGCTCATGCGCGCGCTGATCGAACGCGCGCGCGCCATCGGCATTCACGTGATGATCGCGAGTATCGAAGCGCAGAACGCACCGTCGATTCGGCTGCACGAAAAGCTCGGCTTCCTTACGGTCGGCACGTTCAGCGAAGTCGGCACGAAGTTCGGTCGCTGGCTCGATCTCACGTGCATGGAATTGCGTATCGACGCCACGCGTTGAAACACGCGCCGCCGGCCTCGTTCGATGCCGCTATGTCAGAAATGATATAGCGGCATTTCTCATTGGGCATAGGCAACATCACCCGCTTCGAATAACGACTGCCCGCGCCCGCTGCACGGCGTGCATTGGGCGACAGCACATGCGCATGCTCTCGCGGTGCGCCATGGCCAACCTTGTCATTCCTGGACTCGGCGTGTAGCCTTGCTACGTCCGGTGTCACTCATGAAGCGTCTTCTCACCGAATTTCACGAGCGCATCACGGCAGGTGAATGTCACGCATCGTGACCATGCCTCGTGGGTCGAGTCGGCAAGTGTCCGATGTCTCGCCCCGGTTCTCGTTGCGGTGCCGTTTTGTGCGCATTGGTGTCCGCGCGAGCTTGGTGATCGTGATGCATCCCCCCAAAACAAGACGGACGGAACGCTTATGCCGCGCCTGCCAAGAAAGCCCGCTCCTCCCGCGGTTGTGTCGAGCGACGACGCTCGTCACGATGCCGCCGCCGAATCTCCCGCGTCTTCCCGAAGCTCCCAGCGTCCCGATGGCGCCCCCGGAGTCGCGGTGACGCGTCGCGGGTTTCTCAAGGCGTCGGTGATTGCGGGTATCTCCGTGTATATCGCTCCGCTGGGCAGCCGGGCGTTCGCCGCGCTGTTCGAAGACAAGAACCTCACGCCGGTCGCGTGGGACGCCGTCAAGGGACAAGCGAAGTTCCGTATCGACGGCACGGCCAAGGTGACGGGTGAAAAGATCTTCGCGCGCGACGTGCGCTCGCGCGACATGCCGGGCTGGCCCGTGCAGCAAGCCCATGCCTTCGTGCTGCGCGCGACGCATGCCGACCGCGCATATCTAGGCTTCGACCTCTCGCGTCTGAACGATGGTCTGCAACCCGATCGTGTTGTGACGGCCGACGATCTGGCGCGCGACGGGATCGCGTTCCCCGGATTCTATGGCGACGACATGTTGCTGCCGGCCGGCAAGACGCCGGCTTATCTCGGCCACGCCGTCGCGATCCTGATCTATCGCGACTTCACGCGCTTTCGCTTCGCCAAGGACAAGCTCAAGTTCCATGACGAGATCATTCGCTACGGCGGCGTGACGGGCCCGCTCGAGCGCGATCCGTGGGGCAGCTTCCGCTTCGTGCGCGTGGGCGGCAAGACGGCGTATGACGATGACGTCTACTCGAGTCTGAAGGACGCGCCGATCTTCCCGAGCATGATGCGCAAGCATCTGCCCGTGTGGCCGGATGGCAACGACCACGGCAAGCTCGACGAGCAAGGCATGGCGTACGCGGCCAAGATCGGCGAATCGCTCTCGCACCCGCCGGAGAACTGGCTGGTGATGTCGCGCGAGTACCGCACGCAGTCGATCGACACGGCAGCGCTCGAACCCGATAACGCCAACTGCTGGTACGACGCCGCCACGCAGACGCTGCACATGGTGGTGCCCACCCAATCGCCGTCGGAAGTCGCGGAGAACGCGGCGGCCATGGCGGCCAAGGGCCACTTCCCGGTCAAGCGCCTGATCGTCTATCCGTGCTACACGGTGGGCTACGGATCGAAGGATCACTACAACATGCCGTTCTACGGTCTGGCCGCCGCGATGTACGGCGACGGCCTGCCCGTGCGCCTGGCCAACGACCGCTACGAGCAGTTCCAAACCTCGCTCAAGCGTCACGCGTTCACGCTGCGTTATCACCTAGGCGTCGACAAGGAGAGCGGACTGCTCCAGGCGTTCGCGGCCGACATGGAATGCAACGGCGGCGGGCGGATGAATTTCTCGCCATCGGTGGCGATGGTCGGGGCGACGGCAGCGCAGTCGATCTACTACATCCCGCAAAGCGATCTGGCGAGCGTGGCAATTGCGTCGCGGGCCGTCGATGCCGGTTCGGCGCGCGGTTACGGCACGCTGCAGTCGATGGCCGCCACGGAAATGATGATCGACGAGATGGCGGCGCAGCTTGGCGTCGACGCCATTGAGTTCCGTCTCAAGAACGCGCTGCGCTCGGGCATGAAGAACACGCAAGGGGCGATTCCGGCGGGCGCGGTGCGAGTGGATGAGGTGCTCGCTCGCGCGAAACGGCATCCGTTGTGGACGCAGCGCGAAAAGAAAAAAGCGGAGTTCGAGGCAGCGCATCCGGGACGCCGTTACGGGGTCGGATTCGCCTGCGTGCAGAAGGACTTCGGCACCGGTGCCGAGACCTCGTTCGCGCGTGTCGAGATCGACGAGACGGGCAAGATCGCGTTACATCACACGGCCGTGGAGATCGGTACGGGCACGTCGACGTCGCAGGCGGTTGCCGTGGCGAAATGGCTTGGCATGCCGGCCACGGAGGTGCATGTGGCGATCACCGACTGGCCGGAGTTGCCGGTCGTGACGAGCGGCGATCCGTATCTGATGTCGCAGGCCGATCAGGACAGGCTCGCCGCCAATCCGCGTTGGTCGCCGGGATACGCCTCGCCGTCGAGCGCGACGAACTCTGCCTACTACTTCACGCACAGCACGCGAGAAGCGGCGCGGTTGCTCTTCATGCAGGGATTGTGGCCGGCGGCGCTGTCGATCTGGCGTCGCGGCCTCGGCGGCGGACAGGCCGCACCGCTCGTGGTGCGCGCGGAAGACGCACGCTGGGTCGACGGCAAACTCACGGCTGCCGGGCTCGAAGCGCTGCCGTTACCCATGCTCGCGAAGGCGGCGCACGAACTGGGCCTGGTGACCGGAGCGACGGTGCATGTCTTCAATCGTTGGCAGTGGGCCGAAGCGGACTGGGATCTGGGCAACGGCGCGATGCAGCGACTGCCCGTCGATGGCATTGCGTTGCGCTTCGGACAGGGCGGGGCCACGCCGTCGACCGCCACTGCGTCGTCGTCGGCCACCGGCTATCGCAGCCTCGATCGCAAGCGCGTGTACTACCCGCCGGTGCAGCGTAACAACGCAGCGGTGACTTACTACAGTGCCGTCGGCACGCTCGTGGCGCTGTCGGTGCACGAGGCAACCGGCAAGGTCGAACTGCTCACCCATCATTCCATTGTCGAATGCGGCAACCAGATCTCGCCGCAACTCGTCTCGGGCCAATTGCAGGGCGGTCTCGCGATGGGGATCGGCCATGCGCTGCACGAGTATCTGCCGCTTTATGAAGACGGCCCGGGCAATGGCACATGGAACTTCAATCGGTATCACCTGCCGCGTGCGGTCGACGTCGCCGTGTGGACGCAAACCGGAGAGGTGTTACCACCGATCTCCGAAACCGACGTTCCGAAAGGCATTGCGGAAGTGGTGATGATTCCCGTGGTTGGCGCGATTGTGAACGGCCTCGCGCATGCGATCGGCCATCGATTTACGACGTTGCCGGTGACACCGGAGAAGATCCAGGAGGTACTGGCATGACAAACGCTTCGAGCACACCGCAGGCCGCGTCGGACGCCACGGCGTCGACGGGCGGGGGACAACCCATGAGCGCGGCGAGTGCGGCAGCGGCACCGCTTACGGCGAATGCGGCGGCAGGCACGGCAGCCCCGGCAAACGGCAAAGCACCGTGGGAGACGTTGCCCGTCACAGTGAAGGTGAACGGTGTGTCGCATGGCCCGATGGACGTGCCGGCCGGTTTGATGATGATCGACTGGCTGCATGAGACCCTGGGCCTGACTGGCTCGCGTCTGGGCTGCGGGCAGGGCATCTGCCACGCCTGCGTGGTGATCGTCGATCACGCCGACGGCAGCAGCGAAACCGTACGCACGTGTATCACCGGGACAAACTATTTCGACGGCAAGACGGTGCGCACGGTGGAAGGCCACGCGGTGCGCGATGCCGACGGCAAGCTCACGCTCGCACCGATCCAGAAGGCGTTTCTCGATCACTTCAGTTTTCAGTGCGGCTACTGCACGCCGGGCTTTGTGAATGCTGCAACGGTGTTGATCGAACGTCTGAAGCGCCACCCGGTCGCGCGTGCCGATCTCGAAGCGGCGATCACCGAAGGACTCAACGACCATATCTGTCGGTGCACGGGGTATGTGCGCTATTACACGGCCGTGCGCGATGTCGTGCTCAAGACGCCCGGTTGTATCAGGGATGCGAAATGAGGGGGGACGCCATGCGCCTGAATCGCGCCACCCGCTGGAGCGCGCGCGCGGCTTGTCTTGTCGCGCTGCTGCTCGTCGCCGCCTGCAACGACTCGACGGTGCCCAAACCACCCAAGCCCGCTCAGCCGCCAATGCCCAGGACGACGGCGGCGCCCGCGCTCGTGACGAGCGGGATGGCTGCGGATGCACCGAGTCCCTCGGCATCGACGGCCAGCGGTGGGGCGGCGGCATCGCCTTCGCCGTCGCCGGCGGCGAAGGCATCGCCCGATCTGATCGCTCGCGGCCAATATCTGGCGCGAGCGGCCGATTGCGCCGCCTGCCACACGAGCGCGAACGGCGCGCCGTTTGCGGGCGGCGTGCCGCTCAAATCGCCCTATGGCACGTTCTACGGCACCAACATCACCCCGGACAGGACAAACGGCATCGGCGGCTGGACCGCCGACGACTTCTACCGCGCGCTGCATGACGGAATGGCCCCGGACAAGGCCCTGTATCCGGCCATGCCGTACACGTCCTATCGGCAGATGACCCGCGCCGACAGCGACGCCATCTACGCCTACCTGATGTCGGTGAAGCCGGCGGCCGTGCCCAATCGAAAGCACGATCTCTCGTTCCCCTACAACGTGCGCCCGGGCATGCGCGTGTGGGACTGGATGTTCCTGAAGGACACATTGCCCGATGCCTCGAAGGGACAGTCCGCCGACTGGCTGCGGGGACGCTATCTCGCGAACGCCTTGGGCCACTGTGCCGAATGCCACACGCCGCGCGGCACGTTCGGCCAGCTCGACAGCGCGAAGCCGCTCGGCGGGGCGGCGCTCGCCCGGATTGCCGCGCCCGATCTGACGCCCGACGCCCTGGCGGCACGCGGCTGGACGGTGAAGGATCTGCAGTCGTTCTTTGGCACGGGAATCGCCCCGCAAGGGTCGGCATTCGGCGAGATGTATCCGGTGGTGCATCTGAGCACGCAATACCTCACGCCCGACGATCTGCGCTCGGTCTCGACGTATCTGCTGGGCGACGCGCCTCCCGCGCCGGCCCCGCTCCCGGAGCGTCCTGACGCGAGCCAGTTGAAGGCGGGACGCAACCTCTATCTCGCCGTGTGTGCGGGCTGCCATGCGGCGGACGGCACCGGCAAGCCGCATGTGGCGGTGGCGATGCTAGGCAATTCGACGGTGCGTCAGAAGGATCCACGCAATCTGATCGTCGCGATTCTCGACGGCATCGAGCCGCAGCGGTTCCCGGGGCTGGAGGCGATGCAGGACATGCCGGGCTTCGCCCGCCAGTTCACCGACGCGCAGATTGCCGAGCTGAGCAATTACCTGCGTGTGGCCTACGGCGCTCAGGCGGGCGACGTGAATTCCGAGATCGTCAGACAGCTGCGCCAGAAGTGATCCGACGCACTGTCACGCGCAACGGCTTGGCGCATAATGTCGCGCCATGTCCCGCACACAACGTCTCTTCTCATTGATGCAGCTGCTGCGCCGCCACCGCTACCCGGTGGCGGGCGCGGCGCTGGCCGACTCGCTCGGCGTGAGTCTGCGCACGCTCTACCGCGACATCGCCATGCTTCAGGCGCAGGGCGCGCACATCGAGGGCGCGCCAGGGCTGGGCTACGTGCTGAAGCCGGGCTTTCTGCTCCCGCCGCTGATGTTCTCCGAGGAGGAGATCGAGGCCATCGTGCTGGGCTCGCGGTGGGTCGCCAAGCGCACCGACGGCGCCCTGGCCGAAGCCGGCGCGAACGCGCTGGCCAAGATCGCGGCGGTGTTGCCGCCGGACCTGCGCTCGTCGCTCGAGGCCTCGACCCTGCTCATCGCGCCGGGCGAACCGTTACCGCCGACGATCGTCGACATGACGGTCATTCGCGAAGCGATTCGCGCCGAGCGAAAACTCCAACTGTCCTATCGCGACGAAGCGGGTCGCCTGTCCGAGCGTGTCATCTGGCCGTTTGCGCTCGGCTTCTTCGACCACATGCGCATGATCGTCGCGTGGTGCGAACTGCGCGACGACTTCCGTCATTTCCGCGCCGATCGCATCGAGGCGCTGACGGTGAGCGCGACGCGCTACCCGCGCGGGCGGCGCGCGCTGCTCAAGGCGTGGCGCGAAACGACAGGCAATCGGTGAGGTCCGCCGGCCTTCGCGATGCTTCGCAGGCGCCGGTCGACTGCTGACAAAAATTGACAGTATCGGTTCGTACGATGTGATGCATGACAGTGCACGACGGCACCGCGGATGCGGGGACCGGCCGGGCAAAACGTCATCCATCCCTATCGACAGGAGCGAGTCATGCTGCATCCGAACTTGGTCATTTTGTATGTTTCGAGTCCCCCCGAAAGCGCGGCGTTCTATGCCGAATTGTTCGACCTCGAGCCGGTTGAAGCATCGCCCGGATTCGCGATGTTCGTGTTCCCTTCGGGGATGAAGTTGGGACTGTGGGCGCGCTATGGCGTGGCACCGACGGCCATCGCGCCGCCCGGCGGCAGCGAAATCGTGCTGCCGGTGGCGTCGAACGCCCACGTGGACGCCACGTGGGAGGACTGGAGCGCGCGAGGCATCACGATCCTGCAGGCGCCGACGACGATGGACTTTGGTCGCACGTTCGTGGCGTCCGATCCCGATGGTCACCGGGTGCGCGTGTACAAGCTCGCCGACACGCCGCGATAAGCCGAGCGTGCGGCGGAGGTAGGGGGCGAAGGGGGCGCCAGCGTCGCGGGCCGCCCGCGCCCATCGCCCATCGCCGCGGCGACGCCTTACATCGCGGTGGCGGACTTCACGAGCACGGGCGTGTCGCGATACTGTGCAGGGAACAGACGCTTGAGGTCTTTCACCTTCGGCAGGTCGTTGATGACGATGTACGGATACGTCGGGTGCTCGGTCAGGAAATCCTGATGATAGGTCTCGGCCGGATAGAAGCCCGAATACTTTTCCAGGCGGGTGACGATGGGCTTGCTGTAGACATGCGAGGCGTTGAGCTGCGCGATATATGCGTCGGCGACACGGCGTTGCGCATCGCTCATCGGGAACACGGCTGAGCGATATTGCGTGCCGGTATCCGGTCCCTGGCGATTGAGTTCGGTCGGATTGTGTGCGACGGAGAAATAGATCTGCAGCAGCGTTCCGTAGGACACTTGCTGCGGGTCGAACGTCACTTCCACCGATTCGGCGTGGCCCGTCGCACCGCTACTGACGGTTTCGTAATCGGCCGTCTTCGCGGTGCCGCCCGCGTAGCCGGACACGGCTTTCGTCACGCCCTTCACATGCTGGAATACCCCTTGCACCCCCCAGAAGCACCCGCCGGCGAACACAGCCGTCTCGGTGTGAGCCCCCGTGGCGGGCTCGTCGAGCTTGGGGGCGGCGATGACGACGGCCGCCTCGGCACCGCCGAAGGCGTACGCGCCAACTTGCCAAACGAGTACCCCGACGGCGGCGGTGCCAAGCAGCAGGCGTCGCACTCGCGAAGCGGGCGTCGTGCGGCGGGGCGATTGGTCTGGCATCTCGTCGCGGGCCTGCGACGGGTGAATCGGATCGAACGGGTTCATCTGAAAACTCCCGGCGTCGGAGGACGCCTCGATGGCAGCGGTCTTTCGAAGTCGCTGCCGGGTCATTGGGTTTGAGGACGGGGCGCGGCGCTGTCTACCGAACGCCTTCGACCTCAGCCGAAGGTGAACGCGTAGGCCGACACGCCCGGATCGAGAAACTCGATGCTGAACGTACGGTCGCGCACGTCGCCTGACTGGCGCACCAACTGGTACAGGCGCTGGGAGGCGACGGTGCCGGTACCGTCGGCGCCCACGTCGGTGCCATGCGCGTCGCCCGGCGGCTTGCCGTCGACCGTTACGCGAAAGCGCACCGGTTCACCGCCGGCCTTCGGGCCGAGCACGAGATGCAGGTCACGCGCGTGGAAGCGATAGACGATACGCGCCCCGGCCTGCATGGCGGTGGCCTGTTCCGGCCCCACGCGCCAGTCGCCGGCCAGTGCCCATTGGTTGAGAGACGGCGTTGATGGCGCGCGGTAGTCGCTGGCCTGATCGCGCACGGCACCGCCGGGGGAGGCGAAGTGCTCCGCGCGCGTGTAGCCAACATAGGTCTCCGGCGAGCGCACGTCGCCCATGTCGGCCGCTTGCTGAATGCCACCGGCCTGCACGTCGGCAATGCCGCTCGCGACCTGCTTCGCTCCGGCCTCGCGCAACAACTGCTGGATCACGCGTTCCGACTCGGCGTAATTGCCTTCGCCGAAGTGGTGGTAGCGCACGCGCCCCTGGGCGTCGACGAAATAGTGTGCCGGCCAGTATTGATTGTGGAAGCCGCGCCAGATGGCGAAGTCGTTGTCGATGGCCACCGGGTAGTCAACGCCCAGATCGTGAACGGCCTTTTTCACGTTGCCGATGTCGCGCTCGAACGCGAATTCGGGCGCGTGCACGCCGATGACGACGAGCCCTTGGTCGCGATACTTCTGCGCCCAGGCTTTGACGTATGGCAACGTGCGCAGGCAGTTGATGCAGGAATACGTCCAGAAGTCGACGAGCACGACCTTGCCACGAAGGGCCTGCGCCGTGAGTGGCGGCGAATTCAGCCATTGCACGGCGCCGTCCAGCGCGGGCAACTGGCCTTCGACCGGCAACGGTGCCGGGGCATCGGCGGTGCCGCGCATCGTCGTATCGCGCACGGGCATCATGGTCGGGCCGGCGGTGTGGCTGTCGACGCTTGCGCTCACCTGAGCGGCGGCGCGGCGTGTACCAAGCGCGTCGACGAGCCGCTGCTCGATACCCCCTGTCGACGCCGTCGAGAGTTGCGCCAGCGCGCCGGTGTCGAGCCCGAGGGCGATGGCGGCGACACCCGCGAGCATCAGCCCGCCGAGCCCGCGACGAATCCATTCGCCCGCGCCGAGCGAGCGCTTCATGGTGGCGAAGACGCGTCCGCCGACCAGGAGGGCCAGCCCAAGCGACGTGGCGGCGCCGGCCGCATAGGCGGCGAGGAGCAACGTGGTGCCGGCGCTGGCGCCTTGCAGCGCCGCGCCGGTGAGCACCAGCCCGAGGATCGGACCGGCGCAGGGCGCCCAGAGCAGGCCGGTGGCGATGCCAAGCAGGAACGACGCGCCGGGACGGGCCCCCGTGTTCGCATTGCCCGTGGCGGCGCTGCGCCCTTGCGCGGACTGCGACAGACGATCACCCAACGACACGAGCGGATGCGTGAGCCGTTCGGCGAGCTTCGGGAAGAGGAGCGTCGCACCGAACAGGGCAACGAGGGCGAGCGCCAGCCAGCGGCCATACTGGTTCGCCTGCACGACCCAGCTTCCGCCAACGGCGGCGAGCGTTGCCACCAGCGCGAACATCAGCACCATGCCCGCGAGCATGGGCAACACGCTGCGCGAGAACGATTGGCCAGCCCGCGAGAAAACAAACGGCAGTACCGGCAGGATGCACGGACTGACGATCGTCAGAATCCCGCCGAGGTAGGCGAGGATGAGCAAAGTCATGAAGCGCTCCTTGAGCCGCACCCGTTGGCGGGGTGACGCGGAGGTGGGTAACTTGACGACGGCGGACGCATGGCGCTCAGGCGGGTTGCGGCTGGAACGACATCGCAAGGCCGTTCATGCAATAGCGCAGGCCGGTCGGCTTCGGACCGTCGTCGAACACATGGCCGAGGTGGCCGCCGCAACGTCGGCAATGGACTTCGGTGCGAACCATGCCGAAGGTCGAGTCGGTGTGCGTGCCCACGGCATGGTCCAGAGGCTTCCAGAAGCTCGGCCAACCCGTGTGACTGTCGAATTTCGTGCGCGACGAGAAAAGCGGCAGCGCACAGCCGGCGCAGGCGAACGTTCCGGCGCGGTGTTCGTCATTGAGCGGGCTGGAATAGGGACGCTCGGTGCCCGCCTGACGCAAGATCTCGTACTGGGCGGGCGTCAGACGCTTGCGCCATTCGGCATCGCTGTAGGCGATCTCGAAGTGCTCGGAATCCGTGGCGCGACGGGCATCGTCGGCGTGCGCGGGGCGCATGAGGCGCGGCACCAGCCCGGCGGCGACGGCGGCGGCTGCCGCAGTGGCGCTCAGCAGGAACGCGCGGCGCGACGGCGTCGGGGCAGCCTTCGCGGCGTGCGTGCGCGACGGCTTGCGCGGTGGGTTATCGGACAAACGCATGACATCCTCCGGTCAGTAGGGCGATCCGGCGCGGGGCTGGCCCGCCGCCGCGTGTTCAGGGGAGCGCGACGGCCGTGGTTCGGCGCAGCAGACACAGCAGGCGTTCGCGCCGGATCGATAATTGAAGGGTAGTGCGCCGGCGATGGCAAAGTCCTCACGTAAAATTAAACAATTCGTGATACCTCGCGGTGCGGGAACTGCGCACAATGGGGCCTTCAAGACCCACTTTTCCGGGAGCCGTGCCTGCGATGGAATCGCCGCGCCGTGTTCTGCTCGTCGAAGACGACGTGCATATCGCCGACCTGCTTGCGCTGCATCTGCGCGACGAGCGGTTCGAGGTCGTGCATTGCGCCGACGGCGACGAAGGTCTTCGGCGATTGTCCGAGGGGGGCTGGGACGCGCTGGTCCTCGACCTGATGCTGCCCGGCGTCGACGGACTGGAAATCTGCCGTCGCGCGCGGGCGATGACCCGCTATACGCCGATTATCATCATCAGTGCGCGCGCGAGCGAAGTGCATCGTATTCTCGGGCTGGAATTGGGCGCCGACGACTATCTGGCCAAGCCGTTTTCAGTGCTGGAGCTGGTGGCGCGGGTCAAGGCGCTCATGCGGCGGGTCGATGCGCTGGCGCGCAACGCGCGCATGGACGCCGGCAGCCTGGCGATGGCGGGGTTGTTCATCGACCCGATTGCGCGGGAGGCATCGCTTGGCGGGAAGCGGCTCGATCTCACGCCGCGCGAATTCGATCTGCTGTACTTCTTCGCTCGCCAGCCCGGCAAGGTGTTCTCGCGCATGGACCTGCTCAACGCGGTGTGGGGCTATCAGCACGAGGGTTACGAGCACACCGTCAACACACACATCAATCGCCTGCGTGCCAAGATCGAGGCGGATCCGGCGCAGCCCGCGCGTATCCTCACGGTCTGGGGACGCGGCTACAAGTTCGCCAATGACGGTGGGCCCGACACCACGGGTGCCGAGGCGGGAGGCGCATGATGCGTCGCTGGAATCTCACCCTCACGCAGCGCCTGTCGCTGGTATTCGCGGGACTGCTGCTGGTGTGCTGCGGCACGTCGGCGTGGATGCAGGTGCGCGCCAATCGCATGCACGAAGCCGAAGTGATTCAGGGGCTCTCGCGCGGACTGGCGGAGCATATCGCCGCGAATGCCCAGCTCATGGATGCGAATGGCATGAAGCCCGACGCCGTGAGGCGTCTGTTCGGGCAACTCATGGTGGTGAATCCGAGCGTCGAAGTGTATCTGCTCGACATGCAGGGGCGTATTACCGGTCACGCGGCGCCTGAAGGCCATCTGCGGCGCACGCAGGTCGATCTGGCGCCCGTGCATCGGCTGATCGATGGCGAGGCGTTGCCGATCTATGGCGACGATCCCCGTAACGCCGATGTCCGCAAGGTATTCAGCGCCGCACCGCTGCGGGTGGACGGTCGCGAGGTCGGCTACGTCTACGTCGTGCTGGTCGGCGAGGCGCACGACCGCTTCGCGGCGCGCGGGGCGACGAGCGCGGCGCTCGATACCGCGCTATGGTCGATCGGCCTGGTGGCGGCGCTGTGCCTGATAGCCGGTCTGGCGGCGTTCGCGCTGATTACGCGTCCGTTGCGCCGCTTGACGGATTCGGTGCGCGAGTTCGATATCGACGCGGCCCCGGTGCCGCTGCCCGCCGTCTCCGCGGATGAACTGGCGTCGCAGCAGGCACGGCCGAACGACGAGATCGTGGTGCTCGAACGTGCCTTCCGACAGATGGTCGAGCGACTGGGCACGCAGTGGCGCACGCTCACGCGTCAGGATCAGGAGCGGCGCGAACTCATCGCCAACATCTCGCACGATCTGCGCACGCCGCTCTCGTCGCTGCACGGCTATCTCGAGACGCTCTCGCTCAAGGACGCCACGCTCACGCCCGCCGAGCGGCGGCGCTATCTGGGCATCGCCCTCGATCAGAGCCGCAAGGTCGGCGCGCTGGCGCAGTCGCTGTTCGAACTGGCTCGTCTGGAACATGGCTTCGTGCAGCCCGAGGCCGAGCCGTTCTCCGTGACGGATCTGATCCAGGACGTCTTTCAGAAATTCGAACTGAGTGCCGAGTCGCGCGGTGTCGCGTTGCGCGCGCAACTCGCGCCGCAAATTCCCGTGGCGCGGGCCGACCTCGGCCTGATCGAGCGCGTGTTCACGAACCTGCTCGACAACGCGCTGCGCTACACACCGTCGGGCGGTGAGATCACGGTGGCGGTGGCGCCGGTGGGCGCCGACATCGAAGTGTTGGTGAGCGACACCGGTCCCGGCATTCCCGAGACCGCGCGCGAAGGCCTGTTCGAGCGGCCATTCACGGTCGGCGGCGCCCGCCGCGAGGGCGGGCTGGGTTTGCGCATCGTGCATCGCATTCTGCAACTGCACGGACGGCGCATCACGCTGGTCGACACGCCCGGGCAGGCCGGGCAGGGGGCGACGTTCCGTTTTACTTTGCCGACGTGAGTTGGTTGGGCGCCGGGGCAGCCGGCGCCGCGTCGAAGTAGGTCAGCTTGCGCACGAAGACATTGGCGAACGGGTCGACCTTCTCGCCATGCGCGGCGGGCGAGGTGATCACGACGCGCACGATATTGCCGTGCGCGTCGTACTTGTAGTGGTACTCCGACACATGACGCTCGCCCGTGGCGGCGTCGGTGCGGGTCACGCGCGTGAGTTCGTGACGCGGTGAGTATTGCGCGACCTCGTTGTCCCACGCCAGCGCGAGCCATTGACCGTCGATGAGGGCGGCGGCGCCGTTGTCGCGAACGATGCGCTCGCCATCCGGCTTGCGCTCCACGCTGGCGAACGTCCGGTAGGAGACCCGCTTCGGCGCTGGACGCACCTTGCCGTCGGCCGTGACGACCTGACGTGCTGCGTTGGGCGCCGACCATTGACGCGAGAGCGCGAAACACTCGTCGTCGAACCGTCGCGCCTGCAGGCTGCCCGCACGGTGAGAATGTGCGCCGTTGGCGGCGGCGATGAGGCTGCGGGTCCATTCCCACTGCCCGTTGTTCTCCTGGCGCACTTGCTCCTTCCACGCGGCGCGACGTCCCGGGCCGTGCACAACCCAGGCGTCGGCGCTCTGCCACTCGACGGGGGCGCCATCGATGCTCTCCAACCGGCCGCTGGCGTCATACGAATAGTGGCCGCGGTCGGTGTTCGCGAGCAGGTGACCTTGTGCGTCGAAATCCATGACGAAGCGATTGCCGTTGTCGAGCGGCCCGACCTTGCCAGTGGCGCGATCGTAGCTGGCGATGAAGCGGGTTTCTTCGATCCGGCGAACGCCGGCGGGAATGCCGCCGAAGTTGCGCATCAAGTCATCCTCCTCGCGTAGCGAGGTCTGCACGCACCACGGCAGTGGCGCGGCCACCTGCGGCGCGTCGGCGGCGGGCGGCGGACTCGTCGGGGCGGGGGGCGACGTGCTGGCGGTTGGCAGGGTCTCCGGTGTGGCCTGCGGCCGGGGACCCGCGCAGCCGGCCAGGGCGGCGGCCAGTGCTGCCAGGGCAAGCGCTGCCCGGACAGGACGGGCGGAAGGAGCTGAACGGATGAGGCGGATGGATGAAACTGACATCATCGGAAGGGTTTGCCGAAGGTATTTTGTCCCGATTGTACCGGCTCCGGGCGACGCACCCGCCGGCATCGCTCGGAACAGTACCTGACGTCGTCCCACACCCTCGCCCATTTCTTGCGCCAGGTGAAGGGCCGGCCGCACGCTTGACACACCTTGCTGGGCAGAAACGCCTTGCCATGCTGGGTCATTTGGCGGGATCGACACGATCATGAGACACCCAGACAAGCGACGCCGTATCGACACCCAGCGCTTGCGCACGCGCCACAATGCGCTTCATCTCGCTCGCGTCGAGATGCTTCTCCCTTGCGAGAATCCAGCAGTAACCGGTATTCGGCCCCACCACCAGCGCCCAGCGATAGTCGGGGCCGATGGCGGCCACGTGGTAACCGCCGTAGAACGGCCCGAAGAACGATACCTTCAGCGATGCGACAGACGGCGACCCGGTAAACAGCGCCTTGCCGGTCACCGCTTGCCACCGACCGTTCGACGTATCGAAGCCTCGGTTGAGCACGCGAATACTGCCATCTGACTGCGGCGTGTAGGTGGCGGACACGTCCGTCATGCCGCGCTCGAACGCATGGTCGAGGCGTGCCAGTTCGTACCAGCGGCCCTGATAGCGACTCGCATCGAATGGCGACACGGGGGAGACCCCAGGCGGCGGACGCGTATTGGCGCACCCGGAGAGCAGGAGGAACGCGAACGAGAGCGCGCTCAGCCACCGCAGCGCGACGGATCGTTTGGCGGGAACAGCGTTGGTCATGGAAGTCCCTGTGTCGGTGAATGGAAAGCCTGTGTTTGCGTCCGTCGTCCATCAAGCACGTTGGCATCGACTATCGGTATGCGCAAGCGTGACCGCCGGCGCGAATTTTCAGGACTCGAGCACATCCCGGAGCTTGGCGAGGCCTCGACGAATCCAGCTTTTGGCAGTGCCCTCCGGTACACCCAGCGTTCGTGCAAGTTCCGTGTAGGTGAAACCGCCGAAGTAGGCGATCGTAATGGCCTGCCGCTGTTGCGCAGAGAGGGCGGTCATTGCCATCGAGAGTCGTTGCTTTTCGCGATCTCTTTCGGTCAGTTCCGGCGGCGGGGCGGAATCCGCAGCGATGGACGACATGAGGGTCTCGTCCAGCGGAATCGGTTGTCGTTTGCGTAGATAGCTGATGGCTCGGTTCCGGGCGATGGTCGACATCCACGGAAGCACGTCGCCGCGTTGCGCATCGAACACCAGACGACGCTGCCACAACGCCATATAGACGTCCTGAAGAATATCTTCGGCTTCGGCGCGATGATGAATCACGCGGAGGATGACGCCGAACAGCACGGACGAGGTATGCCGGTACAGCTGCGCGAACGCATCCTCGTCGCCGAGCTGGGCAAGCGTCAGCAGACCCGTCAGGTCGGTGCAATCGCCGAGGGAAGGACGAGCCGACACGCGGACGGCACCCGCGCTGTCACCGGCCGCACTCGAGCACGCACTCGCACTCGCGGGCGCGTTCTTCGACGCGCCACCCGCGACGCCCGAGTCCGTTGGACAAGCGTATTGACTGATGTCGATGGTTGTCATCGCGGCGTCTCCAGGGAGGATGCTGCGGGATCGATGCCTTTGCCTTTACTGCGAGCGGTCGGGCATCAATGCCAGAAACTCGCGGCGCAACGCGGGATCTTCGAGGAAACGTCCCCGCATGACACTGCTTACCATGCGCGCCCCGTCGTCTTTGGTCCCCCGCCAATGCATGCAGAAGTGGTCCGCCTCCAACACCACGGCGAGTCCGTCGGGGGCGATTTTTTCTTCGAGCAAGTCGGCGATCTGCTTGACGGCTTCTTCCTGAATCTGTGGTCGTGCCATGACCCAATTCAGCAAGCGGGCGTATTTGGACAGACCGGGCAGGTTCGAATTCGCCGCGGGCAAAACGCCAATCCACGCGCGACCCATGATCGGACAGAGATGATGCGAGCATGCGCTCCGCACGCGAAGTGGCCCGATCAGCGTGAGTTCGTTCAGTTGCCCGATGTTCGGGAATTCCGTGACCGCGGGCGGCAGTTCGTAACGGCCCGAGAACACTTCGCGGACGAACATCTTCGCCACGCGCTTCGCGGTTTCACGCGTGTTGTGGTCGTTGTCGACGTCGATGACGAGCGCGCGAAGCGCGTTCTCGATATGCGTCGCGACTTCGCCCTGCAATGTGTCGACGTCGCCTTCGCGCAGGTAGGGGGCGATGTTGTCGTTGGCGTGAAACCGGACACCGGCGTTGCGCAAGCGCTGCCGGACGACTTGCGACAACGGGATGCCCTCTGCGGCACCCTTCGTGATGGCCGGTTGCGAATCGATAATCGCGCCCATGAGGTTCTCCGGAAAAGGAATGCGCCGATGCGTCTCGCCGTTCAGCGGTCTCCGGGCGTGGTCGCCGGAATGGGCCAGCCTTCGTGCTCAGCCACGGCGGCGAGGGCGGCTTCGAACATGGCAACGGCCTTGTTGGCCGCGTCGCCGAGGTGTCGATGGAGCAGCGCGTCGGCCGGTGAGCGCGACTCGCATTCATCGCTATAACGCTCGAACGCGGCAATCTGCAGCACCAGTTCGGCGAGATGCTTGGGACACTCGCAAGCGATGGTCGTGGAGCGGGAGACCACGCTCGTCAGCGTGTCGTTGTCGAACCGGCGTGGCGTCCTGCGCCAGATCCGCTCACGGCCTGCGTTGCCGGAATCTCGGTGGTGCAACGACTGCAGGTACTCGGAGAGGAGTTCGTTCGCGTGCAGCGTGGCGTTGGGGGCGCGTTTGAGGTTGATGCCCTCCAATCGCGCGAGTTCGGCCGCCCGCGTCGTGCCGAAGGTGTATACGACGAGGACGTCATCGCATAGCAGCCGCTGCGCGGCCGAGACGATCGCCAGGACCACGTCTTCGTGAAGCGCCTCGACACGGATGACGGCGCAGGTCTCGGCGGAATCATCGCCGTTAGCGCAAGGGATATCCTGAATGGTTTCGAGCCGGACGGCATTGACGACCTTCGGCATCTCAAGCGACACGCTTTCGCCAAATCCGACGATGAACAGGTTCGTGTCTCGCATGGGGGCGTCTGACACCGCAGGGTTGCGGTCTGCGCTGGCCAAGTGCCTCAACTGATCGCCATCCAAGTGGGCAATCGAGCTGATGGCGTGTCCCCGGTTCACCAGCGCCTTGATCGTTCTCAGGCGGTGGACATCAACATCGGAATACAGGCGCTGGCCCGAGGCGCTGGTGGGGGGCGACACCACACCATAGCGCTGCTCCCAGATGCGCAACGTCGCCGCAGGCATGTCCGCGAGTTTCGCCGCCTCGCCGCTTCGATACCGTCGAACTGTATCCACCCTATCCTCCACCGTCGGGACGCTGTTATTGAAAGACCGTCACGTAGTTCAAAATTAACTCATGAAACCTATTGAGTCAATAAAATTGACTCAATATGAGAATTCTATGATTTATAGAGTCAATAATTGGACTCGTATCGATGAAATTCTGCAGCGTTTTGACACGTGATCGGGGGTGACTGTCGGCCTGCCATGGCCCGGCGCGCCGCGAGGCGGCGAGATCCGTGCGGCATGCGACCGCTCAACGGGAGTCCATAAGCGCTCGTCGCTGCACCATTGTTGGGATTGACGCACCACGATCTGCATCGGCAGTGCTGCTGGCGGTTCAGGGTGGGCTACACGGAAGGCATGCCACGGACATGGCAAACCGCCCGCCGCATAAGACTCCGTAAGCGGTTCCTGGGGATTTCATGACCCGATGGCACGGTTCATGCTTTGTTGTTCAAACTTGTATTCAAGATTGAACTCATGAACGATTCCACAAATATTCGCGCCGCGCTGTCGGTTCGCCTGCTGGCCGATCGATATGCTCACGGTAGCCTCACACCGACGCGTTGCGTCGACGAAACGCTGCAACGAATCGAGGCGATCGATCGCCCTGAGATCTGGACGCGGCGCGTGAGTGCGGATGCGCTGCATGCGCGCGCCGCACAACTCGAAGCGCTACATCGCGCCGAGGGTTCGGCGGTGTTCGAGCGGATGCCGTTGTACGGGGTGCCGTTCGCGGTCAAAGATAACATCGACGTGGCGGGCATGCCGACCACTGCGGCATGTGTTGAGTTTGCCTATACACCGCAAGCCACGGCATTTGCAGTGCAGCGCCTGCTCAACGCCGGCGCGATCCTCATTGGCAAAACCAATCTCGATCAGTTTGCAACGGGGCTGGTCGGCGTGCGCTCGCCCTATGGCGCGGTGCGGCAGGTCACGTTCCCCGATTACGTTTCAGGCGGCTCCAGTTCTGGGTCGGCGGTCGCGGTGGCGGCCGGTTGCGTCGCATTTTCGCTCGGCACTGATACTGCCGGCTCAGGCCGCGTGCCGGCCGGCTTCAACGAACTTGTTGGACTGAAGCCCTCGCTCGGGCTCGTCAGCAAGCGCGGCGTCGTTCCAGCATGCAAAAGTCTCGACTGCGTGTCGATCTTCGCGAACGACGTTGCCGATGCCTGGGAAGTCATGACGCAACTTGCGCACTTCGACGCGCTCGATAGCTTCTCGCGCCGCGTACCTGCGTTGGGATTGGCGCACCACGGGGCATTGCGTATCGGCACGCCCGCGTATGCCGAGTTTTACGGCGACACGCAGGCCGAGGAGGCGTTTCGCGCAACGCTTGATACGTTGCTTTCCCGTCTGCCTTATGAGTCGGTCGGTATAGATATGGAACCGCTCACGCAAGTCTCGGCGCTGCTTTACGACGGCCCGTGGGTCGCCGAACGGCGGGCGGCGATCGGCGCGTTCTTCGATACGCAGCGCGCGGCTATCGACCCTGTCGTGGCGGCGGTGATCGGCAAGGCAGACGGCTTCAGCGCTGTCGATGCCTTCAACGCGCAATACCGGCTTGCCGAGTTGAAGCGGCAAGCACAGGCGATCTTTGATGACATCGACGTGCTGATCGTGCCGACGACGCCGACACATCCCACCATTGCGGCGGTGCAGGCCAATCCGATCGAGCTCAACAGCCAACTGGGCTATTACACGAATTTCGTCAACCTGCTCGATCTATGTGCGCTGTCGGTGCCGTGCCTGAGGCGCGGCGATGGCCTGCCCGCAGGGGTGACGCTGATCGCGCCGGCGGGCGCCGATCACCGGCTTGCCGTGCTGGGCGCCAAGATTCAGTCGCTTTTCTTCGGGCAACACCGTCCAGACGGCATCGAATTCCGGCCGCTGCCGACCGATGAGCCGTCGGTCACGCTGGCGGTCGTCGGCGCGCATCTGCGCGGGCAACCGTTGAACTGGCAACTGCTCGAAGCCGGCGCGCGCCTGATCGAGGCCACGCACACGACGCCCGACTACCAGCTCTTCGCGCTCGCGGACACAACGCCGCGCAAGCCCGCGCTCGTTCAGATGCCGGCTGCGGCGGCGAACACGCGCGCCATCGCGATCGAACTGTGGCAAGTGCCGCTGCGCCATTTCGGACGGTTCGTCGCGCAAGTGCCTGCGCCACTCGGGATTGGCACGGTGCAGGTCGCCGATGGCCGCCGCGTGAAGGGTTTCATCTGTGAGTCATCGGCGCTCACGTCGGGCGCGGGCGCTCGCGACATTACCGAATTCGGCGGCTGGCTCGCCTATCTCGACAGCCTTGCCGCACAAGCGCAGTAACTATTTCAACCCCACGCAAACGGATTACGTCATGAACCATCGTCGTCACTTCCTCAAGCAGGCTGGCCTGCTCTCGCTCGGCAGCGTGCTGCCCTTCGAATCGGTATTCGCTGCGAACCCACTGACCGTCGGTGTGATTTATGTCGGCGCGCGTGGCGACTACGGCTACAACCAGGCACAGGCGACCGCTGCCGCCGTGATCAAGACGCTGCCGAACGTCAAGGTGGTCGAAGAAGAAAACGTTCCCGAAACCGTCGCAGTGCAGAAGTCCATGGAGGCGATGATCGAGCAGGACGGGGCAACGCTGATCTTCGCGACGTCGTTCGGTTACTTCGACCCGCATGTGCTGAAAATGGCGGCGAAATATCCGCGCGTTCACTTTGCGCATTGCGGCGGACTGTGGAAGCCGGGAAATCCGTCGAACATCACGAGCTACTTCGGCTATATCGACGAGTGCGAGTACCTGGACGGCGTCGTGGCGGGGCATATGAGCAAGAGCAAGAAGCTCGGCTTCGTCGCGGCCAAACCTATTCCGCAGGTGCTGCGCAATATCAATGCATTCACGCTTGGCGCGCAATCGGTCGACCCGTCGATCACGACGCACGTGATTTTTACCGGCGACTGGTCCATGCCGGTCAAGGAAGCGGAGGCGGCCAACAGTCTGGTCGATCAGGGGTGCGACGTCCTGACCTGCCATGTCGATGGTCCGAAGGTGGTGATCGAGACGGCGGAGAAGCGCGGCGCAATGAGCTGCGGTTATCACGCAAGCCAGGCGGCGCTGGCGCCAAAGGGCTATCTGAGCGGCGCGGAATGGGCCTGGGCGACGCCATACAAGGCCCTGGTCGCCGGTGCACAAAGCGGCAAACCGCAACCGAACGTGTTGCGCGGTGGCCTCAAGGAAGGCTTCGTCAAGACCTCGCCGTATGGTCCGAAGGTCAGCGCCGATGCGAAGCGGAACGCGGACTCGGTGAAAGCGAAAATGATGGCCGGCGGATTCGTGATCTTCAGAGGGCCGATCAAGGACAACAAAGGTAGCGTGGTGGTCGCAAACGGCACGCAACATCCGCAGACCGATTACACGCTCGAGAGTATGAACTACCTGGTCGCGGGTGTGGTGGGGCAGATCTGATGCACGCGGGGTTCGACCATTTATCGAGGTGTGGTCATGCGTCCTAATGCGAGTTCTGCCCGGCTGATGCTAGGGGTGCTCCCGGTCTTGCCCACGCTATTCGCGCTGGCGAGCACGCTGTCGCTGTTCTGGCTGTTCCTGCTGGTGCAGGGCGCACCGGCGCTCGACGCGATCGGGCTGATTTTTCAAGGCGCGTTCGGTTCGTCGTTTGCATGGCAAAGCACGTTGCTGCGCGCATCGCCGCTGATGTTGACGGCGCTGTGCGTTGCGCTGCCGGCGCAGGTCGGGCTGATCGTGATCGGCGGCGAGGGCGCGCTCGCGCTCGGTGGGTTGGCCGCCGCCGTGGTGCCGCAATGCCTGCCTGCGGGGACGCCGTGGCTCGTCGCCGCGCCGTTGATGGCGCTTGCAGGCATGCTCGCGGGGGGCGTTTGGATCGGTGCGGTCGGCGCGCTGCAGCAATGGCGAGGCGTCAACGAGACCATCGGCAGCCTGCTGATGTCGTACATCGCGATCGCACTCTTCAAGTTTCTCGTCGAAGGGCCGTTGCGTGATCCGGCAAGTCTGAACAAGCCGTCGACGCTGCCGGTGCCCGACGCGCTGATGATCGGCTCACTGCCGGGCCTGGAAGTGCATTGGGGCCTGTTGTGGGGCGTGCTGGCATGTGTCGTGGCGTGGGTGTTCGTCAGGCACAGCACGAAGGGTTTTGCGATGCGTGTGGTTGGCGGCAACCTCCGGGCGGCGCGTCTGGTCGGGCTACCCGTCGGCATGCTTGCGCTTGGTGCCTGTGTCCTTGGCGGCGCTGGCGCCGGTTTGGCGGGGATGTTCGAAGTGGCCGCGGTGCAAGGCAGCGCGAACGCCTCGTTGCTGGCGGGCTATGGTTATAGCGGCATTCTCGTCGCTTTTGCCGCCCGCCAGAATCCCCTGGCGATCATTGCGTGCGCGGTGGTCATCGGTGGTATCGAGGCGAGTGGCAGCCTCTTGCAGCGGCGGCTCGGTTTGCCCGATGCGACGACACTGGTATTGCAAGGTTTGCTGTTCGCGAATCTGCTCGCGTGGGAGGCGATCGGCGGGCGCATGGCGGCATGGCGCGTGACGTTGCAATCGCTCGCCGTGTCCGACGCGTCGGCACAACTGGAGAAGACCCATGCCTGACATGCATTCCCCCGTCGTGGTGTTGTTGCTGTCGCTGTTTGCGGGGGCGATTCGTGTGAGTACACCGTATCTTTTCGTGAGCCTCGGCGAGTGTTTGACCGAGAAGGGCGGACGCGTGAACCTCGGCCTGGAGGGCATTCTCGTGTGCGGCGCGATGAGCGGCTATGCGGCGTCCTGGTGGGCCGGGTCGGCGTGGATCGGTGTGCTCGCCGCCGGTCTCGTGGGCCTGCTCCTCGGTTGCTTGCACGGACTGATTTGCTCGTTGCCACGTGTGTCCGATATCGCATTCGGGATCGCCTTGATGTTGCTCGGCACAGGCGTTGCCTTCTTTCTTGGCAAGCCGTTTATCGAGCCGCAGGCGCCGATGCTCGCGTCGATCGATCTGGGCAAGTGGGCTGTCTCGCCGCAACTCCACAACGCGCTGCACATCAATCCGTTGTTCGTGATTGGTCTGGCGCTCGCGTGCGTCCTGCAATGGGGCTTGCGCAGCACGCGCTGGGGCATGGCGCTGCGTCTCGTCGGCGATCACGCCGAGAGCGCGCGTGCGATGGGCTATCCGCTGACACGCATTCGTGTCGCCGCGACAGCGGCGGGCGGCTTTTTGGCCGGTGTCGGCGGCGCGTATTTGTCACTCGTCTATCCGGGTAGTTGGAACGAAGGACTCTCGAGCGGGCAGGGCCTCATGGCGGTCGCGCTCGTGATCTTCGCGCGCTGGCAGCCGTTGCGCTGTCTTTACGCAGCGCTTCTGTTCGGGGCCGCCGGTGCGCTGGGTCCCGCGCTGCAGGCGATCGGCGTGACGAGCGGCTATTACCTATACAACGCCGCGCCTTACGCGCTGACGCTACTGATCATGATTGTCAACTGCCGTCCAGACCGCACGCTTGCCGGGGCGCCGGGCGAACTCAGCCTGACGCGCTGATACCGAATAAAGGAGTGTGAACCATGAACCGATTCATCGACGCGAGGCCCTATCCGTGGCCGTACAACGGCGATCTGCGACCGGAAAATACGGCGCTGGTCATCATCGACATGCAGACGGATTTTTGCGGCTACGGCGGCTATGTCGACAAGATGGGCTACGACCTGTCGCTCACTCGTGCGCCGATCGAGCCGATCAAGGCCGTACTCGCGCGGATGCGCGAGCAGGGCTTCACGATCATTCACACCCGCGAGGGCCATCGCCCAGACCTGTCGGACCTGCCTGCCAACAAGCGCTGGCGCAGCCGCCGTGTGGGAATGAACGGCGTGGGCATCGGTGACGTCGGCCCGTGCGGAAAAATTCTGGTGCGCGGCGAGCTGGGCTGGCAGATCATCGAAGAACTCGCACCCTTGCCGGGTGAGATCGTCATCGATAAGCCGGGCAAAGGCTCATTTTGCGCAACCGATCTCGAGCTGATCCTTCGGACACGGGGCATCGAGAATCTCGTGCTGACGGGCATCACGACCGACGTCTGCGTCCATACGACGATGCGTGAAGCGAACGACCGCGGCTTCGAATGTACGGTGCTCGCCGATTGCTGCGGTGCCACGGATGCGCGCAATCACGATGCCGCGCTGCACATGATCACGATGCAAGGCGGCGTGTTCGGTGCGGTATCGGATTCGCGCGCGCTGCTCGCCGCGCTCGGGCGCTGATCATGGCTGAGGTCGCTCAATCGAAGTCCCGATCGCATGCGCTTGGCATCGAAGTCGTGGGGGCATCCAAGTCGTTCGGCGCGTTCCGGGCGCTCGACCGGGTGTCGATCAAGGTCGCGCCGGGCACGATTCACGCGCTGCTGGGCGAGAACGGGGCGGGCAAGAGTACCTTGGTGAAGGGCCTTGTCGGATACGGCTTGCTCGACGAAGGACAGATCGTGGCGAACGGCCGTGAAGTGCGCATCGCGTCGCCGCGAGATGCGCAGACGCTCGGCATCGGCATGGTTTATCAGCATTTCACGCTCGCGTCGGGCCTGTCGGTCGAAGAGAACCTGCTGCTGGCGCGCGGCGGGCTGCCGTGGAAGATCGACTGGCGCGCTGAGCGCGCGGCGCTTACGGCCTTCATGGCGCAAATGCCCTTCCGCCTGCCGCTCGATGCGCCGGTGGCGGGACTCGCTGCGGGCGAGAAGCAGAAGCTCGAGATTCTCAAGCAGCTCTATCTGCGCCAGCGCTTCCTGATTCTCGACGAACCGACTTCGGTGCTAACGCCGCAGGAAGCGGATGAGGTTCTTGGCCTGATGCGCGACCTCGCGGCGCATGGGGAGCTTACCGTGCTGATGATCACGCACAAGTTCCGCGAGGTGATGGCGTATGCCGACGACGTGACGGTCTTGCGCAAGGGGCGCCAGGTCGGCACGGCGGCGGTGCGCGATACCGACCGCGATCAGCTTGCGCGTTGGATGATGGGAACTGCGTCCGCGGTCAAGACCGATCTATCGGCCGACGCGGCGCCGGCGCGGGCGGAGGTTGTGGTGCAGCGCGCGGCACGCCGGCCGCTTGACGCGCAGGCAGCCGTGCGGCTCGAACTGCGCGGCGTCTCGATCGAAGACGATCGCGGCCACATGGCGGTGCGCCACGCCACGCTCGCCGTGCGCGCGGGTGAAATTCTCGGCCTCGCCGGGGTATCGGGCAACGGCCAGAAGGAACTGGTGGAGGCACTGGTTGGGCAGCGGCGTCTAGCGGCGGGGCAGATGTGGATTGCTGGCGTGCCGTATCGGGCGACGCGCGGCGAGATGAGTGCACGCCGGGTGTTCGCGATTCCTGAGGAGCCATTGAAGAACGCGTGCGTGGCGGGCATGAGCATCGCCGAGAATCTGGCCTTTCGCGACTTCGATCGCGCGCCGCTTTGCCATGGAGGCTGGCGGCTCGACCGTCGTGCAATGCACGCTCGCGCGGCGCGTTTGATACGTGAATTCAACGTGCGACCGCCGATGCCGGAGCGTGCGATTGGCACGCTCTCCGGTGGCAACGTGCAGCGTGCAGTGCTTGCGCGCGAATTGGGCCAGACAGTGGACGTGCTGATCGTTGCGAACCCCGTGTTCGGTCTCGACTTCGCGTCGGTTGCCGATATCCATGCGCGGCTGATCGCGGCGCGCGATGCGGGCGCGGCGGTGCTACTCGTCAGCGAGGATCTCGATGAACTCCTCGAGCTGGCCGACCGGATTGCCGTGATGGCGGAGGGCCGGCCGGTGTTCGAAACGCCAGCGGAGGGTGCAGAGCGCGCTGTGCTTGGTCGTCACATGGCGGGCCATGCCGACGACGCGGCATCCGGTGCGCATCGACGCGACGCCGGGCGCGTGCCTGTTTGAACGACAACCGTGTTGGCGCAGCGGTCATGCGTGCCGACCCATTGAAGGATTGAAGCATGGCAATCGAAGTGAACGCGTTAC
This sequence comes from Pandoraea sp. NE5, assembly GCF_024363545.1. Lineage (NCBI taxonomy): Bacteria > Pseudomonadati > Pseudomonadota > Betaproteobacteria > Burkholderiales > Burkholderiaceae > Pandoraea > Pandoraea sp. NE5. The sequence goes on from NZ_AP025517.1 coordinate 2,902,705, forward strand.
CGGGGCCGTTCGTGTTCGAGCCGTCGCGCACGGCACTGGTCATCATCGACATGCAGCGCGACTTCATCGAGCCTGGCGGCTTTGGGGATTCGCTGGGCAATGACGTGTCGCTGCTGGCGGAAATCGTGCCGGTCGTCGCCGAACTGCTGGCGCTCGCTCGGGCATCGGGCTGGTGCGTGGTGCATACGCGCGAGTCGCATGCGCCGGATCTCTCCGATTGCCCGCCTGCGAAGCGGATGCGGGGCGTGCCGCGGATGCGCATCGGCGATCCGGGGCCGATGGGCCGCATTCTGATTCGCGGCGAGCCGGGCAATGCAATTGTGGACGCGCTTGCGCCGGTCGATGGCGAACTGTTGATCGACAAGCCGGGTAAAGGCGCGTTTCATGCCACGACACTCGCTGACGAATTGCAGCGACGCGGCATCACGCATCTGGTGTTCGCTGGCGTGACGACGGAAGTTTGCGTGCAGACCACCATGCGCGAAGCCAATGACCGGGGCTACGAATGCCTGTTGATCGAAGACGCAACGGCGAGTTACTTTCCTGCCTTCAAGCAGGTGAGTCTCGAGATGATTCGTTCGCAGGGCGGCATTGTCGGGTGGACCGCGCCACTTGCAGCGTTGAAAATGGGCCTATGAGCATGGACGTCAACCAACCGAACATCGTCGCGGAAGTCGCCGCGGCCTTTGCCGATTATGAAAGGGCGCTGGTCGAAAATGACGTTGAGGCTATGAATGGGCTGTTCTGGCATGCACCGCAAACGGTGCGTTACGGGATCGCGGAAGTGCAGCACGGTGGCGACGCGATCCGCGTGTGGCGCACTGTCTGTGAACCGGTGCCGGTGTCGCGGCGCCTGCATCGCACGATCGTGACGACCTTCGGGACCGACTACGCCACGGTCGGTACCGAGTTCACAAGCGACGCTACGCCGCTGCTAGGTCGACAGATGCAAACGTGGGTGCGGCTGGGTTCGTCGACCGATGCAGGCTGCGGCTGGAAGATCGTTGCCGCGCATGTGAGTCTTATCCCGACCCCGTGAAAGCCTGATAATGGATGGAACAACTCAGCTAGGAGATGCGGCGAGATGCCTGAATTAGAGACAAGCGACAAGAAGCCGGAAGGCGCCATGCCGGCGGCGAACTCACCCAATGCGCTTGCCGAACAGGTGTACCAGCAACTGAAGGACGATATCTTCAGCTTCCGGCTCTTTCCTGGCGATCGGTTCTCCGAGAGCGACATCGCGCAGCATTATGGGGTGTCTCGCACGCCAATGCGGGACGGGCTGTTCCGACTCCAGCGCGAGGGGTATCTCGAAGTGGGTTTCCGGCGCGGCTGGAAGGTCTCGCAGATCAACTTCGAACAACTGGATCAAATCTACGATCTGCGCATTGTGCTGGAATTGGCGTCGATCGAGCGGTTGGGCGCGGGCAATGTGTCACATGCGGCGATCGATGCGCTCAAGGCAGTATGGTGCATCGCGCCCGAGCAGCAGGAGAGCGACCCCGTCACGATGTTCACGATGGACGAGGATTTTCATCGACAACTGGTGGCCTCGACGGGCAATGGCGAGATGGTTCGCGTGCACAACGAGGTGACGGAGCGCATTCGCATCGTGCGCCGGCTGGATTTTCTGAAATCGCATCGCACCAGCGCAACCTACAACGAGCACGGCAAGATACTGCAACTCGTTGAACGTAACAGGCTGTCCGAGGCGGCCATTCTTCTGCGCGCGCACATTACGCAAAGCAAGCTCGAAGTCCGCAAGATCACCTTGTCGATGCTCGCCGCCGCTCGGGATCAGAGACTGCCGTTCGTTTCGTAGCGATTCGCGGGAGAGAGTGCCGTGGAGACACCCAGTTGGCGACCGGCTCAGGGGCGCGCGCGCCCCGTGAGCATACGGATCAATCAGAACGTCGTGCGAATGCCGGCGCCATAGGTTTCGCCGGTCGACTCGCCGCTGATGTGATCGTTCATGAAGGCCGCATAGATGTCGGTGTGCTTGGAGAGGGGATAGTCGTAGCCGAACGACCAGGTCTGACGTGTCTGGTCCAGGCCGCCGCCGTCGCGAGAGTAAGCGTACGATGCCAGGATCGAGCCCGGACCGGCAGGGACGCTGATGCCGCCTTGCACGGTGTTGACGTGCCAACTGGCTTCCTGCCGGTCGTTGTACGTGTACATGTACTGACCGAAGACCTTGACGTATTTCAGATTGTAGGACAGGCCAAGCTGGCCGACGCTCTGACTTGTGAATGGGACCGGGTTGAATGGGTTCGAGCTGCCGAGATCGCCGGGGGCGCTGTTGAAATTCACGTACTGGTAGACGCCGGTTGCGGCAAACGGGCCGTGGAAATACAGAAACTGTGCGCTCCATTTCTTGGCGCCGTTTTGGCTGGCTGAGTTACCCAGCGCATACATCACGTTGCCGCTCATACCGTTGAAGTCCGGTGTCGAATACTGGACCGCGTTGTTCCAGCCCGAGTCGCCGGTGACGCCCTGATCGGTCAGGTAGCTTGGCCCAGTACCGAGACCGAGGTATACGTGGGCAATCATCGGCGAGAACACATACGAGCCGACGAACGGATTGAACAGGATCGTGGAGATGAAGAGCGGGGGCGTCAGACGGCCGGCCGTCACAGTACCGTAAGGAGATTCGACCCCGACATAGGCGTTGCGCGCAAAGAAGGTGTCGCCCTGAAAGCGGCCGTACTGACCGCTCTCGGCACGCAAGAAGCTCTCCAGCTTGAAGACAGCCTTGTAACCGCCGCCCATGTCTTCCGTACCCTTCATGCCCCAGTACGAGGTATCCATTCCGCCGCCGGACACCTGCCAGGAACGCTGGCTGCTCGGGAATTGCTGCGCACCGAGCCATTCGTCGACTTCACCATACAGTTGCACATTCGACTGTGCGAATGCCGACGACGCTGCGGCCAGCAGACCTGCGGCGATGCTCGCCTTGAGGACGATTTTCGGCGCTGGGCCAATCGCTGCTTGTTTCAGTTTCTCTCTCTTCTGCATCTGTGTTCCTGTCTCTACCAAAGGGCATAGGATGGGTTGGCGCCACGCAAGTGGCCTCATCAGGACCGGTGAGAATCCCAGGAGGTTTGCGCTGGGAAATTCATGCGTCCAATCTTGAATACAAGATCGATTTGGTAGAAGCACAGTTCGTGCCACCGTTGAGGCCGCCGTTCGGCGGGCGCTTGTAACGGCTCATGCAAAGCGGGTGGTGCGTGTTCGAAGGGAGCTTGGCGGTGGCGCAACGACGACGCACAGGCGTGTTGGGGGCACCATTAGTGGGGCAAATTTCCCCGCAGCGGGGCAATGATGAGCGGTTATGGACGCGATCTGCGTCGGATGGGGCATCGTCTTATACACAAGTCTGTCCTCCGCAACCGTAGGCCGGAACAAACGGTCGTCGAGCAATGAGATGGCCCGGGGGCTTGTAAACTTTCGGCGCGTCGCGTTTACTCTCGCTTGTTGCGTGAACGCCTTGGCCCTGGAAGCACCGTGCTGGACGGAAACCGAATTTGCTGACCTCGACCTTGGCGACGCGCGCCTGAACAAGCGAGCGAGGACATTGATGGAGCGATTGGCAGCCAAGCCGACGGCTGGCGTGGCACAGGCGTGTCTGGGCTGGGGCGAGACGATGGCGGCGTACCGCTTCTTCGACAACGGCGAGGTCGAGTGGAGTGCGATTCTGGAGCCGCACTGGCGGCAGACCGAACAACGAATGGCCGCTCGGTCGGTCGTGTTGTGCCTGCAAGACACCACGGAAGTGGATTTCAACGGCCGGCAGGCCGGGTGCCTTGGCCACTGTCTTACGAGATGCAGCGCGGGATGTATTTGCATCCGACCAATGCGGTGACGCCTGAGCGGGTGCCGCTGGGTGTACTCGACGCGTGGATGTGGGCGCGTGAGCCCAAGGACGCGCAGGGCAAGCGCGGCGGCCTCAAGGAAAGCCTGCGCTGGATCGAGGGTTACGAGCGGGTGGCGGAAACGGCATCGAGCCTGCCGCACACGCGACTTGTGTACGTCGCTGATTCGCTCGGCGCACGACCGCGCGCTGCCCGAGGGAGCGAGGCTGTGGGCGGCGGCGACAGAAGGTGCACCGCTCGGCGAGATTGCCTTCACGATGGGCTCGCGTCACGGCTTGAAGGCGCGCCAAGTGCGCCAGCACATATGGTTGCGGCGCATCGAACTGCCAGCAGGCGTTGGCCAAAGCGTAGCGGCCACGTGCCTGGTGGCGCGTGAGTTTGATGCACCAGGCGGCGTCAAGCCGATCGAATGGCGCTTGCTGACCAACCGCGAAGCCACGACGCGGCAGGAAGCGATTGAACTGATCGACTGGCATCGGGCGCGCTGGGAAATCGAGATCTTGTTCAACGTGCTGAAGAACGGTTGCCGTGTCGAGGCGCTGCAGTTGGGTGCAATCGAACGGCAAGAACGCGCGCTGGCGCTGTTTCTGGTCGTGGCTTGGCGAATCGTCCATCTGATGCCTATGGGCCGCAGTTGCCCCGATCTGGATGCCGAACTGTTCTTCGATGTCGATGAAATTTGCGGCGCCTATTTGCTGACCGACGTCAAGCAGCCGGCCAAGCCCAAACTCAATGAGGTGTTGGGCTTGATCGCGCGCTTGGGCGGATTTTTCGGCCGCAAGGGTGATGGCGAACCCGGCGCGAAAGCTATTTGGCTTGGACTCAAAGAGGTTCATGTCGCTGCCAAGACATTGCAGAAGTTACGTGCCGGCGGTCACGCTGGAAATTGTGTATAAGCCGATGGACCAAACCATGACAGCGTCGATGCAACGTGGATGGAACCAGGCGCCGGCTAACGGGCGGCTTTCGTCCGCCTGATTTTCGGTTCGGTGCTCGGCTTTGCCCGACTTTCCCGGGGCGCGCCGCGAGATCCATGGGATTCCTCTTCGCCGGACCCTGCGAGGGGGGGGAGGCATTGCGCGGTTTCACGAAACAGTGACCGAAGCCACGTGATAGCCGGATCGCGCTCTTGGAACTTGTGCCATTGAAGGTTTTCGGTGAAGGCTGGAATGCCGACCGGGCATTCCAGCACGCGAAGCGGGAAACGTTGTGCCATTTGATGCGCCAGTCGGGAGGGGAGCGTGGCGATCCGAGACGTTCCCACGAGCAATGCCGGGACGAGTGTGAAGGTTGGCGCGATCACCGTCTGGCGCCGTGTCCGCTTGCTCGTGGAGAGTAAGCGGGCGTCAAAGGTAATGCGACGACCGCCCCCCCATTCCACACCAACATGAGCGGCGTCGAAGTACTCGTCTTCCGTCAGCCGGTCACCCGCCATTCGGTACTCGGCGCACACGAGACACGAAAACGTGTCGTCGAACAGAGGCTCCGCCGGATGGCCGGCAACCTTGGCGAACTCTGGTGCGATCAGCAGTTCTGCCTCGCCGTTCTCCAGATGCTCGGGCGTCTGCGGACTGATCGCGCGCAAATCGAACTGCATCAGGGGCGCCAGCGTTGTCGCCCGCTTGACCACTTCCGACAGGAACACACTGATCACGTAGTCGGACGCCTCTATCGTGAAGCGACGTGTCGATGTCGCAGGATCGAACGTGGGACGTGCGCGCGTGATCGTCTGGATTTGGAGCAGGACGTCCCTCACGGGTTTTGCCAACTCCTCGGCTAGCGGTGTGAGTACCTGCGTTTTTCCCACCGGCACGAGCAACTCGTCCTCGAAATACTCGCGCAGGCGGGACAGCGAACAACTGGTCGCGGGCTGGCTCAAGAACAAACGCTCGGCGGCTTTGCCGACGCTGCGAGTGGATAGAAGGGCATCGAGTACCACGAGTTGGTTGAGATCGAGCTTATTGAATCGCATGACCTTTTTGATATTTACGGTGTGGATGCACCGTATTTAAACAATAAATTATATAAATGTCATGCGATACCTATAATCGGCTCAACAGGCAGCCATAGCCTGGAAACCAACAAGCATCACGGAGACATGAACCTATGCAGGCGTATCGTAAGGCGGGCTCGCGGCTTGCCCAGTGGGGGCTGGTCGGCACCTTGACACTGATGACCATGCTGGCCCAGATCGACAAGAACATCCTGGTACTCATGGTCGCGCCGATCCAGCGTGATTTCGGTGTGAGCGACGTGCAAATCAGCTTTTTGATTGGGGCGGCATTTGCTGTGGCCAATATCGTGGTGGGATTGCCGGCGGGCTGGCTGGCCGATCGATTCGACCGTCGTCTGATCATTGCCGCCGGGGTGTTGGTGTGGTCACTGGCAGTCGCGGCCAACGCTGCAGCGACCACCTTTGCCGTCCTGGTGGCCGCGCGCGTCATTGTGGGTGGGGCCGAGGCGTTGATTCCCCCGTCCTCGTATTCACTGATTCGCGACGGTGTGGACGAAAGTCGCCGCGCCCGGGCGCTCTCCGTCTATACGATGGCATTGATGCTTGGCACCGGATTGTCGCTGGTCCTTGGCGGTCCGTTGATGAGCGCCATCCACTCGTCCGGTATGAACACCATCCCGTTCCTTGGGAACGTGACGGCCTGGCAGATGACGCTGTTCCTGATTGGGTTGGTCGGCGTGCCGATGAGCGTGATGATTTTCCTGAGCAAGGATCCGGGGCGTCAACGCGACGGCGCGACGAACCTGCCGCGGCGCACGCACCACCTCGCCACGTATCTCTGGGCGAATCGTGCCATCTTCGGACCGCTGTTCCTCTTTGTCGTGGCGAACGCCATCATCACGTTCGGCCTTGCGGCGTGGCTGCCAACCGTGATCGTTCGACGCTTTCATCTCGGCATGAGGGAGATTGGGCTGATTCAGGGGGCCGTGCTGCTGACCATGGGGCCGCTCGGGCTCTGGTTGGCAGGAATGGCGATGGAGCGCGGAGCGGCGGCGCTGACCAGCGTCGCCCGGGTGGGCATGGTGACGAGTATTGCCGTTGCGGTACTCACGGTGGCGCTGGTGCTGACGGGAACGCTGCAGACGTTCTGGATCGTCGATGCGCTGGTTGTTCTTTTCTCCTGGACCTTCATGTCCGTCACCTCGACGATCGTGGCGCGCGTCGTGCCCACGCAGTCGATCGGCATCGTCATGGCGATCGTGCTCGTGTTGAATGGGTTGCTGGGTCAGGGCTTTTCGCCCACGCTCATCGCCCTCGTCGGGCGACTCCTGTTCGCCGGTAGTGCCGATGCCTTGCCCAATGCAATGGCAGTTGTATTCGCCGTGGCAGGAGGGATCGCACTGGTGGCGTCTGCAGCGCTGTATCGGAGTGTGTCGCGTACCGAAAGCGTCATGTCGGACGTTGCGCCGCAAGTGGGTGCGCCTTGATTCGGTCTTGATCTTGCTTAACAACGCACCCGCGTGCGACTGCGCATTGCGACATGCGTGAGGTGGGAAACACAAAACAATAGCCAGGAGACGCTTCAATGAAGCTCGTAAAAATAAAATTTATTAGTACTGCGATATTATTATCGGCAAGCGCATCCATTCATGCTCAATCGAGCGTGACGCTCTCTGGGCTGCTTGGTATGGGTGTTTCGTACACCAGTAACGCCAGCCGAATCGGTGGCGGAGCACTGTGGCAAGCCACCAATACCCACGCCGTGCCGTTCTTTGCGATCTCGGGTAAGGAAGTGATCGACAGCGACACCTCCGCGGTATTCCGCCTGAGCCGCTACGCTTTTCTCAATAACGGAACCGACGCGCCATTCGAGAGCTTCGTCGGGTTGAGTTCCGCGAGCAAAGGTACGTTGACCATGGGTTCGATGTACGACTTGCTGGCCGACCTGGTGCCCTTCACCTCCGAGCGGTTTACGTCACTTCTCGCGACGCATCCGGGAAACCTTGACAGAACGGTCGGCAACGCCCTGAACAACTCGTTCAAATACAAGTCACCCCTCTATGGCGGATTTCAGTTCGGTCTGATGTACGGGATTGGGCAGGCGGGCTCGACCACCAACACGGGCCGCGTCGTCGGTGCCGAAGTGGCTTACACGGCGGGGCCGTGGCAATCCGTTGCCGTTTGGGAGTCCGTCAATGGCGTTCCGTATGCGCCGGGGCTCAAATTGGGTGTGTCGCACCTGTACGGTCTGGATTTCACGAAGACGCCTGCGGTATCGGTATTCCAGAACCAGAACACCAGCACGGTGGGCGTCGCGTACGTGAACGACGGCTGGCGCGTGATGGGTAACTACAGCTACACGCGACTATCGGCTGCTGGCGCATCGGCCACGGCGCAATCGATTGATGTAGGCGCCTACAAATACGTGACGCCGCAGACGCGAATTGGCGGTGGCTACTCGTACACAAAACTCGAGTCTTACAAGTGGAATCAGTTTCACGGGCATATCGACTATGCCCTTTCGAAACGCACCAGTCTTTATCTTCTCGGCGTGTTTCAGTTCGCAGGGTCAGGCCAGTTTGCTGTGCTTCGAAATCAACCGCCGGCGTCGGCATCGCACCAGGCGGTACTTGAGGCCGGTGTCACACACTTCTTTTAACCGGCAACGTGAACTTGTCGGCCGGTTCAGTCTCGGGTTCTGATGGAGAAAATGCAATGCAGTGGGATGTGATTGTTGTCGGCGGTGGCCCGTCGGGTTTGACGATGGCTGCCGAGTTGGCTGGCGCCGGCGTAAAGACGCTTGTCATTGAGCGACGCACCGAAGGTGTGCAGTCGCGCGCAGGCACGATTTTGCCGCGGGTTCTGGAGCTGTTCGATACCCGAGGCATCGCTGATCGACTGATCCGAAAGACGAGTGAAATTGCGGACTATCCGTATCGACCATCGCACATTTGGGCGGGATTCCATCCGATCGAATGGAAGTACCTCGAGACGCGTTTCGGCTTCACGCTGGGTTTGCCGCAGAACAAGACCGAGGAAGTCCTGTGGGAGTGGGCCGCTGAATCGGGAGCGGTGATCCGGCGAGGCGAGGAAGTCCGTGACGTGCGCGAGTTGCATGACGGCGTGGAGCTTGCGCTATCCGATTCCACCGGAAATCTCTCGACGCTGCGCGCCCAGTACGTTGTCGGCGCGGATGGCGGGCGTAGCGTCGTGCGTTCCAAGCTGGGTCTTCCGTTCGACGGGCATTCGGGGACGTTTCGCGGCATTGTTGTCGACGCTGAGCTTGAGGCGCCGTGGCCGGGGGGACGTATCAATGTGGACAACGAGATGGGGTGGGTGCGCGGCTACGTATTTGGCGAAGGCATTACGCGATTCAATATCGTGCATCGTGATCGCCGGCACGCACCGAAGGACGAGCCGGTAACGCTCGATGAGGTGTTGCAGTGCATTCGTGACGTGCATGGCACCGATTACGGCATCAAGGGGTACCGCTGGGCTTCGCGTTTCGATGACCAGATGCGCGCGGTGCCAACCCTTCGGCAGGGGCGTGTGTTTCTGGTAGGGGAATCCGCCCGTATTCACTATCCGGCCAGTGGCGTAGGCATGAACTTCTGCTTGCAGGACGCGTTCAACCTTGGCTGGAAGCTGGCCAACGTCATCAACGGCGTGGCGGACGCCAAGACGCTCGACACCTACGATGCGGAACGCCTTCCGGTCATGCGCCGGCTGCTCGAGAGCGTAAAGGCGCAGTGCGCGTTGCAATTCAACTTCGGCCCCGAGGCCGTCGCGCTCAAGCGGCGGATGCAGGAGCACCTGATTCCGCTGCCGGAGGTGCAACGCAAATTGGTGCTCGAACTCAATGGTCTGGAGATGGCCTATCCGTGCGATCCAGGCAGCCATCCGTTGACCGGGCAGCGTTGCCCAGATATCGATCTGGTCTTGCTTGACGGCCGATCGGTGGCGATCACGCAGGCGTTGCGCGAGCGGAAATTCTTGCTGATCGATCTGGACGGCTTTGCACGTCAGTTCGAATCGATCGACGTTACCGGTCGGCCGGTGAGTGTGCTCAGGGCTCGTGTCGCACGCATTCCTGCGGCGCTCGAAGGCGTCAAGGGATTGCTGGTGCGTCCCGATGGCTATGTCGCGTGGGCAAGCGAGACGTTGGCTCGCGAAGAAGACGTCGACGTGCAACTTGGCAAATGGCTGAAGCGGTGACCCCATGAGCGAACATCGACGATTACTGACGGGCGGCTGGGTGCTGAGCATGGACCCGGCGATCGGCGATCTGCGCGTGGGTGACGTGCTGATCGAGGGGGAGCGCATTCTGGCGGTGGCGCCACGCATTGACGCATCGGATGCCGAACGCGTCGACGCAAGCGGCATGATCGTCCTGCCGGGGTTTGTCGATACCCATCGCCATACCTGGCAGAGCTGCGTGCGGCATCGCTACGCGGATATCGATCCGCAAATCTACTTCGCCGAAATGCTGGGCGCGAAGGGGGCCGCGTTTCGCCCCGAAGACGTTCATGTTGCCACGATGCTTGGTGCAGTGTCCGCGCTTGACGGTGGCATCACCACGATGCTCGATTGGTCTCATGTCCAGAACAGCCCCGATCACGCGGATGCCGCGATCCTTGGGCTGCGCGAGGCCAACATTCGGGGCGTGTTTGCACATGGCTGGCCGCTAGTGGACGGTGCATCGTGGATGTTCGACAGTCAGCGGAGGCATCCGGAAGATATTCGCCGGTTGCGAACGCGGTATTTTTCGTCGGACGATCAACTGCTCACGCTTGCCATGGCGGCACGGGGCCCAGAGATGACGCGGCGCGATGTCTGGCTGGAAGATCTGCGCCTTGCGCGCGACCTAGGAATTCGATCGAGCATTCACATGGGGGCGTATGCGCGAAACGCCTCGGTACGTGCGATCGCGCAGATGCATGACGCCGGCGTGTTGGGCGACGATTTGACGTTCGTGCACTGCTGCTTTTCCGGCGCCGACGAGATCGCGATGATGGCGGATGCCGGCGTAAGCGCTTCGCTCGGCGTGCACTGCGAGTTGAACGCACAAGGCATTGGCGATATCCCGTTTGATCGCTTGCTTGCGGTGGGCATCCGGCCTAGCTTGAGCGGCGATACCGAGACCAAATGCTCGGGCGATATGTTCACGCAGATGCGTCATGCCTTCGCGTACTACCGTTCGTGGATGGGCGGGCAACACTCGCGGGTTCAGAACGCGCCCGCAACGCTCTCGATGCGCGAGGTGCTGGAGTTTGCCACGGTGGCGGGGGCGCGCGCCAACGGGCTGGATCACAAAGTCGGCTCGCTGACGCCTGGCAAACAGGCCGACATCATCATGATTCGTGGAGAGGACCTCAACCTCACCCCGGTGTCGGACGCCGTGGGCGCTGTCGTGCTTGCCGCGCATCCGGGCAATGTGGACTCGGTATTCGTCGCCGGGCGCGCAGTGAAGCGACAGGGCCGAATGATCGGTGTCGACCTGAACGTTCTGCGACAGCGTGCTGTTGCGTCCCAGCAATACATTCTTGAATTGAAATGAGTGACGCTAAATTGCCTCAGCCGTTGGACCGCGAGCTGGCGGATCTCGTGTCGGCGATGCGCGCCGCGCAAACGCTCCCGCCATTTTCCGGAACGCCGCAGCAAGCCCGTGAACGTATGCGCCGCGGCATTATGGCAGCGCGTGAACGAAATCCATTGCCGAAGGTCGGCGCGATGGAAGATACGATCGCCGAGTCTGCGGGGGCGCATGTCCCAGTACGCGTCTACCGTCCCTTGGATACGAGCGCGGTGATGCCTACGGTGGTGTTTTTTCATGGCGGCGGATTTGTTCTCGGCAGTGTTGAGCTGATGGATGACATCGCGCGCAAGCTCTGCCGCGACATGCGGGCGGTGGTGGTGTCGGTTGACTATCGACTGGCCCCGGAGCACCCGTTTCCCGCCGCACATCACGACGCGTTGACCGCGACACGCTGGGCGATCCGACATGTCGCGGTACTTGGCGGGGATCCCTCGCGGGTCGTGCTGGCGGGTGAGAGTGCCGGCGCCAATCTGGCAACGTCGGCGGCACTGACGTTGCGCGATTGCGGCGTCGGTATCTCCGCGCAACTGCTCGTTGTGCCCGGCGTCGACATGGCTCGCGACGTCGCGCGCATTGAGGCAAAGGGCATCGACTTCCCGATGCTTTCGCCATCCGACCTGCGAGACATCTCGCGGCTTTATATGGGCTCGGCGTTGGCGCGTGCGCGGGAGTTCCCCCCGTCGCCACTGCGCGCTGCCGATCTGCGCGGCATGCCTGCCGCGTTGATCGCGATCGCTGGCCATGACCCGCTACGCGACGAAGGTATTGCCTACGCGCGGCGTCTTGAGGCGGCTGGTGTGCCGGTGCAACTCCTATGCTTCGAAGACATGTTTCATCCGTTCTTCGGCTTCTTCGAAGCCTCACGTTCGGCGCGTCGCGCCAACGACACCATCTGCCGCGCTTTTTCAGCGTGGCTCGAACAACATGCGCGGCCCCGCGATCTGTGAGCGGGCGCGCCAACCCTAAAGTCTCTGGAGAACACCCATGCGTTATGTATCGTTCGTAAAAAATGGAAAGGCGACGCTGGGCGTTCGCGATGGCGACGCCATTCGCGTGCTCGGCGAGGACACCCTGGAATCGTTGTTGGCGAGCGGGGTCGATCTCGTCGCTCATGGCCGCGCGCACGCCGGGCAGGAAAAGGTGAGCGCCGAAGGTCTCGTGTACCTGCCGCCGCTTGCCCGTCCCCCCAAGCTCATCTGTGTCGGTCTCAACTACGCTGACCACACGGAGGAAAGCCCGTACGAGCAACCGGATTACCCGACGATTTTTTTTCGCGTTGCAACCAGCCTGGTGGCGCATGAGCAACCGTTGGTGCGCCCGGCAGTATCCGATAGCCTGGGCCTCGACTTCGAGGGCGAAATCGCGGCCGTGCTGGGCAAGGGCGGTCGCCACATCCGCAAGGAGGATGCGCTCGATTGCGTTGCGGGCTACGCGCTCTTCAACGACGGGTCGGTCCGGGAGTACCAGTTCAAGTCGCCGCAATGGACGGTCGGGAAGAATTTCGACGGCACAGGCGCATTCGGTCCCGACCTCGTGACGGCCGACGAGTTGCCACCCGGCGCCAAGGGGCTGCTGCTGGAGACACGTTTGAATGGTGAGGTCGTGCAGTCCGCCAGTACCGACGACATGATCTTCGACGTCGCTCAACTGATCAGCATCGTCAGCCAGGCCATTACGCTCGAACCGGGCGACGTGATCGTGACCGGTACGCCTTCAGGTATCGGCTGGGCACGCACACCGAAACTTCTGATGAAGCATGGCGACCTTTGTGAGGTCAGCGTGGAGGGCATCGGCGTGCTGCGCAATCCTGTCGTTGACGAGGCCATCCGCTAAGGTGTTTCATGAACGATCGACCAACGAGTTGTCGCCGATGATTTCCGAGGAGCGAGTCATGACCGAATTCTCATCGACGCATCCGCGGGCAGCGGTGCATTCCATCGACCATTTCGCGCTGAATGTCCCGTCCGTCGACGAAGCCCATCGCTTCTTCGAGGCTTTCGGCCTGACGGTCAACCGCGCCGGACTGCAGGGCGACGAACTCGAGATCAGGGCGACTGACGGCCATCGTTGGGGACGCGTGCTCGCGGGGGAGCGAAAGGAGATGGCGTACCTTAGCTTCAATTGCTACGAGGACGATCTCGCGGACCTACGTGCCCAGACGGTCGCGGCGGGCGCGAGCGTTGTCGCTTCGATGGCTGGAGGGGGCGGTGCCGGTTTTGAGTTCCGAGATCCCGACGGTAATCTGATTCAAGTGCGGGTGGGGCCGAAGACCAGCCCGAATAGCAAGACGGCGAGTCAGGCTGTCGTTGTCCCGGCGGACGCCCGCGGCGCTTGTACTCGGGCGGAGGTGGTGCGGGTGAAGCCGCGACGGCTATCGCATGTGTTGCTTTTTTCGCCAGATGTCCTGCGAGCGGTCTCGTTCTACGAACGCGCGCTGGGTCTTCGTTTGTCAGATAAATCGCTGGATCTGATCGCGTTCACGCACGCGCCGCATGGCTGCGACCATCATTTGGTGGCGTTTGCCAAAAGTCGCTCGCGTGGCTGGCATCATTCGTCGTGGGATGTCGAAGGCGTTGATCTTGTTGGGGAGGGGGCCGCTCAGATGCTGGCCGCCGGCTACGCGAAGGGGTGGGGGACAGGGCGGCATGTGTTGGGGTCGAATTACTTTCATTATGTTGAGGATCCATGGGGATCCTTTTGCGAGTACTCGGCCGACATTGATTTTGTTTCGGCGGGACGAGATTGGCCCGCCGGGGATTTCGCGCCGGAGGATTCGTTGTACCTATGGGGGCCGAACGTCCCGGAGAATTTTATTTGCAACACCGAGGCCCAGGATTGAAGAGACCCATGCCGCCGCAGCCTTGGCGCAGCACATGCCGGCCCTGATGTCGAGATCCATTGAACGTTGAACCGGACGTGTCCTGAAATCAGTGGGTTCCGCCTGAGCCTGTCTGCCAATATTGAACTCAAAATTCTCCCAGGTTTGAACTATCCGATATTCGAATCTCGTCGCGTTGAACTTTCGAAACCCTATCCTTGCCCCTTCATCGGTTCAGCGCTTCCCGCAGCCTCCGGATCATTCGGTTGCCACCCCCCACCGAGTGCCTTGAATGCCGCGACCGCTGCGCGCGCCGATTCCGTTTGCGCCTGCACCCGGGTATCCGAGGCGCGCAAGAGGTTGTCGTCTGCCTGCAGCACTTCGACCAGGCTGACGACACCCTTTTGATATGCAGCGAATGAGGCTGCTCGCGCGCGTCCGAGCGCGCTCACACCCTGCGCGAGAATGGCAGCCTGCGCTTCGCGCTTGACGAGCGCCGAGAAAGAATTCTCAACGTCCTCCGTTGCGTGCAATACGGTAAGCCGGTACGCGGCAAGCATTTCGGCTTCCTGTCCTTTCGCCGCATTGATCTGCGCGTTGATTCGGCCAAAATCGAATAGACGCCAGCGCAGCCCCAGCACACCGGCCGCTTGACTGGCGCCGCTACTGAACAGGTTGCCGCTAGCCACTGAGGTGGCGCTCCCAATCAGTCCGCTGAGCGACACCTTGGGGTAATACTCTGCGATGGCCATGCCGATACGCGCGTTCGATGCAGCCAGGCGACGTTCTGCCACGATCAGGTCGGGCCGACGCCTGAGCAACTCGCCAGGCGATCCCGTGCCAGTGATTCGAGGGGCGACCGGGATATCGCCGCCCTCGAGCAGTACCGCCCGGTGCGTGCCGGGCTGTGAACCCAACATGACGTCCAGCGCGTTCATCGCTGCATCGAGCGCTGCCTCAAGGACCGGAATGGATGCCTGAACCTGAGCCAGCGCGCCTTCAGCCTGACTCACCTGGAGGTCGGCCGCCAACCCTTTTCCATAGAGGAGGTTAATGGTCGAGAGCAGATCCTGCTGCGTCTGCAACTGCTTGCGGGCCACCGCTAAACGAGCCTGCAATCCACGAATGGTGATGTAGATGTCCGCAGTCTGTGCTGCCACTGCCAGACGCGTCGCTACCTCGCCGGCCTCTGAAGCCTGATAGTCGGCAAGCGCCGCTTCCCGACCGCGACGCAGGCCACCGAAAACATCCAGCTCCCAGCTCGCGCTGAAATTGGCCTCGTAGTCGTTGCCATAGCGGTCGAAGCCGGGCGTCGAATTCAGGACGCGTCCCAGGGGGGTCTCGACCGACTGGTAGGCCCGCGCGCTCTGGCCGCTAACATTGCCGGACGGCAGCAGCGCGGCGTCCGCCGCGCCGAGTCCTGAGCGGGCCTGCGAGACGCGCGCGGCGGCCTGCGCGAGGTCCAGATTCTGTTCCAGCGCGAGCGTGACGAATCGTGTCAGTTGCGGATCACCAAAACCTGTCCACCACGCTTCAAGGTTGGCACCGGCCGCCGCGTGCCGCTGATCCACCGCGGCTTGACCCTGGAACTGCGCTGGCATGGCGACATTGGGTCGGACATAATCCGGACCGACAGCGCAGCCTGTCGAGAGGCTGGCGACGATGACCGCAGCAAGGAGGTGTTTAGGTAGCATGAGAAGCTTCGCGAGGTTTTATTTGTGACTATAATACCAAATAGTCACTGGTTGTCCATTCCTGTATGCTATCCGCATGAAAAACACCATGACTCCCTCCGTCCCCGCTCGCGGCCCAGCCGATCACGAGGTGCGCGACCAGATCGTTGCCGCCGCCACTGAGCACTTCAGCCGGTACGGCTACGAGAAAACGACGGTCTCCGATCTTGCGAAGGCGATCGGGTTTTCGAAGGCTTATATCTACAAGTTCTTCGAATCCAAGCAAGCCATTGGCGAGATGATCTGCGCCAACTGTCTGCAAGAAATCGAACGCGAGGTTCGGACAGCGGTCGCAGAGGCGGAGCTGCCGCCGGAGAAGCTGCGACGGGTGTTCAAGGTCTTTACCGAAGCCAGCCTCAAGCTGTTTTTCCGGGATCGCAAGCTTTACGACATCGCCGCATCGGCCGCCACGGAAAACTGGCAGGCCGTGCAAGCCTATGAAGCTCGTGTTCAAAAGCTACTTCGCGAAGTGCTGCAGGAAGGCCGGCAAAGCGGTGACTTCGAGCGCAAGACGCCGCTGGACGAAACCGTGATGGCGATCTATCTGGTGCTGCGCCCCTACCTCAACCCGCTGCTGCTTCAGTACAACCGCGATACCACCGATGTCGCGCCGGCCCAGTTGTCCAGCCTGGTACTTCGTAGCCTGTCGCCCTGATCGAGATCGCACCTGTGACTATTGACTATATTGGTCACTGGAATCACAATGGAAGCCATCGCCACTCACCGATGGGACTTCCATGTACTCGCGTCGCCTCGCCATCCCCACACTCGCCTGTGCACTGCCGTTTGCGCTAGCGGCCTGCGGCGAAAAACCACTGCCCGATCCGCGCACCCAGGCCCCATTGGTGCGCATGGCTGTCGTGCAACGCGCCATCCCGGCGTCCCGTTCGTTCACGGGGATCGTCG
Organism: Pandoraea sp. NE5; assembly: GCF_024363545.1. Taxonomy (NCBI): domain Bacteria; kingdom Pseudomonadati; phylum Pseudomonadota; class Betaproteobacteria; order Burkholderiales; family Burkholderiaceae; genus Pandoraea; species Pandoraea sp. NE5. Next base: position 2,919,584 of record NZ_AP025517.1, read on the forward strand.
CAGCACGCGTGCAGAGCGATCTGGGTTTCCGTGTTTCCGGAAAAGTGCTGGAACGGCTGGTGGATGCCGGCCAAACCGTCAAACGCGGTCAGCCGCTGATGCGCCTCGACCCCATCGATCTCAAGCTTGCCGCGCGAGCCCGGCAGGAGGCGGTCACCGCCGCGCGAGCGCGCGCGCAGCAGACCGCGCAGGATGAGGAGCGCTATCGCGACCTGCGCGGCACGGGAGCGATCTCGGCTTCGGCCTACGACCAGGCCAAGGCGGCCGCTGATGCCGCCAGGGCGCAGCTCAATGCGGCCGAGGCTGATGCCGACGTGGCGCGCAATGCGACGGGCTATGCTGAGTTGACGGCGGACGGGAATGGCGTGGTGATGGAAACGTTGGCCGAACCCGGTCAGGTCGTCAGCGCCGGACAACCTGTCGTGCGCCTCGCTCACGCTGGGCGTCGCGAGGCGGCCATCCAGCTACCCGAAACCCTGCGTCCCGCGATGGGTTCGGTCGCCCAGGCAACGCTCTTCGGCAGCAGCGGCAGCACCGTGCCGGCGACGCTACGTCAGCTCTCGGATAACGCGGATCCCCGCACCCGGACCTTTGAAGCGCGGTATGTCCTGCAGGGTGAACTCGCCGACGCCCCACTGGGCGCGACGGTGACGGTCCAGATTCCGGACGCACCTTCTGTGGCGCAAGACCGATTGCAGGTCCCGATTGGCGCGGTGCTCGACACGGGCAAAGGCCCGGGTGTGTGGCTGATAAGCGGCGAGCCGGCCAAGGTTGCGTGGCGGCCGGTGACGGTTCTTCACCTGGACGACGACAGCGCTCGCGTGTCAGGTACGTTGAAGCAAGGCGACAGGGTCGTCGCGCTTGGCGCCCAATTGCTGCGCGAAGGCGAGCCGGTCCGCGTGTCCGGCCGGGTCGTCGCGATGGCGAGTGAAGGAGCCCGTCCGTGAGCGAAGGCCGATTCAACTTGTCTGCGCTCGCCGTGCGCGAGCGCTCCATCACCCTGTTCCTGATCTGCCTGATCTCTCTGGCCGGACTGGTTTCGTTCTTCAAGCTGGGGCGCGCGGAAGACCCCGCTTTCACTGTCAAGGTGATGACCATCATCACCGCTTGGCCTGGCGCCACCGCGCAGGAAATGCACGATCAGGTCGCAGAGAAAATCGAAAAGCGTATGCAGGAGCTGCGCTGGTACGACCGGACCGAGACTTATACGCGCCCCGGCCTGGCCTTCACTACGCTGACATTGCTCGACAGCACACCGCCTTCGGAGGTGCAAGAGCAGTTCTACCAGGCCCGAAAAAAGATCAACGACGAAGCAGCCAACCTGCCAGCCGGCGTGATCGGGCCTATGGTCAACGACGAATATGCCGACGTCACCTTTGCGCTCTTCGCGCTGAAAGCGAAGGGCGAACCGCAACGCCTGCTCGTGCGCGATGCCGAGACGCTGCGACAACGGCTGCTGCACGTGCCCGGCGTGAAGAAGGTCAACATCATCGGCGAACAGGGTGAGCGCATCTACGTACAGTTCTCGCATGATCGGCTGGCAACGCTCGGTGTCAGCCCGCAGGACGTGTTCGCCGCGCTCAATGGCCAGAACGCCCTGACGCCCGCCGGCTCCGTGGAGACCAAGGGTCCGGAGGTGTTCATTCGCCTGGACGGTGCCTTTGACAACCTGCAGAAGATCCGGGACACGCCGGTCGTGGCCCAAGGTCGCACGCTGAAGCTGTCGGACATTGCCACCGTTACGCGAGGTTATGAAGATCCGGCGACGTTCATCATCCGCAACAACGGCGAACCCGCACTGCTGCTGGGCGTCGTGATGCGCGACGGCTGGAACGGACTTGACCTCGGCAAGGCGCTGGACAACGAGGTCGGTGTCATCAACGCCGGGCTGCCGCTGGGTATGGGCCTGACCAAGGTCACCGACCAGTCCGTGAACATCAGTTCGTCCGTCAACGAGTTCATGGTCAAGTTCTTCGCTGCGCTGCTCGTCGTCATGTTGGTGAGCTTCGTGAGCATGGGCTGGCGCGTGGGCCTTGTTGTTGCGGCGGCCGTGCCGCTGACGCTGGCCGTGGTGTTCGTCGTAATGGCCGCGACCGGCAAGAATTTCGACCGCATCACGCTCGGCTCGTTGATCCTGGCGCTCGGCCTGCTCGTCGACGACGCGATCATCGCGATCGAGATGATGGTCGTGAAGATGGAGGAAGGCTATGGGCGCGTGGCCGCGTCGGCCTACGCGTGGAGCCACACGGCCGCGCCGATGCTGGCCGGCACGCTGGTGACCGCGGTCGGCTTCATGCCGAACGGCTTCGCGCGATCCACCGCCGGCGAATATACCAGCAACATGTTCTGGATCGTGGGGATCGCACTGATTGCATCGTGGCTCGTAGCGGTGGTCTTCACGCCATATCTCGGCGTGAAGATGCTGCCGGAGTTCAGAAAGTTCGAAGGCGGTCACGACGCGATCTACAACACGGCCCGCTACAACCGTTTCCGCCAGTTGCTGACACGCGTGATCGCGCGCAAGTGGCTCGTCGCAAGTTCGGTCGTCGGCCTGTTCGTGCTCGCGATTCTCGGCATGGCGATCGTCAAGAAACAGTTCTTCCCGATCTCCGACCGTCCCGAAGTGCTGGTCGAGGTGCAGATGCCCTATGGCACGTCGATCTCCCAAACCAGCGCCGCCACGAAGAAAGTCGAAGCGTGGCTTGCAAAGCAAAAGGAAGCAAAAATCGTCACTGCTTACATCGGGCAGGGTGCGCCGCGCTTCTTTCTGGCGATGGGGCCCGAACTACCCGATCCGTCGTTCGCGAAGATCGTGATCCGCACGGACAGTCAGGAAGCGCGCGACGCATTGAAGCAGCGGATGCGTCAGGCCATCGCAGACGGTCTCGCCCCGGAAGCGCGCGTGCGGGTCACGCAACTTGTGTTCGGGCCCTATTCGCCGTTCCCAGTCGCCTACCGCGTCACCGGTCCGAATCCGGACAGGCTGCGCGGTATCGCAGCCGAGGTTCAGCGCGTGATGGAGGGTAGTCCGATGATGCGTACGGTCAATGCTGACTGGGGTACGCGCTCTCCGACTCTGCACTTCACGTTACAGCAGGACCGTCTGCAGGCAGTGGGGTTGACGTCCAGCGCTGTTGCTCAACAGTTGCAGTTCCTGCTTACCGGAGTGCCTGTCACCGCTGTGCGCGAGGATATCCGGACTGTGCCGATCATCGCGCGCTCGGCCGGCGATGTGCGGTTCGACCCCGCGCGGCTTGGTGACTTCACGCTAGCCGGAGCGAACGGGCAGCGCATCCCGCTGTCGCAGGTCGGCAAGGTCGAGGTGCGCATGGAGGAGCCAATCATGCGCTGGCGCGATCGCGTGCCGACGATCACGGTGCGCGGCGATATCGCCGATGGCTTGCAACCGCCGGACGTCTCGAACGCGATCACGAAGCAGCTTCAGCCGATCATGGCGAAGCTTCCCAGCGGCTATCGAATCGAGGAAGCGGGCTCCATCGAAGAGTCGGGCAAGGCGACGACCGCAATGCTGCCGCTGTTCCCGATCATGCTGGCGATCACGCTGATCATCATCATCTTTCAGGTACGTTCGATCTCCGCGATGGTGATGGTGTTCATGACCAGTCCGTTGGGCCTGATCGGCGTGGTGCCGACGTTGATCCTGTTCCGGCAGCCGTTCGGCATCAACGCGCTGGTCGGCCTCATTGCACTGTCCGGGATTCTGATGCGTAACACACTGATCCTGATCGGGCAGATCCACCAGAACGAGCGGGCGGGACTTGAGCCGTTCCATGCGGTCGTCGAAGCCACAGTGCAGCGCGCACGTCCGGTGATCCTGACTGCGATGGCTGCGATCCTCGCGTTCATCCCGCTGACCCACTCGGTGTTCTGGGGCACGCTCGCCTACACGCTGATCGGTGGAACGTTCGCCGGGACGGTGCTGACGCTGGTGTTCCTGCCAGCGATGTATTCGATCTGGTTCAAGATTCGGCCCGGCAACCCGGCCGCTTCCCCCAAGGGCCGCCACGAGCACGCTTCTGCGCCCGAACCGACGTTGCACGACGCGCGCAGCTAATACGCAATCAATCTACTGTATGGAAGGAAATTGCTATGCCTAATTCCGAAGTGGTCGTTGTCACCGGCGTGTCGTCTGGTATCGGACGCGCGACCGCCGAGAAGTTCGCGAAGCGCGGGTGCCGCGTATTTGGCACCGTGCGCAGCATCGCGAAAGCGGTGCCATTGGCCGGCGTTGAGCTGGTGGAGATGGATGTGCGCGACGATGCTTCCGTTCGAACCGGGATTCATGCGATCGTCGATCGTGCCGGGCGTATCGACGTACTCGTCAACAATGCCGGCACGACGCTGATCGGCGCGGTTGAGGAAACGTCGGTTGCCGAAGCTGCGGCGCTGCTCGATACCAACGTATTCAGCATTCTGCGTACGACCCAGGCGGTGCTTCCCTATATGCGGGCGCAACGACGCGGACGGATTGTCAATATCAGTTCGGTACTTGGCTTTTTGCCGGCACCTTACATGGGACTCTATGCGGCGTCCAAGCATGCCGTCGAGGGGTTGACCGAGACACTGGATCACGAGGTGCGCCAGTTCGGCATCCGCGCAACGCTGATCGAGCCGTCCTTTACCCGAACCAATCTCGATGTCAACGCGCCTCAAGCGAGTTCGAATATCGCCGCCTATGACCGCGAGCGTGCGCTTGCATCGGGCGCCGTCGTCGACAGCGTCAAAGGTGCTCCCGCACCCGATGGCGTGGCAAACACAATCGTTGAAGCCGCGCTCGGCAGCTGGCGTATGCGTCGTACGCCCGCGGGTCAGGCGTCGCTCCTGAGAAAATTGCGGCGCTTCATGCCCTCCGGGCCGGTCGATGCCAGCTTGAGGAAAACTTTCGGGCTCGCGTGAACCCTTCCGTCGCAGCGAAGATGTTGTGCGTCGCATCAGCACGCCATGCGACCCTAACACCCGGTTCTCTTAGTGCCGAGTGCTACCGAAGTCGGGGGGACGTCGGGCCTCCGGCGTTACACAAGTCTTCACTCGAGCGGGTCTCGTACGCCCACCGGTGGGCGGGGCACACATGGCGGCTCAACTGGATGCGTATAGGCGCGTCTTTCGCCGCTTCCGTACGGCTTACCGTTGTTCGCGAGAGCCAGCAAAAGTCCACCCGACGTTAGGTTTCTTGTGGGAACACCGCCTGACGCCCATAGCGACCCACCGTACGAACCTCGTAGCGGTTCGTCGCATCGTCAGTAGCAAACGTTTACGCCCGGCAAGGGGGTGGGCTGCGATTGTCCCGTATGTCATTGATTTCATAGGGGTTGTCTCGGCTGTCGATCTGGCGAGTTCAACGTTGAGTGAACAACGTTCAAAATTCAGTGAATCTCGACAACAGACAATTCACCTCCGGGAAAACCCCGCGTCTTGAAATCGTCAAACCCCGTCCCTATAATTAGCACTCGTTGGCGCAGAGTGCTAACGCCATGAATTCACCAAATATGCAAATGTTTGCATATTTAGGTTTTGTCGATCTCACAGAGAGAAAGAGGAGCTTGTAATGAACCTTCGTCCCTTGCATGACCGCGTGATTGTCAAGCGCCTGGACAACGAAACGAAGACCGCATCGGGCATCGTGATCCCTGAAGCCGCCGCTGAAAAGCCGGATCAGGGCGAGATCCTGGCCGTCGGCCCGGGCAAGAAAGACGATCAAGGTAAGTCGATCGCACTCGATGTGAAGGTGGGCGACCGTGTTTTGTTCGGCAAGTACGCCGGCCAAAGCGTGAAGGTCGATGGCCAGGAACTGCTGGTCATGCGCGAAGAAGACATCATGGCCGTCGTGGCCGCCTAAGACTGTCTCCCCCCAGACATCTACGTAAAGTATTCAAGGAGTTAATGCAATGGCAGCTAAAGAAGTCGTTTTCGGCGATGCCGCTCGTGCCAAGATGGTCGAGGGCGTCAACATTCTCGCCAACGCCGTCAAGGTGACCCTGGGCCCGAAGGGCCGCAACGTCGTGCTCGAGCGCAGCTTCGGCGGCCCGACCGTGACCAAGGACGGTGTGTCGGTCGCCAAGGAAATCGAACTCAAGGACAAGCTCCAGAACATGGGCGCGCAAATGGTCAAGGAAGTGGCTTCCAAGACCAGCGACAACGCCGGTGACGGTACCACCACCGCCACGGTGCTGGCCCAGTCGATCGTGCGCGAAGGCATGAAGTACGTTGCCTCGGGCATGAACCCGATGGACCTGAAGCGCGGTATCGACAAGGCCGTTGCCGCCGCCATCGAAGAACTGCGCAAGATCAGCAAGCCCTGCACGACGAACAAGGAAATCGCTCAAGTCGGCTCGATCTCGGCCAACAGCGATACCTCGATCGGTGACTATATCGCCAAGGCGATGGACAAGGTCGGCAAGGAAGGCGTGATCACCGTCGAAGACGGCAAGTCGCTGCAAGACGAGCTGGACGTCGTCGAAGGTATGCAATTCGACCGCGGCTACCTCTCGCCGTACTTCATCAACACCCCGGAAAAGCAAGTCGCGATCCTGGAAAACCCGTTCGTCCTGCTGTTCGACAAGAAGGTCTCGAACATCCGTGACCTGCTGCCGGTGCTCGAGCAAGTCGCCAAGGCTGGCCGTCCGCTGCTGATCATCGCCGAAGACGTTGAGGGCGAAGCCCTGGCAACGCTGGTGGTCAACAACATCCGTGGCATCCTGAAGACCTGCGCCGTCAAGGCTCCGGGCTTCGGCGACCGCCGCAAGGCCATGCTGGAAGACATCGCCATCCTGACGGGCGGCCAGGTCATCGCCGAAGAAATCGGCCTGACGCTGGAAAAGGCCACGCTCAACGAACTGGGCCAAGCCAAGCGCATCGAAATCGGCAAGGAAAACACCATCATCATCGATGGTGCCGGCGAAGGCGTGAACATCGAAGCCCGCGTCAAGCAAATCCGTGCCCAGATCGAAGAAGCCACGAGCGACTACGACCGTGAAAAGCTGCAAGAGCGCGTGGCCAAGCTGGCCGGCGGTGTTGCCGTGATCAAGGTCGGCGCTGCGACCGAAGTCGAAATGAAGGAAAAGAAGGCACGCGTCGAAGACGCGCTGCACGCTACCCGCGCTGCCGTGGAAGAAGGCATCGTCCCGGGCGGTGGTGTTGCGCTGCTGCGTGCTCGCGTGGCCGTGGCCGACATCAAGGGTGCCAACCCTGACCAGGACGCCGGTATCAAGATCGTTCTGCGCGCCATGGAAGAACCGCTGCGCCAGATCGTCGCCAACGGCGGCGAAGAAGCCAGCGTCGTTGTGGCCAACGTGATTGCCGGCAAGGGCAACTACGGCTACAACGCTTCGAGCGGCGAGTACGGCGACCTGGTGGAAATGGGCGTTGTGGATCCGACGAAGGTCACCCGCACCGCACTGCAAAACGCCGCTTCGGTGTCGGGCCTGCTGCTCACGACCGATTGCGCTGTTGCCGAACTGCCGAAGGAAGATGCTCCGATGGCTGGCGGCATGGGTGACATGGGCGGTATGGGCGGCATGGGCATGGGCATGTAAGTCTCGAAAGAGACGGCATGACGGGGGCCGCAAGGCACCCCACCTGCCTCGGTCGCCGGACTTCGTCACGGAATCTTCGATTCGGTGGCGCAAGTCCGCACCGGAAACGGCAACGAATTCTTCGGAATTCGTTGCCGTTTTTTTATGCCTGGGCGATCGGCACGTCGCTGTTGCCGTCGCCGCGTCGCGTACTGGGTACGGCAAGCGGAGTCGTGGCCGCAATCTCATCCTGCATCCACTGCCAGAAGGCGTGAATCGCGCGCTCGCGCGGATGATTTTCCCGCCAGCTCACGTGATATTCGAGGCTCGGTGCAATGCGGACATCGCCAATCTGCACCAGCTCGCCGGACGCGAGCGCATCGCGCACGAGCAAGCTGCGTGTAGTGGCGACACCTTGTCCGGCCATGGCGGCACGCAGGAGCAACCCGGAGTCGTCGAAAATCGGCCCGCGCGTCGGCTCATGTGGCGCCAGTCCGGCGGCGACCTGCCAATCGCGCCATGATCGATAGGCGAAGCGCAGCATCGGCAGTTTGTGCGTATCGGCCACCGTGAACCCGGGCACACGCGCGATCAGATCGGGGTGGCACACGGCGATCACATAGTCGTCGAGCAGCTTGCGCGTGACGAACCCGGTCGCTTCGACCCGTTGATGCCAGATGCCGACGTCGACCGAATACGGATCGGGCGCGGCAATATCCGCGTGAATTCGCACCACCAGATCGATATGGGGCTGCTGTTCGCTAAAGCGGCCCAGCCGAGGAATCAGCCATTGGGCCGCCAGATCGGTCATGACGCTGATTTCCAGACGAACGACGGCGGGCGACACGCCCGACGCCGTGCCCGCCCGGGCTTCAGTCATCGCCTCAATGAGTTCCGACATCCCAACGCGTACTCGCTCGGCCAGACGCGCCCCGACACTGGTCGGGATCATGCGGGCCCCCACGCGACGAAACAGCGCCGTGCCGAGTTGCTGTTCGAGCGAGCGCATGTGATGACTCACGGCGCTGTGCGTCAAATTCAATTCGTCGGCCGCCCGCGTAAAGCTACGGTGGCGGGCAGCAGCTTCAAGTGCGCGCAGCGATTGGAGGGGAGGGAGGTGAGGAATCATGATGTCAAATTCTACTCACAATACGGGCGCAAAGGTTTCGTTGGCTTCACGGCGGCGTTCCGCCGACAATCGATACCCGAGCAAATGACTAAGGTTTGGCTTCATGTCGAAGGCACTTCGCATCTTCGTCCTGTTCGCCTGCGGATACTTCGTTTCCTACGTGTACCGCGGCGTGAATATTGGGTTTGCGCCGTATATGACGCGCGATCTCGGCCTCTCGTCGGCCGATCTCGGGTTGTTGACGAGCCTCTATTTCCTCGGGTTTGCCGGGGCGCAATTGCCCGCGGGCGTGCTGCTCGACAAGTTCGGCCCGCGCCGGGTGGCGTCGCTGGTGCTGCTGCTCGCGGCTGCGGGCGCCGCGCTGTTCGGACTGGCCCAAGGCGTCGGCGCGCTGATGGCGGGACGCTTGCTGATCGGCGTCGGCGTGTCGGTGTGTCTGGGCAGCGCCTTCAAGGCATTGGCGCAATGGTTTCCGGTAGCACGTCTGCCGCTGCTCAACGGCCTGGTGATGGCCGTGGGCGGCATGGGCGGCGTCGTGGTGGGAACACCGCTCAACTGGCTGCTCGGGCTGACCGACTGGCGCATCGTGTCGTTCGGACTGGCGGCGTTAACCGTTTTCATGTCGGTCGCGCTGTGGTTCGGCGCGCCCGAGAAGCCGGGGTCGCACGCGCAAGGCGGGTTGTCCGAGGCGCTCAAGGGCGTGCGTCAGGTGCTGGGAAGCGGAATGTTCTGGAAAGTGACTTCGCTCTCGGGGATCACGCAGGGCGTGTTCTACGCAATGCAATCGCTATGGATGGCGCCGTTCATGCGCGACGTTGAAGGGCTGTCGGCCTCGCAGGCTGCCTCGCTGGTGTCGGTCGTGGGGCTTGCGATGATGGCCGGGAGCGTAGTGTTCGGTGCGGCCGCGCGCTCGCTCGAACGCCGTGGCGTGAGCGTGTTCGCATTTTCCGGCGCCGGGATGTTGCTGTTCGTCGTGGTGCAGTCGCTGTTGTTGATGCGTGCGCCGATTCCACCGGTCTGGCTTTGGGCTGCCTATGGCATCTTCGGTGGCACGGGCATCCTGTCGTATGCGGTGTTGGCGGAGCATTTCCACGGCACGTTGATCGGGCGCGTCAATACGTCGCTCACGCTCGTCATCTTCCTGTTGATCTTCTTGTGTCAGGTGGGCGTCGGGGCCGTGCTCGGCACTTACGCGGCGCACAGCGCGCAGGCGCATTTCTCCGCTTGGACGGGCCTGATCGCACTGCAAGCGCTGGGAGCAGTGTGGTACTTCTGGCCCCAACGTCAGGGCGCGGGCAAGGTCGCCGCCGCGTGACGCGGTGTGTGTTGACTGGACGAGGCGGTTCGCATAGCGAGCCCGCCATCTTTGGTGTCGGGTGTCGAGGACTCCGCCGCTGGCTTAGTCCTGCGCCACCCAATCGCCCGACTTCCCGCCGTGCTTCTCCAGCACGCGCACGTCGCTGATCGTCATGCCGCGATCGACGGCCTTGCACATGTCATAGATCGTCAGCAAGCCGACTTGAACCGCGGTGAGCGCTTCCATCTCCACCCCCGTGCGACCGATGGTTTCGACCTGCGCGCGGCAGTGGACGGCATTCGCGCCGTCGTCCACCAGAAACTCGACCGTCACACGCGTAAGCGCGAGCGGATGACACAGCGGAATCAGATCGGCGGTGCGCTTGGCGCCTTGGATGGCCGCAATGCGAGCAATACCCAGTACGTCACCTTTCTTGGCCGTGCCGGTGCGAATCAGAGCCAGCGTTTCCGGCTTCATCTGAATGGTGCCGCGCGCCACGGCAACACGATGCGTGCTGTCCTTGCTGCCGACATCAACCATGTGGGCCTGTCCGGCGGTGTCGAAATGGGTGAGTTCTGCCATGAGTCGATGCTGAGAAGAGGTTGCGATAGTGTCGGGAGACGGTTCGCGAGCGCCTTTTGCGAGCGAAAGGATAGCGCCGTTTCGGATGAATTTTGCCTGTATTGACGACGTTTTGGCGATGCCGAGGAACGTCTGCGTCTGGCTGCTATCATAGCAGCAGCCCTGAATGATCAGCGCCAAGCGGCGCCCATTTCCATGACGCGTTCGTTCCGCTCGTTATGTTCGTTTCGCGCCGCCATCGGCATCTCCGGCCTGATTCCCATGTGTCGCGCGTTCTCATTGCCCGGTCCGGGGCGCCCATCTGGCGCATGGTGCGCATGACCTCCATGCCGAAGCCGTCGTCCCAGCCGCCTCACCCCGAGCGCCACGTCGCCCGGTGGCGGCGTTTCATGGCGTTGGCCATGCTGCCCGTCATGACGGCAATGACGTTCGCCGCCGTCGTCATCCCCACCCAGGCGGCCGCGCAGTCGCTCCCGTCCCTCGGCCAGAGTTCTGCCGCGGACTTGTCGCCGGCGATGGAGCGCAAGCTCGGCGAGCGCGTGATGCGAGAGATTCGCGCCGATCCCGATTACCTGTCGGATTTGCTGCTCTCCGATTACGTCAATGCCTTGGGTGGCAAGCTCGTGGCGGCCGCGCACACAGTGGGACTCGACGCCAGTCAGAGTTTCGAATTCTTCGTGGTGCGTGATTCGGACATCAACGCCTTCTCGCTGCCGGGGGGCTTCATCGGCATCAACACGGGATTGATCGTCGCGACGCGCACCGAGTCGGAACTCGCTTCTGTGATCGGACACGAGACGGGGCACGTTCTGCAACATCACATCGCGCGCATGCTCGGCCAACAGTCGCAGAACTCGTGGATCGCCCTCGGCGGCATGTTGCTCGGTCTGCTCGCCGGCATCGGGGCACGGAGCCCGGATCTCGGCATGGGAATCGCCATGGGCGGGCAAGGCCTTGCCGTCGATCGGCAACTGCGTTTTTCGCGCGATGCGGAACGTGAGGCCGATCGCGTCGGCTTCCAGTTGCTCCAGGCGGCAGGCTTCGACACGTACGCGATGCCGACCTTCTTCGAGCGTCTGCAACGCGCGGATTCGATCAACGAAGCCGGCGTGCCGGAATATGTCCGGACTCACCCGCTGACGACGGATCGCATCGCCGACATGCTCAATCGCTCGCGCACTGCCGCTTATCGTCAGCCTGTGCAGTCGCCCGAATATGCGTTTGTGCGGGCGCGCTCGCTCGTCTTGCAGCAGAAGTCCGCGAGCGATTACGCGGCGATCGCCGACGCGCAACGCACAGCGATCCGCGCGCAGACCACATCGAATGTGGCGGCGGCATGGTATGCGGTGGCGCTGGCCGAGTTCAAGCAGCGTCGTTGGGTGCCGGCGCGCGAGGCGCTGGAGAAGTCGCGCGCGGCTTTCGGTGGCACGGGGCCGGGTACGCCGAGTCTGGCTGTGCTGGCGTCGGATATCGCGCGCTTGTCGGGCCAGCCGGACGAAGCCTTGCGCGTCGCCGCGCAGGCGCGTGCCGCGTTCCCACTCTCGCAGGCCGCCGATATGGCTTATGCCGATGCCTTGGTCGCCAGCCAGCGGATTCCCGACGCGACGAAGTTCCTTCAAGCGCAGGTCGAGCGCTATCGAAGCGAGCCCATCTGGTGGCGGGCGCTGGCAGGGGCATGGGCCGCGGCCGGCAAGCGGACGCGTCAGCACGCAGCATTGGCGGAACAATATGCGCTGCAAGGGCAATGGATGGCGGCCGTCAGCCAGTTGAAGCTCGCGCGTGAGGCCGGCGACGCCAGCTTTTACGAGATGTCGGTCATCGACGCGCGACTTCACGAGTTCCAGCGCCGCTACAAGGACGACAAGGAAGACGAGAAGGACTTCGGCAAACTGGCCGGATAAGGGGATAAGCGGCGCGTGCTGCGAAGTTGCGTACACTTATTCGCGTGCGAGTTGCGCCGTTGCTTTTAATCTATCGGAAAGCGCCCGCCATGTGAAACTGGCGAAGCGTGAATATCTTGGGGTTTTCGCTATTTTTCGAGTGTCGATCCCAAAAGATCACGGAGAAATTGGAACATCGGAGTTTTCCCATTTGGGTTTCTGACGCACTCCTATTGCATACAACACTTCGATTGGCGAGTATGGCGACACGGTACCGTGCTCGCTTCGCAGTGTGATTTCGCTGCGAACTTTTCGACCAATATTCACTGAATGAGGTGAAGTATGGAGAATTGCCAGTACGAAGTCGTGATAGACAACGAGCGACCCATTAACAAGCCGATTGTTGCTTTAACGAAATGCCGAATCAAGTTTGGCGACCGCGATAACCTGCGCCAATGTGTCGAAGAAATTCGTAAGTCTGATCTTCGGCTGAGCTTGCGGCCAGAGGAGGATGTCCAATACGATTGGCAAAATCCAGTCGGAATTCGGGGGAATACCTTGTGCTTTGGCGTGCGCTGGTTTGATGCCAAGTATTTTTCCGAGCATCGGGATGTCTATTTAAACAACATGCATACGCGATTGCTGAAGCAATTTGGTGTCGATTGGGTCGACGCCAATGTCGAGCATTTCGTAGCCGCCCGCTAACATTCGCCTAGTGGCTGCCACAGCCGACGTTCGGTCGTGGTTGCTCTTTGACCTCGCACCGTGTCCCCATTCCGCATTTACCTGTCGTTGGATTTTCTCCTTGCGACCTACCTAGGCATGTGGAACGCAATGGTTCCCATCGTATTGCTCGGCCGCTTCGGCACCGCGGGCGTCGTAGCGTACGAGATAGCGCTCGCCACAAGTGCCTTCATCGCGCTGCCGGTGGCGGCTTCATGGACTGAGGGGTTGTCCCGCAGTAAGGTCCTGCGCTGGGCATGTGTGATCATCGTGCTATGCGGCGTGTCGCGGGTGGTGATTGCAAGTGCAACGCATAGCGTCACTTTTTGGATGGTGAATGACATGGTGGCGGTCGCCGCCTTCGCCGTCTTACAACCGCTACTTAGCATCTACCCGGCGGAGCTTGTCGAGAAAGCGCGTGTGTTATCCGCGTTCCGCCTGAAGCGGGTTACGGTCAATCTCGGTCGTATTATCGGGCCGTTGTTCGCCGCCGCCGCCTTACTACTCAGCACTCACCAATACGCTTTGTGGTGTGTTGCATTGTTCGGGGGCGTTTTACTGCCCCTGCTGTCACGACTTCCAGTACTGCCTTCGATGTCCGGGATCGGGACGTCAGCACCTGCCCCCGCGAGAACATGGTTTCGTCGTGCGTTTGCTGGATTTACGCTGAAAATCCGGTTGCCGGCGGAACGCTTCTTCACGCTCTGCGACATGTTGCTGGTTATCGCGACGGCAGGGATCGTTCCGATGCTGATTCCTCAACTCGTTCAACACGCGACACTACCGGACGCGCAGGTCGGTTGGTTGATTGCCGCATTCGTCGTCGGATCGATTGCAGGGGTTGTTGTTTTTCACCCTATCCTCTCCGGCGCACTGCAACACAGGCTGGGTTACATTGCGATTTGGGCGGCGCTGGCCGCTAGTCTTGCCGTGGCAACGGCTGTCGATTCCGTTGCCGCACTGGGTGGGTGCTTGATGTCGGCTGGCGTATTCGGTGCGTGTCTGTCCATGAACGGCATCGATCGGCGGGTGATTGCGATGCCATCTTCCGTGCGGGTTAGAGTCGCGAGCGCAACGCTGCTGGCGGGACAGATGGCGAGCATGCTGTCATTCACACTTTACGGTGCCGCGAACGCTTTGGGCAACATGAGTGGGGGATGGTGGTTGTACGGCGGGCTGGTCTGCATCGCCGGATTGGCGTCGTGTCTCGCGCGTGAACCGTGGAAATTGCTCAGCGAGAACGACGCTGGCGATGGCGTCGAGCGCTTCTATACGAGCCGATATCCCGATGCATTTGGCGAGTCCGCGCCAGTGCGACGAGATGTCGCGGCGTAAGGGCGCATTGACTCACGCCGATTGATCGTCGGCCCGCGGGGTGCGCTCGAACCCATACGTCTGCGGCAGGGTGCCCGCATGGGTCGTCGCGAACGGGAGTGAATCGCCGTTGCGCCAATGCAGCCGCACCGCGCCCTTGGCGTCGGCGGTATCGTCCGACGTTTGCGCAATCTCGAAGGCCTGCGCCAGATCGGACACCTGCGTGAGCAGATCGATGTCGTGATCGTGCAGCAACGCGAGCGGCGCGTTCGGCGTCGATCTCCCATTCTCCTCGCCGCCAGACACCGCCCCCACGAACGCGACGTTGCCGTCCTCGTCGAGCAGGCACGCCTGCGGCACGAAAGCATGGCCCAGTTGGTCCGTCAACACCGGTGCGCCGCGACCGTCGTTCGCTGCGGCATCCCACGTCAGCCGGACCACAAACGGGGCGTACGCAAGCGCCACATACACACGTTGCGGCCCATTCTGGAAGTACCACCGCCCGGCGTCGTCGCTGGCGTAATTGCGCGCGATGAACGCGACGAGCGCTGCATGACGAATCGGATCGCCAGCCGTGCCCGCCGCCTGCGCCGCGTCGTCGCGCATGCGCCACTGACCGCGACGGTCGAGCGCGAGCCAGCCGTAACAATGCGGCACGTTGGGCCACTTGGCCATCGCCTGTCGAACGATTTCATCCATGAGGCACCTTCAGGCCGGAGTCGGCAAAAATTGACGGAAGTAGTCGATGACCGTGTGCGGCATCCATGTCATGCCGCCCGGAAACGGCCCACTCATGAAGCCGACGTGTCCGCCGTGCGCCGGCTGCAGGAGCCGCACGTGGCGACCGACGTCGTCTTCGCCCGGCAACACATTGGCCGGCTGGAACGGGTCGTTGCGGGCATTGATGACCAGCGTCGGCACTTCGATGGCCGGCAGAATCGGCTTGCTCGACGCGCGCGTGTAATAGTCGAAGGCACTGTGATAACCATGCAAGGGGGCCGTCACCACATGATCGAATTCGCCGAGATCGCGCGCGGCCATCATCCGATCGCGGTCGTACAGCCCGGGGTATTGGTCGAGCTTCGCGAGCGCCTTCTTCTTGAGCGTGCCGAGAAAATTGCGCGTGTACACCATATTGAAACCGTGCGAGAGCGCCAGTCCGCCCGCGCGTAAATCGAGCGGCGCCGAAATCGCGCACGCGGCACTCACCACTTGCGCCGCATGCCCCTCGCGCTCGCCGAGCCAGCGCAGCAATACATTGCCGCCCAGCGACACGCCCGCCGCAAAGATCGGGCCGGACGCGTTCGCACGCAAGCGCCGCAATATCCAGTCGACCTCGGTACTGTCGCCGGAGTGATAAAAGCGCGGCGCGCGGTTCATGCGGCCGCTGCAACTGCGGAAGTGGGGAATCACGCCGCGCCACCCCTGCGCTTCGACTTCGCGCATCAGGGTGCGGGCGTAGTGGCTGCCGGACCCGCCCTCCAGTCCATGGAAGAGCACGACGAGCGGTGTCTCCACCAGCCCTTCGGGCGCGGGCGGGGCTTTCTGCGCCGCAGGCGGAGCGACCAGCCAGTCGACATCGACGAAGTCGCCGTCGGGCGTGTCCCACGTTTCGCGACGGAATTCGACGCACGGGCGTCGACCCAGCAGCGCCGGGTAGATCGTCTGGCTGTGCCCGTCGGGCAGCCACCGGGGTGCCCGGTAATCCAGGGGAAGAAACGTCGCGGGGCGCGCCGTCATGGTCGTACCGTACAGATCAGTGCAGCCCGTCCGGACGCGCGTGCATCATCAGGCTGAACTGCTCGACGGCATGCGGCGGCAACGGGCTGGAGTGGATATGGGCGAAGCGCCAGTCGCCCTGCTCGTGCACCAGCACGTATGTCGTGTGGATGAGCTGGGCGGTCGTCTGGCCGGCGTCTTCCTTGCCGACGCGCATTGCTTCGGTCGCCGTGTGCACGACCGTGCCAACGGTGTCGTACTCGGTCGTATCCAGCGAGTCGATGAGCACCACGCTTTGCGTGAACTGGGCGACCAGACCGTTGCGGATCTGTTCGAGACCGTCCCAGCGGGTGCCGTCGGCGCGAATATAGCTGACGAAATCCTCGTTCGCCCACAGCGACATGGCGCGATCCGTCTGCCCACGGCGCAGCGCATCGTAAAAGGCCGTGATGGTTTCACTGGCGGCATCGAACAGACGGACAAAACGTGGCATGTGGATCTACCGTTGAGTGTTACCGGAATCGAGCTGAGCGCGCCGCCGTCATGGACCACATCAGCGCTGCGTGAGCAGGATGTTGCGCAAATTCGCGAATACGTGCTCGGGCATCAGCTCATTGAGGCAGCGGGTGTGGCCCAACGGGCATTCGCGGGCAAAACACGGGCTGCACTCCAATTGTAGCCACAGGATATGCGCCTGGTCGGACAGCGGCGGTGTGTGGCGCGGATCGGACGATCCGAACAGGGCAATCTGCGGGCGGCGCAATGCGGCCGTCACATGCATCAGGCCCGAGTCGTTGCTCACCACCGCATTGGCGCGGGCCAGCAGCGCGCACGCCTCGGCCAGCGACGTCTGTCCACACAGGTTGCGCACGAACGGCGCATCGGCGGCGATTTGCTGCGCGAGCGCACCGTCCTTGCCCGAGCCGAGCGCAATGATTTGCGCATACGGGAACGAGCGGCGAACCAACTGAGCTAACTGCGCGAAATGGCCCGGCGGCCAGCGCTTGGCCGGTCCGAACTCTGCACCCGGGCAGAACACCACGAGCGGTACGCGCAGATCAAGGCCGAAGCGCGCGAAGACACGCGCCGACTCGTTCAGGTCGGCGTCGATGCGCGGCGTGGGCAGCGCATCGGGCAACTTGGCCCCGGGCGCGAACGCGAGCGCAGCGTAGTGCCGCACCATGGGCGGCCGCTCGTCTTTGCGCGGATTGGCGTGGCGCACGTTGAGCAGACCGTAGCGGTGCTCGCCCTTGTAGCCAATGCGCAACGGAATGCGCGCCAGCCACGGAATCAGCGACGACTTCAGCGAGTTCGGCAGCACATAGGCGGCGTCGTACCCCTCGTCGGCGAGCACGCTCGCGAGCCGGTAGCGCTCCAGCGGCTGCAACTTGCCGTGCGCGAGGTCGGTGGCGACGACGCGCGAAATCTCCGGCATGCGTTCCAGCACCGGGGCGACCCAGCTGGGCGCGATCGCGTCGATGGTCAGACGCGGATGCAGGCGCTTGAGCAGGGTGAACAACGGCTGCGCCATCAGCGCGTCCCCAATCCAGTTGGGGGCGATCACCAAGGCTTTATGCATCGTGGCGGAGACTCTAAACGTTAAGCGTTGCGAAGATACGGACAGTCAACCGGGCGGTACAGGGCAACCGCAGTCGGCTGCGCCCGGTTGGAGCAACGGCAGCCGGCTCAGTGGTGACCCTTGAGCACGACCCCGGCCTTCACGCGATAACGCGTGCCGCAGTACGGACAGGCCGCTTCGCCATGCGTCACATCGATGAACACGCGCGGATGGGCGCTCCAGGCTTCCATCTTCGGATTCGGGCAATGGACCGGCAGATCTTCGGCGCCGACTTCGACGACCGGCATTTGTTTGACTTCGCTCATGGGGTTCGGACCGTGATGGGTATTCGGACGATTGGGGATTGCATGGCCGGTGCAAAGGACGAAGCCGTCGCCCGCACGCTTACCAAAAGTCGCTATTGTAAAGCAGCCACGGCCCTTTGCGGATGGCTCGCAGCGCCCGCAGCCGCGACGCTTGCCAGTTCCTGTCACCGTCGAAGTCCCGCGTGGCGCGTACGCGACACCTCGTCCGTTGCCCTCGCAAAAACGCCCGGATATGCGCTTTCGACGTGGTAAGTAAATATTTACCCTGGCTATAATGACCGGACGCTCGCCGCCAACGATGACGATATTCAGGAGACACTCCGGCAACCCTGGCGGGCGCTGTGACCGCCAGCGGTCATCATGGGCGTGCCGGGCGCCGTCGGGACCGCTTTGCCCCGCAATGCCAGACACTGCGCCGAACGGCTCGGTGCTCGCCCCCCAAGCCGACCATGCCAATGCTTCGTCTGCCAGCCGCTGAACGTGACGGGTTCAGGGCCGGTTTCCGCATTATTTCGCCGCTGTTGCCAGCCATCTTCTCGTGGGGACTCGTGACCGGGGTCGCCATGGGCAAATCGATACTGACGGTGCCCCAGGCCATCGGCATGAGCCTGATGCTCTATGCCGGATCGGCCCAGTTGGCCTCGTTGCCGCTGTTCGCCGCCGGCATGCCCTTGTGGACGATTCTGCTCACGGTCGGCATCGTCAATCTGCGCTTTGTGATCTTCAGCGCCGCGCTCCAGCCGCATTTCTCTTATTTGTCGCTGCCGCGGCGCATCGTGCTCGGCTATGTCAATGGCGACCTCGGATTCGTGATGTTCATGAACCAGAAGTTCGCGAGCGGCTATGTCCCGGGCAAGGAGGGGACCTACTACGGCATCACGCTCAGCAATTGGGCGGTCTGGCACGTGTCGTCGATTCTCGGCATCCTGCTCGGCGCGCTCGTGCCGGATAGCTGGGGCCTCGCCTTCGCGGGCACGCTCGCCCTCATTCCGATGATGGTTCACACGATCACCAGTCGCTCGACGATGCTGGCGGTCACGCTGGCATCGGTCCTCGGCCTGCTCGCCTTCGATTTGCCGTATCGGCTCAATCTCGTGCTCGGGGTGGTCGGCGCGCTCGCCGCCGGCATGGTTTGCGACGAACTTTCGGCGCGTCAGGCGAAGCGGCTCGCGTTGGCGAATCCCCCCGCGGCCGCGCGCGACGGCGCCCAGCCCAGTCGTTCGGGAGAGCGTCGCTCATGAGTACGGTCGAAATCTGGCTCTCCTTCGTGGCGATGACGGCCATTACCATCGTCACGCGCACGTTCTTCCTGCTCGCGGGAGACCGCGTGACGCTGCCGCAGCGCTTGCAACGCGCGCTGCGCTACGCCCCGGCGGCGGCGCTCGCCGTCATCGTGGTGCCCGAGGTGCTGCTGCTCGATCACCAGTTCTCGCTGCATCTGCACAATCCCAAGCTGGCCGCGGCCGTGGCCGCCACCGGCTGGTTCGTCTGGCGACGCAACATGATCGAGATGATTGTCGTCGGCATGGCCGTCTACACGCTCTGCCGTCTGTTCCTGTAGGCGGAACCCTCGTCGGCCAAAATGGGCATCTGGACGGGCGGATCAGTTAAAATGCATGTTTTTTCCACCATTTATTCCGGATTCTCATGGCTTCCGTCGTACGTCTTTCCGATTTGATCGCCCAGGGTCGCCTGGCAGGCAAACGTGTCTTCATCCGCGCCGATATGAACGTGCCGCAAGACGATGCGGGCCGCATCACGGAAGACACGCGTATCCGCGCCTCGGTGCCGGCCATCCAGATGGCGCTCGACGCCGGTGCGGCCGTCATGGTCACGTCGCATCTGGGCCGTCCGACGGAAGGCGAATTCAAGCCCGCCGACTCACTGGCACCGGTTGCGCAACGCCTGTCCGAACTGCTGGGCCGCGAGGTGAAGCTGATCGCCAACTGGGTCGACGGCGGTTTTGAGGTGGCGCCGGGCACGGTCGTGCTGCTGGAGAACTGCCGCGTCAACAAGGGCGAGAAGAAGGACAACGACGAACTGGCGCGAAAGATGGCCGCGCTGTGCGACGTGTACGTGAACGACGCGTTCGGCACCGCCCACCGCGCCGAAGCCACGACGCACGGCATCGCCAAGTATGCGCCGGTCGCCTGTGCTGGCCCGCTGCTCGCCGCCGAACTCGAAGCGCTCGGCAAGGCGCTGAACGCCCCGGCTCGCCCGCTCGTGGCCATCGTAGCCGGCTCCAAGGTCTCGACCAAGCTCACCATTCTGCAGTCGCTCGCTGACAAGGTCGACCATCTGATCGTGGGCGGCGGCATTGCCAACACGTTCATGCTGGCCGCCGGCCTGCCGATCGGCAAGTCGCTCGCCGAAGCCGATCTGGTCGGGCAGGCCCGTTCGATCATCGACGCGATGGCCGCGCGTGGGGCCTCGGTGCCGATCCCGACGGACGTCGTATGCGCCAAGGAATTCAGCGCGACGGCTGAGGCGACGGTGAAGGCCGCCAGCGATGTGGCCGCCGACGACATGATTCTCGACATCGGTCCGCAAACGGCTGCCAAGCTGGCCGAGCAACTGGCGGGCGCGGGCACGATCGTGTGGAACGGCCCGGTGGGCGTGTTCGAATTCGATCAGTTCGGGCACGGCACCGAGACGCTGGCGCGCGCGATTGCGGCCGCCAAGGGCTTCTCGATCGCCGGGGGCGGCGATACGCTCGCCGCCATCGCCAAGTACGGTATTGCCGACCAGGTCAGCTATATTTCGACCGGTGGCGGCGCGTTCCTCGAATTCCTCGAAGGCAAGACACTGCCGGCCGTCGACGTGCTGCAACAACGCGCCAGCGAGCTCAACTGATCGCGCGGCGCCAGGTGGAGCGGGGCTCGCAGGCCGGTTTTCCGGTCGAAGGCGGGCACGAATGGGGCGGTTTCGATCGGTTTATTGCGAACATCTAAGATCGAATCAAACGATTTCGTACGGACAATACGAACTTTTTGGTTAACCTGTGGCGGCCTAAATGCGCTACAAATCGCTAAGCGCCAGACATGTCGAATGCGCTGTTACCCAAAGAGGATGAAGAGATGGATGTAATGAACCGCTCCACCAAGATCGTCGCCACCATCGGTCCGGCATCGAGCACGCCGGAAGTGCTCTCGCGCATGATCGCCGCCGGCGTCGATGTCGTTCGCCTGAATTTCTCGCACGGCAAGGCGCAGGACCACATCGAGCGCGCCGAGATGGTGCGCGCGGCCGCCAAGGCGGCTGGCCGCGAAGTGGCCATCATGGCCGACCTCCAGGGTCCGAAGATTCGCGTCGGCAAGTTCGAGAACGGCAAGGCCACGCTCGAGGCGGGCGCGAAGTTCATCCTGGACGCCGCCTGCGAAGTCGGTAACGAAGAGCGCGTCGGGCTCGACTACAAGGAACTGCCACGCGACGTGCGCACGGGCGACGTGCTGCTGCTCAACGACGGCCTGATCGTGCTGATCGTCGATCGCGTGCTCGGCAGCGAGATCCATACGACCGTGAAGGTCGGTGGCGATCTGTCGAACAACAAGGGTATCAACCGCCAGGGCGGTGGGCTGACGGCACCGGCGCTCACGGCCAAGGACATGGAAGACATCAAGACCGCGATGGCGCTGGGCGCCGATTATGTCGCGGTCTCCTTCCCGAAGAACGCCACCGACATGGAAATGGCGCGCCGTCTGGCCAACGTGGCCGGCGAGCCTTACGGCATCAAGCCGCTGATGATCGCCAAGATCGAGCGCGCAGAAGCCATTCCGGCGCTCGAAGAGATTCTGGCGGCGTCGGACTGCATCATGGTTGCACGGGGCGATCTGGCCATCGAAGTGGGCAACGCCGCGGTGCCGGGGCTGCAGAAGCGCATGATCAAGCTTGCGCGCGAGATGAACAAGACCACCATCACGGCCACGCAGATGATGGAGTCGATGATCCACAACCCGGTGCCGACCCGCGCCGAAGTCTCGGACGTCGCCAACGCCGTGCTCGATGGTACCGACGCCGTGATGCTCTCGGCCGAGAGCGCCGCGGGCAAGTATCCGGTCGAAACCATCGAGACGATGGCGGCGATCTGCGTCGAAGCCGAGCGCTCGGAGATGGTGGAACTCGATCGCGACTGGCTCGATCAGACTTTTACGCGCATCGACCAAACGATTGCGGCCGGCGCCTTGTTTACCGCGTATCATCTTGGCGCGAAAGCCATCGTGGCGCTGACCGAATCGGGCGCGACCGCGTTGTGGCTGTCTCGCCACAAGATCCATGTGCCGATTTTTGCGCTGACGTCACAGCTCGGCAGCCATCGCAAGCTGGCGCTGTACCGCAACGTCTACGCGATGCGTGCCGACGCCACGCTCGACCGCGATCACGCGCTCAAGCAGGCCGAGCAACTGCTGCTCTCGCGCGGCGTGGTCAAGCGCGGCGACACGATCGTGTTGACCGTGGGCGAGCCGATGGGACAACCCGGTGGTACCAATACGTTGAAAATCGTCCAGGTGGGCCAGGCATGACGAAGGGGGCCGCGCGAGTGCGGCAAGGCGCAAACGCCACGCCGCCCGCGAGCCGTCGTCATGAGGGGCACTTCTGGATCGAGGAAAGATTTGCTTAGTTTTGTGATTCCAAGGAGAACATCATGCCCCTAGTCTCTATGCGACAGCTGCTCGACCATGCCGCCGAAAACGGCTACGGTCTGCCGGCCTTCAACGTCAACAATCTGGAGCAGGTTTCCGCCATCATGGCCGCCGCCGACGAAGTCGGTGCGCCGGTCATCATGCAGGCCTCCGCCGGTGCTCGCAAGTACGCCGGCGAAGCGTTCCTGCGTCACCTGATCTCGGCCGCCGTGGAAGCGTATCCGCACATCCCGGTGGTGATGCACCAGGATCACGGCCAGTCGCCGGCCGTGTGTATGGCCGCGATCAAGAGCGGCTTCTCGAGCGTGATGATGGACGGCTCGCTCGAAGCCGACGGCAAATCGGTTGCCAGCTACGAGTACAACGTCGAAGTGTCGAAGAAGGTGGTCGAGTTCTCGCACTACATCGGCGTGACGGTGGAAGCCGAGCTGGGCGTGCTGGGTTCGCTCGAAACGATGAAGGGCGACAAGGAAGACGGCCACGGCGCCGACGGCACGATGACCCGCGAGCAACTGCTGACCGACCCCGATCAGGCCGCCGACTTCGTGAACCAGACGCAATGCGACGCGTTGGCCATCGCCATCGGCACCTCGCACGGCGCCTACAAGTTCAGTCGCAAGCCGACGGGCGACATTCTCGCCATCGACCGCATCAAGGAAATCCACCGCCGCATTCCGAACACCCACCTCGTGATGCACGGCTCGTCGTCGGTGCCGCAGGAACTGCTCGCCGAGATCCGTGAATTCGGCGGCGACATGAAGGAAACGTACGGCGTGCCGGTCGAAGAGATCGTCGAAGGCATCAAGCACGGCGTGCGCAAGATCAACATCGATACCGACATCCGTTTGGCGATGACCGGCGCGATCCGTCGCTATCTGTTCGAAAACCCGAGCAAGTTCGACCCGCGCGACTACCTCAAGCCGGCTCGCGAAGCCGCCAAGCTGGTGTGCAAGGCGCGCTATCTGTCGTTCGGTTGCGAAGGTCAGGCCGGCAAGATCAAGCCGGTCGCGCTCGAGAAGATGGCCGAGAAGTACAAGAGCGGCGATCTCTCGCAGATCGTGAAGTAAGCACCTGTATCACGGCCATGCGGGGGTTCTCCCGCATGGCTTGCTGCCCGGCCGGGGCGGCGTGGCGCCGACGAGGCAATCCGCTCGAAGGCACACGACGCTCAGGTCGCAGGCCCGGCTTTGGCCAGCACACGCTGGAACAGAAGCCGGGCTTTTTCTTTTGGCATCTGCAATTGAAACTTGCCGCCCAACTCCGAGCGGATCGTGGCGGTCAGCATTTCCACGCCGTCGACGATCAGCGTCATCGGTTCGTTCATATGCTGACGCGAGAAATCACGCATCCGTGCGGTGGCGCTGTCGCGCAGGCTCATCGTGACGACGACCTCGATATCGGCGGGGGCGACGCCGTCTTGCGCCGGGAACTGCAAACCCAACTGTTCGATATCGCGCGCGGCAAACAGGGCGAAACGCGCAATGCCGTCGTCGTTTTCCGGCGTGGCGATCGCCACCAGCCTGGGTAGCGTGGGCCGCTCGGTGGTGTCGGCGGTGGCCGTCGTGCTCGACGTTCCGGATGCCGCGCGCGCCCCACTGGCCCGATGGGCGGGCGCGTGCGCATGGGCCCCGGCAGACGGCGGCGCGGCCGCGTGCGGCGCCGCCGTCTGCGCCCGCACGGGCAGGCTCGCCAGCGCCAGCACGGCGGCGAGGGTTGCGACGCATTGCCCTGCACGGGTTGGCCAGACAACTCCGGGTGTCGATGTGATCGTCATGGCAGCGCCTTGGTTCAGGTGAACGCTTTCATTCTAGGCAACATCCGGCGCGCAGGCAGGCGGGGAAGGCGCCCGCATTGCGACGGTGCAAAACGACAGCGATACGCCGATTCCTGAAGTCCGGTGTGACATCGCGTGGCAGTCTCCGGTGCCCCCCGCCAATCCGCCCATGCCAATGATGGGCCAGCCGGAGATATCGATGCCATTGAATCGCCTTCCCAAGACCGTCGCCTGGTGCCTGGGGCTATCCAGTTCCGAGGAGGCGTCTCGGCCGCCGTCGCGGCGTTCGTCCATGGCGAGGACGATGACCTCCGCCGCGAATCGGGCAGCGTCCTCGCGCGCGCCGCAACGCGGCGCCGATGTGACCGGCGAGGTCCATGCCGCCACACCTGATCCGGTACCCGGGCCGTCGGTGCGCACGACATCCATGCGATCGATGGCCGCCGACTGGCAGGCTCGCCTGACGCCAACGGTTGACACGCCCGCGCCGATCGCGCTCTGGGAGGCGGATGACCCGGCGCCCGAGTGGGCGAGCGGGGAAGGGGCGGACCCGTGGGTCGAGGCCTATGGCGTGAATACGTCGACGCTCATCCGTGTGGACGGCAAATGTACGCGCTTCGGCCTGATCGAATTGGGCGGGCATCAATTCATCGTGGGTCCGACCGCGACGCCGGCAGAGGCCTCGGTGCTCACCCGCATGCTCAAGACCCATCCGCAGATCGGCGCGATCTTCTGCGTCGAGCCGGGCGCCATGCAGCTTCGTGACGCGCCGATCGACACGACGAGTGCCCCGGGTTACCACGAGCGCCCGATCGACGGATACATCCTGAGCGTGATGCACGGCGCGCGAGGCGCACGCGGGTCTGCTGCGCCGCAAGCGTCGCCCGTCGGCCTCGACGGCGGACTGTCGCATGTGCAGTTCATGGAGTTCACGGGCATGGAGCGATTCGACGCACAGATTCCCCGCGAGGTGCTATGGCGTGCCGGTCGGGGCGTGGCAACGTTCATGCGAGAGAACCCAGGCAAGATCGCGCTCGTGTGCTCGGAGCGTGGCATTGCGCGTCCAAGCGCCGTGGCGGCCAGCGCGGCGTTGCAACTCCGGTGCGGAGACGCGCACGTGCGTAACAATCTGGCCGCACAAGTGATCGCGCAGCGTTCGGAGGCGAGCGACCATCATATAAACGTCGCCTCGCGCAGCTTCGATCTCATGGCGGAATTTGCCCGATTGCTCGATATGCTGCGCAGCCCGGGGCGAGGGGAGCCGCGCTGGGAGCGCAAAGTGCATCTGCTTCGGCAGCGACTGCCGGAACTGACCGCCGCGCGCGGTGCGACCATCGACTGGCAGACCGACGCCGGGCGTCGCCGTGCAGCCGATATTCTGGAAGCGAACTTCGACCGCGTCGCCCCGCTGCTTGCCTCGGGCGGCTTGCCGGCCGGCACGGCGCTGCTCTGGCTGCGAGACGAAATCCATGCCCTGAGCGGTGTGCGATTCCTGAGCCCTAGCTATGTCGACGGGCACATCGACCGGATCTCTCAAGACGATATCGACCCGGACAGCCCGGACGCCGTGCGCCTGGTGTCGTTCGACGATTACGGGCTGACGTGCGACAACAAGTATTACGAAGCCTCGTCGGTGGCCGGCTGGTATCGGGCATGCCTGCGTCAAGACGGCTATTTGACGAACCCGATCTCGCGGGTGCCGGTGGTCGCGTTGCTGATCCATGAGGCGGAAAAAGCGCGGCTGGAACTTCGGTTCCGCCACCCGCAGGGGTAAGGAGGAGCGCGTCGGGGGGAGCCGGCGCGGGGCATTGAAGCGAGGGTGAAGGGGCCCGGCGCCACGCCGGACCCACATCTTCGTGAAACGCCGCCCGACGCGCGTATAATTACGCCTTTGCCCTTCCTGATATCGGGTCCCGCCGTGACTACCCCCGCTCCGAACGCCCTGTACGAATCCTCCCTCAAGAGCCTGCCGCTGCTCTCGCGCGGCAAAGTGCGCGACAACTACGCCGTCGGCGACGACAAGCTGCTGATCGTGACGACGGACCGCCTCTCGGCGTTCGACGTGATCATGGGCGAGCCGATTCCGGGCAAGGGCCGCGTGCTCAACCAGATGGCCAACTTCTGGTTCGACAAGCTCGCGCATGTCGTGCCGAATCACCTGACGGGCGTGGCGCCGGAGTCGGTCGTTTCAAGCGACGAAGCCGCTCAGGTCGCCGGCCGTGCGGTCGTGGTCAAGCGCCTCAAGCCGATCCTCGTGGAAGCGGTGGTGCGCGGCTATCTGGCCGGCAGTGGCTGGAAGGACTATCAGGCAACGGGCGCAGTGTGCGGCGTAACGCTGCCCGCCGGTCTGCAAAATGCGCAGCAACTGCCCGAGCCGATCTTCACCCCGGCGGCCAAGGCCGAGCTGGGCGAGCACGACGAGAACATCAGCTTCGACGAGATGGTGAGTCGTATCGGTCGTGAACTGGCCGAGCAGATTCGCGAGATCTCGATTCGTCTGTACAAGGAAGCGGCGGCCTATGCGGCCACGCGCGGCATCATCATCGCCGACACGAAGTTCGAATTCGGTCTGGACGACGAGGGCAAGCTGCACTTGATGGACGAAGCGCTGACGGCCGATTCGTCGCGCTTCTGGCCGGCCGATTCCTACGTCGTGGGCAGCAACCCGCCGTCGTTCGACAAGCAATTCGTGCGCGACTGGCTCGAGACGCAGACGTGGGGCAAGACCCCGCCCGCCCCGAAGCTGCCCGACGAAGTGGTCGAGAAAACGGCCGCCAAATACCGCGAGGCGCTCGAGCGCCTGACCGGCCAGCAACTGGCCTGAGCGGGACGTTGACGACATGAGCGAGAAACAAACCGTGGCCCCGCGCGTTGGCGTGGTAATGGGGTCCAACTCGGACTGGGAAGTGATGAAGAACGCGGCCGCCGTGCTGGCCGAGTTCGGTGTGCCCTATGAGGCACAGGTCGTCTCCGCGCACCGTATGCCGGACGACATGTTCCGCTACGCCGAAGCCGCGCGCGAGCGCGGACTCGTCGCGATCATCGCGGGCGCGGGCGGTGCCGCGCATCTTCCGGGCATGATCGCTGCCAAGACGTCCGTGCCGGTGCTGGGTGTGCCGGTGCCGAGCAAGTATCTGCGCGGCGAAGATTCGCTGCTCTCGATCGTGCAGATGCCCAAGGGCGTGCCCGTCGCCACGTTCGCCATTGGTGAGGCGGGCGCGGCCAACGCGGCATTGTTTGCGGTTGCGATGTTGGCGGCCGACGACAAGACGCTCGCCGGCAAGCTCGACGCGTTCCGTGCGAAGCAGACCGAAGTGGCGCGCGGCATGACCCTGCCCGCGCTGTAAAAGAACAACACGTCCCTGCGACTGTCAGCGCCTCAACCAAGATGAATTCTGCCTCTGCTGCGCCCGTTCTTCCCGGCCAATGGCTGGGTATGCTGGGCGGTGGCCAACTCGGCCGCATGTTCTGTTTTGCCGCCCAGTCGATGGGCTACAAGGTCTGCGTGCTGGACCCGGACCCGCGCTGTCCCGCCGGTGCCGTGGCCGATCGCCTGATCGTGGCCGATTATCGCGATGAGACGGCGCTCGCCGAACTGGCGTCGCTGTGCCCGGCGGTGTCGACCGAGTTCGAAAACGTGCCGGCGCAGTCGCTCGACTTCCTCGCCGCGTCCACGACCGTGAGCCCCGCCGGGCGCTGTGTCGCGATCGCGCAGGACCGGGTGGCGGAAAAGCGCTTCATCGAAAGCTGCGGCGTGCCCGTGGCCCCGCATCTGGTCATCGAATCGAACGAGGCGCTCGCGGCCATCGGCGACGCGGCCATCGAACGTGTGCTGCCGGGCATTTTGAAGACGGCGCGTCTGGGCTATGACGGCAAGGGCCAGGTGCGCGTGAGTACGGTTGCCGAGGCCCGCGACGCTTATACGGCGCTCGGCGGCGTGCCCTGCGTGCTGGAGAAGCGTCTCGCGCTGGCCTTCGAGGTGTCGGTGCTAAGCGCCCGTGGTGCGGACGGCGCGGTCGCGACCTATCCGCTCGCCCAGAACGTGCACATCGACGGCATTCTCGCGACCACGACGGTGCCTGCGCCCGACGCCGCGCCGGCGCTGGCCGATGCCGCACGCGCCGCGGCCGCCAGGATCGCGGCGCAAATGGATTACGTCGGCGTGCTGTGCGTCGAGTTCTTCATTCTCAAGGACGGCTCGCTCGTCGCCAACGAAATGGCGCCGCGTCCGCACAACAGCGGTCATTACACAATCGACGCCTGTGCGGCCAGCCAGTTCGAGCAGCAGGTGCGTGCGATGGCCGGGCTGCCGCTCGGCGAGACGCGTCAGCACTCGCCCGCAGTGATGCTCAACGTGCTTGGCGACGTCTGGTTCGAAGGCGAGGCCAAGGATCGGCCGCGCCCGCCCGCGTGGGCGGACGTGGTGGCGCTGCCCTCGGCACGCCTGCATCTGTATGGCAAGGAAGACGCCCGTGTCGGTCGCAAGATGGGCCACATCACGTTTGCCGGCGCGTCGCTGGACGAAGCGCGCAAAGCGTGCGTGACGGCGGCGGCAAGCCTCGACATCCCGCTGGAAGACTGAGCGATGACGTCGCCTCAAGCGCCGCACATCGTCATGCCACCCGCAGACGCGATCACGAAGGCCGCCGAGCAACTGGCGGCCGGTGAGCTGGTCGCGTTCCCAACGGAAACGGTCTACGGTCTTGGCGGCGACGCGGAGAACCCGACGGCCATCGCGGCCATCTATGCCGCGAAAGGCCGCCCGGCGAATCATCCGGTCATCGTGCACATCGCCCCAGAGGGGGACCCCGGCTACTGGAGCGACGATGTCACGCCGGCCGCCCGCAAGCTGATGGATGCCTTCTGGCCCGGCCCGCTCACATTGATTCTCAAGCGCGCGCCGCATATCCCCGATGCCGTCTCCGGCGGGCAGGATTCGGTGGGGCTGCGTTGCCCGTCGCATCCCGTGGCGCAGGCACTGCTGCGCGAGTTTGCCCGGATCAAGGGCGGAAGCGGGGGACAAGGCGGTGTGGCTGCCCCTTCGGCCAATCGTTTCGGACAAGTCAGTCCGACGGCGGCGCAGCACGTGCGCGATGAGTTCGCCGGACTGCCGGGCGCGACCATCCACGTGCTCGACGGCGGCGAGGCCGCCGTGGGGATCGAGTCGACGATCGTGGATCTGTCGCGCGGCTTCCCCGCGTTGCTGCGCCCCGGACATATCACGCCCGAGCAGATTGCCGAGGTGCTCGGCGAGATGCCGCGTCTGCCAGGGCAGGACACCGACGCGCCGCGGGCCTCGGGCACGCTCAAGGCGCATTACGCACCGCGCACACCGTTGTACCTGTGCGATGCCGATCAATTCGCGCCCGCGCTGGCGATGCGTCCCGGGGGCGAGCGCGTGGCGGTGGCGGCCTTCGCATCAACGCTTGCCAAGCTGCCCGCCGACGCGTCGGCGTCGGCCGATATCGTGAAGGTCGTGCTACCGGCCACGCCCGCCGCGCTCGCGACCGACCTTTACGCGATGCTGCGCCGGCTCGACCGCGCCAATGTCACGCATATCCTGTTCGAGCGTCTGCCGGACACCCCGGCATGGGCGGCGGTCGGTGACCGCCTGGGCCGCGCAGCAGCGGCATTCGAGCGCGCATAACGCGCAGTGGCGGGCTGGCGAGGCGATCGCGCCTCGTCAACGATCAAGGCGTGTGGCGCGACGCCCCAACGTCCCCAACATTTCCCATATTTCCCGATAATCCGCCGGCCGATGGCGTGACCGTCTGTCCTGCCGCGACTTGTGCCGCCTGCCACGCGCGTCGCCACTCGGGCGGCCCGAACAGCGCCATTGCCTTGTTGCGCCAACCCGGCATCGTGAGCGCGTCGCGCGCCATCGCCTGCCATTCGTGAAATGTCAGCGTGATCGGATTGTGCGTGCGGATCGGATCGACGATGCCGAATTCGCACGGCTCGGCCTCGCTTTCTTCCACGTAAGACCCGAATATCCGATCCCAGACGACCAGTACCCCGGCATAGTTGCGATCGATATAGCGCGGATTGCGCGCGTGATGGGCACGGTGAATCGACGGCGTATTCAGCACGTATTCCAGCCAGCCCAGTTTCGGAATCGCCTGGGTGTGTACGAAGAACTGGAACGCGAGGTTGAGCAGGACCACGCCGACGATCTGTATCGGTGTGAAGCCGATAAGCGCCATCGGCGTCCAGAACAGCCACATGCCCGCGACCGGATACATCAGGCTTTGCCGAAAGGCCGTCGACAGGTTGAGCCGCTCCGACGAGTGGTGCACGACATGTGCCGCCCACAGCCAGCGGATTCGGTGACTGGCGCGATGAAACACGTAGTAGAGAAAGTCCTGCACGACGAAGAGCAGCGCGAAGCCGAGCCATCCGCCCGGCATCGTATAGAGGCGGTGATGGTCGTAGAGCCACGCGTAAAACGGCACGATGAGCAGCCAGGCCAGTTTGTCCGCGCCCTGGTGCATGAGCGCGAGCGTGGCGTTGCTGACCGTGTCCTTCAGGCTGTACATGCCGGGGCGGCGGCGCCGCCAGTACCAGGCTTCGATGCCGATGCACAGCACGAACACCGGCGCGAGCGCCAGCAGGATCAACTCGACGTTCATGACCTCGCGTCTCCTCACGATGGGGTCATCGGAACCGGTGCCCCGGCGTCTTGGCGACGGTGGCACCGATGGAACGTCTATTCTGACGCGAATGGCACGCGACAGCGCGGCGGTTAGAGGGAAACGTCAAATGTGCTCAGGCGAGTCGCCTTTTCAGACGGTGCGCCGCTTCCCCATCAAGGCGCGTTCTCATACACCCACGAAATGAGCGCGTCGTTGAACCCGCGGGCCTGGCTCGCCCGCGGATCGTTCACGAGCGAGACCACCACGTAGATGTTGCCGGAGCGCGAGCCGACATAGCCGGCCACGGCCCCCACATCGTCGAGCGTGCCGGTCTTGATGTGCGCGTTGCCGGCGACGTCGCGATTCATCAGCCGATTGCGCATGGTGCCGTCGACGCCGACCGTCGGCATCGATTCGATGAGCACCTGGGCGGTCGGACTGTTGATGCCGTGTTGCAGCAGACTGGCCAACTCGGTCGCGCTGATACGTTCGATGCGCGACAGACCCGAGCCGTTCTCCACCACGAGCCCCGGCATGGCGAGATCATTTTTGTCGAGCCAGCGGTTCAATACGTCGCGCGAGCGCGTCAGGCTGGCCGGCGTGCGGTTGTTGTCGGCGGCGAGACCCAGCGTCAGAAACAGTTGCCGGGCCATCACGTTATTGCTGAACTTGTTCATGTCGTGCACGACTTCGGCGAGCGTTTGGCCGCGATGCGTGACGAGCAGGTGAGCGCCCGGCGGCACGACGCCCGTACGCACATTGCCGTTGAACTGTCCGCCCGAGGCTTGCCACAGCGCGCGGAAGCCTCCCAGGAAGAATTGATCGCGATCGGGGGCGGCCACGTTCCAGCCCTTGTCCTCGCACGAGGCCGGATACGTGCCCGAGAAGTGCGCGACGTAACTGCCGTCGGCCATCGCGTTCAGCGTGGGGTGAATGCGGGCGAGCCAGTCGCCGCAGTGGCCGGAGCCGGTCGACGACAGGTTGTTTGCCACTTGCAGGTTCGCCAGCGGCGGCAGCACGCCGACCTCGACGGTGCCGTTCGGATTGCCGGTGAAGCTGAACGAAACCGCCTTGAACGAGTACAGCAGGGGATCCGGTGCGACGTTGTACGGCCGGTCGTCACCGCCATCGATGGCACCGGTGTCGCCGATGTCTGCGCTGTAGGCGGAGCGGTCGAGCACGATGTCGCCGTTGATGTTCGTCACCCCGGCGTGGTGCAACTCGGCGACGAACTTCTCCATCTCCTCGGGCACGAGCTTCGGGTCGCCCGAGCCCTTGAAATACAGATTGCCGTTGAGCGTGCGGCCGTCGGATGTGCCGTCGGTGAAGGCTTGCGTGCGCCAGCGATAGTCGGGGCCGAGCGTGTCGAGCGCCGCAATCGTCGTGACGAGCTTCATCGTCGAGGCCGGGTTGCGCGGCACGTTGGCATTGACGGCAAGCAGCGGCGGCCCGATGCGGCCCCGCGTTTGCAGCGGGTTGTCGACCTTCGCGACGATCACGCTCACATGGGCGGCGGGGACCTTGCTGGCTGCGAGCGCGCGCGCCAATTCGGGCGGCAGCGGCGTGGCGCGCGCGGCGCTTGCCGGTACCCTGGGCATCTTCGCGTGCTTGAGCGGCTTCGCCTCGACCGGGCTGCTCACGACCATCGCGAGTGCCAGCGCCGCGCAACACGCGCGAGCGACGTTGCTCATGACGCGGCCCGATGGCGGCGAGTGAAGGGGGCTGCGCAGTGAGCCCGAAAGGTCGGGGGAGCGAGAGGCGCTGCGAAGCAGGCGAGGAACGCGCATGACGGGCGAGGGTCTCCAGTGTTGCGCGCAGCGAAACCGTACGGCCTGAATGCACGACGGGCACAGGCAAGGCGATGCGGACGCGGCGGCGAAGCGATAAGCGGGTTGCGGGGCCGCGACGTGCGTCTGCCATGCGCGGCCCATGCGTGCCATTGTAAGGCGGTCATGCAACGAACTGTCGCTACAATGGGTCGAATTCCGGCGAGTGTCACGTCAAGGCAACATCAAGCAAGCGCAAACAACGTTGCGTCGGCCGCCAGTGACACGCCCGGAGAGAATCTCAACCGGTGCTCAAGCCATGCGAATTTTGTTGGTGGAAGACGATGCGATGATTGCTACGGCCGTCATGAAAGGACTGCGCCAGGACGGCTGGACCGTCGATCATGTCGGCGACGGTCAGCGTGCGCTCGACGTGCTCTCGCTCGAGTCGTACGACGCGCTGCTGCTCGACCTGGGCTTGCCTCGCCGCGACGGTATCGACGTGCTGCGCACGTTGCGCGCGCGCGGCCAGACGTTGCCGGTGCTCATCGCCACGGCGCGCGATGCGGTGGCCGACCGAGTGAAAGGACTCGACGCCGGCGCCGACGATTACCTTGTCAAGCCGTTCGATCTCGACGAGCTGGCGGCGCGGTTGCGTGCGCTGGTGCGACGTCAGGCGGGGCGCAGCGAGCCGTTGCTGCGTCATGGCGGTATCGTGCTCGACCCCGCGACGCGTCAGGTCACGTGCGGCGGCGCGCCGGTGGGGCTCTCCGCACGAGAGTATGCCGTGCTCGAAGCGTTGCTCAATCGGCCGGGCGCGGTGCTGTCGAAGGCGCAACTGGAAGAGCGCATTTATGGCTGGGGAGAAGAAGTGGCGAGCAACGCGGTGGAAGTTCACATCCACGGGCTGCGCAAGAAGCTGGGCGCGGACGCCATTCGTACGGTGCGTGGCGTCGGTTACATGATGCCCGCGCAAACCGGTGAGACGCCGCCTGCCGCCGGCATGACGGCACCGGAGGCGAACTGATGCGCTCGATTCGCCGTCGTCTCCTTTTCGGATTGCTGATCACGCTCGCGGTGGCGCTGCTGCTCGCGGGCATCGCCATCTTCCGCCAGTCGCGCACGGAGGCCAACGCGCTGTTCGATTTCCAGTTGCAGCAAATGGCCCTGTCGCTGCCGGCCGAGCCGTTCTCGAGCGTGCCGGGCGCACACAACGAGTCAGGCGGACTCGTCATCCAGATTTGGAGCCGCAATGGCGTGGAGTTGTACTACTCGCACCCGAGCACGCCGTTGCCGCCGCGCGCGGAACTCGGTTTCACGACCGTGCAGACGCCCGAAGGCGACTGGCGCGTCTATGCGGCGCTCGTGGGCGACAACGTTGTGCAGCTCGCGCAGCCGATGGTCATTCGCGATTCGCTCGCGGTCTCGATGGCGGTGCGCACGCTGTTGCCGCTGGTGGTTGCGATGCCGGTGCTCGCCTTGCTCGTCTGGATCGTGGTGGGGCGCGGCTTGCAGCCGCTGCGTCGCGTGACGAAGGCGCTCGACACGCGTGCGCCGGGGGCGTTGGATGCCTTGCCCGAGGTCGGCTTGCCCGACGAGGTGCGTCCGCTCGTGCGCGCGCTCAATAGTCTGCTCGGCAGACTCGGCGCGTCGCTCGCACAGCAAAAGGCCTTCGTGGCCGACGCCGCGCACGAATTGCGCACGCCGCTCGCCGCGCTGCAACTGCAAGTTCAACTGCTTGACCGTGCCCACACCGACGCGGAGCGGGCCGAGGCGATGCGGGATCTGCGCGACGGCGTGCGACGCGCTTCGCACATGGTGGCCCAATTGCTCACGCTCGCGCGACAGGAGCCGGACGCCGCGCGTGCGGCCGCGGCATTCGTCGAGGTGCCGCTGGCTCCGTTGCTGAGTGAGGTGGTGGCACATCATGCGGCATTGGCGGTGGCGCGAGGGATCGATCTCGGGCTGGACGCTCCCGACGCACTGGCGGCCGTCAGTCGCGTGCACGGCGATGCGAACGCATTGCACACGCTCTTCGGCAATCTGGTCGACAACGCGCTGAAATACACGCCGCGCGGCGGTCATGTCGACGTGCGGCTGGTGGCGGCAACGCCGGCACCGGTCGTGGAAATCGAAGACACTGGGCCGGGCATTGCGCCCACCGAGCGCGAGCGCGTGTTCGACCGGTTCTTCCGCGGCGGTGCGGCATCGGTGGAGGGGGCCGCGCCCGCCCATTCGACGCCGGCGAGCGACGCGACGCAAGACGATGCCGATACCCCGCGTGCGCAGGGCAGCGGCTTGGGGCTGGCGATTGTGCGCAACATCGCGCAGGCGCATGGCGCGCGCGTCGAGTTGTTCGATGCCGCCAACGGCCAGGGGCTTCGCGTTCGCGTGAGCTTCGGCGGCGCGACATCGGCGCCGCCGCCTGCGCTTTGATACGTCCGTCGCACGCGATGTCTCTGGCCCTCACCCCCGTGTCACGCTCGTGACCTTGTCATTGTCGATCGTGAGCGTGCGGCGATCCGGGCGGTAGTCGCGCGTCGTCGGCATGGCTCTGCCATCCTGCGTGCCGATGCGCCACGGGCAACCCTGTAGCATCGATTTGGCTTCGCTGAGCGACTTGCCGACGATGGCCTGATCGGCTGGCGCGTCCGGTGTGCAGGCACTGTTTTGGCTCGGCAGCGGCATCGCGTTCGGCATGGAATCGGCCGGGCCTTGTGTTCCCATCCCATCGCCATGGCCGCCGGGCGCGGCGTGCACCGATGCCGCGAAGGCGAGGCACAACGTAGCTCCGGCGCATCCCATCCAGCGAGCGGCGCGGCCATGTACGGACCGGCGATCAAGCGGCGTGTCGATCGTAGACATCATGATTCTCCTGTAGTCGAAGACTCGCGGCGCGGGATCGCGCCACTTCGCCACCGTAGTCAGCGGAACGCATCATGCGCAAGGCGAACCACGCGAGTTGTCCCTCCAAACGCTTGCTGCCGTAACGCATAGCACTCAGTGCAATGCCCGTTGGCAGCCGATGGGTCACTTTTCAGATCGTCTTAAGGTTGCCTTAAGGGAGCCTCTCTACCATCACAGTCATGTCAAACGTGGTGTCAGTCAGGAGAGACTCATGCGGACCTCGAAGCTCACTCGTACGCTGGTTGCCAGCGCTGTGCTCGTCGCGTTGACGGGCGGCTATGTTGCCGGACGTCAGCACTGGCAGGCGCCGCTTGCCTCGGCGATGGTCGCCGACGCCAATGCGGCCAACCCGGCGACGCCAGCCGCCAATGCACCGAACATCCCGAATACCGCGCCACGCATGCTCGTGCCGGACTTCTCGCAACTGGCGGAACAATACGGACCGGCCGTAGTCAACATTAGTGTGACGCACGATGGGAAACCTTCGGCGGGGGGCGGCGCCACGGCGATGCCGATGCCGCCGGGCATGGATCAGAACGATCCGCTGTTCCAGTTCTTCCGTCACTTTTACGGCGCGCCGGGCAACGACGGTGGCGACGGCAGTGGCGATGGTGGCAGCGCACCGACGCGCAGTCTCGGTTCGGGCTTCATCGTGAGCGCGGACGGCTACATCCTGACCAACGCGCACGTCGTGGACGATGCGAGTCAGGTCACGGTGAAGCTCACCGACAAGCGTGAATTCAAGGCGAAGGTCGTGGGCAGCGACAAGGCGAGCGACGTGGCTTTGCTCAAGATTGCCGCCACGAATCTGCCGACGGTGAAAATCGGCGATCCGTCGAAATCGAAAGCCGGTGAGTGGGTGGTGGCCATCGGGTCGCCGTACGGCTTCGACAACACCGTGACGGCGGGCATCGTGTCGGCAAAGGCGCGTGCGTTGCCGGATGAGAACTACACGCCGTTCATTCAGACGGACGTGCCGGTCAACCCGGGCAACTCGGGCGGACCGCTGTTCAACCTGAACGGCGAAGTCATTGGCATCAACTCGATGATCTATTCGCGTACCGGCGGCTTCCAGGGGCTGTCGTTTGCGATTCCGATCGACATGGCGATGAAGGTCAAGGCGCAGCTCCAGCAGTTTGGCAAGGTGAGCCGTGGCCGCATCGGCGTAACGATTCAGGAAGTGAACCAGTCGCTGGCGAAGTCGTTCGGCTTGCCCAAGCCCGAGGGGGCGCTGGTGTCGTCCATCGACAAGAATGGTCCGGCCGCGAAGTCGGACCTGAAGCCGGGCGACGTGATTCTGGCGGTCAACGGCACGACCATCGAGGACTCGGTGCAGTTGCCGGAGAAGATCGCCGATATGCGTCCGGGCGAGAAGGCGACGCTGACCGTCTGGCGCAATGGTGCGAAGCAG
This sequence comes from Pandoraea sp. NE5, assembly GCF_024363545.1. Lineage (NCBI taxonomy): Bacteria > Pseudomonadati > Pseudomonadota > Betaproteobacteria > Burkholderiales > Burkholderiaceae > Pandoraea > Pandoraea sp. NE5. Next base: position 2,956,774 of record NZ_AP025517.1, read on the forward strand.
GACGTAAGCGTGACGGTGGCGGCGCTGAACGAGAAGAAGGACGTCGCGAGCACGGACGACTCGGCCACGCATGGCCGGCTGGGACTTGCGGTACGCGACCTCTCGCCGGACGAGAAGCGCGCGGCACAGGTGACGCACGGTTTGCTGGTGGCCCGTGTCGGCGGACCGGCCGAGCAGGCGGGCGTGCAGGCGGGCGACATCATCCTGTCGCTCAACGGCACGCCGGTGACGAGTGCGTCGCAACTGAGCGATAAGCTCAAGAAAGCGGGCAATAATGTCGCGTTGCTCGTACAACGCGACGGGCAACAGATTTTCATCCCGGTCGATCTCGGCTAAGCGCCGGGCGAGGCACTCGCGGGATGCCACGCACTACCTTGTGTGCCGGTGCTCGGCAGCGATGGCTTCACGGCTGCCGCGCCACCGGTGCGATCCTGCATCGTGATGTCATGAACGGGAGGTCGAACATGGGGCAACAATGGCAACGCTGGTCGATGGCAGCCGCGACGGCCGCAGCATTGGTCGGAGGGCTTGGCATATCGGTGGCGCATGCGCAGGGCGGCATGCTGCCGCCGTCGATGCAGCAGGGCGACGTGACCTACGTCTCGGGCGGTATCGACAGCGATCAATCGGGGGCCTTCAAGCGCGAAGCGTCTCACTGGCCGCTGTCCATCGAGATGGCGGCTCGCGGCGACGGCGCGAACGAGTACATCGCCGACGCCCAGGTGCAGATCATGCGCGGTAGCAAGACGGTACTCGATGCACGCGCGAAAGGGCCGTTCATGCTGGTGAAGCTGCCGCAAGGCAGTTACACCGTGAAGGCGACGTACGACGGCAAGCCGATGACTAAGAATGTGAAGGTGCCCGCGAAGGGGCATGCAGCGGTAACGTTTCTGTGGCCGCATGACTGATGTGCCGATCGGTCGTGTCGGGTAAAGCGTCACGGAAGACGAGGTAACCCAGGTAGTACTCCGTAGCAACGAGTGAGCGAGTTGCGCCGCCGAAAGGCGGCGTTTTTTTGTTCAATGGAGAGTGGAGGCGGGCGGTCAGCGCGGGGCACGCGTCGACGGTCAAACCATGCCGCGGCACACCGAGGCGTTGTCGACGATGGGCTCGTCGGTCGCGCGCACGGCGAACGTTTGTTTGACGGCGATGCCGTTTTTGATCGCTGTCATCTCGGCGAGAATGGCCACGGCGATCTCTGCCGGGGTGCGCGCACCCAGATGCATGCCGACCGGCCCGTGCAACCGTTCGATTTCCGCCGAACTCAGATCGAACAGCGACAGCCGTTCGCGGCGTCGCGCGTTGTTCACCCGCGAGCCGATGGCGCCGATGTAGAACGCCGGCGACTTGAGCGCTTCGAGCAACGCCATGTCGTCGAGCTTCGGGTCGTGCGTGAGCGTAAGAACAGCGCTGTGCGAGTCGAGTTGACGCTGCACGATGAGGTCGTCCGGCATCTCGCGAGAAAGTTCGGTGCCGGCCACGTGCCATTCGTCTGCGTATTCGCTGCGCGGGTCGCAAACGATCACGTGATAGTCGAGTGCGCACGCCATGCTCGCAACGTACTTCGAGAGTTGCCCGGCACCGATCACCACGAGCCGATGGCGCGGGCCGTGCGAGGTGATGAGGCGCACGCCGTCGAATTCGAGCGGCGGGGTATGGTGCCCGGGGGCGATGCGCACCGCACCGGAGGTCATGTCGAGTTCGCGCACGACGAGGCGGAATCGCGAGATGGCGTCGAGCAGTTCCGGAATGCGCGAGGCGTCGCGCACCGGCTCCAGCACCAGTTGCAAGGTGCCGCCGCAGGGCAGTCCGAAGCGATGCGCTTCCTCGGCCGTCACGCCGTAGCTGGTGAGTTGCGGGCGATCCTGAGGCCAGTCGCCATCGCGCAGCCGGGCGATCAGGTCGTCCTCGACGCAACCGCCCGACACGGAGCCGACCAAATGGCCATCCTCCCGAATCGCGAGCATCGAGCCCACCGGACGCGGGGCGGAGCCCCACGTGCGAACCACCGTGCCCAGCGTGACGAAAAAGCCCGCTCGGGTCCACTGTACGGCGGACTTCAGCACTTCCAGATCGACACTGTCCATCCCACGGTTCCTTGGTCAATACGCGAGCGGTAGCGCATCGGCCAAGGCATGGGCCGCCGTCATGTCACCGCTCGATGTGATGCGCCGAGTATAGCGCGCCTTGGCTTGCGCTGTATCCCACGGGATATTGCGCTTTGCCGTCCCTTTCCGTGACCTTGCGAAGCCTTCTGCAGTGCGCTGCGGACTGCGGGCGAGCGGTCGCGGCGGTGATCTGGCGCGGGGAACTCGTGTCACAATAGTTCGCAGGTCGAGATGACGTCGCGTGACCGACGAGCGACCGCATCACGTTTGGGGAGGGGGCAATGGAGCTACATGACAGACGGCAATTGCCGGTGGCGCGAGACCTCGCGTGGATCGCGCTGAACGACCCGGGCATCCTGCAAGGGTGCATCCCAGGCTGCGAGTCGATCGAGCGGCTCGACGACACGACGTGGACGATCGTCGTGAGCGTCGCGTCGGGTCCGTTGGGCGGTCGTTGGTCGGGCAGGATCACGGTGACGGACGTCACGGCGCCGACATCCTACACATTGAATGTCGACGCTCTGGGCTCGGCTGCCGGACACACACGAGGCAAGGCGACCATCACGTTGCAAGCGCAAGGACCGATGCACACATTACTGACGTATGACCTCACGACGCACCTGGGCGCCGAGTCAGCGCATCTGGACACGCCCCAGGCGCAGGTGGCCGCCCGCAAGCTCGTTGACGAATGCCTCGCGCGGCTGACGGCGGCCATTGCCCCGCATGCCGCAACGTATCCCCCGACTGCCGCCGACGGCGAAGTGGCCGCCGCACTCGCCACCGATGCCGCGCTGCGCGATATGCTGGCCACGCGCGGCAGGCTGGCACGCTGGTGGCCGTGGGCCGTGGCGGCGCTCATTCTGATCGTCGTCTTCCTGTGGGGCGGCCATGCCAGTTGAGCGTCGTCGAGGCAAAGTGGATGTCGCGCCCGCCGGGGGCTCGCCCGCGCGCAGGCGGCGGGCGACGGCTGCGGCGCTGGAGGCACTGGAAGCCGTGGGGAAAGTGCCGGCGCCGGCCGGCGAGGCGGGCTACGACGTGCGCGTGCGCGTGCGTGATGGCGATACGCCAGTGTTCGGGCCCGGGCGCCTGGCGTTGCTGCGGGCCATCGAAGCGACGGGGTCGATTTCCGCCGCCGCACGCCGCATGGGCATGTCGTACCGGCGTGCGTGGCTGCTCGTCGAAGCGATGAATCACGAATTCCGGGAGCCTCTCGTCACCCGACATATTGGCGGTGTGGCCGGGGGCGGCGCGCAGCTCACGCCGTTCGCGCAGAACCTCGCGGCGCACTACGACACGCTCATCAATGAGATCCGTCTGCTGCTCGACGCCCACGTGCCGACGTTCGACGCGTATCTCAGAAGCGGCACGGCGGATGACCCAGAGACCGAATCGGTACCGTCGCATCGCCCTTGATGCCCGGACTCGCCGAGTATCACGAAAACGTTATTTCTCCGTGAGGACTTCGTCACCGTCTTGAAGTGACACTGGCTCCATCGACGCAAACCCAGCGATGGAGGTCTCCATGTCACCCTTGACGAAATCCGTGCCGCCCGCCGCACTGCCCCCCGTGCGAACCGGTCCGGTCCAGCCGGGTTGGCTGCGCGTCACCCATTGGCTGAATGCGTTGGCCGTCCTCGCGATGGTCACGAGCGGCTGGCGGATCTACAACGCGTCGCCGATCTTCGGCTTTCGTTTTCCCAACGAACTCACGCTGGGCGGCTGGCTGGGCGGTGCGCTGCGGTGGCATTTTGCCGCGATGTGGCTGCTGGCGGCCAACGGGCTCGTCTATCTGCTCTTCAATGTGTCGAGCGGACGCCTGTCGCGTCGCTTCTTTCCGTTGACGTTGCGCGGTGTGGTGCGCGACGCGTTCGCCGCACTGCGTGGCCGACTCGCCCACGACGATCCCCATCAGTACAACCAGGTTCAACGTATCGCGTATCTGTTCGCGGTGCTCGACCTCGTGTTGCTCGTGGCGTCGGGACTCGCGATCTGGAAGCCTGTGCAGCTTGGCTGGCTCTGCGCGCTGTTTGGCGGATTCCAGGGGGCGCGCTGGGTGCATTTTCTCGCGATGACGGGCCTGGTGGCATTCGTCGCGATTCATGTCGTGATGGTCGCGCTGGTGCCGCGCACGTTGCGCACGATGATTACCGGACGCTGAGTTCGCCGACGACAAGACACGGAGCTGCCATGACCCTCGATCGAAAGCCCAGCCACCTGCCTGCCGACGCACCGGTCGTGCGCGACGGCGAAGCGATTCTCCATGAGGCGCGTGCGTTGATGACGCGCCGCGTGGCCGAGCCCTCGCGCCGCGCGTTTCTGACGCGTACGCTGTCGCTCGGTGGCGTGGCGCTGCTCTCGGGCTGTTCGCTGGACGACAACGCGGGTGTCTCGTCGGCGCTCGACACGATCTCGCGATGGAACGATCGTGTGCAGGCCGCCTTGTTTCGTCAGAATGTATTGGCGCCAACGTTCCCGGCGTCGCGCATCACGCGACCGTTCCCATTCAACGCGTTCTATTCGATGGACGAAGCGCCCGTCGTCGAGGAAAGCGATTACCAACTGGAGTTGTCCGGTCTCATCGCGGACAAGGCCCCTTGGCCGCTTGACGCCTTGCGCCGTTTCGCCGCCCCGCGCGCGGCCGAACAAATCACGCGTCACGTGTGCGTGGAGGGCTGGAGCGCCATTGGCCGCTGGGGCGGGGTGACGTTCGCCGACTTTCTGCGTCGTATCGGTGCGGACACCACGGCACGCTACGTCGGCTTCAAATGCGCCGACGACTACTACACGAGCATCGATATGCCGACGGCGCTGCATCCGCAGACGCTGCTCGCGCTGACCTATGACGGCCAGACGCTACCCAGGGAATACGGCTTTCCGATGAAGCTGCGGATTCCCACGAAGCTCGGCTACAAGAATCCCAAGCATATCCGCGCGATTTTCGTGACCAACACGTATCCGGGCGGGTATTGGGAGGACCAGGGCTACAACTGGTTCGGCGGCAGTTGACGCAACCGCTCGACTGCATGATTGACGGGGCATTTGCGTGACGCTCCGGCAAGGCTCACTCACTCTTTGAGGACTACGGCAATGAAAATGCGATATCTGGCGGTCATGACGATGGGATTGGCACTCGGCACCGGCGCCGCGTTCGCGCAGGACGCGATGAGCAAAGGCGATGCGATGTCCAAGGGCGGCGCGATGAGCAAAGGCGATGCGATGAGCAAAGGCGACGCCATGAGCAAGGACATGGACAAGAGCGGGAAGATGTCCAAGGGCGACGCAATGGGCAAGCACGACGCCATGTCGAAGGGCGGTGCGATGAGCAAATCCGATGCCATGGGGAAGAAGGAAAAAGGCGACGCGATGGGCAAGACCCAGTAAGCCAACTGGCGTAGCACGACAAGCCGACAAGGCGTCGCCCCGAATGTACGTGGCGACGCCTTGCGTCGTTTTGGGGCGACGATTGCGTCGCGTCATTGCCCCAAGCTTGGGTGCATCAGCGCGTCAGGGCGACTGATTTGATGAGCAGGTACACCTCGCGGCCCGGCGCCAGATGCAATTGGTCGGCAGAGAAGCGTGTGATGCGGGCGCGCAGCACGGTCCCGGCCTTGTCGCCGAGCAGTGTGGCGCCGACTTCCACCGAATCGCCCAGGTCGCGCAGCGTCGCCACGCGTGCGGCCAGCACGTTCAGCACGCTGATGTCGAGCGGCGGCGACGTGGCGATGGCGACGTCGCGCTCGCGCACGAGAATCCGGCAGGCGTCGCCCGCCTCGCCGCTGGCGCGCGGAACACGCAGCCGAACCGTGTCGCTGCCGTTCACGGCCAGCTCGGTCAGGCCGTAGCGGGCATCATGCGCGACGATGCGTGTCTCCAGCACGGTACCCGGGGACTCCGCGGTGCTGTCGAGCGCGTCGCGATGCAGATTGAGCACGTCGGCCGGCGCCCCTTGAGAGATCGTGCGGCCGTCCTTGAACAACACGACCTGATCGGCCAGTCGCATCACTTCGTCGAGCGAATGCGTGACGTAGAGCACCGGCAGCGCCAACTCGTGACGGATGCGATTGAGGTAGTCGAGCACTTCGAGACGCCGCGCGTGGTCGAGCGAGGCGAGTGGCTCATCCATGAGCAGCAGGCGCGGGCACGACAACAGCGCACGGCCAATCCCCACACGCTGCTTCTCGCCACCGGAGAGCGCGCCCGGGCGACGGCCCAGCAAGTGCCCCAGATTCAGCACGTCGACCACGTGTGCAAGCGCAATCGCACCGGTACCGGCGGCGGCGATATCGCGGCGTCGCATCCAGCGGCCGAACAGCAGATTCTGACGCACGGTCAGATGCGGCAACAGGCGCGCGTCCTGAAACACGTAGCCGATGCGCCGGCGCCATGTCGGCAGCGCGACGTCTGCGCTGCTGTCGAACAAGATGTCGTTGCCGACGACGATGCGACCGGCATCGGGCTTGAGCAGGCCGGACACGGCATTGACGACCGTGCTCTTGCCGCTGCCCGATGGCCCGAACAGCGCCGTCACGCCCATGCCCGCGGCGAACTCGGCATCGAGCGAGAAATCGCCGAAGCGATGCTGGAGTCGCACTTCAACCGTCATGACCGAGCGCCTTGCGGTGGCCGAAGCGGATCAGCACCTCGGAGCCGATCAGTGTGGCGACCGCCAGCACGACCGAGATAGCGCACAGGCGCCAGACCATGGCGTCGCCGTCGGGCACCTGCGTGGCCGTGTAGATCGCCAGCGGCAGCGTCTGCGTTTGTCCGGGAATGTTCGAGACGAACGTGATCGTTGCGCCGAACTCGCCCAGTGCGCGCGCGAACGCGAGCACGAAGCCGTGCAATGCGCCGGTCGCGGTGAGCGGCAAGGTCACCGTCAGAAAGGTGAGCCAGGGGCCTGCGCCAAGCGTCTGTGCTGCCTGTTCGAGTTTTGTGTCGGCCGCGTCGAGCGCTTGTCGGATGGCGCGCACGAGCAGCGGGAATCCCATCACGCCCGCGGCCAGCGCCGCGCCTGTCCAGCGAAACGCGAAGGTGAAATGAAACCATTCGTGCAGCAGCTTGCCGATGGCGCCCTGTGTGCCGAACAGCACGAGCAGCGCGAAGCCGACGACCACCGGCGGCAGCACGAGCGGCAAATGCAGCAGGGCATCGAGCAGCGCTTTGCCGGGGAACTGCCGGCGTGCGAGCAGCCAGGCAGCCGCGTAGGCGAGGGGCAGGCTGCACAGCGTGCCCCACAGGCCGACGCGCAGGCTCAGTTCAACGATGCCCCATTCTTGCGGGGTGAGGTTCATGAAGGATGGGCGGGCGAATTCACGGGCGGGTGAAGCCGAAGCGCTGGAACGTGGCCTGGGCGGCCGGCGTTTGCAGGAATCGGTAGAACGGATCCGCGTCGGCGCGGTTGGCCTGCTTCGTCACCGCCACCGGGTAGACGATCGGGGCATGGCTGTCGGGCGGGAACGTGCCGGCGATGCGCACGCGCTTCTCGGCGTTGGCGTCGGTCTTGTAGACGATGCCGTAGGGCGCTTCGCCACGTGCGACCAGCAACAGCGCGTTACGCACGTTGTCGGCGGCCGCGACCTTGCCTTGCACCTTCGGCCAGAGCCCGAGCTTCTCGAGTGCAGCCTTGCCATAGAGACCCGCCGGTACGTGCGCGGGGTCGCCCATCGCGAGCTTGCCGCTGCCGAGCCTGGTGTCGAGGTCGGTGGCGCCCGGCGTCAGATCGACGTTGCCCGTGGTCGCGGCCGGGGCGATCAGCACGAGCGCGTTGCCGAGCAAGTCGTGACGCGTGCTCGTGTCGATCAGATCGTGCTTCTGCGCGTAGTCCATCCAGTCCTGGTCGGCCGAAATGAATACATCGGCAGGGGCGCCTTTCTCGATTTGACGAGCCAACGTCGAGCTGGCGCCGTAGACGAGCACCGGTGTCTTGCCGGTTTCCTTTGTGTAGGCAGCCGAGACATCGTCGAGCGCGTTTTTCATACTGGCGGCAGCATACACTTGCTGAGCCGCCGCGTGGCCGGCAAACAACAGGCTTGCGCCAACGATGGCGACGCCCAGTGCGCGGTGCAACATCGTGGCGGCTTTGTACGGAGCGTGGGACTTGCGGCGAGCGATTACGACAGTAACGACAGCTTTCACGAACGTGGTCTCCAGCTTAGGTTGGCTCGGCTGACTCGGTATTCGGCGAATGTCGCCGTGAGCCGGCTCATGAATGCAGTCCGGCAGCGAGGCCGGACCACTGGTCGCGCAAGGTGCGCAACGCGTTATGTAGGATTATATATAACGCTGCGACGCTGTACAGGTATACGCCGTATCACGGTGCTCAGATGACACTCGTAGGGCGCGCGAGAGACCTTTGGGGCGGGCAAAAGGCACACATAGGCGCGCAAAGGCACGTATGGGGGGGCGTAAGGCAGCGTAAGGGCGTGTAAGCGCGCCTAGAGGTGCGTAGACGTTCGTCAGGCGGCGCTCGGCGGCGGCTCGCTGCCGGCGCGCAACATCGCGGGGCTCGTGCGCAGCATGTCGAAGAAGCCGTCGACCACGGCATCGCACTCCACGCCGAGGTCGTAGTCGGGCAGGAAGAGCCAGTCCGACATCATGCCGACCACGAGCGCGTGCAACATGATCGCTGCGCGGCGCGTGTCGAGCGCCTGGGGGAGTTGACCGCGCTCGATCGCGCGTTCCATATCTCGCATGATGCGCTGCTTGCCGTCGGCGCACGCTTCGCGCTGACGTTCGAGCACCGACAGCATCTCGTTGGTGTATTCGCACTTGTGAAACAGAATGTCGAGCACGCGACGGCGGCGCTCATTACGCGCCGTCTCCCTGAGCACGAGCTTGCAGATCTCGTGCATGCGCGCCATCGGGTCACCGTCCTGGGGCTCCGTGCATTCCTCGTCGATCATGCGTTCCATCGGCAGACGGATGCGATCCGTCATGGCGTTAAACAGGTCGATCTTGTTCTTGAAGTGCCAATAAATGGCGCCGCGGGTCAGGCCGGCGGCCTCGGCGATGTCGGCGAGCGACGTACGCGATACCCCTTTCTGTGCAAACACCGTCTCGGCGGTGTCTAGCAACAGATTACGGGTCTCGATCGCTTCCTCTTTGGTTCTGCGGGCCATCGTCGTGTCACAGGGGCGGCGGAAATTTGCGAAATGCAGTGGAATGAAACGTAACGAGCGCCGCACATTGATGCGACGCAATATGATTTACATACATTCATGAATGTATCTATAATAGCAGCCGCTTGCTCTATTGCACAGGGAACATTTAAGCTCCTTCGTCTAAGGGAAACACCTCACTGATCCCAGGGAGCGAATTGACCGGGGCGCGCCGCGCGGTTTAGGGCAGGATTCGCCTGCTCACCCGCCGGGGCCCCGGAGCCTGTTCGACGATCTCACATGAGTGCCAGCGCGCGCGGTTCGCCGCGCCGGGGACGTCTTCTTGGCCGCCTTCCGGGCCTGTCTCCGGGGGCCCGCATTCCGGGCCTCAGGCACTTCCGACCCGCCTCTGCGCGACGGGATTGCGGACGGGCCTTTGCCGCCGCAATCGTACGCAACGTACTTGTCATTTTGTTTGACCGCATTCCATTTATCGGGGGCGTATATGCACGTCAAGAGAAGTTCACTGGGGATGGTCACTGCCGTCGCACTCGCGGTGTTGGCCTTGGCAGCATGCGGCAAGAAGCCGCCGCCGCCGCAGGCCATGGTGCCGGAAGTCGGCGTCGTGACGCTGCAATCCCAGAACGTAACGCTGACGACCGACCTGCCCGGACGCACCTCGCCCTTCCGCGTGGCCGATGTTCGCGCGCGCGTCGACGGCATCGTGCTCAAGCGCGATTTCACCGAAGGCGGTGACGTCAAGGCGGGCCAGCGTCTGTACAAGATCGATCCGGCCACGTATCAGGCCGCGTATGAAAACGCCAAGGCAACGCTGGCGAAGGCCGTGGCGAATCAGGCGTCGACGAAACTGCTGGCCGATCGCTACAAGCAACTCGTGGCCGTCGAGGCGGTGTCCAAGCAGGATTACGACAACGCCGTTGCCGCATCGCTGCAAGCCGACGCCGAAGTGCAGGCCGGCAAGGCGGCCGTCGACACGGCGAAGATCAACCTCGGCTACACCGACGTGCCGGCGCCGATTTCGGGCCGCACAGGGTTGTCGCAGGTCACGGAAGGCGCCTACGTGCAGGCAGGGGCCGCCACGCTGATGACGACCGTTCAGCAGATCGATCCGATGTATGTGGACGTGACGCAATCGGCGGCGCAAGGGTTGCGCCTGCGTCGTGCGCTGGCCGAGGGCAAGCTGCAAAGCGCGGGCAAGAACGCCGCCAAGGTGGAACTGACCCTGGAAGACGGCACGACGTACCCGCTCGAAGGCAAGCTGCAGTTCTCCGACATTACCGTCGATCAGACGACCGGCTCGGTGACCGTGCGTGCCATCTTCCCGAACCCGAACCGCGAGTTGTTGCCCGGCATGTTCGTGCACGCGAAGCTGCAGGAAGGCGTGAAGGAGGGCGGTCTGCTCGTGCCGCAGCAGGGGGTCACGCGTGATCAGAAGGGCCAGCCGACGGCACTGATCGTGAACAAGGAAGGCAAGGTCGAGTTGCGTCAGCTTGTCACCGATCGCGCGATCGGCAACATGTGGCTGGTGAGTGCGGGTCTGGCCGCCGGCGATCAGGTGATCGTGTCGGGTCTTCAAAAGGTGCGCCCGGGCGCGCCGGCGAAGGCGGTTCCGGCGCAGTTGCCGGGGGCTGAGGCGCCTGCAGGTGCCAGTGCACCGGCAGCGGCCGCCCCCGCCTCGGGCGCCAAAGCTCAATAACGCGGAGCCTCTTTCATGGCAAAGTTTTTTATCGATCGCCCGATCTTTGCTTGGGTGATCGCGATCGTCATTATGCTTGCCGGTGCGCTTTCGATCCTGAAGCTGCCGGTTTCGCAGTACCCGCCGATCGCCCCGCCGTCCGTTCAGATCACTGCCGTTTATCCGGGTGCTTCCGCACAGACCGTGCAGGATACGGTCACGCAGGTGATCGAGCAGCAGATGAACGGTATCGACAACCTCGAGTACATGTCGTCGACCTCCGACGGCTCGGGTACCGCTCAGATCACGCTGACCTTCGCGCAAGGCACGAATCCGGACATCGCGCAGGTGCAGGTGCAGAACAAGCTGCAACTCGCCACGCCGCTGCTTCCGCAGCAGGTGCAGCAGCAGGGCATCAAGGTCGCCAAGGCGACCAAGAACTTCCTGCTGGTGATCGGCGCGTATTCCGACGACGGCAAACTGACCGACATCGACCTCGCGAACTATCTGGCCGCCAACGTGCAGGATCCGATCAGCCGTGTGAACGGCGTCGGTCAGGTCCAGCTCTTCGGTGCGCAGTACGCCATGCGTGTGTGGGTCGATCCGCAGAAGCTCAACGGCTACAACCTGACGATCCTCGACGTCTCGAGCGCCATCCAGGCGCAGAACGTGCAGGTCTCGGCGGGCGAGCTGGGCGGCGCGCCGGCGGTGAAGGGCCAGCAGCTCAACGCCACGGTGATGGCGCAGAGCCGCTTGCAGACGCCGGAGCAGTTCCGCCAGATCCTGCTCAAGGTCAACAAGGACGGCTCGCAAGTGCGTCTGGGCGATGTCGCTCGCGTGGAGCTGGGCGGTGAATCGTACCAGGTGGTCGCGCGCTATAACGGCAAGCCGGCGGCGGGTCTCGCGGTCACGCTGGCCACGGGCGCCAACGCGCTGCAAACGGCCACGGCGGTCAAGCAGAAGGTGGCGGACCTCGCACAGTACTTCCCGACGGGCATGAAGGCCGACTTCCCGTACGACACCACGCCGTTCGTGAAGATCTCGATCGAGGAAGTGATCAAGACCCTCATCGAAGGTATCGTGCTCGTGTTCCTCGTGATGTATCTGTTCCTGCAGAACCTGCGGGCGACGATCATTCCGACGATTGCCGTGCCGGTGGTGTTGCTCGGTACGTTCGGCATCATGGGCGCGGCGGGTTTCTCCATCAACACGCTGTCGATGTTCGGGCTGGTGCTCGCCATCGGTTTGTTGGTGGACGATGCGATCGTGGTGGTGGAAAACGTCGAGCGGGTGATGTCCGAAGAGGGGCTGAGTCCGAAGGAAGCGACGAAAAAGGCCATGAGCCAGATCGTCGGTGCGCTGGTGGGGGTGGCGCTCGTGCTCTCGGCGGTGTTCGTGCCGATGGCGTTCTTCGGCGGCTCGACCGGCGCCATCTATCGCCAGTTCTCGCTGACCATCGTGGCGGCCATGGCGCTGTCGGTGCTCGTGGCCATCGTGCTCACGCCGGCGATGTGCGCCACGATTCTCAAGCCCATCAAGAAGGGCGAAGTGCATGAGAAGCGCGGCTTCTTCGGCTGGTTCAACCGCACGTTCGACAACAGCTCGAAAAAGTACCAGAGCCAGGTGGAGCGCATTCTCAAGCGCAGCACGCCGTTCCTGATCGTCTACGTGGTGATCGTGGCCGTCGTGGGCTTCCTGTTCGTGCGTATGCCGACCGCGTTCTTGCCTGACGAAGACCAGGGCTACTTCTTCAACCTCGTGCAATTGCCGCCGGGCGCGACGCAGGAGCGTACGCTCGACGTGATGAAGCAGGTCGAGAAGCACTATCTGGAGAATGAAAAGGACGCCGTGCGTTCGATCTTCACGGTGACGGGCTTCGGCTTCAACGGCCGCGGTCAGAACGTGGGTCTCGCGTTCACGATGATGAAGCCGTGGGATGAGCGTCAGTCGGCCGATCTCAAGGTGCAGTCGGTCATCGCACGGGCGTACCGGGCGTTCGCCGGCATGAAGGACGCGATGGTCTTCGCGATCAACCCGCCGTCGGTGCCGGAACTCGGTAACGCAGGCGGTATCGACTTCGAGTTGCAGGATCGCGCGGGTCTCGGCCACGACGCGCTCATGGCCGCCCGTAATCAGTTGCTGGGCATGGCGGCGAAGAACCCGAACCTTGCGAACATGCGTCCGAACGGACTCGACGATACGCCGCAGTACAAGGTGGACGTCGACGAAGAAAAGGCCGCCGCGCTGGGGCTGTCGATTGCCGATGTGTACTCCACGCTCTCGGCGTCCTGGGGGTCGTCGTACGTGAACGACTTTATCGATCGCGGTCGCGTGAAGAAGGTGTACGTGATGGCGGAAGCGAAGGATCGCATGCTGCCGCAGGACATCAACAAACTTTACGTCCGTAATTCGAGCGGGGCCATGGTGCCGTTCTCGGCCTTCGCCACGGGGCAGTGGATTTATGGCTCGCCGCGTCTGGAGCGCTACAACGGGGTGCCTGCCGTGGAAATTCAGGGCATGCCGGCACCGGGCAAGTCGTCGGGCGACGCCATGAAGGCGATCGAGGAAATTGCGAAGCAACTCCCGACGGGTATCGGTCTGGAGTGGACGGGGCTGTCGTTCGAAGAGCGCATCTCCGGCTCGCAGGCGCCGGCGCTCTACGCCATTTCGATCCTGATCGTGTTCCTGTGTCTGGCGGCCTTGTACGAAAGCTGGTCGATCCCGTTCTCGGTGATTCTGGTGGTGCCCTTGGGGGTGTTGGGGGCGTTGCTCGCCGCGACCCTGCGTGGCTTGTCCAACGACGTATACTTCCAGGTGGGTCTGCTGACCACGGTGGGGCTGTCGGCGAAGAACGCGATTCTGATCGTGGAATTCGCCAAGGACCTCCAGGAGCAGGGCCGCACCCTGATGGAAGCGACGATGGAGGCGGTGCGCCTGCGTCTGCGACCGATTCTGATGACGTCAATGGCGTTCGTGCTCGGCGTGTTGCCGCTGGCGATCTCCAACGGCGCGGGCTCGGCTTCGCAGCACGCGATCGGGACGGGCGTGATCGGCGGTATGCTGGCGGCGACGTTCCTTGCGATCTACTACGTGCCCGTCTTCTTCGTGCTGGTGCGCAAGCGCTTTGCGCATGAAGACCTGGACACCGTGGAGCATCCGGAAGCGCGCAAGCCGAACCCGGACGCCACCGAAGGCCCCGCCAAGGAAGGAAACTGAGCTATGAAGCACAAAGCATTGTCGATTGCCTTGGCGGCAGCGTCCCTGGCAGGCTGTACCCTGGCGCCGCATTATGAGCGGCCCGAGGCGCCGGTCGCCACGACGTTCCCCACTGGTCCGGCCTACAAGACGCCTGGCGCGGCAAACCAGAACGGCACCGCGGGCAGCAGTAGCGTGGCGGCGGCCGATTTGGGCTGGCGCGATTTCTTTACCGATCCCCGCCTGCAGAAGTTGATTGAGATCGCGCTGCAGAACAACCGCGATCTGCGCGTCTCGATGCTCAACGTCGAAGCCGCGCGTGCGCAGTATCAGATCCAGCGTTCCGCGTTGCTGCCCTCGGTGGGGGTGGCAGGGCAGGGGTCGGTTCAGCGCACGCCGGGGGACCTGACGTCCTCCGGGCGGGCCAGCATCAGCCGCAGCTACCAGGTAGGCGTAGGCTTTACGTCATACGAACTCGATCTGTTCGGTCGTATCCAGAGCCTGAAGGATCAGGCATTGGAGACGTATCTGGCCAGCGAGGACACGGCCAAGACGGCCCACATCACGCTGATCTCGGAAGTGGCGACGGCCTACCTCACCTGGTTGGCCGATCAGGATCTGCTCAAACTGACGGCCGACACGCTCAAGAGCCAGGAGTCGTCGTATCAGCTGACCAAGCGTAGCTTCGACGTGGGGACGGCCTCGGGGCTCGATCTGCGACAGGCGCAAACGCCGGTCGATGCGGCGCGGGCGAATCTGGCGCAGTACACGCGCCAGGTCGCGCAGGACGAGAACGCGCTCGCGCTGCTCATCGGTCAGCCGTTACCGGCGGACTTACCGCCGGGACGTCCGCTCGACGGGCAAGGCCTGCTCACCGATCTCCCCGCCGGGCTGCCGTCCGATTTGCTGCTGCGTCGCCCTGACGTGACGGCGGCCGAGCACACGCTCAAGGGCGCCAACGCGAACATCGGCGCGGCGCGTGCCGCGTTCTTCCCGTCGATCTCGCTCACGGCGAGCGCGGGGACGGCGAGCGCGTCGCTGGGCAATCTGTTCAAGGGCGGGCAGGGCGCATGGTCGTTCGCACCGACCATCACGCTGCCGATTTTCGCGGGCGGGCAGAATCTGGCCAATCTCGATCTGGCCAAGGTGAAAAAGCGCATCGAGATCGCCAACTACGAGAAGGCGATTCAGACGGCGTTCCGCGAAGTGTCCGACGGGCTGGCCGCACGCGGCACGCTCGACGATCAAATCGCCGCGCAGGAGTCACTCGTCAAGGCGAGCGACGAGAGCTACAAGCTCTCGGACCTGCGGTATCGCAATGGCGTGGATAGTTACCTGAACGCGCTCGTCTCGCAACGCTCGCTGTATGCGGCGCAGCAGACACTGATCGCGACGCGTCTGTCGCGCTGGACCAACCTCGTTACGCTGTACAAGGCGCTCGGAGGCGGTTGGGAGGAGCACACCGCACCGGCCAGCGCCGGGGCGGCATCGGCACCGGCGGCACCCGCATCGTGATCGTGTCGCGAGGCAGGCGCGCGGCGTGATTGGCGCAAATGTCTCGCGACGGTGCAAGGTTTGACGATCGAGACGCCCGGCAATACGCCGGGCGTTTTACGTTCGGGCGTCGTGTTTCGCGGTAAACAAGCTCAGTTCCCGAGAGGTTTAGACGCTGGGTTCTACGCTCGCCCCTACCTGGCATACCGCTTCGTCGATATCCTAGTTCGCGTTGTATTCGCAACACCCCGAGCGTCGACGCGAGCGTTTGCATGACGTTGCCGACGCGACGCGCGGGGCACTTATAAGCTGACCGTTTTTCCAGGGAGAGACACCATGAGCGATCTTCAAACGCGCTTCGACGAGGCCGTAGCCCAATCCAAGGCGCTGCCCGAGCGCCCCGACAATTTCACGTTGCTGCGGATCTACGCGCTCTTCAAACAAGGCACGGAAGGCGACGTGTCCGGTGCGCGTCCCGGCATCACGGATTTTGTCGGGCGTGCCAAGTTCGACGCCTGGGAGATGCTCAAGGGCAAGTCGAAAGAAGAGGCACAGGAAGCGTATGTCGCACTTGTCGATGAGTTGAAGGGATAAGGTTGCCGGGGGCGGCAATGACGCGATGAAGCGGCGTAGAGTCCCCTCGGTACGACGCGCCAACAGACGGCGACTTCGGTCGCCGTTTTTTTATGGGCGTTTGCGTGATGGCGGGCATGCGTTGCGTATGAGCAGTGAGGTGGCGCATGACGGGGCGGGTTTTGCGGCGGTGTCCGATTGGCGTTTCGTCGACCGTGCGCGACGATGGACGCGTCATCAACGAGACGAGGTATCGAACCATGAGACAGGATCGCCGACACCCCATGCGCTTGACCGACCGGCATACGCTTCGCGATGCGTTGACCCATCGCGCCCGGACGCGCTCGCGGCGAGGTCACGGTATGCCGCCGTTCGACGCGGGCCGAAGCCGGCGGCGGGGAGCGCAGCCCTGGACACCGCCCGCCTCGGTGCCACCGAGGCAGGCGCCGATGAAGGGGCGGCCGCAGTGCGGTGTGCGGCGTAGGGCATTGGCACGGGGCGCGACACTGCTCGACGTCATGTTTGCCGTGCTGGCGCTGACGGCCGGTGCGCAGGGCTTTGCACGATGGCAGGCCGCCGGGGGAATGTCATCTGCCGAACTCGCATCGACGCCGAACGTGACGATGATGGCCTTGCCAGCCCCGGGGGCGGCACTGTCGCGACCCCCAGCGGCGGGCGATGCGTGGCTCGCTCTCGGTCAACCATGAGCGCGCCGCGCGGCGACTGGGGCGATGGCTGGCGCAAACGTCGCATGACTGGCTTCACGTTGCTCGAGGTGGTACTGGCCATGCCGCTGGGCTTGCTGGTCGTCATGGCGGCGACGGCGATCTATCTCGCGGGCATTCGCTTGTGGCGAGTGCAGGCCGAGCGATACGACGTCAACGAGCGCGCCATCTTCGCGCTGACACAGCTCACGCGTGCCGTTGGTATGGCCGGATATCGAAACTGGGACCCGATGGAAGGCGCGATCCGATTGCCCGGGCAAGGGGTGAGAGACTGGCCGTCGCTGCGTGTCGGCGCCGAGTGTGCGCTCACGGCCGACAACTGTTCGCGGTTCGGATGGCAGGGCAGTGCGCTGCTGGAGGTGCAATTTCACGGGGCGGGCTTTTTGCTGGGCAATGGGGCTGTGCACAATTGCGGCGGGTACCGCGTGAAAGCCACGGGACGGCTGGACGAACGTCAACTCAGCATCTTCTATGTGGACAAGGGAGAAGACGCGATTCCCTCGCTTTACTGCCGCTACGGTGAGCGTCAGGCGACGGCGACCGATCTGCGCCGCCCGGAAGTGCTGGTCATGGGGGTGGAGGCCATGTACATCCGATTGGGGTTGCGTGACCGAGGGGCCGGGGGCTTGCGTTGGGTCGCGCCGGGCACGCGGATGCGGAACCGACCCGCGCGCCCGCCGGCCGGCGAGCGGGGATGGGAGAACGTGGCAGCGGTCGCGTTTTCGTTGGTGATGCGCGGGGCGCCGCGTCGCGGTGGCAAGCCGCGGGCAGTGAGCGTGATCGAAGTGTTCGACGCGGCGACCGGCGGTCGTGAGTTCAAGCGACTGGGCAACGCCGGCGACGTCCATTTACATGTGTTCAATGCGGTGGCCTATCGTCGCAACGACGGTGGCGTGGGGGCGGAGGCCGAATGGTTGGCGTCTTCATTGTGATGTGGTTGGCCGCCCTGATGGCACTGGCCGCCTCCGGCATGCAGCATCGCCAATTGGCGAACCGTTTCGTCGCGTACACGAACGATCGTGTCGGGGCGTTTGCCGCAGCCGACAAGGCACTTGCCGAGGCGCGCGACTGGCTTACCGACGGCGCACAGGCCGCGGAGATCGCGAGCATGTCGGCGTTCGACGCCGGGCCGAATGGGGTGCTGGCGGCGAGCCATCGGGGCGACGTCTGGTATCCAAAACGCGTGCCGCGATGGCGGACAGTCGAGTGGAGTGGCAGTGGAGCGGTCGTCAAACGGCATAAGGCAAGCTACTTCATCGAGCGAATCGCGTTGTCCGCCTATTGGACCGACGACGCAGCAAAGCGCGATGCGTCGGTGCGACGCTATCGGGTCAGTGCGATGGGATGTGGCGACTTGCCCGGGACGCGTGTCTACCTGCAGGCGATCTATGAGGTTCGTCGTCGCGAGCAGGAGGTTCGTCCCGGTGGGGGACGCGGATCGGATGCTTCGCGTTCGTCGTATTCGTCGCGCGCATTGAGTTGGCGCGAGGTGGTGACGTGGCACGACGATGTCGTGGGAAAGTCCACGCACGGCGCTCAGCGTGAGTCTTGCGATGCATCATGATCCGCGGGCGATGTCGGGCATCACGCTGCTGGAGTGTGTTGTCGCGGTGGCGGTGCTTGCCGTGGCGCTGCTGGCGGTCGCGCCTTCCATCGAGGCCGTTCGCCGCCGCGTGGGGGTCGATATCACGGCGCGCGCCTTCCTGGCGTCGATGCAGGCCGCGCGAGCGGAAGCCCTGGCGCGCCACCGGCGCGTGGCGATAGCGCCGCACGATGGCGGGGCGCTGAGCGGCGGCTGGGTGACGTTCGTGGACGAAAATCGGAATCATCGCTTCGACGCGGGAGACCAATTGCTGGGGCGACATGCGCCATTACCACCGGGAGTACACATCGAAGCGGACTGGGCGCTGTACTACACGGAAGGGCTGGCGTTCGCGGAAAGCGGTTTCATACGAACCGAGCGCGACAAATGGCTCTCGGGGACGGTGCGGATCGAGGGGCACGAGCGTCGCATCTGCATCACGATCAATGCCTATGGCCGCGCCCGCATGTCACGTCGGTGCGCCGCCGCGCCGCGATGATGCCATGACCGCGCGCCGTCATGCAGTCATGCGGGCGTGGCGTCGAGAAGTGGTGTTGCCGTCATGTCCTGAGGCATAGGGGGCGTGCCCATTACATGACGGGGGGGATGCCGGCGTCGTTCGCGTTGGCGTGGGTGCTGTTTGTGGCGGACGCGGCAGTGGCGTGTGCCGCGTTGGGTTCATCGGCTTGCGGCGCTGACGGCTTCGTCGAGTCCTGCCAGAGCTTGATGCCTTGCCATGCGAGCACGCCGAGGCCGCCCCACTTGAGACCGCGACGAACAACGCGTCCGACGGGGGTATGCGACAAGCCGGTGAGCGCAAGCGAGGCCACCGAGCTGACCAGGGGGTAGCGCTCGAGCAGACCGCCGAGTTTGAGCCCGGAGTTCGCGAGGCCCCCAAGCCCGGCGAACTTCGCGAGGCCGCCCGGCAACAGGTAGCGCACCCAACGGAAATTGCGCAGACGCTCGCGCGTCACGTGCGCGGCCTGGATCAGTTCGGCGCGCTCGACGGCGATGCGCGTGAGCACCAGCTCCTTGCGAATGGCGAGGAGATCGTGGCGCGAGCGTCGTGACGGTCGCGGGCGGCGAGGGCGGTTCGGTTCGAGCGGCACGGGCAGATCTCCTTCAGTCCGGACGCAGCGCGTCGCGATCCTTTTCGAACTCGGCCAGCGTGGCCTCGAACGGCATCGGCGCATCGCGCAGAATGTTGCGCGCACGCACGGCGCACCACCCCGCCAGCACCAGATACACGGCAAAGATGCCGGTCATGGCCTGAAGACGGTAGGTGTCCCAGAAAATCACGATCACCAGCGCGGTGAGCGACACCAGAGCGAGCACGCCGAAGAGCATCGCGGCCAGGCCGAGGAAAGCCACGCCCATCAGGCGCTCCTTCTCCTCGGTCAACTCGATGCCGATCAGTTCGATGCGCGACTGTACGATCTCGAGCAACGCACCGGCGAGGCGCCGCAGCGAAGGCCGCGGCGGGGTCGTGCGATCATTGTCGGTCATGGGGTGGGCTTGGCGGCCCCCTGACCCGTCGTGCCGGTCAGGTGGGCTCCGCCTTGGGCAGAGTAGGCGAGGAAGTGACTTGCGTCGGCGTAGCTTACTTACGGTTGAGCAGGAGGCCGATCACCACGCCGATGCCGGCGGCAATGCCCACGGCTTGCCACGGATGGTCGTGAACGTAGTCGTCGGTCACGCGCGCCGCCTGCTTGCTCTTCTCCACGACGACAACCTGCACGTCGGAGGCTTTTTCCTTGGCCTGCTTGAGCAGCGCCAGGGCCTTGTCGCTCAGTTCGGAGGCACGCTCACCGGTCGTGTTGGCGGCTTGCTTGAGCAGATCTTCGGCGTCGGCCAATACGGATTTGATATCGGTCATGAACTTCTCCTTGTTGGTAGGGACTTGCGACATGGTCGTTACCCGATTTTGGGAGGAAAATGCGAGAGGGATATGAGTCACATCGTAACGCGTTCAATGCGTCGTTGCCAGAAAACAACGTCCCAACCGCCTTATATTTCGAATAATTATTTGCACCAAATTTTTTATTCGTTCTGGCAAAGGTTAGCATCCTTTAGTCTTTACCCCACTGAGTTGACGGATCTCAAGGAGACTGTAAATGACATTGCGTTTGGGTGACATTGCCCCCGATTTCGAGCAAGACTCGTCGGTTGGCAAAATCAAGTTCCACGAATTTCTCGGCGACAGCTGGGGGGTGCTCTTCTCGCACCCGGCCGATTACACGCCGGTGTGCACGACCGAGCTCGGTCTGACCGCCAAACTCAAGGGTGAGTTCGAAAAGCGCAACGTAAAGGCCATCGCATTGTCGGTGGACGATGCCGAGTCGCACAAAGGCTGGATCAACGACATTAACGAAACGCAGCACACGACGGTCAACTTCCCGATCCTCGCCGACGGCGATCGCAAGGTGTCGCAGCTCTATGACATGATCCATCCGAACGCCAGCGAAACCGTGACCGTTCGCTCGCTGTTCGTGATCGATCCGAAGAAGAAGGTGCGCCTGACCATTACGTATCCGGCCAGCACGGGGCGCAACTTCGACGAAATCCTGCGCGTGATCGATTCGCTGCAACTGACCGATAACTACTCGGTGGCGACGCCGGGTAACTGGAAAGATGGCGAAGACGTCGTGATCGTCCCGTCGATCAAGGACGAAGCCGTGCTGAAGGAGAAATTCCCGAAGGGCTACAAGGTCGTGCGTCCCTACCTGCGTCTCACGCCGCAGCCGAACAAGTAATCCGGCTTGCATGTCGGAACGCTGTCGACGAATGTCGACATTGTTCGACGGACGCTGAAACGGAAAATGCCAGCGCGAGAGCGCTGGCATTGTTGTTTGGTACGCGCCGTCGCCCGGGGGATTGACGGCCCGCGACTTGCGGCCTGAGAAACGACGCGTACCAGACAAGTGCCCTACGCCGCGCGAGCGACGCGCGGTGTAGGGTATCGAACCCATCCAATCGATCGAATCGATCGATTGGATGCGATGCGACGACAATCAGAAGAACGCCTGGATGCCGGTCTGTGCGCGCCCGAGGATCAGGGCGTGAATGTCGTGTGTGCCTTCGTAGGTGTTGACTACTTCGAGGTTCACCAGATGGCGGGCGATGCCGAACTCATCGGAGATGCCGTTGCCCCCGAGCATGTCGCGCGCGAGACGGGCAACATCAAGGGCCTTGCCGCACGAGTTGCGCTTCATGATCGACGTGATCTCGACGGCGGCGGTGCCCTCGTCCTTCATGCGCCCCAGGCGCAGGCAGCCTTGCAGACCCAGCGTAATTTCCGTCTGCATGTCGGCCAGTTTCTTCTGGATCAACTGATTGGCGGCGAGCGGGCGACCGAACTGCTGACGGTCGAGCACATACTGGCGTGCCGTGTGCCAGCAGAATTCGGCGGCACCCAGCGCACCCCAGGCGATGCCGTAGCGGGCCGAGTTCAGGCAGGTGAACGGGCCTTTCAGGCCAGAGACGCCCGGCATCAGATTCTCTTCGGGCACGAACACCTGGTCCATCACGATCTCACCGGTGATCGACGCTCGCAGACCGACCTTGCCGTGAATCGCCGGGGCGGAGAGACCCTTCCAGCCCTTTTCCAGAATAAAGCCGCGAATCTTCTCCTCGCCACTCTCGTCGGCGAGCTTGCCCCAGACGACGAAGACGTCAGCGATCGGTGAGTTGGTGATCCACATCTTGCTGCCGCTCAACTCATAGCCACCGGCGACCTTCTTGGCGCGCGTGGTCATGCCGGCGGGGTCGGAACCGTGGTTGGGTTCCGTCAGGCCAAAGCAGCCGATCCATTCGCCGCTGACCAGCTTCGGCAGGTACTTCTGCTTCTGCGCTTCGCTGCCGAATTCGAAGATTGGCACCATGACGAGCGACGACTGCACCGACATCATCGAACGATAGCCCGAATCCACGCGTTCGACTTCACGCGCAATCAGGCCGTAGGCCACATAGTTCAAGCCCGGGCCACCGTAGGCTTCAGGAATCGTCGGGCCGAGCAGGCCGATCTCGCCCATCTCGCGGAAGATGGCCGCGTCGGTGCGCTCGTGACGAAACGCCTCGAGCACGCGCGGTGCGAGCTTGTCGTTCGCGTAGGCGGCTGCCGCGTCGCGAATCATGCGCTCCTCGCTGGTGAGCTGCGCATCGAGCAACAGCGGATCTTCCCATTGAAACTGTGCATTGCCTGCCATGACCTATCTCCTCCGATGTTCTCGAAAAATGCGCTGACACAATTCTCGTCGGCCCCGCCTGATCGGCCGGCGGACCTTGTGGCCACCCGAACCCATGACGTGCTCCGACTTGACTAAAGTTCCGCAATGCGGAACAATGTTCCAAAACTGAAGTTAGTTTAACACTAAAATTTTTGGCTCGGCAACGGTCACTTGTTGCGCGGGTCGCCCCTTTTTGCTGCGGAGCGCGCGATGGTTGTGGTCAAAACGTCCCTGTCTGCCTTTGCCGGTGCGCCGGCGCATGGTGTGCCGCCGTCACATGACGAGCGCAAGTTCGTCACGGCGCTGGCACGTGGTCTTGAGCTGTTGCGTGCCTTTGGACCTGACGATGTCCTGCTGGGCAATCGCGACTTCGCCGCGCGCACCGGGCTGCCGAAGGCGACCGTCAGCCGGCTGGCCTACACGCTCACTGAATTGGGCTATTTGCGTTACGACGCCGATCTGGGCAAGTACGCGCTCGACGCTGGCGTGCTGGCGCTGGGATATGCCTTCCTGAACGGCACCGACATGCTGACGCTGGCACGTCCGCACATGCGCGCGCTGGCCAAGGAAATGGGGTGTTCCATTTCGCTCGGTTGCCGGGAGGGCATCGACATGATGTATCTCGAGACCATCCGCAGCGATTCGGCGCATCTCACGCTGGGCCTGACGGCAGGATCACGCTTGTCGATGTTGACGAGTTCGATGGGGCGCGTCTACCTGGCGGCCATGACGCCTGTCGAGCGGGAGACGTTACTGGCCGATCTGCACGATGCCTATGACGCGAATCCGACGGCGCTGCGCAATGTCGGTTGGGACGCGCTGAAGTTGGGCGTCGACAAGGGCATCGAGACGTACCGGCGCGAGGGGTGTTGCTATTCGTTTCGCGATTGGCATGAAGGGGTGAACGCGGTCGCGGTGCCGTTGCGCGACGTGAGACAGAACCGATGGCTCGCGATCAGTTGCAGCGGCCCGTCGTCATCGATTCCGGATGCGGTCTTCCGCGAGGAGATCGCACCCCGATTGAAGCAACTCGCCGCGCGCCTCAGTGGGCAGGTGTAAGTCGGTGTAAGTCGGCAAAAGCCGGCAAACGGCGGTGGTCCATCGGGTTGGGGGCCGCCCGCGGCACTCCATTGCCGGTTAAGTCGCACCGCGGGCGGCCCCCAACCCGATTCGCAACCGCCTTCGACGCGACAACACCCACCAACACGACCCGGCCAACAAAGCCAGAACGACCGCAGTAATGACAGCAGAGACGAGCAGAGACGAGCAGAGACGAGCGGGAACGAGCAGGGGAACGTAGGGGCGCACGATGGCGGTGATTGTCCGTCCCCTGACGTAGCGACTTAACCGGCATTGGAGCGGAGTCAGGGGACGGGCAAGCGCCGCAGCCCTGGGCATGTGACAGGGCTGCGTGCGAATCTATGCGATGGGTGTCATCAGCGCACTGAAAAAAACCTCACAGCAACGTTCGCACATGCCAAAGCTCGGGGAACAGTACGACATCGAGCATCTTGCGCAAGTAGGGGGCGCCATTGGTACCACCGGTGCCTTGTTTGAAGCCGATGATGCGCTCGACCGTCGTGACGTGGCGGAAGCGCCATTGCCGGAACGCGTCTTCGAGATCGACCAGTTCCTCGGCCATCTCGTACAGTTCCCAGTGTTGCGATGGGTTGCGATATACCTCGAGCCATGCGGCCTCGACGGTGGCATCGTGCGGCGTCGGCGTCGTCCAGTCGCGTTCCAGGCGTTCAGGGGCAATGGCAAATCCGCGCCGTGCCAGAAGGCGCACCACCTCGTCGTAGAACGAAGGGGCGCCCAGCGCGGCCTGCACCTGCGCGAAGACATCGGGGCGATGCGAATGGGGCTTCAACATCGCCGCATTCTTGTTGCCCAGCATGAATTCCAGAATGCGGTACTGATACGACTGAAAGCCCGATGAGCTGCCCAGCGACGGGCGCATCGACGAATACTCCGACGGTGTCATCGTCGCGAGAACGCTCCACGCCTGCACGAGTTGCTCGAGAATGCGCGACACGCGGGCGAGCATTTTGAACGCGGGGGGCAGGTCGTCGTTGTGCACCGCCGTACGGGCCGCCTGCAACTCGTAGAGGGCAAGCTTCATCCACAACTCGCTCGTCTGATGCTGGATGATGAACAGCATCTCGTTGTGGTCGGTCGAGCGCGGATGCTGTGCATTCAGAATTGGATCGAGCGACAGGTAGTCGCCGTAGCTCATGCTCTTCGAAAAATCGAGCTTCGCCTCATGCCATTGCGTGGCATCGGTCGACGCTTCCGCCGGTGCGGACGATGCGTCCGGCGTTGCGTCGTCCGGGCCTTGATGGCCGAACGGGCACCCGCCCGATGCGGGCGTCGTCTGGGCCGGGATGTTCTGCGGGTCGGGCGCGCAGGAAGGGGTCTTGCTCATGCTTATGACTCCTCGCTCAGGTCACCGCGCCGCGGCGACGAAACTCGGGCTTGTCCCACGAACCCGTGGTCAGCACGTCACGCAAAATTTCGACAGAATCCCAGACATCGGCAAAGCTCGTATAAAGCGGTGTCATGCCGAAGCGCATGATGCGCGGCTCGCGATAGTCGCCGATCACGCCGCGCGCGATCAGCGCCTGAATCACGGCGAACCCCTCCGGATGTTCGAAGCTTACCTGCGACCCGCGCGCCGCGTGAGCGCGCGGCGTCACCAGCGTGAGCGGGAATTCGGCGCAACGCGCTTCCACCAGTTCGATGAACAGATCCGTCAGCGCCAGCGATTTGCGACGCAGGGCGTCCATCGAGGTCTGCGCGAAAATATCGAGACCGCACTGCACCAGCGAAAGCGAGACGATCGGCTGCGTGCCGCACA
Source organism: Pandoraea sp. NE5 (assembly GCF_024363545.1). Taxonomy (NCBI): domain Bacteria; kingdom Pseudomonadati; phylum Pseudomonadota; class Betaproteobacteria; order Burkholderiales; family Burkholderiaceae; genus Pandoraea; species Pandoraea sp. NE5. The sequence continues at coordinate 2,982,327 of NZ_AP025517.1, forward strand.
GGTAGCGCCCGATGCCATTGTCCGGCGTGTATTCCGGCTGCATCGCGAACGGCGTGCGATGGCCCCACCAACCCGACAGCGGCTGCCAGAAGGTATCTTGAAGACGCTTGTTAACCCAGACGAATGCGGGGGCCCCTGGACCGCCATTCAGATATTTGTACGTGCAACCCACGGCGTAGTCGGCGTTGGCGCCGTTCAGATCGACAGGCACCGCACCGGCGGAGTGGCACAGATCCCACACGCACAGCGCACCGGCTGCGTGAATCTCGGCCGTACGCGCGGCCATGTCGTACATGGCGCCGGTGCGATAGTTCACATGCGTGAGCAACACCACGGCGACGTCGTCGCCCAGCGCGGCAGGGAGTTCTTCCGGCGAATCGATCAGGCGCAGCGAGTAACCGTCGTCGAGCAGGCGCGTGAGGCCTTGCACGATGTACAGGTCGGTCGGGAAGTTGCTGCGCTCGGAGACAACCACCTTGCGTTGCGGCGCGAGGGTGCGCTGCGCATCAAGGGCGGCGGCCATCACTTTGAAGAGGTTGCTCGACGTGGTGTCCGTCACCACCACTTCGCCTTTGCCAGCACCGACGATGGGGGCCAGGGCGTCGCCGAGCGTGCGCGGCAGCGCGAACCAATCGGCCTCGTTCCAGCTGCGGATGAGACCCACGCCCCATTCGGCCGTAATCACCTCCTGGGCGCGTTGGGCCGAGGCCACCGGGCGCGCCCCCAGCGAGTTGCCGTCGAGATAGATCACGCCGGGCGGCAGATCGAATTGGGCGCGCAGCGCGGCGAGCGGATCGGCCGCGTCAAGGGCCAGGCATTCGTTGCGAGAAGACGTCATGGTTTGCGTTTTGTCAGTGAAAGCAATGCGGAAAATGGAAGTCGTGTGTCATGCGCTCGGCGCGGTATGTGTCGCTCAAAGCGAGCGCAGCACCGCACGCACCGGACTCGCATCGAGTCGCATGAACTTGAGCGGCAATGCGATGAGTTCGTAATCGGACGGTGCAATGGCATCGAGCACCAGTCCTTCGAGGATCGCCATGCGATGCGCCCGAATGCGGTGGTGGGCGTCCATCGTCTTGCTCTCCTGGGGATCGAGCGACGGCGTGTCGATTCCGACCAACTTCACCCCATGCGCCGCGAGCAGGTCGATCGTCTCGGGCGCGACGGCGCAAAACGCACTGTCCCAGCGAGCGACGGGGGCCTGTGCATACGTGCGCAATAGCACGCGTGGCGGCACGTCTGTCAGGTAGGGGGCCACCCGATCCGGCGTGACGACCGGCGACGCGCCAACGCAATGAATGACCCGGCACGGCCCAAGATAAGTCTCAAGCGCCACTTCCCCGATAAAGGCGCCGTCGTCGTCGTAATGACGCGGCGCGTCGGCGTGGGCGCCCGTATGCGGCGACAGCGTGATGCGCCCGACGTTGACCGGGCAGCCCGGTCCGATCTGCCACACCGACTGTTCCGAGAACGGCGTGTCACCGGGCCAGACCGGCGTGTCGCTCGAGAGTGGCGCGCTGATATCCCACACGCGGCGCTCGACGGGCGTGTTGGCTGGGCGGTGGCGGGGTTCGGTCATGGGTGTGCGCAAAATCGTCAATCGATATGCGCATCTTAGAAGAATTCGCTTCGCAAGTGCTTGCGTATTCGGGGATGGCGAGGCGTGAAATTGATCGAAAAAATCGTATTTTCTTAATTTTAGGAAAGAATATTCGACAAGATTGCGAAGTGATCGAATATTCGACGATTCGCCGCGCAAGGCGATCTGCGATTTCGGACGCTGCCGCGCGGTGATCGGAATGCGCCTACACGGGCGTTGCGCCCGCTGTGTCCCTTACGTTCCAGACGGTCCCGACGTCCCCTGCGTCATCTCGTCGATCAACCGGCGCAGGGTCGCTTTGAGCAAGGTGGATTGTTCTGTACCGAAGCGGGCGAGCACGCCGGCTTCGTGACGTCGCGCGCTGGCGAGCAGCGGGGTTACGCGCTCACGTCCGGCCTGGGTGAGCGAGACCATCGACTGGCGGCGGTCCGTGGCGCTCTCGCCGCGCACGACGTCGCCGGTCGCTTCGAGCCGGTCGACGATCTTGGTGAGCGTCGGCTGCTTGGCGAGCACGATGTCGGCCAGTTGATTGATGGTGCGCGCGCGACCGTCGGAGAGCGTGGCGAGAACACGCCACTCCGTCACACCGAGCCCGGCCGCCGCGACTTCACGGTGAAATTCGTCGGACACCAGCGTGCTCGCGCGCGCGAGCAGATAGGCCAGGTAGTCGTCGACGAACGGTGCACCGGCGGCAGACATGAGGCGGCTCAGCCGAGCGACTGCGGCTTGTGGAAGCCACCGGCGTGGAAGATCAGCGGCATGCGCTCGCCAACGTCGGCATGTACGCCGCAACGCTCGACTTCGCCAACAAAGATGACGTGGTCGCCTTCGTCGTAGCGGCTGCGGTTATGACATTCGAACCAGGCCAGCGCACCGTCGAGAACCGGCGTGCCCGACGCAGAGAGCGTATAAGGCACACCCGCAAAACGGTCGCCCTTCATCGTGGCAAAACGCTTGCAGATGTCAAGTTGATCGGACGCCAGCACATTCACGGCATAGTGCGAGTTCTCGCGAAAGACCGGCATGCTGCCTGCGCGCGTGGCAAGACTCCACAGAATGAGCGGCGGCGTGAGCGACACTGAGTTGAACGAACTGGCGGTGATCCCGATAAGCGATCCGTCGTCGGCGCGCGTGGTAATCACGGTCACCCCGGTCGCGAATTGACCGAGCGCATGACGAAAGGCCGTGTTGTCGAAATCTGGCGCTGAGGCGCGTTTGGCGTTCACTGTCCCTGCACTCCCGTCCGGCAAATTTGATCGGGTTGATTTGTATGAATATTCATATACTATGGCACGAACAACAGATCGACAAGACGCATGACGGCCAGCCGCGTGCCAGAGGGGAATGTCCCCGGCAGGCGAGAAGGTCAGACGCTCAGGAGACGATATGCTGATCGAGCGAATCGAGCATAAGTGGATCGACGTATTTGCCGAGACCTTGCGGCGCTGCGGTATCGGACCCGGTGATGTGGTGGCGATTGTAGCCGAAACGCAATCCCGGCCTGTCAACGTGGAATTAGCGCAACTTGCCGCCGAATCGCTTGGCGCCGCGCCATTTCGGCTGGTCGTGCCGAGTCGGCGCGTGAGTGCGCCGGTGCCGGTGCGCTCGACCGGCGCGAGCGACGCGCTGGGTGGGTTGGCGCCCGTCGTCGCCGCGCTCAAGGCGGCCACACTGGTCGTCGACTGCACGGTCGAAGGCCTGTTGCATGCCCCTGAACTGCCCGACATTCTCGGCGGCGGTGCGCGCGTGTTGATGGTCTCGAACGAACATCCCGAAATTCTGGAACGTTGCGCGACCGATCCGGCGCTCGAACCGAAAGTGCGCGCCGCGATCAAGCGTTTGCGCGCGGCCGCCCAAATGCACGTCACCTCCGCCGCCGGTACCGATCTGCGCATCGGGCTTCGCGATGCGCGTGTGGGCGGCGTCTGGGGCTGGTGCGCCAAGCCGGGGCAGGTGGCCCACTGGCCGGGCGGTCTGGCGCTGGCATTTCCCGCCGCGCACAGCGTGAACGGACAGCTCGTGCTGGCCCCCGGCGACATCAACCTCACATTCAAGCAATATCTACGCGATCGCATCGCGCTCACGGTCGAAGACGACTATGTTGTCGCCATCGATGGCGAAGGTGTGGACGTCGACCTCATGCGCGACTACTTCGCGGCGTGGGGCGATCGCGACGCCTATGCCGTCTCGCACGTCGGCTTCGGCCTGAACCCTCGTGCCCGCTGGGACGCACTCGCCTGTTACGACAAACGCGATTGCAACGGCACCGAGCAGCGCGCCTTTGCGGGCAACTTCCTGTACTCGACCGGTGCCAACGAAGTGGCGGGACGTCACACGCTCGGGCATTTCGACCTGCCGCTGCGGCGTTGCACGATCGCGCTCGACGGCGACGTCGTGGTGCGCGACGGGCAATTGCAAGGCGAGTTCGCGTCATGACGCGCCTCGTGCCCGCCTGTCGCATCGCCGGTGACGGCCCGCTCACGCTCGTGCTGCTGCATGGCATCGGCGGCAATCGTCACGTGTGGCCCGCGCAATTCGAGATGTTCGTGGCGGCCGGTTATCGCGTGGCCGCCTGGGACATGCCCGGTTACGGCGAGAGCGCCATGCCCGCCGAGGCGACAATGGCGGCGCTGGCCGACCGCTTGCGAACGCTGCTCGACGCGTTGGGGCCCTCGCGTTTCGTGCTCGTCGGCCACAGCATGGGCGGCATGGTCGCGCAGGAGCTGATGGCGCGCGGCGCGCCGTTCACGCGCGATATCGCCGCGCTGATCCTGTGCGGCACGTCGCCCGCGTTCGGCAAGCCCGACGGCGACTTTCAGCGCGAGTTCGTGCGGCAGCGCACCGCCCCGCTCGACGCAGGCAAGACCTTGCGCGAAATGGCTGAAGCCATCGTGCCGGGCATGCTTGGCGACCCATCCGCGACCGCGCGCGCGAGTGCGCACACACTGGCCGTCGATGCGATGGGCGCGCTCACGCCCGCGGCCTACCGCGCGGCGCTCCAGGCGCTGGTCGGTTTCGAACAGCGCGCCGCACTCGCGCGTCTTGCCGTGCCGGTGCTGCTGATCGCCGGTGAGCACGACGCCAACGCGCCGGCGAAAGTCATGGCGCGCATGGCCGACGCCATCCCGGCGGCGCGCTACGTTTGCCTGCCCGGCGCCGGGCATCTCATGAATCTGACGCATCCGGCGGAATTCAATGCCGAGGTGCGCGCCTTCCTCGAATCACTCTAGGAGACCACCGTGGCCTATCAGCCCCCTTCGATCGTCGGCGAGCATCATCCGCTCACGGACAAGCAACGGCGCCTGCTGGCGCTGGCCGAGCAGGTGGGACGCGAGTCGCTCGCGCCGCGCGCCGCCCGCTGGGATCGCGAAGCGTCGTTCCCGTTCGAGAACTACGACGACATGCGCGCCGCCGGTTTGCTGAAGTTGTGCATTCCCGAATCGGACGGCGGCCTGGGCGCCGATTTCGCCACGTACATGATGGTCTCCGCCGAACTGGGCCGCCATTGCGGTGCGACGGCGCTTACGTTCAACATGCACACATGTTCGATGATGTGGACCGGCATTCTCGCCGACGATCTCGACATGACGCCCGAGCAACGCGCCGAGCATGCGCGCTATCGCGAGCATCACTTCGCGCGCGTGATCCAGGACGGGGCGATCTATGCGCAACCGTTCTCCGAGGGCAGCGCGGCCGCGGCGGGCAAGGCGCCGTTCGGCACGACGGCGACGAAAGTCGACGGCGGGTGGAAGATCAACGGACGCAAGATCTTCGCGTCGCTCTCGGGGGCGGCGAACTACTACGGCGTGCTGTGCACCGAAGACAAGCCCGAGTTGTCGATGAAGGACACGTTCTATATCGCGGTGCCCGGCGACGCCCCGGGCGTCACCGTGACCGGCGACTGGGATCCGCTCGGCATGCGCGGCACCGTCTCGCGCACGCTGCTTTTCAAGGATGTGTTCGTTCCCGACGAACTGCAATTGATGCCGCGCGGCGTTTACTATCAGGCCGCCAGCCGTTGGCCGCACATGTTCATGACGCTGGCCCCGACGTACATGGGTATCGCTCAGGCCGCGTACGATTTCACCGTGCGCTATTTGCGAGGGGAAGCCGAGGGCATGGGGGCGCCAGTCAAGCGTCGTATGTATCCGACCAAGCAGATTGCCGTCGCGCAGATGCACATCATGCTCGAGCAGACGCGCGCGCTTTTCCTGCGCGCGTTGCAGGACGGCCGGGCCGACCCGGGCAAGGAGGCGCGTCTGCGCGCCTATGCGGCGCAGTACACGATCATGGAGAATGCCAACGAGCTGTGCCGTCTGGCCATTCGTACGTGCGGCGGACAGTCGATGCTCAAGACGCTGCCGCTCGAACGCCTGTATCGTGATTCGCGTTGCGGTGCGCTGATGTTGCCCTGGACCGCGGAGCTGTGCCTCGATCGCATCGGCCGCGAGGCGCTTTACGAACCGGGCGAGCGCGACGAGTAAGCTACGCACTCACGCCTCACCGTCTCTCTTGTCACGGAGAATCAGTTGACGCCCTTTGTAGAAGCGCTTGCCCGTCACGCACGTGCCACGCCGCAGCGGCTGGCGCTGCGCTGCGGCGTTGGCGACGAAGCGCAGCAGACCGACTTCGCCGCACTTTGGCGCCGCATCGAACGTGTGGGCGGCCATCTGCGCGGCACGTGGCGGATCGCCCCGGGCGAGCGCGTCGCGTGCCTGGGGCTGAACGACGAGCTGCAACTGGCGCTGTTGTTCGCGTGCGCACGTGCCGGCGCCATCTTCCTGCCGCTGAATTTCCGTCTCGCCGTTCCCGAACTGGCGGCCATCGTGCGCCATGCCGGGGTGCGCGTGCTCTGGTCAGACGCGACGCACCGCGACATGGCCCGTCAGATTCGCGATGCGCTCGAAGTCACCGGCGACACCGAGCTGCCGCCACCGGCCATTGCGTCGATCGAAGGGCTGATCGCGGTGCCGTCGATCAAGCCGGTCGATTACCCGGACGTTGCCGCCGATGCCCCCGTGTTGCTCGCCTATACGTCGGGCACAACGGGCGAGCCCAAGGGGGCCTTGCACACACAGGCCGGGCTGCTGGCCAACGCCGAGGCCAGTTGGTGGGCGCACGAGATGCGTGCCGAAGACCACGTCCTCTCGACCTTGCCGATGTTCCACGTCGGCGGTTTGTGCATCCAGACGTTACCGGCGCTGTTGCGCGGGGCGAGCGTTACGTTGCATCCGCGCTTCGATCCGGCCGCCTGGATCACCGACGTGGCGAAACATCGGCCGACGCTGTCGTTGATGGTGCCCGCGACAATGCGCGCGGTGCAATGCCACCCGCTATGGCAGACGACCGATCTGTCCTCGTTGCGCGGCGTGATGGCCGGGTCCAGCGTTGTGCCGATGTCGGCCATCGACGCCTTCCATGCGCGCGGCATCCCGCTCGGGCAAGTCTATGGCGCGACCGAGACCGGGCCGGTGTCGATCGCGTTGCGCTTCGGCGAGGCGAAGGCACATCCCGGCACGGTTGGCCGGGCGTGCCCCGGCGTGGAAGTCCGCCTGACCGATGCCGCGGGCCGGCCGGTTCTCGCCGGAGAGGTTGGCGAGATTCTCGTGCGCGCGCCGAATGTGATGCGCGAGTACTGGCGCGCGCCGGACCACGCTTCATTTGAAGGCGGCTGGTTTCACTCCGGCGATCTGGCACGGTTGCGCGACGACGGCTGTTTCGAAGTCGTGGGTCGCAGCAAGGACATGATCATCTCGGGCGGCGAGAACATCTATCCGGCAGAAATTGAAAACGCGCTGGTCGACTGTCCGGGCGTGTTGGAGGCCGCTGTCGTCGGGGTGCCGGATGAGCGATGGGGCGAGGTGCCCGTTGCCGTCGTCGTGTCCGCGTCATCGGCGAGCGCGACGCAACAATCCGTGCTCGATTTCCTCGGCGCACGCATCGCTCGCTTCAAATTGCCGCGACGGGTGGTCATCGTCGACGCGCTGCCGAAGAGCGCCCTTGGGAAAGTGCAGAAGCCGATTCTCATTGGCTGGTTATCGGCCGCCTCCGAATCGCAAACGTCGATGCTCGGTCGATAATAAAAAAGATCACCCGGTGTTCGCTGAAAAACGCCGAATCCCTTGTTTCATAAGGGGTTCGGCGTTTTTTTGTGCGTCGCTCGCGTAATGCGTAAGGGAAAATACCTATGCGTAATCCTTTGGTTTGTTACCATCGGGTGGGAATTCAATTTTTTACTTTGGGAATTGCGTCGCAAGATAGCGCCCATGTCGTCATCAACGGGGTAGCCCGCTGATTTCTTTGCTTTCTTTGGCTTTTTAAGACGATGGACACCACCGAAGCGCAATCGGTCTCAGAGCGCGTGTTGCAAGTGCTTGTGACGGTCGCACGTCATGGACGACCGATCGCGGCACGCGAGATCGCCGCGCAAACGAGCTTGCCGCTCTCTACCGTTTACCGCCACCTCGTGCCGCTCAAGAAGTGGGGCCTGGTGCAGGAGCACGCCCATGAGGCGCTCTACGAACCGGGCCCGGTCGGCGTGCAATTGGCGTGGGGTTTCGACCACAACTCGCATCTTGTCACTCAGGCACGCGAAGAAATCGAAGCCCTCGTGCAGCGCACCGGCGAGACCGTGGGTCTGCTGGTCGCCGCGAATGGCCAGGTCGTTTGCCTTGACATGCACGAGAGCGAGCAATCGCTGCGTTGCTCCTTTGCGAAGGGGCGTGCCCACCCGCTGGTGCATGGCGCTTCCGCCAAGGCGCTGCTCTCGTTCCTGCCGCAAGCCACGCGCGAGAGCTTGATCAGCCGACAACTGGCGGGCCAGCCGGTGGCGCAGGAGCGTCTGGTTGCGCAGGTCGAGGAGATCCGCAAGCAGCGGTATGCGGTGTCCGAAAGCGAAGTCGACTTCGGCGTCTGGGGCGTGTCGGCCCCGGTGTTCGCCGCCAAGGAGCGTCTGGAAGGCACCATCACCTTGATGGCGCCGGCCGTGCGTGTGGCTCAGCGCCACGATGAGCTGATTCGCCTCACGTTGGCGGCAGCCGAGCGTATTTCGAATCGATTGCAATACTTTTAACCGGTTATCCGACCGAGACTACACGAAGGAGTCCCAGATGAAATTGCGTCACATCCTGTTCACGATGGCGCTGGCCATCACCTGCTCGAGCAAGGTTTTCGCGGCCGACGACGTGCTGCGTGTCGCCACCGATGCGACCTTCCCGCCGTTCGAATACGTGGAAAACGGCAAGCGTACCGGGTTCGACGTCGAGATGATCGAAGCCCTCGGCAAGGTCATGGGCAAGAAGATCGAGTGGATCGACATCGATTTCAAGGGCCTGATCCCGGCCGTGCTGTCAAAGCGTGCCGACGTGGCTGCATCGGCGATCTATATCACCGACGAGCGCCTGAAGGTCGTGAATTTCACGCATCCGTACTACACCGGCGGTCTGGCGATTCTGGTCAAGGCTGACAACACGGCCATCAAGGAACCGGCCGACCTGAACGGCAAGAAGGTGTCGGTCCAGGTGGGCACGAAGTCGGTGCAGTTCCTGAAGGAAAGCTACCCGAAGGTCGAGCGCGTGGAAGTCGAGAAGAACGACCAGATGTTCGAACTCGTGAAGATTGGCCGCGCCGACGCCGCCGTGACCGGCAAGCCTGCGGCGCTGTTGTACGCGAAGGCGAACCCGGTCGTGAAGGTGCTCGACAAGACGCTGACGGTCGAGCGCTATGGTTTTGCCGTGCGCAAGGGCGACACCGAGCTGACCAACGAGATGAACAAGGCGCTTGAGAAGGTGCGTGCCGACGGCACCTACGCCGCGCTGGTCACCAAGTACTTCGGTGCTGCGAAGTAAGTTTTTCACCAACGTAATGCCAACGTAATACCGGGCGGGTGGATCGTCGCCCCGAATGGGGAGACGGCGCCCGCCGACGCAATAAAGCCGTAGAGCTACTGACGGAGTACGCATGGAACTCGATTTTTCGCCGGTGTGGGCCAACTGGCAAGACCTCGCGCGGGGCGCGCTCGTGACCGTCGAGGTAACGGCCTGTGCGCTGGCGCTGGGCTGCGTGTTGGGTTTGCTGATCGGCATGGGCCGCCTGAACCCGGCGCATCGCATTCGCTACAGCATTTGTACCGCCTACGTCACATTCATTCGCGGTACGCCGCTGCTGGTGCAACTCTTCATTTTGTTCTTCGGCCTGCCGCAGTTCAACATTCTGCTGCCGGCATTCCTGTGCGGTGTACTGGGCCTGGGCATCTATAGCGGCGCCTACGTCTCGGAAATTGTGCGTGGTGCCATCCAGTCGATCGAACGTGGTCAGATGGAAGCCGCCCGCTCGCTCGGCATGCCTTACGGCATGGCCATGCGTTCGGTGATTCTGCCGCAGGCGATCGTGCGCATGATCCCGCCGCTGGGCAATGAATTCATCGCGCTGATCAAGAACTCTGCGCTGGTGTCGCTGCTCACGATTCACGACGTGATGCACGAAGGCCAGAAGATCATCAGCGTGTCGTACCGCTCGCTCGAAGTGTATCTGGCGATTGCGTTTGTCTATCTGATTCTGACCAGCACCACCACGCTGCTGCTGCAGCGCGCCGAGAAGTCCCTGCGTGCCGGAGGTGCCGTGCAATGAACGAAGCGAAGAAGGAATTCGGCGCGCCTATCCTGAAGATCGAAGGACTGGGCAAGGCTTACGGTAGCCTTCAGGTACTCAAGGGCATCGATTTCGAAGTCGATGCGCGCCAGGTGGTCGTTGTCATCGGCCCGAGCGGCTCGGGCAAGAGTACGTTCCTGCGCTGCTGCAACGGGCTGGAGACGGCCGAGCAGGGCACGATCGAGATTGTCGGCCACAAGCTCGTCGATCACGGCAAGATGATGGGCGAGAACGCCCTCAATCAACTGCGCACCGAAGTGGGCATGGTGTTTCAGTCGTTCAATCTGTTCCCGCACTTGACGGTGCTCGAGAACGTGACGCTCGCGCCGCGCAAGCTGCGCGGCATGAAGGCCGCCGAGGCCGAGACACTGGCCCGCGAACTGCTCGCCAAGGTGGGGCTGGCTGCAAAGGCGGACGTCTTCCCCGGCACGCTCTCGGGCGGCCAGAAGCAGCGTGTGGCGATTGCCCGCGCGCTGGCCATGCAGCCGCAGGTCATGTTGTTCGACGAGCCGACGTCGGCGCTCGATCCGGAACTGGTGGGCGAAGTCCTGCAAGTGATGAAGACGCTGGCGAACGACGGCATGACGATGCTCGTCGTCACACATGAGATGGGGTTCGCACGCGAAGTGGCGGATGTCGTGGTGGTGATGGACCAGGGCCGGATCATCGAAGCCGGGTCGCCCGAGCAGATCTTCACCGCGCCGCGCGAAGCGCGTACGCGGGAGTTTCTGCAAGCGGTTATTGCACGGTAAGGCAAGGCAGGCAAAACGTATGACAATCGATCGAACGGTCTGGCAAGGCCGCGTGGATACTGGTGAAGCCGGCCACACCCTGCGTCTGCATCAGGTGCTGCGCGACTACGACGCGTCGCAGGTCGCGGGTGGCGCCGTTGTGCTGGGGTTTTGCAGTGACGAAGGCGTACGCCGGAATCACGGACGTTTGGGCGCCGTCGCCGGCCCGGACATGCTGCGTCGCGCGCTGGCGAGCCTGCCTGTGCAGGGCTCGCCCGCGGTGTTCGACGGCGGCAATATTGTGTGTGCCGACGGCCGGCTCGAAGCGGCGCAGGCCGCGCTCGGCCATCGCGTGGCCGAGGTACTGGCGGCGGGCGCCCGTCCGGTGGTACTGGGCGGCGGACACGAGATCGCCTACGGCACATTCCTTGGCGTGGCCGAGCATTTCGGCGACCGCCTGCGCGACGAGCCGATCCTGATCCTCAACTTCGACGCCCACTTCGATTTGCGTGCCCAGCCGAGCGCCAGTTCGGGGACCCCCTTCTGGCAAATCTCGCAGTGGCTCGCGGGCCGTCAGGCGCCTTTCCGCTACGCGTGTCTTGGCGTGAGCCGTTACAGCAATACCGACGCACTGTTCGAGCGGGCGGCGGCGTTGCAGGTGGACTATTGGCTCGATGAGGCCATGTTGGCGCATCGTCTGCCGGAGATGTGTGAACGACTCGATGCAATGCTCGCCGAGGTGAGCCACGTGTACCTGACCATCGACATGGACGTTTTGCCGGGCGAGAAGGCGCCGGGGGTGTCGGCGCCGGCGGCTCATGGCGTGGCGCTCGAAGTGGTCGAGGCGCTGATCGGTGTGGTGCGTCGTTCGGGCAAGCTGCGCGTGGCGGATATCGCCGAGTACAACCCGACGTACGACCGCGACGGTCTCACGGCCCGCGTCGGTGCGCGTCTGCTGCATCCGCTCATCACGCAATTTCAGTGCTAGGTCGTTAGTCATGCGCGGGCGCGACATGCGGGCCGCATAGGGTTATTTGCGCCGTTCACCGGACTTCTGCGCGACAATAGGGCGGGCGATCGAACCATGGATCGCCCGCCCTATTGGTTTGGTGCGCCGCGGCAAAATCATAGTCGACAAGCGAGGTCATGATGACAGAGCAGACGAACTCCCTGAGCAATACCCATATGGAAGTTGCCACGCTGGCCGGTGGTTGTTTCTGGTGCCTCGAGGCCTGCTACCAGCAGCTCGATGGCGTCAAGTCCGTAGTCTCGGGCTACGAGGGCGGTCATGTCGACAACCCGACCTACGAGCAAGTCTGCGAGGGCGAGACCGGTCACGCGGAAGTGGTGCGGCTGACGTACGACCCCGGCGTCGTCACGTTTGAGGAACTGCTGATCGTGTTCTTCCAGATCCACGATCCGACGACCGTCAATCGCCAGGGCAACGACATCGGCACGCAGTATCGCTCCGCCATCTTCTATCAGGACGAGGCGCAGAAAACGGCGGCAGAACATCTCATCGCCGAGTTGATGGCCGAGATGACCTATGCGCATCCGATCGTCACGCAAGTGGTGCCCGCGCAGACGTTCTGGCCCGCCGAAGCGTATCACCAGAATTACTTCCGCCAGCATCCCGATCAGGGCTACTGCGCGTATGTCGTGGCGCCGAAGCTCAAGAAATTCCGCGAGAAGTTTGCGCGCAGGCTCAAGACGGCGGCTTAACGCGGACCGCGGGCGCTCAACGGGCGCTCAACGGGCGTTCGGCGGGCGTTGCTCGGGAGGCTTGGCCGACGGACCGTGCCGTTGCGGACCGGGCATCGCCTGGCGCGACTCGCCGCGTAATTCAGCGACGCGCGGGGCGCGCCCGCCGTCGAAGCGCATTGGCGTGTCATCCAACGATACGCACGGGCGCGTCTGCGGTTTCGGCGAACAATATCAGGCAAGGCTCGCCGACGTCGGCGGCATGCGCGTAGGCGGCGTCGAGGCTGTCGAAGTAAAACGCTTCGGCGGCGCGCGGTACCTGTTGCGTGACGATCTCGAAGCGATGGTGATCGAAGCGAATGTCTAGATACGTAACGCTCCCGTAGCACCAAACCACATAGCCAGCAAATGGCAACGTAGCGGGCAGTGGGGGAAGTGCTGGGGGTGGGAGCGTCGCGTGCGGCGCGTCGCCCGACGCCGCAGCGGCCTGCGTCTCCAGCCAGCGTCGATAGTCGTTGCGCACGGGGCGATGTCTCATGGGCGTATCTCCTGATGGGGGCCAACGACGGGCGATGATCGGCAAACGCGGTCAACGACCGGGACACACTCATGATGCCGAGTGCGTATGCCGTTGGGCTAAAGGAGTCTCCGAAAGAGGTATCGGACAACGCCGCGTTCTGGCGAAACGAGGGCGGCGACGCGCGGTGGGGCGGTAGCCGTGTTCGTGAATGTGACTCGATCTGCCGTTGAATTTTCTTCGAAGACAGTTGCCATCGTGGATTTCGCACGGTCGGATCCCCGCCCGCCGGGGCATCGCGGGCGATAGGGCCCGGAAACCCGCGCCGCGCCTAACCGTTCATATGTTCATTAATTTTCACGTAAAATGGCGGCTCCCCTCCATGTAGTCTTCAGGTAGCCCGCCGTGCGCCCCCTGCCTTTTCGCGATGCGTTGATGGCCATGATTGGCATTGCGCTCGTCAACATGCTGGTCGCTCTCGACCAGACCGTCGTCAGTACTGCATTGCCGTCCATCGTCGCCGAACTCAAGGGCTTTGAGTATTACGCCTGGATCGCGAGCATTTACCTGCTGGCCTCCGTCGTGACCGTGCCGGTGTTCGGAAGACTTGGCGATTACTTCGGTCGTCGCCGGTTCGTGATCGCCTCGGTGCTGACCTTTACCGTCGCCTCGGTGCTTTGCGGTCTGGCCCCCAACATGCCGTTCCTCGTTTTCGCGCGCGGATTGCAGGGGATCGGTGGCGGCATGATGGTCGGTACCGCTTTCGCCTCCGTGCCCGACCTGTTCCCGGACGCTCGCTCGCGCGTGCGCTGGCAGGTCGTGATCACCACGGCCTATGGCATCGGCACGGCGGCGGGGCCATCGCTGGGGGGGCTGCTCTCCGAGCATTTCGGCTGGCGCTCGACATTTTTCGTGAACCTGCCGGTCGGTCTGGCGGCGCTGTATTTTGTCTGGCGATACCTGCCCAAGTTTCCGTCGGCACATCAAGGCGACGTGCGCGTCGACTGGCGTGGCGCACTGTGGATCGCCGTCGTACTCGGCGGCTTCCAGGTGTTCATCGAGAACTTGCCGGCCCATGGCGCATCGCTCGGGAATGGGCTGTTGATTGCCGGGGTCGCGATCGGCTTCTGGGTATTGCTGCGCACGGAACGGCGCGCCACCCATCCCATCGTGCCGCTCGACATGTTCCGTCACCCGCAGCTCGTGGTGCTCTTCACACTGTCGGTGCTGATCGGCTTCGTGATGTACTCGCTGATCTTCTTCGCGCCATTGCTGTTGCAGGGCGGCTTCGGTCTCAGCCCGCAGGCGGCCGGCTTGATCGCGACACCGCTCGCCGCGTGCATCGCGCTGGGCAGCTTCATCAATACGCCGATCGTGGTGCGCCTGTCGCGTCCGACCAACATGCTGATCCTCGGGTTCTGTCTGCTGGCCGTGGCCTCGGCCGGGGTGGGGCTGTCCCATCGCGTGACGTCGCACGGCATGATCGCCCTGATGATGGGCTGTGCGGGCATTGGCATCGGCTTCATCCTGAACAACATGAACGTGTTCGGGCAGGAAATCGCCGGGCGCGAACGTTTCGGCATCACCACCGCGCTGTTGCAGTCGACGCGCATGGTCGGCGGCATGCTCGGCACGACGATTGTGGGCACGCTGGTCAATCACTGGTATGCCAACGGGGTGGCCGGTGTGGTGTCGGGTTACGACGGTACGCCGGCGGCCCATGCCGTCGGGCGCGCGCTCGACCCGCGCATCCTGATCGATCCGGTCCTGCGTGCCGACCTGTTGACCGATCTGCGGGCCATGGGAATCGACGGCATGCCGCTGGTCGAAACCGCTCGCCAGACGCTCGTGAACGCCGTCCACGCGGGGGTGCTGCTCACGGGCATCGCGGCGATTGCCGCCGCATTGCTGGTGCGCCGTATCCGGCAGATTCAGTTTCCCAAGCGACACGATCGCTCGGCCGTGGCCGCACCCGAATAAGCCGAGAACCGTTCGGCGTTGTCCGAACGGACTTCGCCGGGTGTCTGAAAGCCAAAGCATGGGGTGCGAGAACCCCCCGTCAAAATGCCGGCTCGGTCCCGACCTCGTTTACAATGCGCGGTGTTTGCCGGGTGAGCCGGCATCTCCGATTTTTGTGAACGAGGTTTCCATGATCATCAAGCCACGCGTGCGCGGCTTCATCTGCGTCACCACCCATCCTGTCGGCTGCGAGGCCAACGTCAAGCAACAGATCGCGTATGTGAAGGCGCAGGGTGCGATTGCGAACGGCCCGAAGAAGGTGCTCGTGATCGGTGCGTCGACCGGCTACGGCCTGGCCGCGCGCATTACCGCCGCCTTCGGCAGCGACGCCGCAACGCTGGGCGTGTTCTTCGAGCGCGCCGGTAGCGAGACCAAGCCGGGAACGCCGGGTTGGTACAACACGGCAGCCTTCGACAAGTTCGCCACCGAGAAGGGGCTGTACGCGAAGAGCATCAACGGCGACGCCTTCTCCAAGGAAATCAAGGCCAAGACCATCGAGACGATCAAGCAGGATCTCGGTCAGGTCGATCTGGTCGTCTACAGCCTGGCGTCGCCGCGCCGCACGCATCCGGAAACGGGGCAGGTGTTCAGCTCGGTGCTCAAACCGGTGGGCAAGTCGGTGACGTTGCGCGGTATCGATACCGACAAGGAAGTCGTCAAGGCGTCGGTGTTCGAGCCGGCCACGCAGGAAGAGATCGACAACACGGTGGCCGTCATGGGCGGCGAAGACTGGCAGATGTGGATCGATGCGCTCGCCGAGGCGGGCGTGCTTGCCCCGGGCGCCAAGACCACGGCGTTCACGTATCTCGGCGAGAAGCTCACGCACGACATCTACTGGAATGGGTCCATTGGCGCGGCCAAGAAGGATCTCGACGAGAAGGTGCTGGGCCTTCGCGCCAAACTCGCGGCCAGCGGCGGCGACGCGCGCGTGGCCGTGCTCAAGGCGCTGGTCACGCAAGCCAGCTCGGCCATCCCGATGATGCCGCTCTACCTCTCGCTGCTGTTCAAGGTGATGAAGGCCAAGGGCACGCATGAGGGGTGCATCGAGCAGATCTACGGCCTGTACAAGGACAGCCTGTATGGCGCGACGCCAAAGCTCGACGACGAAGGCCGTGTGCGCACCGATCAGAAGGAGCTTTCGCCCGACGTGCAAGCTGAAGTCGCAGCACTGTGGGACAAGGTGACCGACGAGAACCTGTATGACCTCACGGACTTCGCCGGCTACAAGCACGAATTCCTGCGCTTGTTTGGATTCGAGATCGACGGTGTGGATTACGAGGCCGACGTGAATCCGGACGTGCCGATTCCGCATCTCGTGGCGTAAAGCGTAAGGGCGTTCGGGAGCGTTCAAGCACCTCCCGGGACGTTCAGCCGCTTCGCAGTGCAATCACGATGGCCCGAGTTTGGCGCAGATGCCGGCTCGGGCCATTGTCGTTTTCGCGAGGGGTGCGTGCCGCGTGCCGAGCGTGGCGTGGTTGTGTCTTCACGTCTTCACGTCGTTCCGTCGTCGCATCGGGCAGGCCATCGTCACTCCGCGCTGGCGAGCGACGGTGTCGAAGACAACTCGACGATACGTTCGGCCAACGCGCGGCACGACAGTGGCGACGAGCCTTCGGCCTTGTTGTTGACGATCACGTACACGGGATGGCCAGCGACGGCGTAGTGGGCGGCCAGCGCGGCCAGCACGTCGCGCGTTACCGGGTCGGGATCGACAATCTTGTCGAACGGCGCGTATTTCGCCTTGGCTTGCTCGTAGCGATGGCCACTGTTCAGATTCCAGCGCACCACGAGTGGCCCGGCGCCCGCTTCGTCGAGCATCGCCAGTGCCGCGGCCTGCCGCTCCACATGCGGCATCCGCGCGTGCAGGCCGAGGCAATAGCGCACCCCCAACGGCCCGAGCGAGCGCATGAGACGCGGCGTGAGCAACGCGCCGTCGCGAATTTCCAGTGCGTAGCACGGCCCGGGAGCGGCGAGGCCTTCGGGCGTAGTGTCCCCCTGTGGCAGTGGCGGCAGCGCGGCGAAGAACGCTTCGATACGGTGAATCAGGGCGGGGATGTCGCGCAGCAGATCCGACGGCAAGGGCGACACTTGAAACACCAGCACGCCCGCCTTCGACCCGAGCCCGGTCAGGCACGGGGTCACGAACTGCTCGGCGGCAATTCGCGCGTCGAGAAAGCAGGGGTTCGCGCTCAGGCCTTCGCCTTTTTCTCCGCGCAAGAGGGCGTCGGTCACGACGCTGGGCGCCTTGACCAGGAAGCGGAAGTCCTCCGGCACCTGCTGCGCGTACTTCTGATACTCGACAATCGACATCGGTTTGTAGAACGACCGGTCGATCCCCACGCAACGCAGCACCGGATGGCTCGCGTATGCGGTGAGCCCCTGACGCGAGAGCTTGGTGTCGCTGTAGTCGTCGTCCCAGACAATGCCTTTCCAGCCCGGGAACGACCACGACGAGGTGCCCAGGCGAATCGAGCCGGGTAGCCGCTCGCCCAACCGATGCACGTCGCCGGGAAGATCTGCCGCACCGACACCGCCGCGGCGTGTTTGACCGGCGCGAGGGGCGTGGCTTGCTGGTGCCTCGGTGTCGCCATCGACCTGCCTGGCACGTCCGCCTGTCGCGGGATCGTCAGGCGCCGTGCCAAACAGATCGAACTGGCTCATCGGTTCTCGTACATGTAACGGCGCGACCAGGGCAGACGCGTGGCGGATTGACCCGCCTTGCGGCAGACCACCTGATAGAGCGAGACGTGATCATGCTCGAACGCGTACGCGCAGCCCGCCAGGTACACGCGCCAGACGCGGAAGCGCTCTTCGCCCGCCAGTTCGCGCAGACGCGGGGCGTGCGCTTCAAAGCGCTCGGACCAGAGCGCGAGGGTGCGGGCATAGTGACGGCGCAGGCTTTCCACATCACTTGCTTCGAGTCCTCCGCGCTGCATCGATTCGAGCGCGAGGCTGATGTGCGGCAACTCGCCGTTGGGGAACACGTACTTGTCAATGAAATCGCCGCCGCCCATCGCCGTTTCGCCGCTATCCGGATCGGTCGACGTGATGCCATGGTTCATGGCGACGCCGTCGTCCTTAAGCAGCGACGCCATCTTGGCGAAGTAGTCTTTCAGGTTCTTGCGTCCAACGTGCTCGAACATCCCCACGCTGGTGATGCGATCGAACTGACCTTCCACGTCGCGGTAATCCTGGATGCGGATTTCGATCCGATCCGTCAGGCCGAGTTTCCTGACCCGTTCGGTGGCCAGATCGAACTGATTCTGCGACAGCGTGATGCCGACACATTTCGCCCCGAACTTCTGCGCAGCGCGAATCACAAGGGCGCCCCAGCCGCAGCCGATATCGAGCAGTGTCTGCCCGGGCTGCAAGGCGATCTTGGTGAGAATGTGATCGATCTTCTTCTCTTGCGCCGTATCGAGGTCTTCGTCGCCGTTCTCGAAGTAGGCACACGAATAGACCATGTTCTTGTCCAGCCAGAGCTGGTAGAACTCGTTCGACACGTCGTAGTGGAACTCGATCGAGCGCTTGTCGGACTTCTTGCTGTGCGTGTAGTGGCGCACCGCACGTTCCAGCGGGCCGAGCGTGGTGAGGCTGCTGCCGGCGAGGGCGTAACTCATGTCGATGACGTCGACGAGCTTGCCCTCGACGTCGATCTCGCCCTTCACATAGGCCTCGCCGAGATTGTCCAGGCTGGGACTCAACAGACGCGTCACAGCCGCGGGGCCATTGATGCGCAACGTTACGCTGGGGTTATCGAACGCGCCGAAATCGTAGTGCTGTCCATTCCAGAGCGCGAGGCGGATCGGCAGGTTGGAGGATGTCTTGACGCCGCTGACCCAGTTTTCGAGTTTTTTCTCCCACAACATGGATATGCTCCAAGTGTCACCAAAAAAACTTCATTCCGTAGCGCACGGCACAGTGACGTCTCCTCGTCAAACGGGCAGGCAGGCGTACCGCGTCGGCGTCGCCGACATCATGATTACGGGGACAGGCGCGCGACGCGCCAGGATCCGTCGGCAAGCTGGAAATATTTGATGCGATCGTGCAGGCGCGACTCGCGGCCCTGCCAGAATTCGAAGGTCTCCGGCAGGAGCCGGTAGCCCCCCCAATGGGGCGGTCGCGGCGGGGCGTCGCCGAACTGGCGCCGGAATTCCGCCTCGCGTTGCTCGATGATGCTGCGATCCGACACTTCGGCGCTCTGTACCGAGGCCCAGGCCCCCAGACGGGAGCCCACCGGGCGCGAATGATAATACGCGTCGCTCTGCGCTTCGCTCACCTTCTCGACACGGCCCTCGATGCGCACCTGGCGCTCGAGTTCGATCCAGTGGAACAGCAGGCAGCCGTAAGGCGTGGCCGCCAGTTCGCGGCCTTTGCGCGACTCGTAATTCGTGAAGAACGTGAATCCGTTTTCGTCCGCGCCCTTGATGAGTACGATGCGAGCGTCGGGCCGGCCGTCAGGCGTGACGGTGGCGAGCGTCATGGCATTGGGCTCGGGCAGTTGGGCCGCGAGCGCTTGCTCGAACCAGCGTCGGAATTGATCGAACGGGCTGGGCGCGACATCGGTCTCGGAAAGTGAGCCGAGGGCGTAATTTTTGCGCAGGTCCGCGAGAGAAAGCGTCTGGGTCACGACGATCGGTGTCGGTCTGTTGCGGGTGGGGTTGCGACACAGTATAGCGAAGACTCGGCGAACGTGCGCAAGAGGCGATTTGCCGCATTGCCGGCGCATCGATTCTCCGAATGCACCGTGGGACGGGCGATTCGCGTCATGTGCTTGATATTTAAGGAGTGAACTAATGGAGGGTGCGGTTGGCGCCATCCGCGACGTTGCGTGGCGCGGCAGCGACAATTCCCTAGCGCGGGCATGGGCATTGCGTTGACCGAGCGACGGCGACGTGATCGGCATGGGCGGTCAGGGCGTTTCGCGGCCCGGCCCGAACGTCGGGGCCGTGGCCGATGCGCGGGGTTCGCGCTGGCCGCCGGCCGGATTGCCGTTCGCGCCGGGCACCGGCTTGACCGCCGACGGATGGCGGCTGGGGGGACGCTTCAGGCTGGCGAGCAGTTCGCCGCAAGGGCTGTCCTTGCCCGGGCCGAGTTCGAGCAGTGGCACGAGTGCCGTGTACGGCGCGAGCACGCCCAGTGCGATCGCGCCCCCGGCGCGGGCGATCAGCGTGGGGACATTCACGCCGACGTCCGGATGCTTGAATGTGCCCCGCACATAGAGCGGCGAGCGCAAGGACAGGAGGCCGAAGTGCTTCGGCTCGGGCCGGATGGTCAGATTGAAGTGCTCGCGCTTGAGATCGACCTGTCCGGTAACGCCAATGCTCGTGTCGTCGGTGTCGACGACGAACGTACGCGCGTCCATGACACCGTCGCGCACGGCAAAGTCGGCGGCCGCGCATCGCATCTCGATCTGCTTGTCGCCGAAGAGTTTGGTGACGACGATATTACCGACGTTGAGCCCCAGATACTCCAGCAGCAGCTTGCTCATCGAGCCGCGGTCGATCAGTGTCTTGATCTCGCCATTCGACGAGCCGGCCAGCGCGGCAATCGAGTTGCCGGTCGCCGTGAGTGCGGCGTCGCCGTTGACCTCGCCGACGCTCGTCTTCATCAGATTGACGTCCGGCAGCAATTGCTTCATCTGCAGGTGGCGGAGCGAGACCTGCGAATCGACCTTCATCGGCGTGGTCTGCCCGTCGAGCACGAGGGTCGAGGTGATGCGTCCGCCCGCAACGCCGAATTCCAGTGGCCGGAGCGAGAGTACGCCGTCGTCGAGCACGAGATGGGTGACGAGGTTGTCGATCGGCAGGCGTTTGTCCTTGATGATCTTGCGGCCGGTGAACTGCACGTCGGCGTCGATGGCACGCCAGCGATCGGTCTTGAACGGGTCGACCGGCAGCACCTTGTCGGACGGCGGCGCCTTAGGCTTGCCCGTCAGATCGCCGCCGCCCGAAGGGTTCTGTGCGCCGACAAGCGGACCGAGATCGACCAGCCGCAATTGATTCGACACGACCGCGCCCTGCAGGATATTGCGCGGCTGCCGCTGACGAAAGACCAGGGTGCCGGACAGATCGCTCTGCCCGACCTTGCCCTGGAAGCGTTCATAACGCCACACGCCCGCCGTATGCAGCAGATGACCGTTGGTCTCGTAGGCCGGGGTTTGCGGCAGCAGCACGCCGGTAATCGGATACAGGTCGGCCATCGTCGGCCCGGACAGGCGCAGATGCATGTCGAGCGCGGAGAGCGTGGCCGGATTCGTGAACGTGCCAATGGCTGCGATCTGCGTGCGTCCGATGCGCACGTCGGCATCAAGCGGGTAGGGATCGCCGGAATCTTCGAGTGAGAGCACGTCGCCCGCGCGGGCGTGGCCGGTGACGGCGACCTTGCGAAAGGTGCCTTTGAGCGAAATGCCGATGCCGTAAGGTGCCTGGCCGTCGATGGTGGCGATGTTCGCGTTCAGATCGAGCTGCTGCGGCACGAGATTGGCGTGGACCTCACCGTCTTCGAGAATCAGGCGGCCGATGCGCAGTGTCCACGGCGACGGTTTGCCGTCGCCCTTCGTGAAGGTCCAGTTGTTTTGCCCGTCGGCCCGCTGCTCGATGAGCACCTTCGGCGCGGACAAGGCGACTTCGGGCAGGACCACGTGCTTGTCGAGCAGCGGCAGCCATTCAAGTGAGAACGTGAGCCGGCCCAGCGTGATCATGTTCGGCGTCTGGCTCCACGCAACATTGCCTAACACGATATCATTCGCGATCAGGCGAGGCCGCGGCAGCCAGCGCCCCAGCCCCGGGGCATTGGCGTTCGGGGCCAGCCAGTGCAGCGAGAGGTCACCCCGGATGTCGAACGGACGACCGGTCGCGGTGCTCACCTCCCGGTTGATGAAGGGCCGGGCGTAGTTCCAGTCAAACCACGTGATGAACGCCGCGAATGCCAGCACGATGGCGACCATCGTGATCGCCAGCCATTTCAAGGACGTTACCCATCGCATCATGAACAGTACCCCGTCGAATATGTTTGCTCCGGTGCCCACTCCGCCACCGGAGGAAGATTTTGACGCCGGCCGCCGTTTCGGCGGCGTCGCGCGTTTGTACGGTAACGACGGTCTCGCGCGCCTGCGTGACGCGCACGTGGCCGTCATCGGCATTGGCGGCGTTGGCTCGTGGGTGGCCGAGGCACTGGCGCGCAGCGCCGTGGGCCGGCTCACGCTCATCGATCTCGATAACGTCGCCGAAAGCAATGCCAATCGTCAGGTGCATGCCCTCGACGGCAACTTCGGCAAGCCGAAGGTGACCGCGATGGCCGAGCGAATCCTGGCCATCAATCCCGCCTGCCAACTCACGCTGGTCGAGGACTTCGTTGCCCTGGACAACCTCGACGCCATGCTGGGCGGCGGCTTCGACTGGGTCGTCGACGCCATCGACAGCGTCCGCGTGAAGACGGCACTCATCGCGTGGTGCGTGGCGCATGCGCAGCGTCTGATCACCGTGGGTGGGGCCGGCGGTCAGATCGATCCGACACGCATCCGTATCGACGATCTCACCCGCACGATCCAGGATCCACTGTTGGCCAAAGTGCGCGCGCAATTACGCAAGCAACATGGTTTTGTCCGTGGGCCGAAAGCCAAGTTCAACGTACCCGCCGTGTACTCGGATGAGCCGTTGCAGTACCCGGAAGCGGCGTGCACCCCCGCTGAAGCGGCGAATGCCGTTGCGGGCCCACAGGGCCTGAACTGCGCCGGTTTCGGCTCGAGCGTGTGTGTCACGGCCACCTTCGGCATGGCGGCCGCCGCTTACGTTTTGACGCGAATCACGACGCGTGCCGCCTGAAAGCTTCGCTGACGTGCTCCTGTTGTACCAAGGTGTGCACGTCACGTCTGTAACCAAAAGTTACCAATCGAGGCCGATCTCTCGATCGAGACGACGATGTTTCGCCGTCTGAAATGACAATGGCCGGGATGGCTCCCGGCCATTGTCAACGCGGCGTCCACGTTTCTGAATGTCGTTACGGACGACGAGACAACTCGATGACGTGAATCGTTAGCGCAGTTCGCGGCGCAGCACCTTGCCGACCGGCGTCTTGGGCAGTTCCGTGCGGAACTCGATCACGTGCGGCACCTTGTAGTTCGTCAGGTGTTCGCGGCAGAAGTCGACGATGGCCTTCTCCGTCAGGTCCTGCGCCTTCTTGACGATCACGGCCTTCACCGCTTCGCC
The DNA here is from genome assembly GCF_024363545.1 of Pandoraea sp. NE5. Lineage (NCBI taxonomy): Bacteria > Pseudomonadati > Pseudomonadota > Betaproteobacteria > Burkholderiales > Burkholderiaceae > Pandoraea > Pandoraea sp. NE5. The sequence continues at coordinate 3,005,754 of NZ_AP025517.1, forward strand.
GGTACGCTCGCTCGGCACGCCGACGACGGCCGATTCGAGCACGCCCGGGCACATGGCCAACACGCTCTCCACCTCGTTCGGGTACACATTGAAGCCCGACACGATGATCATGTCCTTCTTGCGATCGGTGATGCGCACGTACCCTTGTTCGTCCATCGTGCCGATGTCGCCCGTGCGCAGCCAGCCGTCGGGCGTGACGGTCTTGGCGGTCTCGTCAGGGCGGTTCCAGTAGCCCTTCATGACTTGCGGGCCGCGCACACAGATTTCCCCTTCCTGTCCGAAGCCGAGCGCCTCGTTGGCATCGTTGCGGATACTCACCTCCGTCGACGAGATCGGCAGGCCGATGGAGCCGTTGAACTCGCTGCCGAGTGGGTTGATGCACACGGCGGGCGATGTCTCGGTCAGACCGTAAGCTTCGATCAGCGCATGGCCCGTGACCTTCTGCCAGCGCTCGGCCACCGCCCGTTGCACGGCGGCGCCGCCGCCGAGTGCGCATTTGAGTGCGCTGAAGTCGAGTTGGTCGAAGCCCGGGGTATTGAGCAGCCCGTTGAACAGCGTGTTGACGCCGGTCATGAACGTGAACCGCCACTTCCCCAATTCCTTCACGAAGCCGGGCATGTCGCGCGGGTTGGTAATCAGCAGGTTCAGTGCGCCCAGTTGGAGGAACACCAGGCAGTTCGCCGTCAGGCAGAAGATGTGATAGAGCGGCAGGGCGGTGACGATGATTTCCTTGCCTTCCTGGAGTCCCTCGCCGATCCAGGCGCGCGCCTGCAACATGTTGGCGATCATGTTGCGATGCGTGAGCATGGCGCCCTTGGCAACGCCGGTGGTGCCGCCCGTGTATTGCAGGAACGCGATGTCGTCGTGACCCAGTGGCACTTCCTGATGCGTGGCGCGTGCGCCGTTCGCCAGCGCGGTGCGGAACGGCACCGCGTGCGGGATGTGCCACTCGGGCACCATCTTCTTCACGTGGCGCACCACGTAGTTCACGATCCAGCGCTTCGGCGCGGGCACGAGGTCGCCGATGGCCGTCGTGATCACGTGCTTGACCGGCGTGTTGGGCAAGGCCTTTTGCAGCGTGGCGGCGAAGTTCTCGATCACGACGATGGCGCCGCAGCCGGCATCCTGGAGTTGATGCTCGAGTTCACCCGCGGTGTAGAGCGGATTGACGTTGACGACGACCATCCCGGCACGCAGGATGCCGAAGACGGCGACCGGGTATTGCAGCAGGTTCGGCGACATGATTGCCACGCGCGAGCCGCGCTCGAGTCCGGGCAGGCTTTGCAGATACGCGGCGAAGTGGCGCGATTGGCGCTCGAGCTCGGCGAATGTCATCGTCACCCCGAGATTGGTGAACGACGGACGATTCGCGAACTTCCGGCAGCTCTGCAGGAACAGATCGTTCAGCGAACGATACGTGTTGACGTCGATCTCGGCCGGCACGCCGGGCGGATAGCTCTTGAGCCAGACTTTTTCCATGAGCGCCTCCTTGAATATGGTTTTTATCGCATTGTCGTCGCCGGGGGAAGAGCGTAGGCGCGCGGTGCGTGGTTTCGTCGCATTTTTCTTTTGGCCGCGCGAGAGAGGGAGCCGAACCGATTGTCTTGCCGATCCGGTCTCGCGCGTGCGGCAAACGCGCCCTTCGACGCGCTGCAAAAAGCCGTAGCATACCGTGCTGTCGCGCATGGGCGCACATGGAAAGCCCTGATTCGACGCGGGTTTGCGTGGAGTAATTGCTCTAGCTGCAAAGACTTGCCAGTGCGGATGATTCCGCGCTAATCCCGCATGGAATGCGCGATACGGTAGGGAAATCGGAGTTATGACAAAAGAATTGCAAAAATCACTTGCGTGGTAGGCGGGTTTCTTACATAATTCTGTTCTCACGACGCGGCTGTAGCTCAGTTGGATAGAGTACTTGGCTACGAACCAAGGGGTCGTGGGTTCGAATCCTGCCAGCCGCGCCACTTATTTCGAGGGTCTCCTCACGGGGAGACCCTCCGTTTTTCGGGAGAGTCCTTCCCAGTGACGCGCCGCATGTCATGCACATTCGGCCCGCGTCGATGAGAAGGCGAACCGACAGCAGCAGCATCGCCTGATCGGGTCTCGCGTGTAGTAAATGCGGCTGTAGCTCAGTTGGATAGAGTACTTGGCTACGAACCAAGGGGTCGTGGGTTCGAATCCTGCCAGCCGCACCAACTCAGTTGGTAAAAACGCTCCAGACGCGAAAGCTTCTGGAGCGTTTTTTCATTGGCGCCGCCGAAAAGTACGTTGCCATGCGATGCCCGTCTTGCCTGCGCCGCCCGTCAAGATGACCGCGCCGCCCGATTGTCATCTTGTTCGGCGATGCATCGTATCGCGTGTCCCTTACCCCGTCGTCGAACCCGGCGTCGATCCCACCTGCCATCCCAGACCCAGCGCCTTCTGTAGCGTCACGAACGACTTGAGCAGTTGCGCATCGCCCGCGACCCGGTCCTGCTCGGCGGAAAAGCGCGTGCGTTCGGCATCGAGCCAATCGAGCGTGCTTGCGGTGCCGGCGCGATAACGTTGACGCGTGAGCGTTGCGGCCCGCGTGGCCGAGGCCTCCACACTGCGCAGACGGTATACGTTTTCGCGCTGATGCCCGTAACGTGCCAGTGCCACGTCGGCGTCGCGCAACGCGCTGAGCACGGCACTTTCATACTTCGCCTGCGCCTGATCGCGACCGGCCTTCGCGCCGTCGACGCTCGCCTGCACGCGTCCAAAATCGAGCACATTCCATTGCAGGCGCGGTAGCGTCATCCAGCTGAAGTTGTCTTTACGCACCAGATGGCCCGGATCCAGCGCCGAATATCCGAGTTCGCCCATGATCGAGAGCTTCGGAAACCAGTTGGCCGTTTGCACACCGATCTGGGCGTTCTGCGACGCCAGGCGACGTTCTGCCGCACGGATGTCCGGGCGTGCCTGCAACAACGCGGACGGATCGCCGATGGCGACCGTCTTCGGCACGCTCGGCAAGGCCCTGGGAACCGACAGCTCGGTGTCCAACGCACCCGGCGCACGGCCGGTGAGCAGCGCCAACTGATCGAGCGATTCGATGACGTCCGCTTCGAGCGGCAGCACGCGCGATTGCGTCTGTTCCACCTGCGTGATGAGTCGTTCGACGTCGAGTTCCGACGCGACGCCCCCCGCGCGACGCTGGCGGGTGAGATCGAGCATCTCGCCTTCGAGTTGTGCCGAGTCGCGCACCAGCGCCAGCCGTGCCTGCTGATCGCGCAAGGCGACGTAGGCCTGTGCGACTTCGGCGGCGAGTTGTACGTGGGCGTCCGCGAGATCCTCCGACGCCGCATCGGCGTCCGCGCTGGCGGCCTCGACAGCGCGTCGCGTGCCGCCGAACAGATCGATCTCCCAACTCGCGTCGAACCCGGCGAGATACAAGTCGAGCGGGCCGCGACCACTGCCGCTGCCGCCATTTCCGCCATTGCCGCCAAGCAGGCTCAGATCGGGCGAGCGCGTGCGCAGCGTCGCGAGATCGAGTCCCGCCTTGGGCAGCAGGTCGGCCTGATGATTGCGCAGGCTCGCGCGAGACTGGCGCACCTTCGCCTGTGCCGCGCGGATATCCGGGCTATGGGCGATGGCGTCGTCGATCAGCGCCGTGAGTTGCGCATCGCCAAGCGTCGTCCACCATCGGGCGACCCCCGGCGTATGCGCCGCGATGCCGTCTCCGGCATGCGCATACGTGGCGCCCGTGCGCAGGGCATTGGCCGCCACCTCGGGCGCGCCACGATAATCGGGGCCAACCGTGCAGCCGGTGACGAGAAGGGCGGCCGCGAGGGCCATCGTTCGGATATGCAGCGTCATGATCGGTCAATGTCCGCCCGAACTGAAGCCGGTCGGTTGCTTGAGCAGCAGGGCCAGCGGCACGCAAAGCAGCAGCGCGATCCCCAGTGCATAGAAAGTTTCGGAAAAGGTCATCACGCTCGCCTGCTGCGCGATCTCGGCGGCCAGCTGTGCGGTGGCCTGCAATTGCGCATGCACGCTATCCCCCGTCTGCGCGAAGAAGCTCGCCGCGTTGGCGGCAAGATGCGCCTGACCCAGCGAACTGTTGGCAGTGATCGTCTCGCGCAGCATGGCGTCGTGATAGGCGGTGCGCCGGTCGATCAGCGTACCGAGCAACGCGAGTCCGACGGACCCGCCCAAGTTGCGGGCCATGTTGTACAGACCGGCGGCGTCTCCCGCGTCCTGCGCCTCGACGGCCGCCATCGACGCCTGGTTGAGCGGCATCATCGCGAGCATCTGTCCCACGCCGCGCAGCAATTGCGACATCGTGAAATCATGCCCCACGCTTTGCGCGGTCAGATCGATGTCGAGCATGCAACTGGCGAAGAAGCACAGCAGCCCGAGAATCACGAGCAGACGAATGTCCACGCGGCTGATCAGGCGCGGCAGGAACGGCATCATCAGAAAGGCAGGCAGCCCCGAGAGCAGCATGATGTTGCCCGACTGCTGCGCGTTGTAGCCCGCGATCGTCGCGAGGAACTGCGGCAGCAGATACGACACGCCATAGAGTCCCGCGCCCACCGTGAACACGATGTAGATCACGCTCGCGTAATTCCTGTTACCCAGCAGCGAGAGCTTGACGATCGGTTTCTCCGCCGTGAACTGCGCCACCAGCATCATGGCGATGCCGATGGCCGACACGATCGAGAGCCAGACGATCAGCGGCGAGTCGAACCAGCGTTCGCGCTGTCCTTCCTCCAGCACCACGGTCAGCGTACTCAGGCCGATGGTCAAGCCCACGATACCCAGCCAGTCTGCCTTGAAGAACGCCTGCAGATGGGTCGGTTCGCGCTTCAGGCCGAGCATGAGCAACGTGACGATAGTCGCCGAGATCGGCAGGTTCAGGAAGAAGCACCAGCGCCAGTTGGCATTCTCGGTGAGCCAGCCGCCGACCACCGGGCCGAGCAGCGGGCCGAGCAGTACGATCAGGCCGAACATTGCCATGCCCACGGGCATCTGGTGGCGGGGCAGGCGCGTGCGGATGATCATCTGCGCTGTCGGAATCATGGCGCCGCCGGCAAAGCCCTGTCCGATGCGGCCGACAATCATCTCGGCCAGACTGCTCGATGCGCCGCACATCATCGAGAAGAGCGTGAAGAAAACGGCGTTGAGCATCAGAAAGCGCCGTAGACCGAGCACGCGCGTGAGCCACGCGGCGAGCGGAATCATGACGATTTCCGACATCAGGTAGCCGGTCGAGATCCAGGTGCCCTCGGTGCCCGACGCACCGATCTGCCCCTGTATTTGCGGCAGGGCGGAGTTGGTGATCGAGATATCGAGCGTGGCCAGCAGGGCGCCCAGTGCGCCGGCCGCCACGGCGATCCAGTCCGACGCCGACGCGTTGCGCGGCGTGGCGGCGTTCGCGGCGACACCGCCTGGGTTTCCCCCGCGTCCGCCAGGTCCCCCATGCCCGCCGCTGCCGGCCGCCACGGCACTCCGCGCCTGGTCGCGCGTCGGCTCGATGGGCAAGGGCGACGGAGACGACGCAAACGACGAAGGCGAAGTGATCGACGATGTGTCCATCGTGCCACGCTCAGCCACGTTGCGCCCCAACGTTTGCCGATGACGGTGCGGCGTCGGCGTTCGACGGCGCGCTGGTGACGGGGCCGACGAGGGCGTTCAGTGGCGCGCTGAGCGCGAGCTGTACCACGGGGTCGCTCGCCCGATCTGCTTGATCGGCCCGACTCGCCTGCTTGGCGGGGGCGGCCGTATCGCGGCGATGGGTGTCGACGTCCGCCGTCACCGACAGGCCCGGCAGCAGCACCGTGCGCAGCGATGCCGGCACGTCGAGCCGGATGCGCACCGGCACGCGCTGCACGATCTTCGTGAAGTTCCCGGTCGCATTCTGCGCGGGCAGCAAGGCGAACTGTGCGCCCGTGCCCGGCGAGAGCGAATCGACCACGCCGTGAATCGGCTGACTCGGCAGGGCGTCGACGTGAACCGTCACCGGCTGGCCGGGCCGCATATGACCCACCTGCGTTTCCTTGAAGTTCGCCGTCAGATACACGTTTTGCACCGGCACGACGGTCAGCAACCGCGTGCCCGGCTGAGCGAACTGGCCCACGCGCACGGCGCGATCGCCGATGCGGCCGGCCAGCGTGCTCTTGACCACTGTGTCGGCGAGATCGAGTTCCGCCTTGCGCGCACTGGCCTGTGCGACCGTCAATTGCGCCTTGGCCTGCGCCAGCGCGGCGTCGAGCGTGTCGGCCTGACGCTCGCTCGCCTGAACGCTGGCTTGATGGCTCTTGAGCGTGGCGTCGGCGCGGGTGCTGGCATTGCGCAGCTCGGCAAGACGCTCGTCGGTTTCCGCGCCGGTGGCCACGAGCGGCGCATAGCGTTTGACCTGACCCGCCGTGTAGCGCGCGTCCGCTCGCGCACCGTCGAGTTCGGCGCGCGCTTGCGCGATCGTCGCGGTGTGCTGGGCGCGTTCGGCCTCGGCGCGCGCGACATCGGCTTCGCGCGCCTGCACGGTTGCCTGTGCCTCGTCGAAGGCGGCCTGGTATTGGCGCGCGTCGAGCCGCACGAGCGGCTGACCAACGCTCACCGTTTCGTTGTCGCGCACTAACACTTCCGTTACGTAGCCGCCCACTTTGGGCGCGACAGTCATGCTGTCGGCTTGCAGGTAGGCATCGTCGGTCGACTCGATGAAGCGCGCAACGAACCACCAGTGCGCGCCCCAGCCAAGACCCGCGACGACGCCCACTGCCAGCGCACCCAGCAGAATCGTTTTGCGACGACGGTTGGCCGGCGCCTCGGGCCGGCCCGGCGTCTGCGTGGTCTCGGCGGCTTCCACGGTCCTGGCGGTCGGGGTGTCGGCGTGGCGTGCGATCGGCGGTGTCGAGGTTGTCGGTTTGACCGGTGCTGCGGTTGACATGAGGGAGCCTTCAAATTATTCCGTTTGGCAAAATTATTCCAGTTGATCGATTTGTGTCAAGTGTTATATTTTTGACGAAAGTTTTGGCAAGCAAGGACAGACATGACAGGAACTTCACGCGCCGGGCGAGCACCACGCACGCCTGTGCGAACGCGGCATGCGGTCGACACGGGGTATCAACGTGGTGAGGAAACGCGCGCGCGCATCATCCTGGCGGCGATCAAGTGCTTTGGCGAGTTCGGTTTTGCGGGGGCCTCCACGCGGGACATCGCGAACGAGGCCGGTGTGAACGCACCGGCGCTGCAGTATTACTTCGACAACAAGGAGGGGGTGTACACGGCGTGCGTCGAGTACATCGTGGGTCTTGTCATGGGGCAGATGGGCGAAGCGATCGAGGCGGCCGAGCGCGTGGTGGCCGAACCGGAGGCGACCGACAAGCAGCTTATCGACGCATTCTGCGAGCTGCAGAACCGCAAGGCGGGGTTCATGGAGGAAGTGCCGGAGATCGAGGGTTGGCACATGTTCATGGCCCGTGAGCAGGCAGGGCTTGGACCCGAGGCGGGTTTCAAGGTGTTCCACGAGCGCTTTTCGAGCCGGCTCGCCGCGGTAGGGGCGAACATTGTGACGCGGCTCGCGGGCGTGGCGCCCGACGATGAGGCAATGCGGGTTCGGGCCGTGTGCATCAGTACGCTGGGCATGGCGTTTCGCGTGATGCGCCGCTCTGTCGACAGTTCGATGGGGTGGGCGAGCGAGCCGAATCCCGAACGCAACCGGATGGTGCGCGAGGCGGTGCTCGAACAGACGCGGTACCTGCTGCAACGCATCGTCAAGCAACGCAAGTCGGGTGGGTAGGCACGTCGCAACGCGAAAGCGGCGCGACAGCGGCAATCTCGGAAAGCGGCGTTCACGGCCCGGATAGCACACCGTGCCCGGGCTTGGCCGGGCGTTACGAGTTCAACGCAAAAAATGGGATTTGCTGGCCATTTGTGGCGGACAACTGGCGGCGATTCGAAGGATCTGCCAGAATCCTGGGGAACTTGATGGATTCTGCCAATGAACCTTGACCTTGCCGATCTGCGTATCCTGCGCCATCTCGAACTCAACGGGCGCATCTCCAACCAGGAGTTGGCGGATGCCGTCGGGTTGTCGCCATCGGCCTGCCTTCGTCGGGTGAAGTTGCTCGAGGATCGCGGGGTGATTTCCGGATACCGCTGCATCGTGGACGCACAGCATATCGGCCTCGAGTTCGAAGCCCTGGTCCAAATCTCGCTGCGCCCCGATGTCGATCAATGGCACGAGAAGTTTCTCGCTTGCGTCCAGAATTGGCCTGAGGTGGTGACCGCACGCATCGTCACTGGCTCGGCCAATTACATCTTGACCGTCAGGGCCCGGAATCTCGCGCATTACTCGGATTTCATCGTGAACGAGTTGTACCGTGCGCCGGCGGTCATGGCGATCCAATCGAACATCGTGCTCAAGACAATCAAGCAAACCCAGTCGCTCGTCGATCTGGTGAAGCAGAAATAAAAATATCGACGATATTCACCAGTTCCCGAAAGACGGTCGGGACTTCCCGGAAGAAGAGACGCAGCATGGCAGTGATTACCACCATTGAGGACTTGCGGGTGCTCGCGCAGCGGCGCGTGCCGCGCATGTTTTACGAATATGTCGATTCCGGCTCATGGACCGAGTCGACGTATCGGGCGAATGCGGCGGACTTTGGCGGGATTGCGTTTCGCCAGCGTATCGCGGTCAACATCGAGCATCGCAGCACGCGCGCGACGATGTTGGGCGAGCCGGTCGCCATGCCGGTGGCGTTGGCGCCCACCGGCATGACCGGCATGCTGCATGCGGACGGCGAGATTCTCGCGGCGCGCGCGGCCGAGGCGTTCGGCGTGCCGTTCACACTCTCGACTGTTTCGATCTGTTCGATCGAAGATGTGGCCGCGCATACCAAGGCGCCGTTCTGGTTCCAGTTGTACGTGATGCGCGATCGCGACTTCATCGAGCGACTGATTGATCGCGCCAAGGCGGCGGGGTGCTCGGCGCTGATGGTGACGATGGATCTGCAGATCAGCGGCCAGCGCCATCGCGACATCAAGAATGGCCTGTCGGCGCCGCCGAAGCTCACGCTGCCGAACATTGCGAACATGATGACCAAGCCGCGCTGGTGCCTGGGCATGTTGGGCACGCGCCGTCGCACGTTCGGCAACATCGTGGGGCATGCGAAGGGGGTGGACGACATCGGTTCGCTCGCGGCGTGGTCGGCGGCGCAGTTCGACCCTCGCCTGTCCTGGGACGACGTGGCCTGGATCAAGAAGCGCTGGGGCGGCAAGCTCGTGCTCAAGGGCGTGCTCGATCCGGACGATGCGCGCGCGGCGCGCGACGCAGGGGCGGATGCGATCGTGGTGAGCAACCACGGCGGACGTCAGCTGGACGGGGCGATCTCGACGATCCGGGCGCTGCCCGACATTGTCGCGGCGGTGGGACGCGACACGCAGGTGTGGCTCGACGGCGGCGTGCGTTCCGGGCAGGACGTGATCAAGGCGATGGCGCTGGGCGCGAAGGGGACGTTGATCGGGCGACCGTTCCTGTACGGGCTGGGGGCGATGGGCGAGGCGGGCGTGCGTCGCGCGCTGGAGGTCATTGCCAGGGAGATGGACGTGACGATGGCGCTGACCGGTCGCACGAGCATCGAGCGTCTCGACACGTCGATGCTCATCCCGGGAAGCTATCCGACGGGCATTGGATCGTACCTTGTGGAACCCGGCAGGCGGTGAGCCGTCTGTCGTGCCCGTGAGAGAAGCCGCAGCCATCGTGCTGCGGCTTTTTCATTGGCGTAGGGGCTTTCCGATATTCGGCCTACCCGCTTCCGCCGGATCGTGGGGGCGGCGATGATGCAAGGCATGGGTCAGATGGCCGTGAGATGGCGGTGCAGGAGTTTGCAACAAATTTGTTGTGATTTCTGTGCGGCATACACGACAGATCTGTTGTAATTTTCGGTTCCATCGCGGGTGAGGTATGACGTACAGCGAATTCCGAAGGTGGCTTTTGTATGCACGTCAATCAGGTGCAGGTGGATCGGCTACTGAAGCTCGGCTACGCCTCTCGCCTCGACGCGGTGGGGAACGCGTTTGCCGTGTTGGGCAAGCGGCTGGAGGTGCGCGCGGTATAGCGCCGTCGCGGCGACCGCGCCAGGCTGGCCGTCCCAACGACAACGCCCCGCAATCGCGGGGCGTTGTCGTTCAGGCAGACGCGGGTCGATCAGTGATGATGCTTGCGATGGCCGTGGCGCTTGCCACGGTAGCCGTAGCCATCGTTGTCGTACGAGCTGGAGCGCGACATGTTGCCGCCGAGCGCGGCGCCGGCGCCGCCGCCAACGGCCGCACCGATCAGGCCGCCCGAGCGTCCGCCCATCGCATTGCCAGCGGCCGTGCCGGCACCACCGCCGAGCGCGCCGCCAACGATGGCGCCCGTGCGCTCGCGACGATTGGACGTGATCGCCCCGCCGGCCCCGCCGCCGACTGCGCCGCCAAGCACTGCACCGGTGCTGCCGCCGAGCGCGCCACCCACGGCCGCGCCCGCCACGCCGCCCAGCGCACCGCCAACGGCATTGTTCATATCACTGGCCGACGCGGCCAGCGAGGTCGTTGCAACCACGGCGGCGATCGCCACCATCGGGAAAATTCGTTTGATCATAGGTCGTGAATAAGATGCGGATGAATGCGGACCCAGTATAAAGACACGCGACCGTGCCGCCGTCACCCCAATGTTTCATGTCTCGTAAGGCCAGTAACAAAATGTTTCAGTGCGTGCGTTGAAAGCGGTTAGCTTTTATGAGGCATCGCCGCCCGTGCGACGCCGCGATGGCACTTTCATCTCGGCCACGTAGTGATATAACTGTGCCGCCGCCGGCGAGAGCGGCCGCGCCTTGCTGCGTATCATTCCCATGCGCCGCGTCACTACCGGATCGACCAGCGGCACGCTCGTGAGCAACGGATGTTCGCTACCCGGCATTGCCATCGTCGGCACGGCCGCCACGCCGAGCCCCGCTTCGACCAGACCGAGCATGGTGGTGACGTGCTGCGTCTCGCAGATGCTTGGCGGGCGCTGGGGCAGCGAGGTGAGCGCTTGATCGAGCAGCAGCCGGTTGCCCGAGACGCGGCCGACACTGATGTAGTCGTATTCGTAAAGCTCACGCCACGTCACCCGCTTTCTGCCCGCGAGTGCATGGTCGCGCCGGCAGGCCGCCACATAGCGCTCCTGCAACAGGAGCTTGAACTCGATGTTCGGCTCCTGGCTGCCGATGAAATTCAACCCGAAATCGGCGTCGCCATTCGCCACCGACGCGAGCACCTCGTTGGCACTTGCGTCGAGCACCGAGATGCGGATGCGGGGAAACGCCTGGTGGTAGCGTGAGATCACCTGCGGCATGAAGTAATACGCGGCCGACGGCACACAGGCAATGGTCACGTGTCCGAGGCTCGACGAGGCCACATCGCGAATACCCAGCAGGGCGTTGTCCAGATCGTCCAGAATCCGCTCCGCGTCGCGGGCGAAAGCGCGTCCGACGGTTGTCAGCGCCACGCGCCGCGTGCTGCGCTCGAAGAGCTTGACCCCGAGCGCGTCCTCGAGCTTGTCGATACGGCGCGAGAGCGCGGGCTGCGAGAGATGGATCGACTCGGCCGCGCGGCGAAAGCTCGCCAGTTGCGCCACCGCGCGAAATGCCTGCAAATCGTTCAGATCGAAGTTGATCGCCATGACGTTGGGAGCAGAAAGTCGGGTAGACGCCTCGAGGCACGCCGACGTCCAGCGCACGCCGAGGCTTGGTTGCGATGCGGAGTGTAGCCCGTTACCGCTTGGCAGACGCATCAACATCCTACGATTGATCGCATATGTGCATCAATACTTCCAAAACTTGCAATTCACAAGCCGGGAACTTCCGGCGCACCATTGGCAACTTCTAAAAAGCGCTCATGACGATTCAAACGTCCCTGGTAGAGGCGCATTCCGACGACACATTGGCGGCCCGATCTCCCGGGCTGCCGGCAACACGGAGACAGCGCATGTCACAGCGCCCCAACGACGCGGTTTCGCGTCGCCCCTCGAAAGCCGGCGCGATCCTGCGCGTAACGGCCGGCAACTTCCTCGAGCAGTTCGATTTCTTTCTGTTCGGTTTCTACGCCACTCAGATCTCACACGTGTTCTTTCCGGCGGGCAGCGAGTTCGCTTCGCTCATGATGACCTTCGCCGTCTTTGGCGCGGGCTTCCTGATGCGACCGCTCGGCGCGATTGTGCTGGGCGCTTACATCGATAACGTCGGCCGCCGCAAGGGGCTGGTCACGACACTGGCGATCATGGCGAGCGGCACCGTGCTCATCGCGTTCGTGCCGGGGTACGCCACCATTGGTCTCGCGGCGCCGGTGCTCGTGCTGATCGGACGTTTGCTGCAAGGTTTCTCGGCCGGTGCCGAGCTGGGCGGCGTGTCCGTGTATCTTGCGGAAATCGCCACGCCGGGCCGCAAGGGCTTCTACACGAGTTGGCAGTCGGCGAGCCAGCAGGTCGCCATTGTTGTGTCGGCGGCGCTCGGCTTCACGCTTTCGCTCACGCTCACCGCGCAGCAGATCGCGGCATGGGGCTGGCGTGTGCCGTTCATCGTGGGCTGCATGATCGTGCCGATGATCTTCGCGTTGCGCCGCTCGCTCCAGGAGAGCGAAGAATTCAAGCAGCGCAAGCGTCATCCGTCCTTGGGCGAAGTGTTCCGCTCGATGGCCGCCAACGCCGGCGTGGTGATCGGCGGCACGCTGCTCGTGGCCCTTACCACGACGGCGTTCTACCTGATTACCGTCTACGCGCCGACCTTCGGCAAGAGCGTGCTGCACCTGTCGAGCGCCGATGCGTTGCTCGTCACGCTGTGCGTGGGTGTGTCGAACTTCATCTGGCTGCCGATCGGTGGCATGCTGTCCGACCGCATTGGCCGCCGCCCGGTATTGCTGCTCTTCGCGGGACTGACGCTCGTATCGGCCTATCCGGTGCTCACGTTCCTGGTTCAGGCCCCGAGCTTCACGCGCATGCTGATCTCGCTGCTATGGCTGTCGTTCCTGTACGGCATGTACAACGGCGCGATGATCCCGGCGCTGACCGAAGTCATGCCGCCGGACGTGCGCGTGGCCGGCTTCTCGCTTGCGTATAGCCTCGCGACGGCGCTTTTCGGCGGCTTCACGCCTGCGCTGTCGACTTATCTGATCCACGCCACGGGCGACAAGGCCGCGCCGGGCTACTGGATGAGTATCGCCGCGCTGTGCGCGATTTGCGCGACGCTGGCGCTCTACCGCCGCCGCCCCGGCGGGCAGGGGAGTCCCCGTACTGAACTCGCCGCAGGCTAAGCCACGCGGCAGGCGCGCCCCGTTCGCGGGCGCGCCCGGCAACGCTTCCCCAAACCGGGTGCCGACGCGCATCCATCCCCAAAAGCAAAATTCAGAGAGACACTGCCATGAAAGCCATCGCCCTCCCGGCGCGCATGCGCGCGCCCCGACATCTGCTTGCCGCGCTCGGCGCCGGCATCGCCCTGACCACGCTGCTCGGTGCCACGTCGGCCAGCGCGGAAGACCTGCACGTGATGAACTCCGGCGGCTTCACGGCCGCGTACAAGTTGTTGTTGCCCAAGTTCGAGGCGTCGAGCGGCGATCATGTGGACACCGCGTGGGGGCCGTCGATGGGCAAGGCGCCCGAGGCAATCCCCAACCGTCTGGCGCGTGGCGAGTCGGCCGATGCGGTCATCATGGTCGGCTACGCCCTCGACGGTCTTATCAAGGCCGGTAAGGTGCGCGCGGATTCCCGCGTCGATCTGGCCGATTCGCGCATCGGCGTCGTCGTGAAATCGGGCGATGTGGTGCCCGATGTCAGCACGCCCGAAAAGCTCAAGGCCGCGCTGCTCGCCGCGAAATCGGTCGCGTACTCCGACAGCGCCAGCGGTGTGTACGTCGAGCGCGAACTCTTCAAGAAGCTGGGCATCGTCGACCAGATGCGGGGCAAGAGCGTGATGGTGCAGAAGACGCCCGTGGCCGAAAAGGTCGCTGCCGGCGACTATGCGCTGGGACTGCAACAGGTCAGCGAGCTGCTGCCGGTCAAGGGCGCTGCGTTCGCGGGCAAGATTCCCGAGTCGCTGCAATCGGTCACGCGTTTCGCCGGTGGCGTGCCGGTGAATGCGCCGCATCCGGACGAAGCGAAGAAACTGCTGACGTACCTGGCCGCGCCCGCGGTGGCGAAGGAAGTCGAGTCCACCGGTCTCGATCCGCTGGCACATTGATGTGCCGGTCTTCATTGAAGATATGAACTAACGTGTTGCCTGCGTCGGGGGAGATAATTTTCCCTCGGCATCCTTGGCGGGTTTGACCGACAATGACGCGTCAGACAACGGCGTTGCACAGGACGACGCCACCGCCAAGGAGACCGACATGGCCTCAGCGCCAGCTCAACCCGCTCAGCCGATACAGGCTGCCGATTCGCGTGCCGGCGCAGCCGGCCCCTCGGCCCCCCACGCCCCGCCCTTGAACGAGATCGTCGCGCTCGACGCGCTGGCGTTGTCCGACGCCATTCACACGCGCCGCGTGTCGTGTCGCGAGGTCATGCAGGCGTATCTCACGCACATTGCGCATTACAACCCGGCGGTCAACGCCATCGTGTCCTTGCACGATGCCGACGCCTTGCTTGCGCAGGCCGACGAGCGCGACCAGCAGTTGGCCAATGGCCAGTCCCTGGGGTGGATGCACGGCATGCCGCATGCCGTGAAGGATTTCGCCGCGTGCGCGGGATTTCCCACGCGCAAAGGCTCGCCATTGACGTCGGCGGCGCCCGACACGCAGGACAGCATCGGCGTTGCGCGCATCCGCGCGGCGGGCGCGATCTTCATCGGCAAGACCAACGTCTCCGAGTTCGGATTGGGCTCGCATAGCTACAACCCCGTCTTTGGCGTCACGGGCAACGCTTACGACGCGACGCGCAGCGCAGGTGGCAGCAGCGGCGGGGCGGGCAGCGCGCTTGCGCTACGCATGCTGCCGGTCGCGGATGGCAGCGACATGATGGGGTCGCTGCGCAATCCGGCTGCGTTCGGCAACGTGTATGGCTTCCGGCCGTCGCAGGGCCGGGTGCCCTATGGTCCGGCGCCTGAGTTGTTCGTCCAGCAACTGAGCACCGAGGGGCCGATGGGGCGTTCTGTCGCCGACGTCGCCCAACTGCTCGCCACGCAAGCGGGCTACGACGCGCGCAGTCCGCTTTCCCTGGCGCAGGCGCATGGCGCGGTGCCGTTCGCGAGCGCGTTGCAACGCGACGTCAAGGGATTGAAGCTGGGCTGGCTGGGCGACTATGGCGGCCATCTGCCGATGGAAGACGGTGTGATGGCCCTGTGCGAGGCATCGTTGCGCGACTTCACGGCGATGGGGTGCGAAGTGCAATCTTGTGCGCCCGACTTCGCGCCGGAGCGATTGTGGCAGACGTGGCTCACGTTGCGTCACTGGCTCGTGAGCGGCTCGCTGGGCGAGTTGTATGCCGACCCTGCGCGCCGCGACAAGCTCAAGCCGGAGGCGCAGTGGGAAGTCGAGGGCGGGCATGCGTTACGCGCGGCCGATGTATATCGCGCGTCCGTTGATCGCAGCGAGTGGTATCGCTCGCTCGCGCGGCTGTTCGAGCGTTACGACTTCCTGCTGCTGCCTTCGGCGCAGGTCTTCCCGTTCGACGCACAAATGCACTGGCCGTCGTCCGTCGCGGGCAAGCCGATGGACACCTATCATCGGTGGATGGAAGTGGTGATCGGGCCGACGCTGGCCGGACTGCCGGCGATCAGCGTGCCGGTCGGATTCGATGCGCGCGGGTTGCCGATGGGACTGCAAATCATCGGACCGGCGCAGGCCGATCTCGCGGTGTTGCAACTGGCGCATGCGCACGAGCAGCAAACGCAGTGGGTGCGTCGCCGGCTGCCGCCGATGCTTGCCGGTACCGCGAGGGGGTGATCGGCGGGCAAGGGACGGGCCCGTTCGGCTTACCTTGGGCGGGCGGCGCGTGCCTGCGCCCGTAGCGGGCGCAGCAATTCACCCAGCGCGTTGTGATCGATCTCGTGCATGAGGGCGAGCAGGCGACCGATGTCGCCCGGCGGAAAACCCTCGCGGGCGAACCAGCTCAGGTAATTGCCGGGCAGGTCGGCAATGAGCGTGCCCTTGTGTTTGCCGAACGGCATGGGCGTGGTGACGAGGCGCATCAGCGCGTCGGCATCGAAATCGAAATCGAGCATAAGCGACAGGCGCGAATGGCGCGCGGGCACGAAGAGAGGCAAAGCGTTACGCTACCACATGCGTTCCACCGGGTCGGCCGGGGAGCGCGCCCAACTTTGGGGGTTCGTATGCATCAACGATTGGATGGCCTCGCGGCGTCGGGCGAGTTGCCCGGCCCGGATGGCGAAGCGCTCGATCCGTTGCGCACGTTCGTCGCGGGGCTTTCGCGACTGCTGGCGCGTCATCCGGACGAGACAACGCTGCTCGACGCCGGCGCGGGTCTGCTGGCACCACTCGTCGCATGTGACGACTGGTTGCCCGCCGCGTTCGCGGTGCCACATCCCGAGCACTATCAGCAATACCTGTTGCATTGCGATCCGGCGCAGCGCTTTTCCATCGTGAGTTTCGTTTGGGGGCCGGGGCAGGTCACGCCAATTCACGATCACACCGTGTGGGGCCTGATCGGCGTGTTGCGCGGGGCGGAGGATTCGCAGCCCTATCGGCTCGACGCGCAGGGCGTACCGGTCATGACGGGGCCGCCGGTGCGTCTGTCGCCGGGCGATGTGGAGGTGCTCTCGCCGCGGTTGGGGGACATTCACCGTGTGAGCAATGCCTACGCCGACCGGGTCTCGGTGAGCATCCACGTGTACGGGGCGAACATTGGCACCGTGCGTCGCAGCGTGTTCACCGAAGCGGGCGAGCGCAAAAGCTTCATCTCCGGATACGCCAATGCGCAATCGCCGAATCCATAAAGAAAGGCGCCGCAACGTGCCGACGGCCCACGCCACGCGTTCGGGCGCCTTCTGCCACAATAGCTTTCTGGTTGCGCGAATGCGCGAGCCCATCGCGCCGATACGCAAATCGAATCGACGCTTGCCGAATTCAAGGAACCACCGTGTCCTCTTTCTCGACCGATGCGCCGTCGCAGACGGCTGCGCCGACTGCCGTTGCTGAAGACCTCGCTTTCCCCGAACTGACCTATGCCGACGTGCGTGCCGCGCTGCTCGCCCGTGAGGAAATTGCGTTGCTCGACGTTCGCGAAGAAGATCCATTCGCGCAGGCGCACCCATTGTGGGCGGCGAACCTTCCGCTCTCGCGCGTGGAGATCGACGTCTGGGCGCGCATACCGCGCCGCGACACGCGCATCGTCGTCTACGGCGAGCATGGCGGCGAGGATCTGGCGCCGCGCGCTGCCGGCGTGCTGCGCAAGCTCGGCTACACCGACGTCAATTGTCTCGCGGGCGGCCTCGACGGTTGGATCGCGGCTGGCGGAGAAGTCTTTCGCGACGTCAACGTGCCGAGCAAAGCCTTTGGCGAGTGGGTCGAAGGGTTGCGGCATACCCCGTCGTTGTCCGCGCAGGAAGTTCAGGCACTGCTCGATGCGCGCGCCGATGTGGTCGTCGTCGACGCGCGCCGGTTCGACGAATACCAGACCATGAACATTCCCGGCTCGACCAGCGTGCCCGGTGCCGAACTCGTGCTGCGCGTGCGCGAACTCGCCCCGAACCCGGCCACGCGTGTGATCGTCAATTGCGCCGGACGCACACGCAGCATCATCGGCACGCAATCGCTCGTGAACGCCGGTCTGCCGAATCCGGTGGCGGCGCTGCGCAACGGCACCATCGGCTGGACGCTCGCCGGTCAGACACTCGAGCGCGGGGCCGATCGCCGGCCCCCGGCCGTGGTGAGCGACGCTACCCTGAACGTCGCGCGCGCTGGGGCCCGTGCCATCGCCGATCGTGCGGGCGTGCGCCGAATCGCGGTGGGCGACGTGCCCGCACTGAATGCGCCTGGGCGCACCGTCTATCGCTTCGACGTGCGTACGCCGGAAGACTACGCAGCCGGGCACTTGCCCGACTTCGCCAGTGCGCCGGGAGGGCAACTGGTGCAGGAGACCGATCATCATGCGCCGGTGCGTGGCGCGTGGATCGTGCTCGCGGACGACAACGGCGTGCGTGCCGACATGACCGGTTCGTGGCTCGCCCAGATGGGCTGGACCGTCTACGTCGTCGAGCCGCATGGCGACGAGGCGCGCAGTGCCCAGGGCGGATGGCCGTTGCATACGCCGAGCGCGGCCGATGTCGAGACCGTCTCGCCGGCGGTGCTCGCGCGCTGGCTTGACGAGTCAGCGCCTGGCCAGATCGTGGTGCTCGACGTCACCTCGGGCGTCAACTACGTCAAACGCCACATTCCGGGGGCGTGGTTCGTCATTCGCGCGCGCCTGGCCGAGGCCTTGCGGGAGATCGGCCCTGCGCAGCGGTACGTGCTCACTTGCGGCTCCAGCTTGCTTGCGCGCTTTGCGGCGGCCGATTTGCGGCGTCTGACCGATGCCGAAATCGTGGTGCTCGACGGTGGCACGCAGGCGTGGATCCAGGCTGGGCTGCCGCTCGAATCGGGACCGACGCGGCTGGCGAGCCCGCGCGACGATCGCTATCGTCGTCCGTACGAGGGCACGGACAATGCTGCCGAGGCGATGCAGGCGTACCTCGATTGGGAGTATGGGCTCGTCGACCAGTTGCATCGCGATGGAACGCACCATTTCCGGGTGGTGTGAGCGAGTCGAAGGGACGCCCGGTGGTGCAGGGCGGAGGGAGCGTTGCGTTGCCGTCAATCGGGGGCAGACGTGGCATACTCCCCACCTTCTGACGCCGCCGCCTGACGCCACGATGTGAACCCGATTCACGCGCGGGCGAACCGGTGCCGACTCGCTTTCGAACCCATCATGCCATTGCAGCGCTTCATTGCCCGCCGACTGGGCGCTCTCACCGAACCGAGCACCCGCATTCCTTATGCCTGGGTGTACCACGAGCCCGACGTATTCCTGCAGCGCACGTCATCGTTGAGCGTTGCCAAAAAATACCTGCATCGTCGCTTGCGTCTTGCGTTGAGCGGGCAGTCGAGCCGAGAGGTGCGTCGGGTGTCGCCGGGTGCGCGCGTGCTGTGGATCTATGGGGGCAAGGCATCGGTCGGTGATGCGGTGATGGATATGTCGGGCCGTGCGTTGTTGCGTGGGCGCGAGGGTCCGGTCGATTTGTTGATTACGCCGGGCTTGAAGGGCGTGTTCGAGGGCGACGATATTTTCCGTCACGTGTACGACGATCCGGCGAGTGTGAAGCCGGGCGATTACGACGTCATTGTGTTGCAGGAGTTCAACTATCCGACGCTGCGGCTGAAGCGGAAATATTTCCCGTCGCTGCCGTTTGCGTGTTTGTTCCGATTCTTTCACGGGCCGGACCGCAACCAGACCCAGTTCAGCCTTGCGGCGGTCAACGACGTTTTTTCGCTGGGGTTGGCGTCCGACGACTTGTTCGCGCGCGCCAAGCCTTACTTGCGGCAGGAAACGGCGCTGCCGGGGTCGGTCGTGGGGCAAGTATTGCCGGGGGCGTTCCTGGTGTTGGCGATGGGGGGGGTCGAGCCGCGCCGGACGTATGCGCATTGGCGGGAATTCCTTCAGGCGTACGACATTGCGTACCAGCCGGGGATGCCGGATGGCGTAGTGTTGCTGGGGTCGGGCAATGGTGTGGATGCGGCAAACGCGTTAATGGAGGCGAAATTTGTCCATCTGAAGCTGACATCTTTCGTGGGTCGGTTGACGTTGCGCGAAGCGAAGCGGGTGATTGCGAATGCGGCGTTATTCGTGGGTGCCGATGGTGGGTTGATGCATGTGGCGCACACGACGTTGACGCCGAGCGTCACGTTGTTTGCGAAGGCGGAGCCGCCGTATCTCAGGCTCACACCGGGATGTCAGTCGACGCCGTTGCAGACCGATTCGGATGTGAGTGCGGTGGATGCAGCCGAGTTGGCGGAAACGGTGGTGTCGACGCTGGCGAGTATGCCGACGAGGTGAGGGATGGGGGGGGGGTGTTACGGGAAGAGACGGATCGGGGCCCCTTTCTGCAGCGAGTTGGGTTTATGTCTGAGAGGCGGAAAGGGGCCCCGGTCCGTCGTTGAAGCACTGAAGGGGTACGAAGCAGAGGTACGAAGCAGAGGTACGAAGCAGAGGTACGAAGCAGAGGTACGAAGCAGAGGTACGAAGCAGGGGGCCGCATCAGCGACCACAATCGGCGTCATGCAACACCGAGCAGGCGCCCGATCAAAGCGCCGCGCTATAAATGGCAAATGCATCGGCCTGGGTCACTTCGCGCGGGTTATTCACGAGAAGTCGGGTTTGCAGCATCGCGTCGCTGGCCAGACGGGCGATGTCGGTTTGTTTCACGCCGACTTCGCGCAGCGTGCGGGGGATGGCAGTGTCGACGATCAGCGATTCGATGTGTCGGATGAGGGCATCGGTCTTGGCTTCGTCGCTGCCTGATGCCTTGGCGGGCAGAATCACATCGGCCAGTTCCGCGTAGTGCTGGCTGGCGGCGGGGGCATTGAAGCGCATGACGTGAGAGAGCACGAGCGCGTTCGAGAGGCCATGTGCAACGTGAAAGATGCCGCCGATCGGGTAAGCCAGGGCGTGAACGGCGGCGACCGGCGAATTGGCGAACGCTTGTCCGGCGAACATCGCGCCAACCAGCATGGCTTCGCGAGCGGCGCGATTGTTGCCGTCGTGACAGGCGCTCAGCAGATTGCGCGAGAGTAACGCCAGCGCTTTCACGGCGAGCGTGTCCGAGATCGGATTCTTCAAATGGGCGGACGTATAAGCTTCGATCGCGTGCACCATCGCGTCGATGCCTGTGGCGGCC
The DNA here is from genome assembly GCF_024363545.1 of Pandoraea sp. NE5. Taxonomy (NCBI): domain Bacteria; kingdom Pseudomonadati; phylum Pseudomonadota; class Betaproteobacteria; order Burkholderiales; family Burkholderiaceae; genus Pandoraea; species Pandoraea sp. NE5. Next base: position 3,026,618 of record NZ_AP025517.1, read on the forward strand.
GTGGCCGCGCGGGGTAGACCGAGCGTGAGTTCCGCGTCCAGAATCGCCAGATCCGCAAAAAGCTGCGGGGAGACAACCCCCATCTTCGTCGTCTCGCCTGTCGTCACGATCGACACGGCCGTCACTTCCGAGCCCGTACCGGCCGTCGTCGGCATCTGCACCAGCGGCAGGCGCGTGCCTGTCACCTTCTTGATGCCATACATCTCCTTGAGCGATTGCGCGCCAGGCAGCAGCACCGCAAGCAGCTTCGCCACATCCATCGACGAGCCGCCGCCCAACCCCAGCACGATCTCCGCGTCGGCAGCGCGAGCGCGTTGGGCCGCTTCCAGCACCACATGCTCCGGCGGGTCGGCGATCACATCGTCGATCACCGACACCTGCCAGCCATGCCTGGCGAGATCCGCCAGTGCCGGGGACAGCAAGCCGCTCTTGTGTAGAAAGCCGTCCGTCACCACACACAAACGCGTGCCCGTCGGATATTGCTCGCGCAGCAATGCCCCCAGACGACGCGCTGCGCCAAATTCCACAACGACGGTCGGAACCGTCTGGAAACGAAAAGCGTTCATGGCCGATATCCTCGTGAGACCTTCACTACCGCGTGCGCGACAAGCCTGCCGCGATCTATCCGGTCGATGCGGTTGACGTCGGCGGGCGCCGCGCCGCGCGCCACCGAACGATGCGAGCCTGAGCGTGAGCCTGATCCTGAACCTGATCTGTTACCCAGCCATCACAATTGCAGGCACAGGTACTTCATTTCGAGGTATTCCTCGATGCCATAACGCGACCCCTCGCGACCCACCCCCGATTGCTTGATGCCGCCGAACGGCGCCACCTCATTCGAGATCAGGCCGGTGTTCAGCCCCACCATGCCGTACTCGAGCGCCTCTGCCGTGCGCCATGCCCGTGCGATGTCGCGCGTGTACAAATAAGCCGCGAGCCCGAACTCCGTATCGTTCGCAAAGGCGACGGCGTCCGCGTCGTGCGTGAAACGGAACAGCGGCGCGACCGGACCGAAAATTTCCTCACGCGCCACGCGCATTTGCGAAGTGGCCTCCGCAATCACCGTCGGAGTGTAATAAGTGCCGCCCAGCGCGTGCGCGGTGCCGCCCACCAGCACGCGAGCGCCGCGCGACTTCGCGTCGTCCACCAGCGCCACGACCTTCTCGACCGCCTTGCCCTCGATCAGCGGGCCGACCACCACGCCGTCTTCCAGACCGTTGCCCACCTTCATGCCCGCCACGCGCTTGGCGAATTTTTCGGCGAAGGCGTCGTAAATGCCGTCCTGAATATAGAAGCGATTCGCACATACACAAGTCTGCCCGCCATTGCGGTACTTCGCCGCGATCGCGCCGTCAACGGCGGCGTCGAGGTCGGCATCGTCGAACACGATGAACGGCGCATTGCCCCCCAGCTCCAGCGACATGCGCTTGACCGTCGGCGCACACTGCGCCATCAGCAGTCGGCCCACCGCCGTGGACCCCGTGAACGACAACTTGCGCACCCCCGGATGCGACGTCAACACACCCCCCACCGCGCGTGCGTCGCCCGTTACCACCTGGAACACACCGCCCGGAATGCCGGCGCGGTGCGCCAGCTCGGCCAGGGCAAAAGCGGAGAGCGGCGTCAGTTCCGACGGCTTCACCACAATCGCGCAGCCCGCGGCCAACGCCGGGGCCACCTTCCGCGTAATCATCGCTGCCGGGAAATTCCACGGCGTGATCGCCGCGCACACGCCGACCGGTTGCTTGAGCGTGACCAGACGCTTGTCCGAGGCGGGCGTGGCGAGCACGTCGCCATCCACACGCTTGGCTTCTTCCGCAAACCACTCGATGAAACTCGCCGCATAGGCGATCTCGCCACGCGCCTCCGCCAGCGGCTTGCCCTGCTCGCGCGTCATCAGATACGCCAGGTCGTCCGTGTTGGCGACCATCAGATCGAACCAGCGGCGCAAGACCGCAGCACGTTCCTTGCCAGTGCGCGCGGCCCACGGCTTTTGCGCAGCTTCCGCGGCCGCGACGGCCCGCGTCGTCTCCGCCGCGCCGAGTTCCGGCACCTTGGCCAGGACTTCACCGGTGGCCGGGTCCAGTACGTCGAGCGTCTTGCCGCTGTCGGACGCAATCCATTGGCCATCGACCCAGGCGAGTGTCTTGAAGAGGGAGGTGTCTTTAAGTTGCATGGCAGTTGGCCGGGCTCGCCGGCAGTTCCGGTTGGGGAAACGACGCACGGCAGTCTCTCGAATCGCCGCTTGCCGTTCCATCTATTGAACGATATTCTATGTATTGAACCTCATTCTACGTAGCGAACGTTTTCCGTGCAACTCAGGGTTTTCCGAAGGCGGCATTCCCATCACTTGCCCGTACCCTACGGGCGGCGTAGCCCGCCCCGATCCATTTCGACCCTTCTGAAGCCGATTTCCGATTCATGCCCAAGCGCAAACTTGATATCCCCGCCAACGAAGCCCGCGACGGCGAACCGCTCAAGACCACCGCGCCCGCTGTGGTGCGCGCCGTACGCATCCTCGATGTGATTGCGGCGGCGGCCGAGCCGATCGCGCTGGCCGATCTGGCGAGGGAGACGGGCGTGCCCAAGAGCACACTGCACGGCCTGTGCGACACGCTGGTCAAGTTGCGGCTCGTGAAGCGCCACGCCAATGGCGGCATGACGATGGGCTCGTACGTGATGGGATGGGCGAATGCGTTCCTGTCGCAGACCCACGTCACCGAAGAATTCCGCGCGGTCTGGGAGGCGTCGTCCGCCTTCGAGCAGGAGACCGTCACGCTGTCTGTGCTCGATGGCACCGACGTGATCTATCTCGCCTGTCACAACGGCAATCGGCCGCTCGGCGTGACCTTCCGCATCGGCATGCGGTTGCCCGCGCCCTACACGGCGACCGGCAAGGCCATGCTCTCGACGCTGCCGGCGGATGAGGCCGCCGATCTGCTCGCCGGTGCCTGGCCCGCGCCGCTCACGCGTGCCAGTGTGGCGACGTATGCGGCGTTGGCCGAAGAGATGGCGCAGGCGCGTCGCGATGGCTACTCGATCGACAACGGGCAGATGCGCGAAGGCATGATCTGCTTCGGCGCACCGGTATTCGATGCGAGCGGTGAGCGCGCCGTCGCGGGGCTCGCCGTCAGTTTCGTCACGAACGACATCGACCTGGCAACGGGCCGGCGCCTCGGGCGCCAGATTCGCGAACTGGCCGATCAGTTGTCGGTACGACTTGGAGCGTCGGCGCGACGCTGAGACATTGCGCCGGTATGGTGCTAACCGTCCTGCGTCCTGCCGCGTTGCTGTCGGACCGGTTGGGAACCCCGTTGGCGATCGATTCCGGAGTGATCCTGGATTGATTTCGAAGTAATTTGAGACCAACTTCCGACGTCACCGGACAAAGAGGCTCGTTTTTCCTTCGGACTTATCCCAAATTCGGCGGCAAAAAAGGCGCGAGTTTGCGCAGGGATCTCGTTGATTTGTGGCGTGGCGAGCCCGTCCAGGGCGCAGGGTTACCGGATCGCCTCGATCCGGAAGGGAGCACGGCCCGACCTGCCGTCAGCGGCGTGCCATCTTCCTGTCAGGTACGTGATGACTGGCCGACAGCGTGGCGTCGCCGTTCGATTGTTATCGTTGGCGGAACAGTCATGTTCGATTCTGCCGGCTATTCCCCTAGGGTTTTCACTGGCATCATTTGGCCTTGACCGATGTCCAGACAAGCCAGCGGAAGCGCGGGGAAGCGCGATCCGGGCGGTGCCATGGGGCGGACATCCATTCGGGAAGCACTACGCCATGTCCAATATCGCAATCGTCTATTACTCGCAAGGCGGCGCGACCGCCATGATTGCGCATTCCGTCGCCCAAGGGGTCAACGACGCCGGTGCGCATGCGCAATTGCTCAGCATCGAGCCGCATCAATTCATCGACGGGCAGTGGCACGACGAGGCCATGCTCATGCGCCTGGCTTCGGCGGACGCCATTATTTTCGGCGCCCCGGCCTTCAAGGGCGGCATCGCCGCGCCGTTCAAGGCGTTTGTCGATGCGACGACCGGCATGTGGCGCCTGCTCGGCTGGCGCAACAAAGTCGCTGGCGGGTTTTCGTTCAGCTATCGTCCCGGCGACGACAAGCGCGACACGCTGGACTACTTCGCGGCGCTCGCCGCGCAGCAGGGCATGTTGTGGGCCGATGCCGATGCCGACGACGGCGAGATTGCGCCGCGCGCGAGCGCATCCCTGCAACCGCTCGCCAGTTTTCCGGCCGTCACGGCACCCGGAGGGGATGTCGATGCCGCCTACGCGCTAGACCCGGTGGACGTGATCGCCGGCAAGCAATACGGTCGTCATGTCGCGGCGCTCGTCGCGCGTCTGGCCGGCGAGGTGCTCGAGTCACCGGCCGTGCTGGCACGTCGCGCACGCGAAGCGGCCGAGCGCCGACTGTGATCGGAATCGGCAGCGTCTGAGCGCTGTCGATGCGTGTCAGACGGCCGCTCGAATTCAGTTGCTCGGCGCGCCTTGCGCCGGTTCGGCGTGGATTTGCAACACGGCGTCGCGTTTGGCGAGCAAATGCTTGCGCAGGATGTCGCCGAGGCGTTTGCCGTCGTGCTTTTCCAGCGCGTCGATCATCTGCTCGTGCTCGGCAATGGCGCGATCCCATTTGTCCGCGTGGAAGTTCGAGCGAAAACGCAGCGCCATCAACCGGCGGTTGATCGCGACATAGGTCTGGCGCAACGCCCCGTTGCGCGCGGCTTCATTGATGCGATCGTGAATCGCCTGATTGCGTGCGTAATAGCCCGGCAAATCCTGCTGCGCGCGGCACGCGAGCATCGCATAGTGCAGCGCCTTGATTTCGGCCAGCTCGACCGGCGTCATCCGTTCGGCGGCCAACTCGCCTGAAAACGCTTCGAGCGCGCTCATCAGCTCGAACATCTCCCGGATTTCCTTCTCCGTCATGCGGGCAACACTTGCCCCGCGATTCGGCGCAATCTCGATCAGTCCCTCGGCGGCCAGCACTTTGAAGGCCTCGCGCAGCGGCGTGCGCGAGATGCCTAGCGTCTCGCACAACTCCCGTTCATTGAGTTTCACGCCCGGCGATAGCACGCCCTCGATGATGAGCTTGCGCAGGTGCTCGACGACCGTGTCGTGCAAGCGCAGGCGCTCCACTCGGGGAATGTCTGGGGCGGCAATCGTCGACGTGTTTTCCATGCTTTGCATTCAAAATCCGTAAATCTCTATGGTCGTGATTGTAACGTATGGCGCGACGCGCTCGTGTCTCTAGGGTAAACGACTGTATTAAAACGGCTTCCTGCCTCTTGCGAAAGTAGCGTGCTCTGCTAAAGTATTTTGCATGCAAAATTCAAAATAGAATTTTCAAGAGGAGAAAGACGTTCATGCTGAAGCTTGATTTTCATCCCTCGGGCCGCCATTTCCTGCAAATTCCAGGCCCCAGCCCGGTGCCCGATCGCATTCTGCGCGCCATGAGTTACCCGACGATCGATCATCGCGGCCCGGAATTCGGCGCGCTCGGCCGCAAGGTGCTCGCCGACATCAAGAAGATTTTCAAGACCGAGCAGCCGGTGGTGATCTACCCGGCATCGGGCACCGGTGCGTGGGAGGCGGCGCTGTCGAACACGCTCTCGCCGGGGGATTCTGTGCTGATGTTCGAGACGGGGCATTTCTCCACGTTGTGGAAGAAGATGGCCGAGAGTCTCGGCTTGAAGCCCGAGTTCATCGGCCTGCCGGGGACCGACGGCTGGCGCCGCGGGGTGCAGCCCGACATGATCGAAGCGCGTCTGCGCGCCGACACCGGGCACGCGCTCAAGGCCGTGTGCGTGGTGCATAACGAAACCTCGACGGGCGTCACGTCCGACATCGCGGCCGTGCGCCGTGCCATCGACGCGGCCGGACATCCCGCGCTGTTGCTCGTCGACACGATTTCGGGCCTGGGCTCGGCCGATTACCGTCATGACGAATGGGGCGTGGACGTCACCGTCTCGGGCTCGCAAAAGGGACTGATGCTGCCGCCGGGCATCAGCTTCAACGCGGTCTCGACCAAGGCGCTCGACGCCGGTCGCCACGCAAAACTGCCGCGCGCGTTCTGGGGCTGGCAAGACATCATCGAAGCGAACAAGAACGGCTACTGGCCGTATACGCCGAATACGAACCTGCTGTATGGCCTGTCCGAAGCGCTCGACATGATCTTCGAGGAAGGGCTGGACAACGTGTTCGCGCGCCACCAACGCCTGGCCGAAGCCACGCGCCGCGCGGTGCGCGCGTGGGGGCTGGAGATTCAGTGTCAGGACCCGTCGGTCTACAGCCCGGTGCTCACCGGCGTGGTCATGCCGCAAGGCGTGGACGCCGACGACGTGCGCAAGCGCATCTACGAACGTTTCGACATGTCGCTGGGGCAGGCGCTGGGCAAGATTCGGGGCACGATGTTCCGCATCGGGCATCTGGGCGACTGCAACGACCTCACGCTGATGGCAACGCTTTCGGGGTGCGAAATGGGGCTGCGGATGTCCGGCGTGAAACTCGCCGGGTCAGGCGTGGTTGCCGCAATGGACTACCTGGCGCAAGCGCGGGACACGCCGTCGCTCAAGGTGGCCGCCTGAGGCGTCGTCGTCGCAGGGACTGGGAGATGGGGGGCCGCCAACGTCTGGGGCGCCCCTGCAGTGAACGCTTGATCTGTCCTTCAGACGGCACGGGGCCACACCATAGAAGGGCCCCGGCCGCCGCAACACCTTTTGCGCCGCCGGCATGTTGCCGGCGCGCTTCACAGGCTGTTTCAGGAGACATGCAATGAAGCTTTTCAGAGCGACCCGGGTCGTGCTGGTGATGCTATGCGTCATGTATTTCATCACCTATCTCGATCGCGTCAACGTCAGCACGGCCGCGGCCGGCTTCGGCAAGGAATTCAATCTCAACAAGACGGAAATCGGTCTCGTCTTCTCGGCATTTGCCTACCCCTACCTGGTCTTTCAAATCATTGGTGGCTGGGTGAGCGATCGCTTCGGAGCGAAGCGTACGCTGCTCGTGTGCGGTGCGTTGTGGGCGGTCGCGACGATCCTCACCGGCATGGCGGGTGGTCTCGTCACGCTGTTACTCGCGCGCCTGCTGCTCGGCCTTGGCGAGGGCGCCACGTTCCCGGCCGCCACGTCGGCCATGTCGCGCTGGGTCGCCAAGGAGAAGCGCGGCTTTGCGCAGGGCATCACGCACGCGGCCTCGCGCATCGGTAACGCCGTGGCGCCCGCCGTCGTCGTGTTCATCATGGCCACGCATGGCTGGCGTGAGTCGTTCTATCTGTGCGGGATCGTGAGTCTGGTCTGGGTCGCGGTGTGGGGGCTCACGTTTACCGAGCGCCCGCAGGATCATCCGCGCATCACGACCGAAGAACTCGCCCTGTTGCCGCCGGTGAAAGCCAAGCGCGCGTCGTTGCCGTGGGGACCGCTCTTCAAGCGCATGATGCCGGTCACCATCGTGTACTTCTGCTACGGCTGGACGCTTTGGCTCTTCCTGTCGTGGATTCCCCAATACTTCCTGCACAGCTACGACCTCAATCTGAAGAAGTCGGCGCTGTTCGCCTCGAGTGTGTTCTTCGCCGGTGTGCTCGGCGATACGTTGGGCGGTATCGTGACCGACAAACTGTACGAGCGCACCGGCAGCCTGAAGCGCGCACGTAGCTGGATGGTGTCGATCTGCATGCTGCTCACGCTGCTCTCGCTTGTGCCGATGCTGTTCACGCACCAACTGTATGTGTCGGTGGCATGCCTGGCGTTCGGCTTCTTCTTCGCCGAGATGACGATCGGGCCGATGTGGTCGATTCCGATGGATATCGCGCCGGAACACTCGGGCACGGCCAGCGGCATGATGAACACCGGGTCGGCACTGGCGGCGATTCTCTCGCCGGTGATCTCGGGGTATCTCATCGATCGCACGGGCAACTGGGAATTGCCGTTCGTCGGCAGCATGATGCTCATGGCCCTCGGTGTCGTGCTGGCCTTCCGCATGCAGCCCGAGAGCAAATTCTCCCTCGACGGCGATGCCGCCGCAGCGAGCAACACCCGTCAGGCCGTCTGACTTGCGCATAACCCCTGCCGGACCGGCGTCACGCCTGCCCGGCAGGATCGTCTCGCCCCGATTTGCCCTGGGTCCGTCTCGTCCAACACCCGCAACGTCATGAATTCCCAATCGAACTCTCGCGCGAACGCGCATCCGAATCTCGTCGGCCAGCCCGTGCCTCTGATGCCAATGCAGCGCGGCGGCGTTGCGCTCACGCCGTTGCAGGACCGTCTGCGTCGCGAGCTGCGCGGCGATGTGTGCTTCGATCGCGCGAGCCGTGGCCGCTACGCGACCGACGCGTCGATCTATCAAATTTTTCCGATCGGCGTGGTGGTGCCGCGCGATCAGGACGATCTGATCCTCGCCCTCGATATCGCGCGCGACCTGCGCGTACCGGTGCTCGCACGCGGCGCGGGCACGAGCCAGTGCGGCCAGACCATCGGCGAGGCGCTTGTCATCGACAACAGCAAGTGGCTGGGCCGCGTGGTAGCGTTCGACGCCGTGGCGCGCACGGTCACCGTCGAGCCGGGCATCGTGCTCGATCACCTGAATGCGTGGCTCAAGCCGCACGGCCTGTGGTTCCCGGTGGACGTGTCGACGGCCGCGCAATGCACCGTCGGCGGTATGACGGGCAACAACTCGTGCGGCTCGCGCTCCCTCGAGTACGGCAACATGGTGCACAACGTGCTGAGCATCGATGCCGTGCTGGCCGACGGCGCGCAACTGCATTTCGGCGCGCTCCATTCGCCGCCCACCGACGCCCGCACGCAGGCGATTCTCGCGAGCGTGCACGCCATTGCCATGCGCGAGCGCGAGGAATTGCGCGAGCGTGTGCCGCGCGTGCTGCGGCGTGTCGCGGGCTACAACCTCGATCTGTTCGACTGCCTCAACCCGCGCGCCTATACGGACGACGGCGTCGCCAACCTGTCGCATCTGCTGGTCGGCTCGGAAGGCACGCTGGCGTACAGCCGCCAGATCACGCTCAAGCTCGTGCCGCTGCCGGTGCACAAGACGCTGGGCGTGGTGAACTTCCCCACGTTCTATCAGGCGATGGATCTCACACAGCACATCGTCAAGCTGGGGCCGGTGGCGGTGGAACTGGTCGACCGCACGATGATCGACCTGGCGATGGACAACCCCGCGTTCCGTCCCGTGATCGAGACGGCGCTCGTCGGCGATCCGCAAGCGATTCTGCTGGTGGAATTCGCGGGAGACGACGCCGGCGCGCTTCGCGCCAGGCTCGACGATCTCGCCACGCTCATGGCGGATCTCGGGTTGCCGGGCGTCGTGGTGAAGATGCCCGACGCGGGGCCGCAGAAAGCGCTCTGGGAAGTGCGCAAAGCGGGCCTGAACATCATGATGAGCATGAAGGGCGATGGCAAGCCGGTGTCGTTCATCGAAGATTGCGCGGTGCCGCTGGAACACCTTGCCGAATACACGCGGCGTCTGACCGAAGTGTTCCATCGTAACGGCACCGAGGGCACATGGTATGCGCATGCGAGCGTGGGCACGCTGCACGTGCGGCCGATCCTGGACATGCGTCGCGACGGCGCCGTGAAGATGCGTGCTATCGCCGAGGAGGCGGCGGCGCTCGTGCGCGAATACAAGGGCGCCTATTCAGGCGAGCACGGCGACGGGCTGTGCCGCGGCGAGTGGGTGGCGTGGCAATATGGTCCGCGGCTGAACGCGGCGTTCGGAGAGATCAAGCAACTGTTCGATCCGGACAATCGCTTCAACCCGGACAAGATGGTTCGTCCACCGAAGATGGACGCGCGCGAGTTGTTTCGCTTCGCACCCGGCTACGCCGCCCAACCGATCGCGCCCGCGCTCGACTGGACGGCGTGGAACGTACAGCGCAACGCGCTGACCGGCGAGCAGACGGCGCCCGACACCGGCACCGATGCCACACACGGACTCGCGTCGGCCGTCGAGATGTGCAACAACAACGGGCACTGTCGCAAGTTCGACGCGGGCACGATGTGTCCGAGCTACCGCGTCACGCGCGATGAACAGCACGTCACGCGCGGACGTGCGAATACATTGCGTCTGGCCGTGTCGGGGCAATTGGGCGAGGCGGGGCTCGCCAGCGACGACGTCAAGGCGGCGCTCGATCTGTGCGTGTCGTGCAAGGGCTGCAAGCGCGATTGCCCGACAGGCATCGACATGGCGCGCTTCAAGATCGAGGCGCGTCACGCGCGGGCCAAGCGTCACGGCGTGTCGCTGCGCGACAAGTTGATCGCCTATCTTCCGCGCTACGCCCCATGGGCCAGCCGCGTGGGCGGTCTGCTTGATGCGGCGCAGCGGCTGCCGGGCAGCAACGTGGCGAAGCGCTGGCTCGGCCTAGCGCCGGAGCGCTCGCTGCCGGCGCTGAAGGCTTCGTTCCTGGACCATCAGGTGCCGCTGGCGGACCCGAGCGCGGGAGATTCGGCGGGGCTGCGCCAGGTGCTGCTGTTCGTCGACACGTTCAACAATTACATGGAGCCGGAGAACGCGCGCGCCGCGAAGCGCGTGCTCGAAGCCGCCGGGTATACCGTTCACGTGAATCGGCGGGCGGGCGAGCGGCCGTTGTGCTGCGGTCGCACGTTCCTCGCGGCGGGGCTCGTGGATGAGGCGAAGGCGGAGGCGCGGCGCCTGCTCGACGCGCTGATGCCGTTCGTCGAGCGCGGCGTGCCGATCGTGGGCCTGGAGCCGTCGTGCCTGCTGTCGCTGCGCGACGAGGTGCTGAGCTACGGTTTTGGCGATGCGGCCCGCAAGTTGGCCGACAACGCGTTTCTCTTTGAGGAATTTCTGGTTCGTGAGAAGACGGCGGCGCGCTTCGACGTCGCCTGGCGCGCGCTGCCCGACGGTGTGGGCGAAGCCCTGGTGCACGGGCATTGCCATCAGAAGGCGTTCGACGCGTTCTCGCCCGTCACGGCGGTGCTTGGATGGGTGCCGGGGCTGAAGGTATCATCGATCGAATCGTCATGCTGCGGCATGGCGGGCAGTTTCGGATACGAGGCCGAGCACTATGACACGTCGCGAGCGATGTCCGAATTGACGCTATTGCCCGCGGTCAGACAGCGCGGCGAGAATGCCATTGTGGTTGCCGACGGCACCAGTTGCCGGCATCAGATCCACGATGGCGCGCAGACGCAAGCGCTTCATGTGGCATGTGTGCTGGACCGCGCGCTGCCCGCGTGAATGCCGTTTTTTTGCAAATGCCTTTCAAAGGATTGTGATGCCCGATTCGGACAATACGGCTTCGGCCTCTTCGGCCTCTTCGGACTCTTCGAGCGCCTCCTCCGGGCGTCTTGCGGTGCCGCCGGTCGCCCGTGTGGGAGATTCGCTTGCCCAGGTGGCCACGCCGTCCTTGCTGCTCGATCTCGACGCCTTCGACGCGAACGTCGCGCGCATGGCGAGCGCGGCCGCCGCGCGCGGGGTGGCGGTGCGTCCGCATGCCAAGGCGCACAAGTGCGCCACGATCGCCCAGGCGCAGATGGCGGCGGGCGCGGTGGGCATCTGCTGTCAGAAGCTCACCGAGGCGATTCCGTTCGTCAACGCGGGCATCGGCAGCATCCACATCAGCAACGAGTTCGTTGGCGAAGCCCGTGTGGCGCTGGCCGTGGCGATGGCCGCGCGCGTGACGCTGTCCGTGTGCGTGGACGACGTGCGTCAGGTGGCGCCGCTCGGCAAGGCGGCACAGCGCGCCGGTGTGCGCATCGCGGTGTTGCCCGAGGTCGATGTGGGGCAGGGGCGTTGCGGTGTCGATTCGACGCAGGCGGTGGGCAAGCTGATCGACGCGATCGATCATTACGAAGGGCTGCGCTTCGGCGGGTTGCAGGCGTATCACGGCAGTGCGCAGCATGTCGATGGCTGGCTCGCGCGACGCGACACGGCACGGCTTGCCGCCGATCGTGCGGCGGACTATGTGCGCTTTCTGGAGGCGCGCGGCATCATCTGTCCTGTGGTGACCGGCGGCGGGACCGGCACGGCCGAGTTCGACATCGAGAGCGGCGTTTATACGGAGGTTCAGCCTGGCTCGTATGTGTTTATCGACGGTCATTATGGCTCGCTGGAATGGCGCGGCGACTGGCGCTTTCGTCATGGGCTCTTTCTCGCGTCGACGGTCATGAGCACGGCGCGCGCGGGCATCATCGTTTGCGACGCGGGACTCAAGAGTGTGGCGACCGATTCCGGGTTGCCTCGCTTCTGGTCGTCGCAACAGGCGGGCCAGCCGCAATATCGCACGGCGTCGGACGAGCATGGCGTGCTCGAACTGGCGTCGCCCGACGAGGACGGCGCTCCCTGGCTCGGCGAGCCGATCCTGCTTGTGCCGGGACATTGCGATCCGACGGTCAATCTCTACGACCGATACGTCGCGGTGCGACACGGACGAGTCGAAGGGCTATGGCCTATCGAGGCGCGCGGACTCAGTCAGTGAGCGCGAGCGCGGCATGGCCGATCGGGATGGACGCCGATACGTCGCGTCCGCGCCAAATATTTTGGGGTGGGGGCTTCCCAACCTTCGAAAACCGCGCTATAGTCTCACTTCTTCGCCGTACGGGGGTATAGCTCAGCTGGGAGAGCGCTTGCATGGCATGCAAGAGGTCAGCGGTTCGATCCCGCTTACCTCCACCAAAACGGAAGACTTTATGTCCCCTTCGTCTAGAGGCCTAGGACATCACCCTTTCACGGTGAGTACAGGGGTTCGAATCCCCTAGGGGACGCCAGATTTACCGGCGTGACTCTCGGAGCTTTCCGAAAGCACGACGCTCAATCGGTTGTCGACAAACGCGCTTGGCTTCATCGCCAAGCGCGTTTTGTTTTTCTGCGGTGGATTGCGCGTGCATCCACGGCATGCGATGCGGCAATCGCAGACGCGAACGCACGCAATGGCCGTCGCGCTTAACGCACCGGCGAACTCGCCCGCTTCCCCACCACCGTTTTCCACGGGCGCACGCGCCACGACTTCACCAGTCCATGGGCTACGTAGGGATCGGCGTTCGCAAACGCTTCCGCCGCAGCCGGCGAGTCGCCTTCGAAGAGTAGGGCGGCCGTGTCGACGGGGGATTCCAGGGCGCCGGCCAGGAGCAGTTCGCCGCGTTCGGCCGCTTGCCATGCGAGCGCCAGATGCGCGTCGCGGTACTGACCTCGCCGTTCGAGATAATCGTCGACGAGGTCGTAGGTGAGCAGGTAATGCATGGTCATGCCTCCGTTGAGTTCGCTGCCGTACCGCGTTCATTATCCGCAAAACGCCGACGGCAGGGCAGAGGGCTACGCGTGACGCACCGCTACCCCGTAAGTGCTCACTATGCGTTGGTCCTGCTCCCTCGCGGAAAACGCTTCCCACATCAAGCCGTTGCAATCGGTGCTGCTCGAGTATTCCGGGGCGGCGTCGTCCTCGAAGCCGACGTGTCGCAGTTCTCCGGCGCGTGACGGCGATTGATTGATCGAGAAGTTCAGCAGATCGGTGCGCCACATGGCGTACGCACCCGACACGACAGCCGTTGGCGGCTGACCGAGACGGACCGAATAGTCCTGGATGGACTCGTCGAGATCGCGCACGGCGAGTGCGATGTGGAAGCGCTTCATAGGGTCTCCTGACGGTGAGCATAGCGATGCATCGACGCGGGGCAGTGTGAGTGCCCGCTCGCGTGGCAAGCGGAGCGTCGATGAAGCCCATCATAGAGCGCGTTGGAAGGCCCAGCCAGACGAGCCGCTATCCCGGTATTCAACGTAATGGGGTATGTCGCCGCTCCCGATAGAGCGCCCGACGACAACGCCGGGCGTTACGTGAGCGGGCGCTTACTGGGGCCGCTGGAAATCGTTCTCGATCCACGCGCGGGCGCTGTGGCGCGAGAGCTTGAACGTAGGCGGCACCTTGACCGACGCGACGGTTTCGCCGAAACGGTCGACAGCGCTCAGCACAGCGTGGGGGTCGTAGTCGTCGGGCACGATGTCGAGCGTGACGTCGATGTCGCCGTCGGGGCCGTCGACGCTCACGCGCTTGTGCAACTGGGCGCGCAACTGCTGTTCGTGACGGCGCAGCACTTCGTCGGCCGTTTTCACCAGCGTGTGGAAAGCGCCAACATCGAGCGGCTTCGGATTCTTCTTGTCACGCCCCATGGTCCAGGGACCGACGAGCGCCGGCTCGGATTCGCCGTCCTTGTACATGGCGACCGCCCAGCCGTCGTCGTCCTCGTTCTTGACGACCTTGGCCGTCCATCCGTCGTCGCGCCAAAGGCGGGCGTCGTGGATGGCATCGCCGCTATCGGCGGAGTTCTCGGTCGGAAGAAGGTTGGCGGGGGTGGCAGTCACTGGCGAAGATCGGTGCGTGGGGATGGGCGGATGATGGTGCGAGGCGCGTCGAAGCGCACGGCTGAAGGATGCGATTTTACCGCGTCCGGCCAAAGCGCGGACGCATTCGCTGCGCTGCGTAGGCAAACGCGTGATGCCAGCGTCAACCGCTCACTCGTTGGCGATCGCCAGCGCCACGAGCAGCAGCACTGGCAGCACCACGCACCAGAACCCCGTGCCGTGATACGCGAAGCCGCCGAAAACGGCCCCGACAGCGAACGCCGCCAAGGCGGGAATCATCTTGCGCAGACGCGCTCGCACGGCGTTGTCGTCGCTGCAATGACCGCTCGCCAACTCGACGATATCGATCACGATTTGCGTAGTGTTGCCGGTCATGATCGTGGTGGGGGCCAGATCGGCGAGCACCAGGCGCCCGACGGCATTCTGGATCGCGAGGGCAGCCACGCCGAACATGCCCGACAGAATCGCCAGCGGCGCATCGGCCGAGATGATGGGTTGTGCCGCCATGCCAACGATCATGAAGCCGAGCAGCAGCAACGTTTGCACCACGAGCAGCCGCCGCAGCGGCCGTCGTTCCGTTCGCGAGAAGCGCTGCACCACGAGTTTCACCAGCGCGACGACGATGACGAACACGGGCAGTGCCAACAGTTTGGCCAGCACGCCGACATGGGTGCTCGCGACCAACTGCACGCCGATCATCACGAAGTTGCCGGTCACGTGCGCGGTGAACAGTCCGAACAACGCGATGAAGCCTACGACGTCGATATAGCCCGCCACGAAGGCGAGTGTCATGCCGATGGCCGTGGGTTTGGCAAAGTGGCTCACCCACGTGCGCGCAACGGTGGCGGCCTCGGTCGGCGTGGGGATGTGGCGGGGGGCACCCATGGCAGCTCCTCTGTCGACTTGCATGGCAGGTTTTGCGCATCCGGTTCGGCATGCGAGGCAAGCGCAGGCAGGCACGGTGTGCGAGTGAAGCATATCACCGCCGTATGCGGGACGATCGCGCGGTGACACCGCGCAGCGTCGATCCCGCAGGCGATCGCGTCACCGTTTCCGTGAGGCGTCGGCGTGCCCGGCGAGAATGTTTCGGGGCTGATAGCATGTCTTATCGCACGTTTCGAGTGCGCTCACCGTCATGCCAAACTTCGAGGAGCCTTCCGATGTCGATCTCTCTTTATCGCGCCACCGTCCCGGTCTATCTGCGTGGCCTGACCGTCATGGCCGACTACCTGCAGAAGGCGCGCGCGCATTGCGAAGCGAACGCGCTCGACCCGGCGACGATTCTCAAGGCGAAGCTCGCCCCCGATATGCTCGACTTCGTGGCGCAAGTGCAGCGCGTGAGCGACACGGCCAAGTTCGCGGTCGCGCGAATCACGGGCGTGGAGTCGCCGAAGTTCGACGACAACGAGACGACGTTCGACCAACTGCGCGATCGCGTCGCGAACACCGAGGCGTTTATCGCCGGTATTCTCGAAGATCGATTCGATGGGGCCGAGTCGCGACAGATCACCCTGAAGTTCAAGGACCATCAGACGACGATGGACGCGGTCGACTATCTGTTGAAGTTCGCATTGCCGAACTTCTATTTTCATGTCACGACCACGCACGACATTCTGCGCGCGCAAGGCGTGGCGGTCGGCAAGGCGGATTATCTCGGCCCGTACGAGACGCAGAAAATCTGACCGGCGCGTGCCGATTGGCAGCGCCGGCGGGAAACGCGCCGATGCGGGCTGACTAAAGCCGCCGCGTCAGCGCGTGGAGCCGGCACGATGCAAGCGCCTCTCGTGCATCAGGGAAGGGACGACGGCAGAGACGGCAGACGCGGTTCCATCATGGCGAGCACCGTGCGCGCGGCTTCGTCCGACGAGGCCGGATTCTGGCCCGTGACCAGCCGGCCGTCGCCGACCACATGCGATTGCCAGTTGTCGGCCTTCTCATACAACCCGCCCAGCCGTTTGAGTTCGTCTTCAACCAGGAACGGCACCACGTCGGTGAGACCGACGGCGGCCTCCTCCTCGTTGGTGAAGCCTGTGACGTGGCGCCCCCGTACGAGCGGCTCACCGTTCGCGCTGCGCACCTGACGCAGCACCCCCGGCGCATGGCAGACGAAGCCGATGGGCTTGCCGGCGCGCTCGAAAGCTTCGATCAGACGGATGGAGTTCGGGTCTTGCGCGAGATCCCATAGCGGGCCGTGGCCGCCGGGGTAAAAGACGGCGTCGTAGTCGGTGACCTTGACGTCGGCGAGCCGGAGGGTGTTCGCCAGCGCCTGCTGCGCGACCGAGTCTTCACGGAAGCGTCGCGTGGCATCGGTCTGGGCATCGGGCTCGTCGCTTTTCGGATCGAGCGGCGGCTGGCCGCCTGCGGGGGACGCCAGCGTGACCGCCAGTCCCTCGTCGATGAACACGTAGTACGGTGAGGCGAATTCTTCGAGCCAGAAACCGGTCTTCTTGCCCGTGTCGCCGAGGCGGTCGTGCGAGGTCAGCACCATCAGGATGTTCATGAATCGTCTCCTTGTCGAGTCGGCCATTCGGGCAATTCTACCCGTCATCGGGCACGCTCGCCCGCGACGGGCTCGCGCGCGTCTCTTGTGAGCAAAATTCGCAGAAAGCGGTGATCGAATTCGATTTGCGGAGCATCGGACGTCCGCTATGCTTGTGCGGATGCCGGCACCGCCCGCCGCCATTCAGCCCACGCAAGACCCTACGACCCGGCGGCGACTGCCGTCCTCAGGAGCAAGACATGCAATTGATCGGAATGCTCGATTCCCCCTACGTGCGCCGCACGGCGATTTGCCTGAAGTTGCTGGGCCTACCGTATGCGCATCACGCGCTCTCCGTGTTTCGAACGTTTGACGAGTTTGCCGAGATCAATCCGGTCGTGAAGGCCCCGACGCTCGTGACCGACGACGGCACGGTGCTCATGGACTCCACGCTGATCCTGCAATACCTGGAGACGCTGGTCGATCCGGCGCAGCGGCTTGTACCGAGCGATCCTGCCGAGCGTTTGCGCGCATTGCGCCTGACGGGCCTGGCCTTGGCGGCGTGCGAAAAGTCGGTGCAACTGGTGTACGAGCGCGAACTGCGTCCGAGCGAGAAGCGGCACGTCCCGTGGACCGATCGCGTGCGCAAACAGGTGCATGCAGCCTTTCACGCGCTGGAGGTCGAACTGGCGCAAGTGCCTATCGTGGCAACGCCGGACCGGATCGGCGAGCACGGCGTGACGATCGCCGTGGCATGGCGGTTCCATCACCTGTTGGTGCCGGAACTCGACTTCACGGCCGAGTTTCCGGAAGTCGCCAGCTTTTCCGTGCAGGCGGAAGCGCTCCCGGCGTTTCTCGAAACACCGCCGACCTGACCGACACGGCGGCGGCACACGCCCGGCGCCGGACGGCTTGCCGTCCGGCAGGCGGGGTCAGCTCTTGAGCCGGTAACCGGTCTTGAACATCCAGGCGACGATGCTCAGGAAGACGGCGAGGAAAACGAGCGTCATGCCCAGACTCACCCCGACGCTCACGTCCGCCAGCCCGTAGAAGCTCCAGCGAAAACCGCTGATGAGATACACAACCGGATTGAACAGCGTGACGGTACGCCAGAACGGCGGCAGGATGTGCGTCGAGTAGAAGCTACCGCCGAGAAAGGTGAGCGGCGTGATGATGAGCAGCGGCACGAGTTGCAGTTTCTCGAAGCCGTCGGCCCAGATGCCGATGATGAAACCGAGCAGGCTGAACGTCACGGCCGTGAGCACCAGGAACAACACCATCCATATCGGATGTTCGATGCGCAGCGGCACGAACAACGCGGCCGTGCCGAGCATGATCACCCCGAGCACGATCGACTTGGTGGCTGCCGCGCCCACGTAGGCAATCACGATCTCCATATACGACACCGGCGCGGAGAGGAGTTCGTAGATCGTGCCGGTGAAGCGCGGGAAATAGATGCCGAACGACGCGTTCGTGACGCTCTGCGTGAGCAGCGAGAGCATGATGAGGCCCGGCACGATGAACGCGCCGTAAGGCACGCCCTCGATTTCGGGAATGCGCGAGCCGATGGCCGCACCGAACACCACGAAGTACAGCGAGGTCGAGATGACCGGCGAGATGATGCTCTGCATCAGCGTGCGACGCGTGCGCGCCATCTCGAAGTTGTAGATCGCCCTGACGGCGTAGAAATTCATGGCGCGGCTCATCCTTCTTTCCTGTGCACGAGCGAGACGAAGATATCTTCGAGCGAGCTTTGCGTCGTATGCAGATCCTTCACCGAGATACCGGCGCGTTCCATGTCGCGCAGCAGGGTGGCGATGGACGTCTGCTCGATGTTGGCGTCATAGGTGAAGACGAGTTCGGTGCCGTTGGCGTCGAGCGTGAGGCCGTAGGCAGCCAGCGCCTCGGGCACGGCGCTGAGCGGCTCGGTCAGTTGCAACGTGAGTTGCTTGCTGCCCATGTGCCGCATCAGCTCGGTCTTCTCCTGCACGAGCGTGATCTGCCCGCCGGTGATGATGCCCACGCGATCGGCCATCTCCTCGGCTTCTTCGATGTAGTGCGTGGTGAGGATCACGGTCACACCGGTCTCGCGCAACGAGTTCACGAGACGCCACATGTCGCGACGCAACTCCACGTCGACCCCGGCGGTGGGCTCGTCGAGGAACAGCACGCGCGGCTCGTGCGAGAGCGCCTTGGCGATCAGCACGCGCCGCTTCATGCCGCCCGAGAGCTGCATGATGCGACTGTCCTTCTTTTCCCACAGCGAGAGCGAGCGCAGCACCTTTTCGATGTGCGCCGGATTTGCGGGCTTGCCGAACAGGCCGCGCGAGAACGAGACAGTGGCCCACACCGACTCGAACGAGTCCGTGGTCAGCTCCTGCGGAACCAGCCCGATGGCCTCACGCGCGGCACGGTAGTCCGTGACGATATCGTGACCGTCGACGGTGACCGTGCCCGAGGTCGGACGCACGATGCCGCAAATGGTGCTGATGAGGGTCGTTTTGCCGGCGCCGTTCGGGCCGAGCAGGGCGAAGATCTCGCCGCGCTGGATTTCCAGATTGATGTTCTTGAGCGCCTGGAAACCGGTCGCGTACGTCTTCGACAGATTCTGGATTGAGATCACGGATGGCATGGCGGCGACGATAGCACAGGCGTG
The DNA here is from genome assembly GCF_024363545.1 of Pandoraea sp. NE5. Lineage (NCBI taxonomy): Bacteria > Pseudomonadati > Pseudomonadota > Betaproteobacteria > Burkholderiales > Burkholderiaceae > Pandoraea > Pandoraea sp. NE5. The sequence continues at coordinate 3,046,093 of NZ_AP025517.1, forward strand.
AAGAACTTGTTGGGCACGCCGCGCGGGCGCAAAAAAGCGGGCAGCGGGGCCGTCGTCGGCGCCGATACCCGCCCACAGCAACGAAGCGAGCGGCCGGACAAGTGCCCGGCGCGCGCCGATACCTCAGCCCTTCGGCATTTCTTTCGGCACGATCACCATCCAGTTCATGCCGAAGCGGTCCTTGACCATGCCAAACGTCTTCGCGAAGAAGGTCTCGCCGAGCGGCATGTTGACCTCGCCGCCGTCGGCGAGCGCGTGGAAAGCCTTCTCGGCCGCGGCCACTTCAGCGAAGTCGACCGACAGCGAGAAGCCGTCGAACTTGGGCTTGCCGCTCACCATGCCGTCCGAGGCCATCACCATCGAATCGCCGAGGGTGAATTCGCCATGCATGATCTTGTTCTCACTTCCGGGCGGCAGCATCCCCGACGGGCACGGCTCAGGGCTCTCGCCGTAGCGCATGAGCATGCCGCGCTTCGCGCCCAGCACTTTCTCGTAGAACGCAATGGCTTCTTCGCAACGACCTTCAAAAAACAAATAGGAATGGACTTGCATGGAACGCTCCTCTCGATTCGGATAAAGGGGGGGGGGGCGTGGCGACACCCCGGCAGACAAGGATTACGGTGCGAACGTCATGGGTACCGACGCGTGCTCGTGCACCACGCGCCAGCGACCTTGCGTCTTGCGATAGCCCACGGTCGCGCGCACGGTGGCGCCGTGCGTCTGTCCGTCGGGGCCGGTGTTGCGAACCACATTCACACTGTGGCTGAACGCCAGATCGCCGGCGTGCACGAGATGCCACTGCGTGACTTCGAAATGGATTGGCCCGACCGTGTGGCCGAACCAACCCTCGAGCAGACGGCGATACGCCTCGGTGCCGCGATGCTCGATGGGCGGCATCACGTCGAACACGACGACGTCAGGGTCGTAATGATCGAGCAGCGTGCCGACCGACTTGCTGCGCACGGCGTCGAGCCATGCCGAATGAATCGCCCGAATGGCGGCTTCGTCGCCGTGTGCAGGATACGTCTCAACCATAGTGCCTCCTGATGTAAAGCGAGTGACTTCTGGTGGGGAACGGCAACGTCGACGATACGCCCCTGCCGCCCGGTACATCGAGACATGATGCACCGCAACTTGTCTTTGTGGACAGTGTACACAAACAATAGCAGACATAATGGACACTGTCCACAAGGGGTTGTAATGACTGAACAGGTAACAACGGCCGGCCCGGCGCGCACGACATATCGACATGGCGACCTGCGCCGGGCGTTGCTCGAGGCCGGGATTGCGCTGGCACGCGAGGGCGGGCCGGATGCGGTTGTCTTGCGCGAGGCGACGCGCCGCGCCGGGGTCGTGCCGAATGCGGCGTACCGGCACTTCGCGAATCGTCAGGATTTGCTCGACGCCGTGCGCTCGGCGGCCCTGGCCGAATTGGCGGTGGCCATCGAACTTGAGTTGGCGGCACGGGAGACCTCGGCGCTCGACATGGTTGCGCGCGCCCGCGCCGGGCTGCGTGCTGTCGGCATCGGTTATCTGCACTTCGCTCGCGCGCATCCGGGGCTGTTTCGAACGGCCTTTTCTCCGTCGGAGAATGTGCGTTCGGCGGCCGATCCGGCCAAGGCGGGGGCGAGCGGTCTCAACCCGTTCGAACTGCTGGGGGCGGCGCTCGACGGTATGGTCGCGGCCAAGCTCATCGACGCGGCACAGCGACCCGGCGCGGAGTATCTGGCCTGGGCGGCCGTGCATGGATTGTCCGTGCTGGTCATCGACGGCCCGCTGCGCGATCTGCCCGACGATCAGGTCGACGGGTTGGGGCAGCGCCTCGTCGCAATGGTCGAGCGGGGGCTATCGCAAGGGGGGGAGTGTCAGTGAGGCGCAGACAGCCGCAATGGTCGTCGCGTGGGGCATTTGCCCACCGACTTCAACAGATGGCAACGCAACATTAAATCGCCGTCAGACGTGGTGTCAGTAAGTCGGCGAGCCAGTTCATGAACACCTGGGCGCGCCGGGGCAGGTGACGGCGGTTCGCATACAGCAAGGTGACCGCCAGCGGCTGCGCTTGAAACTCCGGCAGCACGGCTTGCAGCGTGCCGTCGGCCAACAGCCCTCGCACGCCGCTCTCGGGCGCCTGAATCAGCCCGAGTCCGGCGAGGCACGCCGCTTGATAGGCGTCGGCATTGTTCACGGTCAGTACGCCTTCCATTGGCCACTGCGCATAGCGTTCGCCGTCGAAGTATTCCCAGCCCACGGGGCGAGCGCCCAGCGTCGTCGCGTAGTGGATCAGTCGATGCGAGCGCAGGTCGTCGAGCGAGCGCGGTATGCCGTAGCGGGCGAGATACGCCGGGCTCGCGACGTTGATCTGCCGCATGTGGCCGAGCGGTCGCGCGATCAGCGTCGAATCGGCGACGGCGCCCACGCGCAGCACGCAGTCGAATCCTTCGCGCACGAGATCGACACGCCGATCGGTGCTCGACAGTTCAAGGCGCAGGGCCGGATGTTGCGCCAAGAAGGCGGGCAGTTGCGGAATGACGGTCGTACGCGCGAGCGTGGCAGGCAAATCGACGCGCAGACGGCCTGTCAGCGCTTCGTCGCGCGCGACGAACATCGTCTCCCACTCTTCCATGTCGGCGAGCAAATCCTGGCATCGCTCAAGGCACGCTTGGCCATCTTGCGTGAGTTGCACGCGTCGTGTGGTCCGATGCAGCAGGCGCGTGCCCAGCTTGGCCTCCAGTTGCTTGATGGCATTGGAGACGCTGGCGCGAGGCAGGCCAAGACTGTCGGCGGCCTGCGTGAAGCTGCCGGTCTGCGTAACACGCACGAAGATGCGCATGGCGTCGAGCTGATGCATGGTAAGCGACGGTCGATCCAATCGTTGATTGTTATGGAAATTTGATCAGTGTAATCAATTATTGCGGGTTTATTGGTGAAATTCGTTGCAATAACCTGTTGAACATACCGCCGCACCTCAACCTGCCGTCTGTCACCGACATCGAACGGCACGGGTGTCGATGGGGTTCAACAGGGCGTTGCCAACCGGCAAGGCCCAACGCCTTCAGGAGAAATACCATGACTCGCAAAATCGTTCTCATCACCGGTGGCAGCCGCGGCCTGGGCCGCGCGTCGGCGCTCGCAGCGGCACGTCGCGGAATCGACGTCATCCTCACCTATCGCAGCCAGCGCGCGGAAGCCGACGCGGTGGTGGCTGAGATCGTCGCGCTGGGTGCGAAAGCCGTGGCCTTGCCGCTCGACGTGTCGGATGCCTCGCAGTTCGGCCCGTTCGCCGCGCAAATCGGGCGCGTGTTGGGCGATGTCTGGCAGCGCGATACGTTCGATTTCCTCGTCAACAACGCCGGAACGGGCTTGCACGCGCCATTCGTCAAGACGACCGAAGCGCAGTTCGACGAGCTCGTGCGGCTGCACCTGAAGGGACCGTATTTCCTCACGCAGACGTTGCTGCCGCTGATCTCGGACGGCGGACGCATCCTGAACGTCTCGAGCGGTCTGGCGCGATTCTCGCTGCCGGGCGCGTCGGCCTACGCGATGATGAAGGGCGGTATCGAGGTGTTTTCGCGCTACCTGGCGAAGGAGTTGGGCGCGCGCGGTATTCGGGCCAATACGGTGGCGCCGGGCGCCATCGCGACGGACTTCAACGGCGGCACGGTGCGTGACAATCAGGGCGTCAATCAGATGGTGGCCGAGAACACGGCGCTGGGCCGCGTGGGCGAGGCCGACGACATCGGCGGCATTGTGGCGGCGCTGCTGGCCGACGAGACCGGCTGGATCAATGCCCAGCGCATCGAGGCGTCGGGCGGGATGTTCGTCTGACGGCCGACGGCCTCATGGGAGCCTCAGTGAGGGGGCGGTGAGGCATCAGTGAGCGGGACGGCGTGAGCGCATCGAACCGGACCAGGCCACGGCGCCGACGATGCACACACCGCCCGCGGCCATCTTGAGCGTGGGCGAGGTGCCGAACAGCGCCCATGCGAAGGCGATGGCGTAGACCGGCTCGAGGGCGATGACGACCGCGGCCTGGCTGGCTTTGACGGTGCGCAGCGCATGGATGAACAGCGTGTAGGCGAGGGCGGTGCACACGACGCCGAGGCATGCGAGCCACCCCCATTGCGTCGCGGGGAGCGACAGTGCCTCGCGCCAGGTGAACGGGCCGAGCACGAGCAGGATGCCGAAGCATTGCCACCAACTGGCCTGCAGCGGCGAGACCTGCGCGCCCAGCACGCGATTGGACAGGGCGATAACGGCGTAGAGGGCGCCGGAGAACACTCCCCACGCGAGACCGACGGTTGCCCCGGCGCGCCAGTCGAACGCCGGGGTGACGAGCGCCAGTCCGACGCACACGAGTGCGATGACGCCCGCGTCGCCCAAGGTGGGGCGCTCGCGACGCAATGGCCATTCAAGCAGGATCACGAACGCCGGGAAGCAGGCGAAGCCGAGCGTGCCGACGGCAACGCCGCCCGCTTTGATCGCCAGGAAGAACGCGAGCCAATGCGCGCCGAGGAGCCCGCCGGCGAGGATGAGTCGCAACGCCGAGGCGGGCGAGAGCCCGCGCCACGGCGCGCCGCCCGCGACCCGCGCGGCACTGCGCATGCCCGCCAGACCTGCGAGGGCAATGACGCTCAGCGCAAGCCACGAAAAGAGGCCGCGACCGAAGACGATCATCGCGCTGCTCGCGGCAATGTGCTCGCCGAACAGTGCCGAAGCGCCGAACAACATGGCCGCGACGTGCAAGGCGATCTGCTGGCCGGCCCCGCCGTGCGGGGGCTGGCCGGCGTCGGACGTCGCGAACGTAGCGGGGGACGCGGCCTCAGGCATCGCCGGAGCGGTCGGGCACCGGGACGGCCGTGGTGTACAAGACCTGCTTGAGCGCGAAACTGGAGCGAATGTTGCGGATGCCCGGGATGCGGGAGAGCCGATCGGTGATGAGCGTCTCGTAGGCACTCATGTCGCTGACCATAACGCGCAGGAGGTAATCGGCGTCGCCCGACATCAGGTAGCACTCCATGACGTTGGGCAATGCGGTGACGGCCGTTTCGAACGCATCCAGACCGTCGCGATTCTGGTTTTCGAGCGTGACGTGGATGAAAACGTTGATGTGCAACCCGAGCCGGGACGGATCGAGCAGCGTGACGCGCTGGCGAATGTAGCCCGCCGCTTCGAGCGCTTTCACGCGCGCCAGGCAAGGCGACGGCGAGAGGTTCACGCGCGAGGCGAGTTCTACGTTGGTGAGGCGGGCGTCCGCTTGCAGCTCCCGCAAAATCTTCAGATCAATGGCGTCGAGGTCCATACCACATTGCACGCGCGCCCCGGATGAGGGTCGGCGGTCCAGTCAATTAGCCGCTCGGTCGGCGACAGTGCCGCAATACTAGCCTATTTGACACGGTTTCCGATGCGCCGGTCAGACCACCGCCCCGAAACCACCGCCGCGGCAACTGTCCGGCAGCGTCGTTTGCCAACATTCCCTTCCTGTATGGGATGGAAATGTTGTATTTCCGTGTTGTCCCGCGACGCCGATCTTCAACACTTGTTGACGATACGTGAACGTTTGTTAATATTCCGATCTTTGAATGGGAATGTTAACGATTCGCATTCAATAAATATTTCAAATCGTCACTCGGGATTTGCAGCATGACCTTCGCTTACCATCACGGCGCCTCGGGGGAGGCTGGCCGCACCGCTACGGGCAACGTCGTCGTTCCCCGAAGCCGTCTGGCGCCGCTCGCGCTGGCCGCACTCCTGGCCTTTGTCGCCGCACCGGCCATCGCCCAGTCGATGGCGGCCACGTCCACGGATGGAACGACAACCGACGCCGATGCCCAAGCCACGCTCCAGGCCACAACGGTGACCGGCTCGGCCCTGCGTGAAACGCCGCAGAACCTCAAGCAGCCAGTGCAATCCGGCGCGCTTGGCTCGCGCAGCCAGCTCGATACGCCGTTCTCCACAACGGTGGTCAGCCAGGAGCAGCTCGAACAACGCCAACCCGCGAAGCTTGGCGACGTGTTCTCGACCGACGCCTCGGTGACCGACGGCAGCAACGCCTTCGATGCCTGGGCCGGCTACATCTATGTGCGCGGCATGCCGATCGACTGGCAATCCGGCTTCAAGCTCGACGGGATGCCCGTGATGACCTACGGCGTGACGATGCCGTACGAGCAGTTCGACCGCTTGGAACTGCTCAAGGGGTTGTCCGGTTTCATGTACGGCTTCGTTGCCCCGGGCGGTGTCGTCAACTATGTGACGAAAAAGCCGACGGACGAGCGCATCGCCAGCATCGATGTCGGTTTCCATTCGAACGGCATCTGGCGCGAGCATGTCGATCTCGGGGGGCGTGCCGGGCCGAACGACATGTTCGGCGCCCGGCTGAATTACACGCACGAGGAAGGCCGCACCTATTCGGACGGCAATCTGAATCGCGACACGGTGTCGCTCGCGCTCGACGCACGTTTGACGCCCGACCTGACGTGGAACTTCGGCGCGATGTACCAGGATCGCCGGGCGACGGGCACCACGCCCTCGCTCTCGACGGCGTCCTTCCAGGGCCATCAGTTGCCGGGGCCGATCAATGTGTCGAACGCGAAACTTCAGACGCAGGCCACGCATCTGAACACCATCACGCAGTTCTACACGACCGGCCTGCAATATCAGTTGAATCCGGACTGGAAGGTGTCGGCCAACTTCGGCTACAACAAGTCGACGCGCGACCGTAACGAAGCCACGCTCTATCTGCTCAACGGCGCAGGCGACTTCCGTGGCCTGAACGATCTGGGCGACGAAATCAATACGTTCCACGCGTGGCAGGTGGCGGCCGAGGGCAAGGTTCGTACGGGGCCACTCGCGCACCGGCTCACGTTCGGCTACGCATCGCAGTATCAGACGAACGACTACGCGTATCTGTACAGCCCGGTCACCGCGAACGCGTATGTTCCCTTCTCGACATACTCGGGCAATCTGTACCAGGGGGCGTCGTATCAGTTCTTTGGCGACGGCTCGACGCTCCAGGCGCAACGCGCCAGCGCCATTGAACAGCGCTCGGTCTTCGCCTCCGACACGGTACAGATCACGGATCGACTGTCGGTGCTCGGTGGCGCGCGCTTCACGAACTACAATCAGACGAACGCGCTAGGGATCTCGACCTACTCGACGAACGGTGTGTTCACGCCGACGCTCGCCATCATGTACAAGCTCGCGCCGAACACGATGACGTACGCCAGCTATGTGGAAGCGCTGGAGGCTGGCGAAGTGGTGGGGGCGACCTACGCCAACGCGGGCGCGGTGCTCAACCCGTTCAAGAGCCGTCAGTACGAGGTTGGCGTGAAGACGGAACAGGCCACATGGAGCACGACGGCGGCGCTCTTCCGCATTGAACGGGGTGCGGTATACACGAACAGCGCCAACGCGCGCGTCTCGGATGGCCAGTCGATCTACCAGGGGATCGAGTTGGCGGGGGCGGTGAAGCTGGGGCCACGGTGGACGCTCGGCGCCAGCGCCATGGCGCTCGATAGCTGGTACGCCCGTACGAACGGTTTCGACGGCAACCGGGTGGGCGGCGCGCCGCGCTTCGTGCTCTCGGGCAACGTCGAGTACAAGGTGCCTTACGTGCCGGGTCTGTCGGTCGGGGGCGATATTCGCTACAACGGTCGCACGGCGCTCAATCCGCAGAACTCGCTGACCGTCTCGGGCTATACGTTGATCAACCTCGGCGCAACGTACCGCACGCGCGTCGCAGGCAAGGACGTGACGCTGCGCGCGGCGGTGAGCAACCTGACCAACCGCAAGTATTGGGAATATCAGTACGACAACTACATCAAGCCGGCCGACCCGCGCATGGTCAGCCTGAACGCGAAGATCGACTTCTGAGCGACGTCGGACACCTGGCGAGATTTGGCCATTCATGGAGCAGCGGCTCGCAAGATTCGCTGTTTGTCTTCTTGGGCGCCGTACATGGGAGGGGGTGAAGTGGCGTCCCGGCTATGGCCTTCATTGAAAAAATCCATCGATCGATCCGATAAAACGGCTTGACTATCTATCTACTGATAGATAAAGTTCGTTTCATGAATCGCACACACACATCGCCAACGACACCGACGGTCAAGGAACAACTACTCGAGCATGCGCAGCGGTTCCTGATGACGCGGGGCTACAACGGCTTCAGCTATCGGGACCTCGCTGAGCAAGTCGGGGTCAAGACGTCGAGCATCCACTATTACTTCCCGGCCAAGGAAGATCTCGTACTCGAAGCCATCAAGGCTTACGACGCGTTGATCAAGGAAGGGCTGGCGGGCATCGACGAGGCACTGCCGCCTGCGCAGAAGCTGGCGTTGTACGCGCGAGGATTCGGGCGCATCGCGGCCGACGGGCATCGGATCTGTCTGTGCGGCATGCTGGCGGCCGACATCGAAACGCTGCCGGAGACGGTTCGCGAAGCGGTGCAGCGATTCTTCGCGTATCACGAAGCGTGGTTGGCACGTGTGCTGGCCCAGGGCGTGGCAGACGGTTCGCTCACGCTGACGTCGTCGCCCGATAGTACTGCGCGTGCGCTGTTTGCCGGGTTTCAGGGGAGCGTGATGGCTTCCCGTTTGTTCCGGGCGCCGTCGCGCCTGGAGGATGTGGTGGCGTCGGTGTGCGGCGTCGCTTGAGTTGACGCCGGCTCGCACGAGCCGGCCAGCGGATGTCAGAGGGGTCGTCGGGCCGGAAGGCAACACCGGGAAGGTGTGCCGGGCTGGGGCGATCGAAGTTTGGAAGTGAAATTCTCTACTCACCAGGAGTTCGTTATGTCGATCGAAAAAGTGCTGTACACCGCCCATGCCACCGCGACCGGAGGCCGTGATGGCCGTGCCGTGTCGTCCGACGGCGTGCTTGACGTCAAGCTGGTTGTACCCAAGGAAATGGGCGGCGCGGGCGTTGGCGGCACGAATCCGGAACAACTGTTTGCCGCGGGTTACTCGGCCTGCTTCCTGGGCGCGCTGAAGTTCGTGGCGGGCAAGGAAAAGATTGCGCTGCCCGCCGACACGAAGATCGACGGAAGCGTCGGAATCGGCCAGATCCCGACGGGCTTCGGCATTCAGGCGGAACTGAAGATCAGCGTGCCGGGCGTGGATCGCGCGACGGTCGAAGCGCTGGTACAGAAGGCACACATCGTGTGCCCGTACTCGAACGCCACGCGTGGCAACATCGACGTGACGCTGACGGTGGTCTGAGTTCGTGGCGTTCCCGGTCTCACGCGCAAGCGCGACGCCGGAGAACCCTGCGGCATAAGGCAAGGGCAGCCCGCGGGCTGCCCTTGTTCTTTTGCGACACGGCGCGCGATCCTGTCACTTCGTTTTGACTTCGACCTTGATGCCGTCGGACAGCACGGTGATGGCGCCCGGCTCGACATCGCGTCCGCCATAACGCAATTGCTCGGGTTTGAATGTATAGATCGGATACTGATTGAGTACTTGCTGGGCGAGAGAGCCGCCAATGGCCGTCAATTGTTGGTCGTATGCCGGGGGCATGCCGTTCACATCCACACGCTCGACGTTCGGGTTGTCGAGCAACACGGCGCGTTTGACCGGGTCGTATTTCAGCGCGCTCGACAGGCTCAGCACGCCAGCGAGCGGCTGGCCTTGCAGCAAGACGTTCTGCAATTGCGCGTCGATCTGCGTGATGACGCGATTGGCCTGCGGGTTGAAGCCGATTTTCGGATGCGTCAGTTCGACGGACAGCAGTTGGCCGTAGTTGAGCGTGGTGGGGAAGCGCTTGCCGACGGCCGCCTCGATGTCCTGACGTGTCATCGTGTACTCGCCGGTCCAGATGTTGTACGCGGCATTGGCCGGGCGCATGAGCGGGGCGAGCGCAAGGCCGAGGAGCCCCGCCGCCGTCAGGCGCAGCGCGTCGCGGCGCGAGGTCACGGAACTGTCCGAGGTGTCGGTGGGGAGGAGGCGACGAGGCGGGCGGTAAGCGGTCATGTTACGAAGGTCCGAGGGACGGGCACGGCACGGCGCGGCCATGCCTGAATCGTCGATGATGATGTGACCCGGACGACGCAGAATCGTTCTGCGTGCGGCAATTGCCCGTGCGAACCGTGTCAATCCGTGCCCACGCACGTTCGTCTTCGCGCAACGGCGCTACCGGCCCGCCAGTTCGATCCGGTTCGATCCAGTTCAATAATGCGGCGGGACTTCATGGCGTGGATTGCCATCGTTCCCCCCCTGTCCCTGCGACTGCATCTGCTGGTACAGCGCCTTGATCTGCTTTTGCAGCAAATCGAGCTGCTGCTCCTGACGCGTGACGATGTCGTTGAGCGTTTCAAGCAAATCTTCCTGAAACGCCGCCTTGACTTCGAGTTCGACGACGCGTGCTTCCAACGATTCCATGAGCTTCTCCGGTAGACGCGGCATTGTAGGCCACCCGGCGATTAGCCTGTCGATGTTGCCTGCGATATGACGCATTCGATTCGCGCCGGGCATAATCGCACGATGAAAACCTTCCTGCTTTATGTCGTCACGGCGGTGGCGGAGATCGTCGGCTGCTATTTGCCCTGGCTGTGGCTCAAGCACGATCGCAGCGCATGGCTGCTTGTGCCGGGGGCGATGTCGCTCGCGCTTTTCGCGTGGCTGCTGACGCTGCATCCGTCGGCGGCCGGTCGTGTTTATGCGGCGTACGGCGGCGTTTATATCAGCGTGGCGATCGTGTGGCTATGGCTCGTGGACGGGGTGCGCCCAACGCCGTGGGACATGGCCGGTGTGGCCATTGCGTTAGCGGGCATGAGCCTGATCGCGTTCCAGCCGCGCTAGTCGCTTCAGTCGCGACTGCCGCCACCGCTCATCTCGCCGGTGCCGGACGGCAGTCCATCGAGCACACGCCGTTCGTTCATGGTGCCGGCGTAGTGATTGCGCTTTTCTTCGTACATCAGCAAATCGGCCCGTTGGGTCGTGGCTTCGAGCCGCTCTCCAGCCTCGCACGTCGCCATCCCCATCGAGAAGGAGAGCGCCGTGCCAGGGTAGAACGAGTTGTTCAACTCCACGAGTTGGCGAATGCTCTCGATCAGCGTCGCGCCACTCGTCGCATCGGTGGAGGGCAGCAGCAACGCGAATTCGTCACCGCCGATGCGCGCCGCGATCTGCGGGGCGGTGACCGCTTTGCCCAACACCTCGCCCGCACGGCGTAGCAGCGCGTCGCCTGCGGCGTGCCCTAGCTGATCGTTCACGGTCTTCAGGCCGTTCAGGTCGGCGACGATCACCGTCACCGGATAGGGCCCCTTGCGCTCCAGCCGATTGAGTTCGTCGACATAGAACGAGCGGTTGCGCAGCTTGGTCAGCACGTCGTGCTTGCCGAGGAATTCGAGATACGACTCGGCCTTCTTGCGCGCGGTGATGTCAGTGAGCGCCACGAGCACCAGGTCCCAGCGCGCCTCGTGACCGGGCAGCACCGCGAATTGCAGATGAACGTTGATCTCGTTGCCATCGAGCGCGTAGTTGACGACTTCGCGCTGCTGGAACAGCTTGTTCTCCCACAGGTCGACCAACTGCTCGCGGAAATTGTGTCGCATGTCGTCGCGGAACACTTCGGGCAGGCGGGCGAGCAGCGAGGCCTTGTCGGGCGCGACGAACATCGCGAGCGTATGGCGATTCACGTCGAGCACGTGGATCTCGGTCATGCACCGTTCCACGAATTCGGGGTGAACGTCGGTAAACGTGCGGAAGTCCGTGATGCCACGCGCACGGGCGTCGTCGAGCAACAACTTGATGGCGCTGAAATCCTCGACCCAAAGCGAGACTGGCGAGTATTCGAACAGCCCGCGTGCGTATTGCTCGCCCATCGTCACGCGCTCGCGGGCGTGTTCGAGTTCGGTCACGTTTTCCAGCGAGATCAGCACGCGTCCCAGCGTGGCTTCGTGCCCGGGCAGGACCGAGCCGTTCAGGAGCACATCGAGACGCCGGCCATCGAGCGTGTAGTTGACCGTCTTGCTCGTGAAGTGTGTACGGCCGTCCCACAACTGGCAAAGCTCTTCGATGTGGGTCTTGAGCATGTCGTCGCGGAAGATGCGCGGCAGGCCGGCCACGAGCGCGTCGAGCGATGGGGCGTTGAACATCGACAACGTTCGTCGATTGACCTTGATGACACGAATGCGCCGCGAGCAAGCGGCGACGTGCGCCGGGTCGATCCTGAAGTGGGCGCGCAGGTCGGTGACCCCTTGCGCGCGCCATTCGTCGAACAGTTGCCTCACACCGCTGAAGTCCTCGAGCCAGAGCGAAACGGGCGCGAGATCGAACATCAGGGCGTCATCGTTGGCGGCGCTGGCCCCGAGCGCATTGCGCGGCAGGGAGGTCGGCTGGGAGGGTACGACGGGCGTGGCGTCCGGCATGAGGCACCTGAGGTCTGCTAAGTCGAGTCAGTCCGCCATTCTACGGGCAAATGCGCGCCACGCCGCCGAGAGTCGGATTAGAGCAACGGCGCACCGGTATCGCGTTTGACTTCTCGCAGCGACAGCATCGATTCGATTGACGAGACGCCGGGCAGGGCGCGCAGCACGTCGCGCGTAAACATGCCGTAATCGTCGAGATCCGTGGCAACCACCTCCAGCAGGTAATCGGCGCTGCCGGAGATGTTGTGGCACGACACGATGCGCTCGATGGCCTGGACTTCGCGCTCGAACTGCTCGGACAGCGCGCGGTCATGCACGGCGAAGCGCACATGCACGAATGCCGTCACGCCCAGCCCCAGCGCGCGGTTCGAAAGTTCTGCCCGATAGCTGGTGATATAGCCCTCGGCTTCGAGCCGTTTCAGACGTCGCGCACAGGGTGTTTCGGACAGCGACACACGTTCGGCGAGCCGGGCGTTGGAAATGCGGCCATCGCGCTGGACGATGGAGAGAATCGCCCGATCGATGGCGTCGAGTTCGTTCATGATGAGTATCCCGCTACGAAAGCTACTACAAAGATGGCATTCCACCACGATCTGCAATTTCCGGAAAGTGTTGCCCTCATCCTTCCGGATTAGGTTGATTGTCGCGGGTGTGACCTCTAACTTGGTGAGACTCCAATGTGAAATGCACTTTATTGGTGAAATAAGCTAAATTATTAAAGAATTGTGAGTGAAAAACGCTGTGTATCGCTCGTTGAATAGCGAGATCATGAGGTTCGTTTCCGCCATTGCGGCCGTCAGGGGAAAATCATGGTTTCGCTGCAGTTGCTCACCGTCTTCGTCGGTGCGTTGATCGTCGTCTACGCGTTGCCGGGCCCGGATATGGCGCTCGTCATGCAGACGAGCATGACGCGAGGGGTGCGGCACGGATTGGCGACGGCGGCCGGCTTGGCGCTGGCGCGTGCCGGGCACGTAACGCTCTCGGCCTGCGGCGTGGCGGCGTTGTTGCGTTCGGCGCCGTGGCTCTTCGAGACGGTGCGCATCGCGGGCGCGATCTATCTGGCGTGGGTGGCGATCCAGATCTGGCGTTCTCCGGCGTTCGGCATCGAGGCCGCGGCCGCGCCGACCGACGCTGCACCGCCGCTCGCGCATGCCGTGCGGCGCGGTGTGCTCTCCAGCGTGCTCAATCCGAAGGCGCTGCTGTTCTGTTCGGTGCTGCTGCCCCAGTTTGTCCGCGCCGAAGCCGGGCCCATGTGGTCGCAGGTGCTCGAACTGGGTGTACTGCTGCTGGTCGTGGGTGCGATCTTCGACGTGACGCTCGCCTTCGGTGCCGCCCGCATCGCCCGCTGGCTGCGCACCCGTCCGCTGGCACAAAAAGTCCAACGCTGGTCGTTCGGCGCGGCGCTCCTGGCGTTCGCCGTGCGCCTGTCGCTGGATTGAAACGCCGGGCCAACGTCCTCAGCTGCCTTCCCTTCCTCTCGATGCACCAATTCGGTGCGTTTCGCTGCGACACGGCAAATGGAGGTGCGACACAACGTCGCACCTCTTGAAATCTAAGAACCTTCCCGAATTGCTGCATTGCACAGCGTTTACCGCCAAACACGTGCCGATCTGCTTTGAAAACGTCGCGCGCGTATGCGTGAGGGCTGCGCGACACATTGTCGCGCCGGTGTGTGTGCGATGTCCGGCCTAATTAAACTTCGGCATAATGCCGCACCGTGATGGAAGTAAAAGACAAGAAGTCGGGCAGTGACTTGAGGTCTTCGGGGCGGCAACCCGCCCCGGTTCCCGTCTTTTCGATGACACAGTCGTCGTAGTTCGGCCGGTGCAATATCGGCGCGGCGACTGCTCCCGTCTCACCTTAACCCTTGCCAACCTCCTGCGACCCTGCATCAGGCCGGTAAGCCCGTGTTGCGCCGTTCGTTGGCCAACTCAACCCTGTCGTGTGACATGAAGAAACACAGAAACCCGCGATTGCTAAGGCTCCTCGCCCTGTGCTCGCCGCTGCTTTTGGCTGGCTGCGACATGGCCGTTCTCAACCCCAAGGGGCAGATCGGAGAAGAGACCAAATCCCTGATTCTCACGGCCACCTGGCTGATGCTGATCGTCGTGATTCCGGTCATCTTGATGACGCTGTGGTTTGCGTGGAAATATCGCGCGAGCAACAAGGCGGCCCGCTACGAACCGAACTGGTCGCACTCCACGGCCATCGAGGTCGTGGTCTGGCTCGTGCCGATCATCATCATTGCGATCCTCGCGCGCATCACCTGGGTCTCCACCCACGAACTCGATCCTTACAAGCCGCTGCAAAGCGATGTGAAGCCGATCACGGTCGAAGTGGTGTCGATGAACTACAAGTGGTTGTTCATCTACCCGGAGCAAGGGATTGCGTCGATCAACGAGTTGGCCGTTCCGGTCGATACCCCCGTGAATTTCAAGATCACGTCGGAATCGATCATGAACTCGTTCTTCATTCCGCAATTGGGTAGCCAGGTCTACTCGATGGCCGGTATGCAGACGAAGCTGCACTTGATCGCCAACCACGTCGGTGCGTACGACGGCATTTCGGCGAACTACAGCGGCGGCGGCTTCTCGGGCATGCGTTTCAAGACGTTGGCGATGACCGACAACGACTTCGAGCAATGGGTGACGAAGGTGCGCGAGTCGAAGAAGGTGCTCGACCGCGACGCCTACACATCGCTCGTGCCGATGAGCGAGAACACGCCGGTCACGTACTACAGCTCGGTCGACGCGAACCTGTTCCAGTCGATCGTGCACGCCCCCATGGCATCCGGCATGGCCCAGCAGCAGGACGGCCATGAGAACCACGGTGCCATGGACATGAAGGGCATGGACATGAAGATGGACATGAAGGGTGCGGCCAACGACACCGCGACGGCACCGGCCGCCGCGATGACCATGGCCATGGACAATGCCGGCGCGCATGCGATGCACGCCGGCGCGTCTGCGCACGCGCACAAGGAGTAAACAACAATGTCAACGCTGTTTGGCAAACTGACTCTCGAAGCCATCCCGTACCACGAGCCGATCATCGTCGGCGCGGTCGGCATGATGGTGCTGGGGGGGCTGGGCATCATTGGGCTGCTCACCTACTTCGGCAAGTGGAAGTACCTGTGGAACGAATGGGTCACGTCGGTCGATCACAAGAAGATCGGCATCATGTACGTGCTCGTCGCGCTCGTTATGCTGCTGCGCGGCTTTGCCGACGCCTTGATGATGCGTACGCAGCTCATGCTCGCGCACAACTCGCCGGGCATTCTCCCGCCGGAGCACTACGACCAGATCTTCACCGCCCACGGCGTGATCATGATCTTCTTCGTGGCGATGCCGTTCATGACGGGTCTCGTCAACCTCGTGGTGCCGCTGCAGATCGGCGCCCGCGACGTGGCATTCCCGTTCCTGAACACGCTCTCGTTCTGGCTGTTCGTGGCCGGCGCAGCGCTGGTGAACCTGTCGCTGGGCGTGGGTGAATTCGCGCGCACGGGCTGGCTGGCTTACCCGCCGCTCTCGGGCATTCAATACAGTCCGGGCGTGGGGGTGGATTACTACATCTGGGCCTTGCAGATCTCGGGTCTGGGGACGTTGCTCACGGGTGTGAACTTCGTCGTCACGATTCTGAAGATGCGTGCGCCGGGCATGAACCTGATGAAGATGCCGGTCTTCACGTGGACCTCGCTGTGCACGATGGTGCTGGTGTGCGCCGCGTTCCCGGTGCTGACGGTGACGCTGGCGCTGCTATCGCTCGACCGCTACCTCGACTTCCATTTCTTTACGAATGAGTTGGGCGGCAATCCGATGATGTACATCAACCTGATCTGGATCTGGGGTCACCCGGAGGTGTACATCCTGATTCTGCCGGCGTTCGGTATGTTCTCGGAGATCATCTCGACGTTTTCGGGCAAGAAGCTGTTCGGCTACAAGTCGATGGTGTACGCCACGGCCGCGATCATGGTGCTGTCGTTCCTCGTGTGGGCGCACCACTTCTTCACGATGGGCTCGGGTGCCAACGTGAACGCGTTCTTCGGTATCGCGACGATGATCATCTCGATCCCGACCGGCGTGAAGATCTTCAACTGGCTTTTCACGATGTATCGCGGTCGCGTACAAATGACCGTGCCGGTGCTGTGGACGCTGGGCTTCATCGTCACGTTCGTGATCGGTGGCATGACGGGGGTGCTGCTGGCCGTGCCGGGCGCCGACTTCGTGCTGCACAACTCGCTGTTCCTGATTGCTCACTTCCACAACGTGATCATCGGTGGCGTGCTGTTCGGTTACATCGCCGGGATGAACTACTGGTTCCCGAAGGCCTTCGGCTTCAAGCTCGACGAGCGTCTGGGCAAGGCAAGCTTCTGGTGCTGGCTGATCGGCTTCTACCTCGCGTTCATGCCGCTGTACGTGCTGGGCCTGATGGGCATGACCCGTCGCCTGAACCACTACGAAAACGCTGCGTGGCAGCCGTGGCTGATCGCCGCGTGGGTGGGGGCACTGTTCATCGCCGCCGGTATCGGTTTCCAGGTGCTGCAACTGGTCGTCTCGATCAAGAACCGCAAGGCGCTGGCCGACACGACGGGCGATCCCTGGAACGGCCGTACGCTGGAATGGATGACGTCGTCGCCGCCGCAGTTCTACAACTTTGCCGAAGAGCCGCGCGTGCATGACATCGACGAGCTGGCCTATCGCAAGGCCCACGGCATCAAGGGCGATCTGAAGACGAGCTACGCACCGATCCACATGCCGAAGAATACCGGCGCCGGTTTCATCATCAGTGCGTTCTCGCTGGTGTTCGGTTTCGCGGCCATCTGGCACATCTGGTGGCTGGCCATCGTCGGCTTCGTCGGCATGATCGTGACCTTCATCTGCCGCAGCAACGACGATTCGATCGACTACTACGTGCAGTCGCCGGAAGTGGTGGCCATTGAAACGGCTCACCATCAGGCACTGGCCGCAGCAGCAAAGGCTTAATCATGACGAGCGAAGTTCTCAAACACTCTGGCGCGCATGCCGATGCGCATGCGCACGACCACGCGCACCACGACACCGGTGGCAACACGATCTTCGGTTTCTGGGTGTACCTGATGACCGACCTGGTGCTGTTCGCCGGCCTGTTCGCCACCTTTGCGGTGTTGCGTGACTCGTCTGCGGGCGGCCCGACGGGCAAGGAACTGTTCGACCTGAAGTTCGTGCTGGTCGAAACGTTCATCCTGTTGTTCTCGTCGATCACCTATGGCTTTGCCATGGTGGGGCTGCACAACGGCAAGAAGAGCACGGTACTGGGCTGGCTGGCGGTGACCTGGTTGCTGGGTGCCGGGTTTATCGCGATGGAACTGTATGAGTTCCACCATCTGATTCTGGAAGGTGCGGGCCCGAACCGTAGCGGTTTCCTGTCGTCGTTCTTTGCCCTGGTGGGCACCCACGGTCTGCACGTGGCCTCGGGCCTGCTGTGGATGGCCGTGCTGATGTTCCAGATCGGCAAGAAGGGTCTGAACTCGACCACCACCACGCGCCTGCAATGCCTGTCGCTGTTCTGGCACTTCTTGGACGTGGTGTGGATTGGCGTGTTCACGGTCGTGTACCTGATGGGAGCGATGTAAATGAGCAATACGAAATCGGTGCAATCGCACGGCCACGACGCTGGCCACAATGCGGCCGGGGGTAGCCACGGCAGCGTGAAGTCGTACCTGATCGGCTTCGTGCTCGCGGTGATCCTCACGGTCGTGCCGTTCAAGCTGGTGATGGATGGCACGATGCCGCCGTCGACGGTGCTGCCGCTGATTCTCGGCGCGGCCCTCGTGCAGATCATCGTCCATCTGATCTACTTCCTGCACATGGACCGTTCGTCGGAACAGCGCTGGAACGTGATGGCCTTCGCGTTCACGATCCTGATCGTGTCCATCGTGCTGGTCGGCTCGCTGTGGATCATGCACAACGCCAACACACTGATGATGCCGGGGATGTAAGGCTTCTTCAGAACTTGTCTGCGTTTCTTCGGACAAGTGAGAGAAAGGCGGCGCCGGTTTCGGGGCCGCCTTTTTCTTTTTGGGGCGCTTTGGAGGGGCGGCCTTCCAGCCGATTTCCGAGCCGACTCGCTAACCGGTTTCGGTGAATGATTCGACGCGTTGCCGGGGGCACGGGCTTGTACCTGCCGTTTGGCGCCTCAGTACGCAAAAAAGGCAGTTCGAGTCATCGAACCGCCTTTTTTGCTCACACCTTCCCGATCCGTCGACACCGCCCGCTCATTCACCCCCAACGCCCCCGCAATCCCCCATACCCGCGACGCTTGCCGGTACCCTGACTGCGCTCCACTTTAAAGTCGCTCCGTCAGGGCACCGGCAAGCGTCGCTCACGCATCCTGTCTCACCACCCGCCTTGGTTGTCCCATGGGGGCGTCGCATCGCAATCGTTGACGGATCGGGGGCGGCGGCACGGTTCGCTCACGCGTCCTGTTTTACCAGCCACCTCGGTCGCCCGACGGGGGCGTCGCATCGTGTGCATTGACGTATCGGGTTGGGGGCCGCCCGCGGTGCGACTTAACAGGCATTGGAGTGCCGCGGGCGGCCCCCAACCCGATTTACCGCTGGCGTTGGAAGCGACCGGGCGCATCAGGACATACGGGCGCATCAAGACATACGGGCGCAACACGGAGCTACGAGGCACTACGAGACGCTACGAACCGATATCAAGCCCACAAAGCCCTATCCGTGCGACGCCGCCTTGTCATCCGGCGGCGTATCCGACGTCGGCGCGGCGAGGATGACCCCGGGCCGCACCGGCAGATCCGGACGAATCCCCAGCAGCGGCAACGCCTGCGATGCAATCTCCGCAAACGCCGGTCCCGCCGCCTGACCGCCAAAGTGCTGCGACGCCTTCGGCTCATCCACCGATACCGCAATCACCAGGCGCGGTGCCGACAACGGCGCGATCCCCACGAACGATGCCCGATACTTCGAGTGATCGTATCCGTGCGCGCCCGCCTTGTAAGCCGTACCGGTCTTGCCGCCAATGCTGTAACCGGCGACCTGCGCCGTCGTGGCCGTCCCGCCCGTATCGACCACGCCCGCCAGCATCTGACGCATTTCAGCCGCCGTGTGCGCGTCGATCACCCGCACGCCCTCGGGCTGCACCGGCGTATCCGGCTTGATGATGGTGATGGGCACGAGCACCCCATCGTTGGCAAAGATCGTGTACGCGCGCGCCAACTGGAACAGCGACGCCGAGATCCCGTAACCGTACGCCATCGTGGCCTGCTCAATCCGCCGCCACGATTTGTACGGACGCAAACGCCCCGATACCGCCCCCGGGAACCCCAGCTTCGGCTGCTGACCCAGTCCGATCTCGGTGAACATGTCCCACATTTCCTCCGCCCGCAACATCGTCGACACCTTGGTCATGCCGATGTTGCTCGACTTCTGAATGACACCCGCCGCCGTCAACACGCCATTCGCGCTGTCGTCGCTGATGGTCGCGCCTTCGAAGACGTATCGCCCGGGCCCCGTGTCAATGAGCGTGGTCGGCGTGAGCCGATGCAGGTCCAACGCCAGCGCCATGGTGAACGGCTTGAGAATCGAGCCCGGTTCGAAGACATCCGTGAACACGCGGTTGCGCAATTGCTCGCCCGTCAAATGCGCTCGGTCGTTCGGGTTGTAGGTCGGCAAGTTGGCCAGCGCCAGCACCTGACCGGACTTGGCATCGATGACGACCGCCATCGCCGCTTTCGCCCCCGTGCGTTCCAGTGCATTCTTCAACGCCTCGTAGGCGATGTACTGCACACGTGTATCCAGCGTCAGGCGAATGTCCTTGCCGTCTCGCGGCGGGCTGGAGTCGTCGAGGTCCTGAATGGTCCGGCCGATGCGGTCCTTGATGACGCGTCGCACGCCCGCCTTGCCCTCGAGCAAGGGCTCCTCGCCCAGCTCCATGCCCTCCTGACCCTTGTCTTCGACATTGGTGAAGCCCACCACATGTGCCGCGACTTCGCCTTCGGGGTAGAAGCGCTTGTATTCGCTGCTTTCGTACACGCCGGGGATGCCCAGGACTTCCATCTGTTTGCCGATCTCCGGCGAGACCTGACGCTTCACATAGACGAACTTCTTCTCGCCGATGAGCTTGGCGCGCAGTTCCTTCGCGGGAATGTCGAGCAGTTTGCTGGCCTTCTGCAGGGCACTGTCGGACAAGTCGTCCGGCACCTCGGCCGGTACCGCCCAGATGGTGCGCATCGGCAGGCTGGTCGCGAGTACGCGGCCGTCGCGATCCTCGATCTTGCCGCGCACCGCAGGCATGACAATGGTGTGCTCGTATCGCTTTTCGCCCTGCGCGATATAGAAACTATTGCCCGGGCCGGCAATCCAGAACGCTCGTGCGACCAGTCCGATGAACGCGAGGGTGATCGTGATGACGACGAACTTGGAGCGCCACATCGACATGCGCGACTGCAATACCGGACTGGAAGCGAACGTAACGTCCTTGGGCTGGCGATTCTTTTGCATGGCGCTCGCGGGGCGGTGAGAGGCGTGAACAGCAATGAGCCCGTCGACAAACTCTGGCTCAGATTCTAGGCGAGATAGCGTAGCACGCAAGTGACTGTTGTAATAGCGCAAAGGCCCCGTCAGACGGGGCGTTCCGGGATTTTTTCGACGGCATGGTCGCCGTCTCTCGAACCGGTGTCGGCAGATAAAACCGGACGCGGAATGTCTCGCGACATCGCCCTGCGCGCGGCGCACGCCGTGGCGTCACTTTCCCGCGCCGAACCGAACGTCGCCGTACCAGGCGTGCGCGCTGGCGTGCGTGTTGTCGCTGTCGGTAAAGATGCCATAGCCGAGCAGCTTGCCCGGCTTCTCCCGGTAGATGCGTTCGTAGTCCGCCGCCACGTTGCGCGAGAACGTTTGCCACTTGCCGAGCGACGCATTGCCGCCCGCCACCACGAGCATCTGCACCCGATCGGTGTGCGGGTTCTGGATGACGCCGCCCGGCGCGGCATCGTTGGACCAGATATACATCAGCGTGGCATAGGGCAGGTCTTTGCCCCCCGCCTTGGCCAGCGCCATGGCCGCCCGATCGCCGAACGGCAGCGACGATGTGTTGCCGTCGAAGAAAAACACCAGCCGCGCCGGCGAATCCTCCTTGTCGCCCACCCGGTTGTCGGCGCCCGGGATCGCCTGGTCGACTCTCCAGCGCCATGACACGACGGGCGTCACGCTCAGGTCGACGCCGTCGCCCTGAGCCATGAGCGCCGAGGCAGAGTCGACCGAAGTGGCCTCGATGACGTTGCGCCCGCCATCGACGACGACGGCGTAGGTGGTGAGTTTCTTCCCGCTCACGACCGGCAGGTTTCGCCATCCGGATGGCAAGGCACTGCCCGGCACGGCTTTTGAGAAGAGAAGGGCCTCCGGGGCAGGATCGGCCGCCCGTGCCACCGCCGCGCTCAGGCCGACGGCCACGACTGTCAGCGCGCCCACGAGCACACGCGTCCCCGCGCGCAGGGGGCCATCACGTCGACACGTCGGGACCCACGAGCGCGCGAGTCGCCCAAGCGGCCCAAGCAAAGCAGAGTGGGATGCGGCCAACTCGGGGACGATCGACATGGAGCCTCCAACGGATTCGGTGGCAACGCAATGCGTCCATCATCCCAGATTCTGCGTGAGGCGGTCCGACAGAAGGGCGGGCGAATCCTGAAGCGTCTTGCGCCGCAACGGTGGACGATGCTCGCTTTTCCGACATCCAGGAGGCGCCGACATGCCATTCGTTTCCCATGCAGCATCCCACCCGGTGAATCCGTTCATGCGCTTGGCCAACGAGGCAGTGAACTGCCTGCATGACGGGGTCCGCGGCGATTTCGCAGGCGCATCCGCGTGTTTGCGAGACAGCGGACTGCACCACCTGCTCAACGACGCATGGCAGAGCGCGTGCCTGGGGTATCAGCGACACGGCGCAGCACTCACCGGGGCCGCTGAGGTGACGTTCGCCTGTGCGCTAAGCGCCGTCACGGTGGGCGCCACGTGCCGATATCTTTGGCCCGAGCTGCGCGCGCTGGAGCGCGCCTGCACTGCGGGCGAGGGCGCGCTGCGCGAGTGGGCGCTCGACACCGATGCGCAACTGCGGCGTCGGACCGTGGAGGAAGTCACGGCCATGCGCCAGTGTCTGGCGGCATTCGACGCAACGCAGACCGCCGCCCATCCCCTGCCACCCACTGCGGTTTCGCAACGCGCCAGCGCAACGACGCGCCGCAAGTTCGCGGAACTGCGCATCGCGGAATCGCTGATTCTGCATCTCGCCGACGCGCCGCAAGCGAGCTTGGCGCAAAGCGACCGCGTCGTCGGGCTTTGCCAGTTACTGGCCCATGGCCTGGGTTTCCGGCTGTCCGGCGCCGTCCGGCACGCGCTCAACCTGAGCGACAACCGTCCCTCGCTGATCCGTGACGATGCTGCCTTCGCGCTGCTGCGCGAACGTCTCGAACCCGATTGGCGACACGATGCCGAGGGCTCGCCGACCTTCAGCGTTCATCCGGTCGACGTGCAACTGTTCGATCCGTTGGAGACGACTGACGATCTCTCGGACGACACGCGAGACGCCCGCGCGATGCTGACCCATCCGGAGGCCCTGCGGCGCGTTCGATCCCGCGTGGTCGCGCTGTTCGCCGCCAGCGTACGCGCTGACTGCGGCGGTGATGGCGACTGGCGAAATCTCGCCGTCCGCGCGCTGAATACCGCCGCGCAGCGCGGGCTGACCTGTGAGCGCGTACTTGACGCCATCGGCGTCGCGACACGCGCGAGTATCAGCGCGCGCTTCGCTTGGCGCTGGACCGACGAACCGGTGCCGCAGGCGGGAGAGGTCGTCGTTCCGGCGATCCCGATAGACGTTGCCCCCTGGATTGCCCGCTTGATGATGGTGGCCGGAACACCCGGGCGGCGTTCCCCATGCCCACCCCGGCTTGCGGCGCTGGCACGCGGCGATACGCCCGCGTCGCTGGTGATCGGGTCCACCGACTGGATGCATCTGGTCGACGGGATCGGCACGTTGGGCCGTGATCACTGGCACGCGTCGTACGCGCACGTGCGCGAGGCGGGCAGGGGGTGACGTAAGCGGCGGGCGCGACCGCTGCCGCTACAGGTACGCCCCACCGAGCAAACCCGCGATGCTGCCCGCAGCGAGCCACCACAGCGGATGCACGCGCGTGCGGATGGCGAGCACCGCCACGGCCGCCGTGATCCCGCCGAGCCACCACGATGTCGCCGACGCTTCGACGATCAAGGCCGCACTCGCGGCAACGAGTCCCGCCGTCATCGGCACCAGACCAGCCTGCACAAGGCGACGCCATGGCCGGTCCTTGAAGCGCTCCCACAGGTGCAACACGCCGATCGTGATGAGCGATGACGGCCCGAACTTCGCGAGCGATGTCACGAGCATGCCCTGCCAGCCGGCCACGTGCCATCCGACGAGCGGCACGATCATGAGGTTCGGGCCGGGCGCCGCCTGCCCCAGCGCAAACAGTGCGCTGAATTGTTCCGACGTCATCCAGTGATGCAGATCGACGACCTGACGCTCCATCTCCGGCAGGATGGTATTGCCGCCGCCGAAGGCCAGCACGGACAACTGCGAGAAGATGAGCGCGAGCGAGACGAGGGTGCCGGTCATTGCGACACCCGCCACGTGGCGTAAAGGGAGATCGGTGTCATCACCAGCATGGTGAGCACGAGCGGCACGCGCAGCACCGCGATGGCGATGAAACACGCCGCCGCCACCGCGGCAAGCACCACGGACTTGCGCAGCGGCCACGAGACTTTCCAGGCGATCTGGATCAACAGCCCGGCAGCGGCCGCTGCGAGTCCGGCGAAGAGATGCCGCACGTGCGGGTCGTGCTGAAAATGCTGATAGATCGTGCCCAGTGCGATCACCACCGCCGACGGCACGGCGATCAGGCCGAGGATCGATGCGAGCGCGCCGCGCCATCCATGAAAGCGCATGCCGAGCGCGACGGACAGATTGATGATGTTGCCGCCGGGCAGAAATTGGCACAGCCCGAGCAAGTCGGTGAATTCGGCGGGCGTGATCCATCGATGCTTCTCGACGATCATCCGACGCGCCAACGGCAGCGCTCCGCCGAACGCGGTCATGCCAAGGCCAAGGAAGCCCAGGAACAAGGCGCGAATGCTTGGGGCGTCGGCAACTGGCGGCGCCGGCGTCGTGGCGGGCAGGCCGGAGTCTGCAGGTGCGGAGGGGGCCGGAAGGCTCATGGCGGGTTCGATCTGAAAACGGGACTGCGGTGGGGGACGCAAGACAGGGGGCCATCGAAGGACGGACAGCACCGATGCCGCGCGCAACCCCTTGAGCGTAGGCGGATTGCGCTATATTGTCCAATATATGGAAGTGACTTGAATCATATCGAATCAATATGGCAAATATCGACGTGCGGTTATTGCGCTACTTCATTGCGGTGGCTGAAACGGGGCACATGACGCGCGCGGCCGAGCGTCTGGGCATCGGACAACCGCCGCTCTCGCAGCAGATCCGGGTGCTGGAAAGCCAGCTGGGCGTGACGCTCTTCGAGCGCCTGCCGCGCGGCATGGCGCTCACCGACGCCGGCCAGGCGTTTCTTGGCGACGCGTACGAGGTCGTGCGCAAACTCGATCAGGCGGTCGACGACGTGCGCCGCGTCGCGGCCGGCATCAAGGGACGGCTGTCGGTAGGCCTGACCAGTTCCGCAGCACTGCACCCGTTCGTGCCGACGGTGATTCGTACCTTCCGAAGCGATGCGCCAGCCGTCTCGCTGATGCTCGACGAGAGCAGTACAAGCGAGCTGCTCGACGGCCTGCGCGACGGGCAACTGGACGTTGCATTCGTACGCCAGCCGCAGGGGGATACCGCGCAGATTGTCTTCGTACCGGTGCTCGAAGAGCCGATGGTGCTCGCGGTCCCGTCGGCGCATCCGCTGGCCCTGACGGGGCGGGCGGGCAAAGCCGCCGTGCCGATGACGGCCATTGCCACGCAGAAGCTGATTTTGTATCGGCGCCGCACCGGGCAGGGGCTGTACGACGCCATCATCGCGGCGTGCCATGGCGCAGGCTTCAGTCCGAACATCGAGCAGGAAGCACCGCGTCTGCTGACGACGCTCTCGCTCGTCGCGGCCGGGTTGGGCGTGTCGGTCGTGCCCGCATCGCTCATGCGCATGCAGGTGGAAGGTATCGTCTACCGGCCGCTTGCGCCCGCGCCACGTGCACCGTTGTTTTGCGCCCACCGCGAAGGCGTGCTCGCCGGGCCGGCGGCGCGACTGCTCTATCACGTGCGCGAGGCCGCGCAGTCGATCGCAGCCGGATGAGGGGGGAAGTCGGAAGAGGCTTGATGCCGTGGGGGGGGGGCAGCAACGACGCACACTCAGGCCGTCGTGCCCCCCTTTTGCGTTAGCAACGCCTCGATATGCCCGTGCAGTCCCACGTCGCTCCATTCCAGTTCGCCCATGCGCCAGAAGCGCGCGTTGCCCGCGCGATCGACGAGATAGGTGGCCGGCAGCCCGAGCGATCCGAAACGCTTGTAGACGGCACCGTCGGCGTCGAGCAGCACGGTGCCGTCGATGGGAAGTTTGTCGAGGAACGGCTTGACTGTCGCCAGGGGTTCCTTGTAATTCACGGCGACCAGTGCGAGGCCGCGCTGACGGTATCGACGTGCCACCTCGCCCATCGCCGGAATCTCCTCGCGGCAGGGGCCGCACCACGTGGCCCAGAAGTTGAGGATGACCACGCGTCCACGCCATTCGGACAAGGCGTGCGGCCGGCCGTCGAGTCCATCGAGCGTAAAGGCGGGCGTGGCCCCACGCCACGCCGAGAGCGTGCCGCCGGACGTGCCCGCGAGCGCGCTGTCATCGACTTCCGCCGCCCCATTGACCGGCCCGGCGGCCCGCGCCGGTGCGCCGACGCCCCCCAGCGCACCGGCCGTGCCGAGGGCGCCGAGGGTGTGAAGAAAATGACGGCGATGCATGGCGGTGCGCTCCTTCGTGCGTGACGTCAGGCGGTGATTTCGCGGGCGTTCATGCGATAGCGGAAGGTGTCCGGATCGAGGCTGTCAAGTCGGGCGTGCGCCACCTCGCCATTCGGATACATGAGGAACGGCACGGTGCTCTGGCGCGCCGCCAGTGCGCCCGGGGCCTCCGGCAACGCAATGTCCGCGCCGTGATTGAACGCGACCCAGTTCATTTCCCATTGGCCGAAGAGCATCGCACGCGCGGCCCGCACGCGCAGGTCGTCGATCGGCAGACCGCCGGCCACTTCTTCGAGCATGACCTTGCGCACGTCCGCCGGGTCGACCGGCACCCACCCGTAGCCGGCCGCGTAGAACTCGGCGCGGCAATGCTGCGCCCGCGTGACGTCACCTGCCTTGCCCAGACTGTTGAAGCCCCGCCGCGACGTCGCGACGCGCACGCCATAGGCATCGCGGGCGGGGATGCCGACCGAGCGCGCGAGTGCGGTGAAGAGGGCGTTGATGTCGGCACATTTGCCCGCAAGGTTGCCGGTGGTGAGCATGTAGCGCACGTCGCCCGTGCCACAGCCGCGCACAGTGCCTTCGCGCCGGCAGTTTTCCACGATCCACTGATAGATGGCGCGCGCCTTTGCCACATCGCCCGTCTCGCCGCGCGTGATCTTCTCGGCCGTCTCGCGCACCAGGCCGTCGGTCGGCTGGAGCGCTGTCGGCTGGAGATACTGACGCAACACCTCCGGCGATTCGCGCGGGGCGTTGGCCGAGGGCGGCTGCGACAAGTCAACGGATCGGTCGCGCGTGGTAAAGGTATTCACCAGCGTGACGGTGCGCGTGTCCTGAGCCGCCCCCTCGGGCCATGCCACCGCGAGCATCGGCACACCGATGCCCGATGCGCCATGCACCATGCGCAACGCGGCATTCGCGCCCGGGGCCTCCCAGCGCGTGCCAAGGGCATGCTGGTAGGTACCGGACGGCGATATCGCCACCGGCAGCCAGACATTCGCCGGGCCTCTCGTGGCGGGCAAGTCGACGCGGGTGGTCAGCTCGAACGTACGCCAGCCGTCGGCCGGGCCCGGCGACGGCGAGTCCGTCGACGCGGCCTGGGCCGCGGTGGGAACGAGTGAAGTGGACAGAACGGAAGCGGGCAGGGCGAAGGCGCCCAGCGAGAGGAAGCGGCGGCGTTGCATGGTGGGGTCCCCTTAGGCGTCAGCGCTCACGGCGCGTAGTGGTTAGGGTGTTGCGATGCTGCGGCAATGGCGTCCCCCCGATGGCGGGACGCGGTGAATCGGTCGCCTCATGCCGTCGACCGCCATTTCGAGACAAATCGACATGCAAAAGCTGCTTCATAATACGTCGACTTTTGGCAAACTGTCGTCATTCCGGGCGCAGCGAGTGCGAATTTCTCGCCGGCGACGCGCCGATCGAGGCTGCCGCACGCCTTGTGACGGGTTCCCGGCCATTCGCAACGCACACCAACGACCATGACCGCAATCGATGCAACCCAAGCGGGCGCCACACCGGCCGCTCCGCGTCTCACTTCGCTCTCGCACGGCGGCGGCTGCGGCTGCAAGATCGCGCCGGGCGTGCTCTCCGAACTGCTCGCCCGCAACGACACGCCGCTGCCGGCACCCGCCGCGCTGCTCGTGGGCACGGAAACCTCCGACGACGCCGCGGTCTACCAGCTCAACGACGAGCAGGCCATCATCGCGACGACGGACTTCTTCATGCCGATTGTCGACGACCCGTTCGACTTCGGCCGCATCGCCGCGACCAACGCCCTGTCCGACATCTATGCGATGGGCGGCAAGCCGATTTTTGCGCTGGCGATCGTCGGCATGCCGATCAACGTGCTGCCACGCGAGACGATTCGCGAGATTCTGCGCGGCGGCGAATCGGTCTGCACCGAGGCGGGCATTCCGATTGCCGGCGGGCACAGCATCGATTCGGTCGAGCCGATCTACGGTCTCGCCGCGCTCGGGGTGGTGCATCCGAAGCGGCTCAAGCGCAACGCCGATGCACAGGCGGGCGACGTACTCGTGCTCGGCAAGCCTCTGGGCGTGGGCGTGATGTCGGCGGCGCTCAAGAAGAACCAACTGGATGCGGCGGGCTATCGCCGCATGATCGACGCCACGACGCGCCTGAACCGTGTCGGCCCGGCGCTCGCGGCATTGCCCGGCGTGCATGCCCTCACGGATGTGACGGGTTTCGGTTTGCTCGGTCACACGCTCGAAATGTGCCGCGGCGCGAATCTGGCGGCGTATCTGCGCATGTCCGACGTGCCGTTGTTCGACGGCGTGCGCGAACTGGCCGACCAGGGATGTATTACTGGCGCGTCTGGCCGGAATTGGGCGTCCTACGGGGCATCGGTCGAGCTGGGGGAGCGGCTGACGACGCGTGATCGCGATCTGTTGTGCGATCCGCAGACGGCGGGCGGCTTGCTGGTGTCGTGCGCGCCCGGCGCGGTCGACGATGTGCTCGCGGTCTTCCGCGCCGACGGCTTCCATGAAGCCGGCATCATTGGCGCCATGCGTCCGGGCACGCCCGGGGTGCGAGTGATCTGACGACGGGCATCGTCGCAACGCGCGCCCTCCCTCGGTGGGCGCGCGCCCGCCACGTCATGCCGCCTGACGGTTTGCCGCCGCGTGATGGCGGCCAATGAACGCGATGATGGCCTCGGCCAGTGGCTGGGGCGCGTCGCGGTGCGGTGAGTGTCCGCACGCCGGCAGCTTCACGACGCTCGCGTGCGGCACATGCGCGGCAATGCTGTCCATCTGCGCCATCGTGCCGTACTCGTCGTCCTCGCCCTGGATCGCGAGCAGCGGCTTCGAGATACTCGCCACCGCGCCGACCAGATTCCACTCGCGAAACGCCGGGTCCAGCCAGATATCGTTCCAACCCCAAAACGCCGAATCGACGTCGTCGTGATAGCGACCAAGCTTCGCGCGCAGGTCGGTCGTCTCGTACACCGCCTTCGTCTTCGCGATGCTCTGCACCGACAGATCCTCGACGAACAGATGAGGGGCGAGCACGACCGCACCGGCGAGCCGCTCGGGGAATGCCGCGCTGAACAGCAGCGCGATCGAGCCGCCGTCGCTATGGCCGACAAGCCACACGTGCCCGGCCTGCTCGGGGCCGACGCCCACCGCATCGAGAAAGGCGGGCAACACTTCCCGCGCCTGACGGTGCATGAAGTCGACCGGCCATTTCTCGCCGGGCTCACGCGGGGTGGAGCGGCCATAGCCGTTGCGCGAATAGACGAGCCCGCGAAAGCCGCCCGCGTCGCACAACTGCTGCGGCCAGTCTTTCCACATCGCAACAGAGCCCAGCCCCTCGTGCAGGAAGACCAGCAGCGGGGCGTCGGCAAGCTCACGGTTGAGCCATCGGTATTCCAGCGAGAGCGGGCCGTGCGAGGCCGTCTCGATCCGGGCGAACTGTACGTCCGACATCGTCTTGTCGTCTCCTAAAGCAACTCGCGCAGCTTGAAGCGCTGCACCTTGCCCGTCGCCGTCTTCGGCAGATCGTCGACGAACACCAACTCACGCGGGTATTTGTGCGGGGCGAGGCGCGCCTTGACGAAGGCCTTCAACTCGGTGGCCATCTCGTCGGTGGCTGCGATGCCGGGCTTGAGCACGACAAAGGCCTGTGTCTTGGTCAGGCCGCCGTCGTCGCGTCCCACGACGCCTGCCTCGAGCACCGCGTCGTGCTGCATCAGCACCATCTCGACTTCGATGGGCGAGACGTACTGGCCGCTGACCTTGAGCATATCGTCACTGCGCCCGGCATAGACGTAATACCCATTGGGCAGACGCTGGTACTTGTCGCCGCTCTTGAGCCAGTCGCCGAGGAACGTCGCGCGCGTCTTGTCGCGATTGCACCAATACATGAGCGCCGCGCTCGGGCCCTTGATGTACAGATCGCCGATCTCGCCGTCGGGCACGGGATGACCGTCTTCGTCGCGCAATGCCACGGCGTAGCCCGGCACCGGTTCGCCCGTCGTCCCGTAGGCGACCTGGCCGGCACGATTGGACAGGAAGATGTGCAACATTTCGGTCGAGCCGATGCCGTCGAGAATCTCCGCCCCGAAATGCGCCGTGAACCGTTCGCCGATTTCGCGCGGCAACGCCTCGCCCGCCGACGTGCACAGCCGCAGCGCCACGTCTTCACGGGCCGGCAGGTGCGGCGAGGCGAGAAGGTTGGCGTAGAGCGTCGGCACGCCGTAGAAAATCGTCGGGCGATGCTCGCGAAGCCGTTGTGCCACGGCTTGCGCGGTCGGTCGCTCGGCCATCAGCACGACGCTCGCGCCGACCGAGAGTGGGAACGTCAGCGCATTGCCCAACCCGTAAGCGAAGAAGAGCTTCGCCGCGGAGAAGGCGATGTCATCTTCGCGAATGCCGAGCACGTGGCGGCCATAGGTCTCGGCCGTCCAGTACAGGTTGGCGTGCGTGTGCACGGTGCCCTTGGGCTTGCCGGTCGAACCTGACGAATATAGCCAGAAGGCGATGTCGTCGCCGTCGGTGTCGGCGGGCAGTGCGCTCGGGGGGCCGTCGACCAGGGCGTCGAAGGTCGGCAGGGCGCGTGCGTTGCCCGCCTCGGTCGCGATCGGTTGCGAGACGATGCACGGCGGCGGCGCGGCGCCCTCGGCCACCTTGTCGAGCGCGGCCTGCACGGTCGGCAGGAGCGCACCGGACGCAATCACGAGCTGCGCCTTGCTGTGCGAGATCATGTAGGCGTAATCGTCGGCCGTGAGCAAGGTGTTGACGACGACAGGCACCACACCGGCGTACAGGGCGCCGAGAAAGGCGACCGGCAGGTCGATGGTGTCGAGCATGATGAGCAGAATGCGCTCTTCACGATGAATCCCCGCGCGCGCGAGCCCGGTCGCGAAACGTCGGCTTTGCTCGGCCAGCTCGCCATAGGTGAGCGCGCGCGTGTCGTCGAGATAAGCAGTCTTGGCAGCGCGCCCGCGGTTGAGCGCCTCCAGATGCGCGGCGAAGTTGAAG
Organism: Pandoraea sp. NE5; assembly: GCF_024363545.1. NCBI lineage: Bacteria > Pseudomonadati > Pseudomonadota > Betaproteobacteria > Burkholderiales > Burkholderiaceae > Pandoraea > Pandoraea sp. NE5. Next base: position 3,077,430 of record NZ_AP025517.1, read on the forward strand.
TTCGCCGGCGGTGGGGTAAGTACGGCTTCCATGGTGTCTCCGGTGGATCACCGCACGGCGCACTCGTTGGAGGCGTGCACGCGCGGCGTGAGGACTTGTCGGCGCTCTGGCGGCGCCTGAATGAATCACCTTGACTGCGACGGTTTGCGACGGCCGCTGAAGAACAGATTACGCCTTCGGGAGTTCGACAGCATCCTGCGTGATCGCTTCGATCAGCGCGGCGGGACCCTGAACGGCCGAGCGCACGTGATAGAAGCGCAACGCGCGCAAACCGCCCAGTTCCTCGCCGCCGCCGGCGCGGCCCGGGCCGCCATGCAGCGATTGCGGCATGACGTTGCCGTGGCCCGTCTGTGTCTTCACGACGGATGGGTCGACCGCGTGCACACGGCCGTGTGCGTCGGCCAGCGCGAGGGCGGGCGCGCGCATGGCCACGGCGTCGTTGCTGTACAGCGAGACGACGAGGGAGCCCTGCCCACGTTTGGCCAGCGCGACCGCTTCGTCGAGATCGCGATAGCCGACGAGCGTGGCGACCGGGCCGAAGACTTCGGTGTCGTGCACGCGCTGTCCGCGCGCACCATCGCGCAGGCCGAGCAGCACGGGGGCCACGCATGCGCTGTCGGTACCGGCGTCGACGAAGGCAGTCTCGCGATTGCCGTCGTAGAGGGTTTCGGCTTCCGCCTGCAGATAGGCGATGCCGTCGAGCACGGCGCGCTTTTGCGCCAGAGCGACGAGCGAGCCCATCTTGACGGCCTCGTTGCGCGGATTGCCGACGACCGTCTTGGCCAGACGCTCGGCAATGGCGGCGGCCGCGGCATCGAAGTGCGCGACGGGAACCATCGCGCGCCGAATGGCCGTGCATTTCTGGCCAGCCTTGACGGTCATCTCGCGCGCCACCTCGCGCACGAACTGGTCGAACGCGGCGGTGCCGGGCGCCGCGTCGGGCAGCAGCACGGCGCTGTTCAGGCTATCGGCCTCCACGTTGATGCGCGCCGAGCGTTCGGTAAACGCCGGATGCGCGCGCAGCGTGGCAGCGGTGTCGGCCGAGCCGGTGAAGGAGACCACGTCGAACGGGCCGATCCGGTCGAGCAGACCGGCGGCGCTGCCGCAAATCACCGACAGGCTGCCCGGCGGCAGCAGACCGGCGGCGACCACATCGGCCACCATGCGTTGCGTGAGCCAGGCGGTCGATGTCGCCGGTTTGACGATGACCGGCACGCCCGCGAGCAACGCGCCCGCGGCCTTCTCCCAAAGTCCCCACGCGGGGAAGTTGAACGCGTTGATGAACAGCGCCACACCCGGTGTCGGACGGAACACGTGACGCACGGCGAACGACGCATCCTTGGCCAACGGCACCGCCGCGCCGTCGAGCAGCGTGTGCGCGTCGCCCAGCGTTGCGCCGAGCTTGGCATACGTCGACAGGGTGTAGATAGCGCCATCGATGTCGACGGCGGAGTCGGTGGCGACCGTTCCTGAATTGGCTGTGGCGATGGCGTAGTAGTCGTCGCGGTTCGCCTGCAAGGTGGCGACAATCTGTGAGAGTCGCTGCGCGCGTTCGCCATACGACAAGGCGCGCAGCGCCGGGCCGGCGACGTCTCGCGCGAAGGCGAACGCGGCGTCGAGATCCAGACCGGCGCTCGATACGAAGGCGAGTGTCTCGCCTGTCACGGGATCGGTGAGCGCGGTGGGCGCGCCACTACCGGCCACCCAATGGCCGGCGACATAGTTTTCCAGCAAGGCAGGGGAGTGCATGAGCATGAACCGGGGGAATCAGGAAGGGGGCAGGCGCCGGATCAGGCGCTGCGCGTGAATTCAATGGCGCCGTCTGGCAACAGATACAGCACGAGGGCGCGTCCGTGGGCGACTGTCGGTCGATGGGCTGTGCCGGGACCGTAAACGCACCAGCCCGCCGGGTGTCCGTCGAACGTTGCGCCGGGAGTGAGCGGCATGATCAGATCGATTTCGCCATTCGGATGCGCATGGTGCGGTCCGGCCAGATCGGCCATGTCCACCACGTCGACGGAAAATCCGTGCGTGTCGGGCGTGGGCTTGATGACGCGTCCGTAGCGAATGCCACCGCCTTCGCGGTTGCACAGCCAGCCGTCGGCAACGCCGGTGCGACAGGCGTCGGCAAGTGCTTCGTAACCGGCGGAGCCGGCGCCGTAATGCGCGTTGAGCCAATCGGCGAGGGAGGCGTCGAGGGCGCGGCCATCGAGTTGTCGCGTCAGGTCGGCGATCAACGCCTGAAATTGAGGCACATCCATCCATGTCTCCTGGGGACGTCGATATGACGCCGATCAATGGCGGGACTCGGGATGTCCGGTCCGCGTTTGCTTTTTTATCGGCGCATGGTGAAAATTAGAGCATGCAATTTTGGCTGTCAAGCAATATATTACATGTTACCTGCATTGAGGATCTTGTCTGATGAATAAGAGTGCGCAAGCCGATGGGGTGCCGACGGCGCGAGGCGCCGGTGAGAAAGACCCGTTTCTGGTCGCGCTGGGTGAGCGGGTGCGCACGCTGCGCGCCCGGCGTGGCTTGACGCGCAAGGCGCTTGCGCTGGACGCCGGTGTTTCCGAGCGTCACGTGGCCAATCTGGAGTCGGGTGTCGGTAACGCGTCCGTGCTGTTCCTGCGTCAGCTTGCACAGGCACTAAATTGCACATTGGCCGAAATCGTGGGCGACGAGACGACGTCGTCAGCGGAATGGTTGCTCATTCGGGAAATTCTGCACGGGCGCGACGGCGAGGCGCTCACGCGTGCGCGTCAGGCGCTCAGCGAGCTGTTTGCCGGGAGCGAGCGCGACCCGGATCGGCGTGGCCGCATCGCGTTGATCGGGTTGCGGGGCGCGGGCAAGTCGACGCTGGGCCGCATGCTCGCCGACGACATGCATGTCCCGTTCGTCGAACTCAATCGCGTGATCGAACAACTGGCGGGGTGCCCGCCGTCGGAGATCTACTCGCTTTATGGCGCGAGCGCCTATCGCCGCTATGAGTTGCGTGCGCTCGAAGCCGTCGTGGCCGAGCATCCGCGTGCCGTGATCGCCTCGCCGGGCGGTATCGTGAGCGACGCGGCGACCTTCAACTTCCTGCTCACGCACTGCTATACGGTATGGCTGCAGGCGTCGCCCGAAGAGCATATGAAGCGGGTGGTGGCGCAGGGCGATCTGCGTCCAATGTCGGGCAATGCGGAAGCGATGGACGACCTCAAGCGTATTCTGGCCGGCCGCCAAGACTTCTATGCCAAGGCGGATATGAGCTTCGACACCGGCGGGCGGGTGCTGGCCGACGCCTATCTGCAACTGCGCGGCCGCCTCGCCGTGCAATTGTCGTCAGATTGACCTTCATGGGAATGCAAAATAATTCATTTTTGTTTGGAAAATTAGTTGACGGTGTAGTTGTGCTGCACTATATTGCAATCCAACAAGATCATTATTCGTGTTGGAGGCAATCATGTTCGGCAAACCCCACGTCGACTATCGTACGGATCCCACGCAGTACAAGCACTGGAAACTGAGCTTCGAAGGCCCGGTGGCGACGCTCGCCATCGATATCTCGGAAGACGGCGGCATTCGCGAAGGCTACAAGCTCAAGCTCAATTCGTACGATCTCGGTGTGGACATCGAACTGCACGATGCCGTTCAGCGCATCCGCTTCGAGCACCCGGAAGTGAAGACGGTGGTCGTCACGAGCGCCAAGGACCGCGTGTTCTGCTCCGGTGCGAATATCTTCATGCTCGGCCTGTCCACGCATGCGTGGAAGGTCAATTTCTGCAAGTTCACCAACGAAACGCGCAACGGTCTGGAGGATTCCAGCCGCCATTCCGGTCTGAAGTTCCTCGCCGCCGTGAACGGCGCGTGTGCGGGCGGCGGCTACGAGCTGGCGCTGGCCTGTGACGAGATCTATCTGGTCGACGACCGTTCGTCGTCGGTCTCGCTGCCGGAAGTGCCGCTGCTGGGCGTGCTGCCGGGCACCGGCGGCCTGACTCGCTTGACCGACAAGCGTCACGTGCGCAACGACCGCGCCGACATCTTCTGCACCGTCGTCGAGGGCATTCGCGGCGAGCGTGCCAAGCAATGGCGCCTGGTCGACGAAGTCGTCAAGCCCGCGCAATTCGCACAAACGGTGTCGGCGCGTGCGCTGGAACTCGCTCAAGGCAGCGACCGTCCGGGCGGCAAGGGTGTGACGCTCACGCGCCTGGAGCGCACCGACGAGCCGGACGCGATCCGCTATGAATTCGTCGACGTGGAAATCGACCGCGCCAACCGCACCGCCAGCCTCACCGTGAAGGCGCCGAAGTCCACGCCGCCGGCCGACATCGCCGGTATCGAGGCCGCCGGCGTGAACTGGTGGCCGCTGAAAATGGCGCGCGAACTCGACGACGCCATTCTCAATCTGCGCACGAACGAACTCGATATCGGCACGTGGCTGTTGCGCACCGAGGGCGAGGCGAAACACGTGCTGGCGGCTGATGCATCGCTGCTGGCCCATCAGGATCACTGGTTGGTGCGCGAGACCATCGGCATGCTGCGCCGCACGTTTGCGCGTATCGACGTGTCCTCACGCTCGCTCTTCGCGCTGATCGAACCGGATTCGTGCTTCACCGGCACGCTGGCCGAATTCGCCTTCGCGGCCGACCGCACGTACATGGCGGCGCTGCCCGCCAGCGAGGAAGACGAACCGGCAATCACGCTCACCGAAGTCAACTTCGGCCTGCTGCCGATGGTCACCGATCAATCGCGTCTGGCACGGCGCTTCTATGAAGACGCGGCGGAACTCGACGCCGTGCGCGCCACGATTGGCCGCCAGGTGCGCCCCGATGAGGCGGAACGCCTCGGGCTGGTCACGGCCGCCGTCGACGATCTCGACTGGCCGGACGAAATCCGCATCGCGATCGAGGAGCGCGCGGCCATGTCGCCCGACGCGCTCACCGGCCTCGAAGCGAACCTGCGCTTCAACGGCAAGGAGACGATGAACACCCGCATCTTCGGCCGTTTGTCGGCGTGGCAGAACTGGATCTTCATCCGTCCGAACGCCGTGGGCGAGAAGGGCGCGCTCAAGGTCTACGGCAAGGGCAACAAGGCGCAGTTCGATCCGAACCGCGTCTGACGAATGGGCTGCAACGTCGCCGGTGACGAACGCCGGGCGGTGGCAGGACCGAACAAGTCGTTTTACACAGAATACGTACGAGACACGAGGATTCCCACGATGGCTTCGATCAACTACAGCGAGAAGATCCCCAACAATGTCAACCTGTCGGACGATCGCACGCTGCAACGTGCGCTTGAACAGTGGCAGCCGAATTTCCTGTCCTGGTGGGGCGACATGGGGCCGGAAGGCTCGCACGGCTTCGACGTCTATCTGCGCACGGCGGTAAGCGTGGATCCGGGCGGCTGGGCGCACTTCGATCACGTGAAGATGCCGGACTATCGCTGGGGCATCTTCCTCACGCCGGGAGAAGCCGATCGCAAGATCCACTTCGGCGAGCACAAGGGCGAAGCTGCGTGGCAGGACGTGCCGGGCGAACACCGCGCGAACCTGCGTCGCATCATCGTCACGCAGGGCGACACGGAACCCGCGTCGGTCGAGCAACAGCGCCACCTCGGACTGACGGCGCCGTCGATGTACGACTTGCGCAACCTGTTCCAGGTGAACGTGGAAGAAGGCCGCCATCTGTGGGCAATGGTCTACCTGCTGCATCGCTACTTCGGCCGCGACGGCCGTGAAGAAGCCGAAGCGCTGCTCGGCCGCCGCTCGGGCGACGAAGACAATCCGCGAATTCTCGGTGCGTTCAACGAGAAGACGCCGGACTGGCTGGCGTTCTACATGTTCACGTACTTCACCGATCGCGACGGCAAGTTCCAGCTCTCGGCACTGGCCGAGTCGGGGTTCGACCCGCTCGCGCGCACCACGAAGTTCATGCTGACCGAAGAGGCGCACCACATGTTCGTGGGCGAGTCGGGCGTCTCGCGCGTGATTGCTCGCACGGCGCAAGTGATGAACGAATTGAAGACCGATGACGTCGCGAAGCTGCGGGCAGCGGGCGTGATCGATCTGCCGACGATTCAGCGCTACGTCAACTTCCACTACTCCGTGACGATCGACCTGTTCGGTGCGGATCAGTCGTCGAACGCGGCCATCTTCTACAGCTCGGGCCTGAAGGGCCGCTACGAAGAGGGCAAGCGCGACGACGACCATCAGCTCAACGGTCAAATGTATCGGCTGCTGGACGTGGACAACGGCAAGCTCGTCGAGCGCGAGGTGCCGATGCTCAACGCGATGAACGAAGTGCTGCGCGACGATTACATCAAGGACTCGGTCGCGGGGGTGAATCGCTGGAACAAGGTGCTGGAGAAGGCCGGTATCGACTTCCGCCTTAGCGTCCCGCACAAGGCATTCAATCGTCAGATCGGCACATTCGCGGGCGTGCGTGTGTCGCCGGACGGCCGTGTGGTGAGCGAGGCCGAATGGGCTGCGCATGAGCGTGAGTGGCTGCCGTCAGCGGAAGATCGCGCGTATGTGGCGTCGCTCATGGGCCGCGTGACCGAGCCGGGCAAGTTTGCCAACTGGATCGCGCCGCCCCCGCTCGGCATCAACCGTCAGCCGATCGATTTCGAGTACGTGCGCTTCAACTAAGGCCAACGAGAGCCCAGGCGCGAGCCATCCCACAAGGAGACAGCATCATGAACGGCCCCGTTCCGGTCGAAGTTCTGAAGCAGCATCTGATCGATCCGGAGATCTGCATTCGCTGCAACACCTGCGAGGAGACGTGTCCGGTCGACGCGATCACGCACGACGAGAACAACTACGTGGTGCGCGCGGACACGTGCAATGGGTGCATGGCGTGTATCTCGCCGTGCCCGACGGGGGCCATCGACAACTGGCGCGATGTGCTCAAGGCCGACGCGTATGCTGTCGACGACCAGCTCACGTGGGACGAGTTGCCCGTGCAGGACGATGCGCTCGCCGGTCAGGGCACGATCGGCGAGGCGGCGCCGGGCGTGGCTGGCGGTGCGTCGGCCGACGTTCCCGAGCCCGTCATCGCCGGCTCGGATTTCGTGCGCGGCTCTGTCGTGCCGCCGTGGTCCGCCGCCAAGCCCTATGTCAATCTGTACAACCACAAGGCGCCGGTACAGGCGACCGTGGTCGGCAACTATCGCCTGACCGACGCCAGCACCGAGAGCGACATCCACCATATCGTGCTCGACTTCGGCAAGCAGCCGTTCCCGGTGCTCGAAGGACAGTCGATCGGCATCATTCCGCCGGGCACGTCGGGCGACGGGCGGGCGCACCATGCGCGACAGTACTCGATTGCGTCGCCGCGCGACGGCGAGCGGCCCGGTTACAACAACCTGGCGCTCACGGTCAAACGCGTGACGAAGGATCACCAGGAGCAGGCGGTTGGCGGGGTGTGTTCGAACTACCTGTGCGATCTGAAGAAGGGCGACGTGGTGAACGTGATGGGCCCGTTCGGCAGTACGTTCCTGATGCCGAACCACGCCGATTCGCACCTGCTGATGATCTGCACCGGCACGGGGGCGGCCCCGATGCGGGCGATGACCGAGTATCGTCGTCGTCGCCGTCTGAAGGGCGCGACCGGCAAGCTCATGCTGTTCTTCGGCGCGCGCACGCAGGGCGAGCTGCCGTACTTCGGCCCCCTGCTCAACCTGCCGAAGGACTTCATCGACACGAATCTGGCCTTCTCGCGTACACCAGGACAGGCCAAGCGCTACGTGCAGGACGCCATGCGCGAGCGCGCGGCCGATGTGGCGGCGCTGCTGCGTCACGACCACACCTACATTTATGTGTGCGGGCTCAAGGGCATGGAGGACGGCGTGCTGCAAGTGCTGCAGACCATCGCGGGCGACGCCGGGCTCGACTGGCAGGCCCTCTGGCAACGGATGAAGACGGAAGGGCGTCTGCATCTGGAAACCTACTGATTGACTGACGACTGACGATATCGGCTCGCGCAGCACCCGGCAGAGGGTGTGGCGCGAACCTCGGCTTGACCGACGGCGTTTTGCGCCGGCTTGACACCGCGTGCTTCGGCACGCGGTTTTTTTTCGTTCGTCGATGACGGTCGGGGTATCGAAGGCTGTCGCGGCGACGTCACCGGAATTGAGTAACATGGAGGAGCGGTTTCCCTTCCATCTTTTCTCTGAACGGAGAGTCATATGGGCAAGAAGCGGATTCTGGTACTGGCAGGCGACTATGTCGAAGACTACGAGCTGATGGTGCCCGTGCAGGCACTCATGGCCGTGGGTCACCGGGTGGAAGTGGTCTGCCCCGGCAAGAAGGCGGGCGACAAGGTGCGCACTGCGATTCACGACTTCGAAGGCGATCAGACGTACAGCGAGAAGCGCGGTCACGACTTCACGCTCAATGCGACATTCGACGGACTGTCTCCCGCCGACTTCGACGCGCTGGTGATTCCCGGTGGCCGCGCGCCGGAATATCTGCGGTTGAATGATGAGGTCGTCGAGATCGTCAGACATTTTGCCGAGAGCGACAAACCGATTGCCGCGATCTGTCACGGGGCGCAGTTGCTGGCGGCGGCCGGTGTGATCGAAGGGCGCGAATGTTCGGCGTATCCGGCCTGTGCGCCGGAGGTGCGGCTGGCCGGCGGGAAGTACATGGAGATCGGGATCGACGAGGCGCATACCGACGGCAAGCTGGTGACCGCCCCCGCCTGGCCCGCGCATCCGGCGTGGATCGCGCAGTTCCTCGCCGTGCTGGGAACGAAGATCGAGCTCTGACGCGCGGCGGATTTGTCCGAACTTGCCTCGTTTTCGAAAGCTTGACGTCCGGTGGCGCAGCAAGATCGGCCGATCTCAACCAGGTCGGTCGGCAGGCGCTGCGCGCGCCGGAGCCCCGGCATACGACGAAGGAGGGTCGTGATGGACGTCAATGCTTATCCCTTCAGGGGCCATGCCGCAGGCTCCCCTGCCAGTCCCACGGCCGCTGGGCCGACGCGTGCCGGATTATTGCCGGAAGCCGGACCACTTGGAACGTTCGGGGCAGTCACCGGACATGACGGTAGCGGCACGCCGCTGCCGCCCATCGGACCTTACGATTTTTCTACCGCGCGGCGCGTGCACGAGGTCCTTCCGGCAGGGGCCCCCAGTGCGGCTGTTCGACTATCGTTCGAAGCGCACGCGCAAGCACCGCAATACGTGGTGACGGCGTTCCCAAGCGCTGGGCATGCCACGCGAGCGTGGCTTGCCTCTCGCCTGTTCGGCGCGTTGGGCCTGGCGACACCGACGGCCGTGTTGGTGCGGGGATGCTCGCTGGCATTCGATGGAACCCAGGCGCCTGAGCGGATCTACCTGGCGACGACGTATCTTCCCGTGTACCGGCCATTGGGGGAATGGTTGGAGGGGGAGGCCGCGCTGCGCGCGATCGACGCGGCAGATGGCGCGCAAAGCTCGCCGAGTGCGCGCGGCGGTGGGGGCGATGCGTGTGAGCGTGCTCGAGACGGCGCCCGCGCGGCCGGACGGCAAATGGCGCAAGTACTTGCGCAGTCCGGCGGTGCACCACTGCATGCGCTCGCTGGCGCGCCGGCACAGGCGTATGCCGACGCCACACGCACACGCGACGAAATGCGCGGCGTGCTCTGCGCTTGGCTCCCCGAAGTCTATCGATGCGCATTGGAGCGTCAGTACGTCGCCGCGCTGTGGCTGGGCAATCGGAATCTTTTCCACGCCGTCATGGAAAACGTCGGTGTCTGGCGAGACAAGAACGACTTGCCCTACATGATGACGGTCGATTTCCGGGCCTGCCTCGATGCGGGCTTTCAGGGCGCGCTGTCGGATTTGATGCCGTATCGCCTTGGCGAACCTTCCACGGCATTCGTGCGGCGGTTGGCCGGGCTGACACAGACCGTCGACAGCAAGACGGTGCTCGACGAACTGAAGAATCCGACGGGGGTTCGGGCACTGGCGGCCGAGATGGCCTTCCGCCTCGGGCGAATTTCGGCGCACCACATCGCGCCTTGGGTGGACGATGCCCAGGACTTGGTCCGCGCGACATCGGTCGCTGCCAAGGTGGCCGCGGCGGCCGAGGACTGGAGCGGAATCGTGCCCCACCTCCTGGCGCGACGCGACCGTCTCGTGACCCGGCTGGGTGGCGCCTGGGCCGCACAGGCGTGGACACAACTGTACCCGACGCGCGCCCGCGCCATCGAGGCGCATCAGGCGCCCTTTTTGCGTTCGGCCGCAGCCGAACGCGATCGTGTGTGAGCCCGTCGGATCGGGCCGTCCGACCCATTGTCAAGCCGCCTCGGCGAATGGCACCAATTTGGTGCGCGGCGCCGATTGACGTGCGTTTGCCCCGGTTGCCTAACGTCGCAAGCTCGCATAAACTATCGACGCCACAAACCCCGCGTGACTGGCGATTAGGGTGCACAGCCTTGTGTGCCCGAGGTGGAGCAACCCACCGGGAAGCGCCGGGGTCTTATTTGCCGTTCGCCTGGGCAGCCGTGATGGTTGGTGCTGCCCTGTCTATCGTCTTCCGAAGCACAAAGGAAGATGCGCTGCGCCATCCCCTCCCGGAAAATCTGTTCAATTCAACGGAAACGCCATGTTCGACAAATCGAAATCCACCGTTGCCTCCGTCGATCCCGACGTTTGGGCTGCGATTCAGAAAGAAAATCAGCGTCAGGAAGACCACATCGAGCTGATCGCATCGGAAAACTACACCAGCCCGGCCGTGATGGAAGCGCAGGGCTCGCAACTGACCAACAAGTATGCGGAAGGTTATCCGGGCAAGCGCTACTACGGTGGTTGCGAGTATGTCGACATCGTGGAACAACTGGCCATTGATCGCGTGAAGGCGCTGTTCGGTGCCGAAGCCGCGAACGTGCAGCCGAACTCGGGCTCGCAGGCTAACCAGGGCGTGTACTTCGCCATGCTCAAGCCGGGCGACACCATCATGGGCATGAGCCTGGCGCACGGTGGCCACCTCACGCACGGCTCGCCGGTGAACATGTCGGGCAAGTGGTTCAACGTGGTGAGCTACGGCCTGAACGAGAACGAAGACATCGATTACGACGCTGCCGAGAAGCTCGCGCAGCAGCACAAGCCGAAGATGATCGTGGCGGGCGCCTCGGCCTTCGCCTTGAGGATCGACTTCGAGCGTATGTCGCAGATCGCCAAGTCGGTCGGCGCGTACTTCATGGTCGACATGGCGCACTATGCCGGTCTGATCGCCGCCGGTGTGTACCCGAACCCGGTGCCGCATGCCGACTTCGTGACGACGACCACGCACAAGAGCCTGCGCGGCCCGCGCGGCGGCGTGATTCTGATGAAGGCCGAGTTCGAGAAGCCGATCAACTCGGCCATCTTCCCGGGCATCCAGGGCGGCCCGCTCATGCACGTGATCGCCGGCAAGGCCGTCGCGTTCAAGGAAGCCGCGTCGCCGGAATTCAAGGCGTACCAGGAACAAGTCGTGAAGAACGCCCGCGTGATGGCCGAGACGCTGGTCAAGCGCGGCCTGCGTATCGTGTCGGGCAAGACCGAATCGCACGTGATGCTGGTTGACCTGCGCGCCAAGAACATCACCGGCAAGGCCGCGGAAGCGGCGCTGGGCGAAGCGCACATCACTGTGAACAAGAATGCGATTCCGAACGATCCGGAAAAGCCGTTCGTGACGAGCGGCGTGCGTCTGGGCTCGCCGGCCATGACGACGCGCGGTTTCAAGGAAGCTGAAGCCGAACTCGTCGGCAACCTGATCGCCGACGTGCTGGAAAACCCGGAAGACGCCGACAACCTGGCTCGTGTGCGCGCACAAGTGGCTGAGTTGACGAAGCGTTTCCCGGTCTACGGCTAAGCCCCGGACGCCGCCCGCATGCGCTGCCCGTTCTGCCGTCACGACGACACGCAGGTCATCGACTCGCGTGAAGCGGAAGATGGCGCCGCCATCCGGCGGCGCCGGAAATGCCCGGCGTGCGACAAGCGTTTCACCACGTACGAGCGTGTCGAGCTAGCGATGCCGGCGGTCGTCAAGAAAGACGGCAGCCGCGCCGAGTACGACCGCGCGAAGGTGCGCGCCAGCATGCAGTTGGCGATTCGCAAGCGCCCTGTGAGTGCCGAAGCGATGGATGCCGCAATTGCGCGCATCGAATACAAGCTGCTGGCCGGTGCGGAGCGCGAGGTGATGAGTCAGCGTATTGGCGAATTGGTGATGCGCGAATTGAAGCGGCTCGACAAGATTGCGTACATTCGCTTTGCGTCGGTGTACCGCAGCTTCGAGGACATTGCCGAGTTTCGCGATGTGCTCGAGGAAATCGACAGCACCGATGTCAAGCCCAAGCGTAAGCCGGTGGCCTGAGTCGACGGCGATGCGAGAGCGCGTATGAGCTTGCGCTGGCGACCGTAAGGCCCGTTTGCTGTAAAGAAGGACAGGAAACCCGTCGTGTCTGAAAGGGCACGGCGGGTTTTTTTATGGCGCTCCCAGTGCTTTAGGGAACGTCAGCGTGCGCAAGGGCGAGAGCGCGCTAGGTGGCGGTATCTCGGCCAAGTATCGCTTCTGAGCCTGCGTACCCACGTCAGGCGGGCGAAGAATCGTCCTGTTGTGACCAAGCGGAAGTGAAGAAACCCGTCGTGCCTGAGAGAGCGCGGCGGGTTTTTTTATTGGCGCTGGGTATAGGCATTCGGCTCGCATTGTCCGGCCGGAACGCGGTGCAAAACGCATGATGCCGAGCAGAAATTTTTCGTTGGGATATCTCCCGCTTGGTTTCGATATCCGTTGTTTGCGTGTCGCATGCTTCGCATGATTGGGATTTTAATGATGGGATGTATTGAATTATTGGGACCTTCTTCTTTTTTGATTTTGAATATTTAAAGAATTATCCCAACTTATTGATGGATTGTTTTCTTGGGTTAAGTACCAAAACTCAATGACTTTGCGTCGATTTCGATAATCCGAATTTTAGACTTCGTGAGCCTTGACGCACGCCGTCGTGTCGTGTCGTGTCTGGAGCGTGATGGAGCAATTCGTCACTTTTCACGAATTAATTTATGGATTATCGAATGCAAAAGAACCATCCGAAGTCGAGCGCGCTGCGTCAGACAAAGATTTGCATGGCCGTCGCGGCCGTAGTGACCGCAGCAGCACTGCCGGGGTATGCGGCGGCGCAAACCGGGCAGAAACAATGGCAGGAGGATCGGACCGCTCGTCTGGGAAAAATTGATACCGATGCCAAGGCTGTGACGCCCGAACTCCAAAAGGCCATTGCCACGCGGCGACTTGCGGAACGTATGGCTGAGCAAATGGAAGCCGCCTCCGCCGTCATGGATTCCACGGCTACGTGGAGTGACAAGAGCTTGGCGCTTGAATTCGTAAGTGCCGCCGTCGGTTCCATTCTCACTGAAACTGCCGATGCTTCCATTTCCACTGACGGATTGTCAAAAAAGACGGCGCTCGCGACGCTGAAGTCGAGGATCGATGTGGCCGCGAAGGCAAAACATGCTGGGCGGGCAGAAGCATACGGTGACCTCGCAACCGAGATCAACAAGCACGCCACTTTTGCAAAGGCGAGTGCCGATGCCGTCACGCCGCTGCAACGCTCGGCCGATTTGTTGGCACTGAAGCAGGCGCGTGTGCAAGCCGCCGGGACAGAGGCGGCACTGACGGCGCTCAAGAATACGCGTCAACTGGACGCGGCCACGCCGAATGCTGAGAAGCAAGTCGCGCGTTTGACTTGGCACGACAAGCATCTGACCAACTTCATGGGGGACGAAGCGAATTCCGATACGCATGCCGTCATCGGCGCCGACACCACGCTGGAGATCACGAGTGCCTCCGGGAGGTCGTCGGATGCGATCCACGGTGTCGTCGGAGGCAAACGGGACGTGGGTACGCTTTACGTCGCCGAAGGCGCCGATCATGACGTTCTCGTCGCCGGTACGGGTAAGGAACTGATCGTTCATCGTGCCATCGAGGGTGCGGGCGATCTGTCCATTTCGGTCGTCGAGGGGGGCGCGCTGACCTTCGCCGCGCAAGGTGAGAATCAGACCGGTGCCATCTACGCGGAGAACGTTGCGCTGTCCGCGACCGGTGCAAACGGAAAGATCCAGTTCAATGAAGGCACCAGCGCCGGATCGGCAACGATTGCACTCAATAACGGTGGCGAACTGGTGTTCGGAACGAACGCCAATGCAGGCAACAGCCAGATCACTGTCGGCATGGCGGTGACCCAGGGCGATGTCGATGCCGCCCTGCTGGCGAATCCGAAATCCGGGCTTGGCGTTGCCGCCGCTGGGAAGCTGACGGTCAGTGATGCCTCGGCGGGCGACGCGACGGTCGTCAATTTTGGACTCGCATCGTTCGACAAGTCGAAGCTTCAGAATCTGGCGTTGCTGAATGCCGGCAAGACGACGCTCAGCAATCAATCCGAGGGCGGCAAGGCGGAAGTCATTAACCTTGGCGGCGCGACACTGGACATCGCCGATACGAAGCTGCAGCGCATGACGCTGACAAACGCCGGTGAAGTCACGATGTCAGGCAGCACGGTCGCGGGCGAAGCGACCATCAACCTCGTGGGCGGTTCTCTGGACGTGTCGGCGATTGCGCTTCCCGCGGCGGAGCCGAGCGATCCCGTTGTCAAAGCGCTCACTATCGGCTCGCTGACGGGCAGCGGCGAAGTTGTTGCCGGTGAGACCACGATTCGCCTCGGCGCATTGCATCAAGACGACGTGTTCGACGGCCGCATTCTGAGCGTCAAGGCTGCAGTGTCGGATAGTGACGACGTTACGGTCAGGCTGGACACGTTCAACAAACAGCCGCTCGCGCTGGGCGACGCGCCGTTGAGCCACCAAGCCGACGCGATCTCCGATCCACCCACCCACCTGCAAGTGGTCAAGGTGGGTAACGGCAACCTGACGCTGACCAACGACCAAAGCGCCGTCAAGCGCATGGAGATCGAGGCCGGTACGTTGACGGCGGCGCACGCCAATGCGATGGGCTCGGGCACCGTGAGCGTTGCCAGTGCGGGTACGGTTGCGCTGGGCGCAGACGTCAGCGGCGTGACCGACATCACGAATGCCGGCACGATTGAACTCGGTACGAACAAGCTGGCGGTGCGCAAGTACGCGTCGAGCGAGGGGGCGAAGATCAACTCGCGTGTTGCGAAGCAAGGTGAAGACCTGGCGTTCGGCGCGATTCAAGTCTCGGAAAGCAGCGATTTCCGCGCGACCAAGATCAACGTCGCCGTCGATGACGGCATCGAAGTCGCCGATCTGCTCAAGCAGCAAGTGACGGTCGTGGATGCGCCGGGCGACGCCGACGTGCAGATCGGTGAAGTCGAGTTCGGCAGCATCGCGACTGGCGATGGTGCCGATGGCGGCACCGATGGCAATACCGGCGGTCGAGTGACGATTACCGAAACCAGTGCAGTGAATTTCCTCGGGGCAGACGGCGGTTACAACGCCAACGAGCAAGCGGTGCTGGCCTCGGTCGACGGCGTGGCGTTGGGCGATCTGGCCTTGGGCAAGATCGGGGGCAGCGTGCTGTCGGCCATGGCGTTGCAAACGGCGGGTTCGGAAGAGCAACGTCGTTCGGCGCGTCTGCTCTCGGGTGAGTCGCTGGTGAACAACGCGACGACGGCGCAAGGGTCGGCTACGTCATTCCAGCGCGGCATGCAAACGCGCATGATCGCCGGTGGCACGATGTTCGACGACAAGACGGCGAACGGCGCGATGGCGGCGGACAACGGCATCGCGGGTTGGGCCTCGTTCAAGGGCGGCAACGCGAGCCAGCGCGGCGACGGCATGTCGTTCGACGTGAAGGGCCTGGACGGCGCGATCGGTATCGACAAGCGGGTGGGCCAGAATACGCTGGTGGGCGCGTCGATGGGCCTGGGCAACCAGGAGTCGAAGGCGAAGGGCATGCCGGGCGAGTCGAAGGTCAACAGCGTGAGCGTGGGCCTGTACGGATCGCACCTGAGCAGCGCGAACTGGTTCGTGAACGGCGCGTTGTCGTACACGAATCACAGCGTGAAGACGGATCGCACGGTGGCGGCGCGCAATGCGTCGGCCCGCTTGACGGGCAAAACGAGCGGTCAGACGTTCGGGATGTTCGGCGAGGTGGGTAAGCGCTTTGGGGTGTCGGGCGTGAACATCGATCCGTCGGTGGGCGTGCGCGTGGCCTCGACGCGTCTGAACGCGTTCGACGAAACGAACCGGGATGGCCAGGGTAACGACGGCCTGAAGGTGGGATCGCAAACGCAGACCTCGACGCGCGGGGTGTTGGGCGTACGACTGTGGAGCGAAGTGGCGAGCTTTGCGGGCGGCAAGGTGGCGCCGTCGCTGCGCCTGTCGTACGAGCACGAGTTCGGCAACACGCAGAGCCGCCTGACGAATGCGATCTACGGCGCGCCGCGTGACTTCACGGTGAAGGGGCCGAAGTTGGGCCGGGACATCATCGCGGCGGATCTGGGTGTGGACATGCAGATCAAGAAGCAACTGGAAGTGCGCGTGGGCGGCAACGTCAGCGTGCGCAAGGGCGAAAGCGCGATGGGTGGCGGTATCTCGGCTAAGTATCGGTTCTAAGGAAGTCGGCAAGACGCTTTCCTCGCAAGGGGAAAGCGCAGATCGCCTCCGAAGACGATTCAGATCGCGCATCGCGCAGTCATGATCGATGCGTTATTGGCCGAATACATTTGGGTCGAAACCCCCGCTACTTATCGTCAGGAAAAAGCCGTCCGGCAATGCGCCGGACGGCTTTTTCGCATCTCGCGCCCGGGGGCTCGCTACTACGCCGCCTGATCAGAACGAATGCGACACGCCGACATAGGCGCCGGTCTGGCCTTTCCCTGCGGGCGGGTTGTCGAGCGAGTCGCTCGGAATGGCCGCGACCGAGAAGTTCTGGTTCGAACTGTTTTTCACGTAAGCGAGGGTGCCATACAGGAACGTGCGCTTCGACAGGCTGTACGTCGTGCCCACCTCGAACATCGTCGCGTTGCCGAAGCCGCCCGGCACGTTGACATGATAAACCGCCGCATTAGCGGCCCAAACCGGGGTGGCTTGATACCTTACGCCGGCCCAGTAATGGTCGGCACGCGTGGCGAAGTCGGGCGCGGGCGCGTCCGGCGCGGACATATGCGTGTAGCCGAGTGAAATCGTGAAGCGGTTCAGGAACACATTCGCGCCGGCGAAGTACTCGCGCGACGTGGCGAAGACATCAGTGAAGCGCCCCGTGCTATCGCGAATTTCGTCATACAAGGCGCGCAACTGGAACCGGTCATGCGTGTAGGTCAACTGGGCCCCCATGCCACGCCCGTTGTTGAACTGCCCGGCGATGTTGGAGAACGCGTATTGGCCCGCCACGTCGAAGCCGTACCAGTTCGGGCTCTGGTAGTTGACGGTGTTGCTCGCCTGCGGCCAGTTACGCCCGCGCACGAGCGACGCCGAGGAGAAGGCTTGCTGCTGGAATGGATCGAAGTCCCAGACCCCGTTGCTGATGAACAGATTTCGCCCGATCGTCAGTTGCCCCCACGAGCGGGAGTTGAAGCCGACCAGCGCGCGCCGGTCGAAGATCGAACCCGCGCCATTGTTGTTGAAGCCGTTCATCAACTGGAAGCCGCCTTCCAGGTTGAATACCGCATGCAATCCTTGCCCGAGATCCTCATAGCCGCGCAGGCCGAACAGGCTCGTGCCGTAGTCGCCGCCTTGCGCGCTCCAGCGCGAGACGGTGCCGCCGTTGCCGTCCTGAAGGTGGTTCATGAACTGAAAGCCGCCATCGACGCGGCCATAAAGTTGCACGCTCGACTGCGCGTGCGCAAACGTGCCGATGCTGCAAAGCAGGCTCGCTGCGATGAGCTTCTTTTTCATGGTCTGCTCCCCAGTTGCGTTTTGCCCCGCACCTTCTTGCGCGGTTATGACCGTCGTCGTCGCACAGCGTCCAAGCGAAGACAACACGAGATGTCGTCGAAAAAGCTTGAAAAGCCTGAAAATTCGTTACGAGTGACAAAGCATCGGGAAGCGGGCACGCCTGGGCAACGGGCGCCGCATGGGGGCATGCGGGCGGTTGCGAGTGATGCCGTCACGCTCTGGTTGTCAGAGTTCATCGTCATGGCAGTCCACTGGCGTAGCGTCGTCGGCGGGGCGGCGCCAATACAGGCGCACACGCGGCCATACGACCGGATTCAGCTGGCGAGGCGGCAGGCGATGCTTCGCATGTCATGGACTGCGACGCAACGAGCCGTTATCGCCCGGATGGCTTCATTTATAGACGAATTCCCCCGCGCGCAACATCGGGGAAAGGCTTAATACGACGATTGTTGCGTGCCAGCAACCGAAGCCGGGCAACGCGGCGACCGGGTCCATGCCCGTCGACGTTGGCCGTTCACGTCAGTCCGGGGCGCCAAACGCTTCCATCTTGCTCGCCAAATGGGTCAGCAAGCGGTTGGCCGCGCCGGACAGCCGCCGGCCTGTGCGCGTGACGAGATGGGCTTCGGCCTGATTGAGAATCGGGTGATCGATCGGCAGCGCGCGCAGCTCGCCGGCCTCGATCTCCTGTGACACGGCAAACGCGGGCAGGAATGTGGCGCCCAGTCCGGCGCGCACGAAATGCTTGAGCACGGAAATCGAGTTGGTCGTGACCGCGGGCGTCAGCCGATACTTTTCCGACTGCTCGGCCAGCGCCATCAACTGGCGGGTGCCATACGCCCCATGCATAAGGGCGAGCGGCACGTCGTAGAGCGCGTCGAGCTTGAGTCCCCCGGCCGCGCGACACCGCTCTACGAGCGGCGAGTCGGGCGCGACGATCGCGTGCACCGGTTGGCGCATCTGCGCGCGCGACACGATCTTGGGTTCGATCGGGGGGTTATAGACCAGCCCGATGTCCGCATCGTCTTCCGCGACCCGCCGCATGACTTCGTTGGTTCCCGCCAGATCGAGCGTGAGCGTGATGTCCGGATAGCGCTTGCAGAAGTACTGCAGCGGCGCGCCCATCAGATCGCTGACGAACCCCTCGCCGACCGCCAGCCGGATATGCCCGCGCCGCAACCCCCGCACCTCCTGCAGCTTGGCAAGCAAGTCCTCCTGGTGTGCGCGCTGTTCCCGGTAATACTCCATGAGCAACCGGCCGGCCTGCGTCAGATGGACGCCGCGTTTGTGACGTTCGATCAACGGTAGCGCCATTTCGGCCTCCAGCAGGGCGATCTGACGGCTGACGGCCGAAGGGGCAATGTCCAGTCTGTCCGCCGCGGCGCGCACGGTGCCGCACTGGACGGCTTCAAACAGATACAGCAGTCGGTTTTCGTTGATGGCAGGTGTCATACCCTAAAGACTAATTTTTAGAACAAAAATCTTCAAGCGTTGTCATTGAGCGTCGTTTTTTTTCATCCCACACTGCCAATCAATGTCCAAGCGTTGGCCGGCACGTTCGGCCGACGAAGCAACGCGATGTCGCCCAAGGGGGAGACGTCATCCTCGCAGTCAATCTGGAGTCAACATGAAAATCATCGGAGTGGTCGGACTGGGCAACATGGGACGCGGCATGGCGCTGTCGTTGCAGCGCGGCGGTTTCACGGTGCTCGGCTTCGATCCGTCGCCGGCCGCCGGTCGCGCCTTGGCCGACGCGGGCGTCGGACTGCGGGCGTCGGTGGCCGAACTGGCCCGCGAAGCCGACGCCCTCGTGCTGTCGCTGCCGACCTCGCAGGTCGTCGAGGCCGTGGTGAATGGCGCCGATGGGATTGCCGCGAACGGTCGCAAGGGCCTGATCGTCATCGACACCTCGACGGCCGATCCGGCAAGCACGCGTGGACTGGCTGCCACGCTGCGCGAGAAGGGTATCGCGCTGGTCGACGCACCGGTCTCCGGCGGCCCGAAGGGCGCCCTGAACGGCGCGCTCACGATGGTGCTGGGCGGTTCGGTGGAGGACATCGCGCGGATCGAACCGGTGCTCGCCGCCATGTCCGCCAAGCGCGTGCATATCGGCGACGTGGGCGCCGGTCACGTGACCAAGCTGATCAACAACCTGATGTGCGCGGCGCATCTGGTCGTGGCGGGCGAAGCGATGCGTCTGGCCGAAGCCGCCGGCGTAGCGCCGGCGCAAGTGCTGGAGGGGCTGAATGCCGGCTCGGGCCGCAGCGGTGTGACACAGACCAACTACCCGACGTGGATCCTCAACAACGCGTTCGACTCCGGTTTCACGATGAAGCTCATGCGCAAGGACGTGCGTCTGGCGATGGCACTCGCCGAGCAGACGGGCACGCTCGCCACGGGACCGCTCTCGGCCGAAGTCGGTCGTCTGTGGGCCGCAAGCGCGGCAACGGTAGGCGATGACGAGGACTTCAATCGCATCGTGCAGTTCATCGAGCCGGGCCGGGCGTGATCGCGCGTCAGCCCGCTCCGGCATTACGCCGGGTCGTTTGATTTTCCATTGTTGTTTGACGAAACGATGCGCCCGATGCGGCGCGTCGCACGGAGTGTTCTCATGGCAGACCCACAAGCCGCCGCTTTGCTCGGCGCATTCGCAAAGTTCTTCCCCAAGGCCACCACCCTCGGCTCGTTCGTGAATGGCGAACTGCTCGAAGGCACGGGTGACGCGAACATCGAGATCGTGAACCCGGCCACCGGCCAGACGGTATTGTCGTATCGCGACGCCGGTGCCGCCGTCGTGGCCCAGGCGGCCCACGCCGCGCAAGCCGCGCAGAAAACCTGGTGGGCGCTGACCCATGCGGCGCGCGGTCGTGTGATGCAGGCCGTCGGCAGCAAGATCCGCGAAAACGCCGAAGCGCTCGCGCAACTCGAATCGATTGGCGCGGGCAAGCCGATTCGCGACTGCCGCGGTGAAGTCGCCAAGGTCGCCGAGATGTTCGAGTACTACGCGGGCTGGACCGACAAGTTCTATGGTGATGTCATCCCCGTACCGAGCACGCACCTGAACTACACGCGTCGCGAAGCGATGGGCGTGGTGTTGCAGATCACGCCGTGGAACGCCCCGGTCTTTACGTGCGGCTGGCAACTTGCCCCGGCTATCGCCATGGGCAACGGCGTGCTGCTCAAGCCGTCGGAACTGACCCCGGCCAGCTCACTGGCGGTGGCCGAACTGGCCGAGCAGGCGGGCGTGCCGCGCGGTCTCATCAACGTGCTCGCCGGTTTCGGTCACACCACCGGTCAGGCGGCGATCTCGCATCCGGTCGTCAAGAAAGTGGTGTTCGTCGGCTCGCCCGCCACGGGCAGCAAGATCGCCGCGGCCGCCGCGCAGCGCCTGCTGCCGAGCGTGCTGGAACTGGGCGGTAAGTCCGCCAATATCGTGTTCAACGATGCCGACCTGAAGCGCGCCTGCCTCGGCGCTCAGGCCGCCATCTTCTCGAGCGCGGGCCAGAGCTGTGTGGCCGGCTCGCGCCTGCTGGTGCAACGCGGCGTGTACGACGAGATGGTCGACATGCTCGCGCGCGGCGCAGAGAAGATCCGCGTGGGCGAGCCGCTCGACGACACGACCGAAGTCGGTCCGATCTGCAACCGCACCCAGTATCAGCACGTGATGAACATGATCGACGCAGGCGTCGCGGGCGGTGCACGTCTGGCGGCCGGCTCGCAGCAGCGCAGCGACGGCGGTTTCTTCGTGCGCCCCACGGTGCTGGCCGACGCGACCAATGCGATGGGCGTGGCGCGTACCGAAATCTTCGGTCCGGTCGTCGTGGCGATCCCCTTCGACACGGAGGAAGAGGCGCTGGCGATCGCCAATGACAGCGAGTTCGGCCTGGCCGGAGCGGTGTGGACGCAGGATGTCGCGCGCGCGCACCGTGTGGCGGCGCAGGTCAATGCCGGCACCTTCTGGATCAACGGCTACAAGACGATCAACGTGGCGTCGCCGTTCGGTGGCTACCACCATAGCGGTTACGGTCGCTCCAGCGGCATGGAAGCGCTGTATGAGTACACGCAGACGAAGAGCGTGTGGGTCGAGACCGCGGCGAACCCCGCCACGCCGTTTGGCTACGTCTGATGCTGGTCCGCGGCGAGCGTAGGGCCATCCGGGGGGAAGGGGTGTCGTCATGCGTTCGGTCGTCGGGGGCGTCGCGTCGACGGGGGCGCGCTGGACCGGGGCGACGGTCGTGAGACGCCGCTTGGTACGGAGCCGTTTCAGCCCGTGAGATTCGGGGCCGAAACGGCCATTTTGGCCGCGTATAATGCCGCCCTCGGGTGGTTCGGCGCGGAACGCTGTTGCTGTCACCGAGGCGTGCCAACCTGGCGAGCCGTCAGGCGTCATGGGGAAGTCCGACGGTCTGGGGACCGGACGGATGGCGTGCCGAATTTCCTTAACCACCGAAATGTTCGTACACCTTCCGGGTCACCGGACGGCACCGGACCGGTTCAATAGCATGTGCAGGGGAGACCCAGATGGCAGTCATGGAAAAAAGCGCGGGCCAACCGCAAGGGGGCGCCTTCAGCGATGGTGTGCGCCTATATATTTGGGCAATCGTGATTCTCGTCATCGCGGAGCTGATCGGGGCGATCAGCATCAATGCGGGGCACGGCAAGATCGTGTTGCTGCCGATGGTCTGGGCGTTGCTGCTCGGCGCGGCGTTGGGTTTGTCGCAAGCGCGTCTGCCGCGTTTTGCGCAGATCAACCTGCCGATGCAACACAAGGCGTCCGCCATTCTGCAACCGGCGCTACTGCTCTTCGTGGCCAAGCTGGGGCTGCTCGTGGGGGGCTCGCTGCCCAAACTCGTGGCCGCCGGTTGGGCGCTCGTGTTCCAGGAGTTTGGCCATTTCGTGGGCACGATCATCCTGGGCTTGCCGGTCGCGCTGATGCTCGGCATCAAGCGCGAGGCCATCGGAGCGACGTTCTCGGTCGGTCGTGAGCCGAGCCTGGCCATCATCGGTGAAAAGTATGGCTTCGATTCGCCGGAAGGCCGTGGCGTGCTGGCCGAGTACCTGACGGGCACGGTGTTCGGCGCAGTGTTCATCTCGCTGTTCGCGGGCTTCATCGCCAGCCTGAATCTGTTCCACCCGCACTCGCTCGCCATGGGCGCCGGCGTGGGCTCGGGTTCGATGATGGCCGCTGCCGCCGGCGCCATCGCCGCGCAGCAAACGCCGGAAGTCGCCAAGGAAGTGGCCACGTTCGCCGCCGCATCGAACCTGATCACGACGACCATCGGCACGTACTTCACGCTGTTCATCTCGCTGCCGCTCGCCGTGTGGGGCTACCGCGTGATGGAGCCGGTGCTGGGCCGCATGAGCCGCCGCGGTCGCGCCAACGCCGAAGCCGCTGCGGTGGCCGATGCCGACGCCGCCAAGGAACTCAAGGAAGCGAGCACGGCGCACACCGTCGAAATGAATTTCGGTGCACGTTTGTTCGCCTGGGTGTTCTCGGGTGCGCTGGCGCTGGTCGGTAACACCATCGCCTTCAAGACGCCGTTCCTCGACGGCGTGCCGGGCATGGTCATCATGATCGGTGCCGTGATCGTGGGCGAGGCGCTGTACTACGTCACGCGCCGCAAGGTGCCCGCCGTGTGCTGGGTGTCGCTCATTGCGATGTTCCTGACGTCGCCGGCTTTCCCGTTCGCGCCGATCGTCGAGCAGTTCACCGGGAAGATCAACTTCCTCTCGTTGGTGACGCCCATGCTGACGTACGCCGGTCTGTCGGTCGCCAAGGATGTGCCGGCGTTCCGTCGTCTGGGCTGGCGCATCGTGGTCGTGTCGTTCCTCGCGAACGCCGGTACGTTCCTCGGTGCTGCGCTCATTGCCGAGTTCTTCCACGTGTAATACGTGCCTGTTGTGCGCGGCGGTGACACGCCGCACGCATGACGCGCAAGCGAATACGCCACGGCATGCCGTGGCGTATTTTTTTGCGCTACCGAGCGAGGGGCTCAGGGTTTCGTGGTTGCCGCGTCGGCTTGCGCGCGCTCGTGATAGTAACGGCGGAAGTAAGCGCGAATCTCCGCGGGCGAGAGCTTGCCGTCACGATTGGCGTCGATCAGCTCGAAATGCCGATCGAGGAACGGCTCGGCGGCCGCCGTTTCGTCGCGGCTCAGATAACCGTCGCCATCCTTGTCCGCCGCCTTGAAATAGCGCTCGAACGTGGCGCGACGCGCCTGCAACTGGCTGTGCTGATAGGCCGACCATTCATTGCGGTCGATCTTGCCATCGCGATTGGTGTCGATGGCGTCGAACGAGCGTTGCAGGTACAGCCCGAGCGCTGCGTTCTGATCCGACGCGTCGCCGTAGTCCGGGCCCGGTAACGGCGCAGGCATGGGCGCCGAAGGTGTCGTCGGCACGACGCCGTTCATCGGCGTCCGCGTCTGTGCATGGCCGGGCAGCGCGACGAGCGACAGGGCGGCGGCGCTGGCGCAAAGCGTGATGACGGCGAGTGTCCGGCGCGCCGTACGCCGTGTCGCGAGGGTTCGAAGCGTACGTTGATGCGGTGTCTGTTGAGATGTCATGCCGCGCTTCTCCTGATTCGTTGAACAGTGACGGCGGTATCGGCCTCGCGATGCGATGCGCTGACGAGACGGGAGCCGCCCGATGACGGGGAGACCGGTATCAACGGCGACGGCGGTCGTCCGTGATGACGTTACCGATCACGCCGCCGACGACAGCGCCCCCCACGGTCGTGCCCAGGTCGCCGCCGGAGATGAGGGCGCCACCCAGGGCGCCGACGCCGGCGCCAACTGCCGTATTACGCGATTCGCGTGGCGTCATGCCGCCGCAGCCGGCCAGCGTGCCGATCAATGCGGCCCCTGCGAGTACCGGGCCGGCCGAGCGTGACAGACGGGAGAGGTGCGAGATCCATCGTTGTGTAGTTTTCATGACGCATGACTCCTTCAAAGAGGGGGGCGTCGGGCCCCGGGCAATCGCAGGCATCGCCTGCCGTTCAATAACAGCGGTCGCTGACGGCGCAGGCTTGATACACGATCCATTTACGGTCGATGCGCAGTCCAATGCGGTATTGCGCGGTATTGCGCGGTATTCGTATTCATGGCGTCTGTCGCCAGCGCTGATTGATTTAGGTTTGACGCAAGTTGCGGTATTTGGGTCGCCCGATCTTGTAAGACTTTGTAAAGCCCTTGGGTCGGGCGTGACGGTCGCGAACCTGTGAGCTCCACGGTGCTTTCTGTGCGATCGGTATATAAAATGCAGTCCGAAATAAATTGTGGACGTTCTGACGATGCGGAGGGCGACACCAGCGACGCTGGCGCACGCACCATCGCGCATGTTCCTGTGCTTGTGCGACGCCGCGGGCGGATGTCGTCGTAAAGCGGAGCTGGCGAAAGCGTGACATCGAAATTGTTCAAGTTTGAAATGTCTCGGCCGGCGGCTTTAAAAGCCGCCATTCACGCCGGAAGGTGCGGAATGCGCGGAGTATGCGATTACGCGGCGTATTACGCGATGTCTGTCATCGCAAATCGCGCTGAATGCGTTGAAACCATCGGGAAAGTCCGGGGGAGTATTTGCGCTTAGTTTTCGCCGCAAGCTGCGTTTGCGCTGGCATACTGTGCCCGCTGAAGTTCGGTACTGAATTCAGCGATTGTTGAGACAAATCGATTGAGGTGCTCGGCCTATCCGCTCAAGCTTATCCATGCCACAAGTCAAGAAAGAAGACATTCGTCTGGCCATTTTGGAAGCATCGCATGCCCTGTTTCTCGACAAGGGCTATGTCGAAACGACCATGGTGCAGATCGCAAAGCGTGCCGGCATTTCCCACGCGAACATCTACAGCTACTTCACCGCAAAGTTGCAGGTCTTCTTCTGCGTCTACGAAACCTGGTTCAAGGCGCGCATTACCTTGCTCGAAGCCGAGGTGATGGCGGCACACGGCGCCCATGCCCGCATGCGCACCCTGCTCGACGGCCTGCTGGTCCAGATGCCGAGACTCGACAACGGCTTTTCGCACAACCTGGTGCAGGCGCTGGCCACCGTCCGCCCGGGCGATCCGTACGACGCATCGCTGCTGCGCTGGTTTCGCGAGCATCTGTCGGGCATGCTGGCGGCAGTCGCACCGAGCCTTGCGCGCGATAGCGTGCGACGTGCGCGTCTGGTGGATATGCTTGTGCTGACGTTCGACGGATGCCTCGTCAACCATCATGTCAATCCGGCGTCCCTGCCGGACGCCGCGATGCTGGAGGAGTACGTCGTCGCATTCCTGCCGGGCGAACCTGCCGAGTCTGACGCGGCTGCGTCGGTGGCGCCCGCGGCGCAGGGCGTGCCGGGGGCGGGGGCGGTGATACCGTCCGGCTCCGCGGCGGCGGCCTGAACGGCACGCCGATGCGCTCGCTGCCCTGGACCTCCCTCAATCTCGGACGAAAGCTCAAGTTCCACCAGCTTCAGGTGTTCGATCGCGTGCTCGAGACGGGCTCGCTCGTGCGCGCCGCCAACGAAACCGGTCTCACACAACCGGCCGTGAGCAAGATCGTGCACGAGCTGGAATCGTGTTTCGAAGGACCGCTCTTCGTACGCAGTAATCGCGGCATGCAGCCTACGGAACTGGGCGAACTGCTCGGGCATCGCGTGAAATCGCTGATGGCCGAGCTGCGCTACCTCACGGACGAAGTGAATGCGTTCAGCGCAGGTACCAGTGGACACGTCATCGTCGGTACGCTCATCTCGGCCGCCGCGGATCTTCTCCCGCGCACGATTGCGATGCTCAAGTCGCGGACCCCGGGCGTACTGGTCACAGTGCGTGAAGCGACGACCGCGCAACTCTTCCCCGCGCTGGCCAGCGGCGATCTGGATATTGTCGTGGGCCGTCTGCCCGAGCGGGCATTGCCTGTCGCGAACGCCTTCGCCCTGACGCACGAAGTGCTCTTCAACGAATCGCTCAGCGTAGTCGGTGGGGCGCGTCACTGGCCACAGGGGCCGGCGCGCGTGCCGCTTGCGCAGTTGCGTGAAGGGGCGTGGATTCTGCCGGTGCCGGAATCGCCGTCGCGGCTCGCTGCCGAGCGGCTCTTCCACGATGCGGGGCTGGCATTGCCCGAGGACGTCGTCGAGTCGCTCTCGGTGCTGACCAACATCGGCTTGATGCTGGAGACCCCGCGAGTAGCGCTGATGCCGCGTGTGGCGGCCACGCCGTTCGTGGAATCGGGATTGCTGCGGGTGCTGGCCGATACCATGCCCGGCAGCTTCGGCGATGTGGGGTATTCGCTACGTGCCGACAGGCCGCCGAGTCCGGCTTGTGAGCGCTTCGTCGCCTGCCTTCGCGAAGCGTGCGGCCTCAGGCCGTAGCGCCTTCCTGCCGATGTCGCCAAAACGAAGGGCGGCATGCCGGTGCATCGGCGTGCCGCCCTTTGCGATGGGCCGGCGCATGAACCTGCCCACGCGCCCCAACGGTAACGCGAACTGCCGACGCGGCGAATGGCGTGAACGCAATCGCGACACTTGCGAAACCCTGCAGCGAAGCCACCACGGATGCGATGACGATCGTGCGAAGGCGGGTCAGAGACGTGCGAGCGACGAGACTAGCCCGGGGTTCTGTTGCACGAGCCGAATGAGGCAGGCGGCCTGGGCATTGGGGCGCGCGCGACCCTGCTCCCAGTTCTCCAGCGTGCGCGGATTCGTACGCAAGTAGTGCGCGAAGACGTTACGCGACATGCCGAGATGCTTGCGCAGGGCGAGCAATTCGTCGGGAAAAACTTCAAGTTTCGGAAGCGGTGTGCGCGGCAGCTCCTTGATATTGAGCGGAAGATCCGCAGGCAGGCCGTTCTTGACGTGCGCCGGTTCGGCAGGCGGTGGCGCACCGGTGTCCTGAGAGAGCAGCCAGCGGAAGGGATTCGAAGGCGTATTGGAGTAAGCCATAGTCCTACCCGGGTGTCGGTGTTAAGTGAAGGGATAAGCACGCTTGCGAAGTCAATCAAGCGGAACCGATTGCACCACAGAGTTCTACTGGGTGCTTTCACAAAACACTCCGGATTTTCGCGTATGACACCCATCGAGGACCAAGCACCCCGCCGAAACGAGGTGCCGTAGAGTGTACGCAAAACGGTGCGGTACGCAGCGTGGCGCGTGCCTCAAACGCCCAGATACGCCTGTAATTCCGGCAACGCGCGACGCAGGCTTGGCGAGTCGCCTTGCCAAGCTACACGGCCTTTGTCGACGATGTAGTGGCGATCGCCGAGTTCGAGCATCGGTGCAAGGTTCTTGTCGATGCACAGGATCGACAGACCGCTGCCTTTGAGTTGCTTCAGGCACTGCCAGATTTCACCCCGAATGAGCGGTGCCAGCCCCTCCGTCGCTTCGTCGAGAATGAGTAATTTCGGATTCGTCATCAGCGCGCGGCCGATCGCGAGCATCTGCTGCTCGCCGCCGGATAGGTTGCTGCCGAGGTTTTTCTCGCGTTCGCGCAGCCGCGGAAACAGGGCGTAGATGCGCTCCAGTGTCCACGGCGAGCGCGCACCATGACGATTGCTGGCGGTGGCCACGAGGTTCTCGCGCACTGTCAGCGTGGGGAAAATCTGGCGTCCCTCCGGCACGAGCCCCATGCCCGCGCGCGCGATACGGTGCGACGGACTGGCGTGCACCGGCTGTCCGTCGAACACGATTTCGCCACGGGCAGGGCGCATGAGGCCTGTCATCGACTTGACCGTGGTCGACTTGCCCATGCCGTTGCGGCCGAGCAGCGTGACGAACGCCCCCCGCTCGATGTCGAGTTGCATGCCGAACAGCGCCTGACTCGCGCCGTAGTACGACTCGACGCCAGACAAAGACAACAAGGGGCTCATGCGGTCGCTCCCAGCATTTCGTTGCGGGTGTCATCCCCGAGATAGGCTTCGCGCACGCCCGCGTCGTTGCGGATCGTGTCGGCGTTGCCGCAAGCGATGGCGCGCCCGTAGACGAGCACGGTGATGCGGTCGGCCAGGGCGAAGACCGCGTCCATGTCGTGCTCCACCAGCACGATGGCGTAATCGCCCTTGAGATCGGCGAGCAGATGCGTCATCTGTTCGGACTCGGCCTGCGACATGCCGGCCATCGGCTCGTCGAGCAGCAGCAGTTTCGGGCGTCCCGCGAGCGCCATGGCCAGTTCGAGCTGACGATGTTCGCCGTGGGCAAGCGCGCTGGCGGGCACGTGCATGCGCGCGGCCAGTCCGGTGCGCGCCAGGATCTCGCGCGCCGGCTCGACGAGCGCCGCTTCGCGAATGGCTGGCCGCCAGAAGCCGAAGCTATGGCCTTGCATCGCCTGCACGGCCACGAGCACGTTCTCCAGCGCGGTGAATTCTCGAAACACCGACGTGATCTGGTACGAGCGCGCGAGCCCCGAGCGGGCGCGCTGCTCGATCGGCATGGCCGTGATGTCGTGTCCGTCGAAATGGATGCTGCCTTCGTCGGCGCGAAGCTCGCCGGCCAGTTGGCCGATGAGCGTGCTCTTGCCGGCGCCGTTCGGGCCGATGATGGCGTGCAGCTCCCCCGGCGCGACATCCAGGCAAAAGTGATCGGTGGCGATCAGCCCGCCGTAGCGTTTGACCAGTTGGTCGACTTGAAGCAGGGTCATGCCTTGCCCTCCACGGTACGGGCGCGCCGGGCGAGCCGCACCTGCAGGTCGCCGAGCAGGCCATACAGGCCGCGTCGCGACACCAGCACCGCCACGACGATGAGCGGCCCGAAGATAATCATCCAGTGCTCCGTCATGCCCTTGAGCCATTCCTCGATCAGCAGCATGGCGGCGCTGCCCAGTACCGGCCCGAAGAACGATCCCAGCCCGCCGAGGACGACCATCACGATCAACTCGCCCGACGCCGTCCACGCCATGTAAGCGGGCGAGACGAAATGCGTGAGATTGGCGTAGAGCATACCCGCCACGCCGCAGGTCATGGCGCTGATGATGTAGGCCACCAGCTTGTAGCGCAGTGTCGGATAGCCGAGCGCGCGCATGCGGCGATCGTTTTGGCGCGCACCGCGAATGACCATGCCGAAGCGCGCATCGACCAGCCGGCGACCGGCCCATACGCACAGGCACAGCACGGCGAACGCCACGTAATACAGCGTGGCGGGGTCGTCGAGCGTCATGCTGCCGAAGCGGCTGCCGGCGGTGACCGGCAGGCCGTCGTCGCCGCCGTATTGCCTCAGGCCGACGGCGAGGAAGTAGAACATCTGGGCGAACGCCAGCGTAATCATGATGAAGGCGATGCCGGTCGTGCGCAGCGAGAGCAGACCGGTGACGGCGCCGACGACGGCACACAGCAGCAGCGTCGCCCCGAGATGCAGGAAGCCGTTGTCGATGCCGTGATAGCTGAGAATGCCGACGACATACGCGCCCAGCCCGAGATACAGCGCGTGGCCGAAACTCACCATGCCGCCGTAGCCGAGAATCAGATCGAGCGAGACGGCCGCGATGGCGAACACCACAATGCGCCCGAACAGGGTGAGATAGAACGGTTGCTGGGCAAACGTCGCGTAGAGGGGCACCAACGCCAGCACGGCGAGCAACAGCAGCGGCACGGCGGTGCGAAGATTGAGTTTCATTTCCATCGTCAACCGTGTTTGACCGGGAAGAGACCTTGCGGACGCACAGCAAGCACGGCGGCCATGACAAGGTAGATGAGCATCGAAGCGAGCGCGGGCCCGGCGGTGTCGGCGGTGCTGCGCTCCATGAGGCTGCGCAGCAGCGTGGGCAGGGCAGTGCGTCCCACGGTGTCGACCACGCCGACGATCAGCGCCGCGAGAAATGCCCCGCGCACCGAGCCG
Source organism: Pandoraea sp. NE5 (assembly GCF_024363545.1). Classification (NCBI taxonomy): domain Bacteria; kingdom Pseudomonadati; phylum Pseudomonadota; class Betaproteobacteria; order Burkholderiales; family Burkholderiaceae; genus Pandoraea; species Pandoraea sp. NE5. The sequence continues at coordinate 3,108,048 of NZ_AP025517.1, forward strand.
ATGCCGCCGATCACGATCACGACCATCGTCAGGATCAGAATCGGCTCGCCCATGCCCGGCTGCACCGACAGGATGGGGCCGGCCATGAGCCCGGCGATCCCGGCGAGAATCGCGCCCAGTCCGAACAGCAGCGAGTTGAGCAGCACGATGTTCACGCCGAGCGCGCCGACCATCTGGCGATGGGTCGACCCGGCGCGGATCAGCATGCCGATGCGCGTGCGGTGAATCAGCAGATAGCAGCCCAGCGCCACGGCCAGCCCCACCACGATGATCAGGAAGCGATACGCCGGATACGCGAGGCCGAACAGATCCACCGTGCCGGCGAGCCAGTCGGGCACTTCCATGTAATACGGCGACGGCCCCCAGATCATGCGCGCGAGCTCGTTGAAGAACAGGATCAGACCGAAGGTGGCCAGCACCTGATCGAGGTGATCGCGGTCGTACAGCGTCTTGAGCGCGACGAATTCGACGATCAGGCCGATCACGAGCATTGCGGGAACGATGGCGATCGCGGCGAGCGCGAACGATCCCGTATGGTTGTACACGGTGGCGGCGATGAACGCCCCGATCATATAGAGCGAACCGTGTGCGAGGTTGACGAAGTTCATGATGCCGAACACCAGCGTGAGCCCGGCCGCCATCAGGAACAACAGCACCCCGAGTTGCAGCCCGTTCAGGCACTGCATGACGAAAAGCGTCAGACTCATGCGGCCTCCCGGGGTAGCCCCATCAGGCGAAAGATGGCTTGCGTGAGCGGACTGGCGGTGTCGTTGAGCGTGAGCACGATATCGAAGTGATTGGTGCCGGGCATCGGGACATAATCACCTGCGAAGCCACGGGCGCGCCATGCCGCGAGATAGTCCTCGCTCTGGCGCTTGAATTCCGCCGTCTCGCTCTCGCCGTAGGACACCACGATCGGGCAGCCGTGCGCGGGCAGATGGAAGTGGGGGCTGTTGCGATGCGCGTCGTCGGCGGACAGCTTCATCCAGTCGTTGATGTGCGTGAACGGAATCGGCGTGAGATCGAACAGGCCGGAGAGCGGGGCGGCGCCGGCGACGACGTCGTGGGGCACGCCGTAATCGGCGTGCCAACCCTGAGCGAGCAGCATGCCCACGAGGTGGCCACCGGCCGAGCTGCCGCACACGTGGATGCGGCGGGCGTCGCCGTGGTGTTCGCCAATGTGCCGGTGCACCCAGGCCAATGCACGGCGCGTCTGGTCGACGATGGTATCAAGCGAGGCGCCGGGCGCAAGCGAATAGTTGATCGTGACGACCGTCGCGCCGGCGCGTGTGAAGGCGGGCGCCATGTTGCTCGAATCGTCCTTGCCGAGCGCGCGCCAGTAGCCACCGTGAACAAAGAAGAAGACGGGGGCGTCGGGGACCGGTGACGGGAAGATGTCGAGCGTCTCGTCGGGGTGATCGCCGTAGGCGACATCGAGGACGCAGGGCGTGGTCGCGCGGGCGTGCGCGCTCTCGGTGGCGTACTGCGTCAGGATGTCGAGAACGTTGGGCGTGGTGGCGCGAGCGTTGTACTGAACGTCCAGCTCAGCCTCGTCGAAATTGCGGTAGCGCTTCATAAACCCTCGATCGTGCTCAGGTACGGCTCGGGTCGTGCACCTGCAGTGCCGCCGGCCTATCGCGTGGTATCGCGCCCGCCCGGGACGGCCGGGCGGCGCGTCGGCAACGGCGGGCATCGTCCGCGTCGAACCGCACGCCGGCGATGCCCGCCCGTCGCCTTACGACTTGATCTTGCACTGCGCGGCCAGGTCGGCGCGCGTCTTGATCTGAATCTGCCCCTTGGTCGCGAACCGGGCGCCGTTGGCGTCCTTCACGACATCCACGCGGTAGAACTGCGCCACGGGGAACTGGTTGCTGGCGAACTTGAACGGCCCGCGCACCGACGAGAAATCGGCCGCCTTGAGTGCGGCGCGCAACGCTTCGCGATCCGCCACGTTGCCCTTGGTCTTCGTGAGGGCCGAGTCGATCAGGTTGGCGGCGTCGTAGGACTGCGCGGCATACATCGACGGCACGCGGTTGTATTTCTTCTGGAAGGCCGCCACGAACTGCTTGTTCTGCGCGTTGTCGAGATCGGGCGAGTACGGGGCGCTGGTGATGGCGCCGACCGCCAGTTCCTTGAGCGCGGGCAGGGTCGAGCCGTCGATGGTCGACACGGAGATCAGCGGAATCTTGCCGAGCAGCCCGGCCTGACGGTATTGCTTGACGAAGTTCACACCCATGCCGCCTGGATAGAACACATAGACGGCGTCGGGCTTGGCGGCCTGCAACTGGGCGATTTCGGCCGAGTAGTCGGGCTGGTTGACCTGTGTGTACACCTCGTCGACGATCTGGCCCTTGTAGTCGCGCTTGAAGCCGTTCACGGCGTCGCGTCCGGCCTGATAGTTCGGGGCCATCACGTACATCTTCTTGTAGCCCAGGTCGCTCGAGAGCTGGCCACCGGCCTCGTGCAGTTCGTCGTTATCCCACGACGTCGAGAAGAAGTTCGGCGAGCATTGCGCGCCGGCAATCGGGGTCGGCCCGGCATTCGAGCCGACCATGACCACGCCCGCATTCGTCACGGTCTTGTGAATGGCCATCATGACGTTCGAGAACGTCACGCCGGTGATGAGCGACACCTTGTCGCGCTCCACCAGCTTCTGCGCGGCCTGCACGCCGACGTCGGGCTTGAGCTGGTCGTCTTCCTTGATCACCTGCACCGGCACGCCGCCCAGTTTGCCGCCCTTTTGCTCGATGGCGAGCATGAAGGCGTCGTACTGATCCTGGCCGAGCGCGCCGCCCGGGCCGGAGAGCGTGCCGATGAAGCCGATTTTCACCTGGGCGTGCGCGCCGCTCGAGGCGAATATCGCCGCGCCGGCGGCAAGGGCGCCGAGCACGGCGATGGCTTTGCGTTGCGTGGTCTTCGTTCCCGTCATCATGGTCTCCAAACTTAGTTCCAAAACAGGCAAACACTTTCCGCAGAGGACTCGCGCCGGGAGACTTGACCGCTTCTTCACGTCGGTCATCGCAGGCCAGGCGCGTCAGACTACCTAAATTGTTTAAGCATCAAATATTTAAGTACCCAGCGTAAACGACGCCTTTTACGTAGGCAAGCGATTTCAAAAACACCTCGGGAAAGCACCAGTTACAGGCCGAAGAACTCGCGGGCGTTCGCGGCCAGAATGCGGTGGCGAGCCACGTCGTCCAGATCGGGCTGCTCGGCCACCAGGCGGCCGATGTCCTGCTCGCCGAGCGGAAAAGGATGATCCGAGCCCAGCATGATGCGTTCCGAGCCCAGGGTGTCGACCAGCAGGCGCAAGGCGCGCGGGTCGAACACGGCGCTATCCACGTAGAAACGATCCAGATAATGGGACGGCGGATGCGGGCTGTCGGCACGCACGATGTCGCGGCAATGCCAGGCATTCTCGGCACGGCCCAGCAGATACGGGAACGCGCCGCCGCCGTGAGCGAAGCACAGCTTGAGCGAGCGGGGCAGACGCTCGAACGCGCCCGAGAGGATCAGCGAGAGGATCGAAAGCTGCGTCTCGGCAGGCATGGCGACGAGCCACGGCATCATCCATCGCTTCATGCGGCCGTCGGTCATCATGTCCCACGGATGCACGAGCACGGGGATGTGCTCGTTGCCGCAGTGCCGCAAGAAGGCCACGAGCTGTTCGTCGTCCAGGTCCTTGTCGCCGAGATGGTTGCCGATCTGCACGCCGACGTGGCCGCTCGCCTTGGCGCGCGAGGCTTCCGCGCAGGCCAGATCGAGGTTCTGCAGCGGTACTTGCGCCATCGCCTTCAGGCGCGACGGCGCGTAGGCACAGTGCTCGAGCGCCAGATCGTTCATGCGCTGCACCCAGTCCATGACTGCGTGCCCGTCGTAGCGATAGCCGAACATGATCGGCGTGGCACAGACCACTTGCAGGTCGATGCCGTGACGGTCGAGTTCTTCGACGCGCAGCGCGGGGTCCCACAGCGCGCGGTAGACCGGTCGGAAGGCGCGGTCGTCGATCATGATGTTGCCGGTCTCGCCGCCGTCGTCGATGCGCAGCCACGGCGCGGTAGCGGGGTCAAGGCGGGCCGCCTCGTCCCGCGTGATGCGCGGGAAGAAGTGGGCGTGCATGTCGATTTTCTTCATGACGTAACGGGTAAGGGGCTGGGCGCGGCGTCGCGAATCAGGCCGACGCCGGTGCCGTAGTCTTGGGTTGCGCGGCGCGGCCCGGGTGGATCTCGCCGCAACTCGGGCAGCGGCGCAGCGATTCGGTGCCGTAGAACGTTTCGAACAGCGGCGGCAGGTCGGTCACAATGCTCTTGAGCTGCACTTCCACACGGTGAACCAGCGTGCCGCATTGGAGGCAGTACCACTCGAAGCCGTCGAGCAGGCCGGGCGGGCGCTGGCGTTCGATCACCAGGCACAGGCTTCCCACTTCTGGCCGCTGCGGCGAGTGGCGCACATGCGGCGGCAGCAGGAAGATGTCGCCCTCCTTGAGGTCGATGCGCTCCGGGCGGCCGTCGATCCACAGATTGACCCACGCGTTGCCCTTGAACTGATAGAAGAACTCCTCGAGCGGGTCGTCGTGATAGTCGGTGCGATGGTTCGGTCCGCCCACCACCGTCACGATGAAATCGCTGTCCTGCCAGACCTGCTGATTGCCGACGGGCGGCTTGAGCAGTGACGCGTGATCGTCGATCCAGCGCTGGAAATTGAAGGGCTTGCCATACGTCAACATGCTGTCTCCCGGGTCATGCGGCGTCAGGTGGAGTCTCGGGGTGCTTCAGCGCGAACGCGGCGCGTAGGCCACGCACTTGATTTCGATAAGCAGCAACGGATGCGGCAACTGGTGGACGGCCACCGTGGTGCGCGTCGGCCCGCTCTCGTCGAAATACTCGCCGTACACAGCGTTGTAGCCGCCGAAGTCGTTCATGTTCACGAGGAACGCGCCGACTTCGACCACGTCGGCGAGGGCGGCGCCTTCGCTGGCGAGAATGTCGCGAATGTTTTCAATGACGGCGCGCGTCTGCTCACGAATGTCGAGCTGCGTCACGCCCAGCGCATCGACCTGCGCACCGGCGTAGGTGTTGTCCGGGCGGCGCGAACTGGTGCCCGAGACGAACAGAAAGTCGCCGGCGCGCTTGATGTGCGGGAACTTGCCGCGCGGCTTGGCCTTGCCGGCCACCACGCGGGCCTGCGTGTCTTGCGATGCGCTCATGTGTCGTCAGTCTCCGTTGTGCCTTGTTCTTGGGACGGCGCACGGGTGCGGGGGGCTCGACCCCCATCGATACCCCCGCACCGTCGCCTCACAGTTTGATGCAGATGTTGGTGATTTCGGAATAGAAGTCGAGCGAGTGGCGTCCGCCTTCGCGGCCCAGTCCCGAGCGCTTCACGCCGCCGAACGGCGTGCGCAGGTCTCTCAGGAACCAGGTGTTCACCCACACGAGCCCCGTCTGGAACTGACGCGCCACGCGATGCGCGCGCGACAGGTTCGTTGTCCATACGCAACCGGCAAGTCCGTACTCGCTGTCGTTGACGCGGCGAATCACTTCGTCCTCGCGATCGAACGGGGCGACGTGGCACACGGGGCCGAAGATCTCCTCGCGGACACAGCGCGCCGTATCGGGCAGGCCGGTCCAGACCGTGGGTTGGACGAAGGCGCCGTCGTCGCGGGCATCGCCGAAGGCGGGCACGCCGCCGCCGGTCACGACCGTCGCGCCTTCTTCCACCGCCAGACGATAGTAAGCGAGCACCTTCTCTCGATGTTTGCGAGACACGAGCGGACCCATCTGCACGCCGATGGCGTCGGGCGCGTCGATGCGCAACGCGGCGGCACGCTCGGCCAGCGCGGCGACGAAACGGTCGAAGATCGGTCGCTCGACATAGACGCGCTCCGAACACAGGCACACCTGACCCGCGTTGGTGAACGACGAGCGAACCACGCCATCGAGCGCGCGCTCGAAGTCGGCGTCCGCGAACACGACAGCGGCGTTCTTGCCGCCCAGTTCGAACGAGATTTCCTTCACGCCGTCGGCCACGGCCTTCATGATCGCGCTGCCGGTCCGCGACTCGCCGGTAAAGGTGATCGCCGCTACGTCCGGGTGTTTCGTCAGGTGTTCGCCGGCCGAGTCCGGGCCGAAGCCGTGCACGAGGTTGAAGACCCCGGGCGGCACGCCGGCGGCGTCCATCACCTCGGCGAGCAGGGTGGCGGAAGAGGGCGTTTCTTCCGACGGCTTGGCGACCACGCAGTTGCCCATCGCCAGCGCGGGGGCCACCTTCCATGTGAAGAGCAGCAGCGGCAGGTTCCACGGCGAGATGATGCCGATGACCCCGAGCGGTTTGCGCGTGACGTAGCTCATGACGTCGCCCCCGTCGGCGGCGCGCATGTCGTACATCTCGGTGCCGGCCGTCTTGACGAGATCGGCGAACATGCGGAAGTTGGCGATGCCGCGTGCGATGTCGAGGGTGCGGGCCTGTTCGACGGGGCGGCCCGTGTCGGCCACTTCGGCCGCGACGAAATCGTCGAAGCGCGCCTGGATGCCGTCGGCGATCCGATGCAGCACCGCGGCGCGCTCGGCGGGCGTGGTGTTGCCCCACGGCCCGTCGTGCAGGGCACGGCGCGCGGCGCGCACGGCGCGATCGACGGTAGCGGCGTCGGCTTCGCAAACCTTCGCGACGAGCCGCCCGTCGACAGGGCTGACATTATCGAACTGGCGATCGGTGGCAATGAACGCGCCATCTACGTAGTGCCGCAGCAGCGGCGGAGTCGCAAGGCTCACGAGGTCTCCTGGAGCAGGGTGTTTTGCGGGGTGGCGAGGGCGCGAACGCCAGGGCACAACCGCCGGATGCCCTCCAGTCTAGGCATCTGGCTATATAAAAAATAATGAAAACTATCGTGGCGTCTATTCCTGATTGGAATAGCAAGGGGCAGCAGGGAACAGAAAGGGGGCAGCGGGGAACAGCAGCCAGGCTCAGTGGTGCGCGTCGTGGCTCATCCGTGCGCGCGCCTCGCGCAGGTCACGCGCCTCGCGCGCTTCGCCGATGGCGGCGGGCGGCAGGTCGGTGTCGAGGCACTCGACCAGATGGGCGTTGAGCAATGCCGCGAGACCTTCGCCGCCACGTCGCATGACGTAGTTGTGATTCCAGCGGAACAGCGGACGGGCAATGGGCGCGAGCTTGTTCATCCAGGCGCGCTCCGTATGCACGTCCCAGGCATAGCGCACCGCCGTGATCGGCCCTTCCGTGTCGAAGCGCCACACGCCGGTGCCCTCCAGCTCGCCTGACGCGACACTGCGCACCTCGCGCATCGGGTCGACGTGCGTGACGCGCGTCTCGATGGTGAGCGAGTAGGGCAGCGCACCGTGCCAGGTCAGCACACGCACCGCGCCCACGCCTTGCGCGTCGCCCGGATCAAGCGTGCGCACGTCGCGCACGCACGGCCACCACCGTGCCCAGTGGTCGACGTCGCGAATCGCGTCCCAGACTTCGTCCAGCGGCGCGGTGAGCCGCCACAAGGTGAGGAAGTGATAGTCGTTCATGGCCGATCCCGGTCGTGGAGGGAGAGGGTGCCGTCATGCCCCTTCGGGCTGGGGAATTTCAGTATAGGCGGCATCCCGGGGGCCGGCGTGCCGCTGCTCATGTCGACCACGCCGGGCAATGCGAGCCAGGGCTGGACGGGCGAATTGCCGGCGGTGTCTGCCCGTTGTCGTTCCTTGTCATTTTTTGGGCGATGTCATGAATCCATCACATTGTCTCCATAGAATCCCGAAGTGAAAACGTTTTCGTAAACGTTTACATTTGCAAAAAATCCGTCAACGGCAAGTATCGACGGTACGACACAAGGGAGACGAGCGTGGCAGATATCCGGGACGTGGCGCAGCGCGCGGGGTGTTCGATTGCGACGGTGTCGCGCGCGCTCAATTCACCTCGGTTGGTGCGTCCCGAGACACTGGCGCGCGTGCAGGCGGCCGCCGCCGAGCTCAAATTCCGTCCCAATGCACTTGGCCGTCAGTTGCGCGGCGAGCGCACCGGACTGATCGGCGTGATGCTGCCCACGCTGGGCAACCCGGTCTTTGCCGATTGCCTGGAAGGCATTGAAGCCGCCATTGACGGCACGGGCCGACGGTTGTTGCTCGTTACCACCCAATACGACCCGGAGCGCGAGCGCAACGCCATCGAGACCTTGCTGCAACAGCGCGTTGATGGCCTGCTGCTGACGCTGGCCGACGCCGAGCACAGCGCGCTGCTCGACGATATCGCGGCGGAGGGCGTGGCGTGCCAACTCGTCTATAACGATGCGCCGGAGCGTCCATGCGTCTCCGTGGACAATCGGACCGCTGCCGCGCAGGGGGTGGCCATGCTGATCGAGGCGGGTCATCGCGACATCGTGATGGTGACGGGCGCGTTGCATGCTTCCGACCGCGCCAAGCGCCGCTATCTCGGCTACGGCGATGCCATGCAGGCCGCTGGGCTGACGCCGCGGCCGGCCTTTGAGATCGACTTCAACAGCGGGGCCCGTGGCGAGCGGGTGCGCGAATGGCTGGCGCAGCGCGAGCGCGACGGCGCGCGTCCCACGGCACTTTTTTGCTCCAACGATCTGCTCGCCCTTGGCGTGATGCGCGCCCTGCGCGAGGCGGGGCTGCGAGTGCCCGACGATATGTCGGTGCTGGGCTTCGACGGGCTGGGGGTGGGCGAGCTGCTTTCGCCGACGCTGGCGACTGTCGTACAACCGAGTGTGGACATCGGCCGTCACGCGGCGCAACGTTTGCTCGCCCAGATCGACGCGCGCGTCGGCGCGACGCCCTCGCACGACGCCTCACTCAGCCATGCGCTGATTCTGCCGCACGAGATTCGTCGCGGCGGCACGGTGTCGGCACCGCCGCGCCGGCGGGGGTGAGACGCGCCATCGAACGGTATTGCACGGTTTTGAAGGGAACGTAGTAGCAAGGAAAGCGGCCGACGACTGGCTCCGGAAAGAGAGTTCAGCGCCGGCCGAGGCAATCAGGCATCCGGGCATGAGGCCCGCACTTATCCGGCGGCACGTGAGTTCCGCCAACGCTCAGACATTCAGGAGCTTACCAACATGAAGCTTTGGATCACCCGCGCCGCCCGCACGCTGGCGCTGTTCACCCTGCTCGGCGCTGGCGCCGCGCAGGCCCAGCAGACGGCCATCTGCTACAACTGCCCGCCGGAATGGGCCGACTGGGCCGGTCAGGTCAAGGCGATTGCACAAGACACCGGCATTCGCGTGCCGCTCGATAACAAGAACTCCGGCCAGGCCGTTGCGCAATTGATCGCCGAGCAGAAAGCGCCGGTGGCCGACATTGTGTATCTGGGCATCACGTCTGCCATCGAAGCGGCGAAGAAGGGCCTGCTCGCGCCGTACAAGCCGGCGAACTGGGATCAGGTGCCGGCCGCCATGAAGGATCCGAACGGCATGTGGACGACGATCCATTCGGGCACGGTCGGCTTCTTCGTGAACCGCGACGCGCTGGAAGGCAAGCCGGTGCCGCGTTCGTGGGCCGACCTGCTCAAGCCGGAATATCGCGGCATGGTGGGTTACCTGGATCCGAGCAGCGCATTCGCCGGCTATGCCGCCGCGATTGCCGCCAATCAGGCGCTCGGCGGGTCGATGGACAACTTCGGTCCGGCCATCAGCTATCTCCAGAAGCTCAAGGCGAACGCGCCGATCGTGCCTAAGCAAACGGCGTATGCGCGCGTGCTCTCGGGTGAGATCCCCATCCTGATCGACTTCGATTTCAACGCCTACCGTGCCATCTACAAGGACCACGCCAACGTGCAGTTCGTGATCCCGAAGGAAGGCACCGTGTCGCTGCCGTACGTGATCGCGCTCGTGAAGAACGGCCCGCACCCGGACAACGGCAAGAAGGTGATCGACTACACGCTGTCCGACAAGGGCCAGGCGCATTGGGCGCAAGCGTTCCTGCGTCCGGTGCGCGCGAGCACGATGCCGGCCGAGGTCGCCGCCAAGTTCTTGCCCGCGAGCGACTACGCGCGGGTGAAACCGGTCGATTTGCAGAAGCTCGCCGCGCAGCAGGACGCGTTCGGTCAACAGTATCTGAAGAACGTGCGCTAAGCACGCAGGGTCGTTTCGCCCTGATGTTCAACGAGGAAGAGGAGCAAAACAAGCGATGCGTGACCTGACTCTGCCGCGCGGCTGGCGCGTGGCACTGCTGCTGCCGGCGCTGGCGGTCTTTCTGGCGTTCTGGCTGTTGCCAATGGCTGCCCTGGTGCAGGTGAGCGCCGACGGTCACGCGTTCGAGACCTATCGCGCCATTCTCACCAATGCGCGTTATCTCGACAGCCTGTGGCAGACCATCGCGCTCTCGGCGCTGGTCACCCTTGCCACGCTGGCGTTATCGCTGGTGGCGGGCCTCTTCCTCACCCGTCACGACTTCCTGGGGAAATCGGCGCTCGTATCGATGCTGACCCTGCCGTTGGCGTTCCCCGGCGTGGTGGTCGGCTTCATGGTCATCATGCTGGCGGGGCGTCAGGGGCTCATCGGCGATCTCTCGGCGAAACTCCTTGGCCACAAACTCGTGTTCGCGTACTCGCTCACCGGGCTCTTCATCGGCTACCTGTATTTCTCGATTCCGCGCGTAATCCTCGCCGTGATGGCCGCGGCGGAGTCGCTCGATCACTCGCTCACGGAAGCGGCCGCGTCGCTGGGCGCCGGGCCGTTCGCCATCGCGCGCGACGTGACGCTGCCTGCGTTGGCGCCGGCGCTGATCGCGTCGGGCGCGATGTGTTTCGCCACCTCGGTCGGCGCATTCGGCACGGCCTTTACGCTGGCGACCGACATCGACGTGCTGCCCATGACCATCTACACCGAGTTCACGCTCAACGCCAACGTGGCGACGGCGGCGGCGCTCTCGGTGGTGCTCGGCGTGGTGACGTGGGCGGTGCTCATGCTGGCCCGCAATTTCACGGGGCAGGCGGTTGCCGCCGGAGGTTGATTCGCATGCTCAAGAAAACGCTTTTCACGCTGCAACTGCTGCTCACGCTGCTGATGTGTGCGTTCCTGCTGGTGCCGGTGGGTATGTCGATACTTGCCGGGCTGTCGGTGAACTATTTCCGGGGGCCGTCGGCCGGCCTCACGTTCAAGTGGGTGATCCAGGTCTGGCAGGACTATCACGACGCGATTCTGAATTCGCTGTACGTCGGCGCCGCCACGCTTGTGCTGGTGACGCTGCTCGGGGTGCCGGCCGGTTACGTGCTGGCGCGCTGGCGCAGCCGCGTGGCGCGCTGGATCGAGGAGCTGCTGACGTTGCCCATCGCGCTCCCCGGGCTGGCCAGTGCGCTCGCGCTGATCAGCGTGTATGGCGGCATGCGCGGCTTCCGCGAGAGTCTCGCGTTCATTGTCGTGGGTCACGTCATCTTCACGCTGCCGTTCATGGTGCGTGCCGTGGCGGCGGCATGCGCCGACGCGCGCATCAAGCTGATGGAGGAGGGCGCGGCAAGCCTCGGCGCGGGTTTCCTGCGGCGCTTCACGACGGTGGTGCTGCCCAACATCCGCAGCGAGATCGTGGCGGCCGCACTCATCGTGGTGACGCTCTCGCTCGGCGAATTCAACCTGACATGGATGCTGCACACGCCCGACACGAAGACGCTGCCCGTGGGGCTGGCGGACGCTTACGCGTCGCTGCGCCTGGAGATCGGCAGCGCGTACACGGCGGTGTTTTTCGTGATGATCGTGCCGTTGCTGGTCGTCATGCAGATGACGGCGCAACGGGCCAAAGTGTCGAACGGGAAAACGTCGGCGCGTGGCCGCACTTGATCCGGCGGATGCGAGTACGCCACCGAATGCTTAGGATATGACGATGAAACTGACTTCCATCCCAATTCATCTCGAACGCTGTGCCAAGACGTTTCACGGCACCACGGTGTTGCAGCCCCTCGATCTGACGATCGGCGCGGGCGAGACGCTGGTGCTGCTCGGCCCGTCGGGGTGTGGCAAGACCACGACCCTGCGCATGATCGCCGGACTCGAGCGGCCCGACGCCGGCGGCCGCGTGCGCTTCGGCGACGAAGACGTCACGCGCCTGCCCATCGAAAAGCGCCGCGTGGGGATGGTGTTCCAGAACTACGCGCTGTTCCCGAACTTCACCGTGCGCGGCAATGTCGCTTACGGCCTGAAGCTGCGAGGCCTGCCGTCCGCGCAGATCGACAAGCGCGTGAACGAGCTGCTCGACCTCGTGCAGCTCACGCCGTTCGCCGAGCGCGCCATCGCGCAGCTCTCGGGCGGTCAGAAGCAGCGCGTGGCGTTGGCGCGCGCGCTCGCGCCGGAGCCGCGCGTGTTGCTGCTCGACGAGCCGCTCACGGCCCTCGACGCCAAGCTGCGCGAGACGGTGCGCGCCGATATGGATCGTCTGCTGCGTGGCCTGGGGGTCACAACGGTGTATGTCACCCACGATCAGGACGAGGCGATGGCGTTGGGCGATCGCATCGTGGTGATGAGCGCGGGTCGCATCGAGCAGATCGGCGCGCCGCGAGACATCTACTACCAACCGGCCTCGCGCCACGTGGCCAACTTTGTCGGCACGATCAACCGTCTGGCCGGCGTGTGGCGCGAAGGACATTTCCATCTGGAAGGCGGACGTTTTGCCTGCCCGAATGTGCGTGCCGACGTGCAGGAGTTGTACTTCCGCCCGGAAGATGCGGTGGTCGTGCCGGCGGACGATGCAGCGCTCGTCGGCCGTATCGAGGAAGTACAGTTTCTCGGCGACCGCACCCGACTGACGCTGGGCGGCGTGTCCGCCGCGGGGTCGGTGCTGGTCGAAGTGTCCAGCCGTCGCGCATGCCGCGTCGGCGAACAGGTCGGGTTGTCGCTGCCCGCCGCCCATGTCTTTTCGCTTCACGGATAAACTGCCCATGCTGTTCGCACAAATCAGCGACCTTCACATCAAACGGCCCGGCAAGCTGGCCTATCGGCGCGTGGATACCGCCGCCTATCTCGAACGCTGCGTGGCGCGTCTGAATACGCTGGTGCCGCGTCCCGAATTCGTTGTGCTGACGGGCGATCTCGTCGATTTCGGTGCGCGCGAGGAATATGAGCACCTGCGTCGTTTGCTCGCGCCGTTGCAGATCCCGTACTACCTCATCATCGGCAATCACGACGGTCGCGACGCACTGCGCGAGGTGTTTCCCGAGCACACGTATCTCGGCGAGCCGGGCAGCTTCGTGCAGTACACGGCGACGCTCGGCGCGCTGCGGCTCGTGGCGCTCGATACGCAGGACCCGCCCAACGGCGGTGGGCGCTTGTGCGACCAGCGTCTGCAATGGCTCGAAGCGGTGCTCGCCAGCGATACCGCCACGCCGACGGTGATCGCCATGCACCATCCGCCTTTCGCGTGTGGTATCGAGCACATGGATGCTCAGGCGCTCGATGCCGCCGATGCGGCAAAGCTCGCCGACGTGGTGCGCCGTTTCGACAACGTCGAGCGATTGATTTGCGGTCACGTCCATCGGCCGATTCATACGCGCTTTGCCGGCACCATTGCGAGCGTATGCCCGTCACCGGCCCACCAGGTCGCGCTCGATCTGCGCGAGGGCGGACCGTCCGCGTGGGCGCTCGATCCGCCGGCGTTCCAACTGCATCGATTCACGCCGCAGATCGGACTGGTCTCGCATCTGGCCTTCGTCGACGATGCGGGCGGCTCGCATCCGTTCTATGACGCCTCGGGCGCCTTGATCGACTGAGGTGTCATCGGCGGCGGCCCGCGCGGCGGGGGCGCTGCATCTCGATGACAAAACGACACGAGGCCCCCAGATTCGGGGGCCTCGTGTCGTTTACCGCGGGGCTGGATCAGAGCAGGTGATCGAGCGCGTCCGGACCGAAGACTTCACGATGCAGACGCTCAGCCGGCACGCCGGCGTCGCGCAGGGCGCGCCATTGCGTCTGCATGAACGGCACCGGGCCGCACAGCAGGTAATCGGCGTTGGCAGGCATTGCGAGGCGCGAGATGTCCATGCGGCCGGCGTAGCTGTAGTCGGCGCCTTCGCGTTCGTGGCTTTGCGGCGTTTCGAAGAACGTCGCCACGCGCAGGTTGGGCAGTTGCGTAGCCGCGAACGTCAGGTGACGGCGCAGAGCGACATGCGAGCCGTGGCGGGCGGCATGCGCGAACAGAATCTCGCGGCGCGACCCCTTGGCCGCCAGCGCGGCGACCATCGACATCATCGGCGTAATACCGACGCCGGCGCTGAGCAGCACGAGCGGGCGAGCCTCGTCGAGCGACGTCGTGAACTCGCCGTACGGCGCGCTCACGAGCAGGCGGTCGCCGGCCTTCACATTCGCGTGCAGCCAGTTCGAGACCTGACCGGCCGGCTTCGTTTCGTCGGCGGCCTCAGCCTTGACGGTGATGCGCCAGTGCGCGGCTTGCGGTGCGTCGGACAGACTATATTGACGGCGTTGTTGCAGGCCATCCGGCAGCGTTACCGAGACGCTCACATATTGTCCCGGGGCGAACTCACCCGGCGAGCCACCTTCGGGCGTGGTCAGGTAGTACGAGACGATGTGATCCGTTTCGCGGTCGACATCGGCCACCACCAGTTCGCGCAGCGCGCCCAGCGGCGAGTGCGTGCGTTCCGACAAACGGGCTTCGGCCGCGATCAGTTCGCCGGCGAGCAGCCAGTAGGCTTCGTCCCACGCGGCGATCAGTGCGGGCGTGGCGGCGTCGCCCAACACGTCCTTGATGGCACCGAGCAAATGGCGGCCAACGATCGGGTAATGCGACGGCGTGATGCCGACCGACACGTGCTTGTGCACGATACGCTCTAGCACCGGCCCAAGCGCTGCGGCGTTGTCGATGTTCGCGGCGTACGCGAACACGGCCGAGGCGAGCGACTGTTGCTGCGCGCCACTGGCTTGATTGCCCATGTTGAAGAGATTGCGCAGCTCAGGATGGGCTTCGAACATGCTTGCGTAGAAGTGGCGCGTGATCGCAAGACCGTGCTCGCGCAAAACCGGAACACTCGCATCGATGTAGGGGCGGGAAGCTGCGGAAAGCATGGCAAAAACTCCTGAGTTTGTAAGATGCAATTCATATGCATCTTTTTTGTCGCACTTGTGGGTATTCCATCAGCACCGCCGGATCTCATTGTGCGGAAGATTCTCGGTGCGGCATTCGGTCGCCGGTGTCCCAGGGCTCACAACACGACCATCTCTTTAGGGACCCGGCGAGCGCATTATAAGATGCAAATTAAATGCATGTTATGGGGATGCGGCGTAATGTCGCATCGTCGCGACGGGCTGTCGCGCGATCGACACGGCCGAAGCGCCCGATCCGCCGCATGTTGGGGCGCGCGCTATTGCCGTTGGGCGACCTTCTGTCGCGCGCTGTTGCGCGTCTCGGAGACGAACGCGAAGCTGGCCCGCACGAACCGGGTGCGCTCGGTGCTCAGGAACGAGAGTGCCGTATTTCCGCATCGATTGGGCCGGGTGGGATCGCCACCATACCGCAACGCTGTGCTCAGCATGTAGTCGGCCAGGATGGCGCTCTCACGCGTGCGGGTCGCGCCCGCCAGGGCGTGAATGAGCGTATTGCCGTCCGGCCCGCAGGCGTTGGCGTTCGGGTGGAGTGCGAGCAGCACTTCGGCGGCGCCGCAGTATCCCTGTCGGGCCAGCCACAGGACCGGGGGCGTGCCGTCGGTATGTCGTTGCCCGATGTCGACGCCGTCGCGCTGGAGCGACATCCCCAACTGGAAGATCGATTCGTGCGGCAGCAAGGGGTCGTGCCCCTGCGCGATGAGTCGATGCGCCTCGGCGGCCACGGCAATGACGAAGGGCGGTACATGACGGTTGGCGTTCTGGGCACCCGGCGCCGTGGAGGCCGACACGCCACGCCTTGCCCGCTCGCGAGCTTGCGCAATCATCGTCTGATTGAGCCGCAGGTACTGCGCAAGGCCGTCGCGAAGCAGTGCGCACGGCGTCGTGCCTTCCCGGTTGGGTTCGGCGGGATCGTGGCCGAATCGCAAGGCGAGGTTGAGCAGGAAAAAGGCGGAGACGGCGTGTTGCCGGAGGTGCGTCACGGCCGCGAGATAGTGCATGAGCGTATTGCCGTTGCGGTCGGGATGACTACCGCCCGCGCCGAGCGAAAGCAGGGCCTCTGCCGCGGCGCAATAGCCGTTCAGCGCGAGCAGCATGGCAGGGGGGGATCCGGTGCGGGAGCGCTGCGACAGATCGGCGCCATGTGACTGGAACATCGCGCCAAGTTGCTGATACGACACATGCGGGACGAGCAAATCGTGGCCCTCCGCATAGAGACGTTGGGCCTGGGCCGCCAGGGCGGTGGCCACGAGCGGCACACCGTTGACGGTGCGTTGATTGACGTCGGCGCCGTAGTTCAGCAGTGACGGCAACCATTCGGGCGCGACCTGGCTGCACACATGCGAGAGCGGGAGATGGACATCGCCCGCGACTTCGGACGCCGCGACGTCGTTGGTCGTGTCACGGCCGCAGGCGACGAGCACCCGGAGCGCCGCGGCGAGCGTCCCTGTCAGCTCGGCGGGGGCGTTCAGGATCGAATCGACAAACACGCTGAGGTAGCCCGATGGCGACGCGGCAAAACGGAGCCAGAGCCGCAGTCCTTCGTCGCTCAACAGCAAGGCGGCGTCCTCGGGGCGTAACCGATCCCGTCGGGTCCGGTCGATGAAGATGCCGGCGTCGTCGAGTTTGGCCAGAGTGCGGTCCTGCGCTGCCGTGCAGAACAGCGTGGCCATCGAAAAGGCCAATTCCTCGGGGCGGGACGCGCCGGAAATCAGGCAACTGTCGCGTAGCTCCCGGCCTGGCGTCGTGTTCAGGTTCATCAGTATTTCCCATGCCTGCTGCGGCGAGCATTGGCCGTCTTGTTTGGCGGTCAGCAGGCGATCGAGCGTCATGTCGGACAGGGCCGAGGACGCGGTGGCGACTGAACCGTTGGGGCCGATGTCTGAGGGCTTGGGCTGTGCTGCGGGACTCGGGCAAGCGGCGCCGCTACAAGCGGACGGTGTGGCCAGTGGCGACTGAGGCATCGAGAATAGGAGTACAAAGCAATATGGGGATGCGCAAGTCGAGGCAAGCGCGATGCGGCAAGCCGCCGTCGCGCGACGTCATGTCGCATGGCGATGGCCGCCACGCGAGGGCGTGCGCGCCGGAGGACGGCGGAACTCGGGCCGGTGCGCGAACTAGATCAGTGCGCGAATCCGTCGACGCGCCGTGGTTCTGACGGTGTCGAGGTGCTGATCGCCGATCTGCGGGGCGGCGGGCAACGGTTCGGGGATCCACGAGCGCGGCGTTTGTCCTGCATGGTTGGCTCGGGTCATGTCGCCGCCGTAGCCGGACGCGACGACGAGGGCGTGTCGCGCGAGGCACGCGCAGTCGATCTTTACCGGGTCGTCCTGCAGGCGAACGATGTACGCGAGATGGTGCATCAGCGTGTTGCCGTTCCGGTCGGGGGCGTTCGGATCGGCGCCGGCGGCGAGCAGGGCTTCGGCGGCGCCGCAGAGCCCGTGGAGCGTGAGCAGGGCCGGCCCGGGCATACCATCGCGATTCGATTGTGCGAGATCCGCGCCTTGGCGCCTGAGCAGTTGTGCGAGTTGGTGCAGCGAGTCGTGCGGATCAAGGGGATCGTGATCGGCGGTGTACAGGCGAAGCGCTTGCGCGCGCATGGCGACCACCGTCAGCGGCATGCCTTGGTCGTTCATCTGCTCGGGGCACGCACCGAGTTGGAGCAGGCGGCGCAGCCATTGTGGGGCGGTCTGGCTGCACAAATGCGCGAGGGGATTGCGAGGGGCCGTGGCGGTCGGGTTCGCGGGCGTGGCGTCGGTCTTGTCGCGCCCGACCGCCACCAGCACGCGAAGGATCTTGTCGATGCGCGCGCGGCTTTTGGTGGTGGCTTCGCCGAAGACGTCGGAGCCGTCGAACACGCTCAGATAGCAGGTCGGCGACGCGGCGTATTGCAGCCAGAGTTTCAGGCCTTCGTCGCTTCGCAGCAGGGCGGCGTCGTCGGCGCGAAGTTGCCGGGCGCGGGCCGGTACGAGGAAGATGCCCACGTCAATCAAACGATCCAGCGTGCGCTCCTCCTCGGGCGTGTTGAGCAGGGTTGCCATTTGGAGGAACAATGGTCCGTTGGGGGAGGCGCTCTCGCAAGCGAGTCGTAGTTCGCGACCCGCATCGGCTTGGGGATCGACTATCGCACGCCAGATATCCTGTGTGCGATAGTCGCGCGACCGGCTTGCCGCGAGCAGTTGACTGAGTGTCATGCTCGCCAATGACGCTGTGTCGCGATGGTGGATACGCCGCACGGCCCCATTTTCGGCGGAGGGCGGAGCAGGCGAGAGAATTTCGGGCGTGCTGGCGGCGGGAGACGGGATGGACGACGGACCGGGCATAGTCGTTGGACGCGTGGCGGTGGGAAAACCGCATGGTGGCGCAGATGCCGTCGGGCCGTTTTGGCATTCGTGCCCCTGAATTATCGATGCTGAGCATGCTGGCGGACATGCGTGTTGGACGCGGTGGGAATTACAATGCGGTATTCATGATGAATCGCCAAGTGCCCGTATGACGCAGAAGACCTTTCCCGTCCCTGACACCACACCCCCCATGGCGCAAGCGCAAGCGCAAGACCATGAGGCTGTGATCGCGGCGACGCGTCATTGGCTCACGCGTGCGGTGATCGGGCTGAACCTTTGCCCGTTTGCGAAGGCGGTGCACGTGAAGGAGCAGATTCGCTACGTCGTGAGCGCCGCGCGCGACATGGAAGGGACGTTGCTCGATCTCGAACGCGAGTTGCAGTGGTTGGCGCAAGCCGATCCACAAGCCGTGGACACGACGCTGCTGATCATGCCGGGTGCGCTGCTCGATTTTCACGAGTACAACGACGCGCTGTTCTTCGCGCAGCGCATGCTCAAGTCGTTGCATCTCGAGGGCGAACTACAGATCGCGAGTTTTCATCCGGACTATCAATTCGAAGGTACCGCGCCGGACGACGTGGAAAACTACACGAACCGCGCGCCGTATCCGATATGGCATTTGCTGCGCGAGTCGAGCATCGATCGCGCAGTCGAAGCGTTCCCCGAGGCCGAGATGATCTTCGAGCGCAACGAAGCGCTCATGCGGCAGATGGGCGTGGCGGGCTATCACGCGTGGATGGCGCAGGCGGCGGAAGATGAAGATGGGGCGAATGATAATGCGGTCGATGGCGCGGCCGACGGCAGCCAAGCGAAGCGCTGAACCGCGAGGCGATCGCTCGCGCCCCGGTCGTGGTGTGGTGTGGCGGGAGGCCTCGTTATGCCCCTAAAAATGCCCTCGGATGGGGCGAGAATAGGGGGGCATGGCGTCCCAATTGCGAGAAAACAAAAAACCCGCAAAGCTAATGCTTATGCGGGTTTTGAGGACTTCGTCGTACCCAACGATTTAAGTCGCTGGTGCCGGAGAGAGGAATCGAACCCCCGACCTTCTCATTACGAATGAGCTGCTCTACCGACTGAGCTACTCCGGCGCTGCGAAGAAGTGAGATAATAGCAGACTTTGCCCGTTTGTCACTACCTTTTCCAAAGATTTTTTACTGTCTTTGCGTGAGTCACGCGTAAATCTTTGAAATCTCGGACATTCAGCGCTTTCGTCGTCGCGAAGCATTTTTCCCAATCACGGGCTCGCGTCATGCGGCCTTCGCAACGACGATCCATCCGCCTTGATTCCGCTTCATTCGCCCTGTTTCGCACCCGCTTCCAGGTGATAGCCCGTCACGCGCTCGACTTCATGCTTCGAGCCGAGGAACACCGCCACGCGCTCATGCAACTTTTGCGGTTGAATTTCCAGAATGCGCTGCACGCCGTTCGTCGCCGCGCCACCCGCCTGTTCGACCAGGAAGCTCATCGGGTTCGCTTCATACATGATGCGCAGCTTGCCGGGCTTGTCCGGATCGCGCTTGTCGGCCGGGTACATGAACACACCGCCGCGCGTGAGAATGCGATGCACGTCGGCCACCATCGAGGCGATCCAGCGCATGTTGAAGTCCTTGCCGCGCACGCCTTCCTTGCCTTGCAGCAGCTCGTTGATGTAACGCTGCACCGGCGCATGCCAATGACGCTCGTTCGACATGTTGATCGCGAACTCCTTGGTGTCCTCCGGAATGCGCATGCCTTCCTGCGTGAGCACCCACGACCCCATCTCGCGATCGAGCGTGAAGCAGTTCACGCCGTGACCCGTTGTCAGCACCAGTACCGTTTGCGGGCCATACACCGCGTAACCGGCCGCGACCTGTTGCGTGCCCGGTTGCAGGAAGTCCTTCTCGGTCGGATCCGTCACGCCGTCCGGACAACGCAGCACCGAGAAAATCGTGCCGATCGACACGTTCACGTCGATATTTGACGAGCCGTCGAGCGGATCGAACATCAACAGATACTCGCCCTGCGGATAACGGTTCGGAATATGGAAGACGTCTTCCATCTCTTCCGATGCCATCGCCGCCAGATGACCGCCCCATTCGTTCGCTTCGAGCATGATTTCGTTGGAGATCACGTCGAGCTTCTTCTGCACTTCACCCTGGACGTTTTCGCTGCCGGCGCTGCCCAGCACGCCGCCAAGCGCGCCCTTGGACACGGCATGGCTGATCGACTTGCACGCGCGCGCGACCACTTCGATCAGCAGGCGCAGCTCAGCAGGAATATTGTCGAACTCCCGCTGCTGTTCGATGAGATATTGGGTAAGGGTCTTGCGCCGCATGTGGGCCTCCGGAAAAGCAAAAAAGCGTACCGATTCGAGATGGACGCAATTTTACTCGTAAAGACACACTGCCCCCGCGAAAAATCCTTGGGGGCAGTGCAATTTCAGGTGTGTCTGAGGTCGGTTTCGGTGTTTTCCGAGCGACGACCGATCAGTCGAGGCCGTCGAACAGGGCGTCGTCCGGGCCGATGTGCGAAGGCGCGCGCCACGCGGCGTCGCGCATGCTGTGCTGCACCTGCTTGTCCACGCCGAGCAGGATCGCGAAGATCGCCATGCGCACCGGAATGCCGTTGTCGGTCTGACGGAAGATCGCCAGGCGCGGGTCGTGATTCAGGTCCGTCGACAGATCGTTGGCGCCGGGCCGGCTGTCACGCGGCAGCGGGTGCATGATGATCGTGCGGGCGTCGCAGTACTGATTGATCAGCGCTTCGTTGATCTGGAAGTCCGGCGTATAGCCCTCGATGGCCTCATCGGCGAAGCGTTCCTTCTGGATGCGCGTGGCGTACACCACATCCGCACCGTTCAGATCGGCGAGCGAGTGGCTCTGCACGATCACGTGACCATTTTGCGAGATCTGATCGAGGATGTACGTCGGCATTTCCAGCGACGGCGGCGAGATCAACGTAAACTTCAGGCCGCGGTACAGGGCGAGCAGCTTGATGAGCGAGTGCACCGTGCGGCCGTAGCGCAGGTCGCCGACCATCGCGACATGCGCGCCGTCGACCAGCTTGCCCAGACGCGAAAATTCCCGGCCGATCGTGTACAGGTCGAGAATCGCCTGGCTCGGGTGTTCGCCCGGGCCGTCGCCGCCGTTGATCACGGGAATGTTCGTGGCGCGCGCAAACTCGGCGACCGAACCCTTTTCCGGGTGACGTACGACGAGCGCGTCGACATATCCGCTCATCACGCGACTCGTGTCGTAAATCGACTCGCCCTTGGCCATCGACGAGAACGTGAAGCCGGTCGTGTCGCACACCGAGCCGCCCAGGCGACAAAAGGCTGCGCCAAAGCTTACGCGGGTACGCGTGCTGGCTTCAAAGAACAGATTGCCGAGCACCGCGCCTTCGAGCACGCGCGAAATCTTTTGCCGGCGTGCAATCGGTTGCATGATATCGGCAACGTGGAACAGGGCTTCGAGCGAATCGCGCGAGAACTGGTCGACCGAGATCAGATGCGGCTTGCCGTCGAGGCCCATGCGTTCACGCAGCGGTTTGTGTGCGCTTTGCGTAGATTCCGAGGACGGAGCTTCGCGACCGAGGATTTCACCGACGAATTTCTCCACGATGCTCGGCATCGTGCGATATTCGCTCGAGTCCTCCGGCAGCAGCCAGGTGTCGAGGGCGCGCCGGCGAACGCCGATGCGCTCGGCGAAGCTGTCGCGGGTCATGTTCAGGCGGCGCATCGCGTCGCGCAGGAAAGTCTGCTGTGCACTCATGGTCGGGTCGGCAGGGAGGTGTACGCGATGCGTATAATAGGCGTCGATTCGTTGTTTGTCCAGCAAAAGACGTGCCCCGCGCGGGGCCGCGCCAGCCGGGCGTTTCCGGCATTTCCGGCGTATGCCGTACGGGTATGGAAAACCTTCTCCGCAAGCTAGACCTTACATCGTTGCGCCTTTTCGTGGCCGTGTGCCAGGAGCGGAGCATGGCGCGTGCCGCCGAGCGCGAATTCATTGCGCCGTCGGCGATCAGCCGGCGCATTGCCGACATCGAGGCGATCGTCGGCCTCCCGCTCATCCAGCGTCATCAGCGCGGTATTACCGTCACGCCGGTGGGCGAGACGGTGCGCCGCTATGCCGAACACATTCTCGGCACCATCGAATCGCTGGGGGCGGAGTTGTCGCAGTTCCACGAAGGTGCGCGCGGCAGTGTGCGCATCGCGGCGAACCTGTCGGCCATCGTGCAGTTCCTGCCGGAAGATCTGGCCGCGTTCGGCCGAGTGTTTTCCGCCGTGGACGTCGAGCTCGACGAACAGCACAGCAACGAAGTGCTCCAGCGCGTGGCCGAGCGGGCCGTGGACGTCGGAATCTGCAACGCCGTCGAAGGCATCGAGGCGTTCACGATGGTGCCGTACCGCCGCGACCGCCTCGCCGTGATTCTGCCCGCTGGACATCCGCTGGCCGCGCGTGCGGGCGAGATCCCGTTCTCGGCCTGTGCCGGCGAGACGCTGGTGGGCCTTCAAGGCAACAGCGCACTCACGCAGTTGCTGCGCCAGCAGGCGAGCGCAGCAGGGGCGCCGTTGCGGATCAAGATTCGCGTGTCCAGTCTCGACGCGTTGTGCCGCATGGCGCATGCGGGCCTGGGCATTGCCATCGCACCCGAGCAGGTCGGTCAACTCTACGTGGGCAAGCTCGATGTGGTTGTGCGCCCGCTGACCGACGAGTGGGCGCATCGCCAGCTCTGGCTCGTGTTCCCCTCGCGCGAGCAGTTGAGTGCGACAGCATCCGCCGTGGTGAATTTCCTCGCACAAGGGCAGGCGGGATCCGGGCTGTAACGGGAACTCGCGACGCGCGAAGGCCTTTCATCGGCTCGTCGGCGGCACGCCGGCGGCCCGAGGCGCCCCCGCAACGGGTCACGCCGACGCACCGAACCGGCGATCCGCCGCGCGCGCCTCACTTCGCAAACGGTCACGCCGGCCTTGCCAAGACGGCACGGCAGGGCGCAAACCGCGCCGCTATGCTGTCTTCGGGAGCACGGTCCGGCTGCGACGTTCGTTTCGGTGGCTGCATTCGGTTCCTGTCCGACGTTCCGGTCATCGTGCGCGGTGCGCGGACTTGATGAATATCGCCATTTTTCGTAGTACGTGGCAAAGCTGACAGGTGCGGTGTCATTCGTGGCACAATTTCGCCCCCTTGCCTGTCGATTCATGGTGTATCCGATGCGCCGGTCACGGCTCGTCAGGCGATTGCCTGCCAGCCGGTCGGCCGGGACGCGTCGGACAATGATCTGTTCGGCCATGACCGAGCGGGCCCGGAGACGATTTCCATGCTATCCCCCGACGCTTCAATGCCTTCCATGCCTCGCGCCGCTCAAGCCCCCGCTGCGGCAACCCGCCTGAGCGCCGGCGAGATCTCCGCCCGCCTCGACCGTTTGCCTCCGACGCGCACCGTCTGGAAACTGGTGGTGTTGCTCAGCCTGGGCTTCTTCTTCGAACTCTACGACCTACTGTACACGGGCTATGTGGCGCCCGGGCTGGTGAAAAGCGGCATCCTGACGCCCACGACATCGGGGTTGTTCGGGATGACGGGCGTGGCGAGCTTCATCGCGGCGCTGTTCACCGGTCTGTTCATCGGCACCATCGCCTGCGGCTTTCTCGCGGATCGGTACGGCCGTCGCGCCGTCTTCACGGGCTCGCTGCTCTGGTACACGGTGGCCAACGTCATCATGGCGCTTCAGGACACCGCCACGGGTTTGAACTTCTGGCGCTTCGTGGTGGGGCTTGGCATCGGCGTGGAGCTGGTGACGATCGGCACCTATATTGCCGAACTCGTACCCAAGCAGATTCGCGGTCGGGCGTTCGCGTGCGAACAGGCGGTCGGTTTCACCGCCGTGCCGGTCGTTGCGCTGCTCGCCTACTGGCTCGTGCCGCGCGAGTTCCTCGGCCTGGAGGGCTGGCGCTGGGTGGTGCTCATCGGCGCCCATGGTGCGGTGTTCGTCTGGTGGATTCGCCGCGCGCTGCCGGAGAGCCCGCGCTGGCTGGCGCAGAAGGGGCGCCTCGACGAGGCGGACCGCGTCTTGTCAGAACTCGAAGCGAAGGTCGCCCGCGAATACGGCAAACCGCTGCCGCCCCCGGGCGAGCCGGAGCGGGTCGTGCCGAAGGGCGCGTTTCGCGACATGTGGGTGCCGCCGTATCGCAAGCGCGCGATCATGATGATTCTGTTCAACATCTTCCAGACGGTCGGCTTCTACGGCTTCGCCAACTGGGTGCCGACGCTGCTCATCAAGCAGGGGATTACCGTGACGACGAGTCTGGCATACGCCAGCGTGATCGCGCTGGCCGCCCCCGTGGGTCCGCTGATCGGGCTGTGGATGGCAGACAAGGTCGAGCGCAAGCACGCCATCGTGTGGACGGCCGGCATCGGTATCGTGTGTGGGATCGCGTTCTCGCAGGTGACGTCGTCGTTTCTGCTCGTGGCAATGGGGATCGGCCTGACGCTCGCGAACAACATCATGTCTTACAGCTATCACGCGTATCAGACCGAACTGTTCCCCACGGGGATCCGGGCGCGCGCCGTCGGCTTCGTCTATTCGTGGAGCCGCTTCTCTGCGATCTTCACGGCGTTCCTGATCGCCGCCGCGCTGCGCCATTTCGGGGTGACCGGGGTGTTCGTGTTCATCTCCTGCGCGATGCTGATCGTCATGCTCGCCATTGGCCTGATGGGCCCGCGCACGCGTGACATCGCGCTGGAGAAAATCTCGCAGTAAGGCATAGTGCCACGCGCTGACGCGGTCATTCCCCGCTGGCTTCCGGAGTCGCCGATCATGACGGATCTGCAAACAGAAGCGGCCTACGAGGCCAACGCCGTTCGTTACAACGAGGACTGGTGCAACCAGCCGCCGCCGGACGACATGTACGCACTGCTGGTGCGCCATTTCGTCCCCGGTGGACGCACGATCGATGTGGGCTGCGGCAACGGACGCGATGCCGCCTGGCTCGCGCAGCAAGGGTTCGACGTGGTCGGCTACGACAGTTCGCCCGCGCTCGTCGAACTGGCGCGTCAATCGTTTCCGTCGGTGACGTTTCACCTCGGGCACCTCCCGGGACTGGAGGGCGTGACGGCGCAGTTCGATAACGTGGTGTGCGAGACGGTGCTGATGCATCTGCCCGCGAATGATGTGCCGCAGGCGGCCGCCCGGCTCTGGGCGCTCGTGCGTCCGGGGGGCGTGCTTTACGTTTCATGGCGTGTCACCGAGGGTGACGATCTTCGCCATGCGGACGGACGGCTCTACAGCGCCTTCTCGCCCGACGTGGTGCGCGCTGCCCTTCACGGCGGCGTTGTCTTGCACGAAGAAGACGTCACCAGCGCGAGTTCCGGTAAGCGAGTGTGCCGTCTGGTCGTACGTCGCCCGGCATGACACCGCGGATGGCTATCGGCCGCGCGACGCCGCGTCAGAGCAATTCGATTTCCGGAAGCGTGAGCAGGCTCGTCTCGCGCATGAGCGAGACGAATTCGCCGATATAGGGACGCGCGGTGATCGCTGGCAACGTTGCGGCCCAGAGTTCCGCGGTGAGCCCTTGTGGTGTGATCGGGCGCGCGCTCACATAGCGGCGCTCGAGATAGCCCGACACGGCCCACAGCGGCAGGGCAGCCAGCCCGCGCCGGCTGGCGACCAGTTGCAGAATCGCCACCGTCAACTCGGTGGTACGGCGCGTCGGTTCGATCCCTGCGGGACGCAGCACCTGACGCACGATATCGAGCATGTCGTCGGGCACGGGATAGGTGATGAGCGTTTCGTCACGGAAGTCCGCGGCGTCGAGATACGGTTTGCCGGCGAGCGGATGGTCGTTCGCCATGAGCGCCATTATCTGGAAGCGGAACAGCGGGTGGAAATCGACCGCCTCGCCTTCTTCACGTTCGGAAATGATCGCCAGATCGGCGCGGTCCTGATGCAACAGCCCGATGGGGTCGGCATGAAAGCCCGACACGATATCGAGTTCGACTTCCGGCCAGCGTTGCCGGAAGGCATCCATCGCGGGCATCAGCCAATCGAAACACGTGTGGCACTCGACCGCGATGCGCAGCGTGCCCTGGGTGCCCTGCGCAAGCCGCGTGAGGTCGCGACCCGCTTCGTCGACGGCCGGTACGACTTCTTCCGCCAACGCCAGCAGCCGCTTGCCCGCGGGGGTGAACACCAGCGGCGACGACTTGCGCACGAACAGCGGCAAGCCATAGAAATCCTCCAATGCCTTGATCTGATGCGAGAGCGCCGACTGCGTCAGGTGCAGCCACAGCGCCGCACGCGAAACGCTGCCCGTATCGCGCAGCGCGAGCAACGTCTGCAGATGGCGAAGTTCGATGGGAGTGCGTTGCATGAATAAAATTAATAATAAATGGCAAAAACTTTCGTTTGAATAATACACGGATGGCCGGGATACTGCCAGCCTGGGCGGGCATTGCCCGCAGACGACGACTTCGCAACATCGCACGCTTCCCGGAAGGACACCCCCATGGCTCAGACCCACGTACTCGGATTGCCGCGCATCGGCGCACACCGTGAACTCAAATTCGCCGTCGAGGCGTTCTGGCGCGGCGAGATGAGCGCCACCGCGTTGCAAGAGATCGGACGGCAGATTCGCGCGGCCAACCGGCGCGCGCAGCGCGAGGCGGGGCTCGACTGGATCACCGTCGGCGACTTCCATTGGTACGACCACGTGCTCTCGACGCTGGCGCTCGTCGGCGGGCTGCCGGCGCGCTTTGGCTGGGCGCCCGCAGCGCTCAGCCTCGACGACTACTTCGTCGCTGCGCGGGGCGATGCTGGCCAAAGCGCGATGGAAATGACCAAGTGGTTCGATACGAATTACCACTATCTCGTGCCGGAATACTCGCCGCAGACGCGTTTCGGCGAGGGCACCGAGTGGCTGTTCGACGACGTGGCGGAAGCGCTGGCCGAGGGCGGAAGCGTCAAGCCGGTGTTGCTCGGCCCGCTTTCGCTGCTGTACCTGGGCAAAGAGAAGAACGGCCTGGCCGACCGTCTCTCGTTGCTGCCCGACCTGCTCACGCAATATGAGCGGGTGCTGGCGCGCCTGAAGACGCAAGGCGTGACGTGGGTGCAGATCGACGAGCCGATTCTGGCGCTCGACCTGCCCGAGCCTTGGCGCGACGCCTTCACGCCTGTGTATCACCGTCTCGCGCCCGTCGCCCCATCACTGCTGCTCGCCACGTACTTTGGCGATGTCAGCGAGCACGCGGCGCTGCTGGCGGCGTTGCCCGTGGCCGGGGTGCATCTCGACGGCGTGCGTGCACCGAAGCAACTCGACACATTCGCCGCGCAGTGGCCGCAACAGAAGGTGCTGTCTGTGGGAGTGGTCGATAGTCGAAACGTCTGGCGCTGCGATCTGGCGAAGGCGAGGGCGTTGCTCGTGCCGTTGGCGGATGCGCTCGGGGACCGGCTGTGGGTGGCGTCGAGCGGCTCGCTGATGCACTGCCCGGTCGACCTGGTGAGCGAAGGGCGTCTGGACAAGGAAGTGCGCACTTGGCTCGCCTTTGCCGTGCAGAAGCTTGCTGAAGTGGCGTTGCTGCGCCGCTCGCTGGACGCTGCGGCGTTCGCGAGCGCCGACGTAAGCGCCGCCTTCGTCGCCGATGCCACCGCGCAGGCCGCGCGCCGAACGTCGCCGCGCATTCACAACAGCGTGGTGCAAAAGCGTCTGGCGTTGCTCACCGACGCGCACGCGCGCCGTGCGTCCGACTACCCAGCGCGTGCCAGCGCGCAGCGCGCGTGGCTCAAGCTGCCCGTACTGCCGACGACGACCATCGGATCGTTCCCGCAGACGCCGGCGATTCGTCGGGCGCGAGCCGACTTCAAGCGACGCGCGCTGTCGCATCTCGATTACCTGGAGACGATGCGTGCGCAGATTCGTCTGGCCGTCGAGAAGCAGGAAGCGTATGGACTCGACGTGCTCGTGCATGGCGAGGCCGAACGCAACGACATGGTCGAGTACTTCGGCGATCTGCTGTGGGGCTTCGTGATCACCGAGCAAGGCTGGGTGCAGAGCTACGGTTCGCGCTGCGTGAAGCCGCCGGTGATTTACGGCGACGTGTACCTGCCCGAGCCGATGACCGTCACATGGAGCGCTTATGCGCAGCAACTGACGGACAAGCCGGTCAAGGGCATGCTGACCGGCCCGGTGACGATGCTGCAATGGTCGTTCGTGCGCGACGATCAGCCGCGCGAACTCACGGCGTTGCAGATTGCGCTGGCGCTGCGCGAGGAAGTGGCTGCGCTGGAGAAGGCGGGCGTGCGGGTGATTCAGATCGACGAACCTGCGCTGCGTGAGGGGCTGCCGTTGCGCGAGGGCGATTGGCCGTCGTATCTGGCGTGGGCGGTGCGCGCGTTCCGCGTGTGTTCATCGGGCGTGGCCGACGACACGCAGATCCATACGCATATGTGCTATTCGGAGTTCCACGACATTCTGCCGTCGATTGTGGCGCTCGATGCCGACGTGATCTCCATCGAGACCACGCGCTCCGACATGGAACTGCTTGGCGCCTTCGAGGCCTTCGCGTATCCGAACGAGATCGGCCCGGGCGTGTACGACATTCACTCGCCGCGCGTGCCGTCGCAGGCGGAGATGGAGCATCTGATCGAGGCGGCGCTCACACGCATTCCGGCCGAGCGTCTGTGGGTCAACCCGGATTGCGGGTTGAAGACGCGCGACTGGGCGCAGGTCGATCGCGCGTTGACGAATATGGTTGCCGCCGCGAATGCCGTGCGCAAGCGTCTGTCGGCGGGGCAGCGGCAGGTGTTGGCTGCCTGACGTTGCGGTCGTCTCCGGCGTGGGGCATTCAAGACAAAACGCCGCTGATGCACGGGCGCATCGGCGGCGTTTCTTGCGTTGCGGGGCCGGTCAGCCCAGGTCAGCTCAGGCGAGCGATTTTTCGACGATCTCGCGCACATCCTTCGACAGTGCCGCGTGCTGCGAGACTTGCTGCAACGCCTCACACATGCGCTCGCGCAGGGCGGGCGTGTATTTGCGCCAGCGGTCGAGCACGCGAGCCAGCCGGGCGGCCACCTGCGGGTTCAGCGCGTCGAGCGCGAGGACCTGTTCGGCCCAGAATCGATAACCGGAACCGTCGGCCGCATGGAACTGCGCGGGATTGCCGCTGCAGAAGCTGAAAATCAGCGAGCGCGCGCGGTTGGGGTTCTTCAGCGTAAAAGCCGGATGCCCCATGAGGGCGCGCACCCCGTCGATCACGCAATGGCCGCCGTCGCCGCGTTGCATGGCTTGCAGCGCGAACCACTTGTCGATGGCGAGCGGCTCGTGCTCGAAGCGCTGATAGAAGTCTGCCAGTACCTCGGCGGCATGGAGCGACCCATGTGCCGCGTCGCTCTCGCGCGCGGCGCCGCCGCGTTGTACGAGCGCGGTGAGCGCGGCGAAACGGTCGGTCATGTTGTCGGCCGAGTCGTATTGGGTGCGCGCGGTCTGCGCGATACCCGCATCCGAGAGTTCCATCAGGTACGACAGCGCGAGGTTCTTCAGCGCGCGCTCGCCCGCCGAGGCGGCGTCCGGGCGGTAGGCGCCCGGCACGCGATGGTTGTGATACGCGGCGAGCCACTCGGTATGCAGCGATGCGGCCAGACGCTGACGCAGATACTGACGTGCCGCGTGAATGGCCGCCGGGTCGATTTCCGTCATCTGCTCGCCGAGATACGACTCGGCCGGCAGCGTGAGCGCTTGCGCGCGGAAGGCGGGGTCGAGCGTCTCGTCGCGCAGCACCTGGCGGAAGGCTTCGAGCACATAGCTGTCGACGCTCGGCAACTGGCCCATCTGAATCGATTCGACGAGCGCCAGCAACTGACGCGTGGCCAGCCGCTGTCCCGCCTCCCAGCGGTTGAACGGATCGCTGTCGTGCGCCATCAGGAACGCGAGTTCGTCGATGGTGTACTCGTGCTCGACGATCACCGGCGCCGAGAAGCCGCGCAGCAGCGACGGCATCGGGTTGTGCGGCACGTCGACGAACGTGAAGCTCTGGCGCTCCTGCGTGAAGTCGAGCACCTGCGTGGTGGCGGCCGGCGCATCGCCGGGCTCACCGGCCAGACGCAGTGCCATGTCGCGACCGTCGCGATCGAGCAGGCCGACGGCGAACGGGATATGGAACGGCTGCTTGACGAGCTGGCTGTCCTGCAGCTCCACACCGACCTTCGGGCAGCGCTGCGTCAGCGTGAGGGTATAGGTGCGCGCGGCCTCGTCATAGGCGGCTTCGACGCTTACGCGCGGGGTGCCGGCCTGGCTGTACCAGCGGCCAAACTGCGTGAGATCGCGCTGATTGGCATCGGCCATCGCGGCGCGGAACTCGTCGCACGTGACCGCCTGCCCGTCGTGACGCTCGAAGTACAGGTCCATGCCCCGGCGGAAGCCCTCGCGCCCGAGCAGCGTCTGATACATGCGCACGACTTCGGCGCCCTTTTCGTAGACGGTGACCGTGTAGAAGTTGTTGATTTCGACGTAGCTCTCGGGACGCACCGGGTGCGCCATCGGACCGGCGTCTTCCGGGAACTGGGCCTGACGCAGCACGCGCACGTCGTCGATACGCTTGACGGCGCGGCCCGACTCGGAGCCCATCATGTCGGCCGAGAATTCCTGATCGCGGAACACGGTCAGGCCTTCCTTCAGGCTCAACTGGAACCAGTCGCGGCAGGTCACGCGATTGCCGGTCCAGTTGTGGAAGTACTCGTGGCCCACCACGGCTTCGATGTTGCCGAAGTCGTCGTCGGTGGCGGTGGCGGCATCGGCCAGCACATACTTCGTATTGAAGATGTTCAGGCCCTTGTTCTCCATCGCGCCCATGTTGAAGTCGCTCACGGCCACGATCATGAAGCGGTCGAGATCGAGCACGCGGCCGAAGCGCTGCTCGTCCCACCGGATCGAGTTGACCAGCGAATCCATCGCATGTTCGGTCTTCTCCAGATCCTGCGGCTGTACCCAGACCTGGAGCAGCTTCTCGCGGCCGTCGCCGGCGACGAGGTGCTCCTCACGGCACACCAGTTGACCGGCGACCAGCGCGAACAGGTAGCTGGGCTTCTTGAACGGGTCGTCCCAGACGGCGAAATGACGGCCATCGGGCAGGTCGCCCTGGTCGATGAGGTTGCCGTTGGCCAGCAGCACCGGATACGCTTCGCGATCGGCGCGCAGCGTCACGGTGTACGTTGCCATCACATCCGGGCGGTCGAGGAAGTACGTGATCTTGCGAAAGCCCTCGGCTTCGCATTGCGTGAAGAAGTTGCCGCCCGAGACATACAGCCCCATGAGCGACGTGTTCTCCTGGGGGCGACAGCGCGTGACGAGCATGAGGTCGAAGGCCTCGGGGGGCGCGTCGACCGTGAGCGTTTCCTCGCCGGTGCGGTAGCCGGGCCAGGGCTTGCCGTCGAGTTCGAGGCTCACCAGTTGCAGGCCTTGCCCCACCAGTTCAAGCGCGCCGCCCGGACCCGCCGGGTTGCGGTGGACCCGCATGCGGCTGGTGACGGTGGTGACGTCGGGGGCGAGGTCGAAGTCGAGTTGGACGGTGTCGATCAGATACGCCGGGGGCGTATAGTCGGAGCGTTGGATGACACCTGCGAGGTCGGTTCTGAGCATGGACGGTGTTTTGCGGACGGCCAAGGATTTGCAAATTGTAACGGAGTGGCGGCGCCTTGGCGTTCAGGCGAGCGATTTGCTGAATTTTGCTTCGGCGCCGCCGTCAAAGGTTTCGGATGTGCGCGCTGCGCCGTCCTATGTTTAAATCGGCGCGACGGGTGCACGGCGGTGCGCCCGGCCGCTTACTGGAGCAGGCGATCATGGGGAAACGATGGGCCTTGGCGACGTTGGCCGTCGTCAGTGTTTTGCTGGCGGGGTGCGCCAGCACGGTCACGAGCCAGGTGACCGCGTTCGGCGATGCACCGGGCTTCGACGGCCCGCGAACTTACGCGCTCGTGCGCACGCCCGAACAGCAGAACAATCAGGAGCACGCGACTTACGAGCAGTGGCTGCGAACGCGTCTGGCCGGAGACGGCTTCAGCGAGCGAAGCCCGTCGAGCGCGCACTATCTGGTTGGGATGAGCTACGGCATCACCCAACAGATAATGCGTGTGGCTGAGCCCGTCTACGATCCGATGTTTGCGCCCGCCCCGTGGGGGCCTTGGGGGCGTCCGTGGGGCGGTTACGGCTACCCGTTCGGCGCGCCGCCCGCGTACGTCCAGCGGGATTATTCGTATGGGCTGGCGGGTTTGCAGTTGCGCTTCACGGACCGTGCGAGCGGCAAGGAGGTCTACCGAGTGCAGGCCAATACCAGTGACGCAGGCACGTCGCTGGCCTCGGCCATGCCGTACCTGATCGACGCCGCGCTCAGGCAGTTGCCGTTGCCGAGCGGGCGCACGATTAATGTCGAGCAGAAGGTCGGGCGTTAGGTGGGCGTCAGGCCGGCCGAGGGCGGGAAGGGGGTAGGTTGCCAGGGGAGAGACCCGGCAGACGTTGGGCGGTCATCCAGAGGTCACGCCGACGAACGGCATGCGACAGACTTACGCCAAGGCGAGGCGACGTGTCTTCGAGACGCGCGACTCGCCTTGGCGTTTGCGGTTTACTGCATCAACGTGATGATGCCGAGCACTGCGAAGATCACGGCGGCCACGGCGTGTACGGTCTTGGTCGGCAGACGACCGGCGAATTTGTGGCCCACGAGCACGGCCGGCACGTTGGCCAGCATCATGCCGAGCGTGGTGCCGGCCACCACGCCGAAGAAGTCCTGGTAGCGCGCGGCGAGCATTACCGTGGCGATCTGCGTCTTGTCGCCCATCTCGGCGATGAAGAACGTGAAGACGGTCGTCACGAACACGCCGAATTTGCGGCGCGTGGTGGTCTCTTCGTCATCGAGCTTGTCGGGGATGAGAATCCAGATCGCCATGCCGAGGAACGACGCGACGACGGCCCACTTCATGATGGCGGGACTGATGGCCGTGGACAGCCATTCGCCGACGGCGCCGGCAAAGCCATGATTGACGAGGGTGGCGACGAGAATGCCAAGAATGATCGGCACGGGCTTCTTGAAGCGCGCGGCGAGCACGAGGGACAGCAGTTGGGTTTTATCGCCGATTTCAGCGAGCGCGACCACACCGGTCGAGACCAGGAAGGGGGACATCGTATTTTTTATCTCCGCCGGGCCGTGAATACGCGAGCCAATGACCATGCGTCCCGGCCCGGATGGCGGAAGCATCGTCATCGGTCTCGCCAGGCCCGAGGGCTGCGCACGCCATAGCCGGTATCGGCCAAGTCTGTTGACGTACGCCCCTGCAGATGACAATCGTCTCTGACAGGGCGGCTACTCCCCAATGAATCGGAGCGGATTATAGCATTTGCCACGTGACATGGGCATGACGGGGAGGGTTGGCCGCTGGATGGGCACTTGATAAGCACTTGACGGGCGTATGCCGGGAAAGGAAAAAAGGGCAGCCGATCGGCTGCCCAAGGAGATCCCCGGCCGCATGCCCCTTGCGCGCGACCGGTGACCGCGAGGGAATGCGCGTCGTGCCAAGGCGACGGCGCGCGTTCTCTCGCGTAAGTCGTGACGCTCCGTGATGTCTCACAGCGTCTTGCAACGTCTCGCAGCGTCCCAAACGTCCCAAACGTCCCGAATGTCGTGAACAAGCTGAACGACCCGAACGCCCGTGCGGACGCCAGGCGCGTCAGTGCGTCAGTGCGTCCGTGCGGCGATGCACCGGCTGGCCGGCGGCGTAGGTTGTGGCGATGGCACGATCGTCGCCAAGCATGGCGAATGCGAACAGCAGCTCTTCGAGCGATTCGGCCAGTGCCGTGCGACGGGCGAGCAGCGGGGTGGCCTTCGGGTCGAGCACCACGAAGTCGGCCTCTGCGCCCACGGCCAGCGTGCCGATGGTGCCGTGCAGATCCAGCGCGTGCGCGGCGCCTTCGGTGGCCAGGTAGAACATGCGTTCGGCCGAGAGGTGATAGCCCGACAATCGCGCCACCTTGTGGGCCTCGTTCATCGTCTGCAGCATCGAGAAGGTCGAGCCGCCGCCCACGTCGGTCGCGAGCGTCACTGGCATGCGGCTCGCTTCCGCTGCCGCGAAGTCGAACAGACCACTGCCGAGGAACTGATTCGACGTCGGGCAATGCGCGGCGACAGTGCCCGTTTCGAACATGCGGCGACGATCATGCTCGTCGAGCCAGATGCAATGGCCGTACACGGCGCGCTTGCGCAGCAGCTTGTAGTGGTCGTACACGTCGAGGTAGCTGCGATGCCCGGGAAACAGCGAGCGCACCCATTCGACCTCGTCGGTGTTTTCGGCCACGTGGCTCTGGATGAATACGTCTGGATACTGCGTGGCGAGTTCGCCGCAAACGCCCAACTGGGCTTCGGTCGATGTCGGCGCGAAGCGCGGCGTGAGCGCGTAGAGCTGGCGTCCCTGGTTGTGCCAGCGCTGAATCAGCGCCTCGCTGTCGCGCGCGCCGCTCTCGGCCGTGTCGCGCAGGAATTCGGGGCAGTTGCGATCCATCATCACCTTGCCGGCGATCATGCGCAGATTGCGCGCGTCGCTGGCCGTGAAGAACGCATCGACCGAGCCGGGGTGCACCGTGCAGTACACGAGCGCGCTCGTGGTGCCGACACGCAGAAGTTCATCCAGGAAGAACTGGGCGACGTCGGCCGCGTAAGCCGGATTCTCGAAACGGCGTTCGGTCGGGAACGTGTACTTCTCGAGCCACGGCAGCAGCCCCGGCGCGGGCGACGCGATCATGTCCGTCTGCGGATAGTGGATGTGCGTGTCGATGAAGCCGGGCGTGACGACCTTGTCGCGCAGATCGTCGATCGGCGTGCCGTCGGGCAGCGTAGGGGCCACCTTCGCGTAGTCGCCCACGGCGGTGATGCGCCCATTCTCGAAGGCGACGAGGCCGTCGGTATGGTGCACGGTGCCTGGCGAGCCGTCGAGGTAGGCGCGCGACGGATCGTGCGTGAAGTAGACCAGTTGCGCGCGCACAGCGCGCAGGGCTTGGTGTGTCGTGGACATGTACAGGGTCCTTGCGTCGTTACATTTGCGTGAGCAGCAGCACTGCCAGCGCGGCGACGATCCACATCGCCGGCTTGATCTCCTTCACGCGTCCCGTGAACAGCTTGAGTACGACGAACGCGAGGAAGCTATAGGCAATACCGTCGGTGATCGAGTACGAAATCGGAATCATCACGACTGCGATGAAGCTCGGAATCGCTTCGTCCATGCGGTGCCATTCGATGCGCGCCACGGACTCCATCATAAACACCCCGACCAGGATCAGCGCCGGCGCCGTCGCGATGGCGGGCACCAGCGAGAGCATCGGGGAAACGAACAGGAACGGCAGAAACAGCAGGGCGCATACGACGGCGGTCAGCCCGGTGCGTCCGCCCTGGGCAATGCCGGCGGCCGATTCGATGTAGGCGTTGGCCGGGCTCGTGCCGAGCGGGCCGGAGATCAGCACCGAGAACGAATCGACGATCATGGCCTGACGCATATTGCGCGGATTGCCATCGCGATCCTTCATGTTGCCGGCCTCGGCAATGCTCATGAAGGTCGAGAGCGTATCAAAGAACGCGGTGAAGAGCATTACGAAGATGAACGGCAGGTACGCGACCTTGAGCGCACCCAGCAGATCGAGCTGGCCGATACCCGAGAAATCGGGCGCGGCGAAGAAACCGTGGAAGTTCACTAACGTGGCCGTGGCGATTTCCTTGGGGAAATACGCGCTGCCGTCGCCCCACAGACGTCCGACCGGAATGGCCATGAGCGTGGTCGCGATGATGCCGATCATCAGCGCACCGTTCACGCGGCGCGCGACGAGCACGGTCGTGAGCGCCAGCCCGATCAGGAACGTGACGGTCGGCGGCGACAAGTGGGCCAGCCGCACGACGGTTACCGGGTCGCCGACCACGAGCCGGGCGTTGACGAGGCCGATCACGGTGATGAACAGGCCGATGCCGCACGAGATCGCATAGCGCAGGTTCGCCGGAATCGCCTCGACCACGAAGCGTCGCACATTGAGCGCGGCGAGCAGCGCGAAGAGGATGCCCGACCAGAACACGCAGCCGAGTGCGGTCTGCCACGGCATGCCGACGCCGTGCACCATCGTGAACGCGAACAGCGCGTTCAGCCCCATGCCCGGCGCGACCAGCACCGGATTGCGCGCGTAGAGCCCCATCGCGCAGCTGCCGAAGAAGCTGATGAGCACCGTAGCGGTCAGGGCCGCCGGGAACGCCATGCCGGTCTTCGACAGAATGGCCGGGTTGACGACGATGATGTACATCGCGGCAAGGAACGTCGTGATACCCGCGATCACTTCCGTACGGAACGTCGATCCGAGTGCGGTGATGCCGAAATATCGGTCGAGGGTCGAGACAGGTTGCGCGCCCGCCACGCGCGCGCTGTCGTGGGCCGCTTCGGGCGCGGCACTGCCCGCAGGAGGGCTGAGCGATGAGTCCATGGGGTGTTGTCTCCGATGTTCTAAGGTGTCGTGCTCGCATGACGCCGCGGGTGTGGGGGCACCGCGTGACGCCTATCTGGGCACGCTCGAAAAATAGCATCGGGCCCCGGCGAAAATATTCCCCTTGCGGCATGTTCCACATCATCGCGAGATGATGTGGCGATGCATCGGGGCGCGGTGTGCGTTGCGCGGGCATAAAAAACGCCCGAAGGGCCTTCGGGCGTTGTGAGATTCGATGCGGTTCGGGGTGGCCGATCGACAAGGCTCGGCTAACGCTTACCCCGCCTGCGCGGCGCGAAAACGCGCTAATTCGTCCACCAGGCGTCGTTTTTCGCCGTCGTCGATGAACGAGGCTTCGATACTATTCCTTGCCAACGTGTAAGCGTCGTCGAGCGTCATGTCCAGCGCGTCGAACGTGGCGAGGAAGTTCTCATTCAGGTAGCCGCCGAAGTAAGCCGGGTCATCCGAGTTGATCGTGACGGCCAGTCCGCGCTTGAGCAACGCGTGCAGCGTGTGCTGACCCATATGGTCGAACACCTTGAGGCGGATGTTCGACAGCGGGCACACTGTCAGCGCGATCCTTTCCCGGGCCAGGCGCTCGAGCAGCGCCTCGTCTTCAATGGCGCGAACACCGTGGTCCACACGCTCAACGTGCAGCACGTCCAGCGCCTCGTGAATGTACGCGGGCGGCCCTTCTTCCCCGGCATGCGCCACGAGGTGCAGCCCCAACTCGCGGCACCGCGCGAACACGCGTGCGAATTTGGCGGGCGGGTGGCCTTGCTCGGACGAATCGAGGCCTACGCCGACGAGCCGGTGCCCGTGGCTGTTGAAATACGGCAGTGCTGTTTCCAGCGTTTGCAGGGCGTCTGCTTCGGGCAGATGACGCAGGAAGCAGAGGATCAGGCGGCTTGTGATGCCGTGCTGCGTCTCGGCTTCGGCCAGTGCGCGTTCGATGCCGTGGATCACCGTCGCCATCGATACGCCGCGCGCGGTGTGCGTCTGCGGATCGAAAAAGATTTCCGTATGGCGGATATTGTCGGCGGCCGCGCGCGCAAGGTAGGCGCGGGTCATGTCGTAGAAATCGTCTTCGGTGAGCAAGACGCTCGCGCCCGCGTAGTAGATGTCCAGGAACGACTGGAGATCGGTGAAGGCGTAGGCGTCGCGCAGGGCCTCTACGCTCGGGTAGGGCAGCGTGACGTGGTTGCGCTCGGCGAGCCGGAAGATCAGTTCGGGCTCCAGCGTGCCCTCGATATGCACGTGCAGCTCCGCCTTGGGCATGGCGCAAAGGGTCTTGGCGAGTTCGGGCGTGAGTGGCATGACTAGGTCTTGATGAGGGGGATGGGCGGGATTTTACCGTCGCCCGCGAAAGTCGGTCACCCGGTGTCCCGGGCGCCAGGGGGCCTTCAAACGTGGACACCGGTGTCCTGCGACGCGGCCGGTCCGCTGTGTTGCATCTGTTGCTCGCGCACGCGCAGCAGTTGCGCGGCGACCGCGATCGCGATCGTCGCCGGCGCCTTGCCCGTGATGCCCGCCACGCCGATCGGGCAGATCATCTGCGCGAAACGCTCCGGCGGCACCCCGCGATCGCGCAGGCGATGCTCGAACTGACGACGTTTGGTCATCGAGCCGATCAAGCCGAAGTAGGCGAAGTCGTCGCGCTTGAAAATGGCCTCGCACAGGCGCTGATCCAGCGCATGGTTGTGCGTCATGACCAGGAAATACGCGCCCGGTGGCGCTTCGTCAACGACGGCTTCGGGGGTGTCGGTCGACTCGACGATGGTGTTCGGCGGCACCGTTTCCGGGAAGGTCTCGGTCCGCTCGTCGGCCCAGGTGACGCGGCACGGCAGCGTGGCCAGCACCTGCACGATGGCCTGTCCGACGTGACCGGCACCGAACAGCACGATGTGGAAATCGCTGGGCGCCAGCCGCTCGCTCAGCCAGAGCCAGCCATCGCTGGCTTGCCAGAACGAGCAGGCGGCGTCGTCGGCGTCGCGGGTCAGCGTGTGCGGATGCGCGAGCGGTTCGCTCGGATCGAGTGCCGTGAGCAATACGGCGCCGCCTTGCTGCTGGCTGGCCGCCGCATCGGCCCCGGGTGCGCCGAACGCCACGCTGCGCAAGCTGGCCTCGCCGGCTGCGAGCCGTTTGTGCAGGGCACTTACCCAGGCCAGATCGGTTAGCGTGAGCACCTCGAAGGCGAGGGTGACGGCGCCGCCGCAGCACTGTCCGAGGCTCGGGCCGAGCGCGAAACGCTCGACGTGCCGCGCGCCTTGCTGTCCGTACTGGCGCAGCAACTGGCGCGCGACGTCCATCGCCCGCCATTCGAGATGGCCGCCGCCGATGGTCTCCCACGCTTGCTCGCGTGTCACAAGCAGGTGCGTGCCCGCTTCGCGCGGCGCGGAGCCTTCCACGCGCGCGATCGTCACCAGTACCGCGGCCTCGCCGCGGACCAGCAGCCTGTGAGCGGCCTCGACCCAGCGATGCATCAGGCGGCGCTCCGCGTGCGCAGCTCGGTGATCGCCGTGAGCAGCGCCTCGGACGTTGCCGGCGCATTGAGCACCGGCTCGTCCCGATAGTCGTTCACGCTCGCCACGGCGTCGCGCAACGCGTTGAACACCGAGAACGGCAGCAGCAGCGGCGGCTCGCCCACGGCCTTGGAGCGGTGGATGGAGTCCGACACGTTCGTGTTCTCGAACAGCGCCACGCGGAAATCCGTTGGGCAATCGCTGATGCCGGGGATCTTGTACGTGGACGGCGCGTGCGTCATGAGCTTGCCCTCCTGATTCCACCACAGTTCTTCGGTCGTCAGCCAGCCCATGCCTTGAATGAACGCCCCTTCCACCTGCCCGATGTCGAGCGCGGGGTTGATCGATTTGCCGGCGTCGTGAAGCACGTCGGCGCGTAGCAGACGCCATTCGCCGGTGAGCGTGTCGAGCACCACTTCGGAGACGGCCGCGCCGTAGGCGAAGTAGAAGAACGGGTTGCCGTTCATGGTCGCGGCGTCCCAAGACAGGCCCGGCGTGGCATAGAAGCCGTCGGACCACAATTGCACGCGGGCCCAATAAGCCGCTTCCACCAGATCGGGGAAGGGGATGTCGTGGCCATTTGCACTCACCACATCGTTGGCGAACTGCACGTCGTCGGGAGCACCGCCGTACTTCTGCGCGGCAAACGCGGCCAGACGTTGGCGGATCTGCCATGCGGCGTTCTGCGCGGCCTTGCCGTTCAGGTCGGCGCCCGTCGAAGCTGCGGTGGCCGACGTGTTCGCCACCTTGCTGGTGTCGGTCGCCGTCACGCGCACATGCGAGAGATCGACGCCCAGTTCGTGCGCCACGACCTGCGCAACCTTCGTGTTCAGGCCCTGGCCCATCTCGGTGCCGCCGTGATTGACCAGCATCGAACCGTCACGATAGATGTGCACCAGCGCGCCCGCCTGATTGAAGGCCTGCACGTTGAACGAAATGCCGAACTTGAGTGGGGTGAGCGCGAGGCCCTTGCGCAACACGGGACTCGTGCGATTGAACGCGCGCACGGCGTCGCGACGTGCGCGATACTCGCTCGTCTGCTCCAGTTGCGCGACGAGTTCGTGAATGATGTTGTCCTTGACGACCTGTCCGTACGGCGTGACGTTGCGCTCGGTCTTGCCGTAGAAGTTCACGCGGCGCACGTCGAGCGCGTCTTTGCCCAGGCGCCGTGCAATGGCGTCCTGTACGACTTCCATGATGAGCGCGCCCTGCGGGCCGCCGAAACCGCGAAACGCCGTGTTCGATTGCGTGTTCGTCTTGCCGCACAACGCGCGCAGGTCGGCGTCGGGCACGAAATAGGCGTTGTCGAAGTGGCAGATGGCGCGTGTGGCGACCGGTCCCGACAGGTCGGCCGAGAAACCGGCACGCAGTGTCATGTCGACCTTCGCGCCCGTGATACGGCCGTCGTCGTCGAAGCCGACGTCGTATTCGAAGTAAAAGCCGTGGCGCTTGCCGGTCATCATGAAATCGTCGTCGCGATCCAGACGCAGCTTGACCGGGCGTTTCAGACGCGTGGCGCACAACGCGGCGACACAGGCAAACAGCCCCGATTGCGATTCCTTGCCGCCGAAGCCGCCCCCCATGCGACGGCATTCGACCTGCACCTGATGGCTGTGCCAGCCCAGCGCGTGCGAGACGAGCGCCTGCATCTCGGTCGGGTGCTGCGTCGAGCAGTAGACGTGAATGCCGTCGTTTTCCTTCGGGATCGCGTACGAAATTTGCCCTTCGAGATAGAACTGCTCCTGCCCGTTGCACTCGAATGTGCCGCTCAGACGGTGCGGCGCGGCTTGCAGCGCGGCGTCGGCGTCGCCACGGCGCAGTTGATAGGGCGGCAGCACGCTGGCCCCCGCGGCCTTGGCGGCCTGTGGCGTGAGAATGGCGGGCAGGTCTTCGTATTCGCCCTTGGCCAGACGCGCCGCGCGGCGGGCCGCGTCATGCGATTCGGCCACCACGGCGAACATCGGCTGCCCGATGTACTGGACGAGGCCGTCCGCGAGAATCGGGTCGTCGTGAATGACCGGACCGCAATCGTTCACACCGGGGATGTCGGCGGCAGTGTAGACCGCGACCACGCCCGGCGCCCGACGCACGGCGTCGAGATCGAGCGAGAGCACGCGTGCGTGCGCCTTGGGCGACGCCCCGAGCGCGCAGTGCAGCGTGCCTTGCAGTTCGGGGATGTCGTCGGTGTAGGTGGCTTCGCCGGCCACGTGGAGTTCGGCCGACTCGTGGGGCCGCGAGCGGCCCACCTGTGCGCTGGCGCCTGCCGCGGCACCGGTCTGCGTCATGAAGCCTTCGACTTGCGTGTTCATGGGCAACTCCGGTTAGACGTTGGCGAACGCGTTGACTTCGTGTGCCGCAAGCGGCGCATCGAGGCGCGTCTCCAGGAAAAAACGATACAGCAGATTCTGCGCGCCGGCGAGCCGGTAGGCGCTGGTCGCGCGCATGTCCGAGAGCGGTTGGTAGTCGGCGGGCAAGGCCGACATTGCCGCGTGCACGGTGGCGTCGGTCCAGGGCTGGCCGATCAGGGCCGCTTCGATGGCGCTGCCGCGTTTGGGCGTGGCCGCCATGCCGCCGAAGGCCACGCGTGCCGAGCGTACGATCTCGCCGTCGAGTTCGACCGCGAAGGCCGCGCATACCGCCGAGATGTCCTGATCGAAACGCTTGGCCAGCTTGTAGGTGCGAAAGCGTTGCACCGCCGGGGGCAGCGGTACGCGGATGCCCTGCACGAATTCGCCCGCCTCGAGCGCGTTCTTCTGATAAGCCACGTAAAAGTCTTCGAGCGGCATCTCGCGCACGGCCCCGTCGCGATGCAGCACGATGCGCGTGCCGAGCACGATCAACGCGGGCATCGAATCGCCGATGGGCGAGCCGTTCGCGACGTTGCCGCCCAGCGTTCCGGCGTTGCGGATCGGGAACGAGGCGAAGCGCTGACGCAGCTCGGCCAGATCCGGATAGTGGGTGACGAGCGCATCGAACGCATCGTTGAGCAGCGCCCCCGCACCGATGTAGAGGCCGTTCGGACCCTCCGAAATCTCGCGTAGTTCCGCCACCTGTCCGATATAGATCAGATGCTTCAACTCGCGAAATTGCTTGGTGACCCACAGACCGACATCGGTGCTGCCAGCCAGAAGGCGCGCGTCCGGGTAGGCGGCGCGCAGTCGGCCCAGCTCGGCCAGCGTGCGCGGGGCGTGGAAGATCTGGCCGTCGTGCGAATACGACAGCGTGTCGTCGCGCTGCAACGCCTGGAGCTGCTTCGCCAGCGCCGCGCGGTCGAATTCCTGGCGCGGCAGGTCGAACATCTGCTGGGCGGCGTCGACGATCGGACGATACCCGGTGCAGCGGCACAGATTGCCGGAGAGCACGTCGTCGATCTCGCGGCGGGTCGGGCAGCCGGCCTGCTCGGGGCGGTTCACGTACATGGCCCACAGCGACATCACGAAGCCCGGCGTGCAGAAGCCGCATTGCGAGGCGTGGCAGTCCACGAGCGCCTGCTGCACCGGATGCAGTGCGCCGTCGGGCGCGCGCAGATCCTCGACCGTGAAGAGCGCGCGGCCGTCGAGCGTGGGCAGAAACTGGATGCAGGCGTTCACCGCGCGCAGCGCCACGTTGCCGTCGTCGGCCAGTTCGCCGATCACGACGGTGCAGGCGCCGCAGTCGCCCTCGGCACACCCTTCCTTGGTGCCGGTGCAGTGCAGGTCTTCGCGCGTGTACTGAAGCACGGTACGGGTCGTGGCTTCGCCAGTGACCTCGTGCACCTTGCCGCGGTAATAGAAGCGGATGGCTTGTGTCTCCATGGTTCTCAGTGTAGTGCAGTGGGATTGCGGGCGCGCCGGGACATGGCCGGCGTGGGAATGAGCCGAAGATAGCACCGGCGGCGGGGGTAAATATTTCGCGGCCATGATGATGGCTATTCGGTCGCCCCGATGACGTGGCATTGTCATAAACTATGGCTCGACCCCAAGCCTCGCAGAGCGCGCCCGCCCCATGCAAAGACCCCGCGAACAGATCGACGCGTACCTGCTGCGGGTACTGCACACACTGCTCACCGAGCAGAGTGTCTCACGCGCTGCGCTCAAGCTCGGCCAGTCGCAGCCGGCCATCAGCAACTCGCTGCGCCGCCTGCGCGAGATCACGGGTGACGCCATCCTGGTGCGCGGCAAGAGCGGCATGGTGGCGACCGAGCGTGGCCGGGAGTTGCTGGGCTACGCCACCGACGCGCTCGCCGCCATCGAGCGCATCACCCATCCCGCTACGGAATTCGCGCCTCAGACCACCACGCGGGCGTTTCGCCTCGGTGCCCCCGATTACCTGGACGCCGTCTTCCTGCCCAACATCGCCGAAGTGCTGCGCCGTGACGCCCCCTCGGCGCGGCTGCACGTG
Source organism: Pandoraea sp. NE5 (assembly GCF_024363545.1). NCBI lineage: Bacteria > Pseudomonadati > Pseudomonadota > Betaproteobacteria > Burkholderiales > Burkholderiaceae > Pandoraea > Pandoraea sp. NE5. The sequence goes on from NZ_AP025517.1 coordinate 3,151,812, forward strand.
CAGCCGATCAACACCGCCTTCGACTACGCGGGCGCGTTGGAGAACGGTTCGCTCGACGTGGTGATCGGCAACTGGCTGGAGCCGCCGCCGCAACTGCACATGTCCCGGCTGTTCGACGACGAAGTGGTTTGCATGTTGGGCGCGCAGCATCCGCTCGCGAACAAGGGCATTTCGCTTAAGCATTATCTGGAATTGCCGCATCTGGCACCGACGCCTTACGTGGCCGAGCGCCAGAGTTTTATCGACGGATGTCTGGCCGAGCAGGGCCTGCGCCGCAATATCCAGATGACGATGCCTTACTTCGGACTCGTGCCGTACGTGCTGATGCGCACCGATCTGGTGTTCACGACCGGGCGGCAGTTTGCGCAGCACTATGCCCGCTATCTGCCGATTCGCGTGTTGCCGTCGCCCTTTGCCTTTCCGCCGATGCGCTTCTATCAGCTATGGCACGAGCGCACGCATGCCGCACCGGAGGTGACGTGGCTGCGCCGACGCGTGGCGGAGGTGGCAACGGAACTCGATGCCGCGAACGGCGGCGGGACGCCGGCGCCTGTGGTGGCGCGACCTTGACGGCGGGGGGCGGACGTTTGAACGACCGGACGGCTAAAGGGGCGGTGGGATAAGGCCGCTGCCAAGAAGCAGGCGGCCCGGGAGACGCGTGACGCTCAGCGCAGCGAAATCGCGCGGCGCGGACGATGCAACGCCAGCGAGAGGAAGATCACGACAAACGCGGCGAGCGACCACATCGGCAGGGTGAGACCGAGGATGGGCGGGTACATCGTCTGACACATCCCCTGAACCTGGAAGACTTGCGGCAGCAGGCGCGACGTCGGCAACGCATCGACGAATGCCTCGACCACGTCGTACCCGCAGCTCACCAGCGGATTGGCCTGCACGTAGATCAGATACCCCGACGCCGCCATGCCGCCGATCGCCGACAAAGCGGCGAGCACACGCGCGAACTGAATACCCGCCCAGCCACGCGAGACCGCGCCGGCCAGCCCGAAGATCGCGATCAGCACAAGTGCGTAACGCGCCAGAATGCACAGCGGACACGGATCCTCGTGACGCACATACTGGAAGTACAGCGCGCCGCCCAGCAAGGCGAGGCAGACGACGGTGAGCAGGAGGTACCGCAGGCGTTCGCGGCGCAGGGCCGGGTCGATTTGAGCGTTCATTTCACTTCGGGCGGTAGGCCATCACGAATCCCGCTCAACCCCACATGACGCCGGGCGGCAGGCACTTGGGCTGGCATTGTAACCCCAGCCCGAGGCGTGCGTGAGTCGAAAAGTTGCGGAACTATTTGCCCGAGAATGAGACGGTTGCGGACGCTGCGTCGACGGTCATGGCCCGGTGTTGCGGCGCAGCGCGAGCGGTGCCGCCGCCCGCGCTGCCAACATCAACCGCCCAGGCCGGCCGAGCGCAGGGCGTGCTCGATGGCGCGTCCGACCGGGAACAGGCGGGCGTCGTCGCCTGCCGCGGCGCTGACCATCAGGCCGATGGGCGCTTCGCCCTCGGCCTGGCACGGCAGCGAGAACGCGCAGCCGTCGATCATGTTGATGGCCGTCGGGTTGCGCAGCACCAGCGCGTTGGTGGCCGTAAAAGTGTCGTCGTTCGCCTCGAGCGGCGCGATGGCCGGTGGCGTGAGCGGCACGGTCGGACACAGCACCGCGTCGAAGCCCTGCCAGACAGGGGTCGCTGCGGCGATGAGCGCGGCGCGGGCGTTCAGCAGGTCAATGTAGTCGGCGGCGCTGGCCGGCTCACCCTTGCGGATGCGCACCAGCACCCGAGCGTCGTAGTCCTGCGCACGCTCGGCCTGCAGCTTGCGATGCCACGCGAAGGCTTCGATGGGCGAAAAGCCGAATCGATTGATGGCGGGCAACTGTTCGAACGGCGTGAACTGGAATTCCACCAGCGTCGCCCCCGCCCTGGCGAGCGTGGCGAGGGCGCGCTCGTAGATCTCGATGGCGGCGGGTTCCGCCCCGTCCAGCACGAAGTTCGTCAAGACGCCCAAGCGCATGCCGCGAACGTCGCGCGGCGGCGGCAGGGACTCGTCGACGGCATGGCCCGAGAGAATCGCATCGACCCAGGCGCAGCAATCGACCGAGCGGCCGATGGGGCCGACCGAGTCGAGCGATGTCGACAGCGGCAGGGCGCCGTCGCGCGGCGTGCGCGCCGCCGTCGGCTTGAAGCCTGTCAGGCCGCAGAAGGCCGACGGAATACGGATCGAGCCGCCGGTATCGGTGCCGAGTCCGACCGCCGCCATGCCATCGGCCACCGACGCGGCCGCGCCCGACGACGATCCCCCGGCAATGTGCCCGGCCTGACGCTGCCACGGCGAGCGCGGCGTGCCGTAATGCGGGTTCAGGCCGAGTCCGGAAAAGGCGAATTCGGTCATGTTGGTGCGGCCGATGATGACGGCGCCGGCCTGACGCAGGCGCGCCACGGCGAGGGCGTCGTGCTTGGCCGGGGCGGCGTTCGACAGGACTTTGGACCCTGCGCGCGTGACTTGTCCGGCGACGTCGAACAGATCCTTCACCGACACGGGAACGCCCATCAGCGGCGACAGACGTGCACCGGCCCGGCGCAGGGCGTCGAGGCCGTCGGCGGCGCTGCGCGCGGCTTGTGCATCGACTTGCGTGAAGACGACGTTGCCCTGACCCGCCGGATCATTGATGCGCGCGAGCGCCTGCTCGGTCAATGCGCGGCTGGTGGTGCGTCCGGCGTCGAGCGCGGCGGCGAGGTCGGACAGGGGGCGTTGCAGATCGATGGCGTCGGTGCTCATGGTCAGATCGCTTTCAGGATATGGGTACGGAATTCTTCGATATGCCGGGCGATGGCCCGGCGGGCGCGTTCGGCATCGTGCGCGGCGAGCGCTTCAAATAGTTCGAGGTGTTCCTCGTAGACGTCTTCCATATGGCTGGGCGTCGACAGGGCGAGGAACCAGAATCGCAGCGAGCGCTCGTGCAGACCGCGCAGAAGCTCGGCGAGCGTCTGGTTGCGCGAGGCGCGCGAGATGGCCAGATGGAAGTCGCGGTCGATGCGCATCATCGCCGCCACGTCGCGTGCGGCGATGGCCGCCTGAGACCGTGCCAGCACGGCTTCGATGGCGGCGAGGTCGTCCGGCGTGGCGGCGCGCGCGGCCAGCCCCGCGCAATACGTCTCGTTGATCATGCGCACGTCGATGATCTCGAGCGCATCGTTGAGCGAGACCGGCGCGACCATCGCCCCCTTGCGCGGCAGGATCACCACCCACCCTTCGAGGGCAAGGCGGTGCATCGCCTGATGCACCGGGGTGCGTCCGAGTCCCGTCGACTGCATCAACTGCGCTTCGTTGAGCGTCTCGCCCGGGCGTAGACGCAGCGTGATGATGTCGTGCTTGATCGCGTCGTACGCGCGCTCGGTCAGGCTGCGGCCATCTGCGGCGGCCTGCGGTGTGGCGGTAGCGGACGCATCGGGATTGGCCGCGAGAAGCGTGTCGTCGGGGGTGTCGTTGGGCATCGGGGCGGGTCGGTTCTGTCGGCCAGCGTCGGGTCGGCGCTTCGATGGGCGCCGGTCGGCGTCAGTCGGCTTTAGTCGGCAATCGCCAGCGCCTGCGTGGCGTAGCGATGTCGGATCGTGCGGCCGAGGACCGGATCGTGCAGTTCGATCTCGAACTGCTCGCCGCCAGCCACGCCGCCAATGGCAGCGAGTGTGCCACAGAACATGGCGGCGCCCGCCGGCAGGCCATCCGGCCCGAGTTTGTCCATCAATTCCTGCGGCGAGAGCAGGCTGGCCACGGTGCCTTCCTGATAGAGGCGCCGTTCGCCGTCGCACGTCACCCAGGAGCGCAGCATCAGCTGATCCCAGTGCGCGCCGACATCGGCAAAGCGCCACGCGTCGCGTGCCACCGGCTTCGCGCAGACTTGCTTCGAGACGGTCACGCCATAGGCTTCGACTTCGCGGTCGGTGTGATCCGAGCCCACGCTCACGAGCAAGTCGCCACCGTGGCGCACGAGCACGCATTCAGCTTCGCCGCTGCTCGTCTGGCCGACGACGTCGATGGTGTCATCTTGCGCGAGCAACGCGGGCGCCAGTCGGTAGAAGCACGGCGTGCTCGACGGGCGGCGCACGCCCAATGCGGCCAACTCGGCAATGTGGTGCTCGACGGCGTCGCGATCGCGTCCGGCCCAGCCGGCGATGATCAACGTGTCGACGGACACGTCGACGCACGGATGGGGGGGGCCGTCGCTGGACACCCTGAAGGACAGACGGGAACGCATACGTGACCACTCCTGTAAAATTCTGTTGATATCTGTGTGATATTTCACAAGGTCGGAAGACAAAAAGCAAGCGGAAAAATTTCGTCGTGTGCGACGAATATGGGGAATTTTTTATGAAAAGCCCCGTCAATCCTGGGTTGCGCGCGTGTTCGCCGATCGCGTATATTGAATCGGCATCGGTATTAGATTGGGTATTCGTCTGATTTTTGCCGAAACGGTCGCGGAGGCCGACGCCCCTCAGGGGGATTGGCGGGACAGCGGACCGGCGGCCAATGCCCGAGTGACGACCGGGCGAACGAGCGCAACGTCAATCAGGTCGGCGGCACACCGCCGGCTTCCCACCTTCATCAAGCATCGCGTTTTGCATCGTCGCGGCGGCCCGTCAGGGAAGCGGCGCGCGGCGGGCGTGACATCAAAAACAGCAAAATCGGCGCAGCGCGCCGCGGGGAGAACGTATCGGATGCATCACGCCATCGACTTCATTCAGGACCTGGCCGTCATCATGCTGCTGGCCGGCATCGTGACGGTCATCTTCAACCGGTTCCGACAGCCGGTCGTGCTCGGCTATATCGTGGCGGGCGTGATCATCGGCCCGTATACACCGCCGTTTGCGCTGATACATGACGAGAAGACGATCGGCATTCTGGCCGAGCTCGGTGTCGTGTTCCTGATGTTTTCGCTGGGGCTGGAGTTCAGCTTGCGCAAGCTTGCGCGAGTGGGCGTGACGGCATTCGTGGCGGCGATCACCGAGATTGTGCTGATGCTCTGGCTTGGCTACGAGATCGGCCGCTTCTTCGGTTGGAAGGCGATGGACTCGATTTTCCTTGGCGCGATGCTCGCCGTCTCGTCGACCACCATCATCGTCAAGGCGCTCGACGAACTCGGCATGAAGCGAGAGCGATTCGCCCAGCTCATCTTCGGTGTGCTGATCGTGGAAGACGTGCTCGCCATTGGCATGATCGCGCTGCTCTCGGGCATCGCCATCAGCGGCTCGGTGGATGCCGGCGAGGCCACCTTTACGCTGGGCAAGCTGCTGCTGTTCATGGTGGTGTCGCTTGTCGTGGGCATTCTGCTCGTGCCGCGAATTCTCGCGTACGTGGCGAAATTCAAGAGCGATGAGATGCTGCTGGTCGTCGTGCTCGGCCTGTGCTTCGGCTTCTGCCTGCTGGTGATCCAGATGGGTTACAGCGTGGCGCTCGGCGCGTTCCTGATCGGCGCGATCATGGCCGAGGCGCGAGAGCTGCATACCATCGAACGGTTGGTTGCACCGCTGCGCGACATGTTCAGCGCCGTGTTCTTCGTCACCATCGGACTGCTGCTCGATCCGCACGTGCTGGCGACGTACATCTGGCCGATTCTCGTCATCACCCTCGCCGTCGTGATCGGCAAGATCGTCTCGTGTGGATTGGGGGCGTACCTTTCGGGGCAGGACGGCCGGACGTCGATGCGCGTGGGCATGGGGCTGTCGCAAATTGGCGAGTTCTCGTTCATCATTGCGTCGCTCGGGTTATCGCTCAAGGTGACGAGCGACTTCCTCTACCCGATTGCGGTCGCCGTCTCGGTCATCACGACGCTGCTCACGCCGTACCTGATCAAGAGCGCCGATCCGTTCACGGGATGGCTCGGCCGCATGATGCCCGGGCGCCTGTCATACGTGCTGCGTCAGTACACGCAGTGGTTGCAGAGCATTCATCTGACGGGCGATAGCGCGGCGCTCGTCGGCATCGTGCGTCGCATCGTGATGAGCGTGGCGATCAATCTTGCGCTCGTGGTGACGATCTTCCTCGGCGGCGCCTTCTTCTATCGGCGTTTGGCGGCGCTGATGTCGCCGTGGGTGCGCGACCCGAGCCTGCAAAGCGCGGTGGTCTGGGGCGTGGCGCTCGTGCTGTCGCTGCCGTTCCTGATCGCGGTGTACCGCAAGCTCAAATCGCTCTCGCTACTGCTTGTGGAGTTGTCGGTGCCGCCGAGCCTGACCGGTCGCTACACATACCAGGTGCGCCGCGTGGTGGCCGAAATCCTGCCGATTGCCGCCATGGTCGGGGTGATCCTGCTGGTGGCGGCCTTGTCGGCGAGTATCCTGCCGTCCACGGAGATGGTCGTGCTGATCGTGGCGGGAACGGTGGTGCTGGCGATCATCATGCGGAGCTGGTTCGTGCGCATGCACGCCAAGCTGCAGATTGCACTCAAGGAGACGCTGGAACACCAGCCCGATAGCGAGCAGGGCGGCGGGTCCCCGCATTGAGCGACGCGCGAGCCGTGGCGACGTCCTGACGACGGCGCGCAGCGGCACAAAAGCCCGCCGGGGGATTTGCTTCCCCGGCGGGCTTTTTCATGGGGCGTCGCTGCCCTTATGTCTTGCGCGGCGGCAAGTCGAAGATCAGGCACGTCGTCGTGGCGTGCGCATACAGGGTGCCATCCGGACCGACGATGCGGCCCTCGGCGATGCCGACCTGACGCCCGACCTGGATGACTTCGCCTTCCGCACGCACGCAAGGCACGTCACGCGTGAGGGCGCGCACCATATTGGTCTTGAGTTCGAGCGTGGTGTAGCTGCGTCCGGCGGGTAGCGTGGAGTGCACCGCGCAGGCGACCGCGGAGTCGAGCAGCGTGGCGAACCAGCCGCCGTGTATGGCACCGAGCGGGTTGTAATAGGGCAACGCCGGGCGGCCCTGAAAGACCGCGCGGCCGTTCGCGGCTTCGATGGCGATGAAGCCCAGCGTCTCACTGATCGGCGGCAGCGGCAGCCTGCCGTCGAACATCGCTTCAAATATTTCCATGCCCGACAGGCCGATCACGTCGGACGGCGTTGCCACGCCGTAGCGTAGCGGACCGTTACGTGTGAGCCGTTCGCGCACGGCGGCTTCGTCGGCTTCCCATTGCGCCAGTACGGCGGCGGCATCCGGTCGGGTATTCATGGCGTTTTCCTCGTAACTTTTATCAGGCAAGCGATGGCGCGAGATTATAAAAGTCACGGTGCGCCCCGGGGGTTTCGGCGTTAGAGGGAAGCGTCGAGACCGGAGCACGGCAACGGCGGCTCACGCCGTCGCCGTGATTCGGGTTGTCGTCGTTACCTCGGAAGGAGGGGGCTGGCCGCGCCGCCAGCTCAGGCCGCTTGGGCGTGCCTGCGACGATACTGGGCCAATTCGTCGATGGTCAGGATCGGCAGGCCATGTTGCTCGGCGAAGCGCTCGATGTCGGCGCCGCGCGTCATCGTGCCATCTGGATTCATCAACTCGCACAGCACGGCGGCAGGTTTCAGGCCGGCAAGCACCGCCAGATCGACCGAGCCCTCCGTGTGACCGCGACGCGTCAGCACGCCGCCCGGCTGTGCGCGCAGCGGGAAGACATGGCCCGGGCGGGACAGGTCGGCGGGCTGGGCATCGTCGGCGATGGCGGCGCGAATCGTGGTCACGCGGTCGGCCGCGCTCACGCCGGTGCTCACGCCCTGGCGCGCCTCGATTGTCACGGTGAAGGCCGTGCCATGGCGGCTCTGATTCTGCTCGACCATCGGCGGCAGATCGAGACGGCGCAATGTCTCGTCAGGCAGACACAGGCACACGATGCCACTGCATTCGCGGATCAGCATGGCCATGGTGGCCTGCGTGATTTTCTCGGCGGCGACGATCAGATCGGCCTCGTTCTCGCGGTCCAGGTCGTCCATCAGAATGACCGGACGGCCTTCGCGCATGGCGTCGAGCGCGGCTGGCAGACGGACGTCGACCGGTGCCAGGTTGGCGAACGCCGGGTAGGCATGCAGATCGTCGGTTGTGCGGGTCGCATCGGCCCTGTGAGCGGTCGATGTAACGGCTTGCGATACGGCTTGGGTGGTGCTTTGGGTAACGGACATGAAACGCTCCTCGCGTAAATCAATCGGGCGAAAAACGTTTTCGGGGCATGCGAACGGACGCCTCCATGGGACAGTGCCCCATAGCGCGCGGGTATCGACGCATCTTCTCTCATCCGGACTATGACCGTCGGCTCTGGCTTCGCACCAGATCTGCTGACCCTGTCAGTGTCACGAAAGCGACGGTGACAGGCGCTCGCGGGCTCATGACCCACGCAGCTTGCACTGCGCGGCGTCACATACCGCCGGTGGGGACTTTCACCCCGCCCTGAAGACGTGTATGCCGCAAGCAGCGCGCCTCGCAGTCACTGATCGCGTGGCGTCGTTGCGTAGTCGGCGAGAGAGAGCGTAGCACAGGGTGTTGCTGCGCTGCAGGGAAGACTGCGCGGCGCTCGTGGGAATGATGGCGGACGATTGGCTCAACGTCGGCTCGGGAGGAAGGCCGGCGCGGATGTCGCGCCGACCGCCGATGTGAGCGTTGCGCGACGTCGGACGTGCCAGGCGATGCTCAGGCGTGGGTGCCCTTGACGGTGTACCCGGCGTCGGTGATGACGGCGCTGACCTCGGTGGGCGAGAGGCGGCTTTCGACGTCGACGCGACCCGAGTCCAGATCCACATTGACCTTGGCGGCCGGATCGCGCTCGGTGATCGCACGCGTGACGGCTTTGACGCAATGACCGCAGCTCATTCCTTCGACTTGCACTTGCATGTTGCACTCCTTGAAAGCGATTTCGGTGACGGTGATCAAACAAATCGATGATAGACCTTCCTACGACAGGAAGCTCAAGCGCTATTTTCAGTGTATTCGCTGGATCGCCCAGACGCAGCCCAAACCCGAGCGGTTCCGGGCGCGCTATCGTAATAAATGACGAGACTGTCATGGGATGGTGTGCGGCAGATTGACGCTGGCGGCTTGACCTTCCCTTCATGGAAAGGTCTATGCTTCGACGCATGATGACAGTCCTCCTGGAGACCCTGAAATGATTCGGAACTGGTCGGTCGGTATCGAAGGCATGACCTGCGCCTCATGTGTGACGCGGGTTGAGAAGGCATTGCGGCGCGCGCCGGGCGTGGCCAGCGCCAACGTCAATCTCGCGACCGAGACGGCGGCCGTGGAAGCTGCGCCCGGCGTGACGCCCGCGGCTCTGCTTGGCGCGGTCGAGACGGCCGTCAACGACGCGGGATACCAGGTGGCGGAGCAATCGTTCGAGTTGGCGATTGGCGGCATGACCTGCGCATCGTGCGTGGGGCGTGTGGAGAAGGCCCTTCGTCAGGTGCCCGGTGTGGTCGAGGCAAACGTGAACCTGGCGACGGAGCGTGCCGCCGTGCGCGGGGTGCGTGGCGTCGTCGACGTGGCGGCGCTCACCGCTGCCGTGGAGCAGGCGGGATACGAGGCGTCGCCAGTCACGGACCCCGCGCAGGCGGCCGCATCCCACGAAGGTCCGGCGTGGTGGCCGGTTGCCGTGGCGGCGGTCTTGTCCCTGCCGTTGTTGTTGCCAATGCTGCTCGAACCCTTCGGCATTCATCTGATGCTGCCGCCGTGGGTGCAATGGTTGCTCGCCACACCGGTGCAGTTCTGGCTCGGGGCGCGCTTCTATCGGGCGGGGTACAAAGCGGTGCGCGCCGGTAGCGGCAATATGGATTTGCTGGTGGCATTGGGCACGTCGGCCGCCTATGGGCTGAGTCTTTACGAATGGTGGCGTGCCCCGGCGCACGGCATGACGCACCTGTATTTCGAAGCGGCGGCCGTGGTCATCACGCTGGTGCTGCTTGGCAAGTGGCTGGAAGCGCGGGCAAAGCGTCGCACCGTGGAAGCGATTCGTGCGCTGGCGGCCTTGCGTCCCGAGACCGCGCGCGTGTTGCGCGATCCGCAGGGCGCGGCGAGCGAGGTGACGGTGCCGCTGGGCCAAGTGAAGGTCGGCGACTGGGTGGTGGTGCGCGCCGGTGAACGGGTGCCTGTCGACGGCGTCATTCGCGAGGGGGCGAGCCAGCTCGACGAGTCGTTGCTGACCGGCGAACCGTTACCGATCGAAAAAGCGGCCGGCGACAAGGTCGTTGGCGGCTCGATCAACGGCGCCGGTACGCTGCGGGTGGAGACGACGGCGGTCGGCGCCGATACGGCGCTGGCCCGCATCATTCGCATGGTCGAAGATGCGCAGGCGGGCAAGGCGCCGATCCAGCGCGCCGTCGATCGGGTGGCCGCGGTGTTCGTGCCGGTGGTGGTGCTGGTCGCCGTCGTGACGCTGGTCGTTGGCTGGGGGCTCGGCATCGGCCTGGAGACAGCGCTGCTCAATGCGGTGGCAGTGCTGGTCATCGCGTGCCCGTGTGCGCTGGGCCTGGCAACGCCTGCCGCGATCATGGTGGGCACTGGGGCGGCGGCACGGCAGGGCATTCTCATCAAGGATGCCGAAGCGCTCGAACTGGCGCACCGCATCCGCGTCGTGGCGTTCGACAAGACGGGCACGTTGACCGAGGGCAAGCCGCGCCTCGTGGCACACCTGCCGGTGACGGGGGTGCGTGCCGATACCTTGCTGCGATGGGCCGCGGCGGTGCAGTCGGGCAGTTCGCATCCGCTGGCGAAGGCGGTCACGACCGCCGCAGCGGAAGCCGGGGTGACCTCGGCGGTGCCGACGGCATTCGACATCGCTGCGCTGCCGGGGAGAGGGATGCGGGCACGTATCGAGGAAGTTGGGGAGGGTGGGGGTGTTGGGGGCGTCGAGAACGCGGGCGCCTCGCGCAACGGTCATACGCTGCAGCTGGGGAACGCGCGGTTGCTTGAGGAGTTGGGTGTCTCGGAAGGGGCGCTGGCTCACGAGGCAGCGCGTCTGGCGGCCGAGGGACGTACCGTCTCGTGGCTGGTCGAGACTTCAGGGGAGGGCGCAAATGTCGAGGCACCGGCGCGCTTGCTTGGGCTGTTGGCGTTCGGTGACACGCTCAAGGCCACGGCGCGGCCGGCCGTCGACCGCTTGCATGCGCTGGGCGTGCGTTGCGTGATGGTGACCGGCGACAACGCGGGGAGCGCCAAGGCGGTCGCCGACGCGTTGGGACTCGACGAGGTGCATGCCAACGTGCTGCCGGAGCACAAGGCGGCGGTGATCGCGCAACTCAAGCGTGACGGCGTGGTCGTAGCGATGGTGGGCGACGGCATTAACGACGCCCCAGCGTTGGCCGCGGCCGACGTCGGCATCGCGATGGGCTCGGGTACCGACGTGGCCATGCAGACGGCGGGCATCACACTCATGCGCGGCGATCCGCTGCGGGTGGCCGATGCCATCGATGTGTCGCGTCGCACCTGGTCGAAGATTCGCCAGAACCTCTTTTGGGCGTTCGCGTACAACGTGGTCGGGATTCCGCTGGCGGCGTTCGGGCTGTTGAGCCCGGTGATTGCGGGGGCGGCGATGGCGCTCAGCAGCGTGAGTGTGGTGAGCAACGCGTTGCTGCTGCGGCGCTGGCGTTCATCGGCGACGCAAGACGTCAGTGCCGGCGCTGCCGCCAAGATTGGCGAGGCCCGCAGCGCGAGTGCTTGAGGGCGGTTTGCCCGGGCACAAGGCGAACGGCGCATAATGAATTTGTTAGAGGCACGCGCGGTCGGCGACTGCCCGATGCGTTGCCTGAATTTTTAATTGACTTGAAATTCGTCGAAAGCGGCATCATTTGATTGGTATCGTCTGCCTTCCGGCGCGGAATGAATCCTGCCGAACATGAATAGCCTCCATATCGCAAGTTACAACATCCACAAGGGCTTTTCCGCATTCAACCGTCTGCGTGTTCACGAACTGCGTGCCGGCTTGGAAGGGCTTGCGCCGGATCTGGTCTTCTTGCAGGAAGTGCAGGGCCTGCATCAGGGGCATGCGGTGCGTCACAGGAATTGGCCGGTGCAGCCGCAACACGAGTTTCTGGCCGGCGCCATGTGGCGCGATCACGCGTATGGGCGCAATGTCGTCTATGAACAGGGGCATCATGGCAATGCGATTCTGAGCCGTTATCCGATCGTCAGGTCGGACAACCACGACATCACAACCTATAGTTTTGAGAAGCGCGGCATGCTTCACTGCGAGATTGCCGTGCCGGGTCTGAAGCAGCCGCTGCATTGCCTGTGTGTGCATTTGTCGTTGGCCGGACATGGTCGCCGTCGCCAGTTCGAAATGTTGACGGAGCGTGTGGCCGACGCTATTCCCGCCGATGCGCCGTTGATTATCGCGGGTGACTTTAATGACTGGAGCAATCAGGCAGACCGGTTGCTGGCGGAACGCTTGGCGCTGACCGAGGTGTTTCAGAACCGCGGGGGGCGTCCGGCGCGCAGTTTTCCGAGCGGATTGCCGCTTTTACGACTTGACCGCATTTACGCACGAGGCTTTCATATCGAAGGGGCGCAGGTTTTACACGGGCGTCCCTGGTCACGGATTTCCGATCATTCACCGATCAGCGCCCGACTTGTGCCGTCGGACGTCAACAGGACGATGAGCGGTTCCTCCACTCCCGTCGTTCAACCCTCGTTCCCCCCAGTGAGGCAGCCATGAACATCGGACAAGCGGCGCAGGCCAGCGGCGTCACGGCCAAGATGATCCGGTACTACGAAAGTATCGGCCTGATGCCCCCGAGTCCCCGCTCCGAGGCGGGTTACCGGCGATATGGCGAGCCGGATCTCCATCTGCTTCGCTTCATTCGCCAGGCGAGGCGGCTGGGTTTTGGGATCGATCAGATCCGTCAACTGCTGGCACTATGGCAGGATCGAGACCGATCCAGCGCGCAGGTGAAGGCGTTGGCGCAAACCCATGTCGATGAACTCAACCAACGCATCGGTGAATTGGTGGCCATGCGCGACACGCTCTCTCATCTCGCCATGCACTGTCACGGTGATGATCGTCCAGACTGCCCGATACTCGAGGGGATCGCTGCCGCTGACCTTCCCGGTGACCTGGGCGGCAAGGGGGCGCGTTTCGCGAGCGCGATAGCGTCGTGCGGTCCGGCGCAGTCGGCCACAGCCTCAGACGCCGCAACCGGCACCGATGCCCCGGCGTCGGCAGGCGGCTCGGTCAGTGACAGCGAGGGGCAGATCCGTCACGTCCCCCAGTCCTAACACATGAAGCCGACATGACCGGCTGACGCCCGATATCCCCTATGACGCGCCGCAATGACGGCGCTTTTTTTGTTTCCTGAATTTTGATTCGCCCGCTGCGACAGCATGCCGCAGCGGGTGTTGCGTTACGTCGACAGCCGAATATGTATTTGATTTTAAATAGAATTTTCACGAATTGACTGGATTCGAAGTGAGCCTCTAGCAGATTTTTGATGTTTTTCGCAAATAGAGGCTAACCCTTAACGGGAAAACCCTATACAATGCGAAGCACTGCTGCAATGCAGCACACTAAATGAATTGGAGAAACATCATGGTTGCCGCCCTGTTTGAAGTCGTGAACACTTGGTTTGAAACGGCTGAGCGTCGTCGTCGCGAAGCGTTCCTGGCTGAGTCGAAGGACATCATTGAGTTGGAACAACGTATCCGCGCGCTCGAAACCGCCGGTTACTAAGCAAGTTTGTAGCAAGTCCCTCCGGACGAACGGTCGTCGCTGGCGCAATCAGGCAAGTCGATCGTCACAGCGGGCGATCCCCGTCATCCATGCGATGGCGTGCGACGGCGCCCAACCGTGAGTCCGGATGCCAATCCCTGCGGTTTCGGGGTTGGCGAGTGCAAGCCCGCCACTTTGGCGGGCTTTGTCGTTAATGTCCTGCCCTTTCGTCCTTCGCTTTCGCCGTACCCCGGCGGAACGTGTCTATTTCTCGATTCTGAACTCGGTGGCGAGCGCCGCGCCGTTGGCGAGCGAGGTCACACCGTAGTACTTGTCACCGACCTTGAACATGAAGCGGCACCAGTTCTCGGTCATCGCGCGCCATTCGAGGTTCACGCAATACGAACCGTTGTCGTTGACCGACCACGTGCCGGTGGCGTGAGCGACCTGGTTCGCGCGGCTACCCGACCCGATGCTGCCCTTGTTGTCGCTCGTGGCATTGAGCGACCCATTGGTGTCGTTGATCCATTTGCGCGTACTGCCGTTGTTGGCGAGGTTGGTGATGTGCGCGCCGGGCATGAGCGAGCGCAATTCGTCGACACTGAGTTGCTGACCGCTGGCACTCTTGATATCGGAGAGATGCATCGGGTCCGCGTGGGCGAACGACGACAGTGCGAGCAGGCCGGTAGCAAGGAATGCCGTGGCGGGGGAAGTGAAGCGGCGGACCATGATGACTCCCGGACGAAGCCTGCCAATGTTGCGTGCAGGCCGACGGAACACGCGTCGCGATCGGTCGTGCGTGCCGTCAGACGTTATCGTCCCGCATTGAGACGCGGTGTCGCTATCGGTCCAGATGATGCGCTATTACTATAGGCGACAAGCGGGCGTCTGCACAGATGCGTGCCGTCCGGGGCGCGCGGTGAGCAACCCATCGCCTCGTCCCCGAAGATCTCGCGCAGCTTGGCCGGACTGACCTGGTGGATGTCGCCGGCTACGGTCAGGTCGTTCTGGCGGAACGACTCGTCGTCGTGTTAGTGCGTCGACGGAGGTATGCGCGCCGCTGCGCCAAGCGCAGCTTGGCGATACACTCGCACGGCTTTCCCCTCATACTTTCGATAGGAGTGTTGTCATGGCCGACAGTGAAGCCCGCCCGCCGTTTCCGCCATTCACGCGTGAGACTGCAATTCAGAAGATTCGTATGGCCGAGGACGGCTGGAACTCGCGCGATCCTGCACGGGTTGCGTTGGCCTATACGGTCGACAGCCGCTGGCGCAATCGGGCCGAATTTCCGCGTGGCCGTGAACAGATCGTCGAATTCCTGACGCGTAAATGGCAACGCGAACTCGACTACCGGCTAATCAAGGAACTGTGGGCGTTTACCGAGAATCGCATCGCGGTGCGGTTCGCTTACGAATGGCGAGACGATTCGGGCAGTTGGTTCCGTTCGTATGGCAACGAAAACTGGGCGTTCGACGCGCAAGGGCTCATGGCTGAGCGCCATGCCAGCATCAACGACTCGCGCATCACCGAAGGCGAGCGCCTGTTCCATTGGCCGCAGGGACGCCGTCCCGACGATCATCCGGGATTGACCGAACTCGGGCTGTAAAGCCGGCGGGCATGGCGACGATGACGCTGACGCGCGTCGCGTCGCCGTTTGCGCGACCTCAGTCCAACCCGACGATGAGCAGCAGGTTAGTGGCGGTGATGACCGCGAAGAGGCCCCACGCGAGCGCCTGTGCGGGACGCCCGAGCGTGTTGCCGTTCATCACGCGCGGGTCGCTCACCGAGCGGATGAGCGGCCACATGGCGAACGGTAGTTGCAGACTGAGCAGCACCTGACTCCATACCAGCAGCTTGCCCACGGCGCCGTCGCCGAGCCACAGCACGCCGATCAGCGCGGGCACGAGCGCCAGCCCGCGCGTGATCAGACGACGCTGATAGCAGGGGATCCGGGCGTGCAGAAATCCGTCCATGATGACTTGCCCGGCGATCGTCCCGGTGAGCGTGGAACTTTGTCCCGACGCAAGCAGGGCGATGCCGAACAGGAAGGCCGCGGCGCCGCCCGCAAGCGGCGTGATGAGCCGATATGCCTGCTCGATATCGGTGACGTTGGTCTGGCCGCTGGCGTAAAATACCGAACCCGCCAGTATCAGAATGGCCGCATTCACGCACATGGCGAGCGCGAGCGAGACCCATGTGTCGATGCGCACCAGCGCGAGGGTGTCGCGCACGTCGCCGCGTTTGCCGCCGACCACCCGCCGCGTCTGCACGACCGACGAATGCAGGTACAGATTGTGCGGCATGATCGTGGCACCGACGATGCCGAGCGCCAGCACGAGGGCATCGTGCCGGTCGTGGCTGGGCGCACCCGGCATGAGACCGGCGGCCACCGCATGCCAATCGGGCGGCACCATGGCCACTTGCGCGACGAAGCACAGCGCCATCGTGCCGATCAAGCCGAAGACAATGGCTTCGATCTGACGGAAGCCTTTGCCCTGCAGGCCGAGCACGATCATCGTGTCGAGCGCGGTGAGGACGATGCCCCAGGCGATCGGCACCCCCAGCAATAGCTTGAAGGCGAGCGCACAGCCCAGGACTTCGGCGATATCGCAGGCGACGATCGAGATCTCGGCGGTGATCCACTGGACGAGTCGTCCCGCCCGCCCGTAGCGCTCGTAGCTCGCCTGCGCGAGGTCGCGCCCGGCGACCAGTCCCAGCCGGGCAGCGAGCATCTGGAGAAAGATGGCGGCAAGGCTGGAGAGCGCCACCACCCAGAGCAGCGAATAGCCGAATTGCGATCCGGCCTGGATGTCCGTCGCCCAGTTGCCGGGGTCCATATAGCCG
This sequence comes from Pandoraea sp. NE5, assembly GCF_024363545.1. Classification (NCBI taxonomy): domain Bacteria; kingdom Pseudomonadati; phylum Pseudomonadota; class Betaproteobacteria; order Burkholderiales; family Burkholderiaceae; genus Pandoraea; species Pandoraea sp. NE5. Next base: position 3,168,272 of record NZ_AP025517.1, read on the forward strand.
ATGGCGACGAGCAGGCCCGGGCCGGCAAAACGCTTGAGTTTGATCCAGCGGGGTTCGCGTGCGTCGATGACGATGCTGCCTTTGACTTCGGAAGGACAGAAGGGCGCAGTGGCGGTGGTCGGCAGCGGCATGAGAAAAGGAGATCGGTCGATGACGCCAACGGTAGCCGGGCCGGCGCCTGCCCGCAAGCGCGATCATGGCGGCGGCAAGGTCACGGATATCACGGCGGTGGCAGATGAACTGTTATACTGTACATTCATACAGTATTTTGGGTGCGCGATGACCCTGCCACTTTCCTCTTTGCCTGCCGGGCTGTGGCGCGCCAGTGAACTGGCGCATTGCCACCGTGCTGGCCACACCACGGGTTTTGCCGCGCTGGACGCCGAGCTGCCCGGCGCCGGGTGGCCGCATGGTGCGGTGACGGAGTTGCTGAGCGAGCGTCCGGGCATCGGTGAATGGCGGTTGCTGGCCCCGACGCTACGCGATCTCACGCAGGCGGGCCAGCCGGTGATGGTGATTGCGCCGCCGATGCTGCCATATGCCCCGGCGCTGGCGGGATGGGGCATCGATCTGCGCTGGCTCAGTGTCGTGATGCGTCCGGTGAGTCCGGCACGTCAGGCGCCTCGGGCGCGCGGCACACGCGGCCTGAAGGCGGAGGATCGCGACATGCTCTGGTGTGCCGAGCAGGCCCTCAAAAGCGCGTGCTGCGGGGCGGTGCTCACCTGGCTTCCGGCCGCGACGCCCGAGCAGATCCGGCGGCTTCAGGTCGCGGCCGGTGGCGGCGAGACGCTGACCTGGGTGGTGCGAGGGCCCGCCGCCGTCGCGACCGCCTCGGCGGCACCGTTGCGACTGGGGCTTGCCGTTGGGCCGGGGAGTCGTCTCGGCGTGCAGTTTCACAAGCGGCGGGGGCCGCCGCGTCTCGAACCGCTCTGGCTGACGTTGCCCGCGCCGTATGCGCATGTCTCGCAACCGGTGACGGGCGCGGCCGACGATGCGCGGCCGGGGCCTGTCGGGCCTGGTCCGGCACCTTCGTCCACACCGTCCACGGTGCCTTTGGTTTCTGTTTCCGGAGTCTCGCATGGCTTGCTGGATCGCCCTGCATCTGCCCTATCTGGCGCTCGAGATCGCCTCTCCGCTCACACCGGCTGACACGCTGACCGACACAACGGTTGTGCTGGCGCAGTCGCGTGTCTGGCAGGCGAGTGAGGCGGCGCAGGCAGCCGGCGTGCAACCCGGCATGCGCCGTGGCGGCGTGCTGGCGCTATTGCCGCAGGCACGATTCCACGATCGCGACGAAGCGGCCGAGACGGTCGCGCTCGAGGCGCTGGCGCTGGCCTTGCTGCGCTTCGGCCCCGACGTTGCGATCGCCTCGCCACAATGCGTGCTGATCGACGTGGCACCGAGCCTGCGCCTGTTTGGCGGTCTGGCATCGCTGGCGGCGCAGGTGTTTGAGAGTGCCGAGGCGCTCGGGCACCGGGCGTCGTTGGGCCTTGCCGCCACGGCCAGCGCGGCGGCGTTGCTCGCGCGTGCCGGTACTCCTTGTGGGTCGCTGCGGTTGCCACCGACACCACCGACGCCGATGACGCTGCCGCAATCCCTCGATTCCCGCTCGGTCGCCTTGTTGCCCGAGGCGCAGCCGTGGCTCGACTGGCTCGCGCAAATCGGCTGTGCGACGTTGGGCGAACTGCGCGCGCTGCCTGCGGCGGGCGTGAGGCGCCGCTGCGGTGCGGAACTGCCCGCTGCGCTTTCCCGGGCCTATGGCGAGACGCCGGAAGCCCCCGCCTGGTATCGCGCCCCGCCCCATTTCGAGGCGATGCTGCCGCTGCCGTCGCTCACGCATGACGTGGACGTGCTGCTCTTCGGTCTGCGCCGTCTGCTCGCCCAACTCACGGGATGGCTGGCCGCCGGGCAACTGGCCACGCGCGCGCTCGCGCTGGTGCTCGAGCATGAGCCGCTCGGGCGGCAAACGCTGGCACCGACGCGTTTCGACATCCGTCTTGCCGAAGCGAGTGCGGCGCCCGCGCACTTGCTGTCGTTGTGCAAGGAGCGGCTGGCCCGCTCGCCACTGGTGGCCCCGGTGCTGACGTTGCGGCTCGATGTCACGCAGACGGCGCCCCATGTGCCGCAAAGCGGCTCGCTCCTGCCGGAGCCGGGCCGCGCCCGGCAGGATTTTGTGCAACTGATGGAGCGTGTGGCGGCGCGGTTGGGCGACGAGCACGTGCGGCGTTTGCAGGTGCGTGGCGATCACCGGCCCGAGGCGGCGTTCGTCAGCTTGCCGTATGGGGCGTCCGGCAATCCTTCCCATGCCTCCCACGGCACGATGTCCGGCGCGGTCGGTCATCGGCCCGATGGCGAGTCCCTGTTGCCGCCGCGCCCGGCGTGGCTGCTCGATGTACCGCAGCGCCTCGGCGTACGTCAGGAGCGCCCGTGGCGGCAGGGGCCGCTACAACTGATGAGCGGTCCTGAGCGTATCGAAGCCGGCTGGTGGGAGCCAGGCACCGTCACGCGCGACTACTTCATTGCGGCCGATATCACGGGGGCGTTGTTGTGGGTGTTTCGCGAGCGGCCCGTGAATGGGGCGGATGCCGCGTGGTACTTGCATGGCCTGTTCGGCTGAGTCCGGCGGGTCCGCTGTGCGATGAATGTCGACGATTTCCTGCCGTGGCAAGGCCCGACCGAAGGGCTGGCCGCCAATGATGAGCGTGCCGACGCGGCCGGCGCCGATCCGGCGGCGCCCCCCGATCCGCGTGCGGCCGACGACGGCAGCCTGCCTGCCTATGCCGAACTGCACTGCCTGTCGAATTTCTCGTTCCAGCGTGGCGCGTCGCATCCGGAGGAACTGATCGCGCGGGCCGCGCACCTGGGCTACACCGCGCTGGCGATGACCGACGAGTGCTCGCTGGCCGGTGTCGTTCGCGCACTGGCCGAGGCGGTGCAGTATCCGTCGGTGTCGTTGATCGTGGGCAGCGAGTTTCGTCTGACGCCCGAGGACAGCGCAGCCGCGCTGGGCAGTGTGCATCTGGTCGCGCTTGCGCAGCACCGCGAAGGCTACGGCAATCTTTCCGAGATGATTACACTCGGTCGCATGCGCGGCCCGAAGCGCGGTTATCGGTTGCACGCGCGAGACTTCAGCGCGCCGGCAACCGGGCAGGCGCATCTGCGGGGTCTGCCGGGGTGCCTGATGATCCTGGTGCCGGAGACCGGCGCGAGTCCCGAGCGCACGCTGGCCCAAACCCGCTGGGCGGCACAGACGTTCGGCGAAGGACGCGTGTGGCTCGCGCTCGAACGCCATCACCGAGCCGACGACGACGCGCATCTGGCCCGGCTGCGGGCGATCTCCGCCGAGTGCGACGTGCCGCTCGTCGCCACCGGCCATGTCCTCATGCATGTGCGCTCGCGCAAGCCGTTGCAGGACACGCTCACCGCCATTGGACTGGGCAAGCCGGTGCAGGCCTGCGGATTGGCGCTCGCCGCCAATGCGGAGCAGCATCTACGCACGCGGTTGCGGCTCGCGTGGCTCTATCCGCCGGACGCGCTGGCGCAAACGATTGCCATCGCCTCGCGTTGCCATTTCGATCTGCGCAGCCTGCGTTACGAGTATCCCGAGGAACTGGTGCCCGCCGGGCATACGCCGGTGACGTATTTGCATCAGGAAGTCGAGGCCGGCGCGGCGCGGCGCTATCCGAACGGGGTACCGCAGAAGGTGCGTCGTCTCATCGAAAGCGAACTGACGCTGATCCGGGAGCTGGCGTACGAGCCGTATTTCCTGACGGTCTACGACATCGTGCGTTTCGCCCGCAGCCAGAACATCCTGTGCCAGGGGCGCGGGTCGGCGGCCAACTCGGCGGTGTGCTATTGCCTGGGAATCACGGCGGTCAATCCTGACGAGGTGCAGGTGCTGTTCGGGCGTTTTCTGTCGAAGGAGCGCAACGAGCCGCCCGATATCGATGTGGACTTCGAGCATCAGCGGCGCGAAGAGGTGATCCAGTACATCTACGACAAGTACGGCACCGACCGGGCGGCGCTGGCTGCGACGGTGATTTCGTATCGCATGCGCAGTGCGGTGCGCGACACGGGGCGGGCGCTGGGCATCGATCTGTCGATTGTCGAGCAGGTCGCGCAGAGTCAGCAGTGGTGGGACGGTCGCGAGAATCTGCTCGCGCGCATGGCGGCACAAGGGTTGTCGCCCGACGCCCCGACCACGCGGCTATGGGCGGATCTGGTCGCCCGGCTGATCGGCTTTCCCCGGCATTTGTCGCAGCACGTGGGCGGTTTCGTGATTTCGCGCGACAAGCTCTCGCGCCTGGTGCCGATTGCGCCGGCGGCGATGGACAAGCGTTACGTCATTCAGTGGGACAAGGACGATATCGAGACGCTCAAGCTGCTCAAGGTCGATGTGCTGGCGCTCGGCATGCTGAGCGCGTTGCGCCGCACGCTCGATCTGCTGGGGGAATGGCGCGGTGAGCCGATCTCGCTGGCGGACATTCCGCGCGACGATCCGGCGACGTACGGCATGATTCGTCGTGCCGATACCGTGGGTGTCTTCCAGATCGAGTCGCGTGCGCAGATGAGCATGTTGCCGCGCTTGAAGCCGGACAAGTTCTACGACCTGGTGATCGAGGTGGCGATCGTGCGGCCGGGGCCGATTCAGGGCGGGATGGTGCATCCGTATCTGCGTCGCAAGCAGGGCAAGGAGGACGTGGTCTATCCGCGCGAGGAGATCAAGGCGGCGCTCGAGCGCACGCTGGGCGTGCCGATCTTTCAGGAGCAGGTGATGCAGATCGCGATGATCGCCGCCGATTTCTCGGCCGGCGATGCCGATCAGTTGCGTCGTTCGATGGCGGCCTGGAAACGCAAGGGCGGGCTCGAGAAATTCCAGACCCGCATTATCGACGGGATGCTGAAAAACGGCTATCCGCGCGAGTTTGCCGAGGCCATCTGCCGCCAGATCGAGGGCTTTGGCGAGTACGGTTTTCCGGAGAGTCATGCGGCAAGCTTCGCACTGCTCGCCTATGCGAGTGCGTGGCTCAAGTGTCATGCACCGGAGATGTTCCTGTGCGGGTTGCTCAACAGTTTGCCGATGGGATTCTATTCGGCGTCGCAGCTGGTGCAGGATGCGCGACGGCATCATGTCGAGGTGCGCGCGGTCGACGTTTGCGTGAGCGATGTCGAGTCGCGTCCCGAGGCGCGCATCGGGCGGTACGGCAATGCCCGCCGGCCGGCGGTGCGGCTAGGGCTGTCGCTGGTCAAGGGCTTGTCCGACGACGGGGCGCGCGCGATCGAGCGTGCGCGTCGGCAGCGACCGTTTACCGACATCGACGATCTGACCGCGCGGGCTGCGTTGTCACGTCGGGACCTCGACGCCCTGGCGGCTGCCGACGCGCTGTCGGCGTTGCTCGGCGGTCGGCGGCAGGCGCGCTGGGCGGTCGCCGCATGGCAGCCACCCACGCCGCTGCTGGGGGCGACGGTGCTGCGCGACGCGGTGCCGGGCAGTGCCGACGAGCAGGTGGCGCTGCCGCCGATGGCCGAGGGGCAGGACATCGTGGCCGATTACGCAAGCACGGGGCTGACGCTGCGGCGTCACCCGCTGCTGCTGTTGCGCGAGACGCTCACCCGGATGCGGGTGCGAACGGCGAGGGATTTGCAGACCGAGGGCGTGCACGGGCGCCGGGTGCGCACGGCGGGCATTGTGACGGGACGGCAGCGCCCGGGCACGGCCAATGGCACGGTCTTCGTCTCGCTGGAAGACGAAACGGGCGTCATCAACGTGATTGTCTGGCCCGATCTGGTCGAATCGCAGCGCACGGCGTTGCTGGCGTCGTCCTTATTGGGGGTGGAAGGGGTATGGCAACGCGAGGAGCGCGTGACCCATCTGGTGGCGCATCGTCTGGTCGATCTCTCGTCGATGCTCGGCGAACTCACGATCTCGAGTCGGAACTTTCACTAAGGGGACTTCGATAGGATGGGGTGTCTCCGGCCCCCCGCCATGCGCAAGCTTCAGCAATTGCATGCCGCCGCGACACTCGCTTTCTCGCGCGCACTGCCGGGTAACCGGCTCGAGGCGCTGAGAGGAAATCGCCTGGGGCAGTACAGCATTCGTATCAACGATCAGTGGCGCTTGTGTTTTCGCTTCGACGCGGGCAACGCCTCGGACGTCGAGATCGTGGATTACCACTGATCGGATGGGCGGGCGCGTTCCGATAATTCTGCGGATTCTGCTAAAGGTCGACGGAGGCCGAAGATGACCCGACAAGTACCCCTGGCGACGCCGGGCGAGATTCTCGCGCAGGACTGGCTGGGCCCGATGGGGCTTTCTCAATATGCGCTGGCGAGGGCCATTGACGTGCCGCCTCGCCGCATCAACGAAATTGTCCTGGGCAAGCGTGCGATTACCGTCGATACGGCGCTGCGCCTGGGGGCGTTCTTCGGCGTGGATGCACAGAGCTGGCTCAATCTGCAAAATCAGTACGATGCCGAGATCGCACGCGCCAACATGGCCGATGTGCTGCGCGACATCAAGCGACGTGCCCGGGATCTTCTCGCTACGGCGTGATGCTCCCCCCAACGACACGTCAGCCGTTGCCGTCGCGCGTCGACGGATGTCATGCCATTGCTCAATGCGCGGCGTCGGCCTGCTTGCCGGCCGCTTGCGCGAGGGCGCTCGCTTCGGCTTCGCTGCGCAGGCCGTTGAAGTGCGCGTTGAGCAGCACCGCGCTGATCGACGCGAGCAGAATGCCGCTGTGGAAGAACGGGGCGAGTGCATGCGGCAGTTTCATGAAGAACTTGTCCGACGCCACCGGAATCATCCCCACGCCAATACTGATCGCGATGATGTACAGGTTGTAACGATTCTTCGACAGGTCCACCGTCGAGAGAATCTTCACCCCCGTGGCCGTCACCATGCCGAACATCACGATGCCCGCGCCCCCCAGCACGAACTGCGGCACCGACGCCACCACGTGTGCCACCTTCGGAAACAAGCCCAGCGCGATCAGGATCAGGCCCCCCATGGCACACACCCAGCGGCTCTTCACCCCGGTCACGCCGACCAACCCCACGTTCTGCGAAAACGAGGTGTAGGGGAACGTGTTGAAGATGCCACCGATCATCGTGCCCAGCCCATCGACGCGCAAGCCGCGCACCAGCGTCTTCCTGTCGACCGGACGGCCGACAATGTCGCCCACCGCCAGGAACATGCCGGTCGATTCGATGAACGTCACGAGCATGACCAGCGTCATCGTCGCAATGGCAACCGGATCGAAGCGTGGCACGCCGAAATGGAACGGCATGACGAAGCCGAACCACGGCGCGTCGGATACGCCCGCAAACGACACTTTGCCCAGCGCCATCGCCACGATCGTGCCGAACAGAATGCCCAGCAGCACCGCAATGTTGGCGAAGAAGCCGCGCACGTACTTGGTGATGAACAAAATGCACAGGAGCACGGCGAACGACACGCCCAGATAGAGCGGATTGCCGTAATCGGGATTGCCGAAGCCGCCCGCCGCCCAGTTGATGCCCACGCCCATGAGGGAGATCCCGATCACCGTGATGACGGTCCCGGTCACCACCGGTGGGAACAGCCGCAGCAGCTTGCCGATGAGCGGTGCCATCAGAATGCCGATCAGGCCCGAGGCAATGGTCGCGCCATAGATATCGAGTAACCCGAGATCGGGATTCGTGCCGATGGCGATCATCGGCGTGACGGCGGTAAACGTCACCCCCATCATGATCGGCAGACGCAAGCCGAAGATCCACAGGCCGAGTGTCTGGATCAAGGTGGCGATCCCGCAGGCGAACAGATCGGCGTTGATCAGAAACGCGACCTGATCGACCGACATGTGGAGCGCACCGCCGACGATCAACGGTACCGCCACCGCCCCCGCATACATCACCAGTACGTGTTGCAGTCCCAGCGTGAACAACTTGGGGAGCGGCAGGCGCTCGTCGACCGGATGCACCGGTGCAGCAGCAGATTGCGTCATGTCTTCTCCTGGTCCGACGGTACGAATCGATTTACATGGTGGAACCGAGCGTAAATTTTTTACCGAGGCGCAGCGAGTGCCGTCAAAAATGCAGAGCGGATGGTGTGGGGTGCGTCGTGCTCGCCCCCCGGCGGGGCGTCATGGAGAAAAATTGAGGCATCGTGACAGGGTACGCCGGTTGGCGCCGCAGCGGGCGACTTCCCGGAAAGCCTTACGACGTATGGCTCAGACGTTGCGGGGGCGTGACAGGCGGGAGGGGCCGCGAAGCGTTCGGACGCGTGCGAATCGTACCGAGCTGTGCGGCGGCCGTTGGCCGCGCGCCGAGGATCATATCGAATCCGCAATACTAAAGATTGCAACTGACGTATGAATCTCGGCGACAGTGCGATACCGGGATATCGCCCCGCCACAACGCCGTAAGGCGGCGCGGCTCAGCGTGTGCCGGTTGTGCCGGAGGCCTTGCGGGCGAGCATATCGCCGGCATTGGCGGTAATGCCCGCGCCACCGCTTTGCTGTGCCACGCTATCGAGCTTGCTGGAGATCTCGTTGCCCATGTGCTGCAGGAATTCCAGCTCCTTCGCGCCGATGCCTCCCGCGCACAGCGTGCCGCCCCAGTCGCCGTAAAGCAGTGCCACGGTCTGGTTACGTTGGCGAACTGGCAGCAGGAAGAACGACTTCACGTTCGAGAAATGCTCACGGTGCCACATCGGAATACGCGGCACGATACGCGGCTCGCGAGCGTTGTCGATCAGAATCGCGCGGCCGTTGGTCAGAGCCAGATGGAAGACGTCCGGTTCGAAGGCTTCGGGGAACGACAGGCCCAGCGCGGGCTGCACGTCGCGGCCGATGCCGAAGCGCAGCTCGAACGACTTGCCCGCCGGCACGCGCACGAAGGCCGCGCAGTTGGCGAAACCCAGCGACTGCATGATCGCTTCGAGCGTCAGGTTGAGCAGACCGACCGCGTCGGTCTCGCCCGTGGCGGCCCGCACTTCCGAGAGACCGTCTGCCAGACGTCGCGCCGAGTCCAGCGGCTTGCCCGCCGGCGGCTGGCGCGTGCTCGACGCCTTGGTGCTGATCGCAATGAATTCCTGGTGGCTCGTGTCGCGCACCATTTCTTCGCCCACGGACACCACGTCTCGCACGTCCAGCGCGAGACGGTCGGCATAGCGCTCCGCCAATTCGGCCAGACGCTCCGGGTCGGCCCCGCGCGTGAGTTCCGTCACCATCTCGTTGGACATGTTCGCCACCGCACACAGCCAATCGCTATGCGAGAGCGGGGCGTCGCCCTCCAGATCGATCGGACGCATGCTCGTCGCGATCGACTCCGGCAAGCCCCACTTGCGGGCCGCCGCTTCGGCCAACTCCGGGAACGAGATGGCGAGCACCTGTTCGCAGGCGTCGCTGTCGCTGATGCCTTGCGCTGCGGCGAGGGTCTGGATTTCCCCCCATTCGGCCGGGAAGCAATAGGTCACGAGCAGTCGTGCGACATGGTGCAGCAAGGTGCAGACTACGGCTTCCTCGCCGTCGCGAATGCCATTCTTGGCGGTGATGTCACGGGCGAACGCCCCGGCGAGCGTGGCGCGCGCAAGTTCGCGGGCCATGTCGTCGCGCTGTGCGGCGACTTCACCGAAACCCTCGAGCAGTTTCAGGCTCAGGGCGAGGTGGCCGATCGTGTCGACACCGAGAATCATGATGGCGCGCGAGACCGTCGTCACGTTGCAGCCGAACGGCGCATACATGGCGGAGTTGGCCAGGCGGATCACTTTCTGGGTGAGGGCGAAGTCGGATAGCACCGACGCCGCCAGGTCGGCCGTGCTCGTGCTCTCGCTTTGCATGGCGCTCACGATGCCGCTGACGGAGCGCTGCAGCGACGGAAATTCGCCGCGCTCAGCCAGGCGCTGCCACAACAATTCGAGCGTTTTTTCTTTGGTCAGGCTCATGGTAGCGGGGTTATCCGGTCAGTGGCCGGCATCCACATTGAGACGCCCGCTCGCAAAGGCCGCCTCCAGTTCTCCCGCAGGCAGGGCCTTCGACACCAGCCAGCCCTGGATGGAATGGCAGCCGCGCTCGATCAGCATCTGCCGTTGTTCTTCTGTCTCGACCCCTTCGGCGACCGCCGACAGCCCCAGCTCACGCGCCAGTCCCAGGACTGCCGTCACAATCGTACGGTCATTCGATGACGTGGGCATGTCTTTCACGAAGCTGCGGTCGATCTTGAGCGCGGAGAGCGGGAAACGCTTGAGGTATCCCAGGCTCGAGTAGCCCGCGCCGAAATCGTCGACGGAGAAGCGCACGCCCAGCGTTTGCAACTCGCGCAGCACCAGATTGGCCTGTTCCGGGTCGCGCATCAGGACGCTCTCGGTAATTTCGAGCACCAACCGGTGCCCTTCCACGCCCGAATCGGCAATCGCTTGCCAGACCAGGCTCGGGAACGACGGATGGTGAAATTGCTGTGCCGAGACGTTGACCGACATGTACAGCCCGTCGAGCCGGGTGCGATCCCAGCGCGCGAGCTGCATGCAGGCGGCGCGTAACGCCCAGCCGCCCAGCAGGTTGATCAGGCCATTGGCCTCGGCCAGCGGAATGAATTCGTTCGGTGACACCGGGCCGAGCGCGGGATGCCAGCGCATGAGCGCCTCGACACCCTTCACGTTCAGCGAGATCGGATCGCAGATCGGCTGGTAGTGCAGGCTGAATTCGCCATTGTGAATCGCCTCGAACATTGCCGATTCGAGCGAGAACGCCTTGCGGTGCAAGTCGCCCAGATCGTCCGTATAGACGAACAGACCGTTACGGCCGCGATCCTTCGCGCAGTACATGGCGGCGTCGGCGTGCTTGATCAGCAGGCCGGCCGAGTCGCCATGGCGCGGATAAAACGACACGCCGATGCTCGTGGTGAGGTGCAGCAACTTGTCGCCAATCTGGAACGGTTGCTGCACCGCCGAGAGCAGGCGCTTCATGATGCCGCCAAGCGCCTGTTCGTCGTCGCAGCCGGGCAGCACGAGCACGAACTCGTCGCCGCCCATGCGCGCGGCCATGTCCGTCTCGCGGATCTGCGCGATCAGGCGTTGGCCAGCGTCGCACAGGAGCTGATCGCCCACGTCGTGGCCGAGCGAGTCGTTGACCTTCTTGAAGCCGTCCAGGTCGAGCAGGGCGACGGCAAAGTTCGGCCCGCCTTCACGCGCGTGCTGGATGGCTTCGGTAATGCATTGATGAATGTACTGACGATTCCCCAGCCCGGTCACCGCATCGCGCACCGCCAGATCGGACAGGCGTGCTTCGTTTTCCTTGAACGCGGTGATGTCCTCGCCGTGCACGACGAACGTTGCGCTCGTTCCGGCGATACGGGGCGTGTACTGGGCAATGCGCAGACGCATCCAGACCCGGTCCGTCAGACCGCGCAGCAGGCGCACGGTGCACTGCTGGGGACCGAGCATCTGGGCGGCGGAGAAGGCATCCTGCAGCGTCGGCACATCTTCGATACCGGTCAGCTCGAAGAGCGTGGCGTGATCGGTGTACTCGCGCGAATATTCCAGCAGGCGCAGGGAGGCTTCGGCAATGAAAAGGAAACGGCCGTCGGCAGCAACGTGCGCCGAGAGGCCGCCGGTCAGCTCGACCAGCGCCCGGGACAATGCCGGGGCCGGCACCGCGGCGTGAGCCTCGGCGATTGCCGATGCCAAGGTCGAAGGTTCGACCAAAGGGACGCCGGCGGGGAGTCGATCTGAACTCATTGTTGTTGTCTGTGCATGCATCACGTCGAGCGCGCTGCGACCCATGTGCTTCCCCGTTCAGGCAAACGCGCTCATGGCCGAACCTTGGTCCGGCAGGTGTCCGATGGATTGTGGGCCATTATAGCCAAAGACGCCAGCGAATTTGGTAGCGGGAATCCCCGATTCATGCCACTTTCCACACGTTTTCTCGCGTAGGTTTTTTTCTGACAAGGCGATCGGGGATTATTCCTGCGCGGCGGCTGGCCTGCCGCCGGTATTTCCTTGGAATTGCCCGTCAGATGGCACTTCCGCACATCGGGACATTCACTGGCGCGATTTTCCCGTGGGCGTCTCGTGCGCGAGCGACCAGGCGATGCAGGCGCGCGCGAGGGCGGCCGAGGCGTCCAGGCCGAAGCGGCCCAGCGGTGTTTCACAGGTGGCCAGCGCCACCGGGATTTCCGTACAGCCGAGAATGACGCGTTGCGCGCCGGCTGCCAGCAGGGTCTCCAACGCCATGGCCAGGGCCTCGCCGCCGCGACGATTCTCCCCGGCCTTGGTCAGCCGGATGCCTTCGTTCACGAGCGCCTGGTGCGCAAGCGGTTCGGCAACCTGAACGAAACGATAGCCCAGCGCTTCGAGCCGTGGCCGGTAGACGTTGGCGTGGTGGGTGCCTTCGGTGGCCATCAGGCCGATGAGCGCGCCCGGCGCGACGCATTGGGCCAGCTCGCCCGCGACGGCTTCGACCACATCGAGCACCGGCAGCCGGGTTCGATGACGCAGTGCGTCAAGCCAGGCATGGGCCGTGTTGCAGGCAATGGCAATGCAGCCAACGCCGGACTGCTCCAGCGCGTGAACGCCGTCGAGCATACCGTCCAGCGGTGAAGCACCGTCGCGCAATAGCGCCTCGGTGCGGTCGGGGATCTGGGGAACCGAGTAGAGAATGAACGGGATGTGATCCTGATCGCGGTGGGCCGGATGTTGATCGACGATCTTGCGGCAGAGGTCGATGCCGGCGGCGGGGCCCATGCCGCCGAGGATGCCGAGCGTGGCGTGCGAGTTCATGGTGATGACCATCATTCAACGGGAACGGCAAACATCGGGATCGCGCGCGAGGGCAGGGGCCGTGGCCCCGCCCCGCACGGCGTCCGACAGGATCAGTCGTAAGCCTTGGTGATCGGATCCTTGAACATGGCACGCATTTCCGCCGTCATCGGATAGTGCATATTCTGGTTCTTCGGCGGCACCGGTTCCATGAACCACTTGTTGTACAGCTTCTCCATCTCGCCGGACTTCTCCATCTTGGCGATGACCGTGTCGACGACCTTCGTGAACGCCGGATCATCGTGGCGCAGCATGCACGCATAGTTTTCGAACTGGAGGTTCGGACCGACGACTTCGTAGCCCTTGGCTTCGTCGGCCGACAGGGCGGCGCGCTGGCCGTAGAGCAACGGCTCGTCCATCACGAAGGCCACCGAGCGGCCTTGCTTGACGGTCAGGAAGCCGTCCGAGTGATCCTTCGTCTGAATCAGGTTGAAGCCGACCTCACCCTTCTTGCCCGAGAGAATCCGATCGGCGGTCGTGCCGGCGGTCGTCGCGATCGTCTTGCCCTTGAGGCTGTTCAGATCGGTGATGCCCGAGCCCGACTTGGCGATCATCTTGATCGAGTACAGGAAGATGTTGTGCGAGAAGCCTACTTGCTTCTCGCGCTCGAACGTGTGCGTGGTCGAGCCGCATTCCAGGTCGATCGTGCCGTTCTGCACCAGCGCGATACGGTTCTGCGACGTGATCGGCGTTTCCGTGACCTTCAGGTTCGGCAGGTTCAGGTCTTTCTTGACGGCGTCGACGATCTTGAGCGCGATTTCCTGCGAGTAGCCGATCGTCTTGCCGGCGTTGTCCGTGTACGAGAACGGAATCGACGACTCCCGCACCCCGAGCGCGATCACGCCGGTGTCCTTGATCTTCTTGAGCGTGCCGGTCAGTTCCTGCGCGCTCGCGGTGTGCGCGAACAGGGCGGCGGCGGCGCTGACGAGCAGCAGGGGAGCAAACAGCTTCTTCATGGTCTCTGTCCTATCGGAAGTGAATGGCACGGTGGTCCGCGCCGTTGGTATGTCAACTGCCAAAAACACTGGTACAACCCGACACGTCCTTCCGCTGTTCCCCACGGAAACGACGCCCCGCAATACTCCATAACGCCCCGTGTCATGACGGCGATCGACCCGGGAGGCCGGCTATGTTCGATCAACGCGATTCACGCGGCCAGCCGGGCAAACCCTGCCAGATCGACCGCGGGACGCTTGCCGCCGATGGCATCGGCAATCACGCGCGCCGCGCCCATCGACAACGTGAAGCCCAATCCGCCATGGCCAACGTTCAGCCACAAATTGTCCAACGTATCCGCGCGCTGGAGGATCGGGCGGCCGTGCGGCGTGGCCGGTCGCATACCGGTCCATTCCAGCGGGGGCCCCTCGCCGGCCAATGCGGGAAACAACGCCGCCGAGAGCGTGCGCAGCGCCTGGATGCGCCGGGCCGCGATGCGATAGTCGTACCCCACGAGGTCGGCCATGCCCGCCACTCGCAGATGCTCGCCGAGGCTGGCGTAGACGACCTTGTTGTCGGCGTCCGTCACCGATACCTGCGGGCGCGCGTCGACCGGGGCGTGGCGATACGTCAGGCTGTAGCCCTTGAGCGGGTAAAGCGACACCGACTCACCGACCTTGTGCAGCAACGGCATCGCCGCCAGGCCGTTGGCGACGACACAGGCATCGACGGCCACGTCGCCCATGCGTGTGCGAATCGACCGCACCGTGCCGCCACGCACATCGAAGCCGGTCACTTCGCGTTCATACAGCAACTTGCCGTCGGCGTGCGCACCGACGATCCGCGCCAGTTCCATGCATAACGACTGGCAGTCCCCGGTGCCTTCGCCCGGCGTGTGAATGCCGCCGGCCAGCTCACCGGCGATCGTCGCCAGGGCGGGCTCCAGCATGGCGCATGTCGCGGCGTCGACCCGACGCTGTGTGTAGCCGAGTCCGTTGGCCAGTTCGAGCGAGCGTTCGGCGGCGGCGAGCTTGTCCGCATCGCGGTACACCACGAGCTTGCCGCTCAGACGGTAATCGAACGACACCGATTCCCGCGCCAGAAATTCCTGCATTACCGCGCGGCTGTGCAGGCCGAGCGAGAGCAAACGCAATGTGGAGCTGGCGTTCGCCTGCGCATTGCAATGCTTGACGAATGCGATCGACCAGCGCCAGAAGTCCGGATCGAACGACGGCTTGATGCGCAGCGGCCCGGTGCGAGAGAACAGCAGCGAGGGCAACTGCGAAAGTACGCCGGGGGCGGCCAGTGGCGACACGTACCCGTAGCTCAGTTGGCCACCGTTGGCGAAACTTGTCGCCAGACCCGGACCGCGTCCGGCGTCGATGACCGTGACCGCATGGCCTGCGCGCAGCAGTTCATACGCGCTGGCGAGGCCCACGATGCCTGCCCCGATGACTCCAATATGCATAGCGATGAATGACAACCAAAAACGTCAGGGAATGCAAGGCGGGAAAATATTCGGCGTGGAGCGCGAGGCCTCGCGGCCGTGTTTTCCCCCTACCTTTGCTACGCAGTGTAGGGCGAGAAAATTCGGTAACCTATGCGGATTTGAGGCAGCATATGTCTTTTGGCTATAGGGTCGGCACCACCGCCGATCCGCTTTTCGCGACACGGGGACAACGTCAGGCATGAAATTGCGGCATATCGAGACGTTTCGCGCAGTGGTACTGACGGGCTCGGCCAGCGGCGCCGCGCAATTGCTCAACGTGTCGCAACCCGTCGTCTCGCGCGTCTTGCAACACGCCGAACAGCAACTCGGCTTCAAGCTGTTCGACCGCGTCAAGGGCCGACTCGTGCCGACGGCCGAAGCGCGTCGCCTCTATCCCGATGTCGAACGCATCTTCAGTGATCTGGAACGCCTGCGTACCACGTCGCGCAATCTACGCCAGCATGGCGTGGGTCATCTGCGCATTGCCGCGACACCGAGTCTTGCGCAGAGCCTGTTGCCTGCCGCCATCGAGCGCATGCGGCGCGCGCATCCAGACGTGGTCTTCGAACTCATTACGCACCACACGACCGAGATGATCACGGCGATCCTCACCTCGTCGGTCGACGTGGGCATCGTGTCGGCCCCGCCGATGGCGGCCGGCATCGTGAGCCGTCCGGTGGCGCAGGGGCATATTGTGCTGGCGGTGCCCGCGGCGTGGCCGAAGCTCTCGCGACGGGGGCCGGCCAGTGCCGAAGCGCTCGCCGGGCGCGATCTCATCAAGCTGCACGATGACACGCCGCTCGGTGCCCTGATCAACGAGCGTCTGGAGCAGACCGAGTTGCTGCAGGACGCCGAAGTGATGGTGCAGACCTATTCGCTCGCGGCGGCGCTCGTTGAGCACGGTCTGGGCTACGCGCTGCTCGATCAATTCACGGCGGCCAGTGCCCATGAGCAGGCGCAGCGCCTGTATCGCGTGGCTCCGGCCATCGAATTTCCGGTAGAGATGTTGCGGCCGTCGCATGAACCCGAGTCGGTGCTTGCCGACACCCTGCGGCGGCATCTGGCGGACGTGGCCAGCGAACTCAGCACGCGAGCCGAGGCGTTGTGCGAAGGGCGCGAGATCGTTCTGGCGCCGGGAACGGACATCGACGAGCCATAAGCGTGCCGGCAGGACTCACCGGCAGCCGGGCTCGCTCTTCATTTCGAAATAGGTAAACGGTTGCGGCTGGAGCTTACCGGCCAGCGACGGATAGTTCGCCTGCACGAAGCGCCGCGCGCCCGCCATGTCGAACTCGGTGCGCAGCCAGAGCTTGCCGTCGTGGCTATCGAGCATCAGGGTGCCCGCGTAGATCACATCGCCCCGCTGGACCTGCACCGTTGGCACCTTGCGGCCCTTGCAATAGCGAAAGCGATAACTCTTGTCGGCCGGCGTGAATTCCATCGGACCGAAGCGCTCGTTGCGCATGAGCGGCGAGACGCGCATCGCCACGAAGCCACGCGTCGGCGGATTGCTGTTGAGTGTGCGCGTGACCTTGCCGCCGACGATGCCATTCACTGTCTGTGAGAAGTCGGAGTAATTCCACGGCCCCCATGTGCTTTGCAGTGGCGTGTCGAGGCCAACGATGACGATCGCGTACTCGTCGAGCGTGTCTTCGGTGAGGACAGGGTTGGGCGGCACGCCCTGGGTGCTGCAGGCCGTCAGCCAGCCTGCGGCAAGCGCGGCGAGCGCCGAGCATCGCGCACGGCGCGCGACGGGAGAGAACCACAGGGTACGCAGTGACCTCATTGCAGCCTCCTTGCCGCGCGCGGCGCGCAGGGGACGATCCGAAAACGGCGTCGGACGCCGGCGTCTGACCCGCCCTTAATCCTGCAGGAATCTTACCTTGACCTTGCGGCCTTTGACGCGGCCGTCGGACAACTTGCGCAACGCCACCGGGGCGATGTCGCGCTCCACCGCAATATACGTGAAGTTATCCAGAACGTTGATTTTTCCGATCTGGCTGGCGGCAAAGCCGGCTTCGCCGGTGAGGGCGCCGAGCACGTCGCCTGGGCGGATTTTGTCTTTCTTGCCGCCCAGCATCTGGAGCGTGACCATTGGCGGCAGCAGGTGCCCGCCGCCCGACGGCGTGAGTTCCTCGAGCTTGTGCCACGGCACTTCGTGGCCCAGCGCCGCTTCGAGGTTACCCACGCGGCCCATCTCGTTCATGCTTGCCAGGCTGAAGGCCCAGCCCGCTTCGTCGGCGCGGCCCGTGCGGCCGATGCGGTGCACATACACCTCGGGGTCGGGCGTCACATCGACGTTGATCACGGCTTCGAGTTGCGTGATGTCCAGCCCGCGAGCGGCCACGTCGGTGGCGACCAGCACCGAGCAACTGCGGTTCGCGAACTGGATCAGCACGAGGTCGCGCTCGCGCTGCTCCAGCTCGCCGTGCAGCGTCAGGGCGTGAAAACCTTCGGCGCGCAGCACGTCGGTCAGATCGCGGCATTGCGCTCGCGTATTACAGAACGCGATGGTGCTGATCGGCCGGAAATGATCGAGCAACTGGCCCACGGCGTGCAGACGTTCCTCTTCGCGCACTTCGTAGAAGCGTTGGCGAATCTTGCTGGCGTCGTGCTTCTCGGTCAGACGAATTTCGCGCGGCGTGCGCAGCAGGCGTTGAGCGAGCTTCGCGATGCCCTCCGGGTACGTGGCGGAGAAGAGCAGCGTCTGGCGCGAGGCGGGCGTTTGACGCGCGACCGTGGCGATGTCGTCGAAAAAGCCCATGTCGAGCATGCGATCGGCTTCGTCGAGCACCAACGTCTTGATCCCGGCGAGCGAGAGCGTGCCGCGCTCCAGGTGATCCATGATGCGGCCCGGCGTGCCGACGACCACATGCGCGCCGTGGGCGAGGCTTTCCGCCTGCGGACGCAGCGGTGCGCCGCCGCACAGCGTCAGGATCTTGATGTTGTCTTCGGCGCGCGCGATGCGTCGCACTTCCTGCGCCACCTGCTCGGCGAGTTCTCGCGTGGGGCAGAGCACGGCGGCCTGCACCGCGAAATCGCGGGCATCGACGCGCTGGAGCAGGCCGAGCGAGAATGCGGCGGTCTTGCCGCTGCCGGTCTTGGCCTGGGCGATGAGGTCGTGCCCGGCGAGCATATCGGGGAGCGACGCCTGCTGAATGGGCGTCATCGAGACGTAACCCAGCCGTGCGAGGTTCTCCTGCATGGCAGGCGAGAGCGGCAGGCTCGAGAAGGGGGCGCTGTCGGTGCGCGAATCGGTGGCTTTTGAGTTCATGCGCAATTATACCGGGCCGACCGGGGCCGCCGGGGTGGGCGCCGACGCGGGGTTAGGGATCGCGCCGTTGCCAGTCCGGGGCCGCCGGGCGTAGCATGGCTTTGCTTGTCGATGTCTCGTCCATTCCCGCAGAGGTTGCCCATGCCTGTGAATCCGGAAGAGAAAGTCCGCCAGCATATGGCGGAAGTCGTCGCGATGGCCCGTGAGCGTGCGCCCGACGTGGTCGCGCTGTTCGAGCCCTTCGTGCGGCATTACTACGGTCTGGCCGATGCCGAGGACGTTGTCTCGCGCAGTGTCGACGACCTGTATGGCGCGGCGATGGCGCATTGGCAACTCGGCCAGAAGTTCGTCAGCGGCGAGCCACGCATCCGCATCTACAACCCCACGCTCGATCAGCATGGTTGGCATTGCAGCCATACGGTCGTCGAGATCGTCAACGACGACATGCCGTTTCTCGTCGATTCGGTGACGATGGAGATCAACCGGCAGGGGCTCGCACTGCACTCCGCGTTTCACCCGGTCTATCGCATCAAGCGCGACGGCGCGGGCAAGCGCCTCGCCGTGTCGCCGGGCGGTGGCCTTGGGCAGCCGGTGTCCGCGGGCGAGCGAGTGACGGGCGATAACGGTGATGGCGGCGATAGCGGCACTAAAGGGGCGAACGGCGTGAACGGCGGCGACGTCGGGGCGCTGCTGGCGTCGGGCGCGACGGCGCAACGGGCGGGCGATGCGAGCGCCGACGGCGGCCGCTTCGAGTCGTATATCCACATCGAAGTCGACCGTTTTTCCGAGCCGGACCGCATTCAGGCACTGGCTGACGGATTGCAGCGCGTGCTTGGCGATGTACGCGCGGCGGTCGAAGACTGGCGCGCGATGCAGGCGGCCGCGCATGCGGCCATCGAGTCCCTTCGGCAGCGGGCCGAACAAACGAGCGTGAGCCCGCCGGAGCGTGTGGAGATTGACGAAGCGCAGGCGTTTCTCGACTGGATGCTTGCCCGGCATTTCACGTTCCTCGGTTATCGCGATTACGCGCTGGTCGTGCGCGACGGCGAGCACTACCTGCAAGGCGTGGCGGGCACGGGGCTTGGCGTATTGCGCGAGGCCCGCCGCGATGCCAGCACCCCCGACGAGACGCGCCTGTCGCCCGGGGCCATTGGCGTGGCCCAGACGAGTACGCCGATCTTTTTGACCAAGGCCAATTCGCGGGCGAGCGTCCATCGTCCCGGCTATCTCGATTACGTAGGCGTCAAATGCTTCGATGCGCAGGGGCGCGTGTGCGGTGAGCGGCGCTTCCTCGGGCTTTACACGTCGAACGTCTACATGGTGCCCGCCGACGAAATTCCGCTCGTACGACGCAAGGTCGCCGAAGTGATCGGGCGCACGGGCTTCCTGCCCAACGGGCATCTGGCCAAGACGCTCGCGACGATCCTCGAACAATATCCGCGCGACGAACTCTTTCAGATCGACGTCGATCCCCTGGCCAATATCGCGCTGGGCATTCTGCGACTGCAGGAGCGCCAGCGCACGCGCCTGTTCGTGCGGCGCGACCGCTTCGATCGCTTTGTATCGTGCCTCGTCTTCGTGCCGCGCGAGAAATTCAACACCGATCTGCGTGTCCGCGTGCAGAACTTGTTGCAGGCGGCGTATCACGGGACCAGTGTTGAATTCACGCCGCAGCTCTCCGAGTCGATGCTCGCGCGCATTCACATCACCGTGCGGACCGAGCCGGGCAATGTGCCGGATGTCGATGTCAACGATCTGGAAGCGCGCATCGTCGAGGCGACCCGCCGGTGGCAGGACGATCTGTCCGACGCGCTGCGCGAGCAGTTTGGCGAAGAGCGCGGCACGCGCGCACTGCGGCGGTACGCGCAGGCGTTCCCCGCGGCGTATCGAGAAGATTACGCCGCGCGCATGGCGGTGCGCGACGTCGAGTTGATCGAGCCGCTGCTGAGCGTCGGACACGCGGTGCCGGTCGAGGCTTCCGACGCCACGCCGCTGGCCATGCAGCTCTACCGGCCGCTGGAGGCCGCGCCCGGCACGCTGCGCTTCAAGATCTATCAGGCGGGCGAGCCCATCGCGCTCTCGCGCAGCCTGCCGATGCTCGAACACCTCGGTGTGCGCGTCAACGACGAGCGCCCCTATCGGATCGAACCGGCCGACACCGGCGTTGTCTGGATGCACGACTTCGGCATGACCAGCCTCGACGGCGCGGATGTCGACCTGGAGAATGCCCGCCTGCGCTTCGAGGAGGCGTTCGCGCGCATCTGGGCGGGCGACGTCGAGAACGACGACCTCAACCGGCTGGTCTTGCGCGCCGGACTGACGTGGCGCGAAGTCCGCATTTTGCGCGCCTACGCGAAGTACATCCGCCAGGTGGGGTCGACCTTCAGCAATGCGTATATCGAGAATGCGCTGACCGGAAATCCGTCGATTTCGGGCATGCTCGTGCGGTTGTTCCTGGCCCGCTTCGATCCGGGGCTGGCGGCGCCGGATCGCGCATCGCAGGCGGAGCGGCTACGGGCGCAAATTCACGCGGCGCTCGAAGACGTTCCCAACCTCGACGAGGATCGCATTCTGCGTCAGTTCCTTGGCGTGCTCGAAGCGACCTTGCGCACCAATTACTTCCAGACGGGCAAGGACGGCGTGACGCAGAAGCGCTATCTGTCGTTCAAGTTCGATCCGTCGAAGGTGCCGGGTCTGCCCGAGCCGAAGCCGATGTTCGAGATATGGGTGTATTCGCCGCGCGTGGAGGGCGTGCATTTGCGAGGAGGGCGTGTGGCGCGGGGTGGCTTGCGCTGGTCGGATCGCCGCGAAGACTTCCGCACCGAGGTGCTGGGTCTCGTCAAGGCGCAGATGGTGAAAAACACCGTCATCGTGCCGGTCGGCTCGAAGGGCGGGTTCGTGGTGAAGCAACCGCCATCGCCAGGCGACCGGGATGCCTATCTGGCCGAGGGGGTGGCGTGCTACCAGACATTCCTGCGCGGGCTGCTGGATCTGACCGACAACTACGTCGACGGCCAATTGGTGCCCCCGTCGCAGACCGTGCGTATCGACGGCGACGATCCGTATCTCGTCGTCGCAGCCGACAAAGGGACGGCGACTTTTTCCGATTACGCCAACGCCATTTCGGCGGAGTACGGATTCTGGCTCGGCGATGCCTTTGCGTCCGGCGGCTCGGTCGGCTACGACCACAAGAAGATGGCCATCACGGCGCGCGGCGCGTGGGAGTCCGTCAAGCGGCATTTCAGCGAGATGGGCGTCGACACCCAGACGCAGGACTTCACCGTGGTGGGTATCGGCGATATGTCGGGCGATGTCTTCGGCAACGGCATGTTGCTCTCGAAACACATCCGGCTGGTGGCCGCGTTCGACCATCGGCACATCTTCCTCGACCCCACGCCTGATGCTGCAACGTCGTTTGCCGAGCGCGAGCGCCTGTTCCAACTGCCGCGTTCCAGCTGGGCCGACTACGACACGCGGTTGATTTCGGCGGGCGGCGGCGTGTTCCCGCGCACGGCCAAAGCCATTGTGCTCTCTGCGCCGGTGAGGGAACTGATCGGCACCGAGGCCACGGAGATGGCGCCGAACGACCTGTTGCGGGCGTTGTTGAAAGCGCCGGTCGATCTGCTGTACAACGGCGGCATTGGCACGTACGTCAAAGCGAGCACCGAGACGCATGCGCAGGTGGGCGATCGTGCCAACGACGGCTTGCGCGTGAATGGCGCGGAACTGCGTTGCAAGGTCGTGGCCGAGGGCGGCAACCTTGGGCTGACGCAGCTCGGGCGCATCGAGTACGCGCAGCATGGCGGTCGCATCAATACCGATGCCATCGACAATTCGGCCGGTGTCGATTGTTCCGATCACGAGGTCAACATCAAGATTCTTCTGGGCCTGGTGGTGACGGACGGCGAGATGACACTGAAGCAGCGCAACACGTTGCTCGCGGAGATGACCGAGGAAGTCGGCATTCTTGTGTTGCGCGACAACTATTTGCAGACGCAGGCGCTCTCACTGGGCCGGTTGCGAGCGGTGGCGTCGCTCGACGACGAGACGCGCTTCATGCGGTACCTGGAGCGGGCACAGCGGCTCTCGCGCACCATCGAGTTCCTGCCCGACGACGAAACACTTGACGCGCGGCGTGCGTCCGGCGCGGGGCTGACCTCCCCCGAACGCGCGGTCCTCATGGCCTACAGCAAGATGTGGCTCTACGACCTGCTGCTGGCAAGCGATCTGCCCGACGCCGATTTCGTTGCCGACGAATTGCCGTCGTACTTTCCCAAGCCGCTCGCGAGCCGATGCGGCGCGGCGATGTTGCGTCATCCACTCAAGCGGGAAATTCTCGCGACGATGCAGGCCAATGCGCTCGTCAACCGGGCGGGGGTCACGTTCGTGCATCGACTCAGCGAGGAAACGGGCGCTGAGCCGGCCGACGTCGTGCGGGCCAGTCTGGCGGCACGGGGGGCCTACGACCTCGACACGTTGTGGGGCGAGATCGATGCGCTTGACGCGCGCGTCTCGCACGAAACGCAGGCCTCGCTCTTTGCCGCGATTGCGCAGTGGCACGAACACGCCACCCTATGGTTCTTGCGGCGGCGTGTGGCCGACGTGCCGCAGACGCTCGAGCGTCTGCGCGCTGTGCTCACGCCCATCCTGCCGACACTGGACACGCTGGTCAGCGGCGCGGCCGCCGATGACGCGCGGGCCAGATGCCAGACCATGATCGATGCGGGCGTGCCGCCGTTGCTTGCACAAACGGCCGCGGGCGTCGGCGCGCGGGTGGCGTTGCTCGACATTGCCGAAGTGGCGAGCAGCAGCGGGTGCGAACCGTCGCTGGCCGCGCAGGTGTATTTCGCCCTCGACGCACCGCTTGGCTACGCTTGGCTCCAGGCGGGGGTGCTCGGCCTGCCGATGCAGACGCACTGGCAGCGCCTCGCGCGGGCCACCTTGCTCGAAGAATTGTCGGTATTGCGGCGACGCCTGACGGCGAGCGTGCTGGCGGGCGGCGAGGCGGTGCTTGATCCAGTGCATGCCGGCGAGCCAGCCGACCCAAGCCCGGCGGGCAAGCGCGTCGCCCACTGGGAGACGTTGCATGCAGACGCGCTCGCGCGCTACCACCGTGTGCTGGCCGACCAGGTCGCGGCCGGTAACGCCGACCTGGCCATGTTGTCGGTGAGCCTGAAAGCGTTGGCGGAAGTCGACCGCTGAGCCGAGCAGGACGGTCGCCCCCGAGCGCCGTGGGGGGCGTCCGCGCCGCGGCTGGCGAATACGCGACGGGCTGTCGTCGAAAGCCGTCGCGGGGGCATTTTTAAGCGTTTACACAAAAGTCACGAAACCGCGTATGATCCGGGAAAACCCTAGGATTGAGTTGACCTGCGCGGATGCTTGCCCGTCGCGCGGGGTGGCGCGTCCTGGGGTTTCGTCGATTCCTGAACTCCTGCGCAATGCCCAACGACACCCGCCCTGCGAACCCATCGTTCGCCACGACGCTGCAGATCGTCTCCACCGTGTTCTTCACGTTCCTCTGCTATCTGACGATCGGATTGCCGCTCGCGGTGTTGCCGTCGTTCGTGCATGTCGATCTCGCATACAGTTCGGTCATTGCCGGCTTGGCCATCAGCGTTCAGTACCTTGCGACGCTGCTCTCGCGTCCTTACGCCGGGCGGACTGCCGACGCCTGGGGCCCGAAACGCACCGTGTTGTGCGGACTGGTGGCTTGCGGTGCCTCCGGGTTGCTCGTGGCCTTGGGCGGTGTGTTTTCCGGCGTGCCATGGTTGGCGCTCCTCACGCTGATCCTTGGACGTCTTGTGCTTGGCTTTGGTGAGAGCTGGGTGTCGACGGGCGCGATCATGTGGGGCATCGGCCAGGTGGGTCCGTCGCACACTGCACGCGTCATCTCATGGAACGGCGTGGCAACCTACGGCGCGCTTGCGCTGGGCGCGCCGCTTGGCGTTGCACTCGACAATGCGTATGGCATCCAAGTACTTGGCGCGGCGATCGCGCTGGCGGGCGTCGCTGGCCTGCTGCTCGCGCGCATGAAGCGTGCGACGCCGGTTATCCATGGAGAACGTCTCGCATTCCGCGCCGTGCTCGGTCGCGTGTTGCCGTTCGGCATGGGGCTTGCGCTGGGCTCCATCGGTTTTGGTGCCATCTCCACGTTCATCACGCTTTACTACGCAAGCCATCACTGGGACAACGCTGCACTGGCGTTGACCGCGTTCGGCGTGTGCTTCATGGGCGTACGACTGCTCTTCGGCAGCAGCATCGGGCGCTTCGGCGGCTACCGTGTGGCCATGATGTCATTCACGCTCGAGGCCTTCGGCCTGATCGTGCTCGGGATCGCGCCTACGGGATTCACGGCGTTGCTCGGCGCGGCGCTCTCCGGCGCGGGGTTCTCGCTCGTGTTCCCGTCGTTGGGCGTGGCGGCCGTCAATCTGGTTCCTGCACAGAACCGGGGTGCGGCACTGGGGGCGTACTCCGTCTTCCTCGATGTTGCGCTTGGCGTGACCGGACCGGTGGCGGGCCTGATCGTCGGGGCATACGGCTACGCCGAGGTCTACCTGTGTGCATCAGTGGCTGCGGTGGCGGCCGTCTTGCTCACGCTATGGATGGCGCGAGCCGAGCAGGCGCGCGACGCCGACAAGAAAGTCGTACAGACGGCGTAATCGCTGACGGCGGGGTCAGTCGGTCGCCACCGTCTCCAACGTCGCCCGCTGCTGCGCCGCGACAATCGCGGCGAGCCGCTGGATCAGGCCCGGGATGCGTGCCGCGTCCGTATCGCCGTAGCCGATCACCAGACCGTTATCCGTGGGGTGTGGATCGAGTGCAAAGCTCGATAGGGCGCGGGGGCCGATGCCTTCGCACTGCGCGGCGGTCACGATCGCCTTGTCCGGGAATGCGGGATCGAGCCGCACCGTCAGGTGCAGGCCGCAGCGCTCGCCAATCACCGCATACGCCGGGTCGAAGTGGGTGGCCAGCGCGTTGCGCAAAGCCGTCTGACGTTCCCGATACAGCCGTCGCATGCGACCCAGATGCCGTGCAAACTGGCCGCTGCGGATGAATTCCGCCAGTGCCAGTTGTTCGAAGCGGTGCCCGCCGCGCAAGAGTTCGTCGAGGGCGTCGCGGGCTTGCGCGGCGAGCGCGGTCGGCAGAATCAGAAAGCCCAGGCGCAGCGCGGGAAACATCGTCTTGCTGAACGTCCCCACATAGACAACGGGGGCGTTGGCCACCATCCCCTGCATCGCGGCGATTGGTTCGCCTTGATGGCGAAACTCGCTGTCGTAATCATCTTCCAGAATCCAGGCGCCGTGACGCCGTGCCTGCGCGATCAGATCGAGGCGGCGCGAGGCCGACAGCACGCTGCCGAGCGGATACTGATGTGATGGTGTGACATACACCAGTCGTGGCGGCGAGCGTTCCCACTGTCCTTCCGGAATCACGACCCCCTCATCGTCGACGCGCAGCGCGTGAAGGCGAACATCGGCCGAATGGAAAGCGGCCTTCGCGCCGCGATAGCCTGGGTCTTCCATCCACACCGTATCGCCGGGATCCGTGAGCAGGCGGACGCAGAGAATCAGCGCCTCGTGGGCGCCTTCCGTGATCACGACTTGCGACGCATCGCAACGCACGCCGCGCGAGATCCGCAAGTGTGCGGCAATGGCGTCTCGCAGCGCGGGTTCGCCGAGGGGATCGCCGTAGTGATAGTGGCGGGGTTGGGCTTCACGCATGACGCGTTCGAGCGTGCGTCGCCAGGTACTGGTGGGAAAGTGGGTGAGTGCGGGAACCCCGGGCGTAAACGGCAGGGGCGACTCGTCGGCGCGGGCGGCGTGGCGCGTCGCGGGCAAGCGTTGGATGCGGCGCGAGGCGAGTGGTGTTGGGGGACCGTCGGGGGCGCTGGGGGGCGTCGCCACCGGGTCATTGGCTTTCGGCGTCTTGGCGCTGGCGGTATGTGCGGCTTTGGCGGCGAAGAGGGGATCGAGAGGGAGTTGGGCGACGCGGGTACCGAGCCGGTGGGGCACGATAAAGCCTTCGGCGGCCAGTTGGTCGTAGACGATCGAGACCGTGTTGCGTGAAATGGCGAGATCTTCGGCGAGCGTGCGCGAGGCGGGCAGACGGGCGCCGGCGGGCAAACGACCTTCGAGAATGGCGTGTTTGAGGCGGGAGAGGAGTTGTTTCTGAAGCGAGGTGCCAGCGCGCCCGGGGCCGGTCGTCAGGGGGCTGTCGAACAGTGCGGCGACGTTCTCCGGAGCAGGATCGGGAGTGCCGGGGCGGGGCGCCGGTCTGGCTTGCCGAGCGGTGGAGTGAGCGTGTGGCACCATGAGATTCTCAAAGAGTGGTGCTTTTCATCGTACCACTGAGGCGATACTTTAGACGTCATGACTTGCGTGTTGCGCCAACTTCCGGAGATGAGCGAGATGACTGACGCCCCGAATTTCAACGAATACGACCAGCCGATCGGTGCAGCGCTGCCGGACTGGAAGTCGAGAGCGCAGCCGCCGCGTGCGCCGATCGATGGGCGTTACTGCCGGATCGAGCCGATCGACGTGGAGCGTCACGCGAAGGACCTGTACGAGGCGTATGCCAGCGCCGCGGACGGTCGCGACTGGACATACATGAGTGGGGGGCCGTTTCCGGATTTCGACAGCTACTACGCGTACGCGACCAGGATGGCGGCGTCCAGCGACCCGTTGCATTACGCGATCATCGATCGGGAGACGGAGCGGGCGGTGGGGACGTTGGCGCTCATGCGCATCGACGCGGTGAACGGCGTAATTGAAGTCGGGCACGTGGCGTACTCGCCGATGCTCAAGCGCACGCGTGCTGGCACGGAGGCGCAATACTTGCTGATGCGTCGGGCGTTCGACGAGTTGGGGTATCGCCGATATGAGTGGAAATGCGACGCGCTCAATGCCCCGTCGCGGCGGGCGGCGGCACGTTACGGGTTCACGTTCGAGGGCATATTCCGTCAGGCGATCGTCTACCGGGGGCGTAGTCGCGACACGGCGTGGTTCTCGATCACGGATGGCGAATGGCCGGCCATCAGTCGGGGGTTCGAACAATGGCTTTCGCTGGAGAACTTTGACGCACAGGGCCGCCAGCGCACGGGGCTAGCCGAATTGATTTCGGCGGCGAGGGCGTGAGCCTCGGGTAGAAACAAACGGCCCGCCGGGGATGCTCCGGCGGGCCGTCACGCTATCGGGACATCGTCTCGATCAGCTCGGGAAGAACACGTACTTCAGTACGAAGAGCACGGCGATCACCCAGGCGGCCGGGTGGACATCCTTCGCGCGGCCCGTGAAGAGCTTGAGCACGGCGTACGAGATGAAGCCGAATGCCAGACCGGTGGCGATCGAATACGTGAACGGCATGGCGAGGGCGGTCAGGGCGGCCGGGGTGGCTTCCGTGATGTCGTCCCACTCCACGTCGAGCAGCTCGCGCAGCATCAACCCGGCCACATAGAGCAATGCCGGTGCGGCCGCGTAGGCGGGCACCGAACCGGCCAGCGGCGCAATGAACAGGGCGAGGATGAAGAGCGCGGCAATCGTGAGCGCGGTGAGGCCGGTGCGTCCGCCCGCCTGCACACCCGAGGCGCTTTCCACGTAGGCCGTCGTGCTGCTCGTGCCCAACAGCGAACCGAAGAAAATCGCAATCGAATCGGCGAAGAGCGCGCGGCCGAGGCCCTTGTAGTGCGTACCTTCGAGCAGGCCGGCTCGCTTTGCCACGCCCATCAGCGTGCCCGTTGCGTCAAACACTTCCACCAGCACGAAGGCCAGAATGACGTGAACGAAGCCTGCATGCAATGCGCCCGGGATGTCGAGTTTGAGGAACGTCGGGGCGAGGCTCGGCGGCATGGCGAAAACGCCCTGGAACTGATTCAGTCCCAACACCATCGAGAGCACCGTCACGGCCAGAATACCGATCAGGATCGCGCCGCGAACGCGCAGGGCGTCGAGCACGGCAATCAGGAAGAAGCCGAAAATCGCGAGCAGGGCTTGCGGGGCGTGGAGATCGCCCAGGCCGATCTTCGTTGCCGGATTGGCGACGACCACGCCGGCGTTACCGAGCGCGATGATGGCGAGGAAGAGACCGATACCGGCGGCGATGGCGCATCGCAACGATTTGGGTACCCCGGCAATCAGCCAGGAGCGTATGCCCGTCACCGTCAGAATGATGAACAAACAGCCTGAGATGAACACTGCCCCCAGGGCTTGCTGCCACGAGTAGCCCATCGCGCCCACGACCGTGAAGGCGAAGAAGGCGTTCAGCCCCATGCCCGGCGCCATACCGATCGGGTAGTTGGCGATGAAGGCCATTACCACCGAGCCGATCGCGGCTGCGAGACAGGTCGCCACGAACACGGCGCTCTTGTCCATGCCCGTTGTGCCGAGAATATTGGGGTTGACGAAGATGATGTACGACATGGTCAGGAAGGTCGTGAGACCTGCCACCATTTCGGTGCGTACGTTGGAGCCATGCTCCTGGAGTTTGAAGAATTTTGTCAGCAACGTGCTCTCCTTGTGCCTTTGTTATGCCGTTGTCCGTGTGCAGCGGGGGCGCGCGCATTGTACTGTGCGCGAGTCCGTGCAGCGGAGTTTCTCAGAACTTGGTTCGCATGCCCAGCCCAAAAGTATTCCCGGCCTCCAGCCCGGATACCTTGTCGTTCAGGTAGGCCACATACAGATCGGTGCGCTTCGAGACGTTGTAGTCATAACCGACGGCCCAGGTATTTCGGCTGACGTCGTTCTGGCCAGAATTCTTCGTATAGGCGTACGACGCGATCGCGCTGCCTGCGCCGAGCGGCACCGACACCCCGAACTGAGCGCCGTTCGACGTCAGATTGCCCCCGGTGATCGTGTTCTTGATGTACTGATATTGCCCGTAGAATTTGACGACGTGAAAATCGTAAGTCAGGCCAGCCTGGAGCGCTTGCTGATTGCGAAAGCCGGTGATGCCGGCCTGATCGTCGGGCGTCGAATCGAACTTCACTTGCTGATACGCGAGCGTGGCGGCGAGCGGGCCGTGAAAATACATCGCGGCGGCGCTCCACTTGTTCTGCCCGGTCTCGCCGGCTTTGTTGCCGAAGGCATAAGACACGCTGGCCCCGAGCCCCTTGTAATCCGGCGTGGCGTACATCACGGCGTTGTTCCATCCCGAATCACCGACGATGCCTTGGCCGGCGAGGCCGAGGAACGTGTGATAGACCATCGGGCTGAACGTATACGAGTCAACGAAGGGGTTGAACAGAATCGTCGAGACGAAATACGACGTGGTAAGTCGGCCCATCGTGACCGTACCGAGCGTATTCGACTGTAGGCCGACGTAGGCATTCCGGGAGAAGAAGCTGTCGCCGGTGAAGCGTCCGTAATGTCCGGTTTGCGGCAGGAAGAAGTCCTCCAGCGCAAAGATCGCCTTGAGACCGTCGCCGAGATCTTCCGTGCCCTTCATCCCCCAGTACGACGTGGACATTCCGCCGCCGGCCTGCGTCCAGGTGCGTTCACCGCCGGGCGTTTTGACCGCACCGGCCCAGGCGTCGACCTGACCGTAAAGCGATACGTTCGATTGCGCGTGGGCGACGCCCGCGGCTCCGCAAACCGCGAGGGCAAGCGCGCCCCGCAGCCAACCTGCTGCCTTGCTCATGACTGTGTCTCCGTCTCGTTTTGATTTATGCGTGCCTCTGAACTTCGCTTCTCACCGAAGGGTGCAAGGGGGCACGCCTGAGTCATTGACACACTGACTTCACGTTGCGCGGGTATCGGTGCTGCTTTGAGGTGTGATTATTATTATCAAGATGCCGCTTGTGGCATATCACTCGGCGTTGATACTCGGTATTCCGTTGTTGGGGTGACGCTTGACCCTCGCATCCCTCTGCGGTCGGCCGCCGGGCCGGTACCCGTTTTCGTCGCTCCACGAAATTCGCTTTGGAAAACGGGTACCGGCCCGACGACTCGAAACACGCCAATCCATCGTCGCAACCTTCCCATCTACCCACCCCGCCACCATCACCACCCCCACCGTCACGACGACACCGCCGCTTCATGCGCGCAGGCTCTCGCCGACCGTCCCCACGTGCTGCGCATCTGCTGGTGACGGTCGGCGAGACCCTCGACATCCCATCAGTCCCTCGCCTCGCCCAGTCCACAACGGCCGTGGCTACCGACAACGCTGCAACACCATGCGTCCAACCAGCCCATGCATCAATTCGCGACAACATCGCAATACCCGGTGCGATCAAGTGTTTCGGCGCGGGCCTAATCAGGGAGAGAAACAGCGCGCGGCGACGACATCACGGTACCTGGCGTGGCCAAGTGTTTCAGAGTGAGCCTACTCAGGGCGAGAAAAAACTCACGACGAAGACATCACGATGCGGGCGTGGCGAAGTGCTCCGGATGCGTCCAGATGGAGCGTGAAACATTTCGCGAAGAAGTCACGAAACCGGGCATAGGGAAGTGCTTGGGGGATGGCGAGGCTCTCGACGATCGTCACCAGCAGATGCGTAGCACGTGGGGACGGTCGGCGAGAGCCTGGGCGCATGAGAAGACGGTGTCATCGTGACGACGAGGTGGGGGAATGCGGTGAGGTGGGGGCGTGGGGGAGGGGGCGACGATGTGTGGGTGCGTTTCGAGCTGTCGGGCCGGTGCCCGTTTTCCAAAGCGAATTTCGTGGAGCGACGAAAACGGGCACCGGCCCGGCGGCCGACCGCAGAGGGAGGCGAGGGTCAAGCGCCAAGCAGCACGAACAAAGCGTCGAGCAAAAATCAGCGAACCGCCCGCCAATTGGCCTGATGCGCCGTCAGCCACTTTTCGGCGAGCGAAGGATCGCCGTGCCGGTTCGGATGAAACGAAGGCGCGAGGTACTTGAGCATTGGCCCGGTGCTACGCCAGACGACCCCATCGCGCCCGAAGAACATCGTGATGAAACCCCACCACGTGCGGGGCTTGAAGAGGGTGCCGTCATGCCAGAGGTTATTGATCGTCTGCGCGTGGCTCTCAACTGCGAACATGAACAGCACGTAGAGATACGTGAGAACGCGTTGGCGTTCGCTGCCGCCTAGCGCGCGATAGAGATCGAATGCCACAGCCTTGTGCTCCGTTTCCTCGGCCGCGTGCCAGCGCCACATCAGGCGCATCTTCGGTTCGGCCTTCGCGAGCCAACGGTCGTAGCGAAGGGCCCCGTCGCCGAATACCGCCGTGCAGTGCTCGTAGGCGGCCGTCACGGCCAGCATGTACATTGGCGAGAGCTTGCGGCGGCGCGCCCACTGAATGCGTGTCGTCGCCCAGTTCTCCCAGTGATTGACCAGTCCCTGCTTCGCCAATTGTGCGTTGTACTGACCATGCAGGTGCCGATGCGTCGCTTCCTGTCCGATGAACTGGGCGATGTCTGCCCGAAGCGTGTCGTAGCTCGCATCGGCGGGCAGGCGATCCATCGTGTCGCGCACCGAGTCGATGAACGATTGCTCGCCCACCGGGAAGCTCATCGACAGCGCGTTGTAATACATGGTGCGATAGGCATCGCCGCTGTGCCAATGACGCGCGAAGCCATCGGCCAGATCGACAGTCAGTTTGCGTACGGTCAGGGCAGAAATGTCGTGGCTCATGGTGTCTTGCCTCTGCGGCGATGTTGAGGGATTCGCAGCGCCGACGCGGCGCGGCAAGCGCGTTCCGTTGCGGTCTCTTGAGTTTTGCGGCGAATGTGAGCATTATTCATTTTTCAGGCGCTTTGCCGCAACTCGCTTCCCGCTCAGGTTTTTCAAAATGGCCACACCCAAGCCGCCCGCGACCCAGAACACCCCGTCCGCCATGCGAAAGCGGCCGATGCAGGCACGGGCGCAACACACCGTCGAGACCATTTTTGAGGCTACCGCTCAGGTTCTCGACGAAGAAGGCGAGGCGGCGCTCACAACCAATCGCATCGCCCGCAAGGCAGGCTTCTCCATCGGTACCCTGTACCAGTACTTCCCGACCAAGGAGGCGATTCTGCTCGCGATGATCGCGCGCGAACGGCGTCGGGTGATGGACGAACTCAACGAGCGCATCGCCCGAGCGGCGGACGAGGGGGCCGACCCGGAACGCGTGATTCGCGAGCGGCTGCGGGTGCTTATCGAAGCTTTCGGCGCAGGCGGGCGTGTGAAACGCTCGCTCATCAAGATGGCGTGGCAACTCGATCACCACGAGAACATCATGCAAGCCATGCGCGAGGCGGCCGAACATATCGCTGTCGCCATGTCGCGGCGCGACGCGCCCGAAATGCGTCCACCCACCGCCGCCACCGTCTTCGTGCTCACGCGGGCCGTCATGGGCACGCTGCGCTCGGCCGCGCTCGAAGACTCCCCCTTGCTTGGCACTCCCGAGTTCGAGGACGAGCTTTACCGGTTGTGCTGGGGGCTGTTGCGCGCGGACGGCTAAGGCTACGGGTGCCCGTGTTGAAGAAGGCAACAAAAAAGCTGGCATCTGCCAGCTTTTTTGTGGGGACTACCGGGCGATCCTTGATGATCGCCCGTCGTTCGGCCCGGACGTTACTTCTTCATTACGCCTTCGCGACGCTTTCCAATGCAGCGTTGAACGTCTTGCTCGGACGCATGACCTGCTCGAGCTTCTCGAAGTCCGGCTTGTAGTAGCCGCCGATATCCGCCGGCTTACCCTGCACGTCGGCGAATTCGCCCACGATGGCCTTCTCGTTCTCGGTCAGTTGCTTGGCGAGCGATACGAAGTGCTTGGCCAGATCGGCGTCGTCCTTCTGCTCGGCCAATTCCTGCGCCCAGTACATCGCCAGATAGAACTGGCTGCCACGGTTGTCCAACTGGCCGGTCTTCGGCGACGGACCCTTGCTGTTGTCGAGCAGCTTGCCGGTGGCAGCATCGAGCGTCTTGGCGAGGATCTTGGCGCGCTGGTTGCCCGTCTTGATGCCCAGGTCTTCCAGCGAGACTGCCAGTGCCAGGAATTCACCCAGCGAGTCCCAGCGCAAGTGGTTCTCTTCCACCAGTTGCTTGACGTGCTTAGGTGCCGAGCCGCCGGCACCCGTTTCGTACATGCCGCCACCGGCCATCAGCGGCACGATCGACAGCATCTTGGCGCTGGTGCCCAGTTCCATGATCGGGAACAGGTCGGTCAGGTAGTCGCGCAGAATGTTGCCGGTCACCGAGATGGTGTCCAGACCGCGAATCACGCGCTCGAGCGTGTAACGCATGGCGCGCACTTGCGACATGATCTGGATGTCGAGACCGTTGGTGTCGTAATCCTTCAGGTACGTTTCAACCTTCTTGATCAGCTCGGCTTCGTGCGGGCGGTACGGGTCGAGCCAGAACACGGCCGGCATGCCCGAATTGCGCACGCGGTTCACGGCGAGCTTCACCCAGTCACGGATCGGCGCGTCCTTGACCTGGCACATACGCCAGATGTCGCCGGCTTCCACGTTCTGCGAGAGCAGCACTTCGCCCGTGGCGATGTCGACGATGTTCGCCACGCCGTCTTCGGCGATTTCGAAGGTCTTGTCGTGTGAGCCGTACTCTTCCGCTTTCTGAGCCATCAGGCCGACGTTCGGCACCGTACCCATGGTAGTCGGGTCGAAGTTGCCGTTGGTCTTGCAGAAGTTGATGATTTCCTGATAGATGCGCGCGAACGTGCTCTCCGGGATCACGGCCTTCGTGTCCTTCGGACGGCCGTCGGCACCCCACATCTTGCCGCCGATACGGATCATGGCCGGCATCGAGGCGTCGACGATCACGTCGTTCGGCGCGTGCAGATTCGAAATACCCTTGGCGGAGTCGACCATCGCCAGTTCCGGGCGATGCTCGTGGCAAGCATGCAGGTCGCGGATGATCTCTTCACGCTGCGTGCTAGGCAGCGATTCGATCTTCTCGTACAGATTCACGAGGCCGTTGTTGACGTTCACGCCCAGTTCGTCGAACAGCTTGCCGTGCTTTTCGAAAGCTTCCTTGTAGAAGATCTTCACGGCGTGGCCGAACACGATCGGGTGCGAGACCTTCATCATGGTGGCCTTCACGTGCAGCGAGAGCATCACGCCGGTCTTGCGCGCGTCTTCCATCTGCTCTTCATAGAAGTCGCACAGCGCCTTCTTGCTCATGAACATGCTGTCGATGATTTCGCCGTCGAGCAGCGCGACCTTCGGCTTGAGCACGATCGTCTTGCCGCTCTTGGTGACGAGTTCCATCTTGACGTCACGGGCGCGGTCGAGCGTCATCGACTTTTCGCCGTGGTAGAAGTCGCCATGCTTCATGTGCGCCACGTGCGTGCGCGAAGCCATGCTCCACTCGCCCATGCTGTGGGGGTGCTTCTTGGCGTAGTTCTTGACGGCGAGCGGGGCGCGACGATCCGAGTTGCCTTCGCGCAGCACCGGGTTGACGGCCGAACCGAGGCACTTCGAGTAACGCTTCTGGATGGCTTTCTCTTCGTCGGACTTCGGGTCTTCCGGAAAGTCCGGCACCTTGTAGCCCTTCGATTGCAGTTCCTTGATCGCGCTCTGGAGCTGGAACACCGACGCGCTGATGTTCGGCAGCTTGATGATGTTCGTATCCGGATCTTGCGTCAGACGACCCAGTTCGGCGAGGTTGTCCGGCACGCGCTGCGCTTCCGTCAGGAACTCGGGGAATTCTCCGAGGATACGAGCCGCGACCGAGATGTCGCTCGTCTCGACCGACACGCCCGCCGGTGCCGTGAACGTACGAATGATCGGGAGGAAAGCGCTGGTGGCCAGAAGCGGTGCTTCGTCGGTCAGGGTGTAGATGATGCTGGGTTGCTGCGTACTCATCGCTGGTCTCGGATTCAAGAAGCAGGGAACGGTGGGGGAGCGCTGCCGACTGGGGTAACAGTCAGCTAGCCATGACGAATTTTTCCGATTGTGACACGGGTCGGGGGCAAAACTGAAATGCCTTTTCGTAATGTGAATGCTTTAGTCTTATATAAGACTGGCACTGAAGCGCCCATGATGTCGTGGAAAACCCCGTAGGACGGGGCACGGCTCACCGAAGCCTGGGTCATGAAGCGAGCGGAAAAGCGATTAATTCAGATTGTTCTTCATTTTCAATAGGTAAAATCTATTGAAAATGAGTGCGGCATGGACTCGGTAGCGCGAGATTCCGTGAGGCGTGCGTGCCGGTTATTCGCATTTCCCCGAGAGAACGAGGGCCTCAGCCTTTCGTGGCTGGAGACATGCCCATGCGACAAGTCCATGAACTACGCGCGTCCAAGTCTGAAATATGCGGGGGGAAGGGCGGACGCGGTTGCGAGCAGAGAGATGTGGGCGCTTTGTCGCCAATAGGATGACGGTCACGCGCCGGGCATTGTGTATTGGCGTATTCAATTCGGACGCCCAATGCAAAAAGGGCCGACGCATCGTCGGCCCTTCGAATCTGGTGGGTGGTACAGGGATTGAACCTGTGACCCCTGCCGTGTGAAGGCAGTGCTCTACCGCTGAGCTAACCACCCAAATCATTAACTAAATCAATGATTTAGTGCTGATTGCTGAAGCTTTTGTTTCGCAATCAGGAGCAGAACTTTAACTGTTTTCGTAGAAGCCTGCAACTTTTCTTTTGTTCTTTTTTGCTGCCGCCGTGACGATATCTCTCGATCACTTCACGCCGTTTCTCGCGATGACTCGCAAGCAGCAAAGACCGCAATTATAGGGATGTTTTTCGTGCTTGGGAAGGCCTTCGTGCGAATTTTCCGTGTGGTTCGTTGCGAACTCACGCCGTTTGTGCCGTGTCGCCTTCCGGGGGCGCCGGTTCGATACGCCATACGCACGTCCCCTTCATCCCCTTGTCGATGTCGTTCAGCACACCGGCATGCTGAGCGACCTCGTCATCTGCTGCCGCGATT
Source organism: Pandoraea sp. NE5 (assembly GCF_024363545.1). Lineage (NCBI taxonomy): Bacteria > Pseudomonadati > Pseudomonadota > Betaproteobacteria > Burkholderiales > Burkholderiaceae > Pandoraea > Pandoraea sp. NE5. The sequence goes on from NZ_AP025517.1 coordinate 3,204,592, forward strand.
ACGGGAAGATCGAACTGGCGCAACGAAATCTTTTCGCGCTGGGTGCCCACATCGCCCCCGTCGCCATCGCCGATCTCGATGACGAGACTCTCCTGGCCGCGCGTCATGGCGAGGTACACGTCGGCGAGCAATTCCGCGTCGAGCAAGGCGCCGTGCAGCGTACGGTGCGCGTTGTTCACGCCGAGACGCTCACAGAGGGCGTCCAGCGAATTGCGTCGACCGGGGAACATCTCCCGGGCACGCAGCAGCGTGTCGATCAGACTCGAGCAATGCTGCATGAACGGCGGCCAGCCGAGGCGGGCGAATTCCATATCCAGGAAGCCCAGGTCGAACGCCGCGTTGTGAATAATGATTTCGGCGTCGCGGCAGTACTCGCGCAACTCTTCCGCAATCTCGGCGAATTTGGGTTTGTCGGAAAGGAATTCGGTGGTGAGTCCGTGCACCGCCAATGCGCCCGGATCGCTGTCGCGCTCGGGGTTGATATAGAAGTGCAGGTTGTTGCCGGTCAGGCGGCGATTGACCAGTTCGACGCAACCGATTTCCAGCAGACGGTCCCCCGTCTTCGCATTCAGGCCGGTGGTTTCGGTATCGAGGATCAGTTGTCGCATGCTGTTCGTTGAATCTAGTGTGCTTCGTGTGCTTTCGGAATTGACGCGCCGCGGGTCATGACCCCTCACGCAATGCGCGGATACTGCTCAAGCCGCGGCGATGGCCACCGGCTCACTGGCCGCGACGCAGGCTCTCAACGCCTCGGTTGGCCAACTGGTCGGCGGCTTCGTTGCCGTCGTGGCCGGCATGACCTTTCACCCAACGCCAGTCGATCTCGTGTTTCTGCGAGACGGCGTCGAGTGTCTGCCACAGGTCGGCGTTCTTCACCGGCGCCTTGGCGGCGGTTTTCCAGCCACGGGCCTTCCAGCCGTGAATCCACTCGCTGATGCCTTTCTGCACATACTGCGAGTCGGTGTGCAGCACCACGCTGCAGGGCTTGTTCAGGGCTTCGAGCGCGCGAATGACGGCCAGAAGCTCCATGCGGTTGTTGGTCGTGTTGGCTTCGCCGCCGAACATTTCCTTGCGGTGTTTGCCCGCGACGAGCAGGGCGCCCCAGCCGCCGGGGCCAGGATTGCCTTTGCAGGCACCGTCGGTGTAAATCTCAACTTGCGGCAAGGTCATCTCTCAAACGATCAATCGGGCGCGTCGGCCGCTTCCGCCATCTGGCGATGCGTGGTGTTGGGGGTTGCCACGGGGGCCGCCGCCGGCTGGAGGCCGAGTATACGCTTGCGCACTTTGCCGACCAAGCGCATGCCTCGCACGCGCTTGACCGCGCGCACCGCATAGAGTGCCCCGAAAATTGGCCACCAACGGTCGCCGGCCGGTTCCATGAACTCGAAGCGCTGCAGCCAGTGCTCGCCGCGCAGGGGCGGACGGTAGCAGCCGAAGCGGCCGCGATCGATGTCGAAAGAGAGCAGCTTGAGCCAGTCCTTCAGACGCGTGAAGGCGATGAGATCGGCGCCAGGCGGCAGGAACGGCGTGCCGGCGAGTCGTCCCAGCTCTTCGCGCGCACCCCACAGGCTCAGATTATTGAAGCCGGTGATGATGACCTGTCCCTCGGGCACGAGTATGCGTTCGACCTCGCGCAGGATGTCGTGCGGATTCTCGGCAAACTCGAGCACGTGCGGCAGGACCACGAGATCGGTGCTCGCCGTGGCGATAGGCAACTCGTCGAAGCGGCTCACGAGGATGTCGCGTGGGATCATGTCGGCCGCGCCCGCGTGGCACGACGGCGTGCCACTGGTTGTATCGCTGGCGGCCTTGGTCACGAGCGGCGAGGCGTCGGGGCCGCGCGCAGCCGTCAGGACGAGACCGCGATAAGGCATGCGGTTCTCGCGCAGGGTATCCAGTTCGGGGCGGCCAAGTTGCAGCGCGTGATAGCCGAACAGATCCCCGACCCATTGGTCGAAAAGGGCCTGTTCCCATGCGAGCGCGTAGCGGCCTGGTGGTGAGACGAGCCAGAGGGGCCAGTCTATAATCGGACGTTCTGACATGGTGGCGAGTATATATGGATGCGCACGCAGATGCGGTAAGTGAGGCGTCGGCCGGAACAATGACCGTCTTTCCCGTCCCCGCGTTCCAGGACAATTATCTCTGGGTCGTCGATAACGGCAAAGATGCCGTGGTGGTCGACCCGGGCGACGCCGCGCCGGTGCTCGCCTATCTCGAATCGCGTAATCTCACGCTGCGCGCCATTCTCATCACGCACAAACATGCCGATCACATCGGCGGTGTCGATGCGCTGCTCGAGCATTTCAACGTTCCCGTGCACGGCCCGGCCGGCGAAGCCATCGCCTGCGTCGATCATCCGCATGGCGGCGGCGAGACGGTTCACATCGCCGCCCCGGCCATGACGCTGGAAGTGATCGACGTGCCCGGCCACACCCAAGGGCATATCGCATATTTCCTCGGCGCCGGGGCCGCAGGCGCGCCGCATCTCTTCTGCGGCGACACACTGTTCTCGTGCGGCTGCGGACGCCTGTTCGAGGGCTCGCCTGCACAGATGCTCGCTTCGCTGGATGCGCTCGCCGCGCTGCCGCCCGCCACGCTCGTGCACTGCGCGCACGAATACACGCTGTCGAACATTCGCTTCGCGCTGGCGGTCGATCCGGATAACGCGGCGCTCAATGCGTGGCATCGGGAGGCAACGGCGCTTCGCGCGGCCGGCCGTCCCACATTGCCCACGACGCTCGCCCAGGAGCGCGTGACCAACCCCTTCCTGCGCAGCGACGCACCGGCCGTCATCGCGGCTGCGCAACGCCATGCAGGGCGTGCGTCGCTCTCTCGCGAGGCGGTATTCGCCACCGTGCGTAGCTGGAAAGACAGCTTCCGTTGATCGTGACTCTGCCACGCTGTCAACAGCGTGGCATGGCATGACATTGTCACAAAGCGGGCGTTGACATGTTCGCTCACACCTGCTCAGCCTTGCCGCATCCCCGCCCTGCGATGTTTCGGTCTCTTATCGATCCCATCGGGCCCGCCGTCCCGGCGTCTCGTTTCAGCCACATCGCGACCGTCCAAGATCGGGGATAACCCTCAAATTTGGGGTCTTTTTGCGTAAATTTTGCAAAAAAATTAGGCAGAATGGTTGACGCATCTGAAGGGTTTCCTTACCATTCTTGCCAATTTCATGAAGATGCAACCCAATTCGAGCCCGATCAATGCGACTTATCGTTAGCTTGCTACTGACGCTGCTTCTGGCGGCGTGTGCCGGCACAGCACCGACCAACGGTGCATTGAGTTCCACGCCGACTGCGCAAGGCCAATCGCCTCTCGCCACGACAGCCAAAGGCAAGCAACGCGTCTCAAGCGATCAGACCATTGACCTTGACAGCGACTCGATCAACGACCTGGCCTACGGCAGCGACGACGCCGACCTCTGGTCGCGCATTCGTCACGGTTTCGCGATCCCCGATCTGGACACCGACCTCGCGCAGGACCGCACGCAGTGGTACGCGCAGCGTCCCGAATACGTCGAGCGCATGATCGAGCGCTCGAGCAAATACCTGTTCCACATCGTTGAAGAACTCGAGCGCCGTCATATGCCGACGGAACTCGCGCTGCTGCCGTTCGTGGAAAGCGCGTATAACCCGCAGGCGCTCTCGACGGCGAAGGCGGCCGGCATGTGGCAGTTCATTCCCAGCACGGGCAAGACGTACAACCTCAAGCAGAACATGTTCCAGGACGAGCGCCGCGACGTGCTCGCCTCGACGACCGCAGCGCTCGACTACCTCTCGAAGCTCTATGCGATGTTCGGTGACTGGCAACTGGCGCTCGCGGCCTATAACTGGGGCGAAGGCAACGTGCAGCGTGCGATCGAGCGTAATCAGGCGCAAGGGTTGCCGACCGATTACCTGAGCCTGCGCATGCCGACCGAGACGCGTTACTACGTGCCGAAGCTGCAGGCGATCAAGAACATCATTGCGCACCCGGAAATCTACAGCGTGAAGCTGCCCGAGATTCCGAATCACCCGTACTTCGTCAGCGTGACCACCAAGCGCGACATCGACGTGGCATTGGCCGCGAAGCTGGCCGACCTGCCGCTCGACGAATTCCGCGCGCTCAATCCGTCGTTCCGCAAGCCGGTGATTCTTGGCGCGGCACAGCCGAAGATTCTCCTGCCGTTCGATAGCGCCGAAGTGTTTCAGCGTCGTCTGAAGGGTTATGACAAGCCGCTTTCGAGCTGGACGACCTACACGTCCGCATCGCGTGAGCGTCCGGAAGACGTCGCGCGCAAGCTGGGTGTCGACGCCGCGGTCATCCGTTCGGTCAATAACATTGCGCCGCGCATGCGCCTCAAGGCGGGCTCGACGTTGCTGGTGCCGCGCTCGGACGACATTGACCAGGACATCAGCGCGTCGGTAGCACGCAATGCCGTGCTTGCGTTGGAGCCGGATATTCCCGATACGCGCAAGGTGATGGTGCGCGCTCGCAAGCACGACACGCTCGCCCGCGTGGCCCAGCGCAGTGGCGTGAGCGTCGCACAGATCAAGAGCTGGAATCGTCTGCGTCGCGATACGCTCACGTCGGGCCAACTGCTGGTGCTTCACGTACCGGTCAAGGACGCCTTGCGCGTGGCGGCTGCGTCCGAGGCCCCGGCGGCCACGGGCGACGGCGAAGCGCAGCGTACGCGTCTGGTGCGCGGCAAGCATGGCAAGATGATCCGCGTGGTGGAGCGTCGGCCGGCCAAGGCTGCCGTCGCTGACAATAGGACCGCAACGGCCAAGGTGGCATCGAAGGGGCGGGCGAAGGCCCCTGCGAAGACAGTCGCCAAGATGGCTTCGAAGCCCACCGCCAAGAAGGCACCTGCGAAGGTGACCAAGACGGCACAACGCTGAGCGTAAGCTTTCTGTTAGCCGGGCGATCGCGCGTCCCCAAAGTCAGGTGAGGCAGGACGCCGGTGAGGAATTCAGTCACTGGTGTCCGTGAGATGTCCCCCTGGCTTCGCGATCCGACAGCACCCGTCGATAGACGCCATTGTGACGTTGCAACACACCGCGATCGACAAGATATCGCCGCAGTCGGGCGTAATCGGTGGTGAACAATTGGCAGATTCTGGATATCTCCAATTCCGTGTATTCGACTTCCGGAGCGAAAGCCGTCGCGATCTTTTCGATGACGAGATCCGTTTCCAGCTGTCGATCGCTCAAATCTTCAGCGCTACGATGCTGCCGATCGGCAATGTCCCCCCACGCCGTGTCGACATCCGAAAATCCACGCTCATTTCGCTGAATGAGACCAATGCTCAGTAACTGGGTCACGATTTTGCCGACGACCTTTGCATCGGTGCCAACTCTCTCCGCGATATCGGCAAGGCGACCGACGCCGAGGACGATTGCCGCGTAAACGGCGCGTGTCTCACGTGACGTCATCGTGGCAACGATGGCGTTTTTGCGAAGACGTTGGTTCAGTGCGTGCTCCCCAATCGGCAAGTAGCTGCTGCGAATTGGAATTTCTCCGAGTTCGACAAGCTCGGACTGCAGTGACTGCCAACGGAGCACGCGTTCACTCTGTTGACGCTTCCGAACAATACCCAAGCCACTTTGGCGATATTTGTGCGACTCCGGCAGCGTTATCAACTCGAACGAATTGTCCAGCCTGTGCAACAGGGCTTCCCAGATCGGCGTTCTGACTCTGCGAACGCGTGGCTCGCCATTCCTGCTGATGGTGGTCAGCATGGTCGGCTCATGCAGGCACAGAAAGCCACCGGGCGCGATGTGTTCCCAGAGCGCCGCGACGAATCTGACGTCGTCGGCCGGCGTGCCTGCATCGATCCACGCGATGTCTATCGGTCCCCATGAAGCGATGGTGGCGGCGTCGAGTGCATAGAAGTCGCGGTTGACGAAGGTCACGAATCCTCTGTCGATATCATGATGCTTCAATGCATCCCATGCCGCTTCGGCCGAGGAGCCTTCGACCGAGAAGTTGTCGATGGTAATCAGCCTGGGTTGATAGACGTCGGGAATTCCGGTCGGATCCAGAAGTGCGCTGCGTTCTTGCCAAGTCGAGGCATCCAGCAAATCCCTATCGTGTTGCCATGCCTGCCGCGCCTGCTGGAGTGCCTTCGCGATGAAAATCGTGCTGTCGCCGGCACCTATCTCGACGACGGTTGCGGGGCGGGTCATGCAGATAAGTGCCGAGATTAGACTGGCGCTGCTCTCGGTACCCATTCCGGATCTAATCATGTGCATAGGCACTCCCTCCAGAGAGTAATCGCAGCATGCCGGCTTCCACAAAGTTGGCGATGTTCAGCGGCACGGATTCCGGTATCGCTTTCCATTGCTCGTCCAGGGAGAAGATGCGTTGAGAAGCTTCGCTCAATCGAATGGTTCGGCCGTTAAGCTGGTTGATCACTACGCGTCCGATCCCGGGTGCGTCGGCAAAGCGGCAGGTGGGTTCGATCATGTAGCGGACCGCAGGAGATGCCGGGAACGCCTCATCGAGCTCGATGAATCCATGTCGATACAGCGCGACCAATAGCGTGGCCGCCTCATGCACTACACCATTGACTTCCATGCCCGACAACGCACCCACGGTCGTCCCTCCCACGAGCGCCTGAACGTCCGCATGACGAAACCCTCCAAACGCCTGCGCGCTTTCCACCACAACAAGCGACGATCGAACTCCCCGAGTACCGACAAGCCGAGGCGTGTCGTGAGCGATGCGTACCGAACGAGACCATCTGACTAAGTGATGTGGCTGCAGGAATTCAGGGCAGGCGGCAAGCGGGTTGTGCAATTGCGGCGGTATTGACTTGCAAAGCGTGTAGCTACCGTTTTCGTCGCCGTGGCCGCCCTGGAGATACTCGGCAAGCTGCCAGGCGTATCCGCCCGTGCCCCGATAGAAGTTGGGTTGAATCGGATCGGTTCTCATGGTCGTTCAAGCCGATTTCAATATGACAATTGCCGTTGCCATGCCTACGGCAGCCCCGTCCTGTACTTCGGACGGGATTATTTCTTCGACCGTGAGGCCGCTGGCCTGCGCGATGGGGACGATTGACGACGGTGTCCACATCCGGTCTCGAAGATCGCAAACGACCCCTTCGATATTCCCATCATCACTCCGTCCCGATTGCGCAAACACGGATCGATGCATGATCCGCTTGTCGCTGTCGTATTTGTAGGCCCACCAGATGAGCGTGGCTTCCCCGTTACTCCGCCGAAATGGCACTACGGTGCATCGCTTGTCCATGAACGAAAGGCGCTCGGGTGTCCCGTCACCGAAGACGGCGAGCATCATCCTTGAACCGCCATCGCGCAGTTGCGCCTTCGCGCCACGCAACAGCACTTCGAGCTTGTCGTCGTCGAGAATGAAATTGACGGTCGCATCGCCAAAAAGCACGACATCGAAGCGTCGTTCCGTGATCGGCCTCGGCAAATCAAATATGTCGCCTTGGAGCGCGTGAATGTGGTTGTGACTGATGGCCGCGTTGAAGCGGTCGATGGCCACGGGAGAGATGTCGATGCCAAAGCTCTCCTTCAGCGAAAACTTCCTGGCGAGCTGAAGGAGCAGCCGACCATCGCCGCAGCCGAGATCGAGAACATTTTGCCCATCGCGGACAATAGATTCCGCGGCGGAAAAATCCCACGTCGCACGGACGGTCGTTAACTCATACTCGTCGAATAGCGGCTCGTCGAAGTAGTAATGGCTGGCTCTGAGATTTGCTATGCCCGATGTCACGATGCGATCCAAAGGGGCTTGCAACGTTACCGAGTTCGAATCGTTTGGCTTCGATCCGAAGCGTCCTATCCCATCCATCAACAAGCTCCTTTTGTGACCATGCCTGGTCGGTTTTTGACGTTTAATGCGAGGCCGCAAGCGCCGACGATCGCCGCAGCGACGCCAGCAGCCACGAGCGCCGTGCTCACGTGCGCCGTACTGATCATGCCGGCGCTCAGGAAGCCGAGAAATACCGAAGACTGTATGCAAAACAGGTAGGCGGGCATCAGGTTGACACGCCGCTGAGGATCGATCGCCTTCATCATGAAACTCGCTGTGAGCGTGTTCTGAATGCCGTTCGCCGATCCAATCAGAAACGTGGCGCACATGATGATCCATGCCGTGTCGCTCAAGGCGAGCCATAAAATCCCGAAACCGATGACACTGGCTGCAATAGAGGCGCCGGCGGCGTCGCCGAATCTTGCCAACATCCCGGAAAAAAGCACGGGACCGACGATCAGTCCGACACTCAACGCGCTGATCACGAGTCCGTAGATATCCGCGCTGAATTGCAGTTCGGTGCGAATTCGGAAAATCAACAACACATTTAGGGTGGATGTCAGCACGACCGTCATCAACAATGGGGAGACCGCACGGACCACACCGGCTGTACGAAACAGACCGGTCAGGTCTAGTCGTGCCTTCCGCTTGTCTTGTGTGGGCACCTGATCGGATTTTCTGCCGCAAGCATCCAGTACGTTGAACGACCTCGCGGTGACAGACGCGGCGACCAGCACCAACAGCGCCAGCAGCAACAGCCCCCGCGAGCGCTCGGCCGTGCCGTATAGCAGCCCGCCGAGCGCGGGACCGCCCACGTAACCCATATTTCGCACCGATTGCGCAATCCGGTTGATGCGATCGATGTGCCGTTCGTTGTTGGTAACGCCAGGAATGGCGACCATGATTGCCGCCCACTGAAGGGATCCCGTGGATCCGAGCGCCATTGATACGACGACGTAGCTCCAGAAGTGGTTGGCCAATGACGCGATCGCGATCAGAAGCGATTGAATGAGAAAAGCCGCAGGAATCGTCTTGCGAGGCCCGATTCGCCGGAGGACCATGGGGGCAATCGGACCAGCAAGCATGCCTCCGATGAGACCGGCGGCGAGCAATATCGATATCGAGAGCGTATCGTCGGCCATCCTCAGGGCGAAAGTCACTTGAGCGGCCTCATCGGCGAAGCTGCCGAACGACACGGAGATGCCAATGAAAACGAGCGCCCATCGGCCCATGATGCTCATCAAAGGGCTCCCCACCGCGCCAGCGATGCGGCGACGCTCAGGAGATCATCGTTGAGCATTCGGTCTTTCCCGCTCGATAGGTTGGAAATATTCACTTGCTGGCCGGCGCTCAGGCGACTCAGAAAGTCGTGCAATGCACGGCTGTATCTGAAGTTGCCGCAATGGCCGTTGGCCGCGACCAGGACTTCTCCGTCCCGAAATACCGGCATCCACTGCAGCGTGCTGATGGCGTTGAGGGCGATGATGTTGTTCAGTGTTTCGACGTCAACGATTGGACGACCGACGTTCAACCGGCTGCTGGTGTCCGAGATGAGTTGGGAAATCATCATTCGTCTTTTCAGAGCCTTGTCGTCAAGCAAGGCCCTCAAGGACGAAAGCAGAAGCTCGTCATCGGGGTTCAGACTCGCGATGCCGGACGAGCGCACGTCATGGCGGGTACGATTGGGTGTCTGGAGGCGGTCCTGCACGTAGTTCGCGTTTTGCTGAGCGTCGTTGCCGGTCTCCCAGAATGCGATGTTCACGTTTACCGACACGTCGGATTTTGTTTCGGCAACGTGCAGCCAGTCCTCGGGGAAATAAGTAACTCGATTCCTTTTGTTCTCAAGCGGAATGGCTTCAGACTTGAATGACTCATAGTCTGGAAATCGCACGCCAATGAGATCCGACCGGACTCCGGGCCAAGTGAACATCGTTTTTCCATCGCGCAAGGTGAACCCGAAGTTGTGCGCATGATCCACATGAATTCCGATATGAGTGGATGAATATCGCCCGATAAAGCAATCAAGATCGACGCGGCCGCCAGGTCGATAGCCTATTGATAAGGCGAGTCGATCAGAAAACGCTTTTGCGATATCCCAGATAGTTGGGCTTGCCGCATGAAGCCCGTAGTACATGACCGCCCACTCGTCATCGCCGGCGAGACGCCCGACTCTAGACACATAATCCTCGAGCGTGTTATCCGTGGGAAGCGCAAGGAAATCAGGGCGCGGTTCTGGCGAGCGCTTTCCATTGAAAGCCGTTATGGCTTCGGAATTCGGGTTGCGGGAGCGAATGTCGCTCGCGCACGCAGCATATTCCTGGAGCGCACCCATCAAATCTTTTTCGTTGAATGGAATCTGCGATATGACCATTTCCGTCGCTTGCTTACCCCATAATTCATTCGCGAATTGCGGCGACAGGAAGGTGGCCATATTCGATGTTCCGTTCAGGGAGATTTGGGAAAATGAGCAAGAGGCATCGGCCTCTTGCTCGCAGCGCGGAAACAGCAATGAATGAGCTTTGTTTCGACTTTCAGGTGGCCTCTGCGACGGCCGTGACTTCGTCATCGTTACGCTGCGCATACTTGACATTGGCCACGACAGGCGCCACCTCGAAATCATTGCGCTGTGCATATTTCACGTTGGCTACGATTGGATCAACCTCGTCAGCGGTCAATTCACGATTTCTTGGGATGTTTTTCAGAGGAATCGGCATTTTGACAATCCTTTTAAAGAAATATGAATTTGTGAAAAGTTATGCGCACATCCTGATTTTTCCATTGGAAATGATGGCTGCGTGAGGATTAAAGTTGCATTAGATGTAATAGAAGTGTCAAGCGTGGGTGACGTCGATTTGGCGCGATAGATCCTTTGTGGGTGCACTGAATGAATCTATTTTCTCGGCTTTGATTCATTAAAATCAATGATTTAGAAAGTATCTCTGGGATTTTTCCGATTAATGCAAAGGAGGATGCGGCGGGGCTCAAGTTTCGGACGTTTTCGTACCACAAGGGCGCATCGGTTGAGCACGTGCCCAATCGTCGTTTCTGTTGGCAACTGTTGTAGTCTTGCCTACGCGACGTCGTGAGGTATCCGCCGCTGTCGGCGGGCGGTGCGGTAGTCCGTTCGTGGCGCTGCCAGTCGTCGAAGCTGGTGACGCAGTGCCGATGTCCTTGCTGCAGCTATGACTCCGGTCGCCGAGCCAGTCTGACTCAGCGTAATCCCCTAGCGTTTTGGGTCGCTGGTTAGCCCGTCCGGTAAGCCTTCCGTAAGCGTCAACGCGCACACTGAGCGCGAGGCACGGCATCCGTGTCCGACGATTTCATTGCACCGAAACGCATTGCCTGTCGACGGCGACATGCCGCTCGACCTTGCCGGCCCGATCCGGCGCCGCGCCACCTCCGTTCCCCACCGGCACTCCCGGTCGGGCACCGGGCGCGCGAGCCAATTCTTATATGCAAGGAGACACCATGACTTCGTATGCGTCGTTTCACGCCCGTTCCATTGCGCCCGATTCGCGCGCGGCCTTCTGGGAGGAGCAGGCCCATCTGATCGACTGGGAGACACCCTTCACCCAGGTGCTCGATTACGACAAGCCACCGTTTGCACGATGGTTCGTTGGTGGCCGAACGAATCTGTGCCACAACGCCGTCGACCGCCATTTGCCGTCGCGCGGCTCGCAAAATGCGCTGATCTGGGTGTCGACGGAGACCGAGCAGGAGCGTGTCTACACGTACGACGAACTGGCGGCAGAAGTGAATCGCATGGCGGCGTCGCTGCAATCGCTGGGCGTTGCGCGCGGCAAGCGGGTGCTGATCTACATGCCGATGGTGCCCGAAGCGCTGTTCGCGATGCTCGCCTGCACGCGGCTCGGTGCGATTCACTCGGTGGTGTTCGGTGGCTTCGCCTCAGTCAATCTGGCGGCACGCATCGACGACGCGCAACCGACTGTCATCGTCTCGGCCGACGCCGGTTCGCGCAACGGCAAGGTCGTGCCCTACAAGCCGCTGCTCGATGAAGGCATCGCGCTCGCGCAGCACAAGCCGTCGAATGTGCTGCTGATCGACCGGGGCCTCTCGCCGATGACACGTGTGCCCGGCCGCGACATCGACTACGCGCCATTGCGCGAGCAGTTTTTCGATGCCGCCGTGGCGTGCGAATGGCTCGAGTCGAGTGAGCCGTCCTATGTGCTCTACACCTCGGGTACGACGGGCAAGCCGAAGGGCGTACAACGCGATACCGGCGGGTATGCGGTGGCGCTGGCGGCGTCGATGCAGCACATCTTCTGCGCGAAGCCGGGCGACACGATGTTCTGCGCGTCGGACATTGGCTGGGTGGTCGGGCACAGCTATATCGTGTACGCGCCGTTGCTCGCCGGCATTGCGACCGTGATGTACGAAGGCACGCCGATCCGACCCGATGGCGGAATCTGGTGGCGCATCGTCGAGAAATACAAGGTCACGCAGCTTTTCACCGCGCCCACGGCGATTCGCGTGCTCAAGAAGCAAGACCCGGCGTATCTGACCCAATACGACCTGTCGTCGCTACGGCTGATCTTCCTCGCGGGCGAGCCGCTCGACGAACCCACGGCGCGGTGGCTCACCGACGGCGTGGGCAAACCGGTCGTCGACAACTACTGGCAGACGGAGACCGGCTGGCCGATTCTGGGCATGGTGCGCGGCGTGGAGGCCTTGCCGGGCAAGCTCGGGTCACCGGGCAAACCGGTGTATGGCTACGACGTGAAGCTCGTCAACGAGGTGACCGGCGAGGACTGCGGGCCGAACGAGAAGGGCGTGCTGGCCATCGAAGGGCCACTGCCGCCGGGCTGCATGAGCACCGTCTGGGGTGACGACGCGCGCTTCGTCAAGACCTATTGGCAGACGGTGCCAGGCCGCACGCTGTATTCGAGCTTCGACTGGGGCGTGCGCGATGAAGACGGCTATTACTTCATCCTCGGTCGCACCGACGACGTGATCAATGTGGCGGGGCACCGGCTTGGCTCGCGCGAGATCGAAGAGAGCATTTCGAGTCACCCGGCCGTGGCGGAAGTCGCGGTCATCGGTGCACAGGATGCCTTGAAGGGGCAGGTGGCCATCGCGTTCGCAGTGCTGCGTCAGCCCGCGTTGGCGGCCACGCCCGAGGCGCGTCTGGCGTTGGAGGGCGACGTCATGAAGACGGTGGACAAGCAACTGGGGGCAGTGGCGCGTCCGGCACGCGTGTTCTTCGTCGCGATGCTGCCCAAGACGCGCTCGGGCAAGCTGCTGCGTCGCGCCATCCAGGCCATCTGCGAAGGCCGCGAAACCGGCGACCTGATCACGCTGGAAGATCCGGCCGCGCTCGATCAGGTACGCGATGCGGTGAAGGGCGCGTAGTTCGCAGCGTCATGAGCACGGCGCAGGCGCGTGCTCATGACAGGTCATCGCCCGCCGACTTCCCGTCTCCCAATTCGACCTCGTCACCTGAATGGCTTGTCGAGAATTTCGGGCGCGCGGATGGCGTCGATCAGCAGGCCGAGAAACGCTTCGACGGGGGCGGGCAGGGTGCGTCCGGCCATTGTCTGCACTTGCAGTGAGCGTTGGTGCAGCGCCGGATTTCGAATGGGGATGGCGACGAGCCCTTCCGGATCGAGCCGGCTGCGCACCGTGAGCAGGCCGGTCAGTGTGACGGCGTTGCCGGAGCGCACGAAGCTGTGCAGCGAGGCGTGATAGTTGCTCACGAACACCGGTTCGAACAGCAGGCCTTCGAGAATGCAGCACAGGTCGAACATCTGGCGGATGGTCACGCCGGCATTCGATAGCGCCATCGGGTAAGGCAGCAAGTCGGCAAGCGCGATGTCGCGTCGTTTGGCGAGCGGGTGCTGCTTGGCCATCAAGGCATAGATCGGCGCCGGTTGTGTGTGAACGACCTGCACCCCTTTTTCCGGGGCGACGCTGAAACACACGGCGATATCCGCTTCGCCGTCGCGTACGCGCTCCGTGGCGACGAACGGCGAGACAACATCGAGCAGAAAGTGCGCGCCAGGGTAGGTTTCGCGAAAGCGTGCGAAGACCTGTGGCAGGAAATCCCGCGCGACACCCTCCGCACTGGCGACGCGAATCGTCGCGCGCCCCACTTCCGACAGCCCCCGGATTTCCGACGTGACGCGTTCCGCATCGAGCAGCATGCGACGCGCATGATCGGCAAGCAACTCACCTGCCTCACTCAACACCATGCCGCGCGGACGACGCTCGAACAACGGTGTGCCGAGATCTTCCTCGAGCTTCGCGATCTGTCGGCTCAAGGCAGAGACCGCCACGTGCAGGCGCTCGGAGGCGCGACTGAGCGAGCCGGTACGAGCGACTTCGAGAAAGTAGCGAAGTGCGTGTGTTTGCATGGGCGGATGGGCGGATGGCGCCGTCTGTTGCGAGAGGATTGGCTGCGATTTCAGCTTTGCCGAAACGGCAACGAAACCTTCGAAATATTATCATTGTTGTCAAAAATACCCGCTCCTAGAATGGCCTGAACGGTTGCGTTGCAGCGTGCTGCCGACACGCGTGGCCGTGTGTGCGAGCCAGGCAGCCGTGCCCTCAAAAGCCATCTGGAGACAAGCAGTGACACGTAGCGCAGCAATTTCCCAAGCCACCGCCCAATACGATTCGGGCGCGTTCCTCGATACGCTCAACCGCCGCGTCGCCTACAAGACCGAGAGTCAGGAGGCGGATAGCGGCGATGTCCTTCACTCGTACCTTGCGGATGAGATGACGCCTGCGCTCGCGGCGCTCGGCTTTACATCGCGCATCGTGCCCAACCCGGTGCCGGGCGGCGGCCCGTTCCTGATTGCGCAACGACACGAGAGCGACGATGTGCCCACGGTCCTCACCTACGGTCACGGCGACGTGGTGCGAGGCTACGACGCGCAATGGCGCGACGGCCTGAAGCCCTGGGAGATCGTGGTGGAAGGGGATCGTTGGTATGGACGCGGCACCGCCGACAACAAGGGGCAGCACACGATCAACCTGTCGGCGCTGGCGGAGGTGCTGGCGTTGCGTGGCGGCAAGCTCGGCTACAACGTGAAGATGATCGTGGAGATGGGCGAGGAGATGGGCTCGCCGGGCCTGCATGCGATTTGCGAGCAACTGCGTGACGAACTGCGGGCCGATGTGCTGATCGCCTCTGACGGGCCGCGACTGGCGGCGCAACGTCCGACGGTGTTTCTCGGCTCGCGCGGCTTGGTCAACTTCAAGCTCAGTCTGAATTTGCGCGACGGCGGGCATCACTCGGGAAACTGGGGCGGACTGTTGCGCAATCCCGGGGTGGTGCTGGCGAACGCGATTGCATCGATTGTCGATGGCAACGGCAAGATTCTCGTCGATGGCTTGCGTCCGCCCGAGGTGCCGGCGTCGGTGCGTCGCGCGCTGGCTGGGTTGGAAGTGGGCGGCGGACCGAACGATCCCGAGGTCGACGTTGATTATGGCGAGCCGGGATTGACGCCGACGGAGCGCGTGATTGGCTGGAACAACATCGAAGTGCTGGCGTTCAAGACCGGCAATCCGGAAAAGCCGGTCAACGCGATTCCGCCGTACGCCTATGCGCACATGCAGATTCGCTTCGTCGTCGGTACTGACTGGGAGCGGCTGGGCGAGATCGTGCGCGCGCATCTCGACGCGCATGGTTTCCCGATGGTCGAGGTGGAGGTCGAGCGCGGCGTGATGGCGACGCGTCTCGATCCGGAAGATCCGTGGGTGCTGTGGGCGTTGACGTCGATGCGCGAGACGACGGGCAAGCCGCCGGTGCTGCTGCCGAATCTGGGGGGCACGTTGCCGAACGATGTGTTCGCGGACGTTCTGGGGCTGCCGACGCTGTGGGTGCCGCACTCGTACCCGGCCTGTTCGCAGCACGCGCCGGACGAGCATCTGCTCGGGTCGGTGGCGCGCGAGGCGTTGCAGATCATGGCGGGTCTGTTCTGGGATCTGGGGGAAGTTGATCTGAAAGAGGGGAAGCCGCGATGAACAGCTCAGTGACCGCCGCTGGGGCGGATCAAACGAACGGCGCGCCGCGTGTCGGCAACGAGGGGGTGCGTGCCGACGTGCCCGTGTACAAGTTGATTGTCGCGACGTCGATCGGCAATGCGCTCGAGTGGTATGACCTGATCGTCTATGGCTACTTTGCCGTGACGATCTCCAAGTTGTTTTTTCCCGCGCACGATGCGACGGTGTCGCTGCTCATGGCGCTGGGGACGTTCGCGTTGTCATATCTTGCGCGTCCGCTGGGGGCGTTTGTGCTGGGCGCGTATGCGGACCGCTGTGGGCGTCGTGCGTCGTTGATGTTGTCGATTGCGATGATGACCTTGGGCACCGGGCTGATCGCGTTCATGCCGACGTATGCGGCGATTGGGGTTTGGGCGCCGATCGGCATTTTCTTGTCGCGCGTGTTGCAGGGATTTTCGGCGGGCGGCGAGTTTGGTAGCTCGACGGCATTTCTCGTTGAGCATGTACCGAACCGGCCGGGCTTCATGTCAAGCTGGCAGTTTGCGAGCCAGGGGGCGAGTACGTTGCTGGCGTCGGCGTTCGGGGCGGTGCTGACCGGGGCGCTGACCCAGCCGCAATTGGAATCGTGGGGATGGCGGATTCCGTTCCTGTTCGGGATGCTGGTCGGGCCGATCGGGCTTTACATCCGGAAGTACGTGGACGAGACGCCGGCGTTCGAGCATGACGTGGCGCGCAAGCGTCAGGCGCAGGTGGAGGGCGACGACGCGGGTCAATCGCCGGTACGAGAGGTGTTGGCAACGCAGAAGTCGCGTCTGCTGGTGTCGATTGGGGCGCTGGTGCTGACAACGACGGCCAACTACATGATCCTGTACATGCCGACTTACGCGACGAAACAGTTGGGTTTGCCGCCGGCGCAGGGCTACATTGCGACGCTGGTGACGGGCTTCGTCATCATGACGCTGACGCCGTTCGTGGGGCATTGGTCGGACAAGGTGGGGCGTATTCGCATCATGCTGGCGGCGGGGGCACTGTTCTTCTGTACGGTGTATCCGGCGTTTGCGTACATGAATGCGCATGCGTCGCTGCTGACGATGATGGTCGTGATGCTGTGGGTGGGCACGTTGAAGGCGGTGTACTTCGCACCGATTCCGGCGCTGATTTCGTCGTTGTTCCCGACACGAACACGGGCGACGGGCATGGCGGTGGGTTACAACCTCGGTACGACGATCTTTGGCGGCTTTACCCCGCTGGCGGTAGCGTGGCTGATTGCGTCGACGGGCAACAAGCTGGCGCCGGGGCTGTATTTGATGGTGGGGGCGGTGGTGAGTCTGACGACGCTAGTGATCGCCAAAACGCGGATGGGCGTGCGCTGAGGCGAGACGATTGGCTGTGGAATGAAGAGGCGCCCGGCGGCGTCGCGTGTGAGGGCTGCATGCGAGGCTGGCGTGGCGCCTTTTTTGTTTGTCAGTGATTCCCCTGCCGGAATATATGCGTTTTGCGATACATCCGGAATTCCGGTGAGCAGTCAATCGAGCGGTGCGCCGTGTTCATTTGAAGCATCTGCCCTGCAGTGTCGTTTTGCAACGTGACGTGCTATTCAAATTGGGGGGGGGCGTCGATGAACATGCAGCAGCCGGGGGGGGGCTTACACCCTGGCGTCAGACCAGAGGTTGGAAGGAACCATGAGTGACACGACGGCGAGAATTCTGGCAGACGAGCATTGCCAAATATTTCGGTTTTGGACCCATGGACGAAGTTTCGGAATCGTCCGATGACCGCCTCAGACGATTCACCTTCTAAGGGCTTTCCCGACCCGTCGAACATCAGGGTCTGACCACCTTGCCGGCCGTAATTTTTTTCGCTAGTATTTTAGGTATAAACTATTTATGATTTAACAAAGATCGGCAAACGCGACGCGATCTGTGAATCCGGAGGCTGGAGATGAATATCGTCTGTATCGGTGGCGGTCCCGCGGGCCTGTATTTCGGGTTGTTGATGAAGCTGCGCGACCCGTCGCATCGTGTGGTGGTGGTCGAGCGAAATCGGCCCTACGATACGTTCGGCTGGGGCGTTGTGTTCTCCGATGCCACCATGGACAACCTTCAGGAGGCCGATCCCGAGAGCGCCGCGCAGATCAACGCCGCCTTCAACCGGTGGGATGACATCGACATCCACTTCGAAGGCCGCACGATCACCTCGGGCGGTCACGGCTTCATCGGCATTGGCCGCAAGAAGCTGCTCAACATCCTTCAGGCGCGCTGCGAAGCGCTCGGCGTCGAACTGGTCTTCGAGACCGATGTCGACGACGACGAAGCGATCGCCCGCCGCTATCAGGCCGATCTGGTGATCGCCTCCGACGGACTGAACAGCCGCATCCGCACGCGTTACGCCGACACCTACCGCCCGGACATCGACACGCGTCAGAATCGTTTCGTCTGGCTCGGTACGCATCAACGCTTCGACGCGTTCACGTTCGCCTTCGAGAAGACCGAGCATGGCTGGTTTCAGGCGCACGCCTATCAGTTCGATGCCGACACGTCGACGTTCATCGTCGAGACGCCCGAGGAAGTCTGGCAGGCTCACGGCATCGATCAGATGAGCCAGGAAGAGGGCGTGAAGTTCTGCGAAAACCTCTTCGCGAAGTACCTCGGCGGCCATGAACTCATGAGCAACGCCAAGCACCTGCGCGGCTCGGCCATCTGGATCCGCTTCCCGCGCGTGATCTGCGAACACTGGGTGCACTGGCGCGATGTCGACGGCAAGCGCGTGCCCATCGTCCTCATGGGCGACGCCGCCCACACCGCGCACTTCTCGATCGGCTCGGGCACCAAGCTCGCGCTGGAAGACGCCATCGCGCTTGCGGACGGTCTGCGCACCCAGGGCATCGATGCCCTGCCGCGCGTGCTGGCCGACTACGAAGCGGCGCGCGGCGTCGAAGTGCTCAAGATTCAGAACGCCGCCCGCAATTCGACGGAGTGGTTCGAAACCGTCGAGCGCTACGCTCGCTTCGCGCCGGAGCAATTCGCCTACTCGCTGCTCACGCGCTCGCAACGGATCTCTCACGAGAACCTGCGCGTGCGCGACCCCGCCTATGTCGAAGGCTTCGAAGACTGGCTCGCCACGCGTTCCGGCGTGACGCGCGCCGACGGCCAGCAGGCGATTCCGCCGATGTTCACCCCGTACCGGGCGCGCGAACTCACGCTCAAGAACCGTATCGTGATGTCGCCGATGGCCATGTACTCGTCGGTCGACGGTGTGCCGGGCGACTTCCATCTCGTACACCTGGGCAGCCGCGCGCTGGGCGGTGCGGGCATGATCGTCGCGGAGATGACCTGCGTGTCGCCCGACGCACGCATCACGCCGGGGTGCCCCGGCCTGTGGAACGATACGCAACGCGACGCGTGGAAGCGCATCGTCGACTTCGTGCACGCAGGCAGCGACGCCAAGATCGCCATGCAGATCGGCCACGCCGGTCGCAAAGGTTCGACGCGCCTGGCCTGGGATGGTATCGACCAACCGCTCGACGACGGCAACTGGCCGCTGATCTCGGCCTCGCCGCTACCTTACATCGAGGGCGTGTCGCAGACGCCGCGCGAGATGACCCGCGCCGACATGGACCGCGTCAAGGACGACTTCGTGCACGCCGCCCGCCGCGCTGCCGAGGCGGGGTTCGACTGGCTCGAATTGCACTGCGCTCACGGCTATCTGCTCTCGAGCTTCATTTCTCCGCTCACGAACCAGCGTCAGGACGCGTACGGCGGCTCGCTGGAGAACCGACTGCGTTATCCGTTGGAAGTCTTCCATGCGGTGCGCGACGTGTGGCCGGCGGCCAAGCCGATGTCGGTGCGGATTTCGGCGCACGACTGGGTCGAAGGCGGCATCACGCCGGACGACGCCGTGACGATCGCGCGCGCCTTCAAGGACGCTGGTGCGGATCTGATCGACTGCTCGTCGGGCCAGGTCAGCAAGGACGAGAAGCCGGTCTACGGCCGCATGTTCCAGACGCCGTTTGCCGACCGTGTGCGCAACGAGGCCGGCATTCCGACGATGGCGGTGGGCGCGATTTTCGAGGCGGATCACGTGAACAGCATCATCGCGTCGGGCCGTGCCGATCTGTGTGCGCTGGCGCGACCGCACCTCGCCGATCCGTTCTGGACGCTGCACGAAGCCGCGAAGATCGGCTACAAGGATCTGCCATGGCCGTCGCAGTACTATGCGGGCAAGCGGCAGTACGAGACCAATCTGGAGCGTGCGGCTGCCTACGCTCAACAGATCGGTAAATAAGGACAGTTCATGACGTCAACGACAATCTCGGCCGGCGCGTCGCCAGCATCGCTGGCGGGCGTGCATGCGTTGGTGACGGGCGGCGCGCGCGGCATTGGCGAAGCCGTGGCGCGGTCGCTGCTTGCGCAGGGCGCACGAGTGACGCTGCTCGGGCGCAACCAGGCCACGCTCGCGAGCGGTGCACACGCCTTGGCCGCGCATGGCGAGGTGGCTTGGGTCAGCGCGGATATTTCGGACGCCGCCGCCGTCGCCGCGGCCTTTGCACGCGCGGCCGGCCGCTTCGGCCCGGTGCAGGTGCTGGTGAACAACGCGGGGCAAGCACTCAGCGCGCCATTCGGCAAGACGGACAGTGCGCTCTGGCAACAAATGATCGACGTCAACCTGACGGGGACGTTCCACTGTATTTCCGCCGCGCTGCCCTCGATGCTGTCGGCCGGGTGGGGCCGCATCGTGAACGTGGCGAGTACCGCCGGGCTGATCGGTTATCCGTATGTCACGGCGTATTGCGCGGCCAAGCACGGCGTGGTCGGGCTTACGCGCGCACTGGCGCTCGAAGTGGCGAAGAAAGGGGTGACGGTGAATGCCGTTTGCCCGGGGTATACGGAAACGGATATCGTGCGCGACGCGGTGGCCAATATCGTCGCGAAGACCGGTCGCGGTGAAGACGATGCGCGTGCCGAGCTGGCCCGCCGCAATCCGCAGGGCCGTCTCGTGCAACCGCAAGAGGTGGCCGACGCCGTGCTGTGGCTCTGCCAGCCGGGCGCCGGTGCCGTGACAGGACAATCGATCGCGGTGGCGGGCGGTGAAGTGACCGTCGGCTAAGCGGCCATGCACACACTATTTGAGGAGATCGGCCAATGAGTGACGTGAAACTGACGATGGCGCATCACAAGCGCACGTTCGCGAACTATGAAGCCAAGCACTTTCTGTGGTCGGTGTCGAACGACGCGCAAGGGCGCGCGAGCGTGGGCACGATCACGCTGAACCGTCCCGACAAGAAGAATCCGTTGACGTTCGACTCGTATGCCGAGTTGCGCGATCTGTTTCGCGGTCTCGTCTATGCCACGGATATCAAGACGGTCGTTGTGACCGGCGCGGGCGGCAATTTCTGCTCGGGCGGCGACGTTCACGAAATCATCGGCCCGCTCACGCAGATGAGCATGCCGGAGCTGCTCGACTTTACGCGCATGACGGGCGATCTGGTCAAGGCGATGCGCGCCTGTCCGCAGCCGATCGTCAGCGCCATCGACGGGATTTGCGCCGGGGCCGGGGCGATGATGGCGCTCGCCTCCGACATGCGTCTGGGCACGCCGCAGGCGAAGACGGCGTTCCTGTTCGTGCGCGTGGGGTTGGCGGGTGCCGACATGGGCGCGTGCACGCTGCTGCCGCGCATGATCGGACAGGGCCGCGCGTCGGAGTTGCTGTACACCGGTCGCGTGATGACGGCCGAGGAAGGCCTGCAATGGGGTTTTTTCAATGCCCTGCATGACAGCGGCACCGTGCTCTCGGCCGCGCAGACGCTGGCCGACCAGATCGCCTGCGGCCCGACGTTCGCGCACGGCGTGACCAAGAAGCTGCTGCATCAGGAGTGGAACATGGGCGTGGACGAGGCCATCGAGGCCGAAGCCGAAGCGCAGGCCATCTGTATGCAGACGAAGGATTTCCGCCGCGCTTACGACGCTTTCGTCGCCAAGCAGAAACCGGTGTTCAAGGGCGACTGACGCGAGCGAGACGATGAGCGATATCACTCCCCAAAACGCGCGCAATGGCGACTTTCTGGCATGGCCGTTTTTCGACGAGGCGCATCGCCGGTTGGGCGCGGAACTCGACGCCTGGTGCACGCGCGAACTGAAGGTCGATCACCACGCGGATACCGATGCGACATGCGTGTCGCTGGTGCGCCAACTGGGTCGCGCAGGCTGGCTGAAGTATTGCGTGAGCGCGCGTCATGGCGGCGCGCTGGATCAACTGGATTCGCGGGCGTTGTGCGTGCTGCGCGAGACGCTCGCGCGTCACGACGGACTGGCTGACTTCGCCTTTGCGATGCAGGGATTGGGTAGCGGCGCGATCACGCTGGCGGGCAGCGAGGCGCTCAAGCAGCGCTATCTGCCGCGCGTGGCCTCGGGCGAGGCGATTGCGGCGTTTGCGCTCTCGGAGCCGAATGCCGGGTCGGATGTGGCCGCGATGGCGTGTTCGGCCACGCGCGATGGCGACGACTACGTGCTGAACGGCGAGAAGACGTGGATTTCGAATGGCGGCATCGCGGACTTCTATTGTGTTTTCGTGCGTACGGGCGAGGCGCCCGGCGCCCGCGGTATCAGCGCGTTCGTGGTGGATGCCGACACGCCGGGGCTGACGATTGCCGAGCGAATCGATGTGAGCGCACCGCATCCGCTGGCGCGTCTGAAGTTCGAGAACTGTCGTGTGCCGGCTTCGCAGCGTTTGGGCGAGGCGGGACAGGGTTTCAAGGTGGCGATGATGACGCTGGATATTTTCCGCGCGTCGGTGGCGGCGGCGGCGCTGGGCTTTGCCCGTCGCGCGCTCGACGAAGGGCTGGCGCGCGCGAAGTCGCGCGAGATGTTCGGGCAGACGCTCGCCGATTTCCAGATCACGCAGGCGGCTTTGGGCGAGATGGCGACGTCGGTGGACGCCGCGGCGTTGCTGACGTATCGCGCGGCCTGGCAGCGTGACGTGCAGGGGCAGCGCACGACACGCGAGGCGGCGATGGCGAAGATGTTCGCGACGGAGTCGGCGCAGCAGGTGATCGACCGCGCGTTGCAGATGTTCGGCGGCGCGGGCGTGGTGTCGGGCGCGATCGTGGAGCGTCTGTACCGTGAGATTCGCTCGCTGCGGATCTACGAAGGGGCAACGGAAGTACAAAAACTGATCATCGCGCGCGAACTGCTCAAGGACGGCTGAGCGCGGTCTGTGGCGGCGCGCAGGCGCCAAGCTTGATTACCGGGGGCAAGGAGAAGCACATGGAACGATCTGGACATCTCGACACTTTCGCGCGCGACAATCTGCCGCCCGCGGATCAGTGGCCCGAGTTTCTGCTGGACAATCCGGACGTGGCGTACCCGGCGCGTATCAATTGCGCCGCCGAATTACTGGATCGCGCGATTGCGCAAGGTCGCGGCGAGGCGCCTGCGATTTATTCGGTGGAGAACGGTCAGCCGACGGTCACGACGTATTTCGGTTTGCGTGAGAGAGTCGACCGCATCGCGCACGTGCTGCGCAACGACATGGCGCTGGTGCCGGGCAATCGCGTGCTGTTGCGCGGACCCAATAACCTGTTCATGGCGGCCGCGTGGCTGGCGGTGATCAAGGCGGGGCTGGTGGGCGTGCCGACGATGCCGTTGCTGCGCGCGAAGGAACTCAAGCAGATCGTCGACAAGGCGGAGGTCGGCGCGGCGCTGTGCGACGGACGTCTGAAGGATGAACTGGAGTTCAACCGCCGGGCGGACCATGAGTATTTCTGTCCCGCGTTGACGCAGGTGGTGTACTTCCACGACGTGGGTGAGGACTCACTGGAGGCCCGCATGGCCCGCCAGCCGGCAAGCTTCGAAGCTTGCGATACGGCGGTGGACGATGTCTGCCTGATCGCTTTCACGAGCGGCACGACGGGGCAGCCGAAGGGCACAATGCATTTCCATCGCGATGTGTTGGCAATGTGCGATCTGTTTCCGCGTCATGTGCTAAAGCCGGGGCCGGAGGACATTTTCTGCGGCACACCCCCGTTAGCGTTCACTTTCGGTACGGGCGGCCTGTTGACGTTCCCGTTGCGCGTCGGAGCGGCGACGGTGTTGTTGGAGAAGCTCACGCCGGACAGTCTGCTGCAGGCGATCGAGCAGTACCGCGCGACGATCTGTTTTACGGCGCCGACGTTCTATCGTCAGATGGCTGCGCTGGTGGGCAAGTACGATCTGTCGAGTCTGAAGAAGACGGTGTCGGCGGGGGAGGCGTTGCCGGATGCGACGCGTCAACTCTGGAAGCAGGCGTCGGGTATCGAGATGATCGACGGCATTGGCGGCACGGAGATGATTCATATTTTCATCTCGGCGGCGAACGGCGACGTGGTGCCGGGCGCGATCGGCAAGCCGGTGCCCGGCTATATCGCGATGATCGTAGACGAGAACATGCAGCCGCTGCCGCCGGGCAAGGTAGGCAAGCTGGCGGTGAAGGGGCCGACGGGATGTCGATATCTCGCGGACTCGCGTCAGACGAATTATGTGAAGAACGGCTGGAATCTGCCGGGCGATACGTTCCGTTGCGACGAGGCCGGTAATTATTACTATCAGGCGCGCTCGGACGACATGATTGTGTCGGCGGGGTACAACATCGCGGGCCCGGAAGTGGAGTCGACTTTGCTGCAGCATCCGGCGGTGGCGGAGTGCGGGGTGGTGGGCGCGAGCGACGAGGCGCGCGGCCAGATCGTGAAGGCGTATGTGGTGCTCAAGGCGGGCGAGCCGCGCGACGACGCGATGGTGAAGGCGCTTCAGGAGTATGTGAAGGCTAACATCGCGCCGTACAAGTATCCGCGGGCGATTGAATTTGTCGATGCACTGCCGCGCACGGAGACGGGCAAGCTGCAGCGCTTCAAGCTGCGGCAGATGGCGCATTGAGGTGCATTGAGGCGAGGGTGGGGCGCTCCAGTTGGCGCCCACTCACGTTGACGCGGTGTGACGACGAGGCATGCGGGGGGAGAGGATATGTCGGAAGCTGAGGTGGCGGCGCACGCGTTTGTGAAGCCGTTGTTGGTGCGGTTCAAGCATTGCGACCCGGCCGGGATTGTGTTCTATCCGCGCTATTTCGAGATGAT
Organism: Pandoraea sp. NE5; assembly: GCF_024363545.1. Lineage (NCBI taxonomy): Bacteria > Pseudomonadati > Pseudomonadota > Betaproteobacteria > Burkholderiales > Burkholderiaceae > Pandoraea > Pandoraea sp. NE5. The sequence continues at coordinate 3,229,427 of NZ_AP025517.1, forward strand.
GAACGATCTGGTCGAGGACTGGTGCGCCGAAGGGCTGGGTCTGTCGTTCGGCGAGATGCATTTGCGTAATGCGATGGGCGTGCCGACGGCGAACATTGAGTGTCGCTTCAGTGCGCCGAGTTTTTTGGGTGAGACGCTCCAGCGTTCGCTGGAGGTCTCGCGTCTGGGTCGTTCGTCGATGACGTTGCGCATCCGGTTTTCCGGAGCGAACGACGAGACGCGTTTGCAAGCCACGCTGGTGTTGGTTTGGGTCGCGAAGGGCGAGGGCGGCAGGCCCGCCCCGATCGCGGTGCCCGACGCCCAGCGCGCGGCGATTGTGCGCTTTGCCGCACCTGATTCTGTTATTGAAGGAGTGTCCTGATGCTGCAAGTTCTGCAACCCCCCGAATGGGCGAAGCCGCGCGGCTATGCGAATGGCATGGCTTTCGAGATGACGGCGGGCAGCCGCATTGTGTTTGTCGGCGGTCAGATCGGCTGGAATGGGCAGCAACGTTTCGAGACGGACGATTTCGCGCTGCAGGTGCGTCAGACGCTTGAGAATATTGTGGCGATTCTGGCGGAGGGCAATGCGAAGCCGGAACATATTGTTCGCATGACGTGGTATGTGAAGAATAAGCGCGAGTATGTGGAGTGTTATCGCGCGATTGGGGAGCATTATCGCGCAGTGATCGGTCGTCATTTCCCGGCGATGACGGCGGTGGAAGTGGCCGATCTGGTGGAGGACGAAGCGAAGGTGGAGATCGAGGTGACCGCGGTAGTGCCGGCGGCGTAGGCGTTGGGAATGTTGGGTCGGTGAAGGAGGAAGCTGGATGGCGGGCATGGTCTGACGACGCCGGTTTTTCCTCGCGAAATGCGGCTTACGGCGAATCCGGTTGGGTTGGGGTTTGTCCGTAAGCCGTTTTGCTTTTCAGGACATATAGTCGTTATAGGCACACGTTGCGTGAGCGATCGGTGGCGATCCCGCCGGGAGGTACGCAATCATGAATGAAAACGCGTCGCTATCGCGCGGCAGGGGTTGGCTGTGGCTGTTGTTGCTGCCTTTCGCTGGCGTTCTGTGGGTGCCGTTCTACAACCGGCTCGAGCCGTCTCTCTTCGGTTTCCCGTTTTTCTATTGGTATCAGTTTGCGTGGGTGTTGGTGACCGCGCTGCTTACGGCGTGGGTGCACCGACGCACGGCGCCGGCTGACGCTGCGACGGGAGGTCGATCATGAACTGGACGGCCACGGTGGTTTTTGTCGCGCTGTTTGTGTTTGTCACGATCGTGGGGTTCGTGGCGGCGCACTGGCGACGCGGGGATCTCGCGCAGCTCGACGAGTGGGGGCTGGCAGGGCGACGCTTCGGCACGATTGTCAGTTGGTTTTTGCTCGGCGGCGATTTGTATACGGCTTATACGTTTATCGCTGTGCCGGCGTTGGTGTTCGGCGCCGGCGCGCTGGGGTTCTTCGCGTTGCCGTACACGATTCTGGTTTTTCCGTTTGCGTTTGTGGTCTTTCCGAAGCTTTGGCAGGTGTCGCGAAAGCATGGCTATGTGACGGCTGCGGATTTTGTGAGCGCTCGCTACGGCAGCGGTTGGCTAGGGCTGGCGATCGCGGTCACGGGGATCGTGGCAACGATGCCGTACATTGCCCTGCAATTGGTCGGGATCGAGGTGGTGATCGGCGCGCTGGGCTTTCACGCGACTGGCTGGCTCGGCGATTTGCCTCTGATTATCGCGTTCGTGATTCTCGCGGCTTACACGTACACCAGTGGATTGCGCGCACCGGCATTGATCGCGATTGTGAAGGACACGCTGATTTATCTGACGATTATCGCGGCGTTGATCGTGATTCCGATTCGCCTGGGCGGAATGTCGCATGTGTTCGCGGCAGTCCCCGCAGGGAATCTGCTGCTGAAACCGCCATCAGGCGGTTCGCTCGCAGGCTACAGTGCTTATGCAACGCTGGCATTGGGCTCGGCGTTCGCTCTGTTCTTGTACCCGCACTCGATTACGGCGCTGCTCAGCGCAAAGAGCGGTAATACGATTCGACGCAATATGGCGCTGTTGCCCGCCTATACGCTGCTGCTCGGGTTGATCGCCTTGCTCGGGTACATGGCGTTGGCCTCCGGAGTGAAGTCGATGCCTCAGTTCGCACCCTATTTCGCGCAATATGGGACGAATTTCGCCGTACCGGCGCTGTTCCTCTATGCCTTCCCTTCGTGGTTTGTCGGCGTGGCATTCGCCGCTATCGCCATCGGTGCTTTGGTCCCCGCCGCCATTATGTCGATCGCCGCCGCGAATCTCTATACACGTAATGTGCATAAGGAATTCCTGAATAAATCGGTGTCCGCTGCGCAGGAGACGCTGATCGCAAAACGTGTCTCGCTGGTGGTGAAGCTCGGCGCGCTGTTCTTCGTGCTGTTCTTGCCGCTTCAATACGCGATTCAGCTGCAACTGCTCGGCGGCATCTGGATCATTCAGACGCTTCCCGCAATCGTGCTCGGGCTTTATACGCGTTGGCTCGATCATCGCGGCCTGCTGATCGGTTGGTTCGCCGGTATCGCCGTCGGTACGTGGATGGCCGCCTCTACAGGCTTCAAGTCGTCTGTCTTCGCTCTGCACATCGGCTCGCTCACGATGCCCGGCTATGCCGCACTCTATTCGCTCTTCATCAATCTGCTCGTCGCCGTTCTGGTGACGGCGCTCGTCAAGGTGCTCGGCATGCAACCACGCTCTGATGCCACCCAGCCAGAGGATTATTCGGACGCAGTCCATTCTTGATGAGGTGTTTTGCTGGCGGATCGGGGCCTCAACACCACTCCCCTAGACGGACCGGGGCCCCTTTCCGCCTCTCAAACATAAACCCAACTCGCTGCAGAAAGGGGCCCCGGTCCATCCCCCTCCACGCCCCCAGTCCCCCCACCGACACCGCCCGCTTCCCACGCCTCCCCCCACACCGCCCCTGTCCCGTCGACACCGCCCGTCTCCATCGCCATCGCGACGCCGCACCCGCCCCGCGCGTGCTCCGCATCTGCCGCAGGACGGCCGCGTCGTCGCCCACGCCTCTCCAGTCCCTCTTCTCCTCCTACCTCCTTCTTGCTTCTCCTAGTGCCTCCTAGTGCCTCCTAGTGCCTCCTAGCGTCTCCTCTCGCTCGCCTCCATCGCTCGCTTTTTCATCCCCCCATATGCAAAACGCCGGGCTCTCCCCGGCGTCTTCGCTGTCCTGCACTTATCGTTCGCTACCACTTTGCTTATGCCGCCTTTCTCGCTGAGCGCACCGCCTCCAACGCCGCTCGCGTCAACACATACGTGCCCGGCAAATCCTGCTCGTCACAGTTGTGACCCTCTCCACCCCGATCCACCACCACGAAGTCACTCACCTCATCCAACGCCAACAACGGGTGATGCCACACGCCACGCGCATAGTTCACCCCCTGCCACCCCTCCGAAACAAACGCCCTCATCTGACTCACGTCCAATTCGCCCGCCGGCGCTACCACCACCAGGTACGGCGTCGTCTTCAACGGTATGAACGCCTGACTCCCCAACGGATGCCGCTCCAACATCTTCACCTCATACGGCAACTGCCTCGGCTGGCCACGAAACACATTGACCAACGTGCGGCCGCCCTCCGGCCCCAAATCTACCGTCGCCAAATCGTGAAACCGCTCCGTCGTCCCGCCATTGATCCCGAAATGCTTCGCCCCCGACAACTCAATCACATCGCCAAACGGCGCAAACGCCTCTCGCGTCAATCGCTCGATCTTCAACGCCGCTCCCGCCATGTCACTCTCCTTTTTTTCCTTTTTTCATTTCCCCCCCTCTCGCACCCCTGCCGGGCGCGAGAGGGATTCATTCGCGCTTACGCTTTCTTTTCGCTCAACCGGCCCCACAACCGCAAACGCGATACACCCCCGTCCGGAATGATGTTGAAGCGAATGTGCGTGATCGCCCCCAGCCTCTGTACCTGCTCCTCAAAGCTGAATTGCTTGTCCATCGCCAATTTCTGCTCAGGCAACAACTCCGGCCAGAACATCGACTGCGTAATCAAGGACTGCTCGGTGCCGCCCGTCACATACGCCGCCTGAATGGAACAACGATCCGGGAAGTTGCCCTTGAAGTGCGCCGTGTCCACTTCGATCTTCGCAATCTCGCCCGGCTGCGCCAACGCAATGATCGCCCAGTCGTTGCCCGGCTCACGACGTCGACGCGTCTCCCACCCATCGCCCATGTTCACCCCCCGGCCCGGCATCAACAGGTTCGATGCCATCCCGAAGTGCTGGTTGTTCGCCGCGACGACGTAACCGCCATTCTCCATCGCGATGAGGTCGATCAACTCGTCACGCGAGCGTCGCGCCCAATCGCTCTGCGGCAACCCATACACGCGCAAACGCGCCAGGCCACCATCGGGGTACAGGTTCACTCGCACATGGGTCACCGCACGCGACTGCGTAATCGCATGGTAGTGGTGCGCATTGCCCTGCAAGCTGGTCGACGCCAGCAATTCGAACCACTCGGCCGACTCGCCCGGGGCGCCGTCCGGGCTGTGGCAACCCTCGAGCGACGCGGCCGGCGGAAAGTTGCCGGTGAAGTGGCTGGTGTCGAGGTCAACGCCAAACAACACGCCCGGTCGCGCCAGCTTGACCACACACCAGTCGTAGCCGTTCACACGCTTGCGACGTGTCTCCCAACCATCCATCCACTTGCCGTTGTCGTCGTATTTGCCAGGGATGAACACGGCCGGCTCAGGGTTGAGCATGCGCTCCTTGGCCGCGAAAAACTCGTCGCTGGCCTCCAACGCCTGCGCACCCAGGCGCGGATCAGCCAAGTTGACGTAACGGCGCACAAATTCCGGTGCGTTCGGGTCTTGCGGGGCGAGGGCCATGTTGCGTTTGACTCCAGGAGTAGCTGCCGACGCCTCGCGTCGGCATTGGGTTCGTTGGTTCGTTTAAGTAGTGACGCTCGTTCAGCGTGTCAGTGCCACGTTGGCCGGCGTGCCAGCTTCGGCTATGTCGTCCACGGTCACCGCAATGGGCTCGTAAGGCAGCACGCCATCGAGCACTTTGTGGGCTCTCGCAAAGTCGACGTCTTTTTCCCACGCGGCCACGACGAGGGTCGCGACGCAGTTGCCCAACAGATTGGTGACGGCCCGCGCAATGCCTACGAACCAGTCGACCGGAAGGATCAGTACGAGGCCAATGACCGGGATGGCGGGAATGGCCGTGAGCGTCGCCGCCAGGATCACGATGGCCGACCCCGGAATGCCATGGGCCCCCTTGGACGTCAGCAGCGAGACGAGGATGACGAGGATCAGGTCATGGATGGACAACGGGGTGTTGGTCGCCTGGGCAATGAAGATGACGGCCAGCGTGAGGTAGATGGAAAAGCCATCGAGGTTGAAGGAGTAACCCGTAGGTATCACCAGACCCACGGTGGATTTTTTGATGCCCATCCACTCGAGCTTGCGCATGATGGCCGGCAATACGGCATCGGACGACGCGGTGCCCAACACGATGGACAACTCTTCACGGAAGTATTTGATGAACTTGAAGATGTTGAAGCCCGCCAGACGCAATACGGTACCCAGTACCACGGTGACGAAGACGAAGCAGCTCACGTAGAACACGAGCACGAGCATGCCAAGCTGCTTGAGCGACGACGCGCCGTATTTGCCGGTGGTGAACGCCACGGCACCCAAGACACCCAGCGGCGCGAGTCGGATGATGAACGCCATCACTCGGAAGAAAACGTGGCTCAGGTCTTCGATGAAGCGCGCGACAGGACGCCCACGCTCACCAAGGGCGGCCAAGGCACAGCCGAACATGACGGAGAAGACGAGAATCTGCAGGATGTCGCCTTTGGCAAAGGCGTCGGTGACGGTGTCGGGGATGATCTTCAACAGGAAGCCAGCGGTGTCCTGCAATCCCTTGGCATTCTCGGTGTACGCCGCCATCGCACTCGGATTGAGGCTGCGAACGTCGATGTTCATGCCCACGCCCGGATGCGTCGCCCAAGCCAGCAAAGCACCAATGACTAGCGCGAAGGTGGTGATGACTTCGAAGTACAAAACGGCCTTGACGCCAACCCGGCCGACTTTGCGCAAGTCACCCGCACTCGCCATGCCACTGACCACCACGCAGAAGACGATCGGTCCAATGACCATCTTGATGAGCTTCAGAAAGCCATCGCCCAACGGGCTCAATGACTCTCCCAAGTGCGGAAACCAAATGCCAAGCGCCACGCCAACGATCAGCGCAATGACGACTCGGCCAAACAACGAACGAAACAGCTTGGGCATGGTTTGTCTCCTCTGCCTGCAAAATCACTCTCTCGGATTTCGCAATCTCTACGCCTGACGGACTGCGCTCTCTGGGGGCTAATGTTTTCTACCGCAACCACAATTCGAATCAACACCCATCCATGTATTCAGACAAGTCATACCGGTCTGACCAGTGGTGTTATGGAGAATATTAGAAAGCCAATATGGTGGGGTCAAGACGTGTTTTCTGAGGGGATTCCCTAGGGCAGGGCGATGCCCCACGCAGCTTGGGCCAAGGGCGGCGATTCGCTCGCATTCGCCGGTTTTGTTGGGCGAATCCTCTGCAGTTTGTGTGAACTTCGATTTGGGACGGGCGGTCGCACTTGCGTAGGGTGCGCTGCCTCGACGCCCGGTGAAAGCCGCAAGGCAGTGTGCGCAGATCCCGCAATTTGTGCAGAAATAGGGGGCGCCATGCGAATGAAGGACACGGTGGTATTGGTTACCGGCAGTGCTCAGGGCATCGGACGCGCCATCGCGATCCGTCTCGCACAGGAGGGCGCACGCATCGTGGTGGAGGATCGGCAGCACAACGCGATGGCCGAACAGACGCTCGACGCGGTGCGCACGGCCGGTAGCGACGGCTGCGTGATCGCGGGAGATGTCGGTGTCGCCGCGGACGACCGCGCAGTGATTGCGCAAGCCGTCGAGGCCATGGGACGGGTCGATGTTCTGGTCAATAACGCGGGCGTGGAGCGGCGGGCGCCCTTTCTGGATGTGACGGAAGCGGACTACGACCTGGTGATGAATGTGAACCTGAAGGGGGCTTTCTTTCTCACACAGGCGTTTGTGCAGCACCTGCGCGACACGAAGCGCGGCGGGCGCATCGTCAACGTCAGCTCGGTTCACGAGGAGCTGCCGTTTCCGCATTTCACCAGTTACTGCGCCAGCAAGGGCGGCCTGAAGATGATGATGCGCAATCTCGCGATCGAACTCGCCCCGCTCGGTATTGCGGTCAACAACGTCGCGCCCGGCGCGGTCGGCACGGCGATCAATCATCAGCTCCTCGCCAATAAGGCGGAGCGCGACGCGCTGATCGCCAACATCCCCCTCGGGCGTCTCGCCGATCCGAGCGAAGTCGCCAACGCCGTGCTGTTCCTCGCCTCGCCGGACGCCAGTTATGTTACGGGCACTACGCTGTTCGTCGACGGCGGCCTGCTCTGGCGTTACGCGGAGCAATGACGATGACGGACACTGTACAACGCTCGCTGGCCGCCGGCGGCATGACGCCGGACGTCGCACATTCGGCACCGTCTGACGTACTCACCCCCGCCGATCGCTATCAGCAGTTGTTCGTCGACGTGCAGACGCAGCGCATTTTTCCCGACAGCAAGACGTTTGTGGACTGCGTGCCCACGCTGGCGCCGGACGAGATCCTGCGCCGCTATCGCGACGACGTCGCGAAACCCGGCTTCGACCTTGCGCGCTTCGTGTCGTCGTATTTCACCCTCGAACGCCCACCCGCCAGTCACTATGTCTCTGACCCAGGGCAGGGGCTCGTCGACCATATCGACGGACTCTGGGATGTCCTCACGCGCTTGCCCGAAACGCACCCGGCCTACAGCTCGCTGTTGCCACTCCCCCGGCCATATGTGGTGCCGGGCGGACGCTTCCACGAGCTTTATTACTGGGACTCGTATTTCACGATGCTTGGCCTGGCTTGCAGCGCCCGCCACGATTTGCTGGTGAGCATGGCCGATAATTTTTCTTTTCTCATCGACACTTACGGCCACATCCCGAACGGCAATCGCACTTACTACCTGAGCCGCTCGCAGCCGCCGATGTATGGACTGATGGTGGCGCTGTTCGAGTCGCACGGCGTGGCGCGCGCGATCCGGTATCTGCCCCACTTGCGTCGCGAGTACGACTTCTGGATGGACGGGGAGGCGTCGCTCGCCCCCGGCGATGCCTATCGCCATGTCGTGTGCCTGCCCGACGGCTCACGCCTCAATCGCTACTGGGACGAACGCGATACGCCGCGCGAGGAAGGGTATCTGGAAGATGTGAATACGGCGCTCCATGCGCCGGATCGTCCCGCTGCGCAGGTGTATCGCGATCTGCGCGCCGGCGCAGCCTCGGGCTGGGACTTCAGCTCGCGCTGGCTGGACGACGCGACCAACCTCGGTTCGATCCGCACGACCGCCTTCGTGCCCGTGGACCTGAATAGCTTCCTGTTTGCCTCTGAAGTGCAGATTTCCAGGCTGAGCGAGGCCAATGGCGACACGGAAAACGCCCGAGCCTTTGCCGCGCGTGCGCAAGCCCGGCGCGAGGCGATGACGCGCTATCTCTGGTGCGACGACGAGGGCGCATTCCTGGATTACGACTGGCAGCGCGGTGCGCCGCACCCGCGGTTGTCGGCCGCGCTCGCCACGCCACTCTTTGTTGGATTGGCCTCGCGTGAGCAAGCACGCCGCTCGGCGCAGACGATCGAGGATCGTCTCCTGGCCCCCGGAGGGCTGCGCACGACGCAGGCGTCCAGCCTGCAGCAATGGGATCCGCCGAATGGCTGGGCGCCGCTGCAATGGATCGCCATTCACGGGCTTCGTCAGTACGGCGAGCACAGGCTCGCGAACGATATCGCCCACCGCTGGCTCTCGACGGTCAGCGCGCTCTATGCTCGCGAAAGCAAGCTCGTCGAGAAGTACTCGCTGCATGCGAGCGATGCAATGTCGGCAAGCGGTGGGGGAGGCGGGGAGTACCCGCTTCAGGATGGCTTCGGCTGGACCAATGGGGTCGTGCGTCGCCTCCTCGGCGATCATCCCGAACACCCCGCCCACCAGGCGACGGCGCAAGGCCGCGCGCGCGGAGGCACGCGTCGATAGCGCCTGCCCTGCGCCCGTGCGCCGGGCGAACGGTAAGTCCCCACGCCGCCCGGGTTTGCTCACGCGTTGCCGGCTGAGCGCCTGGGGAGATATTTGGCGTCGTACAATGCGAGATACGTATACCCGCATTCCCTGTGAGGCCTCATGAAGCATTCGGCGCATGCCGTAACCGACGCCGCCGTCGCCATCATCCGCGAGCGCATCGAACGTCAGGTCTATCCGGCTGGCGCGATGCTCCCGTCACAACGCCAACTCGCCGAAGAGCTGACGATCAGTCGCGCCTCGCTGCGTGAGGCCCTGTCGACGCTCGAGGCGCTTGGCATGGTAGCGATCCGCCCCGGTAAAGGCGTTTATGTGAACGACGCCTCGGCGCGCCTGGGCGTCGCCTGGCGCTTCGCCGACCAGATCTCGCTCGCCGACACGTATCAGTTGCGCTATGCGCTCGAAGGCTTCTCCGCCCGCCTCGCCGCCCACGCGGCCAGCAATGGCGAGATCGAGTGGCTCACGGACAACGTGGAGGCGATGAAGGTCGCACTGGTCGACGGCGACGTCGACACGGCCGCCCAACTGGACTTTGCCTTCCACCTGCGCATCGTGGGACTCGCCGGAAACGGGGCCATCGCCGATATCCTGCGCGGCAGCACGGAGATTGTGATGGAAAGCCAGCGCCTTCCGTTCTATCAGCGCGAACTGGTGCTCTCCACCTATCATGAACATCTGGAGATACTCGACGCCCTGCGCCGCCGCGATGGCGCCGTCGCCGGGGCCGCCATGGAGCGCCATATCGTGCTGGCGGCCCAGCGGGCGGGCATCCATTTCCCTATCCCCTCTGCGTATCCGTCCCCAAACAGCCTCACCCCCAGGGAGAACGCAGAGCGTACTGGTGTTCCACATGTTCAGCTTTGAGATGATTGGGATTTGCGCTATACTTTGAAGGTTTTAGTCATTTAACCCTCACCCTAGCGCCTACCCGCCTGACATCTCGTCCGTAGCCCGAGCCTCCGCTGTGCGCATATTCCGCGCAATTCCGGTGCCCGCGCAAGTGTCATCGCGAGCGGACGATGGGGCTGGCAGCCGGGGTGAAACCTCCAGGAGTTTCCCGTGCTGCCGTCATTCCCACCCGCCATTCTCGCGCTCGCTGACGGCACGGTCTTTCGTGGGTACGCCATCGGCGCTGCCGGTCACACCATCGGTGAAGTGGTTTTCAACACCGCCATCACCGGCTATCAGGAAATCCTCACCGACCCCAGCTATGCGCGTCAGATCGTCACGTTGACGTATCCGCACATCGGCAACACGGGCGTCAACGGTGAAGACGTCGAAGCCACGAAAGTCCATGCCGCAGGCCTGATCATCAAGGATCTGCCGATCCTCGAGTCGAATTTCCGCGCCGACAGGACGCTGTCGCAATATCTGAAGGACGAGGGCGTTGTAGCCATCGCCGGTATCGACACGCGCCGCCTCACCCGTATTCTGCGCGAGAAGGGCGCCCAGAACGGCTGCATCCTCGCCGGAGAAGGCGCTGACGCGGCCAAGGCCATCGCGCTTGCCCAATCGTTCCCGGGCCTCGCCGGAATGGACCTTGCCAAGGTCGTCTCGACCACGGAGCCGTATTCGTGGACGGAAACGGAATGGCGCCTGGGCGAAGGCTACGGTGAACAGAAGGATCCGAAATTCCACGTGGTCGCACTGGACTACGGCGTCAAGCGCAACATCCTGCGCATGCTGGCCCAGCGCGGTTGCAAGGTCACGGTCCTGCCGGCGCAAAGCTCGGCCGACGACGTATTCGCGCTGAACCCGGACGGTGTGTTCCTCTCGAACGGCCCCGGCGACCCGGAACCTTGCGATTACGCCATCGCCGCCACGAAGACGTTCCTCGAACGCCGCATCCCGACCTTCGGCATCTGCCTCGGCCACCAGATCATGGGTCTGGCCGTCGGCGCGAAGACGCTGAAGATGAAGACCGGTCACCACGGCGCCAACCATCCGGTCAAGGATCTCGCGACCGGCCGTGTGGTCATCACGTCGCAAAACCATGGCTTCGCCGTGGATGCCAATAGCCTGCCGGCCAACGCGCGCGTCTCGCACGTGTCGCTGTTCGATGGCACGCTGCAAGGCTTCGAGCTGACGGATCGCCCGGCCTTCTGCTTCCAGGGACACCCGGAAGCCTCGCCCGGCCCGCACGACATCGGCTATCTGTTCGATCGCTTCGTGCAGTCGATGGTCGACGCGAAGCAGCCCGCGTAAGGCCTGGCACGACGAGATACGGATAAGGGAACGCTCAACATGCTCGGAAACTCGATCGGCATCGTCAACCTCTGGACCTACCTGGCCGGGGTGGTGGTGATCATTCTGCTGCCAGGGCCGAACTCGCTCTATGTGCTGTCGGTGGCAGCGCAGCGCGGGGTTCGCCAGGGCTACGCAGGCGCATGCGGCGTGTTCCTCGGCGACACGATCCTCATGACCCTGTCGGCCGCCGGCGTGGCGTCGCTGCTGCATGCGCAGCCGGCGCTGTTCTTCGTGGTGAAGTATCTCGGCGCCGCCTATCTTTGCTGGATGGGCGTGAACATGCTGCGCGGAGCCATCGCCAACGCGCGGGCCGCACGCGCCAACGCCGGGACGGCCGTCGCCGCGCCCAAGCCAGTCGACGCGGATCACCCGTTCAAGCGGGCGCTGTTCATCAGCCTGCTCAACCCGAAGGCGATCCTGTTCTGCGTGTCGTTTTTCATCCAGTTCGTCGATCCGGGCTACGCCTACCCCGCCGTGTCGTTTGCGGTGCTGGGCGCGATCGTGCAGACCTGCAGTTTCCTGTATCTGAGCACGCTGATCCTGGCCGGTTACCGCCTGGCCGAGCACTTCCGGCAACGTCGCCGGTTGAGCGCCGGGGCGACCGGCGGCGTGGGCGCGCTGTTCGTCGGCTTCGGTGTGAAGCTCGCGACCGCGACGCTGAGTTAAATTTTTGTTGAGAACGTTATGCCAAAGCGCACAGACATCAAGAGCATCCTCATCATTGGCGCCGGTCCGATCATCATCGGTCAGGCATGCGAATTCGACTATTCCGGCGCACAGGCCTGCAAGGCGCTGCGCGAGGAAGGCTTCAAGGTCATCCTGATCAACAGCAACCCCGCCACGATCATGACCGACCCGGACACGGCCGATGTGACCTACATCGAACCGATTACCTGGGAAGTCGTCGAGCGCATCATCGCCAAGGAACGCCCGGATGCCATCCTGCCGACCATGGGTGGCCAGACCGCGCTGAACTGCGCGCTCGACCTGCACAAGCATGGCGTGCTCGATAAGTACAAGGTCGAGCTGATCGGCGCGTCGCCGGAAGCCATCGACAAGGCCGAAGACCGCCTGAAGTTCAAGGACGCGATGACCAAGATCGGTCTCGGGTCGGCCAAGTCGGGCATCGCCCATTCAATGGAAGATGCGCTCGCCGTGCAGGCGCAGATCATGGCCGAGATCGGCGGCAGCGGCTATCCAATGGTGATCCGTCCGTCGTTCACGCTCGGCGGCTCGGGCGGCGGCATCGCCTACAACCGCGAAGAGTTCGAAGAGATCTGCAAGCGCGGTCTCGACCTCTCGCCCACGCGTGAACTGCTCATCGAAGAGTCGCTGCTGGGCTGGAAAGAGTACGAGATGGAAGTCGTGCGCGACCGCGCCGACAACTGCATCATCGTCTGCTCGATCGAGAACCTCGACCCGATGGGCGTGCACACCGGCGATTCGATTACCGTAGCACCCGCCCAGACGCTGACCGACAAGGAATACCAACTGCTGCGTAACGCGTCGCTGGCAGTGCTGCGCGAAATCGGCGTGGAGACGGGCGGCTCGAACGTTCAGTTCTCGATCAACCCGAAGGACGGCCGCATGGTCGTCATCGAAATGAACCCGCGCGTGTCGCGCTCTTCGGCACTGGCGTCGAAGGCGACCGGCTTCCCGATCGCCAAGATCGCCGCCAAGCTGGCCGTCGGCTACACGCTCGACGAGCTGCGCAACGAGATCACCGGCGGTGCTACACCGGCTTCGTTTGAGCCGACCATCGACTATGTCGTGACCAAGGTACCGCGTTTCGCCTTCGAGAAGTTCCGCGAAGCCGACGCGCGCCTGACCACGCAGATGAAGTCGGTCGGCGAAGTGATGGCCATGGGCCGCACGTTCCAGGAGTCGTTCCAGAAGGCCATGCGTGGCCTGGAAGTCGGGGTGGATGGTCTGGACGAAAAGTCGACCGACCGCGACGAGATCGTGGCCGAGATCGGCGAGCCGGGCCCCGACCGCATTTGGTACGTGGGCGACGCGTTCCGTCTGGGCATGAGCCTGGAAGAGGTGTACGCCGAGACGGCCATCGACCCGTGGTTCCTCGCTCAGCTCGAAGCCATCGTCAAGAAGGAACAGGCGTTGGCCGGCCGTACGCTGGAGAGCCTGTCGACCGACGAGCTGCGCTTCCTCAAGCAAAGCGGCTTCTCGGATCGCCGCCTCGCCAAGCTGCTCGGCACCGACCAGACGGCCGTGCGCCAAGCCCGTATCGCACAGAAGGTGCGCCCGGTCTACAAGCGCGTGGACACCTGCGCTGCCGAATTCTCGACCGACACGGCCTACATGTACTCGACCTATGAGGAAGAGTGCGAAGCCCAGCCGACCAACAAGAAGAAGGTCATGGTGCTGGGCGGTGGTCCGAACCGTATCGGCCAGGGGATCGAGTTCGATTACTGCTGTGTGCACGCGGCGCTCGCACTGCGTGAAGACGGCTACGAGACCATCATGGTCAACTGCAACCCGGAAACGGTGTCGACGGACTACGACACGTCGGATCGTCTGTACTTCGAACCGGTGACGCTGGAAGACGTGCTCGAAATCGTCGACCTCGAAAAGCCGGTCGGCGTGATCGTGCAGTACGGCGGTCAGACCCCGCTCAAGCTGGCCCTCGATCTCGAAGCGAACGGTGTGCCCATCGTCGGCACCAGCCCCGACATGATCGACGCGGCCGAAGACCGCGAGCGCTTCCAGAAGCTGCTGCAGGACCTGGGCCTGCGCCAGCCGCCGAACCGCACGGCGCGCGCCGAGGACGAAGCGCTCAAGCTCGCCGCCGAGATCGGCTACCCGCTGGTGGTGCGTCCCTCGTATGTGCTGGGCGGGCGTGCGATGGAAATCGTCCACGAGCCGCGTGACCTCGAGCGCTACATGCGCGAAGCCGTCAAGGTCAGCCACGACAGCCCGGTGCTGCTCGATCGCTTCCTCGACGACGCCATCGAATGCGATGTGGATTGCATCTCCGACGGCACGGACGTCTATATCGGCGGCGTGATGGAACACATCGAACAGGCTGGCGTCCACTCGGGCGACTCGGCTTGCTCGCTGCCCCCGTACACGCTCTCCGCGCCGACCGTGGCCGAACTCAAGCGGCAGACGGCCGCCATGGCCCGCGCCCTCAACGTGATCGGCCTGATGAATGTGCAGTTCGCGATCCAGCAGGGCAACGGGGTCGACACGATCTACGTGCTCGAAGTGAACCCGCGCGCCTCGCGTACGGTGCCCTACGTATCGAAGGCGACCGGTCGTCAATTGGCCAAGATCGCCGCGCGTGCCATGGTCGGTCAGTCGCTCAAGTCGCAAAACGTGACGAGCGAAGTCGTGCCGCCGTACTTCAGCGTCAAGGAAGCCGTGTTCCCGTTCGTGAAGTTCCCGGGCGTCGACCCGGTGCTTGGACCGGAAATGCGCTCGACGGGCGAAGTGATGGGCGTGGGCCGCACGTTCGGCGAGGCGCTGTTCAAGTCGCAACTGGCCGCGGGCTCGCGCCTGCCGGCCTCGGGCACGGTGCTGCTCACGGTGAAGGACGCCGACAAGCCACGCGCGGTTGAAGTGGCCCGCATGCTGCACGCGCTGGGTTACCCGATCGTGGCCACGCGTGGCACCGCCGCGGCTATCGACGCCGCCGGCATCCCGGTGCGCGTGGTCAACAAGGTGAAGGACGGCCGTCCGCACATTGTCGACATGATCAAGAACGGCGAGATCGCGCTGGTGTTCACCACGGTGGACGAGACGCGCACGGCGATTGCCGATTCCCGCTCGATCCGCATGTCGGCGCAAGCGCACAAGGTTACGTACTACACGACGATCTCGGGTGCCCGTGCCGCCGTGGAAGGCCTGAAGTATCTGCAGAATCTCGAGGTCTACGACCTGCAGGGCCTGCACGCCTTGCTGCCGGCCTGATTGCGCAAGGCCTGAGCGGTTACGCTGCAAGAAATGGCGCGCTCGGCAGGGAACCGATCCCCGTCGGACGCGCCAAATGGTGCATAGCTGTTGCAATGTCGTGCGGCCGGCCCTGTGGTTGGCGGCCTCGACAACTCTGCTACACTAACGCCACATAGGTGTCACAGCCGCGGTCAAGCGGCGTTCGCAAACCAGTGCGAATGCGGCTTTGCTGCGGCAATTTTTTTGTCTTTCGGAACAACGCGTATGAGTACCATTCCTCTGACCAAGCGGGGCGCCGAGCTGCTCAAAGAAGAGCTGCACCGCCTGAAGACCGTCGAACGTCCGGCCGTGATCACTGCGATTGCTGAAGCTCGTGCGCAGGGCGATCTGTCGGAAAATGCGGAATACGACGCCGCCAAGGAAAAGCAGGGCTTTATCGAGGGGCGTATCGCCGATCTCGAATCCAAGCTCTCCGCCGCGCAGATCATCGACCCGTCGTTGCTCGACGCCGAGGGGCGCGTGGTGTTTGCCGCCACCGTCGAACTCGAAGACCTCGACAACGGCGGCACGGTGCTGTACCAGATCGTCGGCGACGACGAAGCCGATCTGGAACACGGCAAGATCTCGGTGAGTTCGCCGATCGCACGTGCCCTCATTGGCAAGTACGCTGGCGATGTGGCCGAAGTGCAGGCCCCGAGCGGCGTGCGTGAGTACGAGATCATCGATGTCCGCTACGTCTGACGTAACGTCCGCCCGCGGCGCACCGCGGCTGGAACGGCTGTTCCGCCTGATTGCGACCCTCTGGTGCGGTAGTCAGTGGGCGATCGGCTATGTCGTGGCGCCCACGCTCTTCGCAGTGCTGGAATCGCGCACCATGGCCGGAACGGTCGCCGGTCGCCTGTTTCACACGCAAGCCTGGATAAGTCTCGTCTGCGGCGTGCTGCTGGTCTGGCTGGCGACGGCGCTGATTGCGCGTGCGGGCGACGCCCAAGCGGCACGCAGCTATCGCGGACTGCGGTGGCTGGCGGTGGCGATGATGGTCTGTGTGCTGATCGCCTCGTTCGGCCTCCAGCCGTTGATGGCGGATCTGCGCGCGCAGGCGGACGCGGCGGGCGTGGAGATCGGCCAGTCGGCGTTCGCTGCACGTTTTGGCATGCTTCACGGTATTTCGAGCGGCATCTACCTGCTGCAAAGCCTGCTCGGCATGGCACTGATCTGGCGTCAGCCGGTGCGTAGCTGAGTGTCGCAGGGGTGCGGCGACGCTGGCTTCGCAGCCAATCCGATCGCGGCATCCATAAAAAAACGCGCCTGTTGTCCGGGCGCGTTTTTTCGAGAACTGGCGGCGGTGTGCCGTTCGCTCAGTCGTTGCGTTGGCGTTTGACGCTGGTCTGGCGCTTTTTGGCCTTCTTGACGATGCCGCCAGCGGTCATGCGTTCGTTGCCGCGAACGGTCACTTTCTTGACGGTCGGACGGCGTCCCGCGTTGGTGCTGGTCTTGACGACCGTGACAGTGCGCGGGGCACGGCCCTTGACCGTCGCACCCGTACCGCCGGTCCGGGAGCGAACCGGCGCTTCCGTTTCGTCCGGCGTCGGGCGGTACAGAACAAGCAGCTTGCCGATGTGTTGTACCGGCGCTGCGCCGAGTTGATCGCAGATGGCTTCGTAGATGGCCACGCGTGCATCGCGTTCGTCGCCGAACACACGTACCTTGATCAGTTCGTGAGCCTTCAGGGCGCCGTCGATTTCCTTGAGCACCGCCGGCGTCAAGCCGTCGGCGCCAATCAGAACAACGGGATTCAGCGCATGGGCGGTGGAGCGCAAGTCGGCGCGTTGCGCCGGGGTCAGGGTCAGGGCGGGCATAGAGGACAGACGAGACAAACGAGTTAGGATGCACCCGTACGCGGCGGCCGGCGCACCTGCAAATACCAGAGGCCGACTCGCGCATTTTGGGCGCGCAAGGGCCTATTATCCTGCAAAATCGCAGCGTTTTTGAAGAATTATGGCAAAAAACCGTTTCAGCCACGCCTGGCTGCACGATCACATCAACGATCCCTACGTCAAAATGGCGCAGCGCGAGGGCTATCGTGCCCGCGCGGCCTACAAACTCAAGGAGATCGACGAGCAGGACCGGCTGATCAAGCCCGGTCAGGTCATTGTCGACCTGGGCGCGACGCCCGGGAGCTGGAGTCAGTACGCGCGCAACAAGCTCGCGGGCGGCAAGCGCACGGAAGGGGGTATCGACGGCACGATCATCGCGCTGGACATCCTGCCGATGGCGCCGATCGCCGACGTCACCTTCCTGCAGGGTGACTTCCGCGAGGACAGCGTGCTCGTGCAGCTCGAAGAAATCCTCGCCGGACGCAAAGTCGACCTTGTAGTTTCCGATATGGCCCCCAACTTGTCGGGGGTAGCGTCGGCCGATGCAGCGCGGATCGAGCATTTGTGCGATCTGGCGATGGATTTTGCTCAGCGACACCTGAAACCGGAGGGTGCATTGCTGGTCAAATGTTTTCACGGCAGTGGCTACAGCCAGATTGTCGAAAAATTCAAGCACCAGTTCAAAACCGTGGCGCCGCGCAAGCCAAAGGCGTCCCGAGATAAATCTTCCGAAACGTTCATTTTGGGACGAGGATTGAAAAATCCGGCTTGATGCCCGTCAAACCAGCGCTCTGGCGCTATGGCGGCGGTAAAGAATCACTATGGCGGTGCGCCTGCGAGTGGATTAGAATGAATTCCTGGCGCGAAGCGATTTCATGAAGGAGCAACGCTTTGAACAATAATATGTTTTCCAAAGCGGCGGTGTGGTTGGTCATCGCGCTGGTCTTGTTTACTGTGTTTAAACAGTTCGACAAGCCGCACGTCCAGGAAGGCGTGACGTACTCCCAGTTCATGGACGATGCCAAAAATGGCAAGGTCAAGAACGTGATAGTGCAAGGGCGCAGCCTTCAGGTGACGCCCAGCGACGGCCAGAAATACACCATCGTGTCGCCCGGCGACATCTGGATGGTGGGCGACCTCATGAAGTATGGCGTTCAAGTTTCGGGCAAAGCCGATGACGAACCGAACGCGCTCATGTCCGTGCTCTACTACCTCGGACCCACGTTGCTGATCATCGGCTTCTGGTTCTACATGATGCGGCAGATGCAGGGCGGGGGTAAGGGCGGTGCCTTTTCCTTCGGCAAATCCCGCGCGCGCCTCATCGACGAGAATGCCAATCCCGTGACGTTTGCCGACGTCGCCGGTTGCGACGAAGCCAAATATGAAGTCGGCGAGTTGGTCGACTTCCTGAAAGACCCTCAGAAATTCCAGAAGCTCGGCGGTCGTATCCCGCGCGGTGTGCTGCTCGTCGGCCCGCCGGGAACCGGTAAGACGCTGCTTGCCCGCGCCATCGCCGGCGAGGCCAAGGTGCCGTTCTTCAGCATCTCGGGTTCCGACTTCGTGGAAATGTTCGTCGGCGTGGGGGCGGCCCGCGTCCGCGACATGTTTGAAAACGCGAAGAAACAATCGCCGTGTATCGTGTTCATCGACGAAATCGACGCGGTCGGCCGCCATCGTGGCGCCGGCATGGGCGGCGGTAACGACGAACGCGAGCAAACGCTGAACCAGATGCTCGTCGAGATGGATGGCTTCGAAGCCAACTCGGGCGTGATCGTGATCGCCGCGACGAACCGGTCGGACGTGCTCGACAAGGCGTTGCTGCGCCCGGGCCGCTTCGACCGTCAGGTCTACGTCGGGCTGCCGGACATCCGCGGCCGTGAGCAGATCCTGAAGGTGCACCTGCGCAAGGTGCCGATCTCGAACGACGTCGACGCTTCGGTCATCGCGCGCGGAACGCCGGGCATGTCGGGCGCCGATCTGGCGAACCTCGTGAACGAAGCCGCGCTGTTCGCGGCGCGCCGTAACAAGCGCATCGTCGAAATGCTCGATTTCGAAGACGCGAAGGACAAGATCTTCATGGGTCCGGAGCGCAAGTCGGCCGTGATGCGCGACGAAGAGCGACGTGCCACGGCGTATCACGAGTCGGGTCACGCGGTGGTGGCAATGCTGCTGCCGGGTGCCGATCCGGTGCACAAGGTCACGATCATCCCGCGCGGCTGGGCTCTGGGCCTGACGATGCAGTTGCCGGAACACGACAAGTACTCGGAGTATCGCGACACGATGCTCACGCAGATCGCCATCCTGTTCGGTGGCCGTGCGGCAGAGGAAGTGTTCATCAACAAGATGTCGACGGGCGCTTCGAACGACTTCGAGCGTGCCACCAAGCTCGCCCGCGACATGGTGACACGTTACGGGATGTCGGACGCCCTGGGACCGATGGTCTACGTCGACACGGAGCAAGACTCGGTGTTCGGCCGGATGTCCGCCAAGTCCGTGTCGGAAGCCACGCAGCAGAAGGTCGACGGGGAAGTTCGCCGCATTCTGGACGAACAGTACGCCCTGGCCAAGACGTTGCTGCAAGACAACCGCGACAAGGTCGAATCGATGACCCAGGCGCTGATGGAATGGGAAACGATCGACGGCGAGCAAATCGGCGACATCATGGATGGTCGTCCGCCGCGTCCGCCGAAGAACGGTCCGACGAACGGTGGCGCGTCGGGCGGCAATCCGCCGCTCAAGCCCAGCAACACCCCGGCGACCGTCTAAACGCGTAAAAGCCTGGCACGCGCAAGCGCTGCCATCCCAGAAAGGCCGGCATTGCGCCGGCCTTTTTGCGTTCAGACGCGGTGGCGCTGCCCGCTGCCCGCTGCCCGCCGCCGAGCGCGGAACGCGACGAATATCGGTGTTACCGAGTGTTTCGATGGTCGATGTGACGGGTGATTCCGGTAACATTACGCCCATACGCAGCGTCCGGTATCTCGGGCGCGCAGGTCCGGTCCTGGCGAACGGGCCGCTATATTTGGCCTTATTGAGCAGAGCTTCCGAATGTCCTCCGAGCCGTCGCAATCCCTTCCTCCCATGTCCCCTGACGCCGACGATATCGTCGAGGCAGGCGCGTTACCGGACGTCCCGGCCCCCCCCGCCACGCTGGCCTTCGGCCCACGTTTCCAGCTCGATGGCCGCCGCGTGCATGTCATGGGCATCCTGAATGTCACGCCCGACTCATTTTCCGATGGCGGCAAGTTTGTCGCGCGCGACGCCGCTCTGCGCCATGCTGAACAGTTGATTGCCGACGGCGTCGACATTCTCGATATCGGCGGGGAATCGACCCGTCCGGGCGCCGAAGCGCTGTCGGAAGCCGCCGAACTCGAACGCGTCGTACCGATCGTCGAAGCGCTGCGCGATTGCGGCGTGCCGCTCTCGGTCGATACCTATAAGCCGGGCGTGATGCGCGCGGTGCTCGCGGCTGGCGCGGACATGATCAACGACATCTGGGGGTTCCAGCAGCCCGGTGCCATCGACGCGGTGCGCGAGAGCGAAGCCGCACTGTGCGTCATGCACATGCTGCACGACCCGAAGACCATGCAGGACGCACCAATCTACACCGACGTTGTCACCGAGGTCGCCGCGTTCCTCGACGGCCGGGTGGACGCACTGCTTTCGGCCGGTGTTGCGCCGTCGCGTCTGTACCTCGACCCGGGATTCGGCTTCGGCAAGAATCTCGCCCATAATCTCGCACTGCTCAAACACTTGCGTGTGCTGTCGCGCGATGGATTGCCGTTGCTCGTTGGCATGTCGCGAAAGCGGATGCTCGGCGAAATTACCGGGCGTCAGGCGCCATTGGAGCGACGGGTGGCCAGCGTCGCCGCAGCGATGTGTGCCGCGCAGCAGGGCGCGGCCATCGTGCGCGTGCACGACGTCGCCGAGACGGTCGATGCGCTCAAGGTCTGGCACGCCGTGCGCGACGCCGAGTAACCCTGCTGCGGGCAAACCCGCCGGAAGGCCCCACCGCCGCAAGCCAATGGGGACCCAGCGGGGACGCGCGCCGGCGATAATGGCGGGGGCGGTGGCCCCCCACCGTCTGACGGCGGCACATATAAAGATTGAACGACGCGCGCGTCCGGTCTCTCATCCGGCGCAGCGCCTCAACTGGGAACGATGCAACGATGAAACGACGCTATTTTGGGACCGACGGGATTCGCGGTACGGTGGGCGAAAGTCCGATCACGCCAGAGTTCGTGCTGCGACTCGGTTATGCCGCGGGTCGCGTGCTGGCCGGCAACCAAACGCTGGGCCGTCCGACGGTGTTGATCGGCAAGGACACGCGCGTCTCCGGCTATATGCTCGAAGCCGCGCTGGAAGCCGGTTTTGCGGCGGCCGGCGTCGACACCATGATGGCGGGCCCGATGCCCACGCCCGCCGTAGCCTACCTCACCCGGGCGCTGCGCCTGGCGGCTGGCGTGGTGATCAGCGCGTCGCACAACCCGTACCACGACAACGGCATCAAATTCTTCTCGGCGGATGGTAACAAGCTGCCGGACCAGACCGAACTGGCCATCGAAGCCGAACTCGACAATCCGATGACCTGCGTGCGCTCCGAGCAACTCGGCAAGGCGCGTCGTCTGGACGATGCCGCGGGCCGCTACATCGAATTCTGCAAGAGTACGTTCCCGAACGACTTCGACTTGCGCGGCATGAAGATCGTGGTCGATTGCGCCAATGGCGCCGCGTATCACATCGCGCCCCATGTGTTCCACGAGTTGGGCGCCGAGGTTATCGCGATCGGCAACCAGCCGAACGGTTTCAACATCAACGAGGACTGCGGGGCGACGGCGCCGGATGCGCTTATGCGCGCCGTGCGTGCGAATCACGCGGATCTTGGCGTGGCGCTCGATGGCGATGCTGATCGCCTGCAGATCGTCGACGGTGCGGGACGTCTCTACAACGGCGACGAGCTGCTGTATCTGTTGGTGAAGGACCGGCTGGACAATGGCGGTGTGCCGGGTGCCGTGGGCACGTTGATGACCAATATGGCCGTCGAAGTCGCCCTCAAGGGCCTCGGGGTGCCGTTCGTGCGCGCCAAGGTCGGCGACCGTTACGTGCTCGAGCAACTGCACAAGCACGGTTGGCAGATTGGCGCGGAGGGCTCCGGCCACATTTTGTGTCTGGACAAGCACACGACGGGCGACGGCATCATCTCGGCCTTGCAAGTGCTGGCGGCGATCCGTCGCGCGGGCAACCCGCCGCTGGCGAAGCTGCTCGACGGCGTGCGCCTGTTCCCGCAACAAATGATCAACGTCCGTACGCCGGCCGGCTACGACTGGCAGAGCGATGCGCGCCTGTCCGACGAGCGCAACGCCGTCGAATCTCAGTTGGGAGATACGGGGCGCGTGCTCATTCGCGCATCGGGCACCGAGCCCGTGCTGCGCGTGATGGTGGAAGCCCGCGAAGCTTCCCAAGCCACGTCCTTCGCCCAGCATCTGGCCGACGTCGTCAAATCGGCCGCCTGAGCGTTCCCTGAGCGCCCGGTCTGCCATCCGTCCTGGCAGGGCCGTGCCCCCCCGAGTGGGGCGGCACGGCAGACAACGCCGAATCCCCCTCATCGAAGTCGATCCCGCGGGCGCAAGCGCCGGTCAACGCGTTGTCGCACCCCTGCGGTTCAGGCTTCCCATCATGGCAATCGGATCAACCCGATATTTCCATTTGTGACACGGTGGCCTAGGATGGTTAGACGGTTTGCACCCGTGTCACGGCGCTGACATGTGTCCCGAATTGGGCGTTTTGCGCGATGGCATGTGCTTGGAGATACCCTAAACCCTTGCCAGACAAGGCTTTTTGGTCCCAACGAGAGGCGAGAGATGCCTCCGGCAACGTGACGATCCCGAGTCAACTTTATGACGCCGATATTGTGAGCTTTCACAGATGACACATGATTGTCACATTCGGACTCTATTCTTCGAGCCAACCACACGCTGTATCCACACCAACTCGGAGAAATCCATGAAGCTGATGAAGACTGCGATTGCCGGCATGGCTGGCATTCTGTTTGCCGCTGGCGCGATTGCGGGCGAAATTACGGGTGCAGGCAGCACGTTCGCCGCGCCGATCTACACGAAGTGGGCTGACGCCTACCAGAAGGCGACCTCGAACAAGGTCAACTATCAGGGCATCGGTTCGTCGGGCGGCATCAAGCAAATCCAGGCCAAGACTGTCGATTTCGCAGGTTCGGACGCTCCGCTGACGGACGAAGAACTGGCCAAGCAAGGCCTGTTCCAGTTCCCGACGGTGGTTGGTGGCATCGTGCCGGTGGTCAACGTGCCGGGCGTGAAGGCGGGCGAGCTGGTCCTGTCGGGCCCGGTGCTGGGCGACATCTATCTGGGCAAGATCAAGAAGTGGAACGATCCGGCCATCGCCAAGCTGAACCCGAAGGTCAAGCTGCCGGATACGGATATCGCCGTGGTTCGCCGCGCCGACGGTTCGGGCACGAGCTTCGTGTTCACGAACTATCTGTCGAAGGTCAATGCCGAGTGGAAGAGCAAGGTTGGCGAAGGCACCACGGTGAACTGGCCGACGGGTACGGGCGGCAAGGGTAACGACGGCGTCGCCGCTTTCGTGCAACGCCTGCCGGGCGCGATCGGTTATGTCGAGTCGGCCTACGCCACGCAAAACAAGCTGACGTACACGGCACTGACGAACGCCGACGGCAAGACCGTTGAGCCGACCACGGAAACGTTCGCCGCGGCAGCTGCCAAGGCCGAATGGTCGAAGACGTTCTACCAGATCCTGACCAACGAGAAGGGCGACAAGTCGTGGCCGATCGTGGCTGCCACCTTCGTGCTGGTGCACCAGAAGGCTGACGCCGGCAAGGAAGCACAGGGCGCCGACGTGCTGAAGTTCTTCGACTGGTCGTTCAAGAATGGCGAGAAGACCGCCAAGGAACTGGACTACATCCCGCTGCCGGAAGCGGTGCTGAAGCAAATCCGTGCAGGTTGGAAGGCGAAGGTTGCCGAGTCGGCCCACAAGGCCGGCATCTAAAGCAGCCTTGCTGGCCCGAGGCAATGCACGGTTGCATTGCCTCGGGCCTCAACCCGGCATTATCCGCGCCGCCTGTTCCGAAGCCCGACCTCTGATCTGGCAACGGCAGGCGGCGCGCTCACGCTGAGACGACATCATGGCAGAAGCCACCCGCCCCCTCGCAACAGCAGGCGCGCAGCGCGCTCCGTCTTCCGTTGGCGACTTTCTTTTCGCGCTGCTCACCCGCGCGGCCGCGCTCATTACGCTGCTCTTGCTCGGTGGCATCATCGTGTCGCTGATGTACAGCGCACTGCCGTCGATTCAGAAATTTGGCTTCGCCTTCCTGTGGACGAAGGAATGGGATCCGCCCGCCGATCACTTCGGCGCGCTCGTGCCGATCTACGGCACACTCGTCACGTCGCTCATTGCGCTCATCATCGCGGTGCCGGTCAGCTTCGGCATTGCGCTGTTCTTGACTGAACTCTCGCCCGTATGGCTGCGCCGCCCGCTCGGTACGGCCATCGAGCTGCTCGCCGCCATCCCGAGCATTGTCTACGGGATGTGGGGTCTGCTGATCTTCGCCCCGATCTTCAGCCAGTACTTCCAGAAGCCGCTGCAGACGCTGCTCGGCAACGTCCCGGTCATCGGCGCGCTGTTCCAGGGACCGCCGCTGGGCATCGGTATTCTGCCCGCCGGTGTGATCCTCGCGATCATGATCATTCCGTACATCGCCTCGGTCATGCGCGACGTGTTCGAAGTCACGCCCGTGCTGCTCAAGGAGTCGGCCTACGGCATTGGCTGCACCACCTGGGAGGTGATGTGGCGCGTGGTGCTGCCCTTCACGAAGACGGGGGTGATCGGTGGCGTCATGCTGGGGCTGGGCCGCGCGCTTGGCGAGACCATGGCCGTCACCTTCGTGATCGGCAACACGAACCTGCTCGACAACGTATCGCTCTATTCGCCGGGCAACAGCATTACCTCGGCGCTCGCCAACGAGTTCGCCGAAGCCGGCCCGGGGCTGCATACGGCCGCCCTGATGGAGCTCGGCCTGATTCTGTTCTTCATCACCTTTGTGGTGTTGGCGCTGTCCAAGCTCATGCTGTTGCGCCTTGAGAAAAGCGAAGGTAAATAATGACCCAACAAGCGCTCGAACTGGAAACCCCAGCCGTGAAGCCGACCGACGCCGTGACCCGCGTGCGGCTGCAAGCTTACCGTCGCCGCAAGAACATTTTTGCGATCGCGATGTCGCTCGCGGCCATGGCCTTCGGCCTGATCTGGCTGCTGTGGATTCTCTACACCACGCTCTCGCTGGGCATCGGCGGTCTGTCGCTGTCGCTGTTCACTGAAATGACGCCGCCGCCGAACACGGCTGGCGGGGGGCTCGCCAATGCCATCGCGGGCAGTGTCGTGATGGTCGGTGTGGCCACGTTCCTCGGCACGCCACTGGGTATTCTGGCCGGGGTGTACCTGGCCGAGTACGGTCAGAAGTCGTGGCTCGCGAGCCTCACCCGCTTCATCAACGACATTCTGCTCTCGGCGCCGTCGATCGTGATCGGCCTGTTCGTGTACGCGCTGGTCGTGGCACAGATGGGGCACTTCTCGGCGTGGGCCGGCATTGTGTCGCTCGCGCTGCTGCAGATCCCGATCGTGATCCGTACGACCGAGAACATGCTCAAGCTCGTGCCGAACAACTTGCGTGAGGCCGCGTTCGCTCTGGGCACGCCGAAGTGGCGCATCATCGTCAAGATTACGCTGAAGGCGTCGATCGCCGGTATCGTGACGGGCGTGCTGCTCGCCGTGGCGCGTATCGCGGGCGAGACGGCACCGCTGCTGTTCACGGCGCTGTCGAACCAGTTCTGGTCGATGAACCTGAATCAGCCGATGGCCAACCTGCCGGTCACGATCTTCAAATTTGCCATGAGCCCGTTTGCGGAGTGGCAGTCGCTCGCCTGGGCGGGCGTGTTCATCATCACCCTCGGGGTGCTGCTGCTGAACATCCTGGCGCGCACGCTGTTTGCCAAGAAGTAAGCGGCAACGCGAGACGATACAACGCGACGACACCACGCATACCTGACGGTTAAGACGACCATGACGAATCCGACGCAAGACATCAAACTGCCCTCGAAGATTGAAGTCAATAACCTGAACTTCTTCTACGACAAATACCACGCGCTCAAGAACATCAACCTGCGCATTCCCGACCGCAAGGTCACGGCGTTCATCGGCCCATCGGGCTGCGGCAAATCGACGCTGCTGCGCACGTTCAACAAGATGTACGCCCTGTACCCGGAGCAACGCGCCGAGGGCGAGATCAACATGGACGGTGAAAACCTGCTGACCTCGAAGCAGGACATTGCGCTGCTGCGCGCGAAGGTCGGCATGGTGTTCCAGAAGCCGACGCCGTTCCCGATGTCGATCTACGACAACATCTCGTTCGGTGTGCGCCTGTTCGAAAAGCTCTCGCGCTCGGAAATGGACGACCGCGTGGAGTGGGCGCTGACCAAGGCGGCGCTGTGGGGCGAAGTCAAGGACAAGCTGCAACAGTCGGGCTACGGCCTGTCCGGCGGTCAGCAACAGCGACTGTGCATTGCGCGCGGCATTGCGATCCGCCCGGAAGTGCTGCTGCTCGACGAGCCGTGCTCGGCGCTCGACCCGATCTCCACGGGCCGTATCGAAGAGCTGATCGCCGAACTCAAGGACGACTACACCGTGGTGATCGTCACGCACAACATGCAGCAGGCGGCACGTTGCTCGGACTTCACCGCCTATATGTATCTGGGCGAATTGATCGAATTCGGGGAAACGGAGAAGATCTTCATCAAGCCGGACCGTAAAGAGACCGAAGACTACATCACCGGCCGTTTCGGTTGATGCCCACGAGGAATTTCGATATGAACGACAAACACCTTTCCAGCCAGTTCGACTCGGACCTGAATCAGCTTTGCTCGCGCGTTCTTGAAATGGGCGGCCTGGTCGAATCGCAGCTCGTGACGGCCATGCGGGGGCTCAACACGTTCGACCGTGCTCTGGTCGACGAAGTGATCGCCACCGAGCAGCGCCTGAACACCATGGAAGTCGAGATCGACGAAGAGTGCAGCAAGATCATTGCCCGTCGCCAGCCGACCGCGCGCGATCTTCGCCTGCTGCTCTCGATCTCGAAGTCGATCACCAACCTCGAGCGCGCAGGCGACGAGGCCGAGAAGATCGCCAAGCGTACCCGTCACCTCCTGGAAGACGGCGCGGCGCAAACCGTGAACTTCGCCGAGATCAAACTCTCGGGCGACATGGCCGCTCAGTTGCTGCGCCGCACGCTCGACGCGTTTGCGCGTCTCGACATCGTGGCCGCGGCCGAGATCGTGCGCGACGATAAGGCCATCGACAACGAATTCCGTGGCTTCGTGCGCAAACTGGTGACCTACATGATGGAAGATCCGCGCACCATCTCGGCGGGCCTGGAATTCCTGTTCATCGCCAAGGCGATCGAGCGCATCGGCGATCACGCGAAGAACATTGCGGAATTCATCATTTACATTGTCAAGGGCACCGACGTCCGGCACATTTCGCGCGAAGACCTGCAGCGCCAAGTGCAAGGCGAATGAACGGCCCGACATCATTGAAGGTTTGAGAGGAAACCGATGCCCAGCAGCATTCTGATCGTGGAAGACGAGCCAGCGATTTCCGAGCTGATCTCCGTTAATCTGCAACACGCGGGTCACTATCCGATTCGGGCCTACAACGCCGAGCAGGCACTCACGCTGATCAGTGACGTGCTGCCCGACCTGGTGCTGCTTGACTGGATGCTGCCAGGCAAGTCAGGCGTGACGTTCGCACGAGAGCTTCGGGCAAACGAGCGCACCAAGCACGTGCCGATCATCATGCTCACCGCCCGCAGCGAAGAGCAGGACAAGGTGATGGGCCTGGAGATCGGCGCGGACGATTACGTCACCAAGCCGTTCTCGCCGAAGGAACTGATGGCGCGGATCAAGGCCGTGCTGCGACGCCGTGCGCCGCAGTTGACCGAAGACGCGGTGAGCGTGAACGGCCTGAAGCTCGATCCGGCGACGCATCGCGTTACGAGCCATCAGTCGAGCGGCGACATCAAGGTGGATTTGGGACCGACGGAATTCCGCCTGCTGCACTTCTTCATGACGCATCCGGAGCGCGTGCACAGCCGCTCGCAGTTGCTCGACCAGGTGTGGGGCGATCACGTGTTCGTGGAAGAGCGCACGGTGGACGTGCACATCAAGCGTCTGCGCGCCGCGCTCAAGCCGGCCGGCCACGATGCTATGATCGAGACCGTACGCGGCAGCGGCTACCGTTTGACGAAGTCGGCTTGAGGCATCGCGCCTCGCCTTCGGGCGAGGCCTGCCGTGCCAATGCCGCCCTTGTCCCATGGGGCGTGGGCGGCAAAACCCCTGTGCATCGTCTATGAATATCATCTGGGCCCGTGCGCTGACGCTCCTGATCCTGCAAGCCTTCATCTCGACGGCCATCGGCTGGTTCTTTGGCGCGAGCGTGGGCTATATCGCGGCCATCTTTCTGCTGGTCACACAAGTCCTCTTCAACGTCTATCACGCCCAGCGCCTCTGGCGTTTGCTTGACGCCCCAGTCTATGGTGAGGTGCCGAGTGCACTCGGGTTGTGGGGGGAAATCTATTACCGGCTGCACAAGCTGGCCAAGCGCTGGCATAACCAGGTCAAGCAGGTGGAACAACAGCACGCTCGCTTCATCCAGGCGATCCAGGCATCGCCCAACGGCGTGATCATGCTCGACGAGCACAACCAGATCGAGTGGTGCAATGCGATTGCCGAGTCGCATTTCGGTATCGACGCCAAGCGCGATCTGCGTCAGCAAATCACGCATCTCCTGCGCACACCGGCCTTTGTGCACTACCTGTCGTCGGAGCGCTACGACGAGGCGCTGCTCATGCACCACATGGGCGAGAAGCGCAACAACGTGCTGTCCATGCAGGTGTTCCCGTATGGCGACCATCGCAAGCTCATGATTTCGCTCGACGTCACCGATCTCGAACGCACCGACTCGATGCGCCGTGACTTCGTGGCCAACGTCTCGCATGAACTCAAGACGCCACTGACCGTGCTCTCCGGATTTCTGGAGACGGTCGGCGAGCTGCCGCTCTCGCCCGAGGAGATCCAGCGCTATGTCGAGATCATGCGCCAGCAGGCCTCGCGTATGCAGAACATTGTGAACGATCTGCTCACGCTGGCGAAGCTCGAAGGCAGCGGCAAGCCGCCGCCGGACGAGCGCATCGATATGGGCATGCAGATGCGCTCGCTACGCAGCGACGCCGAAGGGCTCTCGCAGGGGCAACATGTGATCGAAGTCACGCAGGCCGACGGACTCGATTTGCGTGGCGCCGAAGGCGAGCTGCACAGCGCGTTCAGCAATCTGGTGAGCAATGCGGTGCGCTACACGCCGCCGGGCGGCAAAATCCGCATCGAGTGGGGGCCGACGGACGACGGCGGTGCCCGCTTCGCGGTGACCGACTCCGGGCTGGGGATTCCGGCGGAACATATTCCTCGGCTCACAGAACGCTTCTACCGTATCGACCGCAGCCGATCGCGCGATACGGGCGGTACCGGCCTCGGCCTCGCGATCGTCAAGCACGTGCTGACGCGCCATCAGGCCGATCTGAAGGTGACGAGCGAGGTGGGGCGCGGCAGCACGTTCGCCATTCAGTTTCCGCCCACGCGCGTGACGCAGCGCGCGCCGGTCGACGCCGCTGCGCCACGTTTGACCGTAGACGGCTAAACCTGGGCGACTTGGCGCGCACGGTACACGCGCACGGCTGACCGATGACCGATGACCGGTCAGGTCAGCCGCGCGTACCGGTCTGCACGTGCTGGGCGAGTTCCTGCATCAAAGCCATCTGGCTGTTGAACGGCCTTTTGCCCGGCTTGCGACGCACGTAGGTGCCGTCCGGACGCATCAGCCACGCGGCGGTGTTGTCACGCAGGGGCACCATCAGACCCTCGCGAATCACGCGGGCCTTCAGGCGCTTGTCTCGTACCGGAAAGGCCACCTCCACGCGACGGAAGAAGTTGCGCTCCATCCAGTCGGCGCTTGAAAGCATGACTTTCTCGTCGCCGTTCGCGTAGAAGTAATAGATGCGATGGTGTTCGAGAAAGCGCCCGACGATCGAGCGCACGGTAATGTTCTCGGAAAGGCCCGGTACACCGGCGCGCAGCGAGCACACGCCGCGCACGATCAAATCGATTTTCACCCCCGCGCGCGCCGCTTTGTACAGTTCGGCAATGATCGTCGGTTCGAGCAGCGCATTCATTTTCGCGATGATGCGGGCTTTCTTGCCGGCCGCGGCCGCTTCCGTCTCGTGCCGGATCGCCTCGAGCAGATGCGTGTGCATCGTGAACGGCGATTGCCACAGGCCCTGCAACTGGGTCTGCCGGCCGATGCCTGTCAGTTGCTGGAAGACGATGTGGACGTCGGCGCACAGCGCCTCGTCGGCGGTCATCAGGCCGAAGTCCGTGTACAAACGGGCCGTGCGCGGGTGATAGTTGCCGGTGCCGAGGTGGACGTAGCGTTTGAGGAACGTCTTCTTGCCCTGACGCGTGCGGCGCACGACGAGCAGCATCTTCGCGTGACACTTATGACCGACCACGCCGTAGACCACGTGAGCGCCGACCGCTTCGAGCTGTGCTGCCCAGTTGATGTTGGTCTCTTCGTCGAAGCGCGCAAGCAGCTCCACCACGACCGTGACTTCCTTGCCGTTGCGGGCCGCCTCCATCAGGGCATCCATCAGCGCGGATTCGTTGCCGGTACGGTAGATCGTTTGCTTGATGGCCACCACGTCAGGGTCGCGAGCGGCTTGCAGCAGCAGCTCCAGCACCGGCTGGAAGCTGTCATACGGGTGATGCAGCAGCAGGTCGCCCTGGTCGATGAGGTCGAATATCGCGGGCGACGCGCTCATGCGTTTGGGCAGCGCCGGCACGAACGGCGCGAACTTGAGGTCCGGGCGGTCGACCATCTCGGGCAGCGGCATCAGGCGCACGAGGTTGACGGGGCCCTTGACGCGGTAGCAGTCCGAGTCAGTCAGGCCGCATTCCGTTTGGAGGCGTCGCACGAGGCGCGACGGCGTGCCGGCATCGACTTCGAGACGTACGGCGTCGCCGAGATGGCGGGCCGGGAGTTCGCCTTGCAGCGCGGTGCGCAGGTTGGTGATTTCGTCCTCGTCGACGAACAGATCGCTGTTGCGCGTGACGCGGAACTGATGGCAGCCTTTGGCCGTGAGTCCTGGGAACAGTTCACTGGCGAAGCGCAGCATGAGCGAGCTGAGCAGCACGAAGCTGTTCGGCAAGGGGGCGAGCCCTGGCGGCATGGGAACCAGCCGGGGCAGGGCGCGCGGGGCCTGGACGATGGCGAGTTCGGCGTCGCGTCCGAAGGCGTCTTTGCCTTCGAGTTCGACGGCGAAGTTCAGGCTCTTGTTGAGCACGCGTGGGAACGGGTGTGCGGGATCGAGCCCGATCGGCGTGAGGACCGGCACGAGTTCGCGCAGGAAGTAGTCGCGGGCCCATTCGACCTGGGCGTCGTTCCACTGGCCGGACGGGTGAAACGCGATGCCTTCGGCTTCGAGGCAGGGCAGCAGGCTATCGAACATCGCGTACTGCTTTTCCACCAGCGCTTGCGCCCGGGCGCAAACTTGCGTGTAAACTTGCTGGAACGTCATGCCGTCGGGTGTGAGCATGCCCGGATTTTCGCGCATCTGCTCCTTCAGCCCGGCGACGCGGATTTCGAAGAACTCATCCAGATTGCTACTCACGATACAGACGAAGCGAAGGCGTTCCAGCAGCGGCGTTGCGGGGTCGGCTGCCTGGGCGAGTACGCGTTCATTGAACGCCAGAATGCCCAGCTCGCGGTTGAGCAGCGGATAATTCATGGTGACCGTGCGAAAGACATGGGATTGGCGTGAATTCTTCATCCGTATTGTTACAGTTATATGACGTTCACATTTGTCAACGACGTGTCATATTCGATTTGTAGCGTATTCGTCATTTATTTGTCGAGTGCGCGTCATGCTTTTCGTGTGATACGTCCTCCACTCCGGCACCCTTCGCTCAGGCGCATCCCGACATGAGTACTCCCTCGCCCTTGTTAGCGGCCGTCGATCTCGGCTCGAACAGTTTTCGCCTGATCATCGGCCGCGTGGAGGAAACGTCCGCCGGCACGCAGATCTATCAGGTCGATGCGCTGCGCGAGCCGGTTCGGCTGGCGGCGGGCCTGAACGACGAGAAGTACCTCGATCATCCGTCGCAGCAACGCGGCTGGGACGTCCTCAAGCGCTTTGGCGAGCGGCTGCGGGGCTTTCATCCCGACAAGGTCCGCGCGGTGGCCACGAACACGCTGCGTGTCGCCAAGAACGCCGACGATTTTCTTGGTGAGGCACAGCACGCGCTCGGGTTTCCCATCGAAGTCATTGCCGGGCGGGAAGAGGCGCGCCTGATCTATGCGGGTGCCGCACACTCGGTGCCGACGTGCCAGGGTAACCGACTTGTCGTGGATATTGGGGGGGGCTCCACCGAATTCATTATCGGGCAGGATTACGAGCCGCTCATCATGGAGAGCCTGTATATCGGCTGCGTGAGTCATAGCCGGCAGTTCTTTCCCAGCGGCAACGTCGACGAATACGCGATGAAGCAGGCCGAACTGGCCGCTCGTCGCGAGATTCAGATCATTGCGGCGACTTATCGTGACGCCGCCTGGTCGCAGGCGATCGGCTCGTCGGGAACGGCACGTGCGCTGGCCGAATTGCTCGAAGCCAATGGGTTCAACGACGGCGGTTTGCACGGCCTCACGCGCGGTGGGCTCGAGCGCCTCAAGCGCGCGCTTATCAAGGCGGAGAACGCCAACCGCCTAAAGCTGGCGGGGCTCAAGCAAGATCGAATTCCGGTGCTGCCGGGCGGCCTGTCCATCATGTTGTCCGTCTTCAATGAACTCGAGGTCGAGCATATGGAGACGACCGACGCCGCGCTGCGGCTCGGCGTGATGTACGACTTGCTGGGGCGTACCCAGCATCAGGATATGCGGGCGGTGACCGTCGAGCAGTTCGTGCGTCGGTATGGCGTGGACCGTGCACAGGCCGAGCGTGTAGGACGCCTGGCGATTCGGCTGTATCGCCAGTTGCCGGTCGAGGCGGTCGAGGTGCTCGAGGACGACGGCGCGGCGGGGGAACTGGACGACGGTCGCGGGGAAGGCGAGGCGTTGCTCAACTGGGCGTCGTCGTTGCACGAGATGGGATTGTCGATCTCGCACAGCGCGTACCACAAGCATTCGGCGTATATCGGCAGCAATGCGGATATGCCGGGCTTTTCGCGCCCCGATCAGGCGCGATTGGCCGAGCTGTTGCTGGGGCATGTCGGCAAGCTGGGCAAGTTGGCCTCACAGGCGCAGCAGGTCGATTGGCAACTGTTGTTCTGTCTGCGCCTGGCGGTATTGTTCTGTCGCCGCCGCACGGATGCGTTGCCGGACGCCATCGAGGTCAAACGGCTTGGCGATGGCTTCATGGTGTCGGTGGCACGCGCGTGGATCGACGCCAATCCGCTGACCGACTATAGCCTGCAGCGTGAGGCGCAGGAGTGGGAGAAGATCGGCATGCGCTACAAGGTCGTGTACGCCTGACGCATGAGGGCCAGCCCGCCTGTTGAGGGCGAGGGGGGGGCAAACGACGAAGCCCGGCATCTGCCGGGCTTTTTTGTGTCCGTTGGCGGGACGGACGACTTGGGCGGAGGCGGCAGGCGTTCAGGCCTGTTTGAGCTTGTTCAGCAGTTCCGCGCCAAGAAAATGGCGTGCGTAGCGCGGGTTGATGTCGGACAGGCGGAACAACGTGAGGAAGTCGGCGGTGTTGAAATCGGGGTCCCAGGCCGGGGCGCCGCAAATACGGGCGCCTAGGCGCAGGTATCCCTTGACCAGGGCGGGCGGCTCGACCTCCAGCGTCGATTGCAGCTCGCTCACCGGCAGCGCGATGCGCGGCACGGCCTGGTACTCGGCCGGCGCCATGGCGGTGTCCTGCAGCTTGCGATAGAGGCTGGCGGCGTAGTGGCCGCCGTCGGCCATCGGCACGCTGGCGCAACCGAGCATCGTCTCCAGGCCGTTGCGCAGCATATACTCGGCCAGACCGCTCCAGAGCGCCATGATGACGGCGCCGTTGCGGTATTCGGCATGCACGCACGAGCGGCCGGTTTCGAGCATCTTCGGGCGCAGATGGTCCAGCCGGGAGAGATCGAATTCCCCTTCGGAGTACAAACGGCCAAGGCGCTTGGCCTGACCCGGGGGCAGTACGCGGTAGGTGCCGACCACCTTGAGCGAGTCCTGATCGCGTACGATCAAGTGGTCGCAGTATTGGTCGTACTCGTCGACATCCAGGCCTGCGGGGCCCTTGACCGACGCGCCCATTTCTTCGGCAAAGACGTGGTATCTCAGGCGTTGGGCTTCCCGAAGCTCGCTTTCGTCGCGTGCCCACGCCACACCCAGATTCGGCTTGAGAGGCGTTTCAGGGCGAGGAAGACGCCTCCGCGAGTTGGGGGTCAACGAAGAGAGCGGCATGGTGGGGTTCGGCAGGTCGCGCATAAAGGCCCTTTGTTTGACGGTCGCGTTGCGACGTACTTTAAAAAGCATCAATGTCGATTCCGTGAACGGTAGGTGACAATTCTATGGCAAAACTTCCGGTGTCATGATGTCAGGGCGCGTTTTGGGCGCCTTGCGCCAGCCAATTCACGGGGGGAAGGAGAGGGAGGCGCCGCCGTCGCCTTCGGTTTAGAGCAGGTCGGGATTGACGACGGCGCGCACGACCACCTGGCTCTCGTCTTCGCGGCGGCGTGAGGAGAGCCACCAGATGCCGGCCTTCTTGATCGTCCAGTAGGCTTCCTGGCCGGTCAGCAGCAGGGCGGCGAGTTGGCCGAGGGCGGGTTGGTGGCCGACGAGCACGACCGTCTGGACATTGCCGGGCCAGCCGATCGTCCCCAGCAGCGTCATGGCGTTCGCGCCGGGGGCGAGATCGTGCACGATGCGTGGTTTGGGGGTAAGCGCCTGAGCGGTCTGGACCGCCCGCAACGCAGGGCTGGAGAGGATAAGGGCGTCTTCTGGGAGACGCGGGCGCAGCCATTGGGCGGCCTTTTCGGCCTGTTTGCGGCCACGGTCGGTGAGCTCGCGGGCCAGATCGGCCTGGGCACTGAGGGCGAGGGAGGCAGGCAGGTTTTCGGCGTCGGCGTGACGCCAGAGAATCAGGTTCATCGACACAGGTTCGGACATGGTGAACCTCCCACTATGACGGGGTTTCGTGGCGACGGCATGACCGTCGGCGAGCCGCTGCGAGACGACTATTGTGCCAGCGGTGGATGGAAAAATGCCGACGCGGCGCACATTGATTTGACGCGGTGCGCCGAACCCACTAGAATGCGTGCTCTTCGTCGGAGCGTAGCGCAGCCTGGTAGCGCATCTGATTTGGGATCAGAGGGTCGTAGGTTCGAATCCTATCGCTCCGACCACTAAATTCAAGGGGTTGGGACAGGCAACATCTATTGTCCCTATTCTCTGCCCTTGCAATTTCCCAACGGCATTAACGACAACGTCTTGCGCGTGTGCATGCGCCGCGTGGTTCGTTATGCGTGTCCCTGCCGCGCGCTGGGCATGCCATTTGCGCGCCATGACGGTCTCTTGCCTCCATGTTGATTAGTAATCCAATGTAAATTCACGCGACGGTCGTGGACGCGCATCGCGTATCTCGCATTGTCGAATGACTTAACCGCCGAGCGAGGCTTCCGGTTGGGATGTATCCGATATTCATACGAGCGGGCTAATTGGCTCGGGGCGACTGCGCTAGCCGCGCAGCGGCCTTGAGCCGCCCCGTGACGTCGGTGTGCATACGTTCTGGCGGTTTGACGAAACGTGCTGGCCTTGCAAACGATAACGAAAGCTGGATAACTTCAAAGACGATACATCGATACTTTGACGGCCAATTTCGTTAAATCTTGGAGGCGCATGGCAACGATCATTCCCTCTCTGTCCTCGTGCGCGGGCAGAATGCAGCCCGGCGAACGCAGACTCGCCGAGCGGCTGGAGCAGAAACTCGAAAACGACTATCTGATCTGGTATGACGTTCCCGTCGCCACGATGCAGTCGTATCCGGACTTTGTGGTGCTTCACCCTCAGCGTGGGTTGCTCATCCTCGAAGTCAAGGACTGGAAGGTTTCGACCGTCCTGCGTGCCGATCGCGGCGACTGGCGAATTTTGGGGAGCAACGGCCCCAAAACCGTCATCAGTCCGCTTGAGCAGGCGCGTCGATATACGCTCGACATCGTCAATGCGCTTGAGCGGGATCCGCAACTGGTGAATCCTGCGGGGCATCCCTACGCGGGGAAATTGCGACTGCCCTGGACGTTCGGCGTCGTGTTGCCGAACATGACGCGCAAGCAGTTCACGGATGGCGGTTTGGGGCATGCGCTCGAGCCTTCGAGAGTCATTTGCGCCGACGAAATGACGGAGTCTGTCGACGCGGAAGCGTTTCAGACCCGGTTGTGGCAAATGTTCAAGTTCCAGTTCCGCGAAAAACTGACGCTGCCGCAGATCGATCGATTTCGATGGATTCTTTTCCCGGAAGTGCGCGTGCAGGCGACTCAGCTCGACCTGCTGTCGGATCAGATCGAACTGCCCGACATCATGGCCGTCATGGACGTGCAGCAGGAGCAGTTGGCACGAAGCCTGGGCGATGGTCACCGCGTCATTCACGGCGTGGCAGGGTCGGGAAAGACGATGATCCTCGGTTATCGCGCCGAATACCTGGCCACGCAATCGGACAAGCCCGTGTTGGTGCTTTGTTTCAGCGAGCCACTTTCCCGAAAGATCCAATCGGTCATGGAGGCCAAGGGCTTGTCGGCCAAGGTCATCGTCCGACATTTTCACGGTTGGTGTTCGGATCAATTGAATGCCTATCACGTCACGCGCCCGAAAGGGGCGGGTGAACGGTTTTTTGCGGAACTGGTTCAGTGCGTGATCAACGCCGTTGATCGAGGCAGTATTCCTGCGGCGCAGTACGCCGCCGTGCTGATCGACGAGGGCCACGACTTCGAGCCGTCCTGGTTCAAGCTTGTCGTACAAATGGTTTCGCCGGAATGCCGTCATTTGCTCGTGCTGTATGACGATGCGCAATCGATCTTCAATCGTTCCGAGCGGCAGGGATTCAGCTTCAAGAGCGTTGGCGTGCAGGCGCAGGGACGCACGACGATTCTCAAGATCAACTATCGGAATACGCGGCAAATACTCGCGCTTGCCGCGAGCGTGGCCGAGGACATTCTGGACGCGAAGGCCACTGACGACGATGGGGTGCCTTTGATTCGTCCGATCGGCTGTGGGCGAGAGGGGCCGCAACCCATGCTGATCAAACTTCCGTCGATTGCCGATGAGGCCGAAGCCATTTCGAAGCAAATGGGACAGGCACATCAGCAAGGCACGGCGTGGCAGGACATGGCGATCGTTTATCGGACATGGAGTGTCGGCCAGGCGTGCGTTGACGCGCTGGCGAAGGCGCGAATCCCCTACCAGTGGCAGCAGCGAGATCGCAAGCGGTTTTCCCCCAGTGCGGACGCGGTCACCGTATTGACCATGCACGCCAGCAAAGGCCTGGAGTATCCGTTTGTAGCCGTGCCCGGCGTCGGAGCGATGTCGCTGGATGAAGCCGATCTGAAGCAAGAGGCTCGCCTCTTTTACATTGCGGCGACACGCGCGACTCATCGGCTCCTTGTCACCGGTAGCGGGGATTCTTTATTCATGCGCAAACTGTTTCCGGAGGATTCATTGCACGTTGCCTCCTGAGCGAGGGGCGGGCGTGTAGTGAATGGGCGGCGGGGCGAGGTCCGTCGCCGCCGTCGCCCGCGCGAACTTCCCGCATCGATCGCCTGCCTGCGCGCACGCAGATTGCGTCGTGGTACGATCAGATTCATCCACGTCACTCAGATCGTGGCTTCGATCCGGTCCATGCCCGTCGCGAGGCGGGTACATCAGGGGGCAATATGTCTGCCGAGCAAAAGACGCCTTATCGCGGGTTCATCATCGTTACCGTTCTCGAACGTCTGCCCAAAGGGCGCGCGCGACTCTCGGCCAAGGTGCTTGCCGACGATGCGGATCACAAGCGGCGTCTTGGCGGAAAGAAGCTCCTGCAGGCCAAGCGTTGGTTCGATCATTTTGCCGACGATCTGGCCGCGCCCATCATCGAAGGGCTCAAGCGCACGATCGACCTCGAATTGGCGACGGCGGCGAAGGCGGCCAAGTCTCTCAAACCTGCAAAGGCGGCGATGGGTGTGAAGTCCGTCAGGACGGCAAAGCCCAGGGCCGTGAAAGTGCCGGCGGTCGCGGCTGTCGATCGCTGACAATCCAGTCATGTACATTTTCCGCGATTTGTGTGTATAATCCCGACCTTGTCCAAAATCTGGGCATCGAGGGAGGCGGTTCTCATTGACGAACGATGAGCGTGCCGCTTTGCCATCAATCAACCGTTCAGCCAGTCTGGAAGGCGCGATGCAGGGTTCGCGGTAAGCGAGCCGGGCGTTGAAAGCCAATCGGGAGATCGCAGAGGAGGTGATTCGCGGTCCCGCCGGATGTGGTGTAGTGCAGTCCGTGGCAAATCCGTTCGTCGTGCCTGGCAGGAGAGGTCTCTTGCAGGGCGGGGAAGGGTGTTTTTGCCCGGTAAGTTAAATTTGCGGCTCTCGCGAGCCAATTCACTATACGAGCTATTGCATGACCAAGATTCTGATTAAAGACGGTGAACCCGTTGAAGTCGCACTGCGTCGTTTCCGCCGCGCCATCGATGGCACGGGCCTGATCAAGGAAGTCAAGGCACGTGCGGCTTACGAAAAGCCGACGGCCGAGCGCAAGCGCAAGAAGGCTGCTGCCGTGGCCCGTCTGCGTAAGCGTCTGCGCAGCCAGACCCTGAAAAAGAAGATGTACTAAGCACGGCGTTGCACCCTTCGGGTGCAGTGAAGTGCGAAGTGAGAAACCCGCCGCGAGGCGGGTTTTTTTATGGACGGGCGGCGGCCATCGATTTGCTACACTCGTGGCCGTCGCCGCGATGCCGCGAAGGCTTCATCCCCCAGACTCCCCACGATTCCCCTATGAAAACGTTGACTTTTGCTGCGCTCGACGCGCTGACCCAGCAAGCCGAGCAATCGCCGCGTGCGCGCATGAACCAGAACCTGCATGAATCGCTGGGCGATCCGATTCAGCGCCTGGCCATTGCGATGGAGCCGGCGACGTACATTCGCCCGCACTTGCATCGTGACACGTGGGAACTGCTCACGGCGCTGCGCGGACGCTTTGTCGTGCTGACATTCGACGAGGCAGGCGTGGTGACGGACCGCAAGCTGCTGGGCGAGGACACGAGCGTAACGGAGACGGCGCAGGGCGTCTTCCACACGGTGCTTTCGCTGGACCCGGGGGCCGTGATTTTCGAGGTAAAGCACGGCCCTTATCGGCCGTTCGTCGAATCAGACTACGCGAGTTGGTCGGCGCCGGCAGATACGCCCGAGGCGGCAGCGTTCATGGCGTGGGTCAAGACGGCACAGGTGGGCGACCGCTGGGCCGCCTGACGCACGGAGGTGCCGCTGCGGCGGACTTTCGGCGGTAGCGCGCGGCGGTTAGCGCGTCCAGCCTTGAAACCCGGTGGCCATGGCGAGCAGTGCCTGGGTCGCCGCGTCGATGACGCTGTGCCAATCATCCCCGACGAAGCGTGGGTGAGGGGCGCGCGCATCGGCGACGCCCTCGGGGCTGTCCGATGGCTCGCGTCGGGCTTCGTTGCCGCAGGACATGGTCGCCGCGGCATGCAACCGCCAGACCGGCACGCCCAATCCTGTGGCCAAGTCCGCGTGTGTGGCGTCTAAAGAAATCACCAGATCCAGGTTGTCGATGAGCGAGGCCTCGTCGGCGAGATCATCACAGTCGGCGCGCCAGTCGATCCAGTCGACGGTTTCGGGCGGAATGGCGTGGGACGTGTCACCGGCGGGGCGACCCAGTGGTACCCAGGAAACGCCCGGTACGCAGAGCAGCGGTGCAAGCGCAGTGAATCGGGCGGTGCCACATGCCACGGGCGCTTGGGCTTCGGCGTCGAAGACATGCAATCCCGCGAGGCCGACGCAGAGTCCGTGCTGTGCGGCCGCTGCAAGCCGATCGCGCCAGTGCCGTGCCGGGGTAGCGGGAACGCGTAGAAAGGGCCGTCCGGCGTGTGCCGAGGCGGCCTGCGGCCCCAGCACGCGCGCAAGCGTGCCAAGCGGGCAGCGCAAATCCCAGTCCGATACATCGCGCGGCATTCGTGAGAGCACAACCACGCGCTCCCCGATCGACCATTCCACCAGTCGGCGCAAACTCGCGGGGCCGACAAATCCGACCTTGCCAAAGCGAGCGGCGGCGATTTCCAGATGGCGGAGCTGACTGAGCAGTTCTGCGTCGTCTCCCGCGCCGACGATCAAGAGATGTTGATGCAACGTTTGGCCACCGCCGGTCCAGGCGGGAAGCGGGCAATTCGGATGCGGGCTGAGTGCCGCGCCGACCTGGGCCCAGGCATGGGCGATGGCATTGGCGGCAGGGGTGTCCCCGGCGTAAGGGGTTGGGGAGTGAGCGGCGCGCTGCGAAGGCTTCGTCATGCGAATCTTGGCATCGAAAAGGGGGCAAGGACAGGCGAAATCACGGCGCCGGGCAGATGGCGCGGCAACGCAGCGCCTACGACATCTGCGACATACTAGGGAGCTGGCACGCCGGACATGATAGAGGAGGCGGGCCATTGCATTTCGACGCCACTTTTGCCAACGGGGCAGATGCTTTTGCCGGACGGCAAAATATTTGAAGTGCCCGATGCTGGCGCGGTGTGAGAAGGGGGGGGAGGCGGTCTGCAGTGAGTCGCTGCGAAGCGCGGCGCCATAGCGGAACGCCGGCACGGTCATCGCATTGGGCGGAGGCAACAAAAATGCCCCGTCGAGCCCCGCTACGCGGGGCATTTCGGCCATTCTTGCGATGCGCCAAATGCGTATTTGGTCCCCCCGACAGGAATCGAATCTGTTGCAGGGGTAATTAGCCTGAATTCTTTACGGTCTTATAAGGGTTTCGGGCCGGTAAACTCAGGCTAATTCAGTATGTTTGTCACAAAATTTGTCACATAGCATCCCGCTTGCCTGTGGCGAAAAGTGCATCCAACTTCGCCTTCTCGCGTTCGCTGGCGTCGCCGTCTATCCACTTCGAGTAGACCTCAAAAAACATGCGCGGGTTGGTATGACCCATCTGGCGAGCGATGTAGGCCGGGTTCATACCTGCATGCAGACACATCGTGGCGAAGCTATGGCGCGTCTGGCGGGCGTCTCGGTCGCGGATCCCTACCGCCTTGAGCGTAGGGCGCCAGACGATACGGACCGGGGGCGCTGTATCGTGGAACCGTTCCCCCGAGTTCGGATTGATGAACACCTGCTCGCCCGCGAGATATGTGTGCTTCTTTTGCCGGGTCAGTGCCTGGAAGGCTCGCGTCTGCAAGTCGATATCCCGCCCCTTATGCGTCTTGGTGCCTTTGTCCAATGCTCGCACGCGTGATTCTTCGATGCGCACTTGCTGACGCCTGAAGTCGACGGACGGCCAGCGTAGCGCAATCAGTTCTGACGGCCGCAGCCCGGTAAAGAATGCGAACTCGAAATAGTTGAGCCAGACATCGCCGTATTTTTTCCCGATGTGCGCGAGGGCAGCATCGATCTCAGATACGTCCAAAGGGTCCGGCGCCGCCTTCTGGTTCTTGCGGCTCTTGATATCCCGCGTGATGTCGTGTTCGATCTTCCGAGCAGTAAGCGCGAAGGAGAAGACGCGTCGAACCGGCGTCATGACGTTGTTGAAGGTCTTCGCGCTCTTGAACGGCAGCCCGGCAACGTAGGTCGCGAGGTCTTCATACGTGATCGAACTGATCGGACGCATCCCGAACACGGGGCGAAAATACCGGTTCAAAGCGTTTTCATACTCGCGCACCGTCGTTTCTTCCAACTCAGCCCGCGCCAAGTCAAGCCACGAGTCAGCGACGGCGCTGAAATGACTGGCGACCGAATGAGCCGACTTGTCGAGCAGCCATTTCGATTTCGGGAAGTATCGAGCGAAGTCCTCGATCGTGAACTTCCCGATACGAATGGCCGATGTGATTTCGTCTCTCAGGCGTGCAGCGGCGCGAAGGTTGGCGGCTGTCGGGGCGAGTTCGAGTCGTTCTCGGAACCGTCTCTTTTCCCACTGGAAGCTGACGAGGATGGACGCCTCCCGCGCGTAGATCCCTTCGAATTGCTCGTTGCGACCCATTCGTCGTATGCCTCAAGGTTGATATGTTGGCGATTGTCAGGCGACCACTTCCAGTGCGTCCCTTCCACAAGCCTGCCGTCCTGAATCAGCCCGCGAAGGGATGGCACCGAACGGCCGGTGTACTCCGACGCCTTTTCCAGCGTCACCCAGACAACCGGTCGGAAATTGAGCTGCATATCTTACTCCCCAAAACTTCGCGGTCACCCGCAGAATCTCTTTCAGTGCTTCGGCCGTGGCCGGTGGTGCTTGCTGTATCACTCTTTCCTCAAACGCCTGTTTGGTTTGGCCGGGTATTCCTTAGTCATGGCCATTAAAAAGGTGCGTAGCCTGAATTAACCGCTAGCCAATCGTGCCCCCGGCGACCCGGATTCAAGCTCACGCAATGCCGTGGGCTTCTTTTTGCCGTGGCCGGGTGGGTGGTCATGCTGTTTCCAGTTGCAGCCCCGGCTGTCGCGTGCGATCACGTTGCAGGGCGAAGTACTCAGGATTCAGTTCGCAGCCGAGGTAATGCCGCCCCAGACGGCTGGCCACCTGCGCGACGGTACCGCTGCCCATGAATGGGTCGAAGACGATATCGCCGACTCGAGATCCAGCCAGTACGCATGG
The DNA here is from genome assembly GCF_024363545.1 of Pandoraea sp. NE5. Classification (NCBI taxonomy): domain Bacteria; kingdom Pseudomonadati; phylum Pseudomonadota; class Betaproteobacteria; order Burkholderiales; family Burkholderiaceae; genus Pandoraea; species Pandoraea sp. NE5. The sequence continues at coordinate 3,272,572 of NZ_AP025517.1, forward strand.
CTCGACCAACGTCTCCGGAAAGGTGGCGAAGTGCGCGCCTTTGTATGGGGTCGTGGCAATCGTCCAGACGCTTCTCTTGTTGCGCATTTCGGTGATGGCGCGGAAAGCTTCCCGGCCTTCCAGAGCATTCGTCTTGCCGTCGAAATCTCCACGCTTCACCGAATCGCGAACCTTATGCGCGTAGGCCTGAAGGCCTGCCTTCGTGCGGTGTCGATCATCGCCCGCTTCGTATGCGGCTTGCCCCTTCGGAGGGTTCACGTTGCCGGGGACTCGAATACGCCCGCGCTGCTCAACGCGCTCGTCGCTGTCGTACCCATGACCGAAGCCAACTCCGCTCGGTGTCGGACCGTATGTCGCTGGCTCTTTGATCGCATCCGCGTCGAAGTAATAGCGCTCGCTCTTCGCCAGCAGGAACAGGTATTCGTGCGCCTTCGTGCAGCGATCGCGGATGCTCTCAGGCATTGGATTCGGCTTGTGCCAGATGATGTCCTGACGAAGCCACCAGCCGGCGTCTTGCAATGCAAACGCGAGGCGCCACGGCAGGCCCATCAGGTCTTTCGCCTTCAGGCCCAACTCCCGGCCGCGCGTGCCCGTACCGGAACCGAAGCGGGGGCTGGCGCCGATCTGGCGCGCGCTGGTTACACTGCGGCCGGTCATGTCGCCGTTGCCTTGAGGCCTGCCCTGGGCGCCCCACGAGCCAGCATAGGCATCCCCCATGTTCAGCCATAGCGTGCCATCGTCCGCGAGCAACTGGCGGCACAGATCGAACACCTCGACCATGTTCGCGAGGAACTCGGTCAACGTCGGCTCAAGCCCAAGCTGGCCAGCAACCCCGTAGTCGCGTAGACCCCAGTAGGGCGGGGACGTCACGATGCACTGCACCTTCACGCCTTCGGCGATCAGCATGCGCATGGTCGCGCGGCAGTCGCCCAGAATGATTTCGTTCTGTCTCACGCTGCCACCCCCACACGGCGTTCCTTAGCTGTCCAGGCCGCCATTTCCGGCACGTTCGCGCGCACGAGCGCGGCGGCCATTGGCGGGCTGACGCTGTTGCCGCACATGCGCACCTGGGCGTGCTTTGGCATGCGCTTCCCGTTGAACACGGGCGCGATGACGTAGGACGCGGGGAAGCCCTGCGCCGCGTACAACTCGTGCGGCTCGAGCATGCGCATGCCGATGTCGGCGATCTGGTATTGCTCGCCAGCGACGGTGACCAGGCCGAGACGATCTTTGGTCGGGATAGTGTGCATCGGGTCTCGGCAGTCCTGATCCTGACCGCCTTCGCTGTAGTACTTCACCAGGAAGGCGCGAACCTCGCCGATATGGTTGCCCTGCGCCGAGATCGTCGGCACGGGCTCTGCGGTAGCGCTTCCCGTGCACTCGCCGCGCAGCTTTACCATGTTCGATGACACCAGCGCGTGATGGTCGGTGGTCGTGACTGTGCTTGCCGGCTCATCGAGGTCGACGCCGGGTCCGTCGTAGTTCCCGCCGTAGTGCTTGGCAAGGAAAGCCGACACCAGCGCGTGCTTCGCGCCGCCGGCCACAACCGTACCGAGCGGCTTGTCGAGACCAGGTGCGCGCGGCGCCTGGCCGGCGATGAGCACCGGATCTTCAAGGGAACCGCACTTCACACACCCGCACACAGGGAGGTCCGCGCGATCGTAGATCGTCGCACACGCCGTGCATCGCCAGCGAGCGGGACGCTCGCCGTAGCCGGTCTGCACCAGCGTTGCGGACGCGAGCGCGAAGTGACCGCCCTTGACCTCGGCGCACTGGGTGCGCAGCGGCTCGTCTGCCGCCCACGATCGTTGCGCCGATGCGTTGGCGCACTCGGTCAGAATGGGCGTCACCACGGCATACGAACTGTTGGCCGTAACCGTCTGGAAGGGAGCATCGATACTGCGCGCGCCCGAACCCCAGCGCTTCGCGGCCCCGGGTTTGCCCTCGCCGTGCGAGAGCGTCACGATGTACGGTTTGGCCGACTCGATCACGTAGCGGCGGATGCCGCGCGCGATTCGACGCATGGTGGCCTCGGCAAGCGGCTTGGTGCGCTCGAAGATCGACGAGCACTTGATCGACCAGTCGATGCACTCGGCGGCCGTGCGCCACGGTTTGCGCAGACCTGCGAGCACAGCGGCGCTGTCCGGCGCCCCGTGCGTCGGCTCGGGCCAGACGACCGGCTTCCCATCGCAGCGGGCAATCAGGAACAGGCGCTTGCGGATCGTCGGCGCGCCGTAGTCGCACGCGCGCAGTTCGCGGTGCTCGACCGCGTATCCCATCGCCTCAAGCTGACGGACGAAGGAACGGAACGTGTCGCCCTTGCGGCGCGGGCACGGCGAACCATCTTCCAGCACCGGGCCCCACGTCCGGAATTCCTCGACGTTCTCCAGCATGATGACGCGCGGGCGCACCAGCGCGGCCCAGCGCATCGCCACCCATGCCAGGCCGCGAATCTTCTTGTCGCGCGGCTTGCCACCCTTGGCCTTGCTGAAGTGCTTGCAGTCCGGCGAGAACCAGGCGAGGCCGACGGTGCGACCTTGCGTCAGCGCGAGCGGATCGACGTCCCACACCGATTCGCAGTGGTGTTCCGTCTGCGGGTGGTTCATCGCGTGCATTGCCACGGCCTCGGGGTCGTGGTTGATGGCGTGGTCGACGTGACGGCCAAGCGCCAGCTCAATGCCGCAACTTGCGCCCCCGCCGCCGGCGAAGTTGTCGATGATCAGCTCGGGGGAGATGTCCAGCAGGAATTGGTCTCTTATCATGCTAGGATTCCTTTCCCACATTCATGTCGGAAATCGAAATGGTCACGGACGCACGTTGCGCTGCCCTCAAGTCGCTTGCAGAGTCCACTCTGAGTTTGTTTCCTGAAGGGGCGACGTTTCACGTAGCTCCAGGCGCCTACCGAAATTTTTTCGTCATCTGGCCGCTTCGCGATCAACCTGTAGGTCATGTGCAGCACTCCCGGCCATTTTCGGTCTACTTCGGCGAGTCGTTTCTCACGTTCTACGAGGGTCTTGAGGATGGTTTCCGATCGCCTTATAAGACGCTTCTTCGCGGCATCGTCAGTGGCAATTTGTCCGAATATGACGACTGGCGTGATGCCAAGGTCGGGGTGATTAGGAAGGAGTTCTTGCTCGATACGAGCGGTGTTTTGGTAATGCCTTAGCATCACGCCCCCTTAGCGCCGTCGACGCGTTCGAATCCGCCTACCCACACCCACGGGTTTTCGCTCCACGAACCGGTGCCGTAGATGCTTTCCCACAGGTCGCGGTACATCGCGCGCGGCAGGCTTTCCGGTAGATCGCCAGACAACAGCACGCCCTCCGCAGCGCCGTTTAGGCCGATCCCTTCCGCAATGCAGTCTTTGTCGCTGATGTCCTGAAGACGCTCGACGCGCACGCCGGTGACTTCGAGTGTGATGCGTGAGGCCCAGCGGGGCATGTGGATCGATGGCCGCCAGCGCATACGTTCCCATCCCCAATCGGATGTGTTCACGGCATATGCCGGATCGAAGTTATGCGCAGCCAAATTGGCTCGATAAGCGATAGTCCGCGGCGGTTCAGTGACGCATTCGTGTAACCATTCGTCAGCTACTCCCCACGTCTCGCGTACCCACAGGCGATCGCTGGGCATGCCAAACGGGCATAGCGCCAGATCGCCGATGGATTCGAAGTGCCAGCGGTGACGATCGGTCATGACGCGCCGCGTCTGAGTCTTCGAGCCGTCGAGGATTGCGCGCACCATCGGCGCGCTGAAAAGGATAGGGCGTTCACGTTTTGAGCGCGCTGCCTCCACCACAGACGGCGGCGCTGGCGTGGAATTCAGTCCTTCGGGGCGCGGATCCATGTAACTCATGCTGCCGCCTTCGATCCACCGACGCAGTGGTCGGCGATCCAGAACGTGGTGATAGATTCCGGCATCTGGCCGGGCGCTGCCTTCATGCTCATGAAGACCAGGGCGGTATCGATGTCGCCCGCGTGCGCCAAGTCATCGAGCCAATACAGCAGGTTGTCGCGCTCGGCGCCGACCAGCACGTCCGCACGATCGAGCATCAGCACGCGCACGCCGGACAGGTGGGCGATGGCCTCGGCGATCAGGGCGTCAGTGCGCCACTTCTCGGATTCGGACAGCAGGGCGTAATCGCGGCCCGCGGCCGTGATCGACATATCGGCACGGATGGCCACGCGCGACCAGCCTGCGGCATTCGATTGTTCCGCGGCCCGCGCATTGATCGGGCCAAGGGCTTCGGCCAGCAGGTCGGCCGGGATGCCGTCGGGGCCCAGCGCGCCGGCAAGCGCTTCCCAAGCGGCGACGTCGGTATGGTGCTGAGCGGCGCGCTTCGTCTTTTCGTCGGCCTCGGCGACGGCACGTTGCGAGGCTTCGATGCCGGCGATGATCTTGCGCGCCTGCTCGGCCTTGTCCTTCACTTCGGCGAGTGCCTCTTCCACGTCCTTTTGCGACGCGGCGTCGTCTGCGGCGTCGGTAGCGGATTCCTTTGCGATCAGATCCAGCTGCGCGACGGCATCACGCGCGCGGTCGAATTCCGCCTCACGGCTCTTCATCGCGTTCTGCAGCACGCCGAGGCTCTTCTCGTACTCGGGCAGGCTGGCGACTGCATCCTCGTTGCGCTCGACAGGGGCGTCGGCCGCCAGCTTTCCGGCAAGGTAGCGCAGCAGGGCGCCGCATTCGGGGCAGGTGCAAGGCATACCGTCGATCTTCCCGCCGGCGGCGGCGCGCAGCGCTTCGACCTTCGGCAGGAAGTCGGCCAACTCGGCGCGGGCGCGCTCGAGCGATTCCTCGGCCTTCGGCAGTTTGGCGGCAGACTCGCGCAGTTGCGTGGCGCGCGCGTCGCGCTGCTGGCGCTGGCGGTCTGCCGCGTCGATGGCGCCGAGCTGCTGCTGAAGGTCGGCGCACTCGCGGTCGAAGTTCTCGATCGTCTCGCGGCCTTCGGCCAGCGCGGCGGCGAGTTCGTCGGGATCCTCGCTACCTTCCGGCGCTGCCGCGCGCCAGTTGTTCGCCTTCACGCTGCCATACGTCTCGCCGGTGACTGCGCGCCACGCGCCCTTGGCAGCCGTGGCCTTCGTCTGCGCCTCGCTGGCGGCCGCGTCGAAGCCGGCGCGCACCAGCGGCAGGACCGCTTCGACCTTGTCGCCAGTGATGCTGCGGGCGGCGAGGCGCTTGCGCACGTCATCAGTGCCCACGGTCACGCCCATCAGGTCGAACAGGAACGTGCGACGTGCCTTGGCGTCGAGACTGGCGAAGCGCTGCGCATCGAGCACGAACGGCGTGCGCGGGTCGGCCGGGATTGTCTGGGTGATCTTGCCGCCGGGCAGCGCGACGTTGTTCGCGCGCCCGCCGTCGGCCACGACGACGATGGATCCGGACTCGGCGCCGTCGTGCACCAGGCGGCCATATTCCTTCTTCAGAGAGACGCGCACGCTTTCGCCGGCCAGTGCCAGGCGCACGGCGTCCTGAATGCTCGACTTCCCGGCGCCGTTCGGGCCGCAGAAGAGGGCGACCGGCGTGCGCAACTCGACGTCGGCCGTACGGATGCCGAGGAAGTTGGTGGCGTGGATGTGGGTGATCCGCATGGCGTTATCCCTCCTGTTCCTCGGTCGTGCGCAGAACCGTGCGCTCGCCGGTTTCATCAGGGGCGCTCACGATGCCCTCGACTTCCATGCGCTCGATGAGGCGATTCGCGCGGTTGTAGCCGATTTTGAGGTGGCGCTGCAGGGTTGTGATCGTTGCACGGTTGGTCGCGATGACATGTTCCACGGCCGCGTCGTAGAGGTCGTCAGCGCCGTCTGCCTGCTCGTCGTGCCACGCCTTCCAGCCCTTGACCCATGCGATGCATAGCGCGCCACTCTGCACCGGGCAGGCTGATTCCGGTTCGCCAGCCTGGGCTGCGCTATAACCGGCCTCGAGCGCGGCATCGAGTTCTTCCTGAAGCGGTTGGTGCTCGATCGTCTTGATCTCGGCATCGACGATGTCGTCGTCCATACCGTCACCGTCGGCGTCCGTGTATTCGCGGCCCATGTCGAACGAGCGTTGATCAGCTTCGCCAGAGACCTCGTCCATGCCAGACGTGAACGACTCATGGTTGCCAGACAAGACGAGCAGCACGGCCTGCCCCTGCGCCTCAGCAAGATCGTGCAGCGCGGTGACGGACTTGCCGATTTTCACGACCGCCTTCGCGCCATCCTTGATGGTGATCTGGTCCAGATCGCCGACGACGACCACGCGGCCTTGGCTGGCAATCAAGTGCACGGCCATCTTCACGGCGGCGTCCACGCGGGTGCGCAGGCGGTCGATCACGTCGTTTTGCTTGTGCTCAGCGAGCTTTACCCAGACGTCGGGCAGCAGCCGAATTTCCTGCACCAGCGCGCCGAGCAGATCCTTGCCGAGCGTCGTGGCGGTCATGTTCATCGTGTCTTTCATTTCGGGCGAATGGCTCATGGCGATGCGTTCTCCTGTGGTTTGTTTGCCCGCCGCGCCAGGGTGATACCGGCAGCGCGGCGACGCTCTTCCTCCCGCGATAGCCGTCTACGCGGGCCGTACCGGGGCGAGGTATTCAGTCGGCGTTGAGTGGGGCGCGCGCACGGCGGCCAGCCGGCGCGGCGGTGCCCGGCTCTTCAGCGGCTTGCGTCAGTTCGCGCATGCGGCGCGTGGCGACCTGGTGCAGCGTGGCCTGTTCCTTCTCGTCGGGGATTTCCGCGATCAGGCTGCGGGCGAAGTCCAGTGCCTCGACGCTCTTCGCGCCGAGCAGCTCGCGGTTAATGTCCTTGAACATTGGGGCGTCGGCATCGCGATCGGCATCATCGTTGTCGTCGATGTCGAGACCGGGCTGCTGGCCATCGTCTGCAGCGGGCGTTTGTTGGGTGGGCTGTTCGCCTACGACGTCGGCGGCCTCGGCGCGCGTGGTGCGCTGGGCTGGGCTGGAACGCATCTCGCCCACGGTGGTTGACTGGACGGTGTAGCTGCCGTCTGGATTTATATCGATGATGTCGGCGCTTTCCTCGGCAGTTTGCAAGCCCATCAACAACTCAGGTGCGTAAATCTTTCCGAAGAACGCGGCCGCCCGGTACCGAAGCATCACCTCTGGCATCGTTTGCCACTTGCTGCCGTTCTTCGTAAGCCAGCCCTCGTCGATGGCCATCTGAATGCTGATGGTCGGGGACTCCAAGCGCTCCCCGGTTTCCTTCTCGATGGCCCAGGCGTAGCAGGACTGGTGGCGAACGGTGACGGTCTTTTCGACGATAACCTTTTTTGCTTTGCCGCCATTGGGTGAGTCCTGCCACTCGGTTGCCTTGTAAGGCACGACGGTCGGCTCAGTCGGATCGGTTAGGACGAACCGCAACGCGCTGTAGCGACCACACGAGTTGATTGCCGCGATGATGAATTGCGACGACCAGGACGGCCGACCTTCGACCACATAGAGGTTTTGCATGACCATCAAAGGATCTGCGCCCATGCGCTGCGCCATGTTCAGGGCGACAACGCAGTTCGGCAGACCATTCGGATTGTCATCGTAGCCCGTGACCTTGCCGTACTCCTTGATCTCCGTCTTGGCTCGATAGGCGACAGGGACGAGCGTGGAGTGCGAGAGCATTTTGGCAGCGCGCTGCATCAGTTCGAACGATTGCAGGCTGCTGAAGCCCGGCGCGACGGCCGGAAGACTGGCTTCGCGTGGGGCCGGCGAGCGCAGGTTGTCGAGGGTGGTCGGTGCGTTCATGGTGATCAGGCTCCTTTGCGGGTGGCCGTGTAGGCGTCGCGATCCACGACGGTCACGGTGCGGCGGTCTTCGACGCTCTTCGCGCCCTCGCCGAATTGGTGCTGCATGCTGCGAATGAAGCGATCCCGGTCCCACACGCGGTGTTGCGTCACGATTGGGCTGTGCTTGCCTGCCGGGTCAGTCAGGCGGATGAAAAGGTCTTGTGCAGTCATGGCGGTGGCTCAGTCGTGGAACTGGCAAGTGGCGTAGCGGGGGCAGTACTTCTCCGAACACAGCAGCGATTTCGGGTTGGGGTAGAAGCGGCCGGTCTTGAACATGTCGGCCGCGAACTCGATCAGTCCGGGCGTCGACTCGGTGCCGAGCATGGCGCGCTTGGCGTTCTTGATCGTGCCGGTGGCGATTTCGAGCGTGCCCTTCGTCTTGAGGCCGATGATTTCGGCGTCATCGCCGATCACGTCGCCAGTGGAGTGCTCGTAGAGAATCTCGTACGTGCCCACCTGCGGGCCGTGGCCCTTCGTTACGGCCGCGCCTTTCTGCACGGCTGCCGAACCGCTCTTCAAGTCAGCGATGCCAACGCCTTCGGCAGTACGGCGCACGCGAGCACGGTCCATCGTGCCGGTGAGGCGGACGATGATCCCGTTGCCGCAGTCGATATCGAGCGGCTTCGTTTCCATTTCCACGGCCACGAATTCGAACTGCGGCGAGATCTCACGGCAGTACTTCGTCAGCAGCGTGATGCCGATGCGCTCGGCTTCGGACATCGTCAGATCATCCTGCGACGCGTCGAACTCGTTTTCGGGGTCGCGCAGCTTATCGATGAACGCGCCGGCGGCGTCATCCGCCGTAAGGCCCGCGCCGTCGAGGCGGCTCTGATCGAATACGGCGGTGCCCGCATGGATGGCGGTACCGAGCGCGGCTCGCAGGCCGACGACGTTGCGCAGCTTCAGCAGGTGGATGCCCTCCCACCTGTACGAACAGTCGAAAAGTGCACCCCAGCTCGAGGCGCGAACGGTGTAGATGCTTTGCATGGCGGTTCTCTCAGTGGATTCGGACAAACTCGGGTCCGGTGGCGAGCCAGCGGCCGGTGAGGCGGAAGCCGGCGGCGCGCTGCAGGCGCACGTACTCGGCCCAGGTGATTTCGGGGTTCATGCGGACCTCCCGTAGGTCGGGACGTCGGCTGCATACGAGTCGGCGCTGTACTTGAAGATGCCGATCAGCAGGAACAGGAAGGCGAGCACAGCCGCCATGCGCAAGCAGAACGCACCAAAGTCGCGGGCGAGAAGGGCGAGGCGGATCATGCGGCACCTCGTGCGTTGACGAGCGCACCGTGAAGCATGCGGAACGTCTCATTGCGCGCCTGGGTAGGTTCCAGTTCGCTGATGCATTGAATCGCCGCGTCGGCGGCGTTGATCAGGCCGATGACCTGGTCGGCCCAAGCCGGATAGACCGGCTCACCGCCTTCAGCCGTTTCGGCGTTGTATTGCGCAATGGCGTCGAGCGCCATCTGCTTGATCCCCGTCTTCACAAAGCCCCCTGTGCACGTCGCACGAGCAGGCGGCGCACGTCACCGCTGATCGACTCGGGGTCGCGCAGTTCGTCGCGCGCTTCCTCGATCGTCAGGTCGTACCGTTCCGCGTAGGCAGCCAGATCGTCGGCCACGTCGAGCGAGGTCTGATACCGCTGTTCCTCGAAGTCCTCGACGTAGCTGACGTTCATCTCGCTGGCCCCTTCGTGCTTTCACTTCCGAATGCGCTTTCGCGCGCCTGACGCAGCTGCCGGTTCCCGGCCCGGTGACCCCGCGTCATGACTCGTCAGTCAGCGGAATGGGGTGGGTTGTGTGCTGCGTTGGAGTGAAATATAGCAATGTGCTAAAGTACACGCAAGCAATTTATTCGCATTTTGCTAAATTAATTTAGCGGTGCGTTCGTGGGGTGCTTCTGTCATGGGATATGTGGACGAAAAAAAGCCCGCGCGGGGCGGGCTCTCGGTCGGACAGGCAACAAAAAACCCGCCGAAGCGGGCTGAATGTAGAGAGGACTGGGCTTACTGAGCGGTCGCTCCAATGCGTAGGCGTAGGGCGCCTGCCTCAAGAGTTTCTCCATCCGCTTTAAAGACGAGGCGTAGGGTGTCCTCTTTTGGGATGTTGAAAGGTGCGAGAGTTAGATTGACTATCAAGGAAGTGCGGGTATACGGTTCGAGCGCGTCTTCATTAATTTGTGTGGTGAGCTTCGTCAAAACGTCCCCGGGAAACTCGTGAGATTGAAGTATCTCTTCACCAAGGCGAAGTTCAAAGGCTAGGCTTTTAAATGGTGTATCACGTGAGGTGACACATTGCGCATGAATACAAAGCTTTGGAAGTGTCGCAGGCATCTCCGGGATTTGCAGTATGGCCATGTAAATCCCCATCAGGGAAATCTTCTGGCCAACTTCCATTCGGATGTCGTCACAAAATGTGGCGTGTGCATACCGGCTCATAGCGCAACTACCTCGGGTTTGATGTGTTCTCGCTCAATCAGATGTCGCAATTCATCTAAAGTTACTCCGAGTGCATCTGCGAGTCGGATGCCGGTGTCCCAATATATCTTCACGGAACCCGCTTCAATTTTTGCGATATGTGATTGGCTTGTGCCAGTCATTTTTGCAAGTTCGTGCTGTGAAAACCCGCGCGAGAGCCTCAGCCGAGCCAACGAGTCAGGACCCTCGTCATTCAAGAATGTGCCAGCGATATAACGGCGAGCAGCAGCTTTTTGGCGCCTATAGTGTGGATCCTGAGATTCCTTGAGCGCGGACGCAACGCTTCGCGGAAGGCGCCCCGTTAAGGGCGACTTCCTGTGCTCGGAGATCTGAAACGTAAAATTACAGATGGGTGGTTTAACAGTCGCAGTTGCGACATTCGACACGTTATCGAATCCGAGGGATAGGGATATCGTCGTATTCGTTGAGGATCCGGGCCGTGGTGGGGTGATCACGTTCATAATCGTAGAAGTCTCTTAGATCGACATCGGGAGGCGTGACCAGAGGTCTCTTTTTTACGACCGCCAACAGATAGAAATGATCATTCTTGGGAGCGTAGCCGAATAACACGCGATACTGGCTGAGCCCGCGCAAAAATCGAATCCTGGAAACGTTATACCCGTCGTCAAGCATCCATTGGATGGCTTTTACCGAAAAAAGGGGGTTCGGGTGCTCCTCATTTCGCTGCGTTAGAGCCCATTTGGCTTGGGCGCTTTCGTCGATCTGATCTAGCAGCGCCTCGAGCCTATACGCGTCGCGCGCACTCGTCGGATCCTGGAGCATGTGAGCTATGTCTTCCTCGAACCCGTTTCCATTGTAGAGGGTGCTCATTATATCACGCAAGATATAATTTAGATCGACCGCTCATGGTCGCTGCTTCCGATGCAAGTACGTCGCATGCCCACAGGACAACAGCCAAGATGACGCTCGGTATCGTTTTCATATTCTTCGGTGGAGGGTATGTCACTTAACGGTGCCACTATCGCCGGGGGATCGATCGCGCGGACGGCGGCGCCGAAAATCATCGCTTCTTGACCGGCTCAGCCACCCAAGACACGGTCCACGCGCCACTCTTCGATATGGTTTTCTCGCCGACGATTTCGAGAAGGCCCATGTCGGGCGAGTCAGGGATGTTGTACTCGGCCGAAATCACCTTGTAGCGCTTCTTGGGGTCGAGCATGGTGCACTGACCATCAGGATTTGATTCGGAAATGACCATTGCGAGCATTTTGGTCTGTTCGCCCTTCGCGCCGTAGTCGAGCGCCTCCCCCAAGGCATCCTTCGTCAAGCAGGCCAGCGACGACTGAGGGAAGCGAACGATGGTTTCTGCCTCGATCTGCTTAGCGCGCGCCGCGGCAAGCTCCTTCTCGTGTTCCGGATCAACTTGGGCCGTTGCCGAGGCCGGTGCGGATGGCTCGACGGCTGCCGACGCAGGTGCGTCTGGCTTCTTCTGTTCGTCAACATCACTGCCGCATGCCGCTAATATGCAGATGCTCAGTGCTGCAACGGCAAATCCCCATTTCTTCATTTCTTGTTTTCCCCTGGTCGTTTGTGACGCCCACTCTCGCCGGGTGGCGCGATTACCGTCGGCGATATCGTCGATGCTCAACCATCACTGCAATTACGTGCGCCGGCTCGCGCGCGCTGTTGATTGTTGGATAGTCCGGGTTTAGCGGCACCAGTTCGAACACCTCGACGCCATTCTCATCGATGCCGCGCGGCCGATATTTCTTGAACGTCGCTTCCTCGTGACCATTCTTGGCGACCACGAAATCGCCAGGGATTGGCTTGATTGCTGGGTCAACGATGACGCGATCGCCTTCCTTGAACTCGGGCTCCATCGAGCGGCCTTCCACTTCAAGCGCGAAGGCACTTTCGGACAGGTCCAAGTCTGTCAAAAGGTACTCGAAGGCCGAGCCCGGCGGGAACGGTGTGACAGCCTCATGCATCAGACCGGCTTGGACGCTGCTGATGAGCGGGATGCGTCGCATGCCGATCTCGGCAGCTCGTACGTTCGCGTCGCCCTCCATTGGACCCGTTCCGTCTTTCAGCCAGTCAACTTGAACGCGCAAGAACTTCGCGAGCGCAAGGATGCTGCCAGCCTTCAGCGATTTCGTATCGCCTCTGAACCACTGGCTGACCGCGGATGCGCTGACGCCTGCTGCTTTCGCCACATCAGCTTTCAGCCGGACGTTGCGAAGGTTCATCGCATGCTGAAGTCGCGCGGGAAAACCCTCGGGAGCGCTTTCGTCAAGCAACTTCGGTGTAACAGGCACGACTTTCTGATCTGGCCTACGGTATGAAGGAATTCGCTCTTCACCTTGGCCAGTGACCAGCCAGACCATATTGAATCCATATGCCTCCTGGATCCGTGCCGCCTGCACGTGAGGGATTTCGCTCACGTGACCGGAAAGCCATTTGGACGCCGTCCCATGCGGGGCTCCTGCGGCCGCGTCGAGTTCCTCGAGCGTGACGTTTGATTCGGAAAAGACTTTGGCGATGCGATCTGCCAGAGCATCGGCGCACCTGGTGATGCCGTGCGGTGTATCCATCCATCCGGTTGGCTCGCCCAGCGCCTTGTCGATTCTGCGCGCAGCGTCATCGCCCAAATTCCGCTGCTTCCCACCTTTGCTTTCAGGCGCTCGCGTTTTTACCTGGCTGATGTAGGCAGGTGCAAGTCCCGTCGCGTCGGCGAGCTTCTTTGCACTACCGAGCCGTTCGATGGCGAGTAGCAGGTTCGTGCGGCGGATTTCGTCGATTGTTCTCATAGGCTGCATTTCATAGCAAATCGCTAACAACTGGAATGTGCAATTTGCTATTGTTTTGCATTAGCAAATTGCTATACTGCGAACATGGACCTGAAAACCTACCTTTCGCTCGGTCGTGGCCGTCTCAGCCTTCTCAGCAAGACGATTGGTGCACACGCACCCGACGTCAGCCGGTGGGCGTCCGGAGAGCGGCCAATTCCTGTGCATTTCGGCGCGCCCATCGAGACCGCTACCGGCGGCCTGGTGTCCCGGGAGGAAATGTTTCCCGATACCTGGGCCACGATCTGGCCCGAACTCGTTCTGAGGAACATGCCGCCGGACCCTTGCGGAAGCCCTCCCGCCCAAAGAGGCGGTGAGGGCGCAACGGCTGACGGGGAAACCGCGGGGGCGATCGCATGACGCGGGTCGTCCCAATCCGTCGCCGCCCCGGCTTGTTGCGCACCGTCGCCGCGCTCTTCAGCGCGTGGCGGCTGCATCGTGCTGATCGCCGTCCGCCCAGTCCCTATTACGACCCGAAGCAGTTCCGGGGGCGTCGCTGATGCGATTTCCGCTAGTACAGCCTCGGCATCTTTATCTGGTACGTCTTGCCGGTGAAGAAGCTCGAGTTGCATGCGTTGCAGTGGAGGTTTATCCGTCCGTGGTTTTGGCGCGTCTGGAGTACTTCCTTCTTCGACGCGTTGTCCATGCAGGACTGGCAAAGGTAGTGCGCGGGATCGGTCATTTCATCCAGCGTACTTCCGCCGTTGTAGGCGAGAACGAAAACACCTTCCGACAGCTCATGAAGGCGGTACTTCGCGCGCTCCGACTGCCCTTGTTCAAGCTCAGCGACGTGTGCACTGATCTTTCGCTTGTCGTCTTTGAGCGCATCAATCTCGTCGCGTGCCGCCGACAGTTTCTCTTGCAATTGGAGCGCGGCATTTGTGACATCGAAGATCCGTTCATCCAGTACTTGCTTCGCCTCGGCGAGCTTCGATTGATCCCGTGCTGCGACGGCTGCCTTCGTCAACTCGAATGCGCCTTTCAGGCCGCTCAACGCGGCGCTGATGGATCCAATGTCCATGAGGGTTCCCCTTGTTGTGGTGTCGTAGGCGTAGGAACCAATGATTCTACGGCAGGTGGGAATCCTCACCATTTCTGTCCGGCGCAGTTGCGCCGCCTCGTTTGCTTTGTTGGAACCAATCGTATGGATCACGAACCGCACGTGGGAGCAACACATGAAGGTTGCTGAGAAAAACGAAAATGTGGTAGTAGGTCTGATCGCGAAGCGCACCCAGATCGCCGTCGCGAACGCTCTCGGCATTGACCGAACGAACTTCAATCGCTTCCACAACAGCCGCGGTCACGGCCTGTCTCTCAAGAAGTTCTGCGAAATGCTCGAGCTTCTCGGCCTTGATCTGTCTCGGCTGGAAGGCGCGCCGGAAATTCCCGAAGACGTCGACACGGTAACGATGCCGCGCGCAGAGTACGAGGCCATGCTCGAGCGTCAGGATGCGATGCGCACGCTTCTGAAGCACTCGCTGGGGGACTGACATGGCATGCCGAAAAGCCTGGCCCCCTGCGGAAGATGCCTTGCTCGTGCAGCTCTGGGCGACGGACATGTCCATCAAGCAGATAGCTGCGCGATTCCCCGAGCGAACGCCTATCGCTGTGCAGAAGCACGCTCGCTATGGCCTCAGGTTGCCGGACCGCATCAACATGCGGCGCCCGAATCAGTCCGTCGCGTGGGAAGCGATCCAACGCGAATTGAGCAAGGTGCCGATGGCTGATTCGAAGTTTCTGGCCGTCGTGACGGGTTTCTCGCGCCGCCAGATACTTCTTCAACTGCGCACCCGTTACGACGCCGGCGAGCTTCACATCGCCGGGTGGGCACGCTATGCCCCTGCGGGCGTATGGGCTGCCCGCTACGCGCTCGGTACCGGTGTCGACGCCCTTAAACCAGATCCGATACCGCCCGAAGTGGTGGACCGGCGCTACAAGCAGCGGGCCAGTAAGGATCCTGCGTACACGGCCGCGCGTAACGCGCGTGCTCGCGCACGCTATGCGATCAAGACAGGGCGGCTTGTTCGTCGTGATCCTCTCGTTGCGGCGCTGTATGGCACCGCGTAGGCGGGGAAAAAATGGCAAGAATTCGCTCAGTAAAGCCCGAATTTTGGACGTCCGAGCAGGTGATGGACGTGTCTCGTGATGCCCGCATTCTGTTCATCGGGATGTGGAATTTCTGCGACGACGCTGGGATTCATTCGGCCAACGAGAAGCGCCTCAAGGCCGAGGTATTCCCGGCGGACGACCTAACTTCGGCGGATGTTCGCCGAATGGTCGACGAACTGCTTCGTGTCGGGCTGCTCGATGAATACGAAGTCGCCGGTCAACGCTTCTGGATCGTCACGGGTTGGCATCACCAGAAGATCGATCAGCCGACGTTCAAGCATCCGGGGCCGGACGGCACCGTTCCCTCTGGCGCGCCGAAGCGCCGTCAAACCCGCATGAAATCGCAAGATTCGACGAATGATCGCGGGGCGGACGGCGAACGTTCGGCCGATGATCGTGGAATGTTCGGCGAACAGTCGGCGAACGAACGGGGAGCGTTCGGGGAGTGTTCACCCCCGGAGAGGAGTGGAGTGGAAGGGAGTGGAGTATCTAACGATAGTGGTACTTCAATCGTCCTAGGCGATGACGAAAATTCGGACGATTGCGACGACCCGGCATCGGACGGCTGCGTGCCGGTGAACCCGGCTGAATGGGCGACGTACTTTGGCGATGAGCACGGCATCAGCATCGATCCGGGCAGCGCTCACGAGCGCAAGCGGTTCGTGCCGCTCGCGACTGCGTGGTGCAACGCCCGCGTATCGATCGGACGGATGCGTGCCGCGATCAAGAAGGCCCAGGTCGAGGCGACTGAGGCGATTGTGTTCCTGCCCGCTTACGTCGACCGCGTGCTGGCGAACCAGGGGGCGCCGCGCGCCTCGCCGCGCGGTGCCGAGAACGCAGCAATCCTCGCCGGCCTCGCCGGTAACCCAACGGGATACGACCATGAACACGACCCCGGCACCATCGACGTCGACGCGCGTTTCGTCGGCTGACTGGCCGCACGACGCGGCACCGCAACGGCTCATCGAGCGCCTGTTCGCCGTGCTTGGGCAGCGCTATGGCGCCCGGCTGGCAGACATGTGGCGTGGCGGCGACCCATCGAAGCCCGAGACCGTGCGCAAGCACCTCGAAGGCGTGAAGCGTCAATGGGCGTTGGACCTCGCCGACTTGACTGCGTCCGAGTGGCAGCGAGGCATCGCGGCGTTGCGTGACCGACCATACGTGCCTACGTGCCCGGAATTCCGGCAGCTCTGCCGTCCGCGCCAGCACGTCAACGAGCTGCTCGAGTACGCCGTCGCGCAGTTGCATCGACGGGACACCGACGGCAGCGACGTCTGGCCCGATCCCGCGGTGTACTGGGCGGCGCAGCGCGTCGGCGGGTACGAGATGCGCACGCTCGGTCGCGACGTGCTCGTGAAGTGGTTCGCTGCCGCGCTCGACGCCGTGCGCGACGAGGGCAACCTGCAGCACGTGCCGCCCGCCATGGCTGCGCTGCCCGCACCCGGCAAAGCCACGACAGACAAGGCGACCGGCCGCGCGCATCTGGCCGCGATTCTGACCGGCCGCCCGGGGCGTTCGGAACGCTCGCTCTCGCGTACGCGCGAGGCGTTGCTCCCGATTGCAGATCGACCCGACGCCGTGGCGAAGTTGCTCCCGGATTCGGTCCTCGCGTACGCGCGAGGGGCAGAGAAGGGCGCGCAGCGCTCACCGCGTGGCTGAGCATGGAAACGTGCCCGCTGTGCCGCGCCAACGCCGGACGCCTCGACTTCACGAAGCCGTGCTGTCGCGTCCGGCACCTGCTGGCGCTGCCGAAGGTCGAAATGCGCCGCGCGACGCTCGACCGGTGGCGCCGGCAGTTGGGCGACACGGCTGTGAACCAGATCGAAACCGAAGTGAAGGCCCGATGGGCAGCGAGGAACGCATGACCGAAAACCGCCATCTGTTCGACGAGACCCGGCTTCTGCGCCGGGTTGTTTTCTCCGTGCCCGGCCAGCCTGTGGCGAAGGGCCGCCCGAAGTTCGCTCGCCAGGGCGGCTTCGTGCGCACGTACACGCCCGAGAAGACCGTGAACTACGAGACGCTCGTGAAGCTGGCCGCGGGCGAGGCGATGGCCGGCGCGGCGCCAATCGACGGCCCGGTCGAGCTGTGGCTCGACATCGAGCTTTCGATTCCGGCCAGTTGGTCGAAGAAGAAGCAAGCGGCAGCCGTGGCAGGGAGGGTGGGGGCGACGAAGAAGCCCGATGCCGA
Organism: Pandoraea sp. NE5; assembly: GCF_024363545.1. NCBI lineage: Bacteria > Pseudomonadati > Pseudomonadota > Betaproteobacteria > Burkholderiales > Burkholderiaceae > Pandoraea > Pandoraea sp. NE5. Next base: position 3,289,921 of record NZ_AP025517.1, read on the forward strand.
CAATGTGCTTAAAGCGGTGAAGGACGGGATGAACGGCATCGTCTGGAACGACGACGCCCAAGCGGTCGAGTACCGCATCAGCAAGCGTTACAGCCTGACGCCTGGCGTGCGGGTACAGGTTGAGCAGTTGCCGCTCGAAGCGGCGTAATGGATTGGCACTTTTGACGGGGGAACAGGCCAATGAACGAAGCATTCCAAGACACTCGACAGGCGCTCCACGTGGCGTACCTCGTTCTGTCGCTGCCGCCGCGCCAGAAGGCGCCGTTCCGAAACATGCTGATCCGGATCCTCGAAGCCATCGACCGGCCGACGAAGGCGCAGGAAGCGTGGCTGGACGAGCTGCGCGGGCCGCAAGGTGAGTTCGATCCCGACCGGTTGACGCTTGAGGAATTCCGGGCCCAGTGCGCGATGATCACGGACGCGGCGCGCACCAGGTTGCCGGCGCCGGAATATGCCGCGGTGCTCGCGCGCTTTGCGCATGACAACGAGAAGGTAGCCGGCATAAACGCCCTGGCAGTCTGGTCGCGGAAGTCGAGCGGCATCACGGCGGTCGCGCTGCTTCGGGATCTGGCTGCGTGGAACTACCTGCCGCGCGCGAAGCGGGAAGGGGTGTCGATAGCTGACATCTCAGCGCGCCACAAGATGGCGAAGACGAGCGCATTCCGAGCAGCGAAGTGGATGGCGGCACGTTTCGCGGAACTGGAAAATATGGCCGTCGCGCGACTCGAAACTGGGTTCGTACTTCACGGCGTTGTCCCGCCAGCGAACCGTCCCACGTGCGAGTTTGCCCAATCCGTTGCAGCGTAAGGACTTCGAAGAAAAAAGTACTTGCGATTTTGGAACGCAGCACCTAAGATTCGCCCATACTCAGCACAAGTACGTTCAAAGCCCGCCTCGCGCGGGCTTTTTTGCGTCCGCGTGAATTCTGATCGAGGCCGCGTGCAGCCAAGAACTGTCGCGTGTGGCGTATGTAGGTGCGAACCGCAGTCTCAGCCTGACAATTTCGCGCAGCACGTATGCATTCCGGCCGCTTCGCCCGCCAGGGCACAGGCCACCGCGCCGCTGCCCGGGCCAGCCGGCCAGTGCCCGATCCTTTCCGAAACAACCCCGGCAGCGCGCCATATGTCGCTACCCGTACCTCCTGCGGGGGAATGGCGGTAGGGGCGCGTGCAGTAAAAAGCCCGCTTTCGCGGGCTTAGTTTTACTTGCCTTCGAGTTTGTCTGCCAACGTCTTAATGAGTGTCGCCAAATATTCCGCGTCGTGAGAACCGGCGTCGGCATATGTGGCTCCCGAGTTGGGGCCGCCAAGAGTTATCGACTTGCTTTCCAATGCGGTTTTTACGAGTGCGAGCGCGTTGGCGCGTGCGTCGATTTCGTTGTAATTGAACATCGTGTGTTCCTTATTCGTGTGGGACACTAAGTGTGCCATAGCGCGTACTCCACGTTTGATTTCAGACCTGATCTCCCCGCTGCCAATGAAAAAGCCCGCGCAACTCGCGATCGTCTACCGATCGACGGGCGAGCTGGCGGCCTACGAGAACAACGCCCGCACGCACAGCGCGGCGCAGATTGAGCAGATCCGCGAGTCGCTGCGCCAGTTTGGATGGACGAACCCAGTCCTGATCGCCGATGGCGGTATCCTCGCCGGACATGGCCGCATCGAGGCGGCTGTCGGGATGTGGGAAGCGGGCGAGAGCATCGAAATGTGCCCCCGACCGTTCTTCGTTCCGACGGTCGACCTGTCGCACCTCAACGCGGCGCAGCGCCGTGCATACATCCTCGCAGACAACAAGCTGGCAGAGAACGCCGGTTGGGACGCGGACCTGCTCGCGGCGGAACTGACCGACCTGAAGGACGATGGCTTTGACCTGTCGGTGATCGGCTTCAGCGATGCTGAGCTGCGCGAACTATTCGCGGAACCCGGCGAACCCGGGCCGGGCGGCGCAGGGTCGCTCGCCGAGCGATTCATGGTGCCGCCGTTTAGCACGCTCGATGCGCGCGCCGCGGCGTGGCAGGAACGTAAGGACGCCTGGCTGGCGCTGGGAATGCAGTCCGAAGTAGGGCGCGACGCGCCAGCATACGGCGACGCCAGCGAGACGCAGAAGGCAGCACGCGGCGCGACTGCGCAGCACCGCACCAGCGTGTTCGACCCGGTGCTGTGCGAATTGGTCTATCGCTGGTTCTGCCCAGACGGTGGCACGGTGCTCGACCCGTTCGCCGGCGGCAGCGTGCGCGGCATCGTCGCCGCGCGCCTCGGTCGGCAGTACGTCGGCATGGAACTGCGCGACGAACAGGTCGCGGCAAACCGCGAGCAGCTTCACATGATTGCGCCGGACGATCCGGCGCCCGCGTGGCACGTGGGTGATAGCCGCCACATCGGCAAAGCACTGAAGGACATCGCCGCCGACTTCCTGTTCTCGTGCCCGCCTTACGCCGATCTCGAACGTTACTCGGACAGGCCGGAAGACCTGTCCACGATGAAGTACCCAGAATTCCTTGCGGCGTACCGCGACGTTGTCGCGGGCGCCGCCGCGCTGCTGAAGCCTGACCGGTTCGCCTGCTTTGTTGTGGGTGACGTCCGGGCGCGCAGCGGCGCGTATCGAAATTTCGTGTCCGACACGATCACCGCCTTCCTCGACGCTGGGCTGACCCTCTACAACGAGGCGATCCTGCTCACGGCGCTTGGCAGCGCGCCTATCCGCGCGGGCAAGCAGTTCGCCGCCAGCCGGAAGCTCGGCAAGGTGCACCAGAACGTGCTGGTGTTCGTGAAGGGCGACTGGAAGAGGGCCGTTGCGGCCTGCGGCCAGGTCGACATGACGGACGTTCAATTTCCCGATCCTGACGAGTGATCGGCGACCGCTCGCTGCGGTTCTGCAAAAACACCCCATGCAAGACGGGCCGGGGGCTCGTCGATAGGAGGCCCCGATGGCTCGACTGTGCGGGGCGAAAACCCGCTCGGGCGAGACCTGTAAGAACGGGGCCATGGCCAACGGGCGGTGCCGGATGCACGGTGGGAAGACGCCCGAGACAAACCAGAACGCGGTGAAACCGGGTTCGCTGTACAGCAAGCACCTGACCGACGAGGAACAGGTCCTGTTCGACGCGATCGAGCTGGGCAGCCTCGACGACGAAATCCGCCTCACCAAGATTCGGCTTGCTCGCGCGCTGGCTCAAGAATGCGAGCGCGGCGGCAAGCTGGAAGTCGAATCGGCGGTGCGGCGCACAGGGGGCGGTCCGCAGGTCGCAAAAGCCGAGGTGCACACGAAGGCGCGGGATTACGTGTCGATCATCGATCGACTGACCGCGCGCGTCGCCTCGCTGGAAGCGCGGCGGGCCGCAATGCAGAACATGGCGCTCGACGCAGAGCTGAAGCGCCTCGACTTGAAGGAACGCGGCGATGAGCAGAATCCTGAGCCGCCCGCATCGCGCTCGTTCACCTTCGTGGTGAAAGACGCACGGCGCCGCCCTGATGACGCCAATGACGACGCCTAACCCGACACTCAACGTTCCACAGGCCGAGTTCCTGCAGATGCCGCACAAGTTCCGGGCCTACGTGGCCGGGTTTGGGTCCGGCAAGACGTGGGTGGGCTGCACCAGTATCTGCCAGCACTTCTGGCAGTGGCCGCGCATCAATCAGGGCTATTTCGCGCCGACGTACCCCCAGATTCGTGACATCTTCTATCCGACCATGGAAGAGGTCGCGGCAGTGATGGGCCTAGCGGTCAAGATCAACCAGACGAACCACGAAGTTCACGTCTACGAGGGGCGCAAGTATCGCGGCACCGTCATCTGCCGGTCGATGGAAAAGCCGGAAACGATCGTCGGTTTCAAGATCGGGCACGCGCTGATCGACGAGATGGACGTGATGCCGCTGAAGAAGGCCCAGACGGCCTGGCGCAAGATCATCGCGCGGATGCGGTACAACGTGCCCGGGCTGCTGAACGGCATTGACGTCACGACGACGCCGGAAGGCTTCAAGTTCGTCTATCAGCAGTTCGTCAAGGCGGTGCGCGAGAAGCCCGCTCTGGCTCAGATGTACGGCCTGATTCAGGCCAGCACGTATGACAACGAGCTGAACCTGCCGGATGACTACATTCCGTCGCTGTTCGAGTCGTACCCGGCTCAGTTGATCGCTGCGTACCTGCGCGGCCAGTTCGTGAACCTCGCCAGCGGCAGCATCTACGCTGACTTCGATCGGGTGAAGAACCACACGGACGCGGTGATTGCGCCGAAGGAAGCGCTGCACATCGGCATGGACTTCAACGTGCTGAACATGACGGCGACGATCAACGTGGTGCGCGATGGCCTGCCGTTGACCCTGCTCGAACGGGTCAAAGTGCGCGACACACCTACGATGGCCAGGATACTGAAAGAGGATTTCTATGATCTTGGGCACGGCATTGTTATCTACCCGGACGCGTCAGGGGGCAACACATCCTCGAAGAACGCGAGCGAGTCGGATCTGTCGATCCTCAAGCAAGCCGGTTTCAAGGTCGAGGTGAATTCAGCCAATCCGGCCGTCAAGGATCGCGTGAATGCGTACAACGCCATGATCCTGAACGCGGCTGGTGAACGGCGCTTCCGGATCAACACCCACGCGTGCCCGGTGACCACCGAGGCGCTCGAGCAACAGGTATGGGGTGAAGACGGACAGCCGGACAAGAAAACCGGCCATGACCACCCCAACGACGCCAATGGCTACTTCCTCGTGAAGAAGTGGCCCATCGTGAAGCGCACCGCAACGGTCAGCACGCTGGCCGCATAACGAGAATCTGAGCATGTCCAACGTTCGAACCCCGACTGCCGCTGTGGCTGAGGCGGCCGAGGATCTGGCCCTGATTGCGGCGCTGATGGGGGGTACCCGAGCAATGCGAGCTGCGGGGAAGGCCTATCTGCCGCAGTGGCCGAACGAGGCAGACAGCGCTTACGCCGCACGTCTGAGCACCGCGACGCTTTTCCCCGCGTTCCCTCGTACGGTCGAAGTGCTGGCCGCAAAGCCGTTTTCACGCCCGATCACGCTCGGCGACGACATCCCTTCGCGCATCAGGCAATGGTGCGAGGACATCGACCTTCAGGGCCGCAACCTGCACAGCTACGCCGCGTCGCTCGCCGACGCGGTCCTCGCCGAGGGCATGGCCGGCATCCTGGTTGATTACCCCACGAAGGAAAAGGGTGTGAAGACGGTCGCGGACGAGCGTCGAGCGGGGCTGCGGCCGTACTTCGTGCACATCCGAAAAGGCGACATCCTCGGGTGGCGCTCAGTGCGCATCAAGGGCGTCGAAGTGCTGACGCAACTGCGACTGCTTGAGCGGGTGACGGTCGAGAACGGTACATTCGGCGAGAAGCAGATCGAGCAGGTTCGCGTCCTGTACATCGGGAAGTGGGAAGTCTGGCGCGAGACCGAAAAGGTCGACGAGCACGGTGACAAGGTGTGGGCTGTCCACGCAACAGGCACCACGACTCTGAAGCGCATCCCTTTCGTGGTGGTGTATGGCAAGCGGACGGGCTTCATGACCGCCGTTCCGCCGCTGATGGAACTCGCGCATGCGAACGTCGAGCACTGGCAGTCGAAGAGCGATCAGCAGACCATTCTGCACGTCGCGCGCGTACCCATTCTTTTCGCCAAGAACCTCGGCGACGCCCAGATCGTCGTCGGAGCCTCGACGGCGATCAAGGCCGATTCGGCCGACGCCGATCTGAAGTTCGTCGAGCATACTGGGAAGGCCATAGAGGCCGGACGCCTATCGCTGCTGGATCTCGAAGACCGGATGCGCCAGGCCGGCGCCGAATTGCTGGTGATCAAGCCCGGTAACGTGACCGAGGTACAGACGCTCGCGGATAACGAGCAGGGCATGTGTGCCTTGCAGCGCATCGCGCATGACGAGGAAGACGCAATCGACGCGGCCCTTCAACTGATGGCCGAATGGGTCGATGAGCAGCAGGGCGGCCACGTCACAATCTACAAAGAGTTCGGTGCGGCGACGCTCGCGCAGGCTTCGCTCGAGCTGCTGCGCGACATGAACATCGACGGAACGTTTTCCGACGAGTCGCTGTTCCGGGAAGGACAGCGGCGCGGCGTGATCAGCCCCGAACTTGACTGGGAATCTGAAAAGGGCCGCATCGCTGCGAACCTCAAGCGTCCCGGCGCACCCGTGATCCAAGACTAAGCGGCCGCGTGTCGCACGATTTACCGAAGGCCCCAGGCATCGCGCCCGGGGCCTTTTTTCATTGCCTGTCCGGCGGACGCCGACGGGCGCAACGCGGCGGATGCCGCACTGAATTGAGGGCGGATGCCCGAGGAAAGCCACCATGCCATTCAAGTACGACGCTGAAGGGAACATCGTCACGCAGGACGTCAACGGCCAGAAGTTGCCGGTCTTCGTCAACGCCGGCGGCGGCGAAGCGCCGTTCGACGCTGACGCCACCGTCGGGAACATTTCCCGGCTCAACGGCGAGGCCAAAAGCCATCGCGAGCGAGCCGAGAAGGCGGAAGGCTCCCTGAAGGCGTTTGAGGGCATCGGTGATCCCGCTGCTGCCATCGCTGCGCTGGAAACGGTCAAGAACCTGAACGACAAGAGGCTGGTGGATGCCGGCGAAGTCCAGAAGGTGAAGGACCAGGCGATCGCATCCGTTCGTGCCGAGTTTGAACCTGTCGTCAAAGAGCGAGATTCGCTGAAGACGGCGCTTTTCGACGAGAAGATCGGGGGTGCTTTCGCGCGCTCGAAGTTTATCGGCGAGAAGATTGCCATCCCGGCGGACTTCGTTCAGGCGTCGTTCGGTAAGCACTTCGCCATCGAGGACGGGAAGATTGTGGCGAAGGACGCGAGCGGCAATCAGCTGTTCAGTCGCACCCGCCACGGTGAACCTGCCGATTTCGAAGAAGCGCTCTCGATCCTGATCGACGCCCATCCCCAGCGGGACAGCATCCTGAAGGGTTCGGGTGCAAGCGGCGGTGGTGCGAGTGGCAGCGGCAACGGTGGCGGCAGTGGCAAACGTACGATCACTCGTTCTGAGTTCGAGGGCATGGGGGCGGCCGAGAAGGCAGCAGCTGCGCGCGACGCGAACGTGACTATCAAGGACTGATCAGTCCGAATCCCAACTGAAGGCCGCCGAGCGCGGCCGTTTTCGTTTGAAGAGGCTCATACACATGAAGCGTTTCCTTTCCACCCTGCGCCGCACGGCGCTGGTCACGATCGCGATTGCAGTCGTGATCTACCCGATGGCGACCATGGCAAAGGTCGCTTCGAAGGCCATGCAATGGTTCCATGGCATGGTGCTGCGGCCGGCCAGCGGCGGCGTGATCCTTGGCGCTAACACGCTGACCAGCCTGGTGCCGGATTTGTACGAGGCGCTGGACGTGGTTTCGCGCGAACTGGCCGGCTTTATTCCGGCCGTGTCGCTCGATGCATCCGTCGCCCGTGCAGCACTGAACGAGACGGTCCGGTCGTTTGTCACGCCGGCTGCGGCGGCGGAAGACGTGACCCCGGGTCAACTTCCGCCGGACGACGGTGATCAGTCGATCGGTAACGTACCAATCGTCATCACGAAGTCACGAATGGTGCCGTTCCGCTGGAACGGCGAAGAGCAAAAGGGCGTGAACAACGGCCCGGGCTACGCAAACATTCGCCAGAACCAGGTCGCTCAAGCGATCCGAACGCTGGTGAACGAGATCGAAGTGGATCTCGGAAGTTTGGTCTATATGACTTCGCGCGCTTCTGGCACGGCAGGCACGACGCCCTTCGCATCCACTCTTGGCGATACTGCCCAGGCCCGAAAGATCCTCGCGGACAACGGCGCGCCGCTTTCGGACCTGCAGTGCGTGATTGATACAACCGCCGGCGCCAACTTGCGAACGCTCGCGCAGTTGACGAAGGCGAACGAAGCCGGGACGACCGAACTTCGTGCGCAAGGCACGCTGCTCGAGCTGCATGGCTTTATGGTGCGTGAGTCGGCCGGCGTAGCAATTCACACGCCGGGCACTGGCGCGAGCTACGTGACCAATGGCGCCCTGGCCAAGGGTGCGACCTCGATCCCGGTCCAGACTGGCACCGGCACGGTGCTCGCAGGTGATGTGGTCTCGTTCAATGGCGACGCCCGCAAGTATGTGGTTGCCAGCGCATTGTCGGGCGGCGCGTTCACGATCGCGGCGCCGGGCTTGATGCAGGCACTGAACACGGGGGCGGCGGTGACTGTGTCGCCGGCCTACACAGGCAACGCCGCGTTCGCGCGTAGCGCCATTGTGCTCGCGACGCGTGCGCCGGCGCTGCCGGAAGAAGGCGACATGGCAGAAGATCGCATGCTCATCACCGATCCGCGTACAGGTCTCACGTTCGAAGTCTCGATGTACAAGCAATACCGCCGCGTTCGCTATGAAATCGCGATTGCGTGGGGCAAGCAGAACATCAAACCCGAACACTCGTCCATCCTGATGGGCTGATCGCCCCGCATTTTCCCAACGAGCGGTCGGGGCGTCGCTCCGACCGCGCAACGCAGGAGAAACCGCCATGGCGGGTTTGACGAAAGAACAGAAAGCGGCCAAGGCCAAAGCCCAGCGGGCGAGCGCGCTCGAAGCCGCTGGATTGACCGAAGAACAGTTTGCAGCGCTGAGCGCGGGCGAGCAGGCCGCCGTGCTGGCGCCGAAAGCGCAAGGCACAGTTGCCCTCGAGGACGCTGAAGGGGAGGTCGAGTTCGTGCAGATGGTTCGCGATCACGAAATGTATCCCGAGCCCCACACGGCACAAGTGCACCCCGACGAGGTCGACAACTACCGTCCCGGCGGTTGGACGGAGGCGTAAATGCTGACGGCCCAGCAGCTTGCTGACGTCCGCCGGCACGCCGGATACCCGCTGCTGGCAGATACCGTCGCCGACGATTCCCGAGATTTTGCCTACGGCTGGGTTTCGCCGGGCGTCTGGCAGACGCTCAACCACCGGCTGACGCATCTGCGCCCCGAGGAAGAAACGGTCCTGGTCACGACATATCTGACCAATCTGGCCGTGCTTGAGACCGCTGTTACCGCGGCGAGCGACAACCTCGACACCGCGCAGGCTGCGGTTTGGAAGCACAATCCGAACGAAGTGCGCGATCGGCTGGCGCTGTTCGACACATGGCGCCGGCGCATGTGCGCCTTCATCGGCATTGCGCCGGGGCCGATGCTAGGGCCGGGTGGTTCGACGATCTCGCTCGGCCGTGCCTGACGGACCTGCCTCAAACATGACAACTATTGCTTGGGATGGCTCGACGCTGGCAGCTGACCGCTGCTCGTGGAGTGGCGGAACGCGCCGCGCAGTGCGCAAGGTGTTCAAGATTCGCCGTGTCGACGGGAGCCTCGCGCTCGTGGCCTTCTGCGGAAGTGGTGAGTTCGCGCATGCGGTGCTGGCGTGGCTTCAGACCGGTGGCGACAAGCCGAACTGCGCCGACTTTGGTGTCGATCCCGAGCTCGCGTGCGCGCTCGTCATCGATGACCGTCATCGCATCTGGTCGCTCGGTGGCCGCCTGGTTTACCAGCGCATGCGTGATCGGATGTTTGCCGCCGGCGCTGGACAGGAATTTGCCTGGGGCGCGTTGGAGGCGGGCGCGGACGCGAAGCGAGCAATCCAGATAACGGCAAAGCGGAGCGATTTCGCTGCACTCGGCGTCGATACGGTGAAATTCTGATGGACGCAACGACGCTTCAAAGCCGCATCTACGCCGGCTACGCTCAGGCCGCCAAGCGCCTGGGGCTGACATATGCGCAGTATCGGCCGGCTTCCGCGGCGAACCCGCTGGCGGCGCAACAGAGCACTCTGCCTGCTGCGCTCAACGCCGAAGACATGACCTACGGCAAGCCGAATCGGTACGGTAACCCGGTCTGGTACGGTTTGTTCGACGGCAGGCTCACCCAGACCGGCGACTACCTCGTCGGCCCGGGCGGGACATTCTTCATCGCCAGTCAGCAATTGCACCTGCCCATTCAGTGCGTCGAGTGCAACGTTAGGGTGCGCGTGTCCCGCGTGGCGACACCTGCGGGTGTGGGGGCGGTCGGCTACGGCGGTCCCTGCGGCGAGCCGGGTGCCGCCGGTGACAATTACCTGATCGGGGACGCGACAGGCGCGGGCTGGCCAGCGTCAATCCTGCTGTTCGGGCAGCGCGAAAAGTCCATCAGCGGCTTGCCTTCGTCGTCCCAGCAAATCGGCTGGCGCATCCTTCTGCCGAAGTCGGTACCGCAGTCGGTCGTCATTCAGGCGTCCGACACCGTCTCGTGCAGCCTCGGTCGACGGTACGTCGTGCAGGGCGCTGAGTTAACGGACATGGGCTGGCGCCTGACAACCACGGAACTTCACGCGTAATGGCCGACCTTTCAGACGTCAGCAACCTGCTTGTTGCGCAGGTCGCGGCCTACCTGTACCCGAACGGGACGGCGAATCCGATCTCGCCCATCGCCGGGTGCGCGGTCAAGGTCTTTGCCGGGTGGCCGCAGCCCGAGGCGATGCGCGAAGACTTCGCCAACAACATCGGGTATGTGTCCGTCTACCCGCTGCCGACCGAAACCGTTTTGCGCTCGACCGTTCGCGAGTGGGAGGCTCAGTCCGTCGCGGCGCCGACCGTCACCGTCGCGGTGAGCGACGTCACCGTGACTCTGGGCGGCACGGTGACGGCATCGCAGAACGTCGCGGCAGTTGTCGACGGCAAGCCGTATGTCTACGGCGTGCAGGCGACCGACACGTTGTCGGGGATCGCGACCGCTCTCGCCACGATGATCAGCGCAGACCAACCGGCAACGTCGTCAGGTACCGGATTTACCGTGCCCGGCGCACACTTTATCGAGGGACGTGTCGGCACCGCTGGCACGATCATTCGCGAGCTGCGCCGCCAGCGGAAGGGCTTTCAGATCACTGCCTGGGGCAATTGCTTCGATGTCCGCGACCGGCTAGGTATGGCAATCGATCAGGCGCTCGGGCCGCTCGTGCGCGCGACGCTGCCCGACGGCTCGCAGGCGATCTTTCATTACCAGAGCAGTCGGCAGGACGACTCGCAGCAGAAGCAGCTCATTTACCGCCGCGACGTGATCTACGGCATCGACTATTCCACCACCCAGATTGACAGCGCCTTCGGCGTCGTCGCCCCGCAGGCGTTCATCGTCGGGGCAATCGACGCGCTAGGCATTCCCACTTCGTGAGGCACTCATGAACCTCGTTGTTTTGCACGCCTTCGGCGACTACCAGAAGGGCGACCGGATCACCGACGCCGCAAAGGTCGCGGCCATTCTCGACTCGGAACAGGCCGCGTATGTGGTGAAGGTCGCCGCACCTGACGAATCGAGCGGCGCCAAGCCGAAGACCCGAAAGTAACACCTCGATCACCAGACTTTACAGACCGCCTCCGGGCGGTTTTTTCATTTCCGGAGGCACAAATGCCGGTTTCTCAAGAAGGCGCGCTGAATACCACCGCGCTGATCGTCCCAGACGTCTACGTCCAGATCCTGTCGCCGCGCAACACGCTGATTAACGGCCTGCCGACCAACATCCTCGGCATCGTTGGAACGGCGCAGTGGGGCCCGGTTAACTCGCCGACCATTGTCGGCGATATGGCGAGCTACGCGCAGAATTTCGGCGCCGTGATGGCCCGGAAATACGACATGGGCACGCAGGTTGCACTCGCCGTACTGCAGGGCGCCAACAACTTCCGCTGCGTACGCGTGACCGATGGCACGGACGTTGCCGCCAGTGCGGCGCTTGGCACGTCCCCGACAAACATCACGTTCACGGCCAAGTACACCGGCACGTTGGGCAACAGCCTCGTTGTGACGCTGGGCACTGGATCGGCAGCGAACTCGTGGCGGGCTGTGGTGGCGATGCCTGGCCAAGTACCGGAAGTGTTCGACAACATCTCGGGCACCGGTGCGGTGCTGTGGGCCAATATCGCGGCGGCCATCAATTCGGGGCAGTCAGGCCTGCGTGGGCCTTCGCAGTTCATCGTGGCAACGGCGGGCACCGGCGCGACCGCACCGACGGCGGGATCGACCACCCTCGCGGGCGGTACTGATGGCGCCACCACGATCACGAGCGCGACGCTGCTCGGTGTGGATACAACGCCGCGTAAGGGTATGTACGCGCTTCGCAATACGTTTACCAGCGTGGCGCTGCTGGCAGACTGCGACGACACGACCAGTTGGACCACTCAAGTCGCATTCGGCCTGTCCGAGGGCATCTACATGATCGCCGTCGGCCCGGCCGGCGACACGATTTCGAACGCTGTGTCGACGAAAGCGTCTGCTGGCATCGACTCGTACGCGATCAAGCCACTCTTCGGCGACTGGATCTACTGGCAGGACACGGCCAACAACGTCACGCGTCTGGTATCCCCGCAAGGCTTGAGCGCGGGGCGACTTGCCAACCTGTCGCCCGAACAGTCGAGCCTGAACAAGCCGGTGTACGGCATCGTCGGCACGCAGAAGTCGATGCAGAACCAGGTCTATTCGAGCCCTGAACTACAAGCGCTCGCGCAGGCCGGTATCGACGTCATAACCAATCCCATTCCGGCCGGCAACTCGTTCGGCGCGCGGATCGGTCACAACGCGAGCAGCAACCCGGTCGTCAACGGCGACAACTACACGCGGATGACGAACTATCTTGCCTACACGCTGAACAGCGCCATGGGCATTTTCGTCGGTAAGTTGCAGTCGACTCGCGATAACGACCCTCTGAAGCGCCAAGCCGGATCGACCATCAGTTCGTGGCTTGAAAGCATGAAGGGCGACGGCGACAAAATCGGGATGATCGACGACTACTCGGTGCAGTGCGACAGCAAGAACAACACGCCGAATCGCATCGCGCTGGGGTACGTGCAGGCCGACGTGAAGGTCCGATACCTGGGCGTCGTCGAGAAATTCATCGTCAACCTTGAAGGCGGCCAATCGGTCACCGTAACGCGCCAGAGCACGCAGCCGGCGTAATCGTTCGAGGATCGCGGCCCCTTCGCCGAATTGAGCCACGTGGATTTCAGATCCGAGGTGGTGACAACTAAACCGGCGCCCGCCTGGTTTTCTCATTTAAGGCCCGCCGCGCGCGGGCCGCTTTCATTTCGGAGCATGCCATGCCTGTGAATGGCTTCAACGTCGGCCGCGACGTGTCGGTGGACATCAACACGTCCACCGGCCCGCTGAGTTTCGGCCTGATCACCAAATTTACCGCCAAACAGGACATCACCGACAAGAAGGTGAAAGGCCTGGATGGCATCACGCGCCACGTGCGCTTCCCGGACGGCTGGTCCGGCACGCTCGACGTCGAGCGCCAGGGCCCCGAACTCGACGACTTCTTCGCCCAGGCCGAAGACAACTACTACGGGGGCGTCGACGAGCAGGGCGGCACGATCACGGAAACCGTTACCGAGGTGTCGGGCGCTGTGTCGCAGTATCGCTTCCTCGGGGTGCTGCTGAAGTACGACGATGCTGGTGACTGGTCGGGCGACGACACGGTGAAACAGAAGGTCTCGTTCGTGGCGTCGCGCCGCGTAAAGGTGTCTTGATATGACGAAGCTCACTGTGAATACGGGTACCCCGAGCGACGAGGTCGTGCGGGCAGCTGTTGCCGAGCATTCGGTGCAGGACGCGACGGGGCGCACGCTGCTGCTTCGCAAGCCCGGAATCCTTGCGCAGTATCGGCTCATCGAGGCTCTCGGGGACTCGGCGAAGAACGAGGCCTACATGGGCATGGTCATGCCGCTGCTATTCGTCGGTGCGATCAATGGCGACGCGGTGCCGCCATTGCGCACGAAGGGTGAGGTGGAGGCGCTGATTCAACGCTTGGATGATGCCGGCGTCGAAGCCGTCATGCTTGGCGTACAGGCACAGTTCGCGCGCCAGGATCCGGAGGCGGACCGCGAAGCGCTAAAAAAATAGTCAGGGCCACGCCGATCCGCGAGGCACTCTGGCTCGTTAAGAACGGCGTGCCCTTCGACGTCGCGTTTAGCGTCGACGACGCCACACGCGCTGGCTGGTCCATCATCTTCAGCGAGATGGAAGGGCACGTTTTCAACTTTCGGACGATGGAATTCGAGCAGCCGAGGTCGTGATGAAGGAATTCGGTGATCTGGCGTCGTTCGCGGCCCATCTCGGTGCGATGGCCACCGTCGTCGACCGCAGTCTGCATCAAGGGCTGAAGACGGTCGCGGTCGTTATCGAAAAGCGTGCTGAAGCCAAGTTCGGTAACTATCAGCTTGACGTCGGGCCGTTTCCTGCATGGACGCCCCTTGCGGAGTCGACGAAGGCGGACCGGGTCGCGGGCGGGTTCACCCCCGACGACCCGCTGCTGCGCACGGGCAGCCTGAGAGATTCAATCGAGCATCAGGTTTCGCATCTGGAAGCCGTCATCGGATCGCCCGACGAGCGAATGGCCTGGCAGGAACTCGGCACGGATAAGATCCCGCCGCGGCCGGTGCTTGGCCCTGCGGCCGTTGAATCGAGAAAGCAAATCGAGCGAATTGTCGCCGGCGCCGCTGTGAGCGGGCTGCTGGGCGGCGACGTAATGGCGGGCGTGCTGGCGAAGACCTACGAGGGTTGATTGCCGAGGCTTGCGAGCACGAAGAAGGCCACGACCAGCAGAACTGGCGCCCAAAGCCACCACATCAGAATCGCTAAGACAAGCCACTTCAACAGCGACCCCGCCCACGAGCCCGAAACTCGGTCCGCGCGTGCACGGCGGACCTTTGGGTATTGGACGAAGCTGAACCGATCAGCGGCCCATTCCTGCATCCGATAGAGAATCTTTCCCATGTTTGAAGCCTATTCGATTGGCATCCGCGTTCGGCTGGTCAATCTGGCCACGCAGGGGCTGGCGTTGCTGGGTAAGGACATCCTCAAGACGCACGGCCAAGCGGTCCAACTAGAAAAGCAACTCAACGCGCTGAAGCTTGCGGGGGCGGGTTTTGCCGCGATGAAAATCGGCGACGGCATGCTCGGCTCGCTCGGAAAAACTCTTGAGGTGTCCAAGGAGTATACGCGACAGCTTTCCCTGATGGGAGCATCGGGGATGTCGCAGAAGGAAATCGCGGAGGCGACCGGAGCGGCATGGAAGACGTCCAAGGACGTACTCACGAGCAGTGCGGCCGAAAACCTGTCGGCCATCCGCGAGCTGCGGTCCGTCTTTGGTACCGATCACATGCACGAGGCCTACGGCATTCTGCCCGTGGTGCAGCGCACGCGCGCGGTGATGGAAGCCCTGAGCGGCAAACCGCAAGAGCACGTCGCCTTCGATATGGTCAAGGCGATCGAGCTGCGCAATACGGGCGCGATGAGCATGGAAACCATGCAGCGCAATGCCGACATGATGGCCAGGACGCTGATGGCATTTGGCGGCACGCTGAATGTGCACGACTACCACATGGCACTCAAGACGGCGAAGACGTCCGGGATGCGTCTGGACGACGATTTCGTCTACAAGTACCTGCCGACGCTGATGCAGGAGGTCAAGACGGGCAGCGGCGGCGCGCAGTCCGCCGGTACGATTCTTGAGACCATGCGACGCGCGATCGCGGGCGGCCGGATCCCCGAGAAGATGATCGGCAACTGGCTCGATGCTGGGCTGGTCAATGCGAATGGCATCGGGCGGGGTGGGGCGGGCAATCGCCATATCAAGCCGGGGTCGATCGTCGGTACGGAAATGTTTCTGTCGAACCCGTTCGAGTGGGCGAACACGATTGCACGCCCGGCGATCGAGAAGCTGATGAAGACCCGCAACGTCGGCTTCGATACGGCCACGGCGATGCTCTTTGGCGATCGGAACGCAGAGTTCGGCGTTTCGACGTTGATCAAGAAGGCCGCTCAATTCGAGCGTGACCGCAAGCTGGTCGAGTCCGAAGGCAACAGCATGGACACGTACCAGAAGCTGCTGAAAACGAACCCTCAGTTGGCATCCGGCGCGATGCATAAGCAGTGGGAAAACGTCCAGGCACGGCTTGGATATGAAGTGCTGCCGCGCCTGATCCCCTACATGATCAAGTTTGCGGATTCGCTCGACGGCATTTCCCAGTGGATGCAGCGCAACGGCGCGGCAACGAAGACGATTGTCCTCGGCTTTGCCGGTGTTGCCGTTGCGCTTTCCGTGCTTGGGCGTGTGCTGATGACTGCTGGAATCATCAAGTTCCTTGGCCTCGGACCGATCATCGGGCGATTTTTGGGTTTCATCGGTTCCGGCATAGCAATACTGGGCCGCGTTCTGCTTATCGCCGGCCGCGCGCTACTTCTCAACCCCATCGGCCTTGTGGTTACGGCGATCGCTGCGGCCGCCTACCTGCTATGGCGGAACTGGGATGAAGTAGGGCCGAAGTTGACCGCTGCTTGGGAGATGGTGAAGTCGTCCCTTGGCGCCGTGGCCGATTGGATTGTCTCGAAATGGAAATGGGTGAAGTCGCTATTGCCATTTGGTGGTGACGACAAGGAATCGACGTCGCCCGCAACGCCTGGGACGCCATCCGTTTCCTGGCAGACCGATACCGCCGTCCGTTACGAAAGTCGCCATATCGCGACTCGGGACCAGTCGCAACGGCCGTTCAAGGCAAGCTTGTATCTGACCGAAAGCGGCCGACGTGAGATCGCATCGAGCACTTCCGCCATTCAGGCTCGGGAAGTTTCCCGGCCGCTCGGCTCGGGCATGTACGACGTCGGCCTCGGTCTGCCCCCGGTAGGCATGAACTACGCAAAATGACCCCAGACACTGTTCTCATGCTCGGCGATTTCGCGTTTGCGCGCACCGAAATCCCCGAGCACATATCCTTCGGCGGCCAGCAGGCGCTTGTCGTCCACAAGATGGTCGGCGGCGTGCGGCACGTGCAGGCGATGGGCGACGACCCGATGCCCCTTTCGTGGTCGGGCCTGTTCTTCGGTTCCAATGCGCTCGAGCGCGCGCTGTACCTGAAGACGTTGAAAGAGTCCGGCCAGGAAATCGAACTGATCTGGTCCGAGCTGTACTACCTGGTTGTCATCCGCGAATTCACGGCGGATTTCGAGCGCTGGCATCAGTTGCCGTACCGGATCACGTGTGAGGTCGTGGAAGACCTGACGCGCTCGGTGCGCGACGTGCCGGACGCGGGCATCGACGCTCTCGTGAGTGACGACATGCTGTCGATCGGCGGCCTGTCTGATCTTGTCGGCGATGGTCCGCTGTCCACGCTGGTGGGTGGCCTCAACACGGCAATCGGTCAGGTGTCGAGCTTCGCCAAGGCTGCGCAAAGCACCATCAACGGGGTGCTACAGCCGCTCAATGCGGTGCGCTCGCGGGTTCAGACGTTGATTGCGTCGACGAACAACACGCTGCTCAACGTCACGACACTGGGCGGCATTCTGCCGAACAACCCGATTTCTCAGAATATCGCGCGCTTGACGCAGCAAGTGACCGCTGCGACACAACTGCCGGTGTTGGCTCAGCTCAACACGGTGGTCGGGCGCCTCGGCAAGAACCTCGGCACGATCAACGCGGGCACGAAGAGCCTGACGCTCGCCGGCAGCAATCTCTATCGCGTGGCCGCCAACGAGTATGGCGACGCAATGGGGTGGACGACGATCGCCGCGGCAAACGGCATCACCGATCCGGTGCTGAACGGCGTGAACTCGGTGAAGATCCCGCCGTACAACGTGCCCACGGGGGGCGTGTTCAATGCGTAGCCTCAATCAGGTGCCGATGGCAGCTTCTGCCACCCGCGCGCGAGGGGCCGTAAAGCTGAATGACACGCTGATCACGGGCTGGGTGAGCTGGGAAGCTGAGTCGAACAGTTTCTACTCGGCGGACACTTTTCGGGTGACGTTCATCGCCGACATGTTGCCGAGCGACCGCGACGCGCGCTGGTTTTCCAAGCAGCCCGATATGTTCGTCGAGCTCTTCGGGGGCTATCCAGATGATCCCGACAGGTATGAGTTGACGGACCTGGTCAGCGAACTGTACGGCCGGGTCGACGATATCGACTTCGACATCGTGGCCGGCACGATCGAGCTGGTCGGGCGTGATCTCACGTCGGTATTCATCGACGCAAAGACAACCGAGAAGTGGCCGAACCTGACCGCGTCGCAGATCGCCACCCAGCTCGCGCAGCGTCATGGCATTACGCCGGTGGTCACTGCGACGAGCGCCAAGGCTGGCAAGTACTACGAGATCGATCACGTCAACCTGACCGATCAGCGTAGCGAGTGGGACTTGCTGGCGTATCTCGCGCATATCGAGGGGTTCGTCGTGTATGTCAAGGGAAAGGAACTGCACTTCGAGCCGAAGACGGATCCCGATTCGACGCCCTATCTGATTCAGTGGGTACCACCGGACGACACGAAGGGCTATCCCGAGGCGAATGTCGTGGACATGAAATTCAGCCGTGCGCTGACAGTGTCCCGTGGCATCCAGGTCGTGGTGCGGACGTGGAACGCCAAGCAGAAGAAGGGCTTCACGGTGTCGTACCCGAACAAGGCCAAGACGACACAGGCGGGCAAGGCGAAGCCATTCGGCGGTGCACAGATCTACAGCTACACAATTCCGGGCCTGACGCAAGAGCAAGCGCTGGAACGTGCCCAGAAGATTTATACGGAGCTGATCGCGCATGAGATGAAGCTTCAGATTCCCCGCATGCCCGCCGACTCGATCCTCGGGGTCACAACGATGGTCGAGGTTGCAGGTACGGATACGGCCTGGGACCAGAAGTATTTTCCGGACAGTGTCGTTCGCCGAATGAGCATGGCCGATGGCTACGTGATGTCGCTGAACGCCAAAAACCATGCCCCCGATTCGACGGTGACCCTATGAACCCTCATGCGCTTGCGAACGCGATGCGCGGGCTGGCGCAGATGAATGCCGGCACGCGCTCGGAATCGCGCGACGGGACGATCAGCAGTTATGACCCGGAAGCTCACGCGGTCAAAGTGCTACTGCAGCCCGAGGGGACGGAAACGGGCTGGATCCAGCTCGCGGCGGCAGCCGTCGGGGTAGGGTGGGGCGTGGTGTTTGCCCCGTCCATTGGAGACGCGGTCAAGGTCGATTTCGTCCTCGGCAACGCCGAGATGCCTGTAGCGGTAGCGCGATTCTTCAATGACGTCGACCAGGCGATGCCGGTGCCATCCGGCGAGTACTGGATGGTGCACAAATCCGGCGCGTTCATGAAGATGACGAACGACGGGAAGGTCGCGATCAACAGTCTGGTCGAAATCGATGCCACGGCGCCGACGATCATGATCCAGGCCACCGGGAACGTGAACGTGCAAGCCGGTGGCCAGGCAAACATCACCGCGCCGGCCATCAACCTTGGCGCGGCGGGTCAATCGCTGCTTTCCATCATCACCTCGGCGTTCATGGCCCTGTTCAACGGCCACACCCATAACGAGACGGGGACGGTCACGGCTGCGCCGAATCAACAAATGGGGGCGGCGCACATGACGTCTACCGTCAAGGCATCCTGATGAGCGATTTGAATCACATGTGGGGCTCGGACCTTACAGTCTCGGCTTCGGGCGATTTGCAGCTCGTCGGCGGTGCCGACCAGACGCAACAGCGTATTTTGCGGCGCCTGATGACCAACCCGCGCGGCCCGGCCGTTGGCGGCACGCCGCCGGAACCCGGCGATTACATCTTCCACCTGGATTACGGGGCAGGCTTGCCGCGCGAAGTTGGGCGCACGCTCGATGCCGGACGCATCCGCGCCAAAATTCGCGGCCAGATTCTGCGTGAAGCCTCAGTTGCTCGCCGGCCGGCCCCTGTGATCAATGTTCAAGCCATCGCGAGCGGTGTCAGCGTGTCGATTCGCTATACGGACGCGGCCACCGGCCAGCCCGCCACCCTCAGTTTCAACGTGAATCAATGACCATTTCCACGAAAGACTTCGTGACGCTGGTGCGCGAGCAGGTGACGGCCATTCAAGGCGCTGCTGCGGGGCTCGTAGACCTCACCATCGGATCGACGCTGCGCGCGGTCGTCGAGGCTACCGCGGCCGTAGCCTTGTGGCTGCAATCGCTGATTCTGCAGTTGCTGGTCATCACGCGGGCGTCGACGTCGAGCGGTGCCGACCTTGACTCTTGGATGGCCGATTTCGGGGTGACCCGAATTCCTGCTGCCCCGGCCAGCGGGCTCGTGACGTTCGCTCGGTTCACGCCGACGCGCATCGCCATCGTGCCGATCGGCGATGGCGTGCAGACAGGGGACGGCACGCAGACGTTCACGGTCACGCTGGATGCAACGAACCCGGTGTACGACGCGACGCAGAACGCCTATGTTCTGGCCGCCGGCACGCCTTCAGTAAGCGTTCCGGTGCTTGCTCAAGCCGCCGGCGCCGCCGGCAATGTCGTTGCTGGGGCGGTAAACACGATCGTGCAGGGCATGCCGGGCATCGACACCGTGACTAACCCCGCTGCCTTTGCCAACGGTGTCGATGCCGAGAGCGATACCGCGCTGCGTGCCCGCTTCGTCGCCTTCATTGGCAGCCTGTCCAAGGCCACGAAGGCGGCCGTTCTGTATGCCGTGCTGTCGCTGCAGCAGAACGTCAGCGCCACGGTCACCGAAAACCAGCAGCGCAGTGGCTTGGCGCAGTCGGGGTTCTTCTATGTGATCGTGGACGACGGCACGGGCAGCCCTTCGTCGACGCTGCTGGCGTCTGCGGCCAATGCGATTGAAGACGTGCGTCCGTTGAGCGTTACATACGGCGTGTACGGGCCCAATACGGTTATCGCCAACGTGGTCATGGCGATTGCGACGGCGAGCGGGTACGACCACACAGCGACCGTCGCCCTCGTGACAGCCGCGATTCAGAACTACATCAACACGCTCGGACTCGGCGTGTCGCTGAGCTTCACGCGCCTTGCGCAGGTCGCCTACGCGGCATCGGACGGGGTCACGAACGTTACCGGCGTCACGCTGAACGGCGGGACGTCGGACCTCGCTGCCACTTCGCAGCAGACCATCAAAGCCGGTACGGTGCAGGTGACGTGATGACGGGCGACCAACAGGACATGTTTCAGCGCCTGCGCGCGCTGCTCCCGACGGCCTGGTTCCCGGGCGTCGCCGAGATCCTCGACGCGCTGCTGGCGGGCATCGCGTACGGTCTGAGCTTTGTCTATTCGCTGTGGGCCTACGCGAAACAGCAGACACGCATTGCGACGGCCACCGACGGCTGGCTCGACATGATCGCGTGGGACTTCTTCGGGGCGGCGCTAATGCGCGAGCCCGGGCAGTCCGATGATTCGTTCCGTATTCGGATCGTCATCAACCTGCTGCGGGGAAAGGGTACCCGGCCGGCGATGGTCCAGGTGCTGAAGGATGTAACCGGACAAGCGCCGACCATCTTCGAGCCGAACCGGCCGATGGACATGGGCGCGCTGAACTCGCCAACGTCTGCCGGCTACTGCGGCGTCGCTCGGCTAGGCTCGATGGCCGTTCCTTACACGGCGATGATCACCGCGTTCCGTCCCGTCGCTACGGGCGGTACCGCTGGGGCGGCGTACTGCGCCGCGCCGTCACAATCGGCACTGAACACGCCACTCGCTTCGTCCTACACGAACTCTTCGTCCTACACCCATTCGTCGGCGTCCGACGCCGACATCTACGCCGCGGTCGACGCTGTCAAGTCGGTGGGCACGGTCATGTGGGTGGCCATCCGCTGATTACAGAATTTCTTCATTGACCAGGGTCGCCAAGAGCGGCCCTTTTTCATTTCGGGGGCAATCCTTGAACCGTCTCATTACCCAGATCGGGCAATCGATCTACGAGTGGTTTTTCACGAAGCCGGCGCAGGACAACATGATCGCGCACGGGAAGTTGGCCGCGGCTGTGCTCGGGACGTCCACAATCGCCAATGGGCTGGCGTGCGCGCCGACGTCGCCAGCCTCGCTGCAGGTCAGTCTTGGTCCGGGGGAAATCTACGCGCTTGCCCCGCTTGAGGCCACGGTGTTCGGGACGTTGGCTGCCGACACTACTCATCAGATCGTTAAGCAGGGGATTCTTCTCGATCCGACGCTCGTGTCCTGCCCGCCGCCGCCGACCGCTGGCCAGGCGATCAACTACCTGATCCAAGTCCAATATCAGGATCAGGACGTAAGCCTCGATCCGACGACTGGCAATGCAACGCCGGTGGTACTGCAGTTCTACAACGCATCGAACCCTTCGCAGCCCTGGCAGGGGCCCAACAACAGCAGCCAAACCAGCAACACGTTTCGGAAGGGGATCGTCGCGATTCAGGCAAAGGCTGGCATCGCCGCGCCGACGGGCACGCAGGTTACGCCGGCGGCCGACACCGGGTGGACTGGGATCTGGGTAGTGACGGTCGCAAACGGGCAGACGACGATCACCGCGGGGAACATCACGCAATACAGTGGTGCGCCTATCTTGTCCGAGACGCTCACCCAGAAGATCAGCCAAGCTACGGGTGACGCGCGCTATGCGGCGCTTGCCCAGCTTCAATCTAGTGTCGGCTCGACGGGGGCCGCATCTTCGCGAAACAAGCTGGTGAACGGATGGGCCTACATTGCGCAGGATACGGCGCGAAGTCTGTCGACGAGCCCGCAGTACGGCCTGGTCGATATGGTGGCGGGCTGGGCATCTGGGGGCGCGGTCAGCGCGGGCGCCATTACGCAGGACACAGCGTCCCCGGTAGGGAGAGCGGGGTACGCGTTCAAGTTGGCGGGTGTGACGCTGACCGGCTCGGGCCAAGTGTCATGGCGCTATCGCATGGACTCTGCCGAGGCGCTCAAGCTGAAGAACCAGACCAGCCAGTTCCAGATCGCTGTCCAGCATGACGTCGGCGCAGCGATCAACTACACGGTCATCGTTCGCAAGCCGAATGCGCTCGACAACTTCTCGTCGACTACGGTGATTTCGACATCACCAGTGACGTCCGTCCCCAGCGCTACTCCGACGAAGCTGGTTCCCTTCGTAAGTGGGGTGGCACTCGGCGACGTGTCAAACGGACTTGAGATCGAAGTGCAGGCCGCGTGCGGCGCTGTGACCGCCAAGAACTTCTGGTTCACCGAGTGGCAGCTCGAGGAAGGTGCCGTCGCCTCGGCCTTCGAATACCGCCCGGTAGCGCAGGATATGCCGGCCTGCGATCGCGTATTCCAGAAGATCGGTTTCAGCGCGAATACCTACACGCTTGGCATGCGAGGTAACGCGGCCGCCGCGAACACCCAATACATGAACGCCTTCTACCGAACCCGGATGCGGGCGGCGCCGGCCGGAAGTATCGTGGGGACCTGGGTGGTCAGCAACTGCTCGCAGCCCGGCATATCGGCATGTTCCGACAACTCGATGCTGATTCTCACCACAGCAACGGCGGCCGGTGATTTCTACTTCCTGCTCAATTCCGCGAGTACCGGCATTGTGCTGGACGCTCGTCTCTAAGGGGTTATCGTGGTCACTACTCAATTTCAGCAGATGAAAGACCCCATCACGATGGAGGTGCAGGCAAACGTCATCCGGTACACGGATGACGACGGCGGAGTGTGGACCGTGCCGCGTGGCCATCGTTTCTGGGATATCTACGAACAGTGGCTGTCGGCGGGAAATTCGCCGTTGCCCGCGGCCTAGCGAGTCCGGACCGACGAAGCTGACTCAAAGGGCACGTCCCCAATGTATCAGCCACCTTCGGGTGGCTTTTTGTTGCCCGCCGCACGGAGCATTCTCAGAGACACACATGCCACGAATTGATGTTGCCACTGCGGGCGGCAGGAACGGGGGGCAGTTCTTGACTGGCTCGTGCTGTCGGTCATCTAAATAGCCGAAAGAGCGACATTTGCCACAGTCGCCCGTCAGCAAATTCGACAGAACATCACCGCCGCCTTCGGGCGGCTTTTTCATTTCCGGGGATCAATGGAACCGAGCGAAATCATGGACATGCCCGAGGAAGATTTTCGGCGCCACGTCGTTCTGCGCATGAGCGCGCAGGACATGGCCATCGCTGAGAACACGGCGTTGACGCAGCAGGTTGCGGGCGACACGGCATTCATCCGCAGTGCCTGGGCAGACGGCATCGTCGCGGTGCGCATTGGTTGCCGTCTGGCCGCCGCCTGGCGCTTTCTCATGCGCAGTGTGTTTCTGCCGTTCGTAGCGCCGTTCGGCGCGCTCTACGGCATTTGGTACTACAGGCATTTCCACGAATTCCCGGACTGGCTCAGCGCCACGTTCAAATTTGTTATGGCGGTGCTATGAGCCCGGAAGACTTCATCTCAGCCATCGCGCCGGCGGCTCAGGCCTGCATGCGTCGTACCAAAATTCCCACCAGCTTCACGATTGCTCAAGGTGCTCTGGAATCGAGCTGGGGGGCATCGAAGCTCGCGACGACGGCCTTCAATCTGTTCGGCGTCAAAGCCGATCGCGCATGGAAGGGGCCGACGGTCATTATGCCGACCATCGAGGTCATCGCCGGAAAGCGGATCACCGTGTCGGCGCAGTGGCGCCGCTACTCGGGCTGGCAAGCTTGCATCGACGATCACGCCGCGTTCCTGCTGACCAATCCTCGGTACAAGGCGGCGTTCGCGTACGCCGACGGCCCGAGCTTCGCGCGGGCGATCGCCGCGGCCGGGTATGCCACCGACCCGCAATATGCTGAGAAGCTCATCGCCGTCATCAGGGGGCGCAATCTCAGTGCGCTCGATGCGGCGTAACGACAGGGCCTCGCCCGAATTATTTCAGCCGCCTTCGGGTGGCTTTTTTCCGCGTTTTGACTGGAGCAATCATGACCGTACGCGCAAAACTGCAATTGCAATCCGTCACTGGCCACTGCTGGAACAAGGACGCCAAAACGCTGAAGTTCGGCGTGATGTATGACTCGTCGATCCCGGAAGACATGAAGTTCTGCAAGGCCACGCCGAGCGGCCAGATCGAATTGCAGATCGACAACCCAGCTGCCGTCGAGCAGTTCGAGCTGGGCAAGTTCTACTACGTCGACTTCTCTCCGGCCCCCGGCTGATCCGTCTGCGACCTGCGCCAACGAAACCGCCTTCGGGCGGTTTGTTTATTTCCGAGGGCATATGTCAGACGTAACCCAAACCCACGAAGAGAAAGAAACCCTGACCGTCGACGTGCTGCTGCCGGGCCATGATCCTCGCACGACGACGGCACTGTTCACCCGCACGCGCAAGACGCTGATCGAGCGCGATAGCGGCCGGTGTTTCGTCTGCGGCGGCACTGAGCAGGACACGGGCCATCCGCTCGAGGCGCATCACCATCCGATCGAGCGCAGCACCGCGAACATGATCGACTGGTCACGCCTCGCAGAAGACTGCCGCGTTGGCATCTGGGGTGAGAAGGCGAAGGCGTTCGACTGGAATGCGTTCCTTGGCGCTCAACCGTTCGACCCGTACCGGTTCGTGGACGACATGACCGTCAACGGGATGTTGCTCTGCCGCAACCACCACATCGGCAAGGGGGAGGGCATCCACATGCTGCCGCTTCCGCTGCTGATCGCGCAGAAGTACGCGATCGAGGGCTACCGGTTCACGCCGACCGAGATCATCCACCACCACGAGAAGGACGCAACGACATGAACCAGACTTCGAGCGTAGTTACCGGCGGCATCACCATCAGTGCCGCAACCCTTGAGCCTGCCGTGAGCTGGGCCCTGGCCGCGATCTTTCATGCGCCGGTGCCCGACAGCGTGTCGGCCCTCGTCACGGGCGCGCTGGCCGCGGGCGCTCACCTCGCGATCAATGCCCTGAGCAAGCGCTTTGCGGGCACGGTCGCGGTCGCCACGCAATGATCCGCGCCGCGCTCGCGTGCGCCGCTGGTCTGGCGCTGGCGGCGTGTGCCGGCACTGCCCGGTATGAGGTGCGGCCGTTCTACGACTCGACCGGTCGGCTGATCTGCTGCGCGGCGTCTGTCTCGAGCAGCAAGGACGTCGGCGGGGTCACTGTGCGCGTCAGCAACACGCCGGCGGGTTTCACACTCGATTTCGCCGAGACCGGTGTGTCGGCCAGCGCGCCGATCGCCGCCGGCGGCGGTATCGCTTCCAGCATCTCGACCGCCGTCACCAGCGCGGCGGTCGCCGCAATCAAGCTCACCACCCCGTAAGGAATCCACCATGAAGCGTTTTGCCATTCTGGCCGCGTGCGCGGCCGTGCTTTCGTTCGTCCTCGCGGCTTGCTCGACCACCGGTCAGGCCGTGCAATCGCCTGCCGAAGTTGCCGCGCGCGTATGTCCGCCGGTCGAAGTCGCCGTTACGTCCCTGCAGCAGGTCAATGGCATGAGCGACGCTGCGCTGAAGGCGCTTGCCGACGCACAGCCGGTCGTGAGTGCAGTGTGTGCGTCGGGTTCGACGGTCGACGCCGTCAACCTTCAGACGCTCGCGAGCGCGGGCCTGCCGGCGATCATCACCGTCGCGAAGGCATCCCCGCTGTCCGCGCAGGACCAGGATCGAGTAATTCTCGGCGTGACAACGGCGCAGATTCTGCTGACTGCCGCGATCGCGGCGTGGCCGCAGGATGTCGCAACGGCGCCGGCGGCGAAATGAGCCGCTTCCTGACGGACCTGGCCGTCACGCTCGTGAGCGACGCGACGAACTCGGGCCGCGGCACGTGGCGTGTCACGGCGCCGCTGGTGTACCGGTCCGACGTCGCGGGTCAGACGTTCATCGTGCCAGCCGGTTTCGAGACCGATTTTGCGTCGGTCCCGCGCGCGCCGGTGGCGTTCCTGCTCACGGCAGATAGTGCCCACGAGGCGAGCGCACTTCACGACTGGCTGTATTTCACGCATCCAGTCGACCGAGCGACCGCCGACGCGATCTTGAAAGAGGCATCGATCGCGTCTGGTGTGCCCGCGTGGCGTGCGTGGCTAATGTATTGGGGCGTGCGGCTCGGCGGGGCATCGCATTGGTCGACGACTGTCGCAGCACGCCCGCAGTGAACCCAGAAAAGATAATCAGTGTGAGCAAAAAATAAAATAAGATCACTTTGCTTATCTTTTTCATGCGCCGCGCCAGCGCGGGGCACTACCGGTTCGGGGCATCCGGTATCCCGGGTAATTCCCCCCGCCGTTGCCGCTGATCGGAAAGCAGGGCCCTGAGCCATTCGAGCGCGATCAGGGTGTCGCCGACTTCTTCCCGCCATGCCTGGTGGATCACGACGTACAGCGACTCCACTTCCCTGAGCACTTTCTCTTTGCGCTGTGCTTCAAGTCGCCGGAACGCGACTTCCTCAATGGCGCGCCGCACGTCGGGATCCTTTTGCGTGAGCCACAGGCTGCGCAGTTGGTCGATCGTCAGGTCTGACGGGCGGGGATTCAACGGCATACCACGCCCCGCAGTTACGCCGCGGCGTACTCGTCGAGCATCGGGATTCGCCCGTGCTCGAACAGGACCTTCGGCGATTCCATGGCACCAGTCTCGGGGTCGAGCAGAACCTCGTAGGCTGCGACGCCGGCGTGGCGCTCGCGCATCGAGTGCGCGACACGCACTGCGCCGACGCTCGTGCTGGCCGGTCGCACTTCGACGGGAAGCAGCTCGTCACCTTTTCCTTTGCGGAACGGGACGACAATGAATCGGGTGGTGAATGGATCTCGCACGGCGACCTCCCTCGTGATGCTGGTGAGGGAGGTAAACTAGCACAAACACTGTATGAAAACACAGTTATACATGACGAAAAAAATCCCATCGAGGGAGATGGGATTTGGCATGTTAGAAAGGTTACTTCCCCTTGGGCTGGATTCCAGTCGGCTGGACTGGAACCGTGCCAGTTACCGGAGGCGGCTCTGGGGTAGGGGCGGTGGAAGGAGCGGTACCCTGAAGAACAGGCTTGGCTGCCGTCGCCAAAACATCCACCACTTTGTTTGCGCTCCAAGCGACGAGGCCGCCCACTGCGGAGATGACTACGCCGAGAACGATCGCACCGCCTACAAGCTTATTCTTTAGATCGTGCAGATCTCCGACCTTCTTGCTTGTCTTTTCGTCGGACAGCCGCAATTGTTCAACAGCGGAGGTCAATTTTGCGACATCCGATTTCAAGTCAAAGATTGCTTGTAAGGTGAAACTTTGATCATGCGATGGATACGATGGCGGCGGGCTTGACGGCAGAGCCCCCGGTTCGCTGTCGCCTCGATCATATTGTTTTTGTCGGCCAGCCATGCTCAGCTCCACCGTGATTTCAACCACTCCCAAATGTCAGCCGGAGCGCGGCCATAGTACGATGAAATAGCCGCTACGACCGCAGTCCCGTTTTCTCCACCAGTGATCCCTAGCTTCTCTGACAGCTCTTGCGTAGTCCCTGAAAACTGTATGAGGTACTCGCCCTGCGGAAGTTTGTAATGCTGCTCAGGGAAATGTTCGGCAAGAACCGGCTGAAGCTTGTGATCGGAGCGCGTTGGAATTACGACGAAAATCGCCATTGCCCGACCTCAGTATGTGATTTTCTCATATCGAATATGCATGCAATGCCCTGTGGACCCGTATGCGTTTTGCATGATCGTAACATATGGTCAAAGTGCGCTGTTTCAAGAATAGGCACATGTTTGTCCTTATTCTCGAAGTTCTCGTTGCCTAATGTGTTGGGCAAACACGCGCTAATTGGAGGCCCAAGTGTGCACGAACTACCGCGTTCCGGATCGGCAGTTGTTCAGTGACAAGTACTGCATCGCCGCGCCGGCGGCTGAGTGGAGGGGCGAGGTCTACAAGGACTATTTCGCCCCAATCATTCGCAGGGGCGGCGACGGGCGGCATCTTGGGTATTGCGTCGTTCTTCCGGGGCAAGATGCAGGCTGACCGCAGCGTCAAGACCGACAATCGAGGATGATACGTGCGGATTTGACACAAACGTGTCACAGCGAGCGCTGGAAGCCTTATGCTGCTGGTCCCCCCGACAGGAATCGAACCTGTATCTAGCGCTTAGGAGGCACTCGTTCTATCCATTGAACTACAGGGAGGGCGCGATGACGGTTTGACGCAGGCATCCTTCAGTCTCGCGAGCGCAAGAGTATAACAAAAAGACCTTGCGCGACACCGTCAAAGCAGCGATCGCGATCTGGCTCATGCCGCTGACGCGTCGCCGAACACGTCGGTTGTGTATGCGGGCGTGGCAGTGTCAAACCACACCCTCGGCGCGCAGCTGCTCGATCCTGGCGTCGTCGAAGCCGAGGCGTTCACGCAGGATGTCGTCGCTGTGCTGCCCCAACGTGGGCGGCGCGGTGCGCGCGATCGGCGGCGTCTCGCTCATCTTCATGGGACTCGCGACCACCCGGGCGACACCCCCAGACGGATGCGGCAACGCCACTTCCATGCCGCGCGCCTTCACCTGCGGATTCGCGAACACCTCCGGCAACGTGTTGATCGGCCCGCATGGCACGCCCGCCGCTTCCAGCTTGTCGATCCAGACATCCTTCCCGAACTTGCGCACCATGTCGGCGAGCATCGGCACGAGCACTTCCCGTTGCCGCACGCGCGATGGATTCGTCGCAAAACGTGCGTCGTCCGCCAGTGCCGCTTCGCCGCCAGCCTCCACGAACTTGCGGAACTGGCCGTCGTTGCCCACCGCCACGATGATCCAGCCGTCGTCCGCCGTCTGGAATGTCTGGTACGGCACGATGTTCGGATGCGCATTGCCCCAGCGAACCGGTGCCTCGCCGCTTGCGAGATAATTCGTGTTCATGTTCGCCAGCATCGCCACCTGCGTGTCGAGCAGCGCCATGTCGATGTATTGACCGACTCCCGTGCGGTCACGATGCGTGAGCGCTGCCATGATGGCGATGGTCGCGTACATCCCGGTCATCAGATCGGCAATCGCGACGCCCGCCTTCTGTGGGCCGCCGCCCGGCAGGCCGTCACGCTCGCCCGTAATGCTCATGAAGCCCCCGATCCCCTGCACGATGAAGTCGTAGCCCGCGCGCGACGCGTAGGGGCCATCTTGGCCGAAGCCTGTCACCGAGCAATAGACGAGATCGGGCTTGATGGCGCGCAACGACGCGTAATCCAGCCCGTATTTCGCCAACTGACCAACTTTATAGTTCTCGACGATCACGTCGCTCTGCGCCGCCAATGCCTTGACGATCGCCTGCCCTTCGCCAGAGGCGATATCCAACGTGAGCGAGCGCTTGTTGCGGTTTGCGGCGAGGTAGTAGGCGGCTTCGCCCGTCTCGCGTCCGTCGGCGTCACGCTGATAAGGCGGCCCCCATCGGCGAGTGTCGTCCCCGACACCGGGGCGCTCGACCTTGATCACGTCCGCGCCCAGATCGGCCAGATTCTGTGTGGCCCATGGGCCGGCCAACACGCGCGAAAGGTCCAACACCCGGATATGACTCAGCGCACCCATCGTCCGCTCTCTCCTCGATTTCATCGTCTGATTGCTGTCCCGACGTTGTGATCGGAACATTGTTTTGCATTGCGGAACTAGCGCGTTGAAGTCTACGGTGTGCAATGCGCAACTGACCAGCGCCGTTTCGCAGTGCGGTTGTTGGCTGGGCGCTGTGGGGGGACTGATTTCCCGTATAATCAAAAGTTTGCAAAATACCCCGCCCAGCTTGACTGGCCCGGTCCCCACGCTCCTTCGCACGCTATGAAAGTCGCAGACATTCGGGAAAAATTCCTCACCTTCTTCGAGTCGAAGGGGCACACCATCGTGCGCTCGTCGAGCCTCGTGCCGTCCAACGACCCCACGCTGCTGTTCACGAACTCCGGCATGGTGCAGTTCAAGGACGTCTTCCTCGGTCTCGAAACGCGCCCCTACAAGCGCGCGACCACGGCCCAGCGCAGCGTGCGCGCGGGCGGCAAGCACAACGACCTCGAAAACGTCGGCTACACGGCCCGCCATCACACGTTCTTCGAAATGCTGGGCAACTTCTCGTTCGGCGATTACTTCAAGCGCGAAGCCATTCAATACGCTTGGGAACTGCTGACGGACGTCTACAAACTGCCCAAGGACAAGCTGTGGGTGACCGTCTACCAGGAAGACGACGAAGCCTACGACATCTGGGCAAAGGAAGTCGGCGTGCCGACCGAGCGCATCATCCGCATCGGCGACAACAAGGGCGCGCGTTACGCGTCGGACAACTTCTGGCAGATGGCCGACACCGGTCCGTGCGGCCCGTGCTCGGAAATTTTCTTCGACCACGGCGCAGACGTGTGGGGCGGCCCGCCCGGATCGCCGGAAGAAGACGGCGACCGCTATATCGAAGTCTGGAACCTCGTGTTCATGCAGTTCAACCGCGACGAGCAGGGCAACATGACGCCGCTGCCCAAGCCGTGCGTGGATACCGGTATGGGGCTGGAGCGTATCGCGGCCGTGCTGCAACACGTACACAGCAACTACGAGATCGACCTGTTCCAGCACCTGATCAAGGCGGCCGGCCGTGAGACCGGCGTGACCGATCTCGCCGCGAACTCGCTCAAGGTGATCGCCGATCACATCCGCGCGTGCTCGTTCCTGATCGTCGACGGCGTGATTCCGGGCAATGAAGGCCGCGGCTATGTGCTGCGCCGAATCATCCGCCGTGCGATCCGCCACGGTTACAAGCTCGGCTGCAAGACGCCGTTTTTCTACAAGCTCGTGCCCGACCTGGTCGCCGAGATGGGCGCGGCCTATCCGGAACTGGCGCAGGCGCAGCAGCGCGTGACCGACGTGCTCAAGCAGGAAGAGGAACGCTTTGGCGAGACCATCGAGAACGGCATGGAGATTCTCGACGGCGCCCTGGCCGATCTGGCCAAGCGCGGCGTGACTACGCTCGACGGCGAACTCGCCTTCAAACTGCACGATACGTACGGCTTCCCGCTCGACCTGACGGCGGACGTCTGCCGCGAGCGCAGCATCACCGTGGACGAAGCGAGCTTCGACGCCGCCATGGCGCGTCAACGCGAACAGGCGCGTGCCGCCGGCAAGTTCAAGATGGCGACGGCCCTCGAATACAACGGCGACAAGACGCGCTTCCAGGGCTACGACAAGCTCGCGCTCGACGGCGCGAAGGTGACCGCGCTCTACGTCGACGGCACGAGTGTGAACAAGCTCGCCGCCGGGCAGCAGGGCATCGTAGTGCTCGATACCACGCCTTTCTACGCAGAGTCGGGCGGCCAGGTGGGCGATCAAGGGCTGATTACGGCGGGCAGCGCCCGCTTCGGTGTGTCGGACACGCAGAAGATTCAGGCTGACGTCTTCGGTCACTACGGCAAGCTGGAATCGGGTGAATTGACCGTGGGCGCGGCGGTCACGGCGCAGGTCGATGCCGTGCGTCGCGCACGCACCGTTCGCAACCACTCCGCAACGCACCTGATGCACAAGGCGCTGCGCGAAGTGCTGGGCGGCCACGTGCAACAGAAGGGCTCGCTCGTCGACGCCGACAAGACCCGTTTCGACTTTGCCCACAATGCCGCGATGACGGCCGACGACATCCGTCGTGTGGAGGACATCGTCAACGCCGAAGTGCTGGCCAATGCTCCGACGCAGGCCGCCGTGATGTCGTTTGACGACGCGGTGAAGGGCGGCGCGATGGCGCTGTTCGGTGAGAAGTACGGCGACGAAGTGCGGGTGCTCGATATCGGCACGTCGCGCGAACTGTGCGGCGGTACGCACGTGGCGCGCACGGGCGACATCGGCCTGTTCAAGATCGTGATGGAAGGGGGCGTCGCCGCCGGTATTCGCCGCGTGGAAGCGATCACCGGCGACAACTCGGTGCGTTTCGTGCAGAAGCTCGACGATCAGGTCAACGAAGCGGCTGCGGCGCTCAAGACCCAGCCGGCCGAACTGACGCCACGCATCGCGCAGGTGCAGGAACAGGTCAAGTCGCTGGAAAAGGAACTGGCGGCACTCAAGTCTAAGCTGGCGTCGAGCCAGGGCGACGAATTGCTCGAGAAGGCCGTCGATGTGAGCGGTCTGAAGGTGCTGGCCGCGCAACTCGAAGGCGCCGACGTCAAGTCGCTGCGCGAGACGATGGACAAGCTCAAGGACAAGCTGGGCAGCGCGGCAATCGTGCTCGCGGCGGTCGAGGGCGGCAAGGTCAGCCTGATCGCCGGCGTGACGGCCGACGCCACCAGCAAGGTCAAGGCGGGTGAGCTGGTCAACTTCGTCGCGCAACAGGTCGGCGGCAAGGGCGGTGGTCGTCCCGACATGGCGCAGGCCGGTGGTACCGATCCGTCGCAGTTGTCGCAGGCGCTCGCCGGTGTGCAGGGCTGGGTGGCTGGCAAGCTGTAACGGTGAGGCGAGCGCGGCGGTGTCCGTCGCGGCTCGCTGTGGGACCTGCCAGCCCCGGTAGCGCGTCGGGATCGCGCTTGCCGCTTGCCGCACGCAAGTTGCACAGAACCCCAAGCGTTGGATCGCGATCCGACCCTTGGGGTTTTTTTATCATGTGGCCTGATGCCCCAGCAGTACAGTTTCGGTATTCGAAAGGATCTGTAAGCGGGAGAGGTCAGTGTTTCGCAAGCGAAAGGATTCAGGCGGACGCGCACGGAAAATGCCGCGCATTGCCCCTGATGCCACAGGGGAACCCCCGCTTGTCCTGATGGTTTGCATGTAAAGTATTCGGCAGACCTCGCGTGTCGTCGCGCGATTTTCCCCCGCTACCGTTATGCCCGCCACTTTCACCGAATCCGACCGCGCCATCTCGTCGCGCCAGCCGTCCCCTGAGCGCGCGGCGTGGCGCATTGCGCTGTCTTGCATGCTCGCGCTCGCCATTGCCATGGGGATTGGCCGCTTCGCGTTCACGCCGATGCTGCCGCTGATGCTGCATGAGCACCTCACCGACATTCAACACGGCAGTTGGCTCGCGTCGCTCAACTATGCGGGCTACTTCGTCGGCGCGCTGTCGTGTATGTGGCTGCGCTTCACCCCGACGCGCATCGTGCGTTTCGCACTGGCGCTCACGGTCGTGCTGACGCTCGCCATGGGCCTGCTCGATTCGTTCGCCGTGTGGGCCGTCGTGCGTACGCTGGCGGGGATCATGAGTGCCTGGGCGATGGTGTTTTCGGCCGGCTGGGCCTTCCGAAAGCTCGGTGAGCTACACATGCCGAGTCTGGGGGGCGTGATTTTCGCGGGCCCCGGCGCCGGCATCGTGGTGACGGGGCTGCTCGCGAGCCTGAACAGCTCGCTCGCGTGGCCTGCGCGCGGTGGTTGGCTGCTGTGCGGGGGGCTGGCGCTGGCGCTGCTCGCGTTGATCTGGCGCACCTTCGAGCCGGATGGCCCCGCACCCGCGACGGCAGCTGGCGCGGCAAACCCCGGGCACGCTACGCACGCCGCACAGGCGCAAACCGCGGCGCATGCCGTCAATCATGGCAGCGGCGAGACGGTGATTCCCGTCACGGTGCTCTACGGATTTGCCGGCTTCGGCTACATCATCACCGCCACCTTCCTTCCGGTGATTGCGCGGCAGGCGCTGCCTGGCTCTCCGTGGCCGGATCTCTTCTTTCCGTTGCTCGGCCTCATGGTGATGCCCGGTGCGATCATCGGTGCACGGGCGCCACAGGCCTGGGACAATCGTCTACTGCTCGCGGCATGCTATGTCACGCAAGGGGTGGGCGTTGGCATCGGCATCGTGCTGCCGAACGTCGTGGGGTTCGCGGTGGGTAGCGTGCTGGTCGGACTGCCGTTCACGGCGATTACCGTGTACGCGGTGCGCGAGTGCCGACGCCTGCGTGGGGACAATGCCAATGGTCTGATCGGCCTGGTGACGGCATCCTACGGGATCGGGCAGATCGTTGGACCGCTGGTCGCGGCGCCTCTGGTCGCGGCGACCGGTAACTTCACGGCAGCACTGCTATGTGCGAGTGGCGCGCTGGTGTTCGGGGCGATCGGCTTCGTATGGGACTGGCGACGCTCGCTCGAGCGCGCACCTTGATGCGCCCGGGCGCCAAGGCGCCGCGGCGACACTCTCATCCCCTTGGAACTTGCTATGTCTTTTACCCTGCAGGCGGGCAGAAAAGCCGCCACCGCCATCAGCGACGCCGAGCGCCAGATGCGTGTCGACCTTGCAGCGTGTTACCGGCTCGTTGCGCTGTATGGCTGGGACGATCTCATCTACACCCATATCTCGGCGATGGTGCCGGGAGAGCCGGGGCACTTCCTCATCAATCCATTCGGTCTGACGTTCGATGAGGTGACAGCGTCGAACCTGGTGAAGATTACGATGACCGGCGAGATCGTGGGCGAGAGCGAACATCCGGTGAACGTGACCGGGTTTGCGCTGCATGGCGCGGTGCACGCGGCACGTCCGGACGCCGTATGCGTCATGCATTTGCACAACACGGCAGGTATCGCGGTGTCGATCCAGCCGCAAGGTCTGCTGCCGATCTCGCAGCACGCGCTGCGTTTTCACGAGCGTATCGGATATCACGATTACGAGGGGCTGGCGTTTTCGCCGTCCGAGGGCGAGCGGCTCGTGGCGTCGCTCGGCGCGCATTCGGCCATGCTGTTGCGCAATCACGGCACGCTTACGACGGGACGCTCGGTGGCCGAGGCCTTCGTGCTGATGGCAACGCTCATCAAGGCGTGCGAGATCCAGTTGCAGGCGCTGGCGGGCGGTACGGCGCCCCATCTGCCGAGTCCGGCCGTGCAGGACAAGACCGCGCTTCAGCTCGAAGATGGGGGCGCCATCGAAGGCGTGCTCGAGTGGCCTGCGCTGCTGCGCAAACTGGATAGAATAGACGCCTCGTTTCGCGATTGAACGCCGCCCGGGCGCAACATCGGGAACGCACGGCAAGCCCGCGAGCTTTGAATGCGAGCATGGGCGGCGCTGCCGATCTTGATAACGACACAAGGAGAGAGACTGCAATGCCAACGTTTCACGTCGAGATGTTCGAGGGGCGCTCGATCGAGCAAAAGCGCGCATTCGTCAAAGCGGTCACGGAAGCGGCCGTCGCGACGATCGGTTGCACGCCGGAGTCTGTCGACATCATCATTACTGACGTCAAGCCCGAGAACTGGGCCACCGCCGGCGCGCTGTGGTCGGATCCGCGTCCCGAGTCAGTCTGAAGGTGCCGGTGGTCTCCCGCAGGGGCGCCACCGGTAGGTCGAAGGCAGGGGGCTCGCAGGATCCCTGCCGCATTGATGAGGTTGTCATGTCGCAAGTCCCGTCTGCATCGAACATTCTCGCCTCCGCCCTCACGAACGCTCCGTCCCTGACGGCCGCCGATGGTGGGGCGGCCCAAACGCCACAACATTTTGCCTCCGACAACTACGCCGGGATTTGTCCCGAGGCGTTGCATTATCTGATTGAGGCCAATGCCAGCGGCCACGAAGTCGCTTATGGCGACGATACCTGGACGCAGCGTGTCTGCGACGGTATTCGCAATCTGTTCGATACGGATTGCGACGTCTTCTTCGTCTTCAACGGCACGGCGGCAAATTCACTGGCGCTGGCCTCGTTGTCGCAGTCGTATCACTCCGTGATCTGCCACGAACTGGCCCACGTCGAGACCGACGAGTGCGGCGGTCCCGAATTTTTCTCCAATGGCGCGAAGCTGCTTACCGCCCGCGGTCGCGAGAACAACGGCAAGCTCACCCCGGACGCCATCGAGTCCGTCATCAATCGACGCTCCGATATTCACTTCCCGAAGCCCAAGGTCGTCACGCTGACGCAGGCCACGGAGGTCGGCACGGTCTACTCGGTCGACGAGGTCAAGGCGATCTCGGCGTTGGCCAAACGGCGCAACTTGCGCGTGCATATGGATGGCGCGCGCTTTGCCAATGCGGTCGCGACGCTGGGCTGTCATCCGGGCGACGTGACGTGGCGGGCCGGCGTGGACGTGCTTTGCTTCGGCGGTACGAAGAACGGGCTGCCGGTCGGCGAGGCAGTGGTGTTCTTCAATCGCTCGCTGTCGGAAGACTTCGCGTATCGGGTAAAACAGGCCGGGCAATTGGCCTCGAAGATGCGGTTCATTTCCGCGCCCTGGCTTGGCATGCTGGAGAACGACACCTGGCTGCGCAACGCGCGTCACGCGAATGCGATGGCGCAGTTGCTCGCGCAGCGCATTCGCGACGTGCCGGGTGTGTCGATCATGTTCGAGACGCAAGCCAATGCCGTATTCGCGGAACTGCCGCTGCATGTGATCGAGGCGCTCCGCGCCAAGGGCTGGCGCTTCTACACGTTCATCGGCGCGGGCGGTTGCCGCTTGATGTGCGCGTGGGACACCCGGCCGGAGACGGTCGAGCGTCTGGCGGCGGATATTCGGGCGCTGTGCGCGAACCGGTGACGCACACGTCATCGATCCCGGCACGGCAGTCCGTCGCGCGATTTATGCTTGTCGCGGTGTGGGCACCGTGGGGGTGAGAAAACGATGCGCCAGCGCGTGATAGAACGACGGCGCGATCGTTTTCGACACCTGGGTCGAGAGCAGGGCCACGGCCATGAGCGGGATCACCATCTGGTGGCCGTCGATCATCTCCATGACAATCACGAACGACGTGATCGGTGATTGCGTGACCGCCGCCAGATACCCGACCATACACAACGCGGCAATGGCCGGGAGCGGTACCACCGATGTGAGATGGGCCATCACGTTGCCCAGCCCGGCCCCAATGGCGAGCGACGGCGCGAAAATGCCGCCAGGGATTCCTGACATATAGGACACGCACAACGCTGCAAACTTGAGCAGCGCGTAAAGCGGCGAGAGTGCGACATGCGACTCCAGCAGGCCGCGCGCCTCAGCGTAGCCGCTGCCGAAGGTTGTGCCCCCCGAGGCGAGTCCGATCAACGCGATCGCCAGGCCACACAGGAACGCGAATCGCACCGGATGCGCACGGCGCATGCCGACCAGCGGCCCGGGCAACCAGCGTGGCACGTTGAGCATCAGCCAGCCGAACAGTCCACCGGCCACGCCGCTCAGCAGACTGGCGGCAACAAGTACCGGGATCAGCGTCCAGTGAAAGTCGCTGATCGCCTTGATCTGTCCGAAGTACAGGTAGTTGCCCTGTAGACCGAGTGCCACGACGCCGGAAAAGATGATGGCCGTGATGAGCGTGCCACTGCTGCGTGCCACGAAGCTACGGCTCAGTTCCTCGATCGCGAACACGACCCCCGCGAGCGGGGTGTTGAAGGCCGCCGCGAGACCGGCGGCGGCGCCGGCCAGCGTTAATTGACGCTCGATGTGCACGCTGCTTCGCCGATACCCACGCCGCATCGCATACATGAGCGACGCACCGATCTGCACCGTCGGCCCCTCGCGACCGATGGTGAAGCCGCAAAGAATGCCGAGAAACGAAATCGCGATCTTGCCGATCATGATGCGCATCGACAACAGCGACGACGACAGCCGCGGCTCCTGGAGCGTTGCGATGACTTGCGGAATCCCACTTCCCTCCGAGCCGCGGAAGAACTTCTGCGTCAGCCAGATGGCCAGCGCGGCGCCCAGCGGCGTCACGATCAGCGGCATCCAGATGCCATACGACAGCATGCGCTGAAACAGCTCGAAACCGAAGTCGATCAGCTTGGAGTACACCACCGAGACCAGACCAACGAGCACCGCACCCAGCCAGAAGACGCCGTAGTTGTGCCAGAGGCGACGAGAGCGATGGATGCCTCGTTTGGCCAGGCGCGCGGAAAGCGATGCGGGCGCAGACGACGATGGTGACGGGGGCGGTGAAGCCGGCGTTGCGGCAGTATGGGGAGGGACGTCTGACACGTGGCGCGGGTGAGAATGGGAAGATAAACGATGATTATACGCCCCGCACCCCCTCGCCATTTTCCACAGGTGTCTCGGAATCTACCGAATGTGCAGCGCGTCATGAGTTCATTTAAGATATTCGAATTCGCCAAACAACGATCATGAACGAACTCATTTTCTGTCCCCGCTGTGCCTCGCCGCTCGACTCGCGCGCGGTCGCCGGGCGCATTCGCCGCGCCTGTCCCGACGCGGCTTGCGGTTTCGTCCACTGGGACAATCCGCTGCCGGTCGTGGCCGGACTCGTGGAGTACCGCGGCCAGATCCTGCTGGCGCGCAATACCACCTGGACCGAGGGCATGTTTGCGCTCATCACGGGCTTTCTCGAGCGCGACGAAACGCCTGAAGACGGCATCCGGCGCGAGATCAAGGAAGAGACCAATCTGGATGCTGGCGCGATTTCGCTGCTCGGCGTCTACGAATTCATGCGCAAGAACGAGCTGATCATCGCGTATCACGCGGTCTGCGATGGCGACATTCGTCTGTCGGACGAACTCGCCGAGTTCCGGCTTGTCGAGCCTGAGCGGGTGCGTCCGTGGCGCGCCGGCACCGGGCACGCGGTGGCCGAGTGGCTGCGGCGGCGCAATCTGCCGGTCGAGTACGTCGAATCGGCCCGGCTATCCATTGCCGGCTGACAAGCGGGCGCGAGGACTGCGGTAGAATCGCAGCTTGCGGGCCAACCCCCGGTACACGATCAGAACGAGTCGGATCCAAGGGACATCAGGAACATGAGCATGGAATTTCAGAAAGAAGTCGACGCAAGCGGACTGAACTGCCCGCTGCCGATCCTGCGCGCCAAGAAAGCGCTCGCCGACATGCAGAGCGGCGAAGTGTTGCACATCATTGCCACCGATCCGGGCTCGGCGCGCGACTTCAGCGCGTTTGCCAAACAAACCGGCAACGAACTCATCGAATCGCGCGAAGAGGGCAAGACGTTTCACTTCCTGATGCGCCGCCGCTGATCGCGTGGCGGCATCTCGCCGAACCCGACCGCCGCAGCGTGATGGGCGGCACAGCGGGCACAAAAAAGCCGACGGACAACTGCCGTCGGCTTTTTCTTTGACACAAGGCCTGGCGCTTATGCCAGATCGAGTTGCGTCTCGCGCAGGTATTCGCGGAAGGCATCCTTGAGTTCCGGATGGCGCAGCGCGAACTCCACGGTGGCTTTCAAGTAGCCGAGCTTGCTGCCGCAATCGAAGCGCTTGCCCTGGTAGCGATACGCCAGCACGACTTCATCCTGCATCAGCTTCTGGATGGCGTCGGTCAACTGAATCTCGCCGCCAGAGCCCGGATCGATTTCGCGGATGCAATCGAAAATGCGCGGGCGCAGCACATAACGGCCGACCACGCCCAGATTCGACGGGGCATCTTCCGGCGCCGGCTTTTCGACGATATTCGTGAGCTTGACGATATCCTTCTCGCCCCACTCGTTGCCCGCGACGATCCCGTACGAGCGGCTTTGCTCGATGGGGATCTCTTCCACGCCGATGATCGAGTTGTGATAGTGGTTGTACAGGTCGACCATCTGCTTGAGCACCGGCGGCTCGCCGTCCAGCAAGTCGTCGGCGAGGATGACGGCGAACGGCTCATCGCCCACGAGCTTCTCGGCGCACAGCACGGCGTGACCCAGGCCCAACGCCTTGGGCTGGCGCACGTAGAAGCAATCGATATGCGGCGGCTTGATCGAATGCACCACGTCGAGCAGCGCCTGCTTGTTCTTGGCCTCGAGTTCCGCTTCGAGTTCGAAGGCCGTGTCGAAGTGGTCTTCGATCGCGCGTTTGTTGCGGCCCGTCACGAAGATCATCTCCGTAATACCGGCGGCCGCCGCTTCTTCCACCGCGTATTGAATCAGCGGCTTGTCCACGACGGGCAGCATTTCCTTCGGGCTTGCCTTGGTGGCCGGGAGGAATCGGGTGCCGAGGCCCGCAACGGGGAACACGGCTTTGGTCACAACGGTTTTCATTGGTATCTCCCTGGTGATATGAGCACGTCTCAGGCGGGCAGGCGAGCGAGCTGGGCCTGCAATTTACCGAGAACCGCTTCAAAGTCGACCAATCGTTGCTTCTCGAGTTCCACCACATTGGCGGGCGCACGTGCCACGAAGCTCTCGTTGGAAAGCTTGCCGCGGCATTTGGCGATCTCGCCTTCGAGGCGCTTCACTTCCTTGCCGAGTCGCTCGCGCTCCGCGGCGACGTCGACTTCCACCTTCAGCGCCAGTTTGTTCGCACCCACGACAGCAAGCGGCGCACCGGCCGCTTGCGCGTCGAGCGTTGCTTCGTCTGCCAGCACTTGCACTTCAGAGAGCTTGGCGAGC
Organism: Pandoraea sp. NE5; assembly: GCF_024363545.1. Lineage (NCBI taxonomy): Bacteria > Pseudomonadati > Pseudomonadota > Betaproteobacteria > Burkholderiales > Burkholderiaceae > Pandoraea > Pandoraea sp. NE5. The sequence continues at coordinate 3,330,788 of NZ_AP025517.1, forward strand.
GTTTGCAGATACGGCGCAATCGACGTCAGGAAGTCCACATCGCCCGCGACCAGCAGCGGCACGCGTTGCGCGGGCGAGAGGTTCATTTCGCCGCGCAGGTTGCGGCAGGCGTCGACGGCGGTCTTCAACTGCTGCATCCAGGCTTCATCGCCTTCGTCGATCTTGCTCGCGTCGGCCACCGGATACGGCTGCACCATGAGACTGGCTTCGCCTGCTGCCTTGTCCGCCGGATAGCGGCCCGCCAGCGGTGCCACCTTCTGCCACAACGCTTCGGTGATGAACGGAATGATCGGATGCGCCAGACGCAGCACCGTTTCGAGCACGCGCAGCAAGGTGCGACGCGTGGCGCGTTGTTGTGCCGGGGTGCCGTTCTGAATTTGCCACTTGGCCAGTTCAACGTACCAGTCGCAGTACTCGTCCCAGACGAACTTGTAGATCGCGCTGGCGATGTTGTCGAAGCGGTAGTCGGCGAAGCCCTTCGCGACATCGGCTTCCACGCGTTGCAGCAACGACACGATCCAGCGGTCGGCGCGCGAGAAGTCGAGCTGGCCGTCCGGGCCGCAATCGCCTACGCACGGCGCAAGACCGCAGTCGTGACCTTCGCAGTTCATCAGCACGAAGCGCGTGGCGTTCCACAGCTTGTTGCAGAAGTTGCGATAGCCTTCGCAGCGCGCCAGATCGAAGTTGATGTTCCGGCCAAGCGTGGCCATCGAGGCGAACGTGAAGCGAAGCGCGTCGGTGCCGAACGGCGCGATGCCGTCCGGGAACTCCTTGCGCGTCTTCTTCTCGATGCTCGCTGCCTGCTTCGGGTTCATGAGACCCGTCGTGCGCTTGGCGAGCAGGGCGTCGAGCGACACGCCGTCGACGATGTCGATCGGATCGAGCGTGTTGCCCTTCGACTTGGACATCTTCTGACCTTCGGCGTCGCGCACCAGACCGTGCACGTAGACCGTCTTGAACGGTACCTTGCCGGTGAAGTGCGTGGTCATCATGACCATGCGCGCCACCCAGAAGAAGATGATGTCGAAACCGGTCACGAGTACCGACGACGGCAGGAAATGCTTGAGTTCGGGTGTTTCTTGCGGCCAGCCGAGCGACGAGAATGGCACGAGCGCCGACGAGAACCACGTGTCGAGCACGTCTTCGTCGCGCTTGAGCGCGCCGGTGTAGCCCGCCGCGCGGGCCTTTTCGGCCGCTTCTGCTTCCGTGCGGGCGACGTACACGTTGCCGGCGTCGTCATACCAGGCCGGAATCTGGTGGCCCCACCAAAGTTGACGCGAGATACACCAGTCCTGAATGTTCTCGAGCCACTGGTTGTATGTGGTCGTCCAGTTCTCCGGGACGAACTTGATCTCGCCGCTGCGCACGACGTCGAGCGCGGTTTCGGTGATCGACTTGCCCGGATGGAACGTGCCTTCGGGGGCCGGTTTGCTCATCGCCACGAACCACTGGTCGGTGAGCATCGGCTCGATGATCGTGCCGGTGCGATCGCTGCGGGGCACCATCAGCTTGTGCGGCTTGACCGATTCGAGCAGGCCGAGGGCGTCGAGATCGGCCACGATCTGCTTGCGCGCGTCGAAACGATCGAGCCCGCGGTACTTCTCCGGGGCGTTGTCGTTGATCTTCGCGTCGAGCGTGAGAATGTTGATCTGCGGCAGGTTGTGGCGCTGACCGACAGCGTAGTCGTTGAAGTCGTGTGCCGGCGTGACTTTCACCACGCCCGTGCCGAATTCGAGATCGACGTAATCGTCGGCAATGATCGGGATTTCACGATCGCACAGCGGCAGCCTGGCCGTCTTGCCGATCAGGTGCTTGTAGCGCTCGTCTTCCGGATGGACCATCAGTGCGGTGTCGCCGAGCATCGTTTCCGGACGCGTGGTCGCCACCGTGAGCGAGCCCGAGCCGTCGGCGAGCGGGTATCGGATGTGCCACAGCGAGCCGTCTTCTTCCTCGCTCACCACTTCCAGGTCGGACACGGCCGTGAGCAGGGTCGATTCCCAGTTCACGAGACGTTTGCCGCGATAGATCAATCCTTGCTCGTGGAGCGTAACGAACACGTCGCGCACGGCGCGCGACATCTTCTCGTCCATCGTGAAGTATTCACGGCTCCAGTCGATCGATGCGCCCAGGCGGCGCACCTGACGCGTGATCGTGCTGCCCGATTCTTCCTTCCATTCCCAGACGCGCTCGACGAATTTCTCGCGGCCGAGGTCATGGCGCGAGACTTTCTGGGCATCGAGCTGGCGCTCGACGACGATCTGCGTGGCGATGCCCGCGTGGTCGGTGCCCGGTACCCAGAGGGTGTTGGCGCCTTTCATGCGGTGATAGCGGGTGAGGCCATCCATGATCGTCTGGTTGAACGCGTGACCCATGTGCAGCGTGCCGGTCACGTTCGGCGGCGGCAACTGGATGCTGAAATCTTCGCGGGCGTCGTCGAAAGTCGGCCGGGCATAGCCGCGGCGCTCCCATTCGGGGCCCCAGTGGGCTTCGACGTCCTGCGGCTCGAAGCTCTTGGCAAGCGTATTGTCGCTGTCGCTCATGGATTGGATGGACCGTGTAATGCGTGAAACCCTGAATTATAAAAGATTCGGTGGCATTTCCGCGTCGCAGCAGGATTTATAATCGAGCTTCACTCGAATTTCCTTCCCGACATGCCCGATCTGCTCGCCAATCTGAACCCCGAACAACTGGCCGCCGTAACCCTTCCGGACGAGCCGGCCCTTATTCTGGCGGGCGCGGGTTCCGGCAAGACGCGCGTGCTGACCACGCGTATTGCCTGGCTGATCCAGCACGGGCACGTGGGGCCGGCCGGGATTCTGGCCGTCACCTTCACCAACAAGGCGGCCAAGGAAATGCAGGCCCGTCTGGGCGCGATGCTGCCGATCAGCACGCGCGCCATGTGGATCGGCACCTTCCACGGGTTGTGCAACCGTATGCTGCGCGCGCATTTTCGCGACGCCGGGCTGCCGCAGAGCTTCCAGATCCTCGACCAGGCCGACCAGCTCTCCGCGATCAAGCGTCTGCTGAAGGCGTCGAATGTCGACGACGAGAAGTATCCGCCGAAAAACCTGCAGTATTTCATCAACAACGCCAAGGAACAGGGCCTGCGCCCGCACGAGGTCGAGGCCAACGACGCCTTCAATCAGAAGTTCGTCGAGCTTTACGCCGCCTATCAGGCGCAGTGCCAGCGCGAAGGCGTGGTCGATTTCGCCGAACTGCTGCTGCGCTGTTACGAGCTGCTCAAGCACAACGAGCCGTTGCGCGTGCACTACCAGTCGCGCTTCCGGCACGTTCTGGTCGACGAGTTCCAGGATACGAACAAGCTCCAGTACGCGTGGCTCAAGATGCTCGCGGGATCGAACGCCGCGGTATTCGCCGTGGGCGACGACGATCAGAGTATTTATGCGTTTCGTGGCGCCAACGTCGGCAATATGGCCGACTTCGAGCGTGAATTCCGCGTGCGCCACCTGATCAAGCTGGAACAGAACTACCGCTCGCACGGCAATATCCTCGACGCGGCCAACGCGTTGATTTCCAACAATGCGCGGCGTCTGGGCAAGAATTTGCGCACCGACGCGGGGCACGGCGAGCCGATCCGTGTCTATGAGGCGGCCACCGACCTGCAGGAAGCGAGCTGGCTCGTCGAAGAGATCAAGGCACTCGTTGCGCAGGGTCTCTCGCGGCAGGACGTCGCCATTCTCTATCGCAGCAACGCCCAGTCGCGGGTGATGGAGCACGCGCTCGTGGGGGCGGGCATCGCCTATCGGGTGTATGGCGGTTTGCGCTTTTTCGAGCGTCAGGAAGTCAAGCATGCGCTGGCGTATCTACGCCTGATCGAGAATCCGAACGATGATACGGCGTTCGCGCGGGTCGTGAATTTCCCGACGCGGGGGATTGGCGCGCGTTCGTTGGAGCAACTGGCCGACGCGGCGCGACTCTACAACTGCTCGATGTATGCCGCAGTGCCCTACATGACCGGCAAGGCGGGCACGAATCTGACGGCATTCGTGCGGCTCGTGGAGCAGATGCGCCACGATACCGAGCGGCTCACGCTGCCGGAGGTGGTGGCGCGGGTCATCGACGCCAGTGGGTTGATGGCGCATTATCAGACCGAGAAGGAAGGCCAGGATCGCATCGAGAACTTGCAGGAATTGGTGCATGCGGCCACGGCATTCGTTGCCGAGGAAGGTTATGGGCTCGATGCCCCGGCGCGGTTGATTGCCATGCGTCCTGCGCTGCCGGGCGCGCCCGACGTGCTGGCCTCGCCCGACGGCGTGGTCGACGCCGATACGCCGGTGGAGATGACGCCGCTTGCCGGCTTCCTGTCGCACGCGTCGCTCGAAGCGGGAGACAACCAGGCCGAGGCCGGGCAAGACGCTGTGCAGTTGATGACGGTACACGCGGCCAAGGGGCTTGAATTTACGGCGGTGTTCGTCACCGGTCTCGAAGAGGGACTCTTCCCGCACGAGAACAGTGCGCTCGAACTCGACGGTCTCGAAGAAGAGCGGCGCCTGATGTACGTGGCCATTACGCGTGCCAAGGAACGGCTGTATCTGTCGTTCACGCAAAGCCGCATGCTGCACGGACAGACGCGTTACAACGTGCGCTCGCGCTTCTTCGACGAAATCCCCGAGACGGTGTTGAAGTTCCTGACACCGCGGGCGCAGCCGGGCGCGCGGCTGGGGCAGGCCGAGCCGGCCTGGGGGCGCGATTGGTTCGGGCGGGGCAAGACGAGTGCGCCGAAGCCGGAAGAATGGGTGGCCACCCAGTCGGAGCAGGCGCTGGCCGACCGTTCGCGCGCGTCGGAGACGGGCTTCAAGTTGGGGCAGGGCGTTTTTCACACCAAGTTCGGCGAAGGCAAGATCATCGGCCTGGAGGGCGCGGGGGCGGAAGCCCGCGCCCACGTGAAATTCGGCCGACATGGTGAGAAGTGGCTGGCGCTGGCTGTCGCGAAGCTTCAGCCGATCGAGTAACGGCGCGGCCGTCATCGTCACCCACGACAAAGGGCACCCGCGGGTGCCCTTTGTTTTGCGCGTCTGACGTTGACGCCGACGTTTCCGCTTACGCTTCAGGCGGGGCGACGTTCGGATCGATGGCGCCGATCTCCTGCACGCCGAAGCAACCGCGATAGCTCGCGTAGAACGAGCAATACAGCACGGCCGTGAACAGGATCGAGTAAGGCATCAGCAAGAGCATCGCGTATTGATGAATGCCCATCGCAGCCATCGCCAGCGTCACGATCAGCGGCAACACGGTGGCGACGACCGCCGTGCACAGGCCGTAGACGACGAACGCACGGAAGTTGCGCACGCAGGCCGTCCAGCTGAAGAACAGCGCCTTGATGGGTGGGATGTCGTGCCAGGCCACGAGCACCGGCGCGAACCAGAACATCATCGCCACCGGTATGTAGGCCACCGCCACCGCCAGCATCGCCTGGCCCATCGAGCCGTTGGTGAGCGACTCTTCGCTGATGCGGCCATCGAAGAGCATCTTGTTGACCAGGTCGCCGCCGTCGAACAGCGCCGAGAACAGGAACACGACGGTCATCGCCACAATGTAGTAACCGCCTAGCATGAGCAGCCGGCGCGAGACTTCCTTGCCGTGGCCGCGAAAGCCGTCGAGCAATACGTGGGGCAACACCTGCTTGTTCTTGATGATGTCGCGACAGGCCGCCATGAAACCCACCGACAGGCCTGGGATGAACAGCAGCGGCAGGAAGGCGCCCACGACCGGCAGGATCGAAAGCACCATCACCCCGAACAGATAGGCGAAGAGCAGCGTCAGAATGGCGAGCGGGTTCTTGCGGAACAGCCAGATGCCTTGGCGCAGCCACACATATCCACTCTTCGGCGGGACTTCAAGCAATTGCATAGGGTTCGAATGACTCCGATAGGATGTCGAGTTACCGCCAGGGGATGGAATGGGCTTCGATGCGTTGGCGCAGGATTCGTTCGAAATGCCCCGGATCGTGCGGCTTGAGCATTTCGGCCGCCCGTGGCAGGTGAAAATCATACAGGCGCGACAGCCAGAAGCGCAGCGCGGCGGCGCGCAACATGTCGCGCCAGTGCGACGCTTCGATGTCGGTCAGTGGGCGCACCGTCTCGTAAGCGCGCAACATGGCATGCACACGCGCCTCGTCCAGCACGCCGGTCGACAGGTCGCAGCACCAGTCGTTGACCGTCACGGCCAGATCGAACAGCCATTTGTCGCAGCCCGCGAAGTAGAAATCGAAGAATCCGCCCAATCGTGGCGAACCGTCGTCGGCCTTGTCGAACAGCACATTGTCACGGAACAGATCGCAGTGGCACGGACCCGCCTGCATGGCACGATAGTGACTCGACGCGAAGAACGCCGTCTGATGCGCCATCTCGCTATCCAGTAACGCGCGTTCGGCGGCGCTCAGGAACGGCGTGACCTCGGGGGCGGCTTCGCGCCACCAGGGCAGGCTGCGCAGATTGGCTTGCTCCAGCGTGAAGTCGCGCCCGGCCAGATGCATGCGTGCCAGCATCGCCCCGACATGCGCACAGTGTTCGGGCGTGGGGGCCAGCTCGGAGCGTCCGGCCAGCTTGGTGACAATGGTGGCGGGCTTGCCGTTCAACTCGCTCAGAATCTCGCCCGTGCGATCGGGCATCGGATCGGGCACCGGCACGCCGTGATGGGCGAGATGGCCCATCAACTGGAGGTAAAACGGCAGCTGCGTGGCCGTGAGCTTCTCGAACAGCGTCAGCACGAACTCGCCGCGCTCGGTCGTCAGGAAGTAGTTGGTGTTCTCGATGCCGGAGCTGATGCCCCGAAAATCGAGAACATTCCCCAGATCGTAGCGTTGCAGCCATGCCTGGAGCTGCTCGGGCGAGACGGTAGTGAAAACGGCCATGCGTGCGTTAAGTGGAGATGTCTCAGACAAACGGCCCGCGCACGTGCAGCGGGCCGCTGGTGTGAAACAGACAGGATGCAGGCGCACCGCTGGGCGGCGCGCGGAGGTGGCTCAGATTACCAGAGACGTCAGAACTTCAGGCCGACGGACGGCAAACGGTCGTTTTGCGACGTGTTGTCGCGCGTGCGCGGCGCGTTGTCCGGCGGCGTGGTCAATTGGTAATTGGTGCCGAAACGCGAATGGACATCGACCTCCGTGGGTTTGCCGCGGTCGCGGAACTCGGTCACGGTGGTGCCTTGGTCGTTGACGTAGTAGCTCGGCTTGCGCTCCTGGTTGACGTCGACCGACGATTTGCTGGTGGCGGCGGCGCGGGCGTCGGCCTCGCGTTTGGCGGCCTGCGCGGAGGTCTCCTGACCATCCTGGGCGAAGGCATGGCCCGCGAACAGCAGGCCCGCACCGATCATCAGGGGCAGGACACGGGAAAAGCGCGTTGTCATCATTATTCTCCGAGGGCGGGAACGCATTCGCGGCGCGTGAGGCAAGCCTGGCCGACGCAACGGGTTCCAATGTTTACATTCTATCAAACGTCCCCCGCTTCGCATCGTGAAATCGCGTCGAATGTGCCGTCGTGGCTGGCCTGTCGAGGGATGCCATGCCGTGGACGCGTATTTTTTCTCGTCATCGGCGCAGGGTTAAGCGATTCGATTGCATACGCTTAGCATCTTTATATTGCTTTTGGTTATAAATAAATCGCGAGACAATCGTTTTCGTTGAAGTCATCTTCTGGCATCCTGCGTCATTGTCTTGATGGGCGGCCGTGTGTCGCCCATCTGCATTCTGGAGTCCCAAATCATGTCGTTATCCGCCGCCTCGGCCGCCGTCAAAACGGCCCCGCCTTCGCCGTCCTCCTATAACGCGCGGCCGCTCGCCATCGCGCTGGTGCTGATCGTTGTGGGCATCGCCTACGTGCAGGCCACCGTAGGGCCGAAGCAGGCCGCACTGGCCGGTATCGGCGCCTTGCTTGGCGTGACGCTTTACCACGCCGCATTCGGCTTCACGTCGGCCTGGCGCGTGTTCATCGCCGACCGGCGCGGTGCGGGTCTGCGCGCACAGATGGTCATGCTCGCGGTTGGTGTCGTGCTGTTCTTTCCCGCGCTGGCGGATGGCGTGCTCTTCGGTAACAAGGTAGCCGGCTTCGTCTCGCCGGTTGGCGTGTCGGTGGCGTTCGGCGCCTTCATGTTCGGTGTCGGCATGCAACTCGGCGGCGGTTGCGCGTCGGGCACGCTCTATACCGTGGGGGGCGGCAGCACGCGCATGATCGTCACGCTAGCGGCGTTTGTCGTGGGGTCGGTGGTGGCAACGGCGCATCTGCCGTGGTGGGAAGCACTGCCGCATATCAAGCCGGTCTCGCTGGTCAAGACGTGGGGCTTGTGGCCTGCGCTCGTCGCCAACCTGGCGTTGTTCGCCGCGATCGGTGGCTTGACGCTGTGGGCGGAGAAGCGTCGTCACGGCCGTGTCGTCGGTGTGCCGATGACGCGCAGCGCAACGGGCACGCCCGCGTTGCTGCGTGGCCCCTGGCCGCTGGTGTGGGGTGCGCTGGCGCTCGTGCTGCTCAATTACGCCACGCTGGCATTGGCCGGCCGTCCGTGGGGCGTGACATCGGCGTTCGCGTTGTGGGGCGCCAAGGCGTTCATGGCGCTGGGCATTGACGTAGCCTCGTGGCCGTACTGGGCGAAGCAGGCCAATGTACTGAACGCGCCGATCGCACAGGACGTCACCACCGTCATGGACATCGGGATCATTCTCGGCGCCCTCGCGGCCGCGTCCATCGCAGGCAAGTTTGCCCCCGTGTGGAAGATTCCAGCGCGTTCGCTGCTCGCGGCGGTCATCGGCGGATTGCTGCTCGGTTACGGCGCACGTCTGGCGTACGGCTGCAATATCGGCGCGTACTTCAGCGGCATCGTCTCGGGCAGCCTGCACGGTTGGCTGTGGTTGGCGGCGGCGTTTGCGGGCAACGTGTTCGGCACGCGCCTGCGCCCGTTGTTCGGTCTGGCCGTGGAAACGACACCACGCGACACCGGCTGCTGATCGACATCCCCCGCCGGCAGATATTCCGTCTGCCACATAAGAATACGGCGCCAGCGATCATTCGCGGCGCCGTATTGACTTTGGACGATGACGCTTGGGCGGCTGCCCGTCGCGATTACAGGTAGAACATCTTCTCGCTGCTTTCCGTTTCGGGCTCGATGTGGCCGTCGTAGAACGCGAACACCGCTTTGAGGATGTCGTCGGGGTCGTCCATGACCTGCACCAGATCGAGATCCTTTTCGCCGATGAGGCCCATCGGCAACATCGTCGAGCGCACCCATTCGAGCAGTCCCTTCCAGAATTCCGTGCCGACGAGAATCACGGGCACCTGGCGCGACTTCTGCGTCTGGATGAGCGTGAGGACTTCGGACAGTTCGTCGAGCGTGCCAAAGCCCCCCGGCATGATGACGAACGCGTCCGAGTTCTTCACGAACGTGACCTTGCGCGTGAAGAAGTGTCGGAAACGCAGTGAGATGTCCTGGTACTGATTGCCCTTTTGTTCGTGCGGCAGTTCGATGTTCAGGCCGACGGTCGGCGAGGCGCCACCGTGCGCGCCCTTGTTGGCGGCTTCCATGATGCCGGGCCCGCCGCCGGAGATGACGGCAAAGCCATTGTCGGAGAATTTCCGGGCGATGGTCATCGTCAGTTTGTAAAACGGCGATTTCGGCTTGATGCGCGCGCTGCCGTAGATGCTGACGGCCGGCCGGATCTCGGACAGGTACTCGGTCGCCTCGATGAACTCTGCCATAATCGTGAACATCTGCCACGACGCGCGCGCCTTTTTTGCGGTGGCGCGCTCATGGTCTGCCAGCATGCGCAGACTCGGTATTTCTTTTCTTCTCTTGGTCATATGTCGGAACAGCAAAGTCTGGAAGGTAAGACGCTCTTATTGGTCGATGGTTCGAGTTATCTCTATCGAGCCTATCACGCCCTGCCGGATTTGCGCGGTCCCAATGGCGAGCCGACGGGGGCGCTTCACGGCATCGTCAATATGCTGCGCCGCATGCGTAAAGACGTCCACGCAGAGTATAGCGCCTGCGTTTTCGATGCCAAGGGCAAGACGTTTCGCGACGATTGGTACCCCGAATACAAAGCGAATCGACCGTCGATGCCGGAAGATCTGCGCGCGCAGATCGAGCCGATTCACGAGGCGGTGCGCGCCATGGGCTGGCCGCTGTTGATGATCGATGGCGTGGAGGCCGATGACGTCATCGGCACGCTGGCAAGGCAAGCGGCCGAGCGCGGCATGCGCGTGGTCGTCTCCACCGGCGACAAGGATCTGGCGCAACTCGTGAACGACCGCGTGACGCTGGTCAACACAATGACGAACGAAACGCTCGATGCCGCCGGCGTCACCGCGAAATTCGGCGTGCCGCCCGAGCGCATCGTCGATTACCTCACGCTTGTCGGTGACACGGTCGATAACGTGCCGGGCGTGGACAAATGCGGGCCGAAGACGGCCGTCAAGTGGCTCGCGCAATACGGCGATCTCGACAATCTCGTGGCGAACGCCGCGGAGGTGAAAGGGGCGGCGGGCGAGAACCTGCGCCGCGCGCTCGACTGGCTGCCGATGGGGCGCAAGCTGGTGACGGTTGCGCTCGATTGCGATCTCGCACCGCAGGTCACCTCCATCGACGCGAGCTTGCAGTCGCAGCCCGAAGATGTCGAAACGCTGCGCGATTTCTTCGTGCGTCACGGCTTCAAGACCTTGCTGCGCGAAGCGCAGGCCGCCGTTGCCACGCAGGCCGGTGAGCCGGCGCCGGCACCTGTGGCCGACACGATCGAGCGAGAGTACGAAGCGGTGCTGACGTGGGCGCAGTTCGACGCATGGCTGAAGATCATCGAGTCGGCCGAGTTGACGGCATTCGATACCGAGACCACCTCGCTCGACGCGATGCAGGCGCAACTGGTTGGCCTGTCGTTGTCCTGCGAACCGGGACGCGCCGCCTACATTCCGGTGGCGCATCGCGCGCCGGGCGATGTCGACCAATTGCCGCGAGACGAAGTCCTGGCGCGCCTGAAGCATTGGCTCGAAAGTCCGGACCACAAGAAGGTGGGACAGAACCTCAAGTACGATGCCCACGTGCTGGAGAACTACGGCATCGTGTTGCGCGGCATTGCACACGACACGATGCTTCAGTCGTACGTGCTCGAATCGCACCGCGGCCATGACATGGACGGCCTGGCCGCGCGCCATCTCGGCGTGACGACGATCAAATACGAAGAGGTGTGCGGCAAGGGCGCCAAGCAGATCGGCTTCGACGAAGTGACCGTCGAGCGCGCGACCGCCTACGCCGCCGAAGACGCCGACATCACGCTGCGACTGCACCGCGCGATCTATCCCGATGTGGCGCGTGAAGCCACGCTGGAGTTCGTCTACCGAGACATCGAAATGCCCACGGCGCGCGTGCTGCAACGCATGGAGCGCAACGGCGTGCTTGTCGACACTGCCCGTCTGGCCGCACAGAGCGACGAGATCGGCCAGAAGCTGGTCGCGCTCGAAGCCGAAGCGTACACACTGGCCGGGCAGCAGTTCAATCTGAATTCGCCCAAGCAGATCGGCGACATTTTCTTCACGCAGCTGCAACTGCCGATCGTCAAGAAGACGGCGAGCGGTGCCCCGTCGACCGACGAGGAAGTGCTGCAGAAGCTCGCCGAAGACTATCCGTTACCGAAGGTGCTGCTCGATTACCGCGGCCTTGCCAAGCTCAAGTCGACGTACACCGACAAGTTGCCGAAGATGGTCAATGCCTCGACTGGCCGCGTGCACACGAACTATGCGCAGGCCGTAGCGATCACCGGTCGCCTGGCGTCGAACGATCCGAATTTGCAGAACATTCCCGTGCGCACGGCCGAGGGGCGCCGCATTCGCGAGGCGTTCATTGCACCCCAGGGCAGCCAACTGGTGTCGGCGGACTACTCGCAGATCGAGCTGCGCATCATGGCGCATATCTCGGGCGACGAAAGTCTGCTGCGCGCATTCGCCAACGGCGAGGACATTCACCGCGCCACGGCGGCGGAAATCTTCGCCGTCACGCCGATCGAGGTGTCGAACGAACAACGTCGCTACGCCAAGGTCATCAACTTCGGTTTGATCTACGGCATGAGCGCGTTCGGGCTGGCCGCGAACCTCGGTATCGAACGCGACGCCGCCAAGCAGTACATCGACCGCTATTTCATGCGCTACCCGGGCGTGGCGCGTTACATGGACGAGACGCGCAAGAGTGCGAAGGCGCGCGGCTATGTCGAAACGGTCTTCGGACGCCGTCTGTGGCTACCGGACATCAATGGCGGCAACGGACCGCGCCGCCAGGCCGCCGAGCGCGCCGCCATCAATGCCCCGATGCAGGGCACGGCCGCCGATCTCATCAAACTCTCGATGATCGCCGTGCAGCGCTGGTTGGACGACAGCGGCCTGCAGACGCGTCAGATCATGCAGGTGCACGATGAACTGGTGCTTGAAGTGCCCGACCATGAACTGGCCGAGGTTCGCAAGCGTTTGCCGGAACTGATGTGCGGCGTGGCGAAGTTGCGCGTGCCCCTCGTGGCCGAGGTCGGCGTGGGCGAGAATTGGGAACAGGCCCATTGAACGGCGTTGGGTTGACACCTAAAGTGAGTGCGTCGCACGGGCGGCCCCCCGCCTTGGCCGACGCCGCTGTCGGCCCGTATCGCATGGCTCAATAGCGGGAATAGGGTGACAGCCATACCCGAACTCCGCACTCTGCGGTAAGGTAATCGCTATCGCCGGCGCGGCAAATGCCGACCGGCCGGACGGTTTTCCAAGCACGGGGAGTTATTGTGAGTGTGCATCGTATCGTTGTGGTCGGCGGCGGCGCCGGCGGTCTGGAGCTTGTCACCCGACTGGGCGACAAGTACGGGCGTGGCAAGGACGTTCAGGTGACGTTGGTCGACCGGTCCTTGTCGCACATCTGGAAGCCGCTGTTGCACGAGGTCGCTGCCGGTGTCATGGACACCGCAACGCATCAGCTCTCGTATGTCGCTCAGGCCAACTGGCATCGATTCGAGTTTGCGGCCGGCGAGATGATCGGTCTGGATCGCGCGAACCGGACGATCCGGCTGGCGGCGGTGCCTGCGGCAGCCGACGAAGGCGAGGGCGATTTGCTGCCCGAGCGTACATTGGCGTATGACACGCTCGTGCTCGCCATCGGCAGCACGACCAACTTCTTCGGGGTGGCCGGCGCTCAGGAAAATACCATCGCACTCGATACCGTCGAGCAGGCCGAGCGCTTCCGTCGTCGGCTGATGGCCGCCTGCGTGCGCGCGCAGAATGAAGCCGAAGCGCCCGTGCCGAGCGCGCTGGCGGCGCCGGTCGCGCAAGACATTCATGACGTGCCGCCCGATACGGCGGTTTCACCGGCCCCCAAGGTTGAAGGCCGCCCCAAGGTCAACCTCGTCATCGTGGGGGCCGGCGCGACCGGCGTTGAACTGTCGGCGGAGCTGCGCAACACGGCGGAAGTGTTGCGCTCCTACGGGTTGAAGCTCGATCCGCGCAAGGACGTGCGCATCACCATCATCGAATCGAGTCCGCGCATTCTGAAGGCGCTGCCGGAGCGTGTATCGGGAGCGGTGGCCGGGTTGCTGGGCAAGCTCGACGTCGACATCCTGTGTGGCGATTCGGTCGCCGAGGTGCGCAAGAATGAAGTCACGACGACCGGGGGCCGTGTGCTGCCGGCGGACATCACGGTCTGGTCGGCGGGCATTACGGCGCCGCCGGTGCTGGGACAACTGGGGCTTGCCGTCAATCGTCTGAACCAGATCGAAGTGTTGCCGACGCTGCAAAGCAAGTCGGATCCGGACATCTTCGCGTTCGGCGACTGCGCGAGTTGCGAGTGGCCGGAGCATGGCTTCGTGCCGCCGCGCGCGCAAGCGGCGCACCAGCAGGCGAGCTTCCTGGTCAAGGCGATTGACGCCCGGCTCAAAGGGCAAAGCCTGCCGACGTTCACTTATCGCGATTTCGGTTCGCTTGTCTCGTTGGGCAAGTTCAGTGCGGTGGGCAATCTGATGGGCGGGCTCATCGGCGGCAGCATGTTCATCGAAGGGCTGTTTGCGCGGGTGATGTACACGTCGCTCTATCGCATGCACGTGGCGGCGCTGCATGGGGTCTGGCGCATGATGCTCGATACCGTTGCCAATCGCCTGCGTCGTTCGACCGTGCCGCGCGTGAAGCTGCACTGACGATGGGCTGACGATGGGCTGACGATGGGCTGACGCTGGGTTGGCGTTTTGCCGCTGGTCCGTTCGCACGGGGTCGCGGCCTGACCGGGTGCCAGGCGGCCTGCGCTGTGGCGGTGGGTACCCGTTTCGGAGGGTTCCGATCGCCGTCGCGCCGGCGTCCGAGTGCAAGCGCATCTTCACTCTAGTAAGATCCCAACGTCCGGCCCCGGGGCGGTGGCGCATCCCGACGTTTCCGTTGGCGGTCTCCCCGGCATGCCTTTACTGACGTGTTTCCCTGGAGTACGACATGTCGCAAGCGGATCTGGATAGTCTTGTGCCCGAAGTGGCGCCGAGCAACCGGCGCGATTTTCTGAAGACCGCCGTCGGTTCGGCGTTTGCGCTGGCCGTGCTGCCGGTGGCGGCCGAAACGATCACGACCGACACGCAAGGGCTGGAGGCGGGCGAAACCCTGCTCGACGTGCCCGACATCAAAATGCCGGTCTACTACGCGAAGCCTGCGGGCAAGACGCATCTGCCGACCATCGTCGTGGTTTCGGAGATCTTCGGCGTGCATCAGCATATCGCCGATATCTGCCGACGTTTCGCCAAACTCGGTTATTTGGCGGTCGCGCCGGAACTGTTCGCGCGCGCGGGCGATCCGCAGTCGCTGGGCACGATTGCCGAGATTCAGTCGCAGATCGTCGCCAAGACACCGGACGAACAGGTGATGCGCGACATCGACGCGACGCTCAAGTGGGCGCTGGCCAATGGCGGAGACGAGAAGCGTATCGCCATTACCGGCTTCTGCTGGGGCGGACGCGTCGCCTGGCTCTACGACGCGCACAATCCCAACGTGAAGGCGGCGGTGGCCTGGTATGGGCGCATCGTTGGTGACAGGAGTCCGGATTTCCCGAGCCAGCCGATCGATATCGCGGGCAAGCTGCACGGACCGCTGCTCGGCCTGTACGGCGGCAAGGACCAAGGCATTCCCGTGACAAGCGTGGAACAGGCACGCGAGGCCCTTGCACGGGGCAATGCGGCGTCGAGGGCCTCGAAGCTGAAGGTATTCCCGAATTCGGGGCACGCATTTTTCGCCGATTACCGGTCGAGCTATGTCGAAGCCGACGCGAAGGAAGGTTGGACATTGGCATTGGACTGGCTGCACAAACACGGCGTGGCGTGAGCCGCCGCTGTTGCGGGCCGGCTGGCGGAGCTATTGAGCCCGTCGGTGGGGCGGTACGCCACTGTGCTTCGCGACCCGACGGTTTGCCTGTCACGGGAAAAGCTGGTTAAATCGCCGCCTTGCCTGCGGGAGAATCACCATCGACGCCATCTTTCTATTCATCGTTATCGCCACGCTGGCTTCCGGCGTGCTGAGCCTTGCCGGCGCGGCGTCGCTGTCGCTTGGCCTGCTCTCGAAGCTCATCGACAAGATGGTCAGCTTTTCGGCGGGCGTGCTGCTTGGCACGGCGCTGCTGCATCTGCTGCCGGAAAGCCTTGAGTCGCACGTCGATGCGCACGTCATCACCGGTTGGCTGCTGGGCGGTTTGCTCGGCTTTTTCCTGCTGGAGAAGCTGGCGCTGTTGCGCCATAGCCATCATCACGAGGGCGATGGGCATCACCATGAGCACGGGCACGACGCCCATGAAGCAGGCAAAGGCGGCTGGATGATTCTGGTCGGCAGCGCGATTCACAACTTTGCCGATGGTGTCGTGATCGCGGCGGCGTTCCTCACCGATCCGCGCCTCGGGGTTGCGGCAACGGTATCCATCACGGTCCACGAGGTGGCGCACAAGCTCGGCGACTTCATGGTGCTGCTCAACGCCGGCTTTCCGCGTCGCAAGGCGTTGGTGCTGACGCTGGCCTCGAGCCTCACGGCGCTGGCCGGCGGTGTGCTCGGTTACTTCATGCTCGACCGTCTTCAGAGCCTGATCCCGTATTTGCTGGCGCTGGCGGCAAGCAGCTTCATCTATATCGCCGTGTCGGATCTGATGCCGCAGATGCAGCGCCGCACGTCGCCGCGCGACGCGCTGCCCCAGATTCTGCTGATCGCGGTGGGACTGGCGCTGGTGGTGTGGCTCAACGGCCACGATCACGAGCACGCCCACGGTCGCGACCATGAGGCCCCCAGCAGCGCCCTGGCGATGTCGTTGGCAGGTGCCGGCGGGGCTTACGGCTGGGCGCCGGTGGCGACCGGGCGGCGCTTGTCCGCACACCACTCGCTCCACGACCCCGCATAGAGGCTGGCCCCATGAAGGCCCGCGACCTCCATCGCCAGTAGATTGTGGCAAGCCGTCACGCCTGAGCCGCATTGCGATATGACGCGCTCGGGCAGGCGGTCCTTTCCTAGGACCTGCGCGAACGCTTCCCGCAGGGCGGCGGCGGGTTTGAAGCGCCCATCCGGGCCGAGGTTGTCCTTGAAGAAGTGATTGACCGCACCGGGAATGTGGCCGCCGATCGGATCGAGGGTTTCGTTCTCTCCGCGATACCGATCCGGTGACCGTGCATCGACGACCAGTCGCTCGTGCGACGTCAGGTTGCGCTCGATGGCCGCCGCGTCGGCGGTGGTGGCGAGCGGCTCGCCTGCGGTGAAATCACCCGGTGGCGGCGCTTCGGGCGGGGCGGCGTCGAGCGTGAAGCCGGCCGCTTCCCAGGCCTGCAAGCCGCCATCGAGCACGGCAACCGACTCGTGGCCGAGCCAGCGCAGCAGCCACCACAGGCGGGCGGCATAGACGCCACCTTGCGCGTCGTAAGCCACCACTTGCTGGCCCTTCGACAACCCGCACGCGGCGAGTTGGCGGGCGAGGGTGTCGCGCTCGGGCAGCGGATGGCGACCGTTCTTGCCTGTCGTCTTTCCCGACAGGTCGCGTTCGAGGTGAGTGTAGAAGGCACCGAAGAGGTGGCCGTCGACATACGCCGTTTCGCCGGCCGTCGGATTCGCGAGATCGAATCGGCAATCGAAGAGGATCACCGGGGCACCGCCGTCGGCGGCGGTTTGCATCAGCGCGTCAAGATTTTGCGGGCTGATGAGCGTGGTGAAGTGCGTGTGAATCATGGCGTCTCCGCAGGCGGGCGTGGGGGAACGGGCAGCGGGAACCGCCCGGCATCAGGCCGTGGCCGACGGTCGGCGCAGTGCGGTCATGCCGCTCGCCACAATAAGCAGCATGCCGATCCAGCCGGCCAGCGCGGGCCAATCGTCCCAGACAAGCATGCTGATCAGTGTAGCGAAGATTACGCCGGAATATTGCAGATTCGCAGTGACCAGCGTGTTGCCCAAACTGAAGGCTCGGGTGAGTGCCGTTTGGGCGACGAGTGCCGCGATACCGACCCCGAGCATGAGGCCGGCGCTGCGCCAGGTCAGCGCGTGCATGCCGTCAATGGCGACCCAGCCGAGGCCTAGCAGTACCCCGCCCAGCGAGAAATAGAAGACGATGCGCCAATCGGGTTCCCCCGCCGCGCCAAGGTCCTTGACCTGCATGTACGCGATGGCCGAGAACACGCCCGAGACGACGCCCGCCACGCCGGCAGTCCACGCCTGGCTGTCGATGGTCGGCTGGAGCAACAGGGCAACACCGACGAATCCCGCAAAGATCGCGGCGACCAGGCGGAAGTCGGCTCGCAGGCTGCCGCGCATGGCCGCCGTCGCCATCACGATCAAGGAGATCCAGATCGGCGACATGTAATTGAGGGTCATCGCCGTGGAAAGCGGCAGTTGCGTCAGGGAATAGAACCACAGGCCGAGTGAGATCACGCCGGCAGTACTGCGTTTGACGTGCGCGCCGAGGTGGCGTGTTCGAATCGAATGACCGCGTGCGCGCGCCAACACCAGCAAAACGATGACACCGATAAGGCTGCGGTAGAGAATGATTTCGCCGGTGTTGTATTCGTTTGCCGCCAGCTTGATGAATAGCCCCATCAACGTGAACATGAAGGCGGAGACCAACATCCAGAGCGATTGCATGGCGAATGGGGGCCGATTGACGGCGAAGAAGCGAGCTGAAGCGCGGTGAACCGAGCGCGGGCGACGCGTGCGGCAGATGGAGTGCCCGCGCGGTCATGTCGAGAACGTTGCGACGATTCTAACGAAAACGGCGGGCCGATGGCCCGCCGTTCTCCGAAATTTCGGCAAATATTTAATTCAGTCTCGCGGGCGCCACATTGGCCGCTCGGTGGTGTCTCAGTCAGACACGCTAACCGTCTCAACCCGTGAGACGTGCTGGCGTGCCAGCGCTCAGAAATCGCCCATCTGGCGGCGCAAGAACTCATGGAAGTGCTGCATGCCGTCTTCCATCGGGCT
Source organism: Pandoraea sp. NE5 (assembly GCF_024363545.1). NCBI lineage: Bacteria > Pseudomonadati > Pseudomonadota > Betaproteobacteria > Burkholderiales > Burkholderiaceae > Pandoraea > Pandoraea sp. NE5. Next base: position 3,349,222 of record NZ_AP025517.1, read on the forward strand.
TTGATACGGACCGACTTCCGACACGCCGCGATCGAACAAGGCACGGCGGCCGGCATCCATGCGCTCGGCGATCTCGTCGTCTTCGCGGGCGGTTTCCATATACGCGGCCCGCTCGGCCTCGATGAATTCGCGTTCGAAGAGCGCGATTTCCTCGGGGTAATAGAATTCGACGATGTTCGTCGTTTTCTGCGGTCCGCGCGGAATCAGCCAGGACACCACCAGCACGTGCGGATACCACTCGATCATCAGATGCGGGTAGTACACCATCCAGATCGCGCCGAAGTCCGGCGGCACGCCTTCGCGGTACCGCATCAGCACGTCGTGCCACTGTCGATAGATCGGGCTGCCCGGTTTGGCAAGACCTTCGTGCACGCCGACCGTCTGAACGCTATACCAGTCGCCGAATTCCCAGCTCAGGTCTTCGCAGGAAACGAAGCTGCCCAGCCCGGGATGGAACGGCACGACGTGATAGTCCTCGAGATAGACCTCGATGAACGTCTTCCAGTTGTAATTGCATTCATGCACTTCAACGTGATCGAACATGAAGTTCGAAAAGTCGAGATGATGCTTGACGCCCAGGAGGGCAAGATCGGCCTGGACGTCGCGGCCCTGCGCTTCGAACAGCAGTCCGTTCCAGCGTTGCAGCGGGAACTTGCCGAGGTTCAGACAGGGCTTCTCCGGGAAGTGCGGCGCGCCGAGCAGTTCGCCCTTCGTGTCGTAAGTCCAGCGGTGGAGCGGGCACACGATGTTGCGTGCATTGCCACGGCCGCCCAGCATGATCGCCTGACGATGACGGCAGACGTTCGAGAGCAGTTCGATGCCGCCATGCTGGCCCGCGCCATTGCGCACCAGCATGCGACCTTCCTGTTCGGCAGGCAGCGCAAAATAGTCGCCGGCGTCGGGCACCATCAGCTCGTGGCCTACGTAGCGGGGACCATGTTCGAAGAGGACTTCACGTTCGCGGGCGAGGAGCGCCTCGTCGAAATACGTGTAGACCGGCAGTTGGCTCGAGGCCGGTTTGAGTTGCAAAGCGCTGCTTAGATTGGACATTCCCACTCCCGACTAGCTTGAAAGCAGTGAACAACCCAACCATCGAAAAATCGATTTAGGGGAACCGAGAATTATACCTTGTCTCGGCTCATGAGGGCCGCTAAGTCCATGATTTGCGTTAAATAATGTCCGAAAATTGTCAGCGCGATCGGTTTTGAGGCAATTTACGCTCTGCGAGCCGATGCGCTTTTGCCGTAAAATGGAACATTCGACCCGAATTTTGCGTTTATGGCCAAGACTGCAAAGTCGCAAGACGCGGCACCCGACGTGCCGCAGGACCTGCCCGAGACCTATGAGGCTGCGCTCGCCGAGCTGGAAAAGCTCGTGGGGCGCATGGAAGGCGGTGAGCTGGGGCTGGAGGAGTCGCTTGGCGCCTACCGGCGTGGTGCCGTGCTGGTGAAATACTGCCAGGGCCTGCTCGAGAAGGTGGAGCAGCAGGTCAAGGTGCTCGAGGGAGAGACGCTCAAGCCGCTCGAGCCGGTGCGCGACGAGTTCTGAGCGGCGCCGGGTGATGCGGCAAGCCGACCTGCGACACGCGACACTCGACACGCGACACGCGACGCATGAGCGTGGACGTCCCAACGCGGCGCGGGGCGACTCAATAACACGCACGGCCCAATGGGCACGTGCAGGATGAAGACGATGGCGGATCAGAATATCAAGGCCTGGATGCAGGCAGTGCAGGCCCGTGTGGAACAATCGCTCGACGCCGTGCTGCCCAAGGCCGCCGATGGCGGCTCGGCACGACTGAATGAATCGATGCGCTACGCCGTGCTCGGCGGCGGCAAGCGTGTGCGTCCGCTGTTGTGCTTTGCCGCCGGCGAGGTGACCCAGGCAAGCGAGACGGCCCTGGATCGTGCCGCGTGCGCCGTGGAAATGATCCACGCCTATTCGCTGGTGCATGACGATCTGCCGTGCATGGACGACGACGATCTGCGCCGCGGCAAGCCGACGGTGCATGTGCAATACGACGAAGCGACCGGCCTGCTCGCGGGCGACGCGCTGCAAACGCAAGCGTTTGTGCTGCTCGGCGAAGCCACGGGCGACCTGAGCGCCGCACAGTCGCTCGCGCTGGTGCGCGAACTGGCGCTGGCTTCGGGGGCGCTGGGCATGGCCGGCGGGCAGGCGATCGATCTGGAGAGCGTCGGCATCAAGCTGAATCAGTCGCAACTGGAAAACATGCATCGACTGAAGACGGGGGCCCTGTTGCGCGCGTCGCTGCGCATGGGCGCCATCTGCGGCCGTGCATTGTCGGACGATGAAACACGCGCGCTGGACGCCTACGCGGCGGCTGTCGGCCTGGCCTTCCAGGTCGTGGATGACATTCTCGATACCACGGCCGATTCGGCCACGCTTGGCAAGACGGCCGGCAAGGACGCGGCCAACGACAAGCCGACCTACGTATCGCTGATGGGCCTCGACGGCGCGCGCGGCTATGCGGAGAAGCTGCGGGCCGATGCTCACGCGGCGAGTGCGACGCTTGGCAATGCGGATCGGCTGCGTGCCCTGGCCGATTACGTGGTCGATCGCATCAACTGACCGGCGAATCGCCTGACAGGCAAATTTCGAGGCGACCCAGGCGGCAAAGGATCGCGTGATCCGGGGGCGTTTGCAGTAGAAACAGGCAAGGGGCAATGAGGGTCGGCGCGGATCTCCCCACAGAACGCACCGGCAGGAGATCGGGACCGGCTCGCCAGGCAGGGCTGCCCGACCAGAACGCCTACATATGGAATGACGATGTACGAACTGCTAAATACCATCGATGACCCGGCCGCGTTGCGGCGTTTGGAGCGTCGCCAACTCGCACCGTTGGCCGAAGAGCTGCGTGCCTTTGTGCTCGAGAGCGTGTCGCGCACGGGCGGTCACTTGTCGTCCAATCTCGGTACGGTCGAGCTGACGATTGCGCTGCACTACGTGTTCAACACGCCGGAGGATCGCATTGTCTGGGACGTGGGGCACCAGAGCTATCCGCACAAGATCCTGACCGGTCGCCGCGACGCCATGGCGTCGCTGCGTCAGCTCGGCGGTATTTCGGGCTTCCCGAAGCGCGATGAGTCGCCGTATGACACGTTCGGCACGGCGCATTCGAGCACATCGATTTCAGCGGCGCTGGGCATGGCGCTTGGTGCGCGCACGAAGGGCGAGCATCGCTTCGGCATCGCGGTGATCGGCGATGGCGCCATGACCGCCGGTATGGCGTTCGAGGCGATGAACAATGCGGGGGTGCATGAAGACGTGCCGCTGCTGGTCATCCTCAACGACAACGACATGTCGATCTCGCCGCCGGTCGGTGCCCTCAATCGCTATCTTGCCCGCTTGATGTCGGGTCGCTTCTACGCGGCGGCGAAGAAGGGCGTGGAGAAGGTGCTGAGTGTGGCGCCGCCGGTGCTGGAGTTGGCGCGCAAGTTCGAAGAGCATGCCAAGGGCATGGTCGTGCCGGCGACGATGTTCGAAGAGTTCGGCTTCAACTACATCGGCCCGATCGACGGACACGACCTCGACTCGCTGATTCCGACGCTCGAGAACATCAAGAATCTGAAGGGGCCGCAATTCCTGCACGTGGTCACGCGCAAGGGGTACGGCTACAAGTTGGCCGAAGCCGATCCGGTGCTGTATCACGGTCCGGGCAAGTTCAACCCGGCCGAAGGAATCAAGCCGAGCACGAGCAGCAAGAAGACCTACACGCAAGTGTTCGGCGACTGGCTATGCGATATGGCCGAAGCCGACAAGCGTGTCGTGGGGATCACGCCGGCCATGCGCGAAGGCTCGGGCATGGTGGAGTTCGAGAAGCGATTCCCGACGCGTTACTACGACGTGGGCATTGCCGAGCAACACGCCGTGACGTTCGCCGGCGGTATGGCGACCGAGGGCCTCAAGCCCGTGGTCGCGATCTACTCGACGTTCCTGCAGCGCGGTTACGATCAACTGATTCACGACATTGCGCTGCAAAATCTGCCGGTCGTGTTTGCGCTCGATCGGTCGGGTCTGGTCGGTGCAGACGGGGCAACGCACGCGGGCGCATACGACATCGCCTATTTGCGCTGCATTCCGAATATGGTGGTGATGGCGCCGTCGGACGAGAACGAATGCCGTCAGATGCTCTATACCGGTGTGCAGATCGACGGCCCGTCGGCCGTGCGTTATCCGCGCGGTGCCGGCACGGGCGCGGCGATCGAATCGACGATGAGCGCACTGCCGATCGGCAAGGGTGTTGTGCGACGCGAGGGACAAGCCGAGGCGGGACGCCGTGTGGCAATTCTTGCGTTCGGCAGCATGGTGGCCCCGGCGCTTGCCGCAGCCGAGGAACTCGACGCCACCGTGGCCGACATGCGCTTCGTCAAGCCGATCGACGAGGCATTGATCGCACGGCTGGCGCAAACGCACGATTATCTGGTCACGGTGGAAGAGGGCAGCATCATGGGCGGTGCGGGGTCGGCCGTGGCGGAATCCCTGCTTGCCGGTGGGGAGATTCGGCCTGTACTACAATTGGGCCTGCCCGATCGCTTTATCGACCATGGCGACCCGGCGCTGCTGCTGGCCGCCGTGGGGCTCGATGCCGCGGGTATCGCGAAGTCCATCCGTGCCCGCTTCGACCTGCCGCTGATGCAGGCGTCGCAGGGCGCTGGCAAGGTCACGACCAAGCTCGTCGCCTGAGCGTCCGGTAGTCCTGAACCTCCGAACGATCCGGCTTGCATGCCGGATCGTTTCGTTTTGAATCGCCCTTTCCCGATACCGTGCCGGGGGCTCCGGCACGATTCCGACGACAACCGTCAGCGGCTGGCGAGCCAGGCGTCGGATACGTTTGCCTATTGCCTCCCCCAAGTCGGCTTGCCGGCAAAGAAGGAAGAATTAGATGAATCAGATGAACCCCGCTTTCGTCATGCCCGACGTGCAAAGCACCGTCGATACCCGGCAGATCCCGATTCAGCGCGTGGGTGTGCGCGGTGTGCGTCATCCGCTGTCGGTGCGTCTGGCCGATGGGGAGGCGCAGGCCACCGTGGGCTTGTTCAATCTCGACGTGCATCTGCCTGCCGATCAGAAAGGTACGCATATGTCGCGCTTCGTGGCGTTGCTCGACGCGCATCGCGCGCCGATCGACGTGGCGGCTTTTCGCGCCATGCTCGACAGCATGCTGGAAAAACTCGAAGCCGACGCCGGTCGAATTGAAGTGACGTTTCCGTATTTCATCAACAAGACGGCACCGGTCTCAGGCGTGCAAAGCTTGCTGGACTACGAAGTGACGCTCACCGGCGACGTGCGCAACGGCCAGACGCGCGTGTGGCTCAAGGTGCTCGTGCCGGTCACGAGCCTTTGTCCGTGCTCGAAGAAGATCTCGCAGTACGGCGCGCACAATCAGCGCTCGCACATCACGATCGACGCCGAAATCGCGGGCGATATCGCCGTCGAGGAACTGGTGCGCATGGCTGAGGAGGAGGCGTCCTGCGAGTTGTGGGGGCTGCTCAAGCGCCCGGATGAGAAGTACGTAACCGAGCGGGCGTATGAGAACCCGAAGTTCGTCGAGGATCTGGTGCGCGATGTGGCAACGCGACTTAACAATGAGCCGCGCGTCGTGGCCTACGCGCTTCAAGCGGAGAATTTCGAGTCGATCCATAATCACAGCGCTTACGCCGTGATCGAACGCGACAAGCGCGTGGTGGCCTGATCTTGCTGCGCCTCGCGCGGCGCATGCAATGAAAAACCGCTCCTCGGAGCGGTTTTTTCTTGGGCGCGTGCCGGGCGAGGCGCTAGACGCCGCGCACGATGTCGGCGAGATCCCAGCGCGGGCGGACCGTGTAGGCGTATTCGCTGTCCGCTTCATCTGGCCAGTACTTGAGCCGCATGGCGCCGGCGAAGGCGATCATGGCGCCGTTATCCGTGCAGAAAGCCAGGTCCGGATAGTGCACGCGATAGCCACGGCGGCGAGCGGCTTCATTGAGTCCTTCGCGAAGCTGCGTGTTGGCACCCACGCCCCCTGCCACGACGAGCGTTTTCATGCCAGTCTGCTTGAGCGCGGCCATCGACTTGGCGACGAGCACGTCGACGATGGCATCGACGAAGCCTCGCGCGAGATCGGCCTTTTCCTGGTCGCATACGTTGCCGCCGAGATTGCGCACCTGCGTGAGCACGGCGGTTTTCAATCCGCTGAAACTGAAGTCAAGGTTGCCCGAATGCTTCATCGGACGCGGCAAGTCGTAGCGTCCCGGCGTACCGAACTCGGCCAGGCGCGAGATGGCCGGCCCGCCCGGGTAGCCGAGTCCCAGCAGCTTGGCGGTCTTGTCGAAGGCTTCGCCGGCAGCGTCATCCAGTGTTTCGCCGAGCATGGCGTACTGGCCGAAGGCGCGGACTTCCATCAACTGCGTGTGGCCGCCGGAGACCAGCAAAGCGACGAACGGGAAATCGGGAGCATCCGGTGCGAGCAGCGGAGAGAGCAGATGGCCCTCCAGATGGTGCACGCCCACGACTGGACGCCCGAGCGCAAACGCGAGGGCGTTCGCGACGCTGGCGCCCACCAGCAGCGCCCCGGCGAGTCCGGGGCCTTGCGTGTAGGCGATTGCATCGACCGCGCTGAGTGGCTTGCCAGCTTGCGCAAGCACGGCTTCTGTCAGGGGCAGCGCGCGGCGGATGTGGTCGCGCGACGCCAGTTCGGGCACCACGCCACCGTATTCGCGGTGCATGGCAATCTGCGAATGCAGCGCGTGCGAAAGCAGGCCGGCCTCGGTGTCGTAAAGGGCGAGCCCGGTTTCGTCGCAGGAGCTTTCAATGCCTAAAACCAGCATGGCGGAAGGGGGAGACGTGCGGCGTCAAGGTAACGAGATAACCAAGAAGTATACCAGTCGCCCCTAACCCCTGCCGGGTACAATGCGCGCCATGGAAAAGTTCGATGTAGCAATCGTGGGGGCTGGCGCGGCCGGCCTGATGTGCGCGGCGGTGGCCGGGCAGCTTGGGCTGCGCGTGGTGCTCATCGATCACGCGACGCGTCTGGCGGAGAAGATCCGAATTTCAGGCGGCGGGCGCTGCAATTTCACCAATATCAACGCCGGGCCGGTCAACTACCTGTCAGAAAACCCGAGATTCTGCCGCTCGGCCCTGGCGCGCTATACGCCGCGCGATTTTCTGGATCTGCTGGGGCGTCACCGCATTGCCTGGCACGAAAAGCATCGCGGACAGCTGTTTTGCGACAACAGTGCCGAGGACATCATCGACATGCTCCGCAAGGAGTGTGCGACGGGGCACGTGCATTGGCGCATGCCATGCACTGTACACACCGTTGCCCATACGTCCTCGGGCGGCGCGCATCCTTATCACTTGACGACAGATGCGGGGCATATCGCGGCCAAACGACTGGTGATCGCCACGGGCGGCCTGTCGATTCCCAAAATCGGCGCGACGGACTGGGGCTATCGGATCGCACGTCAATTCGGACTGGAGATCGTCGAGCCGCGTCCGGCGCTGGTGCCGCTCATGTTCGACGCGTCGACCTGGGCGCCCTTTGCGGGGCTATCGGGTTTGTCGCTGGAAGTCGAGGTGAGCGCGGGCAAGGGAAAGGACGGCGGTCGTTTCGTTGAGGATCTCTTGTTTACGCACCGCGGGTTGTCCGGTCCGGCCATCCTGCAAATTTCCAGCTTCTGGGCGCCTGGGCAGTCAATTGTCCTGAATCTGTCGCCATCGTCGGACATCGAGGCGGCATTGTTCGAGGCGAAGGCGACGTCGAAGCGGCAGTTGGCCAACCTGTTGGCGCAATGGGTGCCGGCCCGTTTGGCCGACGCCTGGGTTGCGAACAGCGGGCTTTCGCCGCAGGCGCGCGTGCAGGAATTGCCGGACAAGGCGTTGCGCTCGCTTGCCCAGGCGTTTTCCAGTTGGACGCTCAAGCCGTGCGGGTCTGAAGGCTGGCGCAAGGCCGAAGTCACGCGGGGTGGGGTCGATACGAAGGCACTGTCTTCCGCCACCCTGGAGGCGCGCGAACAACCGGGGCTGCATTTTGTCGGGGAAGTGGTCGACGTGACCGGGTGGCTCGGCGGCTATAACTTTCAGTGGGCGTGGGCGTCGGCCGTGGCTTGCGCGCAAGCAATGTCCGAAAGCGTAAAGGCGGAGCGGGCGGGGGGCGGCGCGTTGTCGTAGACGGCGACTTCCGTGCTGTGATAATCTCTCCCCTTCGTGGAGACGACGCACCGAGGGCGGAGCCGAGTCTCCTGCGGCCCGCTTGTGATCGCGCGTGTGATCGTTTCCTCAAGCGGGTTTTTGTGCTTTCTGCGCTCGCTAATGTCAGCGCCGAGCCGTCGGCTGCGGCCGCACGCGGCAAGTGCCTGACGACAGTCGTCCTTTCCTTTGGGGCGGCATGCACTACACTGAAACGTATTCGAAATCCGGAACCCCTGCTCATGAGTCTGAAAGAACGCATTACCGAAGATATGAAGACGGCCATGCGTGCCAAGGCCGCGGAACGACTGGGGACCATCCGGCTGCTGCTCGCGGCAATAAAACAAAGGGAAGTCGACGAGCGCATCACTCTCGATGACACGGCGATCGTGGCCGTCGTCGACAAGCTGATCAAACAACGCAAGGATTCCATCAGCCAGTTCCAGGCGGCCGGTCGCACCGATCTGGCCGACAAGGAGGCCGCCGAACTCGACGTGCTCATGGTCTATATGCCCCAGCAACTCTCGGCTGACGAGGTCGAGCGGGCGGTCAAGGCAGCCGTGGCGCAAACGGGCGCAGCGGGTCCGCAGGACATGGGCAAGGTGATGGGCGTGCTCAAAGGCCAGTTGGCCGGCCGCGCCGACATGACGGCCGTGTCCGCGCAGGTGAAGGCGGCGTTGGCTGCGTAATTGAGTGGTGCGGTGAGTTGCCGTCGCAAGCGACGGCACGGTGCCGTGCCGCGATGGTATCGATCCAGTGATCCCCCAGTCGTTCCTGCAGGACTTGCTCAACCGCGTCGATATCGTCGAGGTGGTGGGCCGCTACGTGCAGTTGAAGAAAGGCGGGGCGAACTTCATGGGGCTGTGCCCCTTTCATAACGAGAAGTCGCCCTCATTTACCGTAAGTCCCACGAAGCAGTTCTATCACTGCTTCGGGTGTGGCGCGCACGGCAGCGCGATCAGCTTCCTGATGGAGCATGCCGGACTCGGATTTGTCGAAGCTGTCGAGGACTTGGCCCGCAATGTTGGGCTGGATGTGCCGCGTGAGGCGCCGTTGCCGGGCGCGCCGGCACCTGCCGCGCAGCGTGCGCAAACCCTCGGCCTGGTCGACGTCATGACGCGTGCCTGCGACTACTACCGCAAGCAATTGCGTAGTGCGCCGACCGCCATCGAATATTTGAAGCGACGAGGATTGACGGGCGAAATCGCCGCGCATTTTGGACTCGGCTACGCCCCCGATGGGTGGCAGAACCTCGACGCGGCGTTTCAGGACTATCGCGACGATCAGTTGCTCGACGCGGGTCTCGTCATCGAGAGCGAGAAGGGCGAGGCGGGCAGCACGAAGCGTCGTTATGACCGTTTTCGCGACCGGATCATGTTCCCGATCCGAAACACGAAAGGGCAGGTGATCGCGTTCGGCGGACGTGTGCTGGACAAGGGCGAGCCCAAGTATCTGAATTCGCCCGAGACGCCGCTGTTCAGCAAGGGCAGCGAACTGTATGGGCTGTTCGAGGCGCGCACGGGGATTCGCGACGCGGGCTATGTGCTCGTGGTCGAAGGGTATATGGATGTGGTGGCGCTGGCGCAGCTCGGCTTTCCACAGGCGGTGGCCACGTTGGGCACTGCCTGCACGCCGATGCACGTGCAGAAGCTGTTGCGCCAGACCGAGACGGTGGTGTTCAGCTTTGACGGCGACGCGGCCGGCCGGCGGGCGGCCCGCCGAGCGCTTGAGGCATGTTTGCCGCATGCGGACGACAACCGGAGCTTCAAGTTCCTGTTCTTGCCGAGCGAGCACGATCCGGACAGCTATGTGCGTGAGCACGGCGCTGACGCGTTTGCCGATGAGGTATCGCGCGCCATGCCGCTGTCGCAGTTCCTGATCGGAGAAGTGACGGCAGGTAAGGAGATGCATCAGCCCGAAGGGCGTGCGCGTGCGCTGTTTGAGGCGAAGCCGTTGTTGCAGCAGATGCCGGCAAACGCGTTGCGAGGGCAGATCTTGCATGCACTGGCCGAGCGGGTGGAAAGTTCGGTCGAAGAAGTGGCCGGGTTGTGCGAGTTGTCGATCGGCGCGGCACGCCGTCAGAACACATGGGATAAGGCGCCGGCCAAGCGCGAGAAGCGCCGCGTAGTGGGAACCGAGCATCGAGCGCTGCAGAACTTGCTCATGTTTCCGGCACTAGGGAATGAATTAACCGAAGAAGAAGTCAAGATTTTGCAGGAAGGGCCCCATCACGCCGAGATTTTCTCGGAAGTGCTGGCGCATTGCCGCGAAATGGGGGCGCAGGCCGACTTTCGTTTCATGTCGGATCGGCTGCGGGTGTCGCCGAACTGGGCGAGTTTCGACGACATTCTTCGCGAAATTCTCTCGTTCGAAGAGAACGCCCGCGACCTGTTGTTGTTCGACCCGGAGGATGAGACCCAGGTCGCGCGTCGGGAGGAGCAGATCGCGCTGCGGCTTGCGGAACTGAGAAGCGCGATTCGGCGCTTGCAGTACGACGGTCTGTGCGACGCCCTGGAGACGATTTTCAAGCGGACGTCGCTGACGTCCGATGAATTGCGCCACGCTCAAGCGCTGTCGCGGCAACGCGACGAATTGAAGCGGCTGCTGGCTCCGGCCGGCACAGGGGGCACGCGAAGTTGAGGTAAGCCCGCGTGCTACAATGGAAGGTTTTCAGTGGGCTGTTTTCTGGCAAGCGAGATCGCTATGGCAAAGATGACAACGACCAGCGGAAAAAAGACGGTTATCCCTGCACCGAAGGCAAAGCGCGCGACCAGCGCGGCGGCGGCATCCGGTGGGAGGGGGGCGTCTCGTTCTGCAAAAGCTGGCGTTGCCGTGAAAGCCGATGCGGTGGGTCGAGCTACGAAGAAAACGGCCAGCCAGGCAAGTTCGGCGAAACGTACCACGCAAGTAAAGGCAGCCGCCGGCGCATCGAAGACGACCGGCAAGACGGCTGCGAAGGTGACCGATGTCACCAAGCGCAAGAGTGCGACCGCCGCTACGGTGGGGGCTGCGAAGGCAGCCAGGCCGACGGTGAAGTCCGAGGCGCCCGTCAGGGCGACGAAGGCGGAAACGACCGTGAAGGCGACGGCCGGTGGGAAACCGCAGGCCCGACAACCCGCTGAAAAAAGCGCCAAGAGCGCAACTACCGCCAAGGCATCGACCCTGGCGGGCCGCAGTAAACCTGCGACGCAAGCCCCACGCAAGACAGGGGCTTCCAGCAAACCCGAGGCTGTGGAGGTCGTGTCGGCAGCAAGCGAGCCGCTCGTCCCCAGGACGCGCGGCAAGGCCGCGAAGACCGCCGCCTCGGTGGCGCAGAGCGTCGCAGCGGATACTAGTGATCAACCCGTGAACGAAGATCAGACCAAAGTGGAAAAGCAGAAGGCGCGTGATCGCCGGGCAAAAGAGAAAGCACTGCTCAAGGACGCATTTTCCTCGCACCAGCCCGGTACGGCCGAGGAACTTGAGGAACGTCGTGGCAAGCTGCGGGCACTGATCAAGCTGGGTAAGGAACGAGGTTTCCTGACCTTTGCAGAGATCAACGACCACCTGCCCGACGACGTGGTGGAGGGCGACGCGCTGGAAGGCGTGATCGCTACGTTTAACGACATGGGCGTTGCCGTGTACGAGCAGGCACCCGATGCCGAAACGCTGTTGCTCAACGACAATGCGCCGAACGCCGCAACGGACGACGAAGTCGAGGAGCAAGCGGAAGCGGCCCTGTCGACGGTCGACTCCGAGTTTGGCCGCACGACCGATCCGGTGCGTATGTACATGCGCGAGATGGGCACGGTCGAGTTGCTGACGCGCGAGGGCGAAATCGAGATCGCCAAGCGGATCGAGGAAGGCCTGAAGCACATGGTGCAGGCGATTTCCGCGTGCCCGACGACGATTGCCGAAATTCTGGCGATGGCCGAGAAGGTCGAGCGTGAAGAAATGCGCATCGACGAGGTGGTCGACGGCCTGATCGATCCGAATGCCGAGGCGGTTGCGGCAGCGGCGGCAGCGGCTGCGGAAGACGAAGACTTCGACGCCGACGCGGAAGCGGAAGAGGAAGAAGCAGAAGAAGCGGCTGACGAGGACGACGACAGCAGCGGCGGCGGGGCTTCGGCCGCGCAGGTCGAGCAGCTCAAGCGTGACGCGTTGGCCAAGTTCGCCGAGATCGCCGACTGGTTTGGCAAGATGCGTCGTGCGTTCGAGAAGGAAGGCTACCAGTCGAAGTCGTACGTGAAGGCGGGTGAGTCGATCCAGGCGGAACTGATGACGATCCGCTTCACGGCGCGCACGGTTGAGCGTCTGTGCGACACGTTGCGTTCGCAAGTCGATGAAGTGCGCAACATCGAGCGAGCGATCCTGAATATCGTGGTCGACAAGTGCGGCATGCCGCGTGCGGATTTCGTGTCGCGTTTCCCGGGCAACGAAACCAATCTCGACTGGATCTACACGGTCGTGGCGGACAACAAGGCGTACAGCTCGGTGGTTGAGCGTAACGTCCCGGCGGTGCGTGAATTGCAGCAGAAACTGATCGACTTGCAGGCGCGCGTGGTGTTGCCGCTTACCGAGTTGAAGGACGTCAATCGCAAGATGTCGGAAGGCGAGCGCCGTGCACGCAAGGCCAAGCGCGAGATGACCGAAGCGAACTTGCGTCTGGTGATTTCGATTGCGAAGAAGTACACGAACCGTGGCCTGCAGTTCCTGGATCTGATTCAGGAAGGCAACATTGGCCTGATGAAGGCGGTGGACAAGTTCGAATACCGTCGTGGTTACAAGTTCTCGACGTACGCGACGTGGTGGATTCGTCAGGCCATCACGCGTTCGATCGCGGACCAGGCACGTACCATCCGTATTCCGGTGCACATGATCGAGACGATCAACAAGATGAACCGGATTTCGCGTCAGATTCTGCAGGAGACCGGTGTCGAGCCGGATCCGGCGACGCTGGCCGAGAAGATGGAGATGCCGGAGGACAAGATCCGCAAGATCATGAAGATCGCGAAGGAGCCGATCTCCATGGAAACGCCGATCGGTGACGACGACGATTCGCATCTGGGCGATTTCATCGAAGATACGGGCACGGTAGCCCCTGCGGACGCCGCGTTGCATGGTAGTATGCGCGACGTCGTGAAGGACGTGCTTGATTCGCTGACGCCGCGCGAGGCCAAGGTGTTGCGCATGCGTTTTGGCATTGAGATGAGCACGGACCATACGCTCGAGGAAGTGGGCAAGCAATTTGACGTGACGCGTGAGCGTATTCGTCAGATTGAGGCCAAGGCGCTGCGCAAGCTGCGTCACCCGAGCCGTTCCGACAAGCTCAAGTCGTTCCTCGAAGGCAATTGATTGCGGCTGAGCGAGCGCCGGTAGTTGAGGGCCGTTAGCTCAGTGGTTAGAGCAGGGGACTCATAATCCCTTGGTCGCTGGTTCGAACCCAGCACGGCCTACCAGAGAAGTAAGAAAGCCCCTGACGGTGACGTCAGGGGCTTTTTGTTTTGCGCGATGTCACTGCGATGCGCCCGCGGCGTAATCCCGGAAGATCCTACAGGGACAGGGACAGGGACAGTGACCGGTGGCGAAGGCATAGTTCTACGTGCCGACGTTCAATGCACGTATCGCACTACAACCTACCCCTCCATATCTGATCGTGCGCGAACGTCAAGCATGTAGCCTTCTCCGCGTATCGTCCGTAGCAATCGTGGCTCCTTGATGTCCTCTCGCAACTTTTGCCGCAGCCTTGATATCTGTACGTCGATGCTGCGATCAAACGCATCGATCGACTTCCCTCGGGCCGTATCCATCAAATACTCACGACTCAGCACGCGCCCGGGTGCGGAAAGAAATGCGTTCAGCAGTCTGAATTCCGCGTTCGAGAGCGGAATGACGGTGTTGTCGGGCGCAATGAGATGGCGACCGATCAAACTCAGGCGCCATCCCGCGAATCGCCGCTCGTCCTTTGGCTCAGGTGTCGACCTCGTTTGCGCTCGGGTACGACGAAGAATGGTTTGAATTCGTGCCACCAACTCGCGCGGCTCAAACGGCTTTACGACATAGTCGTCGGCACCCAGTTCGAGGCCAACAATTCGGTCAGTCATTTCGCCGCGCGCGGTGAGCATGATGATGGGAATTTCCGACGACGTGCGCAATTCTCTGCATAGCGTAAGGCCGTCGCTGTCCGGAAGCATCAAATCGAGTACGACGATGTCGATATCGTTGTGCTCGAGCACGTCGTGCATCTCCTCGCCGCTGGCGGCCTGCATACAGGTCATGCCAAAGCCGGCAAGGCATTCGCAAAGCAGACTACGTATCTGCGCATCGTCGTCGACTACAAGTACGCGCGTTGCCATGGTCATGTTCCTCTCTTGGTCTCTCGCCAGGTCGATTCGAATCTCCCGATTTCCGGATTATCCGCGACAAACGTGCCGACAATCTTGCGCAATTGTTGCAGTCTCGAAACATTCGGTGCCCGTGCACCGCATCTCCTATGTATCAAACCCGATACAAAGTCGAGATGAAACAGAAATACCCGAGCCGTAACGTGACTCCACACAAGACATATGCAAGCAGGAGCCACGTAGTCCATGAATTACGCCCAACCCAAACCGCCCGCGCGGCGACTGCTCGGAATCGGCGTTGCACTGCTCGTGCACGCAGTCATTCTGTATGCCTTGCTCAGTGGGCTGGCAACCCGTGTCGCGACGATCATCCAGGCGCCCATTGAGACACGAATCATCGAGGAGATCAAACCTCCCCCCCTCCGCCGCCGCCCCCTCCGGTAAAGAAGATCGCGCCGCCTCCACGCCCCGTGGTCCAACCGAAGGCTTACGTGCCACCGCCTGAAGTTCAGGTACAGGCGGCGCCACAACCCAATGCGATTGCCGTTCAATCCGACAAGCCCGTCGCCACGACACCGGTGGCGCCACCTGCGCCTCCCGTAAGCAAGCCGGTGGCGGGCAACGTCGGCGTCGTTTGCCCGAACTCCGCGCAAGTCCGGGCCGCCATCCGGTACCCGCGCGAAGCGCTTCGCGACAACATCACGGGCAACGTGCTCGTCGAGTTTGTTGTCGGGACCGACGGGCAGATCAAACAACTTCGTGTCGCCCGATCGGCTGCCCCGGCGCTGGACCGAGCGGCCGAGAACGCGGTCCGGCAGTTTCATTGCGTCGCCCAGGGCCAGGAGGTACGCGTTCAGGTTCCGTTCGATTTTCAACTCAATTGAGGCTGTCCTCGGCAGCCCATACGCAACCCTGCATTCACGTCAAGGAGACGATCATGTTTCAGTTCCAATCTCGTGCCACAACGCGTGCGCGCGGCTCGGCGGTCTCGATGGCCGTCGTATCGATGATCGCGGCGTTCGCCTCGCTCAACGCCCATGCGGCCTCGACGGTAACCAACCCGTACGGGCTGCAAGCCCTGTGGGAAGGCGGCGACATGATCGCTCGCGGAACCCTGCTCATCCTCGTGGTCATGTCCATGGGGAGTTGGTACATCATCGTTGCCAAACTGCTCGAACAAGCGAAGGTCCTGCGTCGGGCGCGCGCCGCGGAAAAGAAGTTCTGGAACGCCGCTTCCCTGTCCGAAGGCGTCCGGTCACTCGATGCGGAAAGCCCGTTTCGCTACATCGCGGACACCGGTCTATCGGCGCGTGATCATCACAAGGGGGCAATGCTCGACCAGGCCGATTTGAATACCTGGGTCGCGAGCGCCATCGAACGTGCCATGACCGGCGTATCGAATCGGCTCCAGGATGGGTTGTCCTTCTTGGGTACCGTCGGTTCGACGGCCCCCTTCGTCGGACTTTTCGGTACCGTTTGGGGCATTTATCACGCGCTTACCGCCATCGGTATCGCTGGGCAAGCGTCCATCGACAAGGTTGCAGGGCCTGTGGGCGAAGCGCTGATCATGACGGCCATCGGCCTGGCCGTCGCCGTGCCCGCCGTGCTCGGATACAACTGGCTTGTCCGTCGCAACAAGGCCGTCATGGAACGCGTGCGTGATTTCGGAAGTGAACTGCACAACGTGCTGCTCACCGGAAAAACGACAGCGTCCGCCGTCGTGGCGACCCGAACCTCGCAAGTCGCTCGCGTGGGGTGATGCCATGGCAATGACCGTACCTGGCGGGAGTGGCGGCGCAGAGCACGACGAGGTCATGGCGACCATCAACACGACGCCGCTGGTCGACGTGATGCTGGTCCTACTCATCATCTTCCTGATCACCATTCCTGTGGTCTCGCACACCGTTCCCGTCACTCTGCCGAAGGAAGCGGTTCAACCTCTGCAGACCACGCCCCAGAACGTTGTCCTCGCCGTCACGCGAGACGGTGAGGTCTATTGGGACGAGCGACGCATTCCCGACGCAGCAACGTTGCTGGAGAAACTCAAAACGGTCGCCGTATTGACACCCCAACCAGAAGTGCAGATTCGCGGCGACCTAGATGCTCGCTACGCCGCGATCGGACGCGTTGTCCTGGCATGCCAGCGTGCAGGCATCGCCAAGGTCGACTTCATTACGGAAGCGCCACCGCGCCACTAGCGCGCAGCGCGGACCATCCCAGGAGACTGCCATGGCAATGACCATGCCATCGGGCGCTGGCGAGAACAGCGACATTTTGGTGGAGATCAACACGACACCACTCATCGACGTCATGTTGGTGCTTCTGATCATGTTGATTCTCACCATCCCGATCCAGACGCATGCCGTAAAACTCGACATGCCCACGCCCTCCAACGCTGCCCCCACGATCCCGCCGCTCGTCGTGCAGATCGACGTCGATGCGAGCGGTGTCGTCGCATGGAACGGCTTGCCGCTCAGCGACCGTGGTCAATTGGAAACCCATCTCGCCGAAGCCGCGACGTCAACGCCGCCGACGGAGCTGCACCTGCGTGCCGACGCGCAAGCCCCCTATCGGTCGGTCGCCACGGTCATGGCGTCCGCGCAACGGCTGGGGGTGACACGCATTGGACTGGTTGGCAACGAGCGCTTCGCAAAATGACATCTTGTCTCCCTGCCAGTGTCCTCGCGCGCTGACGCACTAAAACTGGACTTCCAATGTTCGATTCGAATACCGAAATTCCGCCGTATGCAACGACGGCACGCCGCGAAGGATATGCGCGTGTCGGGGCGTGGCTAGGGCTTTTGGCCCTCGTCATCGTGACCTTCTTCGCCAACGTTGATCGCCAGATGCTGGTGCTGTTGGCCGAACTCATCCGCACAGAGTTCGGCCTGGCCGACATTCAGGTGGGGCTTTTGCAAGGTGCCGGTATTGCGCTGTTTGCCGGTGCGGCGGCCATACCGATCGGGTGGCTCGCGGACCGGGTGGATCGCCGTGTGGTTCTGGCGCTCTGCATCGTTCTCTGGAGCGCGGCGACCGCCGCTTGCGGTTTGGCGACCGGCTTCTGGACACTCTTTATCGCATCGATCGGCCTGGGCATCGGCGAAGCGGGACTCATGCCGATTATCTACGGCTTGCTTCCCGACCTTTTCCCCGCACGTCAGCGCATCCTCGCCAACTCCGTCTTTGCCCTGGTCAATCTATTGAGCGCCGGTGCGGGCATGGCACTTGGTGGGTTGCTGATCCAGGGGATCGACACGATGCATGGCGTCTTACCGTTCCATCTGGGAAGCGTGTCCACGTGGCGTATTGCATTCTTCGCCGTCGCGGTACCCGCGCCTCTGCTGGTGCTGATCGTCGCGCTGATCCGACCGCGCTACGCGCATTCGGACATCAAGGGCGCGACGGACAACGCGCTGGCACCCGGACTCGCGGCTCGGGAATACTTCCGCCGGGAGATGCCGATGATGATCCGCTTCTTTGGTGCGATCGCATTGGTCAACATGGCCTTCGCGGGCATTACGAGCTGGATGCCGGTCGTTGCCGTCCGCTTTTTTGGCGCAACGCCGGCAACGGCCGGCGCCGGACTGGGCGGCGCCGCGATGATCGGTAGCGTCATCGGATGCTTTCTCGGCTGGCTGCTCGCTCGCCGCCTTGGCACACGACTCGGCGTGCTCGCCCCGCTGCGCGTATGCGAGTGGGGCGCCCTCGGGGCCTGCGTCGTCAGCCTCGGCTATTTGATCGCGCCATCCGCGTCGTATGTCTACGTCCTGTTCGGCGCCCAGTTCATGTGCGTCGTGGCGGGCATGATCATGTTTCCCGGCTTGATGCAGAGCATTTGCCCGCCGTATCTGCGATCGAGAGTGGCGGCCATCGGGGTCCTGGCAACGGTGCTGATGCAGTCCGGCAGTCCTGTGGCCATCGGCCTGATGTCGGATCATCTTCATGGTACTGCCTCGGGTCTGATATGGGCCATCGTTGCCGTGGCGTTGACCGGATTCATCGTGGCCTGTCTCTTGATGCGCAGTGCGGCCAATACCGTACGTCTTGCCATCGAACGCTACGCCTGAGTTCACATGACCATTCCCTGCACACTTTCCGTTCGCATCGAACAGTGGCCGCTGGCCACGCCTTTTCACATCGCGGGTCACACGGTCGATGCGGCCCGCGTGTTAGTCGTGTCTTTGAGATCCGGCCAGTATGAAGGCCTAGGGGAAGCCGCCGGCGTCTACTACCGAGGCGAAACGCCGGACGCAATGGCTGAGCAGATTGCCGCGGTGCGCCCCGAAATTGAGCGCGGCATCTCGCGGGAGGACCTCATCAAGCTGCTGCCCGCTGGCGGTGCAAGAAATGCCATCGATGCGGCGCTATGGTCTCTGGCCGCTCAGCGTTGTGATACGACGGTCGCGCGATTGGCCGGACGCTCATGCCTGCGCCCACTGCGAACGTCATTCACGGTCGGTGTCGATGCCGCCGGGGCAATGGCCGACGCGGCTCGGGGTTACCAAGGCGCCATTGCGTTGAAGATCAAGCTGGACGGGAGCGTACTCGATGCAGACCGACTCCTCGCCATTCGAGCGGCTTGCCCTGGCGTTGCACTTTCCGTAGATGCCAACCAGGGATGGACGCCCGAACACATGATGCAATTGCTGCCGGTCATGCAGCGCGTCGGTGTCGACCTGCTCGAACAACCCTTGCCGGTCGGCGAGGACGAATGCCTTGAATCGATGCAGTACCCGATTCGCATGGCCGCGGATGAATCGTTTCAGGATCTGGACGATCTTGCCACTGTCGCGCGCAGGTACGACGTCGTCAACGTCAAGCTCGACAAATGCGGTGGACTCACCCGCGCGCTTTCGCTGGTTGCGCCAATTCGAGATCTCGGGCTTTCGGTCATGGTCGGCTGCATGCCTTGCACCTCGCTTGGCGTGGCCCCGGCCTACATCCTGGGACAGTCGTGCGACCGGGTTGACCTCGACGGGCCCTGCTTTCTGGCAAAAGATCGCAATCCCTCGTTCAGATACGGGAATGGATACGTACTAGGCCCTGATAGCCCCTGGGGCCTCGATGATGCGCAGCATGGGGGGCGTTGAGTCAGGAGAATATGCCGTGTCGGCACAGGAGAGATTTGACGGTAAAGCGCTTGCAGCGCTGTTTGAACCGTTCAGCCGAAGTGACGCGCCAGGCGTAGTCGTCGGTGCGGCCATTGATGGGGAGGTCGTGTTACGCAGTGCATTCGGCATGGCGAACGCTGAACTTGGACGGGGCCTGAATGTTCGAACCCGGCTGCGCATCGGATCCACCAGCAAGCACATGACTTGCCTCGCCGCCTTGCTGCTCCAGGAAGCGAACGCGCTGGATATCGATGCGCCGATGCGCCGATATTTGCCGGAGCTGACCGGGATAGCCGGTGACGCGACATTGCGCTCGCTCATGTTTCACACAAGCGGACAGCGCTGTGCGCTCGACATATCGCTCCTCACCAACGGATTGGCCGCGCCGCAGGCGGGCTACCTGCTCGACATTGAGCGTCGACAAACCAGCCTCAACTTTCCGGCCGGCGAGCGAATGATGTACTGCAACGGCGGATATCACCTGATTTCGCTGGCCATTGAGCGTGTCAGCGCGCAATCGTTCGCGGCGTTCCTCGCTTCCGAAATCTTCGAACCGTTGGGCATGAACGATACGTTCTGTTTGTCCGATGATTATCGGATTCGAAGCTATATGGCCACGTGCCATGTCAAAAACAGCGAAGGATCTTACAACCAAGGGATTTTCCCTTCGCGCGAGATTCTCGGGGAGGGCGGCATCGTCTCGTGCGTGGATGACATGCTCAAATGGTGCACGCATTTGCGCGGAGAAAAATCCGTCGGAAACGTCGCCACATGGGAAATGATGTTCTCGTCGCCGATGTTCTCCAGCGGTCTGCGTAGCGATTACATGATGGGCCTGAAGCGCACGCAATATCGCGGGTGTGAGGTGATCCACCATGCCGGAGGCGTCATCGGCGGCTCATGTCAAATGCTTTGCGTCCCCGCGCATGGCGTCGATGTCGTGTTGCTCAGTAACGGGGCAATTTCAGCGCCAACCGCGCTTTCGCTCCGCATGCTGGACGTCCTCTTGG
This sequence comes from Pandoraea sp. NE5, assembly GCF_024363545.1. Taxonomy (NCBI): domain Bacteria; kingdom Pseudomonadati; phylum Pseudomonadota; class Betaproteobacteria; order Burkholderiales; family Burkholderiaceae; genus Pandoraea; species Pandoraea sp. NE5. Next base: position 3,369,853 of record NZ_AP025517.1, read on the forward strand.
ACGATCCTATGAAGGGGTACCCAATTCCGACGCCCGCCACGAGGGTTTTCTCATCCGGACGCGTCGGCACCTATCGCGAAGCGAACGGAGACATCGTGTACGACATCGCCGAGCGCAGCGGCGACATCATGCTAAGCGGTCCGCTTGGACCGAGCGCCCCGTGGCTGTACCCGCTCGATTCCCCCGAAGGCGGCACGCGCGGATTTGCACTGGAGTCCACGGGCGACGGCACCTTCCTGTTGCAGTGGGGAACGGCCATCGAGCCGGAAGATGCAGCGCATTTGCGCATCGCGCATTGCGGACACACGACAACCTATCGCCGCGTCGAGAGGCCCGCGTCGGTCAGCATCGAAGACATCGATGTGCTGAGTGGCGCCTATGTCAGCGAAGAAGCAGACGCTCGCGCCACGCTACGCCCTGTGGAACTGGAGCAACAGGAATGCGGCGACGAGTGCGCGGTCATGTCGCTCGTGATCGCGGGGAGGGCGGGCGAATGCCACTACGATGTCTTTCCGGTCGACATCGGTCTTTTTCGCTTCTCGCCGAGCGAACCAAACGCCGTCACCGCCGGAACGCTTTCCATCGTCAGGCGCCCGGATACCGGGAACGTGGAAGGCTTTTCCATCAATACCCCCCGGACGCGAAACCTTCGATTCGTAAAGTCTCGCGCGTAAACGTTAGCGCCGGCCAACCGCGTCGGAGGGGAGGGGTGGGGACTGACGTTCCCACCCCGCTTTAACGTTATCCAATACGCGAGAACGTCAGAGCCCGCGTGCGGGACGTGTACAGGGAAAAGCGTGTCGCCTCGTCGCCACGACGCTCAATCAGTGCCGTGCCGGTCGACAGTGCCGAGGCATCGGCAGGCGCGAAGGTCCAAACATCACGGGTAAGCGCACTCAGGTGATAACGTGCATTTCCCGTGGCGCCACGAATGGACAACGTCAGAAGCCCCGCCTCATGGGAGAGACTGGCGTGGGCGTCGGCGTCGTGACTGAAGTATTGGCCGCAGATCCCATCCATCCCTAACGCCTCGGTCGGCGGGGCCACTTCGTATCGGCTCAGGGTAACGACATGTCCGCTCTCGATGAAATCGATGGCGGGAACTTCGCCTGCCGCCGTAAGCGCGTGGGGTACTACACGAGTCTGCGCACCCGCACCGTCGTCGATACGGAATTCGCGCTCAGCTGAGATAAGCGGCTGGGGATGGTGTGACTGGTTATGCGTCACAGCGTGCAATCGCTCGTCCCGCTCAACGATCTCCACAAACTGAAGGGGGGCCACGGACAGATATTTCCCGAGTAATCCGGGGTTTTCCGAAGTCGGTGCGGGGGCTTGTCGCGGCGGACCGAGCACGTCATCGCCAAGGACGATATCGACGATCTCGGTCGCCAACGCAGCGGGATCGACAGGCGCGCCGTTGCTCATCAGGACGATATCCAGGGCGTGCGAGGGAACCGTCAACATCTGGCTCGTTCCACCGAAAACCCCGCCTGCGTGATGAATGGTTTCGACGTTGCGGTACCGTGTGCGCATCAACCCCAACGCGTAGATGCCGAATTCCCCGCTGGAATATTGCGGCATCGTCAGCATCTCACGCCAAGTTTCCGGACGTCCGAGTCTGACGGGATCACGAAGATGCCTGGCCCACTTCAACATATCGTCGATCGTGGAGACGATACCGCCTTCACCCAACACGTCGACACTGGGAAACAATCCGCGCAAATACCCGCCAGCGCCGTCGGGAACATGCTGTGTGGCCATGCGTGGCCGGATTCGCAAGTCGTCACTGACCGATTCCGTGTCATGCATGCCCATGACGCGGAAGATCCGCTGGTCAAGAAACTGTTCGAACGGCATGCCACTGACGCGCCCGATGATCTGCGACAGAAGGTGGTAGCCCCCGTTGCAATAAATCATGCGCTCCCCCGGGGGGAAATTGACATCCCGCTGACGCAGCTCAACCGCCAGCGGCGTGCCTCGCGCAGTCATGGAAACCCCTTGCGTCATCACCGACAGGTCCAGATAGCATCGATATCCACTGGTATGTGTCATCAACTGGCGCAGCGTGGGTTCACCCGCCAACTCGGGCAGTTCCGGCATATACGTGCGAACACCCGCATCGATATCCAACTTGCCGTCCTCGGCAAGAAGCAGGGCGGCAAGGCAAGTGAAATGCTTGCTGGTCGAGCCAATCCGCATCCGGGTCGCCGGCGTGTTGGCGACGCCATGTTCGAGGCTCGTCATGCCGAACCCCTTGCGGAACAGTGCCCGTCCTTCACGGGCGACCCCGACCACGAGGCCCGGCGCGTCGCTCCGATTGAACCGCGCCAGATGCGCGTCGAGGCGAGCGTGCAAGTCTTTCTGCTGCAAAGTCATTTGAAGTTCTCCAATAGTCACTAACGCGTATCAGAACGGAACGGTGAGCACCGCGCCGATCGTGCGCGGCCGTTCCACGCTGACCAGTGCCGGCCCGCCAAGCGGCATCAACGCAGTCCCCGCGGCCAGAAGGGCGCGGCGGTCAAACAGATTGCGCACGTAGAAGTTCAGACTCGCCTTGCCGAAGTCGATCCCCGCCAGGAGGTCGGTCACTGCATAGCCAGGGAGCGGATAATCCGGCCGTCCGTTGCTGGTGCCGAACCCTGCGTGGCGACGGCCGACGAATCGTTGCGCAATACCCACGTATGAGGCATACGTGCCGAGCGAAAAGTGGTACGTCCCAGTTAGCGTGGCCGAGAACTTCGCGGAGTTCGGCAGGGGATCACCCGATTGCGTCCCGGTGGCAGCATTTCCCTGCGTCAACTTGGCGTCGATGTAGGAAAACCCCGCACCAAAATCCCAATGCCGATCGGGACGGAAGCTACTTGCCAACTCGAACCCTTTGATGCGCGCGTCCCCCGCATTGATCACCTGATTGACACCTTCCAGAGCGCCAAGCTGCTGGATGTTTTTCCACTCGATGTCATAGGCGGTTGCAGACAACGAAAGCCGCTTATCGAACAAATCTGCCTTGTAGCCTGCCTCATAGGTCCAAAGCGTATCGGGCTGAAACGTCGCACTCCCATTGCCGGGGCGCCCCGTGATGGGACTGACGAGCAGCGCGTTCGGCCCGCCCGGTCGATAGCCGCTTGCCGCGCGGACGTAGACGTTGCTGTTATCGGTCAATCCATAGCTGGCGGTCAGCATGTAGGTCTTGCTGGTATCGGACGACGGTGCGGAAATCGATTGAGGCGGTCCGCCCAGAAGGCCCGATGTGCTTTGGTTGTAACTCTGTTGGTTGTGGGCGATGCGAATACCGCCCGTGAGCGCCAGACGCTGTGTCACGTGATAGGTCAGATCTCCATATGCGGCGTATTCGGTATAGGTGCTGGGCGCCGTCAGTGCAGAGAGCGAAGGCGTGGTCCCGTCGGCAAATGCACCCACAATGCCCTGATCCGCCTCACTGCGCTCTCGGGTAAAGAAAAGCCCCCCGAGCCATTCAAGACGGCGGTTCGCGGGTGACGTCATGCGAAATTCCTGCGTCACCTTGTTCGTTGTCGCCAGGTTCATCGCGACAACCGAGTTCAGATTGAGCCCTTGCGCGGCCAGCGCCGGCACGTAGACCACTGACAGATCCTGAGGCTGGTCTGTCTTCACCGACTGATACGATGTGATCGAGTTGAAGCGCGACCATCCGAAGTCGTACTCCAAGCCGAGCGAGTAAAGTTCGACGTTTTGATGGAACGGTTCCGGCGCATAAATTCGCGTTGTCAGATCGCCATCGACGGGTTGGCCGCTCTTGTCGTATGCAACGTAATTGGGGGCGTTTCGATTGATGTTTTGCGTGATCGCGCTCAGACGCACGGTGAACTGACTCGTCGGCGTCAAGAGCAACGACGCGCGCGCGCCGTAGGTATCGCCTCTGTCGATTCGGCTACCCGCCTGCGGTCCGATGGCATCGACGTAACCTGCGTCGTGTTGGCTGAAAGCCGAAACGCGCACGGCAGCCACATCGTTCTTGATGGGAATATTCAGAACCGCGCTGGCAGTATTGCCAATACCGCCGTGCTTGGTTGCCGACATTCCCGCGCTCGCCTGGCCGGAGAATTCCTCCGTATCCGGCTCGTTGGTGACGTACTTCAGCAATCCGCCCATCGCCCCTGCGCCGTATAGCGTGCCCTGCGGCCCACGCAGCACTTCGATGTGATTCAGATCGAGCAGGCTCATGTCCAGCGCGAACGTCGCGCCTTGCGAGAAGACCGTGCTCCCACCGAAGGCGACGTCATCGACATAGACACCCACGGTCGGACCGGTTTGCTCCCCGGTCGTCACGCCGCGCATGCTGATCTGTCCGGCGCCGCTTCCGCCTTGGGAATTGAGGTCCACCCCAGGTTCCGACGAAAGATAATCAGACATCGTTTTCGCGCCGCTCTTCTGCAATGCGTCAGCCGAAATGACATTGATCTGCATAGGCACTTCGCGCGCGGGTTCACGGCGACGTGTTGCGGTCACCACCACAGTGTTGAGTGTCGCGCCGTCTTTGCCTGACGCTGGCGTCATGGTTTGCGCGTTGCCGTTCGTTCCGGCATTAGTGTCAGCCGATGATTTGGCGCTCTCGGCCTCGGCACTCACCGCCGAAGCCGCACTGGGCAGTGCGACCGTTTGCGCATGTCCATAGGCTGACGCAAGCCCCAGCAGTGAACCCACCAACCAGGTGCCCCCGCTCGGCCTAAGCCTGAATCGGCGCATAGTGACTGCGGTTTGCCTGCGATGCTGTCTGATTGCCACTGTCGTCTCCTTCGAGATTTCCGCACGTCGGCCGTCACAATCGCCTTCGCGGTATGGATCGTGTAGCGAGGGATGTCCACGCTGATTCGAGTCTTAGCTCTGGCTTCAACGTTATTTGTGCGATATTTCTGGTTCATGTGGACTTTGTATCTCGCGTGAAACATAGACCCACCGGCCGTGGCTTTCCATTGCTGCACAATCCAGGTGAGCGGTGATCCCTCCCGGATGTTTCCGTCCTGAAACAATCTGTTGACGAAGCGGCTACATAGGCGCCGGATAATAGCGACCATGTTCGCGTTTTCTTTCACGGCACCCGCCGCAACCATCATGCAAAAGCCATCGTTCGATTCCGCGTTCTATCGGCTACTGTTTGTCATGCTCGTCATGGTGGCGCTGACACAGGCTGGCACCGCGATATTGATGTACACGGTGTACTCCGCAGCGGCGTTCAAGGCGCCCCCCGGCATGTCGACCGGACTGCAGTTGAGCATCGCCGCTGCCGTGCAGATCGTTCCGCTGCTCTTCTCTTCCTGGGTCGGTGCGCGAATGCTGTCGGTACCGTTCAAGTCGCTGGCCGCAGGGGCCGCAGCCTTGTCTCGCAATATGGACGCGCCACCGATCCCGGAAGCGGGCCCGATTGAAGCGCGGCAGGCGGCTCGTGTTTTCAACTCGATGCAGGCGGCCATACGGCGCCAGGTCAACGATCGCAATCGCTTCCTTGCCGCCGTCTCGCATGATCTGCGCACGCCGCTTACGCGAATGCGTCTGCGGCTACGGACGCTTGAGCCCTCGGAGTTCAGCGATCGATTGGTTGCCGATATCGACGAAATGACGCAGTTGCTCGACGCAACGCTCTCGTTTCTACGCAATGAGGCCGTGACCGAAGCGTTCAGTCCAATTGACATCGACGCGCTCATGGATGCCATCGCGGAAGACGCGATGGAGCGTGGGCAGAAGGTCTCCGTTCACGGGGCGATCGCGCCTATGCTTGCGCAGCCCTTGGCGTTGAAACGTTGCCTGACCAATCTGGTCGCCAATGCGATTCGCTATGGAAGCGAAGCGCATATTCAATTGGTCGATGGCGATGAGCAAGTGCAGATCAACATCGTCGATCGCGGGCCCGGCATCCCGGAACGAGATCTCGAACGGGTGCTGGAGCCGTTCTTTCGACTCGAACAATCCCGTAATCGGGAAACCGGTGGTACCGGACTTGGGCTGGCCATTGCAAACGATGTCGTCAAGCGACATGGAGGCACGTTGACATTGCTCAATGGCAGCGACGTTGGGCTGATTGCACGCGTCGTGTTGCCAAGGCGATAGCCGCGAGCGCTTCGCAGACAATGCACCCGCTTCTGTGTCAATGTGGATACACACTGCTCACAATCAGGCAACGAGGTCCAAATACAGTGTGAAGGACACGCTTCTTCACACATCTGGACTCACCATGAAGATTTTCGCGGCACAACTCGCTACAGAAACCAACACCTTCGCGCCGTGCCCCACCGGGTGGGGGGGATTTCAGGAAAATGGGATTTTCCGGGGCGACGCCAGCATTCGCGCGCCGGAAGGCGTGGGCTATCTGATGGCGGAACTTCGGCGACTCGCCCGTTCGGACGGAAACGAAATCGCCGAAGGGCTCAGCGCCGAGGCGCAGCCGTCGGGCCCCGTCATTCGAGAGGTCTATGAAACGCTGCGTGACGAGATCGTCGCCGGTGTGCGCGCAGCGCTACCGCTCGACGCTGTCGTCCTCATGCTCCACGGTGCCATGGTGGCGCAGAATCATGACGACTGCGAAGGCGACCTGCTCGCGTGCATTCGTGAAGTTGTCGGCCCCGAGGTACCGATTGCCGCGACGCTTGATCCGCATTGCCACTTCACTGAGCTGATGCAGTGCGCGGCCAACATTCTTATCGCCTATAAAGAGTATCCGCATACCGATGCGATCGACCGATTGCGTGAAGTTTATCGACTTGTCACACAAGCCGCCGAGGGGGAGGTCACCCCGGTAACCGCCGTGCACGATTGCCGGATGGTGGGCGCTTGGCACACCACATCGGAACCCATGGCCGGCTTTGTGCGACGAATGCAGTCGTTCGAGGGGCGCGACGGCATTCTCTCTGTGTCGCTGGGCCATGGATTCCCCTGGGGCGATGTCCCCGAGGCCGGCGCAAAGCTTTGGGTGATTGCGGACGGTGACCCGGCGCGCGCCGGTGCGTTGGCGAAGCAACTCGGGAGTGAATTCTGGGCAATGCGACATGACGTCCAGCCCAAATGGTATGACCTGGATCAAGGGCTCGACGCCGCCTTGGCCGTCGGCCTCGGTCCGGTCGTCCTGGCAGATGTTGCCGACAACCCCGGTGGTGGCGCCCCTGGCGATAGCACCTTCATCCTTCGGCGAGTCGTCGAGCGATGCATTTCCGATGTTGCCCTGGGTTGCTTGTGGGATTTGGGGGCCATTCAAATCTGCGCGGACGCCGGCGTCGGCGCCACGCTGGATCTTCGCGTCGGTGGCAAATGCGGTGCCGCTTCAGGCGACCCCATTGACCTGCGCGTCACCGTTCGAGCCGTGCATGATACGCATTCGCAGAGCCTTGGCGGCATGTCGATTCCACTGGGCCGTTCGGTCTGGGTTGAAGGGCCAAACGGATTGGACATCGTGCTCGTTTCCGTACGAACCCAAGTCATTGGTGTGGACGCATTCACCGGCATAGGCGTTGCGATGGACGCGAAGCGACTTGTGATCGTGAAGTCGACACAGCACTTCCATGCCGAATTTGCCCCCCGGGCAAAAGCGATTCTTCACGTTGCAGCCCCTGGCGCACTGACCCCCGATTTCGCAAAACTCCCCTATCGACGCCGTAGCCTCGAGTACTGGCCTCGCGTCGAAAATCCGTTCGTCTGATCGGGTGGCGCCGCGACGCCACAGATCAATCCAATCGATCACGCGTAGGTTGACCCAATATTTTGCCGGGAATCGCCAAAACTCCGGCAAAGTTTGCCCTTCTTCTGGAAGGGCTTTTTTTCGACTGATGTGCCGCCTGGCGGCGGCACATCTCGAGTGGGGCGGCGAAGCGATACCGAGTCAGAAGCGATCGGCACGAAATGGAGAAGGGTCGACCAACGTCGGCGCGCCAGTGAGCATCTCGGCAATCAGACGCCCGGTCACGGGGCCGAGCGTCAGACCGTGATGCGCGTGACCGAAGGCGAACCAAAGATCCCGATGCCGGGGGGCCGGGCCGATGATCGGCAGCATATCGGGCGTGCACGGTCGACAACCCATCCATGGCTCGGATTCAACCGCTTTTCCCAGCGGGAACAGCCGTCTCGCCAGAGGTTCAACGGCCGCTAGCTGAACGGGCGTCCGCGGTGCATCGCGTAACGCAAGTTCGACGCCCGTTGTCAGACGAATTCCCTGGTTCATCGGTGCCAGCAAAAAGCCGCTCTCGGCATCCAATACCGGCTGATTCAGTTTTGTACCGATGTCGGGCAGGAAGTGCCGGTGATAGCCGCGCTTGACCGCCAGCGGCAGCCGGTAACCCAGCGCACGCGTAATCGTGTCGGACCAAGGCCCCATGGCCACGACGGCGTGCCGACCTTCGATTTCCCCCTCGAGGGTCTGTACGCGCCAATGGGGCTTCAACGTGGTCGCATCACCGCGCATGATCTGCCCACCTATCGCTGTGAAGTACTGCGCGTAGCGGGCAACCAATTCGCCGGGATCGCGAATCGAACTCGAAGCCGTATGGCGAATGGCGCCGATGAGCGTTGCCGAGAGCGACGGCTCATCCTTCTGAAGTTGCGCTGCATCGAGTCGCTCAAACGGTACGCCGTACTCACGTTGCCAGCGCTCGACATCGAGAAGCGCTGCGTCGAACGCATCACGCCGATGGAAGACCTTTAGCCACCCGCCTTCGCGTAGCAGATCATCCGCACCCGCACGTTTGATGAGTGCCTGGTGCTCGGTCAAGCAATGCTCGATCAGTGTGCTGTATTGACGGGCGATGCGGGCATGGCGTTGCGGCGCGGAGTGATGCCAATATCGTGCGAGAAATGGGGCGATGCTCGGCAGCGCCGACGGGTGATAACGCACATCCGTGGATTGATTCCGCGCATAGTGAAGCAGCGTTCCGATGTCGCGAGGAAACGCGTACGGATACACGCCTTCACGCTGTATCAATCCGGCGTTGCCAAATGACGTTTCCCGACCGGGCGTGCTGCGGTCGACGAGCGCGGTCGAAAGGCCACGACTCTGCAAATGGATAGCCGTCGAGACGCCGACGATCCCGGCGCCGAGTACGAGAACATCGAATTTCATGATGGAGACACTGTCGTTATCCCATTGCTGTGGCTAGCCGCGTGGTCGCGTCGCAATGCCACAGTGGACGGTTTGAATAGGTCAACCGATTCGCAATGGCGTCGTGAACGCCAAATCGTGGATGTCGCCTGGCAAATGTCGCACGGCCTAGGCCAACGCCGTCACGGCAACTTCCACGTCGAAGCCGGCTCTCATCAACAGCGATTGAACACACGCGCGCGTTGGTGCATGTCCCTGCGGAATCCAGGCGTCCCATACGCGGTTGAATTCGTCAAAATAACGAGCATCGGAAAGCCAGATGTTCGCCGTCAGAAGACGTGTTTTGTCGATGCCCGCCTCGGCGAGTAGCCCATCGATTTGCGTCAAGACTTCGTTCGTCTGCTCGGGAATCGTGGCGTATTGCGTCATCGGCACTTGCCCGGCCAGATATACGACACCCCCCGCAATGACCACCTGACTCATGCGGACATTGGTATGCAAACGTGTGATTTCTTTGTTCATTTTTTGGGCTCGGAGAAGAATGACAATGCGTCGGTCAACGCAGACGCAAGGCGTCCGTGACTGTTCCGGTTATCATATATGAGAATTTAAGTTCTCGTATACGAGAAAATGTCAAAAAATCAACGCAATCGGTTTCATGTGTTCGGTTCGTATTGTCTGGACCGTACACGCTCAGTGAAAGTCCTATGACGCCATCTACACCAAAGAAGCCTGCGTCGTCAGGCAAGCAGAAGCGCGACGACGGCCAGGTCAGTCATGAAACGGTGGGCGCCCGGCTGCGAAGCGCGCGCAAGGAGAACGGGCTGACACTCAAGACGTTGAGCGAGCGCTCAGGCGTCGCTGTATCGACCATCTCAAAGGCGGAGCGCGGCGACATTGCGCTCACCTACGACAAGTTTGGCGCGCTTGCCCGTGCACTCGGCCTGGATTACTCGGCCATCTTCGGGCATGGCAACGCCGAACTCAGCGCAGGGATGAGTCCATCGTTCACTGAAGCGGGAAAGCAAACGATATACGAGACCCCCAACTATCGCTATGGCATGATCGCTTCCGACCTTGCCAATAAGCGCATGGTGCCGATGCGTGCACACATTCGCGCGCGCAAGCTGGAAGATTTTCCTGACTATATTCGCCACGCGGGCGAAGAGTTCGTGTTTGTTTTGTCAGGCAGTTTGTTGCTGCAGTTTGAAAATGGCAGCGAATTTCGGCTGGCGCCAGGCGATAGTCTTTATTTCGACAGTGGCGTGGGGCACGTCTATCTGAGCGAGCACGATGCTGGCGTCGACGCCATCGTCTGCTGTGTAGACATGCATGTTCCACCCGCAATGTCGCGCTCGCGATGAGGGTCGCCAGGGACTCGCCACCCGTTGTTGAATCGGACACGCCGGCCGGACTGAGCGAACCTTTTCCGGTGGATCTCCACGTTTTTGTGGACGCCTATCGTCGGGTGCCGATCATCTGGGACTTCTGAGTGCTCGGGTATCCAGGCGGTGAAACGAAGTCAGTGAGCCCGCGACGGTGGCGTCAAGGGCTTTTTGCTTTTTGACTCAATCCGCTGCGAAATCGAAATGCGGTCTAGCCGCGATTGTCGACCCAGTCGCGCGCCCACGTGGTGGCGTGTCCCAGCGCCTGCGTTTCGTTGTCGAAATAGTCGAGCGCGTAGAAATTGTACGAAACCGGATCGGCGTCCAGGGGGCCGCCTCTGACGAGCACGAGGTTGGCCGCAAACCAGCCGTCCGATAGTTGGTGCGCGGATGGGGAAATTGAGTAGCCGTTGTATTGGTGGTGATGTTCGATATTTTGCATTAGCGATTGTCGAGCGCACACATGGCATTCGCGCCATACAAGCAAGACAATTTGAAAGTTGGGGGGAGACGGATTGTGTCTAAACGACAAACGATGCGCGCGTTGAGGTGTGGCGATCGGATCGGGGGGGAGCGTCGCTGCGCGAGGAAGCGCGCGCGTGAGGCAGACAAGCAAAGGGCCGGAAGACCGGCCCTTGAAATACGTTACAGCGGGGTGATATTCGAGGCTTGCATGCCCTTCGGGCCACGCTTCGTCTCGTAGCTTACCTTCTGGTTCTCCGCGAGCGTCTTGAATCCATCGCCGCGAACTTCCGAGAAGTGAGCGAAGAGATCATCGCCGCCAGCGTCAGGAGTAATGAAGCCAAAGCCCTTGCTATCGTTGAACCACTTAACAGTACCGGTATCCATATTGAATCCTTGAAATAAAAAAATACAGCTCCACCGCGGAGCGACAAAAACTTCAAGGAAGAGGAGAGGACAACGAGTACCGCGCAGACAAGGCGGAAAATGGTGATCAGCAATCGAGCTTCTTGAATATTTCGAGGCCCACAATACAGGGGCGGATCGGGAATGTCAAAGCATATCGTTATCCGCTCTCGCTATTGGGCAATACATTGTTTTGCGTAAGTCGTGCGCCAGAAAGGGGGGGCGGGCATCCACCGGCACCACACACGCGCATTTGATTGCGCTGCCGGCGTCAACAAGGATCCCACGTCCCACCGCGCTCATACGCCGTAGAACCGCTCGCAAAACGCGGCACTCGCCCCGAGCTTCCGCGACAAATCGGCCGCGGCGCGCAATTGCGGGACCACCAGCTCGCCGGATTCATGCGCAGCATTCAGTCTCGAGGCCGGACCGGAGAGCGTGAGTGCCGCCATGAACTTGTCATCGGTACCGAACACCGGCGTCGCAAACGCCGCGGTATGCACGTCGCGCGCACCCGACGTGAAGATGGGGATCGTCGGCGGTTGCTCGTACAGCGGCTCGTTCAACCCCCAGAACCGAATGACCTGGCCGATGGCCGTGTCGTCCAGCGGCAGCGACGTGCCCGGAAGGCGCGTCTCGCGCAGCCCCTCGGACGGCTCAACCCGGAACAGGCAAAGCCGGTTGCCATTCTCGTGCACGTAGTACGATGCGCTTTCCTTCGCCAGCGCAGCCAGATCAAACAACACCGGCTCGACCACCGTCGACAGGTGAAACGATTGCTCGAACAGCTTGCCCAGATATAGCAGTCGATGGCCGAGCGCATAGTTGCCCGATGACGAGCGCACCACATAGCCCATTCGTTCAAGCGAGTTCATCAGTCGGTACACGGTCGTCTTGTGCATCCCGGTCGCCTGCGAAAGCGTACCGAGAGAATGCGATTCCGCACCCGGCTTGAAACAGTCGAGCAGCGATAGCGCTTTCTCGACTGCGGCGACCCCGTCGTTCCCCATCCCGTTCCCCTGTCAAATAGATGCCATTTTACATGGTACAGCGACAATTTACCCAGTAAAAGGGTAAACGCTAGTGCCGGTCATGCGTCGCCTGTCTTATAGTTATTTCACTCTGTACATTAGCTCTGTACATCGTACAGCGCATCATTTGAGGTCAAATTATGAGCACGACTCCCGCAGGCACTTCCATCCAACGAAACATCGAGCGCGTCTCGCCCGAACTTGTCGAGGCGGCAGCCAAGTATCAGGCCGCCATTCTTGCCGACGTCGCTGGCCGTCGCGGCACGGTGCACGGGCGGGTGAAACCGCTGTCCCCCAAGATGAAAGTCGCGGGTCCGGCCATTACTGTCGAAGTCCGCCAGGGCGATAATCTGGCTATCCATGCCGCGTTGGCGATCGCCCAGCCGGGCGACGTCATCGTGGTCGACGGCAAGGGCGACGTGAGCTGCGCGCTGCTGGGAGAAATCATGGCCACTCAGGCAAAGGCGACCGGCATCGCGGGCATCATCATCGACGCTGCCGTGCGCGACGCGCACGAACTCGCCAACGGCGACTACCCGATTTTCTCGGCAGGCCTGAATCCGTGCGGCCCGACCAAGAGCGTGGCCGGCCTGGTGAACTCGCCCATCTCGCTGGGCGGCACCGCGGTGAATCCTGGTGACCTCGTGGTCGGCGATGCCGATGGCGTCGTCGTCATTGCACGGCAGGACGTGGCGCGCATCATCGATCTGGCGCAAAAGAAGCTCGAAGCAGAAACGGCGCGCATCGACGGCATTCTGCGCGGCGAGCAGTTGCGTCCGGCGTGGGTCGAGAAGGAATTGCGGGCCGCCGGCATGCTGGCCGAAGGTGAGACGCTGTAATGACTGCCGTGACGCAAAAGCCGGTTCTGCTGGTCACCGCCGCTGACCTCGCCCCCGAAGCCATCGCCATGCTCGATGCCTTCGAGCTGATCTTCGCGGGCAAGCAGCCCACGGAAGACGACATCGTCGCCCTGTGTGAACACCACAAGCCCGTTGCCATCATCGTGCGCTACGGGAAGATCAACGCCCGGATCATGGACGCGGCAGCGAATCTGCGCGTGATCTCCAAGCACGGCAGCGGCATAGACGTCATCGACCAAGCGGCGGCAAAGGAGCGGGGTATCGCCGTGCTGGCCGCCGTCGGGGCGAACGCCGCCGCCGTCGCCGAGCATGCCTGGGCGCTCATCCTCGCTTGCGCCAAGGCGGTCCCCCATCTGGACGCTCGCCTGCGAGCTGGCCATTGGGACAAGGCCACGCACAAGTCGGTCGAACTGGAGGGCCGCACGCTCGGTCTCGTGGGCTTGGGGGCCATTGGGCGCAGGGTCGCCGCCGTGGGCTTGTCATTCGGGATGACGGTCGTGGCGTTCGACCCGTATGCGAAAGAGGCACCGCAAGGCGTCAAGCTCGTGTCGCTCGAGGCGCTGTATGCGGCGTCGGACGTCGTGTCGCTGCACTGTCCGCTCACCGCTGAGAACCGCCAGATGCTCAACCGCGAAACGCTCAGCTGCTTCAAGCCGGGTGCCATTCTCGTCAACACGGCGCGCGGTGGCCTCATCGACGAAGCGGCGCTCGCGCAGGCACTCGCCAGCGGGCAACTGCGTGCGGCGGGTCTCGATAGTTTCGATGTCGAGCCGATGACCATGCCCCATCTGTTCCAGGGCATTCCCAACGTCATCTTGTCCCCGCACATCGGCGGCGTGAGCGACGCGGCCTACGTGAACATGGGGAAGGGCGCTGCCGCCAACGTGCTTGCCGTCTTCAACGCACAGGCGCGCGACGCCGCCTAGCGTTCGAATCCGGAGGGCAGAGCATGTTCTTTCTCACAACACCCGAAGTGCGCGAAGCGGAAGTCTTCACGCGCATGCCGGTGCGGTTCCGCAAGCCCGATGTCCAGACCGACTGGGCGCTAGCGAATCGCGGCGGCATGGCCACCGACTCGTTCCTGGAAGGACCCGTCTGGGATCCGGCCGGCTACCTGTTCGTGACCGACATTCCGCACGGGCGCATTTTCCGTATTTCGTCCTCGGGCGAATGGGATCTCGTCGTGCAGTACGACGGTGAACCGAATGGGATGAAGCGTTTCGACGACGCGCATCTGCTCATTACCGACTATCGCAACGGCCTGATGCTGCTCGATATCGCGCGCGGTGAGGTTCGTCCGTACCTCGAGCGTCGCAATACCGAGCGCTTTCGCGGTGTGAATGATCTCACCTTCGATTCGCGCGGCAACCTGTACTTCACCGATCAGGGACAGACCGGTCTGCACGACCCCACGGGCCGCGTCTATCGCCTCTCGCCAGACGGCAAGCTGGACACGCTGCTGAGCCAGTGCCCGAGCCCCAACGGGCTGGTGCTCTCGCCGGACGAAAAGGTCCTCTTCGTCGCCATGACGCGGGGCAACTGCGTCTGGCGTGTGCCATTGCAGTCCGACGGCTCGGTCAGCAAGGTCGGCCAGTTCTTCACCTCTTACGGCCCCAGTGGGCCTGATGGCCTGACGGTCGACGTCAACGGGCGGCTCTTTATCGCGAATCCGGGCCTCGGTCGCGCATGGGGGCTCAACCACCGCGCCGAGCCGGAGGTCATACTCATTAGCCCGGAAGGGGCGTCGCTCACGAATCTGTGCTTCGGTGGCCCCGACATGCAAACGCTGTTCATGACGGAGTCGGTCACGGGCACCGTGCTGAAAGCCGAGATGACGATTCCCGGGCCGTTGCCCAAACAGGCGAAGACGAAGTCCTGACGTTTGATCACCGGGTGGTCTGCCCGGTGCCCCCTATATCGATATCGCACCATAAGTAGTGCGGTGGAGGAGCAAGCATGACCCTTTCGCAAACCATCACCGCCGCGCCCGCCGCCACCGGGTGCGACACGCCGCACAGTCAGCACTTCGCGAGCGACGAGTATGCCGCGAGCGAGCGAACGCTTGCCAAGGCGTTCTGGCGGATTCTGCCTTTCATCTTTCTCTGCTATGTCGTGAGCTACCTCGACAGAACCAACGTCGGCTTCGCCGCGTTAACGATGAACAAGGATCTGGGGCTGACCGCAGAACAGTTTGGCCTTGGCGCAGGGTTGTTCTTCATCGGGTATTTCCTCTTCGAAATCCCCAGCAATCTCATCATGCAGAAGGTCGGCGCGCGCGTGTGGATCGCGCGCATCATGATTACCTGGGGCTTGTTCTCGATGGCCACGGCCTTCGTCGTCGGCCCCAAGAGCTTCGCGGCCGCGCGCTTTCTTCTCGGCCTCGCCGAAGCGGGCTTCACGCCCGGCATTTATCTCTATTTCACGCACTGGTTCCCGGGGAAATGGCGCGCGAAGGTCACCGCCGCGTTCCTCGTCGGCATTCCCGTCGCGAACATGATCGGCTCGCCAATTTCGGGGGCGTTGCTGCAACTGGGCGGCCTGCACGGTCTGCGCAGTTGGCAATGGCTGCTGCTCATGGAAGGCCTGCCAGCGGTGGTCCTCGGTGTGGTTTGCCTCTTCGTGCTGGCCGACCGGCCGGCGAAAGCGAAGTGGCTGACGCAGGCCGAGCGAACGCTCCTGGAGCGGCGCATCGCGCACGAGCAGCGCGACATCGGGACCAAGCATGGCAGCAGCCTGCGTGACGCCATGACGAACTGGCGAGTCTACGTGCTGGCGTTCATCAACTTCTGCGGCATCGTGGGGTCGCTGGGTGTCGGCCTCTGGATGCCGCAGATCATCAAGCAGTTTGGCGTTGCGCACTCGGTGGTGGGCTGGCTGACCGCGATTCCGTACGCCATCGGTGCGGTCGTCATGATCGTGTGGGCGCGCGTCGCGAATCGTGCGAAGCACCGCATTCCGTATGTCGCTGGCGCCCTGGGCGTCGCGGCGGTGGCGCTTTGCATCAGCACGTTCGTCGACGCGCCGGTGCTCAAGCTGATTGCGCTGAGCTTTACCGTGAGCGGCATTCTCGCGTTCCAGGCGACTTACTGGGCCATTCCGTCTGGCTTCCTCACAGGACGCGCCGCCGCCGGTGGCCTCGCGCTGATCGTCTCGGTCGGCAATCTCGGTGGGTTTGTCGGACCCTCGATGATCGGTGCGCTCAAGCAGTTCTCGGGCGGCTTCACCGCACCGTTGATTGCTGTGTCGGCCTTCTTGCTGGTGGGCGCACTGACCACGGCATGGCTGGCCGACCCCGGGGCGAACGCAGGCGAAGCGGTGTCCGATCCCGGACACGATCCGGTCGACGCCGCAAACGGCATGCGCTCGAACGGCTGACGGGGACCGCGCCATGCAAATTGTCCATGCGCCTCACCTGACGGTTCGCGAAGCGTGGCTGGCCTTGCGCGAAGAAGCCGCGCTCGAACCGGCGCTGCCCATCGTCGACGCGCATCACCATCTCTGGGACCGTCAAACCGGGCGGTATCTCGCCGATGAATTCGGCAAGGATGTCGCGAGCGGGCACCGCATTGTGTCGACGGTCTATGTCCAGTGTCGATCGATGCTCCGACGCGATGGTCCGGAGCCGATGAAACCGCTCGGAGAAGTCGAGTTCGCCAACGGTGTCGCGGCCATGTTCGCCAGTGGGGCTTACGGGCCGACGAGGGTCTGCCAGGCCATCGTCGGGGGCGCGGACCTGACGCTGGGGTGGGATCTGGAGGGCGTACTCGAGGCCATGCTGCAGGTGTCCGGGGGCAGGCTGCGCGGGATTCGCAATCCGCTCGCGTGGCACGAGAGTCCTGCGGTCAGTTCCAGTCCCGTCACGCCGCCGCGCGACCTCATGGAAAACCCGGCGTTTCAGCAGGGCGTGCGAACCCTCGCGAAGTACGGCCTGTCGCTCGATGCCTGGGTTTATCACACGCAACTCGATCAGCTGTATGCGCTGGCGCTGAGTGCACCGGAGGTGACTGTCGTCATCGATCACTTTGGCGGCCCCCTGGGCGTTGGGCCTCACGCCAACACCGCAGAGGACGTTTGGGCGCGCTGGACGCGCGGGCTGGCGCGACTGGCCAGTCTGCCGAACACCGTGATCAAGTTGGGTGGTGCGGGCCTGAGCGTGTTCGGTTTCGGGTTTGCCGCAAACGAATTGCCCCCGTCGTCCGACATGCTCGCCGCCGCATGGCGGCCGTATTTCGACACCTGCCTCGACCTCTTCGGTGCGAACCGCTGCCTGTTCGAGAGCAATTTCCCCGTCGACAAGGGGATGTTCAGCTACGGCGTTCTGTGGAATGCCTTCAAAAGATTGGCGAGTGCGATGTCGGCCGATGAAAAGGCGGCGCTGTTCAGCCGCACGGCCGCGTCAGTTTATCGCTTGGATATGTCAGGAGACAAAGAATGAAGACTAGTGCAAGCCTCTCCGAGGCAAGCCTCACCGATACGGGACACGCGAGCGGCTACAAGGCGATCACCAAGGGCGAATGGCGCTCGCTCTCGCTGGCTGGCCTGGGATGGACGTTCGAGAGCTACGACTCGTTCCTGCTCTCGCTTTTGCTGCCGACGCTGGCCCTTCAGTTTGGATTGAGCAAGGCGCAGCTCGGCCTGTTCACCAGCATCACGGCGGCCGGGCAGATCGTCGGCGGCATTCTCTTCGGCTACGTCTCCGACCGCTTGGGCCGCGTGCGCACGGCGCTGCTGTGCATTGGCATCTACTCACTGTTTTCCGGCTTGCTGGCGTTCGCGCCCAACGAGCATTGGTTTGCGACGCTGCGCTTTTTCGGGGCGTTGGGCATGGGCGGGACATGGACTGCCGGCGCAGCCCTCATTGCAGAGACCTGGCATGCGAGCCGTCGCGGCAAGGGTGGGGCGCTTATGCAGATGGGGCTGCCCATCGGCGCCATTCTCGCGATTGCGATTTCCGGCATCGTGAGCGCCGCGTACGGCGGTCTTGTCGACAGCGGTTGGCGTCTGCTTTTCCTGATTGGCGCGCTGCCGTTCTTCATCCTCTTCTGGGTGGCACGCAAGACGCCTGAGTCGCCCATCTGGCTCGAGCGGCGGCAGGCGAGCGCAACGCCCGCGAGTGGCACCCAGGCGGGCGACGAGAAGCTCAACGTTCGCGGTCTTCTGCTCGCGTTCACGTTCATCTTCTTCCTGCAATACCTCTACTGGGGTGTGTTCACCTGGACGCCGACATTCCTCGTCACGGTGAAACACATCGACTTCGTGCATAGCTTGAAGTTTGTGCTCGCGCTTCAGTTCGGCGCCATCACGGGGTTCCTGCTGTTCTCGGCCTTTGTCGACCGCCTTGGTCGCCGTCCGATGTTCCTGGCCTATCTGCTGGTGGGCGCGGGGGCTGTGCTCGTGTACATCCTGTCGTCGAACGCGATGCTGCTCATGGCGGCGATATTCCTCACGGGGTTCAGCGTCAACGGGATTTTTGCCGGCGCCGGGCCGTTCCTCGCAGAAATCATCGGAAACACCGCGAAGCGCGGTTTCTTCATGGGACTCGCCTACAACGGCGGACGACTTGGTGGCTTCATCGCACCGCTGGTCATCGGCGCGCTAGCGTCGACGTCGGGCGGCTTTGTCCTTGGGCTGTCCACGACGATCGTCGCCTTCATCGCCGCTGCGATCGTCGTCTTCTTCGCGCCGGAAACCCGCGGAACGACGCTTTCATAACGGCGTCGGACGCGCCAGGCGTGGGGACACCCATCGCGGCGATGGCTGCCGTATGGGACACCGTACTGGCCGCCGCGGGCGTGTCCGCTATCGCCACGCAACGACTCAGACAATAGCGCTCCGGTGCACAATAAATTGGGAGACAACGATGCAACTCACGGGTGTTAGGGAGCAATCCGCCATCGAGCGCGAGACCGTACGGAAGGTCGTGTGGCGTCTCGTCCCGTTCTTGATGGTGTGTTACCTGCTCGCCTTCATCGACCGAGGCAACGTCGGCATGGCCTCGCTCCAGATGAATCACGATCTTGGCATGTCGGCGCGCGTGTTCGGATTCGGTAGCAGCCTGTTCTTCATCTCCTACTTCTTCTGTGAAGTGCCGAGCAATCTCGCGCTTCAGAAGTATGGCGCGCGACTCTGGATCGCTCGCATCATGATCACGTGGGGCATTGTGTCGGCGGCGATGGCGTTGGTGCACAACGCGACGAGTTTCTACGTTCTTCGATTCCTGCTGGGTGCGGCCGAAGCCGGCTTCTTCCCGGGGGTCCTGCTGTACCTCTCGTACTGGATTCCGGCGTCGTATCGCGCGCGTATCGTGGCAACGTTCATGGTCGCCATTCCGGCAGCAAGTTTCATCGGTTCGCCGATTTCCGCGCTACTGCTTCAGATGGACGGTATCGCCGGTCTGCGCGGTTGGCACTGGCTCTTTATTCTCGAGGGTGTGCCCACGATCCTGCTGGGCATTGCCTGCCTGTTCCTCCTGGCCAACAAGCCGAAAGACGCGAAATGGCTAAATGAGGACGAGCGGACATGGCTCGCGAGCACGCTCGCCGCCGAGCACAAGGCGCCAAAGAAGGTCTTGTCGATGCCGTTGACGAAGCTCTTCCGCAACCGTTACGTGCTGTGCCTGGCACTCGTCGACACCTGTGCCTCGGCGGCGGGCAGCACGTTGTCCGTCTGGCAGCCGCAGTTGCTGAAATCGTTCGGCCTCACCGTCATGCAGACCGGCCTGCTGAACTCCGTGCCTTACGCGCTCTCATCCGTGCTGATGGTGTATTGGGGCCGCCGTTCGGACCGGCTCGGCGAACGCCGTTGGCATACGGTCGTGCCGATGCTGCTGATCGGTCTCGGGTTGTTTGGCACTTCGTTGAGCGGAACGCTGGTGCCGACGCTCGGTATGCTCTGCGCGGTGTTGGTCGGTGCGTACTCGTTCAAAGGCCCGTTCTGGGCACTGGCGACCGACATGCTTTCGAACAGTGCGGTTGCGGCCGGTCTTGCCACCGTCAACGCCATCGCCAACCTGCTTGGCGGCGGATTGATGGTGAATGTCTACGGATGGGTGAAGGCCGCGACGGGCAGCTATTCGCTCGCGCTGATGCCGCTCGCCGTGTTGACCCTCATCAGCGTGACGACGCTGCTGTTGCTGACGCGCAAGGGCGATGAAACACAACTGACCGGAAAGGCCGAGGTGGCTTGAGCCTGACGCACGGACATCGGCGTTATCGGTTCGCGTGACGGAGCAGTCCCCGTCACGCGCGGGCTTGCGAGACAGGTCACGGGTAGAATGACGACACATCATTCGGAGATACCCCCCAATGCGCAAGCTCTCCTTTCTGCTCGTCGCTACCACGGTCCTGCTGGCAAGTTGCGCCGTCTATCTTCCTGACGATGGCGGTTATGGCGGGCGTGGCGGCCCGGGGAATGGCTTCTGTCCGCCGGGACAGGCGAAGAAGGGCAACTGCTAAATGGCGTGAAGCGCCCGCCCCCGCATCGGTGGGCGAGCGCTTCACGTCGAATCAGGCCGATGCGTCCTGGCATCGCGCCGCCCCCCTTCCGGTCCAGCCCTTGACCGCACCGGCACAGCATCGCCAACACGCGCCCACCGCAGTCGCCACCGCAGTCGCGACAAACATCAACGAATAGCCGTATCTGGCTGACAGCATGCCGACGAGTGTCGATTATATATAATGCATAATGCATAATGCATATCGACTGAAATCAGATACCGATCCCCGATGCCCAATTCGCTTCCCGTGGTTGCCGTCGCCTCGCTTGGCGGCACGATCAGCATGACCCCCTCAGACGCCGCCGGTGGCGTCGTCCCCACGCTTGACGCCGCGCAACTGGCCCGCTCGGTGCCCGGATTGTCCGACGTGGCGATGATCACGACGGCATCGCTTCGACAACTGCCGAGCGCGTCGCTGCGCTATGACGACCTGATGGAGGCGCTCGCCTGGGCCGAGCAACAGGTCGCGGCAGGGGCAGTGGGCGTCGTGCTTACGCAGGGCACCGACACGCTCGAGGAAACGGCCTTCCTGCTGGATTTGTTCTGGACACTGCCCGCGCCGCTGATTCTCACGGGGGCGATGCGCGCGCCGCAGGCCGCAGGCGCGGACGGTCCTGCGAATCTGCTGGCGGCCGTCAGGGTAGCGGTGCATCCCGAGAGCGTCGAACGCGGCGTGCTCGTCGTGATGAACGACACGGCGCATTACGCGCGGTGGGTCAGCAAGGGCGATTCG
The DNA here is from genome assembly GCF_024363545.1 of Pandoraea sp. NE5. Taxonomy (NCBI): domain Bacteria; kingdom Pseudomonadati; phylum Pseudomonadota; class Betaproteobacteria; order Burkholderiales; family Burkholderiaceae; genus Pandoraea; species Pandoraea sp. NE5. The sequence goes on from NZ_AP025517.1 coordinate 3,391,282, forward strand.
CTCGCGGTGCAGGCGTTTGTGTCGCGCGACGGCGGCGTCGCCGCACGTCTCGTCGAAGGCGGCCCAGCGTTCTTTCATGCACGCCAGGCGCGCCCGCACGCCCTTACGCGACCCATGCGTGCGTGGCCGAAGGTCGCGCTGGTGGCAGCCGTGCTGGGCGATGACGGCGAACTGGCGGAGCTGGCGGTGAAGGGCGGCTACGAGGCCGTCGTGATTGCCGGGCAGGGCGCGGGACACGTCTCCTTTGGATTCGCGCAGCGCATCGGTGCGCTGGCCGAGCAAGTGCCGGTGGTGGTCGCCAGTCGCGCGGCGAGCGGGCCGACGGCGTGTGAAACCTATGGGTATGTCGGTGCTGAAATCGACCTGGTTCGGCGCGGCGCGCACATGGCCGGTTGGCTCTCGGCGCTCAAGGCCCGGCTTCTGGTGGCGGCGCTCATCGCGTCGGGCGTTGCGCCCGGCGCCGTTGGGGAAGCGCTGGCTAACTGGAGTACACTCGCGCGTCGATAATCCACACACGGCACTCCTTTGAAAAGCACGCCTTCTGCATCGGCCAGCGTGTCCGGCACACCGAGCCTATCGAGCGCATCGAGCGCATCGAGCGTCTCCGGCACGTCAGGCCGTCGCCGGCTCACGGCCTACCAATATGCCATCGAGACGTTGCGTGCTGAGATTCTGCAAGGCAAGTTGAAGGCGGGCGACCGGCTTCGGCAGGACGATCTCGCGCGGCGTCTGGAGATGTCGACGACGCCTGTGCGCGAAGCGCTGCGCACGCTGGTGTCCGAGGGGCTCGTGTTTTTCGACGTTCACCGTGGTGCCGTGGTACGCGGTCTTACGATCGACGACGTCAACGAGCTGTACCGTCTGCGCAAAACGCTCGAACCGATGATGGTCGAGCAAGCGATGGCCACGCTTCGGGAGGGGGACATCGCCAACGCCCAGGCGCTGCACACCGAGATGCTCGCGACGTCGGACGTCGCCAAATGGACCGAACTGAACCAGGCGTTTCACGCGGCGCTATGGGCGTCGCAGGACAACTCCCGACTGGCGCACCTGATCAAGACCCTGCGCGATGCGTCGGGCCCCTACATTGCGTTGTCGCTCCATATGCGTCCCGCGCATGTCGACGTGAGCAATGGGGAACACCAGACGATGCTCGACGAGTACCGCGCCCGCGACGTGGATGCGGCCCGGCGGCACATGCAATCACACCTCGACGCCACGCTGCGCATCATCGTCGAGGCCATCGAGCAGACTGAGGCCGAGGCGGCCAGCGAGTGACGGTCGCCGGTGGGACCTTCATGTGACGAAAGTGGCGACGCCGTGGAGAATTACCCACCCGCTGGATCGTCGAAGCAATGGCCGGTGCTTCCAGTTTCGATAACGACGCCACGCGCACACATATAAAAAGCGGCTCGCCTGCGCACGCCGGCGAGCCGCGAATGCCTGAACGCCCGCATCGGCGTTCGGCCCACAGGACCGCATGCGTCCCATGTTCTTCCCCGGCGTCGACAATGCGCGTCGGCGCCATCGCAATGGTTGAGCCCGTCGCATCCATCGCAACGGTCGTCGCATCCGGTCGCCCGCCCGTCGGCGTTGGCGACCGTCGGCGATGTCATCTGCCCGCCAGCATCGAGCCACGCTCGCGCAAGTTGACGTGCATGTCGAACGCGTGTTCCAGCGCGTGCGGCGTCTGCCCGCCATAGCGCAGGGCGTCGCGATAGTAGTCGCGCAACACTTCTCGGTAGCTCGGGTGCGCGCAATGATCGATCACCAGGTTCACGCGCTCGCGCGGGGCGAGCGTGCGCAGATCGGCCAGGCCTTGCTCCGTCACGAGGATGTCCACGTCGTGCTCGTTGTGGTCGACGTGCGGCACCATCGGCACGATGCTCGAGATCTTTCCGTCCTTTGCAATCGACTTGGTGGCGAAGATCGCCATGCGGGCGTTGCGAGCGAAGTCGCCCGAGCCGCCGATGCCGTTCATCATGTGCGTGCCACCGACGTGCGTGGAATTCACGTTGCCGTAAATGTCCGCTTCGAGCGCGGTGTTGAGTGCGATCAACCCCAGCCGTCGAATGACTTCAGGATGGTTGCTGACCTCCTGCGGACGCAGCACGAGCTTGTCGCGATAGCGCTCGAGATGCTTGAAAACACGATCCTGCACGGCTTGCGACACCGTGATCGACGACCCCGACGCGAACACCATCTTGCCCGCATCCATGAGTTCGAACGTCGAGTCCTGCAGCACCTCGGAGTACATCGTGAGGTTCTCGAACGGCGAGTCGATGAAGCCCGTGAGCACCGCATTGGCAATGGTGCCGATGCCCGACTGAATCGCAGGCAGCGTGCGCGGCAGGCGGCCGCGCGAGACTTCGTGCTGGAAAAATTCGATGAGGTGGCCGGCGATGTTCTGCGTGTCCGCATCGGGCGGCAGCGCGTTGGAGGCGCTGTCCGGCGTGTCGGTGATAACGATGGCGGCGATCTTCTCCGGCGCAATCTTCACCACGTTCGTGCCGACGCGATCGCGCACGTCGACGATGGGCAACGGTGCGCGATGCGGACGCTGACCCGGAATCCAGATGTCGTGCATGCCTTCGAAGGCGAGCGGCTGCGCGAGGTTGATCTCGACAATCACCTTGTCCGCGAGGATCGCAAAGCTCGCCGAATTGCCGACCGACGAACTCGGCACGAGCCCGCCGTCTTCCGTGATGGCGACCGCCTCGATCACGGCCACGTCGAGCGCGCCGAACTGTCCGGTGCGCAGGAATTCGACAGTCTCCGACAAATGCTGATCGACGAACATCACGTCGCCGCGATTGATCGCGCCGCGCAGTGTCGTGTCGACCTGGAACGGCAGACGCTTCGCCAGCACGCCCGCTTCGGTCAGCGTCTTGTCGGAATCGTGTCCGAGCGACGCCCCCGTGATCAGCGTGATCTTCATCGGGTGGGCCTTGGCCCGCTTGGCCAGCGCGATGGGCATGTCCTTGGCGTCGCCGGCGCGGGTGAACCCGCTCATGCCGACCACCATGCCGTCTCGCACCAACATTGCCGCTTCGTCGGCACTCATCACCCGGTCGCGCAGCGACGCCAGGCGGATGCGGTCTTCAAACATCTTCAGGCTCCTCGTCTCTCTTATTCGAATCCCTTGATCTTTCGGCGTGGCAGCTAAGGGCAAGCCTGTCCGCGCCTGATTCGCAGTGTATTGACCCATCGGTCACATTTCCAATATATTCAAGACGCTATTTGGATACCTTTTATGTATGAATGACGGGAACCCCAATGGGGCCGGGCAGACAGAGGAGCGGTCATGGAATTGCGACATTTGCAATATTTCATTGCGGTCGCCGAAGAACGCCACTTCACGCGGGCGGCGGCGCGTGTCGGCATTCAGCAACCGCCGTTGAGCTTGCAGATTCGGCAACTCGAGGCCGAATTGGGCGGGCCGTTGTTCGTGCGTCTGCCGCGCGATGTCGTCCTCACGGAGCTGGGGGAGGCGTTCCTGCCGGAAGCGCGGCAGGTGCTGGAGCGAGTAGAGCGCGTCAAGCGCCGGATGCAGCAGATCTCACGCGGCGAGGCGGGGCAGATCCGTATCGGGTTTGCGGGCGCGACCTACTTCGAGCCCCGCATTCCGGCGTGGATCCGTGACTTCCGCGCACGCTATCCGGACGTGCAACTGCATCCGCAACAGAGCAACACGGCCAGTCTGCTCACGGCGCTGGTCGACGAAGCGGTCGACGTGGCGTTTGTGCGCACGCCGTTCGAGGTGCCGCCCGGAATCGTCATGGTGCCGGTCGTCGACGAGCCGATGGTGCTGGTGTTGCCGCTCGGCCACGCGATGTGCGCGCGCAAGCGCGTGCCGCTGGCCGCGCTCGCCCGCGACGAGTTCATCCTGCTGCCGCGCGAGATCAGTCCCGCGCTGTATGACCGCACGATTGCGGCCTGCGAGTCGGCTGGATTTCACCCGAAGCTCGGGCAGGAGGCGCCGCAGATCACGTCGATCGTGCCCATGGTCGCGGCGGGGTTCGGGGTGTCGCTCGTGCCCGCGTCGGTCAGTCAGATCCGCACGCCCGGCATGGGGTTCTGGCCGATCGAGGGTGACGTGCCGCTCGCACCGATCAGCCTCGCTTATCGCGCCGAACACGCCTCGGCGGCGATCGATCGATTCATTGCAATGTCGCCGCAGGCCTCACCTGACACTGACGACAGCGTAACGTCGCCCGTCTGATCGCCTCGGTGCTGTTCGGGCACGGCTTGTCGCGTTACGCCGACGACTCGCCATCGTTGGCGGCAGGGCGTGGCGTCGCGGGGAGGGGGCGGCCTGCGTCCGCGCGCCGGAGGGCCGGCGCATCGCCGTACACGTCGTAGCCGCGCTGGCGAGGGCTGGGCACGGCGTCGTCGCGCGTGGGCAGCCAGCCATTCGCGCGCAGCTTGCCGATGAGCAGCGGATGAATCATCAGCGAGTAGAGCAGGCAAGTGGCGGGCAGCGAAAACGCTAACGCGGATTCCTTCCAGATCAACGCGGGTCCGATGGCGAGGAGGGTCCAGGCGAGCGCATGCCACGTGAATCCGTAGGCCATGAGGTAAAGCGGACCGAGGAAGAAGGCCGCGACACACGACAGACGCGTGATCTCGACGACATCTCCGTTCGCCGGATTGCGAAATTTGAGCGTCATGGCGAGGTCGTGGGAGGGAGGACGGGGAGCCTAACGTTACCGTAGCGCCGACCCCATTTCGTCCCCCCCTGTTTTGCGGTATCGGCTTGCCGGATTGTCGAGTATCTGCGGGCGATGTTGGCCGATGCGTTCCCTTCCGAGGACACGACGAGCGAGCGTGGCAGTCTCGCTTCGAGAACGACGTCGCGATGTCGACGACGGACAAACTATTTACGCCGGATCCGGACAATTACCGAGAATAGCGACAGTGATTCGGGGCTAGAGTGGAGTTGCCGTGGCTCAGATGTGCCCCCGACCTCCACGGACTATCCGGCTCGCCGATCAGGCGGGCCGCTTTTTTTTCGACCGTTTGTCGAGATTCCTTAACATGCTAGGATTTCCTGAAAAACAGCATCGGTCGGCAGCGTGATCGCTGCCGCTGGATTGAAGGGGACTTGTGATGCAATCTTTTCGGTTTTCCTGGCACTACGTCAGCCACACGCCGCCGGGGCGCCCGTTCGACTTGGAGGGGGCGGTTACGCCGCGTACCGACGAACGTTTTGATGGTGCCGTCGATGCCTATTGTGAGGGGCACTACATCGGACGTTGCGAATTTTCGAGCATCGATGCCCATGATGCGTCCGAGGCCGCGGCAATGGTCCGAAAACGGATCGAGCGCCGCATCGAAGATCGCGTCGCGCACGAGAGTCAGACATCCCACTGAATGCCCCTAAGGGCAGGATTGGCGAGCAAAAAAAACGGCCAGCAAGTTGCTGGCCGTGAAATCCACCAGGAGGAGGTGGAGGAGACAGGTGTAACTATATCAGGGAAATCCCTAGACGGGTTAACCTTCGTAAGAAAATTTGTAGAAAAACGCCAACTGCGACAATTCGTCGCTTTTCGTCGCATCCATCGCCCAATTCCCCCGCCTGTATAGCCCACTGGCATTTTGCCAGGGCGGCTCCCATCGTTCCGATGGAGAAAAACCACAAAGCTGAACGCCGTGTCCGTGAGCCGAGGTTCCACCGATCTCGCTCGGATTCCCGCACCCGTCGCGTTTGCATGTCCTGAAAATCTCAGTGTTAACACTAAGCATTGATTTACGTTTGGCGATATAAACTTCCGCAAAGCGTAATTTCATGCGCGACGGAATTGGGTGGATTCGCCGTTCGATCCGGCGCATGACATGCCTTGTTTGCTGGATTCGGGCAACGAGGCGCCTGGGACGAGGCCGCGACGGGAATATGCCGTCGCCAGCCCCTCGACCGGGAACGCAATGCCACGAAGTTGCGAAAAACGTTGGGAGACAAAATGAAAGCAGCAGAAGTGAATGTGGGCGCACTGATCGACGAGAGCCGTCTGGGCGCTTATCAGTGGTGGGTGATTGCATTGTGCGCGATGTGCCTGGTGGTCGATGGCTTCGATGTCCAGTCGATGGGGTATGTCGCGCCGGTGGTGATTCGGGAATGGGGCATTGCCAAGGAAACACTCTCGCCGGTATTCGGCGCGGGGCTGTTCGGCATGCTGGTCGGCTCGCTGACCTTTTCGGCGCTGGCCGACAAGCTGGGCCGTCGCCCGGTGCTCATTGGCGCGACCCTGTGCTTTTCGGCGTGCATGATCGTCACCGGTTTCGCCAACACGATTACGGAACTGGTCGTCTGGCGCTTTGCGGCCGGGCTGGGCCTGGGGTGCATCATGCCGAACGCGATGGCGCTTGCCGGCGAGTACAGCCCGCGCCGCATTCGCGTGTCGCTCATGATGATCGTGTCGTGCGGTTTCACGCTGGGCGGTGTGCTTGGCGGCCTCATCACGGCGGCGATCATTCCGAGCCTGGGCTGGCGCGCGGTGTTCTACATCGGTGGCGCCATTCCGTTGGTGCTCGGTGTGCTGATGTGGATCTCGCTGCCCGAGTCGATCCAGTTCCTGATGTTCGGCAAACGCGACAACGCACACATTCGCAAGCAACTGCTGCGCGTGGCACCCGGTGCCAACGTGCCGGTCGACGCCCGCTTCGTACTCGATGAGCAAAAGGCGAAAGGCGTGCCGTTCGTCGAGCTGTTCAAAGATGGCCGCGCACGGGTGACGCTGCTGCTCTGGGTCGTGAACTTCGCGAACTTGCTCGACATGTACTTCCTGTCGAACTGGTTGCCGACGGTGATTCGCGATGCGGGCTATTCGACACAGGTCGCCGTGATGGCGGGCACCGCGCTGTGGGCAGGCGGGGTGATCGGCACGCTACTGCTCGGCCGCGTGATCGATCGCGTCGGCTTCACGAGCGTGCTGGCCGTGACGTTCCTCATTGCGATGGCGGCGACGGCGGCGATCGGCAATCCGATGGTCATGGTGTCGATGGTCGCGGTGTTCATCGCCATATTCTTCGCGGGCTTCTCGATCATCGGCGGGCAACCGGCGCTCAACGCACTCGCCGCGACGTATTACCCCACCTCGTTGCGTTCCACCGGCATTGGCTGGAGCCTCGGTATCGGCCGCATCGGTTCAGTGCTCGGTCCGGTGCTGGGCGGCGCGCTGATGCATTGGCAATGGTCGTCGTCATCGCTGTTCCTGGCGGCGGCGGTGCCCGCGTGCGTTTCGTTGATCGGCGTGCTGGCGATTGCCCGCACGCAGCGCAGCGACGGCGGCAACCTGCAGGCGGCAACGGCCGGATGAGGTGGCGATGTCAAAAGATGCCGGACCCGAACGCTGCGCCATAAGCATTGGTTAGGGATCCGATAACCATCGAGTATGAAAGTGCGACGCCCGCCAGCGTTATCATGGCGGGCGTCGTTTTTTTGCGGCGTCTCCCGCGGCGCGACAGCCATTGCGCCGACTCATCAGAACGATCATGACATCGACGTCCGAACTCTCTCCTGCGTTGCCTTCCGAGCGTGTGTTGCTGGGCATTCTCGGCCTGTTCATGATGATCGCGCCCGCCTCCACGGACATGTATCTGCCGGGACTCGTGACGTTGCGCCACGAACTGGGTGCGAGTGTCGCGACCACGCAGCTCACGCTCTCCTACTTCTTCCTGGGGTTCGCCTTCGGGCAGCTCCTGTGGGGGCCGCTCGCGGACCGATTTGGGCGTCGTCGGCCGATGGCGGCGGGGATCGCGCTGTACATCTTCGGCAGCATCGGCTGTGCGTTTGCCGACACCATCGATCACATGATGGTGTGGCGCTTCGTGCAGGCGCTCGGTGGATGCGCCATGCCCGTGATTGCGCAAGCCATCGTGCGTGACGTCTACGGGCCGCGCCACAGTGCGCGCGCCTTTTCGATCATGCTGCTGGTGATGAGCGTTGCGCCGATCGTGGCGCCGCTCGTTGGCGGACAGATGCTGCGCGTCACGACGTGGCGCGCGATCTTCGGCATTCTCGCGGTGTTCGGCGCGGTGGCGATGCTGGCCTTGTGGCGTTTGCCGGAGACCGGGGCGGTGCATGCGCGTCAGTCGGGTGGACCGCGTGCCGTCCTGATGTCCTATTGGCATCTGTTGCGCGACCCGCATTTCGTCGGCTACATGCTGGCGGGCGGCGCGGTCTTTGGCGCGTCGTTCACCTACATTACGGGCACGCCGCTGGTGTACATGGAGTACTTCCATGTGTCGCCGCAGTTTTTCGGGGTGCTCTTCGGCATCAATATCGTCGGCATGGCCGCGATGACCATGTTCAACTCGCGCCGTGTGGGGCAGTTGGGTGCAGATCGCCTGATGCGTGCCGGCATTGTGGGCTGTGCGATCGTCACGACCGTGTTGTGCGCGAGCGCGTGGCTGGGGGGCGCGCGGCTGCCGTTGATGGTGGCACTACTGTTTCTGTTCATGTCGCTGCGCGGCATCATCACGGCGAATTCGGTGGCGGGGGCGCTCGCCAATCACCCGACCCGCGCCGGCGCGGCGGCGGCGCTCGTGGGCAGTGTGCAGTATGGTTTCGGCTTCGCGGCGGGCGGGCTGCTCGGCGTGCTCAACGACGGCTCGCCGCGTCCGCTCGCAACGGTCATGTGCGGTTTTGCATGGCTCGCGCTCGTCGCGCTGTTGGCGATGCTACGCAAGCCGCGGCACGCCCACTGAACCCATTGGGCGCGCCGGGCGCCGACGCGGCGACCTATAACGCCAGCACCAGCGATTTGCCGCAGGCGCGCGAGCAGCACGACATCATCTTCGTGTTCGCGTCGCGCTCGGCGCGTGTAAGCACCACATCGCGGTGATCCACGTCACCCTCCAGCACCTGCACCTCGCAGGAACCGCACAGTCCTTCCTCGCAGTCGCTCTGGACGTCGATGTTCGCCGCACGCAGCGCCGTGAGCAGCGTCTGATCGGCCGGCACCGTCACCGTAATGCCGGAATCCTTGAGCGTGACGTCGAACGCATGCTCCTTTGCGGGATCGAGCGTGCTCAGTTGCGACTGGAAGTGTTCGACGCGCAGCGTGTCGTCAGGCCAGGGCGCACAGCACTGTGCGAGGGCGTCGAGCATTCGCAGCGGGCCGCAGGCATAGACTTGCGTGCCGTCTTGCGGCGTGGCGAGCAGGCTGGCGTAGTCGGCGCGCTGGCCCTCGTCTTTCACCCACAAATGCAGGCGCTCGCCATGCAGCGCGTGGAGTTCGTCGATCAGCGCCATCGTGCGGCGGCTGCGGCCGCTGTAATGGATCACGTAGTCGATGCCCAGTGCTTTCGCGCGCCGCGCCATAGCGGCAATCGGCGTGACGCCGATGCCGCCCGCAACAAAGATGGCACGACGCGTCGTTTCATCGAGCCGGAAGTGATTGCGCGGACCGCGAATGCGCAGGCGGTCACCGACTTTCACTTGCGTATGAACCCAGTGCGAACCGCCACGGCCTTGCGGTTCGTGCAGGACGGCGATTTCCAGCGCGCCGGTGTCGGCCGGATCGCCGCACAGCGAATACTGACGCGACAGCCCCGTGTCGCCGCATTCGATGTCGATGTGCGAGCCCGGGGCCCAGCGCGGCATCGCGCGGCCGTCCGGGGCGACCAGGCGTAGCTTCACGATGCCGTCGGCCACCGGCAGCACGGACTCGACCACGACCGGACGCGTCACGCTGTGTCCCGAGGGTTCGCCAATGCGCACGGGCGAATGACGCGTGAGCACGGTGGGGTCGCGGCGCTCGGGGTTCTGCGCCGGATCCCACTCGACCCACACATGCTCCGGGCCGCGGAACGAGGTGTTCGGCACATACGTGAAGGTCTGCTTTGCCAGCGTCATGTGCGGCAGCCGGCGCGTGAATTCTTCGAGGAAGATCTGCATTTCCATGCGGGCGAGGTTCTTGCCCATGCATTGATGCGAGCCGTAGCCGAACGTCAACTGATCGCTCGCGTTTTCGCGGCGAATGTCGAACAGGTCGGCGTCGGCGAAGTGCGCTTCATCATGGTTTGCGGACGAGGTCACGATCAGCAGCTTCGCACCCGCGGCGATGTCGATGCCGCCAATGTTGACGTCCCGAGTGACCAGCCGGCGCCATGCGGCGACCGAGCCGTTATGACGCAGACACTCTTCGACGGCGTTCGGAATCAGCGATGGGTCGTCGCAGATCTCGCGCCAGACGTCCGGATGCTGGAGCAGCAGCTTCATGGCGTTCGCGGTGGCGTTGGCCGTCGTCTCGTGCGCGGCCACGATGCCCGCCATCATCATCGAATGCAGGTACGAATCGGTGACGACGTCGGGATAATCCTTTTGCTTGCGAATGCCGTACTGCATCCAGCCCGACCCCTCGGGGTGCTGGCGCATCTTGTCGAGAATCTTGCCCGCCAGTTGCCAGAAATTGCCTACGGCGTGGGCCACGGCCACCTGCTCTTCGGGCTTGGGGCGTCCCCATGTGTTGACCGTGTGCGCGATGGAATACTCGCGCAGCTTGTCCATGTCTTCCTCCGGCACGCCGAGGAAGTGCAGCGCTACCGTGAGCGGCACTTCCCACAGCATCTGGTCGACGAGATCGGCGCGGCCGTCGTTGATGAAGCGATCCACATAGTCGCGTGCGAGTTGGCGCACCAGCGGCTCGTGATGCTTGAGATGCTCGGGCGTGAACGGCTCCATCAACACGCGACGACGCGGCATGTGGGCGGGTTCGTCTTCGTTCACCAGCGTGCGGTTGAGCGCGAAGCCGTAGGAGGCGAGCACGGCATTCGCCTCCGGTCCGGTCGGCGTGATCTTTTCCAGCGCAATCGACGGGCTGAACGTGAGGTTGTCGCGGAAGATCGCCTTGATGTCGTCGTAGCGCGTGACAACCCAGTAGCCGAGCTTCGGGCTGTAGAACACCGGCTCTTGCTCGCGCGCCCAGCGCACGTACTCGGGCGGGTCTTGCTGGTAGCCGTCTTCGAACGGGTCGAAGTCCGCGGCACGGGCGCTCACAGGGCATCCGTTGGGGGCCGTGGCGGCAGGCGTCTGATGAAAGGGGCAGCCGCCGGCGGCGGCCGTGTCGGGGGTGGGGGCAATCGGTTGGCTCATCCGTTCACGCTCTCTGGGTCCGGTGTGACGAGCGCCGCGTTGGGCTCGCGACGACACGCGCAATATGGAACAAGTGTAGAGGAGCGATCACGCGATCGGGCGGTGCGCCTCTCCTCCCTGGAATTTATTAAGCGTAAATATAATACGCATTGCGTAATTTGGTGGACTGGGGTTAACCTCTAGCCTTGCCGATGCCGGACAATATCGCTTTGCATCATAAAATCTCGGCGATGACGACAAGCAAACGACCCACCGCAGACCTCCCGCGCAGCGCCGATACGCCTGTACGCGCGACGACCGGCCTCACGCCATCGCGCACCGATGCCCCTCATGACGACGATGTTACCGACGCACCGCGCGAGCGCGGGCGCCGTCAACGCGTGCAATCGGCCGAGACCGGCATGGTCGTGCTCAAGGGGCTGGCCCGGCTGGGCGGTCGCGCGAGCCTGACCGCGCTCGCCCAGCATGTACAGCAAAGTCCGGCCAAAGTGCATCGGTATCTAATGAGTCTCGTGGAGGAGGGCCTCGTCGCGCAGGACACCGACTCGCAGCACTACCATCTCGGACTCGAAGCGATGCTCATCGGCGTGGCGGCGATGCGGCAGGCCGACCCGGTGCGTGCGGCCGAACCGGCGCTCGTGCGCTTGCGCGAAGCCTTCGATGTCACCTGCTTCATCGCCGTCATGGGCAACAAGGGACCGACCATCGTGCGTTTCGAGGAGCCGGGCCTGCCCGTGACGATCAACGTGCGCATCGGGTCGGTAATGTCGATGCTCTGGTCGGCCGCCGGCCGTGTTTTTCTCGGATGCCTGGACGATCCGCAAGTGATGGCGATGGCCGAAGCCGAGTTGGCCCATGCCTCGCCGGAGCAACGCGCACAGCTCGATGCGTCCGATCCCATCGGCGCGCTGCGTGCCGAGGTGCGCGCCGCGCAGGGGGCAAGCGTTCGCGACACCAACCTGACGGGGATCAGCGCGCTGGCCGCGCCGGTCTTCAACTACGACGGCCGCTTGGTCGGCGTCGTCACCGCGCTGGGTGCCACGGGCGGGTTCGACGCGCGCATGGACGGCCCGATTGGCGAGGCGGTGCGCCGCGAAGCCTTGTCCGCAAGCCATGCGCTGGGCTATCGTCCGACGCTGCCGTCCGGCGCCTGATGGGGCGGCGTTTCGCAGAACTGACGATCGGTTTCAGGATTCGGGACAGCGAGTGTCGGCGCGGGCCCCAACGCAAGGGCGATTGGCCTGAATCTGCGCTATTCTGACCCGCTGTTTTTCACCGTCATCGACTTCCTGGAGGAGACACCCATGCGTCGTCGCTCGCGCCGTATTTTCGCTGCCGCTCTGACGGCCCTGTCGCTGCCGATGGTGCCGCTCGCCGTGCATGCCAAGGCGCTCACCGTATGCACCGAAGCCAGCCCCGAAGGCTTCGACGTCGTGCGCTACAACTCGCTGACGACGACCAATGCGTCGGCCGACCCGGTGTTCAATCGCCTGGTCGAGTTCGATGCGGCGCAACGCAAGGTCGTGCCCAGCCTGGCGACCCAGTGGAGCGTCAGCCCCGACGGCCTGACCTACACGTTCACGCTGCGCCCGAACGTGAGCTTCCACAGCAACAGCCTGTTCAAGCCGACGCGCGCGTTCAATGCCAACGACGTCGTCTTCACGTTCGAGCGCATGCTCGACGACAAGGCGCCGTGGCACAAGCTCACGCCGTCGGGCTTCCCGCATGCGCAATCGCTCTCGCTGGGCAAGCTGATCAAATCGGTGCAGAAGGTCGACGACCACACCGTTCGCTTCACGCTGTCCGAGCCGGATGCCGTGTTCCTGTCGATGCTCTCGATGGGCTTCGCGTCGATTTATTCGGCCGAGTACGCCGACAAGCTCATCGCGATCAACAAGCCGGGCGAGATGAACGCGCGGCCCATCGGCACGGGCCCGTTTGTCTTCCGTAGCTATCAGAAGGACAGCGTCGTGCGGTACGACGCCAACAAATCGTACTTCGGCGGCGCGCCGGCCTCGGATCGTCTCATCTACACGATTGTGCCGGACGCAGCCGTGCGCGCGCAGAAGGTGAAGGTGGGCGAGTGCCAGATCGCGCTCTCGCCCAAACCGGTCGACGTGCAGGCAGCGCGCAGCGACAAGGCGCTCCGGGTGGTCGAGACACCGGCATTCATGACGGCGTTCGTCGCGATCAACACCCAGCACAAGCCGCTCGACGATAAGCGAGTCCGTCAGGCGCTGAACATGGCGTTCGACCGCGCGAACTACGTCAAGCAGGTGTTCGAAGGGGCCGCAACGCCAGCCACCAACGTGTATCCGCCCAATACGTGGAGCTTCGCGAGGAATGTGGTCGCGTATCCGCTGGACATCGCCAAAGCGAAGCAGCTGCTCGCCGACGCGGGCTTCCCGCAAGGGTTCGAGACGACGATCTGGACGCGCCCGACGGGCAGTCTGTTGAACCCGAACCCACGTCTGAGCGCCGAGATGCTGCAAAGCGATCTCGCCAGGATTGGTGTTCGGGCGCGGATCAAGACCGTGGAGTGGGGCGAGCTGATTCGTCGCGGCAAGGCGGGAGAACATGATTTGCTCTTCATGGGCTGGTCGGGCGACAACGGCGACCCCGATAACTTTCTGACGCCGCAGTTCAGTTGCGCGGCCGTGCAATCAGGCACCAATTTCGCGCGCTTTTGCGACAAAGACCTTGACCAGTTGATCAGCGAAGGCAAACGCTCTCATGATCTCGCCGCGCGAACCGTGAAGTATCAGGTCGCGCAGCGCATGATCAAGGACGATGCGCTCTGGATTCCATTGGCGCACCCGATTGCTGCGGTCATCACGCGCGCGGACGTGACCGGATACGAGGTGAGTCCGTTCGGCCGACAGGACTTCTCCGCCGTGCAAGTCAAGTAAGCCCCACGCCGATGGTTCGACCATGCCCGCCGTCGGGGCATGGTCGAGCCGTTGGGTCCTTAAGGGCATTGTCGCGGCATCCCCCCCTCTGGCGAGCGCTCTGCTTCGCCAAACTGCACATCTGAAACCTTTCTGAATTCCACCATTTCGCGTTGAACGGCTACCGGGCGTTCTGTGACGCGAGCCGCTCATCATGCGCGCCTCATGCACCGCTCAACCTTGCCTCATGAACCGGTCGTCCGTGCGGTGGATTGCCACAATGATGGGGCGTGTTGTAGGCGTTTCAGGAACGATACGTTTTCGGCGCACCGCTTCACGATGTCTCGCAAATTAAGGTATTAATTTGTTTTAAATCAATAGTTTACAGTGATTGGCACGGAAATCGCGTATATGAATCGCGTATGGCGAAGCGCCAACCCGAACTTCCAGCAGGCTGTTGGCGAGGTACTCCTGTGCTCGCGTGCATGGGACGGCCAGCTATTGCCCGCGATTTTCGCTGACGTGCTCGCGCCGTAACGCAGCCTATGTTGGCCGAGGGGTGCGTGTGTCGAAGTGAGTGTGCGCGGGGAGGGAACCATGAACGGGTTCAAGGCGACTTTGGTGACGGCAGCCGCAGCGGTTGTGCTGTGCGGCATTTCGATCAACGCATTACATGCGGCGGGAGGCGGTGGGCACGGTGGTGGCGGTGGCATGGGCTTTGGTGGCGGCAGTAGCGGCGGGCTGGGTGCCTTTGGTGGCCCCGGAGGATTTGGGAATGGCTTTGGCGCCGGTGCCGGCATAGGTGGCGCAGGCGGCTGCGGTTGCGGCGGTCACAGTGGCGGCGGCGGTGGGCCCGGCGGCGGCGGAGGCGGGGGGCCCGGCGGCGGTGGCGGTGGTGGTGGTGGTGGTGGTGGTGGTGGTGGTGGTGGTGGTGGTGGCGGTGGTGGCGGTGGTGGCGGTGGCGGTGGCGGTGGCGGTGGCGGTGGCGGTGGCGGCGGCGGTGGCGGCGGTGGCGGTGGCGGTGGCGGTGGCGGCGGTGGCGGTGGCAACGCCCCCGGCGGCAGTGCCGGCGCCAGCAGCGGCGGAGGCGTGGGGGCTTCCGGACCGGGCGGTCGTGGCATCGGTGGCGCGGCCGGCGGAAACGGGCTTGCCGCGTTCGGCGGCCCCAGCGGTTTTGGCGGTGGCGGTGGATGTTCGATGAACGGCTTGAATGGTGAGGAGACGTGCCCCTGAGTCAGTCCCGCGTGGGCCGTCCGCGTTCGGCACAACGCGGGCGGGCGCTTGCCTGCGGCATTTGCCGATGCCTGCCAACGCGCTTTGCAGGTTTATCGTCGGTTCCTGATGCGACCGGCTGACGGCCTCGCCGTCAGCCGTGCCACCCCCCCGGCCCGTGATCAGGCAGTTCTCCCGGCGACACGCCCCTTCGGATGACCGAAGGGGCGTTTTTTTATGCGACCGATGAATCGACGCGCGGAGGATATCGAAATGCCGATTGTGTATTTCGCGTAAACCCGTATCTATGGCAGCATCCTGGGTCTGGGCCGTGCAAGGGCGTTGCCGTCCCTTGTGCGACCGTTGTGGACCCATCAAGTCCGCCCCATCGAACGGGCGCTCAACAGGCGCCAAATGAGCAATAGGAGAAATCGCACATGCTGTCCCGTCAACTGATTCACGCGTTCCTCGGCGCCACGTTTGCGCTGGCCTCTCTCGGTGCCACGGCCCAGACGGCCGCCAAACCCCTGAAGGTCGGCACCATGGCCGGCTCGGATGCGCAGATCTTCGAAGTCGTCAAGAAGGTCGCCCATCAGCGCGGCCTCGAGATCAAGATCATCGAGTTCAGTGACTACGCACAGCCGAACGCCGCGCTCGACGCCGGCGACCTGGACGCCAACGGCTTCCAGCACAAGCCGTTCCTCGACAGTCAGGTCAAGGATCGCGGCTACAAGATCGTGAGCGCCGGTCTCACGTACGTCTCACCGCTGGGCTACTACTCGAAGAAGTACAAGTCGCTGAAGGATCTGCCGAATGGCGCCAAGGTCGGTATTCAGAACGACCCGTCCAACGGCAACCGTGCGTTGCTCCTGCTGCAGAAGGAAGGCCTGATCAAGCTGCGTGCCGGTGCTGGCGTCAATGGCAAGAACGCGACCCCGCTGGACATCGCCGAGAACCCGAGGAAGCTGAAGATCGTGGAACTGGAAGCGGCGCAACTACCGCGTGCGCTGCCGGATCTGGATGCCGCCTCGATCAACACCAACTTCGCGGCACAAGCCGGTCTCGTGCCGAAGCGCGACGCGATCGCCATCGAAGATCTGAAGGGGCCCTACGCCAACCTGATTGCCGTGCGCGCACAAGACCTGAACAAGCCGTGGGTCAAGCAACTGGTCGACGCCTATCACTCCGACGAAGTGAAGGCATTCATCGAGACGCAGTTCAAGGGCGCGCTGATTCCCACGTGGTAATCGTCGGCGTTCCGTGCGATGCGCATCGCGCGCGTCGTTCGTCGTAGGTCATGGACCGGGGTTTCGACCCCGGTTTTTTTATGTCGTCGCGACGGACATATGGCTACGCAGGCATGACATCGTTTGACTAGAATGGAAAGTGAGATTCGGACCGACGGGAGGTCGCCATGTCCATGCTCAACGTTTCGATGATGCTTGTGGCGCTGCTTGTCGGCTTCGCCATCGGCATGTTCTTCGACCATTTCTGGGTAACGCATCACGACGAGCCGTCCCAGCACAGGCGCCTGGATTGGCACGAGATGTGGGACCGCATCCGTCACCAGCACTGACGAGCGGGCCGTACCTGAAGCGCAAGCCTCAGCCGTCGACAGTGTCGCGCAGTTTGCGCCAGAGCGTGGAGCGGCTGATGCCGAGTGCCTCGCAAGCGGCGCCGCGGTCGCCACCGCACGCCGCCAACGTGGCGTGAATGCGGGCAAGGTCTTCGGCTGCGCGACGGGCACGACCTGTCAGCGGCGCTGACGCTGAGTGTGATGTTTCGACGCCGGGGACGCGGGCGCGATGGGTGTCGTGCGCGCCAAATTCGCGTCCGTTGGTCGTGTTGATGACATCGGGCGGCATCGGTGTGCCCAGTTCATCGGTCATCGCGCCCAACTCCGGGGCAATCTCGACCAACCTTGCACGGCTGATCTCGTGCGCGTCGACGACATCCGCGCATACGACGGCAATGCGTTCCAGCAGGTTTTCCAGTTCGCGGACATTGCCCGGCCAGCGATAGGTCGCGAGCAGCGGCATGAGCGACGCCTGCAGCGCTTCGACGCTCATGCGCGCCCCCGCGCGGGCGAGTGCGCGTTCGAGAAAGAGGGGGGTGAGGCGCGGCAAGTCCTCCATGCGTTCGCGCAGTGCCGGCAGCACCATGCGCAGGATGTTGAGCCGGTAGTACAAGTCTTCGCGGAACCCCCCTGCAGCCACCCGCTGGCGAAGGTCGCGGTGAGTGGCCGCAATCACGCGCACGTCGCAGGGCACGGGCTCGGTCGCGCCAAGTCGCAGCACCTCGCGCTCCTGCAGCACCCGCAACAGACGCGTTTGCAGCGGCATCGGCATTTCACCGATTTCGTCGAGAAAAATGGTGCCGTTGTGCGCCGTCTCGAACAACCCCGCCTTGCCGCCGCGCCGCGCGCCCGAGAAGGCGCCGTCTTCATAGCCGAACAGTTCGCTCTCGAGCAGCGTTTCCGGAAACGCCGCGCAGTTGATGGCGACGAACGGATAGTCGCGCCGTCGACTGGCATTGTGAATGCCTTGTGCGAGCAGCTCCTTGCCGGTGCCGCTCTCGCCGTGGACGAGTACGGTCGAGTCGGTCTGGGCGTAGCGGCGTGCCAATGCACGCACCTGCGACATCGCGTCGGAATCGCCGATCAGATCGTCGAGGCGATAGCGCGCCACGAGATGGCGTGGGCGATGGCGCGAGCGTAGCGAGCGATCCACGCGCGCAAACGACTGCGAGTCCTGGCACGTCAGCAGCGCGCCCGTGAGCGTGCCCTGGTCGAGCAAGGGAATGCGATTGATGACCCACGTTTTGCCGGCCATCGAGACAATGGCCTCGAGTTCGGCGCTCGCGCTCTCCAGCGTGCGCGCGATGTCGAGCGCCGGGGCGATGGCATCGAGCGGACGGCCGACCGCATCGGCAACGCTCACGCCGAGCATGCCCGCCATCGGGGCGTTGATCGCTTCGATGCGCCCGTTCAGATCGACGGCAGCGACCCCTTCGTGCAAGTGTCGCAGCACGGTATCGAGCCGCTCGCGGCGTTGCGCTTCGATGCGTCCGAAGCGCGCGACTTCGAGTGCCGTGTCGAACGCGGCGCGCACCGAATCCTGCGAATAGAGAAAGACGCCCGCGAGTCCGGCTCGCTCGGCCAGTTCAGTCACCAGCCCGGGGCCGACAATGACCTCGATGCCTTCGTCGCGCAGCCGGTGCACAAGGTCTTCCGCATCGTGGCGGTCGAAATAGGCGTGTTGCGAGATGTCGAGGTGGAACGCGCTCTTGAAGCGCTCAAATTCTGGCGCGGGTCGGGCATACGACACCAGCGCGATACGCGACGCGGGCGAGGGCGCAGGCCGCGCGCGGCGCGCCCGTGCCAGCGCATGCATCACGTCGAAGCCCGTCACTTTCACGAGCACCACGGGCAGGGCAAGGCGCTCGCGCAGGAAGGCACCGTTCGAGCCAGCGGCGACAATGCCGTCAACACTGCCCGCGGGCAGGCGCTCCAAGGCTTCGATGACGGCTTCATAGCCTTTGTCGATGATCTGCACCTCGGCTTGCGCGGCGTAGTCCGGCACGATGTCGCGGTACAACTCGCCGAGCTTGCTGATGCCCACGGCCCAGATCACGGGTTTTCGAACGGCGGTGACCGGTTGCGCAAACCCCGCGCGCGCGGCGCTCGGAGCCGCCGTCGACAGGCGAGGGGGTATCGCGGGGGAGAAATCTGGCATGACCGGACTCATCGATAGGTGCAGGTGGGTGCGCGGCGCACGGACGCGGGCCACCGCAGGAGACTGACTCGAATCGTAGCATAATGCAACTACACGTTTCATATTATGTTTCAATATGAAACATAGTGCGACGAATGTCCGGCGCGAAGCGACGCATTCGACTTGACGCGCGCGTCACATCCGAGAAGAATTTCCGCTGCGAAATGAATGTCTTAGCGATGCGACGGTGCAGTTGGCGCGCGTCCGGATAGCGGGCTGGCACGGCCATTGCTAAGTACCTTGCCATCACTCAACCCATGTGCGATTTGGCAGCTTCCACCGCCGGCCGCACACGACACGATCGAGGCACTCACGTGACGCAAACCCATCGTTCGGCCGGCGCCGCTTTTCGCGAGGCCGTCAAGACCGAGCAACCCTTGCAGGTTGTCGGCGCCATTAACGCGAATCACGCCTTGCTGGCCAAGGC
The DNA here is from genome assembly GCF_024363545.1 of Pandoraea sp. NE5. Taxonomy (NCBI): domain Bacteria; kingdom Pseudomonadati; phylum Pseudomonadota; class Betaproteobacteria; order Burkholderiales; family Burkholderiaceae; genus Pandoraea; species Pandoraea sp. NE5. The sequence continues at coordinate 3,410,677 of NZ_AP025517.1, forward strand.
GGCTGGTTTCAAGGCGATCTATCTCTCCGGCGGCGGTGTCGCGGCGGGGTCGCTCGGCCTGCCCGATCTGGGCATCTCCACGCTCGACGACGTGCTCACCGACGTGCGCCGCATCACCGACGTATGCGATCTGCCGTTGCTCGTCGACGTCGATACCGGCTTCGGGCCGTCGGCGTTCAACATCGCGCGCACGGTGCAGTCGCTCATCAAGTTTGGCGCGGGCGCCATGCATATCGAGGATCAGGTCGGCGCGAAGCGTTGCGGCCATCGTCCCGGCAAGGCCATTGTGAGCCAGCAGGAGATGGTCGATCGCATCAAGGCGGCGGTCGACGCCCGCACCGACGAGAACTTCGTCATCATGGCGCGCACCGATGCACTGGCCGTGGAAGGTCTGCAGGGGGCCATCGATCGCGCATGCGCCTGCGTCGAAGCCGGCGCCGACATGATCTTCCCGGAAGCGATGACCGAGTTGCCGATGTACCGCCAGTTCGCCGATGCCGTGAAAGTGCCGGTGCTCGCGAACATCACGGAGTTCGGCGCGACACCGCTGTTCACTGTGGAAGAACTCAAGAGTGCGCAGGTCGGTCTTGTGCTGTACCCGCTCTCGGCCTTCCGCGCCATGAACAAGGCGGCGCAGAACGTCTATCAGACGATTCGCCGCGACGGCACGCAAAAGGCCGTGCTCGACACGATGCAAACCCGCGCCGAACTCTATGAGAGCATCGGCTACCACGCTTACGAACAGAAGCTCGACGCGCTGTTCGCCCAACAGAAATAACTGAATCCCTGATCCTGGAGGAATGAGCATGAGCGAGACGACTGCCACCGGCTTCAAGCCAAAGAAATCCGTCGCCCTGTCGGGGGTGACTGCGGGCAACACCGCGCTGTGTACGGTGGGCCGTTCGGGCAACGATCTGCATTACCGCGGCTACGATATTCTGGATCTGGCCCAGACCTCGGAGTTCGAGGAAATCGCGTACCTGCTCGTCTATGGCAAGCTGCCGAGCGTGGCGGAGCTGCGCGGCTACAAGGCCAAGCTCAAGGCGCTGCGCGGCCTGCCGGCCGCCGTCAAGGACGCGCTCGAGACCGTACCGGCCGCCGCCCACCCGATGGACGTGATGCGCACGGGCGTCTCGGTGCTGGGCACCGTGTTGCCGGAGAAGGACGATCACAATGTGCCGGGCGCGCGCGACATCGCCGACCGTCTGATGGCCAGCTTCGGCTCGATGCTGCTGTACTGGTACCACTTCAGCCACAACGGCGTGCGCATCGATGTGGAGACCGACGACGACAGCATCGGCGGCCACTTCCTGCACCTGCTGCACGGCGAAAAGCCGTCGGACTTGTGGGTGCGCGCCATGCACACGTCGCTGATCCTTTACGCGGAGCATGAATTCAACGCGTCCACGTTCACCGCGCGCGTGATCGCGGGCACGGGCTCGGACATGCACTCCGCCATCACCGGCGCCATTGGCGCCTTGCGCGGCCCGAAGCACGGCGGCGCGAACGAAGTGGCGTTCGAGATCCAGAAGCGCTATGACTCGCCCGACGACGCCGAGGCCGATATCCGCCGCCGCGTCGAGAACAAGGAAGTGATCATCGGCTTCGGTCACCCGGTCTACACCGTGAGCGATCCGCGCAACAAGGTCATCAAGGAAGTCGCGCACGAATTGTCGAAGGATCAGCAGAATACGAAGATGTACGACATTGCCGAGCGTCTGGAATCGGTGATGTGGGACGTCAAGAAGATGTTCCCGAACCTGGACTGGTTCAGCGCTGTGAGCTACCACATGATGGGCGTGCCCACCGCGATGTTCACGCCGCTGTTCGTGATTGCGCGCACGTCGGGCTGGAGCGCCCACGTCATCGAGCAGCGCATCGACAACAAGATCATTCGTCCGAGCGCCAATTACACCGGTCCGGAAGATCAGCAGTTCGTGCCGATCGACAAGCGCTGAGTCTGCCTGCGTCGGGCCTTCCTTGCCCGGAAGGCCCCGGGGCGGCGGTCGCTTCGCCGCTGTCCCGCGCAGGCGTCCGGCACGCAGGCGCATCGTCTGCTTACGGGTTACGCTGCCATCCACCGGGCCGATACTTTCCTCACATGATGAATTCCGAATACCGTAAATCCCTGCCCGGGACGTCGCTCGATTACTTCGACGCCCGCGCCGCTGTCGAGGCCATTGCGCCGGGCGCCTACGACACGCTGCCCTACACGTCGCGCGTGCTGGCCGAGAACCTCGTGCGCCGCTGCGATCCGGCGGCACTGACCGACGCCCTCAAGCAACTGATCGAGCGACGCCGCGATCTCGATTTCCCCTGGTTTCCTGCTCGCGTGGTGTGTCACGACATTCTCGGCCAGACCGCGCTGGTCGATCTCGCCGGGCTGCGCGACGCCATCGCGGCGCAAGGCGGCGATCCCGCGCTCGTCAATCCGGTCGTGCCGACGCAACTCGTCGTCGATCACTCGCTCGCCGTCGAGTGCGGCGGCTTCGATCCCAACGCGTTCGCCAAGAACCGCGCCATCGAAGATCGTCGCAATGAAGATCGTTTCGACTTCATCAACTGGACGAAGCAGGCGTTTCGCAACGTCGACGTGATTCCGCCGGGCAATGGCATCCTGCACCAGATCAATCTTGAGCGCATGAGCCCTGTGATCCAGGTCTCGGACGGCGTGGCTTATCCGGACACGCTCGTGGGCACCGACTCGCATACGCCGATGGTCGATGCGCTGGGCGTGATCGCCGTCGGTGTGGGCGGTCTGGAAGCCGAGAGTGTGATGCTCGGGCGCGCGTCGTGGATGCGTCTGCCGGATATCGTCGGCGTGGCACTGACGGGCAAGCCGCAGCCGGGGATCACGGCGACGGATATCGTGTTGGCGCTCACCGAATTCCTGCGCAAGGAGAAAGTGGTGTCCGCCTACCTGGAGTTCTATGGCGACGGGGCGGCAAACCTCACGCTGGGCGACCGCGCCACGATCTCGAACATGGCGCCCGAGTTCGGCGCCACGGCGGCGATGTTCTACATCGACGCGCAAACGATCAAGTATCTGAAGCTCACCGGTCGCGAGGACGCCCAGGTCGCGCTGGTCGAGACCTATGCGAAGCAGACCGGCCTCTGGGCCGACACGCTGACGCACGCGCAATACGAGCGCGTGCTTACGTTCGATCTGTCGAGCGTGGTGCGCAACATCGCTGGCCCATCGAATCCGCACAAGCGTGTGCCGACGAGTGAGTTGGCCGCGCGCGGCATCAGCGGCAAGGTCGAAAACGAACCGGGCCGGATGCCCGACGGCGCGGTCATCATCGCGGCGATCACGAGCTGCACGAATACCAACAACCCGCGCAACATGATTGCGGCGGGATTGTTCGCGCGCAACGCCAATCGCGCGGGCCTCACGCGCAAGCCGTGGGTGAAGAGCTCGCTCGCCCCGGGGTCGAAGGCCGTCACGCTGTATCTGGAGGCCGCCGGGTTGCTGCCGGAACTGGAGGCCCTCGGCTTCGGTGTGGTGGCCTATGCGTGTACGTCATGCAACGGCATGTCGGGCGCGCTCGACCCGGTCATCCAGCAGGAGATCATCGAGCGCGACCTCTATGCCACGGCTGTGCTCTCGGGCAACCGTAACTTCGACGGTCGCATTCATCCGTACGCGAAGCAGGCGTTTCTCGCGTCGCCGCCGCTGGTGGTGGCCTATGCCATCGCCGGGACGATCCGTTTCGACATCGAGAAGGATGTGCTCGGGGTCGATGCCAACGGCAAGCCGGTGCGCTTGGCCGACCTTTGGCCGAGCGACGAAGAGATCGACGCGATCATCGAGCGCAGCGTCAAGCCAGAGCAATTCCGTCGCGTCTATGAGCCGATGTTTGCCGCGTCGGTCCACGCGGGCGAGACGGCCGATCCGCTGTACGACTGGCGCGAGATGAGCACCTATATCCGTCGTCCGCCGTATTGGGAAGGGGCGCTCGCGGGTGAGCGTACGTTGCGCGGCATGCGCGCGCTGGCGGTGCTGGGCGACAACATCACGACCGACCACCTCTCGCCGTCGAACGCGATCATGGCCGACAGCGCGGCCGGTGAATACCTCGCGAAGATGGGCCTGCCGGAAGAGGATTTCAATTCCTACGCCACGCACCGCGGCGACCACCTGACGGCGCAGCGCGCCACGTTCGCCAACCCGACGCTCAAGAACGAGATGGTCGTGGTCGACGGGCAGGTCAAGGCGGGGTCGCTCGCGCGTATCGAGCCGGAAGGCAAGATCACCCGCATGTGGGAAGCGATCGAGACGTACATGGCGCGCAAGCAGCCGCTCATCATCATTGCCGGGGCCGATTACGGCCAGGGTTCGTCGCGCGACTGGGCGGCCAAGGGGGTGCGGCTGGCGGGCACTGAAGCCATCGTTGCCGAGGGTTTCGAGCGCATTCACCGCACCAATCTGGTCGGCATGGGCGTCTTGCCGCTCGAATTCAAGCCGGGCACGAACCGCAAGACGCTCGGCATCGACGGCAGCGAAACCTTCGACGTGACCGGTGAGCGCACGCCGCGCGCCGATCTCACGCTGGTCATCCATCGTCGCAATGGCGAGCGCGTGGAAGTGCCGGTGACCTGCCGTCTCGATACGGCCGAGGAAGTGTCGATCTACGAGGCGGGCGGGGTGCTGCAGCGCTTCGCGCAAGACTTTCTGGAATCGTCACAGGCGGCTGCCTGACCTGCCCGAGGAGAGACGTGATGGCGCATCAGCCACAAATTCGAATACCCGCCACCTACATGCGTGGCGGCACCAGCAAGGGCGTGTTCTTCCGCCTGCAAGACCTGCCCATCGCCGCACAGGTGCCGGGCACAGCGCGCGATGCGCTGCTCATGCGCGTGATCGGCAGCCCGGACCCCTACGGCAAGCAGATCGACGGCATGGGCGGGGCGACGTCGAGCACGAGCAAGACGGTCATCCTCGCGAAGAGCGAGCGACCGGAGCACGATGTGGACTATCTGTTCGGGCAGGTGTCGATCGATCAGACGTTCGTCGACTGGAGCGGCAACTGCGGCAATCTGTCGGCGGCCGTCGGCCCGTTCGCGATCAGCGGCGGCTTGGTGGATCCGGCGCGGGTGCCGCGCGATGGCGTGGCCGTCGTGCGTATCTGGCAGGCCAACATCGGCAAGACGATCATTGCGCACGTGCCGATGACGGACGGTGCGGTGCAGGAGACGGGGGATTTCGAACTCGACGGCGTGACGTTCCCGGCCGCCGAAGTCCAGCTCGAATTCCTCGATCCGGCCGCCGAGGACGACGGTGAGGGGGGAGCCATGTTCCCGACCGGCAACCTCGTCGATGACCTCGAAGTCCCCGGTGTGGGCACATTCAAGGCGACGATGATCAACGCCGGCATTCCCACCATCTTCCTCAATGCCGAGGACATTGGCTACCGGGGCACGGAGTTGCAGGACGCCATCAACAGCGACGCGAAGGCGCTGGCGATGTTCGAGACGATTCGAGCGCACGGTGCGATCCGCATGGGGCTGATCAAGGACGTGTCCGAAGCCGCGACGCGTCAGCACACGCCGAAGGTCGCGTTCGTGGCGAAGCCGGCGGGTTATACGGCCTCGAGCGGCAAGCAGGTGAACGCGGCCGATGTCGATCTGCTGGTGCGCGCGCTGTCGATGGGCAAGCTGCATCACGCGATGATGGGCACGGCAGCCGTTTGCATCGGTGCGGCGGCGGCGATACCGGGCACGCTCGTCAATCTCGCGGCCGGCGGCGGTGTGCGCGACGCCGTGCGCTTCGGGCATCCGTCGGGCACGTTGCGCGTGGGCGCGCAAGCGACGCAGGAAGGCGGCGAGTGGACGGTCACCAAGGCCCTCATGAGCCGCAGCGCCCGGGTATTGATGGAAGGATGGGTGCGCATTCCGGGCGACGCGTTCTGAGGGGGTAACCTTCGCCCCACGATGAGCGTGGGGCGGTGTGGCGATTCCGGCGGCCGGCGAGCATTGCGCTCTCCGGCCGCTTATCATGGGAGGTCTCGGCAAGCCGCTTCGTCTTCAGGATGGCGGCTTTCGTCAACGTCACAGGAGGCCGTCCATGTCCGCAGGCATCTCGAATGTGCGTCCCGCGCCCGACAAGGTGCTGACCGATATTGTCGACTATGTTCTCACCTATGAGATCCGCAGCGATCTCGCCTTTGAAACCGCTCGCCACTGTCTGATCGACACCCTCGGGTGCGGCTTCGAGGCGCTGTCCTATCCCGCGTGTACCAAGCTGCTCGGCCCCATTGTGCCGGGTACGGTCGTGCCGAACGGGGCAAAGGTTCCCGGCACGCCGTATCAGCTCGACCCGGTGCAGGCGGCGTTCAGCCTGGGCGCGATGATTCGCTGGCTCGACTTCAACGACACGTGGCTGGCGGCCGAATGGGGGCATCCGTCCGACAATCTCGGCGGCATTCTCATGACGGCCGACTGGCTCTCACGCACGGCGGTGGCGCAGGGGCAGCCGCCGCTGACGATGCGCCATGTGCTCGCCGCAATGATCAAGGCGCACGAGATCCAGGGCTGCCTGGCGCTGGAGAATTCGTTCAATCAGGTCGGACTCGATCATGTGGTGCTGGTGAAAGTCGCGTCGACGGCGGTCGTTGGGGAAATGCTCGGGCTTTCGCGCGATGAGCTGATCAACGCGCTCTCGCTCGCGTTCGTCGACGGGCAGAGCCTGCGCACCTATCGTCACGCGCCGAACACGGGCAGCCGCAAGTCATGGGCGGCGGGCGACGCCACCAGCCGCGCGGTGCGACTGGCCCTCATGGCACGTTCGGGCGAGATGGGCTACCCGTCGGTACTGACCGCCAAGACGTGGGGCTTCTACGACGTTTTGTTCAAAGGCCAGCCGTTCGCGTTCCAGCGGCCGTATGGCGAGTACGTGATGGAGAACGTGCTGTTCAAGATTTCATTCCCGGCGGAATTCCACGCGCAAACGGCGGCAGAGGCGGCGATGACGCTGCACGCTCAGTTGCAGGCGATGGGACGCAGCGCGCAGGACATCCGGTCGGTGAAGATTCGCACGCATGCGGCGGCGATTCGCATCATCGACAAGCAGGGGCCGCTCGCCAATCCGGCGGATCGCGATCACTGCATCCAGTACATGGTGGCGGTGCCGTTGCTGTTTGGGCGACTGACCGCGGGCGACTACGAGGAGGCAGTTGCCACCGACCCTCGCATCGATGCGCTGCGTGCGAAGATCGTCTGCGAGGAAGATCCGCAATTCACGCGGGATTATCACGATCCCGACAAGCGATCGATTGCCAACGGGCTGACCGTCACCCTGAGCGACGGGACGGCGCTCGACGAAGTGCTGGTCGAATACCCCATTGGCCACAAGCGTCGCCGAGCCGAGGGCATTCCCCTGCTCGTAGAGAAATTCAAGACGAATCTGACGCGGCGCTTCGCGGCGCGCGCGCAGGCCCGCATTCTCGACGTCGCGCTCGATCAGCAACGACTCGAGGCGATGCCGGTGCATCAATTCGTGGATCTGATGGTGTGAGCGCCGGGAGGCGTGCGTCGCACGCGCTGTGTTGTGCTGCGGCGGCGCTCGGGGTGGCGGATGTTTGATTGACGAGCGCGCGAGCGGCCCGATGACTGTCGGGCCGTCGCGGCGACTCGGATTCAGCCCTTGTGCGTGTAACGCAGGCGCGTCATTTGTTCCGCGCTGTCGGCCAGCAGGCCGGCCGCATCGGCAATCGCCTTCTCCAGCGTGGTCGGGCCGAACGTCAGCGAGAAGCATCCCGAGAACACGCGCGACAGGCTGTCGAGCGCGCTACGGTCGATGGCGCCCGAGAGCAGCGAGGCCGTCGCCCCGGCCTTGATCGCCACCTGCGCGGCAATCATCGGGGTCTTGCCGGAGAGCGTCTGACCGTCGCTGCGGCCTTCACCGGTGATGAGCCAGTCGGCCCCTTCCACCGCTTGCGGCAGCCCGACGCGCTCGGCCACGACTTCCGCACCAGAGCGAAACTTCGCACCCAGCAGGTGCAGCGCAAAGCCCAGGCCGCCCGCCGCCCCTGCGCCCGCGCGGCTGGCGGCTTCATTGGCGTTGAACGCGCGATGCGCATGGCCGGCGAAATGCGCGATGGCACGGTCGAGCGGCTCAACCTGCGCGTCGCTCACGCCCTTCTGCGGCCCGAAAATCGCCGTGGCGCCTTGCGGGCCGTTGAGCGGATTGTTCACGTCGGACATGGCGATCAGTTCGCAGTCCTTCAGGCGGGCGTCGAGTCCGTTCAGATCGATTGACGCCACGCGATGCAGCGCGGCGGGCACCGGCGGCACCGCTTCTCCCGACGCGTCGAGCAAGCGCGCACCGAGGCCGACGAGAAGGCCCGCGCCACCGTCGTTGGTGCTGCTGCCGCCCAGGCCGATGAGCACGCGGCGTGCGCCGGTATCCAGCAGTGCGCGCAGCAGTTCTCCCAGGCCGACCGTCGAGCGCTCGGCCACTGGCGTCTGCATTCCGACCGGGTCGGTAATGCTCACCACGTTGGCGCTTTCCAGCACACCCGTGCCGTCGGGCATGAGGCCATACTCGGCCATGACCGATGCCTGGCCGGCGCCACGCACCGAGAGTGGTACACGGCGTCCGCCTGCGGAGAGCAGGGCGTCGAGCGTGCCTTCGCCGCCATCTGCCATCGGACGCAAGCGCAGGTCGGCCTGCGGCAGTACCCGCGCAATGCCGGATGCGATGGCGCGCGCCACTTCCGGGGCACTCAGCGAACCTTTGAACGAATCGGGGGCGATGACGATGATTGGGGCTTGCGCATTGCTGGACATGGAAATCGGGACAGTCGCAAAAAGGTATACGGGTTGGCAGGATTCACGTGCGTGTCATGCCCGCGAGTTGTTATCGCTTATGACTTACCGGCCGGACGGTTGATCCTGGGCCCGGTAGACGGGATGGCACGTCGGCTCGCAGCAGGGTGGGGCGCGAGACGATGCGACGCAGTGTGACAGAAACCAGCAATATACGCGATTCGGGCCAGCGCGCATTGCGCGAATTGCCATGCTATGAATAACGCGGGTAAGATGAGCGCCAACTGACCGTGCGTCGCCCGAAAGGCCGCGCGGCCCGTGCAAGCCGGCGCCGATGCCTGGCTTGTTGCGGCAGAAGAACGACAATGCGTGTGCGACAGCCATTTGCGAGCGTGGAGCGGGGGCATGAACCGGGGCAAAGACAGGAATTCGGGCACGTCGCGCGTGTCGCGGCGCAGGGCGGCGCGCGCGATGGCCGCATCGGCCGCAGCGAGTATCGGGCTCGTCGTGTTGCTGGCTGGGTGTGCGCAGACGACGCCGGTCGTCGCGCACGACGATCCGCCGGTGGGCAGCGTGGCCGACGTTGCACCGGAAAATGTAAAAGTCGAGACGTTCCCCGCCTATCGCGACACCGTTGCGGATGCCCGTGGCAATGGTGCTGTCTGGCAAGGGTCGTCGAAGAAGACCACCGCCCGCGTGAGTACCTGCACGGCGCATCTGTGGAAGCGGCAACTGCCGCATGCACGGGTGCAACGCTCGAAGGCAGGCGCGGGCCAGACACTTGAACTCTCCTCCAGCAACGACGGCGTGCTCGCCGTGCTTGACCTGGCGCCGCACAAGCCGGGTAGCGAAGGCACGTTGTATCTCGGTTCGACGGCCTCCCAATCGCTCGCCGATGCCGTGCGCCGCTGCCTCTGACGGCGTCGCGCCAGGCGACGAGGCAGGCGCTCATGCGGCGGTCACGATAACGTCATACCCCGTCGGGGTATCATGACGGCGAACGCGTGGCCGGCCGGGCCGCGCGAAGGCTTTTACTGCGTGCGTGCCGATGTCTCATACTGAACCGATCGACGTCTCCGAGGCGCAAACGAATGCCGGCGATGCCGAGCAGGCGTCGCTGAATCCGCGCCAACAGGCGCTTTTCGACGCCGTTCGTCGCGATGGCTTTCTCACGGTCGATGAACTCGCCGCACGCTTCGAGGTAACGCCGCAGACGATCCGGCGGGACATCAATTTCCTGGCCGAACGCAAGTGGGTGCGTCGCTACCACGGCGGCGTCGGGCTGCCGGGCGGGGCCGAGAACGACGCCTACGATGCCCGTCAGACCCAGTTGGCCGACGAGAAGCGACGCATCGCCGTACGTCTTGCCGAACAAATTCCCGATCACGCCTCGCTCTTCATCAACCTGGGCACCACGACGGAAGCCGTGGCCCGTGCACTGTCGCGTCATCGTGGGTTGCGCGTCATTACCAACAATCTGCACGTCGCTGCCATGATGAGCGGCTATGCGGACGCCGAAGTCATCATTGCCGGCGGCGTGGTGCGCGCACGCGACCAGGGCGTGACGGGCGAAGCGACGCTCGATTTCATCCGTCAGTTCAAGGTCGATTTCGGCATCGTCGGTATCTCTGCCATCGATGCCGACGGCACGCTGCGCGACTTCGACTACCGCGAAGTGCGCGTGGCCGAGGCGATCATCGCGCACTCTCGTACCGTCTTTCTGGCCGCCGATCACAGCAAGTTCGGGCGCCCGGCGCTCGTTCGCCTGGGGCACCTGTCACAGGTTGATGCCCTGTTTACCGATCGCCCGGTGCCCGCTGGCATGGCCGACGTGATCGCCGAGGCCGGTACTCTGGTACACGTCGCGGACTGACGAGGGGGCATCAACCCCCGTCAGGCGCGTATTCGCGCATCGGGACCGTAGAATGCGCGAATTCGAAGCTCCAGTACGCCAATCTGTTAGAATTCGAACATTGATGTTCGTAAACGAATATAAAGCGAACATTTTCGAACTTTTCCTGATTTGACGCTCAACCCCCGGAGTGACGACGTGCAGACACCCGCTCAATCGCCATCGGACAACACACGGCCTCCCTACGACCTGCTGGTCGTGGGCGGCGGGATCAACGGAACGGGCATTGCGCGCGACGCGGCCGGTCGCGGCCTGCGCGTGTTGCTCGTCGAGCAGGACGATCTGGCGTCCCACACGTCATCCGCGAGTACCAAGCTGATTCACGGGGGGCTGCGCTATCTTGAGTATTACGAATTCGGCCTGGTGCGCAAGGCGTTGCAGGAGCGCGAGGTGCTGCTGCGCGCCGCGCCGCACATCATGTGGCCGCTGCGCTTCGTGATGCCACACATGCCGAATCTGCGACCGGCGTGGATGATTCGCGCGGGGTTGTTTCTCTACGATCACCTCGCCCGGCGTGAAATCCTGCCCGGCTCGCGCGGTATCGATTTGCGCCAGCATCCGGCGGGCGCTCCGCTGCGTCGCGATTTGACGCGCGGCTTCGTCTACTCGGACGGCTGGGTGCAGGACGCGCGTCTGGTCGTGCTCAATGCGCAGGACGCGGCCGAGCGCGGCGCGACGATTCTCACGCGCACGCGGCTCACGGGCGCCGAGCGTGGCGAGCGCCTGTGGACGGCCCAACTCGAGACGTCCGAAGGTGCGCACCAGACCGTGCGTGCGCGCGCCATCGTCAACGCGGCCGGGCCGTGGGTCGGTCATTTGCTTGGCGACGTGTTGCACCAGCAGGCCACGCATCGCGTGCGCATGGTCAAGGGCAGCCACATCGTGACACGCAAGCTGTTCGATCACGATCACGCCTACATCTTCCAGAATCCCGACAAGCGCATCATCTTCGCGATCCCCTACGAGCGCGACTTCACCCTGATCGGCACGACCGACATCGAATATCACGGCGATCCGGCGAACGTCGCGATCAACGACGATGAGATCGCCTATCTCTGCCAGTCCGCCAGCCAGTATTTCACCCGACAGATCGCGCCTGCGGATGTCGTCTGGACTTACGCGGGCGTGCGTCCGCTGATGGAGGAGGAAGTCTCCAACCCGTCGGCGGTCACGCGCGATTACAAGCTGGAACTGGACGCGCCCGGCACGCGCGCCCCGCTGTTGTCGGTGTTCGGCGGCAAGATCACGACCTACCGTCGACTCGCGGAAGAAGCGATGTTGCATTTGCGCGGCCCGCTGGGTTTCGCGCACGGCGATTGGACGGCGGGCGCGCCGCTGCCGGGCGGCGATATGGCCGAGCCGGATGCCGGTGCGTTCGAAACATCGCTGCGTGCGCAGACGTCGTGGCTGCCGCCGGCGCTCGCGCATCGATACGCGCGCACCTACGGCACGCGCACGCATGTGCTGCTTGGCGAGGCGAATTCGCTCGACGGACTGGGGCGGCGCATCTGCGGCGATCTCTACGAGGCCGAGCTGCGCTATCTTGCGCAATACGAATGGGCGCGCACGGCGCAAGACGTGCTGTGGCGCCGGACCAAACTCGGTCTGCATCTCGGCAAGGATGGCGAAGCCAGCGTGCAACAGTGGTTTGCCCAGCAGGCGGAAATGGCGGCCTGAGTTCCGCTGAATAAACAGGAGACGTCGGCAATGTCAGGAGGCGCGTACATCCTCGCGTTCGATCAGGGCACGACCAGCTCGCGAGCGTTGCTGTTCCATCGCGATGGCCATGTCGTGGCGACCGCGCAGAAGGAATTCCGTCAGATTTATCCGCATCCGGGCTGGGTCGAGCACGACCCGCGCGACATCTGGGCGACGCAGGCCGGGGTCGCGGCGGAAGCGCTGACGGACGCCGGTGTCGGGGGGCGCGACATCGCGGCCATCGGCATTACGAACCAGCGTGAGACGACCCTCGTATGGGATCGTCGTACGGGCGAGCCGGTGTACAACGCCATCGTCTGGCAGGACCGCCGCACGGCGGATTTCTGCGATGCGCTGCGTATGCAAGGGCACGACGATCTCGTTGCAAGCCGCACCGGGCTTCGGCTCGACGCCTATTTCTCGGGCAGCAAGATCCGCTGGATTCTCGACAACGTGGCCGGTGCGCGCGACGCCGCCAACGCCGGGCACCTGGCCTTCGGCACCGTCGATAGCTGGCTCGTGTGGCATCTGACCGGTGGCAAGTTGCATGTGACCGACGTGTCGAACGCGTCGCGCACGCTCCTGTTCAACATCCACACGCTCGACTGGGACGACGAACTGCTCGCGCTGCTCGATGTGCCGCGCAGCCTGTTGCCGGAGGTTCGCTCATCGAGTGAGGTATACGGACACACGGCCACGTCGCTGTTCTCCGTGCCGGTGCCGATTGCAGGCATCGCGGGCGATCAGCAGGCGGCGCTCTTCGGGCAAATGTGCCTCTCGCCTGGCATGGTGAAGAACACCTACGGTACGGGGTGCTTCATGGTGATGAACACCGGCGACAAGCCGCACGCGTCGCGCCATAATCTGCTCACGACGGTGGCCTGGAAGATCGGAGACCGCGTCGACTATGCCCTCGAGGGCAGCATCTTCATCGGTGGCGCGGTCGTGCAGTGGTTGCGCGACGGGCTGGGCATCATTCGCCATTCGCGCGATGTCGAGGCGCTCGCGACCAGCGTGCCCGACGCCGATGGTGTCGTGCTGGTGCCCGCGTTCGCCGGACTGGGCGCGCCGCACTGGCAACCGCGCGCGCGTGGCACGCTGTTCGGCGCAACGCGTGGCACGACGGCGGCGCACGTGGCCCGTGCCGCGCTCGACAGTATCGGATTCCAGACGCTCGATGTCTTGCGCGCGATGGAGGCCGACGCGGGGCTGCATGTGTCGGAGCTGCGTGTCGACGGCGGCGCCGCGGCCAACGATCTGCTGATGCAATGGCAAGCGGATTTGTTGGGCGCGGACGTGGTGCGCCCCAAGGTCATCGAGACGACGGCGGCCGGCGCCGCCTATCTGGCGGGGCTGGCCGTCGGCTTTTGGCCGGACATCGACACGTTGGCGCACCAATGGGAATTGCAGCAACGTTTTTCCCGCAAGCTGTCCGCGCAAGACATCAGTCGTGCCGTCAGCGGCTGGCAACGCGCGGTGCGCGCGGCGAAGTGCTGGGCGGAAGACGGCGAGGCTCCCTGACGAGGGTGAGCCTCAGCGCAATGCCCGACCGGGCGCGACGTGGCGCCGATCGACGGCGGCGTCGTGTCGCCGATGACGCCAGCTCGCACACCGCTCGCGCGGATGACGGCGGGCCGATTTGGCAGGACTCGCGGGCGCGAGCGATCTGACGCAGGGACTTAGGGCGCAAGGCCCCGTGCGGCGCATTTGCATGATCCCCTCCCTGACGATTTCCCATCGTCTGAACCGAATCGATCATCGGTGCAATCCGTCCGCGCTCGGGGCGCTCCCGGCGAGGGATAGGCATCGGGCGTGCCGGGGCCATGTGGCGTGCATGGCGTGATTCCCGAGGCAGTTGGCCCTGGCGATGAGGCTTCCCCGAGGGCGGACGGCTTGCATCGTTCATGATGCGAGAAGCGTGCCAGTGATAACAACGCCTTGAATCAAAAGGGAACTTGAACGCTCGACGCGAAGCGTATCTCGTCGTTCGATGAAAAACGTTTCAGGAATGAACGGCAAAGCGGGGAGGGCATGCTGAATGTGTCGCGGGTGACGGCAAATTAGGCAATGGACTTGACACCTAATGCCAGCGGGCGTTTGCGCCGTCGGCGGGACACTTATGCATAGGGTTATCAACAGTTGCTGTGGATATCCCGGTCGAGGTGTCCCGGCCGACGCACCGGTGCGGCGTTCGAAGCGATCGAACGACGCGCGTCAGGCGGCAGGCTTCTGGCCGATGGCGAAGGCGATCTCACCCACACCGGCCACGCCGGCGCTGACCTTGTCGCCGGGTTCGAGCGGCCCGACGCCGGCGGGGGTGCCGGTAAAGATCAGGTCGCCCGCGGCGAGCTTCACGCTGCGCGAGATCTCGGCAATCAGATCGGGGACCGACCAGATCAGTTCGTTGAGATCACCGGTCTGGCGGTTCTCGCCGTTCACGTCAAGCCACACGCGGCCTTCCTTCGGATGGCCGACCTCGGCCACGGCGTGCAGCGGGCCGCATGGGGCCGACGCATCGAACGCCTTGCCCCAGTCCCACGGACGGCGCGTGTCCTTGGCTTGCTGTTGCAGGTCGCGACGGGTCAGATCGACGCCAACGCCATATCCCCACACCAGCGAGAGCGCATGATCCGCATCGATGTTTTCGCCATCGGCACCGATGGCGACCACCAGTTCAATCTCGTGGTGCAGTTCGCTCGTGAGCGGCGGGTAGGGCAGCGTGCCGTTGGCGGCCACGACAGCGTCGGCCGGCTTCATGAAAAAGAACGGCGGCTCGCGATCCGGATTGCTGCCCATCTCGCGCGCGTGCGCAGCATAGTTGCGGCCGACGCAGAACACGCGACGCACGGGGAAACGGGCATCGCTGCCCGCCACGGCGACCGACGCCTGGGGCGGCGCCGAAATAACGAATTGGCTCATGAGAAGACTCTCGGCTGATACGAAACAATGACGGAAAAACACAGGCGCCGACACGAGGCGGCGCCTTGCATGCCGTCGCGCCTGACCGCGCGAACGACAGCGCAACAGTATTACTTGGCAAAGACCTGCGACATATCCGCGAACGCTTTGAACTCCAGCGCGTTGCCGGCCGGGTCATAGAAGAAGAGCGTCGCTTGCTCGCCCACCTGCCCGGCGAAGCGAATATGCGGCTCGATCACGAAGCGGGTGCCCGCGGCACGCAGGCGATCGGCCAGCGCGTGCCATGCCGGCATGTCAAGGATAACGCCGAAATGCGGGACGGGAACCTCATCGCCGTCGACCGGGTTCGTGATTCGCTTGCCGGCGTCTTCCGGCGCGAGATGGGCCACCAGTTGATGACCGAAGAAGTCGAAGTCGATCCAGTGATCCGAACTGCGGCCTTCGGCACAGCCCATCACGTCGCCGTAGAAGCGGCGGGCCGCATCGAGGTTGTCGACAGGGAACGCGAGATGAAAGAGCGGTGTTGCCATAGGAAACTCCAATGCCATTTGGTGAGAAGCGAGCACCGAATCCGGCGAGCGCTATCGGAAATGCTGTCCTGGGTCATCGGTGGCGTGAACGGCGTCACCGATTTGCGGTAAATTCTATCCATCGATAAAAACAATCCAAAACGAATAATTCGAACGCTCAGGCAGAAAATTTTCGATCCATGATCCGCTATCTGAAAACCTTCGTCACGGCAGCCGAAACCGCTTCGTTCTCGGCGGCGGGGGCGCGACTCGGATTGACCCAGTCGGCCGTGAGTGCGCAGATTCAGCGACTTGAAGACGATCTCGGTGTGCGACTTTTCGAGCGCACCGCCCGCGCCGTGACCTTGTCCGACGATGGCCGTCGATTGCTCGCCCAGGCGCAGGGAGTGATTGCCGGCTATCAGGCGATGCGCGGCGAGGCGGGCGTATACGGGGGGCAGGCGGCGCTCGCGCCGATCCACGTCGGCGCGATCCTCACGGTGCAACTGGGTCTCCTGCCCGGCGCGATGTCGCGCTGGACCGCGCTCGGCGCGATGCCGCATCTGAACATCGTGCCGGGCATGTCCGTGCAGCTGCTCGCGCAACTCGATGCCAAGGAACTCGATCTGGCGGTGATGATCCGTCCGCGTATCGGCGTGCCGGCCGATATGAAATGGCTCACCCTCATGCATGAGCCGTACGTGGCGATCGCGCCCAAAGGCACGGGCGGAACGGTGGCCGACTGGGCGCAAGCCCTGCCGTTCGTGCGTTACAACCGGCGCTCGTATGGCGGCGACCTCGTCGAGCGTTATCTGCGACGTCACCGGCTCTGGGTGCGCGAGGGCGTGGAGCTGGACGAGCCCGAAGTCATCTTGCGCATGGTGCGGGCGCGACTGGGATGGTCGATCGTGCCCGCGACGCTCATCGGTTTGCCGGTTGGCGGCAACGTGGGGGCGAAGCTTGCCAAGGGCGGTGCAACGGGCGTGCAGGTTCTCCCACTCAGCGGCGCGCCGCTCACGCGCGAGTTGGGGGTGTTGGTGCGTCAGCCAGCGCTTGGCCGCCCACCGGTCGCCACGCTGATGAAGTGTCTTGCGGACGAGGCGCAGTCGCGCGGCTAGGGCGTCGCCTGAACATTGGACGGCTCGACCATCGCTCCGCCCAACGCTTGCCACAATGCGGCCGTGTCCGTCAGGCGAGCCCCTTGCGCGTCGAGTCGCGCGCGTGTGGCGTCGAGCGCCTGACGCTGCACGTCGAGCCAGGCGAGATGACTGATGCCGCCCACCCGATATCGCTCGCTTGCGATCCGGAGCGCGGTTTCCGCTCGCCGGGCCGCGTCGGCACGTGCGGCCAGGGTGTCGGCATCGGAGGCCAGCGCGCGCAGGGCATCGGCGACCTGCACGAGGCCGAGCAGCACGGTGTCCTGATACGACGCCAGTGCGGCGTCGTATGCCGCGATGGCCGAACGCCGTTGCGCCTGCAATGCGCCGCCGCGAAAGAGCGGTTGCAGCAGGTTCATCCCGAGGTTCCAGATATTGATGCCATCGCCCAGATCGGCCAGTCGCATGCGCTGCGTGCCGAAGCTGCCGGAAAGCGTGAACTGGGGGTAGAGGTTCGCGGTGGCGACGCCGACATCGGCACTCGCCTTGTGCAGCAACGCCTCGGCGGCGCGGATATCCGGTCGGCGCCGGGCCAGCGTCGACGGTAGCGAGACGGGAACCGTCTGCGGTAAATGCAGGGTGTCGAGCTCGATGACGGGCGACGCGAACGCGCCAGGCGGCTGACCGGTCAAGCGCGCCAACTGGTGATCGTATTGCGCAATTTGCGTGCGCAACGCGGGCAGCTGGGCTTCGGTCTGGGCGACGAGTGTCGCCTGATTCTCGACGTCGAGCGTCGATACGCCCCCCGCGCGCTCGCGTGAGCGTGTGATATCGAGCTGCGCTCGTTGCGCCGCCACGATACCTTCGAGCGCCGAGAGCTGTGCCCGGGCACTGGCCTGGCGCAGGGCGGCCGTCACCACGTTGCCCGCGAGCGAGAGCCTGGCCGCGTCCAGCGTGAAGTGTTGATAGTCGATCTGAGCGGCGAGCCCTTCCAGCGCGCGGCGATTGGCGCCGAACACGTCGAGCGTGTAGGACACGTCGACGCTGGCGTTATACAAGGTGAACGGCCCGGGACTTGGCAAGCTCGTAATGCCGAACGACGCCGGATCGACCCGTTCGCGCGTGCCGGAGAGCTTCAGATTCGCCGAGGGCAGCGAGCGCGCGCCGTCTTGAGCACGAAAGTCCTCCTGCGCCTGACGCAGCTTCGCCTCGGCCTGACGTAGCGTTGGACTGTCGGTCAGCGCCTGGGCGACGAGGGCGTCCAGTGCGGGCGAGCCGAAGCGGGTCCACCAGGCGGACGGCACGTCCTCGCCGGCGACGAAGGTCTGCGCGGCGCTTTGCGCACCCGCCGCCCCGGCCGTCGTCGACGGTTGTGTGCCCGTGGTGTATTGCGCGACATGCGTAGCGTCGGGGGTGCGCCAGTCCGGTCCGAGCGCGCAGGCGGCAAGCATCGCGCTCAGCCCGAGCGCCAGCCACCGCGACCCGTAGGCGGGGCGGCGGCGATGCGCAAGTTGGGCAAGTCGCATGAGCGCCTCAGTCGAGGGTACGTTTGTAGAACTTCACGGCCACCATCATGAGGATGGCAGAGAAGGCCAGCAGCGGCCACAGATCGTGCCACGCATCGGCCCAGCCGTTGCCCTTGAGCAGAATGCCGCGAATGAGCCGGTTGAAATACGTCAGCGGCAGCAGGTTGCCGATGGCCTGCGCCCACGCGGGCATGCCGCCAAACGGGAACATGAAGCCCGAGAGCAGCATGCTCGGCAGAAAGTAGAACACGGTGAGTTGCATGGCCTGCAACTGGTTCTGTGCAAACGACGATAACGCGATCCCGACGATCAGGTTGGCCGCGATAAACACCAGCGCGGCGAGATAGATCGCGACGACACTGCCTTCGAACGGCACATGAAAGGCGAAGCGCGCGGCGATCAGAATGATGGTCGCCTGAAGCAAGCCAATGGCGACGTACGGCACGATCTTGCCGGTCATGACTTCGATGGGCAATACCGGCGTGGCGAGCAGGTTCTCCATCGTGCCGCGCTCGCGCTCGCGCACGATGGCAATGCCGGTCATCATCGCAAGCGTCATCGTCAGAATCACCCCCATCAGGCCGGGAATGATGTTGTATTGCGTGATGCCCTCCGCGTTATAGAGACGATGCACCTGCACGTCGAACGCCGCCTGCGAGCCGGCCAGATTCGCAAGCGGCCCCGTCAGGTCCTTTTGCGCGACGGACTGGGCGATGGCTGGCAAGGCGCCGAGCGCCGAGGCCATTGCCATTGGATCCGTCGCATCGGCCTCGATGAGCACGGCGGGCCGCTCGCCGCGCAACAGACGGCGAGTGAAATCGGCAGGAATGTTCAGCACGAACTGCGCGCGCCCCTGCGCGAGAGCGGCGCGTCCGGCATCTTCGCTGGTCAACGCCTCGGTAAAGCGAAAGTATCCCGAATGCTCCATCGCGGCCATGAAGCTGCGCGTGAACTCGCTGTCGTCGGCCACGAGCGTCGCGGTCGGCATATGCTTGGGATCGGAGTTGATGGCGAAGCCGAAGAGGGCCAGTTGCACAAGCGGCACACCCACGATCATCGCAAACGTCACGCGGTCGCGGCGCAGTTGCAGGAACTCCTTGCACACGATGCTCCACCACCGGGCGATCGAGAACCCGAGCGGCGCGCTCATGCCTTGTCTCCGAAGTTGTCTTTCGCGTGGCTCATCAGGTAAATGAACACGTCTTCCAGGCTCGTGTCGATGGGCGCGACCCGCAGCCCTCGTTCGCTGGCCAGGTCGTGCAGCAACTTGTCCAGGGCGGTGGCATCCCGCCCGCTCACATGCAGCGTATCGCCAAAGGCGACCGTCTGCGCCACGACGGGTTGCGCGCGCAGTTCGCGCGCCAGATCGATGAGGTTCTCGCCGTGCACCCGCCACGTCGACAACTGCTGGCGAGCGGTGACCTCGGCGGCCGTGCCTTGCGCGAGCAGTTCGCCATACGAGATGTAGGCGAGCTTGTGGCAGCGCTCGGCCTCGTCCATGTAATGCGTGCTCACGAGAACCGAGATGCCGCGCGAGGCCAACTCGTGCAATTCCTCCCAGAAGTCGCGCCGGGCGGTCGGGTCGACGCCGGCGGTCGGTTCGTCGAGCAGCAGCACCTGCGGCTCGTGCAGCATGCACGCCGCGAGCGCCAGGCGCTGCTTCCAGCCGCCGGAGAGCGACCCGGTCAGTTGCTTTGCGCGGCCCGTCAGGCCGAGCCGCTCGATGGCTCGCTCGACGGCGTCTCGCCGGTTCGGCATGCCATACACGCGCGCCACGAAGTCGAGGTTCTCGCGAATGGTCAGGTCTTCCCAGTACGAGAAGCGTTGCGTCATGTAGCCCACGTGACGCTTGATCTGCGCGCTCTCGCGCACGATATCGAAACCGAGGCACGTGCCGCTGCCCGAGTCGGGGGTGAGCAAGCCGCACATCATGCGAATGCAGGTTGTCTTGCCGCTGCCGTTCGGCCCGAGAAAGCCGAAGATTTCGCCGCGTTGTACTTGCAGCGACACATCCTTGACGACGTGCTTGTCGCCGAAGCGTTTGTTCAGACCCTTCACATCGATCGCGAGACGGCCCTCGTCGGCCGAGGGGGCGACGATCTCACGCGGGCGCGCATCGCGGCCGTTCATGGGCGCGTCACCTGCACCGGTTGCCCGGGATTGAGTTTGACGGCGTCTGCCGCGGCGGGATGTGCTTCGATCATGTAGACGAGCTTGTCGCGCGTGTCGTTGCTGTAGATGACGGGCGGCGTGTACTCGGCCTGATGGGCGACGTACGTGATGCGGGCGGGTACGCCTGCGCCGCATCCGTCGCAGGCGATGTGCACGGTCTGCCCCGCGCTCAGGGTGCCCAAGGCGGTCTCCGGCACGAAGAAGCGCACCTTGATGTTGCCTGGCGGCAGCAGACGCACGACGGGGCTGCCTGCCGCGACCCATTCGCCGATGCGGTACATCGTGTCGTACACGCGCCCGGCGGCGCTCGCGACGGCATGCTTCTGCGCGAGTTGCCAGTCGGCCTGCGCAAGCGCCGCGCGTGCCACATCGACCTGAGCGGCCTGCGCCTGGCGCTGCGCGTCGCGGCCCGGCAGTCGCGCGACCGCCAGACTGCTCTGCAACTCCTGCACGCGGGCGCTGCTGCTGCGGGCGTCGGCGCGGCTGGCGTCGAGCTGTTCGCGGGCAATTCCGCCGGCGGCGTATTGCGCCTGATCGCGGTCGAACTGCGCAAGCGACTTGTCGCGCACGGCGATGGCTTGCTTGAGTTGGGCGGCAGCGACGGCGATCTCGTCGGGGCGCTTGCCGGTTTCGAGATCGCGCAACTGGGCCTCGGCGCTGGCGAGCGTCTCGCGCGCGTGGGCCTGTGCGGCCAGTTCATAAGTGGCGTCGAGATCGAAGAGGGCCTCTCCCGCCTTGACCTCCTGGCCGCGGGTCACCGACAGCGTAGTCAGGGTGCCGGCCTGCGACGAGGCGACATAGACGAATTCGCCCTCCACATAGCCTTGCCACGGCCGGGCGGAGTGGTCGCCGCAGCCAGCCAGCGCGGCCATGGCGGCAAGGGTGATCGCGTTACTGCACATGCGGGGGCTTGCCGGCATGACGCGCCTCGTGCGTTGCGGTTGTTCGCTGCCACCTTAGCGCAAAAGCAGGGCAACGGGCAATCCGTCGCCATGCGCGGGCAGGGACTCTCTGCTATTGTGCGCACATGTCCGGCGGCGCACGGGGCGCGCGAACCTTAACAGCGCAGCGCACCGGACCTCATGCAAGGAGCTTGATTGATATGTCTCACGACACGTTCGACGAAAACGACTGGAAGCGATTCCTGAAACACATCGGCGAAGACCCGAACCGCCCCGGTCTACACGAAACGCCGTCGCGCGTTCAAAAGGCCTGGCGTCAATGGACGTCCGGTTACGGCCAGGATCCGGCCGAAGTGCTCAAGGTCTTCGAAGACGGCGCCGAGCAATACAACGAACTGATCGTCGTACGAGGGATTCCCGTCTACAGCCATTGCGAGCACCATCTTGCCCCGTTCTTCGGCAAGGCGACCATCGGCTACCTGCCCAACGGCAAGATCGTCGGATTGTCGAAGCTCACGCGTCTGGTCGACTGTTTTGCGCGCCGCCTGCAAGTGCAGGAGCGCCTGACCACGCAGATCGCCGAAGCGCTGATGACGCATCTGCAACCGAAGGCAGTCGGAGTGGTGGTGTCGTGTCGTCACATGTGCATGGAAAGCCGGGGTATTCGCACGGCCGGGGAAGAGACTGTGACGTCGGCGATGCTCGGTGAGTTGCAGCCGAACCTGGCGTTGCGCACGGAGTTTCTCGCGCTCGCTCGCGACAAATAGTCGCAGGAAGGCGTACCCACGAAAAGCGCTGGCGGGGATGTCCCGCCAGCGCTTTTTTTGCTGTGCGACGGCGAGCGCTTACCGGCCGTACCGCGCCACGACGGTCGAGCCGTTCAACGTGTGACCGGCCAGCGCAGCAGTCAGACCGTTGGCGTCGAGCCCCGGCGGCAGACGGCCCGGTTCCAGATCGGTGGCCGTCACCGTAATGATGTAGTGATGCGGCGAATCGCCGACCGGCGGACACGCGCCGCGATAGGCCATTGCGCCGCTGACGTTCTTGCCCAGCGTGACGTGCTCGTTCGTTTCATTGCCCGCCCCGGCCGCGAGCGACGAGACGGTCGCCGGAATGTTGTAGGCGAGCCAATGCACCACGCCGCCGCCTTTCGCGCCGTCCGGGTCCTTCATCGTGATGACCACGCTGCGCGTGGCTTGCGGCAGATGCTGCCACGCGAGCGGCGGGCTCACATTCTTGCCCCCGCACTCGCCCAGCCCGGCGTGGATCGCCGGCAGCATGCCGCCGTCGGCGAACGCGCTCGACGACACGCTCATGCCTTCGGCACAGGCCACCCCCGCGCCGGTGCCGAGCATCACGGCCACGGCTGCCGCGCCGGCGATTCGCAACGATTGCTTTCCCGTAGCGGATGAAAGTCGATTCATAAGCACGCCTCCTATTTGGCAGATGCAATGATGAGCTTGAATGGTAGTGCAAGCAGGGCGGTGCCGGCCACACCGGCGCACCAGAGCGCGACAAACCATCCCCAGCCAATCAACCGCACCCGCCAGGCGGGGTGGGCGACGGCTCGCTCGCGCCGCTGGCGCACGGCGGGCCGCACGAGGTCAGTGATAGTGCGCATCGTGAGCCACCTTGCCGCGAAATACCCAGTAGGCCAGCATCGTATAGCCGAGGATCACCGGAATAATGAAGGCCGCGCCCCATAGCGTGAACGACAGACTCGAGTGCGGGGCGGCGGCGTCCCACAGCGTGATGCCTGGGAGAATCGCGTACGGATACGCGCTGATCAGCAGCCCGCTGTACCCCAGAAACACGAGTCCGATGGCGAGCCAGAAGGGCGTGGCATCGTGCGAGCGGCGCAGCACGCGGCGCATGACGAGCGTGGCGCCCGCCACGAGGAACGGCACGGGCAGGCAGCGCCAGAACCACTGGTCGGCGAACCAGCGATCTGCCACGAGCGGCACGCGCAGCGGTGTCCACAGCGACACGACGGCCATCGTGGCCACGAGCCCGAGCGTCAGCGGCCAGGCGAGCACACGCAAGCGTCGCTGCAGATCGCCCTCGGTCTTGCCGATCAGCCAGCAGGCGCCGAGCAGCGCGTACGTCACGACCAGGCCCAGCCCGGTGAACAGGTTGAAGGCGGTGACCCAGGCGAAGGCGTCGCCCGCGAACTGGCCGTTCTCCACCGGAATGCCCGACAGATACGCGCCGAGCGAGACGCCCTGAAAGAACGTTGCGCCGGCCGAGCCACCGATGAATGCGAGATCCCACCACGGCCGGGTGCGCTGCGACTTGCCGCGAATCTCGAACGCCACGCCGCGGAAGATCAGGCACACGAGCATGAGCACGAGCGGCAGATACAGCGCCGAGAGGAGTACCGAATACACCATTGGGAACGCGGCGAGCAATCCGGCGCCCCCGAGTACGAGCCATGTTTCGTTGCCGTCCCAGACGGGGGCGACGGAGTGCATCATCGTGTCGCGTTCGCGCGCGTCGGGGAAGAACGGGAAAAGAATGCCGATGCCGAGGTCGAAGCCGTCGAGCACCACGTAGAGAAACAGGCCGAGCGCGATGATGGCGGCCCACGCCAAAGTCAGATCCATGAGAAGTCTCGGTAACGTCGATGTCGTGATGGGGGGCGATCAAGTGGCGTGCGCGCCGTCGGTGTCCATTCGTCCGGATAGCCCGGACAGGGCGGGGGCGGTTTGCGCCGCGAGGTGGCCGCGTGGCGACGTGTGATCGCTGCCGGACGCCGCCGACGGCTCGCCGGGCAACACCGGACCGACGCGCAGCCACTTGAGCAGGTAATAGATGCCCGTGCCGAACACGAGGCAGTAGGTCAGCACGAGCACCAGCAGCGAGACCTGCACCTGTTGGGCGCTCACCGGCGACACGGCGTGCGCGGTGCGCATCACCCCGTAGACGACCCACGGCTGGCGTCCGGCTTCGGTGGTGACCCAACCCGCCAGCAACGCAACGAAGCCGGTCGGCGATAGGACGAGCATGGCGCGGGCGAAGCGGCGCGACGTGAAGAGCGTGCCGCGACGGCGCAGCCACACGGCGGCTAGCGCAGCGGCGATCATGGCGAGGCCGAGACCGACCATGATGCGAAAACTCCAGAACACCAGCGGCACGTTGGGGCGTTCGTCCTTCGGGAATTCCTTCAGACCACGAATCTCGCCGTCCCAGCGATGCGTGAGGATGAGGCTGCCCAGGTGCGGTACTTCAAGCGCATAACGTGTGGTCTCGGCGGCCATGTCGGGCCAGCCGAACAGGTTGAGCGGCGTGCCGCCGGTCTTCGTATCCCAAAGCCCTTCGATGGCGGCGAGCTTGGCCGGTTGGTACTCACGCGTGTTCAGGCCATGAAGATCGCCGACGACGGCCTGCAACGGGGCGAAGATCAGCAGCAGCCACATGGCCATGGAAAACATGGTCTTGACGGCCGGGTCGCGGCGCCCGCGCAGCAAGTGCCATGCACCGGTGCCCGCCACGACCAGCGCGGCCACGACGAACGCCGCGATGCTCATATGCGCCAGCCGATACGGGAAGGACGGGTTGAAGATGACGTCCCACCACGACAGCACGACCACGCGGCCGTCGACGATCTCGACACCCTGCGGCGTTTGCATCCAGCTATTCGACGCGAGAATCCAGAACGTCGAAATCAACGTGCCGACGGCCACGCACAAGGTCGCGGCGAAGTGCGCACGCTCGCTGACGCGGTTCCAACCGAACAGCATGATGCCGAGAAAGCCCGCTTCGAGGAAGAACGCGGTCATCACCTCGTAAGTGAGCAGCGGCCCGGTGACCGCGCCGGCGAAACTCGAAAAGCCCGACCAGTTGGTGCCGAACTGATAGGCCATCACCACGCCGGAGACGACGCCCATGCCGAAGCAAACCGCGAAGGCCTTCGACCAGAAGCGACACAGATCGAGATAGTGCGGCTGACGTGTTTTGAGCCAGAGACCTTCCAGCACGGCGATGAAGCTCGCCAGACCAATGGAGACGGCGGGAAATACGATGTGAAACGAGACCGTGAACGCGAATTGCAGGCGCGCGAGGTCGACAGCTTCTGGAGCGGCAGTCATGTCGTGATCAATGTAGGCAAACCAACCCTGTCTATAGGGCGACCCTCACTGCCGACCGCCCCTTGTTTGCCTGCATGGTAGGACGTGCTGCACCGCAGCACGCGTGACAAGACGTCACATGCGGCGCATTGACGCGGCATCAATTGCCACGTCGATTTGCGCTAGTGGTCTGTTTTTGTGGGGATTCGCGTCCTCGCCGGGTGCGACCTCATGTCACACGCAGGCGGGCGCTACGCGAGCAATCCGGCGCCGATATTGATCGACAGGCCGAGCACGGCGAGATTGAAGAAGAACGAGAGAACGGCCTGCGCGAGCGCGGTGCGTCGCATGCGGCGCGATGTCAGCGCGATGTCTGCGGTTTGCGAGGCGACGGCGATGGTGAACGAGAAATACAGGAAATCCCAGTAATCCGGATCGCAGTCGCGCTCGGGCCAGGCCAGCGCGAAGGGCGACTCCGTATCCGTGAAGTACAACCGCGCGTAATGCAGCGTGTAGATCGTCGGCACGAGGAACCATCCGGCGATGAGCGTGGCGGCCGCGAACAGCACATGCTCCGAGGCCTGATGCGGGGCGCCGGTCTTGGCGCTCGCCAGCACGTGGATGATGGCGGCCACACTGGCGATGGCCGACAGGCTGACCACGGTGAGCACGATGGCCGCGCTCTGGTCTTCCTGCTCGGCAAAGCGCTCGATGCTGCGCTTGGGGGCGGTGACCATCATGAGCCAGATCATCGCGAGATAGGACCAGGCGCCTGTGTTCCAGCCGATCAATATGCGCGTTATCGTGCTGAACTCCCCGCTCACGAAGACCTGGACGAAGAGTCCGGCAAGCACGCCGAGAGCGATGGCGATGAGCAGTCGCGGATGGAAGCGAAGCAGATGCGGGAAAAGCTTGGCGTTCATGAGCAATGTCTGGACGGTGGCGATGGGCGGTTCGATTATCCACCAACCCGGTCATTCGCCGGTCGTGGGCGGAAATGCGGCCTGCTCGGCAGGCGGGCGGCACAGTTGTGGTGCGCCGCCGCATCGCGATGCGGCATCGTGCCCGTTGCGGTGTCACCGGGGGCGTCGCGCGCACAACGCCGCGCGGCCGATTGCGCGATTTTTCTGATGACCTCGACATCCTGCCTCGCCTTGTCCTGCGGGGCTTCGCCCAGTCTCGAGCCTATTCTGGCAAGCACATGGCACGCCATTTGCTAAGCAGTAGGCAAGGCCAACGACGGCCGAGAGAAGACAAGCGAATTTTCTGCACCGCACGCATGACTTCCGCGCGAGCGCGGACTTCGGGGCAACGGCGTCCCGAAGCCATAGGCCTGTTCACAGGCATACGGCTTCGGGGCGCTTTTTTTTTGGCATACGAACACGAGGGTATCCATGAGCACGCTCACGCAATCGTTGAAAAGTGGCAACTGGCGCGCGCTGGTTGCGTGTTTTCTCTACTTCGACACGGGTTTCACCGTCTGGGTGATGCTCGGCCCTCTGGCGCCGTTCATCAGCAAGGACATCGCGATGACGCCCGCACAAACGGGCTTTCTCGTGGCGGTGCCGGTGCTGGGCGCGGCGATTCTGCGCGTCACGCTGGGCAACCTGTATCAGGCCTACGACGGTCGCAAGATCGCGTTGATGGGCATCACCTTGTCGGCGATTCCGTCGGTCGTGCTGCTGCTGATGCCGGGTGCGCCGTCGTACACGCTGCTGCTTGTACTCGGTGTGCTCCTCGGCATCGGCGGCGCGAGCTTCGCCGTGGCGTTGCCGATGGCAGGCAGCAACTATCCGCCGAAGGTGCAGGGGCTGGTGTTGGGTCTCGCCGCGGCGGGCAACATTGGCGCGGTGCTCGATGGCTTCATGTTCCCGGGACTGGCCGAGCACTACGGCTGGGCACGAGCGGCCGGTGCCGCCCTGCCGTTGCTCGCGCTTGCTGCGCTGGCGCTGGTGTTCTGGGCAAAGGATCAGGGTGTGAAGTCGGGCAGCGCGCCGCGCGCGTTCACGAGCTTCTTCATTACCGTGTTCGGGCTAATCGCGCTCGTGTTGTGCGTGCATGCCGGCGCATTCGGCGAAGGCAAGGCCGGTGTGTTGCTGCTGCCGGTGCTGGGCGCGTTGCTGGCGATTGCCGTGTTGCCGCGTCACTATCGCGGCGTGCTCGGCGAACGGGACACGTGGGTCATCATGCTGGTCTACAGCATCACGTTCGGTGGTTTTGTCGGCATGTCGTCGTATGTGACCACGCTGCTCATCTCGCTGTACAGCATGCCGCGCATCGAGGCGGGGCTGTTCATGTCGCTGCTCGCGTTCCTCGGTGCGCTGGTGCGTCCCATCGGCGGAATGGTGGCCGACCGAATCTCTGGCGTGCGCGCGCTGGTGCTGCTGCTCGCGGCGATTTCGGTCATCGATTTTGTCTTTGCCGCGTGGATGCCCCCGCAAGGTGCCGGTGTCGCACTGCTCGTGCTGATCTACCTGTGCTTCGGTCTCGGTAACGGCGCCACGTTCCAGCTCGTGCCGCAACGCTGGCAAGGCAAGACGGGGCTGATGTCGGGCATCATCGGCGCGGCCGGTGGCATTGGCGGCTTCTACCTGCCGGTCATCATGGGCATGGCCAAGGAATCGACGGGCAGTTACCAGATGGGCTTCGCCACGTTCGGCGCACTGGCGGCGCTGGCGTTCTTGCTGGTCGTCGCCCTGCGCACGCGCTGGATGTCGTGGGCACTGCCCGCGGAGATGGTCGGTGGCGCGGTCCTCGCAGGCGGCGTGGCGCACGTCGAGTAAGCGAAACGCGTCCGCGCACTCGCGGCCCGTCGATGCTTCGGCACGACGGGCCGTTTGGCTTTCTGGCGCAGCTTCGCGCTCGATGTCTCAATCCAGACCGGCCGGCGCGTTTCCCCATCCATCGGCGCCTGTAGCCCAATGGCACCGTGGCTGTGCGCCAGAAGCATCACACGTCACACGCCCTGGCGGAACAGCCCGTTGAGCGTGGCGCCGCTGGTGGCGCCGTCGAACCCGTCGAAGCGCCCTTGGGCGAGCGCCTGCGCGGCGTGCATGAAGCCTCCCCATGCCGCGCGAGCCAGTGCACCGCCCACGCTTACGCGCCGCACGCCAAGTTCGGCAAGCGCCTGCAATGTCATCGGCGACGTCGCGCCAATCAGCACGTTCACCGGTTTGGGCGCCACGGCCGTGACGACGGCCCGGATTTGCTCGACCGATTGAATGCCCGGTGCGTAGAGGCAGTCGGCACCTGCCTCTGCATAGGCTTGAAGGCGTGCAATGGCGTCGTCGAGATCGGGCACGCCCGCGAAGAAATTCTCTGCACGACCGATGAGGAGGGTGTCGCCGCCCGTCTCGTCGATCGCTCGGCGCGCGGCTTTCATGCGCGCGACGGCTTCGTCGAGCGGGAAGAGCGGCGCGTTGACGTCGCCCGTCGAGTCTTCGATCGACAAGCCGGCCACGCCTGTTGCCACGGCCATCTTCACGCTGTGCGCGACTTCGTCCGGCGTGCTGCCGAAGCCGCTTTCGAAGTCGGCATTGACGGGCAGATCGGTGGCGTCGACGAGCGTGCGCAAATGCGCGAGTACGGTGTCGCGTGTCACGCCATTGTCGGGATGCCCGGTCGACCAGGCGAAGCCCGAGCTGGTCGAGGCAATCGCCTTGAAGCCCGCGTGTTCGAGATACCTCGCGCTGCCTGCGTCCCAGGGGTTCGGGATGACAAAGCAACCGGCGAGGTGGAGTTCGCGAAACGCGACGCGTTTTTCGGCGGTGCTACGTGACATGGTGTGTCTCCTGTAGGGGGGGGCGCAGCTCCGCTCACGCCGCGCACGCAAGCCCGATCATCGCGGTTTTGCACCGGCCTCGCAAGGCAGCCCCGAGGCGATCCAAGGCGTAATATCGACCGTCAGATGTTTTTATCTCGTACACCCGCGCGCAGCGTGTAATCCCGTGTAACACGTTTTTCGAGGGAACTTCAGGAATAAGCGCGATTCCATTGGCGTTATGTAATCATCCTCTTCTGTATTTTCAGGATCACCGACGTGAATTCTCAGCCCCCCTCCGCGACGTCCGTGTCTGCCCCCCGAGCGGCGTGGCCTTGCACGACGACGCCAAGTACACCCGTGTGGCGATGGTGTTGCACTGGGCGGTCGCCTTGCTGATGCTCGGCAACATCGCGATCGGCCAGACGATTGCCTTGCTGTCCGACGCCACGCTCGAAAAAATCGACGTGCGCTTCTGGATCGATCTGCACAAGTCCATCGGAATTACCGTGCTGGGGCTCGCGATTCTGCGCGTGCTGTGGCGCGCGACACATCGTCCGCCCGCGCTCTCGCACGTGTTTGCATCATGGGAGCGCACGGCGGCGCATCTCGCGCATTGGCTGCTTTATGTCTTGATCGTCGTGCTGCCGCTCACGGGCTGGGCGCACGATTCGGCGTGGGTCGCCGCCTCGACCCATCCGCTGGTGCTGTTCGGCATCGTGCCGTTCCCGCGCATGGGTTTTCTGATGGCGTTGAGCGATGCGAGCAAGGACTACTGGCACACCTTGCTGGGTAACGTCCATACCTACTGTGCTTATGTCTTGTACGTGCTGCTGGCGTTGCACATTGGCGGGGCGCTCAAGCATCAGTGGATCGACCGCCACCCGGTGCTTGGCCGGATGCTGCCGTGAGCGCGGAAACAACGGGGAAGGCGTCGCAGCTCGAAGTGGCCCGCGAGCTTCACTCACCGCGCTTCACGCGACCGCCGACGCCGCTGGCGAGTTGGCTGGTGCATACGGGCGTGGCAGCGCTGTGGTGTCTGTTGTTCGCGCAGGCATTCTTTCTCAAGGGCGTGTTCGCGTGGGGCACCGGGGTCGCCTATGTCGCGTACGACACGGTGCTGCTGGCATTCGTATTCTGGCAAGCGTGGCGTCTGATGCGCCCCGACCCCGACGAGACTTCCTCTGACGCAGGTCATGAAGGCGCCGCCGTTCGATTGACGCTCGGCGTGGTGGTCGCGGCGCACAACGAGGCGGCGGCGTTGCCGGTCACGTTGCGCGCGCTGATGACGGGGCGACGGGTCCCGGACGCCATTGTCATCGCCGACGACGGCTCGCGCGATGGCACGTTCGCATTGCTCACGGGCGAGTATGGGCTCATCGACCCCGGCGAAGGCGGGCTGAGCGCACCGAGTGCGCGCTACCCGAATCTGCAATGGCTGCGCGTGCCGCACGGGGGCAAGGCGCGTGCGCTCAACGCGGCGCTTGTGGATATCGATACGGACATCGTGATGACGGTCGACGCCGACACGTTGCTCGACGCCGAGGCGTGCGCCGCGATGCACGCCGCGTTCGCGCGTCGACCCGGGCTCGTGGCCGCGACTGGCGTGCTCACGCCGGTGTGCGGCCGCACGGCGAGCGCGCGCGTGTTACAGCTTTTCCAGACGTACGAGTACATCCGAAACTTCATCTCGCGTTATGCCTGGATGCACGCCGACGGCCTGCTGCTGATTTCGGGCGCGTTCGCGTGTTTCCGGCGCGAGGCGGTACTGGCCGTTGGCGGATTCGATCCGGCTTGTCTTGTCGAGGACTACGAACTGATCCATCGCCTGCGTCGCTATTCGGTCACGCATGGGCTTGGATGGGAGGTGCGCGTGGTGGGCGGTGCGCAAGCGATCACCGATGCGCCGAGCACGCTCACGAGCTTCCTGCGTCAGCGTCGCCGCTGGTTTGCGGGGTTTCTCCAGACGCAATACTGGTATCGCGATATGGTCGGCAACGGCCGCTATGGCAATCTCGGACGCTGGATGTTGCCGGTAAAGGCATTCGATACGCTTCAGCCGATCTACGGGCTCACCGCGTTCGCGCTGCTCGTCTCGTTCGCCTTCGACGGTCATGTCGGCGTGCTGCTGCCGGTCTCGGGCATCATTCTCGGCAAGATCGGCATCGATCTCGGCTTTCATCTCTGGTCGGTGCATGCGTACCGCCGCTGGACCGGACACAACACCGGTACGAGCTTCGGATGGGCGCTTGTCGCGGCAGTATTGGAGCCGTTTTCGTTCCAACTGATGCGACACACGGGCGCCGCGCTGGGCTGGGGGCACTTCCTGACCGGACGCCAGCGTTGGGGCGTTCAGGTGCGACGCGGTATCCTGTCGGGCGAGCGCGGGACGGGGGTGTCCCGCGAGGAATGATTTTCCGGCAGTGTTTTCTTCAAATGATTCGATTTTCAACGGGGTGGGTGATGGGATGCGCGCTCAGCGGCCTGTTGAGCGTGGCCGGGTGTAGTGTCCCCGAGCGCAAGCCGTCCGGTCCCGACTACGCTGCGCTGGGGGGCGCGGCCGAGGTGCGCGGCGACTGGGACGGCGCACGCCGGGCCTTCGGGCAGGCGGTGCTTGTGGCTGACCAGTCGGGCTGGCCGGCGTCGCATCGCGCGGCCATGCACTTCGACTATGGCCGGGCGCTGGGGGTGACCTGCTACTACCCCGAAGCCGAACGCGAGCTGAGCCTTGCGTACGATCTCGATATCCTCACCGGGCACTACCGGTATCCGGCGTTGATCGAGTTGGCGCGACTGTCGCTGGTTCAGCGGCAGTACGCAGCGTCGGTGAAGTACTTCAGCCGGGCGCTGGACGCGCTCGATCACATGGAGCTGGCCCGCAAGGTGCCGTTCGCTTACGCCGAGGTGCTCGACGACTACGCGCTGGCCCTGGGGGGCGCGGGCGACGCAGACGCCGCCACACACATCATCGATCGCGCCTCGAAAGTGCGCGCCGGCCTGGACGAGGCCGTGCGTGCGCAGGCGACATCGCGCACCCCATACGGTCAGCACTGCGGGCAACTGGCGGCGGGGGCAAGATGAACCCGATGCGCGTTTCCCTGGAAAGCGCGGGCGACTTTGACGACATCATTGACGTTCGCACACCGCTCGAATTTGCCGACGACCACATTCCCGGGGCGATCAACGCGCCGGTGCTCAGCAATGAGGAGCGCGTCATCGTCGGTACGATGTACAAGCAGGTATCGCCGTTCGATGCCTCGCGCGTGGGGGCCGCCATGGTGGCGCGCAACATCGCCGCCCATCTCGATACGACGTTCGCCGACCGGCCGCGCAATTGGCGGCCGCTCATCTATTGTTGGCGGGGCGGCAAGCGATCGGAGTCGATGACTCTCATCATGAACATGATCGGCTGGCGTGCGCGCCAGCTCGACGGCGGGTACAAGGCGTACCGGCGCGACGTTGTGTCGTCGCTCGGCACGCTGCCCTCGACGCTCGATTACATCGTGCTGGCCGGGCACACGGGCAGCGGCAAGACCCGTCTGCTGCACGCGCTGGCCGACGTGGGTGCCCAAACGCTCGATCTCGAGGCGCTGGCGAAGCATCGCGGGTCACTGCTTGGGGCAATGCCGGGCGTTGCGCAGCCGTCGCAAAAGGCGTTCGATACCTCGCTGATCGGCGCGTTGCGCGGGCTCGATCCGACGCGGCCGGTGTTCGTCGAAGCGGAGAGCCGCCGGATCGGACTGATTACGCTGCCCGAGTCGTTGATGTCGTCGCTGCGCGGGGCCACGATGTGTGTCGAGGTTCGCGTGGCGCTCGACGCGCGGGTCGACCTGTTGATGCAGGAGTACGGCCATTTGCTGGCGCGGCCGGAAGACTTTCGCACGCAGCTTCTCCGGCTGGTACCGCTGCATGGACGGGCGGTCATCGACCAATGGCTGACGTTGCTCGACGAGGGGCGGCAACGCGAACTCTCGGAGGTGCTCATTACCCGGCACTACGATCCGGCGTATTCGCGAAGCTCGCGCAAGATGTTGCAGGGGGTGCGCAACGCCCTCCCGTTTCCGTTTCATCCGACGGCGCAAGATCTGGGCGCACAGGCGCGGGCATTGCTTACGCAGTGCGGGATGGCTTGACCCCATCGTTCGCGGCTGGCTCGACGTCGCTCATTCGACTTCGCCGCTGTCGGTGTCGCCGATCTGCGCGTCTCGCTCATGAGACATGGCGGCCGCGGCGAGTGCCGTCGCGGTGGCTGGGGCTGCGTCCTTGCGCTCGCTATACCGGTCCGTGAGGTATTCGGTGCGATCCCTGACCAGAAGGGTGAACTTGTACAGTTCTTCCATCACATCGACGACCCGATCATAGTAGGACGATGGCTTCATGCGGCCCGTCGTATCGAATTCCTGATAAGCCTTGGCAACCGAGGACTGGTTAGGGATCGTCACCATGCGCATCCACCGGCCGAGTATGCGCAGCGCGTTGACCGCGTTGAAGGATTGCGAGCCGCCGCAGACCTGCATCACGGCGAGCGTGCGCCCCTGTGTTGGCCGAAGGCTGCCGATCTCCAGCGGCAGCCAGTCGATCTGGTT
The DNA here is from genome assembly GCF_024363545.1 of Pandoraea sp. NE5. Taxonomy (NCBI): domain Bacteria; kingdom Pseudomonadati; phylum Pseudomonadota; class Betaproteobacteria; order Burkholderiales; family Burkholderiaceae; genus Pandoraea; species Pandoraea sp. NE5. Next base: position 3,444,594 of record NZ_AP025517.1, read on the forward strand.
CTTGAAGACGGCGCTTAGCGTGCCATGGCGCTCCGGGCTGCACCATACCTGGCCTTCCGACCACGCCGAGAGCTTGCGAAGTTCGACGACCTTCGGATGATCGGCCGGCACGCTATCGGCCAAGGGCAACCCCTTGGGATCGAAGATGCGCGTTTCGGCCCCGAAGTGCTGCAGCAGGCGCTCGGCTTCCTGCACCAGCAACCGGCTGTACGACGTCTCACGCAACGAACCGTAGAGCAACAGGATGCGGGGAGGGTGGGGGCTGACGCTTCGGGGCTCGAGTTTGCGAAGATCCGGCAGGTCGAGCACCGCGCTACTGACGTTGGGCAGCGTGGCGCTCATTTCACTCGCTGTCCGCTGGCGTCGACGACGGCCTCGCCATCCTCTTTCGTGAAGGCCCCCTTTTGCGGCGAGGGCAGGATATCGAGCACGACTTCAGAGGGGCGGCACAGCCGCACGCCCAGCGGCGTGACGACGAACGGGCGGTTGATCAGGATCGGGTGCGCGAGCATGGCGTCGAGAAGCTGGTCGTCTGTGAGGGCCGGATCGGCGAGGCCCAGTTCTGCATAGGGCGTGCCATTCTCCCGGAGCGCTTCGCGCACGGTGAGTCCGGCGTCGCGAATCAGGCTTTGCAGTACCTCGCGCGTCGGAGGGGCACTCAGGTACTCGATGACCGTGGGTTCGATGTCTGCGTTGCGGATGAGCGCCAACGTATTGCGCGACGTGCCACAGGCCGGGTTGTGATAGATGGTGACGGACATGACGCTTCCTTATTTCGATTCGTACCAGTGCCGCGAGCGATTGACGACCCCGACCACGAGCAGCATCACGGGCACCTCGATCAGCACGCCGACGACCGTGGCGAGTGCTGCGCCCGACTGAAAGCCGAAGAGGCTGATGGCGGTGGCGACCGCCAGCTCGAAGAAGTTGCTGGCGCCTATCAGTGCTGACGGACCGGCGACGCAGTGCGCCACACCGAGCTTGCGGTTGAGTAAGTACGCCAGACCTGAGTTGAGCAGCACCTGAATGAGGATCGGGACGGCCAGCAGCAGGATGATCAGCGGTTGCTCGACGATGGCATTGCCCTGGAACCCGAAGAGCAGCACGAGCGTGGCGAGCAGCGCCGTGATGGCGTAGGGTCCCAATGCCCCGACAACACGTTGATACGTCGCTTCTCCTTGGGCCAGCAGGGCGCGTCGGATGGCTTGTGCGATCACGACCGGGGCGACGATGTAAAGCGCGACCGAAGTGATGAGCGTATCCCAGGGGACGGAAATCGAGGACAACCCGAGCAGCAGGCCGACGACCGGGGCGAAGGCCACGACCATGATGGTGTCGTTGAGGGCTACTTGAGAGAGCGTGAAGTAGGGATCGCCCTTGCAGAGCTGGGACCAGACAAAGACCATGGCGGTGCAGGGCGCGGCGGCCAGAAGGATCAGGCCGGCAAGGTAGCTGTCGAGTTGGTCGGCGGGCAGCCACGCGGCAAACACATGGCGCACGAAGATCCACCCCAGCAGCGCCATCGAGAATGGCTTGACGAGCCAGTTCACGAACAGCGTGACGCCGATGCCTCGCCAATGGCCGGCGACCTGGCCCATCGCGCTGAAGTCGATCTTGATCAGCATCGGGATGATCATCACCCAGATGAGCAGACCCACGGGCAGGTTGACCTGCGCGACTTCCATACCGCCGATGGCGTGGAAAAGGCCGGGTAGCCATTGACCGAGCAAGATGCCCGCGATGATGCATAGCGCGACCCAGGCGGTCAGATACCGCTCGAAGAAGCTGATGCTCGGGGGTTGCAGCGCGGGTGCGGCTTTGGGTGAGGCACTCATTGGTTGGACTCCGCAACGACGTTGCAGAACGAGGCGGGCGTGCAGGGGACACCGCCGCAGCAGTTCTGCGTGAGGTAGCCGAGCAGCGCGTTCATAGTTTCAAAGTGCGCCATGTAGATGATCGAGCGACCCTCCTGGCGGCTGGCGAGCAGCTTGGCGCGATGCAGTTCCTTGAGGTGGAACGACAGCGACGAGGCGGGCATGTCCAACAGTTCCGCGATGCGCCCGGCGGGCAGGCCCTCGGGGCCGGCCTGCATCAGAAGGCGGAACACCGCCAGACGAACGGCGTGGGCAAGCGCGGCAAGCGCTTCGAGCGCGGTATTGGTTTCCATATTTCGAATGTAGTGGAAATATGGAATTATTGCAAATTGTTGTCGCGATCCGATGTTGGGCGAGGAAGCGCGAGCGTTGGGAGCGTCTCAATCGCCGAACGCTTCGATCATGCGCTGTTTCGTGAACTCGACGAAGGCCTTCGCGAGTTGCGAGGGCGGGTGCTGGTTCGACGTGACCAGCGAGAAGCCCGACAAGACCGATGGCTCGAACGGCTTGACGATGACGCGTCCCGCCGCGTACCGGGCCGTCACCTGGTCGATGATCGACACGCCCGCGCCGTGCTGCACAAGCACGCAAATCGCCGCGGACAGTTGCGACTCCGCGCTCATCACCCGATCGATCCGTCGCTCGGCAAAGATCTGGTCGATATACATCCGCCCATCGAACTCCTTCGGGTACGACACGAACGATTCGCCGCGCAAATCCTCAGGATGGATCACGTCGCGATCCGCGAGTCGATGTCCGTGCGGCAGGATGCAACGCATGGGGGCGCGGTGCAGCGTTTCAATGTTCACGCCGGCATGCGTGATCGGGTGCGCGATGAACCCGACATCGCAACGCCGCCCGACCACCATATCGATAACGATGCTCGACGCGTGAATCAGCAACGTCGTGCTGATGCCCGGATGCTCGCGCATGAACTCCGTCATCGTGGTGGGCAGGAACTCCAGCGCGAGCGCGGGAGCGCCAGCGACATGCAGCGAACCGCGCCGCAGCGACTTGATCTGCTCGGCCGTCTGCGCAATGCGATCGATGCCCGCAAACGAACGCTCAACCTCCTCGAACAGCACCATCGCTTCGGGCGTCGGGTTCAGTCGGCCGTTGCTCCGGTCGAATAAGGAAAACCCTATATCCGCCTCGAGATCGTTGATCAGACGTGTGACCGCCGGTTGCGAAACGTGGAGCATGTCCGCCGCCCGAGTGACCGTCTGGCGCAGGATCAGCGCGCGAAATGCCTCCAACTGCCGGATCTTCATGGGAACCTCATCCCCCTCACGCCATAACATTTATGTATGGGCGGGCGAAAAAATGTGATTTGACGGTGCTTGCGTCGAAAATGAACCTACGTAAACCACGCAACTGGTTGTGGGTTTTTTGAAATTGCCGGGCCATAACATCACATAACCCTACTTCACGCAAGGAGCTTATCGATGAAGACTGTCGTTCCCCAAACGCTTCGCAAGCTTGCCCGCGCCGCGGCCATTTCGGTCGGTGTCGCCGGAACGGTATTCGGCGCCAGCGCTGCCTACGCCGACACCACGTTGTATGTCGGCGCTTACGGTGGTTCGTTTGAACAGATGCTCAAGAAGGACGTCATTCCCAGTTTCGAGCAGGCGAACCCCGGCACGAAGGTGGTGATCGTGCCCGGCGATTCGACGACCAACCTCGCGAAGTTGCAGGCGCAAAAAGGCAAGGCCGGCATGGATGTCGTCTTCCTCGATGACGGCCCCATGTATCAGGCCCTCCAGATGGGCTTTTGCGGCAAGCTCGCCGACGCGCCCGTCTATCACGATCTGTACGACATCGCGAAGTTCAAGGGCGGCAACGCCGTGGCGGCCGGCCTGATCGCCACAGGCATCGCCTACAACACGCGCGTGTTCCAGGCGAAGGGCTGGCCTGCGCCGACGTCGTGGCAGGACCTGTCGGATCCGAAGTACAAGGGCAGGCTCGTGATGCCGAGCATCAAGAACACGTATGGCCTGCACGGGCTGCTGGTCGAATCGAAGATCAACGGCGGCAGCGACAGCAACATCGAACCGGGCTTCCGCGCGATGGAGAAGATCGCGCCGAACGTGCTGTCGTTCGATCCGTCGCCGGGCAAGATCGCCGAGCTGTTCCAATCGGATGAGGTCGCCATCGCCGTGTGGGGCAACGGCCGCGTTCAGGCGTTGCGCCAACAGGGCATTCCGGCCGAGTTCGTGTATCCGAAGGAAGGGGCGGTGGCGCTTGCCATGGGCATGTGCGTGGTAGACAAATCCGCCAACGAAGCGCTGGCGCAGAAGTTCGTGCAAATGATTCTCTCGCCGCAGGCCCAGGCCATTCTTGCCGAAAGTGCAGGCGTTGCGCCGTCGAACAAGAAGACGCAACTCTCGATGGCGGTGGCTGCACGTGTGCCGTCGCCCGCACAGATCGACAAGCTCATCCGTGTCGACTGGGATGTCGTCAACGCGAAGCGTGCTGAGTGGACGCAGCGCTGGAACCGTCAGATCGAGCGTTAAGTCGCACGGAGACCCTAAGCGTCATGAGCACTCCATATTTGCGTCTCGAGCAACTCGGCAAGCGCTTCGGTGAGACCGTCGCGGTCGAGGGCGTCGATCTTTCGATTGAACAGGGCGAATTCATTTCCCTGTTGGGCCCGTCCGGCTGCGGCAAGACCACCACGTTGCAGATGATCGCCGGATTCGTCGCCCCCAGCAGCGGTCGTATTCTGCTGGAGGGCCGCGACCTCACGCCGGTACCGCCGGAAAAGCGCGGACTCGGGATCGTGTTCCAGAGCTACGCGCTGTTCCCCCACATGACCGTGGCGCAGAACGTTGCGTTCGGTCTGGACATGCGCCGCGTGGACCCCGGGCAGAAGCAGCGCCGCGTGCAGGACGCGCTGGAGCTGGTGCATCTCGGCCAGCACGCGCAGCGTTATCCGCGCGAACTCTCAGGCGGTCAGCGTCAGCGTGTGGCGTTGGCCCGGGCGCTGGTGATCGCACCGCCCGTGCTGTTGCTCGACGAACCGCTCTCGAATCTCGACGCCAAGCTGCGTGAGCAGATGCAGGACGAGTTGCGCGCGATTCAACGCAAGGTCGGCACGACGACCGTCATGGTGACGCACGATCAGGCCGAGGCGCTTGCGATCAGCGATCGCGTGGTGTTGCTCAACGCTGGGCATGTGGTGCGCATCGATACGCCACATGAGGTCTATGAAGACCCGCGCGCCACGTTCGCCGCGCATTTCATCGGGCAGACCAATCTCATCTCCGGTCAACTCGATGTGCGCGGCGGCGTGCCGGTGCTCGACGCACAAGGGCACCGGCTCGCCGTGTCGCCCGCGCATGCGGGGCAGGCATCGGCGGCGCAGGGCAATGGCCCGGCGACATTCAGTCTGCGGCCCGAACGCATTCGCCTGACGTCGGCGACGGCGGGGCGGCTCGCGGGCCGAGTGGGCCAGCGCAGCTTCCACGGCAACCATTGGGTGCTTACCGTATCGACGGCCCTGGGCGAGCTGCGTGTGCTCGTGTCCAACGATGGCGTGGTGGCAGCCAACGACGGCGAAGCGGTGGGGCTGGACTGGGCCGACGATGCCTTGCGTCTCGTGCGGGAGGGGGCATGAGTGCTGCGACGTCCACGCCACCGGAGGCATCGGCCATGCCGGAAATGAAAGCGACGGCGGCAATTTCGCCGGAGATCGCCAGCCAGCGCCGCTCGGCCTGGGCGCTCGTCATGCCGGCGACGCTGTACTTCCTCGTGCTGCTCGCGGTACCGCTCGTCCTGACGTTCGTGTTGAGCCTGCATGGCTTCGACGCGAACCTGGGCGGCGTGCTGCCGACGATCTCGCTGCAGCACTATGCCGACATTCTCACGGACAGTTATTTCTACGAGATCTTCCTGCGCACCTTGCTGCTCTCGGTCGGCGTGACCGTGCTCTGCGTGCTGGTCGGCGTGCCCGAAGCTTACTTCCTGTTCCGCATGCGCGATCCGTGGCGCTCGCTCTGCCTGGTGCTCGTGCTCGGGCCGCTGCTCATCTCGGTCGTTGTGCGAACGCTGGGTTGGTCGATCCTGCTGGGCCGCGAGGGGCTGGTGAACACGGTGCTCTTGAAGCTCGGGCTGATTGGACATCCCTTGCAGCTGCTCTTCACGATGGGCGCGGTGACGGTGGCGCTGGTGCATGTGCTGGTGCCGCTCATGGTGCTCTCGGTGTGGACCTCGCTCACCCGGCTCGATCCGGCCGTCGCGCATGCGGCGCGCTCGCTCGGGGCGGGGCGTGCGACGGTGATGTGGCGGGTGGTGTTGCCACAGATCACGCCGGGCATTCTCTCCGGCAGTCTGATCGTCTTCGCGTTGACGGCGAGCGCCTTCGCAACGCCGGCGCTGATTGGTGGCCGTCGCCTCAAAGTGGTCGCGACCACGGCTTACGACGAGTTCCTCGGTTCGCTGAACTGGCCGCTGGGGGCCGCGATTGCCATCGTCCTGCTGATCGTGAACGTGGCCATCATCACCGGATACAACCGCGCCATCGAGCGGCGCATTACGCGCCGTCTGGGCTGAGGGGAATACAGATGAATCAACAAGACTCTCGGTACGACCGCAATGGCGTGGGGGCGATCGCGTTTCACGTCGTGTTTCTCGTCTTCATCCTCGCGCCGCTGGTCGTGGTGTGTCTGGTCGCCTTCACGCCGGACGACTTCCTGTCCATTCCGACGCGGCACTTTTCGTTGCGCTGGTTCGCGTCGCTCATGAACGATGAAGACTTTCTGTCGGCGCTGCGCACGAGTCTGTGGCTGGGGGTGACGTCGGCCACCGTGTCGACGGTGTTGGCAGTGCCGGCGGCGATGGGGCTGGCGCGCTACCGCTTTCCGGGGCGCGCCGCGATCAACTCGTTCCTGCTTTCGCCGCTGATGATTCCGCCGGTGGTGCTCGGCATTGCGTTCCTGCGGCTGTTCACGTTGATGAACATGGGCGGCTCGTTCGTGAGCCTCGTCGCTTGCCACGCGCTGCTGATCTTTCCGTATGCGCTGCGCCTGATCATGGCGGCGCTCGTGGGGCAGGCCGACGAAAGCGAACGTGCGGCGCGCTCGCTCGGCGCCGGACGCTGGACGACGTTCCGCCGCATCACGCTACCGGCGATCCTGCCGGGGCTGGCGGGCGGATGGGTGCTCGCTTTCATCAACAGTTTCGACGAACTGACGGCCACGATCTTCGTGACGGCGCCCACCACGATCACCTTGCCGGTGCGCATCTACATGAACATGAGCGAGACAGTGGACCCGAGTGTGGCCGCCATCTCCACGCTGCTCATCGGGCTGACGTTGGCGGTGATGCTGATCCTCGATCGCGTCTACGGGCTGAACAAGGTTCTGATCGGAAATCACTAAAACATGCAAAAAACCTACGATATCGCCGTCATCGGCGGCGGCCTGGTCGGCATGGCGATTGCCTACGGGCTTGCCAAGCGCGGGCAACGCGTCGTCGTGTGCGATGGCGAAGACAACTCGCTGCGAGCCGCACGCGGCAACTTCGGACTGGTCTGGGTGCAGGGCAAAGGCGGTACGTGCACGGACTACGCCCGCTGGTCGCTGCACTCCGCCAACCTGTGGCAGAACCTGGCTGACGAGCTCTTCGCACGCACCGGCGTTTCCATCGGCTTTCAACGTCCCGGCGGGTTCAACATCGCCCAGACGCCGGAGGAGCTGGCGAGCAAGGTCGAGAACATGCGCAAGCTGCAGGAGGCCGAACCGACCCTCCGGTACGAAGTGCTCGATCACAAGGCGCTTGCCGAGCGTCTGCCGGCCATCGGCCCCGACGTGGTGGGTGCCATCTATTCTCCGAACGACGGTCACGTCAGCCCGCTTTATACGCTGCGCGCACTGTTCGCCGCGTTCGAGCAGGCGGGCGGCGAGTATGCACCGAACCTGCGTGTGACCGATATTCGTCAGACGGGCAGCGCGTTTCGCGTGAGCATGGGCGACGTGTCGCTGGAAGCCGGCCGCGTCGTGCTTGCGGCCGGTCTGGGCAATCGCGATCTCGCGCCGATGGTGGGTCTACGCGCGCCAGTCAAACCGTTGCGCGGCCAGATCATTGTGACCGAGCGCGTCAAGCCGTTTCTCGACTATCCGACCATCTACGTGCGTCAGACCGTCGAGGGCTCGGTCATGCTCGGCGACTCGGCCGAAGACGTGGGCTTCAACGACGGTGTGACGCCCGACGTGCTCGCCGATATTGCCCGGCGCGGTATTGCACCGTTCCCGCTGCTCAAGAACGTGCGCGTGGTGCGCGCGTGGGGGGCGTTGCGGGTGATGACGGACGACGGTCTGCCGATCTACGAGGCCTCCGAGGCCTGTCCGGGCGCGTTCCTCGCGACCTGTCACAGCGGCGTGACGCTTGCCGCTGCGCATTGTGAAACCCTCGCGCCGTGGATTCTCGGCGCGCCGCGTCCTGCGCTACTGGATCATTTCTATGCCAAACGTTTCGCTGCTTAAGTCGCTGGCGCGCAAGGATGGCGCGACGGTGAAAGTATTTTTCGAGGGCACGCCGGTCGATGTGCCGAGCGACATGAATGTGGCGGCCGCGCTGCTCTTCGTGGGCGTGACAGCGTGTCGGACCACACCGGTCACCGGCAGCGATCGCGCGCCGTTCTGCATGATGGGCGTGTGCTTCGATTGTCTCGTCGAGATCGACGGCGTGCCCAACCGGCAGGGGTGCATGACACCGGTGCGCGAAGGCATGCAGGTGCGTCGAATGAACGGTGCGAGGAGTGTGGCATGAGCACGAAAGTCGTGGATTTGTTGGTCGTCGGGGCTGGGCCTGCGGGATTGGCGGCGGCGCTCGAAGCGAAGCGTCATGGGCTCGAGCCGCTCGTCGTCGATGAGAACGGGTTGCCCGGCGGACAGATTTATCGCAGCGTGAGCCGCTCGCCGCTGGCCGACCCGGGCGTGCTCGGGCCGGACTATCTTCGTGGGCGTGGGCTCGTCGATGCCTTTACGTCGGCCGGCATCGCCTATTGGCCGCAGACGCTCGCGTGGCAGATCGGCGCCGACAGACGCGTGTCGGTCACGCGCCAGGGCGCGGGCGGCGGAACGCTGCAGATCGAGGCCGGCGCCATCGTGCTCGCTGGCGGCGCGCAAGAACGACCGTTCCCGATTCCCGGCTGGACGTTGCCCGGCGTAATGGGCGTGGGGGCGGCGCAAACGTTGCTCAAGGCGTCGGCGCTGGTGCCCGACTCCCCGGCGGTGCTCGCCGGCTGCGGCCCATTGCTCTATCTGTTTGCCTGGCAGCTCATCAATGCCGGCGTGCCGGTACGCGCCATTCTCGACACGGCCGAGGCAAGCGGGCGCCGCGAGGCGTTGCGTCACGCGGGCGGGGCGTTGCGCGCGCCGTCGTATCTGATGAAGGGCTTCAAGCTGCTGCGGGCCATTCGTGCGGCGGGCGTGCGGCACGTCAAACATGTCGAAGCGCTGCGCGTGCTGGGAACCACGCACGCCGAGGGCATCGAGTATGTCGTGGGCGGGCGTACCGAGCGCATCGACACGTCGCTGGTGTTGCTGCATCAAGGGGTGATTCCGAACACGCAGGTCACGCGCTCGATCGGGTGCGAGCATGCGTGGGACGACGCGCAACTGTGTTGGCATCCGAAGACGGACGCCTGGGGCGAGACGAGCCTGCCGGGCATTTTCGTCGCGGGGGATGGTGCGGGTATCGCCGGTGCGCTTGCCGCCGAACCGTCCGGACGACTCGCTGCCGTGCAGGCCGCGGTGAAGCTCGGCAAGCTCGACGCTGCGAAGCGCGACTCGCGCGCGCTGTCGCTGCGCCGTGAGCTGGCGGCACATACGGCGATCCGCCCGTTCCTCGATGCGCTGTACCGGCCGGCCGAGGCGTTTCGCATACCGGCCGACGACAGCACCCTCGTGTGCCGCTGCGAGGAGGTGACGGCGGGCGACGTGCGGCGCATGGCGGGCTTGGGTTGTGTCGGTCCGAATCAGACGAAAAGTTTTTCGCGTTGCGGCATGGGGCCATGTCAAGGCCGGTTCTGCGGCTTGACCGTGGCCGAACTGCTGGCGCAATCCCAGGGCTGTGCGGTGCCGGAGGTCGGGTACTATCGCATCCGTCCTCCGATCAAGCCGGTGACGTTGGGCGAGTTGGCCACCGCGGTCGGCGGCGCCGACGCCCTGAGCGAACGTGCAGACTTTCCCAAGTAGGTGAGGGGACTCGCGCCTCCCACCCGCTACTTTTTTGATTCTCTTGGAGATGTGGTTAATGAGCGATATTCAACGCCATCACACGAACGCACGGATGAGCCGTGTCGTGGTGCATAACGGGACGGTCTACATCGGCGGCCAGACGGCAGACGATCGCAGTCAGGACATCACTGGGCAGACGCAACAAGTGCTCGCAAAGATCGATGGCTATCTGAAGGACGCCGGCATCGACAAGTCGCGTCTGCTCTCGGCGCAGGTCTGGGTGAAGGACATCGAGGCCGACTTCGCCGGCATGAACGCCGTGTGGGATGCGTGGACGAGCCCGGGTAATACCCCGACGCGTGCTACGGTAGAGGCGCGTCTGGCAGCCCCCGATCTGCTCGTCGAGATTGCCGTGATCGCCGCTGCCAAGTAATCGGAGCAACCTTAAGGTGTAAGAATGGAGGGTCCGCGAATGTGAGCGGGCTTCTTCTTCTTCGTCAGTGTGCGATGCGCGGCGCCGTGATGCCATGTCGGCGCCGCTTACATCCCGAATTCGCGTAGCCCTTCGAGGTCGAGGATCGTCAACACGCCGTAGTCGACCTTGACGAGCTTGGCCTGCTCCAGCACCTTGAGCGCCAGGTTGACGCGCTGCCGTGAAACGCCGGCGAGATAGCTCAGCTCTTCCTGTGAAATCTGTACGGTGGTGTCGTCGGACGGATAGAGCGTCGGGTTGAACATCGACGACAGGGAGCGCGCAACGCGCGCGTCGGTGTCGAGTAATCGTTCGTGCTCGACCGCCGCGATGAACTGACCCAGCCGCTCATTGAGCTGAAGCGTGAGAAAGCGATTGAAGGGAATGCTCGTGTCGAGCAACCAGTCGAACGTGGCAATCGGCATATGGGCAAGGACGGAATCGCGCAGTGCCATCACATCGTATTTACGGTTCTCGCGCTTGAGCACCGACCCTTCCCCGAACCATGCCCCCGCAGGCACGCCCGTGAACGTGACGGACTTCCCGCTGGCCGATGCCGTCGCGATCTTCACCAGTCCGTCGATGACGCCAAACCAGGCGTGCGACGGGTCTCCCTTGCGGCACACATAGCCACCGCTCTCGACCGGCCGCACCTGAATCTCGGCCACGACACGTTCGCGTTGCGCGGGCGTTAGTCCTTGCGCCCATACGCTGCGTTGCAACAGGGTTTCGAGCGACATATAGGGACTTTCCCTTGATTGTCATCCGGGTGACAAATCCGTCGTGATCCATGAGGTATCGTCGCCTTGCCTGAGAGCGGCGCGACAAGTCTTCACGGCGATTCGTGCACGACGCCGAAGTGCAAGTATAGAAGCTGCCTGTCGCCAGGGATAGTCGTCGCCGCTCCATGGTGCCGACGATCACAAGCCATCGTGAATGACGAAGTGCCACTAAAAATGACGTCCGTCAGAGACGTTGCTAGCTGTAGGGAGCGTGCCACACGCACGCGCGCCGACCGAGCCACGCCACGCCCCTCGACACAAGTCGAATCGTGGCGAGACACAGGAGACAGGCATGCAGGAGCGGACCACTTTCCCGCGTTTGTTGTTGGCCCACGCGGCCACACGCGGCACCCGCACGGCATATCGGGAAAAAGATCTGGGGATCTGGCAATGCTGGACCTGGCACGCCGCCGCGCAAGAAGTCCGGATGCTGGCGTGCGCGCTGGCCGCCGCGGGCTTCAAGCGCGGAGATAACCTCGCCATTGTCGGTAATAACCGCGTTCGCCTGTACTGGGCAATGACGGCCGCGCAAGCGCTCGGCGGCGTCGCCGTGCCGCTCTATCAGGACGCCGTGGCAGCGGAAATGACGCATGTGCTCGACGAGGCCGAAATCGATTTCGCCATCGTCGAAGATCAGGAGCAGGTCGACAAGCTGTTGGCGCTGCGCGCCCAGGTGCCGAGGCTATCCCACATCATTTACGAAGATTCGCGAGGCCTGCGGGGCTACGATGCCGCGGGACTGCAGTCATACGTGTCGGCCATCGAGCAGGGGCGCGAGTTCGACGCCAGGCACCCGCGCTACTTTGACGATGCCGTGGCCGGCGGCGAGCCCGACGATACGGCGACCATCCTCTATACCTCCGGCACGACGGGCAAGCCCAAGGGCGTATGCCATTCGCACGCGGGGCTGATTGGCGCAGCGTTTCACGGAAGTGCATTCGATCGCCTCGGCCCCGGCGACGAAGTGCTGTCGTACCTGCCGATGGCTTGGGTGGGCGATCATCTGTTTTCTTACGCGCAGGCGCTGGTGGCGGGATTCACCGTCAACTGTCCGGAGTCGCCCGAAACCATCGCCACCGATATGCGCGAGATCGGGCCCACCTATTACTTTGCGCCGCCTCGCGTCTACGAGAACGTGCTCACGCAAGTGATGATTCGCATGGAAGATGCGAGTCGGGTCAAGCGCGTGATGTTCGCGCACTTCATGAACGTGGCGAACCGGTGCGGCGCGGCGGTGCTCGACGGTCGTGCGGTGTCGTGGCTCGATCGGGTCCAGTACGCACTCGGGAATCTTTGTGTGTACGGCCCGCTGCGCAACACGCTCGGCATGAGCCGGATTCGCACGGCATACACCGCTGGCGAGGCGATTGGTCCGGATCTGTTTCGGTTCTATCGCGCAATCGGTATCAATCTGAAGCAGTTCTACGGGCAGACGGAGACGTGCGCATATGTCTGCCTGCAACCGGATCGAGAGGTGCGATTCGACAGCGTGGGGCCGGTCGCGCCCGGGATGGACATCAAGATCGCCGACAACGGCGAAGTGCTGGTGCGCGGGGTGGGCTTGCTCAAGGCGTACTACAAGCGGCCCGATGCCACGTGCGAAGCCCTCGACGAGGCTGGCTATTTCCGCACGGGCGACGCCGGCATCATCGATGCCGATGGTCATCTGCGCATCATCGATCGGGCCAAGGATGTCGGCAAACTGGCCTGTGGGTCGTTGTTCGCGCCGAAGTTCATCGAGAACAAGCTCAAGTTCTTCGCGTACATCAAGGAGGCGGTGGCATTCGGCGACGGTCGCGACGGGGTGTGTGCCTTCATCAACATCGACATGGATGCCGTGGGGAACTGGGCGGAGCGGCAGAACCTCGCCTACGCCGGATATGTGGACCTGGCCTGCCATCCGCGCGTCGCCGAACTGATTCTGGGTTGCGTGGAGACTGTGAATGCGGATCTCGCCAAGGAGCGCGCCTTTTCCGCCGCGCAGGTTCAGCGCTTCGTCATTCTGCACAAGGAGCTGGACCCGGATGACGACGAACTGACGCGCACGCGCAAAGTGCGCCGCACGTTCATCGCGCAGAAATACGAGGTGCTGGTCGATGCCTTCTATTCTGGCAAGACGGTGCAATTCATCGAAACGCGCGTGAGGTTCGAGGACGGACGCGAAGGCAGCGTGAGTGCCACGCTCACGATACATCCGGCGCGTGTGATCGGTGCGCGCGAATCGACAGACGACCCTGCGCCTGCGGCATTGCGCTGCGCCGCTTGAGCGTCGCATCGACCAGCGCACCGACCTCAACATTGGCACTCAGCCAGGCACTTAGCGGGAGAAGGCATGCACGACATCCGGACATTTGGCGACGTTCTGCTCGATTTGCAGCACATCAGCCTGTCGTTTGGCGGCGTGAAGGCATTGACGGATATCTCGTTCGACGTTCGCGAGCACGAGATCCGCGCGATCATCGGCCCCAATGGCGCGGGCAAAAGTTCCATGCTCAACGTGATCAACGGCGTCTACCACCCGCAGCAGGGCGCGATTGTCTTCCGTGGGCAGTTGCGACAGCGAATGCATCCGACGTCGGCCGCGCGCCAGGGCGTGGCGCGCACGTTTCAGAACATCGCGCTGTTCAAGGGCATGACGGTGCTCGACAACATCATGACGGGCCGTAACACCCGAATGCGCTCGGGCCTGCTGGCCAGCGCGCTCTGGTGGGGCCGGGCGCGGCAAGAGGAAATGGCGAATCGCGTCAAGGTCGAAGAGATCATCGACTTTCTCGAAATTCAGCACATCCGGAAGACGCCGGTCGGACGTCTGCCTTACGGTCTGCAAAAGCGTGTCGAGTTGGCGCGCGCGCTTGCCGCCGAACCGGGGCTGCTGTTGCTCGACGAGCCGATGGCCGGCATGAATCTCGAAGAGAAGCGCGACATGTGCCGCTTCATCCTGGACGTCAACGAAGCGTTCGGCACGACGATTGTGTTGATCGAACACGACATGGGCGTAGTGATGGATATCTCCGATCGGGTCGTGGTGCTCGATTATGGCAAGAAGATCGGTGACGGAACTCCCGCTGAAGTCAGGGCGGACCCCGAAGTCATACGTGCCTATCTGGGGGTAGCGCACGGAATGCCCGCCGCCGCATGACGGCCAGGCGATAAGCGATTGCCGGCAACGCGTTGGCAACTGGGAGACATCGATGCAGTTCTTTATGGAAATCCTGATCGGCGGGCTGCTCTCCGGGGTGATGTATTCCCTCGTCGCGCTCGGCTTCGTGCTGATCTTCAAGGCATCTGGCGTGTTCAACTTTGCCCAGGGCGCGATGGTGTATTTTGCGGCGCTGTCGGTGGTCGGACTGATGGAGCACGGCTTGCCGCTGTGGCTGGCCGCGATTGGCGCATTCGGCGTCATGGTGTTGATGAGCCTGGCGACGGAGCGCTTCGTGCTGCGAAAGCTGGTGAACCAGTCGCCTATCACGTTGTTCATGGCGACGATCGGGCTGTCGTTCTTCCTCGAAGGCCTCGCGCCTTTGTTGTGGGGCAATGAGGTGCGCCCGCTGTCGCTGGGCATCGTCGACGAGCCCATCGCATCGATCCTGGACTCGACGGGCGTGCTCGTGAGCCGCTTCGATCTGGCCGCGGCCGGCATTGCCGCCGTGCTGGTGGCGTTGCTGGCGTTGTTCTTCAAGGCCACGCGCATCGGCCGCGCGCTTCGTGCCGTGGCCGACGATCACCAGGCGGCGCTCTCGCTGGGTATTCCATTGCAACGCATCTGGGTCGTGGTGTGGAGCGTCTCCGGGTTCGTTGCGCTCGTTGCCGGCATGCTCTGGGGATCGCGCAACGGCGTGCAGTTCGCGCTGACGATGACCGCGCTCAAGGCGCTGCCGGTGCTGATCCTGGGTGGCTTCACGTCGATTCCGGGGGCGATTGTCGGGGGATTGATCATCGGCGCGGCGGAAAAGCTCGCGGAGATCTACGTGCCGCAACTGCTGGAAAGTCAGTTCAGTGGGAATTTCGGGGGCATCGAGGGCTGGTTCCCTTATGTCTTTGCGCTGCTGTTCCTGCTGGTTCGCCCGGAAGGACTGTTTGGCGAGCGGCATATCGATCGGGTCTGAGCCGACGGCTGTCAACTCCAAACGAACGTACAAGCATTTACCGCAGAGGCCATCCATGTTCTATCGCGAAGCCGGGCAGTTCAAGACCTCTTACGAAGCCGATAGCCAGATCTTTCCGATCCGCCAGGATCGGTTCGCCGTCTGCGCTTTGCTTGCCGTCGCGTTCGGCGTGCTGCCGTGGGTCGCCTCCGAATACTGGCTTACGGCGATTTTCGTGCCGTTTCTCGTGTTCTCGCTCGCGGCGTTGGGCCTCAACATCCTGACAGGCTATGCGGGGCAGTTGTCTCTGGGAACGGCGGCGTTCATGGCGGTGGGCGCCTACGCGTCGTACAACTTCCAGTTGCGCATCGAGGGCATGCCTATTCTTGCTTCGTTCACGCTGGGTGGCGTTTGCGCCGCAATTGTGGGCGTGGCGTTCGGCTTGCCATCGCTTCGCATCAAGGGCTTCTACCTGGCGGTCGCCACGCTGGCGGCCCAGTTCTTTGTGCTCTGGGTGCTGACGAAATTTCCATGGCTCTCGAACCACAGTTCGTCCGGGGTGATCACCGCGCAGAAGATCTCGATGCTCGGCGTCGACGTTGACACGCCGGTACGCAAATACCTGTTCGTGCTCGGCGTCGTCACGGTGATGGCGCTCGTGGCGAAGAACCTGGTGCGATCGCACATCGGTCGCGCGTGGATGGCGGTACGCGACATGGACGTCGCTGCCGAGGTGATCGGTATTCCGCTGATGCGCGTCAAATTGCTTGCCTTCGCGGTCAGCTCCTTCTATTGCGGTGTGGCTGGCGCGCTGTATGCCTACTGTTACCTCGGTTCCGTCGAGCCGGACGGCTTCTCACTGGATCTGTCCTTTCGCATCCTGTTCATGATCATTATCGGCGGCGTTGGCAGCGTTCTGGGGAGCTTTCTGGGCGCTGCATTCATCCTGCTGTTGCCGATTCTGCTCGATAGCGCGTTGCCAGCGATGGCCACGCTTATGCACTTGCCGTTCACGAATGCGACCGTTTCGCACATTCAGTTGATGGTGTTTGGCGGGCTCATCATCTTCTTCCTGATTGTCGAGCCGCATGGGCTGGCGCGGCTTTGGCAAATTGCCAAGGAGAAGTTGCGCATCTGGCCCTTCCCGCATTGAGGTTGGACACGGTGGCGCACGGTGCGTCGTGCGGTACCGCAGCAGCGTTTGCCATGAAAAAAACCACAGACGGAGACACAGCATGAACACGAAACAATTGACGGCATCGTTAGGCATGGCGCTCGTGCTTGGCATGGGGGGCGCCGGCGCGTCGTTTGCGCAGTCGAACGATCAGTTCATCGCACTTGCCGACTACCGGGTCGGCCCGTATGGGGCGAACGGTCAGTCCTTCTATGGCGGCTTTATCGACTATCTGCAATACGTGAATCTCAAGCATGGCGGTGTCAACGGCGTGAAGTTGACATGGGAGGAGTGCGAGACCGAGTACAACAACGCCAAGGGCGTGGAGTGCTACGAGCGTCTCAAGGGAAAGAACCCGGTCACCAAGGGCACGGCGTACCACGTGATGGCGACGGGCATTTCGTACGCGCTGATCGACAAGACGGCGACGGACAAGGTGCCGCTCGTGATGATGGGCTACGGCCGTACCGATGCGGTGGATGGCTCGGTATTCCCGTGGGCGTTCCCGCTGGTCACGACGTACCAGATGCAAGCGTCGGCCATTATCAAGTTCCTGGCCGACAAGAACCATGGCTCGCTGAACGGGAAGAAGATCGTCTACCTGTATCACGACTCGGCGTATGGCAAGGAGCCGATTGTCGCCTTGCAGGCCGAATCGAAGATCCACAAGTTCAACCTGATCGAGATTCCGGTGGCGCATCCGGGGAACGAGCAGGGCGCGCAATGGTTGCGAATTCGTCAGGAAAACCCCGACTACGTCGTGTTCTGGGGCTGGGGCGTGATGAACCAGACCGCACTCAAGGCAGCGCAAAAGGTCGGTTATCCGCGCGACAGGATCGTCGGTAGCTGGTGGGCCGGCTCCGAGGAAGACACGATTCCGGCGGGCCCGGCGGCCAAGGGGTACATGAGCGCGACCTGGAACGTGGCGGGCAAGCAGGTGCCGCTGATCGCCGACATCGAGAAGGTGGTCTATGGCGCAGGCAAGGGCAATCTGCAAGATTCGTCGAAGGTTGGCTCCGTGCTCTACAACCGCGGCGTGTCTGCGGCGGTCGCTACGGTCGAGGCGCTCAATACCGCTCAGAATAAGTTCGGCAAGGGCCGGGTCATGACGCCGGAGCAGGTGCGTTGGGCGCTCGAGAATCTGAATATCGACGCGGCCCGCCTGAAGACCCTGGGCGCCACGGGGCTGCTGCCCGACATCAAGACGAGCTGTGAGGACCACGAGGGCTCAGGCAAGGTGCGCATCCAGCAATGGGATGGGGCCAAGTGGGTGATGGTATCCGACTGGATCGAGGGCAATCGGCGTCTGATTCACCCGTTGTTCGAAGCGTCGGCCAAGCAGTATGCGAAAGAGAAGGGAATGACACCCGCCTGCTACAAGATGTGATCGACGCCGTCGTCCGCACGGCGAAGCGCAGTGCGGACGACGGTCGACGACCTACCGTCGCATCGATCCTGGAGTCATGCATGGAAGCGAGTTTGAGCGTCAACAATATCGAAGTCATCTACGACCACGTCATTCTCGTGCTCAAGGGCGTGTCGCTGACGGTGCCCGAGGGCAAGATCGTTGCATTGCTCGGGGCCAATGGGGCTGGCAAGAGTACGACGCTCAAGGCGATTTCGAATCTGCTGCAGGCCGAGCGCGGCGAAGTGACGAAAGGCACGATCGACTATCGCGGCGAGCGCGTCGAGAAGCTTACGCCGAACGGCCTCGTCACACGGGGCGTGATCCAGGTAATGGAGGGACGTCATTGCTTCGCGCACCTGACCATTGAAGAAAACCTGCTGACGGGCGGCTATGTGCGTCACGCGTCGCGTAGCGCACAACAACATGCGCTGGAGCGCATCTACGCCTATTTCCCGCGCTTGAAGACGCGACGCAAATCACAGGCGGGCTACACCTCGGGGGGCGAACAGCAAATGTGCGCGATCGGGCGCGCGATGATGGCGCAGCCGTCGATGGTGCTGCTCGATGAGCCGTCGATGGGGCTTGCACCGCAGGTCGTCGAAGAGATCTTTGCGATCGTGCGTGATTTGAATCAGCGCGAGAACGTCAGTTTTCTGCTGGCAGAGCAGAACACGATGGTGGCGCTGCGCTATGCGGACTACGGTTACATCCTTGAGAACGGGCGTGTGGTGATGGACGGCGACGCGGCATCGCTGCGCGATAACGAGGACGTCAAGGAGTTCTATCTTGGCATCGCCAAGGACGGGGACAACAGTGCGGGGAGCTTCCGCAACGTCAAGAGTTATCGACGACGCAAGCGCTGGATTGCGTGAGCGCTTGAGCGCTCGCGCTTGCCCGTGTGGACGATTGTGCACCGATCGTTAATCCTCAACGTATTTCCGTCACTATGAACGATTACTTCGACAAACTGGAAACCCGTGCGCCGGAGGTTCGCGAAAAGGCGCTGTTGGCGGCGTTGCCGACGCAGGTCGGACACGCTCAGGCGCACGCGGCGTATTTTGCACAAGCGCTCGGGGCGGTGGACGCGCGAGAGATCGGTTCGCGCCATGCACTGGCGGGTCTGCCGGTGACGCGCAAGTCCGACCTGACGGCGTTCCAGGTGCGTCATCCGCCGCTGGGGGGCTTGAATGCCACGCCTGTCGGCGCCCTGGCGCACGTCTATCAATCGCCCGGGCCGATCTATGAGCCGGACGGGCGCGGCAGCGACTGGTGGCGGTTTGCGCGCGCGATGTTTGCGGCGGGACTGCGCGCCGGTGATCTGGTCTACAACACCTACTCGTATCACTTCACGCCGGCCGGGATGATGATCGAGACCGGCGCGGCGCGGTTGGGCTGCTGCGTATTTCCTGCGGGCGTCGGGCAGACCGAATTGCAGCTCGAGGCGATTCGTCATTTGCGACCGGTCGCCTATGCAGGCACGCCGTCATTCCTGAAGATCCTGATGGAGAAGAGCGAATCGGTCGGTGCGGATGTCGGCAGTATTCGACGCGCTACGGTGTCCGGCGAGGCGCTGCCGCCTTCGTTGCGTGAGTGGTTCCGTGCGCGTGGCGTGACGGCGCGGCAGTCGTATGGCACGGCGGATTTAGGATTGATTGCGTTCGAGAGCGACGCGCAGGCGGGGTTGATCGTTGACGAAAGCGTGCTCGTCGAGTTGGTGGAGCCAGGGGGCACGAAGCCGGTGCCCGAGGGCGAAATTGGCGAAGTGGTTGTCACGAATTTCAATCCGGACTATCCGCTGATTCGGTTTGCGACGGGGGATTTGTCTGCCGTGGAGGCGGGGATCAGCCCTTGCGGGCGCACCAATATGCGGCTCAAGGGCTGGCTCGGACGCGCCGACCAGACGGTGAAGGTGCGCGGCATGTTCGTTCATCCCGGGCAGATTGGCGAAATTGCCAAGCGCTATCCAGAGTTGGTGCGCCTGAGGCTAAGGGTGGAGGGGCGTGTCGGAGAGGATCGGATGCGCCTGATTTGCGAGACGAACACTGCGCCGCCGGAAGGCTTGGCTGCACGGGTGCAGCAAACGTTGCGCGACGTGACGCGACTGCGCGGGGACGTCGATTTCGTCACCGCCGGAACACTGCCGGTGGATGGGACGTGGGTCGAGGATGCGAGAGCTTACGACTGAGTGTCGTGTCGCGGCAACGCCGATCGTCACACCGACCGACGTTGCCGCCCGAAGCTGCCGAGGGCTTATTCGGGCACCGCCACCGACGCCGGTGCGCGATAGACGGACTTCTTCCATTGCAGCCCGATGAGGCAAACCAGCGACACGGCGGCAAGGGCGCTATAGAACAGAGCCAGCGGCCACCACTGCCCCGGCCACGCGTGGGCCAGCACGGTGCCGATCAATGGCGTCAGACCGCCGGCGATCGCCGCGCAGCACTGGTACGACAGTGAAATCGCGGAGTAGCGATAGCGTACGTCAAACGCATCGGTCATGAGCCCAGCCATCACGGCATACGAACCCGACATGCACACCACCGCAATCCCGATGCCGATGACGATGGCCACAGGCCGACCCGTCGACACCAGGGCGAACATGGGATATGGCGACAGCATCGCGAGCCCGGCGGCCCACGCAAGAAACTTGACCGGCCCGACGCGCTGCGCGATCCACCCGGAAAAGAGCTGGTTGAAGAAGTGAACGAACGCCACCACGAACAGGCAGTCCAGGATCATCTCGCGACTCAAGCCAAGCGTCTGGGTGGTGAAGCTGAGCATGAATGTGTTGAGGAACCATGCGCCGGCCACGCCGATCACGTTCGCGCCCAGGCACAGCAGGACGGTGCCCCATGCATTGCGCAGCACGTCGACGATGGGAAGGCGCGCAGGCTTCTCCCGTTCGATGGCTGCCGTGAACTCCGGGGATTCCGATACGCTCGCGCGGATGAATACGCCAATGACGAGCAGTACCGCGCTGGCCAGGAAGGGCAGGCGCCAGCCCCAGCCCATCAGCGTTTCGCGCGGAAGATGTCCCACTGTCTTGAAAGCGAGCAGCGCGAGAATCAATCCGGCGGGGCTGCCGAGCTGAGCGAATGACGCAAGGAAGGTGCGCTTGCGTTGCGGCGCATGCTCGCCCGCCATCAGCACCGCGCCGCCCCATTCGCCGCCGATCGCAATGCCCTGGGCGATGCGCAGCACGACGAGGAGCGTGGGCGCCAGTACCCCGGCGCTCGCATAAGTCGGCAGGAAACCGATGCCGACCGTGCCGATCCCCATGATCGCCAGCGTGGCGACCAAGGCTTTCTTTCGGCCGATCCGGTCGCCGATGTGGCCAAAGATCAAGCCCCCGAACGGACGCGCGAAGAACCCGACTGCAAACGTGCCGAACGATGCCAGCGTGGCGTAGAACGGATCGCCTTGCGGGAAAAAAAGCTTGTTGAAAATGAGCGCCGACGCCATCGCATAGATATAGAAGTCATACCATTCGATGGTGGTGCCGACGAAAGCGGCGAAGGCGGCACGGCCCGGCTGACGCGCCGGGCTGCCCTGAGCGTGGTTCTGCATGAAATGTCTCCAGGTAAGGATGGCCGGTCTCGATCGCCGGCTTGTTTCGAATGCTTGTTTCTGAGGGGGCGGGAGCGCGTTCAGCCTTTGAGCACCCCGGCGTCGAACAACCGCTGCTGCGTTGTTGCGTCGACACCGAGCGCGTCAAGCACGGCGCGGGTATCGCCGCCGAGGGTGGGCGGGGGCGTGCGATACGTCGCTGGCGTTCGCGAGAGCTTGATCGGGGTGCCGGTGCCGCGGTACGCGCCGATTTCGACGATCAGTTGGCGGTGGCGCGTATGCGGGTGCCGGGCGACGGCATCGACGGTTTGCACCGGCCCGCACGGCACGCCGCCACGAATCAGCTCGGCCGCGAGCGGCTCGCATGCATGGGCTTGCAGAAGCGTTTCCAGGATTTCCTTGAGCTCGCGGCGATGTTCGCAACGACTGCGGTTATCCACGAAACGCGCGTCTTCGGCGAGTTCCGGCGCGTTCAGATGCGACACCAGCTTCGCGAATTGTCGGTCGTTGCCGACAGCGAGAAAGATGGGCTCGGTCGCGGTTCGGTAGCTGTCGTACGGCGTGATGTTCGGATGCGCATTGCCGCTGCGTTGCGGCGTGCGGCCGTTGCCGAAGTAGTTGGGCAAGTGCGGATGCAGCAACGAGACGGCACAGTCGTACAGCGCGATATCGAGCGACTGACCCCGACCGCTCTTTTCGCGTTCCGCGAGCGCCAGCAGAATGCCCGACAGCGCATTGAGCCCGGTGACCATGTCCACCACCGGAAGACCGACGCGCAGCGCGGGTCCTTCACTTTCGCCATTCACGCTCATCAGTCCCGTCATCGCCTGAATGGCGGCATCGTAGCCGGGCAGGCCGCCGAGGGTGCCGTCCGGCCCGAAGCCCGAGATCGCGCAGTGAATCAAGCGCGGATAGCGCTCGGAGAGCCTGGCGTATTCCATCCCCCAACGCTCGAGCGTGCCGGGTTTGAAGTTCTCCACGAGCACGTCGGCGCCGTCGAGTAGTTGCCACAGCACTTCGCGACCTTCCTCGCGCGACAGGTCGACGCAAATCCCTTGTTTGTTCCGGTTGACGCCCACGAAATACGAGGCCGTCTCGCCAACGAAGGGAGGGCCCCAGCCGCGCGTTTCGTCGCCGCCCGGGGGTTCGAGCTTGATCACTTGGGCGCCGTGGTCAGCGAGCGCCTGCGTGCAGTACGGGCCGCCCAGCACCCGGCTCAGGTCGATGACGCGAAGTCCCTGAAGGGCGCCGGTCACACGAGCGGCGCTCATCGCGCACCGCCTTCCTGCGTGGGCATGAGCGACATCGCGGCGTCGAGGGAGACAGGCGTCTCATCGACCAACCGACGAAGCAACGGCGCATCGTCACGGACATCCTTCGGCGCGAGCGGGTCGCGCGGCAGCAACTTGTGTTCGACGATGAGGTGGGCAAGGGCAAGCCGGCGAAAGTCGGGGGCGAGGCGCGCCGCTTCCGTCGCCATGAACACTGCCGTTGTCGCGTTGTACACGGCGCTTGCCGCCTCGCGCACGTTCTCGTCGCGGCCGCACTCCGCCACGCTGTCGAGCGCGGCGCTGGCGCGCTCGAATACGTTGCGCAGCAAGGCGACGGTGGCCGGCGGCAATGCCGTATCGTCGAGCAGCGTATGAACATATTGGCCGAGCGATGCCAGCGCGCCTTCACGTCGCGTGGCCCGTGCCACGTCCAGCGCCACGATGTTGCTCGTGCCCTCCCAGATGGAGCCCAGATGCGCGTCGCGCACGAGTCGCGGGTCGGCCCACTCCTCGATATAGCCCACGCCGCCGCGCACTTCCATCGCGTCGCCGGTGGCCTGGCGAGCGTCTCGGCATGCGCGCAGCTTCACGAGCGGGGTGAGGATGCGCACGCATTTGGCCGCCAGCGCATCGCCGCGGTCGGCGCGGGGAAGGAGCGTCGCGATTTGCATGAACATCGATCGTGCCTGTTCCGCCGGCAACATGATCTTCAGCAACTGGCGCTGCATCAGCGGCATCTCGATGAGCTTGCGACCGAAGGCCGAACGATGTCTCGCCACATGAAGCGCTTCGGTGAGGGCGCGGCGCATCAGGCCGGCCGCACGTACGCCGTTGGACAGCCGCGACATGTTGATCATGTCCGCCATCTGCTGGAAGCCGCGGCCCACTTCGCCGATGAGGTAGGCCTCGGCGCCGTCGAGCACGATTTCGCCGCTTGCCATCGAGCGGCTGCCGAGTTTGTCTTTCAGCCGAACGATCTGATAGCGGTTGCGCGTGCCGTCTTCAAGCACCTTCGGGAGCAGGAACAGCGCCAGTCCCTTCATGCCTTCGGGCGCGCCGTCCGGACGGGCGAGGACCATGGCCAAATCGGCATCGGCGTTCGAGCAGAACCACTTGTCGCCGGTCAGCTTCCAGACCTCGTTGCCGTCGGCATCGACGCCGCGGGTCGCGCGCGTCACGGTGCGTCCGGTATCGGAGCCTGCCGCCTGCTCCGTCATGAACATCGCGCCCTGGAAGAGCGTGTCGAAGTCCTGCGACACGAGCCTCGGCAGATAGCGGTCCACGAGCGCCTTCGACCCGAACTTGCGCAGCGTGCGCGTGAGCGAATCGGTCATGCTGACCGGGCAGCAGAGGCCGAATTCGGCCTGGACGAACAGGAACGTGAGCGCGTACTTGACGAGCGGCGGCGGTGCGTCGCTGCGATGACTCATCGAGGCGAGGCCGAGTTCGCTGTACGCCACGCGTTCGAGCGCGACGTAATCGGGGTGTTTCTCGATGTGCTGGATCGCCTCGCCGCGGCGCGTGCGCGGGCGAAGCGCGGGCGGATGGTGGTCGGCGGTCGTCGCCCATGCGTCGAGTTCGTCGGACGCGCGTTGTCCCAGTGCGACGAGTCTGTCCTGGACCCCATGGAACACCGTCTCGCCCAGGTAGCTCTTGAGCAGCGCGCCGAACGATGGGTCGCTAAGGAAGAAATTGATGCCGCGGCTATCGGGGATGTTGGACGTCTCGGGCGTTTGCCGAAGTTCGAGCATTCACTGTCTCCTGGATTATCGTGCGGTGCCTCGGCACCGTACCTTCTTGGAGACCAGCGTACGTTTCAGTCTGATAATCGTCCAATACAATTAATGGCACGTACGATAAGATCTATTTATCGTTATCCGGGGGGGCGCTTTCATGGAACTGAGGCAACTCAGATACTTCGTCGCAGTCGCGGAGGAATTGCATTTCGGCCGGGCGTCGCGTCGGCTCTTCATCTCGCAACCCGCCTTGAGTTTCGACATTCGCCGTTTCGAAGAACAACTCGGCGTGAAGCTGCTCGAGCGCAGCAACAAGTCGGTGGCGCTGACCAATGCGGGGCAAGTGCTCTTGGGCGAAGCCCGGCGGCTGTTGGAGCAGGCGGAGGACGTGGCCAAGGTCACGCTGCAGTCCGCGCACGGGCTGGCGGGACGCCTGCGCATTGGGTTCGTCAATTCGATGCTCTACCGGGGGCTACCCGAAGCCGTGCAACAGTTCGAATCGGCGCATTCGTCGGTGGAGATCGTGCTCAAGGAGATGAACACGGCGGAGCAGGTGCGAGCGTTGCAGCAGTTGCAGATCGACCTGGGCTTTGCCCACTGGGGGCACTTTCCGGCCGAAGTCGAGACGCAGGTGTGGATGTCGGAGGCGCTGCTTTGTTGCCTGCCCGTCGATCACAAGCTGGCGAAGCGGCGGCGCATCGACTTGCGTCAACTCTCGGACGAGCCGTTCATCCTGTTCCCGCGCACGGTGTCTCCGCATTACCACGACCAGATCATTGCCACCTGTGTCGAGGCGGGGTTCAGTCCCCAGATCCGACATGAAGCAAGGCTGTGGCAAACGGTCGTGACAATGGTTGAATTTCAGATGGGGGTCGCCCTGGTGCCGGAAGCCTTGGCGCGCACCCGGTCTCAGCGGGCCGTCTTCATTCCGCTCGCGCGAAACACGTTCTCCTCGCAGATTCTGCGGTTGACGCGCGCCGGCAGCCAACTGGATCTGACCGAACGCTTTCTCGCCGCGCTCACGACGGACGATCGATCAAGGGCGCGCTGAATCCGCACCCCCACCGGATAGGCGACGGCCAACCCGCTGGATCGGCTGTACTCCCCCCACCTCTAAGGGTTTCCCATCATCTTGACTTCGGCTTTTCTTTCGCCAATACTTTGTCCGTACAAAGTAATAAACACCGAACAAAGTCGGTGAACCCAACCAAGCGATCGAATTCAGGAGGAGGGAGACATGGACGCACTGCAACCCCAGGCGGAGACTACGCGCCGCATTCGTGCGAGCTACGGGCGCTATCTCGAGGAGTTCGAGGTTGGCGATATCTATGAGCACCGCCCCGGGCGCACCATCACCGAGGCCGACAATATTCACTTCTCGCTGCTGACGATGAACTTCCATCCGATGCATTGCGATGCCGCCCACGCGGCCAAGAGCGAATTCGGCCAACTGCTCGTCAATAGCGGACTGACGGTCGCCATCGTCCTCGGCATGACCGTCAACGACGTGAGCGGCAAGGCCATCGCCAACCTCGGTTGGAAAGAGATCAAGCTCACCGCCCCGGTGTTCTGCAACGACACGCTCTACGCCGAATCGCAGGTACTGGAAAAGCGCGAATCGCGCTCGCGTCCCACGCAAGGTATCGTCACCGTGCACACCCGCGCGTTTAACCAGAACGGCGTGCAGGTCATGGAATTCGTACGCAGCGCACTGATTCCGAAACGCGGCCACGGCGTCGGCGACTGAGCCGGGCAGCGCGGCTCACACGGTACGTTCCAATCGACATCACGCGGGCTGCGCCGAGACGCTCGGCACCCGCGGCACGGCTCGCCGTGATGGCACGGCGATGGAGGCAAGGATGCAAGGCAACATCCGGCAAGGCGATGCAATGCCGATACCCGACGCCCTCGGTCAACCCCGAGACGTCGGCCCGACCGCAAGCCATTCCACACCCCCTACCGACGGATCCGGGCGGGTCGACGCGACCAGCGCCGCGCGCTGGGTCGATCAGTTCGGCTCGGCGCCGCTGAGCCCAGTGCATGCGGTCGCACTCGCCAACGCCGCACATGGCATCACCGACGCCGTCGCCCGCGCAGCTCGTGCGCTCGACTGGCTGACGCCCGACGCCTTCGACGCCACGCTGCGCCAGCAGGAGACATGCGATGCGCACGCTGCATGTTGATGCACCGGTCTCTGCAACGGCCTCAGCGCCGGGCCGCGAGATGTCCGACGCCACTTGCGTTGAACGAACCGCCCTGGCGCTCGACGCTGCGGGTGTCGCCGGTCTGACGGGCGGCTTCGTGCGCCTGCGTGGCGATGCAGCGCTCGACCAGGCGCGCACCGTCGACAACGCGGTCCGTGACGACGTCGCGCTGCCCAACAGCCGCGTGCTGGGGGCGACCCTCGCGCACAAGGACATGTTCTTCCGCGCCGGCGAGCTGACCGAGTGCGGTAGCCGCATCCTCGCTGGTAATCGACCATTGCATACGGCTACCGTGCTCGCGCGCCTCGATGCAGCAGGCGCGGTCGATCTCGGTGCCCTGCACATGGCGGAGTTCGCCATGAGCCCGACAGGCTTCAACGCGCACCTCGGGCATGGCCGCAACGCCTGGTCGCCGGAGCACGTCAGTGGCGGGTCGTCCAGCGGCAGCGGCGTGGCCGTCGCACGCGGTCTGGCGTTCGCCGCGCTCGGCTCCGATACCGGCGGCTCCGTCCGGATCCCAGCCGCCGTCAATGGCGTCACCGGCATCAAGCCGACCCAGCACGCGGTCTCGACCTACGGCGTGATGCCGCTGTCGCCAAGCCTCGATTGTGTCGGCGTGCTGGCGCGTACCGCGGCCGATGCGGCGGCGGTGCTCGAAACCGTCTGGGGGCCGGACGCCAACGATCCCCATTGCCTCGTCAGCCAAGCGCGTGATTTCACGACCGCGTTGGCGCAGCCCTTGAGCGAGCGCGACGTCGTCGCGGTGCCCGAGTTCGACACCACGGCACCGATCTCCGACGAAATCCGTGCTGCCGTTGCACGGGTGACGCAAGCGCTCGAAGCCTGCGGCGCGACCATTCGCAAAGTCGCGCTGCCCGATCTGCGCGAAGCCGGTGCGCTTGCCACGTTGGTGTTGGGCGCCGAAGCCGCCTCGATCCACGGTCAATGGCTGCGCGAGCGGCGTGACGAGTATGGCGAGCAGGTCTTGCGCCGGCTGGAGCGTGGCCTCCTGTATCCGGCCACTCGTTACTTCGACGCGCTGCGCCTGCGAGCCGGCTACACGCAGTCGTTTGTCGAGCGCTATCTGACAGGCGCACAAGCCCTGCTGCTGCCGACGTTGCCGTACGCGGTGCCGACCATTGCCGAGACGCTCGACGGCGATGCGGACGAGATCGAACGGCGCTTCGGCGACTTCTCCTACTGGACACGTGGCATCAACTACCTGGGGCTGCCGGCGGTTGCCGTACCGGCAGGGCGCACGCAGAACGGATTGCCGACCGGGGTTCAGTTGATCGGTCGCGCGTGGCACGAGGACACCCTGCTGCGTCTCGCGCATCAGTTGCAACAACATACAGACTGGCACCTGCCGTCAGTGGACCGTCTCGGGCCGCTCGATCACGCAGCGATGCCGGCGGGTCTTGATACGGCGCGATCGTCAGTGTCACAGTTAGCCATGGACAGGAAGAAGTAACGCAAGCCCAGAACGATGACGCCATCGTTCGCCGCAAGTCAATTTTTGCTCGCATCACGTTCGCTTCAGACGAACGGATGCCGCCAACGTTCAGGAGACAACCGTATGAACGCAACCTCCGTCAACGCTGGGGCCCGGCTCGACCGGCTTCCCCTGGCGAGGTTTCACTGGAAGATTCTCGGACTCATCAGTGGTGGCGCGCTACTCGACGCCTTCGATGTCTACCTCGCCGCCGGCGTGCTCGCGGCGCTGGTCAAGAGCGGCTTCTCGACGCTGCAGCTCAACGCGGCCTTCATCTCGGCCACCTTCTTCGGCATGCTGATCGGCTCTGCGCTGGCCGGCTACGTCGGCGATCGCTTCGGTCGACGCTATTCCTACCAGATCAACCTCGCCGTATTCGGCATCGCGTCGCTGTTCGCGTGCTTCGCGCCGAACATGGCCACGCTGATCGTGCTGCGTTTCATCATGGGCCTGGGCCTCGGTGCGGAGCTTGTCGTGGCCGCCGGCACGCTGTGCGAGTTCGTGCCGCCAGCCTACCGAGGACGCTGGATCTCATTGATGGGGCTCATCATCAACTCGGGTCTGCTGATCGCCACGAGTGTCGGGTACATCGTGATCCCGAACCTCGGCTGGCGCTGGATGTTTGCCATCGCAGGCGCGGGGGCGCTCGCCATCTGGATCATGCGCAAGCGCATGCCGGAATCGCCGCGCTGGCTCGAATCGGTGGGTCGCACCCAGGAAGCGGAAGCCACGCTGGCCGAGATCGAGGGCCAGGTGAAGCGTCAGTTCGGCGCGCTGCCGCCGGTGCCGCCCGCGCAGCCGGTGATGGCGCGCAACGTGCCCCTGTCGGTGCTGTTCACGAAGCCCGTGATCGGCCGCACGCTCACCGCTGCGCTCACCTGTGTCGCGATCAATGTGGCCGTGTATGGCTTCGTGGCCTGGCTGCCGACCTTCTTCGTGAAGCAGGGACTGACGGTGGTGCAATCGCTCGGATTCACCACGCTGATGGCCTTTGGCGCCCCGGGCGGTGCGTTGGTCGGTTACCTGCTGGGCGATCGCCTTGGACGTCAGCGCGGCCTCGTGCTGTTCTCGGCGGCCACGATCGTGCTCGGCTTCCTGTATCCGCAAATGCGTGATGCGGTGTCGATCTCGGTGGTCGGTTTCTGCCTGGTCACGTCGATCTATACAGTCGTCACGCTCGGTCTGTATGGCTATATCCCCGAGTTGTTCCCGACGGCGTTCCGTTTGCGTGGCACGGGCTTTGCCGGCGTGTGTGGCCGTGCGGCGTCGATGAGCACGCCGTATCTGGCTGTCGCCCTGTTCCAGCACTTCGGCATCTCCGGTGTACTGGCGATGGTGAGCGGCGTGCTGGGCCTGCTGATCGTCGCGCTGCTGGTGCTGCGCGTGGAAACCAATCAACAGTCGCTCGAAGATATCAGCGTGCCCAACGACGTCGGTCTCGGTGGCACCGCGACAACCCGCGCCATGCGTGTAGAGCACTAGCCCCAACACCTTGCATCCGTTCAGAAAGGAGACAGCATGACTTCAGAAGTGAACCACACGCCCCAGGGGATCTCGGCGACGCTGGCCTCGTTCGCTCTGGGCCTTTCGCTCGACGCCGTGCCCACGGTTGTGCGCGAACGCGCCAAGCACTTGCTGCTCGACGCGATCGGCCTGGCCTATGCGTCACAGCCGGCCGACTTCACCCGGGTCGCGCTCGAAGGTCTCACGGCCCTGAGCGCCGGAGACAAAGCGGGCGCGACGGTGATCGGCCGTGGCCAACGCCTCAACACACGCGACGCAATGGTCATGAACGGCGTGCTCGTGCATGGCCTCGACTTCGACGACACGCATTCGCGCGGCGTGATCCATGCCACCGCGAGCGTGTTGCCGTGCGTGTTCGGCGTGTCGGAGCTGCGCGGTGTCGATGGCGCCCAGACGCTGGCGGCTTACATCGCCGGCATGGAAGCGGCCACGCGCATCGGCTCGGTGGCGAAGGGGGGATTCCATCAGGTGGGATTCCATCCGACCGGTGTCGTGGGGATCTTCGGCTGCACGCTGGCGGCCTCACGCCTGTTGGGCCTGACCGCACAGCAGACTGCAATGGCGCAGGGCATTGCGCTGTCGATGGCCAGCGGCAGCCTCGAATTCCTGCAAGACGGCGCCTGGACCAAACGCTTGCATCCGGGCTGGGCAGCACAGTCGGCGTTCACCGCGGCGACCATGGCCGCGCACGGCTACATCGGCGCATCCGCACCGTATGAAGGGCGTTTCGGCCTGTTTTCGAGCTACCTCGGCGAACAGCGCGGCAATGCCGATCTGGCGCTCGCGACTGAAGGCCTGGGCGAGCAATGGCAGATCGAAGAAGTCGCGATCAAGCCGGTGCCAGCCTGCCATTTCACGCATGCGTTCGCCGACGCCGGCACGGCGTTGCACAAGGTCTGGCAGCAACGGGGCGCGAGGATCAGCGAACTGGGCGATCAGGTCGAGCGCATTCGCGTGAAGGTGCCCGAGGCGGTCGTCAAAACAGTGTGCGAGCCGGTGGCCAACAAGCGCCGTCCGGCCAACAGCTACGACGCGCAGTTCAGCGTACCTTATGTGGTATCGAGTGCTTTGATCAAGGGCCGCTTCACGCTCGACGAACTCGAACCGGCGGCGCTGCGCAATGACGCGGTACTCGCGCTGGCCGCGAAGGTCGAGTACGAGATCGACCCGGCCAGCACTTTCCCGCGCCACTATACGGGGGAAGTCGTGTTGGAACTGCGCGACGGCAGCACGCTCGCGCACCGCGAGGCGATCAATCGCGGCAGCGCGGATCGTCCGCTCAGCAATGCGGAAATCGTGGAGAAGTATGTCGCCAATGCCGCGCGTGTACTACCGCAGGCACGCGTTGACAGGGTGCGCGAGACCGTGCTCGCTCTCGACCGCCTGCCGGCGGGCGCCCTGCAAGCCGTGCTCGGCGAGGCGGTCTAGGCCGTGAGTGAATGTCTGGAGATAGTGAGATGACGCAAGTGGAAAACAACACCGCAGGGCAAGGCGAGGACGATACCCTGATCCTCGACATGCTCGACCGCTTCCTCAAGGTGGAGGTCAAGCCCTACGTGCATGCCCTGGAGAAAGCCGACGAGTATCCCGCCGAGATCGTCGAGCAGATGAAGGAGATGGGGCTGTTCGGTTGCCTGATCGCGCCCGAGTATGGCGGATTGGGGCTCTCGACCCGCACCTATGCGCGCATGATCGAGCGCATGTCGGCGGTGTGGATGTCGCTCAGCGGCATCGTCAATTCGCATCTGATCATGGCGATGACGGTGCAGCGCAACGGCACACCGGACCAGAAGGCCGCGTTCCTGCCGCGCTTCGCGACCGGCGAGTTGCGCGGCGGTATCGGCCTGACCGAGCCGGATTGTGGCACCGATCTGCAGGCGATCCGCACGACCGCCACGCGCGACGGCGATCATTACTTGGTCAATGGCGCGAAGACCTGGATTACCAACAGTTTGTACGGCAATTGCCTGGTGCTGCTGGTCAAGACCGATACGACGGCACAGCCGCGACATCGCGGCATGAGCCTGCTCATAGCGGAGAAGGGACCCGGCTTCGAAGTGAGCCGCAAGCTGGAAAAGCTCGGTTACAAGGGCATCGATACTTGCGAGCTCAATTTCGACAACTACCGCGTGCCGGTCGATCGCCTGATCGGCGGCGAGGAAGGGCGTGGCCTGAAGCAGATCCTGAGCGGGCTGGAACTGGGTCGCATCAACGTCGCGGCGCGCGGTCTCGGCATCGCGGTGGCGGCACTCGACGCCTCGGTCGCGTACAGTCAGCAACGCAAGACCTTCGGCAAGCCGATCTGCGAGCATCAGGCGATTCAGCTCAAGCTCGGCGAGATGGCGACACGCGTGCATGCCTCGCGGTTGCTCGTCGATGCGGCGGCGCAGGCGTATGACCGCGGCGAACGGTGCGACATGGAAGCGGGCATGGCGAAGTACTTCGCCACGGAGGCCGGCGTCGAGAACAGCACCGAGGCGATGCGCATCCATGGCGCCTATGGCTATTCGAAGGAATTCGACATCGAGCGTCTGTATCGCGATGCGCCGCTGCTCGTGATCGGCGAGGGGACCAACGAGCTGCAACGCATCATCATCGCGAAGCAACTGATCGAGAGGAATCCGGTATGAGCCTGCCACTGTCCGGACTGCGGGTGATCGCAGTCGAGCAATACGGTGCCGGTCCGTTCGCCACGCAGCATCTGGCCGATCTCGGCGCCGACATCATCAAGATCGAGAACGCGAAGGACGGCGGCGACGTCGGCCGCGCGGTCGGCCCGCACTTCTTCGGCGAGGGCGACAGCCACTTCTACGAAGCGTTCAATCGCAACAAGCGCAGCATGGCGCTCGACCTCAAGAGCGCGGAAGGCCGGGAGATCCTGCTCAAGCTGGTCGAGTCCGCGGACGCCGTGTTCGACAATCTGCGCGGCGACCTCCCCGTCAAGCTCGGCCTCGACTATGCGTCGCTGGCGCGCGCGAACCCCGCGCTGGTATGCGTGCACTTGTCGGCCTACGGCCGCACCGGTTCGCGCAAGGCGTGGCCCGGCTACGACTACCTGATGCAGGCCGAGGCCGGCTATCTGTCGCTCACCGGCGAGCCGGACGGTCCGCCCGCGCGCTTCGGCCTGTCGATCATCGACTTGATGACCGGCACGACCGCCTCGATGGCGTTGCTCGCCGGGGTGCTCGAAGCACGCAAGACGGGCACGGGGCGCGACCTCGATGTCAGTCTGTTCGACGTGGCGCTGCATAACCTGGCCTATGTGGCGACGTGGTACCTGAACGGCGGACACATGACGCGGCGCGAACCGCGTTCGAGCCATCCGTCGCTCACGCCCAGCGAGTTGTACCGTACGCGCGACGGTTGGATTTTCCTGATGTGCAACAAGGAGAAGTTCTGGGGCGTGCTGGCGCAGGAGATCGGCAAGCCAGAATGGATCACCGACCCCGAGCTTTGCAACTATGCGGCGCGGCTGAAGCATCGCAATCGCGTGCGCCGCGAACTCGACGACGTGTTGATGACCGAGGACACGGCGACGTGGATGCAGCGCTTCGCGGGCAAGGTGCCGGCGGCGCCGGTGCACGATGTTGCGCAGGCCCTCGACAATCCGTTCGTAGCCGAGCAGGCGCGCGTGATGGACTTCGAGCACCCGGAACATGGCCCGATCAAGGGCGTGGCGTCGCCGGTGCGCATCGACACGCCGCTGCCGGCACGCGCGGCGCCGCGAATGGGCGAGCATACGGACGAGGTACTGCGCGAAGCCGGGTTCGGCGACGACGCGATTGCTTGGCTGCGCGAACAAGCTGTGGTGCAATGACACCATTACTCCTCACCGGCAACGCCGATCACGCGCATGACCCCATTGCTTAACCAGCAGCCACGCTATCTTCAGCTCGCGCAGACGCTGATCCACGAGATCCGCAATGGTCGATACGCGGTCGGTGACTTCCTGCCGACCGAATTCGATCTGTGTGAGCAGTTCGGTGCCAGCCGCTTCACGGTGCGCGAGGCGGTCAAGCGTCTGGTGCAGATGGGGCTGGTGGATCGCCAGCCCGGTGTCGGCACGCGCGTGTTGGCGCGCGAGGCGGTCAGCGGCTACCAGCAGGTGATGCGCCAACTGGGCGACTTGCAGCAATACACGGCCGACACCGAGCTGGAGATCCTCGCGCGCGATCTGGTCGAAGTCGACGAGACACTGGCGCCGGTGCTGCGCGCCGGTAATGGTGAATCGTGGCTGCATCTATCGGCGCTGCGGCGCAGTGGCGGCGAGCCGGACCCCATTTGTGTCAGCGACATCTATATCCATCCGGCGTTTCGTGCGCTGGAGGGGATCGCGGACAGTTCGCACGTGCCGATCTACACGCTGATCGAAGAACAGTTCGGTGAGAAGATCGCGGCGGTGCAGCAGGAGATTCGCGCCACGCTTATCACGCCGGCGCAGGCGCGCTGGCTCAACGTGAAGCCGAAGTCGGCGGCCTTGTGGATTTGCCGGCGGTATCTGAACCGCCGCGAGGAAATCGTCGAGGCGGCGATCAGCATTCACCCGGCCGACCGCTTCAGTTATTCGGAAACATTTCAACGCGACTGGCGCGCCGCCTCCTGACACCCCGTCAATGCGTCGGGAAGGGCGCCCGCGCAAAGGGGCACCCATGAACGCTGTATCCACGTATCTGTTCGTTCCCGGCGACCGTCCGGATCGCTTCGACAAGGCGCTCGCCACCGACGCGGCACGCGTGATCCTCGATCTCGAGGACGCCGTTTCTCCCGACAACAAACAAGCGGCGCGCGACGCGCTGTTTCAATGGCTGGCGCAACACGGTGAAGACGCGCGCGTATTGGTGCGCATCAATGGCGTGCATACGCCCTGGCACGCCGACGATCTGCGATTGGCCGAGATGCCGGGCGTCGCGGGGATCATGTTGCCAAAGACGGAGCGGGCCGACGAGATGCAGTCGTTGCGCGCCCGCTTGCGCGAGACGCAGACGCTTTACGCGCTGATCGAGACGGTCGACGCGGTGGTACGTTTGCGCGAACTTGCAGGGGCGCCGGGGGTGACGCGCCTGGCGTTCGGTACGGTTGACTTCTGCGCGGACGCCGGCATCGGCGACGACGGTGCCGCGCTCGATGCGATTCGAACGCAGTTCGTGATCGAGTCACGCTATGCGCGGTTGCCGGCGCCCATCGATGGGGTGACGGTCGCCATCGGCGACGACGACGCGTTGCGTGCCGATGTGCGTCATTCACGCGCGTTTGGTTTCGGGGCAAAGCTTTGTATTCACCCGAGGCAAGTCGGGATCGTGCGCGACGGTTTCTTGCCGACGCAACAGGAAGCCGAGTGGGCGACGCGGGTGCTCGATGCGGTCGCCGCAGGAGGCGCAGGCGCGATCGCCGTGGACGGCAAGCTCGTTGACCGGCCGGTTGTGGAACGTGCCAAGGCGATCGTGGCGCAACTGGTTTAGGGGCTGCGCCAAAAGCGCCCGTTGACCCCAGGTTCAATGGCTCTCCGAAAACATCGTCATCCGCTTCAGAATCCACGTCAGCAACGTTTCCGCCGCCGGGGAAAGCGGACGACGAGACTTCACCAGCACCCGCGCCTTCGCTGCTTCGAAGAGGGGATGTGCGATGGGCAGTGCGACGAGTTCGCCGGCATCGATTTCGCGGTACACGGAGAAGGCGCCGATCAGCGTCGCGCCTTCTCCGCGAGTCACGAAGTGGCGTAGTACCTGAAGCGAGTTTGTGGTCAGCGTTCGGCGGATGTCGACGTTTTCCGTGTAAGCCAGCATCTCGACAACCTGTCCAAGCCCGAATGCGGGCGGCATCAGCGCCAACGGATATTGCAGCATTTCCTCGACGGTGACGGTACCGCCTCGCAGTGCGAGCGGATGCCGGGTATTGACGAGCAGCACGATCGGCTGCGACGACGTTGCGCGGAATTCAATCTCCGGGTGGGCGGGCGGGTTATAGGCCAGACCGATGTGCGCGCGGCTCTGCGCCACCTCCTCCAGCACGTTGTTGACCGGCAGGACATCGACGATCACGTCGAGTCCGGGGAACTGCATGCAGAAGTCGTTGAGCACCTCTTCCATCAGGCCGTCGATGTAACCCTCGCTGATCGCGAGCCGGACATTGCCCCGCTTCAAACCGCGCAGCGCCTCAAGCCGATCTTCGAACTGCTCCTGTTGAGACTGGCATCCCCGCCAATATTCGAGGAGGTGCATGGCCGCTTCGGTCGGCCGGACACCCCGCGCGCGCCGCTCGAAAAGCGGTGCGCCAATCTCATCCTCGAGCAGCCGGATCTGCCGAGTGATCACCGACGCCGCCGTATTGAGGCTGTCGGCTGCCGCGCGGATCGAGCCGTGCGTGAGCACTTCGTGAAAATACCGCAAACGCCGTTGATTCAGTTCACGCACCGTGTCCGTCCTCGGTTAAGTGTTGCCAAATGAGCAACGATAACCGACTTAGGTTGCTCTTGCTCTTCGGTTTTTGGCTGTTAATGATGAATTCATCCTAAGCACACCGGAGAACGCTCTTGTCCGCTATTCCTTCCACGCCTCTCACTGAACGGCACGCGGCGCTTTATCGCAAGCTGAACTGGCGGCTGCTTCCGTTTCTGCTGCTTTGCTACACGTTTGCGTACCTCGACCGGGTAAATATTGGTTTCGCGAAGCTTCAGATGCAAAGCGATCTTGGCTTCTCCGATGCCGTGTACGGTCTCGGCGCGGGTATTTTCTTCCTCGGCTATGTGTTGTTCGAAGTCCCCAGCAATCTCCTCTTGCCGAAGGTGGGCGCGCGCAAGACCATCAGCCGGATCATGGTGTTGTGGGGGGTGACTTCGGCGTCGATGGTGTTCGTGCGTTCGGAGCCGATGTTCTACACGATGCGGTTTCTGCTCGGCGTCTTCGAGGCGGGATTCGCACCCGGCATGATCTTCTACTTGACCTATTGGTACGGTCGCGCGCGCATGGCGCAGGTCATGGCGATTGTCATGCTGGCAGGTCCGATCGGCGGCATGTTTGGCGGCCCCCTGTCGACGTGGATCATGACGGCGTTCTCCGGCGCGCACGGCCTTGACGGCTGGCAGTGGATGTTCTTGATCGAGGGATTGCCGTGCGTGGTGTTCGGCGTGCTCGCGCTGTTTGTGCTCGACGACCGGCCAGCCGACGCACGTTGGCTGAGCGCCGACGAAAAGCGCCTGCTCGCGTCGGAACTCGATGCCCGGGGCGGCTCACATCATTCGTTCGCGCAGGTCGCCAAGGATCCGCGGGTCTATTGGCTCGCGTTGCCATACTTCTGCTTTATCTGTGGGATCTACGCGGTGAGCTTCTGGCTGCCGTCGATCATCAAGGCGGCCGGCGTGCGAGACACCCTGCAGATCGGCTTTTACTCGGCGATACCTTACGTCGCGGCGGCCGTCGCGATGCTGCTCGTCGGCCGCAGTTCCGACCGGCGCGGCGAGCGTCGCTATCACAGCGCAGTGCCCGCACTCATCGGTTCGGTGACGCTGGCGCTCGCCACGCTCTTCAGCAGCGATCTCGCGCTCTCGCTGACCTGCATGACGATTGCGACCGCCATGATGTGGGTCGCCTATACCGTGTTCTGGGCGATGCCGTCCGAATACCTCAAGGGCGACGCGGCATCGGGCGGCATTGCGCTCATTAACACGATCGGGCTGATGGGCGGTTTCCTGAGTCCGACGATCATCGGCTGGGCGCAGGGTGCGACCGGCAGTCTGCACGCCGGGCTGTATGTGATGGTCGCGCTGCTGGCCATCGGCGCCATCGTATTGATCGCGATGCGTCCGGCACGCACCGCTTGACGTCCGTGACGCCCGATCCCGCCCCCCTCAATCTCACCAGAGGTCTGATTTTGTCCCGTACCCCTCCGACCATTTTGATCGCCGGTTTCCAACACGAAACCAATACCTTTGCGCCGTCGAAAGCCGCTTACGAGAACTTCGAGCGTGGCGAAGGCTTTCCGTCGATGTCGCGCGGCAGCGACGTACTCGCGCTGCGCGACGTCAACATTCCCGCCGGCGGCTTCATTCGAGCGGCGGAGGCTGCCGGATATGCGCTCTCGCCGGTCATCTGGGCAGGCGCGAGTCCGTCGGCGCACGTGACGCGCGACGCATTCGAGCGAATCGCGGGCGAGATCGTGGAGGCGGCGCGCACGCAGCGGTTCGATGCGGTGTATCTCGATCTGCACGGGGCGATGGTTGCCGAACATGTCGACGATGGGGAAGGCGAGCTGCTGGCGCGCGTACGCGAGGTCGTCGGCCCGAGCGTGCCCATCGTCGCGTCGCTCGACCTGCACGCGAACGTCACCGAACGAATGTTGCGCAGCGCGAATGCACTCGTCGCGTATCGCACGTATCCGCACGTGGATATGGCCGAGACGGGGGCGCGTGCCGCCGATCTGCTTGCACGGTTGATATCGGGGGAAGGGCTGCATCGCGCGTCGCGGCGATTGCCCTTTCTCATTCCGATCAATGGCATGTGTACGCTGCTCGAACCATCGCGCGGGATGTACCAGCGCGTCGGCGAGGCGGAAGTGGGCGATGTCGTATCGGCATCGTTCGCACCGGGGTTTCCGGCAGCGGATTTTCCTGAATGCGGTCCGGTGATCTGGGCGTACGGACACGCGGCCGACGCCACGGATGCTGCCGTCGACGCGCTTTACCGGCGCATGATCGACGAGGAGTCTGCGTGGCGCGTCACGTTCCTGTCCCCCGATGCCGCGGTGCAAGAAGCGATGCGATTATCCGAAGGGGCGAGTCGTCCGGTCGTCATTGCCGATACGCAGGACAATCCCGGGGCCGGTGGCGATGCCAACACGATGGAGATGCTGCGAGCGCTTGTTCGTCATGGGGCGAAGCGTGCAGCTATCGGCCTGATATACGATCCGGAGGCTGCGGCGTTAGCGCATCGCGCGGGCATAGGCGCGCAGATCGAGACGTCGTTGGGCGGGCAGTCGGGCGTGCCTGGCGATCAACCGTTCGTCGGCAAGTTCGAAGTCACGTTCCTCTCCGAGGGTCGGTGCCGCTATGACGGCCCCATGATGAACGGCATGCAAGCCGAACTTGGCCCGGTCGCGTGCTTGCGCATCGACGACGTGTTGATTGCGATCAGTTCCAGCAAGGCGCAGATGCTGGACCGCAATCTGTATCGCGTGGCGGGAATCCAGCCGGAGGAGATGCGCATCCTCGTGAACAAGAGCTCGGTGCATTTTCGCGCGGACTTCGAGCCAATCGCCGAGGCGGTGTTGGTGGCGAAGGCGCCGGGCCCCATGACCGCCGATCCCGCCGATCTGCCCTGGACGCGTCTCGCACCCGGCATGCGCACCCGCCCCGGCGGTGAGCCTTTTGGCGGGTAGCGTCGGTGCTACACATCAAATACCAGGACGTCTGGGCGGATGGCGCCATGCACGACACCGTCGTTAGGCTGGCCTGACTGAGAAATAGGCGAGAGGCATAGGGAAGGGCGATAGTCGCCCGTCCCGGACCACCGCTCGCTCTATGGCATCCGTGGCGACGCTTGCGGCGCCCGGTGAACCCGCCTTGGGTCTTCCGTGGCGTCGCCGCGTCGGATCATCTCGTCAATCTCAGCCCGCAATTGCTTGACGAGGACATCCACCGCCTCAAAGCATTTCCCGACGGATGGCGCCACTTGTCGGTGCGCGACGATCCTGCGCCTGTCGCGATAGCGTATCCACGCGATGTACCCGTGATGCTCAAGCTCGAGCGCAGCCTCGATGTGGACGGACCGATAGGTCTCGATGGTTCTCAGGTTCATGCCCCCTCCTGGTAAATGCCGCGAAGATCTACGCGGCTTCGAGCTGGTGAATTTGCGTTCCCGCGTGAAGTCCCGCAATCAAGTCGCTCTCCGTAATCATTCCGATGACACGATTGCCGTCATCAACCACTGGAATATGGTGGTGCCCGGTCGTGGAGAACGTGGGCAGCAGGTCGAGAATGGAATCTGAGCCCTTTGCGGTGCACACCCGGGTCGTCATGACCGAGCCGACCGATCGGGTGTTGTCCTTCCCGGGGAGAAGCCAACCGAGCGCGTTGCCAATGCTTTGCGGTCCGGCCGCACGTCCAAGCTCGCGATGGATGTCATACCGCGTCACGATGCCGACGATCCGATGATCGGTGTCGCGCACCGGAAGCGCCTTGATGGCGCGACGCTCCAGCAACTTGAGCGCCACCGAGCAATCCGTCTCCTTGAGCACCGTCAATGGCGACTTCGTCATGATGTCCTCGCACGTCAGGCCGTGAAATGTTCGGCGGCAGGCGGCGAGCTGGGTTTCTCGCAGGAGCGCCTCCAGGTCGTCGATGTCCACGTCGATGAATTCATTTCGACGCGCCAGCACGGCTTCCAGATCTTTACGCGTGAATCCGCCGCCGGTTTCCATCGAAGCATCCGCCGATTCCGTCGCCTTGATCTTTACCACGCGATGCGGATAGCGGTGCCCCGTGAGCGAGTGATAAATGATGGCGAGCGACACCAGCACCGTCGACTGCAGGGCAACGGGGGCAATGGCGAAGGCATAGCCCATTCCATGGATGCCGGCCCCGCCGAACACGGCGGTCAGTGCCACGGCACCGGCGGGCGGATGCACGCAACGCGCTGCAAACATCGCCAGAATGGCCACGGAAACGGCGATTGCGCCGGCAATCGGCACATTCGTAATGACGATGCCGCACGTGACGCCGACAATGGCGGCGATGACGTTGCCGCCAATCACCGACCACGGTTGAGCGAGCGGGCTGGCGGGTACGGCAAAGAGCAGCACCGAGGAGGCCCCCATCGGGGCGATCAGCAGCGGAAAGCGACTGGAGAATCCGGGGAATAGATGGATGCTCAGCCCGGCAATCGTCAGCGCTGCTGCTGCGCCCAAGCCAGACCGCAGGCGCTCCCGTGCACTGAGGCCCGTGGCGTTCGGCAGGAACGCGCCGAACCATGCTTGCATTTGCTTTTGAGTCAACATAACCTTTCGAATCGTTAAACCACAATGTGGCATCGACGTTCACATGGCTAGTGGCATGAACGCCAGTGCCGGAGGAAATATTCCGTCTATTGCACCTCGGCGGTAGCGTTGCGCTCGGTTGTGTCCGATGGTTGACGCGCAAGTGAATAAGGCGAGTACATATAACGTCGTGCGCGGGGTATTGCGTCGGC
This sequence comes from Pandoraea sp. NE5, assembly GCF_024363545.1. Classification (NCBI taxonomy): domain Bacteria; kingdom Pseudomonadati; phylum Pseudomonadota; class Betaproteobacteria; order Burkholderiales; family Burkholderiaceae; genus Pandoraea; species Pandoraea sp. NE5. The sequence goes on from NZ_AP025517.1 coordinate 3,485,540, forward strand.
GCTTTGCCGTGACCGTTGGCAGAGCACCTGGAAAATAGCTACGTTGTCGACCTCGAACGCGTACGCGCACCCCGCCAGATACACCCGCCAAATCCGGTATTTCTCCTCGCCCACCAGACGTCGAATTGCCTCGCCGTTGCGCTCGTACCGCGTAGTCCACTCTCGCAACGTTTGGGCGTAATGGCGCCGAAGGTTTTCCACGTCCAGGACTTCGAGGCCGCCTTCCTGCATGGCCTGGATGGCTAGAGAGAGGTGGGGGAGTTCGCCTGCGGGGAATACATAGCGGTCGATGAAGGTGCCGCCGCCAAAGGGCGTATCACCGCTTTGCGCGTCAGTTGACGTGATGCCATGGTTCAGCGCGATGCCATCTTCCGCGAGCAGATTTCCGACAGTTCTGAAGTACGACGGCAGGTTCGCCAGCCCAACGTGCTCAAACATGCCAACGCTCGTGATTCGGTCAAAAACACCTTTCACATCGCGATAATCCTGCAAGCGAAGCTCGATGAGATCGGTTAAACCCGCTTGCTCGACACGCTGTCGCCCCAACGCCAATTGCCTTTCCGACAACGTGACGCCAACGCACTTCACGCCGAATCGTTGGGCGGCGCGAATCACCAGCGCGCCCCATCCGCATCCAATATCCAGCAGCGTGTTACCGGGCGCTATGCGGATTTTGTTGAGGATGTGGTCAATCTTCTTGAGCTGCGCTGCCTCCAGGGTCTCGTTGCCGTCCTCGAAGTACGCGCAGGAATACACCATGCGTTCATCAAGCCACAGCCGGTAGAAGTCGTTCGATACGTCATAGTGGTACTGGACGGCATCTTTGTCGTCTTTGCGCGTATGGGAAAAACGACGAGCCAGTCTGGCGACGGCGCTCGGCTTTTTCACCGAGGACGACGTCAGCTGATAGGCCACCCGAACGACATCCGACAAATCGCCATCAATGTCGATGTGTGCGCGGATGTAGGCTTCGCCCAGCGTGTCGAGCGACGGTTCCAGCAGCGCGGACAGGGCTTCCGAGTGATTCACCCGGAGGGCGACCTTGGGGGTGGGGGAGTCGCCTAAGTTGTATGCCTTTCCCGAGGGGAGGGACAGTTGAATGGGGAGATTGAGTTCTTCGCGGATTCTTTCCGACCAGCGACCCACCGTGACGTCCAAGACCTTGTCGAGCATCGCACTTGCCTTATTCGAATTGTTATGGTGTAAAGGAAAAAGCGCCTCGCCGCACGAGTGACTTCGATCGGCTGGCCGTCCATGATTCTGCATCTGCGCGTCAATAGAGTCCAAGACGTGGTTGCAATGGTCCCGATAAGTTCAAGTTATGGAGAACCGCACCGTGGTCCCGCGTCAAATACGGTATTTGCTCGCTGTTGCAGAGCACAAGAACTTCACGCGCGCTGCGGACGCGTTGGGCGTTTCCCAGCCCGGGTTGTCGCAGCAAATCAAGCAGCTCGAGGACTACCTCGGCACGACGTTGTTTGACAGAACCGGACGGTCGATCCGACTCACCGATGCTGGCGAGACATACGTTGCGCATGCGCGCAAGGCGCTGTTCGAGCTTGAAGCCGGATGGCGGGCATTGCAGGAGGTTGAGGATCTGTCGCGTGGGGTACTTCGCGTGGCGTGTACGCCTTCATTTACCGAATCGCTGATGCCGAAATGGGTGCACTCGTTTCACGAGCACTATCCGAACGTCCATGTGTATTTGTCGGAGATGTCGCTCGACGCCATCGAAGCGGCGTTGTGCGCGGACGAAAGCGACATTGGCGTTGGATTCACCGATGTTCGAACCGAAGGCATCCAGGTGACGCCCCTATTCGAGGAGCGGGCAACGCTTGTCGTCAGCTCGACGCATCCATTGCGCTGCGAAGGGGTTGCCATCACCTCGGCGCAATTGGCGAGCCTGCCGCTTGTGATGCTCGTCGAAGGTTTCGCCGCTAGAACGTATGCGGATGCGTATTTCCGAGCGCACAAAATCGCGCCTAACATCGCCGTCGAGGCCAACTCCATCAGTGCGGTACTGAGAATTGTCCAGCTTGGGGGGATGGCCACCGTATTGCCCCAGGTCAGCGGGGATGTGCCGACAGGACTCTCGCATCTCGATCTGCCGGAGCCCATCACGAGCCGTACCGTGGCCATTCTGGAGCGGCAGCGGGTCCACCGAACCGCGGCCGCAAAGGCCTTTGCGAACATCGTGATGTCGTCGACGCGTCAGCTTGGGCTTGCGTCGTCATTCATCGACGACGACCTTCGTCGGCCCGACGGCACTGTCGTCAGAACACCCCGGGAATGACGCGGTAACGCACGATCGCTCGATAGGCCCGATATTCCGGGTCGTGGGACAAGAGCCGTTCTTCCCGAAGCAGACGTCCAATCTGAAGGGCGTACAAGCCGGCATAGACGAGCAGGTTGCGCCAACCGAAGTTCGTCGACAGAAAGCCTATGTCCGTGATGAAGTAGCCGAGATAGATCGGATGCCGGACAAGACGATAGGCACCGCGGGTCACGATGCCCCGGTTTGCTGGCAAGATGCCGAACGACCGGCGCAACGACGCCTTGGCGAACAGTTGCCACAGAATGCCGGCACAACACAGGGTTGCACCCACCGGCTCCGGAATAAGCCGGATGCCCGGCGCCAGCTCGATAGCCAGGAAGTAGAACGTGCCGCCGACCGACAGCGCAATGCTCACCGGTCGCCAGTCGCGCTTCTCGGGAATGCGGGCAAACAGCGACAGACCGACGGTCAACGACGACGCAAGCGCAAGCAGCAGCACCGTCAGACGGGCGGGGTCCAGGCGCCATTGCAGGATGGCCGAATACGCAAAGATGCTTAGCAGCAGCGCGGAGCCCACCCGCACCGATATCTCCACCGCCATTTCGCGCCACTGAGGTCGAGACTGCATGCCCGATTCGTCACGGGGCAGGGCACCGTCCAGGGGTAGATCCACATAGTTTTTGCTTTCCATGATCCAGGTCCTTGATGCTGGTCACGTCGGCACCTCGCGTGCCGGTCGTTTTTGCTCTGTCCCCCGCGCCGCAAACAACGCGGGGTGTTGCCGTCAAGCGATGCCGGTGTAGTTCCGGAGCCGGCGTCATCGTGGTAATGCCATGCCCGCGCTAATTGATCGAGCCGGAAAGCGAAGGCAGCAACACCCGGTAGATCTGAAGGAACGCCGGGCCAAGCAGCACCAGCAGCAACGTCGGGAAGATGAAAAAGATCAGCGGGAACAGTAGTTTCAGCGCGATTTTGGCCGCGCGCTCCTCGGCCCGTAGCCGCCGCTTCATTCGCAAGGTCTCCGACAACACCCGCAACGACGCCCCGATGCTGGTCCCGAAGCGCTCGGCCTGGATCAGCATCGACACGAACGTATCGATATCCTCGACGCCCGTTCGCAGGCTCAGATTGCGCAAGGCACGCTCCTTTGAATAGCCCGACCGGAGTTCGAGCAACATCAAGTCGAATTCGCGCGCGAGCACCGCGCTGCGAACGTGGATTTCCTTCGCGACACGGGCCAGCGCCGCATCCAGGCTCAAGCCCGCTTCGACACACACGGTCAACAGATCGAGTGCGTCCGGAAAATCCTCGAAAATCACGCGTTGGCGCCAGGCGATTCGGCGCGTCAGAATGCCGTTCGGCAAATAGTAGCCGATCGCACCGAGCAACAACAGAACGCTTAGGAGCAGCGTGCGGTTGATCGTCGTGTAGTGCGTGCTCGCAATGTAGTAGCCGATCAACGGCAGCACCAGCGCCAGCAATGTCTTGGCCGCGAAGTAGAGCGCGGGCGCCGACGCATCGCGCCAGCCGGCGTTCATGAACTGCACACGCAGGACGGAACTCTCCCACCCCTCTTTGGGCAATGAGAGTTTAGAGATCGGTTGCGACCATTCGGCGAGGCGCTCAATCCATTCGCGTGTGCCGGTTGGCTCGCCGGGCGCGTCCGCTGACGTGCCGGCGCCGAGGGCCCCCACGCGAGCACGCGTTTTCGTTTTCTGGGGCCAGAACCAGATCGCTGCGACCAGCGCAATGCTGAACGAGATCACGAAGACGCCGACCAGCAGGACCATTTGGCCTTGATTGAGTTGTGGCATGACAGTTCCCCCGCCGTCGCCGTTCACACGCGGATGCGAATAATCATGCGCATCCACACCATTCCCAACGCCATCAGCACCAGCGCCACCACGGCCAGCTTGATGCCGGCGGGGTCGTGCCAGAGAATTTCAAGAAACGCCGGGTTGACCACCATGATGATGCCGGCGGCGCCGAACGGCAGCACCTCCAGAATATTGGCGGACAGACGTCCTTCGGCCGACAGCACCTTGACCTTTTCATACAGCTTGAGCCGCTCTCGCGTGAGCTCGGCGATGTTGCCCATGATCTCGGCGAGATTGCCGCCGCTCTCGCGCTGAATCATCACCGCGATGATGAAGTAGCGCAGATCGGCGACAGGCACGCGTGTCGCGAGGTTCAGCAGGGCGTCGTTTAGGCTGACGCCGTAGTTGATTTCGTCGAACATGATGTGAAACTCGCCGCCGATAGGGGCCGACATTTCATCGCCGACCATCTCGATCGCCCCCGTGAACGCATGTCCCGCGCGCAATGCGCGGGCGATCATGTCGGCAGCTTCCGGCAACTGGCGTTCGAGCTGCGCTAGCCGACGTCTGCGACGACGCATCACATACAGGACCGGCAAGCATGCCGCCAGCGGCCCCGCGATGAGCGCCAGGCGCCACGGCAGCGGCAATATCAGCACCAGGATCACTGCCCCGGCGCCCAGTAGCAGCATGAACGTCAGCAGGCGGCTCACCGACCACGAAAGCCCCGACTGTATGATGAACAGATCGAGACTGTGGACCCGCGGCATGCGCATCAGAAGCTGTTCCAGTCTCGGCGAATCGCTCAGCATCCGCGTCTTCAGGATCGACGTGTGCTCCCGATCGACATGGCCGCCGGCCGAGAGCGAGCGAATGCGCGACTCGATCCGTTTGGCGGCCGCGCTGTGCTGGTTGCTCCACCACTGATAGACGGCTTCGATGGCCAGTACCACGGCCGCGAAGAGCAGAATCGCGAAAATGTAGAAGTACGGACTCATCGTTTCCTCCCACTGCGGGACGCCTGTCGGGCGCGGGTATCGTCACACTTCCAAGCGGCGCGACGGATCGTAGATGGCATCCGGCAAAGCGACGCCGAACGCCTGAAGGCGCTCGGAGAACTTCGGACGTACACCGCTGGCGACGAAATGACCTTTCACCTCACCATTGCCACCGACCCCCGTCCGCTTGAACGTGAAAATCTCCTGCATGGAGATGATGTCGCCCTCCATCCCCGTGATTTCCTGCAGGCTGACCAGCCGACGACGTCCATCTGTGAGGCGTGCCGTCTGCACGATCACGGTGATGGCCGAAGCGATCTGCTGACGCATCGCCTTGGGCGGTAGTTGCAGGCCCGACATGCTGATCATGTTTTCCATTCGGGTCAGGGCATCGCGCGGGGTATTCGCGTGGATCGTGGCGAGCGACCCCTCGTGACCGGTATTCATGGCATTGAGCATGTCGAGCGCTTCCGCGCCGCGCACTTCGCCAAGGATGATGCGATCAGGGCGCATCCGCAACGCGTTGCGGACCAGCGTGCGCTGCGTGATTTCGCCCTTGCCCTCGATGTTCGGCGGACGCGTTTCGAGCCGCAGCACATGCAACTGGTGCAACTGCAGTTCGGCGGCATCTTCGATGGTCACGATGCGTTCGGTGTCCGGGATGAAGCTCGAGAGGATATTGAGCAACGTTGTCTTGCCGCTGCCCGTGCCGCCTGAGATCAGCATGTTGACCTTGGCGTGCGTCAGCGCGGACAGTACTTCGGCCATCGGCTCCGTGAGTGTGCCGAGACGGACGAGGTCGGCCATCTGCAACGCGGTGGTGCCGAAGCGGCGAATCGACAGCAGCGGACCGTCAATCGCCGACGGGGGAATGATGGCGTTGATACGCGAGCCATCCGGCAGGCGGGCGTCGACCATCGGACTCGACTCGTCGATGCGGCGCCCCACGCGCGAAACGATCTTCTCGATGATCTTCATCAGGTGTGCGTCGTCGTAGAACGTCACGGCCGTCGATTCGAGCTTGCCGAAGCGCTCGACATACGTGCGTTTGTGCGTGTTGACGAGAATGTCGGAGATGGTCGGATCGCGCAACAGGGCTTCGAGCGGCCCCAGGCCGAACATCTCGTCGTAGATGTCGCCGGCGAGCTGCCGGCGTTCCGCGTCATTGACGAGCACGTTCTGCTCGCCCACCACACGATCGATCAACTGCACAAGTTCGTGTTTGACTTGCGTGTCCGACAGGCGTGCGAGCTTTTCCAGCTCGACGCGTGCCAGCACCATCTCGTGCATCTTGCGCTTGAGCTCACCGTAATGCGGACCGATGCCGGAGGCGACCTGGAGCGGTGCAGCCATGCGCTCCGACGACGTGGCCGGACTCAGCAAAGACGGGGCATCGAGGATTGGCGACATGATGATCTCCCAGAGGCAAAGTTGCGACGATCAAACGAGGGTGGGCCGCCCGGCGGACGCCTTGCGGAAGAGCTTGCCGATGAACGAACCACCATTCGCCGGCGTGATGCCTGGGCTCGCGTGGGCGCCCGCCATGCTCGATGCCAGACCGCCCAGCGCCCGGGTCAAGGCACTGCGCTTGAACAACTTGAGCACCGGCACGCCCTGACTGGTGGCGGCGGCCGCGACGGCGCCATCGTCGGGCAACACCACCAGTGCCGGCTTGCCGATCACCTTCGCCACCTCCTTGGCCGCGACGGCATCGTGCCGTCCCGCCCGATTGAGCACGTAGTGGACCGTGTCCATGGCGACGCCCTGACGGCGCAGCAAGTCGAACAGCCGACGACTCGCCCGCAGGAATGGCATGTTCGCCCGCAGGACCACGTAGATGTGATCGCTGCGTTGCAATGCATAGAGGGTGAGTGGGTTGAGGATCTGGCCGATGTCGAAGACCACAAGGTCGTAACGGCTCGCGGCTGCGGCGAGAATGCGCTTCAGGCAAGCTTCCGTCACACCGAGCGCGGCGACCGGATCGCCCGCGCCGGCCAGGACATCGAAGCCGTCATCGACGTGCGTCACGCACCCTTCGAGGAACGAGGCGTCGATGCGATCGGCTTGCGCGCAAACGTCCGGCAGGGTTGTCGGCGGCGTCTTGTCGCTTATCAGGAACGCCGCGTCGCCGAACTCCTGGGCGAGATCAATCAGCAGCACGCGGCTGCCGGTCTGCATCGCAAACTGATAGGACGCGTTGCTAGCCACGAAGCTGGTGCCGGCGCCGCCCTTGCACGACATGAACGAGACGGCGCGCATCGGGTGCGGCGCATCATGCCCGTGCTGCATCGACGCCCGGGCGAGGGCGTCGGTCAGCGCGTGTTGATCGACCGGCCAGGGCAGCACGTCGCGGGCGCCGGCGCGCATCGCCGAAATCAGCAAGGCGGGCGACGACTCCGCCGACACGAGGATGCAAATCAGTTTCGGCAACTGCTGGCAGAGCATCTGAATGTCGTGCAGTTCACCCTGTTGCATGCCTGGCAAATCGATCACCGCGACATCATGCTCGCCCAGCCGTGCGGCCGACGTGAGCAACTGGGCCGGCGTGGCGAGCAGCGTCGAGCAATCGTACTCGGGGCGGTCGCGCGCGAGGCGGGCGATCAACGCCAAACGGTCCGATGCTTGCGAAACGAGCAATACTTTCAGCATGATGGCCTCGTCTGTCTTTTTGCGTTGTTCAACTGCACACGTTCCCACCGGACGCGCTAGTCAGGCTTTCGCGCGGCAACGTCGTAGTGAATGGGGGCAACGTGACCGAAATCGGGACAAAGGGAATGAAGGTGTTGACGGTTAGCCCTGTGTAGCTGACCGTGACGAGCGAGCAACTGCTCGTGTCGCAACCCGACGGCGTGTACGCCACCTGGATATTGGCCGTGGCGAGTTGTGGCATGAGGCTGATCATCTTGCTCTGCACCGCGCTCGCGCCCACATCGCAGACGACCGCTACGCGTGCCCCCAATCGCGCCGCTTCCGCAGCGGTATTCCAATAGAAGAGAATGCGCGCGAACTCCATCAGGCCGATCAGCAAGGTAATGAACAAGGCCGACACAATGGCGAATTCGACGGCGGCCGCACCGCGCTGGGCGTCGCGCCGACAGGTTAGGCGAGGGGGCTTCATAGCACTTGCCTCATGACGGTCTTGATATCGCCGAACGTCAGACCGGAGAAGTTCAGGATCGCCTGGATCGGCGAGTACTGATATCCCGAAATTTTGACCGACACCAGATTGATGGTGCCGACCGACGTGCCCGCGTTGCTGTTGTTGGTGGCGTCGTACACCATGTAATTGGCGTAGGTCAGGTCCTGGCAGCTTGGCGCGGTGGTGCTGCTGCGATCGCAGACCACCACGTTCGATGTCGTCAGATTGCCGATCAGCGGCGTTCCAGTGCATCCGGTATTGCCATACACGGCCAGGCATTTGGCCCCTGCGAGGGGGTAGTTCGGGTCTATCGGCGAGAACTCGGACAGATAGCGCGTGGCGTTGCGAACCGATTTCGTCAAGGTGTCGTACTGGTAGATGGCGTGTCCCATCTCGACCATCCCGCCGAATAGCCCGAGCAGCACGGGCAGCACGAGACCGAACTCAACCGCGACCACACCGCGCTGATTTCCGTGACGATGACGCAGGGGTGTCATGGTCGCCTCCTATTGCACGAGAACCGGCACCAGCGGCCCGACCGCGCCGACCGCCCCAGGCGTGCCTTGCGTCGCGCACGGGCTGCCGACATCGCCCGCTTTGCCGCGGTACTCGAGATGGACCGAGTCGATGTCGCCGCCCTGTTGCATCGGATCGAGCATCAGCACGCAGGCCCAGCCTGTGAGCGTGAATATGGCACCGCCGCTGCCGGTCCCAGGGTTCGAGCAGTCGACCATCGGCGCTATCGGCAACCGCCGATCCGCGCCCGCCTGATAGACCGACTTCGCCGCGGCGGTTCCTTTGGTCTTCAGCCCGGTGGCCGTATCGCCCTGATACGCCGCGTTGTTTTTGCGCTGTGTCACGAAATCGCTGTAGGCGTTCGCCTGCGCGCTCCACGTCTTGGCGTCATAGGCGAAGCCTGTGAAGTCCGTGGTGGACGTGCCATCGTTGGGCGGTGTCCCGCCCTGGTAGATGCCGAAGCGCGTGTTGTAGGCGGTATCGAGCGACGCCTTGTTGCCCGCGGTGCCGACCGTGGTGCCCACCACGGGCAGGTTGCATTGCCCCGACCCCGTGAGTTCGCCCGAGAGCGACGGCGTGCCGCTGTTACCGCTGCCGGTGAGGTTCGCCCAGCCGAAATCGCCGCCCGCATAAGTCCCGGTGGAGCTGTCGCCCTTGCCCACCAGCCATTGGCCGATGCTGTAGCTGCTTGCCGGCGAGAATTTCGACGGATCGCAAACGAAGACGGGGATCGCACATGTCGTCTGCGCCGAGGTCGTGGTGGCCACGGCGCGTGCCGACACAGAACCGGGGCCGATGCTGACACCCGGCAGCACGTTGAGCACCTCGATGAGCCAGTTGGCGATGCCGCTCATCGCGGTGGTGCATTGCACGTACTTGATACTGGCCAACGATCCGGTCACGCTGCCCTTGTCGACATAGGCGCCGGTCGCCGTCGTGCTGTACGTCACGCTGCTATCTACCGTCATGGTCACGGGGGTCGACTGGAACAGGGCGGTATTGATATGCCCGGCGGCGATGCCGGCGGCTTCGGACACTGACAGCGGGGTTGCGCCGGTCAGGTCTCGCGCGGCCGACAGCGCGCACGCATCGGCGCTGTTTTGCAGTTCGCTGCGTGTGACATAGAGCTTGCCGAGATCAAGCGCGAGACCGGCGAAACCGATCAGAACCGCCAGCATCAGCCCCACGACAATCGCGATGGCGCCGCCTTCGCGTCGCGGCATCCGACCTCGGGCACGGCGTCGAGTAGGGAGGTTTCGCATGATGAGCAGGCCTCGCTTGAGCGTCAGGGTGATGGAGTGGTGCGCGACGGTCGCGCCTGTCGCGCCCGCCGCACACGCAGCGTTAGGAGTGCGTGAAGAACGTGTTACGGACGCGCTACTGACCGGTATCCCCGGACGGCGCCGACATGGGCGAGCCGCCGCTGCTTACTCCGATGACGAACGGGCTGGCCGTTGGCGTTGGCGAGCGCAGCGACTTGTCGTAGTTCTTCATCGCGGCCACGGCAGCACGACCGTCTGTGCCGCGCGCGTCGTCATCCGTCGGCGGCCCGGGATGAATGATCTGGGCGTGCATGACATTTCTCACCGACTCGCCCATATGCGCATCCCAGATCGGCGATGAACTCATGCAGCCGGCAAGCGTGAGGCAAACCGCAGTGCTCGCGCCGATGGCGGCGCAGCGCAACATCATCGTGGTGACTGTTTTCATGATGGTTCCCCAGGATCACGGGTCTCAATGGGTATAAAGCTGGCGCATCGGATCGATCGACGCGGTGCGTTGGGGCGTGCCGACCTCGGGCGCGACGCTCACGTCACTGCGCACGGCGTTCGGCGCCGGCTTGGCCGGGACACTTGGTAACGAAGCATCGCGCGCCGCGTTCACCGACGGACTGGCGCCATCGGCGGGCCGGGTGACGGGCGTCGGTTGCAAGCTCGACGGCGGCACGCCCGGTTGCGGCGGCGGTGCGGCGGGCGTGTCTTGTGCCGGGGATTGCGCCGGGGCAGGGGCCTGGACGGGCGCCACTTTGCGACGTCCTTCCATATTGCCGGTGGCGTAGACGTCGATGGCGCTGGGTGTGGTAAAGCTGTCCGTCGGCAATGGCGGGGTTGACGCCGTGCGCAGAGGCTTCACGAGATGCGGCGTGATGATGAACACCAGTTCGGTCAGGTCGTTCTGGAACGACGTGCTGCGCATCAGCGCGCCGAGCACGGGGACTTCGCCGAGACCCGGGAACGCTTTGAGCGCACCGCTCACGTTGTTCTGCAGCAGGCCGCCGATGGCGAACGTCTCGCCGTCGCGCATCTGCACGGTGGTGGATGCGCGGCGTGTCGTAATCAGCGGCAGGATGTTCACGCCGCTGACATTGGTGGACGTGAGCGTTACGCCCGTCGGCGACAGCTCGGAGACTTCCGGTGCCACCTTCAGGTTGATGCGGTCGCCGTCAAGCACGGTCGGCAGGAACCGCAGGGCCACGCCGAACTCTTCTTGCTGAAGCGTGATCGTGGTGGTGCCGTTGGAGCTGCTCTGCGGCACCGGGATGAAAATCTTCCCGCCGGACAGGAAGCTGGCCTCTTGTCCAGACAGCGTCACCAGATTCGGTTCCGCGAGAATCTTCACGAGGTTGTCGGTCTTCTGGGCATCCAGTTGCATATTCAGCGGCAGCCGGTTCGATTTTGACGCCGACAGGAGGGTCCCCGCGCCCGACAGCAGGCTGCTTACGATCCCGCCGGTCCAACTCCCGAAGCCGCCCTGCAGGTTCAGTGCCGACCCCATCTGGTTGATGAGGGTTTTGGAGACTTCCGCGACCTTCACCTCGAGCATGACCTGTTGCGGCGCGTCGACCGACAGCATGTTCAGCACGTTGCCTTCGGTTTTGCCGCGCTTGGCGTACGCCTTCGCGATCTCGACCACCTGCTGGGCGGACGCGGCGCTCGAGACGCGTCCCGCCAACACCAGGTCACCCCCCGCGCTCGTCACACGGACGTTTCGTTCGTCGGGCATCAACTGTGCGATCGACGACTGCAATCCGCCGGCATCGCTGTTGACGGCGACATTGATCACATCGCAGCCGCCACTGCGTCCCTGCACGATCATGTTGGTCGTGCCGACCGCGAGACCGAGCAGGTACATGGTCTTGGGCGCCACCATCGCGGCCTGTACCACCGTCGGATCGCCGAGCGTGCGGTTGCGCACCGGCTCGTCGAGCTGAAGTATCGTCGACTTCCCGATCGGTACGGTGACGTCGCGTGTGCTCCGCAGATTTCCCGTGCAGTTGGGGCCGCGCACGTTCACGGCCGGTTGCGCTGGGGCCGTCGGCGCCATGCTGATCGTCATCTGCACCGGCCCGCCGGCGGCGACCGGTTTGCCGGGCGAGGATGTCCCGTTGGCAATCACACCGTACTCCGCAGCGGTCTGCGCCCCGGCGTGCGACATCGCGGCGAGCGCGCAACAAGCGACCGCGGCGATGGCCATGCGGCGAGCCTGACAGGTTTTGCGAATGTTTTTCATGATGTTCCCCGGGGTAGCGCGCCTTGGCGCGCAGTTCGGCATTGCCGTGTGACTCGTGACAGCGTTGACAGGCCTGTTGTAATTAGAAGCACTCCACGCCGCCGTGCGCGCCCGACAGCACACCCACGCAGTCGCCCGCGCGGGCCGGCGCGGGCCGCGAAGGCTTGCGTATCACCGCGGCACGCACGGGCTCACGGGCAGCGACTGGCGGTGCCGCCACCGGTTCGTTCAGCAGCGTCATCTTGGTCGCGCCTGTGGTCGCCAATGCCGCGCCGTCGACCTGGTTGCGCAGTACCAGCGACAACGTGCCGACACTGCGCGCGAGGTCGAGCTTTTCGGCCTGCTCGGGCGTGACTTCGAGCGTTACGGCGTTGACGACCTTCGGCGCGGTATCGTCGCGGCTGACTTGCTGTGCCACGGCGAGCACCAGGATCTTCTCCAGCACGATCTTGGAAATGCTCTGATCGGTCGGCCCTTTGCGCTCGGTCTCGCTGGTGTTGACGATGACGTCGACGTAGTTGCCGGGCAACGCGAAGCCGGCCACGCCGACCACGTCGTTGACTCTCACCGTGATGGCTCGCTTGCCCTCGCCGATGACCGCCGACAGACCGCCCTTGGTCCCCAGCGGGGCGAGCTTCGATTCGAGAATCGGCTCGCCGCGCTGCATGCCGACGCGCGCGACTCGGCCATCGAGCAGCTTCGGATCGTGGAACGCCCCTTGTGGAATGCTGTCGGCGGGCCAGTTGGTCATCTTGATGAGTTCGGTGTTGAGGGGCTGGCCGAGGCTGACGTCGCCGGCGGCTACGGCAACGGAGGTCACCGAAGCCGCGGACTGACGCGACAGCCATTGGGCGGCAAATACCACCGAGGCCAACCCGGCCACGATGGCGATCAGCAACATCGATAACGCCTTCGGGTTTTTCATGATCGTTGCTCCTCAGTGATGATCGAACGGTGTGGCGAAAGGGGCGTCGCCAAGTGAGCGCATGCCATCGTCCTGCCAGCTTCGACGTCCCCGGTGATTCATGTCGAAGTAACGGCGCCATGCATCGTCGAGCAGGTCCGCGGTGACCGTCATCGCGCTTTCCATATAGCGACACTCAGCTTCGACCTGCAGCAGCAAGTCGCGCGGGTAGCAGGCCATCAGCGGCGTGGCGGACATGCCATGGAGCTTTTGCGTCAGGTAGTCGAAGGCATCCTCCCCCGCGACGAGCCCAAGGCGCCGGCATTCGGCATCGAAGATGCGGCGGTAGGCGTCGGGCTCCATCGCGCCCACGTAAAGCTTGCAGCCCAGCCTGCGCAGGAACGGTTCGTCGCAAAGCTCCCACGGATTGAGGTTCGACGAAAACACGGGCCATACGTCGAACGGCACGATGAAGCGACGTCCGGTGTGGAGCGTATGGACATCGATGTTGCGATCCAGTGGCACGATCCAGCGATTGGCGAGTGCCTGGGGCGGCGCCATCTGCCGGCCGAAGTCATCGATGATGTAGATACCGCCGTTCGCCTTCATGTGCGGGGGCGCCTGATAGAAGCCGGTGGAGGCGTCGTAGCAGACCTCCAGCATGTCGAGCGTCAGCTCGCCGCCCGAGATCACGAGCGGGCGCTCGCACCAGAGCCAGCGGCGGTCCCGCAGGTGCGGCTGACCGGCGATAGTCGCGTCGGCTACTGGAACATGCACGAGCGGATCGAACACCTGGATGACCTCGCCCGACACCGAGATGGCGAAGGGGATCGGCGCCGCGCCTTGAAGCAGCGTGCCCAGGCGCTCGGCCAGATAGGTCTTGCCGCTGCCTGCCGGACCGAACAGCATCAGGGGGCGTCCGGCGTTGAGCGACGACGCGATCTCATCGAGCAAGCGAGCATCCAACGTCGTGCCCTTGAAAGCTTGTTTGACGAACGTGCGCTTGACCTGCAATTTGCGCACCGAGTGGGCCTTGACGGACGTTACATAGGCGTCGAGCGTCACCGGTGCCGGGCCGACATAGCTGCACAGGTTCATCGCTTCGCGTGCTCGCGCATGGCCGGCATCGGTCAGCCGAACGTGAACGTCCGCGTCCAGGGCGCCCCGATGGGTGATTTCCATCAGGTGTTCGCGCACGGTGAAGGCGATCAGCTCGTCGAGCACGCTCAGCGGTAGCTTGAGACCGTCCATCAGCGCCAGCAGCGTTGTCTTGCCGCTGACGAAGCAGGATTTGCTGACGAGATCAACGAGAAACGACATGTCGAGTCCCGTATCCGCCACCGACCGGAGCGCGGGCGCTGCGTTGGCGCCTGCCTCGTGGCCGTTCGCAAGATGCGATGGCGTCAATGGCGACATGCCGTCGTTGCCTTGCGGCGTCGTCGAATCGGTTACGCTGTGTTGATCCATGATGCGTACCCCGTGACTGTTTCCGTGGAGTTCAGGCCTGTGCGAACAGGACGCCAATCGTGCCCAGCGCGATCGCCAGTCCGTAGGGAATGGCGCCAACTGATGCGGCAGCCCTCCCTGGAGCCGGCGCGTCGTACCTGCGCGGCCCCCATTGGCCGACGATGGCGCGGGTATTTCTGAACAGTTGCACGGCGTTTCCGTGCAAGAGCGACAAACCGATGCTCCAGACGCCGCCGAGCACGAAGGTGGCGATCGCTGCATCGAAGGCCTGATGTGCACCGATCCATGCGCCGACGGCCATCATCAGCTTCACATCGCCGGCGGCCATGCCGCGCAGCAGATAGAACGGCAGGAACATCGCCAATCCAGTCAGCCAGCCAAGCGCCCAGGCGGCGCTCCCGTCAAGCCAACCGTGGACCCAGATCTGCATCGCCAGCGCGGCGAGCCATGCGCTCCCGACCAGGCGATTGGGAATGCGTCGGGATTGCCAGTCGCAGGCGGCGGCCACGACGACCAGCGTCACCGTGCCGAATGCGCTCAGGTTCGGTGCCATGAAAGGGCTGTCGAGCATGATCGTTACCTCGCCTATCGTTCGGAATCCGCGGCTCGCACTTGCGAGGGGAAATATTGCGGGTGACCGGGGGGGAGCGGGGTTCGCTCCTTGAGGCCACCCGCCTTGATATCGGCTCGCTCAACCGTTCGCCGACGTCAGCGCGGAACCAATCTTGCTGAACGTCGAGTTGAGCTGAGTGCCGACGATCGTCACCGAAGCGAGGATCACGACGGCGATCAACGCGGCGATGAGTCCGTACTCCACGGCGGTGACGCCGCTTTCGTCCTGGATGAAACGTTGGCAAAACTTGACGATGGTTTTCATGACAGTCTCCTTGCACTTGAGGTGGCGGGATATCCTTCGTTGGCACGACGGATTGGGAATGAAGGGCTGCGGGATGCGTTAGGGCAGCCCTTCGAAAGCAGTGACGTGACGGCACGACCCCGAACAGGGGCGACACCGTGACGTGCTAGACGAGAGGTAGCAGGGACGTGGCGCGTAGCGCGGCGGGGCATCACATGCCGCCGCACGTTGCAAAGCAGGCTCGCCGAAGGCGCAGGGCTTGCGTGCCCGTACGGAAGCCCTCGGCGATCTGCTGACAAGCATGGATCGGGTCCACACATTTTCTAATCCCCCTAACGGGCGACCGCATGGCTTGACGACTTCGCCTGCGGCTATTCGCCGGCGCCGCCTCATCCTGCGAGATCCTCATCTCGCTCGGACCGGAGGGGCCTGCCGCGTACGGCTACGATCCTCAACCGGTCCGCCCCGTGATTGAGCGGCACGCCAGGGACTGAGCAAGAGACAGGCCAGCCCCCCCCGGGAGGCTGATTCGGCGTGCCTCTCACGGGGGCGTTGCCTCAGCGCAGGGCTGCCAGCCCAGGAATGTTTCGCGAAAAATGTTTCAGAACTGAAACATGCAAGCGCAAACCCTGCCGTTTCCACGCCTTATTCGCTAAATCGATGAAACGTGGTTTTTAGCTTTTTTCTAGTGGAAACCCTTTGTTTTCTTCCGGAAGGTAAGGGGGACTACGGGTCGGGAAATCAGCTAAATACATTCACCAATATCTGTATTGAATAAGGGGTATCACTGACAAAAAATGATCCCATTGATCCCATGGATTTTCTTCCTGAAATAACCATGAAATCCAACAGACAAGCCAATCTTCACGGGATTTAACGTATGACGATGATCTGGATTAGACACTGGTATTCGTTATTTGTTAGACGTTGCTGAGAATCCTTAGCCAACCTAAAAGATGGGGTATAGAAAGCTGCAGGAAAATGAAGCAAATTTGAAACGCGCAGTCGTCAATTGACCTAAGCAGAAGATTATTTGGGAGAAACACTGACTTGATATTTGTTTGGGAAGCAGCAAACAATGGTTTTCATAAAGCGCACGACATCCCGAGCCGTCAGCAACGACACTCGCCACGCGCTGCACCGTGGCGATGCACAGTCAAATGAAAAACGAAGCGGCATCGGTTTCACGCAAACGTAGCGTTGAAGTGATCTTTCGGGGATTCAGCATGAAGGCCAGACGCCGGACGGACGTCCATCGTGCGCGCACGGTCATGCGGACCGGCATTGGGTCGTCCGCACGCGGCTGCGGCGCCGCGCCGCCGCATTGGCTCGATGTGCGGCGCTTGAGGCTATACCCTCTCACTGCCCTGATTTGCTACGTCATCCTGGTAATGGGATGGATCGTCCGTCGATCCGTCCTTCATCAACCCGATGTACCGCCGCTCGCCCTCGACTTCCTGCCGTTCTGGAGTGCTTCCTATCTGGGGCTTCACGGGCACGCGCTGGACGCCTATGACGTCATCAAGTTGACGCGGATCGAGACCGTCGTCGAACCGTACATGCGCGACCTGAACGGGATATTGCCGTGGTTGTATCCACCCACCATGCTGCTGTTGGTGCTGCCGCTTGCGTGGTTGCCGTACTGGATGGCGTATGGCGTGTTCGCGATTGCCGCGTTGCTGCTGTTCATTCGTGTCGTGCGTAAGATCGCGCCATGGCCACAGGCGATTTGGCCGATCCTTGGGTTCCCCGGCATTGCGTTGGTCCTCGTCGCCGGGCAAGCCGCCTGCTTCACCGCCGGACTCGCTGGGCTTTCGCTCTGGCTCTTGCGTCGGCACGCCGGGTGGGCTGGGGTTTGTGCGGGCTTGCTGTTCGTGAAGCCGCATCTCGCCATTCTTTTTCCGTTGGCCTTTCTTTGCTGCCACGCCTGGCGCGCGCTCGCGGCATGCCTTGCAACCGTCCTGGCAACCTGGCTGCTCAGCCTCGTGGCGTTCGGTCCGGACACCCTGCTGGCGTTCCTGCACGGTGTACAGGCGGCACAAGGGACGGTTGCCGAAGGGCAAGCGCATCTCTTCAGGATGCCGACCGTTTTCATCATGGTCCGCATGATGCATGCGCCGATATGGGTCGCGTATGCCTTGCATGCCGTGGCGGCGCTAGCGGCGGTCGCGGTCGTCGCGAATGCCTGGCGCAAGCCGTGCGCCTATCCCTTGCGCGCCGCCGCGCTCGTTACCGCCAGCCTGCTGATCAGTCCTTATCTCTATGACTACGACAT
Organism: Pandoraea sp. NE5; assembly: GCF_024363545.1. Lineage (NCBI taxonomy): Bacteria > Pseudomonadati > Pseudomonadota > Betaproteobacteria > Burkholderiales > Burkholderiaceae > Pandoraea > Pandoraea sp. NE5. The sequence goes on from NZ_AP025517.1 coordinate 3,503,297, forward strand.
GGTGTGGCTGGGGCTGGTGATCGCGTGGCTATGTGTTCACGGCGTGACGCGTGGCTGGCAGGTCGGCGAACGCGAGTGGCTGGTGGTGCTCTGGCTTGCGCCGTTGCTGGGCCTCGTCGTGGTGGATTTTGTCGGCTTCCAGTTCCTGCCGTTCGTCACGTTGACGACCCTCGTCGGCATCCACCTCAAGATCCGTTCCGGAGCACAGGCAGTCCTTACACCACCGATCGGCGGGGTGGCGTCATGAACTGGCTTCGGATCAATGTCTGCGTTGCCTTGGCCGCCGCCATCGGATTGGCCGTGCTGCGGATCGGTATCGTCCCGGGTAGCCTCGTCCTGCCGGCAATGGCCTGCGTGACGCTTGCCGGCGTGTGGCTTGTCTACACGCGTTATCGCCCGGACGAACGGATTCGCACCGCGTGTTCCCAGGTCATCCTCCTGATCGTCTTCAGTCATGTCGCGGCACTGCTCAGCTATGTCGTGGTCGCGACCGATGCGCCGCTTGTCGATGTCACCCTCGTGAAAATGGATGCCTGGCTGCATTTCGACTGGCCGGCCTGGCACGCGTTTGTGCGTGCCCATCGACCGCTGTCACTGGCGCTCGCGCTCGCCTACGCCAGCGGCATGCTGCAGATCGCTTTCGTGGTGGTGTTCCTCTCGTTGACCGGGCGGTTGGTCGAGGTGCGCGTGTTCTCGACGGCCATGGTGTTGTCTTGTCTGGTGACGATCGCCGTCTCGGGCATCGTGCCGGCGGCCGGCGCTTTCGTGCATTTCGGTGGAGACCCGGCGAAGCTCGCCGATCTGACTCATTTCGACGCGCTTCGACAGCATCGACTCGCGGTCGTCGATCTCGGGCAACTTCAGGGACTGATCTCGATACCGTCCTATCACGCGGTGCTGTCGGTCCTGCTCATCCACGCTGCCTGTGGATCCCGGCGGCTCGCTCGGGTGTTCCTGCCCTTGAACCTGCTGGTGATCGTGTCTGCCATCAGCGAGGGCGGTCACTATCTGGTCGATATTCTCGCCGGCATCGGCGTCGCTGTCCTTGCCATCCTCGTCGCGCGTCGTCTCCTTGGCGTCGTGCCGGAAACCACGATGGCGACGCGTCATGTCATCGCGCGCTCAAGCGGCGCCGTGCCGCCCATCGGCCCTTCGGAACAGGGAGCCCCTCATGTCCAAATCCACGGATAAAAAGCGGATTTCGCTCGTCGTGCCGTGCTTCAACGAGAGCGAAGCCATCGACCCGTTCTTCCGAGGCATATTGCCGATTCTGGAGGGCATGACATCGATCGCTTTCGAGATTGTTTTCGTCAACGACGGCAGCCACGACGACACGCTGGAGCGACTTCTAGCCTATCGTAGACGCGACGCTCGCATACGCGTCATCGACCTGACGAGAAACTTCGGCAAGGAAGCCGCGCTCACTGCAGGTATTAGCGAAGCGACCGGCGATGCGGTCATCCCGATCGACGTCGACCTGCAGGACCCGCCGGAGTTGATGGTGCGGATGGTGACGTTGTGGCAGGAGGGCGCCGACGTGGTCCTCGCCAAACGAGCGAACCGCGCTTGCGACCCTTACCTCAAACGGGTCACGGCGGGCATGTATTACCGTGTCCACAACTGGCTTTCCGACGTGAAGTTGCCGGAGAACGTTGGCGACTACCGTTTGATGGACCGCCGTGTGGTGAACGCGCTCAAACGTTTGCCCGAGCGACGCCGGTTCATGAAGGGATTGTTTGCGTGGGTCGGATATCGCACTGCCGTCATCGAGTACGAACGCCTGCCTCGCAGCGCGGGTCAATCGAAGTTCTCGGGATGGCGCTTGTGGAACTTCGCGCTCGAGGGCATCACGAGCTTCAGCACGTGGCCGCTGCGAAGCTGGACCTACGCGGGGCTTTCCATTGCACTCATCGCCTTTTTGTATGGATCGTTCATCATTGTGCGCACCTTCATCCTCGGTATCGATGTGCCGGGCTATGCGTCGTTACTGAGCGTGCTCCTGTTCATGGGGGGCATCCAACTGATCGGCATCGGTGTCGTGGGCGAATACGTGGGCCGTATTTACGACGAATCCAAAGGACGGCCGGTGTACCTGGTGCGGCACCGGTATCAGGGCAGTGGCAAGGTGAGTCAGCTTCCCACGCAGGCGCTGCCGCGCGCTCGCCAAGCCACGACACGCCTGCGTGAACATCGGTCGCACACGGTCGCCGCGAGGCATTGGGGCACGCACTGAGCGTTTAGCGATACGTCCAGTGGCGATGCATCAGGTACGTGACGGGTGGCACTGTCGCTACGACCGTGGCAATGCCGAGCCATGCTGCGCCCCCCATTGCGGCCACGGCTTGGGCAATCGCCGTGGTCATGCTCAGCCCGACCAGTGACACCAACGCAAAGCGGACGACGTTGGCGTGATCGATACGCGAGGAGAAGCTCCACAACGTGTTGAGCAAATAGGAGCAGATCGTAGCGGTGCAGAACGCGGCGGCGTTCGCGTACGTCGGTCCCACCGGCGTCGTCGCGAGCAACGTCGCCGCAGTCGCCACGTGCACGCCGGTCGATGCGACGCCCGACATCCCGAATCGAACGAAACGCCCCTGCATCACCGGGATCATGGGCTAGGGATTCGCGCGCAGCACGGCCAGCAGCGACACGCCGAACGGCAGGTCGACGTAAGGCAGGACCCAACGCTCCGCACTGAAAATCCGGTAGAGCGAGGTGTTGAGCCACGAGGCGGGGAGGTTGGTGCCGGACGCCATCTTGGCGTGAAGGAGCCGATCTTTCATGCGCGCGACGACCGCCAGGGGGAACAGGGCGGTGTTGAAGTAGGTCACGCGCTCGATGGCGAGCCCGGCGGATTCAACGGTCTTTCTCAACGTCTGCCGGCTGTAGCGCCGATGATGGTGCAGCATCACGTCATGCTGGCTCCACATCCATGCGTTCGCGGGCACGGAAACCAGGACGGCGCCGCCCGGCGCGAGGCGATCGCGGACGCATTGCAGCGAAGCGACATCGGGCCCGATGTGTTCCAGGCAGTCGAACAGGCAGACCAGATCGAAGCGGGCGCCCCCGAAGGGCATGTCGTCGGGGCAGTGCCCTTGCCGAATGTCGAAGCGTCCACCGGTCTTTCGACGGGCGATGGCACATGCCTCGGTGTCCATCTCGACAGCATGGACACGCCCGTGGGCGGCAAGCATGTCGAGGTTGCCGCCGGTGCCCGAACCGATTTCCAGAATCGCGGCATTCGCAGGCAAGGACAAGCGACGGATGACATCGCCGAGAATGCTTCTGCGGCCTTGAAACCACCAGTGATGGTCTTCGGTGCCGGCCATATCGAGATAGGCTTCAGGCGACATGGCGCTTTTCTCCCCCCGTAGTCACCACTGCGCCGCAGGTTCGATGGCAGTGTGCGTTCAGTATAGGCAGGCGGAGCGGTCTAAGCCAGACGGTATCGGGTAATCCTGAGTCGATGCCGGCAGGCTAGATGCACAGAAGTTCCAATTTCTTGATCTGACCAGTGCGCCGGAGACCGGCTTAAATCCATTGATCGTTCTCGACGGTACGCTCGCCCGTCGCGCCCTCGCCTGTGTTCACCACACCTCGTGGTTCGATCAGCAGCAGTTTCACTTCTGCATTTGCACTGGGCTTGTGCTCGACGCCTTTGGGCACTACTGCCATTTGACCGGCATGCAGCACGATCGAACCGTCGCCCGAAGGCCCGGTACGAAAATCGATACGCAACTCGCCTTCGAGCACAATAAACGTCTCGTCAGTATCGGCATGCCGGTGCCACAGGAACTCGCCTTCAACCTTCACGACCTTGAACTGATAGTCATTCATTTCAGCGACGACGCGCGGTTGCCAGTGACCGTCGATCTGCGCAATCTTGCCGATCAGATCGATGGTCTGGCACTGGCCGCGCTCGGCAGGCGCGGCGATGTGGTTCGAAGATTGGGACATCGTTCTCTCCATTCAGGGGGCAATGCGCCGAGGGTACGCATGTTCCTTGCAGCCGTATTGAACGATCGTGGGTGTTTTCAACCGTGCGGGACGCCACCCGCGATCTGGCGCCAGCGCCCCGGCGTCAGCCCGAACGTCCTCGCGAAATGTCGCGTCATGTGGCTCTGGTCTGCAAAACCCGCGGCGACAGCGGCGTGAGCAAGCGTGGTGCCGGCAAGCAGCATGCGGCGTACCATATCGAGGCGCCGCATCGTCAGATAACGATACGGGCTCGTACCGTAGAACGAACGAAAGTCGTGCGAAAGGCTCCAGCGATCACGGCCCGTCGCCACTTCCAGTTCATCCAGCGTGACGACGCGCGTGCAGTTCGTGTGTAGAAAGTCGCGCGCGCGCCGCGCCGCGAAAAAGTCGCCTTTCAAGCCTCGTGCGGGCATGCCGGCAACGGCGGCAAGCGCGTGCGCCAGCTCGGCGAGCGCATCGCTCTGTTCGAGCCGATCGAGCGTAGCTCCGACATGCTGCAGCAACGTGGTGGTCGCAGCAGCAAGGCGCGGATCGGTCGTCACGCCGCCTTCGAGGAACGGCAGCGCGCGTCCGCCGAGCACGTCCTGAAAGAACGCGGGCTCGACGTAAATCATCCGGTACTGGAACCCTTCGTCGGTGCCCGCCTGACCGTCATGAGCCTCGTCGGGATGTAACACCATCGTATTGCCTGGCAGGCCGTTTCGCCGGGCGCGCCGATAAGTGAAACTCTGGACGCCGGCGAGCGTGCGGCCGATCGCATAGGTATCGTGGCGGTGCATGGCATACGCTTTGCCGTGAAACCGTGCTTCGATGCGCTCGACGCCATCTGTCGGCTCGGCGCACTTCACCCAGTCGGGGCGTGAGCGCGATGCTGATCGGTTCATGATGTGTGGCCTTGGATGGCATGAGATGTCGCTAAGCGGCGGGGGCACTCGGGCGCGGTACGGTGCTCAGCCGCTGCTCGAATTGTCGCATGAGACAGCCCACGCGCGACGACACGCTACGGTCGCCGTCGATCTATTTGACCATTGATCTGCCTGCGAGGTGCAACCCGCGCGGTAACCGCTAGAATTACGGTTTTAGCCTGAAATACGTCCATGTCTTTTGCCTCGCTTGGCCTGATCGATCCGTTGCTGCGTAACGTGCAGGATCTCAATTACCAGACGCCTACACCGGTGCAGGCCAAGGCGATTCCTGCCGTGCTCAGTGGCAAGGACGTCATGGCGGAGGCACAGACCGGCACTGGCAAAACCGCCGCTTTTGCGCTGCCGCTGTTGCAACGACTGGTGCAACACGGCCCGGCGGTGTCGAGCAACCGTGTGCGTGTTCTTGTTCTGGTGCCCACGCGTGAACTGGCTGAACAATTGCTGCAAAGCTTTATCGCTTATGGCAAAGGCCTCGACTTACGATTTCTGGCTGCCTACGGTGGAGTGAGTCTCAACCCGCAGATGATGAAGTTGCGCAAAGGCGTGGATGTGCTCGTCGCTACGCCGGGTCGTTTGCTCGATCTCAATCGCCAGAATGCAGTGCAGTTTGATCAAGTGCAAACGCTCGTGCTGGATGAAGCCGACCGCATGCTGGATCTGGGCTTTGCGCGCGAACTCAATGCCGTCTTTGCTGCCTTGCCCGCTCAGCGCCAGACGCTGCTGTTCTCCGCCACATTTACCGAAGATATCCGCGCCATGGCGGCGAGCATTTTGCGCGGTCCGATCAATATCAGCGTCAGCCCGCCCAACGCCACGGCCAGCAAGATCAAGCAGTGGGTGGTGACGGTGGATAAAAAGAACAAGCCGGACCTCTTCATGCACCTTGTGGCGGAGAACCACTGGGATCACGCGCTGGTGTTTGTCAAAACCCGCAATGGGGTGGATTATCTGGCGGCCATGCTGGATGAAGCGGGCTATGCGGTCGACACCATCCACGGAGACAAACCCCAACCCGCGCGCTTGCGTGCGCTGGAGCGCTTCAAGACGGGCGACGTTCAAATGCTGGTAGCCACCGATGTGGCTGCGCGCGGGCTGGATATCGACGACCTGCCGCTGGTGATCAACGTTGATCTGCCGATCGTTGCGCAGGACTATGTACACCGGATTGGCCGTACCGGCCGCGCGGGCGCCAGCGGCGTGGCGGTGTCCCTCGTATGTGCCGATGAAGCGCCGCAACTGGCCGCGATTGAAGCGCTGATCCGGCAAACCCTGCGCCGTGAAGAAGCGCCGGGTTTTGAAGCCGAACACCGTGTGCCGCAAACCAGCGCGACGGGCCAGATCATCAAGAAACCTAAAAAGCCCAAGAAGCCCAAAGTGCCGTTGGCCGGGCCGGTTACGGTGCAGACGCTCAGCAAAAAGCCGCGCACAAAACCCGCCGGCAAACCCGCTACGGGGTCGCGCAAACCCACCGGTAAACTCGCGGGTGGTCGCGGCAACCGCCGGCCCTGATTTCTGCCTTTGCGGCGCAACCCCGGGAAAAATTGCGGGGCACAGGTCACGAACGCCAGTAACCACAACCGATAAGAATTACGAAAGCTGGCAGAGGGGGGCGCGCGCTTCCCCGGGCACTGAAACCACGCCATCGCCAAACGCTCATCACGGAACTTCTTATATGGGGAAGCGCTTATAAAGCGGAGGCGCTAAATGTCAGGGGGCGGGGCGCTTTCACGACGCTGCCCTGACGATAGCAATATCAGTTGGCGTCTTACCCGTTCTAATCAGGGTGCGACTCGGTGCTCGATGGAGAAGCGCGCCAACGGGTTGGCGAGCGGCCGTATTCGCTCTTGAACCAACGCGCAAATGCGCTCTGGCTTGTGTACCCAAGCAGCGTGGCGACATGCTCGATCGAGTACCGCTTGTTCATCAGGTACTGTGCGGCCAGATCACGTCGTAGCGTGCCCACAAGATCGGAGAATTGCTGCGCCTCGTCGTCAAGGCGACGTTGCAAGGTCCTCACGCTCATATGAAGATGGTCCGCCACCTGATTGATGGATGCACGGCCAACAGGGAGGAGCAGCACGATCGCTCGCTGTACCGCAAGGGTTACCGAGTCGCGGTCGACTTCAAGTCGCGACTGAATACTTCGCTCAAGTTGCTCGACCATGAATGGATCAGCGAGCGGGTTCAAGCCATCGAGATCGCGGCTAAAACACGTGAAACCGTTGAGCTCGCTGTCGAACGCCACTTCGCATCCGAACACCCGCTCATGGAACATCAGTTCCGATGGCGGCGAGTGCGTAAAGTGCATCGAAAGGGGGCGCCATTTTGCTCCGAGCAGCAGTCGGCACGCGTTAACCAAAACCCCCATGGCAAGCTCCGTCGCCTGACGTGAGTAGTGTCCTGTTACGGGCATGACCTCCTGACGAATAAACACGACATTGCCGTTGTCAGTGATGTCGGTGACCAACATCGCATTGAGCAATTGCCGGTATTCGATCAGCGTCTCGATCGCGTCGCGCAAGGTACGTCGATGCGGAAGCAGCATACCGACAACCCCCATTCCGGAGGCTTTTCGTTGGTCTGCCATGCGCAGCCCGAAATTGATCTTCCCCGTCTGCACAGCGGACTCTTCGATCAACCAAACCATCGCTTTGGCGGAGATCAACTGTTCCGGCGTCGCCAAGACGGCGGGATCTATTCCAGCCTTGCGCAGCAGTTCATGAGGACTGAAGTGAAGCGCCTGGGCAACTTCGAGATAGCCACTGAACGTGGCCGCGCGAATCTGCAAATCCATTAGAAAGCTCCGTCGCCCGACACACCGTCGCTGCGATGCAATCAACGCGCTGTGGCGTGAAATGTTTAATGAAAGGCATCAAAAGTATAACCATTTTCTGTCAATCCCATAAGCTGGCAAAAAATCGCTGCCGTAAGTTTCCCGCATGGTGGCCCAGGGATAGTCAAAGGAAATAGCATGGCTCAGATTGTTCGCTTTCACGAAACCGGTGGTCCGGAGGTCTTGCGCGTCGAGGCGCTTGAAATAGGGGAACCGGGGCCGGATGAGGTCCGGTTGCGTCACGTTGCGGTCGGCCTGAACTTTGCCGACATTTACTTCCGCACCGGGCTCTATCCGGCGCCGTTGCCATCAGGCCTGGGGACCGAGGCCGCAGGCATCGTCGAAGCCGTTGGCAAGAACGTGACGAATGTTGTCGTTGGCGATCGCGTGACCTACACGGGTGCGTATAACACCTTGGGCGCGTACAGCACTGAGCGTCTCATTTCAGCCGCGCCGCTGATCAAGCTGCCAGACGCGATTACATGCGAGACAGCGGCTGCGATGACGATGCGAGGTCTCACGTCGGCCTACCTGTTGCGACGCATCTACGACTTTAAGGAAGGGGACGTCATCCTGCTACACGCTGCCGCTGGTGGTGTCGGGTTGATCGTCTCTCAGTGGGCCAAGCTGCTCGGTCTTACGGTGATTGGCACCGTATCGAGCGAAGCCAAGGCCGAAATTGCCCGCGCTCATGGTTGCGATCATACGATCAACTACAGCCTTGAGGACGTCGCAAAGCGTGTTCGTGAACTGACCGGGGGCGTCGGTGTGAGCGTGGTGTTCGACAGCGTTGGCAAGGATACCTTTGACGCGTCGCTCGATTCCCTCAAACGCCGTGGGTTGATGGTCTGCGTAGGAACCGCGTCGGGTCCGATCGCCCCGTTTAACCCCCAGATACTGGCCATGAAAGGCTCACTCTTCCTCACGCGGCCGGCCTTGGCGGACTATATCTCCGATCCGACGGAGAAGGCCGCGCTTGCGCGGGAGCTGTTCGATCACGTCGGCGCTGGCCGTATCAAGATCGAGGTCAACCAGCAGTACGCGCTTCAAGACGCCGCGCACGCGCATCGCGACCTGGAATCGCGCAAGACCACTGGTTCGTCGATTTTCGTGATCTGAACCCACCACGAGGAATGAGTGAACCATGCAAATTGAGCAACTGACGTATTCGATTGGCGCCGAGTTGACCGGTGTCAAGCTGGCCGACGCTGTTCACGACGACGGCCTGTTCGACGAAATCCGCACCGCTCTCGTCAAACATCGGGTTTTGTTCCTGCGCGGCCAGGATTTTACGCGCGCCGAACACGTCGCCTTCGCGCGCCGGTTTGGCGATCTTGAAGATCACCCTGTGGCAGGCAGCGACCCTGAGCATTCCGGGCTCGTGCGGATCTACAAGTCGCCCGAGCAGCCCAACGACCGCTATGAAAATGCCTGGCATACCGATGCCACATGGCGAAATGCGCCTCCGTTCGGATGCGTGTTGCGCTGCGTCGAATGTCCCCCCTTCGGCGGCGACACGATGTGGGCGAACATGGTGCTGGCTTACGAAAAACTCCCCGACGACATCAAGCTCCAGATAGCTGATCTGCGCGCACGTCACAGTATCGAAGCCAGTTTCGGTGCCGCCATGCCGATTGAAAAACGACTCGAACTGAAAGCGCGCTTCCCGGATGCAGAACACCCCGTTGTGCGCATTCATCCGGATACCGGCGAAAAGATCTTGTTCGTCAACGCATTCACGACACACTTCACGAACTACCACACCGCGGCCCGAGTCCGCTTCGGGCAGGACGCCAATCCCGGCGCCGCACAGTTGCTCAGCTACCTGATCAGCCAAGCCTACATCCCTGAATTCCAGGTGCGCTGGCGCTGGCAGCCAAACAGCGTCGCCATCTGGGACAACCGGAGTACGCAGCACTATGCCGTTATGGACTACCCGCCGAGCCACCGAAAGATGGAACGCGCGGGCATCATCGGCGATATTCCTTTCTGACCTTCGAACAGGCAAGCACCAGGAGTAGAAGATGCAATTTTTTGACGATTCCCTGCACCCAGAAAACCAGGAAAAGGTGGTCATCACCGTCGCGCCATACGGCCCTGAGTGGATGCCTGCCGATTTTCCGGAAGACATTCCGGTGACGATGGACGAGCAGATCCAGAAGGCCGTCGATTGCTACGAGGCCGGCGCCACCGTGCTCCATTTGCATGTGCGCGAACTCGACGGTAAAGGCTCCAAGCGCCTGTCGAAGTTCAACGAACTGATCGCGGGCGTGCGCGCTGCCGTGCCCGACATGATCATTCAGGTCGGCGGATCGATTTCGTTTGCGCCCGAGGACGACGGACAGGCCGCGAAGTGGCTGTCCGACGATACTCGTCATATGCTGGCCGATCTCGATCCGAAGCCGGATCAGGTGACCGTGGCGATCAACACCACGCAGATGAACATCATGGAGCTCCTGTATCCGGAATACCTGGAAGGAACCTCGCTGGCCCACCCTGCGCTCATGGCAGCCTACAGCGAAATGACCGTGCCCGCAGGGCCGGCCTGGGTGGAGGAACATCTGCGCCGTCTTCAGGTCTCGGGCATCCAGCCTCACTTCCAACTGACCGGCATCCACGCATTCGAGACACTCGAACGCCTTGTGCGCAGGGGCGTCTACAAGGGGCCGCTGAACCTGACGTGGATCGGCATCGGCGGCGGCTTCGACGGGCCGAATCCGTTCAACTTCTTCAACTTCGTGCATCGGGCGCCGGACGGCTGCACGCTGACGGCCGAATCGCTGCTGAAAAACGTGCTGCCGTTCAACATGATGGCAATGGCCATGGGGCTTCATCCGCGGTGCGGCATTGAAGACACCATCATCGATCAGCACGGCAAACGCATGACCTCCGTGCAGCAGATCGCGCAATGTGTCCGCGTTGCACACGAGTTGGGGCGGGACGTGGCCAACGGCAAGGACGCGCGCAAGATCTACAAGATTGGCGAGCAATACCAGACGGCCGATGAAACGTTGGTCAAGCTTGGCATGTCGCCCAACCGTACGCCTGGTGTGAAAGGCGTGCCGATGCGTTTGAACTGAGCTTGGTAGTACCGGGTGCGGCCGAAGTTGCCGCTTGACTGAAAGACTCCCCCGGCGCGCACAGGAAGCAATCCGCTGCACTCGTATGCAGATGAGAAAGCCCGGCCGCTGGGACCTGGAGGAGACAATCTTGGACGTCCATTGCTTTGACACCGCCGTGAGCGGTGTTCCTGCGACTCCCACCGTCGGTCGTACCTATGCGTGGGTCGTATTCGCGCTGACATTTGGTCTGCTGCTGTCGGACTACATGTCGCGTCAGGTGTTGAACGCGGTTTTCCCGTTGCTGAAGAGTGCGTGGGGACTCTCGGATACCCGGCTCGGCTCGCTGAGCGGTATCGTGGCCTTGATCGTCGGATTATTGACCTTCCCGCTTTCGGTGATCGCCGATCGATTGGGGCGCGTCAGAAGCATTGTCGCGATGGCAATGGTCTGGAGTCTTGCGACGCTGGGTTGCGCCCTGGCGACGAACTTTGGTGAACTGTTTGTCGCACGCGCGTTCGTCGGGCTTGGCGAAGCCGCCTACGGCAGCGTGGGCGTTGCCCTGATCCTGAGTATCTTTCCTGCCCACCTGCGTTCCACCCTGACCGCAGCATTCATGGCGGGCGGCGCTTTCGGCTCCGTGCTCGGTATGTCGCTCGGCGGTGCTGTCGCCGTACATCTGGGCTGGCGATGGTCTTTCGGCACGATGGCGCTCCTGGGTATTCTGCTGACCACGGCATTCTGGCTGGTCGTCACCGAGAAGCGGATCGGAACCGATGCTCGTGGACTTCGCCAGCAACGATCGAATGGTCAAGGTATCGGTACCAGTCTTCGTGTGCTGATCAATGGGCTCTTTTCTACCGTCTCCGTGGTCTGTGCCTATGTCGGGAGCGGGCTGCAGTTGTTCATTCTCGGCTCGCTGTTCGTCTGGATGCCAAGTTACCTGAACCGCTACTACGACATGGCGCCCGATAAGGCCGGTGCTGCCGCGGCGGCATTCGTCATGATCGGCGCGGTCGGCATGGTCATGTGCGGCATGGTGACCGATCGTGTGAGCCGTCAGGAACCGTCCCGCAAGTGGGTGAGCGCAATCGCCTATTGCCTCATCTCGTTCGTCTTGCTGGGGATCGGCTTTCACGTGAAGCCCGGCGCATTGCAGCTCGTATTGATTGGCGTTGGCATGCTGGTCGTGGCCGGAACATCTGGGCCCGCCGGGGCGATGGTGGCCAATCTCACGCCGACAACCATTCACGCCTCGGCATTTGCCACGTTGACGCTTGCGAACAACCTGCTTGGCCTGGCACCTGGCCCCTTCCTCACAGGCGTGGTTGCCGACAAGGTAGGCCTGCACGGGGCGTTGCAATTGATTCCGTTCATGGCGCTGCTTGCCGCGGTGGCGTTTTCGGTCGGCAAGGCGAGCTACGCAAACGATCTACGTCGCCTCAATGAGTTGCGCAGCGCCGCGAAGCGTTAATGCTGACTGCCGCACTCTACAAAATCAACAGAGATTCCCAATGAATACCGTGGTGTCGTCTCCAACCGTCTTGATTGTCCCTGGCCTGCGGGATTACGTTGCTGACCACTGGCAAACGCATTTGGCGTGCAGACTGCCCAATGCCCGTGCGGTGCCGCCGTTGGAACATGACAAGTTGTCGTTGGCAGCGCGGGTTGCGGTGCTCGATGCAACGCTTGCGTCGATCGAGGGACCGGTCATCCTGGTTGCCCACAGTGCGGGCGTGATGATCGTGGCGCATTGGGCGATGCGCCACAACCGAGCCATCCTCGGCGCGCTGCTGGCAACCCCGCCCGACCTCGAAGCGCCAATGCCCGACGGCTACCCGCGCCTGGACGACCTTCGCGCACAGGGCTGGCTCCCAATGCCACGCCGGAAATTGCCCTTCCCGAGCATCGTCGCGGCAAGCACGAATGATCCGCTCGCACGGGTCGAGCGTGTTGCGGAGTTGGCTCAAGTATGGGGTAGCCGGTTTGTGGATCTCGGTGCGGTGGGGCACTTGAACCCGGCGGGCGGTTACGGCGTGTGGCCGCGTGCCACCGAGCTTATCGCCGAACTGTCCTGAATCTCGTGTCGTCGACGTAGCGTCCACACCCCGCGCATTCGGCAACGGGTCGGAGGGCTCGCGTGCGCATCCCGGCGGAAGTGACGTCGAACGCTGATGCGTGGACGTTTATTGAGTTTGCGGCATTCGTGTTGCCAAGGCGGAAATGGGTATGAAACAAGCGCTGAACATTGATGTTTTTTTTGATCTGATTTGCCCTTGGTGTTTGATCGGTAAACGGAATTTGGCCGTCGCGCGGGACAGCTTTGCAGTGCTCCATCCCGAAGTGCAAGTGTCTGTGAAATGGCACCCGCACCGCTTGCTACCCGACATGCCGCGCGAGGGCGTGCCTTTTGAGGCTTTCTACCTTGCGCGGCTGGGAAGTCCGGAAGCCGTTGCGATGCGTCGGGAGCAAGTACGGCGGGCAGGAACTGCCGCTGGCATCTCGTTTGCGTTTGATCGAATTCAAATGATGCCGAATACGCGCGCAGCCCATCGCCTGATCAACTTTGCGCAGCGCTTCGGCACAACCAAACAACACGAGAGGCTCATCGAGCGCCTGTTCGTCGGGTACTTCCTGCTTGGGGAAAACATCGGCGATACGGCGACGTTGGCACGTATCGCACTTGAATGCGGCTTCACCGGCGCGTCCAAAGCTTACCTCGATGTCTCGACTGAACGCGGGCGTATTGCCAGCCCTGAACGGACGTACGAAATGCCACCGGGCAGCGGTGTGCCGTACTTCGTGTTCGATCGGCGCCAGGCGTTGTCCGGCGCCCAGCAGCCGCAAACGCTCTTGACCGCCATGCAGGCCATGGTTTGCGCTGAACGGTTGGAGCGCTAAGCGATGGAGCCGCTGATGGAGGCGTTGCCGATGACTGACGTTTTGCAAGGCGTTGCCGACGCGGACGCAACGTGCAGCGGTCCTCCGATTGCCAATCCGTGTATCAACATTTGCCGAATGGATCTGAGCGGCAAGTTCTGTCAAGGGTGTCGGCGCACCGCGGTCGAAATCGGGCTATGGGATCGCATGTCTGCGTCGCAAAAGATGGAAATTGTTTGCCGCATCGAGCGCCGCGGACACGTTCAGAAGCGTGGTGCCAACGCGATCTTAGGTCCTTCAATAGAAAGTGGAATGCAAAAATGAACGGATTGATGCTTGAAAAGCAGTTGCTGATCTCCTCGTTGATCGCACACGCCGATCGTCACCACGGCGATACGGAGATCGTGTCGCGACGAGTGGAGGGTGACATCCATCGCTATACCTTCCGAGACTGTCACCGCCGCGCACGTCAGATGGCCAATGCGCTTACCCGCCTGGGCGTAAGCGCATCCGAGCGCGTCGGCACGCTGGCATGGAACGGTTATCGGCACATGGAGCTGTACTACGGCATCTCCGGCATGGGTGCGGTCATGCACACGATTAACCCGAGATTGCACGTTGACCAGATCACGTACATCGCCAATCACGCACAAGACCAGTACATCTTCTTCGATCTCAGCTTTCTGCCGTTGGTCGAGGAGATCGCCGGTCGCTGTGAGTCGGTCAAGGCATTTGTCGCCATGACCGACCGCGCGCACATGCCGCAAGCCCCCCGCATTGCCAACCTGCTGTGTTACGAAGACCTGATCGACGAGAGCTCACCTGACTACACCTGGCCGGAATTTGACGAACGTAGTGCATGCGCGCTGTGCTACACGTCGGGCACCACCGGCAATCCTAAGGGCGTCCTGTACTCTCACCGATCCTCGTTGCTCCACACTTATGCCGCCGCGTTGCCGGATGCGCTGAACTGCTCCGCAAAAGACGTGCTGCTGCCAGTGGTGCCGATGTTTCACGTGAATGCGTGGGGCATTCCGTACGTCGCGTGCATGGTCGGTGCCAAGCTGGTGTTCCCCGGCCCGGGGTTGGACGGGAAATCGCTGTACGAACTCATCGAAGCGGAACAAGTGACGTTCGCGGCTGGCGTTCCGACAGTTTGGCAAGGCCTGCTAAACCATGTAGGGGAGGGCGATCTGACATTCTCGACCTTCAAGCGCACCGTCATTGGCGGAGCGGCATGCCCGTCGTCCATGCTTCGTACTTTCCAGGAAGCCCATGGCATCGAGGTCGTGCACGCATGGGGAATGACCGAACTGAGTCCGATCGGCACCGTTGGCGCGATGAAGGCGAAACACCGGGCAACGTCACCCGAAGATCGTTACACCACACAAGCGAAGCAAGGTCGAGCCGTATTTGGTGTCGACATGAAAATCGTTGACGGACTCGGAAACGAGCTTGCGTGGGATGGTGCAACGGCGGGCGATTTGCTGGTGCGCGGGCCGTGGATTGCGAGCGACTACTTCCTCAATCAGGGCGATAGCCCATTGGTGCGCGATGCCGCCGGGCAGGGTTGGTTCCCCACCGGCGACGTTGCGACGATCGACGCCGATGGCTTCATGCAGATCACCGACCGCAGCAAGGACGTGATCAAGTCCGGCGGTGAATGGATCAGTTCGATCGAGATCGAGAACATCGCCATATCGCATCCCGCCATCGAGAGTGCCGCATGCATCGCCGCCAGGCATCCGAAGTGGGACGAGCGACCGCTTCTCCTCGTTGTAAAGCGCGCGGGTGAGCCACTGACGGCCGACGAAGTGCTGACATACCTGCGGGGAAGAATTGCGAAGTGGTGGACGCCGGACGCTGTTGTGTTTATTGACGCGCTGCCGATCGGTGCCACCGGCAAGGTATTGAAGAACAGGCTGCGAGAAGCATTCCAGGATTACCTGCTGAGGTAGTGAATCGGCCGGCGGCGAGCATGCCATCGGCGTGTGTTGGATTGGCAACTTGAAATTTTACAAAAAAGAGATTGGAGGAGACATGAAGTTGAAGTGGATTGCAGTGGCCGCGCTGGCCGCAACGGGGCATGTGGCTTACGCACAATCGTCGGTAACTCTGTACGGTAACGTCGATACAGGGATGTTGTATCAAAGTACCTCCGCGGCGACGTTCAACCCTGCGTCGGCCAACCTTGGCAAGGTCTATCGCGCCAAGGATGGCGGCATCTACGCCAGTAATTGGGGCATCAGGGGCACCGAAGACATTGGCGGTGGTTATCACGTGAACTTCAAACTGCAAGGCACGTTCGATACCACCAGCGGAAAGTTGGGCCTTGCGGACACAACCGGCGGCACGGCGATCTTCAATCAGCAGGCCAACGTCGGTATTTCGGGGCCGTTCGGCAGCGTGACCGCTGGGCGTCAAATTGTGCCAATGGCCTGGGCAATGGCGGAAACGGACGTTCGCTCCGCACAATACTTTGGCAGCATTTTGACCGCGTGGTTGGGTATGAACCAAGCCGCAGGTTGGCCCGGCACCAATACCAACGCGCCCATCGGCGCGCTGTACGACAGTAGCGCGATCGTTTATGAATCACCCAAGTTCGGCGGCGTCTCCGCCGTACTCGAATACGCGCCGGGCGGTTCGCCGGGCAGCTTCCAGGGCGGCACGCGAGAGTCGGCCGTACTCAAGTACTCGAACTACGGACTTGCCGTGTCGGCCGTTTATTACAACGGGCACGATACGAATCCGATGCCCGGTGCTTCCGCAACCGGCGTCGACAACAACCGCTTCATCTATCTGGGCGCGAAATATACCTTCAGCAACGGCCTTTCGGCATCCGCGTCATACAGCAATGGCAGGAATCCATCGAATTCCGGAGCCGTCAATATCGATATGTATTCAGCGGGGTTGGGCTATCGGATCACGCCCGCGTTGCAGCTCACCAGCGCCGTTTATTACCTGAGGGACAAAAACAACTCGACCAACCACTCGACCGAGTTCGCAGCGGGGGCGGAATATCACCTCTCCAAAACGACCATGGTCTATGGACAGTACGGGTATGTGAACAACAAGGGCACGATGACCACCACGATTACCTACGGTCAGCCGGTCGCGCCTGCCATGGC
This sequence comes from Pandoraea sp. NE5, assembly GCF_024363545.1. Lineage (NCBI taxonomy): Bacteria > Pseudomonadati > Pseudomonadota > Betaproteobacteria > Burkholderiales > Burkholderiaceae > Pandoraea > Pandoraea sp. NE5. The sequence continues at coordinate 3,520,101 of NZ_AP025517.1, forward strand.
GACAACGGCGGTCATGCTGGGTATGCGGCACTCCTTCTAATCGCCCCGCGCGGGGCTCGCATGTGCCGGACGCGTGCGAGCCCCCGCCGCTTGCTCAATCACTCCCCGATTCCCGGATGAATAACTTCAGCATCAAGACCCGTCTGGTTCTGTTGGTGACTGCACTGCTTGCCTTATTTTTGCTCGTCGCCAGTCAGAGTGTGCTTCGACTTCACAACGCCAATGCGTCGATCGAGATCCTCTACAACGATCGCGTTCTGCCGCTTGGCGAGCTCAAGGTGGTATCGGATGGATATACGCGGAGCATTGCGGGTGCGGCGCGCAAGGTAAGCGATGGCACCCTGCCCGCCACCGACGCCGTCAAGGTAATCGATGAGGCACGAGCGCGCATGGATAAAGCGTGGACGAATTACGCGGCGACCCAACTGACTGCGGATGAAAAGCAGCTTGTCAACGAGGCGGCTCCGCTCAGAGACCGGGGCGACTCGGCTGTCGCCCGTTTGCGGGAGCTGTTGCGCACAGACGATAAGGACGGCTTGAGAGAATTCATCGACAGTGAAATGTCTCCGGCGATCGAACCGATGACGCGTCTGCTTGACCGGTTGGTCAAACTTCAGATGGATGCCGCACGCCAGGCGTATGAGCAGGCCGATGCGACCTATCGACGCGTGGTGTGGACAAACGTCATTGGAACCACACTCATTGTCGGCACTTTCGGGTTCATCTGCTGGGCGCTGATTCGCTCCATCTCCCGACCGCTTGCGGAAGCGGTACGCATTGCGGAAACGGTTTCAGCGGGTGACCTGACTTCTCACATCGAGCCGTCGGGGCGCGACGAGACAAGTCATTTGTTGGTTGCGCTCAAGTGCATGAACGACAACCTCGTTGGCATCGTCAGTGGCGTTCGCACGAGCGGTGAATCAGTTGGGACGGCGACGCGTCAGATCGCGGCGGGCAATATCGACTTGTCTTCACGCACCGAACAACAGGCGGCGTCGCTCGAACAGACGTCAGCGACCATGGACGAGTTGACGGGCACGGTGCAGCATAACGCTGAAAACGCCCGGAAGGCGAGCGTGCTGGCGGCCAACGCAGCGGAAATCGCCAATCGCGGAAATGCGTCCGTGGCCCGTGTCGTGGACACCATGGGCGAGATCAGTGAGAGCGCGTCCAGGATCGTCGATATCATTGGTCTTATCGAAAGCATCGCGTTTCAAACGAACATTCTGGCACTCAACGCAGCGGTAGAAGCCGCGCGTGCCGGCGAGCACGGGCGCGGTTTTGCGGTCGTTGCCGGCGAGGTCAGGGTGTTGGCGCAACGTACGTCAAGTGCATCAAAGGAAATCAAGGGGTTGATCAACGCGTCGGTCGCTCGCGTCGCAGTGGGAACGGAACTCGCGAATCGAGCCGGTCACACCATGTACGAAATCGATCAGGCCGTCTCCAGAGTCACGAACATCATGGGCGAGATCGCAGCGGCTTCGGACGAGCAGAGCCGGGGAATTGAGCAGGTCGGGCAGGCCATAGCGCAGATGGACAGTGTGACCCAACAGAACGCCGCGTTAGTCGAGGAGGCGGCGGCAGCCGCACAGTCGCTCGAACAGCAGGCGACAACGCTCATCTCGGCCGTGACTGTGTTCAAGCTGAACGACGCCGTTTCCAGGCCACTGCCTGTGACGATCGCCCAACGACACCGCGGCCCCCGCCTGATCCCGCGATTACGCAGCGTGTTGGCACAAAGCCATTGAATCCGCTTTCGGCTACCGTTCCCGTCTCGCTCGTAAACAGCATTCTTGTCGGTGCTGCTCGGAGCGAAATCGAGCGTCTGGCCGGCTGCGCGGGCATTTCCTACGAATTGCTCCGCGAGCCCGGCGCCCGCCTGACGGAAGAGCAATTCGCAATACTCTACCGGATGCGTGCCCATGCGCTGGACGACGAAATGCCGGGCATCTTCGGCCGGCCGTTGCGCAACGGCACCTTGAAATACCTCAGCTTGAGCCTACTCGATGCACCGAATCTAGAAGTTGCGATGCATCGGTTCGGCCAGTTCCTGCGTCTGCTCATCGACGAGTTCAGCGTCAAGACGCGACGCGAAGGGAATGTCTGCAGTATTGAACTCGTCGCCAAGCACGAGGGTTCCACCTCGAGCAGGCTTGGTAGGGAACTGATACTCAAGCTCGCTCACGGCTTGGCGTCATGGCTGATTGGTCAACGGATCCCGCTGCTCGGCGTAGATTTCGATTTTCCGCGTCCGCCGCATGCGGTTGACTACCGCTATCTGTTCCCGGGGCCAGTTCGCTTCGATTGTTCGCGAACGCTTATGCGTTTCGACGTCAACTTTCTCGACATGGTTATCCGGCGGCAAAAGTCGGATTTACGGGTGTTCCTGGCACATGCGCCAAAGGACTGGCTCTTCGTGTCGTCGGCGGAGCCCATGGTGTGCCATCGGGTTCGCGACTACCTGAATGCATATCTGCCAACGATGCCAACTATCGAGATCGTGGCACGGGATCTGCATCTCTCTGTCCGCACCCTATGCCGCCGACTTTCGGCCGAAGGGACCACCTTCCAAGCTATCAAGGACGAGTTACGGCGTGATCTCGCGATTCACCGCCTGACGCGCTCGGCGGACGCCATTGCGGCCATCGCCTACGACATCGGCTTCGACGATCCCAGCGCGTTTCACCGGGCGTTTCGGCATTGGACGGGAAGCACGCCGCAAGCCTACCGAAAGGCAGGGCCGCGCACGCCACCATTGCGATGAAACATGGCACGTTTTGTCAATGAAAGGGCGGCGTTTGGCATTGGTGTTCAAACGGCAGATCGCTACGATGGCTCGTCTGGGTCGAGTCGCCGCGGGATCACGTCCGTGCGCTGGCCTCCCATTTCGCAAAGATCACACAGGAAGGACGCGCGATGAGCTACGCCGCACCATTGAAGGACATGCTGTTCGTCATGAACGAGCTTGCCGGACTCGACGACGTGGCGACGTTGCCGGGCTTCGAGGAGGCCAATCTTGAAACAGCGCAGGCAGTGCTGGAAGAGGCGGCAAAGCTATGCAGCGACGTGCTGGCGCCATTGAATGCGCAAGGGGACCGCAACCCAAGCGCATGGAAAGACGGTAGCGTGAGCGCATCACCTGGTTTTGCGCAGGCATTCCGCCAATTTGCAGAAGGGGGGTGGCAGGGATTGCAACACCCGGTTGCCTATGACGGCCAGGGATTGCCCAAGCTGATCTCGACGCCCTGTGTGGAAATGCTGAACGCGTCGAACCTGTCGTTTGCGCTGTGTCCGCTCCTGACCGACGGTGCGATCGAAGCCTTGCTCACGGCCGGCTCCGATACGCTGAAGCAGGCCTATGTACCGAAGCTTGTCTCAGGCGAGTGGACCGGCACGATGAACCTGACCGAGCCGCAGGCAGGCTCGGATCTTGGGCTGTTGCGCGCTCGCGCAGAGCGGCAGGAAGACGGCAATTATCGCGTGTTCGGGACAAAGATCTTTATTACGTGGGGCGAGCACGACATGGCCCGGAACATCGTGCATCTCGTCCTTGCACGCACACCGGATGCTCCGGAAGGCATCAAGGGCATCTCGCTCTTTGTCGTGCCGAAGTTTCTTGTCGGCGCCGACGGCTCGCTTGGTGAGCGTAACGATGTGGATTGCGTGTCCATCGAGCACAAGCTGGGCATCAAGGCGAGCCCGACGGCCGTGCTGCAATTTGGCGATCATGGCGGGGCGATTGGCCATCTGGTCGGCGAGGAAAATCGCGGCCTAGAGTACATGTTCATCATGATGAACGCCGCACGCTTCGGTGTAGGCATCCAGGGCATCGGCCTGTCCGATCGCGCCTATCAGCAGGCGGCCGCCTACGCGAAAGAGCGCGTGCAGAGCCGCCCGGTCGACGGTTCGGCCCGAAAATCTGTGACGATCATTCACCACCCGGACGTGCGTCGCGTGCTGGCGACGATGCGAGCGGCAACCGAAGCCGCGCGTGCGCTCGCCTATGTCGCGGCAGCGCATTCGGACATCGCACATGCGCATCCGGACGAACTCACGCGTGCCCAGCACAAGGCTCGGTATGAATTCTTGGTGCCAATCGTGAAGGGTTGGAGCACGGAGACATCCGTCGATGTAACCAGCCTCGGCCTACAGGTGCACGGCGGTATGGGCTACATCGAAGAGACGGGTGCCGCTCAGCTTTACCGCGACGCTCGCATTTTGCCGATCTACGAAGGCACGACCGCGATTCAGGCAAACGACCTGATCGGCCGAAAGACGTTGCTTGACGGCGGCGCAGCGGTACGGTCCTTGCTCAGTGATGTCGCGACAACGCTCGAACAGATCGAACCGCTGGAGGGTCCGGCGTTTCGCTCGACACAGCGCTATTTGAAACAGGGTCTGCGCTCGCTGGAAGCCGCGTTGGCATTCGTGCTCGAAAATGCCAAGCACAGTCCGAACGCGGTGTATTCGGGGGGCGTCGCTTACCTGAAGCTTGCGGGCGTTGTGCTCGGTGGCTGGCAGATGGCGCGGGCGCTGATTGTCGCGACCGACAAGCTCGACGAAGACCCTGCCTTCTATGGCGCAAAGATTGCGACGGCGCAATGCTACGCGGAACATATCCTGCCGCAAGCGTCCGCGCTTGAGGCCGCGATTGTCTGCGCCAGGGAAAATGAAGGGCTGCTTGCCTTGTCCGAAGATCAGTTTTAAGGCCGCGGCTAACGATGTCTCCCGAACACCTGCTTGAAAAATTTGGTCCCCGTGAGTCCATGCAGTACGACGTGGTCGTGGTTGGCGGGGGGCCCGCGGGGTTGTCTGCCGCGATTCAGTTGAAGAAGCGCGCACTGGCGCTGGGCCGCGAGATCGGCGTTTGCGTGTTGGAGAAAGGTTCGGAGATTGGCGCCCACATCCTCTCGGGGGCGGTGATGGATCCACGCGCGCTTGATGAGCTGATTCCTGACTGGAAGGCACGTGGCGCACCGCTGAATGTCCCGGTCACGGAGGATCGCTTCCTGTTTTTGAGAGAGGGTGGCGCAAACGCGGTCCCCAACTGGGCATTGCCCGACAATTTCAAGAATCACGGCAACTATGTCGTCAGTCTGGCTAACGTCACCCGTTGGCTCGGGCAGCAAGCCGAGGCGATGGGTGTCGAGATGTTCCCCGGATTTCCCGCGGCCGATGTCATTTATCACGACGATGGTGCGGTGAAGGGCGTGGTGACCGGTGACATGGGACTCGGCAAGGACGGCGAACCCACCGCCAACTTCCAGCTTGGCATCGCGCTGCATGCCAAGTACACGTTGTTCGCCGAAGGGGCGCGCGGTCATCTTGGCCGAGAGCTTCAAGATCGCTTTGCGTTGCGTAACGGCGTCGATCCGCAGGTTCACGGCATTGGCATCAAGGAGCTGTGGGAGATCGCCCCGGAAGTGCACCAACCCGGTCTCGTCATCCACACTGCGGGATGGCCGCTGCGAAGCGACACCTACGGCGGATCGTTTCTCTACCATCTGGACAATCGCCAGGTCATGGTGGGGTTCGTGGTGGGTTTAGGCTATCAGAACCCGTATCTGTCTCCTTTCGACGAGTTCCAACGCTACAAGACACACCCGTCGATCCGAAAATACCTCGAAGGCGGCAAGCGCTTGTCCTACGGCGCACGAGCCATCACGGCGGGCGGTTTGGTGTCATTGCCGAAGCTGACATTTCCAGGAGGGGCGCTTATCGGCGATGATGCCGGGTTCCTCAACGCCTCACGCATCAAGGGCAGCCATGCCGCGATCAAGACCGGCATGCTCGCGGCCGACGCGGCCTTCGACGCGGTGCAAGGCGGTCGCCAATCGGATGAGTTGTTCGCTTACCCGGAGGCCTTCCGGAAATCGTGGCTGTACGCCGAGCTTCGCCGAGCTCGCAATTTCAAGCAGTGGATGGGCAAGGGTCTCTATTTGGGAGCGCTGATGGTCGGCGTCGAGCAGAAGCTGCTAGGCGGCAAGATGCCTTGGACGCTGCACCATAAGCACGCCGATCACGAGACGCTTAAACCGGCTGCTCAGTGCAAGCCGATTTCGTATCCGAAGCCAGACGGAAAATTGACGTTCGACAGGCTCTCATCCGTGTTCGTCTCCAACACGAATCACGAGGAAAACCAGCCATCTCATTTGAGGCTGAAAGACGCAGCCAGACCGGTCAACATCAACCTGCGCACGTACGCCGGTCCTGAAAGCCGCTACTGCCCCGCAGGCGTGTACGAATTTACAAAGCACGACGACGGTGCGCACCGATTGACGATCAACGCCCAGAATTGTGTGCATTGCAAGACCTGCGACATCAAGGACCCTACGCAGAACATTATCTGGACGCCCCCGGAAGGCGGCGGGGGGCCGAACTATCCAAATATGTGAATTGCCGTGCGAGGCCAGCGAGCTGGCGCACTTGGCCGATAAATCGAGGAGCGTGACGTGAAAAAAGAAGTCGTGGTGGTGAGTGGCGTGCGAACGGCAATCGGGAAGTTCGGCGGCAGCCTGAAAGCGTTTGCCCCTACCGAATTGGGCGCACTGGTCGTGCGAGAAGTGCTGGCACGTGCAACGGTCGGCGGGGATGAAGTCGGGCATGTCGTATTTGGCAACGTACTTGCCACCGAGCCCAAGGATCTGTATTTGGCGCGCGTTGCCGCAGTCAATGGCGGTGTTGCGGTAGCCACGCCAGCCCTGACTGTCAATCGGCTGTGTGGTTCCGGCTTGCAGGCAATCATATCGGCGGCACAAACGATCCTGCTCGGCGACGCCGACATCGCCATCGGCGGCGGGGCCGAGAGCATGAGCCGCGCCCCCTACGTCACGCCTGATGCACGGTTCGGCGCTCGCATGGGCGATGCTCGTTTGATCGATATGTTGCTTGGTGCGTTAGACGACCCGTTTCACAGCGTTCCAATGGGAGTCACGGCGGAGAACGTTGCTCGGAAATACACCATCCACCGGGAGCAGCAGGATGCCCTGGCCGTCGAATCGCACCGGCGCGCTGCACGAGCGATCGACGAGGGACGGTTCAAGACGCAGATCCTGCCCATCAGCCGCGATGTGAAAGGGCAGGTGCTCACGTTCGACACCGACGAGCACGTTCGTCGACAGCTTGATCCGAGCGAGCTTTCCGGACTGCGGCCGGTGTTCCAGAAGGATGGGGGCACGGTTACGGCGGGCAACGCCTCAGGCATCAACGATGCGGCGGCGGCTGTCCTCATGATGTCCCGGGACGCCGCCGAGGCGCGGGGTGTGAAGGCAATGGCGCGTTTGGTGTCTTATGCGCACGCCGGCGTTGATCCGCTGTACATGGGGATTGGCCCGGTCCCCGCTACCCGCATTGCACTTCAGCGCGCAGGGCTGGAAATCTCGGACCTGGATGTCATCGAGGCCAATGAAGCGTTTGCGGCACAGGCATGCGCGGTAATGCAAGCGTTGCAACTCGATCCGGCCAAGGTGAATCCGAACGGGTCGGGTATTTCGCTCGGCCATCCAATCGGGGCCACCGGCGCACTGATTACCGTCAAGGCGTTATACGAGTTGCAGCGAATCAATGGTCGCTACGCCTTGGTCACCATGTGCATTGGTGGCGGGCAAGGCATTGCTGCCGTGTTCGAGAACCTTCAGCAGGTGTAATTCGGCAAGTTGAAGACCATGGAAGTCCCAATGACAATTGAATCCGTAGGCATCGTTGGTGCTGGTGCGATGGGCAGCGGCATCGCACAGATCGTCGCCACTGCTGGCCTGAACACAGTTCTGATCGACATTAACGAATACGCACTTGCTGGCGGCATTGAGTCGTTGACCGCCAGCCTTGACCGGATGGTGACCAAAGGTAAGCTTGACACCGCACAGCGAGCCGTCGCCATTTCGAGGGTTGAAGCATCGACAGATTATCGGCGACTTGCGGACGTTGATCTAATCATCGAGGCCGCGACCGAAAATCGCGAACTCAAGATGCGCATCCTGACCCAGATTGAGTCGATCGTCCGCCCCTGGGCAATCATCGCTTCAAATACCTCGTCAATCTCGATCACCGCGCTTGGCGCGGCGATGTCGGACCCATCGCGCTTTATCGGTATGCATTTCTTCAACCCGGTGCCATTGCTACCGCTTGTCGAGATCATTAAAGGCGTTCAGACAAATGCCGAAACCGTGCGCGCGGTGCACGAGTTAGCGCTACAGCTGAGCAAAGCGCCTATCAACGTCAAGAATTCGCCGGGTTTCGTGGTCAACCGGATTCTGGTGCCGATGATCAACGAGGCTTTTTTTGTGCTGGCGGAGGGCATTGCAAGCGCAGAAGAAATCGACGCGGGAATGCGACTTGGCGCCAATCATCCACTCGGACCGCTGGCGCTTGCCGACCTGGTCGGGCTCGACGTATGCCTGTCGGTCATGGACGTCTTCTCGAAAGACTTCGGTGACCCTAAGTACCGAGCCTGTCCGTTACTGCGCGAGTTAGTGGCCGCGGGGCGCTTGGGCAGAAAGTCGGGCTATGGTGTGTATCGCTACGCATAGATACCGCTACTGAAACAGCAACGGAGCATCGCTGCGATTGCGCGGCAAGGTCAATTTTGTCGCCGCCAAGATGCTTCCGATCGATGGAAATCTGGTTGGGGATACGCGGGCTCAGGATTGATTTTCAGTCCGCGTGCAAGACATCGAGCGCGGCGCGTTGTCCCGCATTCACGAACTGGCCCGACGCAAGCAACGACGTCCGTCGCTACCTCAGGCCGGTTCGCCATCGTCAAATCTCCGAGAGCGACACGGGCGACTGGGTGGTGATGGCCTCACTCTCCACGGCTCGCCCATGCTTTGCGCCCGCGAGCAGAATCCCCAGCGCGGCCAGCACTGCCGGTATCGCGAGAATCATGAACAGTCCGGCATTGCTCCAACCCGCCGCGAGCAGCATGGCGCCACCGAGCGATCCCGCCACCGCCCCGATGCGGCCGATGCCGAGCGCCCACGCCACGCCGGTCGCGCGATTGGATGTCGGGTAATAGGCGGATGCAATCACGTTCGCGCAGACCTGCGAACCGCTCACGCAGAATCCTGTCACGAAGATGCCCAGCGCCAGCCATACCGCATCGCCGGCAATCGCCAGCGACGCTAGCGCGAACGCACCCACGACATAGGCTGCGGCGACCACTTTGTAAGGATGGAACCGGTCGATCAGCACGCCCAGCACAATCGCACCCAGCACGCCGCCGCCTTGCAACAGTCCGGCAAACATCGACGCCTGCTTGAGCGTCAGGCCGCTGCGCTCCGCCAGGATCGGCAGCCAATTGATGAGCAGGTACAGCAACAGCAAACTCATGAAGAATGCGAGCCAGAGCAGCAGCGTGCCGCGCCGGTAGTCGCGATGGAACAGTTGCACCACGGGCGACGACGGGAGGCGATCGTCGGCAGCGGTGTACTGCGGACCGGCCACAACCCGTTGCGGCGCGACGCGCGCCAGAATCGAGATGATCTGCGTCTGCGTGCCGCCTCGGATTGCCAAAAAGCGCACCGACTCCGGCAGCGTGAACCACAGCACCGGCACAAGCGCCAGCGACAGCAGGCCGCCGACGGCGAGCAAGCCGCGCCAGCCGATCCCCGCCACGAGGTACGCCGTCACTACGCCGCCGAGCGCCGAGCCGAGCGAGAAGCCGCAGAACATCAGCGTGAGCAGAGTGCCGCGACGCCGCTCGGGACTGAACTCGGACGTCAGCGTGATCGCGTTGGGCATGGCACCGCCCAATCCTAGGCCGGTCAGGAAGCGAAGCGCGATCAGCCATTCGACGTTCGGCGCGAACGCAGCCCCTACGCTTGCCGCACCGAACCATGCGACAGACAAGATCAAGACACGGCGGCGTCCGATACGGTCCGCCATCGGCCCGCTACAGAACGCGCCCACCATCAGTCCCAGCAGCCCGGCGCTGAACAGGGGGCCGAGCGAGACCATCGACAACTGCCATTCGGCGCGAATGTGAGGGGCGATAAAGCCGATGATCGCGATGTCGAACCCGTCCAGCGCCACGATCAGGAAGCACATCGCGCTGATCATGATCTGGAAGCGCGACACTGGGATCGCGTTGATGAAGTCCCGTACGTCCACTGACGTGTGCCGGGTGTCTTGCTTGTCCATGAAAGTGTCTCCTGTCTCGATGCGGCGATACGATGTCGCCCTTTATGTGGATGTGCTGAATGCGGCTGGCAGCTATGCGGCGCGCCCGTGCACTGGGACGGCGGCATTGGTCTCTACTTGTGCGATGAACGCAGGATCTCGCCGACGAAGGTCTTCGTGACTGACGCGTCCCGTGCGCAGCATGTAGTCGTATGCAAAGCTCACGGGATCGAGGTGCATGCGCTGGCCAACGGACTCGTACCAGTCGAGGCTCCGTCTGGCGGCATCCTGAAAGCGATCAGAGGCGCTGCGACGGCTTTGCTCGAACGAAGCGAACGCCGATTGCACGTCATTCCGATGCGCCGACAGCGCTTCGAACAAGGCGATGGCATCCTGCATGGCCATGCGCGTGCCCGAGCCGAGCGAGAAGTGCACACTGCGCAGGGCGTCGCCAAGCAGAACCACGTTGCCGTGCGACCAGCGCGCATTGCTGACCACCCGTGCCTGAAACCAGTTCGACCGGTTGGTCAGCAACGAATGACCTTGCAGGTCGTCGGCAAAGATCTGCTCGCAGAACGCGCGGCTCTCGTCCTCGGCGGCGGTGTCGAGGCCGCAGCGCTGCCATGTCTCGGGATCGACTTCCACGAGGAACGTTGAGCGATCGGGACTGTATTGATACGCGTGCGCCATGAACACGCCGTGCGGCGTCTGACGGAAGATCAACGACACCGGGTGGAAGCGCTGCGACGTGCCATACCACGCGAACTTGTTGCGTCGCTCGTCGAAGCTCGGCATGAAGTGTTCGGCCAGATGGGTGCGCACTTCGCTGTTCACGCCGTCGGCGGCGATGATCACGTCGGCGTCGGGCAGTTGGGCCGGATCGGTGACGTGGCTTTGATAGCGAACATCGACACCGGCTTGCGCGCAGGCTTGCTGTAGTACGCGCAGCATATCGATGCGGGACGTGCGCGAAAAGTGATTGTTGCTCAGGCGCACCGGCACGCTTTGATGCACGATCTCCATGTAATCGCAGCGGGTATGGTGCGCGGTGAACTTGCGGAAGAATGCCTCGTCCGCCTCTTTCAGGAACGCAAGTGCGATGTCGGAGAAGACAACGCCCCAGCCATAAGTGGCATTGGCGGCGTTGCGCTCGTGCACGACGATCTCGTCTTGCGGATGACGCTGTTTCATCAACAGCGAGAAGTACAGGCCGGCAGGCCCGCCACCGATGACGGCGATTCTCATGATGGGCTCCTTGATTTTTGGCTGGCGAAGATGGCGGGGCGTCAGGCTATACGTGTCAGCGGTCGTGCGCTCGGCACGGCCAGCAGGGCACCGGCGTTGGGCACCTCAGGGGCCAGACCGAGGTGATCGAGCATCTGGCGCACCGTACTCACGGCGGTCGACGTCACGGGAAGGCCGAGCCGGTCCTGCGCGAGCTGGATCGCAGGCAGCGACGGCATCTGCACGCAGGCGGACAGCACCACGACGTCTGCATTGGCCGTATTGAGCCGCTTGACGTCGTTGAGCAACTGCATGGGGTCGCGGCGTCCGACCTCAAGGTTGTCGGGAATTTCGAACGACAGAGCATCGAGCACCTCGATGCCCTCGTGCTCGATATACTCGACCACAGCTTGCGTGAGCGGCTTCATGTACGGCGCCATCAGCGCGATCTTGCGCGCGCCCAGCGTCTTCAACCCGGCGACGAGTGCACCGGCCGACGTCATGATGGCGGCTGTGCAGTGGTTCTCGCGGCTGACGCGGCGCAGGTCTTCCTCAACCTGGCGGTGGTAGCCCGGCCCCATCGCCATGATGGCCACGAGGCAAGCGGTACTCATGACATCCACACGCGCGTCGGCGAGTTCGGCGGCACAGCGCAGGCCCTCGGCGTTCATCGCCGCAAGTTCCTCCTTCACCACGCGATGCATGCGCATGCGGCTCGAATGGAAGGTGAAGCGCTCGGGCAGGACCTGTTCACGCGCGCGCAGCATGGCGGGAATCTCGGTCTCCATCGTGGTGTTGGAACTGGGCACGATCTGACCAATGCGAAATGGGGTAGGCGTCATAGGGTGATGTCTCCGGCGAGTGAGGGGGCTGCGGCGTGTTCGTTGCGGGCTCGGTATTGTTCGAGCGCCGCGCGCAGCACCGACGGCATCTCGATCGACTCGCGCGCGCCGCGCTGGATGCAGATCGGCGTGAGTCGTGCAATGAAGGCGATGTCGTTGTCGGCTTTGCGCGCCGTCATCAACAAGGTGAAGGTTCGGGTGCGAACTTCGGCGACTTCCACGGTGACGTCGAACGCGTCGTCCGGCCAGAGCGAGCGGTGGAAGTCGAATGTCAGCGCGCGGGTCGGGGTGCCGAATCCGTGTCGGTTCTTGACGGCCTGTGGTGTGCCGCCAAAGAGCGATCCATAGAACAATTCGGCGATGGAGATGACATAGTCGGAAAAGGTGGCCGTGTAGACGACGCCAGCCGGGTCGCACTCGCCCCATCGCACCTGACGGCGCACTACGAAGGGCTGCTCGCTCACCACGTATTCGGTGCTGATCATGCGCCCGCCTTTGCCGTCTGGGCGGTGATGGTGCGCGCGGTTTCGGTGGCAAGGCGTTCGGCGATGGCCGCCCGCAGCGATGCCTTGTCGACCTTGCCGACGCGGGTCACCGGAAATTCGTCGACCGTCTCGATACGCTCCGGGCACTTGAACTTCGCCAGCCCCTGGCCGATGAGAAACGCGGCGAGTTCGGTGACGGAAGGCGCGACATGTCCGGGGCGCAGGATGAGATAGACACAACCCCGCTCGCCGTAAATCGAATCGGGCATGGCGACCAGCTTGGCGTCGGCAACGGCCGGATGATGGCTGACAAACGCTTCGACCTCTTCGCAGCCGATCTTCTCGCCACCGCGATTGATGTTGTCGCGCAGACGCCCTTCGAAGGCGAAGCAGCGCACGCCGTCGATGACCTTTTCCGTGACCATGTCGCCGGTGCGCACGAAACCGTCCGGCGTGAGCGTCTGAGCCGTTGCGTCGTGCGCCTTGTAGTAGCCGCGCAGGCTCGACGGCCCACGAAAGCAGAGTTCGCCTGCGGTACCTGCTTCGGTGGGCGTATCCGTGCCCGGAAACAGCACACGAATATCGTCGTCGTCGCACCCGGATAGCCCTTGCGTGTGGTGACGCAACGTCGCTGGCAGATGCGCGCCGGCCCCCATGAGCAGGCCTTCGGTCGTGCCGTAGAGGTTGAAGCACGGTACGCCGAGGTGGGCTTCAAGCGAGTCGGCGCGGCTCATCGTGCCGAAGAGTTGCAGCGACGAAAGATCGTGTTTGCCAACATCCTTGTACGCGATCATTTGCGGTGCGACTGGCCCGATGGAGAGGCCATGCGTGACGCGGTGCATCTCGATCAGCGTGAGCATGCGGGCGATGTCGACACGGGGCATCAGCACGGTCGTCATGCCGGTTGCCACGGTGGACGCAAGCACGTAGAGCTGGCCGGCGTTGTGCAGCAATGGCAGCGACCAGATCATGCGGCTGTGTTCGGACATGCCGATATGGCGCATCCATGTCAGCGAGTGACCGATGTACTCCGCATGAAAGCGTGGGATGATCTTCGGCACACCGGTCGTGCCGCCCGAGAGTTGGAAGCTCAGCACGTCCTCGCTACCGATGCGAAGGTTGCCCAGCACGTCGCGCGCGCGCTCGAGTGGCATCGCGTCGATAAGACGTTCGATGGCGTGATGGCCGGTGCCGGCACGATCATCCTGCTTCCCGCGCGCCACCAGCAGATGCTCCAGCGACGCGTGCCGCGCCATCATTTGACGGGCAAACCCGACGAGATCGAACGCGGAGAAATCCGCTTGCACGAAGTAGCCGCGCGCCTCGGACTGTGAAACCAGTTGGCCGATTTCCACTTCACGGTATTGCGGCACCGCACACACGGGAACGACGCCCGCCTTGTAGGCCCCCATCAGTGCGACGACGGTGTCGACGTTGGTGCCCATTTGGAAGACCGCTCGGTCGCCCGGGCGCAGGCCCAGTTCGATGAGCGCCGCACCAAGCCGTTCGCTGCGCGAGTCGAGTTCGACGAAGGTCAGCGTAGCCTCATCACTGAGGTAGGCCGAGCGTGCCGGGACACGCGCGGCGGTCGCCCGCAACGCGTCGCCGAGGGTGGTGTCGACCCAGGCGTTCGACGCGAAATAGCGCTGCGCCAGGTCCGGCGGACAGTACGTCACGCCGTCGATACGGTGATAAATACCGCTCATAGTGTCTCCTGCACGTTCCGGTGGCGACGTTATGCGCGCGGGGCGATCCGCACGATGTCGCGTTCATAGCTTTCGATTCGGCCGTCGAGGCCGCCCGTGAACAATCCGTACCAGACGGCGGGCTTCAGGCCCAGTGCGCGACGCTCGAAAGCAATCGGCACATCGCTGGAAATCACGGTGTAGTCGCCGCGGGCTTCGACCCGGCACGACGGCAACTGCCGTGCGGCTTCGGTCAGCGGCGCAAATTCGGGCACATTAAGGACGAAGATTTGCAGCGGTTGGCGGGGCTGTGGCGTTTGAGTCCTCATGACTGACGCTCCCCATGCAGACGTTGGCCGAGGCGTTGAGCCTTGCGTTGCCAAACGGTGTCGATGCAGGTGAAGGGGGCGCCTCCTGCGAGGGCTTCATCTTCGATTTCCATGGCGGACTCGAGCGTGGCCGACGCGTCGCGCGCATCGATGCCTTCCAGCGCGCGCAGCTTACGGGTGATCTCGATGAAGTAGCCGTTCGGGTCGCGAAAGTAGATCGACTCGATCACCTCGTGCGCCGTCTCGGTCGAGACTTCCACGCCACGCGCTTCCAGCCGGGTCTTCCAGGCCCGCAATGCCTCCGGGCTGTCGACCCGCCATGCGGTGTGCGTGGCGTCGAATACGTGGTCGTCGGGCAACGGTGCCCGGCCAGGACGATTGGCGAGGAATGCCGGTTCCGCACTGCCCAGGTAGTAGAAGAAGGCGATCGTGCTGCCGTGGCCGCTATCGAAGAAGAAGTGCAGGAAGTCGGGGTGCGTTGCTGGCCCCCAGCCGCGAGCGGAAATCGTGTGAATCAGCGGCAGGCCGAGAATGTCGCGATAGAACTCGACGGTTTGCCGCAGTCGCCAGGTCGGCCGCGCCGTGTGATCCACGCCGTGCAGACGCAAGGCGAGATCAGCTGCGGGGATGTCGTTCAACTTCATGTCGGGTCTCCCGAAGTTCGGTAGTGCATTGGGGGGGTAGGGGCCGCGCGTGTCATTGCGGGAAGGTCTCGCGCAGCCAGTCCTGCAGCAGGCGACCGGCGATGTAGCGTCCGGCTTCTTCGCCATCGGCCAGCGCGCGGCCGTGGTGGTCGCCGCGTACACGCCGGTGCGACTTCCGCGTCGAGCCGAGACTGGCGTAGATGTCGGCGATGACGCTGGGAAAGCAGGCCTGATCGCCCGTGTACTCGATGAGCAGCGTAGGCTGCACGATGGCCGATGCGGTTTTCGACAGCAATGCGTTCGAGGACAACCCGGACCATGTGGAGAGCCACGCCTCGGGAGAGCAGACGCGGCCGAAACCGACCGAACCGTAGTTCGAGGTGAACGGATCGCTGCCCCAGAGTGAGCCGAAACGCCGGTCGGACGGGTCCAGCGTCAGATCGAAGCAGCGCAGGTCGGCGTCGGTTCGCCAGATCGTCATCACGGGCGTGTGCGCGGCTATGCGGCGCAGGCGTGCGTCGGTCCGATCCGAGTCGTGTTTGAGGCGCTCGCGTGCGCCTTGACGCGTCGCGATGAGATCGCGCGCCATGGCGTCGAGACGCGCCACACGAGCGGTTTGCGCGACGCGGTAGCGCGCTACGAAGTCGGCGTTGTAACGTGTCGCGGTGGCGACCCCCGACTGCCGCGGCGAGAACCCGTTGGCCGGGTCGAACGGGTCGAGCGTCGGGTCGACGGATAGCGCATCCTGCTCGTTGGTCACCGACGGATCGATGCAGGTTTGCAGCAGGGCACCTTGTCCGGGGTGGGGGGCGACGAAAACCACACCGTCGATGGCCGGCATGTCGAGCGAAGCCAGTTTCGTCGGACGTCCGCCTGGTGTGCGCTCGATTCGCGCTTCCGGCGCCAGCCCGGATTGCTGCGCGTAGAGGGCGTAGAGGCCACTTCCGCCCGAGTTGCCGAGCAGGATGATGCGTTTGAACCCCGCCTCGCGCAGGAATCGCATGCTGGCGGCGACGTCGTAGAGCGCGAACTCATGTTCCAGCCGCATGTCGTTGCCGACGGATCGCGGGGCCTGTGTCCATGCGGCATAGCCGGCATTCACGATATCCGGGATCAGGTAATGACATGCCATGAACTCACGCGGATGCATGATGCAGACAACAGTATCGGGCGAACCTTCGGTATAGAGTGCGCCGCTCGTTGCCGCGCCGTCTGCCGTGCGAAGGACGACATTACGCGTCGTCGCGCCCAATGGCAGATCTCGCGGATTCCAGTCCGTGTTGAGAAATCCCGCCGTCGCGCCGTGACCGACGTTACGACCTTGCAGTTGTTGACTCATCTCCTCACCTCCTTTTTTACATATTAGTCCAGTTTTTTACGAATGAGTAAACATTCGTGTTGAAATTTGACGGAGATGTAAAAAAGTCTGGGGCGAAATGCTTGCGGGGCTTTGCGCTGTAAGGGAATTTGGTTATCGTTGGGGTTTTCTGACGCCTGCGTCAAAAGAGGAACTGAAGGTCGTCATGAGCAAAGCACAGACAAAGAGCGACGCGTTGCGGGAGAACATTCTGGAGGTCGCAACGCGGCTGTTTATCGAGCGGGGTTTCGACGGGACGAGCTTCAACGACATTGCGGATGTCGTGGGCGTGAGTCGTCCGGCGCTGTACTACTACTTCAAGAGCAAGGAAGCGATTCTCGAAGTGTTGACCACGGTGGTCACGCGCGCGGCGGGGGAGTTGGCCTCCGAGGCGTTACCGGAGGATTTGCGGCAACCGGCCGCGATGTTGCGGCATCTAGTGTTGCGGCATGCTCATCTGATCCTCACGCATCCGTTGCAATTTCGTGTGGTGGAGCGCAATGAGGACAACTTGCCGCTCAAGCAAAGGAAGCTCGCCGAGCAATCGCGGCGCGCGGTGCTTGAACAGTTCCGGCAGGCGATTGAGTTGGGTATCGAGCGCGGTCAGTTTCGCATGATGGACGCCAAGGTCGCCGCGTTCTCGATCATCGGCATGTGCAACTGGACAGCCTGGTGGTTCACGCCGTCCGGCCCGCGTAAGGTTGACGAGATCGCGGAGCAGATTGCCGACATGGCGCTGCGCTCGGTCGAGCAAGATGCGGGGCGGCAGCTCAGCGAGCAAAGTGTGGCGGGCGTGTTGAAGCTATTGCGTGACGATATTGATTTGCTCGAGCGACATGTCAAGCCGTAAGTGAAGGGGACTACCAGCGAGCTATGTGACTCGATTCTGATGACCCGCAACGAAGTCGAACTTCATTGGCAGGAAAAAAAGGCGCGACAGGACTTTTGATCGTTTCCCAATTCAGCTCGTCCGTAGCGACGCGGCGCCGAGCGCATCGGGCGGGGTGGTCGAGGCGTTGATGCAATGGGACATCGATCAGTGGATGCTCGAATCCATCGCCTTTCAAGTGCGGCGCCCTGTGTAATGGCTCATGGCCGGTGGCGCACACACGGGAAAGGCCGAAATCGGCTGTGGATTCAACCGGTCATTCGCAGGCGGCTCCATACGGCCTTGCGAGCGTCCGCTTAACGCGAAGGAACGGTCCTGTTTTCATCGTACATATTGGACTATGTTCCCCGCCGCCTCTCGAGCGCTACGCATTACACCAATGAGCGTGGCCGACGCAGCCCCGCACCACTCGCCGTAGCCGACCAACCACAAGCGCTCCTCGTTTCGGGCGTGCGTCCCATCTGTCCTTGGTAATCCGTCGCTGTCGCAGATCTGCAGCGGGTCAAGATGTCTGAGTGCGGGGCGGAACCCTGTGCACCAGATCACGACATCGACGCGGGCGTGCGTGCCGTTGCTCCACACGACGCCGTCTGCATCGAAGTGGTTGAACGGACGCATTGAGTGCAGAACGCCTCGCGCACGCGCGTCGCGTACAGGCGGAACCATGACGATGTCGCCCAAACCGCCCACCGGCGCCGTCATCGTGTGCCCATCGCGAAGCGCCTGCCATTTGGCTGTCGCGCGTTCGAACAAGACTCGGCCATCCACGTCATCTGGAAGAAAAGCGGGCTCCTGCAATGTCACCCACATAGCGTTGCAGACTGTCGATACCTCCGCCAGGATTTGCGCACCCGAGTTGCCGCCGCCCACCACCAGCACGTTTTTTCCGCGCAGATCGTCCGGGTTGCGATACTGCGCCGAATGCATCTGGCGACCTCGAAAGATCTCGCGTCCAGCGTAGTCTGGGATATAGGGTGCGCTCCACGTACCGGTCGCGCTCACCACTGCCTTAGCCAGCCATTCCCCACGATCAGTGGTAACCAGCAAGCCATTCTGTACACGTGAAACGGATTCGACATGAACGGGGCGCCGCACTGGGAAGTGATAACGATCCTCGTATCTCGCCAGATAGTCGATGACCTCGTTGCGCGTCGGGTACGTGTCTTGTGATACGGGCATCGGCCAGCCTGGCAGCGAACTCCATTGTGCCGGCGAAAACAGATGCAGCGAGTCCCAGGTATGTCGCCAGGCGCCTCCGGGGGCGCTCTGGTCATCCAGCACGATATGGTCGAGTCCCGCACGGCGCAGGAAGTAGGAGGTGGCAAGCCCGGCCTGGCCACCTCCGATGACTACGGCGTTAATGTCTGTAGGCATGCGTTTTCGTTCCATCTCCTGATTCGAATTTCAGCGGTGTCGCAGCCTATTGCGCTTCAAGGCGTTGGTCGGCGCACGACGTGGCCGCCCGCGACGTGATCACATGCTTGAGGCCGGCTTCCCCGACCGGTGCCTCGGCAAGCCACGGAATCAATGCGGTGCGCTGCGCCAGATTGTCCGCCACGCGGCGCACGAACGGCACCTCGCAAGTCCCTCGCTGACATAGCATCGGATCGGTCGTGCCGCTCGCCAGCAACGACTGGTTGATGACCCACGCGTACGGCGAAATCCCGGCGCGCGCGAGGTCGGCGCGCAGGCGCTCCGCTTCGTGAACCGGCGTCGCTTCCGGCAACGTGACGATGAGGATTCGGCTGTAGTCCGGGTCGCGCAGGCGCGGCAGCAACTGACGGACCGACTCCGGCATGTCACCCTGTGTACGCATCACTTCGCGGTGATAAGCCTCGGCTGCATCGAGCAGCAGGATGGTGTGCCCGGTGGGCGCGGTGTCCAGAACCACAAAGCCGGATTTGCCTTGATCGACGGTACGCGCGAAGGCCCTGAAGATGGCGATCTCTTCGGTGCAGGGCGAGCGCAGATCTTCTTCGAGCATCGCCCGGCCGCCCGCGTCGAGATGCGATGCCGCTTTGCCCAGCACTTCCTCGGTGTACTGCTGCACTTCGCGCGCCGGGTCGATGCGGGTGACGCTCAGCCGAGGCACGACGCCATCGACGGTGGCGGCTACATGCGAGGCCGGGTCGGTGGTTGAGAGGATGACGTCGTGTCCACGGCCCGCCAGCGCGACAGCGATAGCCGCCGCTACTGTAGTCTTGCCCACGCCGCCTTTTCCCATCGTCATGATTACGCCGTGGCCCGTGGTTGCCAGCTCGTCGACGAGTCTCCCCAAGCCCGGCGGCAAGGCGGTTTCGGGCATCCGGCGCTCGGTCGGCATGCGCACGCGCTCGGGATGCGCCATGTCGCGCAGCGCGTCCAGGCCGACCGTGCCGCGCGGCAGAAACGGAGTGCGCGTCTGCGGCAAGCCAGCCAGTTCTCGCGGCATGTCGGCCAGCGCCTGCTGCGCACGCTGCGCCATGGCGGTCGCGATGGCGTCGTCACGCCGGTCCGTGGCAAAGAGCCCATTGATGGCCAGCACCTGGTTGTGAATGCCGAGTTCGGCCAGTTCGTGCCGTGTGCGATTCGCTTCGCGCAACGCCGCAACTTCCGGGCGACTCACCAGAACGACGGTGGTCTGCGCTGCGTTCGAGAGGCGTTCGACAGTCGCCGCGTACAGCGCCTTCTGTTTCTCTAGCCCGGCCAGTGGCCCGAGGCACGAGGCGCCCCCAGTCGACGACGAGATGAACTCGTTCCACGCCGACGGCAACGTCAACAAACGCAGCGTGTGGCCCGTCGGGGCGGTATCGAAAATCACGTGATCGAAATCGACCGTTGCCGCCGGGTCGCCGAGCAGTTTGGAGAATTCGTCGAAGGCCGCTATCTCGACCGTGCAGGCCCCGGAAAACTGTTCCTCCATGTTGCGGATCGCCGCGGCAGGCAAGACGCCGCGATACGGCCCGACCATGCGTTCCCGGTAGGCCTGCGCGGCGGCTTCGGGATCGATATTCAACGCGAACAGGCCCGCGGCGCCGGGCACTGCCGTCGGCAACTGACTCAGACCGACGCCAAGTACCTCGTCGAGATTGGAGGCCGGATCCGTGCTGACGATGAGCACCCGCTTGCCGGCATCCGCTAGGGCGAGCCCCGTGGCACAGGAAAGCGATGTCTTGCCGACGCCGCCTTTTCCGGTGAAGAACAGATATCGGGTCTGCGTTTCAGGAAGGGACATGAGCGCCCCCTAGCAGCAGCCTGAACCCGGCGTGCAGCAGTTGCCGGCCTTGATGTGCGGCTTTTCCGCCGCAGTCAGCGCAATGCCGAGTTTCTGCGCGAGTTGCTGGCGGGACGGATACATGCCCGTCGATACGATGTGGCCGTCGATCACGAGGATCGGCAGCCGTTCCATACCGGCTTCCATTTCCTTGACCACCGCCGCGTTGGCGGCGAACGCTTGCGGCGCCTGGCCGAGGTTGTAGCGGGCCACGGTGACGCCGTGCGCGTCGACCCACTTCAGGTCAGCAGCGAATTGCGCCAGCACGGGGTCCACGTCCACACCGCAAACGCCTGTCGAGCAACACATGGCGGGATCAAACACTTCGAGTTTCTTCATGGCAGGCACCTTGGAGCCATCGGGATTCAGCGGTTTCCACAAGCACGGGTGCGTCTGCGGGCAGAGATGAGTGAATTCGGGCAGAGCGCGGATCGCTTCGGGAATGTGGTTTCGCTCGATGCGAATGAACCCGCGCCGTGCAAAGAATGTGTGGGCGGATTCGTCGTTCGGAATAAGGTACAGCGCGCGCAGCGATCGCGTTTGCGCTAGCGCAATAGAAGCGTCGATAAGGCGACTACCGAGACCGGACGCGCGCAGCCGCGGGTGAACAGCGACCGAACGCAGCAGGGCTGCCATGCCGGCCTGTTCCAGTCCCGCCACCCCGACAATCCCGGCGTCGCGCACGGCGACGTGGAAGCCGTCGAGGCTTTGCGTCGTGAGGTCGCTGGCGGGTAGCCCGCAGGTGTCCAGCAACGCGCGGATGGCATCGAAGTCGGTGGCGGCTGCCGGGCGAATTTCGTCATCACGTGTGCTCATGCCGATGCTCCTCTACGGTCATTGCCGGGACATCACGGACATGTCTGTCGGAGGGTGATGCATCGCGCCCGGATCGTGTCCAGCTATCGCATCGTGCCCATAATCGCACAACTGGGGCATCGAACCCGTCGTGCAGCGCGGCGACGAGGCGCACCTTCCGCAGCGAATTTGCCCCAGTGCTTCCTGCAATAGCCCCGGGCGTCGGCGCTCGGGTTCGACAGAGCATCCAGCGCAAACGGGTTGATACGGCCGCTTGGCGCGCTGCCGGCGCCATACGTGTCTTGACATACGTCAAGAAGGCCACGACTGCCTCTGCCATCATAGAAGGCCGTCAACGCGGAAACAGAACCGCACGGGTGCCCAGGGATCCGGACAAGCCTGTAGTGTCATCTGAACCTGAAGAAAGGCGGGACGGTCCTTAACACCCTCGTACCGGGACTGCATTGGCCGGCATCATCTTCCGTATTACCTGATTCCGCGTCATTCCTTTGAGGAGCAAGGTCATGAGCAACGTTGAAGTGGTCCTATGCAGCCCTGTGCGTACGGCGATCGGCACCTACGCCGGGACACTCAAGGACGTGCCAGCGCCGACGCTTGGCGCTGCCGTTATCCGCGAAAGCCTCGGGCGCGCTGGATTGGCCGCCGACAAGGTCCATTCGCTGGTCATGGGCAATGTGATTCAGGCCGGCGTAAAAATGAATCCGGCGCGGCAGGCGGGCATCGGCGGGGGATTGCCGGTCGACGTTCCGGCGCTTACGGTCAACCGCGTCTGTGGGTCGGGAGCGCAGGCCATCGTCAGTGCGGCCACCGAAATCTGGGCTGGCATGATCGAGTGCGCGATCGCAGGTGGCATGGAAAACATGGATCGCAGCCCCTATCTGCTACCGCAAGGGCGCTGGGGTGCTCGAATGGGCGACGTGACGTTGTTCGACAGCATGCTGCTCGACGGGCTCAATGACGCCTTCAGCGGTCAGCATTCAGGCTGGCACACTGAGGATCTCGTAGCAAAGTGTGGCATCTCTCGTGAAGACCAGGACCGTTGGGCGCTGCGATCTCAACAGCGCTTCGCACAGGCTCAGGCAGCTGGACGCTTCGATGCTGAAATCGTCCCGGTGGAGGTGCCAGGTCGCAAAGGCCCAACGGTGTTCGACCGCGACGAGCACAATCGGCCGGATACCAGCGCCGAATCGCTTGCCAGGCTCAAGCCGGCCTTTCGCAAGGACGGGACGATTACCGCAGGCAACGCGCCCGGCCTGAACAGCGGCGCGGCTGCGATGGTCGTCGCCGAGCGGGGCTGGGCCGAACGCAATGGCCTGACACCAATGGCCCGGCTGGTCAGTTATGGCGTGGGAGCGGTGGAGCCGGGTTTCTTCGGCCTGGGCCCGATCCCTGCGGTGCGACAGGCTATTGCGCGCGCCGGCTGGTCTATATCGGACGTGGATCGCGTAGAAATCAACGAGGCGTTCGCGGCCATCGCACTGGCGTGTCTGCGCGAGCTGGGCTTTGCGGAAGACGTTGTAAATGTAGAGGGCGGCGCGATTGCTCATGGACATCCGATCGGTGCGAGCGGCGCTGTGCTGACTACGCGACTGTTACATCAGATGCAGCGTGGCGGCGGTCGGCGCGGGATCGTGACGCTTTGCATTGGCGGAGGACAGGGCATCGCGCTGGCACTCGAACTGCTGTGAACGCTCGTAGCCGTTGCGCGCGCAAGCCATGACTCGTTGAAGCGGTGAACCTGCGAGACAAACTGAAAACATCGCTCCGTAAGCGGAAAGCGGATGTCTTTCTGCGGGCCGACTTCGCGCAAATGGGGAGCGAGGCACAACTTAGCCGCGCGCTGCGGGAGTTGGTTGACGAGGGCACGATCGTCAAATTAGGCGTCGGGGTGTACGCCAAGGCCAAACCTAGTGTCCTGTCCGGCAAACCAATCCCCGTGCGTCCGATCGAAGTCTTGGCACCGCAGGCGCTCAAGAGGCTTGGCGTTAGGGCATACCCAAGCAGAATGGTCGCCGCTTACAACGCTGGTGACACCACTCAGTTGCCAACGAGTGCTGTCGTCAATACGGGGAATCGCCGCATCGCCCGCAAGCTGGGGTTTGGTCGGCAATTCATTCAGTATGAGAGCGATGTCGGAATCGCCAATTGAGCGTATCGGCGCATCGGTCACGGGAAAATATCTCGGCGGCGCCCATCACGCCAAATGCGGATGCTCCGCAATGAACTGCCGTAATGCCGCATCGATTCTCGTCTGCCAACCACTACCCGACGCCTTGAAGTAATCGACAACCTCCGGCGACAGCCGAATGTTGATTCGCTCCTTGGTGACCTCGGCCTTGGGTCGACCGCGAGGCTTGAGCAGTTTCTCGGCAGCTTCCTTGCCAACAATCCCCGGCAATACCTCACGAGCAGGTTGCGCCTTAGCGAAGTCCTTCTTCGTCCATTCCGGATTCTGCGAATCCTGACGCATCTGCTTCTTGATCTTGGCGTCCTCAGCCGGTGTAGGGAGGACGGTTCCGGGCTTAAGTTTCGGCATAGCGTTTCACCTCTCGCGAATTCGCCTTGCGCAAGCTGATGACGTGTATTTTTTCTGCGCGAGGCGTGAAGGCCAATGCGAAAAGCCGGTCACCGATGTACCCGAAGGCCGGGTAGCGTCTTTCGCCATAGTCGACTCGAACATCCTCTTCGATCACCGCGCTGTCCCACTCGAAGTCCTGGGCCATCGTGAACGGCAAACCCCGTTCCTGCACATTCCGGTCACTTTTCGTCGGGTCGAAACTGATATCCATGGGCATTTATTGTGCGCACAAAAATTCTCGCCCATCAACTATTTTTTGTGGCGACAATAAATAGGAAAGTTTCCCGACGGCGCGGCGCCAATTCTCTCCAGATCCTGCTCGGCAATCCGTTTTTCACCCCCAGTAAACACGCGGGCTTCCGGCTTTTCACGGCCTCCCGTTTTCGAGGCGAAGCCACCCTTAACCTCTTACCCCACAACGATTTCCCAGTGGGACTTGAAAACCAGCGAAGGGGTAACCCTTCCGTGAGTTCGAATCTCACCGCCTCCGCCAGATTTTTTCGATTTCCCCGAGAGTAGCGTCGGGACTGTCTTCTATTACTACGACGCAGGAGTCACGCCTCGCCGTGAAATTCCGCTGGGTTCGGATTTCGTGCAGGCGGTGCGGAAGTGGACGGAATTGGAGGCAGATGCCAAGCCGATTCACCGTAAGCCGATTACGTTCCGCTATGTTTCGGAGCGCTATGTTCGGAAGGTGCTACCGAACATAGCACTCAACACTCGAGAAGGGGATCGGCTGATGCTGGCAAAGCTCTACGCGTTCTTTGACGATCCGCCAGCGCCATTGGATGAGATTAAGCCGATCAACGTCCGCCAGTATCTGGATTGGCGTGTGCGAAGCAGGGTGGACGCCCTGCGCGCAGCCGGAAAGGCGATCAAAGGAACTGAGGGGCAGGTGCGGGCGAACCGGGAGAAGGCCCTGTTCTCGCATATCTGGAACAAGGCCCGAGAATGGGGCTACACAGATCAACCGAATCCATGTGCGGGCATCAAGGGTTATCGAGAGCGTCCGCGAGACGTGTACATCGAGGACGACGAATATCGCGTCATGCACGAGCACGCTCGTCAGCCATTACGCGATGCGATGGACTTGGCCTATCTGACCGGGCAACGCCCCTCCGACGTTCTCAAAATGAGTGAGCGCGATTTATCGGATGGCTGCCTGGTAATCCAACAGGGAAAAACGAAATCGAAGCTCCGTATTCGTGTCGCAGGTCGGCTTAAGGCAACCCTTGATCGGATTTCCAAGCAGAAAATTGGACATAATCCACGTAGCTTTTTCTTGGTGGTGAACGAGCGCGGTCGACGGGTTGGCCTCAAGTCGATCCAATCGATGTTTGTGGAGGCTCGTCTTGCGGCAGGGTTGCCCGATCCGAAGAAGTATCAATTCCGCGATCTGCGAGCAAAAGCGGGTACGGACAAAGCCGAGGGCGTTGGTGACATACGCGCCGCGCAGAAGCAACTCGGGCATACAAGCGTCATGACTACCGAGCGCTATATGCGGAACCGTCGGGGCGCTAAGATTGAGCCGACGCGATGATTCTTGGTTCCAACGCCTGATATCGACCCGATGCTGCCGTTCGAGTTCGCTGCACGAGGTTCGCTCTGCAGTGGGTTGCGGTCGTTCGCCCTACAGCCAAGCGCTTCGCTGCTCAGCGATTCAGCTCTGACATCCCTTGCCCGCAACGGCCGCTTCAACGCATCGCCTATCGTTCGTCGAATGTTCGGAAGAGCGCTTAACCTCCTTATGGCCTAGATGCGCTTGCCGCACCGTTGCATCGTCATTCCTCAATCCGGACGTGCTATCTCTCGAGGCGGACCCGCAAACGGCGCGCTCGTTCGCGGAATGCTTTTTCTCCCCCTTCCAGGATGTCACAAACGATTTTCCGGATTTCGGCGTCTTCCAGGCCTCCGGCGGTGTACGTGAACGACGGTAGGCCGCCGCTTCCCGACGGGCTAGCGTTGGCTACGATGATCTGATCGGCATCAGTGTTAATCACCAAGTTGGCGTTGTGTGTCACCATGATTACTTGGCGCTTTGATTTGGCCGAGATGAAGAGCGATACCAGTTCGTCAAAGACGGACTTAGGATCAAGATTCTCTTCCGGTTGATCAATGATCAACGGCCGGTCATCGGCATCGTCCAGCGCCAAGTAAAGGAGCAGGAGAACAATACCGCGGGTGCCTGGCGAGAGCTTCCGGATGTCGATGCCGTCATACAAAATTTCGTACCTGACCATGATGTGGTCCGTACTGAAAAGCCAATGAGCGAATCGCTTGGACCACTGCCGGAAAGCTTCTTGCTCGGCTGGAGCGAGCGGTGCTTGAGCGCGCAGCGCTTTGTAGTGGGCGGAGATGAACCCACTCATGGCAGTTTGCACGTCTGCGGCAGTACCTGTTTCCCAAGCAGATAGCAGTTCAGCGCGCACCGTCTTCTCCAACGCACCTCGACCATAAAAATCGCCAGCCTTGCGGCAGTCAATCAAATCGTTCTCACCGACGCTGGCCCATTGAGACACGTCGGCAATCCGCGATACCCTGAAGCTCAGCTTCTTCAGCGTCCCCTGCATGGCGCTGAGGCGTTCCATAAGTGGCGCGTACAGTTCGGTCAGGGCGTTTTGCTCCTTCACTATGGCGTCGAATAAGCGACCATATGCAGCTTCCCGCTCCTGTTGGAAGATCTTGCGCCGTTCCCCTGCCCCCTTCGCGTCGTCCAATCGCGTCTTTAGAGCCTGAAGGGCCGCCTTCTCAGTAGCGATCTTCTTGGACAACGTGGTGTACTGGTTCCGCACCACGGTGTCGGCACTGATGCGCTTTTCGAGGCGGGCCATCTCTGCCTTAAGAACGGCCAACTGAACCGTCTTCAAGTCTGCGTCCGCCTGTATCAGCGGGACGGCGGGATCCCCCTCTGGAGGGACAACACCGTTTAGCTTTGCGATCTCCTTGTCCGCCCAGGCGCGATAGTCCGTGAGTGCTCTGTCAACGTCACCTTGGTAGACCAGTAGGAAGTCATCCCATTGCTTCTGGTCGAGGCCGCTGTTTGGATGACGCGCCATGGCCTGTCGCAGCATCTCCGGCGCCTTCGATGCCCGCGTGCTTTTTACCTCGTCCTGCATTGCGGCGAACGTCCTACGCTGATTCGCTAGCGTATTAACCCGCGTAGTCAAGGCCTGCGCGGCTTCGGTGAGATCGGTGTGCCGCTGAACCTGCGCTTCAGCACCCTTGATCACGAGCTTAGACAAGTCGACCGCATAGCCGGCCAGCAGCTTTTCCTTCGCCGCGACTTGGGCTGCGAGGCTAGTGACGATGGCTTCTTTCTCTAGTTCCTCGGCAATGCGGTCAGACGTCGCCACTATAGCTTCGGCCTCTAGGCGACGTGCTTGGCGGAAGCGAGTTGTACGCTGGTCACGCAGTTCCTCAAAGCTATAAGCGCCGTCTTGGCCCTGTGCCGCATGGGCCTCAAAGATCACGCGCTCGATTTCCCGCACGAGCCCTTCAGACGCGCCTTTTGAGGAACAGAGTTCTTCGACGAACTGTTGCGACAAATATCGAGCGCGAGGAATGGCCAAGACGTCGTCGGCATTTCGACCATCGAGGTAACAGCCTGATTCATCTCCGCCGCCCCAGCCGAGCTTGACCGTCGCCTCCCCGATGAGCGGGCGCGCGCGAACCAGGAACGATGGGCTGACGTCGCCGTCGGCTGCCAATGCAGCCTCCGAGATGGCGTCACATCCGGCGGCAATAACGTCTGCCAGAGCAGTCTTTCCTGACCCGCGTGCGCCAATGATGGCAACCAAACCGGGATTCAGCGGCACAACTTTGGTCGCGGCCCAAGACGCATCAAAGATTCGTACATCCGATATCACCTGCGACGGCATTGCACCGGTCGGCGGCTCGCGCCCGACATAGGCGCGTCCGTCTGGATCAATGCAAGCCTGTTTCAGGCTGTCGAATGTCAACGCACCCTTTATCCAAGAGAACCTGTCATCCTCCGGTTTCCCGATGGAGGACAGGTCGTGAGCATCGCTCCCATGCAAGCAGGGTTTGCATCCACCATATCTGTCGTGCATTTGGTCCAAGCTCACCGCGCGCTTTCCCAGCCAGAATTCGCGCTGCGCTGGACTGCTCGCAAAGATGACGTGTGCAAATTTTTCTAGCTCTTGTCGAATCGTCTTGTCCGCAGCTTGGCGCACGCCAGATGTGCCGTCACCTTCGCCGCCAGCTATGGCGATGAGGATGTTGTTATTGGCCCAGGCACTCTCTTTGAACGCCTTGCGCAGCGAATCAAAATTGACCTTGAACTGCGTGGTTCCTTCAATCAAAGCGGATCGATCGTCCTTGATGGCACTGTCAGAAGCCTTGCCCAGGCGAATCAGGTCTGCCTTAGTACAGTCAAAGCGATCATCAAAAGCATTGAATTGGAGCCGGGAAAGAAAACGCTTGATCTCCTCAACGTGAGTAGGGTCGGTCGGATTGACCAGCAGATGCACGTTTACAAAGCCCTTCTTCGCGGCGATATCGAGGCGTAGCTCGACGTTGGGAAACAGGAACTTGACGTTGGGCAGTCGATCGGCGGCCTTTCGGCGAACGACCTCTTCATAGGTGTCCGTTGTGTAGTAGTCCGTGACCGCAAGGGCCTCTATCACTGGCGAGCAGCTTTCCAGTGCAGTCAGATAACTGTCCCATGGGTCTCCCCCGCCAAACTGATTGTTCAGTACGGTGCCAGGGCCGTGAATATGCGGCTCCCAACGATGCCATTCCGATCCCCGGCTCATCATCTGTCTTCCCCGTTTATGGTGTCGTGGACGTTGATTTTGGCTGAATGACTGCCGATGCAGGCCACAATCGCAAACCGCGCGGTCGGCAATGCACGGCGAAGCCGCCCAAAGCGGGACTACTTGCCCCTGGGTTCCGTACCTGATCGCTGGCGGGCTGGGAGAATCCGGAGTGCTAGTTTTTCGCGCTTCCTGAGTCTATGGATCGCCCGCCGAGCGTAACGGCCTCTCTCAGCCTACATCGGCCGCCCAGATTTTATCTTTTAATGACGGTTCTTGGCCGAAAACGGTCACGCGCCAGGGGCAGTTTTCGACCCGAAACGGCCACTGGGTGACCGGCTTACATGCAGCGATCCGAGCGCACGGCGTTCATCGTTTAGTCAACCCACTTCGCGTCTTTCAGCCAGTTTGTCGGCAAAGGATCGGGGAGCGTCAGACGGCCGGCGTCACGAAATCGTCCCGCATCCTGAACGCAGCGGAAGAACCGCTCTCGACAAGAACATCGAGCACATACAGAATCGCCTCGCGCAGGACTGGATCGCGCTTGAGTTCCAGCGGCCGTGCGTACACATGCCGCTGGAGAAGAACTTCGAGCATGAAGACGGTGTTGGACTCGCGCAGCATGTCGGCGGGATTTCCGCGCCTGAGCACGTTCGCGATGCGCACGAACGCTGCGGGCATGGAACGCTCGCCGATGTGGTAAAGGAAGCGCACGTAGCTGTCCAGCACGATCCAGACAGGCGGCAGCGCATCGAAGAGCGCGTCGACGTTGTGCGCGTAGCCTTCAAGGCTTCGCCAGTGAAGGACGTTGTCCTTCCACCACGAGGTCAGGAAGATCGTCGACAGCACCTCACTGCCGTGCGGATCCTCCCTGTCCAGATGCGCGAGCCACTCGGCGCCCTTGATCCGCTCAGCAAACAGGTTCCATAGGAACCAGTAATGCGGCGTATTGGGGTTGCTGTCCTCGCTGCTAGTGAACCCCTGAATGACGTTGTGGACCTCGCGCGGATGCCGGTCAACGGCCTCGAGGATCGGCTGAAGGACTTGCTCGGCATCGGCGTCTGACGCGCGCATCACAAATTGCTGAATGCGGTCGGATATGGCCTGCTCCCCGTGAAAATCCCTGTCGCGCCGGTCGGGAGAACGATCGTGCTCATGGTTCCAGCACTCCACGAGGTCTTCGCTGGCGCGCCGGTGTGCGGCCACGGCCAGAGGCTCGTTAGGAACCTGGCCTAGGATCGCGAGGACCTTCGCGTGCGCCTCGGCTCCAAATATCTCGGTGATGTCGAACCTGACGTGCGCATCTTCGGCAATTTCCCCTTCGGTCCAGAACCGCCGGCGGACGTCTTCGGCCGCGGCAGCAGAGATCGTGTCCGGCGTGCGTCGCTTGTCGTAACGCTTCTTTTCGCCGACGGTCCAATCGCGGTCGGCAAGAGCGGCCTCGGTTGCGATGGCATTGACGGCGCGAAGGGCAAGAGTGGGGTTCGCGGCCCATACTTTGTCGTTCATGCCCCAGATGGCGTACCAGCGGACCTCTTCGATCGGATGGGTTAGCGCGGCAATAAAGGCCTGGCGCACGCGCGGCGTCTGGGCTTCCGTCAGGGGCTTGGAGAGCAGCAGCGGCACGACGAAGGCACAGGGGCGATCAGCCAGCATCGAAAACCGCTGCACGCGGTCGATGGTTCCCCACTGGTCCGCGTGTCTGGAGATTTCGGAGCAGGTGACGTCGATGCACCACGCCTTCTCTTCCGGCAACATCTCGTCCCAATGATCGCGGACACAGACGGCAGCTACAAATCCCGGAGCGTTGCGGCTGTTGTCGGGATGTTCCGCAGTGCGGTCCATGCCCTTGGCACTTCCCAGCTTCTCCCGCCACCGCGCAGGGTCCGCAGAGCCGGCTTCGCGCTGGAAGATCTGGAGGCCCCACATGTAAACACCCAGACGGGCATTCATCTCGCCCATCTTCTTCGCGCTCTCGTCAATGAGTTGCTGAACTTCCGGAGCCGCGGGCTTGGGTTCGAGGCGGATGCAGTTCTTCGGCGGCCCCTCGCCGTCCGCTGCCGATGTTTCGCCCGCTGCGGGCTGATCGAGGGCCACGTCGTACTGGCGGAAGTCCATCCGGTGAAGGGCGAGCTGCCATGTGAGATCGTGCTTGTTGCGTTTGTCCGGCGCGGGCAGTGCCACGATGTAGCGGTCGATGATGGCGTGAGCCCGCGGGGCCAAAGGACCGAGTTGCAGGTTTGCGATGGCCACTTCAAGGTCGTGCTTGCGGTGCGGCAGCGCGTTCGACTTCTTCCGCTCCTCTTCGTAGATCTTGTTTTCGGCGCGGAGAGCCGGGAACAATCCCGTGAGGCTCGAAGTCTGGTGCTCGCCGGCCATGCGGCTGCGATCGATCTCGATGTAGTCCTGCACCGACAGCAACACCAGAAGGGCCTCGCCTGACCGGTGAGGATGGGCGGTCGCCACGCTTGCGACGACGGCTGCGAGCGCGGAGGAATCGCTGCGCTGGAGGATTTCGAGGAGTACCGCGTCGAGCCCCTCGGGATGGGATTCGGCGTAGTCGAGCAACCACTTCTCGAAGGCCATCAGCAGCGACTGGAGCGAATAAGGCCCGACGCTCATCCCGCGATAGAGGCCCCAGAGACGCGGGTTCACCCATTGCTTCCGAGTGGTCCCGTTGGCAAACGTGAGCTCGACTTCCCAGGCAGCTTCAAGGGGGGCATCGAGACGCGGATGCGCGTACCACTCGGCACTGTGGTTGAAGACTTGGATCAGGAAGTTGAGGCCCTTTCTCGGATGGTTCGTGAGCAGATTGATCCACGGCCCCCGGAAGGCACTGGCAGGGAAGAAATCATGGCGCAGGTGTTCCTTGATGCCGAAGCAAAGGTCAACGTCGATGGATGAGCGGCCATAGGGTTCCGCGCGTAAATATTCCTCCGTGGCGAGGAGGGTATCCAGTGCGACGGAGATCAAGAGGTCCGGCAGATCGCGCGCGGCGGGCGCACCGTCGAGGCCAGCAAGGAGGATGTCGCGGAATTCCTCGGCGACGGGATCGCGTCTGCGCCTCTCCCTGACCTGCCCGCGCAGGACGGCTTCGAAGCGCGCGGGGTTGGCCTTCGGGATCTTCGCAATCACCTTCAGAATGCGTTTGCGCGTGTCTCCGCCCCTGTAATGGTCAAACCGCGGTAGGAGCCAATGGGCAATGTCGGCAACATGGTCGGCCCCGTCGATGTCCGGTGCCCACCAACTGACGCCGCGGACGGCATCCTCGATCAATGCGAGAAGCAGCGGCGCGTCTTCCGGTCCAAAGCTGCCGATGTTGCGATGAACCAGCCCCACGACGGTTGCCCAGACCGTGCCTTCCGGCACACTCAGTATCGAGCTGTGGCCGCGAACGTCGGCAAGCCAGGCGGGCGACGTTACGCAAGCAACGCGCAGGAGGTGGATGACCCGCTTGAGGATGGCGCGGTCATTGGCGAGCAGTTCGGCCTCGTGCCGCGTCAGGAATTCGGAGGCGGACGGTGCCTTCAGCAGCGACACCAGCGTGTCGTCGCGGAACTGGGCGGGCACGTCGGCTTGCGCGATGGCCGCGCTGAACAGCCGGTCTGCTGCGGGTGCGTCGCGGTCGACCAGTTCGGCAACCCACTTCCGGTAAGAGCGGCGCACCGCAGGGTGAGGCCCTATCGCTGACGACAGAGAATTGAACGACGTCTCATCCGTGAGGTGCTGTTCCTCGATCCATTGCAGGATGGCCCAATCCTCGAGGACGTCGTGCGCCGTCGCGACGAGCAGAGCGTTGCTGTCCGGCGAAACGACGAGGGAATCTTGCTTCAGGAGGGCGATGGCCGCGGCATTGAGTCCTGTCGCAGGCACGTAATCCGAAAGCGCGCGCGCCCTGCGCACCGCCAGTTCCTGCAAGGCCTCCTCGCGCAGGCGCGGCATGCCATCGGCCAGATTGTGGTCCGCGCGCACGATCTGCCGCCAGAAGACGGCCCGGAAATCACGCTCGTTCTCCGGTAGCGGACGTCCCGCGTCCCACGGAATCTGCAATGCCTTGTCGATGAAGTACGGGTTGCGCAGGATATCGCGGAGTGCGGGGTTGGCAAGCGGCACTGCCAACGACGGAAAGGCGGCCTGGATCTCCTGCAATTCGGTGTCGTTGAGCGGCGGAACCTCGATGACGGCGTGATCAATGCCCGCGGGTCGAAGGAAGCTGGCCTGCACCTGCTCCACGGAATAGTCGCGGCAGGTCATGACGATGCCTAGGCCATCGTCACCCTGGGCGAGCGTCATGAGGTCGCTGAAGGCGTCGCGCGTTGGCTTTTCGAGCAGGCGTTCGACGCTCTCGATGACGAGCACCTTGCGGGCCTGCGCGCCGATGATGGCCTGAAGCTCGGTGGTGCGCGCCGGAATCTGGCTGTTGTGTAGCGTCTCGTCGATGTGAGCGACGGCGAATTCCTCGACCCGGAACCCGAAGGCGAAGAATTCGCGTGAGAGAAAAGACACCGCCTCCTTGCCGATGACGGATTTGCCGCTACCGGCCGGACCTGCGATCAGGACCACTTGCTTCGCGTAGATGGCCGCAAGCACCTTCTGGACGATGCCCGTGCGTCGCAGGTGGAAGGCAGGCCCGATTGTGGTGCGGATCTTCCGCAGGACGAATTCGGTGTGGTTTTTCAATGCCGTAAGTACGCGCTGCTCGTTCGCGCCTACCTCGCCGTACGCCTGGACGAGGGCGGCCGGAAGGTCGACGCGTTTCAGGCTCCGCGCGGCCGGTCCCGCCTCGCTGGCGAAGGTCAAGAGAGCGTCCCACGTTGACGTTGCGCTGGCGACGGGATCTGGGTTGGTAGCCTTGAGGGCGAGCAGCGTCTTTGTGTGCGCCTCGGTCTGGCGGGTGGAGGTGTGCAGGTCGAGGCTCAGGGTGTGCAGCACGCGCAGGAAGGACCACAGGTCTTTGGCGGTGACGGGCATTCCTTCCAGCGCGCTGACGATCTGGCAGAGCTCGTTGCACTGGTGGACCGACTTCTTCGAAATGAACCCGTCGAGAGATAGCCGCCGTTGAAACTCTTCGCCGTCGGCCGCGCCCCGCGCGCAGTCGAGCAGGCCGACGAAATTTTCGAGAAGCGTATTCGTGCCGCGCAGAGTGACGAGGACGAAGCGATCGTTCTCGGGATTGAACGGGTCGGCCTTCTTGAAGTCTTTCCAGAAATCGCCAATCGCCTTCTTGCATTCCCCGTCGGCGGCACTGATCGTGAAGCTACGCTTCACCTGGCCGACGAGCCGTGCGGCCGGTGCGCCTGCACGCGCGCAGACAATGAGGAAATCGTCGGTGTTGAAGCCGAGATGCTCGGTCTGGAAATGGACTTCGGTGACGCCTCTGTCAGTCAGGATGGGTGGAATGCTTCGCACGAGGAGGTGGGCCAGCCAGTACGCCGCGACGTGCTGCTCGAAGAACACACCCTCCCCGCCGGTGGAGATCGGACTTGAAACTCGCTTCTGGCTCAGGTCATCCATTCAATCCACCAAATGTTTCACCGTTTCGCTAGTCGGGGAAAGCCGTTCAAAGGCTAGCTTGATGATGACCTCATGCGAGCGGTTACACGGCCCGCCGGATGGGCCAGCAGATTAGTGTATCAAGAACGCTGGATGTCATTGGTTTGGTGGTGCTCCTACTGAGAGTCCGGTCTTGGCCGAAAGCTGCCACCAATTGGACCAAACCGCACTCGCCGGAGCCTTAGCCAAGCGACGCGTCACACGGTGCGATTTCCTGCTTTTGCGGAGCACCCTCAGAATTTTTGCGGAGCATCACCCACAAAAGTCAGCAACCACTACCGGGAAAACCAAGGAAAAACTGGCGGAGGCGGTGAGATTCGAACTCACGGAAGGGTTACCCCTTCGCTGGTTTTCAAGACCAGTCCATTAAACCACTCTGGCACGCCTCCGAGGCGTTGCGCACGACCGGGTGTCGTGGCAGGGGAGGTCGTCTGGTGCGACGACTTGGGATGCGTGCGGTCCGGGAGAATCGGCGTCGGAACCCCGGCGCAGACCGGTACCGCACGGCAGCCGGCATTATACCCGCTCATCCCGCCGTGTGAAGCCTTCATTCCACCCAAATCGCCTCACACCCCGCCCAAACGCTCACGCTTCCCCCGTCCCCCTCTTGTTTTGTGCCCGTCCGGCATGCATCATGCTTGAAGACGTACGGTGAACGCCCCTCGCGTTACCGTGCGAGGCCTGACATGACCGGAGACACTCATGGATGCCGACACCTCCCGCGATTCCGCCCAAGAGACGTCAAATGACGCCAGCGGCGAGCGCGCGACCGACACGCCGACGGCCAACGCCTTCACCTGGCAGATTCCGATCCTGTTCAACATCGGTGTCGACGTTTGCGACAAGTGGGCCGATGGCACCAACCGGCTCGCCCTCATCCACGAAAGCGCCGACGGCTCGCACGTGCGACTCACGTTCGATGTCCTGAAACAACTCTCGAATCAGCTCGCCAACGAATGGCGCGCCCACGGCGTCAAGGCCGGCGACCGCGTCGGCATCTTCCTGCCGCAATCGCCCGCCACCCTCGTTGCCCACGTCGCCGCCTACAAGCTCGGCGCCATCGCCGTCCCGCTCTTCACCCTCTTTGGCCCCGAGGCGCTCGCCTATCGTCTGCAAAACTCCGGCGCCGCCGTGCTCGTGACCGACCTCGCGAGCGTTGCGAAGATCGACGACATTCGCGCCGAACTGCCCGACCTGCGCCTCGTATATGTCGTCCACGACGACCTCCCCGAAGCCCATCATCACGTCGCCGACGACCAGGACTGGGGCGTCGCCGAAGATGGCCTGCTCGCGCTCTGGCCCGCCATTGCATCGCGCGACACCCATTTCGAACCCGTCCAAACCCGCGCCGACGCCCCCGCGCTGATCATCTACACCTCCGGCACCACCGGCAAACCCAAAGGCGCACTGCATGCGCACCGGGTACTGCTCGGCCACTTGCCCGG
Source organism: Pandoraea sp. NE5 (assembly GCF_024363545.1). Lineage (NCBI taxonomy): Bacteria > Pseudomonadati > Pseudomonadota > Betaproteobacteria > Burkholderiales > Burkholderiaceae > Pandoraea > Pandoraea sp. NE5. The sequence continues at coordinate 3,556,092 of NZ_AP025517.1, forward strand.
CGTCGAGACGTCGCACAACGGCTTTCCGCAAGACGGCGACCTGATCTGGACCCCTGCCGACTGGGCCTGGATCGGCGGACTGCTGGACGTTCTGCTCCCCGCGCTGCATCACGGCGTGCCCGTGCTCTCGCGACGCTTCGAGAAGTTTGATCCGGTCGCCGCGTTCGATCTGATGGCCCGCCACGGCGTGCGCAATACCTTCCTGCCGCCCACCGCGCTCAAGATGCTGCGCACCGTCCCGTCGCCGCGCGAACACTGGCCGCTGCAACTTCGTTCCGTCGCCAGCGGTGGCGAGTCACTCGGCCCCGAACTGCTGGCCTGGGGGCGCGAGCACCTCGGTGTCGATATCAATGAGTTCTACGGGCAGACGGAGTGCAATATGGTCGTCTCGTCATGCGCGGCTGAATTTCCGGCGCTGCCCGGCGCTATCGGACGCGCTGTTCGCGGGCATGACGTGACCATCGTCGACGACGACGGCACGCCGCTGCCGGTGGGCGCCGTCGGCAACATCGCGATTGCAAGACCCAACCCGGTCATGTTCCTCGGCTACTGGCATAACCCGGAAGCCACGATGGACAAGTATCGCGGCGACTTCCTGCTCACGGGGGACTCGGGATTCGTCGATGCGCAGGGCTACATCACGTTCACCGGACGCTCGGACGATGTGATCACCAGCGCCGGATACCGTATCGGCCCCGGGCCCATCGAAGACTGCTTGATCCGACATCCGTCGGTGCAGTTCGCCGCTGTCATCGGTGAGCCGGATGAACTCCGCACGGAGATCGTCAAGGCCTTCGTCGTGCTGCGCGAGGGGTATGAGCCGTCCGCCGCACTGGCCAAGGAAATTCAGGATTTCGTGAAGCACCGTCTGGCAGCCCACGAGTACCCGCGCACGGTGGTGTTCCTGCCGGAATTGCCAATGACCGTCACCGGCAAGATCATCCGCAAGGCGCTGCGCGAGATGGGCACCGTGCTGGGGTAACGCAGCGGTGCCAGGCCGTCACTTCGTGTCGCGCTCGAGGAACATTCCCTGAAGGTCGTTCAGGAAGCGCTGCCCCAGCTCGGTTGGGGCGATGCGCAGCGGGTCGTCGACGAGCAACCCCTTCTCGACACCGGCCGCCAGCGCCTTGGCAAGCCGTGCCATCGGCAACCCGGTGCGATCGGCGAACAGCTCGCTCTTCACGCCTTCGGTCAGCCGCAAGGCGTTGAGCATGAACTCGAACGGCAAATCACGCACGTCGACCTCGTTTTCCTCCTGCACCGCGTTGCCAGCCGCAGCCGCGTCCATGAAGCGCTGCGGATGCTTGTGGCGGATCTGTCTCAGCACCCGGTGCGGGAACGAAATCTTGCTGTGCGCGCCGGCGCCGATGCCGAGATAGTCGCCAAACTCCCAATAATTGAGGTTGTGCTTGGCGCGTCGGTGCGGTTGCGCATAGGCCGACACCTCGTACTGTCCATACCCGGCCAGCGCGGTGCGCTCGGCAATCCAGTCCTGCATGTCGGCGGCCGTGTCGTCGTCGGGCACGGTGGGCGGGTATTTGTGGAACTGTGTGTTCGGCTCCAGCGTGAGGTGATACAGCGACAAGTGCGGCGGCGCGAACGACAACGCCGTCTCCACATCCTGCTGGCACTGCGCCAAGGTCTGGTTCGGCAACGCGAACATCAGATCGAGGTTGAAGTTGTCAAAGTTCGCCTGGGCGATCTCGATGGCATGACGCGCTTCGTCGCCATCGTGAATGCGCCCGAGCGCCTTCAGATGCTCGCTATTGAAGCTCTGAATGCCGATCGACAAACGATTGATGCCGCTTGCGCGGAAGCTGCGGAACTTGTCCGCCTCGAACGTGCCGGGGTTCGCTTCCATGGTGATTTCGGCATCGGCGTCGAGCGGCAGCAGCGCGCGCAGATCCGAGAGCAGGCGGTCCAGACCGGCGGCCGACAGCAGGCTCGGCGTGCCGCCCCCGATGAACACTGTGTGCACGGGACGACCCCACACCAGCGGCAACGCCTGCTCCAGATCCTGACGCAATGCATCGAGATAAGCTTGCTCGGGGAACGCTTGCGCGCCCCCGTCGCCACGCCACTCATGCGAGTTGAAGTCGCAATACGGACACTTGCGCACGCACCACGGAAAGTGCACGTACAACGACATCGGCGGCAGCGCCGGCAGACTGATCTTGCCGGGTCGCAGGAAGTTCTGCACGGGCAACTCGGATTGACTCATGCCGTTCACGCCTCCCGGCCCAGCTTTTCCAACAACACGCGCAGCGCGCGCGCCCGATGGCTGTGCGCATTCTTCACAGCGGGATCGAGTTCGGCCGCCGTCTGATTCAACGCGCGGATGAGAAAGTGCGGATCGTAGCCGAAGCCATGCGCGCCGCGCGGCGTGTCGATAATTTCGCCATCCCAGCGGCCTTCGGCAATGATCGGCTGCGGATCTTCGGCGTGACGCACCAGCACGAGCGCGGCGAAGTAGTATGCGTCGCGATAACCGGGGGTGTCGGCGTGCGGCGCGAGTTGCTCGATCAAGTGGCGATTGTTCGCGGCATCCGATTTCTCGCGTCCGGCGCGTGCCGCGTAGCGCGCGGAATACACGCCCGGCGCGCCGCCGAGGATCGGCACGCACAGACCGGAGTCGTCCGCCAGCGCCGGCAGCCCCGTCGCGGCCGACGCATGACGCGCCTTCGCCAGCGCATTCTCGACGAAGGTCACATGGGGCTCGTCGGCTTCGGACACGCCGAGCATTCCCTGCGGTACCAGCTCGATGCCGAGCGGCGCGAACAATGACGCGAACTCGCGCAACTTGCCCGGGTTGTTCGACGCCAGCACGATCTTCTGCATGCCCATCCTCAGACTCCGAGCGCGCGCTTCTGGGCGTCGATCAACTGACGAATGCCGGCGTCCGCCAGATCGAGCAGCACGTTGCTTTGCGCACGGGTGAACGGCGCGCCTTCGGCCGTACCCTGAATTTCCACGAAGCCGCCCTCGCTCGTCATGATGACGTTCATGTCGGTGTCGCACGCGGAATCTTCGACGTAGTTCAGATCGAGCACCGGAGCGCCCTGATACAGCCCGACCGAAACGGCGGCGACGTGCGCGCGAATGGGCGACGTTTCGAGTTTGCCGTCGGCGAGGAGTTTCGAGACCGCGTCGTGGGCAGCGACGAAGGCGCCGGTGATCGAGGCGCAACGCGTGCCGCCGTCGGCCTGGATGACGTCGCAATCGATCTGGATGGTGCGCGAGCCGAAGGCCTCGAGGTCGAACACGGCGCGCAGCGAGCGGCCGATCAGGCGCTGGATCTCCTGCGTGCGTCCGCTCTGCTTGCCGCGCGCGGCCTCACGATCGCCGCGGGTGTGCGTGGCGCGCGGCAACATGCCGTACTCGGCCGTGAGCCAACCCTGGCCGGAGTCGCGCAGGAAGCCCGGGACTTTCTCTTCCACGCTGGCGGTGCAGATGACCTTGGTATCGCCGCATTCGATCAGCACCGAACCTTCGGCGTAGCGGGTGTATTGGCGGGTGATGCGCACGGGGCGCAATGCGTCGTGCGCACGGCCGTCCGGGCGGGGAATTTGCGTCATGAGTGAGTGTCCTGCAAGGTGAATGGGTGCGGCAATACCCGAATGGTATCGCTAAACGCCGCAGGCTTGGCGGCGCGGCCCGGCAGCGCGGGCCGATTCGGGAGCACAACGCTGGAAAGTGCGATAATCGCGTTTCATCCATGCATGCGAATCCGGTTGCTGCATTGCCTCGCGACAATACTGCCGCGCGGCTGTGGTTCCGGTCACCCCGATGAAAGACAATAATATTTTCAGTATGACCGGCTACGCCAGCGTCACGCGCGACATTGCGCATGCCGATGGTGCCGCAGGCGCGAGCGTGTCGGTCGAATTACGTACGGTCAACTCGCGTTTCCTCGATCTGGCATTCCGTATGCCCGAAGAGGCGCGTGCCTGCGAACCGGTACTGCGCGAAGCGCTCACCGGCAAGCTCTCGCGCGGCAAAGTCGACATCCGTATCAACGTGCAGCGCCCCGAGAATGGCACGAACGGTGCCCTCAATCTCGATGCCGTCAAACAGCTCGCCGATCTTGAACGGCAAGTGCTCGCGTGCTTCCCGGATGCCGAGCGCATGCGCACCGGTGAGATCCTGCGCTGGCCGGGCGTGCTCGGCGAAGAGTCGGTCACGGCCGACGCGCTGCGCGATGCCGTGATCGACGCCGGACGTGCCGCCATTGGCGACCTCGTCGACGTGCGCAAGCGCGAAGGCGCTCAGCTCAAGGCAAGCCTCATCGAGCGCATCGAGTTCATGGAGAAGATCCTCGTGGGCCTGCAGCCGATGGTGCCGGAGCTGATCGCACGTCATCAACAGAAGATCGTCGACCGACTTCTGGAAGCGCTGGGTCTTGTGGTGCCGGAAGGTTCCGCCGCGCCGAGCAAGGACGAAATCGCCGAGCGCATTCGTCAGGAAGTCACGATTTACGGTGTGCGCATCGACGTCGCGGAAGAACTTACCCGACTCGACGCCCACCTGAAGGAAACCCGCCATATCCTCGACAAGGGGGGCTTGGTGGGCAAACGGCTGGACTTCATGATGCAGGAGCTCAATCGCGAAGCGAACACGCTCGGCTCGAAGGCCGCCTCGAAGGAACTCGCCGATGCCTCGATGGCGCTCAAGCTGTACATCGAGCAGATGCGCGAGCAAGTGCAGAATCTGGAGTAAGCCGCATGTCCGCGTCATCGCCAATCCCGCAAGCTACCCTGCACGCCGAGTATCCCGGCAATCTGTTCATGGTGGTCGCCCCCTCGGGGGCGGGCAAGTCCACGCTCGTCAACGCGCTGCTCGCGCAGGACGCCGACATCTGCCTGTCGATCTCCAGCACCACGCGCGCGCCGCGTCCGAATGAGGAAGAGGGCGTGCATTACCACTTCATTTCGGTCGAGCAGTTCCTGGCAAGCCGGAAGGCCGGCGAGTTCCTGGAAAGCGCCGAAGTGCACGGCAACTATTACGGCACGTCGCGCGTATGGATCGAGGACCAGATGCGTGAAGGTCGTGACGTGTTGCTGGAAATCGACTGGCAAGGCGCACAGCAGGTGCGCAAGCGCTTTTCGAACGCGGTTGGGATCTTCATCCTGCCGCCGTCCATCGCGGCGCTCGAGGAGCGCTTGAAGAAGCGTGGGACGGACGAGCCTAATGTCATTGCGCGTCGTCTGTTGGCGGCCGGCGGCGAAATCGCCCACGCGCCCGAAGCGGATTTCATCATCATCAACGACGAATTCCAGCGCGCGCTCGATCAACTGCAATCGGTGTTCACCGCCGTGCGTCTGCGCTTCGCGTCGCAGTATGCGCGGCACCGAACCTTGTTCACCGACCTGGACATTCACGCACCGAACGATCCCTCGTAACACCCTCGCATTCGCCGAGCGCGCTGGCGTTTTTCGCGAGCGTGCCGCGGCTGCGATAGAATACGCCTCATATCAAGAAGGAAACTCCTTATGGCCCGAATTACCGTTGAAGATTGCCTGAAACGTATCCCCAATCGCTTTGAGCTGGCGCTCGCCGCGACGTACCGCGCGCGCCAGTTGGCGCAAGGTCACACGCCGAAGCTCGAGAACAACAAAGACAAGCCGACCGTTGTCGCGCTGCGCGAAATCGCGGCGGGTCAGGTGGGTGTCGAGATGCTCAAGAAAGTGCCGCTCTGATCGGGAGACAGCACTGATGCGATGTGACGTTCCGGGCCGCTCGACGATGCAGGTACACGTATGAGTCATGCAAAATCACCGGCCGCGTCCATCGCTGCGGATGAACCCAAAGCGGGGGAGCCGAAGCCCGAGCGTAAAAAGAAAAAGGGCGAAAGCGCCACGCGGCAGTACATTGACGCGCTGCTCGAGCAGTCGTATCGGCACCTCTTCGGTCCGACGGCGACGCCAGAGCAGCCGCGCAAGCATGAGGTCGTCTCGATCGCCCGTCTGAAGGGCATGCTTGGGGAGTACCTCAAGGAGAGCGACCTCGCGCAAATCAAGGAAGCTTTCCAGTTCAGCGACGAAGCCCACCTGGGCCAGTATCGCCAGAGCGGACAACCCTACATTACCCATCCCGTCGCCGTTGCCGAGATCTGTGCCGAGTGGAAGCTCGACGCGCAGTCGATCATGGCCGCCTTGTTGCACGACGTGATGGAAGACCAGGGCGTGACCAAGGCCGAACTCGCCGAGCGATTCGGCCCGAAGGTCGCGGAACTGGTCGATGGTCTGTCGAAACTCGACAAGATGGAGTTCAGCAGCCGCGAAGAGGCGCAAGCCGAGAGTTTCCGCAAGATGCTGCTGGCGATGGCGCGCGACGTTCGTGTCATTCTCGTCAAGCTTGCGGACCGGCTGCACAACATGCGCACGCTGGGCGTCACGTCGACGGAGAAGCAGCGCCGTGTGGCGCGCGAGACGCTCGATATCTACGCGCCCATCGCGCACCGCCTGGGCCTGAACAATACTTACCGCGAGCTGCAGGATCTGAGCTTCGCGAATTACCATCCGCGTCGCTACGCCGTGCTCGACAAGGCCGTGAAGGCCGCGCGCGGCAACCGGCGCGAAGTGGTCGGCAAGATTCTCGACGCCGTCGAGAAAGCGCTCACGGAAGGTGAGGTAAGTGCCGACGTTTTCGGTCGCGAGAAGACGCTCTTCAGCATCTACAACAAGATGCAGGAGAAGCAATTGTCGTTCTCGCAGGTGCTCGACGTGTACGGCTTCCGCGTCGTCGTCGAGTCCAATGCGCAGTGCTACCTCGCGCTCGGCGTATTGCACGCGCTCTACAAGCCGGTGCCGGGCAAGTTCAAGGACTACATTGCGATCCCGAAGGTCAACGGCTATCAGTCGCTGCATACGACGCTCGTCGGCCCCTTCGGCACCCCGATCGAATTCCAGATTCGTACGCGCCGCATGCATGAAATTGCGGAAGCGGGCGTAGCCGCTCACTGGCTATACAAGAATGGCGGCGCGGATATGAACGATGTGCAGAAGCACGCGCATCGTTGGCTGCAATCGCTGCTCGACATCCAGAGCGAGACCGGCGATTCGACCGAATTCCTCGAACACGTCAAGATCGACCTGTTCCCCGATGCCGTCTACGTCTTCACGCCGAAGGCGCGCATCATGGCGCTGCCGCGCGGTGCCACGGCGCTCGACTTCGCGTATTCGGTCCACAGCGACCTGGGCAATCAGTGTGTCGCCGTCAAGATCAACAACGAACTGCTGCCGCTGCGCACCGAACTGAAGAACGGCGACATCGTGGAAGTCATCACGGCGCCGTATTCGAAGCCGAACCCCGTCTGGCTTGGGTTCGTGCGTACCGGCAAGGCGCGCTCGGCGATTCGCCATTACCTCAAGACGATGCGCTTCGCCGAGTCGGTGCAACTGGGCGAACGGCTGGTGGAGCAAGCGCTCAAGGGCTACGGCCTGACAATGAGCGAAATTTCGCCGGAGACCTGGGACAAGCTCGCACAGTGGACGGGCAACAAGGATCAAGAGGATATCTTCGCGGACATTGGTCTGGGCCGTCGGGTCGCGGCGGTCATGGCCAAGCGCCTCGCGGTGCTCTCGTCGGGCAAGGAAAGCGAGAACGACACCGACAGCCCGGACGATCCGGACTCCCCGCGTAACGGCGACGAGACGGTCGGGCCGCCGGTGCTCATTACTGGCACGGAAGGCATGTCGGTGCAGTTCTCGGCGTGCTGCCGCCCGATTCCCGGCGACGCGATCATGGGGTATATCGGCATCGGGCTGGGTATGGCGATCCACACGACCGATTGCCCGGTCGCGCGTCGCATTCACCGCAAGGACCGAACCCGCTGGATCGATGTGGCGTGGTCCCCGCAGCCGGGGCGTCTGTTCGATGTGGGCATCAAGGTGCTCGTGCGTCACAATCGCGGCGTGTTTTCGCGAGTGGCGGCCGACATTACCGCCTCGGACGCGAACATCGTGCACATTGGCATGGATGAAGTGGTGCCGGACGAATCGGCAACGCTGCGCTTCCTCATTCAGGTGAGCGACCGCGTGCATCTGGCCAACGTCATGCGCCGCATCCGCGTGAATCCGGATGTGATGCGCGTGGCGCGCGAGCGACCGAGCGAGCGCCATCAGGAAGAGCTGCACGCCAATCACGCCATGCGCATCACGCGCGAACGCGGCGACTACTGACGCGCGGGCCGGTGCCCCCGTCGAACGGGCGCGCGCCGGCACACACCGCCTGGATGGCCTGATTCGCTAGCCGTCCGACGGCGGGTAGTGCACGTCCAGGATCTCGATCTGTTCGAGCCCGGCCGGCGTGCGCAGCGGCACGGTGTCGCCCACTTTCGCTTTGGTGATCGCGCGGGCCATCGGCGAAATCCAGCTCACATATCCCCGGTCGAGATCGACTTCGTCGATGCCGACGATCCTGATCGTGTGCTCGTCGCCCTTGCCGTCGGCATAGGTCACTTGGGCCCCGAAAAACACCTGATCGACGTTCTCCTGACGCCGCGTATCGACCACCTCGGCGTTATCGAGGCGTCGCGTAAGAAAGCGGATACGCCGATCGATCTCGCGCAAGCGCCGCTTGCCGTAGATGTAATCGCCGTTCTCCGAGCGGTCGCCGTTGGACGCCGCCCACGACACGATCTTCACCACCTCGGGGCGTTGATTGTCGATGAGGTCGAGCAATTCGTTCTTCAGACGTTGATAGCCCGTCGGCGTGATGTAGTTCTTGGTGCCCGCGGGAATGTCCGGGGTGCCGGCGTCGAGATCGTCATCGTCGTCGCCACTGTCTTCCTTGACAAAGGCTTTGTTCATAAGTCGATGCACGCGCTGCGCGCGTGTGGGGAGCGTTTCGGGATCCCTGCATTATAGGAGCGATGCGCATCGTCCATGGGCGCAGGCGCGAAAAGCCGCTCGGCAATCATGCACAGGTGTCATGGAGCGAGCCGGCAATGTCCTCTACAATCGGTTCACATTCGCCCCATTGCCCATCCGAACGCAGGAGAGCTGCACCATGACCGATTCCACCAGCCCCTTCCTCGCCGTGCTCAAGCCGCACCTGAGCGACATCGGCGCCTTTACCGTGCAGCGCAGTCTGCCCAGTCTGCCGTTCAAGACGGTCGGGCCGTTCATTTTCTTCGACCACATGGGGCCGGCCACGCTGTCGCCGGGCCAGGGCATGGACGTTCGTCCGCACCCGCACATTGGGCTGGCGACGGTCACGTATCTGTTCGACGGCGAGATCTGGCATCGCGACAGTCTTGGCAGCGATCAGCGTATCACCCCGGGCGCGGTGAACTGGATGACGGCGGGGCGCGGCATCGTTCATTCCGAACGCACGCCGCACGATGTGCGCGAGCGCGGCGGCGACGTTCACGGGATTCAGACGTGGGTGGCCCTGCCGCAGGCCGACGAGGAAACCGAGCCGTCGTTTGCGCATCACGAGGCGTCGTCGCTGCCGGACATCTTCCTGCCCGGCGTGCATATGCGCCTGATTCTCGGCCAGGCGTTTGGCCAGACGGCGCCGGTGAAGGTGTTTTCGCCGATCTTTTATCTGGCTGTCGATATGGCGCCGTGCTCGGCGTTCGTGCTGCCGCCCGAGTATGCGGAGCGCGCCGTGTACACCGTGCAGGGCGAGGTGACGGTGAACGACGAGGTGCTGCCCGAACATCGTATGGGCGTGCTCGCTCAGGGCGCGGATATGCGTATTGTGGCAGGCGACCAACCGGCGCGATTGATGCTGCTCGGCGGCGCGCCGCTCGACGGCGATCGGTTCATCTTCTGGAACTTCGTATCGTCGAGTCGCGAGCGCATCGAACAGGCCAAGGCCGCCTGGACGGCCCAGCAGATGGGCACGGTGCCCGGCGAGACGGAGTGGATTCCGCTGCCGGAGCGAAAGCCGTCGGCTAACTAAGCTTCGTTGGCGCGTCTCGACGCCGGTTGCCGAAACGTTCGGCCGCCGGCGTTTTTATTCGGGGACGTGGGCGCTGGTGGGCAATGCCGCACGGCCCACCTCACGCGCTCAGCACGATGACCGAGCACCGGCGGTCTTCCAGCAGACGGTGCGAGACGGCGCCGAAGTTGAGGCGGTCGCCGAAGCGGGGTTGCACGCCGAGCACCAGCAGATTGTGTTTGCCGTGATGGATCTGGTGCAGCACGGCTTCGTCGACCTTCCCGCCGGCGAGCAGACGGGTGCGAAGCTTCACACCGTTGCGCCTGGCCAGCGCATGCAGGTTCTCCATCATGGCGGCTTCGGCGGCATCAGGCTTCAGTACGCGTGGGCGCCAGCGCCGATGCAGCATGCCGGGCGCAACCCGCGCGGACACGTGGAGCGCCGTGACGGGCGCGTTCGCCGCGCGCGCCAGCGTGATCGCGAGTTCGGCCGCGTGCCGCGAGTAGTCGGTGCCCGATACGGGCACGAGGATGTTGAGCGGCGCATCGGGCTTGCGCGCATGCTCGCCGTGGGCCAGCACAATGCCGATCGCGCCATCGAACGCCTTGGTGAGCGGCAGCACGCCCGTGGGCAAGGGCAGCGGCGGGACGTCGGAATCCGTCTCCTCGCCCGGGGCGTCGAATCCGGCGATCACGAAGCCGTAGCCCTTGGCGATTTCGTCGGAAATGCGATTGGCTTCGTGGCTGCGGTCGGGTTGCAATGCTTCCTGCTCGCGCGCCGCGTCCGACGGATCGCTCGCCACGAACGCGCCTGTCTCGGTCGCGTTGCTCACGCGCTTGTCGTCGTGCGCTTCACCCACCGGTTCATGTTTCGGGGCGCCATGATCGTTCGACGCGTCTGCCGATGGCACCTTGCCGGCGCTCTCCTTGACAGGCCCATGCGGCAAATCCGGCGTCTTCTGCGGCGCCTTGCCCGTGCGCTCGCGCAGCACCAGACGCGCCGCCTCGCGCGCCTTGTCGGCGCCTGAATCGTCTTCGACCCCCGGTGTGCCGGGCGCGCGTGGCGCCGCCAGTGTGGCGGCCGCGAGCGCGATATCGTAGGCGTCGCGCCCGTCGCTTTCGCCGTCGGCCGCGTGGGCGGGTGTGTCCTGGCCGGCTGGCTTGTCCGAGGCTTCAGAGGGCTCGCGGGTGTCACGCGCCGCCGCGCCGTCGTTCGTCTTGGTGGGCGATGGGGCGAGTACGGTCGTCAGTGTGCCGCGCACGCCGGCCGTCAGCCCGGCGATCCATGCGGCGAAGCGCCCGTTGGCGCTGCCGTCCACGGCGGCCAGAATCCGTTCGACGTTCGGCAGGAAGTCCTTCTCCTCGGCCGCCTCTTTCTCGAGCCGCGCTTTCTCCTGCGCCGAGAGCGGAATGCGCACGAGTGCCCGTCGCAGCACAGGCGGCATGATGAGTGTGGTGATCAGCGCCATGACGACGACCATGGTGAACAGGTCCTGGCTGAGCACGCCCAGCGAAAGCCCGATGCTCGCCACGATGATCTCGGTGGAGCCGCGCGCGTTCATGCCGGTCGCGAGTGCCAGCGCTTCGGCCGACGACATGCCGCCCAGGCGCGCGCCAGCGAAGCCGCCGGTGAATTTGCCCACGCTCGCGATCAGGATCAATCCGGCGACCAGACCGAGCATGCGCCAGTCGAGCAGGATCGTCAGATCCACCGACAGGCCCGCAACCCCGAAGAACACCGGCGCGAAGAGCGCAACGATCAACCCGCGCAGCTGTGCCTCGATCTGTTCGGTGAGAATTGGCGACTGCCCAATCATGACGCCGGCCATGAACGCGCCCAGGGCGGTATGCACGCCGAGCTTGTCGGTGGCGAGCGCCAGCACGAAGGTGATGACGAGAATCGCGCTGAGCGCGGGCATCTCGGCGGTGAAGCGATCATTGGTCCAGCGAATGGCGACGGCCACGGCACGTTTGCCCACGGTGAAGCACAGCACGATGAACAGCAACGTGCCCCCCAGGCTGATCGACAGATGGCCGAGATCGATCGAGCCGCTCGCCCCCAGGCCGGCGATGGCAGCGATGATGATCCAGCCGGTGGTGTCGTCGAGAATGGCGGCCGCCAGGATGATCTGGCCGATGTTGCGGCGCAGATAGTCGACTTCGCGAATGACCGTCGCCACGACTTTGACGGACGAGATCGACAGCGCGGTGCCGAGGAAGAGGGAGGTGACCAGCCGGGCCTCGGGATGCGGCAGGAGATCGTCGGGTAGATGCCAGCCAAGCGCAAAGCCGCAGGCGAAGGGGACCACCATGCCGCCGGCCGACGCGAAGATGGCCATTCGCTTCATGCGGCGAACGAGGCCCAGATCGGTTTCCAGCCCGGTGGAAAGCAGCAGTAGCAGTACGCCCAGTTCGGCGACCGCGTCGAGCATCCTTTTCTGCGCTTCGGTATCGGGAAAGACGGCGTGCTGCCAGGCGGGCATCAGGGCGCCGAAGACGGACGGGCCGAGCAGCACGCCGGCCAGCAACTGCCCCATGACCGCCGGCTGGCGCAGGCGCTGCATGACCTCGCCCAGCAATCTGCCGACAAGGACCAAGAGGAGTAGTTGGGTGAAGAAAATTGCCGTGCCATGGCCTGCGTGCATGTGCCTCCCTGCAAGTCGTCCGACAGGTGGGACGACGCACGGCCGGGTCGGGAACCCGGCGCGCGCATGCGCGTCCGTACCGATTTGCCCAGTTTTGCGATTACCATGCATACCATGCGTCAAGCGGGCGGCTGCATTCGATGAGTGACGGCCACCGTCCACGCAATTTACCACGCTCGATAGGACCTATGATCGATACCCAACTCGCCAGTTTCGATGCCGACGTGCTGGCCGTCTCGCATCAAGTGCCGGTGCTCGCCGATTTTTGGGCGCCGTGGTGCGGCCCGTGCAACGTGCTCGGACCGTTGCTGGAAAAGCTGGAAGCCGAAGCGCAGGGTCGCATTCGTCTCGTGAAGATCAACGCCGATGAGAACGCGCAGCTTTGCGCGGAGTATGGCGTGCGCAGCCTGCCGACGGTGGTCGCCTTCGTCGACGGCGAGCCGGTCGACCAGTTCGTAGGCGCCTTGCCCGAGGGGCAGTTGCGCGCGTTCATCGATCGGATCGTGCCGAATCCGGCGGAGATGGCGCGCCGCGTGGCGCGCGAGGCGTTGACGGCAGGTAAGCCCGAGGTCGCGCGCGACGCGTTGCAAGCCGCGCTGGCGCTGGATCCCGCGCATGACGAAGTGCGTCTCGATCTGGTCGACGTGCTGCTCGGCATGGGCGAGGTCGACGGCGCGCGCGCGGAGCTGACGCTGCTCTCGCCGCGCACGGCGGCCAGTGGCGACGCTCGCATCGCCGCGCTGAGCACGCGCATTGCCGCCGCCGAGCAGGCGAGTCATCTGCCGCCCGCGCAGGCGCTGCTTGCGCGCGTGCAAGCGGATCCTGACAATCTGCAGGCGCGGCTCGATCTTGCCAACCGCTATCTGGCGGATCGCACCTACGAACCGGCATTGCAGGCGTTGCTGGACATCGTGCAGCGCGACCGCGCGTTTGGCGACGACGCCGCACGCAAGTCGATGCTGGCCATCTTCGATGCGCTCTCGGAGACGGACCCGGCCACGGTGGCCGCGTGGCGCCGCAAGCTGAGCGCGGCGCTCAATTGAGTCCACTTTGTTGACATTTTTTCCTAACGCTGATGACTGCTCCCGCTCTGATCACTTTCGCACCCGCCCAGGCGGGTGAAGCCATCTTCGACCACCCCGCGCAAGCGCGTCGCCTCGAAGGCAATCCGCAACGGGTGACGCGACCGTTCTACACGGACGCGCTGGGCGAGTTCGATTGCGGCGAATGGACGTGCGAACCCGGCGCGTGGCGCATTGCCTTTGGTCCGCATCGTCAGGAATATTTTTCGGTGATCGAAGGACGTATTCGCATCAGCGACCTCGACGGCAACGCGTCGGAGTTCGGGCCGGGGGACGCCTGTGTGATTCCGGCGGGCTTCGAGGGCGTGTTCGAGGTTGTCGAACCGGTGCGCAAACACTTCGTGATGTTCGAGCGCAAGGCGCAATCATGAGGCGCCTCATTTTTTTCTGCGGTCACGCCGGGGCGGGCAAGACGACGCTGGCGAAGCGCCTGATCGGCCCGCTGATTGCGCGCAGTGGGGAAGCGTTTTGTCTGCTCGATAAAGACACGCTTTATGGTGCTTACAGTGCTTCGGTGATGGGCGCGTTGACGGGCAATCCGAATGACCGCGACAGTCCAGTGTATTTGCAGACGTTGCGCGACCCCGAGTACGCGGGACTGCTGGACACGGCGCGCGAGAATCTTCGTCTCGGGGTGAACGTGCTGGTGGTCGGACCGTTCTCGCGCGAGTTGCGCGAAGGGCGGTTGTTCGATCGCGCGTGGCTGGGTGTCGATGACGACGTGGGCGTGCATGTGGTCTGGGTCGAGCTCGGCGAGGCCGATGCGAAGGCGCGCATCGTGAGCCGAGGCAATCCGAACGACGCTTATAAGCTGGCGCATTGGGACGATTACCGGCTGCGCCGGTTCTCGCCGTCCGCCGAGGCGTTCCCGCAGCTGGCGCGCTACGACAATACCGCGCCGACGGCGGAAGACGACGAGCGTCTGCTGCAAACGTTGCTGGTGCAGACTCGCTGATATTCGAAATACGTTCCTAGGGAATTGTCCGAAAAGGGATTCCCGCGAGGAAGATCGGGGCAGGGCGTTGCTAAGGTACGGACACTTTTCGCTCTGTCCCCGCCTCGATCATGTTCCTGCCACCTTGCTGGTTGTCATCGTCTGCGGCCCGTGTCGCAGGTATTCTGCGTTCATTCCTGTACCCATTCCTGCGCTGGGTGCTGACGGCGGCGGCCGGGCTGGCGCTCGTCATCCCGGCGGTGGCCCCCGCAGGCGAGCCGCCAGTGCCCGGGCTACCGCGGGTGAGCACGGCGGCGATCCCGTGGTCGATAGCGGACTCGGCCGCGGCGTCGGGCGACGGCACGGCGGTGCTCGCCGAGATTACCGAAGCGTCCCCGACGATGGCACGCATTCGCGAACGCGGACGCATCGTGCTGGGCTATCGGCAAACGGCGGTTCCATTTTCTTATGTGGATGCGCAGGATCAGCCAATGGGGCTGGCGTGGGCGCTGTGCCAACGCGTTGTGCAAGCGTTGCAACGCGAAATGGCGATGCCCGACCTGCGCATTACCCCCGTGCGCGTGATCGAGCAGATGCGCGGGCCGCTGATCAAGGGGGATGCCATCGACATCGATTGCGCGCCGTCGACCGTCACGGCCGCGCGCGAGCGACAGGTGGCCTTCAGTCTGCCGTATTACGCCGCGAATGTCCGCCTCATGGTTCGGCAGGGCGCCGGGATTCGTTCGATCGACGATATGCGAGGATTGCGGCTGGCCGTGGTGCAAGGCACGACCGCCGAGCGGCTGGTGCGCGCCCGGCACGCGCGGGCAGGCTTTCAGCTCTTGATGGCGCGCGACTACGACGACGCGTTTCGTATGCTGCGCGAGCATCGCGCCCAAGCGCTCGCGCTCGACGACGTGCTGCTCGAAGGCCTGCGCGCCACCAGCAAGTCGCCTGACGCTTTCCGTATCGTCGGACCACCGCTGGCGACTCAGCCCGAGCACTACGCCCTCGCGCTGCCCAAGGACGATCCGGCGTTCAAGACGCGTGTCGATGCCGCACTCGCGGACATCTTCCGCAGCGACGGCATGCGGCAACTCCAACGCGAGTCGCTTCAGACCGCCGTGCCGCCTTTTGGGCATGTCCTCCGGGTCGTCCCGTCGCCCGACGTGCTCGCGATTTGGGAAGCCGGGGCGCGTTACGGGGTAAGCGCTGACGGCATCACCCACGCCCCGGAGCACGACACCTCCGCTGCGTCTTCCTCCCCACGCGGCTGACTCGCCTCGGGAATCCACTCGCGCCCCCTCCCTCAAGACGCGATATCGCCCCTCCTCGACGGACCGAGGCCCCTTTCCGCTTCTCAGACATAAACCCAACTCGCTGCAGAAAGGGGCCCCGGTCCGTCTCTTCCCCGCCCGCGATCACGGCGAGTCGATGTTGACGCTGAAAACCGGCCGCGCCAAAGCCTTCGCCCTGGACGACGTGCTGCTCGCCGGTCTGCGCGCCACCGCGCGCAAGCCAGGCGACTTTGTCATTGTCGGTGGGCTTTTTGTATTGTCGGGGCGCTGTTTTTACGCGTTGTTTACACCCCGTTTATCCCTTTTATCTCCGTCTTTACGCGTCGATCCGTATCGTTCAAGGCACGGCTGGCATGCGCATGCAAGGGCGCGTCGCGTCCGTGGCGTGCCAGCCGCCACACGATAGGGAGTTGTCATGGACTGGCTATATCTCGGCGTCATCGCGGTGTTTGCTGCCTCGACCGTCGGCTTTGTCGCGTTTTGCGCGTCGGTAGGAGGGCAGCAATGACCGCCATGTATTGGCTGAGCGGCGGACTCACGATCGCGCTGCTCGCTTATCTCGTCTACGCGCTCTTCAAGCCGGAGGATCTGGCATGACGCTCAACGCCTGGATTCAGCTCGGCGTTTTCCTCGTCGTGCTGCTGGTGCTGGCACGCCCGCTCGGCCGCTTCATGGCCGACGTGCTCGCCGGCGAATCTCGCGTGAACCGCTGGTTCGCGCCCATGGAACGCGCGCTCTACCGCCTGTGTGGCATCGATCCCGAAAAGGAAATGCACTGGCGCGCGTACGCGATCGCGCTCGTCGGCTTCAACGCGCTCGGCGCCTTGGCCGTCTACGCCCTGCAACGCTGGCAAGTCTGGCTGCCGTTCAATCCGCAAGGGTTGGGGGCCGTTACCCCGGACTCGTCGATGAATACGGCCGTGAGCTTTGTGTCCAATACCAACTGGCAAGGCTACAGCGGTGAGTCGACCATGAGCTATCTCACGCAGATGCTCGGTCTGGCGGTACAGAACTTCATGTCGGCTGCCACCGGCATTGCCGTGGTGGTCGCACTCATTCGCGGCTTTGCCCGTCACACGGCACAGACGATCGGCAACTTCTGGGTCGATATGACCCGCATTACGCTCTACATTCTGGTGCCGCTTTCGGTCTTGCTGGCAGCGGCTTTCATGAGTCAGGGCGTGATTCAGAACTTCAGCGCTTATCAGGATGTCACCACGCTGCAAGCCACGCATTACGACAATCCGGTGCTTGGCCCGGACGGTCAGCCGAAGCTCGACGCCGCCGGCAAGCCGGTGACAACGCCCGCCGTGACGCAGACGCAAACCCTGCCGATGGGCCCGGTCGCCTCGCAGGAAGCGATCAAGATGCTCGGCACGAACGGTGGCGGCTTCTTCAATGCGAATTCGGCGCACCCGTTCGAAAACCCGACGCCGCTGTCGAACTTCCTTCAGATTCTGGCGATCTTCCTGATCCCGGCGGCGCTTTGTCATATGTTCGGACGCATGGTCGGCGATCGTCGCCAGGGCCTGGCGCTGCTCGCCGCGATGACGATTGCGTTCTCGATTGCCGCCGTGGCCACGGTCTCTGCCGAGCAGGCCGGCAATCCGGTGCTGACGACGCTCGGTGTCGATCAGCAAGCGAGCGCCACGCAGGCAGGCGGCAACATGGAAGGCAAGGAGACGCGCTTCGGTATCGCGGCCTCGGGCATTTTCGCCACGGTGACGACGGCGGCGTCGTGCGGCGCGGTCAACGCGATGCACGATTCGCTCACGCCGCTGGGCGGGCTGGTGCCGATGCTGCTGATGCAGTTGGGCGAGGTGATCTTCGGTGGGGTGGGCTCGGGCCTGTACGGCATGCTCGTCTTCGCGATGCTCGCGGTGTTCGTGGCCGGGCTGATGATCGGCCGCACGCCGGAGTATCTCGGCAAGAAGATCGAAGCGTTCGAGATGAAGATGGTCGCCGTGGCCGTGCTCATGACGCCGCTGCTGGTGCTGCTCGGCACGGCGCTTGCGGTGCTGGTACCGGCAGGGCAGGCGGGCGTAGCGAATCCGGCGACGCACGGCTTCTCGGAAATTCTCTACGCCTATAGTTCGGCCGCGAACAATAACGGCAGCGCATTTGCCGGGCTGTCGGCCAACACGCCGTTCTACAACAGCACGCTGGCGATCGCGATGTGGTTCGGCCGCTTCTGGGTGATTGTGCCGGTGTTGGCGATTGCCGGTGCCCTCGCCCGCAAGAAGCGCATCGCCGCGACCTCGGGCACGTTGCCTACGCATGGTCCGCTGTTCGTCGTGCTGCTGCTCGGTACGGTGCTGTTGGTGGGCGCGCTGACGTATATGCCCGCGCTCGCACTCGGTCCGGTCGCCGAACATCTGACGATGATCGGCGCGCATTGATTATTGAAATGAGGCATTCGAGGCACTCATGAATCAACCCTCAGGAAATACCGTCACCCGGCCGGCGGGCAAAGGGCACACGTCGACGTCACTGTCGATGTTCGACCCCGCGATCGTCAAGCCGGCCATTGTCGACTCGTTCCGCAAGCTGCATCCGCTCACGCAAGCCCGAAACCCGGTGATGTTCGTGGTGTACGTGGGCAGCCTGCTCACGACGGTGCTGTTCGGCATGGCTGTGGCGGGCCACGCCGAGGCGAGCGCGCCGTTCATCCTCGCCATTACGCTGTGGCTGTGGTTCACGGTCTTGTTCGCGAATTTTGCCGAAGCCCTGGCGGAAGGCCGCAGCAAGGCGCAGGCCGCCTCGTTGCGCCAGGCCAAGAAGAACGTGCCGGCCAAGCAATTGCGCTCGGCCCGGCGCGACGCGGAGTGTCTGGTTATCGATAGTGCCAGTCTGCGTCGCGGGGATTTCGTGCTGGTCGAGGCGGGCGATGTGGTCCCGGCCGACGGCGAAGTGGTGGAAGGCGTAGCGTCGGTCGACGAATCGGCGATCACAGGCGAATCCGCGCCCGTGATTCGTGAGTCGGGCGGCGATTTTTCGGCCGTCACCGGTGGCACGCGCGTGCTCTCGGACTGGCTGGTCATGCGCGTGACGGTCAACCCGGGCGAGGCATTCCTCGACCGCATGATCGCCATGGTGGAAGGCGCGAAGCGGCAGAAGACGCCGAATGAAATCGCGCTCACGATCCTGCTCGTCGCGCTTACGCTGGTGCTGCTGCTCGCCACGGCGACGCTGCTGCCGTATTCGATCTACAGCGTGTTCGTCACGCAAGCGGGGCATCCGGTCACGATTACCGTACTCGTCGCGCTGCTGGTGTGTCTGATTCCGACGACGATCGGCGGGCTGCTCTCGGCCATCGGCGTGGCCGGCATGAGCCGCATGATGCAAGCGAATGTGATCGCCACTTCGGGGCGCGCCGTGGAAGCCGCGGGCGACGTGGATGTGCTGCTGCTCGACAAGACCGGCACGATTACGCTGGGCAACCGTCAGGCATCGCAATTCGTGCCGGCCCCGGGCGTGGACGAGCGCACGCTGGCCGACGCCGCGCAACTCGCCTCGCTGGCCGACGAGACGCCCGAAGGGCGCAGCATCGCTGTGCTCGCCAAGCAGCGTTTCAATCTCCGTGAGCGCGAAATGGGCGGTCTGCACGCGCTGTTCATCCCGTTCTCGGCGCAAACGCGCATGAGCGGGGTGGACCTTGCGGACAAGCAGATCCGCAAGGGCGCAGCAGACGCGCTCAAGCGCTACGTGGAATCGGCCGGCGGCGTATGGCCGGTGGCGCTGGCCAGCGCGGTCGACGAGATTGCGCGTCGCGGCAGCACGCCCCTGGTGGTGGCCGAGCAAGACACACTCGGGACCCGCGCGCTGGGCGTGATCGAGCTGAAGGACGTGGTCAAGGGCGGCATCAAGGAGCGCTTCGCCGAACTTCGCCAGATGGGCATCACGACGCTGATGGTGACGGGCGACAACCGTTTGACGGCGGCAGCCATTGCGGCCGAAGCCGGGGTCGACGACTTCCTCGCCGAAGCCACGCCGGAAGCGAAGCTCGCGACGATTCGCAAGTACCAGGCCGAAGGCAAGCTGGTGGCGATGACCGGCGACGGCACGAACGACGCCCCGGCGCTTGCCCAGGCGGATGTGGCGGTGGCGATGAACTCGGGCACGCAAGCCGCGAAGGAAGCGGGCAACATGGTCGACCTGGATTCGAATCCGACCAAGCTGATCGAGATCGTCGAGATCGGCAAGCAGATGCTGATGACGCGCGGCAGCCTCACCACGTTCTCGATTGCGAACGACGTGGCGAAGTACTTCGCGATTATTCCGGCGGCGTTTGCCACGACGTATCCGCAACTCGATGCGCTCAACGTGATGCGCCTGGCGAGCCCGTCGTCGGCGATTCTGTCGGCCGTGATCTTCAACGCGCTGATCATCGTGGTGCTGATTCCTCTGGCGCTCAAGGGCGTGAAGTATCGCCCGGTCGGGGCCGCGACGCTGCTGCGCCGCAATCTTCTGATTTACGGTCTGGGCGGGATCCTGGTGCCGTTCGTCGGCATCAAGGTCATCGACATGTTCATTGCCGCGATGGGCTGGGCCTGATCGCGCGGCGCCCGAACGCAATGGCCGATGGGTCTTGCGTTCGGGCCACATTGCTGAAACTTCAAGGAATCGATGTCATGAAATCCCTTTTGCGTCCGATGCTCAGTTTGTTCGTCGTGCTGTCGGTCATTACAGGGCTGGTGTATCCGCTGGTCGTGACCGGCATCGGCCGCGCGGCATTTTCTCGCGAAGCCGTCGGCAGCCTCATCTACAAAGACGGCAAGGCGGTCGGCTCGTCGCTGATCGGCCAGAATTTCGATGAACCGAAGTACTTCTGGGGACGTCTGTCGGCCACCGCGCCGATGCCCAATAACGGCGTGTCCTCGGGTGGCTCGAACTTCGGCCCGCTCAACCCCGCCCTCGCCGACGCCGTAAAGGCACGCATCGCCGCGTTGCGCGCGGCGGATCCGAGCGCAACCCTGCCGGTGCCGGGCGATCTGGTCACGGCCTCGGCCAGCGGTCTCGATCCGGCCATCAGCCCGGCGGCCGCCGAGTATCAGGTCACGCGCGTGGCGAAGGCGCGTGGCCTCGCCCCCGACGCCGTGCGCGCGCTGGTTGCGCGATACACGCAAGGCCGTCAGTGGGGCATATTCGGAGAGCCCCGGGTGAATGTTCTGGCGCTGAACCTCGCGTTGGACGCCCTGACGCACGGCAGCGTCTGAAATGGGTATCCACCGGGCGAGGCAGACCGGAGAATGGCTGGTCTTGCCTCGCCGCCTGCGGTAGATTGGCGGCACGCCCGGCGCGTATCGCCTTTTGACGTCATCGGGCAACCGATGCATCGACGCGAGCCTCGCCTGATGGCGAGGCGCTCGCTTTTCTGATGGATGAATTCGATGGCTGGCATGGAACGCCCTGATCCCGATGAACTGCTCGGCAAGCTGCAGCGCGAGGAAGCCCGCGAGCAGCGTGGCCGGCTGAAGATTTTCTTCGGCGCGTCCGCCGGGGTGGGCAAGACGTTCGCGATGTTACAGGCGGCGCGCAAGCTCAGCGAGGAGGGTACCGACGTGGTGGTCGGTGTGCTGGAGACGCATGGCCGCGACGAAACGGCGCGCTTGCTGGCGGGGCTGGAAGTCCTGCCGCAGAAGTCGGTCGACTACCGCGGCCGCGTGCTGCGCGAATTCGATCTCGACGGCATGCTGGCGCGCAAACCGGCCGTGGCGCTGATCGACGAACTCGCCCATGCAAACGTGCCGGGCATGCGTCACCTGAAGCGCTGGCAGGACGTGCAGGAATTGCTCGCCGCCGGCATCGACGTGTACACCACGCTCAATGTGCAGCATCTGGAGCGACTCAATGACGTGGTCGGACAAATCACCGGCATTCGTGTGTGGGAGACGGTGCCCGATCGCATCTTCGATCTGGCCGACGAAGTGAAGTTGGTCGACCTGCCGCCGGACGAACTGCTCGAGCGCATGCGCGAGGGCAAGGTGTACATGGCCGCGCAGGCCGAGCGCGCGGTGCGCAACTTCTTCCGCAAGGGCAATCTCATCGCATTGCGCGAACTGGCGCTGCGTCGCACGGCCGATCGCGTCGATGCGCAAATGCGCGAGTACCGCGCCGATCAATCGATCAGCCAGGTGTGGCAAGCCCGTGAGCGGCTGCTCGTCGCTATTGGCCCGGGCCCGGAGGGCGTGGCGCTCGCCCGCGCGGCCGCGCGGCTCGCCGCGAGCCTGCGTGCCGACTGGCTGGCCGTACATGTCGAGACGCCCGCCATCCTGCGGCAATCGCCGGTGCGTCGAGAAAGCACCTACGCAACGCTCAAACTCGCTCAGGAATTGGGCGCCGAAACGCTCACGCTCGATGGCGCGGACGCGGCGACCACGCTGCTCGCCTACGCCCAGATGCGCAACGTCTCGAGATTGGTGGTGGGCGCGAGCGGCGCACGGCGCGGGTGGACTGCCCGCACGCCGCTGCACGAGCAACTTTTGCGTCGCGCACGCGGCGTGGACGTCGTGTTGATCGGACCGGCGGCAGGGGACGCCGTGGCCGACAAGCGCGTGGTGCGCGGCGACTGGCGCGGCTGGTTCGAAACGGCCCCGGAGCTGGGGCTCGTGGGCGGGCCCTGGCGTGCCTATGCATGGGCCGTCGGTATCTGCGGCGCCGTGTCGCTTGTCGCGGCGGAACTCACGTCGTTCCTCGATCTGGCCAATATCGCCATGTTGTACCTGCTCGGCGTGATCGTGGCGGCCATGCGGCTTGGGCGTGGTCCAGGGGTGCTCGCGTCGTTTCTGTCGGTGCTGGCGTTCGACTTCTTTTTCGTGCCACCGAAGATGTCGCTGTCGGTGTCCGACACCCAGTACCTGCTGACGTTCGCCGTCATGCTCACCGTCGCCCTGGTCATCAGCCATCTGACAACCAGCTTGCGGTTCCAGGCGCGGCTGGCCACGTGGCGCGAGCGTCGCACGGGCGCGGTGTACGCCATGGCCCGCGAACTGGCGGCGGCGCTCACTACGCCACAGATCGTGGAAATCGGGTCGCGCCACGTGCGCGAAGTGTTCCAGGCGCGCGTGGCGCTGCTGCTACCCGACAGCCAGGGCAGTGTGCGCCAGCCGGTCGAGAACGCGCAGTCGGAAACCATGCCGGCGCACATCGATACCGATGTCGCCCAGTGGGTGTATGACCGTCAGCAAGCGGCGGGGCGGGGGACCAACACGTTGCCCGCGTCGGACGCCTACTATCTCCCGCTTCGCGCGCCGATGCGCACGCGGGGGGTGCTGGTGGTCGCCCCGGCGCCGGAGGGCGGCGGCGCCATCGACACGCCGGATCAGCAGCGTTTGCTCGATACGTTTGCCGCGCAGATCGCGCTCGCGCTCGAGCGTGTTCATTACGTCGAGATCGCGCAGGATGCACTGGTGACGATGGAGTCCGAGCGGCTACGCAATTCCCTGCTCTCGGCGATCTCGCACGATCTGCGAACACCATTGACGTCCATCGTGGGTTTTGCCAGCATGCTGAGCCGCAATGCCCAGACGCCCGGGCCGTTGCGCACCGAACTCGTCGAGGCCATTCACGAGGAGGCGCAGCGCATGACGGGGCTCGTGACCAATCTGCTCGACATGGCGAAGTTGCAAGCGGGCGGCGTGCAGCTCAACCGTCAGTGGCAGATGCTCGAGGAAGTGGTGGGTACGTCGTTGCGCGCCTGCCGCCGATCGCTCGCCGGGCATGAGGTGAGCACGCGGCTGCCGGCCGACTTGCCGTTGCTGCGCTTCGATGCCGTGCTGATGGAGCGGTTGTTCACCAACCTGCTGGAGAATGCCGCGAAGTATTCGCCCGCGGGCTCGCATATCGAAATCGCCGCATGCGTGCAGGGCGACGAGGTCGAAGTGAGCGTAAGCGACGACGGGCCGGGTCTGCCCCCGGGCATGGAAGGGCGTATCTTCGAGAAATTCATGCGCGGGGAAAAGGAGTCGGCCAAGCCCGGTATCGGACTCGGACTAGCGATCTGTCGCGCCATCGTGGAAGCGCACGGCGGTAGAATTCACGCCACCAACGGACCCGACGGTCGTGGCGCGCGCTTCATCTTCACGTTGCCGATCGAAACGCCGCCGATGGCGCCGGAGAGTCTGGAGGGCCCGGAAGACGTCCATGCGGATTTGCCCGCCGACCCGCCGCAGACATCCCGTACCCCCGACGCCAACGCGACCCAACAACATGAGTGAACCGACCATCACCGTCGTGGTGATTGAAGACGAACGACAGATCCGCCGGTTTTTGCGCACCTCGCTTGAGGCCGAAGGCATGGTCGTGCACGAGGCGGAAACGGGGCGGCAGGGCATGGTCGAGGCCGCTACGCGCAAGCCGGATCTGCTCATCGTCGATCTGGGACTGCCGGATGTCGACGGCGTGGAGGTCATTCGCGAAGTGCGAAGCTGGACCGATATGCCGATCATCGTGCTGTCCGCTCGCAACGAGGAGGCAGAGAAGGTCGTGGCGCTCGATGTCGGTGCGGACGACTACCTCACCAAACCGTTCGGGGTGTCGGAACTGCTCGCGCGGATACGGGCGCAATTGCGACGTCATCATCGTGGCGGCAATTCGGAAACGCTCGACGAAGCGTTCTCGTTCGGCGACATCCACATCGATCTGGCGAGACGCAAGGTCACGCGCGCGGGAGACCCGGTGCATCTGACACCGATCGAGTACCGGCTGCTGATCACGCTGGTGCGTCATGCGGGGCGCGTGTTGACACACCGGCAATTGCTCAAGGAGGTGTGGGGGCCGTCGCACGTCGAGAGCCATCACTACCTGCGCATCTACATGGGACACCTGCGGCAGAAACTGGAGGTCGATCCGGCACAGCCGCAACACATTCTCACGGAGACGGGGGTCGGCTACCGGCTCGAGATCGACGCCATCGGCTGAGTGCTTGCGGAGCATGCCGCAAGGGCGAGTTCGCGTAGCGGTGCGATCCCGGAGGCCTGGGCATCGGTGCAAGGGGTGACCGCGGCGCGCGAGCTTTGCTAAAATCGTGCGGTTCCCTGAGCGATGTCCGGCGATCGCCCTGGCGGTGAGATGCCAAGTTGCAGCTTCGCGACGTTGGCGTTCTGCCATGTCATTCGACATCCAAAGGAACCCCGTGACGGGACGACCCGTTACGAGGATCGCTTGTCTTCCGGGGACGACCCCGATTTCTCTATCGGAGTCAGTCATGGCCTGGATGCTATTGGTTATTGCCGGTTTGCTGGAAGTGGCGTGGGCCGTCGGCCTCAAGTACACGCAGGGTTTTTCGCGTCTCTGGCCGTCGGTGTTCACGATTGGCGCAATGATCGGCAGTGTCTGGCTGCTCGCATTGGCCGTGCGTTCGCTGCCATTGGGCACGGCATACGCGATCTGGACCGGTATTGGCGCCGTCGGTGCATTCGTGCTGGGCATTATGCTGTTCGGCGAGTCGGCCTCCGCCGCCCGGATTGCCAGCGTGACGCTGATTCTGGCGGGCCTGGTCGGGTTGAAGTTGACCGCAGCCTGAAGGGCGCCTGCCGTTTGCGCCGGCCACGCCAAATCCTCAATGTCCGGCATCGGTGGTGCGTTGCCCCAGCGCGCGGCATAATGACGCGGTAGCGGTCGAGTGACCGTTCGGTGGCTGTTCCGCGAGGGTCGTTCGCCGACTGTACGCCACCGACGCGTCACTTGTGACGTCAGTCCGGCGGGTAGGGGCGGTTCGCGTCCTCCCCGATGGCCATTGCCGCGTCGGCGGTACCCGACGCGTGATCGTGCGACGCCGTCATATCGGCGGCAGTGAGGTCGCCATGCTTGAATCGATTGCACTGGGTGCGGGGCTGTCTTGGGGCAGTGGCCTGCGGTTGTACCTGACGGTGTTCTGCGCGGGAATGGCTGCGCGTCTGGGCTGGTTGCATCTGCCGCCCTCGTTGGTGGTGCTGACGTCGACGTGGGTGATTGCCACGGCCGGCGTGCTGGCGGCCATCGAGTTCTTCGCCGATAAAATTCCCTTTGTCGACAGTGCCTGGGACGCCGTCCACACGTTCATCCGCATTCCGGCCGGCATCGTGCTCGGCGCGGCGGCGCTGGGACAAATGGATCCGACCGTCACGGTGCTGGCGGGGCTGGCGGGCGGTGCGTTGGCAGGCACGGCCCATCTGGCAAAAGCGGGTAGCCGGGCGCTGATCAACACGTCGCCGGAACCTTTCTCCAATGTCGCGGCCTCAGCCGGCGAAGATGTGTCGACGGTGGGCGGACTGGCGCTGGCGTTTTTCCTTCCCGCCGTTTTTCTCGTGATGTTATTGATCTTCGTCGTGCTGGCGTGGTGGTGGCTGCCCCGCGTGTGGCGAGGTTGGCGCTCATTGCTGGCGCGGGTCAAAGGATTGAAAAACGATGGGGTTCACTGACGTTGCTCGCCAGGCATGGCGGATGTTCCTGCGCGATTGGCGCGCAGGCGAGTTGCATCTGCTTCTCGTGGCGTTGTTGCTGGCGGTCGGTGCACTCTCCAGCGTGGGGTTTCTCTCGGATCGGATGCAGGGCGGGCTTGAACGCGACGCCCGCCAGATGCTCGCCGCCGACCTCGTCGTGCGCAGCGACGCCCCCCTGTCGCCGGCATTTGCGCGTCAGGCGCAGGCCGATGGGCTGGCCACCGCCGTCGTCGCCAACTTTCCCAGCATGGCCAGCGTCCCGGGCGAACACGGGCAAGTCGGCGCGAGCCGTCTATCGTCGCTCAAGGCCGTGAGCGACGGCTATCCATTGCGCGGGCGAGTGCGCACCGCCCCCGATGCCGGCGCCGATACGCCGGATGCGCCCGCCGCGGCCATCCCCGCGCCAGGCACGGTGTGGGTCGACGCCGCGTTGCTCGATGCCCTGCACGTCAAGCCCGGCGAGTCCATTCGCGTGGGCAACCGCACGTTGCGCATCGCCGCCGTCATCACGCGAGAAATGGATCGCGGTTTCGGCTTCGGATCGCTGGCCCCACGCGTCATGATGCGCTTCGACGAATTGCCGTCGACGGGGCTGGTGCAGTTCGGCAGCCGGATCACCTACCGGCTGCTGGTGGCGGGCACGGACGCGCAGGTCGCCAGATTCGCCGCGTGGGCGCGGCCGGCCGCTGAACAGGCGCGCGGCGTGCATCTCGAATCGCTCGAGGAAGGACAGCCGCAGGTGCGCCAGACGCTCGATCGCGCCGAGCGTTTTCTCTCGCTGGTAGCCTTGCTCGCCGCCGTGCTGGCGGCGGTGGCGGTGGGCATCGCGTCGCGTCGGTACAGCGAGCGCCATCTCGATGCCTGCGCCGTCATGCGTTGCCTGGGCTTGTCGCGCCGCGCGTTGCGCGGGATGGTGACGCTTGAATTCATCGGGCTTGGCCTAATCGGTGGCGTATTGGGCATCGCGCTCGGCTACGCGGCGCATTGGGTGCTGCTCGCCCAGTTGGGAGACGTGATCCCGGCGGGGTTGCCGGCGCCGACGTGGCGACCGGCGGTCGTCGGTCTGGCGAGTGCGCTGGTCATGCTGCTCGGTTTCGCGTTGCCGCCGTTGCTGCCGCTCTCCGAAGTCGCGCCCCTGCATGTGTTGCGTCGCGATGTCGTGGGTGGGGCGCGCAGGCAAGGGTGGCTGGCGTATGGCGCGAGTGCGCTGGCCTTCGGCGCGCTGTTGCTGTTCGCGGCGCGAGACCTGCGTCTCGGGGCGATGGTGGCGGGCGGCTTCGCGGCGGGCGCGGTGGTGTTCGGCGTGCTCGCCTGGCTCGCCATCCGCCTGCTGGCAGCCTGGGCCAGGCGTCGCGGTGCGGCGGGCGGGGCGATGGGCGGCATCGGGTGGCGCTACGCCGTGGCGGGATTGCGTCGCCGCGGGCTCGGCAGTGCGTTGCAGGTGGTGGCGCTCGGGCTCGGGTTGATGGCGCTGTTGCTGCTTGCCGTCACGCGTAACGACCTGGTCGCGGGCTGGCGTCAGTCGAGCCCGCCCGACGCGCCGAACCGCTTCGTCATCGATATTCAGCCGGGGCAGGACGCGCCGGTGTTGGCTCAGTTGCGCGCGGCGGGACTGCCAAACGTGCAGCTCTCGCCGATGATTCGTGCGCGTCTGACGGCGATCAACGGCAAGCCGGTGACGGGCGATAGCTACGCGGAAGTGCGGGCGCGGCGACTTGCGGAGCGTGAGTTCAACCTGTCGTACACGGCGGTGCTGCCCGAAGGCAATCGCGTGACGGCCGGACAGTGGTACGGCGATGCCTCGACGCCCCAGGTCTCGATGGAAGAGGGCATCGCAAAGACGCTCGGGCTGACCCTTGGCGACACGCTGCGCTTTGAAGTCGCGGGCCAGCACATCGACGCACCGATCACGAGTCTTCGCAAGCTGGACTGGGGATCGATGCGCGTGAATTTCTTCGTGGTGATGCCGCCCGCCGCGCTGCGTGATTTTCCGATGACGTGGATCACGTCGTTCCATCTCGCGCCAAAGCAACAGGGCGTGGCCGATGCTCTGGTGCGCCAGTTCCCCAATGTGACGGTGATCGACACGGGCGCCTTGCTCGCGCAGATCCAGCAAATCCTGTCGCAAGTCATCGACGCCGTGCAAGCGCTCTTTGTCTTTACGCTCGCGGCGGGCGTGCTGGTGCTGTATGCGGCGCTTGCGGGCACGCGAGACGAGCGCATGCGCGAGAGCGGTATCTTGCGCGCGTTGGGGGCGTCGTCGCGGCAGCTTCGCGATGTGCATCTGGCGGAACTGGTGACCGTGGGCGCGTTGGCCGGGTTGCTGGCCGCGTTGGGCGCCGGCGCTCTCGGATGGGCGCTGGCACGCTACGTCTTCGAGTTCGCGCTGCACTTCAATCCATGGCTGCCCGCGCTGGGCGTCGGGGCGGGCGTGCTGTGCGCGCTGATCGGCGGATGGAGCGGTCTGCGGGCGGTCCTGCGTCAATCGGCGCTGCGCACGTTGCGCGAGGCCTGACGCCCGTCAGGGAAGGTGCGGCATCGTGCCGCTCGCGCACGCGTGGCAGACGCGATGGGCCTGGGGCACAATAGCGGGCATGACGACCGAAAACACTCCGCAAACTCCGCAGACGGACGACGACGCGCAGGACGCTGCCGCGCAACCGACGGCCTTTACCCTGCTTGGCGGCGAGGATCGCGTGCGCGAACTCGTCGACCGCTTCTACGACCTGATGGACCTCGAGTCCGAGTTCGCGGGCATTCGTAGCCTGCACCCAGAGTCACTTGGCGATTCGCGCGACAAGCTCTTCTGGTTCCTGTGCGGATGGCTGGGCGGACCGAATCACTACATCGAACGGTTCGGGCATCCGATGTTGCGCGCCCGCCATCTGCCGTTCCCAATTGCCACGAGCGAGCGCGACCAATGGTTGCGCTGCATGGCGTGGGCCATGCAGGACATTGGCGTCGAAGCATCGCTACAGGAACGGCTGATGCAGGCGTTCCATGGCACGGCGGATTGGATGCGCAATCGGGCGGGTTGAGGCAACCGGTAGCGCCTCGGCAGGCACCCTTTGCCCCCGTCGCGGCGACAGGGGCGATTGGGATGTGTCAGACGTTCGTGGCTCGATCGGGCAGGGCGGCACGGGCGTGCGACGACGGCGGGTTCGGATCGGGCGCGCCAGCGCTTTGCGTTGCCTGTCCGAATTCGGATGTGTCCGATCGGTATCGGCCTTCCTGTCCGAACGGGCTCTCATAATTCAACTGATGCTCGACGAGATCCAGCGATCGACGCGCCTCCATCGCCGTCATCCACTCGATCAGCCCTTCGGCGGCGATGCCCCCGAACGCACGATAAGCGGCAGCCGAAAACCCCATGCAGGATTGCAGCGAGTCGATGTCGAGCGTGTCGCCGGGCGGCGCTTCCGACGGGGCCGCAGACGGCGTTGGCCCGACACGGTTCGATAACTCGTCCATGGCGTGATGCTCACCGGCGATTCTGCCGGCCTGATTGAAGAACACCATCATCGAGGCGCCCAGCAAGGTCGTCTGGTATTTGGCCCCATACCGCTCGAGGTGTTTCGACCCCAGAAGGGCACCCGCCGAGGTCAGCCAGGCGGTGTTCTTGATGTCGGCCGTCGTCGTCGAGGGCGTGCAGTACTTGCCAATGGCGACCGTCAAATCCATCAGGCTGGACAGCGTCGCCAGGGACGCCGTTGCGAGCGTCACGTTGTGGGCGGTCGCCAAGGCACTGTCGTCGTAGATCTCCTTGATGTTGTTCAGGCTGGCCACGCTTAACGACGCCAGGCTGAGTCCGAAATTTCCCACGTGTTGCATCAAGGCGGTAAAGCGGCCAACGGTGGACGGCGACGGCCGTAGTCGATGCGTCGAGTGTGCGTCGTCTTGCATCGCGCCGAGGGCGATACGCACTTCGCCCGCAAGCGATGCTTCGTTCGTCGCAGTGGCCGACGCGTTGACGGGGGCAGGTTGGGAGACGTAGTGGGGCGTGGGCAGGGCGTCAAGTCTGGGCATGAATGGGCTCCGAGGGATGGGGTCAGGGGGCGTCGATCAGACGCGTCAGCTTGTCGTGTAGATCAGAGGGGCGGCCGGTGCGACGCACCATGTCGAGCGCATCGCTTGCCATCTCGCGGGCGGTCTCGACATCGCCATTGCGCTGCATGCACACGGCGGCGAAATACAAGGGCTCGGGGTCGCCATAGTCCCGCGCGACCGCGATCATCAAGGGGGCGACGGCGTGTCGATAATCGCCGAGCTGACAAAGCACGTAGCCGAACGCCTTGTGGGCATCCGTGCGTTCCGGGTAGGCGAGGCAGAGGTCGGCAAAGGCGCGTGCGGCACCGACGAAGTCGTTGGCCGCGCAGAGGGCATACGCATGAGAGAAGGCTTGCGACGCGATCGGCGAATCGATCGACGATGTGGCCGGTGATGCGGTCGGCGACACGTTGGGTGAAACCGCGTCAGAGGCGCAACGCTGGGCGCCGTCGGTTCTTGGGGGGAAATGCGTTTGGCCGTTTGGCACCGTGCGGCTGGCCCGGACGTGGGTTTCACCGGCGGCGTGGGGGGCTGAATATCGCTGCATGGAACGTCGTTCCTCCTAAG
This sequence comes from Pandoraea sp. NE5, assembly GCF_024363545.1. NCBI lineage: Bacteria > Pseudomonadati > Pseudomonadota > Betaproteobacteria > Burkholderiales > Burkholderiaceae > Pandoraea > Pandoraea sp. NE5. Next base: position 3,586,973 of record NZ_AP025517.1, read on the forward strand.
GGTTACGGCATGGATCCGGCTGCGGCACGCGCGCGCCTGCGGCGCGGCGGGGGGGCGTGTGCACCCCGTTTGGTCCTGTCGGTGCGCGCGTGGCCGCGTTTCATCCTGGACTGCGCAGGCGCAGCCCATTGCGATGACGCTTACGGGCGCGAACCGACGTCAGGTGTGACGGTGTCCAGCGCATCGTGAAAGGCCTCGTTCGACAGATCGGAGACGACCGAATGCAAATCCGATTCGGCATCGAAGAACTCGTCGTCGACGCCGGTCGCGAGTGACTGGATGTCCGCGTTGTCGCCCGGGATGGCCGGTGGCACCGGGATGGACGAGATGGACGCGAGCGCCGAGTCGTCCCGAGACAGTCTCGGGACGACGGTCACCCCCTCAAGTTCATAGTCGAGCTGCGGGCGGGGGGCCATGTGCACGTAGTCGCGTTCGCCGTCCAGCACGACGTAGTTCACGGTGGTCTCGGCCGCCGTGACCCTGTCCACGGACGCGCGCCGCTCACGGCCATCGATGATCGTGCCGAGCACGCGGTTTTGTAGGAAATCGGTTGCGGTCGCCACCCCGTCGGCGATGGCCGAACTCGCATCGTCAACGGCGGCGTCTTTCAGCCATGACGGCACCGGGATACCCAGCGTCTCGAGCAACGGTGCGGCGCCATTGTGAACGGCGCCAAACACCAGCGGACCGTTGGTGATCGCCAAATTGACCACCCCGCCGTACTCCCGCAGCAGGTCGATGCCGGTCCACTGGCCGATGGTCTGGAAGAAGTTGGTGTCGCGAATCTCCGCGCCCGGGATGTCGTCAGGGCCGTGCCAGAACTTGCTGGCTGCGAGCATCAGGCTCGCGATTTCCGTGGATGCCGCGAGCACATGGAGGGGGATGTCGACGTATCCCTTCCAGTCGTCGTCCATCGTGGCGATCGCGAAGCCCAGTGCGGTGCTCTTTGCGATGGCGTTGACGACGTGTCCGATGAGGGCCGCGTTGCGCGCGCCGCGATGCGTTTGAATGGCGCTTTGAAACTGCTCCCAGCACCCTGCCATCAGGTCCTTCGGCGGCTCCGGCATCGCAATGTGTACTTGCGGGTTCGCGCCGACATTGCTGGCGTTCGAGAGGGACTGGAGGGGCGTCGGCAGAGGGGAAGACGAGGGCATACCTATCGTCATGGGGGGCTCCCGGGAATGAATTGGCGTTAAATCGTGGCGAGAAAACGTTCGGCGCGCGCACCGATGTCGGCATGCGCCGCGTTCTGCCGAGAGGTCTCGAGCGCCTGTATGGCGAGATCGCGAGCGAGCGCGCCATCGCCCAACTTCGCCAGGCAATGCGCGCAAATCAGTATCGGTTCGGGGTCGTCGGGTGTGAAAAGTGCCGCCGAGGTGAGCGGCACCAGCGCGAGCGCATAGTCTTCGCGCCCGAAATGCGCGTAGCCGATCAGCTTGTTCACGCTGACGTCCAGCGGAAGTTCCTTGAGCAGGGGATAGAGCACATCCAGTGCCCTTTCGTAATCGGCGGCGAGGTACGCGTCGCGTGCTTGCTGGTAGCGCTGGGGCGCGGTGTCGCCAGCGTCGGGCGGCAGACGCCCGGCGACATCGTGGCGGGGCAGCGAGGGGGGAGGGTGCGTGACATGCATGAGAGGATGGGGGCCGGTTGACAACGTTTCGGATTTTTCCAGGCGCCATGGGTGGGGCGCCTGGGCGGATCCTACGGTTGACGCGGTATCCGTCTCTTTCGATTCGAGGACAAAGCTGTCGTCCGATCGCTCGGTGGGCGCGCATTGGGAAAAGCATGGCGTACCGTACGCCGCGTATGCCCAATTGGCTGGTGTTGGGCCGATGCCGCGAAACCTTTGCCCGGCCAGCAGTGTCGGCGGCTCGCCGTTTCGGCGGTGACGTTGCCGCAAGTGGCGTACCGACCGTACTGGCGTTGCGGCGCAGGATTGTCCCTTGTCACTCAGGCCCGGTTCGCGCGACCATGGCGGATCACCTATGGAGACGCCCCAATGACCACCGAAGCCCTTTTTCGGCAGGACGCCTATCTGCGCCAGTGCGAGGCGCGCATCACGCATATCGACGAGACCGGCATCAGGCTCGATCGCACCGTCTTCTATCCGCTGGGCGGGGGACAAGCGGGCGATGCCGGTGAGTTGGTGCTGGTGGACGGCACTCGCCTCGCCATTGCCGACACGCGCAAGTCAAAACACGAGGGCGCGACGCCCGACGATGCGGTCCATGTGCCCGGCGAGGGCCAGCACGATGTGCTGGCGCGACTCTCGGTCGGCGATATCGTGCAGGCGGAGATCGACTGGGCGCGACGCTTTCGTCACATGCGCTTTCACACGGCGTCGCATCTGATGTGTGCGGTGTTGCCGCATCCGGTGGATGGGTGCAGCATCACCACGGAGTACGCTCGGCTCGATTTCGTGACGAACGAGCCGATCGAGCGCGAGACCGTTGAAGCCGGGTTGGCGGCGCTCGTGGCGGCTGCACGGCCGGTGGCTATCGACAGCATCAGCGACGACGAGATGGCGGCGCGTCCCGAACTGGTGCGCACCATGAGCGTGAAGCCGCCGGTGGGCCTGGGACGCGTGCGTCTGGTGCGTATCGAGGGTATCGATTTGCAGCCGTGCGGTGGCACGCACGTGGCCAATACGGCGGAAATCGGCGCGCTGCGCGTGGCCAAGATCGAGAAGAAGACGTCACGCACGCGTCGTGTGGTATTGGCCTTTGCGTGAGTCTGGCATCATGAGCGCCATCCTTCTCACGCGCGCTCACCTTTCAGGATGATCGATGACGACACCCGCAGGAGCACCTGCTTCGCAGGTACCCCCGTGGCAAACGGTGCTCGATTTCTGGTTCGGCCGTCCGGACGCTCCCGAGTATGGGATGGCGCGGCCCGAGTGGTTCCGTAAGTCGGACGCGTACGACGCGTCGATCCGTACCCACTTCGGCGTGTTGCACGCGCAGGCGCTCGACGGCGAACTCGACGACTGGGCGCAGACGCCGCTCGGGGCGTGCGCGCTGATCGTGGTGCTCGACCAGTTCTCGCGCAATCTCTTTCGGGGGCACGCGAAGGCGTTTGCGGGCGACGCACGGGCGTTGGCCGTGGCGCGGCGCCTGGTCGAGGCGGGCGACGATCAGCGCCTGCCGACACCACAGCATCGTGTTTTCGTCTATCTGCCGTTCGAACACGACGAATCGCTGGAGAGCCAGCACCTTTCGCTGGCCCTGTACGAACCCTTGGCGAAGGCGTTCGGGCTGGTCGATAACCTCGATTACGCGCGCAAGCATGCGGTCGTCATCGAGCGTTTTGGGCGATACCCTCACCGCAACCAGGCCTTGGGACGGACATCGACGCCAGAGGAAATCGCGTTTCTGAAGACGCCGGGATCGTCGTTCTGACGACGGGGATGACGTGTCGCTCAGTCCCGGGGGGCGTCAGACGCCCTCAGCGTTGTCCCGACGCGGCAACGTTGGTGCCAACGGATCGCGCAGAAGCCGATCACGTAGGCGAGCGCTCCGCCGGCCGCCGCACAGGCGGCGAGGCCAGTCGCGAGATGCAGCGTTGCGGTGCCGAAATCGAGGTTCGTCAACTGCGTCCACAAGCTCTCTCTCGCCTGTGTCGCGGCGGCCACCGTCGCTTCGATCTCGGTCTGCGGTGGCCACTCGAACATCCAGCGGCCCAGACGGTGCGCGCCCCAATAGACAAAGGGCGCCGTCAGTGGATTGGTCACCAGCGTGCCGACCGCCGCGAGGAATAGATTTCCGCGTAACAGCGCTGCGGCGAGTATCGCCACGAGCATCTGGCCGACGGGAATCAGAATCCCGAAAAAAACACCGCATGCCAGCCCGATGGCCACGCCTCGCGGCGTGGCTTGCCACAAGGCGCGGCGCAGCAGCAAGCCGGCGTGTGGGCGCAGCCAGCGTGAACGCAGCAGTCGCATCGGGCGAAGCATCTTTAACATCATAGGCAGGTTGCACGTCGAGGAAAGCGTTGACCCAGGCGGGCATGGGGCAGGCGCGCACACGGTGGTCCGCATGCAACGGATGTCTGAGTCCCGGGGGCGGCAGGAGTTCAATCACGCCGCGGGCGACGGCGTGCCGAGCGGTCGTGGTCCCGTGTCTGGCACGAAGAACGGGCGACGGGTGAGGGGGAGGGCTGAAGCGCTAGGGGAACCGACACTGCGCAGCCGATGGACTGCGCAGCGATGACGCGGCTGCGCTTAGATCTGTGAACGCTGGTGGGACCAGCGATCGATTTGCGACGGCGTGAAGTGCCGCAGGGTATCGAGCAACGCTTCGGGCGACGCACTGATCTGCAACTGATCCAACTGCGGCCCCTTGAGGAACTGCTCCGTCACCATCGATTTGAGGAACACAATCAACGGATCGTAATACTGATCGACGTTGAGCAGACCGATCGGTTTCGCGTGATAACCGATCTGCAGCCACGTAAAGACTTCGAACAGTTCTTCGCAAGTGCCGATGCCGCCGGGCATGGCAATGAAAGCCTCCGACAGATCGGCCATCATCTGCTTGCGCTGATGCATGTTCTCGACAACATGCAATTGCGTCAGCCCGGTGTGACCGACTTCCCGTTCCATCAGGGCTTTCGGGATGATGCCGATGACTTCGCCGCCGTGCGCCAGCGCGGCGTCGGCAATGATGCCCATCAGCCCGACCTTGCCGCCGCCATACACGAGACGAATGCCCGCTTGCGCCATGCGTCGGCCCAGGTCACGCGCCGCCTCGGCGTAGGCAGGACGTACCCCCGGGGCGGCACCGCAGTAAATACAGATCGATTTGACTTCCGACGCCATGCCTTAATGCGCCCCCTTAGCCGACGATTCTCGCGCCATCCTGTCGTACATCTCGCGCGAGCTGCCTTTCAGATACGGGGCCATTTGCGAGAGGATGTGATAGCTCGACTGATGCAACCCGGCACCGATCTCCGCCGGGTCGTTGTACTTGCGCGGATTCATCACGAACTGGTAGGACAACCAATAGGTGGAGATCACCACCATGTTGGTCGTGACCACCTCGATCTGCTCGGGCGTGATTTCCATTTCGCCCTCGGCCACGAGCAGGTCGCACATTTCGCGCGCAAACCGTTTCTTGTGGCCGACGATCACCTTGAAGTGCGTCTCCAGTGTGCGGTTGCGCGCAAGCAGGTCGTTGAGGTCGCGGTAAAGAAAGCGGAAGCGCCACAGAAATTCGGACATGTATTGCAGGTACGTCCAGACTTCGTCGAGCTTGGGCTTGTGATCGTCGGGCAGCCGCAGTCGCCGTTCGATTTCCTGCTCGAACTGGGCGAAGATGCTGTTGATGATGTCGTCTTTATTGCGGAAGTGATAGTACAGATTGCCCGGGCTGATTTTCATCTCCTCGGCAATCGTGGTGGTCGTGACGTTCGGTTCGCCGATGTCGTTGAAGAGCCGGAGTGACACCTCAAGAATTCGTTCGCGGGTACGGCGCGGCGGCTTTGCTTCCATGTCTGTCGGCCCCGGTAAGCGGCAAGCGTGACGAACGATGTTCTCCGCTTGCGTCTATGAGTTGAATATCAGGTATACGGCGACCGATTATACCCGGCAGCCGCGCGCTGCCAAGCATGGGGGAGGAGGGCGGCGAACGTTATCAGAAAAACGCTGTACGTACCCGTTCGACAATGACGGGCCCGGCGAGCAAGGCCCAGGTGAGCAGGCAAAGGCCGAGCGCGATGAGGACCGCCGCGCTGCCGAAATCCTTGGCACGTTTGGACAGTTCGTGCCGTTCCAGCGAAATGCGGTCGATGGCCGCCTCGATGCTGGAGTTGACCAGCTCGATGATGAGCACGAGCAGCACCGAGCCGATGAGCAGCACGCGCTCGACGGAGGTCACGGGCAGGAAGACCGCCGCCGGCAAGAGGATGGCGGCGAGCGCCAGTTCCTGCCGGAAGGCGCTCTCTTCGAACACGGCGAACTTGAAGCCGGACAAGGAGTATTTCAGGGCACGCCAGGCACGCATGATGCCCCGATTGCCCTTGTACGGATTCGGTTGTTTGTCGCGTGGCGGCGGGTGATCGATGAACAAGCGTCGGGTTCCTCGCCGCAACGGGCTCTGGAGGTGGATCAGACCGCGCTCGCGAGCGACAGCTCGGGTTTGCGCGGATGCAGATGCGAGGCGAACTCTTCGGAGGCCGCCTGCCACGAGAACCGCTCGGCCCAGGCACGCGCACTCGGGCGCGAGACCTTGAGCGCATCGAGACAAGCCTCGCGCAAGTCCTCTCGCAGCGCGCCGCCTTCGCCTTCCGGGCAGCCGTTGAGGACATCGACCGGGCCGGTCACCGGGAAGGCCGCGACCGGAAGGCCGCAAGCCATCGCTTCGAGCAGCACCAGGCCGAACGTGTCGGTACGGCTGGGAAAGACGAATACGTCGGCCGACGCGTAGACCTTCGCGAGTTCGGGCTGCGAAAGCATGCCAAGGTAATTCACGTCGGGGTAGCGCGAGCGCAGTTCGGCCAGTTGCGGCCCTTCGCCCGCAACCCATTTCGAGCCCGGCAAATCCAGTTTCAGGAAGGCCTCGATGTTCTTCTCCACGGCGACACGCCCCACGTAGAGGAAAATCGGATGTGCCGAATTTAGCACATGTGCGTCTTGCGCACGGAAGATGTCAAGGTCGACGCCACGCGTCCAAAGCACCACATTCTGGAAGCCGTTCGCTTCGAGATCGCGCTTGACCACTGGCGTGGGTGCCATCACGGCGTGCGACGCCTTGTGGAACCAGCGCAGAAAGCGGTAGGTTGTCGAGAGTGCAAAGCCGAAGCGCGCCTGCACATACTCCGGGAAGCGCGTGTGATAGGCCGTGGTGAACGGGAAGTCGTTGCGCAGGGCCCATTTGCGCGCGGCCATGCCGAGCGGGCCTTCGGTGGCGATGTGCAGGGCGTCCGGTGCGAAGTCTTCGATGCGCCGTGTCACGCGTGCGCCGGCGAAGAACGCGAGACGGATTTCCGGGTAGGTCGGGCACGGCATCGTGCGGAATTCCTGCGGCGTGAGCAGCTCGACACGATGGCCGGCCGCCTCCAACTGAGCGCGCGTGTTCTTCAACGTGCGGACCACGCCGTTGATCTGCGGATCCCAGGCGTCGGTGACGATCATGATTTTCATCGGGCGCTCCTTCGCGCACATGGCGCGCTTCGGTGACACGCGCGAACTCGCGCGTGAGGGCGCACGTACGACAGCACAGTGCCGTGCGTGCGCGGGGTAAGCGGGGTGAATTCGGGCAAGTGTCTTGGGCCAGCGTCTCGGACTGGCGTCTCCCGAGGTGTGGCGATCATGGCGGCGCGAGGCCGGCCAGGTTCACGGTGCGGGCTCAAGTGCTGACCGTCGCGGTTTTCGCGCGGGCGCGCACGTTGCGTTTTTGCGTCCAGTGGATGATGCGCAGCTCGCCCTCGGTCGTCTCGACCAGCGCTGAGAGGCTCTCCACCCAGTCGCCGTCGTTGCAGTAGAGCAAGCCGTCGATCTCGCGAATCTCGGGCTTGTGGATGTGTCCGCACACCACGCCATCGCAGCCACGGCGGCGCGCTTCGTCGGCCATCACATGCTCGAAGGCCGAAATGAAGTTCACGGCGTTTTTCACCTGGTGTTTCAGATACTGCGACAGCGACCAGTACGGGAAGCCGAAGCGCGTGCGCACACGATTGAACCAGCGGTTGAGTAGCAGGGTGAGGGTGTAGAGCGAGTCGCCCAGATACGCGAGCCACTTGGCGTGCTGAATCACGCCGTCGAACAGATCGCCGTGGGTAACCCACAGACGTTTGCCCGACAGTGTGGTGTGGAACGCCTCGTCGCGCACCGCAATGTCGCCGAACGCCAACCCGCAGAACTGACGTGCCGCTTCGTCGTGATTGCCGGGTACGTAGATCACCTGCGTACCCTTGCGTGCGCGGCGCAGCATTTTCTGCACAACGTCGTTGTGCGCCTGCGGCCAGTGCCAGCCGCGCCGCAGATGCCAGCCGTCGATGATGTCGCCGACCAGGTACAGGTAGTCGGACTCGTGATGACGCAGGAAGTCGAGCAGGTAGTCTGCCTGACACCCTTGGGTGCCGAGGTGGATGTCCGAGAGCCAGATCGTACGGAAGCGGGTGATGCCGTCGGGGGGCGGGTCGAAGGGATCGGGCGTGTCGGGCGGCAGTTCGATCGTGTCGGGCGGGCTGATGGGCGGGGCGGCGGGGCGGCCTGGCGGGGTGTCTGCGAAGTGACCGGCGCGAGCCGCAGACGTTGGGATCGGCAACTCAAAGGTGGGGGTCGTCGTCATACCGGCTCGCACGTCGCGTTGAACATGCGTGCATTGCGCCACGATTTCGTGAAGCGACGATGACAGTCACGATCATGTCGCGAAAGTGGCGTCCAACGTCGCGACGACGCGACAGCGGGACCCGCGCCAGCCAGGGACGCCTCGGATCAGACGGCGCGTGGCAATCCCTGGGCCACGCGCTCGAGCGTCTCGAGCACATGGGCGCGCGCGCGTGGATGCGTGCCCAGCGACACATGTCCGAGCCGGTCGAGCGCGATGTTGTGGGCACCGGGCAGCACGCAAGTGCGCACCGGATAGACGACGTTGTCGTGAAACGTGTAAATCGACGTGATGCGCGCGCGTTGCGTTTGCGTTTCGCGACTGGCGAGCGCCGCGAGCCATTCGCTGCCGACGCCCATCTGGCGAGCGTTGGTGCCGAGGCCATGGCGCGCATGCAGGGTGCCGAAGTGCGGCGAGCCGAGCGTGATGGTGTGAGCGACCGGCAGGGTGGGCGCGTGGCGCAGGCAGGCACGCGCTGCGAGTCCGCCCATGCTGTGGCCGATGATGACGACGGGCAGCCGGGTGCGTTCGGCAAGGGCGCGCGTGGCATTGGCAATCGTGGGGGCGTAATCGTCGATGTCGCCGAACATTGGGCCAAGATTGACGGCGTCGCAGTCGTAGCCCGCGTCGGCGAGATGGCGCGAGAAACGCAGCCAGAACGCGCGATTGCAGCCGTAACCATGCAACAGCAATACCGAGACGGGGCGCGCCGGGCCACGCGGCAGCGGCAGCCGGGCGGTGCTGAACCACGGTTGGCAGAGATCGAGCAGGAAGATCGACGCCGCGCATTCGTAGGCCCATACGGCCGCATGGGTGCCGGCGGTGGCGCGCCGCTCCGGCGACGGGTCGCCCTGGGCGGCCATGACGAAGCCGGCCGCAAGGCCGATGGCGTGGGCGACGGGCAACCATAGCACCGTCCATAACAAAGTCGTCCAGGGGCTATGCCAAACGGTCCACGTGGCGACGGCGACGATGAGCGATAGCCCGATTTCGATGCCGCCGTAGATCAGGTGGGCGCGCGAGGCGCGCGGGGCAGGGCGGGCAGCGGGGGGCGCTGTGGTCATTTGCCCAGCACGCTCACGAGACGCGTGCCGGCGAGCCGGTCATGAATGAACTGGTGATCCGGCATCACGCGCATGGCCAAGGCCCAGAGCACGATCCAGCCGGTGAGCAACGCCACGCTGCCCCAGCCCGTGATTCCGAGTCCCCAGTCGAGCGCCATGGCCGGCAGCACCCACAACCATGCGAGCGCGTAACGCGCGACAGCGCGGGCAGTGCGCACCGGTTGTCCATGCGCGTCGACCAGACGGATTTTCCACGTCTTCATCGCGAGCGTCTGGCCACCGTGGGTCCAGAACCAGACGAAGTACGCGCCAAGTACAAGAAACAGCCAGGCTTGCATGGCATGCCGGTGCATCAGGCCGCTGCGCTGCTGGGTGAGGGCGCTGAACAGGTAGCCGGCAAGGAACAGCACGCCGAAGAGCAGCAGCGATTCGTAGAGCATCGAGAGCAGGCGGCGGCGTAGCGTCGGCACAGCGTAGCCATCCGGTTCGATGCCGGACGGCACGTCTGGCGAGGGTGGGGTGTCGGGCGAGCGGTGCGGCGTGGCGGGCTGGGTGGCGGAGTCGGTCATCGCGGCGTGGTCTGGGATTTTTGTCGGGTGCCTGGCGCCCGTGCCGGCATGGGGCAGTGGCGGCGGGCATGTCGCGTCCTGTGCCGCACATTATGCGCAAGAATGTGCCGGCGAGCCAGCCAGTCGGCGGGGGCGTTCGAACGCATAAAGACAAACGGCCGCCCGGGGGGGCGGCCGTTGCGGCATGACAATGGCCAGGGGCGGCTGGCGTCAGGCGTCAGTTGTGATGATAAATCTCGGCGTTGAAGACGGCGTCGCCATTCTTGTCGCCGTTTGCCGTGCCCGCGCTCGCCGGCGTCGCTCCTGGCGACGGTGCGGCAGAAGTCGGCATCGATTGCCCGGTCGCCGGTGCTGCCGCGCCCGATGCCACCGGCGCCGGCAACGCGCCATTCTTGCCCGGGGTGCCGGCCTCCTTGCGATGCACTGCAGCGTACGGATTTTTCACGCCTGGGCGGCCCGACGGCGGTGCGCTGACCACGTTCGGACGGTTGGCCTGCTTTCGGTCGTCCGCGGCAAGGCGCTTTTTCTGTTCTTCGGTGAGCTGCTGATACTGCTGCCACATCTGCGCTTTTCGCTCGGGCGGCAGCGTCTTGGCATTCTGATAACTCTCTCGCGCCAGCTTGCGTTGCTCGGGCGTCAGGCGCACCCAGTCCGCCATGCGGTCATGCAGGCGCTTGCGGCTTTCCGGTGACAGCGTATGAAAGCGCTTGGCAATCTCGATCCACTTCTCGCGCTGACGCTCGCTCATGCGATTCCAGTCCTGGGCGAGCGGCGCGAGCGCCTCTCGCTGGCCGGCCGTGAGCTTGGCCCAGTAACCGCCGGGCGATGCAATAGACGTCGCCGCAGCGCCGCTCGCGGTCGCACCGCTGGCCGTCAGATTGCCGACCGGCCCATTGGTGGGGGTGGCGCCGTCGGGGGCAGATGCGCCGGCCATGACCGGAGGCATGTCGGACACCGCTTCAGGCGCGTGCGTGTGGCGCAGCGCGGCCGTGCCGGCGATCGCGGCCGCGATCAGCGCGGCGAGCAGAAGAAATACATTGCGTCGCGTCACGGGAGGGGCTTGGGTAGGGGGGCTACTGGGCACGCTTCACATAGGCGTTGAAGCCATGGTCGGCATAGGCCGACAACGGGAGTTCGTCGCTCAATACGGCGGCATCGATGTCTGCCAAGTCCTGAATGTGTTGCTGATGCTCCCAGTACGCGAGTCCCGCCAGGCCGATCACCAATGCGGCAAGCGGCCAGAGCAGCCCGAGACGGCGCAGCTTGTCGAACGTGCGGCGCGGGCCGCCGGCTTCCGACGATGGCATGGCGCCGACACCGGCGAGCACCAGCGCCGGTTGCACGATGGCCACCGGTTCGGGCTTTTTGCGCGCGAGCGCCTCCTGACGAGCGGCGGCCAGCCGGGCCGCGATATTCGGCGACGGCGCATCGGACGCTTCGTCCAGCGCACGTCGCACGCGATGTGCGAAGCGGAGTTCCCTCGTTTCCAGATCGTGACTCATAACCTGATCCCTTTTGCCTTCAACGCCTGCGCCAACGCATGGGTGGCGCGCGAGCAGTGCGTCTTGACGCTGCCCTCCGAGCACCCCATCGTGGCGGCCGTCTCGGCAACGTCCATATCTTCCCAGTAACGCATGAGGAAGGCTTCTCGTTGACGTGTCGGCAGTTTCTGTATTTCCGCGTCGATGAGCGAGAGGATTTCGGCGCGCGAAACGGTCTCTTCGCTGCTCTCGGTCTGCACAGACCCATCCTCGGCCAATAAGGTTTCCAGAGGATCGAAGTCGTCGCGTTCGTCGTCGCCCGGGCCCGCGAGATTTGAGAATAGCGTGACCCAGGTGTTACGCACCTTTTGCCGACGGAAATAGTCGTGAATGGCGTTCTGGAGAATGCGCGTGAACAGCAGCGGCAGGTCGGCCGGCGGCTTGTCGCCGTATTTTTCGGCCAGGCGGATCATCGCATCCTGAACGATATCGAGGGCGGCCTCGTCGTCGCGTACGGCATAGACGGCCTGCTTGAAGGCGCGCCGTTCGATGCCCGCGAGAAAATCCGCCAGTTCCTTGTCAGATGCCATCCGGTGGGGTGCACGCAGCGTTGCGCGCTGCGCCTTTGAAATGCCATGTAAGCGTAAAGGCCACGTAAAGATTCATGTAGCCGGTGCGGATGCTACCAAAAACGCGCTGTGCTGTAACCGCTTTTGCTTCCGGTGGTGCCGGTTTGCGACGGCGCCGGGCTCGCCAGCTTCCTATCGTGTGAAGATTGTGCACCGGCTTGGGGCGGCGTGGGGCATGGCGTGGGGATTCTGCGAGGCCGACTTTGCAGTCATGCTGCAAATGCATAAACCTGCTTGACCATTTTGCTGCAAACCGGTAATGTTGCCAGTTCGCAATATCTGTGATTGTCTCAATATCGGCACGCCTATCCGGGGTGTCCATCATTCAGACGCGCAGCTTGAGCCCGAACCACAAGTTCGCGGGGAGAGCACCCGATCAAAATTTTTGCCGAAACTTTGAAAGGTCGACGATGAATATGCCAAGCGCGGAATTCTCCGAGGCGGAAGCTACACGCCACCAAAATACTTCCGAAGACATGATTGGCGCCGAGATTCTCGTGCGCTCGCTTCAGGAAGAAGGGGTCGAACATCTGTGGGGTTATCCCGGCGGTTCGGTTCTCTACATCTACGACGAACTCTACAAGCAGGACAAGATCCAGCACATCCTGGTGCGCCATGAGCAAGCCGCCGTGCATGCGGCCGACGCTTATTCGCGCTCCACCGACAAGGTCGGCGTGTGTCTCGTGACGTCCGGCCCCGGCGTGACCAATGCGGTCACCGGGATTGCCACGGCGTACATGGATTCGATCCCGCTCGTCATCATCACCGGGCAGGTGCCCACGGCCGCCATCGGCCAGGACGCCTTCCAGGAATGCGACACGGTCGGCATTACCCGCCCGTGCGTCAAGCACAACTTCCTCGTGAAGGATGTGCGCGACCTCGCCGCAACCATCAAGAAAGCCTTCTATATCGCCAAGACGGGCCGTCCGGGTCCGGTGCTGGTTGATATTCCGAAGGACGTGTCCAAGGCGCGCTGCCGCTTCGACTATCCGAAGTCGGTGTCGCTGCGCTCGTACAATCCGGTCACGAAGGGGCACTCGGGCCAGATCCGCAAGGCGATGAGCCTGCTGCTCTCGGCCAAGCGTCCCTATATCTATACGGGCGGCGGCATCATTCTGGCCGACGCGTCGAAGGAACTGAACCAGTTCTGCGACCTGCTCGGCTATCCGGTGACCAACACGCTCATGGGCCTGGGCGGGTATCGTGCGAGCGATCCCAAGTTCCTCGGCATGCTGGGCATGCACGGCACCTACGAAGCGAACATGGCCATGCAGCACTGCGACGTGCTCATCGCCATCGGCGCGCGCTTCGACGACCGTGTGATCGGCAATCCGGAACACTTCTCCGAGCGTGCGCGCAAGATCATTCACGTCGATATCGACCCGTCGTCGATTTCCAAGCGTGTGAAGGTCGATATCCCGATCGTCGGCGACGTGAAGGAAGTGCTGCGCGAGATGATCGAAAACCTGCAAACCGCGGAGCAGGGCCCGGACGCCGGGGCGCTGGCCGACTGGTGGAAGCAGATCGAGGAATGGCGCTCGCGCGATTGCCTCGCGTTCGATCGCCAGAGCGAAATCATCAAGCCGCAACATGTGGTCGAGACGTACTGGAAGCTCACCGACGGCGAAGCCTTCGTGTGCTCGGACGTCGGCCAGCACCAGATGTGGGCGGCGCAGTACTACCGCTTCAACAAGCCGCGCCGCTGGATCAACTCGGGCGGCCTGGGCACGATGGGCTTCGGCCTGCCGGCGGCCATGGGCGTGAAGATGGCGCACCCGGATGCCGAAGTCGCCTGTATCACCGGCGAAGGCTCGATCCAGATGTGCATCCAGGAACTCTCGACGTGCCTGCAATACCGCACGCCGATCAAGATCCTGTCGCTCAACAACCGCTATCTGGGCATGGTTCGCCAGTGGCAGCAGATCGAATACAGCAAGCGCTACTCCAGTTCGTACATGGACGCGCTGCCCGACTTCGTGAAGCTTGCCGAGGCGTACGGTCATGTGGGCATTCGCATCGAGAAGTCGTCGGACGTCGAGCCCGCACTGCGCGAGGCGTTGCGCCTGAAGGATCGTACGGTATTCATGGATTTCCAAACGGATCCCACCGAAAACGTCTGGCCGATGGTCCAGGCGGGCAAGGGCATCAGCGAGATGCTGCTCGGTTCGGAAGATCTGTAAGCCGAGGCGCGCGCCGACAGTCGCCGCCGGTCAGGCCGGCGCGGGCGCGACGTCCCCACACTAGGACAATCCGGGATACACCATGAGGCATATTATTTCTGTTTTGCTCGAGAACGAGCCGGGCGCGCTGTCGCGTGTGGTCGGCCTGTTTTCGGCGCGTGGCTACAATATCGAGACCCTCACCGTCGCGCCGACCGAAGATCGGTCGCTCTCGCGCATGACGGTGGTCACGACGGGCTCCGACGACGTGATCGAACAGATCACCAAGCACCTGAACCGGCTCATCGAGGTGGTGAAGGTGGTCGATCTGACCGAAGGGGCGCATATCGAACGTGAGCTGATGCTCATCAAGGTGCGCGCCGTGGGCAAGGAGCGAGAAGAGATGAAGCGGATGTCGGATATTTTCCGCGGCCGCATCATTGACGTTACTGAAAAGACCTATACGATCGAACTGACCGGGAATTCGTCGAAACTCGACGCCTTCATCGACGGGCTCGATCGTACGGCGATTCTCGAGACGGTTCGTACCGGTGGCTCGGGCATCGGGCGCGGTGAGCGCATCCTGAAAGTCTGATCGGTAGCGGCAACGCGGTAAGCGGATTTCGATCCATTCTGATTTGAGTAATTTTTTGGCATTACGGGACAATTCCAAATGAAAGTTTTCTACGACAAAGACGCCGACCTCTCCCTCATCAAGGGCAAGCAAGTGACGATCATCGGCTATGGCTCGCAAGGCCATGCCCACGCCCAGAACCTGAAGGACAGCGGTGTGAACGTGACGGTCGGTCTGCGCAAGAATGGCGCTTCGTGGAACAAGGCGGTCGGCGCCGGCCTGAACACCAAGGAAGTGGCGGAAGCCGTGAAGTCGGCCGACATCGTCATGATGCTGCTGCCGGACGAGCAGATCGGCGACGTGTACAAGAACGAAGTGCATGGCAACATCAAGGAAGGCGCCGCCCTGGCCTTCGCGCACGGCTTCAACGTGCATTACGGCTGCGTGATTCCGCGTGCTGACCTCGACGTCATCATGATCGCCCCGAAGGCCCCGGGCCACACGGTGCGCTCGACGTACTCGCAAGGCGGCGGCGTGCCCCACCTGATCGCCGTGGCACAGGACAAGTCGGGCGCCGCGCGCGACATCGCCCTGTCGTACGCTGCCGCAAACGGCGGCGGCCGTGCCGGCATCATCGAAACGAACTTCCGCGAAGAAACGGAAACCGACCTGTTCGGCGAGCAAGCCGTGCTGTGCGGCGGTACCGTCGAGCTGATCAAGGCCGGTTTCGAAACGCTGGTCGAAGCCGGTTATGCGCCGGAAATGGCCTACTTCGAGTGCCTGCACGAACTCAAGCTGATCGTCGACCTGATCTATGAAGGCGGCATCGCCAACATGAACTACTCGATCTCGAACAACGCCGAGTACGGTGAGTACGTCACCGGCCCGCGCGTCGTGACCGAAGAGACGAAGAAGGCGATGAAGCAGTGCCTGACCGATATCCAGACCGGCGAGTACGCCAAGTCGTTCATCCTGGAAAACAAGGCGGGTGCCCCGACCCTGATCTCGCGTCGTCGCATCACGGCCGAGCACCAAATCGAGCAAGTGGGCGGCAAGCTGCGGGCAATGATGCCGTGGATCGCCAAGAACAAGCTCGTCGACCAGTCGAAGAACTAAGTACGACGCGCCGCAAGATGCGTACGCCCGGCAGCGTGTGGGCGTCCACTGGCGGCGCACGGCAGGCGGCTTGGGCGCGTCAAGCGCATCGCGCGTTTGAGCGCCGGAACCGCCGCGCCTGGCCGTCCGTTTTGCTGTAGCTGTCGCTATGGCAAGGCGGACGGCTTTTTTCGTTTCCTCTCCCCCCCGCATCGACCGTGAACTGACATCGTGGCACCTCGATGTGGCCGGCTTTGCGGTGGCGACGCCGATCGGTCGATTGGGGAAAAAGTGTCGCCGCGCCGCGCGCATTGCTACAATGCCGCCACGTCACGGTTTGGCCCAACGCAGGCCGACCCGCTCACTTAACCGTTTTACCAAGGACGCGAGTTCAATCGCATGAATTATCCTCACCCGATCATTGCCCGCGAGGGCTGGCCCTTCCTGGGTATCGCCGTCGCCGTGGCGCTCGTCGTGCACTTCATGGCCGGCGTGCTGTGGGCCGCGCCGTTCTGGGTGATCGCCCTGTTTGTCCTGCAGTTCTTCCGGGATCCGCCGCGACAGGTGCCGCAGCAGGCCGGCGCCGTACTTTCGCCCGCCGACGGACGCATCGTGGCCATCGAAACCACGCAAGATCCGTACGCTGGTCGTGAAGCGTTGAAGATCAGCGTGTTCATGAACGTTTTCAACGTGCACTCGAATCGTGCCCCGGTTGACGGCACGGTGACCAAGGTGGAATATTTCCCGGGACGTTTCTTCAACGCCGATCTCGACAAGGCATCGCTCGAAAACGAGCGCAATGCGCTGGTGATCGACGTGGGGGGGCAGATCGTCACGAGCGTGCAGGTCGCAGGACTCATCGCGCGCCGGATTTTGTGCTACGTGAAGGTGGGCGATACGCTTTCGCGCGGTCAGCGTTACGGTTTCATTCGTTTCGGTTCGCGGGTCGACGTGTACCTGCCGCTGGGCTCGCGTCCGCGCGTGACCATCGGCGAGAAGGTGTCGGCCACCTCGACGATCCTCGCCGAGCTGTAAGCCACTCGAGCCCACGGACCACGGCCGTGTGCGGCGGCGCGACTTCCTGTCGTGCGTCACCGTGTCGCGGCCTGCAACGGCTTTCGCTTCTTGCGTTCCAATCGCGGTGATCCGATGCGGGATCGCCCGCTGTCATAGCATCGTCAGGGAGGTCCGCATGCCGGAAAACCATCGCGGCCGCTTGCGCAATAATGTCGGGCATCTTTCGGCGTTCAGCCGTCACAACCATTCATCCGCAGAGCCATTGATGAACGAAGACCACGACCACGGTGTGGAGGACGATCTGCCGGTGCGCCCGCGCAATCGCGGCATCTACCTGTTGCCGAACGCCTTTACGACCGCCGCGCTGTTCTGCGGCTTCTTCGCGATCGTGCAGGCCATGAACGATCGTTTCGAGCAGGCCGCCATCGCGATCTTCTTCGCCATGGTGCTCGATGGCATGGACGGGCGTGTGGCGCGTATGACCAACACGCAGAGCGCGTTCGGCGAGCAATACGATTCGCTCTCGGACATGACCTCGTTCGGCGTAGCGCCGGCGTTGGTGATGTACGAATGGATTCTCCATGAGATCGGCAAGTGGGGCTGGCTCGCCGCGTTCGTCTACGTGGCCTGCGCGGCTTTGCGGCTGGCGCGCTTCAATACGAACATCGGCGTGGTCGACAAGCGCTTCTTCCAGGGCTTGGCGAGTCCGGCGGCCGCGGCGCTTATTGCCGGTTTCGTGTGGATTACGATCGACAACAAATTACCGGTCAACGTTTTCTGGATGCCCTGGGTGGCGTTCGGGCTGACGATTTACGCGGGGATGTCGATGGTATCGAATGCGCCGTTCTATAGCGGCAAGGCGCTCGATGTGCGCCAGCGGGTGTCGTTCGGCGTGGTGCTGCTCTTCATGGTCGGCTTCATTCTCGTGTCGTCCGACCCGCCGCTGGTGCTCTTCGGCATGTTCTGCCTGTACAGCGTTTCCGGCTATGTGCTCTGGGCCTTCCGCTTTCTAAAGGGGCGCCGGCAGCGCATTTTCGGCGACGTCGACGAATAACGGTGGCAAAACAAGGGGCGTCTCGGTGCGCCCCTTGTCACATTCGCCTGTCAGGCTTGCCGGGCGATCGTTTGCGGTGCGATGTTGTAGTCTTGCGAATGCAGGCCGGAAGTTTCCCCTGGCCCGGGCAGGTCGTGGCAACGCTGAGCCGACCCGGTGCCGTTTCCATGGTTCGACGTGACGAAGGAGCAAGCATGGGCATTCTGGACTTTGTGAAAGAAGCCGGCGAGGCATTGTTGGGCGGCCAGGCGCAAGCCGCAGAGGCGCCCGCGCCGGGGCCTGACGCGGACGAAGCCAACCGCAACGCGGCCGACGCCATCGAGGCGTACATCAAGACGCAGAACCTCGACGCGACCGGCCTGACCGTCACGTTCGACGGCGCATCGCGCACGGTGACGGTGTTCGGCGTGGCCCCGGATCAAGCGACCAAGGAAAAGATCCTGCTGTGCTGCGGCAACGTGAAGGGTGTCGAGAAGGTAGACGACCGGATGTCGGTGTCGACGGCGTCGGCCGAGGCGACGTTTCACACCGTGGAGAAGGGCGATACCTTGTCGGCGATCTCGAAGAAGGTCTATGGTGACGCCAACCGATACAACGCCATTTTCGAGGCCAACAAGCCGATGCTCTCCAGCCCGGACCGAATCTATCCGGGACAGGTGCTGCGCATTCCAGTGGCCTGATCGTCGTTTGTCTCGTGATATCCAGCCCGGCGCCGTGCCGGGCTGTTCATGGGGGGGAGCAGGCAGGATCGCGGGCTCGCGGGCGCCTGTCTGCATGCGGCTTGCGGCCCGCGCCGCGCGTTGCGAAATCACCCGATTGCGACTATATTGGCGCTCATGATTTCAGGCGCCACCCCGGCTTCGGACCTTCCTCTCGCACCGCCAACGCTATGCCATTCCCCCGTTCGCGGGCCGGCCATGCCTGCGCGCGTCGCGCGCTGATTTCCTCCCGGTAGTTGCCCGCCCGTCCGACGATCCGTCCGCCCGTGTTGCCTGCTGCGTGAGCACAGTGTCGTGGGCGGCCAGGCGTCCTTCGGCTTGCGACTGCGCCGCCCCCGGACATCTAGAACGAACTGAACCCTACAAGATCCCCACTGGAGAAAGTCATGGCCGACAAGCTGATCATTTTCGATACGACCTTGCGCGACGGTGAACAGTCGCCCGGCGCGTCGATGACGCGCGATGAGAAGATTCGCATCGCCCGTCAGCTGGAGCGTCTGCGCGTGGACGTGATCGAAGCCGGCTTCGCCGCCAGCTCGAACGGCGACTTCGAGGCCATCCGGGCCATTGCCGGCATCATCAAGGACAGTACCGTCTGCTCGCTTGCGCGTGCCAACGATCGCGATATCGCCCGCGCCGCCGAGGCCCTCAAGGGCGCGAACTCGTCGCGTATCCATACGTTCATCGCCACGTCGCCGCTGCACATGGAGAAGAAGCTGCGCATGAGCCCGGATCAGGTGCTCGAGCAGGCGAAACTCGCCGTGCGATATGCGCGTCAGTTCACCGACAATATCGAATTCTCACCGGAAGACGGCAGCCGCTCCGAGCTGGATTTCCTTTGCCGCGTGCTGGAAGCCGTCATCAACGAAGGCGCGACGACCATCAACGTGGCCGATACCGTGGGTTACGGCGTGCCGGAACTTTACGGCCAGCTCGTACGCACGCTGCGCGAGCGTGTGCCGAATTCGGACAAGGCGGTCTGGTCGGTGCACTGCCACAACGATCTGGGCATGGCCGTCGCGAACTCGCTGGCGGGGGTGCAGTTGGGGGGCGCGCGTCAGATCGAATGCACGATCAACGGTCTGGGCGAGCGCGCGGGCAATACGGCACTCGAAGAAGTCGTGATGGCGATCAAGACCCGCAAGGATTACTTCGGTCTGGAGCTCGGCATCGATACGACGCAAATTGTGCCGGCCTCGAAGCTCGTCTCGCAGATCACCGGCTTCAGCGTTCAGCCGAACAAGGCGGTGGTGGGCGCCAACGCGTTTGCGCACGCCTCGGGCATCCACCAGGACGGCGTGCTCAAGGCGCGCGACACCTACGAGATCATGCGGGCGGAAGATGTGGGCTGGACCGCCAACAAGATCGTGCTCGGCAAGCTCTCGGGCCGCAACGCCTTCAAGCAGCGCCTTCAGGAGCTGGGCATCGAGATGGCGTCGGAGCAGGACGTGAATGCCGCGTTCGCTCGCTTCAAGGAACTGGCTGACCAGAAGGCTGAAATCTTCGACGAGGACATTCTGGCGATCGTCTCGAATGAAGCGCAGGCCGACAGCAGCGAGCATTTCCATCTCGTGTCGATGGCGCAACATTCCGAGACGGGCGAGCGCCCGAGCGCCCGCGTGGTCTTCACCGCGCAGGGTAAGGAACTCACGGGAGACGCCGAGGGTAACGGCCCGGTCGACGCCGTGCTCAATGCCATCGAATCGCAGGTGCAAAGCGGCGCCGAGCAACTGCTGTATTCGGTGAACGCGATCACGACGGGTACGCAATCGCAGGGTGAGGTGACGGTGCGACTGTCGAAGGGCGGGCGCATCGTGAATGGCGTGGGCACAGATCCCGATATCGTCGCGGCGTCTGCCAAGGCGTATCTGTCGGCGCTCAACAAGTTGTATTCGAAGGCCGAGAAGCTCAACCCGCAACTGACGCCGTAAGCGAGGGCGCACTGGCGCCGTTGACGACCGATCCATGGCACGACACGCCCGCCTCCGGACATCCGGCAAGCGGGCGTTTTGCTGTTGGTGGGGCTCGAAATGCGATCAGAACAGGTCGTGATCGAACTTCTCGTGTAGCGGATCGGGGCTGATCTGGGTCGTCTTGACGATGCCGTCCGCATCGAAATAGAAGTTCATCATCGAGTACCAGACGTCGTCCTGCTTGAAGCGATAAGTCCAGACTTCGCGCTTCATGAGGGGGAAGTACGACGTTTCGACCGGTTCGCCGAAGTGATGCAGCACGTCGGTTTTCGTCCACTTGTCGATCTCGACCTTGTTGAACTCCGGCATCGAGAGCACTTGCGCGGTACCCAGCAGGCGGCCTTGAGCGTCGAAATCGGCGGCGATCGTCTCTTCGCCGAACGGCTTGGTCGGATAGAGCCAGCGCGTCACGCCGGGGGTGAGCGGATAGACTTCCCTGGGTTTGCCCAGCCTTGCTTGCACCTCGGCCTGCGAGGCGTTGGGGGAAATGGTTTGCCACGGGGGCGTGTAGCAGGCGCTCAGCGATAGCGCGAGTGCACCGCCCAGGAGCCAGCGCAGTGCCGCGGCGGGGCGTGAAGCGCCGGGCAAGGCGGCGGCGGTGTTCGGGGGGGCGATGCCCGCGCGCGCCCGAGTCGAATCAGTCATGAATGGCCTCGCGTCAGAGGAAGACGGCCGCAGAGCGGCATGTCGATAGCATACCGCCGTGTCGCGCGTTCCGGGGTGGGGCGGCTTGCCGGGGGCGGGTGGGGGCGTTATGATTCGCGCCGACACAGTCTCAGAGGCCTCGATGAAAGTTCATGACTTGCTGGCGCGCTTGAGCGCGGTGTTGTGCGCCGCTGGCTTGCTGGCCGCGACCAGCCTTGCCCACGCGGCACCGCCGATCCGGCTGGCGCTCATCGAGGGGATGAGCGGTCCCTTCGGCAATGCGGGCGCCATGGTCGAGCGCAATTTGCGGTTCGCGATCGAACGCGTGAATGCGCGCGGTGGGGTGAAGTTGCGCGACGGCGCCCATCCGTTCGAGTTGACGGTGTTCGACAGCAAGGGCGGCGTCGAAGACAGCCTGGTGCAACTCAAGGCTGCCGGCGATTTGGGCATCCCATTCGTCTTCCAAGGCAACAGTTCGGCCGTTGCGTCGGCGTTGATCGATGCCATCAACAAACGCAATGCGCGCGATCCCGGGCAGCGCATGCTGTTCTTCAATTACTCGGCCGTCGACACGGCGCTCACCAACGAGCAGTGCAGTTTCTGGCATTTCGCCTTCGACGCCAATGCCGCCATGCGCATGCAGGCGTTGACCGAGGCCATCAAACAAGATCCGAGCATCCAGAAGGTCTACCTGCTCAACCAGGACTACAGCTTTGGCCGGCAGGTCGCCGGGCTCGCCCGACAGATGATTGGCGCCAAGCGCCCGGACGTGCAGATCGTGGGTGAGCAGTTCAGCCCGGTGGGGCGCGTGAAGGACTTCACGCCCTATCTTGCGCGCATTCGCGCGGCAGGTGCCGATACGGTGGTGACGGGGAGTTGGGGCAACGACCTGACCTTGCTCGTCAAGGCCGCACGCGAACAGGGGATGGAGCTCAAGTTCTACACGTTCTATGGCAACGCCCTCGGCGCGCCGGCAGCACTGGGCGAGGCCGGGGTTGGCCGCGTGTATGCCGTGGCCGAATGGCACCCGAACGTGGGCGGCGAGGCGTCGGATGCGTTCTACAAGGCGTTCCGTGCGCGTTATCCGGAGGCGCGCGACGACTATGCGCTGCTGCGCATGAGCGTGATGATCGACATGATCGCCGCGGCGCTCGAGCAGGCCGGCACCACCGATGTGACGACCGTGGCGCGGGCGCTGCAGAACCGCCGGATTCGCGAGGCGCCGGTCGACGCATGGATGCGTCCGAACGACCACCAGCTGATCGAGCCGTTGTACGTGTCGGTCATGCGCCGCGCGGGCGAGCCGGGGGTGAAGTTCGACAACGAGGGCTCGGGCTTTGGGTTCAAGACAGTGCTCGAGCTGCCCGCCAATAAGGTGGCATTGCCCAGTACTTGCCGGATGGCCCGCCAGCGGTGAATGGCCGGGAAGGGCAGAAGGGCTGGCGTGACGGGAAAAATAATTGGTCGAAATTTTCCGGATAATCCGTTGAAATTGTCCGGATTATTTGGTGGAGCGCCCGGTTTTCAGCGCTCAAGCCGTTCGCTCGGCCCCGTCTGAGGCGGCGTGGCGAGGAAAAGTATGGCATCCGGGAGGCAACTCCCGTATAATCGCGCACTTGCAGTTTTGTTTATGTGCGGCAATGCCGCGCATGTTTTTGTAAGTTCACGGCACGGCCATTCTTCCGTGACCGCGTGTATCCAAAGGAAAGCAAATGACTACCGCAATGACCAAGAAGTCGGACGTCGTGGCGCAATTCGCCCGTGCCGCTAACGATACCGGCTCCCCCGAAGTGCAAGTTGCGCTGCTCACCACGCGCATCAACGAACTGACGCCGCACTTTAAGGCGCACATGAAGGATCACCACAGCCGCCGCGGTCTGCTGCGCATGGTGAGCCGTCGCCGCAAGCTGCTCGATTACCTCAAGGGCAAGGACGCAGATCGTTACCGCGCCCTGATCGAGAAGCTGGGCCTGCGTAAGTAAGCGATTGCGATTACGACGAGATGCCTGTATCAGCGTGCTGATGCAGGCATTTTGTTTTTGGGCGCTCCCTGACGGATGTCCTGAGGATGTCCGGCCGGTCGCGTACCTCACCGTTGGGCTGGGTTCTCCCCGGTTCCAGCAGTTCCTGTAGTTCCCACTTTATGGGGCCTCGTCGATAAGCAGGGCTTGTGTCATTCCAGCGTCGCCCGAGCGATGCCAATGCCTACGCGCCAAGGTGCCGGGCAACGCTGGAATGGCATAACACTCCCCCCTGCGAGGCGTCGGGATCACCCCGGCAGCGATATCGCGCCGCTGCTGCATTCGCGCGATTCGATATAGGAGTGCAAATGTTCAATAAAGTCGTCAAGTCTTTCCAATGGGGACAAAACACGGTTCGCATGGAGACGGGTGAGATTGCTCGCCAGGCATCCGGTGCCGTGCTCGTCGACATGGACGATACGGTCGTGCTGGCCACGGTCGTGGGTGCGAAGAGCGCCAAGTCGGGGCAGGATTTCTTCCCGCTGACCGTCGACTATCTGGAAAAGACTTACGCCGCCGGCAAGATCCCGGGTGGCTTCTTCAAGCGTGAAGGCCGTCCGTCGGAAAACGAAACGCTGACGTCGCGCCTGATCGACCGCCCGATCCGCCCGCTCTTCCCGGAAGGCTTCTACAACGAAGTCCAGGTGGTTGTGCAGGTCGTTTCGCTGAACCCGGAAGTGCCGGCGGATATCCCGGCCCTGATCGGCGCATCGGCAGCGCTGTCGATCTCCGGTCTGCCGTTCAACGGCCCGGTAGGCGCTGCGCGCGTGGCCTACGTCGACGGTCAGTACGTGCTGAATCCGTCGCGTGAGCAGATCGCCCAGTCGAAGCTCGACCTCGTCGTTGCCGGTACGGAGCAAGCCGTGCTGATGGTCGAATCGGAAGCGAAAGAGCTGCCGGAAGACGTGATGCTGGGCGCCGTGGTGTTCGGTCACGATCAAATGCAAACGGCGATCAACGCCATTCACGATCTGGTGCGCGACGCAGGCAAGGCCGAGTGGGATTGGGCCCCGGCCGCGAAGAATGAAGCGCTGATCGCACAGGTGTCGGCACTGGCGGACGCCTCGCTGCGCGCCGCTTACCAGACGCGCGAAAAGCAAGCGCGTACGCAACAACTGCGCGCCGTGACCAGCGACGTGATCGCCAAGCTGGGCGAAGCGGCGAGCGCCAAGGGCGAAGCCGCGCCGGACAGTATCGAAGTGGGCAACATCCTGTTCGATCTGGAAGCCAAGATCGTGCGTAGCCAGATTCTGGCTGGCGAGCCGCGTATCGACGGCCGCGACACGCGCACCGTGCGCCCGATCTCGATCCGCACCGGCGTGCTGCCGCGTGCCCACGGTTCGGCGCTGTTCACGCGTGGCGAAACGCAGGCCCTCGTGGTGGCCACGCTCGGCACCAAGAGCGACGAGCAGATCATCGACGCGCTGCAAGGCGAGTACCGCGATCGCTTCATGCTGCACTACAACTTCCCGCCGTTCTCGACGGGTGAAACGGGTCGCGTGGGTTCGCCCAAGCGCCGCGAAATCGGTCACGGCCGTCTGGCCAAGCGCGCTTTGGTGGCGTGCCTGCCGGGCGCCGACGATTTCGGTTACACCGTGCGTGTGGTGTCGGAAATCACCGAATCGAACGGTTCGTCGTCGATGGCGTCGGTGTGCGGTGGCAGCCTCGCCATGCTGGACGCCGGTGTGCCGCTGACGGCGCCGGTCGCCGGTATCGCGATGGGCCTGATCCTCGAAGGCAACAAGTTTGCCGTGCTGACCGATATTCTCGGCGACGAAGATCACCTGGGCGACATGGACTTCAAGGTGGCGGGTACGTCGAACGGCGTCACCGCACTGCAGATGGACATCAAGATCCAGGGCATCACGAAGGAAATCATGCAGGTCGCCCTGGCGCAAGCCAAGGAAGGCCGTCTGCATATTCTTGACAAGATGGCGCAAGCGCAGTCGGGCGTGCGTACGGAACTGTCGGAATTCGCGCCGCGCATGGTCACCATCAAGATCAACCCGGAAAAGATCCGTGACGTGATCGGCAAGGGCGGTTCGGTGATCCGCGCACTGACGGAAGAAACCGGCACGAGCATCGATATCTCGGACGACGGCGTGGTGACGATTGCCAGCCCGAGCGCCGAAGGCATTGCGGAAGCGAAGCGCCGCATCGAGCTGATCACCGTGGAAGTCGAAGTGGGCCAGGTGTACGACGGTACCGTGCTGAAGCTGCTCGAGTTCGGCGCGATCGTGTCGGTGCTGCCGGGTAAGGATGGTCTGCTGCACATCTCCGAAATCGCCAACGAGCGTATCAAGGACATCAACGAGTACCTCAAGGAAGGCCAGGCGGTGCGCGTGAAGGTGATCCAGCAGGACGACAAGGGTCGTCTGCGTCTGTCGCACAAGGCGCTGACGGACGAAGAAAAGCAGGGTAGCCCGGCGCTGGTCAAGCGCGAAGGCGACGCTCAGTAATTCCGATGTCGGTATGAGGCTTGGCGGCGCGCGTTGGTGCGTCGCTGTGCCAAAGAAAACGGCGACGCTTGCGCGTCGCCGTTTTTTTATCCATCGCACGGATCGGCAAAATAATGCGGAAAAAATGCGAGAAGGGTATTTACAGAAAATGGGTTTGTCTTTAGAATCTCACTTCTCTGTTCGGGGGGTATAGCTCAGCTGGGAGAGCGCTTGCATGGCATGCAAGAGGTCAGCGGTTCGATCCCGCTTACCTCCACCACGGATTCCGAAGCTTGATTTTCAGGCGCATCGAACAAGCAAGATTCTTGCGAAAACGATGCAAATCACTTGAAAATAAAGCTTCACAATCGAAGAAATGTTGTTTAGAATAGCGTTCTTCGCGAAATGCAGTAAAGCGAAACAGACAAGATTGTGACGATTTTGTCCCCTTCGTCTAGAGGCCTAGGACATCACCCTTTCACGGTGAGTACAGGGGTTCGAATCCCCTAGGGGACGCCAGAATTGGTGCCGGTAGCGAGTCGGTATCAGTTTAAAATGCCACGCAGTTGGTGGCGTAAAGCCCGCTGGAAGTTTGGCGGGTTTTTTTGTCGGTTTTGGAGCGGTAGTTCAGTTGGTTAGAATACCGGCCTGTCACGCCGGGGGTCGCGGGTTCGAGCCCCGTCCGCTCCGCCAAAACCTACGCAGTTCGGCAATCTGCGCGTAACAACGCTGCAGTGTCGAATCGCTGGCAGGAAAGCAAAGTGAATCACATCACGATGCTGCAGCAAGTTTGGAGCGGTAGTTCAGTTGGTTAGAATACCGGCCTGTCACGCCGGGGGTCGCGGGTTCGAGCCCCGTCCGCTCCGCCAAACGAAGAAAGCCCAGGCTAATGCCTGGGCTTTTTTTTGTCGTTCGACGTTCATGATTTCGAGTCCTGCAACGGGGCTTTCGGGGCGTTTCGATACCATTTTCTCCCGATGGCTGTCGCCCTGAAAGTGTGTGCGGATTTTTCGCGCAATTTCTTGAAGATGTGCAAATAGTGCGCATCGATGATGGGCGTTGATCGCGCGCGGTAATCTGTCGGGCCGTGGTGATGTTCCGAGTCGGCCCGAGGCGTGTGCGTTCAGCCTTTGACGCGTACGATCCAGCGCAGATAGAGCAGCAAGCCGACGGCGGCGACCGCCAGGCTCGCGCTGTTGGCGAACCAGAATCCTGCGGCGCCATGCAGCCACGCCGGGGACAGCCCGCCGACGTCGAAGCCCAACACATAACCGCCCCCCAGTCCGACACCCCAGAGCGATACGGCATAGATGACGGTCGGGATCACCGCAACCTTCCATGCGCGCAACACGAAGACGGCACTCACCTGCAAGGCGTCGAATACGTGATAGCCGGCGACGATGGCGAGTAATGGCGTCGCGACCGCCGCGACCAGCGGATCCGACGTATAAGCTGCCAGAACCCACGGCCGGCAGAGTCCCATGACGCTCGCCAGCAACACGCCCAGCAGGCCAGCAAACTCGACGCCGCGGCGCCCGACCCGGCGCGCCAAGCGAAAGTCGCGCTTGCCGATGGCCTGTGCGGTGAGCGTCGCCGTCGCAATCGCAATCGACATCGGCAGCATATACATAAGCGCGCCGAGGTTCGCGGCAATCTGGTGACCGGCGAGCGTCACGTCGCCCAGGCGAGCAATGAAGATGGCCATGAACGAGAACGCCGTCACTTCGATCAGGTAGCTCAGTCCCATGGGTATGCCGAGCTTGAGCAGCGCACGAATCGCCGGCCAGTGCGGCCAGCAGAATCGGGAAAAGGTGGCGAAGGCACGCAACTTCGCGTGACGTGCCATCAGTGTGAGTCCGAGCGCACATGAGACCCAGTTGATGGCGGTCGTGGCAATGGCGCAGCCGGTGCTGCCGAGCGCTGGAATACCCAGCCGTTCGATGCCGTAAATCAGTGCCAGATTCAGCGGGACTTTCAAGGTCAGTCCCGTGACCTGAATGGCCATGACGATGCGGGGCTGCGCCACGGCGGTGGACAGCGAGGAGTACACACGAAAGAGCAGCGCGGCGGGCAGGCCGAACGCGAGCATCTGGAGATAGGCGCTCGCGCGCGCTTCGAGTTCGGGGGATGCTTCGGAGAGTCGCAGAATGAACTGCGGATGCGATAGCAGCAGGACACCCGGCACGGCGAGAAACCCGGCGAGCCAGAACGCCTGCCGCACTTCCTCGCCGATGCTTTCGCGCTCTCCTGCCCCGAAGCGTTGCGCGGCGATCGGGGAGAGCGCCACGAGCACGCCCATCAGGCCGACATACACCGTGATGTAGATCGACCCACCGAGTGCGAGCGATGCGAGATCGAACGCCGAGGCGCGACCGACCATTGCCGTGTCCATCACCCCGAAGGCGATGACGGCCAACTGGCCGATGAGCACCGGCCAGGCCAGTTCGGCAATGCGTTTGATGTCGTGCCACATGGCGTTGCGTGAGCGTCGCTAGGGATGGGGGATGGGGTTAGCGCGGACGCGCCCCGCGCCGCCCCGGACGCTCCTGCAATACATAAAGGCGGAAGCGCTCGTCGCGGTCGGCCGCGCGGCGGCCTTCCCAGAGCTGGCGCCATTCGTAGGGCGCCAGCGACAACGGTTCGCTGTAGTCCTGCGAGTCTTGACGCAGCAGCACGTCGCAATCGTCGTTGGCCGTGCCGAAGCGCATCTTGCCGAAGTAGGCGAACGACGCGAGCTGCGCGTCGCCGACGCGAGCCGTGCGAATGCACGTGTAATCGGCGGGGAGATGGGCGGCGATCTGTGCGGCCACGTCGCGATAGGTTCTGCCGTAGTTCACGACGGGCAGCCACAGCGTCATGAGCAATACCCACATGAGGGTTGTGCCGCCAGACGACAGCACCACGCTGCGCCACAGGACTTTCGGGCTGCGCGACACGCGCCACGCCACCAGTGCGACCCAGGCGCCGGTCACGATCAGGGCGCTGATCAGCGTGACCCAGCTGAACTCGGGGGCGAAGCCCGGGACCAGGCGTCGCAGATTGCGCGCCGTGGAGGCCGGAAAACCGGTGATGCCGGCGAGCCAGACGATCCAGACGAAGCCTGCCAGCACGGTGAACGACAGCACGGCGAACCAATCGATGGCGTTGACCGTGCCGCGCTTGAGCGTGGGCAGGCCGAAGGCGGCGATGATCGACAGCGCGGGCAGCGCCAGCATGAAGAGCTGATTGCCCTGATGCGCCTGCAGCACGATCAGCACAAGAATCACGACGGCAAAGGCAAGCGCAATCGCGATGTGGGGCGCGCGTCGCATGCCGCGCCACGAGTAAAGCGACCACGCGGCAAGCGGCCATGCGGGCCAGGCAAACAGCGCCAGGTTCTTGGCGATGTAGCTCAGCGAGGCGAGCGTCGGGCCGCTGAAGGTGTCCATGCCGATATCCGTCCACTCGCCGAGCCATTGGCGTGCGCCGCTGGCAAACTTGAGCGCCGCTAGCGGCCACGTGCAGGCAATGAGCAGCGTCACCGGCGTGGAGATCAGCAGTAGCATGCGCAAGGGCAGGGCGCGGCAGACAATGGCAGCGGCAATGCCTGCGAACCAGAGCGAGAGCGTCATCAGCGGCGAGGACGCGAGCGCCATGCCGCCCAGGGCGAGGCCGAACCAGACGGCGCCCTGACGCGGCTTGTCGAGGCTGCGCACGAGGCCGTAAATCGCCATCGAGATAAGCGTGAGCTGTCCGACGGCGGCCGTTGTCTCGTGTCCACGCTCGGCCAGCCCGAAGCAGGCCAGCAGAATCAACAGGGCGCCGTCCGCGAGCGTGCGTCCATAGTCGCGCGGTTCTGGCTCGCCACCAAAGGCGTATTTGAACGGTTGCACTTCGGGGCGGCGACCGAGCAGATAGGTGCCGTACCAGATGAACGTGCAGGTCGCGTAGAAGCACAGCCCGGTGACAATGCGCGCGGCGTCGGGGGCGTCGAGCCACGAGAAGGCGCGTATGGCGAGCGCACCGAGCCACGAGACGAGCGGGCCGGTGTCGTAAATGGGTTTGCCCGCGATGTTCGGCAGCAGCCAGTCGGACAAGTGACCGTGTGCCATCGTCCACATGACGCCGAAACCTGCGGCGTCTTCGTTTTTCCACGGATCGCGACCGAACAACCCCGCCAGCACATAGATGACACAAATGGCGATCAACAGCGAACGCGGTAGCGCGCTGGTGGCGGAGGCGGTGATGCGAACTCGTTTCATAGGCCGGACGACAGGATCGGCACGGCGGCCGGATCGGGGAGACTCAGAGGGCGAGCCGGAACGGGCTCGAAGGTGAAACTCGGGGTGCTGCTCAGGGTAAAACCAAGGGAAAACTCGGGCAAATCGGAAAAGCCGACAGTATGACAGTAAGCCGTGCGGTGGCGCAGACCAGACCCAAGAAAAAAGGGCAGCCTGAGCTGCCCCTTTCCAATGCTTTCCACAACGCCGGGGTGTTGCCCCAAGGTGCTGGCCCGCCAGTCTCTGCCGGGCCCCGCAGCGCGTTGTGTGGCGCGTCGCCGATAAAACTTAGGCGATCTTGCCGCCGGCGCGGTTGCCGAACTTCTGGCGGAACTTGTCGACGCGGCCAGCCGTGTCCATGATGCGCTGTTCGCCGGTGTAGAAGTTGTGCGAAGCCGACGACGTTTCGATCTTCACGAGCGGGTAGCTCTTGCCATCCTTCTCGGCCGTTTCCTTGGTGTGGATCGTCGAGCGGGTGATGAATTCGAAGTCGACGCCGGGCGTCATGTCGCGGAACAGGACTTCGCGGTATTCGGGGTGAATGCCTTCTTTCATGATGTACCTTGGGTTAAGTCGGTAGCCAGTCTGCGCGGGAGGAGGTTCGCCCGAGGTTTGTTACCCCGGGAGGCACCCCGTTGGCCCGCTAACGCCATCGTCGTCATGCGACGGGAGGGACGTCAACCACTTTCCGGGTGAGTAAAACGCGCATTATGCCATGAAAACAATGACTTTCGCAAAGTTTTCACGGGTCGCCGGCGGGCGTGGATGCCGCTGTGCCGGGCGCGGCGTCGCCAGTGCCGGCGCTCACCGCCGGATCTTGCAGGAAATAGCGCGAGAACAGCGCGTACAAGGCGGGATAGGCGTCGCGAAAGGCCTCCGGGGCCACAAAGAACGCCTCGGCGCAGACGGCGAAGAACTCCGATTCGTGTTCGGTGGCGTAGGGGTCGAGCAGCGACGACGAGGCAAACGCTTCCCAGTGGGCATCGGGAACGTTGGACACATCGTGGCAGAACGCCTCGTACGCGGGATCGAAGACATCGCACCAGGCTTCGGGCGTGAGGTCGCCATGCACGCGCCGCAGCATCGGCGGCACGCCGTCGGCTTCGCCGCCTTCCATGTCGATCTTGTGGACGAACTCGTGAATTACCACGTTGTACGCCAGGACATCGCTCGCTTGCACATCCTGCCATGACAGAACGACAGGCCCGCCTTCCCACGCCTCGCCGCTCGCCTCCTGAGCGATGTCGTGCACGACGCCGGCTTCGTCCTGCACGGTTTTGCGAATCAGGAACTCGCCGGGATACAGCACGATGCCCGTCCAACCGCGATACAGCGCGCTCGGCAAATTGAGAATCGGCAGGCAGGCTTGCGCGGCCACCGAGACACACATCGCTTCGGTCAACGGCAGGTCGTGCGCCGTCGAAAAGTGTTTGCGGCCCAGGAAATCGGTCGCGAGGGCGCGCAGCTTGTCGAGGTCGGCCGCGCTGCGGCGTGTCAGGAATGGCAGGGCGCCGACGACTTCGCGCCAGACGGCATCGTCGATCGTGGGGCGTGTGTGGGCGCGTCGGAGGCGGGCGAGCAGGGTTCGGAGCATGAGGAGCGAAGTCGGATGATTTGACGCAGTCGCGGTGAATCTCAGGGGAGGGCCTTTGAGCACCGATGGCGTACCGATGCCAATTTAACTGCTTTTGCGCCGCCGCAACGAGCGTGCCACACAGCGCGGCGGCGGTGCTCAGTCGGGCAGCACCTTGCCCGGATTCATTAGCCCGAGCGGGTCGAAGGCCGTCTTCAGCGTGCGCATCAGTGCGAGTTCGACCGGCGACTTGTAATGCGCCGAGGCGTCGCGTTTGAGTTGCCCGAGGCCGTGCTCCGCGCTGATGGTGCCGTGATGGGCATGCACGCTGTCATGCACGGCGGCGGTGACCGCCGTCTGATGCCGATGAAGGAATTGGGCGGGATCGACGCCTTCGGGCGCCATCACGTTGTAGTGCAGATTCCCGTCGCCCAAATGGCCGAAGGTGACCATGCGGGCACCGGGCGCCACGCGCTGCACGATCGGGTCGGTGGCTTTGAGAAACGCGGGCACCCGGGATACCGGCACCGCGATGTCGTGCTTGATGTTGAGCCCCGTGGCCGACTGCGCCAGCGGAATGCTCTCGCGCAAGTGCCATAGCGCATTCGATTGCGCCAGGCTGTTCGCGACAATGGCGTCGTGCACGATACCCTGATCGACGGCCGCGTTCAGCAAGCGCTCCAGCAGATCGCGCGCATGCGCTTCACTCTCGTTGTCCGAGAGTTCAAGCAGCACGGTCTGGGCATGAGGTTGCGCGAACGGATAACGCTGCTGCGGGAAGATTTGCGCTACGAGTTGGAGGCAGAAGTGGGACATCAACTCGAAGCCCGTGAGCAGCGGACCTGCCATGCGTTGCGCCAGATTCAGAAGGGCCAGGGCGTGCGCGGGGCTTTCCAGAGCGGCGAGCGCCGTCATGCGCGCCACGGGTTGTGCGAAGAGCTTGAGTGTTGCCGCGGTAATCAGCCCGAGCGTGCCTTCCGCGCCGATGAAAAGATCGCGAAGATCGTAGCCGGTGTTGTCCTTGCGCAGCCCGCGCAAGCCATCCCACAGTTCGCCTTGCGGCGTGACCACCTCGAGGCCGAGGCACAGTTCGCGCGTATTGCCGTATCGCAACACGGCGGTGCCGCCGGCATTCGTCGCGAGATTGCCACCGATCGTGCAACTGCCCTCGGCGGCCAGGCTCAGCGGGAAGAGGCGCTCCGCGCTGGCGGCCGCCGCCTGCACGTTCGCGAGCAGGCAGCCGGCCTCGGCAGTCAGGGTCATGTTCTCGGCATCCACCTGTCGGATGCGATCGAGACGGCGCAAGCTGATGAGCACCTGACGCCCGCTCGTGTCGGGTGTCGCGCCGCCGGCGAGGCCCGTGTTGCCGCCTTGCGGCACCATCGGCACGCCGTGCCGGACACAAAGGCGCACGAGGGCGGCGACCTGTGCGGCGTCGGCGGGGCGAAGCACGGCGAGGGCGCGTCCGGTATAGCGTTTGCGTTGATCGGTGAGGTAGGCGTCCGTGTCGGCGGCCTCGAGCAGAACGTGGTCACGGCCCAGCAGGTCACGGCACGCGGTGAGGAAGGAGGAGTCGTTCATGTCAGGGGGCGTCACACGATTCGCGCGATCCAAGGTTGGGTAACGCTGAGTCTCGAGGGCAGGCGCTAACGCGCGGCTGCGGCACGGGCTTTCGCGGCTCGCTTGAAGGGCCGCAGATAAAAGATCGTCGAGAAGAAGAAGACGACGGACAGCGCCGTCTCGATCCACGCGAGCGAGGCCGATGCCCCCGTGTCCGTCATGCCGCGCACGACGCCTTCGGCAAGAAACAGCAGGATGAACATGCTGGACCACTGCAGCGTATACAGGTTGCCGCGCAGCACGCCGCGCAGCGGCAGCAGCAACAGCAACGCCTTGAGGACCAGCCACGAGCCACCGGGACGCAGCGGCGCGAGCCATAACTCCCAGGCGAGCGACAGTGCAATCAACGCCAGCAGGCTCGTCACACTGATCAGGCGCAGCCCGCGAGCCCCGCCGGAGGCGGCGGGCATCGGCGGTGGCGTGCGTGGGGGCTGCGCGGGCGCACGCCGGGCATCGGTGTTTTGGGGCATGTCGGGCGGTGTAGCAGTCATGGGCTTGTCGTGATGGCCGGCGTTACTGCGGGAGCGCCCATCGCCACGCGCCGGGGGCGGCGTGTGGCGCGGCGCAAACCCTCATTCTGCCAGCTTGCGCGCGGCGCGGGCGAGTCGTGCGCCGAGCGCCGACGCCAACTGACGTTCGTCGGCCGAGAGCGGATTGCCGTCATGCGCGAAATGGGTGGCGCCGTAGGGCGAGCCGCCGGTGCGTGTGCTGGAGAGCGCGGGTTCGGAGTAGGGCAGCCCCATCAGCAACATGCCATGGTGCAGCAACGGGATCATCATCGACAGCAGCGTGCTTTCCTGGCCGCCATGCAGGCTGGCGCTCGACGTGAACACGCAGCCCGGTTTCCCGGCCAGGGCGCCCGAGAGCCACTGCGGCGTGGTGCCGTCGAGAAAGTATTTCAGCGCGGACGCCATGTTGCCGAAGCGGGTCGGCGACCCAAGCGCGAGTCCCGCGCATTCTTCCAGATCGCGCAATTCGACGTAGGGCGGGCCGCTGTCGGGAATGTCCGGTGCGCTCGCTTCACATACCGTGGAAACGGCGGGGACGGTGCGCACGCGCGCTTGCGCGCCGGGCACGCTGTCGATGCCGGCTGCGATGCATTGGGCGAGTTGTGCCGTGGTGCCGTGGCGGCTGTAGTACAGGACGAGGATTTCAGTCATGAAGTCGAATCGGCGGGTCGGTGGTGGCGGGCAGATTGATGTCGGGGCGTCGACTCGAGGTAGCGAGATCAAGCGGTCTGGCTGCGCGTTGTGTCGTTGCAGGTCGCCCCGGTTGTCGGGAACGCCTGCGTCAGACGTAATGCGGAAAACCTGCCCGAGCCTTGGGCCTTGGGTGAAAGCCGGGTGGAGAAGGAACAGAAAAGGAACGGAAAAGTGCGGGTATTATAGGGCGTTCCTATTGGCGTAACGGCTTAACCGCTTAACCGCGAGGCCCCGTAACGGATCGCGTGGGATGAACGGTTGCCAGCCGCGCCAGCCCTTCCCCTTAGGAGCCCGATTTGCTCAGACTGCCCCGCATCAACTGGAACAACGTTCGCCAACTGCTGAGATACGCGCTTGCGCGGGCGCAGGACGACCGGATTCCGCAAGTGGCGGCGAGCCTGACGTTTACCTCGATCCTGTCGATCGTGCCGCTGTTCGCGGTGACATTCGCGCTGTTCACCGCCTTTCCGATTTTCAATACGTTTCGCGACGCCTTGCAGGGCTTCCTGATCGAGCACCTGATGCCCGAGAGCGTCAATGCCCAGATTTTCAATTACCTGAACCAATTCGCATCGAAGGCGAAAGGCCTGACGGCGTTCGGTTTGATCGGCTTGCTGGTGACGGCCGTGCTCACGTTAATGACGATCGAGTCGGCGTTCAACGTGATCTGGCGTGTGCGACGTCCGCGACCGATCGCACAGCGTCTGCTGATTTATTGGAGTCTGCTCACGCTTGGGCCGCTGTTGATCGGAGTGAGTCTGTCGATCAGTTCGTACGTCTTCACGCAATCGATGTCGCTGGTGAGCACGCTGCCGCCCGTTGTCACCTCGTTGCTCAGCCTGATTCCGCCGGCGCTGACCAGCGTGGTGTTCATGCTGATGTATCTCTACATGCCGAATTGCAAGGTGGACTGGCGCGACGCGCTGGTTGGCGGTGTCGTGGCGGCGCTGGCGTTCGACCTGACCAAGCGGGGCTTCGGCATGTACATCCGGCAGTTTCCGACCTACACGGCCGTGTATGGCGCATTCGCGGCGGTGCCGATCTTCTTGCTCTGGATCTACCTGTCGTGGCTGGTGGCGCTGATCGGCGCGACGATCACGTCGGTCCTGCCCGCGCTGCGCCTCGGGCATTTCCAATACCCCCGCTTTCCGGGGAGCGATCTGCTGGACGGCCTGACGCTGATCCACTTGCTCAATCTGGACCGCGAAGCCGGCGGTAGCGGTCGCACGATGGCGCAACTGGCGGGTACGATGCGCACGAGCCTCGATCATGCCGGTGACCTGCTCGCTCGGCTTGAGCGCATGGGATGGGTCGGACGGTTGACGATGCAGCCACCGGTGGAGCGTTGGCTGCTGCTCGCGAACCCGCGTACGACGACCCTGGCGCCACTGGTCGCGCAGCTGGCCCTCAACGTCGACGAGCTGGCGCGTCAAATGGAGCGTCACGCGCTCGATGGCGCGCATGTTGCCGACATTCTGCGCGAAGGAAAATGGGACGTGCCCCTGGCCGACGCGCTACCGCGCGATGTCACTCCGGACGACGGCGGTGGCGACGCGTCGTGTCTTGACGTGGATCACAAGGGTCACGAGCCCGAAGCAGGCGCTAGAGCTTGATACGGCCGAGACAGATATCCCGAAACATGACCCAGTCGCCCATCAGGCTGTAGATCGGATGGCGGAAGGTGGCGGGCCGGTTCTTCTCGAAAAAGAAATGGCCGACCCACGCGAACGCGTAACCACAGACGACTGCCGCGAGCAGCCACCACGGGTTGCCTGTCAGGGCAAGCGCTGCCAGAAAGGCGATCACGCCCCATGAGCCGACGAAATGCAGACGGCGGCAGACGGCGTTGCGGTGCTCACCGAGATAGAAGGGGTAGAAGTCCACAAACCGGTGAAACGCCGGCGACTCATCGTGCCCAGGTGTCATGGCAAACCTCCTGCATTGGGAAGTTGATGCGTTCAGTCTCGCATGAATTGCACAAGCGCATCGAGCAGCGCGTCCGGCTGTTCCGTCATGATCGCGTGGCCGGCATTGACGACCTTGACCGAAACGGGGGCACCGGCGTCGCGCAACGCATCGAGCAGGGCTTGCGCTGCGCGGGGCGGCGTCATCTGATCGCGTTGCCCCAACACGGCGAGCACCGGACATCGAACCTGCGCAGCCGCCGCCATCCCTCGATCGTAGCGATTGCACGCCTCGAAGTCGGTAAGAAACACCTTGGCGGGATTGCGTTGCGCCACGCGCTCCATCAAGCGTTGATTGACGCCCCATGTCCAGAAACCGGGGCCGGGCGCCGATGGCTTGGCGGCGATCGTGCTGTGCGACCAGGCGTTGACGAGGGCGATGGCCTCCGGCTCACGTTCGGCGGCGGCCTCGAGGAGGACATCGGAGACTTTCATCGGGTAAGCGGTGCCCACCAGGGCGATACGGGACACCCGATCGGGGTGGCGGGCGGCGGCGTCCAGCGCAATCAGCGACCCCATGCTGTGCCCGACCCAGGTGGCTTTTCCGATGCCGGCGGCATCGAGCACGGCGACCACGCGATCGGCCATCGCTTCAATGGTCGTCAATGGGGCGCCCGTGCTGCGGTGATGTCCGGGCAGATCGAGCGCGAGTACGTTCATGCCGTGATGGGCGAGGTACCGGCTCTGTAACCCCCACACGCTGTGATCGTGCTGTGCGCCATGCAGGAAGACGACCGTCGGTAGCGCGGGATCCATCGATTTGCCGGCGGTATAGGCGTAGACGTTGTTGCCGCGGATGTCGAACTTCATCGTGCTTGTCCCTTGGCCGTGGATTTGACTGCCGCCTTCAGGCCGCGTTTGAGATCCTGGATCAGGTCGTCAGGGTCTTCCAGGCCGATCGACAGGCGTACGGTGCCCTCTCCGATACCCGCCGCCGCGAGCGCCGCGGCGTCCATGCGGAAATGCGTGGTGGAGGCAGGGTGAATGACCAGGGAGCGTGCGTCGCCGACATTGGCCAGATGCGAGAAGAGCTGCAGCGATTCGATGAAACGGCGCCCGGCCTCCCGGTCGCCCTTCAGATTGAAGCTGAAGACGGCACCCGCGCCGCGCGGGAGCAGTCGCTTGGCCAGTGCGTAGTCGGGATGCGACGCCAGTTCCGGATAGGCGACGCTTGCCACCGCCTCGTGCCCCGCCAGGAACGCCACCACCCGACGTGCGTTGTCGACGTGCCGCGCCATGCGAAGTGGCAGCGTTTCGAGACCTTGCAGCAGTTGCCATGCCGCCTGCGGATGCAGGCATGCGCCAAAGTCGCGCAAGCCCTCGCGTCGCGCGCGCAACAGGAATGGCGCGACCGAGCTCTCCTCGGCGAAGACCATGCCGTGGAAGCCGTCGTACGGCTCGGTCAGTTCGGGAAATTTGCCGCTTCGCTCGAAGTCGAACGTGCCCCCGTCGATCAGAATGCCGCCGATGGTCGTGCCATGCCCTCCGAGGAACTTGGTAGCCGAGTGATAGACGATATCGGCGCCATGATCGAACGGCTGAATGAGCCACGGTGTGGTGAACGTGCTGTCGACCATCAGGGGCACGTCCGCGTCATGAGCGATCTCCGCGACTTGGGCGATGTCGAGGACGTCGAGCCCCGGATTGCCAAGCGTTTCGCCAAAGAACAGCCGGGTCTCGGGGCGCACGGCGGCGCGCCAGCCGTTCAGGTCGCCAGGGCGCACGAAGGTGGTCTCGATGCCGAAGCGGCGCAGTGTGTAATGCAGCAGATTGTGCGAACCGCCGTACAGCGCGCTGGACGCCACGATGTGCGAACCCGCGCCCATCAGGGTTGCGATGGCCAGGTGCAGCGCGGCCTGGCCGCTTGCCGTGGAAATGGCGCCGACGCCGTTTTCCAGTGCGGCCATGCGCTCTTCGAAGACGGCATTGGTCGGGTTGGAAATGCGCGAATAGACATGGCCGGCGCGTTCCATGTTGAAAAGCGCGGCTGCCTGGTCGGCATCGGAGAAGACAAACGACGTGGTCTGGTAGATCGGCGTGGCGCGAGCCCCGGTGGCGGGGTCGGGGGCGGCCCCGGCGTGCAGGGCAAGCGTGTCGAAGTGCGGGACTGACATGTCGGAGAGGGCCTCTCGGTTGGCTTGACGTTGACTTGACGGCGACTTGGCGCTGGCGTGTGATGCGGACATCACGTATGCGGCAATCCTAGCACCACCGCAATGCATCTCGACAGGCGCTGCCGCCCCCATTGGCAAAATGCCGGTGCTGTCCGATGTCTGAGGTGCGGCGATGCCCGATCGATCCCCGGAATCGGCCGAAAACCCTCGTCGCACGGACATTGGCGCGTCTTGTTCCTTTCCTTTTCAGACGCTTTCCGATAGCATCTTTCGAACATGATCTAATCACAATAACGAGGGGACAGCGGCGCGCGCGCCGGCGATCCGTCTCGAACGCCGAAGTCTGGCAAATGCGTCCGGTGGCATCGTCCTGCCGCGGTTGCCCGAGCATCTCAACGAGGAGTGTGTGCCATGCGTGTGTCTGACATCCTGAAAGTAAAGGGCAACACCCTTTTCACCGTGACCCCGGAGACGTTGCTGGCCCAGGCCGTCGACACGATGGCGGAGCATGACATTGGTTCGCTCGTCGTGATGGAGTTCGGCGATCTCGTGGGCATGCTCACGTTCCGCGAAATCATCAATACGATCAGCAAGAACGGCGGTACGGTTGGCAGTTCCACAATTCGCAAAGTCATGGACGACCATCCGCTCACCTGCACGCCGGAGACGGATGTCGACGAAGTCCGGCGCATGATGCTCGAGCGTCACGCCCGCTATTTGCCGGTCATGGACAATCGCACGCTCATGGGCGTGATTTCCTTCTACGATGTGGCGCGTGCCGTCGTCGAGGAGCAATCCTTTGAAAATCGCATGCTCAAGGCCTACATTCGCGATTGGCCGGCCGAGGAAGCGGAAAACACCAAGTGAGTGAGGCCAGCCAGCGCGGGGCACGCGGCGAGGGCCACCAATCACGACTGTTGAAAGAGCGGCGCTTTGCGCCGTTCTTCTGGACCCAGTTTCTGGGTGCGATGAACGACAACGTGTTCAAAATCGCATTCACGTCGCTCGTCACCTATCACGCATCGCTTTTTCAGAACGTCGACGGCAAGACGGCGGCGTTCCTCATCTCGGCCATCTTCATCGCGCCGTTCCTGTTGTTTTCCGCGACCAGCGGGCAAATTGCCGATAAGTGGGACAAGGCGCGCCTGATCCGTTTCGTCAAGTCGCTGGAGATCGCGATCATGGCGCTCGGCGCGGCCGGCTTCCTCTGGGCAAGCGCGCCGCTGCTGTTCGTGTGCACCTTCCTGATGGGACTCCACTCCACACTCTTTGGGCCGGTCAAGTACGCCTATCTGCCTCAGCACCTGGCCACGCGCGAACTGGTGGGGGGGAACGGTCTGGTCGAAATGGGAACGTTCGTGGCCATCCTGATCGGCACGATTGTCGGCGGCGAACTGGCTGGCGCCGGGGCGGGCTCGCTGCCGTGGATCGGCGGCGTTTGCCTCGGACTGGCCTTGTTGGGCCGGCTGGTGTCGACGTGGGTGCCGCAAACGCCCGCGGCGCAGCCGGATCTGCGCATCAATTGGAATCCGTTGACCGAGACGTGGAGAAATCTGTGCATCGCGCGTACGGACCGTGCGGTCTTCCAGAGTCTGCTCGGTATCTCGTGGCTTTGGTTTCTCGGGGCGACCTTTCTCGCGTCGTTTTTCAACTTCGCACATGACGTGCTCGGCGCCGGTCCGGGTGTCGTCACGCTGCTGCTGGCCATGTTCTCCCTGGGCATCGGGATTGGGTCGCTGTTGTGCGAGCGGCTTTCGGGCGGCAAGGTGGAAATCGGACTCGTGCCGTTCGGCTCGATCGGCATGACGGTATTCGCGGTCGATCTTTATTTTGCGAGTCGGGGCGGCGCTCACGGCGCGGCCTTGCAGACGGTGGCGCAGTTCGCTTCGCAACCGGCCCATTGGCGCGTGCTGGTGGACCTGTTCCTGCTGGCGATGTTCGGGGGCTTCTACAGCGTGCCGTTGTACGCGCTGATTCAAAGCCGTAGCGCGCCGTCGCATCGCGCACGCATCATCGCAGCGAACAATATCCTCAACGCGTTGTTCATGGTCGTGTCGGCCCTCATGGCGATGGCGCTCACGAAGGCCGGGTTCACCATCGACCAGTTGTATCTCGTCACCGGCATTCTCAACGCGCTGGTGGCTGTCTATCTATACCTGCGACTCCCGGAATTCCTGATTCGCTTCGCGATGTGGCTGCTGTTGCACACCCTCTATCGCATCGACGTCAAAGGGGCGGATCAGATTCCGGACGACGGGCCATGCCTGCTGGTCTGCAATCACGTCAGCTTTGCCGATGCCGTGGTGATCGGGGCGTCGATCCGGCGTCCGGTTCGCTTTGTGATGGACCACCGTATTTTCCGCATCCCGGTGCTGTCGTGGTTCTTTCGTACGGTCGGCGCCATTCCCATTGCCCCGGCGCACGAAGATGCAGTCGCGCTCGAGTGCGCCTACCGGCAGATCGCAGACGCGCTGGCGGCGGGCGACGTCGTTTGCCTCTTTCCTGAGGGTAAGCTCACGGCATCCGGCGAGCTGCAGGTCTTCCGTCAGGGGGTACAGCACATTGTCGAGCGTACGCCCGTGCCGGTCGTGCCGATGGCGCTGCGCGGGCTGTGGGGAAGTTTCTTTTCGCGACATGGTGGCGCGGCAATGTCACGGCCGTTCAAGCGTGGCATTCTGAACCGGCTCGAGCTTGTCATCGGGGCGCCGGTGTCGCCTGCGCAGGCGACGCCGGAAACCCTGCGGGACAAGGTGCTCAAGCTGCGCGGCCCCTGGCCGGTGTGAGGGGGCGTCTCCTCGTGAATCGCGGCCGTGGCTCGGAAGTCTCCGATGCCACGCCCCAAAAGCGCCCAAAATGCCGCCGGCCGGTCGTTTAGCGCCCTCGACCGTCGCACAGGGCGGCGCGGTGTGGCGGGATCGCTGGCATAATAGGGCCTTCCCGTCCTCCCCGAACCCGATCCCCGTATGTCTGGCAATACGCTTGGAACTCTGTTTACCGTCACCACTTTCGGCGAATCGCATGGCCCGGCCATTGGCTGCGTGATCGATGGCTGTCCGCCGGGAATGGCGCTCACGGAAGCCGACATCCAGGGGGAGCTGGATCGCCGCCGTCCTGGCACGTCGCGCCACGTTACGCAGCGCAACGAACCGGATGCCGTCGAGATCCTCTCTGGTGTGTTCGAGGGCGTGACGACGGGGACGCCCATCGCACTGCTGATCCGCAATACCGATCAACGCAGCAAAGACTACGGCAACATCGTCCAGACGTTCCGCCCCGGACATGCCGATTACACCTATCTGCAAAAGTACGGCGTGCGCGATTACCGCGGTGGCGGACGCTCGTCCGCACGTCTCACGGCGCCCGTCGTTGCCGCCGGCGCCGTCGCCAAGAAGTGGCTGGCCGAAAAATTTGGCGTG
The DNA here is from genome assembly GCF_024363545.1 of Pandoraea sp. NE5. Classification (NCBI taxonomy): domain Bacteria; kingdom Pseudomonadati; phylum Pseudomonadota; class Betaproteobacteria; order Burkholderiales; family Burkholderiaceae; genus Pandoraea; species Pandoraea sp. NE5. The sequence continues at coordinate 3,628,886 of NZ_AP025517.1, forward strand.
CAGGTGTACGGATGCATGACGCAACTCGGCGACATCGAGATCGCACAGACGGATTGGTCGCAGGTGTCGCAGAATCCGTTCTTCGCCGCCAACGCGGAAGTCGTCCCGCAACTGGAAGCGTATATGGATGACCTTCGCAAGGCGGGCGATTCGGTCGGGGCGAAGCTGCGCGTTGTGGCGACCGGCGTTCCGGTGGGTCTTGGAGAGCCGCTGTTCGATCGCCTGGATGCCGATATCGCCCACGCGATGATGGGCCTGAATGCCGTCAAGGGCGTGGAGATCGGTGCGGGTTTCCGCAGCGTCACGCAAAAGGGGTCGGAGCACGGCGACGAATTGACGCCGGAGGGCTTCGTCGGGAACAACGCCGGTGGCATTCTGGGCGGCATTTCGACCGGTCAGGATATCGACGTGTCGATCGCGATCAAGCCCACGTCGAGCATTCGTACACCGCGTCGCTCGATCGACGTTGCCGGTCACGCGTCGACGGTGGAAACGTTCGGGCGGCATGACCCTTGCGTGGGAATTCGCGCGACACCGATTGCCGAAGCGCTGCTCGCGCTCGTGTTGATCGATCACGCGTTGCGTCACCGCGCGCAGTGCGGCGACGTGCACGTGAACACGCCGGTTATCGCGGCGCGCGTGTCGGACTGACGAGGCGCAAGGCGAACGCCAGGCGTCGTCAGCCGGACTGAAGGCCGCCGGGCGAACCGGCGGCGATACCGCATTACATATTCGGGTAGTTCGGCCCGCCCCCCCTTCCGGCGTAACCCACACGATATTCTGCGTCGGGTCCTTGATGTCGCAAGTCTTGCAATGCACGCAGTTCTGCGCGTTGATTTGCAACCGCTCGGACTCGTCCTCGTTCTTCACGAACTCATACACGCCTGCCGGGCAATAGCGCTGCTCAGGCCCCGCGTATTCGGACAGATTGATGCCAACCGGCACGCTGGGATCCTTGAGCGTGAGGTGCGCCGGTTGGTTCTCCTCGTGGTTGGTGTTCGAGATGAAGACCGACGACAGACGATCGAACGTGAGCTTCCCATCGGGCTTGGGGTAGGCGATCGGCTGACATTGCGCGGCCGGCAGCAGGCACTCATGATCGGCCTTCTTGCGGTGAATCGTCCATGGCATCTTGCCGCCGAGCAGCTTTTGCTCAATGCCGGTCATGATCGTGGCCACGGTCAGGCCCTTCTTGAACCACTGCTTGAAGTTGCGCGCCTTGTTCAGCTCTTCGTGCAGCCACGATTGCTCGAACGCGGCCGGGTAGGCGCTGAGTTCGTCACGCTGGCGCTCGGCCACCAGCGCGTCGAAGGCGGCATCGGCTGCCATCATGCCGCTCTTGATAGCGGCGTGGCTGCCCTTGATCCGGCTGACATTGAGGAAGCCCGCTTCGCACCCAACCAGCGCACCGCCCTTGAAAACGAGCTTCGGCAGGGCCAGCAGACCGCCCGCTGTAATGGCACGTGCACCGTATGAAATGCGCTTGCCCCCTTCGAGGAAGTGACGAATCGACGGATGGGTCTTGTAACGCTGGAACTCCTCGAACGGCGACAGGTACGGATTGCCGTAGTCGAGCCCAACGATGAAACCGACCGCCACCTGATGATTCGGCAGGTGGTAGAGGAACGAGCCGCCGTAGGTTTGCGCGTTGAGCGGCCAGCCGGCCGTGTGGATGACGAGACCTTCCTTGTGCTTGGCCGGGTCGATTTCCCACAGTTCCTTGATGCCCAGGCCGTAGGCCTGCGGATCGCGGCCTTCGTCGAGATTGAACTTGCGCATCAATTGGCGACCCAGGCTGCCCCGTGCGCCTTCCGAGAAGATCGTGTACTTGGCGTGCAGTTCCATGCCCAGTTGGAAGTTCTCGGTCGGTTCGCCGTCCTTGCCGACGCCCATGTTGCCGGTCGCCACGCCCATGACCGCGCCGTTCTCGTCGTACAGGATCTCGGCGGCCGGGAAGCCCGGGAAGATTTCAACGCCCAGCGCTTCGGCTTGTTGTCCGAGCCAGCGCACGACATTGCCCAGGCTGATGACATAGTTGCCGTGATTCTGGAAGCAGGCGGGCAGCAGCCACGACGGCGTGGGGGTCGCGCCGGTCTCGTTCAGGAACAGGAAGCGATCTTCAACGACCGGGGTGTCGAGCGGTGCACCAAGGGCTTTCCAGTCGGGGATGAGTTCGGTCAGCGCTTGCGGATCCATGACCGCGCCAGACAGGATGTGCGCCCCGATTTCCGAGCCTTTTTCCAGGACACATACGGAAATCTCCTTCCCCGCCTCCTGCGCGCGCTGCTTCAAACGGATTGCCGTGGACAGGCCGGCCGGACCGCCGCCAACAACGACGACGTCATACTCCATCGACTCCCTCGGGCCGTACTGCTCAAGCAGCTTGGGATCCATTGATGCTCCTGTTATAAACGTTAGAATTCGTGGGTGCGGCCATTTTCCGGGAATGGGGGGCACCTCGCAACCGCATATTAATAGCACGATCGTTCGGTATGGTAGGTAAGCAACTCTAGCGGCACGCCATGCGGCGTCGCCGTTGTTCAATGGGTGTCCAGGCGCGAGGGAGAAGACGATGGGGCGTTCGCTGAATCTCGAAGGGAAAGTGGCGATGGTGACGGGGGCCTCGAGCGGACTTGGCATGCAGTTTGCCAAGGTGCTGGCCCAGGCCGGGGCAAAGGTCGTGCTGGCCAGCCGGCGTGTCGAGCGGCTCAAGGAATTGAGGGCGGAGATCGAGGCGCAAGGCGGTGCGGCGCACGTCGTTCCTCTCGATGTGACCGACTACGACAGCATTCGCGCCGGGGTGGCCCATGCCGAGACCGAGGCGGGGGCCATTGATATTCTGATCAACAACTCCGGTGTGTCGACCCAGCAGCGTCTGGTCGACGTTACGCCCCAGGACTACGACTACGTCCTGAACACCAACACGCGCGGCACCTTTTTCGTGGCGCAGGAAGTCGCCAAACGCATGATTCGGCGGGCAAAGGGCGACCCGCAGCGCCAGCACCGGATCATCAATGTGGCGTCGGTGGCTGGGCAGCGCGCGATTTCCATGCTCGGCGTGTACTGCGTGAGCAAGGCGGCGGTCATCCACATGACCCGTGCGATGGCACTCGAATGGGGACGTTACAACATCAATGTCAATGCGTTGTGTCCGGGCTATATCGACACCGAGATCAACCACGAGCATTGGCAGACCGACGCCGGTCGCAAGCTCGTTCAGATGCTGCCCCGCCAACGCGTCGGGGAACCGAGCGATCTGGACGGGCTGATTCTGCTTCTTGCCTCAGACGATTCCAGGTTTATCAACGGGTCGATCATGACGATCGACGATGGTCTGGCGGTCGGCTGAGCCTCGTCAGGCCTTGTGCCACGGCGATTTGGCGAATTGGGCAGGCTCGCTGCAATGCGGCAATCCGGGATTGTCCGAGGCAGTCAGCGTAGCGGCGACAAGCGCATAATTCTCGGGTGCTAATGGGGTCGTGAAGGACGTCGTGCTGACGTCGGATCCCGAAACATCTTGAGGACAACATGTTGAATCAAGGCTGGCGTGCGCTCGTCGGCGTCGCGCTCGCCCTCGCCGCAATTGCGCTGCCGGTGGCCGCGCAGCCCTACAAGGCCGAATACTCGCTGTCGATCATGCCCGATGCCGGCACGCCCTGGGGCAAAGGCACGCAACTTTGGGCGGACATGGTGCGCGAGCGTACGCGTGGGCGCATCAACATTCGACTGCACACAGGCGCCTCGCTCGTGGGTGGCGACCAGACGCGGGAATTCTCCGCATTGCGTCAGGGCGTGATCGACATGGCGGTCGGCTCGACGATCAACTGGTCGTCAGCGATACCCGAATTCAACGTTTTCTCCCTGCCATTCCTGCTGCGTGGCTGTCGTTCTCTCGACGCCCTGACGCAGGGCGACGTCGGGCGCGAGCTGTTTCGCCGCGTGGAAGAGCAGGGCGTTGTACCGCTGGCGTGGGGCGAGAATGGCTTTCGGCAACTGAGCAACTCTCGCCGTTCGATCCGTGCGCCAGAGGATATGCGCGGCCTGCGTTTCCGTGTTGTCGGGTCATTGCTGTTCAACGACATCTTCACGGCATTGGGCGCCGTGCCGACTCAGATGACGTGGAACGATGCGGTGCGCGCGCTGCGCGCACGCAAGATCGACGGCCAGGAAAATCCGATTACGGTCTTCAACAATGTGCGGCTCGATACGTTGGGACAGCGCTTCATCACGGTGTGGGATTACGTCGCCGATCCCATCGTGTTCTCCGTCAACCGACAGGTCTGGGATAGCTGGTCGCCGCAGGATCGCGACATCGTTCGCGACGCAGCGATCGAGGCGGCGCGATTCGAAGTGACGCTCGCAAGAGAAGACGCGATGCGCGGCGAGAATGCCGCGTGGGACGATCTGGCAGCGCGCGGCGTGAAGGTCACGCGACTCACGCCGGAACAACGCCAGCGCTTTGTCGACGCAACGCGTCCCGTCTATGCGAAATGGAAAGTGCTGGTCGGGCGCGATCTGGTCGACAAGGCCGAGGCCGCCGTGAGAGACGAGGCAACGATCGCCAAGACGCACGACGCCGGCGCGCGCAAGTAGTTGTGCCGGCTCGCGTCGGAAATGTCTGTGGCGGTGGTCTCACGCGATTCTGAAAAGGCAGCCGCTCGGCGCCAATCGCCGAGGGTTGGCGCACACCAAACGCTCCGACGCGCTACACTTTCTCCCCATGACGTCCTGTCACTACGCGGCAGGGCGTCGATTTTCAATATGGGGAATTTGCAGTGTCGTCAGAATACAAAGAAGTCTTTCGGATGAGCATGCCCATTCGCTGGGGCGATATGGATGCCTTCGGGCATGTGAATAACACCGTCTACTTCCGCTACATGGAGCAGGTCCGTATCTCGTGGCTGGAGTCGCTCGACATCGCGTCGGAAGAAAGCTCGACGGGCGAGGGGCCGGTGATCATCAACGCGAACATGACGTTCTTGCGTCAGTTGCGCTATCCCGGCGATATCGATTGCCGCATGTCGGTAGGCGCGCTGGGCCGAAGCAGCGTGGACACACGTTTTGAGCTGCGCCGCGCCGATACGCCGGATATCCTCGTCGCCGAGGGCGGTGCGAAGATCGTTTGGGTCAACTACAAAGCGGAAAAGTCGGTGCCGCTGCCGGAGGCGGTGCGCGCGTTGATGGCGTGAGGCTTGTTTCGAAGGGGGCGCTGCCTGCCCCCTGGCGTTCCTCAGTTGCCGAGGAGTCGCTGAACGAGTTCGGTCGCCGTGCCGGCGCCGTACTTCTGCATCAGGCGCGCGCGGTAGATGTCGACGGTACGCGGGCTGATGTCGAGAACCTTGCCGATCTGCTTGCTTGTCTTGCCCTGCACGAGTTGCGCCGCGATTTCGCGCTCGCGCGCGGTCAGTGCCACGGCGACGCGACGTGTGGCCGACATGTCCTCAAAGGTCCAGAGGCCGGCGGCGTGGGGGTCTTTCACGTCGAGCGAGCGACCCGTCACGTGGCACCAGAACAGTTCGCCGCTGGCCCGGCGCATGATGCGCTCGTCAGCATAGACGCCCTGCGCGCTCATGATCGGCGGAATGCGCTCGCCAATGCGCTCGAACTCCTTGGGGGACGGATACAGTACCTGGAACGACTGACCGATCAGGGCCTCGGGCTCGTAGCCGAAGATCTTGCCAAGCTGTCGATTGCAGTCCTCGATGATGCGCTGGCGCGAAATGACCAGGCCGACGGGAGCGATATGAAAAGCGGTCTGGTAGTCGAACGTCGGCATGGGGGAGCGGCGCGGATCCTGTCTGGGCGCGTGCCGGTGGATCGCGTGTTACGGCCCGGCGCGCAAGGAGATATGTAATTTCACGTATTGTGCCCGATTTGCTCGGCACCGTAAGCTCTATGATTGCATGAGGTGCGTGGCCACGGCGATTCGAGGGGCGGCGCAAGCCTCGCAACGCGCAAGCGCGCGACATAATTTCAATTCTCAACCGAGGGAAAGGGACACACGATGAACAAGGTATACGCCAGCGCCAAGGAGGCGCTCGCCGATGTTGTCGCAGACGGGCAAACGCTCGCTGTCGGCGGCTTCGGCCTGTGTGGCATTCCCGAGGCCCTGATCGCCGCGTTGCGCGACTCGGGCGTCAAGGGGCTCACCTGTATCAGCAACAACGCCGGCGTGGACGGCTTCGGTCTGGGATTGCTGCTCGAGACGCGTCAGATCAAGCGGATGATTTCGTCGTATGTTGGCGAGAACAAGGAGTTCGAGCGCCAATATCTGGCGGGCGAACTCGAGCTCGAATTCACCCCGCAGGGCACGCTGGCCGAAAAGCTGCGCGCCGGTGGCGCAGGCATTCCGGCGTTCTTCACGAAGACGGGCGTGGGTACGGTAGTCGCCGAAGGCAAGGAAATCCGTGAATTCGACGGCGAGACGTACGTCATGGAGCGCTCGCTGCGCGCCGATATCGCGCTCGTGAAGGCCGCCAAGGCGGACCGCGCGGGCAACCTCGTGTTCAATCGTACCGCCCGCAACTTCAACCCGGTGGCGGCCATGGCCGGCAAGATCACCATCGTCGAAGTCGAGGAACTGGTCGACACCGGTTCGATCGACCCGGACGACGTGCACCTGCCCGGCATCTTCGTTCAGCGCATCGTGCTGAACGCGCATCCGGAAAAACGCATTGAACAACGCACGGTTCGTGCCAAGTAAGCGCCGAGATCAAGGAGATAACCATGGCATGGAATCGTGATGAAATGGCTGCGCGCGCGGCGCGCGAGCTGGAAGACGGCTTTTACGTGAACCTCGGCATCGGTTTGCCCACGCTGGTGGCGAACCATGTGCCCGACGGCATGGAAGTCTGGCTGCAATCGGAGAATGGCCTGCTCGGTATCGGCCCGTTCCCGACGGAGGACGAAGTCGATGCAGACATGATCAACGCGGGCAAGCAAACGGTGACGACGCTACCGGGTTCGTCGATCTTCTCGTCGGCGGACTCGTTCGCGATGATCCGTGGCGGCCACATCAATCTGGCAATCCTCGGGGCGATGCAGGTCAGCGAAAAAGGCGACCTCGCGAACTGGATGATCCCGGGCAAGATGATTAAGGGCATGGGCGGCGCGATGGATCTTGTCGCCGGTGTCGGTCGCGTGGTCGTGCTCATGGAGCACGTTGCCAAGGGCGACGCCCACAAGATTCTGAAGGCCTGCGATCTGCCGCTGACCGGCCTTGGCGTGGTCAACCGCATCATCACCGACCTCGGTGTGATCGATGTGACGCCGGACGGCCTGAAGGTGGTCGAGCTCGCGCCGGGCGTGACGAAGGAAGAAATTTCGCAGAAGACCGGGGCACCGCTCGATACGAGCGCTGTCTGACGCATGGGTGACGTGGCCGTCGTCTCTTGTGGCTTGAACGCCAGGGGCGTGTGACACGCAGTATTGCTGAGGGTTGCCGTGGCCGTTGAACCCGGTGATCGATGGAAGGCGAAGCGGGCGGGGATTTCCCCGCCCGTTTTGTTTTGGCGGTGCCGGTGAGTCGGCCACGATTCGGGTTCTGCGCGACACTGCGCGCCGTGTTGCGGGCATCGCTGCAAAGGTAGACGGCAAGCGCGGTAGAATTCGGTTCTGGAAACCGATCCGATGAGTCTGTCATGTCGAGCTACGCGCCGCGCCTGTCGAACGTTCAGTGTCTGAGCCCTTCCGGGTTGCATCGTATGGCGTACACGGAATGGGGCGATCCGAAGAACCCGCGCGTTCTGTTGTGCGTGCATGGGCTGACGCGATGCGGTCGCGATTTTGATGCACTGGCGAAGACGTTCGCAAACGACTACCGTGTCGTGTGTCCCGACGTGGTTGGGCGCGGACAGTCGTCGTGGCTGCGCAATCCCGCAGGCTATGTCGTGCCGCAATACGTCTCCGACATGGTGACGTTGATTGCGCGTCTGGGCGTGACGTCCGTGGACTGGTTTGGCACGTCGATGGGCGGGTTGATCGGCATGGGCCTCGCGGGCTTGCCCGATACGCCGATTCGCAATCTGCTGCTCAACGATGTCGGACCGCACATCGACGTCGCCGCGCTCGCACGCATCGGTCAATATGTCGGTACGCCGAAGCGTTTTGCATCGATCGACGAGGGGGCCGACTACCTTTGGTCGATCTCGTCGTCATTCGGTCCGCATACCCGGGAGGAATGGCGCGCATTGTGCGAGCCGCTGCTCAAGGCCGACGGCGATGGGTATGTGTTGCGTTACGATCCGTCGCTCGGAGCGGCATTTGCCGCGATTTCGCCCGAGGCCGTAGCGGCGGGAGAGGGCATGCTCTGGGCGTCGCTTGCGGCATTTTCCGGACGCCTGTTGATTGTGCGCGGCGAGCAGTCGGATCTGCTGTCTCGCGCGACGCTCGAACAAATGCTGGCGCTCGCGCAACACGCACGCGCCGTGGAAATACCCGGCGTGGGACACGCGCCGACGTTTGTGCATGCGGATCAGATCGAGATCGCACGCCGATTTTTTGAGGGATTTGCCGACTGACACTCGCTCCGGTGGCGGGGTGCGGCGACAAGTCCGACGTTCGAAGAACACGAGGAGTCTTACATCATGGCAGTACAACGTTTCTACGTCGAAAAGCGCTGGTCGGACATGGCGGTGCACAACGGCACGGTTTATCTGGCAGGGCAGACGCCGGATGACCGCACGCAGGACATGGTCGGTCAGACGCGTCAGGTACTCGCGCATATCGACCGCCTGCTCGCCGAGGCGAACAGCGACAAGTCGCTGATTCTTTCCTGTCAGATCTATATTTCGGACATGAAGTATTTCGGCGAAATGAACCAGGTGTGGGACGAATGGGTGCCCGCGGGTAATGCACCTCCGCGTGCCACTGTGCAGGCGTTGCTCGCCGACCCTGCCATGCTTGTAGAAATCGTGGTCGTGGCGGCTCAGCGCGAAGGCTGAGTCTCACGACCCGTATCATCAGGGGCGCGCGTCGCCCCATGTTCCGACATGAACCAACATCAAGCACCGACCTCCGCTGGCACGAATTCGACAACGGCGCCCGACGCCCGGAATTCGACCCCGGGCGTGGGTGATGTGCCTCTGCCCGCCACGCTCGACAACGCGCTCGCGTTCGCCACCACCCTGTGCGGCGAGCATGTGCTCTCGTCCGGCGAGCCAATCATGGCGCACGCACGGGGCATGCTCGCGATTCTCGATACGCTGCGCGTGGACGAGGCAACGCATCAGGCCGCGGCGCTCTTCTCCGCCGTCGAGTTCCTGCCGGATCCCCAAACCACGTTGACCCAAACCTTCGGCGCCGAAGTGGCGGCGCTCGTGATCGACGTGCGCAAGTTGCAGCGGCTCTCGGGCGCGGGCTCGCGTGCCGCGCAGGCCATGCCGACCGACGGGCGCGATCGCGACGCCGCGGCAGAACGCAAGTCGCAGGTCGAAGGGCTGCGCAAGATGCTGCTCGCGTTTGCGCAAGACATCCGTGTGGTGATGATCCGGCTGGCGTCGCGTCTGCAATCGCTGCGCTGGTATGCGGCACAGAAGAAGACACCCCCTGAGGAGATGCCGCATGAGGTGCTCGAGATCTATGCGCCGCTTGCGAACCGCCTCGGCATCTGGCAACTGAAGTGGGAGCTCGAAGACCTCGCGTTCCGCTTCCTGGAGCCGGTCACTTACAAGCAGATTGCCAAGCTGCTCGAAGAGAAGCGCGTCGAGCGTCAGACGTTCATCGAAGGCGCGATCCAGCGACTTCAGGACGAACTGGCGCGCGCGGGTGTCAGGGCCGAAGTGTCCGGGCGGCCGAAGCACATCTACAGTATCTGGAAGAAGATGCGCGGCAAGGCGGTCGATTTCGCCGAACTGTACGACGTGCGCGCGTTTCGCGTGATCGTCGACGACATCAAGGATTGCTACACGGTGCTGGGCATTGTCCACAACCTGTGGCAGCCGATTCCGAAAGAGTTCGACGATTACATCTCGCGTCCGAAGCCCAATGGCTACAAGTCGCTGCACACCGTGGTGATCGGCGATGACGGGCGGGCATTCGAAGTGCAGATACGCACGAATGAGATGCATCACTTTGCCGAGTATGGCATCGCGGCCCACTGGCGTTACAAGGAAGCGGGGCAGCGCGGCTACGGCGGCGCGTTTGCGGCGAACGAGGCCTACGACGAGAAGATCGCCTGGCTGCGCCAGTTGCTCGCGTGGAAAGACGATGTGGCCGATACGGTGGGCGCCGAGGGGGCCGCGCAGCCGTGGGCGCAGCTCAAGCGCGCGACGATCGATGATCATATCTACGTGCTCACGCCGCAGGCACGCGTGATCGCGTTGCCGCAGGGGGCGACGCCGGTCGATTTTGCGTATCACCTGCACTCGGAGCTGGGGCATCGTTGCCGTGGCGCGCGTGTCGACGGCGCGATGGTACCGCTCAATACGCCGCTGCAGAACGGGCAGACGGTCGAAATCGTGACGGTCAAGCAGGGCGGCCCGTCGCGCGATTGGCTCAACACGCAGTTGGGGTATTTGCAGAGTCACCGGGCACGCCAGAAGGTGCGTCAGTGGTTCAATACCATCGATCTCGAAGAAACGATTGCCCATGGCCGAACGCTGATCGACAAGACGTTGCAGCGCGAGGGCAAGACGTCGGTCAATCTGGAGGATCTGGCGGCTCGGCTCGGATTCCGGACGCCGGACGACCTTTACGCGTCGATTGCCAAGGATGAGTTCAGCCTGCGCCATGTCGAGCAGGCGCTGTCGGGCAACCTGCCGGGGCCGGAGCCGCGCGACGAGGACACGCTCGTCGCGAAGAAGAGCCTCGACACCAGCGTCACGCAGGGGGCCAAGAGCGGCGTGCTGGTCGTGGGCGTCGGCGCGTTGCTCACGCAACTGGCCAAGTGCTGCCGTCCGGCGCCGCCGGATCCGATCGTGGGGTTTGTCACACGCGGCAAGGGGGTATCGATCCACCGTCAGGATTGCACGAGCTTTCACGCCATGAAGGCGCGGGCGCCGGAGCGGGTCATTCAGACCGCGTGGTCGGCCGATGTGCTCGAAGGGCGGGGCGTGGCGGCGTATCCGGTGGATATCCAGATCGAGGCGACCGACCGTCAGGGATTGCTGCGCGACATCTCCGAAGTGTTCTCGCGGGAAAAGCTCAACGTCACCGGTGTCAGCACGCAGTCGCGGGGCGCGCAGGCGTTCATGCAGTTCACCGTGGAAGTGCGCGATGGCGGGCAGTTGCAGCGCGCGCTGGCGCAACTGGGCGGGGTGGCGGGGGTGATGTCGTCGCGGCGGCGGTGATCGGCATTTGCGGCAGGCACAATATTCGCTTGGCGACTCGCTGAAATATTGCTAGAATCTCGTTCTCTTGTAGTAGGCTCGTAGCTCAGCTGGTTAGAGCACCACCTTGACATGGTGGGGGTCGTTGGTTCGAGTCCAATCGAGCCTACCAACGAATTTGATGCATGACAGTCCGCGAGACCCCGCAGACACAGACGCTGGAAAACACTCATGTTGAAGACGGCCCGAACTTTCACAGTGGTGAAGGTGCGACGTTAAGTCGAGGGTGTTTTTCGTCTGGATGCAAGGAATGAAGAGACGGCCTCGACGACAGTCGAGGCCGTTTTTTTTCGTGGTTTTGCCGCGTGGCGTTGGCCGCGCGTGATGCTTTTGCGCATGGGAGTGCGACATGATTTCGGTACGTTTGCCTGACGGCTCGCAACGCCAGTACGAAGGCCCGCTCACGGTGGCGCAAGTCGCCGGCTCGATCGGCACGGGGCTGGCCAAGGCTGCCCTGGCCGGCCGCGTCGACGGCAAGCTGGTCGATACGTCCTATCTGATCGAGCGCGATGTGAGTCTCGCCATCGTCACGGACAAGGACGCCGATGGCCTCGACGTCATTCGTCACTCGACGGCTCACTTGCTGGCCTACGCCGTCAAGGAGTTGTTCCCTGAAGCGCAGGTCACGATCGGCCCGGTCATCGAAAACGGCTTCTATTACGACTTCGCGTTCCACCGCGCCTTCACGCCGGAAGATCTCGATGCCATCGAGAAGAAGATGCACGAGCTGGCCAGGAAAGACGAGCCGGTCACGCGCGAAGTGCTCTCGCGCGACGACGCGGTGCGTCTGTTCCTGTCGATGGGGGAGAAGTACAAGGCCGAGATCATCGAATCGATTCCGGCGACGGACGAGATCGGCCTGTATCGCGAAGGCAAGTTCGTCGATCTTTGCCGGGGACCGCACGTGCCGTCGACGGGCAAGCTCAAAGTCTTCAAGCTGATGAAGGTCGCGGGTGCCTACTGGCGCGGCGACGCCAAGAACGAGCAGCTTCAGCGCATTTACGGCACGGCCTGGACGAAAAAGGAAGACCAGGATGCCTATCTGCACATGCTCGAAGAGGCGGAAAAGCGCGATCACCGCAAGCTCGGCCGTGCGCTGGACTTCTTCCACATGCAGGAGGAGGCGCCTGGCCTCGTCTTCTGGCACCCGAAGGGCTGGACGCTCTGGCAGCAGGTTGAGCAATACATGCGCCGCGTCTATCGCAATCACGGCTATCAGGAAGTGAAGGGTCCGCAGATTCTCGACCGTGCGCTCTGGGAGAAGTCGGGCCACTGGGAGAACTACAAGGACAACATGTTCACGACGGAATCGGAAAATCGCGCGTATGCGCTCAAGCCGATGAACTGTCCGGGCCATGTGCTGATTTTCAACTCGGCGCTGCACAGCTATCGCGATTTGCCGCTGCGCTACGGCGAGTTCGGTCAATGTCACCGCAACGAGCCGTCGGGCGGCCTGCACGGGCTGATGCGCGTGCGCGGCTTCACGCAGGACGACGGTCACATTTTCTGTACGGAAGACCAGATTCTTGACGAGTGCGTGAATTACACGGCGCTGCTGCATGCCGTGTACAAGGATTTCGGCTTCACGGACATGATCTACAAGGTCGCGACGCGCCCTGAGCATCGTGTGGGTTCGGACGAGAACTGGGACAAGGCTGAATTTGCGCTGATGGAGTCGCTGCGTCGTTCGAACTGCGAATTCGTGATCGCGGAGGGCGACGGGGCGTTTTACGGCCCGAAGATCGAATACACGCTCAAGGACGCGCTTGGCCGTCAGTGGCAGTGCGGCACGATGCAGGTCGATTTCTCGATGCCGGAGCGCCTGGATGCCGAATATGTGGCGGAGGACAACAGCCGCCGCCGTCCGGTCATGCTGCACCGGGCCATCCTGGGGTCGCTCGAGCGGTTTATCGGTATTTTGATCGAGCACCATGCTGGTGCAATGCCGGTTTGGCTCGCGCCGGAACAGGTCATTGTGCTGAATGTGTCCGAAAAAACGGCCGATTATGCCCAGGCAGTGACGAAAAAGTTGAAAGAACAAGGGCTTAGGGCTCGCAGCGATTTGCGCAACGAGAAAATTAGCTATAAAATACGCGAGCATTCCTTGCAGAAGGTTCCTTACCTTGTTGTTGTAGGGGATAAAGAGCAGGAAGCGAATACGGTAGCCGTGCGTGCCCGTGGCGGCGTGGATCTGGGTGTGATGCCCGTTGACGCGCTCATCGAACGTCTGGCGCAGGAATGCGCAACGTTCCAATAACGCCTGTCGGACCGCGCGGCTAAATTTTTTGTTTTTTTCGAGGATAAGCAACATCGCTACCGATAAAGCGCATCGCATCAATGGCGAAATCACTGCGCCTGAAGTGCGTCTAACCGGGGTCGACGGGGAACAGCTCGGCATCTTGAAACTCGCCGAGGCTTTCCGTCTGTCCGAAGAGGCCGACGTCGATCTGGTGGAAATCGCGCCGCAGGCGCAGCCGCCGGTGTGCCGCCTGATGGACTATGGCAAGTTCAAGTATCAGGAACAGAAGAAAGCGCACGAGAACAAGCTGAAGCAGAAGGTTGTTCAGATCAAGGAAGTCAAATTCCGGCCTGGCACCGACGACGGCGACTACAACGTCAAGTTGCGCAATTTGAAGCGGTTCCTCGAAGAAGGCGACAAGACCAAGATCACGCTGCGGTTCCGCGGCCGTGAGATGGCTCACCAGGAAATCGGCGCGCGTATGCTGGAACGTCTGAAGTCCGATCTCGAAGAGGTTGGCCAGCCGGAACAGATGCCGAAGATGGAAGGCCGTCAGATGATCATGGTCATCGCGCCGAAGAAGAAGTAACGCCGTGGCGGTATCGATCGATACCGCCGGGCTGCAAGGAATTGCCGCCGTGGCCCGCAAGGCCATGGCAGTGATGCAGGGTGCTGTCTGACCCTGAATACAAGTGGTCTCGGGTTCTACAAGGGGCGCGATTTTGGCGTCACACCTGTGATCATGTTAAAAACTCGGAGTTTTTCATGCCTAAGATGAAAACCAAGAGCGGTGCCAAGAAGCGCTTTCGCGTGCGTCCTGGCGGTACCGTTAAGCGTGGTCAGGCTTTCAAGCGTCACATTTTGACGAAGAAGACCACCAAGAATAAGCGTCACCTGCGCGGTGCCGTCGGCGTTCATGAGTCTGATCTGAACTCCGTACGCGCAATGCTGCCCTTCGCTTAAACCCCGACTTAGATAGGAGAGAAACATGCCTCGAGTCAAACGTGGGGTCACCGCACGGGCCCGCCATAAGAAAGTCATCGCTGCTGCCAAGGGTTTCCGCGGCCGCCGCAATAACGTCTTCCGCATCGCCAAGCAAGCGGTCATGCGCGCTGGGCAGTACGCCTATCGCGATCGCCGTAACAAGAAGCGCGTGTTTCGCGCCTTGTGGATTGCGCGTATCAATGCAGGTGTGCGTCAGCACGGTATGACCTACAGCGTGTTCATCGCTGGTCTGAAAAAGGCCTCGATCGAACTCGACCGCAAGGTGCTGTCCGACATGGCCATCAACGACAAGCCGGCGTTTGCCGCGATTGTCGCCCAGGTGAAAGCCGCCGTCGCAGCCTAAGCTGTAGTTAGCGTATCGCGCGCTTTACCGCGCGCCATTCGCCAGGAGGGGGCTCTCATCGGAGCCCCCTTTTGTTTTTCGCATGCCTTTTCGCTGGTTTTTTCGCTGGCATCTGCGGCCATTCCGACCGCCTAACTTGAGTCTGTAGCATATGGATCTGGAACTTATCGTCAGCGAAGCGCAGCGTGCGTTCGCCGCCGCTCCCGACGCCGCCGCGCTGGAAAACGAGAAGGCCCGCTTTCTCGGCAAGACCGGCCAACTGACCGAGTTGCTCAAGGGCCTCGGCAAGCTTGATCCCGACGCGCGCAAGCATGAAGGCGCACGGATCAACGCGGCCAAGCAACAGATCGAAGGCGCCCTGCAGGCGCGCCGCCAGGCCATGGCCGACGCGCTGCTCGACGCGCGCTTGTCGGCCGAGGCCGTCGACGTCACGCTGCCCGGCCGAGGCCTGGGCGCTGGCAGCCTGCACCCCGTGCTCACCACCTGGGAGCGCGTTGAACAGATTTTCCGTTCCATTGGTTTCGACGTGGCCGACGGCCCCGAAATCGAAACCGACTGGTTCAACTTCACGGCACTGAACAGCCCGGAGAACCACCCCGCCCGCTCGATGCAAGACACGTTCTACATCGAAGGGAACGACGACGCCGGCAAGCCGCTGCTGCTGCGCACGCACACGAGCCCGATGCAGGTGCGTTACGCGCGCATGAACAAGCCGCCGATCAAGGTGATCGCGCCGGGCCGCACGTATCGCGTGGACTCGGATGCCACGCACTCGCCGATGTTTCATCAGGTCGAGGGCCTGTGGATTGCCGAAGACATCAGCTTCGCCGACCTGAAGGGCGTGTACACCGATTTCCTGCGCAAGTTCTTCGAACGCGACGACATTCAGGTGCGTTTCCGCCCGTCGTATTTCCCGTTCACTGAGCCGTCCGCCGAAATCGACATGCAGTTCGAAACGGGCAAGAACGCCGGCAAGTGGCTGGAAATCTCGGGGTCCGGGCAAGTGCATCCGACGGTCGTGCGCAACATGGGACTCGACCCGGAGCGTTATATCGGCTTCGCGTTCGGTTCGGGTCTGGAGCGTCTGACGATGCTGCGCTACGGCGTGCAGGATCTGCGACTGTTCTACGAGAACGACCTGCGCTTCCTGCGCCAATTCATGTAATCGATGCCGACGGCCCCGGACGGGCGCGCGAAGCCGCTGCCGCCGGGCTCTCGGAAGTGAAGACTTAACTGCGAGCGAACTGATCCATGCAATTCTCTGAATCGTGGCTGCGTACCCTGGTCGACCCGGATTTGTCGACGGACGCGTTGGCGCATGCCCTGACGATGTCCGGGCTCGAAGTCGAGGAAACCGACCCGGTCGCCCCGCCGTTTACCGGTGTGGTCGTGGCCAAGGTGCTCGACGTCGCCCGGCATCCGGACGCTGACCGTCTGAACGTCTGCCAGGTCGACGCCGGTACCGGCGAGACGCTCACCATCGTGTGTGGCGCCCCCAACGTGGCGCCGGGCATCAAGGTGCCGTGCGCGACCGTGGGTGCGGCATTGCCCCCGGCCGAGGCCGGCGGCACCCCGTTCCAGATCAAGATCGGCAAGCTGCGCGGCGTGCAGAGTTTCGGCATGCTGTGCTCGGCGCGCGAACTGAAGCTCTCGGAAGACCACGGCGGTCTGATGATCCTGCCGGACGACGCGCCGGTCGGCATGAGCATCCGCGAGTATCTCGATCTCGACGACACGGTGTTCGTCGTCAAGCTCACGCCGAACAAAGCGGATTGCCTGTCGCTGCTGGGCATCGCCCGCGAAGTGGCCGCCATCACCGGCGCGCCGCTCAAGGACTTGCCGGGGCAGGGCGCTCAGCCCGCGACGATCGCCGACACGCTGCCGGTACGCATCAGCTCGCCGGAAGGTTGCGGGCGCTTCGGCGGCCGAATCATCCGCAACGTGAACGCTGCCGCAGCGTCGCCGCGCTGGATGGTCGAGCGCCTTGAGCGCGCCGGTCAGCGCAGCATCTCCGCGCTGGTCGACATCACCAACTACGTGATGCTCGAATTGGGCCAGCCGCTGCACGTCTACGACCTGAACCGCCTGCAAGGGGGGATCGACGTGCGCTTCGGGCGGGCGGGCGAAACGCTCAAGCTGCTCAACGAACAGACCGTCACGCTCGACGAGAACGTGCTCGCCATCACCGACGCCAGCGGTCCGATTGGACTTGCCGGCATCATGGGCGGCGACTCGACCAAGGCGGGCCTGGACACGCAAAACATCTTCCTCGAAGGCGCGTTCTTCTTTCCGCAGGCGATTCAGGGCCGGGCACGCAAGTACAACTTCACAAGCGATGCCTCGCACCGCTTCGAGCGCGGCGTCGACTTCGCCGGCAATGGGCGTGCCCTCGAGCGGGCCACGCAACTGGTGCTGGACATCTGCGGCGGCCAGGCCGGTCCGCTTGAAGACCAGATCGCACAGTTGCCCGAGCGTCGGCCCGTGACCCTGCGTGTCGCGCGTGCCATCAAGATTCTGGGCGTGCCGGTTTCCGAGGCGGAGATGAGCGAGATCTTCACGCGCCTGGGTCTGCCTTTCACCTTGCAGAATGGCGTGTTCAGCGTCACGCCGCCGTCGTATCGTTTCGACATCGAAATCGAAGAAGATCTGATCGAAGAGATTGCACGTATCTACGGTTTCGATCGCATTCCGGCCAATCCGCCGGTCGCCGCAAGCGAAATGCGCCCGACGCAGGAAGGCCGCCGCTCGCAACACGCGTTGCGTCACGCCGTGGCGGCGCGCGATTATCACGAGACGGTTGGCTTCAGCTTCGTCGACGTGGAGTGGGAAGCCGATTTCGCCGGCAACGATCACCCCATCAAGCTGCTCAATCCGATCGCCAGCCACCTGGCGGTGATGCGCTCGACGCTTATCGGCAGCCTGATCGCGAGCACGCGCTACAACCTGAATCGCAAGGCGTCGCGTGTACGCGTATTCGAAATTGGCCGTACTTACCATCGCGACAATACGGTCGCCTCGGGCGAGTTGAGCGTTGGCGGTTACCGTCAGCCGCTCACGGTCGCGGCGCTGGCCTATGGCCCGGTGCTCGACGAGCAATGGGGCGCGGCAACGCGTCAGGTCGATTTCTTCGACGTGAAGGGCGATCTCGAAGCACTGTTGTCCCCGCGCACGGCACGCTTCGTGAAGGCCGAACACCCGGCGTTGCACCCGGGACGCAGCGCGGCGATCGAAGTCGATGGCAAGCGTGTCGGCATCATCGGCGAGCTGCATCCGCGCTGGCAACAGAAGTACGACCTGCCGCATGCGCCGGTGTTGTTCGAGATCGAGGCGCAAGCGCTGCTGGTGCGCGACGTCGCGAGCTACGAGGACATCTCGAAGTTCCCGCCGGTCACGCGCGACATCGCGCTGGTGGTGGATCAGGCGCAGCCGGTGCAAGGGCTGATCGACGCCATGCTGGCGGCGCGTCACGACGATCCGGCATGCAGCGTCGTGCAATCGGTTCGCCTGTTCGACGAGTTCCGACCGAAGGCCGGTGCAGCCTCGGGCTCGCTGGGGGCTCAGGACAAAAGCGTGGCGTTTCGTGTTACTCTGCAGGACCCCTCGGGTACGTTGCAAGACGAGACGGTCCAGGGCGCCATCAACGCACTGGTACAACGGGTAGAAGGGTTCGGCGCACGTTTGCGCGCCTGAAACTCAGTCAACATCCGCTTGCGAGTTGGTTATCGCACTGTCATCGCCATCGCGTGGGACGTATGAACGAAATGAATCCTGGTGAATTTGAAGCCATGCTCGCGGCGCAGCGCATCGCGCTGGGTCGCAGCGACACGAACGAGGTCTCGACCGAAGCACCGACGCTGACCAAGGCCGAACTGGCCGAGTTGCTGTTCGAGCAAGTCGGTCTGAACAAGCGCGAAGCGAAGGATATGGTCGAGGCCTTCTTTGAATCGATCCGCGATGCGCTTGAGTCTGGCGACAGCGTCAAGCTCTCCGGCTTCGGCAATTTCCAGTTGCGCGACAAACCGCAACGACCGGGCCGCAATCCGAAAACCGGCCAGGCGATTCCGATCGCCGCGCGTCGGGTGGTGACCTTCCACGCCAGCCAGAAACTCAAGTCGATGGTGGAATCAGGCGTGCTGGGCAAGTGATTCCCGGCCGCCGCTTTCTGTGGCGGCCGTTGGTTTTTCCTCCGCTGTTTAACCGTCGTCCCATTCCGCTAACGCCGCGATGGATCACGTTGCCTTGCCGCCGATTCCCGCAAAGCGTTACTTCACCATTGGTGAGGTGAGTGAGCTGTGTGGCGTCAAGCCGCATGTACTGCGCTATTGGGAGCAGGAGTTCACGCAACTGCGCCCCGTCAAGCGGCGCGGTAATCGACGGTACTACCAACACCATGAAGTCCTGTTGATCCGGCGTATCCGGGAGTTGCTCTATGAGCAGGGCTTCACCATCAATGGTGCGCGCAATCGCCTCGATGCCGACACGCCGCGTGGCGCCCGCGCGGCTGCGGGGCACGGGGGCGAGTCGGCCGCATTGACCGAACCCGAGACGACCCTCGACGTGGCTGACTTGCGTCATCGTCTGGAGGCGGTCATCGATCTGCTCAAGTCCTGAACAAGGCGTACGCATCGGTGGTGGCGGTCCTCGTGCGCTTGCACTGTCTTCGCTTTTGCCGTCAATGCCCGAAGCCACGCGATAGCGAGTGCTTGTGACGCATCCCGTGGCATTCGGCTGCTGGGGCGCGCCTCGAACCGTGCCTCGAACTTCGGGATTCTCCTAGTGCGGCGGTGGCCGAAATATCCGTAATCCGACATATGGCACGCCGTGGGGTGGGGCGGTGCTCGCGCCCACCCCGTCCCCCTGCCGGAACGCGGAAACGCCAAACGACTTCCGGGGGCGCCGCGATTGCCTTACACTTGCCGGAAACCATGGCGTCCGTTGGCGACGACCGCTGGATCCTATTGACGACCGGGCCAACACCGATCTTTGCGCGTTTTGGCACAAAGGCTGAGAGGATCTCCACCTATGGCGGAACCGAGCACAACGGGAGCGCGACACGGGCGTTGGATGACGCCCCATCGCTCGATCGCCGCGATTCTGATTTTCGGTCTCCTGATTCTGATCCTCGTCTGGACGGCGGTGCTATGGCGCATCGCCATCGAGCGTCAGGCAATTCTGCGCGACGCCGCCGCCTCGGCGTCGACCGTGACGACCGCACTCGAGCAGCATACGTTGCGGGCCATCCGTCAGGTCGATCAACTGACGCGTTTCGTGAAATACGAATTCGAGCGACGTCACGGACACTTCGATCTGAAGCAAGCGCTCGCCGAAGGAACGGTCAAAGATCCCTTCATGGTGCAGGTCAGTTTGGCCGATGCGAGCGGCAACATCGTGGCCACGACGATCGCCGGCGGCGTTGGGATCAGCATCGCCGACCGCGAGCACTTCCGGGTGCATCAGGAACTCTCGAACGACAACCTGTTCATCAGTCATCCGGTGCTCGGGCGCGTGTCGCGCAAGTGGGTGCTTCAGTTCACCCGGCGGCTCAATCATCCCGATGGTAGCTTCGCCGGTGTGGTGATCGTGTCGCAGGCGCCAGACTACTTCACCACGGACTTCTACACGAACGCCGTGCTGGGCCAATACGGCGAGGTCGCCGTCATTGCCGACGACAACGCCATGCTCGCGCGCAGCACCGGCGCCGGCGTTGCCATCGCCGGCACGGGGGAATTGCCGCCGTTCTCGGCAGCGCAACGCCGTTCCGGTATCCAGCGTGATCCCATCGATGGCATCGAACGTATCGTGGCATACCGCCATCTGCGGGACTATCCGCTCGCCGTTCAGGTCGGACTGTCGCTGGATGAAGCGCTGACCGAGCATCGGCATGTCGCGCGGGTTTATTTAACGATGGCCACCTTCGTGTCGGTTGCGCTCATCGTGTTCTTCGTGCTTATCGCCTACCTGATGCAGCGGCTGATCGGACGGGATCAGCAGCTCACGCGACTGATTTCGTTCGACGCGCTCACCGGACTTCCCAATCGCTATGCGCTCATGGAGGCGTTGCGGCGTGCGCTGTCCGTGCCCGACCAGGTCGGCAAGGTGGCGCTGCTGCACATCGACCTCGATAATTTCAAGAGCGTGAACGACACGTTGGGTCATACGCAGGGTGACGAGATCATCCGGCAGGTGGCCGAGCGCTTTGCCCCGCGCATGCCACCAGAGGCCATGCTGGCGCGCTTTGCCGGCGATGAATTCATGGTGCTGCTCACAGGCAATGGCGCAACCGACGCCGCCGAGCCGCTGGGCGAGACGTTGCTCGCCACCCTCAAGTCGCCGATGGTGGCGGACGGCACGTCGTTCGCGCTTCACGCGAGTATTGGGGTGACCTTCTGGTCCAAACCGGAGGAAACCGAAGCCGACCTCATCAAGAAGGCCGATCTCGCCATGTACTCCGCGAAGGAGGCCGGCAAGAGCGTGGTGCGCGTCTATACGCAGCAGATGACGTATCAGGCGCATCAGCTCGTCGTGTGGGAGCGGCAAATGGAGCAGGCGTTGGTCAACGGCGAGTTTTTCCTCGCCTATCAACCCATCGTCGCGCTCGAGTCCGATTGCGTGCGCGGCATGGAGGCGTTGATTCGTTGGCGTCACCCGGAACGCGGCGTGCTGAGCGCGGGCGAGTTCATTCCCCTGGCGGAGACGACCGGACAGATCGTGGCCATCGGCGAGTTCGTGCTGACGCAGGCGTGCCGCCAACTGGCGGCATGGCGAGGCACGCCGATGGCGTCGCTGCGACTGGCCGTCAATGTCTCGTCGGTGCAGTTCTGGCGCGGCGACATTGGCGAGCTGGTCGAGCGTCTCATGAGGGCGTACGCCGTCGAACCGAATCGACTTGAGCTGGAAGTCACCGAGTCGGTCATGGTCAAGAATCCGGCGCTCGTGGAGATGAAGATCAAGCAATTCAAGCGCGCCGGGGTGCGCATTGCGCTTGACGATTTCGGTACCGGATACTCGTCGTTGTCCTACTTGACACGTTTTCCTGTCGACACGCTCAAGGTCGATCGCTCGTTCGTGGAGTCGATTCCCGATTCGTCACGTTCTTGCCTGATGATCTCGAACATCGTCAACATTGCGCGTTCGCTGGGTATCGAGCTGATTGTCGAGGGCGTCGAGAATGCGCGGCAACTGGATTGGCTGCGTCATTTCGTGCCACTGTGCGCACAGGGTTACCTATTCTCCCGTCCGGTGGAAATCGAAGAGATTGATTCGGTCATCGCGCGTTTGGGGATTTGCGAATAAAGCGGACCCATTGACCAATGCGAACAAGCGACGTATTCGGCTAATTAATAGATTAAATCGGTGATCGTAATAAATTCGTGATTTGATGTTTGGCGGTACGAGTTCATCGTTGGCGTGCGATAAAATCAGTCGTAGTCGTGATGAAGTCGGGCGGCATGAGCGGGTGGCCGTGCGCCGCGCACTGCGCTGGAGAGCGGGGGCGGCTGCCGTTGTCGGGGTGGGCAATGCGGAGCAGCCAGGGTCCGGAGGCGCGTGGCGCGACACGCCGTGGATCGCAAAAAAGGGGGAAAAGGGGGAACGAGTTCGACGCGCAGACCAGAATTGGCGGCAATTCGCTGGCACTCAGAATGTCAGCCGCGACCAGGGCTTCTGTCCGGGGAAATGACAGAAGCGCAACACGAATGCAGTGGATACGTCGCCAACGTAAGAAGTGAATAATATTAGAACGAGCGTTTGATTTTCGGATGAGGATTAGACATTGGCTTTATGCCGCCAGCGTCTCGGTTGGCGTGCTGGTCGCCTGCTGGATGGCGGCGGACAGGACTGCCACGTCGCTGGTCGGCGACAAGCTCGCTCAGAGCGTTGACGCGGGGCAAATGGTGGCCGACCGCGTCGCCGACGGCATGATTCACGCCATCAACACGGATCTGGCGATGGTGCGCGCCATCCCCGCCACGTTGGCGGAAGTCGGTTTGCTGCGTGACGTGCTGCGAGCGACGGGGGGCGACGCCCCGGCGCCCGAGACCGTGGATCGTGCCAACGAATTTCTGCAAGGCGCTCAGGGATACTTCGGCGTTGACCGGGTGTGGCTGATCGACGCTCATGGCGTGTGCGTGGCCGCAAGCAATTTCCGCGATGAGCCGTCGCCGATCGGGCAGTCCGTGGCCAACATGCCCTATGTCACGAATGCCCTGTTGGGCGGACGTTTCGAGAGTTATGCCGCAGGCTGGGAGCATCAGGCGCCCGGCCTTTATTTCAGCGCCCCGGTGTATCGCAAGGGCGCGCTGATCGGTGTCGTGATGACCAAGATCGGACTCACGCGATTGCGTCATTGGGTGGGTAGCGGAGAGTCGTTCATCGTTGACGGCAATGGCGTGGTCATCATGGCGAACGACCCTCGTTTCGAGGATCGTTTCATGCTCGATGGCAAGCTGGGCAAGCTGTCCGAGGCCGAGCGCATGGCGCTGTACCAGCACGACGACTTCGCGCGCATGCCCATCTCCCCGTTCAAGCGCGCCCCCGGTCGTTCGAACGCCTGGGTGCCTCAGGAATTGCTCGACCGGATGTCGGCATTCGACGAGTCCCGGAAGCCGTTCGTGATCACGTCGCGTCCGAGTTCGAGCAATGACCTGACCGTCTACGCGGTGGAGGGTGTCGACGCCTGGGAGGCACTCACGCGCGAGCATGCCAAGGACCTGGTGTTATGTTTCTTGCTGTATCTGGGCGGCGTCATCATCGTAACGCTCGCCGGCTGGACTTATTGGCGTGAGCGTGTGAAGCATCGCGAAGCCCGTCAGTCGAACGAGGTGCTGCGCGCGGCCAATCATCAACTGGCGTTCGAAGCCAGTTATGACGAATTGACGGGCAGCCTGACGCGACGCTACTTCTTCCATCGCTTCGAGCGGTTGCTGGAGAGCACGCAACGCAAGAACGAGCCGATGAGTCTTATCGTGGCCGATCTCGATCTCTTCAAGTCCATCAACGACACTTACGGGCATGCCATCGGCGATCAGGTGCTGTGCCGATTCGTGCTGGTGTGCTCGTCGACATTGCGCGGCGACGACCTGATCGGCCGCATTGGTGGCGAGGAGTTCGCGATTCTGCTGCCGGGGGCGAGCGAGCGCGATGCACTGCGCGTGGCGGATCGCATTCGTGAGCGCTGCAAGCGCGAATCGTTGGAAGGCAGTGAGCCGCCGCTGCGTTTCTCGGCGAGTTTCGGCATCACGGAGTGGCAGGACGGCGACTCGCCGATGACCATGGTCGAACGAGCCGACATGGCGTTGTACCGCGCCAAACGTGCCGGTCGCGACCGCTGCTGGGTTTTCTGATCGCACGGTTACCGATGTCACATTTGGTAACCAAAGATGATGTGCCCCATCACGCATTTCGCGGGAACATACCTGTCTAACGAGTCAAACGGGTGCTGCGAAAATCGATGAGCCGCTGACGGGCTGGCGTCGATCCGTTTCGCGCACGACTCGAACAGCTCATGCGGGAGACTTCATCGTGAAACGCTTACTTTGGCTGGCGGGCGGCGCTGCCGTCGCCCTGATGATGGCCGGTTGCGTGGCCGTGCCTTATGGCGCGCCGGCGTACGGCAACGCCTATTACGACGGTTATGGCTATGCGCCGGGCTACGCGGTTGCCCCCGCACCGGTCGTGACGTTCGGGATATCGGGCGGCTATTACGACGGTGGCTATGATCGCGGATGGCACGGCCGGGGCCGCGGATGGGGCTGGCATCACTGAGCCTGCACCGATCGGGCGGGCGCTATCGCACTCAGAACTCGGACAGCGCGAAATCCGCCTTCGCCACATCGCATTCCGGGCAACGCCAGTCGGCGGGCACGTCGGCCCAGCGCGTACCGGCCGCAAGGCCGTCGTTCGGTGCGCCTTCGGCTTCGTTGTAAATCCATCCGCAGATCAGGCAGATCCAGTTCTTGAAGTCGGTCGAGGTGTTCAGCGTGGTCGTCATGGTGTCGGGTCAACAGGAAGCGCTTAAGCGACCCGCATTGTAAGGCACACGCGGCGCAAGGTCCCGCTCACCCACCAAGGTGTCCGCACGCAACGTTAATCCAGATCAATGGATCGGCGCGGCAAGCGTGCAAATCAGGAATGAAGCGAAAGAAGGCGCATCGCGCCGGCGACGGCCGGCGCGACAAGCATCACCAGTGAATCTGGTTCAGAAAGATCGGTGCCATCTGCGCGAGCGAATTGATCAGCGAAATGGCGGTGTCGCGGTGCGACACTTCCCGCCACAAGCGGCTTTCCTTGACGACCCGATCACGGTCTTCCGCCGTTTTCACTTCAGGCGAGCGCAACTCGTTGATCAAGTCGATGACGGACGCGCGGTCGACCGTTTCCGTGACCGAGTGACGCGCGAGCAGATCGTCCAGATGGACGCGCTCCGCTTCGGTCGTGGACGCGTCGACAGGTGATGAGGCGGAGGTAACGGACGGCTTGTCGGATTGGGTCATACGAGACGTTCTCCCGGGGTTACTGGAAAGCGAAGCGGCCACTGACGTGCGGATCCGGCGAGGATCCCAAGTCATGCATGGCGAGGTATCGCGCAATTCCATCATAGGCCGATTCGCTTGTGCTGCGAACCCTTCCATGCGTGCGGGGACCCCACTTTTCACACGAATTGCGGCGGGATTTTCCGCAGGCTTGCTTCACGTCAAAGGGTTTTGCCTGCGCACAGATGCGCGGTGAAACGTCAAGCTTAAAAAATTTATCCAATGCTGACGCTGAAACGGGCAATCCTCTTGACAGCGTGTAACGGCGGGCGTCTCGGCGGGCGAGTGCCCAGTTATCCAGTGGGTTATCCACAGAAGCTGTGGGTAACTCATCGGTCGTTGAGTGCGTAACGAGAAGGGCTCGCCGGTCATGGCTTGCAAGCCACACGAACACTTGACGAGGCGTTGTCAACGAAGCAGCGGGCGCAACATCAGCAACGCGAAGAACAGCGCGACGCCGACGGGGAGCAGACCGGTGAAGAAGGCGGGCCATGCCCTGCGTCCGCGGCGACGTGCGCCGAACGATGAGATCAGGCCGGCGCAAAGACACATCACACCGACGGCCCACGTGGGGTGTGGGCTTTTGAGTACCCAGGCGGCAGCGGCCAGCAAGCCGATCCAAGCGAGCGGCAACGCGCCCGGTGGAGGCATGCCGTCGGCGGGCGAGCGGAGGGTGCCGCGCGACTTGTCAGAAGTGTTGGGCGTGTCGGGCCTGTTGGGCGTGTTGGCGGGCATTGAGGTTCCGGAAACTCTGGGGGCGCAACGACGTGGGCGTGCGAAAGACGCAGGATAGCAAACGTCGTGCGCCGCCGCTCAGGACGCGAGACCGCGCAAGGCGTGTGTCCCGGAAGGCTTGGCGGCCGCGTGCATGTCGCCTGCCGGCGCGTCCACATGCCAGGTGGAGGTCGCGTCGACATCGCGCGTCGGCGCGAACGCGGGCGGTGTTGCGCAGCGGTTGTCGAGGTCGACGTATTGCTTGCGTACCACGCGTCCTGCAGCCGGTGTCGTCGCGACGGTCCGAAGGGCAGCGACGCCGTGGCGCATACCGCGTGCTCCCGGGGCGGACGCTTCCGGCGAGGCGCGCACGGCGACACACGGTTGATGAAAGGGATCGGTGGGTGCGGCGCCGGCGGGCGGCACCGATTGCGCATGGACCCGTGGTGCGCCGGATGCGATCAGCACGCAGAGTGCGACGATGCCAAACCGAAGCAGCATCACGCGGCGCACGGCGGATGGGAAAACCGGTAGAACCGGTGGCGTAGCGTGTCTCGGCGGCATGGGTCGGCTCCGTCGGGGCGATCGTTGGGGACGCGAGCAGGGCGAGCATGGCAAGCGGCTGCACGGCGTTTTCACGAAGCTGAAGCCAATATCGTGCCGGAACTGGTAAGTGGTTGATTTTTTGAAGAATGTCGAGGTATGCGGGAGTGTTTGTGGCGATGCCCCGGCATCAAGTGTTGCAGTTCCGAAACGCGCGCCTGAGAATCGACGCATGCGCGGACCCGAATCGATCTGGATCGATGCCGGTCATGACATGGGCAACTTACCGATTTCTTGTCCACTGTATATAATCACAGTATTCCACTTCGCGGCGAGACAGAACCTCTCATGAAAGCCAACTATTCCATCGCCGAAATCGAGCAGGCGATCAACTACTGGACGGGCCGTCAGGCCGCCGACAGCCACTGGTCGCTGTGCCAGTCGGCGCGCGCGCTGGCCAACATTTATGGCCAGATGATCTACCGCCGTGAGACGAGCATTGGCGCCGACGCGCTCGACGCCGAGCAAAGCCAGGCCATCGAGACGGCCCTGCATCAGATGGAACTCGGGCTCGCGCCGTGATTCCCGATGTTTCAGGCGGGGACGGGGTTCGGTGAGGGAGGGCGTGCCGACCATTGTTCGAGCCAGCGTTCGACGTCGACGGCCGACAGGGCGGGGGAGAACAGATACCCTTGCGCGACACGATACCCTTGCGCGAAGAGCAGCGCTCGCTGGGCTTCGTCCTCGACGCCTTCCGCCACGACCGTCAGGCGCAGATTGCGACCGATGCTGATGATGGCATTGGTCAGTGCCTGCACCGTTTCGTCGCGGGTAATGTCATGGACGAAGCTGCGGTCGAGTTTCAACTCCGAGACCGGCAGGCGGCGCAGATAACCCAGACTCGAGTAGCCGGTGCCAAAGTCGTCCATCGACAGGCGCACGCCCATGCCGTGGACTTCGTCGATGATGCGCAGCGTGGTCGGATTGTGGTCCATCAACACGCTTTCCGTGATCTCGATGGCGAGGCACGATGGTGGCAGATCGTGATCGGCCAGCGCGTCGGCAATCGTACGCGGCAGGTTGTGATCGTGGAAGTTGGTGGGCGACAGGTTGACCGACACATTGCCGATGCCTACGCCTCGCCGGCGCCAATCCGCCAACTGGCGACACGACTCGCGCAGCGTCCAGGTGCCGAGTTCCCCGATCAGGCCGCACTCCTCGGCCAGTGAAATGAAGCGCGACGGCGACACGTCGCCGTACTGCGGATGCGTCCAGCGCGTCAGGGCCTCGGCGCCGTAGACCGAGTCGTCGGACAGATCGATCTGCGGCTGATAGAAAAGCGCGAGCTTGCCGTGCCGCAGGGCGTCGCGCAGGGCGGTCTCCAGCTCGAGCCGCTCCTGCGCGTGGATGTTCATGTCTTCGTGATAGACGCGTACGCTGCCCGGGCTGGTCATCTTCGCCTGATACATCGCCATGTCTGCACGCTGCAAAAGCATGTCGAATTCCTTGCCGTGATTCGGATACAGACTGATGCCGAAGCTGCCCGACGGTGCGAGCGTCACGCCATCGATCTGGCATGGCGCGCGCAACGCGCTGCGCATGCGCTCGAGCGCAATATCGAGTCGCTCGGGATCGCACTCGGTGAGCATGGCCACGAACTCGTCGCCTGACAGACGCGCAACGATATCGGCGCCGCGCAGCGAGCGTCTCAAGCGCTGGGCGATCGTGCGCAGCAGGGCGTCGCCTGCCTGGTGGCCGAGCGAGTCGTTGACCTGCTTGAAGCGATCCAGGTCGATGAAGATGACGGCCATGCGCGCGTTCAGCTCCGCCGCGCTGGCAATGGCTTGTGCCGCGAGCACGCCGAGCATGCTTCGATTGGGCAGGCCGGTGAGGTTGTCCGAGAACGCCAGTTGGCGGATGCGCGTGCGCGACTCGTCGCGCTCGAAGGCCAGCTTGCACAGATGCACGCAGACGTCGACGAGTCGTTCATGCAGGGCGTCGGGGCTGCGCGGCGTGCGGTAATAGAAACCGAGCACCCCGAGGACCCGCCCGTCGTTCGCGATGATGGGCATGGCCCACGACGCGGCCAATCCGAATTCGGCCGCCATGTCGCGGAAATCGGCCCAGCGCGGGTCGTTCGCAATGTCGGTCACGATCACCGGGCGCGCATGAAACGCCGCCGAGCCGCAGGTGCCTACGTTCGGTCCAATGGCCAGGCCTTCGATGTTCTTGTGATACTGCGCGGGCAGGCTTGGCCCCGCTTGCGGGCGCAACCGGCCTTCCGAATCGACCCGCACCACCGAGGCCACGACCTCGGGCGCGATCTGCT
The DNA here is from genome assembly GCF_024363545.1 of Pandoraea sp. NE5. Classification (NCBI taxonomy): domain Bacteria; kingdom Pseudomonadati; phylum Pseudomonadota; class Betaproteobacteria; order Burkholderiales; family Burkholderiaceae; genus Pandoraea; species Pandoraea sp. NE5. The sequence continues at coordinate 3,657,915 of NZ_AP025517.1, forward strand.
CCAGTTCGCGGCAGATGAGCGTGAGCACTTCGACGAGGGGCGCATCGCGCACCATCGCGGCGAGCGCCTTGTGTTGCAGCACTTCCTGAATCTTCGATTGCGTGATGTCGGTGAAAAGCACCACGGCGTTGAGGAGTTTGCCGTTCGCGTCGAGCATCGGGTTCGTCACGACGGAGACCCACAGCGGCTGGCGCTGCAGCGTGCGCACGAGCACTTCGCTGTGGCAACTGCGGCCGTCGCGGGCGGCGACGAGGCAATGCGCAAGGGCCTCCTTGATATCGACGGCCGATGCACTGTCGGCGACGTCGCCCGTCGCGGTTTCCCCCAACGGCAGCCGGGTGGACTGGCCGACGACCTCATTCGCAGCGTAGCCGAACATGCGCGTGAACCCGGCGTTGACGTAGCACACGCAACCCTGTGCGTCGGTGATGAGCACGGCGTTGTCGGTCTCGTCGACGCCGAGCGAGAGCAGGTGCAGGCGGGCGTCGTCGGCCGCCTGGCGCTCCACGCGCGCGGTCACGTCGACGGCGAGCTTGATCACGAAGGCGAGATTACCGTCGTCGTCGATGACGGGGTTGTAAGTGGCTTCGAGCCAGATCGGGCGACCGTCGCGGCGGCGACGGCGAACTTGTCCGGTGTGCGAGCGCCGGGTGCTGGCGACGTGGGCCAGGGCATTGCCGCATGTGGGATCGCCGGGTTCGCACAGTAGTGCGTGCGGCTGGCCAAGCAGGTCGGCGCGCGCGTAACCGAACATGCCGAGCAGCTTGTCGTTGACATCGACGACGATGCCATCCGGCGTGAGCGTGAGCATGCCCAACGAGTGGTCGAGCGCCGCGAGCAGCGCCTCGCGCCCCGGCGCGGTGCCGGCGACGGACGGTGAACGGGGCACGACCATCGCAACGGCCTCCTCGGACGTCCTGTGGACATTGTCGGGTGTGACTTGGGCTGACACGCCAAAAACCGCTTTTAAGTATAGCGGCCTGCGGGGGCAGGCTCACATGGGGGAAACCGGGTATCAAGCCGCCTTGACGCGAATGCGAACACCGTCGACCGAAACGGTCTGACCGGCGCGGATCTTGCAGGTCTTGCGGGTCTCCTGCCGTCCGTCGACGCTGACCGCGCCGCTGGCTACCATCACTTTGCCCGCGCCGCCCGAATCCACGAGGCCGGCGAGCTTGAGCAAGTCGTTCAGGGCGACGAATTCGCCCGTCAGTTCAAAGGTTACGTTTTGCATGATGGACCGGATACTACGTAAAAACGCGATGCGCGTCGACTGCCACCGTGCTTGCGAGTCCGCAGCCCTATGACTCGATTACCTGTTCGATCCGGCGATCCGGGATCAGCCAGACGGCGGCGACCACGGCATAGAGCACGAGCGAGAGTGCCGGCATCACGAATGCCAGTCCGATGGCCAGCGCGTAGGCCACGACCGACAGCTTGCCCTTGACGTCGCGCCCCACGGCGGCGGCGAGCTTTGCATTTCCTCCTGCGCCATGCACGGCGAGCAATGCTCGCGTGAGGAGGTAGTACGCCACGGCCGCCATGAACAGCACCACGCCGTAGAGCGCCGTCGGCCAGGCGGTGAAATGGTTCTCCCCGAGCCAGCGCGTGACGAACGGCACCAGCGACAGCCAGAACAGCAGATGCAGGTTGGCCCACAGTACGCTGCCCGAGACTCGCTGAACCACATGGAAAAGGTGGTGATGGTTGTTCCAGTACAGGCCGACGTAGATGTAGCTCAGGATGTAGGTGAGGAACGTTGGGGCGACCGGCAGGAGATCGGACAGCTCGCTGCCGTGCGGTGCTCTCATCTCCAGCACCATGATCGTGATGATGATGGCGATCACGCCATCGCTGAAGGCTTCCAGTCGGCTCTTGCCCATTGTGTTCGTTGTTGTTGTCGGTCGCGGGTGGGGGTCACATCACGGCCAGGCGGTTGCGCCCGGACTGTTTGGCCGCATACAGCGCGCGGTCGGCGCGTTGCAGCAGGGTGCCGAATTCGGCATCGTCCGGGGTGAGGCTGCCGATACCGATGCTGACGGAAAAGCGGATGGGGTCGCTGGATCCGCTGGCTCCGCCACCGGGTCCGGGTACGCTGGCGTTGCCGATCGCGACGAGCAGGCGTTCGGCGGCCTGCATGGCGCGTTGGGCGTCGGCCTCGGGCAGCAGCACCGCGAACTCCTCGCCGCCCAGGCGGCCGATCGGCGTGCCCTTGCGCAGCGTGGCGCGCACTACCTGCGTCAACTCCACGATGACGCGATCGCCGATGGCATGGCCCCACGCGTCGTTGATCCGCTTGAAATGGTCGAGGTCGAGCATCAGCACGGATAAGCGGCGTTGCTGAGCGCGTGCGGTGGAAAACAGGCGTTCGGCCTGTATCAGGAAGGCGCGGCGGTTGAGTGCGCCGGTCAGCGCGTCGCGCATGGCCATCTCGCCAAGCACTCGATTGACGCGACGCAGCTCGAGCGCGTCGACGACGAGCGCCGACAGATCCGCGAGCAGCGCGCGTTTCTCGTCGTCGAGCGTGCGGGGGCGGCGGTCCATCACGCACAGGGTGCCCAAGCGATGCCCTTCGGGCGTGCGCAGCGGCGCGCCCGCGTAGAACCGGATGTTGGGTTCTCCCGTGACCAGCGGGTTGTCGGCGAAGCGCCGGTCGGCACGGGCGTCGGTCACGACGAGCACATCGTCGCCGAGAATCGCGTGCGCGCAGAAGGCCATCGAGCGCGGGGTCTGCGGCGTGTCGATGCCCTGGCGCGCCTTGAACCACTGGCGCGACTCGTCGATCAGCGAGACGAGCGACATCGGTGCGCCGAACAAATAAGACGCAAGACGCACGATGCGATCGAACGCGGGCTCGGGTGGCGTGTCGAGAATTTCGTAACGACGCAGCGCCGCGAGGCGTTCGGCCTCGTCAACGGGCGTGTCGGGTATCGGCCCATGCCGCGGCGTGGAAGCGGGGGCATGCGATGCGTGGAGGTCGGCTTCGGATGCGGTCATGTCGCGATGGGTGGACGCCAAAGGCGACTCTCGATCGATGATGTCGGTGACGGCGTCAATTCTGCCCCGCCTGTCGTCACTTGGCAAATGCGACGACGTGGAACCCGTCGTGCCGTGTGTGCGCCAGAGCGCGTGGGCGGTCTGCGCGATCGCTTGAGTGACCTCGTCGGCGCTGCGATGGGCGCTGTCGTGCGCACTTCCCACGGGAACGGTCGGGCCGTGATTGAGCAGACGATAAGCTTTTGAGCGTTCGACGGGCAGGCGTTCGGTCATGGCGGGCACTCGGCGGGCGTAACGGGATGACAGGCGTGATGGCAATTGGCCCATGATAGCGTGGCCGAGAACCTGCCGATGGCACCGGTGACGAAAACGGGGATCCGAAAAAGGCGACCCGCAGGGTGAGCTGCGGGCCGCATAAACGGCACGGTGCGGGGAACGCGTGCCGGATCAGATCAGCGCGCAGTATGGCAGTCGTTCGTCCCAGTCCAGTCCCCATCCCCGACATGCGCGCTAGCCCTATACTGGCGCGACGCAACCCAACGAACGCGACGCTTGCCGCCACGGGAGGATTTGGCATGAGCCGAGTGAAATCGCACACTGCGGGGCAGGCTGATTGGCTGACGCCCGACGCCTCCGACGCCTCCGACGCCTCGACAAGCGTCGCGACGGCTGGCCAGAATGTGTACATCGGCACGGCGTCGTGGACGGACAAGTCGCTGATTGCGTGCAAGCGGTTCTATCCGCCGGGGCATGCGTCGGCCGAGGCGCGGCTTCGCTATTACGCGAGCCAGTTTCCGATGGTCGAGGTCGATAGCAGCTACTACGCCATGCCGTCGGCATCGAACACGCAGCTTTGGGCCGAGCGCACGCCGCGCGCGTTCGTCTTCAACATCAAGGCATTCCGCCTGCTCACGGGGCACCAGACGCCCCGCATTGCGCTGCCCAGGGATTTGCAGGCCGAGCTACCGCCGGGCCCGCGCGCGAACGTGTATTACAAGGACATTCCCGACGCGCTCAGAGACGAGATCTGGCGGCGCTATCTCGAAGCGCTCGCGCCGTTGCGGCAGGCGGGCAAGCTGGGGCTGGTGCATTTTCAGTTTCCGCCCTGGCTGACGGGGAATCGCGAGAGCCGCGCGCACGTCGAGGCGTGCGCGCAACGGATGCGGGGTTACGGTGTGGCGGCAGAGTTTCGTCACCGCGGCTGGTTCGACGGGGCGCACGGCGAGGCCACACTGGCGTGGCTGCGCGAGTTGGGCTGGGTCAACACCGTGGTCGACGAGCCGCAGGGTTTCGCCAACAGCATCCCGATGGTCTGGGCGACGACCACGCCGCTCGCCGCTGTCGTGCGCCTGCACGGGCGCAATCAGGCGACATGGAATGTGCGGGATAGCACCGCCGCGTCGGACCGCTTCAACTACGATTATCGCGACGCGGAACTGGTGGCGCTGGTTGATCCGATTCGCGTCATCGCCAAGGAAGTCGCCCGCGTGTATGTAGTGTTCAACAACAATTACGAGGATCAGGGGCAGCGCAATGCCAGGTCGTTGATGAGCATCCTCGGCTCTGATGCCGTCGCGCCGTGAGGGTGTCAGTCAGAGATGGGTCATGAGCGCCCCCGATGGCGCTTTGCTTGCTTGCTGAATAACGCAGCCAATAACGCGACGAACTCCTATCCTTGAAGCGTCCTTTCGGACACATTCAAGGAGAACGACGATGCGAATGCTTCTCAACATACGAATACCTCACGAGCCATTCAACAGTTTTGTGCGCGATGGCTCCATCGGAGAATTAATAGAGAGGGTTCTCGCAGAGATGAAACCGGAAGCAGCCTACTTCACCGAGCAGAACGGTACACGCGGAGCAATCCTCGTCGTGAACCTTGAGGAGCCGTCGCAGATTCCAAAATTCGCGGAGCCATGGTTTCTTACGTTCAATGCCGACTGTGAGTTTCGCGTGGTGATGGTGGCAGATGACCTCAAGAAAGCTGGACTCGAAGCGCTTGGCTCGAAGTGGAAATAGGGCGCGCGGCACGGCGTGCGAGCGAGGCTAACCGCTCCCATGCCGTGGTGTGCTAACCCGGGACAGGCACATCACGCTGCCGCACAGCAGGAGCGCCGTGAGTACGGCGTTCAAAAGAAGGCGCCGATAGTCGACGTTGCCATGCCGGCGGCGCGACTTCCCATAGAATGGAACGTCACCGTCCACAACGAGGCGCTACTGCAATGAGCACGTACCTGATCAAAAGCGAAGACATCGCCGGGATGGATGGCGTCACGAAAACGCATTTCCGGAACCCGAATGCAATACGTACCAACAAATCGCTGGGCGACGCGACCGGGCTTAGCGGGTTCGGATTCCACATTGTTGAAGTCGAGCCGGGCCGTGAAACGACGGAGTACCACCTCCATCATCACGAAGACGAGTGCGTCTATGTGTTGAGTGGAACGGCAACCGCCGTGATCGGGGATGAGGCATTCGCCATTGGCCCGGGGGATTTCATCGGTTACCGGAAGGGCGGTCTGGCGCATTCGATCCGAAATACCGGTTCCGAGACCTTGCGTTGCATCGTCGTCGGCGAGAGACTTCCCCACGATGTTTGCGACTATCCCCGCCAGAACAAACGGATGTTCCGCAATCCCGGTATCGGGATGCCCTCGAATCTCGTGGATCTTTCAGCGATTGAGGTGGTGGGCGGTAGCGTCGGCAAGAAATGACGCCGTCCGCCGGTCACCCCAGGTTGGAGACCGGCCGATGCGAGGGCGGCTAGCGCCCCGCATGCGCCGGAGAAACGCTACACAATACTCTGCATTGCCTTGGCGAACCGGGCCACCGCGCCGTCGATGTCGTGCAGTTTGTCCAGACCGAACAATCCGATACGGAAGGTCTTGAAGTCGTCGGGCTCGTCGCATCGCAGCGGCACGCCGGGGGCGATCTGCAAACCGGCATCGGCGAATTTCTTGCCGGATCGAATGCCGTCGTCATCGGTGTAGCTGACCACGACCCCCGGCGCCTGAAAACCTTCGGCCGCCACGCTCTTGAATCCGTGCTCCGTCAGGAGCGCGCGAATGCGCGCACCGAGTTCAAGCTGTTCCGCTTTCACTTTGTCGAAGCCGTACGCCTCGGTCTCTTTCATGACGCCGCGCAATGTCGCAAGACTGTCCGTGGGCATCGTGGCGTGATACGCGAATCCACCGTTCTCATAAGCTTCCATGATCTGCAGCCATTGCCGAAGATCGCAGGCGAAACTGGTGCTCGTGGTGGTGTCGATCCGTTCGCGGGCAAGCGCACTGAGCATGACCATGGCGCAGCAGGGCGGCGCACTCCACCCCTTTTGCGGGGCGCTGATCAGCACGTCGACGCCGCACGCCTGCATGTCGACCCAGACCGTGCCGGACGCGATGCAATCCAGGACCAACATACCGCCGACGGCATGAATCGCGTCGGACACCGCGCGCAAATAGGCATCGGGCAACATCATGCCGGAGGCAGTTTCGACATGCGGGGCAAAGACCAGATCCGGCTTGTGTTCCCGGATTGCCGCGACCACCTCGTCGATCGGGGCCGGTGCGTAGGCCGCTTGCCTTCCCGGTTCGACGGGACGCGCCTTCAAGACCGTCGATTCCGACGGTATGCCGCCCATGTCGAAAATCTGCGACCAGCGGAAGCTGAACCATCCGTTACGAATGACGAGGCACTTCTTGTTCGTTGCAAACTGCCGGGCCACGGCCTCCATGCCGAACGTCCCGCTTCCCGGGACGATGACCGCCGACTTCGCGTGATAGACGCTTTTCAGCGTATCGGAAATATCGCGCATCACGCCTTGAAAGCGCCGCGACATGTGATTGATGGAACGGTCGGTATACACGACCGAATATTCGAGGAGTCCCTCGCGGTCGACATCGGGAAGTAGTCCTGGCACGTCCGCCTCCGACAATAGACGAGTATGAAAATCAAGAACAGGGGCTCACAAAAGCCACCTGCAGGTGAGCGGGAAGCCGATTTGCGTCGCTTCAGCGGTATCAAATCATAAATGCGGCTCGCCCGGGGAACAGTTTCGTTCGTTATCTTCGCACGCGGGCGCCGGACCTGTCGGCCAGCGCCCGACGCGATGCAGTAAGATTTCCCGAAATCCGACGGCGGTCGCCTGGGCCCCTTGCCGACCCGGACATGCCGCTCCCCCTGGCGCTGGACTGGAGACAAGCCCATGACGACTGATCGACGCATCACGTTCTATCACGCCCCCAACACGCGCTCGTCAGGCGTTTTGGTGCTGCTCGACGAACTGCAGGCCGAGCACGATCTTCATCTGCTGCGTTTCGCCACCGGCGAGCAACGTGGCTCGGAGTATCTGGACGTCAATCCGATGGGCAAGGTGCCGGCCATCCGTCATGGCGATGCGATCGTCACCGAACAGGCGGCGGTCTACATGTATCTCGCCGAACTGTATCCAGAGAAAGAACTCGCGCCGATGCCGGGCGATCCGCGCCGCGGCGCCTATCTGCGCTGGATGGTGTTCTATGGTTCGTGTGTCGAGCCGGCGGTGGTCGACAAGTCGCTGGGGCGCGACGGCGCCGAGCGCTCGCGCTCGCCGTATGGCGACTACGATGCCGTTATGTGGACGCTGGAGCGGCATCTGGCGCAGAACGACGGTCCGTGGTGGTTGGGCGAGTCGTTCACGGCGGCCGATGCGTTGTGGGGCAACGCCATGCACTTCCTCACGCAATTCAAGCTCGTGCCGCCGACCCCGGCCGTGATGAGCTACGTGGAACGCTTTCGCGCCCGCGACTCGTTCGTGCGCGCGCAGCAGCGCGATGCCGAACTGGCGAAACAACTCGCGGCGTAATGACCGGCCGAACCGGGGGCGGGCAACCCGCCACCCCGCTCATCCGCATCACGCCATCACGCCATCACTCAGGCAACACGTCGATGCGTGGCTCGCACTCGATGGGGAAGTTGACCGAATTGGCGATGTAGCACTTCGCGTGGGCCTGATGATGCAGTTCGGCCGCCAGCGCGGCGTTACTGCCCGCCCGGAGCGTTACGTGCGGGCGCAGCGCGATCCGCGCGAAACGGCCTTCCTGCGCGGTGTCGATCATCGTGCCCAGGGCGTGGTCGGCGTATCGCTCGACGATCACACCCGCTTCGGCACACAGGTGCAGATGCCAGAGCTTGTGGCAGGCGCTCGCGGACGCGACCAGCAAGTCCTCGGGGTTCCAGCGCGCGGCGTCGCCACGGAAGGCGGGGTCGGCGGAGCCGGGGATCGTCGGCTTTCCATCGGCGCGAATGTCGTGATTGCGCCCGTACGCGCGGTAGCCCGACGTACCGCTGCCCTGATTGCCGGTCCACTCGACGTCGACCTGATATTGATGTTCGCCTGATGCCACGAAGTATCTCCCTGGTAGGCCAGCGTGAGTTACGCCAGCGGTTCTGTCGTCAGTGCCCGTGTAAGGCCATGCATCGGGCGGCGCATCGCAACGTCGAAAGGGTTCGTCTGCGGGCCGATCAACTCGGCCTGACGCCGCAGCAATTCCACCACCATCGGCAGACGATCCTGCGACAGCCGGGCGGCGAGCGTGCCCACGCTCAGCGCGGCCACCGCGTGCCCGGTGCGGTCGAACACAGGAACCGCCACCCCGGCCATGCCGTCGAGCACGCCGCTGTTGCTGCCCGCATAGCCCAATTGACGCACACGCTCGATTTCGGTGCGCAAATAGACCTCGTCGAGCACCCCATACCCGCGCAAACGCGGCACGTTAAAACGAATGATCTCTTCGCGCTCGGCCTCCGGCAGGAAGGCGAGAATCGCCAGACTCCCCTGGCCGACGCCCAGCGCCACGCGACCGCCGATGTCGCCGGTGAACGAGCGGATCGGGAAGGGCCCTTCGCACATATCGAGGCACACGGCATCGAAGCTGCTGCGCACCAGCAGGAAGATGGTGTCGCCGAGGCTCGCGCAAAGCCGCAGCAGCGACGGACGGCACAGCGTGCGCATGCCGCTCGGGTTGCCGGCCTGCGCCGCCATCGCGAAGAAGTCGATGCTGAGCCGGTAGAGCTTGGAGGTCTCGTCCTGTTCCACGACCTGCTCGGCGATGAGCGCATGCAGAATTCGGTGCACCGTCGCCTGACTGAGGCCCACTGCCTTGGCTAGGTGGGTCACACGCTCGCCCTCGGGCTTGGCGTCGCCCAATGCGCGGATGACGGCAAAGGTGCGTTGCAGAATGCCCGCGCCAGCCGCGTCCGACGACGGCGACGTCGGCGTGCGGGGTGAATCGATGGTGTTCATTACTGTCTCGAATATTCCGTCAAACGGAATACTAGCGTAAGCCGATACCTCTTGAAAACAGGTGCGATCCGCCGACACTGTAAAAAACATCCAATATTCGCGGTAAGTTAGGGATTGTACCGAGGTGGTGACGCGAAATGAATTCATGTGTTCATTCGTCAAATATTCCGTCAAACAAAATAATCTGAATATTTATCTCATTTCACGGAATCGTTATCTTGCGGCGGGCAATTTGGCTCGCTACTGTTCGATGCAATTGCATTTCTTGCGGCGCGCAAGTGCCCGAAGGTCGTAACCATGTCTTTTCTGACTTTGACGGATGTTTCCAAGACGTTTGGCGAGCTGAACGCCGTCTCGAACGTCAACCTCTCGGTGGAGAAGGGCGAGTTCGTCTCGCTGCTTGGCCCCTCGGGCTGCGGCAAGACCACCACCTTGCAGATGATCGCGGGCTTTGTGGAAACCACCACCGGGCGTATTACCCTCGATGGGCGCGACATCACGCACATGCGTCCGAACAAGCGCGGCCTGGGCATTGTGTTCCAGAGCTACGCACTGTTCCCGCATATGACCGTGGCGGATAACGTCGGCTTCGGCCTGGAGATGCGCGGTATCGACAAGGCCGAGCGTCAGGCGCGCATTCGCGAGGCGCTGGCCCTCGTGCGCCTCGATGCGCTCGGTCATCGCTTCCCGCGCGAACTCTCCGGCGGTCAGCGCCAGCGCGTGGCAATCGCGCGCGCGGTCGTGATCGCGCCGCCCGTGCTGCTGCTCGACGAGCCCATGTCGAACCTCGACGCCAAGCTGCGCGAAGACATGCAGTTCGAGCTGCGCGCGATTCAGCGCAAGATCGGCACGACCACGATCATGGTCACGCACGATCAATCGGAAGCGCTGTCGATCAGCGACCGGGTCGTGGTGATGGAGGCCGGGCGCATCACCCAGGTCGACACGCCGTATCGTGCCTACGAGCGTCCGCAAACGCCGTTCGTCTCGAAGTTCATCGGCAAGGCCAACATGCTGGCCGGCCGTGTGGCGGCGCGCGACGACGAGCACCTGCATGTCGAGATAGGCGCGCAACTGACCCAGCGCGCGCGGCTGTCCGACCTCTCGCCGCGTGAGCGCGTGATGGCCGTGGGGGACGCAATCACGCTGTGTCTGCGTCCCGAAAAGGTTCGTCTGTGCGCACCCGCCGACGGCCGGATGGCGGCCACGGTCACGAGCCGCTTCTTCCTCGGCAGCCAATGGCTGTACCGCGTGGACAGTCCGCTGGGCGAAGTGCTCGTGTGCTGTCAGAACGAAGGCGGCGAGCCGCTCGCCGAAGGCGCGCCGGTCGGCCTTGACTGGCAGGCCGAGGCCGTGCGCTTCATTACGCCGAACGCGGGAGAGCACGCTCATGGCTGAGACATTGCAGGTGGCTAGCCCCGAGACGGCGCCGGCGACGCGTGCACCCTGGCATGCGTATCTGCCGATGTGGTTGATGAGCGCTCCGGCCATGCTGCTGTTCGTGGCGCTGGTGCTCATTCCGCTGCTCATGACGCTCGCGCTCACGTTCTATCAGTTCGATCCGTCGAGCGGCCCGATCGCGGCGTTCCAGTTCGGTAACTACGCCGAGGTACTGTCCGACGCGTACTTCCACACGATCTTTCTGCGCACGTTCGGCATCTCGCTCACCGTCACGGCGGTGTGCGCCGTGGTGGGCACGTTCGAAGCCTATGTGCTTTCGCGCATGGGCGACCCGTGGCGTTCGCTCTTCTTGCTGGTGATTCTCTCGCCGCTGCTCGTGTCGATCGTGGTGCGGGCGTTCGGCTGGAGCATGCTGCTTGGCTCGGGCGGCCTGATCAATCAGACGTTCGGCCTCCTGGGCATGGGCCCGTACAAGCTGGAATACACCCACTTCGCGATCATCGTCGCGCTGGTACATGTGATGCTGCCGTTCATGGTGATTCCTGTGTGGACGTCGCTGCAACGGCTCGACCCTCAGACCGAGAACGCCGCGCTGTCGCTGATGGCATCACCGGCCACGACGCTGCGCCGCATTGTGTTGCCGCAACTGGTGCCGGGCATTCTGTCGGGCAGTCTGATGGTGTTCGGCCTGTCGGCGAGTGCATTCGCGATTCCGAGCCTGCTGGGCGGACGCCGCCTCAAGGTCGCCGCGACCGCCGTGTACGACCAGTTCCTGAGTTCGCTGAACTGGCCGCTGGGCGCGACCATCGCCGTGCTGCTGCTCGTAGCGAACCTGATCGTGATGCTGACGTACTACCGCCTGCTCGATCGCCGCTATTCGCGCAGCATGGGCTAAGGCCAGGACACGGTCTCCCGCAGAACAGAACCCACTCGCCATCATGCGTAAAAACAGCCCCCTGGCGCTCGCGTTCCATACGCTCGTCATTCTCTTCGTCCTCGCGCCGATGATCATCGTCGTGCTGGTCGCGTTCACGCCCGAGCAAACGCTCTCGCTGCCCACGCGCGGCGTGTCGCTGCGCTGGTTCCGCGCGATTCTCGACTACCCCGACTTCATCGCGTCGTTCTTCACGAGCCTGAAGCTGGCGTTCCTGTCGGCAACGCTCTCGCTGGCGATTGCGTTGCCCGCCGCCCTGGCCATCGGCCGCGCGCGCTTTCCGGGACGCAACTTCCTCAACGGTTTGCTGCTGTCGCCGCTGGTGATTCCGGGCCTCGTGCTCGGCATTGCGCTGCTGCGCTTCTTCGCCATGCTGGGCGTGAGCGGCTCGTTCGCGGCGCTGACCTTCGCGCACATGATCGTCGTGACGCCGTTCATCATGCGCCTCGTGCTGGCGTCGATCAGCGGACTCGACCGCAGTGTCGAGCATGCGGCAGCGTCGCTCGGCGCGGGCGCATGGACGACCTTCCGCCGTGTGACCATGCCGATGATCCTGCCGGGCATTACCGGCGGCTGGCTACTCGCCTTCATCAACAGCTTCGACGAGCTGACGATGTCGGTCTTCATCACCTCGCCGCAGACGGTCACGCTCCCCGTGCGCATGTACATGTATGCGACCGAGTCGATCGATCCGATGATGGCGTCCGTCTCCGCGCTCGTCATTGCAGTGACGCTGGGCGCGATGTTGCTGCTCGACCGTGTCTACGGCCTGAACCGCATCCTGATCGGTCAGCATTGAACGTGCGCTCCAAGAAGAATCTCATGTCTCACGCTTCCCATGCTTCCCGCGCGTCGCAAGACACCTGCGCGCCGGGACATCCGCAACTGGCGCGCCTGGTCGAGACGGCGCGCGCGTCCGTCACGTTTTATCTCGACGGCGCCCCGGTGCAGGCACTCGCGGGCGACACGCTGCTCACGGCCATCCTCATGCACCAGCGCCATGTCCGGATAAGTGAATTCGGCGGCGCACCGCGCGCGGGTTTTTGCCTGATCGGTGCATGCCAGGATTGCTGGGTGCGCTGCGAGACGGCGTCTGGCACCGGTGGCGATGCCCAACTGACGCGTCTGCGCGCCTGTTCGACACCGGTGCAAGCCGGCATGCGGATTCTCACGCGGGCGCCCGATGCCGACGAAGCGCACGGAGGCTCGCATGTTTGAGCACGCTGAGATCGTGATCGTCGGCGCCGGTCCTGCGGGCATTCGCGCTGCGCAGACGCTGGTGGCAGCGGGGCAGCGTCCGGTGGTGCTCGACGAAAACATGCGCTGGGGCGGACAGATCTACCGACAGCCGCCGGCCGGCGCGGGCTTCACACGGACCAAGCAGGCGCTGTACGGCTTCGAAGCGGCCAAGGCCGACGCCATCCACGGCGTCATGGCCGCGCTCTTGCTTCAGGTCGACTATCGACCCGAGACCCTAGTGTGGGCTTGTGATCCGGCGCGGCTCCATACGATCCACGACGGCCGGGAAAAACCCGTGCCGTTCACGCATTTGATCATTGCCAGCGGTGCGACCGATCGCGTCTTGCCGCTGCCGGGCTGGACGCTGCCGGGCGTGTACACGCTGGGCGGCGCGCAAGTCGCGCTCAAGGCACAGGGGTGTGCGATTGGCGAGCAGGTGGTGTTCGCGGGCACGGGGCCGTTGCTGTATCTCGTGGCCTACCAGTACGCGAAAGCGGGCGCGAACGTGGCCGCGGTGCTCGACACGAGCGCGTTTGCCGGTCAGGTCAAGGCCACGCCGCGGCTGCTGAATCAGCCGGCCACCCTCGCCAAGGGGCTCTATTACGTGGGATGGCTGCGCACGCATGGGGTGCGCATCGAACATGGCGTCGCGCTCGACGGCATTGACGGCGCCGCCGGGGTGCGCGCGATTCGCTGGCGGCGCGACGGCCGCGAACACACGCTGGCGTGCAGCGCCGTGGGGCTGGGCTTCGGCCTGCGTCCCGAGACACAACTGGCCGATTTGGCCGGGTGCCGTTTCGTCTTCGACGACCTCAATCGTTGCTGGCTACCTGAGCGCGACGCCGCCGGTCGCAGTTCGCAACCCGGCATCTATGTGGCGGGAGACGGCGCGGGTATCGCCGGCGCCGACGCGGCGGAACTCGCCGGCCGTCGTGCGGCGCTGGCTTTGCTCGAGGATCTCGGCATCGCCGCCCCGGCAATGCCCGACGCGCCCGACGCCGACGCCATCGAACGCAAGCTCGCGAGCATTGGGCGCTTTCGTGTGGGGATCGAGCAGGCGTTTGCGGCGCCCGACGATCCGTCGGCGCGTTGGCCCGACGACATGATCGTGTGTCGATGTGAGGAAGTCGATGCGCGCACGCTGCGCGACTGCGTGCGGGAGGACGGTGTGACCGACATCAATCGGCTCAAGGCGCTCACGCGTGTCGGCATGGGACGCTGCCAGGGCCGCATGTGCGGCGAGGCGGCCTGCCATCTGCTCGCGCGCGAGAGCGGCCAGACGCTGGCACAAGCGGGGCGTCTGCGGGCGCAGGCCCCGATCAAACCGATTCCGATCGCGCCGATGTTGTTCGATGAAAACGTTGCGGCCATTCCCGAGGAGGCGCGCGATGAGTGAGACCCTGCATTACGACGTTGTCGTCGCCGGTGGTGGGCTGGTCGGCGCCTCGGCGGCGCGTGCGCTGGCCGAGCGTGGTTTGCGTGTGGCGTTGTTCGAGCGGCGTTATTGCGGCGCGCAGGCCAGCGGCGTGAACTACGGCGGCGTACGCTGCCAGGGCCGCCCGGAAGAACAACTGCCGCTCGCCATGCGCGCGCGCAAGTTATGGGATCGCCTGCCCGAATTGATCGGGATCGACGGCGAATTCGTGCGCTCGGGACACTTGCGTCTCGCTCGTCGCGAGAGCGATCTCGAACCGCTCGACGCCTGGTCGGCCATGGCCAGCCGCTACGGTCTCGCCTCGACTGTGCTGCGTGGGGCGGCGTTTCGCGAGCGTTTTCCGTGGCTGGGCGACGGCGCCGTCGGCGGCTCGCTGTGTCTGAGCGACGGCCACGCGAACCCGCGTCTCGTATCGCCCGCGTTTGCGCGCGCCGCCCGCGCGCTCGGCGCGCACGTGCGCGAACGTACGCCGATTACCTCGGTGGCGCACGATGGCGTGCGCTTCCAGCTTGCGGCAAAGCCAGTCGACGGCGAGCCATTGCACCTGAGCGCCGACTGGCTGCTCAATACCTCCGGCGCGTGGGCGAATCACATCGCGGGCACGTTCGGCGAGCGGGTGCCGATGCATGCCATCTATCCGAACATGTGGGTCACCGAACCGCTGCCGAAGTTCATTGGCCATAACCTCGGCGTGTACGGCGGCGGCGTGTATGCGCGGCAAGTCGAGCGCGGCAACTGTGTGATCGGCGGCGGACGCGGCACCGGCGACGGCGAGTACGCCCAGCCGTCGGCCGATACCACGCGCGCCGTGATGCGCGAGGCCTGTGCATTGCTGCCGGCGCTGCGCCATGCGTTGCTCATTCGCACCTGGAGCGGCGTGGAGGGCGAGACGCCCGATAACAATCCGATCATCGGCATGAGTCGCACCACGCCGCATCTGGTGCATGCCTTCGGCTTCTCGGGGGGCGGCTTTCTGCTGGCCCCTGGCGTAGGCGAAGTGCTGGCGGATCTGGTCACGCACGGCGAGACGGCGACACCGATCGAGGCGTTTGCCGTCGACCGGTTCGCGCCGGTCGCGGCCGATGCGTGATCGGCAAATGCATCCCGTACGTCCCGAGTTCGTCACAACACTACCTTCCTCACACCCAGGAAACACAAGGAGAACCACGATGAAGCTATCCCGAAAGGTCGTCATGTGCGCTGCGGCGCTGGCATTGGGCGCGAGCAGCGCGGCCTGGTCGCAGTCCAAAACGTTGTACGTCGGCATGAATGGCGGCTCGATGGAAAAGGCCTATACGACGCAGGTCTTCCCCGAGTTCGAAAAGGCCAACAATGTGAAGGTCGTGGTGGTGCCGGGAACGTCGTCCGACGTGCTGGCCAAGCTGCTCGCGAATCGAAACAGCCCGCAGATGCACGTGGTGTTCCTGGACGATGGCGTGATGGCGCGCGCGATCAGCATGGGGGTGTGCCAGAAGCTCGACGATTCGCCCACGCTCAAGGAGCTGTATCCGTTCGCGCGCGTGAAGGACGACATGGCCGCTGGCGTGCAGCTGGGCATGACCGGTATCGGCTACAACACCAAGATCTTCAAGGAAAAGGGCTGGGCCGCGCCGACGTCGTGGAGCGATTTCGCCGATCCCAAGTACAAGGGCAAGGTGGTGTTCCAGTCGGCGTCGAGCAGCACGTTCGGCTTGCATGGTTTCCTGGCCCTGAACCGCATCTGGGGCGGTAGCGAGACCAACGTCGAGCCGGGCTTCAGCAAGTGGGCGACCACCGTGGGCCCGAATGTCGTCGAGTACATTCCGAACTCGGCCAAGCTCTCGGAAATGATCCAGACCGGCGAAGCCGCGATCTTCCCGCTGACGCCGACGGCCGTGAGCGAGCTGCAGGACAAGGGCATTCCGGTGGCGTACGTAGCCCCGAAGGAAGGTGCGGTGCAGTTGCTGGTCGATCTGTGTGTCGTGAAGAACAGCCCGGATAACGCCATGGCGCAGAAGCTCGCGCAATTCCTGCTCTCGGCCAAGGGGCAGACGCTTGCCGCCGCCGCGGGTGCGTATATCCCGACCAATCCGCACGCCACCGTGCCGCCCGCGATGCAGAAGCGTTTGGGCAAGATCGACGAACTGGTGAAGAACATCACGACCGTGGATTGGGACGCCATCAACCAGCGTCGCGCCCAGTGGGATCAGCGCTGGAACCGTCAGATCGAGCAGTAATCTCGATGCCGTGATCCTGGCGCATGTCCAGCATGCGCCAGGAAGACGGAAAACGCCGGGCCGCTCATGAAACGCACCCCGAAAGTTGGACGGATGTCTGACGCTTGGGGGGGAGTTCATCAGGACGCCCGGCGCTTTTTTGCTCGGGTGCCAGATGGGTCACATCGCGTCTGACTTGGCAGCGAGTGTAGCAAAGGCGCCGACAAGGTCGGCGTGGTCGGCGGGGATCATCAGGGCCTGCAGCGCGTGGGCGGGCTGGTCGAGCATCAGGTAGCCCAGGCTCCACGTCGGAAATGCGCCGGGCGTGTGCGGCGTGCCATCGAGCAACACCTGGATGTCGCGATGGTGACGCGATGCCTCGATGCGCTGGCGTGCATCGGCAAGCGGTTCGCTCGGTCCTTCGATGTATTGATAGAACATCGTGCCATCGTAGAGCAGCACGCCGGTGATGCCGTAGGTGGCGTTGAACCCGCGTGAGTTGACGATGATCTTGGCGAGCTCGCGCAGATCGAGATCGGGCAAGGCTCGGCTCAAGTACGCGTAACACTCGATCATGCTTCGTTGTCTCCGTCATACAGGCTGGGCGTCGGCGCGCGATATTGGCGTGGACGCTGCGTCAACGCGCATTAGAATACCGCATGTGCGAAGCCTGAGACTCACGCGTCATGCCGATCAAATTTCTACGTGGATTCACCCAGCCGGTGCGCACCGATGCCGCGAACCGGCGTCTGGGCTGCTCGCTGGCTTTCGTGGCGGGCGGCGCCAACGCGGGCGGTTTTCTTGCCGTCGGTCAGTACACTTCGCACATGTCGGGCATTGTCGCCTCGCTCTCCGACAATCTGGCGCTCGGGCAGCTCGTGCTCGTATTGGCCGGATTCAGCGCTTTGCTGGCGTTCCTGCTCGGTGCCGCAACGTCGTCCATCCTCATTCATTGGGGGCGGCGCCATCAGACGCACAGCGAATATGCGGTTCCACTCATGCTCGAAGCGTTGCTCCTGCTGGCGTTCGGCGTGATGGGGGCCAATCTTGAAAACCGGCGGCTGTTATACGTGCCGGGCACAGTCGGGTTGCTGTGTTACGTGATGGGGCTGCAGAATGCCATCATCACCAAGATATCCCGGGCCGAGATTCGCACGACGCACGTTACCGGTCTGGTCACGGACATCGGCATCGAACTAGGCAAAATGAGCTACTGGAATCGTCCCGGGGTGGCACGCCATCTGCCGCGCGTGGCGGGGGACCACCAGAAGCTGCGTTTGCTGTGCGCGTTGCTGGGCATGTTCTTCCTGGGCGGGCTGGCCGGGGCGCTGGGTTTCAAGCACCTCGGCTTCGTCGCGACGGTTCCGCTCGCAGGGATACTGATCGTGCTGGCCATCGTGCCGCTGCTCGACGATCTCGCAAGAAGTCCCCACTGAACCCTGCACCACCGAACCCTGACGCCGGTCAGCGCTCAGTCGGCCATGGCGGGAATGGCCCCGTCCTGGAACAGCACGCGCGGTGCATCCATCGTGCCGTCTTCTTCGTCGACCAGCACTTCGTAGGCGGCGATGCCCGCGAAGCCGGAGGCCATCGATTGCGCGATGCGCACGGCGCCGAATTCGGTGCTCGCCTGGCGCAACTCGCCGGGCTGCAAGACGCCGTCTTTGTTCTTGCGATAGGGCACGACGATGAACTTGATGGATTTGGCGTCGCTCATGGTGTCACTCAAGATGAAATGGCATGATCGGAAATGTAGCATGAGTACTGTATAAAAATACAGTGTATTTTTGAAGTCATTCCAGCGCCCTTGGCCCTTGGGGGCGTGCATGCCTGGGCGGGCTGTCGTCGGCCCGGTCAGGGCCGGCGGGGCGGCCGAGTCCAAACAACATCCCGTAATGTCTACATAACTAGTAAATGGTCGTATCTTCGCGCGCGTCTTGATAGCCTGCGGGTCGAATCGCGAGTTGCGACCAAATGATGACAAGCATTGAGAGCGTTGAATGAATGCAGGCAATCTGATTTCGGCAAACCGGCTGCAAGACGGCCTGGTCGTTTGGCTGGACAAGCAACATAACTGGGTCGATGACCTGGCGCAGGCACACGTGTTCGACGCGCAGGAACTCGAGCCGGCGCAAGCGGCTGCGAAAAGCGCGCTGGCCGCCAATCTGATCGTCGATCCCATGCCGCGGCCGGCGCAACTGAGCGACGCCGGCCCGGTGCCGGAAGATTTCCGGGAACAACTGCGCTCGCGCGGGCCGTCGGTGCGTGAAGATTTGGGCAAGCAGGCCGAGCAGGGCGGTGAGCCGGCGGCGCTGGTGCATGCGCCGGCATTGACCGTTGCCCCGGAGCACGCCGGCATCTATCGCTACGACCCGTCCGAGCGCGAGTTCCTCAAGGACCGCGCCAACGAGTTCGGTCAGAAGGTGGCGCGACGCCTGTCCGGCGAACTCAGCGAAGACGATTTCAAGGTCTATCGCCTGATGAACGGTCTGTACCTGCAACTGCACGGCTACATGTTGCGCGTTGCGATTCCGTACGGAACACTGAGCGGCATTCAGATGCGTCAGCTCGCCTATGTGGCGACCCGTTACGACAAGGGCTACGGCCACTTCACCACGCGCCAGAACCTTCAGTTCAACTGGCCGACGCTCTCCGACTCGCCCGAAATCCTGTCGGCGTTGGCCGACGTGGACCTGCACGCCATCCAGACGAGCGGCAACTGCATTCGCAACGTGACGACCGACCAGTTCGCCGGCGCCGCGAAGGACGAAGTCCTCGACCCGCGCGTGTATGCCGAGATCTTGCGTCAATGGTCGACCGACCATCCGGAATTCACCTATCTGCCGCGCAAGTTCAAGATCGCGATCACGGGTGGCCAAGCCGACCGTGCCGCCGTGCGCTTTCACGACATCGGCATTCTGGCGCGTACCAACGATCGTGGCGAAGTGGGGTTCCAGATTTATGCGGGCGGTGGCTTGGGACGCACGCCGATCGTCGGCACGCTCGTGCGCGAGTGGTTGCCCGAAGCAGATCTGCTGCGCTTCGTCGAAGCGATCCTGCGGGTGTACAACGCGCTGGGTCGACGTGACAACATCTATAAGGCGCGCATCAAGATCCTCATCAAGGAAATGCAGCCCGCGAAGTTCATCGAGATGATCGAGGAAGAGTTCGCGCGCATTGCGCTCACGCATCGGCCGTTGGGCGATGCCGTTGTCGAGGGGATTCGCGAGCGTTTCATCGTGCCCGAGTTCGAGACGCTGCCGAGCGAGTCGACGGCGTTTGCGCAATCGTACGAGCGCGATATCGCGTTCCGTCACTGGGTCGATACCTGCACGCACGAGCACAAGGTGCCCGGCTATATCAGTGCGGTCGTCTCGCTCAAGCCGGCCGGCGGTATTCCGGGTGACGCCAGTGCGCAGGAGATGCTGGTGCTGGCCGATCTGGCGGAGCAATATTCGTTCAACGAGCTGCGCGTCACGCATGAGCAGAACCTGGTGTTGCCGCACGTCAAGCGTGACGAACTGTATGCGCTGTGGTCGCGCCTGAAGGCGGCCGGTCTGGCGACGGCCAACATCGGCCTGATTTCGGATGCGATCGCTTGCCCGGGCCTGGATTACTGCGCGCTCGCCAATGCGCGTTCGGTACCGGTGGCGCAACGCATTGCGCTGCGATTCTCCGAGGCGCAGCAACGCGATATCGGGCCGGTGACGCTCAATGTATCCGGCTGCATCAACGCCTGCGCGCATCACCACGTCGCGCACATCGGTATTCTCGGTGTCGACAAGGCGGGCAAGGAGAACTATCAGATCACGCTGGGCGGCTCGGCCGACGAGAATGCCGCGGTCGGCAAGATTCTCGGCCCGGGCGTCAGCTATGAGGACGTGCCGCAGGTGATCGAGAACATTCTCGGACGATATCTCTCGTTGCGAAACGAGGGCGAGCGCTTCATCGATACGCTCGGACGCGTTGGGGCAGAAGAATTCAAGGGAGCTTTGAATGTTGATTGATCGAAACGGACTGCCGGCGGCAGACGTCTGGACTTATCACGGCGCCGACGCGTCGGCCACGGCGGCGCTGCCGGGCAACAAGGACGTGTTGCCGCTCGACGCCTGGCTTGCCGCGAACGAGAAGGGCGTGGCGCCGGCCGGTGTGCGCGTGCAGGGGCACGACGATGCGGCACGTATTGCGCCGCTGTTGCCGCAACTCGACCTGATCGTGATCGAATTCCCGAAGACGCGCGACGGGCGGGGATTCACGCTGGCGAAGCTGCTGCGGGACAAGTGGCAATTCGAAGGGGCGATTCGCGCGGCGGGTCCGTTGCTGCCGGATCAACTGGCGATGTTGTGGGCGTGCGGCTTCGATAGCCTGCTGTCGCCGTCGGACGTGCCCACGGCACGCTGGCATGAGGCCGCCCAGGCGGCAGTGGGTCGCGCCTCGCGTCCCCGCACGCTGCTCGAGCGTCTGTCGGCCTGAGGACCACGCTCTGAAGTTCCTGCGGCCGGCACCGTCCGGCCGCGGTCCTTGATGGCGGGCGTGCGCCGCCGTCGGACACCGCAAAATTCACCCCTGCGTAGAACTCCTACGAGACACGCCAAGTCAGATATCGGGCGTCGTCGACTGTCCGGGTGTGCTACACCATCATCGGGTGTCCAAACGACAAAACCCGCACAGTCAATGACTGTGCGGGTTTTAATCTGGTCGGGGCGAGAGGATTTGAACCTCCGACCACCTGCACCCCATGCAGGTACGCTACCAGGCTGCGCTACGCCCCGTGAGAAATGCGTCGTCTAGATGCATTGCTCGAAAGAAGGCGAGTATAGCAGAGCTTCGCTCGGGAAAGAAAGAGGACGTGCGTGTCGTACGCATATTTTTTTGCATCCGGCACGCGCAGCGCGACGTCTACCGTTGGCGAAACCCCATGATGGTTATCCCGAATGTTGCATTCGGAGGGCCACACGATAATGGAATTCTGCCTAATCCTGCCCTTGGGGGCTCGGAGACAAGCGATGCCGCAAATCCTGGGATTCGAGGCCGCGCGCGACCTGCTGCTCGCCCAGCGCGCCCACTACGACGTGGCGTACCGTGATTTCCGTTGGCCCGTCCTCTCGCATTTCAATTGGGCGCTGGATTTCTTCGACCCCCAAGCCCAGGGCAACGACCGTCCGGCCCTCTGGGTCGTCGAAGAAGACGGACGCGAGGCACGGCTGTCATTTGCCGAAATGTCGCGGCGCTCCAATCGCGTCGCCAATTTCCTGCGAGCGCAAGGCGTGTCGCGCGGTGACCGCGTGTTGCTCATGCTACCCAATCAGGTCGAACTCTGGGACCTCATGCTCGCCTGCATGAAACTCGGCGCCGTCATGATTCCCGCGACAACGCTGCTCGCCGCGGGCGACCTTGTCGACCGGCTCGAACGGGGCCGTGTGCGTCACGTCGTCACCACCGCACGCGATGCCGTCAAGTTCGCCGCCTTGCCCGGCGACTATCGGCGCATCGCCGTTGGCGCCAACCCGCCCGAAGGATGGACGCCCCTCGCGCCCGCCTATCAAGCCTCAGACCACTTCACCCCCGACGGTGCCACGCTCGCGACCGATCCATTGCTGCTCTACTTCACGTCCGGGACCACGTCGCGCCCGAAGCTCGTGCTTCACACGCACCAGAGCTATCCGGTCGGCCATCTCGCCACGATGTACTGGCTTGGCCTGCAACCCGGCGATATCCACTGGAACATCAGCTCGCCAGGCTGGGCGAAACACGCGTGGAGCTGCTTTTTCGCGCCGTGGAACGCGGGCGCCACCATCTTCGTCTACAACTTCTCGCGCTTCGATGCGCGTGCCGCGCTCGAGACGGCCACGCGTTGCGGCGTCACGACGTTGTGCGCGCCGCCCACCGTCTGGCGCATGATGATTCAGGAAGATCTCACTCGCCATGCGGTGAAATTCCGTGAACTGATCGGCGCGGGCGAGCCGCTCAATCCCGAAGTGATCGACCAGGTCAAACGCGCCTGGCACATCACGATTCGCGACGGCTATGGTCAGACCGAAACCTGTTGCCAGATCGGCAACTCTCCGGGGCAGCCCGTCAAGGCGGGGTCGATGGGGCGCCCCATGCCGGGTTATCGCGTCGTACTGCTCGATCATGACGGCGCCGAAGCCGACGAAGGCGAAATCGCGCTCGTGTTGTCGTCACGCCCGACGGGTTTGATGCAAGGCTACGAGGACGACAGCGAGAAGACCGCCGACGCCATGCGCGAGGGCTACTACCACACGGGCGACGTGGCGATGCGCGACGAGCACGGCTACTTCACGTACATCGGACGCGCGGACGATGTCTTCAAGGCGTCCGACTATCGCATCAGCCCGTTCGAGCTCGAAAGCGAACTCATCAAGCACCCGGCCGTCGCCGAAGCTGGCGTGGTGCCGAGTCCCGATCCGGTGCGGCTTGCCGTTCCGAAGGCCTTCATCACGCTGCGCACCGGTTTTCACGCCGACGAAAAGCTCGCCCTCGACATCCTGCGTTTCTGCCGCGATCACCTCGCCCCCTACAAACGCATCCGACGCATCGAGTTCTGCGATCTGCCGAAGACCATTTCCGGAAAGATTCGCCGCGTCGAATTGCGGCGTACGGAAGCGGGGCGCAATCTGGAAAGCCGCCGCGAGATGGAATTCTGGGACGTCGATTTCAACGACCTCAAGTGATGCCGCGTGGCCCCGGCCTGCATGACCCCGCCAGGGCCCCCGCCGAGCGTTGCGCTCAGCGCAGGTGCTGAATCACCAATTCGGCACCGAGCATGGCGAGACCCACGAAGAAGCACCGGCGGAAGACGGGCGCACTGACGCGCCCTCGCACCCACTGCCCGAAGTACATGCCGCCCAGTGCGGGCGCCAACGCCAGCAGCGACACGCCGATCGCATGGCCGTGGAAGATGCCGTCGCGTGCCAGCCCGGCGGCGAGCGCCACGGTCGACACGGTAAACGACAGGCCGAGCGCCTGCACGAGATCGTCGCGCTCGAGATCAAGCGCCTGGAGGAACGGCACCGCGGGAATGACGAACACCCCGGTCGCCGCCGTGACCAGTCCGGTCACCACACCCATGCCCGCGCCGAGCGCGCTCACGCGCGCGGCGGACCAACGCTTGGGCACATGCAGCCGCACCGCCGCCAGCCCCAATGCCGCATAAACGAGAAGCGCGATGCCCAGCGCCATGCCCGCAACGTTGCCGCCGTTGGCCAGCCATCCGCCACCGGCCCATGTGCCGACGCAGATGCCGACCAGCATCGGCCACAGACGCCTGGCCAGCGCGGCAAAGCGCGGCCCCGCCAGCAATTGCCAGACATTCGTCACGAGCGACGGCACGATCAGGAGCGCCGCGGCCTGCGCCGTCGGCATCGCCAATCCGAGCAGCCCCACGGCCACCGTGGGCAGGCCCAGCCCGATCACGCCTTTGACGAAGCCCGCGAGCACAAAGGTGGCAAGCCCCAGGAGGAGTAGGGGGATGAGGTCGGTGAGGTGTTGAGTATTCATCATGGCGTCAGTATCGATGTGCCATGCTGGAACGCCAATGCGGCATTCGCGCAGGCGGGCTCAGGCAGGCGCTGAGGCTGCGATGTCGGGCCGAGGTGGCGTCCGGCGCGCTTTGGCGTTTTCAGTTATGCTCAGGCCAAATTCACGCCGTGCCAAAGCATCGCGCCAGTCCAGAGGGATGGAAGTTGGAAAAACAGAATCGTCAACACGAACACACTGCACACACCGGGCCGCATGCCGCTCACGCGCCGCTTGACCGGCGTCTGGCGCTCATCATGCAGCCCGATCACCTCGCGCTGCTCGGCGAAGGTCTGTCGGGCATCGAACGGGAAACCCTGCGCGTCGAAGACAACGGCGCGCTCGCGCTGACGCCGCATCCGCGCGCGCTTGGCTCGGCACTGACCAACGAAGAGATCACCACCGACTATTCGGAATCGCTGCTCGAGTTCATCACGCCGCCGCAGCGCGATGCGGCCGATGTCATCGCCCGCCTGGACGAAATTCATCAGTTCGCCTACCGCAAGCTCGGCACGGAATTGCTATGGAGCGATTCGATGCCGCCCGCGCTGCCGCCGGAAGCAGTGATTCCGATCGCCGACTACGGCACGTCGCACATCGGCAAGCTCAAGCATGTCTATCGCCGCGGCCTCGCGCTGCGCTATGGCAAGCCGATGCAGTGCATCGCAGGCATTCACTACAATTTTTCGCTGGCCGAACCGTTGTGGACATTGTTGCGCGAGCACGAGGGCGCAACGCAGTCCGCACGCGATTATCAGTCGGCGCGCTATGTCGCGCTCATCCGCAATTTTCGTCGCTACAGCTGGCTGCTGATGTACCTGTTCGGTGCGTCGCCGGTGCTGCACGCCGAATTCCTGCGCGGACGCGAGCACGGCCTCGATGCCTTCGACGAAGGCACGCTCGGGCTGCCCTATGCGACCAGCTTGCGCATGAGCGATCTGGGCTACCAGAACAGCGCGCAGTCCGAAGTCTCGCCCTGTTACGACTGCCTGCCCAGCTATATCGACGCGCTTACGCAAGCC
The DNA here is from genome assembly GCF_024363545.1 of Pandoraea sp. NE5. Taxonomy (NCBI): domain Bacteria; kingdom Pseudomonadati; phylum Pseudomonadota; class Betaproteobacteria; order Burkholderiales; family Burkholderiaceae; genus Pandoraea; species Pandoraea sp. NE5. The sequence goes on from NZ_AP025517.1 coordinate 3,682,960, forward strand.
GTCAGCCAGCCGCATCCCGCCTACGAGGCGCTCGGCACGCAGCGCGATGGCGAATGGATTCAGCTCTCGACCAATCTCCTGCAAATCGAGAACGAGTTCTACGCCACGATTCGCCCGAAGCGGGTGACGTATAGCGGCGAGCGCCCGGTGCAGGCGCTCGCGCGTCGCGGGGTCCAATACGTGGAAGTCCGCTGTATCGACATCGATCCCTTCCAGCCGGTCGGTATCGACGTCGACACGGCGCGCTTCATCGACGCCTTCCTGCTGTTCTGCGCGCTGGAAGACAGCCCGTCGTGTTCGGACGCCGAGAACCGCGAGAATCGCGATAACTTCGCTCACGTGGTCAAGGAAGGCCGGAAACCGGGGCTCGTGCTGCATCGCGGTGGCGAAGCGATCACGCTGTTCGATTGGGCCGAGACATTGCTCGATCGCATCGACCGGACGGCGGCCGCATTCGACCTGCAGCGTGGCGGAGCGCATTACGCGCATACGATGGCGCTGCAACGTGCCAAGGTGCAGGACGTGTCGCTTACGCCGTCCGCCCGTGTGATGATCGCGCTCGAACCACTGCGCGGCACGACGGGGGGTGCGTTCCAGGCGTTCGCGCTCGCGCAGAGCCAGCGTCATGCGCAGACGCTGCGCGACATGCCGCTCGATGCGCGCGTTGTCGAGCACTTCGAAACACTGGCCCGGAAGTCGCTCGACGCCCAAGCCGAACTGGAGCGCACGCAGGTCGGCGACTTCGATGCATTCGTCGCCGATTACCTGGCAGGCACGCTAGGGGCTGCCACCGCCTGACGGACAGTCCGCAGCGCAGGTACACGAAAAAGCGCCTCATGCGAGGCGCTTTTTTCATGGATGACGCGAATGACGCGAGCGGTGCCTGTCAGCCCAATACCCCGAGCTGCCACGTAAAAAAGACGGCCAGCCCGACGCCGATGGTGAGCAACTGGTGACGCGTCGCGGCGCAGACGGCGATGGCCACGAGGGCCGCGACGAGTTGCGGATTACGCCACGTCAGCTCGAGACCGTTGCCATGCGGCGCCAGCGTCATCGGCACAATGATTGCCGTGAGTACCGTCACAGGGACGAACGACAACGCCTCGCGCAGCCACTCGGGAAACCGCACGCGGTCGCCCAGCAGGAAGATCCCGGCCTTGACGGCAAACGTGACGGCGGCCATGCCGCCAATCGCCACGACATAATTCATTGCGCACCCCCGCGACGCTTCGCGTGCAGCGCCAGCATGCCCGACGCAATGCCGAGTGCCACGGCCACCAGCAAGCCGAGCTTGTAAGGCAAGCCATGACACAGGAACGCGGCCACCCCGGCGACAATTGTCGCGATGGCCCACGGCATGCGGGCCATCTGCGGCACGATGATCGCGATGAACGTAGCGACCATCGCGAAGTCGAGGCCCAGCGTTTGCAGACGCGGAAACGCGGCGCCGAACAGCAACCCGGCAAGCGTCCACACTTGCCAATTCATGTACATCGACAGACCTGAGCCCAGGAAGTACCAGTGGCCCATCGGATCGTCGGGGTGGCGATGGAAATGGCTACTTGTCACCGCGAACGTCTCGTCCGTCAGCAGGAATCCCAGCAGGGCACGCCACCGCAAGTTCAGATGCCCCACATGCGGCAGCAGGTTGGCCGCATACAGCATGTGTCGCAGATTCACGATCAACGTCGTTGCCCACAGCACGAGATAGCCCACGCCCGTCGCGAAAAGGCCGGCGGCGATGAACTGACTGGATCCGGCGAAAACGGTGAGCGACATGAGCTGGCCGTGCCACGTCGCCAGCGGTGTGGTCGCCACCAGGGCACCGAAGATCAGGCCGAACGGGGCCGCGCCGACGATCATCGGCAGGGTGTCACGGGCACCTGCGGCAAAACTAGCCGCACGGGTCGGAGCCAGCATGGAGGCGCTTTCCTGAAGGTAAAGAGTTGAAGACGGGAACAGGCGAAGGCGTGAGCATAGCCGCTATATCGGGCCGCACGCTTGTACGTTCTTGCGCTTTGGGCGTGAAGGCGGCTCGACAGTGAAAAGCGGCCACCCGTTGGGTGGCCGCGCATTGTGGCGATGCGGGCCCACGTCAGCCGCTTGCGCGGGCTGACGTGGGCCAAGCGTCACGGGTGCTTGAACATGTCGAGAATGCGCGCTTTCTCGCGAGCGTCGACACCGCCCGGCGACGGGGGCTGACCCTCGGCGGGCGGCGGGGCGGCAGGCGAGGGCGAATTGCTCCCGAAGAACGGCAACGAGAATCCGCTGCTGCTGTCGTCGATCCCGATGCTCGCGACAAACCCGTTGCCCGGCATTTTGCTGGACTCATAAAGCTCGCCGTTCACGACGCTGACCCCTTCGGGCATCGCCATTTGTTGCTCAGGCACGCCGTTGAGCGCCACGCCCATGTACTTGGTCCATACCGGCAACGCCAATTGCGCGCCGAACTCACGGCTACCGAGCGTCTTGGGTTGGTCAAAGCCGAGCCATGCCACGGCAACGAGCGAATGCTGGTAACCGGCGAACCAGCCGTCGAGGGCATCGTTGGTCGTGCCGGTCTTGCCAGCCAGGTCGGTGCGCTTGAGCACGTTCGTGCCCGCGCCGGTGCCGCGTTGCGCCACCGATTGCAGCAGGCTGTTCATGATGTACGCGTTCGGCGCGGAAATCGCGCGGGCGGCGTTTACCCCGGCGACCACCGGCGTGGCCTTGTTGAGCAAGTTGCCGCGCGCGTCGCGAATCTCGCTGATCAGGTACGGGGCGACGCGATACCCGCCGTTCGCGAACACCGCGTAGGCGCCGGCCAGTTGCAGCGGTGTGGTCTGCCCGGCGCCCAGCGCCATCGGCAGATACGGCGGCACCTTGTCGGCGTCGAAGCCGAAGCGCGTGGCGTAATCCTGGGTGTACTGCGTGCCGGCAAACTGCAGCAGACGAATCGCCACAAGGTTCTTCGAGCGTTGCAGCCCTTCGCGCACCGTCATCGGGCCGCTGAAAGCGTCGTCGTCATGCGGATCCCACGCCTGCCCGCCGGTCTGCGCGGGCGGCAGGTTGAGCGGGCCGTCCATCACCATCGTCGCCGGGCTCACGCCTTTCTCGATGGCTGCCGAGTACACCACCGGCTTGAACGTCGAGCCCGGCTGACGCCATGCCTGCGTTGCCCGGTTGAACTTGCTCTGATTGAAGTCGAAGCCGCCGACCAGCGCGCGGATGGCGCCGTCGTCCGGCGAGAGCGAGACGAGCGAGCCTTGCACTTCCGGCAACTGCGTGATGCGCCACTTGCCGCGTGCATCTTTCATTACACGGATGATCGCGCCCGGACGGATGCGGATCTTTTCGCTGGCCTTCGCCGAGAGTGCCGACGCGGCAAAGCCAATGCCGTCGCCGTTGACGACCACGGTGTCGCCCGAGAGCGGCACGGCCGTGACCTGAGACGTGCTGGCGGCCACCACCACGGCGGCGACCAGATCGCCGTTGTCGGGATGTTCGAGCAGCGTGTCTTCGATCGCCTGCTGACGATCGGGCATCGCGGCGGGCAGTTCCACGAAGCCCTCGGGGCCCCGATACGCATGACGGCGCTCGTAGTCGAGCACGCCCATGCGCACGGCTTCGTACGCGGCCTGCTGTTTCTTCGAGTCGAGCGTCGTGATGACGGTCAGGCCGCGGGTGTAGGTGTCTTCCTTGTATTCGTCGTACACGGCCTGACGCACCATTTCGGCGACGTACTCGGCATGCACGTTGTACTCGTTGCCGGACGTGCGCGTGCGGATCGACTCGTGCAGGGCATCTTCGTACTGACTGCGCGAAATGTAGCCCAGATCGAGCATGCGCTTGAGAATGTATTCTTGACGAATCTTCGCGCGTTTCGGATTGACGATCGGGTTGTAGGCCGAAGGCGCCTTGGGCAGGCCAGCCAGCATGGCCGCCTCGCCGAGCGTGATGTCCTTCAGATCCTTGCCGAAATAAATGCGTGCAGCGCTTGCGAAGCCGTAGGCGCGTTGACCCAGATAGATCTGGTTCATGTACAGCTCGAGAATCTTGTCCTTCGACAACGCCGACTCGATCTTGTACGCCAGCAGCATTTCGTAGATCTTGCGCGTGGCCGTCTTCTCGCGCGAGAGGAAGAAGTTGCGCGCGACCTGCATCGTGATCGTACTGGCGCCCTGCGCGGCTCCGCCGTGCAGTACGTCTGAAACACCGGCACGCAGAATACCGATGAAGTCGACGCCGCCGTGATCGTAGAACCGATAGTCCTCGATCGCGAGCACGGCCTTCTTCATGACGTCCGGAATCTGATCGATGGTGACCAGGCTGCGGCGCTCTTCGCCGAATTCGCCGATCAGCACGTTATCGGACGTATAGACCCGCAGCGGTACCTTCGGCCGGTAATCGGTGATGACGTCCAGCGGCGGCAGGTTCGGGCGCATGACGATCAACGCATAGCCAACGAGCAGCGCGCCCACGAGCGCCAAGCCTACCAAAGTGGTAAAGATGACGGCGAGCGTGCCGAAACCGCGTTGACGACCTGGGGCGAGCTGCGAGGCGGCGTGTGCAGACGGCGCCTGGGGCGTGACGACGGGGGACTTGGGAGGCGCCGAATGAGACGGCGCACGAGGCGGCAAACAATGCTTCAAGGACATACCCAACGAAAATTGCAGGATGGGAACAGGCCGGCCGGCCTAGCGCTGCGTGGATCCCCGCCGCGCGGCGAAATCGGAGCAGTATGCCACGCCCGGCGCGAACACGCGCGTTTCGGGCGATCACCCACTCGCCAACGACAATCACGGTGCGCTTCGGCGATCCTGTGCGGGGTCGGCGCACCCAGCGCACCGCTCACCCGCCAGGCCGCACCATACCACGCTAACCGGGGACTCGCCCGATGTGTGACATCGGGCGGGCGATACAACGTCAACCCAAGCGTTTGAGAAAGACCGTCATTTCCTTTTCCGCCTGACGGTCCCCGTGCGCCTGTGCGGCGGCAATCCCACGCGTCCACGCGTCGCGGGCACCCTCGCGATCGCCCGCGCCGTGTCGCGCTTTCCCCAACAGCTTCCACGCGGCCGTGTAGGCCGGATCGAACGCCACGCAACGGGTCAGGTGATCGGCCGCGACCGGGAAGTTCTGCGCATCCAGATAGGCCTTGCCGAGCCCGAAACGCAACAGCGCGTTGTCTTTGCCGGCCGCCAACAGCTTTTCGAGTCCCTCGATCATAATTCGAATATATCAGATGGATATATAAAAAATGTCATAAGATCATGCCCGGTTCCCACGCCATCGGCTTGGTGCGAAAGACTCGGAAAGAGGCTCGTATACCCGCGGGACGCTAAAGTCGGGGTCTCGCCACGCCGATGACATAAATAATACCGGCCCGACAGAGGCCGTACAGGGACCCGAACCCACGACACAAGACGGAGACGACAGTATGTTGCGTAGCTTTTCCATCAAGGCGCGCCTCGGGATGACGATGGCGCTGTTGGCGGCGTTACTGATTCTGTTGGGCGCGCTCGGCATTGCGGGCATGACGCGCACGGGCAACGCGCTTCGCGAGACGTACGCCAATCACCTCGCCGCCACGGTGGCGCTCGGCAAAGACAACGCCACGCTGGCGCGCACCCGCGCCATTCTCGATCGCGTGGTGCTGCATCCGGAATCGCCGGATGGGGACAAGATTGCCACACGTGCACGCGGCATGATCAAGGACGCGAATGCGGCATGGGCCGCCTATCAGGCGTTGCCGCGCGGCCCCGAGGAACAGCGGATGGCCGACGAGGTCGCCGCCCGGCGCGCCACCTTCTTCGAGCAGGGCATGAATCCGATGCTCACCGCCATCGACGCGCGCGATCGTACGGCCATGGACGAGATCACGATGAACGTGCTGCCCAAGCGTTACGCCGAGCTTACGAAGGCCAGTGACGCGCTGGCCGCGTACAAGCTGAAGCTCGGGCACGACACGTACGAAGCGTCGATGGCGGAGCTGGCGGCATTCCGCTGGCTGAGCATCGGCGCAACGGCGCTGGGCGTGCTCATGGCCATCGCCTGCTACTTCTCGCTGCGCGGCGCGATCATGCGGCCGCTTGGCGAAGCACTGGCACATTTCGAGCACATATCGGCAGGACAACTCGACAATCCGGTGCACGCGCGCGGCAAGGACGAAATGTCGATGCTCATGCGCGGTCTCGAGGCGATGCAGTCGCGTCTCGCGGACACGATTCGCGGCGTGCGCCGCAGTTGCGATGCGATGGCGACCGCCACGGCCGAAATCTCGGCGGGCAATACCGACCTGTCGGCGCGCACCGAAGAGCAGGCCGCCTCGCTGGAGGAGACGGCCTCGTCGATGGAGCAACTGACGGCCACGGTCAAGCAGAACGCCGACAACGCACGTCAGGCGAGCCAACTGGCGGTCAATGCGTCGGATATCGCATCGCGCGGCGGCCAGGTGGTGGCGCGGGTGGTCGACACGATGCAGGGCATCTCGACCAGTTCGTCGCAAGTGGTGGACATCATCGGCGTGATCGACGGGATTGCATTCCAGACCAACATCCTCGCGCTCAACGCTGCCGTGGAAGCGGCCCGTGCCGGCGAGCAGGGCCGCGGGTTCGCCGTGGTGGCGGGCGAGGTGCGCACGCTGGCACAGCGCAGTGCCACGGCCGCGCGCGAGATCAAGGCACTCATCGAAACGTCGGCGCAGAAGGTGGCCGACGGCTCGACGCTGGTGGCCGAAGCGGGGCGCACGATGAACGACATCCTGCAAGCCGTGCAGCGCGTGACGGACATCATGGGGGAGATCTCGGCGGCGTCCGACGAGCAGAGCAGCGGCATCGAGCAGGTGAATCGGGCGGTCACGCAAATGGATGCCGTCACGCAGCAGAATGCCGCGCTGGTGGAGCAAGCGGCGGCGGCGGCCGCGTCGCTGGAAGATCAGACACATACGCTTCGCGAGGAAATGGCGCGATTCCGATTGGGCGACGAAAGTCAGGCGAGCGGCGCGGCAAGACGTCCGGCCTTGCATGCCGTGGAAACATCGCCCCTTTCCCTGGCGGCCTGAGCGGTGTGGCCGGTCACCGCCCGTTAGCTCGATGGGGGCGTGGCGTGGGCATGGAATGGGTGTGTTCGTGGCGGCCGTGGGCCGAACCGGGTAACATTGCCCATCTTTTGCTCAGTTGAGGGTGGCGAAGTATGAAGCGAGTGGCGCTGATGGCAGCGGTGGCCGTGCTGGCCGGGGGAGTGGCAGGGTGTGGCCCGGTCAACCAGATGAGCGTGCCCGATCCGGCCGCAGGACGACTGCTCGATCAGGGGACGGGAGCCGATCGCTTCATGGTGCTCAACTGCATTTATCACGGCTGGAGCGAGTTGTCGCCGAACGTCGAATCGACGTCGTACGCCCGTCAGGGGGCCGACCGTGTGCGTGTCTATCGCGGTCAGGGCGCCGACGGCAAAGCCGTCTACAACCCGTACGTCGACGTCATGCAAGGCGGCTTCGGTGCGCGTTTGCAATACTTCGAAGTTCCCGGCAGCCACCTGCCGCGCGACTACGAAAAGACGGTCAGGCGCTGCATGGTGCCGTATTCGGGCAGCAACGACTGACGTTCGGCCGCCTGACGAGGATCGCTCAAGCGCGATCATGAAAAACGCCACGGGAGACCGTGGCGTTTTCGTTGGTGCCGGCGACGAGGCCGGCGAGTGCCTGCAACGGGGCCGCGATGACGGCGCTCAGCCGTGGAAATCCTCGCGCGCTTCGACGACTGCCTTGACCACACCCCGACGCACGAGGAAATCACCGAATTTCTCACCGGCATCGCGCATCTTCGCGTATTGCGCGAAGAGCGGCGTGAGTTCGGCCACGATCTGATCTTCGTTGAGCGATTCCTTGTACAGCTTGTTCAAACGCTGCCCGTGGAAACCCGCGCCGAGGTACAGGTTGTACTTGCCGGCCGATTTGCCAACCAGGCCGATCTCGGCGATGTAGGGACGGGCGCAGCCGTTCGGGCAGCCGGTCGTGCGAATGGTGATCGGTTCGCCTGCAAGCCCCGCATCGTCGAGCACCTTCTCGAGTCGCGTGACCAGGCCGGGCAGGGCGCGCTCGCTCTCGGCCAGCGCGAGACCACACGTCGGGAAGCCGACGCAGGCCATCGAGTGGATGCGCAGCGCACTTTGATGCTTGCCGTCGAGCAGGCCGTATTCCTTCACGAGGGCGTCGATCTGCGGCTTGGCGGCGTCGCTCACGCGTCCAATGATCAGGTTCTGGTTGCCGGTGATGCGGTAATCGCCCTGATGCACCTTCGCGATTTCGCGCAGCCCGGTCATCAGGCGGTAGTCGTCCCAATCCTTCACGCGACCGTTCTGGATGAAGAGCGTGAGATGCCAAAGATCGTCCGCGCCCTTGAGCCAGCCATACTGATCGCCGTTGGTCGTGAACGCAAACGCCCGCTCGGGCGCCAGATCCCAACCGAGATATCGGTTGAGGGTTTCCTTGAACCACGCCACGCCACGGTCGTCGAGGGTGTATTTCAGACGCGCATGCTTGCGATTGCCGCGGTCGCCGAAGTCGCGTTGCACGAGTAGCACCTTCTCGGCGACGTCGACGATGCGATCGGCCGGCGTATAGCCGATGACGGTCGCCGTGCGCGGGTACGTTGCGGCGTCGCCGTGCGTCATGCCCATGCCGCCACCGACCGTCACGTTGAAGCCTTCGAGCTTGCCGTCGTCGCCCACGATGGCGATAAAGCCCAGGTCGTTGGCGTAGAGATCGACGTCGTTGTTCGGCGGTATCGCGATGGCGATCTTGAACTTGCGTGGCAGATAGTGCTTGCCGTAGATCGGCTCGTGATCCTCCTTGCCCGCGCCCAGACGCTTGTCGCCCAGCCAGATCTCGCGATACGCCGTGGTCTGCGGCAACAGGTGCCGATCGATCTTCAGGCACCAGTCGAGCGCCTCGGCATGGGCGGGCGAATGGTGCGGATTGTTCGAGACGAGCGTGTTGCGATTGACGTCGCCGCACGCGGCGATGCTCGTCATCGCAACTTCATCGATGCCCTTGATGAGGGGGCGCAACTGGTGCTTGAGCACGTTGTGATACTGCACCGTCTGCCGCGTGGTCAGGCGAATCGTGTTGCCGCCGTACTTCTGGGCGAGATCGTCGAGCTTGAGCCATTGCGCGGGCGTGCACACGCCGCCCGGCATGCGCAGCCGGATCATGAACTGGTAGGCCGGTTCGAGTTTCTGCTTCTGCCGTTCGCTGCGCAGGTCACGGTCATCCTGCATGTAGGAGCCGTGAAACTTCAGCAATTGGGCGTCCTTCTCGAAGATCGCGCCGGTGAGCGGGTCGGCCAGACCTTCGGCGATGGTGCCGCGCAGGTAGTTGCTGGCGTCCTTGATCTTCTCGACTTCGGAGCGCGGCGCCGTCGAGGCGTCGCCGGCTTGCGTGGGTTGCGTCATGGGCTCGGCTCTATCGGTCAGCGCGGGATGCCGCGCGGGTTTTGTCGGGGTAGACGGCGAAACGCGGTCGGAATCCGCGGCATCCGCGATCAGTACACATCGCGCTGATAACGCTTTTCGCGCTGCAACGTCTTCACATACTCGGCGGCGGCGTCCGGCGTCAGCCCCCCGTGTTGCGTCACGATGTCGATGAGCGCGGTGTTCACGTCGCGCGCCATTGCGTCGGCATCGCCACATACGTACAGGTGCGCACCTTCCTGCAACCAGGCATACAGTTCCTTGCCTTGTTCACGCATGCGGTGCTGTACGTAGACCTTGTCTTGCGTGTCGCGCGAGAACGCGAGGTCGATTTTGGTGAGCGCGCCGTCCTTCACATAGCGTTGCCATTCTCGCTGATAAAGGAAGTCGGTGCGGAAGTTCCGGTCGCCGAAGAAGAGCCAGTTCTTGCCGGGGGCGTCGAGCGCCTGACGTTCCTCGACGAACGCCCGGAATGGGGCAATGCCGGTCCCGGGACCGATCATGATGACCGGTGCGTGGCTATCCTGCGGCAGCTTGAAGTTACGGTTCGCCTCGATATAGATCGGCACCGTCTGTCCTTCGCGGGCGATGTCGGCAAGGTAAGTCGACGCCACGCCGCGACGCGCGCGGCCGTGGCTGTCGTAGCGAACGGCGCCCACGGTGATGTGCACCGCGCCCGGATTGGCGGCCAGACTCGACGCAATCGAGTACAGACGCGGCTGAAGCGTGCGCAGCGTGCCGACGAACTCGGCCGCCTTCACCTTGCGGGCCGGGAACTGGCGCACGACGTCGATCACGTCGCGGCCATGGAGATAGTCGCGCAGTGCCGTTTCGTTGCCCGCGCCAAGCAGGGCCTTCAGTTCGCTGGATTCCGCCAGCGCCGCGTATTTTTCGAGGAACGCGCGCGAGAGCGTTGTGATGTCGTAGGCCCGCAGGAAGGCGTCGCGCAGCGACAGTGTGCGGTCCTGCGTCGTCGTGGTGGCCTGCGGGTCGAGCGCTAACGTGTCGATCAGCGTGTCGACGAGCGCCGCGTCGTTCTGCGCGACCACGCCCAGCGCGTCGCCCGGCTCGTACGTGAGGCCCGAGCCTTCCAGCGAGAGTTCGACGTGATGGACTTCCTTGGAGGAGCCGCGTCCGGAGAGCCTGACGTTCTCGATCACGGCTGCATCGAATGGATGCTTGCGGCTGTATTGGCTCGATGCTGCGGCCGGTGCGATGCTGCTCGCAAGCGCGGCGAGGCTGAAACCTTCCGTCACGCCGGCGCTCTTGCCCGCGGCGGCCGGGGCCGCCACCCGCGACAGCGCTTCGACGGCCTCTTCGACCCAGCGCTCGGCCGGCGCGTCGTAGTCGACGTCGCTGTCGACGCGGGGCACGAGCCGTTGCGCACCCAGCGCGGCCAGCCGTGCGTCGAAGTCCTTGCCGGCCTGGCAGAACTTCTCATAGCTCGAATCGCCCAGGCCGAGGACCGCGAAGCGGGTGCCTTCGAGTTGGGGCGCCTTCGCGCCGTGCAGGAATTCGTAGAAGTCGCGCGCATCGTCGGGCGGCTCGCCTTCGCCTTGTGTCGACACGGCAACGAGCAGCAACTTGTCGTTCTTCAGGCGCGAGGCCTTGTAATCTCCCATCGCGAACAGATCGACCTTGAAGCCTGCGGCGACGGCGCGCGCCTTGGCGTGCTCGGCGACTTCCTGGGCGTGCCCGGTCTGCGAGCCATACAGAATCGTCACCGACGGGGCGGCAGGCCCGGCCGTTGCCGCGACCGGCGCCGGCGCACCGGCGTGTCGCACGGAGTGATTGATGCCCGCGAGAAATCCTCGCACCCAGGCGAGCTGCTCGCCGGAAAGGTCCTCGACCAGTTGGCTGAGCATCTGGGCTTGCTGAGCGGAAAGCGGTGTCGTCTCTTGCATGTCGTTCATGACTCCAGGGGCCGGACCTGGACGGACGCCGTGGCGGGGCCTACCCGTCGGGCGCCCCCAGACAGACCGGCAAGGGGATACTCACCACGATATCGGCTGGCTCTTAGAAATTAAAATAATAAAATTTAATTTTTATATATCTAATTCACATATGGGCATAAGGCGCAGGCGGGCTGGCGCAGCGCGAACCTGCGACGCATGCGGCGGTTACGTCGCAAGTCCCCGTGCGACGGCTTTCCGGGTCGGTGGGCGCTGGGAAAACGTGCTATGCTCCTCGCCGTGATTTATCAGGTCCTTCCAAGCACCACTTGATTCTCGCAATCCGCTAATCGGTCAGGCCGTGTCGCGGAAGGTTTCGTAACCCGCTATTTCTCGAGACACTCGTAGAAAAGGTGAGCGCAAAATGAGTTTGATGGAACAATTCCAAACGAACTCGTACCTCTTCGGCGGCAATGCCCCCTACGTTGAAGAACTGTACGAATCGTATCTAGACAATCCGGCTTCCGTGCCGGACAACTGGCGCCAGTATTTCGACGCGCTGCAAAACGTTCCCGCTGTTGATGGTTCCAACGCCAACGACGTGGCTCACGCCCCGATCGTGGAGTCGTTCGCCCAGCGCGCCAAGGCCAATGCCTTCGTGCCGCGCGCTGGCGCCTCCGACCTGGCCGTGGCCCGCAAGCAGGTGCACGTGCAGTCGCTCGTCGCCGCCTACCGCTTCCTGGGCGCCCGCTGGGCCAATCTGGACCCGCTCAAGCGTCAGGAACGTCCGGCCATTCCGGAACTGGAACCCGCGTTCTACGACCTGACCGAAGCGGATATGGACAGCGTGTACTCGGCCGAGAACACGTACTTCGGTTTCGAACAGGCCAGCCTGCGCGACCTGCTCAAGTCGCTGCGCGACACGTACTGCGGCTCGATCGGCGCCGAGTACATGTACATCAGCGACCCGGTGCAAAAGCGCTGGTGGCAAGAGCGTCTGGAGAAGGTGCGTGCCACGCCCAACTTCACCGCTGAAAAGAAGAAGCACATCCTCGAACGCCTGACCGCCGCTGAAGGCCTCGAGCGTTACCTGCACACCAAGTTCGTCGGCCAGAAGCGCTTCTCGCTCGAAGGCGGCGAATCGTTCATCGTGGCGATGGACGAACTCGTCCACCACGCCGGTGCCAAGGGCGTGCAGGAAATCGTGATCGGCATGGCCCACCGCGGCCGTCTGAACGTGCTGGTCAACACCCTGGGCAAAATGCCGGCGGACCTGTTCGCCGAATTCGAAGGCAAGCACGTCGACGATCTGCCGGCCGGTGACGTGAAGTACCACAAGGGCTTCTCGAGCGACGTTTCGACGGGCGGTGGCCCGGTTCACCTGTCGCTGGCGTTCAACCCGTCGCACCTGGAAATCGTGAACCCGGTGGTCGAAGGCTCGGCCAAGGCACGTATGGACCGTCGTGGCGAAGCCGACGCGGCCAGCGTGCTGCCGGTGCAAGTTCACGGCGACGCCGCATTCGCGGGGCAGGGCGTTGTGATGGAAACGCTGAACCTCGCGCAGACGCGCGGTTACGGCACGCACGGCACGGTGCACATCGTCATCAACAACCAGATCGGCTTCACCACGTCGGATCCGCGTGACGCCCGTTCGACGACGTACTGTTCGGACGTGGTCAAGATGATCGAAGCGCCGGTGCTGCACGTGAACGGCGACGATCCGGAAGCGGTCGTGCTGGCCATGCAACTGGCCCTGGACTTCCGTCAGGAGTTCAAGAAAGACGCCGTCGTGGACATCGTTTGCTACCGCAAGCTGGGCCACAACGAGCAGGACACGCCGGCGGTCACGCAGCCGCTGATGTACAAGAAGATTGCCCAACACCCGGGCACGCGCGCGCTGTACGTCGAGAAGCTGGTCACGCAAGGCGTGATTACGGCCGAAGAGGGCAATGCCTTCGTCGCGGCCTACCGCAAGGCCATGGACGACGGCCACCACACCGTCGACCCGGTGCTCTCGAACTACAAGAGCAAGTACGCGGTCGACTGGGTGCCGTTCCTGAACAAGAAGTGGACCGATGCCGGCGATACGGCCGTGCCGCTGAACGAACTCAAGCGTCTGGCCGAGCGCATCACCACGATCCCGGCGAACTTCAAGGTTCACCCGCTCGTCGAGAAGGTCATCAACGACCGTCGCAAGATGGGCGCGGGCGAGCAGCCGCTCGACTGGGGCATGGGCGAGCATCTGGCCTTCGCCTCGCTGGTCTCGTCGGGCTTCGCTGTGCGCCTGACCGGTCAGGATTCGGGCCGCGGCACGTTCACGCACCGCCACTCGGTGCTGCATGACCAGAACCGCGAGCGTTGGAACGACGGCACCTACGTGCCGCTGCAACACGTGGCCGACGGTCAGGCCACCTTCACGGTGATCGACTCGGTGCTCTCCGAAGAAGCCGTGCTGGGCTTTGAGTACGGTTACTCGACGGCCGAGCCGAACACGATGGTGCTGTGGGAAGGCCAGTTCGGCGACTTCGCCAACGGTGCGCAGGTCGTGATCGACCAGTTCATCTCGAGCGGCGAAGTGAAGTGGGGCCGCGTGTCGGGCCTGACGATGCTGCTGCCGCATGGCTACGAAGGCCAGGGTCCGGAGCACTCGTCGGCGCGTATCGAACGCTACCTGCAACTGTGCGCCGACACGAACATGCAAGTGGTCCAGCCGACCACGCCGGCACAGATCTTCCACCTGCTGCGTCGTCAGATGATCCGCCAGCTGCGCAAGCCGCTGATCGTGTTCACGCCGAAGTCGCTGCTGCGCCACAAGGAAGCCGTGAGCGACCTGTCGGAACTCGCCAAGGGCGGCTTCCAGACGGTGATCGGCGAAACCGATGCTTCGATCGACGCCAAGAAGGTCAAGCGCGTCGTCGCCTGCTCGGGCCGCCTGTACTACGACCTGATCGCCCGCCGTCGTGAAGACAAGTCGACCGACGTTGCGATCGTGCGTGTGGAACAGCTCTACCCGTTCCCGCACAAGGCGTTCGAGAACGAACTGAAGAAATACGAAAACCTTACCGAAGTGGTGTGGGCCCAGGACGAGCCGCAAAATCAAGGTCCGTGGTTCTATATCGAACACCACCTGATCGAAAGCATGAGCGCCGGTCAGAAGCTGGCTTACGCGGGTCGCGCGGCTTCGGCCTCGCCTGCCGCGGGCTACTACGCCAAGCACTACGAACAGCTCAAGCAGCTGCTCGATACGGCTTTCGGTCGCCTCAAGGGCGCGACCGTGGTGCAGTAACCGGTTAGGTCTTACAGCGGTCGTCCTCCCCCTGGGGACGGCCGCTGCCGTATTTCCGAATTGAACGTTTATCGAATCCAGGATCCAGAAATGGCCATTGTTGAAATCAAAGTCCCCCAATTCTCCGAGTCGGTTTCTGAAGGCACGCTGCTCGACTGGAAGAAGAAAGTCGGCGAAGCCATCGCCCAAGATGAAACCGTGATCGAAGTCGAAACCGACAAGGTCGTGCTGGAAGTGCCGGCGCCCGCCGCCGGCGTGCTCGTCGAAGTGACCGCCGCCGCTGGCGACACCGTGACGTCCGAGCAAATCATCGCGAAGATCGACACGGACGCCAAGGCAGGCGCCGCCGCACCGGTCGCTGCCAAGCCGGCAGAAGCCGCCGCGCCGGCCGCTGCCGCCTCGAGCGCGGCGCCCGCCGCCGGTGGCGCATCGGGTGGCATCGCCAGCCCGGCCGCTGCCAAGGTGCTGGCTGAGAAGAACCTGTCGACCACGGACGTGGCCGGCTCGGGCCGAGACGGTCGCGTGACCAAGGGCGACGCCCTGGCCGCTGGCGCCAAGCCGGCTGCCGTCGCATCGTCGATCCCGGCACCGGCCCCGCGCGCCGCGCTGCCGTCGGTGGCCGCTTCGGTGGGCCGCGACACGTCGCTTGAAGGCCGTCCGGAACAGCGCGTGCCGATGTCGCGCCTGCGCGCCCGTATCGCCGAGCGCCTGCTGCAATCGCAACAGACCAACGCCATTCTGACCACGTTCAACGAGGTCAACATGAAGCCGGTGATGGATCTGCGCAACAAGTACAAGGACAAGTTCGAGAAGGAGCACGGCGTGAAGCTGGGCTTCATGTCGTTCTTCGTCAAGGCCGCGGTCCACGCGCTCAAGAAGTACCCGGCCGTGAACGCCTCGATCGACGGTAACGACATCGTCTACCACGGCTACTTCGACATCGGTATCGCGGTCGGTTCGCCGCGTGGCCTGGTGGTGCCGATTCTGCGCAATGCCGACCAGCTGAGCCTGGCCGACATCGAGAAGAAGATCGCCGAATACGGCAAGAAGGCGGCCGACGGCAAGCTGTCGATCGAAGAAATGACCGGCGGTACGTTCTCGATCTCGAACGGCGGTGTGTTCGGTTCGATGCTGTCGACCCCGATCATCAACCCGCCGCAGTCGGCCATTCTGGGCGTGCACGCCACGAAGGACCGCGCGGTCGTGGAGAACGGCGAGATCGTCATCCGCCCGATGAACTACCTGGCCATGAGCTACGACCACCGTATCATCGACGGTCGCGAAGCCGTGCTGAGCCTCGTCGCCATGAAGGAAGCGCTGGAAGATCCGGCGCGCCTGCTGCTCGACCTGTAAGCGATAGCGCGCATTGCGCGGCGCTGCCCGGCCATCTTCGCATGGCCGGCGCGCCGCGCCTCCCCCTGCCGTCTACCTTCAGTGAGTCACAATCAAAATGGCAAAAGAATTTGATGTAGTCGTAATCGGCGCCGGCCCCGGTGGTTATATTGCCGCCATCCGCGCCGCCCAACTCGGTTTCTCGGTCGCTTGCGTCGAGAAATGGACCAACCCGGCCGGCAAGATGGTGCTCGGCGGGACCTGCCTGAACGTCGGATGCATTCCGTCGAAGGCGCTGCTCGCCTCGTCGGAAGAGTTCGAGAAGATCGGTCATCACCTGGCCGATCACGGTATCACCACGTCGGACGTCAAGATCGACATCGAGAAGATGCTCTCGCGCAAGCAGGGTATCGTCGACAAGATGACGGGCGGTATCGAATACCTGTTCAAGAAGAACAAGATCACGTGGCTCAAGGGTCACGGCACGATCATTGCCAAGAACGACGGCGGCTATCAGATCGATGTGAAGGGTGCCGAGGCCGAGTCCGTCACGGCAAAGAACATCATCATCGCTACCGGTTCGAAGGCGCGTCATCTGCCGGGCATGCCGGTCGACAACAAGCTCATCTCGGATAACGAAGGTGCTCTCTCGTTCGACACTGTGCCGAAAAAGCTGGGCGTGATCGGCGCCGGCGTGATCGGTCTGGAACTGGGTTCGGTATGGCGCCGCCTGGGTGCCGAAGTCACCGTGCTCGAAGCCATGCCGGAATTCCTGGCGGCGGCCGATGCCGGCGTTGCGAAGGAAGCGGCCAAGCAGTTCAAGAAGCAGGGACTGGACATCAACGTCGGCGTGAAGGTCGGCGAGGTCAAGACCGGCAAGAACAACGTCACGATCAGCTACACGGACAAGGACGGCAACGCCAAGACGCTCGACGTCGATCGTCTGATCGTGTCGGTCGGCCGCGTGCCGAACACCGATGACCTCGGCCTGGGCAACATTGGTTTGGCGACCGATGAGCGCGGCTTCATTCCGGTGGACGACCACTGCCGTACCAAGCTGCCGAACGTGTACGCGATCGGCGACGTGGTGCGTGGCCCGATGCTCGCGCACAAGGCCGAAGACGAAGGCGTGCTGGTGGCGGAAGTCATCGCTGGCCAGAAGCCGCACATCGACTACAACTGCATTCCGTGGGTGATCTACACGTCCCCGGAAATTGCCTGGGTCGGCAAGACCGAGCAGCAATTGAAGGCCGAAGGCCGTGAGTTCAAGCCGGGTCAGTTCCCGTTCGCGGCCAACGGCCGTGCGCTGGGCATGGGCTCGTCGGACGGTTTCGTGAAGGTGCTGGCCGATGCCAAGACCGACGAGATCCTCGGCGTGCACGTGATCGGCCTGAACGCTTCGGACCTGATTGCCGAAGCCGTGGTGGCGATGGAGTTCAAGGCGGCGTCGGAAGACATCGGCCGTATCTGTCATCCGCACCCGTCGCTGTCGGAAGTGATGCGTGAAGCCGCCCTCGATGTCGAGAAGCGCGCGCTGAACAAGTAAGTCGCTTTACGCTGACAGTACGATCAAAGGCGAGGCAACTCGCCTTTGTTTTTTCCCCGATTTCCTCTGCCCCCCGGCCGGTCGCCGCACCGCATGAACGTTCGCGAATACTATCAACAGGAACTGGCCGCGCGCGGCTACGAGCCCGATGAGGCGCAGGAGCGCGCCGTCGAGCGTCTGCAACAGTGCTACGACGAATGGGCGGCATACAAGGCCAGGCGTTCGAGCACCCTCAAGAAGTGGCTCGTGCATCCCGATCTGCCCAAGGGCGTGTATCTGTGGGGCGGGGTGGGCCGTGGCAAGAGCTTCCTGATGGACAGCTTCTACTCGGTGGTGCCGCTGCAGCGCAAGACGCGTCTGCATTTCCACGAGTTCATGCGTGAGGTGCATCATCAGTTGCAGGCGCTCAAGGGGCAGCCCGATCCGCTCGACGAATTGGCCAAACGCATCGCCAAGCGGTATCGCCTGATCTGCTTCGACGAATTCCACGTCTCCGATGTGGCCGACGCCATGATCCTTCACCGCCTGCTTGCCGAGCTGTTCAAGAACGGCGTGCAGTTCGTGATGACGTCGAACTATCGTCCCGACACGCTGTACCCGGACGGCTTGCATCGTGATCGCGTGCTGCCTGCGATCCGGCTGCTCGAAGAGAAGCTTGACGTGCTCAATGTCGACGCCGGCATCGACTATCGACGCCGCACGCTGGCGCAGGTGCAGGTCTATCACTATCCCCTTGGCAACGAGGCGAATCGAGCGCTGCGTGCGGCGTTTGCCGAGATCGCCGGGGTTCCCGACGAGAGCCCGGTGCTGCATATCGAGCAGCGCGAGCTGAAGGCCCTGCGTCGCGCGGGCGGCGTGGTGTGGTTCAACTTCCATATGTTGTGCGGGGGCCCACGTTCGCAGAACGACTATCTCGAACTGGCCAACCGCTTCCACACCGTCGTGCTATCGGACGTGCCGAAGATGACGCCGCGCATGGCGTCGGAGGCGCGCCGCTTCACATGGCTCGTCGACGTTTTCTACGACCACAAGGTCAAGCTGCTGATGTCGGCGGAAGTCGCGCCCGAGGAGTTGTACGTGGAGGGCACGCTCGCTAACGAGTTTGCTCGGACGGTGTCGCGTCTGGTGGAGATGCAGTCATTGGAATATCTTGAAGCTCCGCGTCGCGTGGTGGATACGTCGCTCACCTGAGCGTTGCGCGCCGCGCGTAGACCGCTCGCGGGTTTGCGCTCAGCGTGAACGCGTGCCGCGATCGCCATGATCGCGCCCACGCGGGGCGTCGGCGGGCGGTGGCGGGGGCGCTTGCCGCTGTTCGCGCAGATGGTTGTAGATGTCGCCGCGCAAGTCGCCCTGCGGCCGTACGGCCTGAGGCGGCGGCCGTGACGGTTCAGGCCGTGCGCCGCCGCGGTGATTGCCGCGTCCGTCGGGGCGCTCGGCGCCCTGTGCAAACCAACTCTGGAAAAACCGGCTGTTCGACCACGGATGTGCCGTTGCGCCATGGGCGGTGACGGCCAGCATGACGCAACACGTCATCCGGACAAGTCGGGCGAGCCGCATGGTGCCACCTCCTTGTCGGTTGAACTGCCGCGTACCCTGCACGTACCATGCTCTGCCGAGTGGGCGAGCGCCGGAACGTGTCACGTATTTGCGGCCACGTTTCCAGAGTAAAAGGGCGCGGCGTCGCTTGCTGTAAAGATTTGTAAAGCAATGTAAGCCAGCAGGGGAGAGTTGCAGTACGTCGCCTACCATGCGCAGTTTGATTGACGGAGTTTTGCCATGCGTAAGCTGTCAAGGATCGCGATATCCCTCGGGGCACTGATTGTCGTGCTGGGTCTACTTTTCGGCACGCCGTATTACACGTTGTGGCGGGCGCGCGACGCGGCCGATGCGCGCGATGCGGCGGCGCTGTCGTCGTACGTCGACTATCCGGCCGTGCGTGAAAGCCTGAAAACGAGTCTTCACGACGAACTCTCGCGTCAGATGGACAAGCAGCGTGGCAACGCCTTCGGGGCCCTTGCCCTCGCGCTCGGTGGATGGGTGTCGGATCGCGTTGTGGAGGCGTTGCTCACGCCGGAAGCGGTGGCGGCCATGCTGCGGGGTGACAGCACCGGATTGCCGCCAGCGCCCGGAGCGCCCGCGCCGCGCGATGCGGCACCGCAGGCGCAGGACAGCGCCCCGCTGGCGGCTCCGCCGGCCGCAGCCGACCCCTATGCCGCCAACTTGCCCGACGCGCGCTCAGGTGATGCGTCGCCGTCGTCGGGCAACACACCGCCGCGCACCACCACGCGGACCGAGTTTCAGGACTTCAATCATTTCCTTGTCCATGTGTCGCGCAGCGACCGTCCGACGCGCATCGTGACGTTCACGCTGACGCGACGCAATCTCGTGCAGTGGCGTCTGACCGCGATTGCCTTGCCGCCGTTGTAATCGTCGACGGCGGGCGGGCGCTCGGCGCGCGCGGCGATTTCGGCTAGAGGACTTCCTCAGCACGGCGTTACGCCTTTGGCGTAATCTGCAAAGCGACTCGCGCGAGTAGCGGTGCGGTGATGACGGCTATCGTGAGTCCTACGACAATCAATTCCGTATCCGGGAGGATGACAATCATGAAGCAAATTTCGAACGCGACGTCGTGGCGACGTCTGGGGGCGCACGCGCTCGTTGCAGTGGCATTGTTGGGTGGCGTTGCCAAGGCGGCAATCGCGGCCAATGACATGTCGCCGGTCGGCGTATGGAAGACCATCGACGACAACACCGGCAAGCCGAAGGCGCTTGTCACGATCTCGGAAAAGGACGGTGAATACGTGGGCGTCGTCACCAAGGGCCTTGGCGAAAACGACGATCCGGCGCGTGTGTGCACGGCCTGCACCGACGCGCGCAAGGGACAGAAGATGCTGGGCATGCAGATCATTCGCGGCATCCGCAAGGATGGCGAAGTGTATGACGGCGGCAAGATCCTCGATCCGGAAAATGGCATGGAGTACAGCTGCAAGATCACCGTGATCGACGGCGGCAAGAAACTCGACGTGCGTGGCTACCTCGGGATTTCGCTGCTCGGTCGCACGCAGACCTGGATCCGAGACCAGTAATCGGCGTCGCGTCGGGGGCGTTGCTACGATTCTTCTGCACCGCCACTGCGCGATAGGCAGATTCGGCAGGACGCCCAAGGCAAGAAGACCCGGACGAGTACTCGTCTGGGTCTTTTTTGTTGGCGTGCGAGCGCGACGCTAACGCAACACGCAACACGCAACAACGTCACAGCGCGGTGGCCGCAACGTGTCATGAGATCGCCGACCTCGACGACTTCGATCACGTTCACAGCCGTCTGTCGGAATGAGCGACCGCTCGACGCCAGACACGGCAAAGCCCGGCCAGTGTCGCTTCACTGTCCGGGTTTGCCGTCGTCATTGGGCCTGCACCCCGCCGACGTTCCCCCCTCTCGCGATCTTGCGACGCTTCGGTACGTCGCGCTACTCTCCCATCCCCTGTCTCGTCACTGTCCCGCTGCCGTCTAGCTTTATTTGGCCACGCCGCCCAGCAGTCCCGTCACCGGCGCAAGGAGGCCGCTTGCGCCGCCCGTGCCGCTCGTGCTACCGGAACCGACGCTGGCCAGCGTCGCAAGCGGCGCAGTGACCGTGTTCAGCAGCGCCGTGACGGGGGCCAGCGCAGTGCCAGCACCGCCGCTGGCGCCCGAGGGACTCGTCACACCGCCCAACAGGCCCGTGACGGCCCCCAATGGATTGCTGCCGGACGCGCCCGTCGCACTCGACAGCCCGCCGAGCAAACCGGTGAGCGCGCCCAGCGGATTGTTGCCGCTCGCCGTGGTCGGCGTCACCGTGGTGTTCCCCACGTTGGCGAGCACGTTGCCGAGCGCATTCGGTTGCGTCGCGCTGGTGCTCCCTGAGAGCAGGCCGCCCGCACTCGTGACGGTGTTGCCCAGCGCCATGAGCGGATTGCCAAGGCTTGCGACAGCGGCGTTCGGTGCGGCCGCCTTGACCTGCGCGCCGGTCGAATTCAATGCGCCGCCCAGTGTGCCGAGCAGACCGGCCGCCGGAGTGCCCAGACCGGTGGTGTTGCCGAGCGTCTGCGTTGTCGTCGTGAGCGTATTGGTGATCGGTGTGATGGCCGACGAGAGGGCCGTCGTCGCTTGAACGACGGGGGCGCTCGTCAGTGCCTGAGTGAGTGCCGAACCGCCTTGCACGCCCCCCTGGCCAACGGTCGCGACGGCGGTGCCCAGCACGCCCGTGAGCGTGTCGATCGGTGTGTTCGCCAGCGGGCCACTCTTGCCGATGCCGGCAACGCCGCTGCCGAACAATACCCCGGCATTGCCGAGATCGGACACAACACCGCCCGTGCTCGCGAGCGTGGTGCCGACCGGGTTCGTGCCGGACGTGCCGAGCTGGCCCAGTCCGCTACCCACGCCTATGCCCAGGTCCGTGACGGCATTACCCGTTTGCGTGAGCGCGCCGCCGAAACCCTGCGTGGCTTGCGTGGATACACCCGGCACCGTCGTGCCGGCGACCTGATTGCCGAGCGCGCTCACCACCGAGCCGACCGAACTGACGACACCGGCGCTGCTCGTGGTCGGATTCGTGGGGTTGGTCGGCGTGACGGGATTTGTCGGGTCCGACGGGTTGGTCGGCGTGTTCGCCGTGGCGCCGCTGCCGCCGCCCGAACTGGAGCAACCGGTAACACTGACGATGCTCGCCACCAGCACGGCAAGCATCGTGGGACGCAAAAGCTTCGACATGAGTTTTCTCCTCGTTGGGGTCGTGGTCATCGAGGTGCGCTCAGACCTTGGTCGACGCACTTCGGCCATTGGCGACCAGACCGGCGATGTCCTGATCGGCCTCGAAGCGAAGACGGAAGGTTTCGCTCTTCAGGGTGCGGATGCTCTGCACCAGGAAATCGTGAATCGCGGCGAGTTCGCTCTGGTCGTATGCCGCGCTGACCGCCGTGAGTTCGCGCGAGACTGAGGACAGGAACTGTTCGATCTGAGCGCAACGCTCTTCGATGGGGTGGATCATCACCATGCGCCGGTCGTGCGGGTTCTTCTCCCGCTCGACGAAGCCCGCGCGCTCGAGCCGATCGATGACCGTGGTGATGCCGCCCGAGCTGACGCCCATGAGTTCGGCGAGCTGGCCCGCGGTAATCGACTCGATTTCAAGGATGAGATCGAGCGCGTTCAGGTCGGTGACATTCAGGCCGAGCTGCTCGGCAAGCGCTGCGTGATACAGCGCCGTGTACACGGCGAGCCGGCGTCCGAGCGAGCGGACGATGCCGGCGACGAGATCGTTACGGTTCGTGTGTCGGTCGCTCATGGTGCCGTGCGATGTGTTGAGCGGGGAGGCCGTCGACGTCGCCCCGGAGGCGGCGCCCGAATCGACGCCGTATGTGTTGTGGCGGTGGCCGGCGGCGAACCCGTTGCCGGTGTCGCGCATGGCGACGGGTTCGGAAAGTTGCGGGGCGCAATCGCCATGACCGCGCATCAGAACGCTGGTGTCGGGAATGAAGCGGGCCATGGCATCTCCTTATCGATGAATCACGTGGTGCGCGCGCGATTCGCGCGACGCACCATTGGACTGGCGATTACTTGCCGACGCTGGCCACACTGCCGAGCAGGCTGGTGACCGGTGCGAGCAGTCCCGTCAGACCGCCCGTTGCGCCGCCCGAGCTACCGCCAGCCGTGCTCGTCACACCGGAGAGCAGGCTCGTGACCGGGGCCAGCGGGCTGCTGCTGCCGCCCGACGTGGCGCCACTCACCCCGCCGAGCAGGCCGGTGACCGGCGCGAGCGGGCTGCTGCCCGAACCGCCGAGGCCGCCGAGCAATCCCGTGACCGAGCCGAGCGGGTTCGACGAACCGCCTGCGGTCGTCGTGCCCAGGTTGCCCAGCAGCGATCCGAACGGATTCGCCGAGCCGGTGGAGGTGCTGCCGTTCAGGAACGTGCCGACGCCACCCACGGTGTTGCCGGTGGCAATCACCGTGTTGCCGAGTGCGGTGACGACCGGGTTCGACGACGTACCCTGCATCGTCGTGCCGACCGTGGCGACGCCGCCGCCGACCGTCTGCAGCAAGCCCTGTACCGGACTGCCCAGGCCCGTGGTCATTCCCACGGTGCGGGTGGTGTCGGACACGACATTGGTGATCGGCGTGATGGCCGACGAGAGCGCCGTGGTGGCCTGAACCACCGGGCCGCCCGTGAAGGCCTGTTTCAGGATCGCACCGCCGGCGATGCCACCTTGGCCGACGGTCGCGACCACGTTGCCAAGTGCCCCGGTCAGCGTATCGACGGGCGTGCCTGCCAGCGGACCGCTCTTGCCGACACCGGCGACGCCGCTGCCCAGCGACACGCCCGCCTGACCGAGGTCGGTCACGACATTGCCCGTGCTCGCGAGCGTGGTGCCGACCGGATCCGCCGAGGCACCCGTTTGGCCGAGACCGCTGCTCACGCCGTTGCCGAGGGCGGTGACGGCGTTGCCGGTCTGCGTGAGCGCACCGCCGAAGCCCTGCGACGCTTGCGTGGACACGAGCGGCAGCTGGGTGCTGGCCACCTGGTCGCCCAAGGCGCTGACGACGTTGCCGGCGGAACTCACGACGCCGCCGGCGCCGGTGGCGGTCGTGCCGACGGCATTCGGGGTGCCCGAGGTGCCGCCCGAAGCGCCGCTCCCGCCGCCGCCGCTGGAGCAGCCGGTGAGGGCGATGAGGCCGATGGCGGCCGAAGCCAGGAGGGTGCGTTGAAGTGCGTTGGTCATGATGTCTATCTCCCTAGATCGTTCTGGATGGATGCCTGGTTACTTCTTGGCGCCGAGCAAGCCGCCGAGCAGATTGGTCACCGGCGCGAGCGGGCCGCTGCTGCTACCCGAGCCTGTGGCTCCGCCGACCGTGCCTGTCACGGAACTGAGCAGCGCTGTCACCGGGGCCAGAGCACCGCCTGCCGCCGTGCCACCCGTCCCCGTCGAAGCGCCGCCGGTGGCGGTGCCAAGGGCACCGGTCAGGCCAGAGACGAGGCTCGTGACCGGAGCCAGCGGATTGCTGCCCGAGGCGCCGCCCGTGGCACCGCCGAGCCCGCCGGTCAGGCCAGAGACGAGGCTCGTGACCGGAGCCAGCGGATTGCCGCCCGAGGCGCCGCCCGTGGCACCGCCGAGCCCGCCGGTCAGGCCCGAGACGAGGCTCGTCACCGGAGCCAGCGGATTGCTGCCCGAGGCGCCGCCCGTGGCACCGCCGAGCCCGCCGGTCAGGCCCGAGACGAGGCTCGTGACCGGGGCCAGCGGGTTGCTGCCCGAGGCGCCGCCCGTGGCACCGCCGAGCGTGCCGGTCAGGCCGGAGACGAGGCTAGTGACGGGCGCCAGCGGGTTGCCACCCGAGGTGCCGCCCGTGGCACCGCCGAGCGTGCCCGTCAGGCCGGAGACGAGGTTCGTGACCGGAGCCAGCGGGCCGGCGCCAGCGCCACCACCGAGGCCACCGGGCAGCCCGCCAAGGAGCGAGGTGAGCGGGGCGAGGGGGTTGGTGCTCGTCGGGGTGCCGTGGACCGCGCCGCCCAGGCTGGCCACCGTGTTACCCACGCCCGCCACGATGCCGCCGACGTCCGTGGCCACCGGATTGTTGAGCTGACCGGCGATCTGCGTGCCGACACCGGCCAGGCCGCCGCCGATTTGCGCCAGCAGTCCGGAAACCGGTGTGCCGAGGCCTGTCGTGTTACCGACCGTTTGCGTGGTATTGGTCACGACGTTCGTGATCGGCGTGATGGCCGACGAGAGCGATGTGGTCAGTTGCTGCACCGGGCCGCTCGTGATCGTCTGCGTCAAACCGCTGCCGAGGCTTTGGCCTGCCATGCCTACCGACGTCACGACACCGCCAAGCAGCGTAGTTACGCCATTGACCGGCGTATTAGCCAGCGGACCGGTCTGCCCGAGGCCGGCGACGGCGCTACCCAGTTGCGTGCCGGCCGTGCCGAGGTCGGTGACCGCGCCGCCCACGCTGGCGAGCGTCGGATTGAGCGGATCGCTCACCGAACCCAGCTTGCCGAGACCGTTCGTGAGGCCATTGCCAAGGGTCTGCACAGCGTTGCCGGTCGAGACGGCGGCGCCGGCGAGACCACTTTGCGTTTGCGTGCTGACCAGCGGCAGTTGCGTGCCGGCCAGCGTGGTGCCCAGATCGCTAACGGTCTTGCCGACTTGCGTCACGACACCCGTGCTCGCAGTGGCGGCCACGGTGCCGATCGGGTTGGTCGCGGCGCTGCTTCCGGTGCCGCCGTTCCCGCTGCCGTCTCCATTGCCGCCGCTTCCGTTCCCACTTCCGCCGCCGCCATTGCCGCTGAGGCCCGAACCGTCGGTCACCGTGCCGGCGCCCGTTCCGCCGCCGCCGCCGCCGGTGCCGGCGCTGGTGCCGCTATCGCCGAGCGACCCGCTGGTTCCGCCGGAGCCCGAACTCGCGCAGCCGGTCATCGTGACGATCGCGAGCAGGCAGGCGGAAGCGAGAAGATGGCGTTGAATGTTTTTCATGATGATGTCCTCTGGTCTGTATCGTTGGTTAGGCGAGCGCGTCTTGCGCTGCCAATCGGCTGTTCATGCGTTGTGCGATGAGTGCGAACAGGAGCGCGTTGACGATCGCGCTATCGGGGCCCGTCATCGCGTGGGCCGAATGCGTGTGGTCGGCGCGAGCGGCGATGGGCGAATCGGTCGGTGTGGCGGTGGCGCGTACGCCACCGCCTTCTGCACCGCCCCTCCCTGGGCTTGCGCCTCTACGATCGTTCTCGGCAGCAGCGCTGCGCTGCGTTGCCGCGATGCGTTGCTGACCGCCAGACAGGGCGGCGGGGCGCGGCATCGTTTGATTGGTATTGCCAATGATCATGGTGTCCCCCGGTGATCTTCAGCGTTGCGATGCAGGGATATCCGCAAGAGCTGTGCCAATCGCCAAGGCTGGGTTTGAATAAAACTTCTAGTTTTTCCGGAGGCGGGCTGGAAAGCCTGTATTTACTTGCGTTTCGGAAAACAAGAATCTTTCGGATCGAGAGATCGACCGTCTTCGGAAGGGGGATGGGGCAGGGTTAACGCCATCGAAAAATGAGCGGTTTTCGTCGAAATGCCGTTCCCGTTACGGGGGTGTTACGGGGAACGTTACGTAACGTTCCCGGCGAGACCGGTGTCGGTGTCGTGTAGAAATACGAAGTAAATTGCCAAGCCATGCGACGCTTGAGCGTGCAAGGCGCGCAAAGGCTGGATGCTGGCGTGTCGCGGCGCTGGCGAGCCGAATCTCGTTTCTGGGCGAGGCGCGTGTCGGGGGATGTCGGGAGGCGGGGGTGTTGAACGAAGTGCAACGGTGATCAACAGCGACAACACGGGGTGAATCCGTTGAATCAGATGAATCGATATTTAGCGGCGTGCTACAGGTATTGCGCGTGCACGTGTGGCGTGACACCCATCATGGTTTTCCCTCGCGGGCGTTGGATTATCTGGATTTGGAGTATTGTTTGATCCATCGATGTAACGCTTTCTTACATTCTCCAGGGTGATTGGAAGCAAGACTCTAGTTTTTGTTTGCAGGTTTAAATTAGCATCGAAAAAAAGCGTACGCCGCGACAAAAGCGGTATCGACAAGCGTAGAAATATTGGCGTACAACGCAAAAGGGGTTCGCAAGCCTGATGGCGCAACGAATCCGAGGCCGAACTCAAGCATTGATAAGCGATATGGCGCACGTGCGTCGGCGACCGAGAGGCCGTCAATGTTCCGTTGTGTCCGAACGGGCGCTTGGCGCCTTTTTAGTGGGAGCGTGATATGAAACTCGGCAATCGCATTCGACTGTTTGCTCGCGACGAACGCGGGGTCACGGCACTGGAGTACGGCATTCTCGCCGCGATCGTGGCCGTGCTGATCGGTGGCGCGGTTTATACGAACCTGTCAGGGGTATTCACGTCGGTATTTTCGAAGATCACGTCGGTCGTCACGAACGTCGGTTCATGACGTTCCGGCATCGCGACCTGTTTGGCGCCGGCGTGAGCGTGGTGGCACGGGGGGCGAGATTGTGGTTGGCAATATTGGGAAGGACACCGTAATTTTCTGGCGTCCTTCAGGGTGGCAGGCGGCAGTATTCGCGAGGACGCGAATCATGCGGGCAAAGCGAACAGGGGAGGCCGGACGGCAGCGCAGCCTGTCCCGGCAGACAGGGGTCACGGCGCTGGAGTACGGCATTCTGGCCGCCATCGTCGCCCTCTTGGTCGGCGCGACGGTGTTCACCAATTTGACGACCGTGCTCACGAATGTGTTCAGCAACCTCACGTCGGTCGCAACGTCCGCCGTGAATCACTGACGCGAGACGCAACGTGCTCACCTTGCTGTGGCTGTTGTGCCTGCCGATCGTGATCACCGATCTGGTCGCGCGCCGTATCCCGAATGTCTGGCTGTTGGGCGTAGGAGGGCTGGCACTGATCTGGATTGCATGGCGAGCGTGGCATGGCGAGCCTCGGGTCATGTGGGTTCACGGGCTCGGCGCGCTGTTGGGATTGATCGCACTGCTACCTTTTTGGTGGCGCAACGTGATGGCGGCGGGCGATGTCAAGCTTTTCGCGCTGATTGGGCTGGTGGCGGGGTATTCCGCGCTGCTGCCGGTTTGGTGCCTGGCCAGCGTGGCGGCTGGGGGGCATGCGCTGGTGTTGTTGACCTTGCGGTTGAAGTGGCTATCGCGATGGTGCGATGGCCTGAGCGCTTCCACCGCCTGGCAACGCGTTCTGCAGTGGCGAGCCGGACGCATCGGATTGCCCTACGGGGCCTATCTGGCAGCGGCGGCGCTTGTAGTGCGGTAAGTGCGGTCGTAACAAAGGTTGCATTGAGTCAGGCAGCGGCAGGTCGTGCGGGTCTCCACGACACATGCCACAGGTGAAGACAGGCAATGACGAGTGCGGCGGCAAGCGGCACCGAAATAACGAGAGGCGCGGGCGACGCCGCGCAAATTAGTATGACCAATGCGTCGCCAAACACGGCCACACAGTGCCGTGAGCGACGGGGAGCATCGTCATGAAGCGGTTTGGGGCACGGGCAGGGTCAGGGTTGCGAGGCACGCGCTCGCGTGGCGTCGCCGCGCTGGAATTCATGCTCATCCTGATGATCCTGCTGCCCGCGTTCTATGTTGCCGTCGCGTTCTCCATCACCATTCTTGCCCGGCAGATGCTGACGCAGGCCGCCTCCGAGGCTGGCCGCGCCATGCTGCGCGCCGGCACCATGGCGCAGCGCCAGGGATACGCCACGCAGGCGATCAACACCACGTTGACCTGGCCGTCGGCGTCGGCGGTGAGCACCGGTTTTACGCCCGACGCGACCTACCCGTGTCCGGCGTCGGGCACCAGCGCCAGTTCGCAATGCATCGTTCACGTCACGTTGACGCTGACCCAGCCGATGACCGTCAATTGGCCGGGGCTGGGAGCGCTCGTGCCGCAAAACATTGTCGGGACGGCCGCGATCACGCTCGACACATCGACGTTGGGCGGCAGCTAAATGAGAGACGCGAGCATTACAGGAGAGCGGCGCGCAGGTGCCACGAACATTCGCCCCGAGCGCCCAAATGAGATGTGCGGTTATGCCAGGTTGTCATGCCGTCGGTTCGCCGGCGTCCCGCAAGTTGTGACTGAACGGCCTTCAGGCCCCAAGCCATGAACAAAGCCACCAAGATTCTTGCTGCTGTGTTGGTTGTCGCCGGTGTGTTGCTCGCGCTGTTCGCGCTGCGTCTCGGCACGTCCAACGCGCCGGCGCCGGCCGCGACGCCTTCACCGGTAACCCAGACGCTCACGCAGCGCTATCCGGCCGTGGTGGCGGCCAAGGCGCTCGCGCCGGGCCAACCCATCGACGCAGACGGCGTGAAGCTCGTCTCGTTCGATAGTCAGACCGCGGGCGGCTTCGCCAACCCGGCCGACGTCGTGGGCCGCGTGCCCCTCATTGCCCTCGCGGCCGGCGTGCCCGTTACGCAAAACGCGCTCGCTCGCGGCCTCGCCCTGCAGCTCGCGCCGGGCGAGCGGGCCGTGGCCATTCCGGTCTCCGAGACCGTCGGCGTGAGCAACCGCATCCGTCCGGGGGATTACGTCGACGTCTTCTTCACGATGAAAACCAATCGACCGGCAGGACCGGCGGTGGGCTTGGTTGATGACACGCAAGCGCGTCTGCTGGCCTCCCGTGTGCGGGTGCTGAGCTATGGCAACGCATCGCTCGACGATGTGTCGCCGCCGCCGGCCACGCCGAGCGTCGCGTCCAGCGTGCAAGCCGCCACGACCGCCGCCCCGGCGCCTGCGCAACCGGCCATCAATGCGCAGGCGCCCATGCCGGCGACTGCCGCGGTCGTGGCCGTGCCGGTGGCCGACGTCAACCGGGTGGTGCTTGGCACACAGCAGGGCAAGATCACGCTGGCGCTTCGCAACCCGGGGGACGACGCCAAACCCGACCCGTCGCTGTTCCCGGCGCCACCGCCCGTGCTCGCGGGCAAGGCCGGACTCAAGGCGGACGACAAGGCGGCGCTCGAGACGCCCGAGAACCAGGCCTATGCCGGCATTGCCGCGACGGGGCTCGCGGGTGCACCGACGCGCGCGCCGGCGGGGACCCCCCATATGGCGGGTGCACGGGGGAGCGGCGGCGCCACGATCGAAGTCGTTCGCGGCGCGCAGCAAAGCACCGCCGCTTATTGACGCCGCCGATGCCTACAGATTCGACCCGAAACGCTACGCCAGTTCACCCACACAGTGACCGATATCGCCACGCCATGATCAGAAGCCAGGTTCGCACCGCCAGACGACAGACCCGACGCGTGACGGGCATGCTGTTGTGCTTAGCCGCGCTGCTCGCGTGCGCCGGCACAGTGTCGGTGCGTCTGGCCGATGCGGCCGACACCGGATCGGGCGCCGGATCGCGCTCGCTGACGCTGGGGGTTCACGAGCAACGCGAACTGCAAGTGCCCGGCGCGCTCGAGCGCGTTGCCGTGGCCGATCCGGCGGTGGCGGATGTCGTCGTGCTCAAGGGCTCGGGCGGACGACGCGGCTCGGTGCTGGTCGTCGGCAAGCAGGCGGGCACCACGCAGATCGCCGCGTGGCCGCGTGGCGGCGAGCCGGTGCGTTGGGAAGTGCATGTGAAGGGCAGTCTACAGGGCGCCCTGGGCGATACCGGCACGGCCAGCGTGGATGCGCGTGGCGGCGCGGCGCTCATCAAGGGGCATGCGAATACCGTCATCGAGCACAGCGCACTGCAATCGGCGGCGCTCGACGCGGCGGGCAAGGGCGGCGTCGTCGTCGATCGCTCGACGGTCGGGGACACTGGGGTCGTGCAGGTCGACGTGAAGATCGTCGAGATCAATCGCAATATTCTCAATCAGTTGGGGGCGCGCTTCGGCGCGTCGAAAAAGACCGGCTCGGGCACCTTCGGCGTGAGTTCAGCGCTTAACTCCGCCTTCGGCGGCGCGGGTGGGACGAGCGCCGTGCCGAACTTCGGTTCGTTCTTCGGCTCGGTTACCCGCGGCGCGTTCAGCATGGCGGCGGAGATCGATCTGCTGCAATCGAACGGTCTCGGCCGGGTGCTTGCGGCGCCGACCCTGGTGGCCCTCTCTGGCCAGAGCGCGAGCTTCCTGGCGGGTGGCGAGATTCCGGTGCCGCAATCGGGCGGCCTTGGCACCACCACCATCGTCTACAAGCCGTTCGGCGTCGGGCTCACGGTCACGCCGACGATTCTTGCGCCGAACCGCATTGCGCTGAAGGTGGCGCCCGAGGCGTCGGACATCGACTATACGAATGCCATCGTGACCGACTCGACGCAGATTCCCGCCATCACGACACGTCGTGCGGACACGACCGTCGAGTTGGGCGACGGCGAGAGCTTCGTCATCGGCGGCCTGATTTCGCGCACCACCACCGCCGCCGTCGACAAGGTGCCGCTGCTCGGCGACCTGCCGCTCATCGGCGCATTTTTCCGCAATCTGAAGTACAACAGCGCCGAGAAGGAGCTGGTGATCGTCGTCACGCCCCATCTGGTCAAGCCGGTGGCGAAAGGGGTGGCGATGCCGTTACCGGGCGATACGCGCGAGCGTCGCCCGGGCCCCGTGTGGGGCGCCTACTTGATGGGTGTAGCAAGCGACAGCGAACTGCCAGGTTTTTCGAAATAACGTCGATACGGGTACCAAGAGGGTACGGAGCGGCGCAGAGGCGAGAGCCCGGGGCAGGGAAGTCAGGAGTGCATAAATGAACGCACCGACGCGAATACTGGACACCATGACAGAGTTGCATCGCTTCCTCTTTTGCAGCGCGCATGCGGGCCACGGTCAGTGGCTCTCGGCGGCGTTGCGCGACGAGGGCGTGGTGTTGCAGGAGGCGGGCCGTCCGGCACAATTGCAGCAGCGCATTGGCGATCTCGATCCGCAGGTCGTGCTGCTCGATTTCTCCGGCGAACCGACCGGCCATGCCGACGACGCCGCCGACGGCGGCTTCGCCGGTGCCATCGAACTCGCGCACATGCTCAAGCGCGTGGCGCCCAAATTGCCTCTGGTGGCGGTGGGCTCGATGGTGCGGGCCGACGGCATGAAGGCGGCCATTCGCGCCGGGGTCCACGATTTTATCGATATGCACTCGACGCACGAGGAGGCGCTCGACGTCATTCGCCGGGTGGTCGATCAAACGCCACCGCCCAGTGTCGTCGCGCCTCAACGTCACGGGCGCTTCGTGGTGCTGCTCGGCGCGCGCATCGGTGTGGGGTGCAGCACGCTCGCCGCGCATCTGTCGCAACTCGGGCAGGAGATGGTCGTGGGCGCGCATCCCGACAAGGCGGTCCGGGCGGCGAAGGTGCCGGCGAACAAGGACGATAAGTTCGATGCCTCGCTACTCGGTCATGTGGCGCTGCTCGATCTCGGTTTGCCGTCCGGTGACGGCCTGCTGTATCTCAACACGCAAAGTCAGTTCAGCTTCGCCGAAGCGGTGCAGAATCTGCGTCGCTTCGACGAAACGCTCGTGCATACGGCGGTCTCGCATACGCCAAGCGGCCTTGCGGTGTTGCCGCTGCCGCTCGATCTCGGCGACATGCGTAGCGTGGCGGCGGCCGATGCGCTGGCGCTGACCGACCGTCTGCGGGCGTTCTTCGATCTGATCGTGGCCGACCTCGGCGGCTTCTCGAATCCCGCGTTCGTCGCGAGCCTCGTGCGCGCGGCCGACGAGGTCTGGCTGGTCGTCGACCAGAGCGTGGGCGCGATCGTCTCGCTCGCGTCGATGTTGCGCGATCTCGAAGAGAAGAGCGTAGAGCGCCATCACCTGCAGCTCGTGCTCAATCGCTACGACCCGCGTTACGGCATGGCGGCCGATCAGATCGCCAAGCGCTTCGAGATTCCGCTGCTCGCCACACTGCCCGATCGTCCCTTGGCCATGCTCTCGGCCACCAATCAGGGCAAGCTGATTCTCGATACCGCGCGCGGCGATCCGTACGTGCGCGCGTTGCAACCGCTCGTCGAACGACTGATCAGCGCGCAACATGCGGGGGCGGCAGCACAACGTCATTCGTCGGGCTGGCTGGGCCGATTCATGGGAAAGCACTGATATGACCGACTCCATCGAATTTGCCGACGACAAGCGCGCGTTTGCCAATTCACAGCAGTTTCAGGACATCAAGACGGCAGCGCACGAACACCTGCTCGCGCGGATCGAGGAACTCGGTGCCGAATTCGGGCGCTGGAGCCGCAGCGCGATTCAGCAGTTCGTCGATCTGGAGATGGACGGCTTCGTGCGACTGCGCCGCATCCCGATCAACGAATCGGAATTGCGCCAGATTTCCGATGCGCTCACGAAAGAGCTGGCCGGCTTCGGACCCATCGAGGATCTGCTCGCGGATCCTGCGGTGGAAGACATTCTGATCAACGGGTACAACGACGTGTATGTGTCGCGCGAGGGTGTGCTTGCGCGTGAAGCGTTGCGCTTTTCGGACAATCAGCATCTGCTGCGCATCGTGCGACGCATTCTTGCTCCCATCGGGCGCCGTCTCGACGAGTCGAACCCTATGGTCGACGCGCGCCTGCCCGACGGTGGGCGCCTGAACGTCGTGATCGAGCCGTTGGCCGTCGACGGGCCGGTGGTCTCGATTCGCAAGTTTCGCAAGGATCCGCTCAAGCCGTCCGACCTGCTCGCGCTCGGCAGCTTCAACGAAGAGATTTACGCGCTGCTCGACGCGGCAGTGCGCTCACGCTGCAACATTCTTGTCTCCGGCGGGACCAGCTCGGGCAAGACGTCGTTACTCAACGCGCTGGCCAGTTTCATTCCGGCGAACGAGCGCGTGGTGACGGTCGAGGATACGGCCGAACTCTCGCTCAACCACCCGCATGTGGTGCGGCTCGAATCGCGTCAGGGCGGCTTCGACGGCGCGGGCGAGGTGTCGATTCGCGATCTGATTCGCAACAGTTTGCGCATGCGTCCCGACCGCATCATCGTGGGCGAAGTGCGCGGGTCCGAAGTGCTGGAAATGATGCAGGCGATGAACACCGGCCACGAAGGCTCGATGGCGACGATCCACGCCAACTCGCCGCGTGAATGCCTCTATCGCCTGGAGATGCTGGCGGGCTTCGCCGGGTTTCAGGGCAGCGAGAGCAGCCTGCGCCGGCAGATCACGAGCGCGCTCGATTTCATCGTGCAGATCGGCCGTCTGTCGAGCGGGCGCCGACGCATTCTGTCGATTACCGAGGTGACCGGGGTGTCGGATACGGTGATTTCGACGCAGGAGCTGTACCGTCACGAATCGGTCGTGGGGCCCGACGGCGAAGAGAAGGATCGTTGGGTCTCGCTCGGCCTTCAGCCGCACTCGCCGAAATTGCAGCGGTTCAAGGAGCAGACGCGCCATGCGGCGGCCGCCGCAGCAGCGCAATCGCAAAGCAACACGCCGCCGGATTCGGGCGGCGGTGGTGGCTTCTTCGGACGCCGTCGATGAATGCCATCGTGCTGTGGGTCATTGGCATCGCCCTGCTGCTGATCGCCGCAGGGTTGGAGCTATGGCGCCGCACGCACCAGCGCGTGAGAGCGCAGGCGACGCGCGCGTTTCTTGAACGGCAGCTCGCCCAGAGCGCGCCGCGGTTCGCGGCGAGCGAGAGCGACGCCGCGCGCGCGCCGCGTCGCAAGTCGTTGCCGTGGGAGTTTTTCTTCGAGCGCGCGGGCGTGCAGACCGATCCGATGTTCTACACGATGCTGGTCGCGCCCGGCCTGCTGCTGGTGATGCTGTTCTGGATGTGGCACGGGCCGCTCTCGGCCATCGTCGTACTGTTGATGTACGCGGTCGGCACGGTACTGCGCTACTGGTTCAAGGCGGCGCGCCGGCATCGCAATATCGTGCGGCAGTTGCCGATCTTTCTCGACGGCATGGTGCGGATGCTGACCGTCGGCAATAGCCTGCCGGCCGCGTTCCAGACCGCCGCGGGCAATGCCGACATGCCGCTGCGCGAGCTGCTCGACCGTGCCGTGCGACAGGTGCAGGCAGGTGTGGATCTCGACGTTGCGCTCAAGCAGATCGCACGTGTCTATCACGTCGAAGAGATTTATCTGTTCGCGTCGGTGGTCGACCTCTCCACCCGGTTCGGGGGACGCGCCGACCAGATCCTGTCGCGCATGGCGGGCTTCATGCGCGATCGCGAGCAGGCGCAAGCGGAACTGTACGCGTTGTCGTCCGAGACACGGCTATCGGCATGGGTGCTGGCTGCGCTTCCGATCATCGTCAGTGCCGTGCTGATGTTGCTCAATCCGAGATTCTTCGAGCCGATGTTCCAGGAGGCGTCCGGTCAGCGGCTGCTCGCGATCGGCCTGGGACTGGAAGTCTTCGGCGGCTTCCTGTTGTACCGGCTCGCCAAGTCGCTGTGAGCGAGAGGGACTGACCGATATGCACCTCGCCAACTCGCACCTGTGGATGATGCTGGGCCTGTTGATGGTCGCGGCCGGGCTGTTGCTGGCGGCGTCGGCGTTGCTGTTGCGTGCGATGCGTCAGGGACGCAGTGAACGGATGATCGATCAGGTGCTGGCCAGCCGCCAGCAACAGGCGCTGGCGGCACTGCGTGCGGCGAGTACGCCGGGCGGGCGTCAAGCGGGGCCTGACGACGACACGCTGGCGACCCATGAGGGCCGGCAGCAAGGCTGGCGCGCGTTGTTCGACCGTGCCGCGGCGTTGGGCAAGCAGTGGTCGGAAACGCGGCTGGGTCAGCATCTGATTGCCGCCGAGGATCGCCTGCTGCTCGCGCAATGCGGCTACGACAGCGTGCGGGCCAAGTCGCTGTTCCTGTTCACGCGGGTGGCGCTCGCGGCGGTGTTGCCGCTGCTCATCTGGTTGTGGTTCCCGGGCAGCGGGGGTGTTGGCACGATGCTGCGCCTGATCGGTGCGGCCGGAGCCGGACTGCTCATGCCGAAGTTCTACGTGCAACGCAAGGCGACCCAGCGCCGTCGCGAACTGATCGAGGAGCTGCCATTGCTCATCGACTTGCTGCGGTTGCTGCAGGGGGTGGGCCTGTCGATGGATCAGAGCCTGTATGTGCTGGTGTCGGATTTTCGCGAAGTGCTGCCGATCCTGTCCAAGGAATTCGACAACGCCAATCGTCAGCACGCTTCCGGGCGTGGTCGCGAGGCGTCGCTGGGCCGCTTGCGCGAGGTCTACGACAACGACGATTTGCGCGCGCTGGTGCGGCTCATCGTGCAGGTCGAGCAGCATGGCGGGGCGGTGCAGGAGCCGCTGCAACAGTTCAGCGATCGCTTGCGCGAACAGCGCCGGCAGACGATGAAGGAGCGCATCGGCAAACTCACGGTGAAGATGACGCTGGCGATGATGCTGACCCTGTTACCCGCACTGATGCTGGTGGTGGCGGGACCGGCGATCCTGTCGCTAACGAAATCGATGGAGGCTATGCGGTGACCCGACGAATTCAGACACGACGCCTTGCCCGGGCCGCAGCCGCGGCCAGCGTCCCACAGCCACCGCGCGCCCGTCGCGCGATGGCCGGCTCGCTGATGGCCGTGCTGTGCGCGGCGGCGCTTGCCGGCTGCAGCGGGCCGCGTATCGGTGGCTACGGTGCGCCGTCGGCGGCGGCGCTCATGCAGGCCGAGCAGAACGACGAAGCCATGGCCAAGGCGGCCAAGCCCGACACACGCGGGTTGTATCTGTCGATGATTCGCCAGATGCAGGAGCAGGGCGCGTATTTTGCGTCGCTGGCGCATATCGACGAGTTTCGGATGCAGTACGGCGCAGCGCCGGATATCGACATTCTCCGGGCCGATGCCTTGCGTGAGACGGGGCAGCCCAACGCCGCAGAGCAAGCCTATCGCCCGTTGCTGATCGGGAGCGAAGCGGCGGCGGCGTGGCACGGCATGGGGCTGGTGGAAGCGCAACGCAAGGATTACGCGGCGGCGGCGCGGGCGCTGCGCGAGGCCGTGACGCGCGCGCCTACGCAGGCGTTCTACCTGAGCGATCTCGGCTTCGCGCTGTTGCGCAGCGGCGATACGGGCGCGGCCCGCGTGCCGCTTGCTCAGGCAGCCGAGCTGCGGCCCGACAGCCGCAAGGTGTTGAGCAATCTGGCGGTGTATCTCGTGGTGACGGGCGAGCGCTCGCGGGCCGATGAGGTGATGACGCGCGCCGACATGCCTCAGGCGACGCGCGACGCCATCGACAAACTGGCCGCCGACATCCGCGCCGAGGGACAGGCGCGCCGGGCGGCGGCCGATGCAGCGGCGGCACGCGCCGCCGCGCAGGCCGCGGCATCGATTCCGGCACCGCTGGCGCAGGCCCGGCTTGCACGTGCCGCGGTGGCGGCCGATACCACCGATGGCACCGATGGCACCCGCAGCGACATGCCGATGTCGCTGATGGACCGTTTCAGCCGCTCGCAGTGATGCGGTGGCTTCCGCCTTCATGCATGGCGCAGGGCGCACGACGAGAATCACGCAATATCAGGGAGACGGGATGATGGCAGGTCAGAAACCACACGGAACATCGGGCGCCTGGCCGCGGCGGGTGGCGCAGCTCGTTGCCGCCGTGCTCACGCTTTGGGCGGGCGCGGTCGCGGCGCAACTCAATGCGCCGATCACGGGATCGATGGGCGGCGCTGACGCACGCAATGTCGCCGCGCCGGCACCGGCTGTCTCGGCAACCCCCGCAGCGCAAACGGCGGCAGCGCCTGCAGAACAAGCGAGGCGCGTGCCGCGCAACGTCGTTCGGCGCGATACGGCACTGCGTGTCGGCGAGCATGCCCACGACGGAATGCTCGGCGACGAAACCGAAGCGTTGCTCGCGCTGCA
Source organism: Pandoraea sp. NE5 (assembly GCF_024363545.1). NCBI lineage: Bacteria > Pseudomonadati > Pseudomonadota > Betaproteobacteria > Burkholderiales > Burkholderiaceae > Pandoraea > Pandoraea sp. NE5. Next base: position 3,720,725 of record NZ_AP025517.1, read on the forward strand.
GGCGGGCAACCTGGCCGCCGGGCCGGGGCTGCCGATGCTCGGCTCAACGGCGTCGCGTGCCTACAAGCGCTATCTGGATAGCTTCACGTATCCGATTCCTCAGTTCTATCCGGCGATCGTCCAGGGCGATACGGGGACCGGCAACAATGGCGGGGGCAGCGCGGGCGCTGCGCCTGCCACAGCGGGGGCTGGCGCGAGCCAGTAACGTGTCATGACTGTGCGTGCGCGTTTGCGCCGAACGAATCGTATGGCCTCGTCACGTGGGGCGCAGCGGGGATCGGTTCCGATTCTTGCCTTCGTCTTCGTGATCGTGGCGCTGATTCTGGCGTTCGCCATCGATGTGGGCTATGCGTTCATGCAACGACGCGATCTGCAGCGCGCGGCCGACATGGCCGCGCTCGCCGGTGCGCAGACGCTGCCGGGATGCGCCAACGCCACGTCGTATGCGAGCGTCGCACAGGCCAACGTGACATCGAACATGGGCAGCAGCGTCACCGGCTTGCAGGTGACGACGTCGTGCGGCATCTGGACATCGCCGTCGGCCTCGGCGACCGGGCCGGGCACGTTCGTCGCGACCAATGCCGGCAATGCGGCGAGTGGAAATGCAGTGTCGGTGAAGTTGTCGTTGGGGGTGCCGTCCTTCTTCCAGCTCGCCGGCACCCGAACGATCACCGCCACCGCGATTGCACGCAAGGCGCCAGCGGTGGTGACGTTCACGGTCGACTCGGGACTGCTGGCGCTTAATACGAGCAACTCGGTGCTCGCGCCGCTGCTTCAGTCGGTCGGCATCTCGCCAACGCTCTACGTCGCCGCAGCACAGCAGCTAGTCGGCGTCAATATCACGCCGCAGGGATTGTTGCAGGCGCTTGGGGTTCCGGTGACCGGCGATGTCAGCGTGGCGTCGCTTTCGGGCGTGGCCGCGGTGAAGAACCTGACCGTCGGGCAATTGCTGAGTGCGACGAATATCGCGCTGGCAACGCAGAACGGTGCGCTGTCGGCGTCGGTCACGGCGATGAACAATCTCATCAATGTGTTCGCGGGCAGCCCGGTGCTGAATCTGCCGATCAACTTGCTGGGCACGGCGACGACGCCCGGCCTCATCGCCAACATCGACGCGGCGGGGGTGAGCGCAGCGAACGCGCTCACGGCCAATATCGGTGTCGCCGATCTGATTTCCGCAGCCGTCGTCGGCGCTAACGGCAGCAACGCCGTGGCGATTCCGTCGCTACCGATTCTGGGCGGTACGGTGTCGGTCGTGGCTCGGGTCATTTCGCCGCCACAGGTTGGCGTGGGCGGTGTCGGGGCGACAGCGACGACCGCGCAATTGCGGCTGTTCGTGACCGTGAACTCGTCTGCAGGTACGCTGGGTGGGCTGCTCAATGGGCTGGGGACGCAGTTGAATTTGCCGCTCGTGCTGGAGGCGGCACAGTCGACAGCGACAGTGACGGCCTTGCAATGCGGTGCGACCCCTTCCGCGACTCTCCAAATCAATTCCGGGCTGGTGAATGCCTGTGTGGGTGGCACGGCCAGCGGCGTGAACATCGCAAACGATGCAGCGAGCTGCACCACCCTCATGACGCAGCGCACGAACATTGCGACGTTGCTGGGATTGATTAACGTGGGTGGAAACGTCAACCTTTCGCTCGTGACCAATTCGCCCGCGCCGCTGACGTTTACCGGACCGTTTCCACAAACCGTCGGGCCGGTCGGCTCGAGCGTGAATCTGAGCCAGATCGTCAGCGCGTTGGTCACTGGCCTGTCGCTCGACGTGAGTGCGTCTGGGGCGGCGTCATCCAATACGATCGGTACGGGTCTCGTTGGCAGCGTGCCAACAGCGGCCGTGGGCGCCACCGTCTCGACGGTCAACCTGTTTCTCAGTACTGCCGCCGCAGGGCTCACCACCACGACCAATGCGCTCGGCACCACGTTGGGTGGCGTCGCCACCCTCAACCTGCCCCAAGTGGTCGGTGGCGTGGACGGCCTCATCACTGGGCTGGTCAATACGCTTGGCTCAATCGTGAACGGTTTGCTGGGCGGCTTTTCGGATCTGGTGTGCAATCTGTCGGGCAGCGGGGCAAATCAGTGCCGCGTCAATGCCGTGTCGGGGTCGATCGGTAGCGCCGACGTCTCGCCCGTGCTCGGCAGTGTGGTCTATACCTTGCTCAATCCGCTGCTAGGGCCACTGAGCACGCTACTCAACACGTTACTCACGTCGCTCGGCATCACGCTCGGTACCACCACGGTGACAGTCGACAGCATCAACTGCCAGAACGGACTCGTCCAACTCGTCTATTAGCGAAGCGGCACGATCGCGCAAGCGAACCGGAACAGGAGCGGAACAGCGAGGCCCCACAGCGGGCGACGGATATCAGGACTGAAATTCACCATGACGGGCGCCTGGCGCGACCGGCAACCAGCGGACAAGCATGAAAAGCAAGCCAGTACGTGAAGATCTCGATGTGTACGTGTGGGAGGGCAAGTCGGACATTGCCGACCGCGTCGCGCATTGCCTCGCGAGCTTCGACATGGAAGTCATTCGTGCCGACGGCGTCGACCTCTCGCGCGAGCGCACCAAGGCGCGTCCATCCATCGCCGTGGTCAGCGTGTCGGTGATCGAAGGCGCATCGACCAATGCCCAGGAGTGGCAGTTGGGCCACGGCATGCCTGTCATCTGGGTCGCGACCACGCCGCGCGAGAACGATCCGCGCGTCTATCCGCCCGAGTACAGCAATATCCTCACGCTCGACTTCTCCGGCGCGGAATTGCGCACGCTCATCTTCAAACTCTCGGGCGCCATCGCGGAAGCCGACCGCGCCCCCGCGCCGGTGGACCCGCTGGTTGCGCAGTCGAGCGCCATGCTGGGCTTGCTCGCGGAGGTCGACGCCTTCGCCGATTGTGATTCGAACGTGCTCATTCACGGCGAGACTGGGGTGGGCAAAGAGCGCATCGCGCGCCTGCTGCACGACAAGCAAAGTCATTACGGGCAAGGCCCCTTCGTGGCCGTGAACTGCGGTGCGATTCCCGATGGCCTGTTCGAGTCGCATTTCTTCGGCCACGCCAAAGGTGCGTTTACGGGGGCGCTCTATTCGCACAAAGGCTATTTCGAGCAGGCCAACGACGGCACGCTCTTCCTCGACGAAATCGGCGATCTGCCGTTGTATCAGCAGGTCAAGCTGTTGCGGGTGCTGGAGGACAGCGCGGTGACGCGTCTGGGGTCGGCGCAACCCGTGAAGCTCGACTTTCGGCTCGTGGCGGCGACCAATAAGCACCTCAAGACGATGGTGCGCGACGAACTGTTCCGTGCCGACCTGTTCTACCGTCTCGCCGTGATCGAGTTGCATATCCCGAGTCTCGAGGAGCGCGGCCCCGTCGACAAGCTCGCCGTTTTCACGGCCTATCTCGGCAAGGTCGTCGGCGACAGCGAGGTCGGCGCGCAAGTGCCGCCGTGGCTGCGCGAACTGGTCGAGGGCGGGGTGTTTCCCGGCAACGTGCGTGAAATGCGCAACATCGCCGAGCGTGTCGGCATCATCTATCGGCAATTGGGGGGCTGGGACGAGCGGCGCATCCGCCCGATTTTCGACGCGCTTTCCATGGGCACCCCCTCACGCAGTGATGACGGCGCACGAGGCGCGGTGCTCACCGATCGCGCCCGTTGGGATGCCACCGAACGCGCACGCATCGTCGCGTCGCTCGACGCCAACGGCTGGCGACGCCAGGACACCGCCAATGCCCTGGGCATCAGCCGCAAGGTGCTGTGGGAAAAAATGCGCAAGTATCAGATCGTTGGCAACGATTCGGAACTGGCCGGCGAGTTCGAGGCGGGCACCGGTAGCGATCGCTAGTGCGCCGTGACCGGACGGCATTCGGCGCGCCTGGTTGGAAAACCGAAGGAAACGACTGAAAAGCCAGCGGCGGTCCGAGAGATGCCATCCGCTCCTCGCCATGGGATCGTGCCCCGATATCGCCGCGTGTTGCGTGGGCAATTCCTCGATTCGTCCCTAAATGACGGGATTTGTCTGACATCGAAGTTCCGTCCAGGAGAACTCGCACGGTGTGTGGAGTTGCGCGGTATCAACAGATGAATTCAGGCGGGCACAATAACGCATTCGGCGCTTGGAAGCGGGCGCGTCAATGGATAGAATTGGCGGCTATTGCGGGCGTGCGGTTATCATTCCACAAATACGCAGGTCTCAGATCCTCGGGGCGGAGTCCGGAGGGGCGAACGAATGCGGCGAACAAGGATCGTGAAACGGTCCGGTCGATAAGAGGAAAACAGATCAGATGAAAATCAGTGATTGCCGGGGGCGGTATTGGTTGGGCGTGGGGGTGGCATGCCTGGCAGCCTGGGGAACGCCAGCGGGGGCGGCGGACGCAGTGAAGGACGTGACGGGCGCATCGCCTGCCCAACTTGCGGCGCCGACAGTGCCTGCGCAGTCGGCCAACGCGCCGGCGGCGGCCTCGGGGACGATCCAGGAACTGCGCGATCGCATTCAGAACAAGGAAGTCTCCGAACTTCGCACAACTTACAACGGCCGCTATGGCGCGAGCCTGTTGTTCTATCCGCAGACGCTGGGCTATTACGTCGCACTGTTCCATGAGGGCCAGTTCTGGCGCGTCGTGAAGCTCGGCAACGAGAAGAAGGCGGAAGCACTTTATGGCGACTTCGTGCGCCAGACGCAGGTGCTCGCCGACGTCGAAATCCGTCGCATCAAGCTCGAAGCGCAAAAGGCGCTGATGGAGCGCCAGCTCGCCGCGAGTGAAGCGCGCCTGAACGCGGTGCAGAACGACCTGACGATTCAACGCCAGCAGGAACAGGCGCTGGCCGAGAACCAGCAGGCAGTGCGCGAACAGGCCTCGGCACTGGAAACCGAACGTACCGCAGCGCGTCTGCGCCTGAACGACCTGCAAGGCCAGATCCGCTCGCTTGAAGCCGAGCAGAACAGTGCCGATTCGAGCCTCGTGCGCTCGGTCAAGAGCCCCGCCCATCGCGGCAAGGCAACGCGTCATCGTTAAGGCGATGACCTGCCGGACATCGTTCGGTCGACGGCTCAAATGCTGGGAAAACCGCCTTCGGGCGGTTTTTTTATGGGCCGCCGCGCCAGCGCTTCGCCGCCGGCGGCGGTGTCGTGCGTGGTGCACCGGTACACGCAATTGGCGGGGCTGTCGACTCGTGAATGCGCATGCCGGGCATATGTCGCGCATTTGCAACTCGAAACGCGGCGCCGCTCGCCCAATCCCAGGGTGCGCCGGGGTGGCAAAACCCTTGTCGCGCCGCACTGGTCACGGCGCACGGCTCGAATTATCCTAGCGTAGCCTGCCATGTCAGACGTCCGGCACTCAGCACCTGTCCGGACTGGCGAGGGAACCGGCGCCCAGTTAGAATAGCGCCCATTTTGTGCAGCGCAATAAAGCGATTACCCAAACCTTATGACGCAAAACATACGACACGGGCAGCGCCCTCAGGCTTTGCCCGCGCTCATGGTGGCGGCCATCGGCGTGGTCTTCGGCGATATCGGCACCAGTCCGCTCTATGCGCTCAAGGAATGTTTCGATCCGCAACACGGCATTCCGTTTACCCAGCAAGCTGTGTTCGGCATCATCTCGCTGCTGTTCTGGGCCCTGGTGATTGTCGTTTCCTTGAAGTATGTGCTGTTCGTGATGCGCGCGGACAACCGCGGCGAGGGCGGCGTGCTCGCGCTCATGGCGCTCAGCCTGCGCAGCGTGCGGAGCGGCAGCCGATGGGCGGCGGTGCTGATGATGCTGGGCATGTTCGGCGCCTGTATGTTCTATGGCGATGCGGTCATCACGCCGGCCATTTCCGTGCTGTCGGCGGTCGAGGGGCTAGAGATTGCCGCCCCGTCGCTCGCGCGCTTCGTGCTGCCGATCACCATCGTCATCCTGATCGTTCTGTTCTGGATGCAGAAGTCAGGCACGGCCAAGGTCGGACGCCTTTTCGGCCCGGTCATGGTCATCTGGTTTGTGATTCTCGGCGTGCTCGGCGTGTACAACATCATCGCCGCGCCCGAGATCGTTCAGGCGATCAACCCGTATTACGGCATCCGCTTCATCCATACGCACGCCCTGCAAGCCTATATCGTGCTCGGCTCGGTGTTCCTGGTGTTGACCGGGGCCGAGGCGCTCTATGCGGACATGGGGCATTTCGGCATTCGGCCCATCCGATTTGCGTGGTCGCTCCTCGTGTTCCCGGCGTTGACACTGAATTACTTCGGCCAGGGGGCATTGCTGCTGACGACGCCAAAGGCCATCGAAAACCCGTTCTTCCTGATGGCCCCGGACTGGGCGCTGGTGCCGTTGGTGATGGTGGCAACGGCGGCGACCGTGATCGCTTCGCAGGCGGTGATTTCCGGCGCATTCTCGCTGACCAGTCAGGCCATTCAGCTCGGCTATGTCCCGCGTATGAAGATCCTGCATACGTCAGATCGCGAAATCGGCCAGATCTACATGCCGGTGATCAACTGGGCGCTGTTGCTGGTGATCATCTGGATCGTGCTGGCCTTCAAGTCGTCGAGCAATCTCGCGGCCGCGTACGGTATTGCCGTGACCACGACGATGGTCATCACGACCATTCTGGCGTGCGTCGTCATGGTCAAGGTCTGGAACTGGAACAAGTTCCTGGTGGCGTTGATCATCACCGGCTTCCTCGTGGTTGACTTCGCCTTCTTCGGCGCGAACCTGATCAAGGTGGAAGAGGGCGGATGGCTGCCGCTAGCGCTGGGGGCTTTCCTGTTCTTCATGCTGATGACCTGGCACAAGGGGCGCCAATTGCTGCGTGAGCGCACGGCCGCCGACGGGATTCCGCTCGCGCCGTTCTTGCAGGGGTTGCTCGCGCATCCGCCGCATCGCGTGGCGGGCACCGCCATCTACCTGACGGGCGGCAACACGCAAGTGCCGGTGAGCTTGCTGCACAACCTCAAGCACAACCGCATCCTGCACGAGCGCACGATCTTCCTTACCTTCCGCACGGTCGATGTGCCGTATGTCGAAGATCTCAATCGCATCGAGGTCCAGGATCACTCCGGCGGCTTGTTCAGCGTAGTCGCAACGTTCGGTTTCAACGAGACGCCCGACGTCAAGGAAGTCCTGAATTTGCTCGAGGGCAAGACGGACATGCACTTCGAGCTGATGGACACGTCGTTCTTCCTCGCGCGCGAGACGGTGGTGCCGACCAAGTTGCCGGGCATGTCGATCTGGCGCGAACGTCTGTTCGCATGGATGCACCAGAACGCCGCCAAGCCGACCGACTTCTTCAGCATTCCCGCGAACCGCGTGGTCGAACTGGGGACCAAGATCGAAATCTGACGGCGAGTCCCGTGCCCTGAGGGGCCGGGCACGCTGCGCCGTTTGACATGGCCGTGCGTGAACTCGATGCAACGAACCCCCAAGGATTGGCGAGGCCGCCAGCCCTTGGGGGTTTGGCGTTTTGGCGGACCGAAAAAAAGCCCGCCTTCCGGAGAGGGCGGGCCGGTCGCAACGAGACGGGACGCGGCGCGAGGTAACGCTTGCGCGTGCGTCGGACTCGTGAGCGCTGGGGCTCGACTTAGCGCTTGAGCTTGGCGAACGCGGCTGCCATGGCGTTCACCGTCTCCGGTTCACGCTGACGTTGACCGCCGCCGCCACGTTGGCCGCCGCCATTGCCACCGTTGCCGCTGCGTGCGCCACCGCCGCTACTGCTCGGACGATCGGTCGCCCCCGCCACCGGCAGGTCGTCGTTCAGGCGCATCGTGAGCGAGATGCGCTGGCGGCGCGGATCGACTTCGAGCACTTTCACCTTCACGATGTCGCCGGCCTTCACGACCTCGTGCGGATCCTTGATGAACTTCGTCGACATCGCCGAGACGTGCACCAGGCCGTCCTGATGCACGCCAATGTCGATGAACGCACCGAAGGCCGCCACGTTTGTCACCACGCCTTCGAGCTGCATGCCCGGCTTGAGGTCGGTGAGCTTTTCGACCCCCTCCTGGAACGTCGCCGTCTTGAACTCCGGTCGCGGATCGCGGCCCGGCTTCTCGAGTTCGGTCAGGATATCCTTGACGGTTGGCAGACCGAAACGCTCGTCGACGAATTCGGTCGCCGAGACACTGCGCACGATCGAGCCGTTGCCCATCACGTCGCCAATGCTCTTCTTGATCTTCGCCAGAATGCGTTCGACGACCGGATACGCTTCCGGGTGGACCGACGACCGATCCAGCGGATTGTCGCCGCCGGTCACGCGCAGGAAGCCGGCGGCCTGCTCGAAGGTCTTGTCGCCCAGGCGCGGCACTTTCTTGAGCGCTTCGCGATTCGGGAACGGGCCGTTGCTGTCGCGGAAGTCCACGATGTTCTTTGCAAGCGTGCCGTTCAGGCCCGAGACGCGTGCGAGCAGCGGTGCCGAAGCGGTATTGACGTCCACGCCCACGGCGTTCACACAGTCTTCGACCACGGCGTCGAGCATGCGCGCCAGCTCGCGCTGGTTCACGTCATGCTGATACTGGCCCACGCCGATGGCCTTCGGCTCGATCTTGACGAGTTCGGCCAGCGGATCTTGCAAGCGGCGGGCGATCGACACCGCGCCGCGCAGCGACACGTCGAGGTCGGGGAATTCCTTCGCAGCGAATTCCGACGCCGAGTACACCGAGGCCCCGGCTTCCGAGACCACGATTTTCTGAAGCTTGAGCTCGGGATGGCGCTTGATCAACTCCAGCGCAAGCTTGTCCGTCTCGCGCGAGGCCGTACCGTTGCCGATACTCACGAGTTCCGCCCCGGTGGCAGCGGCGATCTTGGCGAGTCGCGAGAGCGAGCCGTCCCAATCGCGGCGCGGTTCGTGCGGGTAGATGGTGTCGGTGCCCAGCACCTTGCCGGTGCGATCGACCACGGCCACCTTCACGCCGGTCCGCAGGCCCGGGTCCAGACCGATCACGCCCTTCTGACCGGCCGGCGCGGCGAGCAACAGCGCCTTGAGGTTGCGAGCGAACACGCGAATGGCTTCGCTCTCGGCACTCTCGCGAATTTGCGTGAGCAGTTCCGATTCGAGATGCGGCTGCACCTTTACGCGCCAGCACCAACGGCAGACATCGCCTAGCCACTTGTCGGCGGCGCGGTTCTGCTGGCGAATGCCGAAGTGCCCGGCAATCACGCCTTCGCACGGATGCGGGATTTGCGTGTCGAGTTCCTCGCCAAGGCCCAGCTTGACCATCAGAATGCCGAGGTTACGGCCGCGGAAGAGGGCCAGTGCGCGATGTGACGGCACGGCGGCGATCGGCTCGGCGTAGTCGTAATAGTCGCGGAATTTCTCGCCTTCCTCGCTTTCCTTGCCTTCGACGACCTTCGACGACACGACGCCCTGATGCCACAGATAGTCGCGCAGCTTGCCGAGCAACTCGGCCGTTTCGCCGAATTGTTCTGACAGGATGTCGCGGGCGCCGTCGAGCGCAGCCTTGACGTCCGCCACGCCTTTTTCGACATCGACGAACTTTGCCGCCTCGGCCTGCGGGTCGAGTGTCGGGTCGGCAAGCAAGGCCTGCGCGAGCGGTTCGAGGCCGGCTTCGCGGGCGATTTGCGCGCGCGTGCGCCGCTTTTGCTTGTACGGGAGATAGAGGTCTTCGAGCGTCTGCTTCGTGTCGGCCGCCTCGATGGCGGTGCGCAGCTCGTCGGTCAGCTTGCCTTGCTCGTCGATGTTCGCGAGGATCGCCGCGCGGCGCTCTTCCAGCTCGCGGAGATAAAGCAGGCGTTCTTCGAGCGTACGCAACTGCGTGTCATCGAGGTTGTCGGTGACTTCCTTGCGGTAGCGAGCGATGAAGGGCACGGTGGCGCCTTCGTCGAGCAGTTGCACGGCGGCGGCCACCTGACGCGGCTGCACGTTGAGTTCGTCGGCGATGCGTTGAACGATCTGAAGGGCTACGTTTTGCGTCATGAGTGTTGCGAGTTACCCAAGTGCCAGGAGCGGGGCATTTTGCCATAAACCGCGGGCGCGTCCGGGCAGGCAATGTTAAAATTTGGCATCACTCTGCTCAACCTCATGATTTCCTTCGCAAAATTGTTTTCGCGCCAGTCTTTGTGTCGCCATGCCGCGGTGGGCGCGTTCGGCATCGTGACGGCGGCCGCCGTCGTGCCTGGCACGTCGTTCGCGCAGGGGCTCTCGGCGACCGAGGCCGCAGGACGCACGACCGAACAGCTTCGCGTGCCGAAGGTGCCGTTCGATGCCACGGCCGATCGCACACCGTCGCCGGCCAGTGCGGCGAGTGCCGCCATCGCCGAAGATGACAAGCCGGTCGCGTACGACGACGCCCTCGATCTGCACCCCGCTGATGACGACTTCGCCGGCCGCCGTGCGGTGCTCGATCGGCAGCGCGCCTGGATCGACTATCGCTTCGAACAGGCGAAGTACGAGTGTGCGTCGAAGTTCTTCGTGAATTACTGCATCGACAACGCGCGTGACGATCAACGCGCGGCCCTCAAGGCCGTTCGCAGCCAACGGCTGGTGCTGGAAGACCAGGAGCGCAAGGCGCGGGCGCAGGAGCGTGACGAGCGTCTGGCCGAGAAGCGGGCGCAAACCGCGGCCGAAGCGCCGCAGCGCGCGGCGGAGCGTGCGCAGAACGTATCCAACTATCAGACCAAGCAGGCCGAGTATCAGCAGCGTGTGACCGAGCGTACCGGAGAGGCGCCGCAGCGTGCCGCCAACGCCGAGCAGTACAATGCCAAGCAGTCCGGTCAACAGCAGAAGCTCGACGACGCGAAGGCGACGGCGGCGCAAAAAGCGGCTGAGCGCGAAGACAACGTGCGCAAGTTCAATCAGAAGCAGCAGGACGCCATCGAGCGCCAGAAGAAGTCGGATGCGCGCCGCAACGAGTCGCAATCGGGCAGTTCGCCGGCACAGAAGCCGTTGCCGGGGCAGTGAACGCCAGCCCCGGAATCTTTTGAGAGTCGCAGGAGAGTGAGCACGATGCAGCAGGATCTTCACTCCGTCGGGCGCCGCATCATCGAGTTGCAGATCGAACACCGCGATCTCGACTTCCTGATCGACAAGTTGCTGACGGAACCGGCGTACGACGAACTCCGGGTCACACGGCTCAAGAAGCGCCGTTTGAAAATCAAGGACACGATCACCCTGCTGCAAGTGCAGCAAATGCCGGACCAGCCCGCCTGAGCGGGCGTCCCACGCAACGTTTGCGACACGCGTCCGACCGTCGGCGCGATTGCTTTTTTCATTGCCGGCGTCGCGAATCCACTCGATGCGATGCGCGGCACCTTTGAGTTTTCCTGCCGTTTTGACCGATTCCGCCGCCTCCAGCGATTTCCCTGACATCTCCCCGAGCCCCGCCGAGACGCCCACGTTCTATGGACTCAAGCCGCTTGCCGCCAAGCGCGAGCGCGAGTTGCAAGAGATCTTCGGCGACGGCGGGATGCTGGCGCGCACGATCGACGGTTATCGCTCGCGTGAACCGCAGACCGAGATGGCGCGCGCCGTGGCCGCCGCAATGGACACGCACGACACGCTGATTGCCGAGGCCGGTACCGGCACCGGCAAGACCTACGCGTATCTCGTGCCCGCCATGCTGTGGGGCGGCAAGACAATCATCTCGACCGGCACCAAGCACTTGCAGGATCAGATTTTCGCGCGCGACATTCCCACGGTGCGCAAGGCGCTCGCGGTGCCGGTGACGGTGGCCATGCTCAAAGGGCGCGCGAATTACCTCTGTCATTACTATCTCGAGCGCGCCCAGCAGGAAGGACGCTTCGCGTCACGTCATGAAGCGGCCCAGTTGCGCGAGATCACGACGTTCGCGCAAATCACGCACAGTGGCGACAAGGCGGAACTGGCCTCGGTGCCGGAGAATGCGCCCATCTGGGCGCAAGTCACGTCCACCCGCGACAACTGTCTGGGTCAGGAATGCCCGCGCTACAAGGATTGCTTCGTGATGCAGGCGCGCAAGGAAGCGCAGCAGGCGGATCTCGTGGTCGTCAATCATCACCTCTTTTTTGCGGACGTGATGTTGCGCGACACGGGGATGGCCGAGCTGCTGCCGAGCGCGAACACGGTCATCTTCGACGAAGCGCATCAGTTGCCCGAGACCGCCACGCTGTTCTTCGGTGAGACGGTCTCGACCGGGCAGATGCTCGAACTGGCGCGCGACTGCGTGGCTGAGGGGCTGATTCATGCGCGCGATGCGGCAGACTGGGTCAAACTCGGTGCGAACCTCGAGCGGGCGGCGCGCGATGTGCGTTTGACCTTCGGGCAGGACAATACGCGGATGTCGGTCGCACAATTGGCCGACGATCACGAGTTGTTCGGCGCGCTCGATAGCGTGGACGTCGCATTGCAAGACATGATCGAGACGCTCCAGCACCAGTCCGAGCGAGCCGAAGCCTTGGGGACTTGCTTGCGTCGCGCGCTGGAGTTGCATCAGCAGTTGGAACGTTGGCAGACCGGGGCAACGCCGCCCGTGCCAGGCGAGTCGCCGCTGCCGCTGCTGGATCCGGATGCACCGCGTGTCACCGACGGCAAACGCGAAAAGGCGGCCAAGGCGCGCGAGGCGGAAGCTGCGCGGCTGGCGGCCGACGCGAAGGCATCGGGCACTTCGACGGACGAGGGGGCGGCGGAAAAAAACTACACGCCCCCGGAGACGGTACGCTGGATCGAGGTGTTCTCTCAGGCGGTTCAGTTGCATCAGACGCCGCTTTCGATTGCGCCGATCTTCTCGAAACAGCGTGCCGGAGCGCCGCGGGCCTGGATCTTCACGTCAGCTACGTTGTCGGTGAAGGGCAATTTCATGCACTATGCGGCGCAGTTGGGGCTCGATGCGGGCAAGTCGCTCACGCTCGCTAGCCCCTTCGATTATCCGAATCAGAGTCTGCTGTACGTGCCACGCGGATTGCCACAGCCGTCAGCGCCGGGCTTCACCGACGCCGTGCTCGACGCCGCCTTGCCGGTGCTCGAAGTGAGTGGTGGCCGGGCGTTTGTCCTGTGTACGACGTTGCGCGCGGTCAACCGCGCCGCGGAACGTCTGCGTGAGGAGTTCGACCGCCGTGGCTGGCCGTATCCGCTGCTCGTGCAGGGCGAGGCGAGCCGCACCGAACTGCTCGATCGGTTTCGCGCGCTTGGCAACGCCGTGCTCATCGGCAGTCAGAGTTTCTGGGAAGGGGTCGACGTGCGCGGCGAGGCGCTCTCGCTTGTCATCATCGACAAATTGCCGTTCGCGCCGCCGGATGACCCGGTGCTGGCCGCGCGGCTCGACGCGCTCACGAAGAAGGGGCTCAGCCCGTTCGCCGTGCATCAGTTGCCGCAGGCGGTCATCACGCTCAAACAGGGCGCGGGGCGGTTGATTCGTTCTGAACTCGATCGTGGTGTGTTGATGATTTGCGATCCGCGTCTGGTCGACAAGCCGTACGGCCGCCGGATCTGGCAGAGCCTGCCGCCGTTCAAGCGCACGCGCGAGCTACCCATTGTGCGCGGCTTCTTCGATGAGATCGCCGCCGACGCGGGTGACTGACACACCGATGCATTGCCGCGGCATTCGCCGGACTCGAACTGGCGCATCACGCACCAAAACAAAAAAGCCCTCGCGCGAGCGAGGGCTTTTCGATGGGGCAGACCGAAGCGACGTTCACCGCCAGAGCTGCCACCAGGACTTCTTGTCGCCGCTGGTGTCGGTGCGATGGCCGACTGTCAGATAACCGCTCTTCGGATAGGTCTTTTCCATCACGCGGCGAGCGTCGTCACGCAGTTCGGTCATGCCGAGTTTGTCGTACGACTTGATCATGATGCCCAGCGCATCTTCGAGCGCCGGTGCCTGATCGTAGTCCTTCAGCGCGCTTTGTGCGCGATTCACGGCCGCCAGGTACGCACCGCGACGATAGTAGTACTCGGCGGCATGCACTTCGTGGGCGGCCATGGCGTTGACGGCGTAGCGCATGCGCAGCGCGGCGTCGTTGGCGTACTTGCTGCTCGGATAATGCTCGACCAGGTATTTGAAGCTGTCGTAAGCCGCGCGCAGTGCCTTCGGATCGCGCTCGCTGAGATCCTGTCCCGAGAAGCGGCCGAACAGGCCCAGGTCGTCATTGAAGTTGATCAGTCCCTTGAGGTAATAGGCGTAATCGATCGACGGGCTGTCCGGATGCAGGCGGATGAAGCGGTCGATGGCGGTGAGGGCCTGCGCCGGTTCGTTGTCCTTGTAATAGGAGTAGGCCGTGTTGATCTGCGCTTGCTGTGCGTGCGGGCCGAACGGATCGCGCCCTTCGAGCAGCTCGTAGTACTTGGCGGCCTTCGTGTAGTCGCCGCTATCGAAGCTGTCCTTGGCTTCCGAGTATAATTTGTTCGTCGACCAGCCGGCCGTTTCGTCGACCTTCTCCGGCAGAATGCCGCAGGCGGCAAGGCTGCCGACCACGATTGCGGCCAGCGTCAGGTGTTTGACAAGTTTCAGGGCTTGCATGCTCGTTAGCTTCACTTCTCGATGACCCATTCAATTCTGCCGGATTATAGCGTAACCGCCTCATTTGCCACGGAAAATGCAGAGGATTCGTCTGACGACGACCTCGATTCGCTTTCTGAGGCTTTTCCAACGGCAGCCGACGGCGCCCCTCCCGGTGCTCCCTTATCCGGTTCCGCCTTGTCGGGCGGGGCTGGCGTCAGCGCGCCGCTTGGCGCCACCTTACCCGAGTCGCTGGCCGGGGAGCGACTGGACAAGGCGCTCGCGCAATGTTTTCCCGAATACTCCCGTAGCCGGTTGCAGGCGTGGGTCGAAGACGGCCGCGTCACGCTCGACGGCGAGGCCGCCAAGGTGCGCCAGAAAGTGGCGGGCGGCGAGGCCGTCGTCATCACGCCGGCACCACTGCCCGATCAACTCGCGTTTGCCCCCGAGCCGGTGCCGCTCGACGCCGTCTACGAAGACGCAACACTGGCCGTATTCAACAAGCCGGCGGGCCTGGTCGTGCATCCGGCGGCGGGTAACTGGTCCGGCACCTTGCTCAACGGTCTGTTGTATCGCTATGGCCAAGCGGCCGCCGATCTGCCGCGCGCCGGTATCGTTCACCGGCTCGACAAGGAGACGTCGGGCCTGATGGTCGTGGCGCGCACACTGGTGGCGCAAACCGATCTGGTGCGCCAGTTGCAGGCCCGCACCGTCAAACGCCATTACGCCGCGCTGGTGTGGGGACGCCCGCCGCAGCGCACGGTCGTGGACGCTCCCATCGGTCGCGACCCGCGTGAGCGCACTCGCATGGCGGTCGTGCCCGGGCAGGGCGGTAAGCCGGCGCGCACGCGCGTCGTGACGGTCGCCAGCGCAGAATGGGAAGGTTCCCCGGTGTCGCTCGTGCTTTGCTCGCTCGATACGGGGCGCACACACCAGATCCGCGTTCATCTCTCGCACCTCGGCCATGCGCTGTTGGGCGATCCCCTCTACAAACCCCGTCACAAACGACCGATGTTGCCGGGCGATTTTGCGCGTCAGGCGCTGCATGCCTGGCGATTGGGGTTGATTCATCCCGAGGATGGCCGTCTCGTGCACTGGCAGGCACCTTTGCCGGATGACCTGCGTGCGCTCGTGGCCGCGCTCGGGCTCGAGTTCGATTTTTCAACGCTCCCCGATTCGCTCGATGACTTCTTCCCTGCCTGAGTCAGACCTGATGCCCGCGGACTGGATCGTCCCCGACTGGCCCGCTCCGGCCAACGTTCGCGCCGTCTTCACGACGCGCGCGGGCGGCGTGAGTCAAGGGCCGCAAGCCACGTTCAACCTGGGGGCCAAGGCGGACGACGAGCCGGCCGCCGTGCGGATCAATCGTGCGTTGCTCGCGTCGCGCACGGGCGTACCGTCGGCATGGGTGGCGCAGATCCACGGCCCGCGTGTGGTCGATGCGCGCGCGGCGCTCGAGGCGGCCGATGCCGGCGACCCGCTGCAGGCTGATGCCAGCGCGACGAGCGAGATTGGCCTTGCGAGCACCGTCATGGTGGCGGATTGCCTGCCGGTGCTTCTGTGCGACGCGCAAGGGCGTGCGGTGGCCGCTGCGCATGCCGGCTGGCGCGGACTGTGCGCCGGGGTGATCGAGCAGACAGTGCAGGCATTGCGAGCCCGCTTGCCGAAGGGCGACGCCGATGCGCCGGTCTTGGCGTGGCTCGGCCCTTGCATTGGGCCCCAAGCGTTCGAAGTCGGCCGGGAGGTGAGTGAGGCGTTTCTTGCCGCGGCAACGCCGGACGAGCGTGAAGCGACGCAGTCTGCGTTCGTCCCGCACGGCGATCCCGATGCGGGGAAGTCGTTGGCGGATTTGTGTGCGCTTGCACGGTTGCGACTGGCCCGTGAGGGCGTGACGCAGGTCTCGGGCGGGCAATGGTGTACGGTCGGCGATCCGGCGCGATTTTATTCCTACCGGCGCGACCGGACGACGGGTCGCATGGCGGCACTCGTGTGGCGCACGGCCTGACGCCGATTACCGCGCAAGCGAGTCCGTCCGGGGTTCTGTCACGGCAACGGCGTGGGCGGCGAGCGCGGTGAGGCGTCGCGATCCGACGATGAAGGGACTTGCGCGACGGCGTCATCGGTTCGCGGCGGGCGGGCACGCCGGAGGCGGGCGCCTGCGATGTACAAACAGAGCATCGTCGGCGCGAGGCCACCGCAGACAAAGATGACGATACCCAGTGCGACGGACGGCGCGGTGATGGCGACCATCGCAATGACATAAAGCCAGCCAAGAATGACGATCAGCATTGGGGCAAACGCGCAGGCAAAAATAGGTGGGGCGACGGAAAAATGCACGCAAGACGGACGCTGCAAGCATTGACACACTTGCGCGCGCACGCAAGAATGCTTCGCAGGTGGGGCGTATCGCTAAGCAAGCGCTGCGTGCCGCCGCGTTTCGGGCGCTGGCCCGTGAACGCAACGAACGTGACACTCAGGCTATCATGAATCGCGCCAGTGCCAACTTCGATCCGGCCTCGTTGGCCGCCTCGTTCGCCAAGCAGTTTCCCTCCGCTTCGCTCTCCGCTCAGGACATGTCGCAGTGGTTCACGGCTGCCCAACAACTGTTCGGGGCGCTGCCGGGGGCTGCCGGCTCGTCATTCTCCGGTGCCCCTGGGACACCGTCCGCCGCAAACCCGTTCGCCGGGCTTTTCGATCTCATCGGCAAGGCCGGCAGCCTGCCGCCGCCGACGTCACCGCACGTCGATCCGGCGCGTCTGAATGCCCTTCAGACGGAATATGCGCGCGAATTTTCCGAACTTGTTGCCAGCTTCACGCAGCCCGGACTGGACACGGCGCCGGCCTTGGGAGACCGGCGCTTCGCGGGCGACGGTTGGCGTAATCCGTTCTACGCGATGCCCGCGGCGCTGTATTTGCTCAATGGACGCTTCTTGCTGCGCATGGCCGAACTGGTCGACGCCGACGCGAAAACGCGCGAGCGGATTCGGTTTGCGGTAGAGCAATGGGTGGCGGCCAGTTCGCCGGCCAACTTCATCGCGACCAATCCGGACGCGCAGCAGCGCCTCGTGCAAACGAAAGGCGACAGCCTGCTCACCGGCATGCAGCACCTGCTTGCCGACATGGGCAAGGGCAAGGTGTCGCAAACCGATGAGGCCGCGTTCGAAGTCGGTCGCAACGTGGCGACGACCGAAGGCGCCGTGGTCTTCGAGAACGACCTGATCCAGCTCATCCAGTACAAGCCGCTCACGCCAACGGTGCATCAGCGGCCGCTACTCGTCGTGCCGCCTTGCATCAACAAGTACTACATCCTCGATCTGCAGCCGGAGAACTCGTTGATCCGCTATGCGATCGAGCAGGGCAATACCGTGTTTGTCGTGTCTTGGCGCAATCCCGACGCATCGCTCGCTCACAAGACCTGGGACGACTACGTAGGCGAAGGGCCGATCGCCGCGATCGACGTGGTGCGTGAGATCAGCGGGCAACCGCAGATCAATGCGCTCGGCTTCTGCGTGGGTGGCACGCTGCTCTCCGCCGCGCTCGCCGTGCTGGCCGCGAAGGGCCAGAAGGGTGCCAAGTCGCCGGTCGCCAGCGTGACCTTGCTGACCACGCTGCTGGACTTTTCCGATACCGGCGTGCTCGACGTCTTCATCGACGAGCCGCATGTGCAATTCCGCGAGCAGACGATCGGCGGCGGCGCCGGGCATCCGCCGGGCCTCATGCGTGGCGTGGAGCTGGCGAATACGTTCTCGTTCCTGCGCCCGAACGATCTGGTCTGGAATTATGTGGTCGACAGCTACCTGAAGGGCAATGCGCCCCAGCCGTTCGACCTGCTTTACTGGAACGGTGACGGCACCAATCTGCCGGGGCCGATGTTCTGCTGGTATCTGCGCCATCTTTATTTGCAAAACGAATTGAAGCGCCCGGGTGCGGTGCAGACGTGCGGCGTGCCCTTGGATCTGGGCGCCATCGACGCGCCGGCATATGTGTTCGGCTCACGCGAGGATCACATCGTGCCGTGGACGTCGGCGTTCCGTTCGCTGCCGTTGTTGGGCGGCGAGCGACGCTTCGTGCTGGGCGCTTCCGGTCACATCGCGGGCGTGGTCAATCCGCCGGCCAAGAAAAAGCGCAGCTACTGGCGCAACGACGACGTGGGTACCGATGCCAACGACTGGCTGGCCGGCGCGACGGAGCACCCCGGCAGTTGGTGGAGCGACTGGAGCGAGTGGCTTGCAGGCTATGCAGGAAAACGCGTCAAGGCGCCAAAAGCGTATGGTAATGTTGTTTATGCCCCTATCGAACCGGCGCCCGGTCGCTACGTGAAGGCCAAGGCCTGAACGGGCGGCACCCACGGGCATCCCCCGCGGGTTCGACTCATTTGGAAACGAGGAAAGAGACATGACGGATATCGTGATTGTGTCGGCTGCGCGTACCGCAGTCGGTAAATTTGGCGGCTCGCTCGCCAAGGTGGCGGCGCCGGATCTGGGCGCCATCGTGATCGACGAGGTGCTCAAGCGCGCCAAGCTCAAGGGCGAGGACGTGAGCGAAGTCATCATGGGTCAGGTACTCACGGCCGGCTCGGGTCAGAACGTGGCGCGACAGGCTTCCATCAAGGCGGGTCTGCCTGCGATGGTGCCGGCCATGACCATCAACAAGGTGTGCGGCTCGGGCCTGAAGGCCGTGATGCTCGCCGCGAACGCGATCACCGCGGGCGAGGCCGATATCGTCGTGGCGGGGGGGCAGGAGAACATGAGCGCCGCGCCGCATGTGCTGCCGGGCTCGCGTGACGGCTTCCGCATGGGCGACGCCAAGCTGATCGACACGATGATCGTCGACGGCCTGTGGGACGTGTACAACCAGTTCCACATGGGCATCACGGCGGAGAACGTCGCGAAGGAATACGGCATCACCCGCGAAATGCAGGACGCATTCGCCGCCGCTTCGCAGAACAAGGCCGAGGCCGCGCAAAAGGCGGGCCGTTTCGACGCCGAGATCGTGCCGGTCCTGATTCCGCAGCGCAAGGGCGATCCGCTGGTGTTCAACACCGACGAATTCGTTCGCCATGGCGTGACGGCTGAGTCGCTCGCGAGTCTGAAGCCCGCGTTCGCGAAAGACGGCACGGTGACCGCGGCGAATGCGTCGGGGATCAACGACGGCGCGGCCGCTGTCGTCGTGATGTCGGCCAAGCGCGCCGAGCAACTGGGGCTTACGCCACTCGCGCGCATTGTCGCGTACGCGAACGCGGGCGTGGATCCGAAGGTGATGGGCATCGGCCCGGTTCCGGCATCGCAGCGTTGCCTCGCGCGTGCGGGTTGGAAGGCCAGCGATCTGGACCTGATGGAAATCAACGAAGCCTTCGCGGCGCAGGCACTGGCCGTGAACCAGCAGATGGGTTGGGACACTTCCAAGATCAACGTGAACGGTGGTGCGATCGCCATCGGACACCCGATCGGGGCGTCGGGCTGCCGTATTCTCGTGACGTTGCTGCACGAGATGGCGCGCCGGGATGCGCGTCGCGGCCTGGCATCGCTGTGCATCGGCGGTGGCATGGGCGTCGCGTTGGCGCTCGAGCGCGTCTGACGCGCATCGGCGAGCGTTCGAAAAAAATCGAATCGGTATCGTCCGTGCGTGCAGTGCGCACGGGCGCACGCTGAAGTCGGCAGGAGACGAAAGGCGCGCGCGGGAACGCGCGGCTTGTGCGTCAGTCAATTGGCAGTCGCAACAGGCGGCAGAGATGCCGCTATTTTGGGGGAAGCTTTCCATGACTCAACGCATTGCATATGTGACAGGTGGGATGGGCGGTATTGGTACGTCCATTTGCCAGCGGCTGCACAAGGATGGCTTCAAGGTGGTGGCGGGGTGCGGGCCGAATTCGCCGCGCCGCGTGAAGTGGCTGGAAGACCAGAAGGCGATGGGGTTCGACTTCATCGCGTCCGAAGGTAACGTTGGCGACTGGGAATCCACGACGGCCGCGTTCAACAAGGTCAAGGCCGAGGTCGGCGAGGTCGACGTGCTGGTGAACAACGCGGGCATCACGCGCGATGTCGTCTTCCGCAAGATGACCCGCGAGGACTGGGATGCCGTCATCGACACCAACCTCACGAGCCTGTTCAACGTGACCAAGCAGGTCATCGAGGGCATGTGCGAGCGTGGTTGGGGCCGCATCATCAACATTTCGTCGGTCAACGGGCAAAAGGGGCAGTTCGGTCAGACCAACTACTCGACGGCCAAGGCCGGTATCCACGGCTTCACGATGTCGCTGGCACAGGAAGTGGCGACCAAGGGCGTCACGGTCAACACGGTGTCCCCGGGGTATATCGGGACGGACATGGTGCGCTCGATTCGTCAGGACGTGCTGGACAAGATCGTGGCCACGATTCCGGTCAAGCGCCTGGGCGAACCGGGTGAGATCGGGTCCATCGTGGCGTGGTTGGCATCGGAAGACTCCGGCTTCTCGACGGGGGCGGATTTCTCGCTCAACGGTGGCCTGCACATGGGCTAAGCGGGATCGGGGCGTAGGGGGCGCGACGGGCGACACCCGCGCCGCGCGCCCCGTTGCGGGTTAGGGCTTTGCCGCATAGCAGCAAACGTCCTAGAATCGATAATATGTGACTAACCCCGACCGCCGGTCGGGGAAGTCCTTCATAAAAGCAGGAAACCCACCGCATGGCCGCGAGCAAGAAGACTGACGAACGCCTGATCAAAAAGTATCCGAACCGGCGTCTGTACGATACCCAGACCAGCACGTACATCACCCTTGCCGATGTGAAGCAATTGGTACTCGAGACCGAGGAGTTCAAGGTCGTCGATGCCAAGTCGGGTGAGGATCTGACGCGCAGCATTCTGCTGCAGATCATTCTGGAAGAAGAAACCGGTGGCGTGCCGATGTTCTCGAGCGCCATGCTGTCGCAGATCATTCGTTTCTATGGGCATGCGCTGCAGGGCATGATGGGCACGTATCTCGAGAAGAATATCCAGACGTTCATCGAAATTCAGAACAAGCTGGCCGATCAGTCGAAGGGCATCTACGAAGGCGCGTCCTTCAACCCGGACGTCTGGGCGCAATTCATGAACATGCAGGCGCCGATGATGCAGGGCATGATGACCAACTACATCGAGCAGTCGAAGAACCTGTTCGTGCAGATGCAAGAGCAGATGCAGACCCAGGCGAAGTCGATGTTCAATACGTTCCCGTTCCCGGGAGCGCCGGGCGCTCCGGGCGACCCGAACAAGAAGCCCTGACGGTTTGGCCGACGTTGCGATGGGGCACGGGGCGCGCAACGTCGCGATCGGCAACATAGTTGGAACGCCCCACGGGCGAACAGGGTAAAATACGCGGTTGTTCGCCGCGAGGGACTTCTTGCGGCGGTTTCGGCGGCAGGCAGGATCTGCGTCTCGCGCGGTGTTTCGGCATTGTGGGGGATGCGCCAGGAGTGGCTGAGGTCGCTGCTTCGCCGGTCGATCGTTCCCCGTATTTTCTAGATCAGGATTTCGCCCCATGTCCCGCCCATCGCCCGCCGGCACCCCCAAGGTCGGCTTCGTTTCGCTCGGATGCCCCAAGGCGCTGGTCGACTCCGAGCAAATCCTGACGCAACTGCGTGCCGAAGGTTACGACATCGCCGGTACCTATGACGGTGCCGATCTCGTGGTGGTCAATACTTGCGGCTTCATCGACGACGCCGTTCAGGAAAGCCTCGACGCCATCGGCGAGGCGCTGGCCGAAAACGGTAAGGTGATCGTCACCGGTTGCCTGGGCGCCAAAAAGGATGCCGCCGGTCAGGACATCGTAACGGCCGTGCACCCGAAGGTGCTGGCCGTCACCGGTCCCCACGCCCTGGGCGAAGTGATGAGCGCGGTGCATACGCATCTGCCGAAGCCGCACGACCCCTTCTCCGATCTTGTGCCGCCCGCCGGCATCAAGCTTACGCCGCGTCATTACGCGTATCTGAAGATCTCCGAAGGCTGCAACCATCGCTGCACGTTCTGCATCATCCCGTCGATGCGCGGCGATCTCGATTCGCGCCCGGTGGCCGAAGTGATGCTCGAGGCCGAGAACCTTTTCAAGGCCGGTGTGAAGGAGCTGTTGGTGATCTCGCAGGACACCAGCGCCTATGGTGTCGACGTGAAGTACCGCACCGGTTTTTGGGCGGGGCGTCCGCTCAAGACTCGCATGACCGAACTGGTCACGGCGCTGGGCGAACTGGCCAAGCAGTACGGCGCCTGGGTGCGGTTGCATTACGTCTACCCGTACCCGCACGTCGACGAGATCATTCCGCTGATGGCCGAAGGCCACATCCTTCCGTATCTCGACGTGCCGCTGCAACACGCCCATCCGGATGTGCTCAAGCGCATGAAGCGCCCGGCCTCGGGGGAGAAGAATCTCGAGCGCATTCAGGCGTGGCGCAAGCTGTGCCCGGATCTGACGATCCGCAGCACCTTCATCGCAGGTTTCCCGGGTGAAACCGAGGCCGAGTTCGCGTATCTGCTGGACTTCCTTCGCGAGGCCGAACTGGACCGCGTGGGTTGTTTCGCCTATTCGCCGGTCGAGGGGGCCAAGGCCAACGAATTGCCGGGTGCCTTGCCAGACGAAGTGCGCGAGGAGCGCCGCGCGCGCTTCATGGAAGTGGCCGAAGAGATCTCGGCGCAGCGCCAGCAGCGCAAGGTCGGCACGACGATTCAGGTCATCGTCGACGAGATCAATCAGGACGGTGGGGTGGCGCGCTCGGCGGCCGACGCCCCCGAAATCGACGGCCTCGTGTACATCGAGCCCACGCCCACGGCGGCCAAGCGCCTGAAGGTCGGCGAGTTCGTGAACGTGACGGTGACTGGCGCCGACGGCCACGATCTGTGGGGCGAGGTGGTCTGATGGCGCTCACGCATACGTCAACAGGTCCGCAAGTGCTGGCCATGGGCGAAGCCATGGTCGAGTTCAACCAGTCGCCCGACGACCCCCGCCAGTATTTGCAGGGCTTCGGCGGCGACACGTCCAACTTCGCCATCGCTGCGCGTCGCCAAGGCGTCAACACGGGCTTCGTGAGCGCGCTCGGCGACGACCGCTTCGGTCGCATGCTGCTCGATTTGTGGCGTGAGGAAGCCGTCGATACGGACGCCGTTCGCGTCGATGCGCAGGCTCCGACCGGCGTCTATTTCGTGTCCCACGACGCGAGCGGGCACCATTTCGACTATCTGCGCGCGGGCTCCGCCGCGAGCCGTTACCGGCCCCAGGATCTGCCGCGCGAAGCGTTGGCGAGCGCATCTTTCCTGCACCTGTCGGGGATCAGCCTGGCGATCAGCGCGAGCGCTTGCGACGCCGCTTTCGAGGCGATGTCGACGATTCGCGCCGCCGGCGGCAAGGTGTCGTTCGATACGAATCTGCGCCTCAAGCTGTGGCCGTTGGCCCGCGCCCGCGCCACCATGCGCGAAGCCTTCAGCCTGACCGACGTCTGCCTGCCGAGCTGGGACGACGTGACGGCGGTCACTGGGCTGGACGATCGCGATGCGATCCTTGACGCACTGCTCTCGTATGGCGTGAAGGTCGTGGCGCTCAAGCTGGGTCGCGAGGGTTGCTATGTCGCCACGCCGGACGAGCGTCGTATCGTCGCGCCATATCCGGTAAAGGCCGTTGACGCCACCGGGGCCGGCGATTGCTTTGGCGGCGCTTTCGTGGCCCGTCTGGCGCTGGGCGACGATCCGTTCGCGGCGGCGCGCTACGCCAACGTCTGCGCAGCGTTGTCGACAACCGGTTACGGCGCAGTCGCGCCCGTACCGCGCGCCGAGCAGGTGCTCCAGACACTGGCGGGCTGATCCGCATCAATGCTTGACCTACCGGGGCACGTCGATGCTCCGGTTTCCCCTCGCTTCGCTTTCCCCCGACTTCCGTCGCTTGCGCCACTTCCCGCCGCGTCCCGCCGCAGCGCAATGCGCGGCACCCGACACGGCCGCCGCCCCCGCAAGCTCGCTCATCGAAGTTTCCCTCCACTGCGTCTGCCATCGCGGTAACCCCTGCGGCGCTATACTCATTGCCAACTGAAATTCACCCGGAGAAGAGACATGCAACGAGAAGTCGTGATCGTCAGCGGTGTGCGCACCGCGATTGGAGATTTTGGCGGCAGCCTGAAGGATTTCGCGCCGACGCAGCTCGGTGCCATCGTCGCCCGCGAGGCCATGGCGCGCGCCCAGGTGGGCGGTGACGACGTCGGCCACGTGGTGTTCGGCAACGTCATTCATACCGAACCCAAGGACATGTATCTGGCTCGCGTGGCGTCCATCGAGGCGGGCGTTAGCCAGCATGCGCCCGCGATGACCGTCAATCGCCTGTGCGGCTCCGGTCTGCAGGCGGTCGTTTCTGCCGCGCAGTCGATTCTGCTGGGCGACACCGACGTGGCGATGGCGGGCGGCGCGGAGAGCATGAGCCGCGCGCCGTACGTGATGCCGGGTGCCCGCTGGGGCACGCGCATGGGCGAATCGCGTCTGGTCGACATGATGCTCGGCGCGTTGCACGATCCCTTCGCCAATATTCATATGGGCGTGACGGCAGAGAACATCGCGAAGAAATGGGGTATCACGCGCGACGATCAGGATCGTCTCGCGGTCGAATCGCATCAACGCGCCGCGCGCGCCATGGCTGCGGGCTATTTCAACGACCAGATCGTCCCTATCGCGATCAAGTCGAAGAAGGGCGAGGTGTCGTTCACCGCCGACGAACATGTGCGTGCGGAAGTGACGCTGGCCGACATGGCGAAGCTGCGCCCCGTGTTCGAGAAGGACGGCACCGTCACGGCCGGGAACGCCTCGGGGCTTAACGATGCGGCCGCCGCGCTGATTCTGATGGAACGCGCCGAAGCCGAGCGTCGCGGCGCCAAGCCGCTCGCGCGCCTGGTCAGCTACGCCCACGCCGGGGTCGATCCGAACTATATGGGCATTGGTCCGGTGCCAGCGTCGCGCAAGGCGTTGGAGCGCGCCGGGCTCAAGGTTGGCGACATCGATGTGGTGGAAGCCAACGAAGCATTCGCCGCGCAGGCGTGCGCGGTCACGCGCGACCTCGGGTTCGATCCGGCCAAGGTGAATCCGAACGGTTCCGGCATTTCGCTGGGCCACCCGATCGGCGCGACTGGTGCCCTGATCACGGTCAAGGCGTTGCACGAGTTGCAGCGTATCGGCGGGCGCTATGCACTGGTGACGATGTGCATCGGCGGCGGCCAGGGCATTGCCGCCGTGTTCGAGCGCGTGTAAGTTACTCCCGGGGGCCGGTGTCGTTGCCGGCCCGAGTCTTTCCGGAGCCGTAATGACGCAAGACAACCGTAAGCCCCTCGACACGCCGGAAGCCAATGGCTGGCATTGGCAAACCAATATTCTGCATACGGACACCCACGTGCCGGCCGGTTTCGCCGCGATGCCGGTGCCGGTGGCCCGCGCATCGACGGTGATCTTCCCCGATCTGGCCGCCATGCGCTCGCTCGACTGGAAGAACGACAGCCAGTGGCGCTACGGTCTGCATGCCACGCCCACATCGATGGAGTTGATGCGGCGCTTGGCGGCGCTCGAAGGCGGCAAACACTGCCTGCTGTTCCCGTCGGGACTTGCCGCGATCTCCAATGTGTACTTTGGCCTCGTCAAGAGCGGTGACGATGTCCTTATTCCAGACAACGCCTACGGTCCGAACCGAGAGCACGGTGACTGGCTCGCCGAGTCGTTCGGCATCACCGTGCGCTACTACGATCCGATGATCGGTGACGCTATCGGCGCGCTGATTCAGTCCAACACGAAGGTGATCTGGCTCGAGGCCCCGGGCTCGGTGACGATGGAAGTCCCCGACGTGCCGGCCATCGCGCGCGTGGCGCGCGAGCGGGGCGTACTCACGGCCATTGACAATACATATTCCGCCGGCCTGGCATTCCGTCCGTTCGACCACGGGGTGGACATCTCGGTGCAGGCCCTCACCAAGTACCAATCGGGCGGCAGCGACGTGCTGATGGGCTCGGTCGTGACCGTCGACGATAACGTGCACCACCGTCTGAAGCAGGCGCGCATGCGCATGGGCGTGGGCGTGTCAGCCGACGATTGCAGCCTCGTGTTGCGCAGTCTGCCGAATATGCAGCTACGTTTCGAGGCGCACGATCGTGCCGCGATGACGCTGGCGACGTGGCTGGGCACCCGTCATGAAATCGCGGCCGTGCTGCATCCGGCATTCGAGGATTGCCCCGGTCATGCGCATTTCCATCGCGACTTCACGGGCGCGGGTGGTCTGTTCTCCGTGGTGTTCGACGAGCGCTACACGCCGGCGCAAATCGACGCATTCATCGAAGCGCTTCGCTTGTTCAAGATCGGTTTCAGTTGGGGGGGCGCGCACAGCCTGGTGGTGCCCTATCGCGTGCCGTCCATGCGCTCGGCAACGCCGTGGCCGCATAAGGGCGCGCTGGTGCGCTTCTATGTCGGTCTCGAAGACGTGCGCGATTTACAGGCCGATATCGAAGCCAGTCTGACGGCGCATCTCGGCGCCTGAGGAAGGGAACGCGCGCCCACGAAGGGCGCTGCATCGTCGGCGCATCGCGCCGGCGATGTCAGTCCTTGCGGAACAGCGAGAGCAGGGCGTCCAGACCTGCGTAATTCAACGCGACAGACGCCTTCTCCCGCACCACCGGTTTCGCGCGAAACGCCACCGACAGCCCGGCGATGGCCATCATCTGCAGGTCGTTCGAGCCATCGCCCATGACGATTGCCTGAGCAGCGCTGACACCGAGCTGTGTCGCCACTTCGGTCACGGTGCGCGCCTTGACCTCGGCGTTGACGATCTCGCCGAGCACTCGGCCCGTGAGCTTGCCGTCGACGATCTCCAGCGTATTGGCGCGGGCGACATCCAGGTTCAGACGCGCCTTCAGTCGCTCCGTGAAGAACGTGAAGCCGCCGGACACCAGCAGCGTGCGGATGCCGAGTGCCTGAACGCCGCGCAACATGGTTTCGGCGCCGGGCGAGAGTTGCAGGCGCTCGTCGAAGACCTTTTCCAGGGCGCTCGCGTCAAGTCCCTTGAGCAGCGCCACGCGCCGCGTGAGGCTCTCGTTGAAGTCCTTGATCTCGCCGCGCATGGCGGCTTCCGTGATGGCCGAGACTTCCGCCTTCAGCCCACAGTAGTCGGCAATTTCGTCGATGCACTCGATGGTGATGAGCGTCGAGTCCATGTCCATGGCCACGAGCTTGAAGTCTGTGAGGCGTTGGTGGCTGTCGACGAGCACGGTGTCGACTTCGTGCTGCTGTGCGAACGCCCCCATCGCCGCGCGCAGGGCGGGCGTGTCGACGACATCGGCAATACGCGCCGCGCCTGGCGTGAACGTGACGTTGGCGCCGGGTACGAAGGCGCCGACGGCCGCCTGCAGATGCGGCGGGAAGGTCGTGGCGGGTGCGGTGGACGTAGTGGGCGGGGTGCCGCCCAGAATGACGAGATCGTTGGCCATCTTGAAGTCGAGAGTCTTGCGTTTTGCGTGCGATCGACATTCTACCGGGTTGCGGCGAGCCGACGCTGGTTTCCCGACGTTTCCCCACGATGTCCCGCCATATCGGGCTTCGCGCATCTCCCGGATGCCTTGCTTCAGCCGTCGTGCGCGATACGGCGTGCGTGGCTCGGCGGGAGTGCATCGAACTTGTGCCAGACGCGTCGCAGATGTCGGCTCGAACCAAAGCCGGTGCGCTCGGCGATATGTTCCAGGTCGAGCTGGCTGTTGCCGAGCATCTCGCGCGCGAGCGCGATGCGCAGCCGATGCAGGTAATCGATGGGCGCGACGCCGGCGTGCTCGCGAAAGAGTCGCGTCACGTGCCGTTCGCTGGCGCAGGCGATGTCCGCCATCGAGGCGAGTGTCCAGTCGTGCGCGGGATCGGCGGCGATGGCATCCTGCACGCGATGCAACGCTGGGTGCAAATGGTTGCGGCCTTCCAGCCACGGCGACAACTGCGGGTCGGCGCCCGCGCGCCGGGCGTAGACGACCATCTGCCGCGCGACGGCCGCCGCACACAACGGGCCGGTGGCGTCGGCGATGAGCGTCAACATCAGATCCAGGCCGGTCGTGACACCGGCACTCGTCCACACGTTTGCGTCATGCACGTAAAGTCGATTGTCGGCCACCCGGGCGCTGGGGGCCAGCGCGCGCAGGGCGTCGCAACTGCCGTGGTGCGTGGTGCAGGCGCGGGCGTCGAGCAGTCCTGCGCGCGCGGCCAGCAAGGCGCCCGTGCAGATGCAGGCCAATTGATGCGTGGGGCGCACGACCCGCCGAAGCCACGCGATGGCAAGGGGTTCGGCGTCTTCGGTGGGCGCCGCGGAATGGTCAGGTGTCGTGCCGCCGTCCGCCGCCCATACCGGCAGTGGCTTCTCGACGGTTCCCGTGACGACCAGCCAGGCGTCGTCGGGCACGTTGTCCGGCAAGATGTCGAGCGGCGAGACGTACAAGCCGATCGAGGTGGCGACTGAGCGCTGCGTGCCGACGTAGTGCAACACGAAGCGCACGTCGTCCTGCTGGTGATTGGCCATGCGCAAGGCTTCGGCGGGGGCCGCCACGTCGAGCAGCAGCGCGTCGGGCATGACCAGCAGGTAGACGGGTTGCAGTCGCGGCATGGCGGCAGGCGTTCAGGTCAGATTCGGACAGCGGGGGCAAGGCGGGTTGATCACGACATTACACCGCGGCGAGCGCTTCCTCAACCGTCACGATGCGTGCGAAGCGATCGACGAGCACCGTTTCCGTGCGCTCCTTCAGCTCGGCCACCGACAGCTCACGCCCGGTGCGCGGGTGCTGCATCGGGAACGTGAGGGTGGCTTCGGTGACGAAGTCCACGGCGTAACCCGCGTCGGACGCCGCGCGCGTGGTTGTCTCGCAGCATTGCTCGGTACGGATGCCGGAGACGATCAGGCGCGTGATGCCATGCTCGACGAGCCACGCGCCGAGCGTGGAGCCGGCCAGGGCACTATGCTTGACCTTGTCCACCGTTAACGCCGGGGCGATATGGAGTTCTTCGAGCGTGCGAACGAAGCCGGAATCGCGCGAGAACGCGCCCGACCCGATGTGGAAGACCTGCACGATCGGCACGCCGCGCGCCACGGCACCGTCGACGAGGGCCTGCTGACGGTCGAAATACGTGGCGAGATCGTCTTCACGCCAGTACGGGCGTTGGCGAAACGACTCCTGGGCGTCGATGACGAGCAGGGCGGTACGGGCGGTGTGGGCAGCTTGGCTTTGCGACATGAGGGACTCTCCGTGAGGTGGGAACCGATGGCACCATCTTACGGCGTCCCCTGACGCCTCGACAGGCCGCCTCCAGACCGGAACCGGACCGATCCGGACATTGTGTTTGGCGGCCCCGTCGCCCTCGTGGGCTGACGTTGTCAGCGGCGCGTCGGACCTTCAGATCGCGGCGCTGGTGCCAATGCCTGCGGCTTGCGCGCGTTGATAGAGGGCGGCGGCAAGGGCAACGTCCTGCGCGCCCATGCCAAGCGACTTGAAGACTGTGACGGCTTCGGCATCGGTGCGCCCGGGATGATGGCCAATGACCAGCTCGCCGAGTTCCGCGAGCAGATCGGCCGGTCCGATGCTGCCCGCGGCAGCGGCGGCGAGATAGTCGCCGGATTCGTTGATCGTCGACTCGCGCCGGTCGACGAACAGTTGCGCGCGCGCCATGAGCGCCGTGTCGGCCTCGCGGTGACGCGGCGTGCTGCTGCCCACCAGATTGACGTGCGTGCCCGGCGCGATCCAGTCCGCTTGCAGCACCGGTTCCGTGGCGTTGGTCACCGTGACCACGATGTCGGCGTCTCGCACGGCTGCTTCGACGCTCTGCGCGGCTTCGAGGCGAAAATCATAGTTCGGCTGCTCCTTGTCGACAAACGCCTGTGCGGTGGCGAGCGAGCGGCTCGCCACGCGCACGTGCTGCAGCTCGCGCGCCGCGGCGAGTGCCGCGAGATGCCAGTGGGCCTGATGACCGGCGCCGATCAGCGCGAGACGGCTGGCGTTGTGGCGGGCGAGCCGACGTGTCGCGAGCCCCGTCACGGCGGCAGTGCGAATGCCCGTGATCTCCGCCGCGTTCATGACCGCGAGGAGTTCCCCCGTCAGCCCGCTCATCAACAGCACGCACCCTTGATGTGGATCTTTGCCTTGGGCGCTATTGCCGGGAAAGAAGGTGCCGACCTTCGCGCCGTAGACTGGTATGCCGGACGCCGTGCCACCCAGGAACGCAGGCATCATACCGAGCATGCCCTTGGCCCCGAGCGCTTCCGGTGGGCGAATGATCTGACGCAACGGCAGGTGAATCTGCTCGCGGGCCAGCGCGCCGAACATATCGGACATGACGGGAATCGCGTCGGCCACGGGCATGAGCGCGGCGATTTGCGTGGCGTCGAGCAGCAAGACAGGCGGCGTGGGGGAGGTGGCGGACATGCGAAATCCTGGTGACGTTGCTGGAAAATGCCGGAAGCAGCCGCAGGCCAAGCGACGACGCGACCGTCGGGTCGCGTCGGGGTGCGGCTGCGGCGTGATGCCGTGCGAAGGCAGCGCGACGCCGCTCAGCCGTTCGCTTCCGCCGCGAGGGCGGCTTCGATGTGCCGGTTGAACGTTGCCGTGTCGGTATTGGTGCCGCACAGCAGGACGCCCACGCGTTTGCCCATGAGCTTTTCGCGCAGGGGCCCCATCAATGCGGCGGTGGCAGCGGCACATGCCGGCTCCACGGCGAGCTTCAGTTGGCGGAACAGCGTGAGCATGCCCGCGCGCATCTCGTCGTCGGTGACGGTGACCAGTTCGTCGATATGGCGTCGGCACAGCGTGTAGCTGTACAGCTCGGTGTGCGGCGCCATCAGGCTGTCGGCAATGCCGCTCATCGGCCCCATCTTGACCGGACCGCCTGCGGCGAAGCTCTGAGCCATCGCATCGGCACCCGCCGGCTCCACGCCATACACCTGCACGTGCGGGGCGAACAGCTTGAACGCTGTCGCCACCCCGGCAATCAGCCCGCCGCCACCGATGGGCACGATCACGGCGTCGAGGTCGGGGGCTTGCTGCGCCCACTCGTAACCGAGCGTGGCCGTGCCCAGCACGGTGCGGTAACCGTTGAAAGGATGCACGAAGTAACGGCCTTCCTCCTGCTCCACGCGCTTGACCACCTCGAACGCTTCATGCACGTTCTCCGCCAACATCAGATCCGCGCCGTATTCGCGGCACAGGGACGAGCGTGCCGGGCTGGCGGTCTTGAGCATGACCGTCTTGGCCCCGACACCCATCGCGCGCGCGGCATAGGCGACCGCCACGGCATGATTGCCGGCGGATACGCACGTCACGCCCGCTTCGCGCTGCGCTTCGTCGAGCGAGAGCAGGTTCGAGAACGCGCCGCGCGCCTTGAACGTCCCCGACGCCTGCAGCAGCTCGTACTTGAACGTCACCCGCGTGTCGCCCAGCGTCGGAAAGTCGTTGCGCGTGAACACTGGCGTGGTTCGCACATAGGGGCGCAGCTTTTCGTGGAGTTCGGCAATGGCGTCCCGGGTCGGAACGGGTTGCGTGTCGATGGTTTCGGCGTGCGGGGCAGGGGTCGGTTGCGTCACTTGGACAGGGTCTCCGTAGTCGTGGAATCCCCGGGGACGGGCGCACACCGGTGAACGCATGTGCGCCTCGGCGCCCGGGGGGCGCTGGGCCGTCGCTGAAATCAGCGCAGGCCGAGCTTACGGGTGCGCAGCAGCGCGGTAATGCTGATAAGGGCAGCGAAAATCAGATAAAAGCTCGGCGCGAGCTTGTTGCCGGTAGCGCCGATGAGCCACGTGATGATGAACGGGGCGAAACCGCCGAACACCGTTGCTGCGATGTTATACCCGAGCGAGAGGCCGGTGGTGCGCACCTGCACCGGAAACAATTCCGTGAGCAGGGCGGGCAGGGCGCCGAAGTACGTTGTCATCAGCAGGCCGAGCACGATCTGGAACACCATCAGCGCGCCGAACGTCGGGTGCGCATCGAGCAGGCTGAACATCGGGTAGACCAGTACCAGCAATGCCACGGCGGCCGTGAGCATCGGTTTGATCCGGCCATGCGTATCCGACCAGTGGCCGACGATGGGCGCCACGATCAGTTGCACCACGCCGGTGAGCAGTACCGCCGAGAACGCGGCCGACGACGGCAGGCCCAGTTGCTTCACGGCATACGTGGGCATGTAGAGCACCAGGTACGTCGCCACGGTGGCCATCACAACCACGCCAATGGCGAGCAGCAGCCGTTCCTTCTGACTCGCGAACGTGTCGCGCAGCGGGCTTTGCGTGGGCTCGATGTCGAGGAACTCGGGCGTCTCGTCCAGACGGCGGCGAATGTAATACGCGACCGGGCCGATCAGCAGGCCGAAGAAGAACGGCACGCGCCAGCCCCACGACATCATGGCCTCCGGCGACAGATTACCGGTCAGCAGCGCGCCGAACCCCGCGGCGAGCAGCGTGGTCAGCCCTTGCGAGGCGACCTGCCAGCTCGAGAAGAAGCCGCGGCGTTTCGGTGCGTGCTCGGCGAGAAACGCAGTGGCGCTGCCGAATTCGCCGCCCGCCGAGAAGCCCTGCACCATGCGGGCGATGACGATGCCGACCGGTGCCAGCACGCCGATGGTGGCGTACGTGGGCATGAGCGCGATGAGCAGCGTGCCGACCATCATCATCAGAATCGACAGGGTGAGGGCCGCCTTGCGACCGGCGCGGTCGGCATAGGCGCCGATCACAATGGCGCCCAGCGGCCGCATGAAGAACGACACGCCGAACGTACCGAGGGTGAGCAGCAGCGATACCGTGTCGTTGCCGGTCGGGAAGAACAGTTTGGCGATGGTCACGGCGAAAAAGCCGTACACCACGAGATCGAACCACTCGAGCGCATTACCGATCGAGGCCGATACGATCACACGCCACGCGTGCGGGGAAGTGCGGGCGGCCGGGGCCGTCGCGTTGGGGGCTGCGCTTGCGCTCATGGGCGAGATCTCCAATACCTGTCTGGCGTACGTGATTGTTATCTTGCGGAGGAATGTCCTGTGCGCCCTTGCGATAGGCGTCTGCTACTGCGTAAGGCATGTTGCAAGGCAACGGGCCGCATCCGGCAGTCGGAATACGGCCCCGTCAAACGTTCGTCGACGCGCCGGCCTGCGCGAGTCGGGCGTGGGTTCAGACGCCGACGGTGTTGCTGTGGATCAACTTGCGCAGGAACGATTCGCACTGCGCGATCTGTTCGAGCGACACGAACTCGTTGGGCTTGTGGGCTTGTTCGATATTGCCAGGGCCGCACACAATCGACGGCACGCCTGCGCGTTGGAACTGACCGGCTTCGGTGCCATAAGCGACCTTGCGCTTGTCGGTGTCCTTGGTCAGCGCGCGCACGAGTTGCGTGATCGCGTCCTGCTCCGAAGCGTCCAGTGCCGGGGCCGCGGCAATCCGCTTGAACTCGATACCCGCGTTCGGGTGCTCTTTCTGCATCTTCGGGATCAACTCGTCCGTGGCGTATTGCTGAATGCGCTGGAAGATCCCGTCGGCATCCACGCCCGGCAGGTTGCGGTATTCGAAGACGAACTCGCACAGCGCCGGAATCGTGTTGAGGGCGATACCGCCCGAGATCGTGCCCGTCTGCGCCGTGGTGAACGGCACGTCGAACAACTCGTCGAACGGACCGTTCTGCTTGAAGTGATCGGCCAGATCGCGGATGTAGCAGATCAGGCGCGCGGCGTATTCGATCGCGTTCGAGCCCTTCGGCGTGAGCGACGAGTGCGCCGCATGACCGCGCACACAGCACTGGTAGGCGTTGATGCCCTTGTGAGCGACGATCACGCGCATGCTCGTCGGCTCGCCGACGATACAGCCGTCCGGGCGAATACCGCGCTCACGCAATGCGGCGAGCATGACCGGCGCGCCCACGCAACCGATTTCCTCGTCGTAGGAGAACGCGAAATGGAACGGCGTCTTGAGTTTGGCGTCGCGCATTTCCGGCAGCAGCGTCATGACCGAGCCGATGAAGCCCTTCATGTCGCACGTGCCGCGGCCGTACAGGTTGCCGTCGCGCACCACTGGCTTGAACGGATCGGTGTCCCATGGCTGACCGTCGACCGGCACCACGTCGGTGTGGCCCGAGAGCACGATACCGCCCTGGGTGTTGCCATCCGCGGCCGGCAGCGTCACGAACAGATTGGCCTTGCGCTGGGTGGCGTCGTAAGACAACCACGGTTCGACGCCAGCGTGCTTGAGGCTGTCGCGCACCGTCTCGATCAGGCCGAGGTTCGATTCGCGGCTGGTGGTGTCGATGCTGACCAGCTTCGTGATCCAGTCGAGCGATGCCGGCTGGGCCTCGTTGGCAACCTGCGGGGCGATGGCTTGGGGGGAAGCGCTTGTCATTCGAATCTCCGGGAATCTCCAGTCATACGTCGCTACGTACCGGTACTGGGGAAATATTACTCAAAAACAATTTAGACGTAAAAGGTTGAGTGAACAACCATTCCCGCCTTGTGGGAAAAGACGCGCCGGGCTTGGGTTGCCCCGGGGCATGCGAGCGTCAGGCCGCTTTGGCGTTCGGCGTGCCGAGCGCGCGCAGCGTCTCCTTGATCGCGCGGACGCGATCGGTCAGTTGCACGTGCTTTGCTTCGATGCGCAGCTTGTCCTGTCCCGCGAGCTTGATATGGCGATGCGTCTGCACCAGCGCGATGATGCGCATCGGATCGACGGGCGGTGTCGGCTCGAATTGCAGGGCGATGGCGTCTTCGCTCGCGTCGATCTTGACGATACCCAGTGGCTTGGCGAGCAGTCGCAGGCGGTGCGTCTCGATCAGCGCCTGCGCCTGCTGCGGCAGCTTGCCGAAGCGATCGACGAGTTCTTCCTGGATCGTGTCGATGGCGTCGGCGTGGGTGCCGTTGGCCAGGCGCTTGTACAGCGAGAGGCGCTCCTGTACGTCGCCGCAGAAGTCGCTCGGCAAGATGGCCGGGACATGCAGATTGATCTCGGTGGTCGCCGAGAGCGGCGCGGTGAGATCCGGTTCGCGTCCGGCTTTCAGTGCGCTCACGGCGTCGGCCAGCATGTCGGTGTAGAGCTGGAACCCGATGTCGTGAATTTCGCCCGATTGCTTGTCGCCCAGCACTTCACCCGCGCCGCGAATCTCCAGGTCGTGCATCGCGAGATAGAAGCCCGCGCCGAGTTCTTCCATCTGCTGAATCGCTTCGAGACGCCGCTGTGCCTGCTTGGTCAGCGCCTTCGGATCGTGGACGAGCAGATAGGCATAGGCCTGGTGGTGCGAGCGCCCGACGCGCCCGCGCAACTGGTGCAATTGCGCCAGACCGAACTTGTCCGCGCGATGCATCAGAATCGTGTTGGCGGTCGGCACGTCGATGCCGGTCTCGATGATGGTGGTACACAGCAGCACGTTGGCGCGCTGCGAGACGAAGTCGCGCATCACGCGTTCGAGATCGCGTTCGTGCATTTGTCCGTGCGCCACGACGATACGGGCCTCGGGCACCAGGGCTTCCAACTGTGCCTTGCGGTTCTCGATGGTTTCGACTTCGTTGTGCAGGAAGTACACCTGTCCGCCGCGCTTGAGTTCGCGCAGCATGGCTTCGCGGATGACGCCATCCTCTTCGCGGCGCACGAAGGTCTTGATCGCCAGACGCTTCTGCGGTGCGGTCGCGATGACCGAGAAGTCGCGCAGGCCTTCGAGCGACATGCCGAGCGTACGGGGAATCGGGGTGGCGGTCAGGGTGAGCACGTCCACCTCGGCACGCAGCGCCTTGAGGGCTTCCTTCTGCCGCACGCCGAAACGATGTTCTTCGTCGATGATGACGAGGCCCAGACGTTGGAACTGGATGTCGTTCGACAGCAGCTTGTGCGTGCCGATCACGATATCGACTTGTCCCTCGTTGATGGCCTTCACGCTCGCGTTCACTTCCTTGGTCGTCTTGAAGCGCGAGAGTTCGGCGATGCGTACCGGCCAGTCGGCAAAACGATCGGAGAAGGTTTGCGCGTGCTGTTCGGCGAGCAGCGTGGTCGGGGCCAGCAAGGCGACCTGCTTGCCGTCGAGCACGGCAATGAAGGCGGCGCGCAAGGCCACTTCGGTCTTGCCGAAGCCGACGTCGCCGCACACGAGGCGGTCCATCGGACGGCCGCTCGTCATGTCGCTCATCACGGCCGCAATGGCGGCCGCCTGATCCGGCGTTTCCTCGAAGCCGAAGCTATCGGCGAACTTCTCGTAGTCGCGCGGCGACAGTTCGAACGCGTAACCGGAACGCGCGGCACGACGGGCGTACAGGTTGAGCAGTTCGGCCGCGGTATCGCGAATCTGCTGCGCCGCCTTGCGCTTCGCCTTTTCCCATTGGCCCGAGCCCAGCGAGTGCAGCGGTGCGGTATCGGGATCGGCGCCGCTGTAGCGCGAGATCAGATGCAACTGCGAAACGGGCACGTACAGCTTGCTGTCGCCCGAGTATTCGAGATGCAGGAATTCGGTCTCGCCTTCGCCGAGATCCATGCTGACCAGGCCCTGATAGCGACCGATGCCGTGCTGGCTGTGAACGACCGGGTCGCCCACCTTGAGTTCGGCCAGATCTCGCACCATCGAGTCGACCGACGTTGCCTGCTCCTGGCGGCGCTTGCCGGCGCGGCGTGCGAGGCCTTCGTAAAGCTCGTTCTCCGTGATGAAGGCGAGATCTTCCGTCGGCAGCAGGAAGCCTGCGGCCAGCGGGGCGATGCCGATGGCAAAGCGAGCGTCTGATGTCAGGAAGTCTTCGAACGACTCGACGGACGATGGGCGCAGGTCATGGTCATGCAGCAGTTGCAGCAGCGTCTCGCGCCGGCCGGCCGAGTCGGCGCACAGCAGCACGCGGGCTGGTGTGCGGGCGAGGTAGGCGCGCAGGGCGGCCAGCGGGTCGTCGGCACGACGGTTGATGGCCAGTGCCGGCAACGGGATGGCCCAACTGCCGTCGCTCGGCGTAGGCAGCGTCAGGCGGGCGAACGGCTTGGCGAGCGTGAAGAAGTCCTGATCGAGCAGGAACAGTTGCTCGGGCGGCAGCACCGGCCGCTCGCGATCGTGCGACAGGAAGTTGTAGCGTTGACGCGTGTCGTTCCAGAAACGGTGGATGGCCGCGTCGAGATCGCCCACGAACACCAGTTGGGCGTCGGCAGGCAGATAGTGGAACAGGGTGGCGGTTTCGTCGAAGAACAGCGGCAGGTAATACTCGATGCCGGCCGACGGCACGCCGCTGCCGATGTCCTTGTAGATCGGGCTGCGGGTCGGGTCGCCTTCGAACACTTCGCGCCAGCGCCCGCGAAAGGCGGTGCGGGCAGCGTCGTCGAACGGGAATTCGCGCCCGGGCAGCAGGCGGACTTCCTTGACCGGATACAGGCTGCGCTGCGTGTCGGGGTCGAATGCGCGAATGCTGTCGACGGTGTCATCGAACAGATCGAGACGATACGGCAGGGCGGAGCCCATCGGGTACAGGTCGATCAGTCCGCCGCGCACACAATACTCACCGGGCCGCATCACTTGGCTCACATGCTCGTAGCCTGCCAGCGTCAGTTGCGACTTCAGGCGTGCTTCGTCGAGCCGCTCGCCCTGCGTGAAGAAGAACGTGTAGGCCGCCATGAAGCTCGCGGGGGCCATGCGGTAGAGCGCAGTGGTGGCGGGCACCAGAACGATGTCGCAGCGCTTCTCCCCGAGGTCGTGCAGGGTGGCGAGCCGTTCGGAGACGAGATCCTGATGTGGCGAGAACGTGTCGTACGGCAGCGTTTCCCAGTCGGGCAGCAGCCGTACTCGGGCGTCGGGCGCGTACCACGTGAGTTCCTGCTGCAGGCGCAGGGCATCGGTGGCCTGGGCGCACACGACGGCGAGCAACGGCAGGCGCTCGCGGTTGTCGTTGAAATAGCGGGCGATGAGCAGGGCGTCGCTCGACGCGTGCAAGCCTGCAAAGGCGTAACGCTGTCCCGCTTTCACGAGCGGCACAGGCGCGGTATTACGGGATAGAGCGTTGGCGGCGGACATAGAGGAACGTTGCAGAAATGGCAAAGCACGGGGCTCCTTTCGCATGGGGCCCCGTGACAGTCAGCGTCTATTATAAAATCCCTGCTTTCCTCTTACCTGCGTTTTATTGTGAGCGACCGACTTTTTGCCGTCATCCCGTGTGCCGGGGCGGGCGTACGCGCCGGGGCCGACGTGCCCAAGCAATACCGAAGCGTGGGCGGACGCGCCATGCTGCACTATGCGCTCGCCGCGTTTGACGCCTGCTCCGAGTTCGCTCAGACCGTGCTGGTGCTGGCGCCCGACGACAATCATTTCGACGGCAGGCGCTTCGGTCCGCTGCGTTTTGCGGTGCGACGCTGCGGCGGGCCGTCGCGGCATGCGTCGGTGCTTGGCGGGCTGCAGGCGCTCACCGAGTTCGGGGCGCAGGACAGCGACTGGGTGCTGGTGCACGATGCGGCGCGTCCCGGCATTACGCCGGCGCTGATTCGCGCGCTGGTCGAGGCGCTGCGCGACGATCCGGTCGGCGGCATCCTGGCCTTGCCCGTGGCCGATACGCTCAAGCGCGAGCAGGCGCCGACGGCGAAGGGTGGGTTGGCGGCCGTGCTGGCGACCGAGTCGCGCGACGGCCTTTGGCAGGCGCAGACCCCGCAGATGTTTCGCCTCGGCATGCTGCGTCACGCGCTGGAAGACGCGCTCGCCTCGGGGGCCGAAGTGACCGACGAAGCCAGCGCCATCGAACGGATCGGCCACGCGCCGAAGCTCGTTCGCGGCAGCCTGCGCAACTTCAAGGTGACCTATCCCGAAGATTTCGCGCTCGCCGAGGCCTTCCTCGGCGCTGCCAAGTCCGTGTGAGGGCTCGGCATGCGCCGCAGCTCCGAAACGACACCCCGCATTCTTTCGCATTTGGCGACTCTCCATGACTGAACAAGCTGTTTCTCAATCCCCGCTCGCGATGTTGTCGAAGCTGCGTATCGGCCAGGGCTACGACGTGCATGCCCTCGTGCCGGGGCGCCCGCTCGTGATGGGGGGCGTGACCATCCCGTTCGATCGCGGCCTGCTCGGCCATTCCGACGCCGACGTGCTCCTGCACGCCATCACCGATGCCGTGCTCGGCGCGGCGGCGCTGGGCGACATCGGACGCCACTTTCCCGACACCGATCCCACGTTCAAGGGCGCGAACAGCGTGGTTTTGCTCCAGGAAGCCATGCGGCGCGTGCGTGAGCAGGGCTACGAGGTCGTCAACGTCGACTGCACGGTGATTGCGCAGGCGCCGAAGCTCGCGCCCCATATCGGCGCGATGACGCAGTCGATTGCCGACGCGCTGGGCGTCACCGTCGGTCAGGTGAACGTGAAGGCGAAGACGAACGAAAAGCTGGGCTATCTCGGCCGTCAGGAAGGGATTGAAGCGCAGGCGGCAGCCCTGCTCGTTGCCGGCTGAGGCGATAGCGGCGCTGCACGCAACGCGGTGACGCGCGGGCAGCACAATCCATCACGCACAACGGCGCTACCGGTTGAACCCGGTAGCGCCGTTGTCGCTTTGGCGGTTTGCGCCGGCCTCGGCGCATGGGAGCTTCAGCGCTTGCGGACTCAGGCAGCCTCGGCGGCGATGACTTGGGCGGCGGCATTGACGACGGCGGCGATACGGCCGACGTCACGCAGTTGCGCGGTACTCATCCCGTGTTCGGCGGCGAGCAGGTGGGCGTGCGACTTCACACAGAAGTGGCACTTGCCGATGATGGATGCCGCCAGTGCATACATCTCGAAACGACGTTGATCGACGCCCCCGCGCGTGGCGTAGCCGTTCATGCGAAGCTGGGCCTTCTCGTTCTTCAGTTCGGCGTTGTCGGCCATCTCGAGATACGGATACCACGTGTTGTTCATGCCCATGAGCGCGGCAGCGGTCAACGCGCCTTCAAGCTCTTCGGGAGCGAGTACGCCCGATTCGCGAATCGCCTTGATGATCGGCTGGCTCTTGGCTGCAAAGGCGGCGGCGAGGGCCACACCAACGGCATCGTTGCCTTCCAGCGAGGAGCGGGCGATGGTGCCGTCGAGGTTCAGGCGGATGTCCTTGGCATAGTCAGGGATTTGCGCCTTAATCGCGGTGATGAATTCCATAAATTTCTCCTATTGCTTTGGGCTGAAAAAGCCCGCTTTCGCGGGCTTCACAAGACGACGCTTACAGCGTTGCACCGCCAACAGCGCGGTTGCACGGGCAGAGTTCGTCCGTTTGCAGACCGTCCAGAATACGCAGCACTTCTTCCGGGTTGCGACCGACGTTCAGGTTGTTCACCGAAACGTGCTGGATGACGTTGTCCGGGTCAACGATGAACGTGGCACGCAGGGCCACGCCGGCGGCCTTGTCGCGCACGCCGAGTTGGTCGATCAGGGCACCGGTCGTGTCGCCGAACGAGTAGTGATTCAGCTTGTTCAGGTCCTTGTGCTCACGACGCCATGCCAGCTTCACGAATTCGTTGTCGCCCGAACCGCCGAGCAGGACAGCGTCACGCTCTGCGAAGTCGTTGGCCAGCTTGCCGAACTCAACGATTTCGGTCGGGCACACGAAGGTGAAGTCCTTCGGGTAGAAGTAAATGATCTTCCACTTGCCGGGGAACGAGGCTTCGGTGATCGTTTCGAAAGCCGAGACGCCGTTTTCTTCGTGGTTGTTGAAGCCAGGCTTGGCAGCTTCTACCGAGAATGCTTCGAGTTTGTCGCCGACAGTCTTCATCGATTGACTCCTAAATTAGTGCGGTTTAAGTCGAGATGTCGCTGGGACATCGCAACCAGCAACTGACCGAAATCTGCTGATCCCGATCAACCTATGCATCATACGCTATCGAATAATCGACAGCAATAGTTTATTTTTATTTTGGGGATAGTTAAAACAAATCCCGTCGATAGGATCGTGCTCAACATTGGGCAGGCAAGCCTTGAGCATAGACAAAATTCCGCAAACCGTTATTTAGCAAGCGGAAATGACACGGTGATTTCAAGGCCGGGACCCGGCCGTACATTGTGCAGCGAGGCGTGACCTTTGTAGCGTGTGGCGATGCGCTGAACGATCGCCATGCCGAGGCCGGTGCCGTCTGCCTTCGTGCGGGCGGTGTCCACCCGATAGAAGGGGCGGAAGACCAGAGTGAGTTGGTCCTCGGGAATGCCCGGGCCGGTGTCGCGCACGCGCATCTCGACGCGTTCGCCGAGAATGCGCGTCGTGATGTGGACGTTGGCGACATTGGTGTCGGCGTCGCGGCCATATTTACGCGCGTTCTCGATCAGGTTCGTGAGCAGACGCTTGAGGTCGGTGCGTTCGGCAAGTACCGGGGCGGCGTCGGCGAGTTCGGTGCTCAGGTTCAGGTCTTCGCGGCCCTCGAAGGCGAGTGCCGTATCGCGGACGATGTCCGACAGATCGAGCGACTGCATCGTTCGCGATGCCGGCCGGGCGTAATCCAGGAATCGGCCGATGATGTCGTCCATCTGTTCGATGTCGCTGATC
The DNA here is from genome assembly GCF_024363545.1 of Pandoraea sp. NE5. Lineage (NCBI taxonomy): Bacteria > Pseudomonadati > Pseudomonadota > Betaproteobacteria > Burkholderiales > Burkholderiaceae > Pandoraea > Pandoraea sp. NE5. The sequence goes on from NZ_AP025517.1 coordinate 3,762,577, forward strand.
ATGTCGCGCTTGACCGATTCGTCGGACGGACTCATCTCCGTTTCCAGTCGCAGCCGTGCCAGCGGCGTGCGCAGATCGTGCGAGATGCCCGCGAGCATCAGCGCCCGGTCGGCGTCGAGGCGTTCGAGTTCCTCCACCATCTGATTGAAGCTGCGGTTGGCCTCGGCGGCCTCGCCCATACCGCGCTCGGGGAGCGGGTCGGGGCGTTGTCCTTCGCCGATGGCGCGGGCTGCGTGGGCAAGCCGGGCGAAGGGTCGGTTGACGAGCGCGGTGATAAACGCGGCGCCGATGAGCGAGAGGGCCAGCGCGAACGTTCCCCAACTGAAGAGTTGAAGGCCGGTGGCCGTGTCGATCCGGTCCTGTTCGATGGCGACCCAATAGTCGTCTTCATCGATCTTGAAGCTGATCCACATGGCTGGAATCTCGTTGACCGAGGCAGCGATGACGGTGTCTGTCCCCAGCCGGCGCTGCACGTCGCGCACGATCAGGTCCTGGACCACGCCGCCCGGCTGTTTCTCGATCTTGTCAACCGGCTCGCGTGGGTACACGCGAATCCCTTCGTTGCTCTCGAGATCCTGCAGTAGGGCGCGACGCAGATCGGGCTCCGAGTAGAGCAGCGCGGTGCGCGTCAGCTTGACGATCGATACGAGCTGCTGCGCGACACGTTGCGCGCGCGGCTCACGCTCGATCACGCGAAAGCTCTGGTACCAGGCGGCCAGGCTGACGCCGATGAGCAGGGCAATGAGGAAGAAGGTACGCCAGAACAGACCGCCGAACAGCCCGCGTACCATCCGGATCGGATGCATGGGGTTGCTCCGTCTAAAGCGTGACTTGCGCGAGTCGGCAGACCCGACGTGCTGGATGGCGAGTGTCCGGACGAGAGACGCGGTACGCCGTTGGATGCGGCGTGAGACGCGACGCAACGCCGGTGGGCGAGCGTGTCGCGACCGGCGTTGTTTTGCTGCTTGAGACGCAATGGCGGAGGATCACGCGCCGCCGTCCGGAATGAACACGTAGCCGAGGCCCCACACGGTCTGGATAAAACGTGGGCTGCCCGGATCCGGTTCGATCAGCTTGCGCAGACGCGAGATCTGCACGTCGAGGCTGCGATCGAACACTTCGTATTCGCGCCCGCGTGCCAACTCCATCAGCTTTTCGCGCGACAGCGGCTGGCGCGGATGACGCGCGAATACCTTGAGCACCGAGAACTCGCCCGTCGTGAGCGCGATCTCCTGGCCGTTCTTCGTGAGCGTGCGCGTGGCGAGGTTCAGGGAGAAGTCGCCGAACTCGAACGTTTCCATGGTTTCACTGGGCGCGCCGGGGAGTTCGGGCGGTGCCTGACGGCGCAGCACGGCGTGAATGCGCGCGACGAGTTCGCGCGGATTGAAGGGCTTGGGCAGGTAATCGTCTGCGCCCATCTCGAGGCCGACGATACGGTCGACATCCTCGCCTTTGGCCGTTAACATGATGATCGGCGTGCGGTCGTTGGCGCCGCGCAGGCGGCGACAAATCGACAGACCGTCTTCACCGGGGAGCATCAGATCGAGCACGAGCAGATCGAAACGCTCGCGCACCCAAAGCTTGTTCATGGCCGTTGCATTTTCCGCCACGAAGACATTGAAACCCTGTTCCCCGAGGTAACGACGAAGCAGGTCGCGCAGTCGCGGATCGTCGTCGACAACCAGAATTTTGGGAGAGTTTTTGTTTTCCATGCCACGTATCTTAGCCCGAAATGTTACGAACTGATGGGGCCGCCAAAGCGGGTTACAAAGGGTTACACAATTTACCCTACAGCTTGCGCGCTGACCATAGGCTGTGGGTACACTTGCACCCCTGCCAGGGGGAAAACCTGCCGCACGGCATGAAGGACATACGCACAAGATGAGATGGGCTGCTGAGTGGACGCTACTGATCGGGGGAATCATGCTCTGGGGACACCTGGGCGTGACGTATGCCCGTCCTGTCGCGCATTTCAGTGCGCAGCTGCATCGGGTGAGCGCCCCGCGCTTGCACCACGCGGGGCCTGCGCCGTCGCCCCGCAATCCGACGAAGCGTGAGCCGTCGCAGAACGATTCCGGTGCTGCGCGCCGCAACGACGAATTTCCCCCCGCGCCGCCGGGCCGCCGTCCCAATGGTCATATGTCGCCGGAAGACCGGCGCCTGCTACGGCAACATATTCAGGACGCCGTGCGCGAGTTGTACACTCACTAACGATAAAGACGCGCGCGCTCATGGCTGATGGTTCATGGATCAAGAGGGCACCGCAGCGTCGCCAAACGCTTCCCAAAAACGCCAATGATGTCACGATGACGCGAGCGTCCCATGAAGCCCACCCCAAACTTGCCAGCCTGCGTCGACGCCGGCTTTTTTTGCGCCTGCCGAAAGGGCATTGAGGCGACGAACGGTGTCACGGCGATGATCGCCGTGCTGCGTCGCCTGCCGTCGTCAATGTCGTGGATGCCTGGGCGGCTGACGTCTGGTGTGCTTGCCATCCTGTGGCTGGCGTGGCCGCTCGTCGGTCACGCGTTGTCGACGCGGCCTGCCGGCGCGGCGCATGCGGCGAGTGCGACGGCGCCACGCGCAACCGGGGCCGCCGGTGCTGCCGATGCATTTGCCGATCGCGCGACGCGCCCGCTCACCGCCGGCGACGCGCGCTACTTGCTCACGCGCACCGGCTACTCGCCTGACGCGCGCGAACTCGCCCCGTTCGTTGGACGCACGCGTGCGCAAGCCGTCGATCTTCTGTTGTCGCGAGCGCGCCGCATGGCCGTGACGCCGCCGCCCGCCTGGGTTGAAGATCCGCCGCTGTATGGCGCGCCGGTCAAGTCCATGACGGCCGAGCAGCGTCGCGAGCTGAACCAGCGACGCAACCGTATGGCGGCGTCGCTGGCGGCATGGTGGGCACAGGAGATGGCCACGACGCCGTCACCGCTCACGGAGCGCATGACGATGTTCTGGCACAACCACTTCGTGTCGAGCGACGACAAGGTGCGTGAGCCCGTCATGCTTTATCGGCAGAACGTCTTGCTGCGCGCGAACGCGCTCGGCAACTTCGGGACGCTGCTGCATGCCGTGTCGAAGGATCCGGCCATGCTGGTTTATCTCGATGGCGCGGGCAGTCGGAAGGGGCGGCCGAACGAGAACTTCGCGCGTGAAGTCATGGAGTTGTTTACGCTCGGCGAAGGACATTACACGGAGCAGGATGTGCGCGAGGCGGCGCGCGCCTACACCGGCTGGGGCATCGATCGGGCGACGATGACGTATGTCTGGCGCCCCAACCTTCATGATGTGGGCACTAAGACGGTGCTGAACCAGACCGACGACTTCGATGGCGACCAGATGCTCGACATCCTGCTGGCGCGTCCGGAGACGGCGACGTTCATCACTGGCAAGTTGTGGCGCGAATTCGTGTCACCGACTCCGGATCCGGTGCAGGTGGCGCGTATCGCGAACCGCTTTCGCGCGAGCGGCTACGACATTCGCGTGACATTGCGTGCGTTGTTGCTGACCCCCGCCTTCTGGGACGCCCGAACCCGCGGGACGTTGGTCAAATCGCCGGCTGAATTCGTGACCGATACGGTGCGCGAGTTCGACATCGGCTACGACGATCCGCTGCTGCTGGCGCGACAGATGCGTGTTCTCGGGCAGGACCTGTTCCGTCCTCCCAATGTGAAGGGATGGCCGGGCGGCGACGCGTGGATTGACAGCACCACGTTGCTTGCGCGCAAACAGTTTGTCGAGCGCATGTTCCGCGCGACGGAGAACGCGAATGCGGGAGGGGCGTCGATGGTGTCGCCGACCGTGTCGATCTCTGCGCGAACGGGTGTACAGCGCATGGCGTTGGGAGCGGTGCCATCGATGCCGAGAACGGTAGCGGGGGTGCGCTTCGATCTGTCGCGCTGGCTGCAACCTTACGCGCTGGAGCCGGTCGATGTTCCAGACGCGGCGTCGCGCGAGGCGTTGCAGCGGGCCGTGCTGCCCCTCAAGCCTGCGGCGCTGCAACCCGCCGGCGTGAACAGCACGGCCTACTTGCAGGGGTTGTTGATGGACCCCGCGTATCAGTTGAAGTGATGACGTGATAGCGCGTGGTAGGGCAGGCGCGTCACTCAACGACCGCTCCGCAGGGTTGCGAAGTGGGCCGAGTGGCGTGAGGAGAGCCGTGACGAGTGGCGGGACGAGAAGTGGGCCGAGAGAGGTGTGAGATGCGTCGACGCAATTTTCTGACTTTTGCAGGGGGGCTTGGTGCGGCGTGGCTGGCGCCGATGCCCGTGTTGGGCGCTGCACCTAACTTGTCCGGGACACGGACGGGCACCGGCGGTAACTACGGCAATCTGCTGATCCTTGTCGAACTCAAAGGCGGAAACGACGGGTTGAACACGGTCGTTCCATATGCCGATCCGCTTTATGCCGCTTTGCGCCCCAGCATCGGGATTGCACGCGATCACGTCGTGCAACTTGATGAGCGAAGCGGTTTGCATCCGGCGATGGGGGTGTTGTTGCCGATGTGGCGGGCGAACGAGTTGGCGATCGTGCAGGGGGTGGGGTATCCGCAGCCGAACCTGTCGCATTTCCGGTCAATCGAGATATGGAATACGGCGTCGCGTTCGGACGAGTATTTGCGCGACGGCTGGTTGTCACGTGCCTTCGCGCAACGGGCAGTGCCCGCAGGATTCGATGCCGATGGCGTGATCGTGGGCAGCGCCGAGCTAGGGCCGTTGGGCGGCGGCGCGCGTGCGGTGACGCTGACCAATCCGGCGCAATTCCTGCGGGAGTCCAATCTTGTGTCGGCGAATGCGGCACAGGTGAGCAATCCTGCGCTGGCGCATGTATTGCGGGTGGAGAACGATATTGTCAGGGCGGCGAACGGGTTGCGTCCGCGCCAGGGCCAGTATGTGTTGCGCACGCCGATGCCGGCGGGGGCGTTCGGCAATGGGGTGAAAACGGCGCTGCAGGTGGTCGCGGCGGCCGATTCGTCGGCGGGCGTGCCGCAGGCGGGGCGTGGGGTAGCGGTGGTGCGTTTGACGCTTACCGGGTTTGATACTCATCAGAATCAGCCGGGACAACAGGCGAATCTGTTGCGTCAGTTGGCGCAGGGGATGATGGCGTTGCGGGCCGGGTTGATCGAGCTGAACCGCTGGGAGTCGACGATGATTGTCACGTATGCGGAATTTGGTCGGCGCGCGCGACAGAACCAGAGTCAGGGGACGGATCACGGCACGGTGGCGCCGCACTTCATCGCAGGCGGTCGCGTGCGAGGGGGGCTGTACGGCGACGTGCCGCGTTTGGACCGGCTCGACGGCAACGGCAACCTGCCGTTCGCCGTCGATTTCCGCGAGGTATATGCGACGGTGCTGCAGCGCTGGTGGGGGCTTGACCCGCAGCCGGTGCTGGGTGGCCCGTTCAAGCCGCTGGACGTGTTGCGGGCATGATGCGCAGAGGTTGGCGGACTTGAGTGGCTGCGTGGCTATGTGACTGATTCGTTTTGTCGCTATATCGCTGTATCGCTGTGCCGCTGCCGGGGGGCGACGCGACGTTGTGAGCCGGGGAGGGATATCCGCCGGCGTGCGTCAGCGTGCGCGCCAGGCACGCCAGAATTTGCGCAGCGGGGTGAGATCGATGCGTTGATGCAGCACTTGGTAGTCGCTGGCGGCGACTTCGTCCATCAGGGCCAATTGCAGTGCGGCGAGGGCGAGGAGCGGCCGTTGTTGGCGACGATCCCGTGCGGGCATGGCCGCTGCCGCCTCGCTGATGGCAACGCGCGCGCGCGCGTGCTGAAACTTCATGAGTTCGACGAACGCGGGGGAGTACTTGCCGTTCTGGAGATCGGCGGCGGTCACACCGAATTGCTGTAGCTCGTTGATGGGGAAGTAGACGTAACCGGCACGGGCATCGACGCCGGCGTCGGTGATACGTCGACCGAGCGTGATCGCGTGGCCGAGCGCGTGGGCGCTGGCTGGCGTTTGCGAGTCGTCGAAGCCATAGACATGGGCCGCGAGTACGGCGGGCGCACCGCCGGCGGCGTCGCAATAGTGGGAGAGGCCTGCGAAGTCGAGATAGCGCATTTGGGCGAGATCCATCTCCGCGCCATGCAGGACGGCGTCGAACGTGGCGTGGGCGAGGCCGCGCTGTTGGACGACGGGAGCAAGCGCTCGGGAGACGGGGTGCGCCGGGGAGCCGGAGAAGAGTCGCGCGAGTTCCTGGCGCCACCAGTCGAGCTTTGCGTGGGCGACGCCGGGGTCATGCACGGCGGCGTGGATATCGGCGATTTCCTGACAGAACGCGTGGGCGGCGTAAGCGGCGTCGCGTTGGGACGGCGGTAGCTGGAGTAGTGCGTAATAGAGGGCGGAGCCGGGAGGGCCGGCTTTCTGGCGGCAATATGCGTTGGCCTGCGCGGGGCTGGCGGGGGTGCCGGAAGTATCGTCGGCGGTCTCGTGGGGTTGCATGCGAATGGGGTATCGGTTGGGTCAGGTGCCCGGGTGCCGGTGCGCGGGCGCGCCCGTGGGGCAGATGCCATGAATTGGGGCGAATTCTAGCATTGAGGGGTTGGCGGTGCCGGTGGCGTTGGCGCGGAAAGGGCGGGGCGGCGTTGATGCGGCATGAGATTGCCGGTGAATATCACTTCGTGTAGAATTCTCGCCTGCTTTGACGCATGCGAGCGGGGCGGCGACGAGTCGCCCTTTTTCATGTCCGACAGGACGCATGCCGTCGACCCGATGCTGGGGTGTCGTGCCTGACCAGGGCGACCGACGCCCACGGGCTGCGAGGATGGCGAAATTGGTAGACGCACCAGGTTTAGGTCCTGACGCCCGCAAGGGTGTAGGGGTTCGAGTCCCCTTCCTCGCACCAACTCCCCGTTTTGGCATCGGTTACGTAGGTCTCACTTCTTCCCGGAAAATCTCGCAAACGCTCGCTGAATAAGGCGGAGCGGGGGCTGGGAGTCCTCGCTCGTATCAGGCGTGAATAGCTCGATCTGGCATCGTCGACAGCTTGATGCCCAGCGCATGCATGACGCGCAGTATCGTGGAGAAACGCGGCTGTGCGTTTGGGGCGAGTGCCTTGTAGAGACTCTCTCTGCCGAGCCCTGCCGCGGTTGCGACTTGCGTCATGCCTTTCGCTTTGGCAACGTCTGCAATCGCGGACAGAAAGATCGCCGGGTCATTTTCTTCGAGCGCGGCGTTGAGGTATTCGGCGATCATTTCGTCGCTGTCCAAATACTCGGAAGCATCAAAGCGTGTGATGTCGGCTTTACTCATTTCGATCACTCCTTCGTGGTGGTTTCCCACAGTGCCCTGGCCCGCGCGATATCGCCTGGCTGAGTCGACTTATTCCCTCCGCACAAAAGCAGGTAAGTGATCTCACCCGCTTGCCCGTAATACACGCGGTATCCCGGACCAAAGTCGATTCTCATTTCCCAAAGCCCAGCCCCAAGCGATTTCGAATCGCCAAAGTTGCCGAACTCTGCGCGCTTAAATCCCGATGCAAGACCAGAAGCTTAGAAAGTGCCAACGCCGCTGAGGTTACTGGCGAGCAAATGGTAGCGGGTCTGGTGCCCGCTTCGCCTCCCCTGCCACGTCCACCGCCCACCTCGGGGAGCTCAGGCGATGACCGGCTGCTCCGCGGCAGCCTGCTCGCGCATGCGACGAGCTTCGTCGCGCAGGAACTGCTGGTAATCGTCCAGATCGCCGTCGAAGGGCTCGACGCCGCCCTTGGTGACCAGCCAGAACTCATCACACACGGCGCGCAGGAGCGCCCGGTCGTGACTGACCAGCATCACCGTACCCTCGAATTCGTTGAGCGCCACGGCGAGCGCTTCGCGTGTGGCCAAGTCGAGGTGGTTGGTCGGCTCGTCCAGCAGCAGCAGGTTGGGGCGCTGCCACACGATCATGCACAACACAAGCCGCGCTTTTTCACCGCCGCTCATCGTGCTGACCACCTGATGGACCATGTCACCACTGAAGTTGAAGGTGCCGAGGAAGGTCCGAAGCGATTGTTCTGTGCCACTCTGGCCCGGGGCGCGCATGTGCGTCGGTGTGTCCCTGGCAAGGCGAATCATGTGTTCCATCGGCGTGTCGAGCGGACGCAGCACGTCGAGTTCCTGCTGTGCGAAGTAGCCGATGTTCAGGCCCTTGCCTTCGCTGATCTCTCCGTCAATCGGCGCCAGCGCGTGCGCCACCGTCTTCACCAATGTGGACTTGCCTTGGCCATTGGCGCCAAGAATCCCGATGCGCTGCCCCGCCAGCACCGAACGGTTGATGCCCCGCACGATGACCGTGGGCGGCGTGCCCGGCAGCGCGCCGGTCGGCGCGGGGTAGCCAAAGCTTGCGTCCAGCATCGACAACAGCGGGTTCGGGACGTTGAGAGGTTCCTTGAACTCGAAGTTGAACTCGGCATCGGCAAGCACCGGTGCGATCTTCTCCATCCGTTCGAGCGCCTTGACCCGGCTCTGCGCCTGTTTCGCCTTCGAGGCCTGAGCCTTGAAACGGTCGATGAATTTCTGTAGGTGGGCCATCTTCTCCACCTGCTTGGCCATCGCGGCCTGCTGCAACACGAGCTGCTCAGCGCGCATGTCTTCGAACTTGCTGTAGTTGCCGCCATAACGCACCAGCTTGGCGTTGTCGACGTGCACCGTCACCTGCGTCACTGCATCGAGGAATTCGCGGTCGTGGCTGATCACGACAAGGGTTCCCTGATAGCGCTTGAGCCACGCTTCCAGCCAGACCAGCGCGTCGAGGTCGAGGTGATTGGTCGGCTCGTCGAGCAGCAGAAGGTCGGATGGGCACATGAGCGCGCGCGCCAACTGCAGTCGCATGCGCCAGCCGCCGGAGAAACTGCTGACCGGCTGGCTAAGCTGCGCCGCACTGAAGCCCAGACCCAGGATCAGCGCTTGGGCACGTGCGGAGGCATCGTGCGCCCCGGCGTCGTGCAGGCTCATGTAGGCGTGCGCCATGCGCATGCCGTCGTCGCTGGCCTCGGCGGCGGCCACTTCTGCCTGCGCGGCCAGCAGCACGGTGTCACCCTCGACAACGAAGTCGGTCGCGCCCTGCTCGGTCTCCGGCATCTCCTGCGCGACCTGGCCCATCTTCCACGTAGTGGGAATCGAGAACTCCCCGCTGTCTTCATGCAGCGTGCCGTTGAGAAGACCGAAGAAGGAGGACTTGCCGGCACCATTGCGGCCAACGAGGCCAATTTTTTCGCCGGGGGCGAAGGTGACGGACGCGCGGTCGAGTACGACATTGGCGCCGCGGCGCAGCGTGAGATTACGGACGGAAATCATAAGGGGCTACTTCAGGGAGGACTGGCATGATAGCCGACCGGACGTGCAGGGCGTCGATTTTCTGATCCGCTTGCGCTTTGCTTAGCGAGCGAAATAGTGGGGAATGACAGCGCTTGGCCAAACCCGGAAGGTCGTCATCAGAATCTCCCAGGCATTTAAGAGGGCTCCATTCGCTCAAGTGTTTAGGTCCCGTCAAATCCCGAGGTGGTTCGCGTTCGACGCCCCTCGCGTCGCAACAACGCTGCTTCCGCGCGGCATTTGAGGGCTGCCCGGGTCTTGCTGGGGGAAGTCCAGCCAGCACCGCCAAGTGACGCCCCGGATACCCTGCCAAGCATCGGAAATCTGCGTTTGTGCTATTCTTGAACTATTCATGAATTATTTAATTTGCCGCGAAATGGGGGGCATATGGCTGATGAGCTGCTTCGTGTGGACGAGATGCGTCGTCTGCTGCGGCATGAGCCACGGACGGCGCAAGACATCATGTCGGCGTTGTCCATCAGCCAACCGACGCTATCGCGAACGATTCGGGGAGCCTCCGAAGTATTCACGAGCTTCAGGGTTTCCGGTGAAAGAACGCCAAAGTATGGCCTGTTAAGGCAGCTTCCAGGGGGGCTCAATCCGCGACAAACGGTATATCGCGTGTTGACCGACGGGGCGATCGAGCCGTTTGCTGGCGTCGAGTTCTTCAGTGGTGGCACCACCCTGGAAGTCTCCGGTCACGCAAACACGCTGTACGACGGTTTGCCGCCATACATGGCGTTTGTTTCCCCCTCGGGATTTCTCGGTAGAGAAGTCGCTCGGACGGCGGCGCTGGAAATGCACTTTCCGGAGAGCCTTAGAGACTGGCGCGACGAACATCGCATCGCCTACCTTTTTATGCGAGGACTGAACCTGCCCGGGAATCTGGTGTACGGGGACACGTCCTTGCAGAAGGAGATGGAGTTTCGTCAGCTTCTGCCAATCCCGTCCGAGCAAAAAACAGAGCAGTACGACGGCATGGCCAACCAGCTCAAAGACGCCGCGTTTGGGTCGAGTGCTGGCGGAGAACAGCCAAAGTTTCTCGCACTCACCGAAGACGCAGGGCATGTGATCGTTAAGTTTGCCAGGCGGGGGAGTCGCATGGCCGACCTCCTTTCGTTGGAGCAACTGGCGTCGCAATCGCTTCGCGTCGCCTCGGTGCCGGCCGCGGAGTCGACGATCATCGCTTCGGATGATTATGTTTTTCTGGAGGTGCGGCGCTTTGATCGTGTGGGGCGCCATGGTCGTATCGGGATGCTGTCCGCAGGGGCGGTCGACGACGAGTATTTCGGGAAGCGCGACACATGGTCGGAATTTGCGGCGCGCTGCGAGCAGGCGCGATACCTCTCCGAGAACGATGCATCGACGATTCACGTCATGGCAGCGTTCAGCGAACTTATCGGGAACGGAGATAGGCACTTCGAGAATATTTCAGTGCTTTTGGACGAGCGCGGGAGGTTCGATCGCGTGGCCCCGGCGTATGACATTCTGCCAATGCGTTATGCGTCATTGGGGGGAGGCGTGGATCCCGATCTTTTGCCGATCACCCCGAAAGTCGGCACTATCGGCGCAAGGCCGTTCGTGTGGGGCAGGGCGATCGAGGCAGCCAACGCATTTTGGGCAAGTGTTGCGCAAAGCGATTCCCCGTTGATTTCTCGCGAGTTCAAAGCGCTTGCGCTAATCAATCTGCAGGTGGCGCAGGACTTCATCGCGCCATTGGTGCCTGGCGGGCGCAATGCCAACAGGTAACGTCGCTTTGAATCCCCTAGGGGAAGGGGACAGTTACGTGTCAGATTCTCGTTGCCACCGCGCGATTCATGTATCGCCACTTGCGGCCGCGGGCGACAACCGGGTACAGGTCTGGTAATATACGTTTCATAGCCATTTCGTATATAAAGGTCCCCAACATGGGTATCGTCAAGATATCGGAGCAAATGCACGCGGCGTTGCGAAACACCAGCGGCGCGCTCAGCCGCTCGATCAACGCGCAAGCCGAGCACTGGCTGCGCGTCGGCATGCTCGCCGAACTCAATCCCACGCTGAGCTACGGCGACATCTGCCGCAAGCTCATCGAATCCGATGGCGTCCAGACCGGTGAGGTCGAGGTCGCCGCTTCCCCAACATCCGGTGCCCCCGTCACCGTATTCAACAAGGTGGCGTAATGGTGCGCGAACGCGTTGTCATCCGATCCCAAGAAGAAATTGCGCTGTCGCGTCGCGCAGGCGACATGGCCGCGCAGGTGCTTGCGATGATTGCCGAGCACGTCAAGCCCGGCGTCACGACCGATGCGCTCGACCGCCTCTGTCATGATTTCATCGTGGACGAACTGAAGGCGATTCCCGCCAATATCGGCTATCACGGCTATCCGAAGACCGTGTGTGCGTCAGTGAATCACGTCGTCTGTCACGGCATTCCCGGTGAAAAGACGCTGCATGACGGCGATATCGTGAACATCGACGTCGCCCTCATCAAGGACGGCTGGTTCGGCGACACGAGCCGCATGTATTACGCCGGCAAGCCGAGCATTCTTGCCAAGCGTCTGGTCGATACGACCTTCGAGGCGATGCTCGCAGGCATCCGGGCCGTGCGTCCGGGTGCAACGCTGGGTGACGTCGGCTACGCGATCCAGACGGTGGCGCATCGCGAAGGCTTCAGCATCGTGCGCGACTATTGTGGGCACGGCATCGGCACGACCTATCACGACGATCCCCAAGTGCTGCACTACGGGCGTCCGGGTACGGGGCTTACGCTGCGCCCCGGGATGATCTTCACCATCGAACCGATGGTCAATGCCGGCAAGCCGGACACGAAGCAACTGGCGGATGGCTGGACAGTCGTGACGCGCGACCGTTCGTTGTCTGCCCAGTGGGAGCACATGGTGGCCGTGACGGAGACTGGTTTCGAGGTGCTCACGCAATGGCCCGACGGCCTTGGCGAGTACGCTCGCTTCGGCACGCTCGACGGCAGCGCGGCAACCGCCAACGCCGCCTGACAACGGATGGCAGCGGCTGGGGCGCGCTGTGCGCGCCTCAGACGTCGTCCGGTGCGTCGTCGAGCGTCAGCAGTTGATTGGCGAAGCGACGGTACAGCCATGCGGCGCTCCCCGTGGAGACCGCGATCCATGCCACCGACATCACCGTTTGAAGCACTAGCGTGCCGAGCGCTACCGACTTGGCGGCCGGCGCGACGCGCAGCAATACGGTGAACAGGGCCGTCGCGACAATGCCCGCAATCATCAACGGCAACACCGTCCCTATCGTTGTGCCGAACATCGTCCAGAAGTGCCCGCGCGAATCCTGCCAAGCGGCGCGCCAGCGCTTGCTGCGTCCCGCGCCAATCTGCGCAAAGATCAGCGATACGCGCGTCAGCACGTAGAGCACCGTACAAATCAACAGCACGCAAAACGTGGCAAGCCCGGCATACGAATTGCCGTGTCCCGTCGCCCGCAGCGCCAGCATCGCACCGACGCCGACGATCAGCCAAACCGTAGCGAAGCCGACGAAGACCTGGGTCGATGTCCAGAGATAGCGCCAGAGATCGCGCCCATACCACCGGCCTTGCCGTGCGGCGTCGGGGCCGAGAATCGTGTAGCGAAAGACATGGATGACGAGCACGGAGAACGCGACCACGTTCACGAAAAAGACGCCGAACGACATGAGCGCAATGCGCAGACGGTAGAGGGCGGGTTCGCCGACTTGCGATGCGGTCCGTGCGAGCTGATCGAGCGAAACGCTAAGTCCAGACGTCACGAGGAACACGACGGCAATCGCCAGGCATAGCCATGGCCGTTGGCGCAACGCGTTGAAGCCGTCGCGCCATGCCCCCTTGAAACATTGTTTGAACGTGATCGGTTCCATGCTCTCCCTTGAGCGAATTTCGCTTCGTTAAACGAAGCACTGCGGCGTCGGTACGTCACGCTGCCGCCATTCTTGCAGATCGGCTCAGGACTGACAATTGCACGCAGGGAGGAGGGGGCCGGCGGCGCCAGCACCACGACGGGCGTCGGATCAGGGTGGGGCGGAGGAAGCTACGCCTGCGCTGCTTGATGCGCATCGCAGGCGTTTGATGCTCAGTGCTCAGTGCTCAGTACCTGGCGCCTGGCGTTTCACGCGGCCATGACCTTGCGAAGCACTTCGGCGTGCGTGACAACGCCCACGAGCCGGGCGGCTTCGTCGAGCACGGGCAAGGTGCCGTGACGTTGCGTCATCAGCAGCGGCACCAACTCCGAGAGCGGCATGCCGGCCGTCGCCGACGGTGGCTGCGCTTGCATGACGTCGCGAACCGCCGGGCGCTGCCCCGTGCCGATAGACATGCCAAAGCGCGGCCAATGCTGACGGCGCGCACGGCGCGTGTGAAGGTCGTGGCGCGTGATCAATCCAATGACGCGGGCGTCGCCGTCGACGACCGGCAGGGCCTCCAGCCCGTGGCGCTGCAACAGACGCCACGCCGCCGGCGCTTCGTCGTGCGCCTGAACCTTCGCCAGCGGCGGCGTCATGACATCGGCACAGGTCAACTCGCGGGCGCGGCGCGCATAGGCCTCGCGCTGGGTGTCGCGGAGCAGGCTGGCGAGATCGTCAGCGGAAATGTCGAGCAGTTCGCTGCGGCGAGCCAGCGCCTTCTCGGCGTCGGCCGTCGTGACCGGTATGGCGGACGCGTTGACCGGACGCACCGTGGCCTGCGCACGCATGGCGTGCGGGTAACGATGGCCGGTGAGCGCGTGATAGCCGATGGCCGCGCTGAGCAGGACCACCGACTGGACGGCAATCGGCTCGAGGACGAAACCGTATCCAAGGGCGTGGACAGCCGGGCCGCCGAGCACGGCGGTCAATGCCACGGCACCCGACGGCGGGTGCACACAGCGCAGCGTAAACATCAACGCGATAGACACGCCGACCGCCGTGGCCGCCGCGGCGATCGGCGACGGAATGTATATTGCGCACGTCACCCCGACGATGGCGGCGACCAGATTGCCGCCGAGTATCGACCAGGGCTGGGCCAGAGGACTGGCCGGCACCCCGAAGAGCAACACGGCGGACGCGCCCATCGGCGCAACGAGCCAGGGGATATACGTCGCGGGGCCGAGCATCCACAGCATCAGGCCGCCGGTCAGTGCAATCCCGCACAGCGCACCAAAGCCCGCGCGAAGCCGTTCGCGCCAGTGAACGGCCACCACGGCAGGCAGGAAACCTGCCAGCCAATCCCTCACGTCGCGTCGTGTCATTGCCATGTCGTCCCGCTCCACCATCTGCACCCGTTTAGGGCGGCGTGTTGATATTTTGTGCATGATATATCGTATATCGATGGATTGGGAGAGTATGAGCGCGAGATTTTAATGCTGCGCCGCAGCGAAATCTCGGACAGGAACCGGTTGACACTGAAGCGGCGCACCAAAATCAGGAAAACGAGACGCGAAAGGCGTGAACCTTGCCGGCAGGGGAAGCGGGGGCACTTTCCGGCGGATGGGCAGACGCGAGACGTGTGCGTTCATCCGGTGTGCGCCCGTAAAAAAAGCCCGGGCATGCCGAACGTCGATTGACGCAGGGCAGGCACCGGGCAAGCAGGGACGCAGGGAAGAAACTTTGACGCAGATGAAATCTATCGGGCGGCTACCGTGGCGTTGGCAGCGGAAGTCGCCGCCGTCGGGCCGTTGGCCGGCCCGTTGGGCGCCCCCGGTGTTGTCGACGTCGCTGGGGCATCGGCCACTGGCGCGTCACCCCAGCCGCCGCCGAGGGCGCGGATCAGGTTGACGGTCGAGACCGCGTTCGCGCCGGCGAGTTGGACCGCACTGCGCCGCGCCTGGAGCACCGTACGTTCCGCATCGATGACATCGAGATAGGCAATCGAGCCTTCCTGATACTGCATGCGCGAGAGTTGTGCGGCACGGTTGGACGCTGTCACCGCCTCGTTCTGCGCCCGCGTCTGCGCGGCAAGCAAGCGGAGGTTGGACAGGTTGTCCTCGACTTCCTGGAACGCGACGAGGACTTGCTGGCGATAGTTCGCGACGTCTTCCTCGTAGCGCGCCCGCGCCCGCGATAGATTGCCGCTGCGCGCGCCGCCATCGAAGATCGGCATCGAGAGCAGTCCGCCCACCACCGGTCCGAGCAGGAAGGTACGGCTCGACCAGTTGAACAGGTCGCCCAGCGTGGCCGCTTCGAAGCCACCCGCGCCAGTCAGTGACAGCGACGGGAAGAACGCGGCTTTCGCCACCCCGATGCGCGCATTGGCGGCTGCCATGGCACGTTCGGCCGCCGCGATATCCGGACGCCGTTCGAGCAAGGCAGACGGCAGACCCGCCGGGATGTGCACGGCGACCGGCGTGAGCGGCGACGGCGCGAACGTGAACTGCGCGGGCGCCTTGCCGAGCAGAATCGCGAGGCTGTGTTCCGAGGCTGCCCGCAGACGCGCGACCGCCAGCGCGTCGGATTGCGCCGTGGCCAGCTCGGCCTTGGCGCGCGCCACGTCCAGCTCGTCGATATCGCCTTCGGCAAAGCGTCGCTGTACCAGCTTGAGCGCTGCTTCGCGCAGCGTCACCGTTTGCGTGTAGAGCGCCTGTTCCGCGTCGAGTTCGCGCAGACTGAAGTAGTTCTGCGCGACATCGGCTTGCAGCGCAAGCTGCACCGAACGGTAGAGCGCTTCGCTCTGCTCGGCGTCCGCGCGGGCCGCGGCCACGTTATCCGACACGCGTCCGAATAAATCGACTTCATAGCCAACGCTCGCTTGTGCGCGCCACAGGGTGTAAGGCGCGATGTTCGTGCCGTCGGGCTGCATCTGCGAGGCGGGCGAGAGCTTCTGCCGCGTGGGGCCGAACCCGGCGTCGAGCGTCGGGAACAGCGCCGCACGGGCCTGACGCTGCACCCCTCGCGCTTCCTGCACGCGGGCGGCGGCCGCCTTCAGGTTCTGGTTGGCCGCCAGCGCATCATCCTCGAGCGTGTTCAGCGTGGCGTCGCCAAATACCTTCCACCATTGGCCGCGCGCCATTGCTTCGGCAGGCTCGGCAGGCTTCCACGTCCCGGCTTCACCCGCCGGGAGCGACGCTTCCTTGAATGCCGTCGGCGTCCCCTTGTCGGTCACCGTCGGCACTTCGTACGTGGGGGCCATCGAGCAGCCCGCCACCACCAGCAGGGCCCCGAGCAGGCTCGAGATACCCAGACTTCGTTTGATCCATTGCGATTGCATGATTGGCATCCTTCAGACTTCGGCCTTGACGTTGGCGGGCATGGTCGATGCGTGAGCGCTGTGCAGCGGCTTCTTGCCCGCCAGCGTGCGCAGCAACACGTAGAACACCGGCGTCATCATCAGACCGAAGCCGGTCACGCCGATCATGCCGAAGAACACGGCAACCCCCATTGCGTGACGCATTTCCGAGCCGGCGCCGGTCGATGTCACCAACGGCACCACCCCCATGATGAACGCGATCGACGTCATCAGAATCGGTCGCAGACGCAGGCGGCTTGCCTCGATCGCGGCGGCCACGGGACTGCGGCCTTGCATTTCCAGCTCTCGTGCGAACTCCACGATCAGGATCGCGTTCTTCGCGGAGAGCCCCACCAGCACCATCAGACCGATCTGCGTGAAGATGTTGTTATCTCCTCCGGTCAGCCACACGCCGAACAGCGCGGACAGAATGCTCATCGGCACGATCATGATGACGGCGAGCGGCAGCGTCAGGCTTTCGTACTGTGCGGCGAGCACCAGGAACACCAGCAGCACCGAGATCGGGAACACCCACAGCGCTGAGTTGCCCGCGAGAATCTGCTGATACGTCAGGTCCGTCCATTCGAACTTCACCCCGCGCGGCAGCGTCTCGGCCGCAATGCGCTCCACGGCAGCCTGCGCCTGACCCGACGAATACCCGGGGGCCGGGCCGCCGTTCACGTCGGCGGCGGTGTAGCCGTTGTAACGCACCACCATTTCCGGGCCGAACGTTGGCGACACTTTCACCAGTGACGAGAGCGGCACCATGTCGCCATGGCTGTTGCGCGTCTTGAGCAGTCCGATGTCATCGGCATGGGCGCGGAACGGCGCATCGGCCTGGACACGCACCTGATACACGCGCCCGAACTTGTTGAAGTCGTTTACGTACAGCGAGCCGAGGTAGATCTGCATGGTGTCGAACACGTCGGTGATCGGCACACCCAACTGCTTGGCTTTCACGCGGTCGAGATCCACGTTCAACTGCGGCACGTTGATCTGATACGACGAGAACGTCGGGCCCAGTTCCTTCGTTTGCGAGGCCTTCTTGATGAACGCCTGCGTGGCGTCGTTCAAGGCGGCGTAGCCGAGCGCACCGCGATCTTCGATTTGCAGCTTGAAGCCGCCCAGCGTTCCCAGACCCAGCACCGGCGGGGGCGGGAAGACGGCGATGAACGAGTCCTTCATCTTCGAATACGCGCCGTTGAGCTGCCCGGCGATGGCTGCCGCCGAGAGCGTCTTGTCGTGACGCTCGGCGAACGGCTTGAGCGTGACGAATACGATGCCGGCCGACGACGAGTTGGTAAATCCATTGACCGACAACCCGGGGAAGGCCACGGCGCTCTGCACGCCCGGCGTTTTCAAGGCAACGTCGGTCATGTCGCGAATCACCTTTTCGGTACGATCGAGCGACGCGCCGTTCGGCAACTGGGCGAACGCGACCAGATACTCCTTGTCCTGCGCCGGCACGAAGCCGCTCGGCACGACCTTGCTCATCAGCATCGTGGCGCCGAGCAGGACGGCGAAGATCGCCATCATGATCGCCTTGCGCCCGATCACGCGCGTCACACCTTGACCGTACTTCTCCGAGCCGCGATGGAACACGCGGTTGAACGCGTTGAAGAAGCCCCCCAGGTATCGGTTCATCTGCCGCGTAAGCCAGTCGGGCTTGGCGTGATGGTCCTTGAGCAGCAGCGCGGCCATGGCCGGCGACAGCGTGAGCGAGTTGAAGGCCGAGATCACCGTCGAGATGGCGATGGTCATCGCGAACTGCTTGTAGAACTGGCCCGTGAGGCCCGACATGAAAGCGAGCGGCACGAACACGGCCACCAGCGTGAGCGCGATCGCGATAATCGGACCGCTCACTTCGCGCATGGCCTGATACGTCGCCTCCTTGGGCGAGAGCCCGGCCGCAATGTTGCGCTCCACGTTCTCGACCACCACGATGGCGTCGTCCACGACGATACCGATGGCGAGCACCATCCCGAACAGCGACAACGCGTTGATCGAATAGCCGAAGCCGAGCAGCAGGGCGAACGTCCCCACAATCGATACCGGCACGGCGAGCAGCGGAATGATCGACGCGCGCCACGTCTGCAGGAACACGATCACCACCAGCACCACGAGGGCGATGGCTTCGAGCAGCGTGTGCACCACGGCCTTGATCGACGAACGCACGAACTGCGTCGGGTCATAGACGATGCGGTATTCGACGCCCGGAGGCATGTCCTTTTGCAGCTCCGCCATCGCTTCGCGTACTTGATCGGAGATCTGCAGCGAGTTCGCCCCCGGCGACTGGTTGATCGCCAACGCCACCGCCGGCTGGTTGTCGAGCAACGAGCGCAGGCTGTATTGCGAAGCGTCGAGCTGCACGCGGGCCACGTCGCCCAGGTGCGTGACGGCACCGTCCGGCGAGGTCTTCAGGATGATGTCGCGGAACTCGTCTTCCGTGTTCAACCGGCCACGCGCGTTGACATTGAGCTGCAACGGCGTGTCTGGACCGGCCGGCGATGCGCCGATGACACCCGCCGCGACCTGTACGTTCTGTTCGCGAATGGCCTTCACCACATCAGAGGCGGTCAGGCCCCGTTGGGCCACCTTCGCCGGATCGAGCCACACCCGCATCGAGTAATCGCCCGCGCCCCACAACTGCACTTCCCCCACGCCCTTGATGCGCGAGAGGCGATCCTTGACGTTGATGAGCGCGTAGTTGCGCAGATAGGTCATATCGTAGCGCTGGTTCGGCGAGAGCAAGTGCACCACCATCGTGAGCGTGGGCGAGGACTTGATCGTCGTCACACCCAGACGCTGAACGTCGTCCGGCAGACGCGGCAGCGCTTGCGAGACACGGTTCTGCACGAGCTGCTGGGCCTTGTCCGGGTCGGTGCCCAGGCGGAAGGTCACGGTCGTGGTGAGATTGCCGTCGCTGTTGGCCTGCGACTGCATGTAAAGCATGTTCTCCACGCCGTTGATCTGCTCTTCGAGCGGCGCGGCAACGGTCTCGGCGATCACCTTCGGGTTGGCGCCGGGGTATTGGGCATGTACCACGACCGACGGCGGAACCACTTCCGGGTACTCCGAGATCGGCAACTGGAACACGGCGATCAGGCCGGCCAGCAGCGTGATGACCGAGAGCACCCCCGCGAAGATGGGCCGGTCGATAAAAAATTTTGAGATGTTCATGACGAGACTCTTGGGGGTCGTTCAGGACGCGGTTCGTGCGTGCGCAGGCGTGCCTGGGCGCATTTCACGAACGCGTCGCCGTGGTGGCCGTGGCGACCGATCGGGTCGTGCCCGGCTTGGCGCTCGCGCTGTCCTTGGGAGGGGCCTGAGGGGGCCGGCTGGCGGTGCCGGTATCGGTGGCGTTGGTGGCCATGGCCGGCGCGACGATGTCGTGCCCGTCGCCCGTGTCGCCGGCCATCTTCACGGCTTTCGGCGTGACGGGATCGCCCGGACGCACGCGCTGCAGACCGTTGACCACGATGCGCTCGCCGTCTTTCAAGCCACCGGCGATCTCGATGAGGCCGCCGTGGCGCTCGCCCAACTGGACTTCGCGATACTGCACCTTGTTCTGCGGGTCGACGACGAGCACAAACTTCTTGCTCTGGTCGGTGCCGATGGCTGCCTCGTCGACGAGCAGTGCCGGGTGAGGCTCGCCCCCGCCCACGCGAATGCGGGCGTACAGGCCCGGCAAGAGCGCGCCGTCGGCGTTATCGAAGCGCGCACGCACGCGGATCGTGCCCGAGGTCGTATCGAAACGGTTATCGACCGAATACACGGTGCCCTTGCGCGAATAGCCGGACTCGTTGGCCAGGCCCAGGTCGACGGGGACGCCGTTCGGCTTCGCGGTATCGCGCGCGAGATAGCGCAGATAGGTCTGCTCATCGACGTCGAACGCCGCGTAGATCGGCGAAACGGAGACCACGGTGGTCAGCGCAGGCGATTGGGCGCCGGCCGATACCGTATTGCCCACCGTGATTTCCGCGCGCGAGACGCGACCTGCGATCGGTGCCACGATTTGCGTATAGCCGAGGTTGATGCGAGCGGTTTCGAGCGCGGCGCGCGCCGCTTTCACGTTGGCGGCGGCCTCGCGCGCGGCGTTTTCCTTCTGGTCGAAGTCCTTCTTCGCGATGGCGTTATCCGCGATCAGCCGCTGCGCGCGGGCGAGGTCGGTGCTGGTGAAGACGTCGCGCGCCTGCGCCGACGCGAGTTGTGCCGCCGTGCGGTCGACTTCGGCCGCGTACGGACGCGGATCGATCGTGAAGAGCGCATCGCCCTTTTTCACGAGCTGTCCGTCCCGGAAATGCACGGCGGTGATGGTGCCCGACACGAGCGGCTTGATGTCGACGCGATCCACAGCGTCGAGGCGGCCGGAATAGCTTTGCCAATCGGTCACGGTGCGTGAGATCACGTTGGCTACGTCGACTTCCACTGTCGGCATGACTTGCGCGCTGGGAGGCGTGCTGGCGTCGACGCGCACGACCGTGAGCGTGCCCAGGGCCACGAGCGCGACCGTAACGGCGGCGGCAATAAGAACGGGTTTGCGAGCGAGGGTGGTCATTTTTTTAAAATCTCCGGAATCGGATGGACTCACTGGGTGGCACCGGTGGCGGGTGGCGCCAGCCGGCGTGTCAGGAACGCGGCCACTTCCCGCAGTGCGGCGGGCAGGGCGGCCAGGCCGTGATGGGACGCGCTGCGATGGCGCGTGACCTGTGTCGGCACGCCGGCGGCGATGAGCTCCGCCGCGTATTTTTCGGCTTCGACGTGCAGCAGGTCATGTTCGGCAGAAGCGATCAGCGTGGGCGGAAGGCCCGCGAGACGGCGCGATTCGAGCGGCGCGGCATACGGATGCAGACGCTGTGTGGCGTGCGGCAAATAGGCCCGATAGCAGCGGGCGCACTCGCTGGCTTCGATATCGCTTGGCGTGCGCCCGTCGGCCAGGCGCGTCATGCTGGGGTCGAGCAGGGGGGCGAGCAGTACCTGTGCCGAGATGGCAATTTCACCGCGATCGCGCGCCATCATCGTCAACGCTGCGGCGATGTTGCCGCCGGCGTCGTGCCCGGCCACGGCAAGACGGCGCGGACTGGCACCGTAGCGCCGGGCGTTGCGGTGCAGCCAGCGCGCGGCGCACCACGCATCTTCCGGCGCGGCGGGGAACGGGTGTGCCGGGGCGAGCGAATACCCCACCGAGACCACCAGCGCGGGGATGTGCAGGGCAAGATAGCGGGCCGCGGCGTCGCCGTCGTTGAGCGAACCGTGGCAGAAGCCGCCGCCGTGGAAGTACAGCACCACCGGCAAATGCGCTTCGAGCGGCACCACGACGCCCGCCGCCCCGGCGCGCGCGGCGTCGGCGCCGGCGTGGCCGGTCGGCCGATACAGACGCAGGGTGACCGGGCCGGCATGACCGGCGATGCTCACCTCTTCGATGCGCAGTCCGTCGTCGGTGCGGTGCGTTTGGCCCGGACGTCCCGAGGGCGACTTGGGGGTGGCTGACATATGGCGTTGGGCTCGCGAGCGCGATACCCCTCTGATGACATTCGATGGATCGAAGTCTAGAGGCGACGGACATCGGGATAAACGCCTATAATTTGGCAACACTATTCGGTCAGATCGACTAATCGATGTCGGCCTTGCCGGTATTGGCTTCTCCCGCCGACCAATTTGCTTATGCACTTGCGATGCGCGTGAAATAAGCCGGATTGGCTGATGCAACCACGTTTTCGAATGGGGAAATGTCATGGATCGCTTGCAAGCGATGCAGGTATTCACGCGCGTCGTCGAGGCAAACAGCTTTTCACGCGCGGCCGACAATCTCGGTTTGCCGCGCACCTCGGTGACCACGATTATTCAGAACCTCGAGGCGCATCTGGGGACGCGGCTGTTGCAGCGTACGACCCGGCGGCTCAACCTGACGCCTGACGGGGCCGCGTATTACGAGCGATGCCTGCGCATCCTCGCGGATATCGAGGAGACCGAATCGTCGTTCCGGGAGAGCAGCCAGCGCGTGCGCGGCAAGCTGCGCATCGACATGCCGGGTTCGCTCGGCAAGCTGGTGGTGCTGCCGGCGCTGTGCGAATTTCACGAACGCTACCCGGAAGTCGAACTTATGGTGGGCATGGGCGACAAGCCGGTCGACCTGATCCAGGAGGGCGTCGATTGTGTGTTGCGCGTTGGCACGCTTCAGGATTCGAGCCTGGTCGCGCGACGCGTGGGCCTGTTCCAAAGCCTGACGTGCGCGTCACCGGCTTATCTCGAGCGCATGGGCATGCCGCATTCGCTCGACGACCTGCAACGGCACACAGCGGTGCACTACTTCTCGAGCCGAACGGGGCGCGTCGTCGAGGACCAGTTCCTGGTGGACGGCAAGGAAGTCGAGATTCCCATGCCGGGGGCGGTCGCGGTCAACGACGCCGAGGCGTATCTGCAACTGGGACTCGCGGGGTTCGGGACGGTGCAGCTCGCGCGCTTCATGGCGCTGCCGTATCTGCAATCGGGCCAATTGGTCGAGATTCTGCACCAGTGGAAGCCGCCTCCCATGCCGATTTCGGCCGTGTATCCGCATAACCGACACCTATCGCCGAAGGTTCGCGTGTTTGTCGACTTCATCGCGGAACTCTTCGAACGTTGCCCGTTGCTGCAAGGGCTCGACGAAACCGCAGGCTCATGCAAGCCGACCGTGGCGGCCGATGACGCCGACGGTCACTGGGCCTCGTACGGCACGCAAATGGCGCCGCAAGACGTCGTGGTCTGACGGATTCGCCGGCACAGTGCCGGTCCACTTCGCAACGCTGGAAGACGCGCGCGCGCAGCCGCCCATCAGGCGCCGCGCGGGCGCTTCGTTTTGGGCAGGCCGGCGTGGAGTGGGGCGCGGGCCACGATGATGGGATGCCGCTGTCACAGTGATTGGCAATGCGGGCATGGCCGCATTCAACTCGCCAACTGTCGCTACCTTCGCGGCGACGCAAAGCGCACCGCGCTTGGGATAATTCTTAATCGAAATAAACCAAACGTGTCGCGGCCGGATTTATTTCGTATCGCGCTTGCCGCCCGGCGCCGTGTGCCGCGATGCAGTAAGGCGCCAGCGCTGCTGCGGGTGAGCAACAGTCGCACGTCCCTCTATTGCGTCTCCTTCCCGACTTGAATCGATGGCTCTCGCGGCGCGTTTGCGAGACGACACGCCGTTTGGGGCTGTCGGAATTCATCAGAATCGCTTTCGCAGGTGTCCGATGTTTAATTGATTCAAGGAGCGAAGCACCATGAACGAGAACGATCTGGAACTGCAACTCAACGAAGACCAAATCCGACACATTCAAGCGATCACCGGGCAGCGCATCGGCGCGATCCGAGTCGTGTCGAGCTTTCCCGAACTGCGCGGCGTATACGGCGGGCAAGGGGCCGGGGTGCAAGGCCATCTGAACGGTCAGGGTTTGCAAGGCGCGCAGGGCGTACAAGGTGTACAGGGCATACAGGGGGCGCAAGGAATGCAAGGTGCTCAGGGTATGCAGGGCCCGCAAGGTATGCAAGGCGTCCAGGGCATACAGGGTCCGCAAGGCGCTCAGGGCGTGCAAGGTCCTCAGGGGTATCAGCACGCTCAAGGCATTCAGGGCATGCAGGGTCCACAAGGTATGCAAGGTGCTCAGGGCATGCAGGGTCCACAAGGTGTGCAAGGTGTCCAGGGCATTCAGGGACCGCAGGGTATGCAAGGCATGCAGGGTCCACAAGGTATGCAAAGTGCTCAGGGCATCCAGGGACCGCAAGGTATGCAAGGTGTCCAGGGCATGCAGGGACCGCAGGGCATGCATGGTGCTCAGGGCGTGCAGGGCCCACAAGGTATGCAAGGTGTCCATGGCATGCAGGGCCCGCAAGGTATGCAAGGTGCTCAGGGCGTGCAGGGTCCGCAAGGTATGCAAGGTGTCCAGGGAATGCAGGGACCGCAGGGTATGCAAGGTGTCCAGGGCGTGCAGGGCCCACAAGGTATGCAAGGTGTCCAGGGCATGCAGGGCCCGCAAGGTATGCAAGGTGCTCAGGGCGTGCAGGGTCCGCAAGGTATGCAAGGTATGCAAGGTGTCCAGGGCGTGCAGGGTCCGCAAGGTATGCAAGGCGTCCAGGGCATGCAGGGTCCGCAAGGGTATCAGCACGGCCAAGGCGTGCAAGGCGCTCAGGGTATGCAGGGCCCGCAAGGCGTGCAAGGCGCTCAGGGCATACAAGGTCCGCAAGGCATGCAAGGCATGCAAGGCTCGCAAGGACTCCACTGATTCGACGTGACACCTTGGTCGGACACGGGCGCGAAACCGCAGAGGTTCTCGGCGGCTTGTGTCTTTTGCGTGTGATGCGGCTCGAACCGGTTGTGCGTCGAGTCGCGAATTCCGGGTGCTCCGGCGGGCACCCGGCATGGGAGCCGCTGTCATGTCGTCAACGCTCTTACCTTTATCAGCAGAACAGCGCTCGCGGTTGTTCAACGCGACCGGCGCGCCGTTACGCAGACTCCGTGTGGAACCTTCCACTGGCATCGGCGTTGCCGTCGATCGCTACTGTGCCCGGTGCCTGCTCACCGAAGACCTGCCTGGCGTGCATATCGAAGCCGACGGCATTTGTCAGGCCTGTCACGCGTTCGCGGCAGAAGCTGCTCGTGGCGACTACACGCAGCGCCGTCTACTGGACGTTGTGCAATCCTGTCGCGGCGAAGGCACGCCCGACGCCGTAGTGGCCTATTCCGGGGGCAAGGACAGTGCGCTCACGCTGCTCCTTGCTGTAAAGGAGTTGCATTTGCGCCCCATCGCCGTGCTCGTCGACAACGGCTTCATTCCCGATGAGGTCAAGGACAACGCGAGGACATTCTGCGCGCGCTTTGGCGTTGAGCTGGTGATCGAGACGATCGACATTCGCCAGGTGGCCCGCGAATCGCTGGCGTCCAGTTCCGGCAAGATTCCGTGTACCTCGTGCATCGGCGGCGTGTTCGCGGCGATGGCGAAGACGTGCAGAACGTACGGTGTCCGACTCATTCTCAGTGGACACCGATTTCCGCCGCTGGCGTATCCGGTGAGCGGATTCACGAAGCGTGACGCCGACAACGGCTTCTTCTGTGCCTCGCCGTTGCTCGCGCGAGGGTTGAGCGAGGCCGAGCAGATGCAGTGGATCCGGGACGCCGGTTGGCAACCCACGGCCATGGCGGGCAACACATCGAACTGCAAGCTGATCGGGGTGGTGGAGCAGCATCTCTATGACGTGCAAGGATTCAATCCCCACATCTACGAGGTGTCGAAGGAGATTCGCGCCGGCTTCTACGATCGACGCACGGGGTTTGGCAAAGTCGATCGTCCGGAGATATCCGCCGAGCAACTGCAATGGGTGCGCGAGCGAATGCTGCCGGATGCGCCCGAGACGGCGACCT
This sequence comes from Pandoraea sp. NE5, assembly GCF_024363545.1. Lineage (NCBI taxonomy): Bacteria > Pseudomonadati > Pseudomonadota > Betaproteobacteria > Burkholderiales > Burkholderiaceae > Pandoraea > Pandoraea sp. NE5. The sequence continues at coordinate 3,788,451 of NZ_AP025517.1, forward strand.
CACGCGACGCTGACAATGTCCCGGGGGAGGCCGCTGTACGAGGGCGCCAGCGCGACGAACCGGCTACGCCAAAGTGAGCGCCATGCACGACTCCATCATCGTGACCGACAATTTCTATCGCGATCCCGCCGACGTGCGCGATTTCGCGTTGAAGCAGACCTTCGCGGTCAAGGGAAACTATCCCGGTGCGCGTACCGAGGCGTTTCTTCACGACGGCGTCACGTCGGCAATCCAGGACATCGTGAAGTCTCCCATCACCTATTGGCCGGTCGACACCTACAACGGTGCGTTTCAATACAGCGTGCAGCGCGATATCACGTGGGTGCATGCCGACCACACCACAGTGTGGTCCGGCGTGGTCTATCTCACGCCCGACGCACCACCGACGGCAGGAACGGCCTTCTTCCAGCATATCGAAACCGGCCTCGACCTCTACCCCGAAGACGACGACCAGCGGCAACGTTGCGACGCCGATGCCGCCGCATGGGGGCGCTGGGAGATGACCGACCGCATCGCGAATCGCTTCAATCGCCTCATCCTGTTTCGCGGTAGACGGTTTCACGCGAGCCAGGGGCATTTCGGCGACTGCAAGGAGAACGGGCGCCTGTTTCAAACGTTCTTTTTCAACACGCAGTATTGACGTTCCCCTTCCTTTCGATCGGAGGTACTTTCATGACGGCTTCGGAACTCTTCTTCCCAGTGGGTTCGCTCGACCTGAGCGAGGCGCAATCAGCAGAGATCAAATCGGCGTTCGGACATGAGATGGCGGCCGTGCCGCTCTATCGTGTAGTGCCCGTGTCGTCCAGTGACCGGTACGTTGCGTTGGAGGGCGTGCCGGGTTTGCCGGGAATTCTGGTGCACTACCGCGACGAAGATCCTGCCCAAGGCGGAAAGATCATCGCGTCGGTCAGGGCGGAAATGGCGCGCGCACCGGACGACTCCGCCGTCTTCGCGGCACACACGAAGCTGATGGCGCCGCGAGCCGAGAGCGAGTCCGCCAAAAACGGGCCGCCGGCGGCCGGCAAGCGCAAGTGAGCGGCGCCGCGCGTCGTCCCGCACCATGCTGACCTCACCCGGCGCGACGGCGCACGGCAACGCTAACGCTAACGGCGATCTGTTGGTGATGGTCAAGGTCGCCGAGCGTTGCAATATCGACTGTCGCTATTGCTACATGTATCACGGTGTCGATCAGGGCTGGCGCGAGCGGCCGAAGCGGTTGCACGCGTCCCACCTCGATGTGCTGGTAACGCGTCTGGCGGAACATCGCAGTGCGTTTCCGACGGGGCGCATGACGCTGGAGGTTCACGGGGGTGAGCCGCTGCTGCTCGGCAAATCCCATACCGAGCGCTTCTTCTCGAACTTGCGACGGCGCCTGCCGGCGTCGGACCTCGCCATCATTACACAGAGCAACGGCGTGTTGATCGACGATGACTGGCTGGATCTTTACGCGCGGTACGACGCGAGCCTGGGCATCAGCTGCGATGGGCCGCCCGACATGCATGACCGGCATCGGTACGACTTCGCGCGACAAGGTACGGGCGAGCGCGTCGAGCAGGCGATTCTGCGATGCCTTGCGCATCGCGCATCGCAGCGGGTCTTCAATGGGGTGCTGGCGGTGATCGATCCGAATCATGACCCGGTGCGCATGCTCGATTACTTTCGGTCGCTCGGACTGACGGCCATCGACTTCCTGCTCCCCGATGCCAATTTCGCAGCACCGCCCCGTCACATTCAGGCGTACACGCACGCTCGGCTGCTCAGCTTCCTGTGTCGAGGGTTCGATGCCTGGCTTGCCATCGACGATCCGGGCTTCAGCGTACGCATCTTCGAAACGTTCATTCGCGGCGTGCTCGGTCGTCGCTCGGAACTCGATGCCTTTGGCGGGGCGCTTGCGCCGATCGTCGTCGTGGAGAGCGATGGCAGTTATCGCTTGCTCGACGTGCTCGCCATCTGCGAGGAGGGGGCCACCCACACGGGGTTCAACCTCACGTCTCACCCGTTGCAGGCCTGCAGCGATTACGCGCGCACTCGCTACCCCGAGCCCCATGCGGCTTGCCAACAATGCGAGGCATTTGCGGCGTGCGGCGGGGGATACGTTGCCCATCGATTCGACGGGCGCAGTTACGACAATCCCAGTTTTTATTGTCACGCGCTGCTGGGCTTTTATCGCCACGTCAGGGCGCGGGTGCAGGGGGTGACGTCTCCGATCTCGCTCACTGCAAACCCAAAGGGCTGAGTCTGTGAAACATCGAACTCAGCCCTGCCTGGCTCAACGGTGCGAAAGCGTGTTCAGGAACTCGCCTGCGCCACACGTTCCGAGAGGTGCGCGAGGGCGTCGTCGACCTGATCGATGAGAATCAGGCAGAGATCGCCGGGTTGCAGGCGCGCGAGCGCCGTGTCGATGGCCACGAACTCGCCGTGAATCTCGTCGATGTGGCTGGCCCGTCGCGCGCCGACCAGACCTTCGCGCAACAGACCCAGCACTTCGCCGTCTTCGCGGCCGCGCTGACACTGATCCTGGTAGAGCAGCACGTCGTCGAACGCATCGCCAAGGATCTGTGTCTGACGGCGGATATCCTCGTCACGACGGTCCCCCGCGCCGGAAATCACGACTGAACGGCGTCGCGCCGGCATCGTCTCGACCGCCTGCGCAAGCGCGGCAATGGCGTCCGGATTGTGGCCGTAGTCGGCAATCACGGTCGCGCCGCGGTAGTCGAACACGTTGAAGCGCCCCGGCGCGGTGCCAGCGTCGTTCACGAAGGTGGCCAGCCCGGCCCGGATCGTCGCCGGATCGAGATTCAGCGCCCAGGCCGCACCAATGGCCGCCATCGCGTTCTCGACCTGGAAGCCGATGCTGCCGCCGCGCGTGAGCGGAATCGCGGCGAGCGCGTAGCGGGTCTGGTTGCCGCCGTGACACGTCACGATATTGCCGCCGTCGACATAGACCACGCGTTTGCCCTTCGCGCGATGCGTGGCCAGAACCGGATGTGCAATGTCCATGGCGAAGAAGGTCACGTCTCCCGGGCAGGCGTCGGCCATGCGCGCCACCATCGGATCGGCGGCATTGAGTACGGCCATGCCGCGCGGTGCCACATTGCGCACGATCACACTCTTGAGCACGGCGAGGTCTTCCACCGTGTTGATGTACGACAGGCCCAAGTGGTCGCCCATGCCGATATTGGTCACCACGGCCACATCGCAGCGGTCGTAGGCCAGGCCTTCGCGCAGCAAGCCGCCACGCGCGGTTTCGAATACGGCGGCATCCACGTCCGGATGCATCAGTACGTTGCGCGCGCTGCGCGGGCCGCTGCAATCGCCCGTGTCGATGCGCTGGCCGCTGATATAGATGCCGTCGGTGCCGGTCATGCCCACGCGCAGGCCTTGCTGGCCGATGAGGTGGGCAATCAGACGCACCGTCGTGGTCTTGCCGTTCGTGCCGGAGACGGCCACGAGCGGAATGCGGCCATCGTCACCGTCGTCGAACATCGTCGAGACGATGGCTTCGCCGACTGCGCGGCCCTTGCCGTAAGACGGCTGCAAGTGCATGCGCAGGCCCGGCGCGGCGTTGACTTCCACGATGCCGCCCGCCTGATCTTCGAACGGCTTGATGACGGTCTCGCACACGGCATCGACACCGGCGATGTCCAGCCCCACCTGCTGCGCAGCGGCGATGGCGCGCGCGGCGATTTCCGGATGGACGTCGTCGGTCACGTCGGTGGCCGTGCCGCCGGTCGACAGGTTGGCGTTGTTGCGCAGCACGATTCGCGCACCGGCCGCTGGCACGGAGTCGGCGTTCAACCCCTGCTTGGCAAGCGTGGCGAGTGCGATGTCGTCGAAACGAATCTTGGTGAGCGAGGTCGCATGGCCTTCGCCACGGCGTGGATCGGCATTGACCGTCTCGACCAACTGGCGCACGGTGTGCACGCCGTCGCCGGTCACTTGCGGCGGATCGCGGCGGGCAGCGGCGACCAGCTTGTTGCCGATCACGAGCAAACGGAAATCGTGCCCAGGAATGTAGCGCTCGATGATGACGTCGCGGCTGATGTCCTGCGCGGCTTCGAACGCTTTCTCGATCTCTTCGCGCGTGCGCAGACGCACGGCCACGCCCTTGCCCTGGTTGCCGTCGCGCGGTTTGACGACGACCGGCGCGTCGATATCCTGCACCAGCTTCCACGCGGCTTCGATATCGCGCACGGTGCCGCCCAGCGGGACCGGCACGCCGGCGGCGTGCAGCAACGTCTTGGTCAGATCCTTGTCTTGCGCAATCGACTCGGCCACGGCCGACGTGCGGTCGGTCTCCGCCGCCTGAATGCGCCGTTGCTTGCTGCCCCAGCCGAACTGCACCATCGAGCCTTCGGTCAGGCGGCGATACGGAATGCCGCGTGCGACGGCGGCATCCACGATCGAGCCGGTCGACGGGCCGAGGCGCACGTCTTCATCGAGATCGCGCAGACGATAGAGGGCATCGGCCAGGTCGAACGGACCGTCGTCGAGGGCGGCGTGGATCAGTTGCTGCGCCAGTTCGAAGGCGAGGCGTCCGACAGGTTCTTCGCTGTACTGCACCACCACCTGGAACGTACCGGGTTCGATGGTCTGCGTCGTTTGGCTGAATGTCACCGGGCACCCTGCAGCGGCCTGCAGATGCAGGGCCGTCGTGGCGAGGGCGTCTGCCAGCGACACCGGACGCTCTTCGGCGTCAGGCGTCAGCGCGGGCAGTTCGGGAAAGCGTGCACGCAGGCGAGCCTCGAAACCGGCCAGATTGCCGATCGAGTATTCCAGATCGGTGCACGTCACGATCGCCTCGATGGCGGTGTGACGGCTCCAGAGGTTGGGCCCGCGCAATGCGCGGATACGGGAGACTTCCATAAATTGCAATCCCTGTCTGTCCACTTCGCGTCCCTGTATGGCGGTGGGTTGGCGAGAAAAACGACTGTGGCTTGGGTATTCGGTAACGGGCTAAATACGCGAGGGGACGGCGGCAGATAACCCTGCACGCCGCCACTCGCGGCTCACGTCGGTCAGGCCGCCAGCGCACGCATCGGCTGGCCCATCCACTGATGCACCAGATCGAGCATCGCGGCCGGTCCGCCTTCGTCGGCTTGCAACACGAGCAGGTCACCGCTCACGAGCTGGGCGAGCGCCGCTTCGGCAGCGGCACGTCGCTCGCCGGCGTCGATCACCTGCACCTTGCGCTCGGCGTCGATGCCCGCGCGCAGTTGCGCACGCGACTCGGCCAGCGGGCGCTTGCGCTCGACGCTGAGGTCATCGCACAGCATGACTTGATCGAACGTCTGGGCCAGCAGTTTGCCCTCGGCTTGCAGGTCGTCGTCCATCCGGTCGACGCCGGGGCCGTACACCACCATGCGCCGCTCGGCGGGCAGGGTCGCCAGTGCCGCGGCCAGCGCCGTGAGCGCCGGGGCGTTATGGGCGTCGTCGACAATGACCGTCGCGCCTTGCTTTTCAAACAGCGTGAAGCGGCCCGGGGCGTCGACCTGCCCCACGTCGAACGTGGTCACGCCGGTGCGCAGGACGTCGAGCGTCACGCCCATTGACCAGGCGGCTGCGACAGCCGCGAGTACGTTTTCGATCTGGAAGCCGACACGGCCGGCATAGGTCAGCGGCATCGTGGCCGTCGCGCCGAGCGTGGTTTCCTCGGTACCGTTGGCCAGCATGACATCGCCATTGCGCACAAACACCGCGCGCTTGCCCGCCGCGCGATGCGCCACGATGGCCGGCAGGTGTTCATCCAGCCCGAAGAAGATCACGTCGCCATCGCACAGCTCAGCCATTTCCACGACGAGCGGATCGCGCGCGTTGAGCACGGCCACGCCGTCGGGCAGTACCACGTCGATCTGGGTGCGCAATACGCTGAACATCCGGTCGACGTCTTCGACGAAATACTGGCCCAGATGATCCGGCCGGTCGATGTTCGTCACGATACCGACCTGGCAGCGGTCGTACGCGAGGCCTTCCGAGAGGATGGCGGTGTTGTCGTTCTCAAAGACGGCTGCCGTCACGCTGGCATTCATCAGGACACGGTGCGCGGCGTCCCAGTTGGCACGGTCGCCGGCTTGCACCAGGCGCTTGTCGAGGAACAGGCCGTCGCTGCATGCGAGGCCGGTACGCTCGCCCGCGAGTTGCAGCAGGTGCGTGAGCAGGCGCGCGGTCACGGTCTTGCCGTTCGTGCCGGTAATGCCGACGACCGGAATGCGCCCGGCGTCGCCATCGGGGAACAGATGGTCGACGATGGCGCGACCGACGGGGCGCGGCACGCCATCGGCCGGCTTCAGATGCATGAGCAGGCCCGGGCCGGCGTTGACTTCGACGATGGCGCCACGCTGTTCGACCAGCGGGCGCGAAATGTCTTCCGCCACAAGATCGACGCCGGCGATGTCCAGACCGACGATGCGGGCGGCCAGCGACGCATGCGCCGCCACGCTCGGATGCACGCGGTCGGTGACATCGAACGCGACGTTGCCGTTGCGCTGGATCAGCACGTTCTTGCCCTCGGGCGGCACGGCATCGGCGTCGAAGCCCTGGCGCTTGAGTTCTAGGCGAGCCGACGAGTCGATGCGCACGCGATTGAGCGGCTGATCTTCGGCGCTGCCGCGGCGCGGGTCGCTGTTGATCTGTAATTCGATGAGTTCCGAGACGGTGTGCTGGCCGTCGCCGACCACCGTGGCCAGTTCCCCCATGGCCGCAGCCACGACGCGCCCGCCCACGACCAGCAGACGGTGTTCCAGGCCCGGCACGAATCGCTCGACGATCACGCCGCTGCCTTCTTCCAGCGCGACTTCGAATGCCGTGACGACTTCGTCGCGCGTGGTGAGATTGATGAACACGCCGCGGCCGTGGTTGCCGTCGTATGGCTTCACGACGACCGGCAGGCCGATGTCTTCGGCGGCTTCCCACGCATCGTCGGCGTTCTCGACCAGACGGCCTTCCGGCACGGGCACGCCGCACGATTCAAGCAGTTGCTTCGTGAGATCCTTGTCGCGCGAGATGCTCTCGGCGATCGCGGGGGTACGGTCCGTTTCGGCGGTCCAGATGCGACGGGCGGCGGCACCGTAGCCCAGTTGCACCAGATTGCCGTCGGACAGGCGAATATGGGGGATGTCGCGGTCGTCGGCGGCGTCGACAATGCACGCCGTGCTTGGGCCGAGGCAGTGTTTGTCGACCAGGCCGCGCAACGTTTCCACTGCGGCATCGACATCGTAGGGGCGGTCTTCGATGGCCGCCATGACCAGATCGCGGGCCGCGAACAGCGCGGCGCGGGTCACCTCTTCGTGCCAGGCCCGCACGATCACTTTATAGACGCCTGAGATCGGGGTTTCACGCGCCTTGCCGAAGCCCCCGGGCATGCCGGCGAGGTTTTGCAGCTCGAGCGTGACGTGCTCGAGAATATGGCCGGGCCAGGTGCCTTCACGCAGTCGCTGAAGGAAGCCGCCGCGCTCGCCGATGCTGCAACGGTGCTCGACGAGGGACGGCAGCCATGCCGACAGTCGCTCGGGGAATCCAGGGATCTTATTGGACGGGAACGCTTCGAGTTCGCCGATATCGACCCATGCCTCAAGCACCGGCCGATATGTCCACATATTCGGGCCGCGCAGCGACAGGACATCGAAAATCTCAATGTCTTTCTTTTTCATACTCAAGGCAAATTCACGCATCAAGGCGGGGTTCGGAGAAGCTGGCCAGGCCGCTTTCAGGCGGCACGGCCGCTTGTGCTCGTGCAGTTAACTGGTTACTTAACGTAAGAATCCGTAAACGGTTGACCGTCGCAACAATATTTCCATGCTGCACCGTGTCATCGCGGAACTCCACGCCGCAAAAGGCGTCGCTGTGGTTATACTTGCGGCAATTTCGCGGACTGACAGGGAAAGTCCGCCTCGCTATTTCCTCGTTTGCCTCGATGTCCGCCCCTTGAGGACACGTCTGCCGCAGCAATGACCGACATCCCCACTCCGACAGCGCCCCCCGCGGCGGCCCCGACTGCCCCTTTCGAGGGTGGCCCTTCCGGCGCGGCTGCCGAGTCCTGGTATCCCGACGTCGCTTCGCAACTGGCCGACGACGAAACCGTACTGGCCTGGTTGACGGTCGATCTCGACGCACAACTGCATTTCGCGCATGGCGTGGTGGTTGCGACCGAGCGCCGGATCCTGGCGCTCGACGCGCGTCGAGACGCGCATGCGCAAACGGGCAGCCAGCCGGGTTGGCAGTCGTGGCCCTATCGCGCCGACCTGTCGCTGACACATACCGATCATGCGGGCGTTGGGACGCTGGAATTGTGCGACGCGCGCGAAAAGCTGGCGAGCTGGCGCTATACGCTGGGCCATAATCCGGCCGCGCTGACGCTGTTGGACACGGTGTTACGGCAGCGCGACGCGCGGGTGGCGGGCCATACCGCCAGCGAGGTACCGAACGAAGTGGGCACCTGCCCGATCTGTCAGGCGGAACTGCCGCCGGGTGCCGACGAGTGTCCGCAATGCAACCCGGAAGTCGAGCCCCCACCGTCGACATGGGCATTGCTGCGCCTGTGGCGGTTCGCGCGGCCATACCGCTTCCAGTTGCTGGCCGGCTTCCTGCTCACGCTCTGCGCCACCGGGGCCACGTTGATCCCGCCGTATCTGACGATGCCGCTCATGGACAACGTGCTGATCCCGTTCCAGAACGGCAAGCCGATCGATTACCACCTGGTGGGAATTTATTTGTCGGGCCTGATGGGGGCGGGCGTGGTCGCCTGGATATTGGGCTGGGCGCGTACGTATCTGCTGGCCAAGGTGTCGGAGCGCATCGGTGCCGATCTGCGCACCGCGACGTACTCGCATCTGTTGCGCCTTTCGCTGGAATATTTCGGCGGCAAGCGCACGGGCGACCTGATGGCGCGTATCGGCTCGGAAAGCGACCGCATCTGCGTGTTCCTCTCGCTGCACCTGCTCGACTTCGCCACCGACGTGCTGATGATCGTCATGACGTCGGTGATTCTGGTGTCGATCAATCCCTGGCTGGCTGCCGTCACGCTGTTGCCACTGCCGTTCATCGCCTGGCTGATCCATCTGGTTCGTGACCGTTTGCGCCACGGCTTCGAGAAGGTCGACCGGATCTGGTCGGAAATCACCAACGTGCTGGCCGATACCATTCCGGGCATTCGCGTGGTGAAGGCATTCGCTCAGGAAAACCGCGAGGTCGCGCGCTTCAAGGAAGCCAATCGTCACAACCTGGTGGTCAACGACCGTGTGAACAAGGTGTGGTCGCTGTTCTCGCCGACGGTCACGTTCCTCACCGAGGTGGGGCTGCTCGTCGTGTGGATCTTCGGCATCTGGCAGGTCTCGAAGCACGAGATCACCGTCGGGGTGCTCACCGCGTTCCTCACCTATATCAGCCGCTTCTACACGCGTCTCGATTCGATGAGCCGTATCGTGTCGGTCACGCAGAAGGCCGCGGCCGGTGCGAAGCGCATCTTCGATATTCTCGATCACGTCTCGAACGTTCCCGAGCCGGTCAACCCGGTGCACCTGAAGGAAGTAAAGGGCGCCATCGATCTGCGCGACATCGGTTTCCGCTACGGCAACCGAGCGGTGATCCGGGGCATGGACCTGCGCATCGCGCCGGGAGAGATGATCGGTCTGGTGGGGCACAGCGGTTCGGGCAAGAGCACGCTGGTCAACCTGATCTGCCGTTTCTACGACGTGTCCGAAGGTTCGATCCAGATCGACGGCGTGGACATTCGCGCGTTGCCGGTATCGGACTTCCGCCGCAACGTCGGCCTGGTGTTGCAGGAGCCGTTTCTGTTCTTCGGCACCATTGCCGAGAATATCGCGTACGGCAAGCCTGAGGCGACGCGCGCCGAGATCGTGGCGGCCGCGCGCGCGGCACACGCGCATGAGTTCATCCTGCGTCTGCCGCATGGTTACGATTCGCTTGTCGGGGAGCGCGGACAGGCGCTGTCGGGCGGCGAGCGTCAACGCATCTCGATCGCTCGCGCCCTGCTGATCGACCCGCGCATCCTGATTCTCGACGAGGCGACGTCGTCGGTCGATACGGCCACCGAGAAGGAAATTCAGAAAGCGCTGGACAACCTCGTCAAGGGCCGCACGACGATCGCCATTGCGCACCGGTTGTCGACGCTGCGCAAGGCCGACCGACTGGTGGTGCTCGATCGCGGCAAGATCGTCGAAGTGGGCAACCACGATGCGCTGATGGCCCGCGAAGGCGCTTACTACACGCTGTACCAGGCCCAGCAGCGCAACGTCGACACGGATATCGACGCGGCCCTCGAGACGGTCGAAGCCGCCGCCGTGCTGGCGGCCGTGACCGCGGCACCGGCCCAGCCGCTTTCCGCCAACTGAACGTTCGCGAAGACACTCATGCAGATTGATTTCACCTTGTCTCGTAACGCGTTCGGCCGCCTGGTGCTGACCGACGCGGCTGGCGTCGCCCATGAGGGCGTGGTGCCCGTGCGCGCGTTTCCGATTGCGGCGCCGCAGGACGGCCTCGCGCTTGTGAGTCAGGAGGGGCGCGAACTGGTCTGGCTCGACTCGCTCGACGGACTGCCCGCCGCGATGCGCGCGCTGTTGCAGGACGAACTCGCCGCACGCGAATTCATGCCGGAGGTGTTGCGCATCAAGAGCGTTTCGACCTACGCGACGCCCAGCACATGGACCGTCGAGACGAATCGCGGCGAGGCGGCGTTCGTGTTGCGCGGCGAAGAGGACATTCGGCGCCTGGGCGGGCAGACGTTGCTCATTACCGATAACCACGGCATTCACTTCCTGATTCGGGACACCGGCACGCTCGACAAGCCGAGCCGGAAGATCCTCGATCGCTTTCTCTGACACGATGCGCGTTGCCGAATTTCGCCGTGCCGCCCGGCACTGGTAAAATCTCGGCTTTTGCTTTTTGCGGTGATGCCGATGTGGTTCAAGAATCTTCAGTTGCACCGAATTCCTGCCGGTTGGTCCATGAGCGTCGCGCAAATGGAAACGGCATTGGAGAAGCACGCCTTCTGCGAAGGCGGTAGCCTCGAAATGCAAGTGCAGGGCTGGGCGCCGCCGCGTGAGGGGGGCGAACTGGTGCACAGCATCAACCGTCAGTTTCTGCTCGCCTATCGTGCCGAGAAGAAGCTGCTGCCGTCCACCGTCGTGAATCAGGTCACGCGCGCCAAGGCGGTCGAGTTGGAAGAGCAGCAAGGCTTCAAGCCGGGCCGCAAGCAGATGCGTGAGCTCAAGGAGCAGGTCACCGACGAACTGCTGCCGCGTGCATTCGGCATTCGCCGCGACACGCGCGTGTGGATCGACCCGGCCAATCGCTGGCTCGTGATCGACGCCGCGTCGCCCGCCAAGGCCGACGAAGTGCGCAGCCTGCTCCTCAAGACGCTCGACATCACGCTCGAGAACGTGGAACTCAACGAGGCGCCCGTGGCAATGATGACCTCGTGGCTCGCGGGCAATGACGCGCCGGGCGGCTTCACCGTCGACCAGGACGTGGAGTTGCGCTCGAATACCGACGAGAAGGCGGCAGTGCGCTATGTGCGCCACCCACTCGACGGGGCGGACGTGCGTCAGCATATCGAGGCTGGCAAGCGCTGCACCAGGCTGGCGATGACGTGGAACGACCGGATCTCCTTCGTGCTGACCGACGCTTTCGTCATCAAACGTGTGACGCCGCTCGATGTCATCAAGGATGCCGCCGATCCGACGGCCGAAGGCGAAGCCGAGAAGTTCGACGCCGACATCGCGCTCATGACCGGTGAGCTCGCCCGCATGCTCGACGATCTGGTCGAGGCGCTGGGCGGCGAGCGTCAAATGGGTCAGATGGACAAGGCCGCCTGAAGCGCAGGCGTCGCTTGCCGCAGGACGACGAACGCCGCGAGGCCCCTGAGGGTGTCGCGGCGTTTTTTCGTGGCGTGCCGGGTTGAGCGTTGGTGGCTACGCCGCCGGTTCCTGCAGGTACACGCTCAGCGACAGCGCTTGCTTGACTTGTCGCGTGCCTTCGTCGACGCAGACCTCCTCTTCGCCTGCCTCGATGGCGTCGTAAGCCTGACGCACCACGTCGGCCGGGTCGAGCTTGTCGGCGTCGAACCCCCGAGTCAGGTCGGTATCGATGTAACCTGCGTGCAAACCGACCACCTGCGTATTTTGGGCACGCAACGCGTTGCGCAAGCCATTGGTCAGCGACCACGCGGCCGACTTCGTGATGGAGTATTCAGGCAGCGCGTCTGCGCTGATCCAACTCACGATCGACAGGACATTGAGCAGTGCGCCACCGCCGTTGCGTCCCAGGGCCGGGGCGAACGCCTGCGTCATGCCGAGTACGCCGAACAGGTTCGTCTCCAGCGTCTCGCGCAGCAGCTCGGTGGCGCCCGGGCCGGTCAGCCCTTCGGTGAGGCGTGCAATCCCCGCGTTGTTGATGAGCAGCGTGACGTCGCCCGCCAGACTTGCCGCAGCCGCCACCGCCTCCGGGTCGTTGACGTCGAGCTTGACCGGGATGACCCCCGGCAGCGTGACCTTCGACGGATCGCGCGACCCGGCGTACACCTTCTTCGCGCCACGTTCGAGCGCCTGTTTCGCAAACGCCAATCCCAGGCCACGGTTGGCGCCGGTCACGAATACCACGGCATCTTTGATCTTCATTTCAGAACTCCAGCAGGGTCATCGAGTCACGTCGACCCTGTGGAAGACGTGAGCGTTGGGTTATACTTCATGACGATGGTGATCGTAATCGTCATCGTTGACGCATTGTGCCGAGTCTGGCATCGATATGTCAATGGTGATCGTCATTGTCTTTGTCGATGACGACGATAGTTCGATGGTGAGAGCGCGTCTGGACGAGCGTTGCGAGTCCTGAGGAGCGGGGGATGGGAATTTCAAGAGAGCAGGCTGCGGAAAACCGCGAGGCGATCGTCGCGGCGGCGGAACGGCTGTTTCGTGAGCACGGCGTTGACGCCGTGGGGCTGACGGCGCTGATGAAGGCCGCGGGGTTCACGCAGGGGGGCTTCTACAACCACTTCAAGTCGAAGGACGCACTGGTTGCGGCCGTGATGTCGCGCGCGGTGGCGGCGAGCAACGGGTTGCTGGCAGGCGGCGACGCGGCGGCGGAGGCGGTGTTGTCGCCCACGGCGCGCGTCGAGCGGTATCTGTCGATGGCGCACCGCGATGACGTGGCGTGTGGCTGCCCGATGGCTGGATTTGCGGGGGATGCCCCGCGCATCGGCGACGAAGCGCAAGCATGGTACGCGAAGGGGCTGGCCGACATGATCGAGCGAATGACGCAGGCCGGTATCGAGCAAGGCCTGAGTCGGGCGCACGCGAATCGGGCGGCGATGGCGCGCTTCGCGCAAATGGTGGGCACGCTCGTGCTGTCGCGCGCGGTCGTCAGCGCAGATCCGGCGCTCTCGGAGGCATTGCTGGCCGCCGGACGTGACGCGCTCAACGGACGCGACACCGACGGCGTCAAGTGAAAGCCGCGAGGCAGCGCGCCGTGGGGGAGGCACGCCAGACGCTGCGCAATGCGTGAATCCCTAGTGCTGGGGCCAGCGCCATGCGGCGCGCAACCCGTCCCGTAGAAAGTCAACGAAGGCGCGTGTGCGCGGTGCGAGATGCCGGCTGTGCGGATACACGGCATGCAGCGGCGACGCCGGCATTTGCAGCGAGGGCAATACGCGCGCAAGACGTCCCGCCTGGATATCGTCCCCCACGTCCCAGATAGATTTCTGTGTGATGCCCGCACCGTGCAGCGCCAATTCGTGCGCGGTATCCCCATCGTCGACAACGTAGGTATCGCGGACCTGGATGCGCAACGTTTCGGATTGCCACACGAATCGCCAGTCGCCGTGCGGCGCGTGGCCGAACAGAATGCAGTCATGCTGTTGCAGATCGCCAGCGTCATGCGGCGTGCCACGCCGCGCCAGATAGGTCGGAGACGCGACCAGCACGCGGTAGTTCGGGGCGAGTTCCTGCGCGACGAGGCTGGAATCGGGCAGGGTGCCGACGCGGATGGCCACGTCGATGCCGTGCGCGACCAGATCGACCCATAGGTCGCTGAGTTCGAGATGCACTTTCAGGGCGGGATGCCGTTCGCGAAACGCGACCAGCAGCGGCGCCAGATGACGACGGCCGAAGGCGCGCGGCGCGCTGATGCGAAGCACGCCACCGACGGTGCCCGCCTGTCGCGTCATCAGCCGCTCGGTCTCGGCAATTTCCGCGAGGATTCGCTGGCAGCACGTATGAAACACCTGCCCTTCGTCGGTGAGCGCCTGTTTGCGGGTGGTGCGATTGAGCAGGCGAACGCCAAGGCGCTGCTCGAGCAGCCCGAGCCGCTTGCTCACGACGGCAAGCGACAGCCCCATCTCCCGCGCGGCGGCCGACATGCTGCCCGTGGTAACGACACGGTCGAATACGGTGAGATCCAGCGTCTGGTCGATCATCTTGTGCAGATTCTCAATGAATTGTAGATAGTCATTCAGTTTTCAACGGGATTATCGTTCCATGAGATGAGTATCACAATAGCGCCGTGACATCGCGTGCCGGGGCTGGACGGTCAATCCACCGGCGGCCACCGGCAGGTGGCGCGATTCCGCCCTCGTTCCGATCGTTTTCAGGAGTTTCATCATGTTCAATTTCGAAGGTCAGCGTGTGTTGGTCATCGGCGGCAGCTCCGGCATTGGTCGTGCCGCCGCCCAGGCGTTCGCCAAGGCAGGCGCGGCCGTGACCATTGCCTCGCGTAGTCAGGCGAAGCTCGACGACGCGCTTGCCACGCTAGGCCCGACCGCCCGCGCTCTGGTACTGGACACGGAAGACGCGGCTGCCGTCGAACGGTGCTTCGCCGACCACGCCCCCTGGCAACACGTGGTCGTCTCGGCCGCGCAAACCCCGACCGGGCAGGTGCGCAAGCTCTCGCTGGACGACGCGCATGCCGCCTTTGACAGCAAGTTTTGGGGCAGTTACCACGTCGCGCGCTATGCGCGCATTGAAGACGGCGGTTCGCTCACGCTGACGTCGGGCTTTCTGAGCGTGCGCCCGAGCACGTCGTCGGTCGTTCAAGGCGCAATCAACGCCGCCATCGAGGCGCTGGCGCGAGGGCTGGCACTGGAACTGTCACCCGTGCGTGTGAACACCGTCTCGCCGGGGCTCACCGTCACGCCGCTATGGGACAAGCTGTCAGAGGCCGATCGCGAGGCGATGTATCGCAACGCGGCGGAGCGCTTGCCCGCGCGCCGTGTGGTCGCTGCGGAGGACGTGGCCAACACGATTCTTTATCTGGCGGGCACGCCGAGTGCCACGGGTTCGACCGTGCTGATCGACGCGGGCGGTGCGATCGCCTGACGGCGAGCCTCTCGACGATGCGAATCCTGCGTCTCGACGGCAAAAATGCCATTAAAAAGCGAACGATATGTTGCGTCGCAGCAGGTGAGCAACGCGATGATGTCGAGGCGCTTGATGTCGCGCAAACACGGTATACCCGGATCACTTTCGGGTACCTATTTCGATAGGGATTGCCTAGAATGAAAGCGTGCCATCCCGCCATGTCGAAGTTAGGAGGCCGCTATGCTGACAGGGAGCTTGATTGCCATGTTGATCATCGTGCTGGTCGTCGGCGCGGCGGTTGCGTGGCTCGTTGATCGCAATTGGTGCCGGGAGCATCCGGCGGCGCGACACACGTGGCGGCGTCACTCTCGGGACGTCCGGCACGGTTGAGCGCGCAGGTATCGAGGGGGCGATCCCCTCACCCAATGAAAAGCCCGCCTTCCGGCGGGCTTTTACATCTTACGGACACCTCAACAGCAGGCTGGGCGCTCAGGCAACGGCCTGAAGGACATACTTGCCCTGGACGGTCAGTCGCGGGGACTTCTCACCCGACGCCAACTCTTCCCATTCGATCAATTTGCTTTCGAGCAATGACTCGAGGTCCAGGCGATCATGCTCCACTTGCTCAGGAGCGTCCTTGACCAGCATCAGGGTGGCAAATTCATGATGACTCAGCATCGTCGTCTCCCGGTTTGCGGTTCCACAGGGGGTCCCTCGTCAGGGAATTTAAGGATAGGTCACGAATATGGCACTTGCGCGACAAAATTCGCACTTTCGATGCTGCTTCGCAGCACGTCTTTTACGACACTTTCCCACTGCCAGCATAGCCCTTCCTCATGTCACTGGCATGTCAGCAGCCCCCGTTCCTTACTGTCGGAACCGTTGGTTCATGATACAAAATGCTGCAATGCGACAACAGTGATTTTCCCGTCAATGACGGAGGCGACCCGTTGATTTGCGGTTGGCGTCTCGTCAAGGGACGGTAGAATGGCCCAATTTGCCAGCAATTCGCGCACAACAACCTGACATGCCGCAAAAGAAAACCCCGTACTTCGAGTTACGCAGCGGTGCCATCGATACCCTGCATTTCGTGGTCAAGACGCCGCAACTGGAGACGCTGCGCACCGAACTATCGCAACGTTTCGAAGCGACCCCGGAGTTTTTTGCCGGCGACACGGTCGCCATCGACGTTCGACGCCTGACCGGCGACGAGCGCGTTGCCGTGCCCGCGTTGGCCGACATGCTGGCCGAATTCCGCATGAAGCCGATCGGGGTGGTCGCCAACGCCGAGCAAGCCGAGTGGGCGGTGGTGGAAGGACTGCCACGGCTCGACAGCCACGAGCGGCGCCTGTCGCGTCCGGCCCGGGAGAGCGAGGCGCCAGCCGAGACGGCGGTCGAGCCAGCCCAGGCGGTATCGGAACCGGTGGTGCCTGACGCCGTTGCCGTCCCTTCGACCATCATCGACAAGCCGTTGCGTTCGGGCCAGCAGGTCTACGCGAAGGGCGATCTGATCATCCTCGATTTGGTCAGTTATGGGGCCGAGGTGATCGCGGAAGGTAATATCCACATTTACGCACCGCTGCGGGGGCGGGCGCTGGCAGGCGTGAAGGGCAAGCTCGATGCTCGCATCTTCTGTACCTGCCTCGAGCCCGAGCTGATTTCCATCGCCGGTATCTACCGGACCGGTGAGCATGCACTGCCGCCTGATGTGCAGGGGCGTTCGGTGCAGGTGCGGCTGGTAGACGACAAACTGATTTTCGAGCCCCTCGGGCTCAAATGATTCGTAGCTAAATTCATCCTCAAGTTTGGGAAGGCATCGACAGATGGCAAAAGTGATTGTGGTGACCTCTGGCAAGGGTGGCGTCGGCAAGACGACGACCAGCGCCAGCTTTTCCGCCGGCCTCGCCTTGCAGGGGCACAAGACGGCAGTCATCGATTTCGACGTCGGCCTGCGCAATCTCGACCTCATCATGGGTTGCGAGCGCCGCGTCGTGTACGACCTGATCAATGTGATTCAAGGCGAAGCGAACCTCAATCAGGCGCTCATCAAGGACAAGGCCTGCGAGAACCTGTTCATCCTGCCCGCGTCGCAGACGCGCGACAAGGACGCCCTCACGCAAGCCGGCGTCGAGAAGGTCATCAAGGATCTGGCCGACATGGGATTCGAATACATCGTGTGCGATTCGCCGGCCGGTATCGAATCGGGCGCGCTGCTCGCCATGCATTTCGCCGACGAGGCGCTCGTGGTGACGAACCCCGAAGTGTCGTCGGTGCGCGATTCGGACCGCATTCTGGGCATTCTCTCGTCGAAGACGAAGCGCGCCATCGAAGGCGGCGAGCCGATCAAGGAGCACCTGCTCATCACGCGTTACAACCCGAAGCGGGTCAACGACGGTCAGATGCTGTCGCTCGACGACATTCAGGAAATCCTGCGAATCAAGCTCATCGGCGTGATTCCGGAGTCGGAGTCTGTGCTGCATGCCTCGAACCAGGGCACGCCGGCCATTCATCTCGACGGCACCGACGTGGCTGACGCGTATCGCGACGTGGTGAGCCGTTTCAAGGGCGAAGACAAGCCAATGCGCTTTACCGACTATCAAAAGCCGGGACTGTTGCAGCGTATTTTCGGCTCGAAGTAAGGAGTGCCCATGTCATTCCTGTCTTTCCTCCTGGGGGAGAAGAAAAAGACCGCTTCCGTCGCCAAAGAGCGCCTGCAGATCATTCTGGCGCACGAACGCGCGGGCTCGTCGCCGCCGGCGGACTACCTGCCGGCGTTGCAACGTGAGCTGGTCGCCGTCATCTCCAAGTACGTCAAGATCGCACAAGACGACATCAAGGTCAGCGTTGAGCACCAGGACAACCTGGAAGTGCTCGAAGTGAAGATCGAACTGCCGCAGACCTGATCGGCCCCGGCAGGCCGGCGTTGCTGCGAGCTCGCGACCTCGCGGATGCCGGCATCCGATGTGCGCATGGGCGAAAGCCCGCCACCTCCGTTCAGAGGCAGCGGGCTTTCGTCGTTCATTTGTCGCGCACCGTCACACCGATGCGATCCACCGGTGCCAGTCGTCGCCGACATCAAGTGGGCAATCAGAACTTATAGTCGGGATTTTTCGGATCGAACGTTGCGTCGGTCCACGAGGCCTTGCGCACCTTCTCGAAGCGCATTTCCTCGACCTTCTGTCCCGACGCATTCCACGCTTCGATACCGCGCGGACGACCGGTCGTCAGGTCGAGCAGCACGCGCGACTTGTACGCGTAATGTTGCGGTGGACCGGCGGGGGCGTCCCATTCCAGAGCTAGCACGCGCATGCCATTCGATTCGGATACCGAAATTCTTGCGGGCGTCGCGGGGAGTCCTTCGGCGTGGAAGCTGCGGCCGTCATGCGCAATTCGCTCGGCAATGAACGCGAAGCCCAGATCGCGCACGGTGTGGTTGGACTGCGAGCGCGCAAGCGGGCCGTCGATACTGCTCCAGATCGATGCGAAGCCGAAAATGCCACCGAGATGGCCGTACATCTCCTTGAGATTCTTCGTCTCGTCATAAATGATTTCCTGACCCGCGTGGGCGCCGCCCGGCAGCCATTTCGCATAGATCTGCAACGGCGTCTCGCGAATCTTCACGAGCATGCGGTCGGGCGTGGTTTGCCACTGGTCATTGATACGTTCATGACGTGTTAGCTCGTACTGGTATTCGGGCAGCGCGGCCGACTCCGTCTTCAGAAACCGCACGAGCGCGTCGGCGTGGATCGCCTGCATGCGAGCGACGATCCGGTCGTCGCTCAGCTTCGCCAACTCGCCGGACTTGATCGTGTGGGACAGCCATTGGGCTTGCGCGGCGACAGGCATGGCGGCCAGCTTGGCGACCTCGGCATCCGCGACAGCGGTGTTTGCCGTCGCGTGGGGCGTGGGCGGTGCCGCAGGGGCGGAGGACGTGACGGCCGATAGGCCTGCATCCGACGAGACGTTGCTCTGGGCGAGGGCATTCGACGCACTCAGCGCGCCGGCAACGAGCACCGTGGGTGTCAAGGCGATGGCTAGTGCGACGCGGTCGAGGCGGCCGGCGTGAAACGCGTGGTGCTTGGGCATGTTGTTCGTCTCCCTTACGCGTGACCGAGCGGCGCGCGCAGTTCGCGCCGCAGAATCTTGCCGACGGTCGACTTGGGCAGTTCGCCGTCACGGAATTCGACGATGCGCGGCACCTTGTACGCCGTCAGGTGTTCGCGGCAGTGGGCGAGCAAAATCTCGGTGGTCACCCCGGGGTCTTTTGCGACGACCACGAGCTTTACGCGCTCGCCGGCAACCGGATCGGGCACGCCGACCACCGCGGCTTCCCGAACCCCTGGGTGAAGCATCACGACGTCCTCGATTTCGTTCGGGTAGACGTTGAAACCCGACACGAGAATCATGTCCTTCTTGCGGTCGATGAGCCGTACGTAACCGCGCGCGTCCATCACGCCGACGTCACCTGTCATCAGCCAGCCGTCGGCGTCGAACGTGTTGGCAGTGTCTTCCGGGCGCTGCCAATAGCCGCGCATGACTTGCGGCCCCCGCACGCATAACTCCCCCGGCTCGCCGAGATCGGCCCACGTGCCGTCATCGCGCTTGAAGCGCACGTCGGTCGACGGGGCGGGCAGACCGATGGATCCGGTGAAATCGACCTCGTCCATATGCGAGAGGTCGACCGGGTTCATCGTGACGATGGGCGAGCATTCGGTGAGGCCGTAGCCCTCGATGATCGGCTTGCCGGTGACCTGTTTCCATCGCTCGGCAATGGCACGTTGCGTTGCCATGCCACCGGCAAGCGAGAGCTTCAGCCGGGAGAAGTCGCGCGCACAGAAGTCCTGGTTCTCGAGCAGACCGTTGAACAGAGTGTTCACGCCCGTGACGCCGGTGAATGTCTCGTTGCGGATGATGTAGACGACTTTCTTCACATCGCGCGGATTTGCAATCAGGATGTTGCGCCCCCCCAGGCTCATGAACACCAGGCAGTTCACCGTGAGCGACAGGATGTGATACATGGGCAGCAGCGACAGATTCACCTCGATGTCCCCGTCGAGCTGGCCGGCGGCCCATGCCTCGGTTTGCAACAGGTTGGCCAGCACGTTCCCGTGCGTCAGCATCGCCCCCTTGGCCACGCCGGTCGTGCCCCCCGTGTATTGAAGGAAGGCGAGGTCGTCGCGCGCGAGGGGCACCGGCGCAGGCGTGTGCTTTGCGCCCTCGGCGAGCGCTCGGCGCAGCGGGATCGCCTGCGGAAGATCGTAGGGCGGCACTTGCTTCGCGATTCGCCGCATGAGGAAGTTGACGAGGCGTCCCTTGACGTTCAGGCCGGTGCCGAGCAAGTCGCCGATCTGCGTGACGAGCACGTGGCGCACCTCGGTGCCAGGGATCGCGTCCTGCACGGTTTTCGCGAAGTTCTCAAACGCGACGATCGTACGTGCGCCGCTGTCCTGCAATTGATGTTTGAGTTCGCGAACGGTGTACAGGGGATTGACGTTGACGACCACGGCCCCGGCGATCAGCGTGCCGAACAGGCCGATCGGGTACTGGAAGCAATTGGGCATCATGAGCGCCACGCGCTCTCCCTTCTGCACGCCGTGGGCTTGCAGCCACGCGGCAAAGGCATACGCCTGGCGGGCGACCTCGCCATAGGTGATTTCGCTCCCCAGACTCACGAACGCAATGCGTTCGCGGTACTTGTCGATCCATTCGTCGAACGCCTGCACCAGCGACGTGTAGCGTGTCGTATCGATGTCGGCGGGAACGCCAGGCGGGTAAGCATCTAGCCACACGCGTTCGTGCTGAACAGCTGAGTCCATCGTTGTCTCCCTTGAGGTCTTTTGGCACGGGCACCCGAGATCAGGCGGTGGCTCTGTTGGCGACTCGCCTGCTGCGGCGGGGCCGTGCTTGTGACTGCCCCTGTAACGTCGTCTGCGTTATCGTTCCAGCATGGCGACCACGCCTTGTCCGCCGGCCGCGCAAATCGAGATGAGGCCACGCCCGCCGCCACGCTCGGCGAGCTGTTTGGCGAGGGTGGCAAGCAGGCGTGCACCGGTGGCCGCGAACGGATGCCCGCAGGCAAGCGAACTGCCATTCACGTTCAGCCGCTGCCGCTCGATGGTGCCCAGCGGCGCGGCGAGGCCCAGCCGATCGCGGCAGTATTGCGGGTCTTCCCACGCTTTCAATGTGCAAAGCACCTGCGCCGCGAACGCCTCGTGAATTTCGTAGAAGTCGAAGTCCTGCAGCGTGAGGCCGGCCTGGGCGAGCATGCGTGGCACGGCGTACGCCGGCGCCATGAGCAGTCCTTCGCGCCGGGTTTCATCGGGATGAAAGAAGTCGACGGCCGCGGTTTGCGAGTACGTCAGATAAGCGAGCACGGGAATGTCGTGCGCGTGTGCCCAGTCTTCGCTCGCGAGCAGCACGCACGAGGCGCCGTCCGTCAGCGGGGTCGAGTTGCCCGCCGTGAGCGTGCCCGCGGCACTGCGATCGAACACCGGCTTGAGGGCGTTCAAGGTCTCCAGCGTGACGTCGGGGCGCAGGTTGTTGTCGCGTTGCAGGCCGCGAAACGGCGTCATCAGATCGAGGAAGAACCCGCGTTCATACGCGGCGGTCAGATGTTGATGGCTCGCGAGCGTGAGTTCGTCCTGTGCGGCGCGCTCGATTTGCCAGCGCTTGGCCATCTGCTCGCAATGCTCACCCATCGACAACCCGGTGCGTGGTTCGCCGTTACGAGGTAGCGCCGGCTTGAACAACATGCCGGGACGCGCCTTCGCTAGCGCACCGAGCTTGCCCCCAGCGCTGCGCTGTCGGTTGGCCTCCAGCAGAATCCTGCGCAGTGTCTCGTTCACGGCGATCGGGGCGTCCGAGGCGGTGTCGACCCCGCCGGCGATCGCCACGTCGATCTGGCCGAGCGCAATTTTGTTGCCGGTCAGGATGGCGGCCTCGAGGCCCGTGCCGCACGCTTGCTGAACATCGTAGGCGGGCGTTTGCGGGGCGAGCGTCGTCGACAGGACGGATTCGCGCGTCAGGTTGAAATCGCGCGCGTGTTTGAGCACGGCCCCCGCGGCGACTTCCCCCAGGCGCTGATCATGCAGCGCAAACCGGTCGACGAGTCCCTGAATCGCGGCGGTGAGCATGTCCTGATTTGACGCCGTGGCATATGCCGTGTTGGCGCGCGCAAACGGGATGCGGTTGCCGCCGAGAATGGCAACGCGGCGCAAGGCGGGGGGCGGCGCGGTAGGCGTGAAGGCGCTCATGAAGGGTCCGGGTCGAGGGGGGAAGACGACACGGTCGGCGCGTGTTGCCACCGTCCGCGCAGATGGGGCACCGTGCCTGCCGCGTCGCGCAATTCGAAGGCGCCGCCGCAAGCATCGCGCCAGAGCGTGACATCGCCCGGCAGCGGCAGCGGCCTTTTGAACTCCACGAGCAGATCGAGGCAGGGCGCGTCGGCCGGTAACACGGCCGCTAGGCTTCGGGCGAAGCTCCACATGCCGTGAATGATGGGGTGCGCAAAGCCGAACAGCCGGGCCGTGACCGGCCAGAGATGGATCGGGTTGTAATCGCCGGACACCCGCGCGTACTGGCGGCCAAGGTCGCCCGGCACATGCCATGCGGCGGTCTTCGCGAGCGATGGGTCGGCGCCCAACGCGGCGCGATACGGTGCGCCGAGCGGGTCGGGCACACCGGTGCGCAGGTATCCGCTCTCTCCCGACCACACGACAACCCCATCGCGTCGCGCCGTGGTGAGGACCGTAAAGACCTGTCCCTTGTCATGGGCGAACAGCGGGCCGCACCGGACATCCAGATCGAGCCGCTCTCCCGGCGTGAGCGAAGCGTGCTGACGAATGCGATTATCCAGATGCACCATGCCGAGCATGGCGAACGGAAATGCGCGGTCGGTCATCAGCAACATATGCAGCGGGAAGGCGAGCAGATGCGGCCACGTGGGTGGCACCCCGTGCGCCGCGGTGAAGCCGCACAAGCGCGCGTAACGGGCGATGGCGTCGGCGTCGAGCGTGACATTGCGTCGCGCGAATGCCAAGGGTGGGAGCCGTTGCGCGTTCGCTGGCTTGCGGGACGAGAGCAGTGCCCGCAGAAACAGCGTGTGCGGGGAGGGCAGGCGTGTGACGTCGATCGGGGCGAGCCCGGCGTCCGACGGCAACGCCTTGCCAAGCGGATCGCGAGGGCGGTCGTTGGGCATGGTCATGCACCTAGCAGGCTCTGGCCGCACACGCGCACCACCTGTCCGGTCAATGCGCCCGATGCGGGGTGCGCCAGCCAGGCAATGGCCTGCGCCACGTCGACCGGCTGGCCGCCCTGGCCGAGGGAGTTCATCCGGCGCCCGGCTTCGCGAATGGCGAACGGCACAGCGGCGGTCATCTGCGTCTCGATGAAGCCGGGAGCGACGGCATTGATGCTGATGTGGCGCTCGGCGAGCACCGGCGACCAGGCTTCGATCATGCCAATCACCGCCGCCTTCGACGCCGCGTAGTTGGTCTGCCCCCGATTTCCCGCAATGCCACTGATCGACGCCACACCGACGATCCGGCTGTTGGCGCGCAGCACCCCAGCATCGAGCAGCGCCTGATTGATGCGTTGCGGCGCACCGACATTGATGTCGAGCACGCTCTGCCATTGCGCTTCGCTCATGCGCACGAGCGTCTTGTCGCGCGTGATGCCGGCGTTGTGCACGAGGATGTCAAGGCCGCGTGGCGCATGCGTGGCCAGATGCGCGAGCAATGTCGCCCCCGCTTCGGGCGCGGCAATGTCGCACATGAGCGCGCTGCCGTCGAGACGCATCGCCACAGCCTCGAGCGCGCTCTGTGCTTGCGCGATGTCGACGCACACGACATGCGCGCCGTCGTGTGCCAGCACGGTGGCGATCGCTTCGCCGATGCCGCGCGCCGCGCCTGTCACAACGGCGACCTGTCCGGCGAGTGGACGATCGTCGTGAGTCGGCGGCGTTGTGAATACCGGCGCTTGCAGGGTGATGGCCTGACCGCTTACGTAGGCGGCGCGCGGCGAGAGAAAGAAGCGCAGCGTGGAGTGCAGGGCGTCCCGAGCGTGCGGCGCGACGTAGAGCAACTGCGCCGTGGCCCCGCGCTTGAGTTCCTTGGCGAGCGATCGCACGAAGCCTTCGAGCGCGCGCTGCGCCACGCTGGCCTGGGGTGTCGGTGCCAGCGCGGGCGGCACGCCCAGCACGAGCACGCGGGCGCATCGGTCGAGGCAGGCGAGGGTGTCATGGAAGAACGTATAGAGCGCGCTGAGCCCGTCGGTGCTGGCGATGGCGCTCGCATCGAACAGCAACGCCTTGGCACGTACGCCTTCGCTGGGATTGAAGCGTCCGCTCATCGTACCCGCCTGGTTGGCGTGCGAGATCCAGTCGAGTCGCTCGGCGTGCGCAAGGCTAGACATGCCGAGCCGATGCAGCTCTCGTGCGAGGTCCGGCAACAGCGGGGCGTCGCCCGCGCCGCCCACGACCGCGGGCGGTGTGGGCATGGCGCGTGGCGACGCATCGGTGTCTGCCTCGGTGCGGCTGTCGTCGCGCGACGGCATCCGCTCGAGCGGCACGGGGCGCGGTAGCCCCAGCGCATTGGCCAGGCGGCTGCCCACGGCGGAGTTGGCGAAAGCCAGATATCGGTCGGACGTCGTCACGGCGCGGAAATCCTCAGAGTGATAGGCAGCGGCAGGCGGGCGAGCTCACGGCGTGAGCGCTTCGTCGGCCGCTTCCTGTTGCTGGGCGTGCTGCATGTCGGCAAGGCGACCGAAGTCGGGCGGGAAATCGTCGACGGCCACGGCCCGCGCCGCAAAGTCGGCGTACTGCGCCAGCACCTGGCGCTCGCCGTCGCTCACGAGATGCAGATGCGCGGCCTGCTCCACCCACTCGGAGAATTCGGGCAGGCTTTGGGGCATCGTCGGCAGGCGGCCCTCCTTGACTGCCGTGCGCAAACGCTGCTCGATGGCGGTGACCTGCGGCGTCATCTGGAAAACGATCTCCCCGTAAGCCAGACCGTCGATTTCGGGGCGCGGCGAATAGCTGCCGGTGATGAGGCGCTCGCGCGCGTCGCCCGGCGTTTGCATCAACTCGGCGACCTGAGTGGCCAGCGCATCGGACGGTTTGGCATAGGGCAGGCCGAGCGGCATGAGTTTCCAGCGCATCCACCAGGCGACGGCGCGCGACGGATAGTTCGCAAGCACGCCTTCGAACGCCTCGCGTGCCTGCCAGAGCGCGTCCTGCGCGGCCCAGTGCACCAGTGGCAGATCGGCGGTGGGGCGGCCTTCGTCTTCGTAACGCTTGAGCGTCGCCGTCAACAGGAACAATTGAGAGAGGATGTCGCCGAGCCGGCCAGTGAGGCGCTCGCGCCGCTTGAGCGAGCCGCCGAGCACCGCCATCGAGACGTCGGATGCAATGGCGAGCAGCGTCGATAGACGATTCGCGGCGCGGTAGTACCCATGCAACTCCGGCGCGGCGTTCGACGGCACGGTGGAGAAGCGCGCATGCGTGATGCCGTGCAGGGCACCGCGCACGATGTTGCTCGTGACGAAGCTCAGATGGCCGAAGAGGGCGTCGTCGAAGGCGTGCATGGCCGCCGCTCGATCCGCCATTTGCGCGGCGCTCAGCTCCTTGAGCACATACGGATGGCAGCGGATCGCGCCCTGACCGAAGATCATCAGGCAGCGCGTCATGATGTTGGCGCCCTCCACTGTGATCGATACCGGGATCTGCTGGTAGGCGCGGGCAAGGAAGTTGTTCGGGCCCATGCAGATGCCTTTGCCCGCGACGACATCCATGCCGTCGTTGACCACTTTGCGGGCGCGTTCGGTCACGTGGTATTTCGCAATGGCGGAGATCACCGAGGGCTTCTCGCCAAGATCGACGGCGAGCGCTGCCATGCGGCGTGCGGCGTCCATCGCGTAAAGGTTGCCGGCCATGCGCGCAAGCGCCTCCTGCACCCCTTCGAACTTCCCGATCGGCGTGCGGAATTGACGCCGTACCGCCGCATAAGCCCCCGTGGCACGCACGGCAAGCTTCGAGTAGCCGACGTTCGAGGAGGGCAACGAAATTGCACGGCCCGCCGCGAGACATTCCATCAGCATGCGCCAGCCTTTGCCGACCTGTGCCTGGCCGCCGATCACCCAGTCGAGCGGAATGAAGACGTCCTTGCCGGCATTCGGGCCGTTCTGGAAGACGGCGTTCAGCGGCCAGTGGCGACGCCCGATCACCACGCCCGGATGGTGCGTGGGAATCAGTGCGCAGGTGATGCCTGGGGCGTCGTCGTCACCGAGCAGATGGTCGGGATCGAGGGCTCGGAAGGCGAGGCCGAGCACCGTCGCGATCGGCCCCAGGGTGATGTAGCGCTTGCTCCACGTGACACGGAACCCAAGCGTTTCGCGGCCCTCGTGAACGCCTCGGCAGACGATGCCGACGTCGGGGATGGCGGCGGCGTCCGAGCCCGCGTATGGGCTCGTGAGTGCGAAGCAAGGGACTTCGTCCCCCTTCGCCAGGCGCGGCAGATAGTAGTTCTTCTGGGCTTCGGTGCCATAGTGAAGCAGCAGTTCGGCGGGGCCGAGCGAGTTCGGCACCATGACCGAAACGGCGGCCGCCGAGCAACGCGAAGCGAGCTTCATCACCACTTGAGAGTGCGCGTACGCGGAGAATTCGAGGCCACCGTAGCGCTTGGGGATAATCATTCCCAGAAAGCCGGCATCCTTCGCGTATTGCCATGCGTTTGGCGGCAGGTCCTGCCAGACCTGGGTGCTTTCCCAGTCGTTGGACAGGTCGCACAGGTGTTCGACCTCGGTGTCCAGGAAGGCCTGCTCTTCGGCGGACAAGGTGGGCGCGGGCAGCGCCATGAATTTTTTCCAGTCGGGACGGCCGGAGAACAAATCCGCATCCCACCAGACGGTGCCGGCTTCAATGGCGTCTTTCTCCGTCTCGGACATCTCCGGCATGATCGTGCGGAATTTGGCGAGCAGCGGTGCGGTGATCCAAGCGCGCCGCAGCGGGCCAATGCTGAGGACCAGTGCCGGCAAGACGAAGATGACGGCGAGTAAGACGGTCGCCACCGTCCCCGTCAGCCCGCTCACCGCGCCTGCGCCCGCCCACACCACAGTCGCCAACAACCACTGCCAGGCGTGCGCACGATAAAAGAGCAGGGCGCTTACGCCCGCGACCCACGCAAGAATCCATAGAGCCATCATGCTGTCCTCCCTCTCGGTTCATCCTCCCGGCCGGGGGTGCCGTAGCACCGGTCGGGGACGCCTCAGCGTCGATTGGGCCTCGCCTCCCGATTGGCGTTCGGGCGTCTGTTCAGGTTTGGCCTTCGTGTTCGATCGTCGTCGACTGGCTCGGACCTTCTCCGGCTGTCGGTGATCGGTATTCAGGCATTGGCGAGCGAGCGGTCGTCGGCGCCGGGGATCCGAGGCGCGGCATTCGCTTCTGCGGTTGTCGTGGGCGGGGCGGCGACGTATCCGGCGTCGCGTGGCGGCGTAATGTCCGCGGCCTTCGCCAGCGCGAAGACGTCGGCGAAGCTCGCCAGTTGCTCCTCGCCCGGCATCGGCGCCCTGAGCGCCGCGACCATGAGGGCCGTGAGCCGTGCCACGACCTGCAGGTCGCCCATCGCCTGGCCTTGGGCGAACGTGTCGATCAGTCGAGCGGTGTCGCTGCTCGCGAGCACGCCGGACAGGGCCTGAAGCGCGAAGTGCAGACGCCAGCCCAGTTCCTGGCGCGGCAGCTCAGGTAACGCGCGGGCGAAGGCGTCGAAGAAGCGCTCGAAGACGGGGGCGTAATGCTGCTGCAAATAGTCGCGGATGAACGGCGACGGATCGGCGTACACCCGCCCGAGCAGGCGCAGGAACGCCGGGCCGCCGATATCGCGATGATGCGAGATGGCAAGGGCGGGGATGAACATTGCCCCCAGCACGTGTTCGCACGTGAGCTGCGGTGCCGGCCACTCGGCTTCGGCGCGCGTCAGCAGCGCGAGCCGCTCGTCGTTGAGCCGGTCGAGCCGACGCGCCAACATGGCCTGGAGCAAGGTCTCCTTGCTGCCGAAGTGATAGTTGACGGCGGCCAGGTTGACGTCGGCTCGCGACGTGATCTGACGCAAGGACATCGCTTCGTAGCCGTATTCGATGAAAAGGTCTTCTGCGGCATCGAGGATGCGTAGCTTGGTGTCGCCGACGTGCCGGCCGGCGGAAAGGCGTGGGCTCACGAAGCACCTCCAGTGTGATGCGGCGCGAGGCCGCGCCATCGGATGGAACCGATGTTTCATTCAAACGTACGAATGAATCCTAAGCCGTAAGTGGGCTTCCCCCAAGATCTTTTTCTGGACGCGATCCTCTAAAGCGTAATGCCGGCCTGTACCGACCTGTTGCGACATGCCCGGCAGGGCGGGCGGCGTCGGGAAGGCACGTGAAGGCAAAATGGTCCGATTTCCCTGATATCGGGGCGGAAAGTCTGGAGGCGGGGCAATAGTTTGCTAAAATGTTCCGCTTTGTGTTCAAAACCGTTTTGGCGCTACCCCGCATGTCGGGGGCGGAGGGAAGCCGGCGTCGCAACGTCGGTTCCGGCCCAAGGTTGATTAACTGACAGGGTCCGCTTGTGGCATTCCCTCGCCGCAACACAGAACGACCCTCTGGAAGGACGAATATCCTCATGACTATCGCTGTTGAAAACCTCGGCAAGCTCGAGCGTCGCTTTACCATCGCCCTGCCCAAGCAGGAAGTCGAAAAAGAAGTTGCGGCACGCATTCAGAAGCTGTCGAAGACGGTGCGTATGCCGGGCTTCCGCCCGGGCAAGGTGCCCCTGAAGATGGTCACCCAGCAGTACGGTGGTCAGGTCGAAGCCGAAGTCGTGAGCGACAAGGTCGGCCAGCAATTCTTCGACATCAGCAAGGAACAGGATCTGCGCGTCGCGGGTCAGCCGCGCTTCGCGCCGAAGGTCGACGCGGGCGAGGCCGAGTACGCATTCGATGCCACGTTCGAGATCTACCCGGAAGTCAAGATCGGTGACCTGGCCACGGCCGAGGTGAGCCGTACCACGACGGACGTCTCGGAAGCCGAGATCGACCGCACCATCGACATCCTGCGCAAGCAGCGCGTGCACTACCACGTGCGCGGCGAAGTCGGCGCCCACGGCGACGGCGGCTCGGTCGAAGCCAAGGACGGCGACCGCGTGACGGTCGACTTCGTTGGCAAGATCGACGGGGAAGCGTTCGCCGGCGGCAGCGCCGAAGACTTTGTGTTCGTGCTGGGCGAAGGCCGCATGCTGCCTGAGTTCGAGACGGCCACGCTGGGCCTGAAGGTGGGCGATTCGAAGGATTTCGAACTCAAGTTCCCCGACGAGTACCACGGCAAGGAAGTGGCCGGCAAGACCGCTACGTTCACCGTGACGCTGAAGAAGGTCGAGTGGGCGCACCTGCCTGAAGTCGACGGCGAGTTCGCCAAGTCGCTCGGCATCGCTGACGGCAGCATGGAAAAGATGCGCGCCGATATCAAGGAAAACCTGTCGCGCGAAGTGAAGCGTCGTACGCAGGCCTTGCTCAAGGATCAGGTGATGAACGCGCTGATCTCGGTGTCGGAGCTCGACGTGCCGAACGCATTGGTCGCACAGGACCAGGAGCGCCTGGTGGCAATGGCCCGTCAGGATTTGACGCAACGCGGCGTGCCGAACGCCGGCAACGTGCCGATTCCGGCGGAAATGTTCAAGGAGCAAGCCGAGCGTCGCGTGAAGCTGGGTCTGATTCTGGCCGAGCTGGTCAAGCAGAATGACCTGCAAGCCAAGCCGGAGCAAATCAAGGCCGAAGTCGAAGAGTTCGCGAAGAGCTACGAAGACCCGCAAGAAGTCGTCCGCTGGTACTATGGCGATCAGCAGCGCATGGCGGAAATGGAAGGTTTCGTCGTCGAGAACAACGTGGTCGAATTCGTCCTGGGTAAGGCCAAGGTGACCGACAAGCAGGTCAGTTTCGAAGAGCTGGCCGGCAACTCGCAAGCCTGATCGAACGCGACACGACCGATTGAACCGCCGCGGCCGCAATGCCGTGGCGGTTCTTTTCCAAATGGCCTCCGGGCCTCCTCCCTGCGGCGCGCAAAACCATCTCGATAGAAGGGTCGAACCGATATGATTACCCGTTCCGAATTGCTCGCCCAACTCGCCTCCCCGACGTACAACTCCGCACTCGAGACGCAAGGCCTTGGCCTCGTGCCGATGGTCGTCGAGCAAAGTGGTCGTGGCGAGCGCGCTTACGATATTTACTCGCGACTCCTCAAGGAGCGCATCATTTTCCTGGTGGGCGAGGTCAACGACCAGAGCGCCAACCTCGTCGTCGCACAGTTGCTGTTCCTCGAGAGCGAAAATCCGGACAAGGAAATCTCGATGTACATCAATTCGCCGGGCGGTTCCGTCTCGGCGGGCCTGGCGATTTACGACACGATGAAGTTCGTCAAGCCGGCGGTCTCGACGCTGTGCCTGGGCATGGCGGCGAGCATGGGCGCATTTCTGCTGGCGGCCGGTGAGAAGGGCAAGCGCTTCGCGCTGCCGAACGCGCGCATCATGATTCACCAACCGCTGGGCGGCGCTCGCGGTCAGGCGTCGGACATCGAGATCCACGCCAGGGAAATCCTGCTGCTCAAGGATCGGTTGAATCGACTGTTGGCCGACAACACCGGCCAGTCGCTCGAGGTCATCGCGCGCGACACCGATCGCGACAACTTCAAGTCGGCGGCCGATGCCGTCGAGTATGGGTTGATCGACCGCGTGCTCGAAAAGCGTCCCTGATTCGGTTTCGAGTTCGAGAGCGCGCAACGACAAAAGGTTGGCGCGACACCGGGCGGCGTCGTTTTTGAAAGCCAGGTGTTCGTGCCAAGTCTTTGTCGTAAAAGGGAAATTATTGCCGATGCGGCTGGGTCACACGCTCGCACGGCATGGCGTTACAATGAGATTCACGTATGCCGCGTTTGCCGCCCCCGGCGGGGGACGACCGGGGCGCAAATTGCTAGCAGGCTGACACAGATATGGTGGATAAAAAAAGCACTTCCAACGGCGAAAAGCTGCTCTACTGCTCGTTCTGCGGAAAGAGTCAGCACGAGGTCAAGAAGCTCATCGCGGGGCCGTCGGTCTTCATTTGCGACGAGTGCATCGATCTGTGCAATGAGATTATCCGCGACGAGGCCGCTGCGGCCGAAGACGAGAGCGGCAGCGGCGGCAAGTCCGATCTGCCGTCGCCGCTGGAAATTCGCGAGAGTCTCGATCAGTATGTGATCGGTCAGGACCGTGCCAAGAAGATTCTGGCCGTGGCGGTCTACAACCATTACAAGCGACTGAAGCACCTCGGCGACAAGCGCGACGAAGTCGAACTCGCCAAGAGCAACATCCTGCTCATCGGGCCGACCGGCTCGGGCAAGACATTGCTCGCGCAAACGCTCGCCCGCCTGCTCAACGTGCCCTTCGTGATTGCCGACGCCACCACGCTGACCGAAGCCGGTTACGTGGGGGAAGACGTCGAAAACATCATCCAGAAGCTGCTGCAGAACTGCAATTACGAGATCGAGCAGGCGCAGAAGGGCATCGTCTATATTGATGAAATCGACAAGATCAGCCGCAAGTCGGACAATCCGTCGATTACGCGCGACGTGTCGGGCGAGGGCGTGCAGCAGGCGCTGCTCAAGCTGGTCGAAGGCACGATGGCGTCGGTGCCGCCGCAAGGCGGTCGCAAGCACCCGAACCAGGATTTCATCCAGGTCGACACGACGAACATCCTGTTCATCTGCGGCGGAGCGTTCGATGGTCTCGAGAAGATCATCATGAACCGTACCGAGAAGACAGGCATCGGATTCGGTGCAACGGTCAAGACCGGTGAAGAGCGCGACGCCAGCGAGTTGCTGCGTGACGTCGAGCCGGAAGATCTGATCAAGTTTGGCCTGATTCCGGAGCTGATCGGTCGTCTGCCGGTGGTTGCCACGCTGGGCAAGCTTGACGAGGACGCGCTGGTGACGATCCTCGTCGAGCCCAAGAACGCGCTGGTCAAGCAATATCAGCGCTTGTTCCTGATGGAAGGCGTGGAACTGGAGATTCGGCCGGCCGCGATGCACGCGGTGGCGCGCAAGGCCATCAAGCGCAAGACGGGCGCGCGCGGCTTGCGCTCGATCATCGAGCAGGCCTTGCTCGAAGTGATGTACGAGCTCCCGTCGCTAAAGGGCGTCACCAAGGTGATCCTCGACGAAAACGCGATCAGCGGCGACGGGAAACCGCTTTTGATTTACCAGGAGTCGCCCAAGGTTGCCGGCTCCAATTGAACGGTCAACTCAGCGCTACCCGAAGCCGTTCATGGAAACATGGACGGCTTTTTTTCCTTCATACTAGTGCCGCGGGCAATGAAACCCCGAGCGGTGCAACTTACCGGCGAAAGGGC
Organism: Pandoraea sp. NE5; assembly: GCF_024363545.1. Taxonomy (NCBI): domain Bacteria; kingdom Pseudomonadati; phylum Pseudomonadota; class Betaproteobacteria; order Burkholderiales; family Burkholderiaceae; genus Pandoraea; species Pandoraea sp. NE5. The sequence goes on from NZ_AP025517.1 coordinate 3,821,161, forward strand.
TGTTCCACTCCCCCTTGTAATTCCCGTCGGCGGCCTCAATTAGCTGGAACACAACGGTATCGTTAAATATGGGGAACGAGATGTCAGGCACCCAAATCCTCCCGCCCGAAGCGATTCAACTGCCCCTGTTGCCTTTGCGCGACGTGGTCGTGTTTCCGCACATGGTGATTCCCCTTTTCGTGGGGCGTCCAAAATCGATTAAAGCGCTTGAAACCGCCATGGAAGGCGGCAAGCACATCATGCTCGTCGCCCAGAAGGCGGCGGCCAAGGATGAGCCCACGTCGAAGGATCTCTACGAGATCGGCTGCGTGGCGAACATTCTGCAAATGCTCAAATTGCCCGATGGCACCGTCAAGGTGCTCGTCGAAGGGATTCAGCGCGCCCGCACCCTGAGTGTGGACGAAGAGGAAACCCAGTTCACGTCGGAAGTGATGCCGCTCGAACCGGACGACGGCAACTCGCCGGAATCCGAGGCGCTGCGCCGCGCGATCGTGGCCCAGTTCGATCAGTATGTGAAGCTCAACAAGAAGATTCCGCCGGAGATCCTGACGTCGCTCTCGGGTATCGACGAGGCGGGTCGTCTGGCGGACACGATCGCCGCCCACCTGCCGCTCAAGCTGGAGCAGAAACAGAACATCCTGGAAATGTTCCCGGTCATCGAGCGTCTCGAGCACCTGCTCGCGCAGCTCGAGAGCGAGATCGACATTCTTCAGGTGGAAAAGCGTATCCGTGGCCGCGTGAAGCGCCAGATGGAGAAGAGCCAGCGCGAGTACTACCTGAACGAACAGGTCAAGGCGATCCAGAAGGAGTTGGGCGAGGGTGAAGAAGGCGCGGATCTCGAAGAGCTCGAGAAGCGGATCAAGGCCGCGCATCTGCCCAAGGAAGCCAAGAAGAAGGCTGACGCCGAACTCAAGAAGCTCAAGCTGATGTCGCCGATGTCGGCCGAGGCGACCGTCGTGCGTAACTATATCGACACGCTGGTCGGTCTGCCGTGGCGCAAGAAGAGCAAGGTCAACAACGACCTGTCGAACGCCGAGAAGGTGCTCGACGAGGATCACTTCGGCCTGGAGAAGGTCAAGGAACGCATCCTTGAGTATCTTGCCGTGCAACAGCGCGTCGAGAAGGTCAAGGCACCGATCCTGTGCCTGGTGGGGCCCCCCGGTGTGGGCAAGACCTCGCTCGGTCAGTCGATCGCGCGTGCGACGAACCGCAAGTTCGTGCGCATGGCGTTGGGCGGCGTGCGTGACGAGGCCGAGATTCGCGGTCACCGTCGTACGTATATCGGGTCGATGCCGGGCAAAATCCTGCAGAGTCTGTCGAAGGTGGCCGTACGCAATCCGCTGTTCCTGCTCGACGAAGTGGACAAGATGGGCATGGATTTTCGCGGGGATCCGAGTTCGGCGCTGCTCGAAGTGCTCGACCCCGAGCAGAACCACACGTTCTCGGACCATTACGTCGAAGTCGACTTCGATCTGTCGGACGTGATGTTCGTGGCCACGTCGAACTCGCTGAACATTCCGGCGCCGCTGCTCGACCGTATGGAAGTGATTCGCCTGTCGGGCTACACGGAAGACGAGAAGGTCAACATTGCCCAGCGTTATCTGCTGCCCAAGCAGAAGAAGAACAACGGGCTGAAGGAAGGCGAGATCGATCTGGCCGAAGCGGCGATTCGCGACATCATCCGCTACTACACGCGCGAAGCGGGTGTGCGTTCGCTCGAGCGTGAGATCTCGAAGATCTGCCGTAAGGTCGTGAAGATGCTGTTGCTCAAGAAGGTTGAAGGTACGTCGATCAAGGTCGATGCGGGCAATCTCGACAACTTCCTGGGCGTGCGCAAGTTTGACTTCGGTCTGGCCATGAAGGAAAACCAGATCGGTCAGGTCACGGGTCTGGCGTGGACGGAAGTGGGCGGCGATCTGCTGACCATCGAAGCCGCGTTGATGCCGGGCAAGGGCAACATCATTCGGACGGGTTCGCTCGGCGACGTGATGAAGGAGTCGGTCGAGGCCGCGCGCTCTGTCGTGCGTTCGCGTGCGCGCCGCCTCGGCGTGACGGATGAGCAGTTCGAGAAGAAGGACATCCACATCCACGTGCCGGAAGGGGCGACGCCTAAGGATGGTCCGTCTGCCGGTATCGCCATGACGACGGCGCTGGTCTCGGTGCTCACCGGTATTCCGGTGCGTGCGAATGTGGCGATGACCGGTGAGATCACGCTGCGCGGTGAAGTGTTGCCGATCGGCGGTCTCAAGGAGAAGTTGCTGGCGGCTCACCGTGGTGGCATCAAGCTCGTGTTGATTCCGGAGGAGAACGTGAAGGATCTCGCAGAGATTCCGGATACGGTCAAGAACGCGCTGGAGATCGTGCCGGTGCGCTGGATCGACAAGGTGCTTGAGCTGGCGTTGGAGCATGCACCGACGCCGCTGCCCGAGGAAGAGGCGAAGGCCGCGCCTGTCACGCCGAATGCGGATGCCAGCGGCAAGCAGGAAGTCATCAAGCACTGACGATAATTTTTCGTGTAGTGGGCAACGGGCGGATTGGCCGCCGATCGCTACGCGGGAAGTGCGTAAATTGCCCGGGGGTTTCCCCGGGCTTTTTTTTGTTCAGACGATGCGCTCGAAAATGACACCGGGGAAGCGCAGATTCAGGAGTGCTTCCTAAGCCGCCCAAAGGGCGCAAAACGGCTTGACATAAGGGTTTCCGGCTTGTCTAATGGCAAAGCCGACGGACCTAGCAGATCAAAGTCAAGGCGCGCAAAGAGCGCCTCCGCGGCTCAATCGCCTACTATCCTTGCAAGGGGGTTACAGTGAACAAGACGGAACTGATCGATCATATCGCGGGTGAAGCAGACATCTCGAAAGCGGCTGCCGGTCGGGCACTTGAAGCATTGGTGGGTGCGGTAAAAAAATCGCTGAAGAAGGGAGATAGCGTGACGTTGGTCGGCTTCGGCACCTTCCTCGTGGCCAAGCGTGCGGCGCGTACCGGACGCAATCCGCGCACGGGGGCCGCGATCAAGATCAAGGCAGCGAAGGTTCCGAAATTTCGCCCTGGCAAAGTATTGAAAGATACGTTAAACTGATCAGCTTCCCTGTTTCGGCGGGGAGTTGCAGCAAGAACAACACTTGAATCGGGAACGGGTGCTTAGCTCAGTTGGTAGAGCGGCGCCCTTACAAGGCGTAGGTCGGGGGTTCGAGCCCCTCAGCACCCACCAGTTCCAGATCTTGGGGAGCGGTAGTTCAGTTGGTTAGAATACCGGCCTGTCACGCCGGGGGTCGCGGGTTCGAGCCCCGTCCGCTCCGCCAAATTGTGAAAAGGCGAACTTCGGTTCGCCTTTTTTGCCATATGGCGTCTTAAGACGCATCCAGACGACTATTCCGATTTCGTATGTTCGACTTCATCCGCCGTCATCAACGATTGGTTCTCATCTTCCTGACGGTGTTGATCGTGCCGTCGTTCGTGGTGTTTGGCGTACATGGCTGGCAGGAATACGCCGCGGACGCCAGCACCATCGCCAAGGTCGGCGATCAAACCGTGACACGTCAGGAATACGACAGTGTGCTTCGCGCGCAGACCGAGCGCATGCAACAGATGTTTGGCGGCGCTGTCGATCCCAACCAGATCAACACCCCCGAAATGCGCGCCGCGGTGCTGGATAACCTGATCCAGCAGAAGCTGCTCACGCAGGAAACGCTCAAGAAGAATCTCTCGGTGCCCGATGCCCAGGTGCGTGAGGCGCTGCTCGCCATTCCGGCGATTGCGCAGTTGCGCCGCCCGGATGGTTCCATCGATGAAGCGAAGTACGCGCAATTGCTTTCTGCGCAAAACCTCACGCCGCAGCGCCTTGAAGCGCAAATTCGCTTCGAGCTGGCGTCGAACCAATTGCCGTCGAGCGTGCAGGCGAGCGCCATGCTGCCGAAGACGGTGCTCGAACGCTTCGCGCAACTGCGTGCTCAACAGCGTGACGTCTCGGTGCTGACCTTCCCGGTCACGGACTACGCCGGCAAGATCGTACCGACGCAGCCGCAGATTCAGGCGTATTACGATGCGCACAAGGCCGCCTTCCAGACGCCCGAATCGGCTGAGATCCAGTATGTCGTGCTCGACCCGAAGGCCATGCCGGCTTCGGCACAGACGCCCGCGAGCGATGACGTGCTGCGCAAGATGTACCAGGACAACCTGAAGCAATACACCACGCCGGAGCAGCGCCGCGCATCGCACATCCTGATCGCGTCGCCCGCCGACGCATCGCCGGCCGATCACGCCAAGGCGAAGGCGAAGGCCGACGCGCTGCTCGCCGAGATCAAGAAGCATCCGGATGATTTTGCCAAGCTGGCCAGCGCCGATTCGGAAGACCCGGGCTCGAAGGCCAACGGCGGCGATCTGGGCTTCTTCGCACGCGACGCAATGGTCAAGCCGTTTGCCGATGCCACGTTCGCGCTCAAGCACGAGGGTGACGTGAGCGATGTCGTGAAGAGCGATTTCGGTTATCACATCATCAAGCTGACCGGCATCAAGCCCGAGCAGACCAAGTCGTTCGATGAAGTGAAGGCGCAGCTTGCCGATCAGTATCGACAGCAGGAGTCGGCGAAGGCCTATGCGAAGTTGGCCGACCAGTTCACCAACGCCGTGTACGAACAACCCGACAGCGTGCAGCCGGCGGCCGACAAGCTCAACCTGAAGGTGCAGACGGCCACGGTCACGCGGACGCCGGATCCGTCGCAGGCGAAACTCCCGATCGGCAATGAGAAGTTACTCAAGGCCGTGTTTGGCGACGAAGCGCTCAAGAACAAGCGCAACACCGAGGCGGTGGATGTGGGTCAGGGCGTACTGGTGTCGGCGCACGTGGTGACTTATCACCCGGCCGCCACGCCGCCGCTCGCGCAGATCGAGGCGCAAGTCAAAGAGAAGGTCGTGGCCGATCTGGCCGAGCAGGCAGCGACGACGGCCGGCCAGGCCAAGCTCGAAGCGCTCAAGAAGGGGGGCGACGCCGCATTCGGCGCTGCGCAAACCGTATCGCGAGACAACCCTGGCAAGCTGCCGGCGACGGCCCTGGGGGCAATCTTCAGTGCCGATACGACCCGGTTGCCGGCGTATGTCGGTGTCGCGTTGGGCGAAGGTCAGGGCTACGCCGTGTATCGCATCGGCAAGGTCACGCAGCCGGCCGAGCAGGACGCGCAGCATCTTGCCGCCGAGGCGCAGCAACTCAACCAACTGGCGGCGCAGGCCGAATGGAACGCCTGGCTGGGCGACCTGCGTGCGCGCTCGAAGGTGAAGATCGTGAACGATGTCACCAAGTCGGGGGCCTGAATGGGCGGCCGGCACCATCGCTGAATGAAACGAGAAACGCGGCCAACCGGCCGCGTTTTTTATGTGCCGGACGTCTTCGGCGTTCGTGGTTGCGCGGGGCGCGAGGGCGCCTTGCCGGCGGGCTTGAGAAGTGGTTTGACCGTCGGCCAGACATTCTGCAGGATTTGCGGGTGCGCCTTGGCCAGAGGGTGAATCTGATCCTGCTGGAACCAGTCGGGGTGTTCAATGACACCCGCCAACAGGAACGGCACGTAGCCCGTTTTTTCCTGCTTGGCCACCAGCGAAAACATCGTGAAGAACTGCTCGCTGTAGTCGAGCCCGTAGTTAGGCGGAATGCGCATGCCGACGACGATCACACGGCTGCCTGCCTTGCGTGCCGCGCCGATCATCTCGCGCAGATTGCTGCGTGTGAGGTCGAGTGAAATGCCGCGCAGCGCGTCGTTGCCGCCGAGTTCCAGGATCGTGATGGCGGGATGATAGCGTTCGAGCAGCGGCGCGAGGCGCGCGCGTCCGCCGCTCGTCGTGTCGCCGCTGATGCTCGCGTTCACGACGTTATAATCAAACCCGCTTCGCGTGATCGTCTGCTGCATCAGATTGACCCAGCCGGTGCCGCGCGCGATGCCATATTCCGCCGAAAGGCTGTCGCCGACGACCAAAATCGTTGGCGTCCCCGAACTTGCCGCGTGCGCCGCGGTCCCTGACAGCATGCACCCGCCTACGAGGGCGGAGGCGGCCATTTTCAAGAACTCTCTTCTAACCATGTCGTTTTCCGAAAACGTGATTGAGGTGCGGGGGCTGGGCAAACGGTTGCGCGACGCGACCGGCGAGCTGGTCATTCTGCAGGATATCGATGTCAGTGTCGCCAAAGGTCAAAGCGTGGCCATCGTCGGCGCGTCGGGGTCCGGCAAGTCTACGTTGCTAGGCCTGATGGCGGGGCTCGACACGGCAAGCGACGGCAGTATCACGCTGCTGGGCAAGTCGCTCGGCGATCTCGACGAAGAGGGCCGGGCCGCGTTGCGACGCGGTGCCGTCGGTTTCGTCTTTCAATCGTTTCAACTGATGCCGCACCTCACCGCGCTCGAGAACGTGATGCTGCCGCTCGAGTTGCTGGGTGAGACACGCGACGTGCGCGATCGTGCCATCAAGTTGCTTGATCAAGTGGGGCTGGGCTCGCGTCTGGCGCATTATCCGAAGCAGCTCTCCGGCGGCGAACAGCAGCGCGTGGCGCTGGCGCGTGCTTTCGTCACCGAACCCGCCATACTGTTTGCCGACGAACCGACGGGCAGTCTGGACACGGCGACGGGGGAGCGCGTGATCGACCTGATGTTCTCGCTCAACAAGGCGCGTGGCGCAACGCTGGTGCTCGTGACACATGATCAGGCGATCGCGCAGCGTTGCGACACGACAGTGCAACTCGCCGGCGGACGAAGGATCGATGGCCCGTCGGACGCACGAGACGCAGGGTCGAAAACGCCGCAGTGATGTTGCCGCGGCGATCGCGCGTTTCAGTGCTTGCGTTTCAGGGCGTCGCCTGCAAGGCGAATCAACGACGTGGTCGAGGCGTCGTGCGCGTCGGGCGTGAGCAAGTGCGGATCGGCGAGTTCGGGCTCGATGGCGCGGCTCAGCGTCTTGCCCAGTTCAACCCCCCACTGGTCGAACGGATTGATGTTCCAGATGGCGGCCTGCACGAACACCTTGTGCTCATAGAGCGCGATCAGCGCACCCAGGCGCTCGGGCGACAATTGATCGATCACGAGCGTGTTGCTCGGACGATTGCCGTCGAAGCGGCGTTGTGCGCCCAGCGGTCCTCCAGCTTGTTCCGCCGTGGCCATCGAGCCGCCTTGCAGCAACGCTTCGCTTTGCGCGAAGCAATTGGCGAGCAGCTTGCGGTGATGATCGAGATAGGCGGGCGCATCGTATTGCGGATTCAGGACGGCGATGAAGTCCACCGGCACCAGCGTGGTGCCCTGGTGCAACATCTGAAAGTAGGCATGCTGACCGTTCGTGCCTGGCTCGCCCCATAGGATCGGCGCGGTTTGCCACGAGACAGGCGTCCCGTCGAGCTGCACCGACTTGCCATTGCTCTCCATGTCCAACTGCTGCAGATACGGCGGCAGTTTCTGCAATGCGTCGGTATACGGCGCGATGGAAATCGTCTGGGCGTCGAAGAAATTCCGGTACCAGATGCCGAGCAGGCCAAGCAGCACCGGCATGTTGGACTCGAGTGGCGCACTGCGAAAGTGTTCGTCCATGGCATGCGCACCGGCGAGCAACGCGTCGAAATGCTGCGGGCCGAGATAGAGCATGATGATGAGCCCGATCGACGACCACAGCGAATACCGCCCGCCGACCCACTCGCCAAACTCGAACACGTTCTCGCGGTGAATGCCGAAGCGCATCGCTTCCTCGGCATTCGTCGACACCGCCACGAAGTGCTTGCCGAGTTCGCCCTCAGGAATGCCATGCGCGACAAACCAGGCGCGAATCGTGCGCGCGTTGGTCATGGTTTCGAGCGTGGTGAAGGTCTTCGAGCACACCACGACGAGCGTGGTTTCGGGGTCGAGCGAGGGCAGCGTGCGTGCCAGTTCGGTGGGATCGATGTTGGCGATGAAGTGCGCGCTCAGATCTCGCCGCCCGTAGACGGCTAGCGCGTCGCACACCATGCGCGGACCCAGGTCCGATCCGCCGATCCCGACATTGATGAGATGTCGAATGGGCTTGCCCGTCGCACCGACCCAGCGCCCGTCGCGCACGCTTTCGCTGAAAGCACGCATGCGCGAAAGGGTCTCGCGCACCCCGCGGCTGACGTCGCCGGCCGCGTCGCGAAAGGCCATGTCCTGCGGTGCGCGCAGCGCAACGTGCAACGCCGCGCGGTTTTCCGTGATGTTGACGGCGTCGCCGGCCCACATCGCATCGCGCTTGGCCGGCAGGCCGCACTCGCGCGCGAGTTGTGCGAGCAGCGTGCGTGTTGTGCCGGTAATGCGGTTCTTCGAGTAATCGAGATACAGACCGGCCGCACGCAATGAGAATTGTTCGACGCGTGCGTGGGCGCCGGTGCTCGCGAACCAGTCGCGCATGTGCTGCGCGGCAATGTCGTCGCGGTGCGTGAGCAGGGTACGCCAGGCAGGGAGTTGATCCAGACGAGTGGAAGGCGCGGATGGCTTGTACGGCATGTGCGATAAGGACATTTCGATAAAGCGGAGTATAACGGGAGTCGTCGCGAAATCACGTAGAAACGCGACGGTGGACGACCATCTGGCGGTCCTGCATCCTCGTGAAGCGAGATGTCAGGGCTAGCCGGCCGGCGCCGTGCGGCGCGTTTGCGTGCTTCGCTTGGCGCACCCCGCCTCGTTCAGCAAGTCAGCCAGTTCGGCGCGCATGGCGGGCAAAAGTTCACTTGCGGTCAGTCCAGCGGGACCGGCCCCTGCGGCGGCGCACCGTTCCGCAGCCCGGCCGTGCAGCCAGACCGCGGCCAGTGCGGCTTGCGGCGCTGGCATACCCTGCGCGAGCAGCGCACCGATCGCGCCCGTGAGTACGTCGCCCGTGCCCGCCGTCGCCAGCCCGGCATTGCCCGTCGTATTGATCCAGGCGTGCGTTCCGTCGTCGATGACGCTGCCTGAGCCCTTGAGCACAATCGTTGCGTCGAAGCGTTGGGCGAGCGCCCGTGCGCAAGCCAGCCGATCCGATTGAACGCGCGCGACGTCGCCCCCCGCCAGGCGCGCCGCTTCGAGCGGATGCGGTGTCATGACGGTGGGACCGGCGCGACGGCGCACGCGCTCGGCGAGCGCGGGCTCGGCGGCCAGCAGATTGAGGGCGTCGGCATCGATGACCAGGGGCGTGTCGTCCAGGGCGAGCGCGCGCGACAGGCACGCGGCCGATGCGGCGGAGGTCCCGAGCCCGGGGCCGACGGAGACGGCCTGCATCGTCGCGAGGTCAAGGTTTTCCGCATGACGCAGCATCAGTTCGGGATGCTGCGGATCCCAGGCGGGTGCATCGTGCGCGACGAAGCCCACATAGACACGTCCCGCGCCCGTCATCAATCCGGCACGCGCGCAAAGCAGCGGCGCACCGATCATGCCTTCATGGCCGCCCAGCACCGCCAGCGATCCATAGCTTCCCTTGTGCGATGCATGATGACGCTGCGGCAAATGCGCACCGAACGCGGCCGGCGCGCTCGTCGCGATGGCTTGGCCGTCGGGGCGTCCGGACCGCACCGCGGCCAGCACCTCGTCCGTTCCCAGGGTGGCAATGAGCACGTCCCCGGCAACGTCGCGCCCCATCCCGGTGAGCAGCCCGGGGCTGGCGCCCAGCATTGCCATCGTAACGTCGGCGTGTATGACCGGTCCGTCGACGACGCCGGTGGCCGCCGCCAGTCCGCTGGGAATGTCGATGGCGAGCACCGGTGTGCCCTGTGCGTGGGCCTCGACGATGTGCGCAACGAGCGCCGCGGCGGGGCCGTCGAGAGGGCGCGTCAGGCCGATGCCGAAGAGGCCGTCGACAATCCAGGCGTAGCCCGAGGAGGGTTGAGGCCAGAGGGCCGGGGCAGGCTGGATGGGTACGCCGGCGGAGAGGGCGTGGGCGTGCGCCCAGCGGGCGTCGTCGGTTGACGGCGCCCCAAGTTGCCACACATCGACACGCACCCCGCGCCGATGCAATTCGCGCGCCGCAACGTAAGCGTCGCCCCCGTTGTTGCCGGGCCCTGCGAGCAACAACACGGGTTGACGTCCCGCGCTCGCGAGCGCGGGCAATCGACCGATGAGCCACTCGGCGACGGCGGCCCCGGCGCGGGCCATGAGCGTATGGGCAGGGAGTTGGGCGGCAGCGGCTCGCTCGACCTCGCGCAGCGTGTCGGGAAGCCATAAGTCGAGGGTATCGCGCGCGCATGCGGCAGTGGATGACGTCGCACAATCGTGTGGCGACCCGATGGATCGTGTCAGGGGATCCACGCCGACAGTGGCGCTGGCAGCGGCAGGGGCGTCAGCAGCAGCGGCAGCAGGGGCGTCGGCGCGCAATGAATCGGACATGACAGACAAGGCTCCCGGTATCGAGGGGCGGCGAACGCTGCACATCGTCGCATGCCGGCATCGACGGCTTGGGCGCGGTGTGTTCTGCGGGCCATTCGGAGATTATGCCCTCAACGCAACATTCTGCCTGCCGGTGTGAATCTGGACGCGGTGTCGGTGGTTTACGACAAGGCCCTGCCGGACCGGGGCTGGCTACCGACGATGCCGGCCTGTGAACGCGCTTACGAGCGTCGGGCCGGGCCAGCCCTCGTCATGGGGTGGCCCGCAGGCATCCTCGCACGCCAGCATGCGTATATCAGTGCGCGTAACGAGCGAGTGTCAGACCGTTCAGATCGATTTCCGGCGTTTGTCCGGAGATGACGTCGGCGAGCACGCGACCGGAACCGCAGGCCATCGCCCAGCCGGTCGAACCGTGGCCGACGTTCAGGAAGATGCCGGGCAGCGGCGTCGCGCCGAGCACGGGCGGGCCGTCGGGGAGCATCGGACGTGCGCCGACCCAGGCGCGCGCCTCCCGGTACTTGCCTGCACCCGGGAACCAGTCCGTCGCCACTTTGTAGAGCGTGGCGATGGCGCGCTCGCGCAGCACGAGTTCGGAATCGCCCAGTTCGGCCGTGCCTGCAATGCGCAGACGGTTGCCTTGCGGGGTGATGGCGGTCTTGTACGACTCGTCCATGACGGCGATGCGAGGGCTGAACAGTTCGGTCTTGACCGGCACCGTGATCGAATACCCTTTGATCGGCCAGAGCGGCAGGTCAATGCCCAGCGGACGCAGCAGCGCCGTGCTGGCCACGCCGGCCGCGATCACGACGGCATCGGCGTCGAGTGCCGTGCGATGCGCAAGCTGCGCGGTGCTGGCCGTCTCGACGGTGACCCCCGATCGCCCCACGTTCGGACGCACCGACAGCACCGTCGTCTCGGTCGCGAGCGTGACGCCCATCTCGCGGGCGATCTGGGCGAGGCGCTTGGTAAAGAGCGGGCAGTTGCCGGTCTCGTCACGCGGCAGGTGCAGGCCACCCGCCAGTTGGGCGTCGGTCGAAATCGCTGGTTCGAGCTTGCGGCACTCGTCGGCCGTGAGCAAGCGGTGCGGCACTTCGTTCTCGGCGAGCATGGCGCGCGCCGGTTCGTTCATTTTGACGTCGCGTTCGGTGCGGAACAGTTGCAGATAGCCTTGCGTGTGCTCGTACTCGAAGACATGGGTCTCGCGCAGTGCATGCAGGCAGCGCTGGCTATAGAACGCGAGACGCTGCATCCGCTCGCGGTTGGCGCGGTAGCGTTCGAGTTTGCATTCACGCAGCCAACGGGCGGCCCAGCGCCAAGTGCCGGCCGACAGGCCCGGCCGGAAGATAAGCGGGCTGGCCGAGCTGAACAGATGGCCGAGCAGCTTGCGCGGCATGCCCGGCGCTGCCCATGGCGTGACGTAGCCGGGCGCGATGACGCCGGCGTTGCCGAAGCTGCTCTCTTGCGCCACCGTGCTGTTGCGCTCGACTAGCGTGACCGTATGCCCCGCGGCGGCCAGATAGTAGGCGGTGCACGTACCAATGACCCCGCCGCCGATAACGATGACCTTCATTCCCAACCGTCTGGTGTGTGGCGAACGCCCGTACGTTCGCTTGTTAGTGTCGTTTTATGCCGTGCCGCACCCGAATGCCGGTTTCGCGGCCCGTGTAGATGACGGGGCGCATAGGTTACCAGAGAGACGCCCTCGCAGGGCGAGAGGCTCCCCATAATGCGTGTGGCGCACTCGGGTATAACCCGGGGTAAGCAGGGTATAATCTCGCTTTGTCGTTCCCCCGCGTTTTGAACGCCTCGCCTTCCGTCCTTCCATGACTCACATTGCCTGCTTCGCCGGCGCCTTGGCGCTCTCCGAATTCCGCCAGCAACGTCTTCTGCAGACCCTGCAAGCCATCGACAGTTCGATCGTGCGTGTCGACGCCCGCTACGTGCATCTCGTGGCCAGCGCCGAACCGCTGTCGAGCGAAGACGTGGCCCGCGTCGCCGGTCTGCTCACCTATGGTGAGCCGGTGCGTGAAGAGCCGGTGGGCGACCAGGTGCTCGTGATCCCGCGTCTGGGCACGATTTCCCCCTGGGCGAGCAAGGCGACGGATATCGCCCGCAACTGCGGCATCGATCACGTGCGCCGTATCGAGCGCGCGGTCGAATACACGATCGGTGTGAAGTCGGGCCTTCTTGGCGGCAAGAAGTCGCTGGCGGCCGATGTCCTGGCGCGCGTGGCCGGCGTGCTGCACGACCGCATGACCGAGACGGTCGTGGCCACGCGCCACGACGCCGAGGCGCTCTTCGTCGAGTTGCCGGCCAAGCCGCTGCAGACGATCGACGTCATCGGCGTGGGCCGCAGCGCCCTCGAAGCCGCCAACCGGGATCTGGGTCTCGCGCTGGCCGACGACGAAATCGATTATCTGGTCGACGCCTTCACGAGCCTGAAGCGCAATCCGACCGATGTGGAACTGATGATGTTCGCGCAGGCCAACAGCGAGCATTGCCGTCACAAGATCTTCAATGCGCAATGGACCATCGACGGTCAGGCGCAGGACAAGTCGCTGTTCCAGATGATCAAGAACACGCACCAACTGCACCCGCAGGGGACGGTGGTGGCCTATTCGGACAATGCTTCGGTGATGGAAGGCGCCGAAGTCGAGCGCTGGTATCCGCGTGGCGCCGACGGCCAGTATGGCCGCAGCGTTGAACTCACGCACACGCTGATGAAGGTGGAGACGCACAACCACCCGACGGCCATTTCGCCGTTTCCGGGGGCGTCGACGGGGGCGGGCGGCGAGATCCGCGACGAGGGCGCGACCGGCCGCGGCTCCACGCCGAAGTCGGGTCTGACCGGCTTCACCGTGTCGAATCTGGCGCTGCCGGACGCGCGCGAATCGTGGGAGAACGATCTCGACGTGGCGGTGCCGCCGTCGCTGCGCAATCCCGGCGATACGGGCGCCGACTATGGCCGCCCGGACCGCATTGCGTCGCCGTTGCAAATTATGGTCGACGGCCCGCTGGGCGGCGCCGCGTTCAACAACGAATTCGGCCGTCCGATTCTCGGCGGCTATTTCCGTACGTACGAGCAGAACGTGGCCGGCCGCGTGCGCGGCTATCACAAGCCGATCATGATCGCGGGCGGCATGGGCAACATCGCCGCGCAGCACACCCACAAACACAATCTGCCGGCCGGAACGCTGCTCATTCAGATCGGCGGCCCGGGCATGCGTATCGGCATGGGCGGCGGTGCCGCCAGCTCGATGGCCACCGGCACGAACACGGCCGAGCTCGACTTCGACTCGGTGCAGCGCGGCAATCCGGAAATCGAGCGTCGCGCGCAGGAAGTGATCAATGCGTGCTGGCGTCAGGGGGAAGCCAACCCGATCCTGTCGATTCACGACGTGGGCGCGGGCGGTCTGTCGAATGCGTTCCCGGAACTGGTCGACGGCGCCGACAAGGGCGCGCGCTTCGATCTGCGTCAGGTGCAGCTCGAAGAGTCGGGCATGTCCCCGGCGGAAATCTGGAGTAACGAAGCGCAGGAGCGTTATGTCCTGGCGATCGCGCCGGACAGCTTCCCGGCCTTCCAGGCGATCTGCCAACGCGAGCGTTGCCCGGTGGCGGTGGTCGGTATCGCCACCGATGAGCGTCAACTGAAGCTGGTCGATGCGATGCATCCGGAGTCGCCGGACCCGGTCGACATGCCGATGGACGTGCTGCTCGGCAAACCGCCGCGCATGCATCGCGACGTCACGCGTGTGGCGACGACGCTCCCGCCGGTGGACGTGACGGGCCTGTCGCTCGACGACGTGGCACGTGCCGTACTGCGTCACCCGACGGTGGCCAGCAAGTCGTTCCTCATCACGATTGGCGACCGTACCGTGGGCGGCTTGACGGCCCGCGACCAGATGGTCGGCCCGTGGCAGGTGCCGGTGGCCGATTGCGCCATTTCGCTGATGGACTACACGGGCTATCGTGGCGAAGCCATGACGATGGGCGAGCGCACGCCGCTGGCCGTGATCGACGCGCCGGCGTCCGGTCGCATGGCGGTTGGCGAAGCCATCACCAACATTGCGGCGGCGCCGATTGCGTCGCTCGACCAGATCAAGCTGTCGGCCAACTGGATGGCCGCGTGCGGCACCGAAGGGGAAGACGCTGCGTTGTTCGATACGGTCAAGGCGGTCGGCATGGAACTGTGCCCGGCGCTGGGCCTGTCGATTCCCGTCGGCAAGGATTCGCTGTCGATGCGCACCAAGTGGGAAGACGCCGGCCGCAGCAAGGACGTGGTCGCGCCGGTGTCGCTGATCGTCTCGGCCTTCGCACCGATCGAGGATGTGCGCGGTCATCTCACGCCGCAACTGCGCTCGGTCGCGCAAGTGGGCGAGACGGTGCTGATCGCCATTGATTTGGGTCGCAACAAGAACCGTCTGGGCGGCAGTATCCTCGCGCAGGTCACACAGCAGATCGGTGACGTCGTGCCGGACCTGGACGATCCGGCCGATCTCCAACGCTTCTTCGACGCCATCCAGACACTGAACCGCGACGGCAAGCTCCTGGCGTATCACGATCGTTCGGACGGCGGCCTCTTCGCGACCGTGGCGGAAATGGCGTTTGCGGGCCACGTTGGCGTCTCGCTCAATGTCGACATGCTCACGCTCGACGACGGCTTCGAATCCGATTACGGCGATGCCAAGGATTGGGCCAAGCAGACGGTGGGCCGTCGCGAAGACAAGACGCTGCGCGCGCTTTTCTCGGAAGAACTTGGCGGGGTGATCCAGGTGCGCGCCTCGGAGCGCGATGCGGTGTTGCAAATGCTGCGTGAAGCCGGATTGTCCGCCTGCTCGCACGTGATCGGTAAGCCGAACACGAATGACGTCATCGAAATCTATCGCGATGCAAAGAAGGTGTTTGGCGCGCCGCGCGCGGCGCTGCAACGCGAGTGGTCGGAAGTGAGCTGGCGCATCGCGCGTCTGCGCGATAACCCGGCCGCGGCCGATGCGGAATACGAAACCCTCAACGACACGAGCGACCCCGGTCTCTCGCCGAAGCTCACGTTCGATGCCAGCGAAGACGTCGCGGCCCCGTTCATCGCGACGGGCGTGCGTCCGAAGATGGCCATCCTGCGCGAGCAGGGCGTGAATTCGCATCTGGAAATGGCCTACGTGCTGGACAAGGCCGGCTTCGATACCTACGACGTGCACATGAGCGATTTGCTCGCCGGCCGTCACTCGCTCGAAGCGTTCAAGGGCTTCATCGCCTGCGGTGGATTCTCGTACGGCGATACGCTCGGGGCGGGCGAGGGTTGGGCCAAGACGATTCTGTTCAATCCGGCGCTGGCCGAACAGTTCGCCGGCTTTTTCAACCGTGCCGACACGTTCGCACTGGGCGTGTGCAATGGTTGCCAGATGATGAGCAACCTGTCGAACCTGATCCCGGGGGCGGCGGCCTGGCCGAAGTTCACGTACAACCAGTCGAAGTACGAGGCGCGGCTTACGCAGGTGGAAGTGCTGGATTCGCCGTCGCTGTTCTTCAAGGACATGGCCGGCTCGCAACTGCCGATCGTGATCGCGCACGGCGAGGGCTATGCCAACTTCGGTCAGCAAGGAAACATCGATCAGGCGATTGCCGCCGTGCGTTTCGTCGACCATCGGGGACAGCCGACCGAGCAGTATCCGTTCAACCCGAACGGTTCGCCGCGCGGCCTGACGGCGGTGACCACGGGCGACGGGCGCTTCACGGTGATGATGCCGCACCCGGAGCGCGTGTTCCGCACGGTGCAGATGAGCTGGGCGCCCGAGCAGTGGGGCGAGGACAGCCCGTGGATGCGCATGTTCCGCAACGCGCGCCGCTGGGTGGCTTAAGCGACGATATTCTGCACGTCAGCGCGTGTGGAATACCACGCTGGAAACGAAAATCCCGCCGGAAGGCGGGATTTTCGTTTCAAAGCCGAACTGATAGCCGGTAACGCTTACTGGATCTTGGCCTTCTTCTCGAGGCCGTCGATGAAGCCTTGCAGCTTCTCTTCCTGCATTTGCTGCACGAGCTGCGGCTTGACATCGTTGAGCGCCGGGATCTGCGCGTCGCGAACGTCGTCCAGTTCGATCACGTGATAACCGAACTGCGTTTTGACCGGCGTCTGCGAGTACTGACCCTTTTGCAGTTTTTGCAGGGCGTCGGAGAACTCGGGCACGTAGGCGTTGGCCGGTGACCAGTCGAGATCGCCGCCGTTCTGTGCCGAACCGGGGTCCTTCGAGTACTGCTTGGCGAGGTCGGCGAACTTCGCGCCGCCCTTGAGCTTCGCGATGATGTCCTTGGCGGTGTCTTCGCTCGGCACCAGAATGTGACGGGCGTGATATTCCTTGTCGCCGAACTGCTTCTTGAGCTGGTCATAACGCGCCTGAACCTCGGCGTCGGTGACCGGCGAGGTCTTCTGGAAGTCAGCGATCAGGGCGCGAATCAGCACGCCTTGCTCGGCCAGCTTGAGCTGCGCCTTGACGTCCGGCTTGGCAGCCAGTCCGCTGCTGACGGCCGCTTGCGCGAGGATCTCGCGCTTGACCAGCTCTTCGCGCACTTGCTGTTGCAGTTGCGGCGAGTTCGGCTGACCCTGTCGGACCATTTCACGCACCATGGCGTCGGCACGAGACACGGGCACCGGCGTGCCATTCACGACGGCGACGTTCTGAGCGAGAGCGGGGAGGGAGACGGCGGTCAGCGACACGGCGGCGCCGAGCGCCAGTGCCGTGCGGGCGAGTTTCAATGCCATGCTGTTTTTCCTAACGAATGACGAAGGCAAGGTTAATCGACGGGGGATACGTCGCATGGTCGCATGCGAGTTACGCTTCGCCGGGGGCGAGCGCAACGATGGCGAGGGCGTGAATGCCGTTTTGCATCAAATCGGCTAGCGCATCATACACCAGGCGGTGCCGCGCCACGCGGTTACGTCCGGCAAACGCTGCAGACACGATTCTGACGTTGTAATGCCCGCCCGACGTCGCGCCGGCATGACCGGCGTGACGGGCGCTGTCGTTCTCAAGGGCGAATTCCAGGGGGGCGAGCGCCGCGGTGAGGCGCGCTTCGATTTGCTGTTCCATGGTCATGGCTGTGACTTCCTGACGGACGTTATTCGTCCTGCTTGATGTACTTCGAGAGCCACAGGCTCTGCACGACGATGAACACGACCATCAGGCCCATGCCGCCGAAGAGCTTGAAGTTGACCCATGTATCGGTCGAGTAATGGTAGGCGATGACCAGATTCAGCGCGCCCATTGCGAGGAAGAACAGCGCCCAGCTGAAATTCACCGCCCGCCACAGGGGGTCGGGCAATGCCATCTGCTTTTCCATCATGGCGCGAATCAGATTCTTGTCGAAGATGAGTTCGGCGACGAACAGGGTGATCGAGAAGAGCCAGTAAAGCGCCGTGGGCTTCCACTTGATGAAGGTCTCGTCGTGCAGCAACATGGTCGCGCCGCCGAACACCACGATGATCGCCAGACTCACCCACTGCATGGGCTCGACCTTGCGGTGACGCAGCCACATCCAGATGACTTGCGCAATCGTCGTCGCGATCGCGATGCCGGTGGCGACATAGATGCCGGCAAACTTGAAGGCGACGAAAAACAAGATGACCGGTAACAGGTCGAAAAAGAATTTCATGAAGTCTCGACTCGGGGGCTTCGGGAGAAATCGCCCTCGGGCAACAGGCGCCGGGGCAAACCCACATTATATTTCAAAGGCCCGTGGTGGGACGCTGTACATCGCCAAATGCGCGTCGCGGCGTCTGTGCCGCCGCTTCACCCCGGCTTGCCTCCGGTTCGCGGGGTCGCGGGATCGCTTCCCGAGGCCGGCGGCCGCGTGCCTTACGGCAGGATGTCGATGCGCTTGACGTCGATATCGTTGGCGCGAAGGTGATGGCGGTCGACTTCGCCGGTGATGCGCACGCGCGTCTTGTCGTTGATCTGGTGGCCGGGCGGCAGGTATTTGTCGTCGAGTTCGATGACGATGGTCCGGCCCGTGTCGTCGCGGAACGTGTAGTGCTCATGCCGGAGTCGGTTGACGATGTAGCCCTCGATGACGGTCATGGCATCGTCGGGGGCGGCCAGTGCCTGACCGACGGTCGCGACATGCGGCATGGCCGATGGCACGACCACGCTGCCGGTCGTCGCAACACTGGCCGCCGGGCCCATGTACTGCGCGATGGCTGGCGCGGCACTCAAGGTGCCGAACGATGCCGCTGCAGAGAAAAGCAGGGGTGCGAAGCGAATTGTCGGACGGGTCATCGGCGGCGTTTCCTGTGTTCCATTGAGGGAGCGCCAGCTTAGCAGACGGGCGCGTCACGCCGGGACGCCCGCCCGCGAGGGATGTCCCAAAGCGCGCGGCGCCCGCTGCAAATTGATCGAATTCACGGATCGGGCGCGTTGAAGCGGCGCGCTGACGGGACGCCGAGGGGATTCTCGGGTCAGTCGTCGACCGGCTTGTCGGCCTGGCCGTCCTTGTCCTCGAAGTCGAGCGACGCCGAGTTGATGCAATAGCGCAGTCCAGTCGGCTGCGGGCCGTCTTCGAACACATGTCCGAGGTGGGCGTCGCAGTTGTGGCACCGCACCTCCACGCGTACCATGCCGTGGCTGTAATCCATCACCTCGTCGATGCCGGATTTGTCGATGGGCTTCGCATAGCTCGGCCAGCCGCAACCCGCATCGAACTTCTCCGTCGATTCGAACAACGGCGCGCCGCAGCAGATGCAGCGGTAGGTGCCGTCTTGCCAATGATCCCAGTAACGGCCGGTGAAGGCGCGTTCGGTGGCAGCATGACGCGTGACCTGGTATTCGACGTCGTCGAGTTGGGCACGCCAGTCGGCGTCGCTTTTTTCCACTTTGCTCATGAATGAGAGTCTCCTGATGGGCGGCGGCCCCGGTGTTGCCGCCGCGCGTCGTCTATGGTCAGACCTGGCCCAGATGGGGGCGACGCGCCGTTTTGCAATGCGTGACACCTCGCTGATGCATCGCTGACGCCCGCGTCCCGTCGGTGCCGCGCCGTGCCGTCGATCAAGACGAGCAACTGACCTCGAGTTGCCCGGCCCAGTCGGGCGGCAGCTCGGCATAGCGTTCGAATTCGGGCTGTTCGTCGTAGGGGTGCGAGAGCACCTTGAGCAACGTGTCGACTTCCGAAAAGTCCTTTTCGCGCGCACGCCGGATTGCAATCTCCGCCAGATGATTGCGCAGGATGTACTTCGGATTGACAAGCCGCATCGCGACCGCACGCTTCGCGTCGGTGCTGGCCTCGTGGCGCAGTCGCGCGCGGTAATCCACGGCCCAGGCATCGAAGCCGGCACGATCGATGAACATGTCGCGCAGCGGGGTGTCGGCGGCCGGGTTCTCCAGCTCAAGCCCCGCCAGCGTGCGGAACAGGTGCGTGAAGTCGACCCGTCCCTCGTGCATCAGCTTGAACAGACGGTTGATGAGCGCTTCGTCGTCGGCATGCGATTCGCGCAATCCGAGCTTCGCACGCATGCGCAGATCGATCTCCTCGGCGAACCGGGTCTTGAACGCGGGCAGCACCGACTGCGCCTGCTCGATCGCCGCCTCGCCCTCGCCGAACAGCGGCAACAGGGCCTGGGCGAGACAGAAGAGGTTCCAGTACGCCACGTTCGGCTGTGCCTGATAGGCGTAGCGTCCCTGCGCGTCGGAGTGATTGCAGATGTGATGCGCGTTGAAGCCGTCGAGGAAGCCGAACGGGCCGTAATCGATCGTCAGACCGAGGATCGACATGTTGTCGGTGTTCATCACGCCGTGACAGAAGCCCACGGCCTGCCAGTGCGCGACCAGTTCGGCCGTCGCATCGCACACGGCACTGAGCAGAGCGAGGTACGGATTGGCCTCGTCGCGGCAATGGGGGTAGTGATGATCGATCGTGAAATCAGCCAGCTGACGCAGCGCGCCATACTGATCGCCTGCCCAGAAATGTTCGAAGTGTCCGAATCGGACGAAGCTGGGCGACAAACGCGTGACCACGGCCGCCGTCTCGATGGTTTCGCGACGCACCGGGGCATCGGAGCCGATCACGCATAGGGCGCGCGTGGTCGGCACGCCGAGATGGAACATGGCCTCCGAGCCGAGGAACTCGCGAATCGACGAACGCAGCACGGCGCGTCCGTCACCCATGCGCGAGTAGGGCGTGAGTCCGCCGCCCTTGATCTGGATTTCCCAGCGCCCGCCGGGGCCGTCCGACTCGCCGAGCAGCAGTGCCCGGCCGTCGCCCAATTGGCCGGCCCACACGCCGAACTGGTGGCCCGAATACACGCTGGCGAGCGGATCGCCGCCGGGCAGCGGCGTATTGCCGGCGAACGTGGTCACGAACTCGGGATCGCGTGCGGCTTCGGGCGACCAGCCGAGCAGGCGGGCCGCGTCGGCGGAAAAGCCGACCAGGTACGGCGCGGGCAACGCCTGTGGCGCGAGGCGCGTGTAGAAGTCGGGGCCGAGTGCGGCAAAACGGTTCGACAACGACAGCGGTCCGTAGGGCTTGAGTGAGGCGGAAACAGCGGCGGAGCGGTCGGTAGCCGGCATTGGGGACGTTCCTGAAGGTGAACAAACATTCTACTTGAGGTGTCCGTCGCGTGCTGCCGGCGTGCGGCCGCGCACGCGCGTGCGCCTGTGCTGCGGCGCACAAGCGATCGGCGTTGACCCGGCGCGCGCGCGCGTCAAGAATGATTCAGCGCGATTCGGTGAAGCGCGCCCAACGACGTGCTTCAGACGTGTCGACTGGCGAAGCACGAAATCACGACCGTCGTCCCACGACGTACTCCGTCATACAGGCTGTCCCGACTTTTCTGGAGATTCGACGCATGGCAACACCGCTTCTCGGCCAGATGATGGCTGCGCCGCTCCTGATTTCCACATTGCTCACCCATGCCGCGCGTCATCACGGCGATACCGAAATCGTGTCGCGTCGCATCGAAGGCGACATCCACCGTTATACCTGGCGTGACGTCGAGCACCGGTCCCGCCAGCTCGCGCAGGCGCTGCGCCGGCTGGGCGTGGGCGACGGCGAGCGCGTGGGCACCTTGGCGTGGAACGGCTATCGCCACCTCGAGCTGTATTACGCCGTCTCCGGCATGGGCAGCGTGGTGCATACGGTGAACCCGCGCCTGTTTCCTGAGCAGATCGCCTACATCGTCAATCACGCCGAAGATCGGTATGTGGCCTTCGACATCAACTTCATTGGGCTGATCGAGACTATCGCGCCACAGTGCCCCGGCGTGCAGGGCTGGATTGCGATGACCGATCGCGCGCATCTGCCGACATCGAGTTTGGCGCTACTGTGCTACGAGGATCTTATCGGCGTTGAAGACGGCGACTTCCCGTGGCCGTCGATGGACGAGAACACGGCCTCGGGACTTTGCTATACGTCGGGCACGACGGGCCACCCGAAAGGCGTGCTCTACAGTCATCGCTCGACGGTGTTGCATGCCTTCGGTGCAGCGCTCCCCGACGCGATGGCCATGTCGGCGCGTGACGCCGTTTTGCCCGTGGTGCCGATGTTTCACGTCAATGCATGGGGGCTACCGTATTCGAGCGCGTTGGTCGGTGCGAAGCTGGTTTTCCCCGGCAAGGATTTGGACGGCAAGTCGCTGTATGAACTCTTCGAAGCGGAGGGCGTTACGTTTTCCGCCGGCGTGCCGACGGTCTGGCTGGGATTGCTCACGCATGTGAAATCGATCGGCGCGCGCTTCTCGACGCTCGAGCGCACGGTGATCGGGGGTTCGGCGTGCCCGCCGGCCATGTTGCACACGTTCGAGACCGACTACGGGGTGCGCGTCATCCATGCGTGGGGCATGAGTGAGATGTCGCCGCTGGGCACGCTGTGCCATCTGCGCAAGCATCATCGCGACCTGCCGGCCGAGGCGCAGCAGCATATTCTCGAGAAGCAGGGGACGGCGATCTACGGCGTCGATCTCAAAATCGTGGGCCCCGACGGCAAAGAACTGCCGTGGGACGGCAAGGCGTTTGGCGATCTGTACGCGCGCGGGCCATGGGTGCTGGATCGTTACTTCCGCTCGGATACCCCGCCGCTGGTCGACGGCTGGTTCCCCACGGGCGACGTGGCCACGATCGATCCTGAGGGATACGTGCAGATCACGGATCGCAGCAAGGATGTGATCAAGTCGGGGGGCGAGTGGATCAGTTCCATCGACGTGGAAAACGTCGCGATGGCGCATCCCGAGATCCACGAGGCGGCCTGCATCGCGATTCGTCACCCGAAATGGGAGGAGCGGCCGCTGCTGGTGGTCGTTCGCAAGCCTGGCTCGACGCTCACACGCGAGGACGTGCTGGCGTTCTACCAAGGCCGGGTCGTGAAATGGTGGATCCCTGACGATGTGGTCTTCGTCGACGAGATTCCCCACACGGCAACCGGCAAGATGCTCAAGCTCAAATTGCGAGAGGCGTTCCGCGATTATCAGGCGGCATCCTAGGCGTCGTGTTGCCGTCTCCGGGGTGGGGGGCGTCGGCCGAGAGCCCGCTCGGAAACGTCTCACCTGGCGCGCGGATGGTGCCCGAAATCCAGCATTGACGCCGTTTTTCGGGCGATCCGGCGCCGCCGTGGTCGCCCGTCCCCTCTATAATGTCAGCCTGAAATTCCCCTGGATGCGGCCGTCTCTGCCGTGTCGTTCATTGGTCTTCCCGAAGGAGTTGCAGTGCATCTGCTGAGTGCCACCGCCGGCCTCGTGCTTGTGAATGGCGTGAGCTACGGCCTGCTGCTGTTCATGCTGTCGAGCGGACTCACGCTGATTTTCAGCATGCTGGGCGTGCTGAACTTCGCGCATGCCAGCTTCTACATGCTTGGGGCGTACTTTGCCTACACGTTCTCGGCAGCGGTCGGGTTCTGGCCGGCGCTGTTCGCCGCGCCGCTGATCGTTGGCCTGATCGGGGCTGCGTTCGAGCGCGGCGTGTTACGGCGATTGCGTGCGCGCGGTGCGTTGGCGGAGTTGCTGGCGACGTTCGGCCTCGCGTATATCGTGGTGGAGCTGGTCCAACTCGCATGGGGCCGCGGCCCGGTCGATTACGGCGTACCAACGGTCTTCGAAGGCGTGCTCGTTCATGTGGCGGGCATCGCGGTGCCCGCGTACCGGCTGTTTCTGATGGGGCTCGCGTGCGCCATTGCCCTGCTCGTGTGGGGCGTGTTTCGCGCGACGCGGGCGGGGTGGATACTGCAGGCCGCCCTATCGCAGCCAGCGATGACCCAGGCCCTCGGTTACGACGTGCCTGCGCTTTACACAGGCGTTTTCGCCTGTGGCGCGGCGCTGGCGGCGCTTGCGGGGGCGGCGGGGGGCAACGTGCTGGTGACCGAGCCGGGCATGGCGGCAACGGTCGGCAGCGTGGTGTTTGTCGTGGTCGTGGTCGGCGGGCTGGGTTCGCTGGGCGGGGCGTTTGCGGCGTCGTTGCTGATCGGCCTGCTCCAGACATGGGCCGTGACGAGCGATGCGAGGCTCGCACGGTGGTTGGCGCAGAGCCCTGGGGGAACCGACGGCACCGCTGGTGCTGCGGGTGCCATCATGAAAGCCGTGGCGCCCCTGTCGCACCTGACCGTGGCGCAGCTCGCGCCAGCGGTGCCGTATCTTCTGATGGTGGCGGTGCTGTTATGGCGTCCGCGCGGGCTTTTCGGCGTGCGGGAGGGGTAATGGACAATGTGATCGCCCGTTCGCCGGTGGCGCCGCCCGTATCCTGGCGCCGCCACCTGGGCGCGTGGTCGGCCTTTGCCGCTATCCTCGGCCTGGCGCCGTGGTGCTTTCCTTCCGATGGGGCGCTCACCCTGATGACGCAGATGGGGACCGCGGCCATTCTGGCGCTGTCGTTCAATCTGCTGCTCGGTTCGACCGGCTTGTTGAGCTTTTGTCATGCGACGTATGCGGGTGTTGGGGCGTATGCGGGCGTGTGGTGCATGAATCGTATTGGGGCGCACGGGCTGCCGGTGTCGATGGCCCTCGTGCCGTTCGCCGGTGCGCTCGCGGCAGGTGTGGCGGGCGCTACGCTCGGTTACGTCACGACACGACGCGCGGGAATGACGTTCGCGATGATTACACTGGGCGTGGCGGAGCTTGTCTGGGTCATGGCCGGGATGCTGCCCGAGTGGTTCGGCGGCGAGCGCGGCATTCCGACCGACCGCACGCTCGGTGCGGCGTGGTTCGGGGTGACGTTTGCAACGCAGCGCGAGGTCTACGGGCTGGTTGCCGTTTGGGTGTTCGTCTGCGCAGCCTTGATGTACGGCATCACGCGCACGCCGCTGGGGTTCCTGGCGCGCGCCGTGCGCGACAATGCGGCGCGGGTCGCTTTCCTTGGGCCATCGGCATCGGCGGTGCGCTACCGCATGCAGATCCTGGCGGCGGCTTTCGCGGGGGTGGCGGGCGCGCTGGGCGCATTGAATTTCGAACTGGTCAGCGCCGACGCCTTCAGTCTTGAGCGCTCCGGCGTCGTACTCGTCTTCACGGTGCTTGGCGGGACGATGTACTTCGCGGGGCCGATATTGGGCGCCGTCGTCGGTGTGTTCGCGACGGTGATGCTGGCAACACTGACGCGCGCCTGGCAGCTCTATCTCGGGTTGGGATTCCTCGCCGTCGTGCTGTTCGCGCCGGGCGGCATCGCCGGATTGATCGCGGCACACGGGCGCGCCTGGCGCACCGGCATGGCACGTGCGTTGTGGCGCCCCTACGCGGTGGTCTGTGTCGGTCTGGCGATGTGCACCGGCGGGCTGATCGGCATCGTCGAAATGACTTACGGCGCGCGCCTTGCGAGCGACGCCGGGCCGGAGGCGGTGGGGGGCTTCGGCGCATACGCAGGGCCGGGGGCTTGGGCGCTGGCAACCGTGGCGCTCGTGGCGGGGGCGGTGGTCGTCGCGCGCGCCGGGCATTGGTTGCGCCACACGGCGGCGGGCGCCCAACACTCGGTGGAGGACCGGCAATGACGCAAGCGGTGACGCAAGCGGCGAGGCCAACCCTTCCGTCTGGCGCGGCACTCAGCGTGCGAGGCGTGCGCAAATCGTTCGGGCCCACGTCGGTGCTGTGCGGCGTCGATCTGACGCTCATGCCCGGCGAGCGGCTTGCCATCATCGGGCCCAACGGCGCCGGCAAGAGCACGCTGTTCGACGTCATCACGGGCAGGACACGGCCCGACGACGGGCGTGTTCTGATGAACACCTGCGATGTCACCGGTCGGGCATCCCATGTCATCAGCCGGCTTGGCCTGTCGCGCAGTTTCCAGACGTCGCAGTTGTTCGGGCAAATGAGCGTCATTGATCATTTGCGTTGCGCCGGGCTCTGGCCGGAAGGTCATCGCTACACGTTCTGGCGGCGGATGCAGGGGCTGAGCGACGTCACACGGCGTAGCGAGCTGTGGTTGACGCGTCTCGGGCTGTCGGCGCGACGTGACGTGCCCGCGGCAGCCCTGAGCTACGCGGAGCAGCGCGTCCTGGAGATCGGGCTGTGCGCTGCATCGGCGGGCAGCGTCATGTTGCTCGACGAGCCGACGGCGGGGATGAGCCAGTCCGAGTCGGCACGGATGGTCGCGTTGATCGCCGACCTCAGTCGGGAGCGCTCGCTGTTGATGATCGAGCACGACATGCAGGTGGTCTTCTCGCTGGCCGACCGGATCGCCGTGCTGGTGCGCGGGGTCATCATCGCGTGCGATACGCCCGAGCGGATTCGTGCGCATCCCGACGTGCGTACGGCGTATCTCGGCGAATTTGCGGATGCCATCGATGAGACCGCCCGTGCCGGGGAGGCACGCGATGCTTGAGTTGATCGACGTGCGGGCCGGGTATGGCGGCAGCCGGGTGCTGCACGGGGTGACGATGCGCGTTGCGCCGGGCGAAATCGTGGCAGTGCTCGGGCGCAACGGGGCGGGGCGCTCCACGTTGGCGCGCGCGATCATGGGGCAGTTGCCGCGCGAGGGGGACATTCGCTGGCAGGGTCGATCGCTGACGTCGCTGGCACCGCATCAGATTGCGCGGCTGGGTGTTGGCTATGTGCCGGAAACGCGTGATGTGTTCGGGCCGCTGACCGTCACGCAGAATCTATGGCTCGGGCAGCGGGCCGGGAACGGGCGTACAGTGCGGCCAACGTCCGGCAACCATCGCGCACTTACACTGGCCCAGGCGTTCGAGCGCTTCGAAGAGCTGGCACCGCGACGCGATGCGCCAGCCGCATCGCTGTCCGGCGGCGAGCAGCAACTGCTTTCCCTGTGCCGGGCGATGATGGCCGGGCCCGATCTGCTGATCGTCGATGAGCCGACGGAAGGCCTCGCACCGCGTGTGGTTGCGCGCATTGGCCGGATTCTGACCGATTTGCGTGCAACCGGGGTCGCCATTCTGCTCATCGAGCAGAAGCTATCGCTCGCGCTCAGCTGCGCGCAGCGTGTCGCCGTGATGGGCCGGGGCGCACTAGTCTTCGAGGGCACGCCCGATAGGCTGGCGGAGGCTTGCGCGATACGCCGTGAATGGCTCGAGGTGTAGCGCTGCGCTAGAATCCACGGATCGTCTTGCCGCTGCTTGCCCACCCGCAGCGCGCCCAACGACGCACCGCGTCACCGCACATAGCCCCCAAGAATATAAGGAACGAGACAACGATGAGCACGGTTTATGAGGTTCGTGACGGCGTGGCCGTCATCACGCTGGACAATCCCCCGGTGAATGGCTTGGGACACGCCACGCGCTCCGGCATCGCCGACGGGCTCGCGAAAGCCCAGGCCGACGCTCAGGTGCGCGCCGTAGTACTGATCGGCGGTGGCAAGGCATTCTCCGGCGGGGCCGACATCCGCGAATTCAATACGCCGAAGGCAACCCAGAGCCCGCTGCTGGTCGAGGTGATCGCCGCGCTCGATGCCTGCGCGAAACCCGTTGTGGCGGCCGTGCATGCGGTGGCGATGGGGGGCGGACTCGAATTGGCGCTCGCCTGCCACTATCGCGTGGGGTTGCCCGGCGCGCAGATCGCGCTGCCCGAGGTCAAACTGGGCCTGCTGCCTGGCGCGGGGGGGACGCAGCGCCTGCCGCGTGCCATCGGTGTGGCGCGTGCGCTCGACATGGTGGTGACGGGGCGTGTGGTGAAGTCGGAAGCGCTCGTCGGTACGCTCTTCTCGACAATGTTCGAAGGCAACCGCGACGACCTGCTTGCGGGCGCCATCGCCTTCGCCGGCAACATCGCCTCGCAAGGCGGCGCGTTGCCGCGATTGCGTGACGTGGCGCTCGATGACGCCGACGGCTCGGCGCAGGCCGCGATCGATGCCGCACGTGAAAAGGTGCAACGCGAGCAACCGCATTTCCCCGCGCCGCAAAAATGCGTGGCTGCCGTCGAGGCGGCGCTTCAACGCCCGTTCGATGACGGTGTGAAGTTCGAGCGCGAGTGTTTTGTGGCGTTGGTGAGTTCGCCGGAGTCGAAGGCGCTGCGTCATGCGTTTCTCGGCGAGCGCGCGGCCGCCAAGATTGCGGACGTACCGGACGACACGCCGGTGCGCAACATCGAGCGCGTGGCCGTCATCGGGGCCGGGACGATGGGCAGCGGCATCGCCATGACCTTTGCCAACGCGGGGATTCCGGTGACGCTGGTCGACACGACCGACGCGGCGCTTGCCCGCGGTATCGAAGCGATACGAGGCAACTATGCGCGTGCAGTCACGCGTGGAAAGCTCACGGCAGACGACGCGCAGATGCGGCAGGCACGTATTCACGGCAGTACCGATTTCGCGTCGGTGGCCGATGCCGATCTGATTGTCGAAGCGGTGTTCGAGGAGATGGCCATCAAGCAGGTCGTTTTCCGTGAGCTCGACAAAGTGGCCAAGCCGGGGGCAATCCTGGCGTCGAACACGTCGACGCTCGATCTCGATGCCCTGGCCGCGACCACATCGCGGGCGCAGGACGTCGTCGGCATGCACTTCTTCAGCCCGGCGAACGTCATGCGCTTGCTCGAGGTCGTGCGCGGTGCGCAGACCGGCAAGGACGTGCTGGCAACGGTGATGAAGCTGGCCAAACGCATTGGGAAGCTTGCCGTGGTGGCACGCGTCTGCGACGGCTTTATCGGCAATCGCATGCTCGAGCCGTATTTCAAGCAGTCTCAGTGGATGGTCGAGCAGGGCGCGACGCCCGCGCAGATCGACGCCGCCATAGAGCGCTTCGGCTTCGCGATGGGGCCGTTCCGCACCAGCGATCTGGCCGGAAACGACGTTAGCTGGGCCATTCGCAAGCGCCGACATGCCGAACATCCCGGCATCGTCTATCCCAAGATTGCCGACGTCGTATGCGAAGCCGGACGCTTCGGCCAGAAAACGCACGCGGGTTGGTACGATTACGCCGAGGGCGATCGCTCGCCTCGTGAATCGGCCAAGGTCGGGCAGATGATCGACGACTATCGCAAGGCGAACGGTATCGCGCCGCGCCCCTTCTCGGACGAAGAGATCGTGGATCGCCTCGTCTACGCGCTGGTGAACGAAGGTGCGAAAGTGTTGGCCGACGGCACGGCGGCACGCCCGTCGGACATCGACATGGTGTATCTGAACGGCTACGGCTTCCCGTTGTGGCGTGGCGGGCCGATGCACTATGCCGATGCGGTGGGGCTCGACAAGGTGCTCGCACGGGTGCGCGAGTTTGCGCAGGACGCGCACGGCGAAGATTGGATGCCTGCCGCGCGGCTTGTTGAACTTGCCGACGCCGGCAAGCGCTTCAACGGATAAGCGGGACGCGCGCGATGGGGCCAGAATGGGGCGGTCGCTGCGACGAATGAGGGGCAAACCCATGAAACCGATGGACGAAGTGCTGCTCGTGATCGACGTGCAGAACGATTTCATGCCGGGCGGCGCGTTGGCGGTTCCCGAGGGCGACGCCGTGGTGCCCGCGATCAACGCCTTGGCGGGCAAGTTCGCGCGAGTGGTGTTGACGCAGGACTGGCATCCCGCGGGGCATGTGTCGTTTGCCGAGAATCACGCGGGGCGTCGGCCGTTCGAGACGATGGTTCTGCCGTATGGCGAACAGGTCTTGTGGCCGACGCATTGCGTTCAGGACACGCCTGGCGCCGCATTGCATGCCGGGCTACGAATTCCGCATGCGCAGGCGGTGGTGCGCAAGGGGTATCACGCGCACGTCGATAGTTATTCGGCGTTTCTGGAGGCGGATCGCAAGACGCCGACCGGTCTGGCGGGATATCTGCGCGACAAGGGCGTGAGGCGGGTGCATTGCGTAGGATTGGCGACGGATTTCTGCGTGGCATGGAGCGCGCTCGACGCGAAGGCGGCGGGTTTCGATGTCTGTGTGATCGAGCACGCCTGTCGTGCCATCGATCTCAATGGCTCGCTCGCCAACGCTTGGGCTTCGCTGAGCGCGGCCGGCGTGTCGCGCGAGTGAGTCGAAGGCGACTGATTGAATACCAGACGCCGCGCATGATGCGCGGCGTCGCAAGCTGATGAAATGACGATGGACAAGCTTTACCGTAATGGCCGGTGCGGCCGGAGTGCCCGATGAGTACGCTATCGATTCGTTCTGGGTTTACCGACCATCTCGGCATCGAACTGCTGCGCGCTGAAGGAGGCGAGTCGGAACTGCGTCTCCCGCTGGCGCCTCACCATCTCAATAGCTGGGAGGTCGTGCATGGCGGCGCGACGATGGCGCTGCTCGACATTGCAATGAGCACCGCCTGCCGGAGCGTGGCGCCGGAAGGCACGGGCGTCGTGACGATCGAGATGAAGACGAGCTTCATGCAGCCGGGTGCCGGTGAGATGCGGGCGTTTGGTTGCCTGCTGCACCGCACGACAACGATGGCGTACTGCGAGGGCGAGGTGCGCGACGCCGATGGCAAGCTCGTCGCCAAGGCGATGGGCACCTTCAAGTATTTGCGTCGACTCGCGGTGGGGCGCGCCGTGCGCGAGCAGCGACGTCCGGACGAAGCGCGCGGCGACTGACTGCGGTCGATGCTTTGCGTCGTTGCCAGACGACTCATCAACGATGTCACTGAGATGATGTCACCGCGAGATAACGCGCATTCGAGATGTCGCGGCGACTCACTAACGTGGAGGAAAGGCCATGACGATTAATCGACAGATTCTGCTGGTTTCACGCCCGAAGGGCGAAGCCACGCTTGACAATTTTCACCTGGCGGCGCCCGAATTGCCGGAGATCGGCGAAGGGCAGTTGCTGGTGCGCAACTTCTATCTTTCCCTCGACCCGTACATGCGCGGGCGGATGAACGACACCAAGTCGTACGCGCCGCCGCAACCCCTCGACACGGTCATGATCGGGGCGACCGTGGGTGAGGTGATCGAGTCGCGCCATCCGGACTGGCAGCCGGGCGACGCCGTTGCCGCCATGTTCGGCTGGCAGGAATATGGCATTTCGGACGGCAGCAACCTGCGCCGTATCGACGATGCACGCATTCCGATGAGCGCCTATCTTGGCGCAGCGGGCATGCCCGGCGTGACGGCCTGGTATGGCCTGAATCGAATCATCGCGCCGAAGGCCGGAGAGACGGTCGCGGTCAGCGCGGCCTCGGGGGCCGTGGGCAGCGTGGTCGGTCAACTGGCGAAGCGCGCCGGTTGTCGCGTGGTCGGGATTGCGGGGGGCGCCCAGAAGTGCGCCTACGTCGTGGAGACGCTTGGCTTCGATGCGTGCGTCGATTACAAGGCGGGTCATCTCGACGAAGCACTGCGCGCTGCTGCGCCGGATGGCATCGACGGCTATTTCGAGAACGTCGGCGGCGACGTGTTCGACGCGGTCATGCGCAACCTCAATGCCCACTCGCGTATCGCGCTGTGCGGCATGATCTCCGGCTACAACGGCGAGCCCATTCCGCTGAAGTACCCGGGGCTGCTGTTGACGAACCGGGTGCGGCTCGAGGGCTTCATCGTGACCGAGCATCTGGACGTCTGGCCACAGGCACTGAAGGAGCTCACCGACGCCATCGCCGCAGGTGAGCTGCGCTATCGCGAAACGATGGCGCAAGGGATCGAGAACGCGCCTGCCGCATTCCTCGGTCTGCTCAAGGGCGAGAACTTCGGCAAGCAGATCGTGAGGCTCGTGTGATTCGGGATTTTTCTCGAATTTAGAAAGCATCCCTGAATTTCAGGAGTATTGCACTTTACGTACTTCTCATGGACTCGTGCAGTGGGCACAATAGCGGGCTTCCACCCGATAAGCCGCCAGGGCGGTATTCGCTATTGTGACCACTGCTGCCAAACCGCCTCCCGCACCGCCTGCGCTTCCCCCGCGCCCCGAATCGTGCGCAAAGGCCTTTGTTCCCGAGACCCGCTTCGGGAACTGGTTTCTGAAGACCTACACCTGGCGTCATCACGTGCTGCGCGTCGCCATCGAAGACCTGATGAGGCTGGCGCACGGTGCGATACCGCAGGCCCCCGTCATTCTCGATGCGGGATGTGGCCACGGACAATCTCTGCCGCTTCTGCATCGCTATTTCGCACCGTCGCGCCTGATCGGGTTCGACTGCTTCGCCCCGGCGCTGAGCGAAGCGCAGACACACGTGCGAAGCGCGGGGATTTCCGTCGATCTGCGCGCGGGCGATTGCGCCGCGATCCCGCTGCCCGATGCCAGTTGCGACATCGTGTTCTGCCATCAGACCTTCCACCACCTCGTGCACCAGGAGGCGGCTCTGTCTGAGTTCTATCGGGTGCTGAAGCCGGGCGGTTTGCTGTGTTTCGCCGAGTCGACCGAGGCCTATATCCGCTCGTGGGTGATCAGACTGCTGTTCCGGCATCCGATGCACGTTCAGCGAAGCGCAACGGGGTATCTCGACATGATCCGCGCGGCGGGATTTACCTTTGGTCCCGAGAACGTGTCTTATCCGTACCTGTGGTGGAGCCGAGCCAAGGACTTCGGGCTGCTGGAGCGGTTGAAGTTGCAGCGTCGCCCGGCATTCGGCGCGCGTGAGGAGACGCTGGTCAACGTCGTTGCGAGAAAGCCGCTCGCGTAAGCGTTTAACGGGTTTGACGTGTTTAACGTGTTTGTCGCGTCTAAGGTCTAGTGCGCGGAAGGTCGGGCACGGGCGCTAAACTCGTGCGAGCGTCAGCGCGCCGTAAGTGCCGCCGAAGCCAAAGGTGTTGATCAGCACGCGGCTTACCAGCGTCTCTTGCAGGGCTGTCTGGATCGGAAAGGGTGCGGCGGCGGCGTCCAGGCATGCCAGATTGGCTACGCCCGGCACGAAACCCTCGTGCATCGCCCAGATCGCGCACGCGATCTGCATTGCCCCCGCGGCCGCCACGGTGTGTCCCGTCAGGCCCTTGATCGAGGTGATGGCCGGGACCTCGGCCACCCCACCGAAGGCGTGCGCCAGCGCATGCAGTTCCGCGATATCGCCGTCGATGGATCCGTTGGCGTGGGCGCTGATGAAGGTGGGCGGTGCCGTCAGCCCACGACACGCTGTTTCGACCACCGCGCTCATGGTCGGGATGTCGACACCGAACGCTCGCGACGCGCAGGTGGCGGAACCGACCCCCGTGATCTCGGCGAGCGGGCGTGCGCCTCGCGCCATGGCGTGGGCGAGTGTTTCCAGGACGAGGATGGCGGCACCACCGCCGAGGACGAAACCGTCGCGTTGGGCGTCGAACGGGCGCGAGGCGCCCTCGGGCGTCGCATTGTGGGCGCGCGAGAGTACCCCCATCGCATCGAAACACATCGCCGCGCCCCAGGGGGCCTCTTCGCTGCCGCCCGCGAGCATCACGTCCTGCCGTCCGAGCTGCAACACATCGACGGCGTGCCCCACGCAGTGAATCGATGTCGAACACGCCGACGAAATGGCATAGCCGACCCCGCGCAGGTCGAAGAGCGCGGAGAGGGCGGCTTGCGCGGTGCTCGACATGGCGCGTGGCACCACGTAGGGCAGCACCCGCGCCGCGCCGCTTTCGCGCGCGACGTCCAGCGCCGCTTCAAAATCCTTCATCGCCCCGGTGCCGGAGCCGACGACGACACCACATCGCCCGCGACTCAATGTCGCGGTATCGAGCCCGGCGTCGGCCACGGCGCGAAGGCCGGCATGGCAGGCATACAGCGCCGTGTCCCCCATGAAGCGGCGCAGCTTGCGCGGCACCACCGCGTCGTCGAGCGATCCGGCGTGAGGGCGTCCGGTGACTGTCGTGCGCAGGTCGTGGGCGACATAATCGGGCGCCTCATGAACGCCGCTCGTCCGATGTCGCAGGGCGTCCACGATGGCATCGCGCGTGTGACCGGCGGCGGACACCATCCCGATGCCGGTGACGACGACCCGGGGCAATCCGTCGGGGCGATGAAAGGACGTCATCAGAGACGGCGCAGCTCCGTGTTGATGTCGCGGATGAGCGTGTCGACCCAGCGGTTGTAGTTGGGATGGATCAACGGCGTATTGGGGGGCGGCGCCGAGGGGAAGTCCTCGCGGCGCGCCGAGGCGTTCGGGTGGGAGAGTTGGTACTCAAGATTGGTGCTGTCGCGATAGGTCACCGAGTAAGCCGTTTCGGTGTATTTGATCGTCACCGAGGCAAAGTGCTTGTTGCGCACGTTCAGCGAGGCCACGAGTTCTCCCGGATGCACGGGGCTTACCGTCCAGTCGTGCACGGCGGCGCCGCGCGCAATGGCGCCGCGAATCTCGTCGAGCGAGAGTGTTTTGCCGCTGCCGGAGACGATCGGCACGTTATCGTGCGGCACGATGGGCACCGCCGGGCGCGCCGCGTGGGCGGTGGGCGCGAGGACGGCCGAAGCGGTGATGGCAAGCGAGGCGATCAGCCAGTGTCGACGAGTCTGCATAGGTTCTCCTTCTCCGTTGTGAATGGACGTTGCGCTGCGCAACGCCCGTCAACCCGCAAATCGATGAAAGATCAGCGACGTGTTGATGCCGCCGAACGCAAAGTTGTTGCTCATGATTCGCTGCGTTTCCAGATCGCGGCCCTGAGCGCCCGCGATGTGATCGAGCGGCGCACAGGCCGGATCCGGTGTGTCGAGATTGAGCGTGCCGGCAAACCAGTCGCGACGCATCATCTCAATGGCCCACCATGCTTCGATGGCGCCGCACGCACCGAGGGTATGGCCCAGATAGCTCTTCATGGCGCTGATCGGCACGTGCGTGCCGAAGAGGCTGCCGGTGGCTTCGCTCTCGGCAACATCGCCGCGGTCCGTGGCCGTGCCGTGTGCGCTGATGTAGTCGATGGCCTGCGGGGCGAGACCCGCATCGTCGAGCGCGAGCCGCATGGCGCGTGCCATCGTGGCCGCGGTCGGTTGCGTGACGTGATTGCCGTCGGTGTTGCAGCCGAAGCCGACGATTTCCGCGAGAATCGTGGCCCCTCGCGCTCGCGCATGTTCGAGCGATTCGAGCACCAGCGTGGCCGCGCCTTCGCCGACCACGAGGCCATCGCGCGCCGCATCGAACGGGCGCGGCGTGAGCTTCGGTTCGTCATTGCGCGTGCTCGTCGCGTACAGCGTATCGAAGACGGCGCTACCGGGGCCGGACAATTCTTCGGCACCGCCAGCGAGCATGACTTTCGCGCGGCCGAAGCGAATGGCTTCATATGCGTATCCGATGGCCTGGCTGCCCGACGTGCAGGCGCTCGACGTCGGGATGATGCGGCCTTGGAGTCCGAAGTGCACGCCGATGTTGACAGCCGTCGTGTGCGGCATCATCTGGATGTAGCTCGTCGACGTCACGCCGGCCATCGATCCCGTGTCGACCATGACGCCAAAGGCTTGAATCGGCGCGATGCTGCCCGATGACGACCCGTACGCCACACCGATATCGCCGGGGTCGCGCGCGGCGACATCTAGCGCTGCGTGGGTGAGGGCATGTTCCGTGGCCCGAAGCGCGAGTTGGGCAACCCGTCCCATGGAACGCAATTGCTTGCGCGGCCAGTGCGGCGGCGCAGCGAAGTCTTCCACCGGGCAGGCGAGGCGCCCGTTGAGCATTTCGAAGTAGTCCCACTCCGGCATGCGGCGCACGGCGTTCTGCCCGGTGCGCAGCGCCCGCTCAATGTCTTCCCAGCGGCTGCCAAGCGCTGTCACTCCGCCATATCCAGTCACTACGACGCGTGTCATCAGACGATCCCTCCATTCACGCCGATGACTTGGCGAGTCACGTAGCTGGCCCCGTCCGACATCAGGAACGACACCACATGCGCCACCTCGTCAGGGCGGCCGACGCGTTGCATGGGCACCATGCGCAGCGCTTCGTCGAGCGCCACGCCCTCGAGCATGCCGGTGTCGACCAGCCCCGGCGCCACGCAGTTGACGGTAATTCGGCGCGACGCCAATTCGACCGACAAGGCTTTCGTGGCGCCGATCAGACCGGCCTTCGCGGCGCTGTAGTTCACCTGGCCGCGATTGCCCATCACCCCGGAGACGGACGCCACCGTGACGATGCGACCGCCGGCGCGCAGTCGCACCATGGGCATCGTGAGGGGATGGACGACATTGAAGAAGCCGTCGAGGCTGGTGTCGATGACACTGTCCCAATCGTCGTCGGACAGCGCGGGGAACGCGTTGTCGCGCGTGACGCCTGCGCCGCAGACAATGCCGTAGTACGCGCCGTGTTCGGCAACGTCGGCGTCGAGCACTTGTCGGCAGGTATCGCGATGACGGACATCGAACGACACGAGTGTGGCTGTGCCGCCCGCTTCGCGAATCTGCGCGACGGTGGCTTCGCCTGGAGCGATCTGCTCACGGCAATGAACGGTGACGGCAAAGCCGTCCTGCGCGAGGCGCAGGGCGATGGCCCGTCCGATGCCCCGGCTGCTGCCGGTGACGAGAACGCGTCGGGTCATGATTGGGGCTCCATCAAGAAGGCAGAGAAATCGGTTGGCTGATGCACCTTGATCGTGGCATCGACCACTGTCTCGTCGTCGGCCTGCACGCAGCAGTCGTAGGCACCGTTGCCGTTGTCGTCGCGTAGCACGCATGTGGCACGCACGAGAACCGGCACGCCGGCGCGCAGCGAGGCCACACGCGCTTCGAGGCGGCGTGTGCCGAGCAGCACGCCCGGCGCGGGGGGCAGGCCTTCGATACGACGGGTGAGCGCTTCGTGCGCGGCAATCGCCTGCGCCATGAGTTCGATGACGATGTGAACGGGCATGTTGCCGTGCGCATCCGCATACCAGGCGTGAGCATCGGGCGTTGCCTGCACGCAGATCGACTCGGCGTCGTGCTCGCAAACGTTATCGATGAGCAGCATCGGCGGCCGGTGCGGCAGCAGCGTCTCGATCGGCGGCCAGACAGAAGCGGCGGGCATCACAGGGCCTCCGCGCGCGAGAGGATGACGCTGACGTTGTTCCCGCCAAATGCATAGGCGTTCGTCATGACGTGGCGAGGGGCGCGACCGAGCGTGGTGCCGGGGGTGACGAGCCGCAAGGCGCTGAGCTCGGGGGCGGCGTCTCCATCCCAGACGTGCGGCGGGAGGCGGCCATCGCCTGAAAGCGTGAGCCAGCACAATCCGATGCCGGTCGCGCCCGCGGCGCCGAGCAGATGTCCGGTCATGGGTTTGGTGCCGCTTGCCCACGCGGTGGCACCCAAGCAGGCATGTGTGGCAAGGCTTTCCATCGCGTCGTTCTTCGGCGTGCCGGTCGCATGCAGATGAACATAGTCGATCTGCGAGGGCGCCAGGCAGGCGTCGTGCAAGGCGGCCCGCATGGCGTCGATGGCGCCACGGCCGTCCGGCGCGGGGGCCGAGATGTGATAAGCATCGCTCGATTCGCCAATGCCGGACACGACGATGTCGCCGGGCGCTCGCGACATCAGGCAGAGCATCGCGCCTTCCCCGATGTTGATGCCGTCGCGCTGGCGGCTCATCGGGCGCGCGAGCCCCTGCGAGAGCGACTCGAGCGCGCCGAAGCCGCCGAGGGTCAGATCGCATAGCGTGTCCGCACCGCCGGTCACTACGGCATCGCAGATCCCGCTGTCGATGAGGCGACGCGCCGCACCGAATGCCTTTGCGCTCGACGTGCACGCGGTCGAGATTGTGTAGGCGGGGCCGTGCACGCCGAGCAACTCGGCAACGAACTGCGCCGGTGCCCCGAGGGCTTGCTGGACGTAGTGATACGCCGCCGGTAACGCGCCCCGGTCCGCGAGCGTGCGCAGCGCGGCTTCGCCTTCGGCGATACCCGACGTGCTCGTACCGATCACGACCCCGATGCGCGTTGCCCCATGGCGTGCGATATGGCGTGCGAGGGTGGGGTGCAACGGTTGCGCTGCGGCGACCAGAAACCGGTTGTTGCGACAGTCGTACCGCTGTAGCCGGGCGGGAAGCGAAGGCAGCGCGTCAGTGGTCACGCGCACGGCGCCCACCACGGGGGCGGGGGACGTAAGCGGCGCGGGCACCTCGTCACGAACCCGCATACCGGACGTATCGCCGGCGAACAGTCGCGCGGCGATGCCCGGCAGGTCGTGACCCAGCGCATTGATCATGCCAAGAGCGTGGAGATAGACAGGAGACTTCATGAGCGCAGTTCCGGGTAGCGCAGGCTATAGGGGGCGAGCCACAACGCAAATGCGATGCCGATCGTCAAGGTCAGGCCGAAGGCATGCAGGCTCGGCATGGCGCTGAAGGCGAGCAGGCCGAACGACAGCAGGGTCGTCGCGGCCGACATCAGCGTGCCGGCGACCGCAATCGCGGCCATGCGCGGGTCGCCGCCGGCACGTAGTTCGCCCTCACGCAGAAAGATCGCGTAATTCACGCCGACGCCCAGGACCAGCATCAAGCCCATCTGCGCGAACAATGTCAGCGGCAGGTCGAGATAGCCGAACGCCGCGAACACTGCCGCGGTGGCGAGCAATGTCGGAGTGATGGTGGCGATGGCGCCGCGCCACCCGTAGCGACGCGTGAGCAGTCCAGTCACCACGATGAGGGCGGCGGCGAACCAAATTCCGCTTGCGACGCGATACCGGGCAAAAAGCGCCGAGATGGATGCGGCCTTGTCGACGTAGGTCACGCCGGGCAAGTCGACCGCCACGCGCCCGGCTGCGGCGCTGTCGCGCAGGCCGTGGGGGCGCACGAGGCTGGCGAAATGACCGGCCTTCGCCGGGGCGGACGCCGCTCCCGCCGACGTGCTTACCCGGCCCATCCAGAGCATGCGTAGCGGCGTCGAACCGGGCCACGCGAGCCATTGGTCGACCCGAAGCGGCGGCGTGTCGCCCTCGACGGCGTAGGCATCGGCGTATTGCCGTGCGAATGCCGGGCGGAACCCGGCCCGCGTCATGGCGTCGACCAACGCGTCGGGCGCGTCGAAGCGAGCCGCGCCCAACAGCGCCCGATTGTCGAGTTGACGTTGCATGGACGGCACGAACTGGGAGACGCCGGTCCATCCGTCGAAGGGGGCATCGCGGCGGGCCGCCGCGTCGTCGAGGCGCGCGCCGAGTTGTTCCTCGCGCCGGAGCAGCGCTTCTTCGCTGTCGGCTTGTACCAGCCAGAACTGCGTGGCTCCGTCGATACCGGTGATGCGCGAGATCGCCTGCTCTTGCGCGACCAGTGCGGGATCGCGGGCAATGAGCCGGCGAACGTCGTCGTCGACGCCCAGCCGCCACCAGCCCGGCACGCATGCCAGCAGGATCAGCCCCCCCACCGCCGTGCCGCGCCGCCCGGCAAGCGCGCCGCGCCAGATCGCCAGCCAGCGTTGGGCAAGGGCGACGACCGGCGCGCGCAGCGCAGGCACCTCGCGCGGCAGAAAGGCGGGCAAGGCCCAAACGACGAACACATAGGACGAGAGCAGGCCCGCCAGCGCAAACACGGCGATCTGACGCAACGCAGGGAACGGCACAGTGCCGAGAATCGCGTAGCCCAGCACGCTGGTCGCGAGGGCGATGCGCAATGCCGGACGCAGCATCGGCAGGGTGCGCTGGGCTGCCTCGCGCGTCAGACCGCCAACGCCGACGAAATACTGAATGGCATAGTCGACGGTTTCGCCGATCAGGGCCGCGCCGAAGACGAGCGTCAGCAAGTGCAGCTCACCGAAGATCAGCAGCGTGGCGAGCGCAGCGCACAGCGTGCCGAAGGCGATGGTCGCGAGCCCCATGGCGAGCAGGCGGCCCGAACGGAACGCCCAGAGCGTGAGCAGCGCAATACCGAGCGTTGCAACGATGCCGATGCGATGCAACTCCGTTTCCGCCTGCGATCGTGCCCCTGCCGCATGGAAGACCGCGCCGCTGCGCAGCACTTCCACGCCGGGCGAGAGGTCTACGATCCGCGCTTGTGCCGTGTCGAAGAATTGAGTGATTCGCTGCTGCACCGCGCTGTCGAAGGCCGGGCCTTGCGTTTGCAGCAACACGAGCACCCATGTCTTCCCCGCTTGGCGCGCGCTCAGCCAACCGTCGTCGGGCAACATCCGAAGCTGGCCGAACGGCAGCCGCGTGAGCCAGCGGTCGAGCCAGCCAAAGGGGTCATCGGCCGCGTCGGTCAGGCCGAAGGGGGAATGGGCCAGCGATAGCGGCGGCAAGCTCGCGTCGCCAGACGCATGTCGGCGAAGCTGCGCCTCCAGGTCGCCGCGATCCGCTGGCGAGAGGAGTTGGAAGCGATGCGGCCGATAGAAATTCGAGAGGAAGGCCGGGTCGAACGGCGGCACCCGACCCTGCACGCTCGCGAAAGCGCCGCTCGCACGGGCCAGCGCGTCGAAACGCGCAGCGGCGGCGCGGGCCGCGTGGGCGTCGGGCGCGCCGATCAGGACCACGACACGGTCGCTGACGCTGCCCGCCAGATGGTCCACGGCTTGCTCCGCGACGGGATCGCGCTCGGTCGTGGGCAACAGCGCGAGCACATTGGTCTGCAGCGGCAGATGGCGCACCGCTAGCAGCCAGATACCCAGCAGCACGAGGCCCGCGACGAGGGCGAAGGTGAGTGTGCGGCGCAATGCCCGAGTGCGTGGCGTCATTCGACCATTCGCAGCAGGCGTTGCGCTTGCACGTCGAGCGTGTCGCCGGTGCGCACCTTGTCGAACTGCCACTGGACGGTCTCACCGCGCCGGGTCTCCAGCGTCACGGTGCGCACGGTCGTGTCGCCGCTGAGCGTGAGACGCCGCATCGCTTGAGCGATCTGTGGTTGTGCGGGCGTGAGCACCACCTGCCAGCGACGCAGGGTGCCCGTGACGGAAATGCCGAATTGGGAGGCGAGTCCGCTGGTGTCGCCCTGCATGAATGCATTGGCCCATTCGTTGATCTGCTGCGAGATGGCCGACGGCTGCCCGTCGAGCGACAGCAGCTTGCCGTCGGCATCGATGCGCGCGCTGCGTTGCCGGCCGTAGACATACCCTTGCGGCTGCGGCGAACGCACTTGCCAGATCACGCCGCGCTCGCGCGCGAAAACCAGCGTGCCGCGCGTGAGCGCAGGCGCCGTCAGCAAGGCCGAGGTTCGCGTCTGGACGAAATCGGCGTGCACCACGGGATGCGCACTGACCTGCGCGAGGATTCGCTGGAGCAACGCCGAATCGGCCGCCGCTGATGCCGCAACGGGGGCGGTCTCGGTTTCGGTCGCGACGGCGGGTGCCGACGACAGCCCGACGCCGACCAGTAGGGCGAGGGCAAGCACGCTCGTAGCACGCGGCATCAGATGGCGGCCCATACGGCCTCCAACTTGCTCAGTACGACGGGGGGACTCACGAATTGCAGTTCGCCGTTGCGCGCGTCCACCGCGACCTGGACGGTATATCCCTTGGTCATGCGCGTTTCGGTAGCGATGTCGTGAATCTCGTAGGCGATGCGAAGCCGATTCTCATACTCGGTCAGTGATGCCGTGACACGCACCCGCTGCCCGTAGCGCGCGGAGCGAACGTACTTGAGATGGCACTCGACGATGGGCCAGAGATAGCCGGACGCCTGCATCTGTGGATAGTCGTAGTCGAAGCGGCGCAGCAGCGCGCAGCGTGCGATCTCGAAATACTTGACGTAGTGGCCGTGCCAGGCGACTTCCATGACATCGACGTCATGGAACGGAATCTCGACGTCGGCGAAAGCGCTGAGCCAGGGGGCCTTTTCCGGTCGGCGACCGGTCGTCTCAGTCGTCATTAGGCAGATCGCCTCCATCGGCAAGCCAGGCACGCACGGCGCGCAATTCATGTTCAAGCGCGCGATCTTCGTCGACGAACGGCGATTGGGCGGTGACCGTTTCGAGCCACGCCCGCAGTGCGGCGGGCAGCGGCGCGGCGTCCGGCGAGTGCCGCAAGCGTAACTTGACGGCCTGCGCCACCGCGAGCGTGTGAGCGGCGCCGACCTGTTCGGTGAGCGTCAGCACGCGAAGGCAATCGCGTGCGGCGATCGTTCCCATGCTGACCTTGTCCTGATTGTGCGATTCGGTCGAGCGTGAGAATACGCTGGCCGGCATGGTGTGCTTGAGCGCTTCCGCCGCCCACGCCGATGCGCCGATCTGCACCGCCTTGAAACCATGGTTGATTGGTGCGCGAGGGCCCGTCGCGCCGCTGAGATTGCGGGGCAGGCCGTTGTTGAACTTGTCGTCCACCAGCAGGGCGAGTTGGCGATCCATCAGGTCGGCGAGGTTGGCGACCGCCGTCTTCAGGCTGTCCATGGCGAAGGCGATGTGCCCGCCGTAGAAGTTGCCGCCGTGATGGACTTCGCCGGTGTCGGGATCGATGAGCGGGTTGTCGTTGGCACTGTTGATCTCGTTTTCGACGTCGCGCCGGACCCAGCTCAGCGCGTCGACGAGCACGCCGATGACGTGCGGAGCGCATCGCAACGAATAGCGATCCTGGAGGCGCGCCTCGGGCGGTTCCGTGCGTCCGGACAAGTCGTCGCGAATCCATCGGGCGGCGTCGCGCTGACCGTCGTGCGGCTTGGCGTCGAACAGCGTCGGATGGAAGTGCGCGGCGCGGCCGTCGAGCGCTACGGTCGTCAACGCTGTGAGCCGGGCGGCCAGACGCGCCAGCGTGCGACTGCGTGCGAAGGCGAGACTCGCCAGCGCGGTCATGACGGCCGTGCCGTTCATGAGCGCGAGGCCTTCCTTCGGGGCCAGCGTGATCGGCGCGCCCCCCGTGGCGGCCAGGGCCGCCGACGCTGCGCAGAGGCGGCCGCGATACGTCACGTCGCGCTCGCCGATGAGCGTAGCCGCGACGTACGACAGCGGCGTGAGGTCGCCGCTCGCGCCGACTGAGCCTTCGGACGGAATGCGCGGCAGCACGTCGTGGGCGAGCAGGTGGACGAGTGCCTCGAGGAGTTCCGGGCGCACGGCCGAGTACCCCTGGGCGAGCGACGCCAGCCGGCACGCGAGCACGGCGCGCACGGCCGGGTCGTCGAGCCATTCGCCCATGCCGCACCCATGGTAGCGCGTCAGTTGTGCGGGCAATGCTTCGATGAGCGACATGGGCACGTCGACGACACAGGCATCGCCGTAACCGGTCGTGACGCCGTAGACGGGACGACCGGCCGCAAGGTGCGCGTGCAGCGCGCTCACGCCGCGGCGTATGCGGTCTTGCCACACGGGGTTGGTGGACAGACGCGCGCTGCGGGTGCGTCGGGCCAGCGCGAGAATGTCTTCGATCGTCAGACGGGCCTGGCCGAACACGACGGCCGGCGCTGTCGCGCGGCGCGCGTCGGCGTCAGGGGGCGCATCGTGAAGCCCATGGCGCGGGGATGTGCCGGCGCGCGCATCGGCGTCGCTCAGTGAAGTCGGTAGTTGCATCATGATTGTGGCGACTTGCCTCGCCAGAAATCGAAAAAGTTGAACCACTGCATCGGGTACTGACGGCAGTAGTGCTCGAGCCGACGCGCATAGCGCTCGGCGTAGGTGCGCAGGGCGACCTCGCGTTGGGCGCGCGGCAACGCCACGGCATCGGCGAACGGTTCGAAATAGAGTCGGTAAGACGCTTTGTCGCGCAGGCAGAAAAGCAGATACACCGGGCACTCGAGCAAGGCGGCGAGAATGAACGGCCCTTGCGCGAACGGCGCCGATGCGCCGAGGAACGGGGCCGGCACGACCCGACCACCCTCGGTGGAAGGCACGCGGT
The DNA here is from genome assembly GCF_024363545.1 of Pandoraea sp. NE5. NCBI lineage: Bacteria > Pseudomonadati > Pseudomonadota > Betaproteobacteria > Burkholderiales > Burkholderiaceae > Pandoraea > Pandoraea sp. NE5. The sequence continues at coordinate 3,864,410 of NZ_AP025517.1, forward strand.
CTCCGACGATGACAAGCCAGTCGCCCCGGTCGATGCGCTCACGCAGCATGATGGCCGTGGCGGGGCCGATGTCGTCGACCTCGATCAGGTTCTCGGCAAACGCGTCGTTCGACCCGGCGAGCATCGAGCGGAATCGCTGGGCGTGACGGGTGTAGACCACGGCATGGATGCGGTCGATGCCGCGCGAACGGGCGAGTGCGCGGGTCATCTCCAGGTTGCCGAGGTGCGAGCCGATGACGAGGGCGCCGCGCGCATCGCTGGCCGCCGCGTCGAGCGTGGCACGGTCGTCGATCTGGACATGGCGCTCGCCGAGGAGTCCGCGCCAGGCGGCGAATTTATCCAGTGCCGCGTTGGCAAACGCCAGAAGATGCCGGAACGTGTGCCATCGCGTGGGCGCCGGCAGCCCGAGTTCGGGGGCTGCGTTCCGGAGCCGCTGCTGATAATCGCGCGAGGCCGCGCACGCTTGTGTGTCCTTCAGCGCGAAATAGGCCGCCACGGGAATCAGGCAGACGCGCGCCGTGCGCAGACCGAAGCACCGGCAAGCCAGTGCCAACAGGCGCATGCCCAGCAAGCTGCCGCGCTCGGGGCGCCGCCACCACGCCAGGCCGTCGTCGACGGTGGGCGTTGCGGAGGATGTCGCGGAGGATGTTGCGGCGGCCGGCATGGCTGCCACCGCCTGGGCATGTGCACTCGGCTTGCGGCGGCACTTCCGCCACAGCAGTCCCGGCGCGCGCGGGATCATGGCGCATACGAGCCGCGTGTGCATCCAGGAAATGCCGACGTTGTCGCGCAACATCTGGAAGTGCGAAACCCCGTTCTCCGGATAGACGACGCGTGTGCGCCGGCTCTGGATCGGCACGCCGCGCCAGTACAGACGCACCAGAATGTCGGTGTCGAAGGCCATGCGCGATGGTGGCCGGTGGCGCGCCAGCAGCGCGGTGGTGGCCGAAAGCGGATAGACCCGGAAGCCGCACATCGAATCGGCGATGTCGAACGACAATGTCTCGATCCACACCCAGAAGTGCGTGATGTAGCGGCCATACAAACGCCCCTTGGGCACGGACGCGTCGTAGCGTGGCGTGCCGCAGATCACGGCGCTCGGGTGCTGGCGGGCGTCTTCGAGAAAGGCGGAGACGTCGCACAGATCGTGCTGACCGTCGGCATCGACTTGCAGGGCGTGCGTAAATCCGAGCGCGTGGGCGCGGCGCAATCCGTGGGAGACGGCGCCGCCTTTGCCGACGTTGCGCGGTAGCCGTTCCAGCGTCACGGTCTGCGGGTGGTTGGCCTGAATGGCCACGAGCAAGTCGCGCGTCGGGGCGTCGCTCCCGTCATCGACCAGCAGCACCGGAAGGCCTTGCGCGAGCAGCGTGTCGACGATGCGTGCGATTTGCGCCGGGTGGTTGTACACCGGGATCAGCACGCACGGCAGGAAAGGGCATGGCGACAGGCTGGGACCGAGTGTTGTCGTCATCGTTGCGCCTCTCCGGCAAGCGCGGGCGGCGCGGCGTAGACGAGATATCCGGTCGCGGCAGGTCCGCGGGCACCTTCGTAGGCGTAGTGCACGCGACGGCGTGAGGTATCGAACGTCAGCGTGAGGTCGAAGCGTGTTCCCGGCAATACGGGCGCGGAGAATTTGACTTGATGTAACGACGTTGGCGCGACCGCCCAGCCATGACGTGCGGCGTCTTGCGACGCATGCGCTGCGGCAAACCGCGTTGCCCAGTCGATCAGCACCACGCCGGGCAGCAGCGGCAGTCCTGGAAAGTGACCGTTGAAGTGCGCCAGCTCGGGCGGCACGCGCAGGGACATCACGAGCGAACCGTCGAGTGCGGTTGCGGGGGCAGGGTCGTCGGCATCGTTCCACCGAACGCCCAGCACCGAGGGCAGCCACGGGGACGCCGGTGTGAAAAGTGCCGCAATGTCGGCGGCCGTGCGCTTGCCGCGTTCATTGACGGGCAATGTCATCAGGAAACGCCAGCGCTTCGGGAGCATCGTCGCATCGAAGGTCGCGGCCAACGCGTGACGCAGCGTCTCACGCACGGTCTTGAGCGAGCGCTCTCGCCAAGCGCACCGGCCGGCAGGGCTGAGGACGACGGCGACGGCGAGGCGTCCCGCGACCACGGCCGCGGCGGCATCGTCGATCCATTCGTGGCGCAGCAGCGCCGCTTCAACGCCGGGCAATGAGAGCCGCTTGCCCTCGATCTTGACGGTGCGATCGAGGCGCCCCGTCAAGGCGAACGACCCGTCGGGATGCACGACGGCGCCGTCGTCGGTCGGCCACCAGCGCCCGTGGTTGACACGCGGCGAGCAGATTGCCAGTGCACCCTCGTCGGTCAATCGCACGCGTGTGTCGTCGAGCGGGGTCCAGTCGGACGTGCGATCCTGCTGACGCCACGCGATGCCGCCTGTTTCCGTACTGCCGAACACTTCGACCGGGGCGTGCGCCACGTCTGCCGGCAACGAAGGCCGAGCGGTTCGCACGAGGTGGGCGCATTGCAGCGCCGCGTCCTTGGGCAGTGGACCGCCCGACGAGAAGGTGAGGCGGGGCGCATCGCGCCAAACGTCGTCGCCCAGCCATGCGGGCCAACGCGTCAGCTGCGCGGGGCCAGCGATCCAGACGACGGCAGGCCACGTGCGCCACTGCTGCGTTTGCGAGGGCTCCGCGAAGGTGTGCCGAGCAAACGGCACGCCAGCGGCCAACGGCCAGAGCATGCGAAACCACAGCCCGTAGATGTGATGGCACGGCACGCTCGCGACGACGAGCGCCGCTTGCAATTGCGCACCCCAATGCCGGTGCAGCATCTGCACTTCGTCATCGAGTTGCGCGAGCGTCTTCGTGATGGCTTTCGGCTCGCCGGTACTTCCCGAGGTGTAGACAATCAATTCGCTCGAGGCGGGCAGCGCTGCGGCGAGCGCCGTGTGCGCGATCCCTGGCACGACGTTCATGTCATCACGACGATCCGCACAGGAAGCCAACGTGGCCGCATCGATGGCCTCGTCGAAGGCGAAGGCGAAGTCGCGGCGTGTCTGGGTCAGTGCGTTGGGTAACACGACCGGGGTTCGCCCCGCGGCCCACGCGGCGAAAAGGGCGCAGCTCATGTCGTACGGATCGTCCAGACACATCGCCAGTCGCAGGGCAGGGCGTGCCGCAAAGACAGCGTGCAACGCCCCGACGCGTTCGCGCCAGGCGCGCGTGGTGAGCGAGCCAAACGTGCCGAGCCCATGCACGTCGTCTGCGGCGGATCGGCCGTCCACGCATACGACGAGCGACGGCGCGCGAGGCGCGCGCAGCAGTTCGGCTAGCGGCGTGCACGCGCAGGGCGCCAGTCCTGCGGAACGCTCGTGTGAGGCAGGCGATGCTGACGGGGCGGACGATTCGATCGAGGCGGGAACGCTCATGCCGCGCCCTCCGGCGGCGACGTGCCTGCCGCGCAAGCGGACGCTTTTCGCGCCAACATGCGCCGACGCCACCACCATTCCGCCGCAAACAGCAGGCCGATCAGTACGTATGCGATTCCGCCGTTATAGAGCGACCAGATCTCCCGCGACGCCCAAAGCGCCGTGGCGAGCGCGACGGCGCCGTTGAAGATGAAAAATACGATCCACACGCGAGTGACGTTGCGCAGGTAGGGCGTCGCGTCCACCGGCAGGTCGGGCTGATGCAACCGCGCGATGCGCTCGACCATCGACATGGGGGCGCGGAGCGACATCGCAAACGTGAGCCCCATCCCGAGATTGACAGCGACCGGATAACACCGCAGCAACAGCTCGCTGTTGCTCAGCGCTGTCGCGAACGCGAGCGCGGCCAATCCACCGGCCACCGCCCATTCGACGGGCATAAGCAGCCGATGGGCGCGCAAGTTGTGCCGGTATCGCAGGCCGAGGCCGGCAAGGAGCAGCAGTGCCAGATAGCGCGGCGGAACCAGCGAGATTCCGGCGAGGATCAGCACCGGGTAGGCGAGTGCCGCGACGACAGATGGCCAGCGGACTCGGGCTTGTGGGGTGCGCGGCAATGACGCTGGCGCGTCGGCGTGAAGTCGGGGCATGCCGGACGATCAGTCGTTGAGCAACGTACGCACGGCCGCCACAACGTCGTCGACGGTGCGCACGCTCTTGAACTCGTCGGGCTTGATGCGTTTGCCCGTCAGGCGCTGCAGTTGGATGGCAAGGTCTACGGCATCGATGCTGTCGAGGTCAAGCTCCTCGAACAGGTGCGCCTGCAAGGTCACCCGTTCGGGTTCGATCTCGAAGGTGTCGTGCAGGATGGTGCGCAAACGGGAAAGGATGTCTTCGTCGGACAAGGGCAACGTCAATGAACTCATCATTCGGTTTCCTTACTGGGTGCAGCCGCGCTCGCGCAGCAACTGGGCGAGGGTGGCAACACTGCGGAACTGGGCGCGCGCGGCGTCGTCGCCCGCTTCGATTTGCAGGCCGAAGCGCTTGCGCAGGGCGATGCCCAACTCGAGCGCATCGATGGAGTCCAGGCCGAGGCCATCGCCGAACAAGGGAATGTCGTCGGCGATGTCGTCCACCGCAATGTCTTCCAGTTCAAGGGACTGGACGATCAATTGCTTGATTTCAAGTTCTAGTGAAGCCATGTTGAGAAATCTGATCGATGAAAAAATGTTCGGCGAGCGCCGTCAGGCGTCTCGCCGCCAATGGGGCAAGCACGTCCTCGTTGGCGGGCGCGAAGCGAACCGGCGCGGCGGCCACGTGCTCGCTCAAGTCGTCTTCCAGCACACGAACGCGCAGGGTCGGCGTGGAGGGGGGGAGTGAGTGCCACCGGTGTTGTTTCGTATAGGCAGGCGGATCACAGTCGATCAGCACGGGCAGGATCGGGCAGTCATGTGCCAGCGCGATGTGCGCGAAACCCCGGGAGAACTTGCCGAGCTGGCCTCGCGACGGGCTGCGTGTGCCTTCGGGAAACACGATGAGGGGCACCTCGTCGGCCAGCGCCGCTTCGCTGGCACCGACGAGCGAGGGTCCGCCGTCGTTACGGAGATAGCCGGCCGCGCGTACGATGCCGGCGAACAGCGGGTTGCGCCAGTGCCGACTGGTGACGATGCAGCAGGCGCGCGGCATGAGTGAGAGCAACACCATGACGTCCATGTACGACGGGTGATTGGCGATCACGATGGCGCGGCCCAGGTGCCGCAGTTTCTCGGCATTCTGGATGTCGAAGCGGATGACGCCCAGGGCACGCGAAGCCGCGACGAGCGCGGCGAAGCCGTGATGCACGATAGCCATGGCGCAGCGGCGGCGGCGGCGCGTGGACATCGGAAGCAAAAGGAGTGCGGGGAATACGATCAGCGAAAAGAGGAGACCGCCGACGGCGAAGCACGACCATAGCCACAGCGACGCCGTGCGCCGCCGCAGGAGCTCCCACCGTAGTTGTGTACAAGAATCAGACATTGGCATGCCGTGCGTCCTCGTGCCATTCCCACTGCCAATCGTGGCGTTCGCCGCGCCAGAGGTCGCTGCCGCCCTCCAGCAGCGACGTGACCAGACTCTGACATTGCGCGCGGCGCTCCGCGTGCGCCTCGCGAGCGGTCGGCAGATGCATCGTGCAGGTCAGGCGCGCGGTGGCACCGGATTCGATCAGTAGCGCCAGAGCGCTCGCGCTGTCGTCGATCTGGCGCGACGTCGGGCCAAAGCAGGCCGGCGGCGCTTCGAAGGCGTAAATCACCAGCAGCGGCGCGTCGGGGGCCTCCCGATGTTGCGTCCATGCGTCGAGCAATGCGTAGCCAAGCGTATCGTCGAGCGCGGCGATGGCATTGATGGCCGAGCGGTCGTCGCGCGCAATGCTGAGCACGCCGGGGGTTGCATTGAGGACCGACAAGCTGAACGCGGTTGGCGAGGGCGGCTCGCCGCGAACCAGCGCGTCAAGCATTTGCGTGGTGCGCTGGATCTCGCCGTGCTGAGAGGCGTACACGACCCGGCACTTGGGCGGCAGCGGACCGCACGCCGTGGCGGCCGACAACGCCAGTCGGGCGAGCGGGCTCAGACGCCGGCGCAACATGGGATCGATGTCGCCGACCTCCGGCTTGCGGGCCGACGCTGCGTCACGTTGACGATAGGCCCACCGGCGCACAGGCAATGCCCAGTGGGCAACGGTGCGGGACGATCCAGCCGTCGCCGAGTGCGCGGGCACCGTGGGTAGCGGCGTCGATTCCCCAGCGGGAACGGCTTCCGAACTCCATAGGGCTGTGCGACGCATCGTTCGCGGGTCGATGTTGTCTGGCATGGCGTTTGAGTGAAAAAAAGCGATTGCCGCTTTGCTGAGCCACGCGCTGTTTCGCTAAATGCGTTGTCACGGCCGTCGCTCGATACGGCCGGATATGGCGGGAGATTCGATAATGAATCGGGTCGCCCTTCCATAGCCCCCCAAAAATGGTTGGCGAGCAATTATAGCCAAATGTAAGACACCGAAATATCTGTCAGGCGAAATTTGTGGCGTTTCCGCAGGAAATCAGGAAATGCCTAATGACAGTTTTGGGCGAACGTCTCGGGCGTCATCCAGAAACGGCGGGGCGCATCCCCTTGAGGCGACAAGCGTGAAGGGGTCGCACTATCGAGCGAGTGTGGCCTGGGCGGTGAAGGTGAAATCGCGACGGCCGGACAAGACCGTGGGCGACTGACCTGGCGTTACGGTGACTTCCGTCATGTCGACGGTGCCGTCACGATGGTAGCGAAGCAGGGTGGTGCATCGGGTCCCGTACGCGGGCGACGCAATGAATGCCGCCGATAGCGAGCGTTCCCACGCGCGTGAGACGCCCGTCTCCGGCAACGCGCTGTCGGGCGCTTCGCTGGCGTCGCGCATGATCCGCAGCAGGCTGGCGTCGTCGGCATGGTGTGTCAGTGCATGGGCGAAAGCCTCGCGACGGCTGACCAGCTTGGGCCAGGGCGTGTCGAGCACGGCGTTGGACAGACCGTGGACGCCGGGCGCGATGGCCTGAGCGAGTGGAATGGCGAAGGCGGCCGGTGCCGTGCCGCCGACGTGGTGGGCGCGATTTCCCAACCAGAACAGCTTGCCCGCCGGCAAGTCTCCCGCGAGAAGATTGAATCCTGTGTACTCGTGCGCGTGCCGTTCAATGCGCACCAGATCGTCGTCGAACGAAGTTGCATCGAGCATGGCCGAGACGAGCAGGCCACGCGATGGCGAGTCTTTCGGCGCCATTGGGGCGCGCCCGTCGCGAAAATTCGTCAGTGCGCTGAAGCGTCCCGCACGATTGACGCCCATCCACGTTCCACCGCCGCGTAGATCTCGGCCGGCAAGGACGTCCGGGCGATCGCGCCACCAGTGCAACGGTTCGGCGGGACGCTCGAAGAACTCATCGCGATTGGCGAGCAGGACCAGCGGCGTGGCGGCCTCGGGCTGCCAGGAGAAGACGATCAGGCACATGGTGGCTCGGCGTCGACAAAGCACTCGGCGTGACGCTCGCCGTCGATGCGCATCGTCAAGCCGGCCTCGGCGGCCAACGGCGTCAGCGCCGCGACGAACGCGTCGCTGACGCCGTCGTAGCGCTCCATCCACGTTGTGGTGCCGGCGGCGGTGTCGTGGGCGGAGGCGTCGGCGCGCCATTGCAGGCGCCCCGTGACGCCGAAGCGCGCTGCCGTCAGCGCGAAAAGTTGCGCGACGGCCAGACGAGCCGCGCCGGCGTTGTGCGATGAAACGCGGTAGTAGACGTAACAGTCCATTCTCGGGCGCCGCGGCGGCCGGGTCAGGACGCCGCCGCAGACGACGCGGGCGACTCCGTCGGGTCCACGATGTCGTACGGCAATTCGGCGAAGGTCAGCGCGGGGCCATCGGCGGCGCCAAGGCGCACATCGTCGGCTTCGCGCGCGGTGAGCTTCACTTCAACGAGCGCGTCGTAGCCGCCGTTCGGTGCCGGTGCCGCGTGCACGACCATGCCGCATGGCTGGTCCGGATCGCTTGTCTCGACGAGTTCCTGGCCCGGTGCGGGTTGCGTGGCATCGACGTGCGCCAGATGCAGACGCCGTTTGATGGTGCCGCGATACTGGCTGCGCGCGACAACCTCTTGGCCCGGATAGCAGCCCTTGCGGAAGTTCACGCCACCCACGACCTCCCAGTTCACCATCTGCGGAACGAACTGCTCCTGCGTCGCGCTCGTGACGCGCGCCACGCCGCTATGCACATCGAGCCATGCCGCGAGGGCTGGGGCAACGGCGACCACCCCGGGGGCTTGCGTCAGCGAGGCCCAGACCTCGGCGACACGCGCCACCGGCACGCTCCAGAGGAAGCGCGAGAGCGAGCGTGCCGTGCCGGCCGCCGGCAGTCGGATCAGGTGGGTCGCGTCGTCGCCGAGGGTTGCGTGGGCAACGGCCAGCGATTCGGTGGGCAGTGCGGCGAACGTGTTCGCGAGGACGGCCTCCGCCGCCGGGCCACCGACCTGCAGCAACACGTGCGTGGCAGCACCGTCGGTCAGCTTGACCTTGGCCCGCAGGACGAACATCGACAGTCGTTTCTGTACGGCAGCCTGCACCGTGGCGTCGCACGCCAGATAGATCGTGGCGTCGGCGGACGCATCGCGCCACATCAGGAAGGTGGCGAGCAGGCGCCCCTTTGCCGAGCAGTAGCCGGCCAGCCGCGCCTGTGCGGGCGCCAGGCGCTCGACGTCGTTGGTCAGTTGGCCGTGCAGAAAGCTCGCGGCATCGGCGCCGCTCAGGGCGATCAGGCCGGTGTCGCTCGCCAGCGCGACGAAGCTGCCGGTTTGCAAGGCGTCGAACTGGGCGGCGCGTGCGCTCGCGTTGGACAAAATATCGGGGGAATTCACGTCTGCCGCTTGCGGCAGGAGATCACGCCATTGGGAGGTCATAAACGAAGGTGGCTGTCAATCTGTGAGGGTTCGGCAAGTCAAAGTATTATATTGGGTCTTCCGCCAGAACGTGCGAGCTCGGTTCGACGCGCAAAACGCGCCGCTCGACGCCGTCGGCGCCACGCTGTCTGACCGAGTCCCCCGAACCCGCTGCCGTCGCTGGATGGCTTACCCTGCAATTCATGTCTTTCATCAAACGCCTGTTCGTACTGTTGATTGTCGCTGCGCTCGCGGCGGGCGGCGCATTCTATTATTGGGCGCAAGCCCCCTTGCAGTTGGGCAAGCCAACGCTCGACGTCACGATCAAACCCTACAGCTCGGTGCGCAGCGTGGCGACGCAATTGCGTACCGGCGGCGTGCCGGTACAACCGCTGTTGTTCAATCTGCTGGCTCGCGTCATGGACGTGGGGACCAAGCTCAAGTCGGGCAACTACGAGTTTGCGACCGGCATCACGCCATTCGAGGTGATGGAAAAGCTCGCGCGTGGTGACGTCAACCAGTATGTCGTGACCATCATCGAAGGCTGGACCTTCAAGAAGATGCGTGCCGAACTGGACGCGAACCCGGCGTTGCGGCACGACACGGCCGGGCTTCCCGACGCGGATCTCATGCAGCTCGTGGGCGCCGATCGTGCGGAAGCCGAGGGCATGTTCTTTCCCGACACCTACCTGTTTCCAAAAGGCACGAGCGACGTCGATATCTACAAGCGGGCCTATCGCCTGATGCAGAAGCGCCTGGACGAAGCGTGGGCCGCGCGTGCGCCGGGGTTGCCCTACACGACACCGTACGAGGCGCTTATCATGGCGTCGCTCATCGAGAAGGAAACCGGGCAGGCGGTGGAGCGCGGCCAGGTCGCGGCCGTGTTCGTCAATCGGCTGCGCAAGCGTATGTTGCTGCAGACCGATCCCACGGTGATCTACGGCATGGGGGATCTGTATACGGGGCGCCTGCGCAAGCGCGACTTGCAGACGGACACGCCCTACAACACCTACACCCGCGCCGGCCTGCCGCCGACGCCGATCGCGCTACCGGGCATGGCGTCGCTTGCGGCAGCGTTGAATCCCGCGTTGACCGACGCGCTGTACTTCGTGGCGCGCGGCGACGGCACGAGCCATTTCTCGGCGAACCTCCAGGAGCACAATCGCGCCGTGGACAAATTTCAGCGAGGTGAGCAATGACGCATTCCCCCGAGGCCACGGCCACTGTGCCGGGCAGGTTCGTCACGTTCGAAGGCATCGACGGCGCCGGCAAGAGCACGCACGTCAACGCCTTTGTCGACACGCTGCGTCAGGGCCTCGCCAGTGTGGGGCGCAGCGTCGTCGCCACGCGCGAGCCGGGGGGCACCCCCTTGGGCGAGGCGTTGCGCAAGCTCGTGCTCGATGAGCCGATGGATCTCGAAACCGAGGCGCTGCTGATGTTCGCCGGACGTCGCGAGCATCTGGCGAAGGTGATCGAACCGGCGCTCGCGCGCGGCGACTGGGTCGTCTCCGATCGCTTCACCGATGCGACGTTTGCCTACCAGGGCGGCGGGCGGGGGCTGTCACGCGACAAGCTGGCGATCCTCGAACAATGGGTGCAGGGCACGCGTCAACCCGATCTGACGATTCTGTTCGATCTCGATCCGGCGATTGCCGCCGCGCGGCTGGCGGGCGCCCGGGCGCCGGACAAGTTCGAGCGCGAATCGGCGGCGTTTTTCACACGGGTGCGAGATGAGTACCTGCGTCGTGCCAAGGCCGCGCCGGAGCGATTCGTCGTGATTGACGCCGCGCAAAGCATCGAGGCCATTGCCGGACAACTCGCGGGCGTATTCGCCCGTCTGGGCGTGCCCGGGCACGGGCCGCGCTGACGCGCGATAATCCGCTTGTTCGACCGACTCGCAGCGTCGGTATTTCGCGAATTCGCCATGGCGTAATTTCGCTGTCTCGCCCGACGCATTTATCGGCCAAGGAGCCCATATGCTGTATCCCTGGCAGTCACAGGACTGGACACGCCTGAACGACCTGCGCGCCCAGATGCCGCACGCGCTGCTGTTGCAGGCGGTGCCCGGCATTGGCGAGCTGGCGCTCGCCCGCACGTTCGCGCAGGCCCTGCTGTGCGAATCGCCGCGCGCCGACCACCTGCCATGCGGCACGTGTGGTGCGTGCCAGTGGTTCTCCAGCGGCAATCACCCAGATTTTCGTGCCGTCTGTCCTGAAATATTGGCCGATAGCCTGCCTGGTGCCGACGCCCGTGCCGACGCCGAGGGCGACAAGAAAACCAAGACACCGAGCAAGGAAATCAAGATCGAGCAGGTCCGCGAAGTGATCGACTTCGCGAGCCTGGGTTCGCACCGTCAGGGGCGACGCGTGGTGCTGCTCTATCCGGCGGAGGCGCTCAACGTGCATGCGGCGAATGCCCTGCTCAAAACGCTCGAAGAGCCGCCCGAGGGCGTGGTGTTCCTGCTGGTGACGACGCAGCCGGACCGTCTGCTGCCGACGATTCTGTCGCGTTGCCGCCGCATGGTGTTGACCCGGCCCGATCACGCGCAGGCAACGCAATGGTTGATGGGCGACGCGGGACTCGACGCCGCCACCGCCGCCGCGGTACTGGCCGAGACCGGCGGGGCGCCGCTTGCCGCCCGCGCACTCGCCGAGCCGGACGAGCGCGCCTGGCGCGACTGGCTGATCGGCCAGCTCGCGCAGGGCGCCGCGATCGACGGCTTTGCCTGTGCGGAACAACTGCACAAGGGCAATTTGCCGGGCATTCTGGAGACGCTGCAACGCTGGTGCTTCGATGTGCTCGCGCAGCGCATGACGGGCACCGTACGCTTCTTCCCGAGTCATGCCCAGGCGTTGCGCCGTTGCGGCGACGCGACGGACGACGTGCACCTGCTCGGCTTCCTGCGTGAGCTGGCGCAGCAGCGTCAGGTGCAAAATCACCCGCTCAATACCCGCGTGCTGCTCGAGGCCCTTTTCCTGCAATACCAACAGTTGTTCGGTGGGCCGGCGTCGCGTTGACGCAGGGCACCGGACACCGATCGCACATCATGTTCATCGATTCGCATTGTCATATCAATTTCCCGGAACTGGCCGAGCAGATGCCCGACTTGCTCGCGCGCATGCGTGAGAACAAGGTGAGCCACGCCCTGTGTGTCTCGGTCGACCTGCCGACGCTGCCGCAGGTGCTGGACATCGCAGCACAGCACGACAACGTGTATGCCTCGGTCGGTGTCCATCCCGATTACGAAGACACGCCCGAGCCGAGCGTCGACGACCTCGTGCGTCTGGCCGCCCACCCGAAAGTCGTGGCCATCGGTGAAACCGGGCTCGACTACTACCGGCTCGAAGGTCGCAGCATCGAGGACATGGCGTGGCAGCGCGAGCGCTTTCGCACGCATATTCGTGCCGCGCGCCTCACCGGCAAGCCGCTCATCATTCACACGCGCGCGGCCGCCGAGGATACGCTGCGCCTCATGCGCGAAGAGCAGGCGGGCGAGCCCGCCGGGGTGATGCACTGCTTCACCGAGAGCTGGGAGGTCGCACAAGGCGCGCTCGATCAGAACTTCTATATCTCGTTCTCCGGCATCGTCACGTTCAAGAGCGCCCGCGATTTGCAGGACGTGGCGCGGCGCGTGCCGCTCGAGCGCATGCTGATCGAGACCGATTCGCCGTACCTCGCGCCCGTGCCCTATCGCGGCAAGCTCAATCAGCCGGGCTACGTGCGGCATGTGGCCGAATTTATCGCCGATCTGCGCGGCGAGCCGCTGCAGAAGATCGCCGATGTCACGACGGAGAATTTCTTCCGCCTGTTTGCCACGGCAAAGCCCTGAACCGTAAGACCCGTACCCCTAATCGACCGAACTGCCTTTCCGTTATTCACCGGACTACCGACAGGAGCTCCCAATGCGCAAATTTTCGATGATCCGAGCCTGGATGTTGCTCAGCGTGCTTTGTCTGACGGCATGCGCCACGGCGGCCACTTCCAATAGCGCTCTGGTCAAGGCGGTCGTCTTCAACGACACAAAATCCATCGCCCAAGCGCTCAAGGCGGGGGTCGACCCGAATTCGACGGACGAAAAGGGCAACCCGCTGCTGGTGATCGCGATGCGCGAAAAGTCGGTGGACGTGGCGCGCCTGCTCATCGACGATAAGCGCACGGATCTCGATGCGACCAACGCGGCAGGCGAGAACGCGATGATGATCGCCTCGCTGCAAGGCCTCACGCCGATGGTCAAGCTGCTCATCGACAAGGATGCCGAAGTCAACAAGAAGGGTTGGGCGCCGCTGCATTACGCCGCGACCAACGGGCACGATGACATCGTGCAGATCCTGCTGGACGCGTCGGCTTACGTCGATGCCGAGTCGCCCAACGGCACCACGCCGCTCATGATGGCCGCTCGCGGGGGGCACATCACCACGTGCAAGGTGCTGCTCGATGGGGGCGCGGATGTCCGTCTCAAGAACCAGATCGGCATGACGGCCATCGACTTTGCCAAGCAAACCCACCAGAAGGAAATCGCGGACGGCCTGCAAAAACGTTTGGCACAGGTGCAGCAGTCGCGTCCGGCGGGCAAGTAAGACCGTCCGCCCGTCGCGACCTTATCGTGGCAGATCATGGCGGCGCGTCGTGCGGCTCGCCGCGCCCTCTGGCGACGTTCACCCGTCGACTGAGGCCGCGGCCGGTTGCGTACGCAGCAAGGCTGGTTTAGCGGCGGTCGTCGGCGGTCGCAGATCGGCGATGAACCGGTTGCGCCACGTCGACAGATTGTGCTCGCGCAGCGTCGCCATCATGCTGGCGTGGCGCGTCTGGCGCTCCGAAAGTGACATGTTCAGCGCCGTGCGCAACGCTTCGGCCATGCCGTCGATGTCATAGGGATTCACGATCAGCGCGCCGTCCAGTTCCTGAGCGGCGCCCGCGAAGCATGACAGCACCAGCACGCCGGGATCCGCCGGATCCTGCGACGCCACGTATTCCTTCGCCACGAGATTCATGCCGTCGCGCAGCGGCGTGACGTAACCCACCTGCGACGCCCGGAAGAACGACATCAGGACTTCGTGAGCGTAGCGTTTGTTGATATAGCGAAGCGGCGTCCAGGCCAGATCCGAGAAGCGCCCGTTGATATGCCCCGCCTCGGTTTCCAACTGTTGGCGAATTTCCCCATAGCCCGCCACGTCCGAGCGGCTGGGCGGTGCGACCTGAACGAAACTCACGGTTCCTTGCTGGTTCGGCCACAGTTCGAGCAGGCGCTCGAACGCGCGAAATCGTTCGAGCATCCCCTTCGAATAATCGAGGCGATCCACGCTCATGATGAGCTTGCGGTCCTGCAGCCCCTGTTTCAGATCGAGGATGTGCTTGACCGTCGCGCGCGCGGTCGCCTGCTGCGCAATCTCGTCGGGATACACGCCGATCGGGTAGACGCCCGTGCGCAGCGTGCGACCAAAGGCCGTGACGGTGCCGTCGTCGTGCAGGGTCGCACCGGCGTGGCGTACCAGATAGTCGGTAAACGCCGTGCGGTCGGTTTCGGTCTGGAAGCCGACGAGGTCGTACTCGCACATCGCGCGCACCAGCGCTTCGTGCGGCGGCACGGTCATGAGGACCTGTGGCGAGGGGAACGGAATGTGCAGAAAGAAGCCGAGTCGCTGCTGTACGCCGATCTGGCGACACGCCTGCGCGAACGGCAACAGGTGGTAGTCGTGCACCCAGATCAGGTCGTCGGGCTCAAGCAGCGGTGCGAGCAGCGCGGCAAAGCGCGCGTTGACGTGGCGGTAGCCGTTGTAGTCGTCGCGCTGGTAGCGCGTGAGGTCGTCGCGGTAATGGAAGGTCGGCCACAGGGTCGCGTTCGAAAAGCCACGATAGTAGGTGTTGTAGTCGCGGCGCGTGAGCGGCACGGTCGCGAACGTGACGTTGTTGCGGTGGGCGATCTCGGGCACCGTGGCCGGCTCGGCGTCGATTTCCCCATTCCAGCCGAACCACATGCCGCCGGTATCCTTGAGTGCTTCGTACACACCGATCGCCAGTCCGCCTGCGGTCGGTTTGCCCTCGGTGATGGGGGCGACCCGATTCGATACGATGACCAAGCGACTCATGCTCCGTTCTCCTTTGAGGGTGGGGGCGGGCTGGCGGGGGGCAATGTCAGCAGCCAGGCCGTGAGGGCCTCGGGCGACGGCAGACGGTGGCGGGCACACGTCTCGCCGTCGCCGATCTTGATCGTGATGCCGCCCAGCGCATTCACCTCGGCAAACCCGGCCTCGTCGGTCAGGTCGTCGCCCGCGAAGAGCGGCGTTCGACCGGCGAACGGCGCCTCTTGCAGCAAGGTGGTAATGGCGCGGCCCTTGCTGACGTGGCGCGCACGCAGCTCGAAGACCAGCTTGCCGGGTTGCAGCACGAAGCGCTCGGCATGCAGTTCGGCCAGGGCGCGCATGGTATCGCGCGCCACGCTTGCCAGTTCAGGGGCCCCACGGTAGTGCAGCGCCAGCGCGCTGCCCTTGTTCTCCAATAATAGGCCGGGGTGCTGGGCGACGAGCGCGTGCAGCGGCGCGATCATCGACGCAATTCGCTCCGCGTCGACGGCATAGCCCTCGGCGCGAACGCGTTCGCCGTCGGCATGGCGGATTTCCGCCCCGTGCAGGCCGGCGGCGGGCACGCGTAACGGGGCGAGCAGGCCGTCGATATCGTCGATGGCGCGCCCCGAGACGACGGCGATGGCGCCGCACGCGCGGTGGAACAGGCTGGCGAGAACATTGGCCGTGTCGAGCGGCAGTCTGACCGCGTCGGGACGCGGTGCGAGCGGGGCCAACGTGCCGTCGAGGTCGAAAAAGAAGGCGACCGTGGTGACATCGACGTGGCAAGTGTCGGCCGGTGTCGTGTCGCGTGTCGCGGGCGGGGAAGACGCTAGGGGTTGCATGGCACTCCGTCGCTATCGTGCCGCAGGTCGATAGGTCATCGCCGGGGCCGAGCGGCGGGCGCAGGGGAGGGCAGACGAGACGTGACGTGCGGCGGTTCGGTGGGCGGGAGCGCGGACATCCGCGCGGAAGACATCATCCTACCCCGTCAAAAACCGACAGGAAGTCGTCCGTTCAATGAAACGCTTGTCGGATGACGCCTACAAGGTTTGGAAAGTTAAATTGGTATTGAATATGAGAATCGTTTGCAATAACATTCCACAATTGCCGTAAAGTTGACGATCGGGGACGGCGGCACGGCATACCTGCCGCGCATGCGCCGATTCCGGCGCTCGAATGTGCGCCGGACGATAACGATGATGAAAAGACTCTGGTTTCAGTTGCATTGGGCTTTCGGCATTACCGCCGGGCTGGTGTTGGCCGTCGTCGGTCTGACCGGCGCGCTGCTTTCTTATGACGACGCCCTGACTCGGGCCTTCAGTCCGGGCGTGATGACCGTAGCGGTGCGCGACACGGCGCCGCTGCCGATTCCCGAGTTGCTCGCGCGCGTGCATGAGGCGGCGCCCGACCGGCGCGTTCTGCTCATGACGATGACGCGCGCGCCGCAAGACGCGGTCGGCGTGCGGCTGTCCGTGGGCGATGGGCCGCGCGGCGAGACGTATTTCGTCGACCCCTACACCGGGCAGATGCTTGGCCGGTCGCAGGCCGATGCCGTCTTCCGGTTCATTATGGATATTCACCGTTTCCTCACGGTGGACGGAATCGGCAAGCAGATTACGGCGGCGGCCACCATGCTGCTGTTCGTGCTGGCGCTGAGCGGCCTGTATCTGCGTTGGCCGCGACGGGTAGGTCACTGGCGAGCCTGGTTACATATCGATCTCAAGAAGCGCGGTCGTCCATTCCTTTGGAACCTGCACGCCGTGATCGGCACGGTGGTGCTGGTGCCGTATCTGCTTTCCGCCACGACAGGCTTGTATTGGTCATACGACTGGTGGCGCGGCATGCTGTTTTCCATCGCGGGTGTGTCGCCGCCGGTGCGCAATAAGCCGGCTGCCCCGCCGACGCGGCGCGCGCACGGCGAAGGCAAGCCGGCGGCGCTGCCGGATCTGGCCGCGACGACGACATCCGAGATGACCACGGCGTGGCGCTGCTTCACCGGGCACGTGCCGGACTACACCAAGGTGTCCCTGCGTCCGGCGCAGAAATCCGGTGGTCCGCTGCAGGTGACGTGGCTCGACACGTCGGCGCCGCACGAGCGGGCGTTCAACCGTCTGGAGATCGATGCGGCGTCCGGCGCGATTCGCAACGAAGACCGGTACGCTCAGAAAACCACGGGCGGCCAATGGATGGCGAGCATCTACGCGCTGCATCGCGGCAGCTTCTTTGGACCCGCGGGCGTCGTTGTCATGATGCTCTCGAGCCTGATGATGCCGGTGTTTTTCGTCACGGGCTGGATGTTGTATCTGGACCGCCGCAGGAAGCAGCGCACGCTGGCGGCATCGCGCCCGGTCGTGGCGAGGTCTGGCTCGCCGGCCGCTGCGGGGGGGACGTTCGCGGACGATGGGGTGCTGATCGGCTACGCCAGTCAGAGTGGCGTGGCGGAAGACCTTGCGTGGCAGACCGCCGGCATGCTCGAAGGCGCGGGCGTCCGGGCCCAGATCCAGCCGCTGGCGCGCATCGGTCAGGCGCAACTCGGCTCGGCCAGGCGGGCGCTGTTCATCGTCAGCACGTTCGGCGATGGCGAGCCGCCCGACAGCGCGCGCCGCTTTGCACAGCAATTGATGAATCGGGCGATGGCCTTGCCGACGTTGCGCTTCGCGATGCTCTCGTTGGGGGACAGTCATTACGACCGATTCTGCGGATTCGGCCGCAAACTCGATGGTTGGCTGCGTGCGCAGGGCGGCGTGGCGGCATTCGAGCCCATCGAAGTCGACCGTGGCGATCCGGGCGCGTGGGTGCGCTGGCAAGACCGGCTTGGCGAGTGGTTCGGCCATCCGCTGGCGGCGTCGAAGCCACACGACGGCCCCCGCTTTCAGCCGTGGACGTTGGTCGAGCGCGACCTGCTCAATCCCGGCAGCGCTGGTTTGCCGGCCTTTCACCTGGCGTTCACCCCGCCGTCGGGCGTGCAATGGATGGCGGGCGATCGGGTCGACGTGCGGCCGCGCCACTCGGTCGCACGCGTGGACACTTTCCTCTCGAGGAGTGTCTGGGCACGCGACGTGCGGGTGAGTGTCGCTGGGCGCGAGACGACGCTGGGCGACGCGTTGCGCGAACGCCTGTTGCCCGACACCGCTCCGCCGGCAGGCATCGATCTGCACGATTGGCTGGCGCGTCTGGCGCCGTTGCCCGTGCGCGAGTATTCGATTGCATCGACCTGCGACGAGGGGCGACTGATGTTGCTCGTGCGCCAGGTTCGCCATCCCGATGGCTCGCTGGGCCTGGGTTCCGGCTGGCTCACCGAGGGCGTGGCGTTGGGCGAGTCTGTGTCGATGCGGGTGCGTCCGAATCCCGGCTTTCACGGCCCGGCGGCGGGGCGCGGCATGATCCTGATCGGTAACGGCACGGGATTGGCCGGACTGCGAGCGCACCTTGCCGAACGTATCGCTAACGGACAGCGGCGCAACTGGCTGATTTTCGGTGAGCGTCACGCGGCGCACGATGATTTCCACGACGCGACGTTGTGTGCATGGCACGCGCAGGGCGGCATTGCCTGCCTCGACCGCGTGTATTCGCGTGACCAGGCGCAACGCCGCTACGTCCAGGATCGGGTGCGCGAAGCCGCACAGGACATTGCGGCCTGGGTGGCGCGCGGCGCGTCGATTTATGTGTGCGGCAGCCTCTCCGGCATGGCGCCCGCAGTGGATGCCGCGCTGGCCGACGCCATCGGAACGGACGTCCTGCTCGACCTGTCGGCGCAGGGACGCTATCGCCGCGACGTGTATTAGACGTGCCGAGGCGGTGTGCTAACGTAGTGACAGGGCCCGGTCTCGATCGGGCCCCTCGTCCGTTGGTTTCGCGTGGACTTGCCCATCGTCCATCACCGTAGGAGGGGCCATGACGGCAACGTGGCAGATCGTAGTGCATGGGCTGGTGCAGGGCGTCGGCTATCGCGCCGCGTGCGTGGACGAGGCGCGCCGGATCGGACTCCGCGGTTGGGTACGCAACCGGCGCGACGGTACGGTCGAGGCCATCGCGCAGGGGGAGCCCGATCAGCTACTCGCGTTGTGCGAATGGATGCGCGAGGGGCCGCAGCACGCGCAGGTCTCGTCGTGCGAAGTCGACAAGGCCTGGGTTGCGGATTCGCCGATCAAAGGCTTCGAGCAGCGCGCGAGCATTTGATCGGCGGTGGCGATCCTCAAGCCGCGAGCGCCAGTCTGCCCTGGGGCGTGTCGAGCGTCGCGACGGTCTCGTTGAGCGCGGGGGGCCGCGCGGCTTCGTGAGCCGACAGTCGGAACAGCGCGACCGACTCGCGCAGGCGCATGGCCTGCGTTTCCAGCGCGGCAGCCGCGGCGGAAGCCTCTTCCACGAGCGCGGCGTTCTGCTGCGTCATCTCGTCCATTTGCGTCACGGCCCGGTTGACTTGTTCGATCCCGCTCGACTGCTCCACACCGGCCGCCGAGATTTCGCCCATGATGTCGGTCACGCGTTTGACCGACTGCACGACATCCACCATCGTCGCGCCCGCGCGCTCGACCAGGCGGGTGCCCGTCTCGACGCGGTTACCCGACGCCTCGATCAAGCCCTTGATTTCCTTGGCCGCCGACGCGCTGCGCTGCGCCAACGTGCGGACCTCGCCTGCCACCACGGCAAAGCCGCGGCCCTGCTCGCCAGCGCGGGCGGCTTCGACCGCTGCGTTGAGCGCCAGGATGTTCGTCTGAAAGGCGATGCCGTCGATGACCGTCAGGATATCGGTGACTTTTTGCGACGCCGCGGCGATGTCGCGCATCGTCGTCACGACCTCCTGCACCACGTCGCCACCGCGCGACGCGGTCTCCGACGCGGTGACGGCGAGTTGGCTGGCGGCTCGGGCGTTTTCGGCATTTTGTTTGACCACGGCGGTCAGCTCTTCCATGCTCGCCGCTGTTTGCTCCAGCGACGACGCTTGCGCTTCCGTACGCTGCGAGAGGTTGGCGTTGCCTTCGGCAATCTCGTGAGCGTTCGCGTGAATGGCTTCCGTACTCTCGCGCACCGTGCCGACCGTGCTGGCGAGACCGTCGCGCATCCGGCCGAGGGCACCGAACAGTTGACCCATCTCGTTACGCGTGTGTTGCTCGACGCGCTGGCTCAGATCGCCGGCGGCCATCCGCTCGAAATGCGAGATGGCGTCGCGAATCGGACGCAGCACGGCGCGCGCGAGCATGGCGCGGCCCCACAGCGCGAGGAGCAGCGCAACGGCCAGGGTTGCCCCCAGGGTGATGCGCATGACGTTGTAGCGGTGCTGGGCCACGTCGAATCGGGCCTTTTGCCGCGCGATCTGGATCTCCTGCAACTCGCGCATGGCCGCGTCGAGCGCCGCATAGGCCGGCGGGGCGACGCGCGCCTGAATCTGATGGAACCCAGCGACATCGCCTTGTTTCAGGGCGTTGAGCGCAGGCGTGACGACCTGATCGAAAAAGGCGCGGCGCTTGGCGTCGGTTGACTTCGCCAACTCCGCTTCGTGCGCATCTTCTTTGGGACGTTTCAGATAATCGCTCCACAGAGCGTCCGACGCCGCGATGTATTGGCTGCCTCGTTTGAGGACTTTCGCCGACTCGTCCGGGTCGGCGCCCAGGCTGACGTATGAGGCATAGGCCGCCATCGCCAGGCGGTTGCGCAGCATCTGCTCTGCAGTTCCCTTGACCTCGGCCAGGGCCGGCGTGTCTTGCGTGGCCATCTCGCTCAGGGAGGCATTGCTGGACCCTAGCGCCTGGAGGCCCAGGACGCTAACGAGGACGAGTAGTGCGCCAAGCAAACCGAGGACCAGTGTCAGACTGGTCCGAATCGTAATGTTCTTATACATAGGGATCGATAGTTTGAATGCCTGGGCCGCAGAGTCAGCGCGCGCGGCCTCCCTGCCCGTCGGTGTCTCCAGAACGGGTCATAGGGATTATCGGCAGATGAGAGGCAGAACTTGAACCGTTCGGCTCGGGCGATTCCGAAAGTGCGGCGTCCACAAGAGAAGATCGGAATTTGCGCAGTCGCAAACGACTTGCAAAAGGCCAGACTTGAAGACTCTTACGGTTTCTTCAGTACGCCAAAACGCGCGAATCGTGATGCGGCGTCAACGACGCGATGAATCTCGACAAATTCAAATTCCCGCGCGGCGGCCGCGATGTCGGCGGGTTTTCCTCCGACGGGGCACACGTGGCAACGTCAAGCGGGCCGGAGGGGTGGGGTAGTGATGCCCCATGGGCTGCCAGTACCTTTCGACTGGCATTGGTGCACGAATTGCGTGCTCCGTTGCAGGTGCTGCAAGGGCATCTGGATGCGCTTTGGGGCGAGGGCGGCCGCCTGGAGGATAGGCGTGACCTGGGTGACCCGCCTGTCGATGCGGGCGCGATGGCGCCAAGGGAACGACTTGGCGCCATGCGCAATATGCTCGACGTCGTTGCGAGCGCGGTGGACGACGTGCTGCACCTGGGGCAGGACGAGGTCACGGAACTCCCGCTTCGCGAGGCCGCTTTCGAGGTGCGCGCGTGCCTCGACGCGGAGGTCGACGGGTTTGCTGGGGCGGCGCACACCAAAGGGCTCGTGCTCGAATGCCATATTCCCACCGAGGTGCCCGTCATGATTCAGGGAGACGCAGCCCGATTGCGCCAGATCCTGCGAACGCTGCTCGACAATGCGCTGAAATACACCGTTTGTGGCGGTGTGGCGGTCAAGGCATCGTGGCGCGCCGCTGCGGCGCACGACGCTGCCTTGACCGGGAAGCGGCGCGACGCCGGTACGGGACAACTGACGATTCACGTTTGCGACACCGGGCCCGGCATTCCGGCGGGCATGGAAAACGCCGTCTTCGCGGCATTTGCCCGTGCCGACCGCTCGGTGCCCGGCTCCGGGCTGGGATTGTGGATCGCCCAGCAATGGGCGCGGCGCATGGGGGGCGCGCTCAGCGTTGAGCCGTCGACGACCGGCGCCCGCTTTCGCTTGTCGGTACCCTTCGCCACACCCGATGCCGTGCCTTCCTCCGGCGTAGCTCGCGCTGAGGCGTGCGAGTCGCCCGCGTCGCCAGCGACGCCAATGGCTTCGCCGCCCGCATCGGCGCCGGCGGTGCCTGTCGCACACGTTGACGTGCGTCCCGGGTTGCGGGCGCTGGTGGTGGACGACCACGTCATGAATCGCAGGATCCTCGGCGACCAGTTGTCGTCGCTCGGTTGCGTCGTCGCGCGTGCGGGTGAACTGAGCGACGCGTTGCTCCAATGGACGGCGCAAGAGGTCGATGTCGTGCTCACCGATGTGCAGCTCGGCGGTGCATGCGGCCTGACGCTGGCGAAGACGCTTCGCACATTGGCCCCGGTGCTCGGTCGCGCATCGCCCGTGGTGTTCGCGGTGACGGGGTCGGTCGTCGGCGCGCGGGCAGCACGAGACGCCGGTATCGACGGCGTGTTGACGAAGCCGGTATCGCGCCAACGGCTGGCGCAGATGCTGGCGGTGCGGTGGCCTTGCGAGGCGAGCGAGGTGAACGAGGTGAGCGAATGCGTTGCGCCGCCGAATGCGGGTGAGCGCCCGAAGGCATCGCGGCCGCCGCTGCATGACGATCCGTACGCACGTCGCTTGATGCGCGAGGAAATGGCGAAGGATCTTGCGCGCTTTCGCCGCCTGATCGCCTCACGGCGCGCGGAGGACATCGACGCGGCGCAGGCACTGCTGCATCGCATGCGCGGGGCGTGCCGCATGTTCGGCGATCCGGCGTTGACGGCGCGATGCGATCGGCTGGCCGAGAAGCTCACGGACTGCCGAATCGCGCTGGACAATCAGACGTAGCGGTAGACGGCGAGAAAGTGACAGGCCGTACCGCCGATGGCGAACAGATGCCAGACCAGATGGCCGAATTTGATATGGCCGTCGAGCGAGTAGAAAAGGGCGCCGACGGTGTAGGCAACGCCGCCGGCGTACAGCCAGTCTGCGCCAGGGCCGGGGATGGCGGCGAGCACCGGACCGGCGACCAGTACGGCGATCCAGCCTAGCCCAACGTAGAGCAGGGTGGAGACGAGCGGCCGGTCGAGCAGGCCGAGTCCCTTGGCAACCAGCCCGGCAATGGCCATGGCCCATACGCCGGTCAGCAGCGGCCAGCCCCACGGGTCGTGAAGGATCTTGACGGTAAAGGGGGTGTACGTCCCGGCAATGAAGAGAAAGATGGCGCAATGATCGACACGCATGAACAGCCGTTTCGCACGGCCATCGGGCAAGCCGTGATACAGCGCGGACGCCAGATAGACGATCACCATGGTGATGGCGAACACGCCGATGCCGATCTGCTCTCCCGTGCTTGGCAACGGCGGGCGGACCGCCGTGAACAGGGCGGGCGTGGCGGCGAGGGCGGCCATGCAGGCAATGCCGTGACTCGCGCTATTGGCGAGTTCTTCGCCGCGCGTCTGTGCGCGTCCGGTCGCTTTCATGCCGCCTTCTCCTGTGTGGATCTCGCGATCACGACGGATGTGCGTCGCGCCATTTGCGAACCGCTTCCATCGTGTTGGTGACGTGTTTATCCGGATCGAGGCTCACATAGCTGTAGATCACCTTGCCGTCGGGGGCAATGACATACGAGACGCGATTGGCATAGTCGGGTTTGAGCGAAAGCACGGCGTCGTAGGCCCGCATGATGCGCTGATCCGTGTCGGCCGCCACGGCAAACTTGCTGCGGCACTCGGACACGGAGAACTTGTTGAGCGTTTCGATGTTGTCGTGCGAAACGCCGATGACCGTGGCGCCCATCGCCTTGAACTTGTCGGTGGCCTCCGCGAAGTCGTGCGCTTCGATCGTGCATCCTTCGGTGAACGCGGCCGGATAGAAGTACAACACGACGGGGCCCTTCTTCAGGGCGTCGGCCAGCGAGAACGTGAAGACCTTGCCGCCGAGCGACGCTTGGGCAGAG
The DNA here is from genome assembly GCF_024363545.1 of Pandoraea sp. NE5. NCBI lineage: Bacteria > Pseudomonadati > Pseudomonadota > Betaproteobacteria > Burkholderiales > Burkholderiaceae > Pandoraea > Pandoraea sp. NE5. Next base: position 3,888,202 of record NZ_AP025517.1, read on the forward strand.
AAAACAGGGGCGGGGGTGCCGTTCTTCAGGGCGGCGTGCGCGGGAATGAAGCACCAGGCCGTCACCCCGACAATGGCGGCTGCGGCAGCGATTCCGAACCAACGTTTCATGCAGGACTCCTGGAGTGAATGCTTAAGCATAGAGGCTCGCGACGGCGGTGTCCAACGGGGAGGATATCCCTCCATGCCGCAGCCATCGGGGCAGGGCAGTCGGCAGTCTACTGCGGGAATCGTGACACGATTCGGTCACCGTCGTGTCATGAAGCGTGCGAGGTCGCGTCGGCAGGCTCGCCGCGATCGCGGCCGCCCTGCCTGAGCGTCGCCTGCGGCGCGTTACCGCTTCTTGGCGCTCCTCACCGTTCCCCACCGTTCCTCACCGCTCGTTACCGTTGCCGATCGGCAGAACCGTCGTCGACTTGATCTGCGAGAGCGCGATCATCGAGTTGACCTCCTGGACCATTGGCAATTGCGAAAGACGTTCGAAGAAGAATCGCTCATAAGCCTCGACATCGCGTGTGACGATGCGCAGCAAAAAGTCGACATTGCCCATGAGCACGTGGCATTCGAGCACTTCCGGAAAATCCTGAATGGCCTTCGAGAACTCGGGCAGCGCGTTGCGATTGTGGCCGGCCAGTTTTACGTGAGCGAACAGCATCACGTTCAATCCGACCTTCTTGCGATCGACGAGCGCAACGCGTCGTTCGATGACGCCTTCGGCATCGAGTCGGTCGATGCGACGCCAGCACTGCGATTGCGACAGTCCGATGCGCTCGCCGATTTGTGCGGCCGAGAGCGAAGCGTCTTCTTGAAGCAGTGCGAGAATTTTCTCGTCGAATTCGTCAATTTGCATGATTAATTCTCAATGGCCTGAATATTTGAATGAATCATGTGAAATCAATGGCGTTTTGTCAACGATACGCGAAGCATTTGCTGGCCGATCCCGGTAAGCTGGGTTCTCATTGGGCCTAATCGCCGCCACAATGCCTCCCGATTCGATGGATCCCGCAGGAATACACGTACCCATGAAACTTGATCTGACGTTCCCCGCTGCCGAAACCGCGACCGGCGCCGTCGGCCAGCCTGTTGCCCCGTTGTCTGCGAAGGGGGCCGAGTTGATTGCGCGGACCTTGGTCGAGATTGGCGTGGATACCGTCTTCTGCTATCCCGGTGGCGCCAACCTCGAAATGCTCGACGCGCTCTCGCGTGTGGCCATCACACTGGTACGAACAGAGCACGAACAAGGCTCGGTCTTCGGTGCGCAAGGCTATGCGCGTGCCACGGGCAAGCTCGGCGTATGTCTGGCGACCTCCGGCCCCGGCGCGACGAATCTCGTCACGGGCATTGCCGACGCCGCAAGCGATTCCGTGCCGATTCTCGCCATCACCGGCAACGTCGCCACGCATTGGCTCGGCAAGAACGCGTTTCAGGAAGTCGACATCGTCGCTATCACCCAGCCGGTGACAAAGCTCGCCCGGCAGGTCCGAGAGGCGCGGGACATTCCCGCCGCGTTGCGCGAAGCGTCCGCCTGCGCCATGGCGGGGCGGCCAGGGCCTGTCTTGCTCGATTTTCCGAAGGATATTCAACAGGCGCGTCCCGATCATCCGACCGACAAGCGTGTCACAGCGCCGGTGCCGGCGGGCATGAGCGACGAGACCGCCCAACGGATCGCGGCCTTGCTTGCCCGAAGCGAGCGCCCGGTGATCTACGCCGGGGGCGGCGTCATCGCCTCGGGGACCGGGTCGCAGCTCGTGGCACTGGCCGAAGCGCTCGATTGCCCGGTGGCGCTCACGATGATGGGGCTGGGTGCGATGCCCGACAACCATCCGTTGCTGCTCGGCCCGCTCGGCATGCATGGCGCCTACGCGGCCAACGTCGCGGTCAATGAAGCCGACCTTGTGCTGGCGCTCGGCGTGCGTTTCGACGACCGGGTGATCGGCGATCCGGCCTCGTTCGCGCGGCATGCCACGATCGTCCATATCGATGTCGACGCCGCCGAAATCGGTAAGAACAAGCCCGTCGCGCTCGGCGTGCATGCGGATCTGCGCGACGCCTTCGCCGGCCTGCTGGCGCACGCGTCGCGCCGCAACGTGCCGGATTGGCACGCCTACTTGCGCGAGCGGTGTGAGGCGCATCCGCTGCGGGCGCTCCGGCAGGCGGGCGCAGCGGATGCGGTCAATGAGGCCGACTCTGTGGGCGCGCTGACGGGCGTCGCTGTCATCACGGCACTCGCGGCGCTTCTGCCGCCGCAAGCGGTCGTGACCACGGGCGTCGGACAGCACCAGATGTGGGCGATGCAGCACCTGCGACTTCGCCAGCCGCGCACGTTCCTGTCGAGCGCGGGGTTCGGCACGATGGGCTTCGGCTTGCCGGCAGCGATCGGTGCCAAAGTGGCGTTGCCGGACGTCCCGGTCATCGACATCGACGGCGACGGCAGTCTGAACATGTCCGTCAACGAACTGTCGACCTGCCGCCGCTATGGGCTGGGCGTCAAGGTGCTGGTCATCAACAACCAGTGGCTGGGCATGGTCCGCCAATGGCAGGACATGATCTACGCACGCAATCGCGTCGCGTCATCGCTTGTCGACCCGAACGCGCCGGACGCGGCCGGCGACGGGCGTCCGTATCCGGACTTCGTCACCATTGCGGCGGGGTATGGGGTGGCGGGCGCCCGTGTGACCCGGGCAGACGCGTTGCCCGCCGCCCTCGCCCGCATGCTCGAAGACCCGAGCGAGCCGTATCTGCTGGACGTCCTCGTCGCCCGCGAGGACGACGTTTATCCGATGATTCCCGCAGGCAAGTCGTATCGCGATATGGTCTTCGGTCCCGGCCAGACGGCAGGCCCCATCGCGGCGGGGGCGTTCTGACGCACGGGCCCGGCAGACGAGGCGCGACCGTGCGGGCGGGCACTGGCGCGTGCCAACCCTGCATTTGCATTCTCATTTGGCGGGAATTGGATCGCGCGTCGCGAGATCGCAACGTCCTAAACCGAGGCGATGGCTTTTTTTCATTTCGGTGACGGTGCGGAGTATCATTGCGCTCTTTCAAGAATTCTCGCCAAGGAAATCAACATGTTGACGAAGCGCCTCGTGCTGGCCGCCGCCTGCTTTCTGACGACCTTCGCCGCGTTGCCGGCAGCGCAGGCCGCCGATCCCACGTACACGGTGGGCGCAGGCGGTACGTATCGCCCGTTCGAGTTCGAAACGCCGCAGAAGGAGCTGGCCGGGTTCGACGTCGACATCATCAAAGCCATCGGCAAGGCCGGCGGGTTCAATGTGAAGCTGGTCAGCACGCCGTGGGAAGGCATCTTCGCCACGCTCGACCAGGGCGATCGCGACATCATCATTTCGGGCATCACCATTACCGACAAGCGTCGTGAAATGGTGGACTTCTCGGCCCCATATTTCCCGGCCGATCAGGTCATCATCACCTCGCCGGGCGCCAAGGTCGCGGGTCTGGCCGATCTGAAGAAGCTTCAGGTGGGGGTGGTCAACTCGAGCACCGGCGACATTTCCGTGTCGGAAGAACTGGGCCGCACGAGCACCGCGATCCGCCGCTTCGACAATACGCCGCTGATGCTCGAAGAGCTGTATCGCGGGGGTGTTGACGCCGCCGTGGGCGACGTGGGCGTCATCAAGTTCTACATCAAGAGCCATCCGGAAAAGCCGTTCAAGCTGGTCTACGACAGCAAGTTCAAGCGCCAGTACTTCGGCATCGCCGTGAAGAAGGGCAATAAGGTCGCGCTCGACAAGATCAACACCGGTCTGAAGAAGATCGTGGCCGACGGCACCTACGCCAAGATCTACAAGCAGTGGTTCGACGCCGATGTGCCGTCGCTGCCGCAACAGTAAGCAACGCGTGTAAGATTCGCGCCACGCTCGCCAGAGACCTGGCCACTCGCGGCCCGTGAGCTGATCGTCGACTTCCGACGTCAACCCCCGGGCCGCGAGCGTTTTTCTGCCGGCCCGCCGGTTCGTTTCATTTCGTGAGAAAGGTGCTTCATGGGTGGGTTCCAGTGGAACATCATCAGCGAATACATGCCCCTGTTCGTCGAGGGCACGCTGATGACGCTCAAGTGCACGGTGATCTGCGTGATCGCCGGCACGTTACTTGGGCTCGTGCTGGGCGTCGGCCGACTGGCCGAAGCGCGTCACGGCTTCTATAAGTATTTCCTGCGCTACGCGGTGCAATACCCGGTGCGCTTCTATGTCAGTTTTTTCCGCGGCACGCCGCTGTTCGTGCAGATTCTGCTGATTCACTTCGCGCTGATGCCGGTGCTGATCAACCCCTCGGAAGGGTTGCTCGTGAGTGGCGACCTCGCGCGGGAAATCCGTTCGCAATACGGCGCCTTCATGTCGGCGGTGCTGGCCATCTCGCTGAACGCCGGGGCCTACGTGTCCGAAATTTTCCGCGCCGGGATTCAGTCGATCGATCGTGGGCAGGCGGAAGCCGCGCGCTCGCTGGGCATGACCTATATGCAGACGCTGCGCAAGGTCGTGCTGCCGCAGGCCTTTCGCCGCATGCTGCCGCCGCTGGGCAACAACGCCATTGCGATCGTGAAGGATTCGTCGCTGGCGTCGGCCATCGGTCTGGCGGAACTGGCGTATGCCGCGCGCACAGTATCGGGGGCATACGCTCGCTACTGGGAGCCGTATCTGACGATTTCGCTCATCTACTGGGTGATCACGCTGGTGCTGTCGGCATTTGTTCAACATCTGGAATCGAGGTACGGCAAAGGTGATCGTCGTCAATAACCTGCAGAAGCAGTACGGCGAGGCGCACGTACTGCGCGGCATTTCGTGCCGCATCGAAGAGAGCGAGGTCGTGTGTGTGATCGGGCCGTCGGGCTCGGGCAAGAGCACGTTCCTGCGCTGCCTGAACGGCCTGGAAGACGTGAGCGGCGGTGAAGTGCTCGTCAACGGTTTTCACGTGGAAGACCCGAAGACGGACATGAACGCCATGCGCGCGAGCGTGGGCATGGTGTTTCAGCGTTTTAACCTGTTTCCGCACATGACGGTGCTCGAGAACCTGATCCTCGCGCCGATGCAGGTCAACGGCATCAAGCGTGGCGAGGCCGTGACCATCGCCGAGCAACTGCTGCGCAAGGTCGGCCTGATCGACAAGATCGATGCGTTCCCGAACCAGCTCTCCGGCGGTCAGCAGCAGCGCGTGGCGATTGCCCGCGCGCTCGCGATGCAGCCCAAGGTCATGCTCTTCGACGAGCCGACCTCGGCGCTTGATCCGGAGCTGGTGGGCGAAGTGCTCGAAGTCATGAAGTCGCTGGCCGACGAAGGCATGACGATGGTCGTTGTGACCCACGAAATGGGGTTTGCCCGTGAAGTCTCCGACCGCGTCCTGTTCATCGATCAGGGCGTGATCATGGAAGAAGGCAAGCCGGAGCAGATTTTCTCGGCCCCGAAGCACGAGCGCACGCGCGAATTCTTGCGCAAAGTCCTGTAATTCTCACGATGGCGAGGCCCGCGGAGGTATATCCGAGGGCCGCATCTGATTACAATGCGAGGGTACGCGCGCCAAGTGCCATTGCCGTCCGGCATTGGCGCGCCGCCGGCCCCCTGAGCCACCAGCCAGGTTCTTTTCACAGGGCAGTGACCTTTGTCCAGGCCTGCCCCGCAATCGACGATTGCACTCCGATTTCACGAGGTAGTCATGAGCCAGCCAATCGCTGTGACCCGCCAGACGTTCGACGACGTGATGGTACCCAATTACGCTCCTGCCCAGATGGTGCCCGTGCGCGGCGAAGGCTCGCGCATGTGGGACCAGCAGGGTCGCGAGTATGTCGATTTCACCGGCGGCATCGCGGTCAATGCGCTTGGCCACGCCAACCCCGAACTGGTGAAGGTCATCGAAGCGCAGGCGCGCAAGGTCTGGCACATCGGCAACGGCTACACCAACGAGCCGGTGCTGCGTCTGGCCACGGCTCTGACCGACGCCACGTTCGCCGACAAGGCGTTCTTCTGCAATTCGGGCCTTGAAGCCAACGAAGCGGCACTCAAGCTCGCGCGCCGCTACGCCTACGACCATGCGGCCGAGCGCGGCGGCAAGGAAAAGAGCGAGATCATTTCGTTCTACAACTCGTTCCACGGCCGCTCGCTCTTCACCGTGAGCGTTGGCGGTCAGGCGAAATACACCGAAGGGTTCGGCCCGGTCCCGGCCGGCATCATGCACCTGCCGTACAACGACCTGGCGACCGTCGAGGCGACCATTTCGGACGCTACGGCGGCGGTCATCGTCGAGCCGGTGCAAGGCGAGGGCGGCGTGCTGCCCGCCGATCCGGAATTCCTGCAGGGCCTGCGCGCGCTGTGCGACAAGCACAACGCCTTGCTGATTTTCGATGAAGTGCAGACGGGCGTCGGCCGCACCGGCACGCTGTACGCGTATGAGCAATACGGCGTGACGCCGGACATTCTGACCACCGCCAAGGCACTGGGCAATGGGTATCCGATTGGCGGCATGCTCACCACGAACAAGATCGCCGCGAGCTTCTCGCCCGGCACGCATGGCTGCACGTACGGCGGTAATCCGCTTGCCACGGCCATCGCCGGGCGTGTGCTGGAACTGATCAACACGGCGGAGACGCTCAACGGCGTGAAGGCGCGTCACGATCATTTCATCAAGGGCATCGAGGCGATCAACGCGCGTCATGGCGTGTTCGACCATGTGCGCGGCATGGGGCTGTTGATCGGCGCGGTGCTCAAGCCGGCATTCGCTGGTCGCGCGAAGGACATCGTGGCGGAATCCGAAAAGCACGGTTTGATGGTGCTTGTGGCCGGGGGCGACGTGGTGCGCTTTGCGCCGTCGCTGAACATTCCGTTCGCCGATATCGACGCCGGTCTCGCGTCGCTGGAGAAGGCGGTCGCGGTCGTGGCGGCGACGGTGAAGGCGATCTGATCGCACCGGCCGACGTCACGACCTGACGGTATGCGGGACTTCGGGCCGGACCGACGGATGACGTCGCTCCGGCCTTTGTTTTACTCAATTCGCGGAAGGTGCTCATGACCCGTCAATCGACCATGGCGACGCCCCCGGCCGCCGACACGGACTTGCCCGACGCGGCAGCGACGACCTCGCTGCGCGTCGTGCGTCTGGCGCGTCGCGGCGATCTTCCCGCGCTGTTGAAGCTGGCGGCGCAGGCCGGCCCCGGCATGACGTCGTTCAAGCCTGATGAAGCGGCGCTCGAGGCGCGCCTGGCCCGAGTTGCCGCTACCTTGGCGGGGCAAGCCCCCACGGCAGAGCAAGGGTATCTGTTCGTGATGGAAGACGTCACCTCCGGCGAGATCGCCGGCGTGTGCGGTCTGGAGGCCGCAGTCGGGCTGGAGCAACCGTTCTATACGTATCGCAAGGATACGATCGTGCATGCGAGTCGCGAGCTGAACGTCTGGTCGCGAATGCTGACGCTCTCGCTCTCGAACGACCTCACCGGTTATAGCGAACTGTGCTCGTTGCTGCTCGATCCTTCGTGGCGCGGACATGGCAATGGCGCACTGCTCTCGAAGGCGCGTTTTCTGTTCATGGCGCAGTTCCCCGAGCGTTTCGGTCCGCATGTGTGTGCCGAGCTGCGCGGTTTTTTCGACGACAACGGGCAGAGTCCGTTCTGGCAGTCGCTCGGGCAACATTTCTTCAAGATCGATTTCGATCAGGCGGATTACCTCACCTCGATCGGCAAGAAGTCGTTTGTGGCCGAGTTGATGCCGAAGTACCCCATCTACGTCGACTTCCTCTCCCCGCCGGCGCAGGCCGCCATCGGGGTCACGCATCGCGATACGCTTCCGGCGCGCCGGTTGCTGGAACAGGAGGGCATGCGCTCCGGGGCACATGTCGACATCTTCGACAGCGGCCCGGTACTCGAAGCGCGCGTGGCCGACTTGCGCGCCGCACGCGACAGCCGTTATCTCAGCGTGACCCTCACGGGCACGGCCGGTCAGGACGAGGGGGCGGCGCCGGCCGTCCCCAACGGGGAGCCCTACCTCGTGGCGTGCCTCGGGCTGGACGGCTTTCGCGCCACGCTCGTCACGGGGCGTCCCGAGCGACGCGCGTTCGCGCTCAGCCCGCTCGCGGCGCAGGCGCTGGGTGTGAAGCAGGGCGACCGCATTCAGGTGCTGCCGCTCAAGCCGCCGCGCGCCGACGCGATCTGATCGTGCGCCGACGGCGGTTCGCCGCCGTCTCAGAATTGAATCGTTGCTGTCACCGTGTCCGTGTAGACGCCGGGGGCCGGTGTCGATTGCGACGGCACGCGCGCGTAGATCGGAATGAACTGAACGAGGCCGGTGCCGATGCCGGTCAGTGGCGACGTGCCCGATGAGCCATCCCCCCAGATCGTGGCGTAACCACTGTCCAAGTAGAGTTGATAGGCGACGTTGGCGCCGGTCTCCCCAGCCATCAGGCGCGACGTGACCGTGCCCAGCAGCCCGCCGGACAGGCTGACGCGATACGCGTCGTTTTGCGTGCATTGCACCATAAGCTGGCCCGCACCGGTCACCGGGCGGTCGAGCGCCGTTTGCGTGGCGAACGTGATGTTCGTCGCGGCGATCGTGCAGTTGTTGATGACGCTCACGTTCACGGTGAACGGCGTGCCCGGCACGGCGGTCATGGCGCTGCCGCAGTCCGGGACGGGCGACAGCGGGCCGTAGGGCGCATAGTGCAGGCTCGTGTCGGCCGACGTGAATGTCCGCGTGTAGACCGTGTTGCCGTTGCCGGACGTGGGCACCGTGGTCTGCGCCGCTGCGATTCTCCCGTAGACATTGACGTTCTGTGTCACCGTCCCGCCCAGAAGGTTGCGGGTCATCGTGAACGCGATCGCCTGACTCGGACCGCTTCCCCATGGGGTGGCGAATGAGGGATCGACATAGAGACCGAAATTGATGGTATCGCCCGCGTTCGTCAGCGCAAGGGGCTGACTCGCATTCAGCGCGAGACACACCTTGACGTTGGCGCTGCTGCCGAGCAACGGCCACGTGCACGAAATGGACACCGTGCCCGTTGCCGAGAGCGCGGCGCCGGAGATCGGACTGAAGGCCGCGAACGCGAGCGTCGGTGCCCCCACCGAACAAGTCTGCGCCTGCGCGTACGCGCACAGGAATGCGACACCGGCGGCCGCGATCGGGCGCCGCCGCGTCGGCAGGGTCCCGGTGGGAGGGGTCATGACGGATCCTCCTGTCCCCAGCGGACGGGGACGGGGCCAAAGGGCGCCGGGCGCTCGTTGGCGAGCGTGCCGAATGCGACGCAGGCCAGCGGACCGATGCGGGCGATGCGGCCTTCGGCGGGCGCGGCCCATTCGAACGAGACGCGGCAGCGCTGCCCAGCGTCTCGGGACTCCAGGGTGTTGATCGGCGCAAGGGCATCGACAAAGACGTCCCCGTCATAGCCGACCACCGTCGCGACGCCGCTCTGCACATGGCGCACCGCCGTCCCGGGGCGCAGCGGCTGGCCCGTGGCGCCTGTGAGGGTGACAAGCGCCGCACGATAGCGCCGCACCGGGAAACGCACCAGCACGCCGCTTCCCGCCTGAGGCGCAATGCGGCGCTCGGTCGTCAGCACTTCCATATCGACCGGTAGCTGCATGGGGTCGATGCCGATGCGCGCGGCTTCGAAGCCATTCAGATCCGGCACGAAATAGTAGCCGCGCGAATCGGTGCGGCCGATGGGCACCGATTCGCGCAGCACCGGCACGTCGACCTGTCGATCGGCGCTCACGAGGGCGAACGCATCGTAGGTGCGCCGTGTCGCGTGCACGCTGTTGTCCATGACGACCAGCGCGCCGGTCATGCCGAGGGCGGTGCCGGTACGTCGTCCCACCTGTTGCGCGAGGGCGGAGATCTGGCCGTGTCGCCCGAGATACTGCAATTCGCCTTGCACGGTGCGTTGCGAGAAGGCGCGTCCGCCAATGACCTGCCAACCCCAGCCACCACTGTAGTCCGGGGCACGGCTGGCACCCACCGATGCCTGCGTCTGCCCGTCCTGCTGGTTGAACGACACGCTACCCAGCGCGCCGCCGCCGAGCAACACGCTCAGCATGGCAAACACCCCATGGACGCGGTGGCGAGCGAAGTCGCGATATCCGCCGACGGAGAACATGCCGCGCGTGCCCGCCGGCAGTGCGAGGCTGGCCGACAGCACGCGGGTGGCCGGCTGGCCCGGCACGCGCTGTGAAAACCAGGCAAGCGAGGCCGTGCGGCTGCGTCCGAACGGCACGGACACACTCACGCGGTCGCTGGCGCGTGGCGCGGGCGCACCGTCGAGCGACGCGATATCACGATAACGTCCGGTGGTCCGGATCATTTGCACGTCGACGCCGATCCGTCGCGATAGGTATTGGTATCCCGCGCTCCACTGTGTGCCGGTGCCCCGGCCGCCCGAGATCGCGGCCGACGCGCTGACGACGCCCATCTGGCCGAGCGCCATCAGGGCGCCTGCGCCGCCCAGCGCGAGTCGGCGGCCGGCTTGTGCCTGCGCTTCCACCGTGACGGCGTCGGTCGCGCCATAGCGCGCGGTCACCGACGCCACAGGGTGGCGTCGATACGAGAATGAGCGCACGCCGTAATCGTCGCGCGGCAGGCCCGCTTCCACTGAAAAGCTCGACAAGCCGCTGGCCAGCCGCCGAGGGTCGATGTAGAGCGGGACGGTGGTGACCCGCTCGCGTCCGAGCGCGTCGCGCGTCACGACACTCGCCTGCAGGTCGCCGGTCAGACCGGGGGCATCCTGAATGACGAACGGTCCGGGCGGCACGTGTCCGCTCATGCGGCGCACACCATCGAGATAGACGTCGACCGACGACGGCACCACAGCGCTGCCGTGCAGCGTCGGTATCGGGAAGGTGACGAGGTCCGGACGCAGGCTGAAGTTGCGCCGCCATTGCAGGCCGGCAATGCGCAGCGAGCGCGTCCACGCGAGCGAGCCGGTGATGAGATCACCCGCCACCCAGGTCGTCAATCGGGCCGGGTCATCGTGCTGCCACCATGTGTCGTAGCGCCGATAGCCGTGGCGCCAGGCGGAGTGCTCCGCCAGCCCTGTCTGACGCACGGTGCCGCCGGGCCAGAAGCCGCGAACTTCGCTCCAGACGGACGCCCGCGTGAACCGGTCCCGCTGCACATACCCGTCGTAATTGATCAGCACGCCCGTGCCGGACGTCGCGGCCATGAAGACTGGGGGCGCACGGCCTAACGCATAGGGCGTGAGCCACGCGTCGCCGACTTGCAGGGCGAGCGTCTGGTGTGCGGCGTCGTACGTCGCACGCACGCCGTCGAGCGAATCGAGCGCGACGTCGGTCGCGTCGCGTGGTGGCAGTTGGGGCGAGGTCAAGCCGAGCAGGCGCAGATCGCCTGCTCGCACGAACCATCGCCCCTTCCGACGCAAAAACGGCGCGATCCGGCCGGTCGACTCGCCATTGACGATGACCTCCAGCACATAAGTTCCGTCAAGGCGGGACACGCTGCCGGCGCGCTGCGCAGACGGCGTGGCCGTGTCAGACACCGCGGCATTGTCGAACCGCGCGGTGCCTGCGGCGTCCGGTGCAGAGGTTGCGGCTGGTCCATCCTCCGACACCGTCGCAGCAGCGGCAGCGTGCGCATCGCCGGCCTTGCCGAAGGCGGCCGCGCCGAGCGCCATCGACGTGGCGAGCGCCGTAGCCACCGCTCCGGACGTGGCGCCGCTCCAACCCTGCGCCCCGGGAGTTCGCGAGTGACAGACCGGGGGAGTCGAGAGGGTGGCGGCACGGCCCCGGCGGACACGCTTAGCGCTCGCCATCCGACGCGGTGCCCGCGGCAAAGCGCATCGGTACGGCGTCGACGCGCGACTCGACCGTGAACGGCGCAACTGGCGGGGCGCCAGCGGGCCAACGCACGGCGAAGCGGCGCGTCTGCCCCGCGAGGACATAACCGAGCAGGCCGCGCGTCAACTGGACGCTGCGCCCGGAGGCGTCCAGCACGCGCGTGGCGCCAAGTTGCGCATGCCGTTCGCCATCGTTGTGCACCTCCAGTTCGCCTTGGGTGATGCGCACATCGAAGCGCAACGACGGCGCCCGCGCATCGCTTGCCTGCACGAACACCGGCAAGGAGTAACGCAGGCGGATCGAGATGCCCTCGACCGGCGTGGCACCGGTGGAGGGCAGTTCGTCGACGAGTAGCCGGTAGCTCTGCTCTTGCGGCTCGGCGACCTGCGCCATGCGCACGAGCCGCACGATCTGCCGCTCGCCGGGTTCGATGCGCAGGATCGGCGGGCTGGCGACGAGCGCGTCGCTCGGGGTGAGCACGTTGTCGCCATGGCGCTGCGTCCACGCAAACAGCCGGAGCTGACCGTGAATCGGCACGTCGCCGGAGTTGCCCAGCGTCAGCGTGGTGGCCGGCTGCGTGGGCAGGAAATTGACGATGACCGGCGAGACTTGCAGCGTGGCGCCGTTGCCGTCGGTCACGTACAGCGTCAACAGCGCGACGAACGCGCCGCCGCAAGCGTAGGCCGTTGGGCGGCGAACGGCGGGGCGCATGGGGCTTCTTGGGCGCATGATCGATCCCGTTTCTCAGAAGTACACCGTGGCGGTGACCGTCGACGAATAGACGTCCGGGGCCGGCATCGTGGCCGAGAGCGTCGCTTGTCCGTAGACCGTATGCACCTTCACCGCGCCGGTGCCCGAATCGCTCAACGTATTCGCCCCCTGCGTGTTGCCCCACGGCGTCGCGTAGCCGGCGTCCTGATAGAGGCCGAACGGAATGGTGGTGGTATTGCCGGAGAGGGTGCCCGCCAGCAGACGATCCGCCTCCGTCGAGTTCGGCACCGTACCGGCATTCAGCCCGATGTTGTACCCCGTCGTCGCCGTGCAGGTCACGCTCAGCGACGACGTACTTGCCACCGGTCCGGTCGCGGATCCCTGCACCGCGTTGAACGTCATCGGTGTGGCGGCAATGGTGCAGCCAGGGAGAATCGTCAATTGCACTCGCATTTGCGCCGTCGCCGACCCGTTGGTATAGACGGCGGCGCGTGCCTGCGCGCCGTGCGCCAGCAGGTAGACGATTCCGGAAAGGGACAAGCACAGTAGAGATCGATGCATCGTCATTCTCCTTTGGAGTCCTATGGGAGTTTGCTGAAGTGAGACTCGGGAACTACGCAAATCGCGTCTGTTCTAACGTCCTTCGCGGCCGCTTTTTACGTAGTCTATGAAGGTATTTGCCTGATTTCGGCGTTGACGAAAGGCTTTCGGAATCATCCCATCTTCACGGCGGGACGCCGCACGTCACGTATCGACCGAATACGCGCAAAGCGCATGTATCAGCATGACGCAGTGCGCACGGCGCTGTCCCCGTCGACATCGTCTGGGGAACGCAATGGCGCAAGTTTCATCCCATGGATGAGCGGTTGCCTCGTTGCTGGCGGCGTTGGCAAGGCGAAATTCCCGCGGAGGCGAGTGCTGGCGCGACGAGAAAATGGCGGCGCGATGATGTCAATCAAAGCGCGTGAGGATGGCACTCGACGACGCGCATATTTCACTTGATCTCGAAAGTAAGCAGTCTCTAGAATGACTTGGTGCTATGCATCGGACATCCTTTGCGCCAACGGTGTGATATAGGCCATCGCGCTGCGGCCCCTGTGCCTGTAGGTGTCGTCGGTGATGGCAGGCTTCACGTTGCGGGGCGTCACGCACGGCGCGTCGCAATCCCGCTCGGACATCGGCTGACGTGGTCACGCCGAGGTGCCGAGTCTTGCGCGGTTCCCTTCGTCCGCATGGGGTGGTCTGCGACGCCCCGATGCCGACGCCTTCCCCGGCAGCCCGCGGGCTGCCAGACGTCAGGAGTGTGAAATGGCTCTGAATCATACGCGTAACACCCTCGGTGAAAAGATTCGTATCGAATCGGTCAACCTGCTGAATCGCGGACTGGTCAACGGCATCGACGTCCAGCGGCAGGCCAAGCAAGCGCACTGGAACGTGCACGGTCCGGGCTTCATCGAGCTGCACTTGCTGTTCGACGACGTCTACAACGCGGCCCTCGAATGGGCCGACCTGTGTGCGGAACGCCTGGTTGCCCTTGGCGGTGTGGCCGACGGTCGCGTGAAGTCCGTTGCCGAGAAGACCGAACTGCCGGTCTACAAGAACGAATTCAAACGCGGTCTCGATCACGCGGCCGCGCTGGCCGAAGCGCTCGCGGCCTACGGCGAGATCATTCGCGGCCTGATCGACGCCTCGGCAGAGATCGGCGACGCCACGACGTCGGACGTCTTCACGGAAATCTCGCGTGGCGTGGACGACCATCTCTGGAAGGTCGAAGCGCACCTGCGGGGCGACTAATGGCGATGACGACGGGCGCCCTTGCGGGAGCCCGGTCGCAGCCCCGCTAGACCGCCTGCCCGCGAAGCGACAACGAACGCGCGCCCCGGCCATGCCCGGTGCGCGCGTTCGCATGCGTTCCTCTCGATCCACCCGGAGTTTCCATGACCACGCGTAATCTGAGCCAGATGTTCGCGCCGAAGTCGGTTGCCGTGATTGGTGCGTCGCTGCGCGAGCGGCGAGTGGGCACGACGGTGCTGAAAAACGTCATCGACGGCGGCTTCAGGGGCGAGATCTATCCGGTCAACCCGAAGTATTCGACGCTCGCGAATCTCAAGTGCTATCGCGACATCGGCGAATTGCCGCACGCCCCCGATCTGGCGGTGATCTGTACGCCGCCGGCGACGGTGCCCGACTTGATTCGTGAGCTCGGCGATCGCGGCACGCGTGCCGTCGTGGTGCTGACCTCGGGGCTTGCCCGCGAACGCGATCGCCACGGCGTGACACTACAGGAGCGCATGCTCAAGCACGCGAAGCCGCATGTGCTGCGCATCCTTGGACCGAATTGCATTGGGCTGCTCAGTCCCGGTATCGGGCTGAACGCCAGCTTCTCTCATATGGGGGCGCGCGAGGGCAAGCTCGCCTTCGTGTCGCAATCGGGCGCGCTCACCACGGCGGTGCTCGACTGGGCCGATGCGCGCGAGATCGGCTTCTCGCATTTCGTCTCGCTGGGCGACAGTGCCGATGTGGACTTCGGTGACATGCTCGACTATCTGGCGAGCGATCCCGGCACGGACGCCATCCTGATGTACATGGAATCGATTCGGCACGCGCGCAAGTTCATGTCCGCCGCACGTGCCGCGGCCCGCAACAAGCCGGTGGTCGTCATCAAGTCGGGGCGGGTGCCAGAAGGCGCGCAAGCCGCAGCGTCGCATACAGGGGCACTGGCGGGCTCGGACGATGTCTACGACGCAGCGATCCGGCGGGCGGGCATGTTGCGCGTCGACACGACCGACGACCTGTTTGCGGCGGTGGAGACGCTGGCACGGCTGCGCCCGTTCTACGGAGACAAGCTGTCGATCATGACCAACGGCGGTGGCGCCGGGGTGATGGCCACCGACGCCCTCGTGCTCGATGGCGGCAAGCTGGCACATCTGACCGACAAGACGCGCGCCGCCCTCGACGCCGTGCTGCCGACAACGCTCGGCCGTGTGAACCCGGTGGACATCGGCGGCGATGCCGATCTGGCGCGCTATACGGCCACCTTGGAAGCGTTGTGCGAAGATCCCGACACGGCGGCCGTGCTGTTTATTCAAGCGCCCACGGCGGTCATGCCGAGCCTGGACGTGGCGAACGGCCTTGCCGCGCTGCCGAAGCCGTCGAAGAACGTGTTCACGTGCTGGCTGGGCGGTGAGACGGCCGAGCGTGCGCGGCGCATTTGCCGCGAAGCCGGATGGCCGACATACGACACGCCCGAGAACGCCGCCCGCGCGTTTCTGGAAGCCGTCAACTATCGTCGCAACCAGTCGCTGCTGATGGAAACGCCGCCGTCGATCCCGCCCGGTTTCGCGCCCGACGTGGCCCGCGTGCGCGCAATGGTCGAGCGCGCCATGGGCGAGGGCCGGGCATTGCTCACCGAGCCCGAAGCGAAGGGCGTGTTGGCCGCGTACGGCATTCCGGTCGTGGAGACGCTCGTCGCCACGACCCCCGAGCAAGCGGGCGAACTGGCGCAAGGGATCGGTTTCCCGGTCGCGGTCAAACTGATTTCGCCGGACATCACGCACAAGTCGGACGTTGGCGGCGTGGTGCTCAATATCGAATCGGCCGAGCAGGCACGCGAGGCGGCGTGCCAGGTTCGCAAGCGTGCGCTCGCGGCCAAGCCGGAGGCGCGCGTAACGGGCTATTCCGTGCAGCGCATGGCCAACGGCGCGGAGGCGTTCGAATTGATCGTCGGGGTGGCGACGGACAACGTGTTCGGTCCGGTACTGCTCTTCGGGCAGGGCGGCACGGCGGTGGAAGTGATCGCCGATCGTACGATCGGTCTGCCGCCGCTCAACCTCAATCTCGCGCGCGACATGGTGGCGCGCGCGCGCGTGGCGAAGCTGCTCGCCGGCTATCGCAACCGACCGGCTGCCGATCACGAAGCCATCTACCTCACGCTCGTGAAGCTCTCGCAACTGGTGTGCGACGTGCCCGAGATCGCGGAGCTCGACATCAATCCGTTGTTCGCCGACGCGCACGGCGTGCTCGCGCTCGACGCACGTATCGTGGTGCGGCCGCCTGCCTTGCCGGGCCACGGGCGCCTGGCGATCCGTCCCTATCCGCAGGAACTGGAGTCTACCGTGGATGCGGGAGGCAGGCCGGTGCGGGTGCGTCCGATCCGGCCGGAGGACGAGCCGGCCTATAAAGCATTCTTCCACACGCTCACGCCACAGGACGTGCAGTTCCGTTACTTCGGCCTGATCAAGGAACTGTCGCATTCGCAGATGGCACGTGTGACGCAGATCGACTACGACCGTGCGATGACGTTCGTCGCCACGGAAAAGGACGAAGCGGGCAACGCGTGTCTGCTCGGCGTGGTGCAGGCGCTCGCCGATCCGGACAACACGGTGGCCGAGTTCTCCGTGACAGTGAGCCCTCAGGCGCAAGGGCGCGGCCTCGGGCGGGCGCTCATGGAGCATATCGTCGACTACAGCCGCAAGCGCGGCACCGGGGAACTGATCGGCTATGTGCTCACGGCAAATACGCGTATGCTGACCCTCGCCCGTCATCTCGGCTTTGTCGAGGACAAGGAGATGGAGGCGGGCGTCCTTCATATCCGGCTGCCGCTGCAACGCACGGCGCAGGCGCAGGACACCCGCGGGGCGTGACGGTCGAGGCCGGCCCGCTCACGGTGTCCCGGGCTCGCGCCGGGGGCAGGGCGGTCGCCTAGACCAGGAAGACGAATGCTAGTGAATTGCGTGGCCTATGAGGATGGCCGCAAGATTGCCGATCTGCATCCCGATGAAATCTCGGACTATCTACAGCGCCCGCACTGCTTCGTGTGGGTGGCGCTCAAGGACCCCGGGCCCGGCGAATTGTCGCAGATGCAACATGAGTTCGGTCTGCACGACCTGGCCGTCGAAGACGCGCAGCACGGTCACCAGCGACCCAAGATCGAGCAGTACGGCGACTCGCTGTTCGCCGTGCTGCACGTGCTGAACAAGGATGCCGACGGGGATTTTTCGACGGGCGAGGTGGCGATTTTCGCTGGGCACAACTACGTGCTGTCGGTGCGCTCGAACGCCACGCAGGGGCTCGGCATCGTGCGGGCCCGCGCGGAGAAGGAGCCGAATCTGCTGCGTCAGGGCTCGATCTTCGTGCTCTACGCGCTCATGGATGCCATCGTCGATAGCTACTTCCCGGTACTCAACGAACTCGAGGCACAGCTCGAAGCGATCGAGGAGCAGATCTTCACGCCGAATGCCCCCGCGAAGGGACGCGCGATCATCGAAGACCTGTATCAACTCAAGCGCCGGCTCATTACACTGCAGCACGCTTGCGTGCCGCTGATGGAGGCGGTCAGCAAGCTGTTCGGGGCGATGGCGCCCAAGCTCTGTGGCGGCATGCAAGAGTATTTTCGCGACGTCTTCGACCATCTTCAGCGCATCACGAAGAATATCGATCTGCTGCGCGAAATGGTCACGACCGCGCTGTCGGTCAATCTCGGCATGATCTCGCTGTCTGAGAACGAGACAACCAAGCGCTTGGGTTCATTTGCGGCGCTCTTCGCCGTGCCCACGATGATCGCGGGAATCTACGGCATGAACTTCGCCGATATCCCCGAACTGAAGTTCCAGTACGGCTACCCCCTGTGCATTGCCGTGATGATCGCCATCGATGCGCTGCTGTTCGTCAAGTTCCGCAAGGCCGGCTGGCTGTGACGACGGGGCCGCGAGCGGGCGCCGATATGAGCGTTTCCTGTACGTCCCCATGCACGGCGTCTATGTCAGACGCATGTTGCGATGTCCCCTTCGGCAGCCCTGTTGCCCGGTGGCAACGCGCCTCGTGGATGCCGCATTTTCTGCCGTGACCGGCGTGGAATATTTGCTCTAGAATGCGTGAACGCCGCGTCAGACGGTTGCCAAGGGTTGAGAACAACAAGAAACGCCAGGCAAATAGGGGTCAGATATTGAACGCACCACTCTCGGGGATCCGCGTCATCGAATTCAGTCGTGGCGCGGCCGCTGCTTACTGCGGCTTGTTGCTGGCCGACATGGGCGCAGACGTTATCTTGGTCGACGATCCGGTCGACGACAATGCCAACGACAACTCGAGTCCGCTCGGCGCATCGGCCCAGGTCGGCCTGCGGCGCAACAAGCGCTCCGTCGCACTCGATTTGCTCACGCTCGACGGCCGCAACCTTGCCCATTCCCTGGTGCGCGGCGCGGACGTTGTCGTCGAATGTTTGCCACCGGGAACGCTCGCGCGCGCCGGGCTCGGTTACGACGCGTTGTCGGCCGTACAGCCGCACCTGGTCTACGTGTCGATCTCCGCGTTTGGTCAGGATGGCCCGCGCGCGGCGCCGCAGCCCGGCGTGCCAGCGCTCGACGCGTTGCGAGGCATGCTGGGGGCGTCGCCGGGGGGGCTGGAGCCGCCCCGCGACTTGCCGGTCGCCGATCTGGCCGCGGGACTCTATGCCGCGTTCTCCGTGTCTTCGGCGCTGGTCGCTGCCAAACAGCAAGGCCGCGGTGTTCACATCGACGTGCCGATGCTCGGCACAACGCTTGCCATCGCGTCACTTCACGCGGGTGAGCAGGGCGCGCTAGCCGCGCAGCGCGCCGGGTTGGTGCCCGGGGAGGCGTCGGCCGCCGCCTCCGATGTTGCGCAGGGTACGGAGCGGCATCGATACGGCGGGACGGTGGCCGCCACACGAAGCAAGTTGTCGCCGCTGGCAATTGACGACGAGGAGGCCGCGCGCTTCGGTGGGCCGTCGGCACCGTGGCCCACGTTTCGGGCCAGAGATGGCTATTTCGGCATGGATCTCGATGGACAAGCGCATTGGCAGGCGATTTGCGCGCTGATGCATCGCGTCGATCTGCTCGACGATTCGCGTTTCGTCAACGCGCGCGAGCGAGCGCGCCATCAAGCTGCGCTGCGCGACGTGCTGGAAACCGTGTTTGTGCAGGAGGATCGCAGTGAGTGGCTCGCCCGGCTGGTTGCCGTGGGCGTGCCATGTACGGAGATCAGCACCTATTCGCGTGTTCTGGCCGATCCGCAGGTGGCCCATATGGGCTGGGTGCGGCCGGTGGTGTTGCCCAGCGGCGAGACGACTCACACCATCGTTTCGCCCGTCCGGCTTAATGGCCAGCGCCCGGTCACGTATCAGGATCCGCCTGCGCCAGGGGCCCATACGTGCGATATCCTCGCCGAACTCGATGCCGCGGATGGGCCTTCGACCCGGCGCGATGAACCGCCACAAGGCGGGTAACCTTTCCATCGTTGTTTGCGGCTTGCCGCTTCCCGGTACGGCGACGTCTGAATGACGTTGCCTGCTTTGCCCTGCCTGCTTGACGCATCAGGCCTCGCGATTCCCCCACCGATTGGGACTTTTCCGTTGTTTGTAGACTCTATATAATCCATGGTCATAAGCATATGACTAATAGTGATTTGGGCCGCCAAGTCGCTTTCCGCTGGATTCCTTGCCATGTCCCTAGAATTTTTGAGTGCTTCCCCGATGGCTGCTTTGCTCGGGGCCGCGGTCGGCCTCGTGCTGGGTTTGACCGGTGCGGGAGGCGGCATTTTTGCTGTGCCGGCGCTGGTCTTCGGGCTGGGGTGGGGCGTGCCGCAGGCCGGCCCGGTGGCCCTGCTCGCCGTAGGCGCAAGTGCCGCCGTGGGGAGCGCCCATGGACTGCGTGTCGGCCTCGTGCGCTATCGCGCGGCAATGCTGATGGCCGGGATCGGGGTCGCCGTGGCGCCGCTTGGCACGTGGATGGCTCACCGACTGCCGGAACGTTGGCTCGTTGGACTCTTCGCCATCGCAATGATGGTCGTGGCGGTGCGCATGTATCGCGCGTCGCGCGCCGGGACAGCGGGCACCGATAAAGGCACCGATCTGGCGGCGTCGGCCGGTGCCGCGCCGCAACCGCCATGCCGAATGAATCCAGAGACGGGACGATTGCACTGGACGCGGCGCGTCGCCGCCACGCTCGGCCTCATCGGCGCGGTGTCGGGCTTCGCGTCGGGACTGCTGGGCGTGGGGGGCGGATTCGTGATCGTCCCCGCGTTGCGGCGTTTCACCGACATCACGGTACACGGCGTCGTGGCGACGTCGCTTTTCGTCATCGCGTTGATTTCCGCGGGCACCGTGGCCAACGCCTGGTGGAACGGCATGCATCCGGGCCCCCAAGGGTGGATGTTCGTGGTTGGCGGCATCGTCGGCATGCTGCTCGGGCGCGCCCTGACACCGCACATCGCGGCGTCCAGACTGCAGCAAATCTTCTCGGCACTGATGGCCGCGGTCGCCCTGGGCATGTTCGCCAAAGCCTTCGGCGTCTGACATGCCGCAGCGGCGGTTGTGCCATCGCGCGGCACACGCAGATCCTTCAAAAATCGCTACGCCTTGCGAGTGACTCACGACGTCACTTGCATTCTCGTACCCGCTGCGTACCCATCGTGGTTGACATCCCGGGAATGCATGGAATGAATCTTTCCGTCGCCCGGTTGTCCACTGAGACGTGGTGCTTGCATGACGGGTACGTAATCCGAGTTGTTCCCGCATGGAGGCGCCGCATATTGCGTGCGCTGCGCGCCTCGCATTCGGTAATCCGCCTAATTTGGACTAGGATGTTTCCCATAAGGAGATCCAAAATGGCTGGATTTTGTAGATTTATCCTATATTTCTGCTGGTCGCAAATCAGCGCGTGACGTTGAAGTGTCACGCGGTATGTCGATTGGCTTTGCATCGATGACCACGACATACGTTGACGCTTCGGCGTCCTCCTCGTTCCGCTGTTCGAGTGCCAAGCGAGTCATGGGCCACCTCACTTTTGCTACGCTGACACGCCTGAGCGGCGCCCTTCTGATGACGTGGCTCGCGGGATGCAGTGAATACCAGGCATCGACACCGGGTGTGTCGGCGGCGGGGCAGGCGTCGGAACGCGTCGGCACGCCGCCGTCGGTGGCAGCGCAACTGGCTGCGGCCCCGCGTGCGGTTGAAACGCGGATGCGGCCGGTCGCCGCCGCCGTGGCGATGAGTGCCACGCCGAAGGTCGGTCAGGTGGTGAGCGGGACGTATCGATGGATGGCCGATTGGCCTGAGACCCACAGCGTGCATCAATGGGAAGCGGCGTCGGGACCGACGCGTATTCGCGTTGTCGCACGAGCACGCGAGATGATGCCGTCGGCGGGTTTGCGCGGAGTGCGCCTTCGCTATTGCGTCAAGCCTGTCATGGGCACTGGCGCAGCGCGCTTGACGGGCCACAAGACGTGCTCTGGCTGGACGACGGTCGAGGGTGCGGGCGCCGCCGGCGTTGCCGGATAGCGATGACGTTTCCGGCGCACCGGGCCGGAGGTGGCGATGCGCCGCCGGGTCGCGGCCTGCCGGCGTCCACAGTAGTAACGCGGTTACGCCTTCGTGACCACCGAGTGTGTTGGCTCGACCCACATTCCTCTTTTGGGAAGCCATGACGCGTAGACACGGCGAAGGATCGCACGCGCCCACGGCTGACTTCTTTTAAAAGGATTCTGCAAAATGATGGTAAAAATTCTGATCGCGGATGATCATCCGATCATCGCCTCGACACTGCGTGAAATGCTGTCCCCGGATCCGGGTTTCCACGTGCTGCCGCCCGTCACCAACTCGACCGAGCTCTTCAAGGCACTGGAGACGAATTCGGTCGACGTGCTGATTACCGACTACTGCATGCCCGGCGGCACCTTTGGCGACGGCCTGGTCATGATCAATCGTGTGCGTCGCAAGTATCCGGACGTCAAGATCATCGTGTTCACCTCGATCGAACAACCGGCCATCATCCACGCGCTCGACAGTTGCGGCGTGCTGGGCGTGATGACCAAGTCCGACGATCTGCGCGAAATCACGGTGTGTGTGGAGCGTTGCCGACGTGGCATGAGCTATCGGGGGGGGCGCGCCGAGCAGATTCTCGAAGAGCAGATGCGCCGCAAGCCGACCGCTCGCCGTCCGCTTTCCCCGAAGGAAATGGAAGTGCTGCGCATGTACCTGGACGGTCTGAACGTGTCGCAGATTGCCGATGCCCTCAAGCGTTCGGCCAAGACGATCAACAATCAGAAACGCATGGCGATGAGCAAGTTGGGCTGCCGTACCGATATGGAGCTGTTCAAGCTGCACGTCTCGAGCCCGGTTCAGTTTTCGCGTCACGGCGAAGTCGAAATGCCGAGCGCCGTCTGAGTTTGACTCGACATACGACATTGGCGTCCGCGTCCGATGCGACGATGACGCGTGACATCGCGATTGCAGGCCGCCTGCTTCGTATCGGTGGCTTGCTGGCCCTGCTTTTTGGTTTGTCGGTCTGGGTCGCTGTGGTGTCCTACGCGTTGTTCGGCATGGTCTGGCAAGGGGGGCAGAAGACGGCGACGTTCTTCGCGACCGTGGGCCACGAGATCCGCGACGTCGAAATTTTCAACGAGCAGGCCAGTACGATGGCGCAAGCCGCACTGGCGAGCAACGTTCGTCCGGGCGGTGTTACACAATCACTCACCGATCGGATTCTGGGCCCGCTGCTTACCATGCCGATCGGCACGGCGAAGCGCGTTGCCGGCGTGGGGTTCGATGGCGACTTCCAGATTGTCAAGCTGGCGGAGATCCCGGCTGAGCGAGCGCAGCGATTGGCGCGCCTCACCCTTCGGTTGATGATTCTCGATGCCAACTTCTGGAGTGCGCTGGGTGGGCAGGACGAAACCTTCATCATCTCGGCGGACGGCGCGTTTGCCGCTCGCCGTACGTCGTTCGACCTGCAGCCCGTCAGCGCGACGGATCTCGCGCGTGACACCAACGCGACGCTCGCCGAGATCAACAAGGTCGAGCGTTATGCCGCGCGTCGTCCCACGAGCAACGACGGTCCGTTCTGGACCTACAACTACAAAAATGCACTTTCCGGTTTGACGGCGGTCTCGAGCTTCGTGCCAATTCGCGATCTCGACGGTCATCTGATGGCCTACGTCGGCACCACCATGGCGCCCGACAGCATTGTGCCGCCGCGGCTGCGAACGCTGGAGCACACGGGCGAAGCCCTCCAATTGGTGTCGGCGGACGGGTTCGTGGTGGCAAGCGCCGGCGCGTCGCTCTCGTCGTTGGGACATTTGCGTACGCTCGCCACGTTGCCGCTCTTTGGTGACGCGCAAATGGCGGTGCGTTACGACGGCGAGCGTCTGGTCTTCGAGCGTCATCCGGCGTCGTCGCCGTGGTTCGTCCGGTATACCGTTCGTCCGATAGATTTACTGCAGCAAAATGCCACGCTGTTGATCGGCGCCACGTTGCTGTTGTGTCTCTATGCGGCCGCCGTGTACGCCGGGATGCGCTACATGCGCCAACGCATGATCGAGCCGGCGCGTCGACGTACGACGGCCCTGCTCGAACGAGACGCCTTCACGCAAACCCTGATCGAGACGGCCCCCGTCGGCATGGCGATCATCGATCCCTTCGAGCCCAGTGTGGTGATGAGCAATCCTGCGTATGCGGGCACCGTCGATTTGCTTCGAAATCTGGGCGATGGCGAGTTGACGCGCATGTACCGCCAACTGCACAGCGGTGTGGTGGCGCGTCCGGTGCGGCGTTTGCTGAGCGCGATCGACGACGCCGGCGAGCGTCACTACGCCGTGAGCTTCGTCGATACTGTCTTTCGTGAACAGTCGGTGCTCATCGCCACACTGTCCGACGTGACAGAGCAACGCCGCTTCGAACTGGAGCAACGCAAGGCGCGGCTTGCCGCCGAGAGCGCCAATCGCGCCAAGGATGTCTTCCTGACGACCGTTAGCCACGAAATGCGTACGCCGTTGTATGGCACGCTCGCGTCGCTTGAACTGTTGAGCGCGCAGCGTCTGGGCGAAGATCATCGGTATTACGTCGATGTGATGGAAAGCTCGACGCGCAATCTGCTCGATCTCATCAACGATCTGCTGGACTATTCTCGGATTCAGGTCGGTCGCTTCGAACTGAATGGCCGCGATGGCTTGTTGCTCAAGGAGCTCGAAGCCATCGGCTTGTCGTTCACGGGACGTGCGCGGTTGCAGGGACTCACGCTGGACTGGATGATCGACCCGCAGCTCTCGCGTGCCGTGCATACCGATGCGCTGCGACTCGGACAGGTCGTGACAAATCTTGTCGGCAATGCCATCAAGTTCACCGAGAAAGGGTACGTCGCCTTCAGCGCCATGGTGACGCGCACTGACCCTCAGGGCTGTGACGTGGCCTTCACGGTCAGCGACAGTGGCGTTGGCATTGCGCCTGCCGATCTGGCGGACTTGTTCCGGCCGTTCGGCAAGAGTACGTCGGAGCCGGGCATGCAGCACGGCACCGGCCTGGGGCTCGCGATCTCGCATCAGTTCGTGGGTATGCTCGGCGGCGTGCTGCAGGTCGACAGTCAGGAGGGCGAGGGCACGACAATGCGCTTCACGCTCCGTCTGCCCTGGGCGTCGGACAGCGAGATGTTGCCCGTCGTCGGGAGAGGCGAGACGTTTGCGTATGTGAGCGGACTCGCTCGCCGCCATGCGTATCTCGACGCATTGATTCGTCGGGCGGGTTACCTGCCGGTCAGATATGACGACGCGGTATCGTGGTCTTCGGGCAGTGGCCGCGTTCAGGACGCGGGCTTGCTCATGTTTGCCGACGAATGGCCGGTGCGCGGTATGGCGGGCTCGGAGGTGTATCTGCTGCGCTCGACGCCGGTCGATCGTCCGGCCGGCAGCGCCCCCGCGTGGCCGCGCGACATCGCGTTGTTCCAGCAGGCGGAGCTCTGGGATGCGCTCGGCCTCGTGTCGGCGCCCGGGCTTGCCGCGAGCGGTGACTTGCCGGGCGCCCCCGGCGCCCCCGGCGCGCAGGCGCGTATCAAGCCGTTGGCCGGGTGGTACGTGCTTGTCGCGGACGATCATCCGATCAGCGGCATGTTGCTGTCCCGGC
Organism: Pandoraea sp. NE5; assembly: GCF_024363545.1. Lineage (NCBI taxonomy): Bacteria > Pseudomonadati > Pseudomonadota > Betaproteobacteria > Burkholderiales > Burkholderiaceae > Pandoraea > Pandoraea sp. NE5. The sequence continues at coordinate 3,913,601 of NZ_AP025517.1, forward strand.
AGTTGGAAGGACTGGGCGCGATGGTCGATTGCTATCACGACCCGCGCGAGGCACTTGACGCCTTCGATGCGGAATCCCACATGCTGGTGATCACCGATGCCAACATGCCGCACCTCTCCGGGCATGCGTTGGCTACGCAGATCAAGGCGCGCGCGGCCCATGTGCCGGTGATCGTCGCGACGGCCGACGTCACAATGCGCACCGACCGCGACGAGACGTCCCCGTTCGACGCCGTCGTCTACAAGCCGGTGGATGCGCGCTCGTTGTTGCGCGTGATTGAACGGATACGGGCGCGCTATCCCTCGCTGTGCGTGGACATCGCGCCGCTTCCAGCGTCATCGGACCTGATCGACAGCGGACCGACGCCGTCCTCCGACTCGACATCGGCGAAGGACTGGCGGCCACCGCTGTCCGACATGCTCGACACGTTCGTGAAGATTGCCGATCAGGACATCGCCAATTGCCGGGCAGCGTTGGTCGACCCATCGCGCGACACTCTCCGTCATTCCGCGCATCGTTTGCGGGGCGGTTTCATGGCATTCGGGCTGAGTTCGCTGGCATCGCTCGCGGCGCAGGTGGAGCATCTGGCGCCCCAGGCGTCCGTCGGACAGATGGAATCGGCGTTCGAAGTGCTCGACGCCGCGTGGAACGACTGGCTGCGTGCGCAGGGACATGCCATTGCCAACGACGCCTGACGGCAGCGTCAGGCGCTCGTCGTCACGACTCGGCGAAGTGCTCCGAAATCAATTGGCGTAGCCACTGATTCCCGCCGTCCTGATGGTAGCGACGGTGCCAGAACACATTCGTTTGCAGCGCGGGCAGCCGGAGCGGCGGTTTGACGAAGCGCAGCCCGAACGGCGCGGCGGCACGCTCTGCAAACTTCTGCGGCACGGTGACCACGAGATCATTGACGCTCACGACGTACGGCACGGCGATGAAGTGGGGGACCCAGACATTCGCGTCGGCCCCGAAGCCGGCCTGCGCCAGCAGTTGATTCACGCGCGCATAAGGATTGTCGCCCGTGGCGACGAACAGATGGCGTGCGGCCTGGAATTCCGCCAGCCCTGCATGCGGCGTGTCGAGCGCGTGGCCGATGCGGAACAGGCTCACATACTGCTGACGGAACAACCGGCGCTGGAAAAATGGCCCGGTCAGATCGTCGAACGCGCCCACCGCGAGGTCGATGCGCCCCGACGCCATGGCGTCCTTCAGGTCGGGCAACGTCGTTCGGACGGTGCGCAGGTGTACCCCAGGCGCAAGCCGGGTGCATAGATCGACGAGCGTCGGCATGAAGTACACCTCCCCCACATCCGTCATTGCCAACGTAAACTCCCGCTGACTGCTCGCCGGATCGAACGCCTCCCGGTGATTGATGGCGCGCGAGATGCCGGCCAGGGCCACCGAGACAGGCTCGGCGAGCGCCTCGGCGAACGGCGTGGGTTGCATGCCCGCGCCGGTGCGTGTGAAGAGTTCATCGTCGAACGTCTGCCGCAGGCGGGCCAACCCGTTGCTGACTGCGGGTTGAGACAGCCCCAATTCGCGTGCGGCCTGAGAAATGCTCCGATGCGTGAGTACCGCCTGAAAGACGACCAACAGGTTCAAATCGACGTCGCGTAAGGAAATCATGAGGCGGCGATATTATTCGCGTTATGAATAGAGTGGATTCGTCTATTTATATCGCAAAATGTCATCGCTTGTCGGACAATATTTCCATTCGACATCAGGAGACGAGGCTACTTATGCGTCAAGCAGATCAAATACAGGGGGAGCTGGGCTACCTGTCCGGTTTTGGCAACGAGTTCGCGACCGAAGCATTGCCCGGTGCGCTGCCTGTCGGGCAGAACTCTCCGCAGCGTGCGCCGTACGGCCTGTATGCGGAACAGCTCTCGGGCACGGCGTTCACGGCACCGCGTGGTCATAACCGTCGCTCGTGGGTGTATCGCATTCGTCCTGCCGCGATGCACAAGCCGTTCACCGCCGTCGCGGCGTCGCGCTGGCTGAGCCGTTTCGACGACGTGCCGACGCCCCCGGACCAGTTGCGTTGGGACCCACTGCAGATGCCCGAGGCGCCGACCGATTTCGTCGACGGCATGGTGACGATGGCCGGCAACGGCAGCCCGGATGCCGGGCGCGGTTGCGGCATTCATCTGTACGCGGCGAACCGGTCGATGGACGGCCGCTTCTTCTACAACGCCGACGGCGAGTTGCTCGTCGTGCCGCAGGAAGGCCGTTTGCGGATTGCGACGGAATTCGGTGTGCTCGACGTGGCGCCCTACGAAATCGCCGTGCTGCCGCGTGGCGTGCGCTTCCGTGTGACGCTGCCCGATGGCCGCGCGCGCGGCTATGTATGCGAGAACTATGGCGCGTTGTTCCGTCTGCCGGATCTCGGTCCGATCGGCTCGAACGGCCTGGCGAATCCGCGCGACTTCCTCACGCCCGTGGCGGCCTATGAGGATGTCGAAGGCGACTTCGAGCTGGTGGCGAAGTTTGGCGGTGCGCTGTGGCGTGCCGACATCGGTCATTCGCCGCTTGACGTTGTGGCCTGGCATGGCAACTATGCGCCCTACAAGTACGATCTGCGTCACTTCAACACGATCGGATCGATCAGCTTCGACCACCCGGATCCATCGATCTTCCTGGTGCTGCAATCGCAAAGCAATGCGCCGGGCGTTGACGACATCGACTTCGTGATCTTCCCGCCGCGCTGGCTGGCGATGGAAAACTCGTTCCGCCCGCCCTGGTTCCACCGCAATATCGCCAGTGAGTTCATGGGGCTGATCCAAGGCGTCTATGACGCCAAGGCCGAGGGATTCGTGCCGGGCGGCGCCAGTCTGCACAACTGCATGACGGGCCACGGCCCCGATGCGGACACGTTTGAAAAGGCTTCTGCCGCTGACACGAGCCAGCCGCACAAGGTCGACGCGACGATGGCGTTCATGTTCGAGACGCCGGCGATCATCCGCCCCACACGCTTCGCGCTGGAGACCAAGCAGCGGCAGGACAACTACTACACCTGCTGGCAAGGGTTGAAGAAGCACTTCAACCCGAACCAGAAGTAAGCGGCCTCGCGTCGCAACGTCGCCAACCCCTGACACGGCCGGCCGCACCCTTCGATGGTGCAGCGCCGGCCGATGCGCTGTCTCAAACGAGGAATTCCTTATGTCAGCACTCCCACAAAGCTGGGTCGCGTCCGCCAACACTGGCGTGACCGACTTCCCCCTGCAAAACCTGCCGTACGGCGTGTTCAGCACCGCGTCGCAACCGACGCCGCGTGTTGGCGTGGCCATTGGCGATCAGGTACTGGACCTGGCGGCGCTCGAAGCCGCCGGCGTGCTCAAGGTCGCCGAGGCCGGTGGCGCGACGGTCTTCTCGCAGCCCGCCATCAATGCGTTCGTGGCACTGGGCAGCGCGGCGTGGCGCGCCACGCGCGCGCGCCTGACGTCGCTGCTCGCCGTGGACGGCGATGCCGCCCTGCGTGAAAACGCCGCGTTGCGGGCTCAGGCACTTGTGCCGCTCGCACAGGTCACGTTGCATCTGCCGGTGCAAGTGCCCGGCTACACCGACTTCTATTCGTCGCGAGAGCACGCGACCAACGTGGGCAGCATGTTCCGCGATCCGGCCAACGCGCTGCTGCCGAACTGGTTGGAAATCCCCATCGGCTATAACGGTCGGGCCAGCTCCGTGGTCGTGAGCGGCACGCCGATTCATCGCCCGAACGGACAGATCAAGTTGCCCGATGCGCCGCGCCCGATTTTCGACGCGTGCCGCAAGCTCGACTTCGAACTCGAAACCGGCTTCATCGTCGGTCGTGACACGTCGCTGGGCGACAGCCTGAGCGTGGACGCGGCCGAAGCGGCCATCTTCGGGATGGTGTTGCTCAACGATTGGTCGGCGCGCGACCTGCAGCAATGGGAATACGTGCCGCTCGGTCCGTTCAACTCGAAGTCGTTCGGCACGTCCATCTCACCGTGGGTGGTGACGATGGAAGCGCTCGAACCGTTCCGCGTGGCCGGCCCCGAGCAGAATCCGCAGCCGGTCTCGTACCTGCAGCAGCAGGGCAAGCATGCCTTCGACATCGTGCTGGAAGTGCTGATGCAAGCCGACGGCGATGCGCAGGCGACGTCCATCTGCCGCACCAACTTCCGTCACATGTACTGGAGCATGGCGCAACAGTTCGCTCACCATACGGTCTCGGGCTGCAATGTGCGCGTTGGCGACCTGATGGGCTCTGGCACGATCAGTGGCCCGACGCCGGACTCGTTCGGCAGCCTGCTCGAACTGACGTGGAACGGCAAGAACCCGATCACGCTTGCCAGCGGCGCGAAGCGCACGTTTATCGAAGACGGCGATACCGTGATGATCGCCGGCTGGTGCCAGGGGAATGGTTACCGCGTGGGCTTCGGCGAGGTCTCGGGTCAGATCCTGCCCGCGAAGGCGAGATAAGCGCGATCGGCGTGAGGTGCGAACGTGTGCCCGGAGGTTTGCCGGGCGTATTGACGGATGCACCCGCGACGCGTCGTTCCGGTTCTCCGGGCGGCGCGTTTGTCGTTTATGGCCCTGGCGAAATCTCGCAGAGGTGAGTGTGATCGAGGTGCGCCTACGACAGTCGTTGCCACCACGGATTGATGCGGCCGACGATCAGGCTTGCACTCACGCGGCAACGCGTGGGCGTATAAGTCAGTTCGTTGCCGACCCGGCGTAACAGCGGCGGGTCGCCGAGGCGGGCTCGGCGCAGCACGCGCGGCGAGCGCTGTGCGCGCGCAACAGGTAGCGGGGAGGCGGTAGCGTGTGACATTTGATACTTCCCGTATTCATGTGAGGACGGGAAGTATTTAGCCACGTCGCGGCGAGCGGCGACAGGTGAAGCAATCCGAAAAATGCGTCCGTTGGGCGTGACAGCCCACCGTCGCAGACCGAGGCAATCATCGATGTTTGTCGTCCGGCACTGCCGGGGGCTTGGGCGCCACCGCGCCAGTCGGCGACGCCTCCGGCGCCGGCGCGGCGGACGTTGGCGCCGCCGGTGCGCCGCTCGGCGACATCGGCGGACGGGCCAGCCCCTCGTTGATCCACGCGTTCAGCAGCGTATAGGTCACAGCCAGAATCACCGGCCCGACGAACAGGCCAACGATCCCGAACGTCAACATGCCCCCCAGCACCCCCGCGAGAATCAACGTCATCGGCAGATCGGCCCCCCGGCGGATCAACATCGGTCGCATGACGTTGTCCAGCATGCCGATGAAGACCGAGAGCACCAGCAGCAGCGTGGCGAGCGTCGGACTGTCCTGCCAGTAGAGCCACGCCACGCTCGAGAGCAGCACGGGGAACGGACCGATCTGGGCGACACACAGCACCAGCATCAGCGCCGTCAGGAAGCCTGACAGCGGCACCCCCGTCAGCCACAGGCCGAGGCCGCCGAGCAGCGACTGCGTCACGGCCGTGACCACGATCCCGAGCGCCACCGCGCGAATCGACATTCCGGCAAGCCGGACCGATTCTTCTCCCCGATCACCGCCGAGGCGCCGCGCCATGCGAATCAGCGCGCGCGCCGCACGCTCTCCCTGCATGAAGAGAATGCCGGAGATGATCAGCGTGAGGCCAAGGTGAACCACGAGCAGGCCGATCGACCCCAGCTTGGAGAATCCCCACGTCGCCGCCTTGACGGCATAAGGCTGAATCCGCGCGACGAGACCGCCGGGGCCCGCCGCTGCAAGCGCCTGCCACTCTTCGCTGGCGCGTTGGCCGACCACGGGGATGCGGATCAGCCAGTCGGGCGGCATCGGCAGGCCCCGTTGCCCGATGGAGTGCACTTGCTCGCTGATGTCGGACGCGTGCCCGATCAGTGTGCCGATCGCGGCGGACAGCGGCGCGACGACGATCACGAGCATGCCGAAGATCATGACGGTGGTGGCGAGCCACCGTTTGCCCCACAGGCGGCGTTGCAGGCCAACGAGCAATGGCCAGGTGGACGCGACGATCGTCACCGCCCAGATGAATGCCGGCAGAAACGGGAGCAGAACCCATAACGTGCCGATCATCAGCAGGCTGAGCACGAGAATCACGAGCAGGTTACGGGCGAGTTCGCTCGGGGTGGTGGAAAGCATGGGCGCTCCGACAGGCAGGGGGGCGAACGCGCATCAACACGCGTCCGGACGTACTGGTTGCACGAAGTGTGCAGGTGAGAAGCACCATGCCACGGCTGCGCAGGCACGGCAAGTGCGCCGCGCAGGCGCCTCACAGGGGTGTTGTTTCGCGGGGCTCGTCAGCGTCGTCGGATGATGCGCTGGGCCACCTTGTACGGCGCAGCGGTGGGCTCAGCGCGCCGGGCGCCGTCGTCGTGCCGTGTCGGCGCGAACCCGGCGGGCGAAGGCTCGCGTGCCCGTCATCGACGTGGCGGTCGCCTGCGACGGGTGGCGAAGCGGTGTGCGATGCGAGCGGGGCGGGGAGGGCGCGGATGGCGCGTGGCGGCGTTGGGACCTTGTTGTTATTGACTTCCCCGGTCACGGCCCCGTGCGGGCTGTTGGGGCGCATCGACATGGCGCTTGCCGACGATACCCCCGAGTCGGCGATCGTGACCACCGTGATGGTGCTGATCTTCGGTCGCGGCGCACGACGTTCGTGCGCAGTGCGAATGTCCTCGCGCTGCGCGGCGCTGTGGCCGATCGAGAAGATGAGGCCGATGAGACCGTAGAGCACGTTGAGCACCGCAAAGACATGAGCGTCTTCCACCAGACTCGGAGAATCTTCGTCAGGCGCGAGCTGCGTGGCGTTCAGGGCATTGGCGCCGTCGTCCCATCGCGTCGCGTTGTCGCGGCCATGGCCGTGCGCCGAGCCGTCGCCCATCCATGCAAGGTAGTAGAACGTGGCCGTGAGCGCGAACCAGATGAGCCGGGGCGGGGCAGAGCGAAGCATGCCACGGACATCGCGGACGAACGCCTGCAGACTTGCGGGCGCTTCCCGGTCGTCGGGTTCACGTCGCGCGGCCTCGATCAGCAACTCGGCCAGATTGTCCTGCGTGAGGATTTGCAGGCTGGCGTTATGCCGACTCGTGCCCAACTGGTGGATGATCGGCAACAGCGTCAATCCTGGGACGGGCGCCAGTGGAATTTCCAGCGCCGCGTGGAGGGTGTCGCCGAATCGCCGGGTGAAAATCCCGGGAAACCAGCGTGACATGCCGCGTTCGATGCCGTATCGCGCCCCATTGCGCAGCACTCCGTAACAAAACACGAAGCCGAGCACTTGTGCAAAGGCCGCCCGATAAGGGGTCGAGAGGATCGCGCTCAGTCCTTCCAGGTCAGGCGCCGGCGTCGTGCGCGCGATCCGGTTGCGGTACTGCCGCTGGGTCACGTTGAAGCCCGCCGTGCCGAGCAGATTGATCAGCACGATCGCCAGTGCGGCCATCGGCGGCCAGAACGTGGCTTGGGAACGGGTGGGATCGGTCGTCTCAGTCAACAATGAGGCGAGCGTCGAGCCGACGGCGAACGGCAGCGCGTCGCGCAGGGTGCCGATGCAGAACGCGCGCCAGGAGAACACCGGTCGCTGCTCGCGCAAGAGCGCTTCCAGATGATCGCTCACGTCGTCAACGTCGAACCCATGGAGGGCAAGCGTTCGGGCCTGGCGATGCAGATGCGTGTGCAAGGTGTCGTGCCACGGCTGCGTCGCCATGTCGACGGGCGCTGGCAGGCCCTCAGGCCAAGGCGGCGCCAGCGGCGTGCGTGGGGCGCGCCATCCGTTGGTGACGGCGGGCGGACCCAACGCATTCAGGGCCGGCAAGGCAACCTCCTGCCATAGCGCATCGAAGATGCGTAGCGCGCGGCTTGCACCCGGTCCCGCGTACATGTCGATCATGAAGGTGGGAGCGTCGACTGTCGACGGCCGCGTCGGGGTGGGGGGTGCCGAGAACGTCCGAAGTACGGGGCGTGGTGCGAACTCCGCAGACTCTCTGAGCGCGCCTGGGCTCGGGCACGCGTACGTCCGTGTCATGGGCGCGGTCGGCGACCCGGCCGCGAGGCTGGCCTGCGCGGCAGCTTGCTGGGCGCGTGCGAAATCCTCCTCCAGCGGGGTGACGGGCTCGGGTCGCCCGGCGTCGGTCACCTCGGTGGTGGCGAGCGGGGTATCGGACGCAAGAAGGATGGTTGGAAGGCACGAGAAGCAGTTGCGGAGCATGGCGTCGTGGGCAGGACTAGGCCGGCGGCAAGTTGCCGGGCCTCAGGCAGGAAGGGACGAAATGAAGCGGGCGATGCTACCCCCGTCTGTCCTTGACGGCCACGCCTGAACAGTCGTTTGAAGTCGTTCATTCGCGAAGTTGCGTAGTGGCTTCAGGCCAGTCCGCGATGCGCGATCAGGCATTGACCGTGCTTTGCGTCACACGTTACGCATCGGGCACGACCATGACCCCGGCACGCAGTCCGTTCGCGACATCGGGATTGGGGAACACGATGCGTTCCTCCGGATGCGAAACCGTATAGGTGGTCTCGCCGTCGCGCGCCAGCACGGTGCCGGCCACGTAGGGTGTGAAGTTCGGTGTGTCGGCCGGGACGTCGAGCACGAATGCGTCCGTGCGGCGCACGATCTCGGCGGCCACGCGAAAGCGTCGGGCGCGCGGCACCTTGCCGTCATCGCGCTTGCCCATCTGCGCGCCGGACAACCAACGGCGCAGGGCGGCGTCGATGCCGGCAAAATCGTCAAGACGGTTTTGCCCGAAAGGCGCGACTTTTCCCAGCTCGAGCGTGCAGCTCTCGGCGCCGAAGTTCGCACAGGTGTAATACGAGAACGTGACGGACGGCTGCTCGGTCAACATCACCGCTTCGATATCGGCCGCGGCAAGTGTCTCGATCCAGTCGTCGCTTGCTGGACGCTGCGGCGGACTCGGCACCACCGCGAAGCGGGGGAAGAGTGACGCGCGAATCGCCGTGTGCATGTCCACGTGCCGACGCAGGCGGCGTGCGTCGCGCGTCTCGGCGAAGAACTGCGCCACGATCACTTCGAGTTCACGCGCGCGCTGCACGGCGGGCGACTCCGCACGCTTGGCGTGAGCGCCCTGGAACAGCCGGTTCAGGTCGTATTCGAGATAACGCTTGCCGGCACGTACGGCGTCCGGGTTGCCAAGTACGACGAGCACACGCTCGCGCAACGTCAGGCGGCCGTCGGCAATGTCGCGCAGAATGCCGTCAACGATCTCGATCGGGGCGGTTTCATCGCCGTGAATCCCGCACGAGAGGATGGCGTCGAAGCGTTGACCGCCACGCGCGTCGAGCGTGCCGGTGACCTGGTCCGCGTCGGCGGGTGTCAGTTCGAGCACCCCTTCAGCGTGGCGTTGCCAGCGTACGCCACAGGGCTCGATACCTTCGCTGGGGACACTGTCGTGCGATTCGCGCACGTCGCTTAGCCAGTGGCGCAGGGCCGAACGATTGGCGTCGGTCATCATGAAGGATCTCTAGAAATGCAGACTCGTATTTTATGCGCGTCGTTGGCCGGTTCGGTGTATCACGTCGCCCATGCAGGGCAACGCCCTGTACATGCGGTTTTGCCGGTCCGTCCGGCATGCGCACATTGTTCCGGCGGTCGAATCCGTGTCATCATGATCCGCATCGCACGCCGTTCCATCGAGCGTGGCCTTGGGGATTGCCGTTCATGACCGATCTGTACGTCGAAGGTGTCTGGCGCACTGCCAACGGGGCGGAATTCCGCGCGCTCGATCCCATGTCGGGCGATGTCGTGTGGCAGGGCCATGCGGCGGATGCGGCCGATGTCGACGCCGCCGTCCAGGCCGCGCGTCGTGTACAGCGCGATTGGGCGCGTCGAAGTGTCGACGAGCGACTGGCCGTGTTGCAGCGCTTCGCGGCGATCGTGACCGCGCAAATCGAAACGCTTGCCGACGCCATCGGTCGAGAGACCGGCAAGCCCCTGTGGGAAGCGCGCACCGAAGTGGCGACGATGGCCGCGAAGGTCACGCATTCGGCAAAAGCCTACCAGGAGCGCACGGGCGAGCGACGCAGTGCCGTGGCGGACGGGCAGAGCGTCGTGCGCCATCGGGCGCATGGCGTGATGGCCGTTTTCGGACCGTACAATTTTCCCGGGCATCTCCCTAACGGGCATATCGTGCCGGCGCTACTCGCGGGCAACAGCGTCGTCTTCAAGCCCAGCGAACTGGCGCCCGGCGTGGCCGAACGAACGATGCGGTGCTGGATCGAAGCGGGCCTGCCGCCAGGGGTATTGAACCTCGTGCAGGGCGGGCGCGAGACAGGGGCGGCGCTCGCCGCGCACGACGGTATCGACGGGCTGTGTTTCACCGGCAGTTCCGCCACGGGCCGCGCCCTGCATCGACACTTCGCAGGGCGTCCCGACAAGCTCCTCGCGCTCGAGATGGGCGGCAACAATCCGCTGATCGTCGATGCGCCAGCCGATATCGACGCGGCCGTCCATGTGACGGTTCAGTCCGCTTTCCTCTCAGCCGGGCAACGTTGCACCTGTGCCCGACGCTTGCTCGTGCCGCGTGGGCCGCACGGCGACGCGTTCATCGAACGACTGGCGTGGGTGACGCAACGCATCGTCGTCGGACGCTACGATGCCGATCCGCAGCCATTCATGGGCGCGGTGGTGTCGCTTCAGGCGGCGCGTCGCATGACGGCGGCTCAGGCCGACCTGATGACGCTTGGCGCCCGCTCGATCCTTCCACTCGCCCAGCCGGACGGTCGCTCGGCATTGCTCACGCCGGGGCTGATCGACGTAACGTCGCTGGCCGCGCGCGATGCGCTACCCGACGAAGAGTATTTCGGCCCATTGCTTCAGGTGCTGCGCTACGACACGTTCGACGAGGCCATCGCGCTGGCGAATCGCACGCGCTATGGGCTGGCGGCCGGTCTGGTGTCCGACGATCCCGCGCGTTACGAACAGTTTCTCGCCGAGATCCGCGCGGGCATCGTCAATTGGAACCGGCCGACGACGGGCGCGGCCGGGGCGGCGCCGTTCGGGGGCATCGGCGAGTCCGGCAACCACCGTCCCAGTGCGTGGTACGCGGCCGATTATTGTGCCTACCCGATAGCGTCGATGGAGGCCCCGCGGGTGATCCTGCCCGAGCACCTCGGTCCGGGCCTGGACTTTGCCGCGTGCTGATCTTTCTATCTCGACTTTTTTTCCGCTTTCCCAGGAATGGATATGACGCGTTTTGCCCTCGAAGCCAACTTCGATGGACTGGTTGGCCCCACGCATAATTATGCGGGGTTGTCGTTCGGCAACGTTGCCTCTGCAAACAACGCCAATCGCGTATCGAATCCGCGCGAGGCGGCGCTGCAAGGGCTGGCCAAGATGAAGGCGTTGGCCGATCTGGGCTACGCCCAGGGCGTCTTGCCGCCGCAAGAGCGTCCGTCGGTTGCCTTGTTGCGCACGCTTGGCTTCTCAGGCGACGACCGGGCGGTCATACGCGAGGCGGCTCGCACGGCGCCCGAGGTGCTCGGTGCGGCAAGTTCGGCCGCGAGCATGTGGACGGCCAACGCCGCCACCGTCAGCCCCTCGGCGGACACGGCTGACGGCCGGGTGCATTTCACGGCGGCCAATTTGTGCAGCAAGTTGCATCGCGCGTTCGAGCACGACACGACGTCACGCGTGCTGCGTACTGCGTTCCCGGACGAAGCCCGCTTTGCGCATCACGACGCCCTGCCGGGCTGGCCGTCCCTGGGCGACGAGGGCGCGGCGAACCATACGCGGCTGTGCGGGGCCTACGGGGAGCGCGGGGTCGAGTTCTTCGTCTACGGACGAGACGATCTGGCGAACGCGCCGGCACCGCGTCGGTTCCCTGCACGCCAGACGCTGCAGGCGAGTCAGGCGATTGCCCGTCTGCACGGGCTGGCGGCAGACGACGTAGTGTTCGCACAGCAGCATCCCGACGCCATCGACGCTGGCGTCTTCCATAACGATGTGATCGCCGTGGGCAATGGCAACGTGCTGTTCTGCCATGCTCGCGCGTTCGTCGATCAGGCGGCGGTGCTGGCGATGCTTCGCGAGCGGCTGGCGGCCCGGGGCACCTCGCTGGAGGTGGTGGAGGTCGGCACGGACGACGTCTCGATCGAGGACACCGTCGGCAGCTATCTTTTCAACAGCCAGTTACTTGCGCGGGCACCCGCGGCGGGCGGCGGGATGTCGCTCGTGGTGCCGCAGGAGTGCCATGAGCGCCCGGCCGTGTGGCGCTTTCTCGAATCGCTGGTGGCCAGTGGGGGTTCGATTCGCGAGTTGCACGTGTTCGACTTGCGCGAGAGCATGCGCAACGGCGGCGGGCCGGCATGCCTGCGTCTGCGTGTGGTGTTGACCGACGACGAGCGCAAGGCGACCCACCCGGGGCTCTGGATCGACGACGCACGGTACGCCACGCTCACCGAATGGGTGAAGCGCCACTATCGTGACCGGCTGGCCGTGGGCGATCTTGCCGACCCGGCCCTGCTCGACGAGAGCCGCAGCGCCCTCGACGACCTCACGCAATTGCTCGACCTGGGTAGTCTTTATTCATTTCAACGCGGCGCGTAAGCGCCATCGGGAGTCGACGCGATGACGACGATCATTGGTTTGTCCGGCAGCCTGCGCAAGGGCTCATACAACACGGCGTTGCTGGCGGCGGCGAAGGCGGTGGCGCCCGCCGGCGTCACGCTGGACATCCGCACATTGCATGGCATTCCGCTATATGACGGCGATGTGGAAGAAAGCGAGGGAATTCCAGCCGCCGTCGCCTCGCTGAAGGACGCCATCGCACAAGCCGACGGCTTGTTGCTCGCAACCCCGGAGTACAACAACGGCATGCCGGGCGTGTTCAAGAATGCGCTCGACTGGCTATCGCGGCCACCTGCCGATAGTGCGCGAGTGTTCCGTGACAAGCCCGTGGCGGTCATGGGGGCATCGCCCGGCGGCTTCGGCACGATTCTGAGCCAGAACGCATGGATGCCGGTGCTGCGCACGCTGCAGACCACGCCCTGGTGGCAGGGGCGCCTGATGGTGTCGCACGCGAACAAGGTCATCGATGCCGACGGGAAGCTCCAGGACGACGCCGTTCGTCAGCAACTGACCGTGTTCATCACCGGATTCGTCGAATTTCTCGAGCATAGAGAGGGTGTGAATGGGTAATTGTTTATACAAATCAATTGATTGCGTAAACTTTCTCGCGTGATGGATGCGATGATGGGCGCGCGGCACCTGGTCCAATCGCCAATGACGCACCGATAAGCGATGCGACTCACGGATTGTTCGGCGATGCACTATGCTGGATGCAACGTATCAGCCGATGCGTCGAACGCGTCCATTCGTCAGCCGGGGGTGCAGCCATGCAAATCGAGTTTCCGGATCACCGTCCCGTATTCAACTATGAAGATCTGACGATTGAATTCGCGGTTGTCGTCAATGGTCGGCCGATCGATTGCGCCGTGTCGGCCGAAGCCCTGGAGGATCATTTCGGCGCCTACTCGGCGCGCGCGGACGATTTGTTGCACGCCTTCGAACACGGGCGAACGGATATTCACGCACTCACGCGTGAATATCTGACGATGGGGCTTTCGGGCCCCGTATTGTTACGCAGCGGGCACTTTCGCTGGGTACGCGAAGCCAGGCGGCAAGCCGCCCGGCGCTGAGCGACGCACATCGTCGTTCACCTCCGACGTCCCGCCGAGGGAAGACTTTTCTTGGTCGACTTGATTCGCGTCAAACCCGCGAACGTTTCGTCATGCGACGCAATAGGCGAGCCGCACTGATCGGCGTAAGCTGACGTTGCTGCTTGAGAGGTTACGTCAGCGGCACCCTCGTCGATCACGATCAGGAGTCGCTATGGGTTCGGAATTTCGCGTCGTCATCGCCTCGATCGCGGCCTTCATGACGCTGGCCGGTGCGTTCGCCACCATCCACGGTCTGCTCTACGACCAAACGCACGTCATGAAGGGCGGCGTGGTGACGGTGCTGTTCGGTATTCTGTTTATCGTGGCGATGCTCACGCCCTGGCCGAGCGACGACGAGCGCGATTCCAAGGATACCCAGCGCAAGCCCTGAGTCGGGTTAACCGTTTGGTTCGCCGCGTTCTACACTGCTAAGTGAGGGACGCCGTCGAAGTCAGCCGAAAGTCGCGCAGCTCTGGCCGGGCACGCTCCGGGTCGGGCCGATTTCCCCGCATGAAACGCTTCGCAACGCGCGTGGTCTCGTTGCGAGGTGCCGTATGTGTTCCGATACCCGCGTCGTGATTGCCTCCATCGCCGCATTTGTGACGCTCGGAGGCATATTCGCCACGATTCATGGCCTGCTGTTCAACCTGCCGGAGGTGTCGCGCTACGGCGTGGCCGCGGTGTTGGTGGGGGCGACGTGCACGGCCACGATGCTTATTCCCTGGGGGGCGCGCGACGAGTCGTGACGTGACGCGTCGCCAGACGCATCGCCGCGGGCATTTCAGCCCGCCGGTTTGGTCAGGCGTGCGCGCAGGCAAAGGAAGGCGGGCGCTTGCGAGAGTTCGCGGTAAAGCCTTGGGTCGACGCTGGCCATCTCCGGCAACGGCAGCGGTTCGACCATGCGCTCGAGTTGCCAGCCGGCGTCTGCCGCGGCATTCAGAATGCCCGCGAGCGGTCGCCGGTATGACTCCACATAGGGCTTCGGCTCCCCGAAGCCGCTCCAGTACATGCCAAATCGCGTGACGTCGAAGTAGGGGCGGTTGCGCCGGGTGCGCTCGTCAAGCCAGTCGCGCATCGGATGCCCCATCGACCAGACGAGCGTCGCGCCGGGCTTGGCAACCCGCGCGAACTCGCGAAACGCCGGTCCGAGGTTTTCCACGTAATCGAGTGCGAGGGCGCTGACGATGGCGTCGAAGCGGTGGTCGGTCAACGAGGAGAACGGCGCGCCCAGGTCCTGAACGTCGAACGTTGCCGCGAGTCCTTCGCAGCGCTTTCTCGCCAGCGCGATCATCTCCGGTGTGACGTCGATGCCGTGTACCGTCGCGCCTTGCTCGGCGAGCCACGCACTGTTGATACCCGGGCCGCAGCCGGCATCGAGAACATGCAGGCCGCCGACGCTGCCGAGCAGGTGGCGCGTGGCAGGGCGCTCGTAAAGGGCGTTATGCGGTTTAGTCACGGCAATCTCGGCGTAGCGCTCGGCAAAACTTGCGTAAGCGGTGCGTCCGATCGACGTGGGATCGGCTGACGACATGCGCGACTCCAGGGGGAAGCATGAATGGGGGGCGATTGTAACGCCAAAGCACGGACGGTCTTGTCGGTGCTGTGGGACAATAGCGGCCTTCGCCGCCGCGCCTGCGAGTATCCTGCGCCCGCCCGGCATGGTGCGACAGCCGTGATTTCGCGACATCATTTCCAAGCATGCCCCCATCCAGCGCTTCTCTCTCGCCGTCTGACACTTCGACCCTTGCTCCCGCCGAGACGATCGACGTGGCCGTGATCGGGGCGGGCCCCGCGGGTCTCATGGTGGCCGAGGTGCTGTCGGCGGCGGGGTGGCGCGTCGATGTGTACGACGCCATGCCGTCGGTCGGGCGCAAGTTCCTCATGGCCGGCAAGGGCGGTATGAATCTCACGCACAGCGAGCCTGCGGAGCCGTTCGTGGCCCGGTACGGCAAACGTGCGGCCGCAGTGGCACAGTGGTTGCGCCGGTTCAGCGCGGACGATGTGCGCTCATGGGCCCATCGGCTGGGCATCGATACCTTTATCGGCAGTTCCGGTCGCGTTTTTCCCGTTGACATGAAAGCGGCACCGCTGTTGCGGGCATGGCTTACCCGTTTGCGCGCGGCGGGCGTGAGGCTGCATGTGCGGCATCGCTGGCTGGGCTGGGACGCCCGGGCGTCGGCCGGCCCGGACGATTTGCGGTTTGCAACGCCCGGGGGCGAGCGCCGCGTGCGGGCGAGGGCTGTGGTGCTGACGCTGGGCGGCGCGAGTTGGCCGCAACTGGGCTCGGACGCCGCCTGGGTGACGTGGCTACGCGATCATGGCGTGGCGGTCGCACCGCTGTTGCCGGCCAATGCGGGCTTCGAGTCGGACTGGACGCCGCACATGCGCGAGCGGTTCGCGGGCCATCCGGTGAAATCGGTCACGATGACTTTACGGGACGGCACGACGCGCAAAGGCGAGTTCGTGATCTCGGCGCAGGGCATCGAAGGCAGTCTGGTGTATGCGTTGTGCGCCCCTATTCGCGATGCGATTCGTGCCGAGGGCAGCACGCAGGTCTATCTGGATCTGTTGCCGGACTGGGGTCTCGAGCGTGTCGCCGAGGAAGTGGGCCGGCCGCGAGGCTCGCGCTCGATGGCGAGCCATCTGCAGAGTCGCCTGGGGCTCGCGGGCGTGAAGTCGGCGTTGCTGCGCGAGTGTTTGCCGCGTGAGGCGTTCGACGACCCGGCGGCGCTGGCCGCCGGCATCAAGCGTTTGCCATTGACGCTGTTGCGCACGCGGCCGATTGCCGAGGTCATCAGCAGTGCCGGGGGTGTCGCGCTGGAAGCGCTGGACGCGCGCTTGATGGTGAAGACTTTGCCCGGCGTGTTTTGCGCCGGGGAGATGCTCGATTGGGAAGCGCCCACCGGCGGCTATCTGCTCACGGCGTGCTTTGCGAGCGCGTGTGTAGCGGGCGACGGCGCCGCGGCCTATCTTCAGGCCCAGCGCTGATATCGCGCGAGCCCGGTGCCGGGGTGGCCGCCGGGCGTGGTCCACGTCAACCGAGCGTCAACCGAGATCGCCGACCCTCAAGCCGGACGAACGCCGAGACGCCACAGCGAGGTCACTTCGGCGGCGCGTGCCGCATGCAGCGGATCGTTCGCGTCGCTGGCCTTGGGATGGTGCGGGCGCACGTCGTGACGCGCGAGCACCACCAGACCAGCGCCGTGAATCCACGAGAGCAAGGTCTCGCGCGTGCGCAAGCCCAGATGTTCCGCCAGGTCGGACAGTACCAGCCAGCCTTCGCCGCCGGGACTCAGGTGGGCGGCGAGGCCGTTCAGAAAGCCCTTGAGCATCTGGCTGTCCGGATCGTAGATTGCATGCTCGATGGGTGCGTTTGCCTTGGCCGGCACCCACGGCGGGTTGCAGACGATCAGCGGTGCCTTGCCCTCGGGAAACAGGTCGGCATCGACGATCTTCACGGCGCGATCGAAACCAAGCCGCGAAATGTTTTCGCGTGCACACGCCAGGGCACGGGCATCGCGCTCCGTACCGACGACCTGCTGCACGCCGCGACGGGCAAGCACCGCGGCAATCACGCCGGTGCCTGTGCCAATGTCGAACGCCAGGGTCTTGGCCGGCAGCGGCGCCTGATCGATCAGTTGAAGATACTCGCCACGTATGGGTGAATACACGCCGTACCAGGGGTGAATCGACGCGGCCAACGCCGCAATCGGCACACCCTTCTTGCGCCATTCATGGGCCCCGATCAAGCCGAGGATTTCGCGCAGCGATGCCACCGAGGGGGTGGTGTCCGGCGCGCCCCAAGCTTCGGCGCACGCCTCGCGAACGTCCGGCGCGCGGCGCAACGGAATGCCATAGTCAGCGTCCAGCGGTATCAGCACCATGCCAAGGATGCGGGCACGCTGCGCTTGCGCCATCCGATACTTGTGGAAGGCGTCGGCCGGGCTGGCGAGGGCTGCCTCGCCCTTGGCCGCGGGCTTGCGGCGCGGACGATGCGGCGGACGATCTACCCGCCGCGCCATCGCCTGCAGCAACTGACGCGCATTCTGGTAGTCGCCTCGGTACAGCAAGGCCGTTCCGCCACAGGCAAGATGATAGGCCTCGTCTGCCGTCACGGTGTCGTCAACGACTTCCACTCGGTGCGGCGGCGTTACGCCAGCTTCGGAACGCCAGCGTGCAGTCACGGGGCGACCGTCTTCGGTCCAGGCTAGCGTCGGGGTAGTGTTCATGCGATGTCTTCTGAATAGCGTGGCGGCGCACGGAAGCTTGGGCGGGACGCCCCCCCCCCCTCTGACGGGGAGCCTGTCTCTGTCGGGAGATCAACCTCTGTCGGGAAGCCCGCCCCAGACGGACCGGAGCCCCTTTCCGCCTCTCAAACATAAACCCAACTCGCTGCAGAAAGGGGCTCCGGTCCGTCTTCTTCACTTCCCTCAGGATGCGCCGGAAGCCCGCATTATGCCTGCGTTGTCTCCCCTCCGACCGGAATCAGTGTCGCCCGGTCGCCGCCAACATGCCGTTCAGCCCGCCTTTTTCGCATCGCCAAACAACACGCCAATGGCCGCGCGCAACGCCTCGTCCAACCCCGGATCTATTCCCGCTGCCAACGCCGACGGCATCGCCGGCCCCAACCCACCATGCCGAATCGCCGCCGCCATCCGCGTGAGCACCGCCGCCCCCGGATTGACCTGCGCGTCATGCGCCCCCGCTCGGGGAACGATGTCCGTAATGGCATTGGCCACACGCTCCAAGGCCACTAGCGCCGGCCACCAGCGCGCCGCCCGACGACTCACCATCGGCGGTTCGGACAACGCCCGCTGTAACGCAATACGCGCGTCGTCGAGCGCTTTGTAGGCCACCCGCCGAGCACCAAACGCTGCATCGACATCTTGCGTGTCGGCAAGCGCCGCATATCGACCCAGCGCATCGAGCGCATTGGCAACGCGCTCGTCGAGTTGATGCCGCTCCCACTTGGCCCACGGTAAATACCCCACGAGCAACACGATCGCGCACGCCGCCACGGCATCGATGAACCGCGCAAATGCAATGCCCTGACTGCCCGGCTGCAATGCGCCCATCACCAACATCAGTATCGGTAGCAACAAGGCGCTGAATAACCCGTAATTGCGCCGCAACGCCCACGGCAGACACGCCGCCAGCGGGACGAGCACGGCAAGACTGACCCACCCGTTCCGGTCGATGGCGACGACGGCCGCCGAGACGGCAACGCCAACGATACTGCCCACGCCGCTCTGCAACGCACGGGCGAACACGGAGCCATAGTTCGGCTTGAAGATGACCACGACGATGAGCGGCACCCAATACGACCGCGGCAGTGCCGTGAGCGCAATGAAGATCTGCGCGGCCAGCACGCACAAGCCAATTCGCAGCAAGTACCGCCATACGTCGGGCCACGGCCACTTCGGTATCCATTGCCGTCCGGGCGTGGCACGCGCCCGATGACGCGCCAAGGCAACCAGGGGCGCTTCGGCCGCATGCACGGTGCCAGTGAGTAACGGTTCGGCGCGATGCAACGCCGCCGCGAGCGCCGGCGCGTAGTTGTCTTTTGCCACCGCCACGGTGGCCGCCACGTCGAGCTGCCGATCGCGCGCAATGC
Organism: Pandoraea sp. NE5; assembly: GCF_024363545.1. Taxonomy (NCBI): domain Bacteria; kingdom Pseudomonadati; phylum Pseudomonadota; class Betaproteobacteria; order Burkholderiales; family Burkholderiaceae; genus Pandoraea; species Pandoraea sp. NE5. The sequence goes on from NZ_AP025517.1 coordinate 3,932,843, forward strand.
GCCGGGCAATGCCGTACAACGCGCGTCCGAGTGGTGCGGGAAGCGGCCTGCCACCCTGTGCAAGGCCGATGACGGCCGAGGTGATGGGCTCGGCCGCCAGAATCTGGGCGGCCCTGCGCTCAAGCACTTCCCACCCGCCCGCTGTGCTCGCACGCGCGCTCAACAGCGTGTCGTAGGCCGCGGCAATGGCGTTCTCGAGCGAGCGGCGCGCGAGCCTGACGCGCGGCGTACCGCTTGCGTCGAGTACGTTGGCCAGTTGCTGATAGATCGCGGCGACGGCGTCGCGCTCGGCGGCGCCCGGGTGCCGCAGCCAGTGAACGGCCATGAGCAGCACGCTGAACACCCCGCCCGCCGCAAGCAGCAGCGGCGCGCGCCATTCGGGCGGTGGAAGGGCCAGGCCCCAGCCGACGATCAGGTATACGGCGCCCTGCAAGGTCGCCGCCGACGCGACGTTGCCGAATGTGCCGATGAAGCTGAGCAGCAGGATCGCCGCTTGCAGCAGCCCATGCGCGGCCCACGGGTGCGACATGCCGAGGTCGTGGATGAGCATGCCGGTGTAGAAGCCCATGACGCCGGTGGCGACGGTCAGCAATATGGAACGTGCCCGCGTGTGATAGGGGCCGGTTCGGTCGCCGACGATGGCGGGCAGCGCGCCGAGCGCGATGAGCGAGGCGTCTGCGCCATGACCGATGGCCGCGCCGATGGCGGTGGGCACGGCAACGGAGAGCGCTGCATGCACCGCGTCCCATCGGGAGAATGCTACGGGTTCGAGTCGCGCCAGCCGCGACATCCAGGCAACGCGGCGGCGGGGCTCTGGCGTCGTGGGCATGTGCGGACGATCCGTCGTCGTCAGGGCGCCTGCCGCGATGCGTCGGCATCGGGCAGTGGCATGAGCTTGCCCTGACCACGGATCCAGGCGTAATCGGCGCGCTCGGCCATTTCTTTGTCGCCCCGGCTGTCGCCATAGACGAACAGCACGCGCGGCGGCGACGCCGCCCACCAGGCTTCGAGACGCCGCACTTTTTCCGGTCCCCAGCAATTCGGCTCGGCAAATTGGCCGGAGAAACGACCGAGTTCGTCATACGCCAGCTCAGTGCTGAGAACGGCGTCGAAACCGACCGAGGTGGCCCATAGGCGCAAGTACAAGCCGGGTGAGGCGCTGACCAGCACGATGCGGTGTCCCATCGCCCGGTGCTGTCGCAAACGCGCGAGCATCTCGGGACGAAGCAGGCGGGGCAAATGCTGCGTGATGAACCGCTTGGCATCGTACTCGAGCTGAGCCCGTGTGCGTGCACCCAGCGACGCGCGCAGGAACGCGGCCTTCGCGGTGCCCCGGTCGACCACACGCAGCGCTGCGCCGATCAGCCACGGCGAAGCGAGCAGGGCCCCAGCCACGAAGCGCGGTGTGCCGACCGTCTCGCGCACGAAGATGCGAAGACTGTCGGTGGTGGAAATGGTGCCGTCGAAATCGAAGGCGGCGACGATCGAGGTGTCGCGCATGCGAGGTCAGCGCGCGCTGGAGCGCGGCGCGACAGTCGTCGCCGCCGATGCGGCCGACAGCGTCGATGCAGCGCCGCGTGAGTCAGCGAAGGCGACCAGATGCGGCCAGCGTTCGCGCGCCTGCCGGTTGGCAACGATCGCTTGTTCGTCGCGATAGAACGGCAGCACATCGACGCCGACGACTTCGCGCAACCGATCGATATCCGACGGATAACGACGCTCGATCGTCGCGTCGGCGGTTTGCGGGTTGGGCGTGACAGTTGTCATGGGCAACGTGACCTTGGCGGATGAGGGTTCGGTCTGGCGCATTCAAGGCATTGTATAGGTGCCTCGAAAGCAGGGCAATTTCGCTGCCGGCCGGTCAGCCGGTGCACCGGGCCTTCAGTGACCGAAGCCCAAAGTTCGCTTGATTCCTCTCACTCAGGCAGGCTAGCATGGCGCATCTACCGCTGTCAGACACGCATGATGTGCAGTTCCGCCGGACACCGGCAATCTTAGGATTGCCGGACAACGACGTGGTGAGACGTCGGGTCCTTCGGGCAAGCCTCATGTGAGAGCGGCAATAATGCAGCACAAGAACAGATGAGGCATCGCACATGCAGCTTCGAGCGTCTTGGTCGCGTTACAAAAAAATCTCCGCCATCTGTCTGCTAGCTGCCACTGCGATGGACCTTGCGGGCACTCGCCTGGCGATCGCGGCACCGGCGGCAAGCCGGGCAGCAAAGGCGCCGATGGCGCTGCCGACAGGCGGCGTCGCCGCGCTGGGCGCAGCGTCGGGCGCCGCGGCGTCGCCCGACCCGTCAGGGACCACCGTGGCGCTTGCCGCGGCATCGGCCGGTACCCGCCAGCGCACCGTCACGTTTGCCCAGTTGGGCCAGACCGATGGCCTGCGATTGCGCGGCACCGAAGGATCGGGCGACGTCAACTTCGGAATCCGACTCGATCAGACGGTCGCCTCGGCGCTGTTGCGGCTGCGCTACACCTATTCGCCCGCGCTGATTCCCGATCTCTCGCAACTCAAGATATATCTGAACGAAGAACTGGTCGCCACGCTGCCGTTCAACAAGCAGGACGGCGGCAAGAACCTGGTGCGCGAGATTGCACTCGACCCCCGCTTGCTCTCGGGTTTCAACCGCGTGCGACTGGTGCTGATCGGGCATTACACGATGGAGTGTGAGGATCCGTTGCACTCCAGTCTATGGGCGGATATCAGTCCGCAGAGCGAGATCGTTACGAGCACGCAGGCGCTCACGCTGCGCAATGATCTGGCCTTGCTGCCCGCGCCGTTCTTCGACCGTCACGACAACCGGGACCAGACCGTTCCGTTCGTCTTCGGTGCGCCGCCGTCGCTCGCCGTGGTGCATGCCGCCGGTGTGGTGGCGACGTGGGCGGGCGCCATCGGCGACTATCGCCGTACGCGCTTCCCTGTCAGCGTGAAGACGTTGCCGTCGAAGCACGCCATCGTGTTCGTCACGAACGACACGATGCTCCCGGGACTCGATTTGCCGAAGGTCGATGCCCCGACCCTGCGCATGATGTCGAATCCGGACGATCCGTCGCTCAAATTGCTCGTCGTGCAGGGCCGCGACGCCAAGGATCTGGAGACGGCCGCGCTCGCGCTCGTCTCGGGACGCGCCGCATTGTCGGGCGACGCCATGCGCATCGACGCGCTCACGCCGATGCCACCGCGCGCGGCGTACGACGCGCCGCGGTGGGTGCGCACCGACCGCCCCGTGAAGTTCGGCGAACTGGTCGACAATCCGAGCGACCTGCAAGCGAGCGGCTACATGCCGTGGCCGATTCGTCTCCGCCTCAATCTTCCCGCCGATCTGCTCACGTGGCAGAACACGGGCGTGCCGATGGATCTGAAGTACCGCTACACGCCGCCGGCGAAGCCCGACGATTCGTCGATGAGCGTGTCGATCAACGATCAGTTCGTGCGCGCCTATCGTCTTCGCGCCTCGGGCGCCAGTATCGACAAGAGCCACATGCTCGTGGAGTTGCTCTCCGACGGCACCATGGCCGATCGCAAGGAAGTGCGCATCCCCGCGTTCCAGGTGGCGTCGCGCAATTCGCTGTCGTTTCAGTTCGCGATGGAGCCGCACAAGGACGGGATGTGCAGTCAGTCGATCACCCACGCGGCACGTTCGGCCATCGACGCCGATTCGACCATCGATTTCAGCGGCCTGCCGCACTACGCCGAGATGCCGAACCTGAGCTTCTTCGTCGGCAGCGGATTCCCCTTCACGAAGTACGCCGATCTAGCGCAGACGGCCATCGTGATGTCGAAGACGCCGGACACCGCGGCGCTCGAAGCCGTCTTTTCGACGCTCGGCCAGTTCGGCCGGTCGACTGGCGTCTATGCCGATCGCTTCGAAGTGCTCGACACGATGCAGACCGACCGCTTCAAGGATCGCGACCTCCTGATGGTCGGCGGCCAGGAGGTGGCTGACCTCTTGGTCAAGTGGGGCAAAAATCTGCCGCTGATCATCGACCAGACGCGCCGGGTCATGACGGCCCAGCCGCAGGCCTCGCGGGGCGACGGTGCGATAGGCTCGGCGCTTGCGGCAAGCCCTGTCGGGCCGGCGCACATGGACGCATTGTCCAAGGGGCCGCTCGCCGCGCTCATCGGATTCGAGTCGCCGGTGACCCGCTCGCGCTCGGTGGTCGCGATCAATGCGTCGAGCGACGACGCATTGCTCAGCGTGGTCGATGCCATCGGCGACAACGCCCGACGGGCGGAGATCCATGGCGATCTCGCGGTGTTCAGCGGCGATCGTGCCGATTCATTCCGCCTTGGCCAGACTTACTTCGTGGGCGATGTGAGCTGGTGGACCCGCATTCGCTATCACCTTTCAAGCCATCCAATTCTGGTGGGGCTCGTCGCACTGCTTGCGGCGTTCGCCATTGCGCTCAAGTGCTTCGGTTGGTTGCAGCGGCGTGCTGCGCGTCGTCTGGAGCAGTAAATGACACGCGCCGAAAGTGTGGGCCGGCGCCGTCGGGCCGTGCTGCGTGCGCTCGCCGCATGCAGTGCGTTGCCGGTGCTCGGCGGATTGACACACCCGGCGCACAGCGCGCCGGCGAAGGCCGCGCCCACGACCACGACGAAGTTGCGAACCTGTGCCACGGTCGACTGGCCTGACTGGACACGCTTCAAGGCGGGCTTTTTGAGCGACGACGGGCGCGTGATCGATCGCAGCATGGACGATCAGCGCACGGTGTCGGAAGGTCAGGCCTATGCGCTGACCTTCGCGCTGATGGCCAACGATCGCGTCACGTTCGACAAGGTGCTCGACTGGACCGTCAACAATCTGGCGCAGGGCGATTTGACCGCTCACCTGCCCGCATGGCTCTGGGGCAAGAAGGACGACGGGCAATGGGGCGTGCTCGACCGTAACCCGGCGAGCGACGCCGATATGTGGATCGCCTACGCGCTGGGCGAGGCAGGGCGATTGTGGAACGTGCGGCGGTATACCGCGCTGGGCGCCCTCGTTGCACGCCGCATTGTGTCGGAGGAGACGGATGTCGTGCCCGGTCTCGGGCGCACGTTGCTGCCGGCGCCGGTCGGCTTTCATCCCGCGAAGGATCTGTGGCGGCTCAATCCCAGCTATGTGCCGATGCAAGTGGTGCGCTATCTGGCGGGGCGCTTTCCCGAAAGCGGCTGGGCCCAACTGATCCCGTCATCGCTCAAGCAAATCACGCTGACGGCGCCACCGCTGGGATTCGCCCCGGAATGGGCGATGTATCGTGCGGGCCGCGGTTTCGAGATCGATCCGGACACGAAGGGCGAGGGCAGCTACAACGCGATTCGTGTCTACCTATGGGCTGGCATGCTCGCGCCCGGCAGCGATGACTTTCACGCATTGATGCACACCTTCGGCGGCATGCTGAAGTTTGTCGCGGCTCACGGTGCGCCGCCCGAACGGGTCGATACGCGCGACGGCACGGCCAGTCAATCCGGCGGGTCCGGTTTTTCGGCGGCCCTTGTGCCGCTGCTTCAGGCGGTGGGCGATACCGCGCAAGCGCAGGCGCAAGTGACGCGTGCGCGCGCGCTCGAGGCGCAAGCGGCACCCGGCTACTACAGCTCGGTGCTCTCGTTGTTCGGTCTCGGCTGGCGCGATGGGCGCTTCCGTTTCGCCGCCGACGGCATGTTGCAGGTGCCATGGGAGGCGACTTGCGCAACACGGTGATTCGCTCCGCGTGTCTGACCTGTGTGCTGATGGCCGCCGGTGTTGTCCCCGCGCGCGCCGCGCCGAGCCCGGGCGAGGGCGGCAAGCCGGATGTCGTGGCCGCCAATCGCGACGTGAGCCGTCTGCTTGCGAGCGCCACGCTCTGGCACGCCCGTCATCGCAACGATCTTGCTCGCGCAGCGCTGGAAAAGGCGCTGCTCGTGCAACCGGAGCAACCTGACGTGCTATCGCTGCTCGGCCAGATCGAGAGTGAAGAAAATCACCCAGAGCAAGCGAGCAAGGCCTTGCAGACGTTGCAGGCGCGCTATCCGAACGCGCCCGCCACCCAAGCGCTGGCCGACGTGATCCGCGTGAACACCGTCGACAAATCCCGCATGGCGCGCGCGCGACTGCTCCAGCGCAGCGGACAGGCCGACGCCGCCTTCGCGCAGTACCAGGCGCTGTTTCCCGACGGTCCGCCCAGTGGCGATCTTGGCGTCGAGTACTACCGGGCGCAAGCCAATGCCACCCACGGCTGGCCCGCGGCGCAACGGGGGCTGGCAGCGCTCGCGAAGGACGCGCCTGGCGATTCGCGCGCATCGCAATCGCTGGCCGAGTTGATGATCGACCGTCCGGCGAGTCGCTTGGCAGGCACGCGAATGGTCGCCGAACTCGCGGCGCGGCCCGACGCCGATCTGAACGCCTTGCTGCCGCTCTGGCAGAAAGGATTGTCGCGGGCGGACGGCAATCTGGCCTGGCTGCCCCTCTATCAGCGCTATCTCGCGCTCTCGCCGAACGATACCGAGATCCGCGCGGCGTACGACAAGCTCAACGCGCAACAGGCAGCCCGCACGCGGATGCTCAACGATCCCGCTTATCAGGCGAGGCAGGCTGGCATCAAGGCGCTCGATCAGGGGCGGCTGAGCGACGCGCAGACGTCGCTCGACGCGGCGCGCGCCAAGCGCCCCAACGACGGCGAACTGCTCGGCTCGCTGGGGCTCGTCAAGATGCGTCAAGGCGATCATCAGGCGGCGCAAGCGCTGTTTTCACAGGCGCTGCGCAAGGATCCGGGAAACGCGAACAAGTGGCGTGCGCTGCTCCAGACGTCGCGCTTCTGGGGCGCGATGACCGAGGCGCGCGCCGCGCGCGACGCCGGTCGTCTGGCCGAGGCCGACCGGCTCGTGCGTAGCGCCCTGGCCAGCGACCCGCGCAATCCCGACGGTCTGGCTTTGTTGGGCGAGATTGCGCTCGACGACAAGCGCAACGACGATGCCGAGCGGCTCTTCCAGCAGGCGCTGAGGATCGAGCCGGATAACGACACGGCATTGCGTGGCCTGATTACCTTGTATTCGCGCCAGGAGCGCCGCGCCGAACTGGCGACCCTGCTCGGCGATCTGCGACGACGCTTCCCACAGGACAAGGCGCGCTTCGACAAGGCCGAGGCCGCTGCCTTGTCCGACGACGCCGAGCGCGCGATCGCACAAGGTCATCACGGCCCGGCGCTCGCGGCCCTGGAGCGCGCCGTCGCGCTCGACCCGGGCAATGCCTGGACCCGCTACTCGCTGGCAACCCTCTACCGGAAGCTGCGCCTGCCGCAGATCGGTCGCGACGTGATGGCCGAGGGTCTGCATCAACCGCTCCCGCCCGACGACCGCGCGCAGATGCTGTACGCGCAGGCGCTTTATTTGAACGTCATCGACGACGAAGTCGGGGCTCGTGCCGCACTCGCGCAGATCCCGGTCACGAACGTCACGCCGTCGATCCGCCGCATGCAGACGACGCTCGCGATTCGCGACACGGCGCGTCTGGCTCGGGAGGAGCATGCCGCCGGCGACGACGCGCAGAGCGAGCGGCGCTATGCCGATGCCTTGGCAATGGCTGGCGACGACCCGGAACTGATCGCTGAAGTCGCGCGCGCCCGCGTGGCGGCGGGACAGCCCGAGCCGGGGCTGGCGCTCATGCGCGACTGGCTGGCGGCGCACGCCGACAAGCCGCAGCCAGACGCACAACTGCGCTACGCGGAATTGCTCGATACGGCGGAACGCGATGCGGAACTGGGCACGTTCCTGGCCGGCATCGATCCGGCCACGCTCGGGGCGGATCAGCGCGCCGAACGGCAGGACTTGCAGGATCGTCTCGCCCTGCGCGAGGCCGACCGTGCGCGGGCGCTGGGCGATTTCACGACCGCGCGCGCGAAGCTCGATCCATTGCTCTCGCGTCAACCGCCCGACAAACGCGCGCTGTCGATGCTCGGCGATCTGTACTTCGACGAGCGCCGTTTCGACGACGCGCGCAAGATCGCGCAAGCGCAGCTTCGCCAGGATCCGAACGATCAGGACGCGCGCCTGTCGCTCGTGCGCGTGCTCTACGAGATGCAGGACGACGCGGCGGCCAACCGCGAACTCGATCGCGCACTGGCCGAGGCGTCGCCCAGCGACGTCTGGACACAGCTGGGCGTTGTGCGACGGCTCACGGCGATGGATCGCTTCGACGAGGCCATCGCACTCAACGACACGTTGCGCACGCAATTCCCCGATACGCCCGCTGTGACCGTGCAGCGCGGGCGCATCGCGCAGTCGCAGCGTCATTATCGCGAGGCGAAGGGATGGTACGACCAGGCACGCAAGGAGGAAATCGTGCAAGGCGCGCTACCCGGCTACGACGGCATGACGTCGGCCGAGTCGGCTATCGACTCGCTGGAAGCGCGGCGTAACAGCTATGTCGCGGCGGGCTATGAAATCGACGAGAAGAAGGGCGACGGCGGTATCTCGATGTTCAATGCGCGCGCCGTGCCGGTGTACGGCCAATACGCGCTCGGTTACGACGGCCACGTGTTCGCCCAGACCGACTACGTGAGCGCGGATGCTGGCGACTTGCCGCTCAATGGCACGTCGGCGCTCGGCACGCTGCCGTTGCTTAACGTGCCCGCGTTCCGGGCCGCCAATCCCGGTGTGTTGGGCGACTACGGCACGAAGCGTCAGAAGGCACATGGACAGGCGCTGATGCTCGGCTATGAGAACGACTGGATCCGGGCAGACGTCGGCCATACGCCCGTGGGCTTTCCCATTTCCTATGTGACCGGCGGCGTGCGCCTGTTCGGCAACGTGGGACGCTACCACTACTGGGTCGACGCGTCGCGTCGGCCGATGGCGGGCAGCATGGTGTCGTACGCCGGGTCGTACCTGCCGTTGCCCGAGATCTTCGGCGACGGCAAATGGGGCGGGGTGCGGCGCGATGCCCTGACGTTCCACGCGTCGCGCGACTTCCTGAAGTGGGGCATTTTTGGCGAAGCGAGCGTGGCGCGACTGACCGGCGAGAATGTGCTCAACAACTCGGAGGTGTCGGCGCGCGCTGGTGTCGACCTGCCGCTCGTCTACCGGCGCGACATGCGCATGAACACCGGTGTCACGGTGTTTTTCGACAGCTTTGCGCAGAATGAGCGGTTCTATACCTATGGCCATGGCGGTTACTACAGCCCGCAAACCTATGTGTCGCTAACGCTGCCGCTGGAGTGGTACGGCCGCACACAACGCTGGTCGTATTACCTGCGCGGGTCGGTGTCCGTCTCGCAAAGTCAGGAGAAATCGATGCCGTACTTCCCGACGGACGGTACGCTGCAATCGGCCAGCGGCAACTTGACGTACGGCTCGGGCGGCGGCTTCGGCGTGGGGTTTTCGCTTCTCGGGCGTGCCGAATACTGGGTCAACCGTCATTGGGTGATCGGCGCTCAGGCGCAGTTCGAGCGTTCGGACTATTACGCGCCGAATCGCTTCCTCGTCTACCTGCGCTATCACTTCGACGCCCGCCGTGGTGATGTGCCGATGCCGCCGTCGCCGGTACGCCCGATCTGGAGTTACTGACCCATGCGCGCTCGCATCGATTTTGCCTTCGCCGCCGTTGTGTCCCACATCTCCGATGCCTGGGCGGGGAAGGGGGCCACATGCTGACACTCATTGCCGTTGTTTCCAGCGCCGGTGGCGCGGGGCGCAGTACGGTGACGGCCCATCTGGCCGCAGAACTCGCGCAGGCATCGCATCCGGTCGCCGTGCTTGAACTCGACGCACAAAACAGCATCGGTGCGCTGCTCGGATTGCGCGAGACGTGCGCGGCAGGCGTGCTGTCACCGAGCGTTGCGCCGGACGGCTGGCGTAGTGTGCTGTGCGAGACGCCGGCGCGCGTGTCGCTGCTGCCTGCCGGTCGCAGCGAGGCGGCGAGTCTGAGCGCCATTGGCCAATGGCTGCGTCAGGACGCCGGCGGGCTGCGTCGTCATCTCGACGCGATGGGTTTGCCCGAGGGCACGCGCGTCCTCATGGACACGCAGCGCTTGCCCGATGTCATTGCCCAGGCCGCCGTGGCGGCCGCCGACCTCGTCCTTGGCGTGGTGCCCGTGACGACGACCGGCTACGTCACGCAGCTGGACCTGATCGCGGCGTGCGCGGGCCGCGCTCAGATGGTGCCGAACTTCGCTGCCGCCAATTCTGCGCTCAACAACGATCTCCTCCATCTGATCCAGTCCCGCGCGGGCGACGCCAGTGTGCCGTTGCGCATTCATCGTGACGACGCGATCGGCACGGTGGCGGCCAGCGGCCAGACCCTGGCCATGGGGGCGCAGGGATCGCAGGCTGCGCTCGATTTCGCCCATTTGGCCGCATGGTTGCTGCATGCCACGACGCCGATTGATGCGGTGACCGACACCGGGGGCCGCGCATGATCCGCGACGCATTGCGCACCCTTTACCGGCTCGGCAGCGAGATTCTGGTGGTGCGTCTCGCGGTGCCACCGCGCGCGGACGGGCGCCCGCCGAGTCTGCTGCAATGGACGCTTGCGGCGACCTTGCGTTCGCCGAGTCATCAACGCTGGGTCACGCAGGTTGGCGACCACGCGGTGACGCGCCTGGCGATGCGACTTGAGGTGAATCGGTTGGATCAATGGCGCGACTGGTGGTTGCGTCTCCTGTTTCCGCCGCCGCGCGCCGGACGCACTGATTATCCCGCGCGCGCACTGGCTTGGATCAACGCGCGTGTCACGCATCGGCTCGACGTTCCGATCGATGCGAGCGTCGGACAGATGGTGCAGGCACTGGTGTGGCGCCGGGCCGATCGGCGCCCGGCATTCCCACCGTACGTCGGCTGGCTGGCGCTCCGGGACAACAACGAACGCGCGCGCCTGTGGCTGGTGCAGACGCTCTTCGGCATTCCGCCCGACACCCCCGCGCAGCTCGCCCACCGCTTCGACGCGCAACTCGCGCGCGTGATGCAGTGGCGTGTCACATCGGCCGTTGTCGCGCTGCTCGGCTTGGTCGGCGTGTTCTGGATCGTCACGACACCGTTCGAGCCGTTCGAGCAGTTGCTGTTCTCGATCTGCACGCTCACGCTGGCGCTGGTATTCCGCCGGCTCGACAGTCAGTATTCGGTGCTCGTGCTGATCGGTTTGTCGTTGATTTCCACGATCCGCTATGTATGGTGGCGTCTCACGCAATCGCTGGCGTTCGACACCCTGCCGGAGGCGGCGGTCGGCTACACCCTCGTGGCCGCCGAGATGTACACGTGGATGATCCTGTTGTTTGGCTACATCCAGACGGTCTGGCCGTTGCAGCGCCGCATCACGCCGCTGCCGCCGGACACGCGCGAGTGGCCCAGCGTCGACATCTATATTCCCACGTACAACGAGGGCCTCGACGTGGTGCGCCCGACGGTGTATGCCGCCTGCGGGATCGACTGGCCGCCCGAGAAGCTCAATATCTACCTGCTCGACGACGGACGCCGCGACGAGATGCGCGAATTCGCTGCGCTCGCCGGGGTGCACTACGTGACGCGTCCCGACAATCGGCATGCCAAGGCGGGCAACATCAACCATGCGCTGGGCAAGACACAGGGCGAGTTCGTCGCCATCTTCGACTGCGATCACATTCCCGTGCGCTCGTTCCTGCAGACGACGATGGGTGCCTTCCTCAAGGACCCGCGCTGCTCGCTCGTGCAAACCCCGCACCACTTTTTCTCCGACGATCCGTTCGAGCGCAACCTCGCCACGCGCGGGGCGGTACCCAACGAAGGGCGACTGTTCTACGGAATCGTGCAGGACGGCAACGACTTCTGGAATGCCTCGTTTTTCTGCGGCTCGTGTGCTGTATTGCGGCGTACCGCACTCGACGAAGTCGGCGGTGTCGCCGTCGAGACGGTGACGGAAGACGCCCACACGGCGCTCAAGATGCACCGTCGCGGCTGGAATACCGTGTACCTGAAAGTGGTGCAGGCGGCGGGTCTTGCGACCGAGTCGCTCTCCAGTCACGTGGGCCAGCGCATTCGCTGGGCACGCGGCATGGCGCAGATCTTCCGCGTCGACAACCCGCTCTTCGGACGCGGATTGAAGTTCGGACAGCGGATCTGCTACGCGAACGGCATGCTGCATTTCTTCTATGGCATTCCGCGCATCATCTTCCTGCTCGCGCCGATCGCCTATCTGTTTTTCGGATTGCATATCGTGCAGGCGGCGGCCCTGAGCATCTGCGCCTATGTGTTACCGCATATCGCACACGCGAACATCGCCAACTCACGCATCCAGGGCAAGTATCGCCATTCGTTCTGGTCGGATGTCTATGAAGCCGTGCTGGCGTGGTACGTGGCGCTGCCCACGACGGTGGCGTTCATCAACCCGCGATACGGCAAGTTCAACGTGACGGCCAAGGGCGGTCTGATCGAGCAGAGCTTCTTCGACTGGAATATCTCGAAGCCTTACCTGGTGCTGCTTGGCTTCAATCTGCTGGGCTTTCTGGCGGGGGTGTTGCGCTACTTCTACGCACCGGCGCACGAGATGGGGGCGCTGGTCTTCAACCTGGCGTGGGTGACGTTCAATCTGGCTGTGTTGGGGGCGGCGGTGGCGGTGGCAACCGAGGTTCGGCAGGTGCGCCGCACGCATCGGGTGTCGATGCGCATGCCCGCCATGCTGTATTTGCCGGACGGCCGCACGATCGCGTGCCACACGCGCGACTTCTCCGGCGGCGGTTTGGCGCTGCTGCTGAGCGTGCCACTCGAACTGAGCGAGGGCACCGAAGCGCAGGTCGCGCTCTCGCGCGGCGCGACGGAATATGGCTTTCCGGTGCGCGTGGTCGGGGTGCGCGGGCAGGCGCTGTTTCTCTCGTTCATGCCACTCACGGTGGCGCAGGACAAACATCTCGTGCAATTCACGTTCGGCCGTGCCGACGCCTGGCGCGACTGGGACGTCGAGCGCACGCGCGACGAACCGATCAAGGCGCTCTTCGAGATGCTCGCGATGGGGCTGCGCGGTTATCAGGTGCTGGCGAATTACTTGCTGGGCAAACTCGTGACGCGCTGGCAGGATCGCCTGCGCAGCGCACGCCAGACGTAAGCCGGACAACACCGGAACTCAGGGACGCATACGATGGGCATCTGGAACCTCTATTTCATCCTGAAGCTGCTGCTCCTGTGGGCCGGCACCATCGGCTTTCACGTGCTGCCGAACTTCCTCTTCGCAGTGCTGCTCGCGATCCGGCTGCGCCCGCGCTGGGCGCGCATTGGGCGACAGGTGATCGCTCTGCCGGCCGGTGCGGCGCTGCTCTATTACGATTCGAACCTGCCGCCGTTCGCCCGTTTCGTCGAGCAGTTGCCGGCGCTGCTGCAATTCCGGTTCTCGTACCTGATCGAGCTGCTCGGACGCTTCGTGCCGACGCAATTCTGGCTTCTGCTCGCGATCCTGACGCTCGTCTACTGGATCGTGAACCGCTGGGTTCGCGTGACGACCTTCGTGATGCTCGCGCTCGTGATCGTGCCCCTCGTGCTGCGCTTCGGTGCGCTGGGCCCGGTCACGCCGGTGGTCGCGGCGACGGGCGATATCCCGGCCGCGCCGTCAGCGGGAGCGAGCGCCGCGACCGCCGGCGTGAACGAATTCGTGTCGGGTGACGGCGAGGTGCCGTTGGCCGCGAATCCAGACGCGGCACTCGATGGCTTCTACACTCGCGAACTGACGCGCACCGTCGCGATGCCGGCGCAGGCCGGGGCCGGCCCGGACTTCGACATCATCTTCCTGCACATCTGTTCGCTCGCGCAGGACGATCTCGACGTCGACAATCTCGCCAACCTGCCGCTGCTCTCGCGCTTTGATTTCGTCTTCAAGAACTTCAACTCCGCGGCGAGCTACAGCGGCCCGGCAGCCATTCGTGTGCTGCGCGCCGGCTGCGGCCAGCCGACGCACAAGGCACTGTACGATCCGGCCGGCCCGCAGTGCTACGTGATGAGTGACCTGAAGCAGCTCGGCTATACGCCGTCGCTCGCGATGAACCACGACGGGCATTTCGACAACTTCATGCAGGAGGTTCAGCAGAACTTCGGCGTGCAGGGCATCACGCCGTTCGACAACACGCGCACGCGTGTGACCATGCGCTCGTTCGACGAAACCCCGGTCCGCTCGGATGGCGACGTGCTGCAATCGTGGTGGCAGCAGCGTATGGCCATGCCCGACAAACGCGTCGCGCTTTATTACAACACGATCTCGCTGCACGACGGCAACCGTCTCGAAGGCTCGCGACTGCCCAGCGCGCAGAGCTATCCGATACGCGTGAAGGCGATGTTCGACGATTTTGGTCAGTTCATCGACACCATCGCCCGGTCGGGCCGCAAGGCGGTGGTCGTGTTCGTGCCCGAGCACGGCGCCGCGCTGCGCGGCAGCAAGCTGCAGGTCTCGGGCATGCGCGAGGTGCCGCTGCCGGAGATCACGCATGTGCCGGTGGCGGTGAAGCTCGTGGGGTTCGGCAACGGGGCGGGGGCCAGCCGCGGCACGCCGATCACGATTTCCACACCCACGAGCTATCTGGCGCTGATGACGCTGGTTTCGCATCTGATCGCGAACAACCCGTTCGCGGGAACGCCCGATCTGGGGTCATATGCGGCTGATTTACCGCAGACGGCCTTCGTGTCGGCGAACGAGCAGACCACCGTCATGAAGTACGGCGGCAAGCAGCTCATTCGAGGCACTGACGGTGTCTGGGTGGACCTCAAATCGATGGAGTGACGCGCCAACCCTGCGCGAGTCTTCGCCGGATCCGCACGCGAATGGGCGTTCGGGCTCGCGCACGCGTTTTCCCGGAATCGCGCATACTGTGCGCTCTTGCCAGCGGGCGTGGCCGGCGAGGCCCGCGATCGACGCCTGGCATGGACGCATTCGAAACTTCCGGGAGTGACTGTGCAATACACCAAATTCGGCCGCACCGGCCTGAGCGTTTCCCGCTTGTGCCTGGGCACCATGACGTTCGGTCTGCAAACCGAGGAAGCCGCCAGCCATGCGATTCTCGACCGTACCGCCGACGCGGGCGTCAACTTCATCGATATTGCCGACGTCTATCCGCTCGGCGCCGACATCTCGTTGTCCGGACGTACCGAGGAGATCGTCGGTCGTTGGCTCAAGGGGCGCCGTAGCCAGTTCATCGTCGCGACCAAAGCCTGCGGCCAGATGGGACCGTCACCGTGGGACAAGGGGGCGTCGCGCAAGCATCTGCTCGATGCCATCGATGCGTCGCTGCGCCGCCTGGGAACCGACTACGTCGACCTGTACCAACTGCATTCCGACGACACCGACACGCCCATCGACGAGACGCTCGAGGCGCTCGACACCATTGTGAAGTCGGGCAAGGCCCGCTACGTCGGCGTGTCGAATTACCTCGCCTATCGCCTCGCACGTGCCCTGGGCCGCGCCGACGTGCTGCGCGTGGCACGCTTCGTGTCGGTGCAGCCGCGCTACAACCTGCTGTTCCGTCAGATCGAGCGCGAACTGCTGCCGCTGGCCAGTGAAGAAGGTCTGGCGGTCATCCCTTACAACCCGCTCGCCGGCGGCTTGCTGACGGGCAAATACCGACATGATGCCGCCCCCAGCGAAGGTCGCTTCACCACGGCGACGGTCGGCAAGGCCGGCTCGATGTACCAGCAGCGCTACTGGCACGAGCGTGAGTTCGAGACGATCGAGTCGCTCAAAGGCATTGCGAAGGACGCGGGTGAGTCGCTGACGCGTCTGTCGCTCGCCTGGGTGCTGGCGAACCCGGCGGTCACGTCGGCGATTATCGGCGCGAGCCGCGTCGAACAATTGACCGAAACACTCGGTACCGTCGATTACGCGCTCGACGCCGGCCTCAAGGCGAAGCTCGACGACGCGTCGCATGCTTATCGCTGGGGCGACGCCGCCCGATAAGCGCGACGTTCCGCCCCCGGCTTTCTGCTGGACTCACGCCGTACACAGGCCCGATGCGTCGGGCCTGTGGCGTTTTTGCGTTGCATCAAGCAAGCGCGTCTTAAGGGGGATTCCCGAGCCAGTGAAGGTAGTCGTCGGCTACGATCGAGCGCTATAGTAGCTGCATCGTGTCACGGTTCGACAGTCGAAGCGACTCGCGCGGCGGCACGATGCCGGACACGCTGCCTGCGTGCGAGGCCTTCCTGTGATGCTCTTTGCGAGGCTGCTCATGACAAAACGCATTCTGCTGGCGACCGACGGTAGCGAATCGTCACGCCGTGCGCTGCGCGAGGCGGCCGCCTTTGCGCGCAACGGCGACGTGATCCGCGTCATTCACACGGTGGAAGACCCCGTCACGCCGGTGACCTCCGCCTTCGCCAAGCTCATCGACCTGGAGCAGGTGCGTCGCGACATGCAGCGCGAGGGCGAGGAACATCTGGCGCGCGCGGTGCTGTATCTGCGCGAGGAAGGGCTCGACCCACAGGCGCATTTGCTCGATCTGCGCACGACCGGCGAGACCGTTCCGGAGGCCATCACCCGCGAGGCCAACGAGTGGGGCGCCGAAATCATCATCGTCGGCACGCACGGCCGGGGCGGTGTGCGACGCGCCATGCTGGGCAGCGTTGCCGAACAGATTCTGCGCAGCGCGGAGGTGCCGGTGATGCTGGTGGCGGGCGAGGCGCGCCCGCATTCGCCGTTGCGTGCGGGCGGACACTACGAACGGATACTCGTCGCGCTCGACGACAGCGAGACGTCGCGCCGCGCCTTCGAATACGCACTTTCGCTCGCTCGCGCGCATGCGGCGTCGTTGCGCGTCGTCCATGTGCTGGATATGCCGGGGCCATTTCCCGAAGGCTTCGACTCGGCCCCGCTGCTCGGCGCGGTGCGCGCCGTGGGCGAGCAGGCGCTGAAGTGGGCGACGCGACGCCTGCATGAGGCGGGCGTGCCCGGCGACGTCGAGTTGCGAGAGCTTCAGCCGGTCGGCGAGGGGGTTGCCGATCAGATTATCTGCGCAGGCAAAGAGACCGATGCCGATGTCATCGTGCTTGGCACGCATGGGCGGCGCGGGTTCCGGCGCTTCACGCTGGGCAGCGTCGCGGAGGACACGGCCCGTCACGCCGGTCGGCCGGTGTTGCTGTTGCCCGCGCACGCACCGGTGGAGTGACACGCGCGCGGTCAGGCGGCGCGTTGATCGCCGGGCGGAAGCGCCCGGCGTTTGGCACATCGGAAGAAGGCGTTCGGCCTCAGGCGACTGGGCCGAGTTCTGACAGAAGCGTTTTGAGGGGCGTGGCCGCGTCGGCCAGACGCACCGGGTCGACCACGGCGCGGCGACCGACGAGTTCGCGTGCGGCCAGAAACTCCTGTGCCCGATTGATGCTCACGGCCGCCACGACGGCACCTTCGCGCAGATAGAAGCGCATGAACACGGCGGCCCCTTGCGCATCCGGCAAGCGGCGCTCGATCATGGCGTCATGGCCGTCCGTCAGGCCGACCATTTGCAGCTTCGCGTTGAACTGATCCGACCAGAACCAGGGCGCGGTCGCGACGGCCTTGGGCGCATCGCCATGCACTACGCTCGCCGCCACCTTCGCCATTTCGCTCGCGCTCGGCACCGATTCCAGACGAATGCGGCGGCCCAGCGCCGGGTGTTCGTGATGCGCGCAGTCGCCCACCGCCAGGATCGCCGGATCGCTGGTACGGGCAAATTCGTCGACGACGATGCCGTTCTCGACCGCCAGCCCCGCGGCCTGTGCCAACTCGGCGTTCGGAACGACACCAATGCCAACGACCACTACATCAGCCGGCAGGCGCTTGTCACCGGCCACGACCGCGACGACCCGACCGGCCGCATCCTGCTCAAGCGCGGTCACGCCGACGCCCACCTGCACGTCGACGCCGTTCTCGCGGTGCAACGTCGCGAAAAAGTCCGCCAGATCGGCTTCCGCCACGCGGGCCAGCAGGCGCGGGGCCGCTTCGAGCACGGTCACCGCGGCGCCCGCCTTGACGGCGGTTGCCGCCACTTCCAGCCCGATGTAGCCGCCGCCGACCACGACGACGCGCTTGCCCGGGGCGAGCGCCTCGCGCAGACGCGTGGCATCTGCGATGTTGCGCAGGTAGTAGACGTTCGGGGCGTCGCCGCCCGGAATGGGCAGATGGCGCACGCGGCCGCCAAGCGCCAGCACCAGATGGTCGTAGCCGAGTGTCTGGCCGTCGTCGAATGTGACGGTGCGCGCCGCGCGGTCGATGGCAGTGGCCGTCACGCCCAGACGCACGTCGATCTCGGCCTTCTCCCAGGCGTCTGCCGGACGGATCAGCAGGCTGGCTTCATCGGCCTGACCGGACAGAAACGCTTTCGAGAGCGGCGGGCGGCGATACGGCAGGTGGCTTTCGTTGCCGGCGAGCACGATGCGCCCCGTGTAACCCAGTTGACGCAGGGCGAGGGCGGTTTCGCCGCCGGCTTGACCGGCGCCGAGAATGACAGTGGTGGAATTAGCGTCTGACATGAGGATGAAAGCAAAAGAAGGCGGCCGCCAGTGTAATGCATCGGCGCGCCTGTCGCGTCCCGGATACCGTCAAGAGGCGTTCGTGACACCGCCGCGTCGCTTGTCGCTGACGGGGGTCAGTCTTTTGGGGCGTTGGGTTCGGCGAAGAACAGGCATTCGACCTGCTTGATCAGGGCCGGCCCGAAGGCGTCGCCGCCGACCTGCGGCGCAATCAATTGCATCAGCACCGGGGAGCCGGGCGGTGGGTGCAGGGCGTGGACAAGCACGCAAAAGTACATGGCCGGATGTTCGGCACGCACGACACCCGCCTGCATGCCCTGCACGATGAGGGGCTCCATGCAGTCGTAGACGGGCATCACCAGATGGCGGTGCAGGATGGCACCGCGCTCGCCGGTCTCCGATGCGTGCTGCGTGATGAACTGCTTGTGCTCCGGATGGTGGATGGCGTGGGCGGCGATGATCGCAATGGCTTCCTTGAGACGATCGGTCACCGGACGCGCAGTGTCGAGCGACAACGCGCGCAGCCGCTCGCTCGGACCCGCGAGCGCGCCTTCGAGCGTGTCCACGCATGCGCGCCACAGTTGCTCCTTCGAGCCGAAGTGCACGCGCACCAGGCTGGCGTCGACCTTCGCCGCCCGCGCGATGCCACGCAGGTTGGCACCGTCATAGCCCAGTTGCGAAAAGGCGTCGATGGCGGCGGCAAGCAACGCCGCACGGCCTTCGGGCAGGTGTTTGGGGCGACGGCCCCGCGGGGTCGATATGGCAGTCATTGTCGGACAACGTCGTGCGCGGGGCGTGTGGGCTCAGCGGCCTGGGCCGTATCGGCCACTGGCGCCGGCGGCACCCCCATTGCGTAAAAGAGGAGCGCAGTATCCGACAAACGTGCGCCGGTTGCACGCACTGTCGTGAGATAGGCGTTCCAGTACTGCTGTTCGCGCCCGCGAGCCGCCGACGCCGGCAGGGCGCCCAGGCGCACGCGGGCGGCCGTGTCGCGATAGATCTGCTCGGCCGCCGCGCTGGCAAGGTCCGCGTGCCGCAGCGATGTGTTGTCCGCTTCGAGCGACGCCAACGTATCGGCTACGTTCTTGAACGCGGCGAGCACCGTCTGCTTGTATCGGTCGAGCGCGGCCGCATAAGTGGCGCTCGCTGCCCGACGCTGCGCGAGCAATGCGCCACCGTGGAAGATCGGCTGCGAGATCGACGCGGCGACGCTCCAGAGCGCCCCGGCGCCGGAAAGCACCATCGGCCAATGGAAACCGCCTTTGCCCATCGACGCGCTGAGCGTCAGACTCGGGAACATCTGCGCCGTGGCCACGCCGACCTCGGCCGAGGCCGCCTTGAGGGCCATCTCGGCCGCCTGGATGTCGGGCCGCGATTGCAGCAACGTCGACGGCACGACGACCGGCACCCGTTCGGGGACCTTCAGCGCGCCCAGCGGCACATCGTCGGGGGCGCGATCGGGCGTGCGGCCCAGCAACACGGCCAACGCGTAGCGTGTGGACTGCCACTGCGCGCGCAGCCCGGGCAGCGACGCAGCGAGCGTCTCGGCGTTTTGCGCGGACGCCAGCGCGTCGGCGCGGGAGACGGCGCCGAGCACTTCTCGCCGGGCCATTTCTGTAGCGTCGGCCTGCGCCAGTTCGACGAGCCGCTCGGTCGCCTTGACCTGTGCACCGAGCACCGATGCCCCGATGGCGCCGGAGACGATATTCGCCGCGAGCGCCTGCCGCGCCGATTCGAGCTGGAACGCCTGCTGATCGACCTGGGCCGCCAGCGACGCGTCGGCGAAGCGAGCGGCGCCGAATAAGTCGAACGTGTAGCGTGCCTGTACCTGTCCCACGAACATGTTGTAGAGCGCCGTCGGCGGTCCAAGATTCGGGATGCCGAGATTGCGCTCGCGTGCCGCTTCGCCGCCAAGGTCGATCGACGGGAAGAGCGACGCGCCGATCTGCGCCTTCAGCTGCTCGCGCGCGGCCTGCAAGGCATGCTCCGCCGAGGACAGGGAGGGGCTGTTGCGCAGCCCTTCGTCGACGAGGGCATTGAGGGTGTCCGAGCGATAGGCATGCCACCACGCGCTCACGGGGGCCGCGCCCACGTCGAACTGCTGTGCCGTGCCCTGCGCCACGTCGGTATGCGCGGGCGGCGCGCTGGCGCCATAGTGCGCGGGTGAGGGCATGACCGGCGGCGTGTCGCCCGGAGTGAACGCGCAGGCGCTCAGCCACAGTGGGAGGATCGGAACGAGCGGGGCGCACCAGCGCCGGGCGAGGCGCGGCATCATGAGCGGTCTCCTTGCGGGTTGGCCGCGTGTGCGGGGTCGGCGGGCGAGGCACGTTCGTCGTGACGCACGCGGAATGCCGTGGCGTACAGCGCCGGCAGGAAAAACACGGTCAGGATCGTGGCGCTGGTAATGCCGCCCATCAACGCCGTGGCCATCGGGCCGAAGAAGTTGCTGCGCAGCAAAGGGATCAGCGCGAGCACGGCGGCGGCGGCCGTGAGCGTGATTGGCCGGAAGCGCCGCACCGTGGCGCTCACGATGGCGTCGAAGCGCGGGTGTCCCGCGGCGATGTCCTGTTCGATCTGGTCGACCAGGATCACCGAGTTTCGCATGATGATGCCGAACATCGCGATCACGCCGAGCATTGCCACGAAACCGAACGGCTTGCCGAACAGCAGCAACGTGGCGACCACGCCGATCATGCCGAGCGGGGCCGTGAGCACCACGAGCAAGGTGCGCGCGAAGCTCTGGAGCTGGATCATCAGGAGTGTGAGCACCGCGATGATCATGATCGGCATCTGCGCCATGATTGAGGACTGTCCCTTGGCGGACTCCTCGACCGATCCGCCGATCTCGATGCGATAACCCACCGGGAGGGCCTTGCGGATATCGCCGAGCGATCGGTCGACGGCGTCGGTCACGTCGATCCCCTGCTTGCCCGCGCGTACATCCGAGCGCACGGTGAGCGTCGGCTGCCGGTCGCGCTCCCAGATCACGCCATATTCCAGGTCGTTCACCACATGCCCCAGCGTGGCCAACGGCACCGGGCCGTTCGGCGTGGGCATGGCGAGCGTGGCGAGCTTCGCCGGATCCACCCGCTCGGCCTTGGGCGCGCGCAGTGTGATCGAGATCAGCTTGTCGCGTTCGCGGTATTGGCTGATGTCGTAGCCCGTAAGCGTCATGGCGATGAAGTTCGAGATATCCGTCGAACTCACGCCCAGTGCGCGTGCTTTCTGCTGGTCGACTTCAAAGTGCACCGAGCGTTGTGAGGGCTCGTCCCAGTCGAACTGGACGTCGGCGGTGTCACCGTTCTTGCGCATGACGGCCGCCACCTGCTCGGCGATCTTGCGCACCGTGCCAATGTCGTCGCCGCTCACGCGAAACTGTACGGGAAAGCCGACGGGCGGTCCGTTTTCCAGTCGCGACAACCGGGTGCGCACACCGGGCATGGCCTCGCGCAGCGTCGGCTCGAGCCATTGGGCGAGCGCCTCGCGATCGTCCACGGACTTGGCGGTAACAACCAGTTGCGCGAAGTTCGGCGTGGGCAGTTGCTGATCGAGCGGCAGATAGAAGCGGGGCGCGCCGGTGCCGACAAAGCTCACCGTGTGATCGATCTCTTTCCGACCCTTGAGCAATTTTTCCAGACGTTGCGTTTCGCGCAGTGTCGCTTGATACGACGCCCCTTCCGGCAGACGGAGATCGACCATCAGTTCGGGCCGATCGGAACTCGGGAAAAACTGCTGGGGTACGAGCGAAAAGCCGGCCATCGAAATCAGGAACAGCACGACGGTGATGGCAAGCACGATCAAGCGGCGCTCGATGCACCATGTCAGCCAGCCGCGCAGGCGATTGTAGAAGCGGGTGTCGTAGACCTCGTGCTCATGATCGTCGCCGTGATGGGCCTCGCGGGCTCGCTCGGGCAACAGCTTGTAGCCGAGCAGCGGAATGAGCACGACCGCGGCCAGCCACGAGGCGAGCAGCGCAATGGCCGAGACCTCGAAGATCGAGCGTGTGTATTCACCCGTGCTCGACTTCGCCAGGGCAATGGGCAGAAAGCCGGACACGGTCACGAGCGTGCCGGTCAGCATGGGGAACGCCGTGCTCGTGTAGGCGAAGGCGGCCGCACGCTTGCGATTCCAGCCTTGGGAGAGCTTCACGGCCATCATTTCGACAGCGATGATGGCGTCGTCCACCAACAGCCCGAGCGCCAGGATCAACGTGCCGAGTGACACCTTGTGCAGCCCGATGTCGAAGAGGTACATGAACAGCGACGTCACGGCGAGGACAACCGGAATCGAAATGGCCACCACCATGCCGGTGCGCAAGCCAAGCGAGACGAGGCTCACGATGAGCACGATGGCGACGGCTTCGGCCACCGCTTCGAGGAAGTCGTCGACGGACTGTGACACGGACTTCGACATGCTCGCGACTTCAGTGAGCGTGAGGCCTGCGGGCAATTGAGCACGCAGCTCGCCCATCTTGCCGGCCAGCGCCTTGCCAAGGTGAACGACGTCCTGCCCCTTTTGCATGGTGATGCCGATGCCGAGCACGGGCTTGCCACCGAAGCGCATCTCCGAGACGGGCGGGTCGACATAGCCGCGCTTGATCGTGGCGATGTCGCCCAGCCGGAAAGATCGGTTGTTCACGCGGATGAGCGTGTCGGCAAGGTCAGCCACGCTGCGGAACTGGCCGCTCGGGCGCACGACCAGCCGGTCGTTGGGCGTGTCGATCGTGCCCGCGGGCGAGACCGCGTTCTGCGCGCCCACGGCCTGCGCGATCTGGTTCGGGGAAATGCCGAGTCGCGTCAGTTGCGTGTTGTTGATCTCGACATAGATGCGCTGCTCCTGGTCGCCGAAGTAGTCGACCTTCGCCACGCCAGGCACGCGCAGCAGCACGGTGCGTAGCGAGTCGGCGTAATCGCGCAACTGGGCGGGACCGAAGCCGTCGCCCTGGAGCGTGAAGATGTGCGTGTAGACGTCGCCGAATTCATCGTTGAAGAACGGTCCTTGCACGCCCTGCGGCAAGGTGTACGCGATGTCGCCGACCTTCTTGCGCACCTGGTACCACTCTTCCGGCACGTCGCTCGCGGGCGCCGAATCCTTCATCGAAAAAAACAGCAGCGACTCGCCAGGGCGTGAATAGCTGCGTTGGAAGTCGATCGCCGGCATCTCCTGGAGCTTGCGCGCGATCCGGTCGGTGACCTGCTCCTGCACCTGTTTGGCGGTCGCGCCCGGCCAGTACGTGCGGATGACCATCACGCGGAACGTGAAGGGCGGATCTTCTGATTGCGCGAGGCGCGAGTAGGCCAGAATGCCGAAGATCGTGGCCATCGCGATCAGGAAGATCACGAGCGCGCGATGCCGCAGGGCCCATGCGGAGAGATTGAACCGGCCCTCCTCGTGACGATAGTCCTTGGGTGCGGCGGGCGGCGCGGCGGGGGATGCCGCGGGCACAGGCGGCTTGCCGTCCTGCGGGCTCATGACGCGAAGTCCTCGGGGTGCAGCGGCGCAATCACGCGAACCTTCTCGCCGGCGGTGACGGTGTGCGCGCCTTGCCAGACGACGCGCTCACCGGGTTGAATGCCGCCCGCGATGGTGACGGTGCGCTCGCCGTAGCGAGCAATCTCCACGCGTCGCAGCACCAGCGTGTCGTCGGATTTGACGACCCACACCGCGGGTTGATCGCCCTCGTGAAAGAGCGCGGTCGACGGTAGCGTGATGGGCGGACCGTCGGCGAGTGGGGTGGCGGCGGGCCCGCCGGACACCATTGCGGCGGGCGTGGCCGATGTCGTCGACGGTGCCACAGGTGGGGCGACCGGCGGCGCGAAGGGTTGTGCGAACGCGACGTTGGCCGTCATGCCGAGTTTGACGTCGGGACTGGGTGAGAGCAGCGAGAGCTTGGCTCGGTAAGTGCGGCTCGTGGGATCGGCCGCCGGCGCGATTTCACGCACCCGCGCTTGCCACGTCTTGCCCGGCACCGCGGGCAGCGAGACGGTCGTCATCTGCCCGACGCGCAGGGCGCCGAGCACGACTTCGGGCACGTCGGTAATCACATCGACGTCGCCCGTCCATGCCAGCTGGTAAACCGGCTGACCCGCGCTGACGTTCTGTCCCGTATCGGCTTGCTCGGCGGTGATCACGCCGTCGCGATCCGCCTTGAGGCTGCCGTAGTTCAACTGGTCGCCGGCCAGTGCGGCCTGCTGCGTCGCCTGATTGCGCTGGGCGAGCGCGCTCGCGTAGGCATTCTCCGATTGTTCCAGCTGCGCCGGGGCGATGAGGTTTTCGCGGGCTTGCGCGCGGTCACGGGTGACGGTTTGTGTCGCGTAATCAAGTTGGTGCTGCGCCGCGTCGAGCTGAGCGCGCGCACTGGCAGCCTGCTTCGAGAGATCGCCCGGATCCAGCCGGGCGACGATCTGGCCCGCCTTGACGGCGTCGCCGAGTCGCACGCTGCGCTCGATGATCTGGCCTGCAACACGGAACGAGAGCGGCGTGACGTAGCGCGCCTCGATTTGCGCCGGTAGCGACACAACGGGCGCGTGCTCGGCGACCTTGGCCGCCACCGCCACGACCGGGCGCGGGGGCACCTCTGGCGGGGCTTTGCGCGAACACGCGCTCAATAGGGCGGCAATGGCCGTGATGGCGACGGCCAGGGCAAGGCGGCGTGGTGCGATGTCGGGCAGAAGGGGCATCGTGCGCTCGTAACTGACAAAGGGAGACATCAAGATTAAATCTACGGGCGATGATATATGGATTGACCGCGTGGTGCAACGGCGCTGCGCACGACTTTTCACCGCCCTGTGACTATCGACGGGGGGCGTGTCATTGGATTGTTGTCGGCAAGCCGGGAAAGGCCAACCGCCGAATTAATTTGGAGTACGATGCCTAGCGAGTACCCGACGCAACCACTGCGGACATGAGTGAGTCTTCGCGCGCACGACGCCACGTGGGCTTGAGACTTTGACCGAAGTCAAGCGAAGGGCATGCTGGGGGATCGCGCACGGCGGAAAGCTGGGGGTTCGCGGCTATGCTGGAGGTATCTGACGTTTCGCGATCATTCACCGGAGACGGATAGCCATGACAACACGCATCGCTTTGGTCACAGGCGGTATGGGCGGTTTGGGTGAGGCCATCAGCCTGCGCCTGGCCGATGCCGGGTATCGGGTTGCAGTCACCTGTTCGCCACAGAATCACGATTGCGAAGGGTGGGTCGAGCGCATGCGCGCCACGGGCCGCGAGTTCGCCGCGTACCGTGTGGACGTCGCTGATTTTGCCTCATGCGAGGCTTGCGCGAAAGCCGTCGAATCCGATACCGGTCCGGTGGACATCCTGATCAATAACGCGGGAATCACGCGCGACGCGACAATGCGCAAGATGACGTCCGAAGACTGGCAATCGGTATTGCGCACGAATCTGGATAGCGTATTCAACATGACCCGGCCGATCTTCGGCGGCATGGTCGCGCGCGGCTGGGGCCGCATCGTCAACATTTCGTCGGTCAATGGCAGCCGTGGGGCGTTTGGACAAGCGAACTACGCGGCGGCGAAGGCCGGCATGCATGGGTTCACCAAGTCGCTGGCGCTGGAGGTCGCCAAGGCCGGGGTGACCGTCAACACGATCTCGCCGGGATATCTCGCCACGAAGATGGTCACGGCGGTCCCGGCCGATGTGCTCGAATCGCGCATCCTTCCGCAAATTCCGGTCGGCCGGTTGGGGCGCCCGGATGAAGTGGCCGCCCTGGTGGCCTTCCTTGCCTCGGAAGACGCGGGTTTCATCACCGGCAGCAACCTTGCCATCAACGGTGGCATGCATATGGAGTGACTTGCAGCGACGCTGCCTACTACTTATTCAGGAGAGTCACGATGTCAAAGGAAACGAATCCGGCACTGACGATGGTCAAGCTCGGCACAGCGAGTGCGCTGGGCGCCTACGGCATTTTGCTGGAAGCTGCGCAACACATGCACCAATTGCAGGCAGAGCGCGATACCGAATTGCTCAAGGCCCATGCGGACGCCGCCAAGTCGCTCGGCGGCGCCAAGGACTTCAATGGGTTGTTGACCGCGCACTTGCAAATGCTCAACGGTCAGCTCGCGCAACAGAACGAATTCTGGCGCGAGTGGCTGGCGGTGTGCGCGAACAATCAACTGCTCTGGACCGAGCATTTGCGCAAGACGGGCGAAGAGCTGCAGCACGGCATGGCCGGTGCGATGACGCTGCCCGATCTGATGGGGGCGGGCACAATGCCAGGAGACGCCGCCAAGGCCGCCGAAGCGCCGTTGCAGAAGTGGTTCCAGGCATTCAACGACGCGACATTGGGCACGATGGACGCGTGGCGACGCTTGTCGACGCAAGCGGCACAGGCCACCGAGGCGGCCGTTTCTCAGCAGTCGCCTCTCAACGGGCGCGTACCGCCCAAGCGCGGCGGCGCTCCGGCTCAACGCTCGAGCACGTAAGCGCCGGGCGCATCGCATAGCGAGTGCGCAGGTGGCCAGGCGGTGGCGACGGATTTGCCGCTGCCTTGGGCGAGCAGCCACGCCTGCCATGCCGGCCACCAGGAGCTTGGCTTGGCGGGCGTGGTGACGAACCATTCGTCGGGATCGCGATACGCCGCGCCTGCCACGCGCGTCGCGACGCGATGGTGACTAGTCGGATGTCCCGGCTCACAGACGACCCCCACGTTGTGCCCGCCCGAGACGAGCGCAAACGTCAGATCGCCGTTGTAGAGCAGATGCATCTTGTAGACGGAGCGCCACGGGGAGATGTGGTCGCGTTCCGTCGCCACCACGAACATCGGCACGCGAATGTCCGATAGCGCGACCGGTAGCCCACCCACCTTCAGTGTTCCCGTCGCCAACGCATTGTTCAGATACAGCTCGCGCAGGCACTGACTGTGCAGCCGCGCGGGTATACGTGTGGTGTCGGCATTCCACACCGTAAAGTCGGTCGTTTGCGCCGGTTTGCCGAGCAGGTAGTCGTGCATGAGCCGCGACCAGATCAGATCGCGCGAATTGAGCAATTGGAACGTCCCCGCGAGTTGCTCACCGCTGATGAATCCCTGGCGCCACATCATCGCTTCGAGATACGCCACCTGGCTGGCGTCGATAAACAATCCCAATTCGCCAGGCTCGCTGAAATCGGATTGCGCGGCCAGCAGCGTCACGCTGGCGAGCAGGTGGTTTCCTGCCTCGCGGCCTTTCGAACGTCCGTCCCCGCCTCGGTGATCGCGACTGATCTCGCTTCCCTCTTCACCGCCGATCGGGTTTCCGCGCGCAAGCGTCGCTGCCGCGATGGCGAGCAGCGTGCCGCCCAGGCAGTAGCCGCAGGCATGAACGGGCACGTTGTCCGTCAGGCGATGCACCTCGCGCAGGGCGGTCAGCAGTCCGGCGTTCAGGTAGTCGTTCAGTCCACGGCCACGAGCCTTCGGCCCGGCGTTATGCCACGACATCATGAAGACGTTATGCCCCTGCGCGACCAAATAACGCACGAGTGAATGCTGCGCTTCCAGATCGAGGATGTAGTACTTCAGCAGCCATGACGGCACGATGAGAATCGGTTCGCGCCACGTCTGCGCCTGCGCCGGAGCGTAGTGCAGCAACTCAAAATACGCGTTGCGATAGACGACCTTGCCGGGCGTCGCGGCAATGTCGTGGCCAACGCAGAACGCTTTGCACGCTTCGGGCCCCGCCCCCGGCGCATGGCCCGCCGCCATGTCGCGCAGGTCGGACCACCAGCGTTGCGCGCCACTGACGAGGTTTTGCCCGTGCGTGTCGCGTACCGCGTTGATGACTTCCGGATTCAGGAACCAGACGTTGCTTGGCGAGAACACATCGAGCCATTGCCTTGCCATGAAGCGCACCACGTCGCGGTGGTGCCGATCGACGCCCGGGATTTCGCCCGTCATCGTGTCCACGAAATCCTGCGTTCGCAGGAAACGTTCACGCCACCAGGCGAACGGGAGTTGATCCCAAAGCGGGTCGCGGAAGCGCCGGTCGGCGATGGAGGGGCCGCCGACCTTCGCCCGATCACTGGCCGTGGGTTTGTCGATGGCGGCGAAAGCCTTGAAGACGTTGAGCTGATGCCCGGGCGCCGTCGCGGCGTGCATGGCCCAGTCGGCCCAGGCGAGCGCGACCGCTGCGGGCGAGACATTGCCGGTAAACCGCGCGGTCGCGGCCATCGCGGCACGGTCCAGGCTGTCGGTAAATGAGGTGGCCAACGACGGAAATGCGATCTCGGGCGTCTCCACTGGCGCAGGTGTGCCTCCCGTCGTGGTAGAGACAGGGCTTGCTACGGCGGCCGGCACCGGGCCAGGGGGCGTCGCACGGCGCGTCGGCGGATTCGCCGCTTTGGGCGTGCCGCGCGAGCGCGATGCGGAGGAAGATTGGGACGATGGGGACGACGGCGATTCGGAGGTCTTGGCAGTGCGAGCGGGCATGGCGGACTCCGTTCTACCTCGCTACGATCATGCGAACGCGCGCGGCGGACGACGAAGCGAGGAGGATGCATTGGGCAACCCCGGTGTCGCGACGTCAATACGTCACGGGGCGTTTCGACAAATATATCGCAGACGCTATGCACGTATCGTGATCTGCGACAAATTGCGCAGGGACGACGACGTCATTCCGTGAGGTGGTTCATCGTGCCGCGGCTGGCGTCGGGGCATCGGGCGAGGCGGCGGGTTTCGCCGGCGCGGGGCGCGAGGGCCGCAGGGTCGACGAGGGCATGGGCTTTCGTGCGCGCCAACTGATGCGACGGAACGGGTGCTCGCGTCCGGACAGCGTGAGCGCGACGTGGGTGATCCAGCGCTGCGTCGGCACGCGCTCGCCGTGCAGCCACATCACAAGCGCGAACAGGCTGGCCGCCATCGGCAGGGTTTTGAGATTGGGGGTGGCGTCGCGACGCGTATGCCAGGCAAAGGCAGCACAGATGGCGAAGCCCACGATACAGCCGGCCACCGTCTCCGAAATCGAGTGCGCAGACAGGGCGACGCGCGACGCCCCGACCGCCACGCTACCCGCCGTGGCGGTGGCCATGCCGAGCACGCGCCACGGCCACGCGAGGTGGCGCACAAGCATCCATGCAACGACGGGGTACACGGTGGCGGCGAGCATCGTATGGCCGCTCACGCCGGTGAAATCGAGTTCGCGCCACCCGAGGCCCCAGCCGAGGAACATGACCTTGGAAGCCGCCACAACAAGCGCACCCGCCGCAAACAGGGCGACCCAGGTGAATGCCATGCGCCACGCACGGGCCGAGAGCAACCAGAGGGTGAGGGCGGCGGCGGCGGGCACCGTCACGGCGGCACCACCGAAATTGGTAATCGTGATCCAGAAGCTAGACATGACTGGCAAATGACGGCCCGAGGGCGGAGGGCTTCGGGCGAAAGCGCTATCTTACGCGCGCGACGCTAGGGAGAACAAATGCCGGTCCGGCATCGCACGGCGGCAAGGCACGGAACGGGGTCTCGCGCCGGGTTAATTCCCAAATGACGGCATTTTGCTGGGACTTGATGGATGGTTTGCGCATTTTCCCGTCAATTGTTGTCGTGACGCCCCGTAGACTGCGTCGTTTTCGAACAGGTTTCTCGAACGATGTCTTTCTCTTCTCCTTCCTCCAAGCGCAGGTGCGCCGCGTTGGACGGCGGCGCGCAAGGCCTGCGGGGGCAAGGCGAAGGCCGCCGTGCCCGCTGGCGCGCGGCGTGCGTCTGGCTGTGCATGGCGGTGCCGGCGGCTGCGATGGCCGAAACTGGCGGCATGGCCGACGCATTACGCCTGCACCCGCGCCTGACCCCGTCGTTTTCCTTCTCGCCGGCGGCACCGACCGCGTCGGCCGACGCATCGTCGCCGCACGCGAACGTGGCATTGCCGCAATCCGTCTGCGGCAAGGTATCGCCGCTGTATGCCACGACCATGACGGTACGGGCGTCGAAGCCTCTCGTCATGCCGGTGACCTATTCGCGCGTTTCGTCGGATTTCGGCACGCGCTCCCACCCGGTGCGGCGCGTGAAGCATCGGCACACCGGCATCGATCTCGTGGCGCCGTCGGGCACGCCGGTGCGCGCGGTGGCGCACGGTGTGGTGAAGTCCATCGGCTTCGAGCGCCGGGGGTTCGGGCGTTACATCGTGATCGCGCATCGGCACGATAGCGAGACGATCTACGCCCACTTGTCCGCCACGGCGCGCGGGCTGCGTGTCGGTGAGACGGTGGCGGCGGGCCACCTCATCGGGGCGGTCGGCAAGACGGGAATGGTCACGGGCCCGCACCTGCATTTCGAACTGCGCCGCCAAGGTGTGCCAGCCGATCCACGCCCGTTGCTGCGCCGCACGGCCAAGATGAGCGAATCGCTGGCGGGCACGGGCAACCCTTGCCTGAGCATGATCAATGGCGTGCCGTCGTGGCTTCTCCATGGGGGGGCCGGGGTGGCCACTCGATGGCAGTACTCGCCGCTCTGAGGGGCGCGTCGAGATCGACTTTCCGGGAATAAAGCGGTACGTGCACCGGTATTACGGATATGGGCGCTCTTGCGACTCGTCACGGTGACGGGCGGGGCAGCGCACGTAACGAAGGGAGGTGCGCGATGAGCCATCAAGGGGAAGTCAAGCCGGAGACCGGTTCCGATGCCCGTTCGTTCGACGAGGGCAACCCGTCGCGACGCATGTCGCGTCGCCGGGCGATGACATGTCTTGCGTGGGCGGGCGCGGGTATCCTGTGGACCCTCGACGGGGGCGTGCCGCGCGGCCTGTCGCTGGGGGCGCCGGCTGCGGCAGCCGACGAGGCGACACGTCATGCACTGTCGTTCGTGCAGATCAGCGACAGCCATATCGGCTTCAACAAGGCGGCCAATCCCGATCCGGCGTCCACGCTGCAACTGGCCATCGATCGAATCCGCGGTGCATCGCAGCGTCCCGCGTTCCTGCTCCACACGGGCGACGTGAGTCATTTGTCGCGCGCCGAGGAATTCGATACCGCGCAGCAGATCGTAAGCAGCGCGGGCCTGGAAACCCACTACGTTCCCGGCGAGCACGACGTGATCGCCGACGACGGACGCGCCTTCTTCGCACGCTTCGCACCCGACAGCCGGGGTGTCGGCTGGTACAGCTTCGATCGGCAAGGCGTGCACTTCGTCGCGCTGGTCAACGTGATCGGGCTCAAGGCGGGCGGCATGGGCTATCTGGGCGACACGCAACTCGCCTGGCTCGAGGCGGACCTGAAGGGGCGCTCGCGCAGCACGCCGCTCGTCGTGTTCACCCATATGCCGTTGTGGTCGGTCTATCCCGCCTGGGGCTGGGGGACCGACGACGGCGAACGCGCACTCGCCCTGCTCCGGCCGTTCGGCTCGGTGACGGTGCTTAACGGGCATATCCACCAGGTCCTGCAAAAAGTGGAGGGCAATGTGCGTTTGCAGACAGCCATGTCGACGGCGTATCCGCAGCCCGCGCCGGGTGACGGCCCCGGCCCGGGACCGTTGAAGGTCGACGCGTCGCAACTGCGGCAGGCCCTCGGCATTCGTCGCGTCGACTTCACGGCGCTCGACGGAACGCCAATGCTCAGTGACACCTCGTTGGCGTCGTGACGCCCACGGCTTTCGGAGCCCTTCCATGAAATCGTCTCTTCTGAACGCTTGCGGTGCACGGCGTCGCGTATGGCTGCGTGGCGTCGCCGTGGCGTCGGCCGGCATGCTCACGCTCTGTCTGCCGGCGCTCGTGGGCGTCGTCAACGCCGCGGACGCCAATGCCGTCAATATCGACAACTTTGCGTTCTCGCCCGCGACGCTCACCGTCCGCGCGGGCACGCGTGTGACATGGACCAATCACGACGAGGACCCGCATACCGTGACCAGTTCGGACAATCCGCATGCGTTTGCGTCGGGCGCGCTCGATACCAACGGCACGTTCTCATTCATGTTCGACAAACCGGGAACGTATCGCTACTACTGCGCGATTCATCCTCACATGACCGGTGTGATCGTCGTGAAGTAGTCGCGAAATCGTCGTGGCGAAAGGCAGATGTGATTCAATGAGGCCATTGACGTCGTGTTCGCGACGACAGACCAATTCACCCGGGCACCGCGTTGCCCGCACTGGGGAGACTCCGGTGACCGACGCTGAAAAACCCGGCGCGCCTGCGTCGGAACGGTTCGATGCACTGGCCTTGCCGCACCTCGACGCGGCGTACAACCTCGCGCGCTGGCTGTCGGGCAGTGCAAGCGACGCCGACGACATCGTGCAGGAATCCTACTTGCGAGCGTTGCGTTTCTTCGACGGTTTTCGTGGCGACAATGCGCGCGCGTGGCTGCTGGCCATTGTGCGCAATACCTGGCTGACGGAGTGGCGTCGCCGCGCCGATGCGGCGCTCGGCACACCGTTCGACGAGGCCAGGCACGGCCTGCAGGATGACGCCCGTCTGCCCGGTTGGGATGACGCAACGCCCGGCGACCCTGAGCGTCTTGCCGTGCAACGTGACGAGTGCGCGCTTGTGCGCGGAGCGCTGGCCTCGTTGCCGGTGGTGTTTCGCGAGGTGCTGGTGTTGCGTGAGATGGAGGATCTGAGCTACCGCGAGATCGAGACGATCGTCGGGGTGCCGGCGGGCACGGTGATGTCGCGTCTGGCGCGCGCCAGGCAGATGCTGGCCGCTGCCGTGCTCGATGCACAGGCCGCCACGCGCACGAGCGCCAAGACCACGCCGTGCGCGCCGTCGGCGCAGGTCGCACGTCTGACACGTCTGCCAGTTGACGGCACCACGCGGGGAGGACCCGATGAACAAGCCTGACGACCCCAACGATACGACGCCGGGGACGAGCGCCGGCGAAACCCCTGTCGCCGGCGAAGCGACTACGCTCGGCAAGCTGTTGCGCGACGGTTCGTTGCGCCATGCTGCCCCGCAGACGTTACGCGAACGCCTGCGCGACGACATGGCGCTCGCCGAACGTCAAGTGCGCCTGACGTCGGCGCCCGCCACGGCAGTGCCTGCGCAGGATGCGAAGCCTGGGGGCGATCCGACGAATCCGGCCCATCCGGCGTCGCCGCCGAAGCCCTCACACGTGAATCGACCGGCCGAGCTGGCGTGGGGGCCGAGCCTTGCCCCTTGGTTGTTCGGCGGTGCCGGCGGCGCGATTCTCGGCGGACTCGCGGTCGCGATGGCGTTGCTGGTGGCGCGTCCGCCCGCGACGCCGCAGGGGATTGAGGAACCGGCTGTCATGGGCCTGCAACCGCAGGAGATCGTGGCGAGCCATGTGCGTGCGTTGCTGTCGCAACATCCGATCGACGTGGTCTCGACCGATCAGCACACCGTCAAGCCGTGGTTCAACGGACGCATCGATTACGCGCCGCCCGTCACCGATCTGTCGGCCAAGGGGTTCCCGCTGGAAGGCGGACGCGTCGACTACGTGGGTGGACGCACGGTGGCCGTGCTCGTCTACCGTACGGACAAGCATCCGATCGATGTCTACGTGTTTCCGGCGCGTGACATGGGTGCGGCGGCGCCGACGATCACGGGGTCCGATGGCTATGCCATTGCGCGCTGGCGGCGCGGCGGCATGACGTATTGGGCGATCACCGATGCCGAGCCGTCGCACCTGCGTGTGTTTGTCGAGGCATTGCAGGCGGCGACCTGATATCGTAAGGCGCTTGCCCCATCCCCCATGGAGAGCGTCATGTCGAATGCCCCGGTGAATCCTGCGTGGCAGGCCGAACAATACGTCAAGTTCGAAGACGAGCGCACGCGTCCCGTGCGCGATCTCGTCGCCGCCATTCCGCCGCTTGCGGGTCGTGGAGTGGCTCGCGTGGTCGATATCGGCTGCGGCCCCGGCAACTCCACCGAAGTGCTCGCCGCTCGTTACCCTCACGCTGACGTGCTCGGGCTCGATAGTTCGCAGGACATGGTCGATGCGGCGCGTGCGCGACTGCCGCAATGCCGCTTTGACGTGGCCGATATCGCGACCTGGGCCGATGGCCCGTTCGACGTGATTCTCGCCAACGCGGTGTTGCAATGGTTGCCGGATCACGAGACGCTGTATCCGCGTCTGGTCGATTGTCTTGCGCCCGGCGGTTCGCTGGCCGTGCAGACGCCCGACAATCTCGACGAGCCCGCGCACCGGCTGATGCGGGAAGTGGCGGCCGATCCGCGTTGGGCCGCAACGCTCAAAGGGGTGGAGCGCACGGCACGCCACGGCGCGACGTTCTACTACCCGCTGCTGCGCGCGCTGTGTTCGCGCGTCGACATCTGGCGCACCACGTACTACCACCCGCTCGCGGGCGGGGCACCGGCCGTCGTGGAGTGGTTCAAGGGCAGCGCGTTGCGGCCGTTCCTCGCGAAGCTCGACAACGCATCGCGAGAGGCGTTTCTGGCGCGCTATACCGACGCGATTGCCAACGCGTATCCGGCGCTGGCCGACGGTACGGTATTGCTGCCGTTTCCACGCCTGTTCGTGGTGGCGACGCGATGATGGACGGGATAGGGCAGGATCGCCGTGCACCGAGGACTCAAGCAGGCAAGGTGCGCGCCCGGCAAACTGCCTGACGCCGGGTGTAAAGTAGTGCACATGAATCTACTGTCCCCGCCGATTCAGCCGTTTCGCAACGCCCCTCACTACTGGCGCTCGTCGCTGGTCCCCGGTGGCGATATGGTCACCGCTGAGTACAACGACCACACCTTCGCACCGCATTGGCACGATGCATATACGTTCGCGTGCATCGTGGAAGGGGCCGAGCGCTATGCCTACCGGGGCGGCGAGCATGTGGCGGACGCCGGATCCGTGGCCGTCATTCACCCAGGCGAAGTGCATACCGGCGCGCGCGAAACCGATTTCGGGTGGCGCTATCGCGTGTTTTACCTGCCGGTCGGCTTCGTGCAAGGCGTACAGCGTCAGGTGACGCGTCCGTTGGCGGGGCTGACGATGCCGGGCGACGCGCATCCCTGGTTTGGCGAGCAGGTCATCCGCGACCCGCAGGCGATGCATCGACTGACGGCGGCGCATCGTCTACTTCAGGCTGGCGCCGACCCGTTGCTGGCGGAAAGTGTACTGATCGAGGCCGTGTCGTTCATGCTGGCGCGCCATGCGCGGGCGCGGGTGCCGGATACGCCGGCATATCGCGATGCGGTGCGGGTCGAGACCATGAAGGCGCGGCTCTCGGCCGATCTCACCGAGCCATTGTCGCTGACGGCTCTGGCCGAGGCGGTCGACCTGTCGCCGTTTCACGCCGCGCGACTGTTCTCGCGCGAGACGGGCCTGGCGCCGCATGCCTGGCGCAATCAGTTGCGTCTGGTGCGTGCCTTGCCCGCGTTGCGCGCCGGCGCGTCGGCGACCGACGTGGCCGTCGCGCAAGGCTTCAACGATCTGTCCCACTTCACTCGCTACTTCCGGCGTGCGTTCGGTGTGTCGCCTGGTAAGTGGAGCGCCAGGCGAGCGGAG
Organism: Pandoraea sp. NE5; assembly: GCF_024363545.1. Classification (NCBI taxonomy): domain Bacteria; kingdom Pseudomonadati; phylum Pseudomonadota; class Betaproteobacteria; order Burkholderiales; family Burkholderiaceae; genus Pandoraea; species Pandoraea sp. NE5. Next base: position 3,968,644 of record NZ_AP025517.1, read on the forward strand.
GCCACGTTGACGAGCAGCCCGATCGCCATCGCGACACCGCCCACCATGAACAGCAGCGAATAGTTGCCCGACGTCGCGGCGAACACAAACGATAGTCCGTAGGCGGCGCCTGCCTGCAACGTCGCGAAACTGGTCGTGGCGGTGCTCCACGCGGCTTTTTGTCCGGCAGGATGATGGGCGAGTAGTTCGTTCACGCGTCCGAGCACCAGCGGCACGATGCCCGGGGTGAAGGCGCCCATGACCACGCTGGACACCATCAGAGCGGGCAGGCCGAGGCCGAGCACCGGCAGCAGCACCGCACAGAACTGCGCGACGTAAGCGACACGCAAGGCCCTTGCAAAGCCGATCCGGTCGGCGAGGTGCCCGGCGAAAAGCGGACCGACGATCGCCCCCAGTCCGTACAGCACCCAATAGTTCGCGCCGGCGTCGAGTCCCTTGCCCAGCCCTCGGGCGACATAGTCGACGAGAAAAATCATGTGCGGCACCAGTGCGACGGCGTTTAGTGCGTACTCGATATAGAGCGAGCGCAGCGCCACCAGACTGAGGTGTGGGCGCCTGATGGGAGCGGGGGTGCTGGCGGCCGTGGCCGTCGGCGTGCCGTCGGGCCAACCACGCCACGCCACTGCCGTGAGCACGAGCGAAAGCACGCCGAGACCGCTCCACGCGTGGGCAAGCCCGTCGCGCAACAGGAGCGGCACGAGCGTGCCCGACGCTGCGATGCCCAGCCCGAGGCCGGCGAAGATTGCGCCGCTCACGATGCCGCGCCGCGAGGGGGGCACGTGCGCCAGCACCGACGGTGCTGCCGTGACCATCAATACGCCGCCCGCAAACCCCGAGGCGAAGCGCCATCCGAAAAACCAGACGAACGAGATGGGCCAGGCGCAGGCGAAGAAAGCGAAGACGGCGACCAGCATCATCGTGCGCACGAGTCTCACGCTCGACACATGCCGGGCAAGCACGCGTGCCCCCAAGGCGCCGGCCAGGTAGCCGCCGAGATTGGCCGCGCCAAGATAGGCAGCAGTCGCGGGTGCGAACCAGTGCGCACCGATGATCGCGGGCAGAAGCGCCGTGTAGGCGAAGCGGGCAAAGCCGATGCCGACAAGACTGGCGCAGGCGGCCGACAGCGTGGCGCGCCAGGCGTTGAACGCGGCGGTTGTGGGGCGGCCAAGGGCGGCGTGGGACATGCGGACTCCGGAAGCACCGGCTTCGCCCCGGCGTGGGTCGGTGCGAGGTTTGACGGCAATGGCCTCAGTCTAGGAGGTGGCCGCGCGCAGGGGAACGGCTATGTCTCGGAAGTCATTCTTCCGCACGGCGTAACAATGTCGCGGCGGCAGGACGCCGCTTCATCGGCACTGCCCATTCCTTATGCCTGGCTCGCCAACTTGTGTACGCGTGCGAAATGCTTGCGCAGTCGCGGTACCGCGAAGTCGACGAAGGCGCGCACCTTGGGCACGGCCAACCGTCCTTGCGGTGTGATGACGTGAACCGGCATGGGCGGGTGTTCGTAGTCTTGCAAGACGATGCGCAGCGTGCCGTGCGCCATTTCGTCGACGATGTGATACGTCAACATTCGCGCCACGCCGTGTCCTGCGACGACCGAGGCAATCGCGGCCCGGATCGAATTGACGACCAGCCGCGGGGTGAACTGTACGATCTGCGGTACTGAACCGCGTCCTGTGGCGGGGAAGCGCCACGAGTCGATGCCGAAGTACGTCATGGACACGATTTGCTGCTTCGACAGATCCGCGGGGGACCCGATAGGATCGTGGGTCGCCAGATAAGCGGGCGAGGCGGCAATGATTCTTCGAACTTCGCCCACGTGTGTGGCCACGAGCGAGGAGTCGGGCAGGTGGGCGACGCGCATCGCGACGTCGATGCCCTCGTCGATCAGGCTCACGGGCAGGTCGCTCAACTGCAGGCGGACGACGACTTCCGGATAGCGTTCGATGAAGGCGTCCACGATCTCGCGCATGAACGTTTCACCGGCGGCCAGCGGCGCGGAGACGGTGAGCAGGCCGCGTGGGGCCGAGCGTTCCCCGGCGGCGATCACATCGGCTTCGTCCAGATCGAGCAGGATGCGCCGACATGCGGTGGCATAGCGCTCGCCTGCAACGCTCAGCTTGACCGAGCGCGTCGTGCGATGGAGCAGCGCCGTGCCGGTATGCGCCTCGAGGTAGCCGATGGCGCGACTTACCGCCGCGGCAGAGCGCCCCAGGCGCCGGGCTGCACCGGCGAGGCTTCCTTCGTCGACGATCGCGACGAAGACTTTCATGGCATCGATTCGGTCCATGAGGGATGAAAGAGAGGGAGAGGGCGCAGAGTCGATTCCGGATCGGCCGATGGACAAGATTACCCTTAAACCCGGCGTTGCGGCGACAATGGCGAGCGGACGTCCCGCCGGAGCCAGACCCTATGCTGACGGTTCACCATTTGAACAACTCGCGCTCGCAGCGCGTGCTGTGGATGCTCGAAGAGCTGGGCATTCCCTACGACCTGCGTCGATATACGCGCGACCCGAAGACCATGCTCGCTCCGCCGGCACTGCGCGAGGTGCATCCGCTCGGCAAGTCGCCGGTTGTGACCGACGGTGAACTGACGCTCGCCGAGTCGGGCGCCATCATCGAGTATCTCGCCGATCGCGACGAACTCGGGCGACTCGCCCCGCCGCGAGGCACACCGGAGCGGCTGCGTTGGACCTACTGGTTGCACTACGCTGAGGGGTCGGCCATGCCGCCTTTGCTGCTCAAGCTCGTCGCCCTGCGGATCGCGAGCGCGCCCATGCCGTTCTTCGCTCGTCCGATTGCCCGCAAGATCAGCGACACGCTGCAGTCGAGCTTTGTCGATCCGCAACTGCGCCTGCACTTCGACTACGTGAACGACGCGCTCACGAAGACCGGTTGGTTCGTCGGCGATCGCTTCAGCGCAGCGGACATCCAGATGAGTTTCCCGCTCGAAGCCGCGAGCGCGCGCGGCAACGCGCAGGGGCGCTGGCCCGCGATCGCCGATTTTCTGCAGCGCATTCATGCGCGTGATGCGTATCAACGCGCCCTGGCCCGTGGCGGACCCTATCAGTTGCCAGGCTGACAGGCGTCGTTTGCGCCGTTTTGGTGCGGACATCCCCCGATGGTCGCCTGTTTGAGCGGCACAGACGGACGATTCGGCGAATTCGTCGCGCAGAGGCTCAAGTTTCGTCGAATGCACTCGTTATACCTCCACAGAGGTACAGAGAGAGGCACCGACCTGCCAGGCTTGCCGGCGGCAGGCTGAAGTCACGACTACACCGCAGGATGAATCGCTTAACGCGCGCAAGGCAATGTTCAAGAACCTGAGTATCAGCAAACGGCTCGCCGCCGCCTTTTCCGTCAATGTATTCATGCTGTTGGTCGTGGCGGTGGTGGCCGTGACGAAAATGGCGACGATGGATACGAATACCCAGCTCATCGTCTCCGACCTGAACAACAAGATTCTTGAATTTCATGGCCTGAAGGATCGCGCGGCGCACGTTGCCGTACTCCTGCGCGATATCGTGATGTCCGAAGACAACACGCAACTCGATGCCCGTCTGGCCAAGATCGACGAGATGCGCCAGACCAACAACAAGAGCATCACGGGCATGGCGACGATCTTTTATACCGACAAGGGCAAGGCGCTCTACCGGACGCTGGCCGACACGAACGCGGACTATGGAAAGCAGCTCGACGCGGTTGTGGCGCTGGTTCGCAGCGGCAACTTTGCGCAAGCCAAGATCGAACTGATGGGGCCGCTGCAGAAGGCGCAGGTGGCGTATTTCGCCCCCCTCGACGGTCTGATGGAGGTCGGCAAGGTGGTCAGCGCGAAGGAAGCTGCCGATGCGACCGCCGCTTATGGATCCGCACGCCTGTGGCTGCTCGCCACAATGCTGGCGTCGGTCGTGCTCTCCGTGGTGTCGGCGGTGGCGATTACGCGCTCGGTTACGCGCCCGGTGCGCGCGGCGGTGGCGGGGGCCTCGGCGCTCGCGCGTGGCGACCTGACGCATCGTGTCAATGCCGAGCGTGCTGACGAAATCGGCCAGATGGCGAGTGCGCTCGACACAGCCGTCGAACAACTGGGCCATCTAGTGCGCAATATTCAGGGTGCGTCGGGGGCGATCGACAACGCGGCACGCGAAATTGCGCAGGGCAACACCGACCTGTCGCAACGCACCGAAGAGCAAGCGGCCTCGCTAGAAGAGACGGCAGCGTCGATGGAAGAGTTGACATCGACCGTGCGTCAGAACGTCGAACATGCGATGGAGGCGCGGCGCCTGTCGCACGAAGCGACCGGGGTGGCGGACGCCGGGGCGCAGAGCGTGCGTGCCGTCGTCGAGACGATGCAGGCAATGGCCAGCGCGTCGGCGCGCATGAGCGACATGATCAAGGCCATCGAAGGCATTGCTTTCCAGACCAATATTCTCGCGCTCAATGCGGCCGTGGAAGCGGCACGCGCCGGCGAACAGGGACGCGGCTTTGCCGTGGTGGCCGGCGAGGTGCGCACGCTCGCCCAGCGCTCCGCAGGCACGGCCAAGGACATTCGCGAATTGATCGCGGCATCGGTGCAGCAGGTCGAAGACGGCACGTCGCGCGTGGAAGTCGCGGGGCGTACCATGGACCAGATCGTCGTGTCGGTGCGACGCGTGAGCGAGCTGATCGCCGAGATCGCCGCCGCGAGCGACGACCAGGCGCGCGGCATCGAGCAGGTGGGGCAGGCTGTCACGCAGATGGATCAGGTCACGCAGCAGAACGCCGCCCTCGTGGAACAGGCGGCGGCTGCGGCGGACCACCTGCGTCAGCAGGCCGCCGACCTGGTCAACGAGACCGCGAAGTTCCGCGTGGAAAGCGACGGCAGCGCGCGCCTGGGCATTACGCCGCGTGTGCCGGCATTGGCGTTGACCGGCGCTTTGTCGTCCCGCGGCGAGCGCGGCACGACGGCGCAAGGACGACAGCGCGCGGCGGCCTGACGTCCACTGTTCCACACCCCTCGTCTTCTATCTCGCCTCAGGCGGCATTGACCGCCTTCGCGCCCAACGCGGCGTCGATGGCGGCAACGGCCGCGACCAACTGCTGTGTCAGGGCAGGTGAAGCGCTCGTCATCGGCGCGCGCAGTACATCGGCCATTAGGCCCTCATGTGCAAGCCAGGCCTTCACGGGGCCGGGATTCGCCTCGGCAAACATGAGCTGCATCATCGGCATGAGCGCATGGAACAGCACGCGCGCGACATCGAGCTGCTGCGCTTGCACCGCGCGATACAAGGCCACGAAATGCGCCGGCCGGCAGTGCGACGTCGCAATGATCGCGCCATGGCCGCCCATCGCGAGCGTGGACAGCAATTGAGCGTCCTCACCTGCCAGCACCGATAGGCGCGCGTCGGCGATGAGTGCCTGCGTGGTGTGCGCGTTGCCCGCGCAATCCTTGATGCCGCGAATGTTGTCGTGACCCGCAAGCGTGAGCAGTGTCTCCAGCGTCAGGGGGGTACCCGTGCGATACGGAATGTCGTACAGCACCACCGGCGCACGCGAACGATCCGCCAGCGTCCGAAACCAGTGGACGAGCCCGGCCTGTGCGGGCCGGATGTAATACGGCGCCGGCGTTAGCACGCCCGCCAGGGGCAGGGCGTTAAAGGCGTCCAGGCGCGCCAGCGCGTGACCCAGGTGATTGCCGGCGAGCCCGGCGATCACCGGCAGGTCGCCGACCTCGGTCAGCACGGTGTCGAGCACGGCAAGCTGTTCGGCGTCGTCAAGGGCTGCCGCTTCACCCGTCGTACCACACACGACAAGGCCGGCGATGCCCGAGCGACGATAGTGCGCGACCAGTCGACGTAATGCCGCGTGATCGACCGGTGTGTCGGCGCCATCTCTGGCGAAAGGCGTGACGAGCGGCACCCAAATACCGCGAAAGAGTGGGGCGCGAGAGGAAGCGAGCGATTGGGGTTGGGACTGTGCGGCTTGCATAAGTGTCTCCCTGGACGTTACGTGCGAAACGAACGTACGTTGACCGGTAAGAAAACCGTTCAGCAGGACGACGGGCAATGGCAGGCGCGTGGGAAACTTCGAGGCAGGCGCGCCGGGTGAGGCAGGGCGGCGCGAGGTGAGGACTGCCGGGTCCATGTGGCTGTTCCGTCGCTCAACTGACGGAACAGCACGCCCCGGTCAGTTGAGCGACTGTTTTTTGCTTTTGACGAACGCACCCCGCTGTCCCATCGGGACAACGCGCAACCGCGGCGAGCAGGGGATTCGGAAATTCGTCATGGGCAGACTCTATCCGCTGTACGCAAGTGGCGTCAAGTGCATCGATCCGCGATGGCGCCGCAATGCGCGAGGGTCATGTCGATGTCGATCACGCCGGCATCTGCGCGGCGCGATTTAAAACGCCTTTTAATTCTTCGTTTAATCCATTCAATCGAAAATCGACGTTCGGTTAACGCCGGATTGCGGTGACCGCCCCGTGGTGCGACCGCCACGGGCGCACGTTCCCGGTTGCCAATTTGAATCCGTCAAGTGACAATCGCACTCACACCCCGGAAACGCAAAACAATAATGGGCACACTGGGGCGGGGAAAACTGAAAAGTATTGAGACAAGATGGCAGCCAAAGTCGTGAAGTATTCGCGTGACGGGGTGACGTATTACGAAATTCGAGGCCCCTTGCCCGACGGTACCCGATATGAGGACCGGGTGGGATTCAGCGAGCGCGAGTTGGCATTCCGGCGTCTCGTTGCGGCGAGAATCAAGCTGCTGCGAAGTGAATACGAGACCGCGTGCCGGAACGTGCGGGCGCAATGCGCGGCAAATATCGCAGCGCCGGGGTGGCTGAAGCAACTGATTTTTTGAGGAGCGCGGGATCGTAGTGCGGCGGGGAAGCGATCGCAAGTTTTGCGTCGTCAAGGTGACGAAATATTCACATATTGAGATTGCCTTATACTGCGCGGAGCCTTCGTGTCCGTTCGAGATACATGGAATTTGTAACAAAAGACGTCTTGGCAAGCTGTATGGCGTTGCTGCTCGACGCTGTGTTTCTTGTCGACAAGGCTGGCGCTCTCGTCTATGTGAGTCCGGCCTGCGAGCGCATTCTCGGGTACACCCCGGAAGAATTGCTGGGGCGCTCGATGATCGATTTCGTCGTGAAGGAAGATCGCGAGCGCACGATTGAAGAATCGAAGTTCGTGATGGCGGGACTTCCTCGGATCGGGTTCGAAAATCGGTATGTACACAAGGACGGTCATTACGTCCACATCATGTGGTCCGCCCGCTGGTCCGAAGACCACGAACTGCGCATTGGCGTGGCGCGCGACGTGTCGGCCAAGAAGCAGGCCGAAGCGCTGCAGCGCGCCACGTACTCGATATCCGAAGCAGCCCACGACGCCGCCGATATTCGCTCCCTGTGCAAGGCCGTCCACGACACGCTGGCCACACTGTTTCCGATCGAAGCCATTGTCGTGGCGACCTGTGACGCGGCACTGATGACGTGGGAGAAGGCGTATCAGTATCGCGACAGCGCCGACATCCCCTTGCTCGACTGGCCGCAGGCGCGGGGCCTCTCGGCGCAGGCTGCGCAAGCGCAACAATCGCTGTGGCACCTGATCGAAGCGGCCCCTATCGACGGCGCGGGGCAATCGATCCCCCACCTATGTACCGAACCGTTCGCGCCAGACGCGCTCGCCAGGCCCGGCGCACAGGCGTTGGTGATTTTGCCGATGCACACGGCGCGCCGTGCCGTGGGCACACTCATGCTCTACGGCCCGGCCAGCGCGCTGCGGGCGGAGGCTGCCCAGCGGCTGCTGGCGTTCGTCTGCGACCAGACCGCGTTGGCCATCGAGCGAAAGCAACTGATCGACGACCTCTACAAAGCGGCGCGATTCGATGAGCTGACCGGACTGCCGAACCGCCGCACGTTTGGCGAATTCGCGAGCGAGGCCGTGCGCCGCGCACAGCGCACCAACGGGAAGCTGGCGCTCCTGTTCGCCGATATCGACGGGTTCAAGGGGGTCAACGACAGCCTGGGGCACGCGGTCGGCGACTTGTTGCTCAAGGAGATTGGTCAGCGTATGAAGGCCGGGGTTACGGGAAGCGGCTTCGTGGCGCGTCACTCGGGAGACGAGTTCGTCGCCATTGTCCAGGATGCGGAGGTCGTCGAGCGAATCGACGTCGCAGTCACGCGTCTGCGCGCCGAGATCGAGCAGGTCATCTCCGTCAATGATGCCAGCTTGAGCGTGCGCGTAAGCGTTGGGGTGGCGGTGTTCCCCGACGACGGCGAATCGATGAGCGAACTCATCCGCGTGGCCGATCAGCGTATGTATGCCAACAAGTCCGCGCGCAAATCCGGTGGGGCCAGTTTCTTGCAGCAGTTGATCTGACGCCTGACTGACCCGCACGCCGGGGCATTCATCCCAGCGTCTGCGTTGGCCAGATCATTTCGATTTCGATGGCAATCGAGCGGGCGAGGCCGTCGAGATCCGGAAACAGCGATGCGTTCGTGACGTTCATCCGATAAAGCCATTTCATTGCGTCCGCGCGTAGCGCCAACGGCAGCACGATCTTGCGCAGCAGCGGTTCGTCGCTCTCATAGCCGTCGAGAATGCGGTGCATCGGCCGGTCGATCACGCCGGGTACCACGAATGTGCCGGATTGTGCGATCAGTCGACCGTCCATTTCTTCCGGCTCGCCGAACCAGACCACCTCGTTGTCATTGCCGAGGAAGTACTTCTCCATGTTCCCCTTGACGCGCGGATCGATCGTATCGCGGGTGAGCCACGGTGCATGACGCGGGCGAGCACGGTCGTCGTACAGTGCGGGGGTGTTGAGCGCGAAAATGGCCGAATCGCTCGTGGCGCGCTCCAGTGCAAAGAACGCGGCGACAAAGGGCGATTTCGTGAAGTCGAGCAAACGGGTCGGGGCACCATGGTGCTGCATCAGCCCAAGGCAGCGAAGATCGTCGTGCAGCAAGTCGGGCCAGGGCACATGGTTGTGCGCCTTGCGCCGGAAGATGCGGATGGCGCGTGCCTCACGGCTGCGCCACTGTTCCTTGTCCGCCACATAGGCGTGCAGGTACCGCGAGAGCGAGCTTTGCAGATGCCAGCGTGCGTCCTGCTGCCCGCGAAAGGCCCAGCCTTCGAAGCGGGAGGACAGTTCCATGAAATCCTTCCAGCTTTCGACGACGGTGGTGTCCATAGTGAGCGAAATCCTTGAGTTGGCGTGCGGCGCCGACGTGCCGCTGATCGAGCGCGTCACGACAGCGCGAGCGATGCATGGCGTCGGCCACTATAGTACGGCGTCTGTGACAGCTCAAGCGCGCGACATGCAAATGCGTCTTTCACCCGTTGGGGGACCGCTCACGCGGCGCGGGCAGGCGACAGATCGCGCGTGAGCGCCGAGAGTGCGGCGTCGGGCGTGATGTCCGACGTATCGAGCGTAACGTCGGCTAGCCGGTAGAGCGACTCGCGCGCATCGAGCATGCGATGGATGTGATCGAGCGCCTCGTTGCGAAGCGCCTCGGTGGCAATGCGCGCGTCGTTTTGCTGCATCACGCGCTGGAAGTGAATTTCTGGGCGGGCGCGCAGCCACACCGTGCGAAATGCGCGGAGCACGCGCTCGTAGGTGGGCGCTTCCGAGACAATCCCGCCGCCGGTGGCGAGCACGACATGGTCGTGCTCCGCAATGATCCGCTCGATGCACTGCCGTTCGATGCGCCGCATCGCTGTCTGTCCGTAAAGCGTGATGACTTCACCGATGGCGATGCCCGCCTCGCGCTCGACCTCCTTGTCCAGCTCGATGAAGGGCGCGCCGATGGCCTGTGCCAATGCCGGGCCAAGCGTTGACTTGCCCGCGCCGCGCAAGCCGATGAGGGCAATGCGCTGCCCCGTGCGGCGCGCGTCTGCCGCGCCCGGCACGACAATCTGCCGACGCAGGCGTGCGAGCGTTTCCAGCGGTTGCTGACGGAGATACTCGACGAGGATGAGCAGATCGCCATCGTAAGCGGTGCGCTCGGCCACGAGCGCCTCCACGCGCACGTTCAGCGCATCGGCAAGCTTGTGCAGAACGGCCAGCGAGACGTTGCCGGTGCCGGCTTCCACGCGAGCGAGATAGGGGAGGGACACCCCCGATTGCATGGCGAGCTGCTTGCGCGTCATGCCCCGCTGCGCGCGCAACGTGCGTACCTGCCGAGCCAACGACGCCAAAGGCGACGATGCCCCTGCCTCGGCGTCATCGGCCGGATCTAGGGTGGGGTGGTCGGCGGGCGGTTTCGGCATCGGGCAGACAGGGAATGCAAGGCTTGCGCATAAATATACTATGAGATACCCGCCGTGTGTCCTACGTTATCCGGACTCGTCGCCAGAATGTCCGCATGGCGTGCATTAAATTGCCTGAAAACGTATTTATCCCTGTTAACCCTGAACTGCATTGCACCATCCGCGCAAAGCGGAAAATATCTTATAAGATACTTTTCATCTTTTGGAGCGACTGCAGACAATGACTTATCCCCACTTGCGCGTGCGCGTCGACGACGGCATCGCTTTCGTGACACTGGATCGCGCAGACAAGCGCAATGCGCTCAACGATGCTGCCATCGACTCGCTCGACGCCGCATTTCGCGATTTCAACGACAGCGTACGCGCCGTTGTGCTGAACGGCGCGGGAGAGCACTTCTGCGCCGGGCTGGATCTGTCGGAGAACAGTGCGCGGGACCCCATCGACGTGCTGCGGGTTTCGCAACGCTGGCACAAGGTGTTCCACGAGATCCAATTCAGCGGTCGCCCCGTGGTGGCGGTGCTTCACGGCGCGGTGATCGGCGGGGGGCTGGAACTTGCGCTTGCCGCGCATGTGCGCGTCATCGAGCGAAGCGCATTCTTTCAGTTGCCCGAAGGCAAGCGCGGCCTCTTCGTGGGCGGCGGCGCGTCGGTACGTGTGGCGCGCATTCTCGGGCCGGACCGCATGACGGAAATGATGCTCACGGGCCGCCGTTACGATGCCGTCGACGGTGAACGCCTGGGCCTGGGCCATTATTTGACGGAAGCGGGCGAGGGACTGGCGCTCGCGACGCAACTGGCCCACGAGACGGCGGCCAATAGCCCACTGTCGAACTGGGCGACGATTCACGCGCTCTCGCGCATTCACGATATGTCCATGGCCGACGGGTTGTTTACCGAGTCGGTCACGAGCGCGTTGATGCTCGCGACGCCGGACGCACGCGAACGCATGGAACGCTTTTTGGGCCGGGTGGCACGTTAGTCGTTCCACCCCCCTCCCTATGGAGACGAATGTGAAATACGACAACATCGAACAGATCGCCGTCATCGGCACGGGTGTCATCGGTGCCAGTTGGGCGGCTTACTTCCTGGCGCGCGGTCTGCGCGTGAGTGCCTGGGATCCGGCGCCGGGCGCGCGCGAGCGCTTGCGTGAGGCAATCGATGCGCATTGGCCCACGCTGATCCGGATCGGCCTCACGGCGGGTGCCTCGCGCGACGCGCTGACGTTCCACGACACGCTCGACGCCGCGCTCGCCGGCGCCGACTTCGTGCAGGAGAGCGGTCCCGAGCGCGAGGACCTCAAGCAAGATCTTTTTCGCAAGATGGACGCTGCCTTGCCATCGTCCGTCGTCATCGCATCGAGTTCTTCTGGACTACTGATGAGCCGTGTGCAGTCGGTCTGCACGCATCCTGAGCGCGTGGTGCTGGGGCATCCGTTCAATCCGCCGCATCTGATTCCGCTGGTCGAAGTCATTGGCGGCGAGCGGACGTCGCAGGCGGCCATCGAGACCGCCATGCAGTTCTACCGCGCCATCGGCAAACGTGCGATCCATGTGAAGAAGGAGGTCAAGGGGCACATCGCGAATCGGCTGCAGGCGGCGCTTTGGCGGGAGGCGATACATCTGGTCGACACCGGCGTGGCTTCGGTGGCCGACATCGATGACGCGATCGCCTACGGTCCGGGCTTGCGCTGGGCGGCCTTCGGTCCGTTCGTTAACCTGCAGTTGTCGGGCGGTGCGGGCGGTATCGCCCATATGCTGGAGCATCTCGGCCCGCCGATCGAATCGTGGTGGGCGGATCTCGGCGAGCCAGTGTTGACGGACGACCTCAAGGCGCGCATCGCCGCTGGCGTCGACGCCGAACTGGCCGGCCGCGGCAATGCGCAACTCGAAGCACAGCGCGATGCGGTCATTCTCGGCATTCTCGCGGGCAAGGCTTAGTCGACGCGGGCGCGGGCATCCTCGGACACACCGCCCGCGCCCCAAATTCAACGATCTATCCATTCGACGCCCCGCATTCCGGGACGCAAGGACATTGGCATGAGCAAACCGAAAGTCATCGTGACCATCGCGCCGACGGGCGGCATGGCGTACAAATCGCAGAATCCCCACCTGCCCACGCAGCCCGACGAGATCGCGCGCGACGTCTACGACTGCTACAACGCGGGCGCGAGCGTCGTGGCGATCCATGCGCGCCGTCCCGGCGACGATGGCGCCACGTGCAACCCGGCCATCTACCGCGACATCAACCGCCGCATTCGCGACAAATGCGACATCGTGATCAACAACTCGACGGGCGGCGGCGTGCATGGCGACATGATCGGCCAGGCCGACAATGGCTACTGGGAAATCCTCTGGGAAGAGCGGTTGAAGGGCATGGATGCCGGTGCCGAGATGTGCACGCTCGACGCCACCACGATCATCGCGAGCTTCGGTGGCCGGGAACTGCTCATGCATACGTCGCCGGAGCGCTCGAAACATCTCGCCATCGAGATGAAGAAGCGCGGCATCAAGCCCGAATGGGAGGTTTTCAGCCCGACGCACATCGTGCAGGACCTCGCTACCCTCACTGCTGCGGGCTTCGACGACGAACCGTTCTTTGTCAATCTGGTGCTCGGTGTGCACCGGGGATTTCAGAATGCCATGCCATACACGCCGCGCGTGTTGCAGTCGATGGTTGATCTGCTGCCCAAGGGAAGCATTTTCTGCGTGAGCGGCATTGGTCCCGCGCAACTGCCGTCGGCCATGAACTCGCTGCTGCTGGGCGGGCACGTCCGCGTCGGTCTGGAAGACAACCTGTATTACGAACAGGGGGTGCCGGCAACGAACCAGCAACTGACCGAGCGCGTGGTGCGGCTCGTGCGCGAGATGGGTTACGAGCCGGCGACACCGGCCGAAGCCCGCGACATCATGGGCCTACCTCGCAATCGCGAAGTGCTGCCGGAGTTCGCGGTGCGTTGATTCCGGCGCCGGCGCGGCATGGGGCATGGCCCCAAATACAAAAAGACAAGGAGACATGTCACATGGCGGCAAAGAGGTTCACTCACCGTTTTGCATTCTCGCGCGCCGCGCTTGGCGCAATGGCCTTCTGTGCGGCGGCGCTGTGCGTCGCGCCGCCCGCAGGCGCACAACCGCCCGGCGTCACTATCGGTGTGACGCTTTCGTCCACGGGGCCTGGCGCATCGCTTGGCATTCCGGAGAAGCAGGCCATCGGCATGCTCCCGCCCACGCTCGGAGGCGTGCCCGCGCGTTATATCGTGCTCGACGACGCGACCGACCCGACCACGGCAACCAAGAACGCGCGCCGCATGGCGACGGAGGACAAGGTCGACGCCATCATCGGCTCATCGACGACGCCGGCATGTCTGGCGGTGGCGGCGGTCGCGGCCGATACGCGCACACCGCAGTTGGGGCTCTGCCCGTTCGTGCCGAGTGCGACGCAGATGCGCTACGTCTTCTCGCTGCCGCAGTCGGTCGCCGTCATGGCGGATGCGGTGCTCGACGACATGAAAGCGCATCACGTGAAGACGCTCGGCTTCATCGGCTTTTCCGATTCTTACGGAGAGGCGTGGCTCAAGGACATTCAGGCACGCGCGGTTGCACGGCAGATTCAGGTCGCGCCGGTCGAGCGCTACGCTCGCAACGACCAGTCGGTGACCGCACAGGCCCTCAAGGTGATGTCGGCCAACGTCGACGCCGTGCTCGTCGCGGCCAGCGGCACGCCGGGGGCCTTGCCGATGAACACGTTGCGCGAGCGCGGCTACAAGGGGCGTATCTACCAGACGCACGGCGTCGCCAACAACGACTTTCTGCGTGTCGGGGGCAAGTCTGCCGAGGGCGTGATTCTGCCGGTAGGCAACATTCTCGTGGCCGAGCAACTGCGCGCGGACCACCCCGGGCGTGCCGTGGCCGTGGACTTCGTCAAGCGTTACGAGGCGCAATACGGGGCGGGTTCGCGCAATCTGTTTGCCGGCTATGCCTACGATGCTTATCTGGTGCTCGACCGAGCGGTGGCCGTGGCGGCCAAGCAGGCGCAACCTGGCACGCAGGCGTTTCGCGACGCCTTGGTCGCGGCCATTGAGCAGACCCGGGGTTTGGCGGCAACCCACGGGATGATCAACGTCAATGCACAGGACCATTCGGCGTATGGCGAAGATGGTCGCGTGCTCGTTACGGTGAAAGGCGGCAAGTGGACGATCAATTGAGCGCCGCCGCGGCCGGTGCGCGCCGATTGGCCCGGCCCGATATCGAGCGTGAGACGCGTGCCGACGGCAGCTTCGTGATTCGTTCACGGACGCCGCTGGGCGAATTCGCGCGCAGCCCGGCCGACTGGCTCGTGCAATGGGCGGCACGCACCCCCGGTGCGGTGTTCCTCGCGCAGCGGCATGCGCCCGAGGCGGGCGATCGCTGGCGTCAGGTGACGTATCGCGACGCACTGACCATGGCGCGCGGCGTCGGGCAGGCGTTGCTCGACCTCGACGTGCCGCGAGATCGACCGGTTGTGATCCTGTCCGACAATAGCGTCAACCACGCACTGCTGGTACTCGGCGCGATGATGGTGGGGCGTCAGACGGCCATCGTGTCGTCGGCCTATTCGCGCGTGGCGAAGGACATGGGCAAGCTGCATGGCATCCTGGCGCGTCTCGACCCGGCGCTCGTCTACGTGGAAGATGGCGACGCCTATGCGCGCGCGCTGGCGGGGGCGCCTATCCGATGCCCGATCGTCGCGACCGACTGCCAGCGGGCAGACTGGCTGTCGTTCAAGACGCTCGCCGCCACGGCGGCATCGCCCGCTGTGGAGGCGGCGTTTGCCAAGGTGCTTCCGGAAGACACCGCCAAATTGCTGCTGACCTCCGGCTCCACGGGAAAGCCGAAGATCGTCGTCAACACGCATCGGATGCTCGCCGCGAATCAGCAGATGATCGCGCAATGCTGGCATTTCATCGACGAGGCGGCACCGGTGGTGGTCGATTGGCTGCCTTGGAGTCATACGTTCGGTGCGAATCACAACTTCCATATGGTGCTGCGCAATGGTGGTGCGTTCTATGTCGATGACGGCCGCCCCGTGCCGGAGTTGATCGGGCGCTCCGTCGAGAATCTTCGCGATGTGTCGCCCACGCTGCACTTCAATGTGCCCAAGGGATTCGAGGCGCTCGCGCCGTTTCTGGAAGCGGACGACGCGTTCGCCGCGCGCTTCTTCGGTCGTCTTCAAGCGCTGTTTTACGCGGCGGCGAGCCTGCCTCCGGCGGTATGGCAGCGGTTCGAACGACTGGCGTCGAAGCATTGCGACACATTGCCATTCTTCACGTCGGCGTGGGGGGCGACGGAGACGTCGCCATTGATCACCAGCGTGCATTTTCCGATTCCGGGCGCAGGCAATATTGGCGTACCGGTGCCGGGCAATGAACTCAAGTTCGTGCCCAGTGGAGACAAGCTGGAGATGCGCGTGCGCGGGCCGTCGGTGTTCGAACGCTATGCGGGCGATCCGGAGGCAACGGCCGCCGCGTTCGATGAGGAGGGGTTCTACCGGACCGGAGACGCGGGCCGCCTGTGCGATCCGGACGATCCCGGGGCGGGCGTGATATTCGACGGTCGCGTCTCTGAAGATTTCAAGCTGACGAGCGGGACATGGGTGTCGGTCGGTGCGTTGCGTTTGCGTGCCGTGAGTGCGCTGGCACCGTACGCGTCGGATGTGGTGATCGCGGGGCACGACCGTGATGAGATCGGATTGCTGATCTTCCCGAGCCCCGCAATGCGCGCCAAGCTGTCATCGGACGACGCGCTGCACGAGGGCAAGGCAATGGCGCTGCACGACGATGTCCGGGCGTGGGTGGCAGGTGCGCTCGCACAACTGGCACAGGACGCGGGCAGTTCGCAGCGTGCCGCCCGCGCGGTGATCCTGGCGGCGCCGCCGTCGCTCGAGCAAGGCGAGATCACCGACAAGGGCTACGTCAATCAGCGCGCCGTGCTGACCTTGCGCGCCGACGACGTGGCTCGCCTTTACTCGGACTGCCCGTCGGTCATTCGGTTGCCGGTGGCGTGACATTGACGCGCGCTACCGCGCCCCGGGGGTCGGATGTGCCGCCGGCGTGCTGTCTGAAGGCCCGCCACCTGGCAAGCATCCGAGCCCTTCGAGCGTGGCGCTCAGCGCGACGTCCAGCGGCGTATGAGGCTCATGCCCGAGCGTCGCCACGAGTCGCGTGTTATCCATGCGCACGGGCTGCAGCCACAGATAGCGCATTTCACGCAGCTCGCGAAGCGTCGTGACGAAGGGCGATGCCGCCCAAACGAGCCACCACGGGAATCGACGGAGTTTGACGTCGACACCGTGTCGCGCCATGACACGAGTGATCGCGGCCGCCATCTGAGTGCCGTCGGCATCCCAATGCCCGGCCATGTGGAAGGTGGCGAAGGCGTCGAGCGCATGACGACGCTCGATGAGCATGACCATCGCGCGGCCGACGTCGGGCAAATAGGACCATTGATGACCCACGCCGGGTGCGTTGGGCACCTGGACGACGCGCGCGATCCGACCCGGCTTCACCAATCCTTGTCCAAACCAGCTATTGCGTGATTGCGCACCAAAAAAATCGCCGGCGCGAACGATAATCGTCTGCACGCCGTGCCGGCTCGCGTCGCGCAGACGGGCTTCCATCGTCGCGCGGATGCGGCCCTTGCGTGTGCGCGGCCGCTGCGCGGCGTCATCGCGCAGGACCGGGAATGTCTCGGGGCCGTAGTTGTAGACCGTGCCCGGCAGAACGATCGTGGCGCCATGCATCGTGGCGGCCGCGAGCGTGTTCTCGAGCATCGGCAACACTTGCGTGTCCCAGTGGCGATAGCCGGGCGGGTTCACGGCATGCACGATCACCTCGCAGTCGCGTGCCGCCGCGAGGACGTCGCCGGTCTTCATGGCGTCGCCGTCGAACCACTCGATGCCGGCGGGCGATGCAGCGGCACGCGGCGCACCGCCGCGACGCAACGCGCGCACATGCCAGCCGGCGGCGAGCAACTGACGCGCGACTTCGCCGCCGATGCCACCGGTCGCCCCGAGAACCAGCGCGCGAGAGATTTTGTGTTGGGACCCGTAGTGCATGATGCCGCTCCTTGAATGTTGTCGGTGACGCCATTCTCCGCGCGAGGCAATTCAATTAAAATTGCCTAAAACCATCTATCGGCTATACATTTTTGTATGGTGACACCACTGAACTGGGATCTCTGCCGGACGTTTCTCGCTGTGCTGACCGAGGGCTCGCTCTCCGGCGCGGCGCGTGCGTTGGGCATTACGCAGCCGACGGTCGGCCGTCATATCGCCTCACTGGAGGCGGTGCTGGGGCAAACGCTCTTCACGCGTTCGCAGACCGGCTTGCTGCCCACCGATGCGGCGGCATCGTTACGACCCCATGCGCAGGCGATGCAACACACCGCGCAGGCATTCGAGCGGGCGGCGGCAAGCCAAGGGGAGGGG
Organism: Pandoraea sp. NE5; assembly: GCF_024363545.1. Classification (NCBI taxonomy): domain Bacteria; kingdom Pseudomonadati; phylum Pseudomonadota; class Betaproteobacteria; order Burkholderiales; family Burkholderiaceae; genus Pandoraea; species Pandoraea sp. NE5. The sequence continues at coordinate 3,986,365 of NZ_AP025517.1, forward strand.
GCGAACGGCGTCGTGCGCCTCTCGGCGAGCGAGGTCGTTGGCGTGGAGGTGCTGCCACCGATCCTGAGCGCGCTGCGACGCGCCCACCCGCACCTCGTCATCGAACTGGTACCCACGAACCGCATTCAGGATCTGCTGCATCGCGAGGTGGATATTGCCGTGCGAATGGCGCCGCCACAGCAGGACGCGCTGATGGCGCGTCGCGTCGGAAACATCGACGTCGGCCTGCATGCGCGCGACGATTACCTGGCGCACTACGGCGTGCCGACATCGCTGGCCGATCTCGCGCATCACACGATGATCGGCTTCGATCAGATGACGCCGTTCATCCGCGAGGCCACACGGGGCATGCCCGTCTGGTCACGCGATAGTTTTGCGTTTCGCGCCGACAGCGATCTGGCGCAACTGGCCATGATCCGGGCAGGCTACGGCATCGGTGCGTGTCAGGTGCCGCTGGCGCAACAAGATGTCCGGCTCGTGCGCGTGCTGCCCGATGCCTTTCGCTTCTCACTGCAAACGTGGGTCACGATGCACGAAGACTTGCGTCAGAGTCCGCGCTGCAAAGTCACCTTCGACGCGCTCGTGGCAGGATTGACCGCCTATATGGCCGAATAAGGCGGCTGTCCAAAGGCATATCGGACATCGGCGGAGATCTTTATTGATATACAATATATCAATAACATCAACGATCACGAGACAATCTCCTCGCTATGTTCGACCCTTCGTTGTTTGGACGAATGTCACCGGACGTGCTGACGTCCGCCTCTCCCGACGTTGGCGCAGCGGTGCCTGCGCCGACGTCATCCGGCGCGGCCTTGCTGTCCCCCTGGCCTTCCGGCCGTCACTCGCTTGGGTTGAGTGAGCAGCGTGACACTGTGCTTTACGTGCCGCCCGATCTCCCCACCGACACCGCCGTTCCTCTGTTTGTCATGTTTCATGGCGCGGGCGGCTTTCCGGAAAAAGTGTTGCCGTTCATTGAGCCGCATGCGCAGCGTCACAAGTTTCTCGTGCTCGCACCGCATTCGACCTTTCCGACGTGGGACATCGTGATCGGCGGCAACGGCCCCGATCTGGAGCGTCTTCAATCGGCGCTGCGCGAGGTCGCCAGCCGGTATCGCATCGACACAGGGCGTGTGGCGTTCGCGGGCTTTTCCGACGGGGCGAGTTACGCCTTGTCCATCGGGGTGACGAACGGCGACATTGCGACCCATGTGATCGCGTTCTCGGGCGGCTTCATGTCCATCTTCGTTCAGGAAGGGCAGCCCCGCGTCTTCATCGCGCACGGACGCGCCGATGAACAACTGCCCATCGAGACAAGCGGCCGTCAAAACGCCAGCAAGCTCGCGGCGGCGGGCTACGACGTGCAATTCGTCGAGTTCGACGGAAGGCACATCATCGAGCCGGACGTCGTGGCGCGTGCCGTCGACTTCTTTCTCGCCTGACACGCGCCTTGCCACGGGGCAACGTACGCACGGGCCATACGCCTTACGGGGAGTGCCGTTCATGGATTTCGAAATTCCCGAGTCACTGATTCATCCGCTGCTGCAACTGATCGGCACCGATTCAACGCTGGGCAAACAGTTGACGGCTTACGGCGTGTGTCGCGGCAACCTGCGAGTGTCGAGCCACTGGTTCGACGCCAAGTCGCTCAATACGCTCTACGTGCTGTGCAAGACGCAGAACGAACGGGCGCTGATGTTCCAGATGCTCGCGCTCGACAACGTCTTCAATGCCCCGCAGGCGCGGGTGATCCCAAGTCTGGACAAGCTGGTGCCGGGCCTCGTCGCCTATCTGGCGCGCGACGTCATCGATGGCTGGCTGTACCAACGTCACCGTGACGGTGCGTTGCTGCCGTGGCTCGTGCGCCGCTTGCGCCATGTGGAGCCGGAGCAAGGATCGCCTTATGTCGTCATGGACATGCTGGCGAACACGATGCAGTCGGCCAATTCCAATCTGACGGAGCATCGCCTGCGCCGCTCGGGCATGACCACGTCGCTCGTGTTCACGCGCGACGACATCGCCAATCGCACCATTCCCGAGCTGCTCGCCGAGTTCGGTTTCTACAAGGAGTGCGCCGAATTCAAGCGCGAATACGAACAGCATGCGCAGCGGTTTCTGCGCGTGCAGCGTGCCTTCGGCGCGCAGTTCGTACTGCGCCGCGCGGCGTTCTCCGTCGATGCAAAAGGCGCGACCGAGTTGATTCGCGTGGTGGACGGCGCGGCAGCGAAGTGCGTGAACGACGAAGAGCGCCTGGAGCGCAATTTCGAGATGGCGTGCGATGCGGACTTCTGGCGCAACGCCGAGGTCGCGCAGGGGTTCGAGACCATTCCGCTGCATTGCTATGTGCACGTGTTCCACCTGGACTGGCACCGCAACCTCTGGGTGCACGTGCAGAACATGACCGAGTATGCGTATCAGCCGGGGCTGCGGGACAAGCTCGTGCTGCCGGCGCATCATCACGACCTGATCGACATCCTGACATCGAACATGGAGGTGATGATGCCGGACTTCGTGCCCGGCAAATCGGGCGGTGCGACCATCCTTTGCCAGGGCGCCCCGGGACTCGGCAAGACGCTCACGGCGGAGATCTATTCCGAAGTCGTCGGCAAGCCGCTCTACCGAGTGCATTCGGGGCAATTGGGGACGACCGCGGCGTCGGTCGGGGCCACGCTCATGAGCATTCTGCGTCGGGCCATGCGCTGGAATGCCATCCTGCTGCTCGATGAGGCAGACGTGTACATCCGCCGGCGCGACAACGATCTGGAGCACAACGCCATCGTCGCGGAATTTCTGCGCTCGCTGGAATACTTCCATGGCCTGTTGTTCATGACGACCAACCGGAGCGGCGACGTCGACGACGCCATTTTGTCGCGCTGTATCGCCACGATCCATTACGAGACGCCATCGCCGTCGCATGCGCGTCGGCTCTGGCGGATGCAGGCCGATCAGGTCGGTGCGCCGCTCGACGACGCGCTGATCGAGTCGCTCGCGAGCCGTTACCCGAACGCGAGCGGACGCGACATCAAGGAACTGATGAAGCTGGCGAGCCGCTATTGCAAGGTCAAGGGCACGCCATTCACGGAAGATGTATTCCGGCTGTGCGGGCTGTTCCGGGGGTATGAAGGCTGAGGTGTCGGGCGTGCGTCAGCCCCGCAGCATGGCGATATGCGGGAAAACTAGAGGCGCGCCCAGGCGCCGGTCTGGCTATATTGGGGGCGGACCGGCACCGACGTCACGGTGTGCTGTCGATGGGGCGAGCGCCCCGTTCGCGAGCGCGTGAGGGCGTAACGTCGCCGCGCCGCTGCGGCAGTCCGTTGCCGGCCAAGGAGACGAAGTGGAGACGCATGGAGAGCTGCACCGGGCGATTCTGAACAACATTCCGGACCAGGCCTGGCTCAAGGACACCGAGTCGCGCTACATCCTCGTCAACGACGCTTTCCTGGTGGCTTGCGGCCGCACGGAAGCCGAGATCATCGGCAACACGCCCGACAAGGTCTGGTCTTCGGAATGGGGGAAGGTCTACCTCGCCACCGACAAAGCGGTCGTGGCCAGCGGCGAACGCCGGCGCTACGAAGAGAGCCGGCCGGGGGCCGACGGCGCGCCGCGCTGGTTCGACACCGTCAAGATGCCGGTTCGCGACGCGGCTGGCCGTATCGTGGGCACCGTTGGGATTTCTCGCGACATCACCGACCGCAAGCGCTCCGAAACGGCATTGCTCGACTCGCGCGCGCAACTGCGTCAGCTCTCCGCCTATCTGCAAACGGTGCGAGAAGCGGAACGCACGCGACTCTCGCGCGAACTTCACGACGAACTCGGGCAGTGGCTGGGCGGCCTTCGGCTGGGCCTGAGCTACCTGGACACGCAACCCGTTGCGTCGCCGGCCGATCGGTCCGCCCATATCCAGATGCTCAAGGACCTGGTCGACGAGACCATCGACGCGGTGCATCGCATCGCGGCCGATCTTCGGCCCGCCGTGCTCGACGAGCTGGGCCTGCACGCCGCGCTGGAGTGGCTGACCGAATCGTTCGCGCAGCGGCATGGGTTGCCGTGCGAGCTGGACATGCCGGAAGCGGTGACTACGCGTCTCGACAGCGAATGCAGCACGGCGATCTTCCGTATCGTGCAGGAGTCGCTCACGAATGCCAGCCGACATGGGCAGCCGTCGCAGGTGCGTGTGGCGCTCGAGCTGCGCGACGGCGATTGTTACGTGAGCATCGCGGACGATGGCCGGGGCATGGACACTGCACGGGCCGGGGACGGTCAGCGCCTCGGTCTGATGGGCATGCGCGAACGCGCGCTGATGCTGGGCGGCGCGTTCGAGATCGAAAGCGCCCCGGGACACGGAACGCGCGTGCGGGTGAGAATTCCTGCGCGCGCACCTGCGGCAGGGTTGACCGACGATGATGCCGCCAACGCGATGAACGCGACGAGCCTGGCGACTCCATCGAACCTCACGGACCTAATGAACCTGACGAACGAGAGGGAGTGGTGATGCGTGTCATGATTGCCGACGACCACGCGATCATTCGCGATGGGCTGAAAAAGATCATCTCGATGGCACCCGACATGTGCGTGGTGTCGGAAGCCGTGGACGGCGCGGATGTCCTCAACCGGCTTCGCCTGATCGCCGTGGACGTGCTGCTGCTCGATATGTCGATGCCCGGCAAGAGCGGCATTGCCCTCATCGCGCAGATCAAGGCAACGTATCCGGCGCTCCCCATACTCGTGCTCAGCATGTACCGCGAATCGCAATACGCGGTGCAGGCCATCCGCGCCGGGGCCGCCGGCTATCTCACCAAGAACGCCGAGTCGGAACAGTTGATGAGCGCCATCCGGCGCGTGGCACGCGGCGGCACGGTCGTCTCGCCCCTGGTCGCGGACAAGCTCGTGCGCCAGTTGCAGCAACCGGCCGAGGCGTTGCCGCACAGTGGGCTGACGGCCCGCGAATTCCAGATCTTCCAGATGCTGGTCGAGGGCCATGGCATCAACGAGATCGCACGCTGCCTGTCGCTCTCGGCCAAGACCGTGAGTACGCACAAGGCCAATATCCTCACCAAGATGGACATTCCGTCGACGGCGGGCCTCGTGCTCTACGCCATCGAACACGGCTTGATCGTCGCCGGCACCGACGCCTGATCCCACACGCGCCCCACGCCCCCAACGCGCAAGACATTCCCGACGCGATCATCGGCCACTCGCGTCCCCCCTCGGTTTCGCTTGCTGCACTGCGTCTAGGGAAATTCTTAGACGAAAACCAGCAAATCCCGATGCCCCGCCCGCGGGCACTCCCCTAATCTTGCTTCAAGCCCCGAAGGCGGGGCACCGACTTACTGCCACCCGGCCGGCGCTTGCCAGCATTTCATTCAACCCTGAGACGTAAGGAGACCGCACCATGCATGTGGACCTGCTGATCAAACACGTGTGCGTGCGCGACGATGCGCCGCTCGTGGACATCGCCATCAAAGACGGACGCATCGCTGCGATGGAGCCCGGCATCGACGCCAGCGCGACCGAGGAGATCGACGCGCAAGGCCGCGCGGCGATTCCCGGGCTTATCGAGGCGCACCTGCATCTGGACAAGGCACTGCTGCATCGCCGTCTGCCCGCACGCTTCGGCACGCTCGACGAGGCCATCCGCGTGACCGGCATTCTCAAGAGCCGGCAGGAGCGCGAGGACGTGCTCGATCGCTCGCGTCAGGTCCTCGACATGGCGATCAAGAACGGCACCGTCGCGGTTCGCGCCCATCCGGACGTTGACCTGATTCAGGGGCTGATCGGGGTCGAGACGCTGCTCACGCTCAAGGATGAGTACCAAAGCTTGCTCGATCTGCAGATCGTTGCGTTCCCGCAGGAGGGCATTCTCAAGTCGGCGGGCACCTACGAGCTGATGATCGACGCGCTGCGCATGGGGGCGGATGTGGTCGGCGGATGCCCTTACAACGAGCTGAACTGGGAAGACACCAAGCGCCATATCGACATCGTGTTCGAGCTGGCGCAGCGCTTCGATGCGCCCATCGACATGCATGCGGACTTTGCCGACGACACCAGCGATCAGCGTTTCGCGGCCATCTCGTACATTGCGCAGCGCACGATCGATACCGGCTATCAGGGCCGGGTCTCGCTGGGGCACGTGACCAGCCTGGGTGCGCTCGACAACGACGAACTCGCGCCCGTGATCGAGCAGATCCGTCTTGCCGGCATCAGCATCGTCACGCTGCCCGCGACCGATCTTTATCTGGGTGGGCGCAAGGACGTGCAGAACCCTCGGCGGGGTCTCACGCCCGTCAAGGCGTTGCATGCCGCAGGCGTCAACGTGGCGTATTCGTCCAACAACGTGCGCAACGCCTTCACGCCGTTCGGCAAGGCCGACATGTTGCAGATCGGCAATCTGCTCGCGCACGTGGCGCAATTCGGCGTGCCGGAGCACCAGCAGGCGATTCTGGACATGGGCACGCATAACGCCGCGCGTGCCATCGGACTCTCGCACGACTATGGCATCGCCGTGGGCAAACAAGCCGATCTCATCATTCTCGACACGTTCAAGGTGGCCGATGTGCTGCTCGACATCCCGCCACGCCTGTGGGTGATCAAACGCGGCCGAATCACGGTCGTGACGCAGCATCACTGCGAGATTCACCGGCATTCCTGTTGTTGCGCGTAATGCAGTTCTCATCACACTCAAGGAGACACTCATGAAGAAGCTGCCTGCGGAAGTCGTTGCCTCGTTACTGGCCGTCACCACCATCCCGATCGCGATGCTGCCGCTGCATTTGCCGCCCTGGGCGATCTTTATCAGTTGGGCCGCCACCTTTGCCATGGGGGGACCCACGTTGGTGAACCTAAAACGGATCTGGGCGACGCTGCCGGTGGGCGCGTGCTTCGCATGCCTCATCGTGCTGGGGTTCAAGCAAGCGGGTGCCCAGTTCAGCGGTAACACTCTTGTCGCCGCGGAGATGGTGATTCTTTTCGCGGGCAACGGCTCGATGATGGCGCTGGCCCGCGTGTTCCCGGCACTGAATTTCATTCCGGGCATGTTCTTCGGGTTCGCGACGTACTTCGCCACGCTGTTCGGCGGCTTCGGCCCGGTGGCACAGGACCCGTTGGCGGCACTCGGGGCGGCCGTCGCCATGAACGCCCTCGGCCCGGTCTACGCCTGGGTGAAGGAGCGCTTCTCGGCCCCGGAAGTGACGCATCAACGCCACTGGAAGGGCTGGAAGGCGGAAGTCTGACGCAAGCCTGCCGTTTCGCGCATCCAGCCGGGGCGGCGGCACGGTGCGAGCCGGTTCCGGCTCGACGCACGGATGGGATCGGGGCGAAGCGTCTGCCGGTGTCGGGCGCGCTTCGCCTTCCAATGACATTGTTTGGGGAGACGGACGGCATGACGTTCGCACAAGACATGGCCGATGGGCTGACCACGACACCTCCGGTCGCGACTGGCGACACCGCCGGCAGCACGACGCGGCGAAACTTCCTGCGAGGCACAGCTGCATTGGCCGGTAGCGCGGTGCTGCCCGCGGCGGCGGCCGACGCGGCCCAAGCCGCCCACAGCGACGCACGAGCCGACGCACGAGCCGACGCCGGCCCGCGCCTTGCGCAATCGACGCGGGGCATGGTCACCAGTCCGCACGCGCTGGCCAGCGAGGCGGGACTCGAAGTGCTTCGCGCGGGCGGCAACGCCATTGAGGCCGCGATTGCCATCGGCGCGGTGCTGAGCGTGACGTATCCTCACTTCACCGGTCTGGGCGGCGACGCCTTCATGGTGATCAGCGACCGCGAAGGCAACGTGCGTACGCTCTCGGGCATCGGACAAGCCGCCGCACAGGTGCCGGCCTACCGCGGCGCCATCCCCGTGCGCGGTCCGGGGGCGGCGCTGACCACGGCCGCGACCGTGGCGATCTGGGACAAGGCATTCGACCTCAGTCGCCAGCAATGGGGGGGACAACAGGCGTGGTCGTCGCTGTTCTCACGCGCCACGGAATATGCGGCAAACGGCTTCCCGGTCACCCCGTCGCAACACTTCTGGCAAACATTGCGCGCGGCCGAATTGCAGGGTTGGGAAGGCTTCGCCTCGGTCTTCATGCCGAACGGCCGCATTCCGCAGGCGGGCGAGCGCTTTCATCAGCCGGCACTGGCGCGCAGTCTCGATCGCATTGCCACCCATGGCGGGCGCGAGTTCTACGAAGGCGATCTGGCCGGCCGCATCGCGGCAGGCCTCAAGCAGGCCGGCTCGCCGCTGCGCGCCGGCGACCTGTCACGGGCGCAGGCGCGCGAGGAAGTGCCGCTGCGCGTGGCCTATCGCGACGGCGAGCTGCTCGGGCTGCGTCCGCCGACGCAGGGCGTGACAACGCTAGAGATCATGGGCATTCTCGATCGCTTCGATCTGAAGTCGATGCCGGAGGGCAGCGCCGACTACTACCACGTGCTGGTCGAGGCGGTGAAGCTCGCATTCATCGACCGCAATCGCTATGTAGCCGACCCCGATTTCGTCGATGTGCCGGTCGATCGCTTGCTGGCGAGCGCCCACCTTGACGCGCATGCCCGCAGCATTCGCATGGATCGCGCCATGCCGTGGCCGCATGTGTTCAAGACTGGCGACACGGTGTACATCGGTGCAGCGGACAGTCAGGGCAACTGCGTGAGCATGCTGCAGACCGTCTACTTCGATTGGGGCAGCGGTGTGGTGCTGGGCGACACGGGCGTGCTGTGGCACAACCGGGGCGCGTCGTTCAGTCTCGACGCAAGGAGTCCGAACGTGCTGCACGGTGGCAAGCGCCCGTTCCATACGCTCAATCCAGGCATGTATCTGAAGCAGGGACGCCCGCAACTGCTTTACGGTACGCAGGGCGCCGACGGGCAACCGCAGACGCTGGCCGCGGTGCTCACCCGCCTGATCGATTACGAGATGGATCCGCTCACCGCGCTGGGACGGCCGCGCTTCCTGCTCGGCAAGACCTTCTCCGACAGCCGCGATGCCCTTAAGCTCGAACAGGATGCCGGTGCCGAAGTGTTCGCGGCGCTGGCCGCGCGTGGGCACGAGATGAGCGAGCTGCCGCCGCAGAGTCAGTTGGCGGGCCATCCCGGTGCGATTCGCATCGGTGCGCACGGGCAGATGAGCGGTGCCCACGATCCTCGCAGCGATGGTCGGGCCCTGGGGCTTTGACGCTCGGTTGTCGCGCGTGATACAAGTGCTGCCATCCATCGACAACGTAAATACTTCACATGGCTGGCAGTGCAAAATCGAATCGCCCGCTGTTCGATCTGGATCTGCTGCGCTCGATCATCACGGTGGCGGATTGCGGCAGCTTCACGGCGGCGGCCGCGCGTCTGCATTCGACGCAATCCACCGTGAGCCAAAAGGTGCGGCGTCTCGAAGACCTGGTCGGGCACAAGTTGCTCGAACGCGGCAATCGCGACGTCCATGCCACCGACGCGGGCGAGCGATTGCTCGGCCATGCGCGTCAGATGCTCGCGCTCAACGACCAGATGTTCGAGGCGCTCTCCGGAGCCGTGATAGTGACGGTGCGGCTGGGCGTGCCGGAGGATTTCGCGACCGGCGCCACGACGCAGGTGCTCGCGCGTTTCAATCGGCAGTATCCGCAGGTCAAGCTCGAAGTCACGAGCGGCCTGAGCCGCGATTTGTTCGCGAGCTACGATCGCGGCGAACTCGATCTCGTGCTGGTCAAGCAGCGTCGCGGCAGTCGCGAATCGGTGGCGAGCCGCCCCGAGAAGCTGGCGTGGATCGACAGCGCAACGCATCCGTCGTTCGGATGCGATCCGGTGCCGCTCGTGACGTTTCCCGCGCGCGGGTTGTATCGCGACGATATGATTCATGCACTTGAGACGATGGGACGCGACTGGCGCATCAGCTTCACCAGTTCCAGCCTGAGCGGCATTCAGGGCGCGGTGGCCGACGGGATGGGAATCAGTCTGGTGCCGCCGCGCGCCGTACTGCCGCGGCATGCGGTGCTTGGCCGGGCGCAGGGGCTACCGGTCATCGACGCCTTCGAGCTGGCGATCTTTCACCGACCGACGGCGGATGCCATGGTGATGGCGCTCGCCAAAGTGCTCGTCGGGATGCTCGCGACGAAACCGCGCGCGCCGAAGTGAGCGACGCGCGCGGCGGGATGCGTGCGGGGATGGGCGCCAAGGGGCGCATAGCGCAGACGCTGATTTCAGCGCCTGCTACGGCACCGGTTTCAGCGCTTGTTTCGGCACTTACTTCGGCTGGGCACCCAGCGTCAGGTTCATGTGACGGTTGACGTCCTTGTACAGCAAGTAGCGGAACGGGCCGGGGCCACCGGCGTAGCACGCCTGCGGGCAGAAGGCGCGCAGCCACATGAAGTCACCGGCTTCGACTTCCACCCAATCCTGATTCAGGCGATAGACGGCCTTGCCTTCGAGCACATACAAGCCGTGCTCCATGACGTGAGTTTCCGCGAACGGGATTACGCCACCGGGCTGGAACGTCACGATGTTCACATGCATGTCGTGGCGCATGTCCTGGATGTCGACGAAGCGCGTCGTCACCCAGCGGCCGTCGGTGCCGGGCATCGGAATCGGCTCGACGTCCTGCTCGTGCTTCACGAACGGCTCAGGGGCCGGCAAACCCGGCACGGCTTGATAGTGCTTGCGAATCCAATGGAAGCGGGCGGTGCCCTGGCTGTGGTTGCGCACTTGCCAGTCGGTCGCGGGCGGCAGGAACGCATAGCCGCCCGGGGTGAGGCGGTTCGCCTTGCCCTGGATCGTCACCGTGATCTCCCCTTCGACGACGAACAGCACGCCCTCGGCGTTTTCATCCTGCTCGGGTTGGTCGCTGCCGCCCCCCGCTCCGACTTCCATGATGTATTGCGCGAAGGTCTCGGCGAAGCCCGAGAGCGGACGGGCGAGCACCCACAGGCGCGTGTTGTCCCAGAACGGCAGATGGCTCGTGACGATGTCGCGCATCACGCCCTTGGGAATGACGGCGTACGCTTCGGTGAACATGGCGCGGTCGGTCAGCAGTTCCGATTGGCTCGGATGCCCACCCTGCGGCGCGTAATACGTAGTCTTCGACATGATTGATGGCTCCTGTGTCGTTCTGATCGCGGAGTTTCGTGGGGGCGAAACCATCGGGAAAGATGCACAAGATAGCGAACCCGCCATCCATCGACAAATTAAATATCAAAATGGGTGACATTCGATTTTTGAATGAATGAAGACGCTCAGGGCACAACCACGCGCATTGGCCAGCGAAATCGGCCGAGCACATGGACATCGCGGTCCGTGACGATGGCCTCGATGGTCAGCGCTGCCGTGCCGCTGCCCACGACATCGGCTTGCCAAAAGGCATCCGGGGCGTCGCGCGCGACGGCGGCCTGCGGCGAACCCGATTGCGGCGCGTAGCGCGTGGCGTGCTCAAGGCAATGCAACTGCAGGCCGCTCAGCGTTGTCTCGTCATCGAGGCAGAGCTGGAGCATCACGGCATGTTCGCCACGCATGGCGAGCGGCGTCCAGCGCAGCCGCAAGCGGTCGCCGGGGCGAACGTCGACACGCCATTGCGCCGCATTGACACCGGTGAGCGCCGCGCTATCCGCGGCCAGCGCATGGCAGCAGTCGGCGTCTACGCCCACGGGCGCGTCGATCGCTTCGGGGTGCTGGTCAAGCAGCGTCACGGTATCGATGACAAGCAGAACGTCGGCAATCGCACCGCATTCGCCATCGCCGTCGGAGGTGTTTGCGTTGGACATTGGGATTCCTTGCCGTGAGCCTAGGTGACCGCGATCGGGCGCCCGGATTGGCGCGTCGTGGATCGCGGCGCGGCGCTCGTCAGTGATTGCGAATGGTGATGAACGGATCCCACTGGTAGCAGCCGCACAAATTACCGCTGCGATCGAGGATCATGAACTGAAAGTGGTAGGTGACGCGACCGGTCTTGAGCGTTTCGCACGACCAGAAGTAGTTCGAGCAGGTCTGCTTCTTCGGATGGGTCGGGTCGGGCGGATTCGGCACGGGGATCGTGACCTCCGCTTCCCGTGGCGAGGGCGGGGAGATCAGGTCGTTGCCCTGATTGCCGATGAACTTGTAGAAGATGCACGATTGCTCGAATCCGAGCGAGAGCGAGCATTCGCGCCACCGGATGACGTCGCCGACGGTCGCCGCGACGTCCAGCTCACCGCCCGCCTGTCCGCTCACCACGTTACCCTGCGCCACGATCATGAAGACGTGCTTGAAGTCGATGAGGGGGGGATTCGCCATGCTGGAGTTCTTGCCGTACCGGTCGACGATCGTCTTGGTGTCGATGCTGACCAGCACATCGGTGATTTGCGACATGTGTTTCTCCACGAAAGGCTGAGTTGGATGCCGTCCATCGGACGATGGCGGTCTCTAAGCCAGCGGCCTGCCGGCCGCGCGCGAAACGCGGCAACGCGCTTCACGGATGGAGCCTAGAAACGGCGACGGCAATGTTCAACCTCGCGCGGGCTGCGCTTTATGAGTGACAGTTGCGTGCAAAGCGGCGTCGCGACTCGCGTTGCGCGGATGGGCACCGATGCACCAATCGGGGAATTGGAGCGATGCCCCCAGGAAGGCCGATGCGTGCGTGCGGGCATCGGGGGCGTCAGCGACAGGAGCGTATCGGCCGGCCGTGTGAACGAAGCCGGCCTGGACAGACGAGCGGGGGCGGGGCTTAACTCAGCTTGCGGCTGTGTTGCAGGCGTTCGAGCACATGAATGCTCAACCGCGCCGTGTGGCTGCGCATGGCGTTATAGGCGGCTTCGGCGTCGGCCGCGAGCACGGCCTCGACGACGCGCTCGTGCTCGTCGAACGACACGGCGAAGCGCTCTTCGACATCGGCTTGCGCCGCGCGGAAGGGCGCCAGACGTTCACGATGACTGTCGATCAGCGCCATCAACGTCTTGTTCTGCGTGCCCGCGCTCAGCAACTGATGGAACTCGCGGTTGAGCGCGAGATAGCCGGCTTCGTCGCCCGCATCCATGCACTGCTTGCTCTGGATGTGAATCATCTCGAGCTGCTTCTTCTGCATCGCGCTCATGCGCTGGGCGCTCAGCCGGCAGCACAGGGCGTCGAGTTCGCACATCGCTTCGAGCATGTCGGACAGATCGTCGACGCTGATGCTCGCCACCACGCCGCCCTTGTGCGGGGTGAGTTCAATGAGGCCGCGTGCATTGAGTTCGCGCAGCGCTTCACGAATGGGCGTACGCGACGCCTTGAAGCGCTCGGCCAGCGCGACTTCCTCGAGCTTCTGTCCCGGCGGCAGGCGTCCGTCGATGATCTCGCCGGTCAACACCCGGCAGATTCGTGCGGCAATGGTTTCGGCCATGCTTGTCTATCTCGCTCCGTGGATGTGTCTTTTTGATGCGATTGTATACATGGAGATTATACGAGTATTCTCCTTCGCCACTATGTCTGGAGGCGTCATCAGGACGCCATTCCCGGATGGAAAGCGCAGCAGGGTGATCCAAGTGCATTCAAAAATACGTTTTTGGATGCAATATGCTGAGATAGTATACATGAACGTTTGCCGGGTGTTCCGGCACGCGTCGACACCTCAATTCGAAGGAGACATCTCATCATGGCCAAACTGCGTCACATTGCGCTTTCGGTGCCCGATCCGTGGAAGGCGGCAGCGTTCTATATGCAGGCATTCGACTTCAAGAAAGTGGGCGAGACGGACTCGTCGCTCGCTCGGGGCGTTTATCTGTCTGACGGCGTCATCAACCTGGCGTTGCTCAATTACAAGAACGACGAAGCCGCAGGCGATCGCGGCCGCGAGTATGTGGGGCTGCATCACATCGGGATCTGGGTCGAGGATGTCGAGGCCACGCGTACGAAAATCGAAGCTGCCGGGGGCCGCTACTACATGGGCGAAGTGCCGGTGAAGAGCAACATCTTTTATGAAGTGAAGTTCTTCGATCCGAATGGCGTGATCTTCGATGTCACTGCCCACGGCTGGGGCGGTGCGTCGAAGGACGGCACGGGCAAGAACAACGCGCCAGCGCTGCGTCACGAAGGGCTGCAAGCCGATCGCACGGGGCTCTGATAGCACGCCGTTCTCGCTCGGCGCCAGGGTTCGCAACACCTGCCTCTGCCCGCCGGACGCCACGCGCCGGCGGCGCTCAGCGACCAGCGCTCACGGGCAAGTGGCCATCCGGGGTGACCCGCTATAAAAAAATCGATCGTTTGTATAAACAAATAGCGGTAGAAATTCAATTTCTTTGCTATGTATAATAATTCGACTGATTGTATACATGTAGCGCGGGCGGCAGACACCCGGTCAGGGGCGCCGCGACAAAAACGAGAAAACTCAGGAGACAGCATGAAGAAGCGAGTGTTGTGTGCATTGTTGCTGGGCGCACTGCAGGGCGGTGCGTACGCGCAATCGACCGGGGGCGTGACGCTTTCGGGGTTCGTGGACCTGAACGTCGAGCAGTTGTGGGGATCGGGGGCCAATGGCGGCAAGGTCACGCGGGTCTCCAGCGGCGGGCTGAACAACTCTCGCTTCAATTTGAGCGGGTTCGAGGACTTGGGCGGCGGCAACCGCGCATTCTTCACGTATGAGCCCATGTTCTCTGCCGCGAACGGCACGCAATCGGCGCAGGCGCGCCAGTCGTTCGTTGGCCTGAAGGGGGCGTGGGGCGAAGTGTCGCTCGGCCGTCAGTTCACGCCGTCTTACTGGATCGCCGGTTACGCCGACCCGAGCTGGGCGGCGGACTTCAGTATGGTCAACAACATGGAGTTCTTCTACGCGTCGTACCGCGTCGACAACGCCATTCAGTACAACACGCCCCGCTGGCATGGGCTGATGGGCCGCTTCATGGCCACCACCGGTGTAGGCGACGGCACGCGCTCGGGCCGATTCTATTCGGCCGGCCTCGATTACCGCAACGGCGGCATCTTCCTGGGCGCCGTCAGCGAGTTGCAATATACGCGCGACATCTACTCGTCGAGCCAGATCCACTCGTCGCGCGACAACTACTTCTCGGCCACCTACAAGTTCGGCAGCGTCGAGCCGACCCTGATTTATCACACGTACAACGGCTACTACGCGTACCCGCCGTATGTCGCATTCAACGTGCGCGGCTGGGATATTCAGGCCGGTGTGCGGTATGCGCTGACCGACCGTCATCGCTTCTACGCGAGCTTTGTCCATCGCCAGGACGACGACAACAAGGCGCTCTCGAACGGCAACGGCTTCGTGATCGGCTACATGTACGGCTTGTCCAAACGCACCACGCTTTACGCCACCTATGCCCGTGTGCAGCACAGCAACGACACAACGGTGCATTACCCGGTGACGTTCCAGGTCACGCCGACCGGCACACAGAATCCGTCGGGCGTGCAGTTCGGCATCCGCCACGCGTTCTGACGCGTTCCGATCGGCGACATCACGCCGCCAGCGCCTGACTGACGCGCTGGCGAGAAGATTTTTGAGACGAAGGAGGAAGACATGTTTCGCAAGCCCACACTCGGCGTTTCGTTGACCGCGACGGCATTGCTCGCGGCGCTCACGATGACGCTCGCGGCCCACGCGTCGGCACCGGACAGCGCGCCGGCGGCGCCCGCTGCCACGCGGTCGGACACACAGCCCACCGGTACGCCCGGTATGCCGAACGTCAAGGATCCTTACCTGGCGGGATGGTTGCGCCTCACGCCGGATCGGGAGCCCAAGCCGCTCAAGGCGGGCGTCGATTACGGCATGGATCCGGCAACGGGCAAATTCATCTGGCCGAAGGCCACACCGGAAGTGCACACCGGTCAGCGCTTTCCGGGTGAACTGACGACGTGGGACAAGAAAAGCTACACCAAGAACGTGAAAGTCCTGGCGTTCTACCCGGGGGTCAATTCGCCGTTCCACGCATGGAACAACATCGCCGACTTCAACGGCAAGCGCTACCTCTATATTCACGATCGCGACTACCTGCGCATCATGGACGTGACCGATCCCGCGCATGGCAAGGTGGTGTATTCGACCGGCGGCGTGTGGGGCCCGAAGGGATCGAGCGAGAAGTTCGATCCGAACAATGTGCACGGCTATCTGGGCGGTGCCACCATCGTGTGGAACAAGACACGGCGCAAGCCGATTCTCGTGGCGTCGTTCGAAATCGGCCGTTACGGCCTGATGACCGACAAGTCGAAGCAACCGGACAAGGTGGCCGCGCAACGGCACTACAACTCGCTCAAGGGCTTCAAGGTCTTCGAGATGGATGGGCCGCTACCGTCCGACTGGAAGCTCATCGCCACGCGCACCACCGACTACCAGCATCCGGACGCGCCGGTCGGGCAGCAGCAGGGCTCGGGCTCACTCGATTCACCGGAGTTCTACGGCGGCAAGTACATGATTCTCTCGTCGGCGCCGGACGACAGCTACGCACTCACCGAGTACCCGAACTATCTCTACTCGCCGGGCTACCAGGTGTGGGATATGTCGGATCCGGCCAATCCGAAGTTCGTCTCGCAGATCTCGGTGCCGGGGCAGATTCTTGGCAATGCGGCGCACGAACAGGCCTATTTGCAGAATCCGCGGGCGGGTAATCGCACCTCGTGGATGGGCTCGCGCATGCCGATCTTCCTGCCCAAGCCGCTGGAGCAGGGCGGCAAGGTGGGCTTCGGCGCGATGGGGGGTCTGGGGCTGTGGTCGTTCGACTTGTCCGATCCGGCGCATCCGAAGGTACTGGGCAACGTGAATACGGCGCCGAGCTTCGCGGGCACCGAGTACGACAATGCGGACGTGAGTCAGTACGAACGCACGGGGTACGTGCTGACCAGCGGCTACCCCATGAACCGCGACTGCTATGAGCCGTACAAGGACATCTTCGTGGTCGATGCGCGCAACCCGGCCAAGATGAAGGTCGCGGCGAAGCTGCCCGAGCCCGACGTCCCCGAAGGGGCGCCGTTCACCAGCTTCTGCCAGCGCGGCGGCAACTTCGGTCCGAAGCGTTCGAATTCGATCGGCCAGCCGGGCGCGTGGCGCCAGGGCATCGTGCCGTACTCGTTCTACAACGCGGGGGTGCAGATATTCGACGTCAAGGATCCGGCCAAGCCGCGCATTGCGGGCTACTTCGTGCCGGGGCTGGCCGACGAGTCCGAGCTGCCCGTCTACACGCTGGGCAAGGGGGTGCTCGCGATGTACACCGAGTACGACCGCAACATCATGTGGGCCTTCACCGAGAACGGCGCCTACGCCCTGTCGAGCCCGTTGCTGGGTGAGCCCGTGATGGGCGCACCGGCAAAACCCTGGCCGGCACGGTAAGCACAGTGTCAAGGCGGCACGACGCGTCGTGCCGTCGCCGCGCACGACTTCACAGGGCCTCCAAAGCGTGAAGTGTTGAGGCGGGCAACCTCCGAAGGTCTCCTGGTTGCCCGCTTCTTTTTTCACCTGAACGCGTTATCGCGCGACATGCCGCGCCACCGCATTGACGGGGGACGCCAGCGGCGCGCCCGCGAGATGGGCGTGAAGGCTGGCGAGCAGCGCGTCGATCTGTGCGTGCAGGGCGGCCGGCGAGCGTCCCGAGACATGCGGCGTCAGCACAACGTTCTCCAGCATGCGCAATGCCGAAGGCACCTCGGGTTCGTGCTCAAACACGTCGAGCGCGGCCCCTGCAATCACGCCGTCGCACAGAGCTTCGATCAGGGCCACGGTATCGACGACGCTGCCGCGCGACACGTTCACGAGAAAGCCGTCGGCGCCGAGCCGCGCCAGCACGTCGGCGTTCACGAGGTGATGTGTCGCGGCACCGCCCGGGCAGGCTAGCACGAGAAAGTCGCTGGCGTCGGCCAGGGCGCCGACGTCAGCGACATGGTGCCAACGGCAGTCGCGGCGCGGTGTGCGCGTGTGATAGCGGATGGACATGCCGAAGCCTTCCGCGCGCGTCGCAATCGCGTGACCGATGTGACCCAGGCCGACGATGCCGAGTCGCGCGCCATGCAGCGTCGGGCGCGGTGCGCGGTGGTTCGCCCAGCCACCGGCCTTCACGGCGCGATCGAACGTGATGAGGCCGCGTGCGGTGGCGAGCATGAGGGCCAGGGCGTGATCGGCGACGGTCTCGCCGTTGGTGTTGGGCGCGTGCGCGACGGCGATGCCACGTGCGGTGGCGGCGGCGACGTCGATGTTCTCGTAGCCCGCCCCGAAGGCGCAGACGAGCTCGAGCTTCGGTAGCGCATCCATCTGCACGGCCGTGAGGCCTGTCGTGCCATTGGTGAGCACGAAGCGAACGTTGGACGCATTGGACATGAGGCGGATGACGTCGGCCCGATCGACGGCCTCGCAATCGGCGTCGATCTCGTGCAGACGCAGTCCCGCGGCGATCAGTCGCGCGCGGGTGATCGGCGCAAGCGGGATGAGGGAGAGGAGTGGCGAAGCATCGGTCATGGAGGCCTTCATCGTGAGGATCGTTTGGATAGGAAAATAAAATACAAATCAGTTGCTATGTATACACATGCTATGTATTGTATCTTCACATGGCAATCAAAAAAACGACCGATGCGCAACGCGCGACGTCGGTTCCCTGAGGGAAGACAAGGAGGAAGGTGTGACCTGGTTTGGACTTGCAACTTATGAATCGCTGGCGCCGGGCGCCGTTGCCGCGCGGCGTACGGCGCTCGTGCAACATGGGCATTTGTACGATCTGGAAGCCGTGCTGCGCCACATGGGCACGGACGTGGACGATGCGGTGCTGGCGGCGCACGATCTGACGGCGCTGCTCTCGGACTGGGATGTGCACGGCAAAGCGATCAACGCCGCCGTGCGCCGTGCGCTGGACGCGGGTGTGCCGGCGAAGGTCGGCGCGCTGGCGAGCGACGCCTATCGCCTGTGCGTGCCCTATCAGCCGGGCCGCATCTTTGCAACGGCCTCGAACTATTACGAGCACGCGGCCGAAATGGGTACAAAGCTCGCGCCGCGCAGCGAGAGTTCGCCGTACATGTTCATGAAGGCGGAGACGAGCGTGACGGCGACCGGCACGGACGTCGTGCTGCCGCCGCATGCGCAGCGCGTGGACTGGGAGGTCGAGCTGGCGGTGGTCATCGGCCGTCCGGGACGGCATATTCCGGTCGAGCAGGCGCATGAATGGATCGCGGGCTATACGGTCATCAACGATGTCAGCGCGCGCGACCTGAACCGCCGCACCGACTATCCGTTCACGCACGACTGGTTTCGCGGGAAGAGTTTCGATACCTTCGCCCCTCTGGGGCCGTGGTTTGTGCCGCGCGAGGTGATTCTCGATCCCCAGCAACTGCGCATGACGCTGTCGGTGAATGGCGAAATGATGCAAAACGACACGACGGCGGGGATGATCTTCAACATTGCGGAGCAGATCGCCTACCTGTCCGACATTCTCACGCTCAAGCCAGGCGATCTGATTGCCACGGGCACGCCGACCGGTGTGGGCATGGGACGCGGCGTCTATCTCAAGGCCGGCGACGTGATGGTGGCGGGCATCGAGGGCATTGGGGCCATCGAGAACCGCGTCGTGGCGCAGCAAAGATAACAACGGCCGCTCAGGTAGCGGCCAGGAGGAGGCGGCAATGGAGCAGTGGCAGTGGGCAAGGCGGTGGTGGACGGTGCTTGCGTGTGCCGGATCGATCGGTGCCATGGGAGCGATGGGGGCGATCGGCACGGTGAGTGCGATCGGTGCGGGCGCGCTGTGGCCGACGCCGGCCGTCGCACAGGAGAAGGTCAAGTTCAACCTCTCGTGGCTGCCACAGGGCAGCACCGGGGGGGTGCTCGTTGCCATTCACCAGGGCTTTTACCGCGAGGCAGGCCTCGAAGTGTCGGCGGTCGTTGGCCATGGCGGGCAGCGCACCGTCAATGAAGTCGATCAGGGCCTGTTCGAGTTCGGCTACGGCGATCCGATCAGCGTGATGCTCAACCGCGCGCAGGGCGGGAAGACGAAGATGGTTGGCGCGATCAATGCCGTCTGGCCCGGCGCGATCTGCTACCTCGTCAAACCGGGGCGGACCCTTGCGAAGCCCGCCGATCTCAAGGGGTTGTCGATGGGCGGCGGCGGGGCGTCGCCGTTACAGAACATCGTGCCGGCCTGGCTCAAGGCCAATGGCTTGCCGCCGACGGCGATCAAGCTGTTGCGGCTCGACCCGTCGACGATCAATCCGTCGTTTCTGCAAGGTCGCGTGGATCTCACCGAATGCTGGGAAGGCGCGAACCTGCCGGTGCTCAAGTCGCTCGCGGCGAAGCAGGGACGGGAGATCGGATCGCTGCGCTACCGAGATTTCGGGCTCGACATGGTCGGCAACGGCATCGTCACGACCGAGACGATGATTGCGAAGCAGCCTGACGTGGTGCGTCGCTTCGTGCAGGCCACCTATCGCGGCTATGCGTGGATGCGCGAGCATCCAGAGGCGTCGGCGGGTGTGATCGTGTCGCAGTACCCCATGCTCGACAAACAGGTCATGGTCGAACAGATTCGGCAGATCGGCGTGCTGGAGACCGACCGCGAAACGCAGGGGCACAAGGCGGGTTGGCTGCCGGTGGCGCGCATGGCGACGACCGCGCAGTTCGTGCGCGACGCCTTCAACCTGCCCCCCACACTGAAGGCCACCGACCTCTATACCAACCAGTTCGTCGAATGACGGTCGCGCAATCGCTGCAATGCAAGGAGTCGAGATGACAAGCGTCAAACCCAAGCTCAACCCGAAGCGCCTTGGTCACCTGGTGTTGGTGGTGCGTGATATCCAGAAGTCGGCGAAGTTCTACACCGAAGTGCTCGGATTGACCGTCTCCGACTGGATTGGCGACCAGATGGTGTTCCTGCGCGCGGGCACCGACCACCACGATCTGGCGCTCTCGCAGATTCCGAAGGATTCGCCGGACATCGACGATCTGCCGCGTTACGGCCGTCCCGGCATGGAGCACTTCTCCTACCTCGTCGACAGTGTCGAGGAGATGGAGCAAGCCGTGGCGGTGCTGCGTGCGCATGACGTCGAGATCGTGCGTGGGATCGGGCGTCACGGGCCGGGGGCGAATTATTTCCTCGTGTTCAAGGACCCGGATGGCAACAACGTCGAGTTGTATTGCGAAATGACGCAGATCGACGACGACCACCCGTACGAAGCGAAGGTGTGGGAGCGCTCTATCGAGAGCTTCGACCGGTTCCGCTTCGAACGCTTCGTCGTGCCGCCCCCGCCGGGCATGGTCAAGGACAAGTCGGGCGGAAAGACCTAGCCAGCCGAAATTCCGGAGGAGACATCGAATGAAACGCATCGCACAGACGATCGTATTTTGGGGCGTGCTGCTCGCCCTGTGGGAATTGGCCGTGACGTACTTCAAGGTGCAGTCGTACCTGATGCCGCCCCCGTCGGCGATCTTTCGCGCGGCCTGGGAAGTGCATCCGCAAATGCTGGAGGACACCTGGATCACAACGGTCGAAGTGTTGACCGGCTTCGTGGCGGCGGTGGCAGGTGGGCTCGTGATTGGCGTCGTCATCAGCTACAGCGCGTTTGCGCGTCGCACGTTGTACCCGCTTGTCACCGCCTTGCAGAGCATGCCGAAGATCGCGCTCGCGCCGCTGATGATCGTGTGGTTCGGGTATGGGTTTGCGTCGAAGCTGGCGTCGACCTTCCTGTTCGCGTTCTTCCCGGTCGTCGTGGCGACCATGGGCGGACTCGCCAGTGTCGCGCGCAACCTCGACGAGCACTTCCGCGCGTTGGGCGCGAGCCCGTGGGACACCTTCTGGCGGCTGTACCTGCCGGCGGCGCTGCCCGCGTTCGCCGATGGCCTGAAGATCGCCATGCCGCTCGCGGTGATCGGCGCCATCGTCGGCGAGTTCATCGGCTCGGAAGCGGGGCTGGGGCATCTGATCGTGTTCGCATCGGCGGCGGCGCGCACCGACGTCATGTTCGCGGCCATCCTCATGGTGACGCTGCTGGCGGTAGTGCTCTACTGGGTGATCGAGCGTCTGGCGCGCTTTGTCTGGTGGCGAGGGATCAACGTATGACGATCTCGACGACTACGGTGACGCCGTTCCCCGCGCCGTCGCGCCCCGCCGGCGACACGAAAGTGGCACCGGCGGGCGCCGCGCAGGTCCACGACGCCATGATCGAAGTGCGCCACATCGACAAGACCTTCGCCGCCAAGCAGCGCAAGGCCTCACCGGTGAAGATACTCGACGACGTATCGCTCTCGATTGCGGATCGCGAGTTCGTGTCGATTCTCGGCGCGAGCGGTTGCGGCAAGAGCACGCTGCTGCGCATCGTTGCCGGCCTTGTGCCGCACGATGGCGGCGAGGTGCGTGTGGCGGGCCAGCGCGTGACGCGGCCCGCCCCCGAGATTGGCGTGGTGTTCCAGACGAGCAATATGTTGCCGTGGCTCACGGTGCGGCAAAACCTGCTGCTCGGCACGCGTCTGCGCAAGATTCCGAAAGCCAAGAGCGAGCCGCGCGTGGCGGCGCTGCTGGAAATGCTGGGGCTCGCCCAGTTCGCCGATCATCATCCGCACGAATTGTCTGGCGGCATGCGCCAGCGCGCGTCGATCGGCCAGATCCTGGCGCTCGAACCGAAAGTGCTGCTCATGGACGAGCCGTTCGGTGCGCTCGACGCCCTCACGCGCGACAACCTGAACGTCGAACTGCTGCGCATCTGGCAGGAGCACCGGCAAACGGTGTTGCTCGTCACGCACAGCATCGAGGAGGCGGTGTTCCTGTCGGATCGCGTGATCGTGATGTCGGCGCGTCCGGGTAAGGTCCAGCAGGAGGTCGTGATCGATCTGCCGCGTCCGCGCTCGCCGCAGACGATCAAGCAGCACCCGCGATACGCCGGGTATGTCGCGCAGCTCTCGCAACTGATGGGGGTCTATTGATGACCGGACAGACGATTGCGGCGACGGCAGACGGGTGGGCCCGAGCGCGATCGCACATGCGCGCGCTCGGGCCGCGCTGGGCCGACGATATCGCTGCCGGACGGCGCCTCGTGCTGGAGACCTACACGCCGCTGCTCGCGCAAGCGTCGACCGACGCGTACACCGTCGTGCGTGATCTGGCCTATGGGCCGCATGCGCGGCATCGGCTTGACGTCTATCGGCCGGCGTCGCGTTTGCGCGAGCCTGCACCGGTCGTCATCTTCGTGCATGGCGGCGGGTTCGTTCGCGGCGACATGAACGCCAATGCGCAGATCTACGGCAACGTGCCCCGATACTTCGCGCGTCACGGTTGCGTGGCGGTCAACGTGGAGTATCGGCTCGCGCCCGAGGCGCCGTTCCCGGGCGGCGCACAGGACGTGGGCGCCGCGGTGCGCTGGGTGCGCGAGCATATCGGCGAGTATGCGGGCGAGGGTGGGGCCGACGTGAAGCGCATGCTGTTGATCGGCCATTCGGCCGGCGGCTCGCACGTGGCCAGCTATCTGTGCGACCCGCGGGTGCGGCCGGCGCAGCCCGAGGTGGCGGGGACCGTGCTTATCAGCGCGCGACTGCGTGCGGATGTGCTGCCCGACAATCCGAACGCGCCCGGTGTGGTGGCGTATTACGGCGACGCGCCTGCACGCCACGAGGCCGACGCGCCGATGGCGCATGCCGAAGCGATGCCGGTGCCCGTGATGACCGTCGTGGCGGAGTTCGAAAATCCCCATCTCGACACCTATGCGCTTGAGTTCTGTCACCGGCTGGCCAAGCGCGACGCCCGCGCGCCGCGCTGGCTACAGGTGCGCGACCACAACCATACGTCGGTGGTTGCGCATCTCGATTCCGGCGACGAGTCGCTCGGTCGCGAGATCCTGCACTTCCTGCACGACATCGACCCATCGCCCTGATGCGGTTCGCGCCTGCCTGCGCCGGTGAGCCATTGCGCCGTCGAACCCTTGAACCGTTGAACCGTTGATCGAATCGGCGGCGGTTCAGCGGCGGGTCAGCAGCGAACAGGCGGCTCTCGGTGCGGGCAGCGCCGTTCATCTCTCCCTCCCTTAAGGAACTGTCATGGTCGATCACGAATTGACCGGGGCGTTTGCGCCCGTCGTCACGCCGTTTCAGGCGGATATGACGCCGGATGCCCCCCGTTTTCTCGCGCATTGCGAATGGTTGCTCTCGCACGACGTGGGCCTGGCCCCGTTTGGTACGAACAGCGAAGCGAATTCTCTCGACGCCCGCGAACGCATGGCGTTGCTCGATCATCTGGTCGACAACGGTCTTGATGTGCGGCGCATGCTGCCCGGCACCGGCTGCTGCTCGTTGCCCGAGACCGTCACGCTCACGCGGCACGCGGTCGAGCGTGGCTGCGCGGGGGTGCTCATGCTGCCGCCGTTTTTCTACAAAGGCGTCACCGACGATGGCGTGTACGACTACTACGCCCGCGTGATCGATCAGGTGAACGATGCGCGTTTGCGTCTGTACCTCTATCACATCCCAGCGCTCTCGGGCGTGCCCATCACGCTACCGGTGATCGAGCGGCTCAGGCGCGACTTCCCGCGGACCGTGGTTGGCATCAAGGACAGCTCGGGTGACTGGACTCATCTGAGTGCGATGCTCGACGCCTTCCCCGGCTTCGGCATCTTCCCGGCATCGGAGTCGCTGGTGTCGCGCGCGTCGGCCAAGGGCGCGAAAGGCTGCATTTCCGCGACGGTCAACATCAATGCGCCCATGATCGGGCGGTTGTGTCGCGAGTGGGCGGACGATGCCGGTGCGGCGCTTCAGGCACAGGCCGACATCGTTCGCGGCATCGTGCAGTCGTTCCCGATGATTCCGGCGCTCAAGGCGGTGCTGGCCTCGCATCGTGACGATCCGGCGTGGGCGCGCGTGCGTGCGCCGCTTACGCAACTGACGAGCGACCAACACGTACGGCTGCACGCGCAGTTGGCCGCTTGCGGTTTCACGTTGGCAGGGTAAGCGGACATGCGCGGCACGTTGCGGTATCGAGGGATATGTCGTGGCTGGCTGTATGTCGGGACCACGCGGCACCTGACTGCGCGGGGGGCACGAGGCTGGCAGTGGCATGGGGCCTTGCGCTGGCGCTGGGTCCGGGCGCTTGCGAGGTGTCGCACGCTCAGGTGCAGGTCTACGGCCACCTCACGCCGATGACCGATTGGGTCAGTGTTAGCGGGCGTCAGGCGAGCGCGTCGGCGCCGCGTCCGACCCAGGCGCCGTCGGGGGCGATCAATGCGCCGACGGCGAGCGGTGCGCGCATGCTGTCGAGCATTTCGTACTTCGGCATGCGCGGCAAGGAAGATCTTGGCGACGGGTATGCCGCGATCTGGCAGATCGAGACACCTGTCGCGCTCGACGGCAAATCGACCGGCACCATCGCGGGACGCAATACGAATGTGGGCCTGACCGGGCCGTTCGGTACGGCGTTTCTGGGCAACTGGGACACGCCGTATCAATGGTCGACGCTCGCGGTCGGCTCGCCGGTGCGCAATCCATACACCGGCGACCTGAGTACGATCCTGAGCAATCCCGGATTCAATGTGCCGAACACGACGACGCAATCGGGGCGGGTGGGCAGTGCGGTCGATGCCACGTTCAACCGTCGGCAGGGCAACAGTCTTCAGTACTGGACACCGACGTGGGCCGGGTTGCAACTGCGGTTCTCGTACTCGCCGTCGAACAGCAAGGTCGTCACGCCGGCGGGCGAGATCTCGCCACAGGTGTTCGGGGCCGGACTGGAGTACCTGAACGGTCCGCTGCGCGTGCGTTACGCGTACGCGCTGCACAAGGACTACTTCGGGCTGGCATGGCTCGGCGCGCCGTCGTCCGCCAATCCGTCCAATGTCGGATCGCACGCCACGGGGTCGCGCGACGACGCGCACAAGGTGCTTGTGGTCTTTACCTATGCGCAAACCAAGTGGGTCGCGGGCTGGGATCGGCTGACCTACCGCACGGACGACGGCACTCTCGGCAATCTCAGCCGCTACCGGCGCGATGCGTTCTACGCCATGGTCCAGCACTGGTTTGGCGGCGGCCGTCACTCGGTCTGGCTCGGCGGCGGCTATGTGACGAACGGCGCGTGTTCCCGCTCGGGCGGTGCGTCGTGCAGTACCGACGGGCTTGGAGCCACGCAACTCAATCTTGGCTATCGCTACGACTTTTCACGGCGCACGGACGTGTACGTCGCGTACTACCAGGTCATCAATCGCGCTTGGGGTCGGTACGGCGTCTCGCCGCGTCCGACGCTCGGCGCGAACGGCGCAAGCGCACCGCCGGGCGCGCACTACCGGGGCATCGGTTTCGGCATCGAACACAGCTTTTGAACAACACCATCCGACTCACAGGAGACGAAATTGAAGACGACACAAGCGGGCTTCGACAGCATTGTCGAGCGAGAAAAGGGGCTGCATCGCGGCCTGAGCAGCGGGCAATTGTCGATGATTGCCATTGGCGGTGCGATTGGCACCGGCCTCTTTCTGGGCAGTGCGTTTGCCATTGGCTTTGCCGGGCCGAGCGTGCTGGTGAGCTATGCGATCGGTGGCCTGATTGCGCTGCTGTTGATGGGGTGTCTGGCGGAGATGACCGTGGCGCACCCGACCTCTGGGTCGTTCGGCGCCTATGCGGAGCACTATATCGGGCCGCTGGCGGGGTTTCTGGTGCGTTACGGCTACTGGTCGTCGATCGTGTTCGCGGTCGGCACCGAGGTGACGGCCATTGCCGTCTACATGAAATACTGGTTTCCGGCGGTGCCGGGGTGGTACTGGATCGTTGGCTTCTCGGCCGGCCTGATCGGCATCAACGCGGCGAGCGTGAAGGTGTTCGGCGCGGTCGAGTACGGATTTTCGATGCTCAAGATCGCGGCCATTGTCGTGTTCCTGATGCTCGGGGCCTATCTGGTGTTTCGGGCGCCGGTGGACAGCGGCATCGGAGTGGCCAACTACACGTCGCACGGCGGATTCTTCCCGAAGGGCGGATGGGGGATGTGGGTCGCGGTGATCGTGTCGATCTTCAGCTATCTGAGCATCGAGATGATTGCCGTGGCGGCCGGCGAGGCGCAGGATCCGCAGCGGGCGATCACGCGCGCCTTCCGGGCGACGATGTTCCGTCTGGTGTTCTTCTATCTGCTCACGCTCGCGTTGACGCTTGCCATCGTGCCGTGGAACGCGGCGGGTGAAGACGGCAGTCCGTTCGTCAAGGTGATGGCCGCGACGCATATCCCGGGCGCGGCGGGGGTGATCAACCTGGTGATTCTGGTGGCCGCGCTCTCCGCGATGAACAGTCAGCTCTACATCACCACGCGCATGATGTTCAGTCTGTCGCGGGCAGGGTACGCGCCGCGCCGGTTCGGCGAGGTCAGCCGCAACGGCGTACCGGTCGCGGCGCTCATGCTCTCGACCATCGGCATCGGGCTGGCGGTCGCGCTCAACGTGTTCGTGCCACAGGCGTCGTTCACGCTGATGATGTCCGTGTCGATGTTCGGTGCGATGTTCACGTGGCTGATGATCTTCGTCACGCACCTGTACTTCCGCCGTGCGCACGAAGCAGCGTCGCTGAGCTTTCGCATGTGGGGCTATCCGTATGCGAGTCTGGCGGGCGCGCTGCTCATGCTGGCGACACTGGTCACCACCTATTTCACCGACGAATTCCGCCTGACGCTGGTCTATGGCGTGCCGTTTGTCGTGGCGTTGTCGGTAATCTATGCGGTCTGGTATCGCCGGCATGCGGACGTGGCGGCGCAGTCGCAATAAGCCGCGCTCGCCGTTGCGCGTCGGCCTATCGTTCCCTTCCGGCGCGATGCTTCTGATAGTGAATCGCCGACAGGATCGCCACGCGTCGGATCGGCTCGGGCGGCAGCCACGTCGGCCGCTCGAACCCCAGCGCATCGGCCAGTTCGGGCGACTGCCGGCCGCAGGCCATCTCGCCGAGCAGCTTGCCGAACATGCTGCCCTTGAGCACTCCCGCGCCGTTGCAGCCGAGCGAGGCGAACAGGCCCTTGCGGATCTCGCCGAAGTAGAGCGCACCGTTGCGGGTGAGCGCCGTCACACCGCCCCAGACGAACGCGAACTTGTGCGAGTCCATTTGAGGATAGCGGCGCCGATACGCGTCCGTGAGCATGGCGCTCACCTCGGCCATCGGACGTTCCTTCTCGTACGAATAGGCGCTGCGCACGACAAACCGGCCGCCGTGGGTCTTGCGCAGCGTCGTGCCGAGACGATTGGCTGGAATCACGCCCCATTCGCGCGCGGGGCCGAGCTTGGCCAACTCGTCGGCCGGCAGCGCGTCGGTCATGGCCGCGTAAGTGTAGATCGTGAAGACGCGGTCGCGCGCCAGCCCGAGCTTGCGCGCGAACCCGTTGTTCGCCACGATGACTTGCGAGGCGCGCAGTTGCGTGCGCGCCGTCGTCACGGTGAAGGGTCCGGTGCCGTCGAGCGACAGGACCGGCTCGTTTTCCCACAGCCGGACGTTGGCGGGCAGGCTATCCGCCAGACCGCGCACGAGCGCGGCAGGCTGTACGAAGACGTTGTTCTCCGAGTGATAGCCGTAGCCGTAATAGTCGGTGCCGATCTCGCTTTGCAGGGCATCGCGCGACAGTTCCCGGTAAGTCACCCCCCATTCGCGATATTGCGCGAGCGTGTCGCGCAGGCGCTGCTCGCCATCGGGCGTGGCGGCCGCGTGGTACTTGCCGACCGGGTTCCAGTCGCAGTCGATGCCATGCGTGGTGACGAGGTCACGCAGCCACTTCAGGCCGATGTCGTAGAGCCGGATCTGCTTGCGCGCGACCTCCACCGGGCTGCCGTGCCCGCCCATGCCCGTGTTGTGCGGCAGGTTGATGAGAAAGCCCGAATTGCGGCCTGCGGAACCATTGCCGACCGTGGTGGCGTCGATCACAAGCACCGACGCATCAGGACGCAATTCCGCTACGCGCCGCGCGGCGGCCAGTCCGGTGAACCCCGCACCAATGACGATGACGTCGAAGCTGCGGGCCACAGGCGGCTGCGTGTGTGGCATGCGCGTCGGCAGCAGGGCGTTCCAGCCGGCCCCCGCCTGATACGCGGGGAAAGTGTCCCGCGCGCTGCGGGAGGGAGTGACTTGATTGGGCATGACGATAGAAGGACGGGGGCTCGCCGAACGTTATGCAGACTGGCTTTCCAGGCTGCGCATGACTTCGGTCTGCACGGTGTTCCAGATTTGCGACTTGAGTTCGTTGTAGCGCGGCGAGAGCTGAACCTGGGCGTCGCGCGGCATCGGTAGATCGTTCGGCAGGTCGCAGGCCACGCGCCCGGGTCGCGCGCTCATGATCACCATGCGCGTCGACAACATCAGGGCTTCGTCGATGGAGTGCGTGATAAAGACGATGGTCTTGCCGCTCTTCTGATAGATCTGGAGCAACTCCTCCTGCAACACCTGACGCGTCATCGCATCGAGTGCGGCAAACGGTTCGTCGAGCAGAATCACGTCCGGGTCGTTCGCGAGCACACGGGCGATCGACACACGTTGGCGCATGCCGCCCGAGAGCGCCTTCGGATACCGATCCTCGAAGCCCCTGAGGCCAACCATGTCGATGTAGCGTCGTGCCGTGGCGTAGCGGGACGCCTTGTCGACGCCCTTCATCTTCAGGCCGAACGCCACGTTATCGAGCACGCTCAGCCACGGGAACAGCGCGTACTGCTGGAAAACCATGCCGCAATGCGGGTCGATGCCCTTGACCTCGCGGCCGTTCACGCGGATGCGCCCGGTGGTCGGGGCATCGAAGCCCGTGATGAGGTTCAGCAGCGTCGACTTGCCGCAGCCCGATGCCCCGAGCAACACCACAAACTCGCCGCGTGCGATATTCATGTCCACACGCTCGAGTGCCTGAAAATCGCCGTAACGCTTCGACACGCCATCGATGGCGATCATAGTTTCCGCGGGGCTTGCAGACGCGGCACCCGACGCGTGCACAGCGCCCACGTGGGAATCGATTCGATCGTTCATGCCTGCCACCTCAACACCTTGCGCTCGATGGCGCGAAAAACGATATCCGTCACCAGCACGGTGACACTGATCATCACCATGCCGAGCACGACGACTTCCGTCTGGAAAAACTCCTTGCCGTTCATGATGAGAAAGCCCAAGCCCTCGCGCGCAGCGACCAGCTCGGCGGAGATCACGCACGTCCACGACAGGCCGAGAATGATCTTCATCCCGCTCAGAATCTGCGGCAGACTTGCGGGCAGGATGACCTCTCGCATGACTTGCGCGTTGCTCGCCCCCAGGTTCTTCGCGGCGCGGATGAGCAGTGGGTCGACATTGCGCGTGGCTTCGATAACGTAGACGAGCGCCGGGGCGAACGTTCCCATGAACACGATGCTGTACTTCTGCGTCTCCGAGATGCCGAACCACAACAGGGAGAGCGGAATCCAGCTCATCGAAGGCAGCGGTCGCAGGAACGACAGAATCGGGTCGAACGCCGCACGGGCGTAGCTCGACGTGCCGAGCACGATCCCCAGCGGAATGGCCACGGCGGTCGCGGCAATGAAGCCCGTCATCACGCGGCGCGTCGAGGCGAGCACGTTCGCGAGCAGCGTGCCGTCGGACAGCATCGAAACGATGCGTTCGCCGACGGCCGACGGGGGTGGCAGGAACAAGGGATCGACGATCCCGGTGCGGCACGCCGCTTCCCACGCGAGCAGGAACACGACCACGGACACAAAGCCCACACCCAGCAGCGTGGCGCGGGACGGTTGATGATGACTCACAATCAGACTCCTCGAGCGTGCGCCGGCACCGCGATGGACCGGCCCCGGCGCACTGATCCAGCCGCAGGACTTACAGATACGACGTGTTGATCCACTGACGCACGGCCGGCGCCTTGTCGATCTGCTTGTACGTGACGAGCATT
Organism: Pandoraea sp. NE5; assembly: GCF_024363545.1. NCBI lineage: Bacteria > Pseudomonadati > Pseudomonadota > Betaproteobacteria > Burkholderiales > Burkholderiaceae > Pandoraea > Pandoraea sp. NE5. The sequence goes on from NZ_AP025517.1 coordinate 4,017,105, forward strand.
TCCGCCAGACGTTGCAGGCCGTCGACATAGCTCCCCGGCGCCTTGAGCAACTGCGTTTGCTGGGCGAGGCCGTACCACTCCGCGCCCTTGATCGTCTCGACCTGATCGAGCGCCGACATGCCGGTCAGCGCGATCAGCGCGATCAGCGAGCGTGCCGCGTCGTCCGGCTTCTCGCGCAACATCTGGCAGGTATCGAAATACACCTTGAGGTACTTGCGAACCGCGTCGGCGTTCTTCTCGGCCCACGCATTGCGCACAATGAGCACATCGGGGCCCGGCGTGACGTTGTACTTCTTGTAAAGCGAGAACTGCGTATCGTCGGCCAGCAGCTTCATACCCGACATGGCGCGGATGCGATTGAACTGCGGCGTCCAAGCGGCGGCGGCATCGATCTGGCCCGATTGAATTGCGCCGGGTAACTCGGGGGCGGGCACATTGAGCACCGTGACGTCGTTTGACAGGCCGGCGTTGCCGAGCAGATCGAGCACGAGCAGGTGCGCGCTCGAGGCGAACGTGACGCCCAGCTTCTTGCCCTTGAGATCCTGCAACGAATTCACACCATCGCGCACGAACAACCCCTCGACGCGGCCGAAGCTCTCCGGCACCGCGACGATCGAGAAGTGCTTGGAACCGCGCGCCATCAGCGCGAGCGCCGACACGATACCGGTACAGGCGATATCGATGCCGCCCGAGAGCACAGCGCTCATGCGCGCCGACGACGTGCCGAACGACTGCCATTGCTGGTCGATGCCGGCGCTGGCGAGCGCCCCCGACTTCATGGCGAGGTAGGCCGGGTAGTGACCGAGCCATGCCGAGCCGCCGTACTGAACAGGCGTCGCGTTCGTCGCGCGGGCGATACCCGAGAGGGACAGAGTGCCGGCGGCAGCGGCGGCCGACAGGGCGGCACTGGAGTGAAGGAAATTGCGTCGTGACAGGTTCATGCGTGTCTCCTTGGTAGGTTATGTGTTATTCGCGTTGAACGATGGGCGCGCTTCAGGTGAAATTCATCTGGCCCGGCGCCTGGGGCGGTGGCTGACCATCGTTGGCCGGGCTCAGCAAAGCGCCAGCCGTTCCCCCAGCCAGGGCATGACGCGGCGCAGTTCTGGAAAGGCTTCCTGCGCGAGGGCCATGCGCCCGGCGAGAAAGCACTGCGAGGCCATCTCCGACACTTCGCCCTCGCGCGATACCTGATAGATCGTGCGAGACAGGGCGGGGCCCGGCAGTGGCAGTGCGGCCACCTGCGGCAGCGAAGCACGGCCTTGCAACACGCACAGCGGCGTGGCAATCGTGAAGCCCAGGTCGGCGGCAACCATCGACATCACGACATCCGACGTATCGATTTCGAGATGCATGCGAGGCGAATGGCCGGTGCGGCGCAAATGTCGTTCGATCACGGCGCCGAAGTGCGAACGGCCCGAAAAGCGAATCAAGGGCAGCGTGCGGATCAGTTCGCTCAAATCGGCCTGTGCAAGATCGGCCTCGCGGGCCTTGGGCACGACGACGATAAACGGCTCCGTGAAGATCGGGCGGCGCACGAGGCGCTCCATGTCATGCATCGGATCGCTGGTTACGATCAGATCGAGCTGGCGGGCGAGCAACGCCTGCGCGTGGCCGTTGGCAAGGCCCGACCAGAGCAGCAACTCGCTGGTGCTGTCCGACATCTGACGTACGATGGACGGGCCAACCGTCGCGGCGAAGGAATCGATCATGCCCACGCGCACTGCGGCACGGCTGGCGACGTCGGCGTCCTGCACCTGAGCGATAAGCCGGTCCATGTCGTCCACAATCTGACGCGCGTGGCGTGAGAGCGCGAGTCCGGCCGGGGTGAGCTTGAGTGGGCGGCGCGACCGATCGAGCACGCGTGTGCCGACGGTCTGTTCGATTTGCGCGATGGCTTGGGAGATAGCGGATTGCGTGACGCCCAGGGCATCGGCGGCGATAGAGAGACTGCCTGCCGACGCGACGGCCTCGAAAATCCGAAGTGATCTGACATCGAGGTCTGCGCGCTTTTTCATCGGCGTGTCTCCGGTTCGGGCGACGCGTCTTAGCGGGCGGAAATGGCCTTGCTGGCGCGTCGCGATGAATCGATATAAGAATTTTTAAGAATTGTATGGATTGAAGGGCATAAAACAAAATCAACATAAGAAAAACTAATACTTTGTATTAGGGCGAGGGAATTTTGGGCGAGCAGTGGCGACGGGAGCGGGACGTTCGTCTCGGTCGGTGAAAGCGGGGGCATCAGACGGAGGAGGTATCGGAGGAGGGCGTGGGGCGAGGCGGTGCGGGGAGGTGGTGAGGGGCGGTGGTGCGGGCAGGGTGGTGAGGGGCGGTGAGAGAGACGGACCGGGGCCCCTTTCTGCAGCGAGTTGGGTTTATGTCTGAGAGGCGGAAAGGGGCCCCGGTCCGTCTGACTGTGGGAGAGTGAAGCGGGTGGGGCGTGTGAAGCGTGTGAAGCGTGTGAAGCGGACGCGACGCCACCGGGACGCACCCGACGTACCGGCGGCTACGTGGGGCAGACGTTAGAGCAGACGATAAGCGAGGCGGGCGGCGACGCGAGCCCCTGCGCCTTGCGGGTCAAAGCGCGGGTTGTATTCGGCCAGGTCGGCCACGCGCAGTTTGCCTGATCGGCGTACGTCCGTGACGATGGCTTCGACGACGGACATTGGCACGCCATACGCGGCGGGGGCGGATACCCCTGGCATGACTGGCGCCGGAAGCACATCGAGATCGATCGTCAGATAGACATGTGAGACGTCGGCAATCAAAGCGTCAATCTGTGCGAGACGCGCGTCCAGATGCCGCTCTTGCATTTCGGTGTCTTCCACGTGGATCACGTTCAACTCGCGCGCGCGGTCGAACAGCGATGCCGTATTGCTCAACCGGCTGACACCCAGACATGCGTAGTCGAACGGAAGTCCGGCCGCTTCGCAGGCCTGCGCGATCTGATCGAACGGTGTGCCCGACGTGCCTGGGCGCGCCGTGCGCAGATCGAAATGGGCGTCGAGATTCAGGATCAACACGCGCGAGCGGTCGCCAGTCGCATCGAGATGCGCGCGGAGTCCTTGCCACGTGCCCCACGCCATTTCGTGACCGCCGCCCAGCACCACCGGTTGCGCCCCGGCATCGAGCTGATGGCGTACCGCGTCGGCCAGTGCTGCTTGCGCCGCCTCGAGATCATCGCCGTCACAGGTGATATCGCCGGCATCGAACAGGCACGCGATGTCGTGGGCGGGCAGGTTCGCCAGCGCCCGACGGATCGCTTGCGGACCCTCACCGGCGCCAACGCGTCCCTGGTTGCGTTTGACGCCCGCATCGCAGGCGAAGCCGAGCAGCACGGGCGCGCCGCCCGCCGCCGCATCAGTGCGCGCATCGATCTCGCGCACGACGTTGAACAGCCGGCGCGTGTCGCCACGCTCGCCGGTATCCGTGCGCCCGCGCCAGATCGGGGGATCGCCCGGCACCGATTGCCAATGCATTGCCATGCAAGTCTCCTGTGCGCCGTGCGAGATCAAACCGAGGTCAGGTCGCGCCACTCGCCGTGGCGTACGGTCCGAGACGGCAACTCGCCGCCCAGCCAGTAGGCCAGTTCCGCGGGTCGATCGATTTCCCACGCCACGAAGTCCGCCGTCTTCCCGGCTTCGATCGTGCCGTGCGTGCCGAGCATGCCCAGGGCTTTGGCCGCATTGCGCGTGACGCCCGCCAGTGCTTCTTCCGGGGTCAGACCGAACAGCGTGCAGGCCATGTTGAGCATCAAGCGTAGCGAGAGGGCGGGCGACGTGCCCGGGTTCAGATCCGACGCCACCGCGATGTCGACGCCGTGACGACGCAGCAGATCCACCGGTGGGCGACGCGTCTCCTGCAACATGTGGAACGCGCCCGGCAGCAGAACGGCAACCGTGCCCGCGCGTCCCATCGCGGCGGCATCGTCAGCGCTCATATATTCGAGATGATCCGCCGACAGGGCACCCATCTCGGCCGCAAGACTTGCGCCGCCGAGCGGCGAGAGTTGCTCGGCGTGCAGCTTCACCGGCAGCTTCAGTTTCTGCGCGCGCAGCAGCACGCGCATCACCTGCGACGGTGAAAAGGCAATGGTCTCGCAAAAGGCATCGACCGCATCGACCAGATGCTCCTCCGCGAGCTTGGGCAGGATGTCATTGCAGACGTAATTCACATACTCGTCCGCCTTGCCCGCGAATTCCGAAGGCACCGTGTGCGCAGCCAGGCACGTGGTCTTCACCGTGACCGGCAACGCCTCGCCCAGGCGACGTGCCACGCGCAGCATCTTGCGCTCGCTGTTCAGATCGAGGCCGTAACCCGACTTGATCTCGACCGTGGTGACGCCGTCGCGCATCAAGGCAAGCAACCGTTTGCGCGCCGATTCGAAGAGCGCATCCTCGGTGGCGTCGCGTGTGTGCCGCACCGTGTGCTTGATGCCGCCGCCGGCGGCCGAGATGTCCGCGTAGCTCACCCCCTGCAACCGTTGCTCGAATTCGAGGCTGCGGTTGCCACCGAACACCAGATGCGTATGGCAATCGATCAGGCCGGGCGTGACCCACGCCCCTTGCAGATCGACGCATGCGTCGGTGCCCGAGGCGGAGCGCTCGCTGCGCGCGCCGACCCACTCGATATGCTTGCCGCATGTGACGATCGCGGCATCTTCGATGGCGTGGTAACGGCCGTCGCGCATCGTCGCGACGTGACAGTGTTTCCAGTAGGTCCGTTTCATGAGAGGCTCATTCCAGGCTCATTGGGCCGCGCACCTGCGCTTCCTTGGGTTTCACGCCGAACTGATAGGCCACCGACATCAGTACGATCCAGCCGGCACCGACATACAACGCGACACGGGTGTCCTCCATGAAGCCGAGCACCCCGATCACAAACAGCATGAACGCGATGGCCAGCGCCGGACCGACCGGCCATAGCGGCACCTTGAACTTGAGCGCGGCGACCTCCGTGGCAGAAAGGCGACGGCGCATCGCCACCTGCGAGAGCAGGATCATCAGCCACACCCACACCGTGGCAAACGTGGCAATGGACGCGATGATCAGGAACACGCCTTCCGGGATCAGGTAGTTGAGCACCACGCCGCCGAGCAGCGCGGCCGTCATCACCAGCACCGTGACCCACGGCACCCCATGGCGAGACATCGCCGAGAACGCGGCAGGCGCCTGACCCTGTTCGGCCATGCCGAACATCATGCGACCCGCGCCGAAAATGTTGCTGTTGATGGCCGAGATGGCGGCGGAAATCACGATCACGTTGAGGATGGCTGCGGCGGACTTGATGCCCAGCCCCGAGAAGATCTGCACGAACGGACTGCCCTGGCTGCCGATGCCCGTCCACGGGAAGATCGCCATGAGCACACACATCGTCAACACATAGAACAGCAGAATGCGCATCGGCACGGCGTTGATGGCGCGCGGGATCACGGTTTCGGGACTCTTGGCCTCCCCGCCGGTAATGCCGATGATCTCGATCCCGCCGTAGGCGAACATCACCACAGCCAGCGACGCCACGAGTCCGCCCCAGCCATTGGGCAGGAAACCGCCGTGCGACCAGAGATTGCTTACCGCAGGGGCATGCTCGCTATGGAGTTGCACGCCCGCAAACAGAATCACACCGCCCCCCACGATCATCGCGACGATGGCGAGAATCTTCACCAGCGCCAGCCAGAATTCCATCTCCCCGTACACCTTCACGTTGCACAGGTTGAGCCCGCAGATCAGCATCACGATGCCAAGCACCCAGATCCATTGCGGCACGTCCGGGAACCAGAAGCCCATATAGATGCCGAACGCGGTCACGTCCGCCAGGCAGACGATGACCATCTCCAGAATGTAGGTCCAGCCCGTGAGAAACCCGGCCAGGGGGCCAAGGTTGTCGCTCGCATAGCGACCGAACGAGCCGGAGACGGGCTGGCGCACGACCATCTCGCCCAGCGCGCGCATCACCATGTACACGGCGGCGCCGCCCAGAATATAGGCCAGGATGACGGCCGGACCGGCCAGTTGGATGGCGGACGCCGAACCGTAGAACAGGCCCGTGCCGATGGCGGAGCCGAGCGCCAGAAAGCGGATGTGCCGCGCGCTCAGATTGCGTTGCAGGTTTTTCAAGCTGTCTCCTGAATGCGTGATGAGCCAGCCCGCGATCGCGGGCGGCAAGGGAATGCGGGGGAACGGGCAACCCAGTCCCCAACCGCCGGTGGCGCGAATCGCAGTTCGCTTCGCCCCGGCGGGGGAAGAGGCCTGTGCGATTTAAGCGACTGGCGCGCTAGGCAACGTGCCTGAGGGCACCAGCGCACTGAGCTGGCGCTGGGCGATCAACGCGCTTGCGCCCTCGATGTCGGGCGCAAAATAGCGGTCCTTATCGTAGAACGGAACCGACTGGCGCAGGAGCGCGCGGGCGCGCTCAAGTGCCGGGGTCGACTTGACCCCCTCGCGGAAGTCCAGCCCCTGGCAGGCGCCAAGCCATTCGATCGCGATAATCCCCTTGACGTTATCGGCCATCTCCCAAAGCCGCTTGCCGGCGTTGGGGGCCATCGACACATGATCTTCCTGGTTGGCCGAGGTCGGCAGACTGTCGACACTGGCTGGATGCGCCAATGCCTTGTTCTCGGAGGCGAGTGCGGCGGCCGTCACCTGCGCGATCATGAAACCGGAGTTCACGCCGCCGTTGGCCACGAGAAACGCGGGCAATTGCGACATGTGCTTGTCCATCATCAGGGAGATGCGACGCTCGCTCAGCGCGCCGATTTCGGCCAGCGCGAGCGCGAGGTTGTCCGCCGCCATGGCGACCGGCTCGGCGTGGAAGTTGCCGCCGGAGATCACGTCGCCTTGTTCCCAGAACACGAGCGGGTTATCCGATACCGCATTCGCTTCGACGGCGAGCACCTCGGCCGCCTGACGGATCTGCGTGAGACACGCGCCCATGACTTGCGGCTGGCAGCGCAGCGAGTAGGGGTCTTGCACCTTATCGCAGTGCGCGTGGGACTCACCCACCTCGCTCGTCTCGCCCAGCAGGTGGCGGTACAGCGCGGCGGCATCGATCTGGCCACGCTGGCCGCGCGCGGCGTGAATGCGGGCGTCGAACGGGGCGCGCGAACCGAGCATGGCTTCCACGGTCAAGGCGCCGCAGACGCTGGCGGCGGCGAACATGTCCTCAGCTTCGAACAGACCCCGCAGGGCATAGGCCGTCGAGACTTGCGTGCCGTTGAGCAGCGCCAGGCCTTCCTTGGCGGCGAGCGTGAGCGGTTCGAGTCCGGCCACGGCGAGGGCTTCGCGGGCGTTCATCCACTGACCGCGATAACGTGCCTGACCTTCGCCCAGCAACAGCAGCGACATGTGGGCGAGCGGGGCGAGATCGCCGGAGGCGCCGACCGAGCCCTTGAGCGGGATGCACGGGTAGACCTCGGCGTTCACCAGCGTGATGAGGGCATCGATGACCTTGCGGCGAATCCCCGAATAGCCGCGCGCCAGACTGTTGATCTTGAGCACCATGATGAGGCGCACGAGCGCGTCATCAAGCGGTGCGCCCACGCCGGCGGCGTGCGAGAGCACGAGTGAGCGTTGCAGGTTCTCGAGATCGTCTTTGGCGATGCGCGTCGTGGCGAGCAGTCCGAAGCCAGTATTGATGCCATAAGCCGTGCGGCCTTCGGCGACGATGTTTTCCACGCAGGCCACGCTCTGGTCGATGGCCGCGTAGGCGGTCTCGTCGAGCGTGAGGGTGGTCGGGTGTTGAAAGACGTCGCGCAGTTGCGCGAGCGTGAGCGCGCCGGGCGTCACAAACAGGTGTGCCATGGACGGATTTCCTTGATTCGACAGATTTTGGAGTATCTCGCTTACTTCGCGTCGCCCAGCATGGGCAGGTTCAGGCCATGTTCGCGCGCGCAGTCGACGGCGATGTCATAGCCGGCATCGGCGTGGCGCATGACGCCCGTCGCCGGATCGTTGTTCAGTACACGGGCGATGCGCGCGGCCGCCGCGTCGGTGCCGTCGCACACGATCACCACGCCCGAATGCTGCGAGAAGCCCATGCCGACGCCGCCACCGTGATGCAACGACACCCAGGTCGCGCCGCTCGCCGTGTTGAGCAGCGCGTTGAGCAGCGGCCAGTCGGAGACGGCGTCCGAGCCGTCACGCATGGCTTCCGTTTCGCGGTTCGGGCTGGCGACCGATCCTGAATCCAGGTGGTCGCGGCCGATCACGACCGGTGCCGAGAGTTCTCCTGAGCGTACCATTTCATTGAAGGCCAGTCCGAGCTTCGCGCGCAAGCCCAGCCCGACCCAGCAGATCCGCGCGGGCAGGCCCTGGAAGCTGATGCGCTCACGCGCCATGTCGAGCCAGCGGTGCAGGTGCGCGTCGTCGGGAATCAACGCCTTGACCTTTGCGTCGGTCTTGTAGATATCTTCCGGATCGCCCGACAGCGCCACCCAGCGGAACGGCCCGACGCCACGGCAGAAGAGCGGACGGATATAGGCGGGCACGAAGCCGGGGAAATCGAAGGCGTTCTCGACGCCTTCTTCCTCGGCCATCTGGCGGATGTTGTTGCCGTAGTCGAAGGTCGGCACGCCCATCGCCTGGAAGTCGAGCATGGCCTTGACGTGGACCGCCATCGACTGCTTCGCGGCCTTGACGACTTCGGCGGGCCTGGCGCGGGCGCGTTCGCGGTAGTCGTCCCAGGTCCAGCCGATCGGCAGATAGCCGTTGAGTGGATCGTGGGCGCTGGTCTGGTCGGTGACCATGTCCGGGCGCACGCCACGGCGCACCAGTTCCGGCAGAATTTCGGCCGCATTGCCGCACAGGGCGATGGACACGGCCTGACCGGCCGCAGTGTATTTGGCGATGCGCGCGAGGGCGTCGTCGAGATCCTTGGCTTGCTCGTCGACGTAGCGCGTGCGCAAACGGAAGTCGATGCTGGTCTGCTGGCACTCGATGTTCAGCGAGCAGGCGCCGGCCAGCGTAGCGGCCAGCGGCTGCGCGCCGCCCATGCCGCCCAGGCCGGCAGTGAGCACCCAGCGGCCCTTCAGATTGCCGTCGTAGTGCTGGCGGCCGGCTTCGACAAAGGTCTCGTAAGTGCCTTGCACGATGCCCTGACTGCCGATGTAGATCCACGAGCCGGCGGTCATCTGGCCGTACATGGCCAGCCCCTTGGCGTCGAGTTCGTTGAAATGTTCCCAGGTCGCCCAGTGCGGTACCAGATTCGAGTTGGCGATGAGCACGCGCGGCGCGTCGGCATGCGTCTTGAACACGCCCACCGGCTTGCCCGACTGTACGAGCAGCGTCTCATCGTCACCCAGTGTCTTGAGCGTTTCGACGATCTTGTCGTAGCACTCCCAGTTGCGGGCGGCGCGGCCGATGCCGCCGTACACAACGAGCGCGTTCGGGTTCTCGGCGACGTCCGGGTCCAGGTTGTTCATGAGCATGCGCAGCGGGGCTTCGGTAAGCCAGCTACGGGCATTGAGCTGCGTGCCGCGCGGGGCGCGGATCGTGACATCGCGGTATCGGGTGACTTGGCTCACAACGTGTTCCTCTAATTCGGAGCGGAGAATGGCTTGTACAGTATTGTATATACAAGTTGTCGTGAACTAGGGTTTTTACGTACGTCAGTGAGCCGAGGGGACGGCGTTACAGGGGATGGCCGGCGCTGGCTTATCGGTGCCTGATCGTTGGCTTGCCGGGGCTTATTCTGGCGCGCCGAAGCGGCCTTCGAGGCGGTGGCGAGAACCGGGGTGCAGCAGCCGGGCAACCGAGACCACGCGTTTGCCCGTCCACGTGCGCCGACGGATGAGCAGGCACGGTTCCGTGCGTGCGATGTGCAGCAGTTGCGCTTCTTCGGGGGTGGCCGTCACGGCTTCGACCACATGCTCGCCCGATGTGAGCGGCGAGAGCCGCTGCAGATAGGCGTTGGGCGTCAGTTGGGTGAAGTCTTGTTCGAGGTAGTGTGGCGCGAGCGTGGGATTGACGCAGCGATCCTCGATCTGCACCGGCACGTTGTCCTGGTAGTGAACGATCACCGAGTGGAACAGCGTTTCGCGCTCCTGCAGGTCCATCGCAAGCGCGCGTTCGGGGCCGGCGAGTTCTTCGCGCAGCAGCTTCACTTCGGCGCGATGGCGATGGCCATGCTCGGCGATCTCGTCCGCGATATTGTTGACGGCCAGCAGCGGGGAGTGCGATTTCGGCTCGGCTACGAACGTGCCGACGCCCTGCATGCGTACGAGACGTCCCTCGACGGTGAGTTCTCGCAGCGCGCGATTGACCGTCATGCGACTCACGCCCGAGAACTCGACCAGCTCGTTTTCCGAGGGGATGCGGTGATGCGGCGGCCAGGCGCCACTGTCGATCTGACGGCAAATGAACTGCTTGAGTTGCAGGTAGCGCGGTGCCGGCCCTTGTTCGTTGAGCGTTTCGACAGTCGGTTGGGCAGATTGACGTGGCACCTTGATGGCTTCTCCGGTCACTGACGTGCGGGTGGGAAAGCCTGAAGCATAAGCCAATCGCTCACTGCGGAGGAGAAAAAACGCGACCCGCTGCGCACGGCATCGGTCAAGGCGAAGCCGCGCCAAAGGTGCACTGCGGCGCGCCGCGAAGCGAGCCGAATCCGCTCACCAACCGTGCAATCTCGACCAGACCGCCAGCTCGCGATCTGGAGCGATGGCGTGGTATTCGGGGAATTGCGCGCCGGTGGCACAGGCGTGATTCGGCAGTATGCGCAACAGCGTGCCGATTGGGAATCGCGCGACGATGTCGAGGTCCGGCTCACCTTCGTGCGACAGAATGCCGTGTTCCTGATTGGCGCCGCTCAACTGGTACCCAGGCAGGAGGCTGCCGTCGATGCGGCACACTTGTCCGTAGCCGAAATCGCGTTTCTGCTTTTGTGTGCCGCGGTCGCGGCTCATGGCCATCCAGCCGGCGTCGACAATGGCCCAGCCCTTCTCGGGCTGATGCCCGATCACGGTCGTGAGCACGCTCAATGCCAGTTCGTCGGTCGTACACACGCCGATGTTATGCATGACGAGATCGAAGAACACGTATACGCCCGCGCGCACTTCGGTGACGCCATCTAAATGCGGTGCGGTGAGGGCAGTGGGCGTCGAGCCGACGCTGACCACCGGGCACGGCAGTCCGGCATCGCGCAAACGGGTGGCGGCGCGCACGCAGCCGGCGCGCTCCTGTTCCGCGATGGCGGCGAGCGCTTCGGGCGTGTCGACGTCATAGCTGGAGCCGGCATGGGTCATCACGCCGCCCAGCGTCGCACCGCCCTCATGCAGCACGCGCGCCACGTCGAGCAGCGCATCATCTTCAGGCGCAATACCCGAGCGGTGGCCATCGGTGTCGATCTCGATCCACACGTTGAATGTCTCGCCGAACTCGGCGCCGAATGCCACGATGGCCTGCGCGGAGGCGATGCTGTCCGTGAGAATCTTCAGGTCGCAGCCGCGGCGTCGCAACGCGAGGGCCGCCGGCAGTTTGCTCGCAACCATCCCCACGGCATAGAGGATGTCGGTCACGCCATCGTCGAAGAAGCGGGCGGCTTCCTTCAGGGTGGAGACGGTGATGCCGGCGGCTCCCGCTTCGATCTGAGCGCGTGCCACTTCCACGCACTTGCTGGTCTTGACGTGGGGACGAAAGCGCACACCCAGGGCGTCCATGCGGGACTGCATCCGGCGAATGTTGTGCTGCATGCGCGGCACGTCGATCACGGCGGCCGGCGTGTCGAGTGTCGGCAATGAGGGCGGGGGAAGGGGCGGCTTGGCGGTCATGGTGCGATGTCTCGGACGGTGGGGAGGGACATGGGCGCTGGCCACCGCCGTTGCGCATTCGCGGGATGGCAGGGCACAGCGCCGTCGTCGAAGGAGGCAGTGTAGGAACGATAGGGGGCCTCGTGGTTAAACGTCGCAACATCAAACATTAAGCGTCGGTGAATGATACCGATTGAGACCCTGCGTCGGGTCGAGCCGCCGGCGCAATCGGCGCCGCTCAGTGCGGCGTCACGCCGTCAGGCGAGTCGACGCGCGCCTTCGGCAGTTCGGGTTCGTGCGCCGTTCGCCAACAGACTGCAGGCAAGGAGCAACACTGCCGTCATGAAAAACACCGACGGCAGCCCGAACGCGACGGCAATCTGGCCGCCGACGACGGGCCCGATCACCTGGCCGCTGAATTGTGCCGACTGAAGGTAGCCGAGCATCTTGCCGGTATTGCGCTCGCCGACCGAGTGACGGGCGAGTTTGCCGATGGCGGGCAGCAGCCCCGCGAGCGTCATGCCCATGAGCACACGCAGGGCGGCCAATTGCCACCATGCGGTGACAAACGCTTGCGGCACCATGACCAGTGCCGTCGCGACAAGGCAACCGACGATAACGCGCCAACTCCCGACACGATCCGCGAGCGCACCCAAGCGGGCTGCGGTGAGCATGCTGCCCAGCGCCGAGCTGGCCATGACGACGCCGGCGACGCGCGTGAGGTGCGCGCTGTCAACGCCCAATTGCCCGATGTAGACGGTAATGATCGGTTCGATGGACATGTTCGCCAGCAATACCATCATGGCCGTGGCCAGAATGGCCGCGATGCTGCCGGCGTGCGGCGAGTGATCGTCGGTCGGCGTTACCGATGGGGCGTGGCGTTTCCCATCGCGCGACGCATCGAAGTCTTCGCGAACCCCGAAGATCGTGAGCAGTGCCGTGACCGCAATCATCGCACCGCCGGCGAAGAAGGTGCCACGAATCCCGAGCAACGGTGGCAGCAATCCGCCGACCAGCGGCCCGACCAGACTGCCCGCGAGGGCGCCCGTCGACAGCACACCCAGTGCCCAACCCGCGCGTTCACGCGGTGCCTGTGTGCCCACCATCACCGTCGACGCAGACGCATAACCCCCGACCAGACCGGCAATCAGACGCAACCCCACGAGTTGGTAGACATTGTGCGCGACGCCGATGAGTGACATCACGATGGCCATGCCGACGGCCGCGCGGATGAGCATTGGCTTGCGGCCGAAACGGTCCGCGAGGTGGCCCCAGAGGGGCGCGGTGACGGCGGTGCCGAGAAACGTCGCACTGAACGCTACGCCTGACCATTGAATGACGGCCGCCTCCGATGCAACGCCAAGCTGCTGGACGTAGAGCGGCAGGAATGGCAGCAACAGGCTCAGGCTGACCAACGTAGTAAACGATCCGAACACAGCAATAGTCAGATTACGGCGCCAGTACCGAATGTTGCGCTCGGCATAACTGGCGCCATCGGCTGCGTGGGCGGCATCGGCCGAGGCGAATTGGGACACGTCGACGGGGGGCTTCACAGGAACCTCAGCATTGCGCAAGGAATTGGCGTGGACCGTGGGAGCGGGCTACGACCGAGTCTAGTCCGAGCGCCGGGGGGCGGGAATGGCCGCCGCGCGGAAGTCAGTGTTGCGAAGCGCGGACGAATGCCCCAACGTTTGCAGCAAGTATTCGACAAAGACTCGGGCGCGAGACGGCAACGTCTTGCCGTGCGGGTACATCAGACTCACCGGGCGCGAGCGTCCCCCATAAGCGGCCAGCACCTCGACCAGACGCGCGGCGGCCAGATCTTCCTCAACGATGAAGCGGTAAGTCTGGAACAGCCCGGCACCGGCCTTCGCGAGTGTGACGCCCGAGAGCACGTCGTCACTGCAACGAAAGTGGCCATTCACGACATGCTCGATGTCGCGGCCCGCCTCGCGGAACAGCCACGGTATCGCTCGCCCCGTGCTCGGCAGGTCAAATTCGATGCAGTCGTGCTCGGCCAAGTCGTCAAGGGTTCGGGGTGTTCCCACGCGATTCAGGTAATCCGGGTGGGCGACGACCACGAGTGCGGCGTCTTCGAGCGGGCGCGCCACCATACTCGACTCGGGCTGGGCGCGAAAGCGGATGGCGAAGTCGAAGCGTTCCTCATGAAGGTCGACGTTGCGGTTGCTCACATGCACGTGCACCTTGATGCGCGGATATTGCGCCTGGAACGCGGGCAACAGCGGCAGCAGTCGATAGTGCGCGTAGGTCGTCGGCACACTGATACGCAGGGTGCCGGACGGCTGCGACTGGGCGCCTGAGACACGATGCTCAGCTTCGGAGAGCATGCCAAGGGCGGATCGGCATTCGTCGTAGTACGTGCTACCGCTTTCGGTCAGACGGATGCGCCGTGTCGAGCGGACAAAGAGACGTACCCCGAGGCGTTGCTCGAGCCGGGCGATCGACCGGCTGACGGCGGCCGGCGTCACCCCCGCCAGGTTCGCGGCCGCCGTGAAGCTGCCCGCTTCCGCTGCCAGGCAGAACAACTCGATGCTGCCGAGCAGGATGTCGCCGAATTGCCGCTGCATATCGATTCTTTACATCATGTAAAAAGACAAGTGTATTCGTATGTGTTTTTCGCGTCATCATTCACGAATAGAGTGGTGCTCAACCCGCGGGGCGTGTGGATGATCCGCCGTCCCGGCAGGCCACTTCAAGTCGAGGATAGACATCATGAACCATTCGGAACGCACGGCCATTATCACGGGTGCCTCAAGTGGCATCGGACTCGGGTTGGCGGAAGCTTTCCTGAAGGCGGGTTTCAACGTCGTGGGGACCGGGCGGAGCAGCGCTCGGCTCGACGCGGCGCGCACGGCGCTGGGGATGGGCGAGCGATTCCTGCCGGTCGCGGGCGATGTGGGTGACCCCAGGGTGGCCGAAGCGGCCTTCGCGCGCGCCATCGAGGCGTTCGGTCATGTCGATGTACTCGTCAATAACGCAGGCATCTTCACGGCGAAGCCGTTTGTCGATTTCACACCGGACGAGATCGACGAGCAGATCGCCACGAACCTGAAGGGCGCGTTGTACTTTTCACAAGTGGCGGCGCGCCACATGAGCGAGCGCCGTCGCGGCGCGATCGTCAACGTGACCGCGTCGATCGCGTTGCAGGCGCATTCGAGTGTTCCCGCCTTGATGGCGGCCGCGCTCAAGGGAGGCCTCAATCAGGCGACACGCGCACTGGCGCTGGAGTTGGCGCCGTACGGTGTAACGGTCAACGCGGTAGCCCCCGGGGTCGTGGACACGCCGATGCATGCCCCTGAAACGCACGACGCGCTGGGGCAGATGCATCCGCTCGGACGCATTGCCGATGTATCGGACATCGCGCGGGCGGTGCAGTACCTCGTGCAGAGCGAATATGTGACGGGGACGATTCTTCCGGTGGACGGCGGTTTCAGCGCCGGACGCTGATCGACACGGCGTTTCGCCTTGGTTTTCCATGGAACGGCGGTCCGGCGAGTTCGCCGGCCGCGCCACGTTGAGGAGTCAGTCATGCCGTTCGTCAGCATTCGTATCACCCGGGAAGGGAATACCGCCGAGCAGAAAGCACAGGTGATCCGCGAAGTCACCGAAACGCTGGAGCGCGTGTTGCACAAGCCGCCGCACCTTACCCATATCGTGATCGAAGAGATCGACACGGACAACTGGGGTTATGCGGGACAAACCACGACGGTGGTCCGCCGTCAGTCGTCGCAGGGGTGAGTGGGAGCCAGGCGACGGGCTCGACCTTACAGCGACCGTTCGATGGCTTGACCGAGCAGCGAAAGCCCGAGGTCGACCTCTGCCTCGCTGACGGTCAGCGGCGGCGCGATGCGGAACACGCCGCCCATGCCCGGCAGTTGCACGATGTTCATGCTCAGGCCGAGGTTCATGCACTCGCGTGTGATCTTCGCGCCGAGTCCGTCGGCCGGCGCTTTGGTGTGACGATCCTTGACGATTTCCATGCCGAGCAGCAGGCCGCGTCCGCGCACATCGCCCACGCATTCGAAGCGCTCCATCAGCCCCAGCAATCCGTTGCGCAGACGTTCGCCCATGGCATTGGCGCGCGCGACAAGCCCATCGCGCGCGACGACGTCGAGCACGCGCAAGCCGACGGCGGCGGGCAGTGGATCGGAGACGTGGGTGGTGTAGAAGAGGTAGCCGCGTTCGTGGGCGCGTTCCTCGATCTCGGCGGACGTCACGATGGCGGCGAGCGGCAGTCCGGCGCCGAGGGTTTTCGAGAGCGTCAGGATGTCGGGAGTGACCCCGTGGCGCTCGAACGCGAACATCGTGCCGGTGCGGCCGATGCCGGTCTGCGCTTCATCGAGAATGAGCAACATGCCGCGTTCTTCGCACTTGCGCTTGAGGGCTGCGAGATAGCCCGGCGGCAGTTCGATGATGCCACCCGAGCTGAGGATGGGTTCCGCGATGAAGGCCGCGAGGTTGCCGCTGGACTGGCGATCGATCAGGTCGAACGCGTAGTCGAGTTCGGCGAGGTAGTCGTACTGACCGGCCGGGCCGAAGCGGGGACGGTAGGTAAACGGCGCGGGAATTGCAAACGAACCGACGGCGGCCGGCCCGACGCCTTTGCGTCCCGCGCTGTAGGTCGCTGCGGCGGCGCCACCGGTCATGCCGTGCCACGATTGGGCGAACCCGACGATTTCGAATTTTCCGGTGACGAGCTTGGCCATGCGAATGGCGGCTTCGTTCGATTCGGCGCCGGTGCTCAGCAGCATGACCCGGTCGAGGCCTTCGGGGGTGATGTCGGCGAGCCGCGTGGCGAGATCGACGACGGGCCGGGAGAGCATGCCGCTGAACAGGTGGTCGAGGGTACCGATAGACTCAGTGACGACGGCGACGATGTCCGGATGGCAATGGCCAAGCACGGCGCTCATCTGTCCGGAGGTGAAGTCGAGAATGGCGCGGCCGTCGGCGTCGTAGACAAAGCTGCCTTGCGCCCGCTCGATGATCATCGGCTCGAAGGTGCCGCCGTAACGGATCAGATGTTGCCGGGCGTTGCGCCAGAAGTCGGCGTCTTGGTTCTTGGACATGCAGGTGTCTCCGATGGGCAACGGCGATGGGGCGGGGCATTTACCGCTTGCAGTCTAGGCAGCGCTCTGATTTCATGGAAGCGAATAGTGCTAATGGAAGATAGAAGTGAGTCTAATATCTTGAGCCTGTCCCTGGAAATCGATTTGCTGCGTTCGTTCGTCGCCATTGCGCAGGCGGGTTCGCTCAGCCGTGCGGCGCAGCGCATCGCGCGAACGCAATCGGCGCTGAGCCAGCAGATGAAGCGTCTGGAAGCGATCGTCGATCAGCCGTTGTTGCAGCGCACGGGCCGCGGTGTGGCGTTGACGAGCCCTGGCGAGCGTTTGCTAGGGCATGCCCAGCGGATTCTGCGGGTACACGACGAGGCCATGGCGGAGATGTCGGGCCGGGGGTTGAGCGGCACGATTCGATTCGGGTGTCCGGACGATTACGCTGCCGCGTTTCTGCCCCATCTGTTGCGTGAGTTTGCGGTGGCGCATCCGCACGCGTTGGTGGAGGTGATTTGCGAGCCGACACCGCGCTTGATGGAGCAACTGTCGCGCCATACGTTGGATCTGGCGCTGATTTCGGTGCCGGACGGCGTGGACGATGAGGGCGTCATCCGACGGGAACCGTTGGTCTGGATCGGGAATCCGGGCCTGGAGGCGGTGCTTTCGAATCCCGACGTGGCGCTGCCGCTGGCATTGTCCGACCCGGATACGCTGGATCATATGGCGGCATGCGAGGCGTTGACGCGCGCGGGCAGGGCGTATCGCATTGCCTACGCGAGCAGCAATCTGGCGGGATTGACGGCGCTGGCACGCTCGGGGCAGGCGTTCGCGGTGATGACGCAAACGGCGGTGCCCCAGGATTTACGCATTGTTACAGGTGATACGTTGCCGCCATTGCCGTCGGTCGGGATTACGGTAAAGTTCGATCGCGCGCGTCCGAATCACTTGAGCGTGGCGTTTGCCGATCACATTCGGCGAACGCTGGCGGTGTTGTAGGGCGGGGACGTGGGGTTTTCATGTTTGCCCCTGTTCAGGTGAATTTGACGCACAATTGCGCATCGTTTTGAGGCGGGGGTAGTCGCTTCCCTGCTCATCAACAAGAAGCCGGGTTCCGGGCCCTGGGAGGCTCCGAGGGGGCCGGAAACTCGTGGTTATTACGTTTTTTGTATCGAGGTCGATATGTTGGCGCGTATTTTGGCGGTTTTCCTGGTGGTCGGTTCGCTGCTCTCGTTGGCAGGCTGCAATACGGTCGACGGCGTCGGGCAGGATATTTCAGGCGCGGCGCGCACCGTCAAGCGGGCCCTGTAAGGGGCTGGTCCGGGCGAAGGGGACGTTTGCGCCTTCGCCAAAATCGATCAGCATGCCGCGTCCACTCGGTTCAACGCCGGATCGCCCCACTGCGATCTGTAGGGAACGTTGAGGTGTCGGAATTGACGCTTCATACCTGGTATCTCCGCTTCTTCCCACGCGATGTACGCAACGATCGTCTGCCACTCGGCGCGTCCGTTGCGATGGTTGTCCGCCTCGTTGGCGCCTCTTTGACGCGTTTTGACGCTTTCCACACCTGCCCCCCAGACGGACCGGGGCCCCTTTCCGCCTCTCAAACATAAACCCAACTCGCTGCAGAAAGGGGCCCCGGTCCGTCTCCCCTCCACGCCCCCAGTCCCTCCACCCAACGACCCAAGCCCGGCACCGCCCAAATAAACCACTTCACCACTGGTGCTTTGGAAACCCGTTATCCTTCTTTGGTCTGTGCGCTTTCCAGCACTCCGTTTTCTTTCGCTTTTCGGCGACGACACCGTCCCCGGCACCCGCTTTTCAGGAGTTCCCCCTCGTGGCCGCTTTCGACATCGACGATATCGTCTCCTCCCTGCACTCGGCTCGCCTGCGCTGGCGCGACGGCCAACGCCGCCTGCTCGAATCCGGTGGGCGCGATCTGCCCTCCCGTGAACACCTCGCCGCCATCATCGGCGCCCTCAAAGGCGTGCTCTTCCCCATGCGCCTCGGCCCGCCAGACCTGCACCAGCAAGGCGAGAACTATTTCGTCGGTCACACGCTGACCAGCGTGCTCAACGGTCTCGCCGAACAAGCCCGCATGGAATGGCGCCATAAAGCCCGCCACGACGCCAACCTCACGCCCGCACGCATCGAGGAACGCGCCCACGCCACCATCCAGCAATTCGCCCAACGGCTCCCGACAATCCGCGAATTGCTCGACCGTGACGTGCTCGCCGCCTATCAAGGCGATCCGGCCGCCGGCAGCGTCGACGAGGTGCTGATCTGCTACCCAGGCATTCACGCGATGATTCACCACCGCGTCGCCCACGAACTCTATCGACTGGAATTGCCTCTGCTCGCCCGTATCATCGCCGAGCAAGCCCATTCGGAAACAGGGATCGATATTCACCCAGGCGCCCAGATCGGTGCCGGCTTCTTCATCGATCACGGGACAGGGGTGGTCATCGGGGAAACCGCGATTCTCGGCGAGCGCGTGCGCGTCTACCAAGCCGTCACGCTTGGCGCCAAGCGCTTCCCGGCCGACGACGACGGCAATCCGCGCAAAGGCCTACCGCGTCACCCGATCGTGGAAGACAACGTGGTCATTTACGCCGGCGCAACGATCCTCGGTCGCGTCACTATCGGACAAGGCTCGGTGATCGGCGGCAACGTCTGGCTCACGCAAGACGTCCCGCCGTTCAGCAACATCACGCAAGCAAGATCGCGCACGGAAGCCGGCTCGCCCCCGGTGTCCGGCTGCGATAACGAATCGTCCTGACGCATCCCGCCTGGCCC
Source organism: Pandoraea sp. NE5 (assembly GCF_024363545.1). Classification (NCBI taxonomy): domain Bacteria; kingdom Pseudomonadati; phylum Pseudomonadota; class Betaproteobacteria; order Burkholderiales; family Burkholderiaceae; genus Pandoraea; species Pandoraea sp. NE5. Next base: position 4,036,710 of record NZ_AP025517.1, read on the forward strand.
ACGCCGCGCTCGGATCGGTCAGGCGGTATTCAACATCGAGGCCCCTCAAGCCCGTCAGGCAAGCCCCGCCGCGCCGGCGACAGCGCATAGCGCAACCACGGCAAGCGGCGGCGCTTTCCACCGCGTCAACAGCACGAACGCAATCGCGGCTACCGCGAAATCGGCGGCGCTGTGCACGGCGCTCGTCCACACCGGGGAGTACAACGCCGAGGCCAATATGCCCACGACGGCCGCATTCACCCCGGCAAGCATGGCCGCCGTCGATGCACGCTCACGCAGCGCCTGCCAATGCGGCAGCGCAGCCACGACGAGCAACAGCCCGGGAAGAAAGATCGCCGCCGTCGCAAGCACGGCGCCAAGCCACGGATGCAGCGGGCTCCCCGAGCGCCACCCAAGGTAGGTCGCGAACGTGAAGAGCGGGCCCGGCACCGCCTGCGCCGCACCATACCCCGCCAGGAAGTCGCTGTTCGACACCCATCCCGTCGCCACCGTCTGCTCTTGAAGCAGCGGCAGCACCACATGGCCACCGCCGAACACCAACGCGCCGGATCGGTAGAAGCCGTCGAATATGGCCACGGACCGCTCGTCGGTGAGATGGCGCAGGAACGGCAACCCGGCCAGCAGCACGCAGAAGAGGATCAGCGCCACAGCGCCCGCTGTACGTGAGATTCGGAATCGCGCGGGCGAGGGCAACGGCGGTGCCGCCATCGCGTGGCCCGAGCGCAGCAGCAGAACCCCAAGCCCCGCGCCCAGCACGATCACGATGAGCTGCGCAAACTGGGTGGTCGTCAACGCGAGCACAGTCATGGCGGCCAACGCGATCCCCGCGCGGCGCGTGTCGGGACATAATCGTCTCGCCATGTCCCATACGGCCTGCGCCACGACGGCGACCGCCACCAGCTTCAAGCCATGCAGCACGCCATCGCCGACCGGACCGCCCAGGTGCGGTGCCACGACGGCAAAGACCAGAAGCAGCAGCACCGACGGCAGCGTGAACCCGCACCACGCGGCGATGCCGCCCAACCATCCGGCCCGCCGAAGGCCGATGGAAAACCCAACCTGGCTGCTCGCCGGTCCGGGCAGAAACTGACACAACCCCACCAGATCGATGAAGCTCGCGTCGTCGAGCCAGCGACGCCGCTCCACGAATTCACGCCGGAAATAGCCGATGTGGGCGACCGGTCCGCCGAAGCTGGTCAGGCCCAGCAGGAGAAACGTGCGGAGCACTTCGAGGGCGGCGCGCGCATGCGTCGTGGCGGGACCCGGGACGGTCTCGATCTCGGTTTTCAAGGGTTCCAACTTACGTTATCCAGCAACACAAAGTTCGCCATCATAGCGCTGACGCGGTGACCTCAGCATGACGTCTGCATGACGCGAGCACACTGGGGGCATCGCAAGCTTACGCCACGCCAGCCGTAGACGCTGTCGGTCAGCGTCGTGCATGGCAGGACCGCCATTCTCGGCACGGACGGCGATTTCCGAATTTCTCCCTAGCGGCGGTGGCAGCAGTGAAGACTGCCACAATCGCCGGTTCGTTTCAGCAATCGCTTCTGCGCGGGCCGCGTTAGCGTTCTCCCCCTCGCTGCGGATGTTGTCCTTCGCAATCTCGCGATCGTACAACGCCGCCGAATTCACGGAGAAACGCTGAATGACTCGATTGCATTACGCCATGCCGCACCACGCGCATCGACCGACCGCCAATGCGCACCATACAAGACGGGGCATCGCTCGCCCCGCATTCGTTGACGACTGGCGGGCCGGTCTGTCGGTGCCCCGTCGTCGCGCCGTCCAGACGCAGGCGCCTCCGCGTTCGGCCCCGCCACCGCTGTTGACCGAGCCCGTCGCTCGCGCAGCGGTTGGCGCAACGGGCCGTGAGGCCCCCAATGCGGCCTTCGCGCTGGGCTTGTTGGCGGTGGTCTGTACGACAGGCGTAGCGGTCGCGGCCGTCGCCCCGCGGGCACCGGTTGCCGGGCCGCGGTCGATCGGCCGTAGAGAGGTTCGTATCGAACCGGGTCCAACCACGGCGCCGATGGCGTTGCCGCATTCTGACGCGGTGTCCGGCGTTCACGCGTTGCTGCGCGTGTGGCCTTACCGCCCCGACGGCGGTGGCGTGATGGCGCAGTGCCTGCCGGCGCCGCACGCCAGGTCGCTCGGTCGGCCGCCAGCGCCAGCCGACAGCCGCGAGGCCCTGAGAGCGGGGCTCGAAGCGTACCGAGGGGATATCCAGTGCGCTATCGTCGCGTTGATTCGGGAATCCGTCGCCGTATCGGACGCGCAAACGCGTGCGGCGTTTGCCGATGCCGAGGTCCTGCGCCCAACCCATTGGCCTCTCGCCTGACGATGTCCGGGCTTGAATGTCTGGCCGCCATGGTGCGCGCCGATACGCTCCACCAGGATGCCATCGCGCTGCTCCAGCACCTTTGGCCGGACAACCCCATAGAAGCCTCTACTCATGCCACGCCGACGCCGACGCCACCGCCGTTGCCGAGATTTATCAAACACGAGCCATTCTCCGGTCCGCTGGGCCGAGGCGTGCAATGGTCGTTGCCGCCGGATGTCTACGTGGAGTACCTCCCGGACCTGACGCAGAACGGCGTAAAGGTGTTCGACATCGACGGTGTCCTGTACGGCGCGACCGTGGCGCACTCGCGCAAACACGCGTCAGACCTCCGGCCACTTGAGGACATCCGTCGCGAGCGTGGGCCGGAGTCGCTGTGCCGCATCTCGCGGGGAACGGGGATCGACATCGACGGCATGTGTCTCGAATGCCACTCCGAGCGACCCGACGAGGTCACGGTCACGGAGCAGGGCGCAACGCTTACGCAGCATCAGCCAATGAACGCGTCGCCACTCGCTCGCCTGCGTGTCGCCGTCTATTCCCGTTTGTCTCGAGCGGAGGACGGTAGCCACGTGTTCTTTGCCTTTGGGCGTATGGGGCGTCTGGACGAGCATCGCGTGCCGCACGTCTCGCCGGACTCGCCACTCGTCGATCCGTCGGTGTATGCGCCGGAGCTGGACGGCGAATTGTCCTTCTATGAGCAGTCGACGACGGAGGGGCCGGTCGGTGGGCGTCGCGTGCGTCTCACGCTTGGCGACATGCGCATCGCGGCGCCATTCGGAACGTATCGGGACACGGATGGCGCGCTGCATGGTGTGGTGCAACTGACGAGCGACGTTTATTACCGCTTCGGGTTGCCCGACAGCGACGAGGGCGAATCGTCACGTTCGTCACGTCGGGTGCGCCTGCACTTGCGCGCGGCGAAGCACCGCGACATTCGCGCGTACCGCACGGCGCAGCACCATCGCGCGGCCGCCGAGAACGCGACGGTGCTGCCGACGATCGCCTACGGCGATGCGCGCACGTTTCTGCAGTTGTATCTCAAGCTCTGGCAGCAGGCGCCGTCTCCGGGGGACGTCTGGCGCGGGCTTGAGGACGTTTCACTGTCGGTGATCGAGGCGCGGCAAGCGGTTCGGGACCTGACGCAAGCGATCGAACACCGGGTAGCCGCCGCCAGAACACCGCCGGCGTCGCCCGGCGCCAGCGGCTTTTCTCCGCCCCCGGCATCGATGCGTCGTTGATGCCGATGTTCAACCGACTGTGGAGCCACTGGCAACACTATCCGGCGCAAGCCGAAGCGTTCATCAATGCGATCGCGAGGGACTTTGTCTCGCGTCCCGCCCCGTTGGCCGTATGGTCGCAGTTGCCCTTCGTCGGCGACGTGGAAACGACACGCGATGTGCTGTCGATCTTCGAGACGCTGTTTCCCGGCATGTCGGGGATCCAGGCGCTGGTCGGCGGCACAGCGCGCGCGGCACGCGATGTCGGCGACCGGATGCGCGCGGTCTCGCGCAACGCGAATATCGCGGTGGCGGAAGTGACGCTCGTCGACGGCACGAGAACGATTTACTACTGCCTGTCGGGACTCCAGCGCACTACGCTGCGTACGAACACGCCGAGCGTGCGCATCGTGGACGCGGGCCGGGCGTATGCGCGGCGGGACCACAATGTCATCGCCCAACGCCGCACAGCAGCCCGCTCGGGAGAGGAGGTCATTTTCACCGAGCCGCCCGAACTGCGTCTGGCAATGGCCGACGCGGACCTGCCGACGTTCAACGCCGCCACGGGCGGGGTGCGGTCCCGCACGCTCGATACGGAGCGGATGATTCTGGCGCAGATCTATGCGGATAACCCGGTGGGCGAGAACGTCGTTCGCTCGATCGTGCTGTGCTCGCGTCTGCCGTTCTGCGACTCGTGTGCCGTCAATCTCGCCATGGTGCCGTACCACTATCCCGACGCTGAGCTGCGCTTCTACTATGTGGCCCCATCGCCGCGCGATCGCCGAACACAACCCGATGCCACGCCGGCGCCCCTTGCGGTGACGGTGTCGGCCGCGCTGGCCGGGCAGGCGAGAACCCACGCACACGCGCGCGACCCGGATGATCGGCACGCGCATTCCAGCCTGTAAGCGCGACGCTTGATCGATTTTCCAATATATTGACCGCTCGCGACGCCGCTTTTGGCGCCACTTCTGGCACCCTTTGCGGCGCCTGACGACTTCCCGGTTCGCCGTCCGCCCGTCGAGGGGCATGCGGACCGGGGGCTGAGCCTAACGGCAAAGGAACGATGCACGCATGACGGTGCCCGACGCTCCAGCACAAGCGCCCGCCATCGGGTTGGGCGGTGCGGCGCGAGATCTCTACCGCGCGCTCTGGCGTCACGCCCACGGCGTGCGGCTGCATTTGCTCGGCGCCGCCGGCCTGTTGTCGGCTGCACAGTTGTTGCGTCTGACCATGCCGTGGCTGGCGGCACAGGCGATTAATGCGCTGCAACAAGGCGACATGACGACGGCGGGCCGCTGGATCGTCTATCTGGTCGGCGTCTATCTGGTGTCGTGGCTGCTCCACGGCCCGGGCCGGATACTCGAGCGCAACGTCGGGGTTCGCGTGCGTGTCCGGCTGGCCGATCAACTGTATGCACGGATCGCCACCGCACCGCTCGCATGGCGCGATGGCCGCCACTCGGGCGAGTTGCAGCACCGCGTCGTGCAATCCAGTCGCGCCCTGTCCGACTTCGCCCAGAATCAATTCGGCTATCTACAAAGCGCCTTCAATTTCGTCGGGCCGCTGGTGGCGCTCGCATTGCTGTCTCGCACCAGCGGTGTGATTGCCGTGACGGGCTATGTCGTCGTGGCGCTCATCATCCTGCGGTTCGACCGTGTTCTGATGCAGCTCGCGCGCGCAGAGAACGACGCCGAACGGCGCTACGCCGCCGCATTGCTCGACTTCGTCGGCAATGCGGGCACGGTGATCGGCCTGCGCCTGCAGGCAGCGTCTCGCAAAGTGCTGGGGCGTCGCATGGAGACGGTGATGGCGCCGCTGCGTCGCGCCGTCGTGGTGAACGAGGGCAAATGGTTCGCCGTCGATATTCTCGGCATGGGGCTGACTTGGATCCTGGTCATCGTCTACGTGTTGCAGTCGCGCCAGCCGGGGCAGGCGGTGTTGCTCGGCACGGTATTCATGATCTACCAATACGCACAGCAGGCGGCGACGGTGGTCGGCGCGATGGCGTCGAACTTCCAGAGCTTCGCCCGCATGCACACGGATTTCGGCAGCGCCGCGCCGATCTGGGCGGCACCGGGCGAGCCCGACGCGATCGCCCCCGCTGTCGTGCCTGATGCGCCGTGGGCGATGCTGACACTGCGCGGCGTGTCGTGGCATTACGCCGACGATACGCGTGGCGGACTTCATAGCGTTGACCTCGTGCTCCGGCGCGGCTCCCGCGTGGCGCTCGTTGGCCCCAGCGGTGGCGGCAAGAGCACACTGTTGCGCACGCTCGCCGGACTCTATCTCCCGCAGCACGGCCAATTGCTGCGCGACGGCGCGTCAACGCCGTGGGCCGATCTGCGCACGCTGGCCACACTGATTCCGCAGGAAGCCGAAGTGTTCGAGGCGAGCGTGGAGGAGAACCTGACGTTTGGGGAACCGGCCGACGCGCAGTCCGTGCAGGCCGCCGTGCATGCGGGGGCATTCGACGACGTCCTCCAGCATCTTCCTGAGGGCCTGGCCAGCACGCTCAACGAGCGCGGCGGCAACCTTTCTGGCGGTCAGCGACAACGGCTCGCGCTCGCGCGGGGCGCGCTGGCAGCGCGAGGGAGTTCGCTATTGCTGCTCGACGAACCGACCAGCGCGCTCGACCCGCTAGCCGAGGCACGGGTATTCGATCGCCTGTATGAAGCGTTCCCGAACGCCTGCATCGTCGCGTCGGTGCACCGGCCGAGTCTGCTCGATCGATTCGACACCCTCGTGGTCATGGACGAGGGACGCGTTGTCGACGCCGGCCCGCGCGACGAGGTGCTGGCCCGACGGACCTAGTCCAAAGCGCTATATCAGCAAGGATATAGCGCTTTGCGCCGCCATCCGGGCGGGCAACGTCAAGCAGAAACGGGGCACGGCTTATATAGCACTACAAGAAATATCGACACGTGTTGAGCCAACGCAAACCTTCGATGCGACGCGCTTTACATGACGCAGGCGAAGGAGAATAATCGCCTCGTATTCGAAGACCCGACTGCGCAGTCGTTGCCTTAAGCCGGCGGGAACCGCCCCCCAACACTTCGGAATCGTGTGGCGTTCCCGCTTTCGCTCGCCTGTCGGCGCAGTCTTGCGCCGACTCATGCCAGGGAAACGCCATGAGTCATTTCGTTGACCGTCTTCGTTTTTTCACGTCTTCACGTCCCCAGTTCTCCGAGGGGCACGGCGCCACGACCGATGAAGACCGCCACTGGGAAGACGCTTACCGTCAACGCTGGCAATTCGACAAGATCGTGCGCTCGACGCACGGGGTCAATTGCACCGGGTCCTGCTCCTGGAAGGTGTATGTCAAAGGCGGCATCGTCACTTGGGAAACGCAGCAGACCGATTACCCCCGCACACGCCCTGACATGCCGAACCATGAGCCACGTGGCTGCTCGCGCGGCGCATCGTACTCCTGGTATCTCTACAGCGCCAATCGTCTCAAGTATCCGCTCGTGCGCAGCGCACTCGTGTCGCGCTGGCGCGACGCGCGCAAGTCGCTCGCGCCGGTCGAGGCGTGGGCCTCCATCGTGGAAAACGAGGCGTCACGCCGTGCCTATCAGGCCCGTCGCGGCCTCGGTGGCTTTGTGCGTGCCTCGTGGGACGAGGTCAATGAGATCGTTGCCGCCGCCAATGTCTACACGGTCAAGCGCTATGGCCCGGATCGCGTCACCGGCTTTTCGCCGATTCCGGCGATGTCGATGGTGTCGTATGCCGCGGGCGCGCGTTATCTGTCGCTGATTGGCGGCGTCTGCCTGAGCTTCTACGACTGGTACTGCGATCTGCCGCCGGCCTCGCCGCAAACGTGGGGCGAGCAGACGGACGTGCCTGAGTCGGCCGACTGGTACAACTCGACGTTCATTGTGATGTGGGGCTCGAACGTGCCGCAGACGCGCACGCCGGACGCCCACTTCATGACCGAGGTGCGCTACAAGGGCACCAAGATCGTGTCGATTTTCCCCGACTACGCGGAAGGGGCGAAGTTCGGTGACCTGTGGCTGCATCCGAAGCAGGGCACCGATGCCGCGCTGGCGCTCGCCATGGGACACGTGATCCTCAACGAGTTTCATCTGGCCGGCAAGAGCGATTACTTCATCGACTACTGCCGACGCTTCACGGACATGCCGTGTCTCGTTCGGATGGTCAAGCAGGGCGACGGCTACGTGCCGGAGCGCCAACTGCGCGCGGCCGACTTCGACGGCGCGCTGGGCCAACCGCACAACGCCGACTGGAAGACGGTCGTGATCGATGAGCTGGGCGGTGATTTCGTCGCGCCGGTCGGCTCGATCGGTTATCGCTGGGCACAGGGCGACGACGCCAACCAGGGGAAGTGGAACCTGCGCGAAGAGGGCCCCGATGGCAAGCCCATCCAGCCGTGCCTCACGCTGGTGAAGGGCCACGACGAGGTCGTGCCCGTGCTCTTTCCCTATTTCGGCAACCAGCCTCATGCGCATTTCACCTGCACGTCGCACGCCTCCGTGCAGCGCCGCAATGTCGGTGTGCGCCGCATCCAGACCACCGAAGGCGAAGTGCTGGTGGCAACCGTCTACGACCTGTTCATCGCGAACTACGGGCTCGATCAGGGCCTCGGCGGCGAACACATCGCCCACACCTACGACGACGATGTGCCCTACACCCCGGCGTGGCAGGAAGCGATCACCGGCGTCAAGCGGGAAGACGTGATTTCGGTGGCCCGCCAGTTCGCCGAGAACGCGCACAAGACGCAGGGCAAGTCGATGGTCATCATCGGGGCCGGTATCAATCACTGGTTCCACATGGATATGTCGTACCGCGCGATCATCAATATGCTGGTGATGTGCGGATGCATCGGGAAATCCGGCGGCGGCTGGTCGCACTATGTCGGCCAGGAAAAGCTCCGCCCGCAAACGGGCTGGACGCCGCTTGCGTTCGGGCTCGACTGGCACCGCCCGCCGCGCCAGATGAACGCAACGTCGTACTTCTATGCGCACACGGACCAGTGGCGTTACGACAACAGCGATCCGTCGGGTCTGCTCTCGCCGCTGGCGGACAAGACCCCGTTCCACGGACGCCCCATCGATTACAACGTGCGCGCCGAGCGCATGGGCTGGCTGCCGACGGCGCCTCAACTGCAGACCAATCCGCTCGATGTCGGCCGCTCGCTGCCCGACCCGTCGAAGGCGGGCCAGTATGTGGCGAACGCCCTCAAGGACGGCACGCTGCGCATGGCGTGTACCGACCCGGATCACCCCGACAACTTCCCGCGCAATCTGTTCGTGTGGCGCTCGAATCTGCTCGGGTCGTCAGGCAAGGGGCATGAGTACTTCCTGAAGCACCTGCTGGGCACCACGCACGGCGTGCAGGGCGAAGACATCGGCAAGAGCCACGGTGCCCGTCCGGAAGAAGTCAAATGGCGCGACGAAGCGCCCAAGGGAAAGCTTGACCTGCTCGTGACGCTGGACTTCCGGATGTCCACCACATGCATGTATTCCGACATCGTGCTGCCCACCGCCACGTGGTACGAGAAGGACGATCTGAACACGTCCGACATGCATCCGTTCATTCACCCGCTCTCGGCCGCCGTCGATCCGGCGTGGCAGGCGCGCAGCGACTGGGAGATCTTCAAGGGCATCGCGAAGCGCTTCTCCGAATTGTGCGACGGCCATCTCGGCAACGAGACGGACGTGGTGCTCGCGCCCATTGCGCACGATGCCCCCGGCGAACTCGCGCAGCCGTATGAGGTGAAGGACTGGGGCGCGGGGCAGTGTGACCCGGTGCCGGGCAAGACCGCGCAAGGCGTGGTCGTCGTCAAGCGCGACTATCCGAACACCTACCGTAAATTCACGTCGCTCGGCCCGTTGATGGATTCGCTCGGCAACGGCGGCAAGGGCATTCAGTGGGAGACGCACGAGGAGATCGACCTGCTCGGGCAGCTCAATTACAAGGTCTCGGAGGCCGGGGTGTCGAACGGCAGGCCGCGCATCGAGTCGGCGCTCGACGCCGCCGAGGTCATTCTCACGCTGGCGCCCGAGACCAATGGCGAGGTGGCCGTGCGGGCTTGGCAGGCACTCACGAAAGTTACCGGCCTGTCGCACAAGCATCTCGCCGAAGCCCGCGCCGACGAGAAGATCCGCTTCCGCGATATTCAGGCCCAGCCACGCAAGATCATTTCGTCGCCCACCTGGAGCGGGATCGAATCGGAGCACGTGTCGTATAACGCCGGTTACGTCAATGTCCATGAACTCGTGCCTTGGCGCACGTTGAGCGGACGTCAGCAGCTCTACCAGGACCATCCGTGGATGCGGGCGTTCGGCGAATCGCTGTGCGTCTACAAGCCGCCCATCGACACGGGCAGCTATGCGCACATGCTCGGCCAGCGCAGCAACGGCAATCCCGAAAAGGTGCTCAACTTCCTCACGCCGCACCAGAAGTGGGGCATCCACAGCACCTACACCGACAACTTGCTGATGCTGACCATGTCGCGCGGCGGACCGATCGTATGGATGTCGGAGGCCGACGCGCGCGAGTTGGACATCGTGGACAACGACTGGATCGAGTGCTTCAACGCGAACGGGGCGTTGTGCGCCCGTGCCGTGGTGAGTCAGCGGATTCCAAGCGGGGCCGTGATGATGTACCACGCGCAGGAGAAGATCGTGAATACGCCGGGCTCGGAGATCACCGGCACGCGCGGCGGCATTCACAATTCGGTCACGCGCATCAGCGTCAAGCCGACCCATATGATCGGCGGGTACGCCCAGCTTTCGTACGGCTTCAACTACTACGGCACTGTCGGCTCGAACCGCGACGAATTCCTGGTAGTGCGCAAGATGAATCGTATCGACTGGCTCGACGATACCGCCGACCAGGTGCTCGTGCCCCCGACCGGAGAACGCCAATGAAAGTGCGTGCGCAGATTGCCATGGTGCTCAATCTGGACAAGTGCATCGGCTGCCATACCTGTTCGATTACGTGCAAGAACGTCTGGACGAGCCGCGAAGGCATGGAATACGCCTGGTTCAACAACGTCGAGACCAAGCCGGGCATCGGCTATCCGAAAGACTGGGAGAACCAGAAACGCTGGCGCGGCGGCTGGACGCGCAAGGCCAACGGCAAGCTCGAACCTCTGCAGGGTGGCAAGCTCAAGCTGCTCGCCAGCATTTTCGCCAATCCGCATCTGCCGGAGATCGACGATTACTACGAGCCGTTCACATTCGACTACGGTCATCTGCAGACCGCCTCGGATGCGAAAGCCATGCCGGTGGCGCGGCCGCGCTCACTGGTCACCGGCGAGCGCATGGAAAAGATCGAGTGGGGACCGAACTGGGAAGAGATTCTCGGCGGCGAGTTCGCCAAACGCTCGCAGGACTACAACTTCGAAGCAGTGCAGAAGGACATCTACGGCCAGTTCGAGAACACCTTCATGATGTACCTGCCGCGCCTGTGCGAACACTGCCTGAACCCGGCGTGTGTCGCATCGTGCCCCTCGGGCTCGATCTACAAGCGCGAGGAGGACGGTATCGTGCTCGTCGATCAGGACAAGTGCCGCGGCTGGCGCATGTGCGTGTCGGGTTGCCCGTACAAGAAGATCTACTACAACTGGCACAGCGGCAAGGCCGAGAAGTGCATCTTCTGCTACCCGCGCATCGAAGCGGGGCAGCCGACCGTCTGCTCGGAGACGTGCGTGGGCCGCATTCGCTATCTCGGTGTGCTGCTCTATGACGCCGACCGCATCAGCGAGGCGGCGGGTGTTGCCGACGAGAAAGACCTGTACGAGTCGCAATTGTCGGTCTTCCTGGACCCCAACGATCCGGCGGTGATCGCGCAGGCCAGGCTCGACGGCGTGCCCGACGCGTGGATCGAAGGCGCCAAGGCGTCACCGGTCTACAAGATGGCGGTCGACTGGCGCATCGCGTTCCCGCTGCACCCGGAATATCGCACCCTGCCGATGGTCTGGTACGTGCCGCCGCTCTCGCCGATCAACGCCGCGGCCAACAGCGGCGATCTCGGCATGAACGGCGCGCTGCCCGACGTGGCGTCGCTGCGCATTCCGCTGCGCTATCTCGCGAATTTGCTGACCGCCGGCGACGAAGCCCCGGTGAAGCTAGCCCTTGAGCGCCTGCTCGCCATGCGCGCGTTCATGCGCGCACGGCACGTCGACGGCGTTCAGGCCGACGACGTGCTGGCCCAGGCGGGTCTCTCCGTCGCTCAGGTGGAGTCGATGTACCGGTATCTGGCGATTGCCAACTACGAAGACCGGTTCGTGATTCCGACGGCCCATCGCGAATACGCCGAGAACACGTTCGACATGCATGGCGAATGCGGTTTTTCGTTCGGCAACGGATGCTCGTCGGGCAACGACACAGGCAACCTGTTCAACCCGGTCAAGAAGAACAAGCGGACCATCCCGATTCAGGAGATTTGAAATGTCCGCCTCCGATACCCCCCTCGGCTTGCAGTGCCGCCTGCTCGGCGCACTGCTGCATTACCCGGACGACGAAGTGGCTCTCGCATTGCCCGAGATCGAGCAGACGCTGCTGGGCAGTCCGCGCATTGGCGGCGCCGCGCGGCGTGAGCTCGACGCGTTCTTTGCCTACTGGCGCGAGCGCGATTTGCTCACGTTGCAGGAGAACTACGTGGCGCAGTTCGACCGTGGCCGCGTGACGTCGCTCTACCTGTTCGAACACGTCTACGGCGAGTCGCGCGATCGCGGGCAGGCGATGGTCGACCTCATGCAGACCTACGAGCGCAGCGGCATCTATCTGGCGCCCGGCGAACTGCCCGACTATCTGCCCGCGTTTCTCGAATACGTCGGGGTCCTGCCGGAGTCGGAAGGCTTGGCGCGTCTGAAGGACATCGAGCATCTCCTGCAGGCCATCGATGCCGGGCTCGCCAAACGCGGATCGCCCTATGCCGGACTCACGCGCGCGCTGCTCTGGCTGAGCGGTGCAACCACGGTGCAGCGCGAGACGCAGACGCCGCCCGAACACGTCGACGATGCGTCGCATATTCCGCGTGCGGCGGACTACGATGCCATCGACGCCAGCTATCAGGATGCCCCGGTGCGCTTCATGGGCGCGGGCCATCCGAGCGGGCAGGGCAATACCGTCGGTGAACCGATTCAGTTCCATGCGCGCCGTCCCGGGCGCTGAGTTCGGAAAGCAAGGAGTGTGACCATGCAAGCTTTCTTTCATCAGTTTCTGTTTGGCATCTATCCGTACATTTGCCTGACGGTGCTGCTCATCGGCAGCCTGATCCGCTTCGACCGCGAGCAGTATTCGTGGAAGAGCGATTCGTCGCAATTGCTCAAGCACGGCATGCTGCGCCTGGGCAGCAATATGTTTCACTGGGGCGTGCTGGTCGTCGTGGCCGGGCATTTCGCCGGATTCCTGGCGCCGCACTGGCTCGTTTCGCCGTTCCTGAACGCGTCGCAGCACCAGTTGATCGCGATGGTGGGTGGCGGAGCCGCGGGCGTGGTGGCCATCATCGGCCTGACGATCCTCATCGCCCGTCGCATCGGCACGCCGCGCGTGCGTGCCACGAGCCGCACGTGGGACATTGTCATCGTGTTCATGCTCTGGATTCAGCTCGCGCTCGGACTCGGCACGGTGTTGCTCTCCATGCGGCACATGGACGGCGCGATGTTCGAGCAACTGACCGATTACGTGAAAGGCATCGTGACATTCCAGCCGGGCGTGGCGACCTTGCTTGAAGGCGTGCCGCTGACCTATCGCGCGCATATCGCGCTCGGCTTCACGATCTTCCTCGTATCGCCGTTCACGCGCATGGTGCACATCTGGAGCGGTCTGGCGTCCGTGGTCTATTTGATCCGCCCGTATCAATTGGTGCGCAAGCGCTGAGGCGCGGCGTTAATGGTTGCACCTGAACGTCGATAAGCGTCGAATAACGTCCCTACGGCCAAGGACCCTCAACATGCAAACCTTGTTGGCAGATGCCCGCGCGCCGCTGCGCGTGAACGGTGTCGAGATCCCCACGAGCGCCATCGACGAGGCGGCGGCAGAACTTGCCGACGCGCCGATCGCCGGCGCCGATCCGACGGCCGATGCCGAGACGATGGCCCGCTACGCGCTCGCGATCCGCGAGTTGGTGCGCCAGCGTGCCGTCGAGTTGGGGCTGCCCATCGACGCCGACCGGCCCGATGCGATGGCCGATGCGGTGTTCGCGAAGGAAGTCGCGACGCCCGTGGCCACCGCCGAGGAATCGCATCGTTATTACGAGCAGCATCGCGATCGCTTCACCAGCGGCGAACTGGTGCACGCCAGCCATATTCTGTTCGGTGTGACCGGTCGGGCACCGCTCGCGCTGGTGCGCGCCAAGGCGGAAGATACGCTCAACGCGATCCTGCAAGCGCCCGACCAGTTCGAAACGATGGCGGCGGAGCGGTCGAACTGTCCGTCCGCGCAGGTGGGCGGCAGCCTTGGCCAGCTCGAGCGCACTAGCTGCGTGCCGGAGTTCGCGCAAGGCATTTTCGGTTCGGACGAGATCGGCGTTCTGCCGCGGCTGATCAAAACCCGCTTCGGCTTTCATCTGGTGCGAATCGATCACCGGGTGCCGGGTGCGCTGATTCCGTTCGAAGCCGTCCAGGACGACATCGCCACGATGCTAACGGCGCAGGTGCGCCTGCGCGCCACGCGTCAGTACGTGCAACTGCTGGCCGCGCAAGCCGACCTGGAAGGCGTGACGTTTGCGAGCGCCGACGGGCCGCTGGTCCAATAAAGGAGAAGGGATGGATATCGCACGCGTTGCCGCATCGCCATCGGTTGCCGGCAATCTGCCCGCGCCGGGCGCCAAGGCGTACTCGGTGTTGTTCGCGAGTACGTTCGCATTTCTCGTCTGTTTCGTGGTCTGGATGATGTTCGGCGTGCTGGGCATCCAGTTGCGCGAGGACCTTGGCCTGAACAGCACAGAATTCGGTCTGCTCACGGCGACGCCGGTGCTGACTGGCGCAGTGATGCGCCTGCCGCTCGGGATCTGGACGGACCGCTTTGGCGGGCGCCTCGTGATGACCGTGTTGCTGGTGACGTGCGCGATTCCCGTGTATGTCGTCAGCTACGCGACGCAGTTGTGGCAATTCCTCGTTATCGGGCTATTTCTTGGGTGCGTGGGCGCGTCGTTCGCCGTCGGTACACCCTATGTCGCGCGCTTCTTCCCGCCGGACAGGCGCGGATTCGCGATGGGCTTTTTCGGGGCAGGCACGGCGGGGGCGGCCGTCAACCTGTTCATCACGCCGAGCTTGGAGGCGGCGTACGGCTGGCGTGCGGTCCCACGCATCTATGCGGTCGTGCTGCTCGTCACGGCAGTGATCTTCTGGCTGGCGTCCGCGCCAGACCCGGGCGCGGGGAAGAAGGGCGGTTCGATCCTGGCGTCGTTCAAGGTTCTGAGCAATGCACGCGTATGGCGGTTGTGTCAGTACTACTCGATCACCTTCGGCGGGTTCACGGCGTTGTCGCTGTGGATTCCCCAGTATCTCAAGGCCGAATACGGCATGACAGTGGTGATGGCCGCGGCGGTGGCGGCCGGTTTTTCGCTGCCCGGCTCGGTGCTGCGCGCGGTCGGTGGCGTGCTCGCCGACAAGTTCGGCGCGCACGCGGTCACGTGGTGGTGCCTGTGGGTGGCTTGGATCTGCCTGTTCCTCCTGTCGTATCCGAAGACCGATTTCGTGATCTACACGATCCAGGGACCGCAAACGTTCCACATCAGCGTATCCGTGGTGGGCTTCGTGATGCTCGCGTTCGTGCTGGGTGCCGTGTTCGCTTTCGGGATGGCCTCGACGTTCAAGTACGTGGCGGACGAGTTTCCCGAGAACATGGGCGTCGTGACCGGTATCGTGGGGTTGGCGGGTGGCCTGGGCGGGTTCCTGCTGCCGATCCTGTTCGGCGCGCTGCTCGACATCGTCAAGATTCGCTCGAGTTGTTTCATGCTCCTTTATGGCGTCGTTTGGGTCTCGCTGATCCTGATTTATATCTCTGAAGTGCGACGCGCGAGGGTGATGTAGGCGGGCAGGGGTGGCGTTCGTGGGCGACGGGAGCGGCTATCTATACAATTCACCTCCATAAGAAGATGAGAGGTATGGAGCGATGGATAGTGTAGAGAACGTGCGAGCGTTCCTCGCGGTGGCCGACATGGGCAGCTTCACCGCGGCCGCGCGCAGGCTCGACGTGTCGGCGCCGGTGGTGACCAAGCGGGTCAGTGCGCTGGAAAAAGAGCTCAAGGTGCTGCTTTTCCAGCGCACCACCCGCAGCCTCGCCCTGACGGCCTCGGGACGCGACATGCTGGGCGCAGCGCGCGAATTCCTGGCCGCCTACGAGCGACTGTCCGAACGCGCCGTGGTCGATGAGCTCTCGCTTGGCGGGCGTTTGCGCGTCAAGGCGCCTGCATCGTTTACTAACCACTTCCTCGGCAGGCTGCTCAACGCGTTCTTCCTGTCTCATCCCAAAGCCAGCATCGAGCTGCAACTGGCCAACCGCGCCGTCGACCCCGTGCTCGAGAACTTCGATTTCGTGATCACGGGCCTGCCCGTGACCTACGAGGGCGTCGAAGCATTCCCCTTGTGTCCGTTCAAGCGTCACGTCTACGCGTCGCCCGATTATCTGGCGCACCAAGGCACCCCCGAGCATCCGTCCGACTTGCCCGGCCATCGCTGCCTGCTCTACTCGTATCAGAACACCGTGCGCACGTGGACGTTTACCGATGCGCGTGCCGGCGACATCCAGGTCACTGTCGACGGTGGCTTCGCGACCAACGACATCGACGCCATGCACAATGCCTGCGTCGACGGCATGGGCGTGGCGATCCTGCCGCGCTATCGGGCGCGCGACAGCGTTCTGGCGGGTCGGCTGGTGCAGATTCTTCCGGGGTTCGGACTGCCCGACTACTGGATCAAGGTGTTGCGTCCAGCGAACCATCACAATCCCAAACTGTTCCATGCGCTGCTGGATTTTCTCGTCGAAGGACTGGCGAGGCTGAAGGCGCAAGGGACCGACCTGTGAGCCCCGCCGCCGTGTCGCTTGCCTCGCCCTGAGGGCGCTGCGCGATTATTTCCAAATCGCGTGTTCTGAACTTCCACTCCGCTGCTATGTCTGCGCGCCCCGTTCGGCCATGATCTGGCCGACCGGTGTACGGCATGCCCGATGCCCGGCGACATCCGACAGAAAATAAGAGATATAGGAGACAACCTTGAAGCACTGGATCGCTTGTCTGCCGCTCGCGGCATGCTCGCTGAGCGCGTTTGCGCAAAGCAACGTCACACTCTATGGCGCGGTCGACGCCGCCATGACCTACGTGAACAACACTGGCGGCAGCTCGGCCTGGCAGGCCGCGAGTGGCGGGCGCGCCGGTGACAAGTTTGGCTTGCGGGGTGTCGAAAATCTCGGGGGTGGCCTGTCGGCCATCTTCACGCTCGAAGCCGGCTTCAACATCATGAACGGCACCGCGCAACCGGCCAACACGTTGTTCGGGCGTCAGGCGTTCGTCGGTCTGTCCGACGCGCGACTCGGTACGCTGACCATCGGTCATCAGTACTCGATGACCAACGACTACTTCGTACCGCTGTCCACCTCGTTCATGTTTGCCGGGGGACTTGGCGCGACGTTGGGCGACATCGACGGCTCGTGGAATTACAACAAGATCAATAACGTCGTCAAATACGAGAGTCAGACCTACGGCGGTCTGAAATTCAGCACGATGTTCTCGTTCGGGAATGCGGCGGGCGATTTTGCCAAAGACCGGACGTACGGCGCCGGCGCTTCGTACACGAACGGTGGCCTGTTGATCAGCGGTGCGTACATGAACATGCGCACCCCCGGCACGTCGATCTTCGGCGCGACGAGTGCGGCACAGCCCGGTGCCGCCTATAGCAACCCGGTCACCAACCCGATCTTCCAGAACTACGTCACGGCCACGAGCCAGCAGGTCGTCGGCGGTGGGGCGAAATACACGTGGGGTCGTTCGCAGGTCTCGGCCATGTACGAGAACGTGCGCTTTCTCGACATCGTGCGCACTGCGGCCAACCCATCGGCACCGCCCAACGCTGTCTTCAACAACTATCAGATCAACTACGGCTACAACCTCTCGGCGAACACAATGGCTGGCGTCGGTTACCAGTACAGCTTCGCGCCGGGTGGGCATTATCAGTCCGTCGAAGGCGGGGCCGCCTACAATTTCTCCAAGACCACCTACGTTTACGGAATTCTCGTCTGGCAGCACGCAAGCGGGCACGATTCAACGGGCAAGGCCGCCGTGGCCGACATCTTCGGGTTGAACGCGTCGACAACCCCCAACCAATTGGCCGTGCGCGTCGGATTGCGCAAGCTGTTCTGACGATATCGAAGGGGCCTGAACTCGCATGTCAAAGACTACTCACCTTCCGAACGCCCATTCGCCGCTCGATCTTCAGTCGTTCCTCGATGGACGCCGAATGTCGCGGCTGCAGTGGCGCGTCGTCGCCCTGTGCTTTCTGATTGTCGCCATTGACGGCATCGACATCGGACTGGCGGCGTACATCGCGCCTTCGGTGCGGCGCGAATGGGGCCTGTCGGTCGCGCAACTCTCACCGATCTTTCTGTCGGCGCTGCTCGGCATGATGGCCGGCTCACTGGTGTTCGGACCGCTAGCCGACCGGCGCGGTCGCCGGCTCGTGTTGCTCGCGTCGGTCGCCACCTTCGGCCTGGCGACGTTGGCGACACTGTTCGCAACGAACGTTACCGAACTGTCGATCCTGCGCTTCGTCGCCGGCGCGGGCATCGGGGGAGCTTCGCCTGCTGCCGTCACGCTCACGGCCGAGTACGCGTCGGGCAAGCGCAAGCTGTCCATCATCACCCTGATGATGTGCGGCAACTCGATGGGGTCCGCCTTCGGCGGCGTGGTGGCCTCGCAGATCATCGATCGGCACGGCTGGCATGCCATGGTGCTCGTGGGTGGCGTGTTGCCGCTGTTGTTGTTGCCGGTCTTGTGGGCGCTGCTGCCCGAGTCGATGCGTTTTCTCGCACTGCGCCGCCCGCATGAGCAGGAGCGCCTCCGCGCGCTTGGACGCCGAATCGCGCCCGATGACGTGACGTTGCAGACGACCTTCGTTGCCCTTGAGACGAAGCCGAGCCGCTCGCCGGTGCGCGAGTTGCTGGTGGCGCCTTATGCGCGCGGCACGTTGCTGTTGTGGGCGACCTTCTTCATGGGACTGTCCGTGCTGTACTTGATGGCAAGCTGGCTGCCGACCATCATCACCAACGCCGGTGGCTCCATGCGCAACGCGGCACTCATCACCGCGCTGTGGTCCATCGGCGGTACGACCGGCGGTTTGCTGCTGGGACGCGTCATGGACAGTGCCAAGCCGACACGCGTACTGGGCGTGGCCTATGCCGTGGCCTTCGTCACCGTGATTTGTGTCGGCCAGACATTCGGCAAAGTTGCCGTGCTCGCGCCGCTCGTATACCTGGCGGGTGTTTGCATCAGCGGCACGCAGGTTGGCCTCAACGGCCTCGCGGCGACGTATTACCCGACGGCGAACCGCGCCACGGGCGTGGCCTGGGCGACGGGCATCGGTCGCTTCGGCTCGATGCTGGGCTCCAGCATCGGCGGCGTATTGCTCGGTTCAGGCATGGCGTATCCCGTGCTGTTCCTGATCGTCGGTATTCCCGCCTTGCTTGCCGCCTGCTGCATGTTTGCGATGCCACCGCTCCGGCGCGAGCCGGTACCGGTGCTGACGCCCGTGACGCGCTGAACGCGCGGCCCCTTTATCGACAACTGGACAAACGACTCATGGTATTTCCCGGCCCGGCGTTTCTGGCGCTCTGGAATGACGTTGCGCCCCAGCATGCGCAGGAATACAACCGCTGGCACATGCGCGAGCATGTGCCGGAACGCGTCGGCATCGACGGCTTCATCGAAGGGCGACGCTACCGGCACGCGGCGTCGGGGCAACGGGAATACTTCACCGCCTATGGCGTGACGGCTCCCGAAGTGTTCGCGTCGCAAGCCTATCTGAACGTGATCGATGCGCCGACACCGTGGTCTGCCAATATGCGCGACACGTTGACGCACGTTCTGCGGGCGCCGTGCCGCACACTCGGCTCGGCAGGGCGCGGCACAGGGGGCGCGCTCGCGTGCGTCCGAATTCGCGCCGCAGCGCCGGCGGCACCCGCCGTAGCCGAGTTGATTACCGCCTGCGCCGCGCTCGACGGCGCAGTCGCCGCCCACCTGGGGGCGGTCTTCCCCGCGCAGCCGAATGCGTTCGCTCGCTGGACCGTGGTCGAGATGCCTACGCACGTCCTGCTCATCGAGACGGAAGACCTGCAGGCCGCCGGCACCTTGGGCTCGGCCATTCGTGGTTTGGTGACCGACGCGCTGTCGGCCTCGCAGCCCCCCAGCGTCGACGTGTATTCACTGATTTTTGCGATTGCTCACGCAGATGTCGACGACTCGCTACGCCGTGCCCGCTGACGCGCCGTCGGCAACGAACGATGATTTCCGGAGTTCCTCAATGAAAGCCCTGCAAAAAGCGAGCGCCGCCTTCGGACTCGAGTGGCGCGATGTTCCCGAACCCGAACAGCCAAGCGCGCAAGAGGTCATTGTCGACGTGACTGCCGCCGGAATCTGCGGCAGCGACGTTCACATCTACGACTGGTCGGGTGGCTACGACTTCCTGCGAGGCGCGTTCCCGGTGACGCTAGGCCACGAATTCGCCGGCCGCATCGCAACGCTCGGAGCCGACGTCCACACGCTGCGCGTCGACGATGCCGTCTTCGTCATCCCCTCTGTCGAATGCGGCGTCTGCGAGCGCTGCGTCGCCGGTCGCCTCGATGATTGCCGCGACCGCCGTGGTATCGGCATGCTGCGCGACGGTGCCTTTGCGCCGCGCGTACGGGTGCCGGCCGCGAATTGCCTGACGTTTCCGGCGGAGATCGATGCGGGTGTCGCATCGCTCGCGGAGCCCCTATCCATTGGGCTGTCGGCGATCAAGACGGCGGAAGTGCGTGCAGGCGACCGCGTGCTGGTGATGGGCCCCGGGACGATCGGTCAGGCGATCGCGGTGCTGGCGAAGGCCCGTGGCGCGCAGGTGGCGATCGTCGGACATAACGACGCCGAACGCCTCGCAACGGCCCGCGCGCTCGGCATCGACGCGACACTGGATCTCGACGGTGCGGAAGAAGGCGCCATGCGCGCGATGTTGGGCGGCAGCGAATACGACGTCGTGATCGAAGCGACGGGCGTTGGCGCAGCGGTGCAGGCGGGTCTCGACGTGCTACGTCCGTCGGGCGTATTTGTGGTGTGCGGGATTCACGGCAAGCCGATCAGCTTCGACGGCGCGAAGCTGGTCCGGATGCGCCATCAGATTCGTGGGACCTACCGTGCGTCACGCGCGACCTGGCAAGAGGTGCGCGACTTCCTTATCGCGAATCATGTCTCGCTGTTGCCGATGGTCACGCACCGGCTACCGCTCGCGCAAGCGATCGAGGGATTCGAGATGGCGCGCCGGAAGATTGGGTCCAAGATCGTACTCGTTCCCTGACGCAGGGTGGCATAGGTGCGCGAAGTCCTCGCGCGTGCGAGCATGACTCGGGCACGCTAGCCATCCCGAGATGGCGGGCACTCCATGCCCCAGCGAAAATGGCCGCTGCGCAACAAGACCGGCGCGCCGAGGCAGAGCCCGAGATAGCGCTCGGTCATCTTCTCGATGGCCGGTCGGTTCGCTCGGAATGCGGCCATCAGATCGTCGACGTTGCACGATTTCGCGCCAAAGTGATCCTCCAGCGCCTCGGCGGAGATGGCACACAGCACACGCTTGTGGTTAAGATCGGCCGCGAACTCGATCGTCAGGTCGTCGCCGTTATAGGCCGGCGCGACGTGCGGAAACTCAATCTTCATGACCCAACTCCTCGGATGCGCGCGGGCGGCGGTGGCGTTCGTCGGACTCGCCGATCGCGGTGGGGGTGTGGCCAGGAATGGCTTCGTCTCCCTCCAGGTAAGCCTGTTCCATCGGTTCCACGACATGGCAAGGCCAGCCAAGGCGCTCCGCAATCCGCCGGCGCAGGCTGTCTGACGCGGCTGGCTCGCCATGATTGAGAAAGATGTGCCGGACCGGTTTGTCGAATTTCGAAAGCCAGGCGAGCGTCTCGTTGAAGTCGGCATGAGCGGACAGCGTGTCGAGCTGCACGACTTCGGCACCCACATGAACGTAATCACCGAAGATCTTGACCTCGCTGCCGCCGCTGACCAGCGTCGCGCCGCGGGTGCCGGGCGCCTGGAAGCCGGTAAAGAGCACGGTGTTGCGCCAGTCGCCTGCCATCGCCTTGAGGTGGTGCAGCACACGCCCGCCAGTGGCCATGCCGCTCCCCGCAATGATGACCAAGGGGACGGCGCGGGTATCGAGCCATTTCGACTGCTCCACACCGGAGACGAACGTCGCCGCGCCACACATCTCCGCGCATTCGACCGGGTTCAGTCGGTGATCGGTCCGGTGCGCCGCGTAAGTGTTCGTGACATTGATCGCCATGGGGCTATCGAGATAGACCGGCACGTCCGGAATGCCACCGGACGCCTTCTGCTTCGCAATCCAGTAAAGCAGGCTCTGCACACGACCGACGGCAAACGCCGGCACGATCACGGTGCCACCCCGGGCGAACGTTCGGTTCAGGATTTCCGCCAGTTGCGCACCGGGATCGGTCCGGTCGTGCAGCCGATCCCCGTACGTCGACTCCAGCACCAGGAAATCCGGTGACTCGGGAACTGCCGGGGGCAGCATGATCGGATCGTCCTGACGTCCCAGATCGCCCGAAAACAGCAGCTTCCGGCCACCGACATTGAACTGCGCCATCGCCGCGCCCAGAATATGGCCGGCATGCCAGAAGTGCAGCGTGATCTCGGGGGACACTTGAAACGGCGTATCGAATGGCAGCGGCTTGAGCAGCGCGATCGCGCGGTGTGCGTCTTCAGCGGTAAACAGCGGGAGGGCAGGCTGATGCTTGGATTTTCCGTGACGGTTCACGAACGCCGCCTGTTCTTCCTCGAGTCGCGCGCTGTCGAGCAGCAGAATCTCGCATAAATCGCGCGTTGCGGATGTGCAGTAGACCGGACCCTTGTAGCCATAACGCGCGAGCACCGGCAGGTAACCGCTATGGTCGATATGGGCGTGCGTGAGCACCACGGCGTCGAGGCGCTGGACGTCGAACGCGGGCGCCGCCCAGTTGCGAGCGCGCAAATTCTTCACACCCTGAAAGGCGCCGCAGTCGATCAGAATTTGCCTGCCGGCGGCCGAAAGCAGGGTCTTGGAACCGGTCACGGTGCCGGCGGCCCCCAGGAAGCGCAACTGCATGAAAACACCTCGCACGATGTCCGGGAAGCCACATGGCGCCCGGTATTGGCAGGATAGTCCGCCGGTGCCGGATCAGCCCGCGACGTGGCCGTGGACGTTGATGTGTATCAAGGACCATGTTCGCGTTCGCCCATCGCTCGCTTAACTGCCGCTACCGTGTAATCGTCACGATGGCAGACGGTTGACTCGGCCCGCGCGCGAACTTCGCTGCTACCGCGTTTTTCGCGCTCGCTGTGCCCCGACCTGTCGTCGAGTTCGCCCATTGACCTTAGTGAGGACGACGCAATGCCTCATCGAATCCTGCTTGCCACGGACGGTAGCGAGACGTCTTGGCGCGCCCTGCATGAAGCCATCCGATTCGCGATGCCCGACGACGTCGTTCGGGCGGTCAGTGTGATCGACGATCCTTTCGCCCACTATCAGGCGGCGTTCGCCTCTCATATCGATCTGGAAGCGGTCCGCGACGCCTTGATTTCAGAGAACCAGCAGACGTTGAGCGATACCTACAAGACACTGCGTGAAGAAGGGATCCAGGCCGACACGCGCTCCATCGATCTGCGCGCCTGGGGCGGCACGGTTGCCGACGCCATCATTCGGGAAGCCGAGCGGTGGCACGCCGATCTCCTGGTGCTCGGCACGCACGGGCGCAAGGGCGTGCGGCGGCTCTTGATGGGCAGCGTTGCCGAGCAAGTGCTTCGCCAAACGCATCGGCCTGTCATGTTGGTGACCGGGCCCGCCCCATCGCCGCAAGGCCCGTCCACGGCGGCAACCGCCACCGATCAGGGGTGAAATCATGTTGAAACGTATCCTGGTCGCCATCGACGGCAGCCCCACGGCCGATAAGGCGTTTGACTATGCGCTGGCGCTCGCCAAGGCGCGTGGCGCGCACCTGCACGTCGTGTTTGTCGTGGACATCCCGGTGGCCTACGTGGCCGATGCCGATCCGTTTCCCTTTATCGAAGCGATGCGGCTACAGGGCAAAGCGATTCGCGATACGGCCACCCAACGGCTCAAGGGGGAGGGCGTTGACGGTGACGTCGAGATACGGGAACTCCTGCCGCTCGGGGGCGATGTCGCGCACCAGATCAACGTGGCGGCCGATGAAGACCAGGCCGATGTGATCGTCATCGGCACGCACGGCCGACGCGGGGTTCAACGGTTGGCGTTGGGGAGTGTGGCGGAGAACTGCGCGAGACAGGCGCAGCGTCCCGTCATCCTCATTCCCCCGGCTGCGGCCGACGCGGGCAGTGCGGCGGCGTGAGTGTTCGTCGGTGGCGGTCGGCGCGGTCGCAGACGCTCGGCATGACGCGAAATGATCGCGAACGGCCCACGCGTGTAGAATTGGTCGGATGGATATGCTATCTCATACACCCGCGCGTATCGCGAAGGCGATACCTCCGAATCCAGTACGCGACACAGGGGACGGGGCATGACTCGCATTATCGTAGCGGACGATCACACGTTGGTCAGGGCCGGGTTGCAGCGCATCCTGGCCGGCAGCGAGAATCTGGAGATTGTGGGTGAGGCCGCGAATGGCGCACAAGCGATGGCGCTCCTCGAGCAGACCCCCTGCGATGTGCTGCTGCTGGATCTCTCGATGCCCGGACGTAGCGGCATCGACTTGATCGTGCAGATCAAGGCTTCGTTTCCTCGGCTGGCGATTCTCGTGCTTACCATGCACGGCGAAGAACAGTACGCCGTACGCGCGCTTAAAGCGGGCGCCGCCGGTTATATGACGAAGGAAAGCGCGCCGTCCGAGCTGGTGCTCGCCGTCAGGAAAGTCGTTGCCGGTGGCGTGTATCTGAGCCTGGCGATGGCCGAGCGGATCGCACAGGATCTGGCAAGCGCCGCTGGCGATACGCCGGGCTATCGGCGCCTGTCCGACCGGGAATTCGATGTGTTCCTGATGCTGGCACGGGGTCTGAGCGTGAGCGATATTGGCGATACCCTGTGCGTGAGCGCCAAGACCGTGAGCACCTACAAGGCTCGCGTGTTGCAGAAGCTCGACCTCAGGAGCCAGACCGATCTGGTCCATTACGCGATCAAGCACAATTTGTTACGGGACAGCCTCTGACCGGGCGGTTTTACAGCGCGGTCTGTCAGCCACGGCCTACAGAGCGCCATCACGGCTGACAGAAGATCGCGTCGCGCGCTTATTTTCTTTCCGGTGTCCGTCTCCGATACTGAAGGCGTCGATTGCACAGGCCAGTCCGCCGGAGTCCGCCATGTATGCTTCCTTCCGCCCGCTCGATCCCGCCCCCGAGGCTTACGCACAGAGCATTCGCGTGCATCGGGCATTCAACGATATCGATGACGGTGTGCCCCGGTGCAGCACCTGCCTCCTGCGTCAGCTCTGCCTGCCGGAAGGCCTTTCCGATGCATCTGCTCGCGGCCTGGACGGCGTGACCCGGGTGCGTCGTACCGTTCGCCGCGGTGAAGTGCTGTTTCGACCGGGTGACCCTCTCGAACATCTGTACGCCGTGCGTGCGGGCTCGTTCAAAACGGTCATCATGCATCCGGACGGCCGGGAACAAGTCACGGGGTACATGATGGGCGGGGAGCTGCTTGGGCTGGGCGCCATCGCCAGTGGCCGGCAGGTGTCGGAAGCGGTAGCGCTGGAGGATAGCCAGGTCTGCGCGATTAAATTCGCGGATCTGGAAGCCGTTGCGGGACAAGTGCCCATGATCATGCGGCAGATGCATCGATTGATCGCGGCAGGCATTGTGCGAGAGCAGAACCAGTTATTGCGCCTGGGCACCGCGCGCGGCGAAGCCAGATTGGCCAGCTTCCTGCTGGACGTCTCGGCGCGGCTCGCTGCTCGTGGGTACTCCCCCAGTTCGTTCCTGCTGCGCATGACGCGCGAGGAGATCGGCAGCTACCTCGGCCTGCAGTTGGAAACGGTCAGCCGAATGCTCTCGCGCATGCAGGCGCAGAATGCGCTGCGCGTCAGGCAACGCGAAATCACGCTGCTCGATACCAAGCGCCTGGGCGAGATGGCGGCCCTGTCGCATTAGCCGCATCTCTTTTCCCCGTTTCCTTGGCACGCACGTATGCGAGCAATGCAGTTGTCGAAGCGGGACGGCACGCTCGCGCTCGTGGATATCCCGATTCCTGTCGCAGGGCCCACGCAGGTCTTGGTGCGCGTGAGCGTGTGCGGCGTGTGTCGCACCGACCTCCACGTCGTGGACGGTGACCTGCCGGACGTGCCCGACGCGATCATCCCTGGGCACGAGATTGTCGGGACGGTGGCGGCGCTGGGAGCAGAGGTTCGCGGACTGGAGATCGGGGATCGGGTCGGCGTGCCTTGGCTAGGCGCGACATGCGGCCAATGCCGGTTTTGCCAGAGTCATCGGGAAAACCTATGCGAGGCCGCACGTTTCACTGGATATACGCTTAACGGCGGTTATGCGGAATACGCGGTGGCCGAAGCCCGCTTCACCTTCAAGCTGCCAGCGCGCTATGACGACGCCACCGCCGCGCCGCTGTTGTGTGCCGGGTTGATCGGCTACCGGTCGCTGAGCATGGCGGGCGATGCACGACGGATCGGCCTGTACGGCTTCGGTGCCGCCGCCCATCTGATTGCCCAGATCGCCCAAGCCCAATCGCGGGAAGTCTATGCCTTCACACGCCCCGGCGACGAAGCGGCGATGGCTTTTGCGTTGGCCAACGGGGCTTGCTGGGCGGGCGCGAGCGACGCGCCGGCACCACGATGTCTGGATGCGGCGATCCTCTTTGCTCCGGTCGGCGATCTTGTCCCGCAAGCCCTTGCGGCTGTGGATCGGGGCGGCACCGTCGTGTGCGCTGGCATCCACATGAGTGATATCCCCGCGTTCCCCTACCGGCTGATCTGGGGGGAGCGGCAGGTCAGATCGGTCGCCAATCTGACGCGAGACGATGGGCTGGCGTTTCTGGCGCTCGCCGAACGAATCCCGTTGCACGTCACGACGAAAATCTACCCACTCGAACAGGCGAACGTCGCCTTGAGCGATCTTCGTAGCGGCGCCTTTTCAGGTGCCGCGGTACTCCAGATTCGCGCGCCATAGCCGGATTCAGGCGTCGCGCGAGTGCGCCGGTGCCGACGTCTCCAGCGGAATCACGGTGGTGACAACCGTTCCGCCCTCGGATGGGCTGCGGACTTCCAGCGTGCCGCCCAGCAAGCGCGCCCGCTCGCGCATGCTGATGAAGCCGAGCGAATCGGATTTCGGGCGCGTTGGCGGCAGACCGCGACCGTTGTCGGAAATTCGAAGCCGGCATTCCCGGTCGCACGACAATTCGATCGTGACCGACGTCGCCCTGGCGTGTTTCGCGACGTTGTTGAGGGACTCCTGAACAATCCGGAACAGCGCCGTCGCGACCGGGGCGGGAATCGGGGGCAGACTGTGGGCCTCCGTAAAATCGACGGCCACGCCATACCGGCGTGCAAAGTCCCGGGTGTACCACTCGATTGCGGGACCGAGCCCCAAATCATCGAGCATCGGGGGGCGCAGGTCGGCGGCCATTTGGCGCACTGCGGCGACCATACCGTCGATGGATTGCTCAATTCTTTTGACATCGCCGCTGACGGGGGCCTGATCGCCCAGGGCGCGCTTGAGCAACGCCGTGTCCATTTTCAAGGCGGTGAGCCGTTGGCCCAGGTCGTCGTGCAACTCCCGGGCGACCCGTAGCTTCTCTTCCTCCCGAACCGCTTCGAGACGGGCATTGAGCTTTTCGAGTTCAGTGCGAGACGTTTGCAGCGCGTTCGCAATTTGCCGTTGTTCGGTCACGTCACGCAACACCACCGTATAGAACTTGCCGGCCGCGTCGGCGCTTTGCGAAATCGACGCTTCCATCGGAAACTCCTCGCCGTCCGAGCGCAATCCCCAGAGCGGCCGGCCTCGCCCCATCAGGCGCTCCGACACGCCGGTCATGCCAAAACGCTCGATATGCTGATAATGCGCCTCCCGAAACCGCGCCGGGATGAACCGCGCGAGCGGCTCGCCGATCGCTTCCATGGCGCTGCATCGGAACACGCTCTCCGCCGTCGGATTGAAGATCTGAATCCGTTGCTGATCGTCGATGGTGATGATGGCCTCGCGCACGGATTGGATCACACTGAAAAGACGGCTTTCCGAGCGTCGCTTGTCCCCCGCGTCGCGTTCGCTGAGCCGTTGCGCGTGACGTCGCGCCAGCAAGGCGAGGGCCCACGCGAACGTCGTCACCGCCGTCATGAACAGCCCCAGACCGAGGGCCCAATTGGCCACGCCGGCCCCGCGCAGCGAGGCAAATTCATTGGACGCGGTGAAGGTGAGAAACAGTGCGGGTTTTTCCCCGTACGGCAGACTCGCTTGCGTTTGGTAGTCAACGGGGGGGCGGGGCTCGCCGGGCGCCCGAGGGTAGAGGCTGTCGAAGATGGGGGTGGGTGGGTTCGTGCCGTCCCGGGTACTGACGGTCAACGCAATGTCATGGAGAAGCGGCCCGATGGCAACGTGTACTAGCGCGTCGATATCCGCCACGGCGTACGCGCATACCGACGGGCGGCTAGTGTCGGACAGGAAAATCCAATACGCGCGTCCCGTCGACGGCGATGTCCGCGTGAAAAGGTTTCCCGTTGTTTTTGTACCACTTGGCAGTGCCATCGAACCGCTCGGGCCGAACACCGTGTCATCGCCGATGGCGTAGGCGACGACGCGCTCGATGGTGTCGCCCGTGCGCTGACATCGGGCGAAGCTCACCAGACCGGGCAATCGCTCTGCCACCCGCATGTTTTGCGCATACGCTCCCCAGGCATTTTCGTCGGGGCGAGGCGCCAACGCCAGCCGGTCGAGCGCGCTATGCAAGGTGTCGCGATAAGCGGAGAGGGCGATCGCGAGCTTGTCCGTCGCGGCTGTTGTGCGCAAGTCGAATCGCGCGTCGACGTTGGCCTGCATCGTGGTGCGTACGGCGACCCAGTTCCATGCCGCAAGCGCGAGGCAGATCGAGCACAGCAGGGCAAGGGTGATGCCATCGGTCTGCTGCGAAAGCGATCGTATTGCCCCACGAAACGTCAACTTGGCCATGTACGTTGCCCCTGTCGGTTCTCATGCCGAGGATTTCGTCTTTGTAGCACTGCTGGCGCAATTTTCCCATCCTAATCAATCCGTAAGGCATCGCGCGTGACAAGCGCAAAACCCCGGATCGCGCACGTAAAAGCGGCGGCGTCGTCAAGTCAGGCCTTGATCCGCGTCAACGGCGGGGGCCCGGCGTGGAACTAGAGTACAAGGTGATCGCCCCCATTGGAGAGTCACCATGACCTACCGGACGCTGCTTGTACACGTCGATAACAGTCAGCAATCCCGCGCACGCGTCGAGCTTGCCGTGGACTTTGCCTGTCGGCTACCGGCCCACCTCACGGGCATCTACCTGCCGTTCCACATGCCACTGTTTTCCGACGTCACCGATATTGGGGGCATGGGGGTACCGCCACCGTCATCGCCGGAGAGCGACGCCAGGCGACTTGAGCAGGCGGAGCAGATGTTCATGGAGATCTGTCGCCGTCAGGCGGTCAGTCCCGAGTGGCTGGCGCCCCGGTTCGACACGATTCGCGAGATGCAAACCCATGCGCGCTATGCGGATCTGGTGATCGTCGGCCAGGAAGACCAAAGCAACCCCGAAACGATACCGGCCATGGGATTCGTCGAGTCGGTCGTGCTCGCCGCTGGCCGGCCTGTCCTGATCCTGCCGTATGCGGGCAAGGTACCGCGTGCGTTCAATAACATTCTGCTCGCCTGGGACGGCGGGCGCGAATCGGCGCGCGCCGCAGCCGACGCCATGCCCTTCTTGCAGGCGGCGAAGACCGTCCATGTGATGCACGTCAGTCGAGGAAGCAAACCGGACGCCCTTGGGCCGATCCCGGGGCTCGATATCGCGATGTTCTTTGCCCGTCATGGCGTCAATGTGCGAGTGACACCCGAGCGCGGCGCCAACGACATCGCTGTGGGCGAGGATTTGCTCTCGCGCGCAGCCGACATGAACATCGACCTGATTGTGATGGGCGGCTACGGCCATTCGCGAATGCAGGAATGGGTGCTCGGGGGGGTGACGCGCACGCTACTCGAAACCATGACGGTGCCGGTGCTGATGTCGCACTGACGCCACGCGAAACGGAGATCGCATATGAAAGCGCTGGTATTTCACGGTCCACGGCAAATCGCGCTGGAGGACAGACCCATACCCGAGTTGATCGCGCCGACCGATGCCATCGTCCGCGTTTCCAAGACGACGATATGCGGTACCGATCTGCATATTCTCAAGGGGGACGTGCCGACGGTGGAGCCCGGGAGAATCCTGGGGCATGAAGGCGTGGGCGAGGTCGTCAAGACAGGCGCAGCGGTGAGCGCGTTCAAGCCGGGCGATCGCGTGCTGATTTCCTGCATCTCTTCATGCGGGAAATGCGAGGCTTGCCGCCGTGGCATGTATTCGCATTGCGCGGCCGGAGGCTGGATTCTCGGTAATCGGATCGATGGCACACAAGCCGAGTATGTCCGCACGCCGCATGCCGACACCAGTCTCTACCATGCGCCGGTGGGCATCGATGACGATGCGCTGGTCATGCTCAGCGATATTCTGCCGACCGGGTTCGAGTGCGGCGTGCTCAACGGCAAAGTCAAACCGGGCGACAGTGTGGCGATTGTCGGCGCAGGTCCGATCGGCCTTGCGGCGCTGTTGACCGCGCAGTTCTTCTCGCCCGCCCAACTGATCGTCGTCGATCCGGATGCCTCGCGGCTGGAAGTGGCAACGCGACTCGGCGCCACGACGGTGCTGTCGCCCGGGCACGCCGCCGAGGAGACCATCCGCAACCTGACCGGCGGGCGCGGGGTCGATACGGCCATCGAAGCCGTCGGCGTGCCGGCGACGTTCGAGCTATGCCAGGCGATCGTCGCCGCCGGGGGCGTCATCGCGAATGTCGGGGTGCACGGCAGCAAGGTCGATTTACACCTCGAATCGCTGTGGGACAGGAACATCAGCATCACGACCCGGTTGGTCGACACGGCGGCGACGCCGATGTTGCTCAAGACCGTGCAATCGGGACGCCTTTCTCCCGGCGTGCTGATCACCCACCACTTCTCGCTTGCCGAAATTCTCGACGCGTACCGGACGTTCGGCGACGCCGCGAAGACGCATGCGCTAAAGGTCATCATCTCGCCGTGAGGTGCGCGGCGCACGGCAGCGCGGATGTCTCGTCCGCCTGCCGCCACCGCCGATCATGGCGCTTTCGGAAGTGTATCGAGCAGGTCGCGCAACGCCTCGGCCAGCGCCGGCGTCACATCGATGGCGTTAGAGGCGTGCGGCACCGTGTTGGCCGTCACGACCCGGCTGGCACCAGCTGCGACGAGATCGTCGACGCTGATGCCGTCGAACAGTCCATGCACGGCAATGCAGACCGGGTTGCCGAAGCCGGCGCGAACCAGCGCCTTGACGGTGGCCACCATCGTTTGCCCGCTCGCCAGAATGTCGTCGACGATCACCGCCGTGCGTTTCGACAACGTCGCTGGCACCTGCAACCGGACAGTGACCTTGGCGTCGGCCTCTCGGGTCTTGTGTGCGACGACGGATGGTGCGCCGATGCGCTCGCCGATCTGTGCCACCCACGCTTCGCTTTCGTCGTCCGGCCCCACGATAAGCGGATTCGTCACGTTCGCCGAGATCCACTCGGCCGTGGCGGCGACGGCATGGGGAGAGCGTAGCGGAACGGCATAGGCCGCCGAGAGCGACGGCAGCCGGTGCAGGTGCGGCTCAATCGTCACCAGGCCATCGATGTGGGCGCTGAGCAGCCGGCCGAAGCTGTAGGCGGACACGGATTCGCCCGGATGGAACCGGGCGTCCTGACGCAGATAGCACAAGTACGGCGCCACGAGGACGACGCTCCGCGCGCCGAGGTCTCGCGCGGTGTCCGCCGCGAAAATCAGCGGCAGTATCTTGGCGTCAGGGCGGTGGAGCGCGCAGACGATGACGACCGCCTTCCCGCTCAGAGGCCCTTCGAGCGCCACCCGTTGTTCGCCATCCGGAAAGCGATGGATATCCAGGCGCTGCACCGGACAAGCAACGGCGTGAGCGAGCGATCGTGCCACGGACTCATCTCCGGGCATGGAATAGACCACGACATCCTTCATGATTCCCCCACAGCGACGATGGCTGGAAAGCGGCACGCGTACTCGTACGCGTAGTCGAGTTCTCCCTCGCTTTCCGCATAGATAGTGAACAAGGGCTGTCTCGAAACCACGCGGGTTCCGATGGGGGCTTCGAAGACCACCCCCGCCCTCGGCGCGGCCGGCGCGCCCGCCAGCTTTGCCACCCGCGCCAGATGGCGATTGTCGATGGCGGTGACCACGCCGCTGTGGCGGGCCGTTACGGGTTTGCTATGCCGCCCGACCAATGGCTCGCGCATGCCGCCCTGGGCCTCGCAGATTCTCTGGAATTGCCGCCACGCGAGCCCACTGGACAGAATGCGGTGTGCACATGCCTGGCCTTCGCCCGGCAGGGCCTTGCCGCCCATTTCCAGGAGTCGGCCGGCGATATCCACGCTCTTGTCCGCGAGATCGGCCGGGGCGTTGCTGCGATTTTGCAGCACGGACAGCACGTCGCGCGCCTCCAGACTGGGGCCGATGCCGCGGCCGACTGGTTGGTCGCCCGCGCACACATAGGTCGAAACATCGAGTCCGAGCGCCCGGCCGATTGTGCGCAGCCGTTCGGAAAACAGGGTGCTGGCGTACTGAGAGCGAATCTTGGCGGTCAGGCCGACCGGCACGTCGATCAGCACGTGCGTGGCGCCGGCGGCCAGCTTCTTCGACAGGATGGACGCCATCATCTGCGCTTCGCTGTCCAGATCGAGCGGGCGCTCCACCTGAATCAGAATGTCGTCGGCCGGGCTGAGGCCTGCCGCGCCGCCAAAGACGATGCACCCTCCGACGGCGTCCACGACCCGGCGCATCTCGTCGGCACGCAGATCGACCGGGGCCAGCGTTTCCATGGTGTCGGCGGTCCCCGCGGGCGACGTGATCGCGCGAGACGACGTCTTCGGCATGATCAGTCCTTGCGATGACACGATTGCGACCACGATCGGTGTGGTGCGATTGCCCGGCAGGCCTCCAATGCTGTGCTTGTCGACGATGCAGTCCGCCTGCCAATGGAGGGTCTCGCCCGTAGCCACCATCGCGCGCGTGAGGGAAATGATCTCGTCGTCCGAGAGCCGATTCCCCGTGCATGCGGTCAGAAATGCCGAGATATGGATGGAGGAATAGCGGCCGGCGGCAATATCGCCGATCACCTCATCGAGTTCTGCGGGCGTAAACGCTTCACCGAACATCCGGCCTCGCACGTGGCGAAAGGACTCGATCGGCGGCATGTGACGCACGCGCACCCATTCGCCCTCGGACACGTCGAGCGCGGCCAGGGCGGCTTCGCTCAAACCGATCTCGTCGAGTTCCACCCAATCGCCCGTCACGGTCTGTAGCGTTGCGACGACGCTTGCCGCCCCGTATTCAAGCTGCAGACGCGTCTGCGCCGCGAAACCTTCCGAGCGGCAGATCAGGCTATCGCGCCGAAGGTAGGCAACGGCCTCGCGCAATGTGTCGATTTGGACGCTGCGGGCGCGCAGCCGGCGTCCGGTGAACGGAAGGTCGGCGTGGGTATCGGCTTCTCCCGGCGACGAGCCTCGCAGGTCGGGACGACCGACGGCCTCTGCTTCCGGTGACTTCTCGATGTCGTCTGACACAGTGCGTATTCCTTGCAGAGCGCTACGGACGAGCGTCCCGTCAGCGCGGATTCAGGGCGGATATCAGCGGTGCCTTAGCTTCCCAGCGTAGTGCCGGCAGGCGCGGTAGGCGGCGGGTGTCCGGTGAGACGTTGACGTGCATCAAACGGTGCCTCTCCCCGTGTTTCTTGTGAACAACGCATCGGCCGACGTTGAGATATGTCAAGGCCTGGGCCGCGGCAACGGACTATCGTGGAGACATCGCCGGTTCCAACACAACCGACGCAAGCGACACCCGATCTTGCCGGTCCTCCGGCACTTGCGTTCGGATACGGCCCCGTTCCGAACGCAGGCAAGTTGGGTTTCTGCCCGCTTCGGCGGGCGATTTTTTTCGCGCGTTGCGGTCACGTCGTGTGACCCGCAATCCATTCGGGAGACGCGACGATGTCCAAGGCCCTGACTCCCCCCTTGAGTCTGTGCAAGGCGCAAGTGTTCGCGGCGCTCGATGCTCACAGGAACTGGGTTGAGAACGTGCAGTGTCTGCGGCAGATGCAGCTAAAGGCCGACGAAGGTCTGATCGAGGCCGACAAGGCGTTCGCCAGTGCACTGGAAAGTGCGTCGGATTTCAGCGCGCTCTTCAATAGCCAGCTTGCCTTCATGAATCAGCAGTTGGCAATGCAGAACCTGATCTGGCAAGGGCTGGTGAAAATGAGTGCCCGCGGGCCCACGGTCTGGGCCGAGCAGTACTCAGCGGCGCAGAAGGCATGGCAACAGGTGTTCTCCGAGACGGCAGGCGAGGCGATGGATACGCAAAGCCCCGCCAATTGGTGGACGGCGTGGGGCGAACTGACCCAAACGGCGATGAGCGCGTTCGGCTCACTCTCGGATCCGGTCGATCAGGGCGCGCCGAGGGCAAGGCCGGCGGCGTCGGCGCAAAACGCCGCGCGCGGCTGATCGGCGGCGGGGCGTCGTCGTTGATCGCGTGAGTCCCCCTCGCGTCCTGACGCTACGCTCGCTCGTCACCGTGGAAGCTCATCCATATGCCCGGCGCACCCGTCACCGAAGCCATCGTCGCCACCGGACTGACCAAAGGGTTCGGGGAAGGGCCGGCCCGCACGACGGCCGTCAATGCCGTCGACTTGGTCGCCCATTTTGGCGAGATGCTCTTCATCGTCGGACCGTCGGGAAGCGGGAAAACCACGCTCCTTAGCCTGCTCTCCGGCATCCTGCGTCCCGACGCCGGCAAGGTGTGGGTGGGCGGCAGCGATATCTGGACGTTGTCGAAAGACGATCTGGCGGATTTTCGGCTGAACACGATCGGATTCGTGTTCCAGGACTATCACCTGTTCCCGAGGCTGACGAGCGCGGAAAATGTGGCGATACCGCTCATTCTCAAGCACAGGAACTGGAACGATGCGCTCGAGGCGGCCCGCCAGAGTCTGGCGATCGTCGGACTGAAGGACCGTACCGAGGTGGTGCCCGTCAAGCTCTCGGGCGGCGAGCAGCAACGCGTGGCGATTGCCAGGGCGATCATCGGCGCCCCTCAGATACTGGTGCTCGACGAGCCGACGGCGTCGCTGGACGGCGATACGGGCCGGATGATCATCGCTTTCGTCAAGCAGAAGATCCTGGACCGGAACCGATGCATCGTCATCGTGACGCACGACGCCCGCATCAACGAATACGCGGACCGGATCATTCATATGGAGGACGGACGCATCGTCTCGGCGACTGGGGGGCTTTCGTGAAAAACCCATGGCTCTTCATTGTCTCCGGCGCGGGCATTCTTGCCGCCGTGCTGGGCGCTTACGTTTTCTCGATCGAGCGTAAGCCGGAAGCGCCCGTCTTCACGCCGGTGAGCAATCCGTATCCGGCCGCGATCTACGCGACCGGTATCGTGGAAAGCGAGCAGGGCGGGGGCGCCAATATCAACCTGTACCCGGAGGTCTCGGGCGTCATCACTCAGGTGCTTGTGCATGAAGGCGACAAGGTGCGCGCTGGCGCGACGTTGCTGCGTATCGACGATGCGGTTCAACGGGCCACGACCGAACAGCTGCACGCCCAGATGCTCGCAGCCGGTGTCGTGCTCGACCAACTGAAGGCTGAGCCAAGGAAGGAAACCCTGGCCGTCGCCAAGGCGCAGGTCGACCAGGCGCGCGCGAATCTGACGGCCGCGCAGGACCAGTACGACAAGCGGCGAGCCTCTTATGAGATGGACAACCGCTCGATCAGCAAAGACGTGCTCGATACGGCCCGCGACGCGGTCGGTCAGGCCAGCGCGGCACTGGAAGTCGCACAAAGCCAATATGCGCTGATTCGCGCAGGCGCGTGGCGCTATGACGTGGACAATCAGGTGCACCAATATGACGCGCTGTCCCAAGCCTATAGCGCGGCCAACGCCCTATTGCAGAAATATGCGATCACGGCCAAATCGGACGGCGTGGTGTTGGCACTGAACGCCACCGTGGGCAGCTATGTCTCCTCGCAGGGTGTCTACGATACGTACACGGCCGGGTTCGATCCCCTGATTGTCATGGGCGGGCCCCAAGACTATCTGGCGGTACGTTGTTACATCGATGAAATCCTGGTGTCGCGGCTCCCGGCGGCCGATCACATCCGCGCGCAGCTCTCCGTGCGAGGCACCGATCTGAAGGTACCGCTGGAGTTCGTTCGCGTACAGCCGCTCGTATCGCCGAAAATCGAGTTGGCCAACCAGCGCCGGGAAAAGGTCGATCTGCGTGTCCTGCCCGTCATTTTCCGGTTCAAGACGGCAGACTTGCCGAGGATTTATCCGGGACTGCTCGTCGACGTCTTCATTGGGCAGCAATGATGGGTGCCTCCGATATCCGGGGAGGGTGAGCATGCAATCCACCGGCATCATGCGTATCGGCTTCCGGTTGCTCGTGAACGACAAGGCCAAGTTCTCGGCCCTGTTGGTGGGCATCGTGTTCGCAGTCTTCCTGATGACGCAGATGACGGCGATGTTCGCGGGCATCCTGAACCGTGCCTACTCGACCGTCACGAATGTCGGCGCCGAGATGTGGGTCATCGATCCCGCGGTCAATACACCGAACTCCGCCTTTCCGCTGCCCAATTTCCTGCTGGACGCGGTACTGAGCATGGACGGTGTCAAATATGCCGCGCCGTTGTACATCGGTGGCGCGCAGGTCAGGCTGGCCAGCGGCGTCTACCAGTCGGTGAGCGTGGTCGGCCTCGACGATGCGAGTCTGTTTGGCCGCCCGCATATGGAAAAGGGGGACATTCTGGACATCTATGCCGACAACGCGTTCGTGGTCGTCGACGATCCGGAAATCGCCAAGCTGGAATATCCGGCGATCGGCACCACGTTCGAAATCAATGACTTTCGCGGCGTAGTCGTGGGCCTGGCGAACGTCTCCGCGAACGGTTTGAACGGCGTGCCAACGCTCTATACGACATACAGCCGGGCCGTCGAATACATCCCGGGTACGCGCTTCACCATCTCCTACATTCTCGTGCAGCCCAAGTCGCCGGCGGCGATCCCGGCCATCAAGCGGCAGGTGGCCAAGCTGGGCTACATCGCGCTCACCAAGGACGAGTTCAATCAGCGCGTTGCGAACTTCTATACGTACCGGACTGGCATCGGTACCAATATTCTGCTCATGACCATCATCAGTTTCATCGTGGGGGTCTCCATTTCGGGCCAGACGTTCTATTCGTTCGTGCTCGAAAACCTGGACAAATTCGGCGCGCTGAAAGCGATCGGCGCAAAAGGCAGCGAACTGGTGAAGATGATTCTGTTCATGGCCGCATTTACCGCATTGACGGGATATGGCATCGGCGTAGGCCTGGTCACGCTGGTGATTGCCCTTGCCAAGCGCACGTTGCCAAACTACGCCGCCATCACCACGTTCTGGAATCTCGCGTTCTCCTTTACGATGGTGCTGCTGATCGCGGCGATTTCCAGCTATATCGGCATTCGCAAAGTGTTGCGGATCGAGCCGTTCGACATTTTCCGCGGATAAGCCCGCGGCGCCTCGCGGGCGGCGCTGTCGCCCATTGACGTTCGTCAATGCGCAGTCGCGCCCGTTGCACCAGACTTCAGGCAATATGATCAATACGCTTGAAACGCTCGACAAGCTCAATAAATTCGCTCACCCAGCGCCCGCCGGGCCGATGTCACGTCGCGTGACCCGTGTCGTCGTGCCCTAGACCAAAGGAGGTTTTCGTGCCCCGATCCAAGGACAACTTACGCCAGGCGTGGACCGTCGACGATCAGGCGTTCGCCAGGACTGCGACGGCCGCCGAGCGGCTGAGATTCTGCCTGCAATACGCCATCCTCGCGCCCTCCACGCATAACACGCAGCCGTGGCGCTTTGTGATCAGCGACGACACGGTCCTGTTGTGTGCCGACCGCACCCGGGCGTTGCCGGTCAGCGACACGTATGACCGCGAGCTGGCGATCAGTTGCGGGGCGGCCTTGTTCAATCTGCGCGTCGCCCTCAGCCACTTCCGTTGCCCGTATGTGATCCGGATCATGCCATCGAGCGCCGAGCCCGACGTGCTCGCGAGTGTGCAAATCTCGGACGAGGGGTTCGTGGACGGACAGATTGCAGCGCTGTTCGCGGCCATCCCCAATCGGGTGACCAATCGTCAGGCCTTCGACCCGGCGCCGCTGCCGCAAGCGACGATCGCGTCGCTACAGGCGGCGGCCGAGGCGGAAGGCGCCCAACTCGCCCCGACAGCGAACGACGCGGAGCGCTTGCGACTGGCCGACCTGATCGATCAGGCGGATCGAATCCAACTGGGAGATCCGCGCTTTCGCCGCGAACTGGCATTGTGGATCAATGCCGCGCGGCGCGATGACGGCATGGCAAGCTACTCGGCAAGCGCGGCAAGCCTGCTCGACTTCGCGTCTCCGATCCTGGCCACCGTCGTGCGTACATTTGACGTCGGCGGCGGACTGGCGGCAAGCCACCGCCGTCTTGTGGAGGGTTCGCCCTTGCTCGTCTGCCTGGCAACGCGCTCGGACGACCCTGAAAACTGGCTGTTGGCCGGGCAGGCCATGCAGCGGGTGTTACTGACGCTCACGTCCCAGGGGTTTGATGCCTCGTTCCTCAACCAGCCGATCGAAGTCGAGACATTGCGCTCGGCCATCGGTGCCATGACAGGCAGCGGGGACTATCCGCAGATCCTGCTGCGCGTGGGCCGAGGCCCCTCGCAGGCCCACGCGCCAAGGCGCGCCCTGGAATCGGTGGTTTCGTAAGTGTGACGTTGCCCGAAATCACGAGTCCGCGCCAAGGGCAGGCGCGCGAGGCGTCTTGAGTCGCGAGGGCGGGAATGGGGCTGGAAACACAGGGTGAGCGGTCGTCGATGTGGCTACAGGGGCTGCGCAAACGGCTGAACGAGCATCCGCTCAGGCGCGTGGGCCCCGGGCTGATCACGGGCGTCGCGGACGACGATCCGAGCGGTGTCGTCACCTACACCCAGGCGGGCGCGCAGTATGGGCTCAACATGCTGTGGACCATGCCGCTCGCATTCCCCTTGATGGCGGCCATGCAGTTGATCTGCGCGCGCATCGGTCGCGTCACGGGCAAAGGGCTTGCCGCCAATATCGAGACGGCATTTCCGCCGATTGTCCTGCGCGGCGTGATCGTCCTGCTCCTCTTTGCCAATACGCTCAATATTGCGGCCGATCTGGCCGCGATGGGCGAGGTGGCGGAACTGACCAGCGGCATTGATCGACATTGGATGACCATCGGCTTCGCGCTCGGCTCGCTGCTCCTGCAGGTCTTCGTGCCTTACCACCGCTACGTTGTCTTCCTGAAATGGCTGACCGTGTCGTTGCTCGCCTACGCCGCCGTCCTGCTGACGGTGCATGTACCGTGGCGACAGGTGGCCATGCGTACGCTGTGGCCCGATCTCACCATCGATTCGGCCAGCGCGGCCGTCATTGTGGGGGTGTTCGGCACGACTATCAGCCCCTATCTCTTCTTCTGGCAGACCTCGGAAGAGGTGGAGGAGATGGAACGGGACCCCACGGCGTTGCCGCTGAAGGACGATAACGTGGCCGCCGTTGCTGCCAGCGGCGAGCTTCGGCGAATCGGATGGGACACCTGGACCGGGATGTTCTACTCGGACATCACCGCCTTTTTCGTGATGCTGGCGACTGCCGTCACGCTCCACGCCAGCGGCATCCGGAGCATCGACACCGCAGCGCAGGCGGCTAGCGCGTTGCGGCCGCTGGCCGGCGACCTGGCGTATGCGCTCTTCAGCGTTGGTATCGTGAGCGTGGGTCTGATCGGGGTGCCGGTGCTGGCGGGGTCCGGCGCCTATGCGATGGCCGAGGCCATGCACTGGAAGGAGGGGCTCGAGCGCAAGCCCAGCGCCGCGCACGGCTTCTACGGCATTATCGCGCTCAGCATGCTCGCTGCCACCGCGATCCAGTATTCGCCGATCAGCCCAATGAAGGCATTGTTCTGGAGTGCCGTCATCAATGGCGTCGTGGCGGTGCCGCTGATGGTTGTCGTACTACTGCTCGCGTCGAGGAAATCGGTGATGGGTCAATTCACGGCGCGTTGGCCCATTCTCGTCTTGGGCTGGATGGCTACCGGAGTGATGGGCGCGGCGGCTGTGGCGATGCTGCTGATGTAGTCGGTGGGAGATCACCGCAGCCGACAGCGCTGGCGCGCCGACGACTGCAGTGCGGGATCACGTCAGTGGGACAGCAGCACCGGCGTGGACATGTGCTTGAGCACCGTGCGTGTTGCGCCACCGAACACGAGTTCACGCGTCGGGCCGTGTCCGTAGGCGCCCATGACCAGCAAGTCCGCTTCGTACTCCTCGGTAACGGCCAACAACTGAACACCATCGCTGGCTTCGGTGTCCTGTCGGATCGACACCGGCTTCGCGCGCAATCCGTGTTTCTCCAGCAGGTGCACGATCTCCGTCAGTGACGGGTCGTCGCCCGCCGGGGAGCGGTTGATGCCGACGACGAAGATGTCCTGTGCGCGCCCGAGCAGTTGCCAGGCGTCGCCGATCGCACGTCTGGCTTCACGCGAGCCGTTCCAGGCAATCACGATGCGCCGGATTTCCTGTGGCAGCGTCACGTTGTGCGGAAGTCCGAGCACCGGTACGCCTGCCGAGACGACGATGTCGCCGATGCCATCGACACCGAGGGCGGCGACCCCACCCGGCGAGTCGGGTTGCCCGACGATGCACAGGTCGGTGCCTTTGGCAAAGTTCGACAGGATGGTCGTCGGCGCGCCGAACGGCGCATGCCAGTCTCCGGCGATATCGTGTTCGGCACAAACTTCCTGGAACAAATGCTCGGCCTCGTGCAACGCCGTCTGAGCGCGCCCCTCCGTCCGGTAGTGGTCTCCGGACGATTCGCGTTGTCCTGAATGCACCGCGCCCGGGCGGTGGGGCACGTAGATTCCCGCGAGACTGGCGTCATGGTGGCGGGCAAGCAGCCCGCTGAAGCGCAGCCGTGCCGCGCTCGTCGCGGTGTCGTCTATGTGGACACAAATTCTCCGTAAGCTCATTTCCTTCCTCCTCGCATGGGTCACCCGCGCATTCGCCTGCGACAAGACGGATTGCCGCGCAGGCATGCTTTGTTATAACGCGGCCAGCCCCCTCGGCGGCGAGATTCCCGCCATCGGGTTGATGCGAATCAAGCTCGCGCGGCTTGCGTGCGGCGCGTGACGTCCTGCATGAAATTGACGTCGGTCAAGCGCTGCCGAGAGAGACCGGCAATGCGCCCACTGAGGCGCTAAGGTGAAAGAACCCGGCGCGATACCCGCAACTGTCAGTAACGTTTGCGATCGCGCCATCCCTATTCTGTGGCACGGAGTACCCCATGAAGACTGATGCTCAACTGCAGCGCGACGTGATGGACGAACTCGCGCGCGACACTAACGTTCATGCCAGCGAGATTGGCGTCGAGGTGCGCGACGGCATTGTCACGCTCTCGGGCGAGGTCGCGAGTTTCTTTGAGAAGTGCGAAGCCGAGCGCGTCGCGGCGCGGGTCGCGGGGGCGCGCGCGATTGTGATCGGACTGGAAGTCGTGCCGATGTCGAAGGATCGTCATACCGATGCCGATATCGCAAGAGCCGCGCTTGCCGTGCTGAAGTGGCACGCCGGCCTGCCGGACGATGGCATGCACGTCAAGGTCGAGAACGGCTGGGTGTCCCTGGCGGGCGACGTCGAGACCTACACGCAGCGCGTGTTGGCCGAGAGTGCCGTTCGTACGTTGCGCGGCGTCAAGGGCGTCATCAACGACATCAAGGTGCTCAGTGGGCCCCATCGCACGGAAATTGTCGGGCATATCGCCGCCGCGCTGGCGCGTCAGGCGCAGCGCGAGGCGCGCCACCTCGACATTTCCATCTTGGGCAATGGCGAGGTGCTGCTGACCGGCACGGTCCATTCGCTGGCGGAAAAGGAAGCCATCCGGGGAGCGGCCATGACCACGCATGGCGTATGCGCCGTCGTGGATCGGCTAACGGTCGAGTAAGCGCGCCGGGTAATGCCCATGGGGCGGCACACGCAACGCGAACACGATAGACGCAGGAGAAGCCTGATGAACGCAGACCTGGAGGCCGTCATTCTGGACGTGCTGGACTCGTGTCGGGAGTTGTCGCTCGCGACGCTCATGGCGGACGGGAACACGCAGTCCGATGTCGTTTGTTTCGTCCATCACGGACTCGACATCTATTTCGCCACCGGGCGCGATAGCCGCAAGATGGCGAATATCGAGCGCGCCGCACAGGTCTCGTTCTGTCTTTACAAGCCCTATGTGGGATGGCCGGACATCAAGGCGCTGTCGGGCCACGCCTTTGCCGAAATTTTGCCGGACGAATCGTCCGAGCGTGTACTGGCGATGCGACTGCTCGATGAGCGTTTTCCAGACGCGTGGACGCGCGTTCCCGAACACGGTTCGAGTCGCTCCACCATCGTGAAGCTCGAATGCTGGGCGCTTCAGGTGCTCGACTACAGCCGCGGGTTTGGTCACGCCGATATCGTTACCGTTCCATCGAAACGTCGCTGCGAATAGCGCGAATAGCCGTGGCGTCGGTGGTTGAAGGAATGCAAAACAAGGGGAAGAAATCATGTACCGCAACATACTGGTGGCTTTCGATGCCAGTCCGCCCTCGGAAACCGCGCTGATCCACGCCGCGAGGCTCGCCAAGGCGCTCGGGGCCAGGCTTCGCGTCGCTTACGTCGAAGTCGACCCGGCACTTTATTTTCCCTTGATGGCGGCAGCACTGCCGTCGGTGGCCGACATGCAGAACGCGCTCAACGCCGAGACGTTGGCCGTTCGGGAAGCGGCATTGGACATTCTGGCGCGCGAGGGTGTTGCGGCCGATTTCGCGACGCTACCGTTGATGGACAGCCATATGCATATTGCCGATCGCTTGCTGACGGAGGTTCGGCGGGTGGGCGCAGATCTCGTGGTCACCGGCTCGCACGGACGCCGCGGCCTCGCGCGCGTCACGCTCGGTAGCGAGGCCAACCGCCTGCTGCAGCGAGCCGACCGGCCGGTGCTCATTATCAAGTCGCCCGCGCCATAGCGCGTGCGTGGTGTGCGGCGGTGCGATCAACCCCGGGACGCGGGGGGCTCGCCCCGACGCGTCAGCCCGCCTGATTGACGACCAGCAGCGGGCGATCGATCGCGCGGGCAACCCGCTCGTTCTCATGACCGTTGAACCATGAGAACAACCCATGACGATCCTGCGCGCCCACGACGACGAGATCCGCCTCCCATTCCTGCGCTTCCCGGAGTAGGGCGGCGGCCACGTCTTCCGCCAGGCGCGTGTGCGACACACGGCGCTCGATGTTCCCCTTGGCGCCCAGTTCGGTCATGATCGCCGAGGCTTGCGCGAGTGCATTTTCAGCCCGGGGGACGGCGGGCGTTGGCGTGAGCAGGGATTCCTCCAATTCGGACACGTCGACCCCGCGGTCCTCGACATAAATAGCCAGCAGGCTCGAATGCGGCGGGGCCACCTGCATCCCCACGCGCACCGCGTGCAGCGATGCCTCGCTACCGTCGACCGCAAACAGGATCCGACGCGCGTGGTGCAGTGACGATTCCGTCGCTTTCTTGGGAATCATGAGGATGGCGCGGTGGGTGTGCTCGGCCAGTGCGGCGGAGACCTTGGTGCCCAACAGGGCGGCGATGCCGGCGGCCGGTTCGGCGCCGACGACCACCAGGTCGGCATTCCATTCGTCGGCCACTCGGGCAATACCCGCCGAGATCTCGCGATTGCCCAGCGCAGGCCCGAGCAGCCGCTTGTGCACCTGTGCGCCAGTACGTTGCAATACCGCCTGCGCGCCCTCCAGCGCCACGAGTTCGTCGCGGCGGAGTTCGTCGAACGCGGCGCTGACATCGGCCGGCGTACGGGAGTGGGGCGTCAGGTAGGCCTCGGGGTCCTCGAAGAATCCCAGGACCAGCACCTGCGTGTCCGGCGAACAGAAATGGCCGGCATACGGAATGGCGTTCAGC
Organism: Pandoraea sp. NE5; assembly: GCF_024363545.1. NCBI lineage: Bacteria > Pseudomonadati > Pseudomonadota > Betaproteobacteria > Burkholderiales > Burkholderiaceae > Pandoraea > Pandoraea sp. NE5. Next base: position 4,080,774 of record NZ_AP025517.1, read on the forward strand.
GACGCGCCGCTGGGATCGACGGCAACGAGGATCCGCTGGAATGGCTTGGGAAAGCCATGGGGCGACAGCAGTTGGGAGACAGGTTCCATGGTCGAAGTCGCCGGGCACGGCGATCCTTATCGATGAATCGTTAATAGCATAGACGGTACACAGGCAGCGCCATTGCGTTCGATCAACATCGCACGCCACGACGCGGCGCCGACGCTCCCCGTCACTTATGCTATACCGTGCACTGAACGAAATAAACGGGCGCGCGATGACCGAAGCCATGCTCGACATTTTGCCGTATGCGACCGCACTGGCGATCGGCTTGCTCATCGGTGCCGAACGTGAGCGGCGCAAGGGGGCGAGCCGCGAGCGGGCGGCGGCAGGCATCCGGACGTTTGCGCTGACGGCCGTGCTGGGGGCGGTCGCCTTGGCCTTGGGGGGCGTTTGGCTGCTGGCTGCGGTGGTGCTGGCGCTCAGCGCCGTGTTGATCGCCGCCTACCTGCGTCCCCACGACGATCCGGGGATCACGACCGAGATCTCGCTGATCCTGACGCTGCTGCTCGGTGCGATGGCGCAACGCCACCCCGCCTTGACGATCGCCATCGCCGTGGCCGTCGCGAGCGTGATGCAGGTGCGCTTTCACTTGCATCGGCTCGTGACGCGCGTCGTGACGGAAGCCGAGTTGCAGGATGTGCTTCTGCTCGCGGTGGCTGCCCTCGTGATTCTGCCTATCCTGCCGAATCGGCCTATCGATGTCTTCGACTCGGTCAATCCGTCCACGATATGGCGCTTCACCGTTGTCATGCTCTCCATTGCCGTGATCGGTCATTTTGCCCAACGCGCGCTTGGGCCGAACGCGGGATTACCGGTCACGGGGTTCGCTTCCGGGTTCGCGTCCAGTATCGCCACGATCAGCGCGATGGGCCTGCAGGCCAGGCAAAATCCGGCCTTGTTGCTGCCCGCCGTCGCGGGAGCCGCGCTCTCCAGCGTCTCGACCATGGTGCAGTTGGCCATTGTGATTGGCACGGTCTTCCCGACCGTGTTGCTCCATCTTGCGTTTCCGCTCGGCGCTGGCGCCGTTGCCGCGCTGTCGTACGGCCTTTGGGCGCTTTGGCGCGCGAACCGGTGCGCCACGCCGCAAATGGTCCACATTGGAACCGCCATCGATTTGAAGTCCGCGTTGGTGCTGACCCTGAGTGTGTCCGTCGCCATGTTCGCTTCGGGGGCACTCTCGCATTGGTTCGGGAAATCGGGCTTGCTGGCGGTCGCCTTGGTGGGCGGCTTGGCGGACGCGCATTCCATCGCGGCCAGTGCCGCCGCGCTGGCCGAACAGGGCCGGCTCAGCGTCACGGACGTTGGCCTTCCGATACTGGCCGGGGCCTCGACAAACGCCATGGTCAAGGGGATTGCGGCGTTCGTATCCGGGGGGCCACGTTTCGCGAAGCTCGTCGTTCCCGGCATCGTGCTGGTGATCGCCGCGCTCTGGCTCGGGTACGCCTTCGCGCCGTCGATTTCATGATCGACGCCGAGGTTTCTCTTGATGTCAGTCAATTCGTCGGCGCGCTCGCGATCTAGATTAGACAACGTGCGACATGGATCGCAGCCCCCTGGGCGCACTGCGCCCCTTACCCCACGGAGTCAGCTATGGCAAACCTCACCCGATTCGATCCATTGAATTTCGACGAGCCGTTCGAGAACCTCATTCGTAACGCGTTCTGGCGTCCGCTTGCGCTGGAGAGCTCGAAGCGTATGCAAATCAAGCTCGATGTCGAAGAGGACGACAAGCAATTTACCGTACGCGCCGATATACCGGGTGTGAGCAAGGAAAACATCAAGGTCGCGCTCGACGGCAATCAGGTGTCCATCAGCGCGCACCTCAGCAACACCACGGAAAAGAAGGACAACGGCAACTTCGTGCATCGGGAACGGTATGAAGGCGATATGTACCGCAGCTTCTCGTTGTCACAGGCGGTCGACCGAGACAAGGCCGTTGCGAATTATCGCGACGGGGTATTGGAACTGGTGCTGCCAAAGCGGGCCGATGCCGGTCAACGGGAGTTGACCATTCAGTAAGCCGCACAGGCGGTATGGGAGGGTGCCGCTCAGGCACCCTCGCGAGGCGGGCTAGTGCAGCGTTTGCGGAAGCGGGATGAACGCGACGCCGCGCGGCATATCTTCAAATTCGGGCGACCGCAGCCCGTCGATCACCTGACACGCATAATCGATCGCGCATCGGAGCGCGCGATAGGGGTCTGCGTCCAACCGCTCGTTCAATGTGATCTGTATCACAACGCCTTCAGTCGGCGTGCCATCCGACAGAGGGCCGTCGTGCTTTGCGGTTGCGCCGCGCACGATCGCCACAGGCAGATAGCGCCGGTCGTGGCTCGGTACGGCAAATCCACCGCAACCGACAAGTTGCGCGTGAGCTTCGATAACGAATGCCTTGTAATGTTGTCGCAGCGTAGACATGAGAACCTCATAAGCACTTGGGATCGCTGGCACGATCCAGAGGGATTGACGAGCGCGTCTGCATTCAGCATTTGTAATGCCTGTGCGAGGGAGGCGCCATGACACAAGTCAATTCGTCACGATGCAGCGTCTTGGAAACGTTGCGCAGGACCGCATCGACGCCAGCAGCGCCCCAAAAAACGGCATTCGGCTGCGCCAGGCGTGTGTTCGATGGATTGACGACTTTCATTCGCCAATCAGCTCGTCTTGGCGCTCGGATTCGCAGCGATTCTCCCGTGTACCGGGACGAACCGCCCGCTGGGTACACTTACTCGATGCAATAACGCTGGATCGTGCTTCCCATTTGTTGTTTGGAGGGTTTCCTCTCATCTTTTCGGCTGATACGCCTGCCGATCCTGGACGGTAATATCTCTTGAAAGCTGAGAGAAATACGCTTTAGTTAACAAAAGAACGGCTGCGGGTCGGAATAGCATTCGCAGACCGTTGCAAAAGCCAATCCCGAGCGGTGGGTGGTTTGCGCTCGTTGGTTGCCGCCCTATATCAGGGGCATAGGTCACTGAATGGCTCAAAATCGGTCCGATGCGGTTCATCCGCAATGTGCCACCGCCTCGCCGGTGTCGCTGGGTACGCGAATCGAAGGCTCTGCCGGGCAGCCTCTCAGGGAAGCGGTTGCCACCAAATTCGGAGGCAAGGCATGACGCGTATCATGATCGCGGACGATCACGCCGTAGTGCGAGACGGACTCAAACATATCCTGGAGGGGGCGGGCGTGTTTGACGTCGTCGGCGAAGCGGCGGACGGCGCTGCGATCCCGTTGATGGTCAACGATTGCTCTCCCAACGTATTGCTGCTCGATCTGTCGCTGCCAGGAAGAAACGGTCTGGAACTGATCCGGCTGCTGCGCGATTCCCATCCGGCGTTGCGCATACTGGTGCTGACCATGCATTCGGAGGAGCAGTACATCGTACGTGCTTTCCAGGCGGGGGCAGCAGGATACCTGACCAAGGAAAGCGCGGCGGAAGAACTCGTCACGGCCATCAATCATGTGGCCGTGGGCGGCACCTATGTCAGCCAGTCGATCGCGGGCAAGTTGGCATCGAGCTTCCAGGGAAATGGCGACGACGTGCCGCATCGGCGCCTGTCCAATCGCGAACTGGAAGTCTATCGTCGTCTGGTGCGTGGCGAACCGCTCACCACCATCGCCAATGCGCTGTGTGTCAGCCCCAAGACCGTCAGCACGTACAAGATGCGTCTCATGGAGAAAATGCAGCTGCCCAATGAGGTGCAACTGGTGCGCTACGCGCTTCGCCATCATCTCTTCGACGAGGGCGATAACCTCTGACGTCTACGCGACCAGGCTCGCATGGCAAGGCGTCGCACGTTCGACCGCCCTCATGTCGGCACCGTCAGCATGCGCCAAGCGCTTCGCGGTCCAGCAGCGTAATCCGCTTTCCCGCAACCAGAATCAAGCCACCGCGCTGAAACCGCGATAACGACCGGCTGACCGTCTCGAGCTTCATGCCGAGATGGCTTCCGATGTCTTCGCGCGTCATGCGCAATGTGAACTCGCGGGGCGAGTACCCTCGCTGCTCGAAGCGATTCGAAAGATTCAGAAGGAAGGTCGCGACCCGTTGATCGGCACTCATGCTGCCCAATAACACCATCTGCGCCGTCTCTCGGACGATCTCGGCGCTCATGAGCCGGTGAATATGCTGTTGGAGCGGCGACAATTCGCGGCACAGCACCTCCAGGGGCTGGAATGGGATCACACAGACGGCGCTATCTTCCAGGGCGAAGGCATCGCAGGGATGTGACTCGGCGACGATGCCGTCCAGCCCGAGCAGTTCGCCGGGAAGATAAAATCCCGACACGTATTGGCGCCCCAGCGAATGCTGCGCCACGGTCTTGAACGACCCCGAGCGGACCGCGTAGAGACTCTGGAACGAATCGCCGGTCCGGTAAAGCGCATGGCCCTGCCGGACCATCCGCCAGGTACGCACGACAGATTTCAGGCGTGCCGCATCGTGGTCATTCAGCTTCGACGCAACACAGAGGTGTCGCAATACGCACGTACCGCACTGGGCGGGGGGATGCGAGATCAGCCCGCTCGACATGCCGTCATTGACCGTTGAAAACGCCTCGACGGCACCGAAGCGACGTTCGGCGTCTGCCAAATAATGTGATTCGTACATCGCCATCTCCCGGCCAGCCGTTGGCCTGCATGCACCGATTGCGCGCACCCGGGCGCCCAATGTTCCGGTTGTCTTCCTGCATGTGCCTACCCGCACTCGCGCGCTGTCTGGCGCTGCCCTCAAGTGGCATGTTTTGTCGTCGGGGTAGGGGCTTGAAACCAAGTATCGCGACGGCCGCGTCGGGGGGAAAGCAGGCGCGGCTGAGATCTTTGTAGGCAGACGCACGCCCGGTGTCAGGCAATCCTTACGCAGACCGTTTCGTGCGAACGCCTGACGGGAATGCTTGACCTTGGCTAAACCGGCGCCGCCCCCGATGACTAGGATGATCTTATGGGGGCGCTTAGCCGCCGTTCGAGGAGAACGTCAATGCCATTTATCGACCGGGCCGATGCCGCACGCCAGCTAGCCAAGGCACTCAACGCGTACTCGGGCAAGCACCCGTTGATTTTGGCCGTGCCACGCGGTGGGGTTCCGATTGGCGCCATCGTGGCCGATGCCCTCGGCGGCGATCTGGACATTGTGCTGGTTAGGAAGTTGGGCGCCCCTGGCAATCCTGAACTGGCGGTCGGCGCCGTGGACGAGAGCGGCTGGACGTACCTGACGCCATACGCGAAGCTGGCGGGCGGCGAGAGTGCCTATGTCGAACACGAACGAATGGTGCAACTCGACACCCTCCGGCGTCGCCGGGCCCGCTTTACGCCGGGAAGACAGCGGACGAGCGCCGACGGGCGGTTGGCGATTATCGTGGACGACGGCATCGCCACGGGGGCATCGATCATCGCGGCCTTGCACTCGGTGCGACAGCTTGGGCCAGCACGATTGATATGCGCAGTGCCGGTGGCCCCGCCAGATGCCTTGCGCGACATCGCGCCCTATGCCGACGAAGTGATCTGTCTGGAGACACCGGCCGATTTCAGCGCGGTGGGCGCCTTCTACCGAAAATTTCCCCAAGTCAGCGATGACGAGGTCGTCGCTTGCCTGCGCTCGCGCTAATGGCCCACGCCGCGCCTGTGCAATACCCGGTGTCCTGCGTGTCGCGCCGCATGTCTGCTGGAGTCAAGGCGTGAGAGAACCCTCCGAAAAGCCTGAAATCATCGCGAAGGAAATTGCCGCCACCGTGGTACCGCGCGCGGGCGTGACCAACGACCGGATCGTTGCGATCTTCGACGAAATCGCCGACCTCCTCGACGTCGAAAATGCGAATCCGTTCAGGGTTCGGGCCTACCGCAATGCGGCCAGGACGATCGGTGCGCTGACCGAGGACGTGGGCGTCCTGCTGGCGCGCGGCATCGACCTCACGACACTGCCGGGCATCGGCGCCGATCTCGCGGGAAAGATGCGCGAGATCGCTGAAACCGGCGCAAGCGAACTACTGACGCGCCTGCGCCGCGAAACGCCTGGACAGATTCAATCGTTGCTCAGTCTGCCGGGGCTGGGGCCGCGTCGTGTACACAGGCTGGAGCACGACCTGGACGTGCATACGATGGAGGATCTGGCCGCCGCAGCCCGTGAACACCGCATTGGTACGCTGCCCGGATTCGGGCAGCGCACGGAACAGCGCCTGCTTGACGCCGTGCAGGCGCGGCTCGACCGGCACCGCCGCTTCAGCCTCGATATCGCGATGCGCGCCGTCGATCCCCTCATGGCGTATCTGCGCGAGACCGGCACCGCGCAGGCGATGGCGGTCGCGGGCAGCTACCGGCGGGGCAGGGATACGGTGGGGGACCTTGACATCGCTGTGGCGTCTGGCCGGCCTCAAGCCGTGATTCACGCGTTCCTCGCCTACGATCAGACGCGATCGGTGATCTCCGCCGGAAGCACGCGGGCAAGCACGGTGCTGATGAATGACATGCAGGTCGACCTAAGAGTGGTGGCCGCGTCGAGCTATGGCGCGGCGCTCGTTTATCTGACCGGTTCGAAGGCGCACAACGTGGCGCTTCGCAAGATGGCGCAGGCACGCGGGCTGAAACTGAACGAATATGGTGTGTTCCGGCAAGGGCGAAAAATCGCTGGCCGCGACGAGGCGTCGATCTACGAAGCGCTCGATCTGCCATGGATTGCGCCGGAGTTGCGAGAGGACACCGGGGAACTGGAGGCGGCGCGCGATGGCACCTTGCCGCGCCTTGTCGAAGCCCGCGAGATCCGGGGCGATCTTCACGTCCACACGAACGAAAGCGACGGTGTCGACAGACTCGAAGCCATGGCCGTAGCGGCCGGCCGTCAAGGGCTTCAGTACCTGGCCATCACGGATCACTCGCCGCGTCTGGGCATCACGCATGGGTTGAGCGCCAGCCGTCTCGCCGCGCAGGCGGACGCCATCGACGCGCTGAATGCAAAGGGCGGATTGCCGGGGATTCTCAAGGGCGTCGAGGTCGATATCCTGGAAGACGGATCGCTCGATCTTCCCGACGCTGTGCTGGGGCGGCTCGATCTGGTCGTTGGCGCGGTTCACAGCCATTTCGATTTACCCGCCGACAAGCAGACCGCGCGGCTGTTACGGGCGATTGACCACCCGCACTTCAGCATCCTCGCACATCCCTTTGCTCGTTTGATCGGCGAGCGCGACGCTTGCCGGTTCGACGCCGCCCGCGTTTTCCAGGCGCTTGCCGAGCGCGGTGCTTTCGTGGAAGCCAACGCACAGCCGCGCCGGCTGGACCTGTGGGACACCGGCTGCCGGCTGGCGAAGTCGATGGGTGTGCGGGTGAGCATTGCCTCGGACGCGCACCGCACGGCCGACTTCAACCATCTGGCGTTGGGCCTCATGCAGGCCAGACGCGGCTGGCTCGAGGCCGCCGACGTCCTCAACACCCGCCCGCTGTCCCGGCTGCGCGCCATGCTCAAAAAGACGATGTAGCCGTGGCGGCAGGGCGTCTGCCCTGAACCTCATACACGAAGATCACGCCGATTTGCGCCATGTCATGGCACGCCGTGCGCAGATGGCTATAGTGAACCTGGCCCGCGCCGACAACGGCGGCGCATTGTCGAATTCGATGGGAGCGAGAGATGAACGACATTCGGACTGAATTCATGAATCACCGTCAGACCTTGGTCAACGACGCTGAGGCCCTCCTTGCCGATATCAAGGCGTTGCTGCGTGATATTGCCGACGAAGCCAATCCGGCGTCCGATGAAGCGCGTCCCGCACTCACTGCCAGGCTTCAGCAACTGACCGCACAGCTCGATACGCTGCGCACAACGAGCCGGCAGCGCGTGTCGGGATGGGCGCGAACCACTGACCATTACGTGCACGACCATCCCTGGCAGAGTGTAGCGGCCGCGGCATCCATCGCCGCGTTGGCGGCCGTCGCGGGCGCGGTGGTGGCCCCCATGATCGCTCGAGGCTGGCGTACGCCGTCGGATGCCGACCTGCGCCTTTGATGGGAGACCAACGATGGAAAGCCGCAAAAGCCCGGGACTTGGCGCGTTGGAGACGCTGATGGATACGGAGGAAAAACGCATTCAAAGCGTGATGGCCACCACCGAATCGCCGCTCGGCGAACGCTCGGCATCGGAGCCCCACGACGACGCCGACCTCGCGAACGAGGAAACCGCCGAACGCGTGCAAGATGCCATGCTCGATCGCTTTCGCCAACAGCTCTCGGATATTGAAGCGGCACGGGATCGCATACGCCGTGGCGAATATGGCATCTGCATCGATTGCCGCCAGAGTATTCCGTATGCCCGGCTGAAGGCGTATCCGACGGCGAAGCGATGTGCCGCATGTCAGCATCGCCACGAGCGACTTTTCGCGATCGATCACGCGAGGTGACCGGCGTGCGCAGGGGCGCTCGCCGCCGCGCGCTTGCCCTCCTGGCCGGCGGGCTGATGGGCTTGACGTGTGCTGGCATCACGAATGCCGCCCCCGCGCAACATGACGTCCTGATTCTCGTCTATCACCGCTTCGCGGAGCGCGTCACCGATTCGACCACGGTGCGCACGGAGACCTTCGCGTCGCAACTGCGCTTTTTCGAGGAGAACGGCTATCGGGTGGTACCGCTGGCCGACGTCATCGCCTGGCATGCCGGCGGGCAGGACAACCTGCCGCCGCGCGCACTCGTCCTGAGCGTGGACGATGGCCACCGGTCCGTCTACGAGGTGCTGTGGCCGATGTTGAAGGGGCGCTCGGTACCCGTCACACTCTTCGTCTACCCGTCGGCCATCTCCAATGCGTCCTATGCCATGACGTGGGATCAGTTGCGCGCGCTTGCGCAATCGGAGACTTTCGACATCGAGTCTCACACCGAATGGCATCCCAATTTCAAGACGGAGCGCGCGCGGCTGGCGCCTGCGGCTTACCGGCGCTTCGTGCACGATCAGCTTCGCCGTTCCCGCGATCGGATCGAGGCCGAACTGCATCGGTCCGTTCGTCTACTGGCGTGGCCGTTTGGCATTTACGATACTGAATTGGAGGCCATGGCGCGCGACGAGGGCTACACGAATGGGTTCTCTCTCGATGCGAAACCCGTCACGCCGCAGTCGAATGCCATGGCGTTGCCGCGATACCTCATGACGCAGCACTGCGGCATGACGTGCCTGCGCGGCATGTTGCGCAATGCACAAACGCATCATGATTAGCCGATGGATCGTCTGGAGCCTTTCGCTCCTGTGCCTGCGACCCGTGCCGCCGGCCACGGCAGACACCGTCGCAGCGACGGTCGTCGATGTGGCGACCCGCGAGCCGATTGCGGGCGCGACGCTCGTGAGCGGGGACCGCGCCTGGATAAGCGACCGCAAAGGCGAGATCGTGCTCCCCGATATGGCGCCGGGGGCGCCGATGGCCGTCTCGGTGCGCGCGCCGGGGTATGCGAGAGTGCAAGCCTCGCTGCGCGGGGGAGGTCGCGCGAGCGTTGCCATGACGCGCATCCACCCCAAAGCCGTCTATCTCTCCGTGTACGGCATCGCGAGCCGTGCATTGCTCGATGCCGTGCTGGCGTTGCCCGAACGTAGCACCATTAACGCGCTTGTCATCGATGTCAAAGGCGATCGCGGCATGACGCCGTATCGCAGTCCTGCGCGGGAAGGCATCGGTGCGCAGGCGCATGTGCCCGCGAATACGCCACGGGTCAAGGATCTGCCGGCACTGGTGAAATCGCTGCACGATCGCGGCCTGTACCTCATTGCCCGCATCGTGGTCTTCAAGGACGATCCTTTGGCGCGAGCCCATCCGGAGTGGGCGGTGCGCGATGCCGAGGGCAACGTGTGGCGTGACCGCGAACAGCTCCGATGGATCGATCCGACGATTTCCGCCGCATGGACGCACAATCTTGACGTCGCCGAGGAGGCGGCGCGCATGGGGTTCGACGAGATCCAATTCGACTACCTGCGATTCCCGGACGCACCCGGGTTGCAATTTCATGAGACCAACACCGCCGAACATCGGGTCGGCGCCATCACCGGCTTCCTGAGCGCTGCGCGCGAGCGTTTGCTGCGCTATAACGTCTACCTGTCGGTCGATATCTTCGGCTACGTCTGCTGGAACCTCAACGACACGGCGATTGGGCAGCAGCTCGAAACCCTCGCCGAGCAGGTCGATTACGTGTCCCCCATGCTCTACCCGTCAGGATTCACCCGGGGACTTCCGGGATCCGACCCGCCGACCGACCATCCGGGTGAGATCGTGTCGCGCTCTCTCGCGCAGGCGATGCGCCGCACCGGATTGCCCGGCGTGCGTTTCCGCCCCTGGCTGCAAGCGTTTCGGGACTATGCTTTCGATCGTCGTAATTTCGGCGCGGCCGAGATTCGTGCCCAAATCGATGCGGCCGAGGCGGCGGGGACCGACGGGTGGATGTTGTGGAATCCACGCAATCGATACGACCCGATGACCTTGCCGCGCTGAAGGCGCCGCGTGTGCCGATGGTCCATGCGAGAGGGACCTAGGCGCTCGCATGACGAGGCGTCGCGAGAGATGTCGCGCCATTTGATCCAGGCCAAGTTCTCGCGCGCGCAACCGCTTACTGTATCTATATCTGGCGGGCACTCATGGCGAGTCGCGTTGATGTCGACCGCCTGGCATGTCCCGGTGGCGTCTGCGGCGGACGCACATTCGACACGAGCCTGCGCCAGCGTTTCAAGGAGTCACAACATGAAAGTCAGAGCTAGGTCTGCCATGGTCCGGCCCACAAGGTGGGATCGTTTTCCGGACGAGCACGTCCCCGACAGTTACAAGCAACCCTCAGCGTCCCCCGCACTCGCGGCTTGCCCGGTGTGTCACGCCGTCTACCTGCGCGGGCATTGGCAATGGCGCGCCGTGCCGCCCGATGCGGCCACCGTCACTTGCTCGGCCTGTCATCGAAGCGCCGACGGCGTGCCCGCGGCCCGTCTGGTACTGGATGGCACCTTCGAGGCCGCGCATCGACAGGAAATTCTCGGTCTGGTGAATCACCGCGCGCAGCGGCTGCACCGGGAGCATCCGATGGAGCGCGTGATGGCGATCACGTCGGGCGAGGACGGTACGGCGATCACGACCACCGGAATGCACATTGCGCGCGATATCGGCAATGCCATTCACCATGCCTATGGCGGGAAGCTCGATCTCGACTACGGGCACGCGGAATCGGAACTTCACGTGCGCTGGCATCGATCCTGACGCAGGAGCCATCCCCATGCCGGTCATTCACGATTCGGCGTCGACGGTCAGCGATGCGGTGCTGGCGGATCGCTATCTTGCGCCGGGGGAGGCGGCGCGCGACGATGTCTTCCGACGGGTAGCGCGCGCGCTGGCCGAGGCCGAGCCACCGGATCGACGTGGCGATGCGGCACGGCACTTCTACGGCAACATGCTGCGGGGCGCGATCGGCGCGGGCCGGATCATGGCCAATGCGGGCACCGGCAAAAACGCCACGATGGTGAACTGCTTCGTGCACCCGATCGTCGGTCCGGACGTGCCCGTGGCGCGTCAGACCGACATCGCGCGCGCGCTCGCGCAGGCCACGACGACCCTGCGCATGGGCGGTGGTGTCGGGTACGACTTCTCGTCAGTGGCGCCCGCCGACGCACTGGTGTGTGCGTCGGATCATGGCACGGGCGATGTTTGCGACGTTATCGATCGGTTCGATCTGGCCTGCCAATCGTTGGCCTTGACCGATACGCGCGGCGGCGCGCAGATGGCGGTGTTGCGCTGCGATCACCCCGATCTGGACGAATTCATCAATGCCAAGCGCGGACGCCGGCGCTGGGCGACATTGAATGTGTCGGTGGCGGCGACCGCCGAGTTCATGCACGCCGTTGCCCGCGATACCGAGTGGCGGCTTCAGCATCGTGCGGCCCCCAATCGGCAACGACTGGCGGCGGGCGCGCATTTGCTCGATAACGGCAACTGGTGCTACGCCAGGGTCCCCGCACGGCAATTGTGGGCGCGGATCGTCGACGCGGCCCACGGAAGCGCCGAGCCGGGCTTGCTGTTCATCGACACGATCCGTGAATCCAATGACCTTGCCGACATCGAATCGATTGCCGCGACGAATCCATGCGGTGAACAACCGCTCCCGGCGTGGGGGAGTTGCGTGCTCGGTCCGATCGATCTGTCGCGGCGAGTCAGGCATCCGTTCGGCGTGGGGGGAATGCCGACGTTCGACTTTGCGGGTCTGGCACGGCTCGTCCATGTCCAGGTCAGAATGCTCGATAACGCAATCGACGTCACGCGATGGCCGTTACCGGAGCATGGACACGAAGCCCGAAGCAAGCGAAGGATCGGTGTGGGCGTCACAGGGCTGGCCGATGCGCTGACGATGATGCGTGTGCGTTACGACGCGCCGCAGGGCAGGGACCTCGCCAGCGCCATCGGGCGATGCCTGCGCGACAACGCTTATGCGGCGTCGGCGGCATTGGCGCGCGAGCGCGGGGCGTATCCGCTGTTCAGCGGCGAGCGCAGCCTGTCGACGGGAAGCTTTGCGTCGGCGTTGCCGGATGCCGTGCGCGCCGAGATTGCGCGTTATGGGCTGCGCAATAGCCATCTGCTGTCGATAGCCCCCACAGGCAGCGTCAGTCTGGCGTTCGGCGGCAACTGCTCAAGCGGTATCGAGCCGGCCTTCGCCTTGGCGTACCAGCGTCAGTTGCGCTTGCGGCATCAGGCACCGCGCGCATACCGTATCGAGAATCACGCCTACCGACGCTTCCGTGCCTTGTGTGGCGAGTCGGCGGCTTTGCCGGACTACTTCGTCACGGCCAGTCAGGTGAGCGGCGACGATCACCTGCGCATGGTGGCGGCAATACAACCGTTCATCGATGCCGGCATCTCGAAGACGGTGCTGGTCGCCAGCGGGGTGTCACGCGAGCGCGTCGGAGATCTGCTCTATCGTGCGTGGCAATTCGGACTCAAAGGCGTGACGATTTTCCGGCCTGAGCCTGGTGCGGACGAGGTGCTTTCGGTGTTGCCGGCGTCGGCAGGGCGCCCGACATGCTTTTGCTGAGCGACACTGAATGAACCGAATGCGCTAACGGTGCAATCCGCGGCCCGGAGCCCGCTGCGGCTTCGCCGCTCGTTGACCCGTATCAAGGCCGACCGAGATCGACTGCCTATGCTCGAAGCAGCCGGGCATGACCGCCCGCCATCGGTCTTTCGAGGGTTCCCACGATGAATGAGGCCAAGCTTCCTGCGTACGCCGTCGTGCGCAATGCATCTCCTGTTCCGCTCGCCAGTGAGTCACTGCCGCTCATAACGCTGCCGCCGCCGAGTCTCGAAGGCGGCGCCAGCTTGATGATGTCACTGGCACGTCGCAAGAGCGTGCGAGACTTTGCGCCGACCGCGCTTTCCCGCCAGCAACTCGGCGATCTGCTGTGGGCGGCGGACGGCGTCAATCGCGCTGATACCGGCGGGCGCACTGCGCCGTCGGCGCGCGGCGTGAACGAGATCGACGTGTACGTCGCCCTGCCCGAGGGCGTGTATCGCTATGACCCGGCGTCGCACCAACTGCACCTCAAGCATGCCGTCGATGCGCGCAATCTCACCGGCTACCAGGACTTTGTCGGTCAGGCGCCGCTCGATCTGGTGTACGTAGTCAATCACGCCCGCGCCGACGCGTTTCCTCAGTCACAACGGGATTCGTTCGCCGGCATCGCCGTGGGCGCGATTGCGCAGAACGTGTCGCTGTACTGTGCGTCAGCCGGACTGGCGTGCGTCGTGCGCGGTTGGTTGAATCATCGAATGCTGGCCAACGCCATGTCGCTCAACGAAGACGAGATACCGGTGCTGGCCCAGACGGTGGGCCATCCGAGGGTGACGGGATAACGCAATCCGTGTCGCTGGCGTTGCTGGGCGGGGAAGCGGCGAGCGGATGCGTTTGACATCGGTCAACACGGCGCATGCGCCAGCGACCATGCTTGGCTCATGGCAGTCGCACACCTTGGCCGGGAGACATCCCACGAGCTGCCATGCACCTTTGCGAGAGCCGTCATGTCAAAAAACATCGTCAAAGTTATCGAAGTGCTCGCCGAATCCCCCAAGAGTTGGGAGGATGCGGCGACGAAAGCCGTCGCCGCGGCCCAAAAGTCCCTTCGCGATGTCAAATCCATCTACATCGAGGACTTTTCGGCCGAGGTGGCCGACGGCAAGATCGTCAACTATCGAATCACCGCAAAGCTGAGTTTCAAACTCGAGTAGTGGCAGGGCGAGCTTGCCTGGACGACCTCCGGCCTCACGCTGCCAGCCTTTTATCCCCAACCAGATAGGGGCGCTCGGTGATTCGCTGCGCTGCGGAGGCGGGCGCGGGCGCGATCTGGAACTCGGTTACGGCCTCTTGCAGGCGCGTTGCCTGCTCCTCCATGGACGAGGCGGCGGCGGCAGCCTCTTCGACCAGGGCGGCATTCTGTTGCGTCACCTCATCCATCTGCGTAACGGCACGGTTGACCTGTTCGATGCCCCGGCTTTGCTCGCTGGAGGCGGCGGAGATCTCGCCCATGATGTCGGTGACTCGCTTCACTGCCTGGACGATGTCCGTCATGGTCTGGCCCGCTTGCCCGACCAGCACCGAGCCTTCGCGGACTTGCTGAGCGGAACTCTCGATCAACGCCTTGATTTCCTTGGCGGCGGCAGCGCTGCGCTGGGCGAGGGTTCGGACTTCGCCGGCCACCACGGCGAAGCCGCGGCCTTGCTCGCCGGCGCGCGCCGCTTCCACGGCGGCATTCAGGGCAAGAATGTTCGTCTGGAACGCGATGCCGTCGATCACGCTGATGATGTCGACGACCTTGCCCGAACTGTCCGAGATGCCGTGCATCGTGCCGACGACCTGTCCGACGACATTTCCGCCGCGCTCTGCGATTTCCGAGGCATTCACCGCCAGCGCGCTGGCCTGCCGCGCATTGTCGGCATTCTGTTTGACCGTGGCGGTGAGTTGCTCCATGGACGATGCCGTTTCCTCCAACGACGCCGCCTGTTCTTCGGTACGCGCCGACAGATCGGTGTTGCCGGCGGCGATCTGGCGTGCGGCCGACGTGATCGATTCGGTACCGCCGCGAATACGGTCGACCGTGGACGAGAGGCTTTCCTGCATGGCGCGCATGGCGGCAAGCAGGCTGGTGGTATCGCCGGGCTGCGTTTCGATCGTCATGGCAAGATCGCCCTGGGCAATGCGCCCGGCAATCTCAACGGCGTAGTGCGGCTCTCCGCCCAGGCTCTTCTTGATGTTGCGAATGATCAACAACATCGCCGCCGAGACAATGGCGCCGAGCACGACCAGCAGTCCGGCCCATTCGGCGAGAGAGCGGTAAAAGGCGTCGTTGATGTCGTCGGTGTAGACCCCGCCTGTAATGCACCAGTCCCACGGCGCGAAGTATCCGACACGGCTGATCTTGCCAACCGGCTTATCGTGACCAGGCTTGGGCCATTGGTAAGTAAAGTACCCCCCTCCGGCCCGGCCGACGTTGGAGATCTCCCGGAACACGTATTGGCCCGACGAATCTTTGAAGTCGGAGAGGTTCTTGCCATCCAATTCCGGCTTGATGGGATGCATCACCACGTTGGCGTGGGTGTCGGAAATGGAGAGGTAGCCACTGTCGCCAAAGCGCATGGCGCGCACTTCGGCGATCGCATCGCGCTGCGCTTCGGCTTTGGTGAGCGTGCCTTTGTCGGCAGCATCTGCATATCTTTTGATCACGCTGGTCGCGGAATCCACGACGTTCTTGAGGCCGAGTTCGCGCTCCGCGAACATGGTCTGACGCGTGTTGATCGAGCCCCAGGCGCAAATGACCAGGAGGCTGATCCACATCAGGCCCAAGGCCAACAACAGTTTGGTGTTCAGGGTAAAACGGTGCACGACTACCTCCAGGACTGGCAGTGGGGGACAAGAGGTTGACTTTGGGAGCGCGGCATCGCGATGGCGCGCCACGAATGGCGGACGCTTTGCAAGTCAGTTGGCCGACACTCTATCGACAGGTGACGCAAACGTCTGCGGGTGTTTTCGCTCATAGACTGAATTGCCGGGGGCGCGGACATCGCCTAAACGCGTGGCGATGTCCGTTCACGAACACGCCAGATTGGCAAGACGACGCATGGACTGGATAGGTCAGTCAACCGTCTGCGGACTTTTGGGGGGATAGGCTGACGTCGGCGCGCTATCGCTGCTTTCTACACTCAGGTCGATCTTCATCGCCGTTAGGCGTAGGAGAAGAGCAAACGCGTTCGGCGCCTGCGTTCGTCGGCGATCTTGGTTCGGCGTCACGCCTGCGTTGCCTGGTTCCGCAACCATTCGAGAAATGCAGCAACCGCCGGTCGCTTCGCATGGCGCACAGGATAGACGGCAAAATGCGCGTGGACGCTGATGCACATGTCGATACCGAAAACGGGTTTGAGCTTTCGTTCCTTGATATGCCGCCCCGCGATAGTCGTGCTCTCCAACGCGACACCGAGACCCTGGGTCGCCGCGTCCAACGACATTTGAGCTCTGTCAAAACGCACGGGAAATTGATCCGGTGCTCGCGCGGACGAGAACGCCCCGAACCAGTCCGACCATTGAACAATGCTTACATTGCTTCGAATGAGTCTGGTGCCCAACAGATCCTCCGGCTTTCGAAGTCGGTATTCCCGAATGAATTGCGGACTGGCGAGCGGAACGACTCGCTCGGTAAACAGCGGTTCGACCTGTAACCCAGGCCAATTCGGCACGCCATATCGTATGTCGATGTCGACTTCGCCGAGTTCAAAGTTGCTTGGCGTATGCGCCGCGGACAGATTGAAGGAAATCTCGGGGTAGGCCTTTGCAAATCCATTCAGCCTCGACATCAGCCATAGGCTGGCGATGCTCGGTGCCGAGTGAATATAGAGACTGTTGCTCACACCCTGCCTTACATCCATCGACGCTGCGGTGATGGCCGATAGCGCCCCTTGAATCCGCGCCAGATAGCTTTCGCCTGCCGTGCTGATATGAACGCCGTGCGCGCTCCTTTCAAACAACCGAACGCCCAAATACGCTTCCAGCCGCGCCACCTGGTGGCTCACGGCAGACGCCGTGAGGTGTAGTTCCGCTGCCGCCAGGGCAAAGCTCTTGCGTCGGGCGACAGCCTCGAATGCCTGAAGGTTGGTGACCGGGGGAAGGGCGGTCATGTCGAAGGTCACCTCTAAGATGATGAAACATCACTTTAGCATGATGATACTTCGCTTGTCGTCAGCTCACGATGGAACGAATATTCCAGCACAAATCAAGAAAAAGAGTTGGAGACATGCGGCAGGGCAGTCATGGCCCGTGCAGCAAGCGCAGCATGTTCGCATTGTCTCCAGCGCGCTTTTTCAGGCACGAACTTTACTGGAGACGTGTTTTATGCTGCTGAAAGACAAAGTCGCCGTCATCACCGGCGCAGCGGGCATCAATGGCCTGGGGTTTGCCACGGCACGCTTGATGGCGTCCCACGGCGCAAAAGTGGTTTTACTCGATCTGGCGCAGGCCGAGCCTGAAGCCGCCGCATCCCGCCTTGGCGACGAGCATCTCGGAATGGCGGTGGATGTGACCGACAAAGCCTCGTGCGACGCCGCCATCTTGGCCGCCCGTGAACGATTTGGCCGCATTGACATTCTGGTGAACAACGCGGGTATCACCCAGCCGGCGCGAACCGTCGATATCACCGGAAGCGACTACGACCGCATTCTCGACGTCAGCCTTCGGGGCACGCTGTATATGTCCCAAGCCGTCATCCCCACAATGAAAGCGCAGAAAAGCGGCTCCATCATTTGCATCTCGTCCGTGTCAGCGCAGCGCGGCGGCGGGATCCTGGGGGGCCTCACTATTCCGCGGCCAAGGCGGGAGTTCTCGGCTTGGCACGCGCAATGGCGCGCGAGCTGGGTCCCGACGGTATTCGCGTCAACAGTGTTACGCCCGGTCTGATCGGGACCGACATCATCAAAGGCAAGTTGACCGAGGAGAAGAAGTCGGAAATCGCGGAGACGATTCCGCTGGCTCGCCTCGGGCGCGCGGAGGATATCGGCGGCGCGTGCATCTTCCTCGCGAGCGACCTCTCGTTGTACTGCACCGGCATCACGCTCGACGTGAACGGAGGCATGTTGATTCACTAAACCGGGACGATCCGGCGCTGACTATATCTATCAAGGAGACTGCCATGAACAAACCGGAGAACACCAAGAAGGGCTATTCGCGACGTCAAGTCCTGGCGATGGGAGCGGCGCTCCCCCTGTTTTCCATTGCCACGCGGCCGGCCAATGCCGCCGAATTTACGTACAAGTTTGCGACTGGCCAAGATCCGACGCACCCCGTCAATAAGCGGGCCCAGGAAGCGATCGACCGAATTCGGAACGCGACGGACGGGCGCCTGGAAATCAAGCTGTTTCCCTCCAACCAATTGGGATCCGATACCGATCTGATGTCACAGATTCGCAATGGCGGCGTCGAATTCTTTAATCAAGCCAGTGTGGTTCTGTCGACTCTGGTACCGGCGGCGGGCATTGTGAACGCAGGCTTCGCCTTCCATGACTATAACGAGGTCTGGAAGGCGATGGACGGCCCGCTCGGTGCCTATGTTCGTGCGCAAATCGAAAAGGTCGGCTTGGTCGCGGTGTCAAAACCGTGGGACAACGGATTCCGTCAAATCACGACCTCCACCCGAGCCGTCAAGACCCCCGTGGACCTGAAGGGCCTGAAGCTTCGCGTGCCGGCCGCGCCCATGCTGACATCGCTCTTCTCCGCATTGGGCGCAAGCCCTACCCCGATCAACTTCAACGAAGTGTATTCGGCGCTGCAAACGAAACTCGTTGAAGGCCAGGAGAACCCACTGGCCATTATCACGACGGCGCGACTCTACGAAGTTCAGAAGTACTGCACCATGTCGAACCACGTGTGGGATGCCTATTGGATCTTGGGGAATCGTCGCGCGTTCGAACGGCTACCGAAGAATATTCAGGAGATCGTGCGGCGCGAACTTGACAAAGCCGCGACCGACGAGCGGGCGGATATCGCTTCACTCAGTGTGTCTGCACGCACCGACCTTTCGTCGAAAGGGATTCAAATCATCGAGCCGGACAAGCAGGCGTTCAAAGAGGCCTTGATAAAAGCGAACTTCTACAAGGATCTGCGCGCCAAGTTCGGTGATGACGCATGGAAGTTGCTGCAGAACAGCGTTGGGGGTTTGGGATGAGCACGATCTCCATGGGGCCGCCTATCGCCGGGAGACAATCTCTCTCGCTGAGGCTAGAGAAGTGGCTAGGGTATGCCGTCGAGATTCCCGCTGCGGCACTGGTCGTGGGTGAAGTGGTGGTGCTTTTTGTCGGCGTCATTTCACGCTTCGTCTTCGACAACCCGATCCCGTGGACCGACGAGTTCGCATCGATCCTCTTTCTTTGGCTGGCCAATCTGGGGGCCGCCGTGGCATTGCGCCGAGGCACGCACATGCGCACGACGGTGATCGTGGGTCGGCTGGGCGGCCGGGCAAGGGCATGGGCGGAGGCATTGGCCATCGCGGCGCCCTGCGTCATGTTGCTTCTGCTGATCGGACCGATGATCGAGTACGCGCAAGGCGAATGGTTCGTGCAGACGCCTGCACTGGGATGGCCCAACACGATACGTGCGGCGGCCGTGCCGGCGGGTGCGGTGCTCATGATCGGCATCTGCCTGCTTCGTCTCGCGCGCCAGCGATTGATCGACTTCGTTGGGGTCACGCTGTGTATCGCTGCATTTTCGGCCGCGCTTTACTTCAGTTCGGACTGGCTGATGAGCATCGGGAACTGGAATCTTCTTATCTTCTTCGGTCTAGTGCTCGCGGTGTCGGTGCTGCTTGGGGTACCGATCGCTTTCTGCTTCGGACTGGCGACGGTCGCATTCCTGCTCACTGTGACTGACAGCCCGCTGGCTGTGGTGGCCGGGCGAGTGGACGAAGGCATGAGTTCGTTGATTCTTCTCGCCGTGCCGCTATTCATCTTGCTCGGCCATCTGGTGGAAATGACGGGGATGGCCAAAGCGATGGTCGATTTCCTCGCCTCTTTGCTCGGGCACGTGCGCGGTGGTTTGAACTATGTGCTTCTTGGCGCGATGCTGCTCGTCTCGGGAATTTCCGGGGCGAAGACCGCGGACATGGCCGCAGTCGCTCCCGTGCTTCTCCCTGAAATGAAGCGCCGAGGGAATGACGAAGGTGAGCTCATCTCGCTGCTGGCCGCTTCGGGCGCGATGGCCGAGACGATTCCGCCTTCACTGGTCCTCATCACGATTGGCTCGGTTGCCGGCGTCTCGATTTCTGCGCTATTCACCGGTGGCATCCTGCCGGGTGTCGTGCTCGCTCTCTTGCTGGCACTGATCACACGTTATCGGAGCGCAGAGGTCACGGAGGGATTCAAACGAGCGCCGGCGAAAGTGGTCCTTCGCTCGTTGGTCGTTGCGCTTCCAGCGCTTGTTCTACCGATACTTATCCGTACCGCGGTTGTCGAGGGCGTCGCTACCGCCACCGAAGTTTCAACGATCGGCATCGCTTACGCGGTTGTCGCGGGATTGCTCGTCTATCGCAAGTTCGATTGGCGACGCCTGTATCCGATGTTGGTCGACACTGCGGCGTTGGCGGGCGCCATTCTGTTCATCATTGGCACCGCGACGGGGATGTCCTGGGCATTGACGCAGTCAGGGTTCTCGCACAGCTTGGCCGAAGCCATGACGAGCGTGCCCGGCGGGAAATACGGTTTCCTCCTCGTTTCTATTGCTGCGTTCGTGGTTTTGGGAAGTGTGTTGGAGGGCATTCCCGCGATGGTGCTCTTTGCGCCGCTCCTCTTCCCGGTCGCCAGAGCCGTCGGCGTCCACGAGGTCCACTACGCGATGGTCGTGATCCTATCCATGGGCATTGGCTTGTTTGCTCCGCCGTTCGGCCTCGGCTACTACGCCGCATGCACGATCGGGCGCGTTCATCCGGATGTTGCCGTCAAACGGATCTGGCCGTATTTGGGCGCGCTATTACTCGGACTACTTGTCGTGGCGTTTGTGCCTTGGTTCTCCACGGGCTTCCTGTAATCGACGACCGAAACTGCAATCTCAGTACTCAAGGAATACGTATGTCTGAAACTTTGGCGAACCTGCGCGAGAGCGCATATCGAATCCGTCGCTTCGCGTTACGCATGGGCGAAGTGCAGGGGCAAGGCTATATCGGTCAGGCTCTGGGCTGGGCAGACGTATTGGCAGTCGCCTACCGACATGCCATGAACCTGCGCCCGGCTGAGCCGGAGTGGGAGGGCCGAGACCGCTTTCTGTTATCCCACGGGCATTACGCGATTGCACAATACGCTGCCCTGATCGAGGCCGGCATCCTGCCCGAAAGTGAGCTCGAAACTTACGGGAGCGATGACAGCCGTCTGCCGATGTCGGGCATGGCGACCTATACGCCCGGCATGGAAATCTCTGGCGGGTCCTTGGGCCAAGGGCTGGCGATCGCCGTCGGCATGGCGTTGGCACTGCGGCACAAAGGCAACTCGGCGTTTGTATACAACTCGATGTCGGATGGCGAACTGGACGAGGGTGCAACGTGGGAAGCCGCGATGGGTGCGGCCCATCAGCATCTCGCCAATCTGATTTGCCTCGTAGACATCAACAATCAGCAAGCCGACGGCCCCTCGGGCAAGGTGATGGGGTTTGAGCCGTTGGCGGACAAATGGGCCTCGTTCGGATGGCATGTGCAACGCGTCGACGGCAACGACCTGGCCGCCGTGACACGCGCATTCGATGCCGCGCGTCAGGTCACGGAGCCGAAGCCTCGCGTGATCCTATTCGACACGCTGATGGGGCGAGGGGTACCGTTTCTGGAGCAGCGCGAGAAGAACCACTTCATTCGTGTGGACGCACCGGAATGGCAACAAGCCCTGAACGTTCTGGACCAGTCATTCAGTCAAGGAAACCAAGCATGAATACCGTCGCCGAGAAGAAGCCGCGTCTGACGACGTCGGCGATGATCGCGTCGATTGCAGCAGAAGGCCAGCGCGTGAAGGCTGCGCCGTTTGGTAAGGCGTTGGTGGAATACGCCGCCGATCGCCCCAACATCGTAGGCCTGACGGCCGATCTGGGGAAATACACGGACCTGCACTTATTTCAAGCTGCCTATCCCGAGCGATTCTTTCAAATGGGCATGGCGGAGCAACTGCTCATGGCCGCCGCAGGGGGCATGGCCAAGGAAGGGTTGATCCCGTTCGCCACCACATATGCGGTATTTGCGACGCGACGCGCATACGACTTCATCCATCAAGTGATTGCCGAGGAAAATCTCAACGTAAAAATCTGCTGTGCGCTTCCCGGCTTGACGACCGGCTACGGGCCAAGCCACCAGGCCACGGACGATATTGCCATGATGCGCGCAGTCCCCGGGCTGACCATCGTCGACCCGTGCGATGCCTTGGATCTCGAGCAGGCTGTTCCACAAATTGCAGAACATCCGGGGCCAGTCTACATGCGATTGTCGCGCGGCAACGTGCCGCTCGTCCTCGATGAATACGACTACATATTCGAGTTGGGCAAGGCAAAGCGGCTTCGTGACGGTAACGACGTTCTTGTCATTTCGAGCGGGTTCATGACCATGAGAGCGCTCGAAGTCGCGAAGGCGTTGGAAGCCGACAATATCGGCGTTGCGGTCTTGCACTGCCCGACCATCAAGCCACTTGACGAAGCCAGCATTGTCGCAGAGGTCACGAGGAAGAATCGCTTGGTCGTCGTAGCGGAAAATCACTCCGTGGTAGGTGGGTTGGGTGAAGCGGTGGCCGGGACGCTTTTACGCAAGGGGGCGCACCCGCCCGGATTCCAGTTGGCCGGTCTTCCCGACGCATTTCTGGACGCCGGAGCGCTACCGACCTTGCACGACCGTTACGGCATCAGTGTGGAGACATTGAGCGCTCGAATCAAAGGCTGGTTGAAATAGCGAATAGTCTGGGGGCGAGTGCTTCGACGCTCCCCCTGATTGTGCCGCACGAGGCGTTGGCGTCGAATGCGTTCAACACGAGGTTCCCGAAGGCGTCACGAATTACGCCGACGGGCATTCCGCCGTGGGCAGGCTGAGTCGGCGAGGGCTACCGCATTACTTCGCGATCGCGCCGCTCAGCAGATGCGCCTGGGCATAAGGAAACACGATGTCCGGATTCGGACGAATCAGCTTCGTGTCCTTGCCGGCGTAGTGCAGGCGCGTGAGCAGGTCCTTGATGACATTGAGGCGCGCGACCCGCTTGTCGTCGGCGCTGACCACATTCCACGGCACGCTGTCGTTCGTACGGGAGAACATCTCGTTTCTCGCCTTGCTGTATTTCTTCCACAGCGCTACCGCTTGTTCATCGATGGGGCTGACCTTCCACTGCTTGAGGGGGTCCCGACGCCGCGACGCAATGCGCCGCTGCTGCTCGTCCTTGGTGATGTCGAGGTAATACTTGATAAGGCGTATTCCCGAGCGCACCAGCATGCCTTCAAATGCCCCGACGCTCGACATGAATTCTTCATGCTCCGTCTTGGTGCAAAACCCCATGACGTGCTCGACGCCTGCGCGGTTGTACCAACTGCGATTGAACAGCGTGAATTCGCCGGGGGCGGGGAGTTCGGCAACGTACCGCTGGAAGTACCACGAGCCACGTTCGCGGTCGGAGGGCTTTCCAAGCGCGACCACGCGTGTCTCCCGCGGGCTCAGATGTTCGACGATCCGTTTGATGGTGCCGTCCTTCCCGGAGGCGTCGCGCCCCTCAAAGATCACCAGAATTCTTTCGTTCACATGACTGAGGAAGTGCCGCTGCAGCTTGACCAGTTCAATTTGCAGCAAACGCAGCTCCCGCTCGTAGTCGTCCGCCGTGACGGAACTGACCTCCGCCTCGTCAGGATGATCGCGTGTCTTCGTCTTCATGCGGGTGCCCCGATTCGCGCTGCACGGACACCACGGGCCCCGACGGCCTCGTGGGCGATAACTGAGTCACCTTTTCGGACAGCAGGAGCTCAAGCTCGCTGCGGCCTACGACTTCCTGGACAAGGAGGCGTTTAGCCAACGCGTCGAGCTTGGGGCGACAGGCCTGAAGCGTTTGTCGCACCCGGGCGCTGGCCTGCGCCAGAATCGTCCGAACCTCCGCGTCGATCAGTCGCGCGGTTTCCTCGCTGCACGCCCTGCGCTCGTGCGGCATCATGCCGATGCCGTTGAAGAGCGGATTCGGCATATCCTCGTAAGTGGCCAGCCCAAGCGGCTCGCTCATGCCGAACTGGGTAATCATCTGGCGCGCAATATCCGTCGCGCGCTGTAGATCGTTCTGGGCCCCGGTGGACACGTCGCCGAAAACAATCTGCTCAGCCATGCGCCCGCCGAGCAGCACGTCGAGCCGGTCGAGCAGCTCACTTTGCTTGAGCAGATAGCGATCCTCGGTAGGTGTCTGCTGGGTATAGCCGAGCGCCGACACGCCACGTGGAATGATGGACACCTTCGACACGCGGTCGGCATGGGGGCGCATTTCCGCCACAATGGCGTGACCGGCTTCGTGGTAAGCGATGGTCTCCTTCTCCTGGGCGTTCATCACG
The DNA here is from genome assembly GCF_024363545.1 of Pandoraea sp. NE5. Lineage (NCBI taxonomy): Bacteria > Pseudomonadati > Pseudomonadota > Betaproteobacteria > Burkholderiales > Burkholderiaceae > Pandoraea > Pandoraea sp. NE5. The sequence goes on from NZ_AP025517.1 coordinate 4,105,360, forward strand.
CGATTTTTCTTTTCCAGGCCACCGACGATGCGGTCCAGCGCCTCGTCGAAGTCGACCATTTCTACGGCATCCTTGCCCTTGCGCGCGGCCAGCAGCGCGGCCTCGTTGACAAGGTTGGCGAGTTCGGCGCCAGCGAAGCCGGGGGTGCGCGCCGCGAGCACGGACAACTCGACGGTGGGCGCCAGGACGACGTGCCTGACGTGAACCTTGAGAATTTCCTCGCGACCCTTGAGGTCGGGGCGGTCCAGCGCAACATGGCGGTCAAAGCGCCCGGGGCGCAACAGCGCCGGGTCCAGAATCTCGGGCCGGTTGGTTGCCGCCATGATGATGACGCCCTTGTTGGTATCGAAGCCATCCATCTCGACCAACAACTGGTTCAGCGTCTGTTCGCGTTCGTCGTTGCCCGTAAAAGTGCCAAGGGCACGGGTCTTGCCGAGCGCGTCGAGTTCATCGATGAAGATGATGCAGGGGGCCTTGGTTTCGGCCTGGTTGAAGAGGTCACGAACTCGCGCCGCCCCGACGCCGACAAACATCTCCACGAACTCCGAGCCACTGATGCTGAAGAACGGGACCGCCGCCTCGCCCGCGACCGCCTTGGCCAGAAGTGTCTTGCCGGTGCCGGGGGCGCCAAGCAGCAACACCCCCTTGGGAATCTTGCCTCCGAGGCGCCGGTAGCGGTCGGGATCTTTCAGGAAGTTGACGATTTCGGCGAGTTCGTCCTTCGCTTCGTCGATGCCGGCGACATCGGCGAAAGTCACGCCAGTCTCTTGCTGCATGTAGACCTTGGCCTTGCTCTTTCCGATCTCCATCATGCCCCCCGCGGCGCCGCCGACGCGCTTGATGAGGAAGCTCCAGAAGGCAAAGAACAGCGCAGCGGGGACAATCCAGGACAGCACTGCGCCGATCCACTTGTTGTCGGCCTGGCCGACGAAGCGCACCTTTGCGGCTTCGAGTTCCTGGACCAAGGCGGGGTCATTGACGCGGATCGTCGAAAAGGCATGCTCGCCCTTTCCCTGATGCTGCATCGCGTCAGCCTGGGGTTTGGGGAGCAAATTCTCGATGCCGTCGGTATTGAGCGTCCCCGTGATGGCGCCTTCGCCGAGCGTAATGTTCTTGAGCTTACCCGCTTTCAAAAGCACCTTGAAATCGCTGTACGGCAGCGTCTCGACGTCCGAAGGGGAAATGAAACTCTGAAGGATCAGCATCGCCGTGACGGCCGCGAGCAGGTACCAAAGGGAAAACTGTTGGCGTGTTTCCATGGAATCCTTCCATCTTGCGGTCAGATTCATCATAGTCAGCGCGCCAAGCGCACCGCTTGACGGAGGTCAAGCCCCGATCTCGCCTGTCGCGGCGCATGTCGCCTGGCGTGGCTCACCTGGGGCACTCGCCGTCTCCGTCATGGAGATGCCGACGTTTGACACGCGTCAATGTGAGCGGGTGGGAAGCGGCGATAGTGAATAGGTTCGCCCCGGGAGGTCAACGTGAAATGGCATCTGGCCGTCAAAGGCTTGTTTCCGGCGCTGCTGCTTTGCCTGTGCCTTGGGGCAAGCGCCGAGGTGGCCATTCCCCCATTGACCGCCCGAGTCACCGACCTGACCGGTACATTGACCCGCGAACAGACGGCCGCCCTGGAGCAAAAGCTGCAAGCCTTCGAGGCCGCAAAGGGCAGTCAGATCGGGGTGTTGATGGTACCGACCACGCAATCCGAAGACATTGCGCAGTACTCCATCCGCGTCGTCGAACAATGGAAGCTCGGGCGCAAGGGCACGGATGACGGTGTGCTGCTGATTGTCGCCAAGGATGACCGGCGAGTGCGCATCGAGGTCGGCTACGGTCTCGAGGGCGTGCTCACCGACGCCATCAGCAACCGGATCATCAACGAGGACATCGTTCCACGCTTCCAGCAAGCCGACTTCTATGGCGGCGTGACCGCTGGCGTCGAACGCATCATGAGTGTTGTCAACGGCGAGCCTCTACCGCCGCCGAAGCGCGCCAGCGATGAGGGAAGCGGCTCGGTGCGCGCCTTCCTGCCCGTCCTTCTGGTGCTCACGCTCGTCCTCGGCGGCGTGCTTCGATCGATCCTCGGTCGTGGCCCCGGCGCCGTCGCCACGGGCGGTGTTGTCGGCGTCATCGGCTGGATTCTGTCGGGCACCATCGTCCTGGGTGTGCTCGCCGGCGCGATCGCACTTTTCTTTACGATGTTTGGCGGCTCCCATCTCGGTTTCAGGGGGATCGGCGGCATGGGCGGCTTCGGCGGGGCAGGGCGAGGTGGATTCGGTGGCGGCGGCGGTGGATTCGGCGGCGGCGGCGCCTCGGGGAAATGGTGATGCCAAACTTCCGGCGCATGGGGCGACACCTGCTGATGACGCATTGGAAAGTCGGGCAGGCCTTCCCGCGCAAGGCGCTGCAGGCGATCGAGCGGGCCATCTCGGCGAGCGAAGCCAGCCATATCGGTCAACTCTGCTTCGTCGTGGAGGGCGCGCTGAGCTGGGCCGGATTGCTCAAGGGGCTCACCGCCCGCGAACGTGCCATCGAAGTCTTCTCGCAACAACGCCTATGGGATACCGAACACAACAATGGCGTTCTGATTTACCTGCTACTGGCAGACCGCAGCGTCGAGATCGTGGCAGATCGCGGCATCCATCAAAAAGTCGGGGCGAGAGAGTGGAACGCCGTGTGCCGGCAGATGGAAGCCGCTTTTCGGAAAGGCGAATACGAAGCCGGGGTCATCGCCGGCGTCGAGTCCATTGGTCAGCATCTGCGGCAGCACTTCCCGACACGGGACGTCGGCACGAACGAGCTGAGCGACAAGCCGGTGGTGTTGTAACGGGGCGAGGGAGCGGCGTTATGCGCTCGGTTGACGCGGAAATAGCAAGCTGAAGGTGGTTTTGCCCTCCGCGCTCACGACCTCGACCTTGCCGCGGTGAAGTTCCACGATGGATTTGACGATCGCCAGGCCGAGCCCCGTGTTTTTCGCGGATCCGTGGCGAGACGGATCGACGCGATAGAAGCGCTCGAAGATTTTCTCGATATGCTCGGGGGCAATACACTCCCCGTGGTTCGTCACGCTGACGACGGTCTGGCGCGTGGATTCACGTGCACAAAGCGTAATCGCAGTGCCGGCAGCGGCATGCGTCAGTGCGTTTGACACAAGGTTGCTCACGGCACGGCGAAACATGCCCGCGTCCGCCCAGATGCGGGCGTCTGCCTCGACTGCGATGTCCACGCCAGCCTCCTCCGCCAACCCCTGAAAGTAAGACGCGAGCCTGCGCAGTTCGCTTTGCGCATCGAGCATGCCGAGCGCCAAGTGCTGTGTGGCATTGTCGGTGCGAGCGAGGAACAGCATATTCTCGGTCATGCGTTGGAGCCGCTCGCATTCTTCGATGTTGGAGTCGATCAGCGCCTCGTATTCTTCGATCGTGCGCGTGCGCGATAGCGTGATTTGCGACGAGCTGATGACATTGGCAAGTGGCGTGCGCATGTCGTGCGCGAGATCGGACGAGAATTGCGAAAGTCTCACAAACGCGCGCTCCAGCCGGTCCAGCATCCGATTGACAGAAAGTGCGATGTCCTGAAGTTCCAGCGGTGCGCCCCGAATGTCGAGTCGCTCGCCGAGGTTATGCGCTTCGATGCGAGAGGTCTGGCGACCGATGCTCCTGATCGGCCGGAACCCGCGTCGGGTAACGGCATACCCCAGTATGCCGACCAGCACCGCCCCGGCGGCCATCGCGAGAAGTACGTCAATGCGGTATCTGTCGAGGAGCGATCGGCGATCGGACGCGGCGCGCACGAGCGAGACACGAACCGTGTCGCCCCCCGGCAACACCTCCTGCCCGGTGATACATCGCGACAGGCCGATCCCCGCGGGCTCGCACGTATAGGCCACGCCAAACGCGCGGTGCGACGTCGCAACCGGCAACAGGTCCACCGCGTCCGCGTCTGAGTGTTCCACCAGCGGCGTGTTCTTCTCGTCAAAGATGCCGAGATAAACCCCGGGGTGAGACAGCAGCACCTCGTGGAAGAGCGTGGGATTGGACCGTATCGCAGCCATCGACCCCTGATCGCGAATGAGCTGGAGGAACTGGTTCAGCTTGCCGGTAATTTCGATGTCGTCGCGCCGCTGCAGCTCCGTTGCCAACGAATCATAGAGGAACGTGCCCACCAGGGCGAATACGGTAATGGCGACCGTCGAAAACGCCACCGTGAGACGCAGCAGCAGGGAGTAGGGTCTGCCGGCCACGCTCACGAACGATCCTCGAGTACGTAGCCCATACCACGAACCGTGTGCAGCAGCTTGTTCTCGAATGTGCTGTCGATCTTGGCTCGCAGCCGCTTGACGGCGACATCAACGACGTTCGTGTCGCTGTCGAAGTTCATGTCCCATATCTGCGAGGTAATGAACGTTCGCGTCAGCACCTCGCCCTGGCGCTCAGCGAGCAACTGGAGCAGAGAGAATTCCTGCGCCGTGAGCTCGACCCGGAACTGCCCCCTGCGGACCCGGCGCTTGATAAGGTCGATCTCCAGATCTGCAATGAGCAGTGTGTCTCGCACGCTACGCGGCGCACGTCTCAGGAGCGATCGGATCCGCGCCAGGAATTCGGCATAGGCGAACGGTTTTGACAGGTAGTCGTCGGCGCCCAGCTCCAGACCGGTCACCTTGTCATCCACGGTGTCTCGCGCGGTCAGCAGAAGCACCGGCGTGGGCTTTTGCATCCGCAGGCGCTTGAGAACTTCGAAGCCATCCAGTTCGGGGAGCATGACGTCAAGGACGATCAGGTCGAAATCTTCGTGCAGCGCGAGGAACAGGGCGTCTTTGCCGTTGTTCGCTGTGTCGACCGTATAGCTTGCCTCCGTCAGGCCCTTCCTGAGGTAGGCGGCCATTTTGGGCTCGTCTTCGACTATAAGTATGCGCATATCAGAAATGGGCGGACACGCGGGCGATCCCGCACAGGCAGTGGGTGAGCGTCAGCCGCAAGCGAGGCATTATCCCATGCCGGACTTGGGCATCCGGCGCTCATGCCTGACCTTCGTCCCGTTCATTCGGGGCTCAACGTGCCGAGCGCCGCGACCACAGCGAGAATCGCCGTGGCCGCGTTGGCTTCGATAAAGAGGCTCCTGCGCAGCGCGGATATCGCCCCCTGGTAATCCCCGCTTTTCACCCGGATCTCGAGCAAAGGCGCCAGATGGTAGCGATTCGCTGCCGCGAGGCCAAGCATCAGGCCAAAGAGCGCCAACTTCACGACGAGCAACTGCCCATAGGCGGTGGTGAACAGACCGCTCAACGTGGGACCGACGATCATGCCGTAGTTGATCAGGCCGGTGGCGACGAGCGTCACGACGATCATGGCGCCGACGACCGCAAAACTGTTCAGCGTTCGGCTCAACAGCGCGATGCGCGCTTTCGGTGTGGAATGACTGACGCGCAGTAGCAGCCCAAAGGCCGTCAATGCGCCGACCCATCCGGCGGCGGCAATGAGGTGGAAAACGTCGGACGTGAGGTGGAGGATGCCTTTATCTCCCTCGTCCATCACCCCGTGGCCGCCCCAGGCAAGCGTAATCAGCGCAATCCCACCCGAGACGGTTGCCACAGCAAGCGCGGTCGTAGGGCGGCGTGCGAGGGCGAGCAAGGCAGCAAGACATGCCCCCAGGGCAGCGATGCGAACCAGCCACGCCGCCCCGAAGGCTGTACCGGAAATCAGCATCGAAATCGCGTGCGCCCCGATCGAAGCGTAATCGGACGCCCCGGTCATGGCTTTGCCCATCACGATCATGCTGCCGACAGACAACGCCATGCCGATGGCAACCAGCATCGCGAGCAGCGCGCGCAGCGGCCTCACGAAATACGTGGAATGTCGTTCATGGCGCCGCAATGCGTAAAGACCGAAGAGCGGCAATCCAAAAAGCAGCATGAGATCCAGGTAGAGCGCGAACCGGACGGCGATGTTGATCCAACCATCCATGCCGATCACTTCACCGTGAACATGAGCTTGCCGGTCACCGGATGCGTGTCGGAAGAAATGGCGCGCCAATCGACGCGATAGGTGCCGGCCGGCAGGGGTTGCGACGGCGCGATGACCATGACCTTGGGATCGTCGCTGCCCGACACTTTCGCGGCAACGCGCATCGGCGCATGGCTGGACATGCCCGGCATGCCCGTCATGACGAGCGCCGCGCCGGAAAATTGCGTCATCAGGTTCTCGGAAAAATGCAGCTCGATCTTTTCGGGGGAAGCGCCTTCGGCGTTGTCCTGCGGCGTCGAGGACAACAGCTTGGGATGCGCATAGGCGACGGAGGCAAGGGCCGCCGTGGTGGCGATCACCGCGAGACGAGAGGCAACGTGTCGAAGATTCATCGGTAACTCCGTGGGTAATTTGGGGGTGAGAATTAGGGGGGCGAACGTCGTGCGTCGGACGCACGAACGTCGACATCAGAACCAGGCGCGAACGCCTGCGACAAAGGACACTTCGCTGCGTCGCTGGCCCGCTTGTTCTGCGAAACGCGCCGTATTTCCGTAGCTTCGGTCCCAGTTGACGCCGATATAAGGGGCGAACTGGCGATCGAGTTCATATCGCAGACGCAAGCCGAGCGAGGTGGACGACAGGCCCGCACCGATACCCCGGCTCGCATCGTTCTTGCCGTAGATATTGATTTCCGCAGTCGGCTGAAGCACCAGGCGATTGGTAATGAGCAACTCGTACTTGCCCTCCAGCCTGGCGGCGGTCTGCCCGGCCTGCCCGACATAGGCGGTTGCCTCCACATCGAAGTTGTACAGCGCGAGTCCCTGCAGGCCTAACGCGGCCCACGTCTGGGAACGTCCCGGCTTGAAATCGTGGCGAACGCCACCGACCACATCCCACCACGGACTGATCGCATGGCCCCAAAGTGCCTGGATCTCCGCGTCCTCCAATCCATGCTCCGTCCGCTTGCCTTCCGAACGGATCCATAAGCGGTCGATATCGCCGCCCACCCAGGCGGTCCCTTCCCAATTCAGCGCGTTGCCACCGCCGGCGTGTTGCCACTCCAGTTTGTCGAACAGCACCAGGTAGTTGATCTCCGTGTCGCCCATGTCGTGCATGTGTCCGCCATGGAATACGGCGTTGCGATCCGCGTCCGTGAGCGGCGGCACCGGAGATGCGGTCGGGGTCGATGCTGTGGGTTGCATGGGTTGAATCTCCACGTCTCCCGAGGCGGCCTTATCGTGCGTGTGCGCCGGCGAGGCCACCGACTGCGCAAGGGCAGGAACGGCATGTCCGAAGGCGGCCGCCAGGCCGAAGACCACGGCGGTTCGCTTGAGGGTCCGCGGGATCGTCGATGACATCGGCTTATCCATTCGCATCATTCTTCCACGCGCACTTCGCGAAACATTCCCGTCTCCATATGGAAAAGCAGGTGGCAGTGGTAGGCCCATCGTCCAAGGGCGTCGGCCGTGACGCGATAGCTTCGCTTCGATCCGGGGGCGATGTCGATCGTGTGCTTGCGCACCATGAACTTTCCGTCCTCGTCCTCCAGATCGCTCCACATGCCATGGAGATGAATCGGGTGCGACATCATGGTGTCGTTGACCAGCACCAACCTGACCCGCTCGCCGTACTTGAGGTGAATCGGCTTCGCGTCCGCGAACTTCACGCCATCGAACGACCAGGCAAACTTCTCCATGTGGCCGGTCAGGTGCAGTTCGATCGTGCGCGTCGGTTCGCGTCCGTCGGGATCGGGAAATGCGCTCTTGAGGTCCGCATAGGTCAGCACGCGTCGTCCGTTGTTGCGCAGTCCGATCCCTGGATCCGAGAGTCGTGGCGTGGGGCTCATGGCTTGCGCATCGACCAGTGGATTTCCGTTCTCCGTTGCGGGATGCGATTGCATCGCCCCCATCGCGCCCATTCCGGACATGGCGCCGTGATCCATGCCGGACATGCTCGCCGCTGCGCTGGTGGTCGATCCCGACATGCTGTCCATGCCCGGCATTGCCGCTGGATCCGTGGCAGGCGTACCGTCCATGGTCTGCAGGGTTTCACCGCTCATGCTCGACATATCCATGCCCGGCATGGCGTTGTGATCCGTGGCAGGCGTGCCGTCCATGGTCTGTATCGCCCCGTCGCCCGTGCTCGACATGTCCATGCCGGGCATTGCGCCGTGATCCATGCCACCCATGCCCATGTCGTCCATCGTGAGCAGCGGGCGTGGGTCAGGGGAGGGCACCTCGGCCGCCATGCCCTCGCGTACGGCCAACGTGCCACGGGCATAGCCGGTGCGATCCATCGACTGTGCAAAGATTGTATAAGCCGAGGCTTTGGCGGGCTCGACGATCACGTCGTAGGTTTCCGCGACCGCGATGCGGAACTCGTCGACGCTGACCGGATTGACGTATTGACCATCGGCAGCCACGACGGTCATCTTCAGGCCGGGAATTCGCACGTCGAAATAGGTCATGGCCGACCCATTGATAAAGCGCAGGCGAATGCGCTCGCCCGGGCGAAAGATGCCCGTCCAGTTCCCGTTGGGCGCCTGGCCGTTCATCAAATACGTGTACGTGTAGGCGCTGACGTCTGCCAGATCGGTCGGGCTCATGCGCATCTCGGCCCACATCTTTCTGTCGGCGATCGTCGCGCTCCAGCCTTTGGATTTGACGTCGTGAAAGAAGTCCACGATCGTGCGCTGGTGAAAGTTGTAGTAGTTGGACTGCTTCTTGAGCTTTGCCTTGACTCGCCGCGGGTCCTCATCCGTCCAGTCGGAGAGCATGACCACGTAATCCCGCTCGTACTTGAACGGCTCGGGGTCCTTCGCGTCGATGACCAAAGGGCCATACACGCCCGTCTGCTCCTGCATGGCCGAATGACTGTGGTACCAATAGGTGCCGTGTTGCTTCACCTTGAAGCGATAGGTGAACGTTTCGCCTGCGTCGATACCGTTGAAGCTCAGCCCCGGCACCCCATCCATGTTGCTCGGCAGCAGGATGCCATGCCAGTGAATGGACGTCTGCGCCTGAAGCTTGTTCGTGACGCGCAGGGTGACGTCATCGCCTTCGCGCCAGCGCAGAATCGGGCCGGGCAGGGTGCCGTTGATCAGCGTGGCGGTTCGTGCCTGGCCGGTAATGTTGATGGGGGCCTGACCAATATCGAGATCGAACTGGGTGCCCGCGAGCACATTGGGCTGGCCCGGGCTCGAAATCGCCCAGACGGGGGGACGCCACAGTCCAAGCCCGCCAGCAAGACCGGCGGCCCCCAATCCCTTTACGAAGGTTCGTCTGCCGAAATGGGTTTGCATGTATCCGTATCCGAATGTCTCGACAACGCCATACGGCGCAATGTCCCTCAGTCGGTACCGCGGTCTTCGCCCGGTCGGTACCTTGTGGTATGGGGCAAGATTATCCGGACGTCGCCATCGATCCCATGACGGCAAAATGACGAATTTGTCATGATGGACGGCTCCGCGCGGAGGGGATGCGCGAATTCCACCGTCCGCACGGGGAAGCCTGAGCCCCGCGCGGCCAATGTCAGAGCGCCCGCCGGATCAACCTTGCCGGGCCACCCAGATCTTTTTGCGGTTCAGCAGCAGCGGAACGATACCGATGACAATGCCCCCCATGCCGACGACATTGGTGGCCCAATCGAAGGTCGGGATGCTGTAGACCGCGATGAAGAATAGGAAAAGCCCGCTTGCCACCGGCCAGATGACATGCGTCACGGCGGCCCACGGGCCCTGCGTCAACACCTTGCGGTAGTACCAGCCGCAGGCGAGTCCGGTCAGCCCAAGGTAGAAGCAGATCTGGAAGCCGATCGCGGTAATAGAATCCTGCAGAATGACGTTGATCGTCGGCAGATAAGACGACATGAACAGCAGCGCCAGCCCGATGATCCAGATAAAGAAGATCGCAACGTGGGGCGTTTGCCAACGCGGATGCAGCCGCGCATAGCGATGGTGGAGGGCGCCGTCGCGGCTCTTGGCGAAGAGCGTGCGGGTGAACTGCAGCATCTGCGTCTCGACCGTTCCCACCGTGCTCAGCAAGACCGCGATGATCGCGACGTAGCCCCAGGTCGGTCCAAACAGCTTCTCGGCAATGGCGAAGATGATATTGGTGTTGAAGTGCTGGATCTCGGCGTCCGACAGCCCCAGCAGGGCGATGACGATGAAGACAAGGAAGAACACCATCAGGAACACCATCGACCAGAACGCCGCCCGGCCGGGAATGCGGTTCGAGTCGCGCGTCTCCTCGCTGAGGTTCATGGTCACGTCCCAGCCGTAGAAGAAGAAGATCGCCACCAGGGCACCGCTGGCGAACTGCGCGGGCGTGAACGCGAGGGGCGAAAACCAATGCCACGAGAACGCGTGCTGCTGCGCGTGAGGGAACACGAAGAAGCTCGCGACGATGATCACCAGCAGGATGATGCCCTCGATGATGGTCATCACCACCTGCACGTAGCTGGTCAGCTTGACGCCCTTGACGACGATTGCACTGACGACCGTGAGCCACGCGGCTGCGATCAGCGTCACGTAGTGCACGTTGTTCATCATGGGTCGATCGAAGATGAGCAGCGTGGCATTGGCCGCTGGAATCATGGCCGACACCATGAACACGCAGCACAGCACCAGCAGCGCCCAGCCGGCAAAAAAGCCCAGCGTGCGCCCGAAGACCATGCTCACCCATGAATAGGAGGTCCCGGCACTGGCCAGCGCACGATTCATGTTGATGAACGCGTATGCGATGCCAAACATGATCAGCCCGCACACCAGGATGCTCGCCGGGGAGAGCGTGCCGGCCGTCCCGATGATGGTCGACGTCGTGATCTCGACGCTGTAGGCCGGTGCAGTGCCGGCGATGCCCATAATCACCGATTCGACGATGCCCAGCGAATCGGCGTTGAGCTTGGCGGGTTGGTCCATAAGCGTGGGGTTCTAGGCTAGGTTGACATGGATGGATCGACGTTTTACTCCATGCCGGATGTCCAAGCAAGAGGGGGATGTCATTCTTGCGTTCGCCGTTGATTTTCCAGTCCCGGCGGGTCGCAATTCGCTGTCCTGCCGGACTTGCCTGGCCTTCCTGGGGCACCCGCGGTCCACTTTGGTGCAAGGTGCGCTGAACCACGGGATGTAGGGTCGCTGTCAGAGCGTCACCGACGCCACGGCGGTGGGTCGAAGGCACGCTTTGCCGTTTCGAGAAACACCCGCTGACGGCTCGAAAGTCCGTGACGCGTTGGCACCAGCGCCATGATGGGGGCGGGCGCCAAGCGCCATTCCGGCAGTAGGCGAACCAGTTTTCCAGCGGCAATCAGTCGTGCGGCATCCCACTCGGACCGCTCCATCATGCCAAGTCCGGCGACCGCCCAATCGCTGATGACCGTGCCGTCGTTTGACGACAATGCGCCGGTCATTCGAATGGTGGCGGCCTTGCTTGCCCCCGTTCCGCGATCGTTGTTACGCATGAATCGCAAATGCGTGGCGTCTTCGTCGTTCTCGCGCAAGCATAGACATTCATACCGATCGAGCTCGGACGGATGCACGACGGCCGGCAGGCGGCGCGCAAACGCGGGAGACGCGCAGAGATATCGTTCATTGGGCGCCAGGTAATGCCCCACCCAGGAAGACGCTTTGACGTTGCCAATTGAAATGACGACATCCGCGCCTGACGCTGCGGTGAGCGGACTGTCGGCGAGCACCAGTGAAATCGAAAGGCCTTGGTGAGCCCGATGAAGCTCGCGAACCAAGGGCGCAATGTGCGCGCGACCAAAGCCAAGCGGCGCAACGATGCGCAGATTGCCGGTGAGGCTGCCGGGTTCGCCCGAAACTCGGGACGGAATTGCATCTATCCGTTCAAGGAGTTCAGACGCCTCATGCAAAAAACGCTGGCCTTCATCGGTCAGCGAGATACCTTTCGCGCCACGTACCGCAAGGCGAACGCCCAGCCGCTCCTCCACGCGCTGTAGGCGGACTGTGACCGCGGGGGGCGTCAGGTTCAGCAACCGCGCGGCGGCGGCGAGCGATCGCGACGCGCCCAAGGCACGGAACAGACGCAGATCGTCCAGATCGATCATTAAGTCACCATTAATGTCATGTTCCCTCGATATTACACAGGACAAAATCCTGGCGGCGCTCGCGATGCGAATCGGCGGCGGCCGACGGCGCGAGGTCCTGGCTGGATGGTGCGTCCATTAATATAGATTTAATGTCGAATTTACCGCGTGTTACACACCGCACCCGTTTGCTTCTTTATCTTGAGCCCATCTGAATCACTTTCCGCTTTTGAGAGGTCGGAATCATGACTCGCACCGCTACGACGATGGACAACGTTGCAATGGACAACACGCGCACGCTGTACATCAATGGCGAGTGGTTGGCGCCGGCGAATCCCCGCACGGTGCCCGTCGTCAACCCGGCGACTGGCAACGCGATTCGCCAGCTGGCGGTCGGGTCGCGCGAAGATGTCGAAAAGGCAGTTGCTGCGGCCCGAAGGGCGTTCGTCCCGTGGTCAGATACGCCGGTGGCGAAGCGCGTCGAGATCCTGGACAGAATGTATCGCCTCATTCTGGATCGTAAGGAACTGCTCGCACAGACGATCATGTCGGAAATGGGCGCAGCAATATCGTTCGCCCGTGCCTCGCACGTTCCATTTGCCGCGGAGCACATTCGTGTGGCAAGCGAAATCGCGGCTGGCTATGCTTTTCTCAAGGTTGACGGTCACACCGCCATTGCACGTGAACCCATCGGGGTATGTGCGCTGATCACCCCCTGGAACTGGCCGCTGTATCAAATTACGGCAAAGGTGGGCCCCGCGCTTGCCGCAGGATGCACGGTGATTCTCAAGCCCAGCGAGTTATCACCCCTGAACGCCGAGATATTCGCGCAGATCGCTCACGATGCCGGGGTGCCGGCGGGGGTATTCAACCTTGTGCAAGGCAGTGGCCCGGAAGTGGGCGAAGCCCTTGCGGCGCATGAGCAGGTCGACATGATCTCGATCACCGCCTCCAACCGGGCCGGCGCGCTCGTGGCGAGGGCGGCGGCAGACTCGGTCAAGCGGGTCACACTGGAGCTGGGAGGGAAGTCACCGAACGTTCTGCTACCGGATGCCGATTTTGGGCGGGTAGTGGCCTTGGGCGTCATGGCCGCGTTTCGCAACGTAGGGCAGTCGTGCAGTGCGCCCACGCGAATGATTGTCCCTCGCGATCGTCTCGCCGAAGTCGAACGCATGGCCTGCGCCACCGTTGAGTCGATGGTCGTGGGGGATCCTGGTTCGGCGCAGACAACGCTCGGGCCGATTGCAAACGAAGCACAATTTCACCGCGTACGGGCCATGATCGATGTGGGTATCGCGCAGGGTGCTAGGCTCGTCTGCGGTGGTCCCGGATTCCCGCCAGGTTTGAGCCACGGTTACTTTGTTCGGCCGACGATTTTCTCCGACGTGACGGCCGACATGCGCATCGCGCAGGAGGAGATTTTCGGGCCGGTCCTGAGCCTCATGGCGTACGACACCGTCGATGAGGCGGTTGCGATCGCGAACGATACGAAGTACGGCCTGGGTGCGCACGTCCAGAGCGAGGACCTGATGCAGGCGCGCGCGGTTGCCTCGCGTATCCGGTCGGGGCAAGTGCATATCAACCATCCGGCGTGGGACGCCCATGCCCCGTTTGGCGGCTACAAGCGCTCGGGGAACGGTCGCGAATACGGCATCCATGGGTTCGAGGAGTACCTCGAGACGAAAGCGATCCTGGGTTACGCCTGATGGCGATCGCCGAGCGCGTCGCATGCCATTCCGAATCGCGCAACGTAGGGAAGGGAATGCGGCACACGGGTCGCCCTGAGGCAAAGAGCGGCGGACAACGGAACTTCAAACAAGATATCCATGTTGCAAATCGACAGAGTCAGCGATAGTCCCGTCATGCCCACCGATGTGGACGTCGTCATCGTCGGCGGCGGCATCATTGGAACCACTGCCGCGTACGAGTTGGCGCGTCAGGGGGTGTCGGTCGCCCTGGTGGAAAAGGGCTTCATCGGCGCCGAGCAGTCTGGGCGCAACTGGGGATGGGTGCGTCAGCAAAATCGCAGGCATGACGAATTGGTCATGGCAATGCGCAGCTTGACGCGGTGGTCGGAGATCGGAAACGAGATCGGTCGCGACCTCGGTTTCCGCCGTCAGGGCAGTCTGTATGGGACGACGGCGGAGGCAGACATTGCGAAATGGGAAAAGTGGGCGGTTGGCGCAAAGGCGATGGGCTATTCGTTCGATCTTCTCTCGGCAGCGGAGCTTAAATCCCGCATTCCGACGGGGACGGCGCGGTGGGTGGGCGGCCTCTGGTCGCCGACGGACGGGTTGGCCGAACCGAGCAAGGCCGCGCCAGCCATCGCCGAGGGGGCAAAAGGACTGGGCGCCTATGTGTTGCAGACATGTGCCGCGCGAGGATTCGACATCAGCGCTGGCCGTATCGCCGGCGTGTGGACGGAGCGCGGTCTCATTCGCGCGACGACGGTCGTGTGTGCCGGAGGCGCGTGGAGTTCGCGCTTGTTGAAACGCCATGGCGTTGAGTTGCCGGTCGCCAATGTGGTGGGCACCGCGATGCGCACGTCGCAAGTCCCGGCGTTGCCCGGCGGCACATTCAACGGTCCCGGGTTTGCGTTGCGTCGTCGTCTCGATGGGGGCTACACGCTTGCCGTACCCGGCTATGGTCGTGTCGAGCTGGCCCCGCAAGGGATTCGGTACGCCTTGAAGTTCTATCAGACGTATCGCTCCGAGCTGACGAAGAAGTTGAAGATCCGCATAGGGAAGAGTTTCTTTAATGGACCCGAGGCGTCGGCAAGCTGGGCGCTTGACGACATCTCGCCGTTCGAGCGTATTCGGGTGCTGGAGCCGGCCATTGACGAAGAATGGTTGGCGCAGGCGGTCAGCAACCTGACGACCTGCTTTCCTGAAATGAAAGGGGTGCGGATATTGCAGGCGTGGGCGGGCCTCATCGATACCACGCCGGATCTCGTGCCGGTGATTTCGACCGTCGATGAAATCCCGGGCCTGATCGTCGCGTCAGGGTTCAGCGGACACGGGTTTGGCCTAGGCCCGGGGGCCGGGTTGCTCGTGTCTGAAATGGCGCAGAATAAAACGCCTTACGCCGATATCACCCCCTTCAGTCTGAATCGATTCAAGAAAGGAGGGCAGTTGCTTCGTCCGGAGATGATGTAGGGCAGCTCAGGACATCCTTCAAGCCATTCTGCGGAACCGAGTTCCATGAGGCCGAGGTTGTGCCGTCAATTCGCCAACCGGCGGGCGAGGATTGTCACTGCCAACGGCGGCGTTGGGACTTGCCAATACCGTCGCCTTCGACGCATGCTAGCCAAAACTTCTCGGTCGATCGCGAAATGGAATTGAGACAACTCCGGTATTTTGTCAGTGTGGTGGAACACGGAAGCATGGGGCGGGCCGCCTTGGACCTCGGTGTGGTCACCTCCGCATTGAGCCAGCAGATCAGCCGTCTCGAAGGGGAACTCTCGACCCGCCTGTTGCAGCGCACGTCCGCCGGCGTGGTGCCGACTGACGCCGGCATCGCCTTTTGGCGTCAGGCACAACTCGCGCTGCGCCATATCGACGACGCCGCGGTTGCCGCGCGCTCCGCCCGTCTGTCTGGACACGTGAGCGTTGGGATGGCGCCAAGCACGGCGAGCGTGCTCGGCGTCGCATTCGCGCAAGCCATGCGTGCACGATACCCCGATGTTCGGCTGCGCATCGTCGAAAGCCTCTCCGGCTATCTCGCCCCCATGCTTAGCGCGCGTCAGATCGATCTCGCGGTGCTCTTTCGCGAGGAACCCGCGCAGCGGTGGAGCGTGATGCCACTGCTCGACGAGCAGCTGTTCCTGATCGGCGCCGAGGGTCTCGATGGTATGCCGACAGGCACATCCGTGCGGCTCAAGCACCTCGGCAGGCTTGCGCTCATTCTTCCCAGCGGCACGCATGGGCTGCGCTCGCTGCTGTCGTCGGCGTTTCGACGCGCGGCTTACGAACCTAACGTGGTCGCCGAAGTGGACGGTCTCGCGCTGCTCATGGACCTGGTACAAACGGGGATGGGCGCGACGATACAGCCCGGCGCCGCGCTCGCCAGATCCGCGAACGGAATGCTGGTGAGCGTGCCCGTCGCAGAGCGCTACGCCACGCGGCCCAACATGATCGCCAGTGTCTCCGACGACGAACTGTCGCCCGCGGGTCTCGCCGCGCGCGTCGTCCTCGCCGATGTCGCGCGGCAACTCGTGCACGAAAGCCGCTGGCCCGGCGCACGTCTGCGCGCGCCGCAGTCTTCACAAACAGTGAAGACCCCTTGAGGGGACGCGACTGGCAGAACCGACTTGGCATCCCTATGATGCGTCCGAAAGGAGCCAAGTCAAATGGTCGATGTATTGGTAATTGGAGGAGGCAATGCGGCGCTATGCGCTGCGTTGATGGCGCGTGAAGCCGGCGCGTCGGTCCTGCTTCTCGAATCGGCACCGCGCGAATGGCGCGGCGGCAACTCGCAACACACGCGAAATCTGCGGTGTATGCACGACGCGCCGCAAGACGTGCTCGTGGATGCCTATACGGAAGAAGAGTTCTGGCAGGACCTGCTCAAGGTCACGGGCGGCATCACCAACGAGGCGCTTGCACGTCTGACGATCCGTGCATCGTCGTCGTGCCGGCCGTGGATGCAGCGACACGGCGTGCGTTTCCAGCCACCACTCTCCGGCGCGCTACACGTGGCACGCACGAACGCGTTCTTCATGGGGGGCGGCAAAGCGCTTGTCAACGCGTATTACCGAAGCGCGGAAGCGCTCGGCGTGGACATCCGCTACAACACCCCCGTCGAATCACTTGAACTCGATGGCGCTCGCTTCGTCGCGGCACACAGCGGTGCCGAGCGGTTCGAGGCGCGCGCTTGCGTGCTCGCCGCGGGGGGCTTCGAATCGAATCGCGCCTGGCTGCGCGACGCTTGGGGGCAGAACGAACGCGGCGAATGGCCTGCCGACAACTTCCTGATTCGTGGTACGCGCTTTAACACGGGCGTGCTGATCAAACATATGACGCAAGCCGGCGCCGATTTGATCGGCGATCCGTCGCAATCGCATTGCGTTGCCATCGATGCGCGTGCGCCGCTCTACGACGGCGGCATCTGCACACGTATTGACTGTGTGTCGCTGGGTGTCGTGGTGAATCGCGATGGCAAGCGATTTTACGACGAGGGCGAGGATTTCTGGCCCAAGCGCTATGCGATCTGGGGACGGCTCGTCGCCCATCAGCCGGGACAGATCGGCTATTCGATCATCGACTCGAAGGCGATCGGCCGATTCATGCCGCCGGTGTTTCCGGGCGTGAAGGCCGACACGCTGCCAGAACTTGCGCGTCAGTTGGGGCTGCCGGAGACGCCGTTCATGAAAACGATCACCCGCTACAACGACGCCTGTCGGATCGGCACCTTCGACCACACCGCGCTCGACGACTGCCACACCGAGGGCCTCACGCCAGCCAAGACGCACTGGGCACGCCGGATCGACACGCCGCCGTTCTACGGCTATGCGTTGCGCCCAGGCATCACGTTCACCTACCTCGGTCTGAAAACCAACGACCGGGCGCAGGTTCACTTCGGCGGCGAGGCGAGCGAGAACCTGTTCGTCGCGGGGGAAATGATGGCCGGCAACGTGCTTGGTCAGGGCTATACGGCCGGCGTTGGCATGTCGATCGGCACAGCGTTCGGACGCATTGCCGGCACGCAGGCCGCGCGCGCCGCACACAAGACAACGGAGGCTCACAGTGCAGCAGTCTGACGTGCTCACGCCCGAACGCACGCGGACCGCGTCGCCGTTCGATACCAAGGCAACCCAACACGGCGCATCGGGCAGCGCGGCGCGCGTGATTCCCATTGTGCCGTTGAGCAACAGCGAAGCCGAAGTGGCGAGGCAGATGCAGATTTGCAACGCGTGCCGCTATTGCGAGGGATTTTGCGCCGTATTTCCGGCCATGACGCGCCGTCTCGACTTCGGCAAGGCGGACGTCAACTATCTGGCGAACCTTTGCCACAACTGTGGCGCGTGCTATCACGCTTGCCAGTACGCGCCGCCGCATGAATTCGCGGTTAACGTGCCCAAATCGATGGCGCAGGTCCGCCTCGAAACGTATACCGAATATGCGTTTCCCAGGGCGTTCGGCGCGCTGTACAAGCGTAACGGCGTGACCTTGTCGGTCGCGCTGGCGGCAGGTCTCGCGCTCTTTCTGATGCTCGGGACGGCATTGCGCGGTGGTCTTTCCGCAGACGCCACGCCGGCAAACTTCTACGCGATCTTTCCGCACAACCTGCTCGCGGCAATGTTCGGCACGGTCTTTCTGTTCGCGATGCTGGCGTTGAGCGTGGGCGTTACGCGCTTCTGGCGCGACGTCTCGGCGGGAACCGCGAGCGCAAGCATGCCTGCCGCCGTCGAAGCCGCAAAGCACGCGCTGACGCTCAAGTATCTCGATGGTGGACACGGCGACGGCTGCAACGAATCGGACGATGCATTCACGCTTGCGCGACGCCGCTTCCATCACCTCACGTTCTACGGGTTCATGTTGTGTTTCGCGGCAACCGCGGTTGCAACGTTGTATCACTATGCGTTCAGTCTGGAGGCGCCATATCCCTACCTGAGTATCCCGGTGTTGCTGGGCACGGTGGGCGGCATTGGACTGTTCGTCGGGCCGGCGGGGTTGTGGTGGCTGAACCTCAGGCGCAATCCCGAACGCACTGATGCCCGTCAACGTCCGATGGACCGCGGCTTCATCGCGCTTCTGATGTTGACGAGCGTATCCGGACTCGCGTTGCTCGGGTTCCGTGCAACGCTCGCGATGCCGCCGCTGCTCGCCATCCATCTGGGCATTGTCATGGCGCTGTTCGCAACGCTGCCTTACGGAAAGTTCGCGCACGGCATTTTTCGCTCGGCGGCGTTACTTAAATCATCGATCGAGAAGCGCCAAGGCAAGACGTTAAGTCTGGGCGCGGATTAGGTCCCGCAGGGTCCCGTCGCTACCCACTAAGTACACATACCCATAATCAGGAGACACCATGACCCCCACAGAACCCATCTCCGTCAGTGGCGGCAGCTCGCGCGCGAACCGGGCCGCTGCCGTGCTACGGGTCACAAGCGGCAACTTTATCGAACAGTTCGATTTTTTTCTGTTCGGCTTCTACGCGACATCGATCTCGAAGATTTTCTTCCCGTCGACCAGCGACTTCGCGTCGTTGATGCTCACCTTCGCGGTATTTGGCGCGGGCTTTCTGATGCGTCCGCTGGGCGCAATTTTTCTCGGCGCATACATCGACAGGGTGGGGCGGCGCACCGGACTGATCGTCACGCTGTCGATCATGGCGAGCGGCACCATCCTGATCGCGTGCGTGCCAGGGTATGCGACGATCGGGCTGCTCGCGCCCGCACTTGTGCTGCTGGGACGCCTGTTACAGGGTTTTTCGGCGGGAGCGGAACTGGGGGGCGTATCCGTCTATCTGGCCGAAATGGCAACGCCCGGCAACAAGGGCTTCTACACGAGTTGGCAGTCGGCCAGTCAGCAAGTCGCGATCGTGATGGCGGCGGCGATCGGCTACGGCCTGAATCATTGGCTTTCCGAGCATCAGATTGTCGCGTGGGGTTGGCGCGTGCCGTTTTTCATCGGCTGCGCAATCGTGCCGTTCCTCTTCGTGCTGCGCCGTTCGCTGCAGGAAACCGCGGCATTCGAAGCGCGGCGGCATCGTCCGCAGGTGCGTGAAATCTTTGCGATGCTGTGTGTCAACTGGCGTATCGTCATTGGCGGCATGCTGCTCACGGCGATGACGACCACCACGTTCTATCTCATCACGGTCTATACGCCCACGTTTGGCAAGTCTGTGCTCAAACTCTCGACGTCAGACAGTCTGATGGTGACATTGCTCGCGGCCACGTCGAATTTCATCTGGCTGCCGATCGGCGGCGCGATCTCTGACCGTGTGGGGCGCAAGCCGGTTTTGCTCGCCATCTCCGTGTTGGCGATCTTCACGGCCTATCCTGCGCTTTCGTGGCTCGCCGGCGCGCCGAGCTTTGCACGCATGCTGACCGTGCTGCTGTGGTTCTCGTTCTTCTTCGGGATGTACAACGGCGCGATGGTCGCTGCGCTGACGGAAGTGATGCCCGTGGAAGTGCGGGTGGCGGGCTTCTCGCTGGCGTTCAGTCTCGCGACCGCGGTGTTCGGTGGCTTTACTCCCGCCATCTCGACGTACCTGATCCAGGTCACGCACGACAAGGCTTCACCCGGGTACTGGTTGAGTTTCGCCGCGTTCTGCGGGCTGGTTGCCACGCTCGGGCTGTACCGGCGCGGGCGAGGGCACACGGCGGCGGCCGCCACGTCAGCCTGACCCAGCGCAATGATGTCGGCGGCCGGTGCAAGACGACTGGTCGCCGTTTTGTTTGGGGCGGTCGTCATCCGAAATATGCTGCCGGAATCCGTCTGTTGTTTCTGGGGCGCTGGACGCAGTGGGGTAGGGCGCCTGCCCGTCGGAAGCAGCCGGAAGCAGCCGTTACGCGATCGGTCGGCGCGTGCGCGGTGCATGCCTTGACTTGCATCAAGGCATGTACCGCGCCGTTCGCACGGGTCACAGCATCTGCATTAACGTGTAGACGGCGGCGAACCTCAGGCTCACCCCCATCTCTTGAATATCACCAAGTTGCGCCGGGTAACGCGTCGATTGGCGCCCCCGCGTAGTACGAGCGCGCGATACGACTTGCGTGCCACCTCTGTCAGGAGCAAGTCAATGAAAAACATCGAGGTCGTCATGGGCAACGTAGTTCCGGTCGGCGTAAAAACGAATCGGCTGTGACCTTCGCGCGAAGCGAAAACGCGTTGCGGTTTCGACGTATGCCTGCGCACATGGATTCCGTCGCTATCGGGCACCAGCGCCTTACGCACGAGCGATTGCCGACACGGGGACGCTTGCAATGAGCGCACGGCACCGGCGTCTCCGGGCGCGTGACCTGGGCGCGCCGATCTTCCTCGTCACGCTAAGCCTCGCCGGCATAGGGTGGGCCTTCCGGGAAAATTTGTCGCTCTGGCGTTCCATCTCGATCATCGCGGCCTGGGCCGGAACCGGTCTGTTGGTGGGTAGCCTCGCCCTGATGGTGCGCGAGCCCCGCTGGTCTGGCATGCTGGGCGGCCTGGACACCATGTACCTCTGGCATCACCGCGCCGGCGTCATCGGCTACGTGCTGCTGCTGTGCCATCCGTTGGCGTTGGGAATGTCTGGGCTAGGGGAGTCGGCTCGTGCCGCATGGCTGGCCATTGCGCCTTGGTATCTGAGTTGGCCTGAGTGGCTCGGATGGTTCGGGCTGCTGTTTCTCATGGGGGGCCTTGCAACGACGTTCAGTCGACGCATGGGCTACCGGCGCTGGCGCGCGTTGCATTACCTCGCTGCGCTGGGTGCGATCAGCGGACTGGCGCACGTCGTTGTGATCGTTGGCGACGCTGGAGCCTTTCTCGCATTCATTGGACTGGCGACGGTAGCGCTCGCTTGGCGACTGTTGGCAACGGATCGCGGCTTGAGTGCACATCCCTATCGGGTCACACACGTTACGTCGAAGGCATTGGATACGATCGAGGCGTCGCTCGCTCCGTGCGGCGGTGCGTTACCGGTCAAGCCTGGACAATTTGTGCTTGCGGCCTTTGGCGATGGCCCCGTCTACCGCGGCTGTGGGGAATTCCATCCCTTCTCAGTCAGTGGGATCGGTCGAGGTGGCGTGCTCACTGTCGGCGTCAAAGCCCTCGGGCCGTGCACCCGACGCATCCAGTCTCTGGAGCCAGGCACGCTGGTGCGGCTGCAAGGCCCCTTCGGGCGTTTTTTGGCGGACAACGCCGAAAAGCCTCAGCTCTGGATTGCTGGCGGCATTGGCATCACGCCCTTCATGGCGGCAATCCGGAGCGGGAAGCTTGCCCGAACAACGACATTGATCTACCTGTACCGTGAAGCGCGCGATGCGGCCTTCCTCGACGAGTTGAAGTCCCGCGCCGACGTCGACCCGGATTTCGAGCTGATCGCCGAAGCCAGCGGCGAGTCGTTTCCTGATGTGTCAGCCATGTTGTCCCGGGTAAGCTGCATCGGGCAACGACAAGTGGAGATCTGTGGCCCGAAAGGGTTGGTAACGGCAGTTACGGCGAGGCTGCGCGAACTCGGTCAGCCTGCACAATCCATCCAGTTTGAGAGCTTCGACTTCCGATGATGCGCCGACTTTTCATTGTCTCCACGATGCTTTTCTTCCTCGCTCTGGGAGGATTCTGGGCGGCCAGCGTTTGGCTGCCCGACGCGCCTGCGGCGTCCCCTGCACCGGATACCCCGGCAACGACCGCGCGCGAGACAAATTACACATTATCGGAAGTCGCGCGGCATGCCACCCGCAACGACTGCTGGATGGCGATTCGTGGGCAGGTGTATGACTTTACCCGCTACGTGCCCCAGCATCCTTCGGATCCTTCTGTCTTCTTGCCATGGTGTGGCAAGGAGGCCTCACTGGCCTATCAGACGAAGACCAAGGGACGCTCGCACTCGTCCTACGCCGATCAGTTGATGATCCCATACCGAGTGGGCGCGTTGCAGCAGGCGAAGTAGGGGGGGTCTTCGGGTTGTACGTTGCCGCTTCCAGGCGTGGACATGGGCCTCGTTCGGGAACACGAACGCTTGCGAGCGGGTAAATTTGCCAGGGATATCGCCGGAGTGGCTATATTGATAGCGTTTGCGTCGCTGAAGGTTTCGGCCACCGCCTTGCACAGGTGGTACCTGGATCAGAAGGTCTTTCCCATGAAAATCGTTCGCTCTCGCCGCGTGGCGCCCGCGCTTGCCGTTTGCCTTTTGATGGCACTCAGTGCCCATGCGGTTTCGGGCAACCGGGAAAATCGCTGTGGTTGGTTGCAGAACCCGACGCCTGGCAACTGGTGGCTCGACGACAAGGACGGCAGTTGGACGCTTTCCGTGATGGGCGAGCCGCCGGTTCCGGGGTTCGACGAGATTCCCGACATGTCGACAAAGGGCTGGGTTGTCACTAACGCGGGAAGTCACGGATACGGCTGCGCGTGCGTGGATATGGAAGTCGAAAGAGGAACCGGCAAGGTCGTGCGGATCTTTGCAGCCAAGCCGCTTTCGCTGAAACGCTGCAAGGCCGATCGCGCGCTGCCAGCAGTTGGCGGACACAAAGCAGGGCACTCGAAGCTGCACAACATAACTAACAAAATCAATTACTTACCTATTTAAGGGCGGCATCAATACCCTAATTTTTGTCCAGCAATGTGAACACAATTTAAGTGCGTTTCTGTCGCGCGACAGAAAATAGGTGCAAACCGGTTGTGGACTCTGCCGTGGACAGAATATGGGTTCAATTCTGCGAACCGAGTTAGGCAATTATGCGTGGTGTGCATCGATGCTAATCCGGTCTCCTTGACTCAAAGCCTTCGTGATTAACTCGGCGCAGATTTTCCGAGGACGGCAGGAACCACGGGCGTTTATCATGAAAAGGAGCGCCCGGCGTTTCTCTCTCGTAACAGGCTCAATTTCGAGCGTATTACGAGGACCGAGAAACCATGGACATCAAACGCGCCAAGACACTCAAATCCGCCCAAATCCGACACCTGCTCCGTGTGACCGAGGCCACAAGTCGGCACCCGGAGCGTGACGCTCTCGTTCTGCTGCTCGGCTTCACCTGCGGGATGCGGATCTCCGAGATTGCCCGCATCGAAGTGGCCGACGTGCTCCAGTCCTCCGGACCGATTCGAGAAGAAGTGAGCCTGCGGGCAGCAATCACGAAAGGCTGCCGCCAGCGCTGCGTGTACCTGAGCCATCCGAAGGCGCTTGCCGCGCTCGATCGCTACATCGAATGGCGATGGGAGCGGGGCAAGGGCACAGCAATGGATCGCCAGAAGTGGCGGGGCTTAATGCCCCAGACGTCGTTGATTCTTACTCATAAGGGGAGCCGTTACGAGCTGAGCGTCAAGCGCCGGACGAACGACAGAGGAGAGCAGGTCGAATACCTGGCTGCGGACAGCTGCAGAGCTATGTCACCGGCCTGTACCGCGCGGCAGGGCTTGGGAAGGGGTACAGCAGCCACTCCGGTCGACGCACCTTTGCCAGTCGCCTTCTGGCGCAAGGGCACTCAATCGAAACCGTACAAATATTGCTCGGCCATGCTCACCTCGATCACGTTTCTCCGTACCTTGAAGTAACGGAGCGTGAATTTCTCGAAGCGATTGAGGGGCTAGAAGAAATGTTCGCCACTGATTGACGACGCCAGAGGTTTATACGTGTTGAAACGCAGGAAGATTGTGTCTATACTTGTCGATACGTAATGGAGGTAAATCATCATGGCAAAGACGGCAACACTGACTATTCAGCAATGGGGAAACAGCTTGGCTGTACGGATTCCAGCCGCAGTCGCGCGCTCTGCGCACTTTGAAGTGGGTCTTGAGGTGGAGGTGACAACCGATGAGGTTGGCGTCACCGTAAAGCCTGTCGGCCCTCGTAAGCTCACCCTTGCTGAAAAGCTCGCCAAGTTCGACCTGTCGAAGCATGGCGGAGAAGCCATGGCTGCATCCCCTGTTGGTGTGGAGGCTTTCTGATGTCGAAGGTCGCTTGGGCACCGGATCGCGGCGACATCATCTGGATCGACTGCAATCCACAAGTCGGTCGAGAAATGAAGAATATGCATCCGATGCTTGTTCTGTCGCCTAGAGCGTTTAACGAGACAACCAGCATCGTCATTGGCCTGCCTATGACGACGGCGGAGTACAACGACACCAATCCGTTCGCTATCAAGTTCAAGGGGCCGAAACACGTCACCAGTTACGTCTTGGGGCATCAGCCGAAGTCCTTCGACTGGCGGGCGCGCGGCGCCAAGCCGCATCCTTGGAAGCAAGCGCCGCAGGAGGTTTTCCTGGCCGCGTGTGAGCAATTGAACCAGATCATTTCGATCTGCGAGTGAGGAATTCCCTGGCGTGAAACGCCCCGAACCGGCCGGAAGCCGGCAATGAAATCGTAGAGGAACTACATGCGTCTGCTGCTTGCGTTGATTTTGCCTTGGATTCAATTTTTCACGATCGGGCGTCCCTTCGCGGGGATCATCTGCTTGCTTCTCCAGCTCACGATCATCGGTTGGATTCCGGCTGCGATCTGGTCTGTGTATGCGCTGAGCCAGTACAAGACCGACAAGAAAATCGAGCGCGCCTTGGCCAATCGCGGATAACGAGGAAGACTTACGATGACCAATCTCGCAGTTCTGCTGCCGCAGGTAGTGCCTGCGGCGATAAATTGGGCAGAGGAACAAGAGCGGCAGGCACTTTTAACAGGGGCGATGCTTACGCCGCAAGGTATCGCGGACGCACGCGCCGTCGGTGTTCTGGCACCCGAAAGGATTCGAGTGGTTATCGCACCAACACTGCCGTTGCCGGAGGACCCATGGTTACGGAACGTCGCGTTGAGTGCCAGTCTGCTCGGACCAGGCTTTACGGGCCTCACGTTGGGCTATGCGATTTTTATCGTTCAGGGTCATTTGGTGCGCAGGCTGCTGACGCACGAATGCCGACACGTCCACCAGTACGAAGTCGCTGGCTCGATTGCCGCGTTCCTGCCCGCATATCTCCAGCAGATCGCCACAGTTGGATATAACGCTGCGCCCTTTGAAGTCGACGCCCGAGAGCACGAGATTCATTAACCAACGGAAAAAACTCGCTTGTATCTTGAGACCGGGTCGTCATGAGGGAGGGGGTATGGCAGACTGGACTGGTTACGTGGGTGTGGTGACGGGCGTTGCAGGCATGGCGATGGGCTTCCGCGGCTACCGGCGCAGCAACCAGATCAAGGCGCTGGACCTGCGGCTGGAGCTGCGCAAGGGGCTTGCCTCTGGCGGCACTGGCTGGCGCGTCGGAGACGGTCACGCTTGACGTGCAGAACATGACGTGCGATCTGTGTCCGATAACGGTCACGAAGTCATCAAAGCGGGTGACCGGTGTCCGCACCGTCAAGGTCGATTTCGACAAGAAGACCGCCACCGTCACCTACGATCCCGACGAGGCCCAGCCGCAGGCGTTGACGCAAGCGACGGGGAACGCGGGCTATCCGTCCGCCGTTCGCAAGTGAGGCCGCGATGAACGCCGTCATCCTCGAATCCGTGTTGACCTGCCCGCATTGCGGTTTTGCCCAGCACGAAACCATGCCCACCAACGCCTGCCAGTTTTACTACGAGTGCAGTCACTGCATGATGCTGTTGCGCCCCAACTCCGGTGACTGTTGCGTCTTCTGCTCGTTCGGCTCGGTCAAATGTCCACCCATCCAGCAACAACGCGGATGCTGCGGGTACCCGCAAAAAAGCATCTCCGTTGGTTAGAGTTCGCGCATGCGCTGTACCGCAGGGATGCGCGTTTCCCGCAGAGCTCCGGCCACCGCGACAACGACCGAACCGAACGCCACACCGACCAAGGCGGTCAAATAAAGCCACGGCACAGTGAGTCGCTCGGGCGGTGGGTCGAAAACCCCGGTCAGGAGCTTGACCAGCATCCAGGCGAGCGCAAAACCCGTCAGTATGCCGGTGCTGGTGCCGGCGAGAAAGAGCAATGAGGCTTCGCTCCAGAGAAAAGCGCCGAGTTGACGGGGTTTCGCTCCGAGGGCGGAAAGGATGGCGAAGGTGCGCCTCCGGTCGGCAAGTCCGAGGGCGAGAATAAGTCCCGTCGCCGCAACCGCCAGAAGCACGGCGAAGCCAAGCTCCAGTCGCGTCAGTCCACCAAGATCGACAGCGGTCAGGCTGGATCCGATCAGGTGCTGGGCCTGCCCTAGGTCGGTGACCTTGACCCCCGGGAGTGCTGCGACAACCGCCCGCGCAGCCGGCGCCACTTGCGCGGGCCCCATGGAGGTCTTGAGCAGAACGACCTCGGCCGCGTCGGTGTGGGTCTGCTGCGCAACGTAGCGCGCATTGGCCACCAGGAAAGAGTCTCTCGGCGCGGTCGGAAATTCACGCACTACGCCGACGAAGTGGAATTTGACGACGTGATATTGATGATCCACCGCATTTTGCAGCCGCAGATTGAGTTCGTCGCCCACATGGAGCTGGAAATCCTTCACGGTTTCTTCCGAAACGAGAATGCCGTCAGGCGTTCGCGCGAGCAGATCGAGCGTCTTTTTTGCGTTTCCTCCCGCAAAATACGCATTCGACATCCTCGTTGCATCGCCGATGTGCGTGGCGTCTATACCGTACAGGTCTTGCAGGTCAGTACCGACGTAGGCCAGCCGGTGCTGCATCGGTTGCACGGCGCGCACGCCGGGCAAAGCTGCAAGTTCCCTAAGCTTCGTTGAAGCGGGGGCCCGGGACGTGCCTGTGACCGTCACGTCCGCACCGTTCGTGAGCTCCGCGTCGACGCGCGTCTGCGCGTTGTAGGTGGTGTTGAAGACGGCGGTCGAGGTCGCGAAAGCGAAGGCCAGCGCAACCAGGACGACACCCTGCGTCATGCGTTTGCGCTGCCGGCTGATGGCGGCGGCCACGACGCCCGCCAGGGCCCCCGCGATAGGGTTCAGCCACGTGGCCAGGTGTTCGCGGCCGCGATTGAGCCCCACCAGACACAGTCTGACCGTCAGCAGCCCGAGGCCCAGCCATAGCAAGACCGGTGCGAGAAAGGCTGGGTAATCCACCGATGACGCTGGCGTCCCCTCGGGGGCCAGCACGACCTGATAGCCCGTGCTCCACGTTCTCCAGAAGACGAGGGCCGACAGGGCTATGAGTATGAAATCAAGGCCGATGCGTTGCCAGGGCCGGGCGCGATCGGGGCCAATTGTCATCCGGGCCGTCGCGACTGTCGTCTGTCTCGCATCAATCCATGCCGTGGCGAGAATGGCGGCGGGGGTAAGCACAACGCCAGCCAGGACAGCGGCTGTGATCCAGCCGATGGCGGAAACGGCGAAAGTACCGCCGCCAAGAAGCATCCGGGACAAGAGTGTGGCGAGAAACAGTCCGGCGATCGTGCCACCCATGCCAATGCACATTGCTTCGACCGTCGCCAGTTTCATGATTTGCGCGCGCGAGGCCCCGCGAATTCGCAGCAATGCTTGGTCGCGCCGGCGCCGGCCGGCGCCGGATGCCACCACCGCTATCGTCAGAAAGGCGGCCAGCAGTGCCCCCGGCGCGCCGAGAAACAGGAACAGCACTTTGGCATACAACGCGTCACCGCGCACGGCGTTGAGCCTCGCCGCCAGATTGTCCGCCACGATGCCGTTGCCCGCGATGCGCACCTCAAGATTTTTCGCCGCACCCTGCACCACTGCAAAAGCCGCCTGCGGATCGCCCGGAAGTGTGGCAGGCGCGATTCGCGCATGCAGTTGAATGCGAACCGAATCCGGCCGGATTGCCGCCTGCGGGTCAAAGAGGCGGTGCCACTCGTCGATGGGCATCAGCAGGACATTATCCGGTGGTGCCTGCGGCGCCGCCCCGGGCGTGACGCCGACGGCCTGAAACATTGAATCGGCATGCGGCAAATCGACAATACCGGCCACCTTGACGTCGACCGGTGCAAGGCCGGTACGATGAATCGTGACAACGTCACCGAGCGTGGCATGCAGGTTAGCCGCCGTCTGCTGCGCAAGCAGAACCCCATCCAGGCTGCCGAGCAGCGTCCGGAACTGCGCCGGATAATCGCGGATATAGGCGGCATCGAAGCCGAGCACCTTGCCTTTGCCGGTGGTCTGTACGGTGGCGCCGGTATGGGCTTCGAAACCGTTCACATCGGCATAACCAACCGTTTGCACCGTGGACACCGCAGTGGCTTTGCCAATGGCTGTGGCAACCGACTGCACGGTTGTCCCGGGGACCAATTGCACCTGCCAGTCAACCGGCACACCGGCGAGCGCGCGGCGCGTCATGGACGCGGTGCTCTGGGCCAGAAAAGCGCCGAGCGAGGCCAGCAACGCCACGGTGATCGCGATGCCGGCCGCGGTGCCCGCGAGGCGAGCCTTGCGCTCCTTGATGAGGCCGAAAAACCACAACCAGGTCATACGCCCTCCATGGCTGTCATGGTTTTATTGAGGGTGCCGTGCTCCATTTGCCAAACCCTTTCCATGCGCTCAGCCACTGCGGGATCATGTGTGGCGATGACAAGCGCCGTGCAAGTGCCAGCGAGATGCGCGAGAAGCGCATCGAGCAAGGCGCGACCGGTTGGCTGATCGAGTTGACCGGTCGGTTCATCAGCCAGGATCACGCGAGGATTTCCGGCAATTGCACGGGCCATGGCGACACGTTGCATCTGCCCACCGGATAGATCTTCGGGCAGTTTGCGCGCCAGGCTCTCAAGGCCGAAGATGGCAAGCGCATTTGCGACCGCGTTGTCAATATCGGGTGTCGCATTTGCCATGAGCAGCGGCAGTGCCACATTCTCGCTCACCGTCAATGGCTCTAGCAGGCTCGGCGCCTGAAACACCAGCGCGATCTTCTCAGGCAGCAGCGTTTCGGCGGCGCCTAGCGCAGGCCACGTAAGCTCGCCGCTGGTCGGCACGTCGAGTCCTGCCATAAGGTGCAGCAAGGTCGACTTGCCGCTCCCGGATCGGCCGACCAGCGCCACGCGATCTCCCGCGCGCAATCGAAATGTCGCGCTGGCGACCGCGGCAATGGATACTCCGCCTTGCGGGTAGCGCCGGCCAACGGCTTGGGCCTCGATCAGGGTGTCAGACATGAGTGATGCGTCCATCTCGAATGCCGAGGACACGGTCGGCCTGCGCCGCAAGCGCCTTGCTGTGCGTCGCGATCAGAACCGCCGCCCCTTCGCGGCACCGTGTCATCAAATGGTTCAGAATGTTGGTTTCCGTGGCCGCATCCACTTCCGCCGTGGGTTCGTCTGCCAGCAGCACATGAGGATTTGACGACAAGGCCACTGCGAGGCCCGCGCGCGCGGCCTCGCCGCCCGACAGTTGCGAGGGATGTGCACGGCGCTGCCCGGTCAGGCCCATCACCTCCAGCAGGTGGTCGAGTGTGTTCCGGCCGGATTGTTTAGACAGCGCCATCTGCAATTCCATATTGGCCTCCACCGTGAGGTGCTCGAACAGGTTGCCCGCTTGCATGAGGATGCCGATGTGCCGGGCTCGCAAGGCGGCACGCGTGGCTTCGAGCCGCCGCGACATGCGCAGCCCCATCACCTCGACATGCCCGCCATCGGGCTCATCCAGTCCGGCCAGGCATGCCAGCAGCGTAGACTTGCCGCTCCCGGACGGCCCCATCAGAGCGACAAATTCCCCCGCCCCAAGCCGCAGCGACACGCCACGTAGCGCAACTGTCTCGTCCTCGCCGCTGTGGTAGAAGCGGTAGAGTTCAAACGCTTCCAATGGCCAAGGTTTAGCGCCATTGGAATGAATTTGACATGAGTTCCCATTGGTCGACATTGTCGGCTCCGAGCGGCGCTGATAGCTCGAGGGTGGCAAGCTTGTCGCCGCGGTAAATCAGATAACGATGGCTCTCCAGGCGCAATGGCTTGTTTGTGACTGGATTTGGTTCGGAATTCGATGTGTACACAATCAGGAGCGCAGGGCCTGATCGCAGCATGGCCTGCTTGATCGCCTCGATCTTGACCGCACGCCCTGCCTTGACCAGATCGGCGGCCTCGTGATCGGCGGCAGATGTGGCCGTGGGAGCGCTGGCAGCGGACGCGACAGTGACGTTGACCGCGTTGTACTTGTCGGAAAAATTTGCTCCGTCACGACGATCCGTTCGCGCCCAACCCTCCGGCACCTTCAGCGAGAAACCCAAGGGCGACGTATAGGTAATAAAGACTTGGGTATCCGGGATGTCACCCGGTGGATTCTTCTCCGGTGCGACCGGGCGTTCCGTTGCCACAGCTGGCGTGCTCACGGTCAGTGAGCCACTGAGCAGCGCTGCGACAGCCGCCACGGTCAGTGCAGTCGATCGCGCGTGTTTCCTGATGCAGCTCAGCATAATGGCTCCTTTCTTGAAAAATATCGTCCAATAGCTACGCTCTGCGGCTGCCCGGATGTCTCCGATGCACGTATAGCCACCCCAGCGCGCCGCAGAGCAGGATCGCCGCCAGCACCAGGGTCTCGTAATAACCGGCATTTGCGAGCAGATCCGTCAACGCCTGCCCGAAGACAAAGCCCGCACCAGCGATGACGCTGGCCCAGGCCGCGGCTCCCATCAAATTGAGGACAAAGAACCGCAGCCATGGCACCTCGCTCATGCCAATCGCCATAGGTCCGGCGATGCGCAGGCCATACAGAAACCGGATGGACAGGATCAAGGGCAGGTGATGCCGCCACAGCAGCGCCTGGGCGCGTGCCGCGCGTGGTCGCACCGACGGAAATCGTGCCAGCAGCGCTGGCCCGTATCTTCGCCCCATCTGAAAATACAACTGATCTCCAATGAAGCTCGCCAGCGTGCCGATCAATATCACGGTTGGCAACGCGAGATGACCCCGATAGGCGGCAAAGCCGGCCATGACCAGAATGGTTTCCCCTTCCAGGAACGTTCCCGTAGCGACGGCGAGGTAACCGTAGCTCTGGACTAGATTTGCAATATCCATGGCAAGCATGTCTGGTCTGGACGACGTTGGGAGGAGGATGCGCGCGATAGTCGCGCTCGGCACGAGATGCAGGTCCGGATCACCTGGGGCAAGGCACCGCTCGGCGGCATGGATCGCGCTCACACCTGTTGCTACTTCTGCCACACAAAAATCAGCCGCGCATGCTGGTGCGCCCGGATCTGCACGACGCGTTGCTGCATGTCGCCGTGCCGCTCAGCACTGACGGTATATTTGCCTTCGGGCAATTTCGCGAGGAAGTACGGGCCGTCCGAAGTGGCTTTGAGCATGGACTTACCCGCCTGGTTTTTGATGACAACGCCGACATCCGATACGTATTCATTCTGCGGCGTTGCCTTGCGGGCAAATTCCAATTCGAGCGGATACCGCGCGGCGGCTAGCTTGAGGGCGTTTGCTTCGTCCAGTCCAATGCCACCACTCACATATGCGATGGCGCCTTGCATTTTTTCGGGAGGGAAAGCGGTCTGTGCACCGGCCACGAAGACCGTTCCTCCCAGGCTCGTCATAACCATGGCCGCCGCCCAGATGCGCGTGATGGATTTCATCGTGAATCTCCTGACAATCGGATGGAATAATGCCGTGCCCGGGCGCTCGTCAATGTCATCAGGACATGCGCGGCATGGCCGCCATCGCGGCTACTGGCAGTGGCCAGCGCTCATTTCTCCTTTCTTTCCTGCGCTTTGGTTTCTTTCATTTCATGCATTTTGTTTTCGTGCTTCTCTTCCTTCATTTCACTCTTCCCGCTCTCTTGGTACTTCTTGGCATACGTCTTGGCAGGGGCGGCGACTTGCGGCTGGGACGCCGCAGCACCGACGCCTGAAGCCGTCGCGTCAGCAGCAACCACAGAGAATGAGAGCGCGGAAAATACCGCCGTAATGAGGATTGATAGCAGCTTGTTCATTTCAACTCCTTGCATCGTGCCAAGCCATTTGACGTTTTCGTAACCGCCTTCAAATCGCGGCTTGGCGGTCGGGTGCCGATCGCTCGGCGGCAGTGGAAAATGGATCTAGCCCTGGACGGCTATTCCTCTGTGTCCTCCTGGTCGCCGGCGATATCCACATGCACGACGGCTCCGTTGCCCGGATCGACCTTGACGTCCTTGATTTCATTGCCGGCAGTCTTGATCTCCACGCTATACACTAGGTTGCCGTTCTCGTTGTCGAGGGCGACCTTCAGCACGGTCCCGGGGACTTGGGCCAGCGCGGCTGCGGTCGCCCTCGTCGCATCGATCTTGGCCAGTGCGGCGAGTCTGGCCGCTTCACCACGTTCCCCGATTTGCTGGTTCGGCACCTTGATGCTGGATTGATAGGCCGGAGACTGGGTCGTCCCGTCACCGGCCGCATGGGCGCT
The DNA here is from genome assembly GCF_024363545.1 of Pandoraea sp. NE5. Taxonomy (NCBI): domain Bacteria; kingdom Pseudomonadati; phylum Pseudomonadota; class Betaproteobacteria; order Burkholderiales; family Burkholderiaceae; genus Pandoraea; species Pandoraea sp. NE5. The sequence continues at coordinate 4,138,259 of NZ_AP025517.1, forward strand.
GCCAAGCAGCCCGACGCCCGGCGTGAGTGCGCCCAACACCGCGCATATCGCCCGCTTCCTTTGCTTGCCGTTCATGGCCGATACTCCCTGAGTGAATCATTTGCGTTGCAAGGTCGAGGCCGTGTCGAGGTTCAGTCGCAGTGTCGCTTGCGGGGGAGGGGCGGCATGCCAGCCTTACAGGAGCTATAGTGGCCGCTGAATCTTGCCGGAAGCTTGCCCGAACATTACAGCTTGGCAAGGATTGACGGGTCGTCCGGGGGAAGGCGGATCTCGCCGGCCAAGGCGGGAAGCGTGATGGTGAAGACCGAGCCGGCGCCGGCCATGCTCGACGCTTCGATGTGGCCCTGGTGTGCTTCGACGACGGCCTTCACCAGGCTCAGGCCCAGTCCCAGGCCACGCTGTGAGCGGCTGCGGTCGCCACGGTACAGGCGGTCCCAGATTTTCGATAGCTCGTCGGGTGTCATGCCGATGCCGGTGTCCGCCACGCGAATCTCGACCGCGATTGGCCGCAGCCGGGCCTGTACGTCGATGCGCCCGCCCACAGGGCTATACTTGATGGCATTGTCCAGCAGATTTGCCATCACTTGGCGCAGGCGATTGCGGTCCACCGTGACCCAGATCGGCTGGGGTGCGGCAAGCGAGACGGTGATGGATTTTTCCTCGGCCACCTGCTGGTAGAGATCGATGGCATCGGCCAAGAGCTCAGAAAGGTTAACGGATTCCAGTTGCAATTTGAGCGTACCGGTTTCAGCCTCGGAAATGTCCATCAAGGTACTCAACATCCGGATCAGTTGATCCGACTCCTCCACGCAGTCCGCCAGCGCTTCCCGGCAAGCCTCTGGCCCCGCCTCCGAGCGCAGGGCGATTTCCGCGATGCCTCGGAGGCGCGCCATCGGCGTGCGCAGGTCGTGAGCGACGTTGTCGAGCGCGCCGCGCATACCCTGGATCAGGGTTGCAATCCGGTCCAGCATGCCGTTGAACAACGCCCCCAGCTCGTCGAGTTCGTCGCCGGTCTCGCGGATCGGCACCCGGGCCGCCATGGCACCGGATTCGATCGTGCGGACGGTCTGGATCAGTTGGCGAATCGGCCGCAGGGAGCGTCGGGCGAGGTACGCCCCGCCGAGCAGGGCGACCACGATCGTCGGGCCCATGACGCCGGCCACGATCCAGCCAAAGCGTTCCAGGACGCTGTCGCGCTCCTCAGTACTCTTGCCGACTTGCAGCAGGCCACCGTCTGGCAGGCGCGTGCCGGCGATCTCCAGGACAGCTTCGTCGTCTTTGGCGGGCAGCCGGATCAAGGCGCTCGAATCCGCCGGCGGCATATGCTCGAGGCCGCTCAGGTCGAACTTTGCCCATTGATCGGGAATCTCGACAAAGACCGTGGTATCGCGTGGCCCGGCAATGCGGATGAAAAACGGCTTGGCTCGCCCCAGCCGTGCCTCAAGGGCCAGTTCCTTTTTCAGCCCCGTGAGATCGGCGGCCTGATACTGGGCCGCCAACTGATGAAGCTTTTGCTCGACGCTGTTGCGATCATGCTGACGCAGCGAGGCGGCCAGCAGAAAATACGCGAACGAGAAAAGCACCAGGGCGCCGAGGATGAAGAACGCCGAGTACCAGAGCGCGAGCCGGAAGCTGATCGTTTTTCGCTGGGCATCAAGGGGCTTTAAGGACATAGCCGACCCCGCGGATCGTATGGATCAGTTTCACGGGAAAGTCCCGGTCGATCTTGTTGCGCAAGCGGCAGACCAGCACGTCGACCACGTTGGTCTGGGGATCGAAGGTGTAGTCCCAGACGTGCTCCAGGATCATGCTCTTGGAAACCGGGCGGCCCACATTGCGCATCAGGTATTCGAGCAGAGAAAGCTCGCGCGGTTGCAGATCGAGCCTCTGCCCGCACCGCTTCGCTTCGCGGGTCAGCAGGTCAAGGACCAACTCACCCACGACCAGCCGGGCTGGCTCAGTGGTCCCCGTGGCACGGCGGATTAGCGCTTGAAGGCGCGCAAGCAGCTCAGCCAGCGCGAACGGTTTGGTCAGATAGTCATCGCCTCCCATCTGAAGACCCTTGACGCGGTCATCCACGGTCCGCTTGGCGCTCAGGATAATGACCGGCGTAGCGACCCCCTGGCGGCGCAGCGCCTCAATGATCGACAATCCATCTAAGCGGGGCAACATGATGTCGATGACCGCTGCGTCATACGAGGCAGAGAGCGCCAGATCGAGTCCATTCACGCCGTCTTCCGCATGGTCAACAGCGAACCCAGATTGTTCCAGCGCAGTGATGACAAACGCGCCGATCTTTCTGTCATCTTCAACAACTAGAATTCGCATGGCATTGCCCTCTAGAGTCGTATCCGGGACTTTTCTTCGTCGATGAGACGCGTCGTTCCGACGGCCGATCCATGCTCCCCCACCGTTGGCTCTTGGGTGGTTTTGGTCAATGCCGCGGCACTCAGCCCCACGGAAGATCAATTTGGGTGTTCGTGAGCGTTGGCTGCTTGGCGCCGTAGCCGCGGCGGTTCCATATCGCGTCATTATGGCATGCGGTGCAGTGCGCGCAGAGAGTATGAGAGCCTGCGCGCTCACGTCGGCGCCACAATTCTCCATAGCTTTCTCACCCAAAAGGGAGGGCCGCAGCCCTTTCAGTGCGCGTCTGTGTGAGGCGCCGAATATCGGCAGACTCGCGACGTGCCTAGCCGAGAGCTAGAGGAAAATGCAGTAAGCCGCAACGATCGTTCTGTCGATGAGCGTGATCTTTCCTGGGTTCCCGCCTTCCAGTGGTTCAAAATTATGGCGATGGCCCTCGCATAGTCCTGACTTCCCCACCAATCAGACTTGCAAACATACCTTTAATGGTGTCGGCTTGCGCTGCCTTCCCGGCAATTTTTTATTAAATACATGCATTACGAAATATATTATCGCAGCGCTTTCCCGTCTGAAACCGCTAATGCACTGCTAAGTGTTTGGACATACGCTTGTCATTGCGCGAATTCCCGCGTGTTTTTGGGGAAATTATATGTACCGATACACCAAGCTTTCTCTTGCTGCCGTCACACTGGCTACACTCGGCACCCTCGCATATGCAGGACAGCATAGGGAAAACGATGCAATGGCTGCCACTAACGCCAATATCTCGCTGACGCAAGCCGTGGCCATTGCAGAGAAGCACGTCAGCGGCAAAGCCTCACAAGCCGAATTCGACAGCGAAAAGCAGGGTAACCTTTATAAGGTAGAAGTCGTGGCCGACACCAAAGTGTTCGACGTCAAAGTCAACGCCGAGACGGGGGCGGTCATCTCACTGACGCACGACACGGAGGATTGATGCTTCCGTGAAGTGGAAAAGCGAGTCAAGATTTCGGATGAGCGACACGGAACCGATAAGCGGCATGCGTTTCCTCACGCTTAACGCTCGTGATTGGCCCTGCCGGTGGTGCTTGCCGGACGTGTGGCTCGGCATTTGCCACTGCACGTCCCGGTTGCAGTGGCGACTGCGTGGCAGCGAGCCGCCGAACCGCAGCGGCGCGGCAATCCGGCGAAGCCATCTGGCTGGCGATCATCTAGGCCATAGGTTGGGTGTGAGAACATGTCGCCCATTTTTTCATGGGAATCCGCAAAACTTATCTGCGCTACACCGCCGACAGTCTGTTTCCCGAGACCACATCGCGCGGGACTAGTCTGTTGCTTTCGCGCCGCAATTGACTGCCACACAAGATTGGTTGGCGTTGTGACAACGCTTCTCGGCGCTCACATTCCGCTGGATATGCCAGTGCAGCGGTTGTTCCAGGCATTGCCACCTAGCGGGTCACACCGCAAATATCTGGGGTGTTTATTCTGGCATACCGTCAGGCCATCGCCAGACACCACAGTGAGCCTCGCTGAAGAGATTTCTCGAGGAAATCAAAGGAACGATAATTCCATGAAAGTACTGATTGTCGAAGACGATCCGGCGATCGCCGCGAACCTGTATGACTATCTGGAGGGAACCGGCTACGAGGTCGATGTTGCGTCCAATGGCAACATGGGCCTACGGATGGCGCTCGCCGGCTCGTGGGATGCGATCCTCCTCGATCTATCGTTGCCCGGCATGGACGGTCTGTCGCTCTGCCGCAATCTGCGCAGAGAAGCTTGTCGAGACACGCCGGTGCTGATGCTGACCGCTCGAGATGCGCTCGACGACAAACTGCTCGGTTTCGAGCATGGGGCCGATGACTATCTAATCAAGCCGTTCTCACTCAAGGAAGTTGGCGCGCGGCTGAGCGCCATGATCAAGCGCTATCGTGGTCAGGTCGCAGCCGTGGATCTCCGGTTCGCTGATGTGCACCTGGACGTATCGAAGATGACGGTCGATCGTGCCGGCCGCCCAGTCAAGCTCTCGCCAAAATGTCTGCAGTTGCTGCGCATTCTGCTGCAGTCGCCAAACCGCATGTTCACTCGTGCCGAGCTCGAAACCGAAGTCTGGGGCGAACAGCTTCCCGACAGTGACACACTGCGCACTCACGTCTACATCTTACGTCGGGCGCTCTCCAAGTCAGGGGAGGCGGACCTTATCGAAACGGTCCACGGCGTTGGCTACCGGCTTCTGGAGTGCGATCGAGATGCGAAATAGCCTGCGCTTCAAGGTGGCACTTTTCTTTTCGGCGCTGACTATCGCATTGTTGCTTGCTCAGGCACTAGGTGTGAGAGTGCTGGCCGAAGCGCAGGAGGAGAAACTGATTGTGGCGTTGATCCACGACGACATGACGAATGTCCTCAAGAACTATCGAGTCGATCCCACGCTCCTGCCTCCATTCGACCAACAGTTGAATGGGTACGTGTCAACATCGGACCATCCGTCGATCGTTCTACCGGCATCCGTCAGAAACCTTCCTGACGGGACGCATCAAATCATCATCGACGGCCGTGAGATTCACGTCGCGATCACCCCGTTCGGTACCACACGTCTATATCGAATTTACAATTTCAACGCCTACGAACACCATTTCAAGGAAGTCATCAATGCGGTGATGGCCGGGACGGGTGTTTTCGCGCTGCTCACGATTTGGCTATCCTTCGGTCTGTCGGGCCTGCTGGTGCGGCAGGTGGCCAGTCTCGCCAGTCAGGTGAAGACACTTCGGTTCGGAGAAACGCCGTCGATCCAGCCCGGCAAGTACGATGAAACGGAACTCGCCGGACTGGTCGACGCCTTCAACGATTACCATCGGCGCATGGCCGAGATGATCGAGCGCGAAAAGGAGTTCACCGGCAACGTGAGCCACGAACTGCGCACGCCCCTCACTACGATCACGACGAGTTGCGAACTACTCACGCAGGACTCCGCAATCAGTGGAAAATCGCGCAAGCGGCTCCAGCAGATCGAGCACGCCGCCGACAATATGCGCGAACTCACTAACGCATTGCTGATGCTCGCCAGAGAAGAGTCGGCACACGACATCGAACCGGTGGCTATGGCAAACCTGGTCGAATCCGCTCTGATGCCCTTTGCCAATCGCCTTGCGGAAAAGAAGCTCGAGACCGTCGTTGACCTGGATCACGCTCATCACGTAATGGCGAACCGCTCGGCGCTCGCGATCGTGCTGTCCAACCTCATCGAGAACGCGGTGCGGCACACCGACCGAGGGCGGGTGCGTATTTCCTATTTGGGCGGGTGGTTGCACATTGAGGACACCGGGCCGGGTATTCCAACGGGCGCGTTGCCCTATGTCTTTGATCGGTATTACCAAGCGGAAGACCAGCAGTCAGGAAAGCGGGGCTTTGGGATCGGCCTATCGATTGTCCGCAAGATATGCGACCGATATGGTTGGTCGATCGAACTGGCCAGCGAGCCCGGCAGCGGCACCCGTGTCTCGCTGCGCCTGCCGTCCGCCAGCTTGGAGCATCTTGGGACCAGCGACGGCCGAACATTTTCTTGACGAAAACTTCACAAGCGGTGGCGTAGCATCCGTGTCGGACGCTGCCCCTGGTGGGCAGCAGAACGACCGATGGATTTCAGAATGCGCCGAGCGATATTGATTGCTTTCGTCGGGCTGGCCGGCTGTACGACCTATCATGCCCAGCCGATCGCCCCAGCTCAGCTTGCCCGACATTTCGAGCAGCGCTCGCTTGCGAGCGAGGCGTTACACTCCTTCGTCGTGCGCGAGGCCGGGCACAATGTCGCACCGTGGCCGCCCGCGCGCTGGAATCGCGAAATGCTCACGCTGGCGGCCTTCTACTACAGCCCCGCCCTCGACGTTGCGCGCGCCCGATGGGGCACTGCCAAGGCCGGCATCGACGTCGCCGACACGACTCCCAACCCGGTCTTGCAGTTACCGTTTCAGTATTCGACACCCAACCCGGGGCCGGGATCCCCGATCACCTTCGGCCCGGCACTCGACATCCCGATCGAGACGGCGCACAAGCGCGGCTATCGCGTCGATCAGGCGACTCACCTGTCGGAAGCCGCGCGGCTGAGCCTCGTCAATGAGGCGTGGAAGGTCCGCAGGCAAGTCCGAGTTGCGATGCTCGCCCTCTATGCTGCCCGCAAGCGCATTGCGTTTCAGTCCACCAGGGCCGAATCCGAGCGGCAGATTGCCGAGATGAGCCGCAAGCGTCTAGCCGCAGGGCAGTTCTCGCGGCCAGACGTCGACTCTGCCATTTTTGCCGACACGCAGGCGCAAAGCGATCTGGCTGCGGCGCGCAGCGCCGATCAGGATGCGCGAGCCCAGCTCGCTGCCGCTATCGGTATACCCGTCGCTGCGCTCGACGGCATCGAAATTGACCTCTCCGCCTTCGGCGCAGTTCCGCCCGCACCGCCGACCGCGGATGCACAGCGCGCGGCGATCTTCCATCGCCCAGATCTGCGCGCCTCGCTTGCCGATTACGCTGCGGCCGAATCGGCTCTTCAGCTCGAAGTCGCGAAGCAGTATCCGAACCTCCACCTCGGACCGGGCTATACATACGACACGGGCACGCACAAGATCGCATTTGGGCTCGCAGGCATCACGTTGCCGATCTTCAACCAGAATCAAGGCGGCATCCATGAAGCCGAAGCAAGACGCCAGGAAGCTGCGGCCCGTGCCGGCGCGCTGCAGGACAAGATTCTCGCCGATCTTGCGCATGCGCTCACGCGCTACCGGTCAAGCGTCGAAGCATTGCGCTTGTCCGACGCCCATCTCGCGAGTGCCCGCAGACAGCTCAACGGCCAGGCCGCCGCTTTTGCCAACGGGAACGCGGACCGACTGACCTACACGCAGGCGAAAGCGGGCTATCAGACCAGTGAAACCGTCCATCTCGATGCCGTGATCGCGGTCCAGCAAGGCGCCGGCGCACTCGAAGATGCGATGCAGCAACCCCTCGGTCACGAGGCGGTGAGCGATACCCTCAGTGAAGAGACACCACGATGAAACTCCGACTGATCCCTCTCTCCGTCGTATCGCTCGCTCTGGCTGGCGGTGCAGGCTGGTACATCTATCAGACGTTCCTGGACACCAGCACGTCGACGACCGTGGCAACGCAATCCGCCCCGCCCCGCGCCGTACAGACGGTAAACGGCGAAACGGTGGTCGTCGTCGGTCCCGAGGAACAGCGGGCCAGCCACATCGAGGTCGCGCCGCTCACAGCCGTCACGCGCCAGGCCAATATCAGCGCCTACGCCACCGTCATCGATCTGCAGCCGCTCTTCGATCTGCGCAACCGCTTGGCGGGCGCCCGCGCGGACGTCGGAACGTTCACTGCGCAGGTCGCAAGCTCGCGCGCCCAGTACCAGCGCAGCCGCACGCTGTTCGCGGACGATCGCAACATTTCGCAGAAGAGCTTCCAAGATGCGCAGTCGGCGATGCAAGCCGACGAAGCGAGGCTCCAATCGGCCCATGCCACGCTGAACGGGCTGAATGCTACGATGCGGCAGCAGTTTGGCGACGCGCTTGCGAATGCCGCGACGGCATCGACCTCGAAACTGTTTCAGCGTCTCCAGTCTGGGCAAGCCGTGGTGCTGCGCGTCACGTTGCCGGCCAGCTTCGGCATGGCACCGCCCGCGCGTATCACGATCGATACGCCCGACGGCCGCTCGGTGCCCGCTCAAAAGCTTTCCGCCTCACCGCTCGCCGATCCGGCCGTGCAGGGCAGCCCTTGGCTTTACGTCGCCGACGATGCGCTGCCGGCAAATTTGCGCACGAGCGCGAGCGTGCCGACGTCAAGCCAGACTGCATCCGAGCTGCGGATCCCAGAACGGGCGGTGATATGGTACGGCGGGCAAACATGGACCTACGTGCGGACGGCTCCCGATCGCTTTACGCGGCGCTTCGTGCCCGCTGGCGACGAGGGCGACCACGGTTTCATGGTGACGTCAGGGTTCCAAGCCGGCGACCAGGTCGTGACGCAGGGTGCCCAACTGCTGCTCTCCGAAGAGCTCAAGCCACAAGGTATCGCCACGGCCTGCAAGGATCCACCCGAGTGTGACGACTGACCCACGCATCACCCGCCCTGATCAACGCGACCTCACGCTCCATGCTCAACGCGATCATCCGCTTTTCGCTGCGCTTTCGCGGCGTCATCTATGCGCTGGCCGTCGTCGCGGCCGGCTACGGGCTCTTTACGCTCACGCGCGCCAAGCTCGACGTCTTTCCCGAATTCGCTCCGCCGATGAGCATCGTGCAGACGGCCGCGCCAGGCATGACGAGCGAGCAGGTGGAAACGCTCGTCACGCAACCGCTCGAGAATGCCCTCGGCGGCATGGTTGGGCTGCAGTCGATGCGTTCGAGATCGATGCAGGGTCTCTCCGCGATCACGCTCGTCTTCGATGACAGTGCAAATGTGATGCAGGTCCGGCAACTCGTCACCGAGCGCATCAACGGGCTCGCGGCCACGCTGCCTGCAGGCGTCAAGCCGCCCAGGCTTTTGCCGCTTACCACGACGACGAGCGTCGTGCGCATCATCGGTCTCACGTCGAAGACACGCTCGCTCGCGGATCTCTATGGCATCGCACAGTGGACCATCAAGCCACAACTGCTGAGCGTCCCCGGCGTGGCCGATGCAATCGTGTTCGGCGGCGAGACGCGCCAGATGCAGATCCAGGTCGATCCCGCGAAGCTGATGCACTACGGATTGTCCATCCAGGACGTGATCGCCGCGGCCCGCCAAGCCACCGGGGTACGGGGCGCCGGGTTCATCGAGAACAATAACCAGCGCATCGCCATCAATGCCGATGGCCAGATCGCCACGCCGGAGAAACTGGCCGGCGTCGTGCTGCGTTCGAGCAACGGTGCGTCGGTTCGGCTTGGCGACGTCGCGAATGTGGCCTGGGGCAGTGCGCCGCCTGTCGGCGCGGCTTCGATCATGGGCAAGCCCGGCGTGATGGTCGTGATGGAAAGCCAGTACGGCACCAACACACTGGCCGTGACGCACGACATCGAAAATGCGCTCGCCGGACTCAAGCCGGCGCTTGTCAAGCAAGGCATCAACGTGAACGCGGACGTTTTCCGGCCCGCCAATTTCATCGATGCCGCGGTGGGTCACTTGAGGACGGCACTCATCGTCGGCGCCGTGCTCGTGATCGCCATTCTGTTCCTGTTTCTGCTCAACGTGCGCACCGCCGTGATTTCGGCCGTCGCGATTCCGCTGTCGCTGCTGGTTGCGATCATCGTGCTGACCAAGTTCGGCGTGAGCCTGAACACGATGACCTTGGGTGGCCTCGCAATCGCGCTCGGTGAAGTGGTGGACGATGCGATCATTGACGTCGAGAACATTTATCGGCGCCTACGCGAGAATCGCAAGCGACCTCAGCCACTCCCCGCGTTTCGCGTCGTGCTGCGTGCTTCGCTCGAAGTCCGTAGCGCCGTCGTGTTTGCGACCTTCATCGTGATGCTGATCTTCCTGCCGGTACTCACGCTCTCGGGTGTCGGCGGACGGCTCTTCGCGCCACTCGGCATTGCCTACATACTGGCCGTTCTCGCGTCGCTCGGCGTCGCGTTGACGCTCACGCCGGCCATGGCACTCGCCCTGCTGGCGAAGAGGCCTTTGCCCGAGCATGAACCCCGTCTCGTCGCCCGCCTGAAGGCGCGTTACATCGCGCTGCTGACAAAGGTCGAGCAGCACGTGAAAGCGGTTATGGTAACAGTGGCGCTGATGTGTGTCGCTGCGCTCGCGTCGCTGCCGTTCATGAGCGGGAGCTTCATTCCGCAACTGCGCGAAGGCCATTACATCGTCCATATGGGACTGGAGCCGGGCACGTCGCTCGCGGAATCGATACGCATCGGCACGCAGGTATCGAAGGCGTTGATGCAGGTGCCCGGCGTGCGTCTCGTGGCACAGCGCGCAGGCCGCGCGAACGGGGTGGTCGACCCGACCGGCGTGCAGCTCTCCGAGTTCGAGGTCGATCTAAAGCCGATGGGCGCATCGGGCCAAAACTGGGCGCTCTATCGGATTCGCCAGGCGCTGGCGCGCTTTCCGGGCCTGAGCACCTCGGTCAATACATTTCTCGAGGAGCGTATCGACGAGACCATTTCGGGGACGACCGCCCCGGTGGTCGTGAAAGTATTCGGCCACAATCTCGATGTCATCGATCGCACGGCGCAACAAATCGCTCAGCTGATCGGCACGATCCATGGCGTCGCCGGCGTGCGGGTGGATTCGCCTCCCGGCATACCCGAGCTCGACGTGAAGCTCAAGCCAGACGCGCTGAGCCGCTCGGGCTTCAGGCCCGTCGAAGTGCTCGATACGATCCAGGCCGCCTATGCCGGCACAACGGTCACGCAGATCTACAAGGGCAGCCGCACCTATGACGTCGCGGTCGTGCTCGATCCGACGCAGCGCACGACCGTCGGTGACATCGGCAAGCTCATGGTGCGCAATGCCGAAGGCTTTGCCGCGCCGCTGGGCTCGCTCGCGACGATCCGTCAGGTCGCCGGCCGCTATCAGATCACGCACGACGGCGGACAGCGCGTCCAGACGGTGTCGGTCAATCTCGGCAGCCGGCCGGCCAGCGATTTCGTGAAGGAAGCCCAAGCGCGCGTGTATCGTGAAATCAAAATGCCGACGGGCACCTACGCCGTTTTCAGTGGGGAGAGCGAAGCGCGCTCGCAATCGCAGCGCGACTTGCTGGCGTACGGGGGGATGTCGCTCGTCGGCATCGCATTGCTCTTGTTTCTCGCGATGAAGAGCCGCCGCGGCGTGCTGCTCGTCATGGTCAACCTGCCCTTCGCGCTCGTCGGCGGGGTACTGAGCGTGGTGCTGACGGGGGCGAATCTGTCCATTGGTGGTATGGTGGGTTTCGTCACATTGCTTGGCATCTCATTACGAAACTCGATCATGCTGATCAGCCACTATGAGCAGTTGATACACGTCGATCGATTGACGTGGAACATGGATACGGCGGTGCGCGGGGCATCGGAACGGCTGGTGCCTATCCTGATGACCGCACTCGTCACCGCGCTCGCGCTGGCGCCGCTCGCGCTGACAAGCGGCGCGCCAGGTAACGAAATCGAAGGACCAATGGCGATCGTCATTCTCGGCGGCCTGATCACGTCGACCGCCCTCAACCTGATCGTGCTGCCGACGCTGGCGCTACGCTACGGACGCTTCGAGCGCGATGAACTGGCCGAGCCCGACACTGCGGGCGTATAGGCAGGAACGGGGAACGGCCAGTGACTGGGCAGCCAGCGATACCGGAATCTCCCCACCGGGGCACAGGTTCGGTAACCTCAATACTGCAAGACGGCGGGGCAAACCGGGGCCGGGCGCAGACAATCCGCGACCCGCTTGGCACGCGCCGGTAAGGCGGCGTTTCGTGCAAACCATGGCTCATGGCGATCGATCACCTGCAATATGCCGTACTCGCGGTGTTGATTGCTGTCGCGTGCGGCATGAGGGCGTCACAATCACTAACGTGCTCATCGGCGTCGCACAATGGGGTCTGCACATGGGTTTCACGCAAGGCATTCTCGCCGGCGTGGTCGCCGAAACCGCACCAAAGACGCTACGCGGCAGCGCATTTTGCGTTATTCAATCTCGCGAGCGCATCTGCATGCTGCTCGCCAGCGTCATCGCCGGCTGGCTGTGGGATCACCATGGCGCGTCGGAGACGTTCTTCGCAGGAGCAGCGCTGGCTGTCATTCCGCTGGTGATGTGCCTCCTCGCGCCACGCCTCGCGAAACGCAACCACTGAAATCGCCTTAACTTCACTAGCAAATCCCCTGATGAAAGCACTGGAAGCATTCAATGAAGCCATTTTTTTCTCGCACTCAACGCGACGCCAGCGACGCCGCACTGGCTCGTCGTTGCTGCCGTAGTTATTGCAAACGAAGCGACCTGGCTGGTTCCCGTCATGCTTGCCGGCCTGTGGCTGGCAAACGAAGGGAGCTCGCCGCGCGCGTGTCTTGTTGAATTCCTAGCGCTCGGCATTAGCCAGTCAATCAGCATGGCGTGGCACCTCTCCCAACCATTCGCAATCGGACTCGGCCGCTCATTCCTTGCGCATGCACCTGATTCATCTTTTCCGAGCGATTACGCCACACTGATGTCTGCGCTCTCGCTCACGCTGTTCTACGGAGGCATGCGACGGCTGGGATTACTTGCACTGATCGTCGATATCGCCGTGATTCTCTAGACACCCGTGGTACGAAAATATCCGTCAGGTCACAACCGGCTTCCTTGAAAGCTGGGGCGATTCAGGGACACGTCAACTTCTTCGTGAGACCCCTTGAAGTTTGTCCAATTTCTGGGGGGCAGTTCCATTACCGGTGCGGTTCACTACAGATTCCGCGCCATCGGCCACAAGCAGGTGCACCGCTTTGCCGTGACGCACGTTCTCAAGTAGACGCTGGATGTACTGCGTGGCGACGTGCCCGACGCCACGACGAAGTCACGCAGCTGTTGGATTATTTGGCGGCCAGAAGATCGTCTGGTGGTTTGACCTGCTGCACCGATTTGAGCTGGCGATGCATTATCTCGATTGCATGGTCGGATCGCATCGGGGCGTGATGGCATTCGGTTGCCCCGCAAATGGCTGGCCGCAGGTCGCTGGAAGCCAAGGATCGAACCTACCATCCATCAACTTAATGACGGGAACTTATATGGCCCACGCTTTCGAGGTCTGTCGAAGTCGCCTCCCCAGAACGTTTGACGGGGCGCAGATACGCCACGCGCGCAATCAAGCCAGCCTGGCCGAGACGGTTTCCCAGCGCCAGCCGTGCGTGGTGACGTTCGGCCACACGACTGACGATAGAAAGTCCCAAGCCGCTGCCTTGCCCCACGGCGTCGGCGCCCCGATAGAAGCGTGTGGTGACCTTTTCGAGTTCTTCCGAGGGAATGCCATGGCCGGTGTCGATCACTTCAATCGCCACACCGCTTGGATCGTTTGATAAGCGGACATCGACCGAACCGCCATCCGGGGTGTGACGAAGCGCATTGTCCACGAGGTTCGCCATCAGCATCGTGAGGCCGGTGTTATCGCCATGCACAAACAGGGCGTGGTCCGGCCCGACCAGTCCCAGATCGATATCCCGGCTTTCGGCGGTGAAGGAGTAGTCCCCCACGACGTGTTCGGCCAGTAACCGAATATCGATGACGTTCGTAATATCGACCTGATCGGTGTCTGCGCGCGCAAGGTCGAGCAATTGCTGCACGAGATGGATCAGGCGATTGAGCCGGCCCTCAAGCTTTGCGGCTATGGTCGAGTCGCTTCCTAACGCCCCTTGCTGATGCGCGTGTTGCAACTGGAGCTTCAGCGCGGCCAACGGCGAGCGGAGCTCGTGGGCGGCATTGGCCACGAAAACCCGTTGCGCCGAGGCTGCGTGATCCAGCCGTTTGAGCAAATCGTTCAGCGAATTGACGAGTGACGAAATTTCGCCGGGAATCGGCTGATCGAAGCTCAGCGGCGTCAGCGACTCGTAGGAGCGCTGCGCGACCGAGCGCGAGATGGCGGAAATCGGCCGAAGTCCTTTGGAAACCACCCACAGCACGAACAGAACGATGGCCGGCACAAGCACCCATAGGGGAGCGATGATTCTGAGCGCCATGCCGACCGCCAACGAATCTCGCACGGCGATCGGCTGCGCCACCTGCACGTACCGCCCTGGCAGTTGCATACCGTAGACCCGCCAATGCGTCTCGTCCCACTCCTTGTCTTGGAACCCCGGCGTCAGGCGAGGCATCGAAAGTGCCGCTTTGTTGTGATACTGGGGAATGTTGTTTCCCGCCCACCGTTGTATGACCAGACGATCCTCGGCAAGGCCACCCCAATCGGCCTTGCCCGGTGGTTCCGCCTGGGCCCCCTCCTCGGACGTAGCAGGTAGCGACAGGGCGACGGTTCGCAATTCGTAGTCGAACAACTCTGCGGCTTCGTTGCGCGCGGTGCGATAAAGGGAATATCCCGCGACCAGCGCGAGGAGGATGAGGCCGGCAAGCAGCCAGACGATGAGACGCCAACGTATTGATTTCATTCGACGCGTGCCATGCGATATCCCACGCCGCGAACGGTCACGATGAGCTGCGCGCCGATCTTTCTGCGCAGACCATGGACGTGCACCTCGATCGTATTGCTTCCCACCTCGTCCCCCCAGCCGTACAGCTTCTCTTCCAGCTCCCGTCGAGTGAAGACATGCGTCGGCGTTTCCATCAAGGCAGCCAGTAGCGCGAACTCGCGGGGCAACAGGTCCATTACCTTCCCATCCAGCAGCACCGTATGCGCAGAAGGGTCAAGCGTCAAAGCGCCGTGCACATAGAGTGGGACTGCCTGACCGACCCGGCGGCGCCCCAGCGCACGCACGCGGGCGGCCAATTCGTCCAGCTCGAACGGTTTTACCAGATAATCGTCGGCCCCCGCGTCCAGACCTTGTACCCGATCAGCCAGGGCATCGCGTGCCGTCAGAATCAGGACCGGGGAGGTGCCACCGGACTTGCGATAGCGCATCAGCACTTCGGTACCGTCCTGCTTAGGCAGACCGAGGTCAAGGAGTACCAGTTCGTACACGGCGTTGCCGAGAGACAGCTCCGCCGCGCGGCCGTCTGCCGCCCAGTCGACCGCGTGGCCGGCGCTTCGCATGGCGTCGAGCACCGTCTCGGCGATCATCGGGTCATCTTCGACCAGCAAAAGTCTCATCCGTGCGCTCTCCCACATGCTTCTCGCGCGATTTGACAGCGCGGGTAAAGGGCTATTCTGCCATCTCTTTTCTTAAGGGGTGCTTAGCCGGTACATCTCGCCACGAATAAGGCGCGACAGCCGATTCCCCGCAGATCCGATCGCTTTGGCTTAAGCAGTTCTTAAGGCTGCACTTTCTAGAATCGCCTCAACGTCATCACCCTTCGCCGTTGGAGGCTCGGATTGCACCCCATATCATCCCGTTTCGCTGCGGGACTTACCGCAGTCGGCGTTGCGCTGCTCAATGGCTGCACGATGTATCACGAGGCGCCCCTGCCGACACAGCCCGATGCACCAACTAACGTCAGTCGTATCAGTGTCGACGCCGCTGCGATGCGCTTTCCAGCATTGGCGGCGCATCACTTCGATCCATCGGATGGACTGGACAGCATCGAAATCGCCATGCTGGCCGTGTCGAACAACCCCGATCTGAAGCTCGCCCGCGACGATCTGGGCATTGCCCACGCGCAGTCGTTTGCGGCTGGACTGCTTCCCGATCCACAAGTCGGCATTTCGAGCGACTACGTCAGTCCGGGGCCGGGCGATGCGACACGCGCTTTCAATTACGGCATCAGCATGGATTTGATGGCCATCGCCGCGATCCCCGGAGCGAAGGCGACCGCGGAGCACAACGTCCAGAAGCTGGATCTCGGACTGCTTTGGCAAGAACAGCAAACGATCGCTCAGGCACGCCGACTGTTCGCCAAGGTTCGCACGCAGGACGTCTTGCTGCCGCTGGCGCGCGAAGCGAACGACCTGGCGCAGACCCGTTACGAGACTTACCAGAAGGCGGTTGACGCAGGGAATCTGACGTCGGACAGCGTGAGCGCCGCACTGACCGCGGCACAAGACGCGCACAAGCAATACACCGACCTGCAGCACGCGGACCTTCAGGCACACGCGGACCTGAACGCGTTGCTAGGACTGTCTCCGCAAACCGAACTGACGCTGATCGGCGACGAGCGCTCCAACGCGCCGTCGGACTCGCTGCTAGACGACGCCGTGACACACCTCGCCCAGCGACGCGCCGACCTGAACGCGCTGGCAGCGGGCTACGCCGCACAGGACGGTCAGTATCGACAGGCCATTCTCAAGCAATTCCCGAGCCTGTCTGTGGGTTTCGTCAGACAGCGCGACACCTCGAACGTCTACACGTCAGGCTTTCAGATCAACCTGAGTCTGCCGATTTTCAATCGCAATCAGGGCAACGTGGCCATTGAGTCGGCAACACGCAAGCGCTTGCGCGACGAGTATCAAATTCGGTTGGACCAAGCCTACGCCGACATCTCACGACTACGCGCCGACCGCGCCATCTCGCAGGCGCAGTTGCTCGGAGTCGAGACGGGGCTGCCCATGCTCTCGCAAGCGAGCGATGCGGCGACGCGCCAATACAGCAGCCGCAATCTGACTCTGGGTGCCTATACCGACTGCCGCATGGCATGGCTGGCGAAATCCGTTGAGGCCTTGTCGCTGCACGAGGCGATCGAAGAACAGGATATCACCATCGAAACGCTGGCCGGGCTAGCCATGTTGCCTACGAATGCCATGCCTAAGGAATCGAATCATGACCGAAAGTAAACCTTCCACGACGAACCGCTGGGCAAACGCCATGCCCAACGCGTTTTCCCTCGGCCAGGCGCTCGTGTTGGGATTGAGCTGCTTGCTCACGGGCTTCAGCAGCAATGCGTCGGCACAGACCTCGACGGTTTCTGTAACCACGCTACCGGTGCGACAGGCGGTCATCGCGCAACCGGTAAGCGCCTACGGTGCCGTCTCGGCGTCCGGGGCGGCGGTTCAGTCCATCACGTTGCCCTACACGGTACGCGTTGCGACCTTGCGGATTGCCCCCGGTCAACGCGTGGCCAAGGGAACCCCGATAATGGATGTGGTCGCCGACGCGACGGCGACGCTGGCGCACGATCAAGCGATCACGGCGCTGTCGGCGGCGCGCCGCGACCTCACGCACACGAAAGCGCTTTACGACTCGCATCTCGCCACCCAATTTCAGCTAGATGCCGCACAAAAAGCGCTGGACGATGCAATGCAGGCCGAAGCGGTCCAGCAACGCGTGGGGGCAACGAACGGCACGCAGACCCTGCGCGCACCATTCGACGGTGTCGTCGTGCAACTGAATGCGGGGCAGGGCGATCAGGTGTCGGCCGGCACTGCCCTCGGGCTGCTGGCGCGCGACGGGCAGCGTGCGCAGGTGCCTAACGTCGTGCTCAGTGTCGAGCCGTCGATGGCCGGCAGCATCCGCCCGGGCGACGTCGTTGAAGTGCGCGCTGTTGCGGCGAATCTGTCGGGACAGGCGGTGTCGGGCACAGTCGCCACGATTGGTGCCGCGATCGATCCGGTCACGCAGGCCGTGGTCGTGACTGCCATTGTTCCGGACAGCCCGTCGCTGATCCCCGGCACCCGTGTCTCTGCCTCGATTCAGACGCATCCGGCACAGCACTGGGTCGTGCCCAGAAGCGCGGTTCTCCGCGACAAGGATGGCGCCTACCTGTATCAGGTCGACGGCTTGCACCGCGCCCACCGCATCGCCGTTCGACCCCAGGTCGACGCGGGCGACAAGTACGGTGTCGACGGCGAACTGCTCAAAGGCGCGCCTGTGGTCGTCGCCGGGAACTACGAGTTGACTGAAGGCATGACGGTGACCATCGCGGGGGGCAACTGATGAGTTTCGTCCAGTGGATGCAGGCGCACCGGCGCTCGTTGCTGTTCGTCATCTCGATGATTGCGATCGCCGGTGCATTGATGTCGACGCAGCTTCCGATTTCATTGTTTCCGAATGTCGCTTTTCCTCGCGTCGTCGTATCGCTCGATGCGGGCGATCGTCCCGCCGAGCAGATGGCTGCGTTGGTGACGATGCCGGTCGAAGAGGCGCTGCATCGCGCACCCAATGTGCGTGGCGTGGAGTCACGAACCAGCCGAGGGAGTGCTGAAATCGCCGTGAATTTCGACTGGGGCACCGACATGGCGCTGGCAACGCTGCAAATCCAGTCGGCCATCGCCGAAACGCTGCCGTCGTTGCCCGCAGGAACGACGACCCAGGTTCGCCGGATGGATCCTACGGTGTTCCCGATCATCGCGTACAGCTTGACGAGCACGAAGCGGTCCCCATCCGCACTCTATAACCTCGCCCAGTACCAACTGCGGCCGTTGCTGTCTGCCGTAGGCGGTGTCGCCCGCGTGGACACGGTCGGTGGTGCACACGACGAACTCGAAGTCACCATCGATCCGCTTCGACTGACGCAATACAAGTTGGCGATCGGTGATGTGGTCAAAGCCGTCGCAGCTAGCAACGTGTTGTTGGCGAGCGGCCGGCTCGAAGATCACGACAAACTGTACCTCGCCATTGCACGCGCTTCGGTGACCTCGACCCAGACGCTCGCCAATGTTGTCGTCGCGAGTACGCCGGCAGGTCCGGTGCATCTGTCCGATGTCGCACAAATCTCACAGGGCACCGTTCCCCAATGGTTGCGTGTGACGGCGAACGGCCGCGACGCAGTACTGCTCAACATCTATCAGCAGCCCGGCGCGAACAGCGTCGCCATCGCCCGAGATGTCCGTGCGAAGCTCGCCGCGTTTCAGGCGCAGTTGCCGGCCGACGTGAAGCTCTCGAACTGGTACGACCAGAGCGAACTGGTCATTGCCTCGGCGGCGAGCGTTCGCGATGCCATGCTCATCGGTGTAGTGCTGGCAGCGTTCACGTTGCTGCTTTTCCTTCGCAACTGGAAGATCACGGCAATCGCCGTGGCGCAAGTGCCCGTTGTCATGGCCGCCACGTTGCTCGTGCTGCACGTGTTCGGCATGGGACTGAACATCATGACCCTGGGCGGCATGGCGGCAGCCGTCGGCCTGATCATCGACGACGCCATCGTGATGATCGAGCACATCGTGCGTCGCATGCACGAACACGGAGCGGAGAAATTCCATGGGCGGATCATGTCCGCCGCTCTGGAATTCACGCGCCCGCTCGCCGGGTCTTCGGCGGCAACGCTCATCATTTTCGTGCCGCTCGCATTTCTCACCGGTGTGACGGGAGCGTTCTTCAAGGCGCTGTCGATCACCATGGCCAGCGCGCTCTTCGTTTCGTTCTGCGTCACGTGGCTCGCCATTCCGCTGCTCTGCGACCGCTGGCTGACAGCCAAAGATGCCCATGCGGAAGAGGGTGGGAAGGTGGCGAAGTGGGTGGATAGGCGATATACGCGCGTGGTCAAGGCGCTGACCGCTCGCCCTTCGCGATTGCTGCTCGGGATCGTGCCGTTGCTGATCGTTGCGGCCTTTGCGTTCACTCGTGTCGGCAGTGGGTTCATGCCGAGCATGGACGAGGGCGGTTTTGTATTGGATTACCACACCGCAGCCGGTACTTCGGTCACGGAAAGCGATCGTCTCGTGCGTCAGATCGAGCAAATCGTGCAGGCCAATCCGAACGTGCAGACCTATTCGCGCCGCACCGGCACCGGCCTCGGTGGCGGACTGGGCGAACCCAACCGGGGCGACTTCTTCGTGCGGTTAAAGTCCGGCGACCGCCAACCCATCGATGCCGTGATGAACGATATACGCGCACAGGTGGAAGCCAAGGTGCCTGGCGTAAACGTCGAATTCGCGCAACTCATGGAGGATCTGATCGGGGATCTGACGGCCGTGCCTCAGCCTGTGCAAATCAAGATCTACGGCGACGATCAGAGTGTGCTGGGAGCCACGGCGCGCAGTGTCGCAGGCGCGCTTGCTCATGTCTCCGGTGTCGTGGACGTCAACGACGGTATCAATCCGGCGGGTGACGCCCTCGACATCCAGATTCAGCCGGATGCTGCGGCGGCGCAGGGGGTCGACCCGCAGTCCGTCGCGCAGCAGGTGGCCAATTTGCTCTCCGGAAACGTAGCGTCGAGCTATCAGGTAGGCGTGAAGAATGTCGGTATTCGCGTGCAATTGGAGGGGGCGCAGTCGCTGACCGACACGGGGCTCGCGCATCTGCTTTTGCGCGCATCGGACGCTCACCTTTTTCCGCTCGACCGGGTGGCAAAGATCGTTCCCGTCACGGGGCAGCCGGAAATCAGCCGCGACAATCTGAAGCCGATGGTCGCAGTCACCGCGCGTATTAGCGGGCGCGATCTGGGGTCAGTCATTGGCGATGTGAGGCAGATGCTAGACACGCGTCATCTGCTGCCCAAAGGAACATACTACGCGCTCGGGGGACTCTATGAGCAGCAACAGATCGCATTTCACGGTCTGATGGTGGTTTTTGCGGCGGCCGTGGCCCTCGTCTTTGCGCTGCTGCTGTTCCTGTACGAGCGCTTCCGCGTAGCGGCGGCGGTGTTGGCTATGCCGATGCTTGCCGCCGGTGCCGTATTCATCGGGCTGTGGGTAACCGGCATCGAGTTGAACATCACCGCCATGATGGGCATGACGATGATCATCGGGATCGTGACCGAGGTGGCGATCTTCTATGTATCGGAGCTTCAGAGCCTGATTCGCGAGGAGATGCCACTTGAAGATGCGTTAGTCGTTGCTGGGCAAAACCGCCTGCGTCCCATCGCCATGACAACGTTAGCGGCCATTCTCGCACTGCTGCCGTTGGCGTTTGCCATCGGGCAAGGCTCCGCCATGCAACAACCGCTGGCGATCGCCATTATTGCGGGACTGATCGTGCAGATGCCACTTGTGCTGCTGGCATTGCCTGCCGTGCTCAAGGCAGTGCTCAAGCCTAAATAGATTATGCGATCTGAGTCTGACACGAGGCCAGCTTGCTGAGTTTGCCTGTGGAAAGCGCCGTGCTGGCGTCCGCCAATGTTCAAGTGGCCGGCTGGTGAGACAAAAGCCGACACCACGATCTCAATGGGCACCCCTTTACCGCGTGGTCGTGCCCGTGAACCCTGCGAGGATATTTCGCAGCATTTCTTAGGAACTTCCGGCGTTGCTGGACCAAACCAATGACGCTGCCCCACCTAAGTGTGCCCTAAGCATACTGTTGGAAAATTCACGCGTCATTGCGTGAACTCGGAGGCAATCATGAATGGTGTCAATGCAGAAGGTCCGGCGTGGTTGAACAAGGTGCCAGAAGTCACATTGACGTTTTGGCTCATCAAGATGATGTCAACGACCGTCGGCGAGACTGCAGCGGACTTCCTTAACGTCAACCTGGGGTTCGGATTGACCGGAACGTCTGCCGTGATGGGCTTGCTTCTGGCCGTATTCTTGGGCTTACAGGTGTCGGCGCGGCGGTACATCCCGTGGCGCTACTGGAGTACCGTCGTCTTCGTGAGTGTTTTCGGGACATTGGTCACTGATAACCTGAGCGACAACCTGGGCGTACCCCTGGCGGCATCTACGCTCGCCTTCTCGGTTGCATTGCTCCTCACGTTCGGCATCTGGTACGCCAAGGAGCGTACCCTGTCGATTCATTCGATTGACACGGTCAAGCGAGAACTCTTCTACTGGACGGCTATTCTGCTGACTTTCGCCTTAGGCACGGCAGCCGGCGATTGGGTCGCCGAGGGCCTGAATCTGGGGTACGCGAACTCCGCCTTGGTGTTCGGTGCGCTGATTGGTCTTGCGGCGATTGCACGATTTGTTTTCCATCGCAGTGCAGTCACGACTTTTTGGGTCGCCTACGTGCTGACTCGACCGTTCGGCGCATCGTGCGGCGATCTCCTCTCGCAACCCTCATCCAATGGGGGCCTTGGGCTTGGGGTTGTCGGCACAAGCGCCGGGTTCGTGGCGGCCATCGTAGTTATGGTGCTCTACCTCTCGATTTCTGAGCGAGCACTCGCACGTCAGCAAACTTAATTTCTCGATCGATGCATCTGACGATGAACGATACCGTACGGAAATCGCTAAGCAAGGTGCCCGAGGTCACACTGCTGTTTTGGGTGATCAAGATCGCTGCGACCACACTGGGTGAGACCGGGGGCGACGCGGTCTCCATGTCGATGAACCTCGGCTACCTTGTTGGCACTGCAATATTCGCGGTGATCTTCGCCATCGCGGTTACGGCACAAATTCGTGCCAAACGGTTCTCGTCAATGCTGTACTGGGCAACCATTATCGCGACGACAACGGTGGGCACCACGCTCGCAGACTTTGCCGACCGATCGCTGGGTATAGGTTATACCGGAGGCTCTTCAATCCTGCTCGCCTTGCTGCTCGGCTCGCTCTGGATCTGGTACCGGACGATGGGCTCGGTCTCCGTCCACACGGTCAACTCGCCCAAAGCGGAAGTATTCTATTGGGTTACGATCATGTTTTCCCAAACGCTTGGCACAGCCCTAGGCGACTGGACCGCAGATACGGCAGGACTCGGCTATACGGGGGCGGCTGTGGTGTTCGGCGCGCTCCTGCTGATTCTGGCCGGGGCGTATATGTGGACCCGCACATCGCGCACATTCCTTTTTTGGGCGGCATTTATTTTGACCCGCCCGTTGGGTGCCGTGGTGGGGGACTTCCTAGACAAACCCGTTGGTGGTGGCGGTCTTGCGCTGAGTCGATACTCGGCATCGTTTGCGTTGCTGACATTTATTCTGACCAGCCTGCTGCTCTTTAGGCAGCGCGCCGCGGCGAAAGCGCACTGAAACGTCCCATCAGAGGGCATGACATGCGAATACTGCTCGTAGAAGACGATCCGATGGTGGGCAGCGTCGTGCGCGACTCACTCAGGGATGCGACATTCGCAGTAGATTGGGTCACCGACGGACAAGCTGCCTTAGCGGCCTCGGATTGCCAGCATTACGATCTGGTGCTGCTAGATCTGGGGCTGCCTCGCAAAGACGGTCACAGCGTCTTGCAGATCTTGAGAGCAAAAGGGCAACGTGTTCCAATCATCATTGTCACCGCCCGCGACGCGCTGCCGGAACGACTGAAGGGCTTGGACTCCGGTGCGGACGACTACATTCTCAAGCCCTTCGAGATGGCCGAACTGCTGGCGCGCATAAGGGCCGTCATGCGGCGCCAGTCTGGACGGGCTGCACCGGTCATGACGAACGGCATCGTCACGCTCGACCCCGGCACACGCGAAGCCCGGGCCTCGGACGAGGTTTCGGTCCAGCTATCTAACCGAGAGTTTGCGTTGCTACAAGTGTTACTGACCCGGCCCGGAGCGATCCTATCGCGAGGTGACCTGGAGGACCGCATTTACGGTTGGGGTGAGGAGGTCGAGAGTAATGCGATCGAGTTTCTCATTCACTCGCTTCGCAAAAAGCTTGGGGCGAGCACGATCAAGAATGTCAGGGGGCCGGATGGATGGTCTTAAAAGGCGATTGAGCGACTCCATTCGCCTGCGCTTGAGCCTGTGGCTATCGGCTGCAATCCTCTTTTTTGCAGAGATCGCCGGTGTGATTTCGTTTGGGGCTGCATTCGACGAGGCGCATGAGCTCCAGGACGACATTTTGCGACAAGTTGCAGCGCTCGTCGACAACAACAATCTTCCGACAAGCGAGTTTCACAACCTTAGAGCCCCTCAAGCGAGTGGCGAGGAAGCTCGTGTAATTGTTCAGCGGATTGGGGCCTCAATACCGCCAAGCGCTGAAGATGGTGATGACAAGCTGCCACTTCCGCTGCCCGTTACGGTGCGTGATGGCCTGACGATGCTAACCTCGGGCGGCGAGCCCTATCGGGTATTGGTCAAAACATTGCGCTCCGGTACACGTATCGCGGTAGCGCAGGAGACGGATGTCAGAGACGAAGTTGCCCGTACCAGCGCAATTCGAACGGTGATGCCACTAGTGGCATTTGTGCCGGTCCTGCTCATTGTGGTCGGGTGGCTCGTGCGAAGGATCTTCCGGCCAGTCGCCAGCCTTTCGAAGGAGATTGATCAGCGACAATACACCGAGCTGCATGCCGTACCAGCCGACCACCTGCCCAGTGAGATCCGCCCGTTTATCCGCGCCATTAACAATCTGCTTTCGCGCGTTGCCACGTCCGTTGACGCGCAGCGTCGCTTTGTCGCCGATGCCGCACACGAGCGGCGCCCCCCCCCTCACGGCACTGTCGTTGCAGGCGGAGCGACTGTCCGAGGCGCAAATGTCGGTCACTGCGAAAGAGCGACTCATCGAATTGCGTCACGGCATCGAGCGCGGGCGACACATGCTGGAACATCTGCTCACGTTATCCAGCGTGCAGGCGATGCCGCGCGACGGTAACGCCAGAACCGAGTCTGTTCTCCAAGTGTATCGTCACATTCTCGAAACGCTGTTTCCACTGGCAGAAGCCAAACAAATCGATATTGGCATCGAGGCAAAGGGGGACGTGTCGCTGTGCGTCAGCCCGGCCGATTTGAGTGTTTTGATGAACAATCTCGTGGACAACGCGATTCGCTATACCCCCGTCGGCGGCCGCGTAGACCTGATGCTTGAGGCCTCGGAGTGTCATGCAAAACTGCACGTCCAGGACACGGGGCCGGGAATACCTCCGGGGGAGCGTGCCCGCGTGTTCGACCCGTTTTACCGAGTGCTGGGAACGACACAATCGGGCTCTGGCCTCGGGCTGTCAATTGTGAAGGCGATTGCTGACAAAATGGGAGCCAGCCTATCTCTCGCCTACTCGGATGAAAATACCTGCCGTGGCTTGAGCGTCTGCCTGGTCGTTCCGCTCGCATTGCCACTGCCACCTAAGGATGGAAAAGCGTGACAGGTCTATCAGGCGCTACGGAAAAGCGGCTTCACTGGGTATTCGAGACAAGCTTGTGGATCAAGGCGTTATTTGCGCTTTCCGAGATCCTCGCTGGCGTTGTGGCGTACTTTGTCCCAACGCAGGTATTCCTCTCAATCGTGCTCCGATTCTCCGGCAATGAACTGACTGAAGACCCCCATGATGTCGTGGCGAGTTTCCTGATGCAGGCCGTACAGCATCTCTCGGTTGGTTCGCAGAAATTTGCGGCGATTTACTTGCTGGCTCACGGTGTTGTCAAGTTGTGGCTCATCATTGGTCTGCTGCGCGAGCGACTCTGGTATTTCCCTGTGTCGATGGTCGCATTCGGACTGTTCATTGCTTATCAGTTGTATCGCTACACATACACGCATTCGATCTGGTTACTGCTTCTGTCAGTGCTTGATCTCGGCGTCATTGCACTGACATGGCATGAGTATCGCTATATCAAGCAACGCGTGTCGGCGAGGTTGACGTTGCCGCCGGATGGTACGGCAGCAATAGCGCACGAGGATCGATTCAAATAGCGCATGAGGCATGGCGACCGCTCACTGTCCATACCTCCATCTGAAGATTGTTTCCGGCGCGCCAAAGCACAAATATGCGATGACCACTGAGTTCCAAATTTCCCCGAAGGCATCGATACCCCGCACGGTCTGGGTGCTGGGTCTTGTGAGTCTCTTTATGGATTTCTCTTCGGAGCTTATCCACGCGCTGCTGCCAATCTATCTTGTCACCACGATGGGCATGAGCGTCGCGGCATTTGGCATGCTTGAAGGAGTCGCGGAAGCAACGGCGATGATTGTGAAAGTGTTCTCGGGAGCAATCAGCGATTGGCTCGGTCAGCGAAAAGGCCTACTGCTCTTAGGATATGGGCTCGCCGCGCTCACGAAACCACTGTTTCCGCTGGCCACATCACCCGCGATCGTTGTGAGTGCACGGCTTCTTGATCGCGCAGGCAAGGGAATACGCGGCGCTCCACGTGATGCACTGATCGCAGACGTGGCCCCGGCAGAGATACGAGGTGCGTGCTTTGGGCTGCGACAGTCGATGGACACGGTCGGCGCCTTCCTTGGTCCACTGCTCGCCATTTTGCTGATGTTCTGGTTTTCGGATCAGATTCGGGTGGTTTTGTGGTTTGCGGTGGCGCCCGCGTTCGTCGCAATTGCTTTAATCGTATTCTGCGTTCGCGAGTCGCCCGCAGTAGTGAGGGCGCAAGGGTTCCGCGCGCCACTGCACTGGCGGTCACTGACCGAGTTTTCAAGCCGCTACTGGATGGTCGTGGCCGTTGGTGCCGCATTCGCGCTAGCCCGCTTTAGCGAAGCGTTTCTCGTGTTGCGAGCGCAGCAAAGCGGCCTGAGTATCGCCTGGATACCTGGCGTGATGGTGGTTATGAGCCTCACGTACACCGTGTCAGCATGGCCGGTCGGTGCGCTCTCAGACCGAATGGATCGACGCACGCTGCTCGCGATCGGCATGCTACTGCTGATCTCAGCGGATCTGATACTCGGAGCAAATCGCACGATTTCGTCAACATTCGTCGGGGTCGCCTTATGGGGCTTGCACATGGGCTTTACGCAGGGCATTCTCGCAACAATGGTCTCGGAATCGTCGCCCGCAGCGTTGCGCGGCACCGCGTTTGGCGTGTTCAACCTAATTGGTGGGCTTTCCATGCTGCTGGCCAGCGCAATTGCAGGTGCGACGTGGGAATACTTTGGCGCGTCGACCACGTTCTTTACCGGCGCAGCACTGGTGTTGGTGCCATTAGGCCTGTGCGGGTGTTTGCGGCGCCCCACATCGCTCGCTTGAGTTTGATTTTCTAATGATTAGAAGCGACGAGAAGTATCAAGCAACGCCGTGCTGCGCGGCTCGTAGCACCGTGTAGGTATCGACTTTGTTGACAAAAGAAATCTTATCATCGGGAAGCTTTGAATGCCCCAAGGTGTCCTTCTACGCAGAGGTCCCCGGAGTCCTTGGAGGACTCGATACTTTATCGACACGGAATTCACTGATTTCAAGGCCGACGCCTGTCAGCTCATTAGCATCGCGATCGTGAGCGAGAACGGAGACGAATTCTATGCAGAGTGCACAGATTTTGAGCTGTCGCTCTGCAATAGTTTCGTCCGCGAAACGGTGTTGCCACAACTCGGAAAGATTTCGGGACGCTCCATGCCAACCGGCAACGTGAGGGAAGCGTTGATGGCCTGGCTTTGTGCTGTCCCGCTCAAGCCACGACCAGTACTCAGCTACGATTCTGACTGCGATTATCAGCTTGTCACTCGTCTCTTGCGAGGATCTCTGCCTCAGGGATGGAGGCACGAGAACGTGTATCTGAAAATCAATCCCGAGCGATTCATGCAGTACGTGACAGAGCATGGCGGTGAGCATCATGCGCTGTTTGATGCCCGCGCCAACGCATACGCATTCATATAAATTCAGCCTGAAGATACGAATCTCGTGCGCGTGACGACGGCATTCGATGGCTATTAGGATAAGTCTTCTTATCACGATAGGCGCAAATCTGTCCTAAACTGGTCCTCATGAAAATGCATGAGGTCATGTGCGATGCCGCCGCCAGCCATCGATGTATCCAAATTCCCGGATAACGCCTCGCTCGCCGCGCTGCGCGCGTGGTACGCCGGCCTGAGCGCGCGAGCCGCAGTCGAGCGCTACCTGGATGACAGAATAGCCGGTGGCGACTCCTCGCGGAGTGCTCGGGCGGATTCGACGCCAGCTGAGCAGCATCGCGCGCCATCGCCAACGCGAGGACCTCGCCACCGTGTTCGAGCACAGCGCTGGCGAGCGGATCCGGCGTGAGCAGGCGGCCAGTCAGGCGATTGAGCTGCTGCGGTCGTTGCCCATGCCAGTACCGCTGATCAGTGACGACATCGGCATGTGGCTGCCCTCGCGCGCCGTGCGGGCACTTCGTGCCTACGGCATCGAGACCTTGGCTGATCTGACCGTACGGATTCCGCGCCGACGTCGCTGGTGGGCCGTCGTATCCGGCCTGGGCCCGGCGAGTGCACGACTGATCGAAACCTTCTTCGCGCAGCACCCGGAACTCACGGAGCGCGCCCGCGCCTTGATCGCCGCCACGGCCCCCAACACGGTCGTGCCGTGGGAGCGATTGCTGCTGCCCCATGAGGTTGACGGCTCGCACGGCACCTTTCGCGCCCCACGCAAGACCTGCACCCTCAGTGCGGCAAACGACCACGAGGCTGTGCAAGCCTGGCTGGCACTTCACGAGTCGGCGGCCACCCAGCGCGCCTATCGCAAAGAGGCTGAGCGGTTGATTCTGTGGGCGATTGTCGAGCGCGAACGCCCGCTGTCGTCGCTCACCACCGAGGATGCGATCGCCTATCGCAGCTTCGTGCGGCGACCCACGCCGCGCGAACGCTGGGTCGGGCCGCCGCGGCCGCGCACGTCGTTTGAATGGCGGCCTTTCGCGCGTGGCCTGTCGGCCCGGTCGAGCGCCTATGCCTTGTCGGTGCTCGGGGCGATGTTCCGGTGGTTGATCCAGCAACGATACGTGCTGGCCAATCCGTTTGCCGGGATCAAGGTACGCGGAAGTTCGCGCACCGCGTCGCTCGATGCGTCGCACGCATTTACCGAGGGCGAATGGCAGCTCGTGCGCACGATCGCTGACGGGTTGGAATGGTCATACGGTTGGGAGCCGCCTGCAGCCTAACGCCTGCGATTCGTCCTGGATTTTGCCTACGCGACGGGCTTGCGAGCGAGCGAGTTGGTCACTGCAACACTGGGCGGCATCGAGGTCGATGTGCAAGGCGATCAGTGGCTCGGGTTGGTCGGCAAAGGCGCTCGCGCCGGAAAAGTCGCGCTGCCGCCGTTGGCGCGCACGGCACTGGAACGCTATCTGTTGGAGCGTGGCTTGCCGACGTCGGGGACACGCTGGGCACCCAAGACGCCATTGATCGGCGACCTCGGTGGAGATCCTGCCGCCGGCATCACTTCGACACGCCTGTGGAGTGTGATGCGTCGGTTCTTTACCCGAGCTGCGGACATTCTCCAGGCTGACAGCCCGGCCGTAGCGGACAAATTGCGGCGCGCCAGTCCACATTGGATGCGGCATACGCACGCGACGCATGCACTGATGCGTGGAGCGGAATTGACCACGGTCAGAGACAACCTTCGGCATGCGTCCATTTCGACGACATCCATTTACTTGCACGGCGATGACGTGAAACGGGCCCGACAGATCAATTCGGCATTTGGTGCCCGATAGGTTGACCCCATGGCCATCGCTCTATATGCAGAATTGATTGGGAAGATAGAAAGACATATAACCCCAACGCTTATGATAGGAATTTTCCCTTATCGTGGCATGCCCCCCAATAAGGAGAAGGTGACAAGTGCCCCGGCGAGAGTCGGGGCACTCGACCTCGCAGATGCGCACGAGGGCAGCAGGCCGCAAATCACACGCCCATTCCAATATATCGTGACCAGCTCCCGCCTGAAAGCCGGCTGATGATTAGTGCCATAAGCATCAGTGCGGATTTTGTCGAATAAATCTGACACCGGCGCAAGGTCCGAGCGCTATCCTCTTGCGAATCAACGCCCTAGCGGCGTTCTGCGCGGCACCCCCTGGTTAGCCGGGTAGGGCGTCGTCGTGCGATGGCCCCGTGAGTCACGCACGAGTTGGGGGAGCGCCCCCGCAACACAGCTAATCCGCGCAAGACCATGCACCATGCCAAATCCCACACATCCGACGTGGCGGACGTCGCCTTCATCAGCACCGAGGGACGCGCCGTCCCGTTTCCGGCCACCCGCGAGCACCTCGGCCTCGAACACTTCGCGTTCTTCCGGGGTTATCTGGAAGGCTTGCCGCTCGAGCGTTTGGCCGACCAGTACCTGGAGACCGGCCTCGATCTGCGCCGGGCTCGAACGACGCTGCGCTGGATACGTGAGCAATTGGTCACCGCCGCACGCCGCGAGCGGGACTACACCGGTGCACGAGTCCTCGGCATCGCACCACAAGTGCTCATCGGCGCATCATTGGTGTCCGGTGATGCGGCATCCGCGAGCTGCGTGCCCACGTTGGAAGCCTTTGCCGAAGCCTACGATCCCTACGAGTGCTTTAGTCAAAAGGAGCTGCTGGCGCTCTTTCAAGAAGCGCACCCGGAGGTGCGCACCGACCGGCGTCAAGCGCGCAACGACCGCTTGCGGGCGAGCCAATTGCGAGCGCTGGCCCGCCTGCAGCAGTTATTGGCCGTCAAGCCACAAGTGCATCACCACGTGCGCGGCTGGTTCCATAGAGCGATTGCCGGGCGACTGGAGGCCGCCGGCATCCTCTCGCTGCTGGATCTGATTGCTTTTATTCGTACGCATGGACCGAGCTGGCACGCCCGCGTACACCGCTTGGGGCCGGTCGCAGCCAGTCGCCTGCAGCGATGGTTAGACGCCCACGAGGGCTCGCTAGGACAGAGCGTACCTGCCTACGCCTTGGTGCCGCGCCGCGCTGCGGGGCTTGACGTGCAGCGTTTGTTACGACCGCAACTGGGCGGTGTAGCGCCCCTTGAGTTCCTGAGCGTCCCGACGGGATTGGACGGACAGGATGGTCACAATCGCTTGATGGGGAGCACTTGTCGGCTCATGGTCGCACACGATCTCGGCGCCGTGCAGGCCTGGCTCGCCACGCTGCACCCGATCGGTGGCAATACGTGGCGCTCGTATCGCAGTCACGCCGAGCGCTTTTTGAACTGGGCTTGGTTCGAGCAGGGTAAGGCGCTGTCCGATGTTGACGTGCAGGATTGCGCGGCCTACCGAGAGTTTCTCGCCGCGCCCCCGCCACACTGGATTGCATCACGACACCTGCCTCGCTACAGCGCCACGTGGCGCCCCTTCGCAAGCGCACTCGCGCCGGCGAGCGTTCGCCTGTCGATGACGGTGCTGCAGCGCATGACCAACTGGCTTATGGCGGTGCAGTACCTGCGTTACAACCCGTGGCTGCTCATCGCCAAACCGAAACCGGGGCACCTGCATCGTGGCGCTAACCGCGATCGTAGCCTCTCCCAGGGCCACTGGGGATTGCTCAAGGACTACCTAGACCGGCTCGACCCCGCCGATCCGGTAGCCCAACGCCGTCAGTTCGTGCTGCGCTTTGCCTATGCCACTGGCCTGCGGTTATCTGAGCTTGCCAGTGCACGCGTGCGGGACTTGTCATGCGAGAACCTCGACGGGCTCGGTATGCGCTGGCGTCTGGTCGTCACGGGCAAAGGTGAAAATACGCGGGTGGTCGAGTTGGCTACGACCTTGGTGCAAATGCTGCAACGCTATCTTGCGCAGCGTGGTATGGGGGACGTGGCAGACCACATCGATCCAGATGTCCCGCTCATCGGCCGCCTGGGCAAGGACGCGCAGCGCCATCCACGTCAGCCCCTGTCACCCAATGGACTCGCCCATATGCTTCGCCAAACGCTTGCTGAGGCGGCAAGCGTTTATGAAACGGTCAATCCAGGGGCAGCCCATCAGATCCGCCAAGCTACCCCCCATTGGTTGCGGCACACCTTTGGCACACACGCCGTGGCGCGGGGTGCTGCGCTCGACGTGGTGAAAGACCAGATGGGGCATGCAAGCCTGGCCACCACCTCACAATACTTGCACCCCGAGAGACGCAAGCGGGCTGAGGACATGGACAAGGCGTTTGGCGAACACCTGTAGCCCGCGTTCGCGGCTTGTTGGATGGCACAATCGAGTCGCACAACCGAGCGCCGGACTTGACCTTGCGCGAGTTACGACCTATCGATATAGGAAGCGGATCACAACGATCCGAAAGGAGACGCATACGAGCGCCAACATGAAAATACAAACGGGCTCTGCCGTTGGCGCGACAGAACCCGTTGATTACCGCTAGCACACCCCCTTGACCGGTGGGGCACTCGCTTTGAACATAGGTCGCATAGGCGGCCATGTCAAGGCTGGATTGGTGCATCCTGCTTTCGTCACCTGGGGCGCGCTGTGGTACGACCTTCATGAGACGTGCGTCTCGCCACTGAGCGTGGGAGACCCGCCATGTCCAGCACTACCTCAAAGCCCACGGCCAACGCACGCCCAGGGACTCGCATGCGCGCGGCACTGGCCGACGCGTACGACAAGCGCGGGCATCGCAAAGCCAACCTCTGCTACGTCTACAGTCCAAAATCGGATCGCGACTGGGCGCTGAGTGGAAAGCTGGAATTGGCCCACTTTGTACTGGCTGAGTCGACGCCGGACATCGTTTCCGTGAACTACGCGCCGGCGCCGCGTCAGTTATCGACTGACCCACGCAGCTCATTGATCGCCTGGTGTGCGGAAGTACGCCGACACGACGGGACGTGGGAGTGGCGTTGCCTGGGGGAAGCAACTGACCCGGCAAAAGAGCAAGCCCGCGCGCGACTTGCCCAAGCATATGAGGCCCAGCACTGTCGCCTGCGTGAGCACGACCTACATGCCGATAGCGCGCATCTTCACAACTGGTTGCGCATTATTCACTGGCTTGCACTGTATCGCGGCATACCATTGACGCATGAATCCATGGCCGTCGGGGCACTGCTCGACACGGGGCATGCCATCTCGCTAAAGGATGTCGCACGGTTGGACGAAGTTGGCCGGGGTGACACTTACATCGCTGCGGCGTTTCGACTCGTTCAAAGCGGATGCCTCGCGCTCGCATTGGGCAACGAGCCGCTTTCGCTGCGCACCGAACTTGTGCGCGCGGGAGTGCCGTCGTGAGCAGGCCACTGACCGCCCGGACCCTCCCATGGGAGTGGCGCAACACCGAAGACTGGCGACGCGTGGACTCCAGTCAGCTCACTGATGCTGTGCGAGATCGCTTCGAACGCTTGTCTGCCGGCATCGCGTTCTATCTGGAAACCGGCCACCTCACTCGCGCCGCACAGATCGCGCAGGTGTCTCGCAGTGTGTTGATACGGCAACTCAATCGGTGCGTGACACTCGCCGACGATGGGCGTCTGTACGGCTGGGCAGGGCTGCTTTGCGGGGCGCGCACATGCAGCTATCACCGAAACAAATCACTCCCGGGCCCCGCCGACAGGAGCGGACACGCGGGCGCATTCACGCAATTTCTGACTGAGCACCCTGAGATTCGAGACAAACTCGACGCGCTCATTCTCGGCCGACGCATTACTGGGGAGGTCGCCGAAGCTAGGGTATCGGCAAAAACAGCGTGGACGCGGCTCTGCGGCTGGTGTTTCGACGCTGGCATCTCCCAGCGGAGTTACCCCCTGAACACGAAAAGCCAAGGCCGCAGATCCGTGGCACGCTACGTCACTCAGCTTGTCCAGTGCTCGCCGCACAGCGCCGTCGACGCCCGATTTGGCGACAATGCCGCTTACAAACTGCGCTTTGGTACCGCCCGTCGCTCACCGATTTGTGCGATGGCACCCTTTGACATTGCACAGTGTGATGCGCACAAAATTGATTGCATCGGCACGCTGGAGATTACCGGCCCGGTAGGCCCCCAGTTCGTGCCCATCGAGCGCCTATGGCTTATTGCCTATCTGGACAGTTACTCGAGGTGCGTCTTGGGCTACGCTGTCGGCATTGCCACGCAGCCGTCCGCCCAAACGATAGAAGCGGCCTTCGTTGCTGCAAACGTCCCGTGGCAGCCGATGGAAGCGTCTATATTGGGCGTCAAATATGCCCAAGACGCAGGATTTCCGTCCGGCCTCATTCCCGAATTGGCCCAGTGCAGCCCTTGTGTGCTGAACCTGGACAATGCGGTGCAGCACTACAGCCACGTTATCGCGGAGCATCTGCGTCGTCGGCTCGGCTGCATCATCGCGTATGGGGGACTGGCCGATTGGGGACACAACGCGCTGCTTGAGCGCTGGTTCAAAACGTTGGAAACACGAGGCTTCCATCGCCTGCCGTCAACAACCGGGTCACATCCGGGCGACACGCGTGCGCGTGATCCGGTGCGTACCGCGAGCCGACTGGGGATCACGTACCAGCAACTGCTCTATCTCGCGGACGTACTGTGTGCCAACTACAACGCCACCCCTCATCGGGCACTCGGAGGACAGTCACCACTAGAGGTGCTTCGTGCCTTCGCTCACCGTGGGTTCGATGGCCCCTTGCTGCCGGCCTTGCCTACACCCTCGTGGAACTCGCCCGCATTGGGTGTGGAGATCGTCACGCCCGTCGTCCGTGGCTCGATACGGCAGGGCCGGCGGCCCTATGTCGAATTTGGCGGCGCACGATACAGCAACGAGAACCTGCAAAGCGCGTGGCATTTAATCGGCAAGAGGATTGTGGTGCATGTGCCGCGCGATGCGCGCAAATGCGACGCCTATCTAAGCAATGGCTTTGCGTTTGGCGAATTGACAATACTGCACGCAGGGTGGGGGCGACATGCCCACACCCTGGAGATGCGGAGGACGATTCAGGCCAACGAGCACCGCTATGCACCAGATGACGATCCCATGCAGGAAGTTGCACGAGCGCTAGCCACACGTATCGAAGAACAATCACGCAAGCGTCCAACCAAGATATCTCGCGACGCGACCAAGCTTGCCAATCTGGCACGTGAGAGCGGCGTCACCATCGACGCGACAGCAGCGCCAAAGCGACCTGCGCGAGTGCCACACATTCGCTCGCTGACACATCGACTCAAACCAGTGGTGTGGAAAGGGCGCTAGGAGAGAGATCATGAGAACGACGAAACCACCGCAAGGCACGCGAATGACTTTGCCCGAGCTTCTTCAGCTCCGGGACGAAAAGCTAAACGTGCATCCATTGATCAAGGACCAAGTCATCGCGCCGACGCCCGCGATCAAGGAGGCATTCGATATTGTGGAAGACGCCTTGATTCATTATGAATCGGGGGTATGCTTCGTTGCCGAATCACGGTTTGGCAAAACGTTCGCCATCAACCTGATCGATACCACTGTCACACAGCATTTCGCCAATGTTCCTCGGTTGCGCGTGAGCGCGAAAGAGCACGACCATCCCACCGAGCGCGCCCTATACACCGATCTCCTGCTGGATCTGGGCCATGGTAGCCCAAACACGGGGACCGCAATCGCACGCCGGATCCGTGTTTTTTCGCTGATGCTCGCGGCCGCGCAGACGAACGCGAGCGACCGGATTCTGCTGTTTGTCGACGAAGCTCAGAACTGGAAAACGGCGGATTTCACGCACATGCGTGATTTGTCCAACGACTTGACGCGCCAGGGCATCTCCCTCGTGGTGGTGCTGTTCGGTCACCACCAGCTCCACACGCTGCGAACCGAGCTGCGCACAGCGAAACGAACCGACTTAATTGGCAGGTTTCTGCTCTCGCCCTATGCATTTCATGGCGTCCGTTCGGAACAGGATCTTCTTGTAACGCTGCAGTGCTATGACAATCCTGACATCTTTGAATTTCCGTCGCGCAGCGGGGTATGCATCTCCTCCTTCTTCCTACCGCGCGCCTACGATGCCGGCTGGCGCATACAGCGTGAGGCACCGGCATGCTGGGATGCTTTCGCCACCTTCGGCAACCACCGCACGGGCCACGACGCAGAAATCGGCATGAAATGGGTCGGAGGGGCCATTCGTGACTTCCTGTGCACCCACATGGACGACGATGGCAGAGATTTCCAGGCATCAAGAGACGCATGGATCCAGGCGGTACAACGCAGCGGCTTCGAGGCGACGCTCTCGCAAGATCCGGCGGGTCTATGAATCTCTTGATGACCCCACTCGGCGGCCAGGCAGCACACGGTGCACTGCGAGACGGGTTGGCCTGGGCGCCAGCGTGGTTTGTCGTAGGCGAGAGCGCTTATGCGTGCTTGGGGAAGCTTGCGATTGCGAATGCCATGGGCGCCGCGGAACTGTGTGCCAGCGTATTCGGCAAACCACTTGCCCCCAACGATTACTCTCGGCGCCATCCCCGCGAATTGCTGTGGGGCGAGTGGATGACGCAACGCAAGTCCGAAAGCGCCCTGATCCGGCAAATTCGTGACGGGGTGCTACAGTCCGAACCCGGTCGCTGGGCAAGCGGGCTCGCCAGCGACGAGGCGCTCAGATTTTGCCCGACCTGCCTGAGCCTCGGGTTTCATCATGCAGCCTGTCAAATTGAAGCGCTGGAGAAATGCCCGATCCATGGGGATACGCTACGCTCAAACTGTCCTCAGTGTGGCGCTCGCACGCCACGATATGCACTGACACATGCAACTTTTGATGCGCCGTTCAGTTGCCCGTCATGCGGTCATTGGTACGGCGCCGCCTGGGGCCCAACATCAACGGGAAACGCATTATCCGACATTGTTGTTGCAGAGACTGAATATGCGTCGTTGACACGCTGGCTAACGGAGCTCGCCACGCTAAGCCTCACGTGGCCAAATCAATCCAATTGGTCTTGTTCATTCTCGGACGTTGAGCGAGAGCGAAGGATATCGGTATTTCACGCGCTCAATCACATCCGCTGGTCACGGACGCCCGCATCGCTTCTAGCGCCCTCAAGACAAATCGCCGTCATTGGCAGCTTGCGGTCTTCTGGCCCCTTGACCTTCAGCCAGATCAACGTCCGCGAAAAACACATGGTGTCGTTGTTTCGTGCCTTTCGCCGCTGGCTGTGGAACTCGCTCGGGCTCGGTGGCGATGCATCAAATCGGAGCTACGTCACGCGATGGCTCGAACAACATGAAGATGGCGCAATGCTCGTCTCGCCTCCTGATGAGCCGCCTGAGCTCAGCGCCTATATTCTGTGGCGACAGCGATTCGAAAGAGCACGTGACGTACGCGCGCCTAAGCCACTGACGTCGTTGCGCAGTCGAATGGCTTCATGGCCGGTCGACGTTATCGTGACGATGGAAACATGGGTCGCATACTGTGCAATGAGCTTTCTGGCTGACTACGCCGTGTGCGTGCATTGGCAAAGCCAGATCAAAACACTGGATTCGCCAGGCCCCCGCAACCCTCGATGGATGGAGCTGATCAATGAATTTCGCCCGAAACTCAATTCGGCAAATCCGCCGTGGCCGCGTCACTTGAACTACGCGTATGAATCGGATTCGCCCGGCATGGCGACCCAGATCTGGACCTTCGTTTGCGCGGGCGAAGGCTATGACACATGGATTCATCTAGCATCGTGGCTTGTCGCCGCGATCCCGACGGTTGCCACACGCCTATCGAGGCACTTTGAATGCACAGACCGCGAGATCAGCGCACCACCGACGAGCGTGGAGGAACGAAATACCGCGTCCACTACCAAGCTGGATCGCCCGCAACGCCTAGCGCTTTTGCATCCGGGGCCCGAACTCGATGGTCATGATGGCACATTCCGCGCGCCGGAAGGTCCGTCGATACCGTTGCAAAATGACCTGCAGGCCATCAACGCGTGGTTGGATACATTTCGGGATCATCCCGCAGCCGCCACGAGTTACAAACGCGCCCTCGAAAAAATTGTAAATTGGGCTTACGTGCAACGTGGCAAGGCCATGAGTTCGCTTGACAGCAGTGATTTTGATGCATTTGAGGCCTTCCTGCTGGAGCCCAATCCACGGGCGTTGTGGATCATGGGCAACGGCACCGATGCACAATGGGCACCATTTCGTGGCCCACTCGCGCTATCGAGCATTCGCACGACAATGGTCACAGTCCGCCTATTCTACGAATGGTTAAGCAGCATTCAGTATGCCACGAACTGTCACGAAATCCGTCCGTATCAAACCGGGCCGCTGGCCCTTGCCAACCCGCTGATCGCAGGGAGCGTAAAGCAAATTCGCAGCGAGCCTATTGGTTCCTCTGCAATGGCCTATCTCTGGCAGGCGATTAAGAATGATGGCACGCCGGAAGGGTTGCGACGTGAACTCCTGATATCGCTTTGCTTTTACGGGACGCTAAGCCTGCCCGAAGCTCAAGCACTATCAGGCGCGGACCTCTCCATTCAGCCGCATGAAACTGTGCTCAAAGTTCGGCGCAGATTGCCCGATCGTCAGATCGTCTACGTGGTGCCGCCATTAGCCGAAATGCTGAGCCACTGGGTCGGTCTGATGGCCATCCAAACTTCGTCGGACGACTTGTGGACGGTTGAAGAAGCGCCTGCCAATCCCACGTCGGAACCCCTTCTTGGCACGGGTCTCGTGGGGATTCAACAGATCGCACGGCAGGCGTTCCGCGATGCGGCGTCATTGGCGACCGCAGTATCGGATGCTCACACAGCCGAGCAACTATTGCATGCAGGTGCCCGGCGATTGGCGAACACATTTTTGCAACAGGTCGAAGATGCTGGGGGAAACAACTGGGCACTCTTTGGCAAGCCTTACAGCATTCCATCCTCGACGTTGGCATACTTGGGACCTCGTGGCAGACTTCCCGCCGAAAGACTGCTAAAAGATCTCGCTAGAATTTCACACCTGTGGCGTTAGCCTTGCGACGGACGAGCGAGGCGTAAGGTTCGGAAATGCAGCGGGCAGGGGAGAGGGAGGTAGATTCGAAACAAGTATGGGCCGGTATGCCCACATGAACATGTCACGCGGTCTTTGTGATTCGCCCGCAGACCTTCGGACGCCGATCATGCCAATTGCACCGCAAGAGCATTCCGCGACAATCGACGCCGTGCTTTTCGACGTCTACGGAACCCTCTGTAACGTCGGTCGGAGAAAGCACCCGTTCTTGAAGTTGGCGAAGCTGTCACCAGATCCGCGCGCAGCGCTTGAAATGGTGATGACGCGTCGCATGACGCTTGAGGATATGGCCAATCACGTCCATGCCGGCGCCGACATGTTGGCCTCACTCGAAAGGGACTTGCAGATCGAACTGGCGAGTATCAGGCTATTTCCCGATGCCGACAAAACCCTACGAGTCCTTGCAGCAAGGGGCGTCAAGATCGGACTAGTGTCCAATTTGACGAGCCCGTACGCACAACCGGCGCTCGATTGTTTGCCCATCACGCCCACGACCTGCATCTGGTCATTTGAATCCGGATGGCTCAAACCAGATTCTCGAATGTTCGAACGGGCATGCGACGAGCTTCGGGTTGACGTCCAGCACACCGTAATGGTGGGGGATTCGCTCGCCGGTGATTACGCAGGTGCCAATTCCGCAGGCATTCGGGCAGTTCTCATTGACCGATCTGCCTCTCGGCACCAAGGGATCACCAGCATTGGTTCGCTAGAGCTGCTACTGCGGACCATCCACGCGCCAGGGAAACAGTAGGGAAACTCCAAATACCATTGATCGACGTAACAACAGCACCTGCCTAGATGGACACAAATTTGCCACGATTCTGCGAGTCGCCGTTTGCAAGACAGAAAATTGCTGCGAATCCGCAAATTGGCTGAAGTCGCACATTTGTGTCCCAAAAACGGGTTTTGTTAACCTAATTTGTGTCCGCCGACTCCAGCCCCTTGATTATTGCTGTCCACAAACGGGTTTCGCTAGCCCACTTTGTGTTCGCTAATTTTCGTAATTTAACATAATGTACATTATGCGAATAGAATCCGCATTTTGGGCTTGCGGGTTTACCACTTTCGCTCCGCAACATCCTTCAATCCCACATTGTCCAGCGTCGCGTCCGCCAGCAATCCCTCTAAGCGTAGAAAGTTATCAGAGTGGCCGCGCATCATGCCAAATAATGTAGCCTAGCCGCTACAATCAACACTGTTGATAATCTTTAACGTTCGTCGGGAATTTATCTGAAGCACGATCACTGTGCTAGCAACCAGCGCCCGTCATTGCTCCTTGTCCCTCATCAGATCATCGCAAGCAGCGCTATTATTTGGCACGAGTCATGGAATTTCGTCAGGTTCAATATTTTCTCTGTCTTTTTGAGGAAGGCACCGTAACGAAGGCGGCGCACCGTCTAAACATTGTGCAGCCCGCTCTCAGCATGCAGATTGCGAAGCTGGAAGATCAGCTTGGTCAGCAGTTGTTCGAGCGCACCAAGCAAGGTATGGTGCCGACTGCGGCGGCTCGCGAAATGTACCGTCTTTTTCTGCCGATCATGCGCGACTTCGCAAATGCTCGCGCACAATTGATATGCAGCGATGGTGAAATTCTCGGTCACGTCGACATCGGCTTGATCGCCTCCATCACTGAAGGCGTGCTGGTGGAAACGCTCAGCGCGTTCTCGCAGAAATACCCGGACGTGAGCGTGAAAGTCGCGGACGGTTACAGTACCACGTTGATCGATGCGGTAACCGCGGGTCATCTCGACGCTGCCATTGTCAACAAGCCGCGCCGGCCGCTGGCGCTCAACGTCGAGCACATCGTCGACGAGGAAATGGTGCTGATTACCAGCGCGGGCAATGCGTCGACGCTGCCACGCCAGCTGACGCTGCGCCAAGTCGCCTCGCTCGGCCTGCAACTCGTGCTACCCACCCGCGGGCATGGCCTGCGGAGCAACATCGACAGCTTCGCGCAGAACGAGGCCATCGAGCTTGTACCGAAGTTCGAGATTGACTCCCTGGTCGCGACCATCAAACTCGTGGAGCAAACCCAGTTGGCAACCATCGTGCCGCGTATCGCCGTGCATCAGGCGTTGGCTGCTGGCCGCCTGCGTTCTCACAACATCGTCTCGCCGCGCCTGATCAGGCAGGTGGTCGCCGTCTCGCATCCGCGCCGACCGTTGAATCCGGCAACCAAGCTCTTCCTGGCAATGCTGGCCAAGAACATGATCCTGCGTCTGCAGCAACAAGCCGAGGGGTCTGTGCATGGCACGACCGGGGAGCGCTCATCGGCAGATGCAGAATGACGGAACGCCGCCGGCTTGCGGCGGCATTGCGGATCAAATCACTGACCGTTCCGTCGGTGGCCGTGATCAGGAACCGATGAACTTCGGCGCTCGCTTGCTGTGGAATGCTTCCACGCCCTCCCGGAAGTCGTCGGAAGAACGCAGCCGGCTGTAGCAGTGCCCTTCCAGTTCGATGGCAATGGACAACGGGGAATCCTCGGTGTCGTTGAGCAGTTTCTTCGCGGTGCGCTGGGCGATCGGCGAGAACGCACGCAGTTCGTCCACAAGTCGATCGGTGGCCGATTCGAGTTCGGCATCCGGCACGATCTCGGTAGCGACGCCCCAGTCGTAGGCCTGCTTGCCGGGGATGCGGCGCGAACGCATCACGATGTCCTTGCTGCGGGT
Source organism: Pandoraea sp. NE5 (assembly GCF_024363545.1). NCBI lineage: Bacteria > Pseudomonadati > Pseudomonadota > Betaproteobacteria > Burkholderiales > Burkholderiaceae > Pandoraea > Pandoraea sp. NE5. The sequence goes on from NZ_AP025517.1 coordinate 4,179,091, forward strand.
GATGCCGACCATCTTCTGCAGACGGGCCGAACCACCGGAGCCCGGAATCTGGCCCAGCTTCTGCTCGGGCAATGCATATTGCGTGGTTTCGGTGACGATGCGGAAGTCGCAAGCCAGCGAGATTTCAAACCCCACACCAAAGCAGTAGCCGCGATTTGCAGCAATCACCGGCTTGCTGCAGCGAGCCGGGGCGGCAATGTTCCATGCCAGTTTCGACACATGCTCGGGGCTGGCCTCAAGGAAGCCCTTGATGTCCCCGCCGCTGGAGAAGTGCTCGCCCTCGGCGCGCAGCACGATAACGCGGACACGGTCGTCGGCATCCAGCGCTTCGAACACCAGGCGCAACTGGTCACGTTCCGGCATGGAGATGATGTTGAATGGCGGACGCTGCAGGATGATGTCGGCGCGTTGGCGAGTGGCGTCGATTTCAACGCGGAAGCCGTCGAGGTTCTCCAACAGGTTTTGAGCGGGATGGCTGATTTGTGTCATTGCGTTCTCCTTGGTGGCTTGTTGAAGCGGCGCTGCCCGATGGGGCGGCTGTCCGCTGGAATTTTCATTTCCGGCTTATTCGTCGTGACTGTTTCGCTTTTCCATGCCGGCCCAGCGCTTGACCAGACCTTCATGTGGAATGTCGAACAGGTCGAGCAGCCGGCCGATCGTATGGTTGACGATGTCGTCCAGCGTTTCCGGCTGCGTATAGAAGGCCGGTACCGGCGGAAAGACGATGCCGCCCATTTCGGTGACGCTCGTCATGTTGCGCAGGTGGGCGAGGTTGAGCGGCGTTTCCCGCGCGAGCAGCACGAGGCGGCGCCGCTCTTTCAGAATCACGTCCGCCGCGCGGCTGACAAGGTTATCGGCGAAACCCTGCGCAATGCTCGCCAGCGTCTTCATCGAGCACGGTGCGATCACCATCCCCGCCGACTGGAAGGAGCCGCTGGCGATGGTGGCGCCGATGTCCTTGACGTTGTGCACGACGTCGGCCAGAGCTTCGATCTCGGCACGCCTCATGTTCAGCTCCTGCTGCGCGGTCATGACACCGGACGACGACATCACGAGATGCGTTTCGCAGGTGCCGGCGGCGCGCAGCATTTCCAGCATGCGCACGCCGTAGATCGCGCCGCTGGCGCCGGTGATGGCGACGATGAGCTTGCGCTTTGGCGGGGCGGAGTTCATTTGCGTACGAGGCTCAGGGTGTTCCAGTTCACCGCAACGCCGCTTAGCACTTCTTCGTTCAGATCAACCTCGTTCTCGCCGGGGATGCGGACCTTGGTGAAGACGTGGCCGTGGTAAACCACCGGCTTGGTGGCATCCAGGCCCATCTTGGCGCTGACACCTTGCATATGGGTTGGGGCCGGCTCGCCATTGGGCCCTTCGGTGCCCACCGTGGTGGAAGGATCGAGCACCGAACCGAGCGCGCCCGAGATCACGATCAGGTCGCGATCGGCCTGGAACCGCGTGGCAACTGCCCACTCAACCTGCTGCGGATCATGCACGTCGACGTCATCATCGACCACCGTGACCTGCTTGATGTCGTAGTGCGCGCCGAACGCGGCCAGGATGACGTTCTTCGCCTCACCCTCGCGACGCTTTTTCATCTTGACGAACAAGTGGTAGCGGCCGACGCCGCCGATGGACAGATGCACATCGAGCACGTTGGGATGACTGCGCTGCAGATGAGCGAGCAACGTGGCCTCGCGCGGGATCGAGCCCAGCAGCAGGTGCTCCATCTCGGCCGGAATGATGGTGTGATACACGGGCGAGTTGCGGTGTGTGACCGCATCCACGGCGATCACTTCGCGGTTTTCCTGCTCGCTGTAGTACTTCGGAAATTCACCGAAAGGACCTTCCAGTTCGCGCACCTTGGGCAGAATCTTGCCTTCGATGACGATCTCGGCATTGGCCGGCACGCGCACATCGTTGGTCAAGCACTTGACCACCGGCAGCGGCGCGCCTTGCAGGGCGCCGGCGATTTCCAGCTCGTCATGGTCGATCGGTGTGATCGCCTGCGAAGCCAGCAGCGTGAGCGGGTCGGCGCCAATCACGACGGCGACGTCTAACGCCTGATTGCGCCCTTCCGCCTCCTGATAGAACGCGTGCAGGTGGCGCGGCAGCATCAGGATCGCCATGCGATCCTTGGCGTGGACCTGGATGCGGTTGATCGAGACGTTCTGAATGCCAGTGACCGGATTGCGGGCGATTACCATGCCGGCCGTGATATAGGGGCCGTTGTCATGCTCGCTATGCGTCGGGATCGGCAGCAGTGCATGCAGATCGATCTCGCGATGCACGACTTGCTGGCAGGTGGCTTGCGCTTGCGGCACTTCGCGCCACGGCAGCGGATTCTCGGCCGCGCGGCGGAAGGTTCCGAGCAGTTCCGACGATGGCACGCCCATTGCCTCGGCGATCCAGCCGCGGCTCGCCATGAAACCGGAAATGACTGGGATCGCGTGACCTTCAGGCAGCGGGAAAAACGCGGCCTGCTTGCCGTCCAGGCACTTGGCGATGGCGGCCAGGCGATGCTTGAGCGGCACGTTCTCGCGCAGCACTGCCAGGCGGCCCGTGTTGCTCAGATGCTCCAGCCATTGGCGCAGGTCGCCGGCGACGGCCGGGCGTTTTGCTGCCTCCATTTTCAATGCCTCCTCTTCTCTTACTTGGTGTTCGTTGTTGCGTCGGCCGGCGGTACGACGCCTTCATATTCGCCGGCGACGAGTTTGCGGCGCAGCACCTTGCCGACCGGCGACTTCGGAATCTCGCGCACGAAGACGTATTCGCGCGGGCGCTTGAAGTTCAGCAGGTCGGATTGCTTGCAGTGCGCATCCAGCTCGGTCGGGTCGATAACTTCCTTGCACTTGATGAAGGCCACCACGCGCTGGCCCCAACGCTCGTCCTTGAGGCCAGCCACAACGACTTCATCGACCTTCGGATGCAGCGACAGCACCGATTCGATATCCACCGGTGAAATGTTCTCGCCGCCGCTGATGATCATGTCGTCCACGCGGCCGCTGACAAACAGGTCGCCGTCGTTGTCGATGTAGCCGGTGTCACCGGTGAAATACCAGCCCTGACGAATCGCTTTCGCGTTGGCATCCGGACGGTTCCAGTACCGCTCGAAGGCCTCGTCGCCGGCGAGGTCTGCAATGACCTCCCCTTCTTCGTTCGGTGCAGCGACATCGTCGGGCGACGTGGCATTGAGCTTGACGACGCGGATGCGGGTATTGATGCCAGCACGGCCAGCGCTTCCGGGTTTGCGCATGGCCTCCTGGTCAATGGCGAAGGTATAGACCTCTGAGGAGCCGTAGTGGTTGACGAACAGCTCCGGCTTGAAAGTGTCGTTCAGTCGCTGCAGCAAGGCATCATGCATGGGCGCACCGGCAAAGCCCAGCTTGGTGACGGACGAAACGTCCGACGGATGCTTCTCGCGCTGGGCCAGCATGTCGTGATACAGCGTCGGCACGAGATAAAGGCAGGTGATGCGTTCCTCGGAGATGTAGCGCAATGCGGCGACAGGGTCGAACTTCGGCACGCAGACGAACAGGCCGTCGATGAGCGCCATGGCCAACAGCGAGCGTACGCCCATGGTGTGGTACAGCGGCATCACGCCCAGGGTGCGCTCACCACGGCGATACAAGTTTTGTGCCACATGGGCCAGGGCCGCGGCGCGCTCATGCCGGTGTCGGCGCGGTACCCCCTTGGGCCTGCCGGTCGTGCCGGAGGTGTAGAGCATCAGCGAGATGTCGTCGCTCTCGGCCTGCAGGATGGGCTGCTCGGGAGCGCGCTCCTGTAGCTTGCCGAATGCCATGGTGCCGCCTTCGGCGCCGTTGACGGCGATGCGCGTCAGCTTCTGGGCCACCGGACTCTCGGCAACGGCGGCCGCGCTCACGGCTTCGAAAACCACGGCCTTCGCGTCGGCGTCGGTCGCGCAATAGTCCACCTCCTCCGGCTTCGCGCGCCAGTTCAGCGGCGTGGCGACCACGCCCAGGAACTGGCAGGCCCAGTGCAGGGTCGCCATCTCGATACGGTTTTGCAGTACCACCAGGAGATGATCGCCGCGCTGGAAGCCAAGCTCGCGCAGGCCCGCGGCAGTGCGCTGTATGACCTCATACCACTGTGCATACGTCAGTCGCTGCTGCCCGTCGACGATGGCCAGCGCATTCGGACTGCGTTCGACACTTTGCAAAAATGTGCGTCCAAGATCCAGCATTGATGTCCCCTTTATTTTTGGTCTGCGGCGCGGGCACGGCGGGATGCAGCCGTCTCGAGCACAGCCTTGACGATATTGGTGTAGCCGGTGCAGCGGCACAGGTGTCCGGAAAGCATGTCGCGCACTTCGGCTTCCGTCGGGTCGGGCTTGCGCTGCAGATAGTCCTGGCACGACATCATGATGCCGGCGGTGCAGAAGCCGCATTGCAGCGCGTGATTGCGACGGAAGGCCTCCTGCAGGTCCGACAGCCCATCACCACCGCCGTTGAGTCCTTCGACCGTATCGACGCGGCGGCCGTCGGCCTGGACGGCGAGCGTGAGGCAGGAACGCGCCGCGACGCCGTCGAGCTGCACGGTGCAGGCGCCGCAGACGCCATGTTCGCAGCCGACGTGGGTGCCCGTTGCGCCGAGTGCTTCGCGCAGGAAGTCGGACAGCAGCATGCGCGGCTCGCAGCTTCCGGTGCGTTCGCGGCCATTCAAGGTGAGGCAGATTTTCACGGTACTGCCCTTTTCATGCTTTTTCATGACAGTGCCTTTTGGATGACGGCGTTACCCAGGTGGCGCACGAGCTGGCGCCGGAATTTCGCCGAAGCGTGATGATCGTCACGTGCGCCGAGTTCCCACGCGAAATCGTTGATCGCGCTTTCGAGATCCGCACCCTGCAACCGCTCCCAGGTCTTCGCGCGAGGACGGTCGGACACACCACCGACGGCGAGGCGGATGCTGTTCGGACCGACCACGGACGCCACCGAGACGATGGCAAAGTCGCCGTGACGCAGAGAGAATTCGTCGAAGGCATAGCGAAAGCGTCCATCAGCCAGCGGATAGCGCACCTCCTCCACCAACTCGTCAGGTGCGCGTGCGGTCATCAGCATGCCTAGGAAGAAGTCCTCCGCCGCCAACACGCGACGGCCCTTGCGATTACGCAACACCACCTGACCGCCGAGCGCCACCAGAGCCAGCGGCAGTTCCGCGCTCGGGTCGGCATGTGCCACCGAACCGCAGACCGTGCCGCGATTACGGATCTGAAAATGCGAGATATGGGGAAAGGCCTGCGCCAGCAGCGGCACTTCCTGCGTCAGCGTCTTGCGCCATTCCACGCTGCCCTGCGTTGCGGCCGCACCGATCGCCAGATAGCCGTTGTCAGGACGCACATAGTTCAGGTCTACCGTGTGCGATACGTCGATCAGCACGCTGGGCTGGGCCAGACGCAGGTTGAGCACCGCCATCAGCGACTGGCCGCCGGCGAGGATGCGCGCATCTTCGCCGCTGCTGCCGAGCAGTTCGACAGCTTCGGCGACGCCGTCGGCGCGAACATAGTCAAATGCTTGAGGCTTCATTTACCGATTCCGAAGAAAGCGAGCAGACGGGCGAGGAACGAGGGCTTGGTTGTCGTTGCAGCCTGCGCCCCAGTGCCGCCAGCTTCACGCCCGAGTTGTTCGAACAACTGGTTGAGGACCATCTTGGCCGCGCCTTCAAGCATGCGGCTGCCGACCGCAGCGACCTTGCCCGAGACTTCGGCGGCGTAGTCGTAACGCACCCGCGTGCCGCCATCCTTGGGCTCGAGCATCACGAGGCCGCTGCCGCGCGCGCTGCCGACCGACGACAGACCGGAGCCGGCCAGGCGCAGGCTGTGCGGCGGCTGCAGTTCGGACAGCGCGACCTCGGCGGTATAGCGCGCCTTGATCATGCCGATGCCAAGCGTGACGTCGGCGCGATAGCGGTTCTCGCCCACAGGTTCGAGCGCATTGCAGCCCGGGATGACTTTGGCCAGCGCCACCGGATCGAGCAACACGCGGAACACGGCTTCGGGCGGGGCGGACAGCACAACTTCGCCCTTGGCGGCGAGCGACTTGCCGCCCTTGCCGCGCTTCGCCTCAGCGCCTGTGTCGGCGAGTGCGCCCTGCTCTTGCTGGATCTGCTGCTGCACCTGTTTGCTCGGCGGCGGTTCGTCAATGCCGATCAGCTCCATGATCTTTGCGGGCGTGAGTGGCAGCGTGACATCGTCCACGCCGAGCGCATCCGCGACGGCATTGCCGATGCATGCCGGCGTACTCATGTTGTTGCCCTCGCCCAGGCCTTTGGCACCGAGCGGCGTGAAGGGCGACGGCGTCTCGATGTGAATGATGGTCGGTTCGGGGATCTCGCAGGTGGTCGGCACCAGGTAGTCGGCAAAGGTGCCGGATTGGAAGCTGCCGTCCTCGCCATAGCGGAACTCCTCCATTAGCGCCGCGCCCACCCCCTGGGCGAACGCGCCGCGAATCTGGCCGTCGGCCAGCGCCGGATTCAGGATCTTGCCGGCGTCGTGGGTCGTGATGTACTTGTCGATACGCACCCGACCGGTGTGGCGGTCTACTTCCACGGCGCAGATGTCCAAGGCAAAGCCGTACGCGGCCGAGGTATTGATGCGATCCTGTTCGTCGGGTGCCTGTAGCGATTCGCCAGTCCAGAACGCGGTTTCCCGCAGACCCGGCTCGACGCCTTCGGGCAGTAGGCCGGGCGCCCAGTGCGGGCTGGCGGCCATGCGCGAGAACACGAGTTGTTTCTCGGGATTCTGCGTCGCGTAGACCTTGCCGCCGGCAAACACGACATCTTGCGGCGTGCATCCGAGCTGCGGCGCGGCGATCTGGGCCAGCTTGTCCCGCAGCTTGCAGCAGGCGAGGTGCACGGTTCCAGCGACGGCACCGGCAAAGCGGCTGGAATAGTTACCCGCCGCGACCGACCAGGCATCCTTTTGCGTATCGAATTCGACGTTGACGGCGACTTCATCGGGATGGATGCCGAACACATCAGCCGCAACCTGCGTGCAGACGGTGCGATGGCCCTGCCCTGCCGGTGCCGAGGCGATCACCACGTTGATACCGCCAAGCGGATCGATGCTGACACTTGCGGCGGCGATGGCACCATTCTTCGGACCGGCTTTCGCCCGTGCTTCCTTGGGCAGCACGGTGGAGATGTAGCCCATGTTGGAGATGGAAGGTTCCACGATGGCAGCGAAGCCAATGCCGTAGAGCCGACCTTCGGCGCGCGCTGCCGCACGCTTGGCATAAAGCGCTTCCAGCCCGCCCTCGCGCGAGGCAAGTTCGAGCGCCAACTGGTAGTTGCCGGAGTCGATCAGCGCGCCGGCAGCGGCACGGTACGGAAAGGCGTCGGCGGGGATGAAATTGCGACGATAGAGTTCGGGCTCGTCAATGCCGAGCATGCGCGAAATGCGCTGCATCAGGCGTTCGAGCTGAAAATAGACCTGCGGGCCACCGAAGCCGCGCACCAGGCCGGCGGGCGTCTTGTTAGTCAGCACCACGCGGTTGCGCACGAGCAGGTTGGGGATCGCATAAGCGCCGGTGAGGCAGCCGTGCATGCGGTAGAAGGTTGCCGGTTCCGGCGCACGCAGATAGCCGCCGCAGTCGTCGAACTGGTCGTACGCGAGCGCGGAAATGCGGCCATCGGCTTCTACCGCCGCCTTGAGATTGGACACGCGGCCGGTGGCGGATGTGAGACCCACCAAGTGTTCAAGGCGGTCTTCCACCCATTTCACCGGAGCACCGGCCTTGCGGGCGGCGAGGCACATCAGGACCACGTACTGGAACACAGCATGCTTGACGCCGAAACTTCCGCCCGAATCGCGGAAGGTGCGATGGCGTAGCTTGGTGCCGGGCACCCGCAGCGCCATGGCCATCACGGTGTGCAGCGAGAACGGCCCCATGAAATTGGAACTGACGTCGAAGCCTTCTTCGGCGGAAAGATATTCCGCAACCACAACAGCCCCCTCAATCGGCGTGCAGGAGTTGCGCGGGTATTCGGTAGCGATTTCAATGCAGTGCGCGGCGTTGGCGAACGCGGTTTCGGGATCGCCGTAACGGAAGCTGCGATCGCTCACCACGTTCGAACCCACGCCTTCGTGCAGAATCGTCGCATTTGGGCCGATGGCGTCTTCGACACTGACCATCGGCGGCAATGGCTCGTAGTCCATGGCAACCAGATCGGCGCCGTCCTCGGCAAGGTAGCGCGACTCCGCGATCACTACGGCAACGGGATCGCCGACATAGCGCACGCGATCCGTCGCCAGCGCCCACATCTCCATCGGCGCCTTCACGCCGACGACAAAGGGCTTTGACCAATCGCGGATATCGTTGCCGGTCAGCACGGCACGCACGCCCGGGGCGCGCTCGGCGTGGCTGGTGTCGACGTGCTTCAGGACGGCATGCGCATGCGGTGAGCGCACGATGGCGGCGAACAAGGTGCCAGGTTTCACACCGACATCGTCGCCATACTGACCGCGGCCGATCAGAAGTGACGCGTCTTCGATCCGGCGCTGCGGGCGGCCGACATGCGGCTCGGCCTGTGGCGACGCTACCCGAGGTTGAGCGACTTTCATTTCCATGGTGCTAGCCTCGTAACGGCGGTGCGCGACGGGACCGCGCAAGCGCGCCAGCCATAGATGGCGTGGCGAAATAATTGGGTCATCGGCGTCTCCATTCGTACTCCGCACGCGGGCGCTGAACGCTGTGCAGCGCTCGCGCACTGCCTGATATCGGCATGCGGGCCGGCGTATTCGATTTAATCGTTCCGAGTATAAGCACCGAATATCATCACATCAAATAATCTTTAATGATTCAATTCATCAGTATTTATGATGACAAGATTCACGCATCGGGCTTTTCAGGATTTCTTTCCTGACGTTTCCGCAAGAGGGGGCGAAATAGGACGGAACCACGTAAAAAAGCGCCCGCCCGGCTAAGCCGGGCGGGCGCTTTTCGTTATCTTTTCATTGCAAGGGATACTGAGTCAGTATCTCCGATTGACATGCCGCGACCCGTGCTCAGGCAGCCCGGCGCTTGGCCTGCGCCCTCGCCTCGCGGTCCAATTGCTGGGCGGCGAGCTTTTCCTTGTCTTCCGGCTTGCGGGCGTCGTCGGACATGCCATTGAACAAGGTAGCGACTACCCCCTTGTTCAGGTCGCTGGTGCCGAACAACGCGTCACAGATCGGAAACGTCAGGTTGAAGTTGCGGTCATGCATGAAGTCCGGATTGTGATGCAGAACATGCATGCGGCGCACGGTGTTAATCAGCGGAATGTGGTCAAGGATCGGATGATCCAGGTGAGACGCGGTATGCAGCCCTTCATACATCAGGAAGTACGAAGCCATGGCCAGCATGGCAATATAGCCGGCGTTGGCCGTCCAGAGATTGCCGACCAGCAGCGCAGGAGGCAGCGCGGCGAAAACGAACAGGATTGGCGCGAACGGCGGGAACAGCAGCGCGCGCCACTCTTTCTGGCCGTTATATTCCAAGGTCTTGTGCGAGAAGAACTGATGATGGGTAGCGACATGGCGCTTGTAGGCGGACTTGAGCACGCTCTTCGGGCTGTGCAGCAGGTAGCGGTGGGCGGCCCACTCCGCCCAATTGCCGAACAAGAACATGGGCACGACGACGTACGCCCATTCCTGCCAGCTCACGTTGTGCAGGTGGGTCGCGCAATATACGATCACCGAGAGGGTGAACACAAGGGTGAAACCAAGGTGCATTTCGCCCCGGTACCAGCTCGGCGTGTTTTGCACATAATCCTGCCGGAATGCGCGCGAGCGCGCGACGATTTCTTCTTCGCGGTTCATCATCAATACCTTCCTGTCTCCAAGCGCTGGTCCAGCCCGAAATTTTTGTCGGGCAACTTGTGCCATAGAATGACGATGGCACAATTAAGTCAATTGACTTAGTTAAGTCTACATACTTAAATTCAGATGTCAACTCCAAAAACACAAAGATCGGATGGCAACGAGACCCGCACCCGGATAAAGGCGGTAGCGCAACGGCTGTTTGCGCTGCATGGCATTCACGGTGTTGCGATCAAGGACATCGTCGAGGCCGCCGAGCAACGGAACAAGGCCTCGGTGCAATATCACTTCGGTTCGACGGAAGGCCTGATCGGCGAATTGCTGGTGGACGGCGCCAAGCAGATCGATGCCTTTCGGCAAGCCATGCTTAACGAAATGGCGGCTGCCGGCGGACCGCGCAACGTGCGCGATGTGCTGCAAGCCTTCATCCGTCCAGTGGATCAGATGGCGGAGAGTGCCGAGGGCAGCACTTATCTGCGCTTCCTGTCCAACGTACAGATGACGCACCGTGCGCTGATCAAGACCCACATCGGTAACCGCTGGAACGCTGGCTACCGGCAATGCCTGGAGCACTTCCGCGCGCTGCTCGGCCACATCCCGCCGGCACTGGTGGAGCAGCGAATGTCGCTGGTCGCTACCTATGCCACGGCCATCTTTGCCGCCAAGGAAGCGGCACGCGACGAGGGACGGACGTCGAGCCGCTTCTGGAGCGTGCCCTACACGCTCGACAACATCATCGACACTTTCCAGGCCATGCTGGAATGCACGCCCTCGGCATCGACGCTGGAACTGCTGGACGAGCGCGACAGCGCATGAAAATCGGCCAGGTCGAGCCGCGCGACCTGGCCGTTTCTGGCAAGTAGAACCTCGAGGGCGGAGGCGCGCCCTACATCCGCTTACATCACGCCCGAACGGCGGAAGATGTGCTTGGTCTCGAGGAAGTCGAACAGGCCCTCGTAGCCATGCAGGCGGCCGATGCCGCTGCGGCGATAACCGCCTGTCTCAGCTTCCGCGAACAGCCGGTTGTGGTCGTTGATCCAGACCGTGCCGTTGCGCAGTGCACGCGCCAGGCGCATGCCGCGGTCGCCGTCGGCGGTCCAGACGCTGGCCGAGAGGCCGTACACCGTGTGATTGGCGCGCGCCACCGCTTCCTTCTCGTCCTCGAACTTCTCCAGCACCAGGAAGGGGCCAAAGATCTCTTCCTGCACGAAGGAGGCGCTGGTGTCGGCGTGCGCGACCAGGGTCGGCGTCAGGAAGTGGCCGTTGGCCAGCTTGCCGCCGGGACGACCGCCGCGCAGGACCACTTCATCACAGGTATCCATGGCCTGCTGGGCCGCGCGGTCTACCGCTGCGGCGGCACTCGCGTCGATCAACGGCCCCATGCCGGCGCCTGGCGTATCTCCCGGCGCCACCACGATGGCTTCGAGCGCCATCTTCAGCTCGCGCTTCATCTCGTCGTAGCAAGAGGCATGCACCAGCACGCGGCGCGCGGCGGTGCATTGCTGGCCGGAGATCACCGTCGCTGCTGCCGCGATGCGCGTGGCGACCGTGGCGAAGTTTTCGGTAGTGTCCGGAAACACCAGACAGCAGGACTTGCCGCCGAGCTCCAGAGAGAGTTTCTTCATGGTCGGCGCGGCGGCAGCCATGATGCGTTGGCCGGTCGCATTCGAACCGGTGAAGCTGAGTACGTCGACGTCTTCCGATGCCACCAGCTCCTGCGCCACTTCACTGCCGCCTTCGGAGACGAGATTCACCACGCCACGCGGCAAGGCCTCGACCGCCGCCAGCTGCCGCAGCACCTGCGCGGTGATCTGCGTGGTCTGTGCCGCCGGCTTGATGACTACCGTGCAACCTGCGGCCAGGGCCGGAGCGAGCGAGCGGATCAACAGCACGATAGGCGCGTTCCACGGAATGATCAGGCCGGCGACGCCGGCGGGTTCACGTAGTGTGGCGGTGTAGGCGCCCGGCTCGACTTCCATGAAGTGACCAGGAATGTGCCGGGTCAGGCCGGCGTAGTAGCGGATCTCGGAAATCGCGCCCGCCAATTCTCCTCGTGACTGGGCCACGATCTTCCCGTTTTCCTGCGTCAGCAGACCGGCCAGCTCAGGGTGCCGTTCCAGACGATCAGCCCATTGCAGCAGGACGTTCTGGCGCAGGCGCGCATCATGCGGCCACAGCGAGGTCTCGAACGCTTGCTTCGCTGCGGCAATCGCGATCCTGGCATCTTCGCGATTGCTCTGCGCGAAGGTGCCCAAAAGGCTGCCGTTCGCCGGATTGCGGCTTTCTCCAGTGGCGCCGCTCAGCGCGCCCTGCCATTGGCCATTGATCAGATTCAGTGCTGCGAGCTCGGTCATGTTGATTTTCGATGCATTGCGGCGAGTGCGGTCGGCATCGCCATCGGATGACGGATGACTTTGCGCACGTCCTGCGCATTTTCATAACAAGGTTGGGAAGCGGCGGTCCCGCTTGTCCGCAGGGCCGCGCCACTAACCACTACCACTAGCCACTACTTAAACTGCGTCATTGGACGGCTTGTCGAGATTGCCCTGTGTCTCCGGAACGATCAGCGCCCCAATCAGGTAGATCACGCTGATGCCCGCGAGGAAGAATGCGAGGGTCGTCGGCAGGCTCGTCGGTGCCGGCGAAGCCAGCGACACGAAGGTCGGCATGATGCCGCCGATGGCGAAGCCGATGTTCCAGGATAGACCGGTACCCGTGGCGCGGATGGCCGTCGGGAAGCGTTCGTTCAGGAAGATCAGGACCGGCGCATAACCGCTGCTGCCCAGCATGCTGAACAGGACGACATAGCAGGTCAGCGTGGTGATATCGGAGATGCCGGGCATCTTCAATGCGAGCATCGGCAACAGAATCAGACGGGCAACGCCGACGACGAGGAAGGTCTTCTTGCGGCCGATCAAGTTGCTGAGGTGTCCGGTCAGGACCGAGGCAACGATCACGCTTACGCTTGCCAGCATCAGAATGGCCCCAGCGGTTTCGCCGGGCGTATGGTTCACGACCTTCAGGTAGGTCGGCAGGAAGCCGGAGGTCAGGTAGTAACCACTGCCGCCGCCGATCGTCAGCAGCAGGTTGACGAACAGAATGGAACGGAAGTCTGCCGAGAACAGCGCGCGCACCGGCGAGCGGGACGACTTGGCCTGCGCCGCCTTGGTCGCTTTGGCTGCCTGCAGCTTCTTGAAGAGCGGGGATTCTTCCAGGTTGTTGAAGACGAAGATGCCCAGGATGGCGCTGATCAGGCCGGCGAAGAACATGCAGCGCCAGCCCCATTCATCGAAGGCCGCGCCAGGGAAGATCCACGACAGAAGGTAATACACTCCCGACGCGAGCAACGCCCCCAAGCCGGCACCGCCACCACCGATAAGTCCGGAGCAGGCACCGCGCCACTTTGGCGCCACCGATTCCGTACCGATCGTGTGCGTCGAAGCGACCACGCCACCGACGAATATCCCTTGCACCAAGCGCAGAGCCAGGAAGATGACCGGCGCAATGAAGCCGACCTGATGTACGGTTGGCAGCGCCCCGAACAATGCGGTTGAAACGCCAACGCCGACCATCGCAAAAATCATGGCGCGCTTGCGGCCATGCTGGTCAGCGTACGAACCGAACAGCGCGGAACCCAGCGGGCGCATCAGAAGGGTGACGCCGAATGAGGCATAGACCGCGGCCAGCGACAGCATCGCATGTTCCGACGGAAAGAAAAGGCGGCCGATGATCGGTGCCACGAAGAGCAGGATAAAAAGGTCGAAGAGGTCGAGCGACCAGCCGACGCAGGAGGCCAGTACGGCGCCTAATACCTGTTTGTTGCTGACCGGTTGAGCGAGTGCCGCATCGTTTGTTGCTACAGCCATGATTGTCTCCTTGTGTTTTTGTAAGCGCGCGTGGCAAATGCGGCGCATGTGGTCAAATCAAATCAAACCAAATGAATCGTTCCTGGGAAGACGTGTGCAATTCGCGTTGTCGACCTACGCCTCACTGCTAACGAGGACGCCGGGAGGCGCCTTGCGCCGCGCCAAGATCGCGTCGGCAATTTTTTCCGCCATCATGATGGTCGGGATATTGGTATTCGCCGACGGCAGCTTGGGCATCAGGGAAGCATCGACCACGCGCAGGTTCGCCACGTCGTGCACCAGCCCTTCCTGATTGGTTACCGCCATGCGATCGCTGGCCGGCCCCATGCGGCAAGTGCCGCTGGCATGCCAGACGCCGAATACATACTTGCGGATGAAAGCATCGAGCTCCTTGTCGTCCGCCAGCAGCGCCGACATGCGAATGCCGCCGGTGACGAATGTGTCGATGATCCATCGGCGCAGCGGCGCCGGTGTGTCGAGAGCCAGGCCCAACACCTTGGTCAACGCGGCATTGCCGGCACTAAAGCGGCTAAGTGCCTTGACCCGCGGCGAAAACGCGGCAGGGAAGAAATCGTCGGGATGGCGGTGCAATGCCGTCTGCTGCACGATCTGCGCGACCCTGCGCACGCCGATGGCCATGCGCCTTGCGTCGCGCTCGTCGTCCAGCAGATTCAAATCGACGCGCGGTGGCGTAAAAGGGTCAGCGGAAGTGAGCTGCACGCGCCCGCGCGAGAATGGCCGGTTGCACCACAGGAAGAACAGGCCAAGCCGATTGCCCAGCGCATGCCATGCTGCGCGCGTGGCACTCGACAGATACATGTCGGCGTTATCACACCCGTCCAGGCCGGAGGAAAAGCGCGCTGCGGTCATGCTCGCGCGGCGTCGCGAGAGCGGCATGCGAAATTCAGGGTCCAGGAAGTGGCAGAAGGTCAGCGAGGGATGGTCCTGCAGGTTGCGGCCCACGCCCGGCCGGTCGGCGACAACCGGAATGCCCAGCGCTTGCAACTCGCTGCCGGCGCCGATACCGGCGCGTAACAACAAGGCCGGCGATTGCAGGGCGCCGGCCGACACGATGACCTCCGCGGCATCGATCTGCAGGCGCTCGCCGCCCGCGCTCATCGCCACCACGCCATGCGCGCGCTGGCCGGTGACGATGAGGCGTTCGACTGTCGTATTCGAGTAAATACGGAGATTGGTCCGCGCGCGCGTCGCCGCATCGAGGTAGGCAACCGCGGTTGAAACACGCTTGTCGTCGAGATTGGAAAACGCAGCGGGAAACATGCCATCGCCGAATTCCGCGTTCTGGTCCTCAAGCATTGGTAGACCGTTGCGCTGCAAGCCTTCCGCAAACGCGTGACAGAAGCGCGGCCAGGCATCCGGCTTGATGCGCCGGATGGCAACCGGCCCATTGGCACCGTGCAGCGCAGAGCCGCCGTAATCCACATCACGCTCGAGCTTGCGAAAGTAAGGCAGGACATCCTTCCATGCCCAGCCGGAGGCGCCCTGCTCGGCCCAGTCATCGTAATCGCGGGGCAAGCCGCGGTTGGCAGCCTGGACATTGATGCTCGATCCGCCGCCCATCACCTTGCCCTGTTCATAGACCTTGAGCGGTGAGGCTGCGGTCGCCTTGGCTTTAAGCTCCGGCCAGATATAGCGGTCCCCGCAGAATACGGGCATTGGGTAACTGTCGAGGATTTCCGCCGGTATGGCACCAGGCGGCGTGTCGGAACCCGCCTCGATGAGGGCGACTCGCAGCTCGCGATTCGCGGACAGTCGATGCGCGAGTACACAGCCCGCCGATCCACCGCCGATGATCACGTAATCGAATCGCTCACGCACGTTTTGCACAGAATGTCTCCTGATTCGTCGATGCGCATGGCCTCGGGGCATTGCCGCATCTCGACTATCGCCAACGGGTGCCGCAATTCGCGGCGACATGCAGCGACTTGCCTTCCGGCCAGGTACAACTTGTTCTTCGACGTGTGCCTTTTGCCTGGAACCGGACTGCGTTCTTCCTGCTGCAGCGCTTTTTGGGCATTCACGGCACATCTTGTCCTTGCGTTTGGCAAAGATTAGACTGATCACGTCATCGCTTCAAATAATGTTTACTGATTCAAACTATCATTATGACTGATACAAAGAAATGCAGGTCGCGACGCAAAGCCACTGAAGGCGCCCATGCATTCATTCCGACGAATCGATCCCTTTGCCCTTCAATGCCCATCCTCTCCATCATTCGCTGGGACTGAACCATCTGGCATACACGAAAATCATGGACAACATTGATCTGGAAGTCTTGAAGACCGCAGTGCAGTGGTCTGAGTCAGGGGCCTACACGCTGCTTGCCACCGTTGTTCGCACGTGGGGCTCGGCACCGCGGCGCGTAGGCTCCTTAATGACCATCCGCGAGGACGGGCATGTTAAAGGGTCGATCTCGGGCGGCTGCATCGAAGACGACCTGATACAGAAGATAAGCACCGGCGAGTACCGCGACCGGAAACCACGTGTACTCACATACGGCCTGAGTGCCGACGAAGCCCATCGCTTTGGATTGCCATGTGGTGGAACCCTGCAGTTCGTACTGGAACCGGTTTGCGCTCAGTCGCGGCTGCCGGAACTGCTTCAGGTGCTGCAAAGGCAAGAGCTGGTGACGCGCAAGCTGAACCTGGTCACCGGCGTTGTATCACTCACGCCGGGTGCGCAAGTCCCCGCCCTCCGATTCGACGAGCATTGCCTCACGGCAGTGCATGGCCCGCGCTACCGCCTGATCATCGTAGGCGCCGCACAGGTGTCGCGCTATGTGGCCGCGATGGCGAAGAGCCTGGACTATCAGGTCGTCGTGTGCGATCCGCGCGAAGAGTACCTGGATGAATGGGATGTGGAAGGCGTCGAGTTGTCGCGCGAGATGCCGGACGATCTGCTTCTCCGACTGCAGCTCGATGCCCGAAGCGCAGTCCTGACGCTAACCCACGATCCCAAGCTGGACGACATGGCATTGCTCGAGGCACTGATATCGCCGGCCTTCTATGTCGGCGCTATCGGCTCACGGGCGAATAACGAGAAGCGGCGCGAGCGACTGGCACTGTTCGATATCAGCGAGGCGGAAATCGCGCGACTGCATGGCCCGGTCGGCATGCACCTCGGTGCGCGCACGCCACCTGAAATCGCGATCGCGATCCTTGCGGAGATGACCGCCATACGCAATGGCGTGCCAGTGCTGCAAATCCATGAGACGCGGCACGCGCATCGTCTCGTCTCGCCTCGCCTGAGGGATGTGCAGCTTGAGCAAGGTCAAGCATAGTTTGAAATTCTAGCGGTGCGCATGACGGTGTCTCACTCGCAAATGGTCACCGTCGCCCTGCACGGACCTGATCATCAGTTGGGAACACCATGGATCGCGCCGGAACGAACGCCAGGCTGATCGTGTTCCTGCATGAAGGGCTCTGCTCGATTTCGATGTGGGGGAGACTGGCCGCAGCGCCTGTGCGATGCCATCGGCCGCCGTGGCTGGGCGTATGCGCGCGATGGATACGGTCGCTCCACCCGACCAGACGTGAGCACGGCCGCCGATCATGTTCAGCAGGGCGATTCCGCGCGTCAGCGAGTCTTTTCGGTAAACTGCCGGTATTTACGGGACGGACCACCGCCCGCTGCTTACTTAGTCTGCTCATGTCAAATGCCCACGAAGTCCGCCCCGGCCAGTCCATCGAGCTGCTCAAGGAACTCCACATCCTCACGCGCGACGGCAAGATGAACCAGGACAGCCGGCGCAAGCTCAAGCAGGTCTATCACCTGTTCCAGTTCATCGAGCCGCTGCTCCAGGAAATCAAGACCGAGCGCGGTCGCGTAACGCTCGTCGATCACGGAGCCGGCAAGTCGTACCTGGGTTTCATCCTCTATGACCT
Source organism: Pandoraea sp. NE5 (assembly GCF_024363545.1). Classification (NCBI taxonomy): domain Bacteria; kingdom Pseudomonadati; phylum Pseudomonadota; class Betaproteobacteria; order Burkholderiales; family Burkholderiaceae; genus Pandoraea; species Pandoraea sp. NE5. The sequence goes on from NZ_AP025517.1 coordinate 4,196,673, forward strand.
GTTCTTCAAGGCACTCGCGGACGACTCGCATATCTACGGCATCGAAACCCGTGAGGAACTGGTCAAAACCTCGCAAGCGCTCGCCGAGCGGTTGGGTTTCACGGGAATGTCGTTCCTGAACCTGTCCGTGGCGGACTCCATCACCTCGCCGGCACTGCCGCCGACGGTCGACGTCGTCACCGCGCTGCATGCCTGCAATACCGCCACCGACGACGCGATCCGTTTCGCGCTGGCCAAGCAAGCGCGTCATATCGTGCTCGTGCCCTGTTGCCAGGCCGAGATCGCAGGCGTGCTGCGCAAAAACAAAGGCAAACAACTGGCGGGCAATCCACTCACGGAAATCTGGCGCCACCCGCTGCATACGCGTGAATTCGGAAGCCAGATCACGAACGTGCTGCGCTGCCTGCAGCTGGAGGCCCACGGCTACCACGTCAGCGTGACCGAACTGGTGGGCTGGGAACACTCAATGAAAAACGAGCTGATCATCGCGCAATACAAGAACCTGCCGCGCCGCCGCCCCGCCGAACGCCTGGACGAGGTGCTCGCTTCGCTCGGGCTGGAAGAAATGCGCGAACGTTTCTTTACCTCGCCAGCACCAGTGTCAGCGGAGTAGTCCCTACGATCTGAGGTGCGCGAAGCGCGAACAACAACGCGCCACGCGCCCTCCTCTCAACGCGCCGGTCGAACGAACCCGGAGTGCCGGTTGACTTCGTAGCGCTGAACGACGACATCCTTCTCCGCCGTCACCACATCGGCAGTGATGGTGTCGGCATCTCGCTCGACCACCTTGCCGAGTTTGAGGCGCGCGTTGCCCATGCGCTTGAGCCACCCGTCCATGTTGTTTCGGACCTGATCAACGCTCAACTTGAGATCTTCACGCTGGGCCCCCGGCCCGCCCCCGCCCGCGGCGCCAGGCCCCCAGCACGGCCCGCAGCCGCCAGGGCCCTCCATCATGCCCGGCCCGTAGCCATAACCGCCGCCCATCATGCCCGGCCCGTAGCCATAACCGCCGCCCATCATGCCCGGCCCATATCCCCGCCCGCACCCCCAGTCGTCATCCTTCGGTTGCGCAAGCGCCGGGATCGCAGTGATTATCAAAACCGCTGACGACGCGATCGATAACGCGCGCTTCATGGTTCTCTTTTCCATCTCATCAATCTCCTGAACCTAAATCCTGACAGCACCAACGCGTGTACAAACCGCGCGAATGCCGGGCCAATCGTGCATGTTCAGGGTAGGCGACGCCCCAAGGCGTGCCTTGAGGCAGGTCAAACCTTTGATCGCGTCGGCCGTGCCGCGCCAACGACGTCGGTGCGCATCAAGCGTTGCCGCCGGCCGGCAGCGCGGCACGCGCGCGTGTCGATGGACGCACGGCAAACGGTGCGCCCAATGCGATGACATCGCAAGCGGCTCCTTGACATCGATCAACACGCAAACGAGCGCCACCGGCCATTCTGGAAACGAGACCGATATGGGGAGAATTGTGATGTCGAGAAGCGCCCGCGTTTCGCTGTTTGTGCCACTTTTCGCATGGCTATGCATGATTGGCGTCGCGCTGGCAGCATCGACACCACAACCGGAATCGGAAAGTGGCGTCTCGTACATCACGGGCGGCATTGGCGAGGACGAAGTCCAGGTGTTTCGCGCCGCAGCGCCCCAGTACAACCTCCGGATGACGTTCACGTCGACGTCGGGAAGCTATCTCTCCGACGTCGATGTCACTATCACCGCAGGGGCCGGGCGACACGTCCTGGCGGTGCGAACCGAGGGACCGTTCCTCTTTGTCCGGATGCCGGCGGGCGACTATCGCGTCTCTGTGCACACCCCCGCCAGATCGGAATCCAGGAATATCCGTGTCCCCAAGCGCGGCGCCGTCGACCTCCATTTCTCCTGGGACGATCCGGACGCGCCAGCCGTGCTGCATCTCTGCAAGCAGTGTCCAAGACCCCATCGCCGGTGAGCCGCATTGCCACGCCGCGAGACGTCCAAGCGCCGACACGCATGTGCGCAACGCCATCCACATCCACATCCGCTTCCAGTGGATCCTGTGACATCGCCAGCGCACCCGAGGCCGCCCCGATCCGGCCGCCCGACGCCGAACACGGCCTATCGAGCGCCGAGGTGCTGGCCCAGCGCGCTCGGTTCGGCTGGAACGTCGTGGACTACGCCGCACGCCGCACCTGGTGGATCACGTTATGGGAAGTGCTGCGCGAGCCGATGTTCCTGCTGTTGCTCGCGGCAAGCGCCGTCTATCTCATTCTCGGAGATCGCGCCGAAGCGCTGACGCTGCTTGCCTTCGTTACGGCGATTGTCCTTCTCACCGTCTATCAGAGCCATCGCACCGCCCAGGTGCTCGACTCGCTTCGCGAACTGTCGGCACCGCGCGCCAAGGTGCTTCGCGACGGCAGCCGTCAACTGGTCTCCGCCTCGGAACTGGTCCCCGGCGACATCGTTTTCGTCGATGAAGGCAACCGCGTGCCCGCAGACGGCCTTGCCGTTGAACTCCACGAACTCAGTGTGGACGAGTCATTGCTGACGGGGGAATCCGTTGCCGTCAGCAAGGCCGTCACCCCGCTCGATGCCCGCTCCCGCCAATCGATCGAACAGGGCGAGGCCGCCGACAGCCAGCTATTTTTCGGGTCCATGGTGGTACAAGGGCAAGCCCGCATGGTCGTGACCGCCACCGGACCGAATACGACGCTCGGTCGCATCGGCAAGTCGCTGAGCGGCATCTCGGAAGCGCTCTCCCCGCTGCAAATCGAGACGAGAACCTTCGTCAATCGCTTTGCCGCCGTCGCCATCGCCACGGTCGTTCTCCTCACGCTCACGTACCGTTGGCGCGTTGGCGAATGGCTTCCCGGCATACTCGCCGGGATTACGCTGGCGATGGGCCTCCTGCCCGAAGAGATTCCGGTCATCCTCACGGTGTTCTTCGCCTTGGGCGCACGCCGCATCGCCAAAGAGGGCGTGCTCACGCGCCGGATGAGCGCGATCGAGACACTCGGTCAAACGTCGGTGCTGTGCGTCGACAAGACGGGCACGCTGACCCAGAATCGCATGTCGGTGAGCGCGCTCGTCGCCCATGGCAGACGATTTGACGTGGATCCCTCGACCCCACGGATCGACACCGCCTTTCACGAGTTGATCGAATACCTCGTGCTCGCCAGCGAAATCGAACCCATCGACCCGATGGAGCGGGCGTTCCACGAGACCGGACGCCTGGGCCTCGCGGGCACCGGACGTTTGCACACGGATTGGTCGTTGGTGCACGAGTACGCGCTGACGCCCGAGGTGCCCGCAATGTCCCACGCGTGGCGCACCCCGGAACCCACCCGTCATTCGGTGGCCTGCAAGGGGGCACCGGAAGCCGTCTGTGCGCTTTGCCATCTGGACGAGACGGCAACCCAGGCGGTCCTGGATCAGGCGGCAGCCATGGCGTCGGGCGGATTGCGGGTGCTGGGGGTGGCGAAGGCCTCGCATTTGCACCCCGAGTGGCCGAAGGATCAGCACGACTTCGCGTTCGAGTTCCTGGGGCTGGTCGGTCTGTCCGACCCGGTCCGGCCGGAAGTCGCACAGGCGATCGCGCAATGCCATGCCGCAGGCATTCGCGTGGTCATGGTGACCGGCGACTATCCGTCGACGGCGCAAGCGATCGCGACCGAGGTCGGTATCGACTGCCGACGGATCGTGACTGGGCAGGCCCTGGCGGCCATGACCGACGCGCAAGTGCACGACGCGGTCAAGGACGTCGAGACCTTCGCCCGCATCCGCCCCGAGCAAAAGCTTCGCCTGGTGAATGCGCTGCGAGACAACGGCGAAGTGGTGGCGATGACGGGCGACGGGGTGAACGACGCACCGGCCCTGAAGGCGGCCCACATTGGCATTGCGATGGGATTGCGCGGCGCGGAAGTCGCTCGCGAAGTCTCCGCGCTGGTCCTGCTGCGCGACAACTTCGCCCCGATCGTGTCGGCCATCCGACTCGGGCGACGCATCTACGCCAATCTCGTTCTCGCGATCAGCTATACCATCGCGGTGCATGTTCCCATGGTCGCGGCAGCCGTGGTGCCGATTCTGGTCGGCTTGCCGCCCATGCTCGCGCCGGTCCACATCGTCTTCCTGCAACTCGTGATCGATCCGGTCTGCTCGATCGTATTCGAGAACGAACCGGAAGCCGCTCACCTGATGACGACCCCTCCCCGGCACGCCGGGGCACGACTCCTATCGTCCCGCGCCTTCCTGCGAGTGGCCTCCGTGGGCGCGCTGGCCGGCGTGCTGGTCCTCGGGGTCTACGCGGGACTGCTGCGCTATGTCAGCGCCGACGCCGACCCGATCCCCTTGGCCCGCACATTGGCATTCGAACTGCTGGTCGTGGTCAATGTCGCGCTGATCTTCGTGGTCCAGCGGGTACTGCGTACGAAGCGTCCCGATCGCGGACAGCCCCGAAACCCCTATCTCTGGCGGGTGTTGGGCCTGACCGGGGGCGCGCTAATACTGCTGATGTCCGTACCGCCCCTGGCACGACTGTTTGGACTTGTAGCACTGCTCACTCCCTGAACGCGAGCCAAAGGGGAACCGAGAATACACCGATGCCGCGCATCCGGACGCGTGCCTGATACGTATGACTCAACACGCTCATCGTCAGTCAGCACGCCATGCCGAATCCTCGCCTTCTCATGCCGGACACAACGCGCCATTTCGCACCGAAGGTGCTATATTGCGCGGAACGTCAATGCTATGGCCCACACGAAGGCCACGTCCGCATGAACGACATGCCCAGAAGTGCCAATCGAGCACGTCCATCCCCCTCGCAGCGCCAGCACGACCCCAGTGCCGACATGGCATGGCGCGACGCATTGAACCGAGCACTATCGGCCGTGGGGCAGGAAGACCGCGAAGCTTTTGCCGCCGTCTATCAGATGACATCGGCACGTTTGTTCGGCGTGATCCTGCGAATGGTGCGCGACAAGGCGGAAGCCGAGGACCTGCTTCAGGAGGTGTTCGTCAGCGTCTGGCGACGCGCCGGCGGCTTCGATCCCGAGCGCGGCAACGCCATGACATGGCTGATCACGTTGGCCCGCAACCGAACCATCGACCGACTGCGCGAGCACCGTGAGGCCGCCCTCGACGATGCCGATGCCCTTGCCATCCCATCGGATGACCCGTCGCCCGCCGCACTTGCCGAAGCGTCCGAGGAACGGCAACGCCTGGAGCAATGCCTGCAACGCCTCGAGCCGCAACAACGTGGCGTGGTGCGCGAGGCGTTCTTTACTGGCGCCTCGTACAGCGAACTCGCGGCGCGCCTTAGCGTGCCGCTTGGCACGATGAAAAGCTGGATTCGCCGCAGCCTAATGCAACTGAAAGTGTGCCTCGAGCAATGAATACGCCCGCCAACCAAGACGACGAGCTGCGTTGCGCCGAGTATGCCCTCGGCGTGCTGAGTGCCGCCGAACGGCGCGAACTCGAGCAGGCCGCCGACGCGAATCCGCTGATTCAGGCAACCCTGCACCAGTGGCAATCGCGCATCGCGCGACTGGCCGAAGACGTCGAGCCCATCGCCCCCCCGCCGCGCGTGTGGCAACGCATCCAGCGCGATCTTGGCGCCGTACCGGATGCCCCGCGCACGGCCCACCCGCGACCGGCCACCTGGTGGGACAACTTGCGCCTCTGGCGATGGGTGGGGCTCGGCGCAAGCCTCGCGGCGCTGGCGCTGCTTGCCGTGAACGTCGTGACGTTGATGCCCTCGCGCAGTCCGCCCGCCGTGACGGCCAATGCCTATATGGTGTCGACGATCGCCCGCCAGGATGGCGTCGCTCACTGGACCGCAACGGTCGACAGGCGCCGGTCGAGCATGGTCGTGGTACCGGTCGTGAAGCCCGTCATTGCCGCCGGCCGCGCCACCGAGCTGTGGCTGATCCCGCGGAACGCCAAACCCATTCCGCTAGGCGTATTTGCTTCGGATCAACCCGCGTCGATGACCCTGTCGCCGCAAATCCTCGCGCAGATGGACAGCAACGCCGTACTCGCGGTGTCCGTCGAACCGCCGGGCGGCTCTCCCACCGGCCAACCGACCGGCCCCGTGGTCGCGACCGGCGCCATCCGACCCGCCTGAGCGCCCTGGCGCGCCTCCGCCATCGTGTCATCTGAAGGGGTTGTCCGTACGTTGGACAACCCCTTCGTCGCTTTCCCGCAAGCCCGCTCCCCGCTTCGATTCCAAGATGTCTCCGGCGCGTGCATCCGGCAACGCGTGACGTTCGTATACAGCAGCATCGAGCCCCGAATCCCTATCTGGAGCCAGCATGCTGTTTGCTGTCGTCGTATCGTTCGCTGGAATGTGTGCTGCGTTGACGCTCGCCTGGTGCTACCAATGGCGCTCGCACAACGCCGGCATGGTCGACCCGATTTGGGCCGCCGCACTCGGCAGTGTGGCGATCGCGGCGGCAGGGCTCGGCACCGGCCACGCGATCAATCGCGCCTTCGTCGGCGTGGCCGGAGGCGTATGGGGCCTGCGCCTCGCAATGCATCTCTGGCGTCGCAACTACGGGCATCCGGAAGATGCGCGTTACCGGCAGTTTCGCGAACAGTGGGGCGAGCATGCCGGACGCAACATGTTCTGGTTCTTCCAGTTGCAGGGCGTGATCGCCATGCTGCTCGCGGCAGCGTTCTTCGTGCCGGCATTCAACGCCCACGCGCCGGCGCCGTGGGCGCTGGCCGTCGCCGCACTCGTCTGGCTGGCCGCCGTCGCGGGCGAGGCGTCGGCCGACCGTCAACTGCGACGCTTCACCGCCGTCACCAGCCACCGTGGCCAAGTCTGCCAGGTCGGCTGGTGGCGGTACTCGCGGCATCCCAATTACTTCTTCGAGTGCCTGCACTGGTGTGCCTACCCGGTGATCGCATTTGGCGCGCCCTGGGCATGGACGACGTTGCTCGCGCCGCTGCTCATGGCGTGGCTACTGCTCAAAGTGTCGGGCATTCCGCTGCTTGAAGCGCATCTGATGCGCTCTCGCCCCGCCTACAAGACGTACATGCAAACCACCAGCGTGCTCATTCCCTGGCCACCCAGGAAGTCCGCGGAAACGCCGCTGCCATGAATCCGCGCATTGAAGTCAGGAGCCCATCGCGATGACCGCCTCCCTTACGCAACCCCCCGCCGCCCGAGCCGAAGCGCCCGACGAAACCGGATTGATCCGGCTTTGCGAGCGGGGCCTTGTGCCGGATATCGTTTTGCGCGCGGGCATGCGCATGCTGATGCGCCAGCGCCTGCGCGAAGCGCATGCGCACGATCCAGAGAAAAGCGTCGAATCGCTTGCCGCGTTCGTCAGTGAACTGCGCGCGAGTCCGATTGCCGTGGATACGCAGGCCGCCAACACGCAGCACTACGAGGTGCCAAGCGACTTCTTTGCCGAGCACCTGGGGCCCGCCGTCAAGTACTCGTGCTGCTATTACCCGAATGGCGACGAGACACTGGCCCAGGCCGAGCAGGCGATGCTGGCCCTCTACGCGCAGCGCGCCGATATCGCCGACGGTCAGCGGATTCTGGATCTTGGCTGCGGCTGGGGCTCGCTCTCGCTCTGGCTCGCCGCGCAATACCCCGGTACGCAGGTCGTTGGGCTGTCGAATTCTCATGGTCAACGCCGTTTCATCGAGTCGACGGCGGCGCGACGCGGGCTTCGGAATCTGCAGATCGTGACCGGCAATGTGGCGGAATTTGAGTTCGATGACGGCGTTCGCGGAGGATTCGATCGCATCCTGTCCATCGAAATGTTCGAGCACATGAAGAACTACGGCGCATTGCTCGGGAAGATCGCCCGCTGGCTGAACGACGATGGCACCCTGTTCGTCCATCTCTTCGCGCATCGTCATGTGGCCTACCCTTTCCACAACAAGGATGGCAGCGACTGGATGTCGCGACACTTCTTCACCGGCGGCACCATGCCCAGCGCGGATCTGTTGCTGCACTTCCAGGACGACCTGCGCATCGTGAACCGCTGGTGGGTCGATGGTCGCCATTACGAGCGCACAGCCAACGACTGGCTGGCGGCCCTGGACGCGTCGCGTGCGACGACCCTGCCGATGCTCGAGGCCGGTTATGGCCCGCAGGCCGGCGTTCAGTTCCAGCGCTGGCGCATGTTCTATATGGCCGTTGCCGAACTGTTCGGCTACGCCCAGGGCCGCGAGTGGGGCGTGGGCCACTATCTGTTCGAAAAGCGGCGCCAACAGGTATGAGCCGCCGCCCCGCCGCCGCCATGACGTGGCGCGCCCTGCGTATCCGGCCGCGGCGGGCGCATTCGTGGGTGGCTCACCGCTTTTTCAAACGCGCATGCATCCGCGCGCGCTTACGTTTCGTATAAGCAAAAAACTTCGACGAGACAAGCCAATGAATGCATCGACCGCCACCCTGCCTCCCGGACAACGTGTCGCCGTGGTGGGCGCGGGCATCGCCGGACTGGCCAGCGCCTATTTCCTCGCGCGCAAGCATCACGTGACAGTGTTCGAGGCGGGCGACTATGCCGGAGGACATACGAACACGGTCGATGTCACGCTCGACGGGCATTGTGCCCCGGTCGACACGGGCTTCCTGGTCTTCAACGATCGCACCTATCCCAACCTGATCGCGTTGTTCGACGAACTCGGCGTGAGCGCCATCGCGAGCGATATGTCGTTCTCGGTGTCGGTCGACGGCGGTGCGCTCGAATGGGCGGGCACGAACCTGAACACCGTATTTGCCCAACGTCGCAACCTCTATTCCCCGCGCTTTCTGGGGATGCTCCGCGACGTACTGCGCTTTAACGCGACGGCGGAGCAACACCTGCAAAGCGCGGTGCGCGAGCGCCAGTCCGTCGGCGACCTGTTGGTGGCGAATGGTTACGGACAACCGTTCCAGCACCACTATCTCTTGCCCATGGCCGCCGCGATCTGGTCGAGCCGGGCGGCCGACATTCTGCACTTTCCGGCGGCGACCTTTCTGCGCTTCTGCCTGAATCACGCGCTGCTGCAGATTCGGCATCGTCCGCAATGGAAAACCGTCGCCGGTGGTGGACGCGCCTACGTGCGCCGCATGTTGGCAACACTTGACGATGTCCGGTTGCGAACGCCCGTACGGCGGGTGACGCGCGAGCGCGATGGCGTGACAATCGCTTTCGGCAACGGCGAATCGCAGCGCTTCGACGCCGTCGTGCTCGCCGGGCACGCCCCGGACAGCCTGCGGTTGCTGGGCGACGCCAACGCGTCCGAGCATCAGATTCTCGGTGCGGTGCGTTATCAACCGAACGCCGCGGTCCTGCACACGGATCCGAAGCTGCTGCCGCGCCGCCGTCGTGTCTGGTCCGCGTGGAATTACGTCAGTCAGGCGAACGCGGCCGCCGACGCGCACCGTCCAGTGTGCGTGAGCTATCTGATCAACCAGCTCCAGGCCCTGCCCTTCACGTCGCCCGTGATTGTCACGCTCAACCCGAGCCATGAGCCAGCGCCCGACAAGGTGTTGGGACGCTATGCCTATGAACACCCCCTGCTCGATCTGGCGGCCGTGGACGCGCAATCGCGCTTGCCCGATATTCAAGGCCGCCAACGGACGTGGTTCGCAGGCGCCTGGACCGGCTATGGGTTTCACGAGGACGGCCTGAAATCCGCGCTGCGGGTGGCCGACGCCTTCGGCGTGATGCCGACGTGGGCACAACCATGAGCACGAAGGAGGTCACGGGCAACCCCTCGACACCGCCTGCCTGGCTGCTGCGCGGCCTCGTGACCCACGAACGGCTGCATCCGGTCCGGCATGCGTTCACTTACTCGATGTTTCAGATCGCCTGCGATGTCGGGCGTCTCGACGCTCTGCGCAGCCGATGGTTCGCGCTGGACCGGCGACGCCCACTCGCCTTGAAATCGGCCGACTACGGTCCCCGCGACGGCAGCGCGCTCCTGCCCTGGATGCGCGCACGTCTGGCGGAGGCGGGAATTCCCGCCGACGGCGCCGTCTGGCTGCAGACGATTCCACGCATGGCCGGCTACGCGTTCAATCCGGTGAGCTTCTGGTACTGCCATGACCGTCAGGGGAATTTGCGCGCCTTGTATGCGGATGTGCGCAACACCTTTGGTCAACACCACGGGTATCTGCTCAGTGCCGACGATCATGCGCCCATTCGTGGCGATACGCGGCTCGTCTGCCGCAAAGTCTTTCATGTCTCCCCGTTTTGCGACGTGCAGGGGCAATACGAGTTTCGCGTACGCCGCAAGGGCGCGATATGGTCAGTCGCCATCGACTACCGCGTCGGCGATGCGCTGCTGCTGCGCACGGCGATCGCCATGCGGGCCGAACCGTTCACGGGGCGGCGCGTTCTGTTCGCCGTGCTTTCGCAGCCCTCCAATGCGCTGAACGTCGTCATCAGAATTCACTGGCAAGCGCTGAGGCTCTGGCTCAAGCGCGTGCCGTTCTTCGGCAAGACGCCGCCAACGCTACGTGCAACGGCGCCGGAGCGCGCCGCTTCCGCCGACCGGGAGATTCGTCCATGATTCCGCTCCGCCTGCTTTCCGTGCGTCCGATCGCACCGATTTCCGCGCGCCTGTTTATCGCATTGCTGCGCCGGATTCACGCCGGACACCTTACGCTGATCTGTCCCGACGGCACCCTGCATGTGTTCGGAGATCCCCACAGTTCGCCAGGCGCAACGCTTCACCTGCGCGACTGGCGTGCCTGCCGCCGCATCATGCACGCCGGGGACATCGGCTTTGCAGACGCCTATCGCGCCGGCTGGGTCGACTCGCCCGATATGGTGGCGCTGCTCCGGCTCGCGATACGCAACCTCGCGTCGATCTCCAACACCGTCACGGGCTCGCGGATCGCACGAATCTGGTATCACCTGCGCCATCGCCTGCGCGGCAACACCAAGTCGGGCAGCCGTCGCAACATTCACGCGCATTACGATCTCGGCAATCGCTTCTACGAACTGTGGCTCGACGCCACGTGGACCTATTCCAGCGCCTGGTTCGAGGGCGACCCCCACCGTTCGCTTGCCGACGCCCAGGCCGCCAAGTATCAGCGGATCATCGATACGCTGGCGCTGCGTCCGGGCGAGCGGGTGCTGGAAGTGGGATGCGGATGGGGCGGATTTGCGCTGCACGCGGCCCGGCAAGGCATCGCAGTGCATGGCATCACCCTCTCGCCAGCGCAACTGACGCTCGCCAAAGCCCGCATCGACGCCGAGGGACTGAGCCACCTGGCGGACGTCTCGCTCACGGATTACCGTGACGTGCAAGGCCAGTTCGCCGCCATCGTTTCGATCGAGATGTTCGAAGCCGTGGGCGAAGCGTTTTGGCCGGCGTACTTCAGCATGCTCAAGTCGCGCTTGCGCCCCGGAGGCCGTGCGCTCATTCAATCGATCACCATCGACGACAGCGCCTTCGACGCCTATCGCTCGTCGAGCGACTTCATCCGCGAGTTCATCTTTCCAGGCGGCATGCTGCCAAGTGCGGAGCGATTTGTCGGCGCGTCGGAGGCATGCGGGATGACCGCCGTCGAGACACTACGCTTCGGTCTCGATTACGCCAGAACGTTGCAGCACTGGCGTGCCGCCTTCGACGCGCAGATCGACGCGGTGCGTGCGCAAGGCTTCGACGACACGTTCATCCGGTCTTGGCGGCTGTATCTCCAATATTGCGAGGCGGCGTTCGCTGAACAGCGCATCGATGTGCGGCACTTCGTTGTGGCGCATGGGCGTTGATGGGCCGTGCGCGTTCGCGCGCGGTGGCCCGCGGGCCTTGCCTTGACGCGATGCGCCGCGCCCTACTCGATGGCTCGCCGCCGGGCGCGGCGCGCGGCGTCGAGCTGACGCTCCGCCTGACTCAAGAGTGCCGAGACATTGGCCGGCCCGCCGCTGGACACCGGCGTCGGCCCCAACGTCGCCGGATCGCCGATGGCGATGCCGACGCTCGCTGTCAGCGGCACGACTTCGCCGTTCGGCAACGTCAACGCGGTGGCTTCGATACGCCCGCACATCAGTTCCGCGAATTGCTGCGCGCGAGATGGGGCAAGCACACGGGCCACGATCGCGAACGCGTCCGCACCCAGCCGCGCCGCCACATCCCCCGGCTGACACGTGTTGAGACACACCGCGCCGACACGGCGCAACACATCGTCGCCGACCCCGTGTCCCCAGGTCGCGTTGATCTGCGTGAAGTTGTCGATATCCAGCTTGATCAACGCCACCAACCCCGGCGACGGCATCGCACACAGCGCCTGGGCCTGCCGCTCGAACGCCCGCCAGTTCATCAGTTGCGTCAGCGGGTCCGTGTCCCCGCTCATTTCCAGCTCACTCTGCAACCGGGTGCGATCGCGCCGCAATTGCCTTAATTCAAGGGCGTTGAGCCTGAGTACGCGCAGCGCATCGAACACGGCCCGCACCTGCGGACGATGCGTCGGCATGTCGTCAACCGGCACCGCCTCATCGAGATTGTCCTGCGCCAGCGCCTCGACGAAACGCGTTGCCGCCTCGAACGGTTGCACCACACTGCGCCGGAAATTCCGCAACGCAACGATCATCCCGAGCACCAGCGCAATCGCAGCGATCGCCGTGACGATCAGCCACTTGAGCGCGAGCGCGGCGCGGGCGTCGACCTTGCGCTGGGCCAGCGTCAGCATGTTGTCGCGGAAGTCGGTGATCGCGCGCATCGTCGGCACGTATTGGCGCGCAAACTCGGCCGTCGTTGGCGCGACCGGTTGGGGCTGACTGGCTAGCGTGCGTACCGTCGCCACATAATGCAGCCCCGCGCCAAAGTACTGGGTGTTCAGGGCGTCGAGCGTCTCGGGGCTGAGTTCAGAGGGATCGATCATGCGCGCGGCGATCATGTCGTGCAATTGCTCGACGCGCCCGAGCGTGCGTTCAATCGCGCGCTGATCGACCTCGGCGAGCGGCTTCCCGGTGGTGAGCGCCGCGGTGAAGCGTGAGCCGAGTTGTCCGGCAAACTCGCGCAGATCCGCCGCCAGTCGCGCCAGGACGACGTAGTGAAGCGCGTCGGGCGCGCCTCGCGAAATCACGTCGATGCGCGACGATGCCACAGAGGTGAACTCGGGGATGACACGGATCATGCGATCGACGGCATCGCGCACGGCCGCGTCGCCGCGCATGTCGCGTGGACGTTGCACCAACAGGTCGACGTTCGCGCTGGCCGCCGCGAGATCCAGGCGCGCGCGCTCGACGATCCGCAAGCTGCTGCTGCAGGCGTCGCACCGATCGGCCGAGAGCGCAGACAGCAGTTCCTGAAGACGCGCGTTGGTGGCCTCGCGGGCATTGCGCAGCGCAACGACCGATGCGTCGGGAAGCGGGAGATCGGCGCCCAGCACGGCATTGGCCGGCCCGCGCTCCGCCGACGCCTTCTCCATCGCGAGCAGCGTGGCACGCAAGGCCTCAAGCGCAAGGGACGCGTCGCTCGCGCGCTGGTATGTTCCCCAAGTCCAGGCGAGCAAACTACTGCAAAGGACGACGACAACGCAGACGACAGCGAGATTCAGCCACCGCAGGCGGCCGGTGAGCGAAACGGTAGAGAGAAACGTGCGCTTCATGGACGATGACACCGTCGGCCACACGGTTCAGGCTCCCACGCGGGCCGCGTCGGACACCGCCGTGACGGCGACAATCCACAGCGTGCCTCGGACACGTGACGCCCGGCACTTGGCGCCCACGCTTTGGCATTGCGACAACGCCGGCGGACGATAAACGAGCAGCCGAAATCGACGAGGCGCCATTGTCGCACAACGATCTGGCGCCGCCCGCGCTCGCCCGGCACCGTCACAGGTCGATCGCCACCTCGGTGCCCTGCTGGATCGCGCGCTTGGCGTCGAGTTCGGCCGCCACATCGGCCCCACCAATGACATGCACGCGTGCACCCGCCGCCCGAAGGCCCTCGGCGAGCTCGCGCAACGGCTCCTGTCCGGTGCACAGCACTACGTTATCGACGGGCAGAACGTGCGGCGTGTCGTCGATGGTGACGTGCAAACCTTCGTCGTCGATCCGGCGATAGGTCACCCCGGGGATCATTTCCACGCCGCGATGCTTGAGCGCGGTGCGGTGAATCCATCCCGTGGTCTTGCCCAGTCCGTCGCCCACCTTCGAGGTCTTGCGCTGCATCAGGTAGACCTTGCGAGGCGACGTCTGCGGCACTGGCGAGCGCAGGCCGCCGGCATGCGCGTAGGCCGCGTCGATGCCCCACTCCGCGTAGAACTTCGCCGGCACGAGCGTGGCACTCTCTCCGGCTTGCGTGAGGAACTCGGCCACGTCGAAGCCGATGCCACCTGCCCCGATCACGGCGACGGTCTTGCCGACCGATGCCCCGCCACGCAGCACATCGATGTAACTGAGCACCTTGGGGTGATCCAGTCCCTCGATAGCAGGCCGACGCGGCACGACCCCGGTGGCCAGCACGATGTCGTCGTACCCGCCGTCGACCAGCGACGCCACCGTCGCACGCGTGTGCAATTGCACGTTGACGCCCGCGGCATCCAGTTCATGACGGAAGTAGCGCAGGGTCTCGAAAAACTCCTCCTTGCCGGGAATCCGCTTGGCCATGTTGAATTGCCCGCCGATCTCGGCATCGGCTTCGATGAGCGTGACGTCGTGTCCCCGCCGCGCCGCGACGGTTGCCGCCGCCAGACCTGCGGGGCCCGCGCCGACGACGGCCACACGACGCGTGCGCCCGGCCGTCTCGATGCGCAGTTCCGTCTCATGGCACGCGCGCGGATTGACCAGGCATGAGGTGATCTTGCCGCTGAACGTGTGATCGAGACACGCCTGATTGCAGCCGATGCACGTGTTGATCGTCTCGGCGCGGCCGGCCGCCGCCTTGTTCACGAACTCGGGATCAGCCAGCAGCGGGCGCGCCATCGACACCATGTCCGCTTCGCCGTCGGCAAGAATGCGTTCGGCCACGTCCGGCATGTTGATGCGGTTGGTCGTGACGAGCGGAATGCCGACGTGCCCCTTGAGCTTGCCGGTGACCCACGCGAATGCGGCGCGCGGCACGCTCGTGGCAATCGTCGGGATGCGGGCTTCGTGCCAGCCGATCCCCGTATTGATCAGCGTCGCCCCGGCCGCCTCGACCGCGCGGGCCAGTTGCGCCACCTCCTCGAAGGTGGACCCGCCTTCGACCAGGTCGAGCATCGAGAGGCGGTAGATGATGATGAACTCGCGCCCCACGCGCTCGCGCACGCGGCGCACGATCTCGACGGGGAAGCGGATCCGGTTCTCATAGCTGCCGCCCCAGGCGTCGGTGCGATGGTTGGTGCGGGCCGCAATGAATTCGTTGATGAGGTACCCCTCGGACCCCATGATTTCGACCCCGTCGTATCCGGCCTGCTGCGCGAGCGCGGCGCAGTTGACGAAGTCGCCGATGGTCGCCTCGACCTCGTCGCTCGTCAGTTCGCGCGGCTTGGCGGGCGTGATGGGCGCCTGCAATGCGCTGGGCGCGACCAGATCGGGATGGTACGCATAGCGCCCGAAATGAAGAATCTGCAAGGCGATCTTGCCCCCGGCGGCATGCACGGCCTGCGTTACGACACGGTGCTTCTCGGCCTCTTCCTCGGTGCTGAGCTTGGCGCCGCCCGCATAGGGCCGACCGGCGTCGTTCGGCGCGATGCCACCCGTCACCATCAACGCCACGCCGCCACGCGCCCGCTCCGCGTAAAACTCGGCCATGCGGGCAAAGCCATTGCGCGCCTCTTCGAGCCCGACATGCATCGAGCCCATCAGCACGCGGTTGCGCAACGTCGTAAAGCCCAGATCCAGGGGTTGCATCAGGTGGGGATAGCCGCTCATCGTTGTCTCACTTTTCATTCGGCGCGGGCCGCAGGTTTTGGCAGGGACTACCCGGCAAGCACATGACGCGTCGTTCGCGCGTCTTTGGTTTATGCAACCGGTTGCATAGTTCGAGGGCGATTTTAAGGGGGCGTTGCCCACTATGCAACTGGTTGCATAGTCTAAATAGAGTCCCTACACTGCCGGACATGCCGCTTGCCCACGCCCTGATGACCTCGTTGCTGGAGAAATCGTCCTCCGGATACGACCTTGCTCGCCGTTTCGACAAGTCGATCGGCTTTTTCTGGCATGCCAGCCATCAACAAATCTACCGCGAACTGGCGCGTATGGAGGCGTCCGGCTGGATCGATTCGATGGCTGCGCCGGATGGCGGGCGCACGCGCAAGCGCGTCTACCGCGTGCTCGACGCCGGGCGCGATGAATTGCTCAACTGGGCCGCCACCCCCACGGCCCCCGCCGATCTGCGCGACGATCTGATGGTGCGACTGCGTGCCGATGCCGCCATCGGGCCGCTCGGCCTGCAGCCGGAATTGCAGCGGCGCGCGGCACTCCACGCCCAAAAGCTCGCTGCCTACCAGGCCATCGAAGCGCGCGACTTTCCCCCGGACGAGGCGCTAACGCGCGCCGCCACACTGCAACGGCACATTCTGTTACTTGGCGTGCGGTATGAGCAAGGCTGGCTCGACTGGACGCGCGAGGCGCTGGCCCTGCTGGAAAAATGGGATGGCGTGGCACCCGCCGATGCGCCTTCCGCCTGACAAGACGCGGCGTGAGCCTACGCGCTTGGGGAGCGGATAAGTTTTATCGGACTGCGGCATCCCGCCGCTTCGCGCCACGTTTCGGCCAATGTCGCACCCTGTCTCCCCACTTCGTCCGCCGATATCCCGTCTTGCCGTGTTTCGTCCCGTCTCGTCCCATTTTTCTGTCAACGCGCCGGGCACGTGGCGCGTTTAACGAAGGAATCGACGCATGGCTTACCGGCCCTGCGTTACTGTCCTATGCCCCACCTCAGGCTCTCATGGCGTTCTCTTTCAAGTTTTCCCGGCTGAGCGGCCGTGCCCACACCCTGGCGACGCTTTCGGTCGTGGTCGCCGCGATGCTCCCGCTCTCGCCCGCGCATGCCGGCACCGTCATCGTGCTCGATTCCGGCGCAGCCCAGCTTTCCCTCATCGATCAGGCGTCGCACAAAGTCGTCGGCACCATGCCGACGGGCAAGGAGCCGCATCACCTGATGATCACCCCCGACAAGCGTTCGTTGATCGTCGCGAATTCGGTCTCGAACAGCCTGATGTTCCTCGATCCGAACACCGGCAAGCTGCAACGTCAGATCGCGGACATCGAAGACCCGTATCAGCTCGCGTTCTCGCCTGACCGCAAATGGTTCGTCACGACGGCACTGCGCCTTGACCGTCTCGACGTGTACCACTATGACGGCCAGAACTTCTCGATCGCCAAGCGCATTCCGCTGGCCAAGACACCCAGCCATATGACCTTCACATCGGACAGCAAGACCGTGTTCGTGACGGTGCAGGACACGGGCGAGCTGGCCGCCATCGACCTTGCGACGCAAACGGTGAAGTGGCGCATGGCGCTTGGCAAGACGCCTGCGGGGCTCTGGATGACACCGGGCGACAAGTACCTGCTCGTCGGCATGACGGGGGAAGACGATGTGGCCGTGGTCGACTGGCGCACGCAGAAGATCGTCAAACGCATTCCGACGGGACGCGGCGCCCACAACTTCCGCTCGCTCGCCGATGGCCGTCACATCGCCGTGAGCAACCGTGTCGAGAGCACGATCAGCATTCTCGATTACGAGTCGCTGACCAAGGTGGGCGATATCACCGGCCTGATGCCAGGGCCGGACGATATGGAATTGTCCGCCGACAAGCGTTATCTTTGGGTGACATTCCGGTTTGCGCGTCATGTGGGGGTGATCGACTTGACGACGCGCAAACTCATCGACCGAATTGCCGTCAATCGATCGCCGCATGGTATTTTCTTTGCTGATCGCGCGCCCGTACTTTCGCCGAATCCGGACTGACGAGACCCCAGATGATTCAGGAAGCCATCAACTTCGTAGACAGCGGCATCGCCGCTGCGCAGACGCTCGTCTACGTCGATGGGGTGCAGCCGCTGCTGTTCCACTTCAACCTGATGGGCTACGCCGACGATATCTATGACGCCTTGTATTGGGTGCTCGTCGGAGTCTTCCAGATCGGCGTAACGTATGCCCTGCTGCGTCCGCTCGAGGCGTTGCGTCCGGTCGAGCAGTGGCAGGATCGCCGCCAGGTGCGCGCCGACGTGATCTACACGTGGATCGCCAAGCTCGGCATTCTCAATCTGCTCTTCTTCATGGTGCTGCAACCGGTCTTTAACGCGCTGCAGAGCCAGATGGTGATCCACGGGCTGCCGAACGTCCAGTTGGACGGCTTGTACCCGGGCGTGACGGATCAACCGCTCGTGACGTTCCTGCTCTACCTGATCGTGCTCGACTTCGCGGGCTACTGGTACCACCGCTGGCAGCATCGCTTCGGCGTCTGGTGGGAACTGCACGCGGTGCACCACAGCCAGCAACAGATGTCGATGTGGACGGACGACCGCAACCACTTCCTCGACAACATGCTGCAAGCCGCCTTCTTTGCGTCGATTGCGCTGTTCATCGGCGTGCAACCCGCGCAATACGTCGTGCTCGTGGCTGTGGGGAATTTCTTGCAGAGTGTTCAGCACGTGAATGCACGGCTACCGTACGGCCCGGTGCTCGAACGTCTGATCGTGAGCCCGACGTTTCACCGTCGTCATCACGCCATCGGCTACGGGCACGAAGGCACTCGGTACGGCTGCAACTTCGGCGTGCTGGTTCCCTGGTGGGACGTGGTATTCCGTACCGCCTCCTGGGAACGCGCCGCGGAGCCGACCGGCATTCGCGACCAACTCCCCGCCCCCGAAGGCCGTTCGCGCCGGTATGGGATGGGCGTGATAGCGCAACAACTGCGCGCCTTCGGACGTATCGCGAGACGCCTTACCCTGCGTCGCCCCGCCTTGCGCGCCGACGCTTCCTGACCGGACGCGCCCGCCTCAGCGCGGGCACGGTTCAGGAGACAGCGTTGATCTGGATGTGATAAATGCCCCACGGGCAAAGCGCGAACTGCTCCCTGAGGGGTTTGCCCGCCAGCATGGGGATCGCGGCCGGTTCGTAGACGGCCCACAGCGGCCCCAAACCACCGAGCGCAAGCGGCTTGTCGTCAAGATGCGTGGCGAGCAGGAAGCGATACTCGCGCAACTGCGCCAGCGTGGTCGCGACGATGTACCCGTCGATCGCGCGCAACAACACCTGCGTCGCCGGATTGGCGGGCACGCCCGCCTGCGCCAGAACGTCGGTCAGACGTGGTCCGCGCAGGGTGTGCGGCCGGGCATCGTATTCCAGCGTCGGACGGATGGTCTGCGCGGGCAGGCGCGTCAACATGCCGAAGTCGAACGCATACGCGGCGTCGAATTTCACCAGTTGCTTGTGAAAGAGCTGATCGAGCGCTGGATCGACAGGCCCACGGTTGTGATGCCCGATAGCGCCGCTGATGGTGACCAGCGATGTCGTAGCCGCTGATCCCGGCATTGCAGCCGTCTTGGCGAACAACGGCGCAGACGCGCCGACTGCCGCGGCACCGGCAAGAAACTCTCTTTTCTTCATGGAAGTTGACGAAAGCGATGGCGAATGCCGGCAGGTGCGCCGAAGCATTGCACGAGCGTATCACGAGCGAACAGCCCGGTGGCACGTCGCCTGCTGCTTCGTGCACTCGATCATGAACTTCCATCGCCCGTCACGATAAAGACGCAAGCACCCTCGCTGGGAGCGACATGATCGTCTTCAATTACGGTGCGCTCTGTGACGTCTCGGTGCTCGGTACGAGAAGGGTCGGCTCCTGATCGGTCGGCATCTGCGCCAGCTCTTCGACAGTGAGCCGCGCATAGACCTCGATCAGATAGCCACTGGGATCGCGCAGCCACAATTCGTGCAGCGGGGTGCCGCGCCACGTTGTGCGCGGAGGCTTGACAATGGGCGCCCCAGCGGCCAGCGCGGCATGATACGCGGCGATCACTTGCGTCTTCCCCGCCACCCCGAGCCCCAGGTGATAGAGGCTATAGGTATCCAACGGGTTCTGGCCATCGTTGACCAGTAGTACCAGGTTCAGATGCAAATGCGGCAAAAGGAATGTGCTGTATCGCGGCGTGGTGTCTTTGGGCGAGGCAGTGAATAACGCAGTGTAGAAGGCCGTGCTCGCAGCCAGATCGGCGACGCGCAGGCTCACGTGGAATTCTTGTGCCTGTGGGAACGCGGTGGAATCGACCATCCATTTGTCTCCGCAATGTGTCCTGCAACTGTCAAACTGTCGGCAGCCCTTCGCGCCGCTCGTCAAAATACCCTTTCGGCTGCGAACTGCGCGATGTTCAGACCAAACCCCGGCATCTTCCCGTGCGTCAGGAAAAACAAGTCCCGGTAGCTCATCTTCAGCCGATACGGAACTCGCCCCATTTTCAGCACATCGTCGTGGCCACCAAACCAGCTGTTGGAGCGCACGTAGAACGCCCGGCCCTCGCCCATGTCGCCAATGCAAAAGGTGACCGGACGAAGTGCCTGGTTGGCCTCCTCGGCGTCCATGCGGCCCATGTCGAGCGCGATCTGTCGTCCGACGATTTCGGCTTGCTGGTGCCCGATGCCGCCGATCTTGGGCACGGTTACCGATGCGCAGTCGCCAGCGGCAAGAATTTCGGGGTGTTCTGGATTGCGCATCAGCAGATTAGTCCGCACGAAACCCCGACTGTCGCAGATCGGCAGATCCCGCAGACACTCATGCGACACCCAGTCGGGCAGGATTAACTTGATTTCCGCCGCAAGCGTCTCCCCTGTGTTGAACTCGATGCCCTCAGCGGTAAGCCGGGCAATGTCGGGCATGTTGTTGCGGTAGTGGATGCCCATCGCGTGGGTCATCCGCAGGAAGGCCTCGACGTTCTTGACACCTGCGTCCGCCGCGATCACCTCATCAGGCGTGAAGACGGTGATCTTTTCCGGGGTTCCCCTGCCGGTGCGCGTGAGCCAACTCGCCATCGCTGTCGTCATCTCCAGGATAGGCCCCTCGCACGCCGCCTTCAGATAGGGAATGCTGCCGCCCGGATAGGGTTGCAGGCCCTCGGCGCCATCGCCCTGGTGAAAGTGCGCCGCACCAATCACGATAGGCCCACCGCGGTAGCCGCCCTCGAACAGATACCGACGAAGGCGCTCACCGTGAAACAGGTCCGAGACGGTATGCCCGTGCTCGGCAAAGCCGGGCAGGCGGTCATAGGCCAGATGGGCACCCAAGGCAACCACGAGGTAGTCGTAGTGCAACGACTCGGAGGCTTCGCCCGGGCGCTCGAACGGAAGAAAGTGGACCATTCTGGCGTCGATATCCACGCGTTGCACCAGCGCCTGGATGAAGTGGATGTCGTCTCCCGCCAGCGCTGGCCGCAATTGCATGCGCTGGTGCAGCGACGGATCGCGATTTTCGAACACGTCGGTGGGGATATTGGGCACGAATAGGAGATAGTCCTTGCGGTCGATCACCGTGATGTCCACGCTCTCACCCGCGTATTCACGGATTTTCTGCGCGCTGGAAAGTCCGGCGAAATTGCCGCCGAGGACAAGCACATGTGGCTTGGTCGCGGTGTTCATAAGCATGTCTCCAGCGCGCAGCGCAGTGAATTCGGACAGTCCAGGGCAAGCGCCACCCACGCGCCAGATCGTGACGTTGCCCCACGCCTTGGCAGCCGTCGCAGCGGTGTCACCTCGTTCGCGCGCTTCCATCCCCCTAAAAGCCTATCGGTATCGTCGGCGGGGGCATTGATGCGAATCAATCACACGCGAACTGATATGCGACGTGCGGGGCGACGCACGCGACATCAGGCGCTGCCCGATCAACATGAATAAAATTAACGTCAATCTAAAATAAGACCATTTTCATTCATGAAACGGAACCTCTATGATCGTCGTCACGATTTCATTCATCCGGCGACAAGCGTCATAAGAGACCATGGCAAAGACACACAATCTGGGATTTCCGCGCATTGGCGCGAAGCGTGAACTGAAGTTCGGTCAGGAAGCGTATTGGAAAGGGCAATCGTCGCGCGACGAGCTGACAGCGCTCGGCGCATCGTTGCGCCTGCGTCACTGGCAGGATCAAGCCGCCCTGGATCTGGCGCCCGTCGGCGATTTCTCGTTCTACGACCACGTCCTCGACATGAGTTTCACGCTGGGCAATCTGCCGGAACGCGTGCAAGGCTTCCACGGCGATGCGCTGGACAACTACTTCCGCGTCGCCCGCGGCCGGTCGGCCCATGGTGCCGAAGCGCACGACGCCTGCTGCGGCGGCGTCGCCGCAGGGGAAATGACCAAGTGGTTCGACACGAACTATCACTACATCGTCCCCGAATTCTCCGCCGCCACGACATTCGCGCTCGACGCCTCACGTCTGGTCGGACAACTCGCGCAAGCCCGTGCTGCCGGCGTGAAGGTCAAGCCCGTCATCATCGGCCCGGTCACCTACCTGTGGCTCGGCAAAGCCAAGGACGACAGCGACAAGCTCGCCCTGCTGCCGCGCCTGCTGCCGGTCTACGTGAAGCTGCTCGAGACGCTCGCCGCGCAGGGCGTCGAATGGGTGCAGATCGACGAGCCGATCCTCGTGACCGAACTCGGCACCGAATGGCAGTACGCCTTCGAGACAGCTTACGCCGCGCTCGCCGCCGCCCCGGTCAAGCGCCTGCTCGCCACGTACTTCGGCGAACTGCAGGAGAACCTGCCGCTGGCCTGCGGATTGCCCGTCGACGGCCTGCATCTGGATGCCGTGAATGCCCAAAGCGAAGTCGCCAAGGTTATCGACGCCCTGCCCCCGGATGCAGTCGTGTCGCTTGGTGTGGTCAGCGGCCGCAACATCTGGAAGACCGACCTGACCGCCGTGCTCGACTGGCTGGAGCCGGTCGCCCAGGCATTAGGCGATCGCCTGTGGGTCGCACCGTCGTGCTCGCTACTGCATGTGCCGGTGGATTTGGACAGCGAGCAGAACCTCGATGCCGAAATCCGATCATGGCTGGCGTTCGCCAAGCAGAAGCTCGCCGAAGTGACGGTCGTGGCGCGCGCCATCAACGAAGGCCGCGACGCCTTGCGCGCCGAGCTCGCCGCCAATGCCGCCGCCATCGCCAGCCGTCGCGCCTCGCCGCGCGTCCACAATCCGGCCGTCAAGGCTGCGGTGGCAAAGATCGAAGCGTCGCTGGGCCGTCGTCAGCACCCGTACGCCGTGCGCGCCGAGAAGCAAGCCGCCGCGCTGAACCTGCCGAGTTATCCGACCACGACGATCGGCTCGTTCCCGCAAACGTCCGAAATCCGTGCTGCGCGCCGCCAGTTCAAGGCCGGCGAACTGGATCAGTCCGGTTATGTCGCCGCGATGCAGGCCGAAATCGCCCGCAGCGTGCGCGAACAGGAGGCCCTTGGTCTCGACGTGCTCGTGCACGGGGAAGCGGAGCGTAACGACATGGTCGAGTATTTCGGCGAGCAGCTTGACGGCTACGCCTTCAGTCAGTTCGGCTGGGTGCAGTCATACGGGTCGCGTTGCGTGAAGCCGCCCATCATGTTCGGGGATATCCGCCGCCCGAAGGCCATGACCGTCGAGTGGATCCGGTACGCGCAATCGCTGACCCGCAAACCGATGAAGGGCATGCTGACCGGGCCGGTCACGATCCTGAACTGGTCTTTCGTGCGCGACGATCAGCCCCGCTCGGTGTCGTGCTACCAACTGGCGCTGGCGATTCGCGAGGAAGTGCTGGATCTGGAGCGAGCGGGCGTGCGCGTGATCCAGATCGACGAGGCAGCCCTGCGCGAAGGCCTGCCGCTGCGCCGTGCGCAATGGCAAACGTATCTGGACTGGGCCGTCGAGTCGTTCCGCATCACCGCGAACGGCGTGCAGGACGACACCCAGATCCACACGCATATGTGCTATTCGGAGTTCAACGACATCATCGCCTCCATCGCCGACATGGATGCCGATGTCATCACCATCGAGACATCGCGCTCCGACATGGAACTGCTGGATGCCTTCGATTCGTTCCAATACCCGAACGAAATCGGACCGGGCGTCTACGACATCCACTCGCCGAATATCCCGACGCAGGCGCACATCGTGTCGCTCATGCGCAAGGCGGCCGAGCGCATTCCGGCTTCGCGTCTGTGGGTCAACCCGGACTGCGGCCTGAAGACGCGCCAGTGGGCGGAAGTGATTCCGGCACTGCAAAACATGGTGGCGGCCGCAAAGACGCTGCGCGCGCAGTAAGCGGCCTCCCGGCGAAAGGGTTCGAGAGGGTCCGATCTGCCGGCCGACAACCATTTCGAACGCATGGGCCGGCACTCGCCGGCCCGCTGACGTTGGGTCGCCGTATTTGTCTCCCGATCCGCTGTGAAACGACGCCAACCGGCCTCAGCGATGCCGCACGACTAAGCCGATGCGGTCCCGTCATGGCGAGGTTACGTGAAAAAACCTTGCTAAGTCATTGATTAGCTATTGGTTTGCATGGCATAGTCGCGCGGACGCACCTCGTCGCGGACTAAGTTTCTCCTAATTCTCGCGCGCTATCGTGCGCCCGTGCCGTCCTGCGTGACGAGCGGGGTATCAGGCGTTCGTCTGCGTGGCGACGTCGGGAAGCGTTCGGAAAACCATGCGGATATTGCTCGTAGAAGACGACACCATGATCGGTGAGGCCATGATGCAGGCGCTCAAGGACGCCTCTTATGCGGCCGACTGGTGTCGTGACGGCGACGCCGCCCTGGCGGCGCTGGCCGCGCACAGCTACGACCTCATGCTGCTCGACCTCGGGCTGCCCGGGCGAGACGGCTGGGAGGTGCTGCGGGCGCACCGCACGGCGGGAGGTCGCACGCCCATCATCGTGGTGACGGCCCGCGACGGTGCCGACGACATTATCCACGGGCTTGATCTGGGCGCCGACGACTTCGTCGTGAAGCCGTTCGAAGTGGGCGAGTTGCTTGCGCGCATGCGCGCCGTGATCCGCCGGCAGGCGGGCGTTGCCGCACCGGTGCTCACGAACGGCGCGCTGGTTCTCGACCCCGCCACCCACCAGGCTAGTTACGGCGAGAACCAGTGTGTGCTCTCGGCACGCGAATACGCCCTGCTGCACGCGCTGATGCTGCGCCCGGGCACGATCCTCTCGCGCGACGCGCTGGAGCACCGCCTCTATGGGTGGGGCGAAGAGATCGAAAGCAACATGATCGACTTCCTGATCCATTCCATTCGCAAGAAGCTCGGGGCGGACGTCATCCGCAATATCCGTGGTGCGGGCTGGCTGGTGCCCAAGCCATGATCATGATGCGTTCGCTGCAGTCGCGACTGGTGGTCACGCTCTCGGCCTGTGCGCTGGGACTGGCCATCGTCGCGGGCTTCGTCTCCTACGCGGCGGCCTTTCGCGAGGCCTACCGTTTCCAGGACGATCAACTGCTGCAACTCGCCGCGCTCGTCGACACCCGCAATCTCGCCGAGGCCGACAGCGCCATGCATGGCCTGCCGGTCGAGGACCACGACTACCGTCTCACGGTACAGCGGCTCGGCGGCAGCTTCCCGGTCACGCTGGCCGACGGTTTTCACACGGTCAATACGGGCGACCACACCTGGCGCGCCTTCGTGCGCACTATCGAGCCGGAGCTGCGTATCGTTGTCGCCCAGCCAACGGAAGGACGCAACGAGATTGCGCGTAACAGCGGCCTGCGCACCGCGCTGCCCTTCGTGGGGTTCGTGCCGCTGCTCATCGGCGCCATCGTCGTGACGGTGCGCCGCGCATGGCAGCCGGTGCAGCGGCTGGCCGACGATGTCGACACCCGGCGCGATACTGATCTGCGCGGCCTCG
This sequence comes from Pandoraea sp. NE5, assembly GCF_024363545.1. Taxonomy (NCBI): domain Bacteria; kingdom Pseudomonadati; phylum Pseudomonadota; class Betaproteobacteria; order Burkholderiales; family Burkholderiaceae; genus Pandoraea; species Pandoraea sp. NE5. The sequence goes on from NZ_AP025517.1 coordinate 4,222,403, forward strand.
ACGCGCAAGACGCGCCCACGGAAATCGAGCCGTTTATTGTGTCGATCAATCGTCTGCTGGCGCGACTCGCCAAGGCGCTCGACGAGCAGCGCCGGTTTGTGGCCGACGCCGCGCACGAATTGCGCTCGCCGGTGACCGCTTTGGTGATTCAGTCCGAGAACCTCGACCGGGCACTCGACCCGGTGCCCCTCGATACCGAGACGCGCAACCGCCTGACCAAGCTCAAGAGCGGGCTGCGCCGCACGCGGGCGCTGCTCGAACAGTTGCTGACCCTCGCGCGCGCCCAGAGCGCCCCGACGGTCGCCGCCACGCCGCTCACACTGCTGCCCGCCGTGCACGAAGCGCTCGAAGACGTGTTCGTGCTGGCGGACCGCAAGCAGATCGTGCTCGACCTGGTCGATACGTCGCAGGCCACGCCCGGCCGCCCCACGCTGCGCGTGACGGGATCGAAACGCGATATTGTCACGCTGCTGAGCAATCTTGTCGGCAATGCCGTGCGCTATACGCCGGCGGGCGGCAGTGTCGGCGTGCGCCTGTCGGCCACGGCGGCCGAGGTGGTCATCGACGTGATCGACTCGGGGCCAGGCATCGACGCCGACAAGCGCGAGCGCGTATTCGATGCGTTCTACCGCGCGAGCGACCAACGCGAGGCCCGCGATCACGGCGGCGAAGGCACGGGCCTGGGCCTCGCCATCGTGCGCGCGATCGTCGACCGCCTCGGCGGTCGGGTGACGCTGGCGGATGCCCGTCCGACTCCGCCGCGCGGCTTGCATGTGCGTGTGACGCTGCCTAACCCCGATGCCGCCGACAACACCGGCGCCTGAACGTCATGCGCCTTATTCACGACACTTACCTCATTCAACAAGACCGGAAACCTCCCATTCATGTCCATACGCCCTCAACGTGACGCCGGGCTGGAACCCTGGCCGATCTCTCCCGCCGCCCTGCTCTGGCTGCTGGCCACATTCGCGCTGGTCTGGTTCGGCGTATTGAACCTGCGCCATCTGGTGCCTAGCGACGAAGGCCGCTACGCCGAGATGGCGCGCGAAATGCTGGCGACCGGCGATTGGGTCACCCCGCGCTACAACGGCTATCTATACTTCGAGAAACCGCCGCTCCAGACCTGGATGAACGCGCTGACGTTCATGATCTTCGGACTGGGCGACTGGCAGGCGCGTCTGTGGACCGCATTGACCGGTTTCGGCGGCGTGCTGCTCGTCGGTTATACCGGCCGTCGGGTGTTCGGCGCGCGCGCGGGCTTCTTTGCCGCGCTGGCACTGGCGAGTGCCCCGCTGTGGAGCCTGCTCGGCCACTTCAACGTGCTCGATATGGGCGTGTCGTTCATGATGGGGCTGGCGCTGTGCGCGCTGCTGCTGGCGCAACGCCCCGGGCTCACCGACACGCAGGTCCGCAACTGGATGTGGCTGTGCTGGGCGGCGATGGGCCTGTCGATCCTGAGCAAGGGGCTGATCGGCGTGGTGTTGCCCGGTGCGGTCCTCATCATCTACACGCTGATTTCACGCGACTGGGCCCTGTGGAAGCGTCTGCACCTTGCGAGCGGCCTGATCGTGATGCTCGCCGTCACCGTGCCGTGGTTCGCCGCGGTCATGGCGCGCAACCCGTCGTTCTTCGAATTCTTCTTCATCAACGAGCACTTCAACCGCTTCCTGAAGCCCGATCACCATCGTCCCGGCGCGCTGTGGTACTTCGTGCCGGTGCTGATCATCGGCTTCCTGCCATGGCTGTCGATGATTCCGCGCGTCGTGTCGGCGTCGCGCGCTGCACCGCGTCAGGCCAATGGGTTCCGTCCGGTACTGATGCTCACGGTCTGGGCCGTGTTCATCTTCTGCTTCTTCTCGGTGTCGCACTCGAAACTGCTGTCGTACGTGCTGCCGGTCGCGCCGGCCCTGGCACTGCTGATCGGGCTGGGGCTCGCGGGCATCTCGCGCGAGTCGCTGCGCAAGCACCTCGTCGTGTCCGCCGTGCTGTTCGTGGCGACGATCGTGACGTGCCTGGTCTTTCTCTCCCATCACTCCGATAGTCGCAACCCGGTCGAAGCCTACCGCACCTTCTCGTACTACCTTTACGCCGCCAGCGTCGCCGGACTGATCGGCCTCGCCATCGCGCGCTGGCTGAGCACGCGCAGCACGAAGCAGGCGCTCGTCGCCTTTGCCGGCGCGTGGCTGGCGTTTGCGATGATCGGCGGTTCCGGGCATGAAGCCTTCGGGCGCAGCAGCTCCGGGATCGATCTGGTGCCGGCCGTGCGTGCGGAAATGGATCGCCTGGGACCGGACACGCCGTTCTACTCCGTCGGCACGCTCGACCACACGATGCCGTTCTACCTGCGTCACACCATGATCATGGTCGCGGTGCAGGACGAACTCGAATTCGGCATCTCGCAAGCGCCGGATAGCTGGATCCCGACGCTCAACAAGTTTGCCGACGTCTGGATGGCGGCGCCCAAGGCGCTTGCGCTGGTCGACCCGCAAAAGTTCACCGTGCTCGAGACGCTCGGTCTGCCGATGAAGGTCATCGCGCGCGACAACCGTCGCGTCATCATCGAGAAGCCGACGACCGACACACCGCCGGCCGCCAACTGAGCGAGGCCGCGCCGAGGCAGGAATGGCTGGGGGACGCGTTGCCCCCAGCCATTTTTTTTGCGCGTCTCGTTCAAAGCGCAACACACCGTAATATGCCACGCCCCTCGTCGTGACCACGCACAGCGCCTTGTTGGACAAGGCTGTGCGGCCGGTGCCGAGATTTCTGTCAATTTCGCCACTTTCGCGCCATTTTGGCGTTGGGGGTGCGCCCCTACCATGGCGACATTCCTTCCGGGACCGGTGCCGCGCCATGGCGCACGCGCTCCGGACGGCCCTTGCCCCGTAAGTCTGCGACTGCGCCCGAGCGCGTCTGAACCATGTGGATTGTCAACGTTGCGCTCAAGCGGCCCTACACGTTCATCGTGATGGCCATCCTGATCCTGCTCGCTACGCCGCTCGCGCTCATGCGCACACCGGTCGACGTGCTGCCGGAGATCAACATTCCCGTCATCAGCGTCATCTGGACCTATAACGGCCTGGCAGCACAGGATGTCGCCAACCGGATCATCTCCGGCAACGAACGCGGACTGACGACCACCGTCAACAATATCGAGCACATCGAGTCGCAATCGCTGCCCGGCATCGGCATCATCAAGATCTTCCTCCAGCCGACGGCGAACCTCCAAACGGCCATCGCCCAGGTCGTGGCGATCGAGCAGGCGCAGGTCAAGCAGATGCCGCCGGGCGCCACGCCGCCGCTCATCATCAGCTACTCGGCCTCATCGATTCCGGTAATGCAGCTCGGCTTGTCGAGCCCCAGCCTGTCGGAACCCGCGCTCAACGACACGGCGCTCAATTTCCTGCGGCCGCAGTTGGTGACGATCCCGGGGGCCGCCGTGCCCTATCCGTATGGGGGCAAGACGCGGCTGATCTCCGTGGACATCGACACGCGCGCCTTGCTCGCCAAGGGATTGACGGCGCAGGACGTGGTGGCTGCGGTCAACGCCCAGAACCTGATCCTGCCGACCGGCACAACGAAGATCGGCCCGCGTGAGTACAGCGTCGACATGAACGGGTCGCCGGCCACGGTCGAGGGCCTGAACAACATCCCGGTGCGTACGGTAAACGGCGCCACGACCTATCTGCGCGAAGTCGCGCACGTGCGCACCGGCTTCTCGCCGCAGACGAACATCGTGCGCCAGAACGGCCAGCGCGGCGTGCTGATGTCGGTCATGAAGACGGGCGATGCGTCCACGCTGTCGGTGGTCGACTCGCTCAAGGCCCTGCTGCCCGAAGCGCGCGCCGCGCTGCCGCCGGATCTGCACATCTCCGCGCTGTTCGATCAGTCGGTGTTCGTGAAGGCAGCGGTGCAAGGGGTGATTCGCGAAGCGCTGATCGCCGCCGCGCTCACGGCCGCCATGATCCTGCTGTTCCTCGGCAACTGGCGCAGCACCTGCATCATTGCCATCTCGATCCCGCTCTCGATTCTGTCGTCGCTGCTCGCGCTGCATGCGCTCGGTCAAACGATCAACATCATGACGCTGGGCGGATTGGCGCTGGCCGTGGGGATCCTGGTCGACGACGCGACGGTGACCATCGAGAACATCGAGCGCCATCTGCATATGGGCACGCCGCTGCACCAGGCGATTCTCCACGGTGCGGGCGAAATTGCCGTGCCTGCCCTGGTCTCGACGCTATGCATCTGTATCGTGTTCGTACCGATGTTCTTCCTGACGGGGGTGGCTCGCTACCTGTTCGTGCCGCTCGCCGAGGCGGTCGTGTTTGCGATGCTGGCCTCATACCTGTTGTCGCGCACGCTGGTGCCCACGCTCGCGATGCTGCTCATGGGACACGCCCGCGCGGCCGATCCGAACGCGGCGCCCGGGGCGTTCCGGCGCGTCTATCTGCGCTTCGACGCCGCCTTCGAGCGCATGCGCGCCGCCTACATCGCCGTGCTCTCGATGCTGCTGGTACGCCGGCGCGTATTCGCCACGGGTTTCCTGGCGTTCTGCGTGCTGTCGATGGGGCTGGTGTTCGCGTTGGGGGCGGATTTCTTCCCGAGCGTGGACGCGGGCAACATCCGGTTGCACATGCGCGCGCCCACCGGCACGCGCATCGAGGAAACGGCGCGTCTGGCCGATGAAGTCGAAAAGGTCGTGCGCGAGATCGTGCCCGCCAACGAACTCGAAACGATTCTCGACAACCTGGGCCTGCCCTACAGCGGTATCAATCTCTCGTACAGCAACGCGGGCACCATTGGCACGCTCGACGGCGAAATTCAGATCGCGCTCACCCCCGACCATCACCCGAGCACAGGCTATATCGACAAGCTTCGTGCGGTGCTGCCGCAGCGCTTCCCCGGCGTCGAGTTCTTTTTTCAACCGGCCGACATCGTCACGCAGATTCTCAACTTCGGGCTGCCCGCGGCCATCGACATTCAGATCAGCGGCGCTCGACAACTGGCGAATTTCGACGCCGCGACGAAGCTCCTCAAGCAGGTGCGACAGGTGCCCGGCACCGTCGACACGCATATCCAGCAACGGATCAACGCGCCGACGATCCACCTGAACATGGACCGCACGCGCTTGCAGCAGCTGAACCTGAACGCCAACGCCGTCGCCCAGAACGTGCTGATCTCGCTCTCCGGCAGCTCGCAGACGTCGCCGGGCTTCTGGTTCAATCCGCAGAACGGCGTGGAGTACAGCCTGTCGGTGCAATCGCCGCAGTACCGTATCAGCTCCCTCGACGACTTGCTGCGTCTGCCGGTGGCGGGCACGACCAACAACGGCCAGCCGCAACTGCTCGCCAACTTCGTCACGGTCGAGCCGACGCAGCGCTTCGCGGTGGTCAGCCACTACAACATCCGGCCGGTGATCGACATCTTCGTGAGCGTGGAAGGCCGGGACCTGGGAAGCGTCGCGCGCGATATCGACCGGCTCGTGGCCCAGGCGCGCACGGACTTGCCGCGCGGCAGCCAGATCACGGTACGCGGCCAGGTCAGCACGATGCAAAGCTCGTACCTTGGGCTGGGCCTGGGCGTGGCGATGGCCATCGTGCTCGTCTATTTACTGATCGTGGTGAATTTCCAGTCGTGGGTCGATCCGCTCATCATCGTGAGTGCCCTGCCCGCCGCCCTCGCGGGCATCGTCTGGATGCTGTTCCTGACCGGCACACGGCTCTCGGTGCCCGCGCTCACGGGGGCCATCATGACGATGGGCGTGGCCACGGCCAACAGCATTCTCGTGGTGGCCTTCGCACGCCAGCGCATGGAAGCGGGCATGGCGCCACTCAAAGCGGCGCTCGAAGCCGGGGCGAGCCGAATCCGTCCGGTGTTGATGACGGCGCTCGCCATGATGATCGGCATGGTGCCGATGGCCCTCGGTCTCGGCGAAGGTGCCGAGCAGAACGCGCCGTTGGGCCGCGCGGTGATCGGCGGCCTGCTGTTTGCCACGGTCTCGACGCTCTTCTTCGTGCCGCTGGTCTTCGCCGGCGTGCATACGCGACTCGCGCGACGCAAGGCACGCCGTGCCGAACCCAATACCCCATCCTGACGGGGGCCCCCCATGACCGAAAAACATCACGCCGAACTGGCCATTCCCGAACACAATTCCGCCGACGGCCGGCAGTTGCCCCCGCGACAGGGCGAATTCCGGCGCGCCAGGCGCGTGTTGATCGTTGTGGCCGTGTTGCTCGCGGCCGGTGCGGCACGCACGACGATCTCCAATGCGCTGCAACGTCGCGACGTCGCCAAGGCCACAGCCGAGAACGCCTTGCAATATGTCAGCGTCGTCACGCCACAACCGACGCCGGCAAGCGAAACGCTGTTGCCCGCCACGTTGCGCGGCGCGGTCGAGTCGCCCATCTATGCCCGAGCGACCGGTTATTTGCGGCGGCGATACGTGGACATCGGTGCCCGCGTCAAGCAGGGTCAGTTGCTGGCCGAACTCGATACCCCCGAAATCGATCAGGAACTCGCTCAGGCGATCGCCCAGCGCAACCAGATCGATGCCAGCCTTGGACTTGCGAAATCTTCGCTCGCGCGCTGGCAGCAACTACGTCAGCGCGACGCCGTCTCGCAGCAGGAACTCGACGAGCGCCAGAGCACGTACACGCAGGGTATCGCCAACCTGGCGGCGGCCGACGCCAATGTCAAACGGCTCCAGCAACTCGAGTCTTTCAAGCGAATCGTCGCGCCGTTCGACGGCGTGATCACCCAGCGCAACGTCGACATCGGCGATCTCATCGATGCGGGCAGCGGCAACAGCCGCGCACTATTCTCGCTGGCGCAGACGGATCCGCTGCGCGTCACCGTGCAGGTGCCGCAGGCCTATGCACAGAGCGTGAGCGTCGGTCAGCCCGTGGTCGTGACGCAAGCCGAACTGCCCGGCATGCACTTTCAAGGCAAGATCACGCATGTGTCCGGCGCCATCGACGTGGCGACCCGCTCGCTGCAAATCGACGCCGCCCTCCCCAATCCCGACGGAAGGCTGCGCCCAGGCGCTTATGTGCAGCTTGCGCTGCCAAGCGCCGTGCAAGCCCATCTGAGCGTGCCGGCCAACGCCCTGCTGTTCCGCGCCGAGGGGCCGCGCGTGGCGGTCGTGGACGACCAGGGTGTCGTGCATCTCCACAAGATTGCGATCGCGCGCGATCTGGGACAGTCGCTGGAATTGTCTGCCGGGGTCTCCCCGACCGACCGTGTCATCGTCAATCCGAGCGATTCGATCGACGACGGCGATCAGGTGCAGGCCAAAGCGCTGGCGGTCAAGACCGCCCCGGCGGCCAAACCCGAAGGCAAGGCGCCAGGGGGCCAGTCGTGAACGCCCCAATGCGCGGCGCGCGCTCTGGCATGGCGCTGCTCGCCGTCGCCACATTGCTCGGTGGGTGTGCGGTCGGCCCCGATTATCGTCGGCCTGACGTCGCGGTGCCGCCCGACTGGAAGACGGACACCGGGTGGCAGCTCGCCCAGCCGTCGCACGCGGCGCTTCAGCCGGATTGGTGGAAGGCCTTCCGCGACCCGGTGCTGGAAGCGCTCGAAATGCAGGCGCTCGCGCAGAACCAGACGCTCGCCGCCGCCGTGGCGCATTACGACCAGGCCCAGGCGACGCTCTCCGGCACCTCGGCACAACGGCTGCCGGAAGTCGACGCGTCGGTCGGTCTGGCCCGCCAGCGCGTCTCGGCAAACCGGCCGGTCACGAGCTATACGTCGACCAGCATGTCGACTGTTCAGAACAATGTGCAGGCGGGTCTGGGTGTGAGCTACGACACCGATCTGTTCGGCCGCCTCCGTCGTCAGGTCGAAGGGGCGCGCGCCTCCGCCGAACAGGCGGGGGACGATCTGGCCAACGCGCGTCTGGTGCTCACGACACAGCTGGCCACCGCCTACGTCCAGCTACGGGCCGCCGACGACGAAATCAAGGTGCTCGACGAATCCGTCGCGCTGCAACGCAAGGCGCTCGACTACGTCAGCGCGCAGCACGATCTTGGCGCCGTGTCGGGTCTGGATGTCCTTCAACAACAATCGGAACTCGACACCACGCGGGTACAAGCGCGTCTGCTGCATCAGCAACGCGACCAATACGAGCATGCGATCGCCGCGCTCGTCGGCGTGCCCGCCCCGGCGTTTTCGGTGCCGGCGGGGACGCTGCCCGCCACGCTGCCGGTGATTCCGGTCGGGGTGCCAAGCGACATTCTGCAGCGCCGCCCGGACGTGGCATCGGCCGAGCGCGCCATGGCGGCGGCAAACGCCCAGATCGGCGTGGCGAAGGCGGCGTTCTTCCCCAGCCTCACGCTCAACCCAGGCATCGGTTGGCAGAGCACGGAATTCGCCAATCTGCTCTCGGCGCCGAGTCTGCTCTGGACGCTGGGCACGCTCGCCACGCAAGCGGTCTTCGACGGCGGTCGGCGTCAGGCAAATGTGGACTTTGCGAGTGCGGGATACCGTGCCGTCGAGGCGAATTACCGACAGACCGTGCTCTCCGCGTTCCAGCAGGTGCAGGACGGCGTGACCGGCCTGTCGGTGCTCGACGCCGCCGCGCGCGAATCGCACGCGGCTGTCGTCGACGCGCAACGACTCCTGAGTCTGGCCAACGACCGCTACTCGGGCGGGCTCACGGCCTATCTGAGTGTGATCACGGCGCAGCAGGGGCGCCTGGCGAGCGAGCGCCAGGATGTTCAGATCCGTGCTCAGCAATGGGTCCTGTCGGTGGCGCTGGTCAAGGCGCTGGGCGGCGGCTGGCAACCGTCGGAGCCCGGCGCCGACTCGTATAATGCGCAAAGATGAGGTGGCGAGATGAAAGTATTGATCGTTGAAGACGAACACAAGGTCGTGGACTACCTGCGCGCCGGGCTGACCGAGCAAGGCTGGGTGGTCGATGTCGCGCTCGATGGCGAGGAAGGCATGCATCTGGCGCTGGAATTCGACTACGACGTGATCGTGCTCGACGTCATGCTGCCCAAGCGCGACGGCTTTGCCGTGCTCGGCGCGCTGCGCGAGCGCAAGTCCACGCCCGTCATCATGCTCACGGCCCGCGATCACGTAAACGACCGCGTGCGCGGCCTTCGCGAAGGTGCGGACGACTATCTGACCAAGCCCTTCTCGTTCATCGAGCTGGTGGAGCGCCTGCACGCCCTCGCCCGTCGCACGCGAGTGCAGGAATCAACGCTGGTCTCGGTCGGCGACCTCTACGTCGACCTGATCGGTCGCCGCGCCACGCGCGATGGCCAGCGGCTCGATCTGACGGCCAAGGAATTCCAGTTGCTGTCGGTGCTCGCGCGCCGGCAAGGCGACATCCTGTCGAAGACGGCCATCACCGAACTCGTCTGGGACGTCAATTTCGACAGCCACACGAACGTGGTCGAGACCGCGATCAAGCGATTGCGTGCCAAGCTCGACGGGCCGTTCCAGTCCAAGTTGCTGCACACCGTGCGTGGCATGGGCTACGTGCTGGAGGTCCGCGAGGCCTGAGTGCCGCGCGTCGTTGCCATGTCATTGTCATCGTGAGCCATTCGATCTCCCGCCGCCTCGCCGCCATGTTCGCGATCGTGGCACTGTCGGTGTTCGCCATGGTCGGGGCCGGCCTCTTCCTGATGCTGCGCATCCAGTTGGAGCGGCATCTGCGCGAATCGCTCGACGATCGGGCCCAGATCGCCCACATCATCGTCTATCACGGCGCCACGCCGCAGAAGTGGCAGATCGTGCGCGAAAAGCTCAGCGACATGACGCCGCGCGACGGTGCCACGACCTATGCGGTGACGAGCGACGACCCGAATTACACGTTCGGCAAGCCCTTGACCGGCATGTTCGTCAAACGCCTGGCCAACGGCTACGTTCGGTTACGCCCCGATGGCGGGGGCGACGACATGCTGAGCACGCGCGAGATCCTGCCGCCCTATGGCACGCGTCCGGCCGTCACCCTGCAGGTGGCCGCCAGCTACTCGCGCAACGAGCGCACGTTGCGCGCCTTCGGCCTGGGACTCGCGGTGCTCTCCGCGCTAGGCTGCCTGAGCGTGCTGCTGCTCAGCTATTGCGCGACACGACTGGGTCTGGCGCCGCTCACACGCCTGACGCGCGAAGCGTCCGAGATCCGCCCTGACAACCGTTCGCAACGGCTCGACACGCGTTCATTGCCCGTCGAACTCGACGATCTGGCACATTCTTTCAACGGCGCCCTGGCGCGACTCGATAGCGCGTACGAACGCCTGGAATCGTTCAATGCCGACGTTGCGCATGAACTGCGTACGCCAGTGACGATTCTGATCGGGCAGACGGAAGTGGCGCTTACGCGAGAGCGACCGGTCGAGGATTTGCGAGCGTTGCTGCAATCGAATCTGGAAGAGCTGGGGCGCATGCGCACGATCATCAACGACATGCTGTTCCTCTCGCGTGCCGATCAGGGCGAACGGGCCACGGGGCTGAGCACGGCGTCGCTCGCGAGCGAGGCGGCGCACACCCTGGAGTTTCTGGAGATTTTGCTGGAAGAGGCACAGGTCACGGCCCGCTTGCAAGGGAGCGCCGTCGCTCAAGTGAACAAGGCGCTGTTCGGTCGGGCGTTGGCCAACTTGGTGATGAACGCCATCGAGCATTGCGCCCCGGGCGCGAACATTGATGTTCACCTGCGTATCCAGGCCGATGACGCCCGCACCGTGTGCATCGATGTCGTGAATCCCGGCCCGTCGATTTCGCCCGATGTGCTGCGGCACCTGTTCGACCGCTTCTACCGGGCGGAGGCGTCGCGCACCAACAGCCGCGAGAATCATGGCCTGGGGCTGGCCATCGTCAAGGCGATTGCCGACATGCATGGCGGCACGGTCTGGGCCCATAGCGCCAACGGTCTCAATACGTTCGGGTTCTCGGTGCGCGCCGACGCGGCGACCGGCGGGGATACAGACGCGGAGGCATCGAAGCGCGGTCACGGCCGAAACCTCCAGCCCGTCGGTCAAGGCACCGTTTGATCGGCGCCTCCGGCGCGCTGCCCTAGTCTCGCCCCACGCTCACCCCACGCTCACCTTGGCACGGCGCCGTCGTTCGGCGCGCTTGTGAGCGAGACGGTGAGAACGGTATCCTTGCCCCATGAACCGTCGCATTCTCATTGCTCCCGAAGACGTCGAACTCACTGCCATGCGCGCCCAGGGCGCCGGCGGCCAAAACGTCAATAAAGTCTCCAGCGCCATCCATCTGCGCTTCGACGTGATGCGTTCGTCCTTGCCCGACGATGTCAAATCGCGTTTGCTCTCCCGGCTCGACCAGCGCATCACTCAGGACGGCGTGATCGTCATCAAGGCACAGCAGCATCGCTCGCAGGAACTCAACCGGGCCGATGCCCTTGCGCGTCTGCAGGCGCTGGTCGATGCGGCAGCCGTAGCGCCGCGTCGGCGGGTTCCGACCCGGCCCACGCTCGGCAGTCAAGTCCGCCGACGAGACGCCAAACAAGGTCGCGCCCGCGTCAAGGCAACGCGTGGCAAGGTTCATGCGGGTCGCGAGGATTGATGATAACAATAACAATCTTTTAACAATAAAAGATCATCATTATTAGCTTTCATGGAAATTCTCTTGAGAAAATGCTAAGATAAAGCATCTTTTCCATGCAAAAGCACATCATGATGAGCTTCATTGCACCGCTGATCGCGGCACGCAAGGCAGCCGGCCTGACGCAGGCGGAACTCGCCGATCAGGCGGGGTTGTCACGCATGACCGTACAAAAAGTGGAGTCTGGCGCGTTCGATCCGCGCCTGTCGACCGTGCTTGAGGCCGCGCGCGCCCTCGGCCTCGAACCGATGCTGGTACCGGCGGGTCTGCGACAGGAGGTCGAAGCCTTTCTTCGCTCCGGCGGCAAATACCTCGCGCAACCCAGCGGCATCGCCGCCCCGCCCTCCATCGTCGAGACGCTTGCCGGCTAACCAGCCATGGGATCACGCCACTGCTCATGAACATCAAATACCTGCGCGCGTACCTGCACATGCCCGATGGAACACGCCGCCCCATCGGCTATCTGTCGCAGTACGGTGACATCCTGCGCATGTCGTTCGATGAAGACTACATCGCCGACGCCCAGCGGCCGGCGCTCTCCCTGGCCTACCGCGGCGCCAACGAGACGGCCACGCGAGCCATTCTCGCGTCGCCCCACGATGCGCGTCTCGTGCGCACCGACGGCCGTTGGCCGATGTATTTCGAGAACCTGCTGCCCGAGGGCCATAACCGCGAACGGCTCGCCGCCGAGCGCCGCTGCAGCCCCGACGACGAGTTCGAACTGCTCGCCGCCGCCGGACACGACCTGATGGGGGCACTCGAGGTCGAGCCCGTGCCCTTGCGCGAGGGCGTGCCCGACATCGTGCATCGCTGGCACACGGCGCTTGGTCTGGAAATGGTGGAACCCGGTTTCGTTGATACGCCGGTGGAAGACGCCGCATCGCTACCCGGCGTGGTGACCAAGTTCTCAGCCGTTCGCGATGGACGGCGCTACGTCGTCAAGCGCCAGGGGCGCGCGGGCTCGGTCATTCTGAAGTTGCCGACGACGCGCCACCCGGATCTCGTCGAGAATGAATTCACCGGCTACCGACTGTGCGAGGCGCTCGGCCTCGATTGCGCCAAAGCCGAAATCATCTCGCGACGCGATGCCGACTTGCCCGAGCAGGTACCGTTCGAACATATCCTCGCCGTGCCGCGCTTCGACCGGCTGCCCGACGGACGGCGCGTGCATATGGAGGAATTCGCGCAGGTGTTGCAATATCCACCACGCAGCAAGTACGGGCGCGGGCTGGACATCGACTACACGACGATGCTGCGGGTGCTGGATCAGCTATCCGCGCAACCGGTGCGCGACGTACGCGAGTTCTTGCGTCGTCTGATCGCCTTTATCCTGCTAGGCAATACCGACGCCCACCTCAAGAACTGGGCATTGATCTACCCCGACGCCCATACGCCGCAGTTGGCGCCGGTGTATGACCCGGTGTGCGTCGCCGCCTTTTTTCACGACGTGCCGGCATCGCATTATGGCGTGAACCGGGCGATCGACAAGACGTTGCGGGCATTCGACTGGGCTGCCCTCGACGCGCTGCTCAAGGGCGCTGGGCTGCTTCGCGTGAGCCGCCTGAGCGCCATCGCGCGGGAGACCGTCCGAGACGCTCAGGCCCAATGGCCGGCACTGCTCGCGGACGCCCCGGCCGCCGTGCGCGCCACCGTGCTCGAACGCCTGAACGGCGGCGTGGCGCTCACGACCTGAGACCGCAGCGACCTTAGCGGGCACCCGTCGGCTTACCGCGCCTTTCGACGAGCGTCGTGGCGCGCCCAGAGGAACATCAACATGCCGGCGCACGACAGCAAGACACCGACCCACCCGGTCGACGTCCAGCCGTAACCTGCGGAAATTGCCACACCACCGAGCCATGCACCGGCGGCATTGGCCATGTTGAACGCCGAATGGTTGAGCGCCGCCGCAAGTGTCTGCGCCTCACCAGCCACATCCATCAGGCGAATTTGCAACGCCGGGCCGATGATGATGATCGTGCCGATGCCAAGCACGTTGACACCGGCCAACCAGGGACTCGATGCCGTGAAGGTGAAGGCGCCCAGGAGCAGCGCCGACCAGATCAGCGTGCCGCCGATGGCGCGCATGAGCGACGCGGCCGCGACCAGGCGCGGCCCGACGACGGTACCCGCGACCATGCCGACACCGAACAATGCCAGGTAGAACGGCACCCACGCTTCCGCAACGCCAGCGACTTGCATGAGCGTCGGCTTGATGTAGCTGAACACCGCGAACATGCCCCCGAAGCCGATCGCGCCGATGCCCAACGTGAGCCACACCTGGGCGTTACGCAACGCGCTCAGCTCGCGCATCGGACTCGCGCCGTGAGGGGCCGGCACATTCGGTACCCAGCGCCAGACCATCACCGCTGTCAACGCGCCGATGAGGCCGACAAGGACGAACGCAGCACGCCAGCCGAGCCACTGCCCGAGACCGGCGGCCAGGGGCACACCAAAGAGCGTGGCGAGCGTCAGCCCCAGCATGATCTGCCCCACCGCGTGCACACGACGATGTGGCGGAACGAGCGATGCCCCGACCAACGCGGCGACACCGAAGTAAGTGCCGTGCGGCAGGCCGCTGAGAAAACGCAACACGATCAGCGCGAGGTAACTCGGCGCGAGAGCGCTGGCCAGATTGCCGATGGCGAACATCGCCATGAGCGCGATCAGGAACGCACGGCGCGGCTGGCGCACTCCCAGCACGGCGAGCAGCGGTGCGCCGATCACGACGCCCAGTGCATACGTGCTGATCGCATGACCGGCTTGTGGAATGGTGATGTTCAGGCCTTGGGCGACGTCGGGCAACAGCCCCATGATGACGAATTCGCCGGTACCGATGCCGAAGCCGCCCATGGCAAGCGCCACGAACGAGAGCCAGACGGGAATGGACGACGGAGGCAACGCTTCGGCCGCCTGGGCGGGCAGGATTTGGGGGGCACTCATTGGGATTGGGTCATGACAGCCAGTCCGGGACTGGCGAGGTTGTCGGCAACGACAAGCGAACGATATCGGGCGCGGCAGGCGGTGGATGTCCAACCTGGCGCGCGTCGCCGCCGACCCATAAAGGAGGCCGATTCTACGCCAACGCGACAAATTCTGCAGACAGCACGCCGCGACGCCGCTGCCCGGAGCAGGCGATCACTGGTGACGTGTTTTCGCGCGCCACTGACCGGATCCTTCGTCCTTTTCGTAGGTCTTCTTCACTGCGGCCCAAGCCACTTTGTGTGCCGTTGCTTCACGCGATTCATGACCGCGCCGCTCGCCGGGATCCCGGTATTCTTCCCAGGCGGCATTGAACGCCTTGAGGTAAATCTCTTCGCGTGCGCGGGCAAGTGATCCTTGACGCTTGCCGGCAGCTCCTCGGTCTGACGATAAGGCATGACTTTCCTCCGTTGGCGATCCGGCCCTGACGGACAGGAGTCGCTCCGTGTGCCGCCGCTGCCCGTCAAGTGGATCGCTCAAAGCAGACATATTTGCCCGGCGGCCGCAGCGGCGGCTCCTCAACCGGGGGATCCAGCGGTCTGTCGGGGGGAGGCGTCGGCGACGGCTCCTCCTCGTCGGGCGGCGTTTTCGGCGGCGGTGTCCCGGGCGGCTTGCCTGGGTCGTACGGCTCAGGCAGATGTGCGTACCGTCGTGGCGCTTTCGTCATCCAGCAAATCTCGGATTGACTCGACATGAGCAAGACCTCACCGGGCTTAATGCCAATAGGGGTCGACGGTGTAATACGTATGCACCTGTTCGGCCCATTGCATGTCAGCCATGCTTGGCCAATTATCCTTGTCGAAGCCTGGCGCCTTCTTGAGCGCTTCCTTGTCGATATCCAGAATGAAACGCTTGTTTCCGACGTCGAGCTGCAAGGCGTGCCAAGGAATGGCAAACAGCTTGTCGCCCATGCCGAGAAACCCGCCGAACGACAGCACCGCGTAGGCGACTGTGCCCCGTTGCACATCGAGCATGATGTGCTTGACCTTCCCAAGGCTTTCGCCCGCGCGGTTCACAACGTCTTCAGCATCGAGCGTGTCGGCGGCCATCACCGACGGGCCTGGCCCCTCGGGCAACTTGTGCGAATCGCCTACGATGCGGGCGCCTGACTGGGGCGTTTCGCCCCGACCGGTTTGCAGGGTCATGATCTTCTCCTTCTTCCAGTAATGTCGAGGCGCGCGGCACGCGCCGCCGACGGGGAGAGAATGCGGTTACTGTTGCGATTTCCGTTGCGGTTACTTGCCCATTACCTTGATGTCGTCCTTCACATCGACGACGCCTTCAACGCCCTTGACCGTGTCGACGACGAGGGTCTTCTGAGCGGATTGCGGCACTGAACCGGTCAGATGCACCACGCCATGACGCGTCGTGACGTGCACCTTGGTCGAAGGCACGTCCTTCTTGGCGAGCAATTCGGCCTTGACCTTGGCAGTGAGTGCCGAATCGTCAATCTTGCGGCCGGTATCGCTCATCACGCCGCTGGCGCCCGACTGATCGGCAATCTTGATGATGCCGCCCTGATCGAGGGCATGCGCGGCGATACCAGTCGTAGCAAGTGCACCGGCCATGACGAGTTTGAGTAGATTGGCTTGTTTCATGATTAACCTCCCGAAATTGAGTCGTCGCACCCATGGCATCGCTGCCTCGGGCGTCACCTCCGGCACGTTTGACGTGCCGCACCCCTGCGGCGACCGAGTCTTAGGTGATCCCTTCCCTGGCATTGAAATGCGGGGGAGTCTTTCGCTGCCTTCGGCACCCGGCAACCTTTTGCGTAAAGGGTTTGCCCGAATGTCCGCTTGCTCCATAAAGCGATGTCGCCCGAGTCAGATCTTGTGACCCTCCTGACTTTCTCCGGGACGGCTCATCGGCTGCGTGCGCCGCTCGTGCAATCGGTTGTCGACGCCGCTCACGCCGGGCACTTTCGAGACGATCGCCTGTACCTCATGTTGCATCCAGCGCTCCGGTACATCGCCGGTAAGCAGCGCCAGCCCCGAGGTCACCGTGACATCGATGTGCGAAATATCGAGGTCGGCCACGACGGCTAGCCGCCGACGAATGTCGTCTCGTATTGCCGCATCGCTCGACTGCTGCGCCTCATGCGGTTGCGCGGGTGTCGGACGCTCGCCTGCGGGCGTCGACGCGCCGGTTGTCTCGGCGTCACCGTCCTCGTGCGTCAACGCGTGCTCCTCGTCCGCCGTCCTTGGGCGGGATGTCCCATGCGGTACGGACGCAATCGGTGATGGGGGAATGCGCTTCGCCATGACAACCTCCTGTACGGCCGTCCGTGCTTTGGTGAATGGCACCCGACCTGTTGAAACCGATTGTAGAGAGCCCGTCTCGTTTGGCGAATCGGCGGAGTCCGAAAGATGTGTAGGCGGACACCGTCAAACGATGCAGCACCGAGGCCGCATTGAAATGCATTTCATTAATTTTTATTATAATCAATTACTTAAAACGCACATCTCATGTAATTTAGAGAAAAAAGTGGCGGCATTCGGACAATATCGCGTCCCAATTCCATCACTTCATCGGACGATTCCTGCGAAGCAGTCCTCCACCGGACCCTACGTCGACCGACGGCGTGCCGCGTTGCACGGCGCACCGATATCGAATGCGTGGCAACGCGAATTGGCATTGACCGGTATCAACAAGCGTTTCATTGGTCGACTTATGCTTGTTACGTGATTTTCCTGATCCGCAGCAGAACGCCATGCACAAACCCATCTTCATTACGCCCGGCGTTGTGGCTCATGGCATGAATGGTCACGCAACCCATCGCTTCCCACTGGACAAGGCCTTCCGTACGAGGCGAAATCGATCTGATAGCAGGACCTGCCACCACGTGACCATCGCGATGATGCTCCACAGGGTCAACGAACCACAGCCGTACGTCCGGTAAGGGGATGGATCATGAGAACCGTAAGCAGCCGTCGCTCAGTAACCAAGGCGCTTACGTATCGGAGCCTGGTCATGTGCCTCGACTTCGGGACGCTCTACCTGCTTACCGGCACCATTCACACCGCGGTCGGTTTCATGATCATCAGCAACATCTACACGTCCGTCGGTTACCTGGCTCACGAGCGTCTTTGGGCGCGTATCAAGTGGGGCATTGTTGAAACGTAGCGATGCGTTCGTTCGTCATGGCAGCGGTTGATCGACGCTTGTCTTGCCGACGAGCGGCCCGAGTGTCGGTCCGAGGGACTTCAGGAGCTGGACGGCCATCGCGCTGGTGTAGGTATAGTGTGTCGCGTAGGGCTCATGCACATAGGCGCTCAACACACCGTAGAAGCGGTTTCCGATCATGAACACGAATGTCGCCGTGCGGTTGACCTTGCGCGATTCGATGAGCTTGGCGCCGCGTGCATAGACGTTGAAACGCTGGTCGCCGGTGCCGGTCTTGCCGTAAACCTCGAGCGTGCGGCCCGAGCCTAGCGGCAGGCCGTCCGCGAGGCGCTTGCCCGTGCCGCCCGTCACGACGTCACGCAGCAGACCCCGGACGACGTCGACGATGGCGGGTGAAATCACGACCTGCCCCACGTCAAATGCGTGGGAAAAATGCGTCTCATATGGCGTGGCGGCCGCGAACGTGAGCGAACTCAGGCTTTCCTGTTGCACCTTTCGGCCGTCATTGGCGATGATGCCCATGAGTGTCGCAAGCGCGGCTGGCCGGTCACCCGCGGCGCCGATGGCGCACCCATAGGACGGCGTGATGCGCTTGAATGGATAGCCGAGCGAGCGCCACGCGCGCACGATGGGGGCGTACGCCTGAAGCTCGATCGTTTCCCGGATTCGGCGGTCTTGGGTGGCGTGAAAACGCGTCTTGAAGAGCCACGAGTACGATTCGAGACGCACGTCGCGGCTCGCGTCGCGCAAGTCGCTCTCGGTGGCTTGCGGATGGGCACGAAGGTAGGCGAGCAGCCAAAGCTCGACCGGATGCACGCGCGCAAGATAAGCGCGGTCGTTCAGGTCGAACTTGTCTGGTCCGTACTTTGCATATAGCCCCGCCATCTCTTCGGCGCTCATTGAGGCCGCCGGCGTGCCCTTCAGCGCCGCGCGCATCTGGCCCTCGAACCAGGCCGGCGAGCCGTCAGGCGCCACGCTACGCAGGGCTGCCGCGAGCCTGACGGGCGACTTTGGCATCCCCGCGACAAGCTTCGCCACCGCCTGGTCAGCCGCAAGCCCCGCATACCTTTTATTGAAGCGGTCGAGAAAGGTCAGGCTCTCTTCGTCGGCAAAGCGTGTCAGATACTGCTGCCGCAGCACCGGATCCGTGAGCCAGTGCGCCGACGGCCCCGCCTGCCTGACCATCTCGTAGTGGACAATGTCGCGCATGAGCCTCACGAATACGAGGTTGACCGAGCGCTGGAACGCTTCGTGCACGGTCAGGATGCGGCCATTGTCGGCGGGCTCGAAGTTCGAGAACGCCTGTTCGCCGCTGCCGGTGTGGAAGACTTCCCCGGGATTGGCCGAGTACTTGCGTTCGACGGCGGCCGCCAGCATCGCCGGCAACGAGTGGTCGGTCGTGTGCGCAAGATAGTTGAGCGCCCACGATGTCAGTGCGTCGAGCGCATCGGGCTTCACGCGCGCGAGTTCGGGGGGGGTGAGCGAAGCATAGTGTGCGTGGAGATCGGAGACGATCTGCAGATACAGGACGAGGGTGCGAAGCTTCGCGGTTGACCCGAGATTGAGGCGGGCACCCTGGTTGATGTCGAACGGCTCGTTCACGGTGTCGGTTTGCACGCGCAGCACATTCTCACCGCGGCGGCGCTCATAGAGCGAGAAGCTGAAGGCGATCTTCGCAGGATCGTCGCCGGGGCGAAGCATCTCGAAGCCATAGAGGCCGGCCTGCTGCGCGCCAGCCACCGTTTGTGCACGCGCAAGCTGCTTGCTGACAGCTTGCTCGAGCGCATCGGCGAGTGTCGAGCTGGCAGTGAGGTCGAGGCGATCGAGCGCGTAGGTATTTTTGAGGCCGAGTGTCTCGAGCAAATGCGCGCGCAATACCGAAATCGCCTTACGTTTGGCAAACGGGATTGCCTGCGCGGTAGCCAAACCGTGCCGTACCTGCAGGGGCTGACCGAGCGCGGCGTCGCGCAGCCGCGCCGAGATGACGTGGTTGTCGGCAAGCAGCCGCAGGTAACTGTTCGTCAGCGTCTCGAGCGCTGCATTGTTCCGTGTAAGGAAATACGACGGTGCGCGTTGCGCGATCAGGAGTGAGAGCACCTGCTTGAATGCGAGCGCTTCGTTGGTGAGTCCGCCGGTGACAGGCGCCCCGGTTTGACCTCGAGCGTCCGTGTCGAGCGCTGCGAGCAGATGGTTCGCCTCGTCGAAGTCGCGGCCGTACCAGGCCACGAGCCCGTCGCCAATGCCTTCGATCTCGCCGATGCCTGGCTGCGCACCAAGCGGCTCCGTATTCAGGTAGGCGACGACGATCCTGCGGCGTGCCGGGAGCGTCCGCTCACCGCCGAGATAGGCGCGCAACGCCGCCGAGACCATCTGCCGGAGCTTCTCGGACGGGTTGACGGTACGCCCCCCCGGCGAGTGACGATATTTCTCGATCTGGGTTGCGAGCGTGCTGCCGCCGGGCATTGCATGGTGATGGAGCACGTGTTTGAGTGCCAGATCAATGACGGCGAGCGAGAAGCGCTTCCAGTTGATCGCGGGATTGAGGTACGGTTCAGCAGCATCGAGCAGTGATCGGTCTTCGATGAAGGTCAGCGCATCGGCAACAACCGGTGGTACGGCGTCGAAATTGGCGTAGGTGCGCAACGGGTAGCGCGCCCCGTAAAGCGGCGCGCCGCTCGCGTCGAAGAGCCGAAGACCGGCTTGAGCCTTTTCCTCGTAGGGAACGAAGAGTCCCTGGTCTGCGATGCGGGCCATCGTGGCCGAGTCGCGCGCCTGAGCGGTGACGACGAAGCCACGTGCGGTGAGGCGAGCGGCAAACTCGGGTAGTCGCTCATAGCCCATGCGCAGGTCGTAGGGACCGCCGTGGGAAGGGAAGCGGATGGTGTCGCTCGGGCCTTGCGCAACCCTGAAGGAAACTTGGCGGTCAAGTGCCGCAAAGTACTTCGCCTGGAGGCGCGAAGTCTGCATCTCGCGTGCCACGAAATAGACCCCGATGGCGCACAGTGACGCGGCCGCAAGCAAGAGAAGCCATTTCAGACGTATGCCAAACGGCTTTGTCGCTACTGCGCGCAACGTCGAATTGGCGGGCGGGCGGTTCATGTCAGTTCCGGAGGACGCCCGCATGCAAGCATGCGTGGCGGTGGACGTCCAGCGTACCTAGTGTCGCGCTTGTGAATTCGCGCTTGTCAATAGTAGTTTAGTCACGCCCGATCGCCGATGCATTGGGGGAAGCCTGCATCGCCCCCGTTCGGCTCACGCAATGAAATCGGCGGCCATGTCGGCATCGGTGCGCGCCTCTAGCTGACCGTCACGACACGCCTTTCTGAACACCTCGTAGTCGCGTTCGATCTGGTCGGCGTAATCGGTCGCGTAATGGACCAACGCTTGCGCGAGCCGGTTGCCTTTGCCCACATACCCAACCAGCTCAGCCGCACAACCGCCCGCTTTGGCGTGCGCGCGCGCCAGCACCCATCCGCAAAGCCCGGCGTACTCACGGAAGCCGTCGGCGCGAAACAGCTCGAATTGCGCCGACACCTTCATGTCGCGCAGTTGACGTCCATACACGCTGCGCCCGAACGGGCCGCTGCCCCAGCCCAGAAAGGCGTCGGAGGCCGCCTGCATCAGTCGCTGCCCCTCCACGACGCGACGCCCGTCGTGCTTCGACGAGGCGCTTTTGAAGAAGCGCGAGACGACCGACTTCGACGCCTCCTTGAACTGCAGGAAGAGCGGTTGCTCGTGGGTATCCATCATCAGCAACACCAGACACCGGGTGCCGACGCTACCGACACCCACGACCTTGAACGCCAGATCCTCCTGCGTGTAGCTCGACAACATGAGCGCACGATCGGGCGAGAGCGAGTTCAGATAGCTCTTGTAGACGGGGGCGAACAGCGTGCGCCAATCGCCCAGGCCGAGCCAGTCGTCTTCCGTGCCGAACAGCGTGGTGGCGCCGTGCACATGGAAAATGCTCGGTGGTGCATCACGAATCTGCCAATGATCGCCCACCTGCTGGGCAAACTTGGGAAGCACGTTTTCATGCGTGCGCCCGGTGGCGCGCGCAATGCCGCGTTTCACGCCCTCGCGCACGCGCTCGCTTTGAGCGAGGTCGAGCATGCGCTCGAACGTCACCTGCTCATGCCATAACGCAATCGTCGGCATGTGGGCGTATTCATTCAGGCGCCGCGCGTACGTCTGTACCGCCGTGCGCACCATCTCGACGCCCAGCGTATCGCCGAAGCCGAATTGGCGGGCGGCCAGTACCAGGCTGGCGCACAAGCGCTTTAGATCCCACTCCCAAGGTCCAAGCGCGGTCTCGTCGAAATCGTTCAGATCGAAGATCAGGGTGCGCTCCGGTGTGGCAAAGCCGCCGAAGTTGGCCAGATGGCAATCGCCGCAGATCTGGAGCGTGAGACCGGTGTGCGGGGTACCCGCCAGATCGTGGGCCTGGACAATGGCGCTGCCCCGATAGAAAGCGAAGGGCGACGCGAGCATGCGTCCGTAGCGCAACGGCACGAGCGCATCGACGCGTCCCTCGCTGCTGGTTCGCAGCAGTTCCACAACGTCTCGGTCGACGTTACCGACATGCGCGTGGCTACCACGCGGTGTGGTGTCGCGCAGCTTGCGCCCGGCAGCAATGCGGGCTTCGAACGGCACGACGGGAACGGTGGGCGATGTTGCGACCGGAAACGCGGCGGAAGATGCGGCGGGGCTGGCCGTGGCCGAGCGCGAGGCAGACGACAATTTAGCGGGCATGACTGGCTCCCTGTTCGTGCAATGCCGCAACCATTCCACACACGCCACCGGCACGGGTGAGCGCGCCGCAAGCCGGCACTTTTCACGGTGCCAGCGGGGCATTTAACTATCAAAATTGACGCGGCGCGAGGAAATCCCGCGGAAATCAGGCAAAATTGAGGGCTGCCGTAATCTACCGCCCGCCGGCACCCGATGTCATACGCGTGTCATGTCCGAGACTTCGTGATTCTGGCGGTTGGCCGCCCAAGAGGGGCGCAGGTGATGCAGCTGATGCACGCGACGCCGCGTGCCGGGTCTCCACCCACGACACGGCTCAAGACGGGCATGGACGGATTATTCCCCATGATATCGGCAGTGTCGAGCGTCGGCACGACGCGCCCGGACGTCGGCGAAGTCCCCCGCTCACGCGCCACCCGACCCAATCGGCCGAGCGCTGTCGGAAACATTCCTACGTGCCCCTCAACTATCGGCCGTCCTTGCCGATAACCAGTTAAGCAGGACTTTTCGGTCGGTTCTCATATGTCCAGTTCGTACAGTGGTTGGCTCGTCGCACTATCGCTCGCGGTTGCCGTGCTTGCGTCGTACACCGCACTCGACCTTTCGGGTCGCATCTATCTCCTGACGCACCGCGGCATGCGTCACGCGTGGCTCGCCGTGGGCGCGGCCGCGATGGGCATCGGTATCTGGTCGATGCATTTCATCGGCATGCTCGCGCTGTCGCTCGCGCCGTTCGGGGCGCCGCTGGGTTCGCACGCCAACCTCGCGCTAGGATACGACCCCGTCATTACCGCGGCCTCGCTCGGCATTGCCGTCGTTATCTCGTGGGCGGCGCTCTGGCTGGTCGCCCGCGAGCGCTTCACCAAGCGCCGGCTGGTCACCGCAGGTGTCACGCTCGGCCTCGGGATCGCGGCCATGCACTACACCGGCATGGCGGCCATGAAGATGTATCCGAGCATCGAGTACGATCCAGCACGCTTTGCCGCCTCGATCCTGATCGCGATGGCGGCGGCCACGGCGGCACTGTGGATTGCGCGCACGCTGCGCGACGGCAGTCTGCGTTACGTTATGGCCAAACGCATCGGCGCCGCTGGGGTCATGGGACTGGCGATCACCGCCATGCACTACACCGGCATGTCGGCGGCCAACTTTATGCCGGGCGCCATCTGTGGCGCGGCGGGCGGGGTTAGCTCCCCGTGGCTGGTCACGACCGTCAGCCTGTTCACCTTCCTGATGCTCGTCACCACCCTGCTCGTCTCGCGCCTGGACGCCCGCACGAGTTTCCTGGCGAACTCCGTTCTGCAGCTGAACTCGCAGATCGCGAGAATGGCGACCTACGATGCGCTGACCGATCTGCCCAATCGTCGCGCCCTGCATGACTCCGCTGCGCGCATGCTCGTGAACTCGCGTCGCGACGAGCGCCGTTTCGCGGTGCTGTTCATGGATCTGGACGGCTTCAAGACCATCAACGACTCGCTTGGCCACAACGTGGGCGACGACGTATTGCGCGCGTTCGCCAAACGGCTTCGCAAAAACGTCAATGGCGACGATGTGGTCGCCCGACTCGGCGGCGACGAGTTCGTGGTGCTGCTGGGCTCCCTGTCGTCACCTGCGGTCGCGGGGCGCGTGGCGCAACGCCTGCTCGACGATATGCGCGACGGACTTCGCGTGGGCAATCAATCGCTGCACGTCATGCCCAGCATCGGCATCGCCGTGTTTCCGGACGATGGCGATACCATCGACATGCTGCTCAAGCACGCCGACACGGCCATGTACGAAGCCAAGCGCGCCGGACGCGGCATCTTCCGCTACTTCGAGCCGCGCATGAATGCCGCCGCTCAACGCACGTGGGAGATCCAGCAGGCGCTGCACGACGCGGAACACGAGCAGTATTTTTCGCTTCACTTCCAGCCGAAGTACCGGGGCGACACCGAGGCGCTGGCGGGTGCCGAGGCATTGCTGCGGTTGTCGCATCCCACCTTCGGCGAACTGCAGCCGGCCGACTTCATCCCCGTCGCCGAGCGCACCGGACAGATCGTGCCGATCGGCTATTGGGTCGTGCGGGCCACCTGCCGACAGATCAAGGAATGGGACGCCGCGGGTCTGCCGCCCGTCAAGGTCGCGATCAACCTCTCGCCGCGCCAGATGGCCCAGTCGCAACTGGTGGAAAACATCGTGGAGATCGTTCGCGAGGCGGGCATCGCCGCCGACCGGCTCATGTTCGAAATCACCGAGACGGTGGCCATGTTCGACGCCCAGCACACGATCGACGTGATCCAAGCCTTCCACGAGCAGGGTTTTGAAGTGGCGATCGACGATTTCGGCACGGGCTATTCGAGTCTGGCGTACTTGCAGCGCTTCCGCGTCAAGCAATTGAAGATGGACCGCTTCTTCACGAGCGGGCTGGACACCTGCGGCCGCGAGGGCAGCGCCGTGGTCTCCGCCATCATTGCGCTGGCGCACTCGCTCGATATGGATGTGGTGGCCGAAGGCGTCGAGACGCCGTCGCAGCGCGAGGCGCTCAAGACCCTCGATTGCGACGAACTGCAAGGCTTCCTGCTCGGCAAACCCGTCACGGGCGACGCCTTCGCCCGGATCTTATCGGCACTGCCGGGCGCCTCCGGTGCGGCGGCGATGGCCTGAGAGCGGCCATCCGCGCTCGCCCGGTCGGGGGGCGCCGAAGAAGGGCGCCGCAGGGGTGGCGCCGGGGTTGCCGGCACCGGCTGGAACGACCGTGTTACTTCACCGGGGTCAGGATCGGCGCGCCCTGTTTCTTGATCAGGAACACGACAAACTTGGCCGGCCGCGTGGTACTCGCATTCCGCCCCACCGTATGAATGTCGTTGGGGCCTTCGTGGAACGTATCCCCCGCCTTCAGCGTCACCGTTTTGCCCCCCTTGACGCCCATGACAATGCTTCCCTCGAGCACATACACAAACGCTTGCGCGTCGTGACGGTGCACGGGGTCGACTGCGCCCGGCGGATACTCCACAACGATCATCTTGACTTCCTTGCCCGGGTACTCCGGCAACGGCGTCGAACGCAGCGGCACCACCTGCGCCTCGGGCGCGGCCGTGACCGGGCGCACCCCCATCAGGCACAGGCACATCAGCGTTGCGCCGAACAAAACCATTCGTTTCATGACTTCACTCCATCGGGGGGCCTTCGTCGGCCCGAAAAATCAGCCTTCGCGCGTTTGGGCGAGCCACTGGTCGAGACCGATACGGCCGATCGTCGCGTCGCCGAGCGGAACAAGCGACAGTTCCTCGACGATGCCGCCGTAGTACCGCGCGTTACGATCCGTCACGACCGGGCGCGCATCGCCCTTCGCGCTCAGATAGCGCGCAATGATCTGCGCCAGCGACGCGCGGTCCGGGCCGGCAATGTCCATCGTGGCGTTACGCGGCGCCGCGAGCGCCACCTGTGCGAGGATCTCGACGATGTCGTCCACAGCGATCGGCTGGAACAGCCCGTCGCCGACGCGCACACTGTCGCCATCCGTGCTGAAATCCGCGATGCCGCCGATGAACTCCATGAACTGCGTGGCGCGCACAATCGTGTATGGCACGCCAGCGGCTTCGATCGCAGCCTCCTGCGCGACCTTGGCCGTGAAATACGCGTTCTCCGGCATGCGGTCGGTACCGACGATCGACAACGCAACATGATGACGCACCCCCGCGGCCACCTCAGCCTTGCCGAGATTGCGAGCCGAGGTGCGGAAGAAGTCCAGCACGGCCTGAGGCTCCCAGGACGGTGCGTTCGTGACATCCACCACGACATCCGCGCCGACGAGCGCGGCATCCAGACCTTCGCCAGTCACGGAGTTGACGCCGGTACGCGGGGACGCGGCGAGCGCCTGATGGCCTGCCTGGCCGAGCCGGGTGACGAGACGTGAGCCGATCAGGCCCGAACCACCGATTACCACGATTTTCATGACAGATTCTCCAAGGGGTAACTGAACGCGCGAGACGCGTACTGAGCGTGGCATCGCGTGGAAGTGTCCTCGCCATGGCATTGCTTAAGGGCAGTATGTAACAATCATGTCGTAACAATAAGGGCCAAAAATCATCGATCCGACTAGTCCAAATCAACTTGGCCCGCCCTCATCCACGAGACACCCATGCCCGCACGAACGCCCTCCCTGGACATTCAGATAGATCGCCAGCGACCGCAGCCGATCTATCTGCAGATTTGCGAGCGTTTCAGGACGGCGATTGCCGCGGGGCATCTGCGTCCTGGAGATCGCGTGCCGGCACTTCGCAGCCTCTGCGCGCAGTTGAATACCGCCCGCGGCACCGTCGAACTGGCCTATACGATCCTTGTCGACGAGGGTTATCTGCAGATGCGCGGCGCGGCCGGCACGTTTGTTTCCCCGTCGCTGCCGCCGTCAATCGTGCATTCGACTTACGGAACAGGTCACCAAACACCGCAAGGTGTGCCGCACACGGAACGAACGAACGTGGAACGCGCCGACCCAGCGAAATCGTCAACCGCGTCACCGAGTCGACCGGCACCGCCCCACGTGTCCATCACTGTCGCAATGAGCGGCGAGCCACGACCGTTGCAGGCCGGGCAACCGGCGCTCGACGCGTTTCCCCGCAAGATATGGAGTCGACTGGTTTCGCTTCGTGTGCGCAGCGGCGATCGCGCGATGCTCTCGTGCCCGGATCCGATGGGCTACCGGCCGCTTCGAGAACGCATTGCCACCTATCTGGGTCTGTCTCGCGGTGTCACGTGTCTGCCCGAGCAAGTGTTCGTGACCGGCGGCTACCGCGCGACGCTTGAACTCGTGTTGCGCAGTCTCGCGAAACCGAACGATCGCGTGTGGTTCGAAGAGCCCGGCTATCTGCTCGCGCGCGATTTTCTGTCCGAGTCCGGCATGCAGTTCGTCCCCGTACCGGTCGACGATGAGGGGATCGATGTAGAGCGCGGCATACAACTGGACCCAGAAGCGCGCTTCGCCCTGGTCACGCCATCGCACCAGAGCCCGCTGGGTCATACGTTGTCGCTCGCAAGACGCCTGGCACTGCTGAATTGGGCCGAGAAAGCGTCTCGCTGGATCATCGAGGACGATTACGACAGTGAATTCCGATATTCGGGCAGGCCGTTGCCGGCGCTGAAGAGCCTCGATCGGCACGATCGCGTGATCTATTGCGGCACGCTCAGCAAGCTGATGTTCCCCGGCCTGCGGCTCGCTTACGCGGTGGTGCCGGAGCGTGCCGTGGAGCGCGTCGCGCGGGTGGCGTGCAGCATGAACACCGGCTCTCCAGCGCTATTGCAGGCGGCCGTGGCAGATTTCATGGCGCAAGGCCATTTTGCGCGACATGTGAAGCGAATGCGCACGTTGTACGGACAGCGGCGCGTCTGGATCACACAAGCGCTGACGCAAGCGTTCGGCGAGCGAATTCGTCTGGATTTGCCGCACGGTGGCATTCAGTTCGCGGTGCAATTCCCGGAAGGCCCGCACGGCCCAGTCGACGACGTTGCCGTTGCCGCCCGGGCCAGCGAGGCGGGACTTGCCGTGTTGCCCCTCTCGAGCTGGTATGCGAACGGGCATACACCGCACACGCCGCGCGGCCTCGTGCTTGGCTTCGCAAACGTCGCCGATGCCGGGGAAGCCACTCGTCTCGCGCAGACGTTGCGCGCATGCCTGGACGACTGACTTGCTGACCGACGGTTCGCCAATGCCGACAAATATCAGACACCCCGCGCTACCTGTCTCATGGCCGGCGCACGCGACGCAACACTGACGTTGTCGGCACGCCCGCATGGCTCACGCGACGCTTTTTTCCCGACAGGTTGCCGCGCCCGGACGATAACGTCATCGGCGCGGCCAGCATCGACTGATACGTTGCCGCCAATGCCTCCTGCGCGCTGACCTGCTCGCGCAGCCTCGCCACGACTGCATCCTGCAGTGCCTTCGCGGCCCGCATCGCGTGCTGTGCCTCGGTCATCGCCGCAAGCCCGGTTTCGGCATCCTGCAGTTGACGCTGCACCTGTTTGCGCTCCTGCTGCAGCGACTTGATCGACTCGCGTGCGGCGTCCAGTTCAAGCATCAAGCGGCGTTCATTGGCTTCGGCCCGCTCGCCAAGCCGGGTGCGCTCGACATCCCAATGGGACCGTTGCGCCGCGTGTTCCTCCTGAAGCGCATGCGTACGCTCACGCGCCACCGACAGTGCCTGCCGCGATGCCACCGCATCGGCTTGCGCCTCAATCAACAACGCCTCGGCGCGCCGCGCCTGCGCCTGTGCTTCCTCCCTCGCCTGGCGCGCATCCGCCGCCGTCATCTCGGCAGCGGCAATGCGCTCGTGGAGCACGGCCCGCGCCTGCTCCAGCGCCTCGCGATCCGCTGCCAGCTCGGCTTCGCGCGCGTCCAACACTGCGCGCCGCGCCGCTTCGTCTTCCGCCAGGGCAGCACGCCCCTCGTTCAACGCCAGCGCCCACAGATCGAGCGCGGCACGCGCCACCGATTCCGGCATCGTCACGCCATCCGGTAACCCGGGCGCGGCGGCCGTCGCGCCTTGCAAGCGCGCCCCCAGTCCGGCGAACCACGCATCCAGATAAGGGCTCACGGTATTGGGCGAGCCGCGCCCCAACTGCTGACGAATTCGCTCGATGGTCGGGCGCTGCCCCGCCATCAACAACGTATCGGCCGCCGTCCAGACGTCGTGCGCCGAAATACCTCGCCCGCCTTGCCGCGGCAACGGCGTGGACATGGCGGACGTCGGGGTTTGAGGCGTAGTCATCACGTAGCGCTCCTGAATATCGAGGGCATTGCCAAATAACCCACGATAATGGAAGATTATCGTTATCTATTTGCTGATTTGATTATATTTAGTACATATTACATATTAAATCATATGTCCGGTAAAAAAATAACACCCACGCGACCGTGGCCGGCCGAATCGGCGCCCAGCGCAGCAATGGGAGGCGCGTCGGCCCTCGGTCTGCCCCCACCGCGAAATCCGGCGACGCTCCATGACGACGCGCTCAATGCGGCACAATCGCTCGCCCGGGAAGGCGACTCGCAGAACACGCGTCAGAGCTATCAATCGGCCATGCGCTACTGGATGGGCTGGTATCGCCTGAGGTACGGGCAGGCGCTCGTCGCGCCGCTGCCGGTCGCCGTGATCGTGCAGTTCGTGGTCGATCATGCGCTGCATCAAGGCAAGCACGGTCTCAGAACCGAGATGCCAGACGCACTCGACGCCGCACTCGTCGCTCAAGGCCTCAAGGCCCGTGTGGGGCCACCGGCGCTCGCCACACTGCTCCACCGGTTGAGCGTCATCGCCAAGCTGCACACGTCGCACCACCTGCCGAACCCGTGCGCGGAACCGGCGGTGCGCGAACTGCTGGCAAAGACGCGTCGCGCCTATGCAAAACGGGGCGTTCGCACGGCAAAAAAAGAGGCACTGACGCGCGAGCCTTTGCGTGCGCTATTGGCAACCTGCGACGACACCCTGCGAGGCAAACGCGATCGCGCGCTATTGCTGTTCGCATGGGCGAGCGGCGGCCGCAGGCGCTCGGAAGTCGTACGGGCGACATGCGAGAACGTGCGGCGCAGCGGACCCGACCATTACGTCTACACGCTCGCTTGGTCGAAGACGAATCAGCAGGGCGCAGACCTGCCCGAGAACGAAAAACCGGTCACGGGTGCGGCGGCCGTGGCGCTCACGGATTGGCTGACGGCGGCGGACATCACGGAAGGGGCGATCTTTCGGCGCGTTCGACGCGGCGGTCACGTGGGCGAACCGCTCTCCGAGGCCGCCGTGCGCGACATCGTGCGCGAGCGATGCGCACTCGCCGGTCTCGAGGGCGACTTCTCCGCCCACTCGCTGCGCGCCGGCTTCGTCACCGAGGCCGCGCTTCAGCAGGTGCCACTGGCCGAAACCATGTCGATGACGGGACATACGAGCGTGGCGACCGTCATCGGCTACTTCAGGCGGGCCGATATGCAGCGCTCGCGCGCCGCCGATCTGATGGGCGCCGAAGATACGGGCGGAACCCACGAAGGCCCCGGCGAACGTGCGGGCCCCAAAGCGTGACCCCGATATCGCGAGCCAATGCCCCCGCCGATGCTGCGGGTGGTCGACATAAAGATACATTTTAGTGATATCTTTTGTCGCCCCGTGTGTATGCCATAGTGAATCTACTCCCTGCTGCGACGGGTCCGGTTTCCCCCTACCGAACACTCAAAGGTGCAGATCGTCATGTCAAGCTCCACCGTCTCGCAATCCCGCCACCGCGCACTCATAGAACGACTCGGCCTGTCGACGCCGATCGTTCAGGCCCCGATGGCCGGCACGTCCACCCCCGCCCTCGCGGCGGCCGTCTCCAACGCGGGCGGGCTCGGCTCAATCGGTGTCGCCGCGATGAATGCCGACGCCGCTCGCAAGGCCATTCACGATACGCGCACCCTGACGCGCAAGCCGTTCAACGTCAACGTGTTCTGCCATGCGCCCGCCACGCTCGACGCGTCGCGCGACGCCGCCTGGTTGGCGTATCTCGCCCCGGAGTTCGCGCGTTTCGACGCCGCGCCGCCGACCACGCTCGGCGAGATCTACAAGACCTTTGCGGCCGACGACGCCATGTTTGCCATGCTTCTGGAAGAACGCCCGGCCGTGGTCAGCTTCCATTTCGGACTGCCGTCGCAGGAGAGAATCGATGCACTGCACGCCGCGGGCATCGTGCTGTTCGCCTCGGCGACGAACCTGGCGGAAGCCAAGACGATCGAGGCTGCGGGGGTCGACGCTATCGTTGCGCAAGGGTATGAGGCAGGCGGTCATCGTGGCCGCTTTGAAGATCTCGGCGACCGTGTGCCGACCGATGACGAGCAACTGGGCACGCTGGCGCTGGTGCGGCTGATCGTCACACACACGTCGGTGCCGGTGATTGCCGCCGGCGGCATCATGGACGGCGCGGGCATCGCTGCGGCCCTCGCGCTGGGTGCGCAGGCCGCTCAACTCGGGACTGCCTTTGTCCCATGCCCCGAATCGTCGGCCGATGCGGCCTACCGCGAACGGCTGACCGGCGGCGCTGCGCCGCGAACCGCCTTGATTCGTGCGATCTCCGGGCGTCCGGCCCGCGGCTTCGTGAACCGCCTCTATGCGCTGGAGCAAGCAGCCGACCGCCCCGACCTGCCCGCCTATCCGGTGACGTATGACGCAGGCAAGGCGATCAACGCCGCCGCCAAGGCCAAGGGCAACAGCGATTACGCGGCCCAGTGGGCCGGTCAGGCGGCACCGCTGGCTCGCGCCATGCCCGCCGCCGACCTCGTGGCCACGCTACGGACCGAACTGCGCGAGACGTTCAACACGCTACGCGAGCTTTCCGCCACCTACTGAGCGAGGTACGCCGGCAAAGGTCAGTGACTGCCGCCGAGATAAGCGGCGCGCACCTTGTCGTCGTTGCGCAGGTTTTCCGCCGGGCCGTGCACGGAAATCTGGCCGTTCTCCAGCACGTAGCCATAGTCGGCCACGGCCAGCGCGGCCGCGGCGAACTGCTCCACGAGCAGCATCGTCACGCCCTCCGACTTCAGGTTGCTGATAATGCGGAAGACCTCGTCGACCAGGATCGGCGCCAGCCCCATCGACGGCTCGTCGAGCAGTACGATATCGGGGCGCAGCATCACCGCGCGGGCCATGGCGAGCATTTGCTGCTCGCCGCCCGACAGCGTGCCGGATAACTGATTACGCCGCTCTTTCAGACGCGGGAACAGGTCCATCGCGCGCTCCAGATCGGCCGCCACATCGCCGCGTGGGCGGCTACCGGTCAGACGCGGAAAGGCACCCAGGCGCAGGTTGTCCATCACCGACATGGTCGAGAACACGCGTCGGCCTTCGGGGGAGTGCGCCAGGCCAAGCTTGGCGATGCGATGCGAGTCGAGTCCGTCGATACGCTTGTCACCCAGCGTGATCTCGCCTGCCGTCGGCTTGATCATGCCGGACACGGCACGCATGGTCGTCGTCTTGCCCGCGCCGTTCGATCCGATGAGTGTGACGACCTGGCCGCTCGGCACATTGATGTCGATGCCGTGCAGCACCTGCACCTTGCCGTAGCCGGCTTGCAGATTACGAATGGAAAGCATAGTGGTTCCGTTTGTCCGTCGTGGCTGCGGCGCAGGGCATCGTCCCCGCCGTGCGCCGCATGCGCGAATGTCGTCAGTGCGCCGTCGATGCGCCGCCCAGATACGCTTCGATCACCTTCGGATCGGCCTGGATCTGCGCCGGCAGGCCCTCGGCGATCTTCTGTCCGAAGTCGAGCACGGAGACCGTCTGGCACGTGCTCATCACCACGTCCATGTGGTGCTCGATCAGGATGACCGTAATACCGTGGTCGCGAATCTTGCGGATGATCGTGAGCAATTCACGAATGTCGGGGGCCGTCAGACCGGCGGCCGGCTCGTCAAGCAACAGCAGACGCGGATCGAGTGCCAGTGCGCGCGCGATTTCGAGCAGACGCTGCTTCCCATACGGCAGGTTGCGCGCCTCCTCGTCGGCGAGCGACGCCAGCCCCACGAAGTCGAGCAGTCGCATCGCCCGCGCCCGTGCCGCCCCTTCCTCGCGCTTGTAACGCGGCAGACGCAGCGATACATCGATCAGCGTCGCGCCGAACGTGTGATGCAAGCCGACGAGCACGTTTTCCAGCGCCGTCATTTCGCCGAACAACTGCACGTTCTGGAACGTACGGGCCACGCCCGAGAGCGCAATATCCGACGACGAGCGCCCCGCAAGCGACTGACCCGCGAACTCGATGCTGCCCGCCGTCGGCACGTAAATGCCCGTGAGCACGTTCATCATCGTGCTCTTGCCCGAGCCGTTCGGGCCGATCAACCCGTGAATGGTGCCGCGCTTCACACTCAGATCCACTTGATTGAGCGCTTTCAGGCCGTCGAACTGCATGAGCAACTGGCGCACGTTGAGCAGTTCGTCGGGACCGCCCGCCGCCGCTGTCAGGACCGGGTCGCGCTCGCCGTCGACCGACTCGTCGATTTGCGTGGCCGAGACGGTCAACGTGCGACGGCGATGCAGAATGCGCGAGCGCACGAAGCCGATGATGCCGTCCGGCAGGTAGTACACGACAAATAGAATCATCAGCCCGAAGATCGTCAGGCGCCAGTCGGTGATGCTGTCGCGCCACCAGGTTACGCCGGCCAGGGCCGCCGTCCCCACGATCGGCACCGCCGCCTTGGCGAGCGAGGTGCGCCCGCGGGCGATGGCGGTCACCGCCACGACGGCGGTCACCGCGGCGATGGCTGTCGCGACGATTCGGAAGGTGCCGATGTCGTCGAGCAATTGCGGCAACAAGACGACGATCGCCGCGCCTAACAACGCGCCGCTGCGCGTCTTGCGCCCGCCCATGATGACGGCGAGCAGGAACAGGATCGTCAGCTCGAAGTTATACGTGTTCGGCGAGATGTACTGCTCCGAGTAGGCGTACAGACTGCCCGCCAGGCCGGCGAATCCGGCGCTGATCACGAACGCATACACCTTGTAGCGATACACCGACACGCCCATGCAGTCCGACGCCACCGGTGAATCCCGCAACGCCTCGAAGGCCCGCCCGAGATGCGACTTGAGAATCCGGTGCGCCACGAGCATGCTCGCCAGCAGCAACGCGGCCACCAGCCAGTAGTACTCGGTCTCATTGATCGGATGCCCCCCGACGAGTGGCTTCGTGAGCGTGATGCCCATGGGCCCGTCGGTCAGGAAATCCATCTCGTTGATGAGAATCTGGATGATGGTGCCGAACGCGAGCGTCACCATCGCCAGATACGGGCCGATGACCCGTAGCGCGGGCAAAGCGAGCACGGCGCCGAACGCGGCCGTAATCAGGATCGAGGCCGGAAGCGCGAGCCAGAGCGTGAGTCCGAGCTTGGTGAAGAACACCCCCGCCACGTAGGCGCCGATGCCGAACAGGCCCGCATGGCCCAGCGACACCTGCCCGGTGTAACCCACGACGATATCCAGCCCGAACAGCAGGATCGCGTAGATCATGATCGTCTCGATCATGTGGATGTAATAAGGATTGCCGATGGCCATCGGAAAACCGAACAGCGCAACGATGCCCACGATGGCAGCCAGCGTCGTGGTCACGCGCAGGCCGCCGAGATCGCGGGCCCCGCGTGCGGTGGAGGTCTGAGCGGTCATGGTTACACCTTCTTGATGGCGGTCTTGCCGAACAGGCCCGCCGGCTTCACGGCCAGCACGAGCAGCAGCAGTACGAGACCCGGCACGTCTTTGTAGCCGGTCGAAATGTAGAACGCGGTCGTCGTCTCGGCGATGCCGAGAATCACGCCACCCACGAGCATGCCCATCCCGCTCGACAGTCCGCCGATAATCGCCACGGCGAACGCCTTGAGCCCGAGCACCGCGCCCATCGTGGCGCCGGTGAGCGTGAGCGGGGCGACGAGCACGCCCGCAAACGCGGCCGCCATGGACGACAGCGCATACGAGAACGTGATGACCAGACTGGTGTTGATGCCCATGAGACCGGCGGCGTCGCGGTCGTTGGACGTGGCCACCACCGCCTTGCCATAAATCGAGCGCCGGTTGAAGAACTCGACGGCGGCCATCATGAGCAGCGCGCCGACCACGACGAGCAGCTCCATCGGCAACACGTTTGCGCCGAACAGGTGGATGGGCGACTCGGGCAGCGGCGAAGGAAACTTGAGATCGTCGCGTCCCCAAACGTTTTCCGCGACGTTACGAAAGATGATGCCCAACGCGATCGTCGACATGATCCAGCCGAACTCCGACTTGATCCGCAAGGCAGGCTTCACGCCGACGCGCTCGACCAGCGCCCCTTGCACGAGACCGAACAGGCAGACGATGGGGATCATCAGCCAGTAATTCAGACCCAGGGTATCGACCAGTGTCAGGCCGACCAGTGCGCCGAGCATCAGCGATTCGCCCTGGCCGAAGTTCAGCGTGCCGGACGTCGCGAACGTCAGTTGGTAACCGAAGGCGATCACGGCGTAGATCATCCCCAGCGCGATACCGCTGTAGATGAGTTGAATCAGGATGGTCATGCGGTCCTCTCTCGCGAGTGCGAGCCTACGAGCGATGCACGGGAGGTATTCGAGACGTGTGCCGCGCGCCGGTCCCGAGTGCCGGTGCATGGCCCGGTTGAGCAGACGGCGCGCGCGCTGCCCCCGGACACCCCGTTGCCAGGGGCCCGGATCGCAAGCAACGCGCGCCGTTGTTCATCCGTCATGGCTGCAAAGCGCAACCGAAATGCAAGGGGGTGGGAGGGCGAGTTACTTCGCAGCCTTCTCGCGGACCTTGCTGCCCGCCTTCAGATCGCTGTCGTAGGCATACACGACACGGCCGCCCTTCACTTCGCCCATCACCGGAATATTGGCGGTGATGGCGTCGTGATCGTCATGCGTGAACGGGTGATCGTAGGTCGTGACCACGCCGTCGACCGGCGCCTTCAGGTCTTCGAGCGCGGCGCGCACCTTCGGGCCGTCCGTGCTGCCGGCTTGCTTGATGGCCGCGGCCAGCAGGTAGACCGAGTCGTAGCCCTGCGCCGCCGACACCGCCGAGTCGATGCGGTTGTTCTTCGGCTTGAACATGGCCAGGTACGCGTCGATGAAGGCCTTGCGCTTGGGCGTGTTGGGCTCCTGAATGAACGTTTGCGGCATACGGGCACCTTCGCCGTTCGCCCCCGAGTTGTCGATGTAGTTCGACATCGCGAGCGTCCAGCTACCGACCAGCGGCAGCTTCCAGCCGAGCTTGGCCATGCCATTGGCGATCTGCGCCAGTTCCGGGCCAATGCCGTACGTGAGGATGACGTCAGCGCCGGCCTGCTTGGCCTTGAGCAACTGGGCCGTCATGTCGACGTCCTTGATGTTGAACTTCTCTTCGGCCACCGGCTTGATGCCCTTGGCGGCGAGCGCCTTTTCCAGATCCTCGCGGCCGAGCTGGCCGTAGTTGGTCGAGTCCGCGAGAATCGCCGGCTTCTTGAAGCCACGGCGCGTAATCGCCTCTTCCACGATCATCGGCGCCTGGATGCTGTCCTTGGCCGAGTTGCGGAAGACATAGTTATCGGCGTACTGAGGCGGTTTGAATTGCTGGGTGATGACCGTACCCGTCGCCACGTTGTTGAACACCGGAATCTTGGCGTCTTGATAGAAACGCTGCGAGGCAAGCGCCACGCCGGTATTGATGAAGCCGACGGTCGCGACCACCTTTTCCTTGTTGATCAGTTCCTGCGCGACCTGCACGCCGCGCTCGTTCTTCGCTTCTTCGTCGCGCTCGACCAGCACGATCTGGCGGCCCAGCACGCCACCCGACTTGTTGATTTCCGATGCGGCGAGACGCACGCCGTCGCGCATGGAAACGCCCATCGACGACGAGCCGCCGGTGAACGGGCCGGATACGCCAATCTTGATCGGATCGGCCGCCACAGCCATCGAGGCGGACAGGGCAAATGCCACGGCGCCAGCCATGACCTTGAATCGGAATTGCATAAGGGTCTCCTTCGGTGCGATGCGTTTCGATATGACGCTTTTCTGCTGCGATTTCCTGATGTCGCAGGCCCTGCCGTAGAATGCGCGACGCGCGAGTCGACTTCCCCCCGCCGCATCCCCCCGATGTTGTAATTCGTGTCAGGGCGATGCCGTACCGCACGCGTTGAACGACCAAGCTAGCGCGCCGATTATGTGTTCGCTGAGTTTTGCCCGCAAAGGCGGGAATACCCCTACGCTCGCGAGGGTATACGCGCTGCTATCGCCGATTGGCGCGGGTTTCCAAGGGGTTTGACGGCACGCGCCACGGGTGGCGCGTGTCTTGAGATCGGCACGGAGTGCCAAAGAGTTCGACTCGGAGGGCGGGTCGTAAGGCAGGTGTAAGGGATGGCGATTACTCGCCCGGTGCAATCACTTCGCGCGCGCCGTTTCGCCCCATCGGGCTGACGAGTCCAGCCGTTTCCATCTGCTCGATGAGACGGGCGGCGCGGTTGTAGCCGATACGCAATTGCCGCTGCACCGCTGAGATCGAGGCGCGACGGGAATTCAGCACGAATGCCGCCGCGTCGTCGTAGAGCGGATCGGCCTCGGCATCGCCCGACGATTCGCCGAACAGATCGGCGGAAGCGGCCTCGCTCGGGTCGCCCGCGAGGATCGCTTCATCGTAGTCCGGTTCGCCATATTGCTGCCAGTGCTGGACGACGCGATGCACCTCGTCGTCGGCAACGAACGCCCCATGCACACGTTGCGGATACCCCGTGCCCGGCGGCAGGAACAGCATGTCGCCCTGCCCCAGCAACGATTCCGCGCCCATCTGGTCGAGAATCGTGCGCGAATCGATCTTCGACGACACCTGAAAGGCCACCCGCGTCGGGATGTTCGCCTTGATGAGGCCGGTAATGACGTCAACCGAAGGCCGCTGCGTCGCGAGAATCAGGTGAATGCCCGCCGCGCGCGCTTTCTGCGCCAGCCGTGCGATCAGTTCTTCGATCTTCTTGCCCGCCACCATCATGAGATCCGCCAACTCGTCGATGACCACGACGATGAATGGCAGACGGTCCAGCGGCTCCGGTGCGTCCGGGGTGAGCGAGAACGGGTTGCGCACCTTGTCGCCCGCCGCGCGTGCGGCATCGATCTTCTCGTTGTATCCGGCCAGATTGCGCACGCCAAGCGCGGACATCAGCCGGTAACGCTTTTCCATCTCGCCCACGCACCAGTTCAGGGCATGCGCCGCCTGCTTCATGTCGGTCACGACCGGAGCGAGCAAATGCGGAATGCCACCGTAGACGGATAGCTCCAACATCTTCGGATCGATCATGATGAGGCGCACGTCGTCCGGGGTTGCCTTGTAGAGCAACGACAGGATCATCGCGTTGACGGCCACCGACTTGCCCGAGCCGGTCGTGCCCGCCACCAGTAGGTGCGGTGCACGCGCCAGATCGGCCACGACGGGCTCACCCGTGATGTCCTTGCCCATGGCGAGCGCAAGGTGCGAGCGATGGGTGTCGAACACGGGGGCGGTCAGGATTTCAGACAGGCGAATCATTTGCCGCTGCGCGTTGGGCAGTTCCAGTCCCATGCAGGTCTTGCCGGGAATCGTCTCGACCACGCGGATCGACGTCACGCCCAGCGCTCGCGCCAGATCCCGTACGAGTCCGACGACCTGCGCCCCGCGCACCCCCACCGCCGGCTCGACTTCGAAACGCGTGATGACCGGGCCGGCCGACGCGCCCACCACCGTGACCGGCACCTTGAATTCGGCCAGACGCTGCTCGATCAACTGGCTCACGGCCGCGAGCGCTTCGTCCGAAACGACATTGGCGACATCCAGCGACGTCACAGGCGACAGCAGGTCGAGCGACGGCAAGTCGTAATCGATGACGACGCGGGGCGGCGCAAGTTCGTAGGGGGTGTTCCCCGAGAAGCTGGCGGCGCGCGGCTCAGCCGTCGTCGCCATGCCGAACGGCGGTGACGCGGCGAACGCCGGAATGGCAGGCACGGCGGCCGCGGGCGACGGCATGGTGGGCGTCGATGACGAGATGGCGTCGTCGTGCGTCAACGGTGCGTAGGCCGGATGGCCGGGATGGGGAGACGCTTCAGCGCGCGCCCAGGTGCCGTCGGCACGCAAGACATAATGCGGCTTCGACGCTAACGCTTCGGCCTCCAGCGCGTCGGGTACGTCTACGGATGCAGCGTCCTCTGCCCGGTAGCCCGGTTCGTCGCGCGTGGCGTTGTGTGGCACATCGAAAGGTACGTCGATCGGCAAGTCCTTCGGCACATCGAAAGCTTCGACGCTGGCCAACACATCCGCAAAGACGAACGGACGATGTGGCGTCGAAGCCGCAGGGGCAGAAGGCGAATCGGGTGCGAACGGCGCCGCAGCGGTCATGTCGACGCGCCCGGCGGCCGGTGGCGATGGGTCGGACGCGGCCGACACCGGCATGGCTTTCGCAATGGCGACGGGTTCGATAACGTTCGCCACTTCCATGCTCAAGCGTTCCTCGTCTACCGCGACGCTTTCCCGGCGATCGACGGTGGTCGCCGGATACGCCGATGCCAACGCGGGTACATCAGTTGCCTGCGCCGTGTCGGATGCTGTCCATTGACGCAAGTCGCGAAGCAACGCTTGCGCCTCGTCGCGCAGCACGGCCAAGGCCTGCACGCGCGCCTGTTCGGCGGCACGCGCGGCCGCTTGTTGGGCCAGCACCTCCGAGGTGGGGGCAGGCGGCAAGGCTTCGAAGACGGGTGCGTCAACGTCCTTCGCCGACAAATCGACGGGCGAAAATGCGGAGACGGCCGCGCAAAGCGGTGAGGCGGCATCGGTCGCGGACCAGGACGCGGCCCCCCGCATCGCAGGCGCCGCCGGGCGAGGCGCGACAGCGCCCGACGCCGCAACGTTGGCCGACGTGTCGACGATCGCCGGCATCCCGGCATCCGCCGGGGACGACGGGACAGGCGGCGCCCCCCGTGGCGGCATTTCTTCAAGCCCGAGCTGCGGCTTGCGGAACGGGCTATGCACGATCGTGCCGCGCAGATGGGCGGGCGCGACGCCCACGGGGCGGCGATATCCCGTCGCCCCAGAAATCGACGTCGAATTCAGCGGATCGGCGGGCATCGGCGGCTTCGCGGGCATGCCTGCCTTGGTTGCCGTGAGCGGCGCAGCAACACTAGAGGGAGCGGTCGACGCAACCGATGTCGCGGTCCTGACCGAAGCCGCAGATAAGGAAGCCCCGCTCGCCCTCGTGGTCGCTGCGGAGGCGACGGTGGCAGCCACGGCGGTCCCTGCACGTCCCACCGAGGCGCCCTTGCCTGTCGGACGAAGTCGCGCGCCATTCGCAAACGACGGCTCGGTGCGCGGCGCACCCGGCACCCTCAACGGCGGCGGTCGCATGGCGTCGAGCCGCGCGCGCTCCTCGTCGGACAACTTCCAGCGCGGCTGTGCCGCCAGACCACGGCGGCGCGGCACCGGGTCTTCCCTCAGGCTACCGACATCGTGATGCCCTTGTCCGAGCGTGGGCGTGAAACGCTCGCCACGCTCACCACGCTCACTCGTGTCGAACGACATGTGCGAGAGACCCCGCGCCGGCTCGCGGGCGGCGCCATCGAAACGCGATTCGTAGCCGGGCGCCTCGATATCGTCGTCGGACGATTCGCCGCGCGCGAACATGCCCCACCAAGTGGTGCCGAAGACCAGCGGAAGGGAAAAGAGCAGGACGAAGCTGGCCACGCCAATCGCGAGCGTACCGCCCAACGCGACATGCAAGCCGTGAGACAGGGATTGGCCGACGCTGCCACCCGCGGTGTTGCCCTCCCCGCCCGTCAGCGCGGCGAGCGTGGCACTCGATCCGATCGCGAGCGGTATACCGAGCAGCATGCGCAGCGTGCCGGGGCCGAAGATTCGTATCTCACCGCCAAGCAGACCCCGCACGCCAGGCCAGCACAACGCCAGCAACCAAAACGTCGACAGTCCGAACCAGCCAAACCCCATAATCGCTCGTGCTTCAGGAAAACCCGGAGTGCGATTGTAGCAGGTAGACCACCGTGCGGAGGCCCTCTCGGCAAGGACTTTCGCGCATCGGCTGACGTGGGTGCCGCGCGTGGCAGACGTTACGGCCGACCGTGCGTGCCGGTCGAGCGCCACGTCGGCATGCTGCCGAGACCGGCGCTCTCGCCGCTCGCGTCCGGTACGACCAGACTCAGGTTCCGGCGACGCAGCGCGCGCCAGTCGACTTTGGCGAAGATGTCGTCCCCCAGCGCGCTCGCTTGCGACAGGTTCTCGACGCGCACACCGCGTGCGCGCAAGACCGCCGACGCGTGGCGGAACGACGGCTCGATCAGGCTGGAGAACTCCACGTCCAACCGCGTCGGCGCACGCGTTTGCAGGGTCTCGTAGAACCGTGGCGTCTGCGCGGCGTCGCGCAAGTCGACCCCATGCAGATACACCTCGGTGAAGCCCAGCCACGTCGCCACCTGGAGTGCAAAATACGCGACGGTGCCACCGTGGAAGAAGCCATGGTCGAGATCGAAGCTGTACCCGAGGCGGCCCTGCTCGCCCTGGAACGCAGCGCTTGCCGCGACCTGCGGGTTCGCGCGCAGCGCTTCGGGCGTCCTGGCCGCCTCCATCCCGCGCTTGAAAATATCGTCTACAAGATAGAAGCGGCACCCGAACGCCGACGCCGGGAACGTGTCCAGCAGACGGGCGAGCACGACCGGCGTGACGAACAACACCAGATCGCGCGCCACGACGCGGCGCGCCAGATCCGGACGCTGACGCACGAAACCGGCGTCGAGAATGCAGTAGAAATTGAATTTGACCGGCGCGTGGTCGGTCAGCGCGATGGCCCCATTCACGCCCATGACGTGATGCATCGGCAGCGCTTCGTAATCGATATCGGCAACCGATGGGCCGCTGGCGATGATGTGGCACGGCAAGCGGCGCAGGCGCTGCAATTCGGCGCGCCGAACGAGTGGCACCCGGCGCGAGCGCCACGTAAAGCGCTCGATG
The DNA here is from genome assembly GCF_024363545.1 of Pandoraea sp. NE5. Lineage (NCBI taxonomy): Bacteria > Pseudomonadati > Pseudomonadota > Betaproteobacteria > Burkholderiales > Burkholderiaceae > Pandoraea > Pandoraea sp. NE5. Next base: position 4,264,294 of record NZ_AP025517.1, read on the forward strand.
GCTCCCATGGCATCGCGCTCGATGCGCGCGTGCGGCCAGAGGCGTTCGTTGTGCCGCCACTTCGCTGTATGGCTGTAGCGGTAGACGAGTTTGAGAAGCGTCGAGATCATTGTCGTTGTTCTGGCTAGGTCCTACGGTTGCGCCGCGCGCATCTCGTGAATGTGCGCGTTCCTAACCCCGTTGCATATCGCGTGCCTGTCATTTGCCGAACGCCGATGCGCCGCTTTGCATTCCGCGTCATGCCCCACACACGGATACGGTTCACCGGCGCATGGAGGATGCGCTCCACCACGTCGATGCGTTGATTCTGCCACCCGGCCTTTACCGGGGACAAGATTTATTCCAATTGGAATTCTTACTTCGGGTTACGTTTTGATGACGCCCCGAAAAAAATGACTTGACGCGGAAACGCCCGATTCATGGGGGTTTCCGGCATATTGGGCACCGCGGATCGAGTGCCGGGCGGGAATCGCGTGGGCAATACAGTATTGCGAAAAATACGGATAATTCGCACGACAAATCGTCGACTGATGCGACTTTTATCGGCTAACGGACGCACCTCGCCGACGGACTGTCGAAGCGTCGCGTCGGGAGAATCGAATCAGTGCAATGCCGAGTTGCTGCGATGACGCGGGTAGAACGCATCCCCCAACTCGAGCAGCAAAGATGCCAGTTGGGGATCGCGAACGAAACTGACGGCCGAGTCGGCGGCCAGGATAGCCTCGGGCGTTTGCGGGCGCGCAATCAGAAAGCCCTGAACATAGTCGACCCCCAGTTCCGACAAGGCTTCGAGCGTTGCGGTGTCTTCCACCCACTCCGCGACGCTGCGAATCCCGAGATTCTTCGCCAGCGCCACAATCGCTTCGACGATCGCCAGATTGGCCGGATGCGCCGCCATGCTTTTCACGAACGCGCCGTCGATCTTGATGGCGTCGACCGCCAGATCCTTCAGGTATGAGAAAGAACTGAAGCCCGCACCGAAGTCGTCCAGCGCGATGCGTCCGCCCAGTTGGTGAATCCGATCGACAAAGCGACGCGTATTGTCGAGATCGTGCAGCGCCACGGTTTCCGTGATCTCGATGCACAGCAACCCGACGGCACGCTCATGGGCCGCCAGCGTGGTGAAGATGTCCCGAATGAAATGTTCGTCGTTGAGCGACGCCCCCGACAGATTGACACACACAAACCGTGTTTTTGCGAGACGGTCGCGGTTCAGGTCGATCCAGGCGAGCGTGTTCGTCAGTACCCATTTATCGATCATGCCGATGCTGCCGTTCTCCTCGGCCGCGCTGATGACACGCGAGGCCGGTACGATGTTGCCGTCGGAATCGCGCATGCGCAGCAACACCTCGAAGTTGAGCGACTCGCCGGGCGACGCCATCTCCATGATCGGCTGCATTTCGAGAAACAGCGTGTTGGGCGTGAGTCCGGCGTCGAGCGCATCGATCAACCGCAATTCGGCGAGGCGCTCACGAAATGCCGCCGCCCCGCGCTCATAGACCACCAACTCCCGGCGACTCTTCTTGGCCTCGCGACAGGCGCGGTCGGCCGATGAAATCGCGTCGGGCACCCGCATATCGGCGGTCAGCTCGATGACCCCGGCCGACGCGCGCACCTGAAAGGCGCGCTCCCCAATCTGATAAGGCTCGCCGCAAATCGCGTCGACCAGACGGCGCGCCACGGCGGCCGCCTCCTTGATCGTCGCATCGCGAAACACCACGATGAACTCGTCGCCGCCGGTGCGCCCCACGCTCTGATCCGTCGACAAGCGTGCTCGCATCCGATCGCATGCCTGGCGCAACACCTCATCGCCCGCCGCATGGCCGAAGAGATCGTTGACTAGCTTGAACCGATCCAGATCCAGATAGGCCAATGCCGCCGGCCTGGCGTCGGATAAGGTACGGATGGCCTCGGCCAGCGCCTTTTCGATGCCGCGCCGGTTCGAGACGCCGGTGAGCGGGTCGTTCTCCGCCAGATAGCGCAATTGCTCCATCGTGCGAGCCCGTTCGGTGATGTCCTGCAACGAGCCTTCGATGCGTCCTGCGGAGAAAATCGCCTTGACGAGATAGCGGCTGGTGCGGCCGTCGTCGCGGGGCAGCGAGAGAATTTCGAGTTCCGATTCCTCGCTGTGCTGCGCGACATCGAGCAGCATGCGCCAGGTGCTCTGGCCGAAGTACTGGTCCCAGCGGAACGTTCGCCCTTCGGTATTGGGAATGCCCAGCATGGTGTGCAACGCCGCGTTGCCACGAACGAAAACACCCTGATCGTCGAGGGTGAACAGGCCGACAGGCGTCACGTCGTAGGCGTTGCGCAGTTCGGTCTGGGCTTCGAGCTTGCCCTGGTGCTCGGCCCGCATCTGCTCGGCAATGGCCAGCGCCGCCATGAGGCTCGAGAACAGCGCCGCGGTCACGCTGTTGAACGCCGTCGCCAACGCGCGCGCATTGAACGCGGCGGCGATCACTTCGGAAAACGTGGCAAACAGGACGATCGACAGCGACGCGCTGTACCACATCGCGACCCGCGAGCGCGTCAGCACGAGAATGCGGGTCAGCAGCACCAGGACGATGGCGATGCCCAGGGCGGCCACAACCCACAGCACGGGGATGAAATGCGCATACGGCAATGCGATGGCCGCGCAGCAGAGCACCACGCCGGCCCATTGCAGCACCATCACCATCCACCGCCAGCCGATGCGGCGCAACTCCCGCTTGAAGAGCTGCGTGAACAGTGAATACGTCAGCACGTAGTAGATGGCGAATGTCGCCTTGCGCACCAGAGCGTCAAGGTCGGTCGGAATGGCGCGTTCCAGCCATTGCGTGTCGGCCCCGAGCGAGTTCGCCGCGAGCCGCAAGTTGCCGATCAGCCACGCCGCGAACAGGACGTAGAGCCATTCCTTGTTGATGATGGCGGTGACGAGCACGAATGCCGAAAGCGTCAACAGACCGCCTTCGAGCAAGCCGTTGCTGCGATGGAACTCGCGTTCGGAGACATTCAGTTCGGACGCCGGCCAGGCGACCAGCGTGAGATGCGCCGGCCCGGAGAATGTGCCCTCGCACAGGAGTGTCACCGGCGCGACGAGTTGCCCGAGATCGATCGCAAAGCCCGCTTTCGACATTCGGATCGCCCCGCGCACGGCGCTGCGGTCCGCGCGTCCGATGGCCGGGGCGTCGGGGTTGCGCCAGCAGATCAGCGTTTGCGCATGGCGCGAGGGAAATTCGATGACCGTATGTTGGGCAGCGCCCACGGGCGGCACGGTGACCCGGAACCACACCGGCGCCTCGGACAGATGCGTGCTGAACTGCCGAACGGCGGGCGCGCGCTCGAGGACGCCCTGCACCATCGGCGGGCCGAACGTCGCGGGTACATCGCCTTTCGCCTGAAAGGTCAACGATGTTTCACCCCGCACGGCGTACTGGCTCTCCTGGAACATCAGCACCAGGCCCGAGAGCAGCATGATGGCGGCGGGAACGGCGTACAGCGAAATCGTACGAAAAAGCTCGTCGAGCCGCGCGCTCACGCGCCAACGGCGCCGCGAACCGGAGCGTTCCGCCCACTCGTCGGCGAAATCGGTCGAATTGCGGCTGTAATCGTCACGCTCGTTGCCGAGTTCCCCCGCCATAGAAATCTTAAGCCCTTATCTTATTGGTCGCCCCCGCGAGCTTCGCCGGGCAAGGCGTACCCCTCGGCACGCCCTGCCGGCCGGGCCGGCCCTGGCCCGTGCGACCCCGATGCAGGCCGACACGGGCAGGTCTCTTTTGCCCGCCTTGCGCGTTATCGCCATCGCCCAAAAGACCGAATGCGGCAGGCGACGGGATAACGTTAGTTCGAATAACGGCATTACACCGACAAGCTGAAGCCTGATGCACCGCATCGTACCGCGTCGCCACCAAAAGATAAATCCCGCAAATGCGCGCCAACACTGGCTTCGCCTGATGACGCCCGCACAACGTCCTGCATTCCGGGCACCCCCAGCCGCAGGTCGGGATGATGGGTGAGGCACATATAGGCGAACAAAGGATGCTCCGCCGCCTGCCAACGCGTGCGTGCCTGCGCCACGTCCAGCGCCAGCACGCGGTGTCCGATGCCGCCGACGTGTGCCATCGGGATCAGGGCTTGCGACGGGAACACGTCGATAAACATCAGGGCTTCATACTGCCGATGCAGCGGCGGACGCGCCGTAATCACCATCCAGTCGACCGCGGACAGCAGGCAATACTGATAGAAGGCCTTGAACAGCGCCGTCTTGACGACACGTCCGGCCGGCCCAGCCACCACGCCCAGACGCGTCGCCTCGGCCAACGCGGCGCTGTCCAGCCACTGGGGCAACGGCGCCGAATCCTCGAGATGCAACGGCTGGTAACGGTTGGTCTGGATACGCATTGTGCCAAGAACCGCGCCGTCGAGCCGCGCGCGCGCCACGAGCACGATGGCCCCCGGCTCGCGGTCGCTGGGCTCCGGCTCGCTCAACGTGGCGGCCAGATCGGGAAGGTGGCGGCCGTAGGCGGCCTGACGCATGGCGACGGCGTCGCGCAACGCTGCGTCGTCGCTCGCGATGGTGACGATGAAGGGCAGACGCTCTTCTCGCATCGTATCGAGATCGGCCGCCGGGGCGCGCACCGCAGCCGGCAACGACGTGGGACGGCGCTGACCGGACGACAGGTCGGTCGGGGTGATGGACAGGACATCCGAGGCTTGGGCGAGGTCAAACATGATTGATACTCCTTAAGGTCAATAGAGGATGAGTGCCATGCACAGGCGTGCTCGCCGATACATCGCACATATCCTTTCTTGATCCGCCAAGGCGAAGTGTCAAGTGCTTATTTTTCTTGGCTTTTTCAGATTTTCACGGGCGGCGCAACAGCGTCTGTCCGGGGATTGTGCCCACCGCCCGCGAACCCTCGTCACACCGGGCGAAACCGGCCGACCACATTTCAGCGCCTTCGGCCGTCGAGTATGGGTGTCACCTATTTGCGACAGTTGCAGTCCGAAGAAAGTGTCTGGCAAAATGATAAACCTGTTTACTAATTGACCTTGCCGGGACTCCCCGAAGGCGACCCCGGCGCACCTTCCGATATGCCGAAAATCGATTGGTCTTCCCGTTTCGGCACGCTGGTACATGACGTCGCGCGCGTTCATTCGCGCCTGTTCGACCGGCGTGCCCGCGGCAACTTCGACCTCACGCGCGCGCAATGCCGCGTGCTGGTCATGTTGCATCGCTATGGGGTCCAGACACAGGCCGAATTGGCCGAACGCATGGAGTTGACGCCGATGGCGCTGGTGAGACTGCTGGACCGGCTCAGGGACAAGGGACTCGTGCGGCGCGAACGGGATCCGAACGACAAACGCGCGCACCGGCTCTATCTGACGGAGGCCTCGGAGGCCAAGATCGACATGATCGTCGCATTCGCCAACGCGACCGAACGCGAAGCGCTGGCCGACCTCACCCCGGCTGAACGGACCGAACTGTCGCGCTTACTGGGCAAGGTGCTGACGAACCTGACGCGCGCCGAAGCCGAATGCCCGTCACCGGCGCGTCGCGATAACCCTCACGATCCAGTAAAAGAATGACCGTGGCATCCCCCCAAACAGCTGACGATCCGGGCAAGCATCGCGCGCTCGTCAGCCTGTCCGTCATGCTCGCGACGGTGTTGCAGACACTCGACAGCACCATCGCCAACGTGGCACTCCCCCACATGCAGGGCAGTCTTTCCGCCTCGCAGGACTCCATCACCTGGGTATTGACGTCCTATATCGTGGCGGCCGCCATCGCCACGCCGCTCACCGGCACGCTCTGCGCGCGCTTCGGTCGCCGGCGCGTCTTCCTGTGGTCCGTCGCCGGCTTCACGATCGCCTCGGCCTTGTGCGGCATGGCGCATTCGCTCACGGAAATCGTGGCCGCACGGCTGTTCCAGGGGATTTGCGGCGCGGCGCTCGTGCCGCTGTCGCAGGCGACCATGCTCGACATCAACCCGCCGCACAAGCACGGCTCGGCGATGGCGGTGTTCGGCATGGGCGTGATGGTCGGGCCAATTCTCGGCCCGTCACTCGGCGGCTGGCTTACCGACAGCTACAACTGGCGCTGGGTGTTCTACATCAACCTGCCCATCGGGTTGATCGCGTTCCTCGGTATTGCCGCTTATCTCAGAGAGCCGCCGGAGCAGAAGGCCGGGAAATTCGATGTGCTCGGTTTCGTCACCCTCAGTCTGGCCATCGGCCTGCTGCAACTGCTGCTCGATCGCGGGGAACAGCAGGATTGGCTGAACGCCACCGAGATCTGGCTGGAGATGCTCGGCGCCATCATCTGCTTTGCGTACTTCGTCGTCCACACGTGGACGGCCGGCGAGCATTCGTTCTTCGACCGCGCGTTGCTGCGTGACCGAAACTTCAACACGGGCGTCGTCTACATCTTCGTCGTCGGCATCATTCTTTACGCCACGCGCGCCCTGCTCCCGCCGATGCTGCAAAGTCTGTTCGGCTACCCTGCGATTCTCACCGGGCTGGTGACGGCGCCCTCCGGCGCGGGGACCATGGCCGCCATGCTGATCGTCGGACGCCTGGTCGGCAAGGTCGACGTTCGCTACCTGCTGGGTTTCGGCTTCGCACTGACCGCCTATTCGCTGTATCTGATGGCCGGTTACTCGCTCACGCTGCGGCCGTCGGACATCGTCTGGCCGGGGGTCATTCAGGGCTTCGGTCTGGGCTTCGTCTTCGTGCCGCTCACCACGGTCACGTTTGCCACGCTCGCCGGCACGCTACGCGCGGACGGCGCCGCCATCTACAGCCTGTCGCGCAACATCGGCAGCAGTATCGGTATCTCGGTCGTGCAGACGCTGCTCACCCAGAACACGCAGGTCAACCACGCGGTGCTCTCGGAGCGCATTACGCCGTTTACACAAGGGGTGGAGGCTTACGTGCAGACGTACGGTGCCGCGGCGATGGCCGCCCTGAATGCGGAAGTCACGCGACAGGCGGCGATGATCGCTTACCTGGACGACTTCCGGCTCATGATGGCACTCACGATCGCCGTCATGCCGCTGCTGCTCTTCATTCGGCTGAAAAAACGCGCCCCCGGCGAGATCGACAAGCACGACGAGATCGTGCACGTGGCGGCCGACTGACGCGGCGTCAGCTCTCCTGGCGCCGCCGCGCCGACAACGCGCCGGCCGTCTGGATCACGAGGTCGGCGAAGCGCCGTTCGTCGCGTTCGGCGTTCCACCGCACGCGCGGCACGGCAATGTTGATCGCCCCGATGGCCCGGCCGTCCTGGTTCACCACGGCCGCCGCCGTCGAAATGTCGCCCATGAAGAATTCGTCTTCCGTGTGCGCATATCCCTGCTTGCGAATGCGCGCGAGCCGTTCCTTGATCTTGCGCGGCTGCGCCACGGTCGCCGGCGTGAACTGCACGAGATTCGTGCGCGCGAGAATGTCGTCGACCTCGGCATCGTCGAGCGTAGCCAGCAACGCCAGCCCCGGTGCCGTGCAATAGGCCGGCAGGCGCGAGCCGACGATGACGTTCGCATTGAACACGCTGCGGCTCACAATACGCAGCACGAACACAATGTCCGTGTCGAGCCGCACCGTCAGGTTCGTCGCCTCCTCGGTTTCCGCAGCGAGTTGCTGAAGATACGGAGCGGCGCGGCTCACGAGTTCGTTCGAGACGAGGTAGTGATAGGTGAAGTCCAGCAGCTTCGGCGAGAGTTCGTACTTCTTGCTCTGCGCGTCCTTGAGCAGATAGCCCAACGCCGAGAGCGTAAAGGTGAAGCGCTGCGCCGCGCTGATGTCCAGCCCCGTGGCCGCGGCGATTTCCGAAAGCGAGAGATGGCGCTTCGACCCGTCGAACGCCGTCAGTACCTTCATCGCCTTCTCCACGGACTGCACGTAAAGCGTGGATTCGGTCGATGGGGCGGGAGCAGCAGCTATCTCGCTGGCGATTGCCGCTTTGGCGCGGGTGCGGGGTGTCTTGGTGGTGGCCACGATATCGAGGAAATGGGGCAGGCAGGGACGAATTATCTCATGAAAATAACAGTCTATCTTATACCGATAACACCAGAATTACCGTCATCGTCGCCGCGCCGGTGACGAGCGCCCTGCCCTCACGGGTTACGATGCCACCGTCACCTCCCACGCCTGCGAGGTATCGCGCGAGAGAAGATGCTTGCGAATGCGCTCCGAAGGCGTCGTTTCGAAACCTTCGGTGGCGCGATAGTAACGCGGGCGCTGGTAGCTGGCGAGTTTGTCGGCGGCCCATCGCGCGAGTACCGTCCAGTCCAGTGTCTGGCCGTCGCGGAACTGGACGTAAAGCATCACATCCTGCTCCCCGATGTCGCTTGCCACGCCGATGGCGGCACAGGCCACCACCGCCGGGTGTCGCGCAAACACACGCTCGATTTCCCAGGCCGACACGTTCTCGCCGCGCACCCGCATGCTGTCCGTGCGCCGGCCGATGAAGACCAGGCTGCCGTCGGGGCCACGCCGCGCACTGTCGCCCGTGAAAAGCTTGCCGTCGCGCAACGCCTTCGACGTGGCTTCCGGATTATCGAGATAGCCTGGCAGGAAGACGCCTTCCACGTCGCTCGACAGCACGATCTCACCGGGTTCGCCGTCGGGCACGGGCTGTCCCGCGTCGTCGAGCAACGCCAGCGTCAGCCACGGCAGGGCGTGGCCGATGGCACCCGGCACATCCGCGTCGTTGAGGGTGGCGAAGCTCGAGCACTCCGTCATCCCATAGCATTCGCGCAACGCGCATTGCAGCCGCTCTCGTGTGGCTTGCCAGGCGCTCGCCGACACGCCCGCGCCCCACGCCACGCGCAATGAGTTCTGCGCCGGCTGGGCCTCGCGCGGCAGTTGCATGAGGATGTCGAGGATGCCGCCGAGATAGTGCAGATGCGTGGCCTGCGCAGCGGCGCATTGCTGCCAGAAGCGGCTGGCCGAGAAACGCTCCACCACGTGCATCTCGACATCGGCGAGAAAGGGCAGCAGCAGCATCTGGGCACCGCCGATATGGCACAGCGGCTCCCACAGAAACAGCCGGTCGCCGTCGTGCGCGTCGGCCACGCGCAGCGCCGCCTCACTGGCGATGCGCATCATGCGGTGCGTGAACAGCACCCCCTTGGGCGCGCCGGTGGTGCCCGACGTGTAGATGATGCACAGCACCGACGCGGGCGTGAGCTCCGCCGCCGCCGGCGCGCTACCCATGTACGCCGCGGCCTGGGTCATGACGTCCGCGAGCCAGTGACGCACGACGCGTGTCCCGTGGTGCCCCGGCTGCTGTGCCGCGAGGGTGGCACCCGCGTCGAGCACGTCGGCGAAGGTCGGTTCGGCAATGAGCAGCGTCGGCTTGGCGTGGCCGAGCAGGTATTCGATACCGTCGCCCTTCAGGCGCGTGTTGACGGGCACCCACACCAGACCGGAAAGCATGAGCGCATAGATCAACGCCACCTGCGCCGCACTGTTGCCCAGCATCACCGCCACGCGGTCGCCCGGCACGAGGCCTTGCGCGGCAAGCCAGCCCTGCATGGCGCCCACGCGCGCGGCCATCTGGGCCCGGTCGATGGCTTCACCCTCGAACACGACGACCGGCTTGGCCGACGTGCCGTGGAGTCCTGCCAAGAGCAGCGGTACGACATCGAGCCGGTCGCCCTCGGCCCGCTGGGGAAAGTACTTCGTATAAGGATGCACGGAAGAAAACGTCTGCGCATTCACCGGCGCGACTCGGGCAACGTTGGACATGGACATACAGAGTTCCGCAGATATCAATAGCGCTTGCGTTTAAAGATCGACGACAGCCAGACGATGAACACCATCAGAAACACCAGCGAGGTCGCCACGGCAGCCAGCGTCGGCGTGACGGCCAACTGGATGTCGTCCCACATCTGCTTGGGTAGCGTGGTGTTGATGCCGCCAGACACGAAGATGGCGATGGTCAGGTCGTCGAACGACACGATGAAGGCGAACAGGAATGCCGATCCCAGGCTCGCCGCGAGCAACGGCAGCAACACGGTGCGCACGCGGGTAAAGGCCGATGCACCGAGCATCTTGGCGGCATCGTCGAGCCGCCAGTCGAAGCGCTTGAAGCTCGCCGAAAGCGTGACCACGACATAGGGAATCGCAAGCACCGTGTGGCCGATGACCAGACCGGCATTGGTGCCGGCGAGCCCCCAGCGCGCAAACAAATACAGCAAGCCGACGGCGACCACGATGCGCGGCACGATCAACGGTGCGATGAACATGGCGAACAGCGGCTTGCGCCACCGCGACGGCAGCCGCACGAGCGCCAGGCTGGCGCCGAAACCGAGGATGAGGGCAAGCGTCGCCGTGGCGAAGCCCACGCCGAGCGAGCGCAGCAACGCCGCCTGCCACACGCTCGACTCGATGAACGCCACAAACCATTTCACTGTGAAGAGTTGCGGGGGAAACGCCACGAACGACTGCTTGGTAAAGGCCAGCGGCACCACGAACGCAATTGGCAACACCAGGGCGAACACGACCGCCCCCGTGTACGCCTTGAGACCGAAGCCGCCCCCGGCCCGCGCGCGTCCGCCCGAGAGCGACACCTTGCCCGCGAGCCGCCCAATGGCGATGAGCATGGGCAACATGCGCCCACCGGTCCCCGCACGGCGTTCCGGCGCTTCGCCGGCGAGCGACGATAACCCCACGACGCGGTCGTACACGAAGAACACGACAATCGAGCACAGCAGCAGCACGCTCGAGAGCGCGCCGGCAAAGCGCAGGTCGAACAGATCGAGTACCGACGAGATGACGAGCTGCGCCACCATCGATTCGCGCGGCGAGCCAAGCAGTGCGGGCACGATAAAGAAGCCCAGGCTCGTGATGAAGACCAGCAACCCGGCCGCCGCCGCGCCCGCCCCGGACAGCGGCAGGAAAACGGTGAAGAAGCCCGTCGCGCGGTCGGCCCCGAGCGTTTGCGCCGCTTGCACCAGTTGCATGTTGATGCCGCGCATGATCGGCAACATCGTCATGACGGCGAGTGGCAGCATCGCGTGCACCATGCCGATCAGCACACCGGTGAGCGACGGCGCAAGCGTGCCCGCGCTATCGATCAGCCCGAGATGCGTGGCCACGACCGTGAGCAGGCCGGTCTTCGAGAGCAGCAGCATCCACGCATACGTCTTGACGAGATAACTGGTCCAGAACGGCAGCACGATCCATAGCAACCAGCGCTCACGCGAGCGCGCCGACAACCGCGCGAGCAGATACGCCACCGGATAACCGAGCAGGACAGAAAGCCCGGCGGTGAGAAACGCAATCCAGAACGTCGAAGCCAGCACTTTGATGTACACAGCCGAGTGCGTCATGCGGGCAAACTGAGCGACGGACAGCACGCCGTCGGCATCGTAGAGGCCGCCCTGCAGAATCTCGACGACCGGCACGATGAAGAACACCACGAGGAACAGCAACGCGGGCAAGGCCGGCAACCACCGGGCCACCTGTCGCGGCCAGGCAATACGAGGCCCCGCCTGAGGTAGGCGCTGAACAAGCCACATGACAAAAACTCCTGAAGCGGATGACGAGGGCGTTGACGAAATTTGCTCAGCGCGTGAGCAGCGTCGCACGGCCGTGATCCCACGCCAGTCCAACGCGCTCACCGACGCGCGGCGTCAGGTCGCGCGGGCAGCGCACGGTGAAGTCGGCCCCCTGCGCCCCATCGTTCCCGTGCCCCAGCGAGACAATGGCGCGCGTATCCGAGCCCACGAAAACGACCTGGCGAATCGTGCCGGCGAGCGCGCCGTCTTCGGGCGACGTCAGACGCGCCGCCTCCGGGCGCACCAGCAGACTGGCCTCTCCCGCCGCGGGCAAGTCGGGACTCGGGCCGATCGGCACCCAACGCTCGCCCACCCGTAGCGCAACACGGCCATCGTCCATGCGCTCGACCACGCCGTCGAGCAAATTGGAATGGCCGAGGAAATCCGCCGCGAAGCGCGTTGCCGGGCGGTCGTACAACTGTGTCGGCGTACCGATCTGCTCGATGCGCGCCTGATTCATCAGGCAAATGCGGTCGGACAGCGTGAGCGCCTCATCCTGATCGTGCGTGACGTAGATGAACGTCGCGCCCAACTCCTGGTGCAGACGCCGGATTTCCAGCTGCATGTGCTCGCGCAATTTCTTGTCGAGCGCGCCGAGCGGTTCGTCGAGCAAGATGATCGAGGGACGGAACGCGAAGCAACGGGCAAGCGCAATGCGCTGCTGCTGCCCACCCGACAACTCCGACGGCAGTCGCTGCGCGAACGCTTGCATCTTGACCATCGCGAGCGCGGCGTCGACGGCCGGCGCCAGTTCGGCGCGCGGCAGCTTGCGCATGCGCAAGCCGTACGCCACGTTGTCCCAGACCGTCATGTGCGGAAAGAGCGCGTAGCTCTGGAACACCATCCCGATGCCGCGCTTGCCGGGCGCTTCGTGCGTGGCGTCGCGCCCGTCGATGAGCAGTTGCCCGGCGCTCGGCTCGACCAGCCCCGAAATCATCTGCAACAGCGTGGTCTTGCCCGAACCTGACGGGCCGAGCAAGGTCAGAAATTCTCCCGCCGCGACCCGCAGGTCGGTCGGCAGGAGCGCGGGGGTCTCGCGATACGTCTTGGCAAGACCGATGGTTTCCAGTTTGGTACTCATAGTCGTCTCTTCCTGCTTCGCGGTGCTTGACGGCTTACGACAACAGCCATGCGTTGAAACGCTCGGTCGCCTTCGTACGGTTCTCGGCCCACCACTGCGGGCTTGGCAAACGCATGCCCTTCAAATTGGCCGGGGCCGTGGGCATCAACGGGGCGCGATCCTTCGGGATCGCGTCGAACGCCTTGAGGTTCGTCGGACCGTACGCAAGATCCTGGGTAATCAACGCCTGACGTGCCGGGTCGCCGCAGAACCGAACGAACTGCCGTGCGAATTCGGCGCGCGGCGTGCCCTTCGGAATGCCCCACCCTTCAATGGAATACAGCCCCTGGTTCCAGACGATCTTCACCGGCGCCTTGTTGTCGATGGCGGCCTGTGCGCGACCGTTCCACGTCGACATCATGTCGACGTCGCCGTTCTGGATCGCTTGCATGGCCTGCGCGCCAGACGTCCACCAAAGATCGATGTGCGGCTTGATCTTGTCGAGCGACTTGAAGGCGCGGTCGAGATCGAGCGGGTAGAGCTTGTCGATCGACACACCGTCGGCCATGAGCGCCTGCTCGAGCGTGTCGAGCGGGCTGCGGCGCAGCGAGCGGCGGCCCGGAAAGCGCTTTACGTCCCAGAAGTCCGCCCACGTCTGCGGCGCGTCTTTCGGGAATTTGTCGGTGCGGTAGGCCAGTACGGTCGAATACACGTCGACCCCCAGCCAGTCGGGCGTCACCGCCTCGGGCATGATGCCGGGGAAATCGGCGACCTTCATGCCGATGGGCTCGAGAAAGCCCTTCGACTCCAGATACGGAATGTCGGCGGAGAGCGTGAGCGTCGTCACATCCCACACGAAGTTCTTCGTCTGCACCATCGCGGCGAACTGCGCCACCGGCTGCGAATCGCGCGCCACGCTCACCACCTTGATGCCGGTGGCTTTCTCGAACGGATCGTAGAACGCGCGGCGGTACGCCGTCGTGTACGGGCCGCCCGGATCGGAGACGATCAATTGGCGTGCCTGGGCATACGCCGTGCGCGATGCGGCCAACGGCAAAGCACCTGCCAGCGCGGCGGTGCCGGCCATCTGCAGAAGGCGGCGACGGGACGGGTTTTGCGGGTCGTGCGAATGTGACATTAGAAACTCCGCTAGCGTGTGGACAGACGCGGTGCGCATGCCCTGTTATGGTTGCCGCCCGGCAATGCTGAGCACAATGCCGAGCGGCGCGACGTGATTGAACAGTGGACGGAAGCGCTCAGGCCTTCGCTGTCTCGGCCTTGGCCGCGCGCTTGGCAAAGAACGCCGCCATCATGCGTGCCGGCTCGCCCGATTCATACGACTCGCGTTGAATGCGCATACCGGCTGCGATGGCATCCTGGAACGTCCCTTCGGTCATCTCGCGAAAGCGCTGCTTGTCCAGGCGCATGGCCACCGGCGGCTTTTCGGCCAGCTCGGAGGCGATCTCCAGGGCCTTCTCGAACACCTTCTCCTCCGGTACGAGGTGATGAATCAAGCCGAGGCGGTGGCACTCGTCAGCTTCCATCAGACGGCCGGTGAGCGTGAGTTCGATGGTGCGCGACAGGCCGAGCATGTGATTCATGATCCACGGGCCGGTCGTGCTGGCGATCCCGGCGTTGATCTCCGGCTGCCCCATGCGCACGCCTGGATGGCCGACGCGAATATCGCCAAGCAGCGACACCTGGAAGGCCGAACCCGCTGCCGTACCGTTCAGCGCCATGACAAGCGGTTTCTTCAGGCTGCGAATCACGTCGTAATAGTGCTCCCAGCCCTTGATCCATTCGATGGCGGTGTCACCGTCGAAATGCTTTGCCTCGGCCAGATCCTGCCCCGCGGAGAAGGCGCGCCCCGCCCCGGTCATGATCACGGCGGCCACGCTGTCGTCGGTATTGAACCGCTCGAGCGCATCGATGATCAGTTCGCGCATGGCGATGGTCCAGGCGTTGAGCGCCTGCGGGCGGTTCAACGTAATCACCGCGACACGACCGACCTGCGTGAAAAGAACTTCCTGCTCCGATTGCTTTGCTGTCTCGCTCATTTGAACTCCAAGGGCACGCCACGCGTGGCATCACGCGGGCATTGAGATGACGATCATGCGATGAACGCATTTCTCACTAAACAGTTATCTCAGTGCAATAACTGTTATCTGAGAGAAATATAGTTATTTCAAAAAGATGGCGCAAGTCGAATCGCTTCGGGGTTTACCTCAGGGGGTTGCACCTCGGGAGCGAGGGGCGAAAAAAAACGGGCAGCCCGTGAGGACTGCCCGTCTTGCTGGCGTTGGCGTTGGCGCCGATGCGCCGTGTCACTGGCTCAGCGAGACCCCTTTTGCTTGCGAATGCGTCGGATGGCCTGCAATTGCGCCACAGCTTCCGTCAGCTCCGCTTGCGCCTTGGCGTAATCGATATTGCTCGCCTGGGTTTCGAGCACCGCCTTGGCCTCCTCGCGCGCGCGCTCGGCGCGGGCTTCATCAAGACTCTCGGCGCGGATGGCGGTGTCGGCCAGAATCGTCACCCGATTCGGCTGAATCTCGACGAAACCGCCTGCGATGTAAAGAAACGTATCGGTGCCGTCACTCGCCTCGATCCTCACCGTGCCGGGACGCACGCCCGTGAGCAGCGGCGTGTGCCCGGGGAGCACACCCAATTCGCCCGCTGTGCCGGGCACCGCGATGAAACGGGCCTCGCCCGAAAATATCGCCCGCTCGGTGCTCACCACGTCGACCTTGAGTAATGCCATGCCTTTCACTTCTCCCTGCGATGCCGCGGACATCGCTTAAATCGATTCGCTGTTCACGTTGCGTTGCGTCGCGCCAAGATATGGGTCGCCACGCATGGGTATCGCTTTCCTCTGGGGATGATGTTTTACGGACGCATCAGGCGGGCTCATAAGGGGGCTGGGGGACGGAATGGCATGCCCGCCGTCGGCATGTGTTGACGGGATGCCACACGTTGGCTGCGGATTCATGCTAACCGCATTGCGCTTGGCGAGGCAAGCTTGAGCGCAAGGCGCGCCAATGTGCCTGAAAGGCTGGGGGTGCAGGGCCGGCGCGGGTGCAATGCGCAGCGCGCGACGCGCGACTCGGCGCGCATAACGCATCGGATACCGATCAATTCGGCGGGGAATGCGGCATGCGCATTGCCCGTATCGCACCGGAAATGCATGGGTGTCCCGCGGCGCGGCCGGTCGGCCGCGATGGGGCAGATGGAGCACAAGCACCCGATGGGGTTAGAAATGCAGCCCGAAATATTCAGGTGCGCCGGCGAAGAGTTGTGTGCTCGATGCAGGATTGGACAGCGCGCGATGCCAGACGGTTTGATACAGGCCCGTCAGCCCGGCGTGAGGTCCGGTGACCATGCCGTCGTCGGATCGCATCACCCCGGCATTCCCCAGCATGCCGCCGAGTGTGCCGCCGCTCACGACAATCGGATCCGACGCCCAGACGCCTGCATCCGTGAACACATCGTGCCACGGGGCCGGCGCGACACCGACGAGTGCCGGCGGAGGGGCGCCTGGCGGTGCGAAGTCGGGCGCTCGGGCCGCACGCTTCATGCGTGCGGCCCTCGACAGCCGGACGCCATGCCGAGTGTGTGCGGCCGTGGTCTTCTTGCTCGCCGATACCCTCGCATGACGCAGGGTGCCCGACGGATTCGCGGCATGTGCCGATGCCGGTATCCAGAAGCAACACAGCCACGCCAGCGCTAGCATGGCGCCCATGAGGCGAAAGAGCGACTTCGTCATGACATCCTCGTCCACATCGTCTTCTGTCTGCGGTGAATCCCGCCTGTCCCGAGCGATTCAGAGCAACTTTCGGGCCACGAGCCACAACCCATTGATTCTTAGACACTTCCATTTCCGTGACATGCGCGTTGCCGCGGCGATACCCACGAATTGTTTCATTTCAGAAACATCCGATGGCTACGCGTGACACGTCCGCGTGCGATCGGCGCAGGCGATGCGGCAATCGCCGACTCGGGCCTCGGATGGCTCTGAAATCGTGGTGGCCCGCCGACGTGCCGAGCCGGTCTCTGGCACAATCGCTCATCGCCAGAAGCCGTGGTCGTCGACACACTGCGCGCACTTGCGCTGCCACGGTTCGACGCGCGGCACGGCCAACAGGAGTCAGCAATGTCCCAGTTCGATGTGGATCTTTTCGTGATCGGTGCCGGTTCGGGCGGTGTGCGCGCAGCACGCGTCGCGGCGCAATACGGCGCCCGTGTGAAAGTCGCGGAGGAGTTTCGCGTCGGCGGCACCTGCGTCATTCGCGGTTGTGTGCCGAAGAAGTTGCTCGTCTATGCGAGCCGTTTCGCCGACGAGTTCGAAGATGCCGCCGGTTTCGGCTGGCAAGTGCCCTCCCCCACGTTCGACTGGAAAACGCTCATTGCACGCAAGGACAGCGAAATCGCGCGGCTCGAAGGCATCTATCGAGCCAACCTCGAACGCGCGGGCGCCGAACTCGTCGAGGCGCGGGCCGTGGTCGAAGGTCCGAACACGGTCGTCCTGCCCGCCACGGGCGAGCGCATCACGGCGCGGCACATCCTGATCGCCACCGGGGGAAAACCGGCGGACCAGCCGCACTTCATTGGCCGCGAACATGCGATTTCGTCGAACGAAGTGTTCCATCTTGAATCGCTGCCCGAGCGCATCACGATCATCGGCGGCGGCTACATCGCGCTGGAGTTCGCGGGCATATTTGCCGGACTCGGCTCGAAGGTCACACTCGTGCATCGCGGCCCGCACCTGCTGCGCGGCTTCGACGACGACGTTCGCACCTCGCTCGAAGCCGCATACCGCGACCGCGGTATCGACATCCTCCTCGAGCGCACGGTGGCACGCGTCGACAAAGCGCCAGGCCAATTGCGTGTGACGATGTCCGACGGCAGCGCGCACGACACCAATGTGTTGCTCAGCGCGGCAGGACGCGTGCCTTACACGCAAGGTCTCGGCCTGGCCGCGAGCGGTGTGGCGCTCAATGAAAAGGGCGCGGTGATCGTCGATGAGTTCTCGCGCACCAACGTGCCGTCGATCTTCGCCGTGGGCGACGTCACCGACCGCGTCAACCTCACGCCGATGGCGATTCGCGAAGGACAGGCATTCGCCGACACGGTGTTCGGGGAACGCACGACACGCGTCGATCACAAGCGGATTCCGACGGCCGTGTTCAGCACGCCCGAGATCGGTGTGGTGGGTCTCACCGAGAGCGAAGCGCGCGCCGATTATGCACAGCTTCAGGTGTACAAAGCGTCGTTCCGGCCCCTCAAGGCAACGCTGTCAGGCCGTCAGGAAAGGGTGCTGATGAAACTGCTCGTTGACGGCGCCACCGACAAGATCGTCGGCGCCCACATGGTAGGCGATCACGCCGGCGAACAGGTGCAGTTGCTCGGCGTGGCCCTGACGATGGGCGCCACGAAGGCCGACTTCGACCGCACGCTGGCGGTACATCCGACCGCCGCCGAAGAATGGGTGACCATGCGAACGCCGGTCGCGTGATTCGCTGGCGCGTCGCGTAGGTTGTCCAAATCGCGGATGCGCGCGACGGTCCGTCGTGCGCATCAGAGGCTCTGATACCACACGCCAACGATGGCAATCGGCGTGAGCACGAGTAATAGCGCTCGCCACACAGGCACGAACCATTGCGCTCGCGTGCCGTCGAGTACGGTGCGCGCCGTTGGCCAAATCCGTACGCCGACGAAGCATGCTACGCACAACCCGCCCGCGGGCATCAGCAGATTGACAGTCGCATAGTCCATCAGCTCGAAAATCGTACGGTCGAAAATACGTATGTCCGACCACACACCGAACGACAATGCGGCGGGGGCACCGAAGGCAAACGTGGCCACCAGCACCGCCGCCACGGCCGGTCCGCGGCGCCATTGATATTCGTCGATGAGAAATGCGACGACCGGCTCGAACAGCGAAACGGCGGACGTGAGCGCTGCAAACAGGAGCAGCAGGAAGAATGCGATCGCCACGAGATGGCCGAATGGCATCTGCGCGAAAATGGCGGGCATCGTGATGAAGGTCAGACCAGGCCCTGCGTTGGGCGCCACTCCGAACGCGAACACCGCTGGCAGAATCATCAGCCCGGCGAGGCAGCAGGCCAGCGTCGCAAGCGTCGCCACCCAAACGGCCGAACCGGCCAGGCGTGCGTCTTTGGGCAGATAGGAGCCGTAGACCACGATCATGCCCGCGCCGAGCGACAACGAGAAGAACGCCAAACCCAGCGCTTCGAGCAGCGTGGCACCGGATATGACGGAAAAGTCCGGCGTCAGGAACCAGGCAACACCGGCCATCGCGCCCGGCAGGGTGAAGGCGCGCGCGATGACCAGCAGCATCAGCAGGAACAGCGCGGGCATGAGCCACTTGCCTGCCCGTTCGATGCCCTTTTGCACACCCGCGGCAACAATGACGGTCGTCAGCCCGAGAAAGACCCCCATGCTGGTCAGCGACGCGACCGGATCCGCGATGAACGCCGCGAATTCGCCAACCAGACGCTCGGTGTCGTTGGCCAGCACCGTGCCGGTCATGGCCCGGACGAGATACGCCACCGTCCAGCCACCCACGACGACGTAAAACGACAGAATCGCGAACGCGTTGAATGTCGCAATACGTCCGACCCAGGCCCAGCGGCGCCCGCCCAATTCACGCAGCGCCGTCGTGATCGACTTGCCCGTCAACCGGCCGATCGCCATTTCGGCAAGCAGCAGCCCGACGCCAAGCGTCAGCACGCAGCCCAGATATACCGCAAGGAACGCGCCACCGCCGTGCTTGCCCACCACGTAGGGGAATTTCCATACCGCGCCAAGTCCCACGGCAGAACCGGCCGCCGCGAGAATAAAGCCCAGCCGCGATCCCCAGGTGGCGCGGCCGGCGACGGCGAGCGCGTCGGGCGTGGCACACGCCGAGGCGACGGGCGGTACTACGGGCGTATCAGGCAAATGGGACACGGGGCTCCTCCGGAAACGGCCGTGCACGCCGTGTCAACCGGGGTCGACCTCAGCGCATCACGACACTTGTATGGAATGGCGTCAGGCAGATTACCGGCGTGGCACGGCATCGACGTCGGGACGATGCGACCCAGAAGTGCCAGCGCACAACACCATCAGGGTGGCCGGAGAGTCTACGCGGGAAAAGGTGCCGACCGAATTAGGAAAGCGCCCAAAATGATTGGCGACGCCGGAGAACGGGCGTTCCCGGCGCAAGGCACGTCAGTGGCCCAGTGCGACTTCGCCGGCCGACGCGGAGCGTGTGCCCGGCGTTGGCGGATTACTCTCGCCGCGATACGCAAACACGACGGAGAATTTCGTGGTATCGCCCTCGTTGCGCCCGGCCGCGTGGAACAGACCGCTGTGAAACAACACGACATCGCCCTGCGCCAGGGCCACCTGCCGACCCCGTGCGACGAGCGGCTGATTGTCGGGCTCGTCGGGACGCAGGAAGTCCAGCGAATCGAGCTGGTGCGGCTGGAGTTGTTCGCGATGCGACCCGGGGATGAAGCGTAGCGCACCGTTCTCACGCGTTTCCGGCCCCAACGCCAGCCACACGGAGATCAGCGAATTCTGCGGGAATGACCAATACCGAATATCGCGATGCCAACCGGTCGCCGTGCCGAAATGGGGATGTTTGGTCATCACGCAATTGTGATGCGCCAGCGTGAGCACTACATCCTCGCCAAAGATTTGCGCGAGCGACTCGACCAGATCCGGACGCGTTGCCCAGCGACGCAGCGCATCGCCACGATCGTAGGCCTTGAGCAGCCGACGAACGGTCTGGCCACCCTGCGCGTCACGCGATGCCGGTGCTCCTGCATAGCCCACATCGGCTTCGAACTCGAGCGGTAACGTGGCCGAGGCCAGTTGCGCTCGCGCGTCGGCCAGCATCGCCTCGCAGTCGGCCTGCGCCACATAGCGCGGGAGAATCAGATAACCGTCGTTACGGAAGGTTTCGAGTTGCGATGCGGTAAGCGCCATGATGGTCGGCGAAGCGGGCAAGTAACTGGACGTTGAGGGAAATTCGGTGGCTTAACGAAGTCGATCGGGAGAACTGGCTCGGCAGGCTTTCCGAGACGGCGGACTCAGGCGGCGCGTTTGCGTCGTCGCGGCGGTAGTTCGGCGGCGGGCTTGCGCTCAAGGGCGAGTTCAGGCTGCGGCACGTCGGTGCCGGGCAGCGATGCTTGCGGATTTCCGACAGGGCGCGGCGTATCGACTACAGTGCGAAGTCGATCGAGTTCGCGCGTGAGCTTCGCCAACTGGTACTCGAGCTGACAATTTCGGCGGTACAACGTGCGCATCTTCTGGCTAAGCGCCTGCGTCTGCGTCCAGTACTCCGGATACATGACGAAACGCCCGTCGGGGCGCTCGACGACACCCAGTCCGCTCTGCCCCATCACATCGATGGTTTCCAGCGCGTAGCGTCGAACTTTTTTTACCGTACCTGCCGCCATTGAATTCCTACAGTCCCAGCCTGAGAGAGTCAGGCGCGGAATTTTGCCACGAATTCGCCCCGGCCGGGCGGCAAACCACCACCGGGCCGAGATTTATTTTCGGCCGCCAGCCCCGCCCGCGGGACCTGTCGAGTCACCCGATGTCGACTTGGGCGCCCGTTTTGGCTTGTCGATTTCGATGGAAACCGGGTCACTTGCCGGAAACGTCTCCTCAAGGGCTTCATCAAGGTCGCGTTCCACGACGTCCTCCGGCTCAGACTTCTGTTGGACCGGCTTGCGCGTCTGGGTATCGCTCATCAAGTCCTCCTCGGGTAAAGCCGCGCCGAAGCGCGACGGCAGCTCCCACTATACTGCGAGCGACGTGTCTTCGCCTGGAACCGGCCTCACCCAGCCGGCGTCAGCCGCTCACGATGGCGGACGAGCGCTTCACGCACCAGCACGTGCATCTCGGCGGAGACCGGCGTGTCGGCCAATGCGAGGATCTCGGCGCGCATGCGTGGATCCCAGAACTTGTGCAGATGCGCGGCGACTTCATCCAGCGCTTCGTCGCGATCAGGTAACGATTCAAAGAAGTCCGCGATGCGATTGGCCATGCGCACGAGGTTATTACCGTCCATCAGGAAGCTCCTGCTCGTTTGTTGGCGTCAGGCGCTGGCGTCGAGCGCCGCCCCGCCGGTGTAGATCACGCACTGCTCCCCGCGCACGAAGCCGACCAGCGTCACGCCCGCCGCCGCTGCCGTTTGCACCGCGAGGGCCGTCGCCGCCGAAACGGCCGCGACCATTGGAATGCCGACCTGCGCGGCCTTTTGCACGATTTCGACGCTCGCACGACTCGTCATCAGCACAAAGCCACGATCGAACGGCTGTCCGCTGCGCGCGAGCGCGCCGATCAGCTTGTCGAGCGCGTTGTGCCGGCCGACGTCTTCACGCAAGCAAAGTATCTCGCCCTGCGGCGAGCACCAGGCCGCGCCGTGCACGGCGCCCGTCACGCCGTTCAGCGGCTGATGGCGCGCCAGCCCGGCATACGCGGCGGCCAGCGCCGCGTGCGACACACGCAGCGGCGCACCGGCGGGCGGCAACGGCCGCAGAACCTGATCGAGACTTTCCGTGCCGCACAGTCCGCAGCCGGTGCGTCCCGTGAGATTGCGGCGCCGTTCCTTGAGTCCGGCAAACGCGCGCGACGAGACGTCGAGATGCGCCGTCACGCCCTGTGTCGTTGCCGTCACGTCAATGCCGTAGCACTCGCGCCGGTCGTTGAGAATGCCCTCGGACAACGCGAACCCCAAGGCAAAGTCGTCGACGTCTGCAGGCGTGGCGAGCATCACCACGTGGGAGATGCCATTGAACTCCAGCGCTACGGGCACTTCTTCGGCCAGTTCGTCGCTCGCCGACTGCCACGTCCCATGACGGAAGCGCCGAACGTCAACCGTCGCACTCGGCGCGAGACTGTCCGGGTCGAGCACGGCGGGCGCCGCGTCGCACACCGGCGCGACACGTCCGCCAACCGTCTCGTCGATCACGTCGGCATCGCCCGGCCCCGCACGCTCGCCCTGCGGTTCGCCTGCAGGCTGCCGGTTGTCCCGGTCACCTAATGGGTTGAACATCGTCAAACGCTGACTCCACGTCAATTCACCGAACGCGCCCTACTTCGCCGGCACCGGCTCGGAGGGCACATGGGCCGCATCGAGCAGCGCGAGCTGCGTGCGGTTGAAGGTTGAGTATTCCGACTGCCATGCGGAGGGCTGTACCACCGGCAGCACTTGCACGGCCGTCACCTTGTACTCGGGACAGTTGGTCGCCCAGTCCGAGTTGTCGGTCGTGATGACGTTTGCGCCCGACTCCGGGAAATGGAAGGTCGTGTACACCACGCCCGGCTGCATGCGCTCGCTGATGACAGCACGCAGCACTGTTTCGCCCGCGCGGCTGCGGATGCCGACCCAATCGTTGTCCTTGATGCCGCGATCCTCCGCATCGACCGGGTGAATTTCGAGCCGGTCTTCATCGTGCCAGGCCACGTTGTGCGTGCGACGTGTCTGCGCGCCGACATTGTATTGCGAGAGAATGCGTCCCGTGGTGAGCAGCAGCGGGTAGCGCGGCGTAACCTTCTCGTCCGTCGGCACATATCGGGTGATGATGAAGCGTCCCTTGCCGCGCACGAACGCATGCACGTGCATGATCGGCGTGCCGTCGGGCGCCTCGTCGTTACACGGCCATTGCAGACTGCCGGCTTCATCGAGACGCGCGTAGCTCACGCCGCTGAACGTCGGGGTCAATCGGGCGATCTCGTCCATGATCTGCGACGGATGTGTATAAGGCATGTCGTACCCCAGTCGCTTCGCCAGCGCGATCGTCACCTCCCAGTCCGCCATGCCCGGCAGCGGCGCCATCACCCGACGCACACGTGAGATGCGCCGCTCCGCATTCGTGAATGTGCCGTCCTTTTCGAGGAACGTCGTGCCCGGCAGCAGCACATGCGCGTACTTGGCCGTTTCGTTCAGGAAGATATCCTGCACGACGAGGCACTCCATCGCCTCCATCGCCGCCGCCACGTGCTGCGTGTTCGGGTCGGACTGCACGATGTCCTCGCCCTGGCAGTAAAGCCCCTTGAAGCTGCCCTGCACCGCCGCGTCGAACATGTTCGGAATCCGCAGCCCCGGCTCGGCCTGCAGCGTGACGCCCCAAGCGGCCTCGAACGACTCGCGTACCAACGTATCGGAGACGTGGCGATAACCGGGCAGTTCATGGGGGAACGACCCCATGTCGCACGACCCTTGAACATTGTTCTGGCCGCGCAACGGGTTCACGCCAACGCCCTCGCGCCCGACATTCCCGGTGGCCATCGCCAGGTTGGCAATGCCCATGACCGCGGTCGACCCCTGAACGTGCTCGGTCACCCCCAGTCCGTAATAGATTGCCGCGTTGCCGCCCGTGGCGTACAAACGCGCCGCGCCGCGGATCTGCTCGGCGTCCACGCCGGTGACGACCGACACGGCTTCGGGAGAATTCTCCGGCAGCGCCACAAAGTCGCGCCATTGCGCGAAGGCCCGGTCTTCACAGCGCTCGGCGATGAAGTCCTCGGCCAGCAGCCCTTCGGTGACGATCACGTGCGCGAGGGCATTGACCATTGCCACGTTCGTTCCGGGGCGCAGCGGCAAGTGGAATGCGGCCTTCACGTGCGGCCCGTCGACGATGTCGATGCGCCGCGGATCGATCACGATGAGGTTCGCCCCCTCGCGCACACGACGCTTGAGTCGCGAGGCGAACACCGGATGCCCATCGGTCGGATTGGCGCCCATCACGAGAATCACGTCCGAGTGCTCGATCGACTTGAACGTCTGCGTGCCCGCCGACTCGCCGAGCGTCTGCTTGAGCCCGTAACCGGTCGGTGAATGACACACGCGCGCACAGGTGTCGACGTTGTTGTTACCGAACGCGGCACGCACCAGCTTCTGCACGAGATACGTCTCTTCGTTCGTGCAACGCGACGACGTGATGCCGCCAATGGCGTCGCGCCCATACGTCGCCTGAATGCGCCGGAACTCCGACGCCGCGTAGTCCAGCGCCTCGTCCCACGACACCTCGCGCCACGGATCGGTAATCTTGCTGCGGATCATCGGCTTGGTGATGCGCTCCTTGTGCGTGGCGTATCCCCACGCAAAGCGCCCCTTCACGCAGGCGTGGCCCTCATTCGCCCCGCCATCCTTGTACGGGGTCATGCGAACGACTTCCCCGCCCTTCATTTCCGCCTTGAACGCGCAGCCCACGCCGCAGTACGCACACGTGGTAACCACCGCGTGCTCGGGCTGCCCCATCTCGATGACGCTTTTTTCCTGCAGCGTCGCCGTCGGGCAGGCCGATACGCACGCGCCGCACGACACGCACTCCGAATCCATGAACGGCTGATCCTGCCCGGCCGAAACCCGCGCCTCGAAGCCACGGCCGGAAATCGTCAGCGCAAACGTGCCCTGCGTCTCCTCGCACGCCCGCACACAACGATTGCAGACGATGCATTTCGACGGGTCATACGTGAAATACGGATTCGACTCGTCCTTCGCGCTGTGAATATGGTTTTCGCCCTCGAAGCCGTAGCGCACCTCGCGCAGCCCCGTGACGCCCGCCATGTCCTGCAATTCGCAATCGCCGTTGGCCGCGCAGGTCAGGCAGTCGAGCGGGTGATCGGAGATGTAAAGCTCCATCACGTTGCGACGCAGATCCTGCAGCGCCGGCGACTGCGTGCGTACCTTCATGCCCGGCTCGACGGGTGTCGTACACGAGGCGGGAAATCCGCGCCGCCCCTCGATCTCGACCAGACACAAGCGGCAAGACCCGAACGGTTCGAGCGAATCCGTCGCACAGAGCTTGGGGATGTTGACGTCGCGGCCCGCCGCCGCCCGCATGATCGACGTGCCGGCCGGCACGGTTACGCGCTCGCCGTCGATTTCGAGGGTAATGCCGACATCGCTCTCACGCAGCGGCGTGCCCATGTCCAGGTCGTGGCCCGGGGTCACTGAGGTGCTCGGATGAATCATGTGTTCTCCTCCCTGTCTGACGCATGCGCGTCAGGCGGCTTCGGCGCGCCCGGCGCCATCGGGCAGACCGAAGTCTGCCGGGAAATGTTCGAGCGCCGAGCGCACCGGGAACGGCGTCATGCCGCCCATCGCGCACAGCGACCCCGCCACCATCGTGTCGCACAGATCACGCAGCAGTGTTACCTGACGCACGGAGGTGTCTCCGCGTCGGATCTGGTCGATCACCTCGACTCCGCGCGTCGCACCAATGCGGCACGGCGTACATTTGCCGCACGACTCGTGTGCACAGAACTGCATCGCGTAGCTCGCCAACGCCGCGAGGTCGGCCGTGTCGTCGTGGACGACCACCCCGCCGTGACCGACGACCGCGCCGAGCGAGGCATACGCCTCGTAATCCATCGGCACGTCCCACTGCGCGCTTGGCAGATACGCCCCGAGCGGGCCCCCGACCTGAATGGCCTTGGCAGGGCGCCCGCTGGCTGTCCCGCCGCCGAACTCGTCGAGCAGTGTGCGCAGCGTCACGCCGAACGCCAGCTCCACCAGTCCGCCGCGACGCACGTTGCCCGCGAGTTGCACCGCCAGTGTGCCTTGCGAGCGGCCCATGCCGAACTCGCGATAGGCGTCGGCGCCATGCGCGAAGATGAACGGCACGCTCGCGAGGGTAACGACGTTGTTGACGAGTGTCGGCTGCCCGAAGAGTCCGGCCACCGCTGGAATCGGCGGTTTCGCCCGGACCACGCCGCGCTTGCCTTCCAGGCTTTCGAGCAACGCCGTTTCCTCGCCGCAGATATAAGCGCCCGCCGCCTTGGCGACGCGCAACTCGCAAGCGCGTCCCGAGCCCAGCACGTCCGGGCCGAGCCAGCCTTCCCGGCGCGCGACGGCAATTGCCGACTCGAGTGCCGCAATGGCATGCGGATACTCGCTGCGCACGTAGATGATGCCCTCGCTCGCCCCCACGCAGAGCGCTGCGATGGCCATCCCTTCGATGAGAACGAACGGATCGCTCTCCATGATGAGCCGATCGGCAAATGTGCCCGAGTCGCCTTCGTCGGCATTGCAGACGACGTATTTGGTTGCCGCCTGGGCGCGGCTGACGGTTTGCCACTTGATGCCCGCCGGAAACGCCGCGCCGCCGCGTCCACGCAGGCCCGAGTCGAGCACGGTCTGGCACCCTGCGGCCGCGTCGAGCGCCAGGCATGCGCGCAGTCCGACCAGGCCACCGTGCGCTTCATAGTCCACCGGGTTGAGCGGGTCGGTCACGCCAATGCGCGCGAACGTCAGGCGCTGTTGCCGCGCCAGATACGGAATCGCATCGACCCGACCGACGCAGGCAGGCATTGGGGCGTCCCAACTCCCGTCGGGATTGTCCGCGGGAACCTCGCGCTTGGCGTCCTGAGCAGCACATGCGGGCCAGCCGCTATCGAACAAGGCGGCGACCTGAGCGGCCTGCACGTTGCTGTACCCGATGCGCCCGGCGGGGGTCTCCACTTCGACGAGGGGTTCGAGCCAAAACAGCCCACGAGAGCCATTGCGCACGATATCGACGGCAATGCCTCGCTGGGTGGCTTCCGTTGCCACAGCGGCGGCGACCCGGTCCGCGCCCAAGGCGAGCGCAGCGGAGTCGCGCGGGATATACACGCGGTACGGACCGCGCTTCGAAGACTCAGACATGGCCACCTGCCTTGCGCACCGGCAGCAGCGCATCGAAGCGCGCCGGACTCACGCGCGCGTGCAGTTCGCCGTTGATCATCACGGCCGGGGACAACGCACATTGCCCGAGGCAATACACCGATTCGACGCCGACGCCGCGACACGGCGCGCCGTCCACGGGTGCGCCGGTAGACGCCTCGATATGGGCCACGAGCGCTTCGCCACCCCGACTGCGACAGGCCTCCGCGCGGCAGACCTGCACCACGATCGGGGGCGGCGGCGCGCTGCGGAAGTGATGATAGAAGGTAATCACGCCATGCACTTCGGCGCGAGAAAGATTCAGCGCGGCGGCGATCGCCGGCACATGGGCGGGGTCGACGTAACCGTCGCTGTCCTGCAGGGCATGCAACAGCGGCAACAACTCGTGCGCACGGCCGGCGTGGCGAGCCAGCAGCGGCGCGAGCGTCGCGTGAGGGGTGGACACCATCTCGTATGTCTCCTGGGGCGAAACGGCGCCTCATATGTTCTACGTTGCATATGATGGCGGCGCGTTTCTGGGGGCTCGACAGTTAGGACATTAGTCCAAACGTCCCCTCCCAACAAGCCTCGTGGAAACACCGATAGCTTGCGTTGCTCGCTTTTCCCACGCTCGCCGCACAGCAGCATGCCAAAGCCGCATAAACCGCGCCGGCTGGCCGTTCGACGCGACCGATGCTCGGGCGCAACATATGCATATCATTGCATATTATTTTTCAACCCAACGAGGGAAACGCCTCAGACAGCGGGGCGATGCTACCGGTCGCCGCCTCGCTGTAGCCGGGGATGGCATGCACCGCCTGCCGATACGCGTCGCTTTGCAGAATTTCCAGCAGCGTCCGCAAATGCGCGGACTCGCTGCCGGTCTCGGGAAACATCAGGCAATAGCGCTCCGTCAGGATTGGCAGGAAATCGAGCCCGAACTGGCTTGCCGCTGCCTCGATGGCGAGACCCGCGTCGGCGCGTCCGCTGGCGATGTACGCCGCCACGGCGGCGTGCGTGAACTCGATGTTCTCCGCGCCCGCCACGGCAGCCGGATCGATTCCCTCACGCGCGAGCAGCAGATCGAAGATGATTCGGGTGCCGGATCCGCGCTCCCGGTTCGCGAAGCGCGCCCCCGTGCGCGGCAGGTCGGCCAGCGTATGAATGCCGAGCGGATTGCCGCGTGCAACGAGCAACCCGAGACGGCGCGAAGCGACGTCTGCCACCCGATACGACTTGCCCTTGAGCAAGGGCCCATAGTGATCGAGCACCGGTTCTGCAAGCGCGCCGATCGGCACGTGAAAACTCGCGACCTCGCACTCGTGCTTCGCGAGCGCGGCAATCGCTTCGATGCTGCCGCGATAGCTCACTTCGATGGGCAGGCCCGCGCGTCCCGCGAAATCGACCAGCGCCGCGATCGCCAGCCCATGACTGGCAAACAGCCGCAGTTGGTCGCTGTCCTGCAACAGCAGATCGTCAAGCTCGGTCTGCAACTCCGACGCCATCGTCTCCAGCAGGGGGCCGAGCCGAGCCTGCAGGCGCTTTTGCCCCCACAGTAGCCGCTGAGCAAGCGGCGTGAGCACCGCGCCACGGCCACGCGCCATCGTCAGCAAGGGCGCCCCCATGAGCGCCTCGACTTCCTTCACGTGGCCCCACGCGCCTCGATACGATTGCCCGAGCGCTTGGCTGGCCGCCTGCAAGTTGCCGTGCGCCTGCACCTCGGCGAGTAGCGACAGCACCTTGTCGAGCGGAAGATCGTTGCCGTCGCGGTGAAACCGGAGCTGCGGGCCGATCGATATCTGCTTCATTGACTCACCTTATATGCTATTAATTGCATAAATCAATTTATGCAATATCCTGATAAGATGCCTGAAAACGTCGAATTCATAGGGTTTTCCAGATCGACGTCGGCACCAAAATACCGTTGCAACGCCGTTGAATTATGCATCACTTTGCCTATTTAACGGTAACCGTTTGGCTATGTCCGAAGCATTCCCCAGATGCCGACGCGCCGCGCCACCTCTTCTCGTCAGAAAACGCACCATGCCCGCCTCGAAAATCGCCCCCTACGATCGCCCCGCCGGCGGCTGGGGAGCCCTCAAGAACGTTGCCATTCAACTTGTCACCCAAGGCATTCCGCTCAAAGGCGCCCGCACACTGCTCAGCGCAAACCAACCCAGCGGCTTCGATTGCCCGGGCTGCGCGTGGCCGGATCGCGAACACGCCTCGACGTTCGAATTCTGCGAAAACGGGGCCAAGGCGGTCGCCGCCGAAGCCACCAAGCGCCGCGTCACCCCTGACTTTTTTGCCGAGCACAGTGTGACCGACTTGCTCGCGCTGGACGATTACACGCTCGAAGGCTACGGCCGTCTTACGCATCCCATGCGCTACGACGCCGCCACCGACCGCTATGCACCGATCGCCTGGACCGACGCCTTCGCGTTGATCGGCGAGCACTTGCGCGCCCTGCCCGACCCCGATCAGGCAGCGTTCTATACGTCCGGTCGCACCAGCAACGAAGCGGCGTTCCTTTATCAGCTCTTCGTGCGCCAGTACGGCACGAACAATTTTCCCGACTGCTCGAACATGTGTCACGAGCCGACGAGCGTTGGCCTGCCGCCCACGATCGGCATCGGCAAGGGCACCGTCACCCTCGACGACTTCGAACAGGCCGATACGCTGCTGCTGTTCGGCCAGAACCCGGGCACCAATCATCCGCGCATGCTCGGTGAGTTGCGCGAGGCAGCCCGGCGCGGCGCGACCATCGTGTCGGTCAATCTGCTGCACGAACGCGGATTGGAACGCTTTGCCGACCCGCAAAGTCCGGCCGAAATGCTGAGCCTCGGCGGCACCGCGATCAGCAGCCATTACATCACGCCGGCGTGCGGCGGCGACTTTGCATTCGTGAAGGGCGTCATCAAGCGCGTGCTGGAGCGCGACGCCCTTGCGCGCGCCAATGGCGAATCCGCGCTGCTCGACGATGCCTTCATCGCGGAACACACACACGGTTTCGACGATTTCGCCGCCGACGTACGCAGCGAACGCTGGGACGATCTCACGCGCGCGTCCGGTGTCTCGCAAGCCCAGATGTGCCAGATTGCCGACGTCTATCTGCGCGGCGAGCGCGTCATTGCGACGTGGGGCATGGGCATTACGCAGCACAAGCACGCCGTCGCGACCATTCAGATGATCGTCAACCTGATGCTCCTGCGCGGCAACATCGGACGCCCGGGGGCGGGTCTGTGTCCCGTGCGCGGTCACAGCAACGTGCAGGGCGACCGTACCGTCGGCATCAACGAAAAGCCGTCGGCCGCCTTCCTTGACCGGCTTGGCCAAGCGTTCGCGTTTGCGCCGCCGCGACGCGACGGGTTGAGCGTCGTCGATACGATCTCGGCCATGCGCGACGGCCGCGTCAAGGTCTTCATCGGCATGGGCGGCAACTTCGCGATGGCCACACCCGACACGCCGCGCACCTGGGAGGGGCTTCGCCAGTGCGACCTGACTGTGCACGTGGCGACCAAGCTCAATCGCAGCCATCTCGTGCACGGGCGCGATGCACTGATCCTGCCGTGTCTGGGCCGCACCGAAATCGACATGCAGCAAGGCGCGGTGCAGGGCGTCACGGTGGAAGACTCGATGAGCATGGTGCACCTGTCGTATGGCATCAACGCCCCGGCGTCCGAGCATCTGCGTTCCGAACCGACCATTGTCGCGGGCATCGCGCAGGCAACGATGGGCCGCGCGCTCGGCGGTGTCGAGGATTGGCACTGGTACGTGGAGGACTACGATCGCATTCGCGACGCCATGGCCGCCACCTTTGATGACTTTGCGGACTTCAATCGCCGCGTGCGCCATCCGGGGGGCTTCCGGCTGCCCGTGCCGCCGTCAACGCGTCAGTGGCTGACCGCCAACGCGCGCGCCAACTTCACGACACACCCGCTGCCGCACGAGATGCCGATCGACGTGGCACGGCGCCAGGCGGGTGAGCGTGGCGCCGATGTGCTGCAACTCGCCACGATTCGCTCCCACGATCAATACAACACCACAATCTACGGCCTGAACGACCGATATCGTGGGGTGTTCGGACAGCGCCGCGTTGTCTTCGCCAACTCGGAAGATCTGGATGCGCGAGGCTTTCGTGCAGGCGAGCACGTTGACCTCGTGGGTGTCTGGCACGACGGCATTGCGCGTCGCGCCGATGATTTCCTGCTCGTTGCCTACGACATTCCGCGTGGCTGCATCGCGGCATACTACCCCGAGACCAACGGACTGGTGCCGCTCGACGCTATCGCCGAGGGTGCTGGGACGCCGACCTCGAAGTCGATCCCGGTGCTGCTGGAGCGCCGTCCGGCCTGATGAGGCGAGGCGGCCTGACGCGCAACGCTTGCCGCCTCACGCCTGACGCTTGGCGCTTGGCGTTTACCGTTTGCCGTTTGTCGCCCGACGCTTGCCATCTGGCGCCTGGCGCCTGACGTGTGCTCAGGCGTGGCACCCCATTTCCAGGTGCGCTATTTCGGGATTCTGACGATTCATGCTATAAATGCGAATCGTTTTTGTTACCATTCGCATAATCACCGAAAAATGTGTGACCGCTGCGTTTGCCCGGAACCGTTTTCGATCGGCCTCGACCGTCGC
Organism: Pandoraea sp. NE5; assembly: GCF_024363545.1. Classification (NCBI taxonomy): domain Bacteria; kingdom Pseudomonadati; phylum Pseudomonadota; class Betaproteobacteria; order Burkholderiales; family Burkholderiaceae; genus Pandoraea; species Pandoraea sp. NE5. The sequence continues at coordinate 4,296,191 of NZ_AP025517.1, forward strand.
GTCGCCAAAGGGTGACGTCTTCGCTTGCGGGCCATATTTTCATGTGATTCCCGAGCATGTTGATTGGATTGGCTATTGCCCTGGCATGGCTGGCAGGCGGCGCCTGCTATCTCACCTCTGAGCACCAGCGTGTGCGCGCACGACGTTTGGCTGCGCAGCCCGCCCGGTCACTCTCGCTGTTGGCCGCCATTGCCAGCCTGGGTTGCTGGTGGCTGGCGGCCGGCCCTTCGGCCGGCATCGCTGCGGCGTTCATGTCGCTGTGTTTCGGCCAGCTTTTCTGGCCGTATGCAGTGGGCGGCTGGCGCTCTTTGCGCGGAGACGCTCATGTGGAGTAGAACCTTCGCGGGCCTGGTGCTCGGCGGCTTCGCGGCGATGGCGCTGTGCGGCACTATCGCCCATCTGACGCCGGTCGGTTGGCAAACGGCGGTGATTCCCGTCATCGCCCTCTTCCCGCTCCTGTGGCTTGGCCTGTGTGCCGTCGCCTACGCGAGCCGCACCGCCAAACACGCGTGGGTTGGCCTTGGCGCCACCACCGTCGTCGCCTGGGTTGCGCTGCTGTTGGCGCACGCCGTCGGGTAAGGATTGTTCAATGCGCGCCCAAACCCTTCGCCAATATCTGAGTGTCCACACGTGGGCCGGCATCGTCGCCGGTTTCGCGCTGTTCATCGCCATGCTCGGCGGCGCCCTGACCGTCTTCCATCATGAGATCGAACGCTGGGAGCAGCCCGCCACGCGTCATGCACCGCTCTCGCTCGCGCAAACGGAACAGCTCGCCGAGCGGGTTCGCATGCAATTCCCGGCCGCGCGCGAGCAGATGGGCGTGGTGTTGCCCAATCACTCGCCAACGCCCTTTGCCTACTGGCAGGAACCGAACGGCGAATGGCAACAGGCACGCTTGCCCGCTAACGCCGAGGGTACCGCGCCGTCGCTCGTGATCGGCGAGGCGCGCCCGGGCCTGTCGGGCACGATCAATGCGCTGCACTACTCGCTGTCGATCCCGACCTACGGGCTATATCTGATGGGCGTGGTGTCGCTGTTCTACGGCATGGCGTTGATCTCGGGCGTGATCGTGCATCTGCCGCGCGTCACGCGAGACCTCTTTGCGTTGCGCCCGGGACGCAACGTCAAGCGCTTCTGGCAGGACGCGCATAACGCCATCGGCGTGCTGAGTCTGCCGTTTCATATTGTCTTCGCGCTGACAGGGGCGCTGCTGTGCCTCCTCCTGCCGCTGATGATGGCGTTCAACGTCGTGACGTTCGATAACAAGCTGCTGTCGCAAATTCCGCAGATAACGGGCGCAGTGCCGGCAACGATCGCACCGGTCGACGGCAAGCCGCTTGGTCTCACGGCCCTGCTCGCCCGCGCCGAGCACGCGGCGCCCGGCATGGAAGCGACCGCCGTGGCGTGGACCCGCTACGGCAAGCCGGACGCGGTGGCCGAAGTCTACGGCGAGGCCAGCGACTCGCTGGGAGTGTTCTCGGCCGTGGCCGTGCGCCTGAACGACGGGGCGATCGTCGGTCAGCACAGCCCCGGCGTACGGGACGCCAACCACGCGATGCTCAGCATGATCTACGGCGCCCACTTCGGTAACTTCGCGGGCGATGCCATGCGCTGGGTGTACTTCGTCCTGGGCCTGATGGGTGCGGTGCTCGTCTACAGTGGCAACCTGCTCTGGCTCGAATCGCGTCGCAAGCGCAACGCAGCCGTACAACCCGCCCATCTGCGAGGGATGGCCAAGGCCACCGCCGGCGTGTTTCTCGGCACATGCCTGGGGATTGCCGCGGCCTTCGTCGGTGCGATCGTCGCCCCCGACATGACGGCGCTCTCAATCTTCATCGCCACGCTCACCGCCTCGATGCTTTTCGCCGCGCTCGCGGCGCCGGCGGTGGCAGCCACGGGACTACTTGCAGCGACGGCGCTCGTCTGCCTCATTATCCCGGCCGCCGACGCCGTGCTCACGCCGGACAATCTCGTGCGCTCGATGGCTGCGGGCGATTGGGTGCTGGCCGGCGTTGACCTCGTCGCGATCGTCTTCGCGGGCGGCTTTGCACTGTTCGCGTGCGCGACCTGGAAACGCGCCCGCCGCGGCGATCCCTACAGCGTGTGGGCACGACCCGCGCCGACTTCCGCTGCCCCGACCTCAGAAGCCAGCGCTGACCTGAGCGCCAAGCCCTAGCAGCGAGTCGCACGCACGGCCACGTCGACGCGCGCCTGACCGGCTGCCGGTCGATCCGAGGCGCGCCGCCTTCCAAGATGAGTCAGGCCCCAGCCGGGTCCGGCTGGCGGCTTGCGTAGCGCGCTTGCCCCCACATTGGATCGCGCCATTCATCGCCCGTCGGAACGTCGCCTCGTCTCAACAGACGTCCACACAATCATTCCGCCAGCGCTCGTTGCTCACGCCATCGGCGCGTGTCCCGTCTCCAGCCAACGAAAGCGCATTTCACATTGCGGAATTCCCTCGAAATTTCGCTCGCCTCATTTTTCCGTCACCCGAAAACGTGTTTCGAATTGCGAAATATTGCACATATGTCATTGAAAAATAAGCATAAATTAACTCTTATGTCTTATATAAGACTTGACCCAATCGCGCCAAACGGCGGTACCATTTCGTCATGCAGTTCGCTTCGACATACGGGGGCGACACGCTGAACCCTTTATTCAAACGCGCTTTGCTCTCAGGAGAGGCACATGACCCAATATCAAGACGACATCACCGCTGTGGCTGGTTTGAAGCAGAAACAAGGCAGCGCCTGGGATGCCATCAATCCCGAATATGCCGCACGCATGCGTGCCCAGAACCGATTCAAAACGGGTCTGGACATTGCCAAGTACACGGCCAAGATCATGCGCGCCGACATGGCCGCCTACGATGCGGACCCGTCCAAGTACACCCAGTCGCTGGGTTGCTGGCACGGCTTCATCGGCCAGCAGAAGATGATCTCCATCAAGAAGCACTTCAACACCACCGACCGCAGCTACCTTTATCTGTCGGGTTGGATGGTTGCAGCACTGCGCTCGGAGTTCGGACCGCTGCCGGACCAGTCGATGCACGAAAAAACCTCCGTCACCGCGTTGATCCGCGAGCTGTACACGTTCCTGCGCCAAGCGGACGCCCGCGAACTCGGCGGCCTGTTCCGCCAACTGGACGCGGCCGACGGGGCTGCCAAGGCCGCCATCCAGGAGAAAATCGACAACCACGTCACCCACGTCGTGCCGATCATCGCCGACATCGACGCGGGTTTCGGTAACGCGGAAGCCACCTACCTGCTGGCCAAGCAGTTCATCGAAGCCGGCGCATGCTGCATTCAGATCGAGAATCAGGTGTCCGACGAGAAGCAATGCGGTCACCAGGATGGCAAAGTCACCGTGCCGCACGAAGACTTCCTCGCCAAGATTCGCGCGATTCGCTACGCCTTCCTGGAACTGGGCGTGGACGACGGCATTATTGTGTCCCGTACCGACTCGCTGGGCGCCGGCCTGACCAAGCAGATCGCCGTGACCCACACGCCGGGCGACTTGGGCGACCAATACAATTCCTTCCTTGATTGCGACGAAATTTCGGCGGATGCCCTCGGCAATGGCGACGTCGTCATCAAGCGCGACGGCAAGCTGCTGCGTCCCAAGCGCCTGCCCAGCAACCTGTTCCAGTTCCGCACTGGCACGGGCGAAGCGCGCTGCGTGCTGGATTCCATCACCGCACTGCAAAACGGCGCCGACCTGCTGTGGATCGAAACCGAAAAGCCGCATATCGCCCAGATCGCCGGCATGGTCAGCGAGATTCGCAAAGTGATCCCGAACGCCAAGCTGGTGTACAACAACAGCCCGTCGTTCAACTGGACCTTGAACTTCCGCCAGCAGACGTATGACGCGATGAAGGCGGCCGGCAAGGATGTCTCAGCCTACGAGCGCGGCCAGTTGATGAGCGAGGAATACGATGACACCGAATTGGCGGCCGTCGCCGACGAAAAAATTCGCACGTTCCAGGCCGATGCGGCGCGCGAAGCCGGTGTCTTCCACCACCTGATCACACTGCCGACGTACCACACCGCCGCACTCTCGACCGACAACCTGGCCAAGGAATACTTCGGCGATCAGGGCATGCTCGGCTATGTGGCCGGCGTGCAGCGCAAGGAAATTCGCCAGGGCATCGCCTGCGTGAAGCACCAGAATATGTCCGGCTCGGACATCGGCGACGACCACAAGGAGTATTTCAGCGGCGCAGCGGCCCTCAAGGCAGCGGGGAAAGACAACACCATGAACCAGTTCTAACCGGTTCCGATGACAAAAAAAACCGCTCGATTGAGCGGTTTTTTTTCGTCCCAAGGAAGCAAGCGCTGCCTTGAGCATAGGGGCCGACGGACTTAGCCGACGAACGCACGCTCGACGAGGTAGTGCCCCGGGGCGTGGTTGTGGCCTTCCACGAAGCCACGCTTCTCCAGCAGCTCGCGGGTGTCCTTGAGCATGGCCGGGCTGCCGCACAACATGATGCGGTCGTTTTCCGGCGAAAATTCCGGCAAACCGATGTCGGCGAACATCTTGCCCGACTCAACCAGCTCCGTGATACGGCCCTGGTTTTCGAACTCTTCGCGCGTCACCGTCGGATAATAGATCAGCTTGTCGCGCACGTATTCACCGAGATACTCGTGCGCCGGCAGATGCTGGGTAATGAGATCGCGATACGCCAATTCGCTGGTGAAGCGGCAGCCGTGAACCAGAATGATGTGCTCGTAGCGATCGTAGACTTCCGGATCGCGGATGATACTCATGAACGGCGCGAGGCCCGTGCCCGTCGAAAGCAGGTACAGATGCTTGCCCGGCAACAGGTTGTCGTCGATGAGCGTACCGGTCGGCTTGCGTCCAACGATGACCTTGTCGCCCGGCTTCAAGTGCTGCAGACGCGAGGTCAGCGGACCGTCCTGCACCTTGATGCTCAGGAACTCAAGCTCTTCCTCGTAATTCGCGCTCGCCATGCTGTAGGCGCGCAGCAGCGGTTTGCCTTCCACTTCCAGCCCGATCATCGTGAACTGGCCATTGACGTAACGGAACGAAGCGTCGCGAGTGGTCTTGAAGCTGAACAACGTATCAGTCCAGTGGTGGACTTCCAGCACGGTCTGTTGATTCTGAGTACTCATATTGGCTTGACGTATGACGACGGGCGGGGCGCGGCACATCGACGGAACTAATGCCCGAATCGCCTGACATGCGAATGCGCGAGCCGTCCTTGATGGCCCCGATGCCCGGACCCCAGGCGCGCCTAGCAGACGCACTTCCGGTTTTGGGCGGGAAAACCCCATTATTTTACCTCAAACGGGAATTGCTTTCATTTGTCCCCATCGGACCGCAAGGGTTTTGGCGGAATCGTGCGCCAACGCAGCGCGTCGACTCGACCGAACACGCGCGAAGTCCTTCGTATTCCGACCGATGTGACGCATCGAGCCGCTCGCAGGGCAAGTTGACGCCAACCAAAAGTCGCGCCAGTACGCAAGCCCCCATCGGCTAGGGAAACCCCCAAAGCCCGCCCAGCAAGGGATTGCGCCGGTGCATGACCGGAGATGCCCGTAGTTACCGTGTTTTTGTCATCATGAACGAGAAAGTACGCGGCATCGCACAACAAAATCGCCGCAAACCGTTGTCAGCACTGGCCCACAGCCCGCCGATGGCTCTATAATGCGGCTGCCCGGCCAGTGTCGGCGCCCTCTCGAGGCGTGACGGGATGGATCTTAGGATCGCGTTTGCGTGACGTGTCGCGATGGCGACTTTCTGGCATGTGCCGCGTGCCTTATGGCGCGGATACAACACCGACACTCGCCAAATGGCGAAAGTGTTAGAGTTGTCGCCGGTATTCACCACCTCTCAAGGGAAACACACATGAACAAACAGGAACTGATCGACGCCGTCGCCGGTGTTACGGGTGCTAGCAAGGCTCAAACTGGCGAAACCCTCGACACTCTGCTCGAGACCATCAAGAAGGCCGTCGCCAAGGGTGACGCGGTCCAGTTGATCGGCTTCGGCTCGTTCGGTTCGGGCAAGCGCGCCGCACGTACCGGCCGCAACCCGAAGACCGGCGAAGCGATCAAGATCCCGGCCGCCAAGACCGTGAAGTTCACGGCTGGCAAGGCGTTCAAGGACGCTGTGAACAAGAAGTAAAACCAGTTGCGCGCAGGCCGGCCTTCGGGCCGGCCTATCTTTTTTGCTCGCATGGCCGCGCCGCGGTGTGCAGCAATGGATAGGCGTCACGTCATCCTCTCGCGAGGTCCACGACTGATGTGACGCTGCGTGCCTCGCGGGTGTCCTGCACACCACAGCTCGGGCACCGGGCGCCCGCGACGAGACGCTCCCAGCGTCGTCTCCTGCCCCACTCCGGCAGCGACTCTCCTGTTGTCATCCCCTGCCGTCAACACCCACCGTCCTGACGCGCGTTGCCGATGGCTTTTTGCGAATCGCCGCACCTCGCGCAGCCCCCGCGCCACCCTGTCGCATCGGTCTTCCTTGGCGCTTGGCCCCAGGCAACTATGCTATGTTGCGTGACATGACACGCGTGACGACAGCGGCCATCGCCGCCGCCATCGAGGGACCGTCCGCTGCCGGCCAGGCCCCCACGGAGACGCGCACGGCGCTTGGCGCCGCGCGCATGCGGCGCATGTCCGCTGCACGCCTGCTCGTCACCCTCGCCGCGCAGATCCTGCAACAATGGCCATCGCTACCGAAGGCGGGCGAGGACAGCGACATCGCGTCCATCGACGCCGAGGTCGTGCACGAGTTGCGAATTGCGATACGTCGTCTGCGCGCGTTGATCGATGTCTTTTCGCCGTGGCTCAAGCCTCGCTGGCACCATCGGTTGAACGAGGAATTGCGCTGGCTGGGGCAATCGATGGGCCCTGCGCGAGATACCGATGTGTTAGCGACAACGACATTACCCGCGTTGCGCGCCGACTTTCCCGACATCGACTGGCCTGCGGTGGACAGGCACGTGGAACACCTGCGCCGCGTCGCCCGCGCACAAGTTGCCGCGGCATTGACCGGCGAGCGCCAACAGGCGTTGCATGGGTTGCTGCTCAGCGCCTTCGGGATGCGCGAGGACGGCCGATGCAAGATTCGCTCGGCCAAGGCATTGCGACGCCCCTCTCGTACGCCAGGCAAGCGGTCGCGCGCGTTGGCGAAGCATGCCCGCAACATGCTGCGCGCCCAATACATCGCGCTGTTTCCGGATTGTCGCCAGTTGGCCATGCTCGACACCGAGCAGTTGCACGCGTTGCGCGTGAAGATCAAGAAGGCCCGTTACAGCGCCGAACTGTTGGCGCCCTGGCTACGTAAATCGGTCTGCTCGCCCTACGAGAGCACACTGCATGCCGCACAGACGCTCCTTGGGCAACTCAACGATGCCGTCGTCGCGCAGCGAATGTGCGAAGCCATGCCGTTGCACGACGCGCAGCGCAGTGCCATGATCCGACGCCTCGATACGATCATCGTCAACACCACAAGCCGCGCGGCGCACGTGCTGGGCCAGTTGCCGGATGCGCACACGCTGGAGCGCGGCATGCGCGCCCGCTGAGCGCTCACGCCACCTTCGTGCGCAGCAGGCGCATGCCGTTTGCAATCACCAGCAGACTGGCCCCCACATCGGCGAACACCGCCATCCACAGCGACGCCAGCCCGACCACCGCCAGCGCGAAGAACACGGCCTTGATGGCGAGCGCCACGGCAATATTCTGCTTGAGCACCGTTGCGGCACGCCTCGACAGCGCCAGGAAGGCCGGCAGCTTGTGGAGGTCATCATCCATCAGCGTGACGTCGGCCGTCTCCAACGCGCTGTCGGTGCCGGCCACTCCCATCGCGAAACCGACGTCGGCGGCTGCGAGCGCAGGGGCGTCGTTAATACCGTCGCCGACCATGCCCACGTACCCGTACGTCACTCGCAAGGCCGACACCGCCTGCCATTTGTCTTCCGGCAGCATTTCGGCACGCACGTCGCTCACGCCCGCCTGCCGACCGATCACTTCCGCGGTCGCACGATTGTCCCCGGTCAGCATCACCGTGTGAACACCCATGGCAGCCAGACGCGCGATGGCGTCACGGCTTTCCGCGCGCAGCGTGTCAGCCACCGCCAACACGGCGATCGCCTGCGTTTCGCTGGCCAGCACGATGGCCGTGCGGGCTTGCGCCTCGAGACGTGCCAACGTCGCCTCTACGTGCGCATTGCACACGCCGAGCGATTCGATCAGACGATGGTTGCCGAGGTAGTAAAGGGTCTGACCGACACGCCCCTTCACGCCCATTCCCGCGAGTGCTTCGACCTCCGTGACCGACGGTAATGCGCCAAGACCCGCTCGCGTATGACCGTCGACCACGGCGCGCGCCACGGGATGGGTGGTCTGCGCGTCGAGCGCGGCGGCGAGCGTGAGTGCCTCGTCGTGTGACGTTTCGCCCAACGGCACCACGTCGGTCAGGCGCGGCTCGCCACGCGTCAGCGTGCCCGTCTTGTCGAGCGCGACCGCGCGGACCAGACGGCCGGTTTCCAGAAACGCACCGCCTTTGATCAGAATGCCTGCACGAGCAGCAGCCGTCAGGCCGCTCACGACCGTGACCGGCGTAGAAATCACGAGCGCACACGGACACGCGATGACCAGCATCACCAGCGCCTTGTAGATCCAGGGCGACCATGCCAGACCGAAGGCCAGCGGCGGCAGGAGCGCGACGAGCAACGCGCACAGCACGACAACCGGCGTGTAGATCCGCGAGAACTTGTCGACGAAACGCTGCGTCGGTGAACGTTGCTGCTGTGCGGTCTCCACGATACGCACGATGCGCGCAAGCGTCGTATCGCCCGGCGCAACGCGCGTGCGATACACGATCAAACCGCTTTCGTTGATGCTGCCCGCGTAGACCTCGTCGCCCACTGTCTTGTCGACGGGGACGCTCTCCCCAGTGATCGACGCCTGATTGAGCGCCGAACTGCCCTGCTCGATCACGCCGTCGATGGCAATGCGCTCCCCCGGCCGTGCACGCACGCGCGTGCCTACCGCAAGTGACGCCGAGGGCACATCCAACCAGGTACCGTCCGGCTGTTCGACCGACGCCCGATCGGGCGCCAGGCGCATCAGCGCTTCGACGGCGCGGCGGGCACGCGTGAGCGATGCGGCTTCGAGCTTTTCCGACAAGGCGAACAGCACGATCACCATCGCCGCTTCCGGCCATTGACCGATGCACATCGCGCCAATCACAGCGAGCGACATCAGGAAATGAATGTTCAGCGTGAGGTGACGCAGCGCGATCCAGCCTTTCTTGAGCGTTGGTAGTCCGCACGCGAGAATGGCGGCCACGACCACAGCGCCGACCCAGGGACTGTGCTCAGGCACGCCGGACCAGACCGCGATCTCGCTTGCCGCAGCCAGCAAGACGCCCGCCACCAGACGGGCAATGTCTGCCTTTCGGCTCGCGGGGGGCGGCGGTGCATTGGTGTCGCCGGCGGCCAGCGGCACCGGCGTCATGCCAAGCTTGCGCAAGGTGTCGGCGACCGCCTCCCCATGCCGGGCAACGTCGGTCGACGACGCGTTGACGTCGAAAACGATCGTCAATTCTCGCTTGAGCAGGTTGAAGTACAGCGCATCGACGCCGGGCCGATGCTCAAGCTGATCGCGGATGAGACGCTCTTCCGTCGGGCAATCCATCTGATCGATTCGGAAACGGGCCTGCGGCGCCCCCGTCGCTGGCATCGGTTCGTCCGGCGCAAAACGCGCAGCGTCTGCGCAACACGACGCATCGTCGTGCGCATGCGCGGAACTTGGGGCGCATGGGGCGACATGATCGTGTGCATGTTCGCGGTCGTGGTCGTGCGAGTGGTCGTGCGAGTGGCCGTGTTCGCTATCGTTGGCGTGCGAGGGGTCGTGCCGATGCCCGTGATCGTGACGATGACCGGAGTCATGCGTGGGGTGATCTGTCGCCGTCGAGCCGGCCAGACGGGCCGAATCCGAGGGGTGGGACATGGGAACTCCTGATTGACTGATTCGTGTTACCCTCCATTCAAAACCCTGTAGTCACTACGGAGTCAAGCATGAAAATCGGAGAACTGGCCCGCGCGGCGGGCACCGATGTCGAAACGATCCGCTATTACGAGCGGGCAGGCCTGCTGGCGGCCCCGCCGCGCACGGACGCCGGGTATCGCGCCTACGGCGACGACCATCTTGAAGCGCTGCGTTTCATCCGCCACTGCCGCTCGCTCGACATGCCGCTCGCCGATGCGAAACGACTCGGCGAACTCGCCCACGACACGAACGTGACGTGCGAAGACGCGAACCAGTTGATCGAAGCCCACCTTACTCGCGTGCATGCCCGCATTCACGAGTTGCAGGCGCTCGAACAACAGTTGCTGCACCTTCAGGCGCAATGCCATAGCCGCCACGAAACCAGCGATTGCGGCATCTTGCGTGCCCTCATGCAAGGCGCGCATGGCGAAGCCTGCGCGTGCCACAGCGAAACCGATCCGATCGAAGTCGCCTGCGACCACAATCACTCGCCCATGTGAGCGTCGCGGGCGTCGCTGTCCTGCGGCGCCCCTCTGCCGACGCCTGCGGGTATCGGCATCACCTGTCACGACAAAGTGTGCACGCCTTGACAGCACCTCGCGCGTGCTCGCCACTCGCTCGCCAACCTCGGCTCGGTTCACCCTGAACGTGGCGACGATTATGAAGAATGGCGGAATTTCCCCTGAAAACAAGGGCAAACCGACACGGTTTCTATATACAATGTCCCGCACACGAACACGCAGGTAGGAACCTATTCGTGTGAGCCGCCATCGCGCGGCGTTCAGGATGGCCATCGATATGTCGGCATCCGTTTCAATTTTGCTTATTTGTCGGAGACCTTATGTCCAGCGATGTATCCGCTACGCCCACCCCCGCGACGGAAAGCACCGCCGACATCGTGATCATGGGTGCCGGGGCGGCGGGGATTTCCGTGGCGGCCAGTCTGCGACGCCGCCGTCCGTCGCTCTCGATCACGATCGTGGACCCTGCCGACACGCATTACTACCAGCCGGCCTGGACGCTCGTCGGTGCCGGCGAGTTCGATGCGGCACGCACGGCGCGTCCGATGTCGAGCGTCATTCCCAACGGCGTGACGTGGATTCAGGCGGCTGTCACCGCTTTCGCGCCGGACCACCAGCAAATCCTGCTCTCGGACGGTCGTCGCCTCGGCTATCGCTACCTCGTCGTGGCGCCGGGCCTGCAACTGAACTGGGAGGCCATCGACGGCCTGACCGACACGCTCGGACGTAACGGTGTCACGTCCAACTATCGCTTCGATCTCGCGCCCTACACGTGGTCGCTGGTGCGTGACTTCAAGGGTGGCAATGCGCTGTTCACGCAACCGCCGATGCCGATCAAGTGCGCAGGGGCACCGCAAAAGGCCATGTATCTGTCGGCACACACGTGGCGTCAGAACGGTGTGCACAACAAGACGAAGATTGAATTCCATCTTGTGGCCCCGGCCCTTTTTGGCGTGAAGGATTACATCCCCGCGCTCATGGAATACGTCAAGCGCTACGAGATTTCGCTCAATCATCTCTCGCACCTGCGCGCGGTTGATGGCGAACGTCGCGTGGCCCGCTTCGAGATTTTCGACGCCGACGGTCAATCGCAATTCGTCGACAAGCCCTTCGACTTGCTGCACGTCGTCCCGCCGCAAAGTGCACCGGATGTGTTGCGCGCAAGCCCGTTGGCCGACGCGGCCGGCTGGTGCGAAGTCGATCCGGCCACACTGCGCCACGCGCGCTTTGCCAATATTTTCGGCGCGGGCGATGCCATCTCCGCACCCAACGCGAAGACAGCGGCCGCCGCACGCAAGCAGGCGGTTGTCGTTGCCGAGAACCTGCTCGCCGCCATGGACGGCCGCCCGCAGCCCATGCACTACGACGGCTATGGCGCTTGTCCGCTCACGGTCGAACACGGCAAGATCGTGCTCGCGGAATTTGGCTATGGCGGCAAGCTCATGCCCACGTTCCCCCTCGACGGCACGAAAGCGAACCGTATCGCGTGGATGCTGAAAAAGTACGTGCTGCCAAAGATTTATTGGGATGTCATGCTTCGCGGTCGCGAGTGGCTGGCGCAACCCAGTCGTCCCGGCCATAGGTAAAACCCGAACTCAATTTTCAAAGACGGGTGCCGTTAATGGACATAGGACCCGGTTTCCCGACCGGGCACGAGCTTCTTGTCGGGCCACGCCTAGTGCGCGGTCTGCCCGAGCGCGAGGAACGCGGTGCCATGGCCGGCAAGCCTTATCCGCCTCCTCGCACGACGGCCGACACATTTTCGCGTCTTATGCAGAACATGATTCAAGGGCTTTCTGGCGGCACGACCTGTTCGACGCGTGAGCTTCCTCTGCCGGGTGGCACTGCCTGCGGCGATGACAAACGTTCAACCTTACGGGCGACGTCTGCCTGCTTGCCGAGATGAACGATACCAACGCGTTGCGACGGCAAGTCGTGCTCGCCGACCTACTGCTGGATCGCCAGCGGCTCCTGCGCGCCCTTAGCCTGGAGTTGCGCACACCAAACCCGCCGGGCTGCCATTGTGCGCTGGTCGTGCTGCACGTGGGCCGCGGTCAGCGCATGGCGACCCGCCAACCGGCCATTTCGGACGCCGATCTGCTCGCCACTGTTGCGTTTCGCGTCGGTTCGCGCATTCGTCGCCGCGACATCATCGGTCGCGTGTCCGATCAGCAGATCGCCATCTTGCTGCGCGATCTCGGCAGCCGCGACGCGGCGATACAGATCACCCGCCGCTTCATTCGCGCCGGCGAATCGCCGGTGCCCTGCGGTGACGGCCTGCTCTACCCGATCATCTCGGCGGGGATCACCCATCTGCCCCAGGTGCCGGTGTGGCCCGCCACACTGCTTGAGCACACGTCGGATGTCGCCGACCAGGCGATTCGCGAGAGCGCCTCGCGGTTTCTCGTGACCGAAGCCCCGGCGACGCCCACAGACAGTGTCAATCCGCCGGACGAAGCCGGCAACGAACATCACTGGCGCAACGCCATCGAACGCGCGCTGTCGGGGTCGGAATTCCGGCTGCACTACCAGCCACAGATCGACATGCGCACGCACCGGCTGACCGGACTCGAGGCGCTCATCCGCTGGCAGCGCGACGACGAACTGATCATGCCGGGCGAATTTATCCCGGCTGCCGAGCGTTGCGACGTGATCGGCCCGATCGGCGACTGGACACTGCACGAAGCCTGCCGTCAGCTCGATCAATGGCATACGAACGGTCACGAGTATCCGCGTGTGGCGGTGAACCTGTCAGCGCAACAAATGCGCGTGCACACCCTGGACACGATCCGCTACGCCCTCAAGCACCATCGAGTCCCGCCGGACAAGCTCGAAATCGAGATCACCGAGTCGTCGCTGATCTCGCACCTCGACGAGGCTGCAACGCTGATGAACGAACTCGTGGCGATGGGCGTGCGCCTCTCGCTTGATGACTTCGGCACCGGCTATTCAAGCTTTGTGCGGCTCAAGCGCTGGCCGTTCGGCACCGTCAAGATCGACTACCAGTTCGTGGCCGGCGTGCTGCTTGGCGGCTACGACACCGAGTTGATTCGCGCCATCATCGCCATTGCCCGCAAGCTCGAAATCGAGACGGTGGCGGAAGGCGTCGAAACCATTGCCCAGCGCGATGCGCTCGCGTCGATGGGTTGCCACGCATGGCAGGGGTATCATTGCACGCGCCCCCTACCGCCAGGACACATCGAGACGTTCATCCGCGACTGGCACGGGCGGCTGTAAGCGCGCCCGCCGCCTTCAACCGGCCCACCCGGGTCGGTGCGCGGTGCAATCGTCGCCGTCCACCGAAAGCCCGCCCCGGCTACGCCCGGGGCGAGTCGACCCAGACATCGGGCTCACGGGCCCGGGGTCGCCAACCCAGACAGGTCCGATGCCCAAGACGAATCCCGATGCATTCGCCCCATCACCGTTTCGCGCCATTTCACTCGTTGCCGCCACCCTCTGCCTGACCCTGAGCACCGCGGCACGTGCCGACCTATCGCTCTTGCAACCCCCGCGCGCCCTCTCGGGCGGTGCGCCGTTGCAACTGACGTTGCTGGCCACGCACGACGGCCCGGGGCACAAGACGCTTGCGTTGCCGAACAAGATCGTCGTGCGTATCTCGAACGACGATTTTAAACCCACGCTGATCTCCCTCAAGCGCGCGGCACTGGTGCCCGCGCACGTGACCCTCTCGAGCGGCCAGTTCCGGCGCATCACATACGCCGCCGACCTGCCGAAGGAGCTACGCGGCTCGGTGCGCGTCGAGCCGGTCGATTGGGATGCCTCGACCACCACGATCGTGCTCGATCGTGCCGCACCGACCCAGCCGATGGTCGCCGCCAGCCCGGTCCCACGCGGCAGCGGTGCCGTGCCGGGTACCGCAGTCGGTGCGTCCGCGTCAGCCGCTGCGCTCACCGCGGCCGCCTCCGACGCCCTCGCCAGCACCGCTCCCGACGCGATTGCACCGACCAGCGACGCCGAGTTTGCGCGCATCTCCTCGAATGAGCCGATGTACATCGCATTCGGAAAGAATGGCGACGCCAACGCACGCTTCCAGCTCAGCTTCAAGTTCCATATCCTCAAGCCGGAAAATCCCGCCTCGAAGGCCTTCCTCGACAACCTGTACTTCGGCTATACGCAGCTATCGGTCTGGGATCTGGAGGCCGAATCGGCCCCGTTTCGCGACTCGAACTATCGGCCAAGCCTCTTCTACTACGTCCCCGACACCGGCGTGCGCGCGAGTTGGTTCTCGTCTCTGGGCGTCGCGGCAGGGTTCGAGCACGAGTCCAACGGCAAGGCGGGCGAGGATTCTCGCAGCATCAACACACTGTTCGTCAAACCGATCTTCAAGTTCGGCAATCCCGCCGAGTACCACTGGACGGTGGCGCCGAAGCTCTATGCGTATCTCGAGAAGAAAGACAACCCCGACATCCAGGACTACCGCGGCTACCTGGATCTGCTCGTGTTGTGGGGCAAACCGAACGGGTGGCAGATCGGCGCGACCTTGCGCAAGGGCATGAAACGCAACTATGGCAGCGTGGACCTGCAGGTGACCTATCCGCTGGGCAAGCTGATACCGGGCACCGGCGGCTACCTGTGGCTCGGCTACTTCACCGGTTATGGCGAAGACATGCTCGACTACAACCGCCACTCTCGGTCGCAGGTGCGGGTCGGGTATAGCGTATTCCGCTGGTAGCCGAGCGAACGTCCGGCTGGGGCGGATCGTCACCGGACGGCCGCCCGGTGCCCCGCGTCGACATCATCCCCAGCAAAAGCTCAGAACACCAGCACGAGGGCGCCCGCGACGATCAGCGCACCGCCAAGGGCTTCCTTGAGCGAGAACGGTTCACCGAGCACGCTCCAACCAATGATCATCGCCATCGCCACGCTGAGCTTGTCGAGCGGCGCAACGCCCGACACGGGCCCCAACTGCAGCGCACGGAAGTAGCAAAGCCACGACAAACCGGTCGCCACGCCGGAGAGCACCAGAAACCACCATGTGTTTGCGCTCAGGCTCGCCGGCCGCTGCCACTCGCCGCGCACGCCCACGATCGCCAACGTCACGGCAAAGATGATGACCGTGCGTATCAGCGTGGCCATGTTCGAGTTCACCTGCGCCACCCCGAGCTTTCCGAAAACCGCCGTCAGCGCGGCAAAGAACGCCGAGCCCAGCGCAAACAGTTGCCAGCTACGCAACATAAATCGTCCTTATGGCTATCCCTTGGGCCGGCCCCGGCCCCCACCTGAAACTCACCGGCATGTCCACCGCCAAGCCCCTGCCGTAGGGGATTCAACGGCAATCGGGCCATCAATGCGATAATGGCGCCTGCTTTGAACGCCCATCCCGCCTTTGGCCGACACGCCCCCTATGTCCGAATTGCACGACCGCCCCGACAGCCCCTGCATTGGCGTTTGCTCGACGCTCTTCGACGACGTCTGCAAGGGTTGCGGGCGCACCGCCGACGAAGTGTCGAACTGGGTATTCTTGACCGACGCCGAGAAGGCCGCCGTGTGGGCGCGCATCACCCGCGAGGGCAAGGCGATGCGTTTTTGCGAGAGCCGCTCTACGACTTCGCAGCCTTGAACTGAAGCGACTTGTACTCGAGGAACTCCTCGAAGCCGTACACGCCGTTCTCACGTCCGTGCCCGGACTGTTTGAATCCGCCGAACGGCGCCTTCACGTTGAATTCCCCGCCATTGATATCCACTTGTCCCGTGCGGATCTGACGCGCCACCCGCACCGCGCGTGCCTCGTCGCCCGACCACACGCCACCGCCCAGCCCGTAGATCGAGTCGTTGGCAATACGCACGGCATCGGCGTCGTCCTGATACGTGATGATCGAGAGCACCGGACCGAAAATCTCTTCCTGCGCGACCGTCGCGTCAGGCGCCACGCGGCCCAGCACCGTCGGCTGTACGAAGAACCCCGCCTCGAAGCCGGCCGGCACAGCATCCCCGCCCGCGATCAACTCCGCGCCTTCCGCCAGACCTTTGCGGATATAGGTCTGAACTCGTTCGCGCTGTGCGGCGGACGCCAACGGTCCGAGACGCGTCGTTTCCTCACGCGGATCGCCCAGCGTGAAGCGCGCGACAGCCTCCTTCGCCAATGCCTTGACTTCCTCATAACGTGAGGCAGGCACGAGCATGCGCGTGTGCGCCGAACACGTCTGGCCGGAATTCAGATAGCAGGCGTTGAGCGTGCCTTTGACCGCGGCGGCGAGATCGGCATCGTCAAGCACGACCGATGCCGATTTCCCGCCGAGTTCCAGTGCCACCCGTTTGACCGTCTGCGACGCGACTTCGGACACGCGCTTACCTGCCCGCGTCGATCCCGTAAAGGACACCATGTCGACGTTCGGATGCCGCGCCAACGCCTCACCGACCACCGGCCCGAGCCCGGTCACCAGATTGAACACCCCCGGCGGCAGCCCCGCTTCGGCGATGACCTCGGCCAAGATAAATGCGTTGAAAGGCGCCACTTCCGACGGCTTGAGCACCACCGTGCAACCGGCCGCCAGGGCCGGCGCCACCTTCAGTGTGATTTGATTCAGCGGGTAATTCCACGGCGTGATCGCCGCCACCACGCCGACCGGCTCGCGCACCACCAGCGAATTGCCGACGCGCGCTTCAAATTCGAATGTTTCGGCCAATTCGGCGTATTGATTCCAGTGATAGACAGGTCCGCCCACCTGAATGGCGCGAGCCAGCTTGATCGGCATGCCGGTCTCACCGGTGATGACTTGCGCGAGCGCGTCCGTGCGAGCCTTCAGGCCCGCAGCAATCCTGCGCAGGTAGACGGCCCGCTCGGCAGGCGGCGTGGCCGCCCAGCGATCGCGCGCATTCAGCGCGGCGGCAACGGCCGCCTGCACGTCGTCCGTTGCGCCCTCGGGAATGCGGCCCATGAGCGTCCCGTCAGCCGAATGAAAGACGTCCAGCGTTGCGCGCCCAACCGGCGTCACCCACCGGCCGTCGATGAAAAATTTGTCGTACGTGATCATGCGATGTCTCCTGCTGGGAGGTTCCCGACGAGCGATCATTGTAGTCCGCGCGCCCACGCATCTCGCACGCTTGCGACGAAATCAGTCGACTCCGACACGCAGCTTCCGAGATTCCTAAGTTGCGCTCAGATGACGCAAGCACCGATTGCCCACATCGGGCCGACGCGTCTACGCCATCGGGTGTCCAAAAGGCACGCATTCTCGTCAGGGTATTGGGCCCGCCCCATGCGCCACATAGCGCTATCGTCACGCCGCCCCCCATAAGGACATTTCTCCCAGATCGCCCAATGATGCGATAAGATGTATTTACGATACATCTTATCGCGGAGGTCGCGATGTCAATCAGCCAACCCACCACGAGACCATCGTCGCAATCAGTCCCCGGGCTGCCCCTGCTTCGCCTTGGCTTTCGCCCGTTTTACCTAGGCGGCGCAGGCTTTGCGGCATTGGCCATTGCGCTATGGCTGGCCGCGCTTCACGGCTATCCGGTCGCCGGTCGGGCCGCGCCCATGAACGGCCTCGTCTGGCACGTTCACGAGATGATATTTGGCGGCTTCGCCGCCATCGTTGTGGGATTTTTGCTCACCGCGGTTCGCGCGTGGACCTCGCTCGATACGCCCCGGGGTGCACCGCTTATGTGGCTGTGGGGCTTGTGGGCAGCGGGACGCGTACTTGTTTATTACGGGCCGGAATGGCTCGCCGCGGGCGTCGATTCCCTTTTTCTTCCCGTGGTTGCCATCGTGCTGATGCGCGTGCTGATCAAGGCGAACAATCGTCGCAACCTATTTCTCCCCGTCGCCCTCGGCGCTTTCGGTGCGTTGAACGCCCTCTTCCACTGGTGGGCGTGGCAAGGACGCGTTGATCTCTCATTACAGGCCGCTTACGCCGCCATCGGACTGGTCGTCATGTTCGTGACGGTGATCGCGGGGCGCGTGGTGCCGATGTTCACCACGAACGCGGTGCCGGGCTATTCCGCGAAGCGCTGGAAATGGATTGAAACGCTGGCCGCCCCGAGCGTCGTCATCACGCTCCTCGCAGATGCATTCCTGTCGGTGCCCGCCGTGACGATCGTGTGCGCCGGATTCACGGTGCTGATTCACGGTATCCGGCTGGCAGGATGGCGTTCCTGGCGTGTCGGGCCTCGACCGATACTGGCGATCCTGCATGTGGCCTATGCGTGGATTCCGATCGGCTTTGCGCTTCTGGCGCTCGCGGCGGCGGGAACGATTGCGCACTCCCTTGCGATCCACGCCTTGACGGTCGGCGCGATCGGGTGTGCCATCATGGGCATGATCACGCGCACGGCACTGGGACATACCGGCCGCGCGCTGATCGCCGGGCGCTTCGAGATGGCCGGTTACGGATTGATCATTGCCGCGGCGCTCTTGCGCGTCTTCGGGCCCTGGTTGGTGAGTGGTGCCACAAGCGTCTGGATTGACGCAGCGGGCGTGTGCTGGCTAGCGGCATTTTCCGTCTATCTGATGCGCTATGCGCCCTATCTGATGACGGCGCGGGTTGACGGAAAGGACGGTTGAACCGTCAGACCGCTCGGCGAACTGGAACGCCGCAGCGCCAATGAAAAAACCCGCCGAAGCGGGTTCTTTCATTTGAACAACGGAGGCCGAACGCGACTCAGACTTCCACGCCCTGGCTCGCCAGATATTCGTCGTACGTGCCTTGGTAATCAATGAGCGTACCGTCGTTCTTCACTTCGATGACACGCGTGGCCAGGCCCGACACGAATTCCCGGTCATGCGAGACGAACACCAGCGTGCCCGGATACTTGTCGAGCGCGATCTGCAGCGACTCGATCGACTCCATGTCCATGTGGTTGGTCGGCTCGTCCATCATCAGCACATTGTGACGGCCCAGCATCAGCTTGCCCCAGATCATGCGGCCCTTCTCGCCCCCGGAGAGCACACGCACCGATTTGCGCACGTCGTCGCCACCGAAGAGCAGACGGCCGAGCGAGCCACGAATCACCTGATCGTCGTCGCCCTCCTTGCCCCACTGCGTCATCCAGTCGGTGAGCGTCAGGTCTTGCGGAAACGCTTCCGACGTGTCTTGCGGCATGTAACCGATGTTCGCGTTCTCCGCCCACTTCACATCGCCCGCGTCGACCGGCAACGCCGCCATCAGGCTGCGAAGCAGCGTAGTCTTGCCTGCGCCGTTCTCGCCGATGATCGCCACACGTTCGCCTGCGCGCACGGCGCCGGAGACGTTCTTGAAGATCTGACGATCGTACGACTTCGAAATGCCTTCGAATTCGAACGCCAGATTGTGCAGCTTCTTCTCAAACTCGAAGCGGATGAACGGATTCTGACGCGACGACGGCTTGATGTCCTCCACCTTGATCTTGTCGATCTGCTTGAGACGGCTTGTCGCCTGACGCGCCTTCGACTTGTTCGCCGAGAAACGACGTACGAAGTCCTGCAGGTCGGCGATACGCTCCTTCGCCTTCGTGCTTGCCGCCATCTGGCGTTCACGGGCTTGGGCTGAGGCGAGCATGTAGTCGTCGTAGTTGCCCGGGTAGATCTTCAGCGTGCCGTAGTCCATATCCGCCATGTGCGTACACACGGCATTCAAAAAGTGGCGATCGTGCGAGATGATGATCATGGTGGAGTTGCGCTCGTTGAGCACGTCTTCCAGCCAGCGGATCGTGTTGATGTCCAGGTTGTTGGTCGGTTCGTCGAGCAGCAGCACGTCCGGATTCGAGAACAGCGCCTGCGCTAGCAGCACCCGCAGCTTCCAGCCCGGCGCAACATTGCTCATCGGCCCCTGATGCTGGTCCGTCGGAATGCCCACGCCGAGCAACAGTTCGCCGGCACGCGCTTCGGCCGTGTAGCCGTCGTACTCGGCGAACTTCGCCTCGAGCTCGGCCGCGTGCATGTAGTCGTCGTCCGTCGCCTCCGGATTGGCGTAGATGGCGTCGCGCTCGCTCATGGCCGCCCACATCTCGGTGTGCCCCATCATCACGACATCGAGCACGCGCATCTCTTCATACGCGAACTGGTCCTGCTTGAGCTTGCCCAGGCGAACGTTCGGCTCGAGCATGACGTTGCCCCCGCTCGGCTCCAGATCGCCGCCAAGGATCTTCATGAACGTCGATTTGCCGCAACCGTTGGCGCCGATCAGGCCGTAGCGGTTGCCCCCGCCGAACTTGACGGAGATGTTCTCGAAGAGCGGCTTCGCGCCGAATTGCATCGTGATATTGGCAGTAGACAGCACAGGTGGTATCCGGGAGATGAGGTGCGGCGGCACGAAATTGCGCCACGAAACCCGGTATTTTAACACCGATGCATGTCATGCGCCCCGGGCCGCCCCCAGCGGTTGTGAAGCATCCGAATTGTGGCGTACGCAGGGGCCGACAGGTCATCGACTGTCTTACGCTGCCCGAAGCCACGTCAATCGGTGCGTCGTCCGCGCCTGTGCCTGCGCGTATGCGTGCGCTTAAGTCTGCGCGGGCTCGGCACAGCAGCCGCTGTCGGTCGCCGCCCCCGACGCGGGCAAACTCGCCTGGGACCCGACCGTGCAGCCAGCCCGCTATTAACGTTGTTGCAGCGCCCGTCGCCTCGCGAACGACAGGCGCCACGGTCGCCGGTAGGGGCTTTCCGCTATAGAAGCGTATGGGACTTGTGCTTCATAATGATTTCCTTATGCAATTCACAGTCCGACATATTCGGATTGTTATATTCCTTATGAGCCAGAACCGCGAACCGATTGACACTTATTTGCTGCGCGTCCTTCATACCTTGTTGATCGAGCGCAGCGTGACGCGCGCGGCCGTCAAGCTGAACCAGTCGCAGCCGGCGATCAGCGCGGCGCTGCGGCGGTTGCGCGACATCACCGGCGATCCGCTGCTGGTGCGCGGCAAATCGGGCATGGTGCCCACGGAGTACGGTCAATCGCTGCTGGAGCCCACACAGAACGCGTTGCGCGAGATTGAGCGCATCACGGTTCAGCAATCGAATTTCGATCCGGCGACGACGGTACGCACGTTCCGCATCGGCTCGCCCGACTATCTGAATACGCTATTCGTACCGACAGTCGTCGAGCGCTTTCGCCAGCAGGCACCCAACGCCCAGCTCGAACTCCATTCGCTGGGGCCCGCCTTCGACTATGAGCACGCCCTCGAAGACGGCAAGGTCGACATCGTGATCGGCAACTGGCCCGAGCCGCCGGAGCAGCTTCACCTCTCGAACTTGTTCGTCGATCAGATCGTCTGCCTGGTGCGCAATACGCACCCCTACGCCAAACGCGGCCTCACACTCGACCAGTATCTCGCCAGCCCGCATCTCGCTCCGACGCCCTATTCCGTTGCGCAACGCGGCGCCATCGATATGCACCTCGCGCGCGAGCGCCTGAAGCGCAATGTGGTCGTGACGATTCCGTATTTCAATCTGGCGCCTTACGTTTTGCTCAAATCCGATCTGATCTTCACCACGACGCGCCTGTTCGCCGACTATTACGCCGAGTTTCTGCCGCTCACCGTGCTCGAAGCGCCCATCGACTTCCCGCCGATGCAGTATTACCAGTTGTGGCACGAACGCACGCACTATTCGGATGAGGTGCGCTGGCTACGCAGCGTCATTTCCGACGCCACGCGGACGTTGCTTGAGATGCGCCCCCAGACCTAGGCCGTCGCCGCAGTCGTCACCTGCCGTTACCCGCGCTTACCTGCGCCATCGATTCGCCTCGGGGTTCCCGCGAGGTTTTTACCGGCGGAGCGGCCCCCACCGCTCCGCCGAACCGCACGGCAGCATGCCCGGAGTCCAGGCACACCACTCCCGACGTCCCGCCGGCCCGTTGCCGCGCCGGGCCGCACACCGTGAAGGTGCGGCCGGTGCGGCAGGGCCTTATCGGGATGCCTCGGCCAGTTGCCGCGCCAGCGCGTTGTGACGCGTGACGAGCGACGGCAGGTCAAGCGTCGCCAGACGCCCTTCGCGCACCACCACCCGCCCGTTCACCACGCTGTAGGCGGCTTGTCCGGGATTACAGAAGACCAGCGCCGCCACCGGATCGTGCAGGCCACCCGCCATGCCGATGCCACGTGTGTCGAACGCCACGAAGTCCGCCGCCATGCCGGGCGCGAGCACGCCGATGTCGTCTCGCCCCAGCACGCGCGCGCCCCCCACCGTGGCGATCTCCAGGGCCTCGCGCGCGGTCATTGCGCTCGGACCGAAGCCCACGCGTTGCAGCAGCAATGCCTGGCGCGCCTCGCCGATCATGTTGGCCGCATCGTTCGACGCCGATCCGTCCACCCCCAGCCCAACGGGCACGCCCGCGTCACGCATGCGTCGAATCGGGGCGATGCCCGATGCGAG
The DNA here is from genome assembly GCF_024363545.1 of Pandoraea sp. NE5. Classification (NCBI taxonomy): domain Bacteria; kingdom Pseudomonadati; phylum Pseudomonadota; class Betaproteobacteria; order Burkholderiales; family Burkholderiaceae; genus Pandoraea; species Pandoraea sp. NE5. The sequence goes on from NZ_AP025517.1 coordinate 4,319,053, forward strand.
CCGCATGTTCGAACACGGGCAATGCGCCACGCCGGTGCCGGTCTTGGCGAACAGCGCGATGCCCGCGTCGTCGAGTTGCACGCAGTGGGCATGCCAGACATCGTGGCCGACCCAGCCCAGATCCTGCGCATACTCGGCCGGCGTCATGCCGAACATCTCGCGGCTGTAGGCAATATCGTTGACGTTCTCCGCCAGATGGGTATGCATCGATACGCCGTACTGACGCGCCATCGTCGCCGACTCACGCATCAGGTCACGACTCACGGAAAACGGCGAGCACGGGGCCACGACCACGCGCAGCATCGCGTAGCGACCTGCGTCGTGATACGTCTCGATGAGACGTTGCGTGTCGGTGAGAATGTCGTCTTCGCGCTCCACGACACGATCGGGCGGCAGCCCGCCCTGGCTCTGCCCGACGCTCATGCTGCCACGGCTGGCATGAAAGCGCATGCCGATCTCGGCGGCCGCTTCGATGCTGTGGTCGAGCTTGCAACCGTTCGGGTAGATGTACAGGTGGTCGCTCGACGTGGTGCAGCCCGAGAGCAGCAACTCGGCCATGGCCGTCTGGGTCGAAACGCGGATCATCTCCGGCGTGAGGTTCGCCCACACCGGATACAGGTTCGTCAGCCAGTTGAACAGTTCGCCGTCCTGCGCCGCCGGAATGGCGCGCGTGAGGCTCTGATACATGTGGTGATGCGTGTTGACCAGGCCGGGAATCACGACGTGCCCGGTCAGATCGAGCACGTCGTCAGCCGTGTCCGGCAGCGTATCGCGGGTGCCGACCGCCACGATTCGGTTGTCCTCGATGTAAAGGCCGCCTCGGGCAATTTCGCGGCGGCCCGCATCCATGGTGACCAGCACGTCGGCATTCGTGACGAGCAGCGTTTTCATCAATGCGCCTCCAGTCCCATCGCCGACCCGTTCTGCTCGCCGTGGCCATTGGCGGCCGGCGCTTTGAAGCCATTGAAGTAGGCGTTCAGAATCACTGCCGAGAGCGTGGCCAGCAGAATCCCGCTGTGGAGCAACGGCGCGAGTTGTTCCGGCATCTTCGCGAAGAACTTGTTCGACGCCACCGGAATCATCGCCATGCCGATGCTGATGGCCACAATGTACAGGTTATAGCGGTTGTTCGAGTAGTCGACCTTGGACAGAATCTTGATGCCCGTGGCAAGCACCATGCCAAACATGACCACGCCGGCGCCGCCCAGCACGAATTGCGGAATCGAGGCCACCACCACCGACATCTTCGGAATGAAGCCGAACACGAGCAGGATGGCGCCCGCCGCCACGCACACCCAACGACTTTTCACCCCCGTCACGCCCACGAGGCCGATATTCTGCGAAAAGGAGGTATGTGGGAACGTATTGAACAGGCCGCCGATCACGGTGGCCAAGCCGTCGACACGCAGACCGGCCACCAGCGCCTTCTCGTCGACCGGCTTGCCCACGATCTCGCCAAGCGCCAGGAACATGCCCGTCGATTCGATGAACGTGATCAGCATCACGATGGTGAGCGTCACAATCGCCCACGGATCGAACACCGGCATGCCGAAATGGAACGGCAGCACGACGTCGAACCACTTCACCTGATCGAGGCCGTCGAAATTGACTTTGTGAAGCATCAACGCAATGGCGAAGCCAAACAGAATACCGAGCAGCACGGCAATGTTCGAGAAGAAGCCCTTCACGAAGCGCGTGATCAACAAGATGAAGATGAGGACCGCGAAGGACACCCCCAGGTAGACCGGGTCGCCGTAATCGGGATTGCCCACCCCGCCCGCCGCCCAATTGATCCCCACGCCGATGATGGTCAGGCCGATCGACGTGATGACAATGCCCGTGACAATGGGCGGAAAGAAGCGCAGCAGCTTGCCAACGGCCGGCGCGAGCAGCGTACCGATGATACCGGCGGCGATGGTCGCCCCGAAAATGCCGGGCAACCCGAGCGATGGATTGGTGCCGATCGCGAGCATTGGACCGACCGCGGCGAACGTGACGGCCATGACGACCGGCATGCGAATGCCGAAACGACCCACGCCCACGCTCTGGATCAGCGTGGCAATGCCACAGCACATCAGGTCGGCGGAAATGAGAAAAGCGATCTGGTCCTTGGGCAAGCCAAGGGCGCCGCCGATGATGAGCGGCACGGCGACCGCCCCCGCATACATCACGAGCACGTGCTGCAGGCCCAGCATGAACAGTTTTCCGATCGGCAGTCGCTCGTCGACCGGATCCACGGTGTTGGTTGTCACACTCATTTCGTCTCCGTCCCAAGGGGGGCTGTTTGATTGCTATTTTTGGGTGACTCAATGGTGCAGGTCGACGCCTTTTGCGACAAGACCGTCGGAGGCTATAGTGTTTTTTTCATGGAACGTATGCCTGAATGCTTATCTTGCCGCTCGGGTTTTCCCGAGGCAGGTACGTCGCCATTGGGCTTTCCGGGCGATGCGCGTCCAGTGGCGGACACACATCATATGCACGGCGTTATACGGCGGATAAACGAAACAAATAGTGCTCCCAAAAATCCCCTTCGCAGGGCACGCGGGGTACGCTGAGCACGTCGGCATGCCGCAGGGATGCCTGTCACGTATTTGTCCGGCGTGGCGTGGTATGTGCGCGTTTTTATCTTTGGTATTGCGCCCGTTGCCACGCCGCCATCTCCCTACAATGCATCCATCCATCACAGGAGACATCATGGGACGACTGACTACCCACGTACTTGATACATCGCACGGCAAGCCAGGCGCGGGCATCCGTGTCGAGCTATGGCGTGTGGACGGCGAGCGCCGCTCGCTGCGCGACGTGCAGACGAATCGCGACGGCCGTTGCGACAAGCCGCTGCTCGAAGGCGAGGAATTCGTCGCGGGCGAATATGAACTCGTGTTCCATGCAGGTGACTATTTCGCCGCCCAGGGCGTGGACGTCCCGTCGCCGCGCTTCGTGGATCGCGTTGTGCTGCGTTTCGGCGTGGCCGAGCCTTCCCAGCATTACCACGTGCCCCTTCTGGTGTCGCCGTGGAGCTTTTCCACGTATCGCGGTAGTTGATAAGCGCGAGCGTGAACGTCAGGCAGTTGAGGAGAACATAAGATGGAAGCGTTTATTACCGACTGGGTCAATCTGTTGTTGCGCTGGCTGCATGTGATAGCGGCCATCGCCTGGATTGGCGAGTCGTTCTATTTCGTGATGCTGGACAATGGTCTGAAGCCGCCGAAGGCGGCCGACGACAAGCAAAAGGGCGTGTTCGGTGAGATGTGGTCGGTGCACGGGGGCGGTTTCTACCACGCGCAAAAGTACCTGAACTCGCCTCCGCAGATGCCGGAAGACCTGCACTGGTCGAAGTGGAAGTCGTATACGACGTGGCTCTCGGGCTTTGGCCTGTTCTGTGCGCTGTATCTGCTGCAGCCGCAGACGTATCTCATCGACAAGACCGTGATGGATCTGCAGCCGGGTCAGGCGGTGGGTCTTGCGGTGGCGTTTCTGATTGGCGGCTGGTTTGTCTACGATTTCCTGTGCCGCATGCTGGGCAAGAACGAACGGGTGCTGGGCATTGCGGTTGCGCTGTTCGTGGTCGCCGCGACGTATGCCACGACGCATATTTTTGCCGGGCGCGCGGCCTTCCTGATTGTCGGCGCCATGATGGCGACGTCGATGTCGGCAAACGTGTTCTTCTGGATCATCCCGGGACAGCGCAAGAGCGTCGATGCGCTGTCGAAAGGCGAGGTGCCGAACCCGATCTGGGGCAAGCTGGGCAAGCAGCGCTCGGTTCACAACACGTATTTCACATTGCCGGTCGTGTTCATCATGATCAGCAACCACTACGCGTTCACGTATAGCAATCCGCACAATTGGGTGATTCTTTCGATCATCATGGCTGCGGGCGCGATGATTCGTCAGTTCTTCGTGCTGCGTCACGCGGGGAAGAATCTGTACGTGCTGCCGGTCGCGGGCGCGGCCCTGCTCGCCGGGGTCGCCGTGTTCGCCGCACCGCGCCCTGCCCCGACGCCCGCCGCAGGTGCGCACGGCGAAGCGGTGGCGTCGAACGTGAAGCTCTCGGAAATCCAGCCGATCCTGACGCAACGCTGCGCGACGTGTCACTCGGCCAAGCCGACGATGATGGGCAGCGCACCGGCAGGGGTGATGTTCGATACGCCGGCCGAGATTTCGCAAAACGCCCAGCGGATCTATCAGCAGGCGGTGGCGCTCAAGGCGATGCCTTTGGGCAACGTGACCCAGATGACCGACGACGAACGCCAGAAGATCGCCGCGTGGTTCAACGGCGGCGCGCAGCAGTAACCTTCACGAACGTCTTTCTTGCTGGACCCATGTTGGGGCGCTTCGGCGCCCCGTTTTTTTACGTCATCGCGTTAGGTTGCGCTGATGCACTGCACGGCGTTGTAAGCGGTGAAAGTGACGTGCACGTTTTCGACTGTTCCCCGACAAAACAATCGCTTGGGAACTTCGGTACGGGTACGCAGGTCTGTAGTACGCGTCCGGCAGTCCGGGCGTGACGTATTTGCGAAGGCGGCATCCGCTCAACCTTCCCATCACGTCAAACTACGGGTGCGATGCCGACAGCGGCAGGCGCATCACGAATCAGACATCATGAATTTCCTGCTTTTCTCCGCTTCCCGGCAAGGCGTTGTCTGGGTGCATCTGCACCAGGCAATGTTTCCGCCGTCCGATCTGACTGCCTGACGACGTCTGCGCGCCACTGCTGCGCGTGATGTTGCGGGCGGGACGGGTGCGCCGTCGCTTGCGCGTGCCCGATCGATCTCCCATCTCGAAGTTTCGATGTGCAAGCCACGGTGAGCTGCGTCCCGACACGACGCGGCGATATGTCATCGGGGGGACCATGTCTCATTCCACTCTTCATCAATCCACGCAGGGCACAAGGACGCCGCTGCTCAAACAATTTACGTCGCTCGCGATTCCAACCATTCTTTCCGGCTGGGTATACACGGTCTACACGTTGATCGACGGGATCTTCATCGGTCGATACGTCGGCGAACAGGCGTTGGCAGCGCTCAATCTCGTCGTCCCGTTGCTGTATGTCCCGTATGCGTTCAGTGTCATGATCGGTGTGGGCGGCGCCACGCTCATTGCCCGCTTGTTGGGAGAGGGACGCGACGCACAGGCGCGTCGCGCATTCTCGCAGGTGCTCTGGGTGATGCTCGCCTTCAGTATCGCGATGAGCGCCGGGGTGCTGTCCTTCCGTCACGAAATCGCCGCCGCGCTCGGCGCACACGGCGAAATTACACAACACGTGGTGGGCTTTCTGTCCGGCTGGGGCTGGTTCGTGCTTTTCGCGAACGGTCTTTACGCGATGGAGCTGTTCCTGCGCGTGGAAGGCGCGCCGGCGGCGCGATTCGGACTGTACGCGATGTTTCTTGGCGCGCTCGCCAATGTGGCGCTGGACTATTGGTTCATCGTGGTGAAGGAGATGGGCATGTACGGGGCGTCGCTCGCCACCGGCTTGTCGATGATGGTCTCCAGCAGCGTGATGCTCGCCTATCACTTCGTGCTGGCCAAGAAGGTCGTGCCTGCATGGCGGGCTTTCGCAGACACCGAAGTCCATATCTGGCGCATGATGTACAACGGCGCCTCGGAGTTTCTGGGGGCGATCGCCCCGGCGGTGACCGTGTTCGCGTTCAATCGCGTCATTCTGTGGAACTTTGGCGAGCCCGGGCTGGCCGCCTACGCCATTCTGGAATACATGACGCTCGGTGCCACGGTGACGATGGTGGCGCTCGTGCAAAGCATGCAGCCGATGATCAGCTTCTACCATGGTTCGCGCGATCTGAACGCGTTGCGCGAGTCGTTCCGGCTCGGCGTCATGGCGGTGATGGGGTTCTCGGTGCTGGTGGCTGTCGCCATGGCTACACTGGCTCGCCCGCTGACGTTCCTGTTCTTGCCGGCAGGCGTTCAGGCGTGGTCGATTCTCGAGCACGCGGTGCTTTGGTACGCGCTGGCGTTTCTGCCCGCAGCCGGCAATTTGATCGTGGCGGGCTTTCTGACGGCCGTGGAGTCACCGGGACCGTCGGCGGCCATTGCCATGCTGCGAAGCTGGGTGTTACTGCTGGGCATTCTTTGGCTGCTCAATGTTGGGTTCGGCGGCGCGGCGATCTGGTACACGCTGTTGATCACTGAAATGCTGACGCTTGCCATCAGCGTCTGGCTATATTGGCGCAGTGACCGAGGCGACGCGCTCTTGGCGCGCGCAGCGTCGCGCTGAGGCTCTGGCCCCTGGCTACCCGGCAAAACGGCGTGACTTCGCGGTCACGCCGTTTTTTATGGTCATGCCGCGACGGCTCAGCTCGGCATCTTTAGCGAGAACGTTTGCGCGAGTGACTGCACGCTGGACGCGTCGTCCGCGCCCGGCGCGCCTTCGGGCGGCGCGGCGCGTGGCGGCAGCGCTGCGGGCCGGCTAACTTCGCTGGCAGCCCACTGCGGTTCGGGCAGTTCGTCGAACACTTGGCGCAGGCGTGCTCCCCACGATTCGTGGATCATCTTGTAGTAGACGTTTTCGTCGTCGAGCGACGCGAACCGCGTCACGCGCAGGCTGTTTTCTTCATACACGAGAAGATCGAGCGGCAGCCCCACGGAGACGTTGGAGCGAAGCGTGGAATCCATGGAAATCAGCGCGCACTTGGCGCCGTCGTCGAGCGAGGTCGCGGGCGTGACGAGCCGATCAATGATGGGCTTGCCGTATTTGGACTCGCCGATCTGGAAGTACGGGTTGACCGACGACGCTTCGATAAAGTTACCTGCGGAGTACAGTTGATAAAGGCGGCTCGGCGCACCGGCGATTTGCCCGCCGAGCAGAAAGCTGCAATTGAAGTCGACACCGAAGGCTTCGAGCGCCTTGGCATCGCGTGTGTGGACGTCTCGAATCGCCTGGCCGACGACGCGCGCGACGTCGGTCATGCTTTTGGCGTTCCACAGCGTTTCGGTGTCGCGCGCTTCGACAAGTTGTTGGCGCACGGCCTGCGTGAGCGCGAGGTTACCCGCCGAGAGCAGGACGAGCACGCGCTCGCCCGCGCGCTCGAACACGAGCATCTTGCGAAAGGTGCTCACGTGATCGACGCCCGCATTGGTTCGGGTATCGGCGAGAAAGACGAGCCCGGCATCGAGCTTCATGGCCACGCAATACGTCATGTCGTTCCTGTCTTGCCGTGCGGGGCCCTCGGCCCAGGCACGCTGAAAGCTATTGTTGTTGATCGAGCGGCACGGTATCGACTGTGACCGATACGTGCAGCGCTTCTGTCGCACCGCCGCTGCGCATGCCTCTGACGGGCGCGGCAGACTCATAATCGCGTCCGACGGCCAATCGGCAGTAGTTGCCGCTGGCGAAGCAGGCATGAGTCACGTCGATGCTGACCCAGCCCGCCCCGTCGAGCCACACGTCGACCCATGCGTGACTGGCCGCGTGCGGCACGTCGCCCGGATCGATATACCCGCTGACGTATCGCGCCGGCACGCCACGCGCACGGCAAACGGCGAGCATCAGGTGAGCATGATCCTGGCAGACGCCTCGCCCAAGCGCAAGTGCCTGTGCGGCGGTACTGGTCACGCCGGTGATTCCGGATTCGTAGTCGACTTGTTCGCAGAGGGTGGCCGCGAGCGCCAGCAGTTCGCCCGGCGTGGTCACGCCGGCGGCGGCGGCAAGCGCGTCGATGGCGTCGTTGCGCGCGGTGAGCGGCGTCGGGCTCGCGAAGGATAACACCGGTACGGCGTGGGTCGTCTCGCCGAGCCGTCCATCGATAAGCGGTGTGGTGTCGACCTCGCCTTCGGCCATGAGATGGATTTCGCTGTGCGGCTGATGAAGTACCAGGGTATGCATGTCGTTCCCGAACGCGTCGCGCGCGGGCGTGAGTTTGCCGGGCGCGCTCAGCCGCCAGTGCGCGATACGCTGCACTTCGGACGCCGCAGGCGTGAGCCGAAGCTGCTGGATGGTGTAACGCACCGGCGTGTCGTAGCGGTAGGTGGTCTCGTGACGGATGGTCAGGCGCATGGCATCAGGCGGCGAGCGGGATCAGGAAGGTCTGGCTGATCTTGTTGCCGAGCACGGAGACGCGCTCGAGGAATGCAGTCAGGACGGGGTGGAGGCCTTGTTGGTGGATCTGCTGGATGTCGGTGTACTTGAGTTCGGCTTGTAATTTTCCCGCGTAGCGTTCCACATCCCCGGACTGGGCATTGGACAGGGTGGCGAGGTTTTCGCATACGCCGCTGAGCGAGGCGAGCAAGGAGCGTGGCATGTGCGCGTTGAGCATGAGCAGTTCGACGACGCGCTCTGGGGTAATCACGTCTCGGTAGACTTTGCGGTAGATCTCGAAGCCGGACACGCTGCGCAGCACGGCGGACCAGTAGTAGAAGTCGGTGGGATGGGAGGCGTCGGGGCCTGCGCGGTCGGTGCGCACGGCTTCGTGGAAGCGGACGTCGAGAATTCGCGCGGTGTTGTCGGCGCGCTCCAGGAATAGGCCAAGCCGAGTAAAGTAGAAAGCATCATCCTGGAACAAGGTGCCGAAGCTGACGCCGCGCGAGAGGTGCGAGCGCACTTTGACCCATTCGAATAGTTGGGCCGGGTCGCGCTCCAGCAAGTCGAGCATGCGCGGAAATTCGAGCCAGGTGCTGTTGACGGTTTCCCATAGTTCGGTGGTGAGCGTGCCCCGCACGGCGCGCGCGTTTTCGCGTGCCGCCTCGAGACAACAGGCGATGCTCGATGGGTTATCGCGGTCACGTACGACGAAGTCGAGGACATTGGCACGCGTGGCACGCCCATGTTTGCGATTGAACGCGGGCTCGAGTTCGGAGATGCGCAAGGTGGCGCGCCAGCCAGCCTCGTCGTTGAAGGTGCCGGCGTGCGCACGGGCGCCGTCGGCATCGTCGTCGTCGTCGATGGCATCTTGCGGCAAGAGCAGGTTCTGCAAGTTGACGTCGAGCAGGCGTGCGGTGTTTTCGGCCCGCTCCATGTAGCGAGCCATCCAGAACAGGTGATCGGCGGTACGGCTGAGCATGATGGCTTCCCGATAGGATTTTTTGTCGTGTCCGGCGAACGTGGCTTATTTTTCGAGTACCCAGGTGTCTTTTGTCCCCCCGCCCTGGGAGGAATTGACGACGAGTGAGCCTTCGGTAAGCGCAACGCGGGTGAGTCCGCCCGGCACCATGGTGACGCCTTTGCCGGAGGAGAGCACGAAGGGACGCAGGTCGATGTGTCGCGGCGCAATGCCGGCCTCGACGAAGGTGGGGCACGCGGACAGTGCGAGCGTAGGTTGGGCGATGTAGCCGTCGGGTTTGGCGATGAGCCGTTGGCGGAATGCCTCGATTTCGGCTCGGGTGGCCGCCGGGCCCACGAGCATGCCGTAGCCTCCGGCACCATGCACTTCTTTGACGACGAGTTCGCCAAGGTTGTCGAGGGTGTAGGCGAGATCGTCCGCTCGACGACATTGGTAGGTCGGAACGTTGTTGAGAATGGGCTTCTCACCGAGGTAAAACTCGATCATGTCCGGCACGAACGGGTAGATGGATTTGTCGTCGGCAACGCCGGCCCCGATGGCATTGGCCAAGGTGACACGCCCCGCCCGGTAGACGCTGAGCAAGCCAGGCACGCCCAAGGTGGAGTCGGCGCGGAAGGCCAACGGGTCGAGAAAGTCGTCGTCGATTCGGCGATAGATGACGTCGACGCGCTTCGGACCATTGGTGGTTCGCATGTAGACGAGGTTGTCCTCGACGAACAGGTCTTGCCCCTCGACTAACTCGATACCCATCTGTTGCGCCAGAAAGGCATGCTCGAAGTACGCGGAGTTGTAGATGCCCGGGGTCATGACGACGACGGTAGGATCGTCGACCCCCACCGGCGCCACGGCGCGCAGACTGTCTAGCAACAGGTCAGGATAATGCTCGACCGGCGCAATCCGGTTTCTCGCGAACAGTTCAGGGAATAACCGCATCATCATTTTGCGGTTTTCCAGCATGTACGACACGCCGGACGGCACTCTGAGATTGTCCTCCAGCACGTAGAACACGCCATCGTCGCCCGCCCCCGCCCGCACGATATCCACACCCGCGATATGTGCGTAAATGTCGCCCGGTACGTCCACCCCCTGCATCTCGGGACGATACTGCGCGTTCTGTAATACCTGCTCCGCCGGAATGACCCCGGCACGCAAGATGTCCTGCTCATGGTAGACGTCATGAACGAACCGGTTCAACGCGTCCACGCGCTGGCGCAAACCCGCCTGCAAGGTCTGCCACTCCTGGGCAGGAACAATTCTGGGAATCAAATCGAATGGGATCAAGCGCTCTGTGCCCGCCTCATTGCCATACACAGCAAATGTGATCCCCACTCGCCGGAACGCCAAGTCGGCCTCGGCCCGCTTGTGGTGCAAGACATCCTCGGACTGACATTTAAGCCAATCGTCAAACCGCCGGTAATGCGCACGCGTCGCACCCGTGATGCTCGCCATCTCGTTGTAGCTCTCGACCATTTGCTTCTCCGCAAATTGCTGTGTCGAGATCGTGCAATATCCATGCCCGTGCCGTTTTTTATCCCTTTCGCACGATTTTCGTGCGCCCCATGCATTTTTTTGCACCACATCCGTGATTTGAACTCAACACCACTCCCCTAGACGGACCGGGGCCCCTTTCCGCCTCTCAAACATAAACCCAACTCGCTGCAGAAAGGGGCCCCGGTCCATCCCCCTCCACGCCCCCAGTCCCCCCACCGACACCGCCCGCTTCCCACGCCTCCCCCCACACCGCCCCTGTCCCGTCGACACCGCCCGTCTCCATCGCCATCGCGACGCCGCACCCGCCCCGCGCGTGCTCCGCATCTGCCGCAGGACGGCCGCGTCGTCGCCCACGCCTCTCCAGTCCCTCTTCTCCTCCTACCTCCTTCTTGCTTCTCCTAGTGCCTCCTAGTGCCTCCTAGCGTCTCCTCTCGCGCTCCTCCCTCCCTCGCTTTTTCATCCCCCCATATGCAAAACGCCGGGCTCTCCCCGGCGTCTTCACTGTCCTGCACTTATCGTTCGCTACCGCTTTGCTTATGCGGCCTTTCGCGCTGAGCGCACCGCCTCCAACGCCGCTCGCGTCAACACATACGTGCCCGGCAAATCCTGCTCGTCACAGTTGTGACCCTCTCCACCCCGATCCACCACCACGAAGTCACTCACCTCATCCAACGCCAACAACGGGTGATGCCACACGCCACGCGCATAGTTCACCCCCTGCCACCCCTCCGAAACAAACGCCCTCATCTGACTCACGTCCAATTCGCCCGCCGGCGCTACCACCACCAAGTACGGCGTCGTCTTCAACGGTATGAACGCCTGACTCCCCAACGGATGCCGCTCCAACATCTTCACCTCATACGGCAACTGCCTCGGCTGGCCACGAAACACATTGACCAACGTGCGGCCGCCCTCCGGCCCCAAATCTACCGTCGCCAAATCGTGAAACCGCTCCGTCGTCCCGCCATTGATCCCGAAATGCTTCGCCCCCGACAACTCAATCACATCGCCAAACGGCGCAAACGCCTCTCGCGTCAATCGCTCGATCTTCAACGCCGCTCCCGCCATGTCACTCTCCTTTTTTTCCTTTTTTCATTTCCCCCCCTCTCGCACCCCTGCCGGGCGCGAGAGGGATTCATTCGCGCTTACGCTTTCTTTTCGCTCAACCGGCCCCACAACCGCAAACGCGATACACCCCCGTCCGGAATGATGTTGAAGCGAATGTGCGTGATCGCCCCCAGCCTCTGTACCTGCTCCTCAAAGCTGAATTGCTTGTCCATCGCCAATTTCTGCTCAGGCAACAACTCCGGCCAGAACATCGACTGCGTAATCAAGGACTGCTCGGTGCCGCCCGTCACATACGCCGCCTGAATGGAACAACGATCCGGGAAGTTGCCCTTGAAGTGCGCCGTGTCCACTTCGATCTTCGCAATCTCGCCCGGCTGCGCCAACGCAATGATCGCCCAGTCGTTGCCCGGCTCACGACGTCGACGCGTCTCCCACCCATCGCCCATGTTCACCCCCCGGCCCGGCATCAACAGGTTCGATGCCATCCCGAAGTGCTGGTTGTTCGCCGCGACGACGTAACCGCCATTCTCCATCGCGATGAGGTCGATCAACTCGTCACGCGAGCGTCGCGCCCAATCGCTCTGCGGCAACCCATACACGCGCAAACGCGCCAGGCCACCATCGGGGTACAGGTTCACTCGCACATGGGTCACCGCACGCGACTGCGTAATCGCATGGTAGTGGTGCGCATTGCCCTGCAAGCTGGTCGACGCCAGCAATTCGAACCACTCGGCCGACTCGCCCGGGGCGCCGTCCGGGCTGTGGCAACCCTCGAGCGACGCGGCCGGCGGAAAGTTGCCGGTGAAGTGGCTGGTGTCGAGGTCAACGCCAAACAACACGCCCGGTCGCGCCAGCTTGACCACACACCAGTCGTAGCCGTTCACACGCTTGCGACGTGTCTCCCAACCATCCATCCACTTGCCGTTGTCGTCGTATTTGCCAGGGATGAACACGGCCGGCTCAGGGTTGAGCATGCGCTCCTTGGCCGCGAAAAACTCGTCGCTGGCCTCCAACGCCTGCGCACCCAGGCGCGGATCAGCCAAGTTGACGTAACGGCGCACAAATTCCGGTGCGTTCGGGTCTTGCGGGGCGAGGGCCATGCCAACTCCTTGATGCTGGGTAATGTCTGAAACGGGACGAATCGGGTTGCAACGGACGGAAACCACTCGGGCCGACACTATCCGCCCAGTCTCCTTTCGGTTCAGTCGCGAACCAGATCCTGCAGACGGAATCCGGCGATACGGAAGATCTGTCGCAAGCATTCGTCGATCTCGTCCGCCCGGCTGTTTGCAACGCGCGCCGCGAAGTTTTCGATGATGCTGGCACGCGTATGCCCACGCACCGCCAGGATGTAAGGGAACCCGAACTTGGCTTTGTACGCATCGTTGAGTTCGGTCAGCCGCGCAAATTCATCGGCACTGCACTGGTCCAGCCCCGCCCCCGCTTGCTCACGCGTGGACTCGGCCGTCAGTTCGCCTCGTACGGCCGCTTTGCCCGCCAATTCGGGGTGAGCACGGATGAGGTCGAGCTGAGGGCCTTCGCCAGCATCGATGACGGCCTGACACATGGCGTCCTGCAACGCCTCGACGGTGGCAAACGGACGGTCGTCCCAAGCCGCTTCGGCCACCCAAGGCGAATGCTCGAAGATGCCGTCGAGCGCCGCAACGAACTCGGCACGGGGCAACGCCGACAGTTCGGCAACGGTACGTTGGGTCATAGACAACGGGGCGTTCATTCACTGCTCTCCCGGAGAACAAAGGTGGCGCCCCGCCATGCTTTTCGCACAGCCGAGTGACGCCTTTCGGATTCAAATTTCTACCAGTGACCACGCCGGTTCCCAACGTAGCCGCCTCACCCAAATCTGCTCGCTCACGCCGCCACGTACGGATGGCGCGTCTGCCAGTGACGTGCCACGTCGATACGACGACACACCCACACACGATCATGTTTCTCAATGTGATCGAGGAATCGCTGCAACGCCGCAAATCGCCCTGGGCGACCCAGCAAGCGGCAATGCATGCCCACCGACAACATCTTCGGTGCCTCGTCCCCTTCCGCATACAAGACGTCAAACGCATCGCGCAGATAATGGAAGAAGTGATCCGCCGTATTGAAGCCCTGCGGTGCCGCGAAGCGCATGTCGTTGGAATCGAGGGTGTAAGGCACGACAAGGTGAGGCTTGACGTCGCCCGTGCCGGTCCGCACCTGTGTCCAGAATGGCAGGTCGTCGCCATAGTTGTCGGAGTCGTACACGAACCCGCCCTGCTCGACCACCAGACGCCGCGTATTCGGGCTGTCACGACCCGTGTACCAGCCAAGCGGCGCGCTACCCGTCATTGCCTTGAAGAGGTCGATCGCGATGCGCATGTGCTCGCGCTCGGTCGCCTCGTCCATGTTCTGGTAATGAATCCAGCGCCACCCGTGACACGCGATCTCATGCCCCAATTCCTGAAAAGCGGCTGTCACCTCAGGATGACGCTGCATGGCCATCGCCACGCCAAACACGGTCAACGGAAGCCCGCGGCGCTCGAATTCGCGCAAGATGCGCCACACGCCCGCCCGCGACCCATATTCGTAAATGGACTCCATGCTCATGTGACGCGCTTCGTACGCCGCCGCGCCAATGATCTCGGACAGGAATTGCTCGGACGCGCGATCGCCGTGCAATACACAGTTCTCGCCGCCTTCTTCGTAATTCAGGACGAACTGAACGGCAATGCGCGCACGCCCCGGCCAGTCGGCAAACGGTACGTGACGGCCATAACCGATGAGGTCGCGCGGATAGTCGCTGGAACTTGCAATGTGGCTGGCCATGGTGTCCTGGCATTCGGGGAATGGCGAAATGATCGAAGCAGTGTAGCCAAATCCATCCCGCGGAAACATAGCCAGATTCGGATATTCAGGCTGTGCTTAAACGTATAGTCGCCCCCGCACGGCCCCGCCCGTTCACGCGCGCTCCTTCGCCCGCGCTCATTCGGCACCCTCCCCGCCCGTGGATCTTGGTTGTCGACAAACCCACCAAAAACACCCTCAAATAACGCAAAAAATCACGCAACCTCGCCCAATAGACGTAAATCGACGCAACAACAAAAAAGCACGCCGGGCCGTTGTTTCGACCCGGCGTGCTTTCGCTTGCCGCTATGCCGCTTTATCGAACGCTCAGTCGGCGCTCGCTTGGAAATTACGCGTACAGATAGGGATATCCCGTAAGCGTCAGCGTGACCTGCGCCCCGGATGTCTGCAGTCTGGCCTGTCCGCCCACCGGCAAGGTCAGTTTGTCGGGACAGTGACCAAACGGCATATCGGTCGCGATCGGAATGCCGATCACTTTACGCACGCTTTCGATCATCGCCGGCATGTCGTATCCGTTGTCATATTCGGTCACTCGGTACTGTGAGAAATCCCCAAGCACCAACGCACGTTGACGCGCCAGAATGCCGGACTGATGCAACTGGTACAGCATCCGCTCAACGCGATACGGCGGCTCGTTGACATCTTCGACGAACAACACGCCCCCCTCGATCTGCGGCAGGTACCGGGTACCGATCAGGCTGCAGACCATCGCCAGGTTGCCGCCCCACAAGGTGCCCGACACGTCGATATCGCCGCTCGCCCCATCCCCCAGCCACTGGGCCACGTGACTCGGCGAACGCAATACGGATTGGAATTGCGTCAGGGTGAAATCGCTCAGCGGATCGGCCCCGAAGTCCGCCAGCAACATCGGCCCCGCAAACGTGGTGAGCTGGGCCTGCGCCAACAGTGCCAACTGCACGGCCGTGAAGTCGCTATGACCGATGATGGCGACCGGTGCTCCCGATAACCGGCGATGCAGGCCTTCGTAGTCAAGCTGGTCGAGCAGATGCACGGCGCCATATCCGCCACGCACCGCGAGCACGATCTCGGGCACGGGATGCTCACGCCCCGCCAGCTGGTTGATTTCGGCAACGCGCTCGGCATCGGTTCCCGCAAAGCGCAAGTACCGACGCGCAAGCGCCTCGCGATTGCTGACGGTGTAGCCGAGTCGCTCCAATGTCTCGATGCCGCGCAAGGCGACGTCGGGGTCGGGGGCGTAGCCCGACGGGGCAATCAGTTCGAGAAGCCTGGTCTGCGTCAATTGAGGGATCCCGGTGTTGGGGTTGGGGTCTCGCCCACCGCCTCGGCGGACGCCGACGAGCGACGCGCCTTCGCAGCGGCACGTCGTTCACTGAAGAAGGTCTGGAGAATGTCGACGCACTCGTCGCGCATGACGCCGCCGAGCACTTCGGCATGATGATTGAGCCGAGGTTCCGCGAACAGGTCGACCACGCTGCCGCACGCCCCGGTCTTGGGATCCGCTGCCCCATACACGACGCGCTTCACGCGCGCATGCATGATCGCACCCGCACACATGACGCACGGCTCGAGCGTCACATACAGTTCGCATTCCGGCAGACGATAGTTGCCCAACGCCTGTGCCGCCGCGCGCAGCGCCTGCATTTCGGCATGAGCCGACGGGTCGTGGCCGCCGACTGGACAGTTGTGCCCAACGGCAATCACCTGTCCGTCGCAAACGACGACGGCACCCACCGGCACCTCTCCCTGCACCATCGCGGCACGGGCCTGCTGCAGCGCCAGGCCCATGTAGGTCTCGTCGGTGGCGGGTAAATCTCGATTCATGAAACGTTGACGAAAAGCCGCCGCACGTCGCCCGCCCCATTTCGGACGCGCTACGCACAGCGCAATTGGCCGCTATCGGCAATGCGCTATTCTCGCACACGCCCCGCCACCGTCACACATCGGGCGCGCGCTCCGCAAGCCCCCGCCGCACCCGCAATCCCCCGACTCGCGCGTATTTCAGTCCCAAGCGGGCGCGAGCGACGCCGGATTGGCCTGACGCTCGTTGCGATCGAGCGTGGCGATCCGTGCCATGTCGTCATTGCTTAGCCTCAGGTCGCACGCCTTCATGTTGCTCGCCAGATTCTCGCGCTTGGTGGACGACGGAATGACGGCGTATCCCTGCTGCATCGCCCAGGCAAGCGCGACTTGCGCCGTGGTAGCCTCGTGCGCCTCGGCAATTTTCACGAGCACCGGATCGTTCAAAACTTTTCCGTACGCCAGCGTCATGTATGACGTGACGTGAACGCCCTGCGAACGCGCAAATTCCGCCAGTTTGCGGTTCTGCAAGTATGGACTCAGCTCGATCTGCAAGGTCGCCAACTCGCCCGGCCCAACAATGCCAATGGCCTGCTGCAGCAGCGCAATGGTGAAGTTGGACACGCCGATGGCACGGGTCAAGCCCTGCTCGCGGGCTTCGCGCAACGCGCCAAGATATTCCGCCATCGGCACTGCATTGGCCGGCGACGGCCAGTGAATCAGCGTGAGATCGACCCGGTCGGTGCCGAGCTTCGAGAGACTGTCCTTCAGGCTCGGAATCAACTTGTCACGGGAAAAGTTGTCGACCCAGATCTTGGTGGTCAGATGCAACGCGTCACGCTTGACGCCCGATGCCGTCAGTGCGTGCCCGATGTCGGCTTCGTTCTCGTAGATCTGCGCGGTGTCGATCGCGCGGTATCCCAGCGCGAGCGCCTGGGTAACGGTATCGACGACGGTTTGCCCCTTCAAACGGAACGTGCCGAGGCCAAAGGCGGGAAGACTCATGAGTGCAACTCCTGTCAGATGCGTCGCGCCAAGGAAATCAACGCCCGTTGAACGGCGCGACGGAAGCGCACAGTGTCCCGGATTCGCGCACGCACAAGAAGCCCCCTCAGACGAACAAGATTCGTGCACTGAATTCACAAATAAGCGCGAATCGGGGCGTCGACCGCTGTGATCGACAGGGGCGACTCAGACAGCAGCCTGCGGGAGGAAGCTGGCGTCTTCGCGCGCCATCGCCTTGATTTCGTTACGGGTGGCGAGGATATGCGCCTCGAGCAGGGACACGACTGCCCCCACGTCGCGACGCCGGCATGCCGCGAGAATTTCGTAGTGATCGTGCTGCGGGTTCTCTTTGCCGGTCGCCTGCGACATCGCCAGATGCGAGTAGCGGTCGGTGTTCAGGCAGTAGGCTTCGACGAGCATCCGCAAACGGCGGTTGTTGGCGGGCGCCGACAGCGCAAGATGGAAACGTCGGTTGTATTCGGCCCACTCCGAGACGGCTTCGGACGCCGAGTAGTCCGCCAGGATCTGTTCCATCCCCTGGAAGTCGCGCTCCGCCATGTTGGGCACGGCAAGCTTCGCGGCATGGCATTCGAGCGCGACACGAATGTCGAGCAACTCGCACAATAGCTCGAGGTTCATGCTCGTCACGGTCGCGCCACGGTTCAGAGGGTGGGTAACCAACCCCTCCGCTTCCAATTGCCGCAACGCTTCGCGCACCGGCACCCGGCTTGCGTTGAAACGCTCAGCCAGGGCTTCCTGACGCAGTTGATACCCACCCGGGAGCACGCCGCGCAAGATTTCGTCTCGCAGCGTGTCGCGGATGGCCTCATGAAGGGCTTGGGATCTGGGTGTTCGCATACTTACTTGCCCGCTCGCGCCTCCGCCAGCGCAATGGTCAGATGGGCCACCCGCTTCTTGAGCGCATCGCGCTCGGCGGTCATGGCTTTGAGTTCCTTTGACAGACGCGTGAGTTCGTCGGTCGGCTCCGCAGTGGTATCCCACGGCGGCGTGCCGTCGTCTTCGTCAGCGATCTCGTCGTCCTTCCGCTTGCGTGGCTTGACGGGACGCGCCTCACGCACCTGACGCGCCAGCTCACGCAACTCCTGCTTGCCAGCGACCACCGCGGCCACCTGTGCCGCCTGCGGCAAGGTCGAGACGGCCGCGGCCGCGTTGATCGACACCTCCCCACGTTTGACGGCATCCACCAGCTCCGGCGCCGCCGCCGTGTGGATCTGCTCGATCTGCCCCAGCGTATTGCTCGACAATCGCGCCGCACGCGCCAACGCCGCGCGCGTGAGCGCCATCGTATGCGCGGGGATCGACGCATTGGTCCCCATTGCCTCAGCCGCATCGCTCGCCGAAGCGGCCGGCGGCGCCTCGGCTTGCGCCGGATTGTCGCTACCGGTGCGGGCTTCGAGAATGGTCTTCTTGCGCAACGCCAGCACGCCGCGCTGGTAATCGGACACGCTGCGCCGGCCCAGGTGATTGTCAATCATCCACAGGCGCACGTCGTCCATGGACTTGAACGAGAGGTTCTGCACCGTACGGAATTCGATGTTGTGCTTGCGGCAAATCGCGTAGCGATTGTGGCCGTCGACCAGCACGTCGCCCCACAGTACAAGGGCGTCGCGGCATCCCTCGGCCAGCAGGCTCTGTTCGAGCGCCGCATATTCATCAGGCGTGAGCGGATCGATGTACGCCTTGAGTTCTTCGTTGATCTGGACTGTCATGGATTTCTGTGACGATGCCGCCGCCCCCGGCGCCGCTGGCTGCGGCACGACGCGGAACGTCGGCATGGAAAGACGTTGCAGGCGGCATTATCGCCTGTCTGGCCGGCTTTGACGAAACGAACGCCCGGACCCCCTGCCCGGGTCGGCGCTCAGGACAGCACGCCGTGATCGGTCAGGAACGCCTGAATGCGCGACAGACGCGCCGCCGGATCGACGATGCCCAGAAGGGCCTCTTTCTCGTGCGGCGGCAGCGGCAACAACTCGGCCCATCGATCCGCGACCCAGCCGCACTCGTCCAGACGGTACGGCGGTGCGAGCGGCAATTTTGCCGCGCGTGCCGGGTCGCGCTGCAAACCGGCAATCAGCTTGCCCAGTGTGTCGGCACTGATCTGCAAGTTATCGGGGATGGCGATGTTGACATCGTCCGGCAGCATTTGCGCTTCGCCCGTCCAAAGCCCGTACTTCCCCTGCTCGACGGACGCGAGCCGAAACTTGGTCGTGCCACGGCACACGAGCTCGAGCAGCGACGGCATGGTCGCGCGCCAGTCGTCGATGCGCGCCATCGTGCCGATCATGGCGGGCTCCTCGACGCCGTCGGGCAAGCGTACCTCGCTGCCCTTGCGCAGGACGACCACACCAAATTCGGTGCCATCGGCGAGACATCGCTTGATCATGTCGAGATAGCGCACCTCGAAGATGCGCAGATGCAACACCCCAGCAGGAAACAGGGCGTTGCCAAGCGGGAAGAGTGGGATCTGGACCATGCCATATGATGACACGAAGTCACTCGCGGTATGCGCCATTGTCTTGCCAGGGCGCATAGCGCCTACCCGCTCGCAAGCGACGCAACACGATGACCGTTTGTCGCAATCCCCTGTGGCCGAGCGCGCGGCCAGCGCCTCATCGAACTAGCGAGACGGTGTGTCATCGGGGATGCGCCGAGATGTTACGCTTTCAGACGCGAATCGTAATGCGGGCTGCCGTTGTGGGCATGCCGGCGTCTCTGGAGGTTATCGGTATGACAGTGGAAAAAGTGGCGTTGATTACGGCGGGCGGCAGTGGCATGGGCGCTGCCGCGGCGCGGCGTCTCGCGGCAGATGGCTTCAAAGTCGGCATCCTGTCGTCGTCGGGCAAGGGCGAGGCCCTGGCCACGGCGCTGGGTGGCGTGGGCGTGACGGGGTCGAATCAATCGAACGAAGCGCTGGCGACGCTGGTCGAGTTGGCCGTCGAACGCTGGGGACGTATCGATGTGCTGGTCAATAGCGCAGGTCACGGTCCGAGAGCGCCGATTCTGGAGATTACCGACGACGACTGGCATCGCGGCATGGACACCTATCTGATGAACGTGATCCGCCCGACGCGGCTGGTGACACCGATCATGCAGAAGCAAGGCGCGGGCGCGATCATCAACATCTCGACAGCGTGGGCGTTCGAGCCGAGCGACATGTTTCCGACTTCCGCGGTGTTTCGCGCCGGTCTGGCATCGTTCACGAAGCTGTTTGCGGACAAGTACGCGAAGGACAACGTCCGAATGAACAATGTGCTGCCGGGCTGGATCGACAGTCTGCCGCAGCAAGACACACGCCGTGAGAGCGTGCCGATGCAGCGCTACGGCACGGCGGAAGAGATCGCTGCGACCGTGGCGTTCCTCGCGTCGGAAGGCGGTGGGTATATCACCGGCCAGAACATTCGCGTTGATGGCGGACTTACGCGCTCGGTGTGAGCGTCGCGCGCCTGCCTTCACCGGACCCATTCGGTCTGGCCGCCTCCCTCACCCATCGCGCACAAGATTGGAGCGGCCCTCCCCCTCGGGTCCTATCGGTTCAGGCACGGCCACGATCATCAGGCCGACATTCCGATCGATGCCCCTTCGTCCGGGGCTTGCTTGACAACGCGACTCGTGGTCGCCCGCAAACTCACGCCTGTGCGAGAACCTGCTGGGCGATGACGCTCGTAATACCGGTCTTGTCGTCGCGGGCGCGCGCCAGCAGACCAATGCTACGTTGCTCGGCCACGTCGGGCAGCGCGACGACGCGCAGGGTGTCTTCTTGCGCCCACGTGGCGTTGCGCAGCATTGGCACGACGGTGACGCCGAGCCCCTGGCGCACCAGTCCCACAATGCCTTCAATGGAACTCAACTCCAGGAATTCATTGACCTTGATGCGCTGACGCCGCAAAGCGCGATCGATCAGCGCCCCCGTGCGTTGTGTGTGGTCGAATCGCAGGAAGGGTTCCGTCGCCAGCAGCCGCGCGCTCAACGCCTGCTTCATCCCGGAAGGGGCAAGCATCACCAGAGGCTCGCGATACAGGGGCGTCCAGCGCACCCCAGCGGGCCGACGCCCCGGCGGCTCGACCAGCACCGCGCAGTCAATATCACCGGCGTCGAGCTGGGCCGTCA
The DNA here is from genome assembly GCF_024363545.1 of Pandoraea sp. NE5. Taxonomy (NCBI): domain Bacteria; kingdom Pseudomonadati; phylum Pseudomonadota; class Betaproteobacteria; order Burkholderiales; family Burkholderiaceae; genus Pandoraea; species Pandoraea sp. NE5. The sequence goes on from NZ_AP025517.1 coordinate 4,340,391, forward strand.
GTTCCATCGAGCGCGCGGTCACGATCGAGACCTCCAGGCCCGGGCGCGCCTGCTTGATTTGCAGCACGGCGGGCGCCAACGCGCTCACCGCAGACTCGATCGCACCAATCGCGACAGGGCCGACGGGCGACTCGATGCCGGACGCCAATATGCGCATGTTCTGGTATTGCGCCAGCAACAACTGCGCGTGCGGCAGCAACGCCCGGCCCATGGCGTTGAGTGCAATCGAACGCCCCACCCGATCGAATATTGCGTGACCGAACTCCTCTTCCAGCGCGCGCATTTGCATGCTCACCGCCGACTGCGTCATCGCCAGACGTTCGGCCGCCGAAGCGAACGAGCCGTACCGCGCCACCGCTATGAAAGTGCGCATGAATCGCAGGTTGCTCACGGGTTTCCTCGCAGGTCGTGTCGAGATCCCGTCGACCGCGAATTCATCAAAATATTTGCGATGACGGATCACAAATTCTAGCTTTTATTGCTTTTTTTACACAAGCAGAATCAGTCGGAGCAAGTGAATCCGGCTTGCCACAGTCAAACTTCGAGACAGGAGCCTCTCCATGGAAGTTTCAGTTGAGCGCGACAGCGCCGCTACCCCGACAGCCCCGGAACGATCGGGCAAACGTATCGACGTAGGCGTGATTGCGGTATCTACGATCGGCAATGCGCTCGAATGGTTCGATTTCACTGTTTTCACGTTTTTCGCGGCGAACATCGCCCGCCAGTTCTTTCCCAGCGATAACCCGACCGCCGCCTTGCTCGCCACCTGGACGACGTTTGGCGTGGGGTTCCTCACGCGGCCGCTGGGCGGCATCGTTTTGGGTAACGTCGCCGACAGGCATGGCCGCAAGTCAGCCCTGCTGCTGACCATCTCTGTCATGGCGGTCGGTGTCGCGGTCATCGCCTTTGCGCCAACCTATGCGTCAATCGGCATGGCCGCACCGGTACTGATGTTGATCGGCCGTTTCCTGCAAGGCTTTTCCGCCGGCGGCGAAGTGGGCAGCGCCACCGCCTTCCTGGTCGAGCATGCCCCTGTCGAACGACGCGGCGTGTATGGCAGCTTCCAGATGATCGCTCAGGCCTGCAGCATGTTGCTCGGGGCCATCGTATCGGTAGGTATCACCCAAACCCTGACCCCGGAGCAGATCGACGCATTCGGATGGCGCATTCCCTTCGCGATCGGCCTGCTGATCGTGCCAGTCGGCCTGTATGTGCGCTCGCGCCTGGACGAATCCCCGGTATTCAAGCACGCCACCCAGCATGCCGAGCCCCGGCGCTCGCCTTTCATCGAATCGGTGACCACGCACTGGCGACAGGTGCTGGCCGGCTTCGGCCTGACGGTGTACGGCACCATTGGCACGTACATCTTTTATTACTACATGCCGAGTTACGCCACGAAGTCGCTGGGCATTCCGTTCAAGAGCAGCGTGATCGCGTCGCTGTGCGCGGCCGTCGCGTACATCGTCGGCACCTTTGCATCGGGCCGGATTTCAGACGTCATCGGCCGCAAGAAGCCAATGGTAGCGTCCGGCGTGATCAGCCTGGTCATCACGTATCCGCTGTTCCTGGCCGTGAGTCACACGCCGACACTGCCGATGCTGATCCTCGTGCAGTGTTGCCTGATGCTCTCGCTGGGCTTGTTCCAGGGCTCGTATTGCGCCTTCGTCTGTGAACTCTTCCCATCGCGGGTACGTGCCACGTCGATGGCGATTGGCTATAACTTCGCGGTCATGATCTTCGGCGGCTTCGCCGGCGCCATTGCCACGCTACTCATCAGCTGGACGGGGGACAAGCTCGCTGTCGTGTACTACGGAATGTTTGGCGCGGCGGTGGGCCTCATCACGATCCTGATGCTGCAAGACCGCTCGCGCATGCCGCTGCAGTAACAATTCGCGCATCGCTCCCCATGCGCGGGACGTCGTCTCGCGCATGTCTAACTCACTTCAGTCCCACAACACGCCCCATGGCCAATGTCGCGCCCCGGCTTTCTTGACGATCGCCGGCGGCGGCGCCATCGGGGCCTCCATGGAGAACCCGCTTACATGTCCATCATTCCCGAAATCGCTGAACGCACCACCGAGTTGCAGGCCATTCGCCGCGACCTCCACGCCCACCCGGAGCTGCGTTATGAGGAAGCGCGAACGTCCGACATCGTTGCGCGTCTGCTCGAATCCTGGGGTATCGAGGTCACCCGCGGCCTCGGCAAGACAGGGGTCGTCGGCGTGTTGCGCAACGGTACCGGCAAGAAGACCATCGGTCTGCGTGCCGACATGGATGCCCTGCCCATCCAGGAACTCAACAGCTTTGCGCACGCCTCGCAATATGCCGGCAAGATGCATGCGTGCGGTCACGATGGTCATACCGCCATGCTGCTGGGCGCTGCGCAGCAGCTTGCCACGCATCGCACGTTCGACGGCACGATCGTGTTCATCTTCCAGCCCGCGGAAGAAGGCGGCGGCGGCGCCAAGGCCATGCTTCAGGACGGCCTGTTCGAGCGATTCCCGGTCGACGCAGTGTTCGCGCTGCACAACTGGCCGGGACTCGCCGCCGGTAGTTTCGGTGCGCGCGTGGGTGCGACGCAGGCGTCGAGCAATGAGTTCCGGATCGTCGTCAAGGGGACGGGGGCGCACGCCGCCATGCCGCACGATGGCATCGACCCGGTCCTGACGGCCATGCAGATCGGTACCGGCCTGCAGAGCATCATGACGCGCAACAAACGTCCGATCGACGCCGCCGTGCTATCCATCACACAAATGCAGGCGGGTGAAGCGATCAACGTCATCCCCAACACCGCCACGTTGGCCGGCACCGTGCGTACGTTCTCCATCGAAGTGCTCGATCTGGTGGAGACTCGCATGCGCGAGTTCTGCACATCCACGGCGGCCGCCTATGGCTGTACGGCGGAATTCACATTCGTGCGCAATTACCCACCGACCGTCAACACGGCGACCGAGACGCAGTTTGCCGTCGATGTCATGCGAGAGATCGTCGGACGCGACCACGTTGTCTACCCGATCGACCCGACCATGGGGGCGGAGGACTTTTCATTTTTCCTGCAGGAGCGTCCGGGGTGCTACGCGTATATCGGCAACGGACTGGGCGATCACCGCGCACACGGACACGGACTCGGCCCGTGCATGCTGCACAACACGAGCTATGACTTCAACGACGATGTGCTGACGCTGGGCGCCACGTATTGGGTTCGTCTGGCTGAAGCCTTCCTGGTCGCGTAACGCATCATGGCCAACGCATGCTTTTCCGCGACCTATGCCCAGGCACGCACGCGCTTTGCCGCCGCGGCACGGGCTGCTGGGGTCGCCGTGACGAGCCATCTCATTCCCGGCATCGCGGGGCGTGAAGGCGAGGAACTGGCGACCGACGTTGTGCGGCTCGGGGCACCGCGCACCCGTCGGCTATTGATCCTGACGTCGGGCACCCATGGCGTGGAGGGCTTTAGCGGCAGTGCGGCGCAAGTCGCACTGCTGGGCGATGCAGGGCTACAGGCACGCCTGGCGGCGGCTGATGTGGCGATCCTTGTCGTGCATGCCATCAATCCTTACGGCTTCTCGTGGCTGTCGCGAACCAACGAGGACAACGTGGACTTGAACCGCAACAGCATCGACTTCACACAGCCGCTGCCGACCAACGATGCCTACGCCGATCTGCACGCCTTGCTGGTGCCACCGACGTGGCCGCCCTCGGACGACAATGTCGCGGCGATCACGCACTATATCGCCGCGCACGGTGAACCCGCGTATCAGCGCGCGCTGACCCTTGGGCAATATCGATTTGCAGACGGGTTGTTCTATGGCGGGCGTGCTCCGGTGGCAAGCACCCGACTGATGGACGCGCTCATTCACGACCATGCGCAGGCGTGCGAAGCGGTGGGTTGGATCGACTTTCATACCGGGCTCGGTCCACCCGGTCATGGAGAGAAGATCAGCGTGGGACGAGTCGACGCCGCCGAACTCAGGCGCGCTCGTGCCTGGTGGGGTGCCGATCTGGCCAGCCCGGTCGACGGAACGACGGTGGCATCCAACGTTGGCGGGCCATTGCTCGACACGTTGCGGTTTGCCTGTCCGGATGCGCAGGTCACCGCCATGGCCATCGAATATGGCACGGTACCGCTCATCGACATGCTGCACATGCTGCGGGCGGATGCCTGGCTGCGCCAGCATCCGGACGCGCCGGCGGCGCAGACGGCGGCGATTCGAGCAGCGGTGCGCGCGACGTTCTGCTTCGAGGACCCGATTTGGCAAGGGCAGATTCTGGGCCAGGCGCGTGTGGCAATCCTGCAAGCCGTAACGGGGTTGGGGCGCGGTGCTGTCGACTGAGCGCCGGGGTGAGCGTCGGCGTCGCCCGTTCCAGCGCGTTCTGCCAGTCGATTGAAGTAAAGATGCTGATCGAAGATTGACGGCCTCACTACGACGAAGTGCATCCGCATTCTGGTTTTCAGTCCTTGGTTCCTCGGATTTTCGCTGCGTTACCGAACGTATTTCAACCACTGGGGTAGTGAGTCTTTGAACACGATTGGCACGAGAAAACCAGTCGTGTCATTCACGCCACGCATGACAGAAGACCCCGCGTCAGGCAGCGCAACAACAGCGACTGCAGCGCTCATCGCACACGTGCGCGGGGTGCTAGAGTTGGCATTATGCGTTGCTCAAGGCGTTGACATGGGCCGACCCAGCATTCTCAGGGCCAGAATTGACTTGCATGACGGGCCGACACGGATTCGTGTTGGCGGGAAATGGTTCAGCGACACGGAGGGATCGTTTCAACTTGAAGGCGATGATTGACGTTCGTGAGTGAATGCCCGGGACACCAGCCATTACCGGACAGGAATACAAAAAAGCCCGCAAAATCGCGGGCTTAGATGTGTTTTACTGCCAGTCGATGCCGGCCGGTGCCGGACGTCAATTCACTCCCACTCGATCGTCGCAGGCGGCTTGCCCGAGATGTCATACACGACCCGGTTCAAACCACGCACTTCGTTAATGATGCGGTTCGACACCTTGCCGAGCAGATCATGCGGCAGGTGTGCCCAGTGCGCCGTCATGAAGTCTTGCGTCTGCACGGCGCGCAGCGCCACCACCCACTCATACGTGCGGCCATCTCCCATCACGCCCACACTCTTGACCGGCAGGAACACCGCGAAGGCCTGGCTCGTCAGCTCGTACCACGTCTTGCCGCTGTTCGGCTCAACCGTGTTGCGCAGCTCTTCGATGAAGATCGCATCGGCGCGACGCAGCAGATCGGCGTAATCGCGCTTCACTTCGCCCAGAATGCGCACACCCAGACCCGGGCCCGGGAACGGGTGACGATAAACCATGTCGTGCGGCAGACCCAGCGCCACGCCCAGCTCGCGCACTTCATCCTTGAACAGGTCGCGCAGCGGCTCCAGCAGCTTCAGACCCAGCGTCTCCGGCAAGCCACCCACGTTGTGGTGGCTCTTGATCGTCGTCGCCTTCTTCGTCTTCGCACCGCCCGACTCGATCACGTCCGGATAGATCGTGCCTTGCGCCAGCCACTTCGCATTCTTCAGCTTCTTCGCTTCCGCCTGGAACACTTCAACGAACTCACGGCCGATGATCTTGCGCTTCTGCTCCGGATCGGTCACGCCCTTCAAATGCCCCATGAACTGCTCGGCGGCATCCACGTGCACAACCTTCGCATGCAGACGGCCCTCGAACATCTCCATCACCATCTGGCCTTCGTTCAAACGCAGCAGACCGTGATCGACGAACACGCACGTCAGTTGGTCGCCAATGGCGCGATGAATCAGCGCCGCCGCAACACTCGAATCGACACCGCCCGACAAGCCCAGAATCACTTCCTCGTCGCCCACCTGCTCGCGAATCGCCTTGACGGCTTCCTCGATGTGGTCGCGCATGATCCAGTCCGGCTTCGCCCCGGCAATCTCCAGCACGAAACGCTCGAGCAACTCACGTCCCTTCACGGTGTGCGTGACTTCCGGGTGGAACTGCACCGCATAGTAGTGACGCGACACGTCCGCCATGCCGGCGATCGGGCAGCTCGGCGTTGACGCCATCAGCACAAAACCCGGCGGCAAATGCGTGACCTTGTCACCGTGGCTCATCCACACCTTCAGCATGCCGTGGCCTTCAGCCGTACGGAAATCCTCGATACCGTCGAGCAGCGGCGTATGGCCCTGCGCACGCACTTCGGCGTAACCGAACTCGCGATGATGGCTAGCCTCGACCTGACCGCCCAACTGAACCGTCATCGCGAACATACCGTAGCAAATGCCCAGCACCGGCACGCCCAGATCCCAGACGGCCTGCGGGGCACGCAGATCCTGATCCTCATACGTGCTCGCATGGCTACCCGACAGAATGATCGCCTTCGGATTGAATTCACGAATGAACTCGTCCGACACGTCGTTCGGGTGGATCTCGCAGTAAACGTGCGCTTCGCGAACGCGGCGGCCGATGAGCTGGGTGACTTGCGAACCGAAGTCAAGAATGAGGATTTTGTCGTGCATCGTGAGGTACGGAGGAAGTGGATTCGTTGGACGTCGGCGCCGTGGCGGAAGGCACGGGCGTGACAATGCCGGTGGTGCCCGCAGGCGCGACCGGCGTGGTATTGACGGAAGCGGAGCCGCCGCGAGGCGCCTCCATGCGCGGCTCAGCGCGCTTGCCTCGGGCCTCGTCGCCGGCCCGGGCATCGGGATCATCGAACGGTGCGTCGCGCCGGGTGTCGCTCACGACCCCGCCACGCCCGCGACCGGCCGCCTGCTGTGCCGCCTGCACGCGCTCTTTCGTACGCACGCTCGACGCCAGCTTGACGAGAATGGCACCCACCACCAGCAAGACGGCCCCGAGCGCCGGCATCAACCACTTGCCGCCCCCCGTCACCGCCAACTGGCCGGAAATCAGCCACCCCAGCACGAAAGCACCGATCACCCAGTTGATATGCCCCGTCACTTTCGCGACGGTCGCCGTCAACTGGCCGTTCACGGTGGCGTGCCATTGCAGCCAGGCCACGCCGACGAAGGCCACACCAAGCGCCTGCGCATACAGCACGGGCGATGGCGCGGGCACTTCAATGGCCGCATACAGCGATGACCAGAACGACGCGATCAACAGCACACCGAGTGCCAGATTCAACGCCGCATCGAGGAACAGTACCGTACGCAACATGGCCTTCATGGGTGATTACTCCACGTGGTAGTTGGGGGCTTCCTTCATGATCTGGACGTCGTGCACATGCGATTCGCGCATGCCGGCGGCCGTGATTTGTACAAACTCCGCCTTCTCGTGCAGGTCCTGGATCGTCGGGCAACCCAGATACCCCATCGACGAACGGATACCGCCCGTCAACTGATGCAGGATGGCCATCACGCTGCCCTTGTAGGCCACACGGCCTTCAATGCCTTCCGGCACCAGCTTGTCGGCGTTGTTCGCCGGATCCTGGAAGTAACGGTCGGCGGCGCCATCCTTCATCGCCCCCACCGAACCCATGCCGCGATAGCTCTTGTACGAACGGCCCTGGTACAGGAACACCTCGCCCGGCGCTTCTTCCGTGCCCGAGAACATGCTGCCCATCATCACCGTGTGCGCGCCAGCGGCCAGCGCCTTGGAGATGTCGCCCGAGTAACGAATACCACCGTCCGCGATGAGCGGAACACCCGTGTCCTTGAGCGCTTCGGCTACGTTGGCAATTGCCGTGATTTGCGGCACACCCACGCCCGCCACAATACGCGTCGTGCAGATCGAGCCCGGGCCGATACCGACCTTGACGGCGTCCGCCCCATGTTCGACCAGCGCCACGGCGGCACTCGCCGTCGCGATGTTGCCGCCGACCACTTCGATCTGCGGGAAATGCTTCTTGACCCACTGCACGCGGTCCAGCACACCCTGGCTGTGGCCGTGCGCCGTGTCGACCACGATCACGTCGACACCCGCCGCCACCAGCAGCTCCACACGCTCTTCATTGTCCGCGCCCACGCCAACGGCGGCGCCGACACGCAGCTTGCCGTGTTCGTCCTTGTTCGCGAGCGGGTGCTCGGTCGCCTTCATGATGTCCTTGACAGTCATCAGGCCGCGCAGTTCGAAGGCGTCATTGACGACCAGCACGCGCTCCAGGCGGTGGCTGTGCATCAAGTGCTCGGCGTCGGCCGGCGACGCGCCTTCGCGCACGGTGATGAGCTTTTCCTTGGGCGTCATGATCGCGCGCACCGGCTCGTCCAGGCGGCTCTCGAAACGCAGGTCACGGTTCGTCACGATACCGATGAGCTGAGCGCCCTCGACGACCGGGAAACCGGAAATGCCATGCTGGCGCGACAACGCGATCACATCGCGCACCTTCATGTGCGGCGGAATCGTGATCGGATCGCGCAGAACGCCTGATTCAAAGCGCTTGACCTTCGACACTTCACGCGCCTGCTCGGCCGGCTTCAGATTCTTGTGAATAATGCCGATGCCGCCCTGTTGTGCCATGGCGATAGCCAGACGCGCTTCGGTCACCGTATCCATGGCGGCCGACAGCAAAGGCATGTTCAAGGTGATGTTGCGCGTGAGCTTGGTTTTCAGGCTGGTGTCGCGCGGAAGAACGGCAGAGTAAGCCGGGACGAGGAGCACGTCATCGAAAGTGAGTGCTTTTTGGATCAGACGCATGGCAAATCCTATAGGCGCAAAACCGAATTATACAGAAATCGCAGGACGCATGGCACGTCTGCCCCACATGTCAAGGGGCTTTTTCCCCGAGGGCCGGAACGAACGCGCATCCGCGCCTCGCGGCGACCGATTTGCCAACCCAGCCGACTGCCGGATTTCACAAGAGCGGCGCCCTGGGCCCATGCTATTCTTCGGCCCTTCCTGCACCGCCCCGGCCGGTATAACGAGGCGATGTCCGGCGCGGATCATCGGCATCTCGCCAACACGAACCACGGGTACGAATTTCATGGGGCAAGGCATTTCTTTCGGACTGGCTGCGGGCGCCTTGTGGGGCCTGGTCTTCCTGGCCCCTCGCCTGCTGCCCGGGTTCTCGCCGCTGGAACTGTCGGCCGCCCGTTACGTCCTGTATGGACTGGTATCCGCCGTGCTGCTCGCTCCCCTCTGGGCGCGTCTACGGCATACCGTCACTGGCAGTGACTGGCGGGCGCTGTTCCGGCTGAGTCTTGTCGGCAATCTCATCTACTACCTGTTTCTCGCGGGCGCGGTCCAGATGGCGGGGATTGCGCCGGCCTCGTTGATCGTAGGCGTGCTGCCCGTAACGGTCACACTGGTCGGCAGCCGTGACCACGGCGCCCTCCCCCTGTCGCGGCTGGCGGGGCCCCTGGTACTGGTCGCGGCGGGCATCGTCTGCATCAACGTCGACGTGTTCGCCCACGCCTCGGCAAGCGGCGGAGACTGGCGGCTCACCCTCGCCGGCATTGGCTGCGCAGTCGGCGCGCTCGTGAGTTGGACATGGTATGCGGTAGCCAACGCCCGCTATCTGGCGCGATTCGGACACTTCACGAGTCAGGAATGGTCGCTGCTGACGGGCGTCGCCACGGGCGTGCTCGCGCTCATGCTGGCGATTCCGGCCGTGTGGCTCCCGCACCCGGTCGTGCTCGACGCGCCGCGCGACTGGCAGATGTTTCTGATCGTGAACATCGCCGTAGCGGTGGGCGCATCGACCATTGGCAATGCGTTCTGGAATGCGGCAAGCCGACGGCTACCGCTCACCCTGTCGGGACAGATGATCGTGTTTGAAACGCTCTTCGCGCTGATTTACGGCTTTGTCTACGAACAGCGCTTGCCACGCCTGCTGGAACTCGCCGCCATCGCGTTGCTGCTAGCGGGTGTCAGCGCTTCGGTAAGATTGCATGCACGGAAATCGGTGCACTGATTCGCGCCCCGTGATTCGAATAAAGACGCTAATCGGCGCCCCCCCCCCGCTAGCGCACCACTTAACACTCCACTCAGCGCCCACGCGAGCGTTTTGGTTAGCTTGCCGGTCAGCGCGGCACCGGGTCACACACCGCAGACGTCAACTGCCGCGACGGCTACCGAGCCATTTCTGCCCTTCTCGGCTCCCTTCGTTGCGTACCTTTTCCACGCGTCGCTGACGCGCGAGCTTGGGATCGGCCTTCAACGCCCGGTAGATTTCGATGCGATCCCCGTCCTCCACGGCGGCGTCAAGCGCGCGCAGCTTACCGAAGACGCCGGCTTTCATGCGCGACATGTCCAACTCCGGAAACCGCTGCGGCAGCCCGCTGCGCTCGATCGCCTCGCGCATTGTGGCGCCTTGCGACAACGTCAGCGCGACGATCGTCTGCTCGGCGGGCAATGCGTAGCAAACCTCGACATTCACCTCACCCGGCATAAACGGTCTCCGCACGTTTGACAAAGGCGTCGACGAACGTATTGGCGATGTGGCTGAATACCGGGCCGATCACCTTCTCGAGCAGAAAACTCGCAAATTCGTAGTGAAGGCCGAACTCGATCTTGCAAGCGTTCTCGCGCAGCGGCGTGAACTTCCAGGTGCCGTGAAAACGTTTGAAAGGCCCTTCGACGAAGGTCATCTGAATGGAATGCGGGCGCTCCTGGAGATTGCGCGTCGCGAACGAGTGCTTCAGCCCTTTGAAGTCGATGATCAGCGACGCCTCCATGCTGTGCTCGTCCTGGTGCCGAATATCGACACCACCGCACCAGGGCAGGAATTTGGGGTAATCGGCGACATTGGTCACCAGGTCGTACATTTGCTCAGCGGAGAAATGCACGAGAACGGTTTTACTGACTTCGGCCATCGTCTGTCGGTCGAGGTGCATGCAGGACGCGTCGGCCATCGAGGTCATATCGATGCGCGCGCGACGCAAGCCGCCTGTTGCCGAGACTCTTTGTTAAAATCGGTATTTTACCCGAGCCCGACTCACCGGGTCCGACCAAGTTACCCGCCAAGGATCCATGAGCATCATCGACAACAAGAAGGCCTTCTTCGATTACTTCATCGAGGAGCGATACGAAGCCGGGATCGCGCTCGAAGGGTGGGAAGTCAAGGCCATTCGCGCCGGGCGGGCGCAGATCAAGGAAGGCTATGTCGTCATCAAGCATGGCGAGATCTTTCTGATCGGCACACACATCAGCCCGCTGCAATCCGCATCGACGCACATCAACCCCGACCCCGTGCGCACCCGGAAGCTCTTGCTCAAGGCCGACGAAATCAAGAAGCTCATCGGCAAGGTGGAGCAACGCGGCTACACGCTCGTACCGCTGAACCTGCACTACAGCAAAGGCCTCGTGAAATGCGAGATAGGGCTGGCCAAGGGCAAGAAGCTGCACGATAAGCGGGAGACGGAAAAGGCGCGCGACTGGGAACGCGAGCGAGCGCGCCTGATGCGCACGCCGACGTAAGGCGCTGCATCAGGGGGCGTGTGCATCGAGGCAGACCACCGCCTCCGCCCGCTACCCAGCGAAAACGGCCCGCATTGCACTGAACCCCAGACGTTGGGTGGTTCAGTTCAGCGCGGGCCGTTTTTCTTTGCGCGGCCGGACTAACGTCGTGCCCCCGAATGGCCGAAGCCCCCCACATCGTCACCGCTCGCCGTCGACCCACCCGCCGTCGAACCGCCTTCGGTACCACGCACAATCTTGAGCGCCGAGGCGATCATGCTGCTCATGTCCGTCAGATTCCCCGGCACGATCAAGGTGTTATTGGTTCGGGCGATCTTGCTGAACGCTTCCACGTACTGCTCCGCGACCTTCAGGTTGACCGCTTCCATGCCGCCCTGCGTCTGAATGGCCGTCGCAACCTTGTGGATGGCCTCGGCGTTGGCTTCCGCCACCGCCAGAATGGCCGAGGCCTGACCTTGCGCCTGGTTGATCGCGGCCTGACGCTCCCCTTCCGACTTCTGAATCGCCGCCTCCCTCGCACCGGACGCCAGGTTGATCTGTTCCTGCTTCTTGCCTTCCGACGCCGCGATCAACGCGCGCTTTTCGCGCTCGGCCGTGATCTGCGCCTGCATCGCATGCAGGATCTCCTTCGGCGGCGTGAGGTCCTTGATTTCATAGCGCAAGACCTTCACGCCCCAGTTCGACGCCGCCTCGTCGAGGGCATTCACCACACTGTGGTTGATGAATTCGCGCTCCTCGAACGTCTTGTCGAGTTCGAGCTTGCCGACCACGCTACGCAGCGTCGTTTGCGCCAGTTGCGTAATGGCGATGATGAAGTTGCTCGACCCATACGACGCCTTCATGGGATCCGTGACCTGGAAGTACAGAATTCCGTCGACCTGCAACTGCGTGTTGTCCTTCGTGATACAGACCTGGCTCGGCACGTCGAGCGGCACTTCCTTGAGCATATGTTTGTATGCCACGCGATCCACGAATGGCACAACGATGGACAGTCCCGGTGTGAGCGTCGCGTGATACTTGCCGAGACGCTCGACCACCCAGGCGTGCTGCTGCGGCACGATCTTGATCGAGCGTGCCGCAATGATCACGGCGATGATGAAGAGAATAAACGCGACGTTGGAAAACATGTTCCCCCCTTGAAGCGCCTGCCATGACGGCGGGCGAATTCCCCGTCACCCGCGACCACGGGCGATACGATGCAATGCATGCCATGCGACGACGCCGAAGCGAAAGCGAGACGCGCGTTTGCGCGCCGGTCCCGGCGACTATGCCGTCACGTGCGCGACGTACAGCCGGCTGCCGCGAACCTCGCAAATGACGAACCATCCTGCGCTGGGCAACTCGCCGGGCAAAAGTTCGACGTCCCATTCGGCACCGCGATACATCGCCCGCGCCTGACCGTCAGGACCCCAGACATCCACGCGCAGACGCTGCCCGATATCGAGGTTGGTATTGGGGTCGGCCGTCGCGTCGACCTTGATGCGCCGCTGACCGAAGCGGCTGCGGCGCAGAATCCAGACCGCCACGCCCGCGACCGCCGCCGCTGCCACCCACTGCAATGGCCAGTCGATACGCAACAGCGCCGCAATACCACCGGCCGTCATGCCGAGCGCCACCATAAGGAGATAGAACGTACCACTTGCCAGCTCCAGCACCACGGTCAATCCGGCAATGCCGAACCACAGCCAAGCCTGTTCCATTGCAACTCCCAGACACAAAAAAACCCCGGTGTGATACCGGGGTTTATAGCACGAAACCCACCGATCAGCGCGCGCATCCCAAGGGATGCGTCAGCCTTTCGGCAGCGTCCGAGGTGCCACTCGGACGCGTCCTAACCGAGGTCGATATCGTGACCGTCGGCGACGGTTACTTCGCCAGTTTGGCGAGTTGTTGCCACGTTTCCATCACCGTGTCCGGGTTCAACGACATCGATGCAATGCCTTCGTTCGCCAGCCACACGGCCAGATCCGGATGGTCCGACGGGCCCTGACCGCAGATGCCGACGTACTTGCCCTTGGACAGGCACGCCTTGATCGCACGACTGAGCATGAACCGCACCGCCGGGTCGCGCTCGTCGAAGTCCTTGGCCAGCAGCTCCATGCCCGAATCGCGGTCCAGACCCAGCGTGAGCTGCGTCAGGTCGTTCGAACCGATCGAGAATCCGTCGAAGTACTCGAGGAACTCATCGGCCAGAATGGCGTTCGACGGCACTTCGCACATCATCACCAGCTTCAGACCGTTCTCGCCACGCTTCAGGCCGTAACCGGCCAGCATGTTGACCACACGCTCCGCCTGGCCCAGCGTACGCACGAACGGCACCATGATCTCGACATTGGTCAGGCCCATTTCGTCGCGCACGCGCTTGAGCGCACGGCACTCCATTTCGAACGCTTCGGCGAAGTCTTCCGAGATGTAACGCGACGCGCCACGGAAGCCCAGCATCGGGTTTTCTTCATCCGGCTCGTAGCGCGAACCGCCAATGAGCTTCTTGTACTCGTTCGACTTGAAGTCCGACAGACGCACGATCACGCTCTTCGGATAGAAGGCAGCGGCAATCGTGGCGATCCCTTCGGCCAGCTTGTCGACATAGAACGCGCGGGGCGATGCATGACCGCGAGCCACCGATTCGACCGCTTTCTTCAGGTCGGCGTCGATGTTCGGGTACTCGAGAATCGCGCGCGGGTGCACACCGATGTTGTTGTTGATGATGAATTCCAGACGCGCCAGACCCACGCCTTCGTTCGGCAGTTGCGCGAAGTCGAAGGCGAGTTGCGGGTTGCCCACGTTCATCATGATCTTCACCGGGATCTTCGGCATTTCGCCGCGGTGGATCTCGGTGATTTCGGTTTCGAGCAGCCCGTCGTAAATCTTGCCTTCGTCGCCCTCGGCGCACGAGACGGTCACGAGCGCGCCATCCTTCAGCACGTCGGTGGCGTCGCCGCAACCCACGACGGCCGGCACCCCCAGTTCGCGCGCGATGATCGCCGCGTGGCAGGTACGGCCGCCGCGGTTCGTCACGATGGCGGCGGCACGCTTCATCACCGGCTCCCAGTTCGGGTCGGTCATGTCGGCCACCAGCACGTCGCCCGGCTGCACGCGTTCCATCTCGCTCGGGTCCATGATCACGCGCACTGCGCCTGCACCGATCTTCTGGCCGATGGCACGGCCCGTGGCCAATACCGGCGCCTCGCCCTTGAGCTTGAAGCGCTGCTCGACCTTGCCGATCGCCTGGCTCTTCACGGTTTCCGGACGTGCCTGCAGAATGTAGATCTTGCCGTCCTTACCGTCCTTGCCCCACTCGATGTCCATCGGACGGCCGTAGTGCTTCTCAATGATCAGCGCGAACTTGGCCAGCTCGACGCAATCGTCGTCGGTGATCGAGTAACGGTTGCGCAGTTCCATCGGCACGTCGATGGTCTTCACGCGGCCCGGCTCGCCCGGTTGCGTGAATTCCATCTTGAGCAGCTTCGAGCCGAGCGTGCGGCGAATGATCGGGTACTTGCCGGCCTTGAGCGTCGGCTTGAAGACGTAGAACTCGTCCGGGTTCACGGCGCCCTGCACAACCGTTTCCCCCAGGCCGTAGCTGGCCGTGATGAAAACGACGTCCTGGAAGCCCGACTCAGTGTCGATCGTGAACATCACGCCCGACGCGCCGCAGTCCGAGCGCACCATACGCTGCACGCCGGCCGACAACGCCACTTCGGCGTGCGTGAAGCCCTTGTGAACGCGGTACGAAATGGCCCGGTCGTTGTACAGCGACGCGAACACGTGCTTCATGCGATCGAGCACGTCTTCGATGCCGACGACGTTCAGATAGCTTTCCTGCTGACCGGCGAACGATGCGTCGGGCAAGTCTTCCGCGGTAGCCGAGGAGCGCACGGCGAACGATGCGTCCGGCTGATCGGCCGTGATACGGGCAAACTGCTCGCGGATATCCTTCTCGAGCTGCGGCTGCAGCGGGGCGTCGACGATCCATTGACGGATTTCGGCACCGGCTTGCGCGAGCGCCTTGACGTCATCCACATCCAAACCCTCAAGGCGCTGGGCGACACGCTCGGTCAGGTTGTTGTGATGGAGGAATTCGCGGAAGGCGTAGGCCGTCGTGGCGAAACCACCCGGCACGCGCACGCCGGCACCGGCCAGTTGGCTGATCATTTCGCCAAGCGATGCATTCTTGCCGCCGACCGACTCGACGTCGGTCATGCGCAGATGCTCAAACGGCACCACGTAGGCGCCGTCGTGTGCTGCGTTAGTCATAAAAGCCCCTAAGGTAAGAAAAAAAATTCTCGGAGGATCGGCTGGGACTGACAGGGGCCGATCGACCTGTTGGATAAGAAATCGCGCATACGCGGCGTCATGAACCGGGGGCAAGGTCTCGACGACGAGCGACGCCCCCTCCAGACTTCCCGCGACGCCCCGCCCCACGGGCCTGAAGCCGGGCGGCGCGCGACGGTCGCACAATTGCTTATCCAACAAGTTGCCGCTATTCTACCGTGCAACGCACCATTTTGCGATTCTGCGCATGACCGACGCCACGACACCCGGAAACTCCCCGACATCCCCCGCCGCACCGACCCAACCGGTGGCTGCGCGCCCGGTCTTCATCGTGTCCGACGGCACGGGGATTACTGCCGAAACCTTCGCGCATTCGATCCTCGCGCAGTTCGAGATGCGTTTTCGTCAGATTCGCGTTCCTTTCGTGGATTCCGTCGATAAAGCCTATGAAACGGCGCAACGGATCAATGAAATGTATCGGACCGACAACATCCGCCCGATCATTTTCAGCACGCTCGTCGATGCCCGGGCCAATGAGATCCTGCGCAATTGCCAGGGCGTGATTC
Organism: Pandoraea sp. NE5; assembly: GCF_024363545.1. Classification (NCBI taxonomy): domain Bacteria; kingdom Pseudomonadati; phylum Pseudomonadota; class Betaproteobacteria; order Burkholderiales; family Burkholderiaceae; genus Pandoraea; species Pandoraea sp. NE5. The sequence goes on from NZ_AP025517.1 coordinate 4,356,592, forward strand.
TCGACATGTTCCAGACGTTCATCGAACCGCTGGAACTGGAGCTGGGCCTCAAGTCGATGCACGCCATCGGCCGCGTCCACCAGAACGCCGACAGTGAGGCGTACAAGAACCGGATCGAGGCGGTGAATTTCTCGCTCGCGCATGACGACGGGCAGTCCAACAAGAACCTGCAAAGCGCGGATGTGATCCTCGTGGGCGTGTCGCGCAGCGGCAAGACACCCACGACGCTCTATCTCGCCATGCAATACGGCGTGAAGGCCGCGAACTATCCGTTGATTCCAGAAGACTTCGTGCGTGAGAAGCTGCCCTCCACGCTCGATCAGTACAAGGAAAAGATTTTCGGGCTTTCCATCGATCCGCAACGCCTCTCGGAGATTCGCAACGAACGTCGCCCCGGCAGCAAGTATGCGTCGCTGGAAAACTGCCGATACGAGGTCAACGAGGCCGAGGCGATGATGCGGCGCGAGGGCATCAAGTGGCTGTCCTCGACGCACAAGTCGATTGAAGAAATCGCCACGACCATACTGCAGGAAATCAAGCTGGAGCGTGACGTCTACTGACGTTGCCCGCCGCGCATGCATGCGCCATGCCGAATGCAGGAAGGGACGCCATGAGCGTCCCTTCTTGTTGATATCCCGGATCTCCCCGTGCGCCCCGCCGCGCGTCGCCTCAGGAGAGCCGCTGACGCACCGCTTCGAACAGGCAGATGGCTGCACAAGCCGCCACGTTAAGCGACTCCATGCCGCCCGGCTGCGGGATACGGATCGGCCGTTGCACGCGTTCGAGCCACTGCGGGGACACACCGGCCCCCTCGTTTCCGAACACCCACGCCACCGGCGCACGCAGATCCTGCGCATAGAGCGACGTGCTGGCCTGCAAGCTCGTCGCCAGCAACGGCACCGACAAGCGCGGCGCGAGCGAATCCGGCGTGCAATGCTCCACGATGTTCAGCGAGAAATGTGCCCCCATACCGGCACGTAGCACCTTGCTAGACCAAGCGAGCGCCGTGCCCGACATGCAATACACGTCGCGAACACCGGCCGCCGCCGCGCTACGCAGGATCGAACCGACATTGCCCGCGTCCTGCACGGCGTCGAGAATGACGCAATCCGTCGTTTGCGTTGCCGGCAGGTGCCCCGACGGCATCTCGATCACGAAAAGCAGCGGCACACCGTTGACGAGCGTCGACAACGGCTCGAACAGCGCATGCGGCAGACACACGCGCCGATCACCGTCTACGCGCGCCCAGATCTGTGCCACTTCGGGGTTCTCCAGCGCCGATTCCGCTGCCACGCAAACAAGCGGCTGTCCGAGCGCGTCGAGATAGGCGTCGGCCAGGTGCACGCCTTCGAGCAGCGTCTGGCCGAGTTTGCGCCGCTGCGGATTCGACTGCGCCAACTGTTTTAGCCGCTTGTAGAACGGGTTGTCTTTGGAACTGATCAGCTTCATGACGAATGGCCCACGCGGGCGACGGTAAGCCCGCCGAACAATGCAAAGGCCTCGCGCACCGGCGCGAACGATTGGCGATGATGCGGACTCGGTCCGTGCAGACGCAGCGCGGCGAGATGGCGCGGCGTGCCGTAACCGACATGCTCATCGAAACCGTACTGCGGGAATGCCTCGTGCATCGCGACCAGTTGGCGGTCGCGTGTGACCTTCGCGAGAATCGACGCGGCTGAAATCGCAGGCACCTTGTCGTCGCCCTTGACGATGGCCTCCGCGCGCATCGGCAACGCGGGGCAGCGATTGCCATCGATGAGCGCCAGCGTCGGAACACGCGGGAGTCCGTTCACCGCGCGCTGCATCGCGAGCATCGTCGCGTGGAGAATGTTCAGTGAATCGATCTCCGCCACACTTGCCTCGGCAATGCAATAGGCGAGCGAACGTTCAACGATCTCCTCGTAAAGCGCCTCGCGACGCTGCGCCGTGAGCTTCTTGGAGTCGGCCAGCCCCTTGATCGGACGCGCCGGGTCGAGAATCACTGCCGCCGTCACGACAGGCCCTGCGAGCGGGCCGCGCCCCACTTCATCCACGCCGCAAGTCAGTTCGGCAGCCACGTCGGCGAACAGATCGAGCGCCATTTGCGGTAGCGTCGCCTTGGGCGCGCGGGGACGCGGCTTTGCGGCCGGTACGTCGTCGCCCGAGGTCCCCTTGCGCGCACCGCGACGCCCCTTCACTTCCTCGCTCATAACCGCCCCTTCTCACGCAGCACGCGCTCGATCACTTCTGCCGCGCGCGCGGCCGTATTTTGGCGCAGTTGCTCGTGGATCTTCGTGAAGCGCACCTGCAAGGACGCGCGCAACGCCGGGTCGGTCAATTGCTTCCAGACGGCGTCAGCGAGTGCTTCCGGGGTCGCGAACTGCTGCAACAACTCCGGCACGACGAACTCGCCCGACAGAATGTTCGGCAAACCTACGTACGGCAGATAACCCTGACGCTTCATGATCTGCGCCGTCAACCAAGGCACCTTGTAGGAGATGACCATCGGCTTCTTGTAAAGGGCCGCTTCCAGCGTGGCGGTACCGCTCGCCAGAAGCACGCTGTCCGCCGCCTCCAATGCGAGCGGTGCTCGGCCGTCGATCACGGTCAGGTTGAGATCGCTATGCGCGTCCACGATCGGTTGCATCAACGTGCGCAGCCGCGGCGTCGCCGCCGGGAGCACGAACTGAATCGACGGCTCGCGCTCGGCCAGCAGGCGCATGGCCGCGAAGAACACGGGCGTGAGCCGTTGCACTTCCGACGTCCGGCTACCCGGCAAAATAGCGACGACCGGGCCAGTGCCTTGCAGCGCCAGCCTGGCGCGCGCGCCTGCGACATCGGGCACCATCGGAATCTTGTCGGCCATCGGATGGCCGACAAACGTCGCGTCGATGCCTGCCCGACGGTAAATCTCCGGCTCGAACGGGAACAGGCACAACATGTGATCGACGGCGCGCTTGATCTTCTTGATGCGCCCCCCGCGCCACGCCCAGATCGACGGGCTCACGAAATGAATCGTGGGAATGCCCGCCTCACGCAGCTTGATTTCGAGATCGAAGTTGAAGTCGGGGGCATCGAAGCCGACGAACGCGAGCGGCTTCTCGGCCAGCCAGCGCTCGCGAAGTTGCTTGCGAATCGAGAGAATCTCGCGCAAATGCTTGATGACTTCGACATAGCCCATGACGGAGAGCTTGTCGATGGGCCAATAAGCATCGAAGCCCTCCTCCGCCATATGCGGACCGCCGACACCGGCGTAAGCGATGTCGGACGGAAGGCTCTGCTTGAGACCGGCAAGCACGTTGCCGGCAATGAGATCGCCGGACAGCTCCCCGGCCACCATCGCCAGGGTTCGCTGGCCGGCACCGGGAAGGGTCGGCGGCATGGGTCAGCGCACGATACCGCGCGTGCTGGCGTTGAGGAAGTCGAGCAGCGCGCGCACGGCATCGGACACGTCCGGGGCACCCGCGTTACCGAAGGCTTCGATCTGCACCTTCGCTTCGTCGAGCGTCAGCCCACTCTTGTAGAGCAGCTTGTACGCGTGACGCAGCGCCGTGATCGCGTCAGCCGTGAAGTTGCGGCGACGCAGCCCCTCGACGTTGATGCCGTAAGGCACTGCACGGTCGCCCGAGGCGATGACGAACGGCGGCACGTCCTGCACGAGCACCGACGCGCCACCGATCATCGAGTGCGCGCCGATGCGCACGAACTGGTGCACCCCGGTCATGCCGCCAACGATCGCCCAGTCGCCGACAATGACGTGACCCGCCAATTGCGCGTTGCTCGAGAAGACCGTGTGGTTGCCCACGTGGCAATCGTGCGCGATGTGCACGTAAGCCATGATCCAGTTGTCGTTGCCGACGCCGGTCAGACCGCCGTCCTGCACCGTACCGGTGTGAATCGTCGTGAATTCGCGAATCGTATTGCGATCGCCGATGACGAGCCGCGTCGGCTCGCCGGCGTACTTCATATCCTGCGGACTGCCGCCGATCGAGGCGAACGGGCCAATCTTGTTGCCCTCGCCCAGCGTCGTATGACCGTCGACAATCGAGTGCGAGAGAATCTGCGTACCGGCGCCGACTGTGACATTCGGCCCGATGATCGCATAGGGACCGACGACGACGTCGTCGGCCAGTTGCGCCTTCGCATCGACGACTGCAGTGGGGTGAATATTCGTCATGAGCGTCTTAATTCCGGTTATTCGCCGTTCTTCTTGACCATGCACATGAACTCGGCTTCCGCCGCGATCTTGCCGTCTACCAGCGCCTTGCCCTTGAACTTGTAGAAGCCGCGACGCTCGCTCAGGAAATCGATGTCGAGCACGAGTTGGTCACCCGGTTCGACCGGACGCTTGAAGCGAACGTTCTCGATACCTACGAAATAGTAGAGCGTGTTCTCGTCGTGCACCGGCTCGTCGGAGAACGTCAGGAGTGCGGCGGCTTGCGCCAGCGCTTCGACGATCAGCACGCCCGGCATCACCGGACGCTGCGGATAATGCCCCGTGAAATACGGCTCATTGATCGTGACGTTCTTGATGACCTGGATGTTTTTGTGCGGCTCCAGCCCGATCACGCGATCCACCATCAGCATCGGGTACCGATGCGGCAGCAGCTTCATGATCTTGTGGATGTCGATATTGATTGTGGTCTCGCTCATTTGTCTTGCAGGTCTTTGACCTTCGCTTCAAGTTGACGCACGCGATCGCGCATCTTGTCCAGATTGCGCATGATGGCCGCGTTTTTGTTCCATTCGGCGTTCGGGATGGCCGGAAAGGCGCTTGTATAGGTACCCGGGCCGGGAATCGACTTCGACACCCCCGACTTGGCCGTCACGATGACGCGGTCGCCAATCGTGACATGCCCGGCCACGCCCACGGCGCCGCCGAGCATGCAGAATTTACCGATGGTACTGCTGCCGGCAATGCCCGTGCACGCGGCAATCACCGTGAAGGCGCCGACCCGCACGTTATGCGCGATCTGCACCTGGTTGTCGATCTTGCAACCGCGCTCGATCACCGTATCGGCCATCGCCCCGCGGTCGATGGAGGTCGACGCACCGATTTCGACGTCGTCTTCGATCACGGCGCGCCCGACCTGCGGAATCTTCACCCATTCGCCGCCAGCGGCGGAGAAATCGGGTGCGAAACCGAAACCGTCCGAACCGATCACGGCGCCCGCGTGAATCACGCAACGCGCGCCGATCACACTCGCGTGGTACAGCGTGGCATTCGGATACACGAGCACGTCGTCGCCCAAGGTCGTGCCTCGACCGACGAACACGTTCGCCACCAGACGCACCCGCTCGCCCAGTCGAGCACCTGCCTCGATCACGACATTCGGGCCAATCACGCACGATGTGGGCACGACGGCCGTCGGATCGACGACCGCGCTCGGATGAATGCCTGCTGCGGGAACCGGCGCCGCGGCCTGCGCGAACATCTGCGCGACGCGCGCGAAGTACGCATAAGGATTCGGCGCGAGAATCCACGCCCGCCCCTCATGCGACGGCAGCTTGTCGAAGTCGGCCTTCGAGAGAATCACCGCCGCCGCGCCCGAGTTGGGCACTTCGGCGAGATACAGCGGATTGGACAGAAACGCGAGCTGATTCGCACCCGCATGATCAAGCGGCGCCAGACCGGCCACGGTGACTTCGCCATCGCCCACGAGGTCGCCGCCAAAGCGGGCGACCAGCTGTGCCAACGAAATCGACGGCGATCCCGGCATCAAAGGCGAGACCGTCACTTGCCGGCGGTGCCGCCGCCCGAACTTGCGTTCAGGGTCTTGAGCACCTTGTCAGTGATGTCGATACGCGGGCTCACGTAGACGGCTTCCTGCACGATCAGATCATACTTTTCCGTTTCGGCAATCTGCTTGATGACGCGATTGGCGCGATCGAGCACCGCGGCGAGTTCTTCGTTGCGGCGCTGATTCAGGTCTTCACGAAACTCGCGCTGCTTGCGCTGGAATTCCGTGTCGGCCGCGGCCAGATCGCGCTGACGCTTGGCGCGCTCGGCGTCGGACAACGTCGGGTTGTCCTTGTCGAGCTTGTCCGACATGGCTTTGAGGCGCTGGGCCATGGCCTGCAGATCCGAGTCCCGCTTGGAGAACTCGGCTTCGAGCTTGGCTTGTGCGGCCTTGGCCGGTGCCGAATCGCGCAAAATGCGATCCGAATTGACGGCGGCGATGCGCGCATCCTGAGCCATGGCAGCAAAGGCTGCCCCAGCCAGCAACGCTGCGGCGAAGCCGCGCAGGCAATGCTTACGGATACCGTTCAATGTCATACCCCTTTACAACGATAAAACGTTCGGAACCGATCGACTCGCCGTCGTTAGAACGACGTACCGACCTGGAACTGGAATTTCTGGTACTGATCGCCCACCTTCTTGACCAGCGGGAAGCCCATCGAGAGCTTGAGCGGGCCAATCGGTGAAATCCACGACAAACCGAAGCCGTAGGAATAACGCAGGTTATTGAAGGTAATCGCCTGGCCGTTATCGAACACGTTACCACCGTCCATGAACGTGAAGATACGCAGCGTACGGTCATACCCCGTACCCGGCAGCGGGAACGTCAGCTCGATGTTGCCGATCAGCTTCGACGCGCCCCCGAGCGGTTCGCCATTGGTGTCCTTCGGACCCAGCGAACTCGGCTCATAGCCGCGCACCGAACCGATACCGCCGGCAAAGTAGTTCTTGAAGATCGGGAACGGCTGACCGCCCATCCCGTGGCCGTAGCCGATTTCGCCGTTGAGTGCCAGCGTAAAGCCACGGCTCACCGGGTAGTAGTACTGGTGCTGATAGTAGGCACGGTAGTACTTGGTCGTGCCAATCGGCGTACCGATTTCAATATTGGCCTGCTGATAATGACCGCGGTTCGGGATCAGCGCGCTATCACGCGAATCGCGCGACCAACCGATGGTCAGCGGATAGTTGTTGCTGACGTAGCCGAATTGGTTGGCGTAGTCGATGTAGCGCTGCGGGGTCGAGCCGTCGCTCGTCAGATGCAGACGCGTCTGTTCGAAGCCCAGACCGAAGAACACCGTATCGACTTCCGAGAACGGCACGCCGAACTTCAGATTGCCGCCCAGCGTGTTGATACGGAAATCCGAATCGCTCGTGAGCAGCAGCGGCTGATACGTGCGGTAGTAGATGTCCGTGATACGGCTCACGCCATCGACCGTGAAGTACGGATCGACCTGCGTGACAGCCAACGTCCGGTACGTCTTACCGGTGTTCACGTTGACCGACAGCGACGTACCCGACCCGAACACGTTGTCCTGGCTGATACCGGCTTGCAGCACGACCTTGTCCGTCGACGAGAAGCCCGCACCGACGTTGATCGTGCCAGTCGGCTTTTCTTCGACCTTCACCTGGAGGTCGACCTGGTCGTTCGAACCGGCCACCGGCTCGGTCGTCACGTTCACGTCGGTAAAGTAGCCCAGGCGGTTGATACGATCCTGCGACAGCTTGAGTCGATCGGCGTCGTACCAGGAGCTTTCGAGCTGGCGCATTTCGCGGCGAATCACTTCGTCACGCGTACGCGAGTTGCCCACGATGTTGATCTTGCGAACGTACACGCGACGACCCGGATCGACCGTCAGCGTCAGCGCCACGGTGTGGTCCTTCCGATCGATCGTCGGCTGAGCGTTCACGTTCGCGAACGCGAAGCCGTAGTTGCCCAGCATGTCGGAAATTGCCTTCGTGCTGGCCTGCAGCTTGGCCGCCGAGAACGTGTCGCCGGCCTTGAGTTGCACGAGCTTGCGCACGTCGTCCTGCTTGCCCAGCATCTCGCCGGTCAGCTTGACGTCCGACACTTTGTACGGATCGCCTTCGTGCAAGTTGATCGTCAGGAACATCTCGTCCTTGTCCGGCGTAATGGAAACGTCGGTGGAGTCGATGTTGAATTCCAGATAACCACGGTTCAGATAGAACGAACGCACCTTTTCCAGATCGCCCGTCAGCTTGTCCTTGGAGTACAAGTCGTTCTTCGAATACCACGACAGCCAATTCGGCGTGCCAAGTTGCATCTCGGCCGTCAGATCCGACGACGAGAATGCCTTGTTGCCAACGAAGTTGATCTGCTGGATCGTGGCCTTCGGGCCTTCCGTCACGGCGAACTGGATCCCCACGCGATTACGTTCGAGCGGCGTGATCGTCGTCTTCACCTCGGCAGCGTAGTAACCGCGCGTAAGGTATTGACGCTTGAGTTCCTGTTCCGATTTCTCGAGCAGGTTTCGGTCGAAGCTGCGACCCTCGGTCAGGCCGACCGAACGCAAGGCCTTTTTCAAACCGTCCTTGTCGAATTCCTTGATACCGAGGAAGTCGATGGAAGCAATCGCGGGACGCTCGTTGACGTGCACCACCAGCACGTTGCCTTGCGCTTCGACGCTCACGTCCGAGAACAAGCCCGTTGCATAAAGGGCACGAATTGCTTCGGTGCCCTTATCGTCGTTGAACTTGTCGCCCGGCTTGACCGGCAAGTACGAAAACACCGTACCGGGTTCAATGCGCTGCAAGCCCTCCACTCGGATATCCTTGACCACGAACGGCTCGACGGCCCGCGCCAGGAAACTGTGTGCCGCCAGAACCGCAATCACCAGGGTCTTCGGAACAAGGTGGTATTTATTCGACAACTTGCTTCCCCAAGAAACAATTGAATCGTAACAACTCGGATTTGCCTGCGACGGCAGGCGCGTGACGCCGTCTAGTGCAACAATTTCGACAGGTCATTGAATAGGGCTACGGCAGACAGCGCGAGGATGCAAACGATGCCCACTCGTTGCAGTGCGCCCTGCCACCGCTCGGAGACTGCCCGACCGGTAATCGCTTCGACCGCATAATATAACAGATAGCCACCGTCCAGAACCGGAATCGGCAACAGATTCAATACGCCAAGGCTAATGCTGACAAGCGCGAGAAAGGCGACGAAATAATCCAGGCCGAGTCGGGCCGAACGCCCCGCATAGTCCGCAATCGTCACCGGCCCACTCAGATTCTTGAGCGATGCCTGCCCGGTGATCATCTTCCCGAACATTCGTACGCTGAACGAAGTGACATCCCAGGTGCGCTGCGCCCCCCTGCCGATGGCCTCGATCAGCCCATACCGGACCGTCACCGTATCGACCTGGGACGCCAGCGCCGCGCCGATCTTGCCCACGCGCGCACCGCCCGCCTCGGCCGGATCGACTTCCGCGCTTGGCGTCAGGGTCACGTTGTGCAACGCACCGTCGCGTCGCACGGTGAGCGTCATTGGCTTGCCCGGGTGAGCACGTACGGCGTCCACCAGCGCCTTGGCCGACGCGATGGGACTGCCGTCGACGGCCGTGATTTCGTCGCCGACACGTAGTCCAGCGGGCCCTGCCGCACCACCCGGCAGGAGCTGGCCCACCTTGACCCGCGCCGACGGCGTCAGACCGAGGCGCTGCATGAAGTCCTGCTCGCCATCGGCGTCGAAGTGCTGACCCGCCGCGTCCAGCATGTATTCAGCGCGCCCGTCGCGGGTACGCGCCACGAGCGTCACGCGCTGCCCTTCGATCATCGGATCGACCAGGCGCCAGCGAAGGTCTTCCCAGGACCGAACGGGCATCTCGTCTCCGACGGCTTCGTCAGGACTCTTCCCGTTCTCGCGAACGCCGGTAATCAACTCGCCACCGGACAGCCCCGCGCGAGCGGCCAGCGTACCGGCCGCCGGCGGAGCAATGCGCGCGACGGGTTCGGTCACGCCCGCGAGATTCAGGCCCGCATACAGGGCGATCGCCAGAAGGAAGTTCGCGCCCGGACCGGCCGCCACAATGGCAAATCGCTTATAGACCGATTGGCGGTTGAAGGCCCGCGCGCGATCCTCCGGGGCGACGACCTGGGTTTCATCGCGCTCGTCGAGCATTCGGACGTACCCGCCCAGCGGCAGCGCGCAAACCGTCCACTCCGTACGATCGCGCCCCATCGTCCACTTGAGCAGCGGCGTGCCGAACCCGACCGAAAAACGCAGAACCTTGACGCCGCACAGCCGCGCGACCGAGTAGTGCCCCAACTCATGGAATACCACCAGCACGCCAATGGCGACGGCAAACGCAAGCAACGTGGTCAACAGAGTCATGAGCGAATGGGGGCGCGAAGGCGTTACGACATAGGGTCAGGCGTCAGGACGACGCCCGGGCCGGCAGTTTGGCGACGATGGCCGTCGCCAGTTCGCGCGCGCGGCGATCGGCGTCGAGCACGACGTCGAGCGACGTCGCCTCACCGACGGCAACCGCGTCGAGCACCTGCTCGACCACCTGGCCGATGGCCGTAAAGCGAATGCGGCCTTCAAGGAAGGCGGCCACGGCGATCTCGTTGGCCGCATTGAGCAGCGCGCCCGCCGTACCGCCGCGATGCAGCGCGTCGAATGCCAGACGCAGGCACGGAAAACGGCGCAAATCCGGCGCTTCGAAAGTCAGCTTGCCGATGTCGGCAAGATTGAGGCTCGCCACGCCCGACGTCACCCGATCCGGGAACGCCAGCGCGTGGGCGATGGGCGTGCGCATGTCCGGGTTGCCGAGTTGCGCGAGCGTCGAGCCGTCCGTGTACGTCACCATCGAGTGAATCACGCTCTGCGGATGGATCAACACCTCGATCTTCTCGGGCGGCATATTGAACAGCCAATGCGCCTCGATGACTTCGAGGCCCTTGTTCATCATGCTGGCGGAGTCGACCGAAATCTTGCGGCCCATCACCCAGTTCGGGTGCGCGCACGCCTCGTCCGGCGTCACGTTCTCGAGCGACGCCAGCTCGCGCTCGCGGAATGGCCCGCCCGACGCGGTCAACACCAGTTTTTCAACGCCGCGCGTCGACACGCGGGTCTCGCCGGCCACTTGCGGCAGGCATTGGAAGATGGCGTTGTGCTCGCTGTCGAGCGGCAACAACGTCGCCCCGGCGCGTTCGGCCGTCGCCATGAACAGGGCACCGGAGAGCACCAGCGACTCCTTGTTCGCCAGCAGAATGCGCTTGCCGGCGCGCGCGGCGGCGAGTGTCGACTGCAGCCCCGCGGCACCGACGATCGCCGCAACGACCATCGTGGCCTCGGCCGCTTGCGCGATCTCGACCAGCGCCTGCGGACCGTAGGTCACGTCGATCTTCAGACCGGCGTCAGCCAGACGCGCCGCCAGCGAGCGGGCACCATCGGCGTCGGCCACCACCGCCACTGCTGGGCGATGCGTGACGCACTGCTCGAACAGGCGATCCAGGTTACGGTGCGCCGACAACGCGTAGACGGAGAAGCGGCCGGGATGACGCCCCACCACATCGAGCGTGCTAACGCCAATGGAACCGGTGGAGCCAAGAATGGAGAGTCGTTGCGACATGATCAGACGAGGAGCAAAGCCAGCGGGAGCACCGGGAGCAACGCGTCGATTCGATCGAGCACGCCCCCGTGGCCGGGAAGCAGCGCGCTGGAATCCTTCACGCCGGCCTGCCGTTTGAGTTGAGATTCGAACAGATCGCCCACGACGGAGAAAGCCACCAGCACCGTCAGCGCCAATGCGCCCAGTGCCAGACCTTGCGTGCCGGCGAAATGAGAAACGAGGGTTGGCGCCTGCAAGCCGCTCGCGAGAACCCCGGCAGCGACCACGAGCACCAGCAGCCACCCGCCGATCGCCCCTTCCCAGGACTTGCCGGGACTGATCGACGGCGCGAGCTTGCGACGGCCAAACGCACGGCCGGCGAAATACGCGCCCGTGTCGGCAAGCCAGACGATCACGAGCACCGAGAGCAGGAATGCCACGCCGCGATCACGCGCCAGACACAGCGCCTGCCATGCCGCGATCAGCAACACCGGGCCGGCGACCAGCAACAAACCGCGCCATGCCCCTCGCGTCGCCGGCTTGCGGGCGAGCGTGTAGGGTCCCGCGAGCACCCAAAAGATGGCCGCGGGCTTGAGCCAGATTGACGAGAGCATCCAGCCGCCTGCCCATGTCAGGCCCACCCCCAGGAGGGCGAGCGCCCCATAGAAGACGGCGCCCGTGTCATTCAGACCGACGAGCCGCCCCCATTCCCAGCCGGCGGCGGCCACGATCACGGCGGCAAGTAATGCGAACTGCGCCGGCGTACCGACGAAGATCACAGGCAAAAGAATGGCGAGAAGTACGACAGCGGTAATGACGCGTGTCTTGAGCATCAGGCGGAATGTCCCGGAGGGCTCTGGACTTGCGCGCTGGTACGGCCGAAACGGCGCTCGCGCTGCTGAAACTCGGCGACGGCCCGTTTGAGGGTATTGGCGTTGAAGTCCGGCCAGAATTCTTCGGTGAAATACAACTCAGTGTACGCCAGTTGCCACAACAGAAAATTACTGATGCGTTGATCGCCACCGGTGCGAATGAAGAGATCCGGCTCCGGCGCGTAGGCCATGCTCAGGTAAGGCGCGAGATCGTCCTCGGTGAACGGCGCGTCGAGCGCCGCGGCACCACCGGCCGCCACACGCGCGGCGGCGAGCTTCTGGGCCGCCTGCAAAATGTCCCATCGGCCGCCATAGTTGGCGGCAATGGTCAGCGTGAGGCCCGTGTTGTCCTGTGTGCGGGCTTCCGCACGCCTGACCAGTTCCTGAATGCGCGGCTCGAACGCGTCGAGCGCGCCAATGACGCGAAGGCGAATACCGTTGCTGTGCAGCTTCCCGACTTCACGCTCGAGCGCGAGAATGAAAAGCTGCATCAGCGTCGACACCTCGTCCTGCGGACGGCGCCAGTTCTCGGAACTGAACGCGAACAGCGTCAGATACTCGACGCCGATTTCGGCGCAGGCCGTCACTGCCTCTCGCACGGCATCGACGCCACGCTTGTGGCCCGCCACGCGAGGCAACTTGCGACGGGTAGCCCAACGCCCATTGCCATCCATGACGATAGCAACGTGGCGAGGAATGCTCTCTGTCTTGGGAACGGAGCGCGTAGAGCTGAGAAAACCCATTGAGGTACGGTGCGGGAGTCGAGCGCGAAAGTCAGCGGAGGTCTTGCGGTGAGTGCCGGGGCACTCAGACCGTCATGATCTCGGCATCCTTCTGCTTGACCAGTTCGTCGATCTCGGCGACAAACTTGTCCGTGAGCTTCTGCACTTCGTCGCTGCCACGGCGCTCGTCGTCTTCCGACGCTTCCTTGTCCTTGACCAGCTTCTTGAGCTGCTCGTTGGCATCGCGGCGCAGGTTACGCACGGCGACCTTGGCGGCTTCGCCTTCCGACTTGACCAGCTTGGTCAGCTCGCGACGGCGCTCTTCGGTCGGCATCGGCATCGGCACACGAATCAGATCGCCTTGCGTGGCCGGGTTCAGACCCAGATCCGATTCGCGGATGGCCTTCTCGACCACGCCAACCATCTTCTTTTCCCACGGCTGCACGCCGATCGTACGGCTATCCACGAGGTTCACGTTGGCGACCTGGGAGATGGGCACCATCGAGCCGTAGTAGTCCACCTGAACGTGATCGAGCAGGCCGACGTGCGCACGACCGGTACGAATCTTCGCCAGGTTGTTCTTGAACGACTCGATCGAGCTTTTCATCTTTTGCTCGACACTTTTCTTGACGTCAGCAACGCTCATGACAACCTCCAAACCTTGAATTGTTACGCAAACGTAAATAATACGGCGTCGGCGCGCCCATGCACGCCGACGCCGCAATTTGAACTCAAACGTGGACGAGCGTTCCCTCGTCTTCGCCGAGAATGACGTGCTTGAGCGCGCCCGGCTTCACAATCGAGAAGACTCGCACCGGCATCTTCTGGTCGCGGCACAGCGCGAAAGCCGTCGCGTCCATGACCTGCAGGTGCTTGGAGATCGCCTCGTCGAAGCTGATGGTCGAATACTTTACCGCGTTGGGATCTTTCTTGGGGTCTGCGGAGTATACGCCGTCGACCTTGGTCGCCTTGAGGACCACTTCGGCGCCGACTTCCGAACCGCGCAGCGCCGCTGCCGTGTCGGTCGTAAAGAACGGGTTGCCGGTGCCCGCGGCGAAAATCACGACTTTGCCCTCTTCGAGCTGACGGATCGCACGCGGGCGGATGTAGGGCTCGACCACCTGATCCATGCGCAGCGCGGACTGCACACGCGCTTCGATACCCGCATGGCGCATGGCATCCTGCAGCGCCAGGGCATTCATCATCGTGGCCAGCATGCCCATGTAGTCGGCCGTTGCACGGTCCATACCCGCGGCACCGCCTGCCACGCCCCGGAAAATATTACCGCCGCCGATCACGACGGCCAGTTGCGTGCCCAGGCGAACGACCTCGGCAATGTCGTCAACCATCCGTTCGATGGTCGCGCGGTTGATGCCGAACGCATCGTCACCCATGAGGGCTTCACCAGAGAGCTTGAGAAGTACGCGTTTGTAAGGAGTAGACATGGCGGTCCTTAAGAAGTCTGGTCGGGCACTGTTGGGTATTCTGGATGAAACAACGGGGACGGCACCGCCGCCCCCGGATACTGCGGTACTGCGCGAATTACGACTGCTTGGCCGCAGCCACTTGCGCCGCCACTTCTGCCGCGAAGTCGTCCTGCTTCTTCTCGATGCCTTCGCCGACCACGAACATGGTGAAAGCCTTCACCGTGGTGTTGTTGGCCTTGAGCATCTGCTCGACGCTCGACTTGTCGTCCTTCACGTAAGCCTGGTTGAACAGCGAGACTTCCTTGAGAAACTTCTGCACGCTGCCTTCCACCATCTTGGCCACGATCTCGGCCGGCTTGCCCGACTCGGCAGCCTTCTCGGCAGCGACCTTGCGTTCCTTCTCGATCAGTTCCGGCGAGACCTGATCGCCCGACACGGCCACCGGCTTCATTGCGGCGATGTGCATGGCGACGTTCTTGCCGACTTCGGCGTCAGCGCCGTCATACTCGACGACCACACCGATACGCGTGCCGTGCAGGTAAGCCGCCAGCTTGCCCGCCGTGTCATAGCGCTGGAAGCGACGAATGGTCATGTTTTCGCCGATCTTGCCGATCAGGTCCGCGCGCACTTGCTCAACGGTCTTGCCGTCGAGCGGCAGCGCCGACAGTGCCGCCACGTCGGCCGGGTTGTGCTCGGCGACCAGCTTGGCCACGTCGTTCGCAAACTTCAGGAAGTCGTCGTTCTTCGAGACGAAGTCGGTTTCGCAGTTGATTTCGACCACGGCACCCTTGCCGCCGTCGATGTAGGCAGCGATCACGCCTTCGGCGGTGATACGGCTGGCGGCCTTGCTGGCCTTGCTGCCCAGCTTGACACGCAGGATTTCTTCAGCACGGACCATGTCGCCATCGGCTTCGGTCAGCGCCTTCTTGCATTCCATCATCGGCGCATCGGTCTTGGCGCGCAGTTCGCCCACCATTGCTGCAGTAATTGCCGGCATATCGTTACTCCTGTATATCGAATCAGTCGGGAGTGGATGGCGTCCGGACGGCCTCGCTGCCCGCCCCGTGGCGCCCCGCGCACCCGACGCGGGAAAATCGGACTAAAAAAAAGGGGCGCCACCAGCAGCCCCTTTTGTTACGCAGCGGCGGCCGCTTACGCCTCTTCGTTCACTTCGACGAACTCGTCGTTACCATCGCCGCGAACGGCTTCCACGACTTCCTTGACGGCGTTTGCACGGCCTTCGAGGACAGCGTCGGCAACGCCTTGCACGTACAGCTCGACAGCCTTGCTCGAGTCGTCGTTACCCGGGATGATGTAATCCACACCTTCCGGCGAGTGGTTCGTGTCGACCACGGCGATCACCGGAATGCCCAGCTTGTTGGCTTCCGTGATGGCGATCTTGTGGTAGCCGACGTCGACGACGAAAATGGCGTCGGGCATGCCGCCCATATCCTTCACGCCACCGATCGACTTCTGCAGCTTGGCCATTTCGCGATCGAACAGCAGCGCTTCCTTCTTGCTCATGCGCTCTTGCTCGCCGGCTTCCAGGGCCTGCTCCATGTCCTTGAGCTTCTTGATCGACGACTTCAGCGTCTTGAAGTTCGTCAGCATGCCGCCCAGCCAACGGTTGTTGACGTAGGGCATGCCGGCGCGACCGGCGGCTTCCGCCACGATGTCACGCGCCTGACGCTTCGTACCCACGAACAGGATCGTGCCGCGATTTGCTGCCAGTTGACGCACGTACTTCAGTGCGTCCTGGTACATCGGCAACGTCTTTTCCAGGTTGATGATGTGAATCTTGTTGCGATGGCCGAAGATATAGGGGGCCATCTTGGGGTTCCAGAAACGGGTTTGGTGACCAAAGTGGACGCCCGCTTCCAGCATCTGACGCATAGTGACAGACATGTGATTCTCCGTGAGGGTTAGGTCTTAGACCGGCTGCCGTACCCGTTTCGCCAGACTGCCACACAGCTTTGCATGACCCGTCTGCGAAGATCGGGCACCCTGGGTGCGCCGGCCCGCGATTTCAAAATTTCCAAGCCGACGATCGACAATGCCACCCCGCAATCCGCCGGATGCGGCACCGATCGGCACCACACTGGGGCAAAAACACCCCTGAAAACCCGGCGAAGACCGTTGAAACACAAGGGAAAACCCTTGGGTTTATTAGCAATTCGTCCTCGACTTAGCCCGAGATTATAGCATCGGAGCCCACCTGCACTCAAGCGACGCGTGAACTTGTGATGACAAGTCGGAAACGCCCGATCTGCGCGGTGCTCCGGCCGGTTCACCGCGCGGCCGAGCGCTGCGCCAGGAACCTTGGAAATTCCTCGTCGGAACGCTCCGAAATCCAAGCCGGACGGGGCGAAAACCGTCCGTTGGTGCGATAATGCGGCACTGTTTACGCAATCTCTCCGATTCAGCAATGGCCATCACCCTCAAGAATGCCCACGATATTGAAATGATGCGCGTCGCCTGCCGACTGGCCAGCGAGGTGCTCGATTTCATTACGCCGCATGTGCGCGCCGGTGTCACGACCGGGGAGCTCGACCGGCTTTGCCACGAATACATGCTCAAGGAGCAGGGCACCGTGCCGGCACCGCTGAACTATCAACCGCCCGGTTATCCGCCCTACCCCAAGGCCACCTGCATCTCGGTCAACGACGTGATCTGCCACGGCATTCCCGGCGACAAAACGCTCAAGAATGGCGACGCCCTGAACATCGACATCACCGTCATCAAGGATGGCTACTTCGGCGATACCAGCCGCATGTTCATCGTCGGCGAAGGTTCGATCCTGGCGAAGCGTTTGGCGCAGGTGACGTATGAATGCATGTGGCTCGGCATCAACCAGGTGCGCCCGGGCGCGCATCTGGGCGATATTGGCCACGCCATCCAGACGCATGCCGAAGCCCAGGGATATAGCGTGGTACGCGAATACTGTGGCCACGGCATCGGCCAGGTATTCCACGAGGACCCGCAGATCGTGCATTACGGTCGCCAGGGCACCGGCCTCGAGTTGCAGGCGGGCATGATCTTTACCATCGAGCCGATGATCAACGCGGGCAAGCGCGAGATTCGGACGATGCCCGATCAATGGACGGTCAAGACGCGCGATCGCAGTCTGTCGGCGCAATGGGAGCACACGGTGCTCGTGACGCCAACGGGCCACGAGGTGCTCACGCACTCCGCCCTGACGCCACCGCCGCCGCCCGGTTCGTCGTACGTGACATCGTTCGCCACCGCTACCTGAGCCACTGAAGTCCGGCCGCCTGTCACCGCGGCGGCCGCCCGGCCTGACTCGTTACTTTCACCACCAGGAAGCCGCCATGCACGCGCGTGCGCACGCCCCGTCTCCGCTACGTCAGGCCCTCAAGGACCGCAAGGCCGAACTCGTCGACCGCTTTTCCACACATGGCAAGATCGACGTGCTTCTGCATGGCTTATGCCAGGCGGTCGATCAAGCCATGCGCGACGCGTGGGACGAGTGCGAAATGCCCGATGGTTTCGCGCTCGTCGCCGTGGGCGGCTACGGGCGCGGCGAACTGTACCCGCACTCGGACGTCGACATTCTCCTGCTCCACGCGGACGCCGACGCGCAGGTGCTCACCTCGCACGTGGAGCCGTTTATCGGCTTCCTGTGGGATATCGGGCTCGAGATCGGATCGTCGGTCCGCACGGTCGACGAGTGCATCACCGAAGCCCATGCCGACGTCACGGTACAAACCAGCCTGCTCGAAGCCCGCCTGCTCACCGGCAATGCGGCGCTCTTCGACGACTTCGAGCGGCGCTTCTCCGCCGATCTCGATCCGCGAGCGTTTTTCCGCAGCAAACAGCTGGAGATCCGCCAGCGTCACGCCAAGTATCAGGACACCCCGTACAGCCTTGAACCCAACTGCAAGGAAAGCCCCGGCGGACTGCGCGACCTGCAGGTCATTCTCTGGATGACGAAGGCCGCCGGCCTCGGCAACAGCTGGGCGGAACTGTTCGCGCGGGAACTGCTGACCGATCGCGAGCTCAAGGAGCTGCGACGCAACGAGCAATTCCTCAAGGGCCTGCGCGCACGGCTGCACTTATTGGCGCGACGGCGTCAGGACGTGCTCGTATTCGACATGCAAACGTCGCTCGCGCAAAGTCTCGGCTTCGACGCCACCCCCACCAAGCGGGCCAGCGAGCAGCTCATGCGGCGCTACTACTGGGCCGCCAAAGCCGTCTCGCAACTCAATACGGTGCTGCTGCTCAACGTCGAAGCGCGCCTGTTCCCGCAAACCAGCGGGGTCACGCGGGTGATCAACGAGCGTTTCGTCGAGAAGCAAGGGATGATCGAAATCGTGGACGACGAGTTGTACCAGCGTCACCCGAACGCGATCCTCGAGACGTTCCTGCTTTACGAACAGGTCGTCGGTGTGAAGGGGCTCTCGGCGCGCACGCTGCGGGCGCTGTACAACGCTCGCGAACTGATGAACGCGCAGTGGCGCGCCGACCCCGAGAATCGCAGCACGTTTCTCGGCATTCTCCAGCAGCCACAGGGCATTACCCACGCCTTGCGCCTGATGAACCAGACGAGCGTGCTCGGCCGCTATCTGATCAACTTTCGTCGCGTGGTCGGCCAGATGCAGCACGACCTGTACCACGTCTACACCGTCGACCAGCACATCCTGATGGTCGTGCGCAACATCCGCCGTTTCGCCGTGGCGGAGCACGCGCACGAGTACCCGTTCTGCAGCCAGTTGATCGCGAACTTCGACCGACCTTGGGCGCTGACGGTCGCGGCCTTGTTTCACGACATTGCGAAGGGTCGCGGCGGCGATCACTCCACGCTCGGCATGGCCGATGCCCGACGTTTCTGCACCCGTCACGGCATCGACGAGGAGGACACGGATCTGATCGTCTGGCTGGTGGGTGAGCATCTGACGATGAGCACGGTGGCGCAGAAGCAGGACACCACCGACCCCGAGGTCATCCGCCGCTTTGCGGCGAAAGTGGGGAATGAGCGGCGCCTGACGGCACTGTATCTACTGACGGTCGCCGATATTCGCGGCACCAGCCCGAAGGTATGGAACGCCTGGAAGGGCAAGCTGCTGGAAGACCTGTACCGGCTGACGTTGCAGGTGCTGGGCGGCGCCAATCCGGATCCGCGTTCACAGCTCAAAACGCGCAAGGAAGAGGCCCTCGGGCTGCTGCGCCTTTACACCGTGCCGGAGCGCGCGCAGGAGGCGCTCTGGAGCACGCTGGACGTCGCCTACTTCCTGCGCAACGATCCGGCCGACGTCGCATGGCAGACGCGCCATCTTTGGCGGCACGTGGGCAGCGCGACCCCCATTGTCAAGGCACGTCCCTCACCGATCGGCGAAGGTCTGCAGGTGATGGTCTACGTGCGCGACCAGCTCGATCTGTTCGCGCGCATTTGCGGCTATTTCGAGCGCAAAGGGCTATCGATTCTCGACGCCAAGGTACATACGACCAGTCACGGCTTTGCCCTGGACAGCTTTCTGCTGACCGACCCGGGTCTGGACACGAGCTATCGCGACATCATCAATCTGGTGGAGAGCGAACTGGTGTCGCTGCTCACGCGTGTCGAGCCGCTGGCAGAGCCCAGCAAAGGCCGGCTGCCGCGACGCTCGCGCAGTTTCCCGGTCACGCCGCGCGTCGATTTGCGACCCGACGATCGCGGTCAGTACTACTTGCTATCGGTGTCGGCCAACGACCGCACCGGTCTGCTGTACGCGGTCGCTCGCGTGCTTGCGCGTCACGGCGTAAGCGTGCGTACCGCCCGCATCAACACCCTCGGCGAGCGTGTCGAAGACACGTTCCTGCTCGATGGCAGCCGTTTGCAGGACAGTCGTCTGCAAATCGCCGTCGAGACCGAATTACTCGAAGCATTGGAATCATGAGCGATACCCCGCGCACCAAACTGAGCGCCAAACATCCCCGCACTCTCGACAAGACTCGCGCTCCGGTGCGTTCGTCCGGCGCGCTGAGCCGTCCGACCAAAGCCGTGCCCGCGTCGATGCTCGACGCGAGCGGCGCAAAGAAGAAGCCGGCCGCGAAACCGGCACGACCGCGTCCGGTGGACAATGCGGCTGCGCCGGCGGGTACACGTCGCCCGGCCGGAAGTGCCGCCGCGCCACGCAAACCTGCGGCCGGCAGCACAACGCCGTACGAAAAGCGTTCGACGGGCGAACGTCCGCCCGCACGTGGCCAACGCGAGCGCGTTGCTGGCGCGCGTCCGGCACGACTTGACGACGAATCGCGTCCACGTCGCGCTGCCGAAGGTGGCGCCCGTGGCGATTTCGCCCGCCCGGCCAAACGGGGACCCGACGACCGCGCCCCGCGCCGTTTTGACGAAGATCGTCCGCGTCGTGCCGCCGAAGGTGGCGCCCGTGGCGATTTCGCCCGCCCGGCCAAACGGGGACCCGACGACCGCGCCCCGCGCCGTTTTGACGAAGATCGTCCGCGTCGTGCCGCCGAAGGTGGCGCCCGTGGCGATTTCGCCCGCCCGGCCAAACGGGGACCCGACGACCGCGCCCCGCGCCGTTTTGACGAAGATCGTCCGCGTCGTGCCGCCGAAGGTGGCGCCCGTGGCGATTTCGCCCGTCCGGCCAAACGGGGACCCGACGACCGTGCCCCCCGCCGTTTTGACGAAGACCGCCCGCGTCGTGCTACCGAAGGTGGCGCCCGTGGCGATTTCGCCCGTCCGGCCAAACGGGGACCCGACGACCGTGCCCCCCGCCGTTTTGACGAAGACCGCCCGCGTCGTGCCGCCGAAGGTGGCGCCCGTGGCGATTTCGCCCGTCCGGCCAAACGGGGACCCGACGACCGTGCCCCCCGCCGTTTTGACGAAGACCGCCCGCGTCGTGCTACCGAAGGCGGTTCCCGTGGCGAAGGCGCGCCCGGCGGCCGCTTCGCCCGCGACGATCGTGACGCGCGGACTGCACGGCCGGCACGCCCCGCGCGCGTCGCGCGCGATGCCGATGACGACATCAAGGTCCATCACGACGCCGCTGGGTCGCTGCGCCTGTCCAAGCGCATGTCTGAGCTCGGCCTGTGTTCGCGTCGCGAAGCCGACGAGTGGATCGCCAAGGGCTGGGTTCGCGTCGACGGCAAGGTCGTGACCGAACTCGGCACGAAGATCCTGCCGACCCAGGACATCACCGTCGTGCAGGCTGCGCACAAGGAGCAGGCCAACCGCATGACGATTCTGCTGCACAAGCCCGTGGGCTACGTCTCCGCACAGGCAGAAGACGGCTACGAGCCCGCTGTCGTGCTGGTCACGCGCGAGCATCACTGGGCCGAGGACGATGCCGGCGTGCGCTTCTCGCCGTCGCATCTACGCAGTCTCGCGCCCGCCGGACGCCTCGACATCGACTCGACCGGCCTGCTCGTTCTGACGCAAGACGGTCGCATTGCCAAGCAACTGATCGGGGAAGATTCGGATATCGAGAAGGAGTACCTCGTGCGCGTCTCGTATAACGAGCATGTCGAGAACGTTCAGGCGCATTTCCCGACAGACCGTCTGGCCCTGCTGCGTCACGGCCTGGAACTCGACGATCAACCGCTCAAACCCGCACAGGTCGAGTGGCAGAACCCGGAGCAACTGCGCTTCGTGCTCAAGGAAGGCAAGAAACGCCAGATCCGCCGGATGTGCGAACTGGTCGGCCTGCATGTGACCGGCCTCAAGCGCGTTCGCATGGGACGCATCACGCTGGGCAACCTGCCCGTTGGTGAGTGGCGCTATCTGCGCGCCGGCGAAGGCTTCTGAGTCGGCGACATCGCCCATGAAAAAGCCCGCCATCGAGGCGGGCTCAGCGTTCAGACGAACCCCATGTTTTTCGGAGCATGGGGTTTTGTCTTTCAGGCGAGGGCATTATCGGACTGGCCCGCGATCCGGTCCAGACGCTCGGCAAGATCAGCCAATTGCCGCGTATCAGGTTAACGCGGTGCGGCCTCGTCCCCACGTCAGTCGTCGCTATTGGGATCCAGTCCCGGAAAGAGAATCTCGGTAAATCCAAACTTGCTGAAGTCGGTAATGCGCATCGGGTAGAGCTTGCCGATCAGGTGGTCGCACTCGTGTTGAACGACCCGGGCGTGAAAGCCCTCAGCCACGCGGTCGATCGCTCGGCCATACTGGTCGACCCCCTCGTAGCGCAGCATCGAATAACGATTGACCATGCCGCGCAGCCCCGGCACCGACAAGCAGCCTTCCCAGCCCTCTTCCATGTCCTGCGTGAGCGGCGTGATGACGGGATTGATGAGCACGGTTTCAGGCACTTCGGGCGCGTCCGGGTAGCGCTCGTTATGCTCGAAGCCGAAGATCACCACCTGCAGATCAACGCCGATCTGCGGCGCCGCCAATCCCGCGCCGTTTGCGTGCTTCATGGTGTCGAACATGTCGGCGATCAGCTCCCGCAACTCGGGCGTGTCGAAATGTTCCACGGGTTTGGCGATGCGCAGCAGGCGCGGATCGCCCATCTTCAGGATGTCGCGAATCATCGATTGGATCCTCCCATCAAAGCGCGGCCAACATCGCCCGCATAGCGTCTTCGTCCAGCACGGGCACACCCAGTGCCTCGGCCTTCGCCAACTTGCTGCCGGCTTCTGCGCCCGCGACCACGTAGTCGGTTTTCGCAGAAACCGAGCCGGCAACCTTTGCTCCCCGCTCCTCCAGCATGGCTTTCGCCTCGTCGCGCGAGAGCGTCGGCAGCGTGCCTGTGAGCACGAAGGTCTTGCCGGCCAGCGGCAGCGGTGCCGCAGCCGCCGGCTCAGATTCCACCCAGGTCACGCCCGCCGCCCGCAGTTGCTCAATCACTTCGACATTATGCGGTTCGCCAAAGAAATTGGCGATGGATTGGGCCACAATCGGTCCGACGTCGGGCACGGCCAGCAATTCCTCGGTGCTCGCCGCCATCACATTGTCGAGCTTGCCAAAATGACGCGCGAGATCCTTCGCCGTCGCCTCGCCCACATGGCGAATACCCAACGCGAAGATGAACCGCGCCAGCGTCGTGTGACGGGCCGTCTCCAGCGCCGCCACGAGATTGGACGCCGACTTGTCGGCCATCCGGTCAAGCGCGGCAAGCTTCGCCACGCCCAGTTTGAACAGATCCGCAGGCGTGCGAATGATGTGCTGGTCAACCAGCTGCTCCACGAGCTTGTCGCCAAGCCCCTCGATGTCGAGCGCCCGACGCTGGGCGAAGTGCAGCAACGCCTGCTTGCGCTGCGCCGCGCAAATCAAGCCGCCCGTGCATCGCGCGATCACCTCGTCGGGCAGTTTCTCGATGGCCGATCCGCACACCGGGCACGCCGTCGGCATGACGAACGCTCTTGCATCGTCCGGTCGACGCTCGAGCACCGATCCGACGACTTCCGGAATCACATCGCCCGCCCGGCGCACGATCACCGTATCGCCAATCATTACGTCCTTGCGGCGAATCTCGTCTTCGTTGTGCAGCGTAGCATTCGTGACGGTCGCCCCGCCGACAAAGACGGGCGAGAGCCGCGCCACCGGCGTAATTGCCCCGGTTCGCCCCACCTGCACTTCGATGTCGAGCAACGTCGTCAGCGCCTCCTGCGCCGGAAACTTGTGCGCCAGCGCGAAGCGCGGGGCGCGTGAGACAAATCCAAGCCGATCCTGCTCGTCGCGACGGTTGACCTTGTAGACGACGCCATCGATGTCGTAAGGCAGCGTCTCACGCGCCTCTCCCACCGCGCGGTAGAACGCCAGCAACCCCTGTGCGCCCCGCACGACTTCGCGCCGCCCGTTGACCGGAATTCCGAGCGTGACATACCAGTCGAGCAATGCCGAGTGCGTCTCCGGCATCGGGACACCCACCAGCTCCCCCACCCCGTAAGCAAAGAACGACAACGGGCGCTTCGCCGTAATCCTCGAATCGAGCTGTCGCAGACTGCCCGCCGCCGCGTTGCGCGGATTGACGAACACCTTCTCGTGCGCCGCTTCCTGCGCCCGATTGAGCTTGTCGAAGTCGGCCCGGAACATCAGCACTTCACCCCGCACCTCGAGCACTTCGGGCGGGTTATCGGTCTTCAGGCGCAGCGGAATCGTCTTGATCGTGCGGATGTTCGCGGTGACCTCCTCGCCCGTCGTGCCGTCGCCACGCGTGGCTGCCTGCACGAGCACCCCGCGCTCATAGCGTAAAGCGATCGCGAGCCCGTCAAACTTCAGCTCGGCCGCATATTCGACGGGGGCGCCGAACAGATCGCCGGTGGGTGCGCCACCATCGCGCAGTCCATCCGACACGCGACGATCGAACGCTTCAACATCCTCGTCGGCAAAGCCGTTGTTCAGCGAGAGCATCGGCACGCGATGCACGACCTGCGCGAACCCTTCCACCGGCTTGCCACCCACACGTTGCGTGGGCGAATCGGGACGCTTCAATTCGGGATGATTCGTCTCGAGCGCGACCAGTTCGGCAAACAGGCGGTCGTACTCGGCATCCGGAATCAGCGGCGCATCCTCTTCGTAGTACGCGCGGTTGTGACGCACCAACTCGGCACGCAACTCGGCCGCGCGGCGGGCGGCGGGCGATGCATCGGTAGCGGTAGGGGCGTTCGCGCCCTGACCCGGAACAGAAGTTTGGGACATGCAAGCAGACTCGGGAGACGGGAAGTCAGGACATTATGCCTTCGACGTACGCAACTGCGCGTTGTCGATCGCTTTCATCCATCAATTGGAACAAAAAACGCCGCTCACCCGACGGTGAACGGCGTGCGTCGAACACGGCATCCGACGGGTCGTCGTCTGCCGCGCTTCGGTTCGAAATTACTGGCTGAACAGGCGGCGCGTGACGGGCGAGCCCGCCGGCAAACCACGCGCCTCGAGGCGTTCGTAGAGCTTGAGCAATTGCTTGTCGACGTTTTGCAGCGCAGCATCGGAGAGCGGTCGACGCTGATCGTCCACCACGCGGCCCCCAATGCGTTGTCCGATCGAACGTGCGTAATCGCACATCAGACGGAACGGCAGCAGGTCCTCGTCGGCCACCGGCACATCGAGCAGCATCGTGATCAGATCGCCGCCCTTGTATGTCAGGTCGTCACGCAGGAAGTTGGTGTCGCCGAACTGCAGCATGAACACCGGATTCTGGCGTGCATCGAGCTTGACGAACCGCATGCCGTCGCGTGAGAGCAGCAGCCCGTCTTGCGTGGCGACCGCCTGCACGTAGTTGGCCGACCACGGCGCGCCGTCCGAAAGCACGTTCACCGACAGTTGGGCATCGCATTGCGCGGCAAAGCTGTCGAGTTCGCGGCCGCGGGCGACCGTCTCCACCATGTCGGGCAATTCGGGCAACGCGTCAGCCGCATCGGCGAGGGTCTGCACGAGATTCGAAAACTCGGAGAATTCGACCTCATTCAGGGCGCCCGCGCGGTTGGCCAACTGTACAGCCATGCGCAACTGGTGGTAGCGCCCGCCGGAGCGAATCAACTCCCACGGCGAATGCTCGTCGGCACGGCCCTCGATGTTGACGGGTTTGCTGCCCGCGCGGCGCATGCGTACCGTCAGCGGCATCAAACGCTCCGCCGCGATCACATTGGCCAACGGCAGCGCAACGACGCAGTCGATGCGCTCGTCGATGACCGGCGGCGGACCGCTCGGCGCAGCCGGCGGTGCCGCCACGGGCACCACGGTCGCAGCCGCTGCCTCGGGCGTGGCAGCCGCCGTCGCGACTGCCTCGGCGTTCGCAACGGGTTCGTGGGTGTCGACGTTGGCGAGCTCGGGCTCGGGCGCCCCGGCCGCCGTGGCTACCGAACCGGCCGCCGCAGCGTCCACGGTGTCATCGGCCGCCAGTTCCGCGTCAAAGCGTGCGACCGCGCTCGCGGCCGCCGCTTCCTGCGCGTCGCGGGCCTGCGCTTGCCTGTCGAGAACGCCGTCGTCGGCCTCCACCGCCGTGTAGGCCGTGGCAGTCACGGGCTCCTCGGGGCGGGCGGCATGGGCGGCGGCGTCCTGCGCGGCGCGCTTGCGCGACGCCGGCGGCGCATCCCAGGCATCCTCGTTGATCGCGAAAGCATCCTGCACCGAACTGCCGGCCGCCACCGCTGGCCCCAGCGTGGGCTCACGGCGCTCGCTCGACTGTGCCGGCACCCGCGGCGGAGAAAGCGTCGGTTCGATGAACGGACGGTCGTCGTCGGCATCCGGCACGCCGGCGGTCGCATCGATGCCGGCACCGTCGACCGGCATGCGACGCGGTATTCGTGCGCGTGCCTTGCTGCCCTGCCAGGCGTTATAGGCCACGACTCCCAGCAGTACCACTACCCCTGCGCCAATCAAGCTGAGCTGCAGTTCATTCATGCGCGGCGTTCCTCTCTCTTCTCCATCGTGGGCGCGGGCTCAGACGATCTCGGCCAGATTGATCGCCGACTCCATGTCCACCGCGACGATCCGCGACACCCCTTGTTCCTGCATGGTGACGCCGATGAGCTGATTGGCCATTTCCATCGCGATTTTGTTATGCGAAATAAATACGAATTGGGTACGGTCCGACATGCGCGCCACCATCTTGGCGTAGCGCTCGGTGTTGGCATCGTCCAGCGGCGCGTCCACCTCGTCGAGCAAACAGAACGGTGCCGGATTGAGCTGGAACATGCCGAACACCAGTGCAATGGCCGTGAGCGCCTTCTCTCCCCCCGACAGCAGATGAATCGTGGAGTTCTTCTTGCCCGGCGGTTGCGCCATGACTTGTACGCCAGCGTCGAGGATTTCGTCGCCGGTCATGATGAGCTTGGCTTGTCCGCCGCCGAACAGCAGCGGGAACAGTTCGCCGAAATGCTTGTTCACTTCGTCGAATGTGCCCTGGAGCATCACCCGCGTCTCTTCGTCGATTTTGCGAATCGCGCCTTCGAGGGTGTCGATGGCGTCGTTCAGGTCGGCCGACTGTGCGTCGAGGAAGACCTTGCGCTCACGCGCCGTCTCCAACTCTTCCAGCGCGGCCATGTTGACCGGACCCAACGCGTTAATCGCGTTGTTGATGCGGGTGACTTCGCCTTGCAGGTACGACGGCTTCATATCGGGCGTCAGCTTGACGGCGAGTGCCTCCTCGTCGACCTCGGCCGCCGTCAGTTGCTCGACGAACTGCTCGCGGTTCAGGCGTGCCGCCTGCTCCTTCAACTGGAATTCCGTAATCCGGTCACGCAGCGGTTGCAGCCCGCGCTCCGCCGCCAGCCGCTCTTCGTCGCTCTGACGCAACTTGTGCGTGAGCGCCTCGAGTTCAATGCGTGCGGCCCCGAGAATCTCTTCCTTCTGCGCGCGGAGTTCAAGCGCGTCCTGCAAACCGTTCTCGACCGTCTGTTCGGTGATCTGCGTGAGTTCGGCCCGTGCCTGCTCGATCGACACCACCAAACGTTCGGCCTGCTCGAGCGCCGTCTGGATACTGCGGCGGTGCTCGTCGATCTTGCTTGAAATCCCCTTTTGACCGAACGCCGCTTCCTGCGCCAGACGCTCCAACTCGCGCGCACGGTTGCGGGCATCCGAGAGCCGGCTGTCGAGCGATTCGAATTCGAGCTGCCCGTCTTCGAACGTCGCCTGCAATTCGGCCAGACGCGCGTCGCTCTGCTCGAAGTTCGCCTCCGATTCGGCGCGCAGCGCCAGTTGCTCCTCGATCTGCGCGGCGATTTCACGCAGCTCTTCGTCGATCTGCGTGCTGCGGGCGTTGAAGCGCTCATAGGCTTGCGTGAGCTTGAGCACGTCCATCTGCAGCGCATGCACACGCTGGGTGGCGCGCTCGGCACGCCCGCGCACCTCGCTGAGTGACTGCGCCGCCTGGCTGTAGGCAGCCTCCGCCCGCACGGCGGCAGCCTTGACTTCGTCCGACAGCAACACCTGCGCGCGCAGTTGCTTGCCCAGGTTCTCGATTTCCTGCTGACGCGCGAGCAAGCCAGCCTGCTCGGAGTCGGCGGCATAAAGCTGCACACCCACGCGCGTGACCTGGTGCCCCGCCTTGACGACGAGCGACGCGCCCTCCGGCAGTTGCGCCCGGGCGACCATCGCCTGCGCGAGATCGTCGGCGACGAACACGTGACCGAGCCATTCCTGCAGCACGGCACGAAGGCCAGGATCGTCGATGCGCAGCAACGAAAGCAGCGGGCGCAGCGACGCCGGGGCGTCGAGCGCACGCGCGGCCGGTGGCGGCGAATAGAACGCCAGCTTGGCCGGCGGCGCATCGCTCGCAAACGCCTTCACCCAATCGAGATTGCTGATTTCCAGGGCGGCGAGACGCTCGCGAAGCACCGATTCAAGGGCGTTTTCCCAGCCCGGCTCAATGTGCAGTTTCTTCCATAGACGCGGCAATTGCGCCAACTCGTGCTTGTCGAGCCACGGCTGCACCTTGCCCTCCGTCTGCACACTCTCCTGAAGTTGCTTGAGTGCGGTGAGACGCGCTTCGAGCTGCGCAATGGACGCGGCTTCGGACTGCACCCGCGCCTGCGCCTCGGCACGCTCGGCTTCGAGTCGCGGCAGCCGCTCCTGCGCATCGGCAAGTTCGGCCTGCGCGTCTTCGAGCATCGCCTGATGTTCGGCAAGATCGGCGCGCTGCATCTCCAGTTCGGCTTCGTCGGGCTTGTCGAGCCCGCGCGCCTCGCCTTGCAGACGCTCCTGACGCTGCTGCAACTGTTGCAATGCCTGATCGGCATTGCGCTGGTGCGCCGCTTCGAGTTTCAGACTCTGCTCGACCTGCGAAATCTCGCTGCGCTGCTCGTTGAGCAGGGTCTGCGCGTCGCGCCAGCCGGCTTCCAGCGCTGGCAGCGCATCGTTCTGATCGGCCGCCTGATCCTGCGCCGTGGCCGCGCGCTCCTCGGCGATGATGAGTTCTTCTTCCGCGAGCGTCAGGGCCTCCTCCGACTGCGCCGAGCGCGCCTGCCATTGCTCACGCTGCGAGGTGAGCGCCGCCAGTTGCGCCTGCACGCGGTTGCGCGACTCGACGACGTAGCGGATCTCGGCTTCCAGCCGGCTGACCTCCGAATTCGCCTCGTACATGGCGCTTTGCGCGGCCTGAACGGCATCGGTGGCCGTGTAATGAGCGGCGCGCAGCGTTTCGAGATCCGATTCGGAGCCGCGCAGACGCGCCATCTGCGCTTCGAGATCGACCTGCGCCGATTCGATCGCGCGCTGTTGACGCTCTTGTTCGTTCTGGGCTTCGTTCTTGCGCAGCAGCCACAGCAACTGCTGCTTTTCTTCGCCGTCGCGATGCAAGTCCTTGTACCGATTGGCCACCACGGCCTGCGATTCCAGCTTTTCGAGATTACTGCCGAGTTCGCGCAGAATGTCTTCGACGCGCGTGAGGTTCTCGCGCGTGTCCTGCAGGCGGTTCTCGGTCTCGCGACGACGCTCCTTGTACTTGGAGACGCCCGCAGCTTCTTCGAGGAACACGCGCAACTCTTCCGGCTTGGCCTCGATGATGCGCGAGATCATCCCCTGTCCGATGATGGCGTAGGCGCGCGGCCCGAGGCCAGTACCGAGGAAGATGTCCTGGATGTCCCGCCGGCGGGCCGGCAGGTTGTTGATGTAGTAGCTGGAGGTGCCATCGCGCGTGAGCACGCGCTTGACCGCGATGTCGGCGTACTGGCTCCACTGCCCGGCGGCGCGCCCGGCGCTGTTGTCGAACACGAGTTCGACGCTGGCGCGGCTCGCCTGCTTGCGGGCGGTCGATCCGTTGAAAATCACGTCCTGCATCGATTCGCCGCGCAGCTCCGAGGCGCGCGACTCACCGAGCACCCAGCGCACGGCGTCGATGATGTTGGATTTGCCGCACCCGTTGGGGCCAACGATCCCGACCAGTTGGCCAGGCACCGCGAAGTTCGTCGGATCGACGAAGGACTTGAAGCCGGCGAGTTTGATGGAGGTCAGACGCACGGCAGGTTCGCTTTATCGGTCATGGAATGATGGGAAAGACGCAGACGCGCTTAGCTGGTCCTGTCGGGCCTTGCGCGCACTGCTGCGCACTGGCCGCTGACATCGATATGACATCGGTTCGCATCATACCATCGCATCCCTCGCCGTCGCGCATTTACAACGCCCGGAATCCGGCAAAATGCCTGACAGCACGCCGGCGGCCACAATGCACAGTCCACCCGCGATGTCGCGCACGCCCAGCCCTTCGTTCGCCAGCCACCAGGACGACATCGCCGCCACCACGATCTCGAAGAGCATGATGAGCGCCGCCTGATTGGCGGGCACCTGGGCCAACCCGAACTGCACCACGACGTTGGTCAGCGCAATCGCGCAGCCCAAGGCGAGCGCCACGGCAGCGGCGGCCGTACCCGACGTGAGCGCCGAGACAGCAGCGCGCCCCGTGTCGGCCCCGCCATCGAACGGCAACACCAGCAACCCGCCGACCACGCAGCCGAGATACAGCGTCCAACTACGCATTTCGGCACGCACGTCAGGCATCGCCTGACTGACGCGCCGCAGCAGCACATTGTTGAGCGCAAAGGCCGCCCCGGCAATGGCGCCCGCCCATTCGCCGGGGTTGTTGGGCAGCGGCCAGCCCAGCGCGGGCGACCAAAGCATCAGCCCCGCCCCACCGAGCGCCAGCGCGATCAGCCCCACGCCGCGCACACCGACGCGCTCGCCCAGCAGCCAGTGGGCGAACAGCGCCGTCCAGACCGGCGTCAGGTAGAACAGCAGCAGGACACGCATCACATGTCCGTGCGTCGTGCCCCAGACAAACGCGACGTTGGTCGCGCCGCCAGCGAACGCCACCCCCGCGAGCAGCCACGACCACCGCAGCGTGCCGAGCGAGCCGCGATATACGAGCGTGAGCAACAGCAGCGCGACGCTTGCGGTGCCGATCTGGGCGGGGACCGCCGCCACGCCCCACTGGGCTAGCATGCGATAGGGAAACCAGGCCAGCCCCCACACCGACGACCCCATAAGAATGGCCAGGGCAGGTGCCGCCCGAGCGCGTCGCGACGCGTTCGCCGTCGACGCCGGGCTGTGCGCGCCGTTACCGGCTACGGTCATGCTGTTGACTCCTGAAAAATCTGAGTTATTCCCTGGGCTTGCCCCATCGGCGCCTCGGAATAGGCTGAATTACGCAGCGGTCGCGCTTTGTGCTCGCCATAACGGTATAATTTTCGCTTTGCCGATCTTGCCATTCTTTAGCGCGTTCGGGAACCGTCCTTCGCGCGTTGTTACGAACGATACCGCCGCCCTGTGTGGCCTGCGCCCTGCCAGTCCGGCCCCGGAAAGCGCTCGTCGTGCCGCGCGGCGGCGCGGCGCAACGCCCAGCCGGCCGGCCCGCACGGCGCCGGATTGCCCTCGAAAGTTGCCTTGCTCGGCAGCGCGAACCCTAGCCCTGAGTCTGTTTGAATTCTCGTGAACCCATTACTCGACAAGCTCCAGCCCTACCCCTTTGAACGCCTGAAGTCGTTGGTGGCGGACATCACGCCTGCCAGCGCGTACAAGGCCATCAGCTTCGGCATCGGGGAACCCAAGCACCCGACGCCGCAGTTCATCAAGGAAGCCCTGATCGACGGGCTGGGCGGCCTCTCGAACTATCCGGCCACCGCGGGCGGCGAGCCGCTGCGCGCGGCGATCGCCGAGTGGCTGGAGCGCCGGTACGCACTGCCCAACGTGAATCCGGCCACGGAAGTTCTGCCGGTCACGGGCTCGCGCGAGGCGCTCTTTTCGTTCGCCCAGGCGGTCGTCGACGGCAGCAAGCCCGGCGCGCGCGTGGTGTGTCCGAACCCGTTCTACCAGATCTACGAAGGCGCCACGTTGCTCGCCGGCGCGACGCCCTATTACGTCGACAGCGATCCCGCGCGTAATTTCGCGCCGGACTACGACGCCGTGCCGGCCGACGTCTGGCGCGACGTCCAACTTGTCTATCTCTGCTCGCCGGGCAATCCGACCGGCGCCGTGCTGAGCCTTGCCGACTGGAAACGCCTGTTCGACCTCTCCGACGAATTCGGCTTCGTGATTGCGTCCGACGAGTGTTATTCCGAGATCTACTTCGACGAAGAACATGCGCCACTGGGCGCCCTGGCGGCAGCGCATCGACTGGGTCGGGGCTTCGACCGTCTGGTCGTGTTCTCGAGCCTGTCGAAGCGCTCGAACGTGCCGGGCATGCGCTCGGGGTTCGTGGCGGGCGACGCCGCTGTCCTCAAGAAATTCCTGCTGTACCGCACGTACCACGGCTGCGCGATGAGTCCGGCCGTGCAAGCGGCGAGCGTTGCAGCGTGGAACGATGAAGCCCACGTGCGCCTGAACCGCAGCAAGTACCTGAAGAAGTTCCAGACCGTCACGCCAATGCTCGCCGACGTGCTCGACGTGCGTCTGCCAGACGCGGGCTTCTACCTGTGGGCTCGGGTCGACACGAAAACCGGCCTGTCCGACACGGAATTCACGCGCCAGTTGCTGGCGCAATACAATGTGGCCGTCCTGCCCGGGTCGTACCTGGGCCGCGCGGCGCACGGCACCAACCCGGGCGAGAACTATGTGCGCATCGCCCTTGTGGCCGATGTGGACGAATGCACCGAAGGCGCCCAGCGCATCGTGCAGTTCTGCCAATCCCTTTAATTCTCACTGCAACCGATTCTCGCCATGTCGCAACAACTGCAAACCACCATCGACCAAGCCTGGGACAACCGTGCCGAGATCTCGGCGAAGTCGGCACCTGCCGAGGTGCGTGAGGCCGTCGCCCACGTCATCGCCGAACTGGACAAGGGCGCCTTGCGCGTGGCCCAGAAGCAAGACGGCCATTGGATCGTGAACCAATGGGTCAAGAAGGCCGTGCTGCTGTCGTTCCGCCTCGAAGACAATGTCGTGATGCCGGCTGGCGGCTTCAGCCAGTTCTACGACAAGGTGCCGAGCAAGTTCGCCAACTACACCGCCGACGACTTCGCACGCGGCGGTTTCCGCGTCGTGCCGCCGGCCGTGGCGCGTCGTGGCTCGTTCATCGGCAAGAACGTGGTGCTGATGCCGTCGTACACGAACATCGGCGCCTACGTTGACGAAGGCACGATGGTCGACACGTGGGCCACCGTCGGTTCGTGCGCCCAGATCGGCAAGAACGTTCACCTCTCGGGCGGCGTCGGTATCGGCGGCGTGCTCGAACCGCTGCAGGCCAACCCGGTCATCATCGAAGACAACTGCTTCGTCGGCGCCCGCTCGGAAGTCGTGGAAGGCGTGATCGTCGAAGAGAACTCGGTGATCTCCATGGGCGTGTATCTGGGGCAGTCGACCAAGATCTACGATCGCGAAACCGGTGAAGTGCATTATGGCCGCGTGCCGGCCGGCTCGGTCGTGGTGCCGGGCAACCTGCCCTCGAAGGACGGAAAGTACAGCCTGTACTGCGCCGTGATCGTGAAGAAGGTCGATGCGCAAACGCGCGCCAAGACGGCCATCAACGACCTGCTGCGCGGCGAGTAAGGCAACGCGGTATCCGAGGCTTCGCCGCCAGTTGGGCGGCGAGGGCTTCGGCGCATCTTTGCAATCGCGACACCAGGAGTTTCGGCGATGACGGCAGTGCTGTATGGCATTCCCAACTGCGACACCGTGAAGAAGGCGCGCACCTGGCTCGACGAGCACGGCGTGGCGTACGACTTTCACGACTTCAAGAAAGCGGGCGTGAACGACGCGCTGCTGGACACCTGGCTCGCCCAGGTTCCGCTTGCCACGCTGCTCAATCGCAAGGGCACGACCTGGCGCAAACTCTCGCCGGAACAACAAGCGGCGGCGGCCGATACGTCGGTGGCCCGCACGCTGATGGTCGAAAATCCATCGCTCATCAAGCGCCCGGTGCTGGTGGCCGACGGCCAGGTTTCCGTGGGCTTCGCGCCCGACAGTTACGCCTCACGATTCTGAATTCATGACTTTCTCCCAAGGCGCCACACTGGCGCTCACCGAGCAACTGATCGCCCGTCACTCGGTGACGCCCGAAGACCGCGATTGCCAGGCCATCCTGGCGCGCCGCCTTGAGGCCATCGGCTTCGCGTGCGAGACCATCGCGTCGAACGGCGTGACCAACCTCTGGGCGATCAAGCGCGGCACGCGCGGCCCCGACGGCCGGCTGCTCGTCTTCGCAGGCCACACCGACGTCGTACCGACCGGCCCGCTGGAGCAATGGCATTCGGATCCGTTTGCCCCCACGCATCGTGACGGCATGCTCTACGGTCGTGGCGCCGCCGATATGAAAACGTCGCTGGCGGCGTTCGTGGTCGCCTCCGAGGAGTTCGTCGCCCAACATCCGGATCACACCGGCTCCGTGGGTTTCCTGCTGACCAGCGACGAGGAAGGCCCCGCCACCGACGGTACCGTGAAGGTCGTTGAAGCGCTCACGGCGCGGGGCGAGCGCCTGGACTACTGCGTGGTCGGTGAGCCGACCTCGAGCCAGCGCCTGGGCGACATGGTCAAGAACGGCCGTCGCGGATCGATGTCGGGCAAGCTGGTCATCAAAGGCGTGCAGGGGCACATTGCCTATCCGCACCTCGCCAAGAACCCAACGCACCTGTTCGCGCCGGCACTCGCCGAGCTGACGCAAACCGTGTGGGACAACGGCAACGAGTATTTCCCGCCCACCACGTGGCAAATCTCGAATATCCACGCAGGCACCGGCGCGACCAACGTCATTCCCGGCGAGTTGACGGTGATGTTCAACTTCCGCTTCTCGACCGCCAGCACGTCCGACGGCCTCCAGCAACGGGTGCATGCGTTGCTCGACCGTCACGGCCTGACCTATACGCTCGACTGGTCGATCAGCGGCCAACCGTTCCTCACGCCGCGCGGCGACCTGTCGGCAGCGCTCGCGAGCGCCATCCGCGAGGAAACGGGGCTCGAGACCGAACTCTCGACCACGGGCGGCACGTCCGACGGGCGTTTTATCGCACGCATCTGCCCGCAGGTCATCGAATTCGGTCCGTGCAACGCCAGCATCCACAAGATCGACGAACACATCGCGGTGGCCGACATCGAACCGCTCAAGAACATCTATCGGGGCGTGTTGACGCGCCTGGTGGCCTGAGGCGCACGAGGCATTCCACCATGACGACACAGACCCATCCCTTCCAGACATTACGCGACCTATTGCGCTACGCCGTTTCGCGCTTCACCGAGGCCGAGCTGGCCTTCGGGCATGGCACGGCCACGGCGTACGACGAGGCCGCCTATCTGCTGCTGCATACGCTGCACCTCCCGATCGACACACTCGACCCGTTTCTCGACGCCCGTTTGCTGCCCGACGAAATCGAGCGCGTACTGTCGGTCGTCAACCGTCGTGCGGGCGAGCGAGTGCCGGCGTCTTACATCACGAATGAAGCGTGGATGCACGGTCACCGGTTCTACGTGGACGAGCGCGTCATCGTGCCGCGCTCGTTCATCGGCGAATTACTGGAAGACGCTTTGCAGCCGTGGGTCGATCACGCCGACGACGTGGCCGAGGTCCTCGAACTGTGCACCGGCTCCGGCTGCCTGGCGATTCTGGCCGCCGAGACCTTCCCGGCCGCGCAGATCGATGCCGTCGACATTTCACCCGACGCGCTCGCCGTGGCCAGGATCAACGTGGCCGACTACGGCCTCGACGACCGTGTCGCGCTGCATCTGGGCGACCTGTATGCACCGCTGCCCACGGGCAAGCGTTACGAAGTCATCCTCACCAATCCGCCGTATGTGAACGAAGGTTCGATGCAGGTGCTGCCGGCCGAGTATCGCCACGAGCCGCGTCTTGCCCTGGCGGGGGGTAACGACGGGATGGACGTGGTTCGACGCATCATTGCCGGTGCACGCGAGCACCTGACGGAGCATGGCGTCCTGGTCGTGGAAATCGGCAACGAACGTCACTTTGTCGAAGCCGCGTTCCCCGATCTGCCGATGACGTGGCTCGCCACGAGCGCCGGCGACGACATGGTGTTCCTGGTACAGGCCGCCGACCTGCCGTAATCGCCTCGGTGCTCGCCCATTGCAGCGAGTGCTCGCCTAAGGTCGTGCAGCCCGGTTACACTCGGGTTCCCGGGTCCGCGCGACTCACGGCATGGAGGAAGATTGTCCGTCATGGTGCTCAATTGGCTCGACGTCGGCTTTGCCGTCGCCTGTATCCATGCACTGGGGGCGATCGCCGCGATCCATGCCGTGCTGACGGTACGGACGTCGCAGGGCGCCGTGGCGTGGGCGGTATCGCTCGTCACGATGCCCTACCTCACGCTCATCCCCTACCTGTTCCTCGGCCGATCGAAGTTCATCGGCTACGTCGAGGCCCGGCGCGCCCGGAATCAAGCGTTGCAAACCCGCATCGGCGAAACACAATGGAGCGGTGAGCCGCCTGTCGCGATGGAAGCCCATCCCGAGTTTGCGGCGCTCACCGCCATGACGGGCATGTCGTTCGTTGCCGGCAATCGCGTGCGTCTGCTGGTGAACGGCCACGCCACGTTCGACGCCATCTTTGCCGCCATCGACCGCGCGCGCGACTACATCGTCATTCAGTTCTTCATCGTCAAGGACGATGCCCTTGGACGCGCCCTGTCCGCCCGCCTGCTCGCGCGCGCCGCCACGGGCGTGAAGGTATTCTTTCTCTACGACCGGATCGGCAGCCACGACTTGCCCGGCAGTTACTGCGACACGCTGCGCCAAGGCGGTGTCCTCGTGCACGAGTTCGCCGCCGCCAAGCGCGGTATTTTCGTGAATCGCTTCCAGTTGAACTTTCGCAATCACCGCAAGATTGTCGTGATCGACGGCAACGAAGCGTTCATCGGCGGTCACAACGTCGGCGTGGAGTATCTTGGCGAGAAACCGCCGCTGGCCCCCTGGCGCGACACGCACATTGCCGTGCGCGGCCCGGCAGTGGTCGGCATTCAACGCGCGTTCGCCGAAGACTGGCACTGGAGTACGGGCACGGTACCGGAGCTGAATCGTCAACCGGTCGCCTCCGGCGAAGACATGCACTGCCAGGTGGTGCCCAGCGGCCCCGCCGACCGGCTGGAAACGTCGTCGCTCTTCTTTGTCACCGCCATCAACGCTGCGCAACAGCGGGTCTGGCTCACCACTCCCTACTTCGTGCCCGACGAAGCCGTGTTCTCCGCATTGCGCCTGGCGGTGCTGCGCGGCGTGGACGTGCGCATCCTGATCCCCGACCGGGCCGATCACCGCGTGGTGTTCGAAGCCACCACGTCGTACGCCTTCGAAGCCGCCCGCAGCGGCATCAACGTCTATCGGTATCAACACGGCTTCGTTCACCAGAAGGTCGTACTGATCGACGACAGCGCGGCCGCCGTCGGTAGCGCCAACCTCGACAACCGGTCGTTCCGCCTCAATTTCGAGATCATGCTGCTGACCGTCGACCGCGCCTTTGCCGATGACGTCGCGTTCATGCTCACGCACGACTTCGAGCATGCCACCCTGCTGAACAAGGACGAATTTCGGACGATTCCGAAATGGCGCCAGATTGTGATGCGCGTGGCGCGGCTTTTCGCCCCAATTCTGTAGCCAGTCGACGGCGCGCATCGCATTCGCCTGCGCAGACCGGTAAAATAGCGGTTTTGCCGTCCTCTGCGCGTGGGTTTGCCGGCATGGCACGTTCGGTCCTCATTGGATCGACGGCACATGCCCGCCGCGCAGGCCAAGGACGCACTGACCCGCTTACCCCTCGGCCTTTTTCGTGATCCGATTCGAACACCTTTCCCTCGCGCGCGGCACCAAGCCGCTCTTCGAGGACACCTCCGTCACGCTCAACCCGGGCGAGCGCGTCGGCCTCGTCGGCGCCAACGGCGCCGGCAAGTCCACGCTGTTCGCGCTGTTGCGCGGGCAGTTGCACGCGGATGGGGGCGATGTCTTCGTGCCCAGTAGCTGGCGCCTGGCGCATGTGATGCAGGAGACGCCAGCGGTCGAGCGTACTGCGCTCGACTACGTTCTCGACGGCGACACGCGGCTGCGTGAGATCGAAGGGAATATTGCGGCGGCGGAAGTCGCTCACGACGGCCATGCCCAGGCCGACGCCCACGCGGCCTTCGCCGACGCCGACGGCTACACCGCCCCGGCCCGCGGCGAGGCGCTGCTGCTCGGCCTCGGCTTTACGTTGGCGCAAACGCAGTTGCCGGTCGCCAGCTTCTCGGGCGGTTGGCGCATGCGCCTGAATCTGGCGCAGGCGCTCATGTGCCCGTCCGATCTGTTGCTGCTCGACGAGCCGACCAACCACCTGGATCTGGACGCCATCGTCTGGCTCGAAGACTGGCTCAAGCGTTACCCGGGTACGCTCATCGTGATTTCGCACGATCGCGAATTTCTCGACGAGGTCTGCAACGTCACGCTGCACATCGACAATCAGCAGATCAAGCGTTACGGTGGCAACTACAGTCAGTTCGAAATCCTGCGCGGCCAGCAACTGACGCTGCAGCAAAGCGCCTTCGAGAAGCAGCAAAAGACGATTGCGCACCTGGAGTCGTTCATCACGCGCTTCAAGGCCAAGGCGACGAAGGCACGCCAGGCGCAGAGTCGCGTGAAGGCGCTCGAAAAGATGGAGCGCATCGCCCCCGCGCATATCGCGTCGCCGTTCACGTTTGAGTTCCGCCCGGCTGACAGCGCGCCGAACCCAATGCTCGTGCTCGAAGCCGTCCGTTGCGGCTACCCGCTCGAGGACGGCAGCGAGAAGGTCATCCTGCCGCACGTCACGATGTCGGTGCAGAACGAGCAACGTATCGGCCTGCTCGGCGCCAACGGTCAGGGCAAATCGACGCTGATCAAAACGCTCGCCGGCACGCTGGCGACCCTCACCGGCTCGGTGAAAACCGGCAAGGGCCTGCAGATCGGCTACTTCGCCCAGCATCAGGTCGAAACGCTGCGTCACGACGATTCGCCGTTGCAGCACTTGCAGCGGCTCGCCCCGGATACGCGCGAGCAGGAGCTCCGGGATTTTCTGGGCGGGTTCAATTTCCGTGGTGACATGGCCACGTCGTCGATCGCCCCGTTCTCTGGCGGCGAGAAGGCGCGTCTGGCGCTCGCGCTCATCATCTGGCGCAAGCCGAACCTTCTGCTGCTCGACGAACCGACCAATCACCTGGACCTAGAAACGCGCCACGCGCTCACGATGGCCTTGGCGCAGTTCGACGGCACATTGATTCTCGTCTCGCACGATCGGCATTTGCTGCGCGCGACCACCGATCAGTTTCTGCTCGTGGCCGGCGGCGAAGTAAAGCCGTTCGACGGCGATCTCGACGACTATCGCGACTGGCTGCTGCAACACGCGGCCGACCAACGGGCCGCGGCACGTGATGCCAGCAACGGTAGCGGTGAGAGTGCAGAGGGTGGCGACGGCGTCAATCGCAAGGATCAGAAGCGCGCCGAAGCGCAGGAACGCCAGCGGCTGTCTCAACTGCGCAAACCGCTGCAACGCAAGATCGAGAAGCTGGAGCAATCGATGGCGAAACTCGCGGACGAAAAGGCGCGACTCGACGCCATCCTCGCCGACAGCGGCACCTATGAAGACGCGAAAAAAGCCTTGCTGACCGACAGCCTGAAGCAGCAGGTGGACGTCACGGCCAAACTGTCGGACATTGAAGCCGAATGGCTCGACGCACAGGAAGCGCTCGAGCAGATCGTCTGACAGGCGTCAGACCCTGGCTGCCGGGGCGGTGGCATGGCCTTGAGAAGGCCTGCCCCGGAGCGCCCCCAAGCGCCAGCGCGACTACAACCCCGCCACGACGGAAATCGCGTGCTCCAAACGGTCGACGGCATGCACTTCGAGGCCGTCGATGGGTTGCTTCGGCGCATTCGCCTTCGGGATGATCGCAATCGAAAAGCCCAGTTTGGCGGCTTCCTTGAGACGATCCTGACCGCGCGGGCTCGGCCGGATTTCGCCCGCCAGCCCGACCTCGCCGAATGCTACGATGCCGCGCGGCAACGGCTTGTTGCGCAGCGACGAATGAATTGCCAGCAATACGGCCAGATCGGCCGCCGGCTCCGAGATCTTCACGCCGCCGACGGCGTTCAGGAACACATCCTGATCGAAACAGGCGATGCCCGCATGACGATGCATCACGGCGAGCAACATGGCCAGCCGGTTCTGCTCCAGCCCCACGGCCAAACGCCGCGGATTGGGCACCTGCGCCGTGTCGACCAGCGCCTGCACCTCGACGAGCAGCGGGCGCGTGCCTTCCTGCGTGACGAGCACGCACGAGCCCGGCACGCTTTGCTCATGTTGCGAGAGGAACAAGGCCGACGGATTCGCCACGCCGCGCAGGCCTTTCTCCGTCATCGCAAACACGCCCAACTCGTTGACGGCACC
Source organism: Pandoraea sp. NE5 (assembly GCF_024363545.1). Classification (NCBI taxonomy): domain Bacteria; kingdom Pseudomonadati; phylum Pseudomonadota; class Betaproteobacteria; order Burkholderiales; family Burkholderiaceae; genus Pandoraea; species Pandoraea sp. NE5. The sequence continues at coordinate 4,397,121 of NZ_AP025517.1, forward strand.
GAAGCGATTTTTGAACGCCCGCACCAACCGGTACGACGAGTGCGTATCGCCCTCGAAATACAGCACCGTGTCGACGATGTGTTCGAGAACGCGCGGCCCGGCGAGACTGCCTTCCTTGGTTACGTGGCCAACCATGATCACCGTTACGCCGCTCTGCTTGGCGCTGCGCGTGAGTTGCGCCGCGCATTCGCGCACCTGCGCGACCGATCCCGGCGCCGAACTGAGCGCTTCTGAGTAGACCGTCTGGATCGAGTCGATCACGACCACGTCGGGCTTCTCCGACTCGATGGCGCCCAGAATCTTCTCGAGCTGGATTTCCGCCAGCAAATCCAATTCCCCGCCGCCCTCGCCCGCGGCGCCGAGGCCCAGGCGCTGCGCACGCAAGGCAATCTGCGCGCCCGATTCTTCGCCGCTCACATACAGCGCACGCCGTTCGCGCGCCAGATTTGCAAGCGACTGAAGCAGCAGCGTCGACTTGCCGATCCCGGGATCTCCCCCGATGAGCACCACGCCGCCGGCAACCAGACCGCCGCCCAGCACGCGGTCGAATTCGCTCACGCCGCTGGAGAAGCGCGGCACATCGGCCGCCTCGATCTGCGCGAGCTTGCGCACAGGCGTACTCTTGGCGAGCGATTGGTATCGATGACCTGTCGGCGCTTCCGCCACCGATTCGACGAGCGAATTCCAGCCGTTGCAGTGGGGACACTGCCCCGCCCACTTGGGCGTCTGCCCGCCGCATTCGGTACAAATATAGACAGTCTTGGCTTTGGCCATGCGTGGCGATCCTGTCCTGATGCTCAGTTCGCGTACACCGGCACGCGGCGCGCCACGGCACACATCAGCTCATAGCCGAGCGTGCCGGCCGACGCTGCGACCTCGTCGATGCAAAGGCCCCGCCCCCACAACGTGACAGGCGCACCCACGCGTGCCTGCGGCACCGGCGTGAGATCGACGGCCAGCATGTCCATCGACACGCGGCCCACGGTGCGCGTGCGCACACCGTCGACCAGTATCGGCGTGCCCGAGGGTGCAACACGCGGATAGCCGTCGGCATAGCCGCAGGCCACTGTGCCCACGCGCATCGGCGTCTCGGCGGTGAATACGCTACCGTAACCGACCGTACCGCCCGCCGGCACGTCCTGAATACCGATCAACTCGGCTTCGAGCGTCATGGTCGGTTGCAGATCAAGCGTGGCCGCCGGGACTTCGAGACCTTTCGGCGAGGAGCCATAGAGCATGATCCCCGGGCGCACCCATGCGCCGTGTGCTTCCGGATGGAACAGCGTGGCGGCCGAGTTGGCCAGGCTGCGCTCGCCCGGCACGTCGCATGCGCCACGCTCGAACGCTTCCATCTGATACGCAATGCCGCGCGGACCGTCGGCATCGGAAAAGTGAGTCATCAGCACGATCTGGCTCACGCCGGGAATCGCGCGAGCACGCTCCCATGCGGCGCGAAATCGCTCGGGGGCAAAGCCGAGACGGTTCATGCCCGAATTCATCTTGAGCTGCACGTTGAGCGGCTTGCTCAGGCGCGTGGTCTCCAGCATGCGCAGTTGTTCGTCGCTGTGCACGGTCGTCGTCAGACCATACTTGTCGACGACGGCCAGATCTTCGGGTTTGAAGAACCCTTCGAGCAGCAGAATCGGACCGGCCCAGCCGAGTTCGCGCAAACGCACGGCCTCGTCGAGATCGAGCAGGCCGAAGCCATCGGCGTCGCGCAATCCGGGATACGCGTTTTCAATGCCATGCCCGTAGGCATTGGCCTTGACCACGGCCCACACCTTGGCGCGGGGCGCACTGCGGCGGGCGACATCGAGATTGTGAGCGAGGGCTGCGGTGTGAATCGAGACTTTGATTGGACGAGGCATAAGCGGACACGGGATCGAAGGAGACGCTCGCCAGGACAGGCTGGCGGCATAACGCATCGGCATATTTTCGTGTTATAAAGCCGTGCGCACAACTTGTTTTGCCAAATTTTTCTCCCGATAACAAGACCGGTCTCAGACCGAGGGCGACCGGGCGCCCGACACGGGGAGCATCAAGGCCGAATATACGGCCGAATAACGACAGTTGATTGGCCGAAGCGCGCCGATACCCCGATGTTTAAGCCCGGTTTCTTCCGTGGGGAAGCCCGTTGCGGGCGCTGCGGATACCGACAACCGAGACACGCAAGTTTTACGCAGCACGGGATCGACTCAAGGAACGATGAAGAAAGGCTTTTATACCATCATGGCCGCGCAGTTTTTTTCGTCGCTGGCCGACAATGCATTGCTCATCGCCGCAATCGCGCTCCTGAAAGATCTGCACTCCCCGCAGTGGATGACGCCGCTGCTCAAGCTCTTCTTCGTGCTCTCCTACGTCATTCTCGCCGCCTACGTCGGGGCCTTCGCCGATTCGATGCCCAAGGGCAAGGTCATGTTCATCAGCAACTCGATCAAGGTCGCGGGCTGCCTGATGATGCTGTTCGGCTCGCATCCACTGATCGCGTATGGTGTAGTCGGCTTCGGCGCGGCGGCCTACTCGCCCGCGAAGTACGGCATTCTCACCGAATTGCTGCCTGCGGAGAAACTGGTCGCGGCCAACGGCTGGATCGAGGGGCTGACGGTCAGTTCGATCATTCTCGGCACCGTTCTCGGCGGCACACTCATCAGTCCACATATTTCCGAATGGGTGCTCCAACGCACGCCAGAGGTCATCAATACGCCGGCGATGGCCTCGATGGTGGTCATCATGGTCATCTACGTGATTGCCGCGCTGTTCAATTTGCGCATCCCCGACACGGGCGCGCGTTACGCGCGTCAGCAACGTAATCCAATCCGACTCGTCTCCGATTTTGCCGACTGCTTCACCACGCTGTGGCGCGACAAGCTGGGCCAGATCTCGCTCGCCGTCACGACCCTGTTCTGGGGCGCGGGAGCAACGCTCCAGTTCATCGTGCTGCGCTGGGCCGAAAAAGCGCTGGGCATGACGCTCTCGGAAGGCGCCATCCTGCAGGCGGTGTCCGCGGTGGGCGTGGCCATCGGCGCCATCGCCGCCGCCTCGCGCATCCCGCTCAAGCGTTCACTCTCAGTACTGCCGGTCGGCATCGCCATGGGCATCGCGGTGATGGCGATGGCCTTCTTCTCGAAGGACCTACTGCCGTGGGGCGCCGATTGGAAAGTGCCGCTGTACCTGATCGTTGCCTACATCTTCCTCATCATCGTCGGTGCGCTCGCGGGTTTCTTCGTGGTGCCGATGAACGCCCTGCTCCAACATCGCGGTCACGTCTTACTCTCGGCGGGCCATTCCATCGCCGTGCAGAACTTCAACGAGAACCTTTCCGTGCTCATCATGCTGTGCCTCTACGCGCTGCTGATCTGGTTCAACGTGCCGGTGGGGGTCGTCATCATTCTGTTCGGCGTGTTTGTCTCGGGCACGATGTGGCTCGTCATGCGGCGTCACCAGGCCAATCAGCGCGAATTCGATTCGGTCGCGCTCATCGGCGAAATCAAGCATTGATATGTCTTCGCGTCAGTCGTCCGTTCCCATCGTTCTCACCATTGCCGGCTCGGATTCCAGCGGTGGCGCCGGCATCCAAGCCGATCTGAAGACGTTTTCCGCGCTCGGCGCCTACGGCGCCAGCGTGATCACCGCCCTCACCGCGCAGAACACGCAGGGGGTCACCGCCATCCACACGCCGCCGGCGAGTTTCGTCACTGCGCAAATGGATGCCGTTTTCCAGGATCTGACGGTCGATGCCGTCAAGCTGGGCATGCTTGGCAATGCCGAGGTCGTGCGCGCCGTTGCCGCCGGATTGCGGCAGTACAAGCCGCGCTTCGTCGTGCTCGATACCGTGATGATCTCTAAGAGCGGCCACGCGTTGCTGCAACCCGACGCCGTCGCCGCATTGCGCGATGAATTGCTGCCGCTGGCGGATCTGATCACCCCCAACCTGCCGGAAGCCGCGGCGCTGCTCGGCGTCGAGCCCGCGACCGACGAACGCGAGATGGAACAGCAAGCGCAAGCGCTGCGCGCGCTGGGCGCTCGCCATGTGCTGGTCAAGGGGGGCCATCTGGCCAGCGATCTCAGCCCGGACTGGCTCGTGAGCGCGACCGGGGTCGAGCGCTTCACCGCCCCGCGCATCGCCGTGCACAACACCCACGGTACCGGCTGCACGCTCTCCGCCGCGCTGGCCGCGTTGCGACCCCGCCGCCACGACTGGTCGGACACCGTGCGCGACGCCAAGGCGTATCTCAACGGCGCGCTTGCCGCCAGTGACACATTGCACATCGGCCACGGTGTCGGCCCCGTGCATCACTTCCACGCGGTCTGGTCCAAGGGGTGACGCAGTGAGGCGCTAACGGGCTGAATGCGCTGAACGCTCGCAATACGCGCAATACGCCGACTCAGATCGACGGTGCGCCGTCGTCGGCACTCTGCGCCAGCGCGCGACGCGCGGCCGCGTCGGCCCGTTCGCTCAATTCCTCGATGCGATGCCGGGCGCGCGGCGCCCAGAAATCAGGCACGATAAATCCGCGCTCTTCCTCGAACCAATCCCCCTCGCCCGCCCGCCGGTTCAGCGACACGACGAGCAACGGCTCGGCGCCGCGTTCTCGCCAGTGCGTCTCGATTCGGGTATGCATCGCCGCCAGCGATAGCGCCGAGGAATCGCTGACGCGCGCGGGGGCCAGCCAACGCGCGCGCGGCAGCAATGCCCACGTGCGTTCGCGTGCGGCGCTCGGCGCACGTTGTGTCGACTGCGCGTGCGCCCACCACTCGTCGAGCGTCGCCCACCAGCCGCGACCGTGCGCCTCGGACGCCACCGCCGGCAACTGCCCACCGTGCGCGAGTGGATGGAAAAGCCAGCCCTTCAGATAGACCTGCGGCAGCCACGGTCCGGCGATAGGCAATGCGCTAAGCGCTGCGTCCAGCGTGGTCAGGCGCAATTGATGATCGAGCAACCGCGCCACCTTGTCGGCCAGGCTGTCGGCCAGATTCGGTCCGAGCCAGTGAAACTGCACGGCACGTTCGTCGAGCCCCGGCGACGGCGTCGCTGGTGGCACGAACAGATACAGCTTCACCGCCAGCTCCCAATGCAGCAATTGACGGTCGGCGCGCCGGGCCAACAGGAAATCGCACTCGCCGAGCGTCATATTGCCGCGCCGGGCGTCACGCACCTGCAAACCGGCGGCGAGCAGATCGAAGCGAGGACTGTGCAGCAGTGCGAAGTGCAGCAGTTGCTCCGCATAGCGCCCCAGGCGATGACTTTCGCCGCGCGCAAGAAAGTCGCGCAACGGCTCGACGTCGGCATCGCAGGCCAGTAGCCAGTCGCGCAGGATTCGGGAATGGGGGACGGGATCGGCGATGTCGGGCTGGCGCGCCACATCGTTCACCGCCTGCACGCAGTCGAACTGCGCCAGCGCCGCCGGAAAGCGGGCGGCACTGAGCAGATCGGCGGACAACAGCAGCCACGCGAGGTCGCGCACCGGCGCCTCGCGCAGCGTTTCGATCAGTTCGCCGTAGGCGTCTGGGAGGGAGTCGATTCGCACACAGCCTCGTAGGTAGCCCGTGCCAGGCACCAATCGGTCCAGGCCTTGGCCTTGTCGGGCAAACTGCGCAACAGGTAAGCCGGATGGTACGTCACGATCACCGGCACGCCTTCATATTCATGCACGCGCCCGCGCAGGCTGGCGATGCTCGCCTGCGTGCGCAAAATGCTCTGCGCGGCGAAACGCCCCATCACCACGATCACGCGCGGCTTGAGCAGTGCCACCTGACGCTTCAGGTAAGGCTCGCAGCTCGCCACTTCGGTCGCTTCGGGATCTCGGTTGTTCGGCGGACGGCACTTGAGGACGTTCGCGATATACACGTTCTCGCCGCGCTGCAATGTCACGGCGCGCAGCATGTTGTCGAGCAGCTTGCCCCCCTGCCCCACGAACGGCTCGCCCTGCAAATCCTCCTGCTGGCCCGGGGCTTCCCCCACGAGCAGCCAGTCGGCCTCGCGGTCGCCCACGCCGAAGACCGTCTGCGTACGCGTTTCGCACAGGCCGCACAGGCGGCAATTGGCGACGCGCTCCGTCAGCGCCTCCCAGTCCAGTGTCTCGACGCCCGGCAGCGCAGGACGCGACGGCGCCCCGGCCTCGCCCGCATCGCGCATGATCGACCACAGCGCAGCATCGGCGGCTGCGTCGCCGTCGCCGCTGCCATCGCTGTCGAGCCACATCGGCCTGTCGTCGGGCGGCAGGTCCTCCATGTGACGGCTGGCCCCACGCGGTGCGGATGTCGGTGCGGGCACCGGTGCCGACTCACGGCGGACAGGGGCCGCGGGTACTTCGCCCGATATCGCGGCGCGTCCGGCAGCACGCGCCATCGCCGGCGTGACGCTCGGCGTCACGTCCCACGGCGGCAGGTCGTCGGCATGGGCTTCGCCCCGAGGGGCGGCCGCATCGACGCGTGTCGCAACGTCGCCGCCCTCGTCAATCGCCGTTACCGTTGCCGTCGCCGCCTGGGCCACGGCCTCGTGCGACATCCACACCGGCCACAGCCCGAACTCTTCCAGAATCGCTTTAGGCCACGGCACGATCAGTCTCCCACGTCAGGCGCATCACAATGGCGTCTTCACGACGCCCGCTCGCCGGATAATATCCCTTGCGCCGGCCAATCTGCACGAATCCGAAACGCTCGTACACGCGCAGCGCCCTCACGTTCGACGGACGCACCTCCAGCAATACGCCGCTCATGCCCTGTGCACGCGAGACTCGCACGACCTCGTCAAGCAACTGCACGCCCAGCCCGTTGCCCTGCATTTCCGGCTCGACGCACACGTTGAGCAAATGTGACTCGTCGACGACCGGCATCATCAGAAAATAACCGAGCAGTGTGCCATCGACCGCGCGCAGGCAGACGCCCTGATGCCCGGCGTCGAGCGAATCGGCGAAGTTCTGGCGGGTCCAGGGATACGGATACGCGCGCACTTCGACGGCTACGACCTCGTCGAGATCGGCCAGCGTCATCGGCGAATAATGGTTCGGACCGGTCTGGCGCATCAGGGCACCTCCGGGGCATTTGCCTTCGCGGTCTGGGCCACGGCCTGCTTGATCGCTTCGCGCTCGGCGGTCGTTTGCGCCACCTTGTTGCGGATGTAGACCGGCATGGCCTGATCGGCGGGAATGGCGCCGCCCCGCGCGAAGGCGCGGGCCGCGAGCGCTGCGACGTAACGGGCACGCGGCATGGCGTTGGCCAGGACCGCCTGCGCCTGCACGCTTGCCTGCAATCGATCGCCGAACGCCAGCGCGGCATTGCCCGCGATGACGAAATCCACTTCGGGTGCGCGCACCCGTTCGGCAGCGTCGAGCGACGCAGGCAGAACTTCGCGCCAGTCGTTCGTGGCGCTGTCCCAGGCGTAATCGGCCCAATAGGCCTCATTCATGCGCGCATCGAGTGCGACAAGCACGCGTTGTGTGTCGACGCGCAATGCGCGCGCCGCTTCGGCACACGCGAGCAACGTGCCCACCGGCACCACGGGCAGTGCGGCGCCAAACGCCAACCCCTGCGCGACACCGCAGGCCGTGCGCAACCCGGTAAACGACCCCGGCCCCGCCCCGAAGGCGATCGCGTCGCATTCGGCGAGCGTGACGCCGGCCTCGCGCAGCACGTCGCGCGCGGCGGGCAGAATATGGGTGCTGGAGACCGGGCCGGTATCGAGGTGGCGCTCGACCACAAGGGCCGGGGCACCGCTGGCGGGATCGTGACGGTATACGGCAACCGAACAGAATTCGGTCGAGGTATCGAGGGCGAGAAGCGTAATCGAAGACATGGCGCTATTGTAATCGGGTGGGCGGCGAGCCACCTAGCGGCACCGACGGTCGCCCGCCCCTGGCCGGTGCCAGCTTGCCGCATTCCGCGTAGCCGAGCATCGCAACCGCCCCATCACTCCGTGCAAATCCGAACGTGCACTTCCCCGAAAACACTGCTATAATCCGCGCTTCGCTTCGCGGATCGTCATTGGACTTCCTGCGAGGCGACGAAAAACTGCGTTTTGCCCCAATCCTGTGATAAGCCGCTGTAGTTCTTGCCGGTACTGGCGCTCCTGATAAAGGAACGACCCGCCACCGTCCCTGGCTTACGATACGGATTTCGATCCGCTTTCTGCCCCATCCGCGATTTGCTTCCTGCTTGCGACGAATTGGGTTTGCCGATTGGCGCCAACGCCCCGACATCACCTTTTTGATCCGCAAGAGGCTTCATGGAACAAACTTCCAAGATGTCTGCGCTCGCGCAGACGTATTTCCCTTCGTCCGAAGAAAACGCTAACGCTATTGTTGTCGATGCTGCTCCGGCAGCCAGCGACGACGGCAAGCCCACGTTCGCCGAACTCGGCTTGAACGCGGCGATTCTGTCGACGCTCACCACCGCAGGCTATACCCATCCGACGCCGGTGCAGCAGCGCGCGATTCCCGCCGCGCTCGCCGGTCGCGATCTGCTCGTGTCGAGCCCGACGGGCTCCGGCAAGACGGCCGCCTTCATGCTGCCCGCCATCCACCGCTTCGCGGAAATGCAGGCCAGCGGCGAGCTGAACAGCCGCGCCCCGGCCGCGCATCCGCGCAACGTGCCGGCAGAGCCGGGCGAAAAGCCCCGCAAGGGCCAGCGCGTGCGTCGCGTGGCCGCCCAGCCGCTGCTGCTTGTGCTCACGCCGACGCGCGAACTGGCGCAACAGGTCTCGACCGCGGCCGACACGTACGGCAAGCAACTGCGCCGCCTGCGCACGGTGAGCATTCTCGGCGGTATGCCCTACCCCCGTCAGCTCGAAATGCTGGCGAAGCAGCCCGAGATCATCGTGGCGACGCCGGGCCGTCTGCTCGATCACATCTCCAGCGGCAAAATCGACCTGTCGCAATTGATGATGCTGGTGCTCGACGAAGCCGATCGCATGCTCGACATGGGCTTCATCGACGACATCCAGACCATCGTCGACGCCACGCCGGCATCGCGTCAGACGCTGCTGTTCTCGGCAACGATCGACGGCCGCATGGGCGAAATCACGCGTCGTCTGCTGCGCGATCCGGAAACCATCGAGATCACGCGCGGCTCCGACCAGCGTACCAACGCCAACATCGAGCAAACGCTCCATTACGTGGACGATCGCGCCCATAAGGATCGCCTGCTCGCACACCTGCTCGGCAACGATTCGCTCGACCAGGCCATCGTATTCACGTCGACCAAGCGCGACGCCGACCTGATCGCCGACCAGCTCGAACAAGCCGGTTTCGATAGCGCTGCGCTGCACGGCGATATGCCGCAAGGCGTGCGTAACCGTACGCTGCGTGCCCTGCGCGAGCGTCGTGTGCGCGTGCTGGTCGCCACCGACGTGGCCGCACGCGGCATCGACGTGCCGGGCATCACGCACGTGTTCAACTACGATCTGCCGAAGTTTGCGGAAGACTACGTTCACCGTATCGGCCGTACAGGCCGTGCCGGTCGTCGTGGCGTGGCCGTGAGCCTGGCCGCACACGCCGAAATCGGCGCGGTGCGTCGCATCGAACGCTACACGCGTGAACTGCTGCCGGTGAATGTCGTGGCCGGTTTCGAACCGCGCCGTGCCGCACCGAAGGCCGGTGCCGGCGGCAAGCGTCCGGGCCCGAGCCGCAATGGTCCGCGTCACGGTCAAGGCAACGGCGGCGGCAGCCGCTGGAGCAACAACGGTCCGCGTCACGCCAGCAGCGCCGGTAACGGCGGCAGCGGTAGCGGCGGTTATCAGGGCGGTCAGCGTTTCGGCGGCAACAAGCCGGCCGGTGCCCCGTTCGAGCGTCGCGAGGGCAATGGCTTCCAAGGGGGTTACCCGCAGAACGGCGCGGGTAACGGCGGTAATGGTGGCAACGGCTTCTCGAACGGCAGCGCGACCGACCGCTTCGAGCGTCGCGCTCCGCGCCCCGCCGAAGGCGGCTATCGTCAGGATCGCGGCACGCGCAGCTTCGACGCCCCGCGTCAAGATCGTGGCTTCAGCAATCGCAACGGTGGCGGCTTCAACAAGCGTCGCGACGACTGAACGGCCTGAGGCCGTCAGGACCGATGCCACATCGGTCCTGCGCAAATACCTGAAAACCCCGGATGTTGACGTCAACGGTCAACGCCGGGGTTTTTTCTTACGCGCGCCGGATCGAAAGAGGCCGACGCGTAGGCGCAAGCACTGCCAATCCGCGCTCGACAAACGACGCCGTCGATCTCACCGCGTCGACACAAACTGATCGGTCGCTTCGATCAACCAGTGCAGAATGGTGGGCTCGTTGAAGGCATGTCCGGCGTCGGACGCCCAATAGAAATCCGCCTCCGGCCACGCCTTGTGCAAGTCCCAAGCCGTGCGGGCAGGGGTCGCTACGTCGTAACGGCCCTGGACGATCACACCCGGAATGTCGCGCAGGCCGCGCGCACCATCAATTAACTGGTTCGGCGCGAGAAAGCCATCGTTGACGAAGTAATGATTCTCGATGCGAGCGAACGCAATTGCGTAGCGCGGATCGCCGAACGCTTCGGCAAGACGGTCGTCAGGCAGCAGCGTGATGGTGCTGCCCTCCCACACACTCCATGCCCGCGCCGCCTCGATTCTCACGGCCTCATCGCGATGAGTCAGCCGCTTCTGGTAAGCACGCATCAGATCGCCTCGCTCTTCAAGCGGGATCGGCGCGAGGAAAGACTCCCAGCGATCCGGAAACAGCCACGATGCGCCCTTCTGGTAATACCACTGCAACTCGTCGCGGCGTACGGTGAAAATGCCGCGCACGATCAATTCGCTGACTCGGTCGACGTGCGCCTGCGCATAGGCCAGTGCCAAGGTGCTCCCCCACGAGCCCCCTAACACCAACCAACGGTCGTATCCGAACTTGACGCGCAAGCGCTCGATGTCATCCACCAGATCCCACGTCGTGTTGTGGTCCAGACTCGCATGCGGTAACGAGCGTCCGCAGCCACGCTGGTCGAACAGCGTGATGCAGTATTTGGCCGGATCGAACAACCGCCGATGCTCCGGCGAGCAACCGCCTCCGGGACCGCCGTGCAGAAACACCGCCGGCTTGCCACGCGGATTTCCGCACCGCTCCCAATACACTTGGTGCCCATTGCCCACATCGAGCACGCCGCACTCGAAAGGCTCGACCGGCGGGTACAGGCCACGCAGCGTCTCCGGGCGAATCTCTACGACCTTGCCAGGCCCCCGCGGTACAAGCGCCTGCGCGCGCGGACCGTTTGGCAGGCTGCGGGCGGCATCATCGGGAAAGTCGAGCGACATCGGCATCCTCACTTGAACACGGGGCTGGGCAGTGTCAACGTCACGCCCCAGCGCAACGCCGACCACGGAAACTCGGGCGAATAGCACGAGAATCCATCCGTCGACGTTCAGTGTAGCGCGGCACCCAAGACAAGACAAAGCGCGCGCTCAAAACGAAATGGAACGATGTTGCCATCGTCCCATTCGTACAGCGATGCGATCACCGAGTCACGATAAGGGCGTGATTTCGACTCAAGCCTAGTCAGACCGTTTCAGCCCCCCATCGGAGCCCTTCATCACGCTTCAAACCACTTCGTACAACGGCAGCGTAAGGAACTCGACAAAGTCGTCGCTGGTGCTCATCTGTTCGAAGATGACGGCCGCGCGATCATACGTCGGCGTCACTTGCCCCACGAGTGCTTTCACATTGGCAAGCTCGTGCGCAATCAGCTCGCGCACCAGCTCGGCGGTGACCTTGCGGCCGTCGTCGAGCTTGCCCTTCGGCGAGCGGATCCACTGCCACACCTGCGAGCGAGAGATCTCGGCCGTTGCCGCATCTTCCATCAGGTTGTGAATCGGCACGCAGCCATTGCCCGCCAGCCAGGATCCCAGGTAGTGGATGCCGACATTGATGTTGTTGCGCAGCCCCGCCTCGGTAATCGGCGCTTCCGGCTGGAACGTCAGCAGGTCACGGCCCGAGACCGTCACATCGTCGCGTTGCTTGTCGATCTGGTTCGGACGCTCGCCCAGCACCTTCACGAACTCCTCCATCGCCACGGGCACGAGCCCTGGGTGTGCCACCCAGCCGCCGTCGTAACCGTCGGCGGCGTCGCGCGCCTTGTCGCCGCGAATGCCGGCCATCGCCCGCTCGTTCGCTTGCGGATCGTGCTTGATCGGAATCAACGCGCTCATGCCGCCAATGGCAGGCGCATTGCGGCGGTGACACGTCTTGAGCAGCAGCAGCGCGTAGGCCCGCATGAACGGCACCGTCATGGTGATGCGACTGCGATCGGCCAGGCAGAAGTCGGCATCGACCTTGAACTTCTTGATGCACGAGAAGATGTAATCCCAGCGGCCGGCGTTCAGGCCCGCGCTGTGCTCGCGCAGTTCATACAGAATCTCGTCCATTTCGAACGCGGCGAGAATCGTCTCGACGAGCACGGTCGCCTTGATCGTGCCCTGCGCCAGGCCCAGTTCGTTTTGGGCGAGCACGAACACGTCGTTCCACAGACGCGCCTCGAGGTGGCTCTCCAGCTTCGGCAGATAGTAGTAAGGCCCGAAGCCGCGCTCGAGCGACGCCTTCGCGTTATGGAACACATGCAGGCCGAAGTCGAACAGGCTGCCTGACATGCGCACACCGTCCACGCTCACGTGCTTCTCGTCGAGATGCCAGCCGCGCGGACGTACGATCAGCGTGGCGACCTTGTCGTTCAAGGCGTAACGCTTGCCGTTCTGTTCGAGACTGATGGTGCCGCGCACGGCGTCGCGCACGTTGATATGCCCTTGCAACTGGTTATGCCAGTTCGGCGTGTTCGAGTCCTCGAAGTCGGTCATGTAGCTGTCCGCCCCCGAGTTCAGCGCGTTGATGATCATCTTGCGCTCGACCGGCCCCGTGATTTCCACACGACGGCATTGCAACGCCGCCGGCAACGGTGCGATGCGCCAGTCGCCGTCGCGGATCGCTTGCGTCTCGGGCAGGAAATCGGGCACTTCGCCGGCGTCGAGTCGTGCGGCGCGGTCCGCGCGGGCCGCAAGTAGTGCCTGACGGCGCGGTTCAAAGGCGCGGTGCAGCTTGGCGATGAAAGCGAGTGCCTCGGGGGTCAGGATCGCTTCGTACTCAGAACGAATATCGGTGCTGGCATCAACATGCAATTGCATGCCGGGGGGCAGAATCAGGGACATCAGGGATCTCCAACGATCTTCATTTATATAAGGGAGTGCGCCGCAAGGAAGAACTTCAGGGGCTTTGCACCAGGCCTCACACCGCGTTGGGCGTCAGGCGCGCGCTCCCGTCACTACCTCGACGAACCGCTGCAAGTCGCGCATGTCGCGCCCCATCCCTTGCGGCGTGACGCCGAGCTGTTCGACCGGCAGCCCGGCCCGGTTGACCCAAAACGTCGGGTAACCGAACCAGGTGGCACCGGCCGCGTCCCAGCCGTTGCTGGAGACGAAAACGATGGCGTCGGCAGGCAAGCCGAACGCGTCGGGGCCGAGTTGATAGGCCTCCGGGGCGGTCTTGAATTTGCGTACCGCGTCGACCGACAGCACATGCTCGAACAGATCCTTGATCCCAGCGCTCTTCAGGCCGACGTCGAGCATGCGGGGATCGCCATTCGAAAGCACGCCGAGCCTGAGACCCATTGCACGCAACGCGCGCAGCACGGACGGGTTTTCGGGGAAGACCGACAGGCAGGTGTATTCGTCCATCAGGCGCTTCTCGGCGACAGGCGAGAGCGTGAGATTCAGACGCGCCGCAGCGTAGCGCAACGCGTCGACGGTGATGTCCCAGAACGGACGGTAGCGTTCGCCGCGCGGGCCCGAGAGCGAGCGCAGTTGCGTGTATTCGATCTGCTTGGCCCGCCACAGCTCGGCAAGCGCCGCCCCGCGTCCCGGGAACTGCTGCTCGGCGGCCGCCGCGACGGAGTACACGTCGAACAATGTGCCGTAAGCATCAAAAATCACTGCCTGAATACGCAAAGCCATAAGCTGGGTATCACTCAATATCACTTGTCATTGCCTGCCAATTGTATTATTGATATCAATCGCCATAAAAGCGCACAAAAATCACTTTATCTTTGACTTTTTAGTACATAATCCGCCGCGTGGATCGCTTCAAACAAATCGAAACGTTCGTCGCCGTGGCCGCCAAGGGGAGTCTGTCGGCGGCCGCAGCGCTCGAAGGCGTGGCGCCGGCCGTGATCGGGCGGCGCATCGACGCGCTCGAGTCCCGCTTGGGCGTGAAGCTGCTCGTGCGCACGACGCGGCGGGTCACGCTCACGTTCGAGGGATCGGCGTTTCTCGAGGACTGCCAACGCATTCTCAACGAGATGCACAACGCCGAGGCCGCCGTATCGGCGGGCGGGGTCAAGGCCAGCGGCCATCTGCGGCTCTCGGCACCGGCCGGGTTCGGGCGACGGCACGTCGCCCCGCTGCTGCCGGTGTTCATCGAATCGCATCCAGACGTCACGGTCACGCTGGACCTCTCCGACCGTCTCGTCGATCTGGTCAACGAAGGCTTCGATTGCGCGATCCGGCTGGGCGAGTTGCCCGATTCGAGCCTCGTATCGCTGCGGCTGGGCGAGAACCGGCGCGTGTGCGTGGCGTCACCGGGGTATCTCGCACGACACGGACGGCCCGAATCGCTCGACGCCCTCGCGCGTCACAATTGCCTCGCCTTCGGATCTACCGCCAACCAGCAGCGCGGCTGGACCTTCTCGCAGGACGGCAAGGTCGTGACCATCCGCGTGAACGGCACCATGGAATGCACCGACGGTGCGGTACTGCACGACTGGTGCCTGGACGGCTACGGCCTCGCATGGCGCTCGTGGTGGGAGGTGGGCGACGATATCCGCGCGGGCCGGCTCATGAGCGTGCTCGACGACTTTGCCGCGCCGCCCATCGGCATTCATGCCGTGTTCCCGCAACGCCGTCACCTGCCGCTGCGCGTACGCCTGTTCATCGACCATCTCAAGCACCACTACAGCAGTTCGGTCTACTGGCGAGATGACGCGGCGCCCATCGCGCCGCACGGCGCGGCCGTCTGAGCGGCGGCGCGTCGCGGTGCGAGGGGGCGTGAGGGGGCGTGAGGGGGCGTGAGGGGGCGTGAGGGGGCGTGAGGGGGCGTGAGGGGCGTGAGGGGACCCGAGGGATCACCGCCCTATCGGGACTATCGGGTTTGCCCCCGTTGTTGCGTCGCGCCAAAGCCATAGAATCGAAACGAAGGGTCCGCTGGCAATGCGCAGGCTTGAGGGCGAGACATGGCCCTGACTGGCACCGGATGTCTCGGGACAGCGGACGGGGTGCAAGACCGTGATACCTGCGCGAGCCTGTGAACGCGTGTTCAGCAACGCCAACTGCGGGAGGTCATATGCTGTTTACCCACATCCTCATTCCGACCGACGGCTCGGAGCTTTCCGAAAAGGCGGTCACGGGCGGACTCGAGCTGGCGCGCGCGCTCGGCGCGAAGGTGACGGGCTATTGCTGCCTCGCGGAGTATCCGTATTCGCCCTTCAGCGAGTATGTACTGGAAGCGCCGGCCACTTTCAGCGAGCGCATTGCCGAAGAGGCATGCGCACACCTCGACAAGCTGGCCGAAGCCGCCGCGGCGGCGGGCGTGCCGTTCGAGCGCGACAGCTCCACCTTCCCGGCGCCTTATCTCGGCATCATCGACGCGGCGCAACGTCACGGATGCGATGTCATCCTAATGGCCTCCCACGGACGGCGCGGGCTGACCAGCCTGCTGCTTGGCAGCGAGACGCAACGTGTTCTCGTGCACTCCAAGATTCCGGTGCTCGTCTACCGCTGATCCATTCGCGGCAACTCGATCGCACATGAAAAAAGGCCCGTGAGCGGGATACGCTCACGAGCCTCCTCTCGTTCAGGCGTGCATGGCACCCTCACCGCGACGGGACCGCAGTCAGGGCCGCCCCGGCCGGATAGGCCGGACGCGCGGTCATAGCGCGATGTCGCACCGCCGGCTGACGATGTGCCCCCACGCGCATCGTCGCTGGCGGGCGCACCGCGCCCTCCCTCAGCCCGGTCAGGCTGCCTTGACCTTTGCCTTCTTCTCGTCGAAGAACTGTTCGTCCTCCGTCGAACCCTTCAGGGCCGTGGTCGATGCGTCACGCTCAATCGTCTGCGTAACAGCATCGAAGTAGCCCGTACCCACCTCGCGCTGGTGCTTCACCGCGGTGAAGCCCTTGTCCGCCGCCGCGAATTCGGCTTCCTGCAACTCCACGAAGGCGCTCATCTGACGACGGGCATAGCCATGCGCCAGGTTGAACATCGAGTAGTTCAGGCTGTGGAAGCCGGCCAGCGTGATGAACTGGAACTTGTAGCCCATGGCGCCGAGTTCCTTCTGGAACTTGCCGATGGTCGCATCGTCGAGGTTCTTCTTCCAGTTGAACGACGGCGAGCAGTTATACGAAAGCATTTTGCCGGGGAAGTGCTTGTGAATCCCCTCGGCAAATTGCCTGGCGAATTCGAGATCGGGCTTGCCGGTCTCGCACCACACCAGATCGACGTACGGCGCGTAAGCCAGACCACGGGCAATCGCCTGATCGAGGCCATTGCGCGTGCGGTAGAAGCCTTCGACCGTGCGCTCGCCGGTGCAGAACGGCTGATCGATCGGATCGACGTCAGCGGTGATCAGGTCTGCTGCTTCGGCATCGGTCCGGGCGATCAGGACGGTCGGCACGCCGAGCACGTCGGCCGCCAGTCGCGCCGCCACCAGCTTGGCCACGGCTTCGCGCGTCGGCACGAGCACCTTGCCACCCATGTGACCGCACTTCTTGACCGACGCGAGCTGATCTTCGAAGTGCACACCGCCGGCGCCCGCTTCGATCATCGCCTTCATCAGTTCGAAGGCGTTGAGCACGCCGCCGAAGCCGGCTTCGGCGTCCGCCACGATCGGGGCGAAGTAATCGATATAGCCTTCGTCGCCCGGGTTCTTGCCTTCCGACCATTGGATCTGATCGGCCCGCGTGAAGGTGTTGTTGATGCGGCGCACGACTTGCGGCACCGAATTGGCCGGATACAGCGATTGGTCGGGGTACATTTCACCCGCCATGTTCGCGTCGCCGGCGACCTGCCAGCCTGACAGATAAATCGCCTTGAGACCGGCCTTGACCTGTTGCATGGCCTGATTGCCGGTCAGCGCGCCCAGGGCGTTCACAAACGGCTCGTCGTTGATCATTTGCCACAGGCGCTCTGCACCGCGGCGGGCGAGTGTTTGTTCAGGCTGGATCGATCCGCGCAGGCGCACCACGTCTTCGGCCGAGTAGCCACGCTTGATGCCCTGCCAGCGCGGATTGTTCGCCCAATCCTGCTCGAGTTGCTTCACCTGGTCTTGACGTGTCGTCATGATGATCTCTCCTGGTTTCTCGATACAAATAAAGCGGTGACGCCTGACTGCCTGTGCGGCTTGAAACCGGCATGTCTTGTATAAGAGTTTAGGGATTTTTCACGCAACGCAACAGAACGAACCACGGCATGGAGTAAAATTTTTTAACTATAAAAATCAATAGCATATGAACTTTATTTCTTGATGCGAAACGATATTTTCCGTTCTGAAATGGCATCGTTGTGCCGAGCAGCGCAAATTTTTACGCACCGCAAGATCATTCCACATCATGAAAAAAGCCGGTGACGGCGAGTCCCGGCTTTGCAACCTCGCGAACAGGCGCGGGCGCGGTGGTTACGATGCGGCCCGACGGGCTGCCGTCGCCGCCCTGGGCGGCTTGCATACGAACCACACGGCGAGCGCGATGAAACAGCCGCCGACAACGTGCGCCATCGTGACCGCTTCATTCAGGAACAAGGCGCCCCACAGCACACCGAACGGCGGAATGAGAAACGTCACGGTCAGCGAGCGCAACGGGCCCAGATCCGCGATCAGGCGGAAGAACATCATGTAGGCCACCGCGCTGCAAAGGAAGCCGAGTGCGGCCATTGCGGCCCAGACGCCGCCGGTCGCCGGGCCGGGAATGCCGGACGTTGCCGACACGTAGCCGAAGAACGGCAGCAGCACGACGGCCGCCCCCAGTTGGCTGCCGAAGGCGACCAGCTTCGCATCGAGGCCGCCCCGGTCGGAAATCCAGCGTTTGGTCAGATAGCCCGCCAGGCCATAGCAGGACGTGGCGACGAGACACGCCAACGCCCCAATGACCACCGGCCCCGACATCGTGACCGGTCCGGCCCGCGTCAATACGGCCACGCCGACAAGCCCGAGCAACACGCCCAACCCCTTGGCTCCCGTCAGGCGCTCACGGAAGAACAACGTGCCGATGATGACGCCCATCAACGGCGTGGTTGCGTTGAGAATCGCCGAGTAACCGGCCGGGAGCACGCGCGCGGCGAGGCAGTACATCGCGAACGGAATGCCGGAATTGATGACGCCGAGCAGCATCGACGCCCCGAGCCGCCCCTTGAACTCCCAGCGCACGCGCATTACCAGCAGGATGACCGCCAGACCGATGGCGCCCAGGGTCACGCGAAGGAACGCCGTGGGCAGCGGCCCGAGCACAGGGACGATGATGCGCATGAAAAGAAAGCTCGCGCCCCAGATGGCGGAGAGCGTCAGCAAACGGGCAATGTCGGACGAACGCATAGTCGGCATGACGGCACGGTTGGCCGCCGGGAAGAATGGGAACGCGTGAATCGTCCCACATCGACGCCAGGCCTGCTGGTCAAAATCGGACATGGCGGCAACGGCACAGTGGCGTTCATCGTCAACCCGTATCGCCCGCCATGGCGGGTCACGCACGGTCCATTTTCGGAATCGGCGCATTGAGCAAGCAAGTGGTCGCGCGCTATGGTGACTGACCGATCGATCGGAGATTTCATACTCATGACGTATCACGATTCACGCGCCGTCTCTCCTCGCGAGGTCCGCCCTCCGTCCGACGGGCGACCTCTCACTCACCAGACCGTCATTCATCCGATTCTCCGCACCCGCCCTCCCGCCCAGACGACCTCACTGCACGCATCGCCCGCCGTGGTGCCACGCGGTTACGACCTATGGAATCACTATGAGGTCGCTTGGCTCGACATGCATGAGCGCCCCCAGATCGCCGTGGCGGAAATCGTGATTCCGTGCGATTCCCCGTACACGCTGGAGATGTCGGACGCGCAACGCTATTTCCTGACGTTGCGCGAGCGATGCTTCGAATCTCCCGACGCGCTGGAAGCGCACGTGGCGGGCGAATTATCGCGCTGCCTGCAAGCGTATGTCCTGGTGCGCACGACACCGGTCAGGCAAGCCGTTCGCACCACGGCCGCCTGCGGGCCGGGCACGGAGAGTCTCGACCTCGCGCCGGTCAGCGTGATACGCGGTGGCGTGCAGGCTCATGCCCTTTGCCTCGCCAGCGACGCCGATGGAGCGCTGGCCTCGCCGATTCGCGAATGCCTGGTCTCCGACCTGTTGAGCGTGCGATGCCCGCTCACCGGCGGCGTCGACTACGGAACCGTCTGGTTCGACTATACCGGCGCGCCGATCTGTCGCCGCGCACTGCTCGCGTACGTCCTGTCGTTTCGCGATAGCGCGATGCTGATCGAGCACTGCGTAGATACGCTCTTCAGTGACGTGCTCACGCGATGCGCGCCAACGCGACTGGCAGTCGGCGCACGCTTCACGCGGCGTTACGGACTCGATATCAATCCCGTGCGCTCCACACATGCCATCGCCCTCACCAATCTGCGCACCATTCGCCAATGACCTCGACGATCTCCCCTGCCTCGCTGCCCTCAGCGCTCGCCGCACGCCAGGCCACGCGCATGACGCCCGCCGTCATCGTGCTTGCGATCGCCTTCGTGAGCTTCCTGCTGATCTCGAACGCATTGGGCGCTCGCGTATGCGAGGTCGCGCTGCCCTGGTCGGTCGGCGACGAGCCGTTGCGGCTGACATTCTCGGCCGCCCTCATCGGCTTCCCGTTTGCTTACCTCTTTGCATCGGTGCTCACGGAGGTCTACGGCTATCGCATCAGCCGCATCGTGATCTGGAGCGGACTCGCGGCCAATCTGGTGATGATCGGATTTCTCTGGCTGATGACCCGGCTGCCCACCGAAGCAGCCTGGGCGGCAGAAACCGGCTTCACGGACGAGGTGCAGCGTCACTGGTACGAGGCCATTGCGCATATGTTCCTGGCATCGGTGTCGTGACGTCGGCACCTCGCTCAATCCATTCCGCTTTCGAGCATCGATGCCGCGGCAATCCGTCGAGACTCAATAGCGCATGTCGCTCGCGCTGTCACAGCCGTGCCGCAGCGACACCACAGCTACACCAGGATTACGCCGCGTTGGCGTCGCGCGCGCGACGATACTTGACCCAGTCTCCATCGGCAATCTGCGGCAATGCGTGGACCGCCGATTCGCTCACCGGATAGACGATGCAAGCGTAGGTTGCGCCGTCACAGGCGACCTCGCGCATGTCTCGAACGAACAACCCCGCCTCGCCCGGATACACGGCTTCGATCTCGTCGAGCACGGGGACCAGTGCCGTTGCGATGCGATAGACGTCGCCAGTGACGCGGCCTGCGCTGTGGCCGTCGCACGCCGTGGCGTCGAGCACCATGCCCGGATAGTCCCCGAAATCGTACAGCCGCCCGCCGAGTGATGTGGTGCCGACATAGACCGGCGCCTCGATGCCGTGTCGCTCGGCGGCATACGACACGTCGTTGATTTCGCCGGCACGCAGCGTGCCATAGACAAAAACGTAGACCCCCTCGTCCTGCGAGTCATGGGCATCGTGGGCGTCGACCCGGTCACGCGTTGCAGTATTCATCACCAGCATCCAAATCGGAAAAAAGTGGGGAAGCAGGCAACGCGTCGGCCCCGAACTGCGCATGCCGTGCCCAACACGTCCTCTGTCCGAGCCAATCGTCGTCCTGATGACCGACGGCGGACACGATCGCGCGTACCCCTGAAGTAAAAAAATCCCCGCGCACATTGCAATACGCGGGGACGGATCATGCGGTCCAAGCGAGTTGCAGGAACCGCGTTCGCGCTTACTCGGCGGCCGGTGGCGTCGCTTCGGCCGCTTCTGTCACCGGCCCGGCGGCGTCGCCCTCGAACGTGAATCGCCCGTTGCGCCAGTCGACCGGGATGGTGTCCTTCGGCCCGAACTTGCCCGCCAGCACCAGCTTGGCGATCGGGTTCTCGATTTCCTGCTGGATCGCCCGCTTGAGCGGCCGCGCACCGAACACCGGGTCGAAGCCTTCCCGCGCCACATGCGTGAGTGCCGCCTTGGTCACGTCGAGCGTCATTTCAAGCTTGGCCAGACGTTGACGCAGGATCTCGATCTGGATCGTGGCAATCGACTCGATGTGCTTCTGGTCGAGACCGTGGAACACCACGACTTCGTCGATCCGATTCAGGAACTCCGGACGGAAGTGATCCTTGATCTCCCCCCACACGGCATCCTTGATGCGGTCCTGCGGCTCGCCGACCATCGACTGAATCATCGACGATCCGAGATTCGACGTCATCACGATCACCGTGTTCTTGAAGTCCACCGTGCGGCCCTGGCCATCGGTCATGCGCCCGTCGTCGAGCACTTGCAGCAGCACATTGAACACATCCGGGTGCGCCTTTTCGACTTCGTCGAGCAGGATCACGCTGTACGGCTTGCGACGCACGGCTTCCGTCAGGTAGCCGCCCTCTTCATAACCGACATAGCCCGGAGGCGCGCCAATCAGCCGAGCGACGCTGTGCTTCTCCATGAACTCGCTCATGTCGATGCGGATGAGGTGATCGTCGGCATCGAACAGGAACATCGCCAGCGCCTTGCACAGCTCGGTCTTGCCCACACCGGTCGGCCCGAGGAACAGGAACGAACCATACGGACGGTTCGGATCCGACAGCCCGGCACGCGAACGCCGGATGGCGTCGGCCACGGCGGTAATCGCCTCGTCCTGCCCAATCACGCGCTCGTGCAGCTTGTCTTCCATGTGGAGCAGCTTTTCGCGCTCGCCCTGCATCATCTTCGAGACCGGGATGCCGGTCGCCCGCGAGACCACTTCGGCAATCTCTTCGGTGCCCACCTGCGTGCGCAACAGGCGTGGATGCGACTGCTGGCCCGCCGCTTCCGCCGCGTCGGCGTCCTTCAACTGGGCTTCGAGCTGCGGCAGCTTGCCATATTGCAGTTCAGCCACCTTGTCGAGCTTGCCTTCGCGTTGCAGCTTCGTAATGTCGGCACGCACGCGCTCGATCTCTTCCTTGACCTGGGCGCTGCCCTGTACCGCCGCCTTCTCCGCGGTCCACACTTCTTCGAGGTCGGCGTACTCGCGTTCCAGGCGCGAGATCTCTTCCTCTATCAGCGCAAGGCGCTTTTGCGAGGCTTCGTCGGTTTCCTTCTTGACGGCTTCGCGCTCGATCTTCAACTGGATCAGGCGACGGTCGAGCTTGTCCATCACTTCCGGCTTCGAGTCGATTTCCATCTTGATCTTCGACGCGGCCTCGTCGATCAAGTCGATGGCCTTGTCCGGCAGGAACCGGTCGGTGATGTAGCGCTGGCTGAGTTCCGCCGCCGCCACGATGGCCGGGTCGGTGATCTCCACCCCGTGGTGCAGCTCGTATTTCTCCTGCAAGCCACGCAGAATTGCGATCGTTGCCTCGACACTCGGCTCGTCGACGAGCACCTTCTGGAAACGACGCTCCAGCGCGGCGTCCTTCTCGATGTACTTGCGGTATTCGTCGAGTGTGGTCGCGCCGATGCAATGCAATTCGCCGCGCGCGAGCGCCGGCTTGAGCATGTTGCCCGCGTCCATGGCGCCTTCGGCCTTGCCGGCCCCCACCATCGTATGAATTTCGTCGATGAACAGGATCGTGCGCCCTTCATCCTTGGCAATGTCGCTCAGCACGCTCTTCAGCCGCTCTTCGAATTCGCCACGGAATTTCGCGCCGGCGAGCAGCCCCGCCATGTCCAGGGCAAGCACGCGCTTGTTCTTGAGCGACTCCGGCACTTCGCCATTGATGATGCGCTGCGCAAGTCCTTCCACAATGGCGGTCTTGCCCACCCCCGGCTCACCGATGAGCACCGGGTTG
Source organism: Pandoraea sp. NE5 (assembly GCF_024363545.1). Lineage (NCBI taxonomy): Bacteria > Pseudomonadati > Pseudomonadota > Betaproteobacteria > Burkholderiales > Burkholderiaceae > Pandoraea > Pandoraea sp. NE5. The sequence goes on from NZ_AP025517.1 coordinate 4,420,120, forward strand.
TTCTTCGTGCGGCGTTGCAGAATCTGGATCGTGCGACGAATTTCGTCGTCGCGGCCGATCACCGGATCGAGCTTGCCAAGCGACGCGCGCTCGGTCAGATCCAGCGTGTACTTCTTGAGGGCTTCGCGCTGATTCTCGGCATCCTGGCTGTTGACGGATTGTCCGCCGCGCACGCCTTCGATGGCGGCTTCGAGCGACTTGCGCGTCAGGCCACGCGCCCGCGCCAGTTTGCCCGTTTCGCCCTTGTCGTCGGCCAGCGCGAGCAGAAACATTTCGCTGGCGATATAGCTGTCGCCATGCTTCTGCGCTTCCTTGTCGGCCTGATTGAGCAGGCCCGCGAGTTCACGGCCGACCTGGACGTTGCCGTCGGTGCCTTGAACTTGCGGCAGCTTCGCGAGGGCCGTCTCGATGTCGTGCGCGAGCGGCTGCACCTGCACGCCGGCGCGCTGCAGCAACGAGCGTGCGGCGCCCTCGGGTTGAGCAAGCAGCGCTGCGAGAAGATGCAGCGGCTCGATGTATTGCTGGTCGCGACCGACTGCCATGCTTTGGGCATCAGCCAGCGCTTCCAGGAACTGCGTGGTGAATTTGTCTTGTCGCATCTAGGGCTCCGGTAAGAAATCTTTCTGGATCGGATGTGCGGACAAGCCCCTGCGGTTTCAAGGGGCATGGCAGCGCGACGATTGACATTGTCGTGCGAGGCCGGAACGGGTCAGCACCCGCCCCAGCATCGGGCGAGATGACGCCATACGGGGAGCGTGAAACGACCGCGGGACACGCCCGGCATTGAAGCTCATAATAGCGATTTTCAGCCTCCCGCACCACGCGTCGCGCTGACGGTAGAACGTCGAGAAGTGCCGGCGCGCCCGCCCGGGTGCCACTCGAAATGTCAGCACAAACCTCCCGCCAGCCGCCGGATCCGTGGCCCGCAACGCGCCTCGCCGAGATCGACGAAGACGCCGTGCGACTGCTCGTGAACACCTTCTACGGGCGCATCCGCGACGACGAGATGCTCGGCCCGGTGTTCCGGCAGGCGCTCGAAGGCCGCTGGGATATGCATCTGGAAAAAATGGTGGCGTTCTGGTCCAGCATCGTGCTCGGCGCCAAACGCTACCGCGGCAATGTGACGCAGGCGCATCAGCCGTTCGGCCACCTGAGCGGCGAGCATTTCAGCCGCTGGCTCGCCCTCTTCTTCGATACGCTGGACAGGCTCTTCGAACCGCAGGCCGCCTTCGCCTTCGCGGAACCGGCCATCCGGATCGCGGAAAGCCTTCAGTTGAATCTGTTCGGATGGGAATACACGCTGCCCCCGGCGCAACGGGCGCTACTCGACAGCGTGAAGCAGGCGAGGCCTGCACGGCCCCGAGAATGACACGATCGGCGATGATGGGAAATCTTCGCCGATGTTATTTGATAATCAAAGAAGAAATCAGCGGTTACCAGTCGACTCGGGCGCCCCTTCGGTCGCCCAGCGCTCGCGTGCTGCCGTGTCCGTCTCGCGCGCATCGACCCAGCGCTCGCCCTGCGGCGTCGCTTCCTTCTTCCAGAAGGGCGCCTCGGTCTTCAGATAGTCCATGATGAACTCGCAGGCAGCAAACGCATCCCCCCGATGGGCGGACGTGACGGCCACGAGCACAATCTGATCGCCGGGGCCCAGTTCGCCGTAGCGGTGAATCACCAGCGCGTCGAACAAGCGCCAACGCGCGCACGCCTGCTCGACAATCGCCGCGAGCGCCTTCTCCGTCATGCCCGGATAGTGCTCGAGCGTCATGCGCGAAACGTCGTTGCCGTCGTTCAAATCGCGCACCGTGCCCACGAAGCTCGCCACGGCCCCCACGCGCAGATCGCCTGCGCGCAGCCGTCGAATCTCCTCCGACAGGTCGAAATCCTCGGTCTGTACACGAATCGGCATGCTGGCGGTATCTCCTGTCCCGTGAATCGCTACGCTGGCGACGACATGCGGCTCAACCGCCCGTCACGGGCGGGAAGAACGCGACTTCACAACCGTCGGTCAGCCGCGTGGCCGCCGGCACCATCGTATGGTCGAGCGCCATGCGCAGCGCGCGCTGTGCGCCGAGCGTCTCGGCCCACACCGGTCCACGGCCGCACAGCCACTGGCGCACGTCGCCCACCGTGGCAATCCCGGCGGGAACATCCACACGCTCCTCAGCGACATTGAGCGCCTCGCGGACGCTGGCGAAAAAACGAAGTTCGATCTGCATAGTCTGGCTGGCACGCCGCATCGGCGACGCACCTGTCTCTCAATATAGGAGGTCGGAGAACGGCAGGAACGCCACCGTCTGGCCGGCTTCGATACGATGCCCCGGCGGATTGTCGATGAGGCCGTCGCCCCACACGGTCGACGTCAGCACCGCCGAGCTCTGGTTGGGAAACGCGTCGAGGCCGCCCTGCTCGTTGATACGGGCGCGCACGAATTCATTGCGACGGTCCGCCTTCGTCTGCGTGAAGTCCGCGCGCATGGGAATGCGACGCGGCGTCACCGCCGTCGCGCCCAGCAAACGCAGAATGAACGGGCGCACGAACAGCAGGAACGTCACGAAGCTGGACACCGGATTGCCGGGCAGGCCGATGAAATGCACCGTCTCGCCGCCAGCCCGATTGACCTCACCATACGCCAGCGGCTTACCCGGCTTGAGCGCGATCTGCCACAGATTGAGGCGGCCTTCGGCTTGCACGGCGGGTTTGACGTGATCCTCCTCGCCCACCGACACGCCGCCGGACGTGATGATCAGGTCGTTGCTGCGCGCCGCGTCGCGCAGAATCGCGCGCGTGGCGGCCAGATTGTCGGGCACGATGCCGTAATCGGTCATCTCGCAGCCCAGATTCTCCAGGAGCCCGCGCAGCACGAAGCGGTTCGAGTTGTAAATGCTGCCTGCACGCAGCGCCTCGCCAGGCATGGTCAGCTCGTCACCGGTGAAGAAGACGGCCACACGCAAGCGACGTGCGACTTGCAGCTTCGCCATGCCTACGGACGCCGCGAGCCCCAGCGCCGGGGCCCTCAGCCGGGTTCCGGCGGCAAGCACGACGCTGTCACGGCGAATATCCGACCCTTGCCGATTGATGAACTCCTCGACCGCCGGCCTATGGCGAATCACGATGGTCCCGTCCTCGCGCGCGTCGCACTGCTCCTGCATGACGACGGCGTCGGCACCCGGTGGCACCGGCGCGCCGGTGAAGATGCGCGCCGCCGTGCCGCGGGCGAGCGGTTCAGGGGCGTGCCCCGCCGCAATGCGCTGCGAGACCGGCAGCACGGTCTCGTCCCCGACCAGGTCCGCGACCCGCACGGCGTAGCCGTCCATGGCACTCGTATCCATCGGCGGCACGTCCAGCGTGGCGATCACGTCGGCGGCCAGCACGCGAGCGTTGGCCGCAAGCGTGTCGACCGTCTCCTGCCGATCCAGCGGTCGGGCTGCTGCCAGCACGGCATCCAGGGCGTCTTGTGTACTCAGCATGGTGAAGGCGCGCAAGTCAAGGGAGACATCAGGGGGACAGGGCGAGCGCCGCCTTACAGGCCGGTGTGCTCGGCGATATAGGCCTTCACGCTCGCGACGTCGTTCGGCACCGTCTCGAAGCGCTGCGGCAGCGATTCGAGCTGCTCGAAGCCAGCCGGGCGCGGCGGCTCGCGATGCAACGCCTCGCGAATCGTCTCGGCGAACTTCGCCGGCTGGGCGGTCTCGAGCACCACCATCGGCACGCCGGGTTCGAGCGCTTCGCGCGCGACCTTCACACCGTCGGCCGTGTGGGTGTCGATGACCACGTCGTAACGCTTGGCGACGTCCTGGATCGTCGCCAAGCGATCGGCATGCGTACTTCGCCCTGAGACAAAACCAAACTGTGCCACGCGGGCGAAGGCTTCGGTGCCCGACAGGTCGAAGCCGCCTTCGCGCTCGACTTTCGAGAGCAGCTCGGCGGTCGCGTTCGCGTCGCGGCCGAGCAGGTCAAACAGGAAACGCTCGAAGTTCGACGCCTTCGAGATATCCATGCTCGGGCTGCTGGTGTGGAACGTTTCGGCGGACTTGCGCACGCGGTAGTGACCGGTGCGGAAGAATTCGTCGAGCACATCGTTCTCGTTCGTGGCCACGACCAGCTTGCGGATCGGCAGGCCCATCATGCGAGCGATATGGCCGGCGCAAACGTTACCGAAGTTGCCCGACGGCACCGTGAACGACACCTCGCTGTCCTGGCCCGACTGACCGCCCGTCGCCGCGAAGTAGCCCTTGAAGTAGTACACGACCTGCGCCACGACCCGCGCCCAGTTGATCGAATTGACCGTACCGATCTTGTAGCGCGCCTTGTAGGCGTGATCGTTCGACACCGCCTTGACGATGTCCTGCGCGTCGTCGAACACGCCCTCGACCGCGAGGTTGAAGATGTTCGGATCCTGCAGGCTGTACATCTGGGCCGTCTGGAACGCGCTCATCTTGCCGGCCGGCGAGAGCATGAAGACGCGAATGCCTTCCTTGCCGCGCATGGCGTACTCGGCCGCGCTGCCCGTGTCGCCGGACGTCGCGCCAAGAATGTTGAGTGCATCGCCATGCTGCGCCAGCGCATACTCGAACAGGTTGCCCAGCAACTGCATGGCCATGTCCTTGAAGGCCAACGTCGGGCCATTCGAGAGCGCCAGCAGCGAGAGCTGCGTGCCCCCTTCGTCACCCAGCGGCAGCAGCGGCGTGATGTCGGCCGCGTCTTCGCCCGGACGCACATTGCGGTACACCTCGGCGGTGTACGTGCGCGCCGTCAGGTCGGCCAGGATCTCGGCCGGAATATCGCCCGCGAATTTGGCCAGCACCCTCGCGGCCAGCTCGGCGTACGACAACTGGCGCCAGGCGCGCAGCTCGTCCGCTGTCACCTGCGGGTATTGCGTCGGCAAATACAGACCGCCATCCGGGGCCAGGCCGCCCAGCAAAATGCTGGAGAACGATTGCGGCTCGCCCGAGGTCAGGCCCGCGCCGCGCGTGGAGATGTATTTCATGGGGGTCGTGTCCTGTCGTATCGGTTCGTGTGGCCGGCGCTCAGCTGAGCGCCTCCATACGGATGCGCGTGACCTTCGAGAGCACGGTGTCCATCGACTCGATCTTCGCGATAGCCGAATTGATGTGCTTCTCCTGGGTCTGGTGCGTCAGGATGATGATGTCGGTCTGATGCTCACCTTCGCGCGATTCCTTCTGCAGCAAGGCGTCGATGGAGATGTCGAGATCGGCGAGGATGCGTGTGAGTTCCGCCATCACGCCCGCGCGATCGACCACGCGAAGACGCAGGTAGTAGCTGGTCGTGACCTCGTCGATGGGCAGCACCGGGGTGTTCGACAGCGCGTCGTGCTGGAACGCCAGGTGCGGCACGCGATGCTCCGGATCGGCCGTTTGCAGACGCGTCACGTCGACGATATCGGCCACCACGGCCGAGGCGGTCGGCTCGGCGCCCGCACCCTTGCCGTAATACAGCGTGGCGCCCACGGCGTCGCCCTGCACCAGCACGGCGTTCATGGCGCCTTCCACGTTGGCGATCAGGCGCTTGGCCGGAATCAGCGTCGGATGCACGCGCAGTTCGATACCGGCCTCGGTGCGACGCGTGATGCCCAGCAGTTTGATGCGGTAGCCGAACTCCTCCGCATACTTGATGTCCAGCGCCGAGAGCTTGGTGATGCCTTCGACATAGGCACGCTCGAACTGCACCGGCACGCCGAACGCGATGGCGCTCATGAGCGTGAGCTTGTGCGCGGCATCAACGCCTTCGATGTCGAACGTCGGGTCCGCTTCCGCGTAGCCCAGACGTTGGGCATCGGCAAGGGCCACGTCGAAGTCGATGCCCTTGTCGCGCATCTCCGAAAGAATGAAGTTCGTGGTGCCGTTGATGATGCCGGCGATCCACTCGATGCGGTTGGCGGTCAGGCCCTCGCGCAGCGCCTTGATGATGGGAATGCCCCCAGCGACGGCCGCTTCGAAGGCGACCATCACGTTGGCCTTGCGCGCGGCAGCGAAAATCTCGTTGCCGTACAGGGCCAGCAGCGCCTTGTTGGCCGTGACCACGTGCTTGCCGTTCTCGATCGCCTTGAGGACCAGTTCCTTCGTGAGGTCGTAGCCGCCGATGGTCTCGACCACGACATCGATGTCCGGATCGTTGACCACGTCGAACGGATCGCCCGTCACGACAGCGGCGCTGCCCACGAGGCCTCGGGCGCGTTCGACATTGCGCACTGCGACCTTCGTAATCTCGATCCCCCGGCCGGCGCGACGTTGAATTTCTTCCTGGTTGCGAGCCAGTACCTGGAAGGCACCGTAGCCTACCGTGCCAAGGCCGAGCAGGCCCACTTTGATCGGTTTCATGCGGTTTTACTCAAAAGTCGAAATCGGGTGGCGCGCATCACTTGCCGTGGCGACGGCGATAACCGTCAAGGAAGCGGGCAATGCGACTGATGGCGTCTTCCAGGTCGCCCTCGTGAGGCAGGAACACAACGCGGAAATGGTCGGGATGCATCCAGTTGAAGCCGCTGCCCTGCACCAGCAGGACCTTCTCTTCAAGCAGCAACTGGAGAATGAAGTCCTGATCGTTGGCGATGGGATACATCGCCGGATCGAGACGCGGGAACAGGTACAGCGCGGCCTTCGGCTTCACGCAGGTCACGCCGGGAATGTCGGTGAGCATGCGGTGCGCGATCTCGCGCTGCTCGTACAGGCGTCCGCCCGGCACGATCAGGTCCTTGATGCTCTGGTAGCCGCCGAGCGCCGTCTGGATGGCGTACTGGCCCGGCACGTTCGGGCACAAGCGCATCGAGGCCAGGATGTTCAGCCCTTCGATGTAGTCGCTCGCCGGACGCTTGTCGCCCGACACGACCATCCAGCCCGCGCGGTAACCGCACGCGCGATAGCTTTTGGACAGGCCGTTGAACGTGATGGTGAGCACGTCCTCGGACAGCGAACCGATCGAGGTGTGCTCCGCGCCGTCGTAGACGATCTTGTCGTAGATCTCGTCGGCGTAAATGATGAGCTTGTGCTCACGCGCGAGGGCGACGATGTCTTTGAGCAGTTCGTCCGAGTACAGCGCGCCGGTCGGGTTGTTCGGGTTGATGATGACGATCGCGCGCGTATTCGGCGTGATCTTCTTGCGGATGTCGGCGAGATCCGGCTGCCAGTCCGCCTGCTCGTCGCAGACGTAATGCACCGGCGTGCCGCCCGACAGGCTGACGGCGGCCGTCCAGAGCGGGTAGTCGGGCGCGGGCACCAGCACCTCGTCGCCATCGTTGAGCAGCGCCTGCATGGCCATCACGATCAGCTCGGAGGCCCCGTTGCCGAGGTAGATGTCGTCGAGCTGGACGTCCTTGATGCGCTTTTGCTGGCAGTAGTGCATGATCGCCTTGCGCGCCGCAAACACGCCCCGCGAGTCCGAATAACCGGCCGAATTCGGCAGATTTCGGATCATGTCCTGCACGATCTCGTCGGGCGGCTCGAAACCGAACGGCGCCAGATTGCCGATGTTCAGTTTGATGACGCGATGACCCTCGTCTTCCATGCGCTTGGCATGTTCGAGCACGGGTCCACGAATGTCGTAGCAGACATTCTGCAATTTCAGCGATTTGAGGATCGGTTTCACGGCGGTTGTGGTCTTGGCGGGCGGCGCAGGGGTCCGGACGAGCCGGCAGGCAGGCGGGACGCACGACGCACCGGCGATCGGACGGCGATGTGCGCGAAGCGCACAGGGCACCGCATTTCCCCGGTTTAGGCGTGGCAAATGCCGCACTGCAACGGTTTTGCCGTGCTGCGTACGGCAAAAAGCTATAATTTAGCCAATTATGACAGAGTTCGGCAATGCATCATTGACGGTTTGCGCCATGCGAGGCAAGATGCCCGCCCGTTGAACGATCTGCCGACGTGCATCCACCCCCGGGGCAAGCCCTGGGCAGGGAATCTTTCTAAAGTGAAACTGCATCAAGACCCGTCGCAAGCATTGAACACGGTCACCGGCTACGGCCGGGGCTATGTCGAGGTCAACAAGATTCGTCACGAGCACAGCGTGATCATTGCGCCCGAGGGCGAGATCCAGGCCTGGCCGGTGTCGCGCTTCGACGCGCTCGAATCCGCCCATTTCGACCAATTGCATGCCCTCGCCCCCGAAGTCGTGATCTTCGGCAGCGGTGAGCGCCTGCGCTTCGCGCATCCGCGCCTGACCACGTCGCTCACCAGCCGGCGCGTTGGCGTCGACTCCATGGACACCCAGGCCGCCTGCCGCACCTACAACATCCTGATGAGCGAAGGGCGCCGCGTCGTGCTCGCCCTGCTCATCGAGACCGAGGCGACTGCGTGAGCCGCCGCCCGCTCGCCTCCGGCCTGCAGGCTGCCGCCCCCCTCGCGTCCTCTCCCCTGCCCGCCCCCGCCTCGCCGCCCGCGGCCTACCCGCTCTCGCCGACCGCTTTCTGGCTACTGCTCGTGGCGTTCGCGCTCGTGTGGTTCGGCGTGCTCGACTACCGCCACCTGATCGCGAGCGACGAAGGCCGTTACGCGGAAATGGCGCGCGAGATGTGGGTCACGGGCGACTGGATCACGCCGCGCTACAACGGCTACAAGTATTTCGAGAAACCGCCGCTGCAAACGTGGATGAATGCGCTCACGTTCGCGGCATTCGGGCTTGGGGAATGGCAAGCCCGGCTGTGGACCGCGCTCACGGGGTTCGCGGGCGTGCTGATGGTCGGTTTTACCGGCCGGCGCGTGTTCAATGCCCGCGTGGGTCTGTTCGCGGCCGTCGCACTCGCCAGCGCGCCGCTGTGGTCGTTGCTCGGGCACTTCAACGTGCTGGACATGGGCCTGTCGTTTTTCATGGGGCTCTCGCTGTGCGCCCTGCTGCTGGCACAGCGCCCGGGGCTTGCGCGCCCCGCCGTGCGCGCCTGGATGTGGCTGTGCTGGGCGGCCATGGCGCTCGCCGTGCTGAGCAAGGGGCTCGTCGGCATCGTGCTGCCGGGCGCCGTGCTCGTGCTCTATACGCTCATTGCACGGGACTGGGCCTTGTGGCGACGCCTGTACCTGGGCAGCGGCCTGATCGTTTTTTTCGCGCTGGCGGCCCCGTGGTTCGTGCTGGTGCAAATGCGCAACCCCGAATTCTTCGACTTCTTCTTCATCAACGAGCACTTCCGACGCTTCGCGATGGAGGGCCATAACCGCGATGGCGCGCCGTGGTATTTCGTGCCCGTGTTCCTCGTCGGCTTCCTGCCCTGGCTGTCGGTCCTGCCGGGCACCGTACGCGCCACGCTGCGCATGCCCCGCCAGCCCAACGGTTTCGCCCCCGCGCTGATGCTGTGGGTGTGGTCGGCGTTCATCTTCGTGTTTTTCAGCGCCTCGCACTCGAAGCTGATCTCGTATCTGCTGCCCATCGCGCCGGCCATGGCGCTGCTCGTCGGCCTGTATCTGGCGCAATTGCGGCGCGACACCGTGCGCTTGCACCTGGCCGGTTATGCGATCCTGCTGATTGCCGCGCTCGTGATGGTGGCCATCTTCGCGGGACGCCCCGGGAACGTGCGCAATCCGAACGAGTTGTACAAGGCGTTCCAGATCTGGCTGTATGTCGCGATCGGCCTCGGCCTGGCCGGCACGCTCGTGGCATGGCGACTGGCGTGCCATAGCGCGCGGCGCGCGCTGCTCACCTTTGCCGGCGGCATGCTGTTGCTCGTGAGCGTCGGCGGCATGGGACACGAAGTGTTCGGGCGCCAAAGCTCAGGCGTGTTGCTCGTGCCGGCCATCAAGGCCGAGATGCAGCGTCTCGGGCCGAATGTGCCGTTCTATTCGGTCAATGTGCTCGATCACACCCTGCCGTACTACCTCGGCCGCACGATGATCATGGTGCAGCACCCGGACGAACTGGAATTCGGTGTGAAGCAGGAGCCGCAGAAATGGCTGCCCACGCTCGACGACTTCTACGCCCGCTGGCGCACCGCCCCGAAAGCGCTCGCGCTGGTCGATCCGGACACGTTCGGCAAGCTCGAAACCGAGCACTTGCCCATGCGGATCGTCGCGCGTGACGCGCGCCGTATCGTAATCGCCAAACCGCAGGCGGAAGACAACGTAAAATAGCGCATCTGGCTTTCGTTCGATCCGTTTGCCGTTGACGGCTTTGGCCGGAGACAGCGACGACAACAGGCTGATGCGCTTAGGGAAACTAAGCGCCAGCCCATTTGCGGTATCCATAATTATTCACAAACGTTCATCAACGTTCCATGAATCTCGCCACATTTTCACTTATTCTCACGGGCGTACTGCTCAATGCATGCGCCCAGTTGTTGCTCAAGGCCGGCGCCAGCTCGATCGGCGCGCTTGAGTTCACGCGTGCCAACATCGTGCCCATCGGCCTCAAGCTGGCCACGCAAGTGCCGATCATGGGCGGGCTCGTCTGTTATGCGATCAGCGTGGTCGTCTGGATTCTGGCACTCTCGCGCGTCGAGGTCTCGATCGCGTACCCGATGCTCTCGCTCGGCTACGTGGTGAATGCCTTTGCCGCGTGGTACCTGTTTGGCGAGGCGCTGTCCATGCAGCGTGTCGTCGCCATCGGCATCATCCTGGTCGGCGTTTATATTCTTGCGCGCAGCTAAGGCTGCTGACGGACCGAAATCACGGACGCGCCGCAACAAGCAAGCGCTGGCGCGTCTCCCCCTGTTTATCTGAGGCTTGGTCTTAATCATGAGCGACTCGGCAACCGCCCAACCGAATCTTCCGTTTCTGCCGTTCACGCGGCCGAGCATCGACGACGCCACCATCGCCGGCGTTACCGAGGTGCTGCGTTCTGGCTGGATCACCTCCGGCCCGCAAGTGCAGGCCTTCGAGAAGGCCTTGTCCGACTATTTTGGCGGACGCCCGGTGCGCGTCTTCAACTCGGGCACCGCGACGCTGGAAATCGGCCTGCGCCTCGCCGGCGTGCAAGACGGTGACGAAGTGATCACCACGTCGCTGTCGTGGGTCGCCACGGCCAACGTGATTCTGGAAGTCGGCGCGACGCCCGTATTCGTCGACGTCGACCCGGCGACCCGCAATCTCGATCTCGATCTGCTCGAAAAGGCGATCACGCCCAGGACGCGCGCGATCATCCCGGTCTATCTGGCCGGGCTGCCGCTCGACATGGACCGGCTGTACGACATCGCGCGCCGTCACAACTTGCGCGTGATCGAGGACGCCGCGCAAGCCATGGGCTCGACCTGGGGCGGCAAGCGCATCGGTGCCTTCGGCGACCTCGTCTCGTTCAGCTTCCACGCCAACAAGAACCTGACCTCCATCGAAGGCGGCGCGCTCGTCTTCAACAATGAGGACGAAGCCCGCCTGGCCGAGAAGTACCGTCTGCAGGGCGTGACCCGCACCGGCTTCGATGGCATGGACGTTGACGTGCTCGGCGGCAAGTTCAACCTCACGGACGTCGCTGCACGCGTGGGCCTCGGCCAGATGCCGCATCTGGCGGAATTCAACCGCCGTCGCTCGGCGCTGGCGCGGCTGTATTTCGACACGTTCGCGGGCGGCGCGGCCGTGGCGCTTGGCCTCGGCCTGCCGCACGCCGACTTCACGAACTCGAACTGGCACATGTTCCAGGTCGAGCTGCCGCTGGCGCGCCTCACGATCGACCGCGCGGGTTTCATGGAAAAACTCAAGGCGCGCGGCATCGGCAGTGGCGTGCATTACCCGGCCATCCACCTGTTTACGCTCTACCGCGGGCTCGGCTTCCGGGAAGGGCAGTTCCCGCATACGGAGCGTCTGGGCCGTTCGATCCTGACGTTGCCTCTCTTCCCCGCCATGGCGGATGCCGACGTTGCGCGCGTCTGCGAAGCCGTCAACGCCCTCTGCGCCGACCATCAAAAATGACCTGTCCCCAACTCTCCATCGTCATCCCGGTATATAACGAAGAGGCCGGACTCGCCGCCCTCTTCGCCCGGCTGTATCCGGCGCTCGACAAGCTGGGCGTGGCTTATGAAGTGGTGTTCGTCAACGACGGCAGCCGCGACCGCTCGGCCGCATTGCTTGCCGAGCAGTTCCGTGCGCGCCCGGACACGACGCGCGTGGTGCTGTTCAACGGCAACTACGGACAACACATGGCCATCCTGGCCGGCTTCGAACACACGCGTGGCGAATGGGTCGTCACGCTCGACGCCGACCTGCAGAACCCGCCCGAGGAAATCGGCAAGCTCGTCGAGAAACTGGCGGCCGGGCACGACTACGTGGGCACGGTGCGCATGAACCGTCAGGACACATGGTTCCGCCGCCATGCCTCGCGCGCGATGAACCGCTTGCGTGAGCGCATCACGCGCATTCGCATGACCGACCAGGGCTGCATGCTGCGCGGCTACAGCCGTCATATCGTCGACACGGTCAATCAGTGCCGTGAGATCAACACGTTCATTCCGGCGCTGGCCTACACGTTTGCGCAGAACCCCACCGAAGTCGACGTCGCCCACGAAGAGCGCTTCGCCGGCGAGTCGAAGTATTCGCTCTATAGCCTGATTCGTCTGAATTTCGACCTCGTCACCGGCTTCTCGGTGGTGCCGTTGCAGTGGCTCTCGGGCGTCGGCATCACGCTGTCGGCGGCCTCCGGTCTGCTGTTCGTCGTGCTGATGGCCCGCCGCTTCCTCTTCGGCTCGGAAGTTCAGGGCGTGTTCACGCTGTTCGCCGTCACGTTCTGCCTGCTGGGCGTGATTCTGTTCGGCATGGGCCTGCTCGGCGAGTACATCGGCCGCATTTATCAGCAGGTTCGCCAGCGTCCGCGCTATCTGGTACAAGCAGTGCTGGAGGACCCGTCGTCCGGCCAATCAGACAAGGGCACCAGCGTGACGTCGAGCGTGCGTCAGACGACCGGCGCCACGGAACTGGGATCGCACGCCTCATGAGCGCCCCCGTGCCCCAAGCCGCCAAAGCTGTCGTCTTTGCGTATCACAACGTGGGCGTGCGCTGCCTGCAGGTGCTGCTCGCGCGCGGTGTCGACGTCGCACTCGTCGTCACCCATCAGGACAATCCGAACGAGAACATCTGGTTCGGCAGCGTGGCCCGTGTCGCCGCCGAGCACGGTATCCCGGTCGTCACCCCCGACGATCCGGCCGATCCCGCACTCGCCGCACAACTGCGCGTCATCGCGCCGGATTTCATCTTTTCCTTTTACTATCGCCACATGATTCCCGTGGCGGTGCTCGAAATCGCCTCGCGCGGCGCGTTCAACATGCACGGGTCGCTGCTGCCGAAGTATCGCGGCCGCGTACCGGTGAACTGGGCCGTTTTGAAGGGCGAAACGGAAACGGGTGCGACGCTGCACGAGATGGCCGCCAAGCCGGATGCCGGCGCCATCATCGACCAGACCGCCGTGCCGATCCTGCCGGACGATACGGCGGGCGAGGTCTTCGAGAAAGTCACGGTCGCCGCCGAGCAGACGCTCTGGCGCTGCCTGCCAGGCCTGATCGCCGGCACGGCACCGCGACAGGTGAACGAACTGAGCGCAGGTAGCTACTTCGGCGGACGCAAGCCGGAAGACGGCCGCATCGACTGGTCGAAGCCCGCAAAAGACGTCTACAACCTCATTCGCGCGGTCGCGCCGCCCTATCCGGGGGCGTTTACCGATGTGGCGGACCGTCGCTGGGTTGTCACGCACGCCCGTTTGTCACGCGCGCCGGCGCCCGCCGGTTTGCCCTGCGGACTGCAAGTAGTGGATAATGCGCTCCTTGGCGTTTGTGGCGACGCAAATGCTGTCGTCATTCATGAACTAATGCTGGACGGCAAAGCAGTCACGCCGGCACAGTTTTCCCAGCTCAATCACTGACCGCAATATGAAAAAAGTCCTGATTCTCGGTGTCAACGGGTTCATCGGCCACCATCTGTCGAAGCGCATCCTGGAGACGACCGACTGGGAAGTTTATGGCATGGACATGCTCACCGATCGCCTCGGCGATCTGATCAACCACGAGCGCATGCACTTCTTCGAAGGCGACATCACGATCAACAAAGAGTGGGTCGAGTACCACATTCGCAAGTGCGACGTGATTCTGCCGCTCGTCGCCATCGCCACGCCGGCCACCTACGTGAAGGCTCCGCTGCGTGTGTTCGAACTCGACTTCGAGGCGAACCTGCCGATCGTGCGCTCGGCCGTGAAGTACGGCAAGCACCTGGTGTTCCCGTCGACCTCCGAGGTCTACGGCATGTGCACCGACGGCGAGTTCGATCCGGAAAACTCGCCGCTGATCTATGGCCCGATCAACAAGCCGCGCTGGATCTACGCGTGTTCGAAGCAGCTCATGGATCGTGTGATCTGGGGCTACGGCATGCAGGAAGGCCTGAATTTCTCGCTGTTCCGCCCGTTCAACTGGATCGGCGCCGGCCTCGACTCGATCTACACGCCGAAGGAAGGTTCGTCGCGCGTAGTCACGCAGTTCCTCGGCCACATTGCTCGCGGCGAGAATATCAGCCTGGTCGACGGCGGCAGCCAGAAACGCGCCTTTACCGACATTGACGACGGTATCGACGCCCTGGTGCGCATCATCGATAACAAGAACAACATTGCCAGCGGCAAGATTTACAACATCGGCAACCCGACGAATAACTTCTCGGTGCGCGAGCTGGCCAACATGATGCTCAAGCTGGCCGCCGAATATCCCGAGTACGCTGACACGGCCAAGAAGGTTCAACTCGTCGAGACCTCGTCGGGCGCCTACTATGGCAACGGCTATCAGGACGTGCAGAATCGCGTGCCGAAGATCGAGAACACCATGCAGGAACTCGGCTGGGCACCGACCACGTCGATGGACGACGCGTTGCGCAAGATTTTCGAAGCGTATCGTGGCCATGTCGCCGAAGCGCGCCGTCTGGTCGAGGCCGAGTAAGGAACAGTCAGGGACATCCGCGACACGGTCGGGCGGCCTGCGTCAGGCCTACCGCCTCGGGGTTACGGGCAGCGCATTGCCGCCCATTGCAGCCCTTCGCATTGCACGCCCGGTGCGCCCTCGGCGCATCGGGCGTTTTTGACTCGGTAGTTTGTTTCGCAGTTCAGGATATCGCTCGAAGTCATTGCGATATCTCACTCAAGGGCGGCTATGGCCAACATTGTCCTGAAGATCGACGTCGACACGCTGCGCGGCACACGCGAAGGCGTGCCCAATCTGCTCGCCGCACTGGCCGAGCACGAGGCGCAAGCGACGTTCCTGTTCAGCCTCGGGCCGGACCACACCGGTTGGGCACTCAAGCGTGTCTTCCGTCCTGGCTTTTTGAAGAAAGTTTCACGCACTTCGGTGGTCGAGCACTACGGCTTCAAAACGCTCATGTACGGCACGTTGCTCCCCGGCCCGGACATCGGGCGGCGTGCGGCCGACGTCATGCGCACTGTGCGAGACGCGGGCCACGAGACCGGCATCCACACGTGGGACCACACGTATTGGCAAGACAACGTGCGCACACGCGACGCCGCCTGGACGCAACATCAGATGTCGCAAGCCCATGCGCGCTTCCTCCAGGTCTTCGGTGCGCCGCCGCGCACGCATGGGGCAGCCGGCTGGCAGATGAATCCGCACGCGTTTCGGCAGATCGACGCCTGGGGCATGAAGTATGCGTCTGACGGACGCGGCATCGCCCCGCACTACCCCATCGTCGATGGCGTGCGTCTACAGCATGTGCAGATGCCGACGACCCTGCCGACGGTCGACGAGTTGCTGGGCATCGACGGTCGTGACCTCGACGGCGTGGCCGAGCATCTGCTTGCCCTGACCCGCGATCCGGCGCAAGATCACGTGTTCACCCTTCACGCAGAACTCGAAGGGCAGAAACTGGCCCCGCTGTTCCGTCAATTGCTGGCTGGATGGCGCCGCCAGGGACACGCCCTGGTGACGATGGGCCAATACTACGAGACGCTCGATCTTGCCTCGCTACCGGCGCATCCCGTCGTGTGGGGCGAAATTCCGGGCCGCTCGGGCGATCTGATTCTCGAGGGCCAGGCCACTGCCTGAACCCGCTTTCGATCCACTTCCCCGTTCCGGCCTTGCAAGGCCACCCAAGGAGACCATAGTGACGGTAGCCATCGACACCCCCGTGCCCGATTTCACCGCACCGGCCACCGGCGGCGATTTTTCGCTCAAGGCGCATCGCGGCCAGAAGGTGGTGATCTATTTTTACCCGAAGGACAATACCCCCGGCTGCACGACGGAAGGCATGAACTTCCGCGACAACTACGATCAGTTTCAGGCAGCCGGGGCGCAAATCGTTGGCGTGTCGCGCGACAGCCTTCGCTCGCATGAAAACTTCCAGCGAAAACTCGAACTGCCCTTCCCGCTGATCTCGGACGGCGACGAAGCAGTTTGCCAATTGTTCGGTGTCATCAAGCTGAAAAAACTGTATGGCAAGGAACATCTGGGGATCGAACGCAGCACGTTCCTGATCGACGAAAAAGGCGTATTGCGCAACGAATGGCGCGGCGTACGTGTGCCCGATCACGTTACCGAAGTGCTGAGCGTCGTGCAGGCGCTCTGATCCGCTGGAGGGCTTGTCAGTGCCGCGGCGCATCGGGCGCCGGGCATCGTCGCCGGCCCCGCGCAAGCGCGCTTCTGTCGCGTGTTGCACGAGGACCGAAGGCGACCGCCAGTGCGGACATTCGGCGCTATACAAGCACGGCAAGAGACGTTATAGTCAGCCGTAATGATGAAGCGCATTGAACCAGACTATTGCAGGCGTTGCCACGGCGGCGCCTTCAGCCAAGCCGCCTCTCCGGTGCGTCCGGGCAGGCGGCTTTTTTGTTGCCGGGACGTGGGGTACCGCAGTCTGTCCCGGCCGAGTCGTGTTGTGTTTTCTTGAACGGGAAATCTATGCCATTGCCATCGGCGCCGACCAAACCGGGCTCGTTGCTCGCCCCGGAACAATTCCCCACTCGCCTCAAACCTTCGCGCACGGAGGCCAAGAAACCGATCCCCTCGTCTGAGCAACTCGCACTGGGCGAGACGTCCGGTGCCACGGGTGCCGGCGCGGCCGAATTGAAGGTCGTGCCTAAACCCTCGGCGGCACCGCAGACGACAGTACAACCGTCGCCTGTCGCACGCTCGCCCCAGTCGCCGCCGGCGGCCGAGTCGAACGGGGCAACACCGTCCCTCAAGGCCGTCAAGCCTACGTCAACGGGCACGGGTTCGAAACGGGCACGTCTGAAGGACCAGGAACCCGCCAAGCTCTTCGTGCTCGACACGAACGTGCTCATGCACGACCCAAGCAGCCTGTTCCGCTTCGAAGAGCACGACGTCTATCTGCCGATGATGACGTTGGAAGAGTTGGACAATCACAAGAAGGGCATGTCGGAAGTGGCGCGCAATGCGCGTCAGGTGAGCCGCACCCTTGACGGGCTGGTCGCCGAGAGCGGCACGAAGTCGATGGTCGAAGGCATCCTCCTCTCGCGGCTTGGCAACAAGGACGCCACGGGGCGCCTGTACTTCCAGACCGACCTGACCGACGTGCCGCCGCTCGACGGGTTGCCGCAAGGCAAGGCCGACAATCAGATTCTCGGCGTCGTGCGGGCATTGCAGGACAAGTTCCGCGATCGCCAGGTCGTGCTGGTGTCGAAGGACATCAACATGCGCGTCAAGGCGCATGCGCTTGGCCTGCCCGCGGAAGACTACTTCAACGACAAGGTGCTCGAGGACAGCGATCTGCTCTACTCGGGCGTGATGCCCCTGCCGACGGACTTCTGGACCAAGCACGGCAAGGGTATGGAGAGCTGGCAGGACAATCGCACCGGCACCACGTTCTATCGCATTACCGGGCCGCTCTGCGCGAGCTTCCTCATCAACCAGTTCGTCTATCTGGAGACGAACAACGGCGAGGCGCCGTTCTACGCGCAGGTTCGCGAGATCAACGGCAAGACGGCGCTGCTGCAAACGCTGCGCGACTATGGACACCACAAGAACAACGTGTGGGGCATCACGGCGCGCAACCGGGAGCAGAACTTCGCGCTGAACCTGCTGATGAATCCCGAAGTGGACTTCATCACGCTGCTCGGTCAGGCCGGTACCGGCAAGACGCTACTGGCGCTGGCCGCTGGTCTGGCGCAAACGCTTGACGAGAAGCGCTACAACGAAATCATCATCACGCGCGCGACCGTGCCCGTCGGTGAAGATATCGGCTTCCTGCCGGGCACCGAGGAAGAGAAGATGCAACCGTGGATGGGCGCGTTCGACGACAACCTGGAAGTGCTGCAAAAGACCGACGATTCCGCCGGCGAATGGGGCCGCGCGGCCACGCAGGAACTGATTCGCTCGCGACTCAAGGTCAAGAGCATGAACTTCATGCGCGGTCGTACGTTCGTGAACAAGTTCGTCATCATCGACGAGGCGCAGAACCTTACGCCGAAGCAGATGAAGACGCTCGTCACGCGTGCCGGCCCGGGGACCAAGCTGATCTGTCTGGGCAACATCGCGCAGATCGATACGCCGTACCTGACCGAAGGCAGCTCGGGCCTCACCTACGTGGTCGATCGATTCAAGGGATGGGGACACAGCGGGCACGTCACGCTGGCGCGCGGCGAACGTTCGCGTCTGGCCGACTACGCGGCGGAAATCCTCTGACGTCTGCCGACCGCGGACGGCGAGCCTCTTCGCTCTACGCGCTTCGCTCCATGCTCAACACGACGGCGCCTTCGGGCGCCGTTTTTTTTGACCGCCGGCGTCGCCAAGGCGGAGCGCACCGACGACAGCGTCATCCGGGAATCCGCTGATTTGTGACGTCGATGCCACAGAACGCCCGTCTTTCGGCGCTTTTACGGTGCATCGACCCGATAAGCGTCGTAAACTCGGCGCATGCGACTGTTCTCTCGCCTCCTCGCTCGCGACGTGACGCATCCGGCTATCCCGCCGAACGCGTGGGGCCGTTGCGTGGGCACGCTGGCGCTGACGTTGCTGGTCGCGGCTTGTTCGTCGGGTCCATCAATCCGACAAGGCGGCAGTGCGAACTATGGCAACCGAACGATGGGGCCGGAGCGCAGCGCGGGTCAGGAGGAGATTACGCTCGAAGCGATGAGCCTCGTTGGCATTCCTTACCGCTACGGCGGCAACACCCCGGATTCCGGTTTCGATTGCAGCGGCCTCGTGCGCTATGTCGTGGCGCGCGCCGCCGGCGTGAACCTGCCCCGCACGACGGCCGACATGAGTGGTGTGGGCACACCGTTGGCGCGCGACGACCTCGCCTCGGGCGATCTTATCTTCTTCAACACGACGGGACGCGCCCACTCGCACGTAGGCATCTACGTGGGTCAGGGGCAGTTCGTACACGCGCCGAACACCGGCGGCACAGTGCGCCTGGAGAGTCTCTTCATTCCATATTGGGCACGCCGGATCGATGGTGTTCGACGCGTCGCAGCGAACAAGGCACCCGCAGGTAATACGACTTACGTGAATCGGTCGGCGCCGGCCTCGCTCGCTCAGTCGCCCGCCGCGGCAACGCCACCGAGCGAGCCTGTGAACCCATCGAATACCGCACCGAACCACCCGCTTACCGGGGCGACTCCGTCTCCGATGGTAGCGCCGCAGGTCTTGGTGCCGAGTCGCACAGCCAACCTTGCCGCCCCAGCCCCGCAGGACGACGATCCCATCGCTCGCTTCGCCAACAGCTCGATGTAATCACTTCCGGCAGACGAGCATCGGTTGAGCGTGAATTGAAGGATCAGCGCAGGTGGGCAAGCAGCGTCGCCGCGCCGCCGACATTGATCGCGACGCCCACCAGTGTGGTGACCGGACGGCGATGCAAGAAACGATGGATCAATGCAGTCATGTTAGCCTCCCACGGGAATCGATTAAACACTATGACGGAATAGTAATTGATCGCTATTGGCTATAGAAATTGATTCTCTCGATGGCCTCGATGCGGCCTGCCAATGGCGCCATGCCGCCCGCGGGGGGCTAAAGCAGGACACAAAAAAAGCGGCCGAAGCCGCTTTTTTTGTTGCCCTGGCGGGTCACACCGTCATGAGACGGCAGCCCGCCGAACCGACATCACAGAATCTGCTTGCCGACCCACCACGCGATCGCGGCGATGAACGCCGAGGCCGGGATCGTCAGCACCCATGCCCAGACGATGTTGCCTGCCACCCCCCAGCGCACCGCAGAGAGCTTGCGCGTGGCGCCAACGCCCACGATGGCGCCGGTGATGGTGTGCGTGGTCGAGACCGGCACGCCGAGCCACGACGCGAAGAACAGCGTAAACGCCCCGCCGGTTTCGGCACAGAAGCCACCGACCGGCTTGAGCTTGGTGATCTTCTGCCCCATCGTGCGCACGATGCGCCAGCCACCGAACATGGTGCCCAGACCGATCGCCAGATAGCAGCCCACGATCACCCACAGCGGCGGTTCCGCAGCCTCCTGCGGCCACATGCCCGCGGCGATCAGCAACATCCAGATGATACCGATGGTCTTCTGGGCATCGTTACCGCCGTGTCCCAGGCTGTACATACCGGCCGAAATCAGCTGCAGGCGGCGGAACCAGCGGTCGACGCGCGCGGGTGGCGTTCGGAAGAACAACCAGGACACCAGCAGCATGAAGAACGAACCGAGCACGAAACCGAGCAGCGGCGAGATGAAAATGAACGCGACCGTTTGCAGCAGTCCACTCGTGACAAGCGAACCCGTGCCGGCCTTGGCCACCGCAGCGCCGACCAATCCACCGATCAGCGCGTGCGACGAACTCGACGGAATGCCGTAGTACCAGGTAATCACGTTCCACGCGATCGCCCCGACGAGGGCGCCGAAGATCACGTAGTGATCCACGATTTCGGGATGAACCGTCCCCTTGCCCACCGTCGCCGCGACTTTCAGATGAAAGACGAACAGCGCGATCACGTTGAACATGGCGGCGAAAGCCACCGCCTGATGCGGCTTGAGCACGCCCGTCGAGACCACCGTGGCGATCGAGTTGGCGGCGTCGTGGAAGCCATTCATGAAGTCGAACAGGAGCGCAAGTGCGACCAACAGTCCGATCAGCCAAAGGCTGATGTGCAGCGTTGCCATCGAAAGTCTCCGCTCAGGCGTTTTCCAGCACAATGCCTTCGATGATGTTGGCAACGTCCTCGCACTTATCGGTCACCGATTCGAGCAATTCGGACACGGCCTTTTGCTTGATCAGCTCCTTCACGTCGGATTCTTCGCGAAACAGCTTCGAGAGCGACGCACGCAACAGGCGGTCGGCGTCCGATTCGAGCCCGTCGATTTCCTCGCAGAGCTTCAGGATCTCGCGCGCGCGATCCATGTCATTGAGCAGCGCCACGGTGCTTTGCACCCGTTCGCAACACTTCACACAAATCTCGCCCAGCGTGCGCGCCTCGGACGGCACGCTCTTGACGTCGTACATCCACACGGCTGTCGCCACGTCCTCCATCAGATCCAGGATGTCGTCCATCGTGCTGATCAACTTGTGGATTTCATCGCGATCGAACGGCGTGATGAACGTCTTGTGCATCAGGTCGATGGTCTCGTGCGTGATGCGATCCGCTTTCTTCTCGTTGTTCTGCACGGCAACGGTGCGTGCCTCGGCATTGGGCAGATCGTTGAGCATGGCAGACAGCTCGCGGCTGCCGGCAACCATACACGCCGCGTGCTGGTTGAACAGCTCAAAGAACTTGCCCTCGGTGGGCATGAAGCGACCGAACATTATTGGAAAACTCCGGATATTAATAGGGGACGGGTCGACACAAAAACGTCACATTCTACCTCGTTGCGGGCGCGCGTTACCGCACGCCCTTACGAATGGGCGGAAATCAATGCGTCAATATTGGGGACCGGCCAGATTGTCGAACTTGGTATACGCACCGATGAACGCCAGACGCACCTGACCGATAGGACCATTACGCTGTTTTGCGATGATGATCTCGGCAGTGCCCTTGTCGGGCGTATCGGGGTTGTACACTTCGTCGCGATAGATGAACAGGATGATGTCGGCATCCTGTTCGATAGCACCCGATTCACGCAAGTCCGACATGACCGGACGCTTGTTCGGGCGTTGTTCAAGACTGCGGTTGAGCTGTGAGAGCGCGATCACCGGCACGTTCAGCTCCTTGGCGAGCCCCTTGAGCGAACGCGAAATCTCGGAGATTTCGGTCGCGCGGTTCTCGCCGTTGCCCGAACCGCTCATGAGCTGGAGGTAATCGATGATGATCAGCCCCAGCTTGCCGCATTGACGTGCCAGACGCCGTGCGCGCGCGCGCAACTCCATCGGATTGAGCGCAGGCGTCTCGTCGACGAAAAGCTGCGTCTCGTTCATCTTCTGCATGGCGTGCGTGAGCTTCGGCCAGTCTTCGTCGACCAGCTTGCCGGTGCGAAGACGATGCTGATCGAGACGCCCCACCGACCCCAGCATACGCATGGCCAACTGCGTGCCTGGCATTTCCATCGAGAACACGGCGACCGGCAGCCCCTCTTCCACGGCGATATGCTCGCCGATGTTCATCGAGAAGGTTGTCTTACCCATCGACGGACGGCCCGCCACGATGATCAGATCGCCGCCGTTGAAACCCGACGTCATGCGATCCAGGTCGACGAAGCCCGTCGGAATACCGGTGATGTCGCTCCCGCCTTCGCGGTGGTACAACTCGTCGATGCGCTCGACCACCTGCGTGAGCAGCGGCTGCAGTTCAAGGAAGCCGTTCGTGCTGCGCGAGCCTTCTTCCGCGATGGCAAACACCTTCGCTTCCGCCTCGTCGAGCATCTGACGCACTTCCCTGCCCTGTGGATTGAAAGCATCTGACGCAATTTCGTCGGCGACTGTCACGAGCTTGCGCAACACCGCACGGTCGCGCACGATTTCCGCGTAACGACGAATGTTCGCGGCACTCGGCGTATTCTGCGCCAGGGCGTTCAGGTAGGCGAGCCCGCCCACGTCCTCGGCTTTGCCGGCCGAGGTGAGCGATTCGAAAACGGTGATCACGTCGGCAGGACGGTCGCTGGCGATCAACCGACCGATGTGCTGATAGATCAGCCGGTGGTCATAGCGGTAGAAGTCCGATTCAGCCAGAAAGTCGCCGATTCGATCCCACGCCCCGTTGTCGAGCAGCAGCCCACCGAGCACGGATTGCTCCGCCTCGATAGAGTGCGGCGGCACTTTGAGGGAATCGAGTTGGGGATCGGGAGCGTTCATGCCGGGCATTATACCGCCCCCGCGCTCACGATCCGATCCGGCGAAATCGCGCTTGCGCGGCGATTTTTCCGAACGTGTTTTGTTCAGCAGTTTCCCGGGAGGCAACATAAGGCAGCGCTATCGAACGTGAGGAACGTGGAAGGGAGTGCGCAACCGGGACGCGGTCGGCATAGACCTGCGCATGCGCGGCCATCGGAAAGCCCGGCAACCGACACCACAGAGGGGACAGACATAAAAAAACGGAAGCCGGCGGACCGACTTCCGTTTTTTGTTCGCGTCGGGAAGCTGACGCGGATACGGCTTACGCGTGCTCGCCCAGCACCGACACGTTCACGTCGACGACGACGTCCGTGTGCAGCGACACTTGGACCGGGAAGTCACCCACGGTCTTGAGCGGGCCATTCGGCAGGCGCACTTGCATCTTTTCAACCTTGAAACCTTGGGTGCCCAGGGCTTCGGCGATATCGAAGTTGGTGACCGAACCGAACAGACGACCGTCAACGCCGGCCTTCTGCGAGATTTGCACGGTCAGGCCCGACAGCTTTTCGCCTTCGGCTTGTGCGGCAGCCAGCTTCTCGGTGGCAGCCTTTTCCAGGTCGGCACGGCGAACTTCGAACTCGGCGATCGCGTCCTTGGTGGCGCGACGCGCCTTCTTGGTCGGGATCAGGAAGTTACGTGCGAAACCATCCTTGACCTTCACGATGTCGCCCAGGTTACCCAGGTTGACGACTTTTTCCAGCAGAATCACTTGCATTATCTATTCTCCTTCGTCGACTGGCGATTAAGCACCGTGCAGATCGGTGTACGGCATCAGCGCGAGGAAACGCGCGCGCTTGATGGCCGTGTCGAGCTGGCGCTGGTAGTGCGCCTTGGTGCCCGTCAGGCGAGCCGGGGTGATCTTGCCGTTGTCGCCGATGAAGTCCTTCAGCGTCTCGATATCCTTGTAATCGATCTGGTCAACACCAGCGACGGTGAAGCGGCAGAACTTCTTGCGCTTGAACAGCGGGTTTTGCTGTTGGCGGCGGCGATCAAACTTCTTGTTTTTACCGTTAGGACGCGGCATGTTCAACAATCCTTTTCAAATACTTGCAATGCTGTGATGTGAAACACCAGGGTGCGGCTATTGCGATGCTTCTTGGCCAGAAACCCTGCCCACTGGGCCGGTTTCTCCAGTCCCAACGCCATGACTTTGGCACTGAGGGGACCGATCGCAACGGCTGGCATCGAGAACTCGACTTGCCGGGCCACGCCCGACTCTTCGACGGTTCCCGCATAGGCCAGCGTGACCTCGATCACGGGAAGCCCGGCTGGGGTATAGCGCAGCGTGCCGATTTCGACGATGCTGGCTTCAAGCCGTAAGCGATTCACGCGGTCGACGTTTCCGTGGATTCCCTGATGCGCTCCGGTGCGCTAATTACGATGCGGCAGCTTCGGTCGCGGGCGTCGCGGCAGCCTTCTTGGCTTCTTCGCGGGCCACTTCCTTCATCATCGGCGACGGTGCGGTCTCGGCCTTCTTCATGCGAACCACGAGGTGGCGCAGCACGGCGTCGTTGAACTTGAATGCGTGTTCCAGCTCGTCCAGGGTTTCCTGGTCGCATTCGATGTTCATGCAGACGTAGTGAGCCTTGGCCAGCTTCTCGATCATGTACGCCAGTTGACGACGGCCCCAGTCTTCGATGCGATGGATCTGACCGGCCTTGGCCGTCACCATGCTCTTGTAGCGCTCGATCATCGCAGGCACTTGCTCGCTCTGATCGGGGTGAACGATAAATACGATTTCATAATGACGCATATATAAGCTCCTTATGGACAAAGCCGCCCGGGCGTCAAAACCAGTGCAGCAAGGTTGCAGAACCCGCGATTCTAGCGGATTTCACGTCGATCATCAACTGCCGTCTCATCAGGACCGGTCAAGTGTTTTCCAGCCAATAGTTCGGACGGGCATAGATTTGCCGCAGTTGCTCGATGAACAGGCGCACCCGCGCGGGCTGGAAGCGCTGTTGGGGGTACACGGCGAGGATGTCGTAGTCAGGTAACGCGTACTCGTCGAGCACGGTCTCCAGTTCGCCGGAGAGCAGTTCGCGCTGGATTTCCCACGTCGAGCGCCAGCCCAGCCCGATGCCCTCCAGTGACCAGCGGTGCAGCAACTCGCCGTCGTTGCAGTCCAGACTGCCCGCCACGCGAATCGTCACGAGCTTGCCCTGGCGCTTGAAGTACCAACCGCGCTGCTGGCCGCCTTGCAGGTTGAACGCGAGGCAGTTGTGCCTGGCCAGGTCTTCGAGCGTCTTCGGACGACCGTAGCGGGCGAAATATGCCGGGGTGCCGCACACCACGCGCCGGTTCTGGGCGAGTTTGACAGCCACGAAATTCGGATCGACCGAGCCGCCGATGCGAATGCCCATGTCGTACCCCTCGCGCACGAGGTCGACCACGCGGTCGGTCAGGTTGAACGAAATCTGCACCTCGGGGTGCAGGCGCAGGAACGCCGGCGCATGCGGCGCGACGTGCTTGCGCCCGAACGCCGCCGGCGCCGACACGATCAGGTGCCCCGAAACGGCATGACGCCCCGCGCTGATTTCGTTCTCGGCCATCTCCCAGTCGCCGAGCAACTGTTTGCACCGCTCTAGGAACGCGCCGCCCTCTTCCGACAACGCAAGCCGTCGTGTCGAGCGGTACATCAGCTTGATGCCCAGACGCTTTTCGAGCGCGTCGATGCGCCTTCCGAGGATCACCGGCGAGACCCCTTCCTTTAAGGCCGCGGCGGCCAGACTGCCCGCTTCGGCCACCTGCACGAAGGTTTCGATCTGTTTGAATCGGTCCATGCCCCCTCCATTCGATACTTTTTGTTCTTAAAAAAACGATCTTTTGTGATCTTATCAAACAAATCGTACCGGCTTAAAGTGGCTTCCAACACATTGACTCATTACCCATTGGAGACGTCACATGGCCAAGATGACCGCCGTAGAGGCCGCAATTCGAGTGCTCGAGAAAGAAGGTGTCACCACCGCATTCGGTGTGCCCGGTGCTGCCATCAACCCGTTCTATTCGGCAATGCGCAAGGCCGGCAGCGTGGAGCACGTGCTCGCACGCCACGTCGAGGGCGCGTCCCACATGGCCGAAGGTTACACCCGCGCCGAAGCCGGCAATATCGGCCTGTGCATCGGCACCTCGGGGCCTGCGGGCACCGACATGATTACCGGCCTGTACTCCGCCTGGGCCGATTCGATTCCCATCCTCTGCATCACGGGTCAGGCGCCGCGCGCCCGTCTGTACAAGGAAGATTTCCAGGCTGTCGACATCGAGACGATCGCCAAGCCGGTCACCAAGTGGGCCGTGACGGTGCGCGAGCCCGCGCTCGTGCCGCGCGTGTTCCAGCAGGCATTCCACCTGATGCGCTCGGGCCGTCCGGGTCCGGTGCTCATCGATCTGCCGTTCGACGTGCAGGTTGCCGAGATCGAATTCGATCCGGACACCTACGAACCGCTGCCGGTGTACAAGCCCGCGGCCACGCGCGCCCAGATCGAGAAGGCCATTCAGATGCTGGTCGCATCGGAGCGCCCGCTTATCGTCTCGGGCGGTGGTGTGATCAATGCCGACGCCGCCGACCTGCTCGTCGAGTTCGCCGAGACCGTGAACGTGCCGGTCGTGCCCACGCTCATGGGCTGGGGCACCATTGCCGACGACCATCCGCTCATGGCCGGCATGGTCGGACTGCAGACCTCGCATCGCTTCGGCAATGCGACGATGCTCGCGTCGGACTTCGTGATGGGCATCGGCAACCGCTGGGCCAATCGCCACACGGGCAGCGTCGACGTGTTCACCAAGGGCCGCAAGTTCGTGCACGTCGACATCGAGCCGACGCAAATCGGCCGCGTGTTCGGTCCGGACTACGGCATCGTCTCCGACGCCAAGGCCGCGCTCACGCTGTTCGTGGAAGTTGCCAAGGAACTGAAGGCCGCCGGCCGTCTGCCGGATCGTGCGCAATGGGTGGCCGATTGCCAGAAGCGCAAGCGCACCATGCTGCGCCGCACGGACTTCGATCAGGTGCCGATCAAGCCGCAGCGCGTGTATCAGGAAATGAACGCATTCTTCGGTCGCGATGTGCGCTATGTCTCGACCATCGGTCTGTCGCAGATCGCCGCCGCGCAGTTCCTGCACGTGAACAAGCCACGCCACTGGATCAACTGCGGCCAGGCAGGCCCGCTGGGCTGGACGGTGCCGGCCGCCATCGGGGCGAAGGTTGCCTCGCCGTCGTCGGACGTGGTGGCGATCTCGGGCGACTATGACTTCCAGTTCATGATCGAAGAACTGGCCGTGGCCGCGCAGTTCAAGGTGCCGTACATCCACGTGGTCGTGAACAACTCGTACCTGGGCCTGATCCGTCAGGCGCAGCGCAACTTCGACATGGACTACTGCGTGCAGCTCGCGTTCGAGAACGTGAACTCGCCGGAAGTCAACGGTTACGGCGTCGATCACGTGAAGGTGGCCGAAGGCCTCGGCGTGAAGGCGATCCGTGTGTTCCAGCCGAACGACATCCAGCCGGCGTTCGCCCAGGCCCGCAAGCTGATGGCCGAGTTCTCCGTGCCGGTGATCGTGGAAGTGATTCTCGAGCGTGTGACCAACATTGCGATGGGCACCGAGATCAACAACGTCAACGAGTTCGAAGACATCATCGACGTGGTGGAAGAAGACAACGCAGTGTCGGCGTAAGTCAACGCTGTAAAACGGTTTGCGGGGCGCGTGCGTCCCCTGCGCTCTCGGCTAGACCCCTTGAACGAAAAAAGCAGGCGCCCCGCAACCTTGCAACACCCTGGCATCGAAATCGTCGAAACCACCCCCTAAAAGAGAGAAAGAGGAGTCAGCGCAATGCCGAAATTTGCCGCCAATCTGACCATGCTGTTCAACGAGGTGCCGTTCCTCGACCGCTTCAAGGCGGCCGCCGCAGCGGGCTTTCGCGGCGTGGAGTTCCTGTTCCCGTACGCGTTTCATCGCGACCAGATCGCTGACAAGCTGAACCAGTACCAGCTCGATCTCGTGCTGCACAACCTGCCCGCCGGCAACTGGGATGCGGGCGAGCGCGGCATCGCGATCTTCCCCGAGCGCGTGGCCGAATTCCGCGACGGCGTGGGCGAAGCCATCACCTACGCCAAGGCGCTGGGTGTGAAGCAACTGAACTGCCTCGTGGGCAAGCAAGGCGCGGACCTGTCGACGCAAGTCGCGCAAGACACGCTCGTGGGTAACCTGCGCTTCGCCGCCGATGCCCTCAAGGCCGAAGGCATCCGACTGCTGGTCGAGCCGATCAACACGTACGACATTCCCGGCTTCTTCGTGAACCGCACGAAGCAGGCGTTGGAGATCTTCGACGCCGTGGGTTCGGACAACCTGTTCCTGCAGTACGACATCTATCACATGCAGCGCATGGAAGGCGAACTCGCCAAGACCATCGAGACGAATCTGGCGCGCATCGCTCACGTGCAACTGGCGGACAACCCGGGCCGCAACGAGCCGGGCACGGGCGAGATCAACTACGCCTACCTGTTCGCGTTCCTCGACCGCATTGGCTACCAAGGATGGATCGGTTGCGAGTACAAACCGGCCACCACCACGACCGAGGGCCTCGGCTGGTTCAAGGCAGCGGGGCTGCGCGAAGCGGCGTAATTCCTACGCGCCCCCATACCCACCGCGCGACACCTCCCCCGGTGGCACGCGGAAGAAACGAAGGCGTATCCGCCCGAGGCGGTGCGCCGGCTGACCGGGTTTCGACGAGGAAGGGCCCCGCCGGCCGCATGCAGGGGGCATGCGGCCGGAGCACGGGGGCGCCGCGATAAGGCGTCACCGCCCCGCTCGTCTGAGCGTCAGCGACACCACATCACACTTTGGCAACAAGGAGTTACGAAATGGCACAACTCGGTTTCATTGGTCTGGGCATCATGGGCGCGCCGATGGCGAAGCATCTGCAAAATGCCGGTCACAAGCTGTTCCTGTATGAGCGCCGCACGCCCCCGCAAGACCTGATCGACGGTCAGGCCACGGTTTGCACGTCGGCCAAGGAAGTCGCCAAACGCGCCGACATCGTCTTCGTGATGGTGCCGGATACCCCTGATGTGGGTGCCGTCCTGTTCGGTCAGGACGGTCTGGCCGAAGGCCTGTCGGCAGGCAAGATCGTCGTGGACATGAGCTCCATCTCGCCGATCGAAACGAAGGAATACGCCAAGAAGGTCAAGGCGCTGGGCTGCGAATACCTCGACGCCCCGGTCTCGGGCGGTGAAGTCGGCGCAAAAGGCGCCACGCTGTCGATCATGGTCGGCGGCTCGCAAGCGGCGTTCGACGATGTGAAGCCGTTCTTCGAACTGATGGGCAAGAACATCACGCTCGTGGGCGAGAGCGGTGCCGGCCAGACCTGCAAGGTCGCCAACCAGATCGTGGTCGCGCTGACGATCGAAGCCGTAGGTGAGGCTTTGCTGTTCGCGTCGAAGGCCGGTGCCGATCCCGCGAAGGTGCGTGAGGCGCTGATGGGCGGCTTCGCATCGTCGCGCATTCTCGAAGTGCACGGCGAGCGCATGGTCAAGCGCAACTTCGAACCGGGCTTCCGCATTGCCCTGCACCAGAAGGATCTGAATCTGGCGCTGCAGAGCGCCAAGGCCCTCGGCGTGTCGCTGCCGAACACGGCCACGTGCCAGGAGCTGTTCAACGCGTGTGCCGCAAACGGCGGCGCCGCGTGGGATCACTCGGGCATGGTGCGCGCGCTGGAAATGCTGGCTAACCATACCGTGGCGTAAAGCATTGACCGCGTAGGGAGCGTCAGGCCATCAGGGAGATGCGGTGGATGACGACGGGCGCCGGGCCGCAAGGTTCGGCGCCTTTTCGTTGAGGGTCGCTTTTTTATGCGCTGGCGCTTGGCTGGTTCAATACTCGTCAAACAAGCTCTGCATGCGCTCGCGCGGCACGCCCGCCTGCAACGCGAGCATCAGCAAGACACGCGCCTTGAACGGATGCAGGTTGCCTGCGCTCACGAAGCCATACTGATCGTCGGGTGCCGCGCCGTTGTGCATGACATGTCCGCTGCCCACCCGCGCGGCGCGCACGACCGTCACACCGCGCTGCACCGCTTCGGCCAGCGCCTGTTGCAGCAATGAATGCAGCGAGCCGTTGCCCGTGCCCGCCACCACGATGCCCTGCACGCCGGCTTCCACCAGGGCGTCGACGGCGATCCGCGACACCCCCGCATAACTCGAGACCACCTCGACAGCCGGCAACTCGCCCGACAGCCCGACGAACTCGCTTTCGACGGTGTGGTACTGCAACGCCGCACGTTGATACGCCACGCGCTCGTCCTGCACCCAGCCAAGCACGCCGATCTCCGGCGAGTGAAACGCATCGACCTTGTAGGTACTCGTCTTGATGACGTCGCGCGCGCAATGAATCTGGTTGTTGATGGCGACCATCACGCCGCGCCCGGCCGAAATCGGGTCGGTGGCCACGCGCACGGCGTTGAGCAGGTTGAGCGGGCCGTCAGCCGAGAGCGCCGTCGCGGGCCGCATCGCCGCGGTCAGCACCACCGGCTTGCGACTGTTGACCGTCAGATGCAGGTAGTACGCCGTTTCTTCGAGCGTATCGGTGCCATGGGTAATCACCGCACCGGCCACATCGGGCTGCGAGAGCAACGCATTCACGCGCGCGGCCAGCTTCTGCCAAAGCGCCACGCTCATGTCCTTGCTATCGATCTGCGCGACCTGCTCCGCGTGGATATGCGCAACGCTGCCCAGCGCCGGAACCGCCGCGAGCAAGTCCTGGACACCGAGCGCCCCGGCTTGATAAGCGGCGGTACGCGTGGCGTCGGACGCGCTGCCCGCGATCGTGCCACCCGTGGCGAGCAACGCAATGCGCGGCAGATCGCCCGATGACACCGTGTAGTGGGGAATCGGGTTGAATGAGGTCGAAGTCATGGCAGTAATTGTATCCAATACTGCCCGGCTTCCCAATCGCTGAAAATATGGAACCCGCCGCGTTGAACGGGATCGCGGCCGGGTCACGGCCGACGGGCAGCGGCGCGCCCGACAACGCGGGACGACATCAGGCAACGCCCGGCGCCGCTTGAGCAGGCCGCCCATGCGGCCCGGCGCGACGACGCATCAGGCCGCAAATTCAAGCGCTTCGCGCAGTTGCGTCGAGATGTCCTGCTCCTTGAGCGCCGGGGCGAGCATTTCGATGAAGCGGTAAGCATACGAGCGCAGAAACGCCCCGCGGCGAACGCCGATGCGCGTCGTGCTCGGCTCGAACGCGTTGTCGAGTTCCAGCACCACCAGATCCTGGTCCTTGCGCGGATCGACAGCCATCGCCGCCACGATCCCCACCCCCAATCCCAGCTCGACGTATGTCTTGATCACGTCCGTATCGAGCGCGGTGAGCACGATGTCCGGCACCAGACCCTGGTCCGAGAACGCCTTGTCCACGTGCGAGCGCCCCGTGAAGTCGCCGTCATAGGTGATGATTGGATAGTCGGCGATCTCCGCCAGCGTGACGCCCGCTCGCCCGACGAGCGGATGATCCTTCGGCACGACGGCGACGTGATGCCACGAGTAGCACGGGAACGTGACGATATCGGGAAAGCGATCGAGCGCCTCGGTCGTGATGCCGATGTCGGCCTCGCCGTCGATCACCATCTGTGCAATCTGACGCGGGCTGCCCTGCCTCAACGCCAGTTGCACCTTTGGGAACACGCTCGTGAATTGCTTGATGACCTGCGGCAGCGCATAGCGCGCCTGCGTGTGGGTCGTCGCCAGCACGAGATGGCCGCTGTCCTGATCCGCGAACTGACGCGCCACACGGCGCAAGTTCTCGGCGTCGAGCAACATGCGCTCGATCAGTTGCAGCACGGCCTTGCCTGGCTCGGTCAGCCCCGTGAGCCGCTTGCCGCGACGCACGAAAACATCCACGCCCAGTTCGTCTTCGAGATCCTTGATCTGCTTGCTCACGCCCGACTGCGACGTGTACAGCGCACTGGCGGCTTCCGTCAGGTTGAGATTCTGCCGAACGGCTTCGCGCACGTAGCGCAATTGCTGAAAATTCATGAGGGGACTCCACCCTGTGGCTTGCCGGTTCATGACGTCTTGTTCATGACGTCTTGTTCGTAAGGTCCTGTACGTGACGTCGTGTTTGCTACGTCGTGTTTGCTACGTCGTGTTTGCTACGTCGTGTTTGCTACGTCGTATTTGCTACGTCGTATTTGCTAGGCCTTGTTCGCTACGTCTTGTCCGGTCGTTGGTTAGATCGTCTGTCAGGTCGTTAGGCGTGGCGCCCCCAGGTCGCGTGGACTAGCGCCGTCGTTTTGTCGTGCGGCTCACGCCGGCGCGGCAAACACCCGCAACTGACGCGGCACCGCCCGCATCGGCGCACCACTTTGCGCGCCGAGCGCCTGCCAGCCAGCGCGAGTCAGTTCCGCTTCCCACACCGCCCCTCCCGGCGCGGCAAGTTCCACGCGCACGGTGCCGCCCAGCGGAATGGCGCGGCGCACGGCCACGTCGATCCCCGGCCCACCGTCGTGCGCCGGCAGCAGCGCAAGATCGTGCGGACGCACATACGCCATCACGCGACCGTCCGGCGGCGCAGCGGGCAAATCGTCCTTGTGCACCGTCACGCGAAACGCGCCGGCACCGGCACCGACATCGGCAATGAAGTCGTGCGTGCGCAACTCGCCCGGCAGCCGGTTCACGGCGCCGAGAAACTCATAGACGAACGGGCTGCGCGGCGTGTCGTACACGTCCTGTGGCGCGCCGATCTGTTCGACGCTGCCGCGATTCATCAGCACTATACGGTCGGCCACTTCGAGCGCCTCTTCCTGGTCGTGCGTGACGAAGATCGTGGTGATGTGCAGCTCGTCGTGCAGACGGCGAAGCCAGCTACGCAATTCCTTGCGCACCTTGGCATCGAGCGCCCCGAACGGTTCGTCGAGCAGCAGCACCTTCGGCTCGACGGCCAGTGCACGCGCCAACGCAATGCGCTGACGCTGACCGCCCGAGAGTTCCGCCGGATAGTGATCGGCCAGCCAGTCGAGTTGCACCAGGCCAAGCAGTTCATGCACCTTGGCGCGGATCTGCGCGTCCGTGAGCCGCTCGCGGCGCGACTTCACGCGCAGCCCGAACGCCACATTCTCGAACACGGTCATGTGACGGAAGAGCGCATAGTGCTGAAACACGAAGCCGACCTGACGCTCGCGCGTGCCGACCGTCGCCACGTCCTCGCCGTTGAGCACGACGCGACCGGCGTCGGCGAACTCCAGGCCCGCGACGATACGCAGCAGTGTGGTCTTGCCGCAGCCGGACGGCCCCAGCAGCGCGACCAGTTCGCCTGTCGGGAATTCCAGCGTGACGTCATCGAGCGCCGCAAAATCGCCGAAGCGTTTTGACACCCGTTGTACCTGAATGCTCATGGTCTTGCTCCTCGAATCAATATCGGCTCAGGCCGGCACGACGTCTTCGCGACGCGCTGCCTTGTCCTGCGCCAGCTTGCGCTCAGCCCACAGCTTCAGCGCCAGCGTGGCGAGCGCGAGCATCGCGAGAATCGACGCCGCCGCGAACGCGCCCACCGTGTGGTAGTCGTTGTATTCAATTTCCACGTGCAGCGGCAGCGTGTTCGTCTCGCCGCGAATATGGCCGGAGACGACCGACACGGCACCGAACTCACCCATCGCCCGGGCATTGCAAAGGATCACGCCATACAGCAGGCCCCATTTGATTTTCGGCAGCGTCACGCGCGTGAATATCTGCCACCCGCTGGCCCCCAGCACGCGCGCCGCCTCCTCCTCTTCGCTGCCCTGCGCCTGCATGAGCGGGATCAATTCGCGCGCGACGAATGGGAACGTGACGAACACCGTCGCGAGTATCAGTCCAGGCAGCGCGAACACGACCTTCAGGTTGTGCGCGTCGAGAAAGTCCCACAGCGGCCCCTGACGACCGAAGATCAGCAGGAACGTGATGCCCGCGATCACCGGCGAGACCGAGAACGGCAAGTCGATGAGCGTCGTCAACACGCTCTTGCCCTTGAAGTCGAAACGCGCAATCGCCCACGACGCCGCCACACCGAACACCAGGTTCAGCGGCACGGCAATGACGGCGACCAGCAGCGTGAGACGAAGCGCTGACAGCGCGTCGTCGTTCGTCAACCCGTCCCAATACGCGGGGAAGCCTTTGCCCAGCGCGGTGACGAAGACCGACGCGAGCGGCAAGAGCAGAAACAAAGCGAAGAACAACAGCGCCACGGCAATGAGTGCGCCCTTGACGAACGCCGGCTCGTCGGTCGGATTGACCTGGCGGGCCTGGATCGGTTGCAGCAAGGCGCGCGACAGCGCAAGTGAATCGGACATGAGCGAGACGTTCTCTTGAATCAAGCGCCACTGGCGCGTCGGCCCGCATGGCGGCGTTGCAGCCACCATTGCAGGGTATTGATCAGCAGCAGCAACACGAACGAGATCACCAGCATCACCACAGCCAGTGCCGCGGCGCCCGCATAGTCGTACTGCTCGAGCTTGGTGACGATCAGCAGTGACGCGATTTCCGAGACCATCGGAATGTTGCCGGCAATGAAGATGACCGAGCCGTACTCCCCCACCGCGCGCGCAAACGCCAGCGCAAAACCGGTCAGTAGCGCAGGCAGCACCGCGGGGAGAATGACGTGACGCAGTGTCTGCCAACGTGTTGCGCCCAGACACGCGGCGGCCTCTTCCTGTTCGCGTTCAAATTCCTCGAGCACCGGCTGGAGCGTGCGCACAACGAACGGCAATCCGATAAATGTCAGCGCCACGAAGATGCCCAACGGCGTAAACGCGATCTTGAGATCGAGCAGCGCGAACCAGCGTCCGATCCAGCCGTTCGGCGCGTAGATCGAGGCCAGCACGATCCCCGCGACCGACGTCGGCAAGGCAAATGGCAGGTCGATCAGCGCATCGACGAAACGCTTGCCGGGGAATGAGTAGCGCACGAGCACCCACGCCAGCACGACACCGAACACGGCGTTGAGCATGGCCGCCGCGAGCGACAGGCCGAACGTGAGGCGGTATGAGGCCAACACGCGCGGCGAACTCACGGCGGCGATAAAGCTCGCCCAATCGAGCGAGCTGGCCTTGATGAAAACCATCAGCAGCGGCACCAACACCACGAGGCTCAGATAGCCGACCGTGTAGCCCATCGTCAGGCCAAATCCTGGCAAAGCACTCGGCTTGCGCCAGAGCGGAAACAGTACGGTACTCACGCTTGCATCCCTTTGTCTTCTCGGGCCCTGGGGGTCACTTCTTCGTGTAGATCTGGTCGAAGATGCCACCGTCGGCAAAATGCTTGGCCTGCGTTTTCGTCCACCCGCCCAGATCGGCGTCGACCGTGTAGAGCTTGAGCTTCGGATACTGCGAGGCATACTTCCTGGCGATGTCCGGCGAGCGTGGACGATAGAAGTGCTTCGCGGCGATCTCCTGCCCTTGCGGCGAATACAGCCATTGCAGATAGGCTTCAGCGGCTTTGCGAGTTCCGTGCCTGTCGACGTTCTTGTCGACCACGGCGACCGGCGGCTCCGTGAGAATCGACGACGACGGCACGACGATGTCGAACTTGTCCGGACCGAGATCCTTCACCGAGAGCAGCGCCTCGTTTTCCCAGGCGATCAGCACGTCGCCGACGCCGCGCTCGACGAAGGTCGTGGTGGCGCCTCGCGCGCCGGAATCGAGTACCCCCACGTTGCGGTAGAGCGCCGCGACAAAGGCCTGGGCGGTCTGCTCGTTGCCGCCTGGCTGCTTTAGCGCGTAAAGCCATGCAGCGAGGTAATTCCAGCGGGCGCCGGCCGACGTCTTCGGGTTCGGCGTGACCACGCTGATGCCCGGCCTGGTGAGGTCGTTCCAGTCCTTGATGTGTTTGGGGTTGCCCTTGCGCACGAGCAACACGATGGTCGACGTGTATGGCGTGGCGTTATCGGGCAGACGCTTCTGCCAATCTTTGTTCACGAGTCCGGCCTGCGCCAGTTCGTCGATGTCGGCGGAGATGCCGAGCGTCACGACGTCGGCCGGTGCGCCGTCGAGTACCGTACGGGCCTGCTTGCCCGAGCCGCCATGCGAGGCCTTGAGCGTCACCGTGTCGCCCGTGGTCTGCCTGTAGTGCGCCTCGAATGCCTTGTTGTAGTCGGCATATAGCTCACGCGTCGGGTCATACGACACGTTGAGCAGGGAAAAACTCGCGGCGCGCGCCTGAAGCGACAGCCCGGCAGTCAGTGCCAGCCCTCCCAGTGCGATCGCCAGCGCCCTGGCTTTTCCCCCCCGTATCACTTGACCCATGACTTGCGCTCCCTCGTGTTCTTTCGTGTGTAGGAGGCCAGTCTATGGGGACAGCTAAATACTTAAAAATAATATTTATACGATTGTTTATATCAAATCATGGATTAGCCCGCTCGTACCGACGCCGGTTTGATCCCGCGGGGGTCCCACGACGCGGGCGTGGGACAGACACATCCTGCAGGCGACGAAGTTTTCCCTTGCGTTTTTACAAACACTGTACAAAAATACAGCCACCTGTGCTTCCATACAGTGATGCCATGATCAAACTTACTGCTCGTCAACAGCAGGTCTACGAACTGGTCCGACAAGCGATCGAGCGCACCGGCTTTCCGCCGACGCGCGCCGAGATCGCCGCCGAACTCGGCTTCTCTTCCGCCAACGCCGCGGAGGAGCACCTGCGGGCGCTGGCGCGCAAAGGGGTGATCGAACTGGCCGCAGGCCAATCGCGCGGCATCCGCCTCAAGCGGCTCGACGAAGCGGGCGGCATGCATCAGTTCACCTTGCCGCATATGGGCCTGATGCAACTGTCGCTGCCGCTCGTCGGGCGCGTTGCCGCAGGTAGCCCGATCCTGGCGCAGGAACATATCGAACGCAACTTTCAGTGCGACCCGAACATGTTCGCGCGCCAGCCCGATTACCTGCTGAAGGTGCGCGGTATGTCCATGCGAGACGCGGGCATTCTCGACGGCGATCTGTTGGCGGTACAGAAAGCCGCCGACGCGCGCGAGGGCCAGATTGTCGTGGCACGCATTGGCGACGATGTGACCGTCAAACGTTTTCACCGTGTACCCGGCGGCGTCGAGTTGATCGCCGAAAACCCCGACTTCGAGAACATCGATGTCAATGAAGGCAGCGGTGACTTTGCGCTGGAAGGGATTGCGGTCGGCCTGATCCGCAACAACGACCTCTAGACGCAAACCTGGGTACTGCGCCGCGTCTCGATCACGCAGCAGCCCACTCACTGAAGTTTCGCATTTCCGACTGCGCCGGGCTGGGTCCGGCGCCCGTGCCCTGCTGCGCCCGCGATTTGTGAAGGTCGTGGCAGGACGCGCCCCTCAGACCCACATTGGAGGAAGGATCGCATCATGGCTCGACTCTTTGGTTTGCTGCGTACGTCTTTTGGTCAACCGCGCGTCCGCGTGCCGTCGCAGGCGCGTCTGTCTGCGGTGTACGGGCTGTCGGCCCTGTCCGGCCCGTTTGCCGCCGCCCCGGCCATCGCACGCTCGTACACCGTGCCTGCGCGCTCGCGCTCCACGGCCCTGCCCCGTACACTCGCCGCTGCCATGGCGTCGGCCTCGCGTCGCGCGTGCCCTACCGGAAAAGCGGTCAAGACGTCGCGCAGCGTGCGAGACGTTCAGCAACGCGACACACAAGGTGAGCACGAGGTGCGCGTGTATCGCGACATGTCGCACATCGTGATGGTCGGCAGCATCGCCGACATCTGCCGCAAACTCGATCTGGCCGTTGGCGATCAGTTCTGTCAGGCTGCGGTATAAGCCCTCGGGCCACCGCGACCCTCCATGGCGCGACGGACTTATCGCCCGAGTTCGCGCAGTGGATGGTCCGCGCCATGCCGATCGCCATCGAAGAATCGCGCGATGTCGGCGGGCGTGACCGCTTCGATGCTGCCGTGCTGCCAGCGCGGCACATGATCCTTGTCGACGACCATCGCGCGAATGCCTTCAACGCCCTCCGCCCCGGTACGGCCGTCGAGATTGAAGACACAGCGCATCATCAGCCACTCCTCGCGCAACTCGTCGGCGAGTGACAGCTTGCGTGCGCGGCGCACCTGTTCCAGCGTGACGCAAACCATCAGCGGCGAGCGCTTGGCGCGCAACAGATCTTCCGTCTCCTGCGCCCAGCCGGAGAACTCGCAGCGGGCTTCCCGCTTGAGCGACGACAGGATGGCCGGCAGATCCGGCAGGCCGAAGTGATGGTCGATCACGTCGCGCAGCGGCGCAAGCTTGCCCGGGGCCAGTCCGGCAGGCGGCACGCTTTGCCGGGCGAACGCGCGCGCCGCGTCGAGTACCGCATCACTGTCCGGCCAATCGCCGCTCGCCAGCCGTTCACAGAGCACCGGTAATTCGGTACGCGGTACCACCGCGTCGGCCAGACCGATTTCGCATGCGTCAACGGCACCGAACACCACGCCCGTCGTGCCAAGGTACTCGCCAAGATGACCGGCAAGATTCGCGAGAAAGCGTCCGCCGCCCACATCGGGAAACAGTCCGATGGCCGTCTCGGGCATTGCCATGCGCGTGGCTTCCGTGACCAGTCGCAACGCCGCCCCCTGCGAGATGCCCATGCCGCCGCCCATCACCACGCCGTCCATCAGCGCGATATAGGGCTTCGGGTAGGTGGCGATCGTGTAGTTCAGCGTGTACTCGTCCGTGAAGAAATCCATGATGTCGGTGCGCCCCGCGCTCACCGCCTCGTGGAAATAGCGAATGTCGCCGCCCGCGCACAAACCCTTCTCCCCCTCGCCCCGCAGGACGACGGCGAGCACGCGCGGATCGTCGCGCCATGCATCGAGGGCCGAGGCCATCGCACGAATCATGTCGTGCGAGAGCGCATTGAGCGCCTTCGGGCGGGT
Organism: Pandoraea sp. NE5; assembly: GCF_024363545.1. Taxonomy (NCBI): domain Bacteria; kingdom Pseudomonadati; phylum Pseudomonadota; class Betaproteobacteria; order Burkholderiales; family Burkholderiaceae; genus Pandoraea; species Pandoraea sp. NE5. The sequence goes on from NZ_AP025517.1 coordinate 4,459,130, forward strand.
CAGGGTGATAAAGCCGATGCGGCCGCGGATGTCGGTACTCACAAAGTCGGTCATGTCTGGCAATGGCTTCAGTGACGTCAACGAAAGGGATAACAAAAAAGCCGGTGCGAGGCACCGGCTTTCTTTCCAACAGACTGGCATCGGCGCGTAGCAGAAGTTTCTCCGCTACGCCACGACACCCTCGCCGGCTTTACTTCTCTTCACGCGATGCGCGCTTGCGCTCGTGTTCCTTGAGGTAGCGCTTGCGCAGGCGAATCGTCTGCGGCGTGACTTCGACCAGTTCGTCGTCGTCGATGAATTCCACGGCGTACTCGAGGCTCATCGAGATCGGCGGCACCAGGCGCACGGCTTCGTCGGTGCCCGACGCGCGCACGTTCGTGAGCTGCTTCCCCTTGATCGGGTTGACCACGAGGTCGTTGTCACGGCTATGGATACCGATGATCATGCCTTCGTACAGGGCGTCACCCGGCGACACGAACATGCGGCCGCGATCTTGCAGCTTCCATAGCGCGTAGGCCACGGCAGCGCCGTCGTCCTGGGAGATCAGAACGCCATTGCGACGCTCGCCCAGCGTGCCATCCTTGAGCGGTGCGTAAGCATCGAAAATGTGGCTCATCAGGCCCGTGCCGCGGGTCATCGACAGGAAGTCGCCCTGGAAGCCGATCAAGCCACGCGCCGGAATGCGGTATTCAAGACGCGTACGGCCGCGACCGTCCGACACCATGTCCAGCATTTCGCCCTTGCGGCGGCCGATTTCTTCCATGACCGCGCCCTGGTGATCGTCTTCCAGGTCGATGGTCAGCATTTCGTACGGCTCATGCTTCACGCCGTCGATTTCCTTGAGCACCACGCGCGGACGCGACACGGCCAGTTCGTAGCCTTCGCGACGCATGTTCTCGATGAGAATCGTCAGGTGCAGTTCGCCACGGCCGGACACTTCGAAGACGGAATCTTCGGCGGTGTCTTTCACGCGCAGCGCTACGTTGTGATTGAGTTCCTTGTGCAGACGGTCGCGAATTTGACGGCTCGTCACGAACTTGCCTTCACGGCCGGCCAGCGGCGACGTGTTCACGCAGAAGTTCATGGTCAGCGTCGGCTCGTCTACCGTCAGCAGCGGCAAGGCTTCCGGCGTGTCGACGTCGCAAATCGTTGCGCCGATACCCACGTCTTCAATCCCGTTGATCAGCACGATGTCGCCGGCTTCCGCGCCGTCCGACATCACACGCTCCAGACCGCGGAACGTCAGCACCTGATTGATCTTGCGCTTGAGGACTTCGCCTTCCGGACCAAAGCGCATCACCACTTGCTGACCCGGCTTGATGCGACCGCGCGTAATACGGCCAATACCGATACGGCCAACGAACGTCGAGTAGTCGAGCGAGCTGATCTGCAGTTGCAGCGGGGCGTCGACATCGGCTTCGCGGACCGGCACGTGTTCGAGAATCGCGTCGAACAGCGGGCGCATCGTGCCTTCGCGCACATCGGAGTCGAGGCTCGCGAAACCGTTCAGGGCCGACGCGTAGACGACCGGGAAGTCGAGCTGCTCGTCGGTGGCACCCAGCTTGTCCATCAGGTCGAACGTCTGGTTGATCACCCAATCCGGACGCGCGCCCGGACGGTCGATCTTGTTGACCACGACGATCGGCTTCAGACCGAGGCCGAGGGCCTTGCGGGTCACGAAGCGCGTTTGCGGCATCGGGCCTTCGACGGCGTCGACGAGCAACAGCACACTGTCGACCATCGAAAGCACACGCTCCACTTCACCGCCGAAGTCCGCGTGTCCCGGCGTGTCGACGATGTTGATGTGCGTGCCTTCGTATTCGACGGCGCAGTTTTTGGCGAGGATCGTGATGCCGCGCTCTTTTTCAATGTCGTTCGAGTCCATCACGCGTTCAGCAACTTGCTGGTTTTCGCGGAAGGTGCCCGACTGGCGCAGCAGTTGGTCGACGAGCGTGGTTTTGCCGTGGTCGACGTGCGCGATGATGGCGATATTACGGAGAGCGCGGGTCATGAAGAGGTGCTCGAAAAAAGCCTTTGGAGAATCCGCGATTCTACCACTTGCGCGTGTCTTACGTCATGGTCTTTCTGCAATGCAGCAACGGCCCCTGCGCGGGAACGTCGACGGCGTCGCATTCATCGAGATGCCACTCCCCTGCCATACCCCCTCGCCCCCCGCCACACATCCATTTAGAACGTTAGCTCCAATTTTGGTCGAAATATTTGCCTAGTCAACTATTGCATGGCCTTGAAATTTATTAAGTAACCGCTATAATCGTGACAAGTCAACTATTGCAGCAGCACGAAAATGATCGATCCGTCCGCTTCCTCTTCCGATGCCGCGCCGACGTCGCCGCCGGATGCCCCCCAGAGCGATCCTCCGCGCTGCGCCTACGACATCGACAACTCGCTGGGGTATCTTGTCTCCCGCGTGCGCCAGTTGATCCTGGCAGAGCTGACCAACGAAACGTCGCAATACGGCTTGACGAGCACCCAGGCGACCATGCTTTACAAGGTGGCCACGGGCAAGAGCAAGACGGCGGCCGATCTGGCTCGCGACTACTGTATCGACGCGAGTGCGGTGACGCGTCTTCTCGACCGGCTTGAAGCGCAAGGCTTGCTCGTGCGCGAGCGCAGCAAGATGGATCGCCGCACGGTGAACCTGAGTGCGACCGAAGCCGGATACGCCATGGCCGACCGGATGCCGGACATCTTCGTGCGTGCCGCCGATCATCTGATGCGCGGGTTCTCCGTAGAGGAAGTGGGTTTCCTGAAGAGCCTGCTGCGCCGCGTGATCGCCAACGGCGAAACCGGATGACAACGACGGCCCCCAGATTCCCCCAAAAAAGCATGTCGAGTCCACTACTCCTGGTACTCGCCATCACCCGGTTTCCGATTATTGTCGGTGCCTAACGTCACTCGTAAAGGCTTTGCGATGAAAGTGGCCTCACCGTTCCTCCCGCATCTGCGGGCCCGCTCCATCATTTCCGCCGTCTGCCTGGCGGCGATGACACTGGGGTTTGCCGGTTGCGCGAATTTTGCCGGCATCCACAGCGACAAGCAGATCAGTACCCCCGATCAGTATCAGACCCAGCGCAGCCTGCCCGCCGAGGGCGGCCAGTGGCCCGGCACGGATTGGGCACAGCGGTTCGGCGATCCGCAACTCGTCTCGCTGATCGACGAAGCGCTCGCCGGCAACCCCGATCTGGCCATGGCGGTCGCTCGTCTGAAGGGTGCGCAGGCGCAGACCGAAGGCGCCGCGGCCGCGCTGCTTCCGGCAGTCAATGCCTCGGGCAGCATCTATCGCGAGAAATTCACCGAAAACACGATCTACCCGCCGGGCTATGGTGGCACGTGGTTCACGCAGGGCGACTTGACGGCCTCGTTGTCGTGGGAACTCGACCTGTGGGGCAAGAACCGCTCGGCACGGGCACAAGCCACGTCGGCCGAACGCGCCGAAGAAGCCGAAGACCAGGAAGTGCGACTGGCGCTGGCCACCGCCGTGGCGCGTTCGTATAACCAGCTCGCCCAGCAATATGCACAGCATGACGTGCTCGATCGCATCGGCAAGCAACGCCAACGCCTCGGGCAACTGACGTCAGACCGTGTGCGGGCCGGTCTCGACACGCAAGTCGAGCAGAAGCAGGCCGAGAGCAACACCGCCGACATTCAGACGCAAATCGCCCAACTCGACGGCCAGATCCTGCTCACCCGCCATCAACTTGGCGTGTTGCTCGGCAAGGGGCCGGATCGCGGTCTGGCCATTGCGCGTCCGACGCTCGCGCAACTGGCGACACCCGCCCTGCCCGACAACCTGCCGCTCACGCTGCTCGGCCGTCGCCCCGATATCGTCTCGGCCCGCTGGGGCGTGGAAGCGCAGCTCAAGGGGATCGACGTCGCGAAGGCTCGCTTCTATCCGGACGTGAACCTGAACGCCGCCTTTGGCTTTTCCACCTTCGGACTGGGCAAGCTGATCGATCCGACCAGCCAGAACATCCAGTACGGTCCGGTCATTTCGCTGCCGATCTTCGATGGCGGGCGCCTGCGCGCCAACTTGAAGGGGCAGTACGCGGCCTATGAAAGCGCGGTGGCGAACTACGACTCGACGCTGAACAAGGCGCTCGGCGACATCGCGGATCGCATGTCGTCGATCCGCTCGGCGGACAAGCAAATGGTCTCGCAACGTGTGGCGCAAGACGCCGCGCAACGCGCCTACGACCTGGCCATCGACCGTTACAAGGCCGGTCTCACGCCGCAGTTGACCGTGCTCGCCGCCGAGTCGTCGCTGCTGGCGCAGGAACAGGCGCGCGTGAATATCGAAAGTGCGCGCCGCGACCAGCAGATCGGCTTGATCAAGGCGCTCGGCGGTGGCTTCGACGCCCAGGCGGCGGGTCTCGTCGTGGGGCAGGAACGCCCCGCCAAGGCCGAAGGCGACGCGGTGCAGACGCACTGAGCGGGCGCCGCACATCACACAGAACAGACAAGACAACGTCAAAGCACATTAAGAGATTAGTACGGAGCGAATGATGAGCGAGAACCAACAACAAACGCCTGCCCAGCCGGCTCAGGCCAATGGCAAGCGCCGCCGCATGATGCTGACGCTAACGGCCGTGATCGCGATCGCGGCCATCGCCTACGGCGCCTATTACGGGCTGTATGCGCGCTTCTATGAAGACACCGACGACGCTTATGTCGCGGGCAATGTGGTGCAAATCACCCCGCAGGTGCCGGGGACCGTGACCGGCGTGAAGGTCGACGACACGCAAATGGTCAAGGCAGGCCAGCCGCTGGTCACGCTCGACCCGACCGATGCCCGCGTCGCCCTGCTGCAAGCCGAGGCCAATCTGGCGCAAACCGTGCGTCAGGTGCGCACGTACTTCGTGAACAACGACGCCTATGCCGCCACCGTGGCCATGCGCGAATCCGAATTGGCCAAGACGCAGGCCGACGTGAAGCGCCGTGAAATGGCGATTGCGACGGGTGCCGTGTCGCGCGAAGAACTCGCCCACGCCCAGGACGCCGTGAAGACCGCACAGGCGTCACTCGAGCAAGCCCGCGCGCAGTGGGTGTCGAACCGGGCGCTGACGGACAAGACGTCGGTGACCACCCATCCGAACGTGCAGCAAGCCGCCGCCAAGGTACGCGCCGCGTATCTCGACTACGCCCGCACGTCGATCCCGGCGCCGGTCGACGGCTACGTGGCCAAGCGTTCCGTGCAAGTGGGTCAGCGCGTGGCGACGGGCGCGCCGCTCATGGCGCTGGTGCCGCTCAATCAAGTCTGGGTCGATGCCAACTTCAAGGAAGTGCAGATCGCGCATATGCGCGTCGGCCAACCGGTGACGCTCACGGCGGACGTGTACGGCTCGTCGGTGGAATACAAGGGCACCGTGGCGGGCTTCTCGGCAGGCACGGGCAGCGCGTTCTCGCTGCTGCCGGCACAAAACGCGACAGGCAACTGGATCAAGGTCGTGCAGCGTTTGCCGGTGCGTATCGCACTCGACCCGAAGCAGTTGCAGCAACATCCGCTGCGTGTCGGCCTGTCGATGCAGGTCAAGGTGGACGTGCGCAATACGGACGGCAAGGAACTGGGTGAAGCGCCGGCGCTGCCGGTGTACGCCACCGATGTGTACGACAAGGTGGGTCATGACGCCGACGACATCGTCGCCAAGATCATCACCGAAAACGCCGGTGCCGCGGCTGCCTCAGGCGCAAACGGCGCCAGCGACACGCGCAACCAGCCGGCTCGCGCACGCCCCCTGTAAAGCGGAGGGGGGTGGCCCCCACCCCCTTTGACATCTCATGGCAACTCAAAACGCTCCTGGCCCCCTGACGGGGAGCCAGTTGGTATTCGGCACCATCGCGTTGTCGCTCGCCACGTTCATGAACGTGCTCGACACCTCGATTGCCAACGTATCGATTCCCGCCATCTCCGGCGACCTTGGCGTCTCGTCGAGTCAGGGGACGTGGGTGATTACGTCGTTCGCCGTGGCCAACGCCATCTCGGTGCCACTCACAGGCTGGCTGACCGAGCGCTTCGGCGCGGTGCGGCTGTTCATTTCGTCGATCCTGCTGTTCGTGCTGGCATCGTGGCTGTGCGGCATGGCGCCCACGCTCGAATTCCTGCTGGCGGCCCGTGTGTTGCAAGGTGCGGTGGCCGGTCCGATGATCCCGCTCTCGCAATCGCTGCTGCTCTCCAGCTATCCGAGCGCGAAGAGTTCGATGGCGCTCGCGCTATGGGGCATGACGACGCTGGTCGCCCCCGTGATGGGCCCGATTCTCGGCGGCTGGATCTCGGACAACTACCATTGGCCCTGGATCTTCTATATCAACATCCCGGTCGGCATTGGCGCCGCTTACGCCACTTGGCTGATCTATGCCAAGCGTGAAACGCCCACGCAACGCAAGCCGATCGATACCGTCGGGCTGGCCTTGCTCGTGTTGTGGGTCGGGTCGCTGCAAGTGATGCTGGACAAAGGCAAGGAACTCGACTGGTTCAATTCGTCGACGATTGTCGTGCTGGCGCTGGTGGCGTTGGTGTCGTTCTGTTTCTTCGTCATCTGGGAAATTACCGAGGAACATCCGGTGGTCGATCTGACACTCTTCAAGCGGATCAACTTTACGGGTGGCGTGGTGGCGATCTCGGTGGGTTACGGCCTGTTCTTCGGGAACCTGGTGATTCTGCCGCAGTGGCTGCAGATCCATCTCGGCTATACCGCGACGGAGGCCGGCCTGGTGCTGGCACCGGTGGGCCTGTTCGCCATCCTGCTCTCGCCAGTGATCGGTAAAACGCTGCCCAAGCTCGATGCCCGTTGGGTCGTGACCGTCTCGTTCCTGCTGTTCGCGCTGGTGTTCCTCATGCGTTCGCACTTCAATACGCTCGTCGATACGCGCACGCTGATGATTCCGACGTTCCTGCAGGGCGTGCCGATGTCGATGTTCTTCATCCCGCTCACTGCGATCATCCTGTCAGGGTTGCCGCCGAGTCGCATTCCGGCGGCGGCGGGGCTGTCCAACTTCGTGCGGATCACGTGCGGTGCGGTGGGCACATCGATTGCGACGACCATGTGGGAGAACCGGATCACGCTGCACCATGCGCAGTTGACGGAGCATTTGACGCCCTACAACCCGACGTACAACGCGTCCGTGCAGACCCTGAATCAACTCGGCATGAGCACACCCCAGGCCAACGGTTACATCGACCGGCTGGTCACGCAGCAATCGGCGATGCTCGGCGCGAACGATATTTTCTGGATCTCGGCGCTGCTGTTCGTGCTGATGATCTCGATGGTATGGATCACGCGGCCGATGAAGGGGGGCGGCGGTGCCGACGCTGCGGCCGGCGCGCATTGAAGCGAAGTCTTCCCCAGTGTCTGGCCCTGCCCTGTGCAGCCGGACACCTCTCGAACCCCGCTGACGTTAGCGGGGTTTTTTTTGGCCACGCCGACGATGCGCGCAACACATAACAGTGAGGTTGATTCGCGACGCGCGTCGGCAACGACCACGCAATCGAAGTATGATGGCGCACTGCCCGACGCGATACCGGAATACCGCACGACGCTCGGGAATGTCACGTCCCCCAGCCAAAACCAACATCATGACGACCCCGCAGAACCCGAACGAACGCTCAGAAGTCACTTTCCGCTTTCTGGCCGAGCCGGCCGCCGTCAATTTCGGCGGCAAGGTGCATGGGGGCTCGCTGATGAAATGGATCGACGAAGTGGCCTATGCCTGCGCAGCCACCTGGTCGGGTCGCTATTGCGTGACGGTCAGTGTCGGCAACATCCGCTTCCGCCGTCCGATTCTGGTGGGCAATCTGGTGGAACTGCGTGCGCGTATCGTGGCCACCGGGCGCACCAGCATGCACATCCATGTCTCGGTGCACGCAGGCGACCCCAAGTGGGGCGAGCTGCGTCAGACGACCGATTGCCTGATGGTGTTCGTCGCCGTCGATGAGAGCAATCACCCGGTCGGCATTCCGTCGTTCGAACCGAAAACGGACGAGCAGAAAGCGTTGGCCAAGTACGCGATGGACGTCAAGGCAGCGCTCGACGCCATCGTGGAACTCAAGCCGGAGAACGTCGCCCACTGATGTCGACGGCGGTCGCCCGACCGCTGAATGGCGCGAGGGGCGCCCCTCGGGAACCGACGAGGCGCGCGAGCATGCGCCTCATCGCAACATCGGCTGGCCGCGACTGAACGGCGCCGACTGCGCTTGCTGCGATGACGTCGCTTACTGGGTCTTCAACAGCCGTTGCGGTGTGAGCAGCGCCTCGCCATCGAGTCGCGCAACGCCGAGCAACCGCACGGCGGCGTCGCCATCGGCTTCGGCATACACCTTCACCTCGATCGCCTCGGACGCCCCGGCGCACGCGCGCAGCGCCTGAGGACAGCGCGCCTCGTCCAGACGCAGACGTTGTCCGTGGCTGAAGCGCCTGGCGAGCGTTTCGTCGAGCCAGATCGTCGGCAGCGTCTCGAGCAACGCATCGACCGGTGCCAGCCTCTGCACACGTTGCGCGTGATCGAGCGCCCCCAAATCTCCCAGCGTCACGGCGCCGTCAAGCGTGAGCGGACCGACGGCCGTGCGGCGCAGCGCGCGCAAATGCGCGCCGCAGCCCAGCGCCTCACCGATATCTTCGGCCAACGTCCGCACGTAGGTGCCTTTGCTACAAGTCACGCGAAACGAGAACTCGGCGACGGCCGGCAACGCGCACGCTGTCATCTCCAACGCGTGAATCGTGACCGCACGCGCTTCGCGCTCGAGGGTCTGCCCCGCGCGCGCATATTCGTACAACGGCTTGCCGTCTCGCTTGAGTGCCGAATACATCGGCGGCACCTGCGAGATCGGGCCCGTGAAGCGTGGCAGCACCGCGCGAATCGCCGCTTCGTCCACCGTCACAGGGCGCGTTTGCAACACCTCGCCCTCGGCGTCGCCGGTGGTCGTGGTCTCGCCCAGACGCACCAGCGCTTCATAGGTCTTGTCGGCTTCGAGCAAGTCCTGCGAGAACTTCGTCGCCTCGCCGAAACAAAGCGGCAACAGACCGGTCGCCAACGGATCGAGCGTGCCGGTATGCCCCGCCTTCAACGCCTGTAACAATCGCTTGGCCCGGATCAGCGCGTCGTTGGACGACAGGCCCAGCGGCTTGTCCAGGAGCAACACGCCATCGAGCGCGAAACGGGGAAGTTTTTGGCGGGGTGCCTGCGAACGCGGGTCCGTCATGATGCGCAGAGTGCTTGAGAGAGTCTTGTGGGATACAACCCCTGGCACTCATCGCAAGTGCAAAGGTCGTGCCATACCGCCGGGCCGGCCCATCGGGCAGCCCGGCAGGGGGCATCGTCAATCGACGGACTTGCCGTCGTCTTCCTTGTCGCTGTGCGCGTCGTCTTCGACGACGCCGTCGTTCGCTTCGTCTCTCGCTCGCGTCGCGTTAGCCGTATCGATCAGTCGCGACATTTCGATCGCACGTTCGATCGACTGGTCGAAGTGGAAATGCAACGTCGGCACCGTGTGGATGTGCAGCCGCTTGAACAGCAGATTGCGCAGGTAGCCCGCTGCCTCGTTGAGCGCCTCGCCGGTCGCCTTCGGCTCACCGGTCAGCGTCGTGAAAAATACCTTTGCATGCGCATAGTCGGGTGTCACTTCCACGCTTTGCAGCGTCACCAGACCAATACGCGGGTCCTTCACTTCGCGCTGTATCAACTCCGACAGATCGCGCTGGATCTGATCGTTGATGCGAAGGTTTCGACCCGGAACGCCACGTTTCTTTGCCATAACATACTCGCTAGTAATGCAATGGCCCACGCCACCGGTTTCCCGGCCTGGTGGGCCATTCCACATTCATTGTGCAAATCGCGTTACAGCGAGCGCGCAACTTCCGTGATTTCGAACGCTTCCAGTTGGTCGCCTTCCGTGATGTCGTTGAAGTTCTTCACCGACAGACCGCACTCGAAGCCGGACTTGACTTCCTTCACGTCATCCTTGAAGCGCTTGAGCGAATCCAGCTCGCCCGTGAAGATGACAACGTTGTCGCGCAACACACGCACATGCGACGAACGCTTGACGAAGCCGTCCAGGACCATACAGCCGGCCACCGTACCGATCTTCGGCACACGGAACGTCTGACGCACTTCGACCGTACCGGTGATCTCTTCCTTCTTTTCCGGCGACAGCATGCCCGACATCGCCGCCTTCACTTCATCCACAGCATCATAGATGATGTTGTAGTAGCGAATATCGATACCGTTCGACTCGGCCAGCTTGCGTGCCAGCGCATCGGCGCGCGTGTTGAAGCCGATGATGACTGCCTTCGACGCCGTCGCCAGGTTGACGTCGCTTTCGCTGATGCCACCCACGGCAGCGTGCACGATCTGCACACGCACTTCCGGCGTCGAGAGCTTGTTGAGCGACTGCGCCAACGCTTCCTGCGAACCCTGCACGTCGGCCTTGATGATGAGCGGCAGCGACTTGACTTCGCCTTCGGCCATCTGCTCGAAAATGTTCTCGAGCTTCGCGGCCTGCTGCTTGGCCAACTTCACGTCGCGGAACTTGCCCTGACGGAACAGCGCGATTTCACGCGCCTTGCGTTCGTCCTGGACCACGAGCACTTCTTCACCCGCGCCCGGCACTTCCGACAGACCCTGAATTTCCACCGGGATCGACGGACCCGCTTCCTTCGCGTTCTTGCCGGTTTCGTCCAGCATCGCACGCACACGGCCGTAGGCCTGACCGGCCAGCACCATGTCGCCGCGACGCAGCGTGCCCGACTGCACCAGAATCGTCGCTACCGGACCCTTACCCTTGTCCAGCTTCGCTTCGATCACGATACCCTTGGCCGCGGCTTCCGCCGGCGCCTTCAGCTCCAGCACTTCGGCCTGCAACAGCACGTTCTCGAGCAGATCGTCGATGCCCGCACCCGTCTTCGCCGACACCGGCACGAACGGCGATTCGCCGCCGTATTCTTCCGGCACCACGCCCTCGGCCACGAGTTCCTGCTTCACGCGGTCCAGGTTCGCATCCGGCTTGTCGATCTTGTTGATCGCCACCACGATCGGCACACCGGCGGCCTTGGCGTGCGCAATGGCTTCCTTCGTCTGCGGCATCACACCATCGTCCGCCGCGACCACGAGAATCACGATGTCCGTGGCCTGCGCACCGCGAGCCCGCATGGCCGTAAAGGCTTCGTGACCCGGCGTGTCGAGGAACGTCACCGTACCGCGCGGCGTATCGACGTGATACGCACCAATGTGCTGCGTAATACCGCCGGCTTCACCCGCCGCCACCTTGGCGCGACGGATATAGTCCAGCAGCGAGGTCTTGCCGTGGTCGACGTGACCCATCACCGTCACCACCGGCGGACGCGGCAGCGCTTCGCCTTCCGTCGCATCGTTGCCCAGCGCCAGCAGCGTTTCCGGATCGTCCAGCTTTGCGGCGATCGCGCGGTGGCCAAGCTCCTCCACCACGATCATGGCCGTTTCCTGATCGAGCACCTGGTTGATGGTCACCATCTGGCCCATCTTCATCATCAGCTTGATGACTTCCGAGGCCTTCACCGACATCCGGTGCGCCAGATCGCCCACGCTGATCGTTTCCGGTACGTGAACATCACGCACGACCGGCTCGGTCGGGGCCTGGAACGACGAACGATCATCCTGCGAATGACGGTCGCCACGACGGCCGCCACGGCCACCGCCACGCCAACCATCCGAACCACCGCTCGTGTCGCCGCGCGTCTTCATGCCGCCGCGCTTGTTGCGGTTATCGGCATCCTTCTGCCAGGCGCCCGGCTTCTTGTCCTTCTTGTCGGCGGCACCCGCGGTCGTCGAGGCCGGGGCGGCTGCCGCCGGCTTCTTGTCCGCCGGCTTGGCCGACGCGGCACCTTCCGGCTTGGCCGGCTTGTGCAGGGTACCCTTCGCTTCCGGCTTGGCTGCAGCCGCCGGCGCGGCAGGTGCCGGCTCCGGCGCCTTGAGCACGCGACGCGGCGCGTTCAGCATTTCGCGAATGGCACGCGCTTCGGCTTCTGCCGCCGCACGGCGCTTGCGAATCGCTTCCTCTTCGGCACGAGCCTTGTCGGCCGCCGCGCTCGCCTTCTCGGCGGCCGCGCGCGCTTCCTCGCTGGCCTTGCGGGCCTGCTCGCGTTCGGCTTCGGCCTTGGCCGCTGCCGCCTTCTCGGCTTGCTCGGCCTTTTCGGCGTCGGCCTTGGACACCTTCTCGGCTTCGACGTCGACCTGGGCCTCCGCCTTCGCTTCGGCCTTCGCCTTCTGTTCGTCGGCCGCCTTGGCCGCCGCGGCGCGCTCCGCTTCCTCGCGCGCACGGCGCTCGGCGGCTTCCTTCTCTTCGCGCTCGCGACGCTCGGCTTCCTCGCGCTCCAGTTGTTCCTGGCGCAGCTTGAGCTCAGCCGCTTCCGCCGCCAGACGCTCCGCTTCGCGACGCGCGTCTTCTTCACGCTGGCGCAGGGCTTCGTCTTCGGCGGCAGCCGCCGCGCTCTCCGCGCCTTCCGCGACGTCGTCACGCTTGACGAAGGTGCGCTTCTTGCGCACTTCCACCTGAATCGTGCGCGCCTTACCGGTCGCGTCGGCTTGCTTGATTTCCGAGGTCTGGCGACGCGTCAGAGTAATCTTCTTTTTGTCGCCGTCGCCGGCGCCGTGCGAACGGCGCAGGTGCTCCAGCAGACGGGCCTTGTCGGCTTCCGTCAGGGAATCGTCGGCGCTGAGTTTTTCCACGCCGGCGGCTTTGAGTTGCTCCAGCAACACGCCGGCCGGCATTTTGAGTTCTGCAGCAAATTGGGCTACGTTGATGCTCGCCATTCAAACCTCTTCAAGCAAGGCCAGGCGCCTTGCGGTTAACTTCAAAGTTCACTGTTCCATATACATGCCAGGGCAGGTCATCATTGGAACCAGTGCTCTCGCGCTTTCATGATCAGGGCTTTCGCGGCTTCCTCGTCGACGCCGGTCATCTCGGTCAGTTCGTCGACGGCCAGCTCGGCCAGATCATCGCGCGTCTGAATTTCGTGCTCGGCCAGTTGGGCCAGCAACTCAGGCGACATACCGTCGAGGCTCTTGAGATCGAGCGCAACGCCCTCGACTTTCTCCTCGGTGGCAATCGCCTGTGTCAGCAGGGCGTCGCGCGCACGATTGCGCAGTTCATGCACCGTGTCCTCGTCGAACGCTTCGATCTCGAGCATTTCGTTCAAAGGCACGTAGGCGATCTCTTCCAGGCTCGAGAAACCTTCCTCGATCAGAATGTCCGCCATTTCTTCGTCCACATCGAGACGCTGCATGAACAGCGAGCGCAACGTGCCACGCTCCTCGTTCTGCTTCTCGGCCGACTCGTCCGGCGTCATGATGTTGATCTGCCAACCGGTCAGATCCGATGCGAGTCGCACGTTCTGACCGCTGCGACCGATCGCCACCGCCAGTTCGTTCTCGTCGACGACGACGTCCATGCTGTGCTTTTCTTCGTCCACGACGATCGACTGCACCGACGCCGGCGCAAGCGCGCCGATCACGAATTGCGCGGGGTCTTCCGACCACAGCACGATGTCGACGTTCTCGCCGCCAAGCTCGTTACGCACCGCCTGCACGCGCGTGCCGCGAATGCCCACGCAGGTGCCGATCGGATCGATACGCTTGTCATACGCCACCACGGCGATCTTGGCGCGCACACCCGGATCGCGAGCGGCCGACTTGATCTCCAGCAGACCTTGCTCGATTTCCGGCACTTCCATGCCGAACAGTTCGATCAGGAATTCCGGCGCCGTGCGCGAGAGCTCGATCTGCGGGCCGCGCGCCGTGCGGTCGACCTTCGCGATGTACGCGCGGACACGGTCGCCGATACGCAGATTTTCCTTCGGGATCAGTTGATCGCGACGCAGCAGCGCTTCGACACGCCCCGACTCGACGACCAGGTTGCCCTTGTCGAGACGCTTGACCGCACCGGTCATGATCTTCTCGCCGCGATCCAGGAAGTCCGTGAGGATCTGTTCGCGCTCGGCATCGCGGATGCGCTGCAGAATCACCTGCTTGGCCGCCTGCGCACCGATACGACCGAATTCGACCGACTCCACGGGTTCTTCCACGAACTCGCCGATCTCGATGGACGGGTCGTCTTCCTTGGCTTCGAACTCCAGAACCTGCTTGTCCGGCTCTTGCAGGCCCGCCTCGTCCGGCACCACGACCCAGCGACGGAAGCTCTCGTGCTCCCCCGACTCGCGGTCGATATGTACGCGAATGTCGACGTCCTCGGCATAGCGCTTCTTGGTGGCCGAGGCCAATGCTGCTTCAAGCGCGGCGAACACGACGTCCTTGTCGACGTTCTTTTCGCGCGCGAGCGCATCGACCAACAGCAATACTTCGCGACTCATCGTTTGCGACTCCTAAAATCAATCTGCGGCACTAGGCGCGCACGGTCAATATCCGCGAGGGTGAAGTCGAGCAGCGCCGGGCCGCCCTTGCCTTCGAACTCCAGGCTCAAGTTCTCACCTTGCGGCGCCTGCAGGATGCCGCGAAACTGCTTGCGACCTTCCAGCGGCACACGCAACGTAAGACTCACTTCCGCACCGGCAAAACGCTCGAAGTCACGCAGCTTGCGCAGCGGACGATCCAGCCCCGGTGACGACACTTCGAGTCGGTCGTAATTGACGTTCTCGACCATCAGGACATGCGAGAGCTGACGGCTCACCGTCTCGCAGTCATCGATCGCGATGCCTTCCGGCTTGTCGATGTACACGCGCAGCAAACCGCCGCCGGCGCGTTCAATATCGACCAGCTCGTAACCCAGGCCTTCGACCGTGGTCTCGATCAGTTCTGGCAATTGCAACTTTGCTCACCCTAGAAAAACTCGCGCGCATTAGCGGCGCCCGACAGGTCTGCGCGCCCCGCATGGGGCGCCGCACGATACCGGCCCTCGATCGTCCGGGCCGGCGTACCCGTGTCGGCACACCCACTCCCGAACGCGGCGGCATCGGCCGCGCGCAAAACGCTCGCGGCAAAAAAAAATGGGCGAAACGCCCATTTCTTACAGCCTCATTGCGCATGAGGTGCGTGCCGCAACAGGAGTTGCTGCACGCGGACCAGCTTATTCATTGATTTTATATGATTTTGGGCCGATTTGCAACGCTTGGCACCCCCAAAACCCGTCGGACAGGCGCCCTTGCCGCGTTGCCGCATGCAGGATGGACCCAACGAACGAATGTCCCCGTTATTTCGGACGCCAGGCCAGGGGCAACACACTGGCGCCCCTGCCTGCCGTCGTCCGCCCTGGGGGCGTTCCAACGAAATCAACGTGAACGGTTGCCGCCGCGATTGCCACGGTTGCCTTGATTGCCACCACCTGTATTGCCGCCGCCACTTCCACCCGCACGGTTGCCGCCACGACTGCGATTACCATTGACGTTACCGTTGCCGCCACCGTTACCGCCGCGCGACTGACCGCCAAAACCACCGCCGCCCGCCGACGAATTCCCACCGCCGAAACGTCGTCCCTCGCCTCGCGGCGAAGGCGTTTGCCCCGGGTAGCCGCCGCTCGGGCCAACGAAGGCCGTCAGCGGATTGGGCCGGGGACGACGCGACTGGCCCGGCTCGCGGCTGAACACGCCCAAGGCCGTCTGCATCGGGTCCGGTTGACGGCGCGGCTCTTTCGGCGCGCCGGCTTTGCCGCCACGACCACCCACACTGCCCTTGTCGTCCGAGCCGGTGCCCGGCATCTTCATGCCGACCGTCGCGAACAGGGAGCGCACCTGCGCCTCGTCCAGCTCTTCGTAACGGCCGCGCTTGAGACCGCGTGGCAGCGTCAGCGGGCCGTAACGCGTACGGATCAGACGACTCACCATCAGGCCCGCCGCATCGAACATGCGACGCACTTCGCGGTTGCGGCCTTCGGTCAACGCGACGTGATACCAGTGATTCGACCCTTCGCCACCGCCGTCCTGCAACCGCAGGAAATTGGCTTTGCCGTCGTCCAGCTCGATGCCGCGCAGCAGCTGCTGACGCGACGCCTCGCTCAATTGCCCCACGGTACGCACGGCATATTCACGCTCGATGCCATAACGCGGATGCATGAATCGGTTCGCCAGATCGCCCGACGTCGTGAGGATCAGCAAGCCTTCCGTGTTGAAGTCCAGGCGCCCAACGGCGAGCCACTTGGCCGTCTTCATCGGCGGCAAGCGGTCGAATACCGACGCACGGCCTTCCGGATCGGAATGGCTGACGATCTCGCCCGACGGCTTGTGATAGAGCAGCACGCGCGGCGGTTTGCTCGTGATGCGACGCTTGACGAGCTTGCCGTTGATGCGGACCTGATCGGTCGGCAGAATGCGCTGACCGATGTGCGCGGGCTCGGCGTTGACCGACACGCGTCCGGCGAGAATCAGCTCTTCCATCTCGCGACGCGATCCCATGCCGGCCTCGGCCAGCACTTTGTGCAGCTTGGGCGCCTCATCGTCCGGCGACAGGACACGACGGTCGGCCGGGCGGCGGCCGCGCTTGGCAGCCGCCTTGGCATCGCCTTCGGACTCGTCGCTATCGAAGCCACCCGACGTCACGAACGCGAACAGATCGTCGTCACCGCCCTTAGGCGCCTTGCCACCCTTGCCGCCCTTGCCGCCACCGACGCCTGCGCCGCCCCGGGCACCGCCCGTCGACTCCTTGCGGCCACGGCCCTTGGCACCCTGCGGCGCCCTGCCTGTCGGCGTCGCACCATGACCGCTGGCTGCGCTGCCATCGCCTTGCGCCGACTGCGCCGGCGGCGAGGACTGTGCGGCACCGTCACGCTTGCCGCTACGCGGCTTACGGGGTGCGGCATTGCGGCCTCGCGCCTGAGCGGCCGACGGTGCACCGTCGGCGCCCAATGCTTGAGCTTGCGGCGCATCGCCGTGCGGTTCCCCGCGTGGGGCGTCCGACGCGGCAGATTCACCTGCGCCGCCGTCCTCGCCTTCACGCTTGGATTGCTGAGCCGCCCGACGGCGGGCAATCAGACTGCGCGGACCACGGCGCAAGCCGCGGCGCGATGCTTT
This sequence comes from Pandoraea sp. NE5, assembly GCF_024363545.1. Taxonomy (NCBI): domain Bacteria; kingdom Pseudomonadati; phylum Pseudomonadota; class Betaproteobacteria; order Burkholderiales; family Burkholderiaceae; genus Pandoraea; species Pandoraea sp. NE5. The sequence continues at coordinate 4,476,133 of NZ_AP025517.1, forward strand.
TTCGTCGCCGCCCTCGCCTTCCGGCGCACGGGCTTCGGCACCAGCATCGCGTGCGTGCAGGTCCTGGGATTCTTCGATTTGTTTCAACACAACCTCATTGGAAAACGGGATCGTCGCGGGCAGGCGTAAATGGCTGCCCCGATCCGTGTTCGCACCATGAATGCGCGGCAAATGCTTGCCGCGACTTCGTTCTTATCGCTAACGGCCCTGCTGGTGCGCGCGACGCGATGCGCCGACGCCTCAGGTGCCCGTGACGAGACTCTTGTCGTCCCCGTCGCTCTCGTCGTCATCTCCCTCACCGGACAGGGGCTGCCCGGTGGCGGGTTCGTTCGCTGCCGAGTCGGCAGCGTGCGGGGAAACCTCTTGTGTTACCGACGCCGCGGGATCTGCCGCCGACGTCGCTACATCCTGCGCATCTTGCGGCGGATCGTCGCCGACCGACACCGCAGACTCCGATTCTTCGGAAAATTCCTTGTCCTGCGCGACCTCCACCGACATTGCGGCACTGGAGGACACCGGCCCTTGATCTGCCTCGCCGTCGCCAGACTTCGCTTGCGTCGCATCGTCATGCACCGCGTCGACCTGCTCACTGACGTGCGCCGCGCCCGCGAGTTCCGCGAGCGATGCCCGTTCAGCGTCTACCGGCTCAATCTCCGCCGGCGCCTCGACCGGGACTGTCACCCCATCGTCGCCTTCGCCTTCCGCCATCACGGCGTCGAGCAACGCGTCTTCCGTCGGCCCGTCGCCCTCGCCCGGCGGCGGGCGCTGATCTTCGGGCAGCCCTTGTGCAAGCGGCAGGTCATCGGCACGCGCTTGCGCCAGACGTGCCAGCGCTTGCGCATCGGCGACAGGCACGTCATCGGACATCGCGTCATCCCCCGCGTCGGCCTCGGCACGTTCGCCGAATTCGATGTTCTGCTGCGCGAGCAAGTCGATCTGCGCCTGTGCGGCCGGATCTTCGAGCGGCGGCAACGCATCGAGCGCCCGCAGCCCCAGATCGTCGAGAAAGTCCTTGGTCGTGGCGTACAGACCCGGGCGTCCCGGCACATCTCGATGCCCGATCACCTCGATCCAGCCTCGATCCTCGAGTTGCTTGATGATCTGTGTGTTGACCGTCACGCCGCGAATCTCCTCGATATCGCCGCGCGTGACCGGTTGACGGTACGCGATGATCGCCAGCGTCTCCATCACCGCTCGCGAATACTTCGGCGGCTTCTCTGGATTCAGGCGATCAAGGTATTCACGCATGCGCGGACGGCTCTGGAAACGCCAGCCGGTGGCCAACGCCACCAATTCCACACCTCGGCCATCCCATTGCACGCGGATTTCCTCGAGCAGCGCGCGCACCGTGTCGCCAGACACGGCGTCATTGAAAAGCTTGCGCAGATCGCCGACCTTGAGCGGCTCCTGCGCGCAAATCAACGCGGTCTCGAGGACGAGTTTCGCCTCTTGGGTATTCATGTGCGACTAAGCAGACCGGGGGCTTGGCGACCCGGTATCAGGAATAAATGGATGCTTGGAACACGAGAAACGGTCGTAACCGCTTCGCATAAGCGCGCGCCCGATTGTGTTCGGTCGTAGTGACGGCGGCGCGACCTGAATGCTTCGAAACGACCTGCCGGGAAAACGCCCAGGCCGATTGTGCGGCGAGACGGACGTCCGGTATGTGCGCAATTATTACTGAAACACCGACGCCCGTAAAGCCTCGTCGACATTCCGACGTGCGGAAAGGGAAAACGATAGGTCAACGCACCATGATAGACTCTCCAAAAAACTTCAGGGGCCCTCATGACCACAGAAAACGGTCGCACTCCCATCGCTCAGCCCCGCTGTTCCACATGTTCGCTCGGGCAATTCTGCTTGCCGGTCGGCATTCCGGAACCCGAGCTGGAACGACTCGACGCACTGGTAAGCGAGCGCCGCCGCCTCAAGAAAGGCGACGTGCTGTACCACGCGAACGACGATCTGCACGCTGTCTACGGCATTCGCTTCGGTTCGCTCAAAAGTTGCGTCACGGCCCCCGACGGCCGCGAGCAAGTCGTCGGCTTCCACCTCCAGGGCGAACTCATCGGCCTTGACGCCGTGGCCGACCACCATCACCCGAGCACCGCCATCGCGCTCGAAGACAGCGAGCTGTGCATCGCCCGCTTCGGCGAACTGGAGACGTTGTCGCGTCAAGTGCCATCGCTCCAACGCCAGTTGCACCGCCTGATGAGTCAGGAAATCCGCAACGAGCACCAGCAACTGCTCGCGCTCGGCACCATGCGTGCCGAGGAACGTCTGGCCGTCTTCCTGCTCAACCTGTCCGAGCGGCTGTCCGCGCGCGGTTACTCCGCCCATGAATTCGTGCTGCGCATGAGCCGCGAAGAAATCGGAAGTTTCCTCGGCCTCAAGCTTGAAACCGTCAGCCGCCTGTTTTCACGCTTTGCACAAAACGGCATGATCGAAATCCGGCAGCGCCACGTCAAGATCATCGACGCCGCCGCGCTGCACGAACTCGCCGGCGTTCCCTGCTGACACCCGCCAACGGGGACGCACGAGCGTCCCCGCAGCCGAAGCTCCCGCCAGTGCGCCGTCACCCGCCATCCCTGCCTCGGATGTTACCGATACGCTAACGGCCCCGCCCCCGCGTCGTGTTGCGCCAGATCAAGCGTCGCGCGCGATGGCGCGATTTTGCCCTCCCGACGTTCGACAAGCCCCGGCAAACGCTCCATAATCGGCGCGTTCTCCAGGCGCCCCCATTGCCTGGCGCTCCACCCCGTCGGAGGCTGCCGTTATGCCCGCTGCCATTTTTCTAAGTCCGGAAGACGCCGAGCACGCCTACTACGAAGCGCTGCGCGCCGGCGATACCGATACGCTGATGGACGTCTGGTCGGAAGACGAGGAAATCGTCTGCATTCACCCGGCAGGGCCCCGCCACGTCGGCCCGGCGGCGGTTCGCGAGAGTTGGCAGCAGATCCTTGCCAAGGACGGATTGCACGTCACGGCCAGTCATCTCCAGGTAGCGCGCAATCCGCTGTGCGCGGTCCATAACGTGCTGGAACAGGTACAGGTCGAGACCCGTCCCGAAGCCCGTTACGCCTTCGTGCTCGCCACGAACGTTTACATGAAGGAAGCCGATGGCTGGCGCCTTGTGCTTCACCACGCCAGCCCGGCGATCGGTCACGAGGACGCCGGCGCACAACTCACGCGGCCCCATCACCTTCACTGACGCTTCGTCGCGTTACGGCCTCGATAGGCCAGCCGATGGGTCGTCGCCGTCATCCCAATACGGCGCCGGCCCAAAGCGCGCCTGCAGGAATTCGATCAGCGCATGGGTTTTCGGCGGCACGAACGCCCGGCTCGGGTACACGGCCCAGATCGCCACCTCCTCCGCGAGCGGATAGGCGGGCAACACCGGCACCAGCGCCCCGCTGCGCAGATGCGCGCCGACGTCCCACGTGGACTTGAGCGCAATGCCCAGGCCCGCCAAAACCGCGTCGCGCAGCACTTCCCCGTTATCCGACGCCAGACGCCCGCCGACACGCACGCTCAGCGGACCACCGGGCGTCACGAACCGCCAATCGCGCTGCTCCCCCAGGATCAGGCAGTCGTGCGCGGCAAGCTCGCCTGGGTGCTTCGGCGCGCCGCGCGCCGCGAGGTACGCGGGCGACGCACACAATGTCCGGCGATTCGGGGCGAGCTTGCGAGCAACGAGCGTCGAGTCACGCAACGCCCCGACGCGAATCGCGAGATCCATGCCGGCCTCGATCAGGTCGACAACCCGATCCGTGAGCCGGAAGTCCAGCGAAATCCCCGGATAGCGCGCCAGGAAGGCCGACAAGGCGGGGGAAACATGCTGACGCCCGAACGACGAGGAGCATGACACCCGCAAACGCCCCTGAGGCGCTGCGTGCCCCTGCCCAACGCTTGCCATCGCTTGCGCCTCGGCCGCGAGCAAGGTCTGCGCGTCTCGCAGAAAGGCTTCCCCCTCTTGCGTGAGCGCCACCCTGCGTGTCGTCCGATGCAGCAACCGTGCCCCGAGCACACCTTCGAGTTGTGTCAGGCGCGTACTGGCCGTGGCCGGAGACAGCCCTTGCTCGCGCCCCGCGGCCGACACATTCCCGAGCGCCGCCACGCGCACGAACAACGCCACGGTATCGAGATCCAATGCCATTTGATGGAATCTCCAAAAGATCTTTTCCGCATTATGCGAATTATCAAAGCAATCGACTAGCCTTAGTCTCTCGTTATCGCATCGGGGGTGTCGCCGGCGCACTGCCGGCTGCGCCCCGCCTATTCAGGAGAAAACAGATGAAAGCCGTCGGATTGACCCATTACCTGCCGATTGACGACCCGAAGTCGCTCGAAGACATCGAGCTGCCGACGCCAACACCCGCGGGGCGCGACCTGCTGGTCAAGGTCGAAGCGATTTCCGTGAACCCGGTCGACACCAAGGTTCGCGCCCCGAAAGATAAGGTCGAAGCCACGCCGCGCGTATTGGGGTGGGATGCGGCGGGCACCGTCGCAGCCGTCGGCCCGGACGTCACCCTCTTCAAGGTTGGCGACCCGGTGTACTACGCGGGCAGCATCACGCGCCCAGGCGCGAACAGCGAGTTCCATCTTGTCGACGAACGCATCGTCGGCCACATGCCCACGTCGCTCGACTTCGCGGGCGCCGCTGCTTTGCCACTCACGACGATCACGGCGTGGGAAGCCCTTTTCGACCGCCTTGGCATCGCTCCCGACGGCGGCGATGAGGGCAAGTCGATCCTCATCGTCGGCGGTGCCGGCGGCGTCGGCTCGATTGCCATTCAGCTCGCGCGACGCCTTGCCCATCTGCACATCGTCGCTACCGCGTCGCGCCCGGCATCGGCCGACTGGTGTCGTCAACTCGGTGCGCAACACGTGATCGACCATACCCAGGACATTCCGGCGCAGCTGCAGTCGATCGGCATGCCACAGGTGGATTTCGTACTGTGCCTGAACGACACCGACGCGCATTTCCCCGCCATGGCGCAGGTCGTCGCCCCACAAGGCAAGATCTGCTCCATCGTGGAGAATGCGGGTCCGCTCGACATCGGTCTGCTCAAAAACAAGAGCGCCACGTTCGTCTGGGAGTTCATGTTCACGCGCGCCATGTTCGCAACGCCGGACATGATCGCGCAGCACACGCTGCTGACCGAAGTGGCACGCCGGGTCGATGCAGGTACGCTGCGCACGACGGTGGGCGAGGTCCTGGGCCCGATCAACGCGGTGAACCTGCGCCGCGCCCACGCGCAGCTCGAAGGCGGACGCACCATCGGCAAACTCGTGCTCGCCGGATTCTGACCGGCGCGCAGGGCGCGCATGGTTCCCGCCGTGCGCGCCGGCAACGAAAAACGGCGCTTGCCCTTCACAGGCAAGCGCCGTTTTTATGCGCTCTCGCGGCAGTACCGCCCGCCCGTCAATTGCCCGACGGCAGCGTGCCCTCGGGCAGCGCGAGCGCCTCGGTCGGATGCACGATCTCGCCGCCCAGCGCATTCACCCCGGCAATCAGTCGCTCGAACGCCGCGCCAACCAGTGCGGGGTCGCCCTTCACGCCCAGGTCGATATGTCGGCGCGCGTAGATCGCGCCACGTTGCGCGTCGCCCACGCTGGGCAGACTGAACACTTTCACGCCGCCATATTCGGCTTCGATGGCCTCCATGAGCGGCGTCAATGTCGACTCGGCCAACCCGAACACCAGCACCGATCGCTCGGCGTGCTTCGTCAGGTGATGCAACTCGGCGTAGTCCGTGTCGAGCACCCACGCCATCATCGGCCACGCCATGACCGGGAATCCCGGCATGAAGTGATGCCGCTCGACCGAGAACCCCGGAATCTTGTTGTAGGGATTCGGCAGCACGCGCGCGCCGACCGGAAACTCGCCCATCTTCAGACGATGCCGGTTATCGGGCTGGCTCATGTCCGCACGTCCGTCGGGACTGGTGTCGGCGATGCGCTCCATGATGAGCGCCTCGGCTTCCGGCGTGAGCACGAGCGGGACATTGAGTGCCGCCGCGGCGCACTGACGCGTGTGATCGTCGGGCGTCGCCCCGATGCCGCCGGTGACGAAAACGATATCCTCGCTCGCAAACGTGCGTCGCAGCGTGGCCGTGATGCGCTCAGGGTCGTCACCCACATATTCGGCCCAGCCGAGTTGCATGCCGCGCTCGGTGAGCAGTTCGACGATCTTGGGGAGATGTTTGTCTTGACGGCGCCCGGAGAGAATCTCGTCGCCGATGATGATGATGCCGACCGCCATGATGCTTCCTTTATCTTGTCGTCAGGGCCTGGGGGGGGGGAAGCGCGCGGCGCCGCCCGGCGGCAGCGCGCAGTCACACGATTGTGCCACTTTCACGGCGAACCGTTCGACGACCCTCGCCCCGGCGGCAACGCAGGCGGCAGGTCCTCGCTCTCTCGCGACGGCGGGCTCGCCACAGGCAACAGCGTTGCCCCGAGCATCGGCTCGTGACGCGCCGCCTCGGCCGCGCGCAATCGCGACAATGCCCGCAGGCAATAGTGCGCGAACCACAACGCTGAAAATATGAAGATCACCACGTACAGCCAAATCGCCAGCAGCGCGATGACCGGGAACATCACGATCATGATGACCGACGACACCCACAGCAGCGTCGGCAATGAGCCGAGCAGCCCGGTTGCCACGCCGATTACCAGCAGTGGCAGACGCCGCTCGCGCACGATCCGGCGACGCTCCTCGGCGCTCGCGTGATACGCCAGCGCGTCGTACGTCATTACGCGATACGTCAGCCAGCCCCATAACAACGGCGGCACGATAGCGAAGAACGGCGGCACGAGCCACAGCGGCAGCGTGAGCAGCGCGGCGACGAGAAAGACCACGGTGGCGCCCAGCGACTGACCGAGACTGCCCCAGAACGAGCCGCCCTGCCGCGCTTCCAAATGAATGTAGTGGCGACGCGAGAGGTGACGCAACACCGCGGGCATCGACCACCCCGCGATGAGCAGCAGCGCCGTGACCACGATCAGCGGGATGAGCAGCGCGACGAGAATGAACGGCGCGAGCGCCATGCGCACGCTATCGATGCCGAAATAGCCGAAGAAGCGGTAGATCCATTGCGTGAACTGCCACTGTTCGAGCCAGACGCGCAGAAAATCGGTGAACGGCACCCAGCCGAACCAGATCACGGCGCCCCAGATCAGGCCGGAGACCACAAAGGGCATGGCGGTGAGCCACAGCATGCGCGGATGCAACAGGCTCACGAGCGCGCGGCCCAGCGCGCGAAGAATGTCATTCATGCAGTATCGATACGGTCGGTGCCGTCAGGACGAGAATCGGAATCCATCGCGTTGAGGAACGTGCGCCCCGAGCGGAGACGCTCGGTCGGTGTGACGCCCTCGTCGCGATGTCCCGATGTTACAGCACCGGGGCGCGGTCGAAGAAATAGATCCCGTGAGGGGATCGTCCGACCGGAATGGTGTTGATCAGCTTGCGCTGCGTCATATCGATGATGCCGACCTTGCGGGCCCAACGGAACGTCACCCACAGCGTCTTCCGGTCGGCCGAGAGTTCCATGTCGTCCGGTCCCGGCAGCAGGCCGGTGATGTTGCCGACGTTCGTGAGCGCCTCCTGATCGACGATGCTGATCGTGCTCGACACGCGATTCGAAATCAGTACGTGCCTGCCATCGGCGAGCGATCGGAAGTTGTGCGCCCCCTTGCCCGTCGGGATCGTCTTGATCACCTTCTGATTGCGCCAGTCGACCACGGCGGCATAGTCCGCGCCGGTCATTCCCACGAGCAGGTATTTGTCCCCCGGCGTGAGCCACACCCCTGCCGGACTGTCGCCCACCTTCATCGTCCAGAGCACTTTCTGAGTGGCCAGATCGATGGCGGCGATCTCGTTGGACTGCTGCAACGAGATAAAGACAAGTTTGCTGTCCTGCGTGAAGACCAGGTGGCTCGGCATCTTCTTGAGGGGAATGCGCTGCGCCACGCTCAGGTTCTTGCCGTCATAGCGATACACGTCCACGCGATCCAGTCGCAGGGCGTTGGCGACGAACCACTTCTTGTCCGGCGAGAAGCCAATCTGGTAGGGGTCCTCGACGTTCTCGATCTTGCGCTGGACCTGTCCCGTCTTCGGGTCGAGGAAGATGAGGTTGTTGCCGACCGAATTCGCCACGATGAGCGACTGATTGTCGGGCGTGGCCATGAGATGATGCGGCTCCTTGCCAACCGGGAACGTCTGGATGACCTTCTGCGTCGCCTTGTCGATCAGGCTGACGCTGGCGTCGGCCGAGTTGAGCACGACCACGACACTGTCGGGCGCCGGCGCCGCAGCCGTGGCCGGCGCAGCGAGCGCCGCCAGACCGAAGGAAGCCACCAGACCGGCAGCGATCAGCAGTCTGCGCATTGCAGCGTCTCTCGGGAGAAAATTAGGCAGGAAAAGTGGCGAAAACGGCGCGTGGACCGCCCGTTCTCGATACGTCGTAGCGACTCGCCATTGTAGGCCGGGAACACCCCGTCAACGCGCGTCCGGCGCACCTTTTTTTACGTATCGAAACATAATTTCGACACTTTCTGACGTAGCGCAAACCGGCAAGCGGATGTCCCATCGAAATGGTGTCGGGGGTTGGCGTCGGGGCCGAACGCCGTCATTGCACGCGTGGGTTGGCATCCCCCGAATCAGCTTGGTCGCCAAGTCCGCGACGCTCGCCGGGATCAACGAGATCGCAGCGCTCGCAGCGCTCGCAGCCATCGTTGCGCACGACGGCCGCGCCCTCAGCACGTCAGCGCTGCAACGCCTCCCAAACCTTGTGCAGACGCTTGACCGACACCGGCATGGGCGTGCGCAACTCCTGCGCGAATAGCGAGACGCGCAACTCCTCGAGCAGCCAGCGGAACTCCTCGAGTCGCGCGTCGCCCTGATCGCGGCGTTGCGACGTCGCCCGCTGCCAGTTCTGCAGCAACGGCCCCAGTTCGCTCATGGCGCGGGCGTCGCGGGTCGGATCCGCCTTGAGCTTGTCGATACGTCCGGCCATCGCCTTCAGATAGCGCGGGAAATGCGCCAGTTGCGCGTACGGCGTGTCGATCAGGAACCGCTTGCCGATCAGCCGTTGCAACTGTGCCGTCAGATCCGCATACGCCTGCGCGAACGGCTTGGCCTGGGTCAGCTTCTTCTGCAAGGTCGCGTACTCGGTGAGAATCTGTCCGGCCAGCCGCGCGATCTCCTGCGCGAGCAGCGTGAGGCGTCCCCGCCCCTCGTCCTTGCGCGCGACGAACGACGCGTTATCGCTCGGCCAAGGCAACTGAAGGCACGCACGCTCCAGCGCCAGATCGACGATCTGCTCCCGCAGTGCTTCTTGCGTCCCCAGGTTCATGTACTGCATCGCCATCTGCTGCAGGCCCGGGATGTTCTTCTCCAGATACTTCACCTGCTCGCGCAGTTGAATCGCGAAGAGCCGACGCAGACCCGCGCGATGCTGCCGTTGCGCTTCGTGCGGATCGTCGAACACTTCGAGATCGCAGTGATCGCCGCGCTCGACCAAGGCCGGGTAGCCGAACAACGTCTGACCGCCGCGACGGATTTCCAGCATCTCGGGCAGTTCGCCGAAGCTCCACGTCGTGAGGTTGTCGTAGCGGCCGGGCTCGACAGCGGCCGCTGAAGGCGCTGCCTGCGTGCCCGCCCGTCCCGCACCACGCGCCTCGCCGCGCGCCGCCGGCGACGTCGTCGCCGATGCACCATGTGCGTCGGGCTCGACGGCGGAACCACGGGTCGGCGTCGCGCCACTCTTCGCCGCCAACTGCTGAAATGTGCGCTGCGCCTGCTGACCGAGTTCGGCACGCAGTTGCGGGAGATTGCGTCCCATGCCGAGTTGACGCCCGTGTTCGTCGATCACCTTGAAGTTCATCGACAGGTGCGCCGGAAGCATTTCGAACTTGAAGTCACTGGACTTGAGCATGACGCCGGTCTGTTCGCGCGCGTCGGCGATGAGGGCATCGAGCAGCGCGCCCTGTCCGAACGTCGCCCGGTCGACGAAGCCGGCCGCAAACTCGGGCAACGGTACGAAGTGACGCCGCAGCTTCTGCGGCAGCGACTTCATCAGCAGGTGCGCCTTCTCTTTGAGCATGCCCGGCACCAGCCATTCGCAGCGGCGCGCGTCGACCTGATTGAGCGCGTAGAGCGGCACGGCGAGCGTTACGCCATCGCGCGGCGAGCCCGGTTCGAAGTGATAGCTGAGCACCATGTCGATGCCCGCAATGGCCGTCTTCTTCGGGAACAAGTCGGTCGTGACGCCCGCTGCCTCGTGACGCATCAGATCGTCGCGCACGAGGTAGAGCAGCTTCGGCGAGCCCTTGGCCGTTTCGCGATACCAGTGCTCGAAGCTCGCGCCGTCGTAGAGATCGGCGGGGACATGGGCATCGTAATACGCGTAGATCAGTTCGTCGTCGACAAGCACGTCCTGGCGGCGCGACTTGTGTTCGAGCTGCTCGATGTCGGCGATCAGCTTGCGATTGTGGGCGTAGAACGGGAGCTTGGTCTCCCATTCGCCTTCCACGAGCGCACTGCGCAGGAAGATTTCGCGGGCGCGACGCGGATCGCGCGGGCCGAAGTTCATCCGTCGGCGCGCATAGATCGTCAGGCCATAGAGCATGCCGCGTTCGTACGCCACGACTTGCGCGGCCTTCTTCTCCCAATGCGCGTCGGAGAGCGACGTCTTCACCAAGTGCTTGCCGACACGTTCGATCCACTCCGGCTCGATCCGGGCGATGCATCGTGCGTAGAGCCGGCTCGTCTCGACGAGTTCGCCGGCCATCACCCAGCGCCCGGCCTTCTTCACGAGCGACGATCCCGGCCAGATGTGGAACTTGATGCCATGCGCGCCGAGGAAATGCGGATCGTCGTCGGCCTTGCAGCCGATGTTGCCGAGCAGGCCCGCGAGCAAGGCAAGATGCACCTGCTCGTAAGTCGCCTCCGACGCGTTGATGCGCCATCCCTGTTCGCGCACGACGGTGAGCAACTGGCTATGCACGTCGCGCCATTCGCGCAGGCGCAATTGCGACAGGAAGTTGTCGCGGCAGGCTTGTCCGAGCAGCCGGTTCGACTTCTTGTGCGCGATCGCCTCTTCGAACCACTGCCAGATCTTGAGCCACGAGAGGAATTCGGAGCGTTCGTCGGCAAACTTGCGATGGGCGTTGTCGGCGGCGTCCTGCGCTTCGAGCGGGCGGTCACGCGGATCCTGCACGGCCAGCGCACTCGCGATGATGAGGACTTCGCGCAGCGACTGCTGGTCGCGCGCCGCCAGAATCATGCGGCCCACGCGGGGATCGAGCGGCAGACGCGCCAGTTCGCGCCCAAGCGGGGTGAGCTGGTTGGTGTCGTCGACCGCACCGAGTTCGCCCAACAGTTGATAGCCGTCGGCAACGGCCCGGCCGGGCGGCGGTTCGATGAACGGGAATTCCTCGACCTTGGCGAGCCGCAGCGACTGCATGCGCAGAATGACGGCGGCAAGCGACGAGCGCAGGATTTCCGGATCGGTGAAGCGCGCGCGCGCCTGGAAGTCGGCTTCGTCGTACAGACGAATACACACGCCGTCGGCCACGCGGCCGCAGCGCCCCGCGCGCTGGTTGGCGGCGGCCTGCGAGATCGGCTCGATCTGTAGTTGTTCGACCTTGTTGCGGTACGAGTATCGCTTGACGCGCGCGGTACCGGCATCGACCACGTAGCGAACACCCGGCACCGTGAGCGAGGTTTCCGCCACGTTGGTGGCCAGCACGATACGGCGCGCGTTGGACGGTTTGAACACACGCTCCTGCTCGGGGCCCGAGAGCCGTGCGAAGAGCGGCAGAATTTCGGTGTGCGGCGGATGATGCTTGCGCAACGACTCGGCCGCCTCGCGGATTTCGCGCTCGCCGGGCAGGAAGACGAGCACGTCGCCGGCGCCTTCGCGGCACAGTTCGTCGACGGCGTCGACGATCCCGTCCATCAGGTCCCGTTCGCGATCGCGCGCGCTGGCGCGGCTGCCTTCGCGCCCCAGCGCGTTCGCGATGCGCGCATCGTCCTGGATCGGGCGGTAGCGCACTTCAACGGGGTACAGGCGCCCGCTCACTTCGATGACCGGCGCTGGGCGCAGGTGGTCGCCCTCGCCCGTGCCGAAATGGCGGGCGAAGCGATCGGCGTCGATGGTGGCCGACGTGATGATGACTTTCAGGTCGGGCCGACGCGGCAGCAACTGCTTGAGGTAGCCGAGCAGAAAGTCGATGTTCAGGCTGCGCTCGTGCGCCTCGTCAATGATGAGAGTGTCGTACGCGCGCAACAGCGGATCGGTCTGCGTCTCGGCGAGCAGAATGCCGTCGGTCATCAGTTTGACGGACGCGCCGTGGGACAAGGTGTCGTTGAAGCGCACCTTGAAGCCGACGATGTCGCCAAGCGGGGTGTTGAGTTCGTCGGCGATGCGGCGCGCGGTGGCCGACGCGGCGATCCGACGTGGTTGGGTGTGGCCGATCAGGCCGGTGCCGCCCGCGCCAAGCCCGCGGCCGAGCGCGAGGCAGATTTTGGGAAGCTGAGTGGTCTTGCCCGAGCCGGTCTCGCCGCTCACGATGACGACCTGATGGCCGGCGATGGCGCGCGCAATCTCGTCGCGCCGGCCGGAGACGGGCAGCGCCTCGGGAAAGACGATGTCGGGAAGCGGATTGGCGGCGGCCTGGCGCGCCGCGAGGCGTTCGGCGTCGCGCGCGGCGCGCTCGGCCGGCGTCGTGCGTCGCCCCGCTGCCGGGTTCGGGCCGCCGGCCTGCCCCGTGTTCGCGGGTTTGGGCAGCCTGGCGGGCTTTGGAGTCGACGCGGTGACCGTGGGTTGGGCGCGCGTATGCCCCGGAGCCATCACTTTCGGCTTCGGGGGCGGAGATTGTCGATTTCGTTCATCACTTGCCATGGGCGCGCATTATATAATCTGCGGATGTTTGCGCACGTACACTCATGCTGACCGAACCCGACCCCGCCCTACAAGACGAAGAGACCGCCCACCAAGCCCAGTTCGTGGACTGGCTGCGATCGGTCGCCCCTTATATCCATGCGTTCCGCGACAAGACCTTCGTGGTCGCCTTCGGTGGCGAACTCGTCGCGGCGGGCGGACTCGACACCCTGATTCAGGATGTCGCGCTGCTGTGCGCGATGGGCATGCATATCGTGCTGGTGCACGGTTCGCGACCGCAGGTCGAGGAGCAGATGCGCCTGCGACATATCGAGTCGCACTTCGCCCAGCAGTTGCGCATTACCGACGCGGCCGCGCTCGAAGCGGTGAAGGAAGCGGCCGGGGAACTGCGGCTGGACATCGAAGCGTCGATCAGCCAGGGGCTGCCGAACACGCCCATGGGCAATGCGCGCATCAGCGTCGTGTCGGGCAACTTCGTGACGGGGCGCCCGGTGGGCATCGTGGACGGCGTGGATTTTCAGCACACCGGCGTGGTTCGCAAGGTCGATGCCGAGTCGATTCGCCTGTCGCTGGCGAGCGGCAAGATCGTGCTGCTCTCCCCGCTGGGCTTCTCGCCGACCGGTCAGTCGTTCAATCTGACGATGGAAGATGTGGCGTCGTCGGCGGCCATCGCGCTGCGTGCCGACAAGCTGATTTTCATCACGGAAACGCCCGGCGTCATGAACGAGTACAACGAGTTGCAGCACGAACTCACCCTCGAAGACGCCCAGCGCCTGCAGTCGCAAGGTACGCTCGACCGCGATTCGGCGTTCTATCTTAAGTACGCGACGCGCGCCTGCCGGGCGGGTGTCGGCCGTGCCCACATCGTGCCCTTCGCGCTCGACGGCAGCATGCTGCTCGAACTGTTCTCGCACGACGGCGTGGGCACCATGATCTCGTACGAGAACCTGGAGAGCCTGCGCGAAGCGACGATCGACGACGTCGGCGGCATTCTGCAGCTCATCGAACCGCTGGAGGCAGACGGCACGCTGGTGCGACGCGGTCGCAACCAGCTGGAGCGCGACATCGATCACTTCTCGGTCATCGAGCACGATGGTCGCCTGTTCGGCTGCGCGGCACTCTATTCGTATCCGATGGAACGCATCGGGGAGATGGCCTGCCTGACCGTCGACCCGGAAGCGCAAGGCTCCGGGGACGGCGAACGCCTGCTCAAACACATCGAGCAACGCGCCCGTGCCCGCGGTCTGGATCGCCTGTTCGTTCTCACCACGCGCACCGAGCACTGGTTCCTCAAGCGCGGCTTCGTCAAGGCAGGCGTCGACGATCTGCCGGCCGACCGCCGACGCCTGTATAACTGGCAACGCCGCTCGCTGGTGCTCATCAAGAAGCTGTAACGAAGGGCAGGCAGGCGGCGCACGCCCAAGGCCCCCTTGTGTCTCGCGCCGTTGTCCCCATCTACCGCTCTCGGCCGCAGCGCGCTTTTTCGTCGCATGTCGATTCCCCCAAAGGGTTTCGACTCAAGCGCCCAACATTCATTCACGCCCCAACCAGATCACGAAGGAGTTCCCCATGGCTCGCATGATTCAATGCGTCAAACTCGGCAAAGAAGCCGAAGGTCTCGATTTCCCCCCCATGCCCGGCGAACTTGGCAAACGCCTCTGGGAAAGCGTCTCGAAAGAAGCCTGGGCCGGCTGGCTCAAGCAACAAACCATGCTGATCAATGAAAATCGCCTGAATATGGCCGATCCGCGCGCCCGCCAATACCTCGTCAAGCAAACCGAAAAGTATTTCTTCGGAGACGGCGCCGATGTCGCTCAAGGCTATGTGCCGCCGCCCTCTGAGTAAGCGCCTCCCCCCCGACGGATCGGGGCCCCTTTCCGCCGCTCAGACATAAACCCAACTCGCTGCAGAAAGGGGCCCCGATCCGTCCCCGCATACGCCCTATGGCACCATGCCACCGGCGTCGGGAAACAGGCAGGCGAATAGGCTCGTATGCTTTTTTTCTCGATTGGGATCTGCTGGATGTGCTGGTCAGGCGGGCGTCGTGCCACCCACGGCCGCCTTGCCAGCCGAAGCCGCTCCGCAGTGGTGGCAGAAATGCGCGAACGCGTTTTTGCGCGCATCGCACACACCGCAATGGTCAAACAGGCAAATGCCACAGTGCACGCAGTAATCGCGATTCGGATCGTCCAATTTCACCGGACGCTCACACCCCGGACACACCGACTTCGCCAACCGCGCCTGCGCCAGATCGTACGACAACGTCTTGCGACGCTCTTCGTCCGGTAACTGCTCCTCCGCCCTCTGCCTCGCCAGGTATCGCTGCAACGACACGATGGCGTAGCGTCCGATCATCACCGTGAGCACAATGCCCACGAGGTACCGCACATATCCACCGTAGTCCGGCAAGTACGGCACCAGCTCTACGAAGAACGCAAACAGCGCGAAGAAGATGAAGCCCCACACGAATGGCCACCACGTGCTTTTGCGCTGGCGCACAAAGAGCCATCCCGCCACCACCAGCAATGGCAGCGTAAGCGCAAGCCGAATGCCGAATACTTTCAAATCCTGCGCACGCTGGATCGCCGCAAGCTTTTCTCCCGCCGCCGTGTTCAGCGCATAGCGCGCCATGCGCGCCGACTGCACCGCGCGCTGGGCATCCAGCTGTTTTGCCTCGAGGGCATCGACTTGCGTCTGGACGTCGCGCTGCGCCGCCTTCAAGGCATCGAGCGCCTGCGTGCGCGCAACAAGCTCCGTATCCTGACTGGCCTGCGCCGTCGCCGTACGCGTGGCCACCCAATCGTTGAACGACTCTCGCGCACTGCGATACGCCGTACTCCGCGCCTTGAGCTGCAAACGCGCCGTCTCCAACCGGCTCTCGACATCTTCGAGCTGTGTCTGCGCCTGCTTGATGGCGGCGTCGGCACCGGCCGCCTGCCCGCGATCGACGAACGAGTCGAGCGTCGGCGCAGGCGCTACGCCCGGCAATTTGTCGACGACGAGCCCGCCCAGGCCAATGAGGAACGCCGCAAATAACACGGCGATCAGCCACAGGCCACGGCGGAACCAGGTTTCGGGAAGACGACGCGATCCAGCCATCCTGCCCTCCCGGGATCAGTTGTGGTAGTCGAGCGTGCGCACGCCTTGCGGCGTACCCATGAGCGTGATGTCCGCGCCGCGCTGTGCGAAGAGCCCTACGGTCACGACGCCCGGGATCTGGTTGACCTGCGCCTCGAACGCCACCGGATCGAGGATCTGCAGCCCGTGGACGTCAAGAATCGCACACCCATTGTCGGTCATGTACGGGCTGCCGTCGGCACGCACCCGCGCCTGCGGCTTGCCACCCAGCGCCGTCAGCGCACGGGCGACGCTCGCCTGCGCCATCGGGATCACTTCGACCGGCAGCGGAAAGACGCCAAGCACGGCAACTTCCTTGGACGCGTCGACGACGCACACGAATTCCTTCGCCACCGAGGCGACGATCTTCTCGCGCGTGAGCGCCCCGCCGCCGCCCTTGATCATGTGGCCAAGCGCGTTGATCTCGTCGGCACCGTCGACGTAGACCGGCAGGCTGTCGATCTGGTTGAGGTCGAAGACTTCGATGCCATGTTTGCGCAGACGCTCGGTGCTGGCCTCGGAACTGGAGACGGCACCGCGATAGCGGCCCTTGTGGACGGCGAGCGCGTCGATAAAGCAGTTCGCGGTGGACCCGGTGCCCACGCCGATCACGCTGCCCTCGGGCACGTGCTGGTTCACATAGTCGGCGGCGGCCTCGCCGACCAAGCGCTTGAGTTCGTCCTGGGTCATGGGGATTTCCGGCAAAGTTTGGTAAAGTCGGAAGTTTACCGGAGTCAGGCGGGCCGCGCCGTTTTTCATCGCCCGGTCGCATCCCGGACTTCATGTCACGCAGTGCATTTCTCGCAAGGCCGCTCTCATGAATCAGCTCGACCAGCTCAAACGCCACACGATCGTTGTTGCCGACACCGGCGACTTCCAGGCGATGGACGCCTACAAGCCGCAAGACGCCACGACCAACCCGTCGCTGATTCTCGGTGCCGTCCAGAAGGACGCCTACCGCCCGATGCTCACCCGCATCGTCAGTGAACACCGCGCGGAATCCACCGCGGAGATCATCGACCGTCTGCTGATTGCCTTCGGGCGGGAGATTCTGGACATCGTGCCGGGTCGCGTGTCGACGGAAGTGGACGCGCGACTGTCGTTCGATACGGCCGGCACGGTGGTCCGTGCGCGCAAGCTCATCGCCATGTATGAGGCGCAAGGCATCGAGCGCGACCGCGTGCTCATCAAGATTGCTTCGACGTGGGAAGGCATTCGCGCGGCCGAGATTCTCGAGCGCGACGGAATTCGCTGCAACATGACGCTGCTGTTTTCGCTGGTGCAAGCGGCGGCCTGCGCCGAGGCAGGCGCCCGGCTGATTTCGCCGTTTGTCGGTCGAATCTACGATTGGTACAAGAAGTCGGCGGGTGCGAACTGGGTCGAGGCGGACAACGCGGGAGAGAACGATCCGGGCGTGCGCTCGGTGGCCGCCATCTATCGCTATTACAAGCACTTCGGCCATGACACGGAAGTCATGGGTGCGAGCTTCCGCTCGACCGGGCAGATCCTGGCATTGGCAGGCTGCGATCTGCTGACGATCAGCCCCGCCCTGCTCGAACAACTCCGCACGACACAGAGCGAAGTGCCTCGACGGCTCGACGCGAAGGACGCCCGCGCCGCGAGCATCGATCGCGTGAAAACGGATGAGCCGTCGTTCCGCTTTGCGCTCAACGACGATGCCATGGCGACCGAAAAACTCGCGGAAGGGATCCGCGCGTTTGCCGCCGATGCGATCAAGCTGGAAGCGCTGATCGACGCGGCACGCTAAACGACCCCTGCGACGTGCCCGGCAATCTTGCGCCGGGCGTCGCTGGCCTGGCTTCGCGCCGCTGACCTCACGTCCTTGACGTCGTCCCCTCGGCGTGAAGTCGCTCACTTCACGTTTGTCACTTGGCGCCTTTGGCCGCCACTGCGCGCTGGCGTACCGCTTCGTACAGGCAGACGGCGCTCGCTACCGAAACGTTCAGGCTTTCGCAGCCGCCCGCCATCGGAATACTCATCAGCTCGTCGCAGTGCTCGCGCACCAGTCGGCGCATGCCCTCGCCTTCCGCCCCCATGACAATCGCCATCGGTCCGGTGAGCTTGGTGCGGTAGATGTCGGCAGGGGCGTCGTCGGAGGTGCCGACCACCCAGATACCACGCTCCTGCAATTCCCGAAGCGTGCGCGAGAGGTTCGTCACCATGATGTAAGGCACGGTTTCCGCCGCACCGCTGGCCACCTTGGCGGCGGTCGCATTCAGACCGACGGCGCGGTCTTTCGGTGCGATGACCGCGTGCGCCCCGGCCCCGTCGGCCACACGCAGGCACGCGCCGAGGTTGTGCGGATCGGTCACGCCGTCGAGCACGAGCAGCAGCGGCGGCCCGGAGATGCCATCGAGCAATTCGTCGAGGTTCAGCGCCAGCGACACTTCCTGAGCACGCGCAACCACGCCTTGATGGCGCGACGAACCGGCCATGCCGTCCAGGCGCTTGCCGTCGGCCTGAATGACCTTGACCTTTACGCCCGGGGCGCCCTTGAGCGACTCAACGTGCTTCAGGAAGTCCGTCATGCGGCGATCGCGCCGGCTCGGATCGTAGTAAATCTCTTCGACGCTACCGGCATCGTGGCGCAGACGCGCCGTCACGGCATGAAAGCCGAACAGCAGTTTCAATTGACTCATTTCACATCCTCAAAATAGCGTGTGCCGGCACGGCCGCCGACAACGGGCGCCGCACAAAGCACGACGGCGGCGGAGCCCGCATGGGCCACCGCCGCCGCAATCCATCGCGGACCCCTGTTGCCGGTCACCGCCGGCACAAGGCGCCCATCTTACTGCAAACCCTCCGCCGCGCTGCGCGAATCAACGACGCGGCTTCTTCGCCGGACCTCCTGGACGCTTCACCGGCGCCTTGCCGCCTCCCGACTTCGCTGGCGAGGTGGCGCCTCGCTCAGCCCGCTCAGCCCGCGCGGCATTCACTTTTACGGACTTCGGCTTGGCGGCGTGCTTGCCCGCCGGGGCCAGTTGCACGCCGTTGAGCAGCGCACCGCCCTTGGGCATCTGGCGAATGCCCGGCCGGGCTGCGGCGGAACCCGCCGAACCGGCCAGTCCTGGCGCACCGGCGGCGGGGGCCGGCACCGGTGCGCCGCCGCGCTCGGTGCGACCCGACGTTTTCGCCAGCGTGCGCGCGTTGACTTCGCGCACAAGACGGAAGTCGATCTTGCGCGCGTCCAGGTCTACACGGCTCACCTGCACGCGCACGCGGTCGGTCAGTCGATAGCGGATGCCGGTGCGCTCGCCGCGCAGTTCGTGGCGGACTTCGTCGAACTGGAAGTAATCGCTGCCGAGCTCCGTGACGTGCACGAGGCCTTCGATAAAGAGATCGTCGAGCTGCACGAAGATGCCGAACGAGGTGACGGCGCTGACGGTGCCGCCGTACTCCTCGCCGAGCTTGTCGCGCATGAAGTAGCACTTGAGCCACGCTTCGACGTCGCGCGAGGCTTCGTCGGCACGACGCTCATTCGCCGAGCAATGCAGGCCCAGCTCGTCCCAGATGGCATCGTGCTTCTTGGTGCCTGCGGCCTTCTTGGCTTTCCCGGCGGCGGAGTCGTCGGCCTTCTGGAGCTTGCGCGCGTGCGGCGAGAGGCCGGTCGTCATTTCCACACCCGCCGGGACTTCGGGCTCGTACTTCTTGCCCGCCAGAATCGCCTTGATGGCACGGTGCGTGAGCAGGTCCGGGTAGCGGCGAATCGGGCTGGTGAAGTGCGCGTAGGCGGGATACGCCAGCCCGAAGTGGCCGATGTTGTCCGGACTGTAGACGGCTTGCTGCATCGAGCGCAGGAGCATCGTCTGGAGCATGGGTGCGTCGGGGCGCGACTCGATCTGCGTCATCAGGTCCGCGTAATCGGACGTTGCAGGCTCGTCGCCACCGCCGAGCGACAGCCCGAGCGTCTTGAGGAACGTGCGCAGCACCTGGAGTCGTTCGCCCGACGGACCGGCGTGAATCCGGTACAGGCCCGCCTGCTTGTGACGCTTGAGGAGGTCGGCGGCGCACACGTTGGCCGTGAGCATGCATTCCTCGATGAGACGGTGAGCATCGTTGCGCGTGCGCGGCAGGATCTGTTCGATCTTGCCTTGCGCGTTGCAGACGATATACGTCTCGGTCGAATCGAATTCAATGGCCCCACGCGTCTTGCGCGCTTTCGCGAGCACTTTGTACAGCTCGTACAGGTTCTGCAGATGCGGCAGCAGCGCGGCGCGGCGTTGGGCTTCGGGGCCTTTGGTGTTGCCGAGAACGGCGGCCACTTCGGTGTAGGTCAGGCGCGCGGCCGAGTGGATCACGGCCGGATAGAACTGATAGGCCTTGACTTCGCCGTTCGGGGCGACGAGGGCGTCGCACACGAGGACACAGCGATCCACGTCGGGATTGAGCGAGCACAAGCCGTTCGAGAGCTTTTCCGGCAGCATCGGAATGACGCGTCGCGGGAAGTAGACCGATGTGCTGCGCGTCAGGGCGTCCGCGTCGAGGGGGCCGCCGGAAGTCACATAATGCGAGACGTCGGCGATGGCGACGATCAGGCGGAAGCCATCGCTGCGGCCGACCTTGGCCGGCTCGCAGTACACGGCATCGTCGAAGTCGCGCGCATCTTCTCCGTCGATGGTGACGAGCGGCACGTCGCGCAAATCGATGCGGTGACGCAGATCAGGCGCACGCACTTCATCGGGCAGCGCCCCGGCAGCGGCGAGCGCTTCGGCGGAGAACTGGTGGGGCACGCCGTACTTGCGCACGGCGATTTCGATTTCCATGCCGGGGTCGTCGATGTCGCCAAGGACTTCCGAGACGCGGCCGATGGGCTGGCTATAGCGGCTGGGGTAATCGGTAAGTTCGACGGACACGACCTGACCGACCTTGGCCTTGCCCTGGGCGCGCGGCGGGATCAGGATGTCATGGCCGATGCGCTTGTCTTCCGGGGCGACGACCATCACGCCGTTTTCGTTGAGCAGGCGACCGATGACGTGCGTGTTGGCACGGCTCACCACTTCAACGATATGCCCTTCCGGACGGCCTCGGCGATCGTAGCCGGCAACGCGCAGAAGGACGCGGTCGTTGTGCATGACCTTCTTCATCTCTTCGCTGGGAAGGAAGAGGTCGTCGCCGCCCTCGTCGCGCACGGCGAAACCGTAGCCGTCGCGGTGACCGATGACACGGCCGGCGATGAAGTTCGAGGGGTGGGTCAGTTGATAATAGCCGTGGCGGTCGAGGCGAATCTGGTCATCGCGCTCCATGGCGGCGAGGCGCTTGAAGAAGCCTTCGCGCTCCTGCTTTTTGATCGCCAGGGCTTCGGCGATATCGTTGGCGGACAGCGCGGCATCGGCGGTGCGCAGGACACCGAGGATTTCTTCGCGGCTCGGAATCGGATAGGGATATTTGCTCAAAGGTCGGTAGCGTTGCTGTGCCGGTTGAGTCCGGCCGAGGGGCACATCTGGCGCCCGACGGTCCGTGGTGTTGTGCGTCGCGCGAAAACGCGGGGTCGCACAGTCAGGGACAATCATACGGCAAACCTCGCGAAAACTGCCACCTATGCGGAATTTGAGCGTGGGCTTGCAGGCGGGTGAGAAAAAAGAAAAATTATTCCACCCAAGTGTTGACAGTGCCGCACGGCGTACGCATAATCTCACTTCTTCGCGGCGAGCAAGCAGTCAGCAAGTCGACGAGGCCCAGATGGCGGAATTGGTAGACGCACTAGTTTCAGGTACTAGCGGGTAACACCGTGGAGGTTCGAGTCCTCTTCTGGGCACCAAAAATTCAAGAAAGCCGATGATCGAAAGATCATCGGCTTTTTTCATGCGCGCTCGCCCACCGTCCGCCCCTCCCCCTCCCTTCCCGAGCGCCGACGCCGGTACAGCGCACTGCCAACCATCGATGCCGATCGATCGGAGACCGAGCACGATGTGCGTCACCGCGCGAGCGATTCGCAAAACATGTCGCGCGCGCGTCACGCCACACGCGCCCTCCGTCCAGACGTCGAGCGAAATCGGTAGAATTTGCCTCATAAAAAATTGAATATTGCTCAACGGCCATCCAAGGGGTTGGGCGTGCCGCGCGTGTAGCGCGTATTCGATTTCGGTTGCTTGATACTTGTTGGGAATGACATGCCTGCCTTCACTCGCGGTGAGCTTGCCGATTTGAACGTCTTTGTCACGATCTGCCGCCGGCAGAGTTTTCGGGAGGCCGCCACCGAACTGGGGGTAACGACCTCGGCCCTGAGTCACGCGATGCGCAATCTGGAAGCGCGCCTGGGCGTGAAGTTGCTGAACCGCACAAGTCGCTCCGTGTCGCCAACGGCCGCGGGCGCCGCACTGGCGAAGGAGCTGGAACAGGGCCTCGAGCAGATTGCCTCGGCCATTGGCGCATTGGACCGCTACCGTGCGTCGCCGGCCGGGCGTTTGCGACTGAATGTGCCGCGCGATGCGGCGCGGTTGCTGCTGGATCCGATTCTGCCGCGATTCGTGGCGTCGTATCCGGACATCGAATTGGATGTCACGGTGGACGATCGGATGCTCGACATCGTGGCGGAAGGTTTCGACGCCGGGATGCGGTATGGCGACACGGTGCCGGGCGACATGATCGCAACGCCGCTCACGCGCGCGCTGAAGTGGATCGTGGTCGGGTCGCCCGCGTACCTCGCGCGGCATGGCCGACCGAAGGTGCCGCAGGATCTGATGTCGCACAATTGCATCCGGATGCGCCTGGGCGACAACACGCTCTACAAGTGGGAGCTGGGCAATGGGCCAACGGCGATCGAACTGGATGTGCCGGGGGCGCTTAGCATCAACGAGAGCGACGGCGTGATTGCGGCGGCAACGGGCGGCCTGGGGTTGGCCTACGTGTTGGAGCGAAACGTGTCGCAGGCACTGTCCAGCGGCACGCTCGAAGCCGTGTTGACGGACTGGGCCGTCGACGGGCCGCCCCTGTCGATGTATTACCCGAGCCGACGTCAAACGCTTCCGGGATTGCGCCATTTGATCGACATGATTCGCTCGGAGCATATGGGCCACGCCGCCTAACGTGGCGGCGCCCCCGATAAGGTAGGTCGTCCCCCGATTTATCATTTTTTGCCGCAAATCGCTTGACAGTATGTAAGCCCCTCGGCATAATCTTGCTTCTTCGTAGCAAGCAGCAAGCGAGCTGACGAAGCCCAGATGGCGGAATTGGTAGACGCACTAGTTTCAGGTACTAGCGGGTAACACCGTGGAGGTTCGAGTCCTCTTCTGGGCACCAAAAATTTAAGAAAGCCGATGATCGAAAGATCATCGGCTTTTTTCATGCATGCCCGGACGGAGATCGCATCATCGAGCTAGATCGTTTACTGCAATCGCAGGGCTTCGGCAGTCGCAAGATGTGCCGCAAACTCATTGTCACCGGTGCCTTTGCCATCGACGGCGTGGTGCACGACAATCCGCGCGAGTCGTTGGACCCGCAAGGTCTGCAATTCACGCTCGACGGCGAGCCGTGGGAATATCGCGAACACGTCTACGTGCTGCTCAACAAGCCGCAAGGCTACGAGTGCTCCACGAGCCCGACGCATCACGAAGGCGTGCATTCGCTACTCCCGTTGCCGATGGCCGTGCGCGGCGTGCAGCCGGCCGGTCGCCTCGACCAGGATACAACCGGCATGCTGCTGCTCTCCGACGACGGTGCGTTCCTGCATGCCATGATGTCACCGCGTCGCCACGTGCCCAAGCGGTACGTGGCCACGACCAAGCATCCGGTCACCGACGACATGTTGCAGGCCTTGCGCGACGGCGTATTGCTGCGCGACGAGACGGAGCCGCTCGCCGCGACGGATGTCATGCGTGCCTCGTCTCACGAGATTGCCATGACGATCACGCAGGGCAAATACCATCAGGTCAAACGGATGGTCGCCGCCGCAGGCAATCGAGTGGAAGGGCTGGTCAGAATCGCGATCGGCGGTCTGCCGATGGGCAATCTCGCGTTGGGCGAATGGCGCTACCTGGCGCCGGACGAACTGTTGTCGCTACCGTACGAAGTGCCCGCCGCCGGCAAATGAGCGCCGCGGGTTGGCGTTGACGTTGACGTTGACGTTGAAGGCGACAATAGCGGTGATCCGACCCGCGCGGGTCGGATGTGTCAGCTCTGGCGGCCTTCGAGCGTGAATTGCGCGCCCTTGTCCTGGCCGAGCGTCTTGACGAGATACGGCAGCGTTGTCTTGAGGGTGTCCTGCAACATATACGGCGGGTTCACAATGAACATGCCGCTACCGTGCAGGCCCATACCGCCCGGCACCGGATTGCACACCGTCAGCGACGCATTCACCCAGTTCTTGATCGGCTGCCCGTTGATCGTGAGCCGCTTCATGCGCTCCGGCAACTGCGCCGCCTCACGACGCTGCACCAGCGGATACCACACGGCATACATCCCCGTCGGAAAGCGGTCGAGTCCCTCCTGCACGGTCTGCGTAGCACGCGTGTAATCGCGCTTGTCTTCGTACGACGGATCGATCAGCGTGAACGCCCGGCGCGATGCCGGCGGCAGAATCGTCTTGAGCCCCGCAAACCCGTCGGCACCAAAAATCATCGTACGACGCGCCACTTCCCGCCCTTGCGCCTCGAAGTTTTCGCGCAGCACGTCCTGTTCGGTCGGATGCATCTCGAACAACCGCAACCGATCGCGATCCCCAAGCAGTTGCAGCGCAAAGAACGGCGAGCCCGGGTAATAGCGCAGCTTGCCGTCCGGATTGAATTCGCGCACCAACGTCACGTAGTCTGCGAGCGGCGGCGGCAGATCGTCGCGCGTCCAGAGACGGCCGATACCGGTCTCGAACTCACCGGTCTTGTCGGCCCATTTGCCGTCGAGCGCGTAACCGCCTGCGCCCGCATGCGTGTCGATGTACCAGAACGCTACGTCCTTCTGGCGCATGTAATCGATGCATTCAACGGCGATAAAGTGTTTCAGCACGTCGGCGTGGTTGCCGGCGTGAAAGGCGTGGCGGTAGCTGAACATTAGGCAGATCCTGATTCGTCAGGCGCGATTGTAGCCGACGACGCGCCCACACGGCGTTTCCGGGCTTGCACGCTGCCGCTTTGACTCGCCGCCAACGCCTTCGCTTTCACCGCCTTGTGACGCGGACAGGCGACCAGATGATCGTTCACCAGACCCGCCGCCTGCATGAATGAATAGCAGATCGTCGAGCCCACGAAGGTAAAGCCCGCTTTCTTCAGCGCCTTGCTCATCGCATCGGAGACGGCGGTGCTCGCCGGCACCTCGCCAAGCGCTGTCCAGCGGTTCTGCAACGGTTCGCCGCCCACAAACTGCCAGACAAAGTCGCTGAATCGCGTGCCCGCGGCCTCCATCGCCAGGTAGGCCCTCGCCCCCTTGATCACGCCGGCGATCTTGAGACGGTTGCGCACGATCCCGGCATCCGCCAGCAAGCGAGCCTCGTCCTCCGGCCCGAACGCCGCAATGCGCACCGGATCGAAGTGATCGAACGCCAGCCGGTAGTTATCGCGCTTTTTAAGGATGGTGGACCATGAGAGCCCCGCCTGCGCGCCTTCGAGCATCAACAGCTCGAACAACGCGCGCGAATCGCGCAGCGGCACCCCCCACTCTTCGTCGTGATACTGACGATACTGCTCGAAGCCATCGCTCCACGGACATCGTTCCATTGGTCTCTCGATAGTTGCGTCCGCGCGCTAGTGGCGCGGACAGGTGCAGACGAATGGGACAAGTGTGCCAGCAAACGCACGCGAAGCGAACCGCGCAGCCCGTGCCACGCGTGACTTTGCGCCGACGGACTATGCCGAGACGGAATTTTCCGGGCCGAACGCCGGACATCCGTCGCCCTGAGCGATGGACAGGAAAGCCATCCGCTACACGCTCAGTCGAGCCAGCGCGTGTCGTAGGCGTGCACTTCCTGCGTCTGCTCGCCCAGGCCGTCGATACCCAGGTGCATCACGTCCCCCGGTTTGAGGAACACCGGCGGCTTCTGCCCCAGGCCAACGCCCGGTGGCGTGCCGGTGGTCACGAGATCACCCGGCTTGAGCGTGGCGAACTGGCTCATGTAATGCACGAGATACGCCACGCTGAAGATCATCTTCGACGTGTGGCCCGTCTGACGGCGCACACCGTTCACGTCGAGCCACAGGCCCAGTTGTTGCGGATCGCGAATCTCGTCGGTCGTCACGAGCCACGGGCCGACCGGACCGAACGTGTCGAAGCCCTTGCCCTTGTCCCACGTGCCGCCGCGCTCGATCTGGAACTCGCGCTCGGAGACGTCATTCACGAGGCAGTAGCCCGCCACGTAGTCGAGCGCGCTCTCGAGCGGTACATACCGTGCCGTCTTGCCGATCACGAAGCCCAGCTCGACTTCCCAATCGCCCTTGACGGCGTTCTTGGGCAGCACCACGGGGTCGTTCGGGCCGTTCAGGCAGTTCTCCCACTTGGTGAAGAGCACCGGCTCGGACGGCGCGTCCAAACCCGCTTCCGCCGCGTGGTCGCTGTAGTTCAGACCGACGGCCAGGAACTTGCCCACCCCCGAGAACGGCACGCCCAGACGCCCCGGCGACTTCACCACGGGCAACGTCGCTGGATCCAGCGCGCGCAATGTCGCCAGCCCCTGAGGACTCAACGTCTCGGGCGTAATGTCGGCCAGCACTCCGGAGAGGTCTCGCACATTGCCGTCGCCATCGAGCAGGCCCGGCTTTTCCTGCCCCTTCGGGCCGAAACGCAGCAGTTTCAAAACAGTTCTCCGTGTGCCGCGACAGAAGTGAGCAACAGCGTTACCCGTCGACAGCTTGGTGGTAAAAGGAATGCACGAGACACTACGCCGGTCGCCCCCAACGCGTCAATGGCGGCGCGGCGATCAAAGCGACGAAGTTCGGATGCGTTGTTCACGACCTCGACTTCCTCGACGGACTCGAACGCAGTATCAACGGCGTGGTCGAGGAAGATCGTTTGTCCGTGGGCCTCTCGACAGACCGGCATGGCCTGGCTCGCAACGTGGCGTGTCAATGGCGTCTGTTGTCGGGGTGTCACTTTTCTGAGACTATGGCTCGCCGCCTCGACATTCTCACCGAGGCAAGGTTCTCGCCGTTGCTGGATCTGCTGTCCCTCGCGCCCTGCCCGTTCCCCGAATTCTGGAGTCTCCGACGATGTCCTCCTCAAAGACCGCCATGCTGGGCCACTGGACCATGTACACGCCGATCGTGGCCCTTGTCGTGCTCGGCCTCGCCGGTTGGCTGCCCTATGGCGCCTCGCTGGCGGTGTGTGCCGCCGCTTTGGCCGGCGCCGTATTCTCCGCCGTGCATCACGCCGAAACGGTCGCCCATAAGGTTGGCGAGCCGTTCGGCACCTTGGTGCTGGCCGTGGCCGTGACCATCATCGAAGTGGCGCTGATCGTCTCGGTGATGCTCTCGGGAGGACCGGACAAGGCGGGATTGGCCCGCGACACGGTGTTCGCGGCCATCATGATCGTCTCGACCGGGATCGTCGGGCTGTGCCTGCTCTTCGGCGGGGTGCGTCATCACACGCAGGGCTTTCATGTCGAAGGCGCGAGTGCCGCGCTCGCGGTGCTGTGCGCCCTGTCGGTGCTCACACTGGTGCTGCCGAACTACACCAGCTCAGTACTCGGCCCGGGACTCACGGCGTCGCAACTGGCCTTCGAGGGCATGATTTCGCTCGTGCTGTATATGGTGTTCGTGTTCGTGCAGACAGTGCGTCATCGCGATTACTTCCTGTCCAAAGCGCCGAGTGAGGAAGTGCATGTGGCACCGCCGTCGGGCCGCACGGCCGTGCTGAGCCTGGGGCTGCTGGTCGTGGCGTTGCTGGCCGTGGTCGGCCTGGCGAAAAAGCTCTCTCCCGCCGTCGAACAAGCGGTCGCCGAGGCCGGCGCGCCGAAAGCGGTCGTCGGTATCGTGATTGCCGCGCTGGTATTGTTGCCGGAAGGGCTGGCCGCCTTGCGCGCCGCACGTGCGAACAAGCTGCAGACAAGCCTGAATCTGGCGCTCGGCTCAGCGCTGGCGAGTATCGGGCTGACGATTCCAACCGTGGCGGCCGTCTCGCTCGTGCTCGATCAGCACATCGAATTGGGGCTTGCGCCAAAGGAGACCGTGCTGCTTGCCGTGACGCTGCTTGTTGGCGTGATCACGCTCGGTACCGGACGCACAACCGTGCTGCACGGCGCCGTCCATCTGGTGCTGTTCGCCGCCTTCCTGTTTCTGGCGATCGTTCCCTGACCCGCGGGGTGAGCAGACGCGCTCAGGCCTTGTCGGCGCCCTGCTTTGTCGCGTCGTTGCCGGTCGTGCCGGCAGCGTCGACGGCCGTCGCGTCTTCCGAAGCGGTGCCGAGCAACGCGCCCAGCAGCTTGCTGCCGGCGGCATTGCGCTTGTTTTGCGAGCCGACCTGTTTGCCGCCTTGCGGGCCGCGGCGCACGCCGGCGCCGATCTTCAAGCCCTTGCGCTTCTGAATTTCAAATTTCGTCTGTGTCATGATGCTGTCCGTGGTGGGCTTGCCCTCAGGCAGGCCGTGTGAAATTCTGGGGGTTCAGAGATCGATGCCGAGGCTGCCGTCTTCGGCCAACGTCTTCGCCAGCGCGTGAGCGGCTTCGAGCGCGTCGTTCGCCCAGCGATAGGCCTCAGGCGTGGTGTGGGTCAGCGGCGGGTCCAGCGTTTCGATGACGTCGTCCACGTCGCGCCAGCCGGTGAAATGCACCACGCCGTGGTATTGCCCGTCCGGCGCGGGCGACGTCTCCGCCCAATAGTAAAAGTCCTCCGCCAGCAGGCAACCTTCGAAACTCATGTCGATCCCGTGAAAAGGCGGCATCGTAGCACGTCGCACGGCGTGCGGCATACCGGCGCTAGGCAGTAGAATACTGCGGCACGGCACCCCACGACTCTAGTTACCGACATCACGATGTTTACCGGAATTGTTCAAGGCACGGCCACGCTCTCGTCCATCGACGATCGCGACGGCATGCGCACCCTCGAGCTGGCGTTCCCCGAAGGCTTTTGCGAAGACCTGACGCTCGGGGCCAGCGTCTCGGTCGACGGCGTTTGCCTGACGGTCACGCAATTGCTCTCGCCCACCAGCGCGTCGTTCGACGTGATTCTGCAGAGCCTGAACGTCACGACGCTCGGCGGCTTCGGCGCGGGCGCACAGGTCAACGTCGAACGCGCCGCCAAGGACGGCGCCGAAATCGGTGGCCATCCGCTCTCGGGCCATATCGACTTCTCGACGGACATCCTCAGCGTGCGCACGTCGGACACCAACCGCGTGCTGCGCATCGCGATTCCCGAAGCGTTCCGCAAGTATGTCTTCGCGAAGGGATATATCGCGATCAACGGCGCGAGCCTGACGGTCTCGGAGGTCAATCGGCAGGAAGGCTGGTTCGAAGTGTGGCTGATTCCCGAGACACGCCGCATGACGACGTTCGAAGACAAGCTCGCCGGCACACGCGTCAACATCGAGATCGAGCGGAGCACGCAGGTGGTGGTCGACACGGTGCGCGAAGCCGTTCAGGAAAGTCTCGGCCGTCTGCAACCGGTGCTTGAGGCGCTGCTCAAGGAAAAGGGCCTCTCGCTCGACGATTTCGTGTCGGTGCCGCAGTTGCCCGCCGGCAATGCCAGCGACAAACCGGCTCCCAAAGACTGAGCCTGCCGAACATCACTGAAGGACATTCATGCAACTCGCCACCTGGAACGTCAATTCGCTCAAGGTTCGTCTCGGTCATGTGCAGGACTGGCTGCGCAGCAACCCGGTCGACGTTCTGTGTCTTCAGGAACTGAAGCTGACCGATGAGAACTTCCCGATTACCGAGATCGCCGCGCTCGGTTACACATCGCACTTCACCGGCCAGAAGACGTATAACGGCGTCGCAATGCTCGTCAACCACGCGAAAGTGGGAGAGGCGACCGATCTGGTCAAGAACCTGCCGAATTTTGCCGACGAGCAGCAGCGTCTGATTACCGCAACGATCGGCGGCGTACGCGTGGTCTGCGGTTACTTCCCGAATGGACAAGCCGTCGATTCGGACAAGTTCGTCTACAAGCTGAACTGGCTCGACGCACTCACGCACTGGCTCTCCGACGAATTGGAGCGTCATCCGCGACTCGCACTGCTCGGTGACTACAACATCGCCCCCGAAGACCGCGACGTACACGATCCCGCGAAATGGGAAGGTCAGAATTTGGTGTCGCCGCAGGAGCGCCAGGCGTTCGCACGTCTGCAAGGACTCGGGCTGCGCGATACGTTCCGCATGTTCGATCAGCCAGAGAAGACGTTCAGTTGGTGGGACTATCGCATGGGCGCGTTCCGACGCAACGCGGGGCTACGCATCGACCACATTCTCGTCTCATCCGCATTGGCCGAGCGCTGCACCGGATGTGAGATCGATCGCGTACCCCGAACGTGGGAACAGCCGTCGGATCACACACCTGTCATTGCCACCTTCAAGGACTGACGCGCGTCCCGACACGTCCTGGGCACTGCGCTCCGCGCGCTACGCGCACGCCATGCGAACGGCACCCGATTCAGGTGCCGTTTTTTCCATCGAAGGCTTTTCGGATCATTGGCCGCTGCGCGGATCCGTCAGGCGCGACTCATAGACAAAACAGCGAATCGCCGCCTTGTTTCGCGTGTCCATCTGCGTGAACTCCAAACCATAGGCCCACGTCCCATCAACCCGCGGACCTTCCACGCTGCGAACCGCTGCCATACCGAGAATCGCCACCACATCGGCACCGATCGGCACACGGAACTGCAACGCGACGAGATGACAGCCTTCCGGCAGCGGCGCCTTCACTACGATTCCCGCGCCATCCGCGCTGATATCGCGCACGAGTACGAGCCACTCAGGTGTGTCCTGCGGGTCGGCAAGCATGCGGGTGAACGAGACACGCGACGTCTCGTCCAGTGGCGACAGTCGCGCCACCAGCCGCGTATCGACGCGAGGTGTACGGCGCACGGGCGTCTCGCGCACCTGCGAAGGACGCGAAAGCACCACATAGTCAAACGGCCCCTGATGCACGCTGTGTACATCGCAATTGAATTCGTACAGGTTGTCGCCCGGGAATGTCCATAGCGCAAGCCGGTCACCCGCCGTCACCGGTCGACGCGTGTCGCCCGAAGCGGGCGGCGTGATGATCAGCATACCGTTGGGCGCACGACCGATCAGGCGAGCGCGTACGCGCGGGCGCTCGGCGTCCGGAGAGACACGCACCTGTATCCACGCGCCGACCGGCAACGGCACCGGCAACCCCTGCAGGTACACGGCCGACGCGCCCGTCCCCAGCGGCGATACGGAATTTGCGGCCTCCGGGCGCCCCGCCGCCTCGCCCGTTGTCGCCCCCTCGGGAAGCGGCCGGTGCGGCGCGAACGTGGTGAATAGCCAGTCGAGATCGGCCTCGGACGGCAAACGCTCGCCCGCCGCCAGCAGCGGTGTGCCATCGGCGTCGAACAATGGCCAGGAGAGCGGAACGTGGGCGTCAAGCTCGCGACGATTCACAGCCACGAACCCCGGATAGCCTGACGCGATACCAGTCGAGTCCATGATGCCTGGGAGAGTATGAAACCCTTGATTGCCTGAGAACAGGGCGTTGACCTTCCCGTATCCCAGCGCACAGGGCCGCCGCTTGGGCAGTCCCGCTTCGCAATGGCATCCGCAGCCAACACCCAACAAAAGTCGCCAACGGCCGGCGCATGACGCGTCCGGCCGTCCGAAAAGCGTCACCGCGAAGGGCGACGCTTGGCGTGCAAACACGTTTTACCACGAAAGACGACATGCCCTGACGGTGAAACATCGGGCAAAAACCGGCTCATTCCTGATTAATCCCCTTCGATTCCGACGGGCGCACCGACATTGCCCTCCCCCGAAAGCATCCACCGACGAATCGCCGCCGCCGGGAGCGGTAGACGGATCGCCCAGAACCAAGGCAGCGTTTGACGGCACGCCTGCGCCAACCCCGGCAGCTGTGCGATCTCCGGGCATGTCAGCCAGTCGGCCAGCCGCTCTGCCAGTCCTTCCACCGAACTCGTCTCGCCAGCCAGACATTCGCGCAGCGCCAGCGCTTGCGGCAAGTTACGCGACGCGACGTCTCCTCGCAGTGTTTCGTTAAGGGCCGCGAGCGCGTAATCGCGATAGGCCCTCATCTCATCCGCCGGCACCCCCTCACTTGACGGCGCCACCGAGGCGCCTTTCGCGATCGACCACGGCCGGCGCCATTCCGGTTGGGTCGCCAGCCAACCCAGTCCGGCCACGACAGACACCCATCGAACGTGCCGCGCCATGACGACGCTCAACGGCGGCTCGCCAGCGGGCATGACGACCGGAATCTCGCGAAAAACATCGTCGATATCGGCATGTCCTGCCCGCCGCAACCGCACATGGTTCGATGAGCGCGACGAACTGACCACGGCGTCGAGTCGGTCGGACGTACGCAATGGCGTCGGCACGGCCGGCCTTGTCGCCGTGCTGACGGCCGAGTGCCACGGATCCCACGCCCCGTGACATGCCGCCTCGGCGCGGCTAGCTCCGCCCGTGCCCAACCAACGCCCGACGAGCCGGACGAAGGGCTCGAGCGGATGCTCCACTGGCCAAAGCCCGGCAAGAAAGCCGAACTCCCTGAGCAGCCCCTGAAGTTGCGCCATGCTGCCCGGGACAAAATCGTCGGGCGACGCCGCATCGCGCACGACAACCCGCGTACCGAGCCATCGCCAGCCCGGCAGCGTCTCAAAAGCGAGCGACACGTCGCCCTCCGTCGCCGGAAGACCCGCCCCCGCCTCCAGCACACTCTCCAGAAGGTGCCTGGGCAGACGTGCCGCAACGCCGCCGTCGGCCCCGATCAGCACGACGTAAGCGGCATCAAATGCGTCGACCCCGTCGGCTGAAAGCGCCACATGCAGTTGCGGCGGCAACGCGTCGAACCACGCGGACCGCAGCGCCTGCGCACGGGCATCGCCAACCCCATCCACGCCGTCCTCGGCCCAGTAAAGGGTTTGGCACATCGCCCCGGCGAGCGGCCATACGGCCTGCGGCGATGCCGCGCCACAGTGCCGGTGCAACGCGGTCATGAGCGACGCGGTGCCCCATTGCGCACGCGCGCGTGACCAGCGCGTGTCCGTCAGTTCGTGAAGCGTCCGCTTGAGCCATTGCGCTCGCACTTCGGCAAAGCCCTCATGCTCGCCAATGCCGCCCGCCTCAATGCCCGACACGAGCAAACGGCCGAGCCAGTCGCTGCGCTGCACCGACTCGGGCAGGCGCTCGAGCCGCGGTGCCATCTCGCGCCCCTTGTGCATGAGGCCCGGCGGGCGGGCAACTGCGACCAGCAATTGCATGAAAACGCTTGCGCGCGCCGCGGGCTGATCGAGCGGGAACGTCATCAACGATTGCACGACGCCTTCGAGTTCGGACGGCGTCAGGCGACGCAGCCACGCGGCGTCCAGACGAACCCGGGCGCCCTGCCACTGCGTGCCGGCCAGATGGCAGCCGGCCCCGATGCGCACGCCCTTCAGGCTTGCGCCGCAGAACCGGGCATGGCCCAAATCGCAGGCCTCGAACGACGCACCATTGAGCTTTGCCCCGCGCGCGTCCCACCCAAGGAGTTCGCATTGGCGGAATTCGGCGCTCCGCAGATCGGCGCCGATGGCTTGCCCGTTGCGCATGGCCACCGACGTCCATTGCGAGCGTTTGGCCTTGGCGCCAATCCATTTCGCGCCATGTGCGGTGCCCCCGGTAAAGCACGCGTGCTGCAGTTTGGCCCGATGGAACGAGGCGCCGTTCAGACGCCCCTGCGCAAAGTGCAACCCCTGGCACCGCGCTTCGCTCAGGTCGCTGCCGCACATCACCGTGTGCCGAAGGTCGGCGCAACGAAGATCGGCCGCCACGAACCGCGCGCCGCTCACATCCGCCGCATGAAAACAGGCACCGCGCAAATCGGCCCCGTCGAAGTCGGCATTGACCTGGTTCGAATACGCAAACCCCGCGTTCGCCAACGATGCCCCGGTCCACCATGTCCCACTGAATTGTCCGCCGCCAAACTGAGCGCCCGGCGCGATCACGCCGCGCAAGTCGCCGTTCGGCATCGACAGATCAGGCAGCACGGCATTGCGCAGATTCGACAGCGTTAGCGCGACATTCAGTACGGCAACCGGCCATTCATGCATGGGCAAACGCGCGCAGGCCTGCACATCGGAAGTCGCGTCATCGGTCGACGACAGCCAGTGCCATCGGGGGGCGACCGCGGTCTGGCCATCGGGCGCCGCGCACCACTTCACCAGATCGCGCGCCACCGCGCCGACCCGCGCGCCGTCAAGCAGATGCGAGAAGCGGGTGCGCCATGCCTGCCGCAGCGCACTCTTGTCGAATAGCAAGTCGGCGCTCTCGGCGGACGACACGCCAAGCGGGGTCGTATCGCTCGCGAATCGAACCGCGGCATCGGCGCTCCCTGCGCTCCCGTCGAGCCTGTGCGCCAGCCAGGCCACTTGCAGTGAAATCACGCGACGCTCGTCCGCGTTCGCGCGCAGCACCGCGTGGCGCAGCCCGTCGGGCGGCGGCGCACTGCGTGCCGCCAGTTCGGACGACGTCAATGCGCGGTCGCTCGCAATACCGCCCTCGATCGGGCGGGCAGCGACGGATGTTTGGGCCCCACCCGATATCCCGCTCTGAACCGGCATCATGCGTCACTCCTTGGCGCGCGCTCATGGGCGCGCGCAAAAAGCCACCATGTTGCCGAAGGAATGCGGCCCTGCGCGCCGGGGAATTTCCGATTCGGTGCTCGAGCCCGTCAGGCGGGACGGTCGTGTCAGCCCAGGCAGAGTGCCAGCGCGGCCCGCCAGTCGGGCGCGCGAACGCCGAAAGTCCGTGCGAGCTTGTCGTTGTCGAGGACCGAATACGCCGGGCGCTTGGCCGGCAATGGATAGGCAGAAGTCGGAATCGCCACAACGTTCGGACGCTTCTGCGCTGCGCTCAGGTCGAGAATCGCTTCGGTGAACCCGTGCCAGGTCGTCTGCCCTGCGGCCGTCAGGTGGTACAAACCGCCATGTTCGCGCCAGAAGTCGGCGTCACCTCCGTTCCGTCCGAACCCCTGCACCAACACCTGCGACGTCAGTTCGGCGATCGTGCGGCACCACGTCGGCGCCCCGTGCTGGTCGGCCACGATCCGCAATTCGTCGCGCTCGCGGGCAAGTCGTTGAACGGTGAGCAGGAAGTTCGCGCCGCGCGCTCCATACACCCAGCTCGTGCGCAGCACCAGATGATTCGCACCGCTCGCCGCGATGGCCGCTTCGCCTGCCAGCTTGGTGCGGCCGTACGCGTTCTGTGGGTTCGTGGGTTCGTCCTCGCGATAGGGCGTGGACGACGTACCGTCGAAGACGTAGTCAGTGGAAAAGTGAACGACGAGTGCGCCGGTGCGCTTGGCCGCTTCGGCCATGATGCCGGGCACGACCGCGTTCACCTGATACGCGGCGGCCTCGTCCGTCTCGGCACGATCGACCGCCGTGTAGGCCGCCGGATTGACGATCAGATCCGGTGAGAAGTCGCGCAGGGTGCGCACCACGCTGTCGGTGTCGAGCAGGTCCATCTCGTCGCGCCCGGGAGCGTGAACGTCGCCCAAACCTTGCAGGCTGCGTGCCAGCTCCCAGCCCACCTGTCCGGTGGCACCCGTCAACAGGATGCGTCTTGCCATGGTAATGCTCCCTTGTGGCCGAATCGTCAAACCTGGGAGCCTACCGTGATTGGCGTCAGGTTTCCAGCCCGAGTTCCTGAATCTTGCGCGTGATGGTGTTCCGGCCGATGCCAAGGCGGCTTGCCGCCTCGACCTTGCGTCCGCGCGTGAAGTCGAGCGCCTCGTTGATCAACGCCGTCTCGAACCGGCGCGTCAATTGATCCATCACGTCGGGCGACGCAGAACGAAGCAGGCGCGCCACTTCGCGGCGCAAGAGCGGCTCCCAGCTGTCCGCTCCGGTGCCGTCTCCCGTCGCGCCGACATTGCCCGCGACCGCAGCGGCACCGCCAGCCCCCGCGATCCCGCCGACAGCCGACAGCCCCGCGTCTACGCCGCCATAACCCGCGATGGCCGGCACCGGGGCGGTGGTCCCGGTTGCCGCCTGGGGCGTCGCGGCGGGGTAGGCAGGCAAGCTAGCCGACGCCCCCACCCCGGTCCCTGGCGCCGCTGCCAGCGTCTGGAACTCCGGCGGCAGATCCTTGATCTCCACCGTCTGCGCCGGGGCCATGACCGTCAGCCAGTTGCTCAGGTTTTCCAGTTGACGCACGTTGCCCGGAAACGGGAAGCGCGTCAGATGCGCCAGCGCGGCCTCGCTGATGCGTTTCGTCTCGACGCCCAGATCGCGCGCACTCTTCTGCAGGAAGTGACGCACCAGCAGCGGGATATCCTCATTGCGCTCGCGCAGTGACGGCAAACGCAAGCGAATCACATTCAGTCGGTGATACAGATCTTCGCGAAACAGACCCTGCCGCACACGATCTTCCAGATTCTGGTGCGTGGCCGCGATCACGCGGACATTCGCCTTGATCGGACTATGGCCGCCGACGCGGTAGTAATTACCGTCCGACAGCACGCGCAGCAAACGCGTTTGCAGATCGAGTGGCATGTCGCCGATTTCGTCGAGGAACAGCGTGCCGCTCTCGGCCTGCTCGAAGCGCCCGCGCCGCGTGGCCTGCGCACCGGTGAACGCCCCGCGCTCATGGCCAAACAGTTCGGATTCCAGCAGATCCTTCGGAATTGCCGCCGTGTTGAGCGCGATGAATGGCCCGCCGGCGCGCGGCGAGTGGCGGTGCAGTGCCCGCGCGACCAGTTCCTTGCCGGAGCCCGATTCGCCGGTGATAAGCACCGTGGCGCTCGAATGCGAGAGACGACCGATCGCTCGGAACACGTCTTGCATGGCGCTCGCCTGCCCGAGAATTTCCGGCTCTTCGGTGATGCGTTCGTCGTCCGTCGCCTCGCGCAGGCTTTCCTCGACCGCGCGCAGAATCAGCTCGACCGCGCGATCAACGTCGAACGGCTTGGCGAGATATTCGAACGCACCGCCCTGAAAGGCCGCGACGGCGCTGTCCAGATCCGAGAACGCCGTCATGATGATGACCGGCAGTCCGGGATGTCGTTGTTTGACCGTCTGCAGCAGTTCGAGCCCGGAGCCGCCCGCCATGCGGATGTCCGAGACCAGCACCTGCGGCGAGTCGTGTTCGAGTGCCGCGCTGGCTTCGCGCGGACCGGTAAAGCTGCGCACCGGCAGATTGGCTCGCGAGAGCGCCTTTTCGAGCACCCATCGAATCGATTGGTCGTCGTCTACTATCCAGATCGGCTTCATTGTTCACCGTTTAACGTCTATGCCCGGCCGCAGGTGCTACGGCCGACGGCGTGAGGGCCGCTTCAGCCCAGGGGCAGCAGGATTCGGAAATCCGTCCGTCCGGGCCGGCTTTCGCATTCGATCAAACCCTCGTGGCGCTGCACGAACGACTGCGCCAGTGTGAGTCCCAGACCGCTCCCCCCTTCGCGCCCGGAGACGAGCGGATAGAAAATGCGGTCACGAATGTCGGCGGGAATGCCTGGCCCGTTGTCGATCACATGCAATTCCAATGCCAGCTTGTGCAAACGTTTGGCAATCGTGATCTTTCGCGCCACTCGCGTGCGCAGGACGATGCGCGCATCGCCGCGTGCAATCTGCCCGCGCAGCGCTTCGGCACCATTGCGCACGATGTTGAGCAGGGCTTGAATGAGTTGTTCCTTGTCGCCACGAAAGTCGGGCAGGCTCACATCGTAGTCGCGCTCGATCGACAGCCCCTGCGGAAACTCGGCGAGCACCACCGACCGCACGCGCTCGCATACCTCATGGATGTTGACGTCGGTGGCAATGAACGGATGACGGTGCGGCTCGAGCAGGCGGTCGACCAGCGTCTGAAGTCTGTCGGACTCCTTGATGATGACCTGCGTGTACTCGCGCAGCTCACGCTGATCCAGCTCGAACTCCAGCAACTGCGCCGCGCCGCGAATCCCGCCCAGCGGGTTCTTGATTTCGTGCGCCAGGTTGCGGATAAGCTGTTTGTTCATCAGCGCCTGATCGATGATGCGCTCTTCACGCTCGTTCTTGATCTTCTGTTCGTTCTCGATCAGCTCGACGATCACGAAATCGGGGGCGGCCTCGGGGGCGGCAACAATCGCATGCGTGTGCAGAGGCTCCTGCGCGGTGCGCTCGAGCACCAAATCGAGGCGCGTCGTCTGAAAGCGGTTGGCGATGAGATCGGCCATCGTCGACGCGAGCACCTCGCCGTTCGTGAAGACGTCGTTCCACGTCATTTGCGACAGCGAACGGCGCGAAAGCGCGAGCAGCGCCTCGGCGGCCGGGTTGGCAAACACGACACGCAGTGATTGCTTCTCAAGCACCAGCAAGACGGTCGGCAACGCTTCGAGACCGGGCAACACGCCCGTCGCCGCGAGCCTGGCTTCCCACGGATCGACGCCCGGCGGCAACGCAGTCGTATGGCCGGCGGCGTCGGGGGTCATCTCGGCGGCATGGGGATCTTCCGCGGCAGCGGCGTGCTCGGCGCGCTTCGTCTGCCCTTTCCCACCGGCACGGACACTGTTCATTAAGGATCGAGGCGAGAGGTTCATGGCTGGCTACGTGGCGAATGCGCGCTGCGGATAAAAAAGGGGGACGGCCGCGGCCATCCCCCTTGCCTGTCGAGCATGACGGTCGGCCGCTGGCGTTCCGTCATGCCGGCGCATTCCCTGCGCAGCGATTCAATTA
Organism: Pandoraea sp. NE5; assembly: GCF_024363545.1. Lineage (NCBI taxonomy): Bacteria > Pseudomonadati > Pseudomonadota > Betaproteobacteria > Burkholderiales > Burkholderiaceae > Pandoraea > Pandoraea sp. NE5. The sequence goes on from NZ_AP025517.1 coordinate 4,514,916, forward strand.
CAGCGAGTAGTACAGTTCGAACTCGAGCGGGTGCGTGGTCATGGCGATACGACGCGCTTCGTCCGTCTTCAACGCGATGTACGAATCGAGCATGCCATCCGTGAACACGCCACCACGGGTCAGGAACTCGCGGTCTTCGTTCAGGTATTCCAGCGCCTGTTCGAGGCTCGAGCACACGGTCGGGATCTTTGCGTCTTCTTCCGGCGGCAGGTCGTACAGGTTCTTGTCGGCAGCTTCGCCCGGGTGGATCTTGTTCTGCACGCCATCCAGACCCGCCATCAGCATGGCCGAGAAGGCCAGGTACGGGTTGGCCATCGGATCCGGGAAGCGCGCTTCGATGCGGCGACCCTTCGGGTTGGCAACGTACGGAATGCGGATCGAGGCCGAACGGTTACGGGCCGAGTAGGCCAGCTTCACCGGTGCTTCGAAGTGCGGCACCAGACGCTTGTACGAGTTGGTCGACGGGTTCGTGATCGCGTTCAGGGCACGTGCGTGCTTGATAATGCCGCCGATGTAATACAGCGCGAACTCCGACAGACCACCGTAGCCGTTACCGGCGAACAGGTTCTGACCATCCTTCCAGACCGACTGGTGGATGTGCATGCCCGAGCCGTTGTCGCCCACGATCGGCTTCGGCATGAACGTTGCCGTCTTGCCGTAGCTGTGTGCCACGTTGTGCACCACGTACTTCAGAATCTGCGTCCAGTCGGCGCGCTCGACCAGCGTCGAGAACTTCGTGCCGATTTCGTTCTGGCCCTGACCCGCCACTTCGTGGTGGTGCACTTCGACCGGCACGCCCAGTTGCTCGAGCAACAGGCACATTTCCGAGCGCATGTCCTGGAACGAATCGACCGGTGCGACCGGGAAGTAACCGCCCTTCACGCCCGGACGGTGGCCGGTGTTGCCGCCTTCGAAGTCCTTCGCCGACGACCACGGGGCTTCTTCAGAATTCACGCGGACGAACGAGCCGGACATGTCCGTGCTCCACTGCACCGAGTCGAAAATGAAGAATTCCGGCTCCGGACCGAAGAAGGCGGTGTCGCCCAGGCCCGTGCTCTTCAGGTAGGCTTCAGCGCGCTTGGCGATGGAACGCGGATCGCGGTCGTAGCCCTTGCCATCGGCCGGCTCGATCACGTCGCAGGTCAGCACCAGCGTGTTTTCTTCGTAGAACGGGTCGATATAGGCAGTGTTCGCGTCCGGCACGAGCAGCATGTCCGAGGCTTCGATGCCCTTCCAGCCAGCAATCGACGAACCGTCGAAAGCGTGGCCGCTCTCGAACTTGTCAGCGTCGAAGTGCGACACCGGCACCGAGACGTGTTGTTCCTTGCCGCGCGTATCGGTAAAGCGGAAGTCGACGAACTTGACGTCTTCTTCCTTAACCAGATTCATCACATCTGCCACAGATTTGCTCATGCTATCTCCCGAAAGATTCAATCTGGCGCTGCTGGCGCTTATCGCCCGCGTCGCCGTACCGTCTTAACGAACTCCGTGTTCGGATTCGCCAGTGATAAGCAGGAAGCGTGCCAACAACCCATCACCCTGCCCTCCCTGACCCTCGCCCTCTGATTTCTAAGCGAATATTCCATTCTGGTGCGTCCAGCCTGGAATCCCCGCTCACGGGCCACAATTCCCCGATTCGGTGCAACGCGCACCGAAACATCACTGCATTGGTGCATTTTGCGATTATGCACTTTTTTGGTGCCCGCCACCGATCGGCGCGAACCGAAATTGTGCGTCGCCCTGCACCGCCATCACGCGCGGCCAAACACTGGCTGCGCGCCGGCCAATCCCGATGCCACGCAACACGTAACGCGCCTCGCGCACGAAGGGCACGCTAGAATAAAGCACAATCATCGTTCAACGAGATCACAGCCCCATGACAAGCGCCAAAGCCATTCTCGAGCAAGCCTCCCAACGCCGCGCGAGCGCTCAGCTCGCCTACGCAGGCGCCGTGACGCCGGACGAAGCCCTGGCACTGCTTGGCGCCGATGCCAACGTTCGCCTGATCGACGTGCGCACGCGCGCCGAACTCGACTGGGTCGGCCGCCCGCAGGTACCCGATGGTCAATACGCCAACGTCGAATGGGTTCGATACCCAGGAGGCGTGCCCAACGAACACTTCCTCGAGCAACTCGCTTCCCAGACGCCGGACAAGACCACGCCGCTGTTGTTTCTGTGTCGCAGCGCCGCCCGCTCGAAGGCCGCGGCCAAGGTCGCCTATGAAGCCGGTTACACGCAGTCGTTCGACATTCTCGAAGGCTTCGAGGGCGACAAGGACAAGGCCGGCCATCGAAAGACGGTGAGCGGCTGGTGCTTTCGTGGACTGCCTTGGCTCGGCGCCTGAGTGGGCATTTCTGTGTGCAAATGAGCGCACAGGAGCCCCCGTCGAGGCGCGCGCGTCGGCACGTTTCCAGACAACGCTGAACGTCTCAATCGCGAGGAAACACTGAGATGGAGTGGACCCCTTTACTTACGTTCGCCCTCGCCCTGTTCGTCGGCGCCGGCACGCCCGGGCCGGGCATCGCGGCCATTGTGGCGCGCGTGCTCGGACGCGGTACGCAGGGCGCCATCGCGTTCACAACAGGCGTGGCGATCGGCGATGTCGTGTGGCTGACGCTTGCCGTGCTGGGCGTCGCCGCACTGGCCCATACCTTCGCGGGCGTGTTTCTCGCGATCAAATACGCCGGCGCCGCCTACTTGCTCTACCTGGCCTGGAAGATGTGGCACGCACCGGTCACCGCGCCCGCGGAACCGATGGCCGCCGCGCCGCGCGAGCAATCGTGGCGTCTGTTTCTCGGAGGACTGTCGGTCACGATGGGCAACCCGAAGGTCGTCGTGTTCTACTTCGCCCTGCTGCCCAATCTGCTCGATCTGCAACGGGTGACAGCGCTCGGCTACCTCGAAATCGTGGGCGTTACGCTGAGCGTTCTCGCGCTCGTGTTCGGCAGCTACATCGCGCTCGCTGCCCGCGCGCGCCGACTGCTCAGTTCGGCGCGCGCCGTGCGACGTCTGAATCGCGCGACCGGCACGGTGATGGCCGGCGCCGCCGTCGTCATCGCGACGCGCTGAACGCAACACCCGCAGCCATCGCCGCTACGTCGTGATCGCCACCTGCGGGTGGCGTTTTTTTTGGGCGCACGTCGCGCATTGTTGCGATTCCCGGAAGTATTTATTCCCTCAATTGCCATTTTTCCGTGATAGCCAGACGCCTAGACTGTCTTCAACGGTCGCACACAACGCATACCGAAGCCTACGAAAGCGAACGCCGGTACCGATGCATTGCGCGCCCCCGCAACTGAGAAAGACAGGAGTCAACGTCATGAATCGCAAGCACATCGCCTCAGCCGTGATGTCGGTCTTGATGGTCACCGCCGCCGGAGCCGCCTTCGCACAGGCGGGTCGGAGCAGCGATGCCTATCCCGAGGGTTCACAATTCGCGTGGGTGTCGCAAACCTCGCAGGTCTCGCGCGAGCAGGTTCGCCAGGAATTGGTCGATGCCCGCGCGCAGGGCCTGATTCCGCAGAACGATTACGAGTATCCCGTGCTCGCCACGATGCAGCCCAATCAAGCGCCGGGCAAGACGCGCGCCCAGGTGTATGACGATCTCGTGCGCGCACGCCAGAACGGCGAAATGAAGTACTCGAATCCGTAAGCCTTGAGCCCTCGCTGAGCATCGCGGCACGCCGCAGCGCTCAATCGACAGCGTCGGTCGCCGCTCTCAGCCTCCCTCCGAGCCGCGCCGCACGCGCCGTCCCTCGTCGTGCTGCCGTACCCCGGCAGCACGACGTGACGCACACAGGCAGGACGGCATCGCCAGCCTGTGTTGCGTCACCTCGTATTGTCCCGCCGACAGGCACGCGCCTGAGCCTGACCGGGCAACCGGCACGCCCGCTCGTCCAGAACACTTCCCCTCTGGTTGGGCGGGCACCGACGGTTTCCCCACGGGCGCCTCTCCTGTCGCCATGCGCTCCCGCGAGCGCATGGGACCTTCGCCCGCGCCCAGCCCAAGGCGCGGGCTTTTTTCTTGAGTCGCGCAAGCTGCGTGCTACCATGCAGCCGTTTCATTTTGCATAGACAGGATCATCCGGTGAGTCAGATCGAATTCGATATCGAGTGGACCGAACGCGCAGCGAAGAAGGCCGAAAAACTCGTCCCCAAGGGCACCCCTCTCGCGCTGCCGCCGATCGAATGCATGCCAGCCGAAGGCGACGTGCTGTTCCTCGGCCAAGGCGACAAGAAGCAACCGTTTATCGTGGTGGAGCGTCAGTACCACCACGAGGGCGACGACGCATGGACGATCGTGCTGATTCTCGATCTGCCCGAATAACGTTGAGGATCGTTTGCTGCGCCTGGATCGAGTGAATCGAACGTTTCGGACAGATCGCATCGCAACAACGCGCGGCGCGGCCACTGGGGAAATCCCGGTTGCCGCGCCGCTTTGCTTGGACGGGGCCGTTTTCTATACTTGAAACATGATTTGACTCGCGCAATAGCGGCAGGGAGACCGGCGATGATCGTGCCCCACCTTTCCAACGCGGAACTCATGAGCATGTTTGCGATCGCCGCATTCGGCGCGATCGCTGTCGGCGCCATGCCCTGCAAAGGCGCCGTTCGAATGTGCTGGCGCTCGCTACTCGTTGTCGTCGGCGCGGTGCTTGCCGTGCTGGCGTTCGAGCTGGTACCCCTCCTGACATAAGTCGTTTTTGCGGATTTTCACCATTAAGGGTTGACCCCTTACGGAAGAGCCGATATTATCTCGGTCTCGTTGGGGCGTTAGCTCAGTTGGTAGAGCAGCGGACTCTTAATCCGTAGGTCGAGTGTTCGAGTCACTCACGCCCCACCAAACGAATTCTGAAAAAGGCTGCTACGCCGTGCAGCCTTTTTTATTCCCGGTAGCATCGGGGCGTTAGCTCAGTTGGTAGAGCAGCGGACTCTTAATCCGTAGGTCGAGTGTTCGAGTCACTCACGCCCCACCAAAGTACGACAGCGAAGGCTGCGCCGCGTGCAGCCTTTTTTGTTCCCGGCAGCACCGGGGCGTTAGCTCAGTTGGTAGAGCAGCGGACTCTTAATCCGTAGGTCGAGTGTTCGAGTCACTCACGCCCCACCAGATGCATGACGAAGGCCGCACGCTGTGCGGCCTTCGTCGTTTCTGCCCGCCCATGCTCCGCATCCTGCCGGTCATCCCCTGTCGTCCGATTCCTACAGTCAATTCAGTCGCGACCGATAGTCCGCGAAACGCGTGCCATCTAAGCTGGATTCACGTCGTTGCGGGTCGCACGGCCACCTCATGCTTCAGGAGACGCATCATGAATACGACGAAGTCGATTCTCGTTGTCATCACGGCACTCGCGATGGGCTCGTCCCTCGTCGGCTGCACGCTGGGCGGCGCCGCCGCGGGTGGGGTCATCGGGCACGAAGCCACCGGCGGCAGCACCGCCGGCACCATCGGCGGCGCGGTCGTCGGCGGGGTCATCGGGCACGAGTTGGGCAAGTAACGTTGCCGCTCGGCCCGGCGCACGCCGTCATCGCCCCACGGCATAGAGTGGGGAGTTGGCGGCGTAGCCGTACATGATCAGCACCGCGCCCACCAAGGCATCTGCCGCCGCCCGGGCCTCCGCCACATTCGCATAGCGCTTGGCCTGCGCCGTGCAGGTCGCGTAATGACGCGCGCCATGCTTTAACGCGCCGTCGTGCCGACCGATAAACGCCGCCTGACGGCCGCTCCATACGAAGTAGCCTTCACACCTCGCCATCTCCGGCGGCCGCCTGACCGTCAAGTCCTCCTTCTGCGATGCCTCGCCCGCCTTGTGCAAGCGCCACTGACGCTTGATCGCCGCATCGGACCAGCGTCCCATGCCAATGTCTTTTCCTCGGTTCTTTGCCATTGCTCCCTCCTGGAGTTTGCCTGCGGCACTGCGCTCGCGGGCACTCCGATAATGGTGAACAATAACGCGGTGAAGTGGGATGGGGAGTGTCCGATATGCGATGCCACACCCTACGACGACGCCCCACGAGACTCGATACTCGCTGCTCGTCATGCAAAGGAAACCAAACCGCGCCCTCTCGCCTCATGATTGGCCGCAAGGGACGATGAGCCCGCTATCTTCCGGCAAACATAGCGCGGCGAATGCACAACAGTGCTGCACTGCACACCATGCAAGCGATCCGCATTGTCTACACTGAAGGTCTCGTTCTCTTCGGAAGATGGATCCGTTGGCCGCAACGGCATCCGCGAAACCAGGACATGGCGACCGTCACCTTCGCACCCGCAATTCAGCGCCACGTCTGCGTTGACGATCAATGCATCGATGGACCGACCGTCCATGCCGTGCTCGCGCAATGCGTGACGCTCACGCCCGAGTTGCGCGGCTACCTGTTCAACGATCAGGGACGATTGCGTGCGCACGTCGCAGTCTTTGTCGATGGCCGGCTGATCCGCGACCGACACACGCTGGGCGACACACTGAACGACGCCAGCCGCGTGTATGTCGCCCAGGCGCTCTCGGGCGGATAAGGGAGCACGGCGGGAGCGGCGGATGAATGCGCGAGCATCGAACAAGACTCGCGCGAGCCAAGGAGGCAGATCGTGAAACACGTCACCGGAGCCACGTTGCTGGTTGCCACCCGCAAGGGATTGTTCACATGGCAGCGTGAGGACGCCGTCTGGCGCCTGAAGTCGAGCGCGCCCGACTTTCCCGGCGAGCCCGTGAGCATGGTGCTGCGCGACCCGCGCGACGGCACCGATTACGCCGCGCTCAATCTGGGTCACTTCGGCGTGAAGCTCTGGTGCCGCGAACGCGACGCGAGCGAGTGGACCGAACTCTCACCGCCGGCCTTCGCCCCAGAAATAGAGCAGTCCGAAGCATCGGCGAACGATGCGCAGGCGTTGTCGGCACCATCGGTCTCCCTGCTCTGGTCGCTCGAAGCCGCGGGGCCCGACGCCCCCGGCGTTCTGTGGGCAGGCACGATTCCCGGTGGCCTCTTCCGCTCCCACGACCGAGGCCGCACCTGGACACTGGTGCAAAGCTTGTGGGATCGCCCCGAGCGCGCCGAATGGATGGGGGGCGGCTACGATCACCCCGGCATTCATTCGATCTGTATCGATCCACGCGACAGCCGACAGGTGAGCGTCGCCATCTCGACCGGCGGCGTCTGGCGCACACGTGACGACGGACACAGCTGGGCTTTGGCGGCCAGCGGCATGGAAGCCGATTACATGCCGCCCGAACGACGCCTCGATCCGAATGCGCAGGACGTCCACCGTCTCGTGCAATGCCGCGACGCCCCCAACGCCCTGTGGGCACAGCATCACAACGGCATCTTCCGCAGCCTCGACTACGGCGCCTCGTGGCGGCGGATTCAAGCGTCACCGTCGAGTTTTGGTTTTGCTGTCGCCGTCGATCCGCACGACCCCGATGTCGCGTGGTTCGTACCCGCCCAGCGCGATGCCTGTCGCATGCCGGTCGACGCCCGTCTCGTCGTCATTCGCACGCGCGATGGCGGCGAGTCGTTTACATCGCTCTCGCACGGACTGCCGGAGGTGCCGTCCTACGATCTGATCTATCGCCACGGCCTGGATATCGACGCCACCGGCCACTCGCTCGCCATGGGCTCGACCACCGGCGCGCTGTGGGTCAGCGACAACGCAGGCGAGCAGTGGCAATGCCTGTCCACGCACTTGCCCCCTATCTACGCCGTGCGCTTCGTGTAGCGGGCGTCTTGTCGTTCGACATGCCGAGCGTCTCGTCGCCGCGCCCTCGCCCGTTTTGCTGAAGGAAACCTTCAGTTAGCGCGTTTCGCGTCGTAGATAGAGATAGGCGAACTGGCTTCATTGATCCCCCCGTCACGCGTTGCTTGGCGTGGCGCACGCCCCGATGTCGGTGCGTGTGCCAAGGTCGCGTCGTGCTTCCTGCTGAGCGTCGGCACGCACCGCGCAGCGATCGGCAACCCGGCCTCGCAACGCAAGTGGGCCACAACGTCACCCTTGTCGTCCAGGCATCCCATCCCTAAACGGAGTCACCCGAATGCGAATCGCCGACCTGAAAATCCGAACCCGACTGGCCATCGGTTTCGGCACGTTGCTAGCCCTGTTGTTGACCATGCTTGTCATCACCCTGATGCGCTTCGTCGCCATCGAGCGCGATAACGAAGAACTGCTCACCAGCGCGTGGGTCAAGGCCGATGCGGCACACAGCATCGATGCCATGGTGCGTGGCAACGGCCGCCGCATGCTGGAGATCTTCACGATCACCGACGCCGCGCAACGCAACACCATCAACCAGCGTATCGACGCCAATCTCAGCCGGATCGCCGAGGCGCAGGCCGTGCTCGACAAATACGTGGTGTCGGCGCACGGCAAACAATTGATGACCTCGATCCGGCAACACAACGACGCGTTTGTGACGGCACGTCGTGCGATGCTCGCCGCATTGACCTCGGGCGAGCGAGACTTGGCGCTGGACCTCACCCATCGCGACGCCCTCCCCGCGCTCGACGCCATGCAGGCCGAAGCCGCCGAACTGGTCACGCTCCAGAAAAAGATCGTCGACGACACCGGCGCCACAACGCGCGCCGGCATCGTCTTCGCCAAATGGCTGCTCATCGCCATCGGTGCAGCGGCAACCCTCCTGGGCATCGGCGCCGCCTGGTCGGTCACGCGCAGCATCACGCGTCCGCTCGCGCGCGCCGTGGCCGTGGCCGAGCGCGTGGCACAGGGCGATCTCACGAGTCGCATCGATGTGACCAGCCGCGACGAGACGGGCCAATTGATGGGCGCACTCAAACACATGAATGAAAGTCTGGAACACATTGTGCGACGCGTGCGACACGGCACAGCCGCCATCGCCTCAGCATCGGGGCAATTGCTTGCCGGCAACACGGATCTATCGTCCCGCACCGAAGAGCAGGCCGCATCCCTGGAAGAGACCGCCTCGTCGATGGAAGAGTTGACGGCCACCGTGCGCCAGAACGCCGATAACGCGCGGCAAGCCAGCCAATTGGCCGCGAACGCGTCGGAAATCGCCGGTGAAGGCGGCCGGGTGGTCGAACGTGCGGTCGCCTCGATGCAGGGGATTGCGGCCAGCTCGACGAAGATCAACGACATCATTGGCGTGATCGACGGCATTGCCTTCCAGACCAATATCCTCGCCCTGAACGCCGCCGTCGAAGCGGCGCGTGCCGGCGAGCAGGGTCGCGGTTTCGCCGTCGTGGCGGGCGAAGTGCGCACGCTAGCCCAACGCAGCGCCGCCGCGGCCAAGGAGATCAAGACGCTCATCGAGACGTCCGTCGACAAGGTCGAAGACGGCTCGGCACAAGTGCGCGACGCCGGTCGCACGATGGCGGAAATCGTGCAGGCCGTGCAGCGCGTGACCGACATCATGGGCGAAATCTCGGCGGCATCGAGCGAGCAATCGGGCGGCATCGAGCAGGTCAACACCGCCGTCATGCAGATGGACCAGGTCACGCAGCAAAATGCCGCGCTCGTCGAGCAGGCCACGGCGGCCGCCGGGTCGTTGGAAGATCAGGCGCGCTATCTGCGCGACGCCGTCGCCGTGTTCCGGCTGACCGATGGCGACCTCGTCACGTCCATGCTCGACGCCCCCGCCCAGACGGCCGCCAACGGCCCGCTGGGCGACGTGCTGGCGTTCGCCCGGGCGCGCCATACCGCGTAATCGGCATCATCGGCATCATCGGCGCCTTCGCCGTTCCGGCCGTGCCGCTGGGGCGTGCCGGCGAGGCGCCGCGCCCGCCCGCAGGCGGTGCCGCCGGCCGGCGCAAACCCCCATGCCTGCTGGGCTTCCAGCCGATGTCACGCTCAGCGCGGCATGGAGACATTGGAGTATGATGGCTGCTGCTATGCTTTTTCCCACCGTCTGGAAAAGAGGTGTACCGTGGCCCGAAAGACCCCCATCGAGCGCTACCGAAACATCGGCATCAGTGCTCACATCGACGCTGGCAAGACAACGACGACCGAGCGCATCCTGTTCTACACAGGCGTCAACCACAAGCTGGGCGAAGTCCACGAAGGCGCTGCCACGATGGACTGGATGGAGCAGGAACAAGAGCGCGGCATCACGATCACGTCTGCCGCGACGACCTGCTTCTGGCGCGGCATGGCCGGCAACTATCCCGAACACCGCATCAACATCATCGACACGCCGGGCCACGTCGACTTCACGATTGAAGTCGAGCGCTCGATGCGCGTGCTCGACGGCGCCTGCATGGTCTACGATTCGGTCGGCGGTGTGCAACCGCAGTCCGAGACCGTCTGGCGGCAAGCCAACAAGTACAAGGTGCCGCGCATCGCGTTCGTCAACAAGATGGACCGCGTGGGTGCCGACTTCTTCCGCGTGCACAAGCAGATTCACGAGCGTCTGCGCGGCAATGCCGTGCCCATCCAGATTCCGATCGGCGCCGAGGACAATTTCCAGGGCGTGGTCGATCTCGTGAAGATGAAAGGCATCGTCTGGGATGAGGAATCGAAGGGCGTGAAGTTCGAATACGTCGACATTCCGGCCAATCTCAAGGACACGGCGCAGGAATGGCACGACAAGATGATCGAAGCCGCCGCCGAGGCCGATGAGGCGCTGCTCGAAAAGTATCTTGGCGGCGATACGCTGACCGAGGCCGAGATCCGGCAGGGGCTGCGCAAGCGTACCGTCGCGGGTGAAATCGTGCCGATGTTGTGCGGCACCGCGTTCAAGAACAAGGGCGTGCAGGCCATGCTCGACGCTGTGATCGATTACCTGCCGTCGCCCGTCGACGTGCCCGCCATCGCCGGTCACGACGAAGACGACAAGGAGATCGAACGCCACCCGTCGGACGACGAGCCCTTCTCCGCCCTCGCCTTCAAGATCATGACGGACCCGTTCGTCGGCCAGTTGATCTTCTTCCGCGTGTACTCGGGCGTGATCGACTCGGGCGCCACCGTCTTCAATCCGACCAAGGACAAGAAGGAACGCTTGGGGCGTATCTTGCAGATGCACGCCAATCAACGCATCGAGATCAAGGAAGTGCGGGCGGGAGATATCGCCGCGGCGGTCGGTCTGAAGGAAGCGACGACTGGCGACACGCTGTGCGATCCGAACGCCGTGATCATTCTGGAGAAGATGGAATTCCCCGAGCCCGTGATTTCGCAGGCGGTCGAGCCCAAGACCAAGGCAGACCAGGAGAAGATGGGCCTCGCCCTGAATCGGCTGGCGCAGGAAGACCCGTCGTTCCGCGTGAAGACCGACGAAGAATCGGGCCAGACGATCATCTCGGGCATGGGCGAGCTGCACCTCGAAATTCTGGTCGATCGCATGCGCCGCGAGTTCGGCGTGGAGGCGACCGTCGGCAAGCCGCAGGTTGCCTATCGCGAAACGGTGCGCAAGAAAATCGAAGACGTGCAGGGCAAGTTCGTCAAGCAGTCGGGCGGACGCGGCCAGTATGGCGACGTGGTCATCACGCTGGAGCCGGACAAGGAAAAGCCGTATGAATTCGTCGATGCGATCAAGGGCGGCGTGGTGCCACGCGAGTTTATCCCGGCCGTGGACAAGGGCATTCGCGAGACGCTGAACAACGGCGTGGTGGCCGGCTATCCGGTCGTCAACGTGAAGGTTACGCTCACGTTCGGGTCATACCATGACGTGGACTCGAACGAAAACGCGTTCCGCATGGCGGGCTCGATGGCGTTCAAGGAGGCGATGCGCCGCGCCGACCCGGTGCTGCTCGAGCCGATGATGGCGGTCGAAGTCGAGACGCCCGAAGAGTTCATGGGCAACGTGATGGGCGACCTGTCCGGTCGTCGCGGCATGTTGCAGGGTATGGATGACATCGTGGGCGGCGGCAAGATCGTACGCGCCGAGGTGCCGCTGTCAGAAATGTTCGGTTACTCGACCTCGTTGCGCTCGCTCACGCAAGGGCGCGCCACGTACACAATGGAATTCAAACACTACGCCGAAGCGCCGAGGAACGTGGCCGACGCGATTATTTCGACCAAGAAGTAATGCGTCATCGGATGTCGAGCGCGGTGTCAGGCGCGGCGGGTCAGGATTGACCGCCGCGCCCGATGTCGTTATCCGGCTGTCGCGCTCGCTAACGCGCTGACTGCCGCTCCGTCATAAGGCGTGATCGGCCCGAGAGAATCGGGCGTCGCGGGCACGGGCGCGGTCAGTAAGTGCGCAGATGCTCGGCGTGATGCGACAGATGATCCGCCATGAAGGTCTGAATGAAGTAGTAGCCGTGGTCGTAGCCGGGGTGGCGCCGCAGGTTCAGCGGCTGACCGGCATCCTGGCAGGCGCGCTCGAAGAGGTGCGGATGCAGTTGTGATTCGAGGAATTGATCGTTCAAGCCCTGATCGATCAGGATGCCGCCGGGAAACACCACCTGCCCGGCCTTCGCCATCAGTTCGCTGGCGTCATACTGACGCCATGTCTCGCGATCCGCGCCCAGATATCCCGCGAATGCCTTCTCGCCCCATGGGCAACGCGTTGGCGCCGCGATCGGCGCGAATGCCGACACCGAGCGGAATTTGTCAGGGTTGCGCAGTGCTAGCGTCAGGGCACCATGCCCGCCCATGGAGTGGCCGAAGATGCCGATCCGTCCCGCATCGATCGGCAGCGATTGCGTCACCACGCCGTAGAGTTCGTCGACGATATAGCTGTACATGCGATAGTGCGCCGACCAAGGTGCCTGTGTCGCATCGAGATAGAAGCCGGCGCCGACGCCGAAATCCCAGGCATCGGTCTCGCCCGGCACGCCAGCACCACGCGGGCTGGTGTCGGGCGCAATCAGCGCCACGCCGTGTTCTGCGGCGAGCCATTGCGCGCCGCCCTTGATCATGAACGTTTCTTCCGTGCAGGTAAGCCCCGCGAGATAGAACAGCGCCGGCACCGCCCGGCCGTCACGCGCCTGAGGCGGGATGAACACCGAGAAACGCATCGGCAGGCCGATGACAGTCGACGTGTGGCGATAGAAGCGTTGCGCACCACCGAAACAACGGTGTTCGGAAATGAGTTCGAGCATGACGAAATCCGGGAGGGTTCGGGAAGTCGGCCATGGCGCCGCGCCGCCGGGAGCGGGGCAACCATTGCGATGATGGCCGCTATCTTACCTCGCGAGGCGACAGGTGACATCGGCGAGGTGCGTGGGGTGCGCGATGTTCATTCTAGCGGGTTGCATGACGGTCGCGATGTCGCGCAGACGTTCGTTCAGGCGACCTGATGATACCGAAGCCAAAGTCCGTGTTAAGTTGCTGTGCCACCACGTTGCCAACGATTGTGGAACTGGGCTGAAGCTCAGGCGAAAATGCTGCCACCGTGGTACGTCGAATGTCGACGCTCCGGCCTGCTCCGGCCTGGCGACATCGATTGATCGGGCCAGCGAATTCGTCTCCAGCGGTAGAACAACTACTTCCACCGCCCCCGGGCCAATCACCGCCGCATGCAGGTGGCAGGTAGCTCCGGAGGCGCTTCGCTCCGCCGGCATCGCCATCGATCACGGCGCCTCGCCTGCCATTGCTTCCGCGCCTTCACGCCCCGCATGCCTGGCCGCCCGTTGCTCAGCCACGGCTCGCCTCGCCAGCGTGCCCAAAGTGTGTATCTCCTTTTCAACGTCCCGGGTCCACGGACGTCCATAGTTAATCCGGATGTGACGGCGAAATTCGCTATCGCGTGAAAAAATTGCACCGGGTGCTATCGCGATTTCGTGCGCTTCGGCCATTTCGAACAACTGCACTGCCCCTACGCCTTCTGGAAGTTGCACCCAAAGGAAGAATCCGCCCGGCGGCCGGACCACCAGTGTCCCTTTGGGGAAGTACTTTACGACAGCGGCCACCATCCGTGTCTGAAGGGACGCCAGTTCGCGGCGCAGCTTACGCAGCAGCCGGTCGTAATCCCCATGTTCAAGGAGGCCCGCAATTGCGCATTGCACGGGCACAGACGCCGGGTCCATTGTCAGCCAACGCGCGTGCTCAATTCTCCTGGCGTAGCGCCCCGCGGCTACCCAACCGAGGTGCAGGCCCGGCGCAAGGCTCGTCGAGAACGACCCGCAGTGCAGCACGAGACCTTTGGCATCGAAGCGCTTCGCCGGATACGCCGGCGTCAAACCGAAATGCAGTTCGCGGAATACGTCGTCCTCGATCAGCGGCACGCCATATATGGCCAGTAGCCTCACAAGTGCCTGCTTCCGTTCATCGGAGAGCGTCGCGCCTGTTGGCTGATGCAGTGTCGTCATAAACCAGCAAGCCCGTACCGGACGCTGCCGCAACGCCTCCTCTAATACGCCGAGGTCGAGTCCATGGTGTGGATCGACAGGGATTTCCACGGCCTTAAGACGGAGGCGCTTAACCACATCTCGCACGGCGTGGAAAGCAGGCCGTTCAATTGCGATGGTGTCGCCAGGCCGAGTCAGAACCTGCAGACAAAGCATCGTTGCGTCGAGCGCGCCACTCGTCACAACAACCTCTTCGATTGGGACCGCAACACCTGTGACAACGTAGCGCAGGGCGATCTGGCGACGCAGATCCGCTTCTACCTCTCCCGCCGACAAGGCGTTCCGGGAACTCGCCATCCTCCGAATTGCTGCAGCCAAAGCGCGCGCAATCCGGCTAAACGGGAACAGCTTGGCACATGGCTCGGAAGAGCCAAGCCACGGATGCGCGCATCGACGTTGAGCCCTCATGAAGCGGATAGTCAGGCTGTCACCACCCACGTCCTCAACACTGTGCTTCGAAACGAGGGTTAAGGCTTTCGTTGACGCGGGCCCGCTTGCGACGAAATAGCCCGAGCGAGGTCTTGCGACGATCAGGCCTCGTCGTTCGAGGGTGTAGTAAGCATGGAAAACGGTTGAAGGACTCACGCGATACGAACTGCTCGCCCGGCGCACCGACGGGAGTCGCACACCGGGTTCAAGCGTACCGTTCAGCATCAGACTTTCGAACTCCGCCGCCAATTGGAGATAGCGCTTCATTATTGTGTTATGCCAACCAAATGGAGCTATTCCGCTCTGCCCCGGTTGAGGGTGGAACGCGTCGTTCAGAAATTCCGACCCCGCCAACTGAGCGCGGTTGCGGCGCCAGCCGGCTTTTTGGACGCGGCGCTGGCGGTCTCGAAAAGTACCTTCAGCCGGCTGGCGCCGAGCGCACGGCTGTAGAAAAACCCTTGACCATACTCGACACGGTTCGCGCGTGCGACGTTGTGATGCGCCGAGTTCTCAATGCCTTCGACCACGACCACGGCGCCCATCTCATGGCCCATGCGCGTCAAAGTACCGATGTGTCGGGATCGCTCATCGGGATTCATTCCCAGCACGCGCCTGTCAATCTTTACCATCTCAAAGGTCATCGCTGCCGGCAGTTCAGGTTCAACGTCAGCAGGCCGCGCGACCGACAGGGCAAAACGCACGCCTATTTCACGCGCCCGCGCCATCATCGGGATGAGTCGGTTTTTGAACTTCCTCGCGCTGCCCGCCCCGATCTTTAGCATCAACGGGGGAAGACCGAGGGAACCAACGTCGCCAAGGTGCGCGAGGAACGCAGAACTTACCAAGTAAGACGCGGGCGCTGTAACGCCGAGGTAGAGCGATTTTGGAGCACCGATTTCCCGCAACTCCTGGGCGGCGCGCGACAGGACAAAACGTGTCACCGGTCCGATCAAACTACTCTTCTCGATGACGTCCATATAGTGAGCCGGGCCCAGCGCGCCGTACTTCTGGTTGTCCCAACGCAACAGGGCGTCGACGCCCACGCACCTGGCCCGCCTCACGCCAACGACCGGTTGGTACTCAAGGTGGAATTCGCCGCGACGTAGCCCTGCACGCGCAGCACGCAGGAGCGACTTGTCGTAGCGAAACCACCGCTTGAGGGCCCAGCCGACAACGACGACCAGCACCGCCACCAGGATCGGCCACAATACAAAGCCCGATAGGGTCCATGCTGAGGCGCGCTGTGTCGCTGCGCTTGCCGACGGCCGCGCCGGGGCGAGCGTGTCGGCCTCGATCCAAGGCGAGTTCGCCCGGGTTTCACAATCCGCACCCAATGAGCAGTCCGAGACCGGCATTGTCGGCGGTTCCGGCGATTGCTTCGCCAGGTCGGCCCGCGACGTGCTACCCACCAGCGCGTCAGAGGCTAGAAGGCCATTTCGTTCTGCCGCTGCCTGGCCGCTGATTTGCCACCGCACGTCGCTGAGCAGCGTCGCAAGGTTCGCCTCTGCATGGGCCCTTACAGCAGTAGTTCCAATGACAACTTCACGCGCATCCTTCAGCGAATCGCAGGTATTCGTTAGCACAGGCACCGGGCCGGCGACCGGGCCGACAAGGGCTGCGGGAACAACGGGCAACCGTACAATGGACGCGCAGGGTGCGCCAAAGCGAATCGGGGGCGCGGGTGGGTCGGCGAGCCTGTCCGTCAATGGTTGCCAGTCGTTATGTTCAAGCGTATGAATGCGACTAGAGCGGGTGTCGGCCGGATCTGCAAGAGCAAGTGTGGTGCCTGCGCAGATGACCAGGATGACTGTCAACCCTTGTTCCGAGGCACGACCGAGCGCGACGAACGCGCTGCGCCTGATTTTTGATACAGGGAACCCAAATGCCATTGGTCTATCACTAAAAGAATTCGGCTTGAAAAATCGTTATGGATCGGACCGCTTCGCGTCGGCGAAACTTCGAAGGCAGTGGAGCCTGTCTGGGCCGCACTTTGCCAGCGTGTGTGCGTCCGCAATAGAAGCAGATTGCGAAAGAATGGCCGTATCAGATTGAGAAGTGGCTATCTTCCGAGGTTAGGCGTGTGTGCTGGCGGGGCCGGTCCGATGCCCGAAATCGTGTTTTCCGTAAGGAGCACCCGTTGAAACGGTACGAGCGGTTAGCCGAACAAATCAGTGAGCTCATCAAGCGCGGTGATCTGCCACCCGGCGCGCGTATTCCTTCGGTTCGCTCGGCTTGCAAGGCATGGGACGTGAGCCCCGCGACGGTATTTCGCGCCTACTACCTGCTCGAAGACAGGGGCGTGATCAAGGCGCGCCCGCGCTCAGGCTATTTCGTGTCGCCGACTACCGGAGCATTACCGCGGCAAAGGCCCCGGACCTCGCCGGGTGCCGATCCGAAGACCGTCAATATCAGCGACCTTGTCTTTGAGGTACTCGAGACGATCAGGCAGCCCGAGACTGTCCCATTGGGTTCAGCGTTTCTGAGCCCTACGTTGCTTCCAATGGCACGTGTCGGAAAGTCATGCGCGACTGTCAATCGCTCAACGCACCTGGCCAGCATGGTTGACGGCCTGCCGCCGGGGTTTGAAGGATTGCGCCAGCAGATTTCGTTGCGTTACCTGATGTCGGGGATGATGGTGCCTGTCGATGAGATCGTCATTACGAGCGGTGCACTCGAAGCCCTGACGCTCAGCGCCCAGTTGCTGGCCGCGCCAGGCGATGTGATCGTGATCGAAAAGCCGACGTTTTACGCAGCGCTGCAGGCTATCGAGCGTTTGAGGCTGAACGTAGTGGAGATTCCCGTCGACCCGGTGAAGGGTCATGATCTGGATGCGCTAGCGCGGGCGCTGCAGCAGCATCCGGTTCGGGCCTGCTGGTTCATGACCTCGTTCCACAATCCGACCGGAGTGACGCTGGTCGATTCCAGAAAGCAGGCGCTGGTTGATCTGCTCGCCAAACACGACGTGCCGCTCATTGAGGATGACGTCTACCACGAACTGCATTTTGGCCCGGACCCGGTGCGTCCGGCCAAATTCTTTGACCGGAAAGGTCTTGTCATCCATTGTGGATCGTTTTCGAAGTGCCTTGCCCCCGGATATCGTATCGGCTGGGCGGCAGCCGGAAGGTTCGCGGGCAGGCTGGAACGTGCGAAATGGATGACCACGCTATCGGCCAGCATGCCGGCCCAGCGCGCAATCGCCGACTATCTGGAGCACGGCGGCTACGAACGATTTCTTAAAAAACTACGTCGCGAGTTGGCCCATCAGCAATCGCAGATGCTTGACGCGATCAGCCGGTACTTCCCGGCCGATACCCTAGCCACCAAGTCCGACGGCGGTTATTTCACCTGGGTAACGCTTCCGGACCACGTAGACTCGATACAGTTCTTCCAGGCTGCGCTCAGCAGTGGCATCAGCGTCGCGCCCGGACCTATCTTCTCAGCGGACGGCGCCTTCCGGCACCGTGTACGACTGAACTATGGATACCCATGGTCAGCGCGGCTCGAGAATGCGGTTGCGACACTAGGTGCCCTGTGCGCTGATGAATCGCGTTGCGGCGCCAGGCTTGCCGGTCCGGTTCGGCCGGCATGATACGGACGTCGATCTCAACCCGGCACGCCGGCCGGTGAATCGTGAATCTCATGCACGACAATACGCGCCTTGCCTGCGACTTTCGCACGATACATCGCGGCATCCGCCGCACGTAACAGGGCTTCGCCACTTAACGACGCTGCCTGGCCGCGCAGTAGCATGCCGATACTGGCTGATAACCTGACGACCTTCGCCCCAAACGTTATGGGCTGGCTCAGTGTCAGCAGGATCGCCCGTGCAATTCTCTCCAGTGCAGCGTGATCGATGGCAGGGCCGGCCAGCAGCACGGTGAACTCATCCCCGGCGTGCCGCGCAACCAGATCCCCGCCACGCACGCAGCGGCTTATCCGGCGCGCGGTTTCAACCAGGACTTCGTCGCCGCACTGATGCCCGTAGGTATCGTTGACAGCCTTGAAGCCGTCCAGGTCGATAAACATGATGGCCGCCACACCGTCGCTGCCTGCTGCGCACGCCTCATCGAGCCTCTCGAAGAACGAGCGTCTGTTCGGCAGGCCGGTCAGCGCGTCGTGGAATGCCTGGTGCCGCAGGCGATCGAGCAACGCCCTTCGCTCAGTCACATCCTGCACCAGCAGGCAGTACCCATCATCCGCCTGATCATGGACACGACGCGGCACCATCACACCACGCAGGACACGTTGGCTCCCGTTAAGCGTCGCTCCAACCTCGTACTCGACCCTTTCGCCGCTGAGCACGCGCTGGACGTACGGCTCGATGGCAGCAAAAAAATCAGCGTCGAGAACCTCGTGGGTGAGCCGTCCCACGATCTCCTCGGGGTCCAACCCCAGCCACTCGCGATAGGTTGAGTTGGCGAACCGATAACGTCGCTCACCGTCGACGTACGCGACCAGCGCCGGCAGATTGTCAGCGATAGCGCGCAAATCCACGCGCGTGGCTCCCAATTGTCGCTCGGCGCTCGTCAGTTGCTCATGCGCCTTGCGCAGACCTTCCGAGGCCTCATGGGCTCCCCGATGCAACGCAGCCTCCCGCGCATCGCGCGCGGCTTTTTCCTGTTGCTCCGCCTGGGTATCATGAATGACAAACAGCCAGCCGCCGTCGCGGGCCGACGTCGTCTGCCTCCGTGCCACCTGCACTCGCGCTGGCTTTCTTTGCTTGTTGCGCAACCTGAACGTTACGTCGAGTGTCAGGACCTCGCCCCCCCGGCTACGAATATCCAGGGACTGCACGGCCTGCTCAAACCTGGTCCGGTCGCTCGCATCCAGCAGATCGCGTATGTTCGTTTTCGTCAGCGGAGCGCGCGAGTGCGCGAAGAATTTCACGCAGGCATCATTCATGTGTCGCCACTCCCAGTCCCTTCCGATATGTGCGATAGCGACTGGAGTCCGATGGAACGTCTCGACGTAAAGCGTGTGCTGGGTCTGAAGCCGGTCGATCGCCCGAAGCACCTGCAAGCGATCAGCGCTGTCCAGCTTGCGCAGGCCAATTTCGTGCTCGAGCATTTGCCCCAGGTCTGCCAGCATCTGACGCTGTTGGCGCGTGAAACGCCGCGGCATCGAGTGCATCACACATAGCATACCGATGGGTTTACCGCACGGTAGACGCAGCGCAATGCCTGCGAAAAAACGGATTCCAAAGTGGTGGGTTGCCAGTGGCCCCTGCGCAAGCTCCGCATCGGACAATGTATCCCTGACGACAAACGGTTCCTCGCATTGGAGCGTCCGGCCATAGTAAGTCGCCACATGGAATACGACGTTCCGTTGCAGCGACCGACTTCAGAAACTGGATGCGCGCATCGCCACGCATGGCTAGAAAACGCCGGTCTACTTTCACGTAATCGAACCGGAAGTCCGCGAGCAAGTCAAAATTGGTGACGCCTGTACCGAAATCGTCGAGTGACAGGTGTACGGCGCGTTGCCTTAAGTGGCCAAGGGCCGTGACAACCCGCGGCGTACGCTCGACGCAACTGCGCTCGGTGAGTTCCAAAATGAGGCGCTCCAGCATCGGACCGGCGGACTCGCAGACATCCTCGACAAAGCCGTCCTTCATCAGATGCCGCGCGCAGACGTTGACCGATATATGCCAGTGCTGGGGGAACGGCGGCTGGCTCAGTGCGTTAGTCGCCTCGCGCAGCACGAAACGGGTCAACGCGCCGAGCAGCCGCGAGCCTTCGAGCTTCCCAATGAACTGCCCCGGCCCCGCGGCGCCGAACTTTGGATGGCCCCACCGGAGCAGCGCTTCCACGCCCACGCAATGTCGCATGCACATGTCCACAATGGGCTGATAAACGACATGGAACTCACCACGGCGAAGACCGATGCGCACCGCGCGCCGCAATCTCGCTTTTGGGTGAACGCAATAGCCAACGTACACAATCGCGTCGCAAGCAGATAGTGCGAAAAGCAGAACGACGGCGGCGTGAGCGGCGAACAGGCTGGCCGCGAGGAAGCCCGCCAGGCTCGACGCAACGACGACAGTCACCGCCGCGTCGGGATGCTCGTCGAATATATAGGTCGCAGCCAGCGTATTCGTGCTGTGTAGCGTTGCAAAAATCGCATGGCGTTCTTTTCGCACGGTTATCGTAGTTGCGAACTATGACCTGGCTGCGATCCCAAAACGAGTAGCAGTCACGTATCAAAACATGCGTATCAGATCCGATGTCGTACCCGGGCAAGCTGGCCGGCAACTCACCGGAGCAGGCTTGTCTGCTTACACGATGCCGCCCGGAAATCCCACCTGACCGGCCTTGGCCATCAGTTCGCTGGCGTCATACTGACGCCACGTCTCGCGATCCGCGCCCAGATATCCCGCGAACGCCTTCTCGCCCCACGGACAACGCGTTGGTGCGGCGATCGGCGCGAATGCCGACACCGGGCGGAATTCATCAGGTTTGCGCAGAGCGGGCGTCAGGGCACCATGCCGGCCCATCGAGTGGCCGAAGATGCCGATGCGTCCCGCGTCGATCGGCAACGATTGCGTCACCACGCCGTAGAGTTCGTCGACGATGTAGCTGTCGATGCGATAGTGCGACGATTGGCAATTTCGCGCATGTTGGCTTCGCCCGGGATTGATCCAAGTCATCACGCCTGGCTCGGTCTTTTATATCCTATTGAGATATATCCAAAGCGCGCATGGTATGTCGCGACGCGATGCGCTCATGCCGCTGCCAGGCCCATGCGCGCAGCAGTGCCGATGCATCAGCGATGCTGACGCAGAAAATGACGGGGGAGCCTCCATGACCGAGTTCAGAACATTCGACATCTTCCGCTACGATCCGGACGGCGATTCTGCGCCACGCATGCAGACGTTCACGATCGACATCGCGCCAACCGACCGGATGCTGCTCGATGTGTTGATGCGACTGAAGGCTCTTGACGAAACGTTGAGTTTCAGGCGCTCGTGCCGAGAGGGCGTATGCGGGTCGGACGCGATGAACATCAACGGCAAGAACGGTCTTGCCTGTACGACGAATCTTCACGATTTGCCACGTCATACGGTGTTGCGCCCGCTCCCCGGCTTGCCGGTCGTGCGCGACCTGATCGTGGACATGACGGCATTCTTCGAGCAATACCATTCGATCATGCCGTACCTGATCAACGATACGCCGCCCCCCGAACGCGAGCGCCTCCAGTCACCGGACGAACGCGATGCGCTCGACGGACTCTACGAATGCATCCTGTGCGCCTGTTGCTCGAGCGCCTGTCCGTCGTTCTGGTGGAATCCCGACAAATATGTTGGCCCCGCGGGGCTGCTGCAGGCCTACCGGTTCCTCGTTGATTCACGCGATGAAGGCGCAAACGCAAGGCTCGACAATCTCGAAGATCCGTATCGGCTGTTTCGCTGCCGATCGATATTGAACTGCACCGACGTTTGCCCCAAGGGATTGAACCCAGCGAAGGCCATCGGCGAGATCAAATCCATGCTGGTGCGCCGGACCCTTTAAACCGAACGCCACGCGAGCCCTCGGAAAACTGATCCACGCGCGACCGGCCGGCCGGCCCAAGCGTGAACGGTGCCAAGTCGGTGACGCTCATGCAATCCGACCCGCTTGAGGTCGTACAGCCTTCGACTAGAAACACCCCCCGTCTCAAAAAATTTGTCACAATTTCTAAACTTTTCGCCGCACACGTCGCTATACGGTAAAGGACGTGGGAGACGTGCGGTGATCTGTTGCACCGCGCTCGACGCGAGATGTTCCCCGCCGGGAGATTTGTCACATTTGCCGGTTATGATGCGTCCCGCCATGTGAGACGCGAATGGCGATCAGGCCGCGTCAGGCACACCGAGCCCCGTCCCGCCAGGCAGTCGCAGCAACGTAGTCCATTAGCAGTGCACAACGAAGCATCGCGCCACCACTGCCGGCACGGTCTCCCTTCAAGGATCGGTCAGGACAAGGACGACGATGCATGACACCGACCAGATCATCAGAGATTTACCGGGGCCCCAATGAAGCTGATCCTGCTGGCGCTTGCCGCCTCGCTGTTTACGCTCGTCATGATGGTACAGGCGCGCAGCGAAGCCGACGACGTAGGTATCTCCGCTGCCCGCGCGCAACCGCCGGGCGTCATCGTCAGTGACCGCGTACGTACGCGCAAGGACATGGCGATGTGGAATGCTCGCCGCAAGATGCATGCGGTGCGTCAGGAAGACTGACGCGGCCAGGGCATCGGTTCCCGTGCAGCAACATGCTGCAACGCACCAAACTTGGGCATCCTCCGCAACCGTCCTATAGTGGAAGGGAAATTCAGGTGAGGAGACAAGAACGATGCCCGCACTTCACTTCAACCTTTACGACCTGACCCTGTTCCTGCCGATGGCCGTGGCCGGTGCATTGCTCGTTGGCGGCATTCCCGTCACCACACGGGCCACGCGCTACAGTCTGCGCGCGGTCGGTGCCGTGGTCGGCGCCCTCGTCGCGTTGCTGGTCATGGAGGCGTTGCCCGTGTTGGTGTAGCCACCGGGCGCCCCGAGCAGGCAAGTCGCGATCCGGCTTCGGATAGCGACTTGCGGAGCTATCCCTGTCGGCCCCGTCGCCCGTAGCCCGTTGGCAGGTTGGCCCTGCCGTGCTAGTCGCGACGTCGGTCACGTCGCTGTCATCACGGCCACCTATGCTGGTTTGCGGCAACTTCGGTTGCGCTGTCACCCTCTCTGTTGCGCCGCCGACCCGCTCGGCGGCTTTTTTTATGTCGAGGCCGATGCCCCGCATCCCCGCGTTTGCACCGGCATCGTTTTCTCCCAACGCGCACACCGCCATGGCCTACAATCACCGGAAGTGCAACGCTTCGCGCCAAGTCTCCAGCGCTCGACATCCGGGACACCGCGCTACGCCGACAGAGGAGGTTTCCGTATGTCCGACGCGCTCTCCCGCGCCTTCGCCGTGGTCATCAATCAGTACCGCTCGCCCCGTCAGTACACCGTTTCGGTCGAACGCACAAGTGAGATGATCGCCAAAAATATCGGGCTGTTCTCCGACGGCTTCGCCGCGGAACCGCATCTGATCGTCGGCTTGTTCGAACGCGAAGCCGACGCCTGGGCCCTCGCCCGACGTCTGCAGCGCACCCGCACCACCATGCAGGCCCTGCTCCAGACGCCCGCCCGCGCCACCTCCGTCTCGCCCCCCGAACTCGATCCGAGCGACTGATACCCCTCACGTCTTTCGCCGCCCCCCTCGGCGTCGCCGCTTGACTGCGTCACCGGATCCTCTCTCGCCCCTTCCCGTCCCGCGTCCGCCGCATGCCACGTCCTCTTCCTCTTATTCCTCGCGCCAGCACACGTTAACCGGTGATCTAAAAAACGTCCCCCGGCGTTCGCTTGCAAGCGTAGAATTCGGAATTCCATATATCACTGATACCGGCAAGCACCGGAATCCCATGTCGAACCCCGCTGCCAGCGCCGACTTTCCGGCGTCCTACCCAGCTTCCGCGCCCCAAGCGGCGCTTGCGCCGCTTGGCCCACTGACCAGCACGCCGGTGCTGATCGACCTGGTGTATTCGCGTCTGCGCGACGCCATCGCCGATCTCACATTGCCGCCGGGCGAGCGCATCCGCCAAGCCGAGTTGGCCGATGCCTTGGGCGTGTCGCGTCAGCCTGTCAGCCATGCGTTGCAGTTGCTCAAGCGCGACGGTCTGGTCTGCGACAGCGGGCGCCAAGGGCTCGAGGTCGCGCCGATCGACGCCGACCATCTTCGCCAGCTCTATCAGGTGCGCACCGCGCTGGATGGGCTCGCCGCCCGGTTGGCGGCCACGCGCATGGCACAGGGCACGCTGACCGACGTCGAATTGCGCCGCCTGCAGGACGCCGTCGCCGCCGGCATGGCGATGACACGAGGCACGCCGGTGGCGCGTCAAGTCCGCGTGGAGGTTGCCTTCCACACGGCGCTGCACGACGCGTCGGGCAACCCATTGATCGCGCAAACGGTAGCGCCGCAATGGCCGCACATCATGCGGGCGATGGCGGCAACGCTCGGCGCGATGCCGATGCAGGAAGTCGTCTGGCATGAGCACGGGGAGATCGCCGCGCGCATCGCGGCGGGCGACGCCATCGGTGCCGAAGCCGCCGCACGCGAACACACCGAAGCCGACGGCGGCCAGTCGCGACGCGAGTGGCTTGCCCGACTGGCGGGGACCCACTGACGATGCAAGCCGTTATCTCTGCTGCCCTGCCCGTCTTCGGGCTGATCTTCGTGGGCTATCTCTGCGCCCGCCGGGCCTGGCTCGGGGAGGGCGCCCTCGACGCCCTCAACCGTTTCGTCGTCTATCTCGCCCTGCCCGCCGTGCTGTTCCAGTCGATGGCGCAGATTACGTGGGCGGAGCTGGTCAATCCGGGGTTTCTGGGGGCGTTCGGCGGCGGCATGGCGGCGACCTTCGCGCTGTCGTTCCTGCTCGATCGCACGGTACGAGGACGGCTGACCGACGCGAGCATCGAAGGCATGGGCGCCGCCTATCCGAACGCCGGGTTCATGGGACTGCCGCTGTGCCTCGTGGTCTTCGGTCCGGCCAGCGTGCCGGCGGTCGTCGTCGCGATGCTGCTTACCGCCACCGTGCTCTTCGCAATCTCCATCGCGATCATCGAGACGGATTTGCAAGTCACGCCGAACTGGCGTCGCACGGCAGGCTTCGTAGTCCGCGCGCTGGTGCGCAATCCGCTTGTCGTCTCACCGTTCGCCGGCATGGCATTTGCGGGCGCCGGTATCGCGTTGCCCGCCCCCGTGCTGCACCTCACGACATTGCTCGGCGGTGCCGCGAGTCCCTGCGCATTGGTCGCGATCGGCCTGTTTCTCGCGCAGCGATCGGGCGCGGCGCGAGCGCCGCGCATGGCGCGGGCGGTCGGGCGTCTCGTCGGACTCAAGCTGGTGTTTCAACCGGCCATCACGGCGTTCCTGGCGTTCCGCGTCTTCGATCTTCCCGCGATCTGGGCACACAGTGCCCTGCTGCTCTCGGCGCTGCCCATCGGCACCGGCCCGTTCATGCTCGCGCAACTGTACGGACGCGAAGCCACCGTCGCTTCGCGCGCGATTCTGATGTCGACGGTGCTCTCCGTGGTAACGGTGTCGCTGCTGATTGGGTGGTTCAGCGTGCGTTAAGCGCGCGGAAAGCAACGCCCCGAGACGGCAGGCGCGAACGGCGATCCCTTCAGCCCAGGCTCGCCGCGGGTGCCACGACCACGCGGTCGCGTCCCCCGCGCTTGGCCGCGTAGAGCGCCGCATCGGCGGCGCCGAGCAGGCGCATCGGCAGCGTGTCCCGGTCGGAGACATCGCGCGGATCCACGCTGGCAAGCCCGATGGAAATCGTGAGCGGTACGCGCGCGCCATCGTCGTCGGGCACGTCCAGCCCTGCCACGGCCCGACGCACTCGCTCGGCGACCGTGCCCGCCCAGTTCTGCTCGGTCTGCACGAGCAACGCGGCAAACTCTTCCCCGCCATAACGCGCGAGCGTGTCCGTCACCCGAAGTTGCGCACGCATGCACGCGCTGGCCGCCCGCAAGGCCCGGTCGCCTGTGGCATGACCATGACTGTCGTTGACGCGCTTGAAATGGTCGATGTCGATGAGCAGGCACGCGAGCGGCGCGCCATAACGCGCCCCCCGGATCACTTCTTCCCGCAAGCGCTGATCGAAGTAGCGTCGGTTCGACAAGCCCGTGAGCGGATCGGTCAGGCCGATACGCTTCAAACGCTCGCGATTCCACATGTTCTCGAGACACACCGCGACGACCGCGCCGAAACGTTCGATGAAATCGGTGGCCATCTCCGGCGCGAAGCGGCGCGCGTCGCGGCTACCCAGCGCGATCACGCCGAAATACCGGCCGTTGCGCGCCAGGGGCATCACCACGGCGCTGGCCGGCGGACGTGCCCCGAAGAGCGGCGCGTGGCGCTCGCGCGGCGCACCGATCCAAAGCTGCCCGTCGCCACAGACGGCCGCGAACGTGCCGGCATCCTGCGCAATGCACAGACCGGCGTCGAGTGCGCGAATGCCCTCGGCCGTATCGATGAGATCGCGCAGGGTGTCGTCGACCTCGGCGAGCATCAGCCGTACGCCCGACAGGTCGAAATCGTGACGCAGGCGATTGAGCACCACTTCCAGAAACTCGCCGAAGTCCGGGGCGCCCATGAGCGCCAACTCGATATCCTGGAATCGCTTTAGCGAACGCTCATTGCGCTGGACCGTCGCCAGCAGCGATTGCAAGGAGTCGAGCGTCGGTGCCTGGTTGGTTGCCACGTAAGGTCTCGAAAGACACGCGGCACTTCGCGGCCGCCTAGCGTGATCGCCCGGCATCGTGCCGTAGCGCCCCGGTATCGCGCTCGCACTGCGCGCCGAGAAACAAGTTCCGGGCAGAGACGCACACGTTGAACGCATTCGCCGAACCCGATGGTGAGGCCATGACGACGCCGGTTATCCGACTGTCATTAATTAGCCGTTAACGGCACGCCCCCCACCGGAGTGAAGGGTAGCAGAATCGAATCTTGCCAGACGTGAAATCGAGCCGTCACGCGGCCCTCCCACACCCTAGGGAAAATACTTAGTTCACCCCAACGTCATGCGGCAGCGCATCAAAACACTCGCTGCGGCTCAGGACGTCGTCCGGGCGATCGGCCGGCCATCGCGCCAAGTCGCAGTCGACGGCAACCCATCGCCTTCATGGTGCATCAGCAAAATCGTTGACAGTCGGTGTCGCGAGCCCGCAACGCGCCCGCCACCGCTCGCGTTGCGCCCGCGCCACATGACATTGGCCCGCATTCGGCTTGTGCGCGTGTCTTTGCGTCGTCGACGCGTGGCTGCCGACGGGGCCGATACGCCGGACGCACTGTCCGGATATGAGATTCCGATATTGGGAAACCGGTCGTCCGGAACGCATGCATACCTATCGCAACGCAGCGAAAAATCTTCGAAAACTGGCGTAGATCAACAATCCCAATGTTTCCCTGCTTGACACCTTCCCACCTTTCCCGTAAAAAAACGAATGCATGAACGTTGTATGGCGAGTCTTGTGTTCATCTAATGTCGCCCTAGCGTCGCCTCGGTTGTACCTGATCAGCTTTAATGTCATGCGCTCACTGAGCTTCTGGCTCGCTCATTTGAAAACTTTAAGGATTTAAGAAATGGCAACTGGTACCGTCAAGTGGTTCAACGACGCCAAGGGTTTTGGTTTTATTACGCCGGACGAAGGTGGTGAAGATCTCTTCGCTCACTTCTCGGAAATCCAGTCGAAGGGCTTCAAGTCGTTGCAAGAAAACCAGAAGGTCACCTTCGAAGTGAAGATGGGACCGAAGGGCCGTCAAGCCAGCAACATCCAGCCGGTCTAAGCGACGGATGTTTCGCTGCTGATCGCTTAACGCGATCGACGCGTCTCGGGCAGGGTTAAACTAGCCCGCCCGAACTGAAAACCCCGCTCTCGCGGGGTTTTTTCGTTTCGCTCGACCGGCGCGTCAGCGCCGCGTAATCACGCCGCGCGTGGCTTCACCCGACTCGCGGCTTCGAGCGCGTGACGACGGGCCACCTCCAGATCGTTGTCGTACGCCAGCGCCACCCCCATACGACGCTTCACGAAGCTCTCCGGCTTGCCGAACAGACGAATATCGGTGTGCGGCACCTGGAGCGCCTGATCGACGCCGTCGAACACAATGCCCGCCGCATCCACGCCACCATAGATGACCGCGCTCGCCCCTGGCGTCTTCAGCGTGGTGTCGACCGGCAAGCCGAGAATCGCCCGCGCATGCAGTTCGAACTCGTTCTGCCATTGGGTAATCATCGTGACCATGCCCGTATCGTGCGGACGCGGACTGACTTCGCTGAACCACACCTCATCCCCTTTGACGAACAGTTCGACACCGAAGATGCCCTGCCCCCCAAGGTTGTTCGTCACCTCGCGCGCCACCACGCGCGCACGCTCGAGCGCCACCGACGACATCGGATGCGGCTGCCAGCTCTCGACATAATCGCCGCTCACCTGCTTGTGGCCGATCGGCGCGCAGAAGTGCGTTTCGACCTGGCCGTCGGCGCCACGTGCGCGCACGGTCAACAGCGTTATTTCGTAGTCGAAATCGATGAAGCCTTCAACGATGATGCGGCCGTGACTCACGCGGCCACCGGCCATGGCGTAGTCCCACGCCGCCTTCACGTCGTCGGGGCCGTCGATCTTGCTCTGTCCCTTGCCCGAACTGCTCATCACCGGCTTGACAATGCAGGGGTAGCCGATCCCGCTATCGATGGCCGCTTGCAGTTGTGCCAGCGAATCGCAGAATTGATACGGGCTCGTCGGCAAACCAAGCGTCTCGGCCGCCAGACGGCGAATGCCTTCGCGATCCATCGTCAGACGCGCGGCACGGGCCGTGGGAATGACGCGAACGACACCGTCGGCCTCCAGCGCTTCGAGCATCGGCGTGGCGATGGCTTCGATTTCGGGCACGACGAGATCCGGCTTCTCGGCTTCGATCAGCGCCTTGAGCTGCTCGGGATCGGTCATCGCAATGGTGCGCGCGTGATGCGCCACCTGCTGCCCCGGCGCATTTTCATAACGATCGACGGCAATCGTCTCGACGCCAAGACGCTGCAGTGCGATCAGCACTTCACGGCCGAGTTCGCCGGCGCCCAACAGCATGACCTTCGTCGCGCTCGGCGACAGCGGTGTTCCGATAGTGGTCATGGGTGACCTTTGGAGAGTGAGAAATCTGGCGCGTCGACGCCCTTTGGCGTCATACGCGAAAGTCGTATTGTAGCGAGCATGAACGGCAACGCGGCATCAAACCAGCGCGCCACGCAGCACGCGACGGCAGCTTGCGACCATGCACGCATCGGTCTCCTGGTAGCCCATGAGCACCCAGGCGGTGCCGGCGTGGGTCATGGCGCCCACTAGCGCCAGGCCCACGATTCTTGCTTGGGCTTGCGCGTCCTCACCGAGGGGCGGCGGCGCGTCGGCCATTCCCAGGATCAGCCTCGCGAATTCGAAGATGTAGCGCTGATAGATCTGGTCCGTCTCCGGACTCACGCCCATCACTTCGAGCAGCAAGACGCGCGCCGCTGGCGGATGGCGCAAGAACGCGAAAAAGGTATGCAGACCTGCATCGAGCCGGGCATCGAGGGTCGGTGCGCTCGCGGCAATGGCGGCCTGCAACCGGTCGACCAGCGTTTGCGCGTGATGGGCATACGTCGCGCGCAACAATTGCTCCAGGTTCTCGAACGCCGCGTAAAAGTACCGGTCGTTGAGCTTGGCCAGACGGCAGACCGAGCGCACCGTGGCGCGGCGAAAACCCACCGTGCCGAAGACTTCCGTGGCGGCGTCGAGCAGCGCCGCACGGCGCGCCTGCTCTCGCTGCGCCTGCCCCACGCCACCGTAGCGCCGTCCGGGCGTCGCCCCGGGCGGTGTCGCGTCCGTGCCGACCGGTGCCGATGCCGATGCTGTCGACGCGGTATCCCTCGATTCGAGTCCTTGTTCCATTTCGCTATTTGACATCACTCGGACGCAAAACTAAAGTGGTGACACGTATCACCACATTATAGGCAGCGCGATGCCCGTAGCCAAACGGCCTATCGACGCGGCGCCGATGGGAGACAGCACCATGAAGACATTCACGGACAAGGTGGCGGCCATCACCGGCGCAGGCTCCGGCATGGGCCGTTCGTTGGCGCTTGAGTTGGCGCGGCGAGGGGCGCATCTCGCGTTGTCCGATATCGACGAAGCGGGCGTGACGGACACTGCCATCGCCTGCCGCGCCTTCGGCGTGCGCGTCACATCGCAACGGCTCGATGTGGCCGACCGAGAGGCCGTCTTCGACTGGGCCCGCGAGGCCGCCGCCGCGCACGGCAAGGTCAATCTCATCTTCAACAATGCCGGTGTCTCTCTATCGGTGCCGGTCGCGACCGCACGCCACGAAGATTTCACATGGCTGATGGACATCAACTTCTGGGGCGTCGTGCACGGCACGCAGGCATTCCTGCCCTACCTGAGCGCGTCCGGCGACGGCCACGTCGTCAATACGTCCAGCCTGTTCGGCCTCATTGCGATGCCAACGCAATCCGCCTATAACGCGAGCAAGTTCGCGGTACGCGGGTTCACCGAAGCGCTGCGCATGGAGCTCGATCTGGCGAATGCCCCAGTGTCCTGTACCTGCGTGCATCCGGGCGGCGTGGCGACGAAAATCGTGCAGGCCTCGCGCATCGATGACAGCATTGCCGCGCTCACCGGCGTCGATGCACTCACACACCGGCAACGTGCGAACCAACTCATCGACGTGACGAGTGCCGACGACGCCGCGCGGCAAATGCTCGCAGGCGTCGAGCGCAATGCGCGGCGCGTGCTCGTGGGCCCCGATGCGCGCCGCGTCGACAAGCTGGCCCGCCTGCTGGGTGCGCGCTATCAAGGCATGGTCGTGTGGTTCTACCGGCGCACGGCCATGTCGCGCAGACCTTCGTCGAACAAAGGCCGCGCGACAACGCGCCCCACCACGCCCCAATAACGGACGACGGCCGAAGGACATCGCGATGAACACCCACACCACAGCCACCGATATCGCCAGCGCCGCCACGGATCTCGACGTCATCGTGGTTGGCGCCGGGCTCTCCGGCATTGCCGCCGCGCATTACCTGAGCGAGCGCTGCCCGGGCACGCACTTTGCCATGCTCGAAGCGCGCCAGTCGCTGGGCGGCACATGGGACCTCTTCCGTTACCCTGGCGTACGCTCGGACTCCGACATGTTCACGCTGGGCTTCAGCTTTCGCCCCTGGCCAAGCGACCAGGCGATTGCCGAGGGCGGCAAGATCCTCGACTACCTCAACGACACCGCCCGCGCAGAGGGCCTGGACGCTCGGATCCGCTACGGCCACAAGGTGCTTGAAGCCCGCTGGGATTCGAGCATCGCCCGCTGGACGCTGCACATCGAACGCACGCACGCCGACGGCGCTCAGGATACGCAATCGCTCACGTGTCGCTTTCTCTTCATGTGCAGCGGGTACTACGCCTACGACGCCGGACACACGCCGACGTGGCCGGGCACGGACACCTTCACCGGCACCGTCGTCCATCCGCAGCATTGGCCGGCCGATCTCGACTATCGCGACAAGCGCATCGTCGTCGTCGGCAGCGGCGCCACCGCCGTGACACTGCTGCCGAGCCTGGCGGCAACGGCGGCACACGTCACGATGCTGCAACGCTCGCCAAGCTATATCCTGTCGATGCCGCAGCGCGACGGCGTTGCCGAACGGCTGCGCGCGTGGCTGCCGGCGCGCGTTGCACATCGCATCGTCCGCATGAAGAACGTGCTCATTGCGCTCGGCTTCTATCAGGCGGCGCGACGCTGGCCGCATGCCATCCGCCGCGTGCTGATCCGGCGCGCGGCGCAACAGGTGCAGGGTCATGCCGACGTCGCACGCGATCTCACGCCGCGCTATCAGCCTTGGGATCAACGGCTTTGTCTCGCGCCGGGCGGCGATATCTTCAAAGCACTGCGCGGTGGACGAGCGGCCATCGTGACCGACGAGATCGCGTCGTTCACACCACGCGGGCTGGCACTCAAGAGCGGCAAGACGCTCGACGCCGACATCGTCGTGACGGCCACCGGCCTGCGCGTACAACTGATGGGGGGCGCGCGCCTGCGGGTCGACGGCAAACCGGTGGATCTCTGCGACGCGGTCGCCTACAAGGGCATGATGTACAGCGACGTGCCCAATCTCGCGTCGATCTTCGGTTACACCAACGCATCGTGGACGCTCAAGGCCGAGCTGATTGCGCAATACGTCTGCCGCCTCATCAATCATATGAACGCACACGATGTCGACACCTGTGTGCCGCGCCTGCGCGAAGGCGAGCATGGCGAGTTGCCGGCCATTGGCCTGACGTCGGGCTATATTCAGCGCGCCGCGGGCGTGCTACCGAAGCAAGGGCGGCGCAAGCCGTGGGTGTTCTATCAGAGCTACCTGCGCGATCTTCGACTGATGCGCTGGGGCAGCGTCGACGACGGCGCCATGCGCTTCGAGCGTCGCGCCACGCGCTCGGTCGCCCAGGCCACAACGACGCGCGCTTCCGATACGTCGAGTGCAGTGGCCACCGCAGCGCGTTAGTGCGCGTCCTTCGACGACGTCTCCCAAGACATGCGGCGCCCGATAGCCACCCCATGCCGCGCGTTGCTACGATGCGGCCTAACTTAACTTGCCTGCGGATCCACTCGACACTATGCTCATCGTCTACTTGCTGGGTTGCCTGGCCATTGCGATTGCCGCCGTGGTGTTCGTGCTGAGACGCTTCACGTGCCGCGTCGAGCGTCGCGCCGAGGCGGCCGTGCCACCGGACGGCCAATATCTCGACATCGATGGCGACCGCCTGCACTACGTCGACATCGGGCGTGGACCGGCCATCGTGTTCATCCACGGCCTTTGCGGCCAGTTGCGCAACTTTGCCTATCTGCCGCTGGAGACGCTGGCCCGAACCCATCGCATCGTACTGATCGACCGTCCAGGGTCTGGCTACTCGACGCGCAACGCGCTGCGCGACGGCGGCCTCACGTCACAGGCGAACGCGGTCGCGCGCTTGATCGACGCGCTCGCGCTCGACCGGCCGCTGGTCGTGGGGCACTCACTGGGCGGCGCAATAGCGCTCACGCTGGCGCTCGACCATCCGCAGCGAGTGGGGGCGCTCGCGTTGATCGCCCCGTTGACGCAACCGGTGTCCGACGTGCCGGCACCGTTTCGGTCGCTTGCGATTCGCAGTGCCGGGTGGCGTCGCTGGATCGCGCGCACGCTCGCAGTGCCTGTCGGCATGATGACGGGCCGCACGACGCTCGCCTATGTCTTCGGCCCGGAAGACGCGCCAAAGGACTTCCTCATTCGCGGTGGTGGCGTGCTCGGCTTTCGTCCCGGCAACTTCGAGGCCGGCTGCGCCGACGTGCTCGCCGCCGAACGCGACATGCCGGGCCTCGCCGCACGTTACGCCGCGTTGACCGTGCCCGTCGACATTCTCTACGGGCGCCGCGACCGCATCCTCGACGTCCGCGTGCATGGCGAAGCGATGCCGCCGCTCAGCGAACGCGTTCGCCTGACGCTCGTCGATGGCGGGCACATGTTGCCCGTGACACAACCGGAAGCGACTCTGCAATGGTTACACGACGTCGTTGCACGAATGCCCGCGCAGCAAGCACCGCAATACGGCGTCGCCCAACCGATGGCACACTAGGGACTTTCCGATTTCGCGCGGCGGGTGCGCGCACGTCTCATGTCCGATCGTCCTGAAGTCCCCCGCGGACCGTCCAGCTTGCGCATGGCCGCCAGTCTCGTCACGCTGCGCGAGCGCGCAAGCGGCATGGAAGTCTTGTTGCTCCGCCGCGCCGTTCGGGCGAACGACCATAGCTCCGATGCGTACGTCTTCCCGGGCGGCGTCGTCGATGCGGCCGATGCGTTCGGCCACGCCGCCTGCGACGGACTCGACGACGCCACTGCCAGCCAACGCCTGTCCCTCACGCACGGCGGCCTCAATTACTACGTGGCCGCCATACGTGAATGCTTCGAGGAAACCGGCGTGTTGTTTGCCGACGATGTCTCGGGCATGCCGGTCGACGCAGCTCGCCTCGTCGCCATGCGCGCGCAACGCGATGCGCTGCATGAGGGGCGGATCGATCTCGTGTCGCTGTGCCGATCGTTCGGCGTCAGGCTCACACCGGAACGTCTGCACTATCTGAGCCACTGGGTCACGCCTTTGGGTCTACCGAAGCGCTTCGATACGCGATTCTTTCTGGCGATGCTGCCCGCGGGTCAGCAGGTGGAAGTCGACCAGGTCGAGACGGCGGCGCACCGCTGGATGCGCCCCCAATATGCGCTCAAGCATGCCGATCAACTTCGGCTGTTGCCTCCCACACGCAAGCTGCTGCAATGGCTGGACGGTCTCGGCACGGCGGATGCTGCCATGGCGGCCGCCGGGGCGCTGGCGGCGGTGCCACGCATTCAACTGCGACTGGCCACCGGCAAGCGCGGCCGCTGGCCGGTCACGCCCGACGAGCCCGCGTGGGCCGAACTGACACTGACCGATCCCCATGAACTTGGCACCGGCAGCTACGACATCGTGCCTGGGCGTAGCGTGACGCTGATGCCGGGCGTGCTGCGTCTCACCGCCCCGAATCCCGGCATGATGACTGGCCCCGGCACGAACACGTACCTCCTGGGCGGTGGGCCCGACAATGCGTGGGCCGTCATCGATCCGGGCCCGGATGATCCGGCGCACGTCGACGCGATTCTGGCCGCGGCGCCCGGCACCATCCGGCAGATCTTCGTGACGCACACTCACCGCGATCATTCGCCGGGGGCGCGCCGACTAAAGGCGACGACGGGCGCAACGACCTACGGCATGCGCGCGCGTCACGACGAGGGGCAGGACGCGGCGTTCATCCCTGACGTGGCGCTCGCCGATGGCGATGGGGTGCCCTTGCCGGATGGCCGAATCTTGCGGGTCATTCATACGCCGGGGCATGCGGCCAATCATCTGTGCTTCGGACTGGACGACGCGTCGCTTGTCTTCACTGGCGATCACGTCATGCAGGGTTCGACGGTCGTCATCAACCCGCCTGACGGGCATATGGCGACCTATCTGGCGTCGCTCGAGAAGCTTGCGGCACTTGCGCCTGCGTGGCTCGCGCCGGGACACGGCTTCGTGATGGATCGGCCGGCGCAGCGGATTGCGCGGCTCATGGCGCATCGACTCGCGCGCGAATCGCGCACGCTCGAGGCGCTTGCGCAAATCGGCCCGGCCACGCTCGACATGCTCATTCCGGTGGTCTACGCCGACGTGCCCCTGGCACGTCACGCAGTGGCGCGACGCTCGCTGCAGGCGCATCTGGAGAAGCTGGCGGAGGATGGCCTCGCGGCGGTGTCGCCAGACGCGCGGTGGCGGCGTGTCGGAACGATGGCGGCAGGGTGACGCCTACTGGCGTGGGTCGACGTCAGTCGTAGGCGTCGCCGATCAACTCGTCTACGATGCGTTCCCCCGCCTTGCGCCCGGCCATTTCGGCGTCGAGGCGATTGTCGCGATGCCCGTCGGGGGATCGCACCTCCGGCCCCTCCGGCTTGCCGTGCCGGATGACCTGGACCAGGGAGTCCCACGGTCCCGCGTACTCATTCTGAAAGGCCCGCACGCGAATCTGATAACCCGCGCGATAGTCGTAGACCTGCTCGTGCGATGCATAGCTCATGACGGACTCCGCTTGTCTTGAAAACGCCCTGCTCTGCTAAAAAGCGTAGCATCTTCACGATTCGTCGGCCACATAGAGGTTTGGCTCCAAACGAGAGAACAATGCCGTGAACCGGCGAAAAAAAACCCACCTGAGCGAGGTGGGTTTCGAAGCCGGGACGCATGGGGCACCATGACACGCCCGGGAAGACAGGGTCATGCGAACATGACGAGCCCATTATGGACGGACGTGCTCCCTCAGAGTGCGTGTGCCGTGAGTGGAATTAGACATAGATCAAATGTTGCGATATTGAGAGCGTCGTGAGGGATGCGTCGGCGGATTGCGCAGGCAAAATGCGGGCTGCGCTGACGGCAGACATCGTCGATCGACCGGCGCCCGCTGTGCGCGACATTCGCCCAGGGGACGCAACTTCCGCCGGGCGGCGCATCGGCCACGGATCAATGAGATCGTGGCGCCTTCATCGAATTCGGCTATGCTGACGACAAAACACGCCGAGACGCTGGCAAAACGACACGACATGGGGATGTCGCCCGAGGGAACGGGGTCGTATTGTCGGGCAACTGCGTCAGTAGGCGAAACATCATAATCAGTCACGCGGCCATGCCCATTTCGGCAGTTTTTATCAGCATTGCGGTTCTGTCTTGCGTCATGAGCGTAGCCGTTCTGGGTTCGTTGTTCGGAACGAAAGTCCCGGGGGTGCGCCTGTGGTGCTTGGCGAGCGCACTTCTGGCGATCGTGGCGGCGCTGCTCCTGACGGGAACCTCGGACATTGTCGTCGCGGTATCGAGCAGCGGGCTGCTCATCGCCTCGCTTATCGGCTTGCACGGCTT
This sequence comes from Pandoraea sp. NE5, assembly GCF_024363545.1. Taxonomy (NCBI): domain Bacteria; kingdom Pseudomonadati; phylum Pseudomonadota; class Betaproteobacteria; order Burkholderiales; family Burkholderiaceae; genus Pandoraea; species Pandoraea sp. NE5. The sequence continues at coordinate 4,551,655 of NZ_AP025517.1, forward strand.
CCGGCAATTCCTCAACGCCCGAGCCTCGTACGCCTGGGAGTATGTCGCGCTTGGCGTCATCCTCGTCATGCTGATCTATTGGACCTATATTTCGCCCCACGTCGACGCTCGCAGCACCATGATCTCGGGGTGTATTGCGTACGTCCGCTTCAGTATCGGCGGGGCGGTGCTGAAATACCGACCGCGGGAACGCCCTAAATACGCGTATTACTTTGTGGCCATTGCGGCGATTCTCGGTGCCGTTGTGCATGCCGTTCGTGCCATTGCGTATGGACTGGGTCTGGCGCATGAATCCACGTTCCTTCAACCGACGCCGTTGAACGTCATGTTCCTGGGCATGGCGACGCTGACGCTGCCGTGTCTGTCGGTCGGCATGGTGCTGTTGGCGCACGACCGGCTGGCCGACCGCATGGAACGCCTGGCGACGTTCGACGACCTGACCGGCCTGCTCGCGCGGCGAGCGTTCATCTCGCGTGCGGAGGCCATCGCCAGGGAGTGCGCCCACAAGCAGTCGACCTTTTCGATCGCGATTCTGGACATCGATAACTTCAAGAGCATCAATGACCGTTATGGGCACGCCGCGGGAGACCTTGCGCTTGCGCATGTGGCGTCGTTGATCGCCGGGGCGGTGCGCGCCACCGACATTGTCGGACGCATTGGCGGCGAAGAGTTTGCGTTGTTGCTGCCGGGCGAAACCCGGGAGCACGCGGGACATCTCATCAATCGGTTGCGCGACATCGTGGCCTCCTCGGGCTCCTGTGTCCCCGGCAGGGACGTGATGTCCACGCTTAGCGCGGGCGTCGATGCGTTTCGCGAGGGCGACACGTTGGCCTCCGTGATGGCGAGAGCCGACGCGGCGCTTTATGCCGCAAAGGCCAAGGGCAGGAATTGTGTCGTGGTCGCGCCCGCGATGGAGCCGCTGCCTATCGTTGTCGAGCACGGGAATGGCGCCGGCTTCGGCGGCAAGACCGCGAATGGCTGATGCTGGAGTAAAACTTTTGGAGAATTCCCGAATCGGGAGAGAAATGACGCGCGAAACGCTTTGAACTACAAGGGAATTTTGGGGTGACCGATGGGACTCGAACCCACGACGACTGGAATCACAATCCAGGACTCTACCAACTGAGCTACGGCCACCGCCGTGATCAGCAACATCACTTGCTTGCTGAACAGAGACAAGATTATAGCGACGTTTTTATCGCGCTGCCAAGCACTATTTTCACTCAATCGAAATATTACTTCGCTGGCATGCACGATCGATGCGCGAGATCGTCATCTCACGCGGCGAGCGCTCTCAACGCAACGCCGCGATTCGATGCCGTGCGTCACGCCGTCGCGAGAGCCGCTACGCCATCGCGCTCCGAAAACGCCCCCGCACGCAACTGAGCACGCGCCTCTTCGAACGCGCCAATCCCCGCTTTGAGACGCTTCGGATCCGACAACACCCGGCGCCATCCCCGCGCGCCCGGTACACCGCGATACAGACCCAGCGCATGACGCGTGATCGCGCCGAGGTATTGGCCCTTCTCCACCTGCGCCGCCGCGTATTCGATCAATGCGTCTTCCACCGCCTCGCGCGATTTCACCGCAGACGTATCGCCGTAGAACCGCGCATCCACTTCCGCAAGCACATAAGGATTGTGATACGCCTCGCGACCCAGCATCACGCCATCGACGTGCCGCAAATGCAGCTCGACTTCATCGAGCGTCTTCACGCCGCCGTTAATCAGAATCTCGAGTTGCGGGAAGCTTTGCTTCAGACGATACGCATAGTCGTACTTGAGCGGCGGAATCTCGCGATTCTCTTTCGGGCTCAGCCCCTTGAGGATGGCATTACGCGCATGCACGATGAAGGTCGAGCAACCGGCTTGCGCAATGCTGCCAACGAAGTCCTCGACGAAGGAGAACGATTCGACGTCGTCGATCCCAATGCGATGCTTGACCGTCACCGGCACCTGCACCACATCGCGCATCGCCTTGACGCAATCGGCCACCAGCGCCGGCTCCGCCATCAGACATGCACCGAACGCGCCACGCTGTACACGCTCCGACGGGCAACCGCAGTTCAGGTTGATTTCGTCATACCCCCATTGCTCGCCGAGCTTCGCGGCCCGCGCAAGGTCCTGCGGCTCGCTTCCGCCCAATTGCAGCGCGACGGGATGCTCGACGGCATCGAAATCGAGATGGCGCGCAACGTCGCCATGCAACAGCGCACCGGTCGTGACCATCTCGGTATAGAGCCACGTGTGACGCGACAACTGACGATGAAAAACCCGGCAGTTCGAATCCGTCCAATCCATCATCGGCGCCACGCTGACGCGGCGGGCAGGCAAGTTCATGCAAATTCCTCGGCTACGGCAAACGTCGTCTCACTCCAGCAAGACGACGTCTCTTGATACGCAAAACACGAAGTATACGTCATGCCCCCATCGAGCACCGGCGCGAGCGCGCCCCCTCGGCCCCGCGCCACATCAGTCCACGAGGGCATTCGCGCGAGGACTTCCCCACCACACGTCGACGCCCCAGGAGTACACTTTCGCCTTCCCGAACGTCACACCAATGCCGCACAAGGAGACGCCAGCATGGCACCGAAGGACTTGTTACGGGCACTCATCGTCGTACTCGCCTGGGGCGTGAACTTCGTCGTCATCAAGGTCGGGTTGCACGGCGTGCCGCCCATGCTGCTGGGTGCGCTGCGATTCCTGCTCGCGGCCTTCCCCGCGATCTTCTTTGTCAAACGCCCGCAAGTGGCATTGCGCTGGCTAATCGCCTACGGTGCGACGATCTCGTTCGGGCAATTCGCGCTCTTGTTCACTGCGATGTACGTTGGCATGCCCGCCGGCCTTGCCTCGCTCGTCCTTCAGGCACAGGCGTTCTTCACCTTGGGGCTCGCCGTGGCGTGTCTGGGCGAACGCTTCCGCGCGCAAAATGTGGCCGGTCTGCTGATCGCGGCGGCAGGCCTCGCCGTCATCGGCATGCAAGGCGGCGGCGCCATGACGCTGCTCGGCTTCGCGCTCACCCTCTGTGCCTCGCTTGCCTGGGCAACGGGCAACATCGTCACCAAAAAGATCGGCAATGTCGATCTCGTCGGCCTTGTGGTCTGGGCAAGCCTGATCCCGCCGATTCCGTTCGCGCTGCTGTCGTATTGGTTCGAAGGCCCGCAGCAAATCGCGAACTCACTCGCACATCTCTCGGCGGCGTCGATCTTCGCGGTCGCCTACCTGTCTTTCGTCGCGACGCTTGTCGGCTATTCGCTGTGGGGTCGTTTGATGACGCGCTATCCGGCCAGTCAGGTCGCGCCGTTCTCGCTGCTTGTGCCGATCATCGGGCTCGCATCGGCGGCACTGCTGCTCGACGAGCAACTCACGGCGCCGCAAATTGCGGGCGCGGCGCTGGTCATGGCGGGCCTCGTGGTGAATGTATTCGGCGCAAAGCTCAAGCAACGCCTGCTGCCGACCTCGCAATAGCGCTCAATAGCGCTCTTCGGTGCGGAAGCGGGCGCGCCCGCTTCCGACCGGGACACGACGCGCGCACGACACCGGCGGACACAGGCGCGATGCCGCCGACACCCGCCGAGCCGAAACGCAAAAAGCCTGATTTCGTGAAGAAATCAGGCTTTCGAATTTGGTTGCGGGGACAGGATTTGAACCTGTGACCTTCGGGTTATGAGCCCGACGAGCTGCCAGACTGCTCCACCCCGCGTCTGAAGAATTGAAGTATATGACAATTGCCACCGCAGTGCAACATAACTCGTCGATTATTTTCCTCGTGACCACGCGGCCGCTAACGCCGGTTCGCCGCACGCGGCGGCAACCCGGGATATCCCGGCCCACCACGTGCGCCACCGCACAGCGTGCGTTGCCGATGATACACTCGCAGCAACCATGAACCGACGCCCTCCCATCCAATTCTGTTCCGCCTGCGGCCACTCGGTCGAGTCGCGCATTCCGCCCGGTGATAACCGCGAGCGACACGTGTGCACCCATTGCGGCACCATTCACTACGAGAACCCGCGCAACGTGCTTGGCACGGTGCCCGTGTGGGGCGATCAGGTGCTGCTGTGCAAGCGCGCAATCGAGCCGCGCCTGGGCTACTGGACACTGCCCGCCGGCTTCATGGAAATCGGAGAGACAACGGCACAGGCCGCCGCACGCGAAACGCTGGAAGAAGCCGGCGCAAACGTCGAGGTCGGCGCCCTGTTCTCGCTGCTCAACGTGCCGCATGTGAATCAGGTCCATATTTTCTATCTGGCGCAGATGCGCGAGCCGCAGTTCGCCGCCGGAGAAGAGAGCCTCGAAGTCGCCTTGTTCTCGGAGCACGAAATTCCCTGGGATGACATCGCCTTCCCGACGGTGGCGAAGACGCTGCGCTTCTTCTTCGAAGACCGTCGCGCAGGGGCCTTCGGCGTGCACCTCGAGGCCTCCCGCAACGGCGCTGCGGCGCCCGGCGTGCCGGTGCCGTCGCTGCCCGTCAATACGGCGCACACCGAGGATATCCTCACGCCGATGCTGCGTGTCTGAGCCGGCCTGCGCGGCCCATCGCACCACGTCACCCGACACGCCGGAACGCTGACATCGACATGGTCGTCTGGCTCGAAGCAAACGATTCCTTTCCCCCGGTGGACGAAGCGCTCGACGCATCGAGCGAGGCGCCGGGTTTGCTGGCGGCCGGCCTCGACCTCTCGCCGCAACGTCTGCTCGCCGCCTACCGGCAAGGCATCTTCCCGTGGTACTCGCAGGGTCAACCCGTGCTCTGGTGGAGCCCGGACCCGCGCATGGTGCTGCGTCCCGAGAATTTCGTCGTCAGCCACAACTTCCGCAAACTGTTGCGTCGCGTGCTGCGCGACGACGCCTGGGAAATCCGTCTCGACGCCGACTTTGCCACCGTCATGCAAGCCTGCGCACAAGCCCCCCGGCGCGCGCAGGACGGCACATGGATCACGCCTGCGATCATTGCCGCCTATCGCGCACTGCACGACGCCGGGCTCGCCCACAGCGTGGAAACCTTCTACGAGGGTGAGCGCGTCGGCGGTCTTTACGGCGTGGCGCTCGGACGCATGTTCTATGGCGAATCGATGTTCGCCCGCCGCACTGATGCGTCGAAAATCGCCCTCGCCGCGCTCGTCGCGTTTGCACGCGCACACGCAATAGAGGTGATAGACTGCCAGCAAAGTACCGCTCATCTGGCGTCGCTCGGCGGCAGCGAAATTCCCCGTCAGGCATTTCTGACGCATGTGCAGAAGGCGGTCGTGGCGCCCGCCCCGGTCTGGCGTCTGGATAAGCAAATGCTCAGCACGCTGGCCTACGGTAACGCAGCAGACAAGGCTCACGAGGTTTCCCAGTGACCCATCCGAACGAACTGCCGCTCTCCCCGCTGTCTGCCCTTCAGTTCTACGCAACGGCGCCCTACCCCTGCAGCTACCTCGACAATCACACGGCACGCTCGCAGGTCGCCACGCCCAGCCATCTGATCAACTCGGACGTCTACAGCGAACTCGTTCGCGCCGGGTTTCGCCGCAGCGGCGTATTCACGTACCGCCCGTATTGCGACGGCTGCCGCGCGTGTGTGCCCGTGCGCGTACCGATCGCGCGCTTCGCGCCGAACCGCACACAACGTCGCATCTGGCGCCGCCACGCCGGCCTCGCGGTCAACGTCTCCGGGTTGCATTACACGGAAGAGCATTACCAGCTCTACATGCGCTACCAGTCGCAACGTCATGCGGGCGGCGGCATGGACCACGACAGCCGCGAGCAGTACGAGCAGTTTCTGCTGCAAAGCCGCGTGAACTCCCGACTGGTGGAATTTCGCGAGCCGCCCGGCCATCAGGGCGCAGGCACGTTGCGCATGATCAGCATGGTCGACATCCTGAGCGACGGCCTGTCGTCGGTCTACACGTTCTTCGATCCCGACATCGAAGGCGCGTCGTACGGCACGTACAACATTCTTTGGCAGATCGAGCAGGCGCGCGCGCTTGGACTGCCGCACGTCTATCTCGGCTACTGGATTCAGGCAAGCCGCAAGATGGTCTACAAGGCGAACTTCCGCCCCCTGCAAGGCCTGCTCGACGGCCAATGGCAAGACATGCCGGAAGCCATGCTCGACGCCGCCGGCGAGTAACGTCGGCACTGTGCTCCGTGGTGCTGTCAGGCGTGCGATTCGCGGGGCGGCCACCCGTGCGCACCGCGCTCATTCCCTTGCCACCGCGCCGCCATTCAGGAGTACGCAGAGCGTAGAAAATTGACGCGCTCGGCGACCGGGATACCGGTAAAATGGCGACTTTCCGATTCTGCCGAACCCGACATCGTGCTTGCGCCCCTCTACCCTCTGGCCCGTCGCGCCCTGTTCTGTCTTGATGCCGAACAAGCCCACCATTTGACGCTGGCCACGCTGCGCAGTGCTGCCTCGCTCGGCCTGGCCGGTCTCATCGGTCAGACGCTGCCCGAAGATCCACGCACGGTCATGGGCATCCGCTTCCCGAATCCCGTGGGCCTCGCCGCAGGCCTCGACAAGGACGGGAGCTGCATCGACGGCCTCGCCGCACTGGGCTTCGGCTTCGTGGAAGTCGGCACGGTCACGCCGCGTCCGCAGCCGGGTAATCCGAAGCCGCGCATCTTCCGCCTGCCGCAAGCCGAAGCGATCATCAACCGCATGGGCTTCAACAACGGCGGTGTCGAGCAGTTTCTTCAGAACGTGCAGTCGGCGCACTACAAGGGGCCGCTGGGCCTGAACATCGGCAAGAACGCCGACACGCCGATCGAGCGCGCGGTCGACGACTACCTCATCTGCCTCGAGAAGGTGTACCCGTACGCCACCTATGTGACGGTCAACATCTCGTCGCCCAATACGAAAAACCTGCGCCAGTTGCAAGGCGGCGACGAACTCGACGCCCTGCTCGGCAAGCTCAAGGACAAGCAACGCGCGCTGTCCGACCGCCACGGCAAATACGTGCCCATCGCCCTCAAGATAGCGCCGGATCTCGACGACGAGCAGATCAAGGTCATCGCGGGCACACTCACGCGCCATGGTTTCGACGGCGTGATCGCCACCAATACAACGCTCTCGCGCGAGGCGGTAGCGGGCCTGCCCTATGCCAACGAAACCGGCGGCCTGTCGGGGCGGCCCGTGTTCGAAGCCTCGAATCGCGTGATCCGCGCACTGGCCGCCGAGCTGGGCGGCGCCCTGCCGATTATCGGCGTGGGCGGCATCCTGTCGGGTGCCGACGCGCAGGCCAAGCTCGATGCCGGGGCCAGTCTGGTACAAATCTACAGCGGGCTGATTTACCGCGGCCCCGAGCTGGTGCGAGAATGCGTGCAAGCGCTGCGTACGGCCTGATCGGCCGCACGTCGCGCCCCCTTTATTTGACACAGGGAGACCTCAACATCATGAAAAACTGGCTCAAGTCGCTGTGCCTCGTACCGCTGACCGCCGTTGCGCTGCTGGGCACCGCGCCCGCGCGCGCCGCCGATCTGCTCGACACCGTGAAATCGGCGGGCGTACTGAAAATCGGGATCGAAGGGACTTATCCGCCGTTCAACTATCGCGCGGCCGATGGCCAGCTCGAAGGCTTCGATGTCGACGTCGCCAAGGCCGTTGCCGAACGTCTCGGCGTAAAGCCGGTGTTCGTGACGACGGAATGGAGCGGCATTATCGGCGGTCTCGTGGCCGGTAAATTCGACGTCATCGTCAATCAGGTGGCCATTACCGACGAACGCAAGCGCTCGCTCGACTTCAGCCAGCCGTACACCTTCTCGGCCGCGCAGCTCATTCAGCGCAAGGACGACAAACGCGAGTTCAATTCGCTCGACGCCCTCAAGGGCCACAAGCTCGGCGTGAGTCTCGGCAGCAACTACGACAAGCTCGCGAAGGCGGTGCCGGGCATCGACGTGCGCACCTATCCGGGCGCGCCGGAGTACCTGCGCGATCTCGCCGCCGGGCGCATCGACGCGGCGCTCAACGATCGCCTGATGCTCGCCTATCTGATCAAGACGTCGAACCTGCCGCTGCGTGCGGGGGCCGTGTTGCAAGGCGCCAGCGAGTCGGTGGGCATTCCGTTCCGCAAGGGCAACCCCAAGTTCGCGAAGGCCATCGACGATGCCCTCACGGCCATGAAGCAGGACGGCTCGCTCGGCAAGCTCGCGCTGAAGTGGTTCGGCGAGGACACGTCCAAGCCGGCGAAGTAACCCGCAAGCCGCGCGCGACACACTTCGGTCGCATCACGGCCGGCACCACGCAAACCACGCGGGTGCCGGCCGTCGTCGTTCCGGCCCACGTTCCCCCCAGACACCCCCCTCATGAATCCATTCGAACTCGCCGCCCAATCCATGCCAGTGCTGCTGCAAGGCACCGTGCTCACGATCAAGTTCGCCTTGATGTCGATGGTGTTCGGCCTGGCGATCGGCGTGATCGTGGCGATCATGGGTATCGGCAACGTCCGCGTGCTGCGCGGCATCGCCCGCACCTATGTCAGCATCATGCGCGGCACCCCGCTGCTGGTGCAGATCTTCGTGATCTACTACGGCCTGCCGGGCGTTGGCATCGCGCTCGATCCGACACCCGCCGGTGTGCTCACGCTCAGCCTGAACGTCGGCGCCTATCTGTCGGAGAGCATGCGCGGCGCCCTCGAAGGCATGCCGCGCGGACAATGGCTCGCGGCCTACAGCCTCGGCCTCTCCTATTGGCAGACGCTGCGTTACGTCATCGCCCCGCAAGCCCTGCGCATCGCTGTGCCGAGTCTCGGCAACAGCCTCATCAGCCTGATCAAGGACACATCGCTGGTCTCGGTCATTACCGTGACCGAGTTGCTGCGCTCCGCGCAGGAGGTCATTGCAACGACCTACCAGCCGCTGCCGCTCTATCTCGCCTGCGCCGCCATCTACTGGGTGTTGTCGACCGGGTTGTCGGCACTGCAGCGACGCATCGAGAAACGTCTGGCGTTGCCCGCCAGAACCTGACGGGCGCGCCAACAAAAAAGCCGGGCCCCGGATGCCAATGGCAGACATTCGGGGCCCGGCTTTTGCTTTGAACGCCGGTACGTCAAGGCCACCGGTCGTTCCACATCGCTGAACGCTTAACCGCTTACCGCGGCGCGCGACGCTCGCGATACATCGTGCGGAACGTCTTGCCACTCGGGGCAGGCATTTCCCGCGTGTCGCTCCATCCTGCGGCGAGCGGCAGCTTCGAGAGGCTGCCACGCTCGCGCCCCATCCAATGGAGTACACGCGCACCCAGGCCGGCAAGCGCGGCATACAGACGAGGGCGACGCGCCGCAAACGCCCACGCGGCGAGCGCCGTGCGCTCCTGCCACGGCCGCAGGCCGCGATCGACCTGGCGCTCGCGCAGCTTGCGAAGCAGATCGGAGATCGGAATGCCCACGGGGCAGACGCGATTGCACTCCCCGCACAGCGTGGCGGCCTGCGGCAGATCGAGCGTCTTCTCCAGGCCGACATAGCTCGGCGTGAGCACCGACCCCATCGGCCCCGGATACACCCAACCGTAGGCGTGCCCGCCGATCTTCTGATAGACGGGACAATGATTCATGCAAGCGCCGCAACGGATGCAACGCAGCATGTCCTGAAACGCGCCGCCGATCAATCCCGAGCGGCCACCGTCGACCAGCACGAAGTACATATGGTCGGGGCCATCGAGCTCACCCTCGACGCGCGTACCGGTCAGCAGCGAGAAGTAGTTCGACGTGCCCTGCCCGGTCGCGGAGCGCGGCAACAGACGCATGGCCGTCGCCAGATCCTCGAGCGTGGGCAACACCTTCTCGATACCGGTCACGGCCACATGCACGCGCGGCATGATCGTGCACATGCCCTCGTTGCCTTCGTTCGTCACCACGGCCACGGAGCCGGTTTCGGCGACGAGAAAATTGCCGCCGGTCACGCCCATGTCCGCCGAGAGAAACTGCGGACGCAGCATCTCGCGCGCTTCGCGTGTCATCGCCGGAATGTCGGTCAGACGCGGCTTATGGTGAACGCGAGCGAACAGGTCGGCAACCTCGTCCTTGTCCTTGTGCACGACCGGCGCAATGATGTGCGACGGCGGTTCGTTGTCGTTGATCTGCAGGATGTATTCGCCCAGATCGGTCTCGACCGATTGCACACCCATGTCGGCGAGCACCTTGTTGAGCTGCAATTCCTCCGTGACCATCGATTTCGACTTGATCACCTTCTTGACGTCGTGCTTGCGGGCGATTTCGGCAATCAGGCGGGCAGCGTCCTGCGTCGATTCGGCGAACAACACCGTGGCGCCACGTCGCGTGGCCTCGCGCTCGAAAATCTCCAGCCAGACATCGAGCGTCTCGAGCCCGCGATTACGACGTGCCTTGAGCGCCTCGCGCGTGGCCTCGAAGTCGATTTCCTCGATGGCCGTGGCGCGCGCCGTCACGAACTTGGTCGAGAGTTTCCGGAGGTTGGCCTGCAGACGCTGGTCCGCGAGCTTTTGCCCGGCGCGCGCCTTGAATTGCATCGATTGAACTTGCATCGCGACTCACTGGAGGTGATGGCCGCCGGTGTGCGTCATCGCACACACGGGCGTGAAGGTCGGGAGGGTCGGGAGGACAGCGGCGAGCTCACACATCGCCCGCGAGCACCTGGGCAATGTGGAGCACGCGCGTCTTCGTGTCGCCGGTGCGGCGCAGACGTCCTTCGATGTTGAGCATGCATCCGAGGTCGCCCAGCACGACCGCTGGCGCCCCGCTCGCGGCGATGTTCGCGCACTTCTCGTCGACGATGGCCGTCGAGATGTTGCCGTACTTGAGCGCGAAGGTGCCTCCGAAACCGCAACAAGCCTGGCAGTCCTTCATTTCCGTCATCTTGACGCCCGGCATTTTCGCGAGCAATGCGCGCGGCTGCGTCTTGACGCCCAGCTCACGCAACCCCGAGCATGAATCGTGATAGGTCACTTCGCCGTTGTAATCGCCGGGCACGGTATCGATGTGCAGCACATTGACGAGGAAATCGGTCAGCTCGAACACGCGCGGGCGCAGTCGCTCGTAGCGGCCCATGAGTTCGGGGTCGTCGGCGAAGAGGTCGCCGTAGTGCGCCTTGACCATGCCACCGCACGATCCCGACGGCACGACGACGTAGTCGAACGATTCGAACTCCTCGAGGAACTTCTGAGCGAGATCGCGGGCAATGGCCCGTTCGCCCGAGTTATAGCCGGGCTGACCACAGCAGGTCTGGGAATCGGGAATCACGACCTCGCAGCCCGCCGTCTCCAGCAGCTTGAGCGTCGAGAAGCCGATCTCCGGACGCATCAGGTCGATCAGACACGTGACAAAGAGTCCGACGCGCATTGGGGGAATCCTCTTTCCGGGAATAATGCGCCATTATAAGTCGCTGGGCCGGTCTGGCCCAGCGTGGATTCCCGCATATCGCGCAGACGATTACGCCATTCGGGGCGTGATGTCGCTCAACGCGTTCAACGAGTTCGTCCGCGTCAGTCCCCGCCGCTCGGCGGGTGGCGCCGCCGGAGGATAGGGCATGAGTGCCAGGCGCGCCGCCATCATCTCCTGCACCCGCGACAACCGCTGCAAATCGCGCCTGAAGCTTTCAAATTTGGCGTCAGTGTTCGCGAACCCTGCCGCGACTTCCGACGCCAGGGAGTCCACTCGATTCGTGAGGGTGCCGAATTGATCGGTGAGGCTGGCGACTTGATCGGTGAAACCGTCGAACCGATTGGTGAGGGTGTCCACTTGATCGGAGACCGCATACATTTGATCATCCAGTCGGTTCGCCACGGTTTCCATTTGATTCGAAAGGGTCCCAGCCCGAGTATCCAGCGACTCCACCTGATGATTGACTTGGCCAAGCCCACTCTTGATGCCATTCAACAGATTCCACACCATATCTTCACGCTCGAGCGCGGCACGCCGATCGGCCACGTCCAAGTACGTTCTCATCATAGTCCCCTCCGTTTCAATGAATTGCCCGGTGCTTGCCAACAGACTTTCGACAGACTTCCATCCTCGCTCACGATCGAACCCACGAATGCTTCCCAGGCTGACCCCGCGGATCACCAGCGTCATCACCGTCGCCACAATGGCGAGAATGCCGCCCGACACAAACAGTCCTGCCACCGCAACGGCCGCCGCCGCGGCGTAAAGGGAAGTCGTAATGCCAACGCGCTTGCCATAGTGCTTCCGTTCCGGCCACACCTCCTTTGAGGCCAGTGCGATCGACTCGCGCACGCCCGTCAGGCATCGCTCGATCTCGGCGATGCCATCGGCACGCTCGACCGACAGGCGCTGGCTTGCCGTCTTTTGGATATCGGGTTCGCCAAAGGTCGCCCCGCCAAACCCCACCGAGCGCTGCGCCATTGCGAAACATTTCGTCAGGATTTCCTGCTCCTTGCGCAGTGCTTCCGTCAGATGTCCCAGAATCGCCGAGAACCGCCTGGCCGACGGCGTGAGACTGTCGACGTCGTGATCGTTCAACTGCTCGCCAACCCGGCAGTACGGACCCGATCGGCTCGCGTTACCGGCATATCGATAAACCCCGTCCCAGAGTCCGCCCCCCCAGTACCCTGATGTCGCTTTCCTGTAAGTCGCGTAGAACGTGTTTTCCAATCGGGAAAGCGAGCCGCAGTCCAATCCCAGTTGCGCCTTCGCGTTGGCGATCTGCCGAAACTGACCGACGATGTCCGCATGCTTGTCGGCAATCGACTTTTCGTAAGTGACTGCCCCCCGACTACGCGTGCACCTTGGCGGCGACCAACTCCCTGCCGCCGGCGAAAACCCATACCTGTACATTCCCCGAACCTCCTTGAGCGTGCCGATCTCGTCTTTCAACCCAGCCGGACACTGAATGAAATGACAAGGCCATGGTAGTCGTCTGGACGAGAGACCACTTTCGGTTTCAGTCAGCCGAGACTGCGGCAACGACGCTCTCCTGTGGCACGCCCACTTTTCGCAGAAGTCCTCTACAGGAAGGGTGCGAATTTTTCACAATATGATATAGAATCACCCCTATACGAAACTCGGCCCTCCCCCATGAAAGACGAAGGTAGTCAAAGTACGGAGTCGCGCACGTCCATCCAGGTCATCGAGCGCATGATGCGTCTGCTCGATGCCCTTGCCGCCCATGCCGACCCCGTCAGCCTCAAGGAATTGGCGCAGTCGACGGAACTGCATCCGTCCACGGCGCACCGTATCCTGAACGACATGGTCGCCTGCCGCTTTGTCGACCGCTGTGATCCGGGCACGTACCGTCTGGGCATGCGCCTGCTCGAACTCGGCAATCTGGTCAAGGCACGGTTGTCGGTGCGCGATGCCGCCCTCGCGCCCATGCGCGGCCTGCACCGGATGACCGGCCAGACTGTCAACCTGTCGGTGCGCCAGGGCGATGAAATCGTCTATATCGAGCGGGCCTACAGCGAGCGTTCGGGGATGCAGGTGGTGCGCGCCATCGGTGGTCATGCGCCCTTGCACCTGACATCGGTCGGCAAGCTCTTCCTCGCGGCGGACGAAGCCGCGCGCGTGCGCGCGTATGCCACGCGCACCGGCCTGTCGGGACACACCCGCAACAGCATCACCGATCTGCAAAAACTCGAGCGCGAGCTGAGCCACGTGCGCCAGTCCGGCTATGCCCGCGACAACGAGGAACTCGAACTGGGGGTTCGCTGCATTGCGGCGGGCATCTACGACGACAGCGGAAAGCTCGTGGCCGGACTCTCGCTGTCGGCACCCGCCGACCGTTTGCAGGACGCGTGGCTCGCAAATCTGAACGAGACGGCGCTGCAGATTTCCGCGTCGCTCGGCTTTCACGCGCCGCCCCCCGCCGTCGGCAGCAACGTGTCGCATGTGGCGACAGCCGAATAGCCCGAACCGACATCGCGCTTCGCGAATCCGGTCGCGGAATGCAAAAGGCGCTCCCGAGGGAGCGCCTTTTGTTTGGCAACGGTTTGGGCGACTTACAGCGCGTGTTCGCTGTTGGTCGCGACTTGTGCCGTCGGTGCCGTACCCGCCGTGCGTTGCGGCGTAGCGCCGCCCCCTTCGAGCAGCCACTTGCGAACGCGCGTGGCGTCGGCGAAGCGCGAGTACTTGCCGGTCGAATCGAGCAGAATCATGATCACCGGACGGCCATCGACGTTGGCTTGCATCACGAGGCATTGCCCCGCTTCGTTGATGTAGCCCGTCTTCTGCAGACCGATTTCCCAGCCCGGGTGTCCGATCAGGTGATTCGTGCTGACATAGTGCAACTCGCGACGGCCGGTATTGACGTCGTAATTGCTGTCCGTCGAGAAACGGCGAATCATCGGGTACTGATAAGCGGCCTTGACCATCTTCACCAGATCACGTGCGCTCGACACATTCTGGCTCGACAGGCCCGTTGGATCGTTGAAGTGCGTGTCGTTCATACCGAGCTGCTTCGCCTTGCGGTTCATCGCCGCGAGGAACGCCGGACGACCGCCCGGGAAGTAACGCGACAGCGCAGCGGCCGCGCGATTCTCCGACGACATCAGCGCAATGTGCAGCATGTCTTCACGCGACAGACGCGACCCCACCGACAGACGCGAGCCCGTACCCTTCTCGTAATCGCGATCTTCGTCCGTCACTTCCATCATGTCCGTCATCGGCACGCCCGCGTCGAGCGACACCATCGCGGTCATCAGCTTCGAGATCGACGCGATGGGCAACACGGCTTGCGAGTTCTTGTCGAACAGCGATTCGCCGGTGCGCTCATCGACAACATAGGCCACCGAGGAACGCAGCGCCAGCGCGTCAGGGGATTCATGCAGACCGAATGCGCGCCCGGCGGACAGTCGATCCTGCGCCTGCGGCGTAAAGTTGACCGTGCGATACGACGTCACGACACGACGTTTGCCGTGCTTGTAGACGACGTGTTTGATGGCAACACGCTTGGTGGCCGCGTCTTCTTCGACGGTAGCCAGTTTGCGCGCCTTGGCGCCCGCCTTCTCGCGCGAGGCGGTCTTGGCAACGGCACGTTTGGCACCGGAATGGGAGGTGGCGACAGATTTCGTCGCCTTGGAATTGGCACACGCGCGCTTCTGGGCGGCCGTCTTGGCTGCCTTGGACGAGCATACGCTCGTCTTACCGGCAGCTTGAACGACGGCTGGGGCACCGGCGGCGAGCGAGATCGCCACGACGGCAGCACCCCAGAGGCGGGAGCGGCACAGACGCGCAAGGGTGGTGATCGCGTACATAGATTGGGGGTAGCGTAAGGTTGACAGGCAACGAGTTTGGAAGAAGTTTAGTAACTTCCCAAAAAATAAGCAATATGAATGACTTAGCTGAAATACTTAAACCGGCATCTGGCAGTTTTGTGCGGCGCAATCCGCCAAACTGCACATTCGCAACAAATTGCCAAATAACGCAAACATCCAGAGATGATTCAGCTAAGGAAATGCGCCCACTCAGCCAGCGGCGCACGGTCGGTGACAAGCTGGTTTTCGATGGCATCCGGATCCGCATACCCCAATGCCATGCCGCACACCACCATTCGGGTCTCGGGCAGGCGCAGTTCCGCCGCAATTACCTGGTGAAACGTGGCGAACGCGGCCTGCGGGCAAGTGTCGAGGCCTCGCGCCCGCGCCGCGACCATCACGCTCTGCAGGAACATGCCGTAGTCCAGCCAACTTCCCTGCTCCAGGTGTCGATCGATCGTGAAGATCAGTCCGACCGGCGCATCGAAGAAACAGAAGTTGCGCGCGTGCTGCCCCTGCATGCGGTCTTTGTCGGCGCGGCCAATACCCAGCAGTCCATACAAATCCCAACCGACCTTGCGCCGCCGTGCCTGGTAAGGTTCCGTCCACTCGCGCGGGTAGTAGGCGTATTCCTCCTGATGCATCAGGCGCTGCGCCGGGTCGTTGAACGCCTCCAGAAGGCGCGACGTCAACGATGTCAGCGCCTGGCCGGTCAATACATACGTTTGCCAAGGCTGAATGTTGCTGCCCGACGGCGCACGCGAGGCCACGCCAAGAATGTCCGCCACCGTTGCCTGCGGCACCGGCGTGGGCAAGTACGCCCGAATCGATCGCCGGCTGCGAATGGCCTCGTCGACATAGGCCACACGCTGCTCGGCGTCATTGCCGATCGTCGGGCGACGCGCCCCCTCCCCCGTGCCCGGCTGCGCATGCAAGTCGGCTGCCTCGGCGGCGTTCTGCGCCGAGGACTGTGTGGCGTCCTGGTGCGGGTGTTGGTGTAGGTGTTTCATAAGTCAGGCTCACGGCAAACGAAGGGAGAAATGCGTCGCCCGGCTGCTCATGGCGACGACGCGGCCGGCACCGCCCGCCGCTCGATGACAAGCGCAACGCCAAGCGCCGCGACGACCATCCCGGCGGCACTCAGCGGGGACAACGTCTCGCCGAATAGCAACCAGGCCATGACCGCGGTCGTCGGAGGCGTCAGATACATCAGGCTGGATACCTTGGTCGCGGCACCCTGTCGAATCAGCAGAAACAGCAAGGAGATGGCACCGATCGACAACGCCAGCACCGACCATACCAGCGCGCCGATCATTGGCGCGTTCCAGCGCACTTGCATCGTCTCGAGCATCCACGCGGCGGGCAGCGTTACCGCAAACGCCGCACCGAACTGCACGAGCGTGCCGACACGCAAATCGAAATGGGCGCAAAACCGTTTTTGATAGAGCGTGCCCGCCGTGATCGCGAGCAGGCTCAACACGCACAAGGCCACCGGACCCACACCGATGCCGCGAACGCCAACCTTGTTGGCCACCACCAGCCCGACGCCGGCGAATCCGCACAACAGCCCCAACCATTGCCGGCGCGAGACCGGCTCACCGACCACACGTGCGAAGAGCGCCGTCAACAACGGCTGGATGCCGACGACCAGCGCGGCCAGCCCGGCGGGCGCACCGTGCTTGATCGCTGCCCAGACGCCGCCGAGATACACCGCCTGGATCAGCGTGCCGGACACGGCAAGATGCGCAATGAGCGGCCAGTCGATGGGCCCGATCGTGCCGGCCGGTACCGTCCGGCCCTCCACCGCGCGCCGCCTCGGCCATGACATGCCCGTCAACCAGGCGATGGGAAGCATGACCAGCAGCGTGCCGCCGAAGCGCAGCGCTAGAAAGGTCAGCGGCTCGGCATTCGGCATGCCGTATTTGGCGACAATAAAACCGGTGCTCCAGATCAACACGAACCACCACGGCATGGCCGCGCGCCAGATCGCCGCACGTTCGGTGCCGGCCATCTCGCGACCATGTGGTGCATTCGCGGGCGAAGGTGACACGGTGCGATGCTCGCTCATACGAGAGCACCTTCTGCCGGCGCAGGGTGCCGACGGCGGACCGCCAGTTGGAACTGATCGGCGAGGCGGATCGTCGCAAAATGCGCGGCGACCGTCTGTTCGATGTCGCGGCCGTAGCCGCCTGCCATTGCGATAGCCACCGGCAGCCCGCGCTCTGCGCAGGCCGTCAGCACCCGACGGTCGCGCGCGAGCAATCCGTCATGCGTCAATGCCAGCCGGCCAAGCCGGTCATTCGCCAGCGGATCGGCGCCCGCGAGATAAATCGCAAGGGTCGGGGTGAATTGCGCGAAGAGATCGGTCAGTGCGTGGCCGAGCGCGACCAGGTAATCGTCGTCGCCGCAGCCGTCGGGCAATGCCACGTCGAGGTCACCGCGCGCCTTGTGAAACGGGTAGTTGTGCTCACCGTGCAGCGACAGCGTGAACACGCTCGGGTCGTGCTCGAAAATGGCCGCTGTGCCGTTGCCCTGATGCACGTCGAGATCGATGATCGCCACACGCGTGCCCGGACCGAGTTCGGCCTGCATCGTGCGCGCCGCGACCGCTGCGTCGTTGAACACGCAGAAGCCTTCGCCGCGGTCGGCATACGCGTGATGTGTTCCCCCAGCGAGATTAGCAGCCACGCCATCGGTCAGCGCGGCCCGACAGGCGGCCACCGTTGCCCCCGCCGACCGGCGCGAGCGCTCGACCATTTGCGGTGACCATGGGAATCCGATCGTACGCTGCTCTTTGGGATCCAACTGACCGGCGCTCACTCGCGCCACGTACGCCGGCGAGTGGACGCGACCGAGCATCACGTCGTCCGCGGACAATGCCTCGGCAAGCGCAACGTGCGGCAACTCCCCCGCCACGCGCTCGCGCAGACGGGCATACTTTTCCATCGGAAACCGATGCCCGGGTGGCAACGGCAGCACGAAATGATCGCTGTAGAACGCTTGCATCGACGCGAATGGCCGGCAGTGGCGGCACGCAAAAAGGCGTTGAACGACATCGGCACAGGCGCATCGACCACGCGAGCCACGCTCGGTAAGGCAGCGAGCCGTTGACCGCGAAGATGTTTCGCCAGTGCCGGAACTCGACGATAGTAACATCGGCGCACGGGGTGCGCCGGGTGCCAAAACGGTGCGGAGCCGCACCAATGAAGCGTTTCCGGACGGTGCCCGCCATTCGCCGCAACGCGGTGTCATACGTTAGTCACGGGATCCCAACCGGTTGATTTTGTAAGCTTTTATTGAATTGTTGCAGCGCACAAAAAAGACTTGACAGCGACAAAAATATCTCTACACTTGCAATTGTGCGATGCACAAAAGAAATCGCACCCCCATTTAGAGGCCCCAACCGTGTTTTCACCAGGATAAGGTGAGAACTCATTTGCGAACACGGAGTGGGTCGATACGTTGTGTATGACACCATCATAGGAGAACGCCATGTCGTTTCTGACCCCCGAGCAATTCGCCGCCGCCCACAAAGCCAATCTCGAAACCCTTTTTGGCCTGACCAACAAGGCGTTCGAAGGCATGGAAAAGCTCGTCGAGCTGAACCTGCAAGCCGTCAAGGCATCGCTGGCCGAGTCCGCCTCGACCGCGCAGAAGGCCTTCGCAGTGAAAGACGCGCAAGAGTTGCTCGCCCTGCAAGCCAACCTCGTCCAGCCCGCCGCCGAAAAGGCGATTGCGTATGGCCGTCACCTGTACGAAATCGCTTCGTCGACGCAAGCCGAAGTGACGAAGGTGGCCGAAGCCCAACTGGCGGAAAGCTCGCAGAACATGCAAGCCCTGTTCGACAATCTGGCCAAGAACGCCCCGGCCGGTTCGGAGTCTGCCGTTGCACTGGCCAAGTCGGCCATGTCGGCAGCCAACAGCGCGTTCGACAGCGTGCAGAAGGCCACCAAGCAAGCCGTTGAAATCGCCGAGACGAACTTCGCTGCCGCGACCAGCGTCGCCACGAAGGCTGCTGCTCAGGCTTCGCGTGCTGCCTCCAGCGCCAAGAAGTAATCGATAGCGTTTCGCGACGCTAGCGTTCGAACCCGGCCTCGTGCCGGGTTTTTCTTTTTTGGGGCGAACGGCGACGTCGCCGCCATAAAAAAACCGCCATCTCGGAGCGAAATGGCGGTTTTTTTGGCATCCGACCTCGCCCCGAATGCGGCGCGGCGGACATCGGTCACGTCATGCATGCCCGGCGCGCCCCCCCCCCCCCCGGAATCATCCGAGGCGCGCACCAGACACCGACGCGCTTTACTTCTTGCGGGCCGGCGGAACGTCGGTGCAAACACCTTCGTAAATCTCCGCCGCCATACCGACCGATTCGGCCAGCGTCGGGTGCGGGTGAATCGTCTTCCCGATATCGACGGCATCCGCGCCCATCTCGACGGCCAGGCAAAGTTCGCCGATCAGATCGCCAGCGTGCGTGCCGACGATGGCACCGCCAACGATGCGATGCGTTTCTTCATCGAACAGCACCTTGGTGAAGCCTTCGTCACGGCCGTTCGCGATCGCGCGACCCGATGCCGCCCACGGGAACACGGCCTTGCCGTACTTCACCCCTTCGGCCTTCAACTGGTCTTCCGTCTTGCCGGCCCAAGCCACTTCCGGATCGGTGTAGGCGACCGACGGAATCTGGATGGCGTCGAAATAAGCCTTCTCGCCTGCCGCCGCTTCCGCCGCGACGTGGGCTTCATGCACGGCCTTGTGGGCCAGCATCGGCTGACCGACGATATCGCCAATCGCGAAGATGTGCGGCACGTTGGTCCGCATCTGCCTGTCGACATCGATGAACCCGCGATCGCCCACGGCGACGCCCGCGTTCTCGGCGCCGATCTTCTTGCCGTTCGGGCTGCGGCCCACGGCGACCAGCACGAGGTCGTAACGCTGGGGCTCCGCCGGTGCCGCCTCGCCCTCGAACTTCACGTAGATGCCATCGGCCTTGGCCTCGGCACCCACGGTCTTGGTCTTGAGCATGACGCGGCCGAAGCGCTTCGCGTTCATCTTCTCCCAGACCTTGACCAGATCGCGGTCGGCGCCTTGCATCAGGCCGTCGAGCATTTCCACGACATCGATCTCGGTGCCCAGGGCGCTATACACCGTCGCCATTTCCAGACCGATGATGCCGCCACCGATCACGAGCATCTTCTTCGGCAGTTGACGCAACTCGAGGGCGCCGGTCGAATCGACGATGCGCGGGTCCTCCGGCAGGAACGGCAACTTCACCGCCTGCGAACCCGCGGCGACGATGGCCTGCGCGAACTTCACGGTGCGCTTGCTGCCGTCTTCAGCGACGACTTCGATGTGATTCGGGTCGAGGAACGTGCCGACGCCGCGCACGACTTCCACCTTGCGCATCTTGGCCATGCCGGCCAGACCGCCCGTGAGCTTGCCGACCACGCTTTCCTTGTAGGCGCGCAGTTTGTCGAGATCGATCTCGGGTTTCGCGAACGAAATGCCGTGATGACCGAGCGTCTGGGCCTCTTCGAGAACGGCCGCCGTATGGAGCAGCGCCTTCGACGGGATGCAACCGACGTTCAGGCACACGCCGCCGAGGGTCGCATAGCGCTCGACGAGCACAGTCTTGCGGCCCAGGTCGGCACTGCGGAACGCCGCCGAGTATCCGCCCGGACCGGCGCCCAACACGAGCACGTCGCACTCGGTGTCGGCACCGCCGCTGTGCTTGGCCGCAGCCGGGGCCGGGGCGCTCGGCTTTGCCGCAGGCACGGCGGCGGCAGGCGCTGCCGGCGCGGAGGCGGCCACCGGGGCTTCGGCCTTGGCGGCACCGGCACCGTCCACTTCGACAAGCGCGATCAGCGTGCCTTGACTGGCCTTGTCGCCCACCTTGATCTTCACTTCCTTGACCGTGCCCGACACTTCCGACGGCACTTCCATGGACGCCTTGTCAGACTCAAGCGTAATGAGCGATGCATCCTTGGCGATCTTGTCGCCCGGCTTGATCATCACTTCGATGACATCCACGCCCTCTGCGCCGATGTCCGGTACTTTGACTTCGATGAGACTCATGCGGGGTCTCCCTGTCGCATTTATGACTTGATGGTGGTATCGATCGGAAACGTGTGCACCTGAAACGGGGCGGCGGAACTCTTGTCGAACTCCGCCCCCGCCTTCACGCCCGCTTCGGCGATGGCGCTGGCACTCAGATCCTGGTCATAGAGGGCGTACATGGCGCCGAGCGCGAAATTGCGCCCTGAGCCAATCCCCCAGAACCGATCGAAAACAAACACTTCCCGGTAGGAATAAATCCCGTAGATGCCGGTCGGATTCGCTATCACGCAGGTGATCTGCGACGACTCGTACGGATCGTCTTCCTCTTCCTTGGTGTTGAGGAAATACTCTTCCTTGAGCTTCTGGTGGACGCGGCAGAACGTGCGGAACACCTCGTCACGCGAGTGCAGACGGCATTCGTCCGCCATACCGGAGAGAATGGCGCGCATGACCGGAAAGTGTGCGGTCGTGCCCGCCAGGCCAACATAGGAATCGCCTACGAGAAAAACCTTGCGATTTTCCTCGTACGATTGCGAGAGCCGCGTATCGCCGAACGTCACAAGCGAATCGGCGGCAATCGCGATCTCACCGGCCTTCTTGACGACTACCACGGTGGTCATGATGCCCTCCCCGTCCAGATCCTGAAGCGTTCGCGCGAGCGCCGCCGGACTTGCGCTTGCGCGCAACCGGCGGCGCCTGCCATTACAGCATCGCGCGACGGAAATCCTGCAACAGTTGCCCCAGGTAGGCGTTGAAGCGTGCCGCCTCGGCGCCGTCGATCACACGGTGATCGTAAGACAGCGACAGCGGCAGCGTCAGTTGCGGCAGGAATTGCTGCTTGCGCTCATCCCACACCGGCTTCTGATACGAACGCGACAGGCCCAGAATGGCCACTTCCGGTGCGTTGATGATCGGCGTGAAGGTTGTGCCGCCGATACCGCCGAGCGACGAGATCGAGAAACACCCGCCTTGCATCTGGTCAGGCTTGAGCTTGCCTTCGCGGGCGAGCTTCGCCAGTTCCGAGGTCTCGCGAGCGATTTCGAACACGCCCTTCTTGTCGGCGTCGCGAACAACTGGCACCACCAGACCGTTCGGCGTGTCGGCGGCGAAACCGATGTGGAAGTACTGCTTGAAGACGAGGTTGTCGCCGTCCAGACTTGCGTTGAACGTGGGGAACTTCTTCAGGGCCATCACACAGGCCTTGACGACGAAGGCGAGCATCGTGACCTTGACGCCAGCCTTCTCGTTTTCCTTGTTCAACTGCACGCGGAACGCTTCGAGTTCGCCAATATCCGCTTCGTCGTTGTTCGTGACGTGCGGAATCATGACCCAGTTGCGGTGCAGGTTTGCACCCGAGATCTTCTTGATGCGCGAGAGCGCCTTGGGCTCGATCGGACCGAACTTCGAGAAGTCGATCTTCGGCCACGGCAACAGGTTCAGCTCACCACCACCGGCAGGCGCGGCGCCCGACACAGCAGGGCGATTGCCCGCAAGCGCGCTCTTGATGAAGTTACGCACATCGTCAACGACCACGCGGCCCTTCGGACCGGTCCCCTTCACTTGCGTCACATCCACCCCCAGTTCGCGGGCGAACTTGCGCACCGACGGACTGGCGTGGCTGATCGGCGGATGGTCCGACGCGGCAGCGGGGGTCGCTGGCGCGGCGGTCGGGGCCGGCGCCGGAGCCGGGGCTGCGGGGGCAGCGCTCGGTGCCGCAGGGGCCGGCGCGCTCGCTGCGGCAGCGGCAGCGGACTTCGCCGGTGCGGCGGCAACAGCGCCTTCGAGCACAACGATCAACGTGCCTTCCGACACCTTGTCGCCCACTTTGATCTTCAATTCCTTGACCACACCCGCAGCCGGGCTCGGCACATCCATCGACGCCTTGTCGGACTCCAGCGTGACGAGCGATTGCTCGGCCGTCACGGTATCGCCCACCTTGACCAGCACATCGATCACGGGCACGTCGTCATACCCACCAATGTCCGGCACCTTGACGTCGATCTTGCTCGTACCGCCGCTGGCGGCCGGGGTTGCCGATGCGGCCGGTGCAGCGGGTGCCGCGGCTGGCGCGGCCGCTTGCGGCGCAGCCGCAGGCGTCGGCGCGGGGGCTGCCGCCGCACTGGCTTGCGCGCCCGAACCGTTGGCGGTCTCGAGCGTCAGAATAAGAGAACCCTCAGATACTTCATCGCCGACTTTCAGGCTCAGCGCCTTGATGATGCCAGCGGCCGGGCTCGGCACATCCATCGTCGCCTTGTCCGATTCCAGCGTGATCAGGGCCTGCTCGGCATCGATCTTGTCGCCCGCCTTGACCAGCACGTCGATGACGGGCAAGTCCTTGAAGTCACCGATATCGGGGACTTTCACTTCGATCACTTGACTCATTTTCCACAGTCTCCTCGAGGCTGCGCTTGACGCGCGGCGCGCCCCGCCTGCCGCTTGAGGCGGCTGGCGGTCGCACGCGCCGCGCGAAGCGGCCTTTAGACGGTCATCGGGTTGGGTTTGTTCGGATCCAGGTTGTACTTGGCAATCGCTTCGGCAACCTTGGTCGCCGGCAGCGTGCCTTCGTCGGCCAATGCCTTGAGGGCAGCGACCGTGACCCAGTTACGATCCACCTCGAAGAAGTGACGCAGCTTCTCGCGCGTATCCGAACGGCCGTAGCCGTCGGTGCCGAGCGCCACATAACGACCCCGCACGAAGGGGCGAATCTGATCGGCGTACGTGCGGATGTAGTCGGTCGATGCGATGACCGGACCACGGGTGTCGTTCAGGCACGACTCGACATGCGACAAACGCGCCGGCTCGGTCGGGTGCAGCAGATTGTGGCGCGCCGCGTCGTTACCTTCGCGGGCCAGCTCCGTGAAGCTCGGGCAGCTCCACAGATCCGATTCGACGCCCCAATCGTTCTTGAGCATTTCGGCGGCGGCGATCACTTCGTTGAAGATCGTACCCGAACCCAGCAGTTGCACGCGCGGTGCCTTGCTGTCGTCCGCCCCGCGACGGAACGCGTACATCCCCTTCAGGATGTCCTGCTCAACGCCTTCCGGCATGGCCGGATGCGGGTAGTTCTCGTTCATCACGGTCAGGTAGTAATAGACATCTTCCTGATCCTGCACCATGCGACGCAGGCCGTCCTGAACGATCACGGCGAGTTCGTAAGCGAACGTCGGATCGTACGGCAAACAGTTCGGAATCGACGACGCCCACAGCAGCGAGTGACCGTCTTCGTGCTGGAGACCTTCGCCGTTCAGGGTCGTACGACCGGCCGTGCCGCCCACGAGGAAACCGCGAGCGCGCATGTCGCCGGCCGCCCAGGCCAGGTCGCCCACGCGCTGGAAGCCGAACATCGAGTAGAAGATGTAGAAGGGGATCATCGTCTCGCCGTGCGTCGAGTACGACGTGGCGGCCGCGATCCAGTCGCACATGCCACCGGCTTCATTGATGCCTTCCTGCAGAATCTGACCGCTCTCCGATTCCTTGTAGAACATCAATTGATCCTGATCCTGCGGGATGTAGCGCTGGCCGACCTGGCTCCAGATACCAATCTGGCGGAACAGACCTTCCATACCGAAGGTGCGGGATTCGTCCGGCACGATCGGCACGATACGCTGGCCCAGCGCCTTGTCCTTGAGCAGCACGTTGAGAATCCGCACGAACGCCATCGTCGTCGAGATCTCGCGGCCTTCGGCGGTCGCCTTGAGCAGGGCATCGAATGCGGACAGCGCAGGCACCGGCAACGATGCGGCCTTGGTGCGACGCTGCGGCAGATAGCCGCCCAGCTCCATGCGGCGCGCGCGCATGTATTCGAGTTCCTTCGAGCCTTCCTCGAACTTCAGGTACGGCACGTCGGCGATCTGGTCATCCGCGATCGGCAGCTTGAACTGGTCGCGGAATTTCTTGAGCGACTCCACCGGCATCTTCTTCTGCTGGTGGGTGATGTTCATGGCCTGACCGGCCTCACCCATGCCGTAGCCCTTGATGGTCTTGGCCAGAATGACCGTCGGCTGCCCCTTGTGCTGGGTGGCCGCCTGGTATGCGGCGAAAATCTTGTGCGGATCGTGGCCGCCGCGGTTAAGCGCCCAAATGTCTTCGTCTGACCAGTCGGCGACCATCGCCTTGAGTTCCGGCGTATTGAAGAAGTTCTCGCGCACGTACGCGCCGTCCTTCGACTTGTAGGTCTGATACTCGCCGTCAACACACTCCATCATGCGCGTCATCAGCAGACCCTTCTTGTCGCGGGCGAGCAAGGTGTCCCAGCGGCTGCCCCAGATCACCTTGATGACGTTCCAGCCGGCACCGCGGAACTCCGATTCGAGTTCCTGGATGATCTTGCCGTTACCGCGCACCGGGCCGTCCAGGCGCTGCAGGTTGCAGTTGATCACGAACACGAGGTTGTCGAGATGCTCGCGACCGGCCATGCCGATGGCGCCGAGCGATTCCGGCTCGTCCGTCTCGCCGTCGCCGAGGAAGGCCCAGACCTTGCGGCCCTCGGTCTTCACGATGTTGCGCGACTCGATGTACTTCATGAAGCGCGCCTGGTAGATCGCCATGATCGGGCCCAGGCCCATCGACACCGTCGGGAACTGCCAGAAGTCAGGCATCAGCCACGGGTGCGGATACGACGACAGACCGCCGCCGTCCACTTCCTGGCGGAAGTTCTCGAGCTGGGGCATTTCCAGACGGCCCAACAGGAAGGCGCGGCTGTACACACCCGGCGACGAGTGGCCCTGCACAAAGACCAGGTCGCCACCGTGCTTGTCGGACGGCGCATGCCAGAAATGGTTGAAACCAACGTCATAGAGCGTTGCGGCCGAGGCGAACGACGCGATGTGACCGCCGACGTTCGTGTCCTTGCCGGCGCGCAGCACCATCGCGATCGCATTCCAGCGCGTGTACGAGCGAATCTTGTGCTCGACATCCTGATCGCCGGGGATACGGGCCTGCTGGTCGAGCGGGATGGTGTTGATGTACGGGGTATTCGCCGAGAACGGGTGATGTTCGCCGTTGATGCGGGCGAACTCGATCAGCTTCTCGAGCAGGTAGTGGGCACGCTCTGGGCCCTCGGCCGCCAGCACGCCTTCGAGCGAGGCCAGCCATTCTTGCGTTTCTTGGGGATCGGCGTCCGCGGGGGACACGATCTTGAGGGCTTCTTCAGGTACGGCGGACATGGTGTCTCCTTGTCTGTCGTTAGCGGGTTGGCGTGACGGTCGAATCCCGCTTTATGGACGGGCCCACCGGCTTTTTTACCGGGGCATTGTACGAAGGTTACTCCCGCCTTCGCAAGCGAAATTTCAGATTACGATAGTAAATTTTATAATGCGGAATTCTGCTGCGGTGCACATAAAATCAATAGGTTGCTGGTGCCATCACACCACGATTTTCCAGCGTACCGATCGGTCTCAAGAGCAAATTGCGCGGCCGTCTTACGCAAAAGCTCGGAGGCTTCCGAAAAGCAAGCGGTCGCCGTTGATGGCAGCGGGAAACCGCCCGGCCTGCGCTACAATCTCGCCATGCTTTCGCCCCGCCTTGCCAATTCCGCTCCGCCGTCCCGGTCCGCCGCTACGTCTGCCCGCTCCAACCGTTGGTTGCAGGGGTTCGCGGAGTCGCATTACTACTTGCTGGTCCCGCTCGTCTCCATTGTGATCTTTCTCGTGGTGATGAGTCTGATCCTGTGGAGCCTGAACCGCCGGGAGACGGAGCAACAGCAGGACACGCTGTATCGGAATGTGGCATGGGCGCAGCAACAGATTCGCCTCAACATGCTGGCCATTCAAGATCAGATCAGCTCGCTTGCGCGCGACACGGCAGCCAAGCCGCAGGACGTTGCGCACTTCCAGAATACGGCGAACGAAGTGATGCAAAATCATGCGGACATCGTCTTCATGAATTGGCTGGACGCGTCGCAGCGTCCCAAGTGGGCGGCGCCGGCGGATTCCCCGTTCGCGTCGCGGTTGCAGGGCTCGGCGCAGCATCCAATGGAAGACGAATTATTGGTCGCGTTCCGCGCCGCCCGCGATTCGCGCCGCTCGGCCTATTCCACCCTGATTTATGACGCCTCGGGCGCAAGCTACATCGTTGTACAGGTGCCCGTGCTGCGCGAGCGCGAGTTCCTCGGCACGATCAGTGCGGTGTATTCGGTGGAAGGCTTGCTGATCCACGAGTTGCCGCAGGAGCTTGGCGACAAGTTCAAGGTGTCGTTCATCGACACTCACAACAACGAGCTGGCAACGACATCGACACGCCCGCCGTTACCGCGCGATGTCTCCTACGAGTTGCTCCTCGATCCCCCCGGGCACAGTCTCGCGGTGCGCATCTACTCGTATCCTGCCGTCGGCAATTTCGTCAACAACACGCTGGTGTGGCTGATCGCCGGCTTGTCGTGCTTCGTGCTCTGGAGCCTCTGGAGCCTGTGGCGGCATACGCGCCAGCGCTTCGAGGCACAGCAGGCGTTGTTCAACGAGACGTCGTTCCGGCGGGCCATGGAGAACTCCATCGTCATCGGCATGCGTGTGCTCGACCTGCAGGGCCACATTACTTACGTGAACCCCGCGTTCTGCCGGATGACAGGCTGGGACGAGCAGGACCTCATGTACCGGGCGCCGCCCTACCCTTACTGGCCCAAAGACGACATCCACGAAATGCAGCGTCGCATCGACATGACGCTGCGCGGCAAGGCGCCCTCGCACGGCTTCGAAATTCGCGTGCAGCGCAAAGACGGCACGATTTTCTACGCGCGCATGTTCGTCTCGCCGCTCGTGGACGCGCATGGCCGTCAGACCGGCTGGATGTCGTCGCTGACCGATATCAGCGAACCCAAGCGGGCGCGCGAGGAACTCGCCGCCGCCCATGAGCGGTTCACGACCGTGCTGGAGAGCCTCGACGCGTCGGTATCGGTACTCGCCGTCGACAAGGCGGAATTGCTGTTCGCGAATCGCTATTACCGTCAGTTGTTCGGTACGCGCCCGGAAGGCCACCTGGAGTTGTCCGGTGGCGGCGAACTCTCCCCTACGTCGCTCGATCACATCGATCTGGTCGATGCCTTTGCCGGACTGCCTGCCGCGTCGCTCACCGACACGGCTGCGCAGACACAGGAAATTTATCTGCCGGCGCACCAGAAATGGTTCGAAGTCCGGCGTCAATATATTCAGTGGGTGGACGGCCACTTGGCACAGTTGCAGGTGGCAACGGACATTACGGCCCGCCGTCATGCGGAGGAGCTGGCCCGTCAGGAAGAAGAACGCCTACAGTTCACGGGGCGTCTGACGACCATGGGCGAGATGGCTTCGTCGCTGGCCCACGAACTGAACCAGCCGCTCGCGGCCATCAACAACTACTGCATGGGCACGGCGGCCCTAGTGCGCGCCGGGCGCACCTCGCCGGAAACGTTGCTGCCCGCGCTGGAAAAAACGTCACAGCAGGCGGTGCGTGCGGGCATGATCATCAAGCGGATTCGCGCGTTCGTGAAACGTAGCGAACCGAAGCGTCAACCCTCGTCGATCTATGAGATCGTCGCGGATGCCGTGGGGCTCGCCGAGATTGAAGCGCGCAAGCGCCGCATTCGCATTGTGACCGAGCTGCCGGCAGGACTGCCACAGATCAACGTCGACCCGGTGCTGATCGAACAGGTGCTCGTGAATCTGCTCAAGAACGCCGCCGAGGCCATGCACGGCTATACGCCGCCGCCCGGCCAGCGTCGCGACCTGAGCGTGCGTCTGCACGTGGAACGGCGAGATAAATCGGTCGAATTCCAAGTCTCGGATCATGGACCTGGGGTGGACGAGGCCACCATCGAACGATTGTTTGAACCTTTCTTTAGCACTAAATCGGACGGCATGGGCATGGGCCTGAATATCTGCCGTTCGATCATCGAATCACACCACGGCCGTCTGTGGGTAGAAAACAATGACGTCGACGGCGTGCGGAATGGTTGTACTTTTTGTATTCTGTTACCGTTAGAAGGCGATACGACATCCGGATCCGGGGGAGGACTATGACGACACCCAACACCACTATCGAACAAGAAACCGTCTTCGTCGTTGATGACGACGAGGCGGTCCGCGACTCGCTTCGCTGGCTACTCGAGGCCAATGGCTACCACGTACGAGGCTTTGCCAGTGCCGAAGAATTCCTTTCGCACTACAACGGGCATCAGCTTGGCTGCCTGATTCTGGATGTCCGCATGCCGGGCATGAGCGGCCTGGAACTTCAGGAAAAGCTGGTCGAGAACCGGTTCAACATTCCCATCATCTTCGTGACGGGCCATGGCGACGTGCCGATGGCCGTCGACACGATGAAGAAGGGCGCGATGGACTTCATCGAAAAGCCGTTCGACGAAGCGGAATTGCGTGCTCAAGTCGAGCGGATGCTCGCAAAAGCACGGCAAGACGCCAGCAGCCAACGCGAGTTGCAAGCCGCCGAGGATCTGCTGTCCAAGCTTACAAGTCGTGAACATCAGGTGCTCGAGCGCATCATTGCCGGCCGCCTGAACAAGCAGATCGCAGACGATCTTGGCATCAGCATCAAGACGGTCGAGGCGCACCGCGCCAACATCATGGAGAAGCTCAACGTCAACACCGTTGCCGACCTGCTCCGCCTGGCACTCTCGAAACGTTCCGGCGGATCGCCTCGCCCCTGAACCCGGTCGCCGCCCGCCGTCCGCTCGCCATCGCGCCGGCTGACTGACGGGCGGCCGAAGTGCCGGACCCATGACCGGTAGCATCTCGACCGGTTGCGGTGGCATGATGCTGCTCGCCAAGGAGACGCGGCGAGCAGCGTCAGCCGTGCAGCGCCGTAGCTCGCTCGAAGCCGCCGCCGCGCCCCCTCCCGCGCGTTGCGGCGCGCCGCTATAATACGGTCTTTGCGCCTGTCACCTGCCTGACCGGCGCGGCCGTATCCGGCCCCTCGGGCCAGCCCCCATCCTTCCTACGATATCCACGCATCATGACCGCCACCCTCATCGACGGCAACGCCCTCGCCAAACGTATTCGCGCCGAAGTTGCCACCCGTGCCGCCGTTCTGACCGCCCGCGGCCACCAACCCGGGCTTGCCGTGGTGCTGGTCGGCGAGGATTCGGCCAGTCAGGTCTACGTGCGCAACAAGGTCAAGGCCTGCGAAGACAACGGCCTGTATTCCTCGCTCGACCGCTATCCGGCCGATCTGACGGAAAGCGCCCTGCTTGCCCGCATCGATGAACTCAACCGCGATCCTAAGATCAACGGCATCCTCGTTCAACTGCCCCTGCCTAAGCACATCGACAGCCACAAGGTGCTCGAAGCCATTGCGCCGGAAAAGGACGTCGACGGTTTTCACGTGTCGAATGCGGGCGCCCTGATGACGGGGGCACCGCTGTTCCGCCCGTGCACGCCCTATGGCTGCATGAAGATGCTCGAGTCCGTCGATTTCCCGCTGCGCGGGGCGGTGGCCGTGGTAATCGGCGCGTCGAACATCGTTGGCAAGCCGATGGCGATGATGCTGCTGCAGGCAGGCGCCACCGTCACGATCTGCAACAGCAAGACGCGAGATCTGGCCGCGCACACCCGCAACGCTGACGTCATTGTCGCGGCCGTGGGCAAGCGCAATATCGTCACGGCCGATATGGTCAAACCGGGTGCGGCAGTCATCGACGTCGGCATGAACCGTGACGACGCGGGCAAGTTGTGCGGCGACGTCGATTTCAACGGCGTCAAGGATGTGGCCGGCTATATCACGCCGGTACCGGGCGGCGTGGGACCGATGACGATCACCATGCTCCTCGTCAACACGCTTGAGGCCGCCGAGCGCGCCCTCGACGCCTGATCGTCAGCACCGCGCGTCACGCCGGGCGTGCTCGACCTCTCGGTCGCGCGCGCCCTTGTTGCTTTTGGGCCCGTGGTCGAATCGCTGGCGTAAGCCGTTGAATGCCGGCCGGGCGTCGCACTCCAGGGATTCCGCCGCCAACACGCCCAATCGGACCGGTTGAAAAAAACGACTGGAAAATTGCCCGGGATGCCCCCACACTCTTCGTAAGCCCCTCCCCGTGGACAACGAACGCATGAATACGCCACAAACCAACCCTCTGCTCGATATCCAGGGACTTCCCCGTTTTGCCGAGATCCGCCCCGAACACGTAACGCCCGCCGTCGACGTGCTCCTGGCACAAGCGCGTGCGGCTGTGGACAAGGCTGCAGATCCCTCCACGCCGCCGACGTGGGCCAACATTCTCGACGCCGTAGAAGACGGCACCGAAGGTTTGGGCCGGGCCTGGGAAATCGTTGGACACCTGAACGCCGTCGCCGACACCCCGGCGCTTCGCACGGCATACGGCGATAACCTGCCGCGCGTCACCGAATTCTCCGCCAGCGTCGGCCAGAATCTGGCGCTGTTCGAAAAGTACAAGGCCATTGCAGCCGGCCAGGAATTCGCAGACCTCTCTCCGGCTCGCAAGAAAATTCTCGACAACGAGATGCGCGGCTTCCGATTGGGCGGCGCCGAACTTCCTGAAGACCAGAAACCGCGATTCGCCGACATTCAGGAAGCACAGGCGGACCTCGCCAAGCGCTTCTCGGATCACGTGCTCGACGCGACCAACAAATTCTCGCTTGTCGTGACCGACGAGCAGGACCTCGCCGGCCTGCCCGACGACGACAAGGCCGCGGCACGTGCCGCCGCACAGCGAGACGGCCTGGACGGCTGGAAATTCACGCTACATTTCCCCTCGTACTTCCCGGTGCTGCAATACGCCGACAATCGCGCGCTTCGCGAAACGCTGTACCGGGCCAATGTGACCCGGGCTTCCGAACTCGGCCCGCAATTCGGCAACGGCGAGGCGGACTGGGACAACACCGAGATCGTTGTCGAGCAACTCGCGCTGCGCCGCGAGGAAGCACACATGCTCGGCTTCAAGAACTACGCCGAGGTATCGCTCGAGCCCAAAATGGCGGAATCGCCCGCGCAAGTCCTCGAGTTCCTCGAAGACCTCGCCCGCCGCGCGCGTCCGTACGCCGAGCAAGACTGGGCCGAACTGCAAGCGTTTGCCGCCGAGTCGCTGGGCATCGAGAAGCTGCAACCCTGGGACACGACCTACGCATCGGAGAAGCTGCGCCAGCAACGCTACGATTTCTCGGAGTCGGAAGTCCGTCAGTATTTTCCGTTGCCCAAGGTGCTCGACGGTCTGTTTCGCGTGGCCGGCACGTTGTTCGGCGTGACGATTCGCCCGCAGGATGCCGAAACGTGGCATCCGGATGTTCGCTTCTTCCGCATCGAGCGCGATGGCGAACTCGTGGCGCAGTTCTACATCGATCTGTTCGCCCGCGAAGGCAAGCGCGGCGGTGCCTGGATGGACAGTGCCCGCACACGCAAGCGCCTGCGCAACGGCACGCTGCAAACGCCGGTGGCGTACCTCGTGTGCAACTTCCCTGCCCCCGTCGGCGACAAGCCGGCGTTGCTGCCGCATGACGACGTCATCACGCTGTTCCACGAGTTCGGGCACGGCCTGCATCACATGCTCACGCAAGTGGAAGATGCCGGCGTGGCGGGCATCAATGGCGTCGAGTGGGATGCTGTCGAGTTGCCGTCCCAGTTCATGGAGAACTTCTGTTGGGAGTGGGATGTGCTTGAGCACATGACCGCTCATGTGGAGACGGGTGCCCCGCTGCCGCGAGCCCTGTTCGACAAGATGCTGGCCGCCCGCAACTTCCAAAGCGGTTTGATGATGCTGCGTCAGTTGGTCTTCTCCGACTTCGACATGCACCTGCATTACGATTTCGATCCGCACGGCAACGAGTCGGTGCTGTCGCTTTCGCAACGCATCAACGATCGATTGCACGTTACGCCTCAGGCGGATTTTTCGCGTTGGCCGAATACTTTCAGCCACATCTTTGCAGGCGGCTACGCGGCCGGATATTACAGCTACAAGTGGGCGGAGGTGCTGTCGGCGGATGTGTATGCGGCGTTTGAAGAGGCGGCGAAGGTCAGCGGCTCAGTCCTCGATACCGCCACCGGCGCCCGCTACCGCGATGAAATTCTCGCGGTGGGCGGCAGTCGCGAAGCAATGGCGTCGTTCATTGCGTTCCGGGGTCGCGCACCGGAAGTCGATGCCTTGCTGCGCCACAGTGGCATGTCGGCAAGCTGACGCACCGCATCAAGTCAGCGAGGAATGAACAACGGGCGCCTCTGTGCGCCCGTTGTTTATCGTGATACAGGATGCACACCATCATTCATCTTCGTCACAGCCGTTCGGTCGCCAAACATATTGGCTCGTTCCCTTATCGAGACAGTGAGCCGCCTGGAAGCGAATGATGCATCCGTTTTCATACGTTCGCACGCATGCACCTTCGACGCATCGCGTCTGCATGCGAACCACCTGCCCGGTAGGAATCCGGCAGGGTGCGGGCGACACTGACGCCGCCTGTGGTGTCGGCAAACGCCTCCCCGGGCGCTGACCGCTATCGAACCAAACCTGTGCGCTATCGAGCGAACATTGCCCTGCGCGCTGACACACGGCGAAGGCGTCCTGAACGGCAGACGTCTGCGTGTCACCCAGCGCAATGCCGATCTCTCCATTGACTGCACGCACGACCGCCCAGTAAGCCGGCCCATTACCGGACATCAACACGTCGCATCGCCCGCCCCGGCGACCGGAAGCCAGTTGGGCTCGGCAACGATCCAGCGCGGCGACCTTGGCCTTTGCCATCGACGTCTGGTCGGTCACCGACACATACCGAATCCCGCTCGCGGTCCGCACCCCGGCCACCGCCGACGCCGCGACACTCGGCGTGCTGGCGATCGCCAGCACGCTCGCGAGGCCTACTGTGCAAATCAAGGGATAGGAACGCCACCACTGATTCATGACGTGACCGCCGCCGCGCGATTTCCAAAAGTTGAGATTCATACGGCATCAGATCACATCGCCCAAACCGACGAAGCCTCAAGCAGAAGGGAAATCAGTCGCCATATGGCATCGCCGTAAGCCCGTTCGATCGCCCCGCGATCAAGTGACATCGCACCAACGACGCACGCTCAAAACAAAACAGGCGGCGCATCTCACGATGTCACCGCCTGCTTTGTCGGGGCTCCCCCCTTGCCGAACGCCGCCTAGCGGCATGTTCAGCCATCCCGTCGTCGCTCAGGTGCCGCGCTTGATCCACGCCGACAAATTGTGCGGACGCAGCGTGTCGTACTCTTCGAACGGCTGGTGAATCCACGGATTCGTCGGCAGGAAATCGACCGCGTAATCGGGCGCCACTTTCGAACACGCCTTGTGCCACAGCACCGCCGAGCGCACGTCTGTCACCTTTGGGAAACGCTCCTTGAGGTGCTTGCCAACGCGCTCGAGCGTCACGCCCGAATCGACCAGGTCGTCGACCAGCAGCACGCGACCTTCCAGCTCGCCGCGCGTGATGGTGATGAAGTGAGCGATGTCGAGGTCACCGCGAACGGTCCCTTCGGCTTCACGATAGGAACTGGTCGCCAGAATCGCGAGCGGCACGTCGTAGATGCGCGCGAGTTGATCGCCCACACGCAAGCCACCCCGGGCCAGGCACAGGATCTTGTCGAACTTCCAGTTCGATTCGTAGACCTTGAGCGCAAGTCGCTCGATGAGCCGATGATACTCGTCCCACGAGACCCAAAGGTTCTTGTCGTCGTTTTGGGGTAGATTCATGGTGTGCTGTGCCAACGCTACGGTGCTTCAGTGCTTGAACGGGTGACGCAACAAGATGGTTTCGTCACGATCCGGGCCGGTCGACACCATGTCGATCGGAATACCGCTCACCTCTTCAATGCGCTTCAGATAGTTCTGCGCCTGAGCCGGCAACTGGTCCCATGCCGTCACGCCCACCGTGCTCTGCGACCAGCCGGGGAAGTCTTCGTACACCGGCTCGCATCGCGCCACATCCACCGCACCACGGGGCAGGATGTCGACCGTCTTGTCGCCAATCTTGTAGCCGACACACAGACGCACCGTGTCGAGACCGTCGAGCACGTCGAG
The DNA here is from genome assembly GCF_024363545.1 of Pandoraea sp. NE5. Taxonomy (NCBI): domain Bacteria; kingdom Pseudomonadati; phylum Pseudomonadota; class Betaproteobacteria; order Burkholderiales; family Burkholderiaceae; genus Pandoraea; species Pandoraea sp. NE5. The sequence continues at coordinate 4,586,837 of NZ_AP025517.1, forward strand.
CTTGGTCATGCACAGGCCGGTCACGCCGTTGATCTGAATCGAGCGCTTGAGTGCTGCGGCATCCATCCAGCCGGTACGGCGCGGGCGGCCCGTCACCGAACCGAATTCCTTGCCGACCGTGGCCAGTTGCAGGCCGATCGCTTCCTGACGGGCGGGGTTGTCCGCATCGTACAGTTCGCTCGGGAACGGCCCCGCACCCACGCGAGTGCAATAGGCCTTGGTGATGCCCAGCACGTAATGGAGTTGTTGCGGACCGACGCCCGCGCCAGCCGAAGCGGCACCCGCGACGCAATTGCTGCTGGTCACAAACGGATACGTACCGTGATCGATGTCGAGCAACGTGCCCTGGGCGCCTTCGAACAACAGGTTCTGGCCTTCTCGGTTGGCCGCGTAGAGCATCTGCGACACGTCGGCGATCATCGGCTGCAGACGCGCAGCGTAGCTCAGCATCGTATCCAGCGTTTCCTGGAAGTCGACGGCCTTCGCGCCCAAATACTGTGTCAGGACGAAGTTGTGATAATCGAGGGTTTCACGCAGACGCTCGGCGAAAGTCTCCGGATCGAAGAGATCCTGCACGCGCAGCGCACGGCGGCCGACCTTGTCTTCGTAAGCCGGGCCGATGCCGCGACCGGTCGTACCGATCTTGCCGGCGCCGCGACGGGCTTCACGCGCCTGATCGATGGCGACGTGATACGGCAGAATCAGCGTACAGGCTTCGGAAATGCGCAAACGACCGCACACATTCAGGCCCGCGCTTTCCAACTCCTCGATTTCCTTGAACAGCGCTTCCGGCGAGAGCACCACGCCGTTGCCGATGTAGCAGGTGACGTCCTTGTGCATGATGCCCGAGGGAATCAGGCGCAGAATTGTCTTCTTGCCACCAATGATGAGCGTATGTCCGGCATTGTGGCCACCTTGAAAACGCACCACGCCTTGCGCGTGATCGGTCAGCCAGTCGACGACCTTACCCTTACCTTCGTCGCCCCATTGAGTTCCGATAACGACGACGTTGCGCCCCTGATTCAAAGCATTGCCGGACATAACAATAGTTGGTTTGGTTAAAAACGTATTCTACCCGTGTTGGCGTAGGCTAGTGCCGCTTTTTTCAGCGACGTTCACCGGGGTGTCACAACCCATTGGCCCGCTTTTTCGACAAGGACGCGGTCGCCCGTGAACTCCTCGAAATCCTGATCGTGGCCCGGCAGCATGCGAATAACGACTTCACCCGCGTTGCGCAGGCTGTCGATCTTCGCGCGCAGCCCCGGCACATCGTCAGCCGGCGCCAAAATCGCGTTACTCCGCGCTTCGACCGGGGAAATCGCAGCCAACTCACGCAAATCCAGCGAAAAGCCCGTTGCCGGACGGTCTCGACCAAACGCCTGGCCCACCTTGTCGTAACGGCCGCCGCGCGCAATCGCATTGGGTATGCCGTCGACATAGGCCGCGAACATCACGCCGCTGTGGTACTGATAGCCACGCAGATCGGCCAGGTCGATCGACAATACGGCCGGCCCGTCCTTGCTTTGCGCCGCCGCCAGATAGGCCAGATCGTCGAGTGCCGCCCTCACGCCGGGCAGGTCCGGCAACGCCTTGCGGGCACGAGCGAGCGTCTCGGCCGGTTCGCCATACAGCGTGGTCAGCGCCAGCAAGGCATCGCGCAGGCTCGCCGGAAGATCGCGGGTCAACGCCTCGAGCTGCGGCACGTCCTTCGTGGCCAATGCCCCGAACAACTCGCTCTCGACGGCCTCAGCGGCCGGCACGCCCTCGATGAGCGCTTCGAGCACACCGGCGTGGCACAAATCGATGCGGATCTGCTTCAGACCGGCAAGCTGGAGACAGTAAAGCAGCAGTTCCTGGATCTCGAGATCGGCTTCGAGCCCGCTGTGCCCAAAGATCTCGGCACCGATCTGGAATGGCTCGCGCGTCGCCAGCAGATTACGCGGACGCGTAAATAGCACGCTTCCGGCATAGCACAGCCGCGTCACGCCCTTCCGATTGAGCAAATGAGCGTCGATACGGGCAATCTGCGGGGTAATGTCCGCACGCAGGCCCATGGTGCGCCCGGAAAGCTGATCGACGAGCTTGAACGTGCGCAGATCGAGGTCATGGCCGGTGCCGGTCAGCAGCGACTCGACGTACTCGAGCATCGGCGGCATCACGAGTTCGTAGCCGTAGGTACGGAAACGGTCCAGCATCAGCCGGCGCAGATCTTCAATCTTGCGCGCCTCGGAAGGCAGCACGTCGGCGATATTTTCGGGGAGTAGCCAGTTCGGCATGGGTATTTCGGTATTCAGGCGGCGCGAGAAAGCGCCTTTTAGTGGTCGGCCAGCAGCATCAGAATCAGCCCCAGCGAGACGGCGGCCAAACCGAAAAAGCGAATCTGGCCGGACGGCATTTCCGTTATTTTACGAAAACTTTGCCGCCACCGGTCTGGTGCGACAAACGGAAACATTCCCTCGACAATCAGCATGAGGGCCAAAGCGAGAAGAATCGTGCTGGTGCTCACAGGGGACTCGGCCAAAATGCCACCGCCCGCGATTGACGCGGGCGGTGGCAGCTACTCGGATGTCAAGGACGCTATTTTCGCGCTTTTCCGGCCGGCGCGCCAGCCGCACCGCCGGAACCACGCATGAATCGGAAGAAATCGCTGTTCGGATCGGCAATGATCACGTCGCGCTTGTCACGGAAGGTCGCCTTGTACGCTTCGAGGCTCTGATAGAACTGAGCGAACTGCGGATCGCGACCGAACGCCTGCGCGTAGATACCGGCAGCCGTCGCATCGCCCTCCCCCTTGACCTGCTGCGCCTTGGCATAGGCCTCCGCCACGACCACGTCGCGCTGGCGGTCGGCATCGGCGCGAATCTGCTCGGCCTCGGCCGCGCCGGTCGAACGCAATTCGTTCGCCACGCGCTTGCGCTCCGCCGCCATCCGGCTATAGACCGAATCGCTGATACCCGCGGCCAGATCGACCCGGCGCATCCGCACATCGACAATTTCGATGCCGACTTGCGCAGCGTCCTCGCCGACCTTCTGCTTCACCCACTGCATGACCTGATCGCGCTGCGACGACACGACCTCGGTCACGGTGCGCTTGGTGAACGCTTCCTGCAACGCCGAGCGAATCTGCTGCGTCAGACGATCCTGCGCGAGGCGGCTATCCCCCTTGAAGCTGACATAGAACTTGCGCGGATCGACAATACGCCACTTCACGTACGAGTCGACGATCAGGTTCTTCTTCTCGGCCGTGATGAAGCGTTCCGGCTCGGGATTGTCGATGGTCATGATGCGCTTGTCCAGATACAACACGGTCTGGAGCGGCGGCGGCAATTTGAATTTCAGGCCGGGCTGACTATAGACGTCCTTGATCTCGCCCAGCGAGAACACCACGGCATAACGGCGCTGATCCACCACGAACATGGTCGAGGCAAGCACGATCAACAAAACGATCAGCGCGACAATAACGGTTCCAATACGGTTCATGCGCTTATCCCCTTAGCGTGAATCGCGTTCGCGGTTGCGCAGTGCCGCGCGCGATCGATCATGGTCAACATCGCTGCCGTCATCGGCGGCGGGCGCACCCGCGGCCTTCCCTGTGCTGGCGCCCGAGGCCGGTGCCGGGGCCGACGCGTCGCTACGCGAACGCTCCATGATCTTGTCCAGCGGCAGATACAACAAACTATTGTTCTTCGAATCCACCATGATCTTCGTGGTGCGCGAGTAGATCTGCTCCATCGTGTCGAGATACATCCGCTCGCGAATGACGCCCGGCGCCTTCGCATACGCTTCCTGCACCGACTTGAAGCGATCGGCATCGCCCTGTGCCTGCGACACTACGCGCGCCTTGTACCCGGCCGCCTCTTCCGTCAGACGCGACGCCGTGCCCTTGGCGCGCGGAATCACGTCATTAGCGTAGGCCTGCGCCTCATTCTTGGCACGCTCCAGATCCTGGCCCGCCTTCACCGCATCGTCGAACGCAGCCTGCACCTGTTCAGGCGGCTGCACGCTTTGCATCGTCACGCTCGTGACCAGGATGCCGGTCTTGTAACCGTCGAGAATGCGTTGAATCGAGGTGACGAGTTCATTGGCGATTTCTTCGCGGCCAGCGTAGAGCACGAAATCCATGTTGCTCTTGCCGACAATCTCGCGCACGGCCGTTTGCGCGGCCAGATTCACCGACGATTCGGCATCCACGTTATTGAACAGGAACTCGGTGGCGTCCTTGATGCGGTACTGCACGGCAAAGCGCACGTCGATGATGTTCTCATCGCCGGTGAGCATCGACGAGTCCTTCAGATCGGTGTCGCGAATGGTGTTCGAGCGGCCGATTTCGACCGAACGGATCTGCGACATGTTGACGATCTCGACCGCCTGGAACGGATACGGCAGGCGCCATTGGATACCCGACGTCGTGGTGTACTTGTACTTGCCGAATTGGGTGACGACGCCGACCTGCCCTTCCTGGACGATGAAGACGCCCGTTGCCAGCCAGATCAGGAATGCCAGCGCGACGACCACGCCGACGCCGATACCCGAGCCACGCGAGCCCCCGGCGCCGCTACTCGAGCCACCGTTACCGCTCCCGCCGCCCTTGCGGCCGAAGATACGGTTAAGACGCCGATTGAAATCGCGCCAAAGTTCGTCGAGATCGGGCGGGCCGTCCTGCTGCGGACCTTGCGGTCCGCGCTGCGGCTCCTTCTGATCCTGCGAATTCGGATTGTTCGAACGATCGGGGCGGTTCGGTTCCTGATTACCGGACGGCGTATCGCCGCCGCCGTCCCGCCCCCAGCGCGGGTCGTTCAGGGAGAAGATCAAGCCAACTCGTCGCATCAAAGCTTTTGGAAGCATAGGTAGAAGCGTGGTGACTGAAGCGGTCTTGGCGTTGCGACCGGCGCGCCCACTTCGGAGTGCGCATGCTGCCGGTTCGCGCGTGGTTCCCGAATCTGGTATGCCGATCGGCGGCCTTGACCGGCCTCCGTCTGGTCTCTTGCCAGGTCGTCGCCCTCGTTGGGCCGTGCTGCCGGAAATCCCCGTGGCAAGCTCCGCCCTACATGGTGCGACGTCTCGTGTTATCTGTCTTCTGCGCGCGGCGCATCGGTCCAACGGTCGATAAGCCGGACATCGGGCGCTTCTTGCAGCGATTGTAACCCACCCGTACCGGCCACAACCGCCTCGCTGATGGCCTCGCGCAGCAGGTCGAGCCCTTCGCCAGTGCGCGCGCTCAAAAAGACTCGCGTGATGCGCCCGGCTTCATCCCGTTCGATTCTCGGGCCTTGCGCGGCCAGTTCCGGCACCGCATCGATCTTATTCCAGACAAGAATCTGCGGGATGTCCGCCGCATCGATCTCCGCCAAAACGGCGTTGACCTCGGCCATCTGCTCCTGACGCACCTGACTTGAGGCGTCCACCACATGCAACAGCATGTTGGCGTGCACCGTTTCCTCAAGCGTCGCCCGGAATGCCGCCACCAACTGGTGCGGCAGCTCGCGGATGAATCCGACAGTGTCAGACAGCACGATGTTCCCGACTTCGCCAAGATAAACGCGACGCGACGTCGTATCGAGCGTGGCAAACAGCTGATCTGCGGCGTAGGCGTTGGCTTTCGTCATCGCGTTGAAAAGCGTGGATTTGCCTGCGTTCGTGTAGCCCACGAGCGAAATCGACATGGTGCCGCTGCGCTGACGCGCACGTCGCTGGGTGTCGTGCTGGCGCTGAAGCCGTTCGAGACGCGCAGAAAGCGACTTCACGCGCTCGCCGAGCAGGCGACGATCGGTTTCCAACTGCGTTTCACCCGGCCCGCGCAGACCGATACCGCCCTTCTGACGTTCCAGGTGAGTCCAGGCGCGCACGAGGCGCGTGGACAAATACTGCAACTGTGCGAGTTCGACCTGCAGCTTGCCCTCATGACTCTTGGCGCGTTGGGCAAAGATATCGAGGATCAGGCTGGTACGATCGACCACACGGCACTGCAGCAGGTGTTCGAGGTTACGCTGCTGACCGGGGGTCAGGGCGTGATTGAAAATCACCAGTTCGACATCGTACTCGTGGATCGCGGCACGCAGTTCTTCGGCTTTGCCACTGCCGATGAACAGCTTCGCGTCCGGGCTACGGCGACGGCCGGTAACGGTCACGACAGGCGTGGCGCCTGCGGATTGCGTCAGAAGGTCGAGTTCTTGGAGACTGGCTTCGAAATCGAGTTTGCCGAAATCGATGCCGACGAGCGCGGCGTTGATAGTCAAGCTACGCGGGGAGTGGGTATTGGGGCTGTTGGACAAGAGCGGGCGATGGGGAAGAGAAATTCGCCCGGCCGGAGTGACTCCCGGTCGGGCGAGCCTGAATCAGGACTGCTCGGCTTCCGGATGGAAATTCACCGGACGCGCAGGCACGACCGTCGAAATGGCGTGCTTATAAACCATTTGGGTGACCGTGTTGCGCAGCAGGACGACATACTGGTCAAACGACTCGATGTTTCCCTGCAGCTTGATACCGTTGACCAGATAGATCGAGACGGGAACATGCTCCTTACGCAAGGCGTTCAGAAACGGGTCTTGTAGAAGTTGCCCTTTGTTGCTCATATATAACTCCGTTGTATTTTTAGCAAATGACCGTAAGTCAAGGCGTGTGCGCGCTTCCCGCCTTGACTTCCACACTATAGCTGATTTTGCTAGCGTCGCCAGCAAAACCCCGCCCGGGTTTGGCTTTCATTCGCCCTTGGCGTAAGGGTTCGCGCTGTTGCGAAACTCTATGCGTAATGGAGTGCCCTTCAACTTAAAAGTTTCCCGGAAACGATTCTCCAGATAGCGGCGATAGCTGTCGGTCACGCCATCGAGACTATTCCCGTGGATGACGATGATCGGCGGATTCGAGCCCCCTTGGTGCGCGTAGCGCAACTTCGGACGCGAGAACCCGGAACGCCGGGGCTGCTGGTGCTCCACCGCCTCGTTGAGGGCGCGCGTGAGCTTCGGCGTCGGCAACTTGGTCATGGCCGCCGCGTACGCATCGTCCACCGAGCGCATCAGCGGGCCAATGCCCGTGGACTTCGTCGCCGAGATAAAGTGAAAATTCGCAAAGCCAAGGAATTTGAGTTTTCGCTCAAGCTCCTGCTTGATCTGGTCGCGCGAATACTCGTCCAGCCCGTCCCACTTGTTCACGCCGACGACCACCGCACGTCCCGACTCGACGATGAAGCCGGCAATGTGCGCATCCTGATCGGAGATGTCCTGACGGGCATCGAGCATGAGGATCACCACGTTCGCATCGGCAATCGATTGCAGTGTTTTCACGACCGAAAACTTTTCAACCGCTTCGAACACCTTGCCACGACGACGCAGCCCGGCCGTATCGATCAACGTGTAGTTTCGCCCCTGACGCTCGAATTCGATGTGGATCGAATCGCGCGTGGTCCCCGGCATGTCGAACGCGATCACGCGCTCTTCGCCGAGCAGCGTGTTGACCAGTGTCGACTTGCCAACGTTAGGACGCCCGACGATCGCGATCTTCACTCGCCCGTCGTCGCGCGTGCTGTCCTCGTTCTCGTCCTGATTGGCATAGAACGGCGCGATGGCTTCGTCGATGACTTCCTTGACGCCGTCGCCGTGTGCCGCCGAGATCGCCAGCGGATCGCCCAGGCCGAGTTCGTAGAAGTCATTCGCGACCGCACTGTACTTCATGCCCTCGGCCTTGTTGACCACGAGCATGATCTTGCGTCCCGTCTTGCGCAGATAGTCCGCGATGATCTGGTCTTGTGGCGTCAGGCCCTGACGCCCGTCCACGATATAGATCACCACGTCGGCCTCGACCACGGCCTGGCGCGTCTGCTTGGCCATTTCGTGGAAAATGCCGTCCTTGGCCACGGGTTCGAAGCCACCGGTGTCGATCACCAGGTACGGATGCTCGCCAACGCGCCCCTCGCCATAGTGACGGTCGCGCGTGAGCCCGGGCATGTCGGCGACGAGCGCGTCGCGCGAGCGGGTCAAACGGTTGAATAGCGTCGATTTGCCGACGTTGGGGCGCCCTACGAGCGCGATCACGGGTTTCATGAATAAGCCTAAAAACGAAGACGGCCGGCGCGCTGCCGGCCGTTCCCGGAAAATGCCCGGGTGCTGCCGGTCACCGGTTAATCCGGACGGAAGCCGTAAATGTTGCCGTCGCGCGTTTGCACGACCAGCGTCTGGCCGGCGAGAATCGGCTGTGCACTGATCGCACCACTGAGCTTGACGCGGGCGAGCAGTTCGCCGTTCTCACGCGACAGGAAATGCAAATAGCCCTGCTTGTCGCCCACCACCACGACACGGCCGAGCGCCAACGGCGCCGACAAGTCGCGGTACTTGAGCTTGTCGTTCTGCCACAGTGTACTGCCATCGGCAGCGTTGAAAGCGTAGACGGCGCCGTCGGTGTTGACCGCCGCCACGACACGCTCGTCCTGCGTCACACCATTCGGCGACGAAAAATCACGCGCCCACAGGCCATTGCCGGTCTGCACATCGGCGCATCCCACCCGGCCCTGGAACGTGGCGCCGCACACCTGGCGGCCGAAGACGACCGGCGTGCCCGTAACGTCGTTCACACGCTCCACCTCGGTCACGCCCTTCGGGTACGACAGCGGCGTGACCCAAAGCGGGTTGCCGGTGTTGGCATCGAGCGCCACCAGCTTGCCCCCCGGGAAGCCCGTCACGACCGCACGATCGCCCAAAAACGTCATGCCGGTCCCGGTGCGCAGTGTGAGCGTCGACGTCGGCTGCGAGTACGACCAGCGCACCGAACCGGTGGCGGCGTCAAACGCCGTCACCCGGTTGTTGATCGCGCGCACGACGACCAGACCCCGACCGACCAGCGGCGCCGTGAGCACTTCGCTACCGGCGTTCGCCTTCCAGGACGACTTGCCGTCGTGATCGAACGCGATCACGTCGCCCTTGTGCGTGGCGACGACGGTCGTCTCCCCATCGCTGCCCGGACCGGCGGTGATGTTCGTATCCGCCTTGGCCGACCAAGTCGACGCACCCGTGTCGGCATCCACGCGCACGATGCTGCCGTTGGCGCCCGCCGCGAACACGGCGTTGCCCACGGCGACCGGTGCGAAGCTATAGGCGCCGGACTTACCGACGCTCGCCGTCCATATCTGCTTGACGTTCAGCGCCTGCTTGATCTCCGTGAGCGGCGTCGGCTCGTGCGCCGGCTTGCTGCCAAAGAGTCCACACCCTCCCAGCGTACCCAGCACGGCCAGCATCGTCACGGCGCTGCCCGCGCGCTTGAAAATGCCACGGCGCGTCGAGACGGACTGTGACGTGGCCATCGTTTGCGGCATCGATCGACGGAAGTCGTTAAAGATCATCATGTACCCGATTTTGCGTTATGGGAGGGTAATACTTGCCAACGGAATGCCGACGCGCGTCAGGCCCCCAGCGCGTCGAGCTTGAACTGAACGAACTGGCGCATGCCCGAGTCCTGCTTATCGAGCTTGTCGAGTGCCAGCTTGTATGCGGCCCGCGCGTCGGCCATCTTGCTCTGTGCGACGAGCACGTCGCCACGGCGATCGGCAAACAGCCCGGCATACGGTGCCGGCGGATTGTCGAGCAGCTTGAGCGCCTCGTCGTACGCCTTCTCGTCGAGCAGCACGCCGGCCAGACGCAGCTTGGCGAGTTGCTTGTACTCGTCGTCTTTCGCGTTCGACACAGCCCATTGCAGTTGCGCTTTCGCGAGCGCCACGTCGCCCGCGTCCGCCAGCGACTTGGCCGCCAGTAGCGCCGTCATCTGGGCGTAAGGCGTGCCGCTGAACTTGCTTTCCATGTCCGACGCGATACGCGCCACCTTCGCCTTGTCCTTGGCGTCGATCGCGGTTTCCAGCTCGCCGTAAAGCACACCGGCCTCGACAGTCTGCTTGCGGTCGTAATAACGCCACAGGTTCCAGCCACCATAGGCCAGCATGATGACGACCAGCATCCAGACAACGTAATTGCCGTACTGCTTCCACCAGGCCTTTACGTTCTCGATCTGTTCCTGTTCCTCGTGATAGCTGCTCATTCGCCGGGGTTCTCCGTGTCTGGCGTCTTGGGTTAGTGAAGCGTCGTGTTCGCCGTGCCGTCATCGGCCAGGCTTTCGTTCACGCTTTCGTCGGCACTGGCGACGATGGCGTCGATCAGGTGTTCCGCGAGGGCCTCGAACGCCACGCTCGTCTGGTTGTTCGCCGGATCGGCGGCACGCAGATGCTTGACGACGACGGTACCCGACGCTACTTCGTTTTCACCGACGATGATGGCGAAGTTCGCGCCGCTCGCATCCGCTCGCTTCATTTGCGACTTGAAGCTGCTGCCCTTGCCGTCCGGGCTGCAATGGAACACGACGTTCAACCCGGCGTCGCGCATGCGTTCGGCCGCGATCAAGGCCGGCGCAACCGCCGCCTCACCCTGGTGCACGACGTAGACGTCGGCCCCTTCGGCCTGCGGCACGAGGTCGTCTTCGCGCAACAATTCGAGAATGCGCTCAACGCCCATCGCCCAGCCGCACGCCGGCGTGGCGTCGCCACCCAGTTGCTCGACCAGCGGATCGTAGCGGCCGCCACCGGCGACCGTACCCTGCGCGCCGAGCTTGTCGGTCACCCATTCGAACACGGTCAGGTTGTAGTAATCCAGACCGCGCACCAGACGCGGATTGATCGTGAACGGAATGTTGTTCGCCTTGAGCAGCGACTGCACGCCTTCGAAGTGCTTGATCGAGTCCTCGCCGAGATAATCGATGAGTTTCGGCGCCCCTTCGACCATCGCCTGCATCGCCGGGTTCTTCGTATCGAGCACGCGCAACGGATTCGTGTAGAGACGGCGCTTGCCGTCTTCGTCGAGCAGGTCGACGTGCTTCTCGAGATAGGCAATCAGATCGGCGCGATGACGCGCACGCTCTTCGCCCTGGCCCAGCGAGTTCAGTTGCAACTGGATGCCGGTCAGGCCGAGATCGTCCCACAGGCGCTGGCACATCAGGATGATTTCGACGTCCGCATCCGGGCCGGCAAGCCCCAGTGCTTCAACCCCCACCTGGTGGAACTGGCGATAGCGGCCGCGCTGCGGCTTCTCGTGGCGGAACATTGGACCGAAGTACCACAGGCGCTTCGGGCCGCTGTACAGCAAATTGTGTTCGAGCGTTGCCCGAACCGCCGCAGCCGTTCCCTCAGGGCGCATCGTGAGCTGCTCGCCGTTGAGCGAATCGGTGAAGCTGTACATCTCCTTCTCGACGATATCGGTCACTTCGCCAATACCGCGCGTGAACAACGACGTATGCTCGAGGATCGGCGTGCGGATCTGCTGATAGCCGTACGCGCGCAGCATGGCGCGCACCGATTCCTCGAAAAACTCCCATAAGGCCTCATCCTGCGGGAGGATGTCGTTCATGCCTTTGACCCCGGCCAGTTTGGCGGGGCGCTTCTTCTTTGCGTCAGTCATATTTTCTTGTGTCCTGCCTGCTTAGGCGGTGACCGCCCCTTCGGTCTGAGCGTAGCGGGTCTTCACGTACTCGTCGACGATCTGCTGGAACTCTTCGGCGATGCGATCGCCGCGCAGCGTGCGGACCTTTTCGCCATCGACAAAGACCGGCGCGGCCGGCGATTCGCCCGACCCCGGCAAGCTGATGCCGATGTTCGCGTGCTTCGATTCCCCCGGACCATTCACGATGCAGCCCATCACCGCCACGTTCATGGTCTCGACGCCAGGATATTGAGCCTTCCATACCGGCATTTGTTCACGCAGATATGTCTGAATACTGGAAGCGAGCTCCTGGAACACCGTGCTCGTCGTGCGGCCGCAACCCGGGCAGGCGATGACCATCGGCGCGAACGCACGCAGGCCCATCGTCTGCAGAATTTCCTGCGCCACGACAACTTCCGCGGTACGCGCACCGCCCGGCTCGGGCGTAAGCGAGATGCGGATCGTATCGCCGATCCCTTCCTGCAGCAGCACCGACAGCGCCGCCGTCGACGCCACGATACCCTTCGAGCCCATGCCGGCTTCGGTCAATCCCAAATGCAGCGCGTAGTCGCACCGCTTGGCCAGTTCGCGATACACGGCGATCAGGTCCTGCACGGCGCTCACCTTACACGACAGCAAGATCTTGTCGGCCGACAGACCCACGCGCTGCGCCAACGCCGCCGACTCGAGCGCCGACGTGATGAGCGCTTCGTACATCACGCTTTGCGCGTCCCAGGGATGGGCGCGAGCAGCGTTCTCGTCCATGATGCGCGCGAGCAACGCCTGGTCCAGGCTGCCCCAATTCACGCCGATTCGCACCGGCTTGTCGTACTTGATCGCCATTTCGATCATTTGCGAGAACTGCGTATCTCGCTTGGCGCCCTGCCCGACGTTCCCCGGATTGATGCGGTACTTCGACAACGCCTCGGCGCATGCCGGGTAGTCGGCGAGCAGCTTATGGCCGTTGTAGTGGAAGTCGCCCACGAGCGGCACGGCTACGCCCATGCGATCGAGTTGATCGCGAATCGCCGGCACCGCGGCGGCCGCTTCGGGGGTGTTCACCGTGATGCGCACCAGTTCCGAGCCCGCCTGCGCGAGTTCCTTGACCTGAATGGCCGTACCGATTGCGTCTGCGGTATCGGTGTTGGTCATCGATTGCACGCGAATCGGCGAGTCGCCACCGACCGTCACGAGCTGGCCGCCACAGCGAATGGCGACCTTACGCGACTGACGACGAGGTGCCGGACCGCCGATGATCGGCATGCATTCTACAGAAGCCATGATTACCCTCTTTCGGTCTCACTGCAGCGTCAGACGCGCCACGTTACCCGCATTGCGGGACTTGATCTCGACCGGTTGACCGTTGAATTCCAGCGATTCGACGCCCGCCACGTTGCCCACAACGATCTTGAGCGGCGCATCGCCCGTAATTTCCTGTGCGGTACCCGCGCGCATCAACTGGGAGAACAGCACCTTGCCGCCCTTCGAACGCACTTCGACCCAGCTATCGGATTTCAGCCGCAACGAAATCTTGCCGGTCCCGGGCGCGACCGCGCTGACCGCAGATGCCGGCGCGGGCGCTGCCGCCAAAGGCGAACTCGCCCCGGCGAGCCCGGCAACCACATGCGTCGGGTCGGCCGCGGCGATCAGGCCCGGGCCCGCCGCCGTCGTGGCCGAAGCGCTGTCGACCGTGCTTTCCGTATTTCCGATGTTCGCGCTTTCCGCGCCCGGCGGCGTGCCATTGGCGTCGGTCACCACGGGCTGGCTGGCGGGCTCCGCCCCCTGCGCCGACACAGCGCTGGCCAGCTCGGCTGGCTCGACCGACCCACGGCCCGCCTTGTGGGCGTTGCCGAAGTACCACGCGGCGCCCGCGATCACGACCAGAGCCACCAATGCCCAAGGCCATTTGGCCTGCGACGCGGCGACCGGCGAGCGGAAACGCACCGGGCTCTTCGGGATGCTGGGCTGGCCCACCGGCGCCTGCGGAACGTCGACGGCAGCGGCGCGGCCGAAACTGCGCAGCGGCTCGACCATCGGCTCCGGGTCGGCCCCGAGCATACGTGCATAACTGCGCACGACCCCCAGAATGAACGGGATTTCCGGCAGCGCTTCCCACTCGCCGGTTTCCAGGCGCTTGAGCTTTTGCACCGAGATTTTCAGGCGCGCCGACACGTCTTCGATCGACATGCCGCGCTTCTCGCGCAATGCGGCCAGTTGCGCTCCCACCTGCGCTCCCAGCTCAGCCCATCCGGCGGCCGCGCCCTGTGACGCGCCCGGGCCCTGAGCCTCGGCTTGCCCGCCGGCTTGCGCCTGATTCTGGTTATCCATCGATACGCCCCCGTTCGTAAGCAGCCGCCCGCAGCGGCTGAGGATATGCTGACCACAATTCCCCACCATCACCTGCCGTGCGCGCGGCGTAAGAATCTGCTCGGCGCATCAGAAGTTTCTGCAAGGAACTGAAGGAATCGCGCAGGACACAAAACGCGCCCTGCGCAAGGAATGCTGTCGTGCGAGACAGATCCGACGAGCGACATGGCACGCGCGGGGCCGACGGCCCTCGCCACGGTCCGCGCTCGCCCATGCGCAACGTCATACGGTACGCACCTCGACCGCGATTTTCCCGAATTTGCCGCGTTGTGCAAGTCGCGTGCGATCCTGCACCTCGCCGGCGAGTTGACCGCAAGCGGCGTCGATGTCGTCGCCACGCGTCTTGCGCACGGTCGTCACGAGGCCTGCGTCGAGCAGAACTTGCGCAAAGCGCTTGATCTGCGGATCCTTCGAGCGCAACAGCCCGGACTCGGGAAACGGATTGAACGGGATCAGATTGAATTTGCACGGCACGTCGCGCGTCAGCGCAACCAGCTCGCGCGCATGCGCCTCGGTGTCGTTCACACCGTCGAGCATGCAGTACTCGAACGTGATGAAATCGCGTGGCGCCACTTCCAGGTAACGCTCGCACGCGCCCATCAGCTCGCGTAACGGATATTTCTTGTTGAGCGGCACGAGGACATCGCGCAGCGCGTCGTTCGGCGCGTGCAGCGACACCGCCAACGCCACGGGCAACTCCTGGCCCAGCCGATCCATCATCGGCACGACACCCGAGGTCGACAGCGTGACACGGCGACGTGACAACCCATAGGCGTTGTCATCGAGCATCAGGCGCATCGCCCCCACAACATTCTCGAAGTTGAGCAGCGGCTCGCCCATGCCCATCATCACCACGTTGGTGATAACGCGCTCGTTCTTGCCCTCGCGTCCGAGGTCGCGGCGCAATGCGAATTCGGCCATCCACAACTGACCAATGATCTCGCCGAGCGACAGATTGCGAGAGAAACCCTGCTTGCCGGTCGAACAAAACCGGCAATTGACGGCGCAGCCCGCCTGCGAAGAGACGCAAAGCGTGCCGCGCGTTTCCTCGGGGATGTAGACCGTTTCGACGGCATCGCCGTTGCCCACGTCCAGCAGCCATTTGCGCGTGCCGTCAGCCGACAGGTGGTCGGTGATGACATCGGGCGACGCGATCGTTGCGCGTGTGCGCAACTTCTCGCGCAGCGACTTGGCCAGATCGGTCATGCCGTCGAAATCGGCGGCGCCCATCTGGTGGATCCAACGCTGGAGCTGGCGGGCACGGAACGGCTTCTCGCCGAGCGAGCCGCAATAGGCGGCCAGACCGTCCGGATCGTAATCAAGCAGATTCGTGAGGTTGGTCATGACCTGGGTCCTTCAACATCCCTTCGGTAACTTCCTGCCATGGAGCGGCTAAACGCGGCTTAGCGCGCGTAGACGTTCATGCCCGGGAAGAAGAACGACACTTCCACGGCAGCCGTTTCAGCGGCGTCCGAGCCGTGCACGGCGTTGGCGTCGATGCTATCGGCGAAGTCGGCGCGGATCGTGCCCTTCTCAGCCTTCTTCGGGTCGGTGGCACCCATCAGATCGCGATGCTTCGCCACGGCGTTCTCGCCTTCCAGAACCTGGATCATCACCGGGCCCGAGACCATGAAATCGACCAGATCCTTGAAGAACGGACGTTCCTTGTGCACGGCGTAGAATTGCTCGGCTTCGGCGCGCGACAGATGCACCAGCTTGGCAGCAGCGATCTTCAGGCCCGCGTTCTCGAAGCGGCTATAGATCTGGCCGATCACGTTCTTGGCAACGGCATCGGGCTTGATAATCGACAAAGTGCGTTCGACTGCCATGAAAAACTCCAAAAAATTAAGCAGTTATACAACCAACATGAACCCGTGATTGTAGCACGAAGGCTGTTATGATGGGGATGGAACCTACAGTGCGCATACCGCTCAAACGCAGGACGGCCGGGACGATCCGGCTTGTCGTGAAGTCAGGATCATCGCGGGATTCCGACACCTTCCCTACATAGGAGGGTTGGACAACGACGCGGCGGATTGAAATTCAGGCATTCGCCCTGACATTTTGAGAAGCGTCCGAGCGCTTTCCCCGCCATCTTTCGGTATCCTGTGGCTTCGACGACGAGCCAGACGAATGGCTGCGGGGGATCGACCGGCGACTAAAGCCGGTTGTCGTAAGCGTCAAGAGGCGCTTGCCGGCCCCGCCGGCGGGCACAATGACCACGGAGAACACAAGATATGAACCAGGATTTCCAACGTTTCGGCTACGGCGGGATGCGCGACGTCACGACCGTACAGATGCGCAACAAGGTGCTGCGCAATACGTACTGGCTGCTCGCGTTGTCGATGCTGCCGACGATTGCGGGGGCCTGGCTGGGCGTGAACTATGGCTTCGCGCTGTTCGCGGGCAGCCCGATGGTCAGCATGATCGCGTTCCTCGCGATCGCATTCGGCTTCATGTTCGCCATTGAGCGCTTCAAGAACAGCGGCGTGGGGGTGGCGTTGCTGCTGGGCTTTACGTTCTTCATGGGGTTGATGCTCACACGGTTGCTGAGCTTCGTGCTGGGATTCTCGAACGGCGCATCGCTCATCATGATGGCGTTCGGTGGCACCGCCGTGATTTTCGGCGTCATGGCAACGGTCGCCACGGTCAGCAAACGTGACTTCAGCGGGCTGGGCAAGTGGCTGTTCATGGGCGTGCTCGTGATCCTGCTGGCCTCGGTCGCCAATATCTGGCTGCAACTGCCGGCGCTGATGCTGACGGTGTCGGTGATCGCCATCGCCATCTTCTCCGCGTACATCCTGTTCGATGTGCAGCGTGTCGTGAATGGCGGCGAGACGAACTACGTCACCGCGACGCTGGCCATTTACCTTGACCTGTACAACATTTTCACCAATCTGCTGGCCATTCTCGGCGTGCTCGGCGGCAATCGCAACTGACGCGACCGACAGGTGGTGCGGCGGGCAACTCCGCACCACGCCGCGGATGCGAAAAAGCCAGTCCTTCGGGACTGGCTTTTTCTTTGCGTGACGGGATTTTACGATGTGCGGCCCACCCGATGCGCTAGTGGGCCGGGTCGCTCAGGCCTGCACTCCGCCCGCCCGGATCCATTGGCCGCTGCAGCGCCGCGGCCGCCGCAACCGATGGCCAGCCGCCGCCATCACGCACGATCAGGCCTCGTCGTGAATCACGCCGTCGCCACCGGTAGCACCGGCAATCGCCTCAACGCCCTCAATGCCCTGATCGGCCTGATCGGCGGAAGCATCCGACGCCGACACCCGCACCGTCGGCACCCACGGCTGCCCGATGCTCTCATGCTCGAACACGGCCATCGACTCGACGTGCGACGTGTGTGGGAACATGTTCACCACCCCGGCCAGCGTCAGGCGATAGCCCGCTTCATGCACGAGCACGCCCGCGTCACGCGCCAGCGTTGCCGGACTGCAGGAAACGTAGACGATGCGCTTGGGCAGGCCGTCGTAGCCCTGCTGCGCCAATTCGGCGAGCGCCTTCGATACCGCCAGTGCCCCTTCGCGCGGCGGATCGATCAGGTAGCGGTCAAACGCACCCAATGCGCGAATATCCTCCGGTGTGATGTCGAACAGGTTCCGGCACGCGAATTCGGTCCGTTCGGCCACGCCATTACGTTGCGCGTTCGCGAGCGCACGCTCCGTGAGCGCGGTGCTGCCCTCGATCCCCATGACGGTGCCGGCGCGACGCGCCAGTGGCAGCGTGAAGTTCCCCAGGCCGCAGAACAGATCGAGCACACGCTCATGCGACGCCGGCGCCAGCAAGCGCAACGCGCGATGCACGAGCACACGGTTGATCTGATGGTTGACCTGCGTGAAGTCCGTCGGCTTGAACGGCATCCGGATCTGATATTCCGGCAGGGTGTAATGCAATTCCGGGTCCAGCGGGTAGAACGGCACCGCGGTGTCCGGCCCCTTCGGTTGAACCCAGAACTGGACGTGATTTGCCTCAGCGAAGGCGCGCAGAATGTCCTCGTCCGCTGGCGTGAGGGGCTCGAGAATACGCAGCACGAGCGCCGTCACCTCGGCGCCGATCGCCAGTTCGATCTGCGGCAGACGTTCCCGAATGGACAGCGACTCGACCAGGCGCCGCAACGGCACGAGCATGTCAGAAACGTGGCGGGGCAGCACTTCGCACGAGTCCATGTCGGCCACGTAGCTGCTCCTGCGCTCATGGAATCCGATGAGCACGCCCCCCTTTTTCGGGACGTATCGCACCGTCAGACGTGCACGGAAGCGATAGCCCCAGTCTGGCCCCTGAATGGGCCGAAGGATGGCTTCGGCCTTCACCTTGCCCAGACGCGCCAGATTGTCCTCGAGCACACGCTGCTTGATTGCGATTTGTGCACGCGGCTCGAGATGCTGCATCGAGCACCCACCGCACTTGCCGAAGTGCGGACACTGTGGCTTGGCGCGCATCGGGCTGGCGCGCAGCACATCAATGGCTTCGGCCTGCTCGAATTTGGGTTTGCGACGATAGCTGAGATAGGTGACGCGTTCGCCCGGCAGCGCGCCTTCGACAAAGATCACCTTGCCGGGCTTGTAGTCCGGTGCACCCGGCTCGCCCTCGGGCGCGGTGCGGCCGACGCCGCGCGCTTCCATGTCGAGCGATTCGATATCGATAATGCCGGGCTCGGCAGCCGGCCGGCCGCGTGAGGAATTTCGGGAGGAGCGGGTCACGTCGTTGTTCTCATGTGCGACAGCAAACCGAACATTTTAATCGATTCGCTCGCCACTGACGTACGCTCGTTCGCGCAGCGCCGACATCCCCCGGCCCCAAACTCAGGCGATCACGCCCAGGCGGCGAGATATTCCTTCCAGTGCGGCGCCGCTTCCTCTTCGAGCGAGCGTCTCACGAATTCGATCTCCTGCGCGTACTCCGCCTGACGCAAACCGCCCCGCATCAACTGAAAGCGGCAATAGACCAGATACGTGTTCACCACGTCCGTCTCGCAGTAATTGCGAATCTCCTCAAGCTTGCCCGCGCGGAACGCTTCCCAGACCTTGCTGCCGTCCATGCCGAGCTTGCCTGGAAACCCGCACAGCTTGGCCAGGTCGTCGAGCGGCGCGTTTGCACGGCCCTGATACATCGCCAGAAGATCCATCAAATCCAGATGACGTTGGTGATATCGGCTGATGTAGTTGTTCCACTTGAACTCGCGGTCGTCCTCACCCATGTCCCAATAGCGCGGCGCGGCAATGCCGTGAATCATCGCGCGGTAATGCAACACGGGCAGGTCGAAGCCGCCGCCATTCCACGACACGAGTTGCGGCGCGTACTTCTCGATCGTGCGGTAGAAGCCAGAGACGAGTGCCGCCTCGCCATCGTCGAGCGTACCGAGGGATTTCACACGAAAGCCGTCGCGATCGCGAAACACGCACGAGATTGCCGCAACGCGCTGCAAGTGCAACGGCAGGAAGTCGTGCCCCACCTTTTCACGGCGGGCGGCAAAGGCGGCGTCGGCCACGGCATCGTCGGACAGCCCGGCGTACGCCGGCTCGAGCTTGCGCAGGCCGTCAACGTCGGGGATCGTTTCAATATCGAAGACGAGGACAGGTGATGACATGGTCAGAATGTGAAGTGAAATTCAGTGCGCGCCGCCGCATCACGGCGACGTCATGGCATGCCGCCCCCGATGACGCGGGCGGCGAATGGCGGCGGTCGTCGAGGTCGACACCAATCAGAGCACGGCGTCCTTGCGCACCCCATTGGATGCGAAATAGCGCTTGAGCTTGACGAGCGCCTCTTGCTGGATCTGACGCACGCGCTCGCGCGTCAGTCCCATTTCGTCGGCCAGTTCTTCCAGCGTGGCGGGTTCCACGCGGTTAAGTCCGAACCGTCGCTCGATGACGTAGCGATGCTTGGTGGACAGGCGCGAGAGCCAAAGGCGCATGAGGTCTTCCAGCTCGCGATGCTGCACCTCCTGCTCCGGGGCCGCACTGTGATCGTCCGAGAGCAAATCGAGCAAGCTACTGCCCGGATCGATTTCCAGCGGCGCGTCCAGCGACGCCACGTGCTCGTTGAGCGCGAGGATGTCGATCACCTCTTCGGGCGTTTTGCCGGTCAAATCGGCAATGTCTTCGATACTTGCGTCGCGCTGCTCGCCACCATCGACATACGCCGCACTCTTTTCAAGATGACGCTTCGCGCGCAGCACCTGATTGAGTTCGCGAATCACATGCACCGGCAAGCGTACGGTGCGCGCCTGATTCATGATGGCGCGCTCGATGCTCTGGCGAATCCACCACGTGGCATAGGTTGAAAAACGGAACCCGCGACCCGGGTCGAACTTTTCAATCGCATGCATCAAGCCGAGATTACCCTCCTCGATCAGATCGAGCAGTGGCACACCGCGATTGAGATAGCCCTTGGCAATGCTCACGACGAGGCGCAGATTGCGCTCGATCATGACCTGACGGGCCGCAAACTCGCCAGCCTGGGCACGCGTGGAGTAATCGAATTCTTCCGCGGGCGTGAGCAGCGGTTTGACGCTGATACGGTTGAGATAGTGCTGGACGGTATCCGCCGTAAGTTCGGCCTGCAGCACCGTGCCGAAGTCCTCGGCCTCGGGCTTGCGCTTGCGGCCGGCGGCACCGGCTTCGGCCGCGTCGGACGACGACGCGTCGTCGCCCTCCTCCGCCTCGCGCTCGTCGAAAGCGTCGTCCACGTCCTCGTCCTGCCGGGATTGCCGATCGTCGATTTCCTGATCGGGCTCCGGGGCAGCGAGGTCTTCCTCTTGCGAAGTGCGACGCTTTCTCTTGAGCATTCGACCCTGCCTAGTTTATTGAGGCGGCAAATACTTCATCGGATCTACAGGCTTGCCGTCGCGACGTACCTCGAAATGCAGCATGACACGATCCGCATCCGAGTTGCCCATTTCGGCAATTTTCTGACCCCGCGTGACGGAGTCGCCTTCCTTGACCAACAGTGTGCGGTTGTGCGCATACGCCGTCAAGAAGGTAGCGTCATGTTTGATGATGACGAGGTTGCCATAGCCGCGCAGGCCAGCCCCCGAATACACGACCTTGCCCGCTCCCGCCGCATAGACAGGCTCGCCTACGGTCCCGCCAATGTTCAGGCCCTTGTTCTTCGAATCGTCGAAGCGGCCAACGACATTGCCCTTGGCTGGCCACGACAATTGCAACTCGCCACTCGACACGGCGGACGGTGCAGACGGTGCGGCCGTCGCCGACGCGCTGGCCGGCGGCGTCACGACCGCCGGCGGCACCGAGGCCACATTGTTGCTGGCGAGCGGCGCCGGCAACGGCGTGCCGGTATCCCCGGCGGGTGGCTTCACACGCAAGACCTGGCCAACCTCGATCTGATCCGCATTCTGGATATTGTTCCAGCGCGCGATATCGCGATAGTTCTGACCGTTCTCCAGCGCGATGCGATAGAGGCGATCGCCGGGCTTGACGCGGTAATACCCGGCCGGCACCGGCGTGTTGTCGATGACAGGCGCTGCGCCTGGCGCACTACCGTCGGTCGCCACACCGCCTACGGTACGGTCGACGACCGGCGCCCCGACTTGTCGCGATGCGCACGCTGCCAGCATGCTCAGCAACAGGACGCTGGCGACGCGTTGTTGGAAACCCGCTCGCAAATTCACTCAAATCCTCCGCAGAATAAGGCCCGTCGGGCTTAGATGATGCCCGATTTTAAGGGGACGAATAACACCCTATCAAGCTGGGTTTCGCGCCACTGGCGCGTACCGGTGCGCTCGATGAGGGTCAAAATCTGTTGCTCACCGCCCACGGGCGCGATGAGGCGTGCGCCAACGGCGAGTTGATCGATCAGCGCGTCCGGAATTTCCAGTCCGGCAGCGGCAATCACAATGCCGTCGAACGGCGCGACCGTCGGCAGCCCTAGCCGCCCGTCTCCGTAATGCAGGCGAATATTCGGCACCCGCAGCGGTCGCAAGTTGGCCTTGGCACGCTCATGGAGCGGACGCACGCGTTCGATCGAGTACACGTCGCGCGCCACACACGACAGGACCGCCGCCTGGTAGCCGCATCCCGTGCCGATTTCCAGCACCTTCTCCAGCGGACGCCCGCCAGCAAGCAGCAGCTCGATCATGCGCCCGACGACCGATGGCTTGGAAATCGTCTGCCCGTGTCCGATCGGCAGCGCCGCGTCTTCATAGGCCTGATTGGCGAGCGCCGCGTCGACAAATCCGTGACGCGGCACCGTGGCCAGCGCCGCCAGCACGCCCGGGTGTTTGACGCCGGATGCGGCCACGCGTTCAGCCATCCGCGCGCGCACCCGCTCGGAGGTCAGTCCGATGCCATCCGGCGAAATCCCGAGCGCCGAGGCGCTCGCGCGTCCCGTGCCACCCGCCGAAACCTTCGTTGCCGTCACCCCGCGCACCGCGCCCCTGGCACCGACGGCCGCGCCCGGCTGGGCATGCCCCGTCCCCGCTGTTTTGACGGTGGGCCGCGGCGCACCTTTCGCAGCATGCGGCGCGGGCTGCGCGTGGGGGGCGGACGCGGGTCGCGCCAGTCCTTTCGGTACGACCGCGTGCGGCGTCTGTGCGCCGCCGGGACGCGCTGACGCGCCGGCCATTGGCGTCGCGGCAGCCCGCAGGCCGCCGTGCGTATTCGGAGAAAGATTGCCGCCAGTCGGCGTCTTTCCGTTCCCTTGACTTGCGGGCGCCGCGGCGCGCGTCATCGCGGCAGGCGGCGCGCCGGCGGGACTGGCCCGCGACGCCTTGTCGAGCACCGGCGCCTGACGTTGCCGGCGGCTCATCACATCGGCCAAGGGGAGAGGAAAACGCTTTGGCGGTGTCGTCATCGTTGGGTCACCCCTGCGCTGGCCAGCCAGTCGTGCACGACGCCAAGCCGTGCGGTATGCGTGAGATCCAGTTGCAAGGGAGTGACCGAGACGTAATCGTGCGCCACGGCGTGAAAATCGGTGCCTTCGCTGCTGTCGCGCGCGTCGCCAGCCGGCCCGATCCAGTAAATCGTTTCGCCACGCGGATTCTCCTGACGGATCACCGGCTGCGATTGATGCCGTTTCCCAAGTCGCGTCGCCACTGCGCCCTTAAGGTGGTCGTACGGCGAATTGGGGATATTGACGTTCAACAGGAAGGGCGCGCCCAGCGGGCGCTCCATATACCGCTCGACGACCTCGCGCGCCACACGCGCGGCGCTATCGAGGTGATCCCAGCCTTTATGGACTTGCGAGAAGGCGAACGAGGGAATCCCGAAGAGAAACCCTTCGGTGGCCGCCGCCACTGTGCCGGAGTAGAGCGTGTCTTCGCCCATGTTCTGGCCGTTGTTGATGCCGGACACAACGATATCGGGCCTTTCGTCGAGCAGCCCGGTCAGCGCTATGTGCACGCAATCGGTCGGGGTGCCGTTGATGAACGTGAAGCCGTTGCCGCCTTTGAACACCGACAGCGGCCGTTGCAGGGTCAGAGAATTGGACGCACCGCTACAGTTCTGTTCGGGCGCCACTACGGTAATGTCGCCAAGCGGTGCCAGCGCTTCGTAAAGCGCGGCCAGGCCAGGCGCCTGATACCCATCGTCGTTGCTGAGCAGGATTCGCATGCGGCAATTGTAACCGAGGAAAGGTGCCCGGATATGACGCCATCACAGCATCACGCCTGTCGTTGCGGCGATTCGGTGGCAACACAACGGCCACGGATCTGCCACAAATTTGCCGCCATGCCGTCACGACCGCCGGCGACATCGGCGTCGCCAGCGGCCGTACCTTACATCTTCTCGGTCTCGCCGGCCTGGGGCTGCCAGACGAGCAAACGCCGTTCGACCACACCGACGAGCCCGTCGAGCACGAGGGCAAACGCCGTCAGGATCAAGACGCCGGCAATCACGGCGTTGATGTCAAACGTGCCTTCCGCTTGCAGAATCAGGTAGCCCACGCCGCGCGCCGACCCCAGATACTCCCCGACCACTGCCCCGACGAACGCGAGTCCGACCGAGTTGTGCAGGCTGGAGAACACCCAGCTGGTGGCGCTCGGCAGATACACGCGACGCAGCAACTGCCGCTGATTCGCGCCCAGCATGCGGGCATTCGCCAGCACGACCGGACTGACTTCCTTTACGCCTTGGTACACGTTGAAGAACACGATGAAGAACACCAGCGTTACACCCAGCGCGACTTTCGACCAGATGCCAAGCCCGAACCACACGCCGAAGATCGGCGCGAGAATCACGCGAGGCATCGAGTTGGCCGCCTTGATGTACGGATCGAACAGCGCGCCCGCGCTCGGCGAGAGCGCCAGCCACAGTCCCACCGCCAGCCCGAACACCGTGCCGATGACAAAGGCGAGCACGGTCTCGAGCAGGGTGACGCCGAGATGCAGATAGATCTCCCCGCCGGCGAACCACTGCCAGATCTGGAGCAATACCTTCTGCGGCTCGCCAAAGAAGAAAGCCGCCTTGTCGGGGCTGTCGAAGTAGAACGCGGGGAGCAGCGTCGGGCTCGTGAGGACGTACCAGACGAGGAAAGCCACCACCAGCAGCAGCCATTGCCACAACCGCAAGTGCCGCATGATCGAACGATTACGCATGACGAACGAATTCCGGGAATATCAGACGAGCGATCGGACAAGCCAATCGGACCCACCAAAGCCATCCGGCAAATCGAACCCATCCAGCCCGTCGAGCCAGTCCAGCCATTGCACCCAGCCGCACCCGCCGAACAGAAAGTCGGTGATTTGCCACATGACGTGTCAGACTGCCTTCAACTGTTGCGCATAGCCCTTGAGCACTTCCTCTCGCAGCACGTCCCAGATCTGGGCGTGCAGCTCGGTGAAGCGCGAATGCGTGCGGATTTCCGCCACATCGCGCGGACGCGGCAGATCGATGCGGAACTCCCCGATCGGGTGCGTGCCCGGCCCAGCCGAGAGCACCACGACACGGTCCGATAGCGCTATCGCCTCGTCCAGATCGTGCGTGATGAACAGCACCGCCCGGCGCTTGGCCGCCCACAGGTCGAGCAACTCGTTTTCCATGAGCTGACGCGTCTGGATGTCAAGCGCCGAGAACGGCTCGTCCATCAGAATGATGTCCGGATCGAGAATCAGCGTCTGCGCCATGGCCACGCGCTTGCGCATGCCGCCCGAGAGCTGGTGCGGGTAGCGATCGCCGAACCCGCCCAACCCCACGCGCTTGAGCCACTCGTGTCCGCGTGCCTTCGCTTCCTCGGCCGATACGCCACGGAACTCCAGCCCCGCGGTCACGTTGTCGATGGCGTTGCGCCAGGGCATCAGCGCTTCGGCCTGGAACATATAGCCGGCGCGCGAATTGATGCCCTTGAGCGCCTCGCCGAACACCTTGACGGTACCGGACGACGGCGCCAGCAGCCCGGCAGCGACGTTGAGCAACGTCGACTTGCCGCAACCGGTGGGGCCGACGACCGAGACAAACTCGCCCGGCGCAATGTCGAGCGAGGTGTCGGCCACGGCCGTGTAACGCTTCGCGCGATCGTCTCGCGCGACGAACGTACACGTAATGCTGTCGAAACTCAGAGCCGGCGCTGTCATCATTTGTACTTGGCGTCGGCCTTCTTCGTGAATTCGTTCGTGAACGTCTTCGCCAGATCGATCGGCTTGCCCTTGACGGATTCGTCGAACGCCTGCAACGTGCGCAACGCCGTGGCCGGGCCGTCGGCGGGAATCAGGCCGTCCGGGGACATGGCCTCTTTCACGCGGCCCCAGGCATCGAGGTACAAGGCGCGGTCGCCCAGCAGATAGGCGTCGGGTACCGTCTTGATGATGTCCGCCGGCCCAGCCGTCTGAAGCCAGCGCAACGCACGGACCATCGCATTGGTCAGCGCCTGCGTCGTATTCGGATTCTTCTGAATAAACGATTCGTTCGTGTACAGGCACCCCGCTGGCATGTGGCCGCCGAACACCGACACCGTCTCCTTGAGCGTACGCGTGTCCGAGATCACGCGGATCTCCTTGTCGCGCTCGAGCATGGTGATCACCGGATCGAGGTTGACGATGGCGTCGATATTGCCCGAGCGAATCGCGGCGAGCGCACCGGACGACGCGCCGACACCGACGAACGCTACCTCGTTGGGCTTGACGCCGCCTTTGGCCAGCACGAAGTTCGCCATGATGTTGGTGGACGAGCCGGGCGCCGTCACGCCAATCTTCTTGCCACGCAGGTCGGCCAGCGACTTGTAATTCGGCATTGTCTTGTTCGACACGCCGAAGACGATCTGCGGGGCGCGCCCCTGCAGCACGAACGCGCGGATGAACTGGTTTTTCGCCTGCAACAGGATCGTATGTTCGTAAGCGCCCGACACCACGTCGGCGCTACCGCCCACGAGGGCTTGCAACGCCTTCGAGCCACCGGCGAAATCCGAGATTTCGACGTCGAGACCCTCGTCCTTGAAGTAATTCAGGCGTTCGGCAATCGTGAGCGGCAGGTAATAGAACAGATTCTTGCCGCCGACGGCGATCGCGACCTTGGTCTTCTCGAGTTTGCCTTGCGCGAAGCTGGGGCGAATGCCTGCGCCGATCAAGCCGGCCGCGGCCAGCGTCGTGACGAACTGACGTCGTTGCATGAGGTTTGTCTCCGTGGTTGCAGCGTTTTTTCTTGGTGTAACGTGCTTATTCGCGAGCCGCAGACGGTGCCGCGCCCCGTGGTCCTGCGCGAGATCAGCGCAGCTCAAATGACGCCGTTCTCGCGCAGTGTCTTGATTCGTTCGGCATCATAACCTAGTTGCCCGAGCACCTCTTCGGTGTGCTCGCCAAGTGCCGGGCCGAGCCATTGCGTGTGCCCCGGCGTTTGCGAAAGCTTGGGCGTGACGTTCGGCAGATCGATGGGCGTGCCGTCCGGGAACGTGTGACGCTGAATCATCTCGCGCGCGATGAACTGGGGATCCTTGAACATGTCGGCCACGGTATAGATACGGCTTGCCGGCACGTCGGCCCCTTGCAGCACGGCCAGGGCGTCGTCGATCGGACGCGTGCGCGTCCATTGGCCGATGGCATCGTCGATTTCCTGCGTGCGCGGCACGCGGCCGTCGTTGTGCGCAAGGGCGGGATCGTCCGCCAGATCGGGCCGGCCGATGGCGTGCATCAGCCGCTTGAAGATCGGATCGCTGTTGCCGCCCACCACAATCATGCCGTCGGCGCACGGATAGGTGTTCGACGGCACGATCCCCGGCAGCGACGCGCCCGTGCGCTCGCGCACCATGCCGGCCACACTGTACTCGGGCACCACGCTCTCCATGAGGTTGAAAACGGCCTCGTAAAGGGCGACGTCGACCACCTGCCCCCGCCCGCCGTTCACATTGCGGTGATGCAGCGCCATCATCGCGCCAATCACGCCGTGCAGCGCCGCGATGGAGTCGCCAATGGAAATGCCGATGCGCGGCGGTGGCAGGTCCGGATATCCGGTGATATGGCGCAGTCCGCCCATCGACTCGGCAATCGCGCCGAAGCCGGGCCGGTCACGGTACGGCCCGGTCTGCCCGTAGCCCGACAGGCGCACCATCACGAGCCCCGGATTGTCGGCCGAGAGTTGCTCGTACCCCAATCCGAATCGCTCGAGCAGCCCGGGACGGAAATTCTCGACCACGATGTCGGCCTGCGCGGCGAGCTTGCGCACGATCTCCTGCCCCTCGGCAGACTTGAGGTTGATCGTCACCGATTTCTTGTTACGCGCCTGCACGGCCCACCAGAGCGACGTGCCGCCCGCGTCGGGGTGCAGCTTGCGCCACTTGCGCAACGGATCGCCGTGCTGCGGATCCTCGATCTTGATGACTTCGGCGCCGAACTCTCCCAGCATGCGCGCGGCAAACGGACCCGCGATGAGCGTGCCGAGTTCGAGCACCTTCACGCCGGCGAGCGCGCCGCGCGCCGGCAAACCCGCGGCGCCGCCCCCCTGCGACGAGGTGGCGTCGGAAGACGGGCCGGCAGCGGATGCCGTAGACACCGGGGCGGGACCTTGCGGCAATACAGATTCGAACGGCTTGGACGACTTGGACAACGCGTGGACTCCTGTGCCTCGTCGACGGACATCGCCGTCGACTTCGAGACGCCGCCGTCAGCGGCGCCTGTCGCAATGGGTGGCAAACGAAGCTCGTATAGTAATTCGACAGTCCGCGATCGGCCAACCATCGCGCAGCGATTCCCGGAAAGTTCTGAGTTGAATGATCGCGAAATCCGATCGGGCAAGCCGGGGGGCCGCTCGTCAGGTCTCGAACAGATGACGCGCCCCGCGCTGCGCCGCGATGTAGATCGCCTCGCCACGATTGCGGGCGCCGAGCCGCCGATACAGGGCAGACACGTGGGTCTTGGCGGTTCCCTCGGAGATCACCAGTTGCTGGCAGATCGTTTTGATGGATAAACCGCGCGATAGGAGTGCCAGAATTTCGTACTGCCGCGCGGAGATTCCGAGCAGCGCCGACTCGGCCAGTTGCGTCGCCTTGTCGCCGCCCATCGGGAACACCGGCAGACGCGAGAGCGGCAGCGCTTCGCCCAGTGCCTCCTGGCGCCAAAGCACGAGCAATGCCGAGATGGCCTCGTCGGGAACGAATCGACCGCCCGTGAACGCCAGATCGAAGACCGCACGCGTGCGCGCAACCGAACTCGGCCATGGCAGACATGCCGCCGCACCAGCCTGCAGCCAGCGAATGATTTCATCGGGAAAACCCGCATCTCCGATGACGAGCACCGGGACGGGCGGCGCACAGTCGGCGGCCGTCGCACACAGACCATCGATGTCTGGCGTACGGGCCACCGACTCGGCAAGCACGAGCGCGCGACGCGACGGCAACTCGCGCAACCAAAGCCAGTCCTGCGCCGTCACCTCGTCGACGTGACGCAAAACTGGCGGCGTCGCGTTCGCGTCGGTCTGCAGTGCGACCTGCAGGCCGCTCAGCCAACTGGCAGCCTCACCCACGACCAGCACACGCATGGTTTCCCCCGTCGTTCCGGTCAGCCCGCCCCCGGGCCGCCGCCCCGCTTGTTATCAAGCCCGATGTGCTCATGAGTTGCCCGCCTGTCGCATGCTCGACACATGCCCAGGCGGCTACGAAAACCGAAGAAACCCTCCAGCCTTCGTCATGAGGCAAACATCAGGCGTCACCTCGCTTGTAGCGCAATTTACGCACGAAACCCGCATGGTTCCGGGTCCCGAACTCACGAACGCCGCTCCATGTTGCCTTCGCGCGACAAACCGCAATCTGCGTAAATTATTTACTCAATTTTCTAACATTCCGCTATTACTTTTTTCCCTTCCTTTTCTCGAATCGCGCCATAAAATACAACGTGTGCTGGGAGGACAGTCATTGGAGGCCGGGGGGCATACCATGAACAAGAAGATCAGCGTCAAGACGACGTGCGTTGCTATGGGTTGTCTGGTGGGGGCGTGCGTTGCCGTCTCCTCGCAAGCCCAGGCGGTCGATATGCGCGGCGTTCCGGTCGCGGTCAGCGACGCCTTGCTCGCCAGCACGCGTGCGGCGAACCTGCAGCACAGCATCGTCGCCAACGTGCCGGGCATCGCGCCCGTTGCCGCCATTGCACCGGCCCACGCCGTGGCGCAAACGGCGAACAATGTACGCCTCTGGGACGAAGTCATCCCCCCCGCACCACTGCCCAAACCCACGCAAGCATCGATTTCCTTGCCGAATGGGCCGCGCATGATCGCTGCGATTTCGCACGTTTCACCCCCTGCCCTGGCCGCGGGAATGCAGCCGACCCGTCTGTCCGTCAACGCAGGGGGTGGCGCTATGCCCCCCCGCCCATCGCGCTAACCGAAGGTCGCAATGGGCCACGCCCATCGCTATCGCATCCGCCTTCCTTGACCCTGATTCCATGCGCATCGCCGGTGCCGGCGACGCGCAAACCCCGTTCCTGCTGCCTTCTTCCACACCTACGCGGTCCCCCCGTCGTCAGAACGTGTACGGGAAGCGCAAACCGATCACGTAGTTCGGCGCGTCCGGCGACATCCCCGCATTGACATAGCCGTTGACCGTCCAGTGCTTGTTGATCGCATAGTTGATGCCGAAATTGAGCGACGCCGCGTTCGTCGAGCTGCCCGCCACCGTGGTGTAGGCGCCGCCTGGGCTGGCCGTCTTCGTCGCGCGCGAGATCGCCGTCGAATACGAGATCGACAGCGCCGTCTTGTCGTTGAGCGCCAATGCCATGCCCGCGCCCACCTGAATAATGTCGCCGAGCTTGACCTTCGCGGGTTGCGTCGTGCCTTCGACAGCAGAGACGTCATCGAACGTGCGGGCAACGTTGTAGGTGTACGCCACGTTCGCGAACAAGACGATCGGATCGTAGGTGCGCAGGAACGACAGGCCGGCCGTGAACGCCCAGATGCCGTTCCCCGTCGGCAGGCGCGACGGCGTCGTCAGGTTGTTATTGGTCGGATCGGGCGTGCCGAGCTTGATGCCAAACGGTGACGTACCGGTCGGCGCGGTCACGCGAAACGAGGCCACGATATCGGGCCAGTTCGCGTTCTCCTTGACGAGTTGGTAGTACAGGGACGCATTCACGTCGCCGATGTTCGCCGAATTCTTGCTGATGTCGCTCACCGACGATGCCGCGCCGCCCACCCCACCCGAGATGAAGTCCGAATTGCGGTAGAGATACGGCACGTCGAACGCCACACTCAACCGGTCATTGATCCCGTAGCGCGTGTTGACGTCGAACGTCCAGACGTTGGCCTTGGTCTCGCCGAGATTCAACTGACCGAGAAAGATGGCATCGAGGGCGAGAAAGCCGCTCAGCACGAGTTGACGCCGGTCGTAGTAGCTGTAGCTGATCCCCGTATCGATGGTCAGCTTGTGGTCGAACAGCGGCGCGTGCTGGGCCTGCACAACCGCCTCTTCGGCCGGCGTGCGCTGCGATTCGCTCGTGCTCTTTTGCATCTGCTGCGTCTCACCGATCGGCGTGGCCGATGAGGGCCCCGCCGCGCCGGCGGCGCCGCCGCCCGGCGTGCCCGCCGAACCGGCGGCCGATCCGTCACCGGGCGAGACCTGCGCGATCTGCGCAGTATCCCAGGCGGTCAGACCGCGTCCGCGTTGCGCCATCTCAATATCCGTGAGGCGCTGCTTGAGAGAAGAAATTTCCCGCTGCTGCCGGTCGACCATGTCCATCAACATTTGCACACGGTCGTCCGGCGATGGGTTCGTATGCTCCTGAGCCTGGGCCGATAGCGTGAAAAGCAGTACCCCCAACGGAATAGCGGCAACGGGAAAAAAGCGATGAGTGTTCATGATCCCCCCCGGGTAAAGGTGCGGACAGGCGTCCGCGCGCAATCCAACAAACACGTATTGCCAACAACGGTTGTCCTTGCTGCTCGACTGCGGGGTGATGCGTGCGAAACCCATTCCGTTTCCGGTGGACGTGCAATGCCCGGGCTCTGCCGACGTCACCTTCTTGTTCACCGCAAGCGACCTGCGGCGACGCCCCACTTCTCGTTATCTTGGCGTCCGGCCAAGGGTTACAACGTCGCCGGACACGGTTGCCGGCGTCACCCTGCGCACCCATGGCAGCGCGGCGCCGTCACTTCACTTGCTCTTGACTTACCCTTCACTTGCGCTTCACGTCGTCGACTTGGGTTGACGATCCTCAACCGTCATCGGCGGATCGCGGCGATGTTTGCCAACGCGCTCTGAATGCCGGCCTGATGCAGTGCGGCCGACGTAAGCGGATTCGTCTGCAGATTCAGTTGCATCGTGTTCATGACCTGCTGGGCATTACCCGCCACCTGCACGACCTGCATGATCTGGTTCATCGCCGCACCGGCCCCGCCGCCCACGCTCTGGCCGAGATTGCCGTTCGGCGTATTCAACGTGATCTGCATGCCGGCCGACGAAATGGCCACGCTGGCGCTCAAATTGCCCACCGTGGTCTGCGAACTGTTCGCGCCCTGCCCGCCGATCGGCACCAGCGACGCGATCGTTACCCCGGGACCGAACTGAATGATGGCTTTGTTCAGGGCGTTGTTCGCGTCGCCGGCCACCTGCGTGATCTGGGCGACGCCATTGATCAGTACGCTCGACGCGCCCGACACTGACTGCGTAAGCGGCCCGGTCGCGTTGACCAGACCGGGGATAATGCCGGTCGCGGCACCGGTCTGCACCTGGACGCCGCCGCCGTTTTGATTCACACCCAGCACGCCGGTGGCCATCAGGCTCGCACCGGTCGGCATCTGCCATTGCGACTGCATGACGAGCTGAAAGCCCGTGATCATGTTCTGTTGTGCGTACTTGCCGGTCGCGTGCGCGAGCACTTCATCGCTCACAGGCGTCCAGCTCTCGGGCACCACGCTCGATGCGAATGCCGGCACGGCACTTGCAAGCAGCGGGATTGCCAGCATCGGGACAAATCGGTTCATGATGGTCTGGTCTCAAAACAGATCCGCCCGGATGATGCCGAAGTCCACCATCGGGGCCGGAGATGTCCCGGTCGCCAAGGCGCTGTCGCGCAACTTGACTGCCAGGGACTCGTTTCCTTTGAGCAGCGGTGAATCCTCCAAAAACGGCTTGCCGACGACCGCCAACACCAAGCCATTCCATTGCTTGGCAAAATCGGCCTGCTCGATAATGCGATTGCCCAGCGCCGGATCGGACACGAACACCCGTCCGTCCTTCGCTGCCTTGATGACTACAAAGTGTTGATAGCCGTTGACGTCGATCAGCGCGATGACCGGGATGCGCAAGTCGTAAAGCGCGTTCACGTCAACTTTGAATCCTCGCCCCTCGAGTCCCAGCGTCTCCACGAATTTCTTCATGTCGAGCATCGAGAAGCCATTCTTGATGACCGTTTCCGGGTTGGAGAACGCCATCATTCGCTGGATCATTTCCGGCTCGGGTATGTCGATCCCGTAGCCGTATCGCAGCAGCGTTGCCAAGGCTGCGGATCCACAGCTGAAGTCGTATTCCTGCTGGACCAGATTCACGTAGTGCATCGACTTGAACGAGCGCATCTTCTTGACCGCCGGTACACCAGTCGAAGATTCGAGGTTCACCGATGCATACTGCGCGTGCCCGGCCACGCTTGCGCACGCCAGAGCGCAAACAGTAGCGATCCTCACTGCGGCACGACGCGCATCATTCATGTCACACCTCATGAAAAAACCGGTCCGGGAATCCCCGGACCGGTTCGGTACTTCACTTGATTGCCGAGACGGCAAGGCTGTTGCTCTGCACGTTGCCGATACCCGAAGCCACGTTCACACCGATGTTGCCGCTGGCCCACGACAGTGCGCCGTTACCCAGCGAAGCATTGGCGATGAAGTCGCCCGAAGCGTGCATCGAAGCCGACTGGTCGGTTTGCGCCGTCGAATTGGCCGCACCGCCCTTGTACCAGCCATAACCGCTTTGCGAGACCGCGGCGGCCAGGCCGTTCTGCTGCACGTTACCCACACCTGCTGCCACGTTCACACCCACATTGCCAGTCGCACCGGCGAGGGCGTTGTCCCCCACGCTGGAAGTGACATAGAACTGCGAGATGCTGGCCGAGCCCTTCGACGACTGGTTCGCGAACACCTGTGCCGAGGCATACACCGGCTGGGCATTGAGCGAAGCGATCGCGACGTTGTTGGCCTGCGCGTTGTCGGCACCTGCCGCCACGTTCACACCGATGTTGCCGTTGGCGTTAGCCAATGCCCCATTGCCCAGCGTGGCACCCATCGTCTGGTACTGCGCCGTGTTGATGTGATACGTGATCGCGCCATGCACCCACGTGGTCGACTTCATGTACGTGTCGGAGAAACCCCACAGTGCGCCTGCGGCAATCGATTCGCTATGGACCGAAGCCTGACCTTCGTTGAACAAGCCGTGGAACCCTGCGTCGAAGCTCTTCTGCGTGTTCAGGAAGCCTGCCGCGAGGAAGCCGGCAGCTTCCTGCGATTGCTGCTGGTAGGCGTAGCCGCCCCATGCGGCGCCTTGGCCTGCACCGAAGTTGCCGAAGAGGTAGCCGCCGTACACCCCACCTCCACCCGGCAGCCAGAAGTGACCGCCACCGATGGCGCCGAAGCCACCCGCAATGTTCGAATACTCATACCCGCCACCGGCGATGAAACTGCCCGAGCCGGAGTGTGACTGACCCGCGATATACCCGGCACCGGCCTGGAAGGACTGGCTGGTGTTCAGGTGACCATTGGCCTCGGCATTCACCCACGACGTCGTGTTGTCGAACGACGTCCTGGTCGAGCCAGCGAGCAGGTATGCGCTACCCTGGTTCGAGACCGTGGTGGTCTTGGAATGCACGCCGTACGTCACGTCGCCCGTCACGTAGCTGCCAAGCAGCGGGCCCGTCAGGTGCACGCCGTGCGCGTCGACCATCTGGCTGCTTTGCACGACAGCGTTGCCGGTGTTGTCCACCGTGACGCAGCCGCGAATGCCGACCAGACCGAAAATGCCGACCAGGTTCAGAACGTTGGTTTCGTTGCCGATGAACGAGAAGCTGTATTGCTGGTGATGAGACGGGTACGCCATGGCGGAACCCGTTGCTACCAGCAGTGCGGCCGCTGCAATTGCTTTCGTTTTCATGACCATCTCCTTGACGAGAGAGTTACCCAGTTAAAAAGATGTGCCCGCCGGGGGACGGAGCACAAAAACATTTGCGGTTACATTGCCTATCCCAGCCGACTGGTTCACTTGGACCACACCGTTCGCACCGCGGAAGGCGTCACCGGAAATCGACGCCGTGCGGAACAGATCGTTGAGGTTGTCGTGCCCAGCCGGGCCACCCTTAGCGATCGCAGCGGATAGTGCCGTATCCGATACGCTCGCCACTCCAGCCGCATCGCCCGTCACAATGACCGTGGCGTTGCGTTGAAGATTGCCGGCACCGCTCGACTGATTGACTTGCGTCAGCCCCGAGGTGCCCGAAAATGCGTTGCCTTGAATTGCGGCGCTGGCCGCGCCGGTCGTCGTGGTGACGAGCGCCTGTTGATTCGTGCTCGATGCGCCGACGCTCACTCCGCCGCCATTGGCGATGACCGCGCTGTTGGCCTGGGCGTTGTTCACGCCAGCCGCTTGATTGACACCAAGGGCCCCGGTCACACCCACCGCCACACCGTTATCGATGGTGGCGTGCGTGCCGGCGAGTTCGCCGTTCACGATCCACACGTCTTGTGCCGACGACACTCCTGCGACGGCGCTCAGGGCGGTGGCTGCCGCCAGAGCGATGGCGCGATGGGCACGATGCGACAGGCGATGCGCGCTCATTTCGCCGCTCCTGCCGCACCAATGCTCGTGAGCGGTGCCAGTGCCGAGTTGATCACTGACGGTACGAGCGTACCGATGCTGCCGATACCACCGCCACCGCCGACCCCGGCGCTGAAGCCGCCGCCCACGCCGTTCGAGGTGTTGAGGGCGTTGCCACCGCGGGCATTGCCCACCAGCACCCCCATCACCGGGTCGATGCCGGAGCGCACGGCCCCCGTGACGAGACCGACCGAGGCGCGGCCCGTCAACTCACTATCCATGACCTGATTGACAGCCCCCATGGCGGTGTTGAACGGCCCCGTCGGGAATGCCGGTACGGCGATGCCAATCGGATTCTGCTCACGGGGCAAGCCGCGATAGGCGACTTCCGGGCCGATGTTGCGTTCGATCACCAGGTCCCCGGGCGTCGCCGGTTCGGCGTGCGCGCGGCCGGGGAGCAGCGCCGGGGTCAGCGCCACCATCATCGTGGCGAGGACACTGCCGGCATGCAACAGGGAGAATTGAGTCATCTGATTCACCGCGTGGAGTAAGTCACACGCGTCACCTGAACGTTGTTCACGCCGCTAGACAGTTGTTGCGGACGCGGCATCGGCGTCACGGCGCCGGGCAGTTCGTCCCACAACGTCACGCCGTTGGCGAGCGTCATTCCAGGTGACTGGACCATCGCGCCGCCTTGCAGATTGCGGCCGCGCTGGCTCCCGAGTTGTGCGTCATCGATACGGGCTGCCGCAAGGGGCACCCCGGTCACGCCCATGTCCTGGACGCTGGCAATGGGACTCGTGTCGTCGCCACCGGCAGCGGCCGGTGCTTCGTCCGTCGTCGTGCGGGCCGCGACCGGGACCAGGTCGGAGACCGGTGCCACCATGGCAGGGTCAGCATCCGTGACCCGCGTCGCAGGCAGCGTCGTCGAAAACGACGTCGGCACCATTGAGCCCGTCAGCATCGCCACATGCATAAGCGGCGAGCGCGAGAATTCATGCGCTTGCGCCGGTGCAGCGCACAGACCGAACGTCGCGGCAATGGCAGCGGCCAGCGCGCCTGCGCCTTGTCGTACTCGGTACTGAATGTCGGTGGTGAGAATTCGCATCGCTGTGCCCTCCTTGCCCGGCTCAATAAAGCGACTTCCGTGCCACCCGACTTAAGTGATTGAAAACATTGACGTTAGATTTTTCGACTTGGCCGAACGCCCGGGCCAATGCGCGAAAACGTTTCAGCATTGATACGCAGGCCATGCCGGGCCGCCGGTGCCACATCACCGACGCATTCCACAAACATTCCGAACTGCGAACGATATCGGCGTCGCCAGCGACGCTTGCCTTGGAGCCCCGGTTGACAAGGGCTTCCGGTGACAGAATTGCGGCAGTTTTATCCGCCTGCGACGTAACGACACAGCGTCGTCACAGATGCCCGCGCGAGGCGCGACGCCGTACGGTGCCGTGGATGTTTCATCTTTGATCGGTCTGCGCGGCCACCGGCCACGCCCATTTTCGGCGGCGGCAAAGCGCGTTCCCCCCGACCGCAGGCAGGACTTCGCGAGGTCGGGAAAGCGCAGGTGACGACGCACCGCAGACGCACACGTACGACGCCGCGGGACGCGTTCTCTGGAAAGGCGAGACAACGCAATGCGTATGGAAGACGTTCGAGAGGACTGCGGGAAGGTTCGCCGGATTCGCCCGTCGTTATTGGCGATGGCAGAAGTCGCGGATTGCGAGGACAGCGGTGAAAACACGGCGTAAAGCGGTCAGACTTGCGGGCTCAACTCGACGATATTCAGGAGCCCAAAAAGAAACGACCGCCCTGCTCATCACAGGACGGCCGCCCTCTCTTCGCCAGAAGACATCAGGCCGGCACGCCCGATTCGTCACCACGCATTCCATACCGGCACATGAGGCGGTACAGGGTAATGCGCGAAATGCCCAGCTCTGCCGCCACGTCCGTGAGCCGATGACAGTGGCGCAGCAATGCCTGCTCGATGGCCGTTCGTTCGGCCTCCGCGCGAATTTCCTCGAGCGTTCGCACGAGGGTCGGCACCCACGGCGTCAAGTCGAGATCCTTGGCCGAAATCATGCGGCCGTCGGCCATGACAATGGCGCGGCGCACGCGGTTGATCAGCTCGCGAACGTTGCCCGGCCAGTGATATTCATACATCGCCTGTACCGCGCACTGGGTGAAGCCGCGGATTTTGCGATGATTGTCGCCCTTGAAGCGTTGCAGAATATGGTGCGCGAGGATCTCGATGTCCTGCCCGCGCGCACGCAGCGGCGGTTCGTCCACCCGCAGTACGCAAAGGCGATGGAACAGATCCATGCGGAACCGCCCTTCTTTGACGGCTTCCTCCAAATCGACGTGCGTCGCCGAAATGATGCGCACGTTGACCGGAATCACTTCATGTCCGCCGAGACGCTCGATGGCGCCCTGCTGCAGGAAGCGCAACAGGCTCGCCTGGCTTTCGATCGGCAGGTCGCCGATTTCGTCGAGCAGCAGCGTGCCGCCATTGGCGGCCTCGACGCGGCCGATCTTGCGCGCATTGGCGCCGGTGAAGGCGCCGCGTTCGTAGCCGAAGAGTTCGGATTGCATCAAGTGCGGCGGAATTGCCCCGCAATTGATCGCGACGAACGGCCCCTTGGCACGCGACGAGCGCTCGTGAATCGCCACGGCACTCAGTTCCTTGCCCGTGCCCGACTCGCCCGAGATAAACACCGGGGCTTCGGTATTGGCCACTTTGCGGATCGTGCGGAAGAGTTGCTGCATCGCCTCGCACGTGCCGACCATCTCCTGATCGCCGCCGACTTGCGGCGTGACGAACGGCACCTCCGAGAGCGATGCCATGCCCCAGGCATGTCCGATCGAATGGGCGAGTTGGTCGTTCGTACAGGGAACGTTGACGTAATCGAAGCAATAGTCGCGGATCAGCCGGCGAATCGCTTTCGTCGTGAGTTGTTCGGGATTCGTCGCGGCAACCCAGCCGACCGTGGCGGGTTGCATGCAGGACTCGAATGCGCCCATCTCGCGGTCGCTATAGCCGCTCGCCAGATCGATGAGTGCTGCGCTGGTCGTCCCCGGATTCAGAATGCGACTGACGTCGCTGGCGCTCTTGGCCGGCAAGACTTGCCAGCCTTGCTCTCCCAGGAAAGACAACAGACCGTCGTTGTGCTTTCGGGAGGCGTAAATCAGGGTGCGCCCGGTATCGTTAGCCATACCTTAACTCCCTGCCTAAGCAGTGCCCGTGCGCAGTTATTGGGTCATCGACCGGATCTACGCGACGGGAATACGGCCCCGCGCCGCTCGTGAACTTTTTGAATTCCCCGTGCTGGTGGGTCATCAAGTCGGCAGGTTCAGTCTAGAAGACCGGGATGGGTGCAGAAATACCGAATAACAGCTAATCCGATTGGATGAGAGGAGCAGTACCTACGCGCAGCGTTGGAGCGCGACACGCGCGCGTCATGCTCAGAGCGTATGCCTGTCGAGCACGGCACGCGCGATCGTACCGGCGTCCACATACTCGAGTTCGCCACCGACGGGTACCCCCCGCGCCAGCCGACTCACGCGCAAACCGCGCGCCTTGAGCATCTGTCCGAGATAGTGGGCGGTGGCCTCGCCTTCGTTGGTGAAGTTGGTGGCGAGCACCACTTCCTTGACCACGCCGTCCGTGGCGCGGCGAATCAGTTGCTCGAAGTGAATCTCGCCGGGACCCACGCCGTCGAGCGGCGAGAGATGCCCCATGAGCACGAAATACAGCCCCTTGAAGGTCAGCGTCTGCTCCAGCATGTTCTGGTCGGCAGGCGTTTCCACCACGCACAGCAGGCTCGTGTCGCGCTCGGGATCGAGACACGTCTCGCAAATCTCGACTTCGGTAAATGTATTGCAGCGCGCGCAATGGCGAATCTGCTCGGCGGCATGCACCAGCGCCTCGCCCAGCCGCACCGCGCCTTTGCGGTCGCGTTGCAGCAGATGGTAAGCGATGCGTTGCGCGGACTTCGGGCCGACCCCCGGCAACGCGCGCAGGGCATCGGCGAGTTCCTGCAGGCTCGAGAGCTGGGACATGCGTCGTGTGTCTCTTTAAACTGGCGGAGGACCGCTCAGAACGGCATCTTGAAGCCCGGCGGCAGCGGCAGACCGGCGGTCAGGCCGCCCATCTTCTCCTGCGCCGTCGCTTCAGCCTTGCGCACCGCGTCGTTGAACGCCGCCGCCACGAGGTCTTCGAGCATGTCCTTGTCGTCCGCCAGCAGGCTCGGGTCGATGGTCACGCGACGCACGTCGTTCTTGCACGTCATCACGACCTTGACCAGCCCCGCCCCCGACTGACCCTCGACTTCGATCAGGGCAAGCTGCTCCTGCGCCTTCTTCATGTTTTCCTGCATTTGCTGGGCCTGCTTCATCAGACCTGCAATGTTTCCCTTCAGCATGGTGACTCCTGAATAAATCGTATGAGGTGGGTCAGATGCCGCGCGTCCAATGCTGTACGCGCCGAGCATCGCGGTGTGTCGTCGTGTGTCGTCGTGTGTAACGCGCGTTTGAGGATTTTCTTCGAAAACCCGGCACCGAATTGCGACAGCGAACGGCCTTATTGTAACGGGCGAACGCTGCCCGGCAGAATCTGGGCGTCGAATTCGTCGATCAGTTCGCGCACGAGCGGATCGTCCGCGATCGCCCGTTCCGCCGCGCTCTGGCGCGCCGCCGCCGCTTGCGCGGCGAGCGAAGCCGCTGTCGTCCCCACCTGCCCCAGCTCGACATGCAATTGCACCTCGGCGCCGAAGTGCTCAGACAGCGTCTGACGCAGCTTGTCGGTGGTGGCCGCATCGGCCAACTGCCGCAGCGGCACGCGCAAATGCAACGCGCGACCGGCGACCTCGGTCAACTCGCTTTGAAATGCCAGTTGTTGGGCAAGACCGCGTGCCGGGAGACCGGCGGCCAATGCCGGCCATTCGCCGGTAAAGACCGGTGCGACACCGTCGGCTTCACGATAGACGCAAGCACGCGGCGTCGTCGCAGGCGCTGCCGTTACCGCACCGGCAGCCCCTGCAGGCTCGGGCTCCGGGTCGGCACCGGCTGGCGCCTCGTCGGAGGCGCGCGACGCGCTGCCGCGATGGGCGCCTGCGCCGCCGGCAGCGCGTCCTGCCGTGCCCTTGCGTCCAGCATTGAGGGCGGCAAGGGCCGCGCGGGCGGGCGACATCGGGGCGCCATCGGCCGGCGCACTGCTTCGCGCCGACGGGGCATGGCGTGCCTCGGGTTGGGCGGCCGGCGCGGCAGGCGGCGAGACCGCCGACGATGCCACGGAAGCGGCTGACGCGGGCGAAGCCGATGAAGCCGATGCTGCAGACGATGGGGACGCACGCCCCGTTTCCGCCATCGGGGTCCGCGACGGCGCGGCCGCTGGGGTCACAGCCCGCGCGACACCCGCCGTCTGCGGCGTTGGCGGTTCCGCCAGCGTGCCGCCCGCGAGCAACGGCGTGAACGCCGCCATTCGCAGCAGCGCCATCGAAAAACCGGTGTATTCGTCCGGCGCAAGTCCCAGATCGCCACGCGCACGCGTGGCGATCTGGTAATACAGTTGGACGGCTTCAGGCGACAACGCCTGCGCCAGACGTCTCACGTCCGCCGCTTCCGGCCATTCGTCCGACACGGCCTGGGGGGCGTATTGCGCCAGAGCAATCTTGTGCAGCAAGCTGCCGAGATCCTGCAATCCCGCCGCAAACGAGAAACTGCGCTCGGCCATTTCGTCGGCAACGGCCAGCAGGTCGGTGCGCGATTCGTCGTTGAGGGCGTCGAGCAGACGCACGAGCACGCTCTGGTCGATGGCCCCGAGCATGCCGCGTACGGCCGTCTCGGTCAGCGGACCCGCGGCATAGGCGATGGCCTGATCGGTGAGCGACAGGGCGTCGCGCATGCTGCCGCCCGCCGCCTTGGCGAGCAGACGCAACGCCTGCGTCTCGTTCTCGATGCCTTCCTCGCCGAGGATGGTCGTGAGGTGCGACACGATGTGCCCGGCCGGCATCTGCTTGAGATTGAATTGCAGGCAGCGCGAGAGCACAGTGACCGGAATCTTCTGCGGATCGGTCGTCGCCAGGATGAATTTGACGTGCGCGGGCGGTTCTTCCAGCGTCTTGAGCATCGCATTGAACGCGTGCCCCGTCAGCATGTGCACTTCGTCGATCATATAGACCTTGAAGCGCGCATCCGCTGGCGCGTAGACGGCTTTTTCCAGCAGCGACGTCATTTCGTCGACGCCGCGATTCGATGCCGCGTCCATTTCCACGTAGTCGACGAAGCGCCCTTCGTCGATGGCCCGGCAGGCCTTGCACACGCCACACGGCTCGGCCGTGATGCCCGTCTCACAATTGAGCGCCTTGGCCAGAATGCGCGAGAGCGTCGTCTTGCCCACGCCACGCGTGCCGGTAAACAAGTAGGCGTGATGCAAACGCTGTTGCTCGAGCGCGTGCGTCAACGCACGCACGACATGCTCCTGGCCCACCAGGGTCGAGAAGCCTTTGGGGCGCCATTTGCGCGCGAGTACTTGATAGGTCATGCCAAATTGTAACAGTTCGGCGTTGAGCGTCCGCACCGATGTCAACGCCCAATCGGGCGTTGTCAGCCCGGGAAATCCGTCAGGCTATCGGTGCGATAGAAAAAAATGTTGCGCGATTCTACCAAGCGGCCCCGGCGCACGCGATACGCGTTGAAATAGCACCGACGGGACGCGGACGGTGACCGTCAGCGGGCATCGACGAACCACGGCGGCACCATGTCCATTCACCATGGAAACGACCGATCGCAACGACACGCGGCATGTGAAAGCGGAGGCGGAATGTGCGCGAAATGCGCGGAGAACATCGATAAAACAAGGAGGTAGGTGACGAGCCTGACCCTCGGCACTGGCAGAAAACGGTTGTGGCTGCTTCGTTCCCGACCTGACCAGATTGGCCGCGCCACCATGCGAGGAGGCCCGTCAGGAACAGATTCTACCAGAGTCGGCGTGCCAACAGAAGCCCGACGCGCGAGATTGTGGGGCGCGGGCGCTCCCAACGGCAACCTCGCGGCGCGCTCAGGCACGACGCGCAAGCGTTTGCGATTTCCGCTAAGATGAGCACAAACTGCATTGGCGAACGCTATTGAAGCACGCGATTGCAGCCTCCATATGGAGAATGCACGCCCGGGAAAGCCGGGTGACATCTCCGGCGTCGGCGAAAGCGCGCTGTTTTCACCGGACGTTTCCGAATAGTCAGACGAGGCAACAATACTCATGAGCGAACAAATCAAGCACATTTCCGACGCCAGCTTCGACGCGGACGTTTTGAATTCCGACAAGCCGGTGCTTCTCGACTTCTGGGCGGAATGGTGCGGTCCGTGCAAGATGATCGCCCCGATCCTGGAAGACGTGGCCAAGGAATACGGCGACAAGGTGCAAATCGCCAAGATGAACGTGGACGACAATCAGGCCACGCCGGCCAAGTTCGGCATCCGCGGCATCCCCACCCTGATCCTGTTCAAGAACGGCGCCGTCGCGGGCCAGAAGGTCGGCGCCCTTGCGAAGGGTCAACTGACCGCCTTCCTCGACCAGCATCTGTAATCCCCAGCCAATGACGGCAGGTGCCGGGGCCTTTGTCGCCGCAGTGCGACAGCCCGGCGCCGGACAAGCGGTGCGGTGCTTGCGCGCGGCGCTGCTTGCTATATAATCCGGCAACAAGCATCTCAAAGTTCTTCGAGCGTTCGCTCACTTTTCCCTGATCCTTCACTTGTCGTCCGTCGGACGGCACCTCCGTATGCATTTATCCGAACTAAAGTCCCAGCACGTCTCCGAACTGCTTGAAATGGCGAACGGTCTCGATATCGAGAACGCAAACCGCCTTCGCAAGCAGGAGCTGATGTTCGCCATTCTGAAGAAGCGCGCAAAGACCGGCGAAACCATCTACGGCGACGGTACGCTCGAGGTGCTGCCGGATGGCTTCGGTTTCCTGCGCTCGCCCGAGACGTCGTATCTGGCCAGCACGGACGATATCTATATCAGCCCGTCGCAGATCCGCCGCTTCAACCTGCATACCGGCGACACGATCGAAGGGGAAGTGCGTACGCCGAAGGACGGCGAGCGCTACTTCGCGCTGGTGAAGGTCGACAAGGTCAACGACCATCCGCCCGAGGCCTCGAAACATAAGATCATGTTCGAGAACCTCACGCCGCTGCACCCGAACAAGCCGCTGCTGCTCGAGCGCGACATTCGCGGTGAAGAGAACGTGACGGGCCGCATCATCGACATGATTGCGCCGATCGGCAAGGGCCAGCGCGGTCTGCTCGTGGCCTCGCCGAAGTCGGGCAAGACCGTGATGCTGCAGCACATCGCTCACGCGATTGCCACCAACCATCCGGAAGCCAAGCTTTTCGTGCTGCTCATCGATGAGCGCCCGGAAGAAGTGACGGAAATGCAGCGTTCGGTGAAAGGCGAAGTGGTCGCTTCGACATTCGACGAACCGGCCACGCGTCACGTGCAGGTCGCCGAAATGGTGATCGAGAAGGCCAAACGCCTGATCGAAATGAAACAGGACGTGATCATTCTGCTCGACTCGATCACGCGTCTGGCCCGCGCTTACAACACCGTGATCCCGGCCTCGGGCAAGGTGCTCACCGGCGGTGTGGATGCCAACGCGCTGCAGCGCCCGAAGCGTTTCTTCGGCGCCGCACGTAACGTCGAAGAAGGCGGCTCGCTCACGATTATCGCCACCGCACTGATCGAGACCGGCAGCCGCATGGACGACGTGATCTACGAAGAATTCAAGGGCACGGGCAACATGGAAGTGCACCTTGAGCGTCGTCTCGCGGAAAAGCGCGTCTACCCGGCCATCAACCTGAACAAGTCGGGCACGCGTCGCGAAGAGTTGCTCATCAAGCCGGAAATCCTGCAAAAGATCTGGGTGCTGCGCAAGCTCATCTACGATATGGATGAGGCTGAAGCCATGGAATTCCTGCTTGGCAAGATCAAGCAGACGAAGAACAACGCCGAGTTCTTCGACCTGATGCGCCGCGGCGGCTGATTTCGCCCCCTGCGCGTCATGAGAGAAAGCCGCGACCCGCGTGTCGCGGCTTTTTCATTGCGCCACCCCGCCGCTGCGCGGGCTGTCACGATGACTGTTATATGATGGAACGGCACCGCGCACCGGCCGCCAACACGCGTTCCCCAACGCGGTTCCCGAAGGAGAGATTGCAATGTCCGAGCAAGACGATTTGATGGCGGAAGCCTTTGCCCACCTCGAAGCCGGCGACCCCGAGTCGGCGCTGGAGATCGGCAAGCGGCTCGAGTCGAT
Source organism: Pandoraea sp. NE5 (assembly GCF_024363545.1). Taxonomy (NCBI): domain Bacteria; kingdom Pseudomonadati; phylum Pseudomonadota; class Betaproteobacteria; order Burkholderiales; family Burkholderiaceae; genus Pandoraea; species Pandoraea sp. NE5. Next base: position 4,631,142 of record NZ_AP025517.1, read on the forward strand.
GCAGTACTCGGGCGCCTATGAGGTGCAGGCAATGGCCTACGCCGATATGGACGACATGGAACAGGCCGTGACCATTCTGGAAGCCGGTGTCGCGCATGCGCCGGGCGTCTGGCTGCTCTGGCAACTGCTCGGCAACTACCGCTCCGATCTGGGGCGCTTCCCGGCCGCCATCGAGGCATATGAGGCAGCGGGCAATTGCGCGCCGGACGAAGACGTCGTCATCGTCGACTTCAATCACGCCAACGCCCTCACCCGCCACGGCGATTTCACGTCGGCACAAACGCGTCTCGACCGTGTGCTTGAGAGCCCGCACCTCGCACAGGCCGGACGTGCCTTCATCGAAAACGCCATTGCACTGCGCATGCACCTGTTCAACGCCCAAGGTGAGCCGAAGGCCGCCATTGCAACCTACGAATCGCTGCACCAGCACGCGCGTGACGACGAAGGCAGCAACGTGGCCATGGCCGACGTGCTCGCCGAGCTATCGCTCGCGTACAAGCAGTCGGGCGATAACGATAAGGCGCTCGCGTCGGCGCTGGAGGCCGTGCAGCTCTACAAGTGGAGCGACACGGCCCTGTGGGCCCTGCGTGCCGCACGCGACGCGCAATCGGATGTGGCCCACGTGATGCATCTGATCGTGGAAGGGCAATGGTATGAGCCGCTGGAGGATGAGGATCCCGATGGCCCGCCGCCCGCGTTCGTCACCACCTACGACGTGGTGGCCGAAGATGAAGCCGAAGCCCTGCGTCTGATCGCGGAATGCGAGCCGCCGCAAGTGCGCGACTCGCTGCGTATCGCCGAGACGCATCCGGTCGATCACGACGAGGAGTCGCCTATGCCCTACAAGGGAGTGTATGCCACGGGCGACTACCATATGTATCAGCCGGGCGATGATATCGACTGAGCGCACTGCCAAGCGCATCGCCTGAGCCCACGGATCCCGCGGGTCGATCCACTGAATCGACCGGATTGTCGGGCATCGCTCAGGTCATCAGCGACCGTTAGCGACAAAGGGCACCGGAATTTCCCGGTGCCCTTTGTCGATTGACAGCATCCACGCCGATGATCGCGGGGGCATCGCGCCCCCCGCGATCAGGCGTCGGTTTATTTATAGCCCGCTCGATCGAGAATACGCTGCGCTTCCGGCAGGCTTTTCGCGATGGTGCCGATGGGCACGTCTTCCGCCTTGAATGAGCCCAGCGCGGCGAGTGCGGGGTTGTCGACGCGAGTCGTCGGCACGGCGGGCCACTCGTTGTTGCCGTTCGCGAAGTACCGCTGCGCGTCGTCGCTCGCGAGATATTCCAGGAACTTCACGGCGTTGGCATGGTTCGGTGCATGCTTGGCAATGCCCGCCCCCGCCACATTCACGTGGGTGCCCTTGCCCGCCTGATCCGGCCAGATCAACCCCACCTTGGTCATCAGCGCTTTGTCCTCAGGCTTCTCCGAACGCGCCATGCGCACGTAATAGTAAGAGTTCGCGAGCGCCACGCTGCACTCCCCTGTCGCCACCGCCTTGATCTGGTCGGTATCTCCCCCGCGCGGTGCACGCGCAAAGTTCGCCACCATGCCTTCGGCCCATTTCTGCGTCGCCGGCGCGCCTTCACGCGCGATCAGCGCGCCCACCAGCGAGAGCATGTACGGATGCGAGCCCGACCGGGTGCAGACTTGCCCCTTGTGCGACGGATCGGCCAGCGAGGTGTAGGTCTGCACCGTCTTCGGGTCGACCTTGTCCTTGTTGTAGACAATCACGCGCGCCCGCGTCGAAAAGCCGTACCAGTCCGTGCCGACCGTCGTGCCCGCGGCGTGCAGCTTGGCTGGAATGCGCGCATCGAGCGTCGTCGACCGGGTCGGCTGGAACAGCCCTGCCTCGTCGGCCTTCGCCAGACGCGCCGCGTCGACCATCAGAATGACGTCCGCCGGACTCTTCGCTCCCTCGCTCTTCAACCGCTCCAGTAGCGCCGCGTCGTCCGCTTCGATCCGATTGATCTTGATGCCGGTCTGTCGTGTGAACTCACCGAAAAGCTGTTCGTCGGTCTGGTAATGACGCGCCGAATACAGGTTCAGCACGCCACCGGTGTCGGCCTGCGCGCCGAGTGTCGCGCCCATCAACGTGCCGAGTACCGTCAGTCGCGCCAGTTTGCCGATCGTCTTCGCCTTCATGGGCCATTCCCCCGCTGTCGTGGTTTCGTAGAGAGGAACAGGATAATGAATGATGCCCAATATTGCAAATGATTCCCATTATCATTAATTCACATCTTCATTATGGGAAACGTGCAGGGGGATGCGCGGAGGGGCGCTGGTGCGGTCGGCGAATCGCCAAGGCCGCCGCGACTGGGAACAGAAGGCACCCGAACCTGGTGCGCTCCGTCGGTTGCGGCTGATAAGACGAAGCACCCCGTCAAAGGTTCCGGTCAGGTGCGCGCCTCTCGACGATCTCCTCGAAAAGTGAACCGAATTGCGCCCGGGCGGCTCCAACCGCCGTAAAATTGCGCGTCGACGCGCGCCAGTCGCCTGCCATCCCCCTCTGATCGAAGGCGCCACGCGCGTTTGTCCTGCCCTGCCGGAGTTTCCCTTTGTTGTCGTCGATTCGAAAACTACGCCGCCCTGTCACACCGACAGCCCACGGCGCCCCCGCCCTTGCGCGGCCCCACTCGCACTCGCTTTTGCATCCTCTTTTGCGTCCCTTCCTGCCCTTCCTCGCCAGCGCGCGCGTCCCGCTCGCCGCCTCATCCCGCACGGCCTTGAGCGCACTCGCCATGGCCGCCGTGTTGGCCGGGTGCGCGAGCGCGCCAGGGGGCAATGCGCCCGTGACCTCTGCCGACAGCACGTCGTCGACCGCGCAGACACCGACGGTACCCGCCACCCCGGCGGCGCCGCCGAAGGTGGTCCGGCCGCTGAAGATCGGGCTTGCGCTCGGCGGCGGCGCGGCGCGCGGGTTCGCGCATGTGGGCGTCATCAAGGCGCTGGAGGCCCGCGGCATACACGCGGACATCGTGGTCGGCACCAGTGCGGGGAGCGTCGTCGGCGCGATGTACGCCTCCGGTCTGAACGGCTTCCAGCTCAACCGCCTGGCGTCGACGATGGATGAAGCATCCATCAGCGACTGGACGATGCCATTCCGCTCTCGCGGCATGCTGCGCGGCGAAGCCCTGCAGTCCTACGTCAACAAGATCCTCAAGGATCGCCCGATCGAGCAGATGCCGCGCCAGTTGGGCATCGTGGCCACCGACTTGCAGAGCGGCGCACCGATCCTTTTCCGTCGCGGCAATACCGGACAGGCCGTACGCGCGTCGAGCAGCGTGCCAGGCGTGTTCGAGCCCGTGCATATCGGCACGCGCGATTACGTCGATGGCGGCCTGGTCGCGCCGGTGCCCGCCGAATACGCCCGCCAGATGGGGGCCGACTTTGTGATTGCCGTCGACATTTCGGCCAACCCGACCGCACAGGCCACGCAAGGCCAGTTCGACATCCTCATGCAGACGTTCACGATCATGGGGCAGTCGATCAAGCAGTACGAGTTGGAAAAGAATGCGGACGTGGTGATTCGTCCGTCGCTGGCAAAGATGGGGGCCTCGGACTTCCAGGGCCGCAATCGCGCCATCCTGGCTGGCGAAGAAGCGGTTGCCGCGATGTGGCCGCAGATCCAGCGCAAGCTGGCCGAAGCGCAGACGGACGCCACGCGCGGCATGCCGCAAGCCTCGCGCTGAGCGAAGCCGCACCGGGCACGCCAAGCGCTCTGACGAGCGCCGTAATCCACCCCCTGAAATACGAAATGCCGCCCACTGGGCGGCATTTCGTTTTGTTGTCTCGTCTAGTTATCCGCCAACGCCGCGGACATCAAACGCCTACATCGGGTGGTCGTTCTTGAAGAGCTGCTCAACGCGCGTCAGTTCGGCGCTGGCCTTGAGCGTTTCGACACGGCGGGCGCCGTTGTAGCGGGCCGACCAGTATGACTCGCGCAGGTCCTCCACACGAATCTTGCCGCCGGTGGCCGGGGCATGCACGAACTTGTCGCCGCCAATATAGATGCCGACGTGCGAGAAGCTTCTCCGCATCGTATTGAAGAACACCAGATCGCCCGGCTTCAGATCGGTCTTGGCGATACGCTCGCCCACCTGGCTCATTTCTTCCGAGCGGCGCGGCAGCATGAAGTTAAGCGTGTCTTGGAACACGTAACGCACGAAGCCGCTGCAATCCAGACCGCTGTCCGGCGTATTGCCACCGTACTTGTAGCGCACGCCGATGTAGTTCAACGCACCCAGCACCACGTCCGAGGCCTTGTCCGTCACGTTCGAGAGCAGCTTCTGCGCACGTTGCACACGCGATTCTTCGACAGGCGCTTGCGGCACATCAGATGCCGCGGCAGTGGTCGCCGCGCTCTGGGCAGCGCTGAAACTACCGCCGGCCTGGAGGGTGGCAGCGGCCGCTCGGGCGGCGGCGGTCGGACCGTTATTGTAGTCGTCAGCCTGCGCCGACAACGAGGCGGTAACGAGGCCAGCGGCAGTGAACGCGAGAAGGAGTGTCTTGCGGATGCGCGGAGGGATCGTCTGCATTAGTCGCCGGGTTGAGTGTGTCGGATGGCCGATGAGTAGCTCGTCAGGTGCAACAGGATGCTGCCGTGTCGAACGCCTTCGAGTTACGCCCGGCTGACCCACCGCCGAACCTGTCGTCTTGACTGACTGTTAACTCGTTGAATATTCAACTTAATTGGTACGCGATAGTAATGTGAACGTCACATGATGTCAAAAGGTAATAGAAAAAAACAATCAGTGCAATCGGAAAATTTTTATTAACAATCAAGCCTTTGCGATTTAGACGATGTTCCGCGACGTTGCGTGATATTTCACCGGGGCGTCATGAGGCCCTACCCCATGGCCGCCGCGATCAGCGTTCTCGTGTAATCGTTTTGCGGATCGAAAAATACCGACTCCGTGTCCCCCTGCTCGACCAGTCGCCCGTCCTTGAAGACCAGAACACGATGTGCCATCGCACGCATGACGGCCAGATCGTGACTGATGAAGAGGTAGCTCAGGTTGTACTTGATCTGCAACTGCGCGAGCAAATGGAGCACTTGCTGTTGAATGGACACGTCGAGCGCGCTGGTCGGTTCGTCGAGCACGATCACCTGCGGATCGACCACGAGCGCGCGCGCAATCGCAATGCGCTGACGTTGACCGCCCGAGAACTCGTGCGGATAGCGCGACATGGCACGCGCATCGATTCCCACCTCGCGCAACACGTCCGCCACACGGGCTCGTCGCTCGTCTTCCGTCTGTTGCGGCCGATGCAGCGCGAGCCCCTCGCCCACGATCTCCTCGATCGTCATGCGCGGCGACAACGAGCCGAACGGGTCCTGGAACACGATCTGCATGCGAGAGCGCAGCGTGCGCTGCGCCTTGCCACGATAGGCGGCGAGCGGCTCGCCCTGGAATTCAACCTGCCCGGCACTCGTGCGCTGAAGTCCCAGCAACGCCATCGCGAGCGTCGATTTGCCGGAGCCCGACTCGCCCACCACGCCCAACGTCTCGCCCTGGCGCAATGCCAGATCGACCGGATGCACCGCGCGGAATCGTCCGCGTTGAAACCAGCCGCGCATGCCGGGCTGCGAGGTCGGGTAGTCGACCGCGATCCCGCGCGCCTCGAGCAACACCGGCGCAATGGGCAACACCGGATGAATCTCGCGCTGCGGACGACTATCGAGCAGCTTGCGCGTGTACGGATGTTGCGGATCGGTGAAGAGCGTCTCGGTGTCCGCACATTCGACGAGAACGCCTTTCTCCATCACCGCGACGCGTTGCGCGAAACGCCGCACCAGATTCAGATCGTGCGTGATGAGCAGCACCGCCATGCCACGCGTCTCGGCGGCTTCGCGTTGCAGCGCCAGCAACAGTTCAACGATCTGGGCACGAATGGTGACGTCGAGCGCCGTGGTCGGCTCGTCGGCCAGCAGCAACTTGGGCCGGCACGCGAGCGCCATGGCGATCATGGCACGCTGGCGTTGCCCGCCTGACAGCTCGTGCGGGAAGTGCGACACACGGCGCTCCGGCTCGGGAATGCCCGTGCGGCGCAGCAGCTCCACCGCGCGCGCCTTCGCCTCCTTGGCAAAAAGCCCTTCGTGCAGCTCAAGCGCCTCGGCAATCTGGTCGCCGATCGAATAAAGCGGATTGAGCGCGGTCATCGGCTCCTGAAAAATCATGGCGACGTCGTTGCCGCGGATACCTCGCATCTCGCGCTCGCTCATGCTGGCCAGGTCGACGCCGTCGAGCATGATCCGTCCCTGTACCTGCGCGTCCTGCAGCAGGCGCAGGATGGCCAATGCCGTCACGCTCTTGCCGGAGCCCGACTCGCCGACCAGCGCGACGCGCTCGCCCCGCCCAATGGCAAGACTCACGTCCTTCACGGCTTCGGTGTCGCCGAAGTACACCGACAGGTTTTCGATACTGAGTAGCGGCGCGCTCACATTGCCCCCCCGGCGGCGGCCTGCTTGTCCGCGACACGCGTGTCGAGCGCATTGCGCAAGGCGTCGCCCATGAACGTGAGCAGCAACAGCGTGAGCACGAGCACCACGAACGTGGCCAGCGAAATCCACCATGCATCGAGATTCGCCTTGCCTTGATTGAGCAACTCGCCCAGGCTGGGCGTCGGCGGCGGCACGCCGAGGCCCAGGAAGTCGAGACTCGTCAGCGCAAGAATCGCGCCGCTCATGCGGAACGGCAGGAACGTGATGACCGGCGTCATGCTGTTGGGCAGCACGTGACGCCGGATGATCTGCCAGTTCGAGAGTCCCATCGCCCGCGCAGCGCGAACGTAATCGAGCTGACGATTGCGCAGGAACTCGGCGCGCACGTAGTCGGACAAGCCGATCCAGCCGAACAGCGAGAGCAGCACGAAAAGCAGCCACAGATGAGGCTCGAAGATCGACGCAAAAATGATGAGCAGGTACAGCTCCGGCAACGAGCCCCAGATTTCGATCAGGCGCTGCAGCGTCAGGTCGATGCGCCCGCCGTAGAAACCCTGCACGGCGCCGGCCAGCACGCCGAGCAGCGTGCCGGAGACCGTCAGCGCCAGCGCGAAGATCACCGACAACCGGAACCCGTAGAGCAACCGTGAGAACACGTCTCTGCCGCGATCGTCCGTGCCCAGCCAGTTCTCCGACGACGGCGGCGCGGGATTGGGCGTGGTCGAGAAATAGTTGATGGTGTCGTAGTGGTAACGCACCGGCGGATAGATCGCGAAGTTATCGCCCGCGCGGATGCGCTTCTCGATGAACGGGTCGAGGTAATCGGTCGGCGTCGGAAAATCGCCGCCGAAGGTCAACTCGGGATAGGTCTCCACAAGTGGGAAATACCAGTGCCCGTCGTAGCGAACGACCCACGGCTTGTCGTTGGCGATCACCTCGGCAAAGAGACTGATGCCGAACAACACGACGAACACGATGAGACTCCAATACCCCAGTCGCTGATTGCGAAAGCGCCGCCAGACACGCCAACGCGGCGAACGCGATGGGGCGAACGACGACGGGCGTGGCGATGGCGTGGCGGATCGGGTCACGTCAGTGCTCCAGTCGATCGAATTGAATACGCGGGTCGACCAGGACGTAGCACAGGTCGGAGATGAGCTTGGTCACCAGGCCAATGAGCGTGAACAGATACAACGAGCCGAGCACGACCGGATAGTCGCGCCGCTGCACCGATTCGTACGAGAGACGCCCCAGCCCATCGAGCGAGAACAGCGTCTCGATCAGCAGGCTGCCCGCGAAGAACGCGCCAATGAAGGCCGATGGGAAACCAGTGATCAGCGGAATCAACGCGTTGCGAAAGATGTGCTTGAACAGCACCTTGCGCTCGGAGAGTCCCTTGGCGCGCGCGGTGAGCACGTACTGGCGGCGAATTTCGTCGAGGAACGCGTTCTTCGTGAGCATCGTGACGACCGCGAAACTCCCCACGACCGACGCCGTCACCGGCAGCGTGATGTGCCACAGGTAGTCGGTGATCTTCGCCGGCCACGATAAATCGCTCCAATTATCGGAGACGAGTTCGCGCAACGGGAACAACTGCCAGAACGTGCCGCCGCCGAAGAGCACCAGCAGCAACACCCCGAGCACGAAGCCCGGGATCGCGTAGCCGACGAGCACCACCAGACTCGTGAGCGTGTCGAATCGGGAGCCGTTGCGCACCGCCTTGGCGATACCCAACGGCACCGATATCAGGTATGTGAGGAAAAACGTCCACAGGCCCAGGGAGATCGATACGGGCAACTTCGAGACGATCAGCGACCACACGCTCTGGTGATGGAAGTAACTCTGGCCGAGATCGAATTTCGCGAAGCGCTTGAGCATGAGCCAGTAACGCTGCGCCGGCGTCTTGTCGAACCCGTACAACGCCTTGATCTGGGCCAGTTGTTGCGGGTCGATGCCGCGCCGTCCGCGATAGTCGCTCGCGGCGCCGCCACCGCTCGCTTCCCCGCCGCCACCGCGCCCCTTGAGTTCGAGCATGACCTGCTCGACCGGACCGCCGGGCACAAATTGGATGACCACGAAGGTCAGCGTGATCACACCGAGCAGCGTCGGGATCATGATCAGCAGGCGTTTGAGAATGTAGGACCACATGGTTGGGGGCAGCTCCTGTCGGTTCCTGACTCGGTGACGTGCTATCGGGACGCGGCGGACGCCGGAGACGGCGCAGCGGACATCGACGCCCCGGGCGTCGCCGCCTGCGTCTGCCCCACACGCGAATCCCACCACGTCGACACGAGCCAGCCTTCGGCGGTGTAGTACTTCGGCAACTTGTCCGGGAAGTGCAGATATTGCTTGTAGGCCATGCGGTGCGTCGACGAGAACCAGTGCGGCACGATGTAGTAGCCATGCATCAGCACGCGGTCGAGCGCGCGCGCCGCGGCCACGAGGTCGTCGTAGGTATGCGCACGCACGAGATCGGCCATGAGCGCATCGACGGCCGGATCTTTCAGACCGATGGCGTTATCGGAGCCTTCCACGTCGGCCGAGTGGCTGCCAAAGCGGTCGAGCAATTCGGTGCCGGGAATCTGCGAGTCGGGATAGCGCAGCGAAATCATGTCGAAGTCGAACGCCTCCAGACGCTTCTGATACAACGCGAAGTCGCTCGTGCGAAAGTTCAGCGTAATACCCAGCTTGGCGAGGTTGCGTGCGTAAGCCGAGGCGACCGGCCCCATCGCACCGCCATCATCTAGAAACTCGAAGACGAACGGCTCGCCTTTCGCGTTACGCAGTGCACCGTCGCGATAAGTCCAGCCGGCCTGCGCCAACAGCTCGCGCGCCTGGCGCAGGTTCTCACGCAGACTGGCGGGCGGGGTCGTCGTCGGCTGCACGACCATCGGCCCGAACACGGCCGGATCGAGCGATTTGCGCAGCGGTTCGAGCAGCTTGCGCTCCGCCTCGCTCGGCAGGCCGCGTGCGGCGAGATCGCTGTTGGTGAAATAGCTGTCGATGCGCTGATACTGGTTGTAGAACAGCTGACGGTTAAGCCACTGATAATCGAGCGCAAGATCCAGCGCCCGGCGCACGCGCACATCGCGAAATTTGTCGCGTCGCAGGTTCAGGATGAAGCCCTGCATGCCCGCCGTGTTGTGGTGCGCGAACTCACGCTTGATCAGTTCGCCATCGCGAAAGCGCTTCCCCACATAGCTGCGCACCCAGCTTCTCGCACGGTATTCGGTAATGGCGTCGAACTCGCCCGCCTTGAAGCCTTCGAGCCGCACGATGTCGTCGGAGTACAGCTTGTAGACGATGCGCTCGAAGTTATAGGTGCCGCGTCGCACGGGCAACGCGTTGCCCCAGTACTCAGGGTTGCGCCGGAAGGTGATGCGCCTTCCGCCGTCATACGACTCGATGAGATACGGACCACTGGCGATGGGCGTCTCGAACGTCAGCGCGTCGAAGGCCTTGCGCTTGCCGTTCGCGCCGGCCCCCCACTTGGGCGAAAACACCGGCACCGTTGCCACGAGCAGCGGCAGGTCGGGACTCTCGCGACGGAAGTCGAAGCGCACACGACGCGCGTCGAGCACGCTCACACTTTTCACGTCCGCGAACATCACCTTAAAGCCCGGCGAGGCCTGCGGGCTCATCAGCGTATCGAACGAATACTTGACGTCTTGCGCCGTCACCGCGTCGCCGTTGTTGAAGCGTGCGGCCGGATTGAGGTGGAACGTGACCGACGCGCCATCGGGGGCCACCGCGATGTCGTCGGCGAGCAGGCCATAGACGGTGGCAGGTTCGTCGGCGCTGCCAATGCCGAGCGTCTCGAACATGAGGCCGAGCACGCCCGGGGCCGACGTGCCGCGCAGCGTGAATGGATTGAACTTGTCGAAGCTGGTGCGGCGGTCGGGGTTCGCCAGCGTCAGCGTGCCGCCACGCGGCGCATCGGGATTGACGTAGTCGAAGTGTGTGAACCCTTGCGGATACTTCGGTTCGCCGTATTGGGCAATGGCGTACTTCGCCTGCGCCGACGGCGCCAGCAACAGGGCGACGGCGAGGGCGGGAACGACGGTCAGCACGCGGACCAGAGAAGTCACGAAGCGGCTGAGCGGGCCGCGTGTCGTGTATGGGTGCCGTGAAGTGGGCGCTTTCATGCGTCTCCTGTGTTGGTCGGCCAGCACCAGCCTGCCGGGGCCCGGACGCATCCAGCCCCCCTCCCCTTCGCCCCGCCACCGTGTTTGGCGACGTGGCATAACGGCGCGTAACATCTCGTCATGGCGCATCCCTGTGCCGTCACGCACAATTCCCGCACGAGGCTTGGCGACATGGCCGGACCGCGCGACAATTGTACCCAAAAGCCCGGCGGTTACCGCACTGAAAGACACAATCTCGCCGGCCCGGTTCCCCTGTTTCCGCCCTGGAGGCCGACGTTGAGTGCTACACGATCGCCCGCGCAGAACCCCAACCGTACCCTGCCTCGCTGGCTCGCCCGATTTTTCTTTCAATGCGTGGAAGCGGCGCAACGTCGTATTGCGCGTGGGTCATTGGTCGGCGACCGACCCATTTTCGACAACGCGCAGTTCCCGTGGGTCGAAGCCCTCGAAGCGCAGGCGCCGGCCATCGCCGCGGAACTCGACGCCGTCCTCGCCACGCCCGGGCGTTTGCCGGCGTTTCACGAAATCTCGCCCGACGTCGCCACCATCACGCAGGATCATCAGTGGCAGACCTTCGTGTTTCTCGGCTACGGCATGCGCGCCGAGCGCAATCTCGCGCGCTGCCCGGCCACCGCGGCCGCCCTCGACGGCATTCCCGGGTTGCGCACCGCGTTCTTCTCGATCCTCGCGCCGGGCAAGCAGATCCCGCTGCATCGAGGTCCTTACAACGGGGTGCTGCGCCTGCATCTTGCACTGAAGGTGCCGCGCGAGCGGGAGCACTGCTGGATCGAAGTCGACGCTCAGCGTTACGCCTGGCAAGCGAACCGCGCCGTGATCTTCGACGACGCCTATCCCCATCAGGTGCACAACGATACGCCCGAGACACGCGTGGTGCTGTTCGTCGACTTCGAGCGCCCATGCAAAGTCCCGGAATCGTGGCTCAACAAGTTGCTGCTGGCCTTCGCACCGCTCACGCCGGAGTTGCAGCAGGCGAAGGCAAATCACGAACAGTGGGAGCGCGATTATTACGCGGCGCCCGCGCCGGCCGCCAACCCGGCAACGCCCCCTGAGAATGCGGACTCGCCGACCACGAAGGCCGTGGCCGACGACCACGCACACGGCTGACGCGACGCATAAAAAAAACGCCAGCGACGTTTTCGCTGGCGTTTCAGTGGGGTAGCCGGACCTACGAAGGCCGGCCGGGCTGCGCGAGCGCGTCCTGCGCGGGCGGTGGGACGAAGTTCGCCGCAAGCACCGCGACCAGCGCCGCCGCCATCATCGCGCCGATGCCGAGCGCGGCATCGCCGAAGTGGAGGTACGCCACCTTCATCGTCTCGATCACGGCCACGGCCACAACGATGGTGATCATGCTGAGCATGCCGGCCACCGTCGCACGATTGGGACTCTCGACAGCGAACAACGACTGCCGATACACCACCCCGTAACACAGGCCCATGCCGAACGCATGCAACGACGTGCCAACAAGCAGGGCCGGATAGCCCGGCGCTAGAATCGCCGTACCGATGAGCGACACCGCCGCGCCAATCAGCATCGCCGCCACGCCCGTCGCCAGCAATCGGCCATTCGACCAGCGCCCGACCTGACGCGCGAGCAACACATTGCCGAGAATCAGCGCCGCGAAGACCGGCACTTGCAGCAACGCGTATTGCATCTGCGACAAACCGGCGCGCTCGATCAGGAACACCGGGCCGAGGGCGATCCATGTCAGCAGCGGCGTGATGGCAAGCCCCGTGAGCACGGCACCGCGCCAGAACCGCGCGCTCGAGAGCGGCAGCTTGTAGCCCGTCCAGAGCTGCTTCGCGTTCAGCGCCGTGCGGTCATGGCGCGACAGTTCCGGCATGGTGCGATACAGCCCCACGAACGAAAACACCGCCACGATGGCGATGAGCCAGAAGATGCTGCGCCATGGCCAGTACGACACCACGGCCGCACCCGCGAGCGGACCGAACAACGGCGAGAGCAGCGAAACGTTCGCCATGAGCGCCATCACGCGCACCGCCGTCTTCTCGTCGAACGCTTCGTGCACGGTCGGATAGCCCACCGTCAGCACGAAGCAGCACCCCATGCCCTGGAGGAAGCGCAGCGCAATGAACTGCGGCATCGTCTGCACGTAGTGCGTGGCCAGACAGGCGACGATGAACATCACGAGACCGCCGAGCAGCACGCGACGGCGTCCGAAGCGATCGGCGAGCGGTCCGAGCAGCCATTGCAGGCTGGCGTTGCCGAGCATGGCCGCAGTGAGCGCCAGCGTGGTCATGTCCGCCGACGCCCCGAATTCGCGCGTGACCATCGGCATGCCGGGCATGATCATGTCATTCGAGATATAGACGGCAAACTCGAAGAGCACGAGCGAGAACGGAAACCAGAATCGGGAAACAGACAGGGTGGGGTGAGACACCTAAAGAAGGCTCCTTTGTTCAGCCATCGCGCATGGCGAAGGCCCACGTAAAAAGACAACACCCCCGGTACCTGCGAGGCACCGGGGGTGTCGTTTGCATCGATGATGCCGCTTGGTGACGGCTTTCGATCGCTCAGACGTCCAGAAGTTCGACCTCGAAGACCAGCGTGGCGTTGGGCGGAATCACACCGCCGGCGCCGCGTGCGCCATAGCCTAGTTCGGGCGGAATGACCAGCTTGCGCTTGCCGCCGACCTTCATGCCGGCAACGCCTTCATCCCAGCCGCGAATGACCATGCCACCGCCGAGCACGAAGGCGAACGGGTCGTTGCGGTCCTTGCTGGAATCGAATTTCTTGCCATCGGTCAGCCAGCCCGTGTAGTGCACGGTGACGGTCTGACCCGGCGTGGCTTCGGCGCCATCGCCCACTTGCAGATCGTCGTATTGCAGGCCGGAATCGGTAGTGATGATCGACATCGTTGTCCTCGCTCGAAACAGAAAGAGTATCGACGCGCGAGGTATCGCCAACGCGCGAACTCGGGAAAGAAAAAACCCCCGGCTCTCCGCGAAGAGCCGGGGGTGTTCCGCCAAGGCGACTTGGCGGAGACGGAGGGATTCGAACCCTCGATCCAGGTTTTGGCCCAGATGCTCCCTTAGCAGGGGAGTGCCTTCGACCTCTCGGCCACGTCTCCCAAACTTGCCGTCACATCAGGGAGGTGATGTAACGAAGGCGTGATATTACCTACTGTTCGCGATGTCGTCAAACATTATGCGCATCGAAAACCAACAAAATTTGCGCATGTGTCATGCCTTCGACACGCTTGGGGAACATTCCCCGCACTGCCGCGCGAAAATCGCGCGTCGCGCCGCATGCCTCTTGCGCGCATGCGGCACACCGGGTGCCGTCAACGACGCTCAGGCCTGGTCGAGTTCGAACGCCTTGTGCAGCGCGCGCACGGCCAGTTCCATGTACTTCTCGTCGATCAGCACGGAGATCTTGATTTCGGACGTCGAGATCAACTGAATGTTGATGCCCTCTTCCGACAGCGTGCGGAACGCCTTGCTGGCGATACCGACGTGCGAGCGCATGCCCACGCCCACGATCGACACCTTCGAGACCTTCGGGTCGCCCACGACTTCGGCGGCACCGATGTGGCCCTGCACGTCCTTTTGCAGCAGCGTCATGGCGCGCTGGTAGTCGCCGCGCGGCACGGTGAACGTGAAGTCGGTCTTCCCCTCGATGCTCAGGTTCTGGATGATCATGTCGACATCGATGTTCGCGTCGGCGATCGGACCAAGGATCTGGTAGGCGATGCCCGGACGATCCGGCACGCCGCGCACAGTGATCTTGGCCTCGTCGCGCTGGAATGCGATACCCGAGATGATGGCCTTTTCCATTTGTTCGTCTTCCTCAAAAGTAATCAGCGTGCCCGAGCGCGCTTCTTCGTCGAGCGCGATCATCGGGTCGGTCAAGCTCGAGAGCACGCGCGTCTTGACCTGGTACTTGCCGGCAAATTCCACCGAACGGATCTGCAGCACCTTCGAGCCGAGACTGGCCATTTCCAGCATCTCTTCGAAGGTGACCTTGTCGAGGCGACGCGCGTCGTCGACCACGCGCGGGTCGGTCGTGTACACGCCATCGACGTCGGTGTAGATCAGGCACTCATCGGCCTTGAGCGCAGCGGCCACCGCCACCGCCGACGTGTCCGAGCCACCGCGACCCAGCGTGGTCACGTTGCCGTTCGGATCGATCCCCTGGAAACCCGTGATGACGACCACGCGGCCGGCATTGAGATCGGCCATCACGCGCGTGTCGTCGATCTCCGAAATACGAGCTTTGGTGAAGGCGCTGTCGGTCTTGATCGGTACTTGCCAGCCCGCATAGCTCACGGCATCGACGCCCGCTTCCTTGAGCGCCATCGCCAGCAGGGCAACGCTCACTTGCTCGCCCGTGGCGGCAATGGCGTCGAGTTCGCGCGGATCGGGATGGGCCGAAATCTCCTTGGCCAACCCCAGCAGACGATTGGTCTCGCCAGACATGGCCGACGGCACCACCACCATCTTGTAACCGGCCTTGTGCCACTTGGCCACGCGCTTGGCGACATTCTTGATGCGCTCCACCGAGCCCATCGACGTGCCGCCGTATTTGTGTACGATCAGAGCCATAACATTGCTAACACATTGATTTGAAACCGTTTATGAATCACGCACGGAGACCCGCCGAAGGGTATCGGTAGCGTTTCGATTCGCGGAACTTTTGATTATCGCACGAATGTATCGCGCCTGAGCCAGTCTGGCGCAGATTGCACTGCCCAGGACGCAGCGCGCCGCATTCGACAGCAGATTGTGCTGTTTTCGGTCGCTTACGCTTCGTCGCGCCACATCATCCGCCAGCGCACACCGCGATACTCACCGGTTTGTGCCGCCCCGTCGATCCCCAGGCGCGGCACGAACACGATGTCGCGTCCCTGCCAGACGATCGGCACATGACGCAACCACGCCGCGACGCCGCGGCTTTGATACCAGTGCTTCAGCGAACGCGAATGACCCTGCGCGTGTTCGCGCCATCGCTCCCCACCTGCGCGCGCCCTCGCCACGAGCGGCCGCGCGCGTAGCAAGCGCTCGTCGATGGATGCCTCGCCCCCCTCGTCCGCCTCGCCCTCGGCGACCGGCACGAACACAATGCTTCCCTGCCATTGCGGCAACGACCATTCGCGCTCGCCCGACCATCGCAATACGACATCGGAGGCCCCTTCGTCGTGGTGGGCCACGTCGTACGCCGCGGTCCATTGCAAGGCGTCGCGATACAGACGCAAGACCGCGCCGCCATGCGGCAATTCGAGCGATGCGTCGTCGTGCGCGTCGCGAATCTGTCGCACCCATTCGTCCAGCCGCGCTTCGGGCGGCATCGCCAATCCGCGACGCGCCGCCCAATACCGCAGAAGGTTCGCCAGTCGTGGCGTGTCCAGCGCCTGCAATCGACTGCGCTGCAAACACTCGTCGCCAGACGCCTGGCTCACGCAGGCCATGTCGAAATCCGTCTGCGCGAGCTGATAAAGCAGCGATTGCGCTTGCGCGGCATGACGCGCAAACCGCGCCAATGTTTCCCGATACGCAGGCACGTGGGCCGCGATGGCGGGCATGACATCGTGACGCAGTGCGTTGCGCAAGTAGTGGCGATCGTCGTTCGACGGATCCTCGACCCACGACAGCGAGCGCGCCCTTGCATACGCCAGCAACGTCTCACGCGAGACGTCGAGCAACGGCCGCAGCAGCCGTGCACGACTCGGCTCGCCTGCCGCGACCGGCAACACCCCCTCCACGCCCATTGCCGCCACGCCGGGCAACCCCGCACCGCGCAGCATCTGCAACAGCACGGTCTCGGCCTGATCGTTCGCGTGGTGAGCGCTCAACAGCCAGCCCACACCATGTGCGTCGCAGCACGCCGCCAGCGCTTGATAGCGCGCCGCACGCGCCGCGCCCTCGATGCCCTGCCGGGCGTCGCGCTGCACACTCACCCGTTGCGCCTCGAACCCAAAACCGCGCAGACGCGCCTCGCGCTCGCACGCGGCGAGCCACGCGTCGGCGTGCGTGGACAGTCCGTGATGGATGTGGATGGCCAGCGGTGGTGCGATCGCCTCGCCCGCGTCTCGACGCGCCTGAACCCAATACGCCAGCGCATCGAGCAGCACCATCGAGTCGAGTCCGCCGCTCAGCGCGACGGCCAGAGGCGTGGTGCCGTGGGAGGGAGGGGCTGACGCGAGGTGCGGCGTCGCGTGCGTCGCCAGGGCGAGGCGCAGCGCGACGTCCACATGGACAACTGCCGCGTCGCTTCGGGCAGAAGCGCACGCGGCAGCGGAAGCATCGTGATGAGGCATGGGATCAGGTGTCATCGCCACCACGGGCGACGACGCCGTGGCAGCCGCGTTACTTCGCGACCGCTTCCTTGTACTTGCCATAGCTCATCAGGCGCTCGAAGCGGCGCTCGAGCAGTTCCTTGTGGCTGTTGCCCTGGAACTGGCGCAGCGAATCGGCCAGCGCACGCTTGAGCATGCCGGCCATACCGAGCGGGTCGCGATGCGCGCCGCCCAGCGGTTCGTTGATGATCTTGTCGATCAGGCCCAGCGCCTTGAGGCGGTGCGCCGTCAGACCCAGCGCCTCGGCCGCCTCGGGCGCCTTGGCCGCGCTCTTCCACAGGATCGACGCGCAACCTTCCGGCGAAATCACCGAATACGTCGAGAACTGCAGCATCATGACCGTGTCGGCCACCGCCACGGCGAGTGCGCCGCCCGAGCCGCCCTCACCGATGATCGTGGTGATGATCGGCGTCTTGAGTTCGGCCATGACGAACAGGTTGTGACCGATGGCTTCGGACTGGCCGCGCTCTTCGGCGTCGATGCCCGGGTAGGCGCCCGGCGTGTCGACGAACGTGAAGATCGGCAGACCGAATTTCTCGGCGAGCTTCATCAGGCGCATGGCCTTGCGATAGCCCTCGGGACGCGGCATGCCGAAGTTGCGCAGCGCACGCTCCTTCGTGTCACGCCCCTTCTGATGACCGATCACCATGCAGGCCTGGCCGTTGAAACGCGCCATGCCCCCCACGATGGCCAGATCGTCCGAGAACGAGCGATCGCCATGCAATTCATGGAAATCGGTAAAGATGTCGCGAACGTAGTCGAGCGTGTAGGGCCGCTGCGGATGACGCGAAATTTGCGAAACCTGCCACGGCGACAGGTTCGTATAGATGTCCTTGGTGAGCTGCTGGCTCTTCTTCGAGAGGCGCTCGATCTCTTCGGAAATGTCGACGGCTGAATCGTCTTGCACGAAGCGCAGCTCTTCAATCTTCGCTTCGAGTTCGGCGATGGGCTGTTCAAAATCCAAAAAGGTGTTCTTCATCAGGCTTCCCCCGGAAATGCGGCAGCGTATTGTACCGCCGGCAACGTCTACCCGGTCGAGATAGACAACTTTCATTGCCACTCAATCCATAATAGACGTCAATAATGACTGGATGCGATGGGATGGACGCGGATTATACGTCTTTGACTGAACTTTCAGTATTCGACGGGCACCGGTTCGAGGCTTCTCCACATATACCAGGTGGCGACGGAGCGCCACGGCTCCCAATTGGCGGCCACTTCACGCGCTTCGCTGCGTGTGACGGGCTCCCCGCTGAAATAATTGACGCTGATGGCGTTGATCAGCCCGACATCGTCGAGCGGCAGGACGTCGGGGCGCAACAGGTTGAACATCAGGAACATTTCGGCGGTCCAGCGACCGATGCCGCGAATGCCGGTCAACTCCGCAATGACCGCCTCGTCGTCCATGCTGGCCCAGGCGTCGACGTGTAGCGCGCCGGATTTGAAGTGCGTTGCCAGGTCGAGAATGTACTCGGCCTTGCGGCGCGACAGCCCGCAACCGGCGAGCGCATCGTGCCCTACCTTGATGAACTGCGCTGGCGTGAGCTTCGGACAGGTGGCCTGCACGCGATCCCACACGGCCTGCGCGGCCTTCACCGAAATCTGCTGACCGACGATCGAGCGCGCCAGCGTAACGAACGGCTCGCCGCGCCCGGTCAGATGGGCCGGACCAAATTGAGGGATCAACTTCTTGAGAATACGGTCGCGCTTCATGAGGTCGGCGCAGGCCTGATCCCAGTAGAGCGGGCGCGTCGCCCCCGCCGCGACCGGTAGCGGCACCACGCCTGTCACGACCTGCTCGACGATGTCGTGGTCGATGCGCTCGATCTCGGGCGTCACGATACGCGTCTCGCCATCGCGCTTGGCGATGACCCGGCGCGCGTCGTCGGGCGTCGACGGCGCGGCCTTCACCGGCGCCTTGCGCGCGACCTTCGTTCCAGCCTTCGGTGCGGCCTTTTTTGCGACCTTGTCGGTGACCGGCGTTGCAGACTTTTCCGCGCTTTTTTGCACGCGCTTTTGTACGCGCTTTTCTACGCCCTTCTCTGCGACTTTTCTGGCGACCTTTTGCGCAACCTGCTTTGCGGTTTTTTGCGCCGGCGGCGGCGCGGCCTTGCGGGCGGCGCCGGCCTGCGTTGGCTTCGCCGCCGTGTTCCCCGTCGCGGTCTTGCGACCCGACTTGACGTTCGTCGTCGCGCGCTTGCCGGCCACCTTGGCCGGCGCACGGCGTTCGCCATCGTCGGTCGGCGCGACCGATCTGGTGGCCTTCACGGCCCCCTTCGCGCCCTTCGCTGCGGCAGTTTTGGTCGCCACCTTAGCGGCCACGGAGTTACGAGTCACCATGAAATTTGCCTCGATGCGTCGCGCTCAGGCACGACGCCATTCGGTGGCGCCTCCGGGACGGTCTTCCAGCACGATCCCTTCGGCCAGCAGTTCGGCGCGAATACGATCGGCCTCGGCGAAATTGCGTTCGCGCTTGGCTTGCGCACGGGCTTCGATGCGCGCCTCGACCGACGTGCGCAAGGCGTCGTCGTCGCCGGCCGAGTCGCTCCCCGCCGCCCCTTGCAGGAACGATTGCGGATCGCGGCCAAGCAGGCCAAGCGTAGCGGCGAGCCCCTGCAACTGACGCACGAGCACCGGATCGCGCTGCTTGTTGATTTCTCCAGCGAGATCGAACAGCACGGCGATCGCCACGGCCGTATTGAAGTCGTCGTTCATCGCCGCGGCGAAACGCTGCGCGAACGGCTCGTTCCAGTCGAGTGGCGCGCCGTCGCCCGTCGCATCCTTGAGCGCTGTATACAGTCGCGTCAGACCGCCACGCGCGTCGTCGAGATGCGCATCGCTGTAATTGAGCGGGCTGCGGTATTGCGCGCGCAGAATGAAAAAGCGCACGACTTCCGCGTCGAACTTCGCGAGCACTTCGCGAATCGTGAAGAAGTTGCCAAGCGACTTGGACATCTTCTCGTTGTCCACACGCACGAAACCGTTGTGCATCCAGTAGTTCACGAACGTTTCGCCCGTCGCGCCCTCGCTCTGGGCGATTTCGTTCTCGTGGTGCGGGAACTGCAGATCCGCCCCGCCGCCGTGAAGGTCGAAGTGATTGCCGAGCAACTGGCAGCTCATCGCCGAGCACTCGATGTGCCAGCCCGGACGGCCCGCGCCCCACGGCGAGGCCCACTTCGACTCGTCGGGCTCGGTCTCCTTAGCGCGCTTCCACAGCACGAAATCGAGCGGATCCTGCTTCGCGGCATTGGCGGCAACCCGCTCGCCAGCGCGCAGATCTTCGATGGACTTGCCCGAGAGTTGTCCGTAGCTGGCGAACTTGCGCACGGCATAATTCACGTCGCCGTCGTCGGCCTGATAGGCGTAACCGTTGCGTTGCAGCGTGCCGATCATGTCGACCATCTGTGGAATGAAGTCGGTGGCACGCGGCTCGTGATCGGGACGCTGCACACCAAGCGCATCGGCATCTTCGTGCATGGCGGCAATGAAGCGCGTCGTCAATTCGCGCATCGTTTCACCGTTCTCGACAGCACGCTTGATGATCTTGTCGTCGATATCGGTAATGTTGCGCACGTAGGTCACGCGGTAGCCGAGCGTTCGCAGCCAACGTTGCACCATATCGAACACCACCATGACGCGCGCATGGCCGATGTGACAGTAGTCGTACACCGTCATCCCGCAAACATACATGCGGACTTCGCCGGGAACGAGAGATACGAACGGCTGTTTGTCTCGCGCGAGCGAGTTGTAGACACGCAGTGAATCCATAGATAAGCGCTTGACCGGGCGGCACCAGCGCCGGGCGCTGCGACGATGTCTCCGGCGCCATCACACACGACGTGACGGGGGCGACATCGCGAGGCGGGCTGCGCGCCGTGCGGTAGAAAAAACGAACCTGCGAACCGTATCCACCGCCATAACAATAAATGGCGCGGGCCGGGCGCAGGTGTTTTGTTAGAATGCGGCCGAGTATAGCATCTCTTGCGCACCTCTCAGGTATCCCAAGCACCCACTATGACGCAACGAAGCCGGTCACTTTTGTCTCCCGCAACGCGCCTGCTCCGCGCACACCGCCCGGTCGCCGCTGCCGCTCGCAGCGCCCGCGCGCTGGCGCTTGCCGGCGTTACCCTCGGCCTCGCGGGCACGTTGTTCTCGCTCCCCGCCGGGGCACAGGCCATCATCGATCCGCCGCCGCCCGCACCGCTGCAAACACCGCAGCAGGCCAGCGAGTCGGCCATCGACAAACTGGTCGCCGCAGGCAAGTTCAACGACGCGCTCGCGAAAGCCGACGAACACCTCAAGCAATATCCGCGCGACGCGCAGGTGCGCTTCACACGCGGGCGCGTGCTCATGGAAATGGGCCGCAACGCCGAAGCCATCGACGCCTTCACCGCGCTCACGCAAGACTTCCCGGAACTGCCCGAGCCGTTCAACAACCTCGCGGCGCTCTACGCGCAGGTCGGTGAGTACGACAAGGCACGCGCGGCCCTCGAGAGCGCGATTCGCAACAACCCGAGTTTCGCCGTGGCGTATGCGAATCTCGGCGACATCTACGCCAAGCTCGCGCAGCAGGCGTATCAGAAATCGCTCAAGCTCGCACCGACCGCGCGCGTGTCGAACCGCGAAAAAATCCTGTCCAACATGCTCGCCCCGCAGCGCGCCGCGCCCGTGAGCCAGACCCCGTCAGCGCCCAAGTCTGGCGACGACGCCGCGCTCAAGAGCGTCGGCAAGTCGGGCAACTAAACCCCGCCCCCGTCGTCCCAAGAATCGATCCCTCATTGCCTACGGAGACATGCATGAATTTTCCGAATCGCCTGCGTCGCGCGCTGCTCGGCGGCGCACTCGCTGCGGCCGCCCTGTCGGGGACGAGCCTGAGTGCGTTCGCGCAGGACGTCCAGCCGCAAGTGTTGTTCAAAACGTCGGCCGGCAACTTCGTCGTCGAACTCAACCCGAAGGCCGCGCCGAAAACGGTCGAGAACTTCCTTCAGTACGTCAACAGCGGTTTCTATAACGGCACGATCTTCCATCGCGTGATTGGCAACTTCATGATCCAGGGCGGCGGTTTCACGCCGGAGATGAATGAAAAGCCCACTCGCGCGCCGATCCCCATCGAATCGCAGAACGGCCTGAAGAACGTGACCGGCGCCATCGCGATGGCCCGGACGTCGAACCCGAACTCCGCGACCGCGCAATTCTTCATCAATGTGAAGGATAATGCGTCACTGGACTACCCCAACCCGGACGGCTACGGCTACGCGGTCTTCGGCAAGGTGGTATCCGGCATGGATACCGTCGAGAAAATCAAGGGCGTTGCCACGACCCGCAAGGGCATGTACCAAGACGTGCCGGCCACGCCCGTCGTGATCGAATCGGCCAGCGTCGTCAAGCGCTGACATTCTCCGGCCCAACGGGACCATTTCATCTGAAGGAAAGCATCATGGTTGAACTGCACACGAATCACGGCGTCATTCGCATCGAACTCGACGCCGACAAGGCGCCGAAGTCGGTCGAGAACTTCCTGAACTACGTCAAGAACGGCTTCTATGACAACACGGTGTTCCACCGCGTGATCAATGGCTTCATGATCCAGGGCGGCGGCTTCGAGCCGGGCATGAAGCAAAAGCCCACCGAGGCGCCGATCGAGAACGAAGCCAACAACGGCCTGAAGAATGTCAAGTACACGCTGGCCATGGCCCGCACGAACGATCCGCATTCGGCCACGGCGCAGTTCTTCATCAACGTCAGCGATAACGACTTTCTGAACCACAGCGCACCGACGCCGCAAGGCTGGGGCTACGCCGTGTTCGGCAAGGTCGTCGAAGGCCAGGACATCGTCGATCAGATCAAGGGCGTGAAAACCGGCTCGAAGGGCTTCCACCAGGACGTGCCGGTGGACGACGTCGTCATCGAGAAGGCCGTGATCGTCGCGTAAGCGCGTCCACCGCCAACGCAGCCTCTCGATGCCAGCATCGACTGCGCGGTGCTCGCCATGCCCTGTGACACCACGGGGCGACGGGCCCGCGCTTTTCATTTCCGATCTTCACCTCTCGCCGGCGCTGCCGCGCACGGTGCAAGTCTTCGAGGACTTCCTGCGCGGCCCCGCGCGTGAAGCGTCCGTCCTGTTCATTCTCGGCGACCTGTTCGAATACTGGATCGGCGACGACATGCTCGACGTCGCCACGCTGACCGACACCCGCACCGAAGCCTCCACGCGCCCCCCCGAACCCCTCGGCGCGTTCGCACGTCGCATGACGGCCGCCATGGCGGAACTGTCCGCGAGCGGCGTGCCGATTGCCGTGATGCGCGGCAATCGGGACTTCCTCCTCGGCAAGCGCTTCGCACGCGCGGCCGGTGCGATCCTGCTCGACGATCCGTGCGTGTTCTCGTTTCTCGGGCAGGCGCTGGTACTCAGTCACGGCGATCAGTTGTGCACCGACGACGTGGGCTATCAGCGCTTTCGACGCGTCGCCCATTCGCCGCTCGGCAAGGCGCTCTTCCTGACGCTGCCGCTGCGCTTGCGCATGGCCATCGCGAATCGCATCCGGCGGCGCAGTGCCGCCAAGGGTGCGCATCGCATGGCCTACGCCGATGCCAACGCGCAAGCCATCGCCGCCCTGCTCGACGCCGCCGGTGAGCGCACGCTTGTGCATGGGCATACGCATCGTCCGGCACGCCATGCCGACGGCCGCCGCGTGCGCTGGGTGTTGCCCGACTGGGAGTTCGATGTGGCGACGCCGCGTGGCGGCTATCTGCAATGGGACAGCCACGGCTTACGGGCGATCGATCTTGCGGACTCCGCCCCCGGCAACCGCTAAGGCGTTGCCCCCCAAAGCAAGGCGGCCCGTGCGGATGACGGGCCGTTTTCGCAAGCACAAGCGCGACCTCGCGCCATGGCGCGTTACATGTCCTGGATTTCCTTGCCCAGCTTGCGCAGCTCCGCGGTATCGATCTTGCTCGCGCCCAACGCTTCGAGATGCGCGCCAAGCTGGTTGAGCGCCGCCACCATCACATCGATCTTGTGCGCCTGATCGGTCGCGTTCTCGATCAGTCCGTGAATGGCAAGCGAGACGGGATCGTCGGCGTTCGGCGTAATGCCATAAGCGGAGAATTCCGGCTTGCGCTCGTGGTCGTTCGGCTTGGCTTGCGTGTCCTCGCGAGGCGCGTCGGGGCGAATGATGCGCGCGGGATTGCCCACCGCCGTGCCGCCGGCGGGCACCGCCTTCACCACCACCGCGTTCGAGCCGATCTTCGCGCCCTCGCCCACGGTGAAACCGCCGAGCACTTTGGCGCCCGCGCCCACGATCACGCCGGGTGCCAGCGTCGGGTGGCGCTTCGCGCCGCGCGCAAGCGACGTGCCGCCGAGAGTGACGCCCTGGTAAATCGTGCAGTCATCGCCAATGACGGCCGTCTCGCCGATCACCACACCCATGCCGTGATCGATGAAGACGCGGCGGCCAAGCGTCGCCCCCGGGTGGATTTCGATGCCGGTGAGGAAGCGCGCATATTGCGACACGTAGCGGCCAAGCCATTTGAAGCCGGAGGTCCAGCATCCGTGGGCAACGCGATGCAGCATCACGGCATGCAGGCCCGGGTAGCACGTGAAAACTTCCCAGTTGCTGCGGGCAGCCGGGTCTTTCTGTCGAATGGCGGCGATATCTTCGCGAAGACGGGTGAACATGAGTCTGAATTCGATCCTGTGGTGGGTGTCCGGCCGTTCTGGCGCGGATCATCGCGGCGTTACCGGGGCCCGCGCCCTTCGTGAAGGTCGCGCATGGCGGGCACACTGGGTACGGTGGGTGCAAAAAGCGCGGCGAGCGGTGACCGGTCACCGCCGGTGCTTGCGCTCCAGAATGTGCTTCGCGATGCCGCGCAGGATGTTGACCTCCTCACGCTCCAGATGGCTCTTTGCGAAAAGTCTGCGCAGGCGCGTCATGAGCTTCTTCGGATTCTCGGGGTCGAGAAAATCGAGTTCGACGAGCGCACGCTCCAGATGCACGAGCATGCCTTCGACGTCATCGCGTGTCGCCAGCGACGCATGCGCGGTGGCATCGAGTTCCGAGGGCAACACGGCCACCGTCGCGGCATGCGGTCCTTCGCCGCGCTCGCGCGCCAGACAGCCCATGCGCACTTCGTAAGCGATGAGTTGCACCGCCTGCGAGAGATTGAGCGAGCTGTACACCGGGTTGGCGGGGATATGGACAAGCGCATTGCAGCGCTCGACATCGTCATTGGACAAACCCGTGCGCTCGCTACCGAACACGAACGCCACCGCCTCGCCCTGCCCCGCGTGCTGCACTGCGATTGCGGCGCTCTCGCGCGGCTCGGCATTGGGCGGCCCGTATTCACGCGAACGCGCCGACAAGGCGACGGCCCAGCTCACGCCCTGCAAGGCCGAATCGAGATCGGGCACGACCCACGCATTCGCCAGCACGTCGTCGGCGCCGCTCGCGAGCGCCACGGCTTCCGGATCGCGCAGCACGTCGGCCCCCGCGCGCGGTGCGGCCAGGACCAGCCGGCCAAACCCCATCGTCTTGATTGCACGGGCGGCCGACCCGACGTTGCCGGGATGGCTCGTCTCGTTGAGCACGAAACGCACTTGATCGAACAACGACGACGCGGGATGGGCAACAGCAGACTGTGACATGAGGCAGTGATGAGGAGTGGAAACAGAGGCATGCGAAAACACGACGCGCCGTCACCGGGATCGGAACCGGTCCCTGCTTGTCATTCGGCTCGGCCGGCCGTTCAACGGCAAACGTTGCTATTTTGCCCTGAATCGCGAACGCTGCGGGCGGTCATGGTGGCCCCGATCGCCGGACCTCGCCGGTACTGCCATGAAACCGCCGAACCCCGAAAAAGGGTCAGAAGCAGGCGCGAAACCCGAAGACGTCTCAGCGCAGGCGCCGCGTTTTTGCTAAAATGCGCGTTTTCGTCCTTGCAAACGAGCCGCCACCCGGTGCGCGGCGCTTGCGGGGCATCGCTCTTGCTCAATTTGTTCGCTTTGTCTGCCATGCCTGACGGCCGGCCCAGAGGGGGTCGCGCGTACCGACGGCAATGGCCTTAACAGGAATCTGTCATGCAGCATCCCATGCTCAATATCGCGGTGAAGGCCGCGCGCCGCGCCGGCAACATCATCAGCCGCGCCTCTCTCGACATCGACACTGTCAAGGTCACCAAAAAGCAGCACAACGACTTCGTGACGGAAGTGGACAAAGCGGCTGAGCAAGCGATCATCGAAACCCTTCTGCAAGCCTATCCGGACCACGCCATCCTCGCCGAAGAATCGGGTGAGGAACATGGCAAGTCGGGTTCCGAATACCAGTGGATCATCGATCCGCTCGACGGCACCACCAACTTCATTCACGGCCTGCAATACTACTGCACGTCGGTCGCGCTCGCCCACAAGGGTATCGTCTCGCAAGCCGTGATCTACGATCCGACCCGCAACGAACTGTTTACCGCATCGCGTGGCCGTGGCGCCTTTCTCGACGGCAAGCGCATTCGCGTGTCGCGCCGCGATCGTCTGGCCGATGGCCTGATCGGCACCGGCTTCCCGTTCCGCGACCTGCAAGGCGTTGAGAACTATCTGAAGATGTTCGGCACGATGACCGAGCATTGCGCGGGCATCCGCCGTCCGGGCGCGGCGGCACTCGATCTGGCCAACGTCGCGGCCGGCCGCATGGACGGCTTCTTCGAGCAGGGACTGAACGCGTGGGACATGGCGGCCGGCAGCCTGCTGATTACCGAAGCCGGCGGTCTGGTCGGCAACTACACCGGCGAATCGGACTTCCTGTTCGAAGGCGAAGTCCTCGCGGGCAACCCGAAGATCTACGCGCAGATGGTCAAGCTGCTCGAAGGCTATTCGCGCGCCAAGCGTCCGGTGTCGCCGGCCAGGGCCAGCGCCGCCAGCGCGGTTGCCTCGGAAGGCAACCTGCCGTCGTAAGGCGTGCGCAGGGGCGCTGGATGTGATGGCGCCCCCCTCGCAAAAAACCCCGGCGATGCTCGCGCATCCCGGGGTTTTGTGTTTCCGGCGCCGCCGCTGGCGGCCCGGAAAGCGCTCGCACGCTGTGCTCCTCAGGCGCCCAGACGCGCCAGCACCGTATCGCGGCCAAGCAGTTCGAGCACGGCGTCGATGGCCGGCGTGTGCGTCGTGCCAACCACGAGCAGACGCACCGGCATCGCGAGCTGCGGCATCTTCATGCCATGCTGGGCGAGCGTGGCCTTGAATGCCGGCGAGATGGCCGCCTTCGTCCACTCGGGCAACGCCGCCAGCGCCACGCCAAGATCCTTCACGGCCGCGCGCGCGGTATCCGTCATGTGCTGGGCCAGATCGTCGTTCGACGGTGCCGGCTTGCGATAGAACATTTCGGCGCTCGCCGCGATGTCCTTGATCGTGTTCGCCCGGTCCTTGAACAGCCCGACCACACCTGCGAGCGACGGACCGCCTTCGATCGACACGCCCGCCTTCTGCAGGAACGGCTCGGTCAGCCCGGCCAGGCGCTCGTTATCCGCCTGCTTGAGGTACTGGTTGTTCATCCACAGCAGCTTTTCGGGATTGTGCTGTGCGGGCGACTTGCCCAGATGATCGAGGTCGAACCACGTCACGAACTGCTCGCGCGAGAACACTTCGGCATCGCCGTGCGCCCAGCCCAGCCGTGCCAGATAGTTCACCACCGCCTCGGGCAGGAACCCTTCCTCGCGATACTGGACCACGCTCATGGCGCCGTTGCGCTTGGACATCTTTTCGCCCTGGTCGTTAAGCACCGTGGGCAGATGGGCGTAGATCGGCGGCTGCTTGCCGAGTGCTTCGAAGATGTTGATCTGACGCGGCGTGTTGTTCACATGGTCGTCGCCACGAATCACGTGCGTAATGTCCATGTCGATGTCATCGACAACCACACAGAAGTTGTAGGTCGGCGTGCCGTCCGGACGCGCGATCACAAGGTCGTCGAGCTCGTCGTTCGAGATTTCGATGCGGCCCTTGACGGCGTCTTCCCACACCACGCTGCCGGCGAGCGGGTTCTTGAAGCGCAACACCGGCTGCACACCGGCCGGCGGCTCGGGCAGCACCTTGCCCGGCTCCGGACGCCAGCGACCGTCGTAACGTGGCTTCTCACCGCGCTCGCGCTGCTGCTCGCGCAGCTCGTCGAGGGCTTCCATGCTCATGTAGCACGGATAGACGTGACCGGCGGCCTTCAGTTGCTCGAGCACTTCGCGATAGCGGTCCATGCGCTGCATCTGGTAGAACGGACCTTCGTCGTAATCGAGGCCGAGCCATTCCATGCCTTCGAGAATGACCTGCACGGCTTCCGGGGTCGAACGCTCGAGATCGGTGTCTTCAATGCGCAACACGAACGCGCCGTGATTGTGACGCGCGAAGGCCCACGGATAAAGAGCGGAACGGATGTTGCCCAGATGGATGAAACCGGTCGGGCTAGGCGCAAAGCGGGTGCGGACAGTGGTCATGATTTGGCGTGGGTGCATCGCGTCGGCGACAAACAAAAACGCCCGCGGCGGAGGGTCTCGCGCAGGCGGGTCGCCAACATTCGGAAGCTGGCATTATATCAGCCACGTGCGCGCACTCACCGAGAACGTGAGGTCGCCCCCCCCTTGTGCGCCTTACTTCGTCGATCGGTGATAACGTCGGATACTTCGCCATTCGATCACGGTCGTATTCTTCTTCTCCTGCCATGTCCATCCCGATCCTCGCGCTCCGCGAATACTGCCCGACCGATCGCACCGACACGCATGACTTTCATCAGGTCGTGATCGGACTGTCCGGGCGCATGTCGATGTCGCTGGACGGCAATGCAACGCAATACGGGCGTGTGGGCACGCGCAACGGCGTGGTGATTCCAGCCGGCGTGCGGCATGAGTACCGGGGCGACGGCCCCAACCGACAAGTCGTGCTGGATGTGCCGTCGCGTCTGGCGACGGCGACAGGCTCGCAGCGCGCGTTTGCGCACGAGGCTTTTTTCACGCTCGACGCGAACCTGCTGGCAATGGCCCGGCGCGTGAGCGCGCGCATGGACGGCGAGTGTCCCCTGAGCGCGAACGACCCTGTCGTGCGTGCTTGGCTGGGCGCCCTCACGGCGCGGCTGGCGTCGTCCCGCCCCGCACAGCGCCCCGTTCGGCTGGACCTGGCGTGCATCGACGCCCGACTGCGCACTGCGCTGGCAACGCCACCAGGTACGGGAACGCTGGCACGGGAAGCCGGCATGAGCGTGCGTCATTTTCACGATGCCTTTGTCGCGATCACCGGCGAGACGCCTCACCAGCATCTGATGCGCCTGCGGCTCGCACGTGCGGCCACATTGCTGAGCACTGGCGACGCAACGCTCGCCGACATCGCCCTGGAGGTCGGCTTCAACGACCAAAGCGCCTTGTCCCACGCGTTTCGCCAGCACTACGGCCAGCCCCCCGCCGCGTGGCGGCGCCAGCGCCTCGCCCGCGGCCCTTCAGGCTAAGTCGATTGGTCGGATACAGGCATATTGGTCGGAATACGCCGAATAACGAATAGAATTCGCCTAAAAATATTCGCATTCACGACACCAATCTCCCAATTTCTGGTCGAATTGCGGCGCTGACCGGTGCCAGGCGCCACGCCGCATGCCAACCGGAACTGGCCCGGCGCCGGACAAGCGGCCATCGACAGGCACGCAACGACGTGCGCGACGCATTGGGAGACACGCACCTTGAAACCACTTCTCTACCGCCTGCTCATCGGACTGGGCGGCCTGGCCCTGTTCTGGGCGTTCGGCATGCTCAGCGCCAAAGAGTACGGCAAGAGCGCGGCGCTCATGGCAACCGCCCTACCCGGGCTTACGGGCTTGTGCCTGATGCTGCGCACGCGCCCGGCATGGCTGAGCGCGACAACGCTGGGCATCGTTGCCGTCTTCTTTCTCGACGCAGCCACCAAAGGGTTTCTGCGCGACTACTTCGGTCTGCGCCCGAACCATCTGCTGGTCCTGCAAGCGGTGTTCAACACGAACCCTTCGGAAGCCAGCGAGTTCTTCCGCCACCACTGGCGCGACCTCGCCGAGGCAAGCGGGGTCTTCGCCGTGCTGATGTCGGCGGTCGTCGTGCTCGAGCGCCGCCTGTCGCGGGCGGAGGCCGCGAACGCTCTACCGCCAATGCGGCGCCGCAGCCAAATCGCCGTGACCAGCCTGCTCCTGGGCTTTTTCGCGCTGCATCTGAATCCGACGATGGCCAAGGAAAACCCGCTGCTCTACTGGCCGATCCGCTATCTCGACTACCAGCGACAACTCGCGCATGCCGACACGCTTCAACGCGAACTCGACCGCAACATGGCCCAGCGCAACGACTGGCGCGTGCAGTATCGGGGGCCCGCGCGCAAGACCGTTGTGTGGGTGATCGGCGAGAGCCTGAACCGCAACAACATGTCGCTCTACGGCTATGCGCGCAACACCACGCCGATGCTCGACGCATTGCGGCGCGAACTCACCGTCTTCCGTGACGTGGTGTCGTCCGAGCCCGCGACCATGGCCTCCCTCATCAAGATGCTCACTCCCGCAAGCCTCGCCGATCCCGACGCCTGGACGCATCAGCCCGATCTCGTCATGCTCGCCAAGGAAGCGGGATATCGCACCTACTGGATCTCGAATCAGGCGCCCAACGACGGCTGGCTGGGACTCGTCGCCAATCGCGCCGACGAGCGGGTCTTCATCAACAAGGGCTTGGGGCGCGGCGAGAACAATTACGACGGCAACCTGTTGCCGGAGGTCGAAGCCGCACTCGCGAGCGACGCCCCCCGCAAGCTTATCGTCGTGCATCTGCTCGGCGCGCATCCGACCTACGATATGCGTTACCCGGAGGCCTTTGCACGCTTCGACAACACGGACGATGCCGTCGTGCGCCAACTCGCGACGCAAGGTCGGTCGCTCTGGGTGCGTCGCTTGCGCAACGAATATGACAACGCCATCGCCTACAACGATTACGTGGTCGCCAGTCTGATCCGCAAGACTATGGCGGCCACGGCGACGTCCGACGCCAGCCTGCTGTTCAGCTCAGACCACGCCCAGGAGGTTGGTCACACCCGCAATCACACCGGACAGTCTGTCGCCGATGCCTCCGGCTACGAGATCCCGATGCTCGTCTGGACGCGAGGCAGGATCGATGCGAAGCGGCGCGCAACGCTGGAATCCCGGCCCTATCAAACCGATCAGCTCGACCACACCATGCTCGGCCTGCTCGACATCGACACGACTTACTACAATGCGTCGCACGACGTGATGAGCGACGCGTTTGCCCCGGCAGCGCGCAGCATCAACGCACGCCCGTATCGAGCATCCATGGATATGGCGTCGGCCGACGGGGCAACAAAAAAGCCGATGCGATAGCTCGCATCGGCTTGCGACCCGACCGTTATCTGCCGACTTGTCGCAGATAACCCGGGCCAGCCCGCGTCAGGCCTCCAGCCGCGACACGAACTTCGGCTGCAGGTACGCTTCGAGCGCTTCCGGGCCGCCTTCCGAACCGTAGCCGCTGTCCTTCACACCGCCGAACGGCACTTCCGGCAGGGCCAGCCCCGAATGGTTGATCGTCAGCATACCGGTCTCGACGCGCGCCGACAGGCGATGCGCCGTGCCCTGCGACGTCGTGTACGCATATGCTGCCAGGCCGTACGGCAGACGGTTCGCCTCGGCAATGGCTTCCTCTTCCGTATCGAACGGATTGACGATCGCGACGGGGCCGAACGGCTCTTCGTGCATGATCTTCGCGCTCAACGGCACGTTGCACAGCACCGTCGGCGCGTAGAAGTGACCGCCTTCAGCCGCACGCTTACCGCCGGTTTTGAGCTGAGCGCCTTGGGCCACCGCATCGTCGACGATCGCGCTGATCGCCTCGAAACGCTTGCCATTGACCAGCGGCCCCATCGTCGTTTCCGGATCCAGCCCGTTACCCACGCGCACCGCTTCGGCGGCCTTCACGAAGGCGTCGACGAACTGATCGTACACGCCGCGCTGCACGAGGAAACGAGTCGGTGCGATACACACCTGACCGGCGTTGCGGAACTTGCCGGCAGCAAGATTGCGCACGGCGGCAGCGATATCGGCATCGTTGAAAATCAGCACCGGCGCATGCCCGCCGAGTTCCATCGTCACACGCTTCATGTGCAGACCGGCCATCGCCGCCAGTTGCTTGCCCACCGGCGTGGAACCCGTGAACGACACTTTGCGGATCGTCGGATGCGGGATCAAATACGACGAAATTTCGGCAGGCACCCCATACACCAGGTTCAGAACACCGTCGGGCAGTCCGGCGTCGGCGAAGGCGCGAATCAGCCCGGCCGGCGAGGCGGGCGTTTCTTCCGGTGCCTTGACGATCACCGAGCAACCGGCGGCCAGCGCAGCCGAGACCTTGCGCACCACCTGATTGACCGGGAAGTTCCACGGCGTGAATGCCGCCACCGGACCGACCGGCGTCGGGATCACCATCTGGTAGACATTCGGCACACGGGCCGGCACCAGACGGCCGTAGGCGCGCTTGCCCTCTTCCGCGAAGAATTCGATGATGTCGGCCGCCGAGAGCAGTTCGCCCTTGGCTTCGCCGATCGGCTTGCCCTGCTCCATCGTCATCTGACGTGCGATGTCGCCGACGCGCTCGCGCAGCAGACCGGCGGCCTTGCGCATGAGCTTGGCGCGCTCGAACGGTGCGATTTCGCGCCACTTGGCAAAGCCCGCTTCCGCCGCCGCGAGGGCGGCGTCGAGATCCGGCTGGGTCGCTCGCGCGACAGTTCCGATGGTTTCGCCAGTGGCCGGGTTTTCGATCGGCAGCGTGAGACCTTCCGCGCCTCCCTTCCACTGCCCGTTAATGAAAAGCTCTACGTTGTGCGACATGCTGAAGTCTCCGGTTGGCAACACGCCCAACAGCATAACGCAGGCGGCGGATTCCTGTTGCCCTGCCAGCGCGCTCAGGCCGGTGCGTTTCCCGGCGCCCCCGGAGACATCTCATCACATGAAACAAAAGGGCCGACAGTGCTGGCAACGTTCCACGTTGCCGCACTGCCGGCCCTCAGGGGGAATGATCGTCCCCCCGCGTCGTCTTGCGCGACGTCGAGACGTCCCAAGCCTCGTCAGCCCGCCAGAATTTCCTTCAACGCGTCCGTGAACGCAACGCACTCCGCTTCCGTGCCGACCGTGATGCGAAGGAACTGCGCCACGCGCGCCTGCTTGAAGTGGCGCACGATGATCGAGCGCTCCCGCAGCGCCGACGCCAGTTGGGCTGCGTCGTGCAACGGGTGACGCGCGAACACGAAGTTCGCCGTCGACGGCAGCACCTCGAAACCCAGCGCCGACAAGCGCGTCACGAGGGCCTCACGGCTTGCGATTACCGCCCGACGCGTTGCGTCGAAATATGCCTCGTCTTCAAGGGCGGCCACGCCGGCTGCCTGCGCGAGACGGTCGAGCGGGTACGAGTTGAAGCTGTTCTTGACGCGCTCGAGCGCTTCGATCAGATCCGGATGCCCGATGGCGAAGCCCAGACGCAGCCCCGCCAGCGAGCGCGACTTCGAGAGGGTCTGAACCACGAGCAGGTTCGGATACTTCGCGATCAATTTCGCTGCGCTCTCGCCGCCGAAGTCAATGTAGGCCTCGTCGATGATGACCACCGAATCCGGATTTCCCGCCAGCAAACGCTCGATCTCGCCACCGGCCAGCAGGCGACCTGTCGGCGCGTTCGGATTCGGGAAGATGATGCCGCCGTTGGGCTTGAGGTAGTCGTCGACGCGAATCTCGAACGTGTCCGTCAGCGGCACGTTCTCGAACGCCACGCCGTACAGCCCGCAGTACACCGGGTAGAAGCTGTAGGTGATGTCCGGAAACAGAATCGGCTTGTCGTGCTTCAACAATCCCTGAAACACGTTCGCCAGCACTTCGTCGGACCCATTGCCCACATGCACGTTGGCCACTTCCAGGCCGAACCGTGTGGCGATGGCCTGCTTGAAGCGGCGGGCGTCGGGGTCCGGGTACCGCTTGAGCGCGTCCGCATCGCCGCCGAGCGCCTCGCGAATCGCGGCGAGCACGCGCGGCGACGGACCGTACGGGTTCTCATTGGTATTGAGTTTGATGAGACGCTGCATCTGCGGCTGCTCACCGGGCACATAGGGCGTCAGATCGGCAACGCCCGCGCTCCAGAATCGACTCATGACGGCCACTCCGCTCAGCTCACGAAACCGCGAGCCAAATCGGCCCGAATGTCGGCCGGCGACTCCAGACCGACCGCCAGGCGGATCAGGCCTTCGGTGATGCCCGCCGCGGCGCGCGCTTGCGGCGTGATGCGACCGTGCGTCGTGCTCGCGGGATGCGTAATCGTCGTTCGCGTATCGCCGAGGTTGCCGGTGATCGAGCACACCCGCGTGTTGTCGATCACGCGCCAAGCGTTCTCACGCTGCTCGGCCGGGGTTGCCCCCTTGAGTTCGAACGCGACGATCGCGCCGCCTGCCTTCTGCTGGCGCTGCGCGAGTTCGTATTGCGGGTGTGACGGCAGTCCCGGGTAATACACACGGGCGACCTGCGGCTGCTGCTCCAGCCACTGCGCGATCGCCAGCGCGTTCTCCGATTGCTTCTCGACACGCAGCGACAGCGTCTCCAAGCCCTTGAGCAACACCCAGGCGTTGAACGCGGACAGCGTCGGACCGGCGCTGCGCACGTACGTAAACACCTTGCCCATGATGAATTCCTTCGTGCCGACAATCGCCCCGCCCAGCACGCGGCCCTGACCGTCGAGGAACTTTGTCGCGGAATGCACGACGACGTCTGCGCCGTACTCGATGGGCCGTTGCAACGCCGGCGTACAGAAGCAATTGTCGACGACGAACAAGGCACCCGCTTCCTTCGCAATCTGGCCGATGGCGGTAATGTCGGCAATATCGGTGAGCGGGTTGGACGGCGTCTCGAGGAAGAACATCTTCGTGTTCGGACGGATCGCGGCACGCCAGGCGTCGAGATCGGTCGGGTCGACGAACGTCGTCTCGACACCGAAGCGATTGAAGATCGTGGAGAAGACGTTGAGCGTGGAGCCGAAAATGCTTTGCGAACTGACGAGGTGGTCGCCGCCCGAGAGCGCCGACATCACGACCGAGACGATGGCACTCATGCCCGACGCGGTCGCCATGCACGCCTCACCGCCTTCGAGCGCGGCCAGACGGTCCTGAAACATCGACACGGTCGGATTGGTAAAGCGCGAGTAGGTGAAGCCCTCCTCCGAATGCGCGAAGCGTTCGGCGGCCTCGGCCGCGCTCTTGAATACAAAGCTCGAGGTCAGGTAAAGCGCCTCGGAATGCTCACCAAATTCGGAGCGCTGCGTGCCAGCGCGCACCGCCAGGGTATCGAAGTCGAAGGAGTCCATCGTGTGTCTCGTCATTAGGTTGGCCCGCCCGCCGGCCGAAAAAAGAAAAGCCCGTTTCGCTGTTCAGCAAAACGGGCTCGAAATCCATCTGTCTAGGCCTCGCTTTAGCTGTTTCGGGGAAGTTCCCCCACGTCCGCAAGCTGAATTCAAATCGACGTGAAAACGAGTGTAGCACGTTGCCGACGGGGAGGGAAAATCCCCGCCGCCCGCTGCGCCAGGGTCGGCTCAGAGGCCGAGCTGCGCCCCGCGCGGCTCGTTGTCGTCGCCGTCACCGGACTCCACCACCGGGGCCTTCGGCGCCTTGCGCTGCTGCTCCAGACGCGTCAGATACTCCGGCGTGACGTCACCGGTGATGTAGTTGCCGTCGAAGCACGAGGCGTCGAAGTCGGCCAGCGCCGGGTTGATGTCACGCACGGCCGCCTTCATGTCTTCGACGTCCTGATAGATCAGGGCGTCGGCGCCGATGATGCGCGCCACTTCCTGATCGCTGCGGTCATGTGCCACCAGCTCGCTACGCGTGGGCATGTCGATGCCGTACACGTTCGGGAACTTCACGGGCGGCGCGGCCGACGCGAAGATCACCTTGCGCGCGCCGGCGTCACGTGCCATCTGCACGATTTCCTGACTGGTCG
The DNA here is from genome assembly GCF_024363545.1 of Pandoraea sp. NE5. NCBI lineage: Bacteria > Pseudomonadati > Pseudomonadota > Betaproteobacteria > Burkholderiales > Burkholderiaceae > Pandoraea > Pandoraea sp. NE5. The sequence goes on from NZ_AP025517.1 coordinate 4,667,082, forward strand.
TGCCGCGCACGATCGAATCGTCGACGATCAGCACGTTCTTGTCCTTGAACTCGACCCGCATGGCGTTGAGCTTCTGGCGCACCGACTTCTTGCGCATCGCCTGACCGGGCATGATGAAGGTACGGCCGACGTAGCGGTTCTTGAAGAAGCCTTCGCGATAATTCAGGCCCAGTCGCTTGGCGACCTGCATCGCGGCCGGACGACTGGAGTCCGGAATCGGCATGACGACGTCGATGTCCTGATAGTCGATCTCGCGCCGGATCTTCTCGGCGAGGTAGTCGCCCATGCGCAGGCGCGCATCGTAGACCGGCACGCCGTCGAGCACGGAATCCGGACGCGCCAGATACACGAGTTCGAAAATGCACGGATGCAACGAGGCGGCGACGGCGCACAACTGCGACGTCAGCTCACCGTCGTTGCTGATGAAGACCGCCTCGCCCGGCTTGACGTCGCGATCGAACACGAAGCCCATGCCCTCAAGCGCCACGGACTCCGACGCCACCATCCACTCCGTGCCGTTCGGGCCATCGAAGCGTCCGATGCAAAGGGGCCGAATGCCGTGCGGGTCGCGGAAGGCGAGCAGACCGAAACCGGAGATGATGGACACGATGGCGTACGAGCCGCGCAAACGACCATGCACCTTGCCCACCGCCTCGAACAGCGACCCGACGCTCAGGCCGCTGCGCGAGCTTTCCTGCAGCTCGTGCGCGAGCACGTTGAGCAGCACTTCGGAATCGGACGTGGTGTTGATGTGGCGGCGGTCGACACGGAACATCTCGTCCTTGAGCTGTTCCCAGTTCGTCAGGTTGCCGTTGTGGGCAAGCACGATGCCGTAGGGTGCATTCACGTAGAACGGCTGGGCTTGTGCGGCGCTCGACGAGCCGGCCGTCGGGTAGCGCACCTGGCCAATACCGACGTTGCCCGGCAAGTCGCGCATGTTGCGCGTGCGGAACACGTCGCGCACCATGCCGTTGCCCTTGTGCATGTAGAAGGACTGGCCATCCGTCGTCGCGATACCGGCGGCATCCTGGCCGCGGTGCTGCAGCAGCAGCAAACTATCGTAGATGAACTGGTTGACCGGGGATTTGGAAACTACACCGACGATGCCACACATGGCATGAATCCTTCAAAAAACATCGAAATCTGCAACTAACGGACCGTATTATCCGTCATTCGGAAACCTTGTGCAGGCCGGTCGACGGCGTGGCCGATCCGCCCGCCCCGCCTGCCCCGCCGCTGCGCATGCCCCACCCCTGCGATTGACCGAGCGCGCCTTGGCCGCTCAGGCCATCGCCCGTCAGCCCCGTGCCGAGGCTACCGCCGCTACCGCCGCGAAGGGCGCCACCGCCCATTGGGGCGGACGTCCCCGAGGTCTCCGCAGCGCCGGAAGTCCCCTCGGCGCGCTCACCGTCCGAATGGCGCGGCGAACCATGCCCGCCCTGCCCGCCCGTATCCGGCGTGCCACGATACGGCGCCAACTGCGGCAACGGAATCGGCGTTCCCAGCGGATTGACGCTCGGCACCGCCGCCTCGGGATTGTGCAGATAGTGCTGCACCGGTTCGGGCAGATACGGCATGAGCCGCGACAACCCCGCCTCGACCCACGGACGCACCAGCGACTGCTGCCACACCGGTTGTTGCGGCAATGACGTTAACTTGGCGGCGACCATCAACAACATCAAGAGCAACATGCCGCGCACGATGCCGAACATCATGCCCAATCCGCGATCGGCAGGACGCAACCCGATCAGATCGGTCATGCGCCCGACGAGCGCGCTGACGATACCGGCGCCAAAAACCACCGCGACCAGCACCAGCAGGAAGCCAAGGGCGCCTTGCGTCATCTCGCCGCCGGGCAGATCGGCGGGCAACCAATGCGCTAGCGCCGGGCCGAAGGCGCGCGCCACGAAGAACGCCACGACCCAGCCCACCAGATTGAACAACTCGCGCACCAGACCGCGCAACATGCCCAGCAGCATCGAGCCGAGCAGGATGGCAATGGCCCCGTAATCCACCACGGTCAGCAGACCGCCATGCACCGGATCGCTCAACTCAGCCTGCCTCGGCGACCTGCGCCGTCAGTCCGGCGTCGCGAATCTTCTTGCCCGCCGCTTCCGCACTCGCGCGATCGGCGAACGGTCCTGCGCGCAGCAGGTAAAGTTCACGGCCCCCCACCTTGCTCTTCACCATGTAGCTCGGCACATTCACGAGCTTGAGCTTGACGAGCCAGGCCTGCGCCCGGTCTTGCGTCGAAAATGCGCCAATGCGCACCTGGTACTTGCCGCTCGATGCCGCCGGCTTCTGCGCACTGTCGTGGCTATCCGCCGATTTGGCGGGTTTGGCCGTCGTGTTGTTCTGGGCGAACTGTGCAATGGGATCGGCGACGTTGTTGTTCGGCTGCGCCTTGGCTTGCGCCTTGGCCGTGTCGTGCGACTCCGGCTTCACGGCCGGCTTCACGTCCGCGTGCTGCTCGGGTTTCTTGACTTCCGGCTTGCTCTCCGGCTTCGCTTGCGCCACCGCCGGTTCCGGCACTGTGCTCGGCACGGGGGTCATCGCGGCGGCAGGCGGCACGGCCGTCGGTGCCGGGGCGGGCGTCGAGACCGCCGGCTTGGCGGCGTTCGCGCCGGCCAGTGCATTGCTGTCGAGCGCGACTTCGCCCTTGTCGAGCGACGCGTCGGTCGGCAGCGTGGCTGCCTTCGGCTTCACGCGCACGGGCGGCGAGTTGGTGTCCTTTCCGGGAATCTGGATCGCGATGTCGTCAGCCGACGGTTTCGGCTCGGGGGCCAGCACCATCGGCAGAATGATGACGGCGGCGAGCACCAGCGCCAATGCCCCCACCAGACGGCGGCGCGCGCGTTGCTTCTCGGGCAGCAGCGGATCGAGTTGCTCGTGCTCGCTGTATTCGCCCGCTCCCGCCGCACGGGCGCCGGTTCGGCCGCTCCGGCGGCTACCGCGCTTGGGGGGAACGGCTTCGGCGTCTTTCTTGCGGAAGGAAAACAATCCCATAGGCCCTTGGCTCTGGTCGTAACTCGCGTCGTTGGACGGATGATGATCGCGCATCGGGGGCGAACCGCGCATGACATTTCTCGTAAGCAATTGTCACGGCCAACGTCCCGTCATGCCTTAATGGCGCTGTAATTTGCGGTGCGACATGACGCCGGACACCGTAAAGAACGATCCAAAAACCACAATTCTATCATTCTCCCCGCACTGCTCGAGCGCGGCGGCATAGGCTTTCTCGGGAGAGTCAAAGGTCTCGACCGAATGATCGGCATCCGGCGCGAACCCCACCGCCCGCAGACTCGCTTCCAGCTTCTGTGGACTCGCGGCACGTTCGGTCGGCAGCGCGCACAGGCGCCAGTGATCCACTTTGTCGACGAGATGCCGCAGCACCCCCTCGATATCCTTGTCGGCCATCGCCCCGAACACGGCGTATGTGTAAGGAAAGTAGCCCATGCCGTCGAGATTGTGGCCAAGCGCGGCAGCGGCGTGCGGGTTGTGCGCCACATCGAGCACCACGGCCGGACGCCCGGGGAGCACCTGGAACCGCCCCGGCAACTCGACCGACGAGAGCCCCAGCCGAATGTCCTGCGCCGACACCGGGAGCGTGTCGCGCATCGATTCGAGCGCGGCCAGCGCCGCCGACGCGTTGAGCAACTGGTTCGCGCCCCGCAAGGCTGGATACGCAAGCGACGGGCGGCGCATCTGGCGTCCGCCATAGCTCCACTGCTGCTTGTCGCCCTGATAGTTGAAATCGCGACCGAACAGCCACAGGTCCGCGCCAATGCGCTCCGCCTCGGCCAGCAACGAGGCCGGCGGCACGGGATCGCCACAGATCGCCGGCTTTCCCGTGCGGAAGATGCCCGCCTTCTCGATGGCAATCGCCTCGCGGGTGTCGCCGAGATACTGGGCGTGATCGATGTCGATGCTGGTCACGACGGCACAATCGGGGTCGATGATGTTCACCGCATCGAGACGCCCGCCCAGGCCGACTTCCAGAATCACGGCATCGAGCCCGGCGGTGGCGAACAAGTGCATGATCGCCAGCGTGGTGAACTCGAAATACGTGAGCGAGACCGGCGTTTCGAAGCTCGTGCGTGCGGCCTCGACCGCCTCGAAATGCTTCAGCAGCGTCGCGTCGTCGACGTTCTCGCCATTCAGGCGGGCGCGTTCGTTGAACGAGATCAGATGCGGCGACGTGTGACAGCCCACGCGATAACCCGCCGAGAGCAGAATGGCTTCGATGATCGCGCAGGTCGATCCCTTGCCGTTGGTACCGCCCACCGTGAAGACGGGGCACGGGAATTGCAGTCCGAGCGCCTCTTTCACGCGACCAATGCGCGTGAGGCCCATATCGATGCCCACAGGGTGAGCGGTTTCCAGATGGGCGAGCCAGGCGTCGAGAGTGGAGTAGGTCGGCATGGATGGTCGGGCAGAAAAACAAAAACGCGGACGTCACGTAACGTCCGCGCTTTCTATCCTGCTGAGTGATGCGTTCAAGCGCCGCATGAGCGGCACGGCGTGGCGTTGCGACATTCTACGCCGTTGCACCGCCCTTTGGGGCACCGCGGCAGTGCGCGCGACGCCATCGCGCCCGTGAATTTTCCGTGCTCAGGCGACGGCGTCCGCCGGCTGGCATTGCATCAGGGCGATCAGGCGAGCAATCTCCTCACGCATCTTGCGACGGTCGACGATCATGTCGATCGCGCCCTTCTGCAGCAGGAACTCCGAACGCTGGAAGCCTTCCGGCAGTTTTTCACGCACGGTCTGCTCGATCACACGCGGGCCGGCAAAGCCGATCAGCGCCTTGGGTTCGGCGATCACCACATCGCCGAGGAAGGCGAAGCTGGCCGACACACCACCCATCGTCGGATCGGTCAGTACGGAAATGAACGGCAGCTTGGCATTGGCCAGCTTGGTGAGCATGGCCGTGGTCTTGGCCATCTGCATGAGCGAGAGCAGGCTTTCCTGCATGCGCGCACCGCCCGAAGCGGTCACGCAGACGAACGGCACCCCCTGCTCCAGCGCGTTCTGCGCGCCACGCACGAAGCGCTCGCCGACCACCGACCCCATCGAGCCGCCCATGAAGGCGAACTCGAAGCAGGCGACCACGACCGGCAGCGTATGGATCGCGCCGCCCATGACCACCATTGCGTCGGTCTCGCCGGTGTCGTCCATCGCTTCCTTGATGCGGTCCGGGTACTTGCGGCTGTCCTTGAACTTCAGCGCGTCGACCGGCACGATCTCCTGGCCCAGTTCGTAACGGCCTTCCGGATCGAGCAGCGCGTCGAGACGTGCACGGGCACCGATACGCATGTGGTGATCGCACTTCGGGCAAACGTGCAGATTCGCTTCCACGTCGTTGCGATACAGCACCGCCTCACACGACGGGCACTTGATCCACAGCCCTTCCGGGATGCTCTTGTTGCGCTGCGTCGGATCGGTTTGCTTGATCTTCGGGGGCAGCAGCTTATCGAGCCAGCTCATAGTTTCTCCTTGGCAAACGCCCGCACCAGGCGGGGCGGGCGTTTCTGGCGACCGTGCAACACGGCCGTGTCAATTCAGCGTTTCACCGGGCGGTTCGACGAATCGACCCCGCGAACAAACGCCGCAAATCTACGCCGATTTGGCGCCCTCGTCGAGCGCCTGGCGAATACCGCCGATGAATTCAGCGAGCGATTTTACCGCGTTATGGCCTTCCAGATCACGCGGCGTGTTTTCCAGGCGCTGAACGATGGCGCTGCCGATGACCACGGCGTCGGCTACGCTCGCGATGGCGCGCGCCGTCGCGGCGTCGCGAATACCGAAGCCCACCCCCACGGGCAGGGGTGCGACGGCCTTGATTTCAGGAATCTTCGCGGCCACGCTTTCCAGATCCAGGCTCGCCGCCCCCGTCACGCCCTTGAGCGAGACGTAATAGAGATAACCGCTGGCCTGACGCGCCACAGCGGCAATCCGCGCTTCGGTCGAGGTCGGTGCGAGCAGGAAGATCGGATCGATGCCATGCGCACGCACGGCCCCGGCGTAGGTCTCGGCTTCCTCCGGCGGATAGTCGACGACCAGCACGCCGTCGACACCGGCCTTGGCGGCCCGCTCGGCGAAGGTGTCGAGACCCATCGCCTCGATCGGATTGGCATAGCCCATGAGCACGACCGGCGTGCGGTCGTTGGTCTGACGGAACACCGCCACGTAGCCGAGCACCTCCGCCAGGCTCACGCCGCGGGCCAGCGCACGCTCGGAGGCGCGTTGAATCACCGGGCCGTCGGCCATCGGGTCGGAGAACGGCACGCCGAGTTCGATGACGTCGGCGCCGTTGTCGGCCAGCGCATGCATCAGCTTCACCGTCCAGCCCGGTTCGGGATCGCCGGCGGTGATGAACGGGATGAGGCCCTTTTTACCCTGCGCTTGCAAGGCTTGGAACGTCGCTTGAATGCGGGACATGATCGGAAAGTCTCTGAAGTCTTTGGTGGGCGAGCGCGTGGTAATGCGCGTTCAGCTCGAAGCCGACGAAACGCCGGCCGTGCAACGCGCATGCCACGGCCGTCGTGCCGCTGCCCATGAACGGGTCGAGCACGAGACCGCCGGGCGGGCAACTGGCCAGCACCATGCGCTCGATGATATGCAGCGGTTTCTGCGTCGGATGATCGACGCGTTCGGGGTCTTGCCGGTGCAATCGCGAGATCGACCACAGATCCTTGGGGTTGTAACCCAGTTCCAGCCACTTGCTGCCCTCGAAGATACGGCGCGAGCGCGCCTTCTTCGTCGCGGCGTCGTACGGCACCCGCACCGCATCGAGGTCGAAGTAGTAATCCTTCGAGACCGCGAAAAAGCCGACGTTGTCGTGTACCGACGAGAACCGCCGGGTGCTGCCGCCCATGCTGGGCACGCGGCGATCCCAAATGATCTCGTTGATCATCAGCATGCGCCGCTTCAGGAACACGAACAGCTCGGGGGCGTACTGCCACGTACAGAACAGGTACAGCGAGCCGCGCGGCGCGAGCTTCGGTATCGCCGCTTCGAGCCAGCCATATGTCCAGTCGAGGAAATCCTCGCCGGAGCGCTTGTCGGAGTCGTTGCCGTAATCCTTGCCGAGCCCGTAAGGCGGGTCGGCCAGGATCAGATCGACGCTGCCGTCGTCCAGCTCGTGCAAGTGCTCCAGGAAGTCGGCATGACGCAAGGTGATGTCGCCCGGCGCCCAACGCGCACGCAGCTCGCCGGCCGCTTCCCTGGCCTCGAGACGCGCGGCGGCAGCTTCGGTGGCGTCCATGGGGCGCTCGGCCCCGAGGACGTCAAGTGGCGCCTTGCGATCAGTCAGATCGGTCATGCTGGTTCGGGTGTCCTTGATGGATCTTGGAATCTGAGGATTTTAGGATCTGCCATCGATGGCGTCTCGCGACGCCGCCGATCTCGCTTATGTCGCTTATGTCGCCTATGTCGCCTATGCCCCGCCCGACGCCGGCCTGGGCAGCGCCATCACGGTGTGCATGTCCTTGTCGCCGCGCCCCGAGAGATTGACCAGCACGATCTGATCGCTCGGCAGCGTCGGCGCCAGCTTGCACGCATAAGCCAGCGCGTGGCTCGACTCCAGCGCCGGAATGATGCCTTCGATCCGGCAGCAGTCATGAAACGCGCGCAGCGCCTCGGTATCGGTCACGCCCACGTACTCGGCACGCTTGATGTCATGCAGCCACGCGTGCTCCGGGCCCACCCCCGGGTAGTCCAGGCCTGCCGAGATCGAATGCGTTTCGGTGATTTGACCGTTGGCGTCCTGCAGCAGATAGGTGCGGTTGCCATGGAGCACGCCGGGCGTGCCACCGATGATCGACGCCGCATGACGGCCGGTCTCGATGCCGTCGCCCGCCGCTTCCACGCCCACCAGCTTGACGTCCGGCACATCGATATACGGGTAGAAAATACCCATGGCGTTCGAGCCGCCACCGACGCAGGCGAGCACATAATCCGGCTGACGGCCGGCCAGCTCGGGCATCTGCACCTTGCACTCCTCGCCGATCACACTCTGGAAATCGCGCACGAGCATCGGATACGGATGCGGCCCGGCCACGGTGCCGATGATGTAAAACGTGCTCTCGACGTTGGTCACCCAGTCGCGCATGGCTTCGTTGAGCGCGTCCTTGAGGGTCTTCGAGCCCGACTCCACCGGCACGACGGTCGCGCCCAACAGTTGCATGCGATAGACGTTGGCCGCCTGACGCTTGACGTCTTCCGAGCCCATGTAGACCACACACTCCATGCCGAAGCGCGCGGCAATGGTCGCCGTTGCCACGCCATGCTGACCGGCGCCGGTCTCCGCAATCACGCGGCGTTTGCCCATGCGACGCGCGAGCAGCGCCTGCCCGATCACGTTGTTCACCTTGTGCGCGCCGGTGTGATTCAGGTCTTCACGCTTGAGGTACACCTGTGCGCCGCCCAGTTCCTGGCTCCAGCGCTTGGCGTGATAGATCGGCGACGGGCGCCCGACGTAGTGCTTCAGTTCGTAATGAAATTCTTCGAGGAAGGCCGGATCGTGCTGATACTTCGCATAGGCCTCGCGCAACTCGTCGAGCGCGTGAATCAGCGTCTCGGCCACAAAGACACCGCCGTACGGACCGAAATGGCCGCGGGCGTCAGGGAAATCGTACATGGTTGTCACTCTTCGCAGTACCGGCGCGCGGCTCAGGCGGGCGTTCCGGCGGGTTGCTCATTCGGCGTCGGCGGCACGCACTGCGTGCACGAACGCCGTCATGCGGGCGTGATCCTTCACGCCACGCGACGCCTCTACACCGCTCGACACGTCGACGGCGTAAGGCGTCACCCGGCCGATGGCTTCAGCAACGTTGTGTGCGTTCAAGCCACCACTCAAAACGGCCCGACGCGCGATGTCTTTTGGAATAAGTGACCAATCGAAAACCTTTCCCCCACCGCCGTAGCCTTCGACCAGGGCATCGAGCAAGATGCCTTGCGCAGCGGTGTATGCATTGGCGAATTGTAGCAAATCGCCACTGTCTTTCGTCTCCGGGCCGATACGCATGGCGCGCATGTAAGGACGATTGCCCGCCGCGGCGGCCAACACCGCGCATTGCGCCGGCGTTTCGTCGCCATGGAACTGCAGCGTGGTCAGCGGCACAGCCTCGACCGTCCGGGCAATCTCGTCGGCCGTCGCGTTCACGAACAGGCCGACCAGACTCACATACGGCGGCACCCGGCGGGCCAGCTCGGCCGCACGCGCCAGATCCACGTAGCGCGGGCTCGGCGGGTAAAAGACGAGACCGATGGCGTCGGCGCCCAGCGCCACCGCGTGATCGATGTCGGCCGGCTGCGACAGGCCGCAGATCTTGATTCGGGTACGGGATTTCATGAACTTGCCCACGGCATCGGGAACGGCCACGCCGCCCAGTTGGGCTCGGGGACCGCGAAACGCTCAGGATACCCCACCCGCGCCAGATACAGCCCGTCCGGCATGAACGTCGGTGCCGCCTGACGACGGTCGAGACTCGCGAGCACATCCGTCATCCAGCTCGCCGGCTGGCGGCCTCGGCCCACGGCGACCAGACAGCCCATGATATTTCGCACCATGTGATGCAGGAACGCGCTCGCCCGGAAGCGGAACACAAAGAAGTGCCCATGCTGCTCGATGTCGATGGCATACAGATGTTTCACCGGCGTCTTGGCCTGACACTCGGACGAGCGGAACGCCGAGAAGTCGTGCTCGCCGACCAGCACTCGACTCGCGGCGCGCATGGCGTCGATATCGAGCGGCGTGTGCAGCCAGCCGCATCGGCCCTCGAGCAACGGTGAGCGCACGGGATGCACGTACAGCACATAGAAATACGTGCGCTCGAAGGCGGTAAATCGGGCGTGGAAATCGTCCGGCATGGCCTGCGCCCATTGCACCGCAACCGTCTTGGGCAGAAACGCGTTGACGCCGCGCACCCACGAGAACATGGCGCGGTCCAGGTCGGTGTCGAAATGTGCCACCTGACCGATGCCGTGCACACCGGTATCGGTGCGGCCCGCGACGGTCGTGGGCAGCGCAACGCCGCCGAAGTCCCGCAACGCGGCTTCGAGCGTCTGTTGCACGGTGTTGCCATGCGGCTGCGATTGCCAGCCGGAGAACGCCGTGCCGTCGTAATGGATGCCCAGTGCGATTCGCATATGAAAAAGAAAAATGGGCGCTCAACCTACGAGCGCCCCAAACTACGGTCAATCTGTGGTGGCTTCGTCAGCCTGTCGTGGCGTCAACTTCTCGGCGTCACTTGCCAAGCTCGGCGAGCCGTGTGCGGGCGACGGACTGCTGCGCGGCGTCGCCACCGGCAATCACCTCTTCGAGCAGTTCGCGTGCGCCTTCGTCGTCACCGATGGTCTGATACGCAGTGGCCAGCTCCAGCTTCGTATGGAATTCATCCGGCACGCCCGGCTCGACGGACGCAGCGGCGACGGGTGACGCCGGCACGGCGGGCACCGGCGCAACCGTTTGCGGCACTTGCGGCGCCGCAGGTTCGGCCGCATACGGCGTTTCCGGGGCCGGTGCATGCAGCACCTCGTGCTCGATCAGGGCTTCCGTTCCGATGTCGGTTGCCAGCGTCGGCGCGCTCACGAACGCCGGGCTCGCCTGCGCGTCGTCGCCCTTCAGATCGAGGCTGAAGTCCGATAGATCGAACGACAACGGCTTGAGCGAGGGTGCCTCGTGCGCGGTGTCCGTATAGCTGCGCGACGCGACCGGCGAGTGGCTGGCCTGCTGCATCGCGGCGTCGAAGTCGGCATCGCTCAGTTCGCCGTCCGGCTCGTCGAACGCTTCCTCGTCCGCGCTCGCATGCGAGCGCAGCGGATCGTCCATCGGCGCCATCTTGAACTGCACCGAACCCATCCCCTTCGAGAGCGACGGCAAGGCATCGCTCGAAATCGTGCCCACATGCGCCGCCTGTCCCGGGATCGCCAGATCCAGATCGCCCAGCATGCCGGCTACGCTGCCGTCGAGCGAAGCGTCGGCGGGCTCGGCCGGCGCGGAAATGTTTGACTCAGGCGCAGGCACCGACGTAGCGGCAGCACCGCCGACAGCGGCGGCGGCACCCAGCGCTTCCAGCGCCGACAACGTGGCAGCCGCCGAGTCGCCATGGGCGGCGGGCGCCTCGTGGGCGTCCCCGGCAGCCTTGCCAGCTTCCTCGGCAAACGCAGCACCCCAATCGATTTCCGGCTCGCTGGCGGCTTCGGCCGGCGTTTCCTGCGCAGGGGCCGCCGCATCGCCCACGAGCGGCTCAGCCACCGCTTCAGACGACGCCACGGAGGCCGACGCCACCGGCAATACATCGTGACCTTCGCCGGTTTCGTCGACGGACTCGTCGTTCAAGGGCACTGGCTCAGCGTTCCACGCATCGGGTCCACCGGCGTCGTCCACCGCGGACTCGTGCTGAATCGCGTGAACGGCGGCAACGCCTTCGTCCGACGCCGACCAGGCATCGTCGGCCGCTGGCTGCCGCGCTTCGGCTTGCGCTTGATTGGCCGCGTACAGTGCCGCGGCGCCTGCGGCACCCGCAGCCGCCACCACACCCGCCGTGGCCATGCCGTCCGACGCCGACGCAGCACCCGGTGCACCGTCATGCGGCTCATCGTGGCCCTCGTGGCCCACGTGGTCTTCGGGCATATCACGCCCGTCGTCATACGGCCCGGGCTGCCCCACCGATGCCGCCGCGCGACGGCGACGCAACAGTGCCCACAGACCGAGCAGCACCACCAGCGCGCCAGCGCCCGGCAGCACATAAGGATTCTGGCTCACGACACGCCAATTCATCGCGCCATTCGGCGCCGGCTTCGCTGGCGCAACCGCGGCGCTGGCTGCCGCCGTCGCGGCGACATCGCTTGCGGGTACTGCCACCGCAGCCGCCGCCTCCGATGCCGCCGTGCCCGCCGATGCGGCGGAGGCAGCCACCGCGGCCTCGGCCACGGCAGCCTCAGAAGCGACGCCCTTCGCAGCCGCACTGTCAGCGCGCGCAGCGGCGTCGGTTTCGTTCGTGCCATTGCCGTTGGAGGTATTCGGTGCCGTCTTGGCCGCTGCCGCCGCGGCCGTCGTCGTGCTGGCGGCCGGTTTCGCCGTCTTTTCCTGCGCAGTCGCCCCGGAAGCGGTGGCGGCCTGCTGCTCCAGGTTGGCGACGGCCTGATTCTTCATCGCCAACAACTTCTGGAGATCTGCAACGTTCTTCTGCAACTCGTTCACCCTGCCCTGAGCCTCGGCCTGCGCCTTGCCCTGGGCGATTTGTGCTTCTTCGCTGCCGCCGGTTCGACCGGCCGTGCCGCCCGCCCCTCCCTTACCGGGTCGCGACAGCTTCAATTCATCGCGTGTTGCGGGCGTGGCAGCTTCCGGTGCCTTGCCCGCTTCGATCGCGCCCTGTGCACTGCGGCCACCGGCCGGTGCTGCCTGCTGCGCCGTCGATTCGGCCAGCCGCGCGCGATACGCGTCGAACTGTTCCCGTGCAGCCGACACGAACTTGCGTGCTTGCGCGGGAGGAATACCTTGCACTTGTGCGTCGGACGGACGCGTGAGCGTCGCCCCCTGACGCAGCCGATTCGGATCGTCGCCGATGAACGCCGAGCGGTTTGCCTCGAACAGCGCGCTCATCATCTGCGCCAGCGTCACCCCGCCTTCGCCGCCCGTGAATTCACGGGCAATCGACGACAGCGATTCGCCATGCCCCACCTTGCGCTCGCCCCCAACGCCGACGGTAGACGCCTTGCCCGGCTGGGCAGATGTCGCGGACGCGGAGGTGGAGCTGGCGGTGGACGAGGGGGACGCGGTGGACGTCGCGGGCGGGGTCTGACTCGCCGCCGCTGCGGGCACGACGGCCTGGGCCTGGGCCGCGCTCGCTTCCGGGATGGCGGACAGCGTCACGGCATTGGACTGACGGCCGGTGCGCCACTCGAGCACCAGCAACAGGTCGAGGAACGACGTGCTGACCGGCTCGGCCGAATCGACATGCACGAGATACGTGCCGCTGTAACCGGGCGCGCGTCCGGCCGTCGGCGAGACCGACACGGAAAGCTTCTCGAGTGTGGGGTCGTAGCGCAGACCGGCCTGCTTGAAGGCGTCGCGCGGCGCGAGCTTCACCGACAATCCGTCGGCTTCCGCCTGCGACACGTTGCCCAGCACGATGACAGCACGCAATGGCTGGCCCGGGCCCGAGCGCACCTGCTGCGGGCCGAACTCCGCCGCACCGGCGTTGAGCAGCCCGAGGCTCCACAAGACGGCCGCTGCCGCGCTCAGGCGGAACGAATTACGGGACGAGTTTGCACGCTTGCCGATCGAGTATTTCCGCACTGTGTCTTGTCAGGCCTGTCAGTCGTTTGTCACTGGCCGCCCCGGCTACAAGGGGTGCCTCCCAAAGCGCGGACGGCGGCCTCGCGGGCCGCCGTTCTTCACGCCTTACCGATGCGCTGCGACGCTCAAGCGTCGAGCAGGATGCGCAGCATGCGGCGCAGCGGTTCCGCCGCGCCCCACAACAGTTGATCGCCGACCGTGAATGCCGACAGGTACTCCGGCCCCATCGACATCTTGCGCAGGCGACCGACCGGAATCGTCATCGTGCCGGTCACCGCCGCAGGCGTCAAATCGGTCATCGACGCTTCACGCGTGTTCGGCACCACCTTCACCCAGTCATTCGCCTGGCCGATGATGTCCGTCAGCTCGTCTAACGGCACATCTTTCGTCAACTTGATGGTCAGCGCCTGGCTGTGGCAACGCATCGCACCGATGCGCACGCACAGACCGTCCACCGGAATGGCGCGGGTGTTCGGGAAACCGTCGCCCAGCCCCAGGATCTTGTTGGTCTCGGCGCCGCCCTTCCACTCTTCCTTCGACTGACCGTTGCCCAGATCCTTGTCGATCCAGGGAATCAGGTTGCCGCCCAGCGGCACGCCGAATTGCTTGGTCTCGTCGGCCGTGAGCGCGTGCTGCTTCGCGAGCACCTTGCGGTCGATCTCGAGAATGGCCGAGTGCGGATCGTCCAGCAGCGCCTTGACTTCGGCGTTGATGCTACCGAACTGCGTGAGCAACTCGCGCATGTGCTGTGCGCCGCCGCCCGATGCCGCTTGATACGTCATCGACGTGAGCCAGTCGACCAGACCATGCTGGAACAGACCGCCCAGCCCCATCAGCATGCAGCTCACCGTGCAGTTGCCGCCGACGAAGTTCTTGGTGCCCTTGCTGAGCGAGTGCTTGATCACGTCGAGGTTGACCGGATCGAGAACGATGATCGCATCGTCCTTCATGCGCAGCGTCGAGGCCGCGTCGATCCAATAGCCGCTCCAGCCCGCCGCGCGCAGCTTCGGGAAGATCTCGGTCGTGTAATCACCGCCCTGGCAGGTAATGATGATGTCGCACTTTTTCAGCTCGTTGACATCATTGGCGTCTTTCAGCGAAGTCTCGTTCTTCGCCATCGACGGGGCTTTTCCGCCCGCGTTGCTGGTGCTGAAAAACACCGGCTCGATCAAGGCGAAGTCGTTCTCCTGTTGCATGCGCTGCATCAGAACCGAACCGACCATGCCCCGCCAACCTACCAGACCTACGGTTTTCATTTATCCACTCTCTTATCGTTGCAATTGCGCCGAGGGGCGTCTCTCGACGCCCCGTCAACGTTATAGCGCGGCAACCACTGCCGCACCCATCTCGCGCGTACCGACCTTGGTCGCGCCTTCCTGCCAGATGTCGGGCGTGCGCAGACCTTGCGCCAGCACCTTCTTCACCGCATTCTCCACGCGATCGGCCTGTTCCGCACGGCCCAGCGTGTAACGCAGCATCATGGCCGCCGACAGGATCGTGGCCAACGGATTGGCGACACCCTTGCCGGCGATATCGGGCGCCGAACCGTGCGACGGCTCGTACAGCCCCTTGTTATTCGCATCCAGCGACGCCGACGGCAGCATGCCGATCGATCCCGTGAGCATCGCGGCCTCATCCGACAGAATATCGCCGAACATGTTGCCGGTCACCACCACGTCGAAGTTCTTCGGCGCCTTGACCAGTTGCATCGCGGCGTTGTCGACGTACATGTGCGAGAGTTCGACCTCCGGATACTGCTTGGCGACCTCGATCATGGTGTCGCGCCACAGTTGCGACGTCTCGAGCACATTGGCCTTGTCCACCGAACACAAGCGCTTGTCGCGCTTGGCTGCGGCCTGAAATGCGACGTGCGCGATGCGCTCCACTTCCGGCACGCTATACCGCATGGTATCAAAACCTTCGCGCGCCCCTTCGAAAGCGCCATCGGGCGACTGGCGGAAGCCCTTCGGCTGGCCGAAGTAGATGTCGCCGTTCAGCTCACGAATGATCAGGATATCGAGCCCTGCCACGATTTCCGGCTTCAGGCTCGATGCATCGGCCAGTTCCTTGTACAGGATGGCCGGACGGAAGTTGGCGAACAGCTGCAGATGCTTGCGCAGCCCCAGAATCGCCTGCTCGGGACGCAGTGCGCGCTCGAGCGAATCGTATTTCCAGTCGCCCACGGCGCCGAACAGAATGGCATCCGCTTCCTTGGCGAGCTTGAGCGTGGCGTCCGGCAGCGGATGACCCGCCGCCTCATAGCCGGCGCCGCCCACGGGCGCTTCTTCCAGTTCAAACGTCTCGCCAAGTGCGTTCAGCACATTGACGGCTTCCGTCACGATTTCCGGACCAATGCCGTCACCCGGCAACACTGCAATTTTCATGCGATCTCCTTGTGTGCGCGGGCCTCAGCCCGGCAGGCGCGTTGCGAGCCACGGCTGCTTGGCGAGCCGCTCGGCCTCGTAGGCGCGAATCTTGTCGGCGTGACGCAGCGTCAGGCCAATGTCGTCGAAACCGTTCAACATGCAGTACTTGCGGAACGGCGCGATGTCGAACTCGTAAGCGCGACCGTCGGGCGTCATCACCGCTTGCTTGTCCAGATCGATGGTCACCTGAAAGCCGTTGAACGCGGCGGTCTCGTTGAACAGGTGATCGACCTGCATCTCCGACAACGCGATCGGCAACAGCCCGTTCTTGTAGCAGTTGTTGAAGAAGATGTCGGCGAAGCTCGGCGCGATGACCGCGCGGAAGCCGAATTGCTGCAACGCCCACGGGGCGTGCTCACGCGAGCTGCCGCAGCCGAAGTTCTTGCGTGCGAGCAGCACCGTGGCGCCCTGATAACGCGGCTGATTGAGCACGAAGTTCGGGTTGAGCGGACGCGCGCTGCAATCCTGGCCCGGCTGGCCGACATCGAGATAACGCCACTCGTCGAACAGGTTCGGACCAAAGCCCGTGCGCTTGATCGACTTCAGGAATTGCTTGGGGATGATCGCGTCGGTATCGACGTTTTCGCGATCCAGCGGCGCCACCAACCCCGTATGGACGGTAAATTTTTCCATCACGAACCACCTGATCAAAACAGTTCGGCTGCGGCCGCGCCCGGAGAGCCCTGGCCGTCAAAACCGGAAATTTCGTAGGTGCGCACGCGCGGCGATTGCCCGCGCGATACGCACCGTCGCATCACTTCTTCGCGGCGTTCTCGAGGGCCGAGCCAGCGGCTTGCGTATCCTTGCCGAGGCCCGCCATCGTGTTGCAGCCTGCCACGCCCAGCACCAGCATCGCACCGATCAGCATCCACAGTTTCTTCATGGTTTTTTCTCTGTCAAAGACGATGTCAAACGACGGTTATATCGATGCGAGCGCGTCAGACCAGACGACGCACGTCGACGAAATGGCCTTCGATGGCGGCGGCCGCGGCCATCGCCGGACTCACGAGGTGCGTACGCCCGCCCGCGCCCTGACGGCCTTCGAAGTTACGATTCGAGGTCGAGGCGCAACGCTCGCCCGGCTCCAGACGGTCGGCATTCATCGCCAGACACATCGAGCAGCCCGGCTCGCGCCATTCGAAGCCGGCGGCCTTGAAGACCTGATCCAGCCCTTCCTGCTCGGCCTGATGCTTCACCAGCCCCGACCCGGGCACGACCATCGCCAGCCGCACGTTCGGCGCCACACGGCGACCGAGCGTCTTCACAACGTATGCCGCCGCGCGGATATCTTCGATACGCGAGTTGGTGCACGAGCCAATGAACACCTTGTCGACGTTGACACTGGCCATCGGCGTGTTCGGCGTCAGCGCCATGTATTCGAGCGCGCGCTCCATGGCACTGCGCTTGACCGGGTCTTTTTCCTTCTCGGGATCCGGCACACGGTCTTCGATACTCACGACCATCTCCGGCGACGTGCCCCAGCTCACTTGCGGGCGCAACGTGTTCGCGTCGATCTCGACCACGTGGTCGAACGCGGCGCCCGGATCGGTGTGGAACGTACGCCAGTAGGCTTCGGCCTGCTGGAATTCCACGCCCGAGGGTGCGAACGGACGGCCCTTCACGTACTGGATCGTCGTGTCGTCCACCGCCACCAGACCGGCACGCGCACCGGCCTCGATGGCCATGTTGCACACGGTCATCCGGCCTTCCATCGTGAGCGAGCGGATCGCCGAGCCGGCGAATTCGATCGTGTAGCCCGTGCCGCCGGCCGTGCCGATCTTGCCGATGACGGCCAGCACGATGTCCTTGGCGGAACACCCGCGCGGCAGCGTGCCTTCGACCTTCACGAGCATGTTCTTGCTCTTCTTCATGAGGAGCGTCTGCGTGGCGAGCGTGTGCTCGACTTCAGACGTGCCGATGCCGAACGCCAGTGCACCGAACGCGCCGTGCGTGGACGTGTGCGAATCGCCGCAGACCACCGTCATGCCGGGCAGCGTGGCGCCCTGCTCCGGGCCGATCACGTGCACGATGCCCTGACGCAGGTCGTTCATCTTGAATTGGGTGATGCCGAAGCTGTCGCAGTTGTTGTCGAGCGTGTCGACCTGCAGACGCGAAATCGGATCGGCGATACCTTGCGTGCGGTCGGTGGTCGGCACATTGTGATCCGACACCGCGAGGTTGGCAGACAGTCGCCAGACCGGACGCTGCGCGAGTTTTAGCCCCTCAAACGCCTGCGGACTGGTCACCTCGTGCAACAGATGACGGTCGATGTAGAGCAACGTAGTGCCATCGTCCTCGGTATGCACGACATGTGCATCCCACAATTTGTCATACAGCGTCTTGGCCATGATAAAAACGCGGGGCTAAATATCGTTGTAGGAACAAACGTCGTTCCGTGAACTTTTGATTATGCCATAGCGCTTTCGCGCCGGCGGAATACGAAATCCCCGGGAAACCGGGCGGTAAACGCACGATCAACCGGGGATTTGTGCGAATCACGGCAGCTTGTGCCGTGGCTTCGAATATAGCGCAACGAGGGCTCGTTGCGGCGCCGCACCGCCTTGCCGTTTCGGCAAGGTTGCGGTGCCGGCACGGCAAGGAGGCGCCGTGCCGAACGCCTCCGACAGGCTTAGCGCTTGTCGATGGTCGCGACTTCGCGCGGCGTGTGGCCGATGAACAGCTGACGCGGACGACCAATCTTCTGGTCCGGCTCACCGATCATTTCGTTCCACTGCGCGATCCAGCCCACGGTACGGGCCAGTGCGAAGATGCAGGTGAACATCGACGTCGGGATGCCCAGCGCGCGCTGAACGATACCCGAATAGAAGTCGACGTTCGGATACAGCTTGCGCGACACGAAGTATTCGTCTTCCAGGGCGATTTTCTCGAGCTGCATGGCCAGCTTGAACAGCGGGTCGTCGTGCAGGCCCAGTTCGTTGAGCACTTCGTAGCACGTCTCGCGCATGAGCTTGGCGCGCGGGTCGTAGTTCTTGTACACGCGGTGACCGAAGCCCATGAGCTTTACGCCCGAGTTCTTGTCCTTCACCTGCTTGATGAATTCGGGGATCTTGTCCGGCGAACCGATCTGCTCGAGCATGTTCAGCGCGGCTTCGTTCGCACCGCCGTGTGCCGGGCCCCACAGACACGCGATACCGGCAGCGATACAGGCGAACGGGTTGGCACCCGACGAACCGGCCAGACGCACGGTCGACGTGGAGGCGTTCTGCTCGTGATCGGCGTGCAGGATCAGGATGCGGTCGAGGGCGCGCACCAGCACGTCGTTGACCTCGTACTCTTCGCACGGGTTCGCGAACATCATGCGCATGAAGTTCGCGCTGTACGACAAGTCGTTGCGCGGATACACGAACGGCTGGCCGATGCTGTACTTGTACGCCATCGCGACGAGCGTCGGCAGCTTGGCCATCAGGCGGATGGCCGAGACTTCGCGGTGCGTCGGATTGTTGATGTCCAGCGAGTCGTGATAGAACGCCGACAAGGCGCCGACCGAACCGGTCAGCACAGCCATCGGGTGCGCGTCACGACGGAAACCGCGGAAGAAGAAGTTCATCTGCTCGTGCACCATCGTGTGACGGGTCACGGTCTTGACGAATTCGTCCTTCTGCTGGGCGTTCGGCAGTTCGCCCTTGAGCAGCAGATAGGAGGTCTCGAGGAAGTCGCAGTGGGTGGCCAACTGCTCGATCGGGTAGCCGCGATACAGCAGCTCGCCCTTGTCGCCATCGATGTACGTGATGGCGGAATTGCACGACGCCGTCGACATGAAGCCCGGGTCATACGTAAACTTGCCGGTCTGGCCGTACAGCTTGCGGATATCGATTACATCCGGGCCCATCGTTCCCTGATAGATCGGCAGTTCGACGCTGGGCGAACCGTCAGAGAAAGATAGGGTGGCTTTAACATCAGACGGAGTCATATCGCTTCCTCAAAAAAATACTTAAACCCCTACACGGCACGCAAAAGCGCCAGCAGGCGCTGCACGTCCGGCCCGTCCAGATCCGCGTCGGGCTCTTTACGCGCTAGCAGCAGATCCATCAAATCGTTGTCGCTCAAATCGAGCAACCTGGTGAGGGCGCCCACATCCTCGTCGGTCATCGAGGCTTCGTACTTCGCGAAGAAGCGTTCGAGAATGAGGTCGTTTTCCAGCAAACCGCGGCGTGCCCGCCAACGCAGGCGGGCACGTTTGACCGGATCGGACTGGTGATTGGTATCCGGCATGATCGCTAGGTCAGACGGCGCGACGCACCATCAGCTCCTTGATCTTGCCGATGGCCTTCGTCGGGTTCAAACCCTTCGGGCACACATCCACGCAGTTCATGATCGTGTGGCAGCGGAACAGGCGGTACGGATCTTCCAGGTTGTCCAGACGCTCGCCGGTGGCCGTGTCGCGGCTATCCGCAATAAAGCGGTACGCCTGCAGAAGACCGGCCGGACCGACGAACTTGTCCGGGTTCCACCAGAAGCTCGGGCACGACGTGGAGCACGACGCGCACAGAATGCATTCGTACAGACCATCGAGCTCATCGCGCTGTTCGGGCGACTGCAGACGCTCTTTCTCCGGTGCCGGCTCAGGGTTGATCAGGTACGGCTTGATCGAGTGGTACTGGTTGAAGAAGTGCGTCATGTCGACGATCAGATCGCGAATGACGGGCAGCCCCGGCAGCGGCTTCAGCACGATCTTGTTCGGCAGATCGTTCATGTTGGTCAGGCAGGCCAGACCGTTCTTGCCGTTGATGTTCATCGCATCCGAACCGCACACGCCTTCGCGGCACGAGCGGCGGAACGCGATGCCTTCATCGAGCTTCTTGAGCTTGACCAGGGCGTCGAGCAGCATGCGCTCATGACCGTCGAGTTCGACCTCGTAGGTCTGCATGTACGGTGCGGCATCCTTGTCCGGATCGTAGCGGTAGACTTCAAAAATACGTTTCATGATCTTGCGAATCCCTTAGAACGTCCGCGCCTTGGGCGGAACCGAGTCGACGGTCAGCGGCTTCAACTGCACCGGCTTGTAATCCAGACGGTTGCCTTCGCTGAAGAACAGCGAGTGGCGCATCCAGTTGGCGTCGTCACGCTCCGGATAATCGCTGTGCGCGTGCGCGCCACGGCTTTCCTTGCGGGCTTCGGCTGCGATCATGGTGGCCTTGGCCACTTCGATCAGGTTGTCCACTTCCAGCGCTTCCATGCGCGCCGTGTTGAACACCTTCGACTTGTCCTTCAGGTGAACGTGCGACACGCGCTCGGCCACTTGCTTGATCTCGTCCACGCCTTCCTTGAGCAGGTCGGACGTACGGAACACGCCGGCGTGCTTCTGCATCGTCGCGCGGATGTCGTTGGCGATGTCCTGTGCGTACTCGCCCGTGCTGGAGGCTTCCAGACGGCCCAGACGCGCCATGGCGTTGTCGCCGGCATCGGCGGGCAGCGGCTTGTGCTCGCCGTGGTTCTTCACGAAGTCGACGATGTGGTTACCGGCCGCGCGGCCGAACACCACGAGGTCGAGCAGCGAGTTCGTGCCCAGACGGTTGGCACCGTGGACAGACACGCAGGAGCACTCGCCCACGGCGTAGAAGCCGTTGACCGGGGTCGATTCGCCGTTCTGCTGCACGACAACCTGGCCGTTGTAGTTCGTCGGAATGCCACCCATCTGGTAGTGGATGGTCGGCACGACGGGGATCGGTTCCTTGATCGCGTCGACGTTAGCGAACTTCAGGGCGATTTCGCGAATCGACGGCAGGCGCTTCATGATCGTCTCGGCACCGATGTGCGAGAGGTCGAGCAGCACGTAGTCGCCGTTCGGGCCGCAGCCACGGCCTTCCTTGATTTCCTGGTCCATCGAGCGCGACACGAAGTCACGCGGCGCCAGATCCTTCAGCGTCGGGGCATAGCGCTCCATGAAGCGCTCGCCGTTCGAGTTGCGCAGAATACCGCCCTCACCGCGCACGCCTTCGGTAATCAGCACGCCCGCACCGGCCACGCCAGTCGGGTGGAATTGCCAGAATTCCATGTCTTCGAGCGGAATGCCCGCACGCGCGGCCATGCCAAGACCATCACCGGTGTTGATGAACGCGTTGGTCGAGGCGGCGTACACACGGCCGGCACCGCCGGTCGCGAACAGCGTGCACTTGGCTTCGAGCAGGTAGACTTCGCCGGTTTCGAGTTCGAGCGCCGACACACCGAGCACGTCGCCGTCTTCGTTGCGAATCAGGTCGAGCGCCATCCACTCCACGAAGAAGTGCGTCTTGGCGGCCACGTTCTGTTGATACAGCGTGTGCAGCAGCGCGTGACCGGTACGGTCGGCGGCCGCGCAAGCGCGCTGGACCGGCTTCTCGCCGTAATTGGCCGTGTGACCGCCGAACGGGCGCTGGTAGATCGTGCCGTCCGCGTTACGGTCGAACGGCATGCCGAAGTGTTCCAATTCGTAGACGGCGTTCGGCGCCTGACGGCACATGAACTCGATCGCATCCTGGTCGCCGAGCCAGTCGGAGCCCTTGATGGTGTCGTAGAAGTGGTAGTGCCAGTTATCTTCGCTCATGTTGCCGAGCGAGGCGCCAATGCCGCCCTGAGCGGCCACGGTATGCGAACGGGTGGGGAACACCTTGGACAGCACGGCGACCGACAGACCGGCCTTGGCCAGTTGCAGCGACGCGCGCATGCCCGAACCACCTGCGCCCACGATGACAACGTCAAAGCGGCGGCGCGGCAGCGAATTTTTAATTGCAGCCATTCTTTACACTCTCCACAGAATCTGCGCGGCATAGCCAGCACACGCCAGCAGCCAGACGATCGTCAACGTGTACAGCGCCAGTCGCACACCGACCGGCTTGACGTAGTCCATCCAGATGTCGCGCACACCGACCCACGCGTGATAGAACACCGCGAGCAGCGTGACGAACGTCGCCAGCTTCATCCACTGATGCGAGAAGATGCTTGCCCAGCCTTCGTAGGAGAAATCCTTGGCGGTGAAGAACCACACCAGCAGGATCACGGTGTACACGGCCATGATGACCGCGGTCAGACGCTGCGCCATCCAGTCGCGCAGGCCGTAGTGGGCGCCGACGACCAGACGCTTCGAACCGATATTGTTCTGTGCCATCTTAGAACGCTCCGAACAGCTTGAGGGCGACGGCCAGCGTCAGCACCAGCGACACGACCAGCACGACCACGGCCGAATTCTTGCCGCCTTCCTTGCTCACGGCGTCGTGATTGAAGTCCATGCGCAGATGGCGCACGCCGGCGCAGAAGTGCTGCAGGAAGCCCCACGACAGTGCCAGGATGACAAGTTTGACAAACCAGTTGGAGGCGATGCTTCGCAGAACGTCGAAGCTGAGTTCCGACGTGAGGCTCTGTTCGAACAAATAAAGCGCGAACGGCAACAGAAGGAACAAGATCACACCGCTAATACGGTGCAGAATGGACACGATCCCAGCCAGCGGGAGACGGTACGAGACAATCTGTCCAATACCGATATTCCTGTAGACTGGCCGCTCTTTTTTTACCACTTCAGCCATGCTAGACCCCATGTAGTTACATCAGCCCCAGATTTTAGCGCCGATTCTAGTGCGTTGCACCATACCGGTTCCAATGCTCCGGAAATTCCTGCCGGCAGCACGCACTCCGCCGCCTCTCATGCTCGACTTTCAGGCACTCACCGGCCACGACGCCAGCTCGCCCCCGGGAAGTCACCACCCTCTCAATGCGTCAACTCAATTCGTTCTGGTAATGATGTTCCGTCGTCACGTACCAGCCCCGGCGCACTTCCACCGGCTTGTCCCCATAAGTGTAGGAAACGCGCTCGACGCTCAACAGCGGGAACCCCTTCGGCACCTTGAGCAGATCGGCGGTCATGTCGTCCGCGGCCACGGCGCGAACTTTTTCCACGGCGCGAATCATGCGTGTGCCGAATTCATCTTCGAACAGGCCGTACATCGGCCCCTTGTATTCATTCAGCCTTTCCGCCGTCAAGCCGCGGAAAAGTGCGCCCGGCAACCAGATTTCGTCGAGCACCGTGGGACGGTCCGAGAAATCCATCATGCGGCGGATCAGAATGACGCCATCGCCTGCGCGCAAATCGAGCTGGCGCGCGATTTCCGCCGGTGCACGCATACGGCGGCACTCGATCAGGCGGCTGGGCGGGTGATGGGGTTCGCCCGAATCGGGCGCGAGTCGCAGAAACCGGAACTGCACCCGGTCCTCGTGATGGGTCGCGACGAACGTGCCGCGCCCCTGACGGCGCACAAGCAGGTTTTCTGCAGCCAGCTCGTCGATGGCTTTGCGCACCGTTCCCTGGCTCACCTTGAAACGGGCGGCCAGCTCGACTTCGCTGGGAATGATTTCGCCGGGCTTCCATTCGCCGGCTTGCAGACCCTGGGTAATGAGCCCCTTGATCTGCTGGTACAGCGGGCTGAAGGTCGGCGACGCCCCTGCCGAAGCCGCACTCTGCGGGGCCTGGGAGGCCGGTGCGGCGTCACGCGCGCTGTCCGGTCGCTGCGGAGCATCGACAGGCGTCGTGGGGTTGGATGTGTCGCGAACATTCGCATTCATGGCGGCGATTTGACCACAAATCAAGACCTTCGTCTATCGAATAACAGCAATAATCCTATGTCTTATATAAGACATAAGATACAGTTGACATTCGTTGTGGTGACTCCTACACTGGCGCGGGCTAACAGGGGCCTGCAGACGCAGCACAGCTATCTTATAAGAGAGTTCGTCGCTTCGCACTTATTCACGGCAGTCGACCCCGCAGCCCGCAAGCTTCCGTAGGTCAAGGAATTTTAGGGGCTTTGTGTGACGCGGCGCTGTCAGCCTGGCGAAAATGCCACCCGGACGGCGAGCTTACTCCGAGCTTCGCAGGAATTTGTACACGTCTGGAGAGATTCTCATGGCAAAACCCGCAATGCGTGTCGCCGTCACCGGCGCCGCTGGCCAAATCGGCTACTCCCTGCTGTTCCGCATCGCCAATGGCGACATGCTCGGCAAGGATCAGCCCGTCATCCTGCAACTGCTCGACCTCCCGCAAGCTCAAGCCGCCGTCAAGGGCGTTGTGATGGAGCTGGAAGATTGCGCATTCCCGCTGCTCGCCGGCGTGGTTGTGACCGACGACCCCAAGGTCGCCTTCAAGGATGCCGACGTCGCCCTGCTGGTGGGTGCCCGTCCGCGCTCGAAGGGCATGGAGCGCAAGGATCTGCTCGAAGCCAATGGCGCAATCTTCACGGTGCAGGGCAAGGCCCTGGATGAAGTCGCCAAGCGTGACGTCAAGGTGCTGGTCGTCGGCAACCCGGCCAACACCAACGCCTATATCGCCATGAAGTCGGCACCGAACCTGCCGAAGGAAAACTTCACCGCGATGCTGCGCCTGGACCACAATCGCGCCCTCTCGCAACTCGCCGCCAAGACCGGCAAGCCGGTCGCGAGCATCGAGAAGCTGGCCGTGTGGGGCAACCACTCGCCGACGATGTACGCCGACTACCGCTTCGCCACGATCGACGGCCAGAGCGTCAAGTCGATGATCAACGACGACGTGTGGAACAACGACGTGTTCCTGCCCACGGTCGGCAAGCGCGGCGCCGCCATCATCGAAGCCCGTGGCCTGTCGTCGGCCGCTTCGGCAGCCAACGCGGCCATCGACCACATCCATGACTGGGTGCTGGGCTCGAACGGCAAGTGGGTCACGATGGGTATCCCGTCGGACGGCTCGTACGGCATTCCGCAAGACGTGATCTACGGCGTGCCGGTGATCTGCGAAAACGGCAAGTACAAGCGCGTGGAAGGCCTCGAGATCGACGCCTATTCGCGCGAAAAGATGAACTTCACGCTCAACGAACTCGAAGAAGAGCGCGCTGGCGTGGCACATCTGCTGGGCTAATCCCCCAGGGACTCGACCCCGGACGCCGTCATAAGCGTCGTCGGGGGCCGAAACTGCGCCGGCGGCTTACCCCCACTGCCGGCGCAACTCCCGCGATCGACGGAACGGCTTTAACGTCCGCAGCCCAGTGACGACATTTTGCGCAACGGTCCGCGCCATCTATCGCGCTATGACCCCGGCACGACGTCACGCAACACCGAGCGATTTCTTGGCCAAGCCAATGCCACGCCTGACTGCCGCACCCCGCGCGCCACACCGGACGACCGGTGAGCGCGCAATGCCCGCAGCGAGCGCGCCGCATGATTCCCGGCGTTGGCTTCGCCAAGCATCCCGCCCGACACCCGTCATGTCCTCGCTCGACAACGGCTTCACGCGCGAGCGCCGTCCGGCGCCGCACCCTCTCGAATTCCGCACTGCAACACCCCGTTCAACGACGCCGGTCCCTACCGCCGACGCCGATGGCGCGTGGCAGGAAGGAATTGAAAAAATTTGTATGGTGACGCCGACCAACGCAAACTTCGTACGATAATCTGCGTTTTTGTCGCACCTTACCTATTGTTTGGAGATTCACCATGAAGAAGCTTTGCCTGACCGTGTTGGTCGCC
The DNA here is from genome assembly GCF_024363545.1 of Pandoraea sp. NE5. Taxonomy (NCBI): domain Bacteria; kingdom Pseudomonadati; phylum Pseudomonadota; class Betaproteobacteria; order Burkholderiales; family Burkholderiaceae; genus Pandoraea; species Pandoraea sp. NE5. Next base: position 4,693,296 of record NZ_AP025517.1, read on the forward strand.
CTTTGCTCTGCCGCCATCGTGCCCGCCGCGTTTGCCACTGAACCGGCCAGCAAGACGACGGCCAAGAAGGCCGCACCGAAGAAGAAGCTCAAGCACGCGCCGGCCAAGAAGAAGGCGACCGTTGCCGCTGCGCCGGTGCAACCGGTGGACGGTTCGGAACTGTGGAGCTGCAAGGAAAACGAGAAGCTCTTTATCAAGGGCGACATGAAGCGCGACCAGGTGCTCACCATGTTCTGGGAAGGTCGCAACTACAAGCTGCCGCGTCAGCAGACGACGACCGGCGCAGACCGTTTTTACGACGCCGCCAGCGGTTTGGATCTGGTGGTGATTCCGGCCAAGGCCATGCTGTTCACGCACCGTGATGGCGGCAGCCGACTGGCCGACGAGTGTTTGACGCGCGAAATGGCGGAGCACGACAAGCTCGCCCCGACGCAATCGGTTCAACTGATCAATGTGACCAACTGAGCCACGCTCGGTTGACATCGATCGCTCGAGGCGCCGGCCGCTTTCCTGTTGCCGCCTCGGCATGACATGCAGTCCCCGGCGTACCGGTTACGCCGGTCGCTCGCCGTACCGGCATCGACACGGGCGCCCACGCCGGCGCCCCTGCGATGCCGGGTTTCATCGAATGGCATTACCACCGCTTCGTTTTTCTGTATCACTCAAGGAAAGATCATGGCCCACAACCTCCACAAAACGCTTAAAGAGTTCAAGCTCGGCGGCGACAAGAAAGGCAAGTTCTACTCGCTGCCCCAACTGGGTAAAGCCCTGGGTGTGAACGTCGAACGCCTGCCGGTGTCGATCCGCATCGTGCTCGAGTCGGTGCTGCGCAATTGCGACGGCAAGAAGGTCACCGAGGCGCACGTCCAGCAACTGGCCAACTGGAAGCCGAATGCCGAGCGCGTCGACGAAATCCCGTTCGTCGTGGCACGCGTTGTGCTGCAGGATTTCACGGGTGTACCGCTGCTGGCCGACCTGGCCGCGATGCGTAACGTTGCCGAGCGCCAGGGCAAGAACCCGAAGCGCATCGAGCCGCTCGTGCCCGTGGATCTGGTGGTTGACCACTCGGTCACGATCGATCACTTCCGCGAGAAGAAGGCGCTCGACCTGAACATGAAGCTGGAATTCCAGCGCAACAACGAACGCTATCAGTTCATGAAGTGGGGGATGCAGGCGTTCGACACATTCGGCGTCGTGCAACCGGGCTATGGCATCGTGCACCAGGTGAACCTGGAGTACCTCGCCCGTGGCGTGCACAAGAAGGACCACGTGTTCTACCCGGACACCCTGGTCGGTACCGACAGCCACACGACCATGATCAACGGTATCGGCGTGGTGGGCTGGGGCGTGGGCGGCATCGAAGCCGAAGCCGGCATGCTGGGTCAACCGGTGTACTTCCTCACGCCTGACGTTGTCGGTGTGGAGCTGACGGGCCGTCTGCGCGAAGGCGTGACCGCCACCGATCTGGTGCTGACGATCACGGAAATGCTGCGCCGCGAGAAGGTCGTCGGCAAGTTCGTCGAATTCTTCGGCGAAGGCACGACGAGCCTGGCGCTGCCGGACCGCGCCACCATCGCCAATATGGCACCGGAATATGGCGCCACGATGGGCTTCTTCCCGGTCGACGAAAAGACGATCGACTACTTCAAGGGCACGGGTCGCACGAAGTCGGAAATCGACGCCTTCGAATCGTACTTCAAGGCCCAGAAGCTGTTCGGCGTTCCGAAGAAGAACGACATCGACTACACGAAGACGCTGTCGCTGGATCTGGGCACGGTGGCACCGTCGCTGGCCGGTCCGAAGCGTCCGCAGGACCGCATCGAAATCGGCAACGTGAAGTCGACGTTCAAGGACCTGTTCACGAAGCCGGTCGCCGAGAACGGTTTCAACAAGACCGAAGCGCAGTTCGATACGACCTACAAGACCGCTGGCGGCATCGACGTGAACAACGGCGACGTGCTGATCGCGGCGATCACGTCATGCACGAACACGTCGAACCCGAGCGTGCTGCTCGCGGCCGGCCTGCTGGCCAAGAAGGCGGTGGAAGCCGGCCTGAAGGTCGCACCGCACATCAAGACGTCGCTCGCCCCGGGAAGCCGCGTGGTGACCGAGTACCTCGAAGCGGCCGGCCTGCTGCCGTACCTCGAGAAGTTGGGTTTTGGCGTGACGGCCTACGGCTGCACGACCTGTATCGGTAACGCTGGCGATCTGACGGCCGAGCTGAACGACGTGATCGTGAAGAACGACATGGTTGCCGCCGCCGTACTGTCGGGCAACCGTAACTTCGAAGCGCGCATTCACCCGAACATCCGCGCCAACTTCCTGGCGTCGCCGCCGCTGGTCGTGGCCTACGCCATCGCCGGCAACGTCACGCGCGACCTGATGACCGAGCCGGTCGGCAAGGGCCGTGGCGGAAAGGAGATCTTCCTGGGCGACATTTGGCCGACCAGCGAAGAAGTCCAGAAGCTGATGAAGTTCGCGATGAACGCGAAGACCTTCAAGGCGAACTACGACACGGTGAAGGATCCGAGCCCGCTGTGGGCCAAGGTCAAGGGTTCGAAGGGCCAGGTCTACGATTGGCCGGGTTCGACGTACATCGCCGAGCCGCCGTTCTTCGAAGGCTTCACGATGGAGCCGAACGCCGACATCAAGCCGATCCATGGCGCGCGCGCGCTGGGCGTGTTCGGCGACTCGGTCACGACCGACCACATCAGCCCGGCCGGCTCCATCAAGGAAAGCTCGCCGGCAGGCAAGTGGCTGCTCGAAAACGGCGTGCTCAAGGCCGATTTCAACAGCTACGGCTCGCGTCGTGGTAACCACGAAGTGATGATGCGCGGCACGTTCGCCAACGTGCGCATCAAGAACCTGATGATCCCGGTGCAGGCCGACGGCTCGCGCGTGGAAGGCGGCCTGACGATTCACCAGCCGAGCGGCGAACAGTTGTCGATCTACGACGCTGCGATGAAGTATGTCGGCGAGAACACCCCGACGGTGGTGTTCGGTGGCGAAGAGTACGGTACGGGTTCGTCGCGTGACTGGGCGGCCAAGGGCACGCAACTGCTGGGCGTGAAGGCGGTCATCGCGCGCTCGTTCGAGCGTATCCATCGCTCGAACCTGGTCGGCATGGGCGTGCTGCCTCTGCAGTTCAAGGGGTCGGACAGCGCCCAGTCGCTGGGCATCACGGGCGAAGAAACGTATGACATCGAAGGTCTGTCGGCCGATATCAAGCCGCAACAGGACGTCACGCTGGTGATCCATCGCAAGAACGGCGACACGCAAAAGGTGCAAGTCCTGCTGCGTATCGACACGCCGATCGAAGTGGATTACTACAAGCATGGCGGCATTCTGCCGTTCGTGCTGCGTCAGTTGTTGGCCGCTGCCTGATCAGCCACGCTGTCATGACCCACGCTGCCGGGTAACGATTCGTTGCCCGGCAGACTGCAAAACCCGGCCTCGTGCCGGGTTTTGTCTTGTTGGGAGGATGTGTGGCTGTCATGTCCGAAAATGACTGGCGCCTCATGCGCCTCGCGCGTAGAGTGGCGGGCATAGTCTCTGCCCTCTTGCCGCCGGACCCACGCCGCCCCATGTCCATGCCCCTCGATCCCGAAGTCTGCTACAAGGCCGTCAGCGCTCGCGACCGGCGCTTCGACGGCTGGTTCTTCGTCGGCGTGTCGTCGACCGGCATCTACTGCCGGCCGGTGTGCAACGTGCGCACACCCCGCTTTGAAAATTGCTCGTTCCATGGCAGCGCCGCCGCCGCAGAGAAGGCTGGCTTTCGTCCGTGCCTGAAATGCCGTCCCGAACTCGCGCCTGGCCTCGCGCGTTTCGACGCCACCCGCGAACTCGCCGACGCCGCAGCCGCCATGATCGACGAAGGCTTCCTCAATCACGCCAGCCTCCCCGCCCTCGCGGCCCGAATCGGCATCACGGAACGCCATCTGCGCCGCATCTTTGCGGACGAATTCGGCGTCTCCCCAGTCGAGTACGCGCAGACGCAACGACTTCTGCTGGCCAAGCGCCTGCTCACCGATACGGCCATGCCCGTGACCGACGTCGCCCTCGCCGCCGGCTTCGGCAGCGTTCGACGCTTCAACGGTCTCTTCAAGACCCGCTACGGCTTCGCCCCCGGCCGGCTGCGCCTGAACGCGCGCCACGATGCCCTTCCCGACAGCGATCTCGTGTTCCAGCTCGCTTATCGACCGCCCTTTGCCTGGCACGCCCTGCTCGATTTTCTCGGCAACCGTGCCATCGAAGGCGTCGAGCGGCGCGAGGGCGACGTCTATACCCGCACGCTGAGCCTCGAACGCCAGGACGGGCAGACGGCCACGGGCTGGTGTCGCGTCACCCCGCTACCGGATCGCCATGCGCTTCAGGTGACATTGCCGCCCACGCTGGCCGGCAGCGTGCCGCAGGTGCTGGCCAAGCTTCGACATTTGTTCGATCTCGGCGCGCGCCCGGACGTAATCGACGCTCACCTCGGCCCACTCGCCGCGGCGACGCCCGGCCTGCGCGTCCCGGGGGCGGTCGATGGTTTCGAGATCGCCGTGCGCGCCATCGTCGGCCAGCAGATCACCGTCAAAGGCGCCCGACGCCTGCTCGGCCGGCTCGCGCAACGCTTCGGCACGCCCCTGCCCACCCCAGCGCACGGTCTGACGCACACGTTCCCGAGCGCCGCGCAACTCCTCGCCGTGCGCCCCGACGCCCTCGGCGAAGCCGGTATCATTCGGAGTCGCATCGCCGCCATTCACGGGGTGGCGCAGGTGATCGTCGATGGCCGCTTGCGGCTGGATCCCCTCGCGCCCCTGGACGCCACAATGGCGGCTCTGCTCGCGATCAAGGGCATCGGCCCCTGGACAGCGCAATACATCGCCATGCGTGCGCTGGGCTCTCCCGATGCAATGCCCGTCGACGATCTGGTGCTGCGTCAGGCGCTTGGCGCGGCCGACGGGCGCGCCGTCGCCGCGCGGGCGGCACAATGGGCGCCATGGCGAGCGTATGCCGCGCTGCACGTCTGGCGCGCGGCAGCACAGGGACCGGCGGGCCAGCCGGTCGAGACTTTGCAGGAGGTGTGCGCATGACCCACTACGAAACGTATTACGACAGCCCGCTGGGCGACATGCTGCTCGTCGCCAACGGCGACGCCCTCACCGGCGTGTATTTCTCGCATCAGAAGTATTTTCCGCCAGCGGGCGACACGCGCCGCGATGGCGCCGACGTCGCGGTCCTGCGTGACGCGAAGCGCCAGCTCGACGAGTATTTTCACGAAGGACGACGCACCTTCGATCTGGCGCTGGCGGCGCAGGGCACGCCGTTTCAGCAAGGCGTCTGGGCCGAACTGCAACGCATTCCGTTTGGCGAGACACGCAGCTACGGCGACCTCGCGCACGCGTTGGGCGACCTCAACAAATCGCGCGCGGTCGGTGCCGCGAACGGCCGAAATCCGATTGCGATCATCGTGCCCTGCCACCGCGTGATCGGCGCAGACGGCACCCTCACCGGCTACGCCAGCGGCGTCGAGCGCAAGCTCGCCTTGCTCTCGCTGGAAGGGGCCGCGCTCGCCCCGGTAACAGGTGCCACGCTGGCGGCCACGCGTCGAACCCGACTCTCGGCGCCCGCCAATCTCGCGTTCGATTTCTGACGGCCCCGGGGCGGCAAGGCCGCGCCATGTCGTCATTTTCAGGGCCGGCACGATGCAATCGGTGCGCACGTCCCATCAATCGCGTTCACGCATGCCGTACAATCGTGAGTCCATGTATTTCTGCTTTGCACGACTATGCGCTCACGCACCGCCAAACGACTGACCCCCGACGCTGAAAAGCTGGTCGGCCACGCGCTCGCGCTCGCTGCCTCCGGCAGCCGTATCGAAGACCGCTTCTGGGAAGCCCAGCTCGACACGTTGCTCACGCGCGTGCTGCGCACCGGTAACCAACCGGCCATCGACGCCGCCCTTGACCATCTCCAGGCCAACCACAGCGAGGCCTATGGCGCGCTCGCCGATCTGATCGAGTCGCAAAGCGAATCCGCCGAACCGGAAGCCGAAGGTCAGGTGTGGGACGGTCTGCTCGTCGCCATCCCTATCCTCGCCTGGACCCGTTACGCGATTCCCTCGGGGCCGGTGAAAGCCGATGCGCTCATGCCCGTTCGCGCGCACCTGCACGCTCACGTGCTGGCCGAACCGGCGCGCGTGACCATTTCGCCGTATCTCTACAGCATCGACCAACTGCCGCGCACGCACTGCGAGTCGTGGAAGGTCACGCAGCAATTGGTACGCGCGGCGGTCGAGAACACCGAAGTCAAACAACCCGGCAGCGACCTGCCGGAAACGGCCCCGATTCTCGCCGACCCGCGCTTCCTGCTGGCGGCCGTCAGCGTACCCAAGGGCGCGCCGATGTTCCGTTGGCAGGAAGAAGGGGCGCGCCACGCCGAACGCGGTCAATGCCAGGAGGCATGGTCGACGCAGGGCGGCCCTAACCTCAATGCGCTGCTGCCTGGCTGCGAAATCGAGTGCCTGCTGCCCGACGCCTATTACGCGAGCTGCCGCGAAGCCGACGAGCGCATCCGGCCCCACACGATCCGCACGGCGCTGCGCTATCTCGAAGACGTGCTCACCCTCACGCCGGCCGAGCTGCGCGCCGTGGTGGCGGGCTTCGGCGAGCAGAACATTGACGAGTACCGCATCGGCTTCACGCAGCGGGGCAGCAACGACGTCATCTATGGGGTCGTGTGGCCGCTGTACGGTCGCGAGAATGGCGAGATCGAAGGCGGCGCGCTCGAGGAAGTCGCCGATCTGCTCAAGGCCTGCGGTGTGACCGAGATTCGCAAGCACCCTGGGCGCTTCGATCCTGAGTATTGCGACGATTGCGGCGTGCCACTGTATCCGGATCCGGTGGGCGAAATCGTGCATGCGGAAATGCCGGAGGACGCCGAACCGAGCCGTCCGCATTTCCACTGATCGGCCGCGCGTCGAAGCGACGCGCGACGACAGCAAGACAATGGCCGTGCGTGATCAGCGCACGGCCATTTTATTTGGGCGACGCGTTCGGCGTGCTCCGCCTAATCACCCGGTGCCGATGGCAATGGCAATGGCGATGGCAACGTCACGACACATCGATGCAGCCCATGTCCCGATGCAAGATACTTGCGCTCGAACGGCGTCATCGGGATGACGCCCCCCTCAGGCGCCCAGACCTCGACGACCGGCCGCACACCGCAGAGCCACTCGACGGCCAACGCCATTTCCTCGATGTAGAGATCCCAGTTGCTGCGGCACTCCAGCACGCCGCCGAGCGCCACCACCGTGGGGAACACCGCGTGCGCATGCCAGCGTCGGGCGAGTTGGCCGATCTTCGGCCACGGGTTCGGATAGAGAAGGTAATGACGTGCCGGGCGAATGCCGGCCTCGAACAGTTGCCGCCAGAAGTCGACCAGATCGGCCCGCACCCATACGAAGTTCTCGGGCCACGCACCGCCCCACCAATCCTTGCCGCGCACGATGCGGCTCTCCGATTGATCGATGCCAATGACGAAGTGATCGGGAAACTGCGTGGCCAGGCGCAACGTGCTTTCGCCGACACCGCATCCCGCATCGATGATCAGCGGTGCGGCGCCGGCGCTGCGCCACGCGACGATGGCGGCCTCGAATGCCCCCGCGCTGTAGGCGGCGAGCGGCTTGCGAAAGACCGCGTCGCGATGACGACTGACGAGCGCCGCCAGTCTGTCGTGCGGGCCGGTTTGAGCACTGGCCACGGTGCGTGAATTTGCGAACATGCTGAAATGAAGAAACGCGGGGCGAACGAAAGGCGTGCCTGCCGCATGCACGAGGTTTTCTGCGCGGCGACGCGTCGGTCAGGCCCGCATTGTAGCGCTCTGTAACTTTCGCGCTCAGTCCTGTTACGTCTGAGGACTTGCCCGGCGGGCGTCGGCGACTTTTTTTCGGTTAAGATGGGAGCCGCTTTGCCGTTGTCTATCATAATGCGGTCAAGCCTCTTCGCGAGCGGCGCGTGCCGAAGACGCCTACGATGGGTCGTCGCATGCCCGCATTGCTCTGCAATGCCTTAGCGCCCCCGAGAATACTTCAAGCAATGTCGAATCGATTTTTTCAACGCGCCGCCGGCGTCGTAATGCGCGCCGCGCGACAGGTCGTCGCAGCCGCACAGGCAGCACCCATCGCATCCGTCGTGTCCGTCGCTGTTCCGCTCTGCCTGTGCGCCGTGGCGGCCCCGGCACAGGCCTTCACCCTCGAACAACATCGCGCGCTGGTCGAGCAGTTCGTCAACACGCGTCACGCCGATCCGCTGGTGGCCGATTGCGCCGCGCACGCGAGTTTCGTCGTTGCCACGCTGCCCGGATACGAGAGCGTCGAGTATGCCGACAACGCGCTCGATTCGGAGCACGCCAAGGTCTTGCCGTGGTCAGGGCCATTTGACGAGCACAAGCAACGTGTGGACGTCACGCAGATGGTCGAACTCGACGGCATCGGCAAGCGCACCAGCGGCCAGACGGACAACATCCATATTCGCTGCGGCTACGCCGACGGTCGCATGATGGGCTTCAACTATACGTCGCCGCTATCACAGGTCGAACAGCCGGTGAAGCGCGCCAAACGCGGCAGCACACACGGCAAGGTGAAGCACGCGGCCGCGAAATCGGGCAGGCATGGCGCCTCGTCCAAGGCGTCGCGCGGCAAGTCGTCGGCAAAGTCGAGCAACACCAAGAAGACCGCGACGAAAAAGAAATCGCACTGAGCGCCGGGTGACGGCCAGCGCTCGCGCTGACCGTCCGTCCCCTCTCACGCGTTATCGGCCTGCATCTGTGCCCAGATCGCGGCAAGCATCGACGCGCCCAACGCGGCGCTTCGCGCGCCGCTCCACCCGACGTGCGGATCGGGACGGTTCGCGTTGTCCTTGAACGGCATTTCGAGCGTGAGCGACAGGCAGCCGAAGCGATGGGCGACCCACTTCGACGCGAGCTTGAGCGAGTCCGGCCCGTGTTTGCCCGGCGGATAGCCGAACTTGTCCTGGAAATCGAGGCTCGCCGCCTTCAGGCGCTCGCCGAACGCCTTCTCGCGCGCGAGTGTCTCGTCGGTCGCCCACTCCACGCCGTCGTTGCCCGCCAGGAATACGTAGGGCAGCGCCTCGTCGCCGTGAATATCGAAGAACATGTCGCAGCCGAGCGTCTCGATGGCTGCGCGCACGTGATACACCTCGGGGCTGCGCATCGGGTCCGGCGCCAGCCACTCGCGATTGAGATTCGCGCCCACCGCATTGGTACGCAGATGGCCGCGCGCCGAGCCGTCCGGATTCATGTTCGGCACGATATGCAGCACCGCTTCGTCGAGCACCGCCGTGGCGAGCGGATCGCCCGCCCAGTCGCCCGCCCCGAGCAGGCGGCGCAACAGTCCTTCCACGAACCACTCCGCCATCGTTTCGCCGGGATGCTGACGCGCGATCACCCAGAGATTGCGCTTGCCCGCGCGCGGTTCACCCACGGTGAGCAAGGTCATATCCCGCCCGTCGACGGTCTGCCCCAACGAGCGCGAACTCACCCTCTGCGAGTTCTGCGCCGTGCCGAGCAGTGCCAGGTGACGCTCCTCGGCATACGGCTCGAAATACGCGAGATACACGCTGTCGTGCGCCGGCGTGAACGACACCGTCATGACCTTCGCGTCGTACGAGGTCGGCACGCGAAACCAGTTCACGCGATCGTACGACGCCACCGCGCGGTAGTTCTCCCAGCCGCGCGGATACGACGTTTGCGCCGCGTTATCGAACATGATCCGGCACGGCGTACCGCCCACCCCCTGCACACGGAAATGGAACCACTGCGCAAATTCTGCGGCACCGTCCCGGGCAATGCGGACGTGAATGTCGTCGGCACGCTCGGCACTCACCACTTCGATGGCGCCGCTATCGAACTTGCTGCTGATCTGGACAGTCATGACTTGTCTCGCTGGCGGAAATCAAAAACCCCGGGCACTTGCCCAGGGTCGAAGGCTCACGAACGTCAGGCCACGCGACGGCGGAAGACCCAGAGCGCGTCGTTCGAGACCGTGTCGTCGAACGCGTAGCCTTCGCTGTCGAAGGCCTTGAGCTGCTGCACGTCGGTCACGCCGCGCTCGATGGCGTAACGCGCCATCAGACCGCGCGCGCGCTTGGCATAGAAGCTGATGATCTTGTACTTGCCGCTCTTCCAGTCCTCGAACACCGGCGTGATCACCGGCGCGGCCACCAGACGGCGCTTGATGACCTTGAAATACTCTTCGGACGCCAGGTTCACGAGCACGCGACGCGTCTCGGTGTGCTCCGCGAGCGACGCGTTGATCGTCTGCGTCACACGCTCGCCCCAGAACGCGTACAGATCACGCCCGCGCTTATTGGCAAAGCGAGTGCCCATCTCCAGACGATAGGGCTGCAGCAGATCGAGCGGGCGCAGCACGCCGTACAGGCCGGACAGAATGCGCAGATGTTTCTGGGCGAAGTCGAGCTGCGTGGCGCTCAGGGTGCGGGCCGCGAGGCCCTCGTAGACGTCGCCGTTGAAGGCAAGCACGGCCTGCTTCGCATTGCTCGTGTCGAAGCGGGCGTTCCAGTCGGCGTAGCGGGTAACGTTGAGCGCGGCAAGTTGATCGGAAATGCTCATGAGCGAGCCCACCTGTGCCGGACTCAGTTCGCGCAGACCGTCGATCAGTTCGGCCGCGTCGTCGACGAACTGTGGCACGGTGTGCGTGCTCACGTGCGGCGGCGTTTCGTAGTCGAGTGATTTGGCCGGCGAGAGAACAATTATCATATCGGGTGCAGCGTCCCTGCGAAAACGAGAAACCCACATTCTATCCAATGCTTCAGAACGCTGTTGCCACGCCCGCCGAACGGGCCTTCGCCGACCATCTCGATACGCTCGCCACACCACCGCGCGTGGTGCTCGACACCAATGTCTGGATCGACTTGCTCGTCTTCGACGACCCCATTGTGCGTCCGGTCCGCGATGCCCTCGTCGAGCGTCGCCTCACGGCGCTCATGGCGTCGCGCTGTCGTGACGAACTCGCCGTGGTGCTTACTTACCCGCAATTCGCGTCGCTCGAAATCGACAACGACGCCGCGCTCGCCTGGGTCGACGCCAACACGCATCGCATCGTCGTGCCGGAAGACGCCGCGCCGGGCGCCCCGCTGCCGTTGTGCCGCGACCGCGACGATCAGAAATTCCTCGAGGCCGCACGCGACGGTCATGCACACTGGCTCGTCAGCAAGGACAAAGCGGTGCTTAAGCTGCGCAGCCGGGTGGCACGCCAGTTCGGCTTTCGCATCGTGACGGCGAGCGCGTTCGCGTCGCTGCTCAACGCGAACGGGTAATGTCCGAAAGTCCGATCGGAATCGGCGAACGCATGGCCGCGGCATGTCCGAAAACGCAACCCAACCTCCGGCATCGCCCGCAGGCCGGGCGCAGCGGCGGTAGAATGGCGGCCTGATCACTGCATCGTCCACTGCCTACATGAACGCGCCCCACACCGCATCTGTCGCGCCCGCCGCTCAGGCGTTGGTCGCCCCGCCGCTTGCGTCACGTCTGCCGAACGTCGGCACCACCATTTTCACCGTGATGTCGGCGCTCGCCGCCGAGAAGCAGGCGGTGAACCTCGGGCAGGGCTTCCCCGATTTCGCGTGCGATCCGAAGATCGTCGATGCCGTCTCGCGCGCGATGCGCGACGGCCATAACCAGTACCCGCCGATGGCCGGCGTGCCGGCATTGCGCCAGGCGATCGCCGACAAGATCGGCCGGCTTTACGGGCAGCCTTACGACTGGAACACTGAAATCACGGTGACGGCCGGTGCCACGCAGGCCCTGCTCACGGCCATTCTCGCGTGCGTGCATCCGGGCGACGAGGTGATCGTGTTCGAGCCGACGTATGACAGTTACGTCCCCTCGATCGAGCTGGCCGGTGGCAAGCCTGTGTTCATCACGCTCGACGCGCCCGAGTTCCGCATTCCGTTCGACAAGCTGGCGGCGGCGATCACGCCGCGCACGCGTCTCATCCTGTTCAACACGCCGCACAATCCCAGCGGCACCGTGTGGCACGAGCAGGATCTCGCGAAGCTCGCCGAGATCGTGGCCGGCACCGACATCCTGCTGATCTCCGACGAGGTCTACGAACACATGGTGTACGACGGCAAGCGGCACGAGAGTGTGGCGCGCCATCCCGAACTCGCGCGCCGCAGCTTCATCGTGTCGAGCTTCGGCAAGACATATCACGTGACGGGCTGGAAGGTCGGATTCGTGGCGGCGCCGGCGTCACTCTCGGCCGAATTCCGCAAGGTGCATCAGTTCAACGTGTTCACGGTCAACACGCCAATGCAGGTCGGTCTGGCCGACTACATGCGCGATCCCGCCCCGTACCTCGAACTCGCAGGCTTCTACCAGAAGAAGCGCGACCTGTTCCGCGAGGGGCTTGCGGGCACGCGCTTCAAGTTGCTGCCGTGTGAAGGCACTTACTTCCAGTGCGTGGATTACAGCGCGATCAGCGACATGAGCGAAGCCGACTTCGCGCTGTGGCTGACCGGCGAGATCGGCGTGGCGGCCATTCCCGTCTCGGCGTTCTATCATGAGCCGCATGAATCCGGTGTGGTGCGCTTCTGCTTCGCCAAGCGGGACGACACGCTGCGCGAGGCGCTGGCACGACTCGCAAAGATCTGACGCGAACCGCTTCAGCAAGACGCAAAAAGGGCCGCGATCTTTTTCCAATCGCGGCCCTTTCGCTTTTGCCTCGGCGCGTGATGCGCGGCGGTGGCAGGCGCGTCGGAATTACCCCGCCTTCTTCGCCTGCTGGGCCTGCTGGTACGCCTTCTGCTCAGCGCGCATGCGCTGGAACGATTCGCGTTCGGCGAGCCCCTTGCCATACGCCTTCCAGTCGATGCCGGCCGCTTGCAGGAAATCCTCCCCATACACCGCTTGTGTGGCCATCCCCAAGATCGGCAGATGGATGCCCGCGGCGACGTCGGCCATCGAGAAGCTATCGCCGGCAAGGTAAGGCGCAAACTTCGCCAGCCGCTTGAACGCCACGATGTTCCGGCGCAGCAGCTTCTCGGTGCGTTGACGCGTGCCATCCGAGGCCGTCGCGCCAAAGAACGCCTGCCCGTAGATGTCGCGCACAACCAGCTCCAGGTGCAACTCCACCATCGTGAGCAGTTCGCGCTCCTTCGCCTGCCGCCACGGGTCTTTCGAGAAAAGCGCGGGCGACGGATGCGTCGCTTCGAGGAAATCGCAGATCACCTGTGACTCGGACAGGAACCCTTGTTCCGTCTCCAGATACGGCACCTTGCCGAGCGGCGAGCATTGCAGCAGCGACTCATCCTGGCAGGGAATCGACTCCGACTCCTCGAATGCCAAGCCCTTCTCGTACAGTACTACCTTGACCTTGTTGTAATAGTTGCTGATGGGAAAACCGTACAGCTTCAACATGATGTCTCCGATGCGTCACGGCTAGCGCCTCGGTTGTCGTCGAGGCAGCGGCGCGTGCGCAGTGTCATGATGCGTCCCTGGTGCGCTGCCGCCGATGGAGCGGTAGCGCGTCGTTGTCGGCCGATCGCGCGACGGTGGTGCGACGGTGGTGCGATGGTTGCGGCATCGTTGTCGATCCACACGCTCACTGCGTCATGCAGCGAGCGCCACGGGGTCAACCTTGGCGATGTGTGCAACCGACGCGACTGGCGGCCACCCGCAGTGTAACGGCATCGCACGATCGGTCGTGAGACGCGCACACGGGAAGATGTCCCGAAATCTGCCTCCCGGCCCAACGGCAGGTCCACGAACGGTCCGATGGACTACGCCCCCGGCCGACCGCCCAGCGGAACAAGCGCTGGCAGCCGCCGCAAGATCGGCGACAATAGCGCCAACGCGTGATGGGCACCGGTTTGCATTGCTCGGCGAGTCATCAGGAAATTCATTTCCAGACCGACCGGTCGGACGATAGAATGTTGCATCCCCTCCGTGCCAGCGCCGGGCGCGCCCACCGCGCGACTCCGATCGACGACCATCGACCCCCATTTCGAGACACTCCGAATGACTGCATCCTCCTCCCAGGCCTGCGCGAACGCCCCCGGCAAGACTATCGACGTGCTGGGCATCGTCGGCGCCGGTGCCATGGGCCGTGGCATCGCCCAGATCGCCGCGCAGGCTGGCCTGCGCGTGAAACTTTACGACACCAACGCCAGCGCCGTGCAAGCCGCACTGGGCACCCTGCGCGACACGCTGGACAAGCTCGCCGCGAAGGGCAAGATCGAAGCGTCGAGTGTCGAGGCGACGATGGGCCGTCTGCAGGCATGCGGCGTCCTTGAGGATCTGGCCGATTGCCAGCTCGTGGTCGAAGCCATTATCGAAAAACTCGACGTCAAGCGCGATCTGTTCCGCTCGCTGGAGGGCATCGTTGCGGCAGACGCGATTCTCGCGTCGAACACGTCGTCGCTATCAATCACGGCGATCGCCGCCGCGTGCGAGCGTCCAGAGCGCGTGGCCGGCTACCACTTCTTCAACCCGGTGCCGCTCATGAAGGTGGTGGAGGTGATCGACGGCCTGCGTACCGCCCCCGAGGTCGGCGATGCGCTGCTCGCGCTGGGTCAGCGCATGGGGCACACGGCCGTGCGCTGCAAGGACATGCCGGGCTTCATCGTCAACCACGCCGGGCGCGGGATGAACACCGAAGGCCTGCGCGTGGCGAGCGAAGGTGTGGCGAGTTTTGCTGACATCGACCGTATCCTGCGCGAGCAGGCGGGCTTTCGTCTTGGCACGTTCGAACTGCTCGATCTCACGGCACTCGACGTCTCGCACCCGGTGATGGAATCGATCTACCACCAGTTCTACGAAGAAGCCCGCTTCCGTCCGTCGCCGATCACGGCCGTACGCTTCGCGGGCGGCCTGCTGGGCCGCAAGGTCGGCGAAGGCTTCTATCGCTATGTCGACGGCAAACAGCAAGTGCCGCCTGAAGCCCCGGCGCCCGACACCCTGCCCGCCAGCGTCTGGGTGAGCCGCGCCGATACGCGCGGCTTCGCGGCCGTGGTCGAACTGCTCGGCGCGACGGGCGTGCCCCTCGAAAGCGGCGACAAGCCGTCAGCAACGGCGCTGATCGTTGTCACGCCGCTCGGTCTCGACGCCACGACCTGCGCCGTCGAACAGGGACTCGACGCGGCGCGCACGGTGGCCGTCGACACGCTGCTGCCGCTCGCCGGCGCGAAGCGCCACACGCTGATGACCACGCCGATCACGACGCCCGAAGCACGCAACGCCGCACACGCCCTGTTTGCGCACGGCGGCACACCCGTGACGGTGATTCGCGACTCGGCGGGCTTTGTCGCCCAGCGCGTGATCGCCACCATCGTGAACATCGGCGCCGACATCGCGCAGCAACGCATCGCAGCACCCGGCGACATCGATCGCGCCGTGACGCTGGGCCTGGGCTACGCCAAAGGGCCGCTCGCACTCGGCGATGCCGTCGGCGCTCGCCAACTGCTCACCGTGCTGCGCAATCTGCAATCGTTCTATGGCGATCAGCGCTATCGTCCGTCGCCGTGGCTCACGCGCCGCGCGCAACTGGGCGTGTCGCTGCTGACCGAAGAACAGTGATCTGGAGACTCGCCCCATGAGCGCCGAACTGCTTGCCGAACGCGTTGACCACACGCTGGTGCTGACGCTGTCGAACCCGGGGGCGCGCAATGCGCTGCACCCCGACATGTACGCCGCCGGGGTCGAAGCGCTGACCACGGCCGAGCGCGACCCGTCCGTGCGCGCCGTGGTGCTCACCGGCGCCGACAACTTCTTTTGCGCGGGCGGCAACCTGAACCGGCTGCTGGAGAATCGTCAGAAGGACCCATCGGTACAGGCGGCAAGCATCGACGCGCTCGCTGAATGGATCGAAGCGCTGCGTGCGTGTCCGAAGCCGGTCATCGCGGCCGTCGAGGGCGCCGCCGCCGGGGCGGGCTTCTCGCTCGCGCTCGCGTGCGACCTGCTCGTCGCGGCCGACAACGCCAAGTTCGTGATGGCCTACGTCAAGGTCGGCCTCACGCCCGATGGCGGCGGCTCATGGTTCCTCTCGCAAGCCCTGCCCCGCCCGCTCGCCACCGAGATCCTGCTCGAAGGCAAGCCGGTCGCGGCGGCGCGCCTGGCCGCGGCCGGTCTCGTCAACCGCGTGGTCGCGCCGGGACAAGCCCGGGCCGAGGCGCTGAACTGGGCGACCGATCTCGCGCAGCTCTCGCCGAACGCCGTCGGCCGGATCAAGTCGCTCATCGAAAGCGGTGCCAGCGAGACGCTCACCTCGCAGTTGGGCGCCGAGCGCGATAGTTTCGTCGCATCGCTTCACCATGCTGACGGTCTGGAAGGAATCAGTGCCTTCCTTGAGAAACGTCCGGCAAAATACGCCTGATGGCTTGACCGACCGCGCACGAACTTTGGACACGCGCGGTCGGTCAATGCCTTGCCGCAGCGCCCCGTTAGACTGCCGGCGCCCCTCTCAGGAGAGTTACCGCATGCGCGACTCACTCGGCCAATCCGGCTCCGCCGCCGGTCCCTTGGTATTCACGCCACCACAGCGCCGCCGCATCTATCTGATGCGTCATGGCGACGTCACGTACTTCGACGACAGCGGCAAGCCTATCGACGCCGACGCGGTCGCACTCAACGAGCTGGGGCGCTCGCAAGCCAGCGCCGCCGGACGCGCCTTTGCCGCCGAGAACATCCGCTTCGATCGCGTGATCGTGAGCGGCCTGCCGCGCACCCGCGAGACGGCCGAGCGCGTGCTGGCCGAGACCGGGCAACAGATCGACATCGAGACGTGGACGTGCTGGCGGGAAATTCGCGCCGGCAACATTGCCGACCTGCCGCCGGGCGAGATCGCGCAGGCGTTTCTCGGCGCGTTCGACGGCCTCGTGCCCGAGAGCACCCGCTTCATGAACGGCGAGTCGGTGCGCGAGTTGCTCGACCGCGTGGTGCCGCCGCTGGCGGAGCTGCGCGCCGATACGTCGTGGGATACGGTACTACTGGTGTTGCACGGCGGCGTGAATCGGGCGATTCTCTCGCATGCCATGCATCCGCTCGGACGCCTCTTCCTGGGCCAGCTCGCTCAGACCCCCGCCTGCATCAACGCGCTCGACGTGGGCGACAAGCCCGAAGACTGGGTCGTGCGCCTGATGAACTTTGCGCCGCCGCAACTGCTGCATCGCGATAACCGGCTGACCGTCATGGAAAAGATCTTCGCATCGTTTGTGCGCACGCGAGCGCGAGGATAAGCGCGTCGGGCCATCGCACGACGTGAAGCGTCCGCACACGCAATAAGTAACAAGCAAAAAGCAACGCAGTCGAAACGGTCGAAATCGTCACGAACAACGTAGCACCGGGAATGCAGGAGACAGCATGGCCGAGGAGCTCGCGCAAGACTATTCCACATTTGCCGGCGAACGCGCACTGGACGCGCGCGCGCCGTTCGATACCGCTGCGCTCGAAGGCTGGCTCGCCGCGCATGTCGACGGCTTTGCCGGGCCGCTGACGATCACGCAGTTCAACGGCGGTCAATCCAATCCGACTTATCGCCTGACGACCCCCAACGCCGCCTACGTGCTGCGCACCAAGCCCGCACCGGCCGCCAAACTGCTCCCGTCCGCCCACGCCATCGAGCGCGAATATCGTGTGATGGATGCCCTCGCCGGCACCGATGTCCCCGTCGCCCGCATGCGGGGACTGTGCGTGGACGAAAGCGTGATCGGGCTGGCGTTCTATGTCATGGACTTCGTGCCGGGGCGCGTGTTGTGGGACCCCTCGCTGCCCGGCATGACGCCGGCCGAGCGCGGCGCCATCTACGACGAGATGAACCGCGTCATCTCGGCCCTGCACCGGGTCGACTACGCGGCCATCGGCCTTACGTCCTACGGCAAGCCTGGCGGCTACATCGCGCGCCAGATCGCCCGGTGGAGCCAGCAATACCGCGCCTCACAGACGCAGACGATCGACGCGATGGACCGTCTCATCGAGTGGCTGCCCGCGCATTTGCCGTCTGGCGTGCCCGAGCGCACCAGCATCGTGCACGGCGACTTCCGCCTCGACAATCTGATCTTCCATCCGAGCGAGCCGCGCGTACTCGCCGTGCTCGACTGGGAACTGTCGACGCTCGGCGACCCGCTCGCCGACTTCAGTTATCACTGCATGGCATGGCACGTCACCCCCGGAGTGTTTCGCGGGATTGCCGGCCTCGATTGGGCCGCCCTCGGCATACCGGACGAAAACGCCTACGTCGCCCGCTACAGCGAGCGCACGGGGATTGCCCGGCCCGCGCAGTGGTATTTCTATCTCGCGTATAACATGTTCCGTATCGCCGCAATTCTGCAAGGCATCATGAAGCGCGTCGCCGACGGCACGGCCGTCAGCCAGCAGGCACTCGATGCCGGCCAGCGCGCGCGGCCGATGGCGGAACTCGCCTGGATGTACGCGCAGCGCAGCACAGCCCCCGCGCAGTGCGGGTCCCGGGATCTCGATCACGCAGGCAGTCAAGGAACGCAGACCTCATGAATTTCACCTACAGCCCGAAAGTCGAGGCATTGCGCGAGCGCCTCACCGCGTTCTTCGACGAGCACATTTTCCCGAACGAGCGTCACTATCTCGAAGCGATCGAGGTGGCGCGGCGCCAAGGCGACGCATGGCAGCCGTCGCCGGTCATCGAGCGCCTCAAGCCGCTCGCGCAGCAGGCCGGGCTGTGGAACCTGTTCCTGCCCGACTCGGGGCGCGGCGCGGGCCTGACCAACGTCGAATACGCACCGCTGTGCGAGATCATGGGACAAGTCCCGTGGGCGCCGGAAGTCTTCAATTGCAACGCCCCCGACACCGGCAACATGGAAACGCTCGAGCGCTACGCGACCGACGCGCAAAAGGCGCAATGGCTCGAACCGCTGCTGCGCGGCGAGATCCGTTCCGCCTTTCTGATGACGGAGCCGGACGTGGCGTCGTCCGACGCCACCAACGTCCAGTGCCGCATTCGCCGCGACGGCGACGACTACGTCATCAATGGCCGCAAGTGGTGGTCGACCGGCGCGGGCGACCCACGTTGCGCCGTCTACATCGTGATGGGCAAGACCGATCCGGACGCGCCGAAGCATGCCCAACAGTCGATGATTCTCGTGCCGGCCGACGCCAAGGGCGTAACGCGCGTGCGCCCGCTCACCGTCTTCGGCTACGACGACGCCCCACACGGCCATATGGAAATCGTGCTCGATGACGTTCGTGTGCCGGCCAGCAGTCTCCTGCTCGGCGAGGGACGCGGCTTCGAGATCGCGCAGGGGCGTCTCGGCCCGGGGCGTATCCACCACTGCATGCGGCTCATCGGGCTGGCCGAGCGTGCGCTTTCGCTGATGTGCCAGCGCACGCTCTCGCGGGTGGCGTTCGGCAAGCCGATCGCGGCGCAGGGCGTCACGCGCGAGCGCATCGCCGAAGCCCGGTGTTTGATCGAACAGGCGCGCCTGCTCACGCTCAAGGCCGCCTATATGATGGATACCGTCGGCAACAAGGCGGCGCGGGCCGAGATCGCCATGATCAAGGTCGTGGCGCCGACCATGGCGTGTCAGGTGCTCGACTGGGCGATGCAGGCGCATGGCGCGGCGGGGCTCTCGGGAGACTTCCCGCTGGCCTACGCGTATGCGAGCGCGCGCACGTTGCGCTTCGCGGACGGCCCCGACGAAGTCCATCGCAACGCCATCGCCAAGCTGGAACTGGCGCGCTACGCGAGCGCGCCGAGCGCCCCCGGCGCCCCGTCGTCAACTGACACCCCAACAAGGAGCCACAATTGATTCAGCTCTATTCCTGGGCCACGCCCAACGGCCACAAGGTCCAGATCATGCTCGAAGAGTGCGGGTTGCCCTACCACGCACATGCCGTCGATATCGGGGCGGGCGACCAGTTCAAGGACGCCTTCCTCGCCATCTCGCCGAACAACAAGATTCCGGCCATCGTCGACGAGGACGGGCCGGACGGCAAGCCAATCTCGCTGTTCGAGTCGGGAGCGATCCTGCTGTATCTGGCGGGCAAGACCGGGCGCTTCCTGCCCGAGGATGTGCGCGGCAAGTACGAGACGCTCGAATGGCTGATGTTCCAGATGGGGGGCGTGGGACCGATGCTCGGTCAGGCGCACCATTTTCGGATCTACGCGCCCGAGAAAATCGATTACGCGATCAAGCGCTACACCAATGAGGCCCGGCGCCTGTACGGCGTGCTCGACAAGCAGCTCGGTCATCACCCCTACGTATCGGGCAACATGT
Organism: Pandoraea sp. NE5; assembly: GCF_024363545.1. NCBI lineage: Bacteria > Pseudomonadati > Pseudomonadota > Betaproteobacteria > Burkholderiales > Burkholderiaceae > Pandoraea > Pandoraea sp. NE5. Next base: position 4,713,566 of record NZ_AP025517.1, read on the forward strand.
ACACCATTGCGGATATTGCGATCTGGCCGTGGCTGCGCTCGTGGAAGAATCAAGGTGTGGTGATGTCGGACTTCCCCAATGTGCAACGCTGGTTCGACGCCATCGAGGCCCGTCCGGCCGTGCAGCGCGGCATCAAGGTGCTGGCCGACGCGCGCAAGCCGCTTCAGGATGCCAAGGCCCGCGAGATACTGTTCGGCGCGACGCAATACGCGCGCCATTAGGCCACGGGCGAGCGGTGACGGTCCGGCGGGGCGTAGAGCGAAGTGGTTGACACTTCGCAACAGACTGCGGTTTCGCCGCGACGCTGGCGGTGCTAATCTAGGTGAATTACGCTCGATGCGTAGGCGCGTCGAACACGCCGAACACGTACCTGCAGACGTTTTTCAAACGTCTGCGACGCGGCTGGCCGCCGTCGTCCCCTTGCAGTTCGCAGTCCCTCGCCGCTGGCTTTTGGAAGATCCGGGAGATCCACATATGTCAGGCAAGTTCGAACTCAAGCGCAGTCCCAACGGTGAATTCCACTTTCACCTGATGGCCGACAGCGGGCACATTATCCTTTCGTCCGAGACATACAAGGCGCGGGCCTCTGCGCAGAACGGTATCGAGTCCGTTCGCAAGAATTCGGCCGAGGACCACCGTTTCGAGCGCAAGACGTCGACGTCCGGCCGCCCGTATTTCGTGCTCAAGGCGCGCAATGGCGAGATCATCGGCCAAAGCCAGATGTTTTCGAGCGCCGAGCAGATGGAAGACGGCATCACGCAGGTCAAACGCGATGCCCCGGCGGCCTCGGTGAGCGATCTGTCACATTGAGACCGCCGCGGCAGGCCGACGCGAGCGCGGGTGAGTCCGACGCTCGCGTGACTCAGTCACCGCGCTTCAAATAGAGCCCGGTTCCGCGGAACCGGCACACTTCTTCGCCGTGCTGATTCGTCGCCGTCCAGAGCTGGCGCACGATGCCCCGATCGGGACGGCTTTTCGACGCGCGCACTTCCAGCGTGCTGCTCGTGACCGTGATCGTGTCTCCCGGACGCACCGGTTTGAGCCACTCGATCTGCTCGACGCCCGGCGACCCCATGCTCGACGAGCGCGAGAGCAGTTGGTCGACGTTCATCCGCATCATGATGCTGCACGTGTGCCAGCCGCTGGCCACCAGCCCACCGAAATGCGACTCGCGCCCGGCCGCTTCATCGATGTGAAACGGCTGGGGATCGAATTGCCGCGCAAAATGCACGATCTCGTCCGCCGTGAACGTGTATTCGCCCAGATCGAAGGTGTCACCGACCGTGAAGTCTTCGAAGTAGTACTCGAGAGTTGCCATCGCTAGCTCCTGCATGCGGCGTGCTGGCGTCATCCGCCAGACGGTTACGGGCTTACTGCAACGTATCCTTGAAGCCGTCGGGAATCGGCAGCGGCATGACGTCGATGCCCTCTTCCGCCAGTGCTTCGCTCTCTTCGCGCGACACCGTGCCGCGAATATTGCGCTCCGGGGCTTCCGCATAGTGAATCTTGCGGGCTTCCTCGGCAAACTGGCTACCCACGTCTTCCGTGTTCGCCATGACGTGACGCACCGCCTTCATCCAGAGCGTCTGCAGCTCGCCTTTCGCTTTGGCGACGTCCCGCGAGGCCGAGTCGCCGGGCGGTCGCGCGGCCGGCGCGCCTTCGGCACGCAACGTCGCCCCCGACAGATTCAGGCGCGGCGCAGACGGCATGCGGGCAATCTTCGCGTCGCCGCAGACGGGGCATGTCACCAGCCCCCGCGCTTGCTGCGACAGGTAATCGTCCTCCGAGCCGAACCAGCCCTCGAAGGTGTGCTCGTGTGCACAACGCAAGTCAAAAACCTTCATGACGCAATGGATGTATCCCGACCCCGTGGGTCACGAGACCGGGGATCGAAAAAAATGACGATGGATCAGCGTTGTGGCGACCGCTCGTTCGGCTGCCACACGCCCGATAATATCTTTTCCAGCCAGAACGCGCCGATGATCGATTTGACGTCCGTGATACGCCCGTCCCGCACCCATTGCAGCAGTTCGGTCGCGGGCATCTTGAACACGTCGAGAAACTCGCCCTCGTCGAGGCGTTGTTCGCCAAGCGTGAGGTCGCGCGCAAGCCAGATGTCAATGAATTCCGTCGAGTACGAAATCACCGGGTGAATACGCGTGAGGTAATCCCAGCGCTCGGCGCGATACCCCGTCTCTTCCAGCAACTCACGCTGGCCGCACGCGAGACCGCCCTCCGCGTCGTCGAGCTTGCCGGCGGGCAGCTCCGTCATCACGCGCTCGAGCGGATACCGATACTGACGCTCCATGAGCACCTGGCCGTCGTCGAAGAGCGGGATCACCATGACGGCCCCCGGATGGGTGGTGTATTCGCGCGTTGCCGTCTTGCCGTCGGGTAGACGCACGCGGTCGCGCTTGATGGTCAGGAACGAACCGTCATAGACCGTATCGCTCTCAAGACGCGTCTCAATCAGATGTCGATCGTCGAATTGACGCTGGGTCATAAGCCCTCCACGGCTGAAAATTGGCGAACCCAAAACAAAACGCCGCCCAAGGGCGGCGTCTTGCGAAGCAAACATCTCAGGCCACAACGGCAGCCGGTCGATGGCGCCACAAATACCGGTACACGAAGCCCGGAAACGCGAACACGACGAAAAGACTGGCCGTGACCGCATAGAACTGCCAGCCCTGCGAAAACACGTTGCCGATGCCCGACTCGATCAGATAACCGAGCGCCCCCACCACGAAGTAAGCCACCGCCATCTCGACCAGCCGGCACCACAGCGGCTTGACCGCTCGCTTGAGCGCGATGACGCCAAACAGGCGCTGGTTCACGAACGGCAGATTCGCGCCCAACAGGGACAGCACAATCACCAGCATACCGCCTGCCGACATACCCATCGATCATCCCTCCGCCGGTTCGTCTGTCGTGCGCCGGGCCGGTCATTTCGACCCGCCCGGCCGCCTTCGTGTAGTCTAACGCGCTCAGCTGGCGAGCGTCAGCTTGATGGTGCGCAGGCACCAGTCCATCAGCGGGCCAGGCATCAAGCCCAGGTACAGCAGGACCAAACCGTTGAGCGACAGCACGAAACGCATCGTGCCGCTGCCCTGCAGCGCATTGTGGTCATCGGCCTTGTCGAAGTACATCAGCTTGACGACACGCAGGTAGTAGAACGCACCGATCAGCGAGGCCAACACCGCCACCACCGCCAACCACACCATGCCCGCGTTCACCACGGCTTGCAGCACGGCCAGCTTGGCGTAGAAGCCTGCCAGCGGCGGAATGCCGGCCAGCGAGAACATCAGCATCAGCATCACGAACGCGAACCACGGGCTACGCTGGTTCAGGCCCTTCAGATCGGAGAGATTCTCGGCCTCGAAGCCTTGGCGCGAGAGCAGCAGCACGATACCGAACGTGCCCAGCGTCGTGAGCAGGTAGATCACGCTGTAGAACATCGACGAACCGTAGGCGTCGGCGATCCCGTCGATCTTGCCGCCCACCACGCCCGAGAGCATGCCCAGCAGCACGAAGCCCATGTGCGAGATGGTCGAGTAGGCCAGCAGGCGCTTGACGTTGGTCTGCACGATCGCCGTCAGGTTACCGATCACCAGCGAGAGCACCGCCATGATGATCAGCATCTGCTGCCAGTCGATCGCCAGCGGCAGCATGCCTTCGACGAGCAAGCGCAGCAGCAGCGCGAAGGCGCCCAGCTTCGGCGCGCCACCGATGAGCAGCGTGACCGGGGTCGGCGCGCCCTGGTAGACGTCGGGCACCCACATGTGGAACGGCGCAGCGCCGAGCTTGAACGCCAGACCGGCCACCACGAACACAACGCCGAACACCAGCACGACCTTGTTCACAGCACCCGAAGCGATGACTTCGAAGACCTTGGACAGTTCGAGCGAGCCGGTCGCGCCGTACATCATCGACATGCCGTACAGCAGGAAGCCCGAGGCGAGCGCCCCCAGCACGTAATACTTCATGGCCGACTCGGTCGCGTTCGTCGAATCGCGCCAGACGGCGGCAAGGGCGTACAGCGACAGCGACATCAGTTCCAGACCCAGGTACAAGGTCAGGAAGTTGTTGCCCGAGATCATCACCGACAGGCCCAGCAGCGAGAACAGGCTGAGAACGTAGAAGTCGCCGCGGGCGAGACCGCGGGCTTCCAGATACTTTTGACCGTAGACGAACGTGACGAACGTAGCGAGGCCGCCAAAGGCCTTGAGCAGGTTCGACATCGGATCGGCGACGAACACATTACCGAACAGGTAGTGCGACGCCGGATCACTGGCGTTGCATGCCCACAGCACGGACACGACTGCGGACGTGATGAGCGCCAGCACGTAGTTGAGCTTGCGCGTCTGGCCGAGGAACGCGTCGCACATCATGATCACGAGGATCATGAGCAGCAGGATGGCCTCCGGCAACGCAGGCAGCAGATTGATGTTTTGCATGATCTGGATATCCTCCCCGATTAAGGCAGCTTGGTCTGCGCCACGTGGGCGAGGAGGTTAACGACGGAGGTGTGCATCAGGTCGGTGAAGGGCTTCGGATAGATACCCATGAACAGCGTGAGCGCCGCCAGCACGGCCAGCATGAAGAATTCGCGCTTGTTGATGTCGACCAGCTCGCGCACGTGATCGTTGGCGATCGCGCCGAAAATCACGCGCTTGTACATCCACAGCGAATACGCCGCACCGGTGATCAGCGAGGTCGCAGCGAGCAGACCCACCCAGAAATTCAGCTTCACGGCGCCCAGGATCACCAGGAATTCGCCCACGAAGCCCGACGTCGCCGGCAGACCGCTGTTGGCCATCGTGAACAGCATGAACAGCGCTGCGAACTTCGGCATCGTGTTCACCACACCGCCGTAGTCGGCGATGTTGCGCGAGTGCATGCGGTCGTACAGCACACCGATACACAGGAACATGGCGCCCGAGACGAAGCCGTGCGAGATCATCTGGACCAGCGCACCCTGCATGCCGATTTCGCTGAACATGAAGAAGCCGAGAATCGCGAAGCCCATGTGAGCGATCGACGAATACGCCACCAGCTTCTTCATGTCGGTCTGCACCAGGGCCACGAGGCCGATGTAGACGACGGCGATCAGCGCGAGCGTGATCATGAAGCCCGACAGGTAGTGACTGGCGTCCGGGGCGATCGGCAGCGAGAAGCGCAGGAAACCGTAGGCCCCAAGCTTGAGCATGATCGCGGCCAGCACGACCGAGCCGCCGGTCGGCGCTTCCACGTGGGCGTCCGGCAACCAGGTATGCACCGGCCACATCGGCACCTTCACGGCGAAGGCCATGAAGAACGCCACGAACAGCAGTATCTGCACGTTCATCGGCAGCTTCGCGGCGTACCAGTCGGTCAGCGTGAACGAGTGCGTCACGTTGTAGAGGTAGATCAGCGCGACCAGCATGAGCAGCGAGCCGAGCAGCGTGTACAGGAAGAACTTGAACGCGGCATACACCCGGTTCGGGCCGCCCCACACACCGATGATCAGGTACATCGGGATCAGCGTGGCCTCGAAGAAGACGTAGAACAGCAGGCCGTCTTGCGCCGAGAACACCCCGATCATCAGACCCGAGAGGATCAGAAACGCGGCCATGTACTGGGCGACGCGCTCCGTGATCACTTCCCAACCCGCGATCACCACGATCACCGTGATAAGCGAAGTCAGCACGATCAGCCACAGCGAGATGCCGTCGATGCCGAGGAAGTAGTTGATGTGGAAGCGGTCGATCCAGCTCGATTTCTCGACAAACTGGAACGCCGCCGTATTGGCGTCGAAGTTCGAGATCAACGGCAGCGTGACCAGGAAGCTCATCAGCGACCCGATGAGCGACAGCGCACGTGCGCCGCCCGGGTTGCGGTCATTCCCCACCGCGAGGACAACGATCCCCGAGATGATGGGTAGCCAGATGGCCAGACTCAGAAGCGGTAGCGATTGCATTATTGTTGGCTCCCCCTATTACTTGCCGTTCAACGTCACAAACAGCGTCAGGAGCCCGAGCATGCCGAGGATCATGGCGAACGCGTAGTGGTAGATGTAACCGGATTGAACGAAGCGGATGACACCGGCGAACCAGCCCACCAGACGCGCGCTGCCGTTCACGACTGCGCCATCGATGAGACCTTGATCGCCAGCCTTCCACAGGCCGCGACCGATCTTGAGCGCGCCCTTGGCGAAGACCACTTCGTTGATCTTGTCCATGTAGTACTTGTTATCGAGCAGGTTGTAGATGCCCGAGAACCGATTTTTCAGCGCTTCCGGAATATCCGGGCGCTTCAGGTAGAAGAACGCCGCGAGCACGATGCCCAGCGCCGACAGGGCGATCGGGAGCGTGCCGAACGAGTGCAACGCCATCGCCAGCCAGCCGTGGAAATCGTGGCTCAGCTCTTCCATCGCCGGATGGTTTTCGCCAACGTAGATCACGTCCTTGAACGCCACGCCTTGCTTGAAGAAGCTGCCGAACAGCATCGGGGCAATCGCGATGGCGCCGATGATGACCGACGGAATCGCCAGCAGAATCAACGGGATCGTGACCACCGCCGGCGACTCGTGCGGCTTCTGACCCGGGGCCAGACCGTGGTGGTGATCGGCGGTTTCCTCTTCTTCCTCGTGATGCTCGTCATGGTCGTGATGCACCTGACCGAAACGCTCCTTGCCGTGGAAGACCATGAAGTACATGCGGAACGAGTAGAACGCCGTGACGAAGACGCTGGCGACCACGGCGAAATACGCGAAGCCCGAGCCCGGCAGATGCGAGGCGGCCACGGCTTCGATGATCGAGTCCTTCGAGTAGAACCCGGCGAAGAACGGTGTCCCGATCAGCGCGAGCGAGCCCAGCAGCGACGTGATCCATGTGATCGGCATGTACTTCCACAGGCCGCCCATGTTGCGCATGTCCTGATCGTGATGCATGCCCATGATGACCGAGCCCGCACCGAGGAACAGCAGCGCCTTGAAGAACGCGTGCGTCATCAGGTGGAAGATGGCGACCGGGTAGGCCGACACGCCGAGCGCGACCGTCATGTAACCGAGCTGCGAGAGCGTCGAGTAGGCCACGACACGCTTGATGTCGTTCTGGATCATGCCCAGGAAGCCCATGAACAACGCGGTGATCGCGCCGATGATCGTGATGAACGACAGCGCCGTGTCCGAGAGTTCGAACAGCGGCGACATGCGGCTCACCATGAAGATCCCCGCGGTCACCATCGTGGCCGCGTGAATCAGTGCCGAAATCGGGGTCGGGCCTTCCATCGAGTCCGGCAGCCACACGTGCAGCGGGAACTGCGCCGACTTACCCATCGCACCGATGAACAGGCAGATACAGGCCACGGTGATCAGGCGCCAGTCGGTGCCCGGAAACGACAGGGCCGCGACCTCGTTGGCCTTGGCGAACACTTCGCCGTAGTTCAGCGTACCGGTGAAGGCCAGCAGCAGGCCGATACCGAGCAGGAAGCCAAAGTCGCCGACGCGGTTGACCAGGAACGCCTTCATGTTGGCGTAGATCGCGGTCGGACGCGTGTACCAGAAACCGATCAGCAGGTACGAAACCAGGCCCACCGCTTCCCAGCCGAAGAACAGTTGCAGGAAGTTGTTGCTCATCACGAGCATCAACATCGAGAACGTGAACAGCGAGATGTACGAGAAGAAGCGCTGGTAGCCAGGATCTTCCGCCATGTAGCCGATGGTGTAGATGTGCACCATGAGCGAGACGGAAGTGACCACGCACATCATCGTGACGGTGAGCGTGTCGACGAGGAAGCCGATCTCGAGCTTGAGCTCGCCGATGCGGGCCCATTCGTAGACGGTGGCGTTGAAGCTCGCCCCGTTCATGACGTCGATGAACGTCATGACCGACAGGACAAACGCGACCAGTACGCCGAGGATCGTGACCGTGTGGGCGCCCGCGCGTCCGACTTGCTTGCCGAACAGGCCGGCAATCAAGGAGCCGACGAGCGGCGCCAGCGGGATCGCGAGCAGCAGGTTGGGATTCAATGTGGATGCCATAACAGCGTTCGCTTTGTTTAACCCTTGAGGCGGTCGAGATCTTCGACGTTGACCGTTTCGAGCTTACGGAACAGCGTGACCAGAATGGCCAGCCCGATCGCGGCTTCCGCCGCGGCCACCGTAAGAATGAAGAACACGAATACCTGACCGGCAATGTCGCCCAGGTAATGCGAAAACGCGACGAAGTTCAGATTGACCGCGAGCAACATCAGCTCGATGGCCATGAGCAGCACAATCACATTTCTGCGGTTGAGGAAGATACCGGTAATGCTGATCGCGAAGAGAATCGCGCCCAACACCAGGTAATGCGCTAGCGACAACGAGATCATGCTGTCTCCTTATTCCGCCGCCGGCGCGTCGGTGCCGGTGGACTGCTGCCGGGCTTCGGCGGGCATCGACACCAGACGCACGCGGTCGCGCGCCTTCACGCGCACCTGCTGGCTCGGGTCGGTCTGTTTGTGGTCCTTACGGGTACGCATGGTCAGCGCAACTGCCGCCACGACCGCCACCAGCAGGATCAGACCTGCCACTTCGAAGGCAAAGATATAGTCGGTGTACAGCGCGATACCAAGCGCCTTGGTGTTCGCCACGTCCGGGGCCGAGACCGCCTTGACCGGCGAGCGCGTGGCGCCGTAGCCGCGCATGAGCACCAGTGCCGATTCGACGATCATGATCGCGCCGACAGCGCTCGCCAGCGGGATGAACTTGCCGAAACCGCGCCGCAGTTCGTCGAGATTGATGTCGATCATCATCACCACGAACAGGAACAGCACCATCACCGCGCCGACATACACGAGCACCAGCATGATGGCGAGGAACTCGGCCTCGAGCAGCATCCAGATCGCCGCGGCGTTGAAGAAGGCGAGCACCAGGAACAGTGCCGACTGTACGGGGTTGCGCGCGGTCACGACCTTCAGGCCGGAGATCACGAGGATCAGCGCAAACACGTAGAAAAGAAAGGTTGTGAATTCCATAATCACCGGGTGTTGCGAGAATTAGCCAACGTCAATTGCCGTACCGGGCGCACCGTCGCTGCGCTGCGCCCTGCCCTGCTTAACGGTACGGCGCATCGGCCGCCTTGGCCGCCGCGATCTCGTTTTCGTAACGATCGCCCACCGCGAGCAACATCTCCTTGGTGAAGTACAGATCGCCACGCTTCTCGCCGTGGTACTCGAGAATGTGCGTCTCGACGATCGAGTCCACCGGGCAGCTTTCTTCGCAGAAGCCGCAGAAAATGCACTTGGTCAGATCGATGTCGTAGCGCGTGGTACGGCGGGTGCCGTCGTCGCGCACATCCGACTCGATCGTGATGGCCATTGCCGGGCACACCGCTTCGCACAGCTTGCAGGCGATGCAGCGCTCTTCACCATTCGGATAACGGCGCAGCGCATGCAGACCGCGAAACCGCGGCGACATCGGCGTCTTCTCTTCCGGAAACTGCACCGTCACCTTGCGTGCGAACGTATAGCGCCCTGTGAGCGCCATGCCCTTGAGCAGTTCCAACAACAGGAAACTGCCGAAAAAGTCTTTGATTGCCCTTACCATGGGATTCCTCTACTCCGTTCGCCTCAGCCCCAGATGTTCCAGGGGGACATGATCCAGACACCCACCACGATCACCCAGATGATCGTCAGCGGCAGGAATACCTTCCAGCCCAGACGCATGATCTGGTCGTAGCGGTAGCGCGGGAACGTCGCACGCACCCAGATGAACACCGACAGCAGCAGGAACACCTTGAACGCCAGCCAGAACACACCCGGGATGAACGACAGGAAGCCGAACGGCGCACTCCAGCCCCCCAGGAACAGCACCGAGGCCAGCGCCGAGATGATGATCATGTTGATGTACTCGGCCAGGAAGAACAGGGCGAAGCCCATGCCCGAGTATTCGATCATGTGACCGGCCACGATTTCCGATTCGCCTTCCACCACGTCGAACGGGTGGCGGTTCGTTTCGGCAATGCCCGAGACGAAGTAGACGACGAACATCGGCAGCAGCGGCAGCCAGTTCCACGACAGCAGGTTCAGCCCCAGACCCGCGAACATGCCGTGCTCTTGCGAACGCACGATGTCCGACAGGTTGAGCGAGCCGGCCGTCATCAGCACCGTGACCAGCGCGAAGCCCATGGCGATTTCGTACGAAATCATCTGGGCCGACGCGCGCATGGCGCCGAGGAAAGCGTATTTCGAGTTCGATGCCCAGCCGGCGAGAATCACGCCGTACACGCCGATCGACGAAATCGCGATGGCATAGAGCAGCCCGGCGTTCACGTCGGCCAGCACGGCGCCCGGCTGGAACGGAATCACCGCCCAGATCGCGAAGGCGGGCAGCACGGCCATCACCGGCGCGATGGCGTAAATGCCCTTGCTCACCTGCGACGGCGTAATGACTTCCTTGAGCAGGAGCTTCAACACGTCGGCGATCGGCTGGAGCAGACCGGCCGGGCCCACGCGGTTCGGGCCCAGACGCACGTGCATCCAGCCGATGAGCTTGCGCTCCCACAGAATCAGGTACGCCACGCACAGCAGCAGGATCACGGCCACGACGAGGATGCGGACCAGCGCCCACACCGTCGGCCAGGCCACGCCCAGCAGTTGCGTGCCGTATTGATTGATGACTTCGTTCAGGCTCATTTACGCCTTCTCCACCGAAATTTCACCGAACATCGCGCCAAGCGCGGCGGATGCCGGCGTGGCCGCCGGCACGCGCACCACATTGGCAGGCAACGTTTCCGAACGCGCAGCCGGCAGCGTGACCACCGCATCGCCCTGACGCACGCGCACGGCGTCGCCCGCGGCGAGGCCCAGGCGATCGAACAGCGCCGCCGGGAGCGTGGCACGCAGCGCGGCCTTGGCGTCGTTGGTCAGTTGCAGCGACGGGGCACGGCGTACCAGCGCGTCGGCCGAGTAGATCGGCACGTCGGCCAGACGCTCCAGGCCCTGCCCGGCTGCCGTCGGTGCAGCCAGCGCAGCCTTGGCGCGGTTGTCGAGCGAGGCGGCCGAGAATCCGGCGAGCGCTTCGTCGCGCACCTGTTCCGCGGTGTCCTGCGCGAAGCCTTGCAGCTTGAGCAGATTGCCCAGCACGCGCAGCACCTTCCAGCCCGGACGCGTCTCGCCCAGCGCACGCACCACACCGTTGAAGTGTTGCGGCAGCCCTTCGGCGTTGACGAACGTACCGGCCGTCTCCGTGAACGGGGCGATCGGCAGCAGCACGTCGGCGTACTCGAGGCCGTGCTTGAACGGCGAGAGCGAGACCACCATCTTCGCGGCGTTCAATGCCGTGAGCGCTTGCTTCGCATCGCCCGAGTCGTACTCCGGCTCGGCGTTCAGCAGCAGATACGCCTGGCGCGGTTGCGCGAACAGCGCAGCGGCGCCCTTGGCGTTCGTGGCCTTCACCGCGTAGGCACCGACAGTGTTGGCGCCTTCGGTGAGGAAGCCCAGCGTGGCGCCGGTGATATCGGCGATCACTTGCGCGATGGCGTGCAGTTGTGCGAATTGCGGATGCTGCACCACGGCGTTGCCCAGCAGGATGGCACGACGCTCGCCGTTCACCAGCGAGGCGGCGATGGCGTTGGCCGTGTCGCTGACGTTCACGCCGGCGAGCTCAGTCGGGGCGGCAACGCCCTTGGCCGCCGCCGCGGCGAGCGCGATACCGGCCAGCTCGCTCACCCATGCGCTCGGTGCGGCGATGATCTTGTTGGCGAGCTTCACCAGCAGATCGTCGTCCGAGCCGTGCAGCACGTGCAATTGGCCACCGGCCTTCACCGCGGAGCGCAGACGCGAAGCGAACAGCGGATGATCCTTGCGCAGGAACGAGCCGACGACCAGCGCGCTTTGCAGCGTGTCGAGGTCCGCGATCGGCAGGCCGAGCCACGGAGCCCCCTGGGTGCCGCCCGACACGTCCGTCTGACGCAGACGGAAGTCGACGTTATCGCTGCCCAAGGCGCGCACGAACTTTTGCAGCAGGTGCAGTTCTTCGATCGTGGCGTGCGGCGAGGCCAGCCCGGCGACGGCATCGGCGCCGTGGTCGCGGATGATGTCCGTCAGACCATGCCCGACATATTCGAGCGCCGTCTGCCAGTCGACTTCGTGCCACTCGCCGCCTTGCTTGAGCATAGGCTTGGTGAGGCGCTCGTCGCTGTTCAGACCTTCGTACGAGAAACGATCCTTGTCCGAGATCCAGCATTCGTTGAGCGCTTCGTTTTCGAGCGGCACAACGCGCATGACCTGGCTGTTCTTCACTTGCACCACGAGGTTCGCACCCACGCCGTCGTGAGGGCTCACCGACTTGCGGCGCGACAGCTCCCACGTCCGGGCGCTGTAGCGGAACGGCTTCGAGGTCAGGGCACCGACTGGGCACAGGTCGATCATATTGCCCGAGAGTTCGGAGTCGACCGTCTTGCCGACGAACGACGTGATTTCCGAGTGCTCGCCGCGCCCCAGCATGCCGAACTCCATCACGCCGGCCACTTCCTGGCCGAAACGCACGCAACGGGTGCAGTGAATGCAGCGCGACATCTCTTCCATCGAGATGAGCGGGCCGACATTCTTGTGGAACACCACGCGCTTCTCTTCCTGATAGCGCGACGCCGACTTGCCGTAACCGACGGCCAGGTCCTGCAGTTGGCACTCGCCCCCCTGATCGCAGATCGGGCAATCGAGCGGGTGGTTGATCAGCAGGAACTCCATCACCGATTGCTGCGCCTTCACAGCCTTCTCGGAGTTGGTGCGCACGATCATGCCGTTGGCCACCGGTGTGGCACAGGCCGGCACCGCCTTCGGGGCCTTCTCGACCTCGACCAGGCACATGCGGCAGTTCGCGGCGATGGACAGCTTCTTGTGGTAACAGAAGTGGGGAATATAGGTGCCGTTCTTCTTGGCAGCCTGGATCACCATGCTGCCTTCGGGCACCTCGACCTTTTGGCCGTCAATTTCGATTTCAACCATAGCGGTTCAATGCCAAGCGTCAAAAGGGATTAGTGAGCGCCGACCAAGCAATGCTTGTGCTCGACGTGGTAGGCGAACTCGTCCCAGAAGTGTTTGAGCATGCCGCGCACTGGCATCGCTGCGGCGTCGCCCAGCGCGCAAATGGTGCGGCCCATGATGTTCTCGGCCACCGAGTTGAGCAGGTCCAGATCTTCCTGGCGACCTTCGCCATGCTCGATTCGATTGACCACGCGCCACAGCCAGCCAGTGCCCTCACGGCACGGCGTGCACTGACCGCACGATTCTTCGTAGTAGAAGTAAGACAGGCGCAACAGCGAGCGCACCATGCAGCGTGTCTCGTCCATGACGATCACGGCGCCCGAGCCCAGCATCGATCCAGCCTTGGCGATGCTGTCGTAGTCCATCGTCGTTTCCATCATCAGCCCGGCCGGCACGACCGGTGCCGACGAGCCGCCCGGAATCACGGCCTTGAGCTTCTTGCCACCGCGCATGCCACCGGCCAGTTCCAGCAACTCGCCGAACGGCGTGCCCAGGGGCACTTCGTAGTTACCCGGCAGCTCGACGTCGCCCGACACCGAGAAGATCTTGGTGCCGCCGTTGTTCGGCTTGCCCATTTCCAGGTACTGCTGCGGGCCAGTGGCCAGCAAGAACGGAACCGCAGCGAACGTCTCGGTGTTGTTGATGGTCGTCGGCTTGCCGTACAGACCGAAGCTCGCCGGGAAAGGCGGCTTGAAACGCGGCTGGCCTTTCTTGCCTTCAAGCGATTCGAGCAGCGCAGTCTCTTCGCCGCAGATGTACGCGCCATAGCCATGGTGCGCATGCAGCTCGAACGAGAAGTCAGTGCCGAGAATGTTGTCGCCCAGATAACCGGCAGCGCGCGCTTCCTCGAGCGCCTCTTCGAAGCGTTCGTACACTTCGTAGATTTCGCCGTGGATGTAGTTGTAACCGACGGTGATGCCCATGGCGAAACCGCCGATGGCCATGCCTTCGATCAACGCATGCGGGTTGTAGCGCAGGATGTCGCGATCCTTGAACGTACCGGGTTCGCCTTCGTCCGAGTTACAGACAAGGTACTTCTGCCCCGGGAACGCGCGCGGCATGAAGCTCCACTTGAGCCCCGTCGGGAAGCCTGCGCCTCCGCGGCCACGCAGGCCCGATGCCTTGACGTCGGCAATGACCTGCTCCGGCGTGAGGCCTTCCTTCAGGATACGGGCAAGCTGCTGGTACCCCCCGCGCTTGACGTAATCTTCGAGGTGCCAGTTCTCGCCATTGAGGTCGGCGAGGATCAGCGGCTTGATGTGACGGTTGTGCAGCGACGTCATGCTTTCTCTCCCGCGGCGCCCGTGGCCTTGAGCTCGTCGAGGAGCGCGTCGACCTTGGCTTCGTTCATGAAGCCGCACATGCGATGGTTGTTCACCAGCAGGACGGGTGCGTCGCCGCAAGCGCCCATGCACTCGCCTTCCTTGACCGTGAAGAGACCGTCCGGCGTGATGTCGTTGTAGTCGACACCCAGCTTCTCTTTCAGGTACTTCGCCATCTCTTCGCCACGCGTAAGCTGGCAAGGCAGGTTCGTGCACACGGTCAACTTGAACTTGCCCACGGGGCGCGTGTTGAACATGGTGTAGAAGGTTGCGACCTCTTGCACCGCGACTGCGGGCATCTCGAGGTAGTCCGCCACGAATTGCATCACTTCGGGCGACAACCAGCCTTTCTCGACCTGCGCTACGGCAAGGGCGTGCATCACCGCCGACTGTTTCTGGTCGGCAGGGTATTTGGCAACGGCACGGTCGATTTTCTTCAGGGCTTCGGGAGAAAGCATTTCCGATCCGACGGTTCTTTAAAACGTTATCCCCGCTCGCGCCAGCGCTGGCAGACCGGTTTTTTCGGCCACCCGCGACTCACAGGCACGGCAACTGGAACGGCAATGGCATCGACCTGCGAAACCCTGCCGAATTAAAACTTAAGGGCGCCAGAGGCGCCCACTGCGCGTTTAGCGATCGATCTCGCCGAACACGATGTCCTGGGTCCCGATGATCGCCACAGCATCGGCAATCATGTGGCCCTTCGCCATCTCGTCGAGCGCGGAAAGATGGGCAAAGCCCGGCGCACGAATCTTCAGGCGGTACGGCTTGTTCGCGCCGTCCGACACCAGGTAGATGCCGAACTCGCCCTTCGGGTGCTCGACGGCGGCATACGTTTCGCCGGCGGGCACGTGGAAGCCTTCGGTGAAGAGCTTGAAATGGTGAATCAGCTCTTCCATGTTCGACTTCATTTCGACCCGCGAGGGCGGCGCCACCTTGTGATTGTCCGTAATCACCGGACCTTCATTGGCACGCAGCCACGTCACGCACTGGCGGATCAGGCGGACAGACTGGCGCATTTCTTCCACGCGCACCAGATAGCGGTCGTAGCAATCGCCTTCCTTGCCCACAGGAATGTCGAAATCGAGACGATCGTACACTTCGTACGGCTGCTTTTTGCGCAGATCCCAGGCAATGCCCGAGCCGCGCAGCATAGCGCCGGAGAAGCCGAGCTGCATGGCACGCTCGGGCGACACGACGCCGATCCCCACCAGGCGCTGCTTCCAGATACGGTTGTCGGTGAGCAGCGTTTCGTACTCGTCGACACACTTCGGGAAGCGGTTGGTGAAGTCTTCGATGAAGTCGAGCAGCGAGCCTTCGCGTGCTTCGTTCATCTTCTTGATGGCGCGCTCGTTGTGGAACTTCGATGCGCGATATTGCGGCATCGCGTCCGGCAGGTCGCGATACACGCCGCCCGGACGGTAGTAGGCCGCGTGCATACGGGCACCCGAGACGGCTTCGTACACGTCGAACAGGTCTTCGCGTTCACGGAAGGCATACAGGAATACCGCCATCGCGCCCACGTCGAGTGCGTGGGAACCAATCCACATCAGGTGATTCAGAATCCGCGTGATTTCGTCGAACATCACACGGATGTATTGCGCGCGAATCGGCACGTCGACGCCGAGCAGCTTCTCGATCGCCATCACGTAGGCGTGCTCGTTGCACATCATCGAGACGTAGTCCAGACGATCCATGTACGGCACGGATTGCAGGAACGTCTTCGACTCGGCGAGCTTTTCCGTCGCGCGGTGCAACAGGCCGATGTGCGGATCGGCGCGCTGGATCACTTCGCCATCCAGCTCGAGCACCAGGCGCAGCACGCCGTGCGCTGCCGGGTGCTGCGGACCGAAGTTCAGAGTGTAGTTCTTGATGTCTGCCACAAGGCCACCTTAATGTTTCAGACCGGCGTAATGTTCTTCGCGGATGATGCGCGGCGTAATTTCGCGCGGCTCGATCGTCACCGGCTGATAGATCACCCGCTTCTGCTCGGGGTCGTAACGCATTTCGACATAGCCCGAGGTCGGGAAGTCCTTGCGGAACGGGTGACCGATAAAGCCGTAGTCCGTCAGAATGCGGCGCAGATCCGGGTGCCCTTCGAACACGATACCGACCAGATCGAAGGCCTCGCGCTCGAACCAGTTGGCCGAACTCCACAGATCGATCAACGACGCCACGACCGGCAGATCGTCGTCCGGGGCGAACACGCGCACGCGCAGACGCCAGTTGTGGGTCAGCGAGAGCAGATGCGAGACGGCGGCGTAGCGCGGGCCGTCGTAGGCACCGTCGCCGTAGGCCGAGTAGTCCAGGCCGGCAACGTCCATCAACTGCTCGAACTTGAGCTCGGGATGATCGCGCAGCGTGCGCGCGACCTCGAGATAGTCGCTCGCCTTGACGGTCAGCGTCAGCTCGTCGAGGGCTTCCACCAACTGCTCGGCGCGGGCGCCAAGCACGTTTTGCAGGGTGGTCTTGAGTTGTTCTAGTTTAGACATGGGCGGGAGCGGTTATTTACGCGCGATCGTCGCAGTCCGCTTGATCTTCGACTGCAACTGGATGATGCCGTAGACGAGCGCCTCGGCCGTCGGCGGACAGCCCGGCACGTAGACGTCGACCGGCACGATGCGATCGCAACCGCGCACCACCGAGTAGGAGTAATGATAGTAGCCGCCGCCATTGGCGCACGACCCCATCGAGATCACCCAACGCGGCTCGGCCATCTGGTCGTACACCTTGCGCAGCGCGGGTGCCATCTTGTTGCACAGCGTGCCGGCCACGATCATCACGTCCGACTGACGCGGGCTCGGGCGGAACACCACGCCAAACCGGTCCAGATCGTAACGCGCCGCGCCGGCGTGCATCATTTCGACGGCACAGCAGGCCAGGCCGAACGTCATCGGCCACAGCGAACCCGTGCGCGTCCAGTTGATGAGTTTGTCAGCCGTGGTGGTGACGAACCCTTCGCGCAAAACCCCTTCGATGCTCATATGCTTACCCTGAATCCTTCTGCAATGCGGCCAATACGATGCCGGCCTTATTCCCAGTCGAGCGCACCGCGCTTCCAGAGGAACACGAAACCGATCAGCAGCTCAAGCAGGAAACCCATCATGGAGATAAAGCCCACCCAGCCGATATCGCGCAGGGCGACGCCCCACGGAAACAGAAATGCCGTTTCGAGATCGAACAGGATGAAAAGGATGGCGACGAGATAGTAGCGCACATCGAACTTCATGCGCGCGTCTTCGAATGCCTCGAAGCCACACTCGTACGGAGAGAGTTTTGCGCTGTCGGGTTTGTTGGGGCCGAGGAATTTACCGACCCCAATCAGTAGCGCCCCAAGACCGCCACCTACCAGAATGAACAGCAGGACGGGATAATAGGTTCCGAGGTTCAACTCTACCCTCTTTTTGGTTAGTCCAAAAACCGCTTTCGTCATTGGCGTGGGGGCCAAAAAGCGGATGAACAGTGAGCACAAAATAAAATGCCAGCCAAAGCATAAACGCAAGGCTGGCATCGGAGAACTGTGGTGCCGACGGCGAGACTCGAACTCGCACAGCTTTCGCCACTACCCCCTCAAGATAGCGTGTCTACCAATTTCACCACGTCGGCATTCAAATTCTGCAATCCGCTGTCACTTACGAATCGCTTCAAGACCGCTATATTAGCGCTCTTCAGCATTTTGTTCAACGCACAAATCGATTTTTTTTCGATTTTCTTTACGGCTTATTACACGTTGCAAACCGCGCTGCGACTTACTTCGGCACGTCCTGCGGATTGGCTGCGGAAGCACTCACCGGCGCACTTGCCGCGACCGCGCCCGACGCCGTCATCGGCGACGTTGCGGCCGGCAAATTACCAAGGACACCGATGTTTGCCGCCGGCTTGTACGAACCGAGATACGTGAGACCCAGCGTGGTTACGAAGAACACGGCCGCCAGCACTGCCGTGGTCCGCGACAGGAAGTTTGCGGAACCCGACGCACCGAAGAGACTGCCCGACGAACCGCTACCGAATGCAGCGCCCATATCGGCACCCTTGCCATGCTGGAGCAACACCAGACCGATGATGCCCAGCGCGGAAAGCACCTGCACCACGATCAACAACGTTTTCAACAACCCCATCTCATCACCCGTATAGAAGAATCCGACTTGCCGTGCATTTTTGATGCACCGCATCATGACCATTTCGTGCCGTTACGAAATCCGGCATCAGCGTCAGCGCGACAGACCCGCCTCGCAAATCGCCAGAAAATCGACCGCCTTCAACGCCGCCCCGCCGATCAACCCACCATCGACATCCGCCATCGAAAACAGCTCGGCCGCGTTATCCGGCTTCACACTGCCGCCGTACAACACCGCCACATCCATCACCGCCTCGCCCTTCGCACGCAGCAGCGAGCGCAAATGCGCATGCACTTCCTGCGCCTCGGCCGACGTTGCCGTCTTGCCCGTGCCAATCGCCCAGACCGGCTCATAGGCCACAACAATCTGGACCGCCTGCGCCGCCGTCAGCGCCGCGAGCACCGTATCGAGCTGACGCGTCACGACAGACATCGTTTCGCCGGCTTCACGCTCGGCGAGCGTCTCGCCGACGCACACGATCGGCGTCATGCCCGCGTCGAGCACACGCAAGGTCTTTGCCGCGACGCCCGCATCGGTCTCGCCGTGGTACGTACGACGCTCCGAATGCCCCACAATCACGAACTGTGCGCCGAACTCGGCAATCATCGGCGCGGAGACTTCGCCCGTGTAGGCACCACTCACCTGCGCCGACACCTCCTGCGCACCGAAGCCCAGCACCTGCCCCGAGAGGCGGGCCTGACATTGCGCGAGATAGGGGAACGGCACACACACGGCCGCCGTCACGCCCGGGGCGCTCAACACCGGTGACGCCAGCAGGTCGCCCAGCAGCGCCTCGTTGCCGGCCAGACTGCCATGCAGTTTCCAATTGCCCACGACGAGCTTGCCCGCCTTGCGGCCTAGGGTGCGAGCCGAAGCCGCAGTACCCGCAGTACCGATTGTCACGCGTGATCCCCCAATGCGTAAGGACGAAAAACCTCTCATTCTAGTGCGTCAGGGGCATGGGGGTCAATTTCGCCGACTTTCAAACGTGAGAATCCGCATGAAATGGGGCTTTCACGCGGATTCGCCTCGTGCGCCGACGCGAGATGACTTACCAGGTCAGCACGATCTTCCCGACATGCGTACTCGTTTCCATCAATGCGTGGGCTTTGTCTGCTTGGTCGGCCGGGAACGTCTGATAAATCACCGGCCGGATCTTGCCAGCCGCGAACAACGGCCAGACCTTCTCGTAGAGGTTCTGTGCAATCGCCGCCTTGAACGCCACCGAGCGCGGACGCAGCGTCGAGCCGGTCACCGTCAGGCGGCGGCGCAGCAGCGCCCCCATATCCAGCGTGGCCTTGCTGCCGCCGAGCAGCGCGATGATCGCGATGCGCCCATCGAATGCCAGCGCCTGCACTTCACGCGGCAGATAGTCGCCCCCCACCATGTCGAGCACGACGTCCACGCCGCGATCGCTGGTGAGCGCCTTCGTCACGGCGACGAAATCTTCGGTTTTGTAATTGATGCCCCGCTCCGCGCCGAGCGCTTCGCACGCGCGAGCCTTTTCATCGGAACCGGCGGTCGCGAACACGCGATGGCCCATGGCCACGCCGAGCTGGATCGCCGTCACGCCGATACCGCTCGTGCCGCCCTGCACCAACAACGTCTCCTTTTCGCCCGACTCGGTCTCGCCGAGGTGAGCGCGATCGAACACATTGCTCCACACGGTGAAGAACGTTTCGGGCAGCGACGCCGCCTCGACGTCCGAGAGCCCTTGCGGCACCGGCAGCACCTGCGAGAGCGGCGCGGCGCAGTACTCGGCATAGCCCCCGCCCTGCACCAGCGCACAGACGCGCGAGCCGACTTTCAATCCCCAGCGGTTATCCGGGCCGTCGAGCTTGCCATCGACGATCTCGCCCGCCACTTCGAGCCCCGGCAGGTCAGAAGCGCCCGGCGGCACGGGATACTGCCCGATGCGCTGGAGCACGTCGGGACGGTTCACGCCCGACGCGGTGACCTTGATGAGCACTTCGCCCGGCTTGAGTTCGGGGCGCGGCCGCTCAGTGAGCTTGAGCACTTCCGGTGCGCCGTATTGGGTGATCTCGATCGCCTTCATCGTGTCGTTCCTCGGTTGTCTGGACGACGCGCCGCATCAACGCCGGCCGTCCGTCTCGTTTCGTGGGATCGCGAGTCGTGCGGCCGCCCGCGAGTCAAACGCCGCGCGCGCCATGCCACAGACCTCGCATGAAAAATGGTGTCGAGCCGTACCTTATCACCGACGGCGCGATCGCGTCGGCCGTCGACGCAGGTCTCGGCGGCATTCTGAATCAAACAGGATTATTCGGGACAACTGAGGGACAACTGAGGGACTACGGCCAGACAGGGGAGCACGCGGATGCCGGGGCACTGGCACGCGCGCCGTTTGACGAGCGCGTCGCGTGCGATCTCGAGACCGCGCACGACGCGCCGGGTTAGCCCCAAAAGCGGGGCGCCGGCTGCCCGAAGGCCGCTCGGCGCCACCACCTCGCCCTGGCGCCGTCAGGCGACGCCTTCCGACCCTTCGTCGATCAGCCCGTGACGTATGGCGTAGTCGGCCAGCTCCGCACGATCGTCAAGCGCGAGTTTGTGCAGAATTTGTGCAACGTGTGATGCAATCGTCCGCTCGCTCAAATGCAACGCATGCGCGACTTCATTGACGGCCAGGCCGTCGACCAGCATATGAAACACTTCATTTTCGCGAATCGACAAGCTCAGGTGCCTAGACTTGTCGTCGTGTGCATCGGCGTCGTGCCGCGCGCGCGGCCCCCGATGCGAAGCCTGCGGTGGCTCACGGCGCGCCCCGGGTTCGCGCCACCCTGCGTCGGAAGCCGCCCGCGATGCTGCCCGGCTTCGTCCGCCTTCGAGTTTCATGCCCGCCTCCTGTAAAGAAACGTCCCACGCCCGAACCGCCGGCCGCACGTCGAGGCGAACGGAGGGCGTCGCCTATTGTGCGTCAGACAATTCACGCTCGTATCTTCGGGGAAGCTGATCGCTGTCGCGCATTCGATTGGTTGTGCCTAATCCGCCACGCATGCACCGTCGCCGAGCACGAAGCGTCCGCGGCCACCATGCTTGGCGTCGTACAGCGCGCGGTCCGCCGCGTCGAACATCATGTCGGGCGTCTTGACTTCACCGCTCGCGACCATCGCAACGCCCACGCACGCCCCCACCGTAACGGCCCCGACGGACAGCGACATCGGCCGCGACGTTGCATCGAGAATCGACATGGCCGTGCGCTCCACATCGAGAATATCCTGCACGTCACGCATGATGACGGCGAATTCGTCGCCACCGAAGCGGGCAATGACGTCGCCCTCGCGCACGCTCGCGACCAGCTGTTTGGCCAGACGCCGCAGCAACTCGTCGCCGAGCGCATGCCCCCACGTATCGTTGACGAGCTTGAAGCGATCCAGATCGACGAACAGCAGCGCCTGCGCGCCGCCCCCCTCGCGCGCCACGCGCAACGCACCCGCCAGCGCCTGATCGAAGCCCTTGCGATTGAGCAGCCCCGTCAGGTGATCGGTGTGCGATTCGCGCCGCCAGCGCCGCTCGTTCGAGCGCTCGACGGTGATATCGCGGACAAACACATGAACGCCGGCAAGGACATCGTGCATGGCCCATTCCGGCTGATAGCTCACCTCGAAGCAGCGGAACGCCGCGTCGTCGCCAAAATCCCAGATGAACGTGGCGGCTTCGCCCGCGAATGCCCGGGCGAGATGCGGCGCGAACTCGCGATAGAGCGATGGGCCGAGCAGCTCGCTCGCCGTCGCCCCGAGAATGCGTTCACGCGGCCGCCGCAACCGCAGTTCACAGGCCCGATTCACGAACGCAAAGCGCTCGTTGCTGTCGAGAAACGCGACGAGATAGGGCACCCGATCCGCAATTTCCTGCATGTGGCGCACACTCGCCCGCGCCGCCTCGCGCGAGCCCTCGAGCGCCTCGGTACGATCGCGCAGTTGCTCCATCATGTCGCGAAACGCGTTCGCGAGCGCCCCGATCTCGTCGGCACGCTGGACAGGCAGCGACTGCACTGCGCGCATGTCGCCGGCGCTGCGCTGCACGAGGTCGCGCAGTGTATCGAGCGGACGCAGCATGTGCCGCGCCATCCACCACATCGCGAACGCGGCCAGCCCGATCGCCGCGATCGCGAGCAGGATCACGCGACGCCGCACGCGCGCTAGTGGATCGAACGCTTCAGCCCCGGGCAACACTGCGACAACCGACCAGCCGGTCGTGGCCATGGTCGCGCGCGCCACCAGCGGATGCATGCGCAAGAGAGGGTTCGGCCCCGGATCACGCACGCCGCAGAGCGTCTGCGCCGGGCCGACGGGCGAGAGAATTTTCGTCACGTCCGCCTGAATGACATAGCGCGCGGGATTTTCATTCGTCGTCACGCAGTAGCGGCCGGTCGCGCCGATCGCATTGCTCGCCAGATCGACCATGAAGTTTTGCCGCAGCAGATTGATCGCGCCGCCGATCACGGCAATCGTCTTGCCCTGCGCGTCCACGACGGGTACCGCGAGGATAATGCCCGGCGAACGGGTGATCCTGCCCGCGATCAGTCCGGACGCCGCCTGCGGCGCGCCCGCGAGCACCTGCCGGAAATAGTCGCGATCGGCAATGTTGATCGCCGTGGCGGGGAACGTCGAGTCGTAGCGCATACGGCCGTCGGGCGCGGCGACGAAAATCGTGTTGAAGGTCTCGGGCATCGACACCGACATGTTGGCGAAGGCGTCGAACTGGGCGAGCGTCATCGCGTCCGGATGGCCAAGGTGGCGCGCCATGCGATGCAGGGCGAGAAACTTCCCGCGCATCTTGTCATCGAGCTGTTCGGCCACGAGCTGGACCTGTGTGTCGAGCTGCGCCTGCATCGAGCTTCGCAACTCCCCATAGACGAAGAATTCGATGCCGACGGCGACGCCGACGATCAATATCATCGAGACCAGGGCCGTCGTGGCCGCGACCCGTCCCTTCAACGACTTCACCATACTGGCCCGTGCGAAAGTAGCTTGCGATGCTTTTTGTTCATTTTTGCGGGTGCTTACCCCCGAAACGGCACATTTTCTGGAAACTTGAGCAAAATTTGCCGCCTTCGTGTAACAAACTCATCGACACTCACTTGCGACATTGCCGGACGACGGCTAACGATGTTCGCCGAACCCGTCGTAAAATTGCGCATCCAACGCGCCACGAGGGGGCGACGCGGCGCGCGCCACGCTGAATCGGCGCGGTATCGCACGCCGGCAGGGTCTCCCCGCCCCCCTCGTGACCCGATCTGCCCGACCCGACCGAATTCATGACGAGCACCCAAGCCCAAGCCACCCCCGCCGCCGCTGCACCGATGACGCCGATGATGCAGCAGTACACGCGCATCAAGGCCGACCATCCGAACATGCTCGTCTTCTATCGCATGGGCGATTTCTACGAGCTGTTCCACGACGACGCAGCCAAAGCGGCACGACTGCTCGACCTGACGCTCACCTCGCGGGGCCAGTCGGGCGGACAACCGATTCGCATGGCCGGTGTGCCGCATCACGCCGTGGAGCAATACCTCGGCAAGCTCGTCAAGCTCGGCGAGTCGGTGGCCATCTGCGAGCAGATCGGCGATCCCGCCACCGCCAAGGGGCCGGTCGAGCGCAAGGTCGTGCGCATCGTCACGCCCGGCACGCTGACCGACGCCGCCTTGCTCAGCGACAAGGTCGACCAGTATCTGCTGGCCGTACACATGCCGCCGGCGCGACGCGCCAGCGAACGCGTCGCCGGCCTCGCCTGGCTCTCGCTCGCCAGTGGCGAGCTGCGCCTGATGGAAGTCGCCGCTGACAAGCTGCCGCGCGAGCTGGAGCGCATCCGCCCGGCCGAGACGCTGGTGCCCGACAGCGCCCTCGAAGCCTTCGAGGGCTTCTCCCTCGGCACCACGACGCGCGTGCCCGACTGGCACTTCGACACGGCCGCCGGCACGCAACGCCTGCGCGATCAACTGGGTGTCGCGAGCCTGACGGCCTTCGGCTGCGACGGCCTGAACCCGGCGCTCGGCGCAGCCGGCGCATTGCTGCAGTACGCAGCGGCCACGCAGGGCCAGTCCTTGCGCCATGTGCAAAGTCTGAACGTGGAGCGGGAAGCCGCCTATATTGGCCTCGACGCGGCCACGCGGCGCAACCTGGAACTCACCGAAACGCTGCGGGGCACCGAATCGCCCACGCTGCTCTCGCTGCTCGACACTTGCGGCACCACGATGGGCAGCCGGCTGATGCGCCACTGGCTGCATCATCCGATGCGCGATCAGCAGGTGCCGCAGTCGCGCCAACTGGCCATTGCGACGCTGCTCGAAGGCCCGGGCACGTGGCGCGCGCTGCACAGCGAATTGCGGCATGTGGCGGACGTCGAGCGAATCACGGCCCGCCTGGCGCTGCTCACCGCGCGGCCACGCGATTTATCGAGTCTGCGCGACGCGTTGCGCCGCCTGCCCGAACTGCACACCACGCTGCGTGCCGTCGAAACGCGTTCGCCGCTGCTTGCGATGCTGCACGAAGACCTCGCGATTCCCGAGGCCGCGCTGGCCATGCTCTCGGGCGCCATCGCCGAAGAACCGGCGGCCATGCTGCGCGACGGCGGCGTCATCGCGCGCGGTCACGATGCCGATCTCGACGAACTGCGCGATATCTCGGAGAACTGCGGCCAGTTCCTCATCGATCTGGAAACGCGCGAGCGTGCGCGCACCGGCATCAACAATTTGCGGGTCGAGTTCAACAAGGTGCATGGCTTCTACATCGAAGTCACGCGCGGCCAGACCGACAAGGTGCCCGACGACTATCGCCGCCGCCAGACGCTAAAAAATGCCGAGCGCTATATTACGCCGGAGCTCAAGACGTTCGAGGACAAGGCCTTGTCCGCGCAGGAGCGCTCGCTCGCGCGGGAGAAACTGCTGTACGACGCGCTGATGCAAGCCCTGCTACCGCATATCACCGAGTTCAAACGCATCGCGCAGGCGCTCGCCCAGTTGGACGTTCTCGCCGCGCTGGCCGAGCGTGCCGAAACGCTCGGCTGGGTCAAGCCCGAGCTGGTGGAGGATCGCGTGGTCGACATTCGCCAGGGTCGCCACCCGGTCGTCGAACGACAAGTGGAGCGCTTCATCGCCAACGACTGCTCGCTGGGCGACGCGCGCCGCCTGCTGCTCATCACCGGCCCGAACATGGGCGGCAAGTCGACCTTCATGCGTCAGACCGCCCTCATCGCCCTGCTCGCTTACGTCGGCGGCTACGTGCCCGCCGAGGCGGTGCGACTTGGCCCGCTCGACGCCATCTTTACGCGAATTGGCGCGTCGGACGACCTCGCGGGCGGGCGTTCGACGTTCATGGTCGAGATGACCGAGTCGGCTGCGATTCTGCACACGGCGACCGACCAGAGTCTGGTACTGATGGACGAGATCGGGCGCGGCACGTCAACGTTCGACGGTCTCGCGCTGGCCTGGGCGATTGCGCGGCATCTGCTTGGGCACAATCGCAGCTACACGCTGTTCGCTACCCACTACTTCGAACTGACCCAACTGCCCGATGAGTTTGCGCAATGCGCGAACGTGCATCTGTCCGCCGTGGAGCACGGCGAAGGGATTGTGTTTCTACACGCGGTGCAGGACGGTCCAGCCAGTCAGAGCTACGGATTGCAGGTCGCGCAACTTGCCGGGGTGCCGATGCCAGTCATTCGCGCGGCGCGCAAGCATCTCGCGTTACTCGAACAGCAGGCGCTCGATCCTGCCGCCCCACAACTCGATCTGTTTGCGCCACGAGCGCCGGTCGATGCCGGCGTCGATGACCCGTCGGAGGACGCCTTGGATAGCGCGTCGAACGGCCCGCTCGTGACGCAGGGCAGCCGTGGCTCGACGCACAGTGCCGCCGCCCTCGATCCCGCCGCCGAGGCGACGTTGGCACGTCTGTCGCAGATCGATCCCGACGAGTTGCGCCCGCGCGAAGCGCTCGACCTGCTGTATGAACTGCGCGGCCTGATGGACGGCCGCAAGCACTGACGTCGCCCCTCATGCCGAGCCTGCCTCGCCTGCGCGCCCCTCGTCACACTAGCCACGGCCTGCGCGCCGTGTGCCTCTTGGCGCTCGCGTTCGCGCTCGTCACGGGCACCGCACCGACGACGGCCGCATCGGCAAACGCCAGGATGGCCACGACGTCCAGGGGGAAGACAGCGGCAAAGCCCGGCGCCAAAGGCCCGCGCAAGCCGCCACCGTTCGAATTCGCGGTGCTGGGCAACACCCCCTTCGGCAACACGGAGGTGCCGGTGGTGCGCAACGTGCTCGCGAGCATTGGTGACAGTCAGGCCGTGTTCGTCGTCCATGCGGGCAATCTCAAAAGCGTGACAGAGTCGTGTCGCGACGAACTCGTCACGCAGCGCCTGAGACTTCTCGCCAGTTCGCCCAAGCCGCTCATCTACGTACCTGGGGCGAACGACTGGGCCGATTGCCAGCGCGCCACTGAGGGCGGCTACAACCCCGTGGAGCGGCTCGACTTCCTGCGCGATCAAGCGTTCAGCGACGATGCGTTGCTCGGCCCCGGCCCCGTGGGTCACGCGCCACTCGATCTCACGCGTCAAAGCGACATGGCACGCTTTCGCCAGTATCACGAAAATGTGCGATGGTTCTATAACGGCGTGGTATTCGTCGGCCTGAATCTGCCCGGCAACAACAACAATTACCGCTCGGCGGGGGGACGTAACGGCGAATTCGAGGATCGGGCCGTGGCGACGCGCGTCTGGCTGCAGCATGCGCTCGTCTACGCGAAGCAGAAGGATGCGGTCGGCATGGTCATCATTGCGCAGGCCGATCCCGCGTTCGAACCGGCGCGACGCGCAGGGCTGGGAAGTCTTTTCTCGGATCGCGTGGGACGCCACGGCGTCGACGGCTTCAAGGAATTCCGGACGCAGTTGCTACGGCTCACGAATCGCTTCAAAGGACCGGTGCTGCTCATCGACAGCGGCAAGACAATGCGCCACGTGCAACCGCTGCGCGATGCCCACGGCGCACCGGTGAAGTCGTTCACCCAACTGAGCACCTACGGCTCGCCAACCGCGAATCGATGGGTGCGCGTGCAGGTCGATCCGGGAGCGTCGCCGCTCTTCCGTTTCGAGGGGGTGACACTACCGTCCAATAGCACCGCGGCACCTAACACTCCGCGCGGCGGCGCAACACCGGCGCCCGGCGGAACCCCTGCCGGTGCGGCAGCGCCGACATCCGGCAGCTTGCCCCACGCACTGCCCTACGCAGCGCCCTATTCGGCACTCTACCCGTCGTCCGGCATGTCGAACGACCTGGGCCCGGCCGCGTCGGATCCCAATCAAGGGGTCATGCCCATCGGGCCGGCGCTCCATCCGAACACGGGGACGCGCACCCCCGGGCGCGGCAACTGAATGCTCGCCTGAAAACGCAAACGCCGAACCAGGCGCATTGCATGTCGCAATACGCCTGATTCGGCGTAAGCCCGCGTACGGCGTGTGCGTCTTGCGTCACTTGCCCGGCCATGCGCCATCCGGCGGCAGCGGGCAGCGCGACGCGTCAGCCTCAATGCAGCGTGGGCGCGTCGTCCTGATCTTCGTCTTCGTCGACAACTTCAAGCCCCGACGCGCCATGGGCGTGCTGGTGCTCGATTTCTTCTTCCGTCGCCTGACGCACGTCGGCCACCTTCAGCTCGAAACGCAGTGCCATGCCCGCGAGCGGGTGATTGCCATCGAGCACGACCTTGTCTTCGGCAACGTCGGTCACCGTGTAGATCAGCGTGTCGGCCTCCTCGTCGCCATCTTCCGGCGAGCCTTCGAACTGCATGCCGACTTCGAGCGGATCCGGGAAACGACCACGCGCTTCGATCTTGATCATCTCGGGATCGTAGTCGCCGAACGCGTCGGACGGTTCCAGTTGCAGCTGCGTTTCATAGCCCACGTCCTGCCCGTCGAGCGCTTCCTCGATCTTGGGGAACGTGCCATCATATCCGCCGTGCAGGTAAACCATCGGCTCGGCGCCGCTTTCTTCGATCAGGTTGCCCTGAGCGTCCGACAACTTGTAAGTTACCGAGACGACGGTATTCTTTTCGATCTTCATCAAACTCTCCGAAAAACAGCCCGCATTATACGCGCAGCTGCATGACATCGCCCCGCGCGCAAGCCGACGCCACCTTGAATCGTACAACGGCGTGCATGGCGCAGCCCTCTCTTGATGCATTGATCCACCCATGACGACATCCCGCACCCCCTCGCCTCTGCTCGGCGGCCTCGCGCCGGACGCATTCATGAAGCGCTACTGGCACAAGCGTCCGCTCCTCATCCGCCAGGCCATTCCCGGCTTCACGGCGCCGCTCTCGCGCGACGCGCTGTTCGCGCTGGCGGCGCGGGACGACGTTGAATCCCGATTGATCAGCCATGCCCGCAAACGTTGGCAACTCCAACATGGGCCGTTCGATGCCGATGATCTGCCCCCGTTGAGTCGCAAGCAATGGACGCTGCTCGTACAGGGGGCGAATCTCCACTCGCCGGCGGTCGACGCGCTCATGCAACAGTTTCGCTTCGTTCCCGACGCGCGTCTGGACGACGTAATGATCAGCTACGCCACCGACGGCGGCGGCGTCGGCCCGCACCTCGATTCCTACGACGTTTTTTTGCTGCAGGCGCATGGCAAGCGACGCTGGCGTATCGGACCGCAGCGCGACACCACGTGGCTCGATGGCGTGCCGTTGCGCATCCTGAAGCACTTCGAGGCCGAAGAGGAGTGGGTACTGGAACCGGGCGACATGCTGTATCTGCCGCCGGGCTATGCGCACGATGGCGTAGCGCAAGGCGAGTGCATGACCTACTCAATCGGCTTTCGCGCGCCGCTGGAGCAGGAAATGCTTCAGAACTTTCTGTACTACCTCGCGGAAAACGCGCCCGCACTACCGTTCGCCCGCCATTTTGCGGGCCGTTACGCCGACCCGGGACAATCGGCCGTCAAACATCCGGCTGCGCTACCCGATGCCATGATCGAGACGCTTGTAGCGCAGCTCGAAAAAGTACGCTGGGGACAAAAAGAGGTCGAAGATTTCCTTGGGCGTTGGCTGAGTGAGCCCAAGTCGCATGTGTTTTTCGATCCGCCGGAAACCCCGCTTTCGGCAACAAGATTCGTGCGCGAAGCGGCCGCGCGCGGCTTGACCCTCTCGCCCAAGACGCAATTGTTGTATCGACGCAACCGATATTACGTCAACGGCGAGCCGCTCGACGTCCCTGTCGATGCGCGCGCGACCTTGCGGCGCCTCGCTGACCGTCGTCAGTTAAATGCAGGCGAATGTGCGAATTTGGGGCAAAAAGACCAAGAAATCGTCGAAATTCTGTACGATTGGTATGCTTCCGGGTGGCTGCAGGTGGAAAGTGACCGGAAGACCCCGCTAAAGTTGCGCGCCGTAAGGAAAAAAGCGGAGAAATGACGCGAGATTGACGTGACGGGTTGGGGAAAACCCAATATAATTTCTCGCCAAGCAGCTTGCATGACCAAGGGTAATCCTCAATTGCCAATGTCTCGCAATCGGCTTTGCGCTGGCAAGAGCGTATTACCGTAATTAATATTCATTCGCTTGTCTTCTACCATAAAAGGACGTGATCATGAAGAAGTCTCTCCTCGTCGCTTCGTTGTTGGCTATCGCCCTGACCGCCTGCGGCAAGAAGGAAGAAGCCGCTGCACCGGCCGCTGACACGGCTTCGGCTGCTGCCGCTGCTGTTGCGGATTCGGCTGCTTCGGCCGCTTCGGCTGTCGGCGCTGCTGCTGACTCGGCTGCTTCGGCTGCCGGTGCTGCTGCTGATGCCGTTGCTTCGGCTGCTGACGCTGCTGCCAGCAAGTAAGCGCTCGCTGCCGCAAGGCAGTTGAGAAAAAAGCCGGTCGAAAGACCGGCTTTTTTGTTTGTCGCAACGCTTCGCGCTCAACTCAGGCACCCTGCCTGCATCAAGTCACGTCCTGTATCGCTAGCACGTCAGCCAATCGAAGCCCCCCGCCTGCGTCGCCACGAGGATCTCGGTGCCCGCCGAGCCGATGACTGACGACATCGCCGCCATCGCCAGCTCGGGCGTATTGTTCTGCTCGCTCAAATGCGCACCGATCACGCGCTGCAGCTTCCTCCGGTCGATCGCTCCCAGAATCTCCGCCGCCGCGTCGTTCGCCAAATGGCCATAGGTGCCGCCAATGCGCGCCTTGAGCGATGCCGGATACTTGCTGTTCGCCAGCATGTCTCGGTCGTGGTTGCATTCGAGCACCAGCGCATCGCAGCCACCCAGTGCCGCGACCAGATGCGCCGTCGCGCACCCCGCATCCGTGAGCACACCCAAACGGCGTGCGCCGTCGGAAAACACGAACTGCAGCGGCTCGCGCGCGTCGTGAGGCACCGTGTAAGGATGAAGCTCGATAGCGCCCACGGCGAGCCGCTCATCGGCGCGGCACCAGCGCACGAGGGCCGCGTCGCCCTCGCCCTTGAGCGTGGCGTGAACCTTGACGGCCTGCCCCGTTCCCCAGCTCATGATGAGGGGAATCCGGTACTTGCGAGTGAGGGAAAGTGCGCTGCCGATGTGGTCGGCATGCTCGTGGGTGATGACAATGGCGTCGAGCGACGCCACGTCGATCGCGCGTGCCGTCAGGCGCCGCTCGACCTCCCGCATCGAGAAACCGCAATCGAGGAGAATGCGTGTCGTGGAGGCGCCTTCCGACGCCTCCACCAGCAGGGCATTGCCTTCGCTGCCACTGCCAAGACTGGCGAACCGCACGCCCCGCCTTAACGGAGTTGGTTGCCGATCACACTGATGATCGTCTGTGCGATCTGCGAGTTATCGACGTTACCCTTATCGTCGAGCACCTGCACACGGGTCTGGCTATCGCCGCGCCCCTGCACGTTCACGCTAAGCTTTTTGGCCTTCTTGCTGTCCTGCACTTCCTTCGCATGGAACAAGCTGTAGAAGAAACCGTTGTCCTTCGCCAGCGATGCCGGATCCACGTAGCTCACGAAGTAAATGCCCTTCGCTCGGTCGCGATCGTCCACGGTGAAGTTACCGCGATCAAGCGCCACGCCGACACGGCGCCAGGCCCGATCGAACGGCTCGTTGATGTCGAGATACGCGGCGTCGGCCGTCTTCACGATCTGGCTCGACGGGCCGCCCGCCTTGGCACCTTCGACTTGCTCCTTGGCCTGATCGGCCTGCACGCCAAAGCGCTGCATCAACTTGGTCAGGAAGATCGCCTCGAGACCCGGATCGTTCGGCGCCGGCTCCCACTTGGTCGTGTCCTTCTGCGCGTTCGTGAACACTTCCACCATGCGGCGGTGCGTGATGTAGACGTCCGTACCGCCATTCGGATCACGTTCCACGCGCGTGCGGAAGCGATCGCGTTCGCCGGTCGAATACAGGCTGTCGAGCACCTTGCCGAGCAGATCGCGGATGATGTCCTGATTCAGCTTGGCGCGGTTTTCCGCCCAATCGGTTTCCATCACGCCCGTGTCCGGCGAATCGATCGTCAGCACAAAGCCGTTCTCTTGCCAGAATTCACGCAACGTCGGCCACAGGTCGCTCGGTGCCTTCTGAATCACCAGCCAGCGCTCGTTGCCGTCGCGCACGACCTTCATACCGGGCACCGCCGGCAGCACCGTGTCCGTCGGGTTGGCCGCGACGACCTTCTGCTGGTTCTCGTAGGTCGACAGCGTGGCGATGCCGGCCGGCGACACGTACTTCCGGTCGGTCGCCTGGACGTTCGTCAGATCCGGCGGGACGTCGAGCGAGGGGCCGGTCTTCGAGCTCTTGTAATCGACCTTGTCCGAGGACAAGGCGCTCGAGAGCGAACTGCATCCGGCGACGAGGGCCAACGAGGCAATAGCGGCCCATGCCAGCACGGGACGAGCTACGGAATTACTGACGATTCGTTTCATGAGTCGCAAAAAAAGGGGTGGGCAATCGAACCCGGGTGCCGGAACGACCGGTTAGACAACGGCGATGTTGGCCGACTTGAGGGCACCAAGCACCGTGTCGTGGTAAGGCTGCGCCAGCGGCGTGAGCGGCAGGCGGATGCCCGACGCGATCATGCCCATCTGTTGCAGCGCCCACTTCACGGGGATCGGATTGGCTTCGACGAACATGGCGCGGTGCAGTTCGAACAACTGGAATTGCAGTTCCCGCGCCTTGGCCACATTGCCGGCCAGCGCAGCCACGCACAACTCGTGCATCGCACGCGGTGCCACGTTGGCAGTGACCGAGATATTACCCTGACCGCCCATGAGCATGAGCGCAACAGCCGTCAGGTCGTCGCCGCTGTACACGGCGAAGCTCTTCGGGGCACGCCGGATCAGGTCGATGCCGCGATCCAGATTGCCCGTGGCGTCTTTCACGCCAACGATGCCAGGCACTTGCGCCAGACGCAGCAGCGTGTCGTTGCTGGCATCCGCCACGGTGCGGCCGGGCACATTATAAAGAATGACCGGCAGCTCGACGGCTTCGGCAATGGCGCGGAAGTGCTGGTACTGGCCTTCCTGCGTGGGCTTGTTGTAGTACGGCACGACCTGCAGCGACGCGTCGGCGCCCACCTGCTTTGCATGTTTCGTAAGTTCGATGGCTTCCGCCGTCGAGTTGCCGCCCGTGCCGGCAATCACCGGCAGTTTGCGACCGCGCGACTCGCCGGCTTGTGCGGCTTGCTGCACGGCGATCTCGATGAGTTCGCAGTGCTCCTCGACGTTGACCGTCGGCGATTCGCCCGACGTGCCGACGATCACGATGCCGTCGGTGCCTTCGTCGGCGTGCCAGTTGATCAGGTTACGCAGTGCTTCACGGTCAAGGCTGCCGTCCTCTGCCATCGGGGTGACGATCGCGACGATACTGCCTTGCATCGGAGTTTGGGTAGTCATGGTTGATCGAACAATTCAGCGATAAGGGTGGATTGTAGCGGATTCCGCCGCCGGCTCGTACAGGGCGGCATTGCCGGGGTTTTCCCCGGGGGCGGCACGCGTGGCGCACACGCGCTGCACGCACGCCGCACGCGGCGCCGCCAACGTGACATCCTCGAACCCCGCCACACGCAAACCGGCCTCGCGCGCCACGTCGAACAATTCACCGGGAGCCAACAGAAACTGCGGATTGGACGGCTTTCCGTACCGTTCGTTTCCCTGCGCAAAGGTTTCGTAAATCAGCACGCCGCCCGGCGCGACACTGGCCGCGATACGCGAGAAGAGCGGTCGATGCAAATAGTTCGTTACGATGACGGCATCGAAGCGCTCGCCCTCGGCCAACGGCCACGGCGCGCCTTCCAGGTCGGCCGTCAGCGTCGTCACGTTCGCCAGCATTGACATCGTGGCAAGCGCCGCCTCGTCGCGATCCACGGCGATGACATGCATGCCGCGCGACGCGAGCCAACGCGCGTGGCGTCCTTGACCGCAGGCCAGATCGAGTGCGCGGCCGCCCGACGGCATCAGATGCGCCCAGCGCACCAGCCACGGCGACGGCGCGCCAGTACCGTGCGCACTACCGCCGTGCAACACGCCGGGAGCGAGCGCGTTCGTCATGAATATTGCAGCCCCATCGCTTCACGCACGTCGCGCATGATCTCCTGCGCGGACCGTCGCGCCTTCTCACATCCATCGGCCACGATGGCGCGCAGCAGCGACGGATCGTCGACGTACTTCTGGGCGCGTTCGAGCATCGGTTGCTGCTCGCGCAGAATGCCTTCGATGACCGGCTGCTTGCACTCGATACACCCGATCCCTGCGCTGCGGCAGCCCTTCTGCACCCAGTCGCGCGTGTCGCTGTCGCAATAGACCTGATGCAGTTGCCACACCGGACACTTCTCCGGGTCGCCCGGATCGGTTCGACGCACGCGCGCGGGATCGGTCGGCATTGTGCGCACCTTCTTGGTGATCGATTCCGCGTCTTCGCGCAAGCCAATGGTGTTGTTATACGACTTCGACATCTTCTGACCGTCGAGTCCCGGCATGCGCGACGCCGGCGTGAGCAACGCCTGCGGCTCGACCAGAATCAGCTTGCGTGCGCCTTCGAGATAGCCGAAGAGTCGCTCGCGGTCGCCCATGGACAGCGACTGCGACTCGGAGAGCATCGCGCGTGCCTGTTCCAGCGCTTCGTCGTCGCCCTGCTCCTGGTACGCCGTACGGAGCTCGAGATACAGCTTCGCGCGCTTGCCGCCGAGCTTGCGTGCGGCGGCCAGCGCCTTTTCCTCGAAGCCGGTTTCACGGCCGTAGAGATAGTTGAAGCGGCGCGCAATTTCGCGCGTCATTTCGACGTGCGGCACCTGGTCCTCCCCCACCGGCACGTGCAGCGCGCGGTAGAGCAGAATGTCGGCCGCCATCAGCACCGGATACCCGAGGAAGCCGTATGTCGAGAGATCCTTCTCCCTGAGCTTCTCGATCTGTTCCTTGTACGTCGGCACGCGCTCGAGCCAGCCCAGCGGCGTGCTCATGCCGATGAGCAGCGCCAGCTCGGCATGCTCGGGCACCTTGCTCTGGATGAAGAGCGTGGCCTGATTCGGATCGATCCCTGCGGCAAGCCAGTCGATCAGCACGTCCCATACGTTCTGTTCGATGACTTCCGGCGTCTCGTAGTGCGTGGTGAGCGCGTGCCAGTCGACCACACAGAAGTAGCACGGGTATTCCGACTGAAGCTGAATCCAGTTCTTGAGCACGCCATGATAATGGCCGAGGTGGAGACGACCGGTCGGTCGCATGCCGGAGAAAACGCGTTCGGGATACATGGTCTCGTTATATTCTGCAAAAACTTCAGGAAATCAGCGACAACAGCGGCGTGAGCATCCAGACGATGAAGTCACGCCCCCACTGAATCAGCGGCCACAGCCAGACACGGCCGAGCACACCGCTCACCACCAGGGCCATCACGATGAAGAACCCATAGGGCTCGACGCGGGAGAGGCGATAGGCTGCGCGCGCCGGCAGCAGCGACACGAGCACGCGGCCGCCATCGAGCGGCGGTACCGGAAACAGGTTGAACATGCACATCACGAGGTTCACCAGGAGACCGGCCTGCGCCATCATCATGAAGAACGGCTCGTGAACGCCGGCGATTTGCAGCCCTACACCGAACACAGCCCACAGTATTGCCTGGACGAAGTTGCACAACGGACCGGCCAGCGCCACCCAGATCGTATCGACGCGCGGATTGCGCAGGCTGCCGAACGCCACAGGCACTGGCTTGGCATAGCCGAACAGAAACGCCCCGCTCGTCATGAAGTAGAGGGCAAGCGGCACGAGCACCGTGCCGATCGGATCAATGTGCTTGAGGGGATTGAGCGTCACGCGCCCCATCAGATAGGCCGTGGGGTCGCCAAAATACTTTGCGACATAGCCGTGCGCGGCCTCATGCAGCGTAATCGCGAAGAGGACGGGGAGCGCGTAGACCGCAACGGTCTGGATCAGGTCTGCATTCATAGCCGCGTATTGTAGCAAGCCGACCTGCGCGCCAGTATTACCGCGTATTGCAAGTCGGGCGACACGCGCCCGTTCACGACAGGCCGAACGGCGCCAGCGAGCCGCGACCGCGACGCAGCACCTCGGGCGGCGTCACCGTCAGGTCGACCACCGTGGACGGTTCTTTAGGACAGGCCCCGCCGTCGATCACCAGATCCAGTTGCTTTTCCAGGCGCTCACGAATCTCGTCGGGGTCGTTCAGCGGCTCGCTTTCGCCCGGCAGAATCAGGGTGGTGGCGAGCAACGGCTGCCCCAGCGCCTCGAGCAGCGCCAGCGTGATGGCATGATCCGGCACCCGCAGACCGATCGTCTTTCGCGAAGGATGCGAGAGCCGGCGCGGCACCTCCTTCGTCGCTTCGAGAATGAACACGTAGGGCCCCGGCGTCGTCGCCTTGATCAACCGGTATTGCCGGTTATCCACCATGGCGAACTCGGCCAGCTCCGACAGATCGCGGACCAGGAGCGAGAGCAGTTGCTTGTCGTCGAGACCGCGAATACGACGCAGGCGTTCGACGGCCTGCCGGTCGTCGATATGACAGGCGATCGCGTAGCTGGAGTCGGTCGGCAACGCCACGATGCCGCCCTTATCGATGATCTGGGCGGCCTGCTTGATGAGTCGTGACTGAGGATTTTCCGGATGGATCTGGAAGAATTGCGACATAGCGTCGAAAAGTTACTGCCAGCGGCTCCAGACCGGGGTGAGATCGTCGGGCAGCGCAGGCAGCTTGCCGAGCAGCGCACGGCTCTCGGTCGGTCCATGGAAATCCGAGCCACGCGACGCCAGAAAATCGTAGCGGCGTGCGACGTCGGCATACTCGCGGTACTGATCCGGCGTATGGCTGCCGGTCACCACTTCGATGGCCTCTCCGCCCAGTTCGCGGAACTGATCGAACAGTACCCCGAACTCGAGCGGCGTGAATTTGTAGCGTCCCGGGTGTGCCACAACGGCAATGCCCCCCGCCCCGCGGATCCAGCTCACGGCATTCTCCAGCGTGGCCCAGCGGTGCGGCACATAACCCGGCCGCCCCTCCGCGAGATATTTCGAGAACACATCGGAAACCGACGTGCATTTGCCGATTGCCACGAGATATCGGGCGAAGTGCGTACGCGAAATCAGATCGGGATTCCCGACGAAACGCAGCGCCCCCTCGTACGCATGCGGAATGCCCGCGGCCGCCAATTGCTCGCTCATCTGCTGGGCTCGCAACGCCCGGCCACCGCGCGTGGCCGCCAGTCCATCGATCAGCGCGGGATTATCGGGATCGAGATTCAGCCCGACGATATGCACCGTGCGGTTCGCCCACGTAATGGAGATCTCCACACCGCTCACGTACCCCATGCCGAGCGCTTCGGCCGCCGCGCGCGCTTCGCGCTGGCCACCGATCTCGTCGTGGTCGGTCAGCGACCAGAGGTCGACACCGGCCTCAAACGCCACCTGCGCCACCTCGGACGGCGCCAGCGTGCCGTCGGACACTCGGGAATGACAATGAAGATCCGCATTAAGCATGATGAGCCGCCGGGGGGGTGACATATTGCGTCCGCCCGGCACCGCCGTATGACGTGGTTGTGACGCCCTCATTCTACCGCTCAAGTGCCCGCGGCGCGAGTGACCCGCGGCCTCACTCCCGGCAGAAGTCGTCAATCAACCGGGCCACGACGTCGGGTTGGTCGTGATGCAGCATATGACCGGTATCCCCCACGAAAGCCTCCGTCAAATTCGGAAAGACCTCGAAGCGCTCCCGGAACGCCGCCGTCCCCTGCGCCCCGACGAAATGTCGCAGCACGTCCGAGTCCGTGGCTTCCACATGCAGGACGGGCGCGCTCACGTTGCCCCATACCGCCATCGCTTCATCGAGCCGGTACGGGTACGGATTGGCGACCTTGTGCGCCGCATCGGCAAGCAAATGCCATTGTCCGTCGGCGTCCTGGCGTGCCCATCGTTGTGCCAGCCAGTCCGCCCGCGCCTGCGTGAGGCGCGGATTGGTCTTGCGCAGCCGCGCCACCACCGCGTCGAGCGTGGCATAAGGACGCAACGTCGGCGCATGCCGCAAATCGTCGAGCCAACGGCCGAGCTGACGGATCGCCGCGATCGGCTGCGACGGCGGCAGACCGAAGCCCTCCAGATTCACGAGACGCCGAACCCGCGAGGGCCGCACCCCGGCATACAGACACGCGACGTTGCCGCCCATGCTGTGGCCAATCAGGCGGACCGCTTCGCCGGGCTCCGTGTAGACGTCGAGCAGGGCGTCGAGATCGGCGAGGTAGTCTGGAAACCAGTAGCTGCCGCAGCGGCCTTGCGCCACCGGCCAGTCGGTAAGGCCGAAGCCGCGCCAGTCCGGGGCGAGCACATGCCAGCGCTGCGCCAGCGTTTGCGCGACGAAATGGAACGACGCCGACACGTCCATCCAGCCGTGCAGCGCGAACAGCTTCGGCGCGCCGGGCGTGCCCCACTGCCGGACATGGTGGCGCAGGCCGCGCACCGTCAGAAATTCGGATCGCGAATCGGTCATGGCGCAAGCAGAAAGTGAAGATCGAAACGATTGAGGAACGCCGAGTCTATCAGCGTCAAAAATGACGAATCGGCCGCGCCGTTACGCGAGCGCCTGCAGCGCAGCCAGTTCGTCGTCGTCGAAGCCCGCCGCCCGGCGGGCCTCCAGGTTGAACGGCCCGCGCAGACGCGGCGCACCGTATTGCGCCGCGAGCCGGGCATAGGTCTCGATGGGATCGCATCCGGCGCGCTCGCAGCCCCAGCGATACCAACGGTTCCCGATGGCGACATGCCCGATCTCGTCGCGCAGGATGATATCGAGAATGGCGGCCCCGGCGGCATCGCCCGCGCTCGCCAGCTTGGCCTTGATCGGTGGGCTGGCGTCGAGCCCGCGCGCCTCCAGGGTGCGTGGCACCAGCGCGAGGCGAGCGAGCCAGTCGCCCGACGTCCTGCGCGCCATCTCCCATAAGCCGTCGTGCGCCGGGAAATAGCCGTAGCGGTAAGGCTCACCGAGCGTGTTCAAGTGCTGGGCAAGCAGAGAGAAGTGATATGCCTCCTCCGCCGCGACCTGAAGCCAGTCATCGTAATAATCGGTGGGCAGGCCGTCGAAGCGCCACAGGGCGTCGAGCGCAAGATTGATCGCGTTGAATTCGATGTGGGTGAGCGCGTGCAGCAAGGCGGCGCGGCCCTCGACGGACGTCGCGGCGCGGTGCTTCAACTCGCGCGGCGACACCAGCCGAGGCGCGGCGGGACGACCGGGAATGCCGGCCTCCCCCGCGCGCGTCGGCGTCGCCGGCCCGGCCACCTCGAAGCAACGCTCGGGGTGCCAGCGCGCGCGGCCGTCTCGCACTGCGTCGCGAAGTGCCGTCACGCCGTGCGCCTTCTCATACGGATCGCACAGGCGCAGGAGCGCAAGCGTGTGCTCGCGGGCACACAACGCACCGGCGAATCCGGGATGCGCGTTGCCGGACGGGCAAGCTTCGCTGGAATGGCCGGGGTCGGCGTTGCGCGCGGCACCGCCGCTGGGCGCGGGAGTGAAATCGGTCATGACGTTACAATAGCTAATTCATCGATTTTAACCGCGAACCGAAGCCGCCATGCCGATCTACAAACTTGGAGACAAGACCCCCCAGATCCACGAGAGTGCTTTCGTGGCCGACACCGCCAGCATCATCGGAGACGTGATCCTCGCCGAGAACAGCAGCGTGTGGCCGGGGGTCGCGATTCGCGGCGACAACGAGCCGATCAAGGTCGGCGTGGGGACCAACGTGCAGGAAGGTGCCGTTCTGCATGCCGATCCGGGGTACCCGCTCACGCTGGCCAGCGGCGTGAGTATCGGCCATCAGGCGATGCTGCACGGCTGCTCTGTGGGCGAAAACTCGCTCATCGGCATTCAGGCGGTGCTGCTCAATGGCGCGGTCATCGGCCGCGACTGTCTGGTCGGTGCGGGCGCGCTGGTCACCGAGCGCAAGACGTTCCCTGACCGCTCCCTGATTCTGGGTGTGCCCGCCAAGGTCGTGCGCGAACTGACCGACGAGGAAGTCGCGAACCTCAAGCGCAACGCCGAGGGCTATGCGGCACGCCGTCAGGTCTTCAAGGAACAGTTGGTGCGCATCGGCTGATCGCCCCGCCGGCGTGTTGAAAATGCGGTACGCGCCCCCAGATTACGCAGTATTGACGCGCCAACCACCGGCGTTCGTGCAGCATCCGGCGCGTATCTGCGCGGTCGTTACCGCGCAACGCGGCCCGCCACGACAACCGCCGTTGCCGCATTTTTCAGGAATTCAACCGTGTCCGATCAACTTCAGAAATTC
The DNA here is from genome assembly GCF_024363545.1 of Pandoraea sp. NE5. Taxonomy (NCBI): domain Bacteria; kingdom Pseudomonadati; phylum Pseudomonadota; class Betaproteobacteria; order Burkholderiales; family Burkholderiaceae; genus Pandoraea; species Pandoraea sp. NE5. The sequence continues at coordinate 4,753,766 of NZ_AP025517.1, forward strand.
ATGTTCGACGCCGCCCCGGTGCGCGGCGAATACGTCAGCCTCGACGCGACGTGGCGCGCCGTGCTCGAGCGTCACGACTACCCGGCGCCGGTACGTCATCTGCTCGGTGAAATGATGGCCGCGGCCGCGCTGCTCACGGCCAACGTCAAATTCGACGGCGCCCTGATCCTGCAACTGCACGGCGATGGACCGGTCGCCATGATCGTCGTCGAATGCAACGCCGACCTGACGATGCGCGCCACGGCAAAGTACAGCGGCGAGATCCCCGACGACGCGACCCTCAAAGCGCTCGTGAACGTCGACGGCCGCGCACGCTTCGCCATTACGCTCGACCCGCGCGTGAAGCAACCGGGCCAACAGCCTTACCAGGGCGTGGTGCCGCTGTCGGATGAGCACGGCCCCTTGCCCGATCTGGCGTCGGTGCTCGAACACTACATGCATCATTCGGAGCAGCTCGACACACGCCTGTGGCTCGCGTCGGACGACCGCCACGCAGTGGGCATGCTGCTGCAGAAGCTGCCCGGCCATGGCGGCACGGCCGGCACCGGTGCCGAGCGTGCGCCCGAGCAGGACGAGGACATGTGGAATCGCGTCTGCCAGCTCGGCAATACGCTCAAGCGAGACGAAATGCTGAGCGTCGATCGGGAAACGCTGTTGCAGCGCTTGTTTTGGGAAGAAACGGTGCGCGTGTTCGAGCCGGCGGTCACGGCGTTTCGCTGCACGTGCTCGCACGAGCGGGTCACCAACATGCTGCGCACGCTCGGCGAAGCAGAAGTCATGAGCGTATTCGACGAGCGTCCCGATCTTGAAGTGGCGTGTGAGTTCTGCCGCCAGACCTATCGTTTCGACAAGGTGGATGCGGCGCAGCTCTTTACGGAGCAACTGCACGCCGCGCCGTCCGCGCAACATTGAGCGACGCGGAGATCGCGGGCATGCGCCGGACCGACCTCACCAGACACCGCATGCAGGATGTGGCGTGCGGTCGTTCGGCTCGCCACCCCGCTAGCTCGCTCGGCGCATCGCTCATGCCGCGACTCGCGTTCAACGCCAGCGCTACACGCTCCACGCGTGAACGCCCCCCTCGGCTTGTCGTCGGCGCCCTCGGTGTCCTCGGCGCGCTGCTCCTGATGCTCGCCGCAGGCTGTGCGCAACTGCCACCGCCCGACGCGCCTGCGGCACGTCTGCCGCAGACGCAAGACATCCCGGCAATGACCGATGCCCAGAAGCAGGACCTGACACGCTTGAACAAGCGCATCTACGACGAGCAGGAAGCGACCATCGAACACGAACGCGCACAGCGCGCCATCGAGGCTGCGCTGCGCAGCAACGCCAACAACGCGTATTTCTACGGTGGTTGGGGTGGCCCTGCGTGGTATGGGCCGGGATGGTACGGACCTGGATGGTACGGACCGGGCGGATATGGCGGATATGGCCCACGCGCATCGGTGGGTGTTGGCATCGGCTTCTAGTGGGCGGCACCGCGAGATGACATAAAAAATGGCGTTCCCATGGGAACGCCATTTTGTCGTACTGTCTGCGCGCCGTACCGGCGACGCATCAGTGATGCTGAGCCTTGTGCGCCGCCTGCGCCCCGCGCTTTGCTGGGGACGAAGTCGGCGGTGCCGGCGGCGCCGCCGCGACCGACTTGTGTGCCGGCTCGGTCGACGAGACCAGTGGAGCAGCCGCGGCGGAAGCGGCCTGCGGACCGCCCGAGCCGTCCGGCGCCACGAACTGAACGAACACTTCGCCGTCCTTGACCATACCCAGCTCGAAACGCGCGCGCTCCTCGATCGCCGACGTGCCGTCCTGCAGATCCTGCACTTCGCCGGCAAGACGATCGTTACGTTCTTTCAACTGCTCGTTCTTCTGCTGTTCGGCGCTCAACTCGTCGCGCAGTTCGTGCACGTAAAGCCAACCACCGTGGCCGAACCAGAGCGGATACTGGATCACCGCCAGCAGCAGCACCAGCAGCAAGGTCACCATTCGCATGCTTTCGCCTGGCAAGAATGCCGAGAAGCGCGCCTCGACAGCCGTCGGGGCGCAACCTCCCGGGAAACGGAATTAGCGCAGATTGTAGAACGCTTCCTTGCCCGGATACGAGGCGATATCGCCGAGATCCTCTTCGATGCGCAGAAGCTGGTTGTACTTGGCGATACGATCGCTGCGCGAGAGCGAGCCCGTCTTGATCTGGCCCGCGTTCGTGCCAACGGCGATGTCGGCAATCGTCGAGTCTTCGGTTTCGCCCGAACGGTGCGACACGACGGCCGTGTAGCCGGCGCGCTTGGCCATTTCGATGGCGGCGAACGTTTCGGTGAGCGTACCGATCTGATTGATCTTGATGAGGATCGAGTTGGCGACGCCCTGCTCGATGCCTTGCTTCAGGATCTTGGTGTTGGTCACGAACAGATCGTCACCGACCAGTTGCACCTTGTGGCCGAGCTTTTCGGTCAGGACCTTCCAGCCGGCCCAGTCGTCTTCCGACATGCCGTCTTCGATCGACACGATCGGGAACTTGTCGCACAGGTTGGCGAGGTAGTCGGCGAACGCTTCCGAGGTCAGCGACAGGCCTTCGCCAGCCAGCTCGTACTTGCCATTCTTGAAGAATTCGGTCGAGGCGCAGTCCAGCGCCAGGAGCACGTCGTCGCCCATGCGGTAGCCGGCGTTCTCAACCGCCTGCTGAATGGTCGTCAGGCACTCTTCGTTCGACGCGAAGTTCGGTGCGAAGCCGCCTTCGTCGCCCACGGCCGTGCTCATCCCCTTCTCGGCGATGAGTTTCTTCAGCGCGTGGAAGATTTCGGCGCCGCAACGCAGGGCTTCGCGGAAGCTCGACTGGCCCACGGGCATCACCATGAATTCCTGGATGTCCAGGCTGTTGTTGGCGTGCGCGCCGCCGTTGACGATGTTCATCATCGGCACCGGCATTTGCATGGCGCCCGAACCGCCGAAGTAGCGGTACAGCGGCAGGCCGGCTTCTTCCGCCGCGGCCTTGGCCACGGCCATCGACACGGCCAGCATGGCGTTTGCACCGAGGCGCGACTTGTTGTCCGTGCCGTCGAGTTCGATCAGCGTCTTGTCCAGGAAGGCTTGTTCCGCCGCATCCAGACCCATGATCGCTTCCGAAATCTCGGTATTGATGTGCTCGACTGCCTTCTGCACCCCCTTGCCGAGATAGCGACCCTTGTCGCCATCACGCAATTCGATCGCTTCGCGCGAACCGGTCGATGCGCCCGACGGCACTGCCGCACGGCCCATCACGCCCGACTCCAGCAGCACGTCGCACTCGACCGTCGGGTTGCCGCGCGAGTCCAGCACTTCGCGCCCGATGATATCTACGATTGCACTCATGTATTCCTCGGTATCTGTATGACAAAAACGCTAAAGGGAACCTGCTTCGCGCCGCGGCCCGTCACCTGCCCTGTTCACGTCGGGCGCTCGCGCCGAACCCTGACGTGGACGCCGGTGCGGCGCTCAAGCGCGCAACGACGGGGTACTGCATGGACGGGGAAACAACGGCACCTCGAAATAAGGTACGGCGGCCTGCGGGATGACATCGATGTCGACGGTGCGCTCGGCGTACCGCACGCGGGCATCTCCTTGTGGGCTTGCCCTCGCGGCGACTTCCGACGACCGCTGCGCGACAAGCTTAACGACTCGACGCCACGCTGCCAAGGCATCCGAGCGCTATACCCGTCCTGTGGGCGTGCTGATAGTGGCCCCAGGACGGCGTGTCTCATTTCAATTGAAATTATTTTCCAGGAACTCGCCCTGCTTCACCGCCGCATCGATCGTCTTGAGCGTGGTGAGCAGTTCGCGCATGCGCCCGAGCGGCACGGCGTTGGGGCCGTCCGAAAGCGCACAGGCCGGATCCGGGTGCGTCTCCATGAACAGGCCCGACACGCCCACGGCCACGGCGGCACGCGAGAGGACCGGCACGAACTCGCGCTGACCGCCCGAGCTGGTGCCCTGGCCGCCGGGCAACTGCACCGAGTGCGTCGCGTCGAAAACAACCGGCGCCCGGGTCTCGCGCATGATCGCCAACGAGCGCATGTCCGAGACCAGATTGTTATAGCCAAACGAAACGCCACGCTCGCAAGCCATGAACACGTCATCGGGCAGGCCGGCCTCGCGCGCGGCGTCGCGGGCCTTGTCGATGACGTTGATCATGTCGTGCGGGGCAAGAAACTGCCCCTTCTTGATGTTCACCGGCTTGCCCGACTGGGCGCAAGCACGAATGAAATCGGTCTGGCGGCACAGGAACGCCGGCGTTTGCAGCACATCGACGATAGGCGCGGCCACGGCCACATCCTCCTCGGTATGCACGTCGGTGAGCACCGGCACGCCGAGTTGGCGGCGCACTTCCTCGAGGATCTTCAGGCCCGCCTCGCGCCCAGGGCCGCGAAACGACTTGCCGGAGCTGCGATTCGCCTTGTCGAACGACGACTTGTAAATGAACGGAATGCCCAGCGCGCTCGTTATTTCCTTGAGCTGTCCCGCGACGTCGATCGTCATTTGCTCCGATTCGACGACGCAGGTACCCGCGATCAGGAAAAACGGCTGGTCCAGGCCAACCTCGAAACCGCACAGTTTCATGAGAACTCCTTATGTCTCGCTCGCGGCGGGCGGGGCCTCAGGCGGCCTTCTTGCGCGACTGCTGACCCGCCAGCGCCGCCTCGACATACGCCTTGAACAGCGGATGGCCATCGCGCGGCGTCGAGGTGAACTCGGGGTGGAACTGAACGCCCACAAACCACGGGTGCACCTGCTGCGGCAACTCCATCATCTCCGGCAGGTTCTCGCTCGGCGTGCGCGCCGAGATCACCAGACCGGCGGCTTCGAGCTGCGGAACATAATGATTGTTGACTTCGTAACGGTGGCGGTGACGCTCATTGACCGAATCGCCATAGATGCGCGACGCGAGCGTTTCCGTCTTGACGGGCACGCGCTGCGAGCCCAGGCGCATGGTGCCGCCCAGATCCGAATTTTCGGTACGCTGCTCGATCTTGCCATCGCGGTCCTGCCACTCGGTGATGAGGGCGACGACCGGATGCGGCGTCGACGGCTCGAATTCCGTGCTGTTGGCGTCGGACAGCTTGGCCACGTCACGCGCGAATTCGATCACGGCGAGCTGCATACCCAGGCAGATGCCGAGATACGGCACGCGGTTCTCACGTGCATAACGAATCGCCTTGATCTTGCCTTCGGTACCGCGTCGGCCGAAACCGCCCGGCACGAGAATGGCGTCCAGATGTTTGAGCGCGTCCGTGCCGTCCTTCTCGATTTGTTCCGAATCGATGTACTCGATGTTCACACGCGTTTCCGTGTGGATCGAGGCGTGACGCAGCGCTTCGATAAGCGACTTGTACGACTCGGTCAAATCGACGTACTTGCCGACCATACCGACAGTGACCTCGTGCTTCGGGTTCTCGACGGCTTGCACCAGATGCGTCCACATGGACAGGTCGGCCGGCTTGGCTTCGATCTTCAGTTCGTCGCAGATGATCTTGTCCATGCCCTGGTCATGGAGCATCTGCGGGATCTTGTAGATCGTGTCGACGTCCCAGACCGAAATCACGGCGTCCTGCGGAATGTTCGCGAACAGCGAAATCTTGGCGCACTCGTCTTCCGGAATCTGACGGTCGGCACGGCACAGCAGCACGTCCGGCGAAATGCCGATCTCGCGCAGCTTCTGCACACTGTGTTGCGTCGGCTTGGTCTTCAGTTCGCCAGCCGTCGCAATGTACGGCACGAGCGTCAGGTGCACGAAGGCCACGCTGTTGCGGCCCAGGCGCAGGTTCATCTGACGCGCGGCTTCGAGGAACGGCAGCGATTCGATATCGCCGACCGTGCCGCCGATTTCTACGATGGCGACGTCGGGATGGCCGTCCCACGTCGAACGCGCACCGCGCTCGACGAAAGCCTGAATTTCGTTGGTGATGTGCGGAATGACCTGAACGGTCTTGCCGAGATACTCGCCACGGCGCTCCTTACGGATCACCGATTCGTAGATCTGGCCCGTCGTGAAGTTGTTCGCACGACGCATCTTGGCGCTGATGAAGCGCTCATAATGGCCCAGATCGAGGTCGGTTTCCGCACCGTCCTCGGTGACAAACACCTCGCCGTGCTGAAACGGGCTCATCGTGCCCGGGTCGACGTTGATGTAGGGATCAAGCTTGAGGAGGGTGACTTTGAGGCCACGCGATTCGAGAATCGCGGCCAGAGATGCGGCAGCAATTCCCTTACCAAGAGAGGAAACCACGCCGCCCGTGACAAAAACAAATTTGGTCATCGCAGTAATTGCTCGCGGGAAAGCCGGATTATACCCGAAAGCGGCCCCGCCCTCGACGTGCGGCGCGGCAAATTTTGACCTTGACAGGCGCCCTGCGCGCCGCTCCGCACGACCGGCGTATCCCTCGCGCCCGGCAAGCAGGCGCCCGGATCGGACACCCCGCGACGCAAGCCCCGTCCGTGTGTCTCAGGCGGCCAGCGAACGCCGGCGCTCACCGCGCAGTTCCGCGAGCATGTCGCGCACGGCGACGGCCGTCTCCAACGGACGCTCCATCGGAAATAGGTGGGTGCCCTGCACGTAACGCAGATGGGTGCCGACGATACGACGCGTCGCCCCGATCCCGGCTTGCCGTAGCTCGCGTGACTCCGTGCCCGCGAGAAAGCCGACCGGCACCGGCACGCCACGCATCGCACGCACGGCGAGCAGCGGCGGCAGCGTCAGATAGATCCGATATTCGATGTCGCGCGCAAACGCCAGGCGCCGTGCCTCGCCCTCGCCGGTCGGCATCGTGCCGCAGTCGATGTAGTCACGCAGCACGTCCGAATCCCAGCCGGCGAACACCGGCTTGCTCGCGAAATGCTGCCAGGCCGTTTCCCAGTCGGGCCAGTGATCGCGACGCCGCTTGGTCACGCCCGCAGGCGACATTCGCTCGTACAGTCCGGTGAGCATGCCCAAGCGGAGCATCTGCGTGCGCCAGCCGGGCGTAACGATGGGCGAATCGATCATGACCACCCCGCGCACGCACTGCGGTGCCTTGAGCGCGGCCATCAAGCTCAGGAAGCCGCCGAGCGAATGTCCGACGAGCCAGACCGGCTCACCGCGGTATTCGCGCATGAGGGTGTCGACCAGTTCGTTGCGCAGATAGCGCCAGCCCGGCGTGACGGGATAGTGCGGGTCGTGACCGATGCGGTCGATGGCGCGAACGTCGTATTCGTCGGCCAGCGCGCCCAGTAGCTTGCGATAGACGCCAGCGGGAAAGCCGTTGCCGTGCGAAAAATGAAGGATGTCTCTTGTCATGGCATTCGTTGTCGTGGCGGGCCGGCCTTGGGCGAAATGTGCTGAAATGGGCCGCCCGGCGGCCACTGAACACCAGGGACGGCAGCCTGCGGCAATCGGTGCCGATCGACGGGAATCACTGTGTGGGTCAGGCCCAGCCGGTGCATGCACGAGCGGAGCGCAATCCGGCGCATCGGGCCATTCTAGCGAACCGCTCGTGAAGTACCGGTAGAGGTTTCCGTCGAATCGCGACGCCCGGACACACCCCGTGAGCACGTGGTGAAACGGCAGAATGCCCTTGTCGGCCGGTCACATGACATCGATGTCATGACGTATCCGGCACTTCCGCGTGCCAGTACCGCCGATATTGCTCGCGGTAAGACTGCGCCTCGATCCCGTCCTTCGTGAACGAAAACCGGACGCCCCCGTGCGTCACGCTCTGCCAAATCCGCACGCCGGCGGCCTGATAACGGGCCACGACCTCGGGCCTAGGATGTCCGAAGCGATTGCGGTAGCCCGCCTGAAACACCACATGGGCTGGCGATACGGCCTCGATGAACACGGCCGTCGACGACGTCAGGCTGCCGTGATGCGGTGCCAATAGGACGTCCGAACGCAAACCGGCACCGAAGCGTGCCAGCATGGCCCGCTCCTGCGGCGCTTCGGCATCCGCCGCGAGCAGCGCACTGTGCTGGGCGTTCGATACGCGCAGCACACAACTGACGCTGTTCGGTCCCACGCGCCCCGCCCAGCCCTCGCGCAACGCCCCTTTATCAGGGTGCAGGAAGCGAAACGTGACGCCGTCCCACATCCATTGCTGCCCAGCCAGGCAAGTGCGATGAGCCGCTGCGGCGCTTCGCACGCCATGCGTCGCCGGCAGCGACGACAGTACTTGCGCCGACGGATACGCCCGCAGCACGCTCAGTGCGCCGCCGAAATGATCGTCATGCGCGTGGCTGATCACGAGCCGATCCAGCCGCCGGATGCCGTGCGCGCGCAGATAGGGAACGATCACGCGGCGCCCGGCATCGCTGTGTCGCCCCAGCGGCGGCCCGGCGTCGAACAAAAGCGTACGCGACGCGGTCTCGACGAGCACCGCGTTGCCCTGCCCGATATCGAGCAGGGTGACCCGAAACTCTCCGGTGCCCGGCCGCGGCGACGACGCGAGCAACGCCGGCCCCAGCAACGCGAAACCGGCAATACGCACACCAACGCGCCACACCCTCAGCCGACGCATCGCGGCCGGCCAAGGCATCAGACAGAGCAGCACGCCGCCGACAGCGGCCGCCTGCGCCCAGGCCGGCGCAACGGCCGCTCGCCACACCGCCCAGGGCCACGCTGCCAGCATGCCAAGCCAATCGGCCAGCCAGACGACCACCGCGTGCGCTACCGCCAACGCCCAATGGGCCATCGTCGCGGGCAGCATCAGGCTCGCCAACGCCAGCGGTGTCACGATCAACGTCATCACCGGTATGGCAATCGCATTGGCCAGCGGCCCAAGCAGTGGCACCGACCCGAACCATGCCAACGTCAATGGCACCAGTCCTATCGTGACCGCATATTGTGCCCGCGCCGCAGGCCCCAGACGGGCCAGGGCCGCCGCTGGCCAGCGGCGGATCGCGCCCTCCTGAGGGTCAGCGTCCTGACGGTCAGCGCCACGACGTTTGCCTGCCTGACGCCTCCCATCCCAACCCCGACAGTCGCCCGCCCGACGCTCATCGCCCTGACGGTCGCCGCCGTGACGCCGAACGTCCTGAGATTCACCTGGTCGACGCACATCCGCCAACGCGTGCCCCCTCGTGCTCGCTGTTGACGGCGACCACGCCCCCTCCGGGATGCCGCGTCGACGTGCCGCCCGCAGTGTCTGCGTTCGCCCAGCGCCCAGGACCAGTGCCGCGACCGCGCCAAACGAGAGCCACAGGCCAGGCGTCACGACGGCCCACGGATCGAGCGCGACGACGGTGGCCAACGCCCACGCCAGCACGTACGACGGCGCCGCCATACGGCCATTGAGCAAGGCGAACACCAGAATCGCCACCATGCCGACGGCGCGCCGCACCGGAACGCCCCACCCCGCCACCGCCCCGTACGCCACCGCCGCGAGCAGGCCGGAGACGGCCGCCGCCTTGGGCGCAGGCCACCATAGCGGCAAACTGAAGCGCCGTGTGCAAGCGCGCCGCCAGAGCGTGCCAACCAGTGTCGCGAGCACACCCGCCACGAGCGACACATGCAATCCGGAAATCGCCAGCAAGTGACTTACACCGGTATCCGCAAAAACCTGCCAGTCGTCGGCCGCGATATCCCCCCGCTCCCCCAGCGCCAGCGCGATCAAGACACCGCCGTATCGCGCCGACGGCCCGAGTCCGGCACGAAGTTTGTCGCGCAGCTGTTCCCGCCAGGCTACGAATCGATACCCGGGCACAGTCTCGGCTTGCAGACGAACCGAGCCCTTTGTCCTTGTTGCTTCGCCTCTGCCGCTCAACGCCCGCACGTATCCCGTCGCGCGAATGCCGCGCACCAGCGCCGTCAACTCGGCATCGGCCCCATGCCAATTCGCAAAACCTCTCGGCGCTTTGAGCCGCACCGGCAATCGCCACCGCTCACCCGCGTGCGGACTTCCCGCCACCGCCCCACCCGGGCCCCATTTGCCGCCGAACCGCGAGCGCCCCGGCCACACCAACTCAATGGCCTTCGGCACGCGCACCTCCCGGCACAGCGCTGCGCGGGTATCGGCGTCGCTTCGATCGCCGCGCATATCCGACATTGAGCGCACCGTCGCGGACACCGGCATCTCACATCGTTCGTCCAAGACGTACGCGCGCTCCGCATTGAACGCGAACCGCTGCCCATCATCCGTCGGCGCAGGCAGTCCGGCCACGACACCGACGACCATCAAGTCGCGCCCCTCCAGTTCGACGGGCAGCCGATCGTTCAATCGCGCCTCCGCCCGAAGCGCTGCCCACGAATAACCGAAAACACCCGCGCAAAGCGCCAGTACGGCCACCACGCTCCGGTGACGCCAGCGCTCGCCGGCGTGCGCGCCGCTTCGTGCGAAGCGTGCGCCACCGTCCCGCGTCGTCAGGCTGGCGCGCGCAGCACCGCGATCGCGCCCCACGACGCCCCGGATCGCCCACACCGCCCACAGGGCAAACACGCCCGCGGCAACGCCGAGCGCGGCACCGAACGCTCGCCCCTGAGGCAACACGGACGCCTGCTGCAGCCACCAGACGCCGGCGACCCACGCAAGCAGCACAAGTCTCATGACGTCACCACGTCATGTATTCGCGACCGCGCAACGCCGCAGCGTCAGCGCGCCAAGCCGTCGGAGATGTCGGCGATCAGAGAAACGCCGGTAACCGGCCCGTCGCCCGGCGCCATAGCCATGGCGCCAGCCAGACGCGGCAGCACGCGCCAAGCATTGCGGCAAGTCGCCTGCGCCAGGGCTGCAGTCGTCACCCCGCGCAGGTCCGCCAGCACTTGCGCAATGCGCGGCAACTCGACCGGGCTATTACGCTGCTTGTAGCGCCATTGCGGCGCAATATCGGGCGCGTCGGTCTCCAGCACGAGCGCATCGAGCGGCAGATCCGACGCGAGACGCCGGATCTGCAGGGCGCGCTCGAAGGTCATCTGCCCGCCAAACCCCAGGCAGAAGCCACGCTCGACGAACGTGTCTGCTTGCTGCCGGCTGCCGTTGAACGCGTGCGCGATGCCGCCGCGCGGGGTGAAGATGCGCAGTTGCTTGAGCAAGGCATCCTGCGAGCGACGCACGTGAAGGATGACGGGCAAATCGAAGTCGCGCGCGATCTTCAACTGCTCGACATAAAAGAATTGCTGACGCTCGGGGTCCAGCGTCGTCACGAAGAAATCGAGACCGATCTCGCCGATACCGACGAAGCGCGGATCGCCCATCGCCCGCGCGACGGCACGGCGCAACGTGGCGATGTCCGCGTCGCGCGCGCGTGGCGTGTAGAGCGGATGAATCCCCAGCGCGTAAGCGCCCCCGGGGATTGCGCGAGCCGCGGCCCGCGCCGCGTCGAACGTTGCGCATTCGACGGCGGGCACCACGAGCCCCACCACGCCGGCAGCAGCGGCGTCGGCGATCACGGTCGCACGGTCGGCGTCGAACTCGGCCGCATCGAGATGGCAATGGGTATCGATCCACATGGTCAAAGGTCCTTGAACGTCAATTCTACGGGTCGTTGACAAGGCTCGCACACCGTTCTCGCGATGACCATCGGACGACGCCGCGTTACGGTCTAGGACGTTGCCGAAATCGACGGCGGCCGCCGCCTCGCGAAATGCGAAACGCCGGGGAGAACCCCGGCGTTTCGCGCACGTCAGCCGCCGCTCGCGCTAATGCGCTTGCACCACGGTCATGCCGGTTCCAGCACCCCATCGCGCAGTCGCAGGGCACGATCGCAGCGCTTCGCCAGATCGATGTCGTGCGTCACGATCACGAAGCTGGTCTTCAGGGTCTCCGACAACTCGAGCATCAGTTCGAACACGGTCTCGGCGGTATGCCCGTCGAGGTTGCCGGTCGGCTCGTCAGCCAGCACGCAAGCCGGCTGCGTGACCAGCGCGCGCGCCATTGCCACGCGCTGACGCTCCCCCCCGACAACTCCGACGGACGGTGCTTCACACGCGAGCCGAGCCCGACACGCTCGAGCATGGCCTGCGCCACCGCTTGCGCCTGCTCGGTCGGCAAGCGGCGAATGCGCAGCGGCATCGCCACGTTATCGAGCGCCGAAAACTCGGCCAACAGGTGGTGGAACTGATAGACGAAGCCGAGCGATTGATTGCGCTGCGACGTCTTTTCGCGCTCGCGCAACGACGAAAACGGCTTGCCGAGCAGCGACACCTCGCCGCGCGACGGATCGTCGAGCCCGCCCAACACGTGCAGCAATGTGCTCTTGCCCGATCCCGACGCGCCCACGATGGCCACCTTCTCGCCGGGGGCCACGTCGAGACTCGCGCCGTTGAGCACCGTCACATTGAGCTGGCCTTGACGGAACGTCTTGTGCAGATCGCGCGCGCGCAGCACCGGTCCGTCATAGGCAAGGTTCGGCACACCGGCCAACGATGCATTCGCTTGATTCTTGGCGTTACTCATAGCGCAGGGCCTCCGCCGGTTTGACGCGCGAGGCGCGCCAGCTCGGGTAGATCGTCGCCAGCGCCGAGAGGATGAACGAAATCACCCCGATGCGGATCACGTCCGACGACTGCAGATCCGAGGGCAATTCGGAGATGAAATAGATGTCTTGCGGCAGGAAGTGGATACCCAGCAAGTGCTCGATGAATGGCACGATGGTGCCGATATTCACCGAGATCAGGCAGCCCAGCGCCACGCCGAGCAGCGCTCCGGCAAAACCGATCGTCACGCCCTGCACAATGAAGATCTTCATGATCGAGCCGGGCTGTGCGCCCAGCGTGCGCAGAATGGCGATGTCCGCATATTTGTCGGTCACCGTCATCACCAGCGAGGACACCAGATTGAAGGCCGCCACGGCGATGATGAGCGTCAGGATGATGAACATCATGCGCTTTTCGGTCTGCACCGCGATGAACCAGTTCTTGTTCTGCTGCGTCCAGTCGCGCACCCACATATTGCCGGACAGGGTTTTGGCCAGCTCGCGCGCCACGAGCGGCGCCCGCTCCATGTCATGGATCTTCAGCCGCACGCCGGTCGGGCCGTCGAGTCGGAAGAGCGTCTCGGCATCGTGCAGATCGATGAGCGCCAGCGAGCTGTCGTATTCGTAGTGCCCCGCCGTGAAAACGGCCACCACCGTGAACTGTTTCACGCGCGGCAACACGCCCGCGGGCGTGATCGTCCCTTGCGGGGCGACGAGCGTGATCTTGTCGCCGATGCTCACGCCCAGCGCCCGCGCCAGTTCGCGACCGAGCACGATACCGAAGCTGCCCGGCGTGAGGTTGGCGAGCGAGCCCTCGGTAATCTGCTTGCCGAGATCGGACACCTTGGCTTCCTCGCTCGGAACAATGCCGCGCAACACCACGCCGCGCACGTTGTCCTCGCGCGTGAGCATCGCCTGCTCGCCCACGTAGGGCGCCGCCGCAATCACATTCTTGTTCTGCAACGCTTCAGCCGCCGTGCGGTGCCAGTCGGGCAGATTGCCGTCGACCGCGAAGACTTCGATGTGCGCAAGCACGGAGAGCATGCGGTCCCGCACTTCCTTCTGAAAACCGTTCATCACCGACAGCACCACGATGAGTGCCGCCACGCCGAGCGCAATGCCGGCCATGGAGATGAATGAAATGAAGGAAATGAAACCGTTGCCGGATGATCGCTTGCCGGTGCGCGTATAGCGCCAGCCGATCTGCCATTCGTATGGGAATTTCAAACGGATTCCTGATTCTTGATAAGGATAGATCGGAGCGTTCCAGCGCCAGTCCGCACCGGTGCCCAGCCCCCATGTATCTGACCGCCACGTGGCCCCATGTCGTCGCGGCCCGGCGGCCACCCGACCTGAACCCGGCTCGACACATGGCTCGTTCAGCCCCTGACGTGAGGGTCAGCCAACTGCCAGCGCGAAGTTTGCCATACAATTCGCCTCGATATGGATACACCTGCCCTGCACTTTCTCTTGCCGTTCGCGTTGCCCGCGTCGGCCCATTTGCCCGCACTGCTGGCCAACTTGGAGTTGCCTGCGCTCGAAAAGTTGCTCGCGCGCGGCGTCCAGGCAGCGCAGGACGTGCCGGCCGACCCGTTCGTCCCCACGCTGCCCCATGAACGCTGGCTGACCGAAGCCTTCGGCCTGCCCGGCGGGCCGTCGCGCGCGCCGCTCGCGCCTTTCATGCTGTTCGAGGACAGCGGCATGCTCGACACCCGGTTCTGGTACTGCGCGCAGCCGGCGCACATCCACATCGCCACCGACCATCTGGTACTGACCGATCCCGCCGAACTCGCGTTGAGCCACGAGGATTCAGCCGCCCTGTTCGCCACCGCACACGCCCTGTTCGCTGAGGTCGGCGGCGACCTCGTCGCCCCGCGCCCGGACCGGTGGTACCTGAGCGCGCCGGCGCTGGGCGACCTGCTCACCGCGTCGCCCGCGCGCGCGGCCGGCCGCAACGTCGACATCTGGCTGCCGCAAGGCAAGGCCGAACTGACGTGGCGCAAATGGCAGAACGAAGTCCAGATGGCCTGGTACGACCATCCGGCCAATCAGGCGCGCGAAGCCCGCGGCCTGCCGCCGGTCAATGCCATCTGGCTGTATGGCGGCGGTCAGCGCATTGCCGCGCCGCGCCTGAACCGGCCCTGCGTGACGATCCTGGCAGACGCCCCCGCCACCCGCGGCCTGGCGAACCATCTGCAAATCGCCTTGCACGGCACCGACGCCGGCCTTGCTGCCGCGAACGGCAGAACCGTCGTGCAACTCGACACGCTCACGCCGTATTTCCTGACGGAAGACTGGGCGCGCTGGCGCGATGCCCTCGTCGACATCGACCGCCACTGGCTCGCGCCGGCGCTCGCGCGTGTCGCCCAGGGCCAGGCCCGCGAAGTCTCGCTCACGTTGTGCGGCGACAGTCACAGCGTGACGATGCGCTCGCGCGGCGGCGACTTGCGCAAGTTCTGGCGCCGTCAGGCGCTCACCACCCGCATGGTGCCGCTCGCGCGGCTTGGCGAGGAAGTCGCATGACCGACATCGTCACCCGTCATGTCGACGACGCGACGGCCAACGCCCTCGCGCGCGACGGCGTCCACCCGGTGCTCGCCCGCCTGTTCGCGTCGCGCGGCGTGGCCGAGACCGCCGAGACCGAAACGGCGCTGGCCCGGTTGATCCCCCCGACCCAGCTCAAGGGCGCGCAAGAGGCCGCCGCCTTCCTTGCCGACGCCATCGCCGCCGGCAAGCGCATGCTCGTGGTGGCCGACTACGATTGCGACGGTGCGACCGCCTGCGCCGTGGCCGTGCGCGGCTTGCGCATGTTCGGGGCGAAGGTCGAGTACCTGGTGCCGAACCGCTTCGAATACGGCTATGGCCTGACGCCCGAAATCGTGGCACTGGCCGCGCAAGGCAAGGCGGGACCGCCCGACGTGTTGATCACCGTCGACAACGGCATCGCCAGCCTCGACGGCGTGGCCGCCGCGCAGGCGCTCGGCATCGAAGTCGTGGTGACCGATCACCATCTGCCGGGCAGCGAATTACCCAACGCGCGTTGTATCGTCAATCCCAACCAGCCGGGCTGCGCATTCCCGAGCAAGAACCTCGCCGGTGTCGGTGTGATGTTCTACGTTCTGCTCGCGCTGCGCGCCGAGTTGCGCACGCGCGGGGCGTTCGAGGCGCGCGAACAACCCCGGCTCGATACGTTGCTCGACCTGGTCGCGCTGGGCACCGTCGCTGACGTGGTCAAGCTCGACGCCAACAACCGCATCCTCGTGGCGCAAGGGCTGTCGCGCATGCGCGCCGGGCGCATGCATCCGGGCATCAATGCGCTTTTTCGCGCGGCCGCCCGCAATGCGCGTCAGGCGGGCAGTTTCGATCTGGGCTTCGGCCTAGGGCCGCGTCTGAACGCCGCCGGGCGCCTCGCCGACATGTCGCTCGGCATCGAGTGTCTGCTGACGGACGACGACGCCCGCGCCTGGACGCTCGCGCAGGAACTCGACGCGATGAATCGCGAGCGCCGTGAGA
This sequence comes from Pandoraea sp. NE5, assembly GCF_024363545.1. Taxonomy (NCBI): domain Bacteria; kingdom Pseudomonadati; phylum Pseudomonadota; class Betaproteobacteria; order Burkholderiales; family Burkholderiaceae; genus Pandoraea; species Pandoraea sp. NE5. Next base: position 4,769,690 of record NZ_AP025517.1, read on the forward strand.
TCGAGGCAGGGATGCAGCAGGAAGCCCTGGCCGATCTGGCGCGCTTCGACCCTCGTGCCGCCACGACGCTGTGCGCGTTCAACGAGACCTGGCACCAGGGCGTGATCGGGATCGTGGCCGCGCGGCTCAAAGAAAAGTTCTACCGTCCGACCATCGTGTTCGCCCCCGGCGACGACGGCCAGATCAAGGGGTCCGGCCGCTCGATTCCGGGTTTTCACTTGCGCGACGCGCTCGATCTCGTCACCAAGCGCGAACCGGGTCTCATCGGCAAGTTCGGTGGTCACGCGATGGCCGCGGGCCTCACGATCGCCGCCGACGCCCTGCCGCGCTTCCAGTCGGCATTCGAAGCCGTGGGGCAGGCGTGGCTCGACGAGACGGCGCTCTCGCGCGTGATCGAGACCGACGGCGACATCGGCGACGAGTGCTTCGTGCCGCCCTTTGTCGCCCTGCTCGACGCACAGGTGTGGGGACAGGGTTTCCCGCCGCCCGTGTTCTCGGGCGAGTTCGATGTGCTCTCGCAGGCCATCCTCAAGGACAAGCACCTGAAGTTGCAACTCGGTCGCGGGCGCATGCGCTTCAACGCCATCTGGTTCAATCACGCCGATACCTTGCCGAGCCGGGCGCGATTTGCCTATCGCTTGGCCGCCGACACCTTCAACGGCGTCTCGCGCGTACAGATGATCGTCGAGCACGCTCAGGGCTGACCGTCGGCGGCGCCAGGACCGCCTGTATTGCGCGCGGACGGCGGTGGCCAGCCGTCCGGAACGCGTCATCCGCCCGGGAAAAGTGGGGAAACGGGGGCTTCGCTGCGCTATAATCCTCGTTTCCCCGAATTCGCCCCTGTCAAAGCTCATGGAAGCCGAACGCCTAAACGCACTTGAATCCCTGCTCGCCGACCTGCGCACCCGCGTCGGCGAGCTCAGGGGGTATCTTTGACTTCGATGTCAAGCAAGCTCGCCTGATTGAAGTCAACAAAGAACTCGAAGACCCCAACATCTGGAACGATTCCAAGCGTGCTCAGGCACTGGGCAAGGAAAAGAAGGCGCTCGACAGCATCGTCAGCAACCTGACCGAACTCGACGCCAGCCTTTCCGATACGCAGGAACTGTTCGAAATGTCGCGCGACGAGGGCGATGAAGACTCGTTGCTGGCGCTTGAGCATGACACGCAGGGTCTCGCCGCTCGTGTGGGCGAGATGGAGTTCCGCCGGATGTTCAACACCCCGGCCGACCCGAACAACTGCTTCATCGATATCCAGGCCGGCGCCGGCGGCACCGAGGCCAACGACTGGGCCGGCATGCTGCTGCGCCAATATCTGCGCTACTGCGAACGCAAGGGCTTCAAGGCCGAAGTGCTCGAAGTGTCGGACGGCGATGTCGCGGGCATCAAGAGCGCCTCGCTGAAGGTCACCGGCGACTACGCTTACGGCTATCTGCGTACGGAAACCGGCGTGCATCGTTTGGTGCGCAAGTCGCCGTTCGACTCGTCGGGCGGTCGCCATACGTCGTTCGCCAGCCTGTTCGTGTACCCGGAAGTGGATGATTCGATCGACATCGAAATCAATCCGGCCGACGTGCGTACCGACACGTATCGCGCCTCCGGTGCAGGCGGCCAGCACATCAACAAGACCGATTCCGCCGTTCGCCTGACACACATCCCGACCGGCATTGTCGTCGCCTGCCAGAACGACCGTTCGCAGCACCGCAACCGCGCCGAAGCGTGGGACATGCTCCGCTCGCGCCTGTTCGAACATGAAATGCGCAAGCGTCGTGCCGAGCAGGACAAGCTGGAGTCGAGCAAGACCGATGTGGGCTGGGGCCATCAGATTCGCTCGTACGTGCTCGACCAGTCACGCGTCAAGGACCTGCGCACCGGCGTGGAAACCGGTAATACCGGCAAGGTACTCGACGGCGACCTGGACGACTTCATCTCCGCGAGTCTCAAGCAGGGAGTGTAAGGAATGGCGTTTGTCCGCACGCTAGCCGTGTGGGGGGTGAGCGCGCTGTGTCTGCAGTGCGCCGCCGTTGCTGCCCCGGCCAGTACACCGGGCGCACCGGGAGCCAATCCCGAGACGGGACCGTACCTGCATGAATTGCTCAAGCGCCCGGACTTCTCGGGGGCCTATGCGCGCATCACCACGCCACGCAACGTTCCCGCGTGGGTGCGTCAGGGTGGCACATCGACGCCGTCGCAACGCGTGAGCGTCGCCGGCAAGCCCTGGTTGCTGGTGCAGAGCTGCAAGCCGCACGATTGCCCGAGCGAGTATGTCCACATTTTGTATGAGCCGCGCTCACAGGCGATCGCGGCGCTGTTCGTGCGGGACCCGAGTGCGGCGGCCAATGCCGGACCGCATCAGGACCGCACCGAATTGATCTGGCTGGGCACGCCCGACGGCTTGCTCAAGAATGCCCTGCTGCACACGCTGCGTTTTACCGAATAACTTCATCGCTCGCACCATGACCGATCACAATACTCCGGCCCACACGGGCACCCCGGCGGGCGACCTGCCGCACGACGACAACAAGCTCATCGCGGAGCGTCGCGAGAAACTGCAGGCGCTGCGTGCCAACGGCGTGGCGTTCCCGAACGACTTCCGTCCCGAACAGCACGCCGGCGACCTGCAGGCGCGCTATCAGGACGTGAACAACGAGGTGCTCGAAGCCGAGCCCGTCCCCGTGTCGGTGGCCGGTCGCATGATGCTCAAGCGCGTGATGGGCAAGGCCGCCTTCGCCACCGTGCAGGACGGCAGCGGTCAGATCCAGTTCTTCATCGGCCGCGACGACGTCGGCGCCGATGCCATGACCGCCTTCAAGGGCTGGGACATCGGCGATATCGTCGCCGCGACCGGCACGCTGTTCCGCACGCGCACCGGCGAACTGTCGGTCAAGGTGAAGGCACTGCGTCTGCTCGCCAAGGCGCTGCGCCCGCTGCCGGACAAGTTCCACGGCCTGTCCGACCAGGAGACGAAGTACCGTCAGCGCTACGTCGACCTGATCACCTCGCCCGAGACGCGCAGCACGTTCCGCGCCCGCGCGAAGGCCATCGCGTCGATGCGCAAGTACATGACCGACGCCGACTTCATGGAAGTCGAAACGCCGATGCTGCACCCGATTCCGGGCGGCGCCGCGGCCAAGCCGTTCATCACGCACCACAACGCGCTCGACATGCAGATGTATCTGCGTATCGCGCCGGAGCTGTATCTGAAGCGCCTGATCGTTGGCGGCTTCGAGCGTGTGTTCGAGATCAACCGTAACTTCCGCAATGAAGGCGTATCGCCGCGCCACAACCCGGAATTCACGATGATGGAGTTCTACGCGGCCTACACGGACTACCGTTGGCTGATGGACTTCACCGAAGCGCTGATCCGCAACGCCGCACTCGACGCGCGCGGCACCGCGACCATCGAGTACCAGGGCCGCGAACTCGATTTGTCCAAGCCGTTCCACCGCCTGACGATCGTCGAAGCGATTCGCAAGTACGCGCCCGAGTTCACCGAAGCGCAACTGGCCGACATCGAATTCGTGCGTGGCGCGCTGGGCAAGTATGGCGTGAAGGTCGATGCGCCGCAGTTCAAGAACGCGGGCCTCGGTGCGCTGCAACTGGCCCTGTTCGAAGAGACGGCCGAGAGCCAGTTGTGGGAGCCGACTTTCATCGTCGACTATCCGGTGGAAGTCTCGCCGCTCGCGCGCGAGTCCGATACCGTGCCAGGCATCACCGAGCGCTTCGAACTGTTCATCACGGGCCGCGAGATCGCCAACGGCTTCTCCGAGTTGAACGACCCGGAAGATCAGGCCGCACGCTTTCGTGCGCAGGTCGAGCAGAAGGACGCGGGCGACGAAGAGGCCATGTATTACGACGCGGATTACATTCGCGCGCTCGAGTACGGCATGCCCCCGACGGGCGGCTGCGGCATCGGCATCGACCGTCTGATCATGCTGCTCACCGACAGTCCGAACATTCGCGACGTGCTGCTCTTCCCGCACCTGCGCCGCGAAGACTGAGTCGCTTGGAACGGTTGGAGCGCTTAGAAGGCCGGAACGCCGCGATAGGCGGACGGCCACTCCCCATCGAGCCGCAACCAGGTGCGCGCGATGGGGAGAATCGCACCGCTCGCCGCCCCTTCCACCAATTGCCGTAACGCCAGCGACGACAGCGTTTTGGCATCGGTCGGAAACGCGAGAAGCAATGTGCGATTGACGGGGACGGCCGCAAAGTCCGTCACCTCGAAATGCTCGACCATCGACTGGTAGAGATTGCCCAGCACCAGGCCGCCAGCCGGTGCCATCCAATTGCCGCGACAGCCGGCAATCGGCGTGCCGTCGTCAAGTCGCGCAATGCCGAACTCGAAATGCCCCGCCTTCCATGCGCGCGCGAGATTCGACGCGGCTTGCGCAAATGCCGCCTCGAACGTCAGACCGGCCGCGCGCAAATCCTCGCCCTGCAGCCGGCGTAGTCCAGCCGTGCCATCGAGCACGAGCGTCACGAAAACGTCGTCCGAAAACGGTTCGCTGACCTCCCCTTGCGGATCGTGGACGTCGACCCACGCGCGTTGTACCACGTACGGATAGAGGTGCGCGTGGCTTGCGGCGTCGAGCGGGGTATCCAGCAGCGGCAGCGTATCGATCATGGCGTTGGGACGAATCGGCAAGAAGGACGTTGACGGACAATGCGTGCCATTATGCGCGCGGCGCGACTTGTTTCAATTGTGATGACAACCGCGCACGATGACGACGAAGCGCCCCGTCAACCGAGAAAAAACTTCATATTTTTCAATGAATTAGCAGTCAGTCGAAGGGCACTCGCCTGGGACTGCCGCGATGCACATCTTACATCGCGTTACAAAATGAAACGGATGCCGCGCCTGCCATGACGGAGACTTTTCTCATGCGAAGCCTCCCGTGCCTGTCAGCACGAAGAATGGGGTTCGCCACAACCGCACGATGGAGAAAAACCACATGAATAACGAACTTCAACCGCGCCGCATGCATCCGCTGGTCGCTGCCGCAGCCGGCAGTATCGTGGTCGTCAGCCTGCTCGGCGTTGCCGCCATCACGGGCGTGCTCCCTGTCGCCAAAAGCACCGACGGCCCCGCAACGACCGTCGATCATTCGCAGTACGCGCTGACGTCGGCCCAACAGCCGTCTTCGAACGCGATGCGCAGCTCGCCGTTGACGGAGCAGCCGACGCAGCAGCAGGCCCAGCAGACGCAATACGCGCCGCAGCAAGCTCAGTACGCGCCGCAGCGGGCACCGGCACAACGGGCCCCGGCGCCGCAGCCGTCATATGCCCAATCCTCGGCCGCCCCCGCACAGCGTCAGGCGGCGACATGCTCGACGTGCGGCACGGTGCAGTCGGTGGAACCAATCAGCACGCAAGGTCAGGCCTCGGGCCTGGGCGCCGTCGGCGGTGCCGTTGCTGGCGGCCTGCTCGGCAACCAGTTTGGCGCGGGTAACGGCCGCACGGCGATGACCGTGGTCGGCGCGCTGGGCGGCGGTCTGGCCGGCAACGAAGTCGAGAAGCGCGTTCGCTCCGAAACCGTGTATCGCGTGTACGTGCGCATGGATACCGGCAAGACGCGCTACTGGACCTATCAGTCCGCCCCTGGCGTGCAGCCGGGGGATCGCGTGCGGCTCGAAAACAACGGGCTGGTGCGCGCGGGCTAAGGGCGTGGGATCCGCGTGACCCCGTTCGTGCCGCAACGGAGCTCGCGTTAACGCAAAAGCCGCTCGTCATGAGCGGCTTTTGTCTCTGCGGCAGCGTCGCGCGCCCTGCGCGATCGTCGGGTCAGACCTCGTCGATCCACGCCATCTGAATCGCTTCGAGCACCTTCTCACCGGCACGGTCAGGCGCGTCGTCAAAGCCGTCGAGCGCCATCACCCACTGATGCAGGTCGGTAAAGCGCACGTATTGCGGGTCGATGTCGGGATGCGCCTCGGTAAGCGCAATCGCGATGTCCTGAATGTCGGTCCATTTCATGGGCAGGGTCCTCTTCTTCTGACGTGTCGCCACGCAACGCCAAACGGCGTCGATCAGTGGCTTTCCTTGGCGTGATTGATCGTGTACTTCGGAATCTCGACGACCAGATCGGTGTCGGCGGGCATCTTCGTCTGGCACGACAGGCGCGATGTCGGCTCCAGGCCCCAGGCTTTGTCGAGCAGATCCTCTTCCTCGTCTTCGGCCGGCTCCAACGCCTCGAAACCCTCGCGCACGATTACGTGGCACGTGGTGCACGCGCACGACAACTCGCACGCGTGTTCGATTTCAATGCCGTTGTCCAACAACGCTCTGCACACGGTGGTGCCGGTCGGAACGTCCAGCACCGCGCCCTCGGGGCACAGCTCGACGTGAGGCAATACAACAATTTGAGGCATGGCTTTGGCTTTCCGTGTGTGTCTTACAGTTTGTCGATGTCCGCCACGCGCCGGCCAGCCAGCGCCGCGCGGATGCTCTTGTCCATGCGGCGCGCGGCAAACGCGTCGGTCGCATGCGAGAGCGTTTCGGTCGCCGTCTTGATGGCAATCTGATCGTCGCCGGACGCCTTCTGGCGCAACTCGGCCAGCAAGCCGTCGATCTGTGCGCGCTCGTCGGCGTCGAGCAGTTCCGGGTCCGCCTGCAAGGCGCTGTCGATCGCGACCAGCAGACGCTCGGCTTCCACTTGCTGCTCGCGCAGCGCACGGGCGCGCATATCCGCTTCGGCCGAACCGAAGCTGTCTTGCAGCATGCGCGAGATATCGTCGTCCGCCAGACCGTACGACGGCTTGACCTCGATAGAGGCCGCCACGCCCGAGTGCAACTCCTGGGCGGAGACGGAGAGCAGCCCATCGGCGTCGACCTGATACGTCACGCGAATACGTGCCGCGCCGGCCGTCATCGGCGGAATGCCGCGCAATTCGAACCGGGCCAGCGAGCGGCAATCGGACGCCAGCTCACGCTCGCCTTGCAGCACGTGAACGGCCATCGCCGTCTGGCCGTCCTTGAACGTGGTGAATTCCTGCGCACGCGCCACGGGAATCGTGGCGTTACGCGGAATGATCTTCTCGACGAGGCCCCCCATCGTCTCGACACCGAGCGACAGCGGAATCACGTCGAGCAGCAGCCAGTCGTCACCTTCCGCCTGATTGCCGGCCAGCAGATTGGCCTGCACGGCAGCGCCGAGCGCCACCACCTGATCCGGATCGAGATCGATCAGCGGTTCGCGTCCGAAGAAGGTCGCAACCGCGGCACGCACTTGCGGCATGCGCGTGGCGCCGCCGACGAGCACGACGCCCTTGACGTCGTCCGGGCCCATGCCGGCGTCGCGCAGCGCCTTGCGCATCGGGCCGATCGTGCGTTGCACGAGCGGCGCGCCCAGCGCCGTGAATTGGTCGCGCGTGAGCGTCAACGCGAGGTTGCGCTCGCCAGACAGCGTCAGGGCGATCGTCGTTTGCGCGGCGTCGGTCAACGCTTCCTTGGCGGTGCGCGCGTGATCGAGCAAGCCGCGCACATCCTCAGGCGTGAGCGAAGCCGCGTCGAGACCGGCCTCCGCCACCGCCCAGCGGTAGATCGCCTGATCGAAGTCGTCGCCGCCAAGCGCGGAATCGCCGCCCGCCGCGAGCACTTCGAACACGCCCTTCGTCAGTCGCAGAATCGAGATGTCGAACGTGCCGCCACCCAGGTCGTAGACCGCGTAAAGGCCTTCGGCCGCATTGTCGAGACCGTAGGCGATCGCGGCCGCCGTGGGCTCATTGAGCAGACGCAACACATTCAGGCCGGCCAGACGCGCGGCATCCTTGGTGGCCTGACGCTGCGCGTCGTCGAAGTACGCGGGCACGGTGATCACGGCGCCCACCAGATCGTCGCCGAGCGTGTCTTCGGCGCGCTGACGCAACGTGGCGAGAATTTCGGCAGACACTTCCACCGGGCTCTTGACGCCGCCGGCCGTCGTCATCTGCACCATGCCCGGCGCGTCGACGAAATCGTACGGCGCGTTGTCGGCATGGGCAACATCGGCCAGACCCCGGCCCATGAATCGCTTGACCGAGACGATGGTGTTGCGCGGATCGCTGGCGGCAGCCGCACGGGCGTCGTAGCCGATCTGGGTACGGGGACCGCCCAGATAGCGCACGACGGACGGCAGCAGCACGCGGCCCTGTTCGTCCGGGAGCACTTCGGCCACCCCGCTACGTACAGAGGCCACGAGCGAATGCGTCGTGCCCAGGTCGATGCCCACGGCGAGTCGCCGCTGATGCGGCGCGGGGGACATGCCGGGTTCGGAAATTTGCAGAAGGGCCATGACTTTGCAATGCGGGCGGCGCGCTCGCGCGGCCGCCCTGTTCTCAAGCAGTTCTCAATGACATGTGACGGCGCCGCACCGGGCCGTCACGCGTTTTCCAGCATTTCGATGCGCTGCGCGATGTCTTCGTCGGCGCGCGCAATGAACATCAGTTGCCGCACGGCTTCGGCGGCCGGTTGCCAGGCCTGGCTCTCGAGCCAGTCGCCCAACTTGGCGAGCCGCACGCGACGATCCTCGCGCAACGATTTGGCAAGGGTTTCCAGAGCGCCGATATTGCGCGCGTCCACGGCGTCGTCGATGGCTTCGCGCCACTCCATCTGCTGCATCAGGAAATCGGGGGCCATCGCGGTGTTGTTCTCCGCGCCCACATCGATGCCCTGCAGCGTGAGCAGATACGTCGCGCGTTGCAGCGGGTCGCGCAGCGTGCGGTAGGCGGCGTTCGCCTGCGCGGCCCATTGCATGGCCACGCGGCGTTCGGCATCGCTCGCACTCGCGAATCGATCTGGATGCACGCGCGATTGCACGGCTCGGTAGGCCGCGTCGAGCGCGTCTGCGTCGAGCGCAAAGCGCTGCGGCAGATCGAACAGCGTGAAGTAGTTGTCAGTCAATGCACTCATCGCGCACTCATCATCCATCCAGGGCGCCCATGCGAGGGGACGTCGCGCCATGCGCGCCATGCCACCCACCGTCGGCCCGTAAAAAAAGCGGCTCGCGCCGCCTCGTTGCCTACGCTGCTGCTTCGGCGCCGAACCGTCCGACGGTCCGGCGACCTATTTCGCTGCCATGGCGACCGCCGCCAGGCGAGGCCCACCGCCTCACGCGTCGGGCGGCTCGCCGCGCTCACATTTGCGGCAGCGCAACCGGCTACCGAGCATCGCGTCGCGGCCTGCCGCGCTTTGCGTCCATGTCCGGATCTGCCACGGGGGAAGATGCCGGACATGTTGCCCATGCCCGCACGCCAGACGCGCGACCCATTGGCCTTCGTCGTCCTGCCGGAACCCGACGATCTCGCGCAACGGCGCAGTGTCAGATCCGGAACGACTCGCCGCAGCCGCACTCATCCTTGACGTTCGGATTGTTGAAGCGAAACCCTTCGTTCAAGCCTTCGCGCGCGAAGTCCAGCTCGGTGCCATCGATATACGGCAGACTCTTCGGATCGACGATCACCTTCACGCCGTGGCTCTCGAAGACCGTGTCCTCGCCCGCCACGTCGTCGGCGTATTCCAGCTTGTAGGCCAGGCCCGAGCAGCCGGTCGTCTTCACGCCCAGCCGCAGGCCCACGCCCTTGCCGCGCCGCGTCAGATAACGCGAAACGTGCTGCGCGGCCTTCTCGGTCAATGTAATGGCCATGGTTGCCTGATTCCTTTATCCGTCGTGCCGCTTACGCAGCCTTGGCCGGCTCGGCCGTCTGGCCGTGCTTCTGCTTGTAGTCGGCCACGGCCGCCTTGATGGCGTCTTCGGCCAGAATCGAGCAGTGAATCTTCACCGGCGGCAGCGCCAGCTCCTGCGCGATCTGGGTGTTCTTGATATCGAGCGCCTGATCGAGCGTCTTGCCCTTGACCCACTCGGTGACCAGCGACGACGACGCAATCGCCGAGCCGCAGCCGTAGGTCTTGAACTTGGCGTCTTCGATCACGCCGGCTTCGTTCACGCGAATCTGCAGCTTCATCACGTCGCCGCACGCCGGTGCGCCGACCATGCCCGTGCCGACGGCGTCATCGCCCTTTTCGAACGAACCGACGTTGCGCGGGTTTTCGTAGTGATCCAGAACTTCCTTGCTGTAAGACATGGCTAACTCCTTGAATGCTCAGTGTGCGGCCCACTGGATCGAATTCAGATCGACCCCGTCCTTGTACATTTCCCACAGCGGCGACAGATCGCGCAGCTTGCCGATCTTGGCCTTGAGCAGATCGACCACATAGTCGACTTCCTGCTCGGTCGTAAAGCGACCCACCGTGAAGCGAATCGAGCTGTGCGCCAGTTCGTCGTTGCGACCCAGCGCACGCAACACGTACGACGGCTCCAGCGAGGCCGACGTGCACGCCGAACCCGACGACACCGCAACGTCCTTGATCGCCATGATCAGCGACTCGCCTTCGACAAAATTGAAGCTGATGTTCAGGTTGTGCGGCACACGCTTTTCCATGTCGCCGTTCACATACACTTCTTCCATTTCCGTCAGACCGCGCAGCAGACGATCGCGCAGCATGCGCACGCGCTCGTTCTCCGTCGCCATCTCTTCACGCGCCAGACGGAACGCCTCGCCCATGCCCACGATCTGGTGCGTGGCGAGCGTGCCCGAACGCATGCCGCGTTCGTGACCGCCGCCGTGAATCTGTGCCTCGATGCGCACACGCGGCTTGCGACGCACGTACAGCGCGCCGATGCCCTTCGGGCCATACGTCTTGTGCGCCGAGAACGACATCAGGTCGACCTTCAGCTTGGCCAGGTCGATGGGCATCTTGCCCGTGGCCTGTGCGGCGTCGACGTGGAAGATGATGCCCTTCTCGCGGCAGATCTCTCCGAGCGTCTCGATGTCCTGGATGACGCCGATTTCGTTGTTCACCGCCATGATCGACACGAGAATCGTGTCCGGACGCAGCGCGGCCTTGAAGACGTCGAGATCGAGCAGACCGTCGTCCTTGACATCCAGATACGTGACTTCGAAGCCTTCGCGCTCCAGCTCGCGCGTTGTGTCGAGCACGGCCTTGTGTTCGGTCTTCACCGTGACGAGGTGCTTGCCCTTGCCTTGGTAGAAGTGCGCCGCGCCCTTGATGGCGAGGTTGTTCGACTCGGTGGCGCCCGACGTCCAGACGATCTCGCGCGGATCGGCGTTCACCAGCTTGGCGACTTCCTCGCGTGCCTCTTCCACGGCCTGCTCGGCGGCCCAGCCGAACGAGTGGCTGCGCGATGCCGGGTTGCCGAACTGCTCGCGCAGGTACGGCAACATCTTGTCCACGACGCGCGGGTCAATCGGCGTCGTGGCGCTGTAATCCATGTAAATGGGGAGGTTGAGGGTGTCGTTTTTCATGGGTGCTCCAGGATCGTGCCGTGGCGCCAGTTAAGAACGGGCCATATCGAAGACCGAATTGGGAATGCGCGTGGCAATGGTCTGGCTGGGTGTGCCGGACTCGCGCGTGTCGTGCAGCACGGCCTGTTGGGCCTGCTTGCTGCGCTGCTGCTCGACGAGGTCGCGCAGCGAAACCGAATCGAGATACTCGACCATCTTCTGGTTGAGCGTTGCCCACAGCTCGTGCGTCATGCAGTGGCCGCGATGGCCGTCCTGGCCCTTCTCGCAATTGCCCTTGCTGCCGCACTGCGTGGCGTCGAGCGGTTCGTCGACCGCGATGATGATGTCCGCGACCGTCACCTCTTCCGCGCGACGCGCCAGACTGTATCCGCCGCCCGGCCCACGCACGCTCTCCACGATCTCGTGGCGGCGCAGCTTGCCGAACAACTGTTCCAGGTAAGAGAGGGAAATCCGTTGACGCTGACTAATGCCCGCAAGCGTCACGGGACCCGCGTCCTGGCGCATGGCCAGGTCGATCATCGCCGTGACGGCGAAACGGCCTTTCGTGGTAAGTCTCATGAGGATGCAGGGGATTAATCTCGACTATTTTCGTCAAGTATAAATTCCCTACGAAATCAGTCAAGTACTTCTGGCCCATTTTTTGCAAAAGTTCCGCCGCCCATTTGGGAAATTTGCTAGTTTTCGGGACGCGCGTTCGCCTGGGGGGCGCGCAGGGGGAACAGCAGCACCAGCGGATTGCATAGCACGGCGCGCCAGAGGGCACGGTAAATGTGCCGGCGGTCGCCCATTGGCAGGGGACGCGATCTGAGCGCCATGTGGAATGCTAACGCGAAACTCACACCGACGTTGAGCAGCGCCATCGACCCGACACCGGCAACGGCCAGCCAGAGCGCCGGATCGCGCAGCACCGGCATTCCCAGCACGCCGATCGACGTCGCGATCGCGCCGGTCGACAACGTGACGTGGCGCACCTCGAACGGCAGCGCGAACGCCGTCAGCACCGCCGGCACGAGACCCAGCATGAAGCCGAGCGTCAGATTCCCGAGCACCGGGGCAATGTGACGGCGGCACGCGTCTGCCAGCCGCGCCGCCCCGTTCCGTCCGAAGACGAAGCGCAGACGTCGGTTGTAGGCCAGCACATCCCCGATGCCGTGCAGCGCAAACCAATTGTCGGCCCAGCCTGAAATCAGACTGGAGAACCACAACAGCACCGCCGTCATGGCCGCGAACAGCGGCGTGATACCCAATATCGAGAACGAACTCAGCGTCGCATGGGCTTTTTCGGGCGGAATCGTGTTCATGCCAAGCACCGCCGACACCGTCCATTGCACCAGCAGGCAGAACGGGAACACCACCGCCAGGTTGCCGAAGATAGCGGCCGCTTGCGTACGCACGAGAGCGATGACCTCGCCCACGAAGGCGTCCATACCGGCGGGCGTGTCGACATCGTCGAGCTTGCGGGCGATGGCCGGCGCGGTCATGGCCGGCTGCTTGGTCGCGAGCGTGAAATGGCAGAAGTGCATGAACAGGAAGCAGAGCGCGTAGTTGGCCCCGGCGAGGAAGCCTTCGACGACCGTCGGCAGGTGCGCGCTCGCAATCAGGAACTTGACGTAGACAGTCACCACCGTCACCAGACCGCCGCCGCACGCCATCTTCAGCATGGTGAAGTACTCGCTGCGATTGCGGGCGATGTAATGCTCGCCCGTCTCGGCGCTGCGCTCGACGACCTTGCGCGCCAACAGCCCGAACGACGTGCGCGCCAATTCGCCCACGCTCTGGCTCGCCCGGTTCGCGCGCACCAGATCGGCGAGGAGTTGCACCCGCGCGACGGCGCGATCGCCGCTCTCGCCGTGCGTGAGCCAGGCTTCGAGCAGACGCTCGAGCCGACGGATCCGCGCCTTGGTGCGTTCGACCTGAAACACGATGTCCACGCTCACGCCGTTTTCGTCCAGATGGGCATAGACCTGACGCGCCGCGCGCGCGCAGTCGTCGATCAGCGCGCGGAACACGTTGATCTGCTGCACGAAGTGCTGCGACGGCGGCGCGCCATGGGCGAACGCCTGCCCAGCCGATTCGAGCGCCTGCATGGCGCGTCCGATCTGGTAGAACGGCGATTCGGTGGCGCGCGGATACGCCAGGCGCGAGCGCACCGCCTGCGACAGACCGGTCGACCCAATCTGGTCGACGAGGTGGTGCATCGCGACGAGCAAGTCCTCGCCGAAAGGGTTCCAGTCGGTGTTGTCATCATCGTCCTCGCCTTCATGCAAGAGCGCGATGAGGTCGGCCAGCAATGCCGGCGGCATGGCGGCGATCCAGTCGGCGGCGTCGCCATCGGGAAACATCAGCGAGCACAGTGCCGAGAGATCGCGCCGCGTCGGCGGTGGTGGAATCAGCGCCTTCTCAACGCGCTCGACCAGCGCCCCCCAAAACCCCGGGCGCACCGGCATGCCGGTATCGCACAGCAGCGAAATGGCGTCGCTCTCGGCAACGACGCTGCGCAGCGTGCGCGCCACAGGGAGTCGCCATGCGGGGTTTCGCTCGAGCATCTGCAGCAGATAGCGCAGCCGCGTGTGCGGGCGATAGCGCGCCGCCTCCCCTTCCCCGCGCGCCTCGTTGACGAGGGCGCCGCGCTTTTGCACCCAGTGCGCCAATTCGATCAGCCATTGGTTGCGGACCGCCAGCGGTGCAGACGGATCGGCGTGCGCAAGCAGTTCGTCGAGCTGATGACCGGCGTGACGCGAGGCACGCCATTTACGCCAGTACGAAGTGAGCGAAGTGAGCATCGATGGGAGACGAGGTGAAGGGGGAGGAGAAAAGCACAGTACTACAGGACAGACCGCGCCACGCAACGTCGCCGACGCTCAGAGGTGCGTTTCCAGATGGGCGAGCAGGCCGTCGAGCCCGTCTTCGATGTAGTCGAGCACCGTCTCGAAGCCCTTTGCACCGCCGTAATACGGATCAGGCACTTCGGTGGCGTCGTGCCGCGTGGCAAAGTCCATCAGACGCACGATCTTGTGACGATACTCAGCCGGACAGCGCGCCACGAGTTCGGCGACGTTGGCGTTGTCCATCGCCACGATCCATTCGAAGCGCACGAAGTCATCGGCATCGACGCGGCGCGCACGCAGTGCGCTCAGGTCATAGCCTCGCCGCTCGGCAGCGGCCTGCGTGCGTTCGTCGGGCGCGTGACCGAGGTGATAACTGTGCGTGCCCGCCGAATCGACGGCGATCACGTCGGTGAGCCCAGCGGTGGCCAGCCGGTGACGAAAGATGCCGTCGGCGCTGGGGGAGCGGCAAATGTTGCCCATGCAGACGAAGAGAACGGAGGTCGTTTTCATGCCTTCGGCCCCAACTCCGCCTCGCTCGCCCCATCGGTGCCGAAGACCAGTGCCTTGACGTGCAACAACTGGTCGCGCGCCTTGGCGGCCTTCTCGAACTCCAGGTTGCGCGCATGCTCCTGCATCTGCTTTTCGAGCTTCTTGATCTCGCGCGCCAACTGCTTTTCCGACATGTCCTGGTAGTGCGCCTGCTCCTTGGCTTCGGCCAGTTCCGCCTTGGCGTCCTGCGGGTCGTAGACACCGTCGATGATGTCCTTGATGCGCTTCTTCACCCCCTGCGGCACGATGCCGTGTGCCTCGTTGTGCGCCATCTGCTTGGCACGGCGACGCTCCGTCTCCCCGATCGCGCGCGTCATCGAATCGGTCATCTTGTCGCCATAGAGGATGGCCGTTCCATTAACGTTACGCGCCGCCCGCCCGATCGTCTGAATCAATGACCGCTCGGAACGCAGGAACCCCTCCTTGTCCGCATCGAGAATCGCCACCAGCGACACCTCCGGAATATCCAGCCCCTCGCGCAGCAAGTTGATCCCGACCAGCACGTCGAACGCGCCCAGACGCAAATCGCGAATGATCTCCACGCGCTCGACCGTATCGATGTCGCTGTGCAGATAGCGAACCTTCACCCCGTTATCCGACAGATAATCGGTGAGCTGCTCTGACATGCGCTTGGTGAGCGTGGTCACGAGCACGCGCTCGCCCACGGCCACGCGCTTGTTGATCTCACTCAGCACATCGTCGACCTGTGTCTGCGCCGGACGCACGATGATGATCGGGTCGATCAAGCCGGTCGGACGCACCACCTGCTCCACCACCTGCCCGGTGCGCTTTGCCTCGTAATCGGCCGGGGTCGCCGACACGAAGATGGCCTGACGCATCTTGCGCTCATATTCGGCAAACTTGAGCGGACGGTTGTCGAGCGCCGACGGCAGCCGGAAGCCGTAGTTGACGAGGTTCTCCTTGCGCGCCCGGTCGCCGTTGTACATGCCGTTGAACTGCCCAATGAGGACGTGCGATTCGTCGAGGAACATCAACGCATCGGGCGGCAGGTAGTCGACGAGGGTCGGCGGCGGCTCGCCCGGCGCCGCGCCGGACAGATGCCTCGAATAGTTCTCGATGCCCTTGCAAAAGCCCAGCTCCTGCAACATCTCCAGATCGAAACGGGTGCGCTGCTCAAGGCGCTGCGCCTCGACCAGCTTGCCTTCCTTGTAGAAGAAGTCGAGGCGCTCGCGCAGTTCGTCCTTGATCGTCTCGATGGCGCGCAGCACCGTATCGCGCGGCGTCACGTAGTGAGAGGACGGGTACACCGTGAAGCGCGGCACTTTCTGCCGCACGCGCCCCGTGAGCGGATCGAACAGTTGCAGCGTATCGACTTCGTCGTCGAACAGGTCGACGCGCAACGCCAGTTCGGCGTGCTCCGCCGGGAAGATGTCGATGGTGTCGCCGCGCACTCGGAACGTGCCGCGACCGAAGTCGGTCTCGTTGCGGGTGTACTGCATGGCGATCAGGCGCGCGATGATCTCGCGCTGCCCCAGCTTGTCGCCCTGCCGAATCGTCAGAATCATCCGATGGTATTCGCTCGGATTGCCGATACCGTAAATCGCCGAGACCGTCGCCACGATGACCACGTCGCGCCGCTCCAGCAGGCTCTTCGTTGCCGAGAGACGCATCTGCTCGATGTGTTCGTTGACGGACGAATCCTTCTCAATGAAGAGATCGCGCTGCGGAACGTAGGCTTCCGGCTGGTAATAGTCGTAGTACGAGACGAAGTACTCCACCGCATTTCGCGGGAAGAACTCGCGGAATTCCGAGTAGAGCTGCGCGGCGAGGGTCTTGTTCGGTGCGAACACAATGGCCGGCCGCCCAAGCCGCGCCAAGACGTTCGCCATGGTGAACGTCTTGCCGGAGCCGGTGACGCCGAGCAAGGTCTGGAAGGCGAGCCCGTCCTCCACGCCCTCGGTCAACTGAGCGATAGCCGCCGGCTGATCGCCGGCCGCGGCAAATGGGCAGTAGAGCTGATAAGGCGAATCCGGAAACGTCAGGAACTTGCTTTCGTCGAGATCGTTGTCTGCCGCAGGAGTCATGGCGAGGGCGCAAGCGTGAGGGACGTAATCCGGCATTTTAGCGCGTCGGACGATTCCCTGAGGCCCATGGGTGACAACCGATCTGTCTGCGGCGCGAGGCCGGGCCGACGATGTCGCCCCCTGACCCATGGCACGTCAATGTCGTCAATTTCTGGCAATACGTGGCAGTTTTCGTGTCAAAGGGAGGCGATTTCGCGCGCGCACGCCTGTGTTTCCCACAAGCGTGGGGAATCTTCGTTAAAATGTCGCGTTGAGCTGATCGCGCGTCTGATACCGCCGACCCGCCGCGTTTTCCTACTACCTGCCTCGAGCCGTCGAAATGACCCTGTTCTCCGCTGTCGAACTCGCCCCGCGCGACCCCATCCTTGGCCTGAACGAAGCCTACAACGCCGATCACCGCACCGAGAAGGTGAACCTGGGCGTGGGCGTGTATTTCAATGCGGAAGGCAAGCTCCCCCTGCTCAAGGCCGTGAAGGCCGCCGAAGAACAACGCGTGGCCGCCGGTCTGCCGCGCGGCTACCTGCCGATCGAAGGCATTGCCGCCTACGACAAGGCCGTGCAGGAAATGCTGTTCGGCAAGGAATCGCCCGTGCTGGCCGAAGGCCGCGTGGTTACCGCGCAAGCCCTGGGCGGCACCGGCGCCCTCAAGATCGGCGCTGACTTCCTCAAGCAACTGAACCCGAATGCCACCGTCGCCATCAGCGATCCGAGCTGGGAAAACCACCGCGCGCTGTTCAGCCAAGCCGGCTTCAACGTCGTCTCGTACCCGTACTACGACGCCGACTCGCATGGCGTGAACCTGGCGGGCATGCTCGACATGCTCGGCAAGGAACCCGAAGGCACCATCGTCGTACTGCACGCCTGCTGTCACAACCCGACCGGCGTCGACCTGTCGATGGACCAGTGGGCGCAAGTCGTCGAGATCGTGAAGGCTCGCAAACTGGTGCCGTTCCTCGACATCGCCTATCAAGGTTTCGGTGACGGCATCGATGCCGACGCCGCCGTGGTGCGCCTGTTCGCCTCCACCGGCCTGGACTTCTTCGTTTCCAGCTCGTTCTCGAAGTCGTTCTCGCTGTATGGCGAACGCGTGGGTGCCCTGTCGATCGTGACGGGCAGCAAGGACGAATCGGCCCGTGTGCTCTCGCAACTCAAGCGCGTGATCCGCACCAACTACTCGAACCCGCCGACGCATGGCGGCTCGGTCGTCGCCGCCGTGCTGGGCAGCCCCGAGCTGCGCGCGCTGTGGGAAGAGGAACTGGCCGAAATGCGTGAGCGCATCCGCGCGATGCGTCTCGCCCTGGTCGAGAAGCTGCGTGCGCATGGCGTGGAACGCGATTTCTCGTTCGTGATCAAACAACGCGGCATGTTCTCGTACTCGGGCCTCACCGCCGACCAGGTCGAACGCCTGCGTGAAGAGTTCGGCATCTATGCCGTGAGCACGGGCCGTATCTGCGTGGCCGCGCTCAACGACAAGAACATCGACCGCGTCGCCTCGGCCATCGCCCAAGTGCTGCGCTAAGCCCATCGGGCATCGTCGAAGTCGAAGCCCGCCACCCGGCGGGCTTTTTTTGCACCCCAATTTGTTGCAGCGCAGCAACGATAATTGAAAACAATTGTCAAAATAGTCAAAAACTATCGCAATGATGCAGAAATGCCATATATCAGGGTTATGCTGCGTTGCACAGCCGCGATAAACGGTTGCATAATTCGCTCACCATCCGCCTCTGGGCACACAACATGCTGTATCAGATTCACGAATACAACCGTGCGTGGTTGAACCCCCTGACCACCTGGGCCAAGGCAGCGGCGACCACGTTCGTCAATCCGGGCAGCCCGTTGGCCATGATGCCGGGCGCGCCCCGCATCGCCGCGGGATACGAGTTGCTCTACCGGCTCGGCAAGGATTACGAAAAGCCCGAATTCAATATCAAGGCCGTCGAAGTCGGCGGTCACAATATTCCGGTCGTGGAAGTCACCGCGATGGAAAAGCCGTTCTGCCGCCTGCTGCGCTTCAAGCGGTACGCCGACGACGCCAGTGCCGTCGGGCAGCTCAAGGACGACCCGGTCGTGCTCGTGGTCGCGCCGCTCTCCGGCCACCACGCCACGCTGCTGCGCGACACCGTCAAAACGCTGCTCAAGGACCATAAGGTCTACATCACCGACTGGATCGATGCGCGCATGGTGCCGCTCGAAGCCGGCGCGTTCCATCTTGACGACTACGTCGCGTACATCCAGGCGTTCATTCGCCACATCGGCGCGGAGAACCTGCACGTCATTTCGGTGTGCCAACCCACCGTGCCGGTGCTCGGCGCCATCTCGCTCATGGCATCGAACGGCGAAACGACGCCCAAGACCATGACGATGATGGGCGGCCCGATCGACGCGAGCAAGAGTCCGACGTCGGTCAACTCGCTGGCGACGAACAAGTCGTACGAGTGGTTCGAGAATCACGTGATCCATCCGGTGCCCGCCAATTATCCGGGCTCGGGCCGGCTGGTCTATCCGGGCTTCCTTCAGCACGCCGGGTTCGTGGCGATGAACCCTGACCGTCACCTGACGTCGCACTGGGATTTCTATCTGGACCTGGTACGCGGCGACAACGACGACGCCGACTCGCATCGTCGCTTCTACGACGAGTACAACGCGGTGCTCGACATGGCTGCCGAGTACTATCTCGACACGATCAAGACCGTTTTCCAGGACTTCAGCCTCGCGCGCGGTACGTGGGACGTGGCTGGCCAGCGGGTTCGTCCGCAAGACATCAAGACCACGGCGCTCTTCACCATCGAAGGCGAGCTGGACGACATTTCGGGCAGCGGACAGACCCAGGCCGCGCATGAGCTGTGCATCGGCATCCCCGCCAAACGGCGGGCGCATTTTACCGCCCCGGCTTGCGGCCATTACGGCATTTTCTCGGGCAGTCGTTGGCGCAACGTGATTTATCCGCAGATTCGCGACTTCATCGCCAAGCACGCCTGAACCGTCACCGGTTCGCCGAGCGGCCATGACAAAACCGCCGCGGGGCTTCGGCCCTCGCGGCGGTTTTGTTTTGACGAGCCTACGGCAAGCGCCACATGCTCAATCGGTCATCGCGTACGCAATGAATCCAGCAGCATTTGCGTATTGAAGGACGAATACGACGTGCGCGCGTCGCCGGCCATGAAATCACGCCCCATCACGATGGACAGCGTGTGGCGGTTCGACATCACGTAGTAGCCCATCGCCGAGATCGTCACGTACAGATCGACCGGATCGACGCCCGGCCGGATTTCGCCGCTGGCTTCGCCGCGCTTGAGCGTCTGCGCGAGCAGCTCGACAATCGGTGAGACCTGTTGGCGAATCTCGGTCGACTGACGCATCGACTTCGCGTCGTGCAGATTCTCGTTGTTGATGAGCCGAATCAGTTCCGGATGGTCGGCGTAATAGTCCCACACGAAGTGGGCCAGTTCGGCCACGGCATCGAGCGGCGCCAGCACATCCAGCCTGAGCGCGTGTTCGGCTCGGTTGAACTCGCCATAGACTTCCTCGAGCACCGCCAGATAGAGCTGGTCCTTGTTGCCGAAGTAGTAATACAACATGCGCTCGTTGATGTCGGCTCGGCGTGCAATGCTGTCCACGCGCGCACCGCTTGAACCCCGCTCCGCAAACTCCTCGATCGCCGCAGCAAGAATGCGCTGACGCGTGCGTTCGGG
Organism: Pandoraea sp. NE5; assembly: GCF_024363545.1. Taxonomy (NCBI): domain Bacteria; kingdom Pseudomonadati; phylum Pseudomonadota; class Betaproteobacteria; order Burkholderiales; family Burkholderiaceae; genus Pandoraea; species Pandoraea sp. NE5. The sequence continues at coordinate 4,790,107 of NZ_AP025517.1, forward strand.
GTCGCGTTTGATCTTGGTTTGAGGTGTAGTCATGATCGGCCGGTCGTTCTCATCGGGCGGAATTATGGCACATCGGTTTCAGTGTTTCCGGAAAATGCAGGATAATTCGACTTTCCGCCGAATCCCCCTCAAACGACGTGTCCGAAGTTAGCGCGCTCGCGCAGCGCATCGATGCCCTTTTGCCCCAGACGCAGTGCACCAAGTGCGGTTACGCCGGGTGCCGCCCGTATGCCGATGCCATCGCCAGCGGTCAGGCCAGCTACAACCAGTGCCCGCCCGGCGGCGCCGAGGGCGTGGCGCGTCTGGCCAAGCTGCTGGATCGCCCCATCATCGCGCTGAATCCGGACAACGGCGCAGAGCGTCCCCGGCCGCGCGCGGTCATCGACGAATCGCTGTGTATCGGTTGCACGCTCTGCCTGCAGGCCTGCCCGGTCGACGCCATCGTCGGCGCCGCCAAACTGATGCACACCGTGATCGAGGACCGTTGCACCGGCTGCGATCTCTGCGTGCCGCCCTGCCCCGTCGACTGCATCGACATGGTGCCGGTCACCGGCGAGCGCACCGGCTGGGACGCCTGGTCGCAAACGCAAGCCGACGACGCGCGCTCGCATTTCGAGGTGAATCAGGCCCGTCTCGCGAAGGATCGGGCGGCGCGGGAAGCGCGGCTGGCCGCGCGCGCGGCGCGGGTTGCTCCCGCAGCGCCCGGCACGCCTTCGGCGCCCGCCTCCGGGCAAGAGGCGTCGCCGGTAGCGCAAACGGGCGACGTGGCGCCGGCGCCGTCCCCCGTAGCCGATGAAGCCGCTGCGGCGGCGGCTCGCAAGCAGGCCATCATTCAAGCGGCTTTGGCGCGCGCGAGAGAGAAAAAGGCCGCGCTGGCGGCCGAAGGCCTCGCGCCGAAGAACACCACGCACGTTTCGGCCGCCGTGCAGGCACAGATCGACGAAGCGGAAGCCCGTCGCAAACGCCTGGGCCTCAGCCCAGACGACGATGCGGCCCCCTCGGGGGCCGACAGCGCCCCGCAAAAGGTCTAGGCGGGCAGCCGCACACACCGTCACCTGATAACAAGACAGACGCTCCAACCCACGCGCCACCCGCCATGAACGACGCCAAACGACGCGCCCTGTTCGAAACGTTGCAGCAATTGAATCCGCACCCGACGACGGAGCTGGAGTACACGTCGCCATTCGAGTTGTTGATCGCCGTGCTGCTTTCGGCCCAGGCGACCGACGTCTCCGTCAACAAGGCCACACGCAAGCTCTACGCGGTGGCGAACACCCCGGCGAAGATGCTTGCGCTGGGCGAGGCCGGGGTTGCCGATTACATCAAGACAATCGGGCTGTACCGCACCAAGGCCAAGAACGTCATCGCCACCTGCCAGTTGCTGCTCGACGCGCACGGCGGCGAAGTGCCCCGCTCGCGCGAAGCCCTCGAAACGCTGCCGGGCGTCGGTCGCAAGACGGCCAATGTGGTGCTCAATACCGCGTTTGGCGAAGACACCATTGCCGTCGATACGCACATCTTCCGCGTGGCGAACCGCACGGGTCTCGCACCTGGCAAGGATCCGCTGGCCGTGGAACTGGCGCTGGAGCGCGTCATCCCGCGCGAGTTCAAGCACGATGCCCACCACTGGCTCATTTTGCACGGCCGCTATGTGTGCAAGGCGCGCAAGCCGGAATGCTGGCATTGCGCCATCGAGCCGTTGTGCGACTTCCGTCCCAAGACGCCCGCGCCGAAGGGCTGACCGGCTCTTCCCCGGCAACGCCGTCGCAATCGACGCAGACGACACAAACGACAACGGGCGGTCCCGACATCGGGACCGCCCGTTTGTTCTGTACGCGCCGAAAATGCGCGCGGCGCGCGACAAATCCTGCTTAGATGATGCGCGCCGCCTCGTCGAACGACAAGCGCGGATTGCGCGGGAACAGCTTGCCGTGATCGCCGTAGCCCAGATTGCAGATGAAATTCACACGCCACTCGGTACCGCCGAAGAAGGTGTCGTTGACCTTCTGTGCGTCGAAACCGGCCATCGGGCCGCAGTCGAGGCCCAGCGCGCGGGCGGCGAGGATGAAGTAGCCGCCTTGCAGCGAACTGTTCATGTGCGCGGCACCGGCAGCCTTGGCGGGGTCGCCCGAGAACATCGGCACCATCTTGTCGGCCCCGTTCGGGAACAGCTTGGGCAGGTGCTCGTAGAACTTCAGGTCGTACGCGATGATGGCCGTCACGGGCGCCGTGCGGGTCTTGTCCACGTTGCCCGGCGCCATGCATTCAAGCAGCTTGTTCTTCGCTTCCGGGCTCTTCACGAAGACCACGCGCGCGGGCGTGGTGTTGGCCGACGTCGGGCCCCATTTGACGAGGTCGTACAGCTCACGCAGCGTTTCATCGCTGACCGTTCTGTCGAGCCACACATTGTGCGTGCGGGCATCGGTGAATAGTTGGGCGATGGCTTCTTTGGCGATGATGCTCATGACAATGGACCTCGGTAGATGAGTGGCGAATGACCGGCGATTGTACCGTTGCCGCGCGACACGCGCTGACGTGGCAAAAATGCCCGCGACATCAGGGGGATGCGGCGGCGCCACGCGCCGACAGCCAGACCACGCCCGCCAGAATCAGCACGCCGCCGCCCAGTTGTGCCGCCGTGAGCGTTTCGCCCAGCAGCATGGCCGCGAGCAGCACCGTGACGACCGGCTCCAGCGTCGAGAGCATGGAGGCGCGTCCCGCCCCCAGTCGTTGCAAACCAGCGAAGAAGGTCAGAATGGCGACGACCGTCGAACACACGGCAATGGCCGCGAGCGCCGCCCAGCCCCCGGCGCCTGCGGGCCATTGCAGCGGCAGCCCTTGCGTGGTTCGCACCGCCGCCATCGCCCCGAAGGAAACGGTGGCCGCCAGGCAGACGAGCGTTGCCGTGGCGCGGGCATCGACACCGCGTGTCAACCGCGCGCCGATCACGATGTAGCCCGAATAGATCAACGCCGCCGCCACGGCCAGCGCCATGCCCAGCGGCTGCCCCTGCCCACCCCCGACGGTGAGCGCCGTGCCCAGCGAGCAGAGCGCGAGCGCGCCGAGCGTCACGGGCGTGAGGCGTTCATGGAGGAAAATGGCCGCCAAAATCGTCACAAAGACCGGGTAGAGATAGAGCAGCAGCGCGACGAGCGACGCCTGCGCATATTGCAGTGCGCCGAAATAGCAAAGCGACTGGCCGACGTAGCCGATGCCGCCCATCAGCGCAATGCCGAGCGCCTGACGGCGCGACGGGAAGCGCACCCGCTGCAACCGACACCAGGCCAGCAGCAGGACCGCGGCGACGAAAAAGCGAAACAGCAGCATCGCGAAGATGTCCGCGCCGGACGCCGCCGCGGCCCGCGCGAAGATGGCCATGGCGCCGAACGCGGACGCCGACACGGCGATCAGCGCGACGCCGGTCCAGGCCGAGGGACGGGGGGCCTGCGGCATGACGGCGGCGTTGCCGGTGGGCGCGTGCGCGCGAGGGCTTTGCGACATGACTGGATAAATTGAGCGACAATACGGCGAGATTTTCAGGCGTTGGCGGCGCGTTTCCCCTGCGCCTGGCACGATGCACGGCAGCGATCGATCCGCCATTGTAGTCAAGGGGCGGCGCGCCGCAAGCGGCGACATCAGAACCCCACGGAGTCCCCATGTTCAATCCGAGCCGCGATGAAGTCCGGCAATTCTTCTGCACCACCTGGCAAAAGCAGCGCAGCGGCAGCATTCTCACGCCGCTCGAGACCATGGCCGCCGACTGGATCCAAGCCCATCCCGAGTATCACGACGCGCTGTCCGACACCGAAGACGCCAACGAGCGCGACTACTCACCCGAGGCCGGGCAGACCAACCCGTTCCTGCATCTGTCGATGCACCTGGCGATCAGCGAGCAGGTCTCGATCGACCAGCCGCCGGGCATTCGTGCCGCCTACGAGAAACTGAGCCAACGGCTCGATTCGCCCCATGAGGCGCAGCACCGCATCATGGAGTGCCTGGGACAAACGCTCTGGGAAGCCCAACGCAGCGGCCAGCCGCCCGACTCGGACGCCTACCTGCAGCGTATCGAGCAGCAAGCGTCGCGCTGAGCGCTGACGACGACGGTCCCCCTGAGGGTCACCGTCGTGCCTGATGCCGATGCCGGATATCGCGGCCGGACCGCTTACTTCTTCGTGACGAGATCGCCGGGCAGCGATTCGACATAGGCCGAAATATCACGCAACTCCTGCGAGGTGAACGGACGCGGCTTGCCGTCCTTACCGACCGTGGCGGGATTGGACATGACCTGCGTCTTCATGATCGCATTGCTGCGACCGTAAATCAGGCTGGTTTCGTTCTGATACGCCCGCAGCGCGTTATAAACGTAGTCTGCGTACTGACCAGCCAGCTTCGGGTACTCGGGGCTGATCGGCGCGTTCAGATTGGCGCCGTGGCAGCTCACGCACATGCCTTTCTCGACGAGCGCGCGTCCATTGGCGACGTTGCCGGCGGCAAACGCCGAGCCGACCCCACCCGCGAGCACGGCGCCGAGCGCCAGGGATGCCGCCGCTGCGGCCTTTACCATCGAATGCTTCATCGTGTTCTCCTCAGCCACGCACGTTTTACTTCTGGGGATTGACCGGCGTCGACGCCGTCTGCGCCGCGTAGTAGGCGGCAATGTCGACGATGTCCTGCTCGGTCAACGTGGCTGCGATGCCATGCATCGTCTGGAACTTGCGGTCGCCCTTGGCGTACTCCTTCAGGGCGTTTTCAAGGTACTTCGCATTCTGTCCGCCGAGCCGGGGCACGTGATAGACCTCGGGAAACGCGGTGCGATAGTCGGGAATGCCGTGACAGCCAATACACATGGCGACCTTGTCCTTCGCCGCGTCGAGATTGGGCTTGAGATCGGCCGCATGCGCCGCGCCGAGCGACATGAACGACGTGCTGCCGAGCGCCAGCGCCATCATCGTGAGGAACTTTTTCATGGTCTTCTTGGGAACGTTTTTGGTTGGAATACCGGCCCGCAACACGCAGGGCGACGGCCCGACTCCAAGGCCACCGTCCTGTGAAAAAAGCAATCGATTGTAACCCACAGCCTTCGGTCCGCAAACTCGGGGCTGACCCGCACAGTTCTCCGAAGTTTTCCCGCAAACCTTTGATGTCACAGCCAATTTCCACTGCCCGAGCGAGCCGTATGCGCAATGTCTTATACTGAACTTTTTCCCTGCCCGGCCGGTAGGCCGGCTGTTTGCGGACGGCTCAGACAATGCGCTTCGAAGGCTCTTCCCAGTACGTCGCGACCGACGACCTCAAGCTCGCCGTGAACGCGGCGGCCACGCTGCAACGACCGCTGCTCATCAAGGGCGAACCCGGCACCGGCAAGACAATGCTCGCGGAGGAAGTCGCCGCCGCGCTCGACATGCCGCTGCTGCAATGGCACGTGAAGTCCACCACCAAGGCCCAGCAAGGCCTTTACGAATACGACGCCGTCTCGCGACTGCGCGATTCGCAGCTGGGCGACGAGCGGGTGCGCGATATCGCCAACTACATCGTCAAGGGCGTGCTCTGGCAGGCCTTCGAGGCCGACCAGCCCGTCGTGCTGCTGATCGACGAAATCGACAAGGCCGACATCGAATTCCCCAACGATCTGCTGCGCGAACTCGACCGCATGGAGTTCTATGTGTACGAGACGCGCCAGCTCGTGAAGGCACGCCACCGCCCGCTGGTCATCATCACGTCGAACAACGAAAAGGAGCTGCCCGACGCTTTCCTGCGCCGCTGCTTCTTCCACTACATCAAGTTCCCCGAGCCGTCGACGATGCAGTCGATCATCGACGTGCATTTCCCGAACATTCGCCGCGAGCTGGTGAACGCCGCGATGGCGACCTTCTTCGAGGTACGCGATATTCCCGGACTCAAGAAGAAGCCGTCGACCTCGGAGCTGATCGACTGGCTCAAGCTGCTGATGGCCGAGGAGATCGGCCCGGAAGCACTGCGCAGCGCCGACAACAAGCTCGCAATTCCGCCGCTGGCCGGCGCCCTGCTCAAGAACGAACAGGACATGCACCTGTTCGAGCGCCTCGTTTTCATGAATCGCGCCAATCGGTAAGCGCGCCGCCGTTATGCTGATCGACTTCTTCTATACCTTGCGCGCGGCGAAGCTGCCGGTCTCGGTCAAGGAATACCTGACGCTGCTCGAAGCGCTGCAGCGTCAGGTCATCGCGCCCTCGCTCGACGAGTTCTACTATCTGGCGCGTCTATCGCTCATCAAGGACGAGAAGCACTACGACAAGTTCGATCAGGCCTTCGGTGCGTACTTCAAAGGCGTGCAACACATCGTCGACGCCTCGGGCGAGGTGCCGCTCGAATGGCTCAAGAAGCGCATGCAACGCGAATTGTCGCCGGAAGACAAGGCGCGCATTCAGGCTTTGGGGGGGATCGACAAGCTCATGGAGCGCCTGAAGCAACTGTTCGACGAGCAGAAAGGCCGCCACGAAGGCGGCAACAAGTGGATCGGCACCGGCGGCACCTCGCCGTTCGGCAATGGCGGCTTCAACCCCGAAGGCATCCGCATCGGCGGCGAGAGCAACGGCAATCGCACGGCGGTGAAGGTATGGGACCAGCGCACTTACCGCGACTACGACGACGCCGTCGAACTCGGCACGCGCAACATCAAGGTGGCGTTGCGGCGTCTGCGCAAGTTCGCGCGCGAGGGAGCCGCGGAGGAGCTGGACCTCGACGACACCATTCGCTCGACGGCGGCCAACGCCGGCTGGCTCGACCTGAAGCTCGTGCCGGAGCGTCATAACAACGTGAAGGTGTTGATGCTGCTCGACGTGGGCGGTTCGATGGACGACCACATCGCGCGTACCGAAGAGCTGTTCTCCGCGGCGAAGTCCGAATTCAAGCATCTCGAGTTCTACTACTTCCACAACTGCGTCTACGATTATTTGTGGCGGCAGAACCGACGCCGCCACAACGAACGCTTCGACACATGGGACGTGCTGCGCAAATACCCGCCCGACTACAAACTGATCTTCGTGGGCGACGCGACGATGAGTCCTTACGAAGTGCTGCAGGCGGGCGGCTCGGTCGAGTACAACAACGCGGAAGCCGGGGCGGTGTGGCTACGCCGCTTCATCGACCGCTACCCGCGTCACGCCTGGCTCAATCCGGAGCCCGAGGCGATATGGCAATATCGCCAGTCGATCTCGGTCATTCGTCAGCTATTCGCGGGCCGCATGTATCCGATCACGCTCGCCGGACTGGAGTCGGCCATGCGCGCGCTGAGCAAGTAAGGCTCGCCGCCCGGCGTCGCAGGGCGCGGCAAGGCAACGCACCAACAACGTAACAAGAACCCAGAGACCGCTTCCCATCATGACGTCCAGCACGACTCCCCTGCCACCGCTCCGGCCGTTGGCGGACACGTCGCCGTCGGCCATCGTCGCCGGCTTCGTTGCCATGATGACGGGCTACACCAGCTCGCTCGTCCTGATGTTCCAGGCCGGACAGGCCGCCCATCTCACCCCCGCGCAGATTTCGTCGTGGATCTGGGCGCTCTCCATCGGCATGGGCGTGACGACCATCGGGCTATCGCTGCGCTATCGCACGCCGGTGGTCGTGGCGTGGTCCACGCCGGGCGCCGCGCTACTGATTACTTCGCTACCGGGCGTGCCCTATGGCGAGGCCATCGGCGCGTTCATCGTCTGCAATGCCCTCATCGCCCTGTGTGGGCTGACCGGGGGCTTCGAGACGATCATGCGCCGCGTACCGCCAGCGCTGGCGTCTGCGCTGCTCGCGGGGATCCTGTTTCGCATCGGGCTGGAGATCTTCGTCGCGGCGCAGCACCAGACGACGCTCGTGCTTGCGATGTTCTTCACGTATCTCGTCGTCAAACGCTTTGCGTCGCGTTACGCCATTCTGCTGGCGCTGATCGTAGGCACTTCGGTCGCGGGCGGCGCAGGCTTGCTCGATTTCAGCCACTTCCACATCGCGCTTGCGAAGCCCGTGTGGACTACGCCCTCGTTCTCGCTGTCGGCCACGATCAGCATCGCGATCCCGTTGTTCGTGGTGGCGATGGCCTCGCAAAATGTGCCCGGGCTCGCCGTGCTGCGTGCCGACGGTTACACCGTGCCGGCCTCTCCCCTCATTTCGACGACGGGGATCGCCTCGGTGCTGCTCGCGCCGTTCGGCTCGCACGGTATCCATCTGGCGGCCATCACGGCAGCCATCTGCACCGGACGCGAAGCCCACGAGGACCCGGCCAAGCGTTACACGGCCGCCGTATGGTCCGGCGCGTTCTATCTGATCGCGGGCACGTTCGGGGCGACCATCGCCGCCTTGTTCGCGGCGTTTCCGAAGGCCCTCGTGGTCTCGATTGCCGCGCTCGCCCTGTTCGGCTCGATCATGAACGGCCTGGCCAACGCCATGCACGACATGCGCCAGCGCGAAGCGGCGCTCATCACGTTCATGGTGACGGCGTCGGGCCTGACGCTGTTGTCCATCGGCTCGGCGTTCTGGGGCCTGATCGCAGGCGTGCTGACGCTGACGATCCTGCAATGGCGACGTGCGTGAGCGTTGTGTGAAGCCGCGCGGGCCGGAGTGATACCATTCGGCCCGCAACATTTTTCGAACGCAACGTAACCGCAGGAGCCGCACCCCCATGGCAATGATCGAACCGACCCCGGTCTTCAAGGACAACCTCGCACAGATAGCCGCCGTCGGCAGCATCGAGGGCATCGCGCGCATTGCGCTACGCGACGGCACGGGCGCAGTCGTGGCGACCATCGAGAACGCACCGGGCAAGCAAGGCTCGCTCGCCGTGTACCACTATCTGAAGCAGGCCTTTGGCACGCTTGACGCCAAAGCGGCCGAGCACGGGCTGGCGGTCTTCGGCGAACACACGGCGGATGCGCGCAATCGTCCGGGCGCGCACCCGAACGTCGACCGCCTGCTGGCGATCGTGGCCGGCGGCGAGGCGCTGAGCATCGAGGAAGTCGCAGCCTGAGAAGGCCACGTCCGTCGCACCCAATGAAAAGCCAGCCTCGCGGCTGGCTTTTTTACATCCACGACAGGCATCGCCGCGCAGAGGTGCGCCGACGCTCTGACGTCAGATCGTCAGCACCGGACCACCGTCGCCGTTGGCCGAGCGAAGCTGCTTGACCCAACGCTTGGCCGGCAGGCCCGTGGCGGCTTCCACCACCTTCGCGCGGGCTTCCACATCCTTCCACTCCACCGAGAGCAGCGGACCGTTGAAGGCCAGCACGATCACGTTGCCGTCGTGCACTTCAGGGAATTCGATCACGCGATTATCGAAAGCTTGACGCAGGCGACGGATGTTCTTCGGATAGCTGTCGTGATCGCCGAACAGGTTCGTCGTCAGCATGCCGGGTGCGCTCAGCGTGGCGCGGCAGGCCTTGTAGAACGCGGGCGTGTCATGCACCGGGCCACGTGCGGTCGCGTCGTAGAGATCGACTTGCAACACGTCGACCGTGCCATGCCTCGCCGGGTCGGTGACGAAATCCCAGGCATCCGCTTCCAGCACCTTCAATCGGCGCGAGTCATCGGGCAGGCTGAACATGGTGCGCGCGGCCACGACCACGGCCGGGTTCAGCTCCACGGCGGTGACCTGTGTACGCGGGAACTGGCGATGCGAGAACTTGGTGAGCGACCCAGTGCCGAGACCCAGTTGCACCACGTGCTTGGGCGCACGCATGAACAGCAGCCACGCCATCATCTGTTGCGCGTATTCCAGCTCGATCCGGTCAGGCTTGGACAGACGCATTGCCCCTTGCACCCACGGGGTGCCGAAGTGCAGGTAACGCACGCCCCCCATTTCGGAAAACGTCACCGGCGCGAAACGCGGCTTGTACGCCGGACGGGAGGAACGGACGGTGCGCTCGTCGCTGACGAATGCTTCGGCTTCGATGGATTTGCGTTTGATGAGGGTCATGTGTCCTTCAATGAAACTCGGGAGATTCCGATGGGAACGCATTGTACCGGGTTCGCTTCCCGCCCCGTCGAGACGCCGCAACGCACGCGTCGCGATGACGCATCCGGCACAAGATCAGTGCCCCGGGCAGGATCCGCCGCACCATTTCGCTGCGCCCCGACGCCCAGGGCCGCTGTAATGAGCGATGGCATGGATATTGCAGAAGACACGCACAGGCCAACGGCGGCCTGAAAACAAGCTGGCAAGTCGCGATGACATGCTCCGAAAAGGAGCGTCCCGGGCAATGGCGCCCCGAAGCGAGATGACCACGCACCGGGCAACCGGTTCGCAGGCATCTCGCTTCGGGGCGCTTTTGCTTTGCCGCTCAGCACGGCGCGCCTCTGCGTCGACACTCTCTGTAAGGCATGGCATGAACGCTTTTTCTACGCAATCAACCGAGGCCGAAGTGTCCGCCGAAACCCTCGGCACATTGATCAACCTCTCCGGCAGGCAGCGCATGCTGTCGCAACGGATCATCCTTCAGTTGTTGCTCGCTTCGCGTGGGGACACGGCCGCGCTCGATATCGCACGCCAGTGTCTGTCGATGTTCGAGTCGGCGCATTCGGATCTCGCGACGGGCAATGAGCGTTTCCCTGGCGCGTTCTCCAGCGCCTTGCAGCAGCTTTATTTCGGCAGTCCGCGCGCCGACGCTCGTATCCGTGATTTCATCGCTCAGGTCAGCGCCGCGATAGACGCCCCTTTGGCGGACACCCATCGGCAAGCGTCATCCCTCGATGCCCTGGTCGCACAGGCCACCCCGCTACTTGACCTGCTACAGACCGTCACCCAGGCCTATCAGGAGGAAATGCACCGTTGCGAAGTTGCCGTGCGCAAACGCCAGACCGACCTCGTGGAGCGCCTCAGCGGTATTTCGATGCAAGCCAACATCGTTGCGCTCAATGCGCGCATCTCGGCGGCTCGGGCGGGGGAGCATGGCAGGGAGTTTGCGGTGATCACGCAGGTGCTTGCAGACATCATCAAGGAGATGGATCAGTTGATCCGCAACGTCGTCGGCTCGAACGACAAGTCCAAAGGTTCAGCCAGGGTTTGATGCGCCGACACCCGTGGATCGCTACGAATCGCGCCTCGCACAGTTGCGTGCAGCCACGCGCGGGCATGACCGAGCTAACCCGGCCGCGCCGCTCGACAGACCGTCACGCGGTCAATGCCTGCCACGTGCGCAGCTTTTCCGCGTAGGCCAATGTGTAGGCCGGGCTGCTGGACGGAAGCATCACGATCCGGTACCGATCCGCGTGGTGTGCGAGCGCTTTCATGCCCAGCCGGGCCGCCGTGCCGCCATTGAATGCGATCACCTCGAGATCCGGCAGCGTCTCGATGAGCCCGATCAGGTCATTGCCCGTATGGTCGCGGATATTGCTGTCGAGGCTGCCGTTGCGCCGGGCCTCGGCGACTACGTCCCACAACCCGATGCGATGGGCGAGCAGCGCCTGCAGCTTCGCATCGTAGGCGAGCGACGGCAGGTCGACGCGGATCGTATCTCCCACCAGATGCCAGAAGCGATTCTGTGGATGCGCGTAATACTGCTGATGCGCGAGCGAGACGTCGCCGGGCAGGCTGCCGAGAATCAGCACGCGCGTTTGCGCGTCCACCACCGGCGGAAAGTTGCGTTTGCGCTCAGGGATGAGGTCCGTCGTCATGACACGCATCCGTCGTGAGCCAGCGCACCGTGCGTTGCTTCCAAACGCCGCCAGAAACGCGGCAGAAACGCTTCGGTGACAAGCAACGGCGCGCCACGGCGTACGAAGACCGACCGACGCGCCCACAACCGCGCACGTGGGTTCGCACCGACGAGCGGGTCGCGCGCATCATGACGCGCACGGCCGTGCAACAGATGACGCGGCGCAAGCGGGCACGACACCAGCATGGACCGCGTGACGGTGGGATCGTGATAGAGCAGATCGGCCAGCGGTCGCGTACGCAAGCGACGCATAGCCTGCCAGATCGAGCGGCTATAGGCGAGCGGCGTGACGCTGTGCGCCACGACCACTGGCTCGCCGTCGACCAGCAGGATGACATCGCGGGCCCACATCGGCGTGCGCAATGGCACACCGATGGCGCGGCACTGGTCCGCGTCGGCGGGCATCACTCGCTCCGCCACGACGCGCACGCTCACGCGCCCCAGGGTCGACAGATGGCGCGTGAGCGCGCCGCCCCGGGTAAGCCAATCTTTATGACGACGCGAAAGCGCCGGCGCCGGGACAGCCTGCCAGCGCCGCCCCCCCACATCAAATCGGAAAGTCATGGCTCGGCATTATAAAGGCGCAAGGCGACGGCGCACCGCCCACACGTCACGCAGCGGCGGCATTGGAGCCGGTCTGCGGACACCGGTCCGACACCCTTGATCCGCCGCCCCGTAACGCTCGCACCCAAAAACAAAAGGCCCCCGCGACATATCGACGCGGGGGCCCATCGGCAACGCCATGGTCAGCGCTGCGCGGTCTGCACTGGCGCGCTCACTGCGCGGCGAGCAGCAACGCGTTCGTACGCTTCACATACGCCGCCGGATCTTCCAGGCTGCCGCCTTCGGCCAGCAGCGCCTGATCGAACAGCAGTTGCGCCCAGTCCGCCAGATCGGCACGCTCTGCCGTCAGACGCTGGATCAACGCATGCTCCGGGTTGATTTCGAGAATCGGACGGAATTCCGGCATCTTCTGCCCCGCCGCCTTCATCAAGCGCTGGAGCGTGCCGCTCATGTCGTTCTCATCCGACACCAGGCACGACGGCGAATCGGTCAGACGGAACGTCACACGCACGTCCTTGGCCTTGTCGCCTAGCACTTCCTTCATCTTCTCGATGAGCGGCTTGAGGTCGCCGCTGGTCTTCTCCTGGGCAGCCTTTTCCCCCGCATCTTCCAGCGCGCCCAGATCCAGATCGCCACGCGCCACGCTCACGAGCGCCTTGCCGTCGAAGTCGTGCACGTACGAGAGCATCCACTCGTCGACGCGATCGGTCAGCAGCAACACTTCCACGCCCTTCTTGCGGAATACTTCCAGGTGCGGACTATGGCTTGCCGCCACCCAGCTCTCGGCCGTGACGTAGTAAATCTTGTCCTGACCGTCCTTCATGCGGCCGATGTAGTCGGCCAGCGACACGTTCTGCTCGGCCGAATCGTTGTGCGTGCTAGCAAAGCGCAACAGCTTGGCAATGCGCTCGCGATTCGCCTGATCCTCGCCCGTGCCTTCCTTGAGCACCTGCCCGAACGCGCCCCAGAACTGCGTGTACTTGTCCTTCTGGTTCTCGGCCAGATCTTCCAGCAGTCCCAACACACGCTTTGCGCAGCCTTCGCGGATCGCCTTCACATCGCGGCTTTCCTGCAGGATTTCACGCGACACATTGAGCGGCAGATCGGCGGAGTCGACCACCCCGCGCACGAAGCGCAGGTAGTTCGGCAGCAGTTGTTCCGCGTCGTCCATGATGAACACGCGCTTGACGTACAACTTCAGCCCGCCCTGCGAATTGCGATCCCAGAGATCGTACGGCGCATGGCCCGGCACGTACAGCAGTTGCGTATATTCGCTGCGTCCTTCGACGCGGTTGTGCGTCCATGCCAGCGGCGCCTGCATATCGTGCGCGATGTGCTGATAGAACTGCGTGTACTGCTCGTCCGTGATCTCGCTCTTGCTGCGGGTCCACAGCGCGCTCGCCTGGTTGACGGTCTCGTCGGACTCGGCGGGCACCATCGCCTGCTTTTCTTCGTCCCATGTTTCGCCGCGCATGACGATCGGCAGCGAGATGTGATCCGAATACTTGCGGATGATCGACTGGAGTTGCCACGACGAGAGCAGTTCGTCTTCGCCGTCGCGCAGATGCAGCGTGATGGCGGTGCCGCGCGGGGCGCGCTCGATGGTCTCGACCGTGAAGTCGCCCTCGCCCGCCGACGACCAGCGCACGCCCTCCGAAGCCGGCAGCCCGGCTCGGCGAGACTCGACCGTCATGCGATCGGCCACGATGAAGCCCGAGTAGAAGCCCACGCCGAACTGGCCGATGAGCGCGGCGTCCTTCTGCTGATCGCCCGACAGGCGCGAGAAGAACTCCTTGGTGCCGGACTTGGCGATCGTGCCGAGATGCGCAATGGCTTCCTCGCGGCTCATGCCGATGCCGTTGTCCTCGATGGTGACGGTGCGGGCGTCCTTGTCGAACGACACGCGAATCTTGAGTTCCGGATCCTGCTCGTACAGCGCGGCGTCGTTGATCGCCTCGAAGCGCAGCTTGTCGGCGGCATCCGAAGCGTTGGAGATCAGTTCGCGCAGGAAGATTTCCTTGTTGCTGTACAGCGAATGAATCATCAGTTGCAGAAGCTGTTTGACTTCTGCCTGAAAGCTCATGGTGTCTTGCGCCATGGTCGGGAATCCTCGTGAATCGGTGAGATGGATGGAATATCGACACTGACCGCCGGCCGGCGCACTTGCGCGCGCGCTGCCGGAGCGGCGGTACCCGATGAAAATAGGGACGGCGGGCCGGCATTTCAAGGCCGGCAGAAGGGTTATTTCGCGGCAGCTTGCGCGACGATACGGGAAATTGCGGCAAAACCTGGCGAAGCGCCGTGTCGGCGAGACGGTCGAACCGCCACCATCGGGCTCGCGCCCACGCCCGCTCAGGCGGCCAGTTCGAGCTGCCGCGAGAGGAAGGTCAGCATGGCGGGATCGCTGGAACAGGCGATATTCATGCGCATCCAGGTACTCGGCGCCTGACGCGGCGAGAACAACGCCCCCGGCGCAAACAGGAAGCCCGCTTCGTGCCCCGCGGCGGCGACCGCGCTGGTATCGACGCCGGTGTCGACCCAGAAAAACATGCCCGACGTCGGTTCGCCGAACATGCGCAGGCCGATGCGCTCCAGGCGCCGGCGCGTGGTGTCGCGCACCTCGTCGAGACGCGTACGCAAGCGCTCTACGTGACGGCGGTAATGCCCCTCGGTCAGCGCCTTGTAGACGATCCGCTCGTTGATCTCCGGCGTCGTCGAGCCCGACAGCATCTTGTGATCGACGAAGGTCTTCGCCAGCGCCGGCGAACACGCCACGAACGCCACCCGCAGGTTCGCGGCGAGCGTCTTCGAGAAGCTGCCCATGTAGATCACGCGCTTGAGCTGATCGAGACTCGCCAGTCGCGCCACCGGCTGGTGCGACGGGCACAGGTCGCAGTAGATGTCGTCTTCGAGCACCATGAAGTCGTACTGCTCGGCCAGACGCAGGATCTGGAAGGCGCGCGCCGCCGTCAGCGACGTTCCGGTCGGATTCTGCAGGATCGAATTGAGGATCAGCAACTTGGGCCGATGCTGCTGCACCAGGCGCTCCAGCGCCGGCATGTCGAGTCCGTCCGGGGTGTACGGTACGCCAATGGTGTGGGCGCCTTGCGACGCGATGCGGCCGAACATGACAAACCACGCCGGGTCCCCCACCAGCACCGTATCGCCCGCGCGCACGTACAGACGCAGCAGGAAGTCCACCGCTTGCGTAATGCCCGATGTCAACACGATTTGCTCGGGGCGCGCGCCGATTTCGAGTTCCGCGAGTTGCGTCTGAAGTTGCACGCGCAGTGGCAGGAAGCCATGCGGGTTACCGCTTTGGAGCAGATGCGCGCTCGACTGACGGCTCATCGAGCGCATGGCCGACGTCATCATGTCGGCATCGAGCCAGCTCGGCGGAAGATAGCCCATGCCCGGACCGCGCTCCGGCGCGACCGAGTGAAGCATGCTGCGCACGAGCCAGGCCACGTCGATCGGCCCCTGCGCGACCATCGGCGCCGCCGCGTTCTGCGCGGGCATCACAGGCCGCTCGCGCACGTAAAAGCCCGAGCCGCGCCGCGCCTCGAGATAGCCCTGCGCGACCAGCCGCTCGTACGCCTCGACGACGGAAAAGCGCGACACACGCTTGTCTTCCGCCAGCGAGCGAATCGACGGCATGCGCATGCCGGGCAGGAAGACTCGCTCCTCGATGCGCAGGCTCGCCCAATGCACGAGCTGATCGACAAGCGTCATGCGCGACGTGTCGAGCGCAGCGTTGTCGGCCAGCACCAGCGGAGAAATGGGGGTCGTTGTCGTCATCGTCTATCCACCTGGGCAAAGCTGACCGCCGCTTCGCGGTCAAAGTGTCTGCTGCGCGTCGGCCCGGTATTGCGGGGATTGTCCATCGGTCGCCACTCTACGCGCGCCAAATTCTCTGTCAATCCTTAACTGTACCGAAGATTACTTTGCTATCTGTACCGGTACTGTACCGGAGTTAACCGATAAAGTGTCTTCTCAACTGGAGACCGCCATGCGTGAAATCCGACTCTTCGAATTGGACCGGGAACAGACCGTCTTCTGGCAGGCCCCGGCTGCCGACCTGCCGCAATCGCTTCAGGTGCTGCAAGGTGTCCTGTGGCTGACCGTGGAAGGTGAGCCCGCCGACCATTGGCTGCACGCCGGCGAGAGTTTTGAGATTCGGGCCGGTCAGCGCGTGTGGCTGGGCACATGGCAAGACGGCGTGCGTCTGCGCGTGAGCCATCCCGCGGCCACACTCACCGCGTCTGCCGGCAAGCGCCTCGTGCGCGCCGGGTGGCGACTGGCGTGGCGCGATCTCGCCGTGCGCATGGCCAATCGGACGATGACGCGACTCTCGCGTGGATGACCCGAGGAAGGAGCGAGGCGGAGTAAGCTATCGATTTTGCCGCCCGAACCCGCCATGACCGCACCCCAAGCCCTGAAACTGGATCATCTCGTCGTTGCCGCGCAAACGCTTGAGGCGGGCGAAGCCCATGTCATCGAGCAGCTCGGCCTCACCGAGGTCGTACCGCAGCGCGGCGGCAAGCACGCCCGCATGGGCACGCACAACAGTTTGCTGGGACTGTGGGGTGGCGCTTACCTCGAGATCATCGCCATCGACCCGGAAGCCCCGCCGCCAGACCGGCCGCGCTGGTTCTGTCTCGATGACGAGGCCGTTCAGGCGCGCCTCGAGCGCGGCCCCTACCTCGCGCACTGGGTGGCGCGCGTGGAGCGTCCGCGCTCGCTGCCACGCTGGCAGGCGCAGTATCCGCAGCGGTTGGCGCCAGTCATGGCGATGCAGCGCGGCGCGCTGTCGTGGCGGATCGGCGTGCCCGACGACGGCAGCCTGCCCGCTTGGCAAGGCGCCGGACAAGGTCTGCTGCCGACGCTGATCCAATGGGATTCGGCGCAGCACCCGAGCGATGCGCTGCCGAGCGCCGATTGTGCCGTTACCGCGTTGCGCGGCTTCCATCCGCAGGCGGCGGCGATCCAGGCGCAATTGCAGTGGCTTGGGGCCGACGCACTCGTCAACGTCGAAGCCACGCTGGTCGAGCCGTCGCTCACCGCCGAAATCGAAACCCCCGACGGGCCGCGCACGTTGCGCTAGGCCCACCGCACCGAACGCCCGGCACACCGCATGACGGGCGGATGACGCAGAACCAGACATACGAGGCGACACCATGAATTCGCGTGAATCCCGGGGCATGCTGATCGGACTGATCGGTGTGCTGATCTTCAGCCTGACGTTGCCGATGACACGCATTGTCGTCGCGGAAGTCAACCCGTTGCTCAATGGGCTGGGGCGCGCGCTGGTCGCCTCCGTGTTTGCGGGCGCCCTGCTCTGGTGGCGTCGCGAGGCGTGGCCCACGCCACGCCAGATCAAGAGTCTCGCCATCACCTCGTTGGGCGTGATCATTGCGTTCCCGGTGTTTTCCGCATGGGCGATGAAGACGATTCCGGCGTCGCACGGCGCAGTCGTCAACGGCTTGCAGCCGTTCTGTGTCGCGATCTACGCCTATTGGCTCGGCGGCGAACGTCCGTCGCGCGGGTTCTGGGGCTGCGCCCTCGCCGGCAGCGTGCTGGTGATGGCCTTCGCGCTGCGCGCCGGGGGCGGCAGCCTGCATGCGGCCGATGGGCTGATGCTGCTGGCGGTGGTCATCGGTGCGCTCGGCTATGCCGAGGGTGGCAAGCTCGCTCGCGAGATGGGGGGCTGGCAGGTGATCTGCTGGGCGCTCGTAGTGTCGGCGCCGGTGCTGGTACTGCCGGTGGGCTGGCTGGCGTGGCATCAGCCGTGGCCGGTCAGCGGCAAGGCATGGGGTGCGTTCGCCTACGTGACGCTCTTCTCGCAGTTCATCGGCTTCTTCGCGTGGTATGCGGGTCTGGCCATGGGCGGCATCGCACGCGTGGGCCAAGTACAATTGCTTCAGATTTTCTTTACGATTGCGCTGTCCGCCCTCTTTTTCGGCGAACACGTCGACACGGCAACGTGGCTCTTCGCCGCGGGCGTCGTCCTGACTATCGCACTCGGCAAGCACATGAAGATCGGCGCCTCGCGACTCACGGGCAAACCGGTCTGAAGGCACGTCGCGGCGCATGCGATCCCTGCCCCGCGACGCGTCTCCCCCCAGGCGTTTGCGCCAGCCCCCACGCGCTCGGCACGCGCAACGCCCGATATCAGCGGCCGGTCGATCCGGCCGCCCTCTCAAAGCGAGACCCTCATGCATGATTGGCAATATTCCGAACGTGCCCGCCATCTGACCAGCTCGGCGATTCGCGAAATCCTCAAGGTCACGGAACGCCCGGACGTCATTTCGTTCGCCGGCGGCCTGCCGTCGCCCGCGACCTTCCCCATCGAGCGCATGCGCGCGGCCGCCGAGCGCGTGTTGACCGACTCGCCGCAGGCCGCACTGCAATACAGCGCCACCGAAGGGTTCGCCCCGCTGCGCGAATGGATCGCGAAGCGCTACTCGCGCGACGGCCTGACGCTCGCGCCCGAGAACGTGCTGGTCACCACCGGGTCGCAGCAGGGCCTGGACCTGATCGGCAAGATATTTATCGACGAAGGCAGCCGCGTGCTGGTCGAAGCGCCGAGCTATCTGGGCGCGCTGCAATCGTTCTCGCTGTTCGCCCCGACGTATGTGCCGGTGCCGACCGACGACCACGGTCTGCTGCCCGAGGCGCTCACGCCCGAGCAAACGAAGGGTGCGCGCTTCCTGTATGCCATGCCGAACTTCCAGAACCCGACCGGACGCCGCCTGCCGATGGCGCGCCGCGAAGCGCTGGCCGCCGTTGCCAAGCGCGACGGCCTGGCGATCATCGAAGACGATCCGTATGGCGAACTCGACTACGAAGGCCAGCGCCTGCCGAGCCTCATGTCGCTCGCCCCGGCGCATGTGCTTTACATGGGATCGTTCTCGAAGGTGCTCGCGCCGGGGCTGCGCCTCGGCTTC
Organism: Pandoraea sp. NE5; assembly: GCF_024363545.1. Taxonomy (NCBI): domain Bacteria; kingdom Pseudomonadati; phylum Pseudomonadota; class Betaproteobacteria; order Burkholderiales; family Burkholderiaceae; genus Pandoraea; species Pandoraea sp. NE5. The sequence continues at coordinate 4,809,290 of NZ_AP025517.1, forward strand.
ATCATCGGCCCACAGGCAGTCATCGCCAAGCTGGTGCAGGCCAAACAGGCCGCCGACCTGCACACACCGAGTCTCACGCAGCGCATTGCCTACGAGGTCGTGAAGGACGGTTTCCTGGACACGCACATCCCGTCGATCCGCACGCTCTACGCCGCGCAGGCGAAGGCGATGCTCGCGTCACTGGCGAAGCACATGCCGACGGGCACCACCTGGACCCCGCCGGCCGGCGGCATGTTCATTTGGTTGACATTGCCCGCCGGCATCGACACCATGCAGTTGCTGGATAAAGCGATTGCGCAGAATGTCGCCTTCGTGCCCGGCGCGCCGTTCTATGTCGGCACGCCGCCCTCGAATACGCTGCGGCTGTCGTTCGTCACCGTGCCGCCCGAGAAAATCGAGGTAGGCGTTGCGCGCCTCGGGGCGCTCGTCGCCGAAGCGCTCGCGCGGCGCGCGGCCTGATCCGTTTGTCGCCCCTGCCGGCCTGAAGCGATTCAGGCCGGTCGCCGACGGACGCGGTCATCGGCCCACTTTCAACCCACCTGTCGGGCCGATGTCTCGGTCCGGCCCAACGTATCTGCAAGGAAGCCGTACATGTCCGTCTACGACAAACTGAAGCAACTGGGTATTGAACTGCCGACCGCTGGCGCGCCCGCCGCCGCCTACGTGATGAGTGCGCAGACCGGCAACACCGTGTTCCTCTCGGGCCACCTGCCCAAGAAAGACGGCAAGATCTGGACGGGCAAGCTCGGCCAGGACGTGAGCGTCGACGAAGGCAAAGCCGCGGCACGCGCCGTGGCCATCGAGTTGATCGCCACGCTGCACGCGCACACGGGTGACCTGAACAAGGTCAAGCGTGTCGTGAAACTAATGAGCCTCGTCAACTCGACGCTGGACTTCACCGATCAGCATCTGGTGACGAACGGCGCGTCGGAACTGATCGCGGAAGTCTTCGGCGATGCCGGCAAGCACGCGCGTTCGGCTTTCGGCGTCGCACAGATCCCGCTGGGCGCCTGCGTCGAGATCGAGCTGATCGCCGAACTCGCCTGACCCTCGTTCGATGACCGCCTGACGCTCGACGCATGGCGTTGTGATGGGAGGCGTGCCGCCTTACGGCCGTCTCCCTCCTCTAACTACAACCACCCCCGTCGCCCCTTCATCGAGCCAGCACTGGGCAGCGCCGGCCCAACGCTCGTGTGGGTCTAGAAGGCGCTCTTGATCACGCCCCCATCGGCTCGCAACGCGGCGCCTGTCGTCGCCGACGACAGCGGACTGGCGACGTATGCGACGAGGGACGCAATTTCCTGCGGCGAACCGAATCGCTTGATGAGCGATGTGGGACGTACGGTTTCGAAGAATTCCTTTTCGAACGCTTCGAACGATTTGCCGTCGGCCTTTGCGAGCGTCTCCACGAATTCCCCCACGCCCCGCGATTTAGTCGGCCCCGGCAGCACGCTATTGACGGTAATGCCCGTGCCGGCAACCGCTTCCGCGAGCCCACGCGAGACCGCAAGCTGCGCGGTCTTCGTCATCCCGTAGTGGATCATTTCAGCGGGAATCTGTACGGCGCTTTCGCTCGAAATGAAAATAATGCGCCCCCAGTTTGCCTGCCGCATCGCCGGCAGGAACAGACGCGCCAAACGCACTCCACTCAGCACGTTGACGTCGAAGAAACGCCGCCAGTCCTCGTCGGGAATGGCTTCAAACGGCTTGGGCTCGAAGATGCCCAGGTTATTGACCAGAATCTCCACGTTCGGAAAGCGCCGCGCGAGTTCGTCCGCTGACGCAGCCGTACTGAGATCCCCCGCAAATCCGTACACCTCGCCGCCGGTGTCCGCTTTGAGTTGCGCAACGACGTCGTCAACCGATGACTGGGCGCGACCATTGACGATCACACGCGCGCCTTCCTGCGCCAGTGTGCTGGCAATGGCGAGACCGATGCCGGCCGTGCTTCCGCTGACCAGCGCGAGTTTGCCCTTCAATTGCAGGTCCATGAGAGATTTCCTTTTCAGTGAATGCATTGAGATGGCGACGCGTCGGTGTCGTTCATGTCGCGATACATCTCCGTGTCCACGGCGCCGGGCAACACGGCGTTGACGCGCACACCCTGCGCACCGTACTCGGCGGCAAGCGCCTGCGTCAACCCGATCAGCCCCGCCTTGCTCACCGCGTAGGCTGCCGTGCCGGGAAACGCGAACGAGTAACCCACGAACGTCGACGTGAAGATGATCGACCGCGACGGACATCCAACCGTGCCGGCGGACCTGATCACGCATCGCTGTATCGGGTACACGTATGCGGCCACCGGCGACGAGTGGCAACTGATCGACGGTGGCGGCAAGACCCACGCCGTGCGGGTCGACTGCCACATGCATACCAATAACGGCGATACCGCGCGCGCGGCGGCGTTGGCCGGACGAGGCATCATCTGGCAACCCACGTTCCTGATCGGCAACGATCTGCGTGCGGGCAAGCTCGTTCAGGTGCTGCCCGACTATCGTCTGCCTGAAATCGACATACTCGCCATGTACCCGAGCCGCCGACACCTCAGCGCGCGCGTGCGCGTCATGATCGACTTCCTGGTCGGTGCGTTCGGCGGTGTGCCCCCATGGGATCGGGGTGACGGAAACGAGGTGGGCATCGCGCCGGCGACGCGCTGATCGCGCGTCACGCGCCTATGTTCGGCGTGCTCGGACGTTCCGGCTCAGGGACCGGGGAATCGTTCTGCGCGTTGGCGCGCGTTGCCGGTGACGATCAGCGCGGCTTGCCGCTGCCGTATGCGCGCCGCATGGCTATCGCGACAGCGAGCGACAGCACGACCGCCACCGCCAGCAGGGCAATCACGCCGTGCCAGCCGTGCGCCTTGAGCATGACACCCGAGTAGCTGCCGAGCAGGCTGGAGCCCATGTAGTAGAAAAACAGGTACAGCGCCGAGGCGATCGCCCGCCCTTCGGTCGCGCGGCGCCCCACCCAACTGCTGGCGACGGTATGCGCCCCAAAGAAGCCGAACGTAAAAATCGCGAGACCGATCACCACGCCCAGCACTTGCGACGCCAGCAGGGTCACCAGTCCCACGAACGCCAACGCCACCAGCACCCACAGCAGTCGAGGACGTCCCACGCGATCCGACAGCGGTCCCGCGATGAACGAGCCAATCACGCCGATCAGATACATCGCAAAGATCGCCCCAATGGCGGCGTGCGGCAGATGGAACGGCGGCGCCGACAGGTGAAAGCCCAGATAGTTGTAGACGCTCACGAAGCTGCCCATCATCAGGCCGGCGAACAGGTACAGGCCGAGCAGCGCCGGATCACCGAGGTGCCGCCGCGCATGTCCGATCGCTTCGCGAACCGTCATGTCGCGCGGCGAAAAACGACGCGAATGCGGCAGGCTGCGGGCGAACTCCAGCCCCATCGCCAGACAGACCAGCCCGATCACCGCCACCGACACGCGCCACGAGAACAGGTCGGCAATCAACGCAGACAGCACGCGTCCGGCCATGCCACCGAGAATGTTCCCGCCAATGTAGAGCCCCATCGACATTCCGAGCGAGCGCTGATCGATTTCCTCGCTCAGGTATGCCATTGCGATGGCGGGCAGTCCGGAGAGCGCCAAGCCCTTGAGGGCGCCAAGGATGACGATCGTCTCGAAGTTGGTAGAGAACGCACTCGCAAGCGTGAGCACCGACGAACTGAGCAGCGCAATGGTCATCATGCGCTTGCGGCTCACACGATCTGCGGCGACACAGGTCACGAGCAGACCCAGCGCCATCATCATCGTGGCTGCCGAGACCGACCAACTCGCCTGTGCCGGCGTGATGCCGAACGTCGTGGTCAGCAGCGGCAACAGCGACTGCATGCAGTACAGCTGGGCAAACGTCGAGAACCCGCCGAAAAAGAGGGCTCGGCTGATGACGGCATATTCACGAGTGCCGCGCGCGACACCCGCCGGAAGCTTGGATGCCGGCGTGCCGACGCCTGCGGCGGCGCCATTGGGAAGAGAAAGGGAGTTCGTTGATGCCATGACGCTGGAGCGACTCACGCGAGACTTGGGGGGAAATGTATACGTCGAATCATAGGTTTGCCGTTACCCCACGTCCAATATATATTTACGCGATATTTCCATATATAAAACAGATCAATCGAGGACTGAAGCATGGAACTGCGTCATCTGCGCTACTTCGTGGCCGTCGCTGAAGCGTTGCATTTCAGCCGTGCGGCGCAGAAGCTCAATATCGGCCAGCCGCCGCTCTCGATGCAGATCCGTGCGTTGGAGGACGAATTGGGCGTGGCGCTCTTCGAGCGCGCACAGCGACGCGTTTTCCTGACCACCGCCGGGCGGGCGTTCCTCGTGCGGGCGCGTCAGATCCTCGCCGACGCGGAAGCCGCCCGTCAGGAAGTGCAACAGATTGCGGGACTCGACGCCGGGGAATTGCGCATCGCGTTCACGACGTCCGCACCGATGACGAACCTGATGAAACGGGTCCTCACCGGCTATCGCCTGCGATATCCGCGCGTGACGCTGACGTTGATCGAATCGCCTTCGGAGCGGCAACGGGACGCGCTCACCGAGCGCACGCTGGACATTGGCCTGGTGCGTCAGGCGGACGACGCGCCGCCAATCGCGGGGCTCAGTTTCGAGACATTGATCGACGAAGCGCTGGTCGTGGTCTTGCACCAGGGTCATGCGCTGTCAGGGCGCGCAAGCTTGTCCATGGCCGACCTCGCCCATGAGGCGTTCATCATGCATCCGCACGATGTGGGCACGGCGATCGATGGAAAAATACGGCGGATGTGCGAGCGGGCTGGTTTTTCGCCGCGCGTCGTACAGGAAGCACGCGAGTCGACCACCATCGTGGCACTCGCGGCGAGCGGGCTGGGCGTGGCGATACTCCCGGCCGCCGTGCGATGCATCCAGATCGAGGGCGCATGCTTCATGGACCTTAGCGAGCCCGACGCGCACACGCCCCTGCTGCTGGCCAAGCGTCGCGACGACGCGAGCCCATTGGTGCAGGCGTTCGTCGCGATTTGCCGCGAAGTGGCGGGCCGCCTTCATGAGACGACGCCGCCTGGCGCATGAGGTCCCGCGAGGCCCGCAATCAGCCGCGCAGCGACGCTGCCAGACCGATGACGACGACGCCCAATACTAGATTCAGGATCACGAGCCGCCGGATCCCATTGACCGCGGCAGCGCCGTCCGGCCACGACTGCGCCTGCACCGCGCGTTGCAGACGCGGAAACAGCGCAAAGCGAATGTGACCGAAGACGAGCATCATCACCACGCCAATGCCGGCCATCGCATGCACGGGCCAACGGGCGTGCATGCCGCCCATCCCGAGCATCATGTGTCCGCCCGACAGCAGGATCAGAACGATGGCCACGCCGACCCAGGTGAAAAAGCGCGAGAGCGCCGCCTCCCATAACGGCAGACGTTGCTGCGGCGACAATTCGGAGGACGCCGGACGCAGGCAGGCGAGCGCAAAGAACATCCCCCCGATCCAGACCGCCACACTCACCAGATGCAAGAACAAACTCAAGGCATAAACGTTCATGCGTGACTCCCGTCAGGATGCCGAAGGGGCGGCCGGCAGTACCGGCTCGAGCGAACGCGGCTTGAACGTCGCGAACTTGACTGCGGGCGCACGTCCCTTGCGGGCGCGCTTGCCGATGTTCGGGGCGAGCGACGGCCCAGCGAGCGTCTCGGCCTGAAGCTTGCCTCCGCGCACTTCGCCATACACGGTAACGCCCGCTTCGCCGATCGGCACGACCGACACCAGCGTCTGCTTGTCATCGAGACCGATCAGCGTGACACCGCGTCCGCCGCCCGTGAGCGACTTCATTTCGTCCATGCCGAACACGAGCAGACGACCGTCGCTCGACAGGCACGCCACCGCGCTGGCACCCTGCCAAATCGGCGTGGGGGCCAGCGGTGCCGCACCTTCGTCGATGGTCATGAACGACTTGCCGGCCTTCACTCGGCTGACCATATCGCCCAGCTTCGTCGTGAAACCGAAGCCCGTCGACGTTGCCAGCAGCAGCGGTTGCTCGCCCGACGCCGCGTAGTAATGCAGCAAGCGCGAGCCCGACTCCAGTTCGATCAACGACGTGAGCGGTACGCCGTCGCCCCGCCCGCCCGGCAATAGCGCCACGGCCACCGAATAGACGCGGCCATTACTGCCCCACGCGATCAGCGGATCCACGGTGCGGCATTCGAACGCGCCATACAGCGCGTCGCCCTGCTTGAATGAGAAGCCTTGTGCATCGAGGCCATGGCCCTTGAGCGCGCGCACCCACCCCTTGGCGGACACCACGACCGTTACCGGCTCGTCGACCACACGCGCTTCGGCCACGGCTCGCTTCTCTTCCTGAATCAGCGTGCGGCGATCGTCACCGAACTGCTTCGCGTCGGTTTCGATTTCCTTGATGATCAAACGCTTCATCGTGCTGTCGTTGGCGAGCAATTCTTCGAGCTTCGCCTTCTCGTCGCGCAACGACGCCAGCTCCTGCTCGATCTTGATCGCTTCCAGACGCGCCAGCTGACGCAGACGGATTTCCAGAATGTCTTCCGCCTGACGCTCGCTCAACCCGAACGCGCTCATCAGCGCGGCTTTCGGCTCGTCGGACTCGCGAATGATGCGGATGACTTCGTCGATATTCAGGAAGACGATCATCCGGCCTTCGAGGATGTGAATCCGGTCGTCGACCTTGCCCAGACGGTGGCGCGAACGACGTGTGACCGTCTCGAAGCGGAATCCAATCCACTCGGACAGAATGTCGCGCAGCGACTTCTGCGTCGGGCGGCCGTCGGCGCCGACCATCACGAGGTTGACCGACGCGCTCGACTCAAGGCTCGTGTGCGCGAGCAGCATCGTGATGAATTCCTGCTGGTCGATGCGACTCGACTTCGGCTCGAACACCAGTCGCACGGGGGCGTCCTTGCCCGATTCGTCGCGAACCGCATCGAGCATGCCGAGCATCGACTGCTTGAGATTCTGCTGCTCGGGCGTGAGCGTCTTCTTGCCGAGCTTGACCTTTGGGTTGGTGATTTCCTCGATTTCCTCGAGCACCTTCTGACCCGACGTGTTCGGCGGCAGCTCATAGACCACCGCCTGCCACTGACCTCGCGCCATCTCCTCAATCTTCCAGCGCGCGCGCATCTTGAGGCTGCCACGGCCGCTTTCGTAGGCCGCGCGAATTTCCGCCGCACTCGAAATCAACTGGCCTCCGCCGGGGAAGTCCGGTCCCTGCACGAGCGTCATCAATTCGGCGTCGTCGAGCTTCGGGTTACGAATCAGGGCAACCGCCGCCGACGCAACTTCGCGCAGATTGTGCGACGGAATTTCCGTCGCGAGCCCCACCGCAATCCCCGACGCTCCGTTGAGCAGCACGAACGGCAGCCGCGCCGGCAATAGTCTCGGCTCCTGCGTCGAGCCGTCGTAGTTCGGCACGAAGTCCACGGTGCCCGCGTCGATCTCGTCGAGCAACAGCTTCGCGATCGGCGTCAGACGCGCTTCGGTGTAACGCATGGCCGCCGCGCCGTCACCGTCGCGCGAGCCGAAATTACCCTGGCCGTCGATGAGCGGATAGCGCATGGAGAAGTCCTGCGCGAGACGCACCAGCGCGTCATAGGCGGACTGGTCGCCGTGCGGGTGAAACTTGCCGAGCACATCGCCGACCACGCGCGCCGACTTCACCGGCTTGGCGTCGGCCGCGAGGCCCATTTCATTCATTGCAAACAGAATCCGGCGCTGCACCGGCTTCTGGCCGTCGCACACATCCGGCAGTGCACGGCCTTTGACAACACTGATCGCATAGTCCAGATAGGCACGCTCGGCATATGCGCCAAGCGTCAGCGTGTCGTCATCCGACGGTTGCGTAAAGAGATCTTCTACTTGTTCCATAAAACCTATGGGTTTGCTGCGAACGTTTGACGAGAGTTCGGGGAGACGTTGACCGCGAGATCATACCAAGCTCGTCGGCACATTTCGGCAAAAACACGTCCGATTGGCAAAGCGAGACGTGTTTTCGGATCGGAGGACGCGGGAATCGGCGGGATTGCGCACGCATTTCGGACAAATCCGAGCGTCAGACCGTGGGGATCGACAGGCGACAGCGCCGCTGGCGCCTTCGTGACGCCGCCCCTGGCGGCGTTGCTGGGGTGCCTCAATCGATCGTTGGCGAAGACGACAGCGCCCCTTGCGCCGATGCTCGTACCGACGCATTCGGCATAGCAGCCGGCACGACGGGCAGTCCGGCCGGCGCACCCAGAATGACGTGGATGCGACCGTCGCGCGAGCCGCTCACGCGCGCACCGCCAACGCGCCCCACGTGAGCGCCGCCCGGGCTCGCCCCGCTCATACGTATCGCCCCGCCGCCCTGCCCCAGCGCGGGCGCATCGGGATCGAAGCGTCGATAAAGGGCGAGCACGGTCGCCACGTAGTCGCGCGTTTCGGCATACGGCGGGATCTGGTCGGCGTGACGCGCCACCGCCCCCTCGCCCGCGTTGTACGACGCGAGCACCAGTTCGAGACGGTCGGGATAACGCGTTTGCAGATCACGCAGATAGCGGGCTCCGGTCAGCACATTCGTCCGCGGATCGGCGAGCTTGTCGGCGACCGTGCGTCGCGCGTCTGCGCGCACGCCGTAGCGCTCGCCCGTTGACGGAAGCACTTGCATCAAGCCAACGGCGCCTTTGGGTGACACTGCGGCGCTATCAAATCCCGACTCCGCCGCAATGACCGCTTTGAGCAACGCCACATCGACGTGATAACGCTGCGCAGCCTGCGCGATCACGGGCGCCAGCGTCTTCAGATTGGGATGTCGGGCGAGGGCATCGTACAGGCGCGAGCGATCCACGCCACTGGCCGTATCGCCGTGCGACGCACGCAGGTCGACGTTGCCGCCCGCCCCGACGACCGGACGATAACGCGCGTCGAGCTTGCGTGCCGCGAGATGGGCGACGCCGTTCTCATCGACATAACCATAGAGTTCGGCGTGTGCGAATGGCGTCGCGACAAGCAGCGCGGCGGCCAGCGCGGGCCCGACGAAACGTCGCGGCGCGCAATGTCGGCTGATCGCTCGAATGCGGCGCGCCATCGAAACGGTGAAGTTACCGACCTTTGACATGCACCTTGATGGTCTGGCTCATGGCGGGACCGTACGATTGGTGAGCACCGTTGGCGAACTGCAACGTCAACGTGTGATCGCCGGGCGTCAGATTGACGCTCGTTTCGGTCTGGCCTTTACCAAAATGCAGGTGCGTGTCGTCCGTGGGGACAACCTGACCTGCGGGAATGGAATCGCCGTCGATGATGAGATGGTGATGACCGGTGTTGGGCGTCATGTCGCCTGCCGGTTTGATCGCCATGCCCTCGACGCCGAAATGGACCGCGACCGGGTTCGACACCGTTGCGCCGTCCGCCGGCGCCACAAAGAAGACGCGCGGCTGAGCCGACTGTGCCAGCGCGGTGGCGCTTGCGCCGGCAACCAACAGCGACACAAAAAGGCAACGCATGGAACGCAACATAACGCGACTCCCGGAAGGGTGAAGGGTGGATTATCCCACGATGTGAGCGCTCACGCTGGCCTGCCGGCGCGTGAGGCACCCGCCACTGCACCGATGCCGGGAATCCGCTCAGATGTCGGCTTCCACCTCATTGCCCTTGGCTTCGAGCCAGCTGCGACGCTGCGCCGCCTCGCCCTTGCCCATGAGCATGTTCATGCGCGCCACGGTCGCATCGAAATCGAGGCCGCCAAGCGCCACTGGGCTCAACCGGCGGGTGTCGGGATTCATGGTGGTTTCCCACAACTGCGCGGCACTCATTTCGCCCAGCCCCTTGAAACGACTGATCGACCATGCGGTGTCACGTACGCCATCCTTGCGCAGCTTGTCGAGGATCGCTTCCAGTTCGCCTTCGTCGAGTGCGTAGAGCTTCTGTGCGGGCTTCTTGCCACGGGCCGGCGCATCCACGCGATAGAGCGGCGGGCGGGCCACATACACATGACCCTTCGCAATCAGTTGCGGGAAATGGCGGAAGAACAGCGTGAGCAGCAGCACCTGAATATGCGAGCCGTCGACGTCGGCATCCGAGAGAATGCAGATCTTGCCGTAGCGCAGATTCGACAGGTCAGGCGTGTCGTTCGCGCCATGCGGGTCGACACCGACGGCCACGGCGATGTCGTGCACTTCGTTGTTCGCGAAGAGTCGGTCGCGCTCGGTCTCCCACGTGTTGAGGACCTTGCCGCGCAGCGGCAGAATCGCCTGAAACTCCTTGTCCCGCCCCATCTTCGCCGAGCCGCCCGCCGAGTCGCCCTCGACCAGGAACAGTTCGTTGCGCGTGATGTCTTCGGTCTCGCAATCCGTCAGCTTGCCCGGAAGCACCGCTACGCCGGAACTCTTCTTCTTCTCGATCTTCTGGCCCGCGCGCGTGCGCGCCTGCGCCTGACGAATCACGAGTTCGGCCAGCTTCTTGCCATGCTCGACATGATGGTTGAGCCACAACTCGAGCGCTGGACGCGTGAAGGACGACACCAGACGCACGGCGTCGCGGCTGTTCAGGCGCTCCTTGATCTGCCCCTGAAACTGCGGATCGAGCACCTTCGCGGACAACACGAACGACACGCGCGAAAAGACGTCTTCCGGCAGCAGCTTCACGCCCTTGGGCTGCAGATTGTGCAGTTCGATGAAACCACGCACCGCCTGGAACAGCCCCTCGCGCAGACCCGATTCGTGGGTGCCGCCAGCCGGTGTCGGAATCAGGTTGACATACGACTCACGCACCGGCGCGCCGTCTTCGGTCCATGCCACGACCCAGGCCGCGCCCTCGCCTTCGGCGAAGCTGTCCTCGTTGCCATCGGCAAAGCGCTCGTCCTCGAACAGCGGAATCAGCGGCTCGGCGCCGCCCAGCGATTCGACAAGATAGCCGCGCAAGCCATGCTCATAGCACCACGTCTGCTCGTCGCCGGTCTTCTCCTGACGCAACGTGACGCGCACGCCCGGCAGCAGCACCGCCTTCGAGCGCAGCAACCGTTGCAGCTCGCTCAGCGGCAGCGTGGGATTATCGAAGTACTTCAAATCGGGCCAGACGGTGACGCGCGTGCCGCTCTTCTTCTCGCCGCGTTGTGCGGCGCGCGAGTGCAATGCCACGTCGACGTTGCCGCCATCGGCGAATTCCAGCTCGGAGACCTGGCCGTCGCGCCAGACCGTGACGGCCAGTCGCGTGGCCAGGGCGTTCGTCACCGACACGCCAACCCCATGCAAGCCGCCCGAAAAGGTGTAGGCGCCACCGGCCGCCTTGTCGAACTTGCCGCCCGCATGCAATCGCGTAAAGACGATCTCGACGACCGGCACACCCTCTTCCGGGTGGATGCCGACGGGAATACCCCGGCCGTCGTCCTCGACGCTCACCGAACCATCCTTGTTCAGCGTGACGAGGATCTGCTTGCCGTAACCGCCAAGCGCTTCGTCAGAGGCGTTGTCGATGACTTCCTGAATGATGTGCAGCGGATTTTCGGTGCGGGTGTACATGCCCGGGCGCTGCTTGACCGGTTCAAGGCCCTTCAGGACCTTGATGGACGCTTCGCTGTATTGGGCAGGCGTATTTTTTTTCGACATAGCGTGACTGAATTAGGGTACGACGCCCGGCGATTATCCACAGTTCCTGTGGACAACCACGGGGAAAACCCATGAACACATGACAAAAGTGACGCCGTATCAACGACTTGAGTTGCGGCGCCCACCGAATGGGCACGCTGAGCACGCCCAGCGCCCGGCCGGTGTTGTCCGGAGGCGAGCCGCGCCCGATGCATCGCGGCCTATTGTACTGTCACTCGCGACGTGATCGGGTGACAACGCCAACGGCACCATGCAACGCGGCCGGGCCACGGCCACGGCCGCTCGCCGCTCGCTGACCGGATGCCGACGCTTACGCGCCATCGCCGCGCTGCTTGGCTTCGAGCAGTTCCCAGCGTTCGAGCGCATCGAGCAACGCCAGTTCAATCGCTTCGAAACGTTCGGACAACGCCGCACCGGCAGCCGGATCTTTCGCATAGATCGAACCGTCTTCGAGCTTTGCCCCCACTTCCTGTTGCTCGGTTTCCAACGCGGCGATGCGCGCCGGCAGGCCGTCGAGTTCGCGCTGCTCCTTGTAGCTGAGTTTGGCGGTGCGGCTCGTAGGGCGCTTTGATGCGGTTGCCGTGTCCTTCGCGGCGACTTCGACGGGGGCGCGTTGCGCGGCGAGCGCAGCGGACCGATGGCTCTGTACCTGCCAATCGGTAAACCCGCCAACGTACTCGCGCCAGTTGCCGTCGCCTTCGGCCGCGATGACCGAGGTCACGACGTTGTCCAGGAACGTGCGATCGTGGCTCACGAGGAACACCGTGCCGCTGTATTCCTCGAGCAGCTCTTCGAGCAGTTCGAGCGTCGGGATGTCCAGATCGTTGGTCGGTTCGTCGAGCACGAGCACGTTGGCCGGACGCGCGAACAGGCGCGCGAGCAGCAGACGATTGCGCTCGCCGCCCGAGAGCGACTTCACCGGTGAGCGCGCGCGCTCCGGCGAGAACAGGAAGTCGCCGAGATAGCTCATGACGTGCTTGCGCGCGCCATTGATCTCGATCCAGTCGCTGCCCGGGCTGATCGTATCGAGCAGACTCTTCTCGGGATCGAGTTGCGCACGCATCTGGTCGAAGTACGCCACCTGAAGATTGGTACCGACACGAATCTGTCCGCTGTCCGGCGCGATCTCGCCGAGAATGAGCTTGAGCATCGTCGTCTTGCCCACGCCATTCGAGCCCACCAGACCGACCTTGTCGCCGCGCATGAGCGTCGCCGTAAAGTCGCGCACGATGACACGCTCGCCGTAAGCCTTCGTGACATGGGTCAGCTCGGCCACGATCTTGCCGGACTTCTCGGTCTGCGCCACATCCATGCGCACATTGCCCTGAATCTCGCGGCGATCGGCACGTTCGCTACGCATCGTCTTCAGGCGCTCGATGCGCGACACGCTGCGCGTACGGCGTGCTTCAACACCTTTGCGAATCCACACTTCTTCCTGCGCGAGCAGCTTGTCGAACTTCTCGTTCTCCACGCGCTCGATCTCGAGCTGCGCAGCCTTGCGCTCTTGAAACTGGGTGAAGTTGCCCGGATAGGAGAGCAGACGCCCACGATCCAGTTCGACGATACGCGTGGCCACACGATCCAGGAAACTACGGTCGTGAGTGATGAACAATAGCGCGCCACGATAGCCGATGAGCAAATCCTCCAACCAGCGAATCGCTTCGAAATCGAGGTGATTGGTCGGTTCGTCGAGCAGCAGCACGTCGGGTTTGGCCACCCAGGCCTGCCCGAGCGAGACACGCTTTTGCATACCGCCGGAGAGCGACCCGACGCGCGCGTGTCCATCGAGCCCGAGTTGCGCAACCGTCGTTTCCACCCGTGTCTTGAATTGCCACGCATCCGCATTGTCGAGCGACGCCTGCAACGTATTCAACCGCGCGAGCAGCGCGTCGTGCTCGGCGCCCTCAGGGGCATCGGCAAGCGCGTCCACCGTGCGTTCGTAGTCGGAGAGCAGCCCATGCAATTCGCCGAGGCCAAGCGCGACGGCGTCGAAGACCGTCAGTTCGGGATCGAACTCAGGCTCCTGCGGCACGTAGACGGTATTGAGTGAGGCCTGCCGTGCCACAAGGCCGTCGTCGGGAACCATCTGGCCCGCCACGATCTTGAGCAGCGACGACTTACCGGCGCCGTTGCGGCCGATAAGTCCAACGCGCTCACCGGCTTCGAGCGAAAAATCGGCATTGTCGAGCAATGCCACGTGACCGAACGCCAATTGGGCGCCCGAAATGGAATACAAGGCCATGTGTCGGGGGAACGGGAGAACTACGATGGGAGATATTGTAGTGCCGGGCGCGAGGGCCCGGCCGATAATGCACGGCTACGGCTTGGCTATGGCTTTAGGGTTGTGCTGTTGAACGCCGCCGGCGGACGCAGCATTTCGATATGCAGAATGCCGTCTTCGTCATACGGCTCACTGGCCTTGACGAAACCGAAGGCGCCATAGAACGCTTCGAGATGCGCCTGAGCCCCGATGCGCAGCGACGCCAACGGCCATGCCTCATCGGCGATCGCCACGGCCCGCGTCAGCAATTCGCGCCCGAGCCCGGTGCCTCGATGCGACGCCGCCGTGATCACACGCCCGATCGACGCTTCGTCGTAGGCCACTCCGGGCGGCAACAGCCGCAAATACGCCGCAATCTGCAGCGCATCCGCCGCATCGCGCACTTGCGCGACGAGATGCAGGCTGTGAGGGTCGCGTCCGTCGATGTCCTGATACGGGCATTGCTGCTCGACCACGAACACGGCATTTCGCGCGGCCAGAATACGGTAAAGCAGGGAACTGCCCAGCGCATCGAACGACTCGCACATCCATTCCATTCCCGACTCTCCGGCCATACGTTGCGAAAGGCGGGACTATAGCACCGTCGCCACACAACGATGCCGGCATCGCGCACAGGGAATGAATGGGGGAGATCGACTTACTGGAAGTAGACGATGCCCTGCTCGATGTCGGCACGGGCATTACGCTCGGCGTCGTCGAGGGCGTTGCCTTGCGTGGCAAAGCCGTAGGCGGTCTGGACCTGATAGGCCCCGACTTTTTCCAACCCGCCATGGGTCGGGCGGTGAATCTCGTAGAACGCGTCCCAACGAGCGTTGTCGCGCTCGACGGCACGCACGCTGTACTGAAATTCTTGAAATTGTGTTGTTTTCATTTTTGAATCCTTCTTACTGCAAAAAATATGACTGATAACTATCCCTCTCGAATCGGCTTACGGTGATGAGAGTGCAAATCTGCACAAATGTTTCCGTGAAGTGCACGCAGCCTATCTGCTCAACATGACAAACACACGACATTCGCGTGACTGACATACGACAGGCGGTGCAGGTGAACGCGTCACGTAGCGCAAGGCCACATGCGCACCGGCATTGCGCAATGCGGGCGCAATGAGGGCGTTCTGTACGACTTCCATCCAGTTTCGGGGAACGATGCGCTGTCGCCCAGTCGAGGGCGACGGCAAGAACGTTGGACGCGTGAATTCACGCCAAGCGTTCAGCGTGACATGCGGTAACAAAGTCGTGCGGCACATTTGTAGTGATAATCGTGCCACACGCGGGCCACCTCGGGACAGGCGCTCAGCCGGCCCCGCTATGCATGCCTCGCTTGACTGCTATCCGTTCAATTCGAAATTGACGAAAAAAACGGTGCAGATAGCGAATGATAACAGAAAATTGCTGTCTCGACACCAAAGCAGACCGGCGCCCAAGTCAGGTCAAGGCGTGGCGGCGCGGTCGTCAATTTGGGCGAGCACCCAATACATATAGCCCGCGAACGCGCCGAAGATCACGTGTCCCGCCACCATCGTCCAGCCGCGCGAGGCGACGAACCATGGGAACCACTGCGTCATGACGTAAAAATTGACGGCGTACACGGCCAGCCCGAAGATCGCCCCCGCCACCGACACCGTCACCACATCCGAATCCAGCCGGAAGGGGGCGACGATCGCACCAAGCACCACACCCAGAACGACACCGATGACCGCGTGGACAATGAGCGCCATGGCCACAATGGACAGGTCGAACGTAGCAGGCTGCGTCAGGATGCCAGGCCCCAGCGCGATGGCGGCGACCATGCGGGGTGGCACCCATGGGCTCTGGCCGGAGACCAGCAGCACCATCAGCATTTCCACCGCCGAGAAGAAGGCGCAGGCGACAAAACCGGAAACGGCGGCCGCGGCCCAGTCGGGCGAGCGGTGCGTGTAGCGATGCGAGTGGAGGTGCAGTTCCATGATGTTCTCCCTTGAGGGTGACTCTTGGAGCCGCCGGCAGGACCGGCAGTGCTTTCAGGATAGAACAATCCAGGCGCGGCGACGGCGTAGCCGCGCGATATACTTGGATCTGGCGCCATGCCCCGCCGCCGGCGGGACTATCGGGAGATTACGTATGTCCAGTCTCATTGGCTTGCTCGTCGCTATCGTGCTCGTGGGTGTTCCCGTCTGGCGGATTCTGACCCGCCTCGGCCTGTCCCCCTGGTTCACGGTGCTGGCCTTCATCCCGGTCGTCAACATCATCTCCCTCTGGCTGTTGTCCTACGCCGCTTGGCCGGGCCAGCGGACATCGGTCCAAGCGTCCAACGGGTAACGCCTGCGGGCCGAGATCACTTGCCTTTGTCGACAGGGCGTGTCGACGCCTGCCCGTGGTGCAGTGCGGTACGGTAGAATATTCGCCAAACTCCGAACACTGGACTGGCATGAGCACAGAGCTGAACGCGGCATCCAATTTCATCCGCAACATCATTGACGACGACAATCGCTCGGGCAAATGGGGCCAACGCGTCGAAACGCGCTTCCCGCCGGAGCCGAACGGTTATCTGCACATCGGCCACGCCAAGGCCATCTGCCTGAACTTCGGCGTGGCGCGCGACTACGATGGCGTGTGCCATCTGCGCTTTGACGACACCAACCCCGAGAAGGAAGAGACCGAATACGTCGATTCGATCATCGACATGGTCAAGTGGCTCGGCTTCAGCTACCAGACGCCGCAAAAGGAACACCTTTACTTTGCGAGCGACTACTTCGAACAGCTTTATCAGGGCGCCGAGATCCTGATCCAGCGCGGCAAGGCGTACGTTGACAGCCAGAGCGCCGACGACATGCGCGCCAGCCGCGGCAATCTCACCGAGCCGGGCAAGGATTCGCCGTTCCGCAACCGCTCGGTTGAGGAGAACCTCGATCTGTTCCGTCGCATGCGCGCGGGCGAGTTCGCCGACGGCACGCATGTGCTTCGCGCCAAGATCGACATGGCTTCGCCGAACATCAATCTGCGCGACCCGGCGATCTATCGGATCCGTCATGCGCACCACCACCGAACCGGCGACGCGTGGTGCCTCTACCCGATGTACACCTATGCGCATCCGCTGGAGGATGCCATCGAGAACATCACGCACAGCCTGTGCACGCTGGAATTCGAAGATCAGCGTCCGTTCTACGACTGGGTACTCGGCGAGCTGGCCGACGCGGGCATGTTCAAGCGGCCGATGCCGCAGCAGATCGAATTTGCGCGCCTGCAACTGACTTACGCCATTACGAGCAAGCGCAAGCTGCGCCAGCTGGTCGACGAAAAGCACGTCGACGGCTGGGATGACCCGCGCATGCCCACGCTCGTCGGCCTGCGCCGTCGCGGCTTCTCGCCGGAGAGCCTGCAGTTGTTCTGCGAGCGCATCGGCGTAGCCAAGTCGGCATCGTGGATCGACATGAGCGTTCTCGAGCAAGCCCTGCGCGACGACCTCGACCCGAAGGCACCGCGTGCGACGGCGGTGCTCGACCCGCTCAAGCTGATCATCGACAACTATCCGGAAGGCAAGCAGGAAGACTGCCAGGCGCCGGTGCATCCTCACGCGCCGGAGCGAGGCATGCGCACGTTCCCGATCTCGCGCGAGCTTTGGATCGAGCGCGAAGACTTCCAGGCCGAGCCGGTCAAGGGCTTCTTCCGCCTGTTCCCCGGCAACAAGGTGCGACTGCGCTACGGTTACGTGGTGGAGTGCACGGGCTTCGATACCGATGCCGATGGCAACGTCACTGCCGTGCATTGCCAGTATTTCGAGGACAGCCGATCAGGTACGCCGGGCGCCGACAACTACAAGGTCAAGGGCAACATCCACTGGGTGAGCGCGCCGCACGCGCTCGCGGCGGAGGTGCGCATTTACGACCGTCTGTTCGTCGACCCGAATCCGGATACGGGAGACAAAAATTTCCTCGACGCCATCAATCCGAACGCCAAGCGCGTCACGCAGGCCTACGTCGAACCGGGCCTGATGAGTGTTGCGCCGGAAGATCGCGTGCAGTTCGAGCGCCACGGCTACTTCGTAGCCGACCGTCAGGACTCGGCACCGGGCAAGCCGGTGTTCAATCGCATCGTCTCGCTTAAGGACAGTTGGGCGGTCAAGCCGGCCAAGGGCGGTGGCAAGTAAACGCTTTGCGGCAATTCTCCGCGTAGCACTCAACCCGCGCCCTCGTGCGCGGGTTTTGTTTTTTGGGGCGCCAGTCAGACACAGCCCCGCCGCCATACCTGTGCGCTGTCGGAGCACTACCGACCCAATGCCAACGCTATACCTAATATAAGGCGCCGACGCGCCCGAAACCGCCAGTTCGGCGTAAGCTCGCGCCCATTGCTCGCCCACCGCTCAGCCGCTGTGCACCGGATGCCGCGAGCCCCCCCCGATTCGCGCGATTCTCCACGATTGCCCATGTCAATCCCTCACCTTTCGCCGCCCCCTGCTTCGCCCGCGACCTTGGCCCTGCCGCGTGCCGCTGCCAAGCGCCGAGGGTGGATCGATGCGTTGCCCGGCATGGCGGCGAATTTTGCGCAGATTTATTTTGTCCCTTCGGCAAGGGTCGGATTGTTGCTGTTCGTCCTACTCGCCCTCGCCAACCTCTCGGCTGCGATCACAGGACTGGCGGCGAGTATCGCCGCGTCGTGCCTCGCGGTCGCGCTGCGACTGCCACACGCACTGCTTCGTAACGGGCGATTGGGATACAACGCGACCCTCACCGGTATTGCATTCGGCGCGTTATGGCAACCCGACGCCACGTTCGTCGCATGGCTGGCGGTCTGTGTCTGCCTGACCGTGATCGCAACCGCGACCCTCTCGCGTTATGCACTACCTGCCCTCACCGGCCCATTCGTGGGTGTGATGGCACTCACCTGGGCGATGCAGCGGTGGCTGCATTGGTTGCCGCAGGCCAGGGCACTCGCCTGCGACACCGGCACGCCGGGTTTCGTCTTCTGCTCGGTCGGTCAGGTCGTTTTCGTCGCCCCACTGGTGCTGGGCCTGCTGACCTGGTACGTCCTGGCCCTCTGGAACCCCCGCGCCACGCTGTGGGCGCTCGCGGCGGGCGTCACTGTCTGGTCGGGCCTCGCCGCACTGGCGACACTTTGGCCGCCAATGACCACGCAGGCAGGGGGCATTGGCATCAACGCGTTTCTCGCTGCACTCGGCCTAGGAATGTTCGGACATCGCCCAACCGTACGCTTCGCGGGCGCCTTTCTGGCCTGCATCATTTGCGTTGCGCTCGGCACCGTGTTCGGTCCGTTCGGCTGGCCGTACTTTACGTTGCCGTTCAATCTGGCGGTATGGACCATGCTTCGCGCGACGGCCCGGCCAAGGCCACCGATCTCCGCATAAAAAAATGCCCGAAACGCTAACGTTCCGGGCACTCGCTCATCGTTCACCCCGTATTGCGAGACTGCCGTCTGCGCGGCGAAGCATCCGCTCGCTGTCCCGTGTGGTTTTGGCTTGCCCTTGCTCGTTCCCGAGCCGTGCGGTCGTTATTTATTGTGTGGCTTCTCCCCCGACACCCGCAAACGCCCCCCGACGTTCCTGATGCACCACCGAAGCCCGGCCCTCTCGCGTGCCTTACCTCTATCAACGGTGAGACGCGTGAAAAGTTGACGGGGGTATACACCGATCGTTGCTCAGTCCGCATCCAAGCCGTCATCGCGCTTGCCGGAAACCGCCGGCGTCTTCACGACCGCATATCGTGCCAGCGTTTCCTTGCGCGCCACGTCGTGCGCCACCCGCGGCGGCGGATAGTCGCGTCCCAGCGCCACGTGGGCATCGAGCAGCGTCTGCGCGTCGGCCCGCCAGGGAGCATGCAGCGCCTTGTCGGGCAGATTGGCCAGCTCCGGCACGTACTTCCGAATGAAGCGCCCTTGCGGATCGAACTTCTCAGACTGCGTCACCGGATTGAAGATGCGGAAATACGGTTGCGCGTCGCATCCGGTCGACGCCGCCCACTGCCAGCCGCCGTTGTTCGCCGCGAGGTCGAAGTCGTTGAGCGCGTGCGCAAAGTAGGCTTCCCCGCGCCGCCAATCGATACCGAGATCCTTGACCAGGAAGCTCGCCGTCACCATGCGCAGGCGGTTGTGCATATAGCCAGTCTGGTTGATCTGGCGCATGGCGGCATCGACGAGCGGATACCCCGTGCGTCCCTCGCACCAGGCCTGAAAATCGGCATCGGCCGCTTGGCCGGCAGCCCATTCGATGGCATCGTAGGCAGGTTTGAACGCCTGTGCCACGACGCGCGGATGATGGTGCAGGATCATGAAATAGAACTCGCGCCAGATAAGCTCGCTGAGCCATGTTTGCGCGCCGCGACCGTCGTCCCCCCCTCGCAACATGGCGGCGTGCGCCTCGCGGGCGAGCGTGCGTATCGAAATCGTGCCGAAACGCAGATGTACCGACAGATAGCTCGGCCCGCGTATGGCAGGGTAGTCGCGTCGCTCATGGTAATGCGCCATGCGCGGCAGAAAATCGTCCAGCAATTGACGGGCGCCAGACTCCCCGGCAGGGATGGCCATACGGCGCGCGTCGGACACCTCGAAGCCCAACGACGCCAGTGACGGGAGTGCACCGCTGCCCGTCGGTGGCACAGCCAATCGCCGCCGATCGGCGTCGCGGCCGTGCGGCGCCAAATCCACCGGTCTCACCTGCTTCAACCAAGCGCGCTGATACGGGGTGAACACGCTGTACGGCTCGCCCTGCGCCGTGAGAATCTCACTCGCCTCGAAAATCACCTGATCCTTGACGACCTCGAAGGCAATGCCGCGTTCGTCGAGCGAGCGAGCCACCGAGCGATCGCGTGCCACGGCGGCGGGCTCGTAATCGCGCCCGGCAAACACGGCCTGTACGCCGAGCGACTTCGCCAGCGACGGAATCTCCGCCACCGGATCCCCGTGGCGCACAATCAATGCCCCGCCGGCATGCGTCAGCGTGGTGGCCAATTCGCTCACGCTGTCGTGGATGAATGCGACACGACGATCGTCGCGCGGCAAGACGTCGAGAATCGTTGTGTCGAACACAAACACGACATACACCGCTTGGCACGTGGCAAGCGCGTGCGCGAGCGTTGCGTTGTCCGTGCAGCGCAAGTCGCGCCGGATCCAAACCAACCCCTTATGGAAATCGCTCATGTCAGATTGGCGCCACACGTGCGCGCCATTGTAGGTTCCGCCCAATCCCGTACCATAGCGATATCGCGGACTTTACGCCATCGGCCTCGATTACCTTATGACTCAGAAGCTTCCGATTTTGGCTCACATGCGCGGGGTGGTGCCGGCCGTGTTCTGCCTCGCTGCCGCGTTGCTCATGACCGGCTGCGCCACCTCGACAGCGCCGCGCGGCGCATTGACTTCGGCACGTTCTGGCGCGCCCGATGCCGCCCAGTTGCGCGAGCATCATCTGGCGGCCGCCGACACCGCTGCCGACCAGTACCGCACATGCCTGTACGGCCACGTTGCTCGCTATGTCGATCTCGTGCCGGACCCGATCCGGCTGGCAGACGAAGCCGCCGCCGAGTGCGCCCCGATCACCGGGCGTTTCAGACGTGAGCGACAGGCCGCGGTTGTGACGTACACCTCAGCAACCGACGCCTCGCAGCAAGCCGATGCCGCCACACTCGCGCTTCAAGCCGACGGCCTGCGGGTGGCGCGCGCACGTGCCAGGGAGTTGCGCGCGCTGCGGTGAGCGTCTCGCCGGTCTCACGTCGAACCGACAAAGTCGCATGCGCGTGCTTTCCCTAATCGGGCAAGCCCCGATTGGCGAACGACCGGCCGCTGACCAAAATGCAATCGCCCTCTTACGTCCTTTTGGGGGTACTGCGACAACGTCATTTGCCCGCCTCGGCGGGCATTTTCTTTGGTATCCGCAAGATCTTCCGGTGACGTCCACCGGGGAGCGACGTCGACGTGCCGCGTCCCCGTTGCGCCGGATGGCACTTACTTGTCGTCGGGCTCGCGCGGCGCCGGCGTGTCCGTGCCGGACGGCAGCCCCGGCAGCTCGTCGTGTCCCAGCCATCGATGCGCGATGTCTTCGATACGCCCGCCGATCGCCAATACGACGAGCAGCAGGACCATCGCGGCCAGCGCGATATGCCAACGGCCCAAGCCGCAGATAATGCCGATCCCCGTGGTACTCCAGAGCGCCGCCGCCGTGGTGAATCCGTGCACCGACGCGCTACGGTTCGGCCGAACGATACAGCCCGCGCCCAGAAAACCGATCCCGGCCACAATGCCCTGCACCACCCGGCTGACCGACGACGTGTCATAGACCAGCGCCGACCCGGGAAACGGCACGACCGCCAGCACGAACAACGCCGAGCCGAACGACACGATCGCCAGTGTGCGCAAGCCGACAGATTTGTGATGGAGATTTCGATTGAGCCCGACGAGTCCGCCCAGCACCAGCGCTGCCATCAGCCGCAATGTGACTTCGATGATCTCCGCCATCCCTCACCTCGCTCGTTTCTCGCGTCTCGCTCGCCCGGCTGCTCCGAGCGATCTATGCCTGTGGCGATGCATTATCGCCCGTCCCGGGCAGAGTGAGTCGGGTCGACCTCGTCGTCGAACAAGCGCAACTGGCGCGCGGCCTGGGCTTCGAGCAGTCGCACCCCCACGCCCATCAGGCGCACCGGTCGGCGTTTCCGGCCGACGGCGTCGGCCAGCAATTCACGACATTGCGCGGCATCGACACTCAGCGCGCCGGCTTCTGCCGTCGTCCGTGAAAAGTCGGCGAAACGAATCTTGACGAACACCTTGGCGATCGCCAGCGGCTCGCTGCGGCGCGCCCGCTCGATCCGCTCGGATAACTGACGAAGCAGCGGCTCAAGCGCCGCCTCGCAGTCAGCCAGCGTGCGCAGATCGCGCGTGTAGGTGGTCTCGACACTGATCGACTTGCGTTCCCGGTCCGGGCTGACGTCGCGCGTGTCGATGCCGCGGCAGCGCTCATACAATCGCTGACCGAACACGCCGAAACGCTCGGCAAGATCGGCCATCGAATGACTGCGCAGATCGCCGCAGGACTGCACTCCCAGCGCCCGGAGCTTCTCCGCCGTGACCTTCCCCACGCCGAACAGGCGCTCGACGGGGAGCGCGGCCACGAAGGCGTCGATTTCTGCCGGTCTCACGACGAACATGCCGTCGGGCTTGCGCCAGTCGCTGGCAATCTTGGCGATGAACTTGTTGGGGGCGACGCCGGCCGAGACGGTGAGCCCGACCTCCTCGGCGACCCGTGCGCGAATCTCGCGGGCGATCAGTGTGGCCGAGCCGTCGCAACGATCACTGTGCGTGACATCGAGATACGCCTCGTCGAGTGAAAGCGGTTCGACGAGATCCGTGTAATCGCGGTAGATCGCCATGATGCGCTGCGATGCCTCCTGATACCGGCGCATCGTCGGCGCAATGATGCGCAACTCGGGACAGAGCTTGAGCGCCTGTGCCGAGGGCATGGCCGAGCGCACCCCGAAGGCGCGCGCCTCGTAGTTGCACGTTGCGACCACACCTCGCTGATCGGGCTGGCCCCCGACGGCCAGCGGAATTCCCCGCAACGACGGGTCATCGCGCATCTCGACAGAGGCGTAGAAGCAATCGGCGTCGCAGTGAATGATCTTGCGCGTAGAGGAGGACATGGCTCGCAATGAAAACACTGTGCAAATATACAGCATTCACACCACATTTGCGCCCGACGCGTGACATTGCGTCAGCGCCTCATCGCACAGGCAGGAACTGGAGGAACTGTGCGCCGAGCACATTCTGGACGTACCCGATGCCGGCGCGCCGATACTTCTCGTCGAGCATCTCGGCGAGCAGATCGAGCCGACCGATGATCTTGCCAAACTCCCGTTCGAAGCTCACGTTGCGCACGTCGGTGAGTTCGTTCGCCAGCAGCAGCGGCTTGCCTGTCATGTCGTGACGACTCGACAGCAGCCACGCCGCGATCTCGACGTTGCGCGCCGCATTGTAGATTCGCTGTGCGTCGAGGCCATCGCTCAGATAGAAGACCGTCGTCCCGCCATGCGCCGCGACAATCGTGTCAGAAAGACTGTAGACGAACGCGGCCACGCGATCGCCACTGAAGGCCGGGTCGAGCGAGAGGGATAATGCCTTCACGTCGCGCAAATTCCGCAGCGCCGGCAGGCTTCGTCGCCCTTCGATGGCCGCGCGCAATTGCGTCATCGCCTGCGTCTGTGTCGCTGCCCCGCCCTTGCGCCATTCGCGCGGGTTGCGCTTGTAGAGCTTGTCGGCCAGCCGGTACAAGCCCTCGAGGTTGGCCCGCATGCCCAGCGTCGCCATGCGATTGATGTCCGTCTGTGCGAGATCGGCGGTCGTCATTGCCGTCGAGCGCACTTTGCCATGATCGGTGGGCGCGTCTTGGTAGGAGACGCATCCCGTACACATCGCCGCCATCACTACCGCAACCATGACAGCCACCGCCGTCAGTCGCCCTCCCGCGGCATGGGCTATCCCGTTTCGTGCTTGGCGCAAGGCGAGCCGTCGTGTCATGGCGGTATCAGGGTGGGCAAGCGATGACTCTACGCGAACAAAGGCCACACTTCGTGTCGTTATCTCCTGAAAAGTTGTGACATTCGGTAACGCACTCTCGCCCGGCGTCAGGGCGTCAGGGTGTCAACGCCTCGCGCGCCTGCGCGAAGAGCGCGTGCGTCACGGCCTCCTCCAGGCGAAGCACTGGCGTCACGCAGCAGTCGGCATCGGCAAAACGCAACGTCCAGTCGGCCTGCGACGCGCTAGCGAATACCGCCGCCAGTTCAGCCTGAAGCGCACGTGCGTCGTCGCCGCCAATCGCCTGTCCGAGCGACCAATGCCGCGCTTTCCATTCGCTGCGCCCCAGCACGTCACACAACGTTTGCCAGAATTTGAGTTCGAGCGCGCCCACGGCCATGTAACGTCCATCCCGCGTGCGATAGACCTGATAACAAGGCACGCCGCCGTTGAGCAAGTCCGCGCCCGCCCGCGGCGCATGCCCTTGCCGATGCAGAGCGACGGCCGGAATGAGATTCGCGCGGAACACCTCGTGGGTCATCGAGACGTCCAGCCACCGGCCGCGGCCGGTGCGCTGCGCCGCGACCAGCGCCGCCAGCACGGCTTGTACCGCCGCCTGCCCGCCGCCGTACAGGTCGCCAATCTGGAAATTCGGCACGATCGGCGCGTCGTTTGAATCACCCAGTTGGTCGAGCACGCCCGCGTAGCCGATGTAATTGATGTCGTGTCCGGCGGCCTGCGCCATCGGCCCATGCTGTCCGTACCCGGTGATCGATGCCATCACCAACGACGGCCTGAGGCGCGCCAGCGTCTCGTAATCGAAACCGAGCCGCGCCATCACCCCTGGGCGAAATCCCTCCAGCAACACGTCGGCGCGAACGACCCAGTCGAGGAACGCCGCGCGGTCGCTATCGCGTTTGAGATCGAGTCGCTCGACCGATTTGCCGCGATTGAGCAAACGCCAGAATGCACTTGGCGGCGCCTCGCCGTCGTTGAGCATCATCTCGCGGGCGTAGTCGCCGGCCCCGGTGTCTTCGATCTTGACGACATGCGCCCCCAGTTCCGCGAGGCGCAGTCCCGCGAGCGGACCGGGCAGCAAGCGCGTGAGATCCAGCACCGTGACGCCGGCCAGCGGTGCGTCGGCGACGACAGACGATTCACGGGCTTCGGGGCTTTCAGGCAAATCGAGCGATTCGGTCATGGCGAGCGAGCAAGGGATGAGGGTGGATGTCCACACCGTACCGCGCCGCACTGTCCGCGGGCAAGCGGACGACACGCCTTCTTTACTCAGACACTTCCGAAATCAGCCTCGATCCGTGCCGTCTTCCCGTAAAACGGGACCGGTGGCGTCACCGCGCCTCGGTGTCTCGCCCGCCGAACCATCGCCCAGCGGACCGGCCACCACCGCGTCCGTCAGCAGCCGCGCGATCTGGCCGTCGAGATACCCCAGATCCCGCAAGATTTCATACGTATGCTCGCCCGCCGCGGGCAACGGCCGGCGCGCGGGCAAGCGCTGCCCCGCCATCGCGATCGGCAGCAGCGGCACCTGCGTGTGCTCGCCTTGCTCGGTCACCAGATCGCCCAGTCCGCCGCTCGCGCGCAAATGCGGGTCGTCGAACAGCGCCTGGGGTGTGACGATCGGCGCGAACGGCAGACCGTGCCGCTCAAACGCGGCCGCGAGATAACTCGCATCGAACCCCAACATCATCTCGCGCAGCAAAGGCAGCAGCCAGTCACGGGCAAGCACCCGATCGTTGTTCGTCGCGAGTCGCGCGTCGTCGGCCAGATCCTGCCGGCCGAACACGTCGCAGAAGATGCGCCACTGGGTGTCGCTCACCACCGCGAGGAAGATTTGCACGCCGTCGCGCGCCGTAAACACATCGTAAATCCCCCAGGCCGACAAGCGGGCGGGCATCGGGTCGGGCGCCACGCCCGTCACCGCGAACTGCTGCATGTGTTGCGCCGCCAGCAACACGCAGTTCTCGAACAGCGCCCCCTGCACCTCCTGTCCGCGCCCGGTGCTCTTGCGCTCGTATAGCGCGGCCAGCGCGGCGAGCGCGCCGAACACGCCACCCATGATGTCGTTGACCGAGGCCCCCGCACGCAGCGGCTGACCGGGCGGTCCCGTCATATACGCGAGCCCCGCCATCATTTGCACGACTTCGTCGAGCGCGGTGCGTGCGGCGTACGGACCGGGCAGGAACCCCTTGAGCGAGACGTAGACAAGCGCCGGATTCAAGCGTGATAGCGTTGCATAATCCAGGCCGAACTGGCGCATGCGCCCGGGCTTGAAGTTCTCGGTCAGCACGTCCGCCGTGCTCACCAGGCGCAGAATCAGCTCACGCCCCTCCGGCCGTGTGACATCCACGGCAAGACTGCGCTTGTTGCGATTGAACGCGCGGAAGAAGCCCGCGCCCGTGCCCAGCAGGCACCGCGTGGGGTCGCCGCCGACCGGTTCCACCTTGATGACGTCGGCACCGAGATCGCCTAGCACCATGCCGCAGGTGGGGCCCATGACCATATGGGAAAACTCCACAACCCGAATGCCTTTCAACGGCATTGGCGTTGCGGCGGACACGTCCGGCATCGGCTATTCTCCTCAGCTCGCGCGCAACGCGTCGCCACGCCGCCGATCCGGCAGGCGCGCGGCAGGCGCCGCGAAGCCGTTGCGTCGTAATTGATCGAAGCCGACGATGTACCCCGCCAAGGCACTCGCGGCCACGGTGGCCGGGCTGCCCAGCCACATCTGCCCGGGTCCCGAACGGCCCGGGAAATTTCGGTTCTGCGCGCTGATGACCACCTCGTCGGGCGCACGCGATACGCCCGGCCCAGCGTTCACACACGCCCCGCACCCCGGCGCGAGCACCTTGACGCCGGCCGCCGCGAACACGTCCGCGTAGCCCTGCGCCTCGCACCACGCACGGACATCTTCGCTACCGTACTGCAGGTAGAAGCGCACGCCATCGGCGACCTTGTGCCCTTGCGACAGGCCCCATGCGAGCACTTCGTGGCATGCGCGCAGGTCCTCGCGCTTGCTGCCCGTACACGATCCCCCGTACGCGATATCGATCGGCACCTCCACCGACAACTGGGTGAGCGCCACGCCGTTGCCCGGATCACCGGGACTCGCCACCATCGCGCCGAGTCGGGCGCAATCGATCTCGATGACGTGGGCGTAAGCGGCCTGCGCATCGCTTGTCATCCACGGCGCCAACGCCGCGTCGACGCCGCGCCGTTCACGCAGGTATCTCACGGTCTCGGCATCGGGCACGATGAGCCCGGTCAGTCCACCGATTTCCGCCACCATGTTGGTCAGCGTCGCCCGCTCGTCGGTCGACAGGTGGGCCACCGCCTCGCCGGAAAATTCGATGATCTGACCGATGGCACGGCCGTCGCGGATGTACGGGAGATGCAGCAGGTGCAGCGCGAGATCCTTCGCCCCCACGCCCGCCGGCAAGCGCGAGCGCAGATGCACGAGACAGGTGCCCGGCACCGCCAGTCGCGCGTCGCCCGTCAACCAGGCGTTCGCCATCTCCGTGGCGCCCACGCCGAACGCAAACGCACCGACCGCGCCGCAATGCGGCGTATGCGAATCGGTGCCAACGATGACCTGCCCCGGCAGCGCGTAGCGCTCGAGCATCAAGGCATGGCAGATGCCTTCCGAGCCACCGCCCGCCGCGCGTCCATGCAGACGCAGATCGTGCTGCGCGCAGAACTCGCGCTGGGCCGAACCCAGACGCAGCGCCGCATCCACCAGCGGCGGCGGCCCGCCACTGCCGACGGACACCGTATCGAGATGGGTCAGGTGATCCTCAAAGCACAGCATCGACGCCGGGTCGTGCAGCGCCGGCACCGCGTCGCCGAAGGCGTGACGCAGGAAGCTCACGGCCATCGGCGTCACGTATTCGTGGGAAAAACGCCAGTCGGCGGGGACGAACACGGCGTCGCCTGCGCGCACACGAGGCACGCCGAGCGCCCTGGCAATGATCTTCTCGCCGTAGGTCATCGGTCCCGGCGCATGGGCGGGCCGCGGCGCCACGACGTCTCCCGCCAGCCGGCGCCGCGTGTAACCGAACAATCCCCCGCTGCGCACGATCTCCTCGCCCAATGGATCGCAGTCTTCGAGAAAGGCGTCGATGGCGACCGTCTCCCCCGCTTGCAGCCGCTCCGCGAGCGCCAAGTCGGTCGACATCAACAGCCCGAGGTTCTGGCAGTTCTGCGCATAAATGCGCTCGAAACTCTCGGCGATTACGATCCGGATGCCCGCGCACCATTCGGCGAACGGACTCGCCTCGCGCGACGACCCCTTGCCACGGCGCATTCCGGCGACCGACAACGCGAAGCCGCCTTCGCGCACCGCCTTCTGCCTAACGGGAAACACGCCGGCCGGATTCGTTGCGTCCGCACTGCATCGCAATCCGACATAGACGTAGTCGCCGAGCGTCTCATCGAACGCCAGACACGCCCATGCGGGCGTCATCTCGTCGGTGGAAATCTGGTCGCGCAACGGCCCGGCTTCGGTGCGCGTCAACGATTCGCCCGCCAGTTGCCGGGCCATGACATCGGCCCGGTCGCTCAACCACAGCACACGTCCGTGGAGTTGCACAGTGGCTTGCATGAGATCGCTCCTCGAATGTTCCCCAAGGGGTTCACCCGTTTTGATCGCACGTTCCGTACCGAGTCCGCGGGCGGCCGCGGGACGAAACGTGAGGTCACGACATCCAGGCGCGCGTTCGTCTGGACACCCTCAGGGATACTGTCGATTGGCCTGTGTCGCAAAAACGTTGGTCCACGTATCGCCGAGCCGGATCTGCGACGGCTTGACCTCGGGCGTGAACGACGCGAGCGCCTTGAGCGCCGTGGCCGGACCGCCGGCGGGCATCATGCCGTCTGGCGAGAACGCCTCGCGGCAGTTGGCGAACGCTTCCAGGTAAAGTGCCTTGTTGCCCAGCAGATAGGACTCCGGCACGGTCTTGATCAATTCTGCAGCGGTGGCGTGCTGAAGCCATTTGTCTGCCCGCACGATGGCGTTCGCGACGGCCTGCACGGTGCGCGGATTCTTCTCGATGAAGCTCTGCGGCGCGTACATCACGGCCGCCGGCATCGGCCCGCCAAACATGGCGCGGGTGCCCGCCTGCGTACGCGTGTCGACGAGTACCTTGATGTCGCCCGACGACTGCAGCAGCGTCATCATCGGATCGACGTTGGAGACGGCGTCGACCTGCCCGCCACGTGCGGCGGCGACGACCGTCGCATTGCTGCCGACGCCCACGATGGACACGTCGCTCGGTTTGAGCCCGGCTTTCGCGAGCGCCACGTTGACCAGCATATGCGTGCTCGACCCCGGCGCGCTCACGCCGATGCGCATTCCCTTCAGGTCCTTGACCGATTTCACCTCCGCGGCCTTGGCCTTGACCACGCCGAGCACCAGTTGGGGGGCCGCGCCGAGCACCACGAACGCTTGATAGGTCAATCCCTTGGTCTGCATGAGCAAGGTATGCTCGAAAGCCCCGGCGCCCACGTCGGCGCTACCGCCGACGACCGCCTGCAAGGCTTTGGAGCCGCCGGCGAAGTCGTCGATGGTGACGTCGAGCCCTTCGTCCTTGAAGTACCCGAGTTGTTCAGCGATGGTCAACGGCAGATAGTAGAGGCCGGGCTTGCCGCCCACGGCGATCGTGAGCTTCGGCTTTTCGAGCGCCTGTGCGGGCGCGGCGCAGGCCCCAGTGCTCAGCCCCAATGCTGCGAGGCCTGACGCCACCAGCGAGAAGACGAGAGCCCAACGTCCTACGGCAACGCGCACGCGGCGCGCTTCGGTATATGTCATCGCGTGTCTCCTCCCGCCCTATGCGGGAAATCGGCGCGCTCCGGCTCGTCGGCCGGAATCGCTATCGGCTCTGAGAGCATCCGCTGCCCCCGAAGCGCCGACAAGTTGTGTTTCGGCATGCCAGACATCGCCGTTCGCGACGCTTGCCGCCCTGGGGCGAACCTTTGGCGTTCCTATGCTTTACGCAATGTTGCGAGCGCACAGGTGATCGACGAGCATGCGCGAGGCGACGGGCAAGGCGTCGTAGCGTCGCACGCACACGATCAGCCGGCGCAGCGCCCACGGATCGGTCAGCGGCACGATGCGCAGCGCCTCCCCGTCAGTCGCTTGCGAGTAACTGCCGACGGCCTCGCGCGGCACCACGGCCAGCCCGAGGTTGGCGCGCACCATGCGGCACACCGCCTCGAACGTCGACACATGGATGCGGAATTTGACCGTCTTGCCCTGCTCGGCCGCCACGCGCCGCAGCACGGTGTACATGGCGCTGTCCGGATGCACGCCGATGTGGTCGAAATCGAGCGTGTCGACGAAGGCGACCTGTTCGCGGCCGGCCAGCGCGTGGTCGCGGTGCAGTACGGTCACGATCTGGTCGTTGCGATAGGGGAAGACCTCGACATCGCGGGTATCCACGGCGTCCCAGCAAATGCCGATGTCGGTGGCCCCGTCCGCCACCCCGCGCACGACCTGTGCGCTGGTGTGATCTTCCAGGTCGACCTTCACGCCGTCGTGGCGACGCAGGAACGCGCCGAGCTCATCGGGAAGGGTTTCGACGATCGAGGAAACGTTGGCGAAGATGCGAATATGGCCGCGCACACCGCTGGTGTACTCGGACAGATCGCCCTGCATCTTCTCGAGGCTGCGCAACACATTGCGCGCGTGGTGCAGGAGGGCCTCGCCTGCCGGGGTCGCCCGCACACCCCACTTATGACGTTGGAGCAACGCCGAACCGACCAGGGACTCCAGGTCGTTGATCCGTTTGCTGACGGCAGAGGGCGCGATGAATTCGCGCTCGGCCGCCCGTGCAATGCTGCTTTCTTCGCAAACGGCGACGAACAGTCGCAACGAGACTAGATCGATCCGCCATAGCGTCATGCCTAGTCTCCCAAAGGCACTGCATTGACAGCGATTTTGCGGCGCATGTGGCGAAAACGCCACTGTCGACCGCCCCCGACGACACAGCAAAGCACCCGAAGCGCCAACGTGCGACAGGCCCCCTGCTGAACGACGGCAAACGACTACGACATTCGGGGAAGCGGCGAGTCGACTCAGGGGGAAGCGACTCGTCAAGCGCGGGAGGCGGCGAACCCGACGTCAAGCCCCGGGAATACACGTTCCCATCGGACGTCGCGCATCCGTCTCGAAGTGTCGGTGCCGGTCCCTCCCGGGACACCCGCTAGCGCATCGCTCCCGCCAGCAGCACGGCGCTCCAGCCGCCGTCTGCCGTGTTCAGCGGTGCCTCAGGTGGCGGTACCGACGCCAAGGCCATGAACAGCCAACATTTGCAAATGACGATCGCAATCATTTTGTTGACGCTCGATCATCCCGGCATCGTTGCCGGGCCTGCTTTGACTATAGTGCGGCGCTATCGGCGCGGCAACCAGGAAACGTTTCAAACGGGAATTCGATCGGGGTTCCCGCCACAAGTCGCGCGCGGCCTCGATGCCGCCACCCCATCCATTCAGGCGCGCTTCGCGATGGCGCGCGCCAGCACCAGCACCGGTAACAGGCCCACCAGCACAAGCGTCAATGCCGGCACGGCCGCCTCGGCGAGGCGTTCGTCGGCGGCCAGATGACTGGCAACGACCGCCAGCGTGTCCATGTTGAACGGCCGCAGCGCGAGCGTGGCGGGGAGCTCCTTCATCACGTCGACGAACACCAGCAGCGCGGCCGTCAACACGCTGCCGCGCAGCAGCGGCAGATGCACCCGGCGTAGCATCGCCCAGCCGCCCACGCCGAGGCTGCGGGCGCTGGCATCAAGATTTGGCGGGATGCGGGCGAAGCCGGCGTCCACGCTCTGCAGCGCCGCCGGCAGGAATCGCACGAGATAGGCATAGATCAACACGCCGCTCGTGCCTGCAAGCACCAGTCCGTCGGCGCCGAACACATGACCCAGCCACGTGTCGAGTCGGAGCACCGGCGTGAGAATGCCCAGCGCGATGACCGCGCCCGGGATGGCGTAACCCACGCCCACGAGCCGGATGGCGATACGCGTAACGCGTCCCGGGGCCAGTCGCTGTGCGTACCCGAGCACCACGGCGAAGACGCTGGCAACGAGCGCCGCCAGTGCCGCGAGGCGCACCGTATTGAAGACCCACTCGCCGTACCGATGCCAAGGCACCTGATCGAGCTCGGCGACCGCCAGCCGCAGCATGATGAGCACGGGCAGCACGAAGCCGATGATGAGCGGCAGTGCGCACGCGAGGGTTGCCAGGGCGGCGCGCGCCCCTGACAAGCGCGCACGCCGCGACGTCGACGGCGCCCGCCCCGGCGCCCCATAGAACCGAAGGCGCGTCCGGCTGCGCGCTTCCGCGATCAGCAGGACGAGGACGGCGAACAGCAGACAGGCGGAGAGTTGCGCGGCCGCCACCCGATCGCCCATCGACAACCACGCGCGATAGATGCCGGTCGTGAGCGTCGGCACGCCGAAGTAGGCCACCGCGCCGTAATCGGCGAGTGTCTCCATCAGCACCAGCGCCAGCCCCGCGACCAAGGCCGGTCGCGCCAGCGGTAACGCCACGCGCCAAAACCCCTGCGCAGGCGTACACCCCAACGTGCGTGCGGCTTCGAGGTACCGTTGGCTGTGTTCCAGAAAGGCCGCTCGCGCCAGCAGATAGACATAGGGATAGAAGGCGCCCGCGAAGACCCAGGCAGCGCCGTACCAGCTGCGAACTTCAGGGAAGCCGGCGAGACGTTCGACCGCGAGCAGCGTGCGCAACGCGCTCTGCACCGGCCCGGCGAACTGCAGGAAATCGGTATAGGCGTAAGCGGTAACGTAAGCGGGCATCGCCAGCGGCAGAATCAGTGCCCACTCCAGCACACGGCGCCCGGGAAAGGCGCAGTGCACGACCAGCCATGCGCTGGCCACGCCCATCACCAGCACGCCGGCGCTCACGGCCACCGAGATACGAAGCGAGTTGAGCAGGTACTCGGGCAGCACCGTATCGAGCATATGCGCCAGCACGGCATGCGTATCCGCGTCGCCCGCGCCAAGCGCCGCCACGATGCCGAACATCGGCACGAGCACAACCAGTGCGGGAACCGATGCGACCAGCCGCCACGCCCAGGCGCCGGAAAGACGGCCAGCGCGCCTGCGGCGGGCGACGGGAGGCGAACGCTCGGCCAAAACGGGATCGATGACGGCAGAATCGGCGGCGGCGCGGGACGGGGGCGTCGATGACATCGGCAAATGGTAACGGGTAGCGGAAATGGGGCGGACGAGCGAGCGGCGGGAAAACCCCGGGCGACGGCGCACAGCCGTTGCCCGTCGCGTGACTTCGGGGAACCGGTAGGCACTTGCCGGTCTAAAGCGTTGTAAATTATACGCATTCGCGATTGCGACTCTGACGCGCACGGCCGCAGAAAGTGCCCGGCCTCCCGCGAAAATGCCACCTTGCGGGCATTCGTGTCGATTCGCGTCGGCTCGTTTCCATGACTACGCTTCGTTGACGTGCTTGCGTCGACTCACACTTATCCACGCCGATGCCCCTGCCCTACCTGCTGCTCGACCATCTCTGTGTAAATTACGAGACTGCCGGCCACGTCCACACCGCGGTATGCGACTTGTCGCTGTCGCTGGCGCGTGGCGAGATCGGCTGTCTGCTCGGCCCGTCCGGCTGCGGCAAGACGACGGTGCTGCGCGCCGTGTGCGGGTTCGAGCCGTTGGCGGGCGGGCGCATCGTGCTCGATGGTCACGAAGTCGCCAACGCGCAGTTCAGCGAGCCGCCGGAGCGTCGCCACGTCGGTGTTGTGTTCCAGGACTACGCGCTGTTCCCCCATCTGGACGTTGCGCGCAACATCGGCTTCGGCATCGGGCGCATGGCGCGGGGCGAGCGTCAGGCGCGGGTGGAGGGGCTCGCCGAGCGCGTGGGGCTGGCGGGGGCGTTGAAGAAGTACCCTCACGAACTCTCTGGCGGACAGCAGCAACGCGTAGCGCTCGCGCGCGCCCTGGCCCCCGCCCCGGCACTGCTGTTGCTCGACGAACCGTTCTCGAACCTCGATCTCGATTTGCGCGAGCGTCTGGCGGTCGAGGTGCGGGAGATCATCCAGGCGAGCGGCGCGACGGCGATCCTTGTCACCCACGACCAGCATGAAGCGTTCGCAATGGCCGATCGCATCGGGGTCATGCATGCGGGGGCCATCGCTCAGTGGTCGCCCGCGCACGAGTTGTGGCGCATGCCCGCCAATCGCGTGGTGGCGGATTTCATCGGACGCGGCGCGTTGATACCCGGCACCTTCCGGGGCAATGCCAACGGTGGCGGCATCTCGCTCGAACTTGGGGAACTGGCCGTCTCGCCCATGCTGGCCGACAAGCTGCTGCGCAGCGCCGCCAGGGACACGTATCCCGTGAGCGTCGACGTTTTGCTGCGCGCAGATGACATTGCCCACGACCCGGCGAGCCCATTCGAAGCGACGCTGGTACGGCGTGCGTTTCGCGGGGCCGATCAGCTTTACACGCTTCGTCTGGCGTCGGGTCGCGAAGTGATCGCTCGCGTGGATAGTGAACTGGCCCACGAGGCGGGCGAGCGCGTGGGCGTACGCCTGACGGTCGAGCATCCGGTGGTTTTCGCGGCGAGTGTCGCCGACGTCTGACCCTCGCGCAGCACGGCGTTGCCCGGAGGCTGGTAAAATCCGGCAAAACGGATGGGCCTATGAAACAGTACCTAGACTTCATGCGCCATGTACTTGAACATGGCACAGACAAGACCGACCGAACCGGCACGGGCACGCGCTCGGTGTTCGGCTACCAGATGCGCTTCGACCTGCAGGAAGGTTTCCCGCTCGTCACCACCAAGAAAGTGCACATCAAGTCCATCGTGCACGAACTCCTGTGGTTCCTGCAGGGCAGCACCAACGTGCGCTATCTGCAGGAAAACGGCGTGTCCATCTGGAACGAATGGGCCGATGCCGAGGGTGAGCTCGGCCCTGTCTACGGCGCACAGTGGCGCTCGTGGCCGACGCCCGATGGCGGCCATATCGACCAGATCACACAGCTCGTCGAGCAAATCCGCACGACGCCCGACTCGCGCCGTCTGATCGTGTCCGCCTGGAATGTCGGAGAGATTCCGCGCATGGCGCTGCCGCCGTGTCATGCGTTCTTCCAGTTCTATGTGGCCGACGGCAAGTTATCGTGCCAGCTCTACCAGCGCAGCGCGGATATTTTCCTGGGTGTGCCGTTCAACATCGCGAGCTACGCGATGCTCACGCACATGATGGCGCAGCAGACCGGGCTCGAGGTGGGGGATTTCGTCTGGACGGGCGGCGACTGCCATCTGTACAACAACCATCTCGAGCAGGTTCGCACGCAGCTTGCGCGCGAGCCGTTGGCGCTGCCGACGCTCGAGATCTCGCGCAAGCCCGATTCGATCTTCGATTACCGTTTCGAAGACTTCCATATCACGGGATACGAAGCGCATCCGCATATCAAGGCGCCGGTGGCCGTATGACGATACTGACGCTGGTGGTCGCACGCGCCGAGAATGGCGTGATCGGGCGGGACAATCAATTGCCGTGGCGTCTGCCGGAAGATCTTGCTCATTTCAAGCGCGCGACGCTGGGCAAGCCAATCGTGATGGGACGCAAGACGTTCGATTCGATCGGTCGTCCGTTGCCGGGTCGGCGCAATATTGTGGTGTCACGCAATCCCGATTTGAAGATCGATGGCTGCGACGTGGCCGGGTCGCTCGTCGACGCGATGCGGCTGTGCGTGGGTGTCGAGGAAATCTGCCTGATTGGCGGGGCGCAGTTGTACGCGGAGGCGCTGGCAAGCGCGGACAAGGTGATCGTCACGGAGATCGCCAAGGCGTTCGAAGGCGACGCGCATTTCCCGGATCTGCCTGCCGCCCAATGGCGCGAAGCCGCACGCGAGACCCATCACTCGCCCGCGCCC
Source organism: Pandoraea sp. NE5 (assembly GCF_024363545.1). Taxonomy (NCBI): domain Bacteria; kingdom Pseudomonadati; phylum Pseudomonadota; class Betaproteobacteria; order Burkholderiales; family Burkholderiaceae; genus Pandoraea; species Pandoraea sp. NE5. The sequence continues at coordinate 4,845,601 of NZ_AP025517.1, forward strand.
AATGACTTCGACTACGCGTTTGTGACTTACGAACGGATTTGATGTGATGGGGCGCGTGCAGACGTCGTCCTTGAACTTTGCCTCCGACTCACGCGCTCAGGTTTTCGCGCGGCGCCTGCGCGAGCGCGCCGGGTCGCTCGCCGCCATTTATCGGCGCGCCCTCCGAGACATGTACACGGTCACGACCAAGGCGCTTGGCAGCGTATAACGCGTCGTCCGCCAATGCGATCAGCCCCTCCGGCGTATCGCTCGCGACGCCCTGCTGCGGCACATGCGTTGCGCAGCCGACGCTGACCGTCACGTAACCCTGTCCGCCAGGCCCCGGTTTCGCCAGCGCCCGAACGCATTCCGTCACGCGCGACGCGACGAACCAGGCGCCGTTCGCGTCGGTCTCCGGCAGGACGACCACGAATTCCTCGCCGCCGTATCGCGCCACGAGATCCGTCGGTCGATGCGTCGCGCGCATGATGGCGAGCGCCACATGTGCCAGGCATTCGTCGCCAAGCGGATGCCCATAGGCGTCGTTGTAGCGCTTGAAGTGATCGACGTCGACCATCAGCAACGATAACGGATGGCCCGAGCGGCGGACCTGATCGAAGTCGCTCGGGAACCGATCGTTGAAGTAGCGGCGGTTGAAGATGCCGGTGAGCGCATCGCGGTTGGAGTATTCGATCAGACGCAGATGCGCGCGCGACAGCTCGCGGTATAGCCGCGTGATTTCCCACACCAGCACGCAGACAAGCAACCCCGGCGCCGACATGCTGAACAGCCGCGCCAGGTACCACCCCAGCGTGAATCGTACGGTGCTTATCAGACTAAGCACCGTATCCGTCACACACGCAAGAATGGCAAGCGCCACCCACACGTCGAGCACCGTGCGCAGACGACCGATCGCCAGCACCGCGCTCAGCGCCACGAGGTTCAATAAGAGCAGTACGATGCCGGTCCCGCCGACGGACAATTCACCCGGCACGCTCGCCGGTGACAACGCGGGCGGCAGCGGCACGGCCAACACCGTCAGGCAAAGCAGCACCCCCACGCCAATTGGCAGACCAATGAACAGCCACATCGCACGATCGGCAGGCGGCAACTGCGTCACGGACTGCGGGGTGAAGCGGCGTCGCTCCATCATGGCGATGAGCACGAGGGTGGGGAACCCCGCATGCCAGATGACCCAGATCCAGCCGGATGTCGTCGGGAGCGCCCCGAGCAGCCCGTGCGGCGCGAAAAGGCCGGGGAACGTCAGCAGTTGCATCGCGACGGTCAATGCAGTAAAGGCATAAGCACCGGACAGCAGCCCGAACACCGGCAGCCGACTCACCCGAAACTGTGCCGCCAACAGGAACGACGCGATCGTCGCCGTCGTGAAGACCGTCAGGCCGCACATGGGCAGGAAAGCCGCAACCGCCGGGAGTGCAGCGCTCGCCTGCGGCGCCGCCAGTATCAGGGCAGCGAGAATGACAATCGCCAGACAGCCTGCAAAAGCCCGCTGACCAGGCGTTGCACGCTCCATCAGAAAGGCGTCCATACGATACCCTTTGATTTTCGGTGTCCGATGCCGGCCCAACGACTCATGGCGTTGAGCACACATCTCCCCCGCCCACGACCGGTTAGCCGCAGCATGCACCAATTCCGCATGTCTGCCAACGGGTGTGCTCAACCGTCCGTCTTACACCGCACTCCAGCCGGATCGGGGCGGCACCCACGCCCCCCCCCGCTCCACGGCCGAACCTCAACCGCCCAGATACGCTTCGAGCACACGGGGATTGCCCAGCAGATTGCGCCCCGTGTCTTCGAGCACCACCTTGCCGGTCTCGAGCACGTAGCCGTGTTGCGCAATCTTCAGCGCCTGGCGCACGTTCTGCTCGACCAGGAAGATGGTCAGCCCCTCAGCGTTGATTTCCTTGAGGGTGCTGAAGATGCCCTGCACGATGATCGGCGCGAGACCCATCGACGGTTCATCGAGCAGCAACAGACGCGGCCGCGCCATCAACGCACGACCAATCGCCAACATCTGCTGTTCGCCCCCCGACAAGTTACCGGCCATCTGCTCGATACGCTCGGCAAGCCGTGGGAAACGCCCCAGCACCTTGTCCAGATCCGCCTTCACGTTCTGCTTGTCGCGACGCGTGTAAGCGCCAAGCTCCAGGTTCTCGCGCACGGACATCGTCGTGAGCGTGGCACGCCCCTCGGCCACCTGCACCAGCCCGCGCTGCACGATCTTGTTCGGTGCCAGACCGCCGACATCCTCGCCTTCGAAGAGAATCGTGCCCGCCTGCTTCTTGATGAGCCCCGACAAGGCGAGCAGCGTCGTGGACTTACCCGCGCCATTGGCGCCAACGAGCGAGGTGATCTCATGCTCGCGCAACGAAAAATCGACGCCCTTCACGGCCTCGATATGCCCATAGGCCACCTTCAGGCCCTTCACTTCGAGCAGCGCGCTCATGCCTTGTCCTCCGCGCCGGCCGCGAGGGCAGCCGCATCGTCGTCATCGTCATCGCGGCCGAGATAGGCCTCGATGACCTGCGGGTTGTGCTTGATCTCGTCCGGACTGCCTTCGGCGATGATGCGTCCGAAGTTCAGCACGGCGATGCGCTCGCACAAGCCCATCACAAAACGCATGTCGTGCTCGATCATGAAGATCGTGTAACCGCGCGCCTTGATGTTCTCGATCTCGCTCATGAGATCGACCTTCTCGCCCGTGTTCATGCCGGCCACCGGCTCGTCGAGCAGCAACAGCTTGGGCTCGGTCGCCAGGGCCCGGGCCAGTTCGAGCTTGCGCTGATCGCCATAAGACAGGTTGTCGGCGATGTCATGCGCCTTGTGATCGAGCTTGACCCAAGAGAGCAACTCATGCGCGCGTTCGCGCGAGCGCTTCTCCATCTCTCGATACCCTGGCAGCGAGAACAGCAGGCCCGCCGGGCCATACGAGAGATGCCGGTGCATGCCGACCACCACGTTCTCGATCAGCGTCATCTCCTTGAACACACGAATGTTCTGGAACGTGCGGGCAATGCCGCGCTGCGTAATCTTGTGCGGCTTCTGCCCCACGAGACTCTCGCCGTCGAACGTAATGCTGCCGCCCGTGGGCTGCAACAGTCCGGTGATCAGATTGAAGACGGTCGTCTTACCCGCCCCGTTCGGGCCGATCAGGCCGAAGATCGTGCCTTGCGGCACCTCGATGTTCACGTCCTGGAGAACGTGCAGGCCACCGAATCGTTTGGAAATATTGGAAAGCTTGAGCATGTCGTATCCCTCGTCCGCTTACGTGGAAGAGGCCGAGCGCGTCTTGCCGGCACGGAACCAACGGCGAAAACGCACCGGATCCCAAATGCCCTTGGGCAGGAACAGCACGATCAGCACCAGAATCAGGCCGTTGACCACCAGACGGAAGGCGTCGAACGCGCGCAGCAATTCGGGCAGCAGCGTAAGAATCGTGCTGCCGAGCACCGGCCCCACGAGCCCGTTGATACCACCAAGAATCGCCATGGTGAGAATCTCCACGCCACGGTCGAAGCCGAATTCGTTCGGTCCGATGAAGAACGTCAGATGCGCATTGAGTGCCCCGGCCAGCCCGGCGAGCACCGCCCCCAGCACGAACGCCAGCATCTTGTAGCCCGTGACGTTGATGCCCATGAGGCCCGCCGCCGTCTCGTCTTCCTTGATGGCTTCGAAGGCACGGCCCACTTTGGAGCGGCGCAGGCGCCACAACACGGCGAGCGAGATCACCACGGCCCCCGCCACGTGCCACCACTGCGTGAGTTGAGGAATGCCGTTCAGGCCCAGCGCACCGCCGGTCAGACCCTCGGCGTTGAGCGTCAGCACACGCACAACTTCGCCGAAGCCCAGCGTCGCCATCGCGAGATACACGCCCGACAGACGCAGCGTCGGCTTGCCGATGATGAACGCGATGAGCGCCGGCGCTGCCATGCCACCTGCCAACGACACCGCAAACGGCGTGTCGTAGTTCATCGTGAGCAACGCCGCCGTGTACGCACCGATGCCCATGAACGCGGCATTGGCCATGGCCAGCATGCCGCACGAGAGCGTGAGGTAAATCGACAGGGCCAGCAGCGCATTGGTGCCGAATGTCAGCACCAGATTGCTATAAACCGCCCAGAAATTGTTAAACCAGTCCATTGCGCCCCCGTGATTACGCTTTGCGTTCGAGCACTTTGCCGAACAATCCCTGCGGACGCACCAGCAGGATCAGGAACAACAGGCCGAATGCCACGGCGTCGCGCATGTTCGAGCCGATATACGCGACCGACAACACTTCCGCGAAGCCGAGGAAGAGGCCGCCGATCATCGCGCCGCGAATGTCGCCCATGCCGCCGAGAATGATGACCGCGATCCCCTTGTGCAGCATCGGCTGCCCCATCAGTGGGAAGACGGCGTTGGAGTAAAGCCCGATCAGCACCCCCGCCATGCCGCCCAGCCCCGCCGCGGCAAACGACGTGGCCAGGAACAGGCCCTCGACGTTGATCCCGAGCAGGTAGGCTGCCTTCGGCGACTCGGCAATGGCGCGCAGCGCGCGCCCGAGTTGCGTCTTCTTGATCGTGGCAATGAGCACGGCCATGAGCGCAAACGAGATGAAGATGATCGCGAGTTCCAGTACCGTCATGTGCACGCCGGCCACCGTCAGGGTGTCCTGCGGCACGAGTTCGTACGGGAATCGCAGGTTCTCCGCGCCGAAAATACCTTGCACACCGTTGTTGAGCAGAATGCCCACGCCAATGGTGGCAATCATCGGAATCAGGTGAGGCGCACCGCGTTTGCGCAGCGGTTTGAGCACCAGCACGTCGATGAGCAGGCCGACCAGGCCAGCCACCACGACCGCCGTGACGATAGCCGCCCACAGCGGCAGATGAAGACGCACGACGGCTTGCAGCGCCGCATAGGCGCCGACCATGAAGACCGCGCCGTGCGAGAGATTGATAACGCCGAGGATGCCGAACACGAGGGTGAACCCGAGCGCGAACAAGGCGTACACGCACCCTAGGGAGAGTGCGTTGACGAGTTGCTGTTCCAGCATGGTGTCTATTCCAGCCTGAGGGACGGGGACACGCGCCGCACGGGGGTACGGCGTGCGCCAGAAACGCCGATGGGCGTAGCGCCTTTCAGCTCTACGCCCATGCGGACTTCTTCAAGTACTGCCGGGCTGCTTACTTCTCGATGACGTACTTGGTACCCTTCGTCACGCTGACGATAGGCGCCTGTTGTGCATCGTAGCCGGCCGGCTTGCCGTTCTTGCCCATGGCCTGACGGAACGCAAACTTGCCCGTAGCGCCGTCGTGTGTGACCTTCGGCAGCGCGTCGCGCAGCGCCTTGCGGTCGGCATCCAGGTTGCCCGAGATCTTCACGCTCTTGATTGCGCCCGCCGCGATATACATCGCGTCATAGGCTTGCGCCGCGAACTGGTCCGGGGCCACGTTGTACTTCGCCTTGTAGGCGCTGATGAACTTCGTGTTGGCCGGCGTGCTGTTCTCGATCGACCACGGGCTCCCCACCCACAGGCCATCCGAGCTGCCCTTGGCCAGATCGAACACCTTGACCGAGTTCATGCCGTTACCGCCGATGAACGGCACGTTGATGCCCAACTGACGGGCCTGCACCATGATCGGCGCGCCTTCGGCGATCAGTGCCGACAGCACGATGGCGTCCGGGTTGCTCGCCTTGATCTTCGTGAGCTGTGCCTTGAAGTCCACGTCACCCTTGGCAAACGTCTCGGTCGTCGTGACCGGGATCTTCAGATCGGCCAGCGCCTTCTTGAAGTTGTCGTAGCCGCTCTTGGTGAACACGTCGTCGTTGCCATACAGCACCGCGACTTTCTTGATGCCCGTGTGCTTGGTCGCGACCTTGATGGTCTCGGGCAGCACGTCGGCTTCCGTCACGGAGTTGCGGAAGATGTAGTCGCCGATGGACGTAATGCCGTCAGCCGTATTCGACGTGCCGAACGCCACGGTCTTGGCCGCTTGCGCGATCGGATCGGCCGCCTGCGCCGAGTTCGACAACGTCGGGCCGAAAACCATCAGCACCTTGTCCTGGAAGATCAGCTTCTTGAAGACGTTGATCGCCTCTTCTTTCTTGCCCTGCTCGTCTTCGACCTGCAGTACGAGCTTGTTGCCGTTGATGCCGCCGGCGGCGTTGATTTCGTCCGCCGCGAGCTGGAAACCGTTCTTGATGGCGGCGCCATATTGCGCCGCACCGCCCGACAGTGCCTCGGCCACGCCGATCTTCAGATCGGCTGCGTGGGCCGCAGCCACCATCCCAGTAGCGACAAGCGCGCTCAGCAACTTGGTCATGGTGCTTTTCATGAGTCTTCTTCCTCCGATTCCTGGTCTCTAGTTATGAGAAGGCGCGCCTTATGAGCGCGCCCATTACCCTAACTACCGCGTCTGTTCTTAAGCCACGGCTTAAGAAAACCCCTAAGCATAACGCAAACTACCTTTACCGGACACGGCAAATGGGGTTTTGCCCCGTTGCGGCGCACAAATGCAACGCGTTTATGGCGCCGCAACGGCGATTCGCAGCATCAATGACCGGCGATGGTCATTTGTTCAATCAGGATTGACCCGACCTCCTTGGTACCGCGCACCAGGGCATCGGCCCCAATCGCGACGATCTGGCGGAACATGTCGTTCAGGTTGCCGGCCAGCGTGATCTCCTCGACCGGATACTGAATTTCGCCGTTCTCCACCCAGAAGCCCGAGGCGCCGCGCGAATAATCGCCCGTCACATAGTTCACGCCCTGCCCCATCAGTTCGGTCACGAGCAGGCCGGTGCCGAGCTTGCGCAGCATCGCTCGAAAGTCGTCCGTCGGTGCGGTGAGCTTGCTGTACATGCGCAGGTTGTGCGAGCCGCCCGCGTTGCCGGTCGTCTGCATGCCGAGCTTTCGGGCCGAATAGGTCGACAGGAAGTAGCCCTGCACCACGCCATCGCTCACCACGTCACGGGCGCGCGTTCTCACGCCTTCTTCGTCGTACGGGGCGCTGCCCATGGCGCGCGGCACGTGCGGATCCTCGTAAATGCCGACATGATCGGCAAACACCGGCTTGCCGAGGGTGTCAACGAGGAACGTGGCCTTGCGATACAGTGCGCCACCGCTCACACCCTGCACGAACGCCCCCAGCAGACCGGCGGCGAGCGGTGCCTCGAACAGCACGGCGCACTTGCGCGTGGACAGCTTGCGCGCGTGCAGGCGGGCCAGCGCGCGCTCGGCGGCGTAGCGGCCGACCGTTTCGGGCGAGGCCAGGTCTTCGGCGGCGCGCTTGGACGAATACCAATCGTCGCGCTGCATATGGCGGCCAGATCCGGCAATCGGCGAGACCGAAAGATAGTGTCGCGAATACGGATATCCCGACAGGAAGCCGCGAGTCGTCCCCAGCATGAATTGCGAGTGCTGGGCCGACACGCCCGCGCCTTCGGAATTTCGGATGAGCGGACTCACCTCGAATGCCGCCGTCTCGGCGCGACGCGCCAATTCGACCGCGTCGTCGGCCGAAATGCGCCACGGGTGAAACAACGACAGGTCCTGCGGATGCATCTCCAGCAGTTCGGACTCGGCAAGCCCGGCGCAGTCGTCTTCGGCCGTAAAGCGGGCAATGTTATAGGCCGCATCGACCGTGTCGTGCAGCGCCTTGCGCGAGAAGTCGGACGTGCTGGCATTGCCGCGGCGCTGACCGATGAATACCGTCACGCCCACCAGCTTGTCGCGATTGCGCTCAATGGTCTCGACCTTGCCGCGACGCACCGAGACCGACAAGCCGTCGCCCTCGGAGATCTCAGCCGCGGCATCGGTGGCGCCGAGCGAACGGGCGTATTGCAGTACGTCGCTGACAATTTCCTTGAGTTGATCCTGGGTATGCGTGAAATGCTGGGTCGCTTGGGACATCGGCGCGATTCGGTCAGTGGCTGAATAGGAACCGCCATCTTAGCGCGACTTCCCCGCCGCCGTGCGTCGGCACGGCAACTATTTGGACGCCGCGCGCCGCGCTACAATAGCGCTCATGACGCACACTCAACGCTTTAACCAAATCGCCCACGCCGAGCTTCCCGACGAAGGCCCGAGCAAATCCCAACGCAAGCGCGAGTCGCATGCCTTGCAGGATCTTGGCGAAGAACTGGTCAATCTGGCCAAGGACGCGCTCGCCCGCGTGCCGATGCCCGAGAACCTCGAACGCGCCGTCAAGGACTGCCGCAAGATCACCGCACACGAAGGCCGCCGCCGCCAGATGCAGTACGTGGGCAAGCAAATGCGCACGCTGCATGAGTCGGAAGTCGAAGCGATTCGCCGCGCCCTCGACGTCATCAAAGGCGTCTCGAAGGCGGAAACGGCCAAGCTGCATGCGCTCGAGCGCTGGCGCGAGCGCCTGCTGGCCAAGGACGAGGCGCTCACCGAGCTGCTCGCCCAGCACCCGCAGGCCGATGCCCAGCAGCTGCGCACACTGATTCGCAATGCCCGCCGTGAGCAGGCCGCGCAAAAGCCGCCCAAAGCCTTCCGCGAGCTGTTCCAGGCGCTCAAGGATCTGCTGGGCACCGGATCGTCCCACGCCGAAACTTCAGACGACGTCGAGAACGAACTGCCGGAATTCCCAACGCGCGAGGAAGATTGATGGTCGCCCGCTCCCATCCGGACGAACTTCGCGTAGGCCTCGTCTCGATCAGCGATCGAGCGAGTCAGGGTACCTATGACGACCAGGGCATTCCGGCGCTCCAGGCCTGGCTTGGCGCCGCGCTCCGGTCCCCCTGGGTGGCGGAAACTCGCCTGATTCCCGACGATGCCGACGGCATTACCGCTACGCTTATCGATCTGGTCGACACGATGCAGTGCGATCTGGTGCTCACCACCGGCGGCACAGGCCCTGCACGACGCGACGTCACGCCGGAGGCCACATTGCGGGCCGGTACGAAGGAGATGCCCGGCTTCGGAGAGCAGATGCGTCAGATCAGCCTGCGCTTCGTACCGACGGCCATCCTGTCGCGTCAGGTCGCCGTGATCCGCGAGAACCCGGCGCGTGCCGCGCTCATCATCAACCTGCCCGGGCAGCCCAAGTCGATCAAGGAAACGCTCGAAGGGTTGCGCGATATGGACGGAACGTCGATCGTGCCCGGCATTTTTGCCGCCGTGCCGTATTGCATCGACCTGATCGGCGGACCTTACATCGAGACCGACGACGCCGTCTGCAAGGCCTTCCGTCCCAAGAGCGCCATTCGCGCCCCGAAACCCGCCTGATGGACTGACGACAGGACGTTCCGGGCCATTCGGTTCGAACATCCAAAGCACAACGCCAGCGATATGGCTGGCGTTGTGAAGCGTCTGTGGGGAAGATCAGGCCGAAGTGGGCGCGGCCGCCTCGGGCGCGCCGGGTACGGTCGTCTTCAGGAAATGCTCGCGGTAGTACACCAGTTCGTCGATCGACTCGTGAATGTCGGCCATCGCCGTGTGGGCGGCGCGCTTGGTGAAGCCCTTGTAGACCGTGGGTTCCCAGCGGCGGCACAGTTCCTTGAGCGTGCTGACATCCAGGTTCCGGTAGTGAAAGAACGCCTCGAGCCTGGGCATGTAACGCGCCATGAAACGGCGATCCTGACAGATCGAATTGCCGCACATCGGCGACTTGTTGGGCGGCACGTACTGCGAGAGGAACTCGATCAGTTGCGCTTCGGCAGACGCCTCGTCGACCGCCGATGCCTTCACGCGTTCGATCAGCCCCGAGCGCCCATGTGTCGACTTGTTCCAGTCGTCCATTGCGTCGAGCACGGCGTCCGTTTGATGGATCGCGAACACCGGCCCCTCGATGCGGCGCGTCAGCGCGGAATCCGTGACGACCACCGCCACCTCGATGATTCGGTCGCTGTCGGGCTGCAGGCCGGTCATTTCCATATCGAGCCAGACCAGATTGAACTCGGCGCGCGCAAGCGTCGTCTCGGCATCGGCAGACGTGGGATGTTGGGATGGAATGACAGACATGGTCGGAAGACTCTGGAAAACGCGTCGGTAGGCGACCGGCAAGGGCGTCCCACCGGTCGAAAGAACTTATAATTCTCGCATACTTCGGATTCTCCTTAAGCGCATGCTCACTTACCTCTTCGTGATCTTCCTGCTGGCGATGGTCATGACCAAGCTTTGGCTGGCCGCTCGTCAGATCCGCCATGTGGTCACCCATCGGGCGGCTGTTCCCGAGCGATTTGCCAGTACGATCACACTGACCGACCATCAGCGGGCCGCCGATTACACGGTCGCCCGCACCCGTCTGGGTATGGCCGAGATCTTTGCCCAGGCGGTGCTGCTCGTCGCTTTCACGCTGCTCGGCGGGCTGAACCTGCTGCATATCGGCGTGACCGAGTGGCTCGGCGAGGGCTATCTGGGTCAGATCGCATTGATCGCCGCCGTGCTGTTGATTTCCGGCCTCGTCGATCTGCCCTTTACTTACGTGCGGCAGTTCGTGATCGAACAGCGTTTCGGCTTCAACCGCATGTCGCTCGGGCTGTTCATTGCCGATATGATCAAGGCCACCGCCATCGGCGTCTTGCTCGGACTGCCGCTGCTGTTCGCCGTGCTGTGGCTCATGGAGCGCGCAGGACCGTTGTGGTGGCTGTACACGTGGGTGGTCTGGGTGGGCTTCAATCTGTTTGTGCAGTTCATCTTCCCGCACGTCATCGCGCCGATGTTCAATAAGTTCGAACCGCTCTCGGACGTGTCGCTGGCGCAGCGCATCGAGGGGCTGATGCAGCGCTGCGGCTTCGCGGCGCGCGGTTTGTTCGTGATGGATGGCTCGAAGCGGTCGGCACACGGCAATGCCTATTTCAGCGGCTTCGGCCGCACCAAGCGCATCGTGTTTTTCGATACGCTCATCGAGCGGCTCTCACCCGCCGAAATCGAAGCCGTGCTGGCCCACGAGCTGGGCCACTTCAAGCGTCGCCACATCACGAAGCGCCTGATCGTCGCCTTCGTGCTGTCGCTGGCATTCCTTGCCCTGCTCGGTTGGCTGATCGGCCGCACATGGTTCTACACCGACCTCGGCGTAATGCCGTCGTTGACCGGCAGCAACAACGCGTTGGCGCTGGTGCTGTTCTTCCTCGTGCTTCCAGTGTTCGGCTTTTTCGCCAGCCCGCTCGGCAGCCTGACATCTCGCAAGCACGAGTTCGAAGCCGACGCGTTCGCCGCCAGCCAGACGCAAGCCAGCGATCTGGTCAACGCTCTCGTCAAGCTTTATCAGGACAATGCGTCGACGCTCACGCCCGACCCCGTCTACACCGCGTTTTACTATTCGCATCCGCCCGCCTCCCAGCGCATCGACCGTTTGCTGGGGCACGCATGAAGCGCAGCCTCAAGGGAAAAGCCGCGCCGGCCGAAACCACCGCGCAGGAACGCCGTCACGGCCGAGTCACGGCGGCGCACGGCCGTCACTACGTCGTGGAAGCCGACGATGGCGAAACGGTGCTGTGCTTTCCTCGCGGCAAGAAGAGCGAAATTGCGGTCGGCGACGAAGTCGCCTGGGCGCGCACCGGCGATCAGGGCGTGATTGAAGAGATCCTGCCGCGCCGCAACCTGCTTTACCGCTCAGACCAGTTCAAGAGCAAGCTCTTCGCCGCCAACATCGACCAGTTGGTCATCATGTTGGGCACCGAGCCGTACTTCAGCGAGGATTTGCTGGGCCGAGCACTGGTCGCCTCGGAAGCCAATGCACTGAGACCGCTGATCGTGCTCAACAAGACCGATGTCGCCGAGGCCTTGCCGTCGGCGCGCGCGCGCTTGGCGCCGTATCGCGCCCTGGGCTACGACGTGCTGGAACTTTCCGTGCGGGCGGATCCGGAAGGGGCGAAGGCGCTGCTGCTGCCTCGCCTGGCACATCAAGCGTCGTTGCTGCTCGGGCAGTCGGGCATGGGCAAATCGAGCCTCGTGAACCTGCTCGTCCCCGATGCCGATGCCGCAACGCGCGAGATCTCCACGGTATTGAACTCAGGCAAGCACACGACGACCTTCACGCGAATCTTTCACCTGCCCGAAGGCGGACTGCTCATCGATTCGCCAGGCTTTCAGGAATTCGGTCTGCATCACCTCAAGGAAGGGGCACTGGAGCGCGCCTTCCCCGAGTTCCGTGCACGGCTCACCGGCTGCCGGTTCTACAATTGCCATCACCTGAAAGAACCCGGTTGCGCTATTCTCGCGGCCGTGTCCGACGGAAGCATCTCGCAACAGCGCCATATGCTCTATGCCCAGCTCGTTCACGAGTCGGAGCAACAGATTCCATACTGACGCATCAGTCAGCGGCGAAGCGATCCGCGCGAATCGGCCATAAAAAAACCCGCTTCCGCGGGTTTTTTTATGGGTTCTCGCTTGAACCTCAGCCCAACCACACGGCGAGGGTCAGCAGCAGCAACAGGAGCATCCAAAGCAAAACCGCGCGCCAGACCAGGCCGACGGCCGCCTGAAGCGTGCGCGGCGTGCATTCGCTGCCGACAGGCAGGACTGCGTCGTCGCCTTGATTCAGCGCATCGACGCTCGAGACTTCCGCCAGCGGGCCGGTCAATCGTGCGCCAAGGGCGCCGCTACCCGCTGCCAGCAGAATGCCTTCGTTCTCGTTCGGCCACTGCTTCGCATAGTGGCGCCACGCGTAAATGGCGTCTTCAAAGTTGCCGACAATGGCGAAACCGATGGCCGTCAAACGAGCCGGCACCCAATCGATGCCATAGAAAACCTTGCGCGCGAAGGCCCCGAACGCCGGGCTGCGATCGGGCGCGGGCTCCGTCCAGCGACGCGACAGATATTCGGCGAGACGGTACAACACCGCCCCCGCCGGACCGACCGGCATCAGGAACCAGAAAAACACGCCAAAAACGTGGCGATGCGAGGCAATGACCGCGTGCAACAGTGTGTGGCGCACGATCTCGTCCACCGGCATGTCGACCGTGTCGATGCCGATCCACTGGTGCAGGATTTCTCGCGCCTCGTTCACGTTATCGTTGTTCAGCGCAACGTGAATGTCCGTGAAGTAGTGACTGAACTGCCGGAATCCCATCGTCAGGTAGACGATGAGCACGTTCCATGCGAAGCCCAGGAAAATGTTGACCCGCATGAGCAGGTAGTAGATGACGCCGACCGCCAGCACAAACGGCAGCACCACGACCAGCCACGCAAGCACACCATGACGGGGTAGCCCGGCATCGAACGATTGCGACGTATGGGTCGCGTGGGAGCGAATCAGGTTGTAGATCGGGTTTTGCGTGGAGAGGGCACGCATCTGCTCGAGGATCAGCGCGAGGAGTACCGAAAAGAATGTCATGCGTGCGTTCAGATCACCAGACGGAATGGTGTAACGATAGCACAGCTTCTCGCAAATGCCCGCCCCAGGCGCCTGCACGACGCACTCACTTCACACTATAGGCAGACAACTCGCGAAAACGATCGGTCTCTCGCGTCAGGCCCGCAGGAGTTGATAGAAATTACGTAGCATGCCGGCCGTTGCGCCCCAAATGAAGTATTCACCTCCCGCGGGCTTCGGATACGGCATCGCGTAAAACCGGCGTTCGCCCACCTGATAGTGGAAGACGCGGATCTGATGATGTGCAGGGTCCATCAGGAAATCCAGCGGCACCTCGAAAATCTCGTCAACTTCACCGGCATCGGCGATGAGATCGAACGGCGGCTTGACCAGGCCCACGACCGGCGCAACACGAAAGCCGGTTCCGGTGACGTAGTCGGGCAAGCGTCCGATCACTTCCACCGCCCCCGAATCGAGACCTATTTCTTCACGCGACTCACGCAAGGCTGTGGCGATCGGCGACAGATCGTCGGGCTCGCGGCTACCGCCAGGAAAACTCACTTGCCCGGCGTGCGTGCTCAGATGTTGGGTTCGCTGCGTCAGCAGCACAGTCGTGCCATGCGCGCGCATCACCAACGGCACGAGCACGGCCGCCGCACGCGGCGTAAATTGTGCCGGCGGCGCGAGTTCGATCGCGCCAGCCTCCGGCGTCCAGATCGGCGGACTCGCGAGCCGGTCACGCAACGCGGCGGGCGTTAGCCGCTCCGCCGGCACCGCAGGCTCCCCCTCGCCCGTCGAGACGATGGGTAACGCTTCAGGATGCAGGATCAGAGGTGGCGCCACGTAGACCTTTGCTGGGTGGAGAACTTCGCTATTTTAGCGAGGAAGCCCTAAACACGTACACGCAAACAAAATGCCAATGGCACGGCAATTCGTGGCGTTCGATGACGAGGACACGCCGCAACATCGGCGTCGATGAAAGACAGCACAACGAAAAAAGCACCCCGAAGGGTGCTTTTCCATACGGCTTTGGCTGCGCCCGGCCACGAGGTCGCCAGGCGTAGCGGCGTCCGACTTACTGGGCGGCAGCGGGCTTGCTCTTGAACGAGAGCTTTTCCTTGATACGTGCCGACTTGCCCGAACGCTCACGCAGGTAGTACAGCTTGGCGCGACGAACGTCACCACGACGCTTGACTTCGATGCTGGCGATCAGCGGCGAGTACGTCTGGAACGTACGCTCAACGCCTTCACCCGACGAAATCTTGCGGACGATGAATGCCGAATTCAGGCCACGGTTACGCTTGGCGATGACGACGCCTTCGTATGCCTGAACGCGCTTGCGCGTACCTTCGACCACGTTCACGTTGACGATCACGGTGTCGCCCGGGGCGAATTCGGGAATCGTCTTGTTCGCGGTCAAACGCGCGATTTCTTCCTGCTCGATCTTGGCGATCAGATTCATTTACCACTCCTTGTGCCATCGTATCGGCGTTATATACCGGCATGCCGGCCCCGACAGAGGATGGGTGCAAACCGAATGCCGTCCCCATGACGACACCCGCTACCTACTTGGCCGACGTATCGACCCGCAGGCTTGCCAGCCATGCCTCATCGGCACGACTGAGCAATCCGTTGGCGCGTGCGCTCTCGATCAGATCGGGGCGTTTGCGCCAGGTATTGGTCAACGCCTCGCGGCGTCGCCATTTTTCAATCTCTGCATGATGCCCGCCCAACAGCACGTCGGGCACGCGCACTCCTTCGTACTCTTCGGGTCGCGTGTAATGCGGACAATCGAGCAGGCCATTGACGAAACTGTCCTGCTCGGCCGACTGCTCGTCGTTCAGTGCCCCCGGCAGCAGCCGGATCAGCGAGTCCATCAGTGCCATGGCGGGCAACTCTCCGCCCGACAGCACGAAATCGCCAACACTGACCTCTTCGTCCACGACGCGATCGATCAAACGCTGATCGATGGCTTCGTAGCGCCCACAGAGCAGAATCAACCCCTGCTCCTGTTCGCGCAGTTCCACGACACGACGATGCGTCAGTGGCTTGCCTTGCGGCGACATCAGCAACACCCGGCCGCGCGGTACGCCGGCTTGCGCCTGCGCAGCCTTTGCGGCCTCGATGGCGTCGTCGAGCGGCTTGGCGAGCATCACCATGCCCGGGCCGCCGCCGTACGGTCGATCATCGATCGTCCGGTAGCTGTTATGCGTGAAATCGCGAGGATTCCAAAACCGCAGACCGTAGCGCGACTGCTTGAGCGCCCGGCTGGTGACGCCCCAGTCGGTCAGTGCCCGAAACATCTCGGGAAAGAGCGTGACGACGTCAAACTGCATCAAACCGGTTCCGTCCAGAGGTGCCCGGACACCACAGCGGCCGGGCGATCAATCGGTATCTCAGTAGTCAAGACCCCAGTCGACCACAATGCGCCCCGCCTCGATATCGACGGATTGCACATATTTGGCGACGAACGGGATCAGACGCTCAGCGGTCTTCGCCGACTTGTCGTCGACGGCAGGCGCCTCGTAAGCGACACGCAACACAGTGTGCACGCCGTTGTCGAGCAACCCGACGACCTTGCCCAGCGATTCGTCCTGCAGATTCGTTACCTGGGCGCCAATGAGGTCCACCCAGTAAAACTCGTCTTCACCGGCGGTCGGAAACGCACTGCGCGGCACCCAGACCTGAAGGCCCTTGAGCGCCTCGGCGGCCGACCGGTTTTCGCTGCCGCGTAATTGCGCGACCACGGTACCGGAATGCCCTCGACTGTGCAGTACATTGGCCTTGGTGTAGGCCGACTCACCGGGACGACGAAAATACCAACAATCGGCGGACAAGAGCCCTTCGCCCTCGCCCGTATGCGGCTGCACCTTGATCCAGCCACGAATTCCGTAGGCGTCGCCAATGTAACCCAGCTCGACGAGATCGTCGGGCACTTCGGTCACCGGGGCGAGCACCTGCTCGGCACGCATGCCGGCGGCGCGGCGCGCCTCAGCACCGATTTTCAGCGGTACCCGCTCACGTGCGGGTCGAGCGGAACGAACCATGCCAATCCAACGTTGTGACGAACACACGGCGATGACCGCCCCAGATCGCTCGGGAGCAGGCACCGCCGTTCAATTCTCATGCCATCGGCAAACCGACGGCAATGCTGATAGCTTGACTAGCCGAAGCGCTTAGGCAGCGGCCTTGGCGCCTTGCTTGATCAGACGAGCCACGGTCGGCGACAGTTGTGCGCCAACGCCTTGCCAGTACGTCAGACGGTCTTGAGCGATACGCAGACCTTCCGTGCCTTCGGCAGCGACCGGGTTGTAGAAGCCAATACGCTCGATGAAGCGACCATCGCGACGGTTACGCGAGTCGGTTGCAACGATGTTGTAAAACGGGCGCTTCTTCGCGCCGCCGCGAGCCAGGCGGATAACGACCATAATAAATCCTTGTGAATCCAGAAGTGTTCGGACAGAAAACGCGACATTATAGCGCAAAACCCTCGTCAAAACAAACACTTCCCCGGACACCGGCGGCGCCCCGCCAAGCCGCGCCCGGATTGGGGGACAAGACCGCCGCGTTGGCTCCGGGAGGCACTGGTCTACAATGCACGCATTCTGTGCGTGAAGCGAGTCCAGCATGCAACGATTGACCGGTGGATGGCAACGCCCCGCTCGGCCGCAATGGCCAGTGCGGGTCGCCGTGCGAGTCATCCATCTTGTGAAGCATGTGCGTCGGGTCGGTTTGTTTTTCGGCGCCGCGCTGGCGATGGCCCCATGCCTCGCCACGGCGCGCGACGCCCTTCCCATCGAACGTCTCGTCCTGCCGCCCGGCTTTCACGTCGAAGTCCTCTCCGACCGGGTGCCCGGCGCCCGCGGCATGACGCTTGGCCCGAAAGGCACCTTGTTCGTCGGCAGCCTCGCACAAGGCGTTGTCTATGCCATCACACTCGATCCGTCGCGCGCCTATGCGGCCAGGGTCCAGACCATCGCCTCCGGGCTGAACATGCCCGTCGGCGTGGCATTGCGCAACGGCGCACTCTATATCTCGGCCGTCTCGCGCATCGTCAAGCTCGACAATATCGAAAGCCGGCTCGACAATCCCGGCAAACCGATCGTCGTCTACGACAAGCTTCCTGGCGAAAGTCACCACGGCTGGCGGTACATCGCATTTGGCCCCGATCAGCGCCTGTATGTCGGCGTGGGCGCACCGTGCAATGTCTGCAAGCGCGACGGCGACCGCTTCGCGATGATCGGCAGCATGAAGCCGGACGGCACCGACTGGCAGGTCGTCGCCCGTGGCGTGCGCAACACCGTAGGCTTCGACTGGCAACCCAGGACACGCACGCTCTGGTTCACCGATAACGGTCGCGATCAACTCGGCGACGACGTGCCGGACGACGAGCTGAACCGCCTCACACGCATCGGCGAACACTTCGGATTCCCTTACTGCCATGCCGGCGACATCGCGGATCCCGAATACGGGCGAGAGAAACGCTGTGCGGACTTCACGCCCCCCGTGGCAAAGCTTGGCGCCCATGTGGCCGCGCTCGGCGTACGCTTTTACACCGGCAAACAGTTCCCCAAGGACTATCGCGGCAGTCTGTTCATCGCAGAGCACGGCTCCTGGAACCGGAGCCGCAAGGTCGGCTACCGGGTCGTACGCGTCGTGCTCGACGCCAAGGGCAACGTCGCCAGGCAGGAAATCTTCGCGCAAGGTTGGCTGGGCGACGACGAGTCGGTCTGGGGCCGCCCTGTCGACCTCCTTACGTTACCAGACGGCTCACTGTTGATCAGTGACGATGAGGCCGGCGCGATCTACCGCATTACTTATCGGAAACCGTGACGCGGCCGCACGACGACGACCGACATCGACTCGGGAATCTCACCGCAATGACGATGCAAGGAACTGCACTGACCGGCATTCGGTCAACCTTTCATGGACTCAGGGCTGCGCACGGCGTCCGCCGCCTCCGTGTGCCGCGACACTTTCGCTGATCGTGCCCTCCCGGCACGCTCGGCAATTCCACCAAGACATGATCATGACCCAACGCCGACTCTCTTTCCTGCCCGCCTCGTTCGCCACCTATATGGCAACGCTCCTCGTGCCGGCGGCCATGTTGGCCGGCTGCGCCGCCCCGTCGGGCGGCGCCGGTCCATCGCAGGCGTCGCCCGGCGCGCCAGCCGCCGCCACCGCCCCCGCCGACATCCTCGGCACCTGGCAACTGATGCGGTGGGAAGGTGTCGACGATTTGCCAAGTCTGCCGGAAAGCCGCGCCATCAACCTGACCTTTAACGACAAAGGAGCGTTCTCTGGCTCCGGCGGATGTAACCGGATCTTCGGCCAGTACTCGGTGGGGCCGGCCAAGGGCCAGGTCAGCCTTCAGGCGCCGGCCGCCACACGCATGGCTTGCCCGGACTCGATGGCCTTCGAAGCCCGCTACCTGACGACGCTTCCCCGCGTCACCCGTTTCGAACGCCGCGACACGCAGTTGATTTTGCGCACTCCGAATGGCGAGACCCTGACCTACGCCTCGCAGACGTTGCTGGATCGTCCGGTCGCCAGCGCCACCAAGACGGAAGACCGTATTGTCGACGTCGATTCGCAAATGGCGGATTGCGTGGGCGCCGCGCCGCGAAAGTGCCTGCGCGTGCGCAACGCCGACGATTCCGGGAAAGCGCCGTGGGAACTCTGGTACGCCCACATCGATGGCTTCTCGTGGAAGCCCGGCGTAGAATACCGCGTGAAAATCCACGGCGAACCCGTCGTCAATCCGCCCGCCGATGCGTCGAGCATGCGCTGGACGCTGGTCGAAGTCATTCGCGAAACGCCAGCCCGATAACCCATCCCAATGAATGCAGTCGCCTATAAATCCAAGACCCTGACCGCGGGCCTGGCAATGCTGTTCGGCACGCTGGGCCTGCATCGTTTCTATCTGTATGGTCTGCGCGATCGCTTCGGGTGGGCCCATGTCGTGGGATCGGCCTGCGGTGTAGCGGGTTGGGGGCTGCTGGTCACGAGTGAGCTGCAGTCTCCCGCCGGATGGGGCCTGACGATTCTCGGCGCCATCTCGCTGTTTTCCGCATTCCTGGCGGCGATTGTTTACGGACTTCGGCCCGACGAGCGCTGGGATGCCCAGTTCAACGCCAGCGCCCAGCGCAAATCGCGCTCGGGGTGGATCGCCGTCATCATCGTGAGCGTGTCGCTGTTCGTGGGTGCGATGTTGATGATGGTCGGTCTCGCCGTGGCGTTCCAGACCTATTTCGAAACGCACGACACGCCGAACCGTCTGTCGCAGTAACGCGTGAGCATGACCACACTCGTCGTCGCCCCCTCCCGACCGACGCTGGGCTTCATCGGCGCCGGTCGCGTTGCATGCGCCCTCGCGCTCGCGGCGGCACGTGCGGGGTATGAGGTGACGGCGATCGCAAGCCGACGCCTCGATGCGGCGCAACGCGTCGCGGTCGCCTTGCCGGCGTGTAAGGCCCTGCCAATCCACCGGCCGAACGACATGAACGCGGTCTTCGCCCACGCGGACCTTGTCTTCCTGAGCGTTCCCGACGACGCCATCGCCACGTGCGCCGCACATCTGTCGCCGCGCGCCGGGCAGGCACTGGTGCATTGCAGCGGCGCCTCGGAGGTTGGTCTGCTCGCGGCCGCCACCCGACACGGTGCGCAAATTGGCGGCTTCCACCCGCTGTTTCTTTTTGCCGGTCTCGATGACGACGCGATACGCCTGTCGGGCAGCGCCATCACCATCGAAGCCGACGCACCGCTGAACGCTACGCTCCACGCGCTTGCCAGCGCGATGGGGTGCCGCGCCCTGTCGATCCCGGCGGGCGAACGGATGCGATATCACGCCGGCGCCAATTACGCCGCCAGTTTTCTGCTGTGCCTGCTCGATGAAGCTATCCAGCTCTGGCACGCAATCGGCATGCCGGAAGCCGACGCCCAAGACGCCATGTGGCCGCTGGTCATGGGTACCCTCACCGCCGCCCGCGACCGCGGACTTGCCGGCGCGCTCTCCGGCCCGGTGTCGCGGGGCGACGCAGGCATCGTCACCCGCCACACCGAAGCGCTTGCCTCGCTGGGCGGCAATCACGCGACGTTGTATTCGCTGCTGACGCTCCGGGCGATTCACCTCGCCCGTCAACGCCCGAACGCTGACGGCGCCGCACTCGACGCCATCGCACGCGCCATCGCGCCATATTTGCCGCCGTCCGCCCCAGAAAGCGACGCATAAGCACATCCAGCGTCCCCAGCCCATCCAGTCGCTCGACGCCGTCCACCCGCGCCACCTCGCCTCGCCCGCCAGTCCGTTCCGCGTCATGCTCGCCTCTCATTTACTGTATAAAAACACAGTATAATGACAAGCATTCCTCGCGAACGACCTGCCTTCGCGCCCCGGACTGCCATCAAGGAGACAAGTCATGGCTTCCTCATTCGCGCCGCCCCCGTCGCGTAAGGGCCGAGGCGCTACCGCCAATCTCGAATCGCGCTTTTCCGAATTCCGGCGCGAAAGCGATGAGACCCGACTTGAATCGGATGCGGCCCAAGAATGCGAGGTCAAGTTCGTCACGCAAGTCGCGCTGGAAAACGCGCGAACGATCATCTCACGCAATCAATCGACGGACATTCCCTTCGACCGTTCGATCAACCCGTATCGGGGATGCGAGCATGGCTGCGCGTATTGTTTTGCGCGTCCCACGCACGCCTATCTCGGCCTGTCGCCGGGGCTCGACTTCGAAACCCGCCTTTACGCGAAACACAACGCCGCCGAGCGCCTCGACGCCGAGTTGCGCAAGCGCGGCTATCAGCCCGCCCTGCTCGCACTCGGCGCAAACACCGACCCGTACCAGCCCATCGAACGTGAATACGGCATCACTCGAAGCGTGCTGGAAGTCCTCGAGCGTTTCGGCCATCCCGTCGGCATCACCACGAAATCCGCGCTGGTCGCGCGCGACATCGACATCCTGTCGCGAATGGCACAGCGTGGTCTGGCCCGCGTATTCATCTCAGTGGGAACGCTCGATGCGGAGATCGCACGCAAGATGGAGCCGCGCGCCAATACCCCGGCACGTCGCATCGAGGCCATCCGAAAGCTGACGGACGCGGGTATTCCCACCGGGGTGATCGTGGCGCCCATCGTGCCGGCGCTCACCGATTTCGACATCGAACGCGTACTGACGACGGCGGCGCAAGCCGGCGCAACGTACGCGGGCTATGTGATGCTGCGACTGCCGCGCGAAGTTCACGATGTTTTCGTGACGTGGCTCGAAGCACATTACCCGCTGCGGGCACGCCACGTCATGAGCCTGATCGAGCAGGTGCGCGACGGCAAGCACAACAGTTCCGAATTCGGCACGCGCATGCGCGGCACCGGTTTGCATGCGGAGTTGATCCGTCAGCGCTTTCATCTGGCCGCCCGCAAGTTGGGTCTCAATCAGGCGCGACCACCGCTGCGTAACGATCAGTTCAAGGTCCCCGCACCGGCAACTTCGGCCGTCGCCAACGGATGGCAAACCGCCGCGCAAGCCCCTGAGGCCGGGACCGACAAGGCCGACCCGCAAATGCCGCTCTTCTAGAAAGCGACGCCGGACGCAACCGCAACTTGAGCCTATCGACGCTCTCCCGCCCTCCCGCCGCCGCGCTCACTCCTCGACGTGGATGGTGAGCGTCTCCTTGATCTCCTCCATCACGACGTAGCTCTTCGACTGCACGGCCCCCGGCAGTTGCAGCAGGATGTCGCCGAGCAACTTACGGTACTCGGACATCTCTCGAATGCGCGCCTTGATCAGATAGTCGAAGTCGCCCGAGATGAGATGGCACTCCATCACCTCCGGGATCCGCAGCACTTCCCGCCGAAACTGATCGAACATGTTGCCTGACTTGTGATCGAGCGTGATCTCGACGAATACCAGCAACGCGGCGCCCAGCGCGGCCGGATTCACCCGGGCGTAGTACCCCATGATCACCCCGTCGCGCTCCATGCGTTTCACGCGCTCGATGCAGGGCGTAATCGACAGGCCGACCTGCTCGGCGAGGTCTTTCATCGACATCCGCCCGTCTTGCTGAAGCAGCGCGAGAATGCGCCGATCGAGCCGATCCAGCGTTCGGATCGATTGCTGTTGGACTCTCATTATTTATTCCTGAATTTCCAATATATACATTAACTAAACCTACTAATCAGATAATACTATGCCAATTATTACTGGATAAACATGGTTTTACAGGAGTCAACGCAATGAAGGTCATCGTTCTCGGTAGCGGCGTCATCGGCGTCACCAGCGCCTACTACCTGGCGAAGGCCGGGCACGACGTCACGGTGCTCGATCGTCAAGCCGGACCGGCGCTCGAGACCAGCTTCGGCAACGCCGGCCAGATTTCGCCGGGCTACGCCTCGCCGTGGGCCGCGCCGGGCATTCCGACGAAGGCCATCAAGTGGTTGTTCCAGAAGCACGCCCCGCTCGCCATCCGTCCGGACGGCACGCTCACGCAACTCAAGTGGCTCTATCAAATGCTGCGCAATTGCACGCCCGAGCGTTATGCCGTCAACAAGGAACGCATGGTGCGGATCGCCGAGTACAGCCGCGATTGCTTCCGTGCGTTGCGCGCGGAGACGGGCATTCCTTACGAAGGTCGTCAGGCGGGCACGTTGCAACTGTTCCGTACCGACGAGCAACTGGCGAACGCCGCGCGCGACATGGCGGTGCTTGAAGAGGCCGGTGTGCCGTTCGAGTTGCTCGACCGCCAGGCGCTTGCCAGCGCCGAGCCGGCATTGGCGGCCGTCGCTCACAAGCTTACGGGCGGCCTGCGCCTGCCCAACGATGAAACCGGCGACTGCCAGTTGTTCACCACGCGTCTGGCGGCGATGGCCGAGGCACTCGGCGTGAAATTCCGCTACGACATGCCGATCGACGGTCTGAACGTTGTCGGCGACAAGATCGATGGCGTGGTCTGCGCAGGCACGGTGCAGCGCGCCGACGCCTACGTCGTCGCCCTCGGGTCATACTCCACACCGTTCCTGCGCGGCCTGGTCGACATTCCGGTGTATCCGCTCAAGGGATACTCGATTACGGTGCCCATCGCCGATGCATCGCGCGCGCCGGTGTCGACCGTGCTCGACGAGACCTACAAGATTGCCGTCACTCGCTTCGACGACCGCATTCGCGTCGGCGGCATGGCCGAAGTGGTCGGCTACGACAAGACGCTCAACCCGGCTCGCCGCGCCACGCTGGAAATGGTCGTGAACGATCTGTATCCAGGCGCCGGCAACACGGCCGAC
Organism: Pandoraea sp. NE5; assembly: GCF_024363545.1. Taxonomy (NCBI): domain Bacteria; kingdom Pseudomonadati; phylum Pseudomonadota; class Betaproteobacteria; order Burkholderiales; family Burkholderiaceae; genus Pandoraea; species Pandoraea sp. NE5. Next base: position 4,869,139 of record NZ_AP025517.1, read on the forward strand.
GCCTCGTTCTGGACGGGGCTGCGCCCGATGACGCCCGACGGCACGCCGATCGTGGGCGCCACCGCCCTGCGCAATCTGTTCCTGAACACGGGACACGGCACGCTGGGCTGGACGATGTCCTGCGGCTCAGGCCAGTTGCTGGCCGATCTGATGTCGGGACGGCGGCCCGCGATTCTGGCCGACGATCTGTCGGTGGCGCGCTACAGCCGCGCGCCCGACGCGCAGGCCCAACCGGCCTTCGCCTGAGCTTCCAGACGGCACCTTCGGGTGCCGTTTTGATTGGCGCCGCCGAAACGTTGGCATGCGCTGTCGTCACTTTTTGCTGTCACATCACAAAAAAGGAGACGCATCATGAAAATCGGTGTACCCAAGGAGATCAAGAACCACGAATACCGCGTCGGCATGACGCCCGCCGCTGTGCGCGAAGTCGTCGCCCGCGGGCACGAAGTGTGGATCGAAACCCAGGCCGGGTCCGGCATAGGCATGGACGACACGGTCTACGCCGCCGCCGGTGCACGCATTGCCGCAACGGCGGTCGACGTGTTCGATCGCGCCGAACTGATCGTGAAGGTCAAGGAGCCGCAGGCCGTCGAACGCGCCCGGCTCCAGCCCCATCACACACTCTTCACGTACCTCCATCTCGCCCCCGATCCCGACCAGACGCGTGACCTGCTCAAGAGCGGCGCCACGTGCATTGCCTATGAGACGGTGACGTCTGCGAACGGCGGACTTCCCCTGCTCGCCCCCATGTCCGAGGTCGCCGGACGCATGTCGATTCAGGCCGGGGCCACCGCGCTCGAAAAGACGCATGGCGGACTGGGTCTGCTCCTCGCCGGTGTACCGGGGGTGGAAGCCGGCAAAGTCGTGATCCTGGGCGGTGGCGTTGTGGGCACCAATGCCGCGACGGTGGCCGTGGGCATCGGCGCGCAGGTGACGGTGATCGACAAATCGGTCGACGCGTTACGCCGCCTCAATGCGCAGTTCGGTGGCCACGTCCAGACGGTCTACTCGACGCAACACGCCATCGAAACGCATTTGCGCGCCGCCGATCTCGTCATCGGCGGCGTCCTCATTCCGGGCGCGGCGGCGCCGAAACTCATCACGCGCGCGATGCTCGGCCTCATGCGCAAGGGCGCTGTCATCGTCGACGTCGCGATCGATCAGGGCGGTTGTTGCGAGACCTCTCACGCAACGACGCACGCCGATCCGGTCTATGTCGTGGAAGGAATCGTGCACTATTGTGTGGCCAATATGCCGGGTGGCGTGCCGCGCACCTCCACGTTCGCGCTCAACAACGTGACGTTGCCGTTCATTCTGCAACTGGCCGACCATGGACCGGTCGCCGCGATGCGCGCCGATCCGCACCTGCTTGCCGGACTCAATGTGGCGCGCGGCAGGGTGACCAATCGTGGTGTCGCTGACGCGCTGGGCTTGGTCTATCACGATCCGCATGCCGTGCTGGCGAATTTACCGGCTGCGGCGTAGGCACAACGACGTGAACGCGTAGGCGCGTAGATGCATCGGCGCGACGCCGGGGCGCTTCACACCCGGCGCCGCGCCACGCCTCGCGCTTTGGACATGGGCACACTCCCTTCGTTATACTTGCCTCATCTCGACGGCGCCCGCCGGTCAAGCCGGTACCCAGGCACGTGCTGCCGCGCGGCATTCTGCCTGTCCCCAAGCCGTCCCTGTCCATGAGCAAGTGATGAACGCCGACCCGCAAGAACTCAATAAATTCAGTGAATTGGCCCACCGTTGGTGGGATCCCCACAGCGAATTCAAGCCGCTGCACGAGATCAACCCGCTGCGGCTCGACTGGATCGAGCAGCATGTGCCGCTCCAGGGCAAACGCGTGCTGGACATCGGCTGCGGCGGCGGCATTCTCTCCGAATCGATGGCGCGCCAGGGCGCACACGTCAAGGGAATCGACCTGTCGAAAAAGGCGCTCGGCGTGGCCGATCTGCACAGCCTCGAAGCCGGCCTGTCCATCGACTATGAAGAGATCTCCGCCGAGGCGCTCGCCGCGCGCGATGCGGGAACGTACGACGTGGTGACCTGCATGGAGATGCTCGAACACGTGCCGTCACCGGCATCCGTCGTGGCGGCCTGCGCAACGCTCGTCAAACCGGGCGGTCATGTGTTCTTCTCCACGCTCAACCGCAACCCGAAGGCCTGGCTGCTGGCGGTGGTCGGCGCCGAATACGTGCTGCGCATGCTGCCGCGTGGCACGCACGACTACGCCAAGTTCATCCGACCGTCGGAACTCGCGTCGTTCGCCCGCGCCAGCGGCCTGACGGTGCGGGATCTGCGCGGCATGACCTACAACCCGCTGAGCAAGCGTTACGCGATCAACCGCGACACCGACGTCAACTACATGATCGCGTGCACCCGCGATGCCTGATATGTTCGAGCCCCCCGCCCGAGTCCCCGCCACGCCCTTCGGCGCCGATGCACAACTGCTCAATGGCAACGTTCGCGCCGTGCTGTTCGACCTGGACGGCACGCTGGCCGACACGGCGCTCGATCTCGTCGCCGCCGTCAACAAGGTGCGCACCGACCGCGGTCTGGCGCCGGGTCCCTATGAGACGCTGCGCTTGCAAGCGTCGCACGGCGCGCGCGGACTGATCGGCAGCGCCTTCGGCGTCGCCCCTGAGGATGCGGCGTTCCCTTCCTTGCGCGATGCCTTCCTCGCCAATTACGAAGCCGCCTTGTGCGTGCAGAGTCGACTGTTCGACGGGATTCCCGCGCTGCTCGAGGCCTTGGCTGCGCGCGGCATGCCGTGGGGCATCGTGACCAACAAGGCCGCGCGTCTGACCGATCCGCTCGTCAAACTGCTCGGGCTCGCCGAGGGCGCCGCATGCGTGGTATCGGGTGACACGACGCCGCACAGCAAGCCTCACCCCGCCCCCCTACTGTACGCCGCCGAGTGCATGGGCATCGCGCCCGGGCGCATCGTGTACGTCGGCGACGACCTGCGCGACATCCAGGCGGGCAAGGCGGCAGGGATGGCGACTGTCGCGGCAGCCTATGGCTATTGCGGCGACTCGCTGACCCCTGCCGAGTGGCAGGCGGACGCTGTCGTCGAACACGCGGGGGCGATCGCCCCGCTGGTAATGTTGCCGGCCTGACGGGTCGGGTCATTACCGCCCGGGACAGGGCCACCGCAGCCGATCCCGGGTCTGTCTCGCCGCGCAACAGAGGCGCGGCGCCTGCGTCACTGGCGACTTACGGGAGACCGCATGGCCGAGCAAGAGAACGATCGCAAACCCCCTTCAGCCTCGCCGGAATCGTCCGCCGACGGCACTCGTCTGCAACAAGGTCTCGTTCGTGCCCGCGCGCTCGGGCGCGACCCCAACGTGCGCCGCCGTGCGCGCAAGACCAGCCTGTGGACCGCCGGGGTGATCGCCGTGTTCGGCGTCATCGGTTATTTCACTGTGCCGGCGGTGGTCAAGCATTACGCCGTCGAAAAGCTCTCGGCCTATCTGGAACGACCGGTGAGCGTGGGCGACGTCAGCTTCAACCCGTACACACTGCGCCTCGATTTGCATCAGGTCCATATTGGCGACAAAACGCCGGGGCAGCCATTCGTGGACGTGGGCATGCTGCGCGTAAACGCCTCGTGGGGTTCGCTGTTCCGCTTTGCACCGGTCGTCGACGAGCTTTACGTCGACACGCCGGTGCTCAACATCGTGCGCACGGCCCCACAGCGCTTCAACTTCTCGGACATCATCGATCGCGCAACGTCGGGACCGCCGTCCCCCGAGCCGTCGAAGCCCGCTCGCTTTGCGCTGAATAACGTGCAGATCAAGAACGGTACGGTGCGCTTCGACGACGCCGTGCAGAACGAAAAGCACGTCATCGATCATCTGCAGGTCGGCGTGCCGTTCATCGCGAACCTGCCGGCGGACACCGACATCTTCGTGCAGCCGCTGCTGCAGGCCTCCATCGACGGCTCGCCGGTACGGATCTCGGGCCAGACCAAGCCGTTTGCCGATTCGCTGGAATCGACGGTCGACATCAAGCTCGACCGGTTCGATCTGACCAAGTACCTCGGATATTCGCCGGTCAACGTGCCCGCGCAGATCAAGAGCGGCGCCATCAGTACCGATCTGAAGCTGCATTTCACCCGCGACAAGGACGGCAATCACGTGCTGCTCACGGGCACGGCGGGATTGTCCGACGCCGTGGTCAACGAGCCGGATGGCTCGCCGCTCGTCGCGGTCAAGCAAGTCGACGTGAAGCTGGGCAAGGTCGAGCCGCTTGGCAATGTCTATCACATCGATAGTGTGCGAGTCGACGGTCTCGACCAGCACGTCACGCTGGAAAAAGACGGCTCGATCAACGTCGCCAAGGCGCTGCTGCCGCAGCGTCAGGTCATCAAGGCGGTAGGCAAGGCGGTGGATCAGGCTGCGGCGTCGCCGCAAGCGAGCGAAGCGGCCAAGGCGGCACCGAAGGTGCCGGCCGAGCAGACGGCACGTCCTGCGTCGCCGGCGTCGGCGGCCGAAGCGGCCCAGGCGAAAGCGTTGGCCGCTGCCGAACCCGCGCCGCTCGACCTGCTGGTCGGCGACGTCTCGCTCGTCAACAGCAAGGTGCGCTTGACCGACGAGCGCGGCGCGAAACCAGCGAGCCTCGCGCTGGAGAATATCCAGATCGGCGTGAAGCAGTTCTCGACGCTCGGCAAGGACCCCGCGACGTACGACGCGTCGCTGGGCATCCAGAGCGGCGGTTCGCTCAAGGCGCACGGCCAGTTCAGCCTGCCCGCGTACAACGCTAGCGGCGAACTCGAGGCCCAGTCGATTGCGCTCGCCGCCCTGCTGCCCTTCGCGCAAGGCGCGCTCGCGGGCGAGCTCAAGAGTGGCACGCTCGGCGCTCAGGCCAAGTTCAGCGCGGCGTTTGCCCCCGACAAGCAGCCCAACGTCCAAATTGCGCCTGCCACGGCCACGCTCGAGAAGATCGAATGGCTGACCGGACTCAAGGGCGACGCGCCGGTCAAACTGGCCAAGGCTGAAGTGAAACTCTCACACTTCGATCTGGGCGCGCGGCAAGCGGCGCTCGACGAGGTCACCGTCAACGGGCTGCAGGTGTCGGCGCGTCGCGACAAGGACGGCAAGATCAACCTGCTCGCCCTGACCGGCGACGGCCAGCCGAAAGCCGCCGCAAACCAAGGCAAAGGCAAAGATATAAAGGCGCGCGTGGGCACGGAGCGCGGCCGGCGGACGTCCGCCGCATCGACTTCATCGAACGCGCAGGCGAGCGCGGGCGGCTGGCAATGGACTGTCGGCAAGGTGGCGTTGGAAAACGCCAGCCTCGGGTTTGAAGACCGCGACGTCAAAGGCCGTCCGATCAACGCGACGTTCGCACCGCTCAACGTCAAGGTGCAAGGTGCGTCGCAGGACATGAGCAAGCCGTTGCAGGTGGACATCAGCGGCACGCTCAATAAGAAAGGGTCGCTCAACGCCACGGGCCACGTCACGCCGCAACCGCTCGCGGCCGATCTTCAGATCAAGACGCAGCAGCTCGATCTGGCGGCGTTCGATTCGTACATGAGTGACCAATTGAACGCGAGCATCGCGAGCGCGCTGCTCTCCAGCAACGGGCGGGCCACGTTCGCGATGAAGGGCGACACCCCGCAGGCAACCTACCGCGGCGATGCCACGCTGGGCAACGTGCGTCTGCTCGACAAGGTCACGACGGATGACTTCATGCGCTGGAATGCGCTGGCGGTGCAGCAGATCAATCTGGCGGTGGGCAGCGGCAAGCCTAACGTCCAGTTGGGCAGCATTGCGTTGTCGCGCTTCTACGCGCGTTTGATCATCAACGCGAACGGGCGCTTGAATCTGGCCGATGTGGTCGGCAACAAGGAAGCGGCACCGCGTTCGCTGACGCGTGCGAACGAAGGCGTGCCGCTCGGTGGATCGACGGCCAAGCCACCGCTCGATGCGGCGGCGTCCGCCGTGGAAGCGGGACAACCGACGGCCGTCGAGACGCCAGCGCAGAAGCCTGGCGAGACGACGGCACAGCGCGGCCCGGGCTACGGGGCTGGCAAGGCGTTGCCTGCGGACGTCCACATCGGGCGTATCACGTTGCAAGGCGGCAACATCAACTTCACGGACAACTTCGTCAAGCCGAACTACACAGCGAACCTGACGGATATTGGTGGGCAAATCGGCGCCTTCGGCACGGCGACGACCGAGCCCGCTGCGGTCTCGCTGCAAGGCAAGGTCAACCGGAATTCACCGATCGGCATCAACGGCAAGATCAATCCGCTTGCGCCGATGGCGTTCGTGGATCTGAGTGCCAAGGCCGACGGCATCGAGCTGACCAATCTCACGCCGTACTCCACGAAGTACGCGGGCTACCCCATCGACAAGGGCAAGCTCACGGTCGATGTGCACTACCTGCTCGATCAGGCGAAGCTGACGGCGAACAATCACATCTTCATCGACCAGTTGACGTTCGGGGATCATGTGGACAGCCCGACGGCGACCAATCTTCCGGTGCGTCTGGCGGTATCGCTGCTGAAGAATTCGCGCGGCGAAATCGATGTGGACATCCCGATCTCCGGCTCGCTCGACGATCCGCAGTTCAGCCTTGGCGGGGTGATTTTCCGGGCGTTCGTGAACCTGATCGTCAAGGCGGCGACGGCGCCGTTCAGTTTGCTGGCGTCGGCGTTTGGCGGCGGTGACCAGGAGCTGGGCTACGTGGAGTTCGCGCCAGGCAGCGCGCGTCTGACGCCGGAGAGCGAGAAGCGGCTGGAGACGCTGGTCAAGGCGCTGACGGATCGCACGGCGTTGAAGCTGGATATCGAGGGCCGGGTCGATCCGGCGAAGGATACCGACGGTCTGCGCAAGGTAGCGGTGGAGCGCGCGATCAAGGCGCAGAAGGTCAAGGCGATGGTCGGCAAGGGAGAGAGCATCGACGTGGACACCGTGAAGGTAAGTCCGGAGGAGCGCAGCAAGTACTTGACGGCCGCCTACAAGGCAGCGGACTTTGCCAAGCCGCGCAACATGATCGGGTTTGCCAAATCGCTGCCGGACGACGAAATGGAAAAGCTCATGGAGACGAACATCAAGGTGGGCGACGACGATCTGCGGGCGCTGGCGGATCGGCGGGCGCAGCGTGTACGGTCGTGGCTGGACGGCAAGATCGCGTCGGATCGGATGTTCGTGGTGGCGCCGAAGCTCAACGCGGACGGTATCAAGGACAAGGGGGCGACGACACGGGTGGACTTTGAACTTAAGTAGGCCATTTGTGTCATAATCAGCGTTACCACTGGGGCCGACATGGTTTCGACGTGGGTAGCGAAGCGAATCAGGGCATACCGAGGACCCGTCACCTCGTTAATCAATGGGAAAATTAGTAACTGCAAACGATAACTCGTACGCACTGGCTGCCTAAGGGCGCCTGCCTCGCACTAGCTCTCTGACGGGTTAGGGTAGCAATACCAAGCGAGGTTATTCACGTCAGATAATCTTCGGTGGTGCCACGGCGCCGGAGCCTAAAATCAAGTGGATCGCTGTTGCGTAGCGTGTTCGTCCGCGACAAAACGGTTAAATCAAATGACTGAACTAAGTATGTAGAACTGATCGTAGAGTACTTGCGGACGCGGGTTCGATCCCCGCCGGCTCCACCAATATTGAAGCCCCAACTGATCTCAGTTGGGGCTTTTTCTTTTCTGGTCTCGTCCAGGGTCCGGCCCCAGGCGCTCGCAACGCCCCAATACATGCGCGAGGCGTCGAGATGACGGTGCACGTCAGCCGATTTCGCCCGACCTCAGGCGTTTCTTGTCCGGGTCGACTCGACCCTCACCCTCGCGATTCGCTCAACTCGTAGCTAGTGCTGCGTCCACCCGCATCCGATTTGCGCAGGACCCCACGGGCCAGCAATTCGGTAACGTCTCGTAGCGCTGTGTCCTGTGAACACTTGGCAATCGCCGCCCATTTGCTGCTGGTGCGCTTACCCTCGAAGCCATCGAGTAGCCGATTGACCACCTTCACCTGTCGCTCGTTCATCGGCGTTGCCGCCCAACGCGGCCAAAACCGAGTCCTGGATAGCACGGCGTCAAGTGTGTGCTGTGTCTGATCGACAGCACGATGCAGTGTCTCGAAGAACCAGGCGAGCCACTCCGCGACATCAAGCGATCGCTTCTGCGTGCGCTCCAGGATGTCGTAGTAGGCCTTGCGGTCGCGTTGGATTTGCGCCGACAGACTGTAAAAGCGCTGAGGACTGCCATCGGCGCGGGCCAGACTAACCAGATCGTAGCGCCAACATGGCCAGTCGCCAGCCTGCCAGATACAAGTGTAATCGCCGCTTTTCATGCGGAGATTATGGGCCGTAATCTCCGCAAACGTACGCTATTCGCCGCATGTAATGCGGTGATAGTGCGGCCCATTCACCGCACCGCCCCCCCCTCAATCCGACCGCATCTCCACCTCCTGAGAGGCCTCATCGCGCCGCCTCAACTCATCGAGCACCATCCGCTTCGGCACCTTGCCGTAGCCCGACTTCGGCAGCGCGTCCCAAAAGACAATTCGCTTGGGAACTTTGTACTTGGCGATTCGGGTCTTAAGCCAATCCTGCAGCGCCGATTCGTCCAGCCCCTCCGCGGCATGCAAAACGCAGACGGCCACACCGACCTCGCCCCACTGCGCATCCGGCACGCCAACCACCGCAACCTCGGTGATCGCCCCGTGCGTCAACATCAATTCCTCGATCTCGCGCGGATACACATTGGACCCACCCGAGATATACATATCCGAAGCGCGACCGGTCAGATACACATAACCGTTCTCGTCCATATGCCCGATGTCCCCCGTGCGGAACCAGCCATCGCGGAACGACTTGGCGTTGGCTTCGGGGTTGCGGTAATAGCCCGCGAAAACCGCCGGACCGATAACGCAAACCTCGCCCGTCTCACCCGGCCCAAGCTCGTTGCCGTCATCGTCCTGAATCGTCACCTGCATGCCGCTGCGCTCGACCCCACAAGTCCGCGGTCGCAACGCGATGGTCTCGTCGTTGTGGTCGTATGTCGGCAACACGGTAATGTTGCCCGTGACTTCCCCCAGGCCGTAATACTGCACCAGCACCGGCCCCAGCTTGGCCAGCGCGCGCTTCTGATCCTGCTCGTACATCGACGCGCCCGCGTAGATCACGTAACGCAGACTCGCGTGGTCGTACGCGTCGACAGCCGGGTGCTCGACCAACATCTTGAGAATCGTCGGCACCGTGAACATATTGGTCAGCCGATACCGCTCGATCAGCGCGAACGCCTGCGCAGGATCGAGCTTCTGGGCCGGCATGATCACCGTCGTGCCGCCACGCGCCATCACGTTGAGCTGATGCATGCCCGCGCCGTGCGAAATCGGCGCGACCACCAGCGAGCCATCCTCGTGCGTCAGGCCCGGCATGAGATCACACAGGTGGTTGTTGATGACGAACGCAAGCTGCCCATGCGTGAGCACCGCCCCCTTTGGACTCCCGGTGGTGCCCGAGGTAAAGAACAGCCAGCACGGCGTGTCGCGCTCGACCACCGCGTTGGCCATCGGGGCCGACAGGTGGCGATCGATCAGCGCGCTCACGTGCGGCGATTCGTCCGGCACCGCATTGTCGCCAGTGAACCAGACGATGCTGCAGCCCGGACGCTCCGCGACAACCGCCGCAGCATGTTCCGGGTAATCCGTCTGGCACAGAAATACCGTCGGTTCCGCCACGCGGGCCATGGTGGCCACCTCGCCCGGCGCGAGCCGGAAGTTGGTCGGCACCCAGACCGCCCCCAGACGAAACACGGCGACCATCGCCTCGATCATCTCGTTGCTGTTTCGCGAGTGGGCAAGCACGGTATCGCCGGCGCCCACACCGACCGCGCGCAAGCCCGCCGCGAGCGCCGAGACGCGTGCGTCGAACGCTTGCCACGTCCATTGCTGTTCGCCGAAAACGATCGCGGAATGATTCGGAAAACGACGCGCGTTGCGCGTCGCGAAATACGCAAGGTTCATCACTCGTGCCGAGGTCGGCGTCATGTGGATGAAGCTCATTTGGCGCGCTCCATGATCGAGACGTAATTGGCCACTGCGGCGCCCCCCATGTTGAAGACACCCGCGAGCGCGGCGTCAGCGATCTGCATGTCGCCCGCCTCCCCCGTGAGCTGCATCGCCGCCATCACATGTTGCGAGACCCCCGTCGCGCCCAACGGGTGGCCGCGCGACTTGAGCCCGCCCGACGGGTTGACCGGCAAGCGCCCGTCGCGCAACGTCACCCCCTCCTCGATCACCCGCCAACCCTCACCGGGGGCGGCGAGCCCCATCGCCTCGTACTCGATCATCTCGGCGATCGTGAAGCAGTCGTGCGTCTCGACAAGACTCAGATCCCCCAGCGTCACCCCAGAGCTGCCGAGCGCCTTGCCCCACGCGCGACGCGCCCCTTCGAACGCGATCGGATCGCGCTTCGCGAGCGGCAGGAAATCGTTGACCTGCACGCGGGCGCGAAATCGAATGGCACGTTGCATCGTCATCGCGACCTCGGGCGCGGCGATCACCATCGCTGCGGCGCCATCGGAGACGAGCGAGCAATCGGTGCGGCGCAGCGGTCCGGCGACGAATGGATTCTGTTCCGACGGTGTATTGCAAAACGCAAACCCCAGATCCTTGCGCAAGTGCGCATAGGGATTGCGCACACCGTTCGCATGGTTCTTGGCCGCGATCATCGCCAACGCGTCGCTGTGGTCGCCATGGCGCTCGAAATACGCCTGCGCGATCCGTCCGAAAATGCCGGCGAAGCCGTCGGGGTTGCTTTCCTCGCGACGATAACACCCGCTCATCAGGATGTCGGGAATGGCCCGCCCCGGCACGGCGGTCATCTTCTCCGCCCCGATCACCAACGCGAGCTTGCCACGCCCTGCCGCGATGAAATCCATCGCCGCATGAAGCGCTGCAGATCCTGTCGCGCAGGCGTTCTCCACATGCATCGCGGGTGCGAAGCGCAGGCCCGGTTGCGCGAGCGAAGCGAGGGCGCCCTCGAAGCCCTGCGGTGTGAGGCCGTTGTTGTAGACCCCGACCATCACCGCGTCGATGTCTTCGGCCACGACGCCCGCATGCGCCAGCGCGTCGCCGATCACGTCCCGCATCAGCGTTTCCACGTCAGGCGCATCAAGCTTGCCGAAGCGCGAGTGCGCCCAACCAACCAGCATGGGTTGCGTATTCATCTTGTCTCTTCCTTGAGCTCGGTGCAGGCCAGCGTCATTCGTCGAGGATGCCCGCGGCAACGAAGCCGCCATCGACCGCGAGCGTCTGGCCGGTCACGAAACTCGCGCCCTCCGACGCGAAGAACGCGACCGCCGCGGCAATCTCGCTCGGCTGGCCGTAGCGCTTCATCGGCACCTGGCGCAGATAGGTCTCGCGCGCCTGCGCCGAGTGATGCCGGGTGAGCGGCGTCTCGACCGGCCCCGGCGCGATCGCATTCGCCGTGATCCCCGACTGGGCAAGCTCGATCGCGATCTGGCGCGTAAGCCCCATCATCGCGGTCTTCGACGTGCCGTAGCCGGTACGTCCGGCACCGGCGCGGATGCCGCTCGTCGACGCGATGTTGACGATCCGGCCCCACTGGCGCGCACGCATGCGACGCGCCGCGTGCTGCGCGAGCGCCAACGGACCGGTCACGTTGATCTCCATGATGCGGCGGAACGTGTCGAGCGGGAAATCGATGAATGGCTTGAGGCTGGCGATGCCGGCGTTGTTGACAAGCACGTCGCACCGGCCATGACGTTCGTCGAGCGCGGCGAAGAACTGTTCGATCGAATCGTCGTTACCCACATCGAGCGTCATGGCATCTGCGCGATGTCCGCGCGCCATGATCGCCGACGCCACGGCCTGCGCGGCCTCCAGTGCCAGATCGCTGACGATCACCGTGAACCCATCTTCGGCCAGCCGTTCGGCGATCGCCGCGCCGATGCCGCCCGCGCCGCCCGTGATCACCGCGACCCGTGACTCTGCTTCCATGTGTGGCTCCTGTCTCAAATTCGAGATGCCCGCGCCGAACGCCGCACGGGTCGATGAAATTGTGGAATCGATGATGGGCATTCGCGCGACGTCACGCATCGCCCACGTTGTGCGTCACGTGAGCGGAACCATCGAGCAGCTCTGGCCGCCATCGACGGGCAAACACACGCCCGTGATAAATCGGGCTTGCTCCGACGCGAGAAAGACGGCCGCGTTGGCCACGTCCCACGGGTCGCCCATGCGACCCATCGGCACCATCTGATTGCGTGCCTCGATCATGGCTTCCACGCTGCTGTACTGCGATGCGATCTGCGTATAGATCAACGGGGTGTGAATCGCGCCGGGAAGCACGCAGTTGGCGCGAATGCCGTGGCGTGCGTACTGCATCGCCATGCTGACGGTGGCCTGATTCACGGCCGCCTTCGAGGCCGAGTAAGCGAAATAGGGATAGCCGGTCCACCCCAGCGCTGCCAGCGACGAGATGTTGATGATCACGCCGCTGCCGCGCTCGATCATATGCGGCAAGACGGCCTTGGCCGTGCGATAGACCGAGCCCAGATTCAATTCGATGGCGAGATGCCAGGTCGCTTCGTCCAGCTCGACCGGGCCGCCCATGTGCGTCACGCCCACGTTGTTGTGCAGCACGTCGATGCGCCCCAGGCGCGACAGCGTCTCGGCAACCGCTTGTGCCACCGACGTGGCGTCCGTGACATCGGCACGCACGGCGAGTGCCGTGCCCCCCGCTTGCTTGATCGCATCGGCCGTGCCGTCGGCCAGATCGCTGTCGAGATCGACGCAACACACACTTGCGCCAGCACGCGCATAGGCGAGCGCCGCCGCTTTGCCATTGTTCCAGCCATCGCCGCGGCAGCCCGCGCCGAACACGATCACCGTCTTGCCTTGCAGCGACGCCGTGGCGTTCATGGATTCGTTCATACGCCACCTCGCGATCTCGTCAATTTCTTTAAATCCATAATGTGGACTTTTAATAAAACAGAATACGTTGAACAAAGGATAGGAGATTACCCGCATTTGTGGATAGTGCTCGTTAACCACGATTCATAAAGAAGAGCCAATCCCTATAATTTTCGCAGGGTTACGCACATAAGCCGTCCACAATGTGAATTAAGCAAGTGTTAATTCACACAGGAAATTCAGAATCAACAGTCCACAATGTGGAGTTTTATAAATGATTCAATCGTCAGCCGATGACATGCCGTCGCAAGGCGAAGACACGAAGGCCGCCGTGGTGCCGATCGAACGAGATGGCTCGCAAAGCATCGACCGCGCGATGGCGTTGCTCAGTCTTGTGTCGGCGCAGAGCCGGGTCGGCATGCCGTTGCGTGAACTGGTCGCACAAAGCGGCCTGAAGCAGCCCACGGTACACCGCCTGCTCGGCGCGCTCACGCGAGCCCGTCTGATCGAGCAGGATCCACAGAGCAAGCGCTATCACCTCGGCATCGAAAGCTACGTGCTGGGCACGCTGGCGGCCGAGCGCTTCGGCGCGCATCGCATCGCCGTGGGCAGCGTGGTGCGGCTCGCGCATCAGTCGGAGGACACCGCTTTTCTGACCGTACGCCGTGGCGATTACGCCGTTTGTATCCACCGTGAGGAGGGCGCGTATCCGGTGCGCGCGCAGGTGCTGACGATCGGGGACTGCCACCCGCTCGGCGTGGGCGCCGGCGCCATCGCGCTGCTGGCAGCCCTGGACGACGACGAGGTCGAGCAAACGCTGAGCGCGAACGCGGCGAGTTATCGCGAGCATTACCCGTCGATCACGCCCGAGGGGCTGTGGGCGCTGGTGCGCGAGACGCGCGAACGAGGCTATTCGATGCACCGCGGCTTGGTTCACCCCGGCTCATGGGGCCTGGGCATCGTGTTCCACGACGAATCGGGCACCCCGGCCGGCGCACTCTCGATCGGCGCGATCGAGAGCCGAATGGGCGAGGACCGTCAGCAAAAGCTGGTGCGCATGCTGCAGTCCGAGGTACGCAATATCGAGACACGCCTGAAACAACGGTCAGACGCCCGTCCCGCCGATGCATCGGTGCCGGCAGTTCGCGCCGGTCGCCGCGCGAAGTAAGTCAGGTCCGTCGCCAGACGGCGACGACAACGAGCCCCCTCGCACGCGCCAACAAAACGCCTGGAGACACCTTGAATCTGCCCTCCCATCGTCACCTGAAGCAGCCCGGCCCCCCGGCTGTGCAGCGGATCGAATCCATCGTCGGCGACGCCCTGTCGCTCACCTTCGCCCTGGCCGGCGGCCAAAGCTTGCGCGATGCCATTCTCGGCCCACTTGAAGCCGCCGGCATGGCCGCGGCGACCGTGCGCATCGAAGGCCTGCGAGTGCACTCGATGCGCTATGTCCGCCCAGCGGCGTCGCCCGACGACGAGCACGTGGCGTTCTATAGCGAGCAGCACTGCATCGACGAACCCGTCACGATCGAGCTGGCCTGCGCGACGGTCGGTCGCCGCGACGGCGGACCGTTCATCCACTGCCATGCCATGTGGCGCGCTGCCGACGGTCGTTGGCAGGGGGGCCATATCTTCTCCGACCAGGTGATCGTCGCGCAGGACACCGAGGCGCGCGCGTGGGGCATCGCCAACGCCGAGATGCGTGCGGACTTCGATGCGGAAACCAATTTCACGCTGTTCCGCCCGGTGCCCATCGAGGCTACGCACGAGCCAGTGCCGGCGTCTACCGGCCGCCGATGCGTGGTCGCGCGCATTCGTCCCAACGAGGATCTGATGCAGAGCATTGAACAGGTCTGCCACGAACACGGTCTGCGCGCGGCAACGATTCGCGGCAGTGTCGGCAGCATCGTCGGCGCGCGCTTCGAGAACGCCGCGCCGGTCGACGACATCGCCACCGAGATCTTCGTGCTGGACGGCGTCGTTGCCGAGGCCGCGAATGGACCGCGGGCGACGCTCGATATCGCACTGATCGACCCGCGCGGCAACATTCACCAGGGACGCGTGGTACGTGGCGACAATCCGGTGCTGATCTGCTTCGAACTGTTCCTGGAGGAGTCCCTCGACGTCGGGACCGCCGCATGACGCGATAC
The DNA here is from genome assembly GCF_024363545.1 of Pandoraea sp. NE5. Taxonomy (NCBI): domain Bacteria; kingdom Pseudomonadati; phylum Pseudomonadota; class Betaproteobacteria; order Burkholderiales; family Burkholderiaceae; genus Pandoraea; species Pandoraea sp. NE5. The sequence continues at coordinate 4,884,197 of NZ_AP025517.1, forward strand.
ACGCTCTCGCACTGGGGCGTCTACGAGGCCGGCGTCGACGACACGGGCAAGACCTGTCTTCGCCCGTATGCGAAAGACAGTGACCCTTCGCCAATCGGCACGTACCAGACCGCCGATTCGCTGCGCGCCCTGCGCGTTCGCCGTCCGTCGGTGCGGCGCGGCTGGCTCGAGAATGGACCGGGAAGCGCCACGCATCTGCGCGGCAAGGAGCCCTTCGTCGAAGTGTCATGGGACGTCGCGCTCGATCTCGTCGCGAAGGAACTTGCGCGGGTTCGCGAGACCTACGGCAACACGGCGATTTTCGGCGGATCTTATGGCTGGGCGAGCGCGGGCCGGTTCCACCACGCCCAGAGCCAGGTGCATCGTTTCCTGAACTGTGTCGGCGGTTATGTCCGCCATCGGGATTCATACAGCCTCGGCGCGGCGCACGTGATCATGCCGCATGTCGTCGACGACATGAACGAGTTGATCGGCTATCACCATTCGTGGGACGTGCTCGCCGAACACACGGAACTGTTCGTGACCTTCGGCGGCGTGCCACAGAAGAATGCCCAGTCGGCACCGGGCGGCGTCGGGCGACATCGCGTTCCTGGTGGACTGCGTGCGATGCACGACGCCGGCGTCAAGTTCGTGAACGTCGGCCCGGTCTCGGACAATCTCGACACCGGCGGCGAGGTCGAATGGGTCGCGTCGCGCCCCGGCACCGATACGGCCTTGATGCTTGCCCTCGCCTGGGTGCTGCGTCACGAAAATCTGCACAGCCCCGCGTTCCTCGCCTCGCACTGCACGGGATACGACGAATTCGAGCAGTATCTGCTCGGACATGTCGACGGCATTCCGAAGACGCCCGCGTGGGCGGAGCCGATCACCGGTGTGTCGGACGACACGATCACCGCGCTCGCGCGCCGCATGCACGCGAGCCGCACGATGCTCAACGTCGCGTGGTCGTTACAGCGCGCGCATCACGGCGAGCAACCGTTCTGGATGGTCGTCACCCTCGCCGCGATGCTCGGCCAGATCGGCCTGCCCGGCGGCGGCTTCGGCGTCGGCTACGGCTGCGTGAACACCTTGGGCACGCCGCACGACAAACTCGGCGGACCCACGCTGCCGCAAGGCCGCAATCCGGTCAGCGAGTTCATTCCCGTGGCGCGCATCGCCGACATGCTGCTCAAACCCGGCGAGCCGTTCGACTACGACGGCGAGCGCTATCGCTATCCCGACACGCACCTGGTTTACTGGGCCGGGGGCAACCCATTCCACCACCATCAGGACATCAACCGCCTGTTGCGCGCCTGGCAGAAGCCGGACACGATCGTTGTCCACGAGCAATCGTGGACCGCGACCGCGCGACACGCCGACATCGTGCTGCCGATCTCCACGTCGCTGGAGCGCGACGACCTCGGCTACGCGTCACAGGAAGCGATCCTGATGTGGATGGCGAAGATCGACGAGCCGGTCGGCGAATCGCGCGATGACTTCACCGTCTTCGCGGGTCTCGCGCAACGACTCGGCGTCTTCGCGGAATTTACCGAGGGCCGCGACGCCGACCAGTGGCTAAGGCACATGTACGAGGAGACGCGCAAGCGCTATGCGCGCGCCGACATCGCGTTACCGGACTTCGACACCTTCCGCGACGTGGGTATGGTCGATCTCCATTCACGCGCGCGGCCGGTGGTGATGCTCGAGGCGTTTCGCGCCGATCCCGCCGCTGCGCCGCTGAATACGCCATCAGGACGCATCGAGCTGTATTCGCGCGAGATCGCCGCGTTCGATATTCCTGACTGCCCGGGCCACGCGTGCTGGCTGCCGCCGGCCGAATGGCTCGGCGCACCGCTCGCGTCGACCTATCCGCTGCACCTGCTTTCGGACCAACCGCGCAACAAACTGCACAGCCAGCTCGACGGCAGCCCTTACAGCGCCGCCAACAAAGTTCGGGGCCGCGAGCCGCTCTACCTCCACCCGCGCGACGCCGCCGCACGCGGCATCCACGACGGCGACATCGTCGAGGTGTTCAACGCGCGTGGTCGCTGCCTCGCGGGCGTGCGCATCACCGATCGCATTCTGCCCGGCGTGGTGCGGATGTCCACCGGCGCCTGGTACGACCCGGAACCGGACACCGGGCGCGACAAGCATGGCAATCCCAACGTCTTGACGGCCGACGTGCCGGCCTCGGGCCTGTCGCAGGGCTGCGCCGCGCAGTCATGCCTGGTCGAGGTCAGCGCGCCGGTCACCCACCCGCCGCCGGTGAGTGCCTTCGATTTACCTCTCTTCACTACCGAGATCACGACCGACATCACTGCCGCAACCGCCGCACCGACCGAGCGCCTCTAGCGCCCGTTCGCATCAGGCACCCAAATCCAAAAAAGCAATCTTCAGGAGACACATCATGCAGAGCCTTTCCCGCCGTTCGATGCTGAAGCTTTCCCTGGGTACTGCGATCGCGGCCCCGGCGATCCTCAAGCACACGCGCGTCTACGCGGCCGACTTCACGCTGAAGTACGCCAACAACGCGCCGATCACTCACCCGCTGACGGTACGCATCACGGAGGCCGCCGAGGCCATCCGCAAGGAGACGGGCGGCAAGGTCGACCTGCGCGTGTTCCCGAACAACCAGCTCGGCGGCGACACCGACATGCTGTCGCAGTTGCGCGCCGGCGCGCTCGACTTCTTCACGCTGTCGCCGATGATCCTCTCGACGCTCGTGCCCAAGGCCGCCATCAGTGGCGTGGGCTTCGCGTTCAAGGGGTACGACCATGTGTGGAGCGCGATGGATGGCGAGCTGGGCGACTACGTGCGCGCGCAGATCGAGCGCGGCGGCCTGCACCCGTTCCCCAAGATCTTCGACAACGGCTTCCGCCAGGTCAGCTCGTCGACGCGAACGATCAAGACGCCCGACGACCTGAAGAGTTTCAAGATTCGCGTCCCCCCGTCGCCGATGTGGACGTCGATGTTCCAGGGCTTCGGCGCGGCGCCGCTCACCATCAACTTCGCGGAAGTCTATTCGGCGCTGCAGACGAAGATCGCCGACGGACAGGAAAACCCGCTGGTCACGATCAATTCGGCCAAGCTCTACGAAGTGCAGAAGTACGTGGCAAAGACCAACCACATGTGGGACGGCTTCTGGTTCCTGTCGAACCGCGCATCGTGGGCCAAGCTGCCGGCGGAAGTCCGCAAGGTGATCGAGGATCAGATCACGGCCGCCGCGCTCAAGCAGCGCACCGATGTCGCCGCGCTCAACGACTCCCTCGAAAAGGACCTCACCGCGAAAGGCATTGCCTTCAACTCAGTCGACGCCGCGGCCTTCCAGAACAAGCTCCAGACCGCCGGCTTCTACAAGGAATGGCAGGGCAAGTTCGGCGAGCAGGCCTGGGCACTGCTGCAAAAGAGTGCGGGCCGCACGCTCTGAGCCCCCATAGGCCTTTCGAAGGAGACAGCGTATGAACCGCGCCAGGCTGGAGACTCGCATGAACAAAGGCATACTGCCGGCAGCCCCTGCCCAGGAGGGGCTGATCGCCGCGCTGCAATTCACCTTGGCGAAGTGTGTCGAGCTGCCGGCCGCACTGCTCGTGCTGGCCGAGATCGTCACGCTGTTCGCCGGGGTCGTCAGTCGCGCCGTATTCCACAGCCCGCTGGTATGGTCGGATGAGCTGGCCTCGATCCTGTTCATCTGGCTGGCGATGCTCGGCTCCGTGATTGCCTTGCAGCGCGGCGAACACATGCGCATGACCGCCCTGGTCGGCCGCATGAACGCCGGCCGGCGCGCGTTCCTCGATGTGCTGGCGATCGCCACACCGCTCGCGTTCCTGCTGCTGTTCATGCCGAGCGCTTACGACTTCGCGGCGGACCAGGCCTTCATCACGACGCCGGCGCTCGAAATTGCCGACTCGTGGCGGGCCGCCGCAATTCCGGTGGGCTGCGCGCTGATGGTGCTGACCGCGCTGCTGCGACTGGTGCGTCACGGCAACTTGCGCATGGTCGTCACTGCCGCGGTAACGATCGGCGCGATCATCGGCGCGCTGCTGCTTGCGCAACCCGTGCTGCGTGGGCTTGGTAACGTGAACCTGCTGATCTTCTTCGTCGGCTTCGTGGCGCTGATGGTGCTTACCGGCGTACCGATCGCCTTCTCGTTCGCGCTCGCCACCTTCGGCTACCTGTCGCTCGGCACCACCACACCGGTCGTGATTCTGGCGGGCCGGATGGACGAAGGCATGAGCCACTTGATTCTGCTCGCGGTGCCGCTGTTCGTGTTCCTCGGCCTGCTCATGGAGATGACGGGCATGGCGCGCTCGATGGTGGCGTTCCTCGGCAGTCTGCTCGGCCACGTGCGCGGCGGCCTGCAGTACGTGCTGATCGGCGCGATGTACCTCGTCTCCGGCATCTCCGGTTCGAAGGCAGCCGACATGGCCGCGGTCGCGCCGGTGTTGTTCCCGGAGATGCAACGCCGAGGCGCCAAACCCGGCGACCTCGTTGCGCTGCTCGCCGCCACCGGCGCGCAAACCGAGACGATTCCGCCGAGTCTCGTGCTGATCACCATCGGCTCAGTGACCGGCGTATCGATTGCGGCCCTGTTCACCGGCGGCCTGCTGCCCGGCGCGATCCTCGGCGTCACGCTGTGCACGCTGGTGTGGTGGCGCTATCGCAACGAGAAGGTGGGCAGCGGCGCGCGCGCCTCAGGCCGGGAGATCGCGAAAAGCTTCGCCATCGCGCTGCCCGCGCTCGCGTTGCCTTTCGTGATCCGTGTCGCGGTGATCGAAGGAATTGCCACGGCGACGGAAGTGTCGACCATCGGTATTGTCTACTCGGCCGCGATCGGGATACTGATCTATCGCCGCTTCGACCCCAAGCGGGTCTATCCGATGCTGGTCGAGACCGCCTCGCTGACGGGCGCGATCCTCTTGATTATCGGTGCGGCGACCGGCATGGCGTGGTCGCTTACGCAATCAGGCTTCTCGACGATGCTCGCTGCAGCGATGCGCGACGTTCCGGGTGGTCCGGTCGGCTTCATGGCGATCTCCATCTTGGCGTTCATCGTTCTGGGCAGCGTACTGGAGGGCATTCCCGCCATCGTGTTGTTCGGCCCGCTGCTGTTCCCGGTCGCGCAGAGCGTGGGCATCAACGAAGTGCACTATGCGATGGTGGTCGTGCTCTCCATGGGCATCGGCCTGTTCGCGCCACCGTTCGGCGTCGGCTACTACTCCGCCTGCGTCATCAGCAAGGTTCATCCCGACGAGGGCATGCGGCCCATCGTCGGCTATATCGTCGCGCTGGCCGTCGGCCTGGTGCTGGTCGCCGCCGTGCCTTGGCTCTCGACGGGCTTCCTGACCTGATCTTCCCCGTTTCACGCCCGAAATCCGGTTCTGCCAACGCGGCGCGCGCTGCCATGCAGCGCGTGGCCCGACGCGCGCCGGGACACGTCCACTTTGCACAGGAGACTTTATGAGCACCGTTGCATCCCCACCCGCCGATACCCTGAGTACGCTTGCGCAGCGCGCGCATCGCATTCGCCACAACGCCATCACCATGGCCGAGGTTCAGGGCCAAGGCTATGTCGCGCAAGCCTTGGGGATCGCCGACGTGCTGGCCGTCGCCTATCTGCATGCGATGAACGTGCGGCCGCACGACCCGGAATGGGAGGCCCGCGATCGCTTCCTGCTGTCAGTCGGCCACTACGCCATCGCGCATTACGCCGTGCTCGCCGAGGCCGGCTACTTCCCGAGGGAGGAACTCGTCACCTACGGTTGCGACGACAGCCGCCTGCCGATGTCGGGCATGATGTCGTACACGCCGGGCGCGGAAATGTCGGGCGGCTCGATCGGTCTTGGCCTGCCGATGGCCGTCGGCATGGGACTCGGCCTCAAACGCAAGCAGTCGACGTCGTTCGTCTACACACTGATGGGTGATGGCGAGCTTGCCGAAGGCCCGACCTGGGAAGCGGCAACGTCGGCCTCGGCGTTCAAGCTCGACAACATCATTGCCGTCGTCGACGTCAACGGCGTGCAAGCCGACGGCCCGTCGACGGTCATCATGCCGACCGAGCCGCTGGTGCAGAAGTTCGAGGCGTTCGGCTTCTACACACAACGCGTGAATGGCAACGACCTGGCGGCCGTGCTCCAAGCCTTCGACAATGCCCGATCGCACGACCGGCCCGTGCCGCGCATCATCATCTGCGACACCAAGATGGGCAAAGGCGTCGATTTCCTCGAAGCCCGCGAAAAGAATCACTTCATCCGCCTCGACCCGCCCGAGTGGCAACGAGCATTCAGCGCGCTCAACGCGCAAGGGAGCGCAGCATGAACACGTCCGTAGCCGATCAACCGACGACAACCCAAACCCGTCAGAACGCCATGCCCGCCGCGCCCGCCATCATCGCGTCGTCGGTCGATGAGGGACACCGCACACGCGCTACACCGTTCGGCAAGGCGCTCGTGGCGCTGGCCGATGCGCGTCCAGAGATCGTCGGCATGAGTGCCGATCTCGCGAAATATACGGACATGCACATCTTTGCGCAGGCCTATCCGGAGCGCTTCTACCAGATGGGCATGGCCGAGCAGTTGATGGCGACCGCCGCCGGCGGACTGGCCAAGGAGGGGTTCATCCCGTTCGCGTCTACCTACGCGACCTTCGCCGCACGCCGATGCTACGACTTCATCTCGCAGGGCGTCGCCGAGCAGGATGCCAACGTCAAAATCATCGGCGGCCTGCCGGGCCTGACCACGGGCTACGGCCCCAGCCACCAGGCCACGGATGACATTGCGATCTTTCGCGCGATGCCCAACCTGACCGTGATCGATCCGTGCGACGCGCTGGATATCGAGCAGATCGTGCCGGCCATCGCCGACCACCCCGGCCCCGTGTACATGCGCGTGCTGCGCGGCAACGTTCCGCTGGTGCTCGACGAGTATGGCTATAAGTTCGAGCTGGGCAAAGCCAAGCCGATACGCGATGGCAACGATGTCCTGATCATCTCGACCGGCTTCATGACCATGCGCGCCCTCGACGCCGCCAAGGCACTGGCGGCGGATCGCGTCGACGTGGCGGTGCTGCACGTGCCGACGATCAAGCCGCTCGACGAGGCGACCATCGTGCGCGAAGCAGCGCGCGGCGGGCGTCTGGTGGTCATTGCGGAAAACCACACGGTGATCGGTGGTCTGGGCGAAGCGGTAGCGGGTGCGCTCATGCGCGCCGAGGTATCGACGCGCTTTCGCCACATCGGTCTGCCCGACCAGTTCCTGGACGCGGGCTCCCTCCCGGTGCTGCAGGATCGCTATGGCATTTCGCGCAACGCGATGATCGCATCGATCAAGCATTGGTTGGGGTGACGTGGACGGCGTGAGGTGCGGCAGGCCAGCGCGATGACGGATGCGCCATCCGCCTTACGTGCCCGGCGCATGCCGGGCACGTTGGCTATCGGCGACGGTCGACGCCGTCAGGGCGGCCGCGTGCCGTTCACAGGCCGGTGCTTCCTGACCGGTCTTTCGACGCAGGGACGGGACCGTCGCGCAACCCCAGAAACGGAAACGGCGGCGCCACCTTGAAATCGGCCGAGACCTCACCGCTGAAGGTATTGCGCTGATCCTTGCCGAGATCGAGCCGCTTCACGGGCGCCCCGGCCGCGAAATCAACCTTGTTCAGATCCACCCAGAACGTGTTGGGCGTGAGCGCCGATTCAAAGAAATAAAGCATGCGCTTGTGATCGACGACCGTGCGCCAACGCGTCGACGAAATATTCGGCTCGCCCGGCGTCGTGATGCCGAACGGCACCGACGCGTTGCGAATGACACTGAACACGCTCGCCAACGCCTCGACCGGCGATTCGGTCTTTGGAATCGCATTGATGTAGAACGACGCTCGCGCAAAGCGATCCGACGAGCGATTCGTCCCCGGAAGGAACGTCGTTCCGCCAATCTGCTTCCAGTAACTGTTCAACGCAAGCTGCTCGTCGAACGTCGGCGAATTGGTCATCACCTGATACTGGCGGCCGTGGTGAATCACCTGCCGACCGTTGATGTACTCGACGATGGCACTGTCGCCCGACTTGTCGGACATCGACAGATGCAGCGTCGCGATCCGATCCTCGCCGGGCACGTTGTCCGTCACGATCGTGAACGGCGTCTTCTCCAGCGCCGCCACGGCTTGTGCGACCGTCGCGAAGTTATCCAGCACGTACTGCGCCCAGGCCGCGATCGTCAGCCCCGGCTTCGACCCCTTGTCGAACGTCGGATATTGCGACTCCACCAACCAGAGCAACTGCGCCGATAGCCCCTTCTCGTTGACGCCGTCGGTCGTCGACACGTCGTAGCCCGTGGCCACCACGCTGCCGTACTTCGCCGTCCAGCGAAGCGAGTTGGGCCCCGCCTCGCCCGAGCGCGTCATGCCGCGCGGCAACACATAGAGATTGGTGGCGACGTCGACCCTCCAGTCCATCGAGCGCGCGGTAATCACGTCGTCGTTCGCGCCGAGATACACCACACGGGTACAGGCCAGTGCCGACAGCGGGGACAAGGCGAGCGTTGCGGCGGCGACGAGACACGGCAAGGTCTTGACGAACATTCGGGGCATGGTGATACCTCACGTTGGGGAGACGATTGCGCAAGAACCATCAGTATAACGATGGAATCCGCCCCCTCCCCCGCCCGATCGCAAACAACGAAGCCCCGCCAGCGATGCTGCCTGGCGAGGCCTCGACTTCCCCCCTGGGGCCGGTCACCGGCCCTACGATTTGCCGGCTCAGCGCTGCGGTTGCGCCGCTGCGCCAACCTCCTTGCGCACCTTGGCCACCTGGGTGGCTGTCACCGCCGGCGCCTTGTTGCCCCAGCTCGAGCGCACGAACGTCAGCACGTCGGCCACATCCTGATCGGTCAGCCGGTCGTCGAAGCTCGGCATCGCGTAATGCGTGGGCGCCGACTTCGTCCACGGCATTTCCGCGCCGCGCAACACGATGTGGATGAGCGAGGTCGGATCGGCCGAGTTCACCGTCGAGCTGAGGGCGAGCGTTGGGAACGTCTGCGTGTAGCCCTTGCCGGTGCTGCGATGGCACGCCGCGCAGTTGTCGAGGAACGTGAGCGCACCGTTGCCCTTGCCTGCGCCCGTACGCAATGCCTTGGCCACGGTGTCGTCATAGGCGAGCGCCTTGGCGTTCGGATCGACCGGCTTGAGCGTCTTCAGGTACTTGGCAATCGCCGTGAGGTCGTCATCGTTCATGTGCTGGGTGCTGTGCTGCACCACGTCCGTCATCCCGCCGAACGCCGCGGAGTGGTCGTTACGTCCGCCCTTCAGGAACGCCGTGATATCGCCTTCGCTCCAGTTGCCCAGACCGTCGGTGACATCGCCCCGCAGATTCTTCGCGAGGAAGTTGTCGACCACACCGCCCGACAGGAATGCGGTGCTGTCGTCGGTGAGCGCCTTCTCCTGAAACGCAAAGCCGCGCGGTGTGTGGCAGGCGCTGCAATGGGCCAGGCCTTCGACAAGATAGCGTCCGCGCGAGATGGGATCGTTATCGGTCGAGGCGGTATCGCCAACGACCGCGGGCGCGAACATGTTGCGCCAGATCGACAGCGGCCAGCGCATCGACATCGGCCACGGGATATCGGTCGACTTGTTGGTCTGCGCGACGGGCTTCACGCCGTTCATGAAGTAGGCGTACAGCGCCTTGACATCGGCCGGACGCACCTTCGCGTACGACGTGTACGGCATGGCCGGGTACAACGTCGCGCCATTCTTCGCGACCCCGTGGCGCACCGCCTTGTCGAAGTCCTCGAGGCTGTAGCTGCCGATGCCGGTGTCCTTGTCGGGCGTGATGTTCGTCGAGTAGATCGTGCCGATCGGCGAGGCGATCGGCAGGCCGCCGGCGAACGGTAGCCCCTTGGGCGCCGTGTGGCACGCGGCACAATCGGCCGCGCGCGCGAGGTATTCGCCCTGCTTCACGAGTTGCGCCTGCGGGTCGTTCGCGGCGGGCGCCGGGCTGCCGGCGGCCGTCGTGGCGGGTGCCATCGGCGTCGGCGACACGGCGGGTGCGGCCGGTGCCGAGGCCGGCGCCGCAGCATTCTGCGCCCACACGGCAACGGCCGCGAACGCCAGCGTCCCGGCGGCAAGTGCGATCGCGGAGCGTTTCATCATCGTTTTGCGGATCATGGTTGCGCTCCTCACGCCTGAACCAGCGGGCCGGCGTTCTTGAGGTACTGTTCGCGAATCGCCTTCGCAGACCAGTACGCCAGCGCCGCCACCACGCCCGTGGGGTTGTAACCCATGTTCTGCGGGAACGCCGACGCCCCCATCACGAACACGTTGGACACATCCCAGCTTTGCAGGTACTTGTTGACCACGCTGTTCGACGGGTTCGTGCCCATGATCGCGCCGCCGGTCGTATGCGTGCTCTGGTAGATCCGCGTGTCGTAGTGCGTGCCCTTCTTGCGGATCGCGCGGAACACCTTCTCCGGATTCATCGTGCGGCCGACCGCTTCCATGCGGTCGCCCATATAGCCCAGCATGGCGTACTCGTTGTCATGCCAGTCGAACGTCATGCGCAGCAACGGCACACCGTAGGCGTCCTTGTAGGTCGGATCGAGATCGAGACACGCGTCGCGATACGACATGACCGAGCCGGAAATGCCGATCGTCATGAACCGCTGATACGCGTCCGTCACACCCGCTTTCCACTTGCTGCCCCACGACGGCGTGCCCGGCACGCTCGGCGTCATCTTGATCGGGCGCCCGCCCGTGCGCACGTGACGGATGCTCGCGCCGCCGATAAAGCCCAGCGGCCCGTGGTCGAACTGGTCGCCGTTCAGATCGTCCATCGACACGCCGCCCGCGCCCGTGCCGATGAATGGATTCAACTGCGTGCCCTTGGGCAGCAGCACGTTCACGGCGCCGTTCATCTGGTACGCATAGTTCTTGCCGACAACGCCCTCGCCCGTCTTCGGATCGTAGGGCTTGCCGATGCCGGAGAGCAGCAGCAGGCGCACGTTGTGCATCTGGTACGCGGCCATGATGACGAGATCGGCCGGTTGCTCGACTTCGCGGCCTTGTGCGTCGATGTACGTCACACCCGTGGCCTTCTTGCCGTCGCTGTCGAGATTGACCTTGACGACGTATGAGTGCGGGCGCAACTCAAAATTGGGCTTCTTGAGCAACACCGGCAGAATGGTCGTCTGCGGCGATGCCTTCGAGTACATGTAACAGCCGTAGTTTTCGCAGAAGCCACAGAAGTTGCACGGCCCGAGACGCACACCGTACGGATTCGTATAGGGCTGAGAGGTATTCGCGGCGGGGGCCGGGTACGGATTGAAGCCGACTTCGCGGGCAGCCTTCTCGAAGAGCGTCGCACCATAGGTGGTCTGCAGTGGCGGCGTGGGGAATTCGCTTGACCGCGCCCCCTCGCGCGGGTTGCCGCCGGGCACGATCGTGCCGTTAAGGTTGCCGGCCTTGCCCGACGTCCCGAACACTTTCTCGGCGAAATCGAAGTGCGGCTCCAGTTCCTCGTAGCTCACGCCGAAGTCCTGGATCGTCATGCCGTCGGGAATGAATTTCTTGCCGTAGCGTTCCTCGTAATGGCTGCGCAGCTTCAGCTCTTCGGGCAGGATGCGGTAGTGCATGCCATTCCAGTGGAAGCCCGCGCCGCCCACGCCGTTGCCGAGCAGAAACGAGCCGTTCTGGCGGTAAGGCACAGCGAGATCGTCCGGCGTATGACGAATCGTAACGGTCTCGCGGGCCAGCTCCTGGAAGAGCTTGCCGCGCACCGAGTATTCGAGTTCGTCGATGACTTTGGGGTACTGCGCGTCGGTGGGCGTGTCGCGCATCGCACCGCGCTCGAGCGCCACGACGTTGAGCCCGGCATCGGTGAGTTCCTGGCCGAGAATGGCCCCGGTCCAACCGAAGCCCACGATGACGGCGTCGACCTTGTCTTTCTTGATGGCCATGAATTAGCCCCGCTTTCCGGAAATCGACACGGGCCCATACGGGTACTTGACGTTCGGCTGATCCGCCCAGTCGAGGAAGTCGGCGCGCGCGCCGGGGAAGCCCACCATCTTCCAGCCCACCATGTCCTTGTTGCCGCCGTGGATCGGATCCGAGAAGAAACCTTCCTTCGTATTGGCGAGCAGATAGGAGAAGAACGTGCGCGCCGGCACGCTATCGAACTCGACCTTCGCGTGCTCCAGATCGCCGAGCACGGTCTCCTGCGTGGCGTGATCGAGCTCGGCAAATGCCTTGTTGTACTGCTTTTTGCAGTAAGCGTCGCACGCCGCAATGCCGTGACGATAGATGTCGCGCGGCACGAGACTCAACTGGTAGCCCATCTCGGGAGGCTGATCGGTATGGAATGGCCCCTGCATATACCAGAGCTTGCCGTGCCCGAAGGGCGTTTCCATCTGACGGTCGATGAACTGTGGCACGTCGGCTTGAAGCGCCCCCGGGCCGAGGTCGTCGGCGGGAATCAGGCGGTCGACGGCGGCATTCACAAAACGCCATTCGTCGGCGGTGAAGTACTTGGGCTCATAGGGCGTGGTGGATGCGGCGGGGGCGGCGGGCTTGTCGCTGCTGCAGGCGGACTGACTCAGCGTGGCACCGGTGGCGAGGGTCGTGGCGGGTACGATCGCCAGCACCTGACGCAAAAAGCGCCGGCGCGGTTCCTTGTCCTGTGACATGGGGTTCTCCGTTTTGTGGGGGACGAATCACGCATGACAGTCAAGCAATGGGTCGCCATGCGTGAAGAAAACCTGACAGGCTATTCGCTTCGCGTAGCGTTTTTTAACGCGACCATTCTACTGACAAGCCCCCCGCATGGCAAAACCAGTGTGTTGCGTAAGGCTCGCAAGCCGTTGATTAAAAAGGCTTGCCAATAATTAAAGTATTTACTATTACGCGCGCACGAAGCGTTTTGTCACATAAAATCCTTCGCGCGGCTTTAGCATGAAAAAGGCCGCTCCATGTTCCGGTAGCGGCCTGGCCTGCCTAATGCAGCCGTGGATTACTCAGGGATAGGCGGCAGTGCCGACAACGGCGGCGGCGGTGGTGGCGACAATGGCGGCGGCGGTGGCAGTGGCGACGGCGTCGCGTCGGCTCGAGCGCTGCCGACGGGTCCGTGTCCGCCTGCAGCCTGTTCGCTCGGCGACGGCGCGGACACCATCGATCGAGCAAACATTGCCCGCAAGTGATGCTGCCTGCCCGGCTGCGCGTTGCAGAACGCCTCCGCAAAAATTTCGCGCCGGGAGCGTTGCGACGTCGCGCTGGCCAACGCCGGCGACCGTTCGGCTCGCATGACGCGCGCGTATTCGCTGCCGTCCGGCGCGACAAAGTGGGGCACGTCCGATGGGGTGCCTGACCTCACGAGGCTGGCGTAACCGTGCGCGTCCATCTCCGGTGCCTCGGAATCGTCGGAGTCCTCAGAATCGTCGAGCACCGGCTCGGCGGCGGGCTCGGCCAACGAGGGGCGAACGAGATCGGAAAACCGGGTGGCATCGATTGGATTGGCCGTAGTCCGACGCGACCGCTCACGACTCGGACTGCGTGGATCCGCGCCTGAGTCGAGTTCGTCGCCGAGCAGGCTGTCGTCGTGCGCAGGCGTTGGCGTGTCCGCCGGCGCGCGGTGCGTGTCGGACGGTGACAGGCCATCGTACACAGCGCGGGTGGCGGCCTTCCAAGTGTCGATGTCCAGCGCCCTGACGGCGAGCCAGGAACGCGCGGCGTCGCGTCCGCTGGATCTGGCGTCATTGAGCACGGTCGTGTACTCGTGCGCGCCAACCCCCCGGCTGCGAATCATCTTGAGCGTGACAGGCTGATCGGCCGGATAGCCAAGGAGGAGTGCCAGTCGGGCCGAATCATTGGCCGCCCGCGTCTTGTTCCTGGCGAACCAGGAGGTCGACGCAGCAGGTTTGAGGACCCAGTTGCCATCGCGCACCGCCAGGCGCAGCGGTACGTCGGCACCGCCGTTGGTCAGCTCGCGCTCCGCCTCGCGCGCCATGTCGTTCAGCGCGATCAGGGCGTTCAGTTCCGAACGCAGCAGATCGTCCTTCCTGCCATGCGAATTCATGGTCAATCGCGCCATCGCATCTCTGAGCGCAGCAAGGTCATCGCGATTTCTTAGCGCAATTTTCCTGGCGCTCCCGTCCGGCAACGACGGAATGGTCGCAGTCAGCTTGCCGACCTCATCGCTCAGACGCGCAATCTCGCCAAGTTGCGCGCGCACCGAGCCAGTGGCAAACGTTCGAACGAAACGGGTCGGCTCGGCGGGAATCCCGTGACGGACCCGCTGCATGGACGACGCACGGGCACGCTCGAAAGTCACGTCGGCGGCGACGGCGTCGGTAAACTGGGTGCGCCAGCGCCCAAGTCCCTCGCCGACGAATTTGGGCATCAGCGGGTCGGCGCGCAGGCGCTTGGCGTGAAGCACCTCGCGATCGCGCTCCCCGCACCATGTCCCCAGCGGAATGCCGCTGTTGGCTTGCGTGCTTCGCGGCCGCACGGGATAGGACTGCCAAGGCTTGCCGGTCGATCCAAGCGCCGACGTTGCAATCGATCCCAGTCTCTGAAAGTCCGAGCCGAAGCTGTTCCCATCATCAGGCGGCTTCGACCGGGTAATGGAAATGAGTTGCACCGGCGAGCCGCGCGATGCAGCGGAAATGGTTCCCATGATCGTCTCCAAGGTAAACAGACCGAATGGTCTTCAACCGCAAGGAGACTAGAGCGGTTTGCAGGGAAGCGATGTCGATTGTGTGGGAAGACTTCGTATTGTGGCACCGGCTCATCGTTTTCCCGCACGCAATGCGCGTGCACAACGAGGCCGTTCGAGGCGCCGGCCGCCCCTCGCCAGCGCCCTCAGAACCGCGCCAGCAGTTCCCCGATCAGCGCCGCACCTTCCCTGCCCTTGGCCGAATCGGCCCAGAGTCGGTCGATCATGGCGCGGTACATGCCGACGCCGTCGGGTGACGTCGTGATGGTGGCAATGCCGGTACGCAGGTTCGGTAGCTCGCCGAGACGGAACGGCGAGACCGCGACATAGGCTTCGCCCTGCGCCTCGAAGATCTGGAACGACTCATTGGGCATGTTGTCGCTCACGACGCCGATCTGCACGCCCGTCGTGTCGGCCTCGAGAAACTCGACAATTCGCGCGACCTCGCGACGTGCCGCCATCTTGCGCTCGAGCTGCACGCCCGGTGGCAGCCCCAGCCGCCCCACGAGACCGTGATGCAGGAACTGCTCGATCTGACGCAGCCCGATGAGGCTGGTCACGGCCAGTTGGTGACGCGAGAAACTCGACTTGCGCTCCTGCAAAATGCCCAGCACGCGATCGATCGTGTTCGCCCAGTGGCGGTCGGCGAGCGCGGGCGGAATGCTCTCCTCGAGCATGCGACGCAGCCACACGTCGTAGTCGTGCGATGTGAGCAGAAACGAAATTGGGTCGAAGTGCGCCACGACGCGCTCTGAGCGGCGTTCCAACTGACGCATCCGCTCGAAGTAGCTCACTGCCGAGTCGTGATATTCGACTTCCACCCCCAGCAGATTCGCCAGCGACACACCCAGCAGTGCCGCGAGCCGCTCGAGGGTGTCGATCTTGACGATCTCGCCGCGCTCGAGCTTATAGATGGCCGCGCGCGAGATATCGAGTTGCTCGGCCACATCCTCGCTACGTAACTCCGCCGCCAGCCGATAGGCGCGCAAACGTTCGCCAATGGCTCGGAAATTGAAACGCGCGCCTCTCGGCGCCCGGGATGTCGTCGCAGCTCGATTCAAATCGCCCCCTCTCGGATGCCAATGCCCGGTCCGGCCAAACGCGCCGCGCCCGCATTGCAGTGCCGGGATTATACCGGTCACCTGCACGTCTCGATGCCGCGCCTTTGCCGCCGAGACAGTGCCGTTCCCCCTCCCCGGCACTGTCGCAAACACCCCACATCGACTTGTCGAATATTTTTCTATTGTCTATTTTTTTAGACATCGGCACGATTCCGATCACGGGGATCCCATGGCACGGGCCTGCTCCGCAACGCGGGCAAACCCAATGCTTCGTGGAGGATGCCCCATATGCTCGCAGCGATAGCCTGCGCTTCGTCCATAAATTTAGACAGACAAAGAGGGAATGATGAAAACCTGGCACAAGGTGGCTGGCGCCGCCGCACTGGGCGCCGCGACGCTCGCAACCACGGCTCACGCGCAATCGAGCGTGAGCTTCTACGGCCTGGCAGACGCCTACGTCGGCTCGGTGAAGAACCCCGGCGGCAACGCGGCCGTCGTGCAGCAAGGCGGCGGCATGACGACGTCGTATTGGGGGCTGGCCGGCACCGAAGACCTGGGCGGCGGTAACCGCGCGCTGTTTGTGCTGGAAAGCTACTTCCAGCCGAACAACGGAACGTACGGCCGCTTTGCCGGCGACAGCTTCTTCTCGCGTAACGCATACGTCGGTCTGTCCAGCGCCATTGGCACCTTGCACCTGGGTCGCATCACCACCCCGCTTTATCTCGCCACGATCCGGTTCAACCCGTTCAACAATTCGTATACCTTCTCGCCGATGATCTTCCACACCTACAAGGGTCTGGGAACGCAAGGCGTGGTGGGCGACTCGGGTTGGAACAACGCCGTCGCGTATACGTCGCCGACATACGCTGGGATGGCGGGCACGCTGCTATACGCGACGGGCAACAGCCCGACCGACCATAGCGCGAAGAAGTGGGCCGCTGCGATCACCTACGCCAACGGCCCGTTCGCCGCGGCCGTGAACTATCAGTACGTGAACTTCAGCACGACGCCGGGAGACTTTGGCACGCAATTGCCGGGCGTCACCGGGCTGACCAACCAGAACACGGCACAGCTCGGCCTCTCGTACGACTTCGCCGTGGTGAAGGTCTTCGCTCAGTACATGCTCATCGCAAGTCAGGCCGCGAGCGGCAACTTCCATGCCAATACCGGACAGTTGGGTGCCTCGGTGCCGCTCGGCCGCGGAAGCGTGCTCGCCTCGGTCGCCTACACCGGCTCGAACGGTTCGGGCGACAATCAGCGTCGCACCACTTGGGCGCTCGGCTATGATTATCCGCTATCCAAACGTACGGATATCTACGCCGCGTACAAGTACGACCACATGAGCGATCTGTCGACCGGCCAGACCTACGGCGCCGGCCTGCGCATGAAGTTCTGAGCGAAGGCTGGTCACATCGCCGGCCTTCCCGAGGCAGGCAACGGCGGACGATTGCCGCCCGTGACGAACGCCATCGCACGGCCTCGATATCAGGGTTTGACCCAATTATTTTCGCCTTGCCTGCCTCACCGGGTTCGTTTAGTCTAAATATTTAGACAAATGGAGAGCATGATGGATCTGCAACTTGCATGCGTCTGGTTACAACGCGAGACGGTCGGTTTGTCCGACATCGAAGACTTTGCCGCGCGTTGTCTCAATGCGTCGAGGACAGCCACGCGCGAGTCCGCTGCGTTGTTGTTGCTGGCGCAGGCCGCGCAAACGTTCGCGGAACGCCAGTCGGGCATTGCCGCGAGCGGCGAGACCTTTCAGGCATTTCTCGCACGCAGCAAGGCCTATGCCACGATGTTGCGCGATGCGGCAGCCACCTCCGATGCCAGCTTCCTTGCCTCGCTGAACGGCTTCGCCGCGCAATTGACGACCGAGGTCTATGCGTGACGTTGCGTAACGACGAGCGAGTCTTGACGTGCATCCCAGGCGGGATTTTTTCACTTTATTGTCTAAAAATTTAGACAGATTGGCAAAATTGGACGAAACCGACGTAGCGGCTTCCGCCGCGTCGCTTCGCCGCCTCACAGGAACCGATCATGGAAGTCAACCTGAACACACCGGGTGCGCAACGCGCGGGCGCCACGTCCGACGATCTCGTCACCCCTTACGCATGGAAAGCGCTCGCGGGCTCTGCCATTGGGTATGCAATGGACGGTTTCGATCTGCTGATTCTCGGCTTCATGCTACCGGCGATTACGGCGGGGCTGCAGCTCTCCCGCGGACAGGCCGGTGCTCTCGTGACATGGACGCTGATCGGCGCCGTCGCCGGCGGCATTCTGTTCGGCGCGCTCTCGGATCGCTATGGCCGTGTGCGCATGCTCACGTGGACGATCCTGCTGTTCGCCGTCTTCACCGGGCTGTGCGCGTTTGCGCAGGGCTTCTGGGACCTGCTCGCGTATCGCACGATTGCGGGCATCGGGCTGGGCGGCGAATTCGGCATCGGCATGGCGCTGGCCGCCGAAGCCTGGCCTGCGGCCAAACGCGCACGCGTCTCGTCGTACGTCGCACTCGGCTGGCAGACGGGCGTACTTGCCGCAGCGCTGCTCACTCCGCTGCTGCTCCAGCACATCGGCTGGCGCGGCATGTTCCTCGTGGGGGTGCTGCCTGCGCTCATGGCATGGGTACTGCGTAACAAGCTGCATGAACCCGAAGTCTTCGTACGACGCACCGGCAAGACCGCGCAGCCCGGTCAGAGCAGCAGCGCCTTCCGTCTGCTCGTCAAGGACGCCAGCACCACTCGCGTGAGTCTGGGCATCGTGATTCTCTGCTCGGTTCAAAACTTCGGCTACTACGGGATCATGATCTGGCTGCCGACGTTCCTCTCGCAAAAGCTCGGTTTCTCGCTCACGAAGTCCGGCCTCTGGACTGCGGCCACCGTGATCGGCATGATGATCGGCGTCTGGGTTTTCGGGCAACTGGCCGACCGTATCGGACGCCGTCCCACGTTCCTGCTGTATCAGGCGGGTGCCGTGGTCATGGTGATCGTCTATGCCCAGTTGACCGACCCGACGGTGATGCTCTTCGCCGGCGTGCTGATGGGCATGTTCGTGAACGGCATGGTCGGCGGCTACGGCACGCTCATGTCCGAGGCGTACCCCACTGCGGCACGCGCCACCGCGCAGAACGTGCTGTGGAACATCGGGCGCGCCATCGGCGGGCTGGGGCCTATCGTCGTTGGTGCGCTCGCCGCCCGCTACTCGTTCCAGATTGCCATCGCGCTGCTCGCGAGCCTGTATGTGCTCGACATGATCGCGACGCGCTTCCTGATCCCGGAACTCAAGGGCGTCGAACTCGAATAACGAGATGCGCGACGTGCACAACGCCAGCCCCCACTCTCCGGAGCCCCCCATGTCAGTCTCCACTCTGACGCGTACCGACCTCACCCGCGCATTGGGTGGGCTGCCTTCGGACACACACGACCCTCGCGATGCGTCTTGCCGCGCGCTCACGGTCGCGACGCATCGCTGCCGCGTGCTCACGCATCACGCAGTCAATGCGCGTTACCGCTATCTGCGTTTGCAGGCCGATGCGCCCATCGCGCTCACGACACAGCCTGGCCAGTTCTACCAACTGAAGTGTCCGGTCACGGACAGCGACGCCCCCTTCTTGCTGCGCCCGATGAGCGTCTACGGCACCGGCCCCGAGCCGGACATCATCGAGTTTCTCTACAACGTCACGGGCGTCGGCACGCGCGCACTTGCCACCCTGCCGGAAGGCGCAACGCTCGATATCGTCGGCCCGCTCGGAAATACCTTCACGCTCGATACGCAGTCCGGGCAGTGGCAGCGCGTCATGCTGGTCGCGCGCGGCGTCGGTCTGGCGACGATGGCCCCGCTCGTGCAACGGGCGGCGGCGGCCGGGCTGAAGTTGACGGTCGTCATGTCGGCCCGCACCGACGCCGATTTGATGCGCGACGAATTCCTGCGCTCGCCCCAAGCACGCGCATTGGCCGACGTGCATTGCGTGTTCGACACCGACGGCTCGTCGGCCGTCGAAGCACTGGAGCCGCGCATACGTACCCTGCTCGACACCACACCGCACGACGCCGTCTACACCTGCGGCTCGCATCGTCTGCTGATGCTGCTCCAGCGTGTGCTGGGCACTCATCCGCACATCACGGCCGAGGTCGCGATGGAACAACGCATGGCGTGCGGCATGGGTGTATGCCTGTCGTGCGTGCGCCTGTTCGATCGCGATGGCGACAAGCAATTCCTGCGCGTGTGCCGCGAAGGCCCGGTGTTTCCGATTCGCGACGTCGTCGGGGAGGTGAATTTTGGCTGATCTTTCCGTACGCATCGGGTCGCTTGCGCTGCGCAATCCCGTCATGCCGGCCTCTGGCTGCTTCGCGCTCGAATATGCCGAAGCGCTGGATCTGACCCGGCTCGGTGCGCTCGTCATCAAGAGCGTCTCACCCGCAAGCCGTGCGGGTAACCCGACGCCGCGCGTGGCCGAGACCGCCAGCGGCATGCTCAACTCCATCGGCATTCCGAGCAAGGGGCTCGACGCCTACCGGCGCGACGTGCTGCCCGCCTATACGCGTTTCGATACGCCTGTGGTTGTGTCGGTGTCGGCCGACACGGCGGAGTCTTTCGGGCAAGCCTGCGAGACGTTGTCGCTGCCGGAAGTCGCGGCCATCGAGGCGAACATCTCCTGCCCGAACCTCGAGGCGGACGGCATGGCCTTCGCCATGCTGCCCGAGAGCACCTACAAGGCTGTGAGCGCCATTCGCCGACGCACCTCGCATCCGGTGTGGGTCAAGCTCACGCCCAACGCCGGCCAGGTCGCGTTGATCGCCAAAGCGGCGGAAGACGCTGGCGCCGACGCCATCGTCATGGGCAACACCGTGCTGGGCATGGCCATCGACGTGCGCACGCGCAAGCCCAAGCTCGGCAACGTGATGGGCGGACTCTCCGGCCCGGCGATCAAACCGCTCGCCGTTCGGCTCGTGCATCAGTGCCATCGGGCGGTACACATTCCGATCATCGGCTGCGGTGGCATCGAAACGGCAGACGACGCGGTCGAATTCATGCTCGCGGGCGCATCGGCCGTGCAAGTCGGCACAGCGTCGTTCCGCGATCCAGCCGTCATGGGACACATCGTCGATGGACTGGCGGCGTATTGCGATGCGCAGGCCGTCGAGCGCATTGCAACACTCACCGGCGCCGTCGCGCTCGACGCCCAACTGACCGACCGTTGGCTGCGATTCGCACAGCAATCCGGCTGAGCCGTCGCACGTTTTACGCAACCCTCGCGATGCTTTACGCGAAAAGAAGCACACTCATGGAACTGAACGCGCTGGCCCCGCTGGCCGAGCAACTCTTCACCGACCTGCGTCGCCTTGGCGACGATGGCGTCGGCATTACCCGTGACAGCTACGGCGAGGGCGAGAATGCCGCGGCCGCGTACTTGACGCAATGGGCCGGGCATCAGGGACTGGCCGTCTCGCGCGACCGCGCCGCCAATCTGGTCTTTACGCTGCCCGACGACACCGGCGACGCCCCCGCCACATGGATCGGATCGCATCTCGATTCGGTGCCGCAAGGCGGCAACTACGACGGTCTTGCCGGTATCGTGGGCGGTCTGTTGTGCCTCGTCGAACAACAACGCAGCCAGCGTCGCACATCCACGCCGGTGCGCGTACTCGCCTTGCGCGGAGAGGAAAGCGCGTGGTTCGGTCGCGCGTACATGGGGTCGAGCGCGCTGTTCGGCAAACTGAACGATGCCGATCTGGCCATGCCCCACCGCACGCATGGCCGCACGCTCGCGGCATGTATGGCCGAGGCTGGTGCCGATATCGACGCGATTCGTGACGGCGCCACGCTATTCGACGCCTCACGCGCCAAGGCGTGGCTGGAACTGCACATTGAACAGGGCCCGGTGATGATCGCGCGCGACCTGCCAGTGGCCATCGTGCCCGGCATTCGCGGCAACGTGCGGCACAACCGCGTGTCATGCGTGGGTGAAGCCGGCCACTCGGGCGCCGTGCCGCGCTGGCTGCGTCACGACGCCATGTTCGCGGTGGCCGATCTCATCACGCGTCTCGACGAGCACTGGAGCGCCCTGCTCGCGCGCGGCATCGATCTGGTGGTGACGACCGGTATCGTCGGCACCGATCCCGCCGAGCATGCCATCTCGCGCATTCCAGGCAAGGTGGACTTCAGTCTGGAAGTGCGCAGCCAGAGCGCTGATACGCTCGACGTGTTCTACGAGTTGATGCGTACCGAGTGCCGCGCCATCGAACGCGATCGTGGCGTGCAATTCGTGTTCGACCGGCGACTCGCGTCGCCCCCGGCGATCATGGATGCGCAGGTGTCATCGTGGCTGGTCGACGCTTGTCGCACGCTTGATCTTGCGCAGGAACGGGTGCCGAGCGGCGCCGGCCACGACGCCGCCATCTTCGCCAACGCCGGCATTCCTAGCGGCATGGTGTTCGTGCGCAACGCCAACGGCTCACACAATCCACACGAGAGTATGGATCTCGACGACTTCATGCGTGGGGTGCAGGTACTGGACGCCGTCACGCATCGACTCTGAGCGTGCGCTTGCGTCAACGCAAAAAAACGGGCCGCTGACATGCGGCCCGTTTTGTCATGCGTCGTCACTTCACTATCAAGGCGCGTCACCTTGACGGCCTTAAGAATCTTAACGGCCTTACGGCGCCAGGGCGATCACCTCGGCGACCGCAGCCGTCAGTTTCTTCGCATAGGGTACGTGCAGGAACTCGTTCGGGCCATGCGCGTTCGACTTGGGACCGAGTACACCGCACACCATGAACTGCGCCGTCGGGAAACCGGCTTGGAGCGTATTCATCAGCGGAATCGTACCGCCTTGGCCGATGTACGCCACATCTTCGCCATAGTGCCGTTGCGATGCGGTATTGAGCGCCGACGTGAGCCAGGGCGCCACATCGGGCGCGTTCCAGCCGGAGGCTGCGCCGGCATCGGACTTGAACGTCACCTTCGCGTTGTAAGGCGGATCGAGCTCCAGCAGCGACTTGAGTTCGGCCACGGCCTGCGCGGCGTCGACAAGCGGCGGCAGACGCAGCGACAGCTTGAACGCCGTGCGCGGACGTAGCACGTTGCCCGCATCCGACAGCGCCGGCAGGCCTGCCGCCCCGGTGACCGACAGCGACGGACGCCACGTCGAATTGAGCAGGGCCTCCTTCGGATCGGTCGTGGTCGGCAGCACCGAGCTGCCATCCTGACCGCACGCCCACGGCATCTTCTTCCAGACGTCGTCGCCAAGAATGCGCGCCGTCGCTTCCGCCTCTTTCAGGCGCTGCAACGGAATCGGCGTGTGAAAGCCTTGCGGCAGCACGTTGCCGCTGCCCGCGTCTTCCAGACGTTCGAACAACTGGCGCATGATGCGAAAACTCGACGGCGCAATGCCGCCGTAGCCGCCCGAGTGGATACCCTCGTCAAGCACCTGCACTTCAAGGCTGCCCGAGATCAGGCCGCGCAGCGACGTCGTGAGCCACAACTGATCGTAGTTGCCTGCCCCCGAATCGAGGCAGACGACCAGGCCGACACGCCCCAATCGTTCACGCAGCGCATCGACATACGGCAGCAGGTCGTAGCTGCCCGACTCTTCGCACGTCTCGATGAGACCGACGCAGCGCGGGCGTTCCACGCCCTGGGCATCGAGGGCGGCCAGCGCCGTCACGCTGGAATAGATGGCGTAACCGTCGTCTGCACCGCCACGGCCATAGAGCCTGCCGTCTTCAAACTTGGGCGTCCACGGGCCCAGGTCGTGACGCCATCCGTCAAACTCCGGTTGCTTGTCGAGGTGGCCGTAAAGCACGATGGTTTCGTCGCTGCCCGAGCGCGTGGCGGGGGCCTCGAAGAAGATAACCGGCGTGCGTCCGTCAAGACGAATCACTTCGAGCTTCAGTCCTTTCACCGGCTGGCGTTCGGCCCATTGCGCGGCGTCGCGCACGACGCGATCGATGTATCCATTGCGTGCCCAGTCGGCGTCGAAGCCCGGGCTCTTGGCCGGCACGGCGATGTAGTCGGTCAGCGCGTGCAGGATGTCTTCGTTCCATTTACGATCGACGAATTCGCGCAAGGCAGCGGTGTCGAGCGACGGCTGAGTCGGGGTGACGATGTCGTTCATGGGGGGCGTCCTTAGGGAGGGCTTGTTCGATGTGGCGGACCGGGCCGAGCGGATCAAGCGTGGCTCTGGGATCCTGCCAGGGCACGCGTCGGGTACGCCGACGGGCCGTATGACGACATCATAGCCATTCCCGGCGGCAGTGGCGACTGGCCGTCAGGACAGCGCGCGTCCACCCTGGGCACCGCGCCAGCATGCTCACGATACTTGCGCCATGCGAAGGGGAAGACGGGCCGGCGGGCGCTCAGTTGCCGGTGCCTGGCGGGCCGAAACGAAACACGATCTCTCCGGCGGCCCCTGCCGCCTTCAAACACGAGGTCGATTGCGCTCCCTTGCCGGGGATGTCCAGCGAATGCTCGGCATCCGCAGCGCTGCACCGCCAAAAGAACGAGACCGGACGGTCGCACCCGTTCGATGCCTCGTATCGGTATTGCGTGACGTCGGCAGGCAGCGCACGTAGCGCCCCGCAGGGGTTCCCGGCAGCATCGAGCGGTTCGGACGGCGCCGGCGTCGCGGATGACGTTTGGGCGTGAACCGACGCGCTCGCGGCGAGCGCGAGCCCCACCACCGTTGCCGTCATCCTCAAGCGGTGCGCTGCCGCGACGACCATCAGAGCCAGCGCCAGGCAATGGCGACGGCGCCGATGGCAATGCCAACGGAGATGACGACGCCAAACCATGCCAGTTGCGCACGCCGCGCCCGACGACGGCTCGATTCCGAAGTGTCGTAAAAACGACCCAATCCGCCCGAGTACAACTTTTCCCAGCGAATTTCCATGGCGCACCTCACAAATCAATCAAACCGGCCCGCGTGATAATCTTTTTTCTTCTTTATCGAAAATTCTGAGACGCAAGACAATTCGGATAAATCCGGGCAAATCCGGAACCCAGGACTACCCAAAATTCCGACACAGCGCCGTCGGTTCAAGATCGCACTATTCTTTCGATAACGCAATAGCGTGAACCCGCAGAATGCTGCGCCGGCGCCACGAGAGACCACGTCATCGACGATGGATATCAACGTGCTTAACGCGTTTTATCGCAGGCGGCTTCAAATCTTTAAGGGAAATGGCAGCGATTTGCCGCAATTCAGACGTGCCAGCCTTTCCGAAACGCCGTGCTCATGTAACAAAACGTTTCAAAACATCGCGGGTGTACCGTTGCATCGGGTGATTGAAGCGGCGCGGCGAACGTGCCGAAACCTCCGTAGCATAAGCTCGGGAGGTGGCATAGGCTTGGAAGTCGTGGAAAAGCGTTAGCCGAAGCAACGCGGCGCGGCCGTCCGCCGGAGGCGGTGCCGCGCACGAAAAGGAAGATGGGTGACTTTAGCGTCCCAGGAAGGCCGCACCGACCGACAAGAGCACGAATCCGCCGACGCTACAGGCGATCGCGATTGTCAAAAGGCGTTGAAAGAGCTGCTCGCGCTCGCTCGCGCTGCGATGGGAACGGGGTGCATCGTGATGAATCGTTCCCCAACCACTCGAATACACTTTTTTCCAACGGATGTGCATAAGTTACCTCGCGTTGTTTAGTGTTCTTAGCCTTGCCCGCCATCGATTCACACTGTCGGAATCGACGAGACGCAGGGCTAGTATGCGCTTCGCCGAGCCGCCGTAAACCCCCCATCCGTGCTGCGTCGCCGCAAGCCAACGGCTTGATTTCGATGGATTCCGAGACGAGAGCAAGTGAGGTTGAAGACCGCTCCTCCGACGCAACTCGAGATTTATGAGATGACGTGTCAATGCGACACAATGTCGCAGGTGCGACAAGTTGTCGCGCAACCCGCATGGATCTTGGAATTATGGATTTCAACCGGTGCGACGGGGCCAGTCATGTCGCAGGTGTGACAGCGGTGGCCGGCCGGACGACCCGGGTGTTCGAAGCAGCGTAGGCGTGTCCGGTGCGCGGTATCGTGCAGCGCAACATCGATTATTCGAATAAGCGACAAAGCTGGGGTAAATCCGGGGGAAGGAAATGCGCCCCCCTCCCCGCCAGGGTCACGATTCGAACGGATTTTTCACCTGTCGCGCCGTCGTGCCGCCCGGCGCGCCCGCCTGGGCCGGCAGATCGGCGCGGGAGAGCGTCGCGACCACGGCGTCGAGCACCGCCTTGAGCGTCTGCGCCTGACGCAGCCCTTCGGCATCACGGCGAATCTCAAGATTGCCGAAGAGCGCGACGTGGTCCGTATGGTTTTCGACGTTCAGCTCACCCAGCGTGAGCGCGTCGGCATCATTGGCGAACGGGACGAACGCGTCATTGGCAGAAGACGACGTGGACATTCGGGACTCCTGAATCGAGGGATAGTCAGTCAGTTGAGATCGGCCGACGGGGTGGCCATCCTCAGTGGCGGTGCAAGGACAACGCCCGTGGCGATCGGCGTCGTGCTTAGCGAATGATCGTACGCAAGAAATCGAGCACCGTCTGCACCTCCCGATACGACGGCACGCTCGGATCACGCTTGCGCTTGCCGCCCGCCGCCTTGGGCGCGGGCAGGCGCATAGCCGTGCGCTTGACGTCCGACGGCATGCCCGGGAAGAAGTCGATGCCGGCGAGCGTCTCGAGTTCCGCCACGCTCACCACCGAATAATCGCTCGTGGCCTCGTTCGCCACCAGGTAGGCACCGGCCTGTTTGCGCTTCGGGTCGTAGACGACCTTGTAGAGCTGCGTGGGCACCATCACCCGATCGCCGACCTGCGTGATCGACTTGCCCTTGAACAGCGGGCCCGTAATGACGAACAACTCGCCCCGATCCTGCGCAAGCTTACGCACGCTCGACTCGATGCCCGCCCACAAATATCGATTGTTCTCACTGTTCTGCGGCACCATGTTCGACAGCGAAAAGCTTTCCGACTGCGCTTGCGCATCCGGCATGTCGGCCGAGGGCGCCATGTGCCCCCGGTCGTATCCCGAACGCACGTAATCGCGAAGCTCGGCCCGCTCATCGGCGGGAAGGCGAGATTCGGCATGGAAATTGTTGACGCGCGAGATCTGGCGCGCGTCACGCAAGCCCGCTGCGCTCAGGTGCTCGGCCGACCAGAGCGGGGTACGTGTCACCCCCGAATGCATGACACCGAACGCGCTGAAGCACACTTCGCGCACGTCGCGCTTCATGGCGGACAGGGTAATGTCGGGCGCGGTAGCGGCCCAGTAATGATCCCCGCAGGCCGAAGCGGCGGCGATTGCATGGCCCGACAAAGTCATGACGGACGTCACGACCCCGACTCGGGTAAGGGGGGCCAGAGAGGCGGCCAACTGCCCGGCCATCGCGCGCAAGCGGCTCGCGCGCACCGTGGTGACCGTCCATCGAGACTGCTTCATCGCACTGCTTACGGTAAGACGTGAGGGGGTGCGATTGTAGCGGATGAACCGCTATTCGGGGACGACACTGCTCACACCGTAAGCGGCGCATTGCAGGGTCTGGGCGGGACCGAGGTTGTCGCACTCGTCGGCGTGCGCACTCGGCAGCCACGCCTGCGCCAGGAACAGCACGCAGAGCACCAGCGCGAGCACGAGGAGCAGCGTCTTCATTGCGGCATCCGAGTTGGG
This sequence comes from Pandoraea sp. NE5, assembly GCF_024363545.1. NCBI lineage: Bacteria > Pseudomonadati > Pseudomonadota > Betaproteobacteria > Burkholderiales > Burkholderiaceae > Pandoraea > Pandoraea sp. NE5. The sequence continues at coordinate 4,911,584 of NZ_AP025517.1, forward strand.
ATGCCGCATTGTATGCGGGGACGCCCCCACACAACCGGTCCGGCGCGCCCGAGAATTGTTTCGTATCGTTACCGCGCCGCGGGCTGGACGTTCGCCGCCATCACCCCCCGGACACCTCGCCTCGCAGCGCAACGAGCGCGGCCAACGGCTCGCTCAATGCGCCTTCGGCTCGCAGGCCGTCCACCACGCCAACACGATCGGGCATCGCGCGATTCTGCGACATCTTGAATTTGCCTTCGATGCGGCGAATCGGAATTTCCACGCCGACGATAGCGCGCAGCATGCCGTCGATGTAATCGGCCGGCGCCTCTTCCACCGCCCACGGCGCGGCACGCCGCTGCTCCTGCGACTGCGTGAGATCGCCGACGAGACGGCGCAACCACGAGGTATCGTCGATCACACGAGGTTGGCCCCACACATGCACCGCGGCGTAGTTCCAGGTCGGCACGACTTTGCCGTGCTCCGCCTTGGCGGCATACCACGAGGGGGTGATGTACCCTTGCGGGCCGGTAAATGCCACGAGGCAATCGTCGACACCGCGCAGCGCCGCAGCATGCGGATTGGCCCGCGCCAGATGCCCACGCAAGAGGCCGAACTCGCCTTCCTCCGGATACATCAGAAACGGAATCGAATCGGCGATCAGCCCGTGCGAACCGGCGCTGACGAGCAGGCCAAGCGGATGGGTGCGAATGAGGTCGTGCAGGATTTCAGGGCGATCCTCGGCAAAGGCGACGGGCTGGTACATCGACGACTCCGGACAAAAGCAGCGGGAAGGGAATGACGCCGAGCCTACGCCCTTCCATGGCCCTTGGCAAAGACCCAAAACCGATCATTTTCTTGGTGCCACAATACGGTCAGAGCGGCGCGGCGGCGGGGGCGAGTGCCTCGGGCACCCCGACGCTGGCATCGACGCCCGCGTTCTCCTTGAGCAGGAAGACCAGATGATGTCCGGCGAGCAGCTCGATGCGACGATCGCGTGCGAACTCTTCCACCCCATCGTCGAACGCCCCCGTGGTAATCAACATGCCACGGGCGGCGCCAATCTTCTGCATCTCGGCGAGCATGGTGCGCGCGGCGGCGATCTCCAGACGTGCGCCGTGGTGCATGTCGCGATAGACGTGCACGACAACGTCGCCCCCGAAAATCGGATGCGGATCCCACGCACGGCAGGTCAGCATGCCCGCCTGCTCGCCGGGCAGCAGCGGCGGCCCTTCGAAACCGTGCGAGCGCAGCAGGTGGAACATCACCTGCGTGAAGTCCTTGTCGGTGAGTGTCATCAGATTGAAGCGGCGGTCGACGGCGACGTCGGCGTCCGTGACGACCTTCGTCATGTCAACGCCGGCCACCGGCGCGACCGCCTCCAGCGCCTCGGGGCACGCTGATACGCGCGCCCCCAGCGCCGCCAAATGTTCCGCCGGATCGCCCTCGGCCAAGGTGAGCGCCGCGAAGTCGGCGCGCGCCACATGGACGCTCGCCAGACACACGCGGGTATCGCCATCGCTGGCGTACGCATTGAAGACGATGGCGTTCACCTGACGCAGCGGATCCGCCGAGAACAGCTCGTGCAGCGAGCGGAGCACGAGCTGGCGCAACGCGTTGGCATACACCTTCGCGCGGACCGCATCGCTTGCCGGCACGCCCTCCACGCGCCCCTGCGCGGCATGGTAGTGATAGTCGAACGCGACGGGCACAGCGGCGTCGAGCGTCGGCACGTCATAGCCGATGGCGAGCAGCTTGTGATTCTCGACGTAGTGCGCCGCGAGCGTCTGCGTGAACGCTTCGGGATACGGACTGCGGCTGAGCACGATGCGCGCATAGCCCGTGATGGCCGCCGCTTCGCCGCGCAACAGTGCCCCTTCGAAATCGGCCACCGCCGCGTTGTGACGTGCACTCTCGGCCCGTGCAGCTTCCGTGGCCTTTTGCTGCGCGATCTGGAGAATCATCGAACCCTGCGCTCGGCGAACCTTCGATGCCTCGTGCTCGCGTTCCGCATGCACGAACTCGCCACGCGCCTTGGCGACGGCTTGCTCGTAACGCCCCGACGCGCCCGGCATGGCCAGCGCGAGCCGGCCCGGCTTCTCGGGCGCGAAGGCTTCCCACTCGGGCTTGGGCAAAATCTTCGGGAGATGCCGGGTATCGAGCACCGGCGGCGTGGTGCTTGCGCGCAGGTCGGCCGGCGCAATGCGCAGATCGCGCGCGAGACCGTCGGCGAGCAATCGCTCCAGCCGCGCGACCTCCAGTTTGGCCTGAGCGCCCTGCGCGGCCGCTTCGGCTTGTCGCCACGCCACTTGCGTGCGCTCACGCGCAGCGGCGTCGGCGACCGGCGCCGCTTCCATGGCGCGCAATGCCTGATCCACGGCGCGGACTTCCGCCAGCGAGCGCGCCAGCGTTTGCGCATGCTGCTGCTCGCGCACGTGCGCGGCGCGCCAAAACTCACGCGCCAGACGATCAATGATGCTCTCGAATCCCCGGTTCACTACTGCCCCCGCAAGCGATATTGGTTTTGTTTTGTCAAGCCCACTACAACATCCACGACGATCGGAACGACGCCACTCGGTCCGCGCCACGCCGGAAGCGGAAATGCTCACGCAGCGTCGTCGTCGCCGTGGTGAACGCCGCCCCGTGCGCGTTTCGGCAGGTGCCACAGGAACGATGGGCAAAGGGGCCGGGAAACGGGGCCGCTTCATAGGCGTCCGCGCCGCACAGACAACGGCCTTTCATCACGCCCTCCCCCTGAAAACCGCCCGCTGTGCCTTGTGACATCAGGCTGGCACACGACTTTTACGTAGGGGACGATTGTAGGACGATGGCCGCTCGCCAAGCAAAGAATCTTTCGTTTCCTTGCCGGGCGAGCATCTCATGCGCGCAACACGGGTGCCCTGATCGTCATCAAATCGCAATGACGGCACAGACCGGCACATACGCCCCCCGTCCGGGGAAAACGTTGCCCCATTGTCATCAATGACGGTTACCATGGCGCGGTTTCGCCGACGGTCGATTCCGCCGGGGTCCACTCGGATCCGGTTCCATTTTTCTACCGACATCGCGTCATGAACGAGCTAGCGCCCGCCTCCGCCGCCCCTGCCGTCGCCTCGCTTTGCCTGCGTACCGCTTGGCTGAGCGCGTTCGCGTGCTTGTTGCTGGCACTGTTCGCCATCCCGTGGATCGACCGTCCGGTGGTGGACTTCGCGCACGTGCATACTCAAGGTACGCGGTGGATTCAGCACATAGCGGAGTTGCCCTCGCCGCTGTTTGTGCTGGCCTGGCCGACGTTTGGGATCGTTGGCGCCGCGCTCGTCTGGCGACACCGCCTCCCGGCGTGGGCGACGACGCTGTGGCTTGCGGCGGGTGCCGTAGGCGTTGGCAGCGTGCTCAAGCAAGGCCTGAAGTTCGCTTTCGGGCGGACGTGGCCGGCCACGTGGGTTCATGACAATCTGTCTTATCTGCGCGACGGCGTGTTCCAATTCCGGTGGTTCGGCGGCGATGGTGCCGCGTATGCGTCGTTCCCCTCGGGGCATCTCACCGTCATGCTGGCGTTCGCCACCGTGCTCGCGCTGCGACACCCTGCGCTGCGCTGGCCGTGCGCCGTTGCCGTTGTGCTGACGGCCTTCGGCCAGCTCGCCGCCGCTTATCACTGGACGAGCGATGCGCTCGCAGGGGCCGCGCTCGGCATCGCAGTGGGCACGATGTTTGTCGAGGCTTGGCAACGCTGGACCACTCGGCACGGGGTTGCGGTGTAGATGGATTGGCGGGCATGCCGTAGCGGCGCACCGCACGATTGCACTACACTTGAACCTGCTGCGCGCATCGCTCCCCATTGGAGAACGAGCGCGCTGTCTGCGCCGCCTCTTGCCCCTCAGTTTCGACGGAGCCTGTGATGACGACGTCCCTGATTCTCAATGTGATTGGCCCGGATCGTCCGGGTCTGGTCAACGCGATCGCCGATCGCGCGAGCGCCGCCGGCGCCAACTGGCTGGAGAGCCGTCTGGCCAATCTGGCCGGCCAGTTCGCCGGCATCATCCACCTGCAAGTCCCCGACGAACACGCCGACGCGCTCACGCAAGCCCTGCAGGCGATGGAAACCCAGGGCCTGCGCATCGCCGTCACGCGCGCCCAGAGCGCCGCCGCCGACCCGGCCGCACGCGCGCTTCAGCTCGATCTCGTCGGGCAGGATCATCCGGGGATCGTCAGGGAAATCTCACACGTGCTCTTCTCGCGCGGCATCAGCATCGATGAACTCGCCACGGAATGCGTCGAAGGATCGATGTCGGGCGGCACGCTGTTTCGCGCGACTGCCCGCCTGCACGTTCCCGCGAGCGTCAGCACGGAATCGCTGCGCGAGACGCTCGAAAGTCTGGCCGACGACCTGATGGTCGATGTCGAACTCGATTCGCCTTCCGGTGCGTGAGCGCGCACCGATGAAGCGGGTCTTCCTGTTCTTCCTCGGGGCGGCCGTCGTCGTCGCCCTGCTCTCGCTGCTGCCCCTGCCGTTCGAGCGCCAGACCCACATCGTGAGCACGGTCACGGTGCAGGCGCCGCCGCAGGCCGTCTACGACTACGTGACCACGCCGGCCAATTGGCCGAAATGGCATCCGGCGTCGCTCGCCGTGCAGGGCGCGACCGATCACTCGCTCGTCGTGGGGGAAAAAGTCGCCGAAGAGTTTCGCCTCGCGGGACGTCACGGCATCATTCACTGGAAGGTCGTCGAGGCGAAGCCGCCGCTCGAATGGCGCCTCGAGGGCGAGATGAACCGACGTCCGTCGGGAGAAGTCCGCTACACGCTCACGCCCGACGGCACGGGTACGCGCTTCGAGCGCGACGTCGTCTATCGCACGCCGAATCTTCTGTTATTGATGCTCGATCCGATCTTCATCGGCCCGCGCATGCGCGCGGAGTCGGCGCAGGGCGCGAAGCAACTCGAACAAATCTTCGCGACCGCGACGGCCGACACCCCCGCGCCGGCGTCGATGTCGTCGGTCGCCACAAGTTCCGCGCAGGCCCACTAGCGGTAGGTGTCGTGATGGCTCGGGGTGGCGTCGTGGTGTCGTAGCGTGCCAGTGGCGTGGTGGCGCGGCGCCGAGGCGTCTCGGTGTCGCCTCGCAGCGCCCAGCCTACTCGTTGAACGTGGCCGCCATCGCCTCGGCCGCCGCCTGAAGTTCCGGCAGAAACGTCATGAGCGCGTCAAGCGTGCGGCGCTGCGCGCTCGCCTGCACCGCGATGGCCGCGCACGCGCGATTGCGGTCGAGCATCACGGGCACGGCCACGGCGATCATGCCCGGCACATGCTCTTCGTTGTTGGTGCCGACCCGGCGCTTGCGCGTCTCGCTCAACTCCTCGCGCAAGTCCTCGAGATCGGTGATGGTGTTCTCCGCACGCGGTCGCAGCGGCAGATGCGCGATCAACTTCTCGCGGCGCGCGCGAGGCAGGAACGCCAGCAGCAGCTTGCCGCTCGCCGTGCAATGCAACGGCACACGCGAGCCCGGCGCGAGCTTGAGCTGACGCGACCAATCCGTCTCGACTCGGTCGAGGTAGACCAGGTCGTCGCCCGAGAGCATCGACAGATTGCACGTCTCACCCAGCTTGTCGACCAGTTGCTGAAGAATCGCATGGCGCGCAGCCGCAGGGCCGACGTGCATCAACGCATTGACGGCCATCGCGCGCACCCGCGACGACGGCTCGTAATGCCGACTGCCGGCTTCGCGCGACACGAGAAACGCCGCTTCGAGCTGCTTGAGAATGCGATGCACCGTCTGCTTGGGCAGACCGATGGCGGCGACAATTTCCGCCAAGGTCATTGGCGTGCCTGACGCACTGAGAATTTCGAGAATGCGAAATGCGCGGACGGCCGCGGCGTTCGACTGATTGCTCATGTCGGTACTGGGGTCTCGGGGTCGAGTTGTGTTCTGAATCGTTATCGCTCGCGGCGGTCTCCCTGCTGCTCAACGTCGACACGCCACCGCCCCAGCCCGCTCCCAAGCTGCCACGCCGCCATGCCGTCGCACCGCGACGTCCCGTTTTCCGCATTCTAGTGCCAATCGGCCTTCGTTGACGATTGGAGACAAACCCGGAGATATGCCAAATACCGGATATCGACTGCCGACTGCCGACCGCCCACCGACGGCAGGCGACGACCCAGCCTGCCGCCGGTCGTCCACCGTCGCCCCGCTCGCTACCGGCATGCCACGGTCGCGACCGCGGCGGCGACCCCCGACGGTGCCGCTCAGGCCTTGCCCGACAACACGCGCAACCGATGAATCAGGCTCGAGGTGTCCCAGCGCGAACCGCCGAGCGACTGCACATCCCCATAGAACTGGTCGACGAGCGCCGTGACCGGCAGCGACACGCCGTTGCGCTGTGCTTCGGCCAGGCAGAGGCCCAGATCCTTGCGCATCCAGTCCACCGCGAAGCCGAAATCGAACTTGCCGTCGATCATCGTCTGCCCGCGATTGTCCATTTGCCAGCTCGCTGCCGCCCCTTTGCTGATGACGTCGAGCACGAGCGGCATGTCCAGACCGGCACGCTGGCCGAAGTGGATCGCTTCCGACAGTCCCTGCACGAGACCGGCGATGCAGATCTGATTGACCATCTTGGCCACCTGCCCCGCGCCGGCCTCGCCCACGCGCGTGACGGCTCGGCCGTAGGCGCCCAGCGTCGGGGCCACCCGGTCGAACGCCGGCGCGTCGCCGCCGCACATGATCGTCAGCACGCCGTTCCTGGCACCGGCTTCGCCACCCGAGACGGGGGCGTCGACGAAGTGCAGCCCCTTCGCGCGCGCGGCGGCGTAGAGTTCGCGTGCCACGTCGGCCGAGGCCGTTGTGTGGTCGACGAAGACGGCGTTCGCCTTCATGCCGGCGAAGGCGCCGTGCTCACCGAGCACGATACTGCGCAGGTCGTCGTCATTGCCGACGCAGGCGGCCACGATATCGGCGTCGCGCGCTGCCTCGGCCGGCGTGGCGGCGGCCGCACCGCCATACTCGTTGGCCCATTGCTGCGCCTTGGCAGCCGTGCGGTTATAGACCGTGACCTGATGACCGGCACGTTGCAGATGACCGGCCATGGGATAACCCATCACGCCCAGGCCGAGAAACGCGACACGGACAGACGTTGCTTGCGATGAAGGGGAAGTCAATTCGAGGGCCTCGCAGGTTGATTCGCTATGAGGGAACCCAGGGGCGCACGAAGCAGGGGGCACCCGCGGGGTCCTGTCTGAAATTCAGGGGGCTTGCGAGCCACCATTATAAAGATGGGCAGCCCTCGGGCGCCAGCGCAATCCCCCGCCACACGGGGGATCCGCGCAAATTGGCCCCAGTTTGGTGCGCCGCGGGGCTTTCAGTAATTCCCCGTAAACATGAGGCCATCGTTACCGTTTGAAAAATTGTGTTTCCGTGACTGGCGTTGGTCTCAGGTTCCGCTACAATGCGCGGCATGGCTGATTTTGATACCTGTTGGTCAATTCGCGTTTACTACGAGGACACGGACGCCGGAGGCGTCGTCTTCTATGCCAACTATCTGAAATTCTTTGAACGGGCCCGAACCGAGTGGCTTCGTTCGCTCGGCATCGAGCAGCTCGCGCTGGCCCGCGAAACCGGCATGATTTTCATTGTGCGTGCAACCGCACTCGACTATCTGGCCCCCGCCCGGCTGGACGATCTCCTCACCATCAAAAGCCGCATCGAGCGCGTTGGCGGCGCCTCTGTCGATTTTCACCAGGAAGCCTGGCGAGACGCGCCGGACGGCAGCAGCGAACTGTTGGTGCGCGGCAGCATCAAAATCGGCTGTGTGGCGGCCAACACGCTGCGCCCAGGCAAGATTCCCGCGAACGTGCGCCTCGCCATGCTGTCGGCCGCCGCAGCGGGTGAGCCGCCCCGTTCGGCAGCCGCCTGAAGCCAACAACAAGAATTCCGGTCAGTCAATAACCACACCATGCCCGATCAAGACCTTTCCATTATTTCGCTGGTCCTGCATGCCAGCGTGCTCGCTCAGGCCGTCATGGGCCTGCTGCTGGTGCTCTCGCTGCTCTCGTGGACCCACATCTTCCGCAAGATCTTCGCGATTCGCCGCGCCCGCACCCAGACCGAGCGCTTCGAACGCGATTTCTGGTCGGGTGGCGACCTTCAGGCGCTCTATCAAAGCGCGCTGAACAACCGTCATCAGACGGGGGCGCTCGAACGCATCTTCGAATCGGGTATGCGCGAGTACATCAAGGCGAGCGAGAAGGGTCTGCACGATCCGAGCGCCATTCTGGACGGCGCGCGTCGTGCGATGCGCGCTTGCTATCAACGCGAAATGGACTCGCTCGAAGCCAATCTGCCGTTCCTCGCATCGGTCGGCTCGGTGAGCCCGTACATCGGTCTGTTCGGCACGGTGTGGGGTATCATGAACGCTTTCCGCGGCCTGTCGAACGTGCAACAAGCCACGCTCGCCAATGTAGCGCCCGGTATCGCGGAAGCACTGGTGGCGACGGCCATCGGTCTATTCGCCGCAATCCCTGCCGTGGTCGCCTACAACCGCTTCGCCAACGACATCGACCGACTGTCGATCCGCTTCGAAAGTTTCGTCGAAGAATTCTCCAACATCCTGCAACGGCAGATTCACTAAGCACTCCGGGAGCGCCGAGACATGGCAGGTTCTATGCGCAACGCTCGCCGCGGCCGTCGCGCCATGGCGGATATCAACGTCGTACCGTACATCGACGTGATGTTGGTGCTGCTCGTCATTTTCATGGTGGCCGCGCCGCTGGTCGCGCCGTCGATCGTCAACCTGCCGAGCGTCGCCAACGCGAGCCCGCAGCAGCAGACGCCGCCCGTGGTCGTCAACATCGAGGCCGACAACCGGATGCTGGTGCGCTACAAGGACGGCGAGAACACCATCGAGCAGCGCATGGGCGCCGCCGATCTGACGGGGTTCCTGCAAGGGCGTCAGGCCGCAAATCCGGATCAACCGGTCGTCATCGCCGCCGACAAGTCGGTGCGCTATGAAATCGTCATGAACGTGATGTCCGATCTCAAGGCCCAGGGCGTCAAGCGCGTGGGCCTGCTCGTCAAGCAGAAATGAGCCGCACCGCAGCCCGCACCGACCGTGCCAATCGCCCTATCGGCCCACGCAACGATGAGCGGGGCACGGGTCGGGCATTTCTCCTCGCGCTGTTCATGCACGCGCTGCTGTTCGCGCTGCTCTTCTATGGCATGCGCTGGCAGAACAGTTCGCCGGCCGGGTCAGAGGCCGAGCTGTGGACACCGTCCGAAGTCGCGGAGCCGACGCCGCCCGTGGTGACGCCGCCGCCGACGCCCGCGCCGCCCGCCGTGGCCGCGCCCACGCCGCCGGTCGAAGACGCCGACATCGCCCTCCAGCAAAAAAAGCGCAAGCAGGAGCAGCAGGCCGCCGAGCAGGCACGCCTGCTCGAAGCGCAGCAGGAGAAGGCACGTCAGGAAGCGCTCAAGCAGAAGCAACTTGCCGAGCAGCAGGCAGCAGCCGACATCGCTCGCAAGAAGGCGGCGGAGGAAGCCGCCCGCCAGCAGAAGCTGGCCGACCAGAAGAAGGCCGACGAGTTGAAGCATCAGAAGGATGAAGCGGCGAAGAAGGCCGAAGCGCTCAAGCAGCAGCAACTCGTCGATGCACAGAAGAAGGCGGACGCCGAGAAGAAGGCCCAACAAGACAAGGCGGCCAAGGCCAAGGCCGCGCAGGAAGCGGCGGCACAAAAAGCAGCCGACGCCGCACGCGCGCAGCGTCTGGCGGCGTTGCGCGGGATGGCCGGAGGCACGGCCGGCGCGACCGGCAACGGTCTGGGCTCGCAGGCCGGCGGTACGGGCTCGGGCGCAGGCGGCACAGCGTCGGCGGGCTATGCCGATCGCGTGCGCGCGAAGGTCAAGCCGAACATTGCTTATGGCGGCGACACCACGGGCAATCCCACGGCCGTCGTCTCGGTACGTCTGGCGCCGGATGGCAGCGTGCTGTCCATGCAGCTGGTCAAATCGAGCGGCAATCCCGCCTGGGACGCCGCCGTGCAGTCCGCTATCACCAAGTCCGATCCATTGCCACGCGACACCAATGGCAAAGCCCCCCCGAGCGTCAACCTTCGCTTCAGCCCAAAAGGCTGAGAGTGTTGTCAAACGGGAACGATAACCGAGCGACGTGAGTCCATTTTCATCCGAGTGTGGTAAAAATGGCGCTTGCACCGCGTAACTGACCAATCGAACGCATGCGAATTTCCAGTCAATATGCATGGCGTGCGCTGGTGGCCACCTGGCTCACCGCAGCGTGCACGATCGCCCATGCGCAGACGCCGCTGACCGTTGACATTACGGGCGTCGGCACCAACCGTTACCCGATCGCCGTGTCCAATTTCAAGGGCGCCGCGCCGACGGACATCGTGTCCGTCGTCAAGGCCGACCTGAGCAACAGCGGGCGCTTCAATCAGATCGATACGGGCGGCGCCGCCGTCGGCGTGGACGATTCGGTCGATCTCGGCACTTGGCGCGCCAAGGGGGCGAATGCCTTCGTCTCGGGCACGATCGTCCCCGCGGGCAACGGCAACTTCCAGGTCAGCTTCCGTTTATACGATGCCGTGAACGGACAACCGCTCGGCGGTCTGGCCCTCACCTCGTCGGCCGCGAACTTGCGTCTGACGGCGCACAAGATCGCCGACTACATTTACCAGAAGCTGCTGGGCGACCGCGGCGTGTTTGCCACGCGTCTGTCCTACGTGTTGCACAGCGGCAACCACTACCAGTTGCAGATTTCGGATTCCGACGGCCAGGATGCGCGCGTTGCGCTCAACAGCCGCGAGCCGATCATCTCACCGGCCTGGTCGCCGGATGGCACGAAGGTCGCCTACGTCTCGTTCGAGAAGCGCAAGCCCGTCGTGTACATCCACGATCTCCCGACCGGCCGTCGTGCCGTGTTGGCCAACGAGAAGGGCAACAACTCGGCGCCCGCGTGGTCGCCGGACGGCAGCAAGCTTGCCGTGGCCCTTTCGCGCGACGGCAACACCCAGATCTATCAGGTCAACGCCAATGGCGGTGGCCTCAAGCGTCTGTCGCGCAGCGGCGCGATCGACACCGAACCGCAGTATTCCCCGGACGGCAAATGGATCTACTTCACGAGCGATCGTGGCGGTGGTCCGCAAATCTACAAAATGCCGGCCGGTGGCGAAGGGGCAGGCGCTGCGCAGCGCGTGACCTTCAAGGGGAGTTACAACGTCAGCCCGCGAATCAGTCCCGACGGCAAGTTGCTCGCGTTCATTGCGCGACAAGGCGGCGGATTCAAACTGTGCGTGCAGGATATGAGTACTGGCGATGTTACGGCTCTGACCGACACCAGCCACGACGAGTCACCGAGTTTTGCTGCAAACGGCAAGTACATTCTTTATGCAACGCAGTCGGGGGGCCGCAAGGTTCTCGCGGCAGTCTCGGTGGACGGGCAAACCCGGCAGATTCTTCAGGTTCGGGGAGGGGAAGTTCGCGAACCCTCCTGGGGCCCTTTCATGCAATAACGTCAACAGCAACATCAATCGGAGGCTCAAATGAGTTCCCTGCTTCGTAATATCCTCGCCATCTCTTCGCTGGCCGCTCTGGCCGCTTGCTCGTCGGGCGTGAAGCTCGACGACCAGGCTAACGCCAACAAGGGTCAAGCCACGGACGCCCGTGCTGTCGCCCCCGTCGACGCCTCGGCTGACGAACTGAACAACCCGAACGGCCCGCTCGCCAAGCGCAGCGTGTACTTCGGCTTCGACCAGTACAGCGTCGATGCTCAGTACACCCCGATGCTCCAGGCGCATGCTGCGTTCCTGAACAAGTACTCGCAGCGCCACGTGCTGGTGCAGGGCAATACCGACCCGCGCGGCACGAGCGAGTACAACCTGGCACTGGGCCAGAAGCGTGCCGAATCGGTGGTGAAGGCGATGTCGGCACTGGGCGCCAACACCAACCAGATGGAAGCCGTTTCGCTGGGCAAGGAAAAGGCAACGGGTACGGACGAGGCCAGCTGGGCTCAGGACCGTCGCGCCGATCTGGCTTATTGATTGAATCGTCATGACGTCTCGTTTGCTTAAAAACATGATCTGCGCGGTGACGCTCGGCACTGCGGTGCTGAGTCCGCTGGCGCATGCCGGATTGTTCGATGACGACGAGGCGCGCAAAGCGATCCTCGATATCCGCAGCCGTCTGGATTCGGACAAGCAGCGGATCGAGGGGCTCACGCGCAACGTGCTGGATTTGAACAATCAGATTCAGCAGTTGCAACGTGATCTGGCCGACCAGCGCGGTCAGAACGAAGATCTGAAAAACCAGCTTGCGAACCTGCAACAGAGTCAAAAGGATTTCTACAACGACCTCGACGGTCGATTGAAGAAATTCGAACCGCAGCAGATGACCGTCGGCGGCGTGACAGGCACCGTCCAACCGGGCGAGAAAGATGTCTTTGACGCCGCGCTGACGAAATTCCGCAATGGTGACTATAAGGGTGCGCAAACGGCATTCCGAACCTTCTCGGCCAAGTATCCCGACAGCCCGTATCAACCCGAAGCTCAGTTCTGGCTTGGCAATGCGCAGTACGCCAACAAGGATCTGAAGGGGTCGACCGCGACGCTGCAGGGGATCGTGACGAAGTACCCGACGAGCCCGAAGGCTGCCGAGGCAATGCTGGCAATCGCCAGTAACCAGGCGGAATCCGGGCAGATTGCGTCAGCGAAGAAAACGTTGCACGATTTGGTGGCCAAGTACCCGGACAGCGAATCGGCGGCCGAGGCCAAGAAACGTGTGGCCAAGCTGAAGTAAGACGTCTCGCGGGAGACTGCGCGAACCAGCCTGCCGTGTGAGGTCACTCGTCAAACGCATAACGCCGCCTTTGGGCGGCGTTGTCGTTTCCAGCGCATGCCGGATCACCGTCGTTGCCGTCATCGTCAACGCTGCCGCGACCGCCAGGCGCTCCCATCCTTCCGGGCTTTGCGGATGCCGACCGCGACCTCAAGTAGAATACGGGCTTTGCAAGCGTTCGAAGCGCGGCGTCTCAGGGGATGTGTGCGGGTCCGATTGGGTCTGCAGGGCATGACGACCGCACCCGCGATGTGATCGCGCGCAGACTGCGCGCGGCACGTCTGATAATTACCATGCCGGCTACGCCCCGTGGCTCGCGACAACGAATCGAACGGCCGGGCACGGCCGCCATCGCCTTCTCGCCTAATGACCGACGTCGATCTCACCGCCCTCTCCCACACCGTCGTGTGGTTCACCTTTGCGCTGGCCTTCGTGTTTGGCGCTGTGCTGCAGCGCACGCATTTCTGCACGATGGGCGCGCTCTCCGACATCGTGAACATCGGCGATTGGAACCGCATGCGGATGTGGTTGCTCGCCATCGGTGTCGCGACCATCGGCACGGGGGCGCTGGCGTCGCAAGGTGTCATCGATCCTATCAAGGCGATTTACACGACGCCGCGCTTTACCTGGCTGTCGTATCTCGTTGGCGGCTGGCTGTTCGGTTTCGGCATGGTGCTGGCGTCCGGTTGCGGCAGCAAGACATTGGTGCGCATCGGCGGTGGGAATCTGAAGTCGCTGCTGGTTTTCGTGATGATCGGTCTGTCGGGCTACATGACGCTCAAGGGCTTGTTCGCGGTATTGCGCGTGACGGCCATCGATAGCGTGCAAACCACGTTTGCGACATCGCAGGATCTGCCGACATTGCTGGGCGGCTGGTTCGGTGGCGACGTACACCGCGCACAGCTCATTCTCGGGTTGGCGATTGGCGGGGCGTTCGTGATCGCGGCGCTCGCGCGACGCGAATTCTGGACGTTCGATAATCTGCTGGGCGGCCTCGTCGTGGGCGCGATCATCGTGGCGTTGTGGTACGTCTCGGGCAAGTTAGGGTACGTGGCGGAGAATCCGAATACGTTGGAGGAGAGTTTCGTTGCCACGAATTCCGGGAAGATGGAAGCGTTGTCGTTCGTCTCGCCGCTCGCGTACACGATGTATTGGCTGATGATGTGGAGCGACACGAGCAACGTCATCACGTTGGGCATTTCGAGTGTGTTGGGTGTGATTGCCGGGTCGTTCGTCTATGCACTGGTGTCGCGCAATTTCCGTTGGGAAGGTTTTCAGGGCACGGAAGACACGGCAAACCACATGGTGGGTGGCGTACTGATGGGCTTCGGCGGCGTGACGGCCTTGGGCTGCACGGTCGGTCAGGGGTTGTCGGGCGTATCGACGCTGGCGCTGGGGTCGTTCCTCGCGACGGCGGCGATTCTCGTGGGCGGCGTCTGCGCGTTCAAGTACCAGATGTGGCGCATTGAGCGCAGCGTTTGAGCACAAGCCGCGCACAACCGCTCGAATCGCGCCAGAAAGAGCCGCCGTCGCGCCGCCCAGGTATTGACACTATGGTGACAGCGCCGCTATAATTTTGGTCTTCGTTGGGTCGTTAGCTCAGCTGGTAGAGCAGCGGACTTTTAATCCGTTGGTCGCAGGTTCGAATCCCGCACGGCCTACCAAACGAATTCAGGGGGTTACAGGCGCTTCGCTTGTAACCCCTTTCTCGTTTCCGGCGTCATGGAACCACCTTGCCGGCGGATTGCGTCAAGGGGACGCTGGCGCAACCGGCGCTACGCGCTGGCATACCACCTCACAACGCCCCGTCCCCCGCATCTCCTTTAGCGATCGTCGTCCTCGACATGGTCGCCGCTCGCCGGCGCAGACTCTCGTTGGACGGCTTGTCGCTTGCACTTGACGTGGTAGGCCGTCAGCACTGCATGCGCCACCATGTCCAGCGCGGGGCGCGTCTCGCCGTTCTTGTCAGTCCATACCTTCGGCGTGAGCGCACCAGACAGCGAAACAGAATCCCCATCATCCAGCGCTAGCAGTGCGGCCCGCGCATCATCGGCAAAGGCAATTACGTTCACGAACAGCGCCTCGCCGTCGCCCCCGGCCGCGAGAACCTTCGCAGTGGCATATGTCGTGCCGCCTTGCCCTTTGCGCTCAGCGGGCGTTCCGTAGACCTTCCCACCAATCAGACCATCAATCATCTTTCACCTCGTTATCACGCGCGACTGCCGCCCACGCTTCATTTGAACCCTCGAACGTCGAACCATACCCGTTCCACACGCCGGCGTGTTGGATACCCGTGAAGCAGCGCCTGAAACACCGGACAAAATCGCCCACTTGAACCAACGGGTCGACATAGAACGTAGACGAACGAGATTCTCCAGGAGGCAGTTGAATGCAGCCGTGCAGAAGGTGGTGAGCCGCGACGCGAAGCTTACCGGGATGGAAAATCGCGTCGCGTTTGCGTTGCGCACGCTATCCGAAATCAAGCGGTTGAGCGACAAGGGTTCAGGCGATACGGCCAACGAGACACGCAGGTTCGCCATGCGATGGATTTAGCAATTCTAGTGTGACGCTGCGCCCGGAATTTCGGGGCAAACGCCATCAAGGACAGCACGCCGGCAACATGTGATGTGACTTGGCATACTCCCGCAAAGCGTCATTCATTCGCGTCTGCCACCCGTCGCCCGACGCCTTGAACGCCTCCACCACATCACGATCAGCGCGCATGTTCAGCGTCACTTTACGTTGACCTTCCGGCAACGCCGGGCGTCCGCGACGCTTCAACACAGCATCCGCGCGCCCTTTCCCCAACACCTCGGTCAGCACTTCGCGCGCCGGACGCATCTGCCCCAACTGCTGGTCGGTCAACGGTGGGTTATCGGGATCCGTCTCGGCGGCACGCGTGATGGCCGCATCCTCGGCGTCGGTCATTGGGGGGGGTCTACGTTTCGTCATACTTTCGTACCTCGCGTCGGTTGGCTTTGCGAAGGCTGATCACTCGAATCGATTCGTCTCGCACTGTCAACACCATCACATGGAGTCTGTCCCCGAGCGGGCCAAGCGCAACAAACCGCGTTTCGTTGTAGTTGGCGCGCGCGTCGATCTCAAGCAACGCAGCCTCCAAGTCGAAAAACTCGGCAAGCGCCAGCGACAGTCCATGTTTTCTACAGTTTGCCTCGTCTTTCGCTGGATCGAACTCGATTTGCATTGATTTATTGTATGGGCATTAATTTACATACGTCAACGATTTTTTGTATGGACGGAAATCCACGACAAGACACCCGTTGACGAGCCGAACCCATCATCGCAGCAACACCGAATTCGAAATCTCAGCAAACTCCGAATCTACAACCGCCACCCGCAGGAACTCCGACAACTTCAGATCTCCCTAGTCGTATCCGCTCCCGCTATTGCTGCGCAAACCGCCCCACGAGCGTTCTCCCTGTTGCAGGCTCGGGGAGCGACAACATTCGGAGAATATCGAGACCTTGTAATCGTGCATCATCCCATCGCGGGCAGTCGATTCGCAGCCGACGTTCGTCACCGTGCCAGTCACGATCACGGTGTCGATGCCGCGCGCGGCAAGGCGTTGATGCAGGTCGGACGAGCCTTGGATAAAAGCGCTGAACCGCGTCTTGTCGACCATCTCATCCGCATCGCGAACGTCGAGCGGCGGATACAACGCGTGTCCGGGATGTCCGTCGACCAAGGTCTCGCCCAGACTCGCCCCCCCATCCCGCGCCGAATTCGTCGAAGCGCTGCCACGGCGCTTCGCCTGGCACGACCTGCGTGTGACGAATCCAATACACATGACCACCCGCCTCACGCAGCGCGCTCGCGAGCCGATTCACATTCGGCACGATCTCGCGCGCCATCGGCAATTCGCCGGGAAAGCCTGGGGCGACAAAGCCGTTCTGCAGGTCGATGATGTTAAGCGCGGCGCCGACAAGATCGCATCCCTGGCGTGGGGATGATTTTCTCAGGCATCGCTCGGCCATGAGCGGCGAAGTCCGACTATGCGGATCGTCTCGGACGCGCCCCACGCTGCGATGAGGCCACGGCGCCGGTCTGACGGCTCTCGATGACATCCCGCGTGCGCTGTGAAATCCGCGACGCGGCCTCCTTGATCGATTCAACGAGCCGGTCGAGATTGGCGAACTGCAGACGCGGCGTCGGCACGATCACCGCGAGCGCGCCGACCGCCTCCCCTGAGTCGTCGGTAAACAGCGGCGACGCCAGCGCCGAAATCCCGACTTCGAGTTCGTCTTTCGAGAGATAAAAGCCCGCGCGCCGAATCCTGAGCAGCGATCCGCGGAAGTCCTCGAGCGTCGTACCGAGTCCGCTCTGCGCGATGTCCTCGGCATATTGCTCGAACAACCCCGCGAGCTTGGCCTTGGGGAAGGTCGACAGGATCGCCTTCGACGCGGCACCGAGAAAAAGCGGACGTGGACGCCCGCGGCCGTATCGGAGGTCAAGCGATGCGTCGTGCGTCTCTCGATGGGTGTCGACAAGCTCGTTCCCGTACCACCGAGACATCACGGTGTCGAAGCCCGAATGCTCGCTCAGCTCGCGCATGATCGGCCGGCCGACGGCAAGCAGCGGATCGGACACGCGCAAGTGATAGTCGAGCTTGATGATGCGAGGCCCAAGCCCATAGTCCCCTCCCGCAAACCGCACGAGCAAGCCCGCGTCGACCAGCTCTCGCACATAGCGGTAAGCCGTCGGAATCGAGCAATCGAGTTCGGCGCCAACGTCTTCGGCGGACAGGAATAGCTTGTCCTCGGAAAAAAGATCGAGGATGGATAAGACTCTCGTAATGCTCGACATCTGGACAGTGAACCCTGTGGACGTGCGTGAATTATAGCCAGAGCGAGCGGCCGCCTGGTCGGCCCATTTGCACATGCAAAGCGCGCGCGAGGGTCGGACACTCCCCGCAGCATCACGCGAAGCCCGACCCCGATTCAAGCGACGACGCATTGCCCCTTGCTTTTCGTCACCTGATCACACAAGCCCCATGCGTTCCGCCATCTCCGCCTGCCAGACGCTTCGAGGCCGGAAACCAGGCAGGGTGCGCGCATGGCGCTCGACATCCGCCATCAGTTCGGCGTCCGGCCGGTCAAAGTCGACCGGCACACGCATCGGCTGGTCAACGTACCACGGCGTATCGATGAACAGTTCCAGCCGGTTGCCCTCCGGATCTCGTGCATAGATCGACACCGCATTACCGTGGGTCACGGGGCGGATCTCGTCGAGCCCCTCCGCCACAAACTTTTGGTGGAACTGCCTGAGCGTCGCAAGACTGTCCGCCTCCAGCGAAATCTGGTTGATCGGATTGAACGCCAGATGCGCCGGGCGCCCGCTCGCAAGCACGATCTGGTGGTGTACCGCCGGATCGCGACTCAGAAATACCAAGCGCACTTCGCCACTCGGCGTCTGCAACTTGCCACGATCCGTCACGGTGAACTCCAACACCCGCGAATAGAAATCCTCGACCCGCGCCATGTCGTTCACATAGAACCCCATGTGGCTCAACGAGAGACCCTGCCGCTTCTGCTTCATCCCTTCCATGCCTGTCTCCGATAGTGATAAACCCTAACGAAAAACACGTTGTGTCATTCGTTAAATCTAGTTTATTCTCAAAATACGATAAACACACTACTTTTTTACGGCGGTGTGCGGATCAAAACTACCGTTATTTATCATCGGAGCATCAATGAAACTCGTCAGCTTCTCCACCTCTCAGGGTCCTTCGTTCGGCGTGGTTCGCGACGACGTCATCTTCGACCTGGGCAAGCGCCTTGATGGGCGCTTCGCGGACCTCAAGGCGCTGATTGCCGCCGACGCCTTCAGGGAAGCGGCTCAGGCCATCGAGGGCGCGCAGGCCGACTACGCGCTCGCAGACGTGGCGCTGCTGCCGGTCATCCCCAATCCTGAGCAGATCTTCTGCGTCGGCCTGAATTACGCCGAGCACGTCAAGGAAACGCATCGCGAAGTGACCGAACAGCCCGTGATTTTCATGCGGCTACCCGCCTCCCAGGTCGGCCACGCTCGGCCGATGCTGCGCCCGCCCGAGTCTCAGCAGTTCGACTACGAGGGCGAGATCGCGGTCATCATCGGCCGCGGCGGACGGCGCATCGCCGAAGCCGACGCCTGGCAGCACATCGCGGGCTACGCCTGCTACAACGACGGCTCCGTGCGTGACTGGCAGCGTCACACGACGCAGTGGGGGCCGGGCAAGAACTTCTATCGCACCGGCGCGTTCGGGCCGTGGATGGTCACGCGCGACGAGATCACGCCAAACGCGCTGATGACGCTCGTCACCCGTCTGAATGGGCAGGAGGTGCAGCGGGCAACCACGGAGATGCTCATCCACGGTATCGCCAAGCAGATTGCCTATCTCTCGACGTTCACACCGCTTTTCGCCGGCGACGTGATCGTGACCGGCACGCCGGGCGGCGTGGGTGCAAAACGTAACCCGCCGCTGTTCATGAAGCCGGGCGACGTGGTCGAAGTGGAAGTGGATCGCATTGGCGTGCTGCGCAATTCGATTGCCGACGAAGCGTAAAGGTCGTGGCCGGGTGCGGCACGCCGCGCCCGGTGTCTGAACAGCGGGAAACGAACATGTCAAATCAAACTATTCCAACGCCTACATGCGACTACGACGTCGCGATCATCGGCCTCGGCCCCACCGGCGCCACATTGGGTAATCTGCTTGCGATCCAGGGGTTGCGGGTGCTGGTGCTGGAGCGCGACAAAGACATCTTTGCGCTGCCCCGCGCGGTGCATTTCGATGGCGAATGCATGCGCGTGTTCCAGACGATCGGGATTGCGGATGCGCTGCTCCCCAACCTGTTCGTGGGCCCGGGAATGAAGTTCGTGAACGCGCAAGGCCAATTGCTGATCGACTGGCCACGTCCGACCCACATTGGCCCTCACGGCTGGTGTGCCAGCTACAAATTCCACCAGCCCGATCTGGAGAATGCATTGCGCGAGCGCCTCGCGCAGCAACCCAACGTTGAAGTCCGTCTGCGTCATGAGGTGTTTTCCCTCGATGAGACAGCCGACGGCGTTCAAGTCCGCTTCGAGGACACGCGTTGCGGCAAACTGGGACGCGCCACCGCACGATATGTCGTCGGGTGCGACGGCGCGCGCTCCATTGCGCGGCGCTTCATGGGCACCGAGCTGACGGATCTGAAATCGCACGAACGCTGGGTCGTGGTAGACGTGATGCTCAATGCGCCACGGCCTGAACTGGGCGACGTCTCGATTCAGTATTGCGATCCGGCGCGGCCGACCACTTATACGCGAGGCCCGGGCAACCGTCGTCGTTGGGAAATCATGGTGATGCCTGGCGACGATTCGACGCAACTCACAACCCCGGAATGGCTGTGGGACAAGCTCGCTCGCTGGATCTCGCCGGCCGATGCACGGCTCGAGCGCTCAGCCGTCTACACGTTTCACTCCGTCGTTGCCAACGGGTGGCGTCGTGGCCGGTTGCTTCTGGCGGGAGACGC
This sequence comes from Pandoraea sp. NE5, assembly GCF_024363545.1. Taxonomy (NCBI): domain Bacteria; kingdom Pseudomonadati; phylum Pseudomonadota; class Betaproteobacteria; order Burkholderiales; family Burkholderiaceae; genus Pandoraea; species Pandoraea sp. NE5. The sequence goes on from NZ_AP025517.1 coordinate 4,931,907, forward strand.
CGCGCATCAAACGCCGCCCTTCATGGGCCAAGGCATGGCCGCCGGTATTCGTGACGCGTCGAATCTCGCATGGAAATTGGGGGCCGTGCTTCGCGGTGAAGCCTGCGACACGCTTCTCGATACCTATGAATCGGAACGCTCGCCGCACGTACGCGAATTCATCGAGACCGCCGTCCAGCTCGGCGCGGTCATTCAGACCACTCATCCTGAGCTTGCGAACGCTCGCGACGACGAGATGGCCGCAGCGATCCGCAATTTCGTCACGCCGCAACCAAAGCTTGGGCCGGGGGAGTGGGTGGACGACCCGTCGGGCACCGCGGGACAGATTGCCCCGCAGCCTCGCCTGGACGACGGGCGGCGGCTTGACGACGTCGTCGGCTACCGATTCGCACTGGTTGCCTTACCGGAGTTGCTCAGCGAGTGCCCGGATCTGCCGGATCAGGCGGCCCGCGCGGATGTCGAACTGATCGCAAGCGACGATGCCTCGATCCGCGAGTGGTTCCGGTCAACCGGCGCCGTCGCCCAATTGGTGCGCCCCGACCGCTACGTATTCGGTGTCGCGCCTGACAGGCATGCCCTGGCACAGCTGCTTGAAGAGACACTGACTCATCGGCGCACGGCAAACGCCTGATCGGCCGCCATCGCGCACGCATACCCCTCGTTGGACAAAGAAGCCAACCCTTTCTGGAGACGTCATGGAGACAACCCGCAACCCTGTCGGCGAACTTGGCCACTCACCCTCCGCCGGCCTGACACGGTCCCAATGGAAGATGATCCTCATCGCGAGCCTGGGCGGCTCACTGGAGTTTTACGACTTCATTGTGTACGGCTTTTTTGCGCAGTACATCGCCGCGCAGTTCTTTCCGAACGCGTCGGCGCTGTTGAGCATGCTCGCCGCCTACTCCGTGCTGGCCATCGGCTATGTGATTCGACCGCTCGGCGGCATCGTGCTGAGTAGCTGGGGAGATCGTTATGGCCGCCGGCCGGTCTTTCTCGGCTCCATCGTTGTCGTGACCACCGCGACGATTTGCCTGGGTCTGCTGCCAAACTATGCGCACTGGGGGATCACCGCATCGATCCTGCTGATCGTCCTGCGCATGCTTCAGGGGTTCTGTGTCGGCGGGGAAATGCCCGGCGCCATTACGTACGCCGTGGAAGCCGCGCCGCATCGCGCCGGCCTGGCTGCCGGCGTCATCATCTGCGCGGTGAACGTGGGCGTGTTGCTTGCGACCATCGTCAATCTCGTCATCCAGAGTTCCCTGTCGAGCGCGGATGCCGCGGCGTATGGCTGGCGCGTCGCCTTTTTGTTCGGCGGCCTGTGCGGCATCGTGTCGTACTGGATGCGACGCAACCTCGACGAGTCGCCGGAGTTCAAGAAGATGCAAGGGGCCGTCATCAAGCAACCGTTTCGCGAAACGCTTCGGCACCACGGTAAATCGGTCGCCGCTGCCGCGCTTACGATCGCGGTCATGGCCGGTGTCAATGGCATCCTGTACGGACACATGCCGGCTTACCTCGTGCAACAACTTCACTATGCGCCCCGGACGGCGGCGATCGCCCAGAACGCCTATCTGATCGTCAGTTCGTTTGGCCTGCTCGCCGCGGGCTGGCTTGGCGACAAGGTGCCGCGCCGGTATCTTCTGCGTGCGTCGGCGTCGTTGCTGGTGGTATTGAGTTACCCGTTCTATTACGCGCTGGTCGGCCACACCGTGAATCTGGTGACCCTGTTCATCCTCGCGGGAGTGGTCTTCTCGCTCGCCAGCGGTACGTGGGCGTCCGTGCTTGCCGATCAGTTCCCGGTGCAGGTGAGGTTCAGCGGCATCGCACTTTCGTATAACGCCTCCGTCCTCGTCTTCAGCGGTTTCGCGCCGTTGCTGGCGACCATGCTGATCCGCGAGACCGGCTCACTGGCCGCACCGGCGTACTTCGTGATCGGCGCCTGCGCGATCGCGTTGCTCGCGAGCTTTGCCCTGCCCGCCAGCCAATCGACATCGCCACGCGCATTGCCGACGGACCGGCGCGGCGCCGAACCATCGCGCTGAACCTGCACCGCCGCACCGCCACGTGTACGGCGAAAGTCACTGATTGTGCCTTTCGCCGCCTGCACTCGCTCAGTCCGCGTGAGCCCGATCGAACGCCCACACTTCGGGGAAGCCCATCAACTCGCACATTTGCGAGAACGGATACAGGGCGTTGTCGATGCTCATCGTGCCCTTGCCGGCCTTGATCTGCGCGTACGCGTGCTCAAGGGCGCGCGCGGCGGCCAGGAAGCCCGTCGCCGGATAGATCGCGATGGAGAACCCGAGCGACTGCAATTGCGCCGGCGCCAACTGTGGTGTGCGTCCGCCCTCGACGATATTGCACAGCAACGGCACATCGAAGGATTTGCCGATCGTCTCCAGCTCCTCCACGCTCTCGGGCGACTCGATGAACAGGACATCGGCGCCCGCCTTCACATAGGCCTCGCCTCGGCGCAATGCCTCGTCCAATCCGAGCGACGTGCGGGCATCGGTACGCGCCACGATCTGGAAGTTCGCGTCGTCGCGCGTCTGCGCCGCGACCTGGATCTTCTTGACCATATCGCCGGCCGGAATCACGCGGCGACCCGGCGTGTGGCCGCACTTCTTCGGAAATTCCTGGTCTTCAAGCTGAATCCCTGCCGCCCCCGCCCGCTCGTAGCCACGCACTGTGTGCATGACATTGAGCAATCCACCGTAACCGGTGTCGCCATCGCAGATCAACGGCGTGCGGCTGTTGCCGCAGAACGCCGTCACACGATTGACCATGTCGGTATAGGTTGCCAGGCCGGCATCGGGCACGCCCAGATACGAGGCCACCGTACCGAAACCGGTCATGTAGAGGCAGTCGAACTGCATCGCGTCAGCCATGGCGACCGAGATCATGTCGTAAATCCCCGGCGCGACCACAATGTCTTGCCGAGCCAGTTTCGCTTTGAGTTGACTACGTTTTTCTTGGGCGTTCATCACAATTCCAATAAGTCGGTGAAGCAAGATTTCCGACGCGCGGGGCGCTCGACCCACGCGTCGTTTCGAATCCGGACGCCATATTGCGCCAGACGTCAGCGTTGCGATTTCCCAGAGAATTCCGACTCGCCGAGACCGGCCGTTCCAAGCCCGCCCGCGTTCGGTGCGATGTCCTCCAACGAGCGGCGGTTGGTCTCGATGCCGAACAGCGCAAGCACGATCGACATGGCCGCCAGCACGCACGCAATCGTCGTGAGAACCTGCTGGATGCCGCCGGACGCGTAGAGTGCGACGACCATCTGCGGCGCGAGAATCCCGGCGATCCGGCCGGCACAGCCCGCCACACCATTGCCGCGCATGCGGTTCTCCGTCGCGAACAGTTCGGGGCAATAGGTTGCAATGCCGAGCGCGACCATCAGATAGGTCAGCGTGAACAGCAGGAAGCCGAGCGCGGTCGCCATCTCCACGCTGCTCGAGTGGCCATAGGCCCATCCCACCACCGCCGCGAGTGCCGACACCGCGATCATGCCGTTCTTGCGACCGATCCGGTCGGCCACGAGCACGCCCACCAGCGCGCCCGCCGGACCGCCGAGCGACATCAACGTGGTGTAGCCGAGCGACGACGCCATGCCGATCCCCTGCTTCATCAGGAACGTCGGCACCCAGACAATGAAACCGTAGATCACCACGTTGACACCGATCTGCACGCAGATCGCCACCACCGTTCGACGAATCTGCGAAGGTGTAAACAAGTCCAGCAGCGTGGTGGGTCGCGTGACGACCGGTGGCATCTGGCGCACCGGGGGCAATACGCCGCCGCGCGCGGACTCGGCTTCGGCCGCACGCAGGATCGCGTCGGCCTCGTCGAAACGTCCCTTCGATTCCAGCCAGCGCGGCGACTCGGGCATCTTGGCGCGCACGAACCACATGACCAACGCGCCCACGCCCACGATCGCGAACATCGCGCGCCAGCCCATCGAGGGAATGATCAGATAACCGAGGAACGTCGAGAAGAACAACGCCGAATTCGTGATCAGCGACAGGTAGGCCGACCACTTGCCGCGCACCGCGGGCGGCACGAATTCACCGAGCGAGCCGTAGCCAACCACGATCTCAGCGCCAAGCCCAAGCCCCATGAAGAAGCGACAGACGATCAGCCACGTCATGTTGGGCGCGAATGCACCGGCGAGCGACGCCAGACCAAAGATCGCCAGGTTGAACTGATAGGTGAACTTGCGTCCCTTGCGGTCACCCAGCACACCCGCCGTCAACGCGCCGAGCAGCATGCCGACGAAGGTCGCCGACAGAAACGTGGCGTTGAGCTGCATCGTCGACCATCCGCTCTTGGCCAGGGCCCCCAGCACGCCGCCAGCCAGATAGATGTCGAACGAATCGAGGAACATGCCGCCCCCGATCAGCCACAGGATCCGGCGATGGAACCCAGAAATGGGCAGCCGGTCCAGCCGGGGCCCCGCGTTTATCGAACTCAACATGCGCTGTCTCCTCCGTCGTTATCGACGTGATGTTTTCGGGTACTGCTGATGGAACAGGCTAATCCCCTGCCAATGCGGGCGCGACGGTGTCGCCCGCCGGCGTGCGTGACGCACGGCCCAGCACCACGCTCTGCGCCGCAGCGATATGGCAGCGCACGATCGCCTCGGCCCAGACGCCGTTGCGCTGTGCAAACGCGTCGACAATTTCGAGGTGCTGTCGTGCGCTGCGCTCGCGGTCTTCGGGGTTGTAGGTGTCGAACGTCCACTTGACGAGTGGCGTCTCTTTCATCGATTTGAGAGAGCGGTCGAGGCGGCCGTTGCCAGCGCCGCCGCTGATGATCGCGTGGAAGGCATCGTTAAGCGCAAACCAGCGTTCGGTCAGCGCCGCCGTCGGCGGCTCGCGCGCAATGTCGAACATCGTCACGGCCAGTTCGCGCAGCCGAGCGACATCGTCGTCGGTCGCCCGTTGCGCCGCACGCCCCGCCAGATACGGCTCGATCAGCAACCGAGCCTCGAAAATCTCGCGCGCGTCCTGCTCGGTCCACGCCCGCACACGTACGCCATAGTTGGGCACCGCTTCGACCCAGCCCTCCGCATCAAGCCGGCGCAAGGCCTCGCGCACCGGCGTGCGGCTCACGCCGAAGCGCTCCGCCAGTTGGGTCTCACGCAGATACTGCCCCGCGGCGTACTCATGTTCGGCCAGCGAGGTCTTGATGGCCAGGTAGACATCGGCCGAGGACAGGGTGAGCGGCGTAGACGACATTGTATGCAATGTTTTAATATTTACGAGATTGCCCACTAATATTAGGCGAATTTTGTAAACATTGTATGCAATGTTGCGAATCGCTGGATCGGTAATTCCCCCTAGACAGGCCCACGGGGCGACAACGATGGCTTCGCTGCGCCCTTTTCAGGTTCCCGCGCCGCCGCGGACGCGGCGGCACGCGATGGCGACGCCGTTCAGCCCTTTGGGCGACGCAAATCGAACATCGGTCCGATCTCTGCATAGTCGCCGAGATAACCCGCGCGCATCACCGGATGCGCCTTCGCCGTATCGAAGATGCCGTCTTCGCGCAGATACTCGCGGCGGATGTGCACGCCGACGACCTGCCCCAGGGCGAGCCAGTTGTCCATCGGCTTGCCGTCGAGATTGTGCAGGCGCACGATCTGCAGCAACTTGCATTCGAGCGAGGCGGGCGACTCGGCCACATGCGGTACGTCCACATTGACGCCGGCGGCCTTCGTCAGCCCTGCCAGTTCGAACTCGTCGACGTCGTGCGGCACGGGGGCCGACGTCCGGTTCATCTGCGTGACGAGCGACTTGCTCGTGAAATTCCAGACGAACTCACGCGTGGCTTCGATGTTGGCAATCGAGTCTTTGTAGCCCTCGCTGCAGAACCCGACGATCGGCGGGAACGTCGCAAAAGCGCCGAAGAAGCTGTAGGGCGCGAGGTTGACCCGGCCGTGCGCGTCGCTGCTGGAGATCCAGCCGATGACGCGCGGCGCGACAATCGCCTTGAACGGATCGTGAGACAGACCGTGACCCTTGGCCGGGTCATAGAAGTGAACGTCGTTGGACATGAGGCAGTGAAGATCCACGTGAATGAATGTCCCACACGATATCGCATTGCCACAGACCGCAGGTCAACAGCCATCCAAACATTCACCAGGCGAAACAATCATTCCGACAGTCAAAACACTCCACGCTTCAGGCAACCGCCTCACCTACGCCCCGAATGCCGCATGAATAAAGGTTTGCGGCGCCGCCCGGGCGGTCTCCGGCGAGATTCACCGATTTATGCGACGATTGCCCGTGTTGCGTCGCGCAAGGCGACGCGTTTTTCATTGCACGCGCCACCACCGCGCAGACAGACCATGCCCGCCACACTCAAGATCGATTTTGTCTCCGATGTCGCCTGTCCCTGGTGCGCCATCGGCCTCGCCTCATTGAAGACGGCCCTCGGCCGTCTGGGCAACGAGGTCGACGCCGACCTACATTTCAGCCCCTTCGAACTCAATCCCGACATGCCGGTCGACGGCGTTCCGCTCGCCGATTACATGTCGCGCAAGTACGGCCTGTCGCCGGAACAGTTGGCACAGAATCAGGCCAACATTGGCGCGCGAGCGGCGGCCGAAGGGTTCCCGATGCGCATGGACCTGCGCACGCACGCCTACAACACGTTCGACGCGCATCGTCTGCTGCACTGGGCACAGACCGTCGGCAACGACACGCAGCTCGCCCTGAAGGAAGCGCTGTTGCGCGCCTACTTCGTCGAGGGCAAGCGCACGAGCGACCCGGAAGTGCTCGTCGACGCCGCGCGGCAAGCCGGCCTCGACACGGCGCGTGCGCGCGAGATCCTTGCCTCCGACGAGTATGCGGAGCAGGTGCGCGCGCTTGAGCGCCACTACCAGAATCTCGGCATCCAGTCGGTGCCGGCGATCATCTTCAACAACCGGCATCTCGTGAGCGGCGGACAACCGCCGGAAGTGTTCGAACAGGCCATTCGTCAGATTCTGGCCGAGGGCTGATCCGTCATGTCGTCCCTGCCCCCGATCGCCGATACCGCGGCGGCCAGCGCCCCAGCGGCGGCGCACACGCACGAGCCGCCCGCCACCGGGCGCGGACTCGCCATGACGGCGATTCTGCTCGCCGTCTCGCTCGCCAGTCTCGACACGGCGATCGCCAACACGGCCCTGCCGCAGATGGCACTCGATCTGAAAACGACGCCGTCGGCATCGGTCTGGATCGTGAACGCGTACCAATTGGCGATGGTGGCGACCCTGCTTCCGTTCGCTTCGCTCGGCGAGCGCGTCGGGCACAAACGCGTCTTCATGTCGGGTGTGGCGGTGTTTCTCGTGGCGTCGCTGCTGTGTGCCCTGTCGCCGACGCTCGGCTTTCTCGCAGGCGCTCGCGTCTTGCAGGGCGTGGGGGCCGCTGCGGTCATGAGCGTGAACATCGCGCTTATCCGGTTCCTGTATCCGGCGCATCAACTTGGGCGCGGTGTGGGCCTGAACGCGCTGATCGTCGGTATTTCGTTCGCCATCGGGCCAACGTTGGCGTCGCTCGTCCTCGCGTTCGGGAGCTGGCCGTGGCTGTTCCTGATCAACGTGCCGACGGCGTTGCTGGCGCTGGCGTTCTCGCGCCGCAACCTGCCCGACACACCGCGCAGCGCGCACAAGCCGGACATGATCGCCGCGTTGCTCAATGTGGCAACGTTTGCGCTGCTGATCTTTGCGCTGAGTCAGAGTGCTCAACGGGCCGATTGGCGTCTGACGGTGACGTGCTTCGTGGGCGCGATTGTGTTTGGCTGGGCCTTGATTCGCCGTGAGCGTGGCCATCGCGCGCCGATGCTGCCAGTCGACTTGCTGCGTCTGCCCGCCTTTGCGCTCTCTACGCTCACGGCCATCTGTGCGTTTGCGACGCAGGGGCTGGGACTCGTGTCGTTACCGTTCTATTTCGAGAACGTGCTGCATCGCAGTCCTATCGAGACAGGCTTTCTGATGACGCCCTGGCCGTTTTTCGTGGCCGCGATTGCGCCCTTGGCGGGACGTCTGTCCGACCGTTACCCGCCCGGCGCGCTGGGCGCGATTGGCTTGGCGATGCTGAGCGCGGGCATGGGGTTGCTGGCGATCATGCCCGAACACGCGCAGCTGTGGGATATCGGCTGGCGGATGGCGTTGTGCGGACTGGGGTTTGGTTTCTTCCAGTCGCCGAATCTGAAGGCGTTCATGCACAGCGCACCGCCGGAGCGCAGTGGCGGGGCAAGCGGCATGGTGGGAACGTCGCGACTGCTGGGGCAAGCGACGGGCGCTGCACTCGTGGCCCTGGCGTTGGGCATCGCAGGCGCCCAAGGTTCGTTGTGGGCGTTGGCGTGGGGTGCGGCATTCTCGGCCGCAGGCTGTCTTGCGAGCGGGTTGCGCTTGGTGCGCAGTCGGGCTTGATCGCGCACAGGGGAAACACGCCAGGGAACCGACGTGTTCCCCCAAGGCGATTCAGGAGGACGATTCGGTGACGCGTCGTTTGACCTTGATGTCCGCCACCGGGATCACCGCGGCCACCGCATCCCCGAGCAAGCGACGCAACTCGGTGGGTTGGCCGACCAGATCGGCCAACGTGTAGCGGTCGAGCACCGCAAAATAGGTGCGCAACGCCTCGCCCAGCACGCCGCGCAGGTTGCACGCCGACGTGATGACACAGGCGTTATCGCCTTGGTGGAAGCACTCGACCATCGCGAAGTCGGGCTCCATCGCCCGCACCACTTCGCCAAGCCCGATGCGCTCCGGTGCGCGTCCCAGTCGAATCCCGCCCGAGCGCCCGCGCACCGTGTGCAAGTAGCCCAGTTGGCCGAGCTTCTGCACGATCTTCACGAGGTGGTTCTTGGGGATGTCGAACGCATCGGCCACGGCCTGCACGTGCACCAACTCGTCGGGGTGAACCGCGACGTAGATCAGAGTGCGCAAACTGTAATCGGTGTGGTCGGTGAGTCGCATTCGACGGGGAAGCGCTGCAGGAACGGGGCAGGCGGCACCGGGTGCCGCCTGCAACTATCGCGAACCAGTTTAACATGGCTTTCATAGGCATCTTATGCTGCGCCGAACCCATGCGCCGCCGGTATGCCTCGACTCGCCAAGGGTTCGCCTTACCAGCGCACGGTCATCCCGCCCATCCAGGAATAGTCATACGTCTGCGGATTGAGGCCGCGTCGATAGCCGACGTCCAGATCCAGCCACGACTTCGGGCTGTAGATCGCACCGAGAATCATGAACGCCGGGTGCGTCCGCTGCGTGAAGTCGGGGTTCTGCGAAGCGCCCACATCCAGAATGAGCTGCGTTGTCGGCAACACGCGATACAGCACCGCCCCTGAGACCTTCCACAATGACTGGCGATCGCCTTGACGGTTCGGCTGATAAGCGGCCCCGGCGTTGAACAGAAACGTCCATTTGTCGATCTCGTATTGCGTGAGCAAGGTCGCCCCGGCGTTCACCCGACCGCTGCCAAGCCCGCGCTGGTCGTTACCCGTAGGGAAACTCAGGTACGGCTTGAGGCCGATGCTGAACGCCCCGTCGTCGTACATCCGCCACTTGGCGCCCGTCTCCACATCGCCAACACCATTGCCGGCGGCGTCCGAGCGGTTTTGAAGGTGCGTATAGGGCACGTCGACATACAGATCGAGCGTCTCTCCCACCCCTCGGGTGAGCGTGCTGTTCCAGAGCGTCTGGCGGCCGATTTCCGGCTGCTTCGACGTCACTTCGCCATTGGTCTCGAACTGCCAGTTGCCGTCGCCCTGTGTGCCGGTATCGTCGGACACCAGCGGATGGGCGGCGAAGGCGCTGAGCGGACAGAGCAGCGCCAGAGACATCAGTTGCTTCTTCATGAGTCGTTCTCTTGCTTACGTGTGCCGCCCCGGCGCGGCGAGCGGCGGGGCGAGCGTGTGTGTGTGATTGTCAGCTCCCGCCCGGCCGGGCGGGAGCGTTGTATGAAATCAATGGCGGTAACGATTCGGCCGTCTCGGCTGACGCGGCCGATACCCGATCAGAACCAGCGGCCAAAGCGGCGGATGTAGATCGTCTTCACCACTTGGGCGAGAGCGATGTAGCCGAGCATGGTCGCAGCCAGCCAGTAGAAGTACGTCCCCGGCAGGGCCACGAAGCCCAGCGCTTCGGCAAAGGGCGAGTAAGGCAGCCAGCAGGCCAGCGCGATCGCCACCGTCGTCGACAGCATGATCGGCAGCGCCGGCGTGCTTTGCAGGAACGGGATCTTCTGCGTGCGCAGCAAGTGAACGACCAGCGTCTGCGACACCAGCCCTTCGACGAACCAGCCCGAGTTCATGATGACCTGCCCCGCATCGCCGCCATGCGCGTGATACAGCGCGCCCGCACCGAACACCGTCCACATCAGCGCATAGGTCGTGATATCGAACACCGACGAGGTCGGTCCGAGCCACAGCATGAAGCGCCGGATGTTGCCCGCGTCCCACTTGCGCGGCTTCTTGAGGAATTCCGGATCCATGCGATCCCATGGCAGGAACATTTGCGAGATGTCGTACACGAGGTTCTGCACGAGCAATTGCATCGCGAGCATCGGCTGCCACGGCAGGAATGCGCTCGCCACCAGCACCGAGAACACGTTGCCGAAGTTCGAGCTGGCCGTCATGTTCAGGTACTTGAGGATGTTGCCGAAGGTCTCGCGGCCCTTGATGACGCCCTCCTCCAGCACCATCAGGCTCTTTTCGAGCAGGATGATGTCTGCGGTTTCCTTGGCGATATCGGCACCGGTATCCACCGAGATGCCGACGTCGGCATCGCGCAGGGCGGGGGCGTCGTTGATGCCGTCGCCCAGGAAGCCCACCGTGTGACCGTTGGCCTGCAAGGCCTTGACCACGCGCGCCTTGTGCAGCGGCGCGAGCTTGGCGAACACAGTCGTGCGACCGACCGCCTCGCGCAGCGTGGCGTCGTCCATCGGTTCGATGTCCGTGCCGAGCAGCGGCGTGCCGGGTTCCAGGCCGACCTGACGGCACACGTTGATCGTGACGATCGGGTTGTCGCCGGTCAGCACCTTTACCGTCACGCCATGCTCGCGCAAGGCGGCGATGGCCGGGGCGGCCGAGTCCTTGGGCGGATCGAGGAAGGTCAGAAAGCCGCAGACCGTCAGTCCCGCTTCGTCGGACGTTTTGTACTGCGTCTTCGTCTCGCCTGCCGGGATGTCGCGCGTCGCCACGACGAGCACGCGGAACCCGTCGGCGTTGTATGCCTCGGCGCGCGCCAGCAGGATGGCACGAGCCGCATCGTCGAGCGCGCGCACGCCCTGGGGGGTCTGCACGTGCGTGGAGACGGACAGCATCTCCTCGACGGCGCCCTTGGTAATCATCAGGTGCTCGCCGTGCGCGTCGGCCACCACCACCGACAGGCGCCGGCGCACAAAGTCGAACGGCAATTCGTCGATCTTGGCGAAGTCGCGCGGTTGCACCGCCTCGCCGATCTCGTTGGCACGGCGGATGATCGCGACATCGATCAGGTTGCGCTGGCCACTCTGGTGATAGCTGTTGAGCCAGCCCAGACGCAACACGTCTTCGCGCTCGTCGCCCGCCACATCGAGATGTTGTTCGAGAATGATGCGGTCCTGCGTGAGCGTGCCAGTCTTGTCGGTGCACAGCACGTCCATGGCACCGAAGTTCTGCACCGAGTTCAGGCGCTTGACGACCACCTTGCGGCGCGACATCGCCATGGCGCCGCGCGCCAGGTTGGCGCTCACGATCATCGGCAGCATTTCCGGCGTCAGACCGACGGCCACGGCCAGCGCGAACGTCAGCGCGCTCACCCAGTCGCCCTTGGTCAGACCGTTGATCATGAAGACGACCGGCACCATCACCAGCATGAAGCGAATGAGCAGCCAGCTCACGCTATTCACGCCGCGATCGAAGCTCGTCTCGACCCGCTTGTGACTCACTACGTTCGTTGCCAGCGCGCCGAAATACGTGTCGCCCGCCGTGGCGACGACCACGCCGGTGGCCGTGCCGCTGACCACGTTTGTGCCCATGAAGCAGATATTGGACAGATCGAGCAGGTTCGCATTGCCCTGCCCGGCCGTCGTCTCGGCGGACTTTTGCGCGACGGCACCCAGCGTGTCGTACTTCTCGACGGGCAGCGCTTCGCCCGTGAGGACCGCCTGACTGATGAACAGGTCGCGCGATTCGATCAAACGCAGGTCGGCCGGGATCATGTCGCCCGCCTGGAGCGTCACGATGTCGCCCACGACCAGCTCGCGCATGGCGACCTCGTGACGCTCCGGCTCGCCCGTCGCCGTCACACGGCGGCGAACGCTGGCCGTGGTGCGCACCATCGCCTTGAGCTTCTCGGCCGCGCGCAGCGACCGGAACTCGGAGAAAAAGCGCAACAGGCCGCTGATCGTCACCATCGTGAGCAGGATGGAGATGCCCATGTAGTCTTCATCGCCCGGATCGGCGAAGTAGACGTCGGTGAAATAGCTGACGGTGGCGAGCGCCAGCAGGACCATCACGAAGGGGTTCTTGAAGGCGCCGAACAATTGCACCGCCCAGTGCGGCGGCTTGTCGTGCGCGATTTCGTTAGGGCCGTAGCGTGTCTGGCGCTGACCGACGTCGGCGAGCGTGAGACCTTTCAGGTCGCTGTCGAGGGTGTGCAGGACGTCCTGCAGCGGTTCATTGGCGAGCCGGGCAACGACGTCGGGGCCGACGGGCGGCAGGTCTGAGGATGTCGAGCGTTCGACGAAGCCGCGCTGCTTGCGGCGCGAGTGAAGCTGCTTGTTCATGACGAATTCCTGGCGCGGCTTACGCGGGTATGGCGGCCGGCCGGTCTCGTCAGGCGCTACCGGAGGTCATGTCTCCGAAAAAAACGCGCGAACGTATCCAGCCGCGCCGCGCGGCGCGCGGTCGGTGATGGTGAAAAGATTTGTGGATCGCCCGTCGGAACCCCACGTGCCAAGCACAGGGTCCCGACGGGCCTCATTCGACTACTTCCATCTTCCATATTGGACTCCTTACATTTTTATTTTCGGTACACCGGCAGGCACTGGCGCTCTGTCTGGCAAGAAACACCGTTGCGACAGGGACGACGGAATCAGCCGTGTGTGGACCTGGCGCCAGCGCTCGCGTGTCGGGCGGCATCGTCGGACCAGTACACGCGGCGCACGCTGCGCTCGCCGGACAGGCGCATGACGAGCGAAGTGAGCGACGCGCGCGAAGCGGCCGGACAGTCGAGCGTGACGGTGGCCGAGGCTTCGTCGCGATCGCTCCAGCGTGTGATGCTGACGCGCGTGGCACGCAGGCCGAGGGCAGTGAGATCGATGAACATCTGCTTGCGCAATGCCCCAAGGGCATCGGCCAGGCAGACGATGGTCAGACGCGACACCGGGGTGGGGAGCGTCGGCGGGCTCTGGAAAGCCTGAAAAGTTTGCAACGTTTGAATAGCGCGCATGATTTCCTCGCATGGCTGCGAATCGTCCTTACCGCGCACGGCACGGACGGCCGGCCGGTGCGGGCGCTCCGTTGCGATGCCAAACGCATGCGCAAGACGACAACGCCCCTCACGGGCACAACAGTGAAATTTCTGCGGGAATTGCGCCGGAGCGGTCACGCTCAAGACGAGCGTTCGGTGGCGCTAGACACCGCATCCTGCATGAGGACGCGGCACAGGGAATGGCTGTGGATCCTCAGGCAATCAGTCGATCAAAGGTCGACTACTACTGGCATCGGAATTCACGGACAAACCCCTTAAGTGGAAGACAGGGCGGATGGTAACTGCTGCCAAATTGCAACGTCAAGTACAAATTGCTGCGCCGCACACGAGATGGGAATTTGCCCATAACGCTCGGCGTTTCCTTCGAAGTGAAGCGCGCGACGGGCCCGCCACAGATCAGGCGTTTCGGCCGACGTATGACTAACGCCCGCCTCGCGGACAGGATGTGCGCGTTCATTGTGAAGCGCGTCGCGGCGCTGCGCGACATGGGCTTACTCGTTCTCTTCGAAGTAATGTCCGAACTTGACCTGCTTGGTGCGGATATAACGTTCGTTCTCTTCGCGCATCGGGATGTCGAGCGCCACGCGCTCGCACACCGGGATACCGTGCTTCGCGAGCGTGTCGAACTTCTTCGGATTGTTGCTCATGAGGCGCACCGAACGCACGCCGAGAATGCGCAGAATCGCGGCTGCCGAGTCGTATTCACGGGCGTCGTCGGGCAAGCCCAAATCGAGATTGGCCTCGACGGTATCGCGGCCCTGTTCCTGCAGCAAATACGCGCGAATCTTGTTGCTCAGGCCAATACCCCGCCCTTCGTGGCCCCGCAGGTACAGCATCACGCCGCGCCCTTCCTCGGCGATCTTGCGCATCCCCGCATCGAGTTGCTCTCCGCAATCGCAGCGATAGGAACCGAAGACGTCCCCCGTCAGGCATTCGGAGTGCAGACGCACGAGCGTGGGCGCATCGCCGCCGGCATCGCCCATGACCAGCGCGAGGTGCTCGTTGTCGCTGCCCTTGACGCGAAACGCGTGAGAGGTGAAGGTGCCGTATCGGGTCGGCAGGGTCGCCGTTGCGACAAGCTCGACGCATTCGCCAGCGTCGCACGCGGGCGTGGCAGAGGCAGTACCAGGGGACTTCATGTTGACGTTCAAACAGGACGAAATTTGGGAGTCGCCCGCCACCGGATGGCGGGGCGTGCGCTAGAAGTGTAACGCCATTTCCGAATTTCGGCCGGCAGCGGCATGCAACACACCGTTTCACGGCGCCTGATCCTCGGCTGACACCCGGCCAGCGTCCAGTCAACGTCGATCTGACGTATGACGCGCTGCGGCACGTCGCGCACTGGGTCGGCTACGGCGCCGTGTCGCGCCGCGCCGACCCGGCAAGGACGCCAACGAGACCATCGTGCCCCCATTGCGCCAGCCGTCACGATGTTACGATGCCCGAGCGCACCGTCATGCCTGCGACACCGGCCAATGCTTCCGCGCCTTCGGTTGCGTCACCGATCGCGCCACTCCCTCTGCCCCATGATCGATATCACCGTGCTTCCCTACTTTCTGGTCACCGTCGCCGTGCTCGTTGCGATTCCGGGACCGAATACGATCTACATCGCGACGGCGAGCGCCAGCCAGGGATTTCGCTTCGGGTTGGCGTCGTGCTTTGGTGTGATGCTGGCCACGCTTGTCCACGTTGCCCTCGCGGCGGGCGGATTGACCGCCCTGTTGCTGGCCTCCCCACTGCTGTTCAGCGTGATCAAGTCGCTCGGCGCGGCCTATCTCATCTTTCTCGGCGTGAAGGCCATGCGCAGCCAACCCGCGGCGCTCGGCACCGCGCCGCTGCCGCCAGCACGCATGCTCGGCACATCGATCAAGAAAGGCTTTCTCGTCAATCTGCTCAATCCGAAGACGGGGCTCTTCATCGCCGCCTTCCTGCCGCAATTCGTGAACCCCGAGTCTGGCCATGTGCCGCTGCAAATCGCGACGCTCGGCGTATTGCTCGTGTGCGTCGGTGCGTTGAGCGACATCACTTACGCGGCACTCGCGCGCACCATCGGCAAGGCGCTCACCCGCCGGCGCGCAAAGCCCGGGGCCGGGAAGTATGTGACCGGTCTGCTGTACATCAGCCTTGGCGTCGCTGCGCTGGCAACGTCGAACGGTTCAACGCGGTAACGCCGCTTCCCTCGCGTTCCGGGACCTTCCCCGCCCCGCCGCCCTGCTGCCTGCCCCCCCGCCGACACCTTTCATTTTTGTAATCTCCCAGTAACGATCGGGTCAGCCCCCGCACCGCAAAATGCCTTCAACGCTGAGACGCCAACGTCACGGCGGGACCGGCCGGCGCGAAGTGTTCGCGTTGGCACTCACAACCAAACCGTTGAGGCAAAACATCATGAAATCGATCGTAAAGTCCGTCATCGTCGCTTGCGCGCTCGCCATCCCCGCCCTGTCGTTTGCTCAGGCATCGCCGACAACACGTGCAAGCGTTGAGCATGAGCTCGTTCAGATGGAGAACGCTGGCTATGTTCCCTCCGCGAGCAACACTCACTATCCGGACAACATTCAGGCTGCAGAAGCCATGCTGCAATCGCAACCCCACACCGCGAGCGCGTCGAGCCTTGGCTCGGCACCGCAAGTCCTTAGCCAGCAAAGCACGAACGACGCGGCGGCGACGTACGTTGGCTCGTGATCGTGTCGCGAGTTGATGCGCACGGCGAACGGTCACCGGCGGCAATGGAAATTGCACCGTGGCTCGTCCGCCGTGCCGCACGGCTCGTCAACAGGTCAGGCGCCGCGAAGCCGCTCGCACGTGACAACGCGCCGACACAACGCCCGGAGCGGACTATCGCCGATATGGCGTTCAAGACGCGTTCCGCGTTCGGCTATCATGGGCAAGCGTAGCGTCGGCCAATGCGGCGCGACGCGCCTATTCCGAGGCGACAAAGCATGCGCGTTCTGTTGATTGAAGATGAACCGAAGACCGGCGCCTACCTGAAAAAGGGATTCGAGGAATCCGGCATCTCGTTGGATTTGGCAACCGATGGCGCGCAAGGGCTCCTGCTTGCGCAGGAAGAGGAGTACGACGTCATCATTCTGGACGTCATGCTTCCCGTCATGGACGGATGGGCCGTGGTCAAACGCCTTCGCGCGACCAAGGGAACGCCCGTGTTGTTTCTCACGGCGCTGGACGACGTCCACGATCGGGTTCGCGGCCTCGAGGCCGGGGGCGACGACTATCTCGTCAAACCTTTCGCCTTCGTTGAGCTGCTGGCCAGGGTCCGTACGCTTGCCAGGCGGGGGCCTCCGCGAGACTCGGAAACGCTGCGCGTCGGGGATCTGGAGATCGACCTGCTGCGCCGGCGTGTCAAACGGGCCGGCCATCGGATCGAACTTACGCCGCGCGAGTTTGCCTTGTTACAACTGCTCGCGGGCCGACAAGGTGAAGTGCTCACGCGTACGCAAATCGCCTCGTATGTCTGGGACATGAACTTCGACAGCGACACCAACGTCGTCGAAGTTGCCATCCGCCGGCTACGGTCGAAAATCGATGATGACCAAGCGCTAAAGCTGATACATACCGTGCGTGGCGTAGGGTATGTGCTCGAGGTCCGAGACGAATCATGATTCGCCGTTCCCTTGCCGCAACGCTGGCCCTGTCGTTCGGCGTCACGCTACTTGCCGTTTTTGTCCTCGTGGGGTGCTACCTATATGTAGCGCTGGACCGTCAGGTCAAGACAGAGCTCGACTCGGATGTCGTACTGGCCAGCCGCCACGTGCGACGTCTGGCGTCCGAACTCGAGACCAAGGACGATGTGAAGTCGCACACGCCCCGCTTGGTGAGTGCCGTGCTGGGCGATCGCGCCTTGTCCCTCGTGCTGTTCGACCCGAAAGGCGATCGTCTCCTCTCCTATGGCCCGAACCAGGTCATTGATGACCTGGATTCCGCACCGGACAAAGGCGTCCGGCTCGACCCTGCCACCATACCGTTGCAGCAGGCGCGCGTGTCCGACAACGCCAAGATCGCCTCGTCGGATGTCGTCGCGTGGACAACGGATCAGAAAATCCCGGTCAGGAGCGTTGCATTTGACGTTCAGCTTCGCGACGGCACCCGTTTGAACGGGATCGTGGTTCGCGATGTCAGGGCCCCGCTCCGGTTGCTGGACAAATACCGGGATCAGCTCACCATGGCGGGCATCGTCGGCAGCCTGGTCACGATGCTTGCCACCTATCTGTTGATTCAATTTGCCCTTCGGCCGCTACGCCAAATGACCGCTGACGCCACCGACATTACTGCGACCCGTCTCGATGCCCGCCTACAGGTCGTGCAATCGCCAACGGAACTCAGCGCGTTGGCAATGTCGCTCAATCGAATGCTGGCGCGCCTGGAGGAAGGGTTTCAGCGACTGTTCCAGTTCACGGCGGACCTCGCCCATGACATGCGAACGCCCATTGGCAACATCAAAGGGGCAACCGAGGTCGCCCTTCGTCGACCGCGTAGCGTCGACGAATATGAAAATTTGCTGGCGTCGAATCTCGAGGAGTGCGACCGCCTATCGCGGATGATCGAGAACGTGCTGTTTCTCGCGCGAGCGGAGCACCCCCAATTCATTACCCATATGCAAGTGTTCAATGTTGCCGACGAACTCGGGAACATAGCCGGCTATTTTGAAGGGTTGGCAGACGAGGCCGGGTCGGCGATTCACGTATCAGGCCGCGCCGATACGATGCTGAAAGCCGATTTGGAATTGTTCCGCAGAGCCGTGGGGAACCTGCTCGCCAATGCGATCCGGCATACCCATGTCGGCACGATTGAAATTTCCGCCGAGGTCAAGGCAGGCCGAGTCGACGTATCCGTGTCCAACCCCGGCGTCGCGATCGACGATGAAGATATCGAACGCATTTTCGACCGCTTCTACCGGGGGGACAAATCACGTCGGCAGCCGTCGGGCGTCGGCACCAGCGGCGCTTCGGCCGGGTTGGGGCTCGCCATTGTGCAAACGATCATGGGGCTTCACGACGGGCGCGTCGCCGTCACGAGCCGCGACGGCAGAACGACATTCTGCCTGTCGTGGCCCCAACGGTGACGGTGTTTTTGCCGGGCAATCTCCGGCATCAAACGTCCCGTGCCCCGGGCGCTTCAAGCATCCGGCTCACGGCGAGCGGCAGCCCCGCGTGCGGCTTCGCGGGCGGGCGCTGAAAACTGCCCAGCCGCGCCACGCCCGGCTGCAATGCCACCAGCGACTCGCAATGCCGGACCGCGCTGGAAACGCCATCGACGACCGGCACCGGAATGCGATCGCACAATGTCCGCGCCAGTCCTGCCAGCGGCGCACCCGCCACCACGATCACGTCTGCGCCGTCTTCCTCCACGGCTTGCCGACTCAGTTCGATGAGGCGCTCTGCGTGGTCCTCCTGCACGGTCGCAATATCGCGCAACGGCGACGTCAGGCTGCGAATGCTGGCGAGCCGCGACGTCAGCCCGTTCGCTTCGACACACTCCCGATACCAGGCTTGAATCCGGTGCGAGATGGCAATGATCGAAAAGCGCGCGCCGAGCAGGCACGCGCTCGCCAACGCCGCTTCGGTCATGCCGACCACCGGCACGTCGAATAGCTCCTTGATCCCCCCTAACCCCGGGTCGCCGAACGCCGCCACCACGAGACCATCGAACGTGCCCGTCTGTTCCGCAGCAGCACACGCCGTGGCATAGCCGCCGACGAGCGCTTCGAAACGCGTCTCGATGTAGGCCACGCCGAACGACGCCGTCGCGAAGGCGAGCGTCGTCTCCGGCGATGCGGCGCGACGGGCTTCGGCTTCGATCAGCCCCGTCACGCTCGTCGAGATGTTGGGATTCACTACAAGTAAGCGCATGAAATCTCCTGCCACTGTCGTTGTTTTGCGTCACACCAGCGACGGCGCGTCTGCGGGCAGAAAGCGCCCGCGCCCGGCAACCGGCGCCAGATATTGCCCACTGGCGACGAGTTGTTCGCCACGCGAGAAGCAGTGCACCGGCCAACCGACGACCTCGCGCCCCTCGTACGGCGTGTAGTCGACGGCATGATGCAGTTGGGTGTTGCGAATCGTCGTGCGCATCTCCGGGTCCCACAGCACGATGTCGGCGTCCGCACCCACGGCGATGGTGCCCTTGCGCGGATACAGACCGTAAAGCCGCGCCGGACGGTAGGACGTCAGCTCGACGAACTGATGAATCGACAGGCGTCCGCGATGCACGCCATCGAACAGCAAGGGCAGGCGCGTCTCAATGCCGGGAATGCCGTTGGGGATATGCTCGAACGACTGCGGCTTGCCGCCCGGCTTCTTGCCTTGCGGATCTTCATAGTTGAACGGCGCGTGATCCGACGAGAACACCGAGAACACGCCTTGCTTCAACGCCTTCCACACGGCCTCCTGGTTGTCGGCATCGCGCGGCGGCGGACTGCAAACGCATTTGGCGCCCGCGTAACCGTCATCGCCCGGATGATTCATGTCCTCGGCGCTCAGATACAGATATTGCGGGCAGGTCTCGGCCAGAATCTGCATGCCACGGCCCTGTGCCCAGCGAATCTGACCGATGGCATCCTTGCCCGAGACATGAACAATCAGGATCGGCACGTCGACCAGTTCGGCGAAGGTGATCGCGCGGTGCGTGGCTTCGCGCTCGACGGCCGCCGGCCGCGCGAGGCCATGGAACTTCGGCGCAATGCGACCCTGCCCGACGAGCTTGTCCGTCAGCCATGCGATGCAATCCGAATTCTCCGCATGCACCATCACCAGCGCGCCATGCTCGCGGGCCACGGACAGCACTTCCAGAATCTCGCGGTCCGAGAGCTTCAGATCGTCGTAGGTCATGTAGATCTTGAACGACGTGTACCCTTCGCGAATCAATTGCGGCAGCTCTTCGCGGAGCACCTTCTCCGTTGGGTCCGCAACGATCAGATGGAACCCGTAGTCCACCACCGCGCGCCCTTCGGCGCGTTGGTGATAGTCGTCGACGGCTGCGCGCAACGAACCGCCCTTCTCTTGCGCGGCAAACGGGATCACCGTCGTCGTGCCGCCGCACACGGCGGCGCGTGTACCGGTGAAGAAGTCATCGGCCATGCGCAGGCCGTCCGGCATCGGCTGGTCGAGATGGCAGTGGCCGTCGACACCGCCAGGCAGCGCGAGCAATCCCGAGGCGTCGACCTCACGCGCACCGCTGGCCAGGTTCCGGCCCAGCGCGGCGATCACGCCGTCGCGCACGCCGATGTCGCAAGTAAAGCGATCGGCGGCCGTGACCACGTCAGCGTGCCGAATGACCAGATCGAAGGTGTCGCTCATCGTCTTACTCTCCTTGCTGGAACAGTTGACCCCAGTCGCTCAGGGCGCGCGTGTCGACGCCGGCGAGCCGCAGCGACTTCCAGAGCACCGTCGAGATGGTGTCGTACACGGGAATGCCGGTCTTGGCTTCCAGCGCGCGGGCGAGCGGCGCGGCGTGCAGGTTGGTGCAGAACGTGGTGATGGCTTGCGGGCGCGCTTGCGCCACCTCGTTGACGAGTGCCTCCAGCGTCTGCGCGCTGACCTCGGAAAACTCGAAGTTCTTGCTCAGCCCCAGATGGCGCTCTGCCGTGCAACGAATGCCTTGACGCGCATAGTTCGCAACGATGCGTTGCTGCACATCTTCCAGATACGGCGTCACGAGACCGAGCTCGGTCACGCCGGTCCGCGCGAGGATCTCGTTGAGCGCCAGCACGGACGTGGTGGCGGGAATGCCTGTCGTTTCGGTGATCTGTCGGCACAGCGCCTCGTCGGTCTCGAAGCCCAGCCACCCGGCAGACGTACCGTTCCACGCAATGACATCGACTTCGGCGTCGGCGAGGAGCCGCGCCGCGTCGAGAATCTTTTCCAGGTCGAATTGGCCGAGCGCGTTCTCGCCGAGAGAAATCTGCGTGACGCGAAAGCGGGAGAAATGGACAGAGACATGATCGAGGTCAGCCACCATCGCGCTGGTAATCGGTTCCAGCGCGGTGTTGGAAGACGGCGTGAGCATGCCAAGCAATTTACGTTTTTGGGTCGTCATGGTCGTACCAAAAATGCGATGACCGGCCGCCTGGGCGGCGTGCCGATCAAGGGAGAAACGTGTATCCGATGAATCAAACCGGAAGCTTGCGTTCGTAGTCGATCAGCGTCGAGCAGATGAACAACCCGACACCAGCGGCCGCGAAGAACATCAGCGCGAGGAAATACGAACCGGTGGTCTGCACGATCACGCCGACGATCAGCGGCACACTGATGCCCCCGATGTTGCCGCCGAGATTCATCACCCCGCCGAGGAACCCGACTTTGTTGCGCGTGCCGAGAATGGACGGAATGCACCAGTACAGGCCACACCAGCGCAGGAAG
The DNA here is from genome assembly GCF_024363545.1 of Pandoraea sp. NE5. NCBI lineage: Bacteria > Pseudomonadati > Pseudomonadota > Betaproteobacteria > Burkholderiales > Burkholderiaceae > Pandoraea > Pandoraea sp. NE5. The sequence continues at coordinate 4,953,750 of NZ_AP025517.1, forward strand.
AAGAGCGTCGAGGACAGCAGCACCACGGTGATGACATCGCTCTTCACATACGCCACGGAGAAGATCGATGCGGTCGCGATCACGGCGGCAATGCCGAAGAGGGTACGCATGACCTTGTTGGGTGAGCCGCCCGCGGCCTTCCACTTGTCGCCGACCCAGCCGCCGAACAGCTCGCCGATAAAGCCGCAGAAGAAGATGATGAAGCTGGCGCCGCCCATCTGCTTGATATCGAACCCGTGAACCTTGTGGAGGTAGTTCGGCATCCAGGTCAGCAGCCCGTAGAAGACCGTGTTGAAGCACATCCAGCCCAGCGCCATGCACCACACGGAACGGTATTTGAAGAAATCGAGCGAACGACCGGAGAGGTTGGCCGGTTCGGCGCGGTGCTCGTTTGCTTGCGCTTCCTCGATGTAGGTCGCCTCTTCGTCGTTCACGCCCGGGTGTTCGCGCGGGGTGTTGCGAATGTAGCGCCAGGCGACGTAGCCGGCGAGCACAGTGCCAACGCCCGCGACGACGAACGCCAGACGCCATGAGCCAAGCATCGTGATAAGCCAGGTGATGATGATGGCGCCGAGGGCGGCCCCCAGCGGGGCGCCGCCGTCGAGCAACGTGGCACCGCGGCCGCGTTCATACTGCGTCATCCAGATGGCATTCAACTTGCCGCCTGCCGGATAGATCGGTGCCTCGGCCGCGCCGAGCCCGAAACGCGTGAGCAGCAACGACGTGGCATTGGTGCACAGGGCGGCCGCCGCCTGAAAGATGCCCCAGAAGACCGTGGCCAACGCGATCACGATGCGCGGCTTGTGCTTGTCGGCCAGCATGCCGCCCGGAATCTGCATGACGGCATACGTCCAGAAGAATCCGCTTAGGATCAACCCTTCCATCGCGGGCGTGAGGTCGAACTCCTTCGAGATCAGCGGCATGGCCACCGACAACGACGCCCGATCGATGTAGTTGATCGAGATCAGACACAGCATCAAGAAAAAAATCTTCCAGCGCACAGCGCTCTTCGTGCCTGCCATAGCGGCAACCCTGCCTGTCGACTGCATGGTGAATCTCCAGAGTAGATGACTTACATAGCTTTCGTCGCGACTTGAGAGTGAGTATAGAATCTGTAATCTGTAATTACAATATCGGTAAATAATTGATTTTATTGAAATCTATTCTAGGGATTTCCCTATATGGTAGGATGTTTATGACACTGATAAACACGCTCGAGACCGTGACCCTCCCCCTCCAGAAGTCCCTCAAACTCCGCACGCTAGGCATGGCGGCCGAGATTACGGCGCGCTTGCGCGTCATGATCGAAGAAGGCGAGCTGCCGCCGGGCGAGCGTATTGATGAGAAGGCGCTTTGCGAAATGTTCGACGTCTCGAAGACGCCGTTGCGTGAAGCGCTCAAGACGCTGGTGTCCGAGGGGCTGGTGCTGCACCGGCAATACATCGGCTACCGGGTCGCGCCACTCGATCTCGACGAGCTTCGCGCGACGTTTGAAGTCCTCCATGGCCTGGAGGGCATGGCGGGCGAACTGGCGTCTCGGCGATTGACCGAGAGCGCGCTGGCCGCGATCGAACGGAAGCACGAGCAGATGCTCGACGCGCACGGCAAGGGGCTTCGAACGGAGTACTTCCGGATCAACCAGCAGATTCACCAGATGATCGTGGACGGCGCGGGCAACCCGGTGCTCTCGTCGCTCTATGCCACATTAATGAGCAAGGTGCACCGCGCACGCGGCGCCGCGAACGCGGATCTTTCGCGTTGGCAGGAATCGCACGAAGAGCACGACCGGATCATGGCGGCCCTGCGCGAAGCCGGACGGCCGCACTTGGGCGAGGTGCTCAAGGCGCACTCCGAGAACACAGGGACCGAAGTGCTGAGCGTGGTCGCCGAGGCCATTCGGCTCGGCGAACCCCACCGTCGCGGACGCGAGATCGGGGCAAGCTGACGCGTCGCGCCCACGCATCGGCCGCAGGGACACTGGTGAGAAGGCGCGTCGGGATGGCCTGAGCGTTGGCGCAAGCCAATCTTACGACCGGTGCCGGTGTACCGAACGCCCCTCTGTGCCACACCATCGACGCCATCGGCAAGATTGCCGATATTCTCGAACCCCAGACCTCCCGATCCTGACCATGACGCTCGATTCGACTCTCCTTGCCGCGTTTGCGCCGACTGGCGTGCTGCGTGCCTGCATCAACCTTGGCAATCCGATTCTGGCGGGGCTTGACGCCCAATCCAGGCCGGTCGGCATTTCAGTCGATCTGGCGGGTGAATTGGCGAAGCGGTTGGGCGTCGAGCTTGCGCTTGTCGTGGTCGATGCCGCTGGCAAATCGGTGGAGACGGTGACGAACGAGCAGGCCGACGTGGGCTTTTTCGCCATCGATCCGCGCCGCGCCACGACGATCGGTTTCACGGCACCGTACTTGCTTATCGAAGGCTTTTACCTGGTGCGCGACGCCTCGCCGGTGAAGACCAACGCCGAGGTCGATCAGGCGGGCACGCGCGTGGTCGTCGGTAAAGGCAGCGCGTATGACCTGTTCCTGACGCGCGAACTCAAGCACGCGGACATCGTGCGCGCGCCCACGTCGCCGACGGTGGTCAAGACGTTCATCGAAACGGGCTGTGAAGTGGCCGCTGGCGTGAAGCAACAGCTCGAACACGACGTGGCCGCACTGACGGGCTATCGGCTGCTCGACGAGCGTTTCATGGTCATTCAGCAAGCCATGGGTATGCCGATCACGCGCGGCGAGGCGGCTGTGGCATTTCTGAAGACGTTTGTGGAAGACATGAAACGCGAGGGTTTCGTGGCAGATGCCATGCAACGTCATGGTGTGACGGGGGTCAGCGTTGCGCCTGCGGCGTGAGGCGACTTACGCATCCACCACGAAGCCAAAGGCGGCGAACGAAAGTTGACCGATTCGTCATCGTCGAAGCTCCTTCTCCGAATCGAACATGCGTCGACGATGTGTGAAGTTCACACTTGCCGATCATCCCCGTCATGGACTGTCGCCACATGCAGCTGATTTGTTGCTCCATGAATGCTGACGGACATGCCTGGACCGGTCATGCTCCACAGCGATAATTTGCGGATTATCGCTGTGTTCACCGACAGCACGTGAGGGCAAAGTGTTGCCGGACGTATTATTTGCCAGCCGGTGCCGGCGCGTTCATCAAATCCGGCCGGCGATTGGCGCGATCTCGTTTTAATCCCCAGAAATAGGTAACCGCAAGACAGGGCACCAGTGACGCAATCGAATAGGCCACCCCTGCCAGTTGGTTGCCGGTCAGCGCTACCAGCGACAGGCTGATGAGCGGTAAAAATCCGCCGAACAGGATGTTGCCCAGTTGCTGCGCCAGTCCGAATCCGGTTGTCCGACTCTGAGGCGGAAAGCACTCGGCGATAAATGCGGGTAGCGGCGCCATGATCATGGCGGTCAACACGGCGAGTACCGTAATAAGTGCCGCGACCACACCCCAGGCCTCGTTGAGCACACCCGTGCGGATCCCGGCAAAGGTCGGATACGCGCTGGCCATCCATAGCAGTATGCCGATGAACATCACCCGTGCTCGTCCGATTCGATCGGATAAGCGGCCAAACACCGGGAACATAGGCGTCGCGATTATGATGCCAACCGCCACGCAAAGACTGGCGTGAGTCGGTTCCACCTTGAGCACGTTCTGCAGAAAGTACAGCATGTAGACAATCGACGTGTACAACGATACCGAAGTGCCCCCTTGGGCACCGAAAATCGCAACCAGAATGGCTTTCCATGAGGATTTGCTGGTCACCGTGTCGGACAGGGGCGCTTTCGACAAACGCCCGCTTGCCTGCATTTCCACGAACACCGGCGTCTCCTTCATGCCCAACCGAATCATCGTTGCAATCGCGACGATCGGTGCGGAGACCAGGAAAGGCACGCGCCAACCCCAAGTGGCGAATGCGTGGGCGTCAAGCGTCAGTCGCAATGCAGACACTATCGCCAGGGCGAGCAACAGGCCGACCCCGGCCGTGCTCTGCAAGACGCTCGTGAACATGCCGCGCTTGTCCTGCGGTGCGTATTCGACCACATAGACCACAGCTGAGCCATACTCCCCACCGAGCGCAATGCCTTGCGTAACGCGCAGCACCAGCAAGGCGACGGGTGCGGCCACCCCGACTGCGCCATAAGTCGGCAAGCAACCGATGCCGACAGTCGCGACACCCATCAACACAAGTGTGATGACAAAGGTCTTTTTGCGCCCGATACGATCCGCCATAGGGCTAAAGATAATCGTGCCGATGGGTCGCGCGAGGTAAGCAATGCCAAAAGTCGCGACGCCCGCGAGCGCAGCGACGGTTCTGTCCTGCGACGGCAGAAACAATTGCGTCAGTGTGCCCGTCAGCGCGACGTACACGAAGAAGTCGTAGTACTCGAGCATCGTTCCCAAGCTCGAGGTTGTGATGATCTTCAACATTTGCCGTAGCGCCGCCGGTTGGCGATGATGCGTGTTCATGACTGTCTCCTTCCATTGATTTTTATTTGTATTACATAGCGCACGTCGTCTGCCAACGCTTCACTTGAGAAACCGGCGAACCGCGGCCTTGTGCTCTTCACCGCAAAGAAGAATGGCCTGCATCGATGCGGCCATCTCCAAGGCTGTCGGCAACGATGCTTCCGCCGATTGGCGAACCAGTTGCTTGGCCATTCGCAAAGCGTGTGGAGGGCTGTTGGCGATTGTTTCAGCCAGTCGCTCCGCCTCCGCGTCCAATGCGTCGACGGCCACGACTCGCGAGACGATGCCGGCATCAAGCGCTTGGAACGCATCGATGAATTCGCTGGTCAGCGTCAACTCCATTGTCTTGGCGACCCCGACAATCCGAGTAAGGAACCAGGCCCCGCCGATGCCGGAGACCAAACCCAGTCGCAGAAAGCTTTCCGAGAAACGGGCATTTTCCGCGGCAATGCGCAAATCGCACATCAATGCAACATCGAATCCCGCGCCCACTGCGGCACCATTGACGGCGGCGATAGATGGCACCGGCAACGCATGCAACGCGCGGGGAATGCGATGCAGGCTACCCGCGAGGCGCTCCCTGACCGCCTCGATAGAGCCTTGCATCAGATCGGCGCCAGCCTCCATATCTTTCACATTACCCCCCGTGCAGAAATGCTTGCCGGAGGACCGGAGCAAAACGCATTGCACGTTCGAAAGCCCGCTCGCCCGCTCCAGGGCGTCTGCCAACGCTTCGGTCATCGCCACATCGAGCGCGTTACCGGTTTTCGGTTCATTCAGCGTGATTGTCATCACGCCGTTGACGACGCGGGTCAAGACCAATCCTTCGCTTTGAGCGTTGTCGGTCGTCATGACATCCTGTCTGGTGTTCATTGCGTAGCGATTCATACAGATACTCACTTATTGAGAAATTCCGGCGCTCGCTTCTGCAAGAACGCCGCCATGCCTTCCTTCTGATCGTGCAACGCGAAGCCAGCATGAAAAAGCCGTCGCTCGAATAACAGACCGTCGCCCAGGGACGACTCAACGGATGGGCATATGTCAGCGCCCGCTGCAAATGTCTTGTCTGAGCCAGTGATGAAAGTTGCATGCACTGGGTCGTCGGCATCGATCCGACCAAGCGCGTCAGTTAGCGGATTGCATGGATTGTCAGATGCCAGCCTGAGCAACGTGACCCGTCGATGCTTCTCGACAAGTACGGGAGCGCACGTCACCCCCACCTCCTACAGAGAGACCGGCGCATCTTGCGCAGCGGCGGTCTGAATCACGCCCAGGCCGATCAGCCTGGTGATCTCCTCGTGGGTAACACCGTATTCCGCGAGAACCTCAATTGAGTGCTGCCCGACTAGCGGCGCGGCGACATCCGCTCCACGCGTGTCGTCGCTTTTGCCAAGGGCAAAGCCAGGCAGCCGCACCTTGCCGGCAATCGGATGATCGACGCTAGAATCGATTCCGCTTTCGCGATACTCGCGAGAATCCACCACCTCCCTGTACGTCGAAACCGGAGCGCACAGAATGTCGCGAGCGGCCAACACGTCGAGCCATTCGGATGTGGTGCGGGTCGCAAAGCATTCCCCCAGCGCGCGGCGCAGGGCAGCCCGATTGCGCACGCGATCCGTGTTGGTGACAAAGCGCGGGTCCGATGCGAGATAAGGCAAGTCAAGCACCTCGCAAAGCGACGCCCATCTGTGCGGGTGATAGGCGGCAATCATCAACCAGCCGTCTCGGGTTTGGAACGCCTCATTGGGCGACGCGTAAGGCGCCGCGCTGCCGACCTTTTCTGGGTCAGTGTTGGAGGCGAGAAACGACGTGAAGCCGACCTGCTGCAGCGTAACGGCCGCCGTAAACAAGCTAATGTCCAGATGTTGGCCCGCGCCACTGCATCGGACCTGGTGCAGTGCCGCGAGCACGGCAATGGTGGCCATATAGCCGCCCACCATGTCCGCCACAGGAACCGGTACCTTCAACGGCGCCGAACCTGGCTCACCGAGCGTGCTCATTAGCCCGCTGGCGGCCTGAATGATGCCGTCCACGGCGGGACGACAGCGCGAGGCGCCGGTTTGTCCAAACGCGGAGATCGAGCAGTAAACAAGCTTGCCGTGAGTTGCTTCAAGCGACGCATAATCCAGACCCCACGTCGCCATGACGCCGGGCCGGAAGTTCTCGACAATCACATCGGCCTGCCGAACCATCTCCCTTATCGTTCTCTGGCCAGCCTCGGTTTTCAGATCGATCGCCAGACTGCGCTTATTGCGATTGACACTGAGATTGGCGACGCTCTCGCCGTTGATCCATGGTGGGCCGATCTTGCGCCCCAGCTCACCGAACGGCGGCTCGATCTTGACCACGTCCGCACCGAGATCTGCAAGCATCATGGAGCAAACCGGCCCGGCCAGCACGTGCGAAAAATCCAGCACGCGTATGCCTTGAAGACTGTCTCTTATCATTTTTTCCTATCCAGTTCCGCGCTGCAAATGACATTCGCGTCACTGATTTGCAGCCATTGAGAACAGGATAGAGAGCGCGCGTAGCGCGGACAAACGACTTTATTGATCGTACCTTTTGACTTTTTGTAAAGCGATGTGCCGCATCGCAAGCGCTAGCTTTGCACCACCGTGGCAAGCCATTCGCGAAACGCGCGCAACGCCGCTGTCTGCCGCTTGCCCGAGGGCCATGCGAAATAGTAGGTGTATGCGCCGCGATCGAGTGTCGGCCCAAACGGGATGACCAGCGTGCCGTCGTTCAAATCCTTCTCGACCAGCGCCTTCTGTGCGATCGCCACGCCGTGCCCCTCGATCGCCGCCTGGTAGGCCAGCAGCGATGTCTCATAACGCATGCCGCGCAGCGCGTTGATTCTCGACACGCCCGCGGCGGCCAGCCACAGCCCCCAGTCGTCGGCGCGAGCGAGCGAATGCAGCAGTGTTTGACTTTCGAGCTGTCTCGGCCTTTTCAAGGTGAGCATGGGCGCAGCCACCGGCACCAGTTCGTTGGGAATCAGGCGCTGCGTGTTCATGCCGGGCCAGTCGCCATCGCCCAGTTGAATGCCCGCGTCAATGTCTTCCAGCGCGAAGTTCAGCGGCGCCGACGACGTGGTCAATTGCACATCGATGTTTTGATTTAGCCGGTGAAAGCTGGCGAGCCGCGGAATCAGCCAGCGCACCGCGAACGTGGCCGGCGAGCGGATGCGCAGCACGTTGTTGCTCTGGCTGCCAGACACGATCGCCTCCGTCGCTTCGCGCAGCGTGGCGAAGAGCGGCATCAACTCCGACAGATAACGAGCGCCCACCGCGGTCAACACGAGACCGCCGCGCACCCGTTCGAACAGCGGCGCCTTCAGAAAATCCTCGAGCGCCCTGACCTGCCGGCTCACCGCCGCTGGGGTGACGGCTAACTCGTCGGCCGCCTTGGAAATGCTGAGCAGACGCCCGGTCGCCTCGAAGGCGCGCGTGGGATTGAGTGGCGGAAGCGAGTCGCGGCGGGCCATGTTCGAGGATTGTCCAGAGAGTATGGGTTAGTGCGACGATACAAAAATCGACGGCGCGCCTTCGTCGGGCAGCGCAAAATTGCGCTTCATGCGCGCGATTTCCTGTAATGGGCTGCCGCCGAACAGCCGCTTGAACTCGCGACTGAATTGAGACGGACTTTCATAACCGACCTGGCTACTCGCCGCCGCCGCGGTCGTGCCGAGCCGCGCCATCAGGAGCCGCGCCTGATGCAAGCGCGTGGACTTGATGTACTGCAGGGGCGAGGTGTCGGTCACCGCCTTGAAGTGCACATGGAAAGTCGGCACGCTCATGCGCGCTTCGGCGGCGAGTTCCTCCACCGTCAACGGTTCCGCAAAATTTGTATGAATCTTGCGGATCGCGCGGGAAATGCGGCCGAAATTGCCTTGGCGACTCAAAGCGGCGCGCATCGAGCCGCCCTGCTCGCCCAAGAAAACCCGGAAATAGATTTCCCGCACCAGCGCCGGCCCGAGGATCTGAGCCTCAAGAGGATTCAACATGGCCTGCAAAAAGCGCAAGACGCTCTGCCCCAGCGGTATATCGAGCGTGGTGGTTGCCATGCCGCGAGGTGGCATCGGCGTCATCGCTTCGTGCTCCTCGAGCTGTAGCAGCAAATCGGCGGCAATGCCGAAATCCAGCCGCAAATAAATCGCCAGTAACGGCTCGGCTTCGCTCGCGTCGGTCTCCATCGAAAACGGCAACGGCACCGAGACCACCAGATAGCGCTGGGCATCGTAAAGATAGACCTGATCGCCCCAGAAGCCGCGCTTGCGCCCCTGGCACACGATCACGATGCCCGGCTCATAGAGCACTGGCGTTCTGGTCAACGACCGATTCGAACGCAGGAAGCGTATATCTGGCAGCGGTGAAAGGTTATAGCCCTCATTGGGCGCGAGCTCGAGCAACAACTCGATCATCTGTTGGCGCACGCGCCCCTGACGTTTCGATGCGGATTCCATGGCGGCGACAAAAAAAACTTAGCGATCGACGAGCGCAGTTTCGCATCGAGTCGGGAAAAGCACCAGCCACTCATAGGATCAGGCAAGAATCACAGACGAATGCGCGTTTTCCGCCGTGTCCCGCGCTCATAACATTTTCACAGGTTGTCGCATGCGGTCATGCCGAGGGCGCGTCATCGGTCGACGCGCGTCGCGCACTTCGCGTGCTTCGAGTGTATTTCCCGCTCACGACAATCACCCTTCCAACATGGACTCAAGGATATTTCATGATCGAAGTAAGGAATCCCGCGGACGGCAGCGTGGTGGGTCACGTCAAGCATCATACTGAGCAGGAGGTGCGTGAGGCGATTGATCGCGCCTGCGCTGCTTTTCCTCAATGGTCCCGGAAGCTGGCCAGGCAGCGCAGCGACTTGCTGCGCAAATGGTTCGAGCTGGTCAGGCAAGACAGGCAGGACTTTGCCGAACTGATCTCGCGCGAGAACGGAAAGTGCCTGACCGAAGCGCTCGGCGAAATCGACTATGGTCTAGGCTTTATCGAATGGTATGCGGAAGAGGCCAGGCGCGTGTATGGCGATACGATTCCATCGCACGCCGCCGATGCTGCAGTGCTGGTCACCAAGGAGCCGATCGGCCCGGTAGCGTCGATCACGCCTTGGAATTTTCCGTTCATGATGATTGCACGCAAGGTCGCTACCGCACTCGCGGCCGGTTGCACGATCATCATCAAGCCTGCCGAGGAAACGCCGCTGACCGCCTATAAGTTGCTTGAATACGCAAGGCGCGCCGGCATTCCCGAGGGTGTTTTTGAAATGGTGACGGGCGACCCTGCGTCCATCGGCGGCATGATGACCAGCGACTCGCGCATCCGGAAGATTTCGTTCACCGGATCGACCAAAATCGGCCGGCTGCTCGCTCGGCAAAGCGCAGATACGCTGAAAAAGCTGACGATGGAACTCGGTGGCAACGCGCCGTTCATCGTGTTCGATGATGCAGACATCGAACAGGCAATTTCAGGGCTCGTTGCGGCAAAACTACGCAACTCTGGACAGGTCTGTATCTCGCCGAACCGCATCTACGTGCAGGCCGGCATTCACGATCGCTTTGTGCAGCGCCTGACGGAAGCCGTCGAGCGAATCCGTGTCGACCAGGGATTACAGCCCGACTTCGTAGTGGGGCCTCTGATCAATCAGGCGGCACTCGACAAGGTGTCTCGGCTCGTCGAGCAGGCGCAAAAGAGCGGTGCGAAAACGTTGCTCGGTGGGCGGCGACACGACAACGGTGGTCTCTTCTATGCGCCGACCATCCTCACGAACGTCGCCGACGACATGGATATCTGCTCGACGGAACTCTTCGGCCCGGTATTCCCGGTTTACACATTCGCCTCCGAGAAGGAGGTGATTGCGCGTGCGAACGCCACCGAATACGGTCTGGTCGCTTACGCATTTACCCGCGATCTCGGGCGGGCATTTCGCCTCTCGCGCGACATCGAGGCAGGCATGGTGATCCTGAACTCAGGCTCGGTGGGTACGGCTTCCGTTCCGTTTGGCGGGGTCAAGCAGTCGGGCTATGGTCGGGAAGGAGGCTATTACGGCATCGAAGAGTATGTTCAAGTGAAGTATGTGCTGATGGCTGGGTTGGCGGAGGCCGCCCAATAGGTTCGATTGGGGGTGCGGACAAATACATGAACTATCGGGAGGTAGTTCATGTATTGACCCAGTGAGAACCCGCTCACGTCATTTTCGAGGTTCAGACGATGAGCTAGGCATTGGAAGAAGACATCAAAAGGTGGACGGCCGGGCGCGAGATATGGGTTCCCCCATCGTCTCGCCGAAAATCGAGCCATAGTCTGGCCGGCTTTATTCCCCCCTCACCAGGCGCCCTCGCCTCGTTGCTTCCCCTATTGAATGGGTGCGCATACATCGCTGGCGAATTCGGCCCACGAATATGTTTCATGCCCGGGTTGATCTTATGATGGGATCTGTTATCTCACGGGTGGCCAGATGAGTTCCCAGCATAGTGAAAGCGATTCGCCGGCATTCTGGAGAGAGCAGGAGATGCTCCTTCTCCAACAAATAATGAGCCTCGTAGGCAAAGGGCTATCGCCGGACGTCATTCTTCGTGAAACGCTCCATCTGATGTCCGAGCTCCTCGGGCTGAACCGTGGGCGCATCGTGCTTCTGGACGATGGTGCGACTGACAGTTGCAGAATCCAATATGCGTATGGCCTCAAGCCGGACGAAATCGAACGCGGGCGCTACAAGGTCGGTGAAGGCATAACGGGGCATGTACTGCGCCATGGCCAGTTGACGATCGTGCAGGACATCGATCGAGACGATGTCTTTCTTGCACGGGCGGTTAAACGAGACCGCCTTCCGCCGGGGCCCGTGTCGTTTATCGCGCTCCCCATCCGAATTGAGGATCGAAGCGTCGGCGTCCTGGCGTGCCATCGAATTCGTGTCCGCAATCGTGCATTATCGAGCGACGTGTCTATTTTGCGGATCTTGTCGACACTGGCCGGCCACCTTCTTCATCTTGATTCGATGATGAAGGCAAAGACTCGCGCACTCGAAGAGCAGAACGAGATGTTGATGCACGCGCTTGAGCATGAGAGCGCAAAGTACGGAATCGTGGGGACTTCGCCTGCGCTGCTTAAAGCGATTTCGGAGCTGGAGCGAGTCTCGGATGCATCGGCGAGTGTCTTGCTGCTCGGCGATTCAGGCACCGGCAAGGAGCTGTTCGCCAGAGCACTGCACTTGTCGGGTCAACGCCGTGACAAGCCGTTCATAAAGGTGAACTGTGCAGCAATCCCCGACACGCTTTTCGAATCCGAATTGTTTGGCTACGAGCGGGGTGCGTTTACGGGTGCGACCGGTGTGCGAGAGGGGCTGTTCGAACAGGCGTCTTCAGGGACGATCTTCCTTGACGAAATCGGTGAGCTGCCTCTCACGTTGCAGGGAAAGCTGCTTCGTACATTGCAGGAGGGAACGATAACCCGGCTAGGTGGGAAGCGTGAAATCAAGGTGGACGTCAGGCTTGTGGCGGCGACGAACAGAAGCCTGGAAACCGATGTTGCGAACGGCCTGTTCAGACAGGATCTGTACTACAGACTCAACGTTATTCCTATTCGGCTTCCGTCGTTAGCCGAGCGCAAAGGTGACATTCGCGCTTTGGCATTGCATTTTCTCAGCCGTACAAACCAGGCAAACCAGCGCAACGTCAATCTTGCGCCCGATGCACTCGCAAGGCTCGAGGACCATCAATGGCCTGGCAATATCCGCGAACTTTCGAATTTTATCGAACGCGTCGTGCTGCTCGCCGACAGGCCAATACTCCATTCGGACGATGTTGAACGGTTTCTACCCGCAACGGAACCGGCGCCACTGTTCGAGACTCCCGGTTCGACCCTGCAGCAGACGGTTCAAATTCCGGAAGGGGTGCGTCAGTACATGGCGAACGACTCACATTCGGCAGATGAACTGCGTCAGGCATTGCGCTCGGCTGGCGGCAACAAGTCGCGAGCAGCGCAACGCCTCGGGCTGACGCCCCGTCAGTTCTCGTATCGCTGGCAGAAAATTTGCGGCTAGATACGACTGACAATGTTCGACAAATTGTCGACATTGTCAACAATTTGGGATTGGGTGCTCATTGGGCTTGCAGCGTGGTCGGCCATAAAAAATATAACAAATACAGCACCCTATAGATTTTTACCCTGCCCTGGCACGGTCGTTGCTTTGATGGATGTGCGATCTCGCAGATCGTTTCATCCGGCTCATATGCCACGTCTGTCACCAGGAGAATTACCTTGAGTACCGAAACCGTCACCACGTACCTACGCCCCATCGACCGCGAAGGCCTTCTGAAGTTTGCCGCCGCCGGCCGTGAAAATCCCGAGCGCAAGGGCAGCAACAAGGTCCATACGGTCATGCAGGGGCAGTTCCGCTCGTGGAGCTATGTAGGCACCCACAACCCGGTCGTCGTGGACGAGCCGGTCCATCTCTTCGGTGAAAACACGGTGCCTGCGCCGGGCGAGATCGCGCTCTCGGCGCTGGGCGGTTGCCTGAGCGTCGGCATTACGGCGGTGGCGACCTACCGCCAGGTCAAGCTTTCGCGTCTCGAAATCTTCCTGGAAGCCGACATCGGCAATACCGCCGCGTGGGGCGCTGGTGGCGCCGAACGTCAACCCGCGCAAATGGGCTTCCAGGAAATTCGTGTGAAGGTCCTCATCGAGGGCGACGCCACGCGCGAAGCGCTGGACGACATCGTCAAGCACGCCAATCACTTCTCTCCCGTTGCCAACAGCATGCGCAATCCCATCCCGTTCAGCATCGCGCTCGCGGAGTAAGCCGCAGCACGCTCCATCACACTGAATAACGGGAGTATCGCATCATGAAAGCGGTTGAATTTCCTGGCGACCGGATCGATTCGACGTGGACCGATTCCCACGTCATGGCAAACGTGACGGCCATCTCCGACGGCCCGCTCGCAGAAGCCGCGCATCGTATTGATGAGGGTCATTACCCGCTCGAAATCCTGGGGTCGCTCGGCACCGCAGGCGCGTTCGGCGCGCACCTCGAGCGAGGCGGTCGTCGGGTTGGCCTGGCGCTGGACGCTATGCGCGCTGTGAGTCGCCGTTGTGGGTCAACGGGATTTCTCACATGGGCACATGACGTCTGTGGGCTTTACATGGAGCAATCCGGCAATCCTGCGCTGACTGGCGAACTGCTCGACGATCACACGATGGGGCGTACCTTCGGGGGTACGGCGCTTTCGAACCCGATGAAAGCAATTGCCGGCATCGAAAAGATACTGCTACGCGCAGTGAAGGTGCCCGGCGGATATCAAGTTAGCGGCGCACTGCCGTGGGTAAGTCATATCGCGCCGGGACATTACTGCGGCGCCATGGCAGGCGTGTTCCGCGACGATGGCTCAGTGTCGCACGAGATCATGTTCCTGCTGAAGCTGACGCCCGAGGTCGTATTGCGCCAATGCCCGGAATTTTCGGGCATGGAAGGAACCAGCACCTGGGGCGTGCGCCTCGACAACTACTTTGTCGGCGACGCCGCAATGATCGCAGATCCTGCTCGTCCTCTCATTGCGAAGATACGTGCTGTATTTGTGTTGCTGCAAGCCGGGATGGCAATGGGCATTGCACAGGGCAGCATCGACTCTATCCGCGAAGTCGAGCCAGTCCTTGGTCACGTCAACCAATTTCTGGAAGACGGTCCGGCCGAGCTTCAGGCGGAGTACGACGAGCTGTGGAGTCGCGTCGCCAAGCTCGCGCAAACGCCATACGACGGCAGCAAAGACTATCTACTTCATGTGCTGGACGCGCGCGTACAAGGCGCGCAACTGGCATTACGTGCTGCGAATTCGGCGCTTATGCATCAGGGCGCGCGCGGCTACCTTATGAGCGCTGCGCCGCAACGCCGTATTCGCGAGGCTCAGTTCGTCGCGATCGTAACGCCTGCCATCAAGCACCTGCGTTGGGAGATGGCTCGTCTGTCGAAAGAGGAGGTCCCCGAATGAGCACCCCGACGAATTTGCCGTGGCGGCAATTCCTCTGTCGCGCCTGCGGCTTGATTTACGACGAGGCATTGGGCGATCCCGATAGCGGGCTTGAACCGGGGACGAGATTTGAGGACATTCCGGAGGACTGGGCTTGTCCGCTCTGTGGCGTTGTCAAGGCGGATTTCGAGCCTTACGAACCGTTGGAGCGCACTGCACGCTCGGACGATGCCGCGGTCGTTACGCCGACACGTGAGCTCGGCGTCGTGATCGTGGGCGGTGGCATTGCCGGTTGGAGTGCGGCAGAGGCGTTGCGTGCGCTCGACCCCGCTGTACCTATTACGCTCGTGACCGCATGCAACGGCGACAGATACCTCAAGCCGGAACTGTCCGTCGCACTCGGGCGCAGCCTGAAGCCTGCCGATCTGGTTCGGGAGTCGGCCGTCAATGCAGCTCGGCGCCTTAATGTGCGTCTGATGACAGAAACGTTTGTCGTCGGCATTTCTCCGTCCATCAAACAGGTACGTACCACGCGAGGTGCGCTTCGCTATACGAAGCTCGCGATCGCGCAGGGCGCGCGCCCTGCACTACCGGAGCAAATGCCGGCCTCGCTATGTTGGCGTGTCAATGATTTGGCGGGATGGTCGGGGATTCAGGCACGCCTGGATGGCGCGAAAAAGACCGTTGCGATCGTCGGTGCCGGGATGATTGGGTGCGAACTCGCGGAGGATTTTGCGCGTGCAGGCCATGCCGTGTCGCTAATCGATATCAACCTCGGCCCGCTGGCCAGTCTGGTTCCGGCGGTCGTCTCTGACAGGCTCCTGACGGGCCTACAGGATGCGGGTGTCAGATTCTTGGGGGGGCGTCGCATCGAGAGGATCGAGAAAGCGGACAACGGCCAAAGGATCATTCAAATGCAAGGCGGCGAGCAAATTCGCGTTGATGAAGTCGTCGCTGCGACGGGGCTCGTCACTGAGACCCGCCTCGCGAAAATGGCCGGGCTCGCGTTTGATCGAGGCATCGTAATCGATCCGCACACGATGCAGACAAGCATCGAAGACATTTATGCGATTGGCGATTGCATCAGCGTTGCCGGCGTGCCATGCCGATTCATCGAGCCGATCGTGCGGCAAGCGGGGGCGCTTTCGCATCACGTGCTCAACCGCGAGCATGCCGGTTATGTTCACAGCACGCCGCTGATTCGTCTGAAAACGAAGGCATTCCCCATCGTTATCCACGGCGTCCCGAGCGCCAAGGGTACGTGGGGTGCTCCCGATGATCGAGAGGGTCAGATTCGGATTGAGCAGCGCCTCGATGGTCGAGTCATTGCCCGCATCGAAGCGGGTTTCGCACAGCAGCGGCTTGTCGCTTGAATGCCTTGCTGCCCGTAGGGCGGCTAACCCGAGTCCGAATCAAACCAGGTGCGTCGAACATGAAAGATGAAAATCCGTATCGTCCGTATAGCGCAGACCACTCGCTGGAGCGCTGCTCATGCGGCATGCACGCCAGTCAGGACGAACACGATGCCCGCAGCGGCGTTGTCGCTCGCCCCCCAGTGCACGATGAAGACGTCCAGTCGCGCCATTTCCTCGAAATGGTGGCTGTCAGGGCGCTGTTCCCCCACGACGCGCTGCGCCGGCGATTCCTTCGCGCGGTCGGCATCAACGCCGCGCGTGCCGCCATTGCCAGCGTGCTCCCATTGGCCGACCTTCAGGCGATGGCGGAAGAAAGGCGTCCTCTGGAGAAGAAGGACCTGAAGATAGGTTTCATCCCGATCAACTGCGCCACACCGCTGATCATGGCGGATCCCATGGGCTTCTATCGGGAGCAGGGTCTCAACGTCTCGCTTCGCAAGACGGCCGGTTGGGCGCTGGTTCGAGACCAGATGCTTAATCACGAGCTCGACGCGTCGCATTTCCTGGCACCGATGCCGCTCGCTATTTCCATGGGGCTTGGGTCTTCCGCCCAGCCCATGCGAGTCGCAGCTATTCAGAACGTCAACGGCCAGGCCATCACGTTGGCGCTGAAGCATAAGGACAACCGGGACCCGAAGCACTGGAAGGGCTTCAAGTTCGCCATTCCGTTCGAGTATTCCATGCACAACTTCCTGCTCCGCTACTACCTGGCGGAGCATGGACTTGACCCCGACCGTGATGTTCAGCTCCGCGTGACTCCGCCTGCGGAAATGATCGCCAATCTGAGGGCCGGCAACATTGATGGGTTCCTCGGACCGGATCCCTTCAATCAACGTGCGGTGTATGACCAGGTGGGTTTCATTCACATCTTGTCGCGCGACATCTGGGACGGGCACCCGTGCTGTGCGTTCGGTGTAGCGCAGGGCTTCATTGACCAGAACCCGAACACATTCGTGGCGTTATACCGTGCGTTGCTGAAGGCGTCCGCGAGCGCTCACAAGTTAGAGAACCGTCCTGCGATCGCGCGCGCCATCGCGACGCCAAACTATCTGAACCAGCCGGAATCGGTCATTCTGCAAGCGCTCAGTGGCCACTACGCCGATGGGCTCGGAAATGTGCGTGATCAGCCAGATCGAACGGATTTTCAACCGCTTCCGTGGTACTCGATGGCCACCTGGATGCTCACGCAAATGCAGAGGTGGGGCTACATCAAGAAGCAAATTTCCTACGATGACCTTGCCAAGAAGGTGTTCTTGCTTACAGATGCAAGTGCGCAAATGAAGGCACTGGGGCAGGAAGTCGACCACGATGCGTTGGCTGGCGGGATGCGGAAATTCTCAGTGATGGGCCGTGAATACGACCCTGCCAACCCGGCCAAATACCTTGCAAGTTTTGCGATCAGGCGGACCTGATTCAAAGGATATGAGATGAAGTCTTCAATTCGATTGCAAGCTGCACTGGTGTCACTTGCCATGGTTGCGATTTTTCTCGTTTGCTGGCAATTCGCGACAACGGCGGGGAAGCAGGCCCAGCACGCGCCAATGACTGCGGAGCAAAAAGAGTATGCACAGTTGATGGGACAGACGCCCGACGACCCATCGTCGGAGCCGAAGAGCGACGGTTTCCCCACACCCGCACAGTTCTTTTCCGTCGCGGCGCAGAACCTCGCGCACCCATTTTACGATCATGGTCCCAATGACAAAGGAATCGGCATTCAATTGGGCCATTCCCTTCTGCGTGTCGCCGGCGGCTATCTACTCGCCGTCATCGTGTCGATCCCTTTGGGTTTCTTGATTGGCATGTCTCCGCTGCTCTATCGCGCTTTTGATCCATTCATTCAGTTGCTCAAGCCGATCTCTCCGCTCGCGTGGATGCCAATCGCGCTATACACGATCAAAGACGCCTCTGTCTCTGCAATTTTCGTGATTTTCATCTGCTCGCTATGGCCAATGCTGATCAATACCGCGTTCGGCGTGGCGAACGTAAGACGTGAGTGGCTAAACGTTGCCCGCACTCTCGAAGTCTCGCCGTTGCGCAAGGCGATGCAGATTGTCTTGCCCGCCGCTGCACCGACCATCATCACCGGCATGCGTATCTCGATGGGGATTGCGTGGCTTGTCATCGTGGCTGCCGAGATGCTGGTCGGCGGAACGGGCGTCGGCTATTTCCTATGGAACCAGTGGAACAATCTTTCGCTGACAAATGTCCTGTTTGCGGTGCTCGTCATCGGCGTGGTTGGGATGCTGCTTGATCAACTTTTTGCCCGCCTGCAAAAGAAGGTGACCTATGCAGAGTAATGACAATCGCGCCGCAAGCGGCAGTGCTTTCATTGAGGTCGACAACCTCTCGAAACGCTATCGCGCAGATCTTCCGCCGGTCTTCGAAGACGTGACATTCAAGATTGATCGTGGCGAGTTCATTTGCGTAATTGGTCACTCCGGCTGCGGAAAGAGCACGATTTTGAACGTACTCGGAGGGCTTGAGCAGGCGAGCGGTGGCGGGGCCGTCATGGGCGGGAGAGAGATTGCAGGCCCGAGCCTCGATCGGGGGGTCGTGTTCCAAGGTCATGCGTTGCTGCCCTGGCTCACCGCGAAGCAGAACGTCGAATTCGCCGTTCGCTCCCGGTATCCGGATTGGACGCGTCAGCAAATCGACGAGTGCGCAATGCGCTTCCTCGATATGGTCGGCCTCACGCGCGCGATCGACAAAAAACCATCGGAGCTATCGGGCGGCATGCGCCAGCGAGTGGGGATCGCTCGCGCATTCTCCGTCGCACCAAAGATGCTTCTGATGGACGAGCCGTTCGGGGCACTCGATGCGCTGACGCGTGGTGTTATCCAGGATGAACTTCTGCGCATCTGTCTGGCGACTCATCAGACCGTTTTCATGATCACGCACGATGTCGACGAAGCGATCCTGCTTGCTGATCGAATCTTCTTGATGAGTAACGGGCCGCGCGCGCGCCTTGCGGAAATTGTGGTGAACACGATGCCACGGGAGCGAACGCGAGAGACGCTTGTCCACGATCCGCAGTTCTACAGGATTCGAAACTATCTTATCGATTTTCTGGTGAGACGCTCCGCCACGATTCAACAGGATATCGAACATGGTCGTGAAACGCATCAAACGACGCAAATTGTTCGTCCAGGCTTATCTCAGGACAACGTTACGGAGCTTGATCAAGGCCGCGCGCTCCGCATGGGCAATACGGCTTAATTTTCCAGTGGTAGTTTTTTTGAGGATAGTCACATGATTTCGAGTCGCACACAGGTTACCGAGATGATCGTCTCGGCGAAGGTACGCAAGGGCCTCAAGTGGGCAGATGTTGCGGATAAAGTCGGCATGGCCAAGGAGTGGACGACTGCCGCATGCCTCGGTCAAATGCAGTTGAGCAAGGAGCAAGCTGCCGTCGTCGGTGAGATCTTCGAGCTTTCCGACGAGGCCATCGCATGGCTGCAGATCGTTCCGTATAAGGGATCACTGCCGACGGCGGTTCCGACGGACCCGCTGATCTACCGCTGGTACGAGTTGGTGAACGTCTATGGCACGACCATCAAGGAACTGATCCACGAAGAATTCGGGGACGGCATCATGAGTGCCATCGACTTCTCGATGGACATCCAGCGTCAGGCGGACGCGAAGGGCGATCGCGTCAACGTGGTGCTTTCCGGCAAATTTCTGCCATACAAGGCCTACTGACCGGCTGGCGGAAATGCCTATGACGCTCACCGGGGCCATCTAAGGCCTGGCCATCGGCGCCGTGCCCGGCTTGACTGGAACTGGCGCGTGATGGCCGGGCACTAAGTGCGCAATCGACGCTGCGATAAAGCGAAGTCCACGAAGTGAATTTTGCGGAACAAGAATACGGCGGATTTCCGGAACGCAAAATCGCTGAAAGCCTTGTGGCGGAAAGCAGCCGGAGTCGAACCGACCTGGGAGCGGCTGACGCCCCCAACCGGGTTTGAAGCCCGGCCGCATCACCGGATACGGATGCCTTCCTTCGGACAACGCAATGTGACTGACTAAATCGTCGTGCACGCGCTCAGGCATCGCTTGAATCACCTGAGTTCGGCATCCCGACTACTTTACGCCGCGCCCCATTCCGCCCCGGGGCGGCGCACATGCCAATCGCCAACGCGGCGAGTATATCCCGCACGATCGAAGAACTCCAGAATCTGGATCGCACGCTTGCGCCCCAGGCCCGTCGTGTCGCGAAACGCAGCGGCTTCCACCTTGCCGCCGGCGTCGGCGATCATGCCGGCGAGTGTCTGGACACAAGCGTCGTCGTAGAACAGATCCTTCACGATCTGATGCACTCGTCCCTGTCTCGCAAGCTTGCGCAATACCGCACGCACCCGCTCTTCAGGCACGTTCAGCGAACGCCCCATGTCCCTCACCCACGGCGGATCGAAACGACCCTGCACCACCAGCGGCAGCAGCGCGTCAGCCAACGCCGTCTCGTCATCCGTCATTTCCACACGGTGCGCCGGCAGATGCCACCACGCCCCGGTACGGGCCAGCGCTCCGTCGCGCAACATGGCCTGCACGAAGGCGCGCCAACGCCACGCATCCATCGACGGCCACGTCATGCGGCCCAGCCGTGCAGCATCGAGTCCCGGCTCGTCCGGCTGGCGCGCGTGATAGTCGCGCAGCACATCGAGCACGCGTGTGCGCACGGTGTCCCACGCCTGAGGGGCAAACGCGAGCGATTCCCCCTCCCCTCCCGCCAGCACCACCGCATTCGCCGGCCACTGCCATTGCCCCGCCGGCAACCCGGTGAGCGCAATGACCTGCTCGCTCGTCAGTCCAAACGCGGCCTGCGCGAGTAGTGCATCCAATCCTTCGCCATCGAGCGCGCGCGCCACGGCGTCGAGCCACGCCAACCGCGCCGCCGACCGACGCCTGCGCTCCGGCGCCGCAGGGTCAAGCACCCGCCCGCCACCCACCGTTGCCGTCGCCTGCGGATTGCGCACGATGAAGCGGTCGCCCGGCATCGTGCACACCGGCGTATCGAAGACCAATTGCACGCGCATTGTGCCACCGGGGGCCAGCGTGTCCCCTTCCAGCAATACCGTGCGGGCCTGCCCATGCGTCGTGCCCACATGCACATGCAGCGGAAACCATTGCGTGAGTGGCGCACTGTCTTCAAGCCAGTGCAGTTCGACATCCACATGCGTCGACGGCCCCGGCAATCCCGCCGCCACGATCCAGTTGCCCCGCCGAAGCTGGTCGCGCTCCACCCCCGCCAGATTCAGCGCACAACGCTCCCCGGCGCGCCCCGCCTCCACCGGACGGTTCTGCGCATGCACGCTGCGCACCCGCACCGGCAATCCCTGCGGCATCACGGTGAGGTTGTCCCCCACGCGCACCGTGCCAGCGAACGCCGTGCCGGTCACGACCGTACCATGGCCTGCCAGCGTGAAGACACGATCGACGGCGAGACGAAACAATGCGTCCTCGCGACGCGCCGCATTGCCGGACGAGTGCAATGCCTGCGCCGCCTGCGTAAGCCGCTCGCGCAGCACCGCCACGCCCGTGTCGCCCGGCGTCGTCGCTGACACCGGCACCGTCTCGGCCTCGGCGAACGGCGTGTTCGCGAGCCATTGCGAAATCTCCTGGGTCACAGCGGCCAGCCGCGCCGCGTCGACGCGATCCGCTTTCGATAGCGCGACCACGCCACGCCTCACCCCCAGCATCGAAAGAATGGCGAGATGCTCGCGCGTCTGCGGCATGATGCCGTCGTCCGCCGCAATCACGAGCAGCGCGAAATCAATGCCGACGGCCCCCGCGGCCATCGTGTGAATCAGCTTTTCATGGCCGGGAACATCGATGAATCCCAACACCTCGCCATCCGGCAACGGGGTGTAGGCATACCCCAATTCGATGGAAATGCCGCGCGCCTTTTCTTCTTTCAGACGATCCGTGTCGACCCCGGTCAACGCGCGAACGAGACTCGTCTTGCCATGATCGATGTGACCGGCGGTGCCCACGATCATGCGCGAAGCTCCGAAAACTGCAACGCCAGACGCGCTTCGTCAGTCGCTTCGAGACATCGCAGATCGAGCCATAGCGTTTGATCGGCAATCCGGCCGATCACCGGATACGGCAGCGCGCGCAATGCCGCTTCAAGCGCCGCCAGCGCACGACCGCTGCCGCGCTTTGCGCCACCGGCCGGCACGATCGCCAGGCCATAACTCGGGAGCTGCTCGACCGGTAGCGCGCCGCTGCCGATCTGGCTCACCATCGGCGCGGCGCTCACGGTATAGGCATCGCCCAACGACTGCGCGAGCACCGGCGCCAGACGCTGCGCCTGCGCCATCATGTCGTCGCGCGTACGCGTGAGCAGCCGCAATGTGGTGAGCCGCTCGGCCAGATGATCGGGATCGCGATAGAGCCGCAGCACGGGTTCCAGCGCCGCAAGCGTGAGCTTGCCCACGCGCAGCGCGCGCTTGAGCGGATGCTTCTTGATCCGTGCGATGAGATCCTTGCGCCCGACGATCATGCCCGCTTGCGGACCGCCCAGCAGCTTGTCGCCGGAGAACGTCACGAGATCGGCGCCGGCGGCGATCGTCTCCTGCACCGTGGTCTCGTGCGGCAGCCCCCAGCGCTCCAGCGGCGTCAGGGTGCCGCTGCCGAGATCGACCGCCACCGGTACGCCATGCGGCTTCGCAATCTGCACGACCTCCGCGACGTCGACACTCTTGGTGAAGCCGGTGACCGCGTAATTGCTGCAATGGACCTTCATCAGCAAGGCCGTCTTCTCGCCGATGGCATTACGATAGTCGGCCGCATGCGTACGGTTGGTCGTGCCCACTTCGACAAGCTTCGCGCCCGCGTGCGTCATGATGTCGGGAATCCGAAACGCACCGCCGATTTCCACCAGCTCGCCGCGTGACACCACGACGTCGCGACGCTTGGCAAGCGTCGCCAGCATCAGCAGTACTGCCGCCGCGTTGTTGTTCACCACCGTCGCCGCCTCACCGCCCGTCAATTCGCACAGCACGGGCGCGACGAGATCGTCGCGGTCGCCGCGTCCGCCCGTTGCGAGATCGAATTCGAGGTTGGCCGGCGCCGTGAGCGCTTGCATGACCGCTTCCACGGCAACCTCGGGCAGCAACGCTCTCCCGAGGTTCGTATGCAGCACCGTGCCAGTGAGATTGAAGACGGGACGCAGCGTCGCCCGGTTGCGCTCGGTCAGCGCGCGGGTCACACGTGCCCCGAAACGAGCCGGGACCAGGGTGTCATGTGTCAGCGTGCCCGCAAGCGCCGCCGCGCGGCACGCGTCGAGATCGCGACGCAACGCGTCGGTCACCTGCGTGCGACCGAAGTCGGCCAACGCTGCCTGAAAGTCGGACATCCCCAGCAGCCGGTCTAGCGACGGGAGATCCGCCGCCCCTGCAAACTCAAGATCGTGCTCGGCCATCCGCACCCCCGCAATCCCTTAAGCCGTTTCGGTGTTCTGCCAGAGCAACGGATTGCCATTGGCGCGCGCGTACCCCGCTTCGCCCATCAGCACGTCGAGGGCCAGGCTCGCGAGATCGTCGGCAACCGGCTCCACGAACGGATCCTTGTCCTGGTAGAAGATCTTGCGATAGCTATGACAGTCGTCGCACGACTCTGCCCGGATCGGGGATGACGCCACGCGTTTGGCCGCGTCGTCGAACGCCGGACGACCATCGGCACCCCTGACAACGTCCCCTCCGACATGTGCCGCCTGCAGGTCCGCCCCCGATGCCGCCGCATCCCCTGTTTTGTCGAGCACGTGATAAGCGACATGCTGGCTCGCTTCGCAATGTGTGCATTTCACGCGAACCATATGCCACTCGGTCGAGCACAGCCCGCACGCGAGATAACGATAGCCCTCATGCGCTCCGCCAATGCGCACGACGCTCGCCACCGGCAGCGTGCCGCACATGGGACAGACGTTGGGGACGTCGAGCATCGGCACGTCGCCCGCGTCGAACGTGCTTGCCACGCCCGTCCAGAGCACTTGCAACGCCGCCGTCAGGAACGGCGCGCTGGCGGCATCGACGCCCTTGCCATGCCCGGCGAGCAACGATTGCGCGGCCGAGTCGAGCGCGGCCGGACTGGAGGCACGAACGCGTTCAAGCACAGCGCGTACCGGCGCGGGCAAGTCCGGCTGTGCCGACATGGCATCGAGCAACCGCGCGAGCAGCGGCTGCCATCGGCCCGCGTCGTATCCCCCGTTCGCGGGCACGAGCGGCATGCAGTGCAATTGCGCCTGCTCGATCGACTCGGCCGTCGGACGCTCCGCCTGAAAAGTGTCGAGCACGCGCTGCTGTGCGTCGACCAGCGACGCCATGAGGCGCAGGTAGTCGCCGAGTGGATGGCCGTCGGCCAGTTGACGCAGTCGTGCCGCGCGCGCCGAGAAAACTTCGGCGCGTTGCGGCATGCGTAGACGGGGGATGGCGGTCCGATCGAGCGACTCGATCTGTCCGGGTTCAAGGATACGTTGCAAGGTAGCCGGCCTCGTAAGAGCGCCCGGCCACCGGGGCCGGACTCATTTGTTGAGCTGCTTGTACCAGGCGCGATGGTGCTTCCACGCCCAGCCGCGGGTGACGGTGCCGCGCGTCATCGCGCGCACGGAACCCTTGATCCAGATCGCGGCATAGATATGCGTAATGATGCCGCAAATCAACACGAATGCACACACCGCATGCACGTCGGAAGCCAGACGAATCACCCCGATCGGGAAGTAGAACGCGAAGTAGGCGCGCCAGATCACGACGCCCGAGAGCAACAACCCGATCATGCACAACACCATCACGTAGAAAAGCAGCTTCTGGCCGGCGTTGTAGCGCCCGACTTCCGGCAGATTCTCTTCGCGATTGTTCAGCACGTCGCCGATTTTCTTCATCCACTCGGTGTCGCGCGATTCGAACCGGTTGTAGCGCGCGAGCCGCAAGGCGAGGCACACGAAGGTGACGAACATCACCAGCCCGACAAACGGATGCAGAATCCGCGTCCACGATCCACCACCGAACAGCGTGGCAAGCCAGAACATCGACGGATGGAACAGCGCGAGCCCCGAGAGCGCGAGCAGAATGAACGTGCCCGCGACAATCCAGTGGTTGATGCGCTGCCCGGCACTGTAGCGCTCGATCAGATCGTCCTTGTCCGCCTGACGATCACTGCGTTCGTTCGACATGGTCAGACCTCCTCGTGCGTGGCGACGCCCTTCTGGCCATCGGGACCGCTACCCTTGCGGGATGCGTCGTAGCGGCGGGCCGCCGCCTCATCGTCCTCGGTCGTCTCGTTCGGACCGGTCTTGATGTAGTGGAAGAACCCGGCGAGCGCCGTCAGCGCCATGGCGGCCACGCCCAACGGCTTGGCGATGCCCTTCCAGAGCGTCACCATCGGACTGATGCGCGGATTGTCCGGCAGACCGTGATACAGCGACGGCTTATCAGCGTGATGAAGCACATACATCACGTGCGTGCCGCCGACCCCCGCCGGATCGTAAAGCCCGGCGTTCTCGAACCCCCGCGACTTCAGGTCTTCGATGCGCTCGGCCGCCTGATCGTTCATGGCGTCCTTGGTGCCGAACAGGATCGCGCCGGTCGGGCACGTCTTCACGCACGCCGGCTCCAGCCCCACCGACACCCGGTCGGAACACAAGGTACATTTGTACGCCTTGTGATCCTTCTGCGAGATACGCGGGATGTTGAACGGACATCCGGTGATGCAGTACCCACAGCCGATGCACGCCTCTTCATGAAAGTCGACGATGCCGTTGGCGTATTGCACGATGGCCCCCGGCGACGGGCATGCCTTCAGGCAGCCCGGGTCCTCGCAATGCATGCAGCCGTCCTTGCGGATCAGCCACTCGAGGTCGCCCTTCGGGTTCTCGTACTCGGTGAAGCGCATGAGCGTCCAAGAATCGGCCGTCAGGTCCGCCGGGTTGTCGTACACGCCGACGTTCGTGCCGACCTCGTCGCGCAGGTCGTTCCACTCCATGCACGCCGTCTGGCAGGCCTTGCAGCCGATGCATTTCGACGTATCGATAAGCTTGGCAACGTCCCCCGTGTGCGACTCGCGCACGGAGGGCGAGGGCAGCGTGGTGGCCGAGCGCCGTTTGATATCCAGAGATTGCAATGCCATGGCGCCCCCTTATGCCTTCTCGACTTTCACCAGGAACGACTTGAACTCGGGTGTCTGCGAATTGGCGTCGCCCACGATGGGCGTCAGCGTATTCGCGAGGAACCCGGGCTTGGTCAATCCCTTGAAGCCCCAGTGAATCGGAATGCCCACATGGTGAATCGTCTTGCCGTCCACCTTGAGCGCGCGAATGCGCTTGGTCACAACCGCCCGGGCCTTGATGAAGCCGCGATTGGACGAGACCTTGACCGTATCGCCCGCCACCACACCGATCTCCTTCGCGAGCGCCTCGCCGATCTCGACGAATTGCTCGGGCTGGATGATCGAATTGAGCAGCGCGTGCTTGGTCCAGTAGTGGAAGTGCTCGGTCAGACGGTATGTCGTGGCCACATAGGGGAACTTGTCGGCGGTGCCCATCACGGCCAGATCGTCCGGGAACACGCGGGCGCCCGGATTGCTCGTGGCCTTCGGTTGCTTCGGATGCAGCGGGTTGTAGCCCAGCGGCGTCTCGAACGGCTCGTAATGTTCGGGGAACGGCCCTTCGGCCATGGCTCCCTTCGCGAAGAAGCGCGCCACGCCCTCGGGGTTCATGATGAACGGACTCATGCCAAGCGCCGGATCCTCGTCGACCTTGAAGTCCGGCACGTCCGCCCCGGTCCAGATCTTGCCGTTCCACCACACCAGCTTGTGCTTCGGATTGAACGGCTTGCCCGCAAGATCGGACGACGCGCGGTTGTACAGAATGCGACGGTTCGCCGGCCACGACCATGCCCAGTTCAGCGTCTGCCCGATGCCGGTCGGATCGCTGTTGTCGCGCCGCGCCATCTGATTGCCCGCCTGCGTCCACGCGCCGGCGAAGATCCAGCAGCCCGACGACGTACTGCCGTCGTCCTTCAGTTCGGCGAAACCCGCCAGTTGTTCGCCGGCCTTGCGGGTGACCTTGGTCGGATCCTTCGGATCGACGAGGTCCCTGAGCGCCCGACCGTTGTACTCCTTGGCAAGTTCTTCGGGCGACGGGCGCTCCGGCTGGGCGTACGGCCACGACAGGTTGACGATCGGATCGGGGAATTTACCCCCCTGCGTCTTGTACATCTCCCGCAGGCGCAGGAACAGTCCCGTCATGATCTCGATGTCTGTGCGCGCCTCGCCCGGCGGCTCGGCACCCTTCCAGTGCCACTGCAACCAGCGCCCCGAGTTGACCAGCGCACCGTCTTCCTCAGCGAAGCACGTGGTCGGCAAGCGGAACACTTCCGTCTGAATCTTGCTGGAGTCGACGTTGTTGTGCTCGCCGAAGTTCTTCCAGAACTCCGACGTTTCCGTCGCCAACGGATCCATGATGACGAGGAACTTGAGCTTGGCGAGTGCCTGATCCCACTTGAACTTGCCCGGCGCTGCCGCGAGCGGGTTGAACCCCTGTGCGAGGTAGCCCGTCATCTTGCCCTGGTTCATCAACTCGAGCACCTGCAGCAGGTCGTAGGGCTTGTCGAGCTTGGGCAGATAGTCGTAGCCCCAGTGGTTCTCGGCCGTGGCCGCGTCGCCCCACCACGACTTCATCAGGCTTACGTAGAACTTCGGATAGTTCTGCCAGTAGCTGAGCTGGTTCGGACGCAGCGGCTTTTGCGTGCGTGCCGTCAGGTATTGCTCCACGGTCTGCTCGGCCTGCTTGGGCAACGTCATGTAGCCCGGCAGCAAGTCGGTCATCAGCCCCAGGTCGGTCAGGCCCTGAATGTTCGAATGACCCCGCAGCGCATTCATGCCGCCGCCCGCCACCCCGATATTGCCCAGCAACAGTTGCACCATCGCGCCGGTACGAATCATCTGCGAGCCGATCGAGTGCTGCGTCCAGCCCAGCGCGTACATGATGGTCATCGTGCGCGTCGGAGTGGAACACTCGGCGATCTGCTTGTAGATCTGGTCGATCTTGTCGGCGGGCGTGCCGCACACGCGCTCGACCATCTCGAGGGTATAGCGCGAGTAGTGCTGCTTCATCAACTGAAACACCGTGCGCGGGTGTTGCAGCGTCGGGTCGGTGAGAACGTATCCGTCCGCGCCCTTCTGGTAGTCCCAGGTGCTGCGGTCGTACGTGCGCTTCTCGGCGTTGTAACCCGAGTAGATGCCGTCTTCGAACGCGAATTCGTCTTTCACGAGGAACGTGAAGTCGGTGTAGTTCTTGACGTATTCGTGCTGGATCTTGTCGTTCGTGAGCAGGTAATGGATCAACCCGCCGAGGAAGACGATATCCGTGCCGGAACGGATCGGGGCGTAGACATCCGCGACCGATGCCGAACGGTTGAAGCGCGGGTCGACCACGATCAGGCGCGCGTTGTTGTGCGCCTTGGCCTCGGTGACCCATTTGAAACCGCATGGGTGCGCCTCGGCCGCGTTGCCGCCCATGATGAGAACCAGATCCGCGTTCTTGATGTCGACCCAATGGTTCGTCATCGCACCGCGGCCAAACGTCGGGGCAAGACCTGCCACCGTCGGGCCGTGTCAGACACGTGCCTGGTTGTCGAATCCCAGCATCCCGGTACTGCGGATGACTTTGTGCGTGATATAGCCGACTTCGTTGCTCGACGCGGACGCCGCCAACATGCCCGTCGTGAGCCAGCGGTTGACGGTCAGGCCGTCATCCGTCTTCTCGACGAAATTGGCGTCGCGATCGTCCTTCATCAGCTTGGCGATGCGATCGAGCGCATCGTCCCAGGAAATCCGCTCCCACTTGTCGGAACCGGGCTTGCGGTACTCCGGGTGCGTGAGACGGTTCGGGCTGTGGATGAAGTCGATGAGGCTCGCCCCCTTCGGACACAAAGTGCCGCGATTGACCGGGTGGTCGGGGTCGCCTTCGATGTGGAAAATACTCTTCCGCGCATTCTTCGCCCCGTCGCCATAGCTGTACATCAGCAGGCCGCAGGCCACGGAACAGTAGGGACAGGTATTGCGGGTTTCCGTCGCTCGCGCCAGCTTGAACTGGCGGACTTCCGCCAGTGCCGCATCGGGCGCGAACCCGAGCATTGCCAGGCTGGACCCGGCCAATGTTGCGCCACTCACTTTCAGGAACTGGCGCCTCGACATATTCAGCATGGGGGAAATCTCCTCAAATATTCGAAAACTTTGCGGGAGTTCGTTGAGTATAGAGCAAACCATTGCGGTTTTCCGTGACTTAGCACAAACCATGCCGAATGTTGCGCCGCAGCGCACAATGCAGGAACTTCCTCAACAATTTGGTATTCTGAGCGTCACTTTGGTCACCGTCCCCGGGAATGAACCCCTTGCCCCCTGAAGATGACGTGACAAACCTGATGGCATGTCCCAACTGCGACACGCTGCACCGTCGCACGGACGTGCCCCCGCGAGAGGCGGCCCGCTGCGTGCGCTGTCACTCGGTGCTTTACCGCGCCCCCGATCTGCGCCTGTCGCGCGTGCTGGCGCTCACGCTGACTTGCCTGATCGTGTTCGCCATCGCGAACGCGTTTCCCATCGTCGAGATCGAGGTGCAGGGCATCTACACGCGCACCACGCTCATCGGCGCCGCCTGGGCGCTGTATCGTGAAGGCATGTGGCTCGTCGCCTTGCTGGTGTTTACCACCACCGTGCTCTCGCCGCTCTCGCAATTGCTCGCACTGGTCCATCTGATCGGCCCGCTTTCGGTCGGGCGGCGGCCGTACGCCGTCTTCCATGTGTTGCGCGCCATCGAGTTCTGCCGGCCCTGGGGCATGATCGAAGTGTTCATGCTGGGCGTGCTGGTCTCTGTGGTCAAACTCTCGTCCATGGCCAGCGTGTTGCCCGGCATCGCGTTATGGGCCTTCGGGGCGCTCACGGTGTTGCTGGCGATGGTGTTGTCTTACGACCTGCGCAATCTCTGGCTCGTGATCGACCACACACCGAATGCGGACGCGCCCGACGCCTCGCCATCGCGCACGGTGCCAAGATGAAATACCTCACCGCCAAAGACGCCGGACTGGTCGCGTGCACGGCGTGCGGACGGCTCTCGCGCTATGTCAAAACGCTCGAGACCGCGCACTGCCCGCGCTGCGGCGCGGCCCTGCATCAACGCAAGATCGACAGCCTCACGCGCACCTGGGCCTTGCTGATCGCCGCCGCGATCCTGTACATTCCCGCCAACGTCCTGCCCATGATGCAGACGCGCTCGCTGCTCGGGAATTCCAGCGACACGATCATGAGCGGGGTGATCTATTTCTGGGTCAGCGGCGAGTACGATCTGGCCATCGTCGTCTTTACGGCGAGCATTCTCGTGCCGATGCTCAAGCTCATTGCGCTGTCGCTGCTATGCCTCACCGCGCAGCGCGGCGCCCGTTGGAACCCGCATCAACGCACCAAGCTTTACCACATGATCGAGTTTATCGGCCGCTGGTCGATGCTCGATGTCTTCGTCGTCGCGCTGATGGTCGCGCTCGTGAACATTCAGTCGCTGGCCGTGATCCAGGCCGGTCCCGGCATCGTGGCGTTCGGCGCGGTGGTCGTGCTCACGATGCTCGCCTCGATGCAGTTCGACCCGCGGTTGATCTGGGATCAGATCCGCGACGACGATACCGAACAGGACGATCATGACTGACCCGAAAGATCCGCAAGCCCCCAACGCCGCGCCGCCGCCCGGCGCCGGCGAGCTGCCCACGCCGGTCATCGAGCCGCGCAAACGCTGGGCGCCGTCGCTCGTCTGGCTCATTCCGCTGGTGGCCGCCGTGATCGGCCTGTCGCTCGTCGCCAAGGCGATCATCGAGCGGGGCCCCAGCGTCGTCATCGACTTCAAGACGGCCGAAGGCCTCGAAGCCGGGAAGACGAAGGTCAAGTACAAGGAAGTCGATATCGGCACCGTCAAGAACATCGAGCTGTCCGACGACCTGTCGCACGTGCGCGTGACCGTCGACCTCACGCAGAACGCCAAGCGGTTCGCGGTCAAGGATTCGCGTTGGTGGGTGGTGCGACCGCGCGTGGCCGGCGGCAGCGTCTCGGGTCTGTCGACGCTGCTCTCGGGCGCCTATATCGGCGCCGACGCCGGCAAGTCGAAGGAATCGTCGGAGCATTTCGTGGGCCTCGAAGTGCCGCCGGTGGTCTCCAGCGGCCAACCGGGCAAGCCCTTCGTGCTGCATGCGGCCGACATCGGCTCGCTCGACATCGGCTCGCCGATCTATTACCGTCGCATTCAGGTCGGTCAGGTCGAAGCCTACTCGCTCGATCCGGATGGCAAGGGCGTCACGCTGCGCGTGTTCGTCCAGGCCCCCTATGACCAGTATGTCGGCTCCAACACGCGCTTCTGGCATGCGAGCGGCATCGATTTGCGGCTCGATTCGAGCGGCTTTCAGGTCAATACGCAATCGCTGGCGTCGGTGGTCATCGGCGGCATCGCCTTCCAGGCACCGAACGAGTCGGGCGCCGGCGTGATGGCCAAGGCTGGGCAGGAATTCCGCCTGGCCCCTGATGAAACCACCGCCATGAAGGCCCCCGACACACATCCGATGACGGTCGTGTTCCGCTTCCAGCAGTCGCTGCGCGGTCTGGCAGTGGGCGCACCGGTGGATTTCCGCGGCATCACGCTCGGTGAAGTCACGTCGATCGGCGTGGAATTCGACCAGGCGACCAAGCAGATCAACATGCCGGTGACGGTTGAGGTCTATCCGGACCGTCTGCGCCGCCGCGATCCGAAGAACAACCTGCCGCCGGACGAACTTGCCAGCCGCCAGATTCTGAATTCGCTAGTGGCGCGCGGTCTGCGCGGTCAGTTGCGCACCGGCAATCTGCTGACGGGCCAGTTGTACGTGGCACTCGACTTCTTCCCGAACGCCAAGCCCGCCCGTGCCGAGGAAGTCGACAACGTTGTCGTCATGCCGACGGTGCCCAACACGCTCGACCAGTTGCAGCTCCAGATTGCCGACATCGCGACCAAGCTCGACAAGATTCCGTTCGACAGCATTGGTCAGAATCTCGATTCGTCACTGCGCAAGCTCGACAAGACGCTCGACAGCGCGCAGGGCCTGTTCCGCCAGCTCGACGGCGAGATCGCGCCCGAGGCGAAGGCCACGCTCAGCGAGGCGAAGAAGAGCTTCGGCGCCGCCGAGCGCACCCTCTCCGAAGACGCCCCGGTACAGCAGGATGTTCGTCAGGCCATGCAGGAACTGACGAAGACCTTGCGCTCGCTGGGCACGCTGGCCGATTATCTGCAGCAGCATCCCGAGGCGCTGCTGCGCGGCAAACCCAAGGATCCGCAACCATGACGAGCCCGCCTGACATGACCCGTAGCCCGCGCCGCTGCGCGACGCCGATGGCCCGCGCCGTGCTCGCCGCGCTGACCCTGGTGCTCGCCGGCTGTGCATCGCCGCCGTCGCGCTTCTACACCCTGACCGACGACACGGGAACGCCCGCGGGCAGCGCCGCCACGAGTGGCGCCAACGTGCCGGCGGCGCGCTATGCGGTCGAAGTCTCGCCGGTCGCCGTGCCTGAGCAGGTCGACCGGCCGCAGATCGTCGTCACGCGCCGCGGCGGTCGCGTCGACATTCTGGAGGAATCGCGCTGGGCCGCGCCGCTCAAGACCGAACTGACGTCGACGATCTCGCGCAAGCTCACGCAACATCTCGGCGCGATGGACGTGTATGGCCTGCCCCGCGCCGACGGCCTGACCGTGTACCGCGTCTCGACGTCGGTACAGCGTTTCGAGTCGGTGCCAGGCGAGCAGGCCGCACTCGCCGCCGTGTGGAGCGTTCGCCGGGTACCGGGCGACGTCGTGCTCACTTGCCGCTTCGCCGGCACGGAGACGGCGTCGGGTAGCACGGGTGGCATCGATGACGTGGTCGCGGCGCAACGCCGGCTCGTCGACCGGCTGGCATTGGGCATCGGCAACGCCATTGCCACCAGCGCGCAGGGCGCCACGCCGCACTGCGAGCGCTGAAGGCCGTTGCCGCCTTGCATACGCCGTCTCCCGGGCAGGCGAAACCCCAGGGAAATCCCGATACGCGCCAACGCGATTACGGATTGCGCAAGCAATTACGGGATGTTTAATATGTTCGAGACCTAACGACCCCTGTCGTCCGACGGCGGGGCGTCATCACGCGAACATTGGAGACACCCCATGCCCAGCCTCACCGGCCACTTGCGCCGCGCGATTGCCGTTGCCGCTTCGTTCACCCTTACCGCGCTGGGCCCCGTTGTCTGCGCCGCCCAACCCGCGGCCGGCGGAGGCATTTCGGACGGCATCGTGAAGATCGGTGTGCTCACCGATCTGTCCGGTGTGTCGAGCGACAATGCTGGCAAAGGCAGCGTGGTCGCCGCCACCATGGCGATCGACGACTTCGCGCACGATCACAAGGTGCTCGGCGCGCCGATCGAATTGATCTCGGCCGACTCTCAGGGCAAGACCGACACCGGCGCCACGATCGCCCGCGAGTGGTACGACCGCGACAAAGTCGACATGATCACCGACCTGACATTCTCGAACGTCGCGCTCGCCGTCGATCGCATCGCCGAGGAAAAGAAGAAGATCGCGCTGGTGACCGGCGCGGGTTCGTCGGCCATCAGTAATGAACAATGCACAGCGCACAGCGTGCAATGGATGTACGACACGTACGCGCTCGCGAATTCCACGTCGCAGGCGTTGCTTCGCCGAGGCCTCAAGTCGTGGTACTTCATCACCGCCGACTACGCGTTCGGTCAGGCGCTGGAGAAGGACGCCAGCGAGATTCTCACGCGCCAGGGCGGCAAGGTCGTGGGTTCGGTGAAGCATCCGGTGAACTCGCCCGATATGTCGTCGTACCTGCTGCGCGCGCAGACGTCCGGAGCGCAGGTGATCGCGCTGGCGAATTCGGGCACGGACACGCTCAACACCGTCAAGCAGGCGTCGCAGTTCAACATGATCCAGGGCGGCAAGCAGGTCTTCACGCCACTGTTGTCGTTGATCACTGAAGTGCACGGCATGGGCCTGAAGAACGCGCAGGGCATGATCCTCACGAACGGCTTCTATTGGGACCAGGACGACCGCTCGCGCGCCTTCGCCCAGCGCTTCTTCGCGCAGCACAAGAAGATGCCGACCATGATGCAGGCCGCCGTCTATTCCGCCGTTTTCAATTACCTGAAGGCGATTCAGGCGGCGCGCACCGACGACGCCGACACCGTCATGGCCAAGCTCAAGTCGATGAAGATCGACGACCCGGTGATCCGCAACGGACACATTCGCGCCGATGGCAAGCTGGTGCACGACATGCTGCTGGTGCAGGTCAAGACGCCGGCCGAATCGAAGTCGGCGTGGGATCTGTACAAGATCCTGGAGACGATTCCGGCCGACAAGGCGTTCGCCCCGTTGGCCGATTCGAAGTGTGCGCTGGTAAAACGGTAACCCGCGCGCTCAGCGCCTGAGATCGGTGGCAGACGCGGGTCGCGTCTCGCTGCCGCCTTGGGCGCCCCCTGCCGCGGGATCCTCCACGCGGCGGAAAATGATCGCCGACGCGAGCGTAATCAGCCCGACACATACGAACGTCAGTCGAAACCCCGCCACCGTACCGCCCATTCCGCCCTCGCCTGCCTGCCCGGCCAATTGACCGAACAGTGCCAACAACTGGCCGCCGATGGTCACGCCCAGTCCCAACGCAAGCATCTGCGCCATCGAGAACAGGCCATTGCCCGCGCTCGCGCGGCGCGTGCCAAGATCCTTCAGGGTGACACTGTTCATCGCGGCGAACTGCATCGAGTTCGCGCCGCCGAAGATCGCCAGTTGCCCCAACCCTAGCCACATCGGCCACCCCGGCCCGAACAGCGCGAAGCTCGCGATCGCACCGCCGACCACCGCCGTGTTGACCATCAGAAAACGCGTGTAGCCGAAGCGCGCCACCAGCGGCGTCACCATCCGCTTGACCACCACGCCCGCCAGTGCAACCGGCAACATCATCAGTCCCGACGCAAGCGGGCTATACCCCATGGCCACCTGAAGCAGCAACGGCAACAGGAAAGGCACGGCGCTACTGCCAATCCGCGCGACGAGATTGCCCAGCAGCCCGAGGCGGAAACTCCGCGTCGCGAAGAGTTCGAGCGGGAACAACGGCGCGGCGCGACGCCGGGCATAAGGCCAATATCCCAGCGTCGTGACGACGCAAAGCAGCGCCAGCCCGGCGGACACCCCCCATCCCCGGTCGGAGAACGGATGATCCAGCGCCAGCGTAAACGACACCATCGCCATCGAGAGCAGCGCGAAGCCCGCCCAGTCAAAGTCGGCATCGATGACCTCGTCACGCGCCGGAGGCGGCAAGTAGCGCCGTACCGCCAAGCTGCCGGCGATGCCGATCGGCACATTGATCAGGAAAATCCAATGCCATGAGGCAACCTGAACCAGCCAGCCGCCCAGCACCGGGCCGATCATCGGCCCGACCTGCCCGGCAATCGACACGAACGCGAGCGCCGCCAGATATTGCCCCGCCGGGAAGGTGCGCAGCACCGCGAGACGCCCGATCGGCAAGAGCATCGAGCCCCCCGCCCCCTGCAACACGCGCGCGAGCACCAGTTGCGTCATCGTGTGCGCCATCGCACAGAAGATCGAACCGATCACGAACAGCAAAATCGCAACGAAGTAGACGCGGCGCGTGCCGAACCGGTCGGCCAGCCAACCCGACGCCGGGGTGAGCATGGCCATTGTCAGTGAGTAGGCGACCACCACGGGCTGCATGCGCAGCGGGTTCTCGCCAAGGCTCGCCGCCATCGCGGGCAGCGCCGTATTGACGATGGTCGTATCGAGCGCCTGCATGAAAAAGCCCGCCGCTACGATCCACAGCAGCGCGGTGAGTGTTTTGTCTTGCGTCATGCGGCGTGGTGACGAGACGCGGCGGCCAATCCCGTCCCTCAAAAGAATTAAGCGAAATCAGAATTCTAGCCCGCTTCAGGCGGGCCGACCCTGTTGCGCCGCGCGCTCCACCTCAAACCCCGATCGCGCGATACCCCACATGTTCGAACCGGTCCTCATCATCGGCATTTTGTTCGTCTGCCGAATTATCCGCGCGGTCGTCATCGGCAAGCGCTTCGAGTCGGATGGCCGCGTGCACGAGCGCGATGTGCGAAAACGCCTGCGGGAAGTTGCCGACCTGACGCGCATGATGCGTGTCGTACTCCTCGGCCAGCAGACCGACGTCGTTGCGCAACGACAGCAACCGCTCGAACAGGGCACGGGCGTCGCGCTGACGGCCGATCATCACCAGGCAATCGACCATCCAGAAGCTGCAGGCGAGAAACGCGCCCTCGCCCGCCGGCAGGCCGTCGTCGACCCGGCTCGTGCGATAGCGTTGCACCAGCCCGTCGTGCATGAGGTCTCGCTCGACCGCCTCGATGGTGCCTATGATGCGCGGATCGTTCGCCGGCAGGAAGCCCACGAGCGGAATCATCAGCACGCTCGCATCCATCTCCGCGGAACCATAGGCCTGCATGAACGCATTGCGCGTCGTGTCGAAGCCGTGCGCGCAGACGTCCGCATGAATCTCCTTGCACAAGTCGCGCCAGTGATCGATCGGCCCCGGCAAGCCGAAGCGCTCGGCCGACTTGATCGCCCGATCGAACGCGACCCAGGCCATGACCTTCGAGTAGGTGAAGTGCTGGCGTCCGCCGCGCACTTCCCAGATGCCCTCGTCCGGCTTGCGCCACACCGTCTCGAGATGCGCCACAAGCTTCGTCTGCACCTCCCACGTGGCCTCGTCCGGCGTCAATCCGCCCAGACGCGCCTGATGCAACGCGTCCATCACTTCGCCATACACGTCGAGCTGCAACTGCCCGACCGCGCCATTGCCCACGCGCACGGGCTTCGCCCCTTCATAGCCGGGCAGCCAATCGACCTCCCACTCGGGCAAACGCCGCTCGCCCGAGAGTCCGTACATGATCTGCACCTGCGACGGCGCACCGGCCACGGCGCGCACCAGCCAATCGCTCCAGTCGTTCGCTTCGGTGTAGTAGCCCCCGAGCATGAGCGCCTGCAAGGTGAGCGTGGCGTCGCGCAACCAGCAATAGCGATAGTCCCAGTTGCGCTCGCCGCCAAGCTGTTCGGGCAACGACGTCGTCGGCGCGGCCACCACGCCGCCCGTCGGCACGAACGTGAGCGCCTTGAGCACGATGAGCGAGCGGCGAATCGCATCGGCCCAGCGGCCGTCGAGCTGGCAGCGGTGAGCCCAGGTGCGCCAGTAGCGCTCGGTATCGGCGAGGGCGGCGAGCGGATCGATCTCGCGCGGATCGGCGTGATGCGACGGCACGCGCGAAAGCACGAACGGCACGGTGTCACCGGCCGTCACATCGAAGCGCGCGCGCAGACTGCCCGGCACATCCTGAATCTCGATGGGCGTGCGCACCACGACCTTGTCGGGTCCCGCGATGAGACGCATCCCCGGCCCGGTGGGATCGTCGCCGTCGAGCGGACGCGACCACGGCACCGACGCCCCATAGTCGAAGCGCAGGATCAACTCCATCGACATGGTCACCGTTCCGTGGATGCCCTTGACCAGCCGCACAAGGTCGGCCGCGCCGTCGCGCAACGGCATGAAGTCGATCACGGCGACGCAGCCCTCCACCGTCTCGAAGCGGGTCTCGAGAATCAGCGTGTCGTCGTGATAACGACGCGTACAGGTCACGCGAGGATCGTCGGGGGCGAGCTTCCATCGGCCATGCTCCGGGCCGCCAAGCAGCGCCGCGAAACACGCGGGCGAATCGAAATACGGCCAGCAGAGCCAGTCGATCGAGCCATCGCGCGCGACGAGCGCAGCGCTTCGGCAGTCGCCAATCATTGCGTAATCTTCAATACGTGCCGGCATGCTCACCTCGCGAAGGGAAGAGGAACAGCGCGCCCATCGGCAGACGATGGAGCGCAAGCGAGTGAAGCCCTATGTTACGCGCGTGGTCAAGACGCGACCATCGGGCCGGCGACGGGCCGAGACGATTGTCGGAGATACTGCCAGAAGTCATGCGCTCCCTCCTGTCGACGTTGGGCGTCGGGTCGGATTGATCGGTGGCCTGTCATGCGCCAGTCTAAAACCGACCGGCCACCGGGAGGGAAGTTCTGCGCTGCGCGTCAACACGCGGAGAATCCGCATCGCCGACGGTCGGCGTACGTCATGCACTCACGCGTGCCGGTCCTCCAGCGCATGCACCGCCCCCTGCGCGATCAAGTCGCGAATCCGCGTCGTGTCGAAGCCATACTCCATCAACACCTCGCACGTGTGTTCGCCAAGCCGCGGCGCGGGACCACCCGTGCGTTTCGGCGTCTCGGAAAAGCGGATCGGCAGACCGATGCTGCGTGTCGGGCCGTCCAGCGGGTGCACGGTTTCCACCACCATCTCGCGCGCTACGATCTGCGGGTGCGTCACCGCTTCGGAGATCGGCAACACCGGGCCGACCGGCAAGCCCACGGCGTCGAGCCGTTCGACCCAGCGCTCGGTGGTGTCGCGCATCAGGTACGCCGTGAGGCGCTCGACGAGTTCGGCACGGTGCGCCGTGCGCCCGGCGTTGGTGGCGAAACGCGGATCACCGGCGATCTCGGGGGCGTCGAGCACCTGCAGCAACCGTTCGTAGTTCGCCTGATTGGCCGCGCCGATATTGATCCACCCGTCTTGCGTTCGAAACGCCTGATAGGGGGTGCTCGTCGGATTCGCCGAGCCAAGCTTCGGCGGATTCTCGCCGCTCGCGAAGAAGTTGGCCGCCGCCCAGTACATCTGCTGGAATCCCGCTTCGAGCAGCGACGTGTCGACGATCTGTCCTTGCCCCGTGCGCAGTCGATGCGCGTACGCCGCCGAGATACCGAGCGCCGCCAGAATGCCCGCGTTGATATCCGCAATCGGCGAGCCCGCCTTGATGGGCGCCTGGCCCGGCTCGCCCGTCACGCTCATCAGGCCTGAGAGCCCTTGCGCAATCAGATCGAAGCCGCCTTTGTCGGCGTACGGGCCAGTGCGTCCATAGCCGGAAATCGAGCAATAGATGAGCGCCGGATTGGCTGCGCGCAGGGTCTCGTAACCCAGGCCGAGCTTCTCCATCGTCCCCTTGCGATAGTTTTCGGTGACGACGTCGGCGCTCGCCAGCATCTCGCGCAACACCGCGCAGCCGCCCTCGGTCTTGAGATTGAGCGCGATGCCACGCTTGTTGCGATTGAGCATCATGAACGACGCCGATTCGCCGTGCGGGAGGATCGGCGCAAAACGACGGGCGTCGTCGCCGTCCATCTTCTCGACCTTGATGACGTCGGCGCCCATGTCGGCCAGCATCATGCCGCACACCGGGCCGGACATGATGTGCGACAGCTCGATCACCTTGACACCCTGCAACGGCCCGCCGGCCGGTTTGACGGTATCGGTCATGTCACCGCCCCTCGAACACGGGCGGCGTCTTCGCGAGGAAGGCGCGATAGCCCGTCTGAAAATCGGCCGTGCCGAAGCACGCGAAACCTTCGTCGATCTGCGCGGCGCTGAGCGGCTGGCCGCTGGCCAGTTCGCGCACGAAGCGCTTGTGCCAGCGTGCCACCAGCGGCGCGCCGGCAGCGATGCGCGACGCGCTCTCCAAGGCCTCGCGCGTGACGTCGCCGTCGGCCACCACGCGGGTCACGAGCCCGATGCGCAACGCCTCCTGCGCATCGAAGATCCGGCCTTCGAGCAAGATCTCGAGCGCGCGCGAGGGACCGAGCAGACGGACCAGGCCCGATAGCTCCGCGTGCGCCATCACCAGGCCCAGCTTGTTGATCGGCGCCCCGAAACGGCTCGTTTCGCCGCAGATGCGCACGTCGCACGCCGCCGCGATCTCCATGCCGCCGCCGACGCAAATGCCGTGAATCATCGCGACGAGCGGCACAGGGCATCGGGACAAGGCGTCGAGCGTGCGGTGCATGAGCGCGCCATACGTTCTTGCCTGCTCGACGTTGGCGCGATCGGTCTCGAACTCCGCAATGTCGTTGCCCGGCGCGAAGGACTTCTCGCCCGCCCCTCGCAGCACGATACAGCGCACGTCGGGCGTTTCGGACAACGTGAGGATTGTGTCCCCCAGCGCCTGCCACATCGACTTGGTCAACGCGTTGAGCTTCTCAGGACGATTGAGCGTGACCCGCGCGATGGCGCCGTCTCGCTCGGTCAGAACGGTGGATGTCACATAGCCTCCTTCCAACGCCAGCACGCACCCGATGTCGGCCAGCCTTTCTTTTTGGTATACCAATTTTTTGTAAACGATAAGATCTTCGAGATGGGATTGGCAAGCGGCAATCGCAAAATTCAGGGTTAACGTGGAAAAAGCGCGCATTCTCGATTGACGACGGATGACATCCCCATCAAAATTGGCATTCCATTTTCCCGATCATTGCGCATGAGCACGTCCGCCTCGCTGAACGCCGCCGCTTACGAAGCCCTCAAGGCGCGCATCGTGCGCGGCGAGCTTCGTCCCGGCGCGCCCCTCTCGGAACGCGCGCTATGCGACGCGCTGGCTGTCTCGCGCACGCCGCTGCGTGAAGCGCTCAAGCGACTGGCGAACGAAGGGTTGGTGGAAATCTCGGAAACGCGCCGGGCACGCGTGGCGCGTGTGAGTGTCGACGAAGT
This sequence comes from Pandoraea sp. NE5, assembly GCF_024363545.1. Classification (NCBI taxonomy): domain Bacteria; kingdom Pseudomonadati; phylum Pseudomonadota; class Betaproteobacteria; order Burkholderiales; family Burkholderiaceae; genus Pandoraea; species Pandoraea sp. NE5. The sequence continues at coordinate 4,994,279 of NZ_AP025517.1, forward strand.
CGTGAATCTGCTCGCCGTGATGGCAGTCCTCGAAGGACTCTCGGGCGAGCAGGCGTGCGAAAAAGCGTCGGAGGCCGATCTTGACGCCCTCACGCAACTGCAAGCCGACATGGAATCGGCTTACGCCCGCGCCGATCACGCCGCCTACTTCGCCCTGAATCAGCAGATTCACCTGAGCATTCTGCGCATGGCGGACAACGGGCCGCTAGCCGAGTATTTCCACAATCTCAACGCACGCCTGCGGTATGTACGCGAGCGATTGACGCCGACGCCCGAGCGCTGGCGTCAGGCCGTCGATGAACATGCGGAAATGCTCGCGCTGCTACGCCGACGCGATGGCAAGCGACTGCGCACGCTGATGGAAGCGCACCTGCGCAGCAAGACCGACGCCTATGTCGCCGCCATGCTCAACGAAGGATTGGTGAGTCTGGGGCGCGCGGCGTGAGCCTGTGAACGCATGAATGTGTGAGCGTGTGAACACGCCAGCGCATTCCGACGCCTGCGCCGCGCCGGCGTGTCACGCGGCGGCGAGTCGATGGGCGAGCACGGTGGCACACTTGGCCATCAGATGCCCACGCAATAGTCGGCCAAGCGCGGCACCGTCGCGCGCATGCAGGGCGCGCAGCATCGCAACATGCTCGTCGACGGCTTGCTCCCATTTGCCGGCATGCAGATTGGAGCGGAATCGCAGCGCCTGCAGCCGTTGATTGACCGATTGGTACATTTGCGTGAGGGCGGGATTACGCGCCGCCGCATTGATACGATCGTGAATCCGCTGATTGCAGTCGAAATAGCCGGGAAGGTCGCCGTTCGCGTGACACGTCATCATTTCGCTGTGCAACGCCTGGATATCGTCGATTTCCGCGGACGTGATGCGCTCGCAAGCCAATTCGCCAGCCAGCGCTTCGAGGCCGCTGAGCAGTTCGAAGGCATCGGCGATATCGCTGGCCGACAACGTCACGACACGCGCGCCGCGATTCGGCAGCAGTTCGATCAGCCGCTCGACGGCCAGCATCTTGAGCGCCTCGCGCAGCGGCGTGCGCGACACACCGAGTTGCTCGCACAGGGCGCGCTCGTTCAGATGCGCGCCCGGCGGCAGGGTGCCTTCGATCATCATCTTGCGCAGGCGGTCCATCACGGCAAGATGCAGCGCCTGCCGGCTGATGGGCGCCGCCGTCTCGCCGTCCGGCGGATGAATGACAGGGTCACGCAGGACGTTCAGGGTCACAGAGTGCATAGGCTTGGCCAGGTCGTTCGCTTGGAGAAGAAGGTCATCGACTGCACGCACTGCACTTTCGCAAGCCATGGCGAGCGTCCCCGCTGCCACATCGCGCGAAATATTACGAAATATTACGAAGTCCGATTCTCGCAGATCCCCAGGATTTTGACTACGTTAGGTGGTGTTTTCACCGAGTAGGCGTCATGTTCACCGCACTGCGCAACGACGACTGAATTTTGTATACGATGTGGAGCCACTTGCCTCCAGCGCATCGCTGGGGCATCGCTTTTTTCCCAGGAGACTTACAAGATGTTCGAGACCCCCGCCGTCGAATCGCTGGCCCAGTTGCTGGCCGACACCCGTCGCGGCGATACGCCGATCGCCTCCCCCGCCCCGGCGCTGCTGCCGGTGGACTTCGACGCCGCCTACGCCGTGCAATTGCGCACCCTCGATTTGCTCGGCGAGACGATCGCAGCGTGGAAAGTGGGGGCGAAAACGCCGATGGATCTGCCGAATTGCGCGCCGATTCCCGCCTCCGTCGTGAGCGACGCGTGCGGCACGCTGGCGTTGGGTGACTTCTTCCGGCCAGGACTGGAGTTGGAGATCGCGTTCCGACTGGCCCGCGATATCAAACCGGGGATTTACGACGAGCGTGAGGCGCTCATGTTTGTTGGCGAAACGCTCGTGACGATCGAGATCACCGACAGCCGTTTCGCGACGAGCGGTCTCGACAGTCGATTCACGTTGGCCGACTTGCAGAACAACGGTGCGCTCGTGATCGGGAGCGGGCGCGCCTACGATGCGTCGCTCGACTACCTGGCGCCGAAGCTTACGTTCTCGCTCGATGGGGTGAACATCGCGCCGGCGGACACGGGATTCAACACGGGGGGCGATCCGCGCACCTTGCTCACGTGGCTCGTGAATCACAACGGCAAGCGCGGCATCACGATGCACGCGGGCGCCGTGATCACCTGTGGCTCTTATGTGGGCATGCTTCCCGCGCGCGGTGCAGGCGTACTGCGCGGCACGATCGACGGGATCGGCGAGGCGTCCGTTACGCTGAAGTAAGGGTGGTCGATCGCCCGGGGTCGCCGTGAGTGTGCCCTTCGGTCAAGCCGCGACTTATCCACAGTTTTTGTTCACAACGTTGTGGACAACGAATGAGGCGCGGTTGCCAAGCGCTTGATCGGTATGGCGTTTTCGACCGAACGGATCAGGAGGCGCTCCCCGCAGGCAAACTGCCTGCGAGCGCCTACGATTTATCCACAGATTTTGTGTTCAAGTCTGTGGACAAGTCCTTGATGAGAGAACGCAAGCCGTTGATTCGACTCAGAGATTCAGTTGACAGCCGTCGTGGAAGCAGCGCTCTGGCGGTCCATCGCCAGCGCAAAGCTCTTGTTGCGCTCGCGAACGACACGGTGAATCAGGTCCCACACTGTATGCGCAACGGGCGAGAGCGAACGGTTCTTGCGCCGCACGAGCACGATGTTGCGCTCGAACGCGGGCAACAGCGGACGCACGGCCAACGTGGAGTTCTCCGGCAACGGCAACGCGAGCGGCGGCAGCACGCTCACTCCCAGCCCCTCCTGCACCATGCGGAAGATGGTGCTCACATGCCCCAGCTCCTGCGTGATCGTTCCCTGCACCTTTTGCGTGGTGAGCGCGCGATCGATGAGCGGACGACTGCCCGAACTCTGATTGAGCAGCACCAGATTTTCGCCTGAGAGCTCCGACCAGTGCACGGCCGCCTGCGTGGCCAGCGGATGATCGCTGCGGCACACCAGACAGAACGGCTCGCTCATCAGGTGCTCGGTCGTGAGGTCGTCCGCGCCCTGCGGCGCAACCACGATGCCGAAGTCCACATCGCCCGCGCGCACGCTGTCCAGAACGGCGCGCTGCATCTGGTCGACGAGGGCAAGCGCCACACCCGGATACGTTGCCTGCGACGCCAACAGCACACGCGGCATGAGCGTGGCCGAGATGGTCGGGGCGGCGCCGATGCGCACCCTTCCGGTCGTGCGGGCTTCCGCGCCATGCGTCTGCAGCAGGGCAATCTCGAGTTCGTCGAGCACACGGTCGAGACTGGCGGCGAGCGTCACACCGGCGTCGGTCAGGGCGACCTCGCGCGTGGTCCGGTCAACGAGACGCAGGCCAAGCTGTCCTTCCAGTTCATTGATGCACCGGCTGATGGCCGGTTGTGTCAGGCCGATCTCGGCCCCGGCGCGGCTGAAGTTCTTGCTGCGCGCCACGACCATGAAAACCTTCAGTTGTCTCAGCGATACGTTCATGTGCGATTGCCCTGCGGAAAATTAAGCGAACGAACCACCGCAGTGGCTCCGGCGCGCCGCGCTCGGCGGCGCGCCCCGTATTGCGCAAGTCAAACGGTCGCGGCGATCAGGCCGCTGCCTTGACCATCTCTTCGACCACTTTCTTCGCGTCGCCGAAGACCATCATGGTCTTGTCGAGGTAGAACAGGTCGTTGTCCAGCCCGGCATAACCCGCCGCCATCGAACGCTTGTTGACGATGATCGTCTTGGCCTTGTACGCCTCGAGAATCGGCATGCCGGCAATCGGCGACGTCGGATCGGTCTTCGCGGCCGGATTCACCACGTCGTTCGCGCCGAGCACCAGCACCACGTCCGTCTGACCGAATTCGCCGTTGATCTCGTCCATCTCCAGCACCTGGTCGTACGGCACTTCGGCTTCCGCGAGCAGCACGTTCATATGACCCGGCATGCGCCCTGCCACTGGGTGGATCGCGTAACGTACACTCACGCCCTTCTCGACGAGCTTGTCGGTCAACTCCTTCAGGGCGTGCTGCGCGCGGGCGACAGCCAGACCGTAACCCGGCACGATCACCAGCGATTCGGCGTTGCTCATCAGGAATGCGGCGTCGTCAGGCGAACCCGACTTCACCGGCCGCTGCGGTTGATCTCCCACTGCGCCCCCCGCCCCCGCCTGGGCACCAAAGCCGCCGAGAAGCACGTTGAAAAACGAGCGATTCATGGCTTTGCACATGATGTACGACAGGATCGCGCCTGACGAACCCACGAGCGAACCCGCGATGATGAGCATCGGGTTGTTCAGCGAGAAGCCGATACCGGCGGCCGCCCAGCCCGAGTACGAGTTCAGCATCGACACGACGACGGGCATGTCCGCGCCGCCAATCGGAATGATGATGAGCACACCGAGCACGAAGGCGATGGCCGTCATGATGGCGAACGGCGTCCAGCTCTGCGAGACGAAGAACGCGCCGCCAAAGCCGAGCATCGCAATCGCCAGCGCCAGATTCACCATGTGCTGACCCGTGAAGACCACCGGCGCGCCCTGGAACAAACGGAACTTGTACTTGCCCGAGAGTTTGCCGAAGGCGATGACCGACCCCGAGAACGTGATCGCGCCAACGAACGTGCCGATGAACAGCTCGATACGATTGCCTGCCGGCAACGACGTCTGCCCCGCCGGCACAATGCCGAACGCCGCCGGTTCCGCCACCGCCGCCACCGCGATGCACACGGCCGCCAGACCGATCAGCGAGTGCATGGCCGCGACCAGCTCCGGCATCTTGGTCATCTCGACCTTGCGCGCGACGAACGCACCGATGCCGCCGCCGACCACGAGCCCCGCGAGGATCAATCCGAGTCCGGAGAAGTTGCCGTTCGAGAGTTTGCGCAACTCGAAGATCAGCGCCACGGTCGTCAGCGCCGCAATCGTCATCCCGATCATGCCGAACGCATTGCCGCGTCGCGCCATCTTCGGGTTCGACAGGCCCTTGAGCGCCTGAATGAAACAGATCGACGCGACCAAATACAACAGCGTCACAAGATTCATGCTCATGTCAGTGCGCTCCCTTGGCTGCGGCTTCGTCATTGGCCGCGGTCTTTGCCGGGGCCTTGTCTTTCTTCTTGAACATCTCGAGCATGCGCTGCGTGACGAGGAAGCCCCCGAACACATTGACCGCCGCGAGCGCCACGGCCACGACACCCATCGTCTTGCCGAGCGCGCCTTCCGTGAGCCCGGCCGCGAGCATTGCGCCCACGATCACGATGGCCGAGATCGCGTTCGTGACCGCCATGAGCGGCGTGTGCAGCGCAGGCGTGACGTTCCACACCACGTGATAGCCGACGTACACCGCCAGCACGAAGATGATCAGATTGATCACCGTGTGATTGATCATTTCCATGGTCGTGTCTCCCCCTTATGCCGCACGCAGCACTTGACCGTCGCGGCACATCAGGCACGCACTGACGATGTCGTCGTTGGTATCGATGACGAGCTTGCCTTCCTTGTCGATCACCAGCTTCAGGAAGTCGAGCACGTTACGGGCATACAGCGCCGAGGCGTCGGCCGCCACCATGCCCGCGAGGTTGGTGTAGCCCGCAATCGTTACGCCATGCACCTTGACGACCTCGTCGGCCACCGACAAGGGGCAATTGCCGCCGCCATTCGCGCCGCGTCCCGCAGCGAGGTCGATGATCACCGAGCCGGGCTTCATGGCCTTGACGGTGTCTTCGGCGATGAGCGTCGGTGCGGCGCGTCCCGGAATCAACGCGGTGGAGATGACGATGTCCGCCTGCGTCAAACGTGTGTGCACGAGTTGCGACTGACGCGCGAGCCATGCCGCCGGCATCGGGCGCGCATAGCCGCCCACGCCCTTGGCGATCTCGCGTTCCTCGTCGGTCTCGAACGGCACGTCGATGAACTTGGCGCCGAGCGATTCGATCTGCTCGCGCACGGCCGGACGCACATCCGAGGCTTCGATGACCGCGCCGAGACGCTTGGCCGTGGCGATGGCCTGCAACCCGGCGACGCCGGCGCCCAGCACGACCAGACGCGCGGCCTTGACCGTGCCGGCGGCCGTCATGAGCATCGGCATGAAGCGCTGATACAGATTGGCGGCAAGCATCACGGCCTTGTAGCCGGCGATGTTGGCCTGCGAAGACAACACGTCCATGCTTTGCGCACGCGTGGTCCGCGGCGCGGCTTCCAGGGCGAAGCCAATGACACCCGCCGCCGCCATGCGCGCATTGTTCTCGGCATCGAACGGGTTGAGCATGCCGACCACCGCACTGCCACGTGGAATCAACGCGATTTCCGCGATCGACGGCGCGCGTACCTTGAGCACCAACTCGGCGCCAAGGGCTTCGGCCGCGCTACCGCTTGACGCGCCCGCTGCGACATACGCCGCATCAGGCACGCTGGCCGCCTCGCCCGCACCACGCTCCACGGTGACGCGATGCCCTGCGCCCACCAGCTTCTTCACCGTTTCCGGTGTGGCCGCGACGCGGGATTCGCCGGCGGCCGTCTCCTTTGGAATGCCAATATGCATAGTTATTGTCTCGGGGTCTGAGCCCCTGTCGTGTTGTGAAACTCAGGCCGCAACGGCTCTCGGCGACTGCATCGAACGCCCTTCATTGGCCGCTTCGAAGCAGCGCACCTTGGTGCAGTGAATCAGGTCGCACAGGAATTCCGGCTCGTAGGCGCGCAGCAGATGCGGCTGATGTCCGTCGAGGTAAGCCCCGATCAGCAACAGCTCGGCCATGCGCAACGCCTGCGCCGAAGCGCCTTCGAGATACGCCAGCGGTAAATCTTGGTTCCCGGTCGCGTGCAGCAGCCGGGCATAGGTGGGGTGGTCCCAATACCAGTCCAGCCCCAATTCGACGAATGCGTTGTTGAACGCATGCAGATGGGCGTTGGCAACCGGTGCCAGGGCGGCGGGTTTGATATGCGATTCGATGACAGACATGATGGCGCTCTCCCAAAACAGTGATCGTCTCCAGAACACGCAGACCCGCGCTCGCCTGACATGACAGGTCACCGACGCTTTGCTGTCACACCACTTTCATGCGGGCTGCCATTGCAGATTACGCAGCCCAATCCATAAAAGACAGTTAAAGTTAATTATGCAAACCATCTACGATTACTTATACTTCTTTGGCAACGCTTAGCGTGCGGAAATCGTTCCGCCGCCCCGCCGATGTCAGGATGACCGCCGCATGAAACACGCCACGCTCCGTCAACTCAAGGTCTTCGAAGCCGTGGCGCGCCATTTGAGCTTTTCGCGCGCCGCCGAAGAACTTCACCTCACGCAACCGGCCGTCTCGACACAGGTCAAGCAGCTCGAGAGTCACGTCGGCCTGCCGCTGTTCGAGCAGTTGGGCAAGAAGGTCTTCCTTACGCCGGCGGGTACCGAAATGCTCCACTACAGCCGCGCGATCATTGCGCTCTTTCGCGAAACCGAGGAGGCAATGGATCACCTCAAGGGCATCACGGGCGGCAAGCTCAACGTGGCCGTGATCAGCGCGGGAGACTATTTCTTTCCCCGGTTGCTCGCGGCCTTTACCGCACGCCATCCCGGCGTGACGCTCAATCTCACGGTTCATAACCGCGAGGAACTTCTGCATCAGCTCACCGAAAACCTCACCGATCTAGCGGTGATGGTGCGTCCGCCACCGGAGATCGACACGATCAACGAAGCCTTCGCGCCCCATCCCTATGTCATCGTGGCACCGCCGGATCATCCGCTGGCCAGCCAGCGTCAGATTCCCTTCTCGCGTTTGACGGAAGAACCGTTCATCAGCCGCGAGCGCGGATCCGACACGTGGAATTCCCTGCAGGATGCCTTCGGTCAGCGCACCCAGCGACTCAAGATCACGATGGAGATCGCCAGCACGGAAACCATCAAGCAAGCGGTCGTGGCGGGCATGGGCATCAGCTTCCTGTCGGCCCATACCGTTGGCATGGAGCTTCAGACCGGTCAGTTGACGGTGCTCGACGTCCAGGGCTTTCCGGCCTGGCAAAGCTGGTACGTCGTGCATCGTCGCAGCAAGCGGCTGCCGCCGGTCGCGCTCGCCTTCCGGGAATTCCTGCTGGCCGAAGGCGCTGCGCTCATCGACGGCATGATGGCCTACAAGAGTCCCGTGCCGCCTCCCGCTGCGCGCGGCGGCGATCACGCCGCCTCGCGCCGGACAGATCCCGGATCCGCCGAATGAAAAAGGGCGATCGACTCAGGCCTTTGCCACCCCGGCCGACCACCGTGAAATCGATTGTTCTCTCAGCCGCCCATGCGGTTGGCCAACGTCCCCAGTCCGTCAATGCTCACCTCGACCAGCGCGCCCTCTTTCATCGAGCCCACGCCAATCGAGGTGCCCACGGCGATCACATCCCCCGGCATCAGGGTCATGTCCTGTGAGATACGCGCGACGAGTTGCCACGGGTTGAAGATCATGTCGGCGAGCGGATAGCGCTGACGCTCCGTGCCGTCGAGCCGCGTGACGACCTCCGCCTCGCGCCAGTCGAAATCCTGGGCAATGACGGGGCCGAGACAGCCGAACGTGTCGAAGCCCTTGGCCCGCGTCCACTGTGCGAAGTTGCCGTCCTGCTCGATGATTTCAGCGGCGGTCACGTCGTTGACCAACGTGTAGCCGAGGATGTAATCGCGCGCGGCTTCCTCGCTCACTTGGCTTGCGCGCTTGCCGATCACAACGCCCAGCTCGCCCTCGAACACGATCTTGCCCGCATACGACGGGGGACGCTGAATCACTGCGCCGGGCCCGTTCAGCGACGTGGCCGGCTTGATGAGGAAGAGCGGATGCGACGGCGCGGCCTTGCCGAGCTTCGCGCCGAGCGCGTGAAAGTTGTTCCACAGCGCCACGATTTTCGAGGGCTCGCACGGGCACAGCAGATCGACCGTATCGCGCGCGATCGTCGCGCCCGTGGCGATCGGCTGATCGTAGAGATCGCCGCGATGTTCGAGAATATGGTCGTCCTGCAGCAGGCCAAAGCCGATGCGACCATGCGCGGTCTTGAAACGGGTCCAGAGCTTCATGCGTATGCCTTATCTGTAACCGCCCGGCGCTACGGCAGGGTTCGCCGTTCGCGCGCCGGACGCGATGTCGTGACGTCATTCCCATCTGCCTCGTGCAGACGACTTGCGTTCGTGCGAGGACGCTTGCACGGCGCCGCTTATACCGCGCCGATTTCGCGCAGTGCCGCGATCTGCTGTGCGCTGTAGCCGAATTCCGAGAGCACGTCGTCGGTGTGTTCGCCAAGCAGCGGCGAGCGCTCCACATGCGTGGGGCTGGCCGAGAGCTTGATCGGGTTGCCGACGGTGAGGTACTTGCCGCGCTTCGGGTGATCGACTTCGACGATGGTCCCGGTCTCGCGCAGCGACATATCCTCGGCAATCTCTTTCATCGACAGAATCGGACCGCACGGGATGTCGTACTCGTTGAGGATCGCCATGACCTCGAACTTCGTCTTGGTCATGGTCCAATGCTCAACCGTGTCGAAGATCTCGCGCAGACGCGGCAGACGGGCACGCGGCGTGGCGTAGTCGGGATGCTCGACCCACTCGGGCTTGCCGATCACCTTGCAGATCGAGCCCCACACGGGCGCCTGGGCGATGAAGTAGATGTACGCGTTCGGGTCGGTCTCCCAGCCCTGACACTTGAGAATCCAGCCCGGCTGACCGCCGCCCGACGCATTGCCGGCACGCGGCACGGCATCGCCGAACTCACCGTTCGGGAACTGCGGATACTCTTCCATCACGCGCGCGCGCTCCAGGCGCTGCTGATCGCGCAGCTTCACGCGGCACAGGTTCAACACCCCGTCCTGCATGGCGGCGAGCACGCGCTGGCCCTGTCCGGTCATGGTGCGCTGATAGAGCGCCGTAACGATGCCCAGCGCCAGATGCAGCCCCGTGCCCGAGTCGCCGATCTGCGCCCCCGTGACCATCGGCGGACCGTCGTCGAAACCGGTCGTCGATGCCGCACCGCCCACGCACTGCGCCACGTTCTCGTAGACCTTGCAGTCCTGGTACGGACCGGGTCCGAAGCCCTTGACCGAGGCCACGATCATGCGCGGGTTCAACGCGTGGATATGCTCCCACGTGAAGCCCATGCGATCGAGCGCGCCGGGGGCGAAGTTCTCAACCAGCACGTCGCAGTCGCGGATCATGCGCTCGAGCACCGCCTTGCCTTCCGGGTGCTTCGTGTCGAGCGTGATCGAACGCTTGTTGCTGTTGAGCATCGTGAAGTAGAGACTGTCCGCGTCGGGAATGTCGCGCAGTTGATCGCGCGTCACGTCGCCATGTCCCGCGCGTTCGATCTTGATCACGTCCGCGCCGAACCACGCGAGCAACTGTGTGCACGTCGGCCCCGACTGCACGTGCGTGAAGTCGAGAATGCGCACACCTTCAAGTGCCTTACCCATGATCGGCTCCGCTCAGCACGTGGTCCGGGCAACTGCGCCCGAAGCCGACAGTTGAACTCGCGCATGGCGCACGGCACATGCCGCGACCTGCTCAATGTGCGTGCCACGCGCTGGGCGGGCTTCGCGCCGGATACTGGCGACGATGATCATGGTTTGTCTCCTCCTGATGCGACGGCGTTTATGTAATCGGTGCGCGAGACGCGACGACACGCGAGGCTCGCCTGATCGCTCGATGGTTGTCGCCTCTGTGGGCGCCATCCCCATCGTGGATCGATTGCTGTGATATACAGTATTTCATACACGATATTTTATCAACGGCTTTTTGTTGCCGATGAGATTTGCTGTCTCGCCGCATCGATCGGTAAAAAATCGCTGGAATCCCTATGTATCAAAGGAGTCCGCACCGCAACATGGTCCATGCGATCCGACCGGGCTACGGGTTTACAGGCATGTGTCACCGCGATGAAATTCGGTCGCCTGCGGTGCGGATTCCTGGCAAGTCCAGTGAATATATTGAATACAAAATATTCATACCCCACCGTATCGTCTTTGCCTGGCGGCCGAAATGCAAAAAAGCACCGATTCGCGACGCCGCCCTTTCGGGCGCGTTGCGAATCGGTGCTTCCTGTCTCTTGCGGTGACGGCTGGGCGTTAGCGGCGACCCCAGGCGCACCGCGCTATGTCGACCGGCATCGAGCGATCAGCCGGCGGTGGCGGCCACCTTCGCCTCGAGTTCCGCCACGCGCTTGCGCAACTGACGATCCTCCTGGAAGCGCGCCGTCTCGTCGCGAATCACGGCCACGATGCCGGTGACTTCGCCGCCCTCGCCATGCAACAACGCCACGGTGAACGCAATCGACATGGCGCGGCCGTCCTTGTGCGCGGCGGGCACCTTGAGCAGATCGCTGCCGTACTTCGTCTGCCCGGTCTCCATCGTCTTCACATAGCCTTCATTGTGGCGCGCGCGCAGCCGCTCGGGAATGATGATGTCCAGCGGCTGCCCGAGCGCCTCGGCCTCGGAGAAGCCGAACATCTTCTGCGCGCCGCTGTTCCACAGCGTGATGATGTTGTTCGGATCGGCCACGACGATGGCGTCGCCCACTACCTGGACCAACTGACTGACGTCGACGGATGCGCTCATGATGTCTCCAATAATCTTGTGGGGAATGCGATTGGCAGGGATACCAAACATGCCAATAAAGTACATCAATTAGAGGACAACACGGTCCCGAAAATAAAAATGGGTGCTGGCTCCGCTCGGCGCCGCACCCATGAATCCCTGCCTTGCGCCCCGCGCGCCGTCACCGCCCAAAGGCGGCGTCGGCACAGGCGGCGCATTGGCGGCGAGCCAGGCTTGGCCTGACTCGCCGCCTCGCGGACTTAAACCGACCGCGACGAATGCAGGTTCGCGATCTGGTCCTTGCTGTAGCCCAGCTCGGCCAGGATCTCGTCGGTGTGCTCACCCAGCAGCGGCGAACCGGTGATTTCCGGCTTCAGGCCCGAGAACTTGATCGGGCTGCCGACGGTCAGGTACGTACCACGCTCCTTGTGCGGCACTTCCACGATCGTGCCCGACGCGCGCAGCGACGGGTCGTTCGCGATTTCCTTCATCGACAGAACCGGTGCGCACGGGATATCGAACTTGCGCAGGATGTCCACCGCTTCGTACTTCGTCTTGTCGGCCAGCCAAGCTTCGATGGTCGCGAAGATCTCGAAGATGTGCGGTTGACGCGCTTGCGGCGTGGCGTAGTTCGGATCTTCGATCCACTCCGGCTTGCCCAGCGCGCGGCAGATCGGCTCCCAGGCGTGACCCTGAATCGTGAAGTAGATGTACGCGTTCGGATCCGTCTCCCAGCCCTTGCACTTGAGCACCCAGCCCGGCTGACCGCCACCGCCGGCGTTGCCGCCGCGCGGCACCACGTCGCTGAACTCGCCATGCGGGTACTGCGGATACTCTTCGAGGTAGCCGATACGGTCCAGGCGTTGCTGGTCGCGCAGCTTCACGCGGCACAGGTTGATGACCGAATCCTGCATCGAGACGGCGACCTTCTGACCACGGCCCGTCTGGCCACGGCCGATGATGGCCGTCAGAATGCCGATCGCGAGGTGCATCCCGGTGTTGCTGTCGCCCAGCGCCGCGGCCGACACCGTCGGAGGGCCGTCCCAGAAGCCCGTCGTCGACGCCGCGCCACCTGCGCACTGTGCCACGTTCTCGTACACCTTCAGGTCATCGTAGTGGTGACCGTCCGAGAAGCCCTTCACCGAGGCCATGATCAGCTTCGGGTTGAGTTCGTTCAATCGCTCCCACGAGAAGCCCATGCGATCCAGCGCGCCCGGGCCGAAGTTTTCCACCAGCACGTCGGATTCACGCACCAGCTTTTCGAGAACTTCCTTGCCTTCCTGCGTCTTCGTGTCCAGCGTCAGCGAGCGCTTGTTGCTGTTGAGCATCGTGAAGTACAAGGCGTCGGCGTCGGGGATGTCGCGCAGTTGGTTACGCGTGACGTCGCCCGAACCCGGGCGTTCCACCTTGATGACGTCCGCACCGAACCAGGCCAGCAACTGCGTGCAGGCGGGGCCGGCTTGAACGTGCGTGAAGTCGATGATCTTGATACCTTCGAGGGGTTTGCTCATGTCATGTCTCCTTAATTGACTCGAGTTACTTTTTCATCGCCGCGCTTTGCGGATTCAGGTTCGTCAGACGGCCGCTTTCGGTGCCCGCCGCTTCGTCGATGACGGCGTTAATCAGCGCCGGTTTGCCTGCTGCGATGGACGCCTGCAGCGCCTTCGTCAGTTCTTCCGGCGTGGTGACGTGGTAGCCGATGCCACCGAACGCTTCGATCATCTTGTCGTAGCGCGCGCCCTTGACGAACACCGTCGGTGCCACGTCCTTGCCGCCCGTCGGATTGACGTCGGTGCCGCGATACACACCGTTGTTGTTGAAGATGATGGTGGTGACCGGCAGCTCGTAACGGCAGATGGTTTCGAGTTCCATGCCGCTGAAGCCGAATGCGCTGTCGCCTTCGATGGCCACGACCGGCTGACCGCTGGTGACGGCCGCGCCGATGGCGAAGCCCATGCCGATGCCCATCACGCCCCACGTACCCGAGTCGAAGCGCTTGCGCGGCTGGTACTGGTCGATGATGGCGCGCGCGTAGTCGAGCGTGTTCGCACCTTCGTTGACGAGGTTGATGTCCGGATGCTGCTTGAGCACATCGCGAATCGCGCCCAGCGCGCTGTGGAAGTTCATCGGCGACGGATTCTGCGCCAGCGTTGCCGCCATCTTCGCCAGGTTCTTGCTCCTGCGCTCGGCGATGGCGCCGGTCCATTCGGTCGACGGCTTGCCGAAGTTGGCATCCACACCGGCGAGCAGTGCCGACACGCACGAGCCGATGTCACCGATCACCGGGGCCGCGATGGCCACATTGCTGTCGATTTCCGTCGGCGAGATGTCGATCTGCACGAACTTCTTCGGGGCGGCGCCCCACGTCTTGCCCTTGCCGTGCGCGAGCAGCCAGTTCAGGCGAGCGCCGATCAGCACGACAACGTCGGCCTCCTGCAGCACGAACGAACGTGCGGCCGCGGCCGATTGCTCATGCGTGTCGGGCAGCAGCCCCTTGGCCATCGACATCGGCAGGTAGGGAATGCCGGTCTTCTCGATGAGGGCGCGAATGTCGGCGTCGGCTTGTGCGTACGAAGCGCCCTTGCCGAGCAAGATCAGCGGACGCTTGGCGCCCTTGATGACGTCGAGCGCGCGCTGGACGGCATCCGGTGCCGGGATCTGACGCGGTGCGGCGTCGATCACGCGAATCAGGGAGTCTTTCGCCTTCTGTGCGTCGATGGTCTGGGCCAGCAGCTTGGCCGGCAAATCCAGGTAGACGCCGCCCGGGCGGCCCGACACGGCGGCGCGAATGGCGCGGGCCAGGCCGACGCCGATGTCTTCGGCGTGCAGCACGCGGTAGGCCGCCTTGCAATACGGCTTGGCCGCATTGAGCTGGTCCATCTCTTCGTAATCGCCCTGCTGCAGGTCGACGATCTCACGCTCGCTCGAACCGCTGATCAGGATCATCGGGAAGCAGTTGGTGGTCGCGTTGGCGAGGGCGGTCAGGCCATTCAGGAAGCCGGGGGCCGACACGGTCAGGCAGATGCCCGGCTTTTGCGTCATGTAGCCGGCGATGGCTGCGGCATGCCCGGCATGCTGTTCGTGGCGGAAGCCGATGAAACGCATGCCTTCGGCTTGCGCGAGTCGAGCCAGATCGGTGATGGGAATCCCCACCAGACCGAAGATGGTGTCGATGTCGTTCGCTTTCAGGGCGTCAATGATCAGATGGAAGCCATCAGTCGTTGCTGCCTCGGACACGATGTTCGCGTGTCGGCTGGTGTCATTGAGCGTGTTGCCCGCGGTGTCGTTTTCCGCTTTGCCGACTGGCACGGTCATCGCAATGGACATAATTCTCTCCTCCAATTTTTCCGGTTTCAGTGTTGCGTCGTCTTGTCTGACGATTAATGGGTATTCCCAAACTGCTGCGCTACTTGCTCACCCGGCCGTGCAACCGGCCCCACAAGGGCACGGATTGCACGCCGGTCAAACATCTCTTCAATCCAGCCGCTCTGGCGGCGTCTTCATATCGTCAGTTCACGTTACGTGGTACTGCGCGATAGATCCGCCTGCACGACCGGCTCGCTGGCTTGCGCCTTGTAGTCACTGGCGTAACGCTGTGCCAGACGGGCACGCATCGGCTTGAGGACGAACAAGGCGAGGAAGGCAGCGAAGGCGTTCATGGCGCAAGCGATCATGAACACGGCCTGCCAACTGCCGGTCGACGTGGTGATGATGCTCGAGAAGGGCACCAGCAACGCGGCGGTCCCCTTCGCGGTGTAGAGCATCCCCGCGTTGGTGGCGGCGTACTTCGAGCCATACGTGTCGGCACAGGTCGCCGGGAACAGGCTGTAGATCTCCCCCCAAGCGAAGAACACCAGCCCCGTCAGAATCACGAAGGCCACCGGATGCTGGCCGAACTTGGCCAAGGCATAAATTCCGACGGCTTCCATCGCGAAGGCGATGAACATCGTGTTTTCGCGACCGATCTTGTCGGATATCCAGCCGAACACCGGACGCGTCACCCCATTGAGCACACGGTCGATAGCCAGTGCGAAGGTGAGTGCGGGCAGCGTCAGACCGAGGATCGACACCGGCGCCTGATCGAGACCGTAGTCCTTGGCGATCGGACCGAGCTGTGCCGTCGCCATCAAACCGCCGGCGGCCATCAGCACGAACATCAGATACATCATCCAGAACACCGGCGAGCGCATCACTTCCGTCGGCTTGGCGTTGTAGCGCATGGCACCCGGGGCCAACTTCTTGAGTGCCTCGATCGATGCCGGCGGGTTGCAGAGCGCCAGACCCAGCAGCAGCACGATGATCCCCTGGCCCAGACCGAAGGTCAGGAAGGTGTTTTCGTAGCCGCTCGACTTGATCATGTTGGCAATCGGCACCACCGTCAGTGCAGAACCCGCGCCGAAACCCGCGGCGGTCAAGCCCGCAGCCAAGCCGCGGCGATCCGGGAACCACTTCAACGCATTACCCACGCAGGTGCCATATACCGCACCGGCGCCCACCCCGCCCACAGCCGCCGCGAAATACAGCATCGGCAGCGAAGAGGCATGGGCATTCAACACCCAGGCGACACCGCACAACAGTCCGCCCCCGACCACCACCGGGCGCGGGCCGAACTTGTCGACCAGATACCCTTCGATCGGCACCAACCAGGTTTCGGTCACAACAAAAATCGTGAACGCCACCTGAATGGCCGTACGGCCCCAGTGATACTTCTCATCGATCGGGTTGACGAACAGCGTCCACCCGTACTGCAAGTTGGCGATCATCGCCATGCAAATCACGCCGAACACGAGCTGAACCCAAGGGCTCGCGAACACGGATTGCTTACCGTGTTGATTAGTCGTCTCCACTTGTACCTCCTCCATCGGTTTCCAGTTGTTTGGCAGCTTCACAACAACAACACCTTCCGGATGGGGTCTGTGCCCCCTGGGTATGCTTTACGAGGTCTTCGCCTCGTCGACTTGTCTCTGATGCTTACGGGGTCCATTGCATTTCCCGTAAATATACCGAACGAAATATACGATATATCAGATATAAGTCAACACTAATTTATTGCGATCCTCGTCGTCCGCTTCGTGTACCGCAGTCGTTTTCGTCCATTGCAGCGAAAACCATTCCGGCGCACGAGGCACTGTTCTAAGTGGCGGCTAGATACAGTAACGCCACTGTAGGCCCGAGCGACGCAACAACGCAATGCGAAAATACTAAGGAGTTAACCTGATCAGAGAGGCTTGCCCAATAAGGCACTCCGCCTTTTTATATCGGCCTCCTTGGCAATTTTTAAAACCAGCACAAGACGATATTTTCGATAGTTTTTCTCACAAGAAGCCCTCTTTCGGCATTCTCGCGAATCTCTTGTAATACACCGTAATAATTCACCTAAGGAATGCACAACGCGTTTTCCAGGCCCGCTTCTCATGCCGGATGCGCTCACACATCCGGACGCCGGTTTTGGGTGCGTCTGCGGGGAAACCATGACGGGAATTGCCCCCAGAAGGCTTGGCGCCCCGGATCTTGTGATATACGATATACAACATTTGGTATTAGAAGAATAAATGGCCAGTACCAGGCCCAGATTTCGATTCACCTTTGGAGGGAGAGACTTCATGAAGATTTGCATCTATGGCGCCGGTGCCATCGGTGGCTATCTCGGCGTGCAACTCGCACACGCCGGAGCCGATGTCAGTCTAGTGGCCCGTGGCCCGCATCTGGCCGCCATGCGCGAGCACGGACTCAAGCTGCTGATCGATGGCGAGGAACGCGTCGCCCAGCTGCGTTGCACGGACGATCCGCGTGAACTCGGTCCGCAGGATTACGTGATCATCGCGCTGAAGGCGCATTCGGTCCCCGCGGTACTGGACGCGATGCAGCCCCTGATCGGTCCGAATACGGCGGTCGTCACGGCCGTGAACGGCATCCCCTACTGGTACTTCTATAAGCACGGCGGCGCGCTTGAAGGCACGACGCTCGAGAGCATCGACCCGGGCGGCCGTCAGTGGCGTCAGCTCGGCCCCGAGCGCGCCATCGGCTGCGTGGTCTATCCGGCTACTGAAGTGGTGGCCCCCGGCGTGATCCAGCACGTCTACGGGAACAAGTTCCCGTTGGGCGAAGCCAGCGGCGAGCGTACCGAGCGTGTGGAGAAGCTCTCGCAGTTGATGACCGCCGGTGGACTCGACGCGCCGATTCGCGAGAATATCCGCGACGAAATCTGGCTCAAGCTCTGGGGCAACCTCTGCTTCAACCCGATTTCGGCACTCACGCACGGCACGCTCGATATCATCGCGAGCGATCCGGGCACGCGCGCCATTGCGCGCGCCATGATGCTCGAGGCCAAGGCGATCGGCGACAAGTTCGGCGTGCATTTCCGCGTCGACGTGGAGCGTCGCATCAACGGTGCGGGTGCCGTTGGCGCCCACAAGACGTCGATGCTCCAGGATCTGGAGCGTGGCCGCGCGATGGAAATCGATCCGCTCGTCTCGGTGGTGCAAGAGATGGGACGCCTCGCCAACGTGCCGACACCGACGCTCGACGTGGTGTTGGCGCTGATCAAACAGCGTGAGTTCATGACGCAGCCCGATGCCGTCGAAGCCGCACAAGCGCGTCTGGCCAAAGCGGCCTGAGCCGAACGTTGTTTTCATGAAACACCCCTCGCGGGACTGACAGGACTGTCCCGCGAGAATGAGCCCCTCTATATATAGAAAGGCGGCGTACGCAAGCGAGGGCAGGAATGGGTTCATCACCCCGCCCTGCCGTCGTTCGAGTGGGCCGCCACCGAATCGCCGGCCGCGGACGATTTTTCACCGACAACCCGCGACCCGCCGCGCCGAACCACGCCATTGCCGATGTGGTTTCGCGGCAACGCAATAATTCGCCTTTGCACCACGTTCAGAGCACTTCGGGTTCTCCCTGAAACCACGCGCGCCAGGGGCGTCCCGAAATCCGCACCAATGCAAGCCTGACGGACCACCCAGGAGGTTCACCGCCACCCTCGACCCACAGAACAAAATCGGAAAAAAAGACAAATCCGGGCAGTCAAGCATCGCAACGACACAGGCAACGTCCCGAAAAACGATAAATATTGGTATTTGGTATGTGGTATATCTTGAGACTTGTTGCAGCGCGACATACAATGCAAAGCAAGTTCTCCCCCACATTTCATTCGTCAACTTTTATCAGGAGTATCACCATGTTCGTCGCTGCGCTGACTTTGCTTGCCCTTGCTTCCGCCCTTGCCACCGGTGTTGCGATGGTTCACCTCTTCGTCGCCCTGCCGGCCTCGATGCTCGAAAAGGCCGAAAAGAACGGCCGCTTCGCCTACCTGGCGGAAACCACGCAGGCAAATGAATCGGGTAAACTCGTCACAAAGCCGGCAACCATCGTGGGGCAGCAAGCATTGCGCCTCTGAAGGGGCCGTAATACCTAGGAGACTATTGCATGTCCCTGATCACCCCAACTCCGGCGCGCGTGACTCCGCTCGCGCTGGAGCCGATCGACACCACCACGAGTTTTCGCAATCAGGCGTATGCGCTGCTGAAAAAAGCCATCGCCGATGCCGACATTTATAACCAGAAGGAAGAAATTCGCCTGGACGAGCGTCAGCTCATCCAGGTGCTTGGCGTTTCGCGCACACCGATTCGCGAAGCCATGACCTTGCTGGAACAGGAAGGTTTTCTGCGGACGGTGCCGCGCCGGGGCATCTTCATCATCCGCAAGACCAAGCGCGAAATCGTCGAGATGATTCAGATGTGGGCAGCGCTCGAAGGGATGTCCGCGCGTCTGGCGACATTGCACGCAACCGACGAGGACATCGTCAGGCTCCGTCATCTGTTCGACGAGTTCGTCAACGCGCCGCCGACGGATCATATCGAAGAGTATTCAGACGCGAACATCGACTTCCATCAGGCGCTGATCAATCTTGGCGGCTCGCAAGCCATCGCCAATACGATCAAGAACCTGTTCATCCACGTGCGCGCCATCCGTAAGGTGACGATCGCTCAGAACGACCGAGCCGCCCGCTCGATTGTCGATCACCTGAAGATCATTACCGCCCTCGAGAAGCGCGACACGGAACTCGCCGAGAAGCTCGCGCGCGACCATACCCTGGGTCTGGCCGCCTTCGTCGAAGAGCATTGCGACTTCCTCGAATAACGCGCTACTACCGCTGCATCGCGCCCGGCAACGGACGCAAGCCGAACAAAAGCCAGTGACATCGGTATGTCGCTGGCTTTTTTCTTTTGCCCCCGCCCTTTCGCGTTCCCGCCCACGTCCCGCGTCACGCTGTCATCCCTTCTGCCGCCCCCCCAGTTCGGGTAAACGAGCCTGTCAAACCCGCGCCGAATCTATTGCACGTATACCATATATCATATATCGTGTTTCACATACGGATGTACCGCAGCACCGATTTGTTGATGCAGGTTGACGAAGTAAGCCACGGGCGAGAGGCCGAGCTCGTGCGGCATATGGTGGGGGCTATGTGCCGCACGCTCGTCCGGCGCCGCGCTGATCGCTAGACCCGAGCAGCGTCGCCGGATGTGACCATTGGGCCTCTCGCCCCAGGGCAAGACAAGAACAGATAACTCACACCCTCAGGCGCCCCGTTCCCCGCAGGGTGCCAAACAGGAGACAACAGCCATGCGCGAGGCTTTTTCCATCGCCACGGTGCACGCGATTCTGGACGCTCATTCGGCTCAGGAAGGTCCGCTTCTGCCGATCCTTCATGACGTTCAGGACGCTTTCGGCTACGTCCCCCCGGACGCCGTGCCCGTCATCGCCAACGCCCTCAACCTGTCTCGCGCCGAAGTCCATGGCGTGATCACGTTCTACCATCACTTCCGCACCAGCCCGCCGCCGCGCCACATCGTGCAGATCTGTCGCGCCGAGGCGTGTCAGAGCATGGGCGCCGACGCGCTTGTCGCGCATGCCGAACGCGTGCTGGGCTGCACGATGCACAGCCATCACGGCGACGTTGCGCTCGAACCGGTGTATTGCCTGGGCCAATGCGCGACGTCGCCCGCGATCACGATCGACGACAAGCTTCACGCGCGCGTCACCCCCGAGAAATTCGACCGTCTGGTCGCCCGCGCCAAGGATGCCGCATGAGCCAATCCTCCACTTCCGCCCAGTCGTCCTCCGGCAAGGTACGGCTTTATCTGCCGCGTGACTCCGCCGCGCTCGCGCTCGGTGCCGACGACGTCGCCGACGCCATCATGGCGCAGGCCGCCCAGCGCGGTCTCGACATCGAATTGGTACGCAACGGTACGCGCGGCATGCTGTGGCTTGAACCGTTGCTCGAAGTCGTGACCCCGGCGGGGCGCGTCGCCTATGGTCCGGTCGACGTCGACGACGTCCCGGGTCTGTTCGATGCCAACGTCACGGCCGGCGGCGATCATCCGCTCGCCCTCGGACTGACCGAAGAGATTCCGTATTTCAAGAAGCAGGAACGGTTGACGTTTGCGCGCGTGGGCATCACCGATCCCGTATCGGTCGACGACTACGTTGCACATGACGGCTATCGCGGTCTGCGCAATGCGCTCGCGTTGGACGGCGCGGCCATCGTCGCGCAAGTCACCGAATCGGGCCTGCGCGGTCGCGGCGGTGCGGCGTTCCCGACCGGCATCAAGTGGAAGACGGTACTCAACACGCCCGCCGCCCAGAAATACATCGTCTGCAATGCGGACGAAGGCGATTCGGGCACGTTCGCCGACCGCATGCTGATGGAAGGCGATCCGCTCGTGCTCGTCGAGGGCATGACGATTGCCGGCATCGCCGTGGGTGCCACGCGTGGCTATATCTACGTACGCAGCGAGTACCCGCATTCCATCGATGTGCTCAACGAAGCCATCGTCAACGCCGGCAAGGCGGGCTACCTGGGCGATGACATCCTGGGCTCGGGCAAGACCTTCCATCTCGAGGTGCGCAAGGCGGCCGGGGCTTACGTGTGCGGCGAAGAAACCGCATTGCTGGAAAGTCTCGAAGGCAAGCGCGGCGTGGTGCGTGCCAAGCCGCCGCTGCCGGCCATCGAAGGGCTCTTCGGCTTGCCGACAGTCATCAACAACGTGATTTCGCTGGCGTCGGTGCCGATCATCATGGATCGCGGCGCGGCGTTCTACAAGGACTTCGGCATGGGTCGCTCGCGCGGCACGCTGCCCATCCAGCTCGCGGGCAACATCAAGTACGGCGGCCTGATCGAGAAGGCCTTCGGGGTGACGCTGCGCGACATCCTGTACGAGTTCGGCGGTGGCGCCATCACCGGCCGCCCGCTGCGCGCGGTACAGGTCGGCGGCCCGCTCGGCTCCTATCTGCCCGAATCGCAATGGGACACCCCACTCGACTACGAAGCGTTCGCCGCACTCTGGGCGGTGCTCGGCCACGGCGGCATCGTGGCGCATGACGACACCGTCGACCTGGCCAAGCTCGCGCGCTATGCGATGGAGTTCTGCACCATCGAGTCGTGCGGCAAGTGCACGCCGTGCCGCATCGGTTCGACGCGCGGCGTCGAAGTGATGGACAAGATCATCGACGGACGCGACCGTCCCAAGCAGATCAAACTGCTGCGCGACCTGTGCGACACCATGCTCTCCGGCTCGCTGTGCGCGATGGGCGGCATGACGCCCTACCCCGTGCTGTCTGCACTGAACCATTTCCCCGAAGACTTCGGCGCGGCCGAACCGTCGAATCTGCCGACCCAGGCCGCCTAGGAGATCGCCCACCATGATGGACCCGATGTTTGAGAAGGATTACGGCACCCCGCGCCGCGAATCGACGCAGGAAGTCACGCTGGAGATCGACGGCGAACAGGTCACCGTGCCCGCGGGCACGTCGATCATGCGCGCCGCCTCCGAAGGCGGCGTGAACGTGCCCAAGTTGTGCGCCACCGACTCGCTCGAGCCGTTCGGCTCGTGCCGCCTTTGCCTCGTCGAGATCGAAGGCCGACGCGGCTACCCCGCGTCGTGCACCACGCCCGTCGAACCGGGCATGAAGGTGCGCACGCAATCACCGAAGCTCCAGGAACTGCGCAAGGGCGTGATGGAGTTGTACATCTCCGATCACCCGCTCGACTGCCTGACCTGCGCCGCCAACGGCGACTGCGAACTGCAGGACATGGCCGGCGTGACGGGCCTGCGCGAAGTGCGTTACGGCTTCGACGGCGACAATCACTTCGACAGCCAGAAAGACGAGTCGAACCCCTACTTCACCTACGACGCCTCGAAGTGCATCGTCTGCAACCGCTGCGTGCGCGCCTGCGAGGAAACGCAGGGCACATTCGCGCTGACGATCTCGGGGCGCGGCTTCGAAGCGCGTGTCTCGGCCGGACAGGACCAGTCGTTCATGGACTCCGAGTGCGTGTCGTGCGGCGCCTGTGTGGCCGCTTGCCCGACCGCGACGCTGCAGGAAAAGTCGGTCATCCATCTCGGCCAGGCCGAGCACGCCAAGATCACCACCTGTGCCTATTGCGGCGTGGGTTGCTCGTTCAAGGCGGAGATGAAGGGTAACGAAGTCGTGCGCATGGTGCCGCACAAGGACGGTCAAGCCAACGAAGGCCACGCCTGCGTGAAGGGCCGCTTTGCCTGGGGTTACGCCACGCACAAGGACCGTATCCTTACGCCCAAGATTCGCAAGAAGATCACCGATCCGTGGCAGGACGTGTCGTGGGACGAGGCGCTTGACTATGCGGCGTCGGAGTTCAAGCGCATTCAGGCCAAGTACGGGCGCGATTCGATCGGCGGGCTGGTGTCGTCACGCTGCACGAACGAAGAAGACTACCTGGTGCAAAAGCTCGTGCGCGCCGCGTTCGGCAACAACAACGTCGACACCTGCGCACGCGTGTGCCACTCGCCGACCGGCTACGGCCTGAAGGCAACCCTCGGCGAGTCGGCCGGCACGCAGACGTTCAAGTCGGTCGAACACTCGGACGTGATTCTCGTGATGGGCGCGAACCCGACCGACGGTCACCCGGTGTTCGGCTCGCGCATGAAGAAGCGCTTGCGCGCAGGCGCCAAGCTGATCGTGATCGATCCGCGCCGCATCGACCTGGTCAACAGCCCGCACATCAAGGCCGACTACCACCTGCAACTGCGTCCCGGCACGAACGTGGCGATGATCAACGCGCTTGCGCACGTCATCGTGACCGAAGGCCTGATGGCCGACGCGTTCATTGCCGAGCGCTGCGAGGACCGCGCGTTCCAGCAGTGGCGCGAGTTCACCGCCCGTGCCGAAAACTCGCCCGAAGCGACCGAAGTGCACACCGGCGTGCCGGCGCACCTCGTGCGCGGTGCCGCGCGTCTGTATGCCAAGGGCGGCAACGCGGCGATCTATTACGGCCTGGGTGTGACCGAGCATGCGCAAGGTTCCACGACGGTGATCGGTATCGCCAACCTCGCCATGGCCACCGGCAACATCGGCCGTGAAGGCGTGGGCGTGAACCCGCTGCGCGGCCAGAACAACGTGCAGGGCTCGTGCGACATGGGTGCGTTCCCGCACGAACTGCCGGGCTACCGTCACGTGTCGGATTCGACCGCCCGCGCGCTGTTCGAAGCGGAATGGGGCGTCGAGATCCAGTCCGAGCCGGGCCTGCGTATTCCGAACATGTTCGACGCGGCGATTGCGGGCACCTTCATGGGCCTGTACTGCCAGGGCGAGGACATCGTGCAATCCGACCCGAACACGCAACACGTGACCCATGCGCTCGAACAGATGGAGTGCATCGTCGTGCAGGACATCTTCCTGAACGAAACGGCGAAGTATGCGCACGTGCTGCTGCCGGGCTCGTCGTTCCTGGAGAAGGACGGCACGTTCACCAACGCCGAGCGTCGTATCTCGCGCGTGCGTCAAGTGATGCCGCCGCGCGCCGGTTACGCCGATTGGGAGGTCACGATCGAACTGGCCAAGCGACTGGGCTACGAGATGCACTACGCGCACCCGTCGGAAATCATGGACGAGATCGCCCGCCTCACACCGACCTTCACCGGCGTGAGCTACGAGAAGCTCGACCAGATGGGCAGCGTGCAGTGGCCGTGCAACGAAGCTGCACCGGACGGCACGCCCGTCATGCACATCGACGAATTCGTGCGCGGCAAAGGCAAGTTCCTCATCACGCAGTACGTGCCGACGGATGAAAAGGTCACGCGCCGTTTCCCGCTCATCCTGACCACCGGGCGGATTCTGTCGCAGTACAACGTCGGTGCGCAAACGCGCCGTACGGACAACGTTCACTGGCATGACGAGGACCGGCTCGAAATCCATCCGCACGATGCAGAAGAACGCGGCGTGAAGGACGGCGATTGGGTCGGCATTCAGAGCCGCGCGGGCGAGACCGTGCTGCGTGCCGTCGTGAGCGACCGCATGCAGCCCGGCGTGGTGTACACAACGTTCCACTTCCCGGAGTCGGGCGCGAACGTGATCACCACCGACAACTCGGACTGGGCGACAAATTGCCCCGAGTACAAGGTGACAGCGGTGCAGGTCACACCGGTGGCGCAGCCGTCGGAATGGCAGCGTCAGTACTCTGACTTCAATCGTCAGCAAGAGGCCTTCCTCGAACACGCGCGTGGTGCGACCGAGGCCAACGCGAACTAAGTCGGGGCAGGAAAAGGGGAAGCAACGCGCGCCGCTTCATCGGGGAGACCTTCGAGGCGGCGCGCTGCGACGGACAATCCGCGTCCACCGCCGGCGGCTGCGGCGAGCCTCACCGTCGATTGCCATCAGACGGTGCGGCGGACGCGCGGTTGGCCACGTGAATGACGGCGGCCAACGCACAGAGAACGAATTCAGGGGACACAACAGATCATGGACACCGACAATCTGGTCAAGATGGCCAATCAGATCGGGGATTTCTTCGAGACGATGCCCGACCGCAGTGAGGCGCTCGACAACATTGCAGGCCACCTGCGACGCTTCTGGGCGCCGCGCATGCGCATGACGATTCTCGAACACCTCGAATCCACCGACGGACATGGGATGCGCGAGATCGTCGTGGCGGCGATCACGGCGCATCGCGCCGAACTCTGGCCGCGCAGCTGAGCACAACCCACGCAGGTACGACGTGTGGCCGCTGGGGACGCTGATGGGGTGACGGATGCGACGACGGGTACCCTCGCTGATGTCGCCACGTAGTTGCTGCGCAGGTGCCGCTCAGGTCAGCGCTCGGGTGCGCACTTAAGCGCTCAGTTTGATGAGTACCGCCCCGCCGACCACGAGGCCGCACGCCACGAGACGGCGGGCATTGAGCTTTTCGCGCAGGAACAACCAGCCCAGCAGCACCGCGATGATGGCGCTGGACTCGCGCAGCGCCGACACGACACCCATCGGCAGGTATTGCAGCGCGAAGACCACCATGGCATAGGCGCATTGCGCGACGATGCCCGCCCCCAGCGCTTCGGCCACGCGGCGGCGCGGTGCAAGGAACATGCCGCGCCACCCGCCCCGCCACTTCGCCACGGCACCGATCACCGGCACGCTCGCGAAAAGGTAGGCCCATGCGAGGTACCCGAAGCCGTTGCCGTTCGACAATCGCACGCCGAAGCCGTCGACAATCGTGTACGCCGCAATGAACACCCCCGTGAGCAACGCCGCAGGCACGCTGTCGCCCGAGAAGCGGCGCCCACGCAACGCCAGCGTCAGAATGCCGGCGCAGATACCCACGATCCCCCACGCCGCCATCGCCGTCGGCCACTCGCCCGCCAGCAGCAACGCCGCCCCCGAAATCAGCAACGGAGAAATACCGCGTGCGATGGGATAGATCTGCCCGAACTCACCGACGCGATAGGCCCGGATGAGCGCCGCCGTGTACGCGACCTGCGCGCCGGCGGAGAGCAGAATAAGCGGCCAGACCTGTACTGGCGGCAGCGGCAACCACACGATGCCGGCCACGGCGGCGAGTCCTTGCGGCACCGCCATCATGCCGACTTGCCAGACGCGATCGGGACTCGCGTGGAGAAAGGCGTTCCAGGTGGCGTGCATCAGTGCCGAGAGCAGCACCAGCAGCACAATGGGCGTGGTTGTCATGGGAATGAATCGCAGCGGGCGGATGCCCGGGGACGACTCACGCCGCCCGCGTCGGACAGCACGCAAAGCGCCATTGTCGCAGCGGCGATCCCATCGAGATAGGGCCAACGTGAAGGATTCCTACGGGGCCAGGCCGCTTCGCGATCGCTGCTCCCCACGTCATCGATTCACGTCGCCCGCACCTCGTCGCTCGGTTGCCATGGCGTAACCGGTGCGCGCGGGTCTCGGTCGGCGGCGCGCAAGCTACCCGTCGCCGGCGCCGCGCCGGCAAAAGTTGTCCACACCCTGTGTGGATAACCCACTGGATAACCTGCCCTGACCTTCTCGAACGCCTCACGAACAAAGGCTGTCAAGAGCCATGCTCAAAAAACGATCAGCCGCGGAACAAATTTTCGGCTTGACGGTCTTCCCCCTCCCTGCTCAGGCGCCGTCGCCTTCGTTTGCCGACGCATCGGGCTCCTTCGCAACCGGCGCATCGGATTTCCCGGATGCGTCGGCCGGCGACTGCGGCGCGCCGCGCAGCGCCGCCACCACCTGACTCTGCCCGAGCACCGCGTCCGGCGCCTGCTGCAAGGCCAGGCGATAGCGCTCGCCGAACTCGACGTCGGTGTGACGGAAAAGCTTGGCGGCTTCGTCGGCCAGGGCAATGCCGGCGTCTGCCTGCGGCGGCGTCTGCTCCAGCCATTCGTCGAGGGCGACGATCAGACGCGAGAGCGGGTCGAGCCAGCGAAACCAGGCGTCTTCGGTAAGCAACTGCACGAAGCGTCCGGTGGGCACCGGTCCGAAGACTGCTTCGTATTGCAGACGATCGTTGGCGATCAGCACCTTGTGCTGGGCGAGCAGCGCGGCGCGCAACGCCTGCATGGCAGCGATGTGGGCGGCACTGGCCGGCGTATTGTCAGTCGGTTCGGTCATCTATCGCCCCGTGTACGTCAGAAAGGTTGGGAAACGGAAATGGAAAGCGTCTTACATGCACTTTAGGACTTGGCCCATAGCCAGCAGACGTTTGGGTCACGATACTACACGGGTCTCGCAAACACCTCGCGAGATCGGGCTTTCACTTCCCCGTGGAAGGCCTGCTTCCTCACCCGCCAAACCGGCGGGTTTTTTTTGCCCGTGTGCCCCCCGCTGCGCGGTCATCCCGACAATCTGCCAACGCCTTCTGGCGGGCGCGACACGTCTTCGACGTTGCCTGCCGTCGATCTCGCTGGGCAAAGTCGTTTATCATCGGCACCGCTGCTTCCCCTCCTCCCGACCCCGTCATCCGATATGAGCCAATCCGTGCGTCCCCAAACCATTGGTGTCATGGGTTCCGGCAAACAGCCGTGGACCGAACTTGCCGCGCCGCTCGGCCGGGCGATCGCCATGGCCGGGTTCCACCTGCTCACCGGCGGGGGACAGGGCGTGATGGCGAGCGTGAGCGAAGCGTTCTGTGCCGTACCGCAGCGCTTGGGCCGCTGCATCGGCATCGTGCCGACCGAGGCCGTCGGCAACGATGACGAGCCGGTCAGGTTCCGCCCCGCGCCCGGCTATCCGAATCCGTTCGTGGAAGTGCCCATCGTGAGCCCGTTGCCGCGCCATCTGCCCGATGCGCCGCCAGGCACGCTATCGCGCAATCACATCAACGTGCTTTCTAGCGATGTCATCGTCGCCCTGCCCGGCCAGCACGGTACACGCGACGAAGTCGGGCTCGCCGTGCGTTACGGCAAGCCCGTCATTCTGTTCGGGGACGTTGAGCATTTCGCGGAGATGCCTGCGACGCTCGTGCGAACGGTATCGCTCGATACCGTCATGGATTTCGTCAGAAAGGTACGGTGAGCTTCGCGTCGACCGACTGGAAGCGATACGACCAGCCCGGCAGGCCGCTCGACGATGGCATCCACGGCGCGTTCAGACGCTGCATTACCGACAGATCGAGCCTCGACGCCCCGAAATTGTGCGTGTGGCTCAGCCCCACCTCGGCATAGCTGTCGTAGGTGTGAAGCGCGTTCGGGTCTTCCGTGCGACTCCTGTTGTAGCGCAATTCCAGACCCGTCGAGCCATTCGCCGTGAAGTCGAACGCGCGGCGCACGCGCCATTGCAATGTCTGTGTCTGCGTAATGCCGGCGTCAATCTGGTCCTTCGCCGCGTTGGCCTTGCCGGTGATCCCGACCGTCCAGTCGGCATCGATCGGCACCGAGTAATTGGCCGACAGATCGCGGGTCGTCGCATCGCGACGCGCATTCTGCAAATCCTGACTGAGCGTCGTATTGAACTTCCCGTACATGCCCAGCGGATTGTTCATCAACAGATTCGCAGTGCCCTGCATCTTGCCCGAGGAGGTCATGCCGCTGTTGTTCATGCCGACGTTGAACTGGTAGGGCCGCTCGTTGATCACCTGGAGGCCCACGGCCCCCTCGCCGGGCGTGCGGCTGAGTGTCGCGACGAACGGCAACTGCGCGTCGCGCACCACGAGCCCTCCACGCATCAACATGCGAATGTTGCGATCCGCTCGACTCTCGTGTCGCGGCAGTCCGCGCAGACACGAGGCGCGCGCAAGGAACGCATTGGGCGGCGCGATGTCCGGGGCCGGCGGCGGCTCGCCGCGCTCGGCCGATGCCGCCGATGCCGCCGCATCCAGGTCGACGGCGGAAATGGCCGTACCGTCAGCGCTAAGCTCAGGCGCCACGGCAAAATCGGCGGCCGGTAGTGGCGGCGATGGCGCCGGCGCTTGTGCCGACGGCGCGCTTGCCGTGCTGTCCGCCCCCGGCGCCTCTTGCGACGGATCGACGCGCGACGCTTGCGCGTCCGATGCCGGCTGCGGGGCCTCGGCCACCGCGTCCTCGGCAGCGACCACGTCGCTCGCCACCGATGGCGCAGCGCGCTTGGCGGCGTCGCGCTCGACGGCGGCGGCGACCGCGTTCGGATCGTCCCCCGCGAACAAGGCAATGGGGTCGGAGGCGGCATCAGGATCCGTGGCCACCGGCGGCGCAGGCGCCGGGGGTGGCGGCACGAAATACTGAGGTGCAAGACCGCGATCCCACAACCCGTAGGACACCGCGTTCCGCTCAGTAAAACAGGGTGGATTGATATCCGAGAACAAGGATTGTGCGTACGCGCCCACCGGCATCCCGGCATTCAGGCACGCGGCCAACAGGAGGCAACTCCGCACGACCGGCTTTACCGACATTCGACACCTGAAAATCTCACCCCGCGCTGATGTCGTCCACCGGCGTCGTGCGCCGCGTCCGACATGAGGGGGATGTAGCGACAAAGCGCCATTTTACGTCGATCGAGTGTCCCCCTGCCAGTCGCAAAACGCGGGGAACTCTTTCGCCCGATCGCCACTCATATCGCGTGACTTCCCCTGTAGTGATTTTTGCCCGCCTCGCGCGGGCATTTTTATTGGCGAGCGCCGATGACGTCCGCCGCACCGCCTTCGAGGCATGTCCGGCGGACACCTACCTCGGATGGCCGATGCATCAGCCGGGCTCCGAAACGCTTCGCCGCCGTGTCATTGGGGCGCACGAATCTCGTGAATCGTGCCCGGCCCCCAGCCGGTGGACGCCCAGGCGCCGTCGCGCAACGTCCATTCGTCACGGCCTGTCTGCTCCCAGTGCGGCGGCGTGTAGCGCATGCCCGGGCGCTTGGGTTCCATGTGCCCGTCGACCCAGTCGTAGCGGCCGTCTTTCCACTGCCAGTAGCCTGGCACCCAGAATTGTCCCGTAGGCGCCGCGTGGGGATCCTCGAAGCGCGGCGGTGGCGGGCCGCGTTGGAGGGTCACGTCGGCGAGCACCGGCAGGCTCAGCAGACACAAGGCGGCAGCCAGTGCATGACGATGGCGGGCAACCCGCAAGGCCGACAGTCGGACGAACGACGCGAGCCTCGAAACAGAAGCGCGAGCCGAGGGTATCCGGGACGAGGGCGAGGACGGCGAAGACGGCATATGCGGCCTTTCAAGACGAACGGAGACGTCGGGCATTGTACCGTTCGGGGATGGCACACCCCCGATCGCCGCAGCGGACGCCCATCGCCCGGACGGCTGCCAAACCTTATAATCGGCGCACTCGCAACCTGCCGCCGCTTGCGGCTTCCCGAATACCGGGTTTCGCGCCTTTCCGCTTTCCCGGATTGGCGGATTACCCGATTCCCCAATTCGATGGCGGCCGCCCTGACCGGCCTCCGCCCAGCTCACTCATGAACCCTGCCCCTGCGGCCGTCGGCCACCGGCAACTGCTTCGTCTGGCGGTGCCTATCGTGCTCGCCAATCTCACTCAGCCCCTGCTCTCGGCCGTCGACACAGCCGTGGCCGGTCATCTGCCGGGCGCCGCTTATCTGGGCGGCGTCGCCCTCGGTGCGCTGCTGTTGAACCTGCTCTTCTGGGGCTTCTCGTTCCTGCGCATGGGCACCACGGGCCTCGCGGCACAGGCGTTCGGTGCCGGCGACGCCGAGCGTCTGCGCGACACGCTCGCACGCGCGCTGACGCTGGCGTTCGCGATTGGCGCCGTGTTGCTTGTCTTTCGCGAACCGCTGGTTTCGCTGGGCGTGTCGTGGCTGGGAGGAAGCGCCCAAGTCCAATCCTTAGGACGACAATATGCAAGCATCCGCGTGCTCGCCGCGCCGCTGGCGCTCGGCAACTACGTGGTGCTCGGCTACCTGCTGGCGTGTCAACGCGTGCGGCAAGGGCTTGCCGTGCAGGTGTTCATCAATCTTGTGAACATCGTGGCGGTGTTGATCTTCGTGCGCGGCTTCGACTGGGGGGTGGCAGGTATTGCAGGGGCAACCGCGCTGGCCGATGTGCTCGGCTTTGCGCTGGGCGCCTGGCTGCTCTGGCTCGCACGTACGCCCGGCTTGCCGCCGCTGCGACTGGTCATGCTGGTTGAGCGCGGCGCCCTGTGGCGCTTGCTGCGGCTCAATCTCGATATCTTCCTGCGCACGCTGTTTCTGCAACTCGCCTTTGCCTGGTTCGCTCGCGTGGGGGCGAGACTTGGCGACGTCACGCTCGCCGCCAACGCGCTCCTGCTGAACTTCCAGACGTTCATGGCGTTCGGCCTCGACGGCTTCGCCCACGCGGCCGAAGCCCTTGTGGGCGCCTATGTCGGTGCGCGTCAGCGAGCCGCGCTGCTGCATGCCATCCGGTTGTCGCTGGGCTGGGCGCTGGGCTGCGCCGTCGCGTTTGCCCTCGTCTACGCCGTGGCGGGTGGCGCGATCATCGATGCCCTGACCGATCAGCCGGCATTGCGCACGACGGCGCGCGAATTCTTGCCCTGGGCCGTGCTCTCGCCGCTCGTGGCGGTGTGGTGTTTCCACCTCGACGGCGTCTTCATCGGCGCGACGCGTACGAGGGAACTGCTGACGTCCTCGTTGATCGGCCTGCTGGTCTTTGGCGCGGTCATGCCGTTCACGCTCGATGCCTGGGGCAATCACGGCTTGTGGGTCGCCCTCATGGCATTTCTCGCGACGCGCGGCATCGTGCTGGGGGTGTTGCTGCCGCGCATCTGGCAGAGGCTTGCGCGCCCGATCACGTAACCCACCAGCGAGGATGGCCGGCACAACGACGACCGGGCGATGACTACCGTCGACGGCCTCAGTCCGCGCGAATACACGCCAGCGCGGCGGCGTGCAGCTCGGCATTCGCGGCGGCCAGCACGCGCCCCTGCGAGGTAAGCGTAAGCGGCCGGCCCTCCCAATCGGTGATGACGCCGCCCGCCGCCTCGACCACCGGCGCCACGGCCAGATAGTCGTAGGTTTGCAATCCCGCTTCCATGACCAGCTCGATGTGTCCGCTCGCCAGCAGCCCGTAGGCGTAGCAATCTCCGCCGAAGCGGCGACGGCTGACCGCCTTCGTCAGCTGCTCGAATTGCGCATACTCCGCCGCGTCGAAGATGTCGGGTGACGTCGCATAGACGGTCGCGTCGGCCAGCGTCGTCACCGGGCTGGTGGCGCACACCGCACCGCCGAAGCGGGCCTCGCGCACGCCGCTGGCGGCGTCGTTCACGCCGATCCAGCGCTCGCCGGTCGCCGGAATGTCGATCAGGCCCACGACTGGCTGGCCGTGGTGCAGCAGGGCAAGCAGCGTGCCCCACAGCGGGTGTCCCGTGATGAAGCTGCGCGTGCCGTCGATGGGATCGACCGACCAGACGAATTCCGCGTCCACGCCCTGCTTGCCGAACTCTTCGCCCCAGATGCCGTGCGACGGATAGCGCGCTGCAATCTGCGCGCGCAGCGCCGTCTCGACCTCGCGGTCCGCGATCGTGACCGGGCTCTCATCGGCCTTGTCGTCAACCGCCAGGCGCCGGCGGAACCACCCCAACGACAGCGGTCTCACAGCATCGGCCATCGAAGCGGCGAAAGCCGCATACTCGGCAACAGCGGGTACGCACGACATGCACGAATCTCCTGCAAAGATGCCGCACGCGGCGGCAATAATGGAAAACGCTCGACGAATCGCGATCATACGCGTTCGCGGGCATCGCGGACGGTTCCGCTGCCCTACGGCGGGCACGCCCCGATCTGGTGCGAATTTGCTATGCTCGCGGTCTGACCCGGGCCTCGCCCTTTCCTTGCCCCCGCTCACAGGACCCCCATGCTTTCCGGTCGCGGCGTGATGCTCTCTGTCTCGGCATCCGTCATGTTTTCCGTTATGCCGGCGCTCGTCGCGCAACTGGCGCCCCTGTCCGGGCTGGACGTCTTCGCCTGGCGCATGCTGCTCACGCTGCCCGGCACGCTCGTCATCGTGACGGCATTGCGCCGGTGGCATGTACTGCGCAGCACGCTCTCGCATGTGTTGCATCGCCCTGCGCTGCTCGGCGCCGTGCTGCTGTGCTCAGCGCTGCTGGGCGTTCAGCTCTGGCTGTTCGTCTGGGCACCGCTGCAACAGCGATTGCTCGACGTCTCGCTCGGTTACTTTCTCTTGCCGCTCACGATGGTGCTCGCTGGCCGCACGTTTTATCACGAGCGTCTGAGCCGGCTGCAGACGGCGGCCGTCATCGTCGCCGCGCTGGGCGTCGCACATGAACTCTGGGTAACGCACGCCTTGTCCTGGGTCACGGCGCTCATTGTGTTCGGCTATCCGCCCTACTTCTTGCTGCGCCGCCGGCTGAGGCTCGACGCGCTCAGCGGCTTCATCATGGAAGTGCTCGCGATGACGCCGGTGGCCGTCGTCGTGCTCTGGCAGGCGTGGCCGCAAAACGTCACAGTGCTCGGCGAGCCGCGCTACTGGTTCTGGCTGCCCGCGCTCGGCCTGCTCAGCGCCAGCGCACTGGCGAGCACACTGGGTGCCGCGCGCTTGCTGCCCATCGGCCTGTATGGCATTTTCGGGTACGTGGAGCCGGTGCTGCTGTTCGCCGTGTCGATCTTCGTGCTCGGCGAGCCTTTCACGGCGCGCGGACTGTGGACGTACGTGCCCATCTGGTTCGGCGTTGCGCTCATCGTGTTCGACAGTCTGCGCACGCTGCGCCGCCAGCGACGGGTCAGTGTTGCCACGCGTGCCGACACGCCCCGTTGAGCCCGCTCGAGGCGTCGCCCCAAAGGCGGGCGGCCTTGCGCAGCAACGTCGCGGCGCCGCGCTATACTCCCGAGAGCTTATAAGACGACCTCTATGACAAATCTCGCCAAGATCGCCACGCTGCTCGCCTCGGGGCTTATGACGGTTGCGCTGTCGGCTTGCAGCTCGTCGGCCCCGCTGTTCACCTCGGACGGCCGCCCCACCCAGCAAATTCGGTGCTCGGCCAGCACTGCCGGCGACTGCGACCAGCGCGCCCGCACGCAATGCGTACAAAAGGACTACGACGTCCTCACGCGCGACGTGACGGACGGTGTCGCCCATCTCGTGATCGCCTGCCGGCCGAACTAAGTCACGCGGTCCCCAAGGCCGACCGGCGTTCCGGACGTTGAAACTCCCTTCCCCGCTCGACGCGAGTCGCCCCCGGCGGATACGCGCCGACCCGTGACATTCCGATGGATGCTTGCGTGCGGTCAATACCGCGTCATGTCGCGGGATGACTTTCGATGCCCGCGATGCGAGAATGAAAATATTCCAACGAATTGTCGTGCATCGCGGTCGCGATGCCGCCCAGGCGTCAAGCCTTCACGCACTTCCCGCACATAGAGGACACCATCATGTACGAACGCATTCTGGTCTCGATCGACGGCAGCACGCCGTCGAACCGCGCCATCGATGAAGCCGTCAAGCTCGTGGCGCTCAGCCAGGGCAAGATTCGCCTGGTGTCGGTCGTTCCCTCGCTCGCCAACGCCTACGCCGCCGGCGCCTACAGCGGCTTCGTGCCGTTGGAGAGCCAGGAGTCGTTCGAGAAGGAAACCGCGGAAATTCTGGCCAAGGCACAAACCGACTTGAAGCAGCGCGGGGTCGATGCCGAGACGAACATGATTACGCTCGAAGCCGGTACCGACGAAATTGCCGACGCAGTGCTGCGCGAAGCGCAAGCGTGGAATGCCGACGTGATCGTGCTCGGCACGCACGGCCGCCGCGGCATCAACCGACTGCTGCTGGGGAGCGTTGCCGAAACGCTGCTGCGTATCACCACGCTGCCGATCCTGCTGGTCAAGGCCACCGACAAGTAAGCCCGCAAGCGCCCGGCTTCGCCAGCGCAAGCGACACGACGGCACGCTCCCCAGCGTGCCGTTTTGCTATTGCGGTCGTGCGACGCCGCGCGTCGCCATGCCTTTCATCGAATGCCCGCACGCATGAACGACTGCACGAACTGGCGCTGAAAGAGCAGAAAGGCGATGAACAGCGGCGCGGCGGTCATCAGCGTCGCGGCCGTGATCATCGTCCAATCGATGCCCTGATCGGTCGACGCAAACACCTGCAGGCCGACCGTGAGCGGACGTGTCTCGACGGAGTTCGTGACGATGAGCGGCCACAGGAAGTTGTTCCAGTGGTGACTGATCGACACCAGCGCGTAGGCGACATACACCGGGCGGGCGAGCGGCACATACACGCGCCAGAGCACCTGCCACGCGTTGGCGCCTTCCACGCGCGCCGCGTCGTCCAGTTCGCGCGGCACGGTCTTGAACGCCTGACGCAACAGAAAAATGCCGAACGCCGACGCGAAGTACGGCAACGCAATGCCGAAGATCGTATCGCGCAGTCCCATCCAGGCGATCGTGCGATAGTTCTCGACGATCAGCACGTCGGGCATGACCATCAGTTGGAGCAGCACGACCATGAACGCCACCTCGCTGCCGCGAAACGTGAAGCGGGCAAACGCATAGGCGGCCAGCGTGCCCAGCACGAGTTGCGCCGCCAGGATCACCGTCACCAGAACGAAGGTATTGACGAGATAGCGCCCAAACGGGGCAGCCTGCCATGCTTGCACGAAATTCGCGAGCGTGAGCGGCGCACTCATGGAGAAGTGCGTGGCGTAGGCCGACGGATGGAACGCGCTCCACAGCGCATAGAGCAACGGCAGCAGCCACAGCAGGCCGAGCAGCCATGCACCGATGACGTCGAGCGGCGTCGTGTGACCGGTTGCGGAAAACACCGCAAGCGCGGCGCCTGGCTTTGTGGGCCGGCGGGGGCGCGTGTTCGGGCGGGCAGAGGTCGTCATTGATAATGCGTGCGTGAGTCGAGCAGACGGAATTTCACGAAGGCGACGACGGCGAGCAGCGTGAGCAGGACCACGGTGAGCGCTGCCGCGTATGAGGTATCCCAGAAACTGAAGGCCACCTGATAGATGTAGTACAGGAGCAGTTGCGTGGCGTTATCGGGTCCGCCGCGCGTCATCACGATAATGTGATCGACGAGACGGAACGCGTTGATAACGGCATTGATCACCACGAACACGGTCGTGGGCATGAGCAACGGCCACTGAACGCGGCGAAAGAACTGCCAGCGCGAGGCGTCTTCGAGCGCCGCCGCCTCGGCAAGGGTGGGCGAAATCTGTTGCAGTGCGGCCAGGTAAAAGATCATGAAGAACCCGGCCTCTTTCCAGATCGTCACGACCATCAGCGCCGGGAGTGCGGTGTCGGGTTGCCCGAGCCAGTTGTGATCGCCCCACCCGAATGCCTGCGAAATCTGCGCGATGAGACCGTACTGCGGCGTGTAGAAGAACAGCCAGATGTTCGCCACGGCGATCATCGGCAAAATCGCGGGCGTGAAGTAGGCGAGGCGCAATAACGTGCGCCCCGGCACCTGCCGGTGCACCCACAGCGCCATGGCGATCGCGAGCGCCATCGCGGCGGGCACGGTGACCAGTGCGAACAGGAGGTTGTTGCGCAGCGCCTGCCAGAAGACAGGGTCGTCGATCAGAAGCCGATAATTCTCGGTGCCGACAAAGACGGACGGCATCCCGGCGCGCCCCGTCGAGAAAAAGCTGTGCCACAGCGTGGCGACGGCCGGATAGTGGGTGAAGGCGACGAGCAGCACTAGCGCCGGAGACAACAACAGCCAGGGCACCCACGAAGCAGAGGAGCGATTCATCGACGGTCCATCGATTCAACAGGCGAGGCCGTGAAGATCGCGATCGCCGCGACGTTCAGGGCCCCGCATTTCAACGAGACTGACAGCGAAGTCCGGCGAGCGCCAGACTCATCGAGCGTACGGACGCAGGATGCGATCCGCTTCACGTTGCGCGTCGTCCAGCGCCTGTTTGGGCGACTTGGTGCCGGTGAGCGCCGCTTGCAGGGCGTCGTTCAGGGCCTTCGTCACGCGCTGGTTGTCGTGCGTCGAGAACTCGGCCACGCTCACCGCGAGCTGATCGCGCGCCACGGCCGCAGCAGGCACCTTCTGCACATATTGCTTCATCGCCGGGGTTTCCCAAGCCGCTGGCGTCACGGCCACGTAGCCCGTGTCGATACCGAACTGCGCCGCACGCTCAGGCGAAGTGGCCCACTTGATGAACGTCATCGCCGCCTGCTTTTCTTCCGGCGAGGTCTTCTTGAACACATAGAAGTTGCCGCCGCCCGTCGGACTGCCGCCGCGCACCTTGGCCGGCATCTTGCCGACACCGAACGGGAACGTGGCGTTGGTCCGGATGTTGGTCAGGTTGCCGGTGGTCGTGTAGATGATGGCCGCCTTCTTCTCGAGGAAGTCCTTCGGCGTGGTGCCCCATTCGATCGCCCCCGTCGGCATCGCTTTGTACTTCGTCGCGAGATCGACCCAGTATTGCAACGACTCGACGGCCTGCGGCGCGTTCAGGAACGTTTTGGTCCCCGACGGATTCATCAGTTCGATACCCGCCGGCGTGGTGAACGCCTGGAACAGCCAATACGGGAAGCCCACGGACGGCACCTTGATACCCCATTGCGTCACGTTGCCCGATGCGTCGCGCTTGGTGAGCTTCTGCGCGTCGCTGGCCAGTTCAGCCCAGTTCGCCGGCGCGCGGTCCGGGTCGAGACCCGCCTCACGGAACATGTCCTTGTTCCAGTACATGACGATGGTCGAGCGCTGGAACGGCACACCCCACGTGTGGCCGTTGACGCGCGAGTTCAACATCAGCGCCGGGTAGAAGCCGTCGAGCCACTGCTTGTCGGCCGGCGTGTTGGCGATGCTGTCGATGGGCACCACCGCGTCTTCGTCGATCAACGTGAACACGTCGGCGGCAGCGAGCACAGCCAGTTGCGGCGGCGTGCCCGCCTTCGCGGCCGTCAGGGCCTTGACGACGGAATCCTGGTAAGTCCCGGCATACACCGGCTTGACCCTGATGTTCGGATGATCCTTTTCGAAGTCGGCCACCAGATCGTTGATGATCTTCGTCACCGGACCGCCGACGGCCACCGGGTAATAGAACGTGAGTTCCACCGGCTTCGTCTGCGCGATGGCCGAGCCGCTCAGGCCACCCAATGCCAGTGCTGCCAAACTGGCCGAAAACGTTTTCAGAATCGTGCGTCGCATATCGTTTGGTTCCCCATGTAAGCGTTGTGGTGATGTGACAGGTTGTCGATGCAGGGCCGCTGTCGCGCTGCACCGAGTCGATGCGTCAGGCCCAGTGGCCGCCCTCGCGTCAGACGTGTTGTTCTGGGTTTTGCAACATCACTGTGGCCCCCGGAAGCGGCCGCGCCGGTGCATGCGCGGCCTCCGGTGCAACGACAGACCCGGCAGCGTCGATCGCCACACGGCCCGCTGCGCCCGTCACGAGGCGTTCCCCGGAGGTCGCGTCGAACAGATGCTGGTCGGTCGCCGCCCATTGCAGACCGATGGCGTCGCCCACGGCGAACGGCCGATGGCCGGGCACCCGCGTGGTGATCGTGCCTGCGTCGCCAAGCGTGCAAGCAACGAGCGTGTCCGCGCCCAGATATTCGATAGCGCTCACTCGGGCGAGCACTGCGCCCAGCGACGTCGGCGGAACCGCGCGCACATGCTCCGGGCGCAGGCCGAGCAGCGCGGCGTTGCGCGCACCGGCCGCCACCAGCGCCGGGCCGGACTGTCCGGCAGGCACCAGAGCGTCGCCATGGCGGACGAGACGCAACAACTGCATCGGCGGCGTGCCGATGAAGCTCGCGGCAAAGCGCGTCGCGGGGGTGGCGTAGAGCGTGTGCGGGGCACCGCACTGCTCGATGCGGCCCTCTCGCAGCAGCACGACCTGATCGGCCATGCTCATCGCTTCGGTTTGATCGTGGGTCACGTAGACAAGCGTCATGCCGAGCTGCTGCTGCAGCGCCCGGATTTCGCGACGCATTTCCTGACGCAGTTGGGCGTCGAGATTCGAGAGGGGTTCGTCCATCAGACACACAGACGTCTCGGCAATCACCGCTCGGCCCAGCGCCACACGCTGCTGCTGACCGCCCGAGAGTTGCGACGGCTTGCGCTCCAGGTACGGCGCCAGCCCGAGCAGCGACGCCACACGCGCCAGACGCTGCGGATACTCGCGCGCCGGTTCGCCGCGCACGCGAAGCCCGAACAACAGGTTTTCGCGCACCGAGAGATGCGGGAAGAGCGCGTACGACTGGAACACCATCGAGAGCTTGCGACGCGCAGGTGGCAGCGCGGTCACATCGGCGCCGCCAAGCAGAATGCGCCCGGCGCTCGGCGTATCGAGACCTGCGATCATGCGCAGCAGCGTCGACTTACCGCAGCCGGACGGGCCCAGCAGCACCACCAGCGAGCCGGCTTCGGCGGTGAAACTCACACCGTCGAGCGCACGTGTATTGCCCCACTGCTTGCAGACGGATTCGATGATGAGCGAGGACATGGCCGGATGAGCGCAGCGCCACCCGCAACTAACGCGGGTGGCCGTATCGGAAAACCACGACCATAACCGCCCATCGATGGCAGTTTGATGACATCACGCGCCGGCCTTCGGCGCGTGATGTCAGGCGGCGGACTGCCGGCGCTTGGCGCGCAGCAGCGCCTTCGAGATGATGCGCGTCTCGGACGTGGCGGCGCCGGTACGGCGCGCCACGGCGTCGCGGAAGAAGCGGCGCGTCTCGTCAGCAACGGTTTCACGCTCGTTGTCCATCGTCAGAATGTGATAGCTCTCGCCGAGCAGGCACTTCTGTTTCACCTTGGACGACACCCCGTCGTAGACGATGCGCGCGTTGTGCGGGCTCGACGTGTCGTCGTCCACCGCGTGAATGACGAGGCAATCCGCCGTCACCCGAGCCAGACGCGCGCGCACGTGCGCGGCAAGCCGCCGCGCGTGATACAGGTGCGCGAGGGGCAGCGACGCCGCGCCGATTTCGGACGCATCGTGCAGCGACATCGACTTCGCTACGCGTGCGCGCAGCACTTCGTTCTTCAGGCCGAACGGCGCGCGCTCGCGATAGCGATAGTAGTGGCGCAACGGCGTATGGAAGCCCAGATCGATGAGCGGGTAATACCACGGGATGGTCCAGCCGTCGTACACGAGGGTGACGGAGAGCAGCGAGAGCGCTGTCACATCGGGTTCCTCCTCCGCGACGGCCAGGCTCAACGTGGCGCCGATACACAAACCGCACAGCGACACCATCGCGTGCGTCGCCCGCAGTTCACGATACTTCGCCCGCGCGGCGGCAATCCAGGCGCGCCAGTCCGAGCATGGCCCGCCGAGTCCGTAGCCTTCGATGTGTGGCACCCAGACGGTGTAGCCCTCGCGATGCAACGCCTTCGCCACCGGACGCATTTCGAGCGGCGTGCTCGACAGCCCCGGCAGCATCAGCACTGCGTGCTCGCCGCCTTTGTAGAAAATATCGTCCTGGAACATGGTCAAATCCCGCCGGAGACGACGGGCGTCTCGGTGACAGCGTGCGCCGTGGCTGCCGGTGTGAGCGTCTGCGGCGGCGCGACCGGACGCACCGTCGGCCCCGCATGCAAGCGCAAAATCACGTACGTGCCAACGTGCGCACGGAAATACTGCAATTCGCAATGGCACATCTCGTAGCCGCCGTCGCGCGTGCGGATGCGCAGATTGTGCGCGCCATGATGGGGGCGCTCGCCATCGACGGCAAACAGCCCCGCCATACGCTGTGCGTCCTCTGGATGCAGCAGCGCGCGCAGCCCCTCGCGCTTGACGACGTCGGGCGCGACCCCCGTCGCGCGGCGGAAATGCTCGTCGATGAACTCGTAACGCGTGGCCGGATTGGACAGATAGAAGATCGTATCGAGGTGCTTCGTCAGATACGTCATCAGCGCATTGCCCAGTTGTACCGAGTCGGACAGGAGCATGCGCTCGTTTTCGGCGCGCAGCAGCATCTCATAGCGTGTCTGCGCGACCTCGCCGATCAGCTCGGCGCGATACTGGGCACGGCGCAAACGCTCGATCAGCACGACGGCAAGCGGCGTAATCAACAGAAAGCCGGAGACGATCAGCACATCGCGCCGGTCAAACTGGGCGATGTCGCGAAACGGCGGCACGAAGAAGAAGTCGAAAATCGGGATGCTGATGATCATGGCCATGATCGCCGGCCCCAATCCCCAGGTGAATTCGACAATGATGACGGCGCAGGTAAAGAAGATGCCCGGCATCGAGTGATCGAGCACCGGGTGCAGCAGGCTGCGCACGAGAAACGCGGCAAAAACCACGAGCAACGCCCCGACGTAGCGCTTCGCGCCGGGTTCCGCCCACCGTCGGGCGTTTCTGATATCCATGATGCCTCGCCCGGCCCCGCCGGTGCTCAATAATCCAGGGGGCGACCGATAACACGGCGCCGCCGTTACGAAATATTACGGATTATCGCATGCCGGGCATTGACATTTCGTGACGGCTAACCCTAGTTCAGTAGCGCCTTAACAACATGGGACGGGGGGCGGCGCCCAAACGGCACTCAGCGCAACATGAACGACATCGCCGAGAGGCAGTTCAGTACCCGAACCGCCGCCTCGACGCTTGGCGCGACGAATTGCAGCGTCACGCCGTCGACGCGCTCGAGCGTCGGCCACTGGCAGAAGAGGTCGGCCAGCGCGGGGGTCTGTGCCTGCAGGCGCACCTCGACGGGCGTCTCGACCCGGTAGGCATGCCACGTGCGCGGGTCCGCGAGCGATGCCTTGGCGGCGTCGCGGATCAGGTCGCACGACTGGCTCGGGTTGAGCGTCATGCCACTGCCCTGTCCCCAGGCGGCCTTCGTCTGCACGTAATGCGCATGGGGGAAGATCAGTTGCGTCTCTTCGCAGAAGACGTCGTCGCCGCTGGCCATGACCATCGGCACACCGCGCTCGCCGGCGAGCGCGCCGTACAACATGGCCTCGCTCGCTTCCTCCCCCGCCAGCCACACGCGCGCGAAGGCGAAGCTGTTGATCGTATGCGCCAGGATCCCGGCACTCTGCGATCGGCTGTGGTAGCCGATCATGAAGAGCGCATCGCAACCGGCCTCCACCCCCGCCACCATGCCAAGATAGCGCGGCTTGCCCAGCACGAGACGGGCGCGCGGATCGAGTTCGTCCGGCAGCAGGTTGCGAAAGCCGCCGTGCGAATCGTTGACCATCACTTCGGTCGCGCCGCCGGCAAACGCGCCTTCGACCGCCGCATTGGCCTCGTGCGTCATCCAGCGGCGCGCGCGTTCGTATTCGCCATTGCCCGCCCGGGTCTGTTCGGCGTGGAAGACGCCCGCGACGCCTTCGATATCGGTGGAGATCAGAATTCGCATGATGTCGGCTCTGTCGTGAAAGGCTTACAGCGAGGCCCAGTCGGGCAGCACGTCGGCGAGGGCACGGCGCACGTGCGCGTCGCGCCCGAGCACCGACTCGGCCGCAAAGAGCGCGTGCAGGATCGCCTGCTCGGTGGCGTCCGCCGTGGCTTGGAAAATCGGATCGAGCAAGGCGTCCGGCACAAGCGCGGCGGGGGCAACGCGGCCCGTCGCGTCATGCGACACCGTATAGCCTGTGGTGAAGGCGAGTGCGACATCGCCGCTGCCGTGACCGTACACGGACCCCGTGCGCGCCAGGCCGGCACCGGTACGCGTGGCGACCCGGCGCAATTGGCGCGCATCGAGCGGCGCGTCGGTGGCCACCAGCATGATGATGGAGCCGCGCTCAGGCGCCGCGCTCAGCGCCGGCTGCGCCAGACGCGCATCGAGCACCGGCCCGACATGGCGGCCGGCGATCGTCAGTTGCGACGGACGGCCGAAGTTCGACAGCACGAGCACGCCGACGGTAAAGGTCGCCCCAGCCGTCTCGAGCATGCGCGACGCGGAGCCGACACCGCCCTTGAGGCCGAAGCTCGACATGCCGCGCCCCGCGCCGACCGCGCCTTGCGCGACATCGCGCGACGCGCTCGCCAGCGCCTGCGCATAGTGCGCCTCGGTCACGGCAAACGCCTGCATATCGTTGAGATAACCGTCGTTGCATTCGAGCACCGTCGGATTCAGCGATGGGCTGCCACGGCCGATGTCCGGATTCGCCGCGATCGCCGCGCGCAACTGGCCAAGCACCACGTGACTGACGGAAAACGTGTTGGTGAGCGCCACCGGCGCCTCGAGCACGCCGAGTTCGTCGATCTGCATCAAGCCGACGCTCTTGCCGAACCCGTTGATGACGGCCGCGGCCGCCGGAATCTTGTCGCGGAACGGATCCCAGCTGGCGTCGGGCACTTCCGCGGCGGCTGCGTTGGCGGGCGTCGGGCACACCACTGTCACGCCGGTCTGCACCGGGCCTTGCGCGAGCGTGGCATGACCGACGTACACGCCCGGCACGTCCGTGATCGCATGGCGCGGCCCGGCCGGCAGATGCCCCACGTAGGGCGCACCGAACAAGGCTTCGCGCGGGTCCGTCGACGGTATCATGCGGCGCTCCTGCGCAGACATCAATGCCGATCGAGCTTCGGATCGAGCGCGTCGCGCAGGCCGTCGCCCAGCAGGTTGAACGCGAGCACGGTCAGGAAAATGGCCAGGCTCGGGAAGATGGCAATGTGGGGGGCGTTGACCATGTCCGCGCGGGCTTCATTGAGCATGGCCCCCCACTCCGGCGTGGGCGGTTGCGCCCCCAGACCCAGGAACGACAGACTCGCGGCGGTGATGATCGATGTGCCGATACGCATCGAGAAATACACGACGATGGACGACACCGTGCCCGGCAGGATGTGCCGCATGATGATCGTCCAGTCCGACGCCCCGATGGAGCGCGCCGCTTCGATATACGTCAGATGTTTGAGCACCAGCGTGTTACCGCGCACGAGCCGCGCGAAGGCCGG
Organism: Pandoraea sp. NE5; assembly: GCF_024363545.1. Lineage (NCBI taxonomy): Bacteria > Pseudomonadati > Pseudomonadota > Betaproteobacteria > Burkholderiales > Burkholderiaceae > Pandoraea > Pandoraea sp. NE5. The sequence goes on from NZ_AP025517.1 coordinate 5,038,374, forward strand.
GATCGAGAAGATGGCGACGGCGACGATCACGTTGATCATGCCGTTTCCCAACACGGCCACCACGCCGATGGCGAGCAGAATGCCCGGGAACGCGAAGAGCACGTCGGAAATGCGCATGACGATGCGATCCCACCAGCCTTCGTAATAGCCCGCGAGCAGCCCGAGCACCGTGCCGATCACCGCACCGAGGGCAACCGAGCCGAACCCGGCGGCCAGCGAAATCCGTGTGCCCGCCAGCACGCGGCTGAAGATGTCGCGCCCCAGCGAGTCGACACCGAACCAATGCGTCGCCGACGGCCCGGCGTTCAGGGCGTCGTAGTCGAAATAATTCTCCGGATCGAACGGCACGAGGTGCGGCGCGAGAATCGCGATGATGACGAGGGCGAGCACAAACGCCCCGGCGACCATGGCGATGTGCTGCTTCTTGAACTTGCGCCAGAACTCACGCCACGGCGTGCGCACGCGCGTTTGGCTGGCGGAGGCCGCGGCGTTGGCGGTAGTAGTCGGTTGACCCGCGTTCATGGTGCGTGCCTCACTTGTAGCGAATGGTCGGGTTGATGACGGCGTACAGCACGTCGACCACGAGGTTGATCAGAATGAACTCGAGCGAGAACAGCAGCACCAGCGCCTGGATCACGGGGTAGTCGCGCATCTCGACCGAATCGATCAGCAGACGCCCGAGCCCCGGCCAGTTGAAGACCACCTCGACGACAATCGAGCCGCCGAGCAGGAAACCGAACTGCAAGCCCATCATGGTGACGACGGGAATCATGGCGTTGCGCAGCGCGTGCTTGAAGACCACGCGCATTTCATTGAGCCCCTTCGCGCGCGCCGTGCGCACGAAGTCTTCGTGCAACACGTCGACGAACGCCGAGCGGGTGAAGCGCGCCATCACGGCGGCTACCGACGCCCCGAGGGTGATCGACGGCAGGATATAGCTCTTCCACGAATCGGCGCCCATCGTGGGCAGCCAGCCGAGCTGCACCGAAAAGACCTGCATCAGCAGCATCCCCAGCGCGAAGGCGGGGAACGAAATACCGGAGACGGCGAACGTCATGCCCAGCCGGTCGGGCCAGCGGTTGCGCCAGACCGCCGAGGCGACCCCGAGGCCCATGCCGATGATCACCGACCAGATCATGCTCACCAGCGTGAGCCACAGCGTCGGCATGAAGCGGCTGCCGATCTCTTCGGAGACCGGCTGCTTGCTGCGCATCGACAGCCCGAAGTCGCCGCGCACCGCGTGCGTGATGAAGTTCGTGAACTGCGTGAGCAACGGCTTGTCGAGGCCGAGATCCTGGCGCACCAGCGCCACGGTCGCCTCGTCCGCCTGCGGACCGGCGGCCAGGCGCGCCGGGTCGCCCGGCAACATGTGCACGAAGGCGAACACCAGCACAGCCACGATCAGCAGCGTGGGAATCAGGCCGAACAGGCGCTTGAGAGAGTAATTGAGCATCGCAGTCTTGCCGAACGTCTTGCCAAACCATGTCTTGCGGTAAACCGCGCCGCCAGCCAATGCCGGCGGCGCGGGCACGTCACACTTGCGCGCGGCGCTTACTTCATCGAGATATCGGTGAAGTTGAACGATCCGTCAGGCATCGTGTAGACGCCCGACAGGTTCTTGTTGCGCGCATACAGCAGCTTTTCCGTCACGAGGAACGCCCACGGCGCGTCGTTCCAGATCTTCTTCTGCGCGTCGGTATAGAGCTTGGCCTTCTCGGCGCGGTCGGTCGTGAGCAGCGCCTTGTTGAAGTCGGCATCCACCGCATCGTTCTTGTAGTACGCCGTGTTGAACAGCTTCGGCGGGAACGACTCGGAGGCCAGCAGCGGACGCAGCGCCCAATCGGCTTCGCCCGTCGACGACGACCAGCCCACGTAGTACATACGCACCGGTGCCTTGTCGGGATCCGGCGCCGACTCGACGAGGTCGACACGTTGACCGGCTTCGAGCGCGCGCACCTGCGCCTTGATGCCGACCTGCGCCAGTTGCTGCTGCACGAACTGGATCACCTTCTGCGCCGTCGTGAACGTGTAAGCCGACCAGAGGGTGGTCTCGAAGCCGTTCGGGTAACCGGCTTCCTTGAGCAGCTCTTTCGCCTTGGCCGGGTTGTACGGCCACGGGCCGGTCTTGGCGGCGTAATCCACCCCATTCGGCACCACGCCTTCAGCCGGCGTTGCGTAGCCCGAGAAGGCCACCTTCACCAGCGCTTCCTTGTTGATGGCGTAGTTGATCGCCTGACGCACGCGCACATCGTCGAACGGCTTCTGGCGGGTGTTGAAGCTGATATACCGCTGAATGATCGACGGGCCGGCGATCACATCGACCTTGCCGCTGGCCTTCAGGGTAGCGGCCTGCTCATACGGCAACGGGAAAGCGAACCCGGCTTCGCCGGTCTGCATCACGGCGGCGCGCGTGTTGTTGTCGACGACCGGCTTGAAGGTGATCGTGTCGACCTTCGGATAGCCCTTCTTCCAGTAGCCGTCGAACTTCTTCACCTTCACGAAATCGGTGCGGTTCCATTCGACGAACTCGAACGGGCCGGTGCCGACCGGGTGCGAGGCGATGTCCTTGCCGTACTTCTTGAGCGCCTCGGGCGAAATGATCACGGCCGACGGGTGCGCCAGCGTGTTGATGAACGGCGAGAACGGCTCCTTGAGCGTGAACTTCACAGTATGCGGATCGACCACTTCCGTCTTGGCGATTTCCTTGTACAGGTTATAGCGCTTGAGCTTGTTGTCCGGGTTCGTCACGCGGTCGAAGTTGGCCTTGACGGCGGCCGCATCGAAGGTCGTGCCGTCCTGGAACTTCACGCCCGACTTGAGCTTGATCGTGTAGACGAGGCCATCCGGCGACACCGTATAGCTGTCGGCCAGCACGTTGATGAGCTTCATGTCCTTGTCGAAGCCGAACATGCCCTCGTAAAACGACTTGGCAACGGCTTGCGACAGCGTATCGTTGGCGTCGTACGGGTCCATCGTCGTAAACGTCGACTGCACGGCCATCACGACATCCTTGGCGGCGAACGCCGGGGCTGCACTGAGCACCGCGGACGCCACGGCGACGGACGCGATCGCGGTTTTCCAGCGAGCGCCCAACAAAGCGTTTTTCGACATCTGTCTTTCTCCTTCTTGTCTGACGGGGTCGCCGCGAGCGCGTCTTGCGACTGCGTCCCTTGGCGGGCATTGTGGCTACAACGAGAACTGCAACTGGGGACTGCCTGAACTACTGAATCACCATCAATAAGCGCCGGCCACGCGGTGACGCGCCACGAAGTGCCCCGCGCCGACTTCCACCAGCGGCTGCACCTGCGGTTCATCACCGACCGCGCGGATCGGGCTGGGAATTTCTTCCGTCAACAACTCGCGCTTGGCGTGACGACGCGACGGATCGGCAATCGGCACCGCCGACATCAGCTTCTTTGTGTACGGATGCTGCGGGTTTTCGAAGATGGCGCGACGCGGCCCGATCTCCACGATCTGGCCGAGGAACATCACCGCCACGCGATGGCTGATGCGCTCGACGACCGCCATGTCATGCGAGATGAACAGGAACGCGATGCCGAACTCCTTCTGCAGATCGAGCATCAGGTTGATGATCTGCGCCTGCACGGACACGTCGAGCGCCGAGACGGATTCGTCGGCGATCACGACCTTCGGCTTGAGGGCCAGCGCCCGTGCAATCGCAATGCGTTGACGCTGCCCGCCCGAGAACTCGTGCGGATAGCGCTGGGCGTAATCGGCCGGCAGTCCAACCCGCTCGAGCAATTCGGCCACGCGCCGCTCGGCCTCGGCACCGCTGGCCACGCCGTGCACAAGCAGCGGCTCCATGATCGAGAAGCCCACGGTGAGGCGCGGATCGAGCGACGCGAACGGATCCTGGAAAATGAACTGGATGTCGCGGCGCAACCGCTGCAGCGCGCGCCCTGCGAGATCCTGAATCGGCTTGCCGCCGAATTCGATGGAACCGCCCTGGCTGGCGACCAGACGCAACAACGCGCGGCCAGTGGTCGACTTGCCGCATCCGGACTCGCCCACGAGACCCAGCGTCTCGCCGGGATACAGATCGAAACTCACGCGCTCGACGGCGTGCACGCGCCGCTTCACGCCGCCGAACAACCCCGACGGCACATCGAAGCGGGCGACCAGATCCTTCACGCGCAGGATCGGGCCGGCGTCGGTCTGGACCGGCGGTTGCGGCGTTTCCGCCACGGGCTTGGCGTCGGCCGGCGCGTCGTAGCGCAGCAGTGGAAAACGCGCCGGCAGGTCGGTCCCCTGCATCGAGCCCAGACGCGGCACGGCCGAGAGCAGTGCCTGTGTGTAGCGCTCGCGCGGCGCCGCGAAAATCTCGCGCGACGGCCCCTCTTCCACCGCGTCGCCGCGATGCATGACGAGCACGCGGTCGGCCACTTCCGCCACCACGCCCATGTCGTGCGTGATGAATACGACCCCCATGTGCATCTCCTCTTGCAGCGCACGAATCAACTGCAGGATCTGCGCCTGAATCGTCACGTCCAGGGCGGTCGTGGGTTCGTCGGCAATCAGCAGGCCCGGCTTGCACGACAACGCCATCGCGATCATGACGCGCTGACGCATTCCGCCCGAGAGTTGATGCGGGAAGCGGTCGAGCACGCGGCGTGCTTCGGGAATGCGCACGAGTTCGAGCATGCGCAGGGCTTCGGCACGCGCGGCGGCGGTGTCCTTGCCCTGGTGCAGGCGAATCGATTCGGCAATCTGTTCACCCACCGGGAACACCGGGTTGAGCGAGGTCATCGGCTCCTGGAAGATCATCGCCATGTCCGCGCCGCGAATGCTGCGCATGGTGCTGCCGCTCGCGCGCGTGAGGTCGACGAGCGAGCCGTTGCGGCGGCGCATGACCATCGAGCCTTGGGCGATGCGCCCCCCCCCGGTCTCGACGAGGCGCATCGCGGCCAGCGACGTCACCGACTTGCCGGAGCCCGACTCGCCCACGATGGCGAGCGTCTCGCCACGGTCGACATGGAAAGACAGGTCGCGCACGGCCGTGACCATGCGCTCGGACGTCGCGAACTGCACGGTAAGGCCGCGCACGTCGAGCACGCGCTCGTCGGGCAACGAAATCGTAGGGGTTGTCTTGCGCTCTGCCACGCCTGTCCTCGCTTATCTTCGCTTGCTGGTCTGAATCTTGATTCGGCGTGATGCCGAGTGATACCCAGTGATGCCGGCGATACCGATGGCCAGACCGATGACGGCCAGGCCCCTCGCCTTGGAGCGTTACTCGTGAATGGACGTCACGGGCGTCTCGCCCACGCGGGCCACGCCTCGATACATCCCTTCGGTATTGAAGGGCAGTGCGACGTTGCCTTGCGCGTCGACGGCGATCAGGCCGCCACGACCCTGCACGCGCGGCAGCCGCTCATGAATCACGCGCTCGGCGGCATCGGCGAGCGACAGGCCCGCGTAGGCCATCAGCGCGCCCACTTCGTAACACGCCACCGTACGGATGAACGCCTCGCCGGTCCCCGTCGCCGAAACGGCCGCTGTCGCATCGTTCGCATAGCACCCGGCGCCGATGAGCGGCGTGTCGCCCACGCGGCCGACTGCCTTGTTCGTCATGCCCCCGGTGGACGTCGCGGCCGCCACGTGTCCCTGCATGTCGCATGCCACGGCCCCGACCGTGCCGAACTTGGTGTCGGGATCGATCGGCTCTTTCTTGAGCGGCATGTCGTGGTCGAGCGCAACCGCCGCATCGGCCAGCGCACGTTGCCATTGGGCGTAGCGACCTTCGGTGAAAAAGTACCCCGACTCGACCAGTTCGGCGCCGTTGGCCGCCGCGAAGGCTTCCGCGCCCTCGCCCATGAGCAACACATGCGGGCTATGTTCGAGCACCGAGCGGGCGGCGAGAATCGGGTTGCGCACGCGATGCACGCAGGCAATGGCGCCCGCGTCGAGCGTGGCACCGTCCATGATGGCCGCGTCGAGTTCGTGTGTCCCCTCGTGGGTAAACACGGCGCCGCGTCCCGCGTTGAAGCGGGGACAATCTTCGAGGTGACGCACGGCTTCGGTGACGGCCTCCAGCGCCGATCCGCCCGCGGCGAGCACGGTTTGGCCCGCGCGCAAGGCGTCGGCCAATGCCTCGTGATAGGCCGCGATATCCGCCGGCGAGGTGTCGCGACTGATGGTTCCAGCACCGCCATGAATGGCGATGACCGCGCGTTGGGCGTGACTCATGAGGCTTTGTCCTTTCTGTCCTGACGGCCCGGCGCAAGGCGGGGCATGGCCGGTGGGGCTGGGTTCGGTTGGCTTTGCATCGTGACGCCTGCCGCCGTGGTCGCGCTTGTCAACGCCTTCGCCGTGGCCGTGGTGGCCACCGTGCGTTGCGGCGTAACGATTTGACCCACGGCCGATCCTGCCGGCACGTTAGCCGGACGGCCTGCCGTGGCCGCCGGGGCCAGCGAGGCGGAATCGAGCCACGGCAGCAGGAAATCGGTGAGTTCCGTCGCGCGATCGACGGCGTGTTTGGCGCGTTGGGCAACGGCGTCGCACAGGGCGTCGATCATCGCCAGCACGCTCGCTTCAGAGTTGCTGGACAGCCGCGGCTTGCTGCGCACGAAAATCACGATGTCGCCAAGCGGAGCCAACGGCGACGTCGGACTGTCAGTGAGCGCCAACAAGGGCACGCCGCGCCCGCGCAGGCGTCGGCAAAGCGTGATGGTGTCCGTCACATACCGCGGGAAGGCGAGCGCGATCACCAGATCGCCCTCGCGCAGTTTGAAGAGCTGGCGCGCAGCATGCGTCGATCCCCCGGCGCCGACCACCGCTTGCACATTCTCACAATATGGATCGAGACCGTGATGCAGCAGGCCGGCGAGATAACCGCTCGCGCCCAGCCCCAGCACGTAGATGCGCCGCGCCTGCAGAATCGCGTCCACGGCACGCTCGCAAGTGGCTGCGTCGAGCGTGCGACGCGTCCATTCGAGGTTCTCGGCGGCTTGCGCCAATGACGCCGCCATCACATCGGCACTGGCGCTCGCCTGCGCTTTGCTCGTGCGCAGGCTTTCGATGGGGGCCAGTGTCGCCTCGAACCCCCGCACCATCGCGGCCCGGCACTGCGGATAGCCGTCGAAGCCGAGCGCGCGGGCGAAGCGATTGACAGTGGCGAGCGACACGCCGACGGCGTCGGCAAATTCGTCGATACGCATGGTCGCCGCACGAAACGTGTTGTCGAGCACGAACGCCGCCATGCGCTGCTGCGCGGGCGTCAGATCGGGCATGGCGCGCACGATGCGCTCGGTGAGCGGCAAATCGGCGGGCAACGAATCGGCGTTAATCATGGACCAAGGCGTTCTATGGGTGACGAAGAAAGTATATTTTCATTGACCCCCCGTCAAAAGAAAAAAAATAGTTCAAATGAGGGCGAGGCGAGCGCGCGTCCCCTCGAGTTTCGCGGCAACCCCTGTCAAAACAAGGGGGAAGCCCGCCATCGAGACGCAAAAAGCGGTCATACTAGGGGAAACCCGAATGCACGAACTTGCCGGACGCTTTGCGATCCGACGTTAGGCGTACGGCGTCACCGCGCGGCGATTTGCGACCGACGTGAACCGTCAGGCCGCCGCACCACAGCACTGTCGAAGGATCTTCTGGGGAGGCGGGGCCGGAGGCGAGTCGTAACGTGCGGTAAACATGGCGTAGCCGAGGGCTTACATTTGCCCGGTACGCTGACGAGAAGCCTTTGCCTCAAGGAGCATGACCATGCTGAGCCCGCATGAAATCGCCACGCTGTTGCTGGCGGCCGCATCCCTTGGCCCGATCGATGCCGATGCGCTCGAGCCGCCGGACCTCGCGGCGCTCGAGCAAGCGCACCTGGTGCATGTCAATGTCGACGAGGGACAAGCCAAAGTGATCGTGACCGAGGATGGTCGCCGCGTCCTGCATCGGCTGGGGCTGGCGCGAGCGGGCGGAGAGCGCGTGTAAGCGGCGCGGCCAACGATGGCGCACGCGCATCACGCAGGGCAAGCGGGAGGGCGTGTCGTCAGCGGGCGGTCCGCACCGACCGCATCAGCGAGGACGGCAGCGGGGTCGATGGAGTCAACGGGATGGCCCGTCGGCTCAACCGCCCGTGAGTGTCGGCAGGCAGCGACGCTGCCCGCCAATGCATCAGAGCGTCGCGAAGAAAAGGCTTAAGCGCGCGAGCACGATCAGCAGGATCTGCATCAGCAGGAACAGTCCCAGCGGCGACAGATCGAAGCCGCCGACCATCGGAATGACGCGACGGATCGGGCGCAGCAGCGGGTCGAGCAAGTGCTGGAGAATCGGCATGGCGGCGGCACGCGGATTGACCCAGGACAGCACGGCCATCAGCAGCGTCATCCACATCACGAGGTTGGCGCCCCACTTGGCCACCAGCACCAACGCCACCAGCAAGCCGCGCGGAAACACCGCAACCGGCGAGACACCCACGACGGCGGTGATCAGCACCAGATAGACGATGCCGCACAGCCACGCGGCGATCAAGCTCGCCCAGTCGATGCCGCCCACGCCCGGCACGATACGCCGCAACGGCAACACCATCAAGTTGGTGAACTGGAACACCCCTTGTGAGAGCGGATTGCGCGGAGGCAATTGCGTCGCTTGCATCCACACGCGCAACAGCAACAACGCGCCGAATAGCGAGAAGACGAGGTCTAAGAGTAGACGGGCGATTTCGACAAGCATCTGGACTCCAACGGATGGTGCGGTCCCCCGCAAAGCGGGCATTGTCGCATGCGTTCGCCGAAGTTCAATGATCTCCCAACGCTTTCAGGGGATGCTCGCCTTGCGGCCACGGCGAGACGAAGAAGGCCTCGACCTGTGCCTGCGGGACTTCATCCAGGGTGGCGTAGCGCCATCGCGGCTGTTTGTCCTTGTCGATCAGCAGGGCGCGCACGCCCTCGACGAAATCACCGGACGCGAACGCGTGATATCCCAGCACCAGCTCCATGCGAAACGCGTCGGCCAGATCGAGCCGACGTCCCTTCGCCAATTGTCGGTCGGTCACGCACAGGCTCAGCGGCGAGCGCTGCTGCAACAACGCGAGCGTGTCGACGGCCCAGGGGGTCTGCGCGTCGCTGGCGAGCGACTCCACAATCCCCGGCACGTCGATCGCACTGAAATGCCGGTCGAGGGTGGCGCGCACGTGCGCCAACGGCGCGGCGTCGGTCCACGTGCGCCCCAGCGGGAGGATGATGGATCGAAGCCGTTCCAGCAGATCGGCGGACGCAGATACCGACGCATGGCGGTCTGCCCGACTTGCGTCGCCTGCACCGTGGGCCTCGCTCGCGTCGCACGCCGGTCCTGCCCGTCCTGCGCCACCCATCCCGTCCGCGCCGAGCTTCGCGTCACTTGCCGGAGCGCCCTCCGGCCAATCGAAATGCAAGAGTGCCGCACGTAATTGCTGCTGCGCGTCTCCTTCGAGCCAGACGTCGGCGAGCCCGCAATACAGAGCGTCGGCCGCAGTAATCGTTGCGCCGGTCAGACCGAGATAGCGCGCAAGCGTCGGTGCCAAATGCCCGAGGAACCAGCTGGCGCCCACGTCCGGAAACAGGCCGATGCCCGTCTCCGGCATCGCCAGTCGAGTGCGATCCGTCACGATACGCAGCGCCGCCCCTTGCGCGACGCCCATCCCGCCGCCCATCACAATCCCGTCGAGCAGCGCGATATATGGCTTCGGATACCGGTGTATCAGATAGTCGAGACGGTATTCGTCGATGAAGAACGCCTGGTGATCGCTCGCGTCGTTCACGCGGCTTTCATAAAGCGCTCGCACGTCGCCGCCCGCGCAGAACGCCTTTTCGCCCGCGCCTTCGATCAGCACGGCCCGCACCGCGGGGTCGTCGGCCCACGCATTGAGCTGGCGCCACATCGATCGCACCATGCCGTGCGTGATCGCGTTCAACGCTTTCGGCCGGTTCAGGGTGATAACGCCGAACCCATTGACCACGTCAAACAACACTTCGTCTTGCGCCTCGACGGCGCGCTCATGCTGAATCACTCCCCCTCCCCCTTAGCCATGCTGCGCCGATCGTCGCCGCCAGGCCCATGATCCCGTCGCCGTATCGCTTGCCACCTTTGCCGTTTCGCGATCAGTCCAGCGCGCGGGCGATGACCTGACGCTGAATCTCGCTGGTGCCTTCGTAGATCTGCGTGATGCGGGCATCGCGGTAGTGGCGCTCCACCGGATAATCCTCGAGATAGCCGTAGCCGCCGTGAATCTGGATGGCGTCGGAGCACACCGACTCCGCCAGCTCCGACGCGAACAGCTTGGCCTGCGACGCCTCGGACAGGCACGGCAATCCCTGGGTGCGCAACGCCGCCGCGTGCAGGATCAGGAATCTTGCCGCGTTGATACGCGTCGTCATGTCCGCCAGCATGTTCGCGATACTCTGATGCTCACGGATCGGCTTGCCAAACTGCTGGCGCTCGCCGGAATACCGCAGCGCCGCTTCGAACGCCGCCCGCGCCACGCCGAGCGCGAGCGCGGCAATACCAATCCGCCCGCCTTCGAGATTGGACAACGCAATCTTCAGTCCCTGCCCCGGTTCGCCAAGGAGTGCATCATCGCCCACCTCACAGTCGACGAGCGTGATCGGGCACGTATCCGACGCCCGGATACCCAGCTTGTGCTCGGGATGCCCCACTTCGAACCCCGGGGTCTGCGTCGGCACAATGAACGCCGAGATGCCCCGCTTGCCGGCTGCGGGGTCCGTCACGGCGAACACGATAGCGATCGCCGCGCGCTTGCCGTTCGTCACGAACTGCTTGCTGCCGTTGAGCACCCACTTGTCGCCGCGGCGCTCGGCACGCGTTCGCAGATTATTGGCCTCCGACCCGGCCTGCGGTTCAGTCAGGCAGAACGCCCCGATTTTCCGACCGGCAGCCAGATCCGGCAACCAGCGCTCACGCTGCGCGTCGGTGCCGAATTTCAAAATCGGCCCGCAACCCACCGAGTTGTGAACGGACATCATCGTGGCGGTCGACGCACAACCGACGGCAATCTCCTCCATCGCCAGGGCATACGCCGTGTAATCCGTGTACGAGCCGCCGTACGTTTCGGGCACCATCATCCCCAGCAAACCCAGGTCGCCCATTTGCGCAACCATGGCGTTGGGCAACGCGCAGTCGCGGTCCCATTGTGCCGCATTCGGCGCAAGCTGCTCGCTGGCAAACGTGCGCGCCATGTCGCGAATCATGCGTTGGTCTTCGGTATAGAAATCCATGTTCTGTCTCCTGCACCCTGCCGTTATCCGAAGGGATCGCCAGCACCAGTGCCCTATCGATAGGATCAGTGTAGGGATCGCGCCGCATCGGCACCATAGCCAAAAGCAGCAAATTGCATGAGCGGAATTGCCATCGGAAACGGACGAAGCCACCCTCGGTAAAACCCTCGGTTCGGTCTGCGTCACCGAAGCGCCTTGCCCAGCGGGGAGCCCCGCCATCATTCAAGTCCCCACTGACGGAGTGGATAAATCCCTCACATACTCTGACCCGTTTGGGCATTGCCTCTCGCCGACGCCACGCATTAGGATGAATTTTGCCAATGCCGAGTGAGCGCCGCGTCCCAGATCAAGACGGCGCCACGGCGGTCCGCGATGCGTGCCCGAGCCTTTCCATCATAGGCGCGCGGTTGCGGACCGGTATCCGACTACAGGAGACGACCCATGACTGCCGACTACGCCGACACCTACCGCGCGTTCGACCTCGACGCGACCGTGCGCGCCACGCTTGCCGGCCAACTCGACGCGATGAACGCGTGCGTCGAGTGCTGCGACCGCCATGCGCTTCCCGGGCGCATCGCCCTGTTCTGGGAAGGGAAAGACGGCACGAGCCAGACGTGGACGTTTCGCC